>NZ_JBHZPJ010000046.1:0-4576761 GCF_042788075.1 Nocardioides sp. YIM B13467
AGGAAGCCGCCGATCACGGCACCCGCGCCGAGCGCGATCGCGGCCGGCCAGTCCACCGGGGCGAAGAAGACGTACGCGATCGCGGCGGTGCCGTTGGCCACGCCGGTGGCGACGTTCTTGACGGCGTTGGTGATTGCCAGGGCCTCGGTGCGCTCGAGCACCAGGACTGCCAGCGCGATGATCCCGACGCCGGCGCCGAAGTAGCCGCCGTAGATGCCGAGCACGAACACGATGACACCCCAGCCGAATCCGCGGGCGAGCGTACGTCGCCCCTCGACACCTGTCGACGAGTCCTGCCGTGGCGGACGCGCGGCCGNACGATCACAGCCCCTGGGCGACCCGGTAGAACACCTGGTTCCAGCGCACCTGGTCGGCGAAGCCGCGGCGGGTGGTGGACTCGTCGATGACCAGCAGCTCGGTGCGGGCGATGTTGGCGAAGACCTCGAAGGCCTCGATCCCGGCGGCGGTCGACATCACCGTGTGGTGCGCGCCGCCGGCGGTCAGCCAGGCCTCGGCCGAGGTCGCGAAGTCGGGACGCGGCGCCCAGACGGCACGCGCGACCGGCAGGTTGGGCAGCGCCTGCGTCGGCGGGACGACGTCGACCACGTTGGCGGTGAGCCGGAAGCGGTCGCGCATGTCGGCCAGCGAGACGACGACAGCACCCTCGCCGGCGTCGGCGTCGAACACCATCCGGACCGGGTCCTCGCGGTCGCCGATCCCCAGCGGGTGGATCTCGACGCGCGGGGTGGAGGTGGTCAGCGAGGGGCAGACCTCGAGCATGTGGGCGCCGAGGATCACCTCTGCGCCGGGGGTGAGGTCGTAGGTGTAGTCCTCCATCAGAGAGGCGCCACCGGGCAGCCCCTCCCCCATCACCTTCGCGGCGCGCACCAGGACCGCGGTCTTCCAGTCGCCCTCGGCGCCGAAGCCGTAGCCCTTGCTCATCAGCCGCTGCACGGCGATGCCGGGGAGCTGGCGCAGGCCGCCGAGGTCCTCGAAGTTGGTGGTGAACGCCTTCGCGTCGCGCTCCACCAGGAACGCCTCCATGGCGATCTCCTGACGAGCGGCGTAGCGCAGCGAGTCGTGGCGCTCGCCGCCCTTGCGGAGCTCGGGGACCACGTCGTAGAGGTCCTCGTACTCGGCGACGAGCGCGTCCACGGCCTCCTCCGACACCGCCTCGACGGCGGCGACCAGGTCGTTGACGCCCCAGGTGTTGACCGAGACGCCGAAGCGCAGCTCGGCCTCGGTCTTGTCGCCCTCGGTGACCGCGACGTTGCGCATGTTGTCGCCGAAGCGGACCAGGTTGAGCCCGTGGGTGGCGGCCCAGCCGGCGGCGCCGCGGACCCAGGTGCCGACACGGCGGGTGACTGCCGGATTGGAGACGTGGCCGACGACGGTGGTGCGGGCGACGCCGAGGCGGGTGGCGATGTAGGCGTACTCACGGTCGCCGTGGGCGGCCTGGTTGAGGTTCATGAAGTCCATGTCGATCTCCGACCAGGGGAGCTCGACGTTGGCCTGGGTGTGCAGGTGCAGGAGCGGCTTCTGGAGGGCGTCCAGACCGGAGATCCACATCTTGGCCGGGCTGAAGGTGTGCATCCAGGTGATGACGCCGAGGACGTTGTCGTCGGAGTTGGCCTCGAGCATCGCGCGGCGAATCGCAGCGGAGTCCTTCAGGACGGGCTTCCACACGACCTTCGCCGGTACGTCCGAGGAACCGTCGAGGGCGCGGGCGACCTCCTGGGACTGCTCGGCCACCTGACGAAGCGTCTCCTCGCCGTAGAGGTCCTGGCTGCCGGTGAAGAACCAGACCTCGCGGTCGCCATAGGGTTTCGACGCTGTGGGCTTGCTCATGTGGGGGTCCTTCCAGTGCTGAGATGTGGGTCGGGGCGGGCAGCTCAGTGCTGGCCGTAGACGTTCTGGTAGCGGTCGTAGAGCGAGTCGATGTGGCCCTGGTCGATCGGCAGCGGCTGCCCGAGCTGGCGCGCGATGTGCACCGTGCGGGCGACCTCCTCGCACATCACCGCGGCCTTGACCGCGGAGCGGCCGTCCTTGCCGATGGTGAAGGGACCGTGGTTCCGCATCAGCACCGCGGGGCTGCGCGACTCCCGCAGCGTCTCCACGATGCCGCGCCCGATCGAGTCGTCGCCGATGATCGCGAACGGGCCGACCGGGACCGGTCCGCCGAACTCGTCCGCCATCATCGTGAGCACGCAGGGGATCTCCTCCCCGCGGGCCGCCCAGGCGGTGGCGTAGGTGGAGTGGGTGTGGACCACTCCCCCGACCTCGGGCATGTTGGCATAGACGTACGCATGAGCGGCCGTGTCCGAGGACGGCGACCGCTCGCCCTCGACGAGGTTGCCGGCCAGGTCGCACACGACCATCGCCTCGGCGGTGATGTCCTCGTAGGCGACCCCGGAGGGCTTGATGACCAGCAGGTCCTCACCGTCCGGGTTCGGAACGCGCTCGGAGACGTTGCCTGCGGTCCACACGACCAGCTCCCAGCGGGGCAGCTCGGCGTGCAGCGCGGCGACGCGCTCCTTGGCGGCGTCGACGGCGGTGCGAAGAGCGGCGGGGACGCCCGTCATCACTGGTCTCCTTCTTCAGCGTCTCGTGCGCTGTCTGGGATTTCTGCGGTGGGGGCGAGCGAGGCCACGGCGGCGCGCTCGATGTCCAGGCCGGCCTCGTAGCGTTCGAGGTAGGTCCGGAACCCGGCGAGGTCGGCGGCGTCCGGCTCGACGACCTCGAGGTCGATGTCGCCGAAGACGCGCTCGGCGAGATAGGCGCTCAGGCTCAGGTCGCCCTCGGCCGCGGCGGCCCGGGCGTACGCAGCCAGGACCGCGATCCCCCAGGCACCGCCCTCGCCGGCGGTGCGGCCGACCGCGACCGGGGCGCCGATGGCCGCGGCGAGCAGCCGCTGCGCGACGCCGGCAGTGCGGAACAGGCCGCCGTGGGCGAACATCGCGTCGATCTCGACGCCCTCGTCGGCGAGGACGCGCATGCCGAGGGCGAGGGTGCCGAAGACTCCGTAGACCTGGGCGCGGGCGAACCCGGCGAGGTCGAGGCGGCTGCCGGGAGTGCGTACGAACAGCGGGCGGCCCTCGTCGAGGCCGGTGATCGGCTCGCCTGCCAGGTAGTTGTAGGCCAGCAGGCCGCCGCCGTCGGGCGAGCCCTTCAGCGCCGCGGTGAGCAGGGCGCCGAAGACGGCGTCGGGCTCGCAGGGGTGACCGAGCGCGGCGGCGAACTCACCGAAGACCCCGGCCCAGGCGTCGAGCTCGCTGGCGCCGTTGTTGCAGTGCACCATCGCGACCGGGTCGCCGGCCGGGGTGGTGACGATGTCGATGGCGTGGTGGACGGTGGCCAGCGGCGCCTCGAGGACGACCATCGCGAAGATCGAGGTGCCGGCGCTGACATTTCCGGTGCGCTTGGCGACGGAGTTGGTGGCGACCATCCCGGTGCCGGCGTCGCCCTCGGGCGGACACAGCGGGATGCCCGGCTGGAGCGTGCCGATGGGGTCGAGCAGTGCGGCGCCGTCGGGGGTGAGCCGGCCGGCGTCGGCGCCTGCCGGCAGGACCTGCGGGAGCAGCCCCTCGACCCGCAGACCGGGGCGCTTGGCGGCAGCCAGGTGACCGAGCTGCTCGAGCATCCGCTGGTCGTAGGTCCCGGTGGCCGGGTCGATGGGGAAGACGCCGGAGGCGTCACCGACGCCGAGCACGTGGTTGCCGGTCAGCGCCCGGTGGACGTAGCCGGCGAGCGTGGTCAGCGAGGCGATCTTGGGCAGGTGGGGCTCGTCGTCGAGGATCGCCTGGTAGAGGTGGGCGACCGACCAGCGCAGCGGGATGTTGGTGCCGAAGATCTCCGACAGCTCGGCCGCGGCGACGGCGGTGTTGGTGTTGCGCCACGTGCGGAAGGGCACCAGCAGCGCGCCGGCATCGTCGAAGGCGAGGTAGCCGTGCATCATCGCCGAGACGCCGATCGACCCGAATGTGGTCGGACGGGTGCCGTAGCGGCGCTCGACCTCGTCGCCGAGGGCGGCGACGGCGCCCTGTACGCCTGCCCAGACTGCCTCGAGCGAGTAGGTCCACAGGCCGTCGACGAGCTCGTTCTCCCACAGATGGGAGCCGGTGGCGAGGGTCGCGTGGTCGGGCCCGATCAGGCACGCCTTGATGGTGGTGGAGCCCAGCTCGATGCCGAGCGCCGTCTCTCCGAGGTCAGGCAGGCGGCCTGTTCGCTGCGTCATCACGGCTCCGTTTCTGCCCGACGGCTCGGGGTGGGGTTTCGAGGCGATGTGAACGCTAACATATGACGAGCGGGTTACCGGCGTGTTCCTGGCAGAGCTCTTTGCGGAAGCGCTAGTCGCGCGGGTGCGGCGCGGCCGAGGAACGCACGACCAGCTCGGGCTCCAGCAGCGGCGGCACCTCGACGCTCCCCTCGGCGATGGCCTTGATGGCCACCTCGACCGCGAGCTCGCCCAGTGAGGCGAAGTCCTGCCGGACCGTGGTCAGCGGCGGCCAGAGGTACGCGGCGTCCGGGACGTCGTCGAAGCCGACGACGCTCACGTCCTGCGGGACCCGGCGGCCGGCCTCGTGCAGGGCCCGGATCACCCCGAGCGCCATCGAGTCGTTGGCCGCGAAGACCGCGGTCACCGAGGGGTCCCGGGCGATCTCGGCCCCGGCCTCGTAACCGCTCTTGCTCGACCAGTCACCGAAGATCTCGGGCCCCGGTTGCACGCCGCTGTCCCGGAGCGCGGCCAGCCACCCCTCCCGGCGTTGGCGGGCGTCGATCCAGCCGACCGGACCGGCCACGTGGGCGATGTTGCGGTGGCCGATGTCCAGCAGATACTGCGTGGCCAGCACGGCTCCGGCGTGCTGGTCGATCCCCACCGAGCGCACTCCCGCCGGCGGATCGCTGTGGATCATCACGACCTCGACCGTCTCCGTGAGCTGGGCGACGAGGTCCTCGAACGACTGGTGCGAGACGCCGAGGAGCACGGCCTCGACCGCGTCGTCGAGGAGCGCCTCGATCGCGCGCTCCGCCGAGGTCGCCTCCAGGTGCGGCACCGGGCTCAGGATGATGTCGTAGCCGGCCCGCTGGCCGGCCTGGTGCACCGAGGCGGCCAGCGTGCCCGGTCCGTAGAGGTGCGGCTGGGTGTAGAGCAGGCCCAGCCGTCCCGACTTCCGCGTCACCAGAGCCCGCGCCGACTTGTTGCGCCGGTAGCCCAGCTCCTCGATCGCCGCCAGCACCCGGTCGCGGGTGTCGCCGCGTACGGCGTCGGAGCCGTTGACGACGCGGGACACGGTCTGGTGCGAGACCCCTGCCAGGGCCGCGACATCTGCCATGCTCGGCGCGTTCTTCGACTCCCCGTTGACCATGCGGTGATCCTAGGCGGGATCACCGCGGGCAGCGGGACTGCCTCAGTTCTCCTCGAGATCGGGAAGCCCGTGACGTGCTCGGGTGAGGGCCGCCGCGAGCGGGGCACAGCGGCCGCCGGGGACCAGCGACGCGAGCTCGTCCGGGTCCCCGGGCAGGCCGAGGTCGCGAGCCTGGTCGAGGAGCGGGCCGTCGAGGAAGGGTGACAGCTCGGGCCACACGTCCTGCACCTCACGGCAGAAGATCCGGGCGCCCACCGGGCCGATGCGGGGCGAGTCGGTCAGTGCGTCGATCAGCGCGTCGGCGCCGTCGGGCGAGGTCGGGCGGAGCCGGCGCAGGTCGCCGCGACAGGTCTCCAGCAGCCACCGCGCCTGCTCCTCGAGCTTGGTCGCGGTGCTCTCGTCGTAGCGGCGGTAGTGGGCCCGGCCGAGAGCGTCCACCCGCTGCTGCCAGGTCGAGTCGAGCAGCCGTTGCGGCGTACGCCATCCGGCGGCGGACAGCTCACGGGCCGCGGCCACCGCGATGTCGGTCGAGATCCGGGTCGAGGAGAGCATCGCCAGAACGAGGAGGCGATAGAGCGGGGACGGCTTGTCCCGGAGCCGGATGCCGG
The DNA here is from genome assembly GCF_042788075.1 of Nocardioides sp. YIM B13467. Classification (NCBI taxonomy): domain Bacteria; kingdom Bacillati; phylum Actinomycetota; class Actinomycetes; order Propionibacteriales; family Nocardioidaceae; genus Nocardioides; species Nocardioides sp. YIM B13467. The sequence continues at coordinate 5,975 of NZ_JBHZPJ010000046.1, forward strand.
CCTCCTCGGCGTACGTCGTGCCGCCGGCGTCCAGCAGACGCCGCACCACGTCGCGGTCCCGTTTGCTCACCCTGTCGAGGTACCCGCCGCGAGCCGGGCCCATGCGCTGCCGCCGCAGGCTGGGATCGGCAGACCCTGGATAGATCCTGGTGGGCGTCCGAGGATGGATCCGACCCAAGAGCCTCTCTCCAGGAGCAGACCGATGCCACGTCGACCCATCGACATCACGATCCCCGACCTGTCCGGCAAGCGAGCCCTGGTCACCGGAGCCAGCGACGGCATGGGCCTGGTGATGGCCACCCGCCTGGCGGCGGCCGGCGCCGAGGTCGTGATGCCCGTACGCAACGCCAGCAAGGGTGAGAAGGCGCTGGCCACGATCCGCGGGCACATGCCGGAGGCCAAGATCTCGCTGCGCGACCTCGACCTGTCCTCGCTGTCGTCGGTGGCGGCGCTCTCCGAGACGCTGCTGGGCGAGGACCAGCCGTTCCACCTGATGATCAACAACGCCGGCGTGATGACGCCGCCGGAGCGGCAGACGACCGCCGACGGGTTCGAGCTCCAGTTCGGCACCAACCATCTCGGCCACTTCTCCCTCGTCGCCCGGATCCTGCCGCTGCTGCGAGCCGGGCAGGCCCGGGTGACGTCCCAGGTCAGCGTCGCCACGAGGCGCGGCGCGGTCAACTGGGAGGACCCCAACTGGGAGCAGAGCTATGAGGACATGAAGGCCTACAGCCAGTCCAAGATCGCTGTCGGTCTCTTCGGGCTCGAGCTGGACCGGCGCAGCCAGGCCAACGGCTGGGGCATCACCAGCAACCTCTCCCACCCCGGCGTCGCGCCGACCAACCTGCTGGCCGCGCGACCCGAGATCGGCCGCACGACGGACACCTTCTCCGTACGCATGATCCGCTGGCTCTCGGCCCGCGGGATCCTCCTCGGAACCCCCGAGACCGCCGCCCTTCCCGCGCTGCTGGCCGCCACCTCGCCCGAGGCGACCGGTGGCCGGCTCTACGGCCCCAGCGGCCCCGGCCACCTCGGTGGCGCCCCCGCCGAGCAGGCGCTCTACCGGCCGCTGGTCAGCACCGAGGACGCCACTCGGCTGTGGGAGATCTCCGAGAGCCTCACCCGGACCGCGCTCCCGACGTCCTGACCCGGCGGCGCGGGAGCCTTATGCTGCCGTCGTTCTCGGGCGCGGCCCGATGTCCATCGAACGGAGCCATGGATGCGCGTGCTGTTGTCGACGTACGGGTCGCGGGGAGACGTCGAGCCGCTGGTGGCGCTCGCGGTGCAGCTGCAGCGGAGAGGCGCTGAGGTACGGATGTGCGCGCCGCCGGACGAGGAGTTCGTCGACCTGTTGGCGCGGGAGGGTGTGCCGCACGTGCCGTTCCTCAAGCCGTGGCGGTCCTGGGAGCGTCCGCCGACCTCCGAGGAGCGGCACCAGCGGATCACAGACTTCATCTCGGCGCAGTACGAGACCGTCGCCGAGGCCGCTGCTGGCTGCGACGTGGTGGTTGCCACCGCGATGTCGCAGTTCGTCGCCCCCTCGGTCGCGGAGACGCTGGGCATTCCCTACCGCTACGTCCTGTTCTGCCCGGACGTCGTCGACGGCCTGGACGGACGCGGCTTCAACGAGCTGTTCAAGGAGCCGATCGACGCCCATCGGGCCGCGATCGGGCTGCCGCCCGTCAACGATGTCACCGAGTTCATGTTCACCACCCGTCCCCTCCTCGCTGCCGACCCGTCGCTCGGCCCGTGGCACGGGTCTTCCAGCCTCGGGGTCGTGCAGACCGGCGCCTGGACGCTCGAGGACGAACGCCCGCTCCCGGCCGACCTGCTGGGCTTCCTCGACAGCGGCGAGGAGGCGGTCTATGTCGGGTTCGGCAGCATGCGCACGGTCGGCGAGGAGAGTGTGCGGGTCGCGATCGAGGCCATCCGCGCCCACGGTCGGCGGGTGGTCATCGGGCGCGGCTGGGCCGGGCTGGACGTCATCGACGGTCGTGACGACTGCTTCGTCGTCGGCGAGGTCAACCACCAGCGGCTCTTCGGCAGGGTCGCCGCGGTCGTCCACCACGGTGGCGCGGGCACCATGACCACGGCCTACCGCGCCGGCGCCCCGCAGGTGGTCGTGCCCCAGGCCGGCGACCAGACCTACTGGGCCGGGCGGGTGGCCGAGCTCGGCATCGGGGTCGCCCACGACGGCGCCGCACCGACGGTCGGATCGCTCACCGCCGCTCTCGGCGCCGCGTTGGCGCCGGAGGTCCGAGCGCGGGCGACCGCTCTGTCTGCCGACGCCCGGGGCGACGGAGCGGCCGTGGCCGCGGAGCTGCTGCTCAGCGGCGAGGCCTGACCTCAACGACCGAGTACGTGACGCAGCGCCGCCTCCAGCGTCGGGTGACGGAACTGGTGCTGGCTCCCGAGAGCGGCTGGCTCGACGCGCTGGCTCGCCAGCGCCATCTCCTCCGCGCCCTCCTTGCCGAGCAGGAGCCGAGGGCCGAGGGTCGGCGTGGGCAGGAGCGCGGGCCGGTGGAGCACGTGCGCGAGCGTCTGCGCGTAGACCCGGCCGTTGACCGGCTCGGGGGCGACCGCGTTGACCGGGCCGACGAGCGTCTCGTCCAGGAGGGCGCGGTGGTAGACGTCGACCAGGTCGTCGATGCCGATCCAGCTCAGCCACTGCTCGCCGCTCCCGAGCCGGCCACCCAGACCGGCCGCGAACAGCGGTCGCTGCAGCCGCAACGCGCCCCCGGCGGGCGTCTGCACGATCCCGGTCCTGACCTGGGCCACCCGTGGCCCGTCCACCCTGCTCGCCGCCTCCCAGTCGGCGACCACGTCGGCGAGGAAGCCCGTGCCCCGCGCCGAGGCCTCGGTGAGGACCTCGTCGCCCCGGTCGGCGCCGTAGATCCCGATCGCGGAGGCGCTGACGAAGGTGCGTACGCCGCTGCGTGCCGCCGTCTCGGCGAGCCGTCGGGTCGGCTCGATCCGGGAGTCGCGGATGGCCGTCTTGTGCGCGGCGGTGAAGCGGCCCGCGATGGATGCCCCGGCCAGATGGACGACCGCGTCCACGCCGTCGAGCAGGTCCGGGCCGGGCGCCGACGGATCCCAGCGGCGCTGGTCGCCTCGGGCTCCGCTTCGGCCATGCTCGTCCTCCCCGGCAGGCGCATGACGGACCAGCCGGATCACCCGATGGCCACCCGTGGTGAGGAACGGGACCAGAGCCCGCCCGACGGTGCCGCTCGAGCCGGTGACCGCGATGGTGAGTGCCTTGCCCTCTGCGTACGTCCTGTGGTGGGCGGCGAGGTCGGCGACCAGCTGAGCGTGGCGGTAGCCGAGCATCCGGTCCACCATCCGCCCGAGCACGTTCGTCTCGACCCGGTCGGTGACCAGCGTCGCGTCGCCGTCGGCGGCGAACTCGTGCCGGTGGGTCCATGTCAGCGGCCGCAGCGAGGCGAGCCGGTCGGTGAACAGGTGGGGCGCGTCGTAGGCGTCAGGGTCGTGGCGGGCCACCCAGTCCACCCCGCGCCCCAGCGAGATCACCGCGGTCCCGTTGGCAAGATCCGTCGCCTCCACCCGCACCTCCCCCGGCGTCCACGGCGGCGTCAGCCGGCGGATCGCCCCCGGACGCCGATGCCACGCGAAGACCTCCTCGACCGGCGCCTCGACGCGCGTCGTCAGCGTGTGGACCCGGACCAGCGGGGACGTCATACCTGAAGCGTCGCGCGGATCGGCCGGACGTACAACCGGCACGCCGTCCGGCCTCAGACGCTGATGAAGTCCGGCCTCCGGCGTTCGAGGAAGGCCGACCGGCCCTCGGCGAACTGCCGGCCCGCGAGCAGCTCGACCTGGAGGTCGGCCTCGGCCGCGAGTACGCCGTCGAGGCTCTGGTCGGTCTGGGTGAGGATGTGCCGGGTGCCGGCGACCATCGGCGCCGAGAGCTCGGCCAGGCGCGAGGCCAGCTCGACCGCGTGGTCGAGGGCGGTGCCGTCGTCGACGACGGTCTCGACCGCTCCGATCCGCTCGGCCTCGGCCGCGTCGAAGGTGCGTACGGTCAGGAGCAGCTCGCGCGCTCTCCCCTGCCCGACGCGCCGCGGCAGCGTATAGGCGAGCCCAGTGTCGGGGCCGAGCCCGATCTTCCCGAAGGACGTCGAGAAGGTCGCCGAGCGGCCGGCGACGACGAGGTCACAGGCGGCTGCCAGCGCGAGGCCGAGCCCGTAGGCGCCGCCCTCGACCGCGGCGAGGACCGGTCGGTCGCCGGTGACCAGCTGACGTACGACGGCGTTGACGACCTCGAGCCGCTGCCGGGCGACGTCGCGGTCCTGCGACATCGACCGGATGTCGCCGCCCGCGGAGAACACCGAGCCCGCGCCGGTCAGGACGACGGCGCGCGCCTCCTGGTCGGCGGCCCGGAGCGCCGTCAGCAGGTCCAGCCGGTCGGCGAGGTCGAGCGCGTTGCGACGCTCGGGACGGTCGAGGGTGAGGATCCGGACGTGGCCGCGGTCCTCGACCCGGACCGCCCCGGTCCGCTGCTCCTCGCTCACCCCTGGAACTCCTTCACCATCTGCTTGGCGATGATCAGCTTCTGGATCTCGCTGGTGCCCTCGTAGAGCCGAAACAGCCGCGCGTCGCGGTAGAACCGCTCGACCGGCACCTCGCGCATGTAGCCGAGGCCGCCGTGGATCTGGACCGCGCGGTCGGCGATCCGGTCGACCGCCTCGGTGCAGAACAGCTTGCACAGCGACGGCGCCGTCCGCCGGTCGCTGCCGTCGTCCCAGCTGCGGGCAGCCTCGAGCACCATCGCGCGACCGGCGTACGCCTCGGTCCGGCTCTCGGCGAGCATCGCCTGGATCAGCTGGAACTCGGCCAGCTTCTGGCCGCCCTGGCTGTTGGTCGTGGCGTGGCGCAGGCTCTCCTCGATCAGCCGGTCCGCGAGACCGACGGTCAGTGCCGCGATGTGCAGCCGGCCCTTGGCCAGCGATCGCATCGCTGCGGAGAAGCCCTCACCCTCGACCTCGCCGACAAGGTTCTCGGCGGGCACCCGGACCCCGTCGAGGAAGATCTCCGACGTCACCGCACCGCGCTGGCCCATCTTGTGGTCCTTCGGACCGATGGTGACGCCGGGGGTGTCGGTCGGCACCACGAACACCGAGATGTTCTTCGCGCCCTCGTCGAGGTCGCCGGTGCGGGCGAACACCATCAGCAGGTCGGCCCAGATCGCGTTGGTGATGAAGCGCTTCTGCCCGTTGATGACGTACTCGTCGCCCTCGCGGACCGCGCGCGTGCGCAGTCCGCTCGGGTCGGAGCCGGCCTCGGGCTCGGTGAGCGCGAACGAGGCCACCAGCTCGCCGCTGGCCAGCCCGGGCAGGTACTGCTGCTTCTGCCGCTCGGTGCCGCAGTTGACCAGCACCTGACCGGCGATGCCGTTGTTGGTGCCGAACATTGAGCGGAACGACGGCGTGGTCCAACCGAGCTCCATCGCCAGCCGGACCTCCTCGGACATGGTGAAGCCGAGACCGCCGTACTCCTCCGGGATGGCATAGCCGAACAGCCCCATGGCCGCGGCCTGCTGCCGGAGCCGGTCCGGGATCTGGTCGGTCTCCTCGATCTCGTCCTCGGCCGTGACGACCTCCTTGCGGACGAACGCGCGGACGGCGTCGAGGATCGACGTGAACTCGTCGGGCTCCATGGGTGCTGCTCCTTCGTGCGGGACGGTCAAGGCGGGGTCAAGGCGTGGGAACGGGTACGTCGGCGGGCCGGCCGACCACGCCACCGGCGGCCAGCCGGTCGATCGCGCCGGCGTCGAGACCGAGCTCGGCGAGCACGGCATCGGTGTGGGCGCCGAGCTCCGGGATCGCGCCCATCGGCAGCTCGACGTCACGGAACGTCATCGGAGGCAGTACGCCGCGGACCGGCCCGGCAGGAGTGGCGACCTCGCGCCACCGGTCGCGACCGGCGAGCTGCGGGTGCTCGACCAGGCCGGACATGTCGTTGATCTGAGCCGCCGGAACGCCGGCGGCGGCGAGCCGGACGTCGAGGTCGGCGGTGGCGAAGCCACGGGTGTGCTCGGCGACGACCGCGTCGCACTCCTCACGGTGGGCGACCCGCAGCGGGTTGGTGGCCAGCCGGGGGTGGTCGGCGAGATCGGGCCGGTCGAAGACGTCGGTCACCAGCGCCCGCCAGCCGCGGTCGTTCTGGACCCCGATCAGGATCTCCCCGTCGGCGGTCGGGTAGGCGTCGTACGGTGCGATCGAGGCGTGGCTGAGCCCCATCCTCGGCACCTGGCGGCCGCCGTACATCTGCATGTACATCGGGTGCCCGAGCCACTCGACGGTCGCGTCGAACATCGACACGTCGACGATGCCGCCCTTGCCGGTGCGCTCGCGGCGGAACAGGGCCGCGACGATCGCCTGGCTCGTGTAGAGGCCGGCGGCGATGTCGGAGCTGGGCACGCCGGTCTTGGTCGCCGTCTCCGGGGTGCCGGTGACCGAGATCAGTCCGGACTCCGCCTGGATCAGCATGTCGTACGCCTTGCGGTCGCGCAGCGGGCCGCCGGTGCCGTAGCCGGAGATGCCGGCGACGACGAGTCTCGGGTGCCGTTCGGCGAGCTCGTCGGCGCCGAGCCCGAGCCGCTCGGCAGCTCCTGGCGCGGCGTTCTGCAGGAACACGTCGGCGCGGGCGACCAGCTGTCGCGCGAGCTCGGCGCCGTCGGGCGACTTGAGGTCGAGCGCCACCGACTCCTTGCCGCGGTTGAGCCAGACGAAGTGGGAGGCGAGGCCGTGCACCGCATGGTCGTAGTTGCGGGCGAAGTCACCCTCGCCGACCCGCTCGAGCTTGATCACGCGGGCGCCGAGGTCCGCGAGGTGACGGGTGGCGAGCGGGGCCGCGACGGCCTGCTCGAGGGCGACCACGGTGATGCCCTCCAGCGGCAGCAGGTCGCTGGCCAATTCGGTGGTCATGCAGAAAGCATCCCGCGACTTCTTATGCTCGTCCAATACCTAATCCTTGGATGATTGTTCCAAATGATGCAAGAGTTGTCCCTATGGACCTGCACCACCTCGAAGCCTTCCTGGCCGTCGCCGAGGAGCTCCACTTCGGCCGCGCGGCCGAGCGGCTGCACATCGCCCAGCCTCCGCTGAGCCGTACCATCAAGCAGCTCGAGCGCGACCTCGGCGCCCAGCTGTTCGACCGCACCACCCGGAGCGTCCGGCTGACCTCGGCCGGCGAGGCACTGGTCCGGCCCGCCCAGGAGGTGCTCGAGGGCCTGCGCACCGCGCGCCGGGCGGTCCGCTCGGCAGGCCGGGGCGAGACCGGCCGGGTCCGGATCGGGTTCGCCGGCCCCTCCTCCCACGTGCTCGTCGGCCAGCTCGGCCGGATCGTTCGCGAGCAGCACCCCGGGATCGAGCTGATGCTGCAGAGCACGACGTACAACTACGAGGCGCTCCGCTCGCTGCAGGACGGCGAGCTCGACCTGGCCATCGCGCGGTGGCGGATCGAGCCGCAGGGCCTGGCGCACCGCGTGATCGCGGTCGAGCACTACGTGCTCGCCGTCCCCGCCGGCCACCGGCTCGCCGGCCGCGGGGAGGTCAGCATGGCGGAGTGCCGGGACGAGCCGTTCGTGGCGCTGCCCGCCGACCCCGGCTCGAGCGTGCGCGACGCCTTCATCGAGACGGCGTCCCAGGCCGGGTTCGTGCCCAACATCGTGCAGACCGCGCCGGACAGCTGGACCGCGGTCGCGCTGGTCGCGGCCGGCGTCGGCATCACGTTCACGCTCGACACCGCGATCGCGAACGTCGTGCAGACCGGCATCGAGGTGGTCAGGATCAGCGAGTGCGACCGCCCCACGTTCCAGCAGCTCGCCTGGCGTCAGGAGGATCGGAGCCCGGCGCTGCACGCGGTGCTCCGCGCCTCGGAGGAGGCACTGCCGACACCGGAGCTGCCGTCGACCCCGCCCGCCTGATCATCGATCATTGGTCGGTCGCCACCTTCACCAGGCCGACCTGCGAAGCGGTGGCGACATGGCGACCGGCCGCGTCGAACAGCTCGCCGACGCCGTGGGCTCGCCCATGCGCGATCGACTCCACCCGGCAGTCGAACTGGTGCCAGCCGGTCAGGTCGGGGGCGGCATGGAACGTCAGCGCATGGGTCAGGCTGAGGATCCGGGCGCCAGGCTTGTGCCGTGCTGATCCGAGCGCCAGGAACGACGCCTCGAGGATGCTCATGTCACTCACGTAGGCGACCAGTGCCGCCCGCAGGACCGGGTCGTCCGGCAGCGGGCCGGTCGCCCGGAAGAAGGTGGTCTGCCGGTCGTTCGGCTCGGCGACGGTGAAGTACGGCGGGGCCACCGCGTGCCGGAAGTGGACCGGTCGGCGCAGCCGCCACCAGGGCGGGATCCGCTCGTCCGAGCCGAACCGGTCTGCCAGGTCCGGCAGCGTCTCGGGGTCGGGAGCGGGCGCCGGCCGGACGGAGCTGTAGGAGGGCAGGTCGGCACGGATCGTCGCCCACCGGGTGACCGCACCGAAGAGCTCCTCCCCCGTGTCGTCGAGCAGCCGGCTGCGCCGGGTCGCCAGCGACGGCGCGTCCGAGACGACCGAGACCTCCCAGTGCAGCGGCCGGTCCGTCGGCACTCCGCCGACGAAGTCGGCCTGCAGGCTGATGATCCGCTGGTCGGCCCCTACCCCTCGGCCGGCGGCGACCAGCGCCTGAGCCAGGAGGAGGCCACCGAAGAGCCTGCCTGCGGGATGCTTCTGCGGCTCCCCGACCCAGTGGCTGATCCGGTCGGTCGGCTTGTCGACGCAGCTCAGGTCGAGGAGGTCGAGCAGCTCGTCGAGGGTCACGGCAGCACGGGCGTCAGCGATAGGAGAGGCAGGGTCCACCCGGCTCATTGTGCCGTCGTTTGTCATCACTTTCGATATCTGTCTCGAACTATTCATACGTATCCGTCAACAGTGAGCGGCGGAAGAAGTATTGGAGTTCGGCATGCGGCTGGCGGCAGGCTGGGGCCACTGACCAATCCCCGTCCGCCCCCGAGGAGCACCCATGGCCGCGCCCGACAAGGTCACCGATCTCAGCTCGGCGGTGGCCGCCCACGTACGGGACGGCATGACGGTCGCGCTCGAGGGCTTCGGCCACCTGATCCCGTTCGCCGCGGGCCACGAGATCATCCGCCAGGGCCGTGGGGACCTGACGTTCTGCCGGATGACCCCCGACCTGCTGGCCGACCAGATGATCGCCGCCGGCTGCGTCTCCAAGCTCGTGGCCTCGTTCTTCGCCAGCGGCTCGGCCGGCTCCCTGCACGAGGTGCGGCGGCGGGTCGAGAACGCCGACCCGAGACCGCTCGAGGTGGAGGAGTACAGCCACTACGGCATGGTCTGCCGCTACCAGGCCGGCGCCGCCGGGCTGCCGTTCTTCCCGCTCCGCTCCTACGCCGGCAGCGACCTCCCGAAGCTCAACCCGCTGATTCGCAAGGTCTCCGATCCCTACGGCGGACCCGACATCTACGTCGTTCCGCCACTGCGACCGGACGTGACCATCATCCACGCCCAGCGCGCCGACCGCTCCGGCAACGTCCAGATGTGGGGCATCGTCGGGGCCCAGCAGGAGGCGGCGTACGCGGCCGAGACCGTGATCGCGACCGTCGAGGAGATCGTCGAGGAGGACGTGGTCCGCTCAGACCCGAACCGCACCGTGCTGCCGTCCCACGCGGTCACCGCAGTGGTGGAGTGCCCCGGCGGCGCGCACCCGTCCTACACACAGGGTCACTACGACCGCGACAACGCCTTCTACCGCGAGTGGACACCGATCAGCCGCGACCGCGAGGCGGTGCTCGGCTGGCTCGAGGAGTGGGTGCACCGGGTGCCGGACCGCGCCGCATACCTCGACAAGCTCGGAGCGGAGCGCTGGGAGGGTCTCGGCGTCGCGCCACGGCCGTCGCAACCCGTCGACTTCGGCCGCCGCCGGGTGGCCGGTCAGGAGGCCTCATGAGCTCCCCGCTCTCGGACGTGGCTCCGTCCAGCACCGAGTTCCTCGCCGGGGTCGCGGCCCGACAGCTCGTCGGCAAGCACCGGGTCTTCGCGGGCGTCGGGCTGCCGACGCTCGCCGTCGACCTGGCGCGCCGCACCGTGAACCCCGACGTCGAGCTGGTCTACGAGTCCGGTGTCTGCGGCGCGCAGCCGGAGGGCCTGGCGGAGGGCATCGCCGACTCGGTGCTGGTCTCCGGCGCCGCCGCAGTGCTGAGCATGCCCGCGCTCTTCGGCTACGTGCTGCAGCGCGGCCATGTCGACGTCGGCTTCCTCGGCGCCGCCCAGATAGACCGCTGGGGCAGCCTCAACACCAGCTTCATCGGCGACTGGGACAAGCCCGTCGTCCGGCTCCCCGGTGCCGGCGGCGCCGCGGAGGTCATGCCGAACGCCGGCGAGTGCATCGTCGTGCTGCGCCGCCACGACCCCGGCGCCCTTCCGGCGCAGCTCGACTTCTGCACCTCGCCCAGCCCGGTGCGCGCGTACGAGGAGGACCCCCGGATGGTGCCTCGCGGCCATGGGGTCTCGACCGTGATCACCCCGATGGCGGTGCTGCGCCGCCCCGACAAGCTCGGCGAGCTCGAGATCAGCGAGGTCCACCCCGGCCTCACCGTCGACGACGTCCGCGCCGCGACGGGGTGGGACATCGCCGTCGCCGATGACGTACGCGAGACCGCACGGCCAACCGTCGAGGAGGTCCGGCTGCTCCGCGAGGAGATCGACACGGTGCGGCTCTACCTCCGATGAGCCCGTCCAACGTCGCGTACGAACCGCGCCGGTCGGCGTACGTCGCCCTGCTGGCGTGCTCCACGCTCGGCACCCTGTCGAGCACGATCATCAGCGCGCCGATCAACGTGATCGCCCACGCGATCGGGGCCTCACCGCGAGGGATCGTCTTCGCGGTCAGCGCCTTCACCCTGGCGATGGTCGTCTTCGCCCCGGTCTCGGGCTGGATGTGCCAGCGGTTCGGCTCCCGGCGGGTGCTCGCCGGGTCGCTGCTGCTGATGGTGGCCGCACAGGCGGGCGCGGCGTTCAGCCAGGGGCTCGGGTTCCTGGTCGTGATGCGTGCCCTGCAGGGGGTCGCGTGCTCGGCGGTGCCGCCGGCGATCCAGCAGGTGCTCGGTCGGCACTGGGCCGGCAACCGGGCCCGGGTGATGGCCGCCTGGGCGGCCGCGATCGGCGTCGGCCAGGCGCTCGGGCCTCCCCTCGGTGGACTGGTCGCCGACACCCTCGGCTGGCGGTGGGTGTTCCTCACCCACGCCTCGCTCAGCGCCGTGCTGCTGGTGCTGTGCCTGACCGTGGTTCCCGACGTGCCTGCGTCGCACGCTCCGCTCCACGTCAGTGGGATGGCGACGCTCCTGGTCGGGATCGGCGCGCTCGTCGGCGCCGTCAGCTGGCTCGGGCAGCACGGCGAGATCGCGGTGGCCGCGGGGATGGCGGCGGTGGGTGTGCTCGCCCTGGCCGTGCACACCCAGCTCGGGCGCACCAGCGCCGGACCGTTCGTCCCTCCCGGCCTCCTCACCGAGCGGAGGTTCGTCGCGAGCACGATGGCCGCGGGCACGGTGATGGGCTGCCTCGGGGTAGCGATCGTCGCCACTCCCCTGCATCTGGGCCGCGACCTCGGCCTGGGCCCGGGACACATCGGCATCACCATGCTCGCGCTGGCCCTGGCGATGACGCTCGCGGCGCCGCTCTCCTCCCGGGTGACCGAACGGTTCACCGCCCGGCGCACGCTGCGCGGCGGGCTCGTGCTGCTCGCGCTCGGGCTGCTCGCCCTGCCGCTGGCCGCGACCGCCTCCGGGCCCGGCACGGTCGTCACGCTCACCGTGGCCGCGCTCGTGCTGACCGGCGCGGCGATCGGCGTCGTCCAGGCGACCTCCGCACTCGGGCTGATGACCTCACCGGCGGCCGCCGACGGTGTCGCGCTCGGGCTCCACAACATGCTCCGCTTCACCGGCCTCGCCGTCGGCTACTCCTGGGTCGCGATCGCCTACCCGACCGGAAACCTCTCCCTCGTCTACGGCGCCCCGGTCGCCGCGGTCGCCCTGACCTGGGCGATGGCCGGCCCCTCGGCCCCGTCCTCCGAGCCCTCCGCAGAAAGGGTGTTCCATGACCACCGCTGACCCCACGCCTGACCCCGCTCCCGGACCGCTAGCCGGCCTGCGGGTGGTCGAGGTGTCCAGCTTCGTCGCCACACCGCTGTGCGGCACCACCCTGGCGCAGCTCGGCGCGGAGGTGATCCGCGTCGAGCCGCTCGAGGGTGCGCCGGACCGGACTCGTTGGCCGCTCAGCGACGACGGCGCCAGCCTCTACTGGAACGGGCTCAACCCCGGCAAGAAGGCCATCGCCGTCGACTGCACCCACCCGGAGGGGCGGCAGCTGGTCGCGGACCTGGTCGTCTCGGGCGGACCGTCCGGCGGCATCGTGGTCACCAACACCGAGCGCTGGTCGGAGCTCGGGTACGCGGCGCTGCGCGCCCGCCGCGACGACGTCATCCATGTGCTCCTCACCGGTCGCCACGACGGCGGGACCGCCGTCGACTACACCGTGCAGGCCGGCACCGGCTTCCCGCTCGTGACCGGCCCGGAGGAGCATGCGGCGCCGGTGAACGGCGTGGTGCCGGCCTGGGACCTCGCGGCCGGGCTCCACCTCGCGACCGGGCTGCTGGCCGCCGAGCGCCGGCGCGCGGTCACCGGCGAGGGCGCCGAGGTGCGGGTCGCCCTGGAGGACGTCGCCCTCGCGACCGCCGGCAACCTCGGCTACCTGGCCGAGGCGCAGCTGCGGACGGAGGGTGAGCGCGGCTCGATCGGCAACCACGTCTACGGCACCTTCGGCCGCGACTTCACCACTGCGGACGGCGACCGCTTCATGCTGGTGGCTCTCACCCCACGGCAGTGGTCGGACCTGCTGGGCATCACCGGCCTCGCCGAGGCGGTGGCCGCGCTGGCCCGCGCGCTCGATGCCGACTTCTCCGACGAGGGCGCGCGGTTCCGGCACCGCACCGTGCTCGGCGGCCTGGTCGCCGCCTGGTTCGAGCAGCACGACACGGCGTACGTCACGAAGGCGCTGTCGAAGACCCGGATCCTGTGGTCGCCCTACCGCAGCTTCCGCGACCTCGCCGCCGACGACGCCCGGCTGCTGCGCGAGCACCCGCTGTTCTCGACGATCAGCCAGCCAGGCGTCGGCGAGCTGCTCGCGCCCGGTGCGCCGGTCACCATCGACGGCCACCGCAGCGCGGCACGGCCTGCGCCCGCCGTCGGGCAGGACACCGGCGACGTGCTCGCCGGCGCCCTCGGGCTGGCCGCCGAGCGGCTCGACGACCTGCTCACCCGCGGCGTCATCGGCACCCGGGAGGTGGTGGCGCGATGAGCCCCGCCGAGATCGCCGGGACCGCGTGCATCTGGCTCTTCGTCCCCGGGGACCGGCCGGAGCGGTTCGCCAAGGCTGCCGCAGCCGGCCCCGACATCGTGGTCGTCGACCTCGAGGACGCCGTCGCCCCGGCGCGCAAGGACGCGGCCCGCGCCCATGTCACCGACTGGCTCCCCCGGGCCGGCGTCACCGTCGCGGTGCGGATCAACGCCGCCGGCACCACCTGGCACGACGCCGACGTCGCCGCGCTCGCCGCCCTCGGCGGGCCGTCGCTGGTGGTGCTGCCAAAGGCCGACAGCCCCGAGACCGTGGCGGCGATCCTGGCCGCGCTTCCCGACGGCTCCGCCGTCGTGGCACTGATCGAGACCGCGCTCGGCGTCGCGCGAGCCATCGACCTCGCCCGCTCCCCCGGAGTCGTACGCCTCGCCTTCGGCAGCTACGACCTGGCCGCCGAGCTCGGCGTCGATCCCGACCACGCACCCGCCCTCGCGCCCGCGCGCGGCAACCTGGTGCTCGCCTCCGCCGTCGGCGGCCTGGCCGGCCCGATCGACGGGGTCACCGGCGACGTACGCGATCACGAGCGGCTGACCGCCGACGTCACCGCGGCCGCCGCCCTCGGCTTCGCCGGCAAGCTCTGCATCCACCCCGGCCAGGTGGCCCCCGCCGCCGCTGCCCTGGCGCCCAGCCCCGACGAGGTCGACTGGGCCGAGCGCGTCCTGGCCGCCGCGACCGAGGACGGCGTCACCCTCGTCGACGGCCGGATGGTCGATGCCCCCGTCGTCGCCCGCGCCCGCCGCATCGTCTCCCGCAACCGACCCACCCCAGGAGCAGCCAGATGAGCAGCCTGACCCCCGACGAGCAGGACATGGTCCGCCTCGTCGCCGACTTCGTCGACGAGCGCGTACGCCCCCGGGTGCGCGAGTTCGAGGCGGACGACATCTACCCCACAGAGCTCATCGAGGAGATGAAGAAGCTCGGCTTCTTCGGCCTCCTGGTGCCCGCCGAGCTCGGCGGCGTCGATGTGAGCACGGCCTGCTTCGCGCGGGTGACCGAGGAGCTCGCCCGTGGCTGGATGAGCCTGGCCGGCGCGATCGGCGGCCACTCGGTGATCAGCTATCTGGTGCGCCACTTCGGCACCCTGGAGCAGCAGGAGTCCTACCTGCCCCGGATGGCCGACGGCAGCCTGCGGGCCACGATGGCGCTGACCGAGCCGTCCGGCGGCAGCGACCTGCAGGGCATGCGTACGTTCGCCGACGCCGACGGCGACGAACTGGTCATCACCGGCTCGAAGACCTGGATCTCCAACGCCCAGCACGCCGGCCTGGTCGGGCTGCTCTGCGTCACCGACCGCTCCGCCTCGCCCACGCACCGGGGCATGAGCGTGGTGCTGGTCGAGCCCGGCGACGGGCTCACCGTCTCCGGCAAGATCCCCAAGCTCGGCTACCGCGGCGTCGAGGCCTGCGAGCTCACCTTCGACAGGATGCGCGTGCCCGCGACCGCGGTGCTCGGCGGCACACCCCACCTCGGCTGGGGCCACATGATGCGCGGCCTCGAGGTCGGCCGGATCCAGGTCGCCGCCCGCGCCGTCGGCGTCGGCCAGGCCGCGCTCGACGACGCCCTCTCCTACGCCCAGACCCGGGAGAGCTTCGGCAAGCCGATCTGGAAGCACCAGTCGGTCGGCAACCTGCTCGCCGACATGGGCACCAAGATGCGCGCCGCCCGGCTGATGACCCTCGACGCGGCCGAGCGGCTCGACGCCGGCGACCGCGCCGACATGGAGGCCGGGATGGCCAAGCTCTTCGCCTCGGAGGCGGCCATGCAGGTCGCCCTCGACGCGGTGCGGGTGCACGGCGGCTACGGCTACTCCAAGGAGTACGACGTCGAGCGCTACTTCCGCGACGCCCCACTGATGATCGTCGGCGAGGGCACCAACGAGATCCAGCGCAACGTGATCGCGGCCCAGCTGGTGGCGCGCGACCAGAAGGGAAAGAACTGACATGGCACTTCTCGAGAACCGGACCGCGGTCATCACCGGGGGCGCACAGGGCATCGGCCTCGCCGTCGCCGAGCGCTTCGTCGCGGAGGGGGCACGGGTGGTGCTCGCCGATCTCGACGGCGCCGCCGCCGAGGCCGCCGCCAAGGAGCTTGGACCGGACGTGGCCACCGGCGTGGCCTGCGACGTGGTGAGCGCCGATGACGTCGAACGCTCGCTGGAGACCGCGGTCGCGACGTACGGCTCGCTCGACATCGTCGTCAACAACGCCGGCATCACCCGCGACGCGACGATGCGGAAGATGACCGAGGACCAGTTCGACCAGGTCATCGCGGTGCACCTCAAGGGCTGCTGGCACGGCACCCGGCTCGCCGCCGCCCGGATGCGCGAGCAGAAGTCCGGCGCGATCGTGAACATCTCCTCGATCTCCGGCAAGGTCGGCATGGTCGGGCAGACCAACTACTCGGCCGCGAAGGCCGGCATCGTCGGCCTCACCAAGGCCGCGGCCAAGGAGATGGCCCACCACGGGGTTCGGGTCAACGCGATCCAGCCGGGGCTGATCCGGTCGGCGATGACCGAGGCGATGCCGCAGCGGATCTGGGACGAGAAGATGGCCGAGATCCCGATGGGCCGCGCCGGTGAGCCGGCCGAGATCGCCAACGTCGCGCTCTTCTACGCCTCCTCGCTCTCCTCGTACATGACCGGCACGGTCGCCGAGGTGACCGGCGGAAGGTTCATGTGAGCTGGCGTCCGCACCGGGTGACGTCGACCGAGGCCCTCGACGCGGGTCCGGTCGCCGCCCTCGGCGCTCTCCTCGACAGCGGCGCCCCGGTGCCGGCGGCTGGCGACGTACTTCCGCCGCTGTGGCACTGGGTGGCGCTGCCGCGCTGGCCGGCGTCGTCGGTCATCGGCGTCGACGGTCACCCGCGCCGCGGCGACTTCCTGCCGCCGATCGACCTGCCTCGGCGGATGTTCGCCGGCGGCGAGGTGACGTTCCACGGCGACCTCCGGGTCGACACCGAGGTCGTCCGCGAGTCCGAGGTCGTCTCGGTCGAGGAGAAGTCCGGCCGCAGCGGCCGCTTGGCGATCGTCACGGTGGTCACCCGGCTCCTCGACGCGGAGCGGGACGACCTGCTCGTGGAGGAGCGGCAGGACCTGATCTACCGCGATGCCGCACCGGCGCCGACGTCGTTCCCGGACCCCGAGCCCGCCTCGGCGATCGCACCGGCCGGCCCACCGCTGGTGGCCGAGGACGACGGCTGGCGGTTCGTCACCGACCCGACGCTGCTCATGAGGTTCAGCGCGGCGACCGCCAACCCGCACCGGATCCACTACGACTGGCCCTACGCCACCCGGGTCGAGGGCTATCCCGGGCTGGTGGTGCACGGCCCGCTCTCGACCCTCGTGCTCGCCGAGGCCCTTCGGCTGGCCCACCCCGACCGCGTCGTACGCCACCTGCTGCATCGCAACACCGCTCCCCTGTTCTGCGGCGACCCTGCCCAGGTCCGGGTCGACCGCCCCAACCCCGACACAACGCCCGACTCTGTCGAGGTCGCGCTGCGGCGCCCCGACGACACCGTGCTGGCCGACCTGACCGCCGACCTGACCCCCTCATCCCCGAAAGGCACCAACCATGAGTGACACTCGCCGCGACGTGGTCATCTGCGAACCCGTACGCACCCCGATCGGCCGCTACGGCGGCGCCTTCAAGGATCTGAGCCCGGTCGACCTCGGCGTCACCGCGCTGCAGGGGCTGCTCGCCCGCACCGGCATCGACCCGGAGCGGATCGACGACGTCATCCTCGGCCACTGCTACCCCAACGCCGAGGCACCGGCGATCGGGCGGGTGGTCGGACTCGACGCCGGGCTCCCGGTCACCGTCGGCGGTCAGCAGGTCGACCGACGCTGCGGCTCCGGGCTGCAGGCCGTCGCCAACGCGGTGATGCAGGTGGCCTCCGGCGCCAGCGAGATCGTGGTGGCCGGCGGCGCGGAGTCGATGAGCAACGTCGCCTTCTACTCCCTCGACATGCGCTGGGGCGGCGCGCGCACCGGCGTGCAGATCCACGACGGCCTCACCCGCGGCCGGCAGACCCCGGGCGGGCGGTTCCACCCGGTGCCCGGCGGCATGCTCGAGACCGCCGAGAACCTGCGCCGGGAGTACGCCATCGGCCGCGAGGAGCAGGACCGGCTCGCCGTCAGCTCCCACCAGCGCGCAGTCGCCGCCCAGCAGAGCGGTGTCTTCGCCGAGGAGATCGTGCCGGTCACCGTCCCGTCCCGGAAGGGCGATGTCATCGTCGACACCGACGAGCACCCCCGCGCCGACACCACTCTCGAGTCGCTCGCGAAGCTGCGGCCCATCCTCGGCTCTTCCGACCCCGAGGCGACCGTCACCGCCGGCAACGCCAGCGGCCAGAACGACGCCGCGGCCATGTGCCTGGTCACGACCGCCGACCTGGCCGAGAGCCTCGGCCTGCGGCCGCTGGTCCGGCTCGTGTCCTGGGCCGCCGCCGGCGTACGTCCTGACGTGATGGGCATCGGCCCCGTCCCCGCCACCGAGGCGGCCCTCGCCAAGGCTGGTCTGACCCTGGCCGACATCGACGTCATCGAGCTCAACGAGGCCTTCGCCGCCCAGGCGCTGGCGGTGATGCGCGAGTGGAAGTTCACCGACGAGGACCTCGAGCGCACCAACGTCCGCGGCTCCGGCATCTCCCTCGGCCACCCGGTCGGCGCCACCGGCGTACGGATGCTCGGCACGCTCGCCCGCGAGCTGCACCGCCGCGAGGCCCGCTACGGCCTCGAGACCATGTGCATCGGCGGCGGCCAGGGCCTCGCCGCCGTCTTCGAGCGGGTGGTCTGATGCGTACATTCACCTCGATCGCGGCGATCGAGGCCGCCGTCGGCGAGGAGCTCGGCACCACGGACTGGGTGCAGATGACCCAGGAGCGCGTGGACCGCTTCGCGGAGCTCAGCGGCGACCAGCAGTGGATCCACGTCGACGTCGAGCGTGCCACCGCCTCCGCCTTCGGCGGCACCATCGCGCACGGCTACCTCACGCTGTCGATGCTGCCGGCCTTCGCCGCCGAGCTCTACACCATCGACACCGGGTCCGCCCGGCTCAACTACGGCCTCGAGAAGGTGCGGTTCCCCGCGCCGGTCAAGGTCGGCACGAAGATCCGGGCCACACCGCGGATCAAGGACGTCCGGGCGGTCCCGGCCGGGACCCAGGTGCTGGTCGCCTGGACCGTCGATGCGGAGGGCACCGAGCGACCGGTCTGCGTCGCGGAGAGCATCACGCTGGTCCTTCCCTGACGCCGCACGAGTGCCGCCGATCGTCCCGTCGGGAGATCGGCGGCCTTGGCATGCCCGGGACACCATTGGGCTCATGAGTGATATCAATGCCATCTAGATTTGGTGTTGGACGCGCAATGGCACGGGTTCTTAGTGTGAACGCGGTCACACAGCATTCCGGTGCGTGACGACACACAATCCCCGGAGGAGCAGTCCCCATGACCCAGTCAACGCGCGTCCCCGACGAACGGATGGCCCGCAAGGCGGGCATCGCCGCCTTCGTCGGCACCACCATCGAGTGGTACGACTTCTACATCTACGGCACCGCGTCCGCTCTGGTCTTCGGGCCGCTGTTCTTCAGCAACGCCGAGCCCGCGGTCGCCACCCTGCTCTCCTTCGCGACGTTCGCCGTGGGCTTCCTGACCCGGCCGCTCGGCGGCGTGGTCTTCGGCCATCTCGGTGACCGGATCGGTCGCAAACGCTCCTTGATCTTGACGCTGCTGCTCATGGGTGTCACCACGGTCGGCGTCGGCCTGCTGCCGACGCACGCGGCCATCGGTGCCGCCGCACCGGTGCTGCTGATCGTGCTCCGGCTGCTGCAGGGCCTCGCCGTGGGCGGTGAGTGGGGCGGCGCGGTGCTGATCGCGACCGAGCACACCCGCCCCGACCGCGGCTTCCTGTTCGGCGCCTTCGCCCAGCAGGGCTCCCCCGCCGGCCGGATCCTGGCCACTCTCAGCTTCCTCGCCGTGACCGGCCTGCTCCCCGACGACGCGCTGCTCGAGTGGGCCTGGCGACTGCCGTTCCTGGCGTCGGCCGCGCTGGTCGTGGTCGGACTCGTGATCAGGCTCAGCCTCGAGGAGTCCCCGGCGATGAAGGATCTCCAGGAGCGCAACGAGGTCGTCCGGGTCCCGGTGGTCGAGCTGTTCCGCAGCAACTCCCGTGAGCTGACCCTCGGCGTCTTCGGCATCCTGTGCGTCTTCGTGGTCGTCTACGCCCGCGACACCTTCGCGCTCTCCTGGGCGACCACCCACCTCGGCTTCGAGAAGGACTCCTTCCTCACCATCATCCTGATCGCCAGCGTCGTGCAGTTCTTCGTGCAGCCGTTCGGCGCGGTGCTCGCCACCCGCTGGAACCCGCGCACCCTGGTCACCGTCCTGCTCGCCCTCGAGATTCCCGCGCTCGCGCTCATGTTCGTGCTGATGGGCACCGGGAACTGGACCCTCGCGATGATCGGCGCGGTGATGGCCACCATCCCCGACGTGATGTTCTACGCGGTCATGGCGGGCATGCTCGCCCAGGCCTTCCCGGCCCGGGTCCGCTACACCGGCATCTCGGTGACGTACGGCCTCTCCGGCGCCCTGTGCGGGACCACGCCGATGATCCTGCAGTGGCTCCTCGACACCTCCGGCAGCATCGCCGTGCCCGTCGCCTTCGGAGTCGTGACCACCGTGATCTCCCTGGTGTGCTCCCGCGCACTGCTCAGCCGGGGCGCCGCCGAGAGCGCCGAAGAGTCCACGACGGTGACCGCGGCACGCTGAGCCGCGGTCAGCGCCGGATCGTCACCTGGCGGCGCCCAGCGAGCTACGTGCGAGCTGGGCGACGCGCTGGTTGCTGATCCCGGTCTCCGCCGCGATCCGCCCGAACGACCAGCCGCGGCGCCTCAACAGCCGTACGGCCCGCGCACTCTCGTCGTTCAGATCCTCGAGGTGCCTGTCGACCTGGCAGCGCTGGTTCTCGAGATCACGAAGCGTCGCGGCCAGGTCGTCCGGCAGATCGGCAATGGCCCGGCGGGTCGGGGATCCGCCCGGTGCCAGCGCGTCGGGCGGGTTGAACGCCCACAGCGTGTAGTCGTCGGCCCACCGGATGAACCTGGCCATGCGGCTCTCGCGGTGGAACGTGTTCGGGACGTCGACGTGTCCCATGGGACGTGTCACCTCAGCTGTCATCTCCGGCTCCTTCACGTGGTCGGGCACAGGTGGGGGAAGGTCCTCGCCATCCATGATCCGGGGCCGGGATGACCGAGCCGTTGAGGTCCGGTAACGGGCAGGTAAGGGCGACCGAGCCAGCTCAGTCCGGCGGCGGCAGATCCAGCGTGTGCGCGACCCCGCCATCGATGTCCCTGAGTCGTACGGTCATCACCCGCGAGTCGCTGTCGATGCTGACCTCGCCGAAGTACTGGTAGCCGAATCCGGGATTGCTGACCTCCAGCGAGGGTGCTCCCTGGGAGAAGACGACCTCGGGCCCGAAGGTGCTGTCGACCGGGTTGGGCACCGGCTCGACCCCGACCGCGGCGTTGAGCGGTCCGGAGACGAACTCCCAGAACGGGTCGAAGTCGGTGAAGGCGGCACGCGACGGCTGGTAGTGGTGCGCCGCGGTGTAGTGCACGTCGCCGGTGAGCCAGACCATCCCGGTGATCCGGTTCCGCTTGGCGTACGACAGGAGCTCGGCGATCTCGAGCTCCCTGCCGAGCGGGTTGCCGTGGTCGCCTTGGGCGAGCGCCTCGACCGCCGCGCCGTCGGGGACGACGAGACTCAGCGGCATGTCCGCGGCGAGCACCTTCCAAGTCGCGCGCGAGGCCTTCAGCTGCTCCTTCAGCCAGGCGAGCTGCCGGCGGCCGAACACGCCGCCGTCGCTGACCGTCTCCAGGCCGGGAGTGTTCGGGTCCTTGTACGAGCGCATGTCGATCACGAACACGTCGAGGAGCTCGCCGTAGCGCTGGACCCGGTAGATACGGCCGTCGTCGTCGCTGCCCGTGCGGGTCGGCAGATACTCGTGGAAGGCGCGCCGGGCCCGGGCAGCGAGCACGTCGACCCGTTTCTCCGTGTAGCGGGAGTCGTCGAGGATCTCCCCCGGGTACCAGTTGTTGACGACCTCGTGGTCGTCCCAAGAGTTGATCTGGGCGACCTCGGCGTTGAACCGGCGCAGGTTGTCGTCCAGCAGGTTGTACCGATAGTTGCCCCGATACTCGTCGAGGGTCTCGGCGACCTTCGACTTCGCCGGTGTGACGAGGTTGCGCCACACGGTGCCGTCCGAGAGCGGCTTCTCGCTCGGGATCACGCCGTCGGCGTAGATCAGGTCTCCGGAGCAGAGGAAGAAGTCCGGGTCGAGCCGTCGCATCGACTCGAAGATCCGGTAGCCACCTCGGGAGGGGTTGATCCCCCATCCCTGGCCACCGAGATCGGCGGACCACACGAAGCGGATGTCGGAGCTCCCGACGGGTGCCGTACACAGCCGCCCGACCTGCGGCTCGCCGGTCACGCTGTCATCGTCGGGATCAGCGAGGACGACGCGGTAGTGGACGTCCTGTCCGGCGGGAAGGCCTCGCAGAAGGGTCTTCCCGGTCAGGTCGGTCCGGGTGCCGAGAAGCGGACCTCGTACGCGACGAACCCTCCGGAACGTCTCCGTCGGGCTGATGTCGACGTACATCCGGGCGATGCGGTCGGCACGCGCCCAGACGACGGCGGCGGAGGCCGACACGTCACCGGACTGGATGCCGTCGGTGAGCACCGGTCGCCCGGATCGCGCCAACAGCGGCGCGGCGGCCGAGCGATCGGGCAGCAGCAGGGCGGACCCGGCGGCGGCTCCACCGAGGAGAAGCGAGCGGCGACCGAGGGGTGAGAGCTGAGGCATGGCGACTCCGTGCGGGTCAGGGGGAGGTGAGCTCGCCGCACGTCGGTGCGGTCGCGGAGAAGCCGACCAGCGCTCGGCGTCGCTGCGATGAACCAGCCCGGCAGCGGCCTCTCACGGAGGGTCTCCACAGACCCACGGCCGACGCGCGACCCGCCATTGACCTGCGCCGATTGGGTTCCGGCATCGATCGATCGAAAGACCCGAACGGTTCACCGAAGCGACACGCTCCATTGATCGGCGCGCGCCACGCTCATCGCGACTCTCCTGGAGGCGAGATGGACATCAGGCTGCTGGAGTCGTTCCTGGCGATCGCCGAGGAGCGTCACTTCGGACGCGCGGCAGCCAGGCTGCACCTCGCCCAGCCGACCCTGAGCCAGCACCTCCAGCGGCTCGAACGGTCGGTGGGCGCGAAGCTGGTCGATCGGTCCTCGCACGCCGTGGACCTCACCGACGCCGGCCGTGCCTTCGAGCCGGATGCGCGTGCCGTTCTCGCCCATCTCGGCAGGGCCACGAGGTCCGCCCGCGATGCCGTCGAGGGGCATGCCGGGTCGCTCGAGGTGGGATTCAACTTCCCGGCCGGGCATCACGTGCTTCCGGCTGCTCTCCGCAGGCTGCGACAGGAGCACCCGGGGATCCGGGTCGACCTCGAGGAGTTGCGCTCCGGCCCTCAGCTCACGGCCCTGGCAGAACGCCGACTCGACGTGGGCCTGGTCTACGGGCGCCCGACGGCGCCCGACATCCGGTCCCACCACCTGATGACCCTCCGCCTGTGCGGCGTGGTCGGGCCGACCCACCAGTGGGCCCACCGGCCGGCCGCACCGTTCGCGGAGCTCGCTCGGCACCCGTGCGTCATGTTCGAGCGCCGCCAGTCCCCCGCCATGTACGACGTCATCCAGCAGGCTTCGGCCCGGGCCGGTATCGAGCTGGACATCGCGGAGATGGCGGACGATCCGGCAGCGACCGGGGTCCTGGTCAGCGCACACCAGCTGATCACCTTCGCCTCGGAGTCACGCGCCGTCCTGCTCGCCCGTTCAGGCACCGGGCTCACACCGGTCCGACTGCACAGCCCCGTTCCGAAACTGGATCTCTACGCCGCCTGGCGCGCCGACAACGACTCGCCCCTGCTGAGGTTCTTCCTCGGCACCCTCAGGACCGCTCAACAACCGGACGCGTAACCGACCGGCACCAACCTGATGCTCGGCGACACCTACGTCGCCGTCGCGGCGGGGCTGCAACATGCCCGAAACCCATGGCGACTAGCGTGCAGCCATGACGCGGGTGATCGAGCAGCAGTCGCGCGTGATCCACGGGTACAAACGCGCGTACCGAATCGGCGGTGACGGCTCCGCGATCATGTTCATCCACGGGATCGGCGACAGCTCGCGGACCTGGGACGACGTGCTGCCCATGTTCGCCGAGAACCATCTGGTCATCGCTCCCGATCTCCTCGGTCACGGCGATTCCGACAAGCCGCGCGCCGACTACTCGATCGGCGGGTTCGCCAACGGCATGCGCGACCTCCTGTCCGTGCTGGACGTGGAGCGAGTCACCCTCGTCGGCCATTCGCTCGGCGGCGGTGTCGCGATGCAGCTCGCCTATCAGTACCCGCAGCTGGTCGAGCGGATCGTGTTGGTGTCCAACGGCGGCTCCGGACGCGGTGTCTCGACCTGGCTGCGACTCGCCACCTTGCCGTTGGCGCCAGAGCTGCTCAAGCTGCTGAGGCTGCCGATCTCGCGGATCGGGTTGTCTGCCTCCCTCGGCCTGCTGCGCCGCATCGACCACGACCTGGGCGTCGATGTCTTGGACCTCGCCAGGATCGTCGACGCGCTGCCCGACCCTCACTCCCGCCAGGCGTTCGCCCGAACCCTGCGCGCCGTCGTCGACTGGCACGGCCAGGTCGTCACGATGCTCGATCGCAGCTACCTGGTCGAGGACATCCCGACGCTGATGATCTGGGGCGACCGCGACGGAGTCGTCCCCTTCCGACACTCCGGGCAGGCTCGGCTGGCGATGCCGCACGCAATGCTCGAAGTGTTCCACGGCGCCGGCCACTTCCCGTTCCGGTCCGACCCCGGGCGCTTCGTGATGACCGTCGAGCAGTTCATCCGCTCCACCGCACCCGCGACCTGGGACCAGCAGGTATGGCAGACGCGGCTGCGCAACGGCCCCGAACCGGGAGACCATCTTCATACGTGGACGGGCATCTGACCCGCGCACTACTCTGCGGACATGAACGACGTTGCCGCGCCTGATGCCACCACCAGAGGGGTGCGCGAGGTGAAGTCCGCCGCCCGCACGGTGGAGATCCTCGAGTTCCTCGCCGCGCGCCAGAACCGCCCGGTGCGGCTGCGCGAGCTGAGCGAGGCGCTCGGGGTTCCCCGCAGCAGCCTGCACGCCCTGCTCCGTACGCTCGCCAAGCACGGCTGGGTACGCAGCGACGCCACGGGCACGCTCTACGGCATCGGCATCCGGGCCCTGCTGGCCGGCACCAGCTATCTCGACACCGACCCCTACCTCCCGCAGGTGACCCCGTTCCTCGTCGAGCTCCGCGAGCAGCTCGACGAGACGTTCCACTTCGGGCGTCTCGACGGCACCGACGTGGTCTACCTCGCCACCCGCGAGTCGTCGCAGTACCTCCGCCCCTACAGCCGGGTCGGTCGCAGGCTCCCCGCCTACTCCACCTCGCTGGGCAAGGCGGTCCTGGCCGCGCAGCCCGAGGACGAGGTCGCCGACCACCTGCCGGCCGAGCTCGCGCCGCTCACCCCGCACACGATCACCGACCGGGGCGCACTGGCCGCCGAGCTCGACGCGACCCGCCGGCGCGGCTACGCGATCGACAACGAGGAGAACACCCTCGGGCTGCGCTGCATCGCCGTCGCCCTGGATTACGACGAGGCGGTCTCCGACGCGATCAGCGCGTCCATCCCGATCGCCCGGCTCACCCCGGAGCGGGAGGCCGAGGTCATCGCCGCCCTGCGCCAGGCGGCGGACCGGATCGTCCGTGTGGTCGGCCCGATCCGCAGCTCTCTCGCCTGGACCTGACTTCATATATCGAACCTTGTCCACGGATGTAGACGCATGACACAATCGCGGACGTGCCCTCCGCCTCTCCCACCACGCCGTTGAACGTGCTGGTGACCGAGCCGATCATGGCCCGGTTCACCGACGTGCTGACCCGGAAGGGCGCCTCACCGCACGAGTGGACGTTCGCCTGGGGAGACGACCCCCGGCTCGCCGAGGCCGCCGCGGCCGCCGACGTGCTGGTCTGCTCCTCGACGACGCCGGAGCTGCTGGCCACGATGCCCCGGCTCCGGCTGGTGCACGTGACCGGTGCCGGCGTGGACCGGATCCCGCTCGCGGCGCTGCCCGGCGACGTACGTCTGGCCAACACCTACCACCACGGCCGCTCCATCGCCGAGCACGTGATGATGGTGTCGATGATGCTGCTGCGCGGCGTTCTCCGGTCCGAGGCCGACATGCGCCGCGGCGTGTGGAGCAACGCGATCGTCTCCGGCGACTACCCCTTCGGCGGCGTGCTGGCCGGCCGTACCCTGGGCATCGTCGGCTTCGGCGAGATCGGCTCCAGCGTCGCCCGGCTCGGCTCCGCGATGGGGATGAGGGTCCGAGCCGTACGCCGCAACCCCGACGCCCCGCTGCCCGAGGGCGTCGAGCTGGACTGGGTCGGGCCCGACTCCGCCCTGCACGACCTGCTGGCCACCTCCGACGTGGTCGTCGTGACCGTGCCGCTGAGCGATGCGACCCGCGGGCTCATCGATGCCGCCGCCCTCGCCGCGATGCGGCCCAGCGCCGTGCTGGTCAACGTCGCCCGCGGCGCCGTGGTCGACGAGCAGGCGCTCCACGACGCGCTCACCGCCGGCACGATCGCCGGGGCCGGCATCGACGTGTGGTGGCGCAACCCCCGCGACCCCGACGCTCCGCCGCCCTCGCACCTCGACTTCACGGAACTGCCGAACGTCGTGCTGACCCCGCACCAGTCAGGACACACCGCCGAGGTGTTCGCCGGCCGCGCGCAGGACATCACCGACAACGTCGACGCGCTCGCCGACGGCCGGCCGCTGCGCAACCCGGTGACCAGGAGCTAGCCGAGGAGCTGGTCGACCACCAGCACGACGGCACCGAAGATCGACACCGCGATCGCCGTACGCCGCAACCGCACCGGCGACATCACCCGGTTGAGCAACAGCGACAGCCCCCATCCGACGAACGGAGCCGGCACGAGCGCCGCGGTGACCAGCAGGGTGCGCTGGTCGACGGACCCGGTGGCGGCCAGCGCGAGGAACGACAGCACCGAGCCGACGAGGAAGAACGTGCTCATCGAGCTGCGCAGCACCGCACCGTGCTTCTGCTGCCAGACCAGCGCCATCGGCGGGCCGCCGATCGAGGTGGCGGTGCCGAGCAGTCCCGAGGCCGCGCCCGCGGTGACGAGGTTGCGGCGTACCGGTCGCGGCTGCCAGCCCAGCGAGTTGAGGGCGACTCCGACCAGCACGACGCCGGCCAGCAGCAGGGCGAGGCCCCGTTCGGGCAGCGCCGCGACGAGCAGCGCTCCCGCGATCGTCCCGGGCACCCGGCCGAACAGCGCCCACCCGGTGCCACCGAGGTCGATGTGCTGTCGTTCGGTGACGACGACCATCACCGTGACCACGAAGGCGAGCATCACCAGCGTTCCGGGCAGCAGCCCCGGATCGACCAGGGCGACGACCGGGGCGGCGAGCATGCCCATGCCGAAGCCGATGGACGCCTGGAGCGCCGAGGCCAGGACGACGGCGATGGCGATGAGCGCGAAGGATCCGAGCGAGAGTCCCATCAGCCCGCCTGGGCCGCGGCCATCTCCTGCTCCTCCGCCCCCAGTGGATGGAAGCACTCAGCGGTGTGACCGCCGTCGACCGGGTCGACGGCGAGCGGCGGGAGCGCGGTGGCGCACTCGTCGGTCGCCTTCCAGCAGCGGGTCCGGAACCGGCAGCCGGACGGCGGGTTGAGCGGCGAGGGGATCTCGCCGGACAGGATGATCTGCTCGCGCCGGCGCTCGTGGTCGAGCGAGGGCGCCGCCGACAGGAGCGCCCCGGTGTAGGGGTGCTGGGGCCGCTCGAACGTCGACTCGGTCTCGCCCTGCTCGACGATCCGGCCCAGGTACATCACCACGACCCGGTCGGCGACGTGCCGCACCACCGACAGGTCGTGCGAGATGAACAGGTACGCCACCCCGAGCTCCTGCTGCAGGTCGTTGAGCAGGTTCAGCACCTGTGCCTGCACCGACAGGTCGAGCGCGGAGACCGGTTCGTCGCAGACGATCACGTCGGGGTTGAGCGCGAGCGCGCGGGCGATGCCGAGACGCTGCCGCTGGCCGCCGGAGAACTCCTGCGGATACTTCCCGGCGTCGCCGGGCCGCAGCCCGACCAGGTCCAGCAGCTCGCGCACCCGCGCCGCCCGCTCACGCGAGGTCTTGTGGAGACCGGTGTGGGTACGCCACGGCTCGCTGACGATGTCGCCCGCCGACATCCTGGCGTTGAGCGATGCGAAGGGGTCCTGGAACACCATCTGCACCCGGCGCCGGAACGCCAGCAGGTCGGCGCCCTTGGTCGTCGTCGGGTCGACCCCGTCGAAGCGTACGGAGCCGCCGTCGGGGGTCTCCAGCATGAGCAGCGTGCGGGCCAGCGTGGACTTGCCGCAGCCGGACTCTCCCACCAGGCCGAGGGTCTCGCCCCGGTGCAGGTCGAGGGTCACGCCGTCGAGCGCTCGCAGCTCCTTGCGCTTTCCGGCGTGGCGTACCGGGAAGATCTTGGTGAGGTCGCGGACCTCGAGAAGCGGTGCGGAGCTCATCGGTTCACCTCGTCGGGGAAGTGGCAGGCGGAAAGGTGGCCGGGGGCGACCTCACGGGCCACGGGCCGCTCCTCGCGGCAGCGGTCGCGCGCGATCGGGCAGCGGTCCTGGTAGACGCAGCCGGCCGGGATCGCGGCCAGCTCGGGCGGCGAACCGCCGATCGACTTGAGCTCCGCACCGCGCTCGGCGTGCACAGGCACCGACTCCAGCAGGCCGGCGGTGTAGGGGTGCTTCGGGGAGCCGAAGACCTCCTCGACCAGGCCCTGCTCGACCACGTTGCCGGCGTACATCACCACCACCCGGTCGGCCTGCTCGAAGACCAGAGCGAGGTCGTGGGTGATCAGCACGACCGCCATGTCGCGCTCCTCGCGCAGGTCCTTGAGCAGACTCATGATCTGGGCCTGGACCGTGACGTCGAGCGCGGTGGTCGGCTCGTCGGCGAGCAGCACGGCCGGCGACAGTGCCACGCCGATCGCGATCAGCAGCCGCTGCCGCATGCCGCCGGAGAACTGGTGCGGGTAGGAGTCGATCCGGGTCTCCGGCTCGGGGATGCCGACCCGGCGCATCAGCTCGATGGCCTCCTTGCGGGCGGCCTTCTTGGACAGGCCACGGTGGATCCGGAACGGCTCGGCCAGCTGCGTACCCACGGTGTAGACGGGGTTGAGCGCGGTGAGGGCGTCCTGGAAGACGATCGCCAGCTCCTTGCCGGCGATGTCGCGCCGGCGCCTCGCCGAGGCGGTCCGCAGGTCGGTGGTGCCACCGTCACCGGTGATACGAACGGCACCCTCGGTCACGTCGGCGACCGGCTCCAGCAGGCCGACGACCGCGGTGGCGGTCATCGACTTGCCGCAGCCCGACTCCCCGAGCAGCGCGAGGGTCTCGCCCCGGCGCGCTTGGAAGGTCACCTTGTCGACGGCTCGGACGACACCGTGGGGCGTGCGGATGTCGACGCTCATGCCGTCGACGTCGAGGGCGATGGCCTTCTCGGTCAGAGTGCTGGTCACTGGGCGTCCTCCGTAGCGGTCGGGGTGACGGTGGGGGTGACGGTCGGGGTGGCGCGGCGACGCTGCCGCCGCGGGACGGTGAGCCGCCACCGCTGAGCGGGATCGGTGGCCAGCCGCACCCACGCGGCGAGCACGGCGGCGGACACCGTCGCGATCACGATGGCCAGGCCCGGGAAGAACGAGAGCCACCATGCGGTCTGCAGGTAGTTCTGCCCCTGGGCGACCATCAGACCCCAGCTGACGTCGGGTGCCTGGATGCCGATGCCGAGGAAGCTCAGCGACGACTCGGCGAGCATGACGTAGCAGAAGTCGAGCGTGGCGACCGTCAGCAGCGTCGGCAGCACGATCGGGAAGACGTGACGGCGGATGATGCTGAAGCTCCCGGCGCCGAACGTACGGGCCGCGTCGACGAAGACCCGGCTCTGCAGCTCGGCCGACTCGGCCCGTGCGGTGCGCAGGTAGATCGGGATGCGGGTGATCGCCAGCACGATGACGATGTTGCGGGGGCTGGGCGAGTAGACGTAGAGGACGACGACCGCCATCAGCAGCGACGGGAAGCTCAGGATCACATCGGCGATCCGCATCACGAGGGTCTCGCGCCAGCCGCGGTGGTAGCCGGCCCACATGCCGATCACCGAGCCCACGACCAGCGAGATCAGCACCGCCGGGATGGCCACGCCGAGGGTCGTCCGGGTCGCGACGATGATCCGGGCCAGGATGCTGCGCCCGAGCGAGTCCGTGCCGAGGACGTAGAGCCAGCCGTCGAGCTCGAGCGGCGCCTTGTTGCCTCGGGTCAGATCCTGGGCGTTGGCCTCGCTGCCGAGCAGGACCGGCCCGAAGACCGCCACGAGCAGGATGAGGCAGAGGATCACGGCGGCCACGGTCGCGACCTTGTCGCGCAGCAGCATCCGCCAGTAGCTCACCCTGCCGGAGCGGCTCGGGGCTTCAACGGAGTCGGTGGTGGTGGAGCTCATCGGTTCTCCTCTCTCACACCATCGCCTTGTCGCGCACACGGGCGTCGAGCAGGGCGTAGCAGATGTCGATGGCGATGTTGAGCAGGAAGATCGTCACCGCGGTGAGCAGCACGGCCGCCTGCAGGATGGCGAAGTCGCGACCGGTGATCGAGTCGATCATCAGCTTGCCGATGCCGGGCCAGCCGAAGATCGACTCCACGACCACGGCACCGTTGACCAGCCCGACCGCCAGGTCGCCGGCCACGGTCAGCGCCGGGGCGGCGGCGTTGCGCAGGGCGTGGTGAGCGACGACCCGACGGCTGTCGGCACCCTTGCTGCGTGCCAGCCGGACGTACGGCGCGGACAGGGCCGCCACCATCGCGCCCCGCACCACCTGGGTGAGCACGCCGACGGGGCGCAGCAGCAGGGTCGCGATCGGCAGGACCCAGGAGAGCGGCCCGGCGTCGACACCCGAGGTCGGCAGCACCCCGAGCATCACGGCGAAGACCCAGACCCCCATGATGGCGAGCCAGAAGTCGGGGACGCTCGCGGCCGTCATCGACAGGAACGACGCGAACCGGTCGGCCAGCGAGTTCGGACGGTACGCCGCCCACGAGCCGATCACGACGGCGAGGACGACCGCGATCAGCATCGTGGTGATCGCCAGCTGGAGCGTCGCGGGGAAGGCCCGCAACGCCATCGCGGCCGCGGACTCACCCGTGCTCAGCGAGGTGCCGAAGTCGAGGCGAAGGATGCCCTGGAGGTAGTCGACCAGCTGCTGCCAGACCGGCAGGTCGAGGCCGTTGACCGCGCGGAAGGTCTCCTTCTGGGCCTCGGTGGCGTTCTCCGGCAGGTACAGGCTGGCCGGGTCGCCGGTGAGGCGGGCCAGGAAGAACACTCCGAGCAGCACCACGACGAGCGGCAGCAGCGAGGTGAGGGCTCGCTTGCGGAGGAACGTCACCATCGATGACCTCCTGGGTGAGTCGCGGCCGGGATCACTTGGCCGGCTTCATCTCGGTCACGCGCATCTCGTCGCCGGTAGCCGAGTTGGGCTCGTACTCGACGTTGTCCGACTCGCCGATGATGCCGGTCATGTGTGCGATGTAGGCGAACTGCGAGACCTTCTCCGGCTCGTCGGCGAAGATCCCGGCGAACGCGGCCTGGCGGTCATCACCCTCGGCCTTGTCGGCGGCCCCGATCTGGGCGTCGAACTCCGGGGTGCCGAACGTCGACTGGGCGCCGTCGCTGAGCATGTACTGGTCGACGGAGAACTGGGCGTCACCGGCCTGGTTGCCATGCTGGACCAGGATGATGTACGGCCCGGTGTTCTCGGGGAACGGGCGGGACTGGTACTCGACCGACGCGGCCGTGTCCATCATCTCGATGGAGACGTTGAGACCGATGTCCTCGAGCGCCTTCTGGACGACCTCGACGGTCTCGCCGACCTTGGGGAAGAGGCCGTTGCGGGAGATCAGCCGGATCTTGGTGTCGGTCGGCACGCCGTCGGCCTTCGCCTCGGCGATGAGCGACTTCGCCTTCTCCGGGTCGTACGGCCACGCCTCCAAGTCCGGGTTGTGGCCCACGACGCCCTCGGGCACCAGCTGGGAGGCGACCTCGGCGTAGCCCTCGAAGAGGCTGTCGACGATGGACTCGCGGTCGATCGCGTAGTTGATCGCCTGGCGCACCCGGATGTCGTCGAGCGGAGCGTACGTACCGGTCGAGCGCAGCGCGGTCGTCTCGTTGTTCGGGTAGCGGACCGCGGCGTCGCCGGAGAGGTCCTCGGGCGCGAGCCCGGTGGCGATGTCGGCCTCGTTGTTGGTGATCATCGCGGCGCGCACGCTGCCCTCCTCACGCCACTGGTACTCCGCCAACTTGTAGGCAGGGGCGTCGCCCCAGTAGGTGTCGTTGACCGCGAGGGTCAGCTTGGTGCCGTTCTGCCAGTCCTCGATCTTGTAGGGGCCGGTGCCGATCGGCTCGCGCACCTTGGCGGTGTCGCTCGTCGACGCGGGCACGACCTCGATGAAGGAGAGGCGCAGCGGAAGGATCGGGTCGGCCTCTGCGGTGGTCACCTCGAGGTGGGTGGCGTCGACGGCCTCGGCCTGGAGCTCGTCGTCACCGAAGACGTACCCCTCGACGTTGCAGCCGAAGGTGCCGTTGACCGCGCGGTCGATGGAGTGCGCGGCGGCCTCGGCGTCGAAGGCGGAGCCGTCGGAGAACTTCACGCCCTCACGCAGCGTGAAGGTCCACTTGGTCGGCTCGGTCTGCTCCCACTCGGTGGCGAGCAGCGGCTGGAGCTCGCCGGAGGCGGGGTCACGCTCGACCAGCGGCTCGGTGATGTTGGAGCGTACGACGACGCCCGTCGAGGTCAGGTTGGCATCGCACGGTTCGAGGGTCGGCGGCTCCTGCGGAAGCACGATCCGGACCGTGTCACCGGCGGCGCCGGCACTGTCGGAGTTGGCGACGCCACACGCCGAGAGGGTGAGCGAGACAGCCATGAGCGAGGCGCTTGCGAGTCCGAAGCGGGACCGCAGCGAGGGACGAAAGTTCATGCGACTGTTCCTCCAGTCGATCGGCGACATCTACATATGTGGACGTCGTTGTCATTCGTGGATGAACCGTACGAGCGAGTTTTGTGTGACGTCAAGCACGTCAGGCAATGCTCATGAGGCATCGAGCGATGCCGTCACGATGTTGGACGCGTATCGCTTCCGCTACCTAGCCTCGGGATCTCCGACGTCGTCGAAACCCTTGAGGAGACCCCATGGGCCGCTACTCCCCCACCGAGCTCCGTGACGCCCTCGGCGCCGGCCTGCTGTCGTTCCCGGTGACGCACGCGACCGCCGACCACGCCTTCGACGAGGACGGCTACCGCGCCCATCTGCAACACCTCGACGGCTTCGACGTCGCCGGCCTCTTCGCCGCGGGCGGCACCGGTGAGTTCTTCTCCCTGACCCACGACGAGGTGTCCCGGGTCCTGCGGGCCACCGTCGAGGAGGTCGGGGACGGCACCCCGGTGATGGGCGCGGCCGGCTACGGCACCTCACAGACCGTCGCGATGGCGCAGCGCGCCGAGGCGGACGGCGCCGACGGCATCCTGCTGCTGCCGCCCTACCTCACCGAGCTGCCGGGTCGCGGCCTGTACGAGCACGTCGCCCGCGTCTGCGCCGCGACCTCGCTCGGCGTGATCGTCTACCACCGCGCCAATGCCCGCTACGACGCCGACACCATCGTCCGTCTCGCCGAGGAGTTCCCGAACCTCATCGGCTTCAAGGACGGGGTCTGCGACATCGACCTGCTCGCCACCCTCAACGCGCGCCTCGGCGACCGCCTGCTCTACGTCGGAGGCCTGCCCACCGCCGAGACGTACGCCCTGCCCTACCTGGAGCTCGGCGTCAGCACCTACTCCTCGGCGATCTTCAACTTCGCGCCGCAGTGGGCGGTCGAGTTCTACGCCGCCGTCCGCAACCGCGACCGCGAGGATGTGCTCGCCCGGCTCCGCGACTTCGTGGTTCCCTACATCGCGATCCGCGACCGTGGAGCCGGCTACGGCGTCTCGATCGTCAAGGCCGGTCTCACCGCGGCCGGCCGGCCGGCCGGTCCCGTACGTCCCCCACTGACCGACCTCACCGAGGACGAGTTGGCTGAGCTGACCACCCTCGTCAAGACCGTCATCTGACGGCCACCCGATCGACAGGAGAAACCGTGACCCGCCGAATCCTCCAGGTAGGACCGCTCAAGCCGTCGCTGGCCGCCACCCTCACCGACCGCTACGACGCCCTGGTGCTGCCCGACGACGACAGCCGCGCCGCTTTCCTCGCCGAGCACGGGACCTCGATCGGCGCCGTGGTGACCACCGGGCGCACCGGCGTACCGGCCGAGCTGATGGCGCAGCTGCCCGGGCTCGGCGCCGTCGTCAACTTCGGGGTCGGCTACGACACCACCGACGTCGAGACCGCGGCCGCACGTGGCGTACTGGTCTCCAACACCCCCGACGTGCTGACCGACTGCGTAGCCGACACCGCGATCGGTCTCACCATCGACACCCTGCGCCGGCTCAGCGCGGCCGACCGGTTCGTACGCCGCGGCGACTGGCCCGAGGTCGTCACCTACCCTCTGGCTCGTAAGGTCTCGGGCAAGCGGGTCGGGATCCTGGGTCTGGGCCGGATCGGCCAGGCCATCGCGACCCGGTTCGAGGCGTTCGGCTGCCCGATCTCCTACCACTCCCGCCGTGAGGTCCCCGGCTCCCCCTACACCTACGCCGCCTCGCCCGCGCAGCTCGCCGCCGACGTCGACATCCTGGTCCTCGCCACCTCCGGCGGCAGCGGTACGCAGCACCTCGTCG
Organism: Nocardioides sp. YIM B13467; assembly: GCF_042788075.1. Taxonomy (NCBI): domain Bacteria; kingdom Bacillati; phylum Actinomycetota; class Actinomycetes; order Propionibacteriales; family Nocardioidaceae; genus Nocardioides; species Nocardioides sp. YIM B13467. Next base: position 40,396 of record NZ_JBHZPJ010000046.1, read on the forward strand.
ACCGCAAGGTGCTCGAGGCGCTCGGGCCCGAGGGCTACCTGATCAACATCGCGCGTGGCTCCGTGGTCGACCAGGACGCGCTGGTCGAGCTGCTCCTCGAGGGTGGCATCGCCGGCGCCGGCCTTGACGTCTACACCGAGGAGCCCGCGGTCCCCGCGGAGCTGATGGACCTCGACAACGTGGTGCTCCTCCCCCACCTGGCCAGCGGCACCGTCGAGACGCGTGCCGCCATGGAGCAGCTGACCCTCGACAACCTCGACCGCTGGCTCGCCGACGGCACCGTCCTCACTCCGGTGCCGGAGGTGACGCCTCGGGGCGCAGCGCGATCTCGGTGATGCGGTTGCCGTTCCGGGCGGTCACCTCCAGGGTGCCGTCCCGGAGCGCCAGCACCTCCCCGACCTGCGGGATGTGCCCCAGCCGAGCGATGAGATAGCCCGCTACGGTCTCGTAGGCGCCGTCCTCGAGCTCGATGCCGGTGGTGTCCGCGAAGTCCTCGATCGTCATCGCGCCATCGATCCGGGACAGGTCACCATGGTCGCGGATGCGAGCCTCGCCGTGGTCGTACTCGTCACGGATGTCGCCGATCATCTCCTCGACGAGATCCTCGAGGGTCACGATTCCGTCGGTGCCGCCGTACTCGTCCACGACCATCGCCAGATGGGTGCCGCCCTCGCGCATCGTGGCGACCGACGGGATCACCCGCTTGCTCCCCGGCAGCGAGAGCACCGGTCGGCAGATGTCCCGGATCGTGCGCTCGTCCGTCGCGACGACACCGAGCAGGTCGCGCACGTGCAGGAAACCGAGGATGTCGTCGAAGCCCTCGCCGGTCACCGGGTAGCGGGAGTAGGGCAGGTCACGCACGGTCTCGGCTGCCGCGGGAAGCGGCATCGAGGCGGGCATGAAGGTGACGTCGCCGCGCGGACGCATCACCTCCCTCAGTGTCGTCTCGGTGGTGGCGAACACGTCACGCAGGATCCGGCGCTCCTCCTCCTCGAGGTCTCGGTTGGTGGAGACCATCTCGCGCAGCTCCTCCTCCGAGACCTGCTCGGCGGAGGCCTTGGGGTCACCACCGAGCAGCCGTACGACGGCGTCGGTGGAGACCGAGAGCAGCCAGATCACCGGCCGCATCACGGTGGCGAACCGGTCCAGCACGGGCGCGACGGCCAGCGAGATGCCGGCGGCCTTCTGCAATGCCAGTCGCTTGGGCACGAGCTCTCCCAGCACCAGGGAGAGATAGGCGATGAACAGGGTCAGCACGATCAGCGCCGTGGTCTCGGCGAGCGCCTCGGTCAGGCCGAGTCGCTCGAGGTAGGGCGCGACGTCCGGGGCGATCGCCGACCCGCCGTAGGCCGCGGAGAGGAAGCCGGCGACGGTCACGCCGATCTGCACCGCGGCCAGGAAGCGGTTGGGGTCGCGGGCCACCTCCGCCACCCGTGCTCCACGTGCGCCCTTGCGCTCGAGCGCGGTCAGCTGGCTCTCACGCAGCGACACCAGCGCCAGCTCGGTCGCGGCGAAGACGCCGCCGACCAGCACGAACACCAGCACCAGCCCGAGGCTGAGGAACGTCTGGCTGTCCATCAGGCCCGCTCACCGTCCGATGTGAATCCAGGTGAGCGGTAGGAACTTCGAGGCCTCTTCACAGAGATGAATCTACAGGCCTGCCGTTGGGCAGGCGTGGGCCGGACGGACGGACGAGCAGATCACCAAGCGTGGCCAGGGACTCTCGATTTTGTGGATTGCAGTACGTTCATAATAGTATGACCGTAATATAAAACCACTGGCACCCTGGAAGGAGACTCACCTCATGGCGAGATACAGCCCCGAACACAAGGAAGCGACACGGCGCCGGATGATCGAGACCGCGGGCCGCCGGTTCAAGAGCGACGGCATCGACGGCTCCGGCATCGCGACCCTGGTCGCCGACGCCGGACTGACCAACGGAGCCTTCTACGGTCACTTCGATTCCAAGGACGATCTGGTCGCCTCGGTCGTGGCCCAGCAACTCGCCGACCAGGTCGCCGTCGTCGACGCGCTGCCCGCCGGCCCCGCGTCGCTCGATGCCTACCTCCGCGAGTACCTCTCCCCGGCCCACCGCGACAATCTCGCCGACGGCTGCCCGTCAGCCGCCCTTCTGGACGAGATCGGGCGCTGCGGCGAAAGCACCCGAGACGCCTACACCGAGGGCGCCCGCTCGATGATCGAGGCGATCTCGCGCCACCTCGACGAGGGCGACGCCCAGCAGACCGACGAGCGTGCGATCGGCATCTTCACGCTCCTGGTCGGCTCCCTGCAGCTGGCTCGCGCCGTCACCGACACCGACTTGTCCGACCGCATCCTCGCCGCGGCCTATACCCAAGCCATGACCACCGCGGGAGCCCGTTCAGGCCCCGCGACAACACCCATCCAGGAGTCACCGTGAAAGCCTTCGTCGTCACCCACTACGGCCCCGACGGAGTCGAGGCAGCCGATGTCCCGGCGCCGACGGTCGGACCGCGCGACGTCCTGGTCGACGTACGCGCCGCGAGCATCAACCCGCTCGACAACAAGGTCCGCGACGGGGAGTTCAAACAGCTGCTGAAGTACAAGCCGCCTTTCACCCTCGGCCACGACGTCGCCGGCGTGATCACCCAGGTCGGATCGGAGGTCCGTGACTTCCAGGTCGGCGACGAGATCTACGCCCGGCCGCGCGACCTGCGCATCGGCACCTTCGCCGAGCAGATCGCCATCGACGCCGACGACATCGCCCTCAAGCCGACGTCGTTGTCGTTCGAGGAAGCTGCCGCCGTACCCCTGGTCGCGCTCACCGCATGGCAGGCCATGGTCGACCGGGCCCACGTCAGGCCCGGCCAGAAGGTCCTGGTCCACGCCGGTGCAGGCGGCCTCGGGTCCACCGCCATCCAGGTCGCCAAGCACCTCGGCGCCCGCGTCGCCACCACCGCCGGCACCAAGGACATCGAGAGGGTTCGCGCGCTGGGCGCCGACGAGGTCGTCGACTACACCAGCACCGACTTCGCCGAGGTCCTGTCCGGTTACGACGTCGTGCTCGACTCCCTCGGGACCGCGAGCCTCGAGAAGTCGCTGACCGTCTTGAAGCCGGGCGGCCTGGCCATCAGCGTGGTCGGACCACCCGACCCCGACTTCGCGGCCAAGCTGGGCCAGCCACTCCTCAAGCCTGTCCTGGCGCTGATGAGCCGCAAGATCCGCTCCCGCGCCAAGAAGCTCGGCGTGCGCTACTCGTTCCTCCTCATGGAAGCGAACGGCACCCAACTCAAGACCCTCACCGCGCTCTACGAGGACGGCACGCTCCGGCCGGTCCTCGACCGCACCTTTCCCTTCGCCGACACGATCGACGCGATGACGTACCTCGACCAGGGCAAGGCCAAGGGCAAGATCGTGGTCACCCGATGAGCCGCGGAGTCCCACACACCGTGAGCCGTACGTGTCGCGCCTGACCGGCAACCGCAAGGTCATGGACCGCATGCAGAAGCGCGCGGGTGATCTCACGATGTCGTGAACAGACGTGGACCACGCGCTCACGTCACGCCACCCCGACAACCGTCAGCGACACATTGCTCGCCTTCGTCAACCAAGTACTGAACAGGATCCCGATGAACACCACCAGCAACGAGCCCGTCATCACCACCTACGAGCAGGCCCCGACCCGCTCCGTCACCGTCGGCGACGTGACGTACGCCTACCGCGAGCTCGGCCCCAAGGGCGGCATCCCCGTCGTCTTCTTCGTCCACCTCGCCGCGACCCTGGACAACTGGGACCCCCGCATCATCGACCCCATCGCCGCGAAACGACACGTCATCACCTTCGACCAGCGCGGCGTCGGCGCCTCGACCGGAGAAGTCCCCGGCACCATCGAGGAAGCCGCCGAGCACGCCTACGAGTTCATCACCGCGCTCGGTCTCGAGAAGATCGACATCTTCTCCTTCTCGATGGGCGGCATGATCGCCCAGGACCTGATCCTCGAGCACCCCGACCTGGTCCGCAGGCTCGTGCTGACCGGCACCGGGCCGCGCGGCGGCAAGGACATCGAGAAGGTCGCCGGAGTCACCTACCGGGACATCCTCCGGGCGACGCTGACCAGGTCGGACCCCAAGGAGTTCCTCTTCTTCAACCGAGACGCGACCGGAAAGTCGGCCGCGAAAGCGTTCATCAAGCGGCTCCAGGAACGCACCGTCGACCGCGACCGGCCCGCCAGCATCAAGGCGCTGCGGACCCAGCTGAAGGCGATCCAGAAGTACGGTCGCTCCGCCCCGTCGGACCTGTCGGCGCTCACCCTGCCGACCCTGATCGCCAACGGCGACCACGACCGGATGGTGCCCACGGCTCTCTCCGAGGACCTCCATCGCCGCATCAAGGGCAGCCAGCTGATCATCTACCCCAACTCCGGTCACGGCGGGATCTTCCAGTTCCACGAGAAGTTCGCCCCGGTCGCCGCCGACTTCCTCACCGACTGACCTCCGCACCGGTGCGGACGTGCGGGTCCAAGGGGCATGCCCCTTGGACCAGCACGGAAGAGTCACCTCAGAGTTGGCTGATCACCGCCCGGGNGGCCGCCGCAGTCAGTTGCCTAGGTCAGGTGGAGCAATGGAACACCGGAGCGCCGAGCCTCCGAAGGGTCCGACCGGTCCGCCGCCGTCCTGGCGGCCGCCTCCTCCGCCCGCCCCTCCGCCCGCCCCTCGGGTCGCGGCGGAGCCACCCCGAGCCACGCCCAGCAGGCCGGGTGCACGTCGTGCGGCCCCCAAGCCAGCCTCGGCCGGTGCCTGGCTCGCGAAGGCTGAGCCCGCCAAGACCTGGGTGGCGGAGAAGTGGGCCGCGGCCAGGAGGCCGACCTCCACGGGTTCGATGCCCCGGACCTCCACGCAGACGAGTTGGCGACGTTGGGGGAAGGTCACCGCGAAGGTGGCGCTGGTCGGGTTCTTGGCCATCGCGCTGATCGGGTCGGTGACGGCGATCGTGGCCTACAACCGGATCAAGGTGCCGGACCCCAACGCCGCGTTCGAGGTCGAGACCTCGTTCGTCTACTACGGCAACGGCAAGACCGAGCTCGGCCGCTACCAGGACGGCGACCAGAACCGGATCAAGCTCGACGCCGACGAGATCCCGGAGACCGTCAAGCACGCCGTGGTGGCCGCGGAGGATCGTACGTTCTACGAGAACAGCGGCGTCGACGTGAGGGGCATCGTGCGGGCCGCGTTCTCCAACACCACCGAGGGCACCTCGGGTGGCGCCTCCACGATCACCCAGCAGTACGTCAAGAACTACTACCTCAGCGCCGAGCGCTCCTACTCGCGCAAGCTGAAGGAAGCGGTCATCGCCCTGAAGCTGACCAGGCAGAAGAGCAAGGACCAGATCCTCACCGACTACCTCAACACGATCTACTTCAACCGCGGCGCCTACGGCATCGAGGCGGCCGCGAAGGCCTACTTCGCGAAGTCCACCAAGGACCTGTCGCTGCAGGAGACGGCGGCGCTCGCGGCCATCCTCAACAACCCCGCCGGCTTCGACCCCGCCAGCAGCACCTTCCGTGGCGAGGAGAAGCTGCTCGGCCGCTACCAGTACGTCCTCTCCGGCATGGTCGACCTCGGCTACCTGAAGCAGGCCGACGCCGACAAGGTGAAGGACGCGCTGCCGAAGTTCCCCGCGAAGACGGTGCCGAGCCGGCTCGGCGGCCAGCGCGGCCACGCGCTCACCATGATCAAGGCCGAGCTGCTCGGCCTCACCGACGCCCAGGGCAAGCCGCTGTTCACCGAGGAGAAGATCGACAGCGGCGGCCTTCGGATCACCTCCACCCTCTCGCCGAAGGTGATGAAGGCGTCGGCGTCCGCGGCGAAGACCGTGAAGCCGAAGAACCGCAGGGCGTACGTCAAGGACGACCCCGAGCAGAAGAACGCCCTGCACGTGGCGACCGCCTCGGTGGACGTCGCCTCCGGTGCGTTGCTCGGCTTCTACGGTGGTCAGGACTACCTCGACAGCCAGCACAACTGGGCCGCGACCGGTGGTCACGCCGGGTCGACGATGAAGGCCTTCGCCACCGCGGCGGCGATCGCGAAGGGCTACTCGCTGAACTCGACGTGGGCGGGTGACTCGCCGTTCACGACCTACGCCGGCTCCGAGGTCGTCAACGAGGGTGAGCAGGCCGGGATCGCGGACGGGATGGACTACGGCCAGCACATCACCATGCTCAAGGCGATGGAGCAGTCGGTGAACACGGCCTACATCGACATGACCGAGTCGATGGGTGGGCCCGAGGAGGGCCGCAAGGCGATCTACGACACCGCGGTCGCCGCGGGGGTCGCCCCGGCGAAGGCGGACCCGAAGTTCCCGGGGATCCCCAGCACCACGACCGACTTCGACCACAAGACCGATGACCGGATCGCCCTCGGCCGCGCCAACGTCAGCCCGATCAACATGGCCAACGCCTACGCCACGATCGCCAACGGCGGCTACCGCCACGACGTACACGTGGTGAAGAAGGTCCGCGACCGTGCCGGCAACGTCCTCTACAGCTGGAACGGTCGGAAGAACGCCCGGCACGCGATCTCCGAGGACATCGCCGCCGACGTGACGTACGCGATGCAGGGTGTGGTGCAGAGCGGCTCGGGCCAGAAGGCCCAGAGCATCGGCCGCCCGGTGGCGGGCAAGACCGGCACCGGCACCTGCACCAACGAGCAGTACGTCTGCTCGTCGTGGTTCGTCGGGTTCACCCCGCAGATCGCCACCGCCGTGCGCTACTCGCGCGGCAACGGCGAGGGGAAGCTCGACGGCGGCTGGATGCCGTCCTACTTCGGCGCCGACTATCCCACCGAGACCTGGGCGGCCATCATGGCGAAGGCCATGGAGGGCAAGGAGGTCGAGAACTTCCCCGCACCCGTCTACGTCGACGGCCAGGATCCCGAGACCGGACACGAGGAGGAGCTGATCGCTCCGCCCGCCCCGCCGGAGAAGGACAAGGAGAAGTGCGACCCGGTCTCGGAGTTCTTCGGCACCTGCGAAGGTGACGGCGGGGGCGGCTGGGGAGGCGGCGGCAAGCCCTGGGAAGGCCGTCCATGAGGTGAGTTGAGGCGTACGCCTCAGGCGTTTCGCGACACTTGTGCATTTATTAACGGGTGTCTAGGATCACGCCCATGGAGTTCGAGCTGGCCGCGGCCACCCCAGCCAAGGATCGTCGCGTCCGGCGTTCGCGGGCGGCACTGATCCAGGCCGCAATCGCGCTGGTCACCGAACGGGGCACGGCGGCGATTCCGATCTCCGACATCGCGGCGGCGGCGGACGTGAGTCGGCAGCTGGTGTACCAGCACTTCGGCGATCGCGACGCCCTGCTGCTCGAAGCCGCGCTCGACCTGGCCAGGACAGAGCTGCTGCCACGTTTCGCGGACGTGGCGTCACCGGAAGGGCGCGAGCGAGCGCTGGCCCTGACTCGGCACTTCGCCGAGCATCGCGTCTTCTACCGGGCGATGCTCAACAGCTCCAGCGCCTACGCGCTGACCAAGGCACTCAGCGGCCTGATCATCCCGGTCAACCGACGTGCCATCGATGCGCAGTTCGCCGAGGAGTACGACCCGCAGCAGCTCGATGACCTGGCGGTCTTCGTCACCGGCGGCGGGGCGACCGTCGTCAACGCCTGGGTGACCGACGCGGACGACCCGCTCGACCCCGAGGACCTCGCCGACCGCCTCATCGGACTGCTCGGCGTCATCACCGGCGCGTTGCGCCGAACCGCTGCTTCCGAGAAGGAGACCGACCGATGAGCCTGGTCAGCCACATCATCCAGCGCCAGATGAAGCTTCCCGAGCCGCTGACGCGGCGGGTCGTCGTCGACCGTGACCTGAGCGTGCCGATGCGCGACGGCGTGGAGCTGCTGGCCGATCGCTGGACGCCGAAGGGCGGCGCGGAGGGCCTGCCGACCGCGCTCATCCGGTGTCCGTACGGCCGCTCTGGCTTCTTCGGCGCGATCATGGCCCGCCCGCTCGCCGAGCGCGGGTACCAGGTGCTGATCCAGAGCGTCCGCGGCGGCTTCGGCTCCGGTGGCGTCATGGATCCCATGCTCCAGGAGCGCGAGGACGGCCTGGACACGTTGGACTGGGTGATCGAGCAGCCGTGGTTCGGCGACTCCATGGTGCTGGTCGGCATCAGCTACCTGGGCTATGTGCAGTGGGCGGTTGCCGACAGCCTGCCGCCGCAGGTCAAGGCCATGATCCCGGTGGTCACCGAGTCGGCGCTGACGAGTGAGTTCATGCGCGCCGACGGTCGTTCGCTGGAGTTGCCGCTCGAGTGGGGCGCGCTGGTCGCCACCCAGGAGCGCCCCTTCGCGATGTTCCGCAGGAACGCCCAGACCAAGAAGACTGCCGCTGCCCTGCACGTGCTGCCCCTGCAGGACATGGACGTCGCGGCCACGGGCCGGCGTTCGCAGTACATCCAGGACGTTCTCGCCCATGATGCCGACGATCCGCACTGGGACGGCATCGACCACCGCCATCGGGTCGCCGGCACGCGTGTCCCGGTCAGTTCCATCGGCGGCTGGTACGACGTCTTCCTCCCGGGTCAGCTGCGGGACTTCGCGATTCTTCAGGACGCCGACAAGCCGGCCCGGCTCACCGTCGGGCCCTGGACCCATGTGGACCTGACGATTCCTGGAGCAGCCGAAGCGGTCGACTTCGGCCTGGCGTACGCGCGCGGCGAGGAGCCGGCCGATCGGGCGCCGGTGCGGCTGTTCGTGATGGGCGAGGACGCCTGGCGCGACTTCGAGTCCTGGCCGCCGAAGGGCTATGAGCCGCAGCACTTCCACCTCCAGAGTGATGGCGGTCTGTCGGTGAGCGCCCCGGACGACTCGGATCCCGACAGCTATCACTACGACCCGGCCGATCCGACCCCGGCGGCCGGGGGCATCAGCATCAGCAGCGGCGGCCGCGTCGACAACGGTGCCGTGGAGGCCCGGTCCGACGTGCTGACCTACACCACAACGGTGCTCGACGAGGACGTCGAGGTCGTCGGCGAGGTGAGTGCCGAGATCTGGTTCCGGTCGAGCCTGGCGTACGCCGACGTCTTCGTGCGGCTCTGCGATGTCGACGAAGAGGGACGCTCCCACAATGTCTGCGACGGACTCACCAGTCTGACGAGCGCCGATGAGCTCACCTGCGCGACCGTGCGGCTCTGGCCCACGGCGCACCGGTTCAAGCGCGGCCACCGGATCCGTGTGCAGGTCTCCAGCGGCGCGTTCCCGCGCTACGCCCGTAATCCCGGGACCGGGGAGCCGCTCGCCACCGCCACGACGCTCCTGGCTGCCGACCAGACGGTCCACCACGATCCAGGGCATCCTTCGGCGCTGATCCTGCCGGTTCGCGCCGTTTCGACCACGTAGCATCCAATATGTAGGACAAGCGTCCATTGTTCGAGACGTACGCCTTGCGGGGCGCTCTCCGTCTCCGGCACCATCATCGGCGAAGGTCACGACTGCCAGCGCGAAGCCCCGGCTTGCTGGCGGGCAACCCTCCCACGCGGTGGGGTGCTCCGGGTGACGACCAGGCCCTCGCCGAGGTGGCGCGGGCAAGCGCGTGCTTCGCCGGGTAGCCCTGGGGAGCCATGACCCGAAGGGTGCCCCCATGTCCCTGCTTCCGCTCGTCGGCTCGAACACGCAGGTCCCGCTGCTGGACGGAACGACCACGACGTACGCCAACCTCGATGTCGCCGCGTCGGCGCCGGCCCTGCAGAGCGTGGTCGACCGGGTGGCCGAGGTCCTGCCCTGGTATGCCTCGGTGCATCGCGGCGCCGGCTACCTGTCCCAGGTCTCGACCGCCCTCTACGAGGAGTCGCGCGCGACGATCGGCGCCTATGTCGGCGCCCGCGAGGACGACGTCACCGTCATCACTCGCAACACCACCGACTCGGTGAACCTGCTGGCCGGCTGCGTACCGGGCCGGGTGCTCGTACTCGACATCGAGCACCACGCCAACCTGCTCCCGTGGCGCCGCGTCGAGGCCGGTGTGACCGTGGTCGCCGGCGGCGACACCCTCGCCGGCACCATCGACGCCCTCGCCGGCGAGCTGGACCGGGACAGCTTCGCCCTGGTCGCGATCACCGGCGCCTCCAACGTCACCGGCGAGGCGCTGCCGGTCGCTGAGATCGTCACCCTGGCGCACGCCCACGGCGCCCGGGTCCTCGTCGACGGCGCCCAGCTGCTCGCCCACCGTCACTTCTCGCTGGCCGCGACCGGCGCCGACTACGTCGTCCTCTCCGGCCACAAGCTCTACGCCCCCTACGGCGCCGGCGCCCTGGTCGGGCGCCGCGACTGGCTCGACGTCGGCACCCCCTATCTCGCTGGGGGAGGCGCCGTCGACGACGTTGAGGTGGGGGAGACCACCTGGCAGCCCGCCCCCGCACGCCACGAGGGCGGCTCGCCCAACGTCATCGGCGCCGCCGCGCTGGCCGCTGCCTGTACGACTCTCGGCGGCCTCGAGCCCGCCGAGCTGGACCGCCACGAGGCGTCACTGAGGGGGCGCCTCGTGGCCGGCCTGTCCGCGCTGGAGGGTGTCGATGTGCTGCGCTTGTGGCCCGACTCCGAGGAGCCCGTCGGCGTGGTGACGTTCACGGTCGACGGCATCGAGCCTGGTCGGGTCGCGGCCTACCTCTCCGCCGAGCACGGTCTGGGCGTACGCGACGGCCGGTTCTGCGCCCAGCCGCTCCTCAAGCGCCTCGGGCTCACCGGCGGCGCGGTCCGCGCGAGCATCGGGATCGGCACCTCGGCCGCCGACGTGGACCGGCTGGTGGCCGGCGTACGTTCTCTTCTCGCGGGTGACGTCCGGGGCGACTACGTCCTCGTCGACGGGGCCTGGACGCTCGCCGAGGACCCGCGCCCGCTCGTCGGACCGGCCGGTCTGACCCGCCTGGCCGACACCGCCGGCTCGTGCGGAGCGGCCGTCTAGCGGGGATGATTCGGGGCGCTCACGGCGTTGAGGAATTGTGAGCGAAAGAGTGCATGGAGAGCGGAAGGTTCGCGGCGGCAAGCTGGTCGTCGTCGACGCGACAGTCTCCGCTGACACGATCATCGACGTCGTCCTCTCGGGCGACTTCTTCCTGGAGCCCGACGAGGCGCTGGGCTGGCTGACCGAGGCGCTGGAGGGACAGCCCGTCGACGTCTCCCTCGACCAGCTGACCGCGGTTCTCGACGTCTCCGCCCGTGACGCCGAGCTGGTCGGCTTCGGCACCCGCGACGTCGCCCTGACGGTGCTGAGGGCGCTGGGCCGGGCCACGACTTGGGACGACCTCGACCTCGAGATCGTCGAGACCGGGCCGCTGGCGCCGCGGATGCAGATGGCGCTCGACGAGGTCATCGTCCGCCAGGTCGCCGAGGGTCGCCGCGCCCCCAACCTGAGGTTCTGGGACTGGGCCAGCAGCGCGGTCGTGATCGGCAGCTACCAGTCGATCTCCAACGAGGTCGACGAGGCCGCCGCCGAGCGTCACGGCATCGAGGTCGTACGCCGCGTCTCGGGTGGCGGCGCCATGTTCATCGAGCCGGGCAACACGATCACCTACAGCCTCGCCGTCCCCGACACGCTCGTGGCCGGCATGTCCTTCCAGGAGTCGTACGCCTTCCTCGACGAGTGGGTGCTGCGCGGCCTGCGCAGCGTCGGCATCGAGGCCGCCTACGCCGGTCTCAACGACATCGCCTCGCCGGTCGGCAAGATCGCCGGCGCCGCGCAGAAGCGGATCCCCGGCGGCGTCCTGCACCACGTCACGATGGCCTACGACATCGACGCCGACAAGATGCTCGAGGTGCTCCGGATCGGCCGGGAGAAGATGTCCGACAAGGGCACCCGGAGCGCCGCCAAGCGCGTCGACCCGATCCGTTCCCAGACCGGGCTGAGCCGCGAGAAGGTCATCAACGCCCTGCTGGCGGAGTTCGAGCAGAGCTTCGGGGCGGCGTACCTCGGCCTCGACCGGGCCACGATCGACGAGGCCGCGGCCTTGGTCGAGAGCAAGCACGGCACGCGGGAATGGATCAACCGAGTGCCGTAGTCTCGAAATCGTTCTGAGGCCCGGCGACTGCGTCGCCGGGCCTCAAAGATTTGGACTCCGCTGCTCGGAGCGTTCCTTGGATGAGATGGGGGGGTCCTCATTCACGACCGACATCACGAGCAGCGGAGCGCCGCCAGTCTGGCACGCTCAGATGGGCCCTCGCAATAGGTGAACGCCCCTCCGAGCCTATTTTCTGTCGGTCGATCTGCAGGGCGGAACACATGGACTATGGAAAGTACTAGACCAGAGGATTTGGACCGTACTTTCCGGGTCCTCTGACCCAGGCAGGCCATGCTCGCGGACGGGGTCGCGAATGACGGTGGCCGCCATGGTCGGCTACCCTTGACACATGCAGATGTCTGTCCTGCTTCTTAGGCAGCCGCGCTGACCCTGAGGGACACACCCCGGTCACGCGGCTAGCCCTCCATGTGGGGGCCCTTTTTCATTCATGGAGCTTTGTTCCAGAAGCAGTCTTGACGCACGACACTCGACAAGGACGAAAGACCAATGACGCAGGAGCAGGCCGAGCAGACGACGTACGACGTCACCGAGCTGCAGGACAAGTGGCGCCCTATCTGGGAGAAGCTGGAGCCGTTCAAGGCGGGTCAGCGAGAAGGGGCCGAGAAGCGCTACGCGCTCACGATGTTCCCCTACCCCTCCGGCGACCTGCACATGGGCCACGCCGAGGTGACCGCGCTGCACGACGTGATCGCCCGCTACTGGTGGCTGAAGGGCTTCGACGTCCTGAACCCGATCGGCTGGGACTCCTTCGGCCTGCCCGCCGAGAACGCCGCGATCAAGCGCAACGAGAACCCCGCCGGCTGGACCTACGCCAACATCGAGACCCAGGCGGAGTCGTTCAAGCGCTACGGCATCTCCTTCGACTGGTCGCGCCGTCTGCACACCTCCGACCCGGAGTACTACAAGTGGACGCAGTGGATCTTCCTGAAGCTGTACGAGGCCGGCCTGGCCTACCGCAAGAAGTCGCCGGTCAACTGGTGCCCCAACGACCAGACCGTGCTGGCCAACGAGCAGGTCGTCAACGGCGAGTGCGAGCGCTGCGGCGCGGTGGTCACCAAGCGTGACCTGACGCAGTGGTACTTCAAGACCACGGCCTACGCCGAGGAGCTCTACAACGGCCTGGACCAGCTGCAGGACACCTGGATCGGCAAGGTCGTCAACATGCAGCGCAACTGGATCGGCCGGTCCGAGGGCGCGCACGTCGACTTCGAGATCTCGCTGACGGACGGCACCAAGAAGTCGGTCACCGTCTTCACGACCCGTCCCGACACGCTGTACGGCGCGACCTTCATGGTCGTCGCCGCCGACGCCGACCTGGCCAAGGAGATCGTGGCCCCGGAGCAGGCTGCTGCGCTGGAGGGCTACCTGGAGGACGTACGCAAGGCCTCCGACATCGACCGGCTGGCGACCGACCGTCCCAAGACCGGTGTCGACCTGGGCGTCACCGCGACCAACCCCGTCAACGGCGAGCAGATCCCGGTGTGGGCGGCCGACTACGTGCTGGCCGACTACGGCACCGGCGCCGTGATGGCCGTCCCGGCCCACGACCAGCGCGACCTGGACTTCGCCAAGGCGTTCTCGCTGCCGGTGCGCCGCGTGGTGGACGTGCCGGGTGCGGAGAACCCCGAGGAGACGTACGTCGCGACCGCGGGTGACGGTGCGTACGTGAACTCGCCGGAGCTGGAGGGCGTCGCCGACAAGGCGAGCGGCATCCACAAGATCATCGAGAAGCTGGAGGCCGAGGGCCACGGCAAGGGCACGATCAACTACCGGCTGCGTGACTGGCTGCTGTCGCGGCAGCGCTACTGGGGCGCGCCGATCCCGATCATCCACTGCCCGGTCGACGGCGAGGTGCCGGTGCCCGAGGCCCAGCTGCCGGTGCAGCTGCCCGATCTGGCTGGCGCTGACCTGAAGCCGAAGGGCGTCTCGCCGCTGGCCGCGGCCTCGGAGTGGGTCAACGTGACCTGCCCGAAGTGTGGTGGGCCCGCGACGCGCGACTCGGACACGATGGACACCTTCGTGGACTCGTCGTGGTACTTCCTGCGCTACCTGTCGCCGACCGACGAGACCCAGGCCTTCTCCTCCGAGCTGGCCCGCGAGTGGGGTCCGGTCGACTTCTACCTGGGCGGCGACGAGCACGCGGTGCTGCACCTGCTGTACTCGCGGTTCTTCACCAAGGCGCTGCGCGACATCGGCCTGATCGACTGGGACGAGCCGTTCACGTCCTACCTGTCCCAGGGCAAGGTCATCAACGGCGGCAAGAAGATGTCGAAGTCGCTGGGCAACGGTGTGAACCTGTCGGACGTGCTGGAGGAGTTCGGTGTCGACGCGACCCGGCTGACCCTGGTCTTCGCCTCCCCGCCGGAGGACAACATCGACTGGGCCGACGTCTCGCCGGCGGGTTCGGTGAAGTTCCTGCAGCGGGCCTGGCGCCTGGCCGGGGACGTGACGTCCTCCCCGGGTGTCGACGTCTCCGGTGGGGACGTCGCGCTGCGGCGTACGACTCACAAGACCGTCGCCGAGGCCGAGCAGCTGATCGAGTCCTACCGGTTCAACGTGGTGGTGGCTCGGGTGATGGAGCTGGTCAATGCGACCCGGAAGGCGATCGACTCCGGCGTCGGTCCTGCCGACCCCGCCGTACGTGAGGCCGCGGAGACGGTCGCGATCCTGCTCTCGCTGGTCGCGCCCTACACCGCCGAGGAGATGTGGGAGCGCCTGGGGCACGAGCCGACGGTTGCGCGGGTCGCGTGGCCGACGGTTGAGCCCCACCTGCTCGTGGAGGACTCCGTGACCGCCGTCGTGCAGATCAAGGGCAAGGTGCGTGCGCGCCTGGAGGTCTCGCCCTCGATCTCCGAGGCCGACCTGGAGGCTGCGGCGCTGGCCGACCCGGCGATCGCGGCCGCGATCGAGGGTCAGACGGTGCGCAAGGTCATCGTCCGCGCGCCGAAGCTCGTCAACATCGTCGTCTGATCGGCTCGGCTCACGCTGTCGAGGCGACGGGTCGATCTGTAGGCTTCTGACATGGCCCGGGTAGCGATCGTGACCGACTCGACCGCGATGCTTCCATCCGATCTCGGGGATGCCGCGGAGCTGATCACATCGGTGCCGTTGCAGGTGATCGTGGATGGGACGTCGTACGACGACGGGGTGGAGGAGACGTCGCCCGAAGCGCTGCTGACGGCGTTGGCGGCGCACAAGACGGTGACGACCTCGAGGCCCTCGCCGGCGCTGCTGGCGGAGGTCTACGAAAAGCTCGCGGCGCAGGGCTTCGAGGAGATCGTCTCCATCCACCTCTCCGCGGAGCTGAGCGCGACGTGCGAGTCCTCGATGCTCGCGGCGCGGGAGGCTCCGGTGCCGGTGACCACCGTGGACACGCGGGTTGTCGGACCCGCGGTCGGGTTCGCCGTGATGGCCGCCGCGGCGGTGGCCGGACGCGGCGGGAGCGCTGCCGAGGCGCGCGAGGCCGCGCTGGCGCGGGTCGCAGCGACGCGTTCCTACTTCTACGTCGACACGCTCGAGTACCTGCGCCGGGGCGGGCGGATCGGAGCCGCTGCTGCCCTGCTCGGGACGGCGCTGGCGGTCAAGCCGCTGCTCACGATCGAGGACGGGCGGGTCGTGCCGCACGAGCGGGTGCGTACGGCCGAGCGGGCGATCGCGCGGCTGCAGGCGCTCGGGGTCGAGGCGGGTGAGGATGCCGACGCCGTCGAGATCGTCGTCGCTCACCTGGGCAGTGCTGACCGGGCGGCCGCGATGACCGAGGGGCTCTGCGCCGAGCTGAACGGCAAGATCAACGGCGACGTACGCGTCGGGGTGCTGGGCGCGGTGCTCGGTGCGCATGTCGGACCGGGGTGTGTGGCGGTCGTCGTGGGGCCCAAGCTCTGATTCTGGGCCCGTTCTTGGGCCGGTTACCGTCCACAGGGACGGTTGAGGATCGGGTTGTCCACAGGCGTTGAGAACGCGCTCGGAAGTGTCGGCGCGGGCGCATAGCTTCGGCGTCATGCGGACCCGACCGACCTCTGATCACTCCGATGCCGTCGCCCGGCGACTGGAGCAGCTGCGCGCCGAGCTCGACCCGCCGGGGGAGGAGGACGAGGGCGAGGAGGACTGGCAGCCGCCGTGGTGGGACGGGCCGAGAGCGACCGACACCGCGGAGCTGGATCCGTTGGTGCCGGTCCCGGGGCGCCACGCGTCTCGGCGTCAGGTCGTGATCTCGCCTGATGCGGTGCTGCCCGAGCCGCTGCGTGGGCGGGTGAGCCTCGGTCCTTGGCATCTCGTCGTGGTCTCGCTGGTGCTGGTCGCCGGGTTGGCGGTGGCCTGCTGGTGGATGATCCGCGCCGACCCGGAGGTGGTGCCGGCCGCCCGAGCCTCGCCCTCGGCCTCCCCGCTGGTCGCGCTGCCGACCGACTCGGTGGCGCCCGGGAGCACGACCGCGGTGCCATCGGGCGGGGCGTCGGCCGGAACGGTGACGGTCGACGTGGAGGGCAAGGTGCCCAAGCCGGGCATCGTGGTCCTGCCGGTCGGCTCGCGGGTGGTGGATGCCGTCGAGGCCGCCGGTGGGGCCTCCCACAAGCAGCTCGCCGGGCTCAACCTCGCCGCTCTGCTCAGCGACGGTCAGCAGATCGTGGTGGGCGCGCCCAACGGGGGAGTGGGAGCTGCGGTGACCGGCTCCGGTGGTCCGGCCGCCGGGGCCTCGGGAGCGGGAGTGAGCCTCAACGCCGCCTCCATGGAGGAGCTGGAGACGCTGCCCGGGGTGGGGCCGGTGACGGCGCAGGCGATCATCGACTGGCGCACCACCAACGGCGCGTTCACCTCCGTCGACGAGCTGCTCGAGGTGGACGGGATCGGTCCGAAGACCTATGACTCGCTGGCTCCGCTGGTCACGTTGTGAACGACCTGCGGCTGCCGCTCCTCGGGGCCGGTGCGTGGGCGGGGGCGTTGGCCGGGCCGGTGGTGGCCGGAGGACGGTCCGGGGTGGTTCTGCTCGTGCTCCTCGCCGCGGTCCTCGGCATCGGCGGCGGATGGGCCGTTCGGAAGCGCCGCCCGACGGCGCTGGCGTTGTTGCTGATGGTCGCCGGGACCGCCGTCGTCGCGGGGCTGCACGCCGCCCGGGTCAGCGACAACCCGGTGGCGGACCTGGCCGCGCGCAAGGCGCAGGTGCGCGTGGTCGCCACCGTCACCACCGACCCGAAGGAGGTGACGGGTCAGCATGGGACGTACCAGCTCCGGCGCGCCAGCGTGCGGGAGATCAGGGGCCGAGGGGTGCTCTACCGGTTGCGTACGCCGGTGGTCGTGCTCGGCGACGACGCCTGGGCGGACATCCCGCTGGGGGCGACGGTGACGACGACCGGACGGCTGGGGAAGAGCAACTCGCACGAGGAGTCCGCGCTGCTGATCGCCGGTCCGCCGCGAGTCGTCGCCGGTCCGGGGATCTGGTGGCGAGCCTCTGAGACGCTGCGCGCCTCGATCCGGGATGCGGTCGCACACCGGCCACCGGACCAGGCAGCGCTGGTCCCGGCGCTGGTCGATGGTGACGACACCGGCCTCTCCGACGACCTCGCCGACGACTTCCGCACGACCGGGCTCACGCACCTCCTCGCGGTCTCGGGCACCAACCTGACCCTGGTGGTCGGGTTCCTGCTGATCGTGGCCCGTTGGGCCGGGGTGCGGGGGAGAGGGCTGTACGCCGTCGGGGTGCTCGGCATCCTCGGGTTCATCGTGCTCGCCCGCACCGAGCCGAGTGTGGTGCGGGCCGCCGCGATGGGCGCGGTCGGACTGCTTGCGATGACGCACAACGGGCGCCAGCGAGCGCTGCGCGGGCTCGGCGCGGCGGTGATCGGGCTGCTGCTGATCGACCCCGGGTTGGCGACCTCGATCGGGTTCACACTCTCGGTCCTGGCCACGGCCGGCATCCTGCTCTTCGGGCCACCATGGCGCGACGCTCTGAGGCGTTGGATGCCGCAGTGGTGCGCGGAGGCGATCGCAGTCCCGGCAGCGGCGCAGCTCGCCTGCACTCCGGTGGTCGCCGCCATCTCGGGCCAGGTCAGTCTCGTCGCGGTGCTCGCGAACCTGCTCGTCGAGCCCGCCGTCGCACCCGCGACGGTGCTCGGTCTCCTGGGAGGTCTCCTCGGGCTGGTGTGGGATCCGCTCGGCATGGTCGCGGGCACGATCGCGACCTGGTGCGTCGCCTGGATCATCGCGGTGGCCCGCTTCGGTGCCGGGCTGCCGACCGCGGAGGTCGGCTGGGCGACCGGGCCGCTGGCCCTGGCGGTGCTCGTGGTCGTCTGTGCCGCGATCGCCTTCCTGGCTCCTCGCATCCTGCGGCATCCGATCACCGGGGTGGCCGGATGCCTGGTGCTGCTCGCGGTCGCGCTGGTGCGGCTGCCGAGCCCTGGCTGGCCTCCACCGGGTTGGGTGCTCGTGATGTGCGACGTGGGACAGGGAGACGCCCTGGTGGTGCGCACCGGGACGGGGAGTGCCGTCGTCGTGGACGCCGGCCCCGATCCGGATCTCGTCGACGACTGTCTCGACCGCCTCGAGATCGAGGACGTTCCGCTCGCCGTGATCACCCACTTCCACGCCGACCACGTCAACGGCGTCGAGGGCGTCTTCGCCGGCCGCCGGGTCGGTGAGCTGTGGACCTCGCGCCTCCAGGACCCGCCCGAGGGCGTACGGGTCCTCGGGGAGACCGCCGGCGCGGCCGGGGTGGTGCCGGTTCCAGCTCCCTACGCAGCCACGACCACCATCGGTGAGGTGCGGATCCAGGTGCTCTGGCCGACGGGCGAGTCCGACACCCGCGGCCCCGGGGACGGCTCCACCGCCAACGACGCGAGCGTCGTCCTCCTCGTCGAGTCCCGCGGCCTGCGCCTGCTGCTGACCGGCGACATCGAGCCGGAGGGACAGGACCAGCTCGCCGACGACCTTGCCGAGCTCGACATCGACGTGCTCAAGGTGCCCCACCACGGCTCGCGCTATCAGGACCTCGACTGGCTGCGTACGCTGCGGGCGCAGGTCGCGCTCACCTCCGTCGGCGCCGGCAACGACTACGGCCATCCCGCCACGGCCACGGTCCAGGGGCTCGAGGAGAGCGGCACCAAGGTCTACCGCACCGACCGCGACGGCTCGGTCGCGGTCGTCGAGTCGGGAGGTGAGGCCGCCGTGGTGACGCGATAAGTGTCGGTGCCGTGTGGGAGGGTTTGGGCATGGCACGCACCGCCTCCGCCCCGAGCCCGACCGGCAACCTCTCGGCCTCCGACGTCCTGGGTCGGGTGACGCTGGTGACCGGCAAGGAGGAGTTCCTGGGGGAGCGTACGGTCGCGGCTGCGAAGGCCGCGGTGAAGGCCTACGACCCCGAGGCTGAGGTCTCCGAGGCAACTGCTGCTGAGCTGGCCCTGGCCACGCTCGGCGAACTGAGCGCGCCGTCTCTCTTCTCGAGCATCAGGTGCGTCGTCGTCCGAAACCTCGAGAACCTGCCGGACGAGTCGGTAGAGGGCCTGGTGGCCTATGCCGGGATGCCCGCGGAGGAGGTCGCACTCGTACTCGTCCACGGAGGTGGGCAGAAGGGCAGCGGCACGCTCGCCAAGCTCCGCAAGCTCCCGAAGGTGACCGAGCACAAGTCGGTGGAGCTGAAGGCGCGTGAGTTCGGCAGCTTCGTGAAGGCCGAGGTGCGGCTGCACGGCGGGAGTATCGACGAGGAGGGCGCCGACTTCCTGATCCAGGCGGTCGGTCAGGATCTCCGCGCCCTGTCGGCGGCGGCCAGCCAGCTCGCCTCCGACAACGAGGCGAAGCGGCTCGGCCTGGAGCACGTGAAGCAATACTTCGGTGGCCGCGCCGAGGTGAAGAACTACGTGATCGCCGATGCGATCATCTCCGGCGACCGGGTCAAGGCCCTCGAGGAGATCCGCTGGGCCCTCGACACCGGCTCCTCCCCGGTCTACGTCCTCTCCGCCGTGGCCGGCCAGCTGCGCACCGTCGCCAACCACGTCGCCGGCATCCGCGACAGCGGCACCCCGCCCTGGAAGCAGAAGTCCATCGCCGGCCTCGCCCGCGGCTGGTCCCGCGAAGGCATCGGCGAGGCCCTCCGCTCGGTCGCCCGAGCCGACGCCGACCTCAAGGGCGCCGCCAGCGACCCGGCGTACACGCTCGAGCGCCTCGTCCTCACCATCGCCGCCCTCCGCCAGCGCTGACCCTCCCGACGCGTCACCCCGGTCGGCCGAGGCGTCAGGTGCGTCGGGCGAGATGGCAGCACAGTGCCCACTCGGCCGACGTATGTGACCTCTCGGCCAGCGCGCGTGACGCCTCGGTCGACGGGGGCGACTTCTCGGCAAATGAACGAAGCCCCCGTCGCGGAGGACGGGGGCTTCGGTAGGGCTTACCTCAGAGGGAGGAAGCCTTCTTGGCGATCGCCGACTTGCGGTTGGCGGCCTGGTTCTTGTGGATGACGCCCTTGGAGACGGCCTTGTCGAGCTTCTTGGTGGCGACCTTGGCGGTCTCGACCGCAGCGTCCTTCTCGCCGGCCTCGGCGGCGGCGTGGAACTTGCGGATGACGGTCTTGAGCTCGCTCTTGACGGCCTTGTTGCGCTCGTGCGCCTTCTCGTTCTGCTTGTTGCGCTTGATCTGCGACTTGATGTTCGCCATGGGTGAATGATCTCCAGTGCTTCGACGTGTGGTGGTGCGAGCTCTCAATCCGGCCCCTCGGGGAAATGAGAGGGGAGAGGCCTACGCGAACACGCTTGCGGTCAAGATTACAGACTCGCGTCGTTTGGCCTCAAATCGCCGTACCTCACGTAGCTACTCCGGGGTAGGCTGTGGTGATCTCGGTCACGAGATTTCCGGCGGAACCCCCTGTTGCGGCTCGGCTCCAGCGTCTAGGGTCCCCCGCGCGGTCCCTCTCGTGCTAACCGCCCACCGTTCACCCCCCACGCACACACTGCAGGCCAGGAGAATCATGCCGACCCAGTCCGCGATCGATCTCGCATTCCTCGACGAGATGCCGGCGAACTTCGCCATTCACTTCCTCAACCGGGTCAAGGCGACCCCGAACGCGGAAGCTTTCCGCTATCCCGTGGTCGGCTCGACGACCGAGGCAGGCGGAGAGGAGTGGAAGTCGCTGACCTGGAAGGAGGCCAGCGACCTGGCCAGCCGGCTCGCCGCGGGCCTCGTCTCGCTCGGCCTCGAGCTCGAGCAGCGGGTCGGCATCGCCTCGACCACGCGCTACGAGTGGATCATCGCCGACCTCGCGGTGATGCTCGCCGGCGGCGCCACCACGACGGTCTACCCGACGACCAACGTCGACGACACCGCCTACATCCTCGGTGACGCCGAGTGCCGCTTCGTCTTCGCCGAGGACGACGGTCAGCTCGCCAAGATCGCCGAGAGGGCCGCCGACCTGCCCGAGATCGTCAAGGTGATCACCTTCGACGGCGAGACCGACGGCGAGCGGGTCATCGGCCTGGACGACCTGGCCGCCATCGGCGACAAGTACCTCGCCGACCACCCGGACCTGATCGAGGAGACCGCGGCCAAGATCACCCCGGAACACCTGGCCACGCTGGTCTACACCTCCGGCACCACGGGCCGGCCGAAGGGCGTACGCCTGCTCCACCGCGCCTGGGTCTACGAGGGCGAGGTGTTCCGGGCCAAGGGCGACGTGCTCGGCCCCGACGACCTGCAGTTCCTGTGGCTGCCGATGTCGCACGTCTTCGGCAAGGTGCTGCTCTCGGTCCAGATCGCCTGCGGCTTCCCGACCGCGATCGACGGCCGGATGGACAAGATCGTCGACAACCTGGCGATCGTGAAGCCGACCTTCATGGGCGCCGCCCCGCGCATCTTCGAGAAGGTGCACGCCAGGATCACGATGATGGTCGAGAACGACGGTGGTGTGAAGAAGAAGCTCTTCGACGCCGCCTTCGCCAACGGCATCGCCCGCGACCGGCTGCTGCGCGAGGGCAAGTCCGTGCCGATGTCGATCGCGCTCAAGCACGCCGTGCTCGACAAGCTGGTGCTCAGCAAGGTGCGTGACCGGTTCGGTGGCCGCGTACGGTTCTTCATCTCCGGCTCGGCCCCGCTCAACCGCGAGATCGCCGAGTGGTTCCGGGCCGCGGGGATCCTGATCATGGAGGGCTACGGCTCGACCGAGAACGCCGCAGGCGCGTCGGTCGGCACTCTGCAGGAGAACAAGCTCGGCACCGTCGGCAAGGCGTTCCCGGGCAGCGAGGTGAAGATCGGCGAGAACGACGAGCTGCTCATCCGCGGCCCGCACGTGATGCCGGGCTACCACAACCTGCCCGAGGAGACCGCCAAGGCGCTCGACGCCGAGGGCTGGTACCACACCGGTGACAAGGCCTCGATCGACGAGGAGGGCTACATCACCATCACCGGCCGGATCAAGGAGCTCTTCAAGACCTCGGGCGGGAAGTACGTCGCGCCGCCGGCGATCGAGTCGAAGTTCGCCGCGCTGTGCCCCTACACCAGCCAGTTCCTGGTCTTCGGTGCCAACCGCAACTTCGTCAGCGCTCTGATCGCCCTCGACCCCGAGTCGATCACCGCCTGGGGCGCCTCCCACGGCCTGGAGGGGAAGTCCTACGAGGAGATCGTCACCTCGCCGCAGGTGCGCGAGCTGATCGGCGGCTACGTCGACGAGCTCAACGCGGGCCTCAACCGCTGGGAGACCATCAAGAAGTGGGAGATCCTCGAGCACGATCTGACCGTCGAGAGCGGTGAGCTGACCCCGTCGCTGAAGGTGAAGCGCAACGTCGTCGAGGCGAAGGAGCAGGCGCGGATCGACGCGTTCTACGCCGGGTCCTGATCCCAGCCTCGGCGCTCTGCCAGCCAGTCCAGACACACCTCGCCCTGCCACCGCTGCATCCTGCGGAGGTGGGGCGAGGTCGTCTTGACCGGCTGGTCGGCTGCGGCCAGGAAGTAGCCGGCGAAAAGAGCCAGTACGGAGTCGATGGCCTCCGGTGCGGCCTGCGACAGCAGCGGATGCCCGGCCAGGAACGACTCGGCGTCGAGGCCGTCGCCCCGCGGCCCGACCAGCAGCAGGAGCGAGTCGATCCAGTCGGCGCCGAGGACCGACCAGGTCCACTCGACCAGCAGGACGCCACCGTCGGGGCGGATGAGGACGGTGTCGTCGCGTACGTCCAGGTGAACCAGCGTCTCGCCGGCGGTGTGCTCCGCGAACCCGGCGGCGAGCTCGGCCGCCCGGTCGGCGTGCGGGTAACCGGCGACCCGGTCCCACAGGGCGGGGTAGGAGGCGTGCTCCTCGGCGAAGGTCGGCCAGCCGATGCCTGGGGCCGGGGTGAGCGCGGCAGCGGTCTCGACCAGCGCCTGCGAGACGATCTCGAGGTCCGAGGGAGTCCAGGGCCGCGACGGCAGCCGCGACTCGATGTGCTCGAAGGCCAGGACGACCCACTCGCCGTCGTCGAACCACCTCAGCTTGGGGGCGGGGACCCAGCCGGCGAGTTTCTTCAGCTTCGCCGCCTCCTCCCGGTAGAGCGCCGCGGAGTCGCGTTGCGCCTTGGCGGAGGCCGCCTTCACGAAGTGCTGGGAGCCGTCCTGGCAGGTCAGCACCGAGGCGAACCCAGGCGTGAACCCCGCCCCGTGCGACTCCGCCGAGACCACTGGCCCACCGCCGAGCCGCTTCTCGATCGAGGACCGCAGGAACGGCGGCAGGTGGGCCCACTCCAGGCGGCGGGCGGTCTGCCCGTGCGGGATGTTCGTCGGGATCGCGCTCACGACCACATCTTTGTGTACGCCGGCCATGATGCGCCAGCGCACCACGGCACGGGCAGTCAGGACATCGGCGGCTGGTCGAGCTGTGCGGCGGGCTTGCCGGTGGCGACGTCCCAGGCGGCGACGCCTTCCTCGGCCGACGCGGTGTAGAGGGTCTTCCCGTCAGGGCTGAAGATCACGTTCGAGCTCGGCGTCGCGGACTTCGTGACGTCGCGGGACTCGCCCGGACCGCCCAGCGCCTTGGGTGCCCACAGGATCAACCGGGCCTCGTCGGAGTCGTCGGTGGCGGCCAGCGAGCGAGAGTCGGGGGAGAAGGCGACGGCGGCGACCGGGTGACCGGGTAGCGTCTCGGCGGCCTCGAGCGTCTTGGCGTCCCAGAGCGTGGGGTAGCCCTCGGTGGTGACGCCGCCGATCCAGCGGCCGTCCGGGCTCCAGACCGGGTCGGCGCCGTTCGTGGCCGCGAGGGTGCCGATCTCGTCGCCCGATTCGGCCTCGAGGATCGAGACGCTGTCGCCGGAGGCAACCGCCACCTGCTTGCTGTCGGGGCTGAACGAGATCGATCCGACGCCGTTGTCGAGATCGGTGCTCGCCACCGCGTCGCCGTCCTCGACCGACCAGATGATCAGGTCGCCCTCGAGCCCGGCGCCGGCCACGAGCCGGCCGTCGGGGCTGAACGCGATCTCGCCGACCGGGCTCGCGTCGGTGACCTTCGGGTTCGGCAGGCCCTCGAGCCGCTGGACCTGCTTGTCGCCGTCCACCTCGACCAGCGCGATGTCCGAGCAGCCGACCTTCCTCGCCACGAGGGTCAGGTCGGGGCTGATGGCGCTGTAGCCGGTCTCGGAGATCGTCTCGTACGCACCACCGGCGGCGCTCCAGCGGCAGGTGCCGTCGGTGCAGCTGGCCACGACGTACTTCCCCTCGGGGTCGGTGACCAGCGAGCCGGCGTCGAGCCGCGACGGCATGACCGCAGCGGCCAGGCTGATCGAGCCGCCGGACGTCCCGAGCGCGGAGATGTCGCAGCCGTCCTGGTCGGGGTCGCTTGCGCACCCGGCCAGGAGCGCGGCGGCGAGCACGCCGATGAGCGGGACGCTGAGGACGTACGTTCGGGGTTTCATCGGTCCTTCTGGAGAGATCGGTCAGGCGAACGAGGACACGTCGAAGTAGGCGACGGTGCCGTCGGTGCAGGTGAGGCGGTCGAGTCGACGGCCTCCGGTCTCGACGAGGTCCTGGCGGTCCCGGACCTTGTCGAGGGCTCGGAGCATGTCGTACTCGTCGTTGATACGCAGCACCGACCACGGATGTTGCTCGCTGCCGTCGCCGGTGGAGCGGATGCTGCGCAGCGCGGCACCGGCGACCTGCCGCTCGCGGGCGGCGGCCCGTCCGTCGCCGGACTGCTCCAGCGCGGTAGCCATCCGCAGGTGGGCCGAGGGGCTGAAGATCGCCCCCGGCATGACCCGCCGCAGCTCGGCGGCGGCCGCTGCGTACGACCCCTCGGCGAGCAGCCTGTCGGCCGAGTCGAGGTCGAGGTCGGGGGTGAAGTTGGCCGAGCCGCGGACAGCGCGGCGAAGCGGTCCGAGGGTCTCGGGGCCGGGGTCGTCGAGGTAGGCCGAGACCAGGTCGGCGTACGTCGTCATCGGGACTCCTCGAGGATGCGGTTGAACTCCTCCTCGGTGAGGTTGTTCAGGTAGTCACGGCCGGAGTTGCGAGCGTCGGTCTCGACGGGCTGGTTGTAGTACTCGTCGAAGGAGTCACCGTTGTCGGTGCTCTTGTAGTCGTCGAAGTTCTCCTCCCACTCCTCGGCCTGCTCCTCGCTGATCCCGTCTTCCTTGTGCTCGTCGAAGGGGTCGTCCTCCCACCAGAACTGCCAGTCGTTCTTGTCGTCGATGGCCTCGTGCTGGCGACCGTGACGGACCTCGTGGGCGACGGTGTTGATCAGCTGGCCGGGGTCGTCGAGCACGTTGGGGTTGAGCGCCATCGTGGGCTCTTCGTCGCTCCAGTAGCCGTAGGTGATGCTGTTGTCGTCCCAGGTGTCGTTCTCCAGGGCGTCCCAGTCGATGGTGGGCATGTCGACGCCGCTCTCCTCGGCGATCTTCTTGACCATCTCCTCGAGCACGGCCTTGCGCTCCTCGATGCTGAGCGTCTCCCACTTCTCCGCGATGGCCGGGTCGATCTTGCCGTACTCGTCGCCCTGCTCGTCGATGCCGGTCGGCAGGCCGCGGGCGAGGATCGCGTCGACGCCGACGGCCTTGGCGAGGGCCTTCTCGATCTCGTCGGCGATCTCCTGGGCGACGTTCTGACGGCTGTTGCCCCACTCCTCGGCCTCGAAACGGCTCTTGAACGTCGGCGGCGTGGCGGTGCTGGTCACCGTGCCGTCGTCGCTGACGGTGAACTCGTTGGTCTTGGCCCGGTCGAGGATGCCCTGGACGAGACGCTCGATCGCCTCGACCTCGGGCTCGGCGGTGTAGAGCGCCTTCTGCATCTCCTGCTTGGCGGTGATGTGGCTGCTGAGGTTCTTGACCAGGCCGTCGCGATGCCCTCGGGCGGCGTCGGCGGCCATCCCGGTCCACGACTTGGCCACACCGTTGGCCTCGAGCTCGTCGCGGCTGGTCTCCAGCTTGCGGAGGTCGGCCTTGAGGCTGTCGCCGGCGTCACCCAGTGGTGCCGCCTTCCAGGTCTTGACCTGGCCGAACGTGATCGCCATCAGACGAGAGCGGTCGCGTCGAAGTGAACGAGGGTCCCGTCGGTGCAGGTGTGGCGGTCGATACGCCGCCCGTCGGCCTCCAGGAGATCCTGGCGGCCGGGGACCTTCTTCAGGGCGCGGAGCAGGTCGTACTCGTCGTTGATCCGCAGCACGGTCCAGGGATGCTCCTGGGTGCCGTCGCCGGTCGCACGGATGCTCCGCAGGGCGGCGCTGGCGACCTGGCGCTCGCGAGCGGCTGAGCGCTCCTCACCGGAGCGCTCCAGGGCGGTCGCCAGGCGCAGGTGGGCGGACGGGCTGAAGATCGCCCCGGGCATGAGTGCCCGCAGCGCGGTCGCGGCCTCGGCGTAGGCGCCCTCGTCGAGCAGCTTGTCGACGGCGCTGAGGTCGAGGTCGACGGTGAAGTTGGCGGAGTTGCGAACCGCGCGGCGCAGCGGCGCCAGCGTCTCGGGGCCGGGGTCGTCGAGGTAGGCGGTGACCAGATCGGCGTACGTCGTCATTTCGACTCCTTCAGGAGACGGTCGAGCTCAGCGGCGGTCAGGTTGTCGAGATATTCGCGACCGGACTTGCGGGCGTCGGCCTCGACGGGCTGGTTGTAGTAGGCGTCGAAGTCCTGGTCAGGGCTCTTGTAGTCGTCGAAGTTCTCCTCCCACTCCTCGGCCTGCTCCTCGGTGATGCCGTCCTCCTCGTGCGCGTCGAAGGGGTCGTCCTCCCACCAGAACTGGAAGTCGTTGTTGTCCTCGATCGCCTCGTACTGCCGGGCGTGACGCATCTCGTGGGCCACGGTGTGCAGGAGGTCGGGATCGCTGAGCCTGTCCGGGTTGAGGCGTACGGCCTTCTCGTCCTCGCTCCAGGACCCGTTGCCGGAGATGGTGTCGTCCCAGATGATGTCCTCGACGTCGACCCCGTACTCCTTGGCGAGCTCTTCGATCTTCTGGTCGATGATCGCCTTGCGCTCGGCGTCGGTGAGCTGAGCCCACCGCTCGGCGACCTCCGGGGAGGCCGTCCCGCGCTGCTCGCGGGTGTCGTCGAGGGACTGGACCGTGCCGGTCGGGATGCCGTCGCTGAGGATCACGTCGACGCCGGCAGCCTTGGCAAGGGCGTCGGTGATGTCGTCGGCGATCTCCTGGGCGACGAACTGGCGGCTGCTGCTCCACTCCTCGGCCTCGAAACGGCTCTTGAACGTCGGCGGCGTGGCGGTGCTGGTCACCGAGCCGTCGTCACCGACGGTGAACTCGTTGGTCTTGGCCCGGTCCAGGATGCCCTGGACGAGACGCTCGATGGCCTCGACCTGCGGCTCCGCGGCGTAGAGCGCCTTCTGCATCTGCTGCTTGCCCGTGATGTGGCTGCTCAGCTGGGCCACGAGGGTGTCGCGGTGGCTGCGGGCGGCGTCGGCGGCGACGCCGGTCCAGGACTTGGCCACGCCGTTGGCCTCGAGCTCGTCGCGGCTGGTCTCCAGGTTGCGGAGGTCGGCCTTGAGGCCGTCGCCGGCGTCACCCAGTGGTGCCGCCTTCCAGGTCTTGACCTGGCCGAACGTGATCGCCATCAGTTCGGGCCCATGACCTTTCCGCCCTTTTCGCCGGCGGCCTTGTCGGCGGCCTCGAACTCGTCGAGAGCCTTCTGCATCTCCGCGGCGAGCTTCTGGGAGCTGTCGGCCGCGGCCTTGGTCTCATCGGTCCAGCGGGTGCCGAGATCGGACATGTAGCCGACCGACTCCGCTCCTGGGACCGCAGCGCCCGCCTTGCTCAGATAGCCGGCGGAATCGGCTTTGCGTACGGCGCTCTCGGCGTCCGTGGCGATGCCGATGGATGTCTTCATGTCCTTGGGGACGACATGAATTTCGCTCATGGTCTGCTGGTCCTCCTGGGCCCGGAACGGGAGACGGCTAGGGCGTGTCTTCGCAGAGACACGCCCTAGCCCGCAGACCCTAACGGAAACTCGGGTCCAGCGTCTTGGTAAAAAGCGCACCACCGTCGACGTCACGGAGGGTGACGGTGAGCTGCTGCGTACGTCCGTCGATCTCGACCTCTCCGAAGAACTGGAAGCCGTCGGCGGGTGAGGCGTTGGCGGCCGGGGGAGCGGCCACGAACTCGGCGGCCGGACCGAAGGTGGGGTCCAGCTTGTTGGGGCCGAAGGCGCCGGCGTTGAGCGGGCCGGAGACGAACTCCCAGAACGGGTCGAAGTCCTGGTACGCGGCGCGGCCGGGGTCGTAGGAGTGCGCTGCCGTGTAATGGACGTCGGCGGTCAGCCAGACGTGGTTGCGGATGCCGAGGCGCTTGAGCCCGGTGAGCACCTTCGCGATGTCGAGCTCGCGGCCGAGCGGGGCGCCGGCGTCGCCCTGGGAGATGCCCTCCTGCAGGGTGCCGTCGGGGACGACCAGGCCGATCGGCAGGTCGGCGGCGATGACCTTCCAGGTGGCCCGGGAGGCGGCCAGCTCGCGCAGGAGCCAGCGGGTCTGACGCTCACCGAGCACGCCGCCGTCGGCGCTCGTCTCGGCGTTGGTCGTGTTGGCGTCCTTGTGGGTGCGCATGTCGAGGACGAACAGATCCATCAGTGGGCCGTAGGAGAGCTTGCGGTAGATCCGGCCGTCGGGGTCGGGGGAGGCGTCGCCGACCGGGATGTACTCGTGGAAGGCCTGCTTGGCGCGCGCTGCGAGGACATCCACACGGCGCTCGGTGTAGCGGCCGTCGTCGGGGAGGATCTCGCCCGGGTACCAGTTGTTGGTGACCTCGTGGTCGTCCCACTGGGCCACGATCGGGGTCTGGGCGAGGAACGCGCGCCAGTTGTCGGCGAGCAGGTTGTAGGCGTACTGCCCGCGGAACTCGGCCAGCGTCTCGGCGACCTTGTGCTTCTCCTCGGTGACGATGTTGTTCCAGACCCGTCCGTCGGGGAGGGTCACGGTGGAGGTGAGCGGGCCGTCGGCGTAGACGTTGTCGCCGGAGCTCAGGAAGAAGTCGGCCTCGCGCGCCGCCATCGCGGGCGCGATCCGGAAGCCACCGAAGTCGGGGTTGGCGCCCCAGCCCTGGCCGGCGATGTCGCCGGACCACAGGAACCGGATGTCCTGGCGGCGTGCCGGGGCGGTACGCAGCCGGCCCAGCTCCCAGGCGCTGCCGCGTCGCGGGTCGTCCGGGTCGACGGCGCGGACCCGGTAGAAGTAGTCGCGCCCCGCCTCGAGGCCGTGGACCCTCAGTTCCCCGGTGAAGTCGCTCCTCGCGGTCACCACCGGCCCGCTGACCGGCCGGGCCCGGCGAAAGGACTCGTCGGCCGAGATCTCCGCGACCAAGCGCGAGGTCTTGTCTGCGCGGCTCCACAGAACCCCGCCCCTGGAGCCCACGTCGCCCGACTGGACGCCATGGGTCAGGGTCGGGCGATCTCCGCGGACGAACGCGGGGGCTGCGTGGGCGGTTGCTGCGGTCGTGGGGATGACGAGTCCGGCACCGGCGGCGGCACCGAGGCCGAGGACGGAGCGGCGGTTGAGTGGGGTCATGGGCCAAACCTGCCGATTCCGGCGGAACGACCGGTGAGTTCCGCGGGTCGTGTCGGTGAACACGTGCGTGAAGGATGCCGGCCCGTGGTGAAAGAAGAATTCCTTTCACCACGGGCGTCGAGACCGGCGGCCGGCTTCGAGAGCGGGTGTGACCCGCTGGGATGCGGGTGGCAGTATCTGCGGTGATGTGGGCAAGAAGGAACCTGTTCGCCGCTGTGCTGCTGCTCCTGGCGTCGCCGGTGCTGTTCGGCTGCGCCGCCGAGCCCCCGGCCGAGGCGGAGTCCGCCTCGCCATCGATGCCCGCGAGCCCCACGAGCCCCGCGCCCGAGGCGTCGGCGAGCGTGCCACCACGCGCGCCCGAGTCGCTGGAGATCCCGTCCGTCCCACCCGCCGATGATCGCGGGATCGTCGAGGGCGGTGACCTGAGCTGGCCGCAGTGTCCCGAGGGGATGGGCATCAAGGAGCGTCGGACGCTGGGGCTGCCGATGCCGCTCGCCTCGGCGGAGTACGTGGTCATCGGGCTCACCAACGGTCCGGCGTTCACCCCCAACCCGTGCCTGGCCTCGCAGGTCGAGTGGGCCAAGAGGAACAAGGTGATGACCTCGGCCTATGCGGTCACCTCCTACCCCCGTGCCGCCGCGATCCGTGAGTACGGCGGCGAAGGGCCGGGCGACCCGGACACGAAGATCGGTCGGCTGACCAACGTCGGCTACCAGCAGGCGGTGTGGAATCTCGAGGCGATGGAGCGCGCCGGCCTGGAGTCGCCCTCGGTCTGGATCGACGTCGAGCCGGTCGCGGTCTGGGAGTGGTCCGACGACATCGAGGCCAACCAAGCGGTCGTCAAGGGCGCCGTGGCCGGCTATCAGGACGCCGGGAAGCGGGTCGGGGTCTACTCGATCGAGGGCCTGTGGACGCCGATCGTCGGCGACCTGCAGCTGCAACTGCCCGAGTGGCGCCCGGCGGGCGAGGCATCGCGGGCCGCGGCCCTGGAGCGGTGCGGTGGCGAGTGGATGTTCCAGGGCGGTGCTGCGGTGATGGTGCAGTGGCTCGAGGAGGGCCGCGACCGCAACGTGACCTGCCCGGGCGAGTCGGTGCAGCTGCCGCTTTGGTTCCATCAGTACTGAGCGTGGGACAATAGGCGGTGACGTACCCGCCCCCGTTCTTGAGCATCTACGAAAGCAGCCTGTGACTCACTCCGCGCCACAGCCCGGCTCCACTGATCCGGCGATCATCCGCAACTTCTGCATCATCGCCCACATCGACCACGGCAAGTCGACCCTGGCCGACCGGATGCTGCAGTTGACCGGCGTGGTCGGCGAGCGTGAGGCCAAGGCGCAGTACCTCGACCGCATGGACATCGAGCGCGAGCGTGGCATCACGATCAAGTCGCAGGCGGTCCGCATGCCCTGGACGGTGGCGGAGGGCAACGACGCCGGCACCGAGCCGGGCACGTACATCCTCAACATGATCGACACCCCTGGCCACGTCGACTTCACCTATGAGGTCTCTCGGTCGCTCCAGGCGTGCGAAGCTGCGATCCTGCTGGTCGATGCCGCGCAGGGCATCGAAGCGCAGACGCTGGCGAATCTCTACCTCGCCATGGGTGCGGACCTGCAGATCATCCCGGTGCTCAACAAGATCGACCTGCCGTCGGCCAACGTCGAGAAGTACGCCGAGGAGTTGGCCAACCTCGTCGGCTGCGACGTCTCGGATGTCCTGCTCACCTCCGCCAAGACCGGTCTCGGCGTCGAGAACCTCCTCAACGAGATCGTGAGGCAGGTGCCGGCGCCGGTCGGCGACCCGGACGCTCCCGCGCGGGCGCTGATCTTCGACTCCGTCTACGACACCTACCGCGGCGTGGTCACCTACGTCCGGGTCTTCGACGGCAAGCTGACCCACCGCGACAAGATCAAGATGATGTCCACCGGCGCGGTCCACGAGATGCTCGAGCTCGGTGTGATCAGCCCGGAGCCGGTCAAGGCGGACCACATCGGCGTCGGCGAGACCGGCTACCTGATCACCGGTGTGAAGGACGTACGCCAGTCGCGCGTGGGTGACACCGTCACCGGCAACAACCGCCCGGCCAAGGAGATGCTCGGCGGCTACTCCCACCCCAACCCGATGGTCTTCGCGGGGCTCTACCCGATCGACGGCGACCAGTACCCGGTGCTGCGCGAGGCGCTCGACAAGCTCCAGCTCAACGACGCGGCGCTGACGTACGAGCCGGAGACGTCGGGCGCGCTCGGCTTCGGCTTCCGCGTCGGGTTCCTCGGCCTGCTGCACATGGAGATCACCCGCGACCGCCTCGAGCGCGAGTTCAACCTCGACCTCATCTCGACGGCTCCCAACGTGGTCTACGACGTGATCATGGAGGACGGCTCCGAGCACATCGTCACCAACCCGTCGGAGTTCCCCGAGGGCAAGATCCGCGAGGTCCGCGAGCCGGTCGTCAACGCCACGATCCTCTCGCCGTCCGACTACATCGGCACGATCATGGAGCTGTGCCAGAAGAAGCGCGGCACCCTCGGCGGCATGGACTACCTCTCCGAGGACCGCGTCGAGATGCGCTACGTCCTCCCCATGGGCGAGATCGCCTTCGACTTCTTCGACCAGCTCAAGTCCTCGACCAAGGGGTACGCCTCGCTGAACTACGAGTTCAGCGGCGACCAGGCCGCTGACCTGGTCAAGGTCGACATCCTCCTGCAGGGCGAGCCCGTCGACGCGTTCTCCGCGATCGTCCACCGCGACGCCGCCTACGGCTACGGCGTGATGATGGCCGGCAAGCTCAAGGAGCTCATCCCGCGGCAGCAGTTCGAGGTGCCCATCCAGGCCGCCATCGGCGCCCGCGTCATCGCCCGCGAGACCATCCGCGCCATCCGCAAGGACGTCCTCGCCAAGTGCTACGGCGGTGACATCTCGCGTAAGCGCAAGCTGCTCGAGAAGCAGAAGGAGGGCAAGAAGCGGATGAAGATGGTCGGCCGCGTCGAGGTCCCCCAGGAAGCCTTCGTCGCCGCGCTCTCCACCACCCAGCCCTCGACCGACAAGGCCGCTGGGAAGAAGTGACGTACCAGCTCCGGCCGGTCTCAGCTGCTGTGCGAGACCGGCCGATGCTGCGGGCTGAGACGACCGGATGGTCGGTGGTCCCGCCCTCGGGGGCTTAAGGCTCTCCCGGATGCCGGCGCGTCGGGAAAGCCTGGGTGAGTGAGCGAAAGTCTTCCCACCCACCTCCGCCTGTCGTCGCCCGACCTGTCTGCGGGCACCCGCATCGATCTCGACGACCTCGCCAAGCGGTACGTCGTCGGCGAGTCCACGGTCACCGCTCTTTCCGAGGTCAACCTCCACATCGACGAGAATGCGTTCGTCGTGGTTCTCGGGCCATCGGGATGCGGCAAGACCACGTTGCTGAACATGATCGGTCTCCTCGACAGCCCCACCGAGGGGAGGGTCGCTCTCAACGGTCGGGATGTCACCGGTTCATCACGGCGTGACCGGTTCGCTCTGCGGCGACGGACTGTCAGCTTCGTCTTCCAGACCTTCAACCTGTTCCCCGGGCTCACCGCGGCGGAGAACGTCCAGTTCGGTGCCGATGTCGCCGGCCGTCCGGGGGCGACGGAGGTGGCTTGGGAGATGCTCGAGCGGGTCGGCCTCGGCGACCGGACGGACCACTTCCCTCACCAGCTCTCCGGCGGCGAGCAGCAGCGGGTCGCGATCGCTCGGGCGCTCGCCACCGACAATCCCATTCTGCTGGCCGATGAACCGACGGGTGAGCTCGACTTCCGTACGGGGGTGCAGATCCTGGAGCTGCTCCAGCAGCAGGCGGAGTCCGGCAAGACAGTGCTCGTGGTGACCCACAACCGGGAGATCTCGAAGGTGGGCGACCGCGTCATCGAACTGTCCAGCGGACGAATCGTCAGTGACGGGCGGCCCATCGGTGGAAAGAGTCGCACCGAGGACCTGCGTTGGTAGCGCCATGAGCCCGTGGTCAGTCCAGCTCTGGGTGCGGTGGTCGTGGCGCGACCTCCGTCGACGCTGGCTGCTGGTGACCGCCTTGGCGCTGGTGATCGCCGTTGGAACGGGCGTGTACGCCGGTCTGGGCGCCACCAGCGCGTGGCGGATCCAGTCCAACGATCGCAGCTACAGCAGTCTGCGCATGCACGACCTGCGGGTGGAGCTTCCGGACGGCGGGTTCGTGGCGGGAGGGACGCTGGAGCGCGCGGCTGCCGGTATCGAGGACGCCTCGTCGATCGAGACGGCGGTCGAGCGACTGGTGGTGCCGACCCTGGTGGATGCTTCGACCGCGAACGACGAGCTGATCGTTCCGGGTGAGGTGGTCGGCATGGAGACCGGCACATCTCGGGTCGATGGTCTCTACGTCACTCATGGCCGCGGTCTGCGCGCCGGCGATGAGGAAGAGGGCGTCGCCGTGCTCGAGTCCAAGTTCGCCGATGAGCACGAGCTTCCGACGCGTGGCCGGCTGCTGGTCAGCGCCGAGACGCCGGTCGAGTATGTCGGCACCGGCTACACACCCGAGTACTTCCAGGTCACCGGCCGAAGCGGGATGGTGCTGGGGGAGACCGGCTTCGCCGTGGTCTTCATGCCGCTCGCCGCCGCCCAGAAGGTCAACGGTCGCCCGGACCAGGTGAACGACCTGGTCGCCCGGCTGCGGCCGGGTGCCGACGAGGAGCGCGTACGTGACCAGCTGACCGCTGCGGTGGAACCGTACGGCGGCACCGTCACCACCAGGGCGGAAGATCCCGTACACCGGGCGCTGTACGAGGACGCCCGCAACGACCAGACGACATGGAACGTCTTCGCCTTCCTGATCCTCTTCGGTGCGGCATTCGCGGCGTTCAACCTGGTGACCAGGATGATCGAGGCACAACGTCGCGAGATCGGGGTCGGGATGGCCCTGGGAGTCTCGCCATGGGTGCTGGCGATCCGTCCGATGCTCGTCGGGTTGCAGATCTCCATCCTTGGCGTCGTGGCCGGAATCGGGGTCGGCTGGCTGACCGGGATCGCGATGGGGGAGGTGATGGCCGACCTGCTCCCGCTGCCGATCTGGGAGACGCCGTTCCAGGCAGGTCGCTTTGCCGAAGGAGCTGCGTTCGGCCTCGCCATCCCTGTGCTCGCCACGGTCGTGCCGATCGTCCAGGCACTGCGGATGGCGCCGGTCGATGCGATCCGGTCAGGTGCCTATGGCTCCGCACGCTCGGGAGGACGTCTGCTGCGGCTGGTCACGAAGGCGCGCCTGCCGGGCCGGACCTACGTGTCGATGTCGCTGCGCAACGTGCTGCGCGCGCCTCGCCGTTCCCTTCTCACCATGCTCGGGGTCGCGGCGGCCATGACGTCATTGGTGGCAGTCCTGGGACTGCTGGACACGTTCAACGCTGCTGGTGATGCGAATGCCGCTGAGCTCGAACGCAGCAGTCCCGAGCGGCTGGTGGTCACTCTCGATACGTTCCATCCCACTGGCTCGGACCTGCCGCGCGCGGTCACCGAGACCGACGGCGTCGCCGAGTCGCAGGCTCAGCTCGCGGTCCCCGCGACGCTCCGCCACGGCGACGGCGATCTGGAGGCGGTTGTCCAAGTGGTCGACTTCGCGAACGAGATCTGGACGCCCACCCTGGTCAGCGACAGCGGGCCAGATCACGGCATCGTACTGTCGGAGAAGGCAGCCGACGATCTCGGAGTGGCGCCCGGGGACATGCTCGCCGTACGCCATCCGGTGCTGTCCCAGACCGGGCTCCGGATCGTGACCAGCCAGATCCCGGTTCGGGCACTCCACCCCGACCCGTGGCGCACATTCGCCTATCTCGACACCGAGGGTGCGACCAGATTCGGTCTGGCGGGGGCCGTCAACCAGATCGTCGTCGTGCCTGACGGGGATGCCGACCAGGTGACCCGCAGCCTGTTCCGGTTGCAGGGGGTGACCTCCGTCGAGCCTGCGTCGAGCTTCGCGGAGGTGCTCGACAACGCCTTGGGACAGTTCACCGGGATCCTGAGCATCATCGAGGTGGCCACGCTGCTGCTGGCAATGCTGATCGCCTTCAACTCTGCCAGCATCAGCGCCGACGAGCGTGCCCGAGAGCACGCCACCATGTATGCCTTCGGTGTTCCCACGCGACTCGTGATGGCGATGGCGGTCGTCGAGAGTGCCGTCATCGGCTTGCTCGGGACACTGGTGGGGCTCGCAGGGGGCTATGTCGCGCTCAGCTACGTCGTCTCCGGGTTCGATGACGTGACTCCGGAGCTTCTCGTCGTGCCCACGCTCTCAACCGTGACCGTCCTGAGCACCCTCGCCCTCGGTGTCCTCGTCGTCGCGGTGGCACCCGCGTTCGGAGTACGCCGCGAGCGGCGGATGGACATCCCGGCCACGCTTCGCGTGGTGGAGTGATGGCCCGCACCTCGACGCAGCGGCCGGGCGGGCGCCGTGCCACCGGTTATGCGCAAGAACGGTCGGGTCGGCCGGGCGGCGCC
Source organism: Nocardioides sp. YIM B13467 (assembly GCF_042788075.1). NCBI lineage: Bacteria > Bacillati > Actinomycetota > Actinomycetes > Propionibacteriales > Nocardioidaceae > Nocardioides > Nocardioides sp. YIM B13467. The sequence continues at coordinate 76,836 of NZ_JBHZPJ010000046.1, forward strand.
GGTGGTTGAGTTGGGCACATGCGTACAGAACAGATTCGGTTTCCAGACGGATACGGCACGCCGAGCGAGCTGATGGCCTGGGAGGACGTACGTCAGCAGCTGGTCGAGGCGAAGCAGTTCTGGTTCGCGTTCGAGAGACCGGGGCGGAGTCCGCACGTGACGCCGCTGGACGGGATCTGGTTCGAGGACAAGCTGGTCTACGGCGGCAGCCCGGAGACGCTGCACCGGCGGCTCGCGACCGAGCACCCGAAGGTGACGGTGAACCTCCCGGATCCGTGGAAGTTGGTCGTCATCGAGGGCGAGGTGCGGACAACACCTTTCGCCCCCGAGACGGCCGAGGAGATCGCGGGGCTGTTGAACGCGAAGTATCCCGAGTACGGCGAGAACGTCTTCGAGGCGAAGCACTACGTCGAGGGGGCGCCGGCGGTGCTTCCACGGCGGATCCGGGCCTGGACGTCGTTCCCGAAGGACGCGACCGCCTTCGTCTTCGACTGACTTCCAGCTGGTCCGCGCTAGTCTCGAAGGGATGCACTTCACCGACTACGACACTCGGGTGGCGGCGTACGCCGTCATCGTCGACGACGCGGGGCGGATCCTGCTGAGCTGGTTCAACGGCAACCACCGCAACGACCCCGGCTGGACGCTGCCGGGTGGCGGCGTCGACTACGGCGAGCAGATGCCCGCCGCAGTCGTGCGCGAGGTGAAGGAAGAGACCGGCTACGACGTCGAGGTCGGGGCTCCGCTGACGACGAACGTGTACGTGGTGCCGTTCGACCCCGGTCGGCGGCCCTATCAGTCCACGCGGGTGGTCTTCGAGGCGCGGATCGTCGGGGGTGAGCTGGGCACGCTGGAGGTCGACGGAACCACCGACTACGCCGCGTGGATCCCCCTGGACGACCCCGCGATCGGAGCCGACTCCACCAGCCCCATCGTCCGGATGGGGATCGCGGCCCTGAAGGTCGCTCAGTCGACCCAGTAGTTGTCGTGGAGCTTGTAGAACTCGGCCATCTCGTCCGGACCGAGCTCGGTGCCCTCGGCCAGCTCGCGCAGCCCCTCGAAGTAGCCCTCCCGCGGCGCGCCCGGGGTGAAGTGGAGCAGCATCGAGGCGGGCTCGTCGGTGGTGTTGCGGAAGCCGTGCAGGCCGCCGACCGGCACGTGCACGAAGTCGCCGGCGCCGGCCGGGATCCACTCCTCGCCGTTGTAGATCCGGACGGTCCCGGTCAGCACGTAGAACGACTCGGCCACGGCACGGTGGAAGTGGGGACCGGGGCCGGTCTCGTTGGGACCGAAGTGCCAGCGGTAGAGCCCGTAGTCACCTGCGGTCGTCGCTCCGGTGGCGAGATAGTCGACCTTCACGCCGTTGGGGTAGGACAGGTCGGGCGGGGTGGTGTCGGGACGGTAGAACGCCGAGACCTCACCGGCCTCGCCGTCGTAGCGCTCGGGCGGGTAGGGAACGCCTCTGGTCCCCATCGACTCTGGAAGTGACATGGGCACAACCTGCCCGATCCGTCCGGGGTTGGGAAGCGGATTAAGGTGGCTCGGGTGACGTGGCTCGACAGGCTCGCAGACGTGGTTCGTGACCTGCTCGAGGAGTGGTCGCTGACACCCGACGGCGAGGCGACCCACGGCAACACCGCTCTGGTCGTACCGGTCCGCACCGCCGACGGCGAGGCCGCGATGCTGAAGGTCGTCCGGCCCCACTGGGAGGCCGAGCACGAGGCGCTGGCGCTGCAGACCTGGGGCGGCCGGGGTGCCGTACGCCTTCTCCGGGCCGACCCGAAGCGCTTCGCGCTGCTGCTGGAACGGCTGCACGCCGAGGACCTCTCGGAGCTCTGGGACGTGCAGGCGTGCGAGATCGTGGGTGGGTTCTACCGGCGGCTGCACGTCCCGGCCCCGCCGCAGATGCGTACGTTGTCGGCGCAGGCCGCGCGCTGGGCGAGCGAGCTGGGCGAGAGGGAGCGGCGGCTTCCGGTGCCGCCGCGGATGGTCGAGCAGGCCCGGGCGATCGCGCGCGACTTCGCCGCAGACGAGGCCACCGACGGGAAGCTGATCCACACCGATCTGCACTTCGAGAACGTGCTCCAGGGCGATCGCGAGGAGTGGCTGGTGATCGACCCGAAGCCCCTCTCCGGCGACCCGCACTACGAGCTCGCGCCGATGCTGTGGAACCGCTTCGAGGAGTACGCAGGGCGGATCCGCGACGGCGTACGGATGAGGTTCTTCGCCCTCGTCGACGCCGCCGAGCTCGACGAGGACCGCGCCCGGGCCTGGGCGGTCCTGCGGCTGGTCGTCAACGTCAAGGACGAGGTCGAGGACAACCACGCGCCCGACAAGGCTGGACCTGATAAAGAGTGGATCACCGCGATGATCTCGGTCGCGAAGGCGGTTCAGGACTGAGAAACTCGCGTGCCTGAAACAGGCGCGGGCTGGAGAATCTGCGCCATGCCCATCGTGCGAAGCGTCAACATCGGTCAGTCCAAGCCCGCGGAGTGGGCGGAGGTCGGCGCCACGTCGATCGAGAAGCTCGCCACGCCCGAGCCGGTGACGGTCGGCAGGGAGGGCATCGTCACCGACACCCAGACCGACCGCCGCCACCACGGCGGCGAGGAGCAGGCGGTCTACGCCTTCGCCCGCGAGGACCTCGACGTGTGGGGCTCACGGTTGGGCGTAACGCTTCGTGACGGGCAGTTCGCCGAGAACCTCACCACCGAGGGGATCGACATCAACGCGGCTCTGGTGGGGGAGCAGTGGCGGATCGGGACGGTACTGCTGCAGGTCTGTAGCGTGCGTACGCCGTGCAACGACTTCAAGAACTGGATGGGCGTCTCGGGCTATGACAACGCCCAGTGGGTCAAGAGGTTCACCCAGGAGGCCCGGCCGGGGCCCTACCTGCGCGTCCTCGAGGAGGGGCAGCTGCAGGCCGGCGACGAGATCGTCGTGGTCCACCGCCCCGACCACGACATCACCGTCGCCACGCTCTTCAGAGCCCTCACCACCGACCGCAGCCTGCTCCCGAGCCTCATCGGCATCGACGGGCTCGGGGACAAGCCGCGGGCGGTGGCGGAGAAGTACGTCGCAGCCCAGCGTTAAGGACCGCAGTGCGTCTGCTCCTCCTTGGATGGTGCGACCTCGGCTGGCCGCCCTTTGCTGCAACCGCGCAAGTAGTAACCCTCGGGGGAGATGCCCTGGATCTCGAGCTTGTTCAGCTGGTCCGTGGTGAGCTCGCCGGTCGGGATCAGCGCGACGGCCACGTTGTCTTCGGTGATGGTCGCGTCGAACCGCTGCTTGCCGACCCAGAACCAGGCGGACTCCAGCGTCTCGTTGCCGAGCGATCGCGTCACCCGGACCCCTTCTGCGGTCTCGGTCCACTCGGTGGTCGGCGGTTCCCGCACCACGTCACCCCGCTCGGGATGGACCAGATTGCCGTCGGCGTCGTAGGCGCGGAACGTTGCCGACGTGACGGCGACCCGGTGGTCGGTCCAGGCGACCGCGACGCCATTGACGATGGTCGCCGGGAAGTCTTCACCGCTCGAGGTGAAGACCACTTCGGCGACGTTCATCTTTTCGGGGAGGGGGAGCAGGAACTCTGTGCCGTCGCCGGTGACTGCACGAGTGAAGTCCTCCCACTGCCCGGTCTCGGCGAAGGTGCCCCAGACCTGGGGTTGGCCGAATGCCCCCGCGAGATCGGGCTCGCTGTCGGCGTCCCGCCCGGCGCTCTGCGACGTCGAGCAGGTCACCTCATAGTCGGGGCCGTCGAAGATCGCCATGGCCGTCGAGCCACGCTTCTCGGCGAGGAATGGCCAGGTGTCTGACGGGATCTCCTGGACCTCATCGGGGTCGATGGCATTGTTCGCCTCGGGGGCGTACTCGTACAGGAGGTCCACGTCAGCCCAGGCCGTCTCCAGGCACCGCTTGCTCAGCGTGTCGAGCTCCTCGGAAGTGAGGTTGGTCGGGTTGCCCGACCAGTCGACCGGAGTTTTCTGCCCGGGCGCGGCCGTCCTCGACGGTTCGGGGGTGGCGATGTTCGAGTCGATCAGCCGATCGGGGATCGCGACGTACGCCATGACCCCGGCGAGCGAGAAGGCGGCGACGGCGGCGACCGCCTTCGACCCGCGACGGAGGCGACGCATCCGGTCGCCCCGGCGCAGGATCTCGTCGGCAGGAAGATCCAGGGTCTGGCGACTGCTGTTGCGCAGCAAGGTCTCGATGTCGTTCATGACAGCATCCCTTCGGGGTTGGTCAGCTGCAGCCGCAGAGTCTTGAGCGCATGGTGGAGCGTGGCGGAGACGGTGCCGCGAGCGATGCCGAGCTCGTGGGCGGTCGTCTCGGCGTCCAGGTCGAGGAAGTAGCGCAGCGCGACCACCTGGCGTTGGCGCGGTGGCAGCCGGCGTACGGCCTCCAGCAGGTCGTGGTCGACGTCGGAGTCGTGGCGGGGGAGCTGTTCGGGTGTCTCGGGAACCGTCAGCTCGCGGCGGCGCTTGCGCCACCAGGAGATGTCGACGTTGATCGCCGTGCGAACCACCCACGCCGCCGGGGAGTTGGCCAGCTTGACCGTCGGCCAGCGCGACCAGGCGCGCGCGAAGGCCTCGGCGGTCGCCTCCTCGGCCCGCCCGGGATCCATGCCAGTCGCGATCGCCGCACGCAGGCAGCGGTCCTTGGCACCGACGTAGAAGTCGGTGAATTCTTCTCGGCTCACGCCTGGGTGACGCACACGAGCCATTATCGGTTTAGCCACCCGGATAACTGTTTGACGGTTCTGCTCAGCCTCGCCAGACTCACTCCCAAACAACTCTTGGGAGGTTTGGTGGACGAGGAGATCTCGCGACTGCGGGCGGCCGGGCACCCGCTGCGGCTTCGGATGCTGTCACTGCTGACGGGCGCGGAGCTGTCGGCCGCGGAGGTGGCGCGCGAGCTCGACCTGACGCATGCCAACGCCTCCTACCATCTCCGGCTGCTCGATAGCGCCGGGCTGCTCGAGGTCGCGGGCGAGGAGCGGATCCGAGGAGGGGTCGCGAAGCGATACCGGTACGCCTGGCGCCGCGACGCAGCCCAGGGGCCGCCGTCCAGGGAGGACGACGAGGTCCACACCCGCGCGATCGCCGAGGAGCTCGTACGCCGCCGCCGCTTGCGCGCCGATGGACCGGCCATCGTCTCGGACGCGGAGATGTGGGTCGACCCCGATGTCTGGCAGCGGGTCCACGACCTCGTCCGGGAGGCCAGCGGTCTGCTCCACGACAACGCACGTCCGCCGCGTACGGAGGGCACGATCCACGTGAACCTGACAGCCTCCGCCTTCGTGATGGGTGAGGACCAGTGAGCATCAAGGAGAGCCTCTTCGTCCTGAAGGATCGCGACTTCGGGTGGTTCTTCGCGTCGCGGTTCGTGAACATGGCCGGCACCTCGATGTCGCACATCGCGCTGGCCTTCGCGGTGCTGGAGGTCACCGACTCGGCGTCGGCGCTGGGTGCCGTCGTGGCGGCACACACCATCCCGATGGTCATCTTCCTGCTGGTCGGAGGCGTGATCGCCGACCGGTTCCCGCGGCGGCTGGTCCTGCAGATCTCGAACCTGTCCTCGGCGCTCACCCAGGCCGTGGCCGCCGGGCTGATCATCACCGGCAGCGCCGAGATCTGGATGCTGATCGTCCTCGAAGCGGTCAACGGCACCATGTCGGCGATGGCGTACCCGGCGATGCAGGGCATGGTCCCGCAGCTGGTCGCGAAGAAGGACCTGCAGCCGGCCAACCTGCTGCTGTCGATGTCGCGAGGCGCGCTGACGATCCTCGGGCCGTCGGCCGCGGCCGTCCTGGTCGTCGGGGTCGGTGCCGGCTGGGCGCTGGCGATCGACGCGCTGACCTGGCTCCTCGCCGCGATCTTCCTGCTGCCGGTCCGGATCCCGCGTCGCGACAAGACGGGCCCGAAGACGTCGGCCATCGCAGACCTGGTCGAGGGATGGACGTACGTCCGTTCCACCACCTGGCTGTGGGTCGTCGTGCTCGCCTTCATGGCGATCAACACGATGTGGTCCGGCGGGATGCAGGTGCTGGGGCCGGCGTACGCCAAATCCTCTTCGCTGGGGGTCCACGGCTGGGGGTTGGGCAACTCGGCCCAGGCGATCGGGATTCTGGTCATGACGTTCGTGCTGATGCGGCTGACCCTCCGGTACCCGCTGCGGGCCGGGATGCTCGGCGTCACGCTGATGGGGCTGCCGTTCATCGCGCTCGGTCTGTGGCCGGAGACCGTGCCTTTCGTCATCGCGATGGCTGTCGCCGGCGCCGGGATAGAGATCTTCGGGCTCGGCTGGAACCTCGCGATGATGGAGAACGTGCCCGAGGAGATGCAGTCGCGGGCGTGGTCGTACGACATGCTCGGGTCCTACATCGCGATGCCGATCGGACAGCTGATGTACGGGCCGCTGGGGGAGTCTTTCGGGACACGACCGGTGTTCCTGGCGAGCGGTGTTCTCTGTGTCTTGATCTGTCTTGCCACGGTTGGGGTGCCTTCCGTGGCTAGGCTGCAACGCGTCGAGCAACCTGCCACCGAAGGAACGCCCGTATGAGCCTGAACACCTCCGTCGTCGACGAGCTCTTCCAGCAGCGCTTCGAGGAGAACCTGACTCCGGGGCTGGCCTATGGGGTCGTACGCGGCTCCGAGCTGCTCCACTCCGGCGCGTTCGGGGCGACGACCGAGGGTGGTCCGGCGCCGACGGCCGAGAGCGTCTTCCGGATCGCGTCGATGTCGAAGTCGTTCACGGCGGCCGCGGTGCTGCTGCTGCGCGACCGCGGGCTGGTCGACCTGGACGAGGCGATCGCGCAGTACGTGCCCGAGCTCGTCGACCAGGCGCCCTACTCCGCCGACTCCCCGGCCGTGACGCTGCGGCTGCTGCTCTCGATGTCGGCCGGTCTGCCGACCGACGACCCGTGGGGCGACCGGCAGGAGTCGCTGTCCTACGACGACTTCGGGACGTTCCTCGACGGAGGCTTCTCGACCGGGCGGGAGCCGGGGGTCGGGTTCGAATACTCCAACCTCGGCTATGCGCTGCTCGGGCGCGCGATCGAGAACGTGGTCGGTGGTTCGTCTCCCGAGGGTGCGAACCGGGACTTCGTCGAGCACGAGCTGCTGGCGCCGCTGGGGATGACGTCCTCGGCCTACTCGCCCGACGCGGTGCCGAACCGAGTGCCGGGTCATGTGCCGCCGCTGCATCCGGCGTGGGCCGGCGACCGGCTCGAGGGCCCGCCGACGTGGGCCGCGATCCCGCCGGTGCCGTCCGGGTCGTTCGCGGCGATGGGTGGTCTGCACTCCTCGGTCGCCGACCTGGCGCGCTGGGTCGGCGGTTTCCTGGGAGCCTTCTCCGCCGCCGCCGACGGGCATCCTCTGTCGAAGGCGTCGCGGCGGGAGATGCAGCAGCTGCACCGGTTCGGCTCGGTGTCGGCCTCGCTGGGGTTCGACGGTCCCGAGGCGGGTGTCGGAGCGGTCGCGGCGGGCTATGGCTACGGCCTGATGGTCGACCACGACAGCCGGCTCGGGAAGTTCGTCCACCACTCCGGCGGCTACCCCGGCTACGGCTCGCGGATGGTCTGGCACCCCGAGACCGGCCTGGGCGTGATCACGCTGTCCAACAGCACGTACGCAGGGGGCTACCCGACCGCGATGACCGCGCTGCGCTCGCTGGTGTCCGACGAGCTCGCCGGGGGTGGCCCGCACCGGTTCTCGACGGTGGTCAAGGGCTTGCGGCCGCGGCTCGACTCGGCGCTGGAGGCCGCGGTCGAGCGGCTGCGTACCTTCGATCCTGCGGGTGCTGAGGTCTTCGCGCTGCCGTCGCTGTTCGCCGACAACGTCGAGCTCGACGCCCCCGACGCCGGGCGGCGCGTCCAGATCACCCAGGCGCGCGCGAAGGTCGGGCTGCCGCTCGGCGGCGCGCCCTACGGCTACTTCTCCCGCGCGATGGGTGTCGCGCTGGCCGTGGTGCCGGCCGAGAAGGGCCGCTACGACATCGAGGTCATGCTCTCGCCGGAGGCCGAGCCGCGCATTCAGACCCTGCGCGTCAACGCCGTCCCCGACGCCCACGGTGGCCTCGTCGCCGCTGCCCGTGCCGCCCTCGAGGAGAACTCCCCGGTCATCGCCGCCCTCCGGGCCTTCGGCGAGCCCGAGCTGATCACGACGCCCTTGTCGGGGGATGGTTCGTCGAAGGCCGACTTCCTGGTCGTCGCCGGCACGACCTACTGGAAGATCGCGGTGACCAAGACGACCACCGTCACCGCCCTCCCCACCTCCGACTACCCCCGCCTCACCTACCTCGCCTCCGCCCTCCGCGGCTGACCCCTGCCGAGGCGTCACCTACGTCGGCCGAGATGGCATTCCGCTGCCAACTCGGCCGACGTAAGTGACGTCTCGGCCGGCGGGAGCGACGCCTCGGCGGGGTTGCTCCGTTCGAACAAATGTTCGATACTCATTGAGTGGGAGTGGTAGCGGGGATTGAGCGACACCAGAAGCTGGCTCAGATCGAGCAGCTCCGGTCGAAGGTGCGACGGCTGGAGCAGAAGCCGGGCATCGGCGCGGAGCTGGCGACGCACGAGGCGCTCGGTGGGGTGGTGCAGCTCCGGGCCGGAGGGACGTACGCGGCCGACTCGCTGTCGCTGGCCATGCTGCTGCTCGCGGGGCCGTCGGCGGCGGGGGAGTGGACCGCCGTCGTCGGGGTGGAGGACTTCGGCGTCGAGGCGGCGGCCGAGGCCGGGGTCGACCTGGAGCGGACCATCCTGGTGCCACGGCCCAAGGACTCCTGGCTGGAGGCGACCGCGGCGCTGGTCGACGTGGTCACGCTGGTGCTGGTTCGGCCGACCGGTCGGGTGACCCCGGGCGTCGCGGAGAAGATCGGTGCCCGGCTGCGCACCCGCGGCGCCGCGCTGGTCGCGCTGGGGGAGTGGCCGAGAGCAGACGTACGTCTGCGGGCGACCGAGCCGCGCTGGGTCGGGCTGGGCAACGGCGACGGCCATCTTCGGGCGAGAAGGATGGTGGTCGAGGCGGTGCGCGGGACGGCTCCGCCGCGGCGTACGGCGCTCTGGTTCCCGGCCGAGGACGGCGGTCTGCGGCGCGTCCTCGAACCTGTCGCTGACCTTGCTGACCTGCGGAAACAGGAGTCGGCATGAGTCGCACGCTGGTGGTCTGGTGCGCCGACTGGCCAGTGGCCGCGGCGCTGGGCGAGCAGGGGCTGCCGCGGCATCTGCCCGCCGCGGTCTTCGCGCAGAACCGGGTCCAGGCCTACAACCAGGCGGCGCGGGAGTTCGGGATCAAGCGCGGGATGCGGCGCCGCGACGCGCAGTCGCGCTGCCCGGAGATCCAGGTGCTCGCCGCCGACGAAGCCCGTGACGCGCGGGTCTTCGAGGAGGTGCTGGTGCGCCTGGAGGAGCTGCGTCCCGGCGTCATGCCGCTGCGTCCCGGGCTGGTCGCGCTGCGCTCGCCCGCACGCTTCTACGGCGGCGAGGCCGAGGCCGGCGCGGCGATCGCCGAGTGCGTGGTCGGGCTCGGGATCTGGGACGTACGGATCGGCATCGCCGATGAGCTCTTCACCGCCGAGCAGGCCGCGCGGAGCGCCGGGCTGCAGGAGACGTACGCCGTCCCGGCAGATGGCGGCTCCACCGCGTTCCTGCGCGCCCTGCCGGTCCATGTGCTCGAGGACGCGAACGCGGTCAGCCTGCTGCAGCGGCTCGGCCTGACCACGCTCGGCGGCCTCGCCGACCTGCCCGGCGCCGACGTCAAGGCGCGCTTCGGCGCGCAGGCCGCCTGGGTCCGCCGGGTGATCCACGGCGAGGGAGCGCGGCCGGTGACGGGGCGTACGCCACCGCCCGAGCTCACCACCGAGGTGGCCTTCGAGCCGCCGCTCGACTCCGCGGAGGCGGTCTGCTTCTCGGCCCGGCAGGCGGCAGAGGGGTTCGTCAAGGGCCTCGCGACGCGCCAAGAGGTCTGCACCGAGGTGCGGATCGAGGTCGCCATGGAGGACGTCCCGGACTCGGTACGCACCTGGGCGCATCCGCGGTGGTTCTCCTCCGTCGATCTCATCGACCGGCTGCACTGGCAGCTGGCCGGGGTCGTTGCGGGCGGGGCGGTGACCGGGGTCCGCTTCGTCCCCGAGGTCGCCGTCTCCGAGGCGGTCCACGCCGACGGTCTCTGGGGTGGCACGAACGAGCGCGTCGATCGCGGCATCGCCCGGGTGCAGGGCCTGCTCGGCCACGAGGCCGTCGTCGCCCCGGTGCTCCAAGGCGGCCGGACCCCACGCGACCGGCAGGCGTACGTCCCCTGGGGCGANTTGTGCAGAATCCCGGTTGGTTCGCTGGTCTCGGAGGCCCGGAGTACGGGCTATTACTTACCCTCGCAGCTCAGCGTTCACGCCCCTGGTTCCCCTGGATTACCCCGCACCCGTTGTGTCCCGGGCAGAAGAGGCACGCCTCTTTCGAGGTGGTCGGCCTTCACGTTTACGCCTGTGCCGAGCCTATCACATCAAAGCAAACCAAGGCCATGAAAAATTCTCGGAAACCCAATCAGGGACAGGTATCCCAAACCCAAGCCAGACCGCTGCTGGAAGCCCGCAAGACAGGTAAATGGCACCCCACCCAGGCACCCTGCTTCTAAATCTCCCAACCCAGACACCGTATTGGCCCCACCCACGCTGGAAGTCCTCACGAGCGAAAAGCGAAACCGTTAACCTCTGTCACCGATGACCATGACCGAGATCGGCGCGGCCTACGACGGCCGCGCAGCCGAGTACATCGACCTGTTCGGAACGATCGACAAGCTCGCCGAGCGCGACCGCGAGACGATCACCACCTGGCGAGACTCCACGACCGGCCCTCTCCTCGATGCCGGCTGCGGCCCCGGCCTCTGGAGCCAGGAGCTCACCACAGGCGGCGTACGCGACGTGGTTGGCCTAGATGCCTCAGCCGAGTTCGTCGCCGCAGCACGAGCGCGGTACCCGGACGTCAGCTTCCAGCGAGCGGACCTCGCCGCGCTCCCGCTGCAGGACAGGTCGGTCGGCGGAATCCTGGCGTGGTACTCGATCATCCACACCCCACCCGCTGACCTCCCCGCGATCCTCGACGGGTTCGCCCGCGTGCTCACGCCCGGCGGGTCGGTGCTGATCGGGTTCTTCGACGGCGAGCCCGGCGAGGCGTTCGACCATGCAGTGCATACGGCCTACTACTGGTCCGCCGAGGCACTGGGAGACCTGCTGGCACCGCACGGGTTCGTCGTCGAGCAGGCGTCAGCCCGGCAGGACCCGGGTGCGCGCCGCCGCCAGGGTGACCTGGTCGCGACGCGCACCGGTTGAGCCGTCATCCGTCAGTAGTGGCGTACGCAGTCCCGCAGGGTGAGCGCGGTCTCCATGGCTGCCGCGGCGGCCTCGTAGCCCTTGTCCTCGCTGGACCCCTCGAGCCCGGCCCTGTCGAGCGCCTGCTCCTCGTTGTCGCAGGTCAGCAGACCGAAACCGACGGGGATGAGGTGGTCGATCGCGATCCGGTTCAGCCCGTCGGTGGCGGCCGAGCAGACGTAGTCGAAGTGCGGGGTGCCACCGCGGATGACCACGCCCAGCGCGACGATGGCGTCGTAGCCCGACTTTGCGAGCGCGGCCGCGGCGACCGGGAGCTCGAAGGCGCCCGGGACCCGGACGACCGTCAGGCCACCGACAGCGGCGTCCTTGAGTGCTCGCTCGGCGCCGTTCAACAGGCCGGCCATCACCTCGTCGTGCCAGCGCGCGGCCACGACGGCGACCCGCAGGTCGCTCGCGTCGACGACCTCGGGGGCGGGGGCTCCCTTGCCACTCATCAGTTCTCCTCGTGCAGATCGGGCAGAGCGTGACCCATCCGGTCACGCTTGGTCAGCAGGTAGGCGAGGTTGTGCTCGTTGGGTCGCGGGGTGAGCGGAACCCGCTCGGCGACCTCGACACCGTACGCCTCCAGGTGACTCACCTTCTCGGGGTTGTTGGTCATCAGGCGCACCGAGTCGACCTTGAGGTCGCGCAGGATCTGCGAGGCGGCGCCGTAGTGTCGCGCGTCGGCCGGGAGGCCGAGATCGAGGTTGGCGTCGACGGTGTCGCGACCTCCGTCCTGGAGCTGGTAGGCCTGCAGCTTGGCGAGCAGCCCGATCCCGCGGCCCTCGTGTCCGCGCAGGTAGACCACCACACCGCAGCCCTCCGCCGCGATCCGCGAGAGGGCTTCCCGCAGCTGCGGCCCGCAGTCGCAGCGCCGCGACCCGAAGACATCCCCTGTCAGGCACTCCGAGTGCACTCGCGCGAGGACCGGGTCGCATCCGGCGATGTCACCGTAGACCAGCGCGACGTGCTCGACCCCGTCGTCGATGGTGCGATAGCCGTACGCGGTGAAGTCACCGAACTCGGTTGGCAGCCGCGTCACCGCGCGCCGCTCGACCAGCACCTCGGTACGCCGCCGGTAGGTGACCAGGTCGGCGATCGAGATCATCGCGAGACCGTGCTCGTCGGCGAACTCCCGCAGCTGGGGGGCGCGCTGCATGGTGCCGTCGTCGTTGACGAGCTCGACCAGCGCACCGGCGGGCTCCAGACCGGCCAGCCGGGTCAGGTCGACCGCGGCCTCGGTGTGACCGACCCGCACCAGCACTCCCCCGTCGCGTGCCCGCAGCGGGAAGACGTGGCCGGGCCGGGTCAGGTCACCTGCCACCGACGACGGGCCGGCGAGCAGCCGGGTCGTGAGCGCCCGGTCGGCCGCCGAGATGCCGGTCGAGACGCCCTCGCGAGCGTCCACCGAGACCGCATACGCGGTCTGCTTGCGGTCCTCGTTGACACGAGTCATCGGCGGCAGGTCGAGAGCGTCGAGCCGCTCCCCCGGCAGCGCCACGCAGATCACGCCGGAGGACCAGCGGATCGCGAACGCCATCACCTCCGGCGTCGCCAGCTCGGCGGAGAAGATCAGGTCGCCCTCGTTCTCCCGGTCCTCGTCGTCGACGACCACGACGGGCTTGCCGGCCGCCAGGTCGGCGATCGCGTTCTCAACCGGATCCAGCCGGACCCCGACGTACTGCTCGGTGCTGTTCTCGTTGTTCACGGCCGAACCCCTCCCAGAAGCTTCTCGACGTGCTTGGCGATGATGTCCGTCTCGAGGTTGACCTCGTCGCCGACGGCCCGGAACCCCAGCGACGTACGCGCCAGGGTCTCGGGGATGAGGCTCACCGTGAAGGTGTCATCGGTCACGGAGACGACAGTGAGGCTGATCCCGTCGACCGCGATCGAGCCCTTCTCGACGACATAGCGCGCCAGCTCGGGCTCCAGGGAGATCGTGACCACCTCCCAGTGTTCGCTGGGCTCACGGGAGACGACGCGCCCGACTCCGTCGACGTGACCCTGGACGATGTGGCCACCGAGCCGGGTGCTCGGGGTGACCGCGCGCTCCAGGTTGACCTGGTCGCCGACCGAGCGCGCGTGCAGGCTGGTGCGCTTGAGCGTCTCCAGCATCACGTCGGCGGTCCACTCGTTCTCCCCGAGCGTGGCGACGGTCAGGCAGCAGCCGTTGACCGCGATGGAGGCTCCCAGCTCGGCGTCCGACAGCACGGTAGCGGCGGAGATGGTCAGGCGTACGGCGTCGCCCTGGTCCTCGATCCCGGCGACGGTGCCGAGCTCCTCAACAATCCCGGTGAACATCACTGCTCCCCTCTGTATTGGTTTTCTTGGGCTGGTTCCAGAATGAACCGAACGTTCGGCTCCTCGCCCGGTGCGGCCGGAGAGAGCACGTCGACAGAGCGCACCCGCGGCCGGAAGGCGTCGGAGATGGTGGTGATCCCGAGGTCGGCGACGGCCGAGCGACCGGCGCCGAGCAGGAACGGGGCGACGTAGACGACGATCTCGTCGACGAGGCCCGCCTCCAGGAAGGCCGCGGCCAGCGTCGGCCCGCCCTCGAGAAAGACATGGCGGCGCTCGCGCTCCCACAGGGCGGCCAGGGCCTCGTGCGGGTCGCGCGTGCGGAGGTGGAGGGACGGCGCCTGCGCGTCGAAGATCCGGCGGTCCTCGGGAAGGTCGCGCTCCCCCATGACGACCCGGAGAGGCTGTACGCCGACCGGCCGGTCCTCCAGGTCACGGACCGTCAGCGCGGGGTCGTCCACCGCGACCGTGTTGGTCCCGACCAGCATCGTGTCGCTCAGCGCCCGCAGCTTGTGGGTGTCGAGCCGCGCGGCGCGCGAGGAGACCCAGCGCGAGGTGCCGTCGGCGGCGGCGCTGCGCCCGTCGAGCGTGGTGGCGAACTTCCAGGTGACGTAGGGGCGCTGCAGCTCGGCCGCCCGGGTCCAGACCCGGTTGAGCTCACGGGACTCCGCTGCGTACAGGCCCTGCTCGACCTCGATGCCCGCCTGCTTCAGTGTGGCGGCGCCACCGGCGGCGACCGGGTTGGGGTCGGACTGGGCGTAGACGACACGGGCGACGCCGGCCTCGATCAGCGCCTGCGAGCAGGGGCCGGTGCGGCCGGTGTGGTTGCACGGCTCGAGGGTCACGACTGCGGTCGCTCCCCGAGCGGCCTGCCCGGCGCCGGCCAGCGCATCGACCTCGGCGTGAGGCGTGCCGGGCCCGCGGTGGTAGCCCTCGGCGATCATCGACCCGTCAGGCCCCAGGAGTACGCAGCCCACCCGCGGGTTCGGATAGATGGCAGGTCCCGGGGCGCCGATCGCAGCGGCCAGCTCCAGGGCGCGACGCATCGCTCCCGGCTCCGGGTCACGCTGGTCCAAGCACTTCATCTGATCCCCTCTGGTCCGTCTCACGGACTCCGGGGTCAGGCCGAGACATCGCGCCGCGCCCTGTTGCTCTGGGCGGTCACGACGAATCGGGCTGCGTGCGTCTTCCCATCCGGACTTTAACCGTCGGTCCAAGATTCTCACTTGGTCAACCGATGACTGGCTGTCATCGGGTCGCGGACTTCTGGACCTGGATCCAGTCACCGCCGGCTCGGAATTTCACCGACCCCAGAGCACGCGAGCACAAGCTCGTCTTCAACCAGTGTGCCACACGCGTGGCACGACACCTGATCAGGCGTCGACTGCTGAGACGGCCTTGTCGCGCAGCGCGTTGACCATCGCATCCGGGTCGGCGGCCGAGTAGACGGCTGAGCCGGCGACGAAGACGTCGGCGCCGGCCTCGGCGCAGCGCTCGATGGTCTCCAGCGAGACGCCGCCGTCGACCTGCAGCCAGGTCTCGACGCCGGCCTTGTCCATCATCGCCCTCGCCCGGCGGATCTTGGGCAGCACCAGGTCGAGGAACTTCTGCCCGCCGAAGCCGGGCTCGACGGTCATCAGGAGGACCATGTCGAGCTCGGCCAGCATGTCCTCGTAGGGCTCGATCGGCGTGGCCGGCTTGAGCGCCATCGAGGCGCGCGCGCCCTTGGCGCGGATCTCGCGGGCCAACCGGACCGGGGCCTTGGTGGCCTCGACGTGGAACGTCACCGAGCCACAGCCGGCCTCGACGTACGCCGGGGCTTCGCGGTCGGCGTTCTCGATCATCAGGTGGGCATCGAGCGGCGTGTCCGTGGACCGCGCCAGCGCCTCGACCATCGCCGGACCGAAGGTCAGGTTGGGCACGAAGTGGTTGTCCATCACGTCGACATGGACCCAGTCGGCGCTGGGGATCCGGGCAACTTCCGCCCCGAGGGCTGCGAAGTCGGCGTTCAGGATGGACGGAGTGATCTGGATGTGGCCCACGGAAGGCACCCTAGATGACCCCGAGGGGTCAGAGAGCAGCCAGGTCGGCGTACGTCAATCCCTCGAGCGTGTCGCGGAAGACCCGGCGCTCGCCGGGGGCGACGGGGACGTGGTTCTCGACGACCAGGACCGTGCAGCCGGCAGCCTCGGCGGAGCGCGCTCCGGTGTTGGAGTCCTCCACCGCGATGGTGTCCGCGGCCGCGACACCGAGGGCCGCGGCCGCGGTCAGGTAGGGCTCGGGATGGGGCTTGCCGTTGCGGACCATGTCGCCGGTGACGATCACCTTGAAGGTGCCCTCGGGAAGCTGCTGGAGGATGGGGCCGACGAACCGGGCGTACGACATCGTCACCAGCGCGCACGGCACGCCCTGCTCGAACAGGTCGGTGAGCAGCTCACGCGCTCCCGGTCGCCACGGCACCTCACGCTCGACCTGCTCGACGACGCCGTCGAGGAGCATCTCGACGATCTCCTCGGGCTCGTGGGGAAGGCCCATGCCCTCCTTGACCAGCCGCGCCGACTCGATCAGCGCGTTGCCGACCAGCTCCATCGCCTGCTCCTCGGACCAGGTCGCCCCGAAACGCTCGGCGATGGCGTACTCCGCAGCGATCCAGTAGGGCTCGGTGTCGACCAGGGTGCCGTCCATGTCCATCAGGATCGCGGCCGGGAAGTGCCTGGACGGGCTGCCAGGTGCCTGGTTGGTGTTCAGCGGAGCCTCCGGTGGGACGAGATCGGGTCGCGAGTGCGGGACCAACATTAGGGCCTGCCCAGCGGAGGAGGGTCAGCGGCGGACGGCGGTCAGAGCAGGTCGGCGATCAGCCCGGCGGCGCGATCGGCGCCGTCTGTCTCGACCGGTCTGCTGCGGCGCTCGCGACCGATCTCGTCGGCGATCGCCCGCGCGAGCGCGTCCGGAGTGAGGTCGTGGTATTCGAGACAGCGGCCCGCACCGTACTGCTCGAGCCGGTGTCGGACGTGGATGTTCTGCTCGAAGTGGTGGCGCAGCGGCACGTAGATGAACGGCGTGCCGGCAGCGGTCAGCTCCATCGTCGTGGTCAGCCCGCCCTGCACCACGGCAAGGTCGCAGGCGCCGAGGAGGCGGTAGAGGTCGGGGACGAAGCCGAGCACCTCGAAACCGGGGCGCGCTCGGACGACGCCGGTGTCCAGCCGCGGGCCCGTCACGACGATCATCCGAAGGTCCGGTACAGCTGCGCGGGCGGCGTCGAAGGCGCCTTCCACCCGGCGGAGCAGGTGGCTGCCGACTCCGGACCCACCGACGGTGACCACGCAGATCCGCTCGTCCGGTCGCCAGCCGAGCTCCTGCCGTAGCCGCGCCTTGTCGGCGATCGAGCCGGGATCGATGCCGGTGACGTAGCCGCTGAAGTCGTAGTGCTGCCGCGTCCAGGCCGAGATCTCGGGCAGATCGTCGCCGAAGCGCCCGGGCACGACGTCCTCGGGGTTTCCGACGAAGATCGCCCGGTCACGAAGGCGCGGACTGCGCTCGATGTGTTCGAGCATCTCGGCGTTGTGATCGGCAGTGACGAACCGTGCCCGCTCGTCGTCGCCGGGCATCGGGAGGAAGCCGACGAAGTCGGTCAGCCACGCGTAGCCGAAGCGCTTGAGCTCTGGGTTCTCGTGCAGGAAATGGTCGACGTCCCACGCCTCGTCGCCGACGACGAGGTCGTAGTGCTCGTCGCGGACGAGGTCATCGAAGACCATGAAGTTGTTGACGAGGACCTCGTCCATGCGCCGCATCGCCTCGAAGACGTGCAGGTCGTGCTCGCCCGACTCCTCCTCGATGTGGCGCGACTCGTTCGCGAGCCACCTGCTGGCCGGGTGGACCCGCTCGCCGGCCGCCTCGAGGACCCGGGTCACCGGGTGCTGGGCGAGCCAGTCGACCTGGACGTTCTCGTGACGCTCCCGGAGCGCCCGCGCGATCGCGAGGTCGCGGCGCGCGTGACCCAGCCCGATCGGCGAGGAGAGGTAGAGGACCTTCTTCGGCCGGTGGGACGCGCGGACCCAGGTGCGGTTCACCGGCGGCGAGGAGTGGACCGCGTCCGCGAAGTCCTTGATCAAGTGATTGATCTTGACGGGGTCGCGGCCCACCGGGCCGTGCCCGCTGCCCTCGAGCAGCACCAGCGACCCTCCGGTGAGCTCGACGAGGCGCTCACTGATCGCGACCGGTCGGATCTGGTCGTCGGTCCCGTGGATCGCGAGGACCGGGCACCGTACGCGGCCGCAGATCTCCTCGACGGAGGCGCACGTCACCCCGTCGCACCCGAGCCGTGCTGCGGTGGAGTCGGCGACGACCTGGGGCGTCGTCTCGTGCGCCCAGGCGATGCAGTCCTCGATCTGCTTGGTCGAGTGCGGCTCGGGGAACATCTTGGCGAAGAAGAACTCGAGGAAGTCGTCGTAGCCGTCATCGAGCCAGTAGTTGCGGTTGTACTTCGCCCATCCGTCGGTGGTGTCGAGGCGGGCGTCCCAGACGAAGGCGTCCCGCTCCTGGACGATCGGGAACCCGCAGGCCGCCCCGATCGCGACCAGTCCGGCCACCCGGTCCGGGTGGTCCGCGGCCAGGTGAATGCTCCACGTGACCCCGCACGACAGCCCCACGACGACCGCTCGGTCGGTGCCGGTGGCGTCGAGGACGGCGAGGGCGTCCGCGGCGTAGGCCTCGTTCGTGTACGCCGCGGCGCCTTCCGGCCGGTCGGACCGGCCGTTGCCACGCCCGTCGAAGGTCACGACCCGGAAGTGCCGCGCCAGGTAGCCGATCTGCGCCTTCCAGAACCGCGAGTGGATGATCGTCCAGGTCGGCATCAGCATGATGGTGCGGTCGCCCGGGCCGGCGGTCGCTGTGCCGTAGACCTCGTAGTGGACCTTGACGCCATCCGTCTCCACGTAGCCGTCAGCGTCGGGCTCGCGTGCCCTCATGGCCCCAGTGTGACCCGGTCGGGCCTGGTCGCGCCGGGCTTCGGCCGGAGAACGCACCGTGGGAGCCTCTCGCTCACGGCCGGACCTCGTAGACACGGTTGAACGGCGTCTCGGACACGCCCTCGAACCGGGTGAACCCAGCCGCGATCGTGACGTCGCGGATCCGGGCCGGGCCGGCCTGGGTCCCCAGCGCGAGCCCGACGTCCTGGGCGAGAGAGCTCGGCGTGCAGAGCAGCGTGGAGAAGCCGTAGTAGGCGCGACCGACTGCGTGCAGGTTGTCCTCGACGTGATCGCCGGCGACGGGCTCGACGACCATCCAGGTGCCGTCCTCGGCGAGGGACTCCCGAACGTGCCGCGCCGCGCCGACCGGGTCGCCCATGTCGTGCAGGCAGTCGAACATCGTGACCAGGTCGTAGTCGCCACCGCCGAAAGCTGACGCGGAGGCGACCTCGAACGTCACCCGGTCCGCGACGCCCGCCACCGCTGCGCGCTCACGCGCGGTCGCGATCGACGCGTCGTGGTAGTCCCACCCGACGAAGCGGGAGCCGGGGAAGGCCTGCGCCATCAGGATCGTCGAGGCGCCGTGGCCGCAGCCCACGTCGGCGACCGTCGCACCGCGCTCGAGCTTCTCCACGACGCCGTCGAGGGCGGGAAGCCACTCGGCGATCAGGTGGGCGTTGTAGCTCGGCCGGAAGAACCGCTCGCAGCCGAGGTGGACGTCGGAATCGTGCTCGTGCCATCCGTAGCCGCCGCCGTTGCGCGCGGCCTCGAGGATGTGCGAGGTGTCGTGGACGGTGCCGAGAGCGATCTGGAACATGCCGGGCAGGAAGGCCGGACTGTCTTCGACAGTCAACGCCACCGCGTGCTCCTGCGGCAGCGTGAACCGGCCGGTCGCGGGGTCGTAGGTCACGTACGAGCCGGCGGCCTGAGCGGCGAGCCACTCGCGGGCGTACGGCTCGCCGGTGGCGGTCCGTCCGGCGAGCTCTGCCGGCGTACTCGGCCCGTTGGCCGCGAGGTCGCGGTAGTAGCCGAGCTTGTCGCCCATCACCACCAGAGCGGCGTTCAGGGTCGCACCGACCTCGCCCACCGCGCGGAAGACGAAGTCCATCAGCTTGTCCATGTCGATCTCGACCTCGTTCGTGCCCGCGGTCATGGCGTCATCAGTAGTAGTCATGGCGGGAACGCTAGGAACGCTCGGCATGGGCCCGCGTCAGGTGCCCCACCTAGTCCTGCCCCGGGTACCGAGGACCAGGTAGGGCGCTGTTTCAACCACGGAGCCGGCGCCGACGCCGGATCTAGACTCATCATGTGCTCATCGGACGAGAGGTCGAGCAGCAGATCGTGGAGCAACTGTTCGCCGGAGCGAGGATCGGCCGAGGTGGCTCCCTCGCGATCACCGGCGAGCCGGGCGTCGGCAAGACAGCACTGCTCGACGACGCGCTCGAGCGCCTGGAAGGTGTCCACGTCCTGCGAGCAACCGGCACAGAGGCGGAACAGGACCTTGCGTTCGCCGGACTCCACCTGCTGCTCCGTCCGGCGCTCCACCTCCTCGACGCGCTGCCCGATCCGCAGAAAGCCGCACTGAGCAGCGCACTCGCTCTCGAGACGGCGACCGCCGGCGACCGGTTCGCCATCGGCGCGGCCACCCTCGCGCTGTTGTGCCGGTACGCCGAGCAGGCGCCGATCGCCGTCGTCGTCGACGACCTGCAGTGGCTCGACCGACCGTCGGCGGAGGCCCTTGCCTTCGCCGCCCGCCGGATCGACGCGGACCCGGCCGTCGTCCTGCTCGCCGGCCGATCCGGAGTGTGCGACGGACTCGTCGACGGCCTCGATGTTCTCGAGCTGTCCGGTCTCGACGCGGCAGCGTCCGGTGACCTCGTGCGCGCACTGGAGATCGCCCCGCCGACCGAGGATCAGGCGGCCCGGCTGTTCGCAGCGACCGGCGGCAACCCTCTCGCCCTCCTCGAGCTCGGTCGCAACGTCGAGCTCCTCGACGACCGGGCCCCGGGGCTCCCGCCGGCGCTGCCCGCCACCCTCGCGGCCGCGTTCTCCCGGCGGCTGGCGGAGCTCGACCCGGGATCCCGGACCGCCCTGCTCGCTGCTGTGGTCACCAACGGCGACCTCCACAACACGGGCGAGGTCTGCAAGCGGCTCGGTCTCGACGTCTCCGGCCTCGGTGCCGCCGAACGGGCCGGACTGGTCGTCGTGACAAGCAGCCGCATCGACGTACGACACCCGCTCGTCCGCGCGGCCGTGTACGCGGAGGCCGACGAGGCACTTCGTCGGGCCGTCCATCTCGTCGTGGCCGACCTGCTGCCGGACGACGCGGAGCGTCGGGCGTGGCACCTGGCGGAGGCGACCTGGGGCCCCGACCCGGAGGTGTCGCGCTTGCTCGAAGCCGCCGCCGACAGCGCGGGCGCCCGCACGGCGTACACCGTCGCCAGCACCGCCTACGAGCGCGCGGCGCGGCTGAGCACGGACACCGACCGGTGGCACCTCCTGCTCTGCGAGGCTGCCGAGGCAGCCTGGACCGGAGGGCTCCACGACCGAGCGGTCGCTCTCCTCGACGAGATCGAAGCCCGGCACGTCCCAGACGGCACCCGCTCGCGCACGCTCCGGATCCGGGCGCAGATCGCGGCGCGGAGCGGGTCGGTCGCCGACGCCGTCCGCATCCTCGAGCGCGCGGCACCCGACGCGCCCACATCCGACGACACCGTGCTCCTCCTTGCCGAGGCGCTGCATGCGGCCTTCTACCTGGCCGATGCGGCGGTGTCGACGCGCCTCGCCAGGACGCTGCTGGACGCGGTCGCGGCCGCCGAGTCGCCCCGCGCCCGCGCCATCGGGCTCGCCGCGGCGGGGATGGCGAAGGTGCTCAGCGGCGACGGCGGGTTGGAGGAGATCAAGGTGTCGGTCCCGCTGCTGGCCGCACACGCCGAACCGGCCGAGCACCCCGAGGCGCTGCCGTGGCTGCTGACGACACCGTTGTTCCTCCGCGACGCAGAGACCGGTGCCGACCTCCGCCGGATCGTCGACGACGTCCGGTCCCGCATGGGCGTCGGCCTGCTGCCCAACGTGCTGTTCCACGTCGCACGGGAACAAGCGACGTCCGNGTTTCACGCTACGCAGTAGTTGTGCAGAGTGAAACACCCGCCGTCTGGCGGACCGCCGTATCTGAACCCGGAATCTGCCCGGTTTGAGCGTGGGAGACATCAACGTGACGCGTATGAGCATCGAAACGACGCCGGTGGAGCTGGCGTCCCTGGCGGACAGGCGAGCATCCGGCTACAGCCTGGAGGCGCCCTTCTACACCAGCTCGGAGATCTACGAGCAGGATCTCGACGTGATCTTCGGTCAGCACTGGATCTTCGCTGTCGCCGAGGCGGAGATCCCGGACCCCGGTGACTACGTCACCATCGATGTCGGTGCCCACTCCGTGATCGTCGTTCGAGACGACGACGAGAACGTTCGCGCCTTCAGGAACGTGTGCCGGCACCGTGGATCACGACTGCTCGAGTCCGCATGCGGCTCGATCGGCAACATCGTGTGTCCCTACCACCAGTGGACCTACCGGGTCGACGGCAGCCTCATCTTCGCCGAGTCGCAGGCGGACACCTTCGAGTACGACAAGTTCGGGCTCAAGCCGGTGAACGTCCGAGCGGTCGGCGGCCTGATCTTCCTCTGCCTCTCCGACGAGCCGCCGACCGACTTCGACGAGGTCAGCGAGTTCATCGAGCCCTACCTGAAGCCATACGCGCTCGCCTCGGCGAAGGTCGCCCACCAGACCGACATCGTCGAGGAGGGCAACTGGAAGCTGGTGATGGAGAACAACCGGGAGTGCCACCACTGCGACGCCTCCCACCCGGAGCTGGTGACGGCGTACTTCCCGATCAGCCGCTACGAAGCCGCGGACGTGCCACCGCGCATGCAGTCGGTCTTCGAGCGCTATCAGGAGGCGCAGGCGGAGCTGGAGAAGGCCCGCGATGCGATCGGCTTCCCGCACGAGGAGCGCTGCGAGCTCGAGGGTCGTGCGACGGCGTTCCAGCTCTCGCACCTGCCGCTCGACGGCGCAGGGGCCTCGTTCGGTCCTGACGGGCAGCAGCTCTGCGCGAAGCTGATGGGCTCCATCGAGGACCCCAGGTTCGGAGACCTGTCGCTGCACATGCAGCCCAACTCGTGGTTCCACTTCCTCGGTGACCACGCTGTCGTCTTCTCGGTGATCCCGCTGGCGGTCGACCGGACGCTGGTCCGGACGACCTGGTTGGTGAACCCGGAGGCTGTCGAAGGGGTCGACTACTCGGTCGAGTCGCTCACCTCCGTCTGGCGTGCCACCAACGACCAGGACCGCGTCCTGGTCGAGGGCACGCAGCGAGGAGTGGCGGACCCGGGCTACGTACCTGGTCCGTACTCCGTGGTCGAGGGCGAAGTCGATGCCTTCGTCACTTGGTACGTCCAACGCATCCAAGCCAGTGCCTAGCCGGAGTTCGGGAGGAAACATGACCATCATGGAGACCGACATCCCCAAGGTGTCGGAGCCCAACTCGTTCGGTCTGCAGAACGGCCGCCCGGCGCCCGTGCGCAGTCGGCGGATGCTGGAGCCCTGCTGGGCCGAGAGCGACGTGATGGACCTGGTGTGCAGCCAGGTCCTGGCGGTCACCCATGACGTGAAGACCTTCGTCTTCACGACCCCCGAGCGACGTCCCTTCGACTTCGAGGCGGGCCAGTTCATCACCATCCGGGTCGAGATCGACGGCGAGCTGATGACCCGTTGCTACACGATCGCCTCGCCGCCGACCAGGCCCGACCGGCTGGCCATCACGGTCAAGCGGGTCCCCGACGGGGTGGTCTCGAACTGGCTCCACGACAACCTCGAGCCCGGGGCATGGATCTCGATGCACGCTCCGGCAGGTGCGTTCGTACTGCCGGAGGAGGACGCGCCGAAGTACCTCTTCCTCTCGGCCGGCAGCGGCATCACCCCCGTGCTGTCGATGACGAGGACGCTGTACGACCTCGGCTCCGAGGCGGACATCCTCTTCGTGCACAGTGCGCGTACGCCGGCCGACATCATCTACCGCGGCGAGCTCGAGGCGATGGCACGCCTGATGCCCAACCTGCGGGTGGTGGAGATCTGCGAGGGCGATGCCCCCACCGAGCGCTGGATGGGGCTGCAGGGACGCATCTCCAAGCCTGTCCTCGAGATCCTGGCCCCTGACCTCAACGAGCGTGAGACGTTCATCTGCGGTCCGGCGGGCTACATGGCGGCGGCGAAGTCGCTGCTCGAAGAGCTCGACTACGACATGGAGAAGTATCACGAGGAGAGCTTCGACTTCGGCGCTCCCGCGGTCCCTGCTCCGACGGCCGCACCGCCCGTCGAGCAGGACTCCGAGGAGGAGGCCGGCACCGGGTTCTCGGTCGAGTTCGCACGCAGCGGCCGGATGATCACCTGTGGCCCGGAGGAGACCATCCTGGAGGCGGCGGTGGCGGCAGGCATGCGGCCGATGGCGGCCTGCGGTCAGGGCATGTGCGGGACCTGCAAGGTCTCGATGCTCTCCGGTGAGGTCGACATGCAGCACAACGGCGGCATCCGGCCCAAGGAGATCGCCAACCAGAAGGTGCTGATCTGCTGCTCCAAGCCGCTGGGTGACATCCAGCTGGACTGCTGAAGCGGAGCCCGAAGCAATTGGTCCTGCTGAGGCGTCAGAGAACCTGGCGGATCTCGCGCTCGAAGCTGCCGATGTGTTCGAGGGTGAGCTTCTCGGCGCGGTCGGCATCACCGTCTGCGACCGCGTTGAGGAGCTGCGCCTGCTCGAGGACGTGGTGGGCGAGGTCGGGCAGGCGGTCGATCACCATCCACCAGATCCTGATGGCGAGGTTGTCGTACCTGATCAGGATGTCCTCGAGGTGGGCGTTGCCGCTGGACCGGTAGATCAGGCCATGAGCGGCCTTGTCGACCTGCATCAGCGCGGTGCGGTCGCCGTCGGCCAGCTTGCCCTTGCCGATCTGGGCCGCGAGGTCGCGCATCTGCTCACGTTGCTGCGGTGTGGCGCGCTCGGCGGCGGCGCGGGAGGCGTAGGGCGCGAGCTGGCGCCGGATCTCGGCGATCGCGCTGAGCTCGGTCGCGTCGATGGTCGTGGCGAAGGTGCCGCGGCGCGGAAAGGAGTGCACCAGGTGATCGGCCTCGAGGCGCTTGATCGCCTCGCGGACGGGAGTGCGCCCCATGCCGATCGCCTCGGCGATCTGGCCGTCGTTGATCGGCGCCCCCGGGCGGATGTCGAGCATGACCAGGCGCTCACGGATGTACTGGTAGGCCTGATCGGCGAGCGAGGTGGCGGGGGGATTCGCCGTCGCTGCCAGAATCTCGTCAACTGTCATTGAGTCCTTGCCCCACTTGTCCGCTCCGGCCCGTTGGCATCAGATCTGCTGCCGCTTTTTACCATCTTAGTCTGATACATCAGTTACATCGCAACGGCGTGCCGGACACCCGCAGGAGGCGCTCGGCCTTCCAGCCTGTTTCGGTGTACTCGTCCTGAGCTGTCGAATGGACGGTGACGACCCGCGGGGGCAATGTCGTGCATGTGCGCCAGCTCTCTAAAATTCGCACTAACGACAACTAGTATATCAGTGATAGTGTCAGGGCATGACGGATCGTTCGGGCCGGGTGCTGCGGCTGCTGAGCCCTCGGGGTTCCAGTGCGGTTGTGTCGGGGCAGGACGTGGTGCTGGCCGGGCTCGGCCTGTCTGTTCGTGATGTCGCGCCCGCGGTGGCTCCTGTTCCCGCGGTGCGCGCGGGAACGCTCGTCTTCACCTCGGGGCAGCTGCCGATCCGGGATGGCGAGCTTCTCGCCACGGGCAGGGTCGGTGACGCGCTCGGCGTCGCCGACGGCCAGACCTGTGCGCAATGGTGCGTGCTCAACGCGCTCGCCGCGATCAAGTCGGAGATCGGCGATCTCGGGCGGGTGAAGCGAATCGTCAAGGTCGTCGTGTACGTCGCCTCCGGCACCTTCTTCGCGGAGCAGGCCCTGGTCGCCAATGGTGCCTCGGAGCTTCTCGGCCGGGTGTTCGGCGATTCGGGGCGACATGCGCGCTCCGTGATCGGCGTCTCGGCTCTGCCCCTGGATGCCCCTGTAGAGGTCGAGCTCGTCGTCGAGATCGACCCTTGCCTTGTGTGATGCATCACATATAAGGTAACTAGTATATCAGCGTCTGACCGCGTAGCGCCCCACTGTCGTGCCGCCACCCGGAGCCTCTATGGCACCGACAGATGCTGCTCATCCCAAGAGCTCTTGATCGGAGTGCGTCATGAGATCCTCTGCACGTAGCGGAGACCTTTCCCCGGTAGCGCCGCGCCACAAATCCGTCGGCCAGAACGGAACCCATCCGGCCCTCGACTGTCCTCCTGAGGAGCCCGCCAAGGAGGCCGGTGGTCTTGATCGTGTCGTCTTCGGGGTGACCGCGGTCATCGCGATCGGCTTCCTGGCATGGGGCTTCGTCAGCACGGAGTCGCTGGCGTCGGTCTCAGGGAAGTCGTTGTCCTGGGTCATGGCCAACCTGGGCTGGCTCTTCGTCACCGCGGCATCGACCTTCGTCGGCTTCGTGCTGTGGCTCGCCTTCGGCAAGTTCGGGAACATCCCGCTCGGCCGGGACGGCGAGGAACCCGAGTTCCGTACGGTCTCGTGGATCACGATGATGTTCAGCGCCGGAATGGGGATCGGCCTGATCTTCTACGGCGTCAGTGAGCCGGTCAGTCACTTCGTCGCACCTCCGCCGGGCGCTGTCGGCGATGGTCAGTCCGAGAAGATCCAGACGGCCATGGCCACGACCCTCTTCCACTGGGGAATCCACCCATGGGCGATCTACGCCCTGGTGGGGCTGGCGATCGCCTACAGCGTCTTCCGAAAGGGCCGCGGTCTGCTCATCAGCTCTGTGTTCGAGCCCATTCTCGGGCGTCACGCCCATGGCGCCGGCGGCAAGATCATCGACATGCTCGCGATCTTCGCGACGCTCTTCGGGTCGGCCGCGTCGCTCGGCCTGGGCGCGCTCCAGATCCGCAGCGGTCTCGAGATCGTCGGCGGGCTCGGCAGGACGGGCAACGGCGTCCTGGTCGCCATCATCGCCGTCCTCACGGTCGGGTTCGTCTTCTCCGCGGTCACAGGCGTCGCCAAGGGGATCCAGTGGCTCTCGAACATCAACATGGTGCTCGCCGTCGGGCTTGCTCTGTTCGTCTTCGTGGCCGGTCCGACCGTGTTCATCCTCAGCCTGGTCCCGACAACCGTCGGAAGCTACTTCCAAGAGGTTGCGATGATGTCGGCGCGAACCTCGGCCGAAGGGTCTGCGACCGCCACCTGGCTGTCGGGCTGGACGGTCTTCTACTGGGCCTGGTGGCTCTCGTGGACGCCGTTCGTCGGGATGTTCATCGCCCGGATCTCGCGCGGCCGCACCATTCGTCAGTTCGTGACCGGTGTTCTCCTCGTTCCGTCGCTGGTCAGCCTGGCCTGGTTCGCGATCTTCGGCGGAGCGGCTCTCGACCTGCAGCTGGGTGGCGTGGACATCGCCGGCGCGGGCGGCGTCGAGACCCAGCTGTTCACGACCCTCGAGTCGTTCCCGTTCGCGACGGTGGCAAGCGTCGTGGTCATGATCCTGGTTGCGCTCTTCTTCGTCTCGGGAGCGGACGCCGCATCGATCGTCATGGCCACGCTCTCGGAGCGCGGATCCATCGAACCGGGGCGGCCGACGGTGATCTTCTGGGGAGTCGCCACGGGCGCGGTCGCTGCAGTGATGCTGCTGGTCGGCGGTTCCGACGCGTTGAGCGGCCTGCAGACCATCACCATCGTCGCGGCAGTCCCGTTCGTCGTCGTCATGGTCGGGCTGTGCGTATCGCTGGTGAAGGACCTTCGGGAGGACCCACTCGTGGTACGCGCCCAGTACGCCTCCAAGGCCGTCGAGCAGGCTGTTGTCTACGGGGTCTCGGAGCACGGTGACGACTTCGTCATCCGGGTCTCCCGTGATCCCGATGCGCCCGCCGACGAATCGGCCGATGAACTGGCCGATGGATTTGCCGATGACGAGGAGGCCGAGCTGCCCAGGTCGGCCAGCTAGCTCGAGTCGCGAAGGGAACGGGTGTGGTGAAGCGAGACGCGGACGGCGCGTACTCCGTGGAAGAGCCGGTGGAGGCACTCAGTGTCACCGAGCCGAAGACCTGGGCCGCCGGCGTGCCGGCGGTGCGGAAGGCGATCGAGTATTCGCTGACGCAGACATCGGTGCGGCGTACGGCATTGACGCTGTTGAACCTCAACCAGGCCGACGGGATGGACTGCCCGGGGTGTGCGTGGCCCGAGCCGGGTCACCGGCACCGGAACGAGTACTGCGAGAACGGTGCGAAGCACATCGCCGACGAGGCGACGTCGCGCCGGGTGACGCGCGAGTTCTTCGCGCGTCACCCGGTCTCGGAGCTGGACGGCAAGTCGGACTACTGGCTCAACCAGCAGGGCCGGCTGACGGAGCCGATGGTCAAGTGGCCAGGTGCGACGCACTATGAGCCGATCACCTGGGAGGACGCGTTCCACACCATCGCTCAGGAGCTCAACGCCCTGGACTCTCCCGACGAGGCGATGTTCTACGTCTCCGGCCGGCTCAACAACGAGGCCGCGTTCCTGCTCCAGCTCTTCGCCCGCGCGTTCGGCACCAACAATCTGCCCGACTGCTCGAACATGTGTCATGAGTCGAGCGGCTCGGCGCTCAGCGAGACGCTGGGGATCGGCAAGGGCAGTGTCCAGCTCGAAGACATCTACAACGCGGACCTGGTGTTCGTGGTCGGCCAGAACCCGGGCACGAACCATCCGCGGATGCTCTCTGCGCTGGAGGAGACCAAACAGCGGGGCGGCAAGGTGATCGCGGTCAACACCCTTCCCGAGGCGGGACTGATGCGGTTCAAGAACCCGCAGAAGGCCCGCGGAGTGGTGGGCCGGGGCACCCAGATCGCGGATCAGTTCCTGCAGATCCGCCCGGGCGGCGACCTCGCGCTGTTCCAGATGCTCAACCGCCGTCTGCTCGAGACCGACCGGGCCGAAGGTGGCGGAGTGCTGGACTGGGAGTACATCGCGGAGTACACGACCGGGTTCTACGCCTTCGCCGAGCACGCCCGCACGATCACCTGGGAGGCTGCGCTCGAGGCCACCGGTCTGACCCGCGAGGAGATCGAGGCGGTCCACGAGCAGGTGCTGGCCAGCCGCTCGGTCATCGTCTGCTGGGCGATGGGGCTGACCCAGCACAAGCACGGGGTGCCGACGATCCGCGAGGTGGTCAACTTCCTCATGCTGCGGGGCAACATCGGCAAGCCCGGGGCCGGGGTCTGCCCGGTCCGCGGTCACTCCAACGTGCAGGGAGACCGGACGATGGGCATCTGGGAGAAGATGCCCGCCTCCTTCCTCGACGCGCTGGGTGCCGAGTTCAGGTTCGACCCACCGCGCAAGCACGGGTACGACTCGGTGGACGGTGTCCGGGCGATGCGAGACGGGAAGGCGAAGGTCTTCATGGGCGTCGCCGGCAACTTCGTCCGGGCGATCTCGGACAGCGACGTCGCCGAGGCCGCGTTGAGGAACTGCCGCTTGACGGTCCAGGTCTCCACGAAGCTGAACCGCTCGCACACGGTCGTCGGGGAGACCGCGCTGATCCTGCCCACGCTGGGCCGCAGCGACGTCGACGTCCAGTCCAGCGGTGAGCAGTTCGTCACCGTCGAGGACTCGATGAGCTCCGTGCATGCCACCCGCGGCAAGCTCCAGCCCGCCTCGGAGCAGCTCCTCAGCGAGGTGGCGATCATCTCGCGCCTGGCACAGGCCACGATCGGCGGCCGGTACGGCATCCGCTGGGCCGACTTCGAGGCGGACTACGGCCGGATCCGTGATCGGATCGCCCGAGTGGTGCCGGGATTCGAGGACTTCAACGAGCGGATCAAGAATCCAACGGGGTTCGTTCTCCCGAACCCGGTCAACTCCGGTGTCTATCGCACGCCGAGCGGCAAGGCCGTCTTCACGCGCAACGACCTGACGTGGTTGCAGGCCCCGCCGGGTCATCTGATCCTGCAGACGCTGCGCTCGCACGATCAGTGGAACACCATCCCGTACGCGATGGACGACCGTTATCGCGGCATCCACAACGCCCGCCGCATCGTGATGGTCAACCCGGCCGACATCGCCGAGCTGGGTCTGGCCGACGGTGACCGCGTCGACATCGTCGGGGTCTGGGAGGACGGAGTCGAGCGGCGCGCCGCGGGCTTCACCGTGGTGGCCTATCCGGCGAGCCGGGGTTCGGCGGCTGCGTACTATCCGGAGACCAACGTGCTCGTGCCGCTCGACAGCGTCGCAGAGGGCAGCAACACCCCGACCTCGAAGGGCGTCGTGGTGCGCTTGGAGATGGCCGCATCGGCAGAGGGTGCGAACCGTCTGCGGTAGGAGGTGGGCGTCGTCGCGAAAGCCGTGGCGAAGTTCTGCCGGAACGTCACGGCGCTGCTGAACCCGCACGCCTCGGCGATGCGGGTGATGGGCCAGGTCGTGGTCTCGAGAAGACGACGCGCTTCGTCGAGGCGGCGGGTCAGAACCCATCGGGCGGGCGTGGTGCCGGTGACCTCGGCGAAGCGGCGGGTGAAGTTGCGCCGGCTCATCCGGGCATGGGCTGCCAGGTCGTCGACGTGGAGTCGTTCGTCGAGGTGGGCGAGGGCCCAGTCGATCGTCGGCCCGAGGTCGCCCACGCCACCGGGCGCCGGCATGGGGCGGTCGACGTACTGGGCCTGGTCGCCCTCGCGGTGGGGTGCGACCACGAGGTGGCGGGCCACGGTGGCTGCCGCGGTGGAGCCGAGGTGGGTGCGTACGATCGAGAGGCAGGCGTCGATGGCCGATGCCGTGCCGGCTGAGGTGAGTACGTCGCCGTGGTCGCGGTAGAGCGCAGCCGGGGTGACGGTGACGGCCGGCCGCCGGCGGGCGAGCTCGTCGACCGCGCCCCAGTGGGTGACGGCATCTCTTCCGTCGAGGACCCCGCTGTCGACGACGGGGAACGCGCCCAGGCACAGGCCTGCGATGCGACTGCCCCGCGTCTGCGCGGCGCGGATCCTGCCGGTCAGAGCGGCGCTGGCCGGCGGGAGGTCGCTCGGCCACGACGGCAGGACCACGAGATCCGCGTCCTCGACGACATCGGGGCCCGCGACGTCGTCGACTCGCAGCCCCTCGGCCGTTCGTACGCCGCGCCCGTCCTCGGTCCACACCACGGGATCCCATCCCTCGGCCAGGCCCAGGCGGCCGATCTCGCCGAAGACCATCAAGGGTGCGGCGAGGTGAAACATGGTGATGCCGTCGAAGGCGTGTACGGCGATGCGCATCCTGGCCCGATCTCATCGTAAGTCGTCATTTGTGCCACTCACGGTAGCGCCTCACAGCGGCCAGAGTGAAGGGGAAGGCCAACGCCACCCGAACAGAGGAATCCAGTCATGACCACGCCCCGCCGCGCCCTGATCGTCGTCGACGTCCAGCAGGAGTACTTCGACGGGATCCTGCAGATCCAGTCCCCAGACCGGGAGCAGGCGCTCGCCAACATCGTGGCCGCGCTCGACGTCGCCGATCGCGAGGACCTTCCCGTTGTCGTCGTCCGGCACGGGCTGCCCGAGGACTCTCCGGTCTTCGCTGTCGGAAGCCACAGCTGGACCCTGCACCCCGAGATCGAGCGGCGCGTCAAGCCGTCCTGGAAGCGCGTGACCAAGGACAAGAGCAGCGTCTTCGCGGGCACCGACGTCGCCGCGTGGCTGGCCGAGCAGGGCGTCGACACCATCACCATCGTCGGCTTCATGACCAACAACTGCGACATCGCGACGGCGGTGGGCGCCGAGGAGCTCGGCCTGGCCGCTGAGATCCTCTCCGACGCGAGCGGCGCCATCCACCTGGCCAACGAGGCCGGCAAGGTCTCGGCCGACCAGCTCCACCAGAACCTGCTCGTCCTCCTGCACTCCAACTTCGCCGCGGTCGCCACCACCGCGGCTTGGACGGAAGCGGTCACTGCCCAGAAGCCGCTCGCCAAGAGCGACCTCGGCACCTCCGCCATGCAGGGCCGCGCGGCCTTCGCCGGCTGAGGACTCGGCGGCGGACGTGCCGTTGCGGAGTCACGGTGTCCTCTCGGCTGACGTGGGCGTGGCCGAGGTCGGCAGGGTGTGCGTGTGTGCCGCGGCCGCAGCGCCCGAGTCGGCCATGGTGCCCTGGGCGACCCGGTGACGGCCCATGATCACGGCCATCGCGACGCCGGCGAGACTGAACACCGCCATCACCCAGGACGCGGCGGCAAGGCCGGAGGACAGGGCGTCGACGTTGGACCGGCCCTCAGCCGTCTGGCTGGCGATGACGTTGCCGTAGATCGTCGCCGCCAGGGCGGTGGCCACGGCCGCGCCGACGTAGCGTGCCATGTTGGAGACACCCGAGGCCGCCCCGACCTGGGCTGCCGAGACGCACGCTGTCGAGGCCGACGTCGCGGGTCCGTTGGACAGGCCCATCCCGACCGCCGCCGCGACGAGTGGCAGCACGAACGCGCCGTACGCCCACGAGCCCTCGACGAAGCCGATCCAGCCGAAGCCGATCGCCGTGATCGCAAAGCCGGCTCCGACCACTGGGCGGCCGCCGAACCGCGCCGCGACCCGCGGCACCAGGGGAGCGACCGCGACGAGCCCGGCGGTGGCCGGAAGTGTCGCCAGGCCTGCTTGCAGCGAGCTGAGCCCGAGCGTGCTCGGGTCTTGGAAGTAGAGGCTCACCAGGTACATCAGCGCGTTGATGGTGCCGGCGCCGATGAGGATGGCGATCGTGGACGCGACCAGGACCCTGTTGCGAAGCAGGGCCAGGTCGAGCATGGGGACGGCCACCCGCTTCTCCACCGCGACGAAGGCGATTCCCGACACCACGGCCACTGCCAGGCACCCGAGCGTGGCCAACGACGTCCACCCCCAGTCACTGCCCTCACTGAGCGCCAGGATGATCGGGGTGAGGGTGGCGGCGACCAGCACGCTGCCACCGACGTCGATCGAACGTGGCCGGTCCTCGTCGCGGGACTCGGTCACCATGCGTGCGGTCATCGCCATGCACACCACCGCGACGCCGGCGTCGAGCCAGAACAGTCCCTGCCAGCTCGTCAGCTCGACCAGGACACCGCCGAGCAGCGGCCCGGCCGCAGCACCCACGCCTGCCGCCGCGCCCCAGAGCGAGACCGCCCGCAGCTTGCCCTCTTCAGGTGTGCCGACCGTCAGCAGGCTGAGGCCACAGGCCAGGATCGTCGCCCCGGCTGCGCCCTGGATGCACCGCCCGGCGATGACGGCTGCACCCGAGTCGGAGATGGCGATCAGCACGCACGAGGCGATGAACAGCAGCAGACCGAGCTGGAAGATGCGCTTCCTGCCGAACACGTCGCCCAGCGAGCCGGAGGTCACGATGGTCGCGGCACCCACCAGCGAGTAGCCCGTGACGGCCCACTGCAGCGTCGTGACATCCATGCCGGTATCTGCGCTGATGGCGGGGAGCAGGATGCTCACCGCCGAGGTGTTGGCGTTGACCACCAGAGTCGACAGACAGGTGACGAGGAGGACACCACCTGCTCGGTTCGCCACCCCGGTGCTGCTCATCGGAACCCCTCACCTTCGTCAGGACGACTACGGGACGCCATGCGTCAACCGCAGGAACCACGGTGGCCGCCTCGGTGGGCCGTGTCCTCCCCCAGTAGGGATGATCCCGTCGACAGCGGCGAAGGCGGCCCTGCCTGACGTACGAACCTCGTGGTCATCCCCGGGCGGGATCGACGCGTGCCATGACCGGCGTGGCGAGGACTCCGTGGATCAGCACCGAGGCGACGACGGTGAAGGCGACCGTCGACCACAGCCAGTCCTGCGCCAGAGCCTCGTCCTGCCCGGCGGCGTAGGCGAGGTAATAGACGGAACCGACCCCGCGGACGCCGAAGAACGCCGTAGCCCAGCGTTGGTGCCGGGTCAGAGGCGAGGTGCGCTCGCCTCGGCCAGGCCACGGCGCCAGGGCCAGGATCCCCGCCGCAGGACGGACCACCAGGATCAGGGCCAGTCCGAGGGCGACCCCGCGCCAGTCGAGGGCGTCGAGCAGGCCTCGGGTGAGCGCGATCCCGAGAACGAGCAGCACGAAGAGAGTCAGCAGGCGCTCGAGCCGCTCGGCCACCTCGTGCATGGCTGCGTGGTAGTCGTGTGAACGCTCGGCCGAACGGAAGGCCATGGCGCAGACGAAGACGGACAGGAACCCGTAGCCGCCGAGAACCTCGCCGACGCCGTACGACCCGATCAGAGCCGCGAGGGCGAGCAGCGACTCGCCCCGTTCGGCCACGCGCAGGGACCGGCTGCTGGACCGGAACGCGATGTAGGCGAGGACCTTCCCCACCACCAGCCCGGCGAGGACGCCGATCACGATCTTGGCGACCAGGTAGAAGCCGACCCATTCCAGAGCCCAGTTCGAGACGGCTCCTTGGGTGGCGAGCAGGATCGCGATGTACACGAACGGGAAGGCGAGGCCGTCGTTCAGGCCCGCCTCCGAGGTGAGGGTGAACCGGAGCTCGTCGTGCTCGTCGACCTCGTGGTCCCCGGTCTGCGGGCCGGCGACCTGGACGTCGGAGGCAAGCACAGGGTCGGTGGGTGCCAGGGCAGCGCCCAGAAGCACCGCCACGGCTGGTGCCAGTCCGATGGCCCAGCCGAGGGCCGCGATGATGGCGATGGTGACCGGCATCCCGATCGCCAGCAGCCGCCAGGTCGGCGACCATCGGCGCCAGGTCCTCGGGTTGCGGATCTCGAGCGGCCGGTCGATCGCCAGGCCGACACCCATCAGAGCCACGATGACGACCAGTTCGGTGCCGTGCTCGATCGCGGCGCGGTTGGCCTGCGGGTCCAGCGGCAGACCGTCGGGGAGAGGCGTGAGCCCGACCAGCATCCCCACCCCGACCAGCACCATCGGAGCCGAGATCGCCCACCGGTTGAGGAGGTCGGGAAGCACGATGGCCAGCAACAGGCTGGCACCGACCACTACGTAGACAAGGTCGGCAGTCATAGCCACATCGCCCCGATTCGTCGCGTTGCAGGTTTGCCCATGGCCAGCCTTCCTCAACCAGGTTACGTACGAACCACCCATCCGCGGAGCATGGGTGGTCGGGTCGCGGGTTACCGGTCGAGTCATGAGTGGAGAGCAGCTTCAGCCAGAGGACACGCTTGACGACCGTGGTGTCGACGATGTCCTGGACGAGGGCTATTCGCCGCCCGAGCGGCCGCGGGGTGTCACCGCGAAGGGTGTGACGCCGCGGGAGGAGATCGAGGGGGAGACCATCGACGAACGGCGCGCTCAGGAGGAGCCGGAGGTCTGGGAGGAGGCCGAGGCCGAGGCTGACGCCGACATCTTGGACGGCCCGGTGACCGGGGAGGTGGGCGAGGCCCGCTCCGGTCGGCTCACCAGTCCCGACGAGGGTGTGCGCGAGGACGACGAGGGGAAGCTCATCGGACACGACGAAGGCATCGACGGTGCCGGCGCCTCGGCCGAGGAAGCGGCGGTGCACATCGTCGACGAGCCTCCCGACTGAGGCTGAGTCTGCGCCTTCGGGGGTACCGGTGAAGGGCCGGATCCCATTCAGTGCAGAGGAGAACTCCCGTGTCCGAAGACGTGACCGACCTGATCATGCAGGACCACCGCGAGGTGGAGAGCCTGTTCGAGAAGCTTCAGCGAGAACCGGACGTACGAGCCGGGCTGACCCCGATCTTGGTGACGCTCCTGGCCGCACACAGCCGTGCCGAGGAGGCCGAGGTCTACCCGGCCGCCCGGAACGAGGCGGGTGAGGCCGAGGACGTCGCGCACAGCCAGGAGGAGCACCTGCTGGCGGATCGCCTCCTCGCCGAGCTCAGCGAATGTGACCCCTACTCAGCGGAGTACGGCGACAAGCTGGCGGAGGTGGTCGAGGCGGTCTCCCATCACGTCGAGGAGGAGGAGAGCACCGTGCTGCCGGGCATTCGCGACCGTCTCGACGACGCCCGCCGAGCCGAGCTGGGCAAGGCCTTCCTGAAGAGCCGGCAGGAGCACCTCGGCGACATGCCCCAGGACATCACCCGTGACGAGCTGCGCCGCCAGGCCGCCAATGCCGACATCCCCGTTGGCGACAAGGACAAGGAGGCCCTGCGGCGTACGCTCGATCAGCACGCCGACAGCTGACGCGCGGCCGCGGAAGCGGTCAGCTCCCCGCCATGATCAGGCAGGTCGCGATCGCGTGACCGATGACGCGGCCGGTCTTGTCGGTGATCTCGGCTTCGGCCGTCGCGGCGCGGCGTCCGATGGTCACGACGCGGCCCTCGCAGGTGAGGGTGCCGCTGTCGAGCGTGGCTGCGCGGGTGAACTTGATGGTCAGGTCGAGCGATGTGTAGCCGGTGCCCGCGTTCAGCTTGGTGTGGACCGCACACCCGAGAGCCGAGTCGGCGAGGGTCGCCAGGATGCCGCCGTGCACGGTGCCGATGGGGTTGTAGTGCCATTCCTCGGGCGTGAGCTCGAAGACGGCCCGGCCGTCGCTGACCTCGACCAGGGCCATGCCGAGGGTCGCGTTGATCGGGGGCGGCGGGAGCTCGCTGTCTCCCAGCTGCTTGAAGAAGTCGAGCCCGTCGAGCTCCCGGGCGGCGGTGGCGAAGAGCTGTGGGTCGGCCCATGAGTAGGTGCGTTCGCGCACCTCTCGGGACTGCTCGGAGGTCGTGTTCTGGGTCGTGGTCTGGGTCATGGCGGTTCAGATCCGCTCGATGATCGTGGCGTTCGCCAGCCCGCCGGCCTCGCACATGACCTGCAGTCCGTAGCGGCCGCCGGTCTGCTCGAGGTTGTTCAGCAATGTGGTCATCAGCCGGGCGCCGGACCCGCCCAGCGGGTGCCCGATCGCGATGGCGCCGCCGTTGATGTTGACCTTGGCGAGGTCGGCCCCCGTCTCCTTCTGCCAGGCGAGTACGACGGAGGCGAATGCCTCGTTGACCTCGAAGGCGTCGATGTCGTCGATGGAGAGTCCGGCGCGGGCCAGCACCTTCTGGGTCGCAGGGATGATGCCGGTGAGCATGAAGATCGGGTCGTCGCCGGCGACCGCGAAGGAGTGGACCCGCGCCCTCGGGGTCAGGCCGAGGCGTGCGGCGGCCTCCTCGGATGCGACGAGGAGCGCGGCGGAGCCGTCGTTGATGGGGGAGCTGTTGCCGGCAGTGACGCGCCAGTCGATGTCGGGGAACCTGGCCACGGAGCCCTCGTCCTTGAATGCCAGTCGAAGACCCGCGAGCGAGTCAGCCGTGGACGACGGCCGGATCGTCTCGTCGACGCGCAGGTCGTTCACGTAGGTGACCTGCGAGTCGAAGTGTCCGTTCTTCCATGCCGCCGCGGCGCGCTGGTGCGACTCCGCTGCGAACTCGTCCAGCTCGGTGCGGGAGAGGTCCCACTTGTTGGCGATCAGCTCGGCCGAGATGCCCTGGAGGACCAGACCACCGTCGTAGCGGGCGTTCACCCTGCTGCCGTAGAAGTCCTTGCCCAGGAACTGCGACCCCATCGGAACGCGGCTCATCGACTCCACGCCGGAGGCGATGGCCACGTCGTACGCGCCGGCGATCACGCCCTGTGCGGCGAAGTGGAGCGCCTGCTGTGAGCTGCCGCACTGCCGGTCGACCGTGACGCCGGGGACCGACTCCGGGAATCCGGCGCCGAGCAGAGCCCAGCGGGCGGTGTTGCCCGACTGCTCGCCGACCTGCCCGACCGCGCCGCTGATCACGTCATCGACGACGGCAGGGTCGATGCCGGTGCGTTCGACGAGCGCGGCGAGCGTGTGCGCATGTAGGTCGACGGCGTGGATCTCGGAGTAGGCGCCGCCGGGCTTGCCCTTGGCTACAGGCGTACGGACGGCGTCGACGATGAATGCGTTCGGCATGGTGGTCCTCTTTCTCGTTCAAGCGGTGGTTTGCGAGTCGGGTCGGAACAGCGAACGTGCTGGAGCGTGGCTCAGCGGGGCGCGACCATCAGCGGCTGCGCGACCATGGCGAAGGTGCCGTGCTCGTCGGCCATGTCGCCCTGGGCGAGGCCGATACCGTCCGGGCCGATGGTGCTGCGGGCGTCGAGCAGCATCCACTCGCTCGTGGGTGGTCGCTCGATGGTGACGGTCACGGTCGGCGGGATGAAGTACCACGAGCTCATCGGCAGTGAGCCGGAGAGGCCGTTGGTGGAGTCGGCCAGGGTGAGGAGGCGCTGCACCGGGGAGGCCTGCTCGCCGGCGACCAGCGGGACACGCAGGCGCGCCCACACCGTCGCCGGGCCGGGCTCGTAACCTCCGCTGACGAACCGCCAGTCGATGGCGCGGCCGTAGCCCCAATCGGGGCTGACTCCCTCGAAGAAGCGCTCGGAGGAGGCCGGCGGGATGTCGGGAACCTTCTCCTCAGGACGCCAGTGTTCGCGAGTCGAGCCCGGCGTGGCCCGGATCAGCCACGCGCTCGCCTTGACGGCGAGCCGGTCACCGGCCCACAGCGAGGCCTCGATGAGCTCGACGCGACGACCCGGCCGAACCACGTTCGCCTCGACGCGCATCGTTCCCTGAGGAATGCCGCCGAGCATGTCGGCCGTGAACCGGGCGATGGACAGGGCCTGGTCGGAGCGTACGGACTCGATCGCCCGGGCCAGCAGCGCAGCGGGCGGGCCGCCGTGCTGCAACGAGTGGTCCCAGGGGCTGGCCGTCGCCGGGGTCGACTCGAACGTTCCGTCCTCGTCGGTCGGTAGGTAGAAGGCGTCGAACTCGAGGGTCATCAGCGTCTCCTGTGCGTGGTTCAGCGGGCCAGCTGCGGGTAGAGCGCCTCGATCGGCTGGGCGAGACCGGCCTTGACGTCGGCGCTCACCTGGTCGGCGAGGATCTCGTACGCGTCCGCCTCGAGGCCGTCGTAGGCACTGCGCACCACGTCGGCCGGGTCGTTCTTCGGCTCGGTGATGCCGACGGTCATCGGGGTGTCGGTGTAGCCCAGGTGCAGCGAGGCGACGTGGATGCCGTCGCCCGCCAGCGCGAGACGCTGGGTGTTGGTCGCCGACCACAGCGCGGCCTTGGTGGCGCTGTAGGCGTCGCCGACGCCGTACCAGCTCAGGACCGAGAGCACGTTGAGCACGACCCCCTTGCTCGCGCGCAGCGACGGCAGGAAGGTGGTCGTGACGTCGAGCGCTCCCCAGAAGTTCGTCTCGAAGAGGTCGCGAGCCGCGCCCAGGTCACCGGTCACGCTGGCGCCGTTGGAGCCGCCCGCGTTGTTGATGACGACGGTGACGTCTCCGGCCGCCGCAGCAGCCTCGACGACCGAGTCGTGGTCGGTGACGTCGAGCCTCAACGGCACGATGCGCGGGTCGTTCCACTCGCGGGGCTGGCGGGCTGCGGCGTACACCTTGGCGGCGCCGCGCTCGAGCGCCTGGTTGACGAAGTGTGTGCCGAGTCCGCCGTTCGCTCCGGTCACCAGGACGACCGTGTTCGCGAGAGTGGGCATGTGGTTCTCCTGTTCGAGGGCGCGGGCGCCGCTCCGTGACGAGTTGGTTTTTCCAACGTACTCGGGTTGGTTTGGTTTTCCAACTCGATTAGGATCGAACCATGATGACGCAGGTACGTGAGTGCTCGGTGGCGCGGACGCTCGAGCTCGTCGGCTCCAAATGGACCCTGCTCGTCGTTCGCGAGCTGTTTCTCGGGAGCCGCCGGTTCGAGGAGATCGCCCGGTTCACGGGCGGCCCGCGTGACATCCTCACCGACCGTCTACGCAGGCTCGAGGCGCACGGACTGGTGACTCGGGTCCAGTACGAGCAGCGCCCGCCGAGGTTCGAATACCACCTGACCGACCTCGGGCGCTCGCTCGCGCCGATCATCGCCACGATGCGCGAGTTCGGTGACCGTCACCTGGCCGGCGACGACGGCCCGCCCGCCAGGTTCGAGCACTCCTGTGGTGCGGAGTATCACCCCGTGCTGGCCTGCAAGGCCTGCGGGGAGGTCGTACGCCGCGGCGAGGTCGAGATCGCAGACGCCGCGACGTGATCGAGCCGCACAGAGGGGTCAGCTTCGCTTGGACCAGCTGTGATGCCCAGCCAGGTTGTTCAGCCTGGTGATGGGGGCTGCCCTTCCCGATTGCTGAGTGGGGCCGGTGGTGGTTGTACTCGTGGACCCATCCTGGCAGGGCGGCGAGCCGGGCTGATTCGGAGTGGTAGGACTCCTTGAACGCCCACCTAGGGCCGGGTTCTCTTCGCCGTGATGCCAGTGACCGCTTCCCGCGCGACCTGAGTTCCAGGGATCGTCCGGGTCAGCTCACCAGGACGGCGAAGACCACGACGTTCTCCTCGTAGCTGTTCGTGTCCGGGTCCAGCCCGCCGCACGTGATCAGCCGCAGGCCGGCGCGTGGGATGTTGCCGTAGACGGCCTCGGTGGGGAAGGCGCTCTTGGCGAAGTGCTCGATCCTGGTCACCCGGAACACGGCGGTGCTGCCGTCCTGGCGTGCGATGTCGACCACGTCGTCCACCTCGAGGTCGGTCAGGTGTTGAAAGACCCCGGGTGTGCCATTCCAGCGCACGTGGCCGGCGATGATCGCCGGGCCCAGCTCGCCTGGCGTCGGGGATCCGGTGAACCATCCCGCGGGAACGGCGTCCGGTGGCACCTCGAGGCTCCCGTCGCTCTGGAGGCCCAGCTCCATCAAGCTTGAATTCACGCCGATGGCCGGGATCCGCAACCGGGTCGGCGCCGACCGCCCCATCGGTTGGACAGTGACTTCCGGATGGCCCGCCCGACGGTCGTCGGCCGCCGACGTGGATGTCGGCGACGGCTGGGAACCGACGCCGGCGTCGGGCGCATCGTGATCGCACGCGCTCGTCCCGAGGGTGATCCCCACGAGGACCGCGGCCGTGGCGACCACCGTCACCGCGGCCGCCCAGAGACTTCTCCTGGGCGGGCGGTGGCGTCGGTGACCACTCGTCACGCTTGTAGGCACCGCCTCGTTGCAGCCAGGCTGAGGCAGCCCGCGATCGAGAGTGCCTGGCCGAGAAGCAGCGGAGCCGGCACGCCTCCCGCACTCACCGCAGGACCGGCGTCACCCGTGTCGACCGAACCGCTCGGGGGCGTGGTGATCTGCGGGGTGTCGTTGCCGCCGCTGCTGCCGTCACCGCTGCTGCCGTTACCGCCGTCGCCGTTACCGCCGTCGCCGTTACCGCCGTCGCCGTTACCGCCGTCGCCGTTACCGCCGTCGCCGTTACCGCCGCCGCCGTCACCGTTACCGCCGCCGCCGTCACCGCCGCCTGCGCGGCAGATGGGATTGGTGATCACGTTGTTGTCCAGGGTGACCGCGCCGATGCGGGCAAGGGCCCGACCCTGAAGCGTTGCGCCGGTCTGCATCGCGATGCTCTGGTCGGCCATGATGTTGCCGACGAACGCGGTGGTGGTGCCGATCGTCGCTGAGCTACCGACCTGCCAGTAGACGTTGCAAGGGTCGGCGCCGTTGATCAGGACGACCGAGGCCGCCGAGCCCGTGATCAGCGTGGTGCCCGCCTGGAACACCCAGACCGAGTCGGGGTCGTTCTGCCCGTCCAGGGTGAGCACGCCGTTCAGCGCCATGGCGGCCGCCCGGTTGTAGACGCCGCCGACCAGTGTCTCGCCGCCGAGCTCTGGGTCGGCCGCAATCGGCGGGGTCTGACCGGCGGCGTTGCCGTACGCGGTGGTGAGGTCGGTCTGCGCCTGCAGGGCAACCGCATCGCCAGAGTGGACCGTGCCGCCGATGACCATGGTGTTCTGTCCTGTGATCGCCGTGCCCGGGTGGACCCCGACGCTGCCTGCCACCGTGGTGGTGCCGGTGTTGGTGACGGTAGACCCGGCCAGGACGGAGAAGTCCGCAGCAGTACCGAGCGGGATCTCCGTCGCGGCAGCCTGGGCAGTGCCCGCGAACGGGACGGTCAGCATGAGGGCCACCAGCGCGGCCAGCGCGGGGCCACGGAATCGGCGGTGTGAGGGGAGGAAGGGAATGAGAGGGCGTACCGAGAACTTCATCGAAGATCCAATGATCATTGGAACAGGGCGCTCTGGCCGGTTCTCGATGACCCAACAGGTGTCGGTGGAAATCGGTGTCCAGACTCCGCCGCGCGCGTTCCCACCGAGCGGCGTCAACGCAGACTAGTTGCCACTGTACGCCTACATTCGCCTGCATTCGCATACATTCGCCTAACACCCATTTGGTGACTGTGCGTTGTGCGCCCACCCCGACCTGGCCCGCGTTCGACGCGAGGGGTCTGCTGTACGGAGGGTGACGCCGTACCAGCTCAGGACCGACAGCACCTTGAGTTTGCCGGCGCGCAGCGACGGCACGAAGGCGTTCGTGACGCCCAGCGCTCCCCAGAAGTTGGTCTCGAAGAGGTCGCGAGCGGCGCCCAGGTCGCCCGTCACGCTGGCGCCGTTGGAGCCGCCGGCGTTGTCGGCCGCGCGGTGCGGCGTGGGTTCAGCCGACCGGCGGCCCGGCGATGAGCGCGACCACGGTCAGCGCGGCGACGCTCGCGAGGCCGGCGGCCAGGCCGCGCACCGGGTTGCGGAGGAGCCACGCGAGCGGACGCTCGAGGGGGCGGATGGGGGACTCGTCGATCAGGCGCCAGGTCGGGGCGAGCAGGCCGCGGCGCTCGGCGTAGCGCTCGAACCAGAGGGTGAGGAGCGGCGGGATCGAGGAGGCGAGGCCGGCGACGACGCGGCCGAGGGACCAGCGCTGGTCGACCGCGATCGCGACGGTGGTCACGCAGTAGGTGATGAACACGATCCCGTGCAGCATCCCGAAGATGCTGACTCCCAGCTCGGTCGTCTCGGTGACGTACTTCAGGAACATCCCGCCGAGCAGACCGGTCCAGGTCACCGCCTCGGCAGTGGCGACGATCCGGAAGACACGAGACGGCGAGCTGAGAAGTGCGGACACGCGGTCGAGTTTATTCGCACCCGCGTACTGGTATGAATCGGGCGGCTACGGGTACCGATCTCGACATGACTACTGAGACGCTGCACTACACGATCCCGGGGCTGGACGAGGGCGCTGCGCGGACGACCATCGACCTGCTGCAGTCGCGCCTCCATGCCACGAACGACCTCCAGCTCACCCTCAAGCACGTGCACTGGAACGTCGTGGGACCGCACTTCATCGCGGTCCACCAGATGATCGATCCTCAGGTCGACGCCGTGCGTGCGATGGCCGATGCGCTCGCCGAGCGCATCGCGACCCTGGGCGGTGCCCCGCGAGGCACCCCGGGCGCGCTGGTCGAGGAGCGGGAGTGGAACGACTACAGCATCGGCCGGGCCACCACCCAGGAGCACCTCGCCGCGCTCGATGTCACCTATCAGGGCGTGATCGGCTCCTACCGCGAGGCGATCAAGACCCTCGACGACATCGACCTGGTCACCCAGGACATCCTGATCGGCCAGACCGAGCAGCTCGAGCTCTTCCACTGGTTCGTCCGCGCCCACCTGGAGGACCAGGGCGGTCAGCTGCAGACCAGCGGCGAGGCCACGGAGGCGGGAGCGGCTCGAGCCGCCCGCGGCTGAGGGGTTCGCATGCGGTGGTGGTTCACTGCGTCGGCGCTGCTCCTCCCGATGATCCTCACCGGATGCGGCTCGGAGCAGGACGAGGCCGTGCGTGGCAAGGCGACCGCCTTCCAGGAGGCGGTCGCCGCCCAGGACTGGGCCCGGGCGTGCGCGCTGCTGGCTCCGGAGACGAGATCCGAGCTGGAGTCCGCCGCGAAGAAGCCCTGCGACGGCGCGTTGGCCGAGGAGGGTCTACCCACTCCCGGCGCGCCCGACGGCGTGGACGTCTTCGGGACCATGGCCGAGGTGCGCTACCGGGGCGAGACCGTGTTCCTGACCCGGTTCGCCGACGGCTGGCGTCTGTACGCGGCCGGCTGCATGCCGCAGCACCCCGAGCCGTACGACTGCGCCCTGCACGGAGGCTGAGATGCGGGCCATGTACGTCGCCTACCTGGCGGTCATCGGCATCGGTCTGCTCTACACGTTCGTCCTCGCGCTGAGGCACGGTTGAGGAGTCCTGATGCGCCGGTTCCTCAAGGAGAACTCGCTCAGCCTCGTCTTCGGGCTGCTCTTCCTGGCCGCCCTCGTCGGTCAGGCGTTCGCCGGCTGGCACCAGCTCAACGACGAGCTGTTCGCGGAGGGCCTCCACCAGATCTCACTGGGTCGCTATCTCACCTCGGCGAACTTCGCCGTGGACGTGACGGAGAACTGGCAGAGCGAGTACCTCCAGTTCCTGCTCTACGTCGTGTTCACGGTCTGGCTGCTGCAGCGAGGCTCCCCGGAGTCGAAGCCGTTGAAG
This sequence comes from Nocardioides sp. YIM B13467, assembly GCF_042788075.1. Lineage (NCBI taxonomy): Bacteria > Bacillati > Actinomycetota > Actinomycetes > Propionibacteriales > Nocardioidaceae > Nocardioides > Nocardioides sp. YIM B13467. The sequence goes on from NZ_JBHZPJ010000046.1 coordinate 120,818, forward strand.
GACGCGGGGCAGGAGTCCGATGAGAAGCAGAAGATCGGGCCGTACGCCCGCTCCGACTCGCCCAAGCTTGCCCGGGTCGGCGGTCTGCGGACCGCGCTCTACTCCCGGTCCCTCGGCATCGTCATGGGCTCCATCTTCCTGCTGTCCTGGCTGGTCCAGTCGGTGGCGGGGTGGGCGACGTACAACGAGTCCAGGCTGCGCCAGCTCCGCGACCCGATCCCGTGGGTCTCCTATCTGACGAACTCGGACTTCTGGGCGCGCACCCTCCAGAACTGGCAGTCGGAGTTCCTGGCGGTCGGCTCGATGGCCGTCCTCGCGATCTACCTCAGGCAGCGTGGATCCCCGGAGAGCAAGCCGGTGGGTGCCTCCCACGAGGCCACCGGGGTCGAGGGCTGAGCGGGGCCGTACGTCGGGCGCCCTCAGTCGTCGTCCGGCGCCAGCAGGCGCAGGACGGCGCGCTCGGCCGCGGCCTGGCGCGCCTGCGGGTCCCCGCCCACGCCGTCGCGTACGCGGATCGTGCGGCCCTGCTCGTGCAGCTCGAGCACGCGCGGGTCGACGTAGGAGCTGCGGGCGATCGCCGGTGTGTTCCCGAGGTACTCCGCGACCTCCTTGATCGCGGCGACCTGCTGCTTGCGGCGGGATCCGGCGGTCGGGGTCGAGCGGCCCGCGGCGTGCGGGTCCTCGGCCAGCGCGAGCGCCGCGAGCACGGTGGCGTGCCAGGTCCGGAAGTCCTTCGCCGACACCTCCAGGCCACTCAGCTCGCGCATGTAGTCGTTGACCATGGCCGGCGTCAGCCGTTGCCACCGCCGCTCCTGGCGGTAGGCGAGAAGCTCCTCGAAGCCGGCGCGGCGGCGACGCAGCTGCGCGATCGCCTCCACCGAGATCGGGTCGTCGATGCGGATGGAGTGGTGGACGCCGGACTTCCCGGTGAAGTCGAAGACGTAGGCCTCGCCCCGCTTGCGTACGTGGCGACGCTCCAGCGTCGTCAGGCCGAAGCCACCGTTCTCGTCGGCGTAGGCGTCGCTGCCGATCCGGAAGCACCCCAGGTCCAGCAGGCGCACCGCGAGCGCTGATGCCCGGGCATCGCTCATCCCGGTGGTGGCGAGATCTCGCACCGTCCGCTCGCGTACGCGGGGCAGGACGGTCCCGAGCTCCAGCACCCGCTCGAACTTCTCCTGGTCGCGCTTCGCCCGCCAGTCGGGGTGGTAGAGGTACTGGCGGCGGCCCGCCGCATCGGTGCCGACGGCCTGAAGATGCCCGTTCTCACGGGGGCAGATCCAGACGTCCTCCCAGGCGGGAGGGATCGCCAGAGCGCGGATCCGCGCGGCCGCGTCGTCCGGCAACCGGTCACCGGAGTCGTCGAGGTACACGAAGCCACGGCCCGCGCGCCGGCGGGTCCACCCCGGCTCCTCCGCCGAGACCCGGCGAAGCCGAACCACCACGTGCCCCTCTCACCCAATGGTCTCGTCGTTGTCGCGCGCTCCCGCGGCCAGCAGCCGATGCGTACCGTCGCACCAGGGCTTGATCGCGGACCCGCCGCACATGCACACCGCGCTGACCGGGCGAACCGTGTGGTGGACCTTCCCGTCGGCGTCGAGGATCTCGTGCTTCCCGCGCAGCAGCATCGGCCCGGCCGGACACAGCACGATCGAGGCGTGCTCGAAGTCGGTCATGAGGCACTCCACCGGGTGAGCATCGTGCGGGCGTAGCGAGCGTCCAGGTCGAGGCAGGTGAAGGCGCCGAGGAAGACCTGGTCGCGCTCGTTCGGGTTCTCGTCCACGAACGCGCCACAAACGTCGCGCATAGCGACCTGCTCGTGAACGGAGTCGGCCTCGACGTGCTCGTCGTAGTAGGCCGCCATCTCGTCGGGGAAGTCCAGGCGCCGCAGTCCCTGGGCGAGCTGTCGTGACGGCACCGAGCTGGTCGACTCGAAGGCGGCGAAGTGGCCGAGCGCCGCTCCGCGGAGCCGGCGGTGGAGCCCGAACAGCGACAGCGCGTTGTTCATCTCGAGGATCTCGACCGGCGCCTCGTCGACGTAGCAGGCGTGGTCGGTACGCAGCCCGGCCGCCTCGATGCCTCGGCGGAACAGGTGGTGATGCAGCCGGTTCGGGTCACCGTCGCCGTACTCGTCGAAGAGGATCTCCATCAGCGCGGCCTTGGGCCGGGTGTCGAGCCGAGGGACGACCCAGCTGGTCGGGTCGGCCTCCTTGAGGTGGTAGAGCGAGCGGTGCTTGAGGATCTCGAGCACCTGCTCCCGGTCGGCCTTGCGCTGCACGAACCGTGCCAGCGACGGTCCGTCGTGCTCGGCGACCAGACCGGGCAGGTCCAGCTCGCGATCCTCCCGGAAGCCGCTGTGCTCCCATCGCCGCCGCAGCTCGGCCTCGAACGACCTCTCCAGGCCACGGCGCAGGCGCAGCAGGTCCGCGTCCCACTCGAGGTCGGGATCGACCTCGTCGAAGCCCCGGTAGTGGAGCTCGTAGAGCGCCCACAGAGCGATCTGGGCGTCCTCGGCTGACTCCGGAGTCGGCTCCAGATCAGCGGTGGCGCCGCTCTGCAGCGCGGTGAACACAGCGGCACTCAGGGTGCCACGCGACTTCGGCAGCATTCTCTGCCCACCTTTCCCTCAGGCTCTCTGGTACCCGCCGGCCGGATCCGACATGCTCGGCGCCTCGGCCCGGGCGATGTGCACGAGCACCCCTTCGCCCGGCGAGGCGCGCACCTCCTCGATCGTCAGGTCGCTGCCCTCGACCATCTCCACCAGGCGATCGGCCTGCCCGGTCGTGCCCAGCTGGAGGACGGCCGCGCCGCCGGGGGAGAGGTGCCGGGCGGTCGTAGCCAGGCACATCTCGGCGACCAGCATCCCGTCGCCGCCGCCGTCGATGGCCGTCCGTGGGTCCTCGGGATACCGCTCGACCTGGGCCGTGGGCACCCACGGCGGGTCCGCGATCACCAGCCAGTAGCGCTCGTCCGGGTCCAGCGCGTGCTCCATGCTGCCCTCGCGTACCTCCACCAGGTGCGCCAGCCCGGCGCGCTCGGCGTTGGTCCGGGCGAACGCACAGGCGACCGGATCGGCGTCGACGCAGACCAGGCTGCGGCCGGTCAGCGCGGCGGCGAGCAGGCCGATCTGGCCGGCGCCGGAGCACAGCTCGAGCATCGGCCCGTCCGGCAGCTCCGCCGCCAGCTTGGCCGCCCACTCGGACTGACGGACGGTCCAGGTACGCGGACTGAGCACGCGGTCGTCGAAGTCGATGTCGAGATGACCGAAGCGGATCATGACAGCAGGTGCCTCCTGTTCAGGGGTGGGAAATTCAGGTGAGCTCGGCCAGCCGGACCACTGCTCGGTCCAGACGACCCTCCTCGTCGTGGATCCGGCGCTGGGTCGAGGAACCCGTGCCGACAGTGAAGATCCGGTCGATGCCCATCTCGACGCGCACCAGGTCGCCGGTCTCACGCAACGCCGGGCCGATGTGTTCGAGCAGCCGCTCCACCACCTCGCGAGCCGGCTTCGGTCGGTGGGTCTGCGGGTCGAGCAGATCGCCGGTGATCCCGTACCGTCCCGCCTGCCACATGGCGAGCCGTAGCACGGCCACCGACACCGGGTCGGGCGGCCGGCCCTCGGCCCACTCCCGGGCTCCGGTCTCGACCAGCGCCCGCGCCAGCGCGGCGACGAGCACGGCGTCGCGGGGGTCGAGGCACACGTCGGCGACGCGAATCTCGAGCGTCGGGTAGCTGCGGGACGGCCGGGCGTCGAAGTACGCCATGCCCTCATCGAGCGGCACGCCGGTGTCGACGAGCAGGCGCAGGTGGTCGGCGTACGCCTGGCCGCTGCCGAAGATCTCGGTCGGACCGTTCGTGGGCCAGCGGGTCATCGCCTGGGACCGGTAGCTCGCGTAGCCGGAGTCGCCGCCCTGCCAGAAGGGCGAGTTGGCGCTCACCGCGAGCAGCAGCGGCAGCCAGGCGCGGATCCGGTCGAGCGCCCCGACGGCCTCGTCGTCGGAGTCGACGGAGACGTGCACGTGGCAGCCGCAGGTGAGCTGCTCGGTGGCGGTCAGCCCGAACTGCTCGGTCATCGCCGCGTAGCGCTCGTCGTCGAAGGTCCGGGGACGCACCGGCAACGGGGTGGTGCCGCTGGCCAGGATCAGCGCGCCCGCCTCGGAGGCGGCTGCGCGTGCCTTGTCGCGCCACCGCCTCAGATCCTGCTCGAGGAGCCCGAGGTACTCCTCCGCCGGAGTATCGGTCTCGACCTGCTGCTCCTGCAGCTCCGGCCCCACCGAGCCACCGACCTCGCCGGCTTCGACCTCGGTGTCGCCGTGCTGCCGCGCCACCCGTAGCACCTCGCTGGCCACCGATCGCGGTGCGCCCGTCTGGGCGTCGACGAGGAGGAGCTCCTCTTCGACGCCGACTGTCCTGAGCTGGTGATGGGTACTGCTCGAATGATGGCTCTTCACTGCTCACGCCTGCCTCTGGAAGGAGCAACTCGACGATGTGTCGCCTGTTCGGATATGTGACCGAGTCCCCGTGTGCCGTGGCCGACCTTCTCGGGGAGGAGGGCTTGGACGCCTTCACCTCGCTCACCGCCGTGCACGCCGACGGCTGGGGGATGGCTTGGCACACGCCAGAGGGCACCTGCACGACGAGCTCGCCGCGTTCGGCGGCCATCGACCAGAGCTATCGCCGGCTCGTCGAGGCCCCGCTCTCCCATGCCGGGTTCGTGCACCTTCGCTGGGCGACGGGCGGGCTCGACGTACGTCCGGAGAACACCCACCCGTTCCTGGCCGACGGCGCCGCGTTCGCGCACAACGGCCACATCTCCCCGATCACCGATCTCGAGGCGCTGCTGACCCCGGAGTCGCGTACGCGGCTGCGCGGCGACACCGACAGCGAGCGCTACTTCCACTTCGTGCACCAGAACATCGAGAAGTACGGCGACGAGGCCGAGGGTGTCACCCGAGCGTTGGCCACGCTGGTCCAGAAGTTCCCACGATGCAGCCTGAACGCGCTGATGCTCACCCGGACGCACATGTTCGCGATCCACATCAACTCGCGTGCCGACTCGCCCCTGCGCGCGCTGCGCGAGCTCTTCGACGACGAGGGCGACATCCCGCCTCGACACACCACGGAGTACTTCGCGATGGACTACCGCAGGACGGACTACGGCATCGAGATCGCCTCCAGCGGTCTGGAGCAGCCGGGCTGGACCCCGGTGCCCGCCGACACCGTGGCGATGGTCGACCTGAGCACCCGGGAGGTCACCAGGCTGGATCCGATCGCTCAGGTCGGTGCTGACGCGATGCGGGCCAGCGACTGACGACGGGGCATCGCCGACCAGCTGTGGGGTGGATTCGGCCATGCCCAGAGGTACCCCATCCGGTACCGCTTCAGCCCGTGTCGCGCCGAATTTCCCAGCCAGTCCGTGCCTTCCTCACAGGAAGTCCACAGCGGGCGGGCGGAATCTTGAGGCATCAACCGCCTCAAGGAGGACCCGATGTCCCGCTCGCGCCGCATTCGTCACTCGCTCCTCGCCGCCCTGGCGATCCCGCTCGTCGCGATCCCGATCGCCACCCCAGCCCTCGCGGTGGCTGCGGTCGACGCCACCAAGACGTACGCAGCCGAGTCCGGCCCCGGATACGGCTACGGCGGTTCCGTCGAGAGCTACGGCGGCGGCTACGGCGGCGGGATGGTGGACCCCTACCGGCAGGGTCTCGGCACCTCGGCCGCGACCGTCGACTCCGAGCCCGCGACCGAGGCCGAGTCGACCGGCGTCGTGCTGATCAACACCACGGTCGGCTACGGCACCGGGCAGGGCGCGGGCACGGGGCTCACGATCACCGGCGACGGCATCGTGGTGACCAACCACCACGTCGTCGAGGGCGCGACCTCGATCACCGTGACGGACCCGGGCACGGGGGAGACGTACGCCGCGACGGTCCTCGGCTACGACGACGTCCATGACGTCGCGGTGCTGCAGCTCGAGGACGCCTCGGGGCTCTCGACGGTTGCGACCGACCGAGACGCCGCGACCCGGGGTGAGGAGGTCACCGCCGTCGGCAACGCCGAGGGCCAGGGCTCGCTCTCGGCCGCCGACGGTACGGTCACCGACCCGAGCACGGCGATCACCGTCAACGACGAGGACGGAACCGCCGCCGAGCTCAGCGACCTGATCCAGACCGACGCCGATGTCGTCTCCGGCGACTCCGGTGGCGCGCTGCTCGACGAGGACGGCGAGGTCATCGGGATGAACGTCGCCGCGACCTCGGGCTCGGCCGAGATCTCCGGTTACGCCATCCCGATCGACACCGTGCTCGACATCGCCGCCCAGATCCTCGCCGGGAAGGAGTCGGGCGACGTCGAGATCGGTGGCTCGGCCGCAGCGCTCGGGGTGCAGGTCGACACCACCAGGTCGACGCTGGTCGTCGGCGTGGTCGAGGACGGCGCCGCCGAGGCCGCCGGAATCACCGAGGGCAGCACGATCACCTCCGTCGACGGGACCGCCGTGGCCGGCATCGACGACATCACCTCGGTGCTCGGCGACCACGAGCCCGGTGACGAGATCTCGGTCAGCTGGACCGATGCCGCAGGCGAGTCCCGCACTGCCACCGTGACCCTCGGCGAGGGTCCGGTCGCCTGACGGTCAGGGTCAGCTGCCCGGTCCCTCGTGGTCGCCTGGGCCGACCGTCGTGTCATGGGTCTGGTACCTGACGCACCCCGGACTTCTGCGCGCGCACCCTGCAGAGCTGGCAGTCGGAAACTTCAGTGCTATCCCCGGGCAACGAGCAGGGCGGCGACCGGGCAGGACGCGGCGGCGACGCGGCCGGTCGACTCGTCGGCCTCGGACAGATCGTTGCCGGCGTCGAGCACCACGACGATGTCGTCGTCATCCAAGTCGATCAGGGTTGGAGCTTGGTTGACGCAGATGCCGTGGCCTTCGCACCGTTCGCGGTCGGCGATGAGCTTCATCAGGTCTCCTCGATCGGTCGTAGGGTGACAGGCAGGGTGGCCAGTGATCGGATGATGTTGTTGCGGCCCCAGGTGGGCTTCCCGGCCAGCTCGATGCGTTGGACGCGGTTCGCCAGAGCGTTGAGGAGAGCGTGGGACTCCAGGCGAGCAAGTCCCTGACCGGCGCAGCCATGAGTGCCGTGGCCGAAGCCGATGTGGCGCGTGGCGTCGCGGTGGATGTCGAACACGTCGGGGCTGTCCCACGCCTTCTCATCACGGTTGCCGGAGGCGTACAGGACGACAACGCGCCGACCCTTGCGGATGCTGATGCCGGCAATGTTGGTGTCGGTTGCCGTCAGGCGACTGAAAGCGCGTAGCGGGGACTCGAGGCGGATGACCTCGTTGACGGCATTCGGGATGAGCGTGCGGTCCGCGCGGACCTCGGCCCATTGGTCGGGGTGAAGCGCGAAGAGCAGCAGGGCGCTGGAGATGGCGCTGATCGTGGTGTCCAGTGACGGCGCGAGGTAGTCGATCATGAGTGCCGATGCCTCATCCTTCGGGATGAGGCCGGCGTTCGCGGCGGCGACGACCTCCGCTCCCATGCTCCCGGCCAGCACGTTCTCGGTCCGGGCGATGCGCCTGGCGAACCGCAGCATCCCCAGCGAGGCGGTGGCGCTACGCATAGAGGTGCCGTTGATGGGTCCGAGGATGTCGAAGGTGGCACTGGCCCACTTCAGGAGGTTCTCCCGTTCATCCTCGGGCCAGCCGACGAGGTCGGGGACAACCTGAAGCGGCAGCGAGCGGGCGAGCGCGACTCCGTCGACCTGACCCCGGGCGACGGCCTGGGTCGCAACCTGTTCCGCCGTCGTCTCGATCGCCTCCTTCATCGATCGCAGTGCGCGTGGGGTGAGGCGATGGGCGACGAGCTTGCGTCGATCGGTGTGGTCCTCACCGTCGCTGTTGAGGGTGGTGCCGCGGCTCAGACGGTTCGCGATCGCGTTGAGGGCCACCCCTTTGCCGGAGATGAAGGCGCTGTCGTTCAGCAGAGTCGCTCTGCACTGCTCATATCCGGTGATGGCGTACGCGCGGTGCCGCTGAAGCCAGACGACCGGGCCGAGGGCGCGCAGCTCGGCGTAGACAGGATAGGGGTTCGAGATCGCCTCCGGGCTGTACAGGTTCCCGCGGTACGTCGGCGCCTTGTTCATCGTTCTCACAGAGCCTTCTCCTTCGGTGAGGTCGTGCTGGGTCGGCACAGGGGAATGCGGCGCAGGACCGTGTCGAGGCGCCCGGCGGCGAGAACAGTGCGGTCAGGACGGACAAGGGCGGCTTGGGCCCGGCCGAGCCATCGGTCGAGATCGGGGGCCGCTTTGGTGCTCACGGCGGTGATGTCGAGGGCAGCCAACCGCTGTGCGGCGCGGCCGGATAGCCGGTTGCGGGTCACCAGCGTGAATCGGTAGCCGGTGAGATCGTCGAGCCGTGCGCCGGATTCCAGGAGGACGTTCGGGCACAGGGTGCCGGGCAGGCCTCGGCCGAACCGCCCCCGGTCGTTCAGGCTCGAGGCGGGCAACGCCGGGGTCGCGCTGTTCAGAATCTGGCCGTGCAGGCCCGGCAGGCGAATGAGTAGAGGCAGGATGATCCGGCGTGCCCGGTCGCCGGTCGGTCCGCCTCCGGTCATGGAACGGCCGACGATGACGGCGAGCTGGATCATGGCTCGGGCGTGAGATCTGCGCTCGGTCTCGTAGCTGTCGAGCACGCTCGACGGCAGGGACCCGCTGATGACGGCTGCCGCCTTCCAGGACAGGTTGGCCGCATCACGGATACCGGCTCCCATACCTTGCCCGATGAACGGCGGAGTGAGGTGGGCGGCGTCACCGAGGATGAACGCACCACCTCGGTGCCACGTGTCGGCCAGCTGGGCACGGAAGGTGTACTCGGCCAGTCGGATGACCTCGAAGTCGCTGGTGTCGGTGTGCCAGCGGGCCAGCAGTGGGGTGAGCGCCTCGAGAGTTTCGTAGTCGGCTGCGCTTTCGTTCTCGAGGAGCTCGAACTCCCACCTGTGACGAGTCTTGCCGATACGCATGTAGGTGGCGGCTCGCTCGCTGTCGCACACCTGGTGGACGCCACCCCACTTGCCGAGCTCGCGGGGCGTGGCGACGTCTACGACGAGCCACCGCTGTTCGCGGAAGTCGAGGTCTTTCATGGTCGAACCGATAGACCTTCGGGTGAGGCTGTTCGCGCCATCGCAACCGAACACGAACCGGGGCCGTACGGTGTGCTGCTCTTGGCTGTCCAGGTCCACGTAGATGACCTCGGGTCGGTCGCTGACGTCGGTCCGGACAGCGCACACCTCGACGTTGCCGCGGAAGGTGACCTGGTCGAGCTCGTGCATCCGGTTGCGCAGGATTGCTTCGAGGTCAGGTTGGTCGAACATGTTGGCCTGGGGGTAGCCGTTGGAGGTCTGCGGGTCGGTCCGGTCGAACTGGGCCAGTGTCCGGTGCTCTGGTGAGAGCAGCCGCAGGCCCGCTCCGGGGATGGAGATGCCGTCGAAGTCCCTGGCGACGCCGAGCAGGCCCAGGATGCGGTAGATCTCGTCGTCGAGATGGACTGCACGCGGCTGCGAGAAGACGTCTGGCCACCGGTCCAGGACCAGGGTTCGTACTCCCGCTTCGGCCAGCAGGACGGCCGCCGTGACACCGGTCGGGCCCGCACCCACCACGACGACATCTGGATCCTGTAATGCTGCAGCGGACAGATCGCTGTCGATGGTCGGGTTCATGACTCGATGACGTCGCTGGCGATTGCGTACTCGTCCAAGCGCTTGCGGAGCGCCACCGGGTCCGCCGTGGCGCCGGTGCGCACGATGACACGCACCGACCCGTCGGAGACGACTCCCTCGATCTCGGCGATGCCCTCCAAGTCGGCAAGCGCTTCCTCGATTGCCCTCCTCGCTGCATCAGCGCGGAGGGCGAGCTTGTACGGCTTGCCGACATCCGTGACGGGGAGCGCATCGATCACGGTTATCGCCTTCGGCTTCGCCGCAGGTTCCAAGTCGGAGGACGCGATGAACGCCTCGAGCTCCGCCTCCGTGCATCCGACGCCGGGCGTGAGGGTCACATAGGCGACGGGGACCTCCCCGGCACGTGGGTCGGGTCGGCCGACCGCGGCAGCGTCGGCGACGGCCGGGTGCATGAGGAGGGTGTCCTCGATGGCGCTCGGGTCGATGTTGTGCCCGCCGCGGATGATCAAGTCCTTGGCGCGGCCGGCCAGATAGATGAAGCCGTCCTCGACACGGGCCAGGTCACCGGTGTCGAGCCACCCGTCACGAACCTTGCCCAGGTAGTCGAGGACGAGCCCGTTGACGTCACGGCCGGTCACGTATCCGGCGAACACCGTCGGTCCGCTGATGAGGAGCGTCCCGATCTTGCCGGGGGACACGTCGGTCCAGGTGCCGTCCGTGGCGACGTCGACGACTCGCACCGACTGGTAGGGCAGGCGCTTGCCGACCGAACCATGCCGCTGCTCGGTGACGAACGACCGCGCGCTGGCGCAAGTGCCCTCGGTCAGGCCATATCCCTCCAGCAGCGGGACACCGGTGTGCTCCTCGAACGACCTACGGACCGCGTTGGGAAGCGCGGAGGCGCCAACGACTGCGAACTTCAGTGAGGAGATGGCGGCGTCGACCGGGCAGCCGGCCATGACCGCATACACGGTCGGCACGGCACTCATGGTCGCGACGGAGAAGTGCTCGATGATCCTCCAGATCTCCGCGTACAGGAACGGGTCGCGAAACCCGAGGGGGCCGGCCCAGACAGCCCGCTGTCCTTTGAACATCGGGGCCAGCATGGTGACGTGCAGCGCGTTGACGTGGAACAACGGCAGCGCGGCGAAGATGGTCGCCTGCTCGCCGGTGGCGTCGGCGGTGGAGTCCGCGGCGATGAGCCAGGCGTCGGCGACCTGGTTGGCGTGGGTGTGAGCCGCGAGCTTCGGGACGCCCGTTGTGCCGCCGGTGTGGAACACGGCGGCGATGTCGTCGCAGGTGTGCGGATCCTCGAAGCCGTCGCTCTCTGTCCCGGCGGCGTCGAAGAGGAACTCGGTGGCGACGCCCTCGACGATCGGGTCGGTGGTGCGGTTCCCCTGGGTGGGTTCGAGCAGGTAGACGTTCTCCAGCCGTGTTCCGGCGGCGAGCTCGGCCGCCTTGGCCCAGACGGGTTCATCGAGGTCGGGAGATGCGGTGATGAGGTGCGTGACGCCGCTGCGTTCGATCAGCGTGGTGAGGTGTTCGCCGCTGAGGCCACCGTTGAGTGGAACGGCTATGCCCGCGGCCTGCGCTCCGAGCATGGCCGGGATCAGCTGGAGACAGTTCGGGGCGATGATGCCGACCGGTGTGGTCGGGGTGACGCCTCGGCGCACGAGCGCGTTGGCGACCTTCTCGGTCATGGCGAGCAGCTCGCCGTAGGTGACGCTGACGGCCTCGGCCCACCTGGAGGCGTCGGGCATGACACTGATCGCGACCCGGTCCGGCCACTGTTCAGCCGCCCGCTTGAGAATCTGGTAGGTGGTGGCGGGCAGGTCGCGATCGGCAAGGGGGATGGCCTCGATGCGCTCGACATCGCCTGGTGCCGTGAAGGAGGGCCATCCGGTAGCTCCAGTCGTCGCCCTGGTCATCGCGAAGCCTTCGCGGCGTGGCGGACCGTGGTGCACTGGCGGCCCAGGTCGAGCTTGCCGTCTTCGGTGCTGATGTGGACCTCGACGACGTCGCCCTCAGCGAGGTACTCGGCGTTCTTGGCCTGCGCCCGGAAGAAGGCCTTCCACTTGGTCGCCGGCGGTAGGAGCGCACCGATCATCTCGATGGGCTTGGGGGGTGCCTTCAGGGCGGTTCCGCCGGGCGTGCCGGTGAGAACGAGGTCGCCGGTGGCCAGCGGTTGGAACTCGGCGAGGGCCTGGAGCGCCTGGAGCGGCTTGTACAGCATGTCGTCGCGGACCAGCGCGTCCTGGCGGACCTCCCCGTTGACCCACAGCTTCAGGCGCAGGTCCTCGAACCGCTCCCAGTCGCCGGGCTCGAGGACGACCAGTCGAGGACCGGTCGGGGTGAACGTGGGGTAGGACTTCGCCTCGAAGAACTGGGTCTTCGGTAGTTGCAGGTCACGGGCGGAGACGTCGTTGGTCACGACGACCCCCGCGACGTGGTCGGTGATGTTGTCGCGAGTGATGGCGGTTCCCACCGGTATGTCGTCGCCGATGACAAGGCCGACCTCGACCTCGTAGTCGAGGAATCGGACGTGGGTCGGCTTGATGATGTCTTCGGTGGGGCCGCTGATGGAGTGTGAAGTCTTGCGGAAGAACGTCATCGGGACGGTCTTGGGGTTGAGTCCTGAGTCCTCGATGTGGCTGATGAAGTTCGTCATCTGTGCCACGACTCGGCATGGCGCGGTGACCGGTGACTGCAGGCCGCTCTTCGGCAGGTGGCTCGCCTCACCGGCGACCGCGGCGTCGATGGCGGCCCTGTTCGCGAGAAGCTCGCCCGTCGTCGTGGCGTTCGCGTCGATCAGAGTGCCGGTGGTCTCGGACTTCTGGACGTACCAGTGGTCGTCGGTGCGGATGATGTTGATGCTCATGAGTTGGCCACCTTCAGGAGCCCGCGCAGTCGGGCCATATCGAATTCGTTGTCTGACTTCCGCAGAGCGGAGAACATGGAGCGGAGCTCGGCGAGGGATTCCCTGCCCGGCCTGATGCCCAGGAAGTCCGCGGATGCCGGCGGCCCCCACTGCGCGAGCCCGGAAGCGGTCATCGGTGCCCAGCCGGGCTCGAGGCTGTTGTCGAACATGTCACCGTCGGTGAAGTGCTCGACGAGGAAGCCGTTGTCGTCGCGCCAGTAGTCGAAGATCTGGCTGCCCTGAATGTGTCGGCCGATGCCCCAGGACCGCTGGTAGCCGGCTTCCTTCAGGAACTCCCCACCCGTGGCAAGCGAGTCGAGGTCAGCAACCTGGTAGGCCGAGTGGACGTACCGGTTGCGGGGGCCGAGGGTTACCGCGAGCGTGTGGTGGTCGGTGAGCTCGCTGCCGCGATCGCAGCGGATGAAGCTCATGGTCGGCCCCTTGGCGCGCTGCCCGTCGTAGTAGAGGAAATCGCTGACGATGAGACCGAGGTTCTCCAGGTACCAGTCAAGTGTTTCTCGGTAGCGGGTCGTCTGGAGTACGACATGACCGAGTCGTTCGACCTTGGCGGGTTCTCGGGGCGGCCGTTGGGTGCGGTTCTTGCGAACGATGTTGCTGCCGAAGTTGTGGATCAGGGGTGCCTGGCCGGGCAGCGCGGTGAGCTGGCGGCAGCCGCTGACGACGCGAACCCTGGCGCCGCTGGGCTCGCGGGTATCGACCGTGAGACCACCGAGGTTCTCGGGCAGTGCGGACACGGTGGCCCCCAGATGGTCCGCCAGCCGTGGCAGGTCGCGGTCGTCGGCTGCCAAGAACGCGGGACCGGTGAACCTGGACCTCGCTCCCTTGCGGATGATGACCGCCGGGCTACCGGCGCGGGTGCCGCGCAGGTGCAGCTCATCGACGTCCTTGTAGCTGGTGGCGAAGCCGAAGGCGTGCGCGAACGCCTCCGCTCCTTCGAGCTCGGGTTTCTCGAACTCGAGCCAGGCCAGGTCGCGCACCTTGATGACCGGGTTCGTCGACCGGCCAGGGTGCTCACCGGTCAGTGCGCCCTGCTCGCTGTGCAAGCCGTTGTGGGTGTGGTGAGTGCTCATCCCCGCACCTCCAATCTTGATTGACGAAATCATCATGTACGGCGATCGAGTCAGTCAAGACTGTTTGACGAATTCGTCAGAACTGGCGCGGGCGGTGTTAAAATCCGGTCTCCGACGAGGAGGTTCGATGTCCGAAGCAGCTGCAGCCGCAGCGCGCAAGCGTGGTGAACGCCGCAAAGCACAGACCCGCGCCGCGCTGATCCGTGCGGCTCAGCAGGTCTTGGCGGAGGGGCGTACGAGCGTTCCGATCTTGGAGATCACCGAGCTGGCCGACGTCGGCATGGGGTCGTTCTACAACCACTTCGAGACCAAGGACGAGCTCTTCCAAGCCGCAGTGGAGTCCGCCCTCGAGCTCCAGGGTGCGGTGCTGGATGCTTGGACCCAGGATCTCGAGGATCCTGCCGAGGTGTTCGCACGCAGCTTCCGTCTGACCGGTCGAATCCACCGGATCGAGCCGCAGTTCAGCCGTGTCATCCTGTCTTGCGGGCTGACGATGATCACCTCCGAGTACGGTCTGGGCCCGCGAGCTCTGCGTGACATCGAGCGCGGTCGCGAGACCGGCCGATTCGCGGTGGCGGACCCGTACTCGGCGTTGCTCATCGCCGGGGGTGCAGCCATGGCCCTTGCGCAGGCGATCCACGACAGCCCTGAGCGCGACGACGCCGCGCTTACCGATCAGGTCACCGAGGACATCCTGCGGATGCTCGGCCTGCCGCCCGAGGAAGCCGCGGCCATCTGCCGATCGCCGCTGCCGAACGTGGTCGACCTGCTCGATGAGGCCATGCCAGGGCTGCCACACTTGTTGAGGCGCGACTCCGCCTGAGGTCTTATGGCAGCGGTCGCGCGACCCGGTAAAGCCTCCGTCGTCGCGGAGTCGTCGGCGCGTACCAGGGACACGGGGTCTCGGATTCGATCCCCATCGGCTTCGAGACGGCGACCGGCGCTCGGCGACGGGCCGGTCGCTTGACCGCTGGGGGTCAGCTGCTCGGTCCGTCGTCCTCGCCGGAGCCGCCCGTCGCGTCGTCGGAGATCGGACGCTCCGCCCTGATCGGGATCGCACCGGTGTAGCCCTCGCGTTCGAGGGCGATCTGCTGGACGCGGTCGCGGACGAGTCGCCAGCCGATCATCAGTGCCGGGATGATGATGACCAGGGTCGCGACCGTCCAGGTGCCGATCGGGTAGTCGAAGCCCATCAGGACCAGCACGGTCGCGAGGAACACGAGGGTGGCGTAGCCGGTCCACGGCGATCCCCACAGCCGGAAGTCGGGCCGGTACATCAGGCCCTTCTTCCAGCGCCGGTAGAGCTGGATCTGGCAGATCACGATGGTCGCCCAGGAGGCGATGATGCCGAGCGCCGACATGTTCAGCACGATCTCGAACGCCTGGCCCGGCACGATCGCGTTGAGGCCGACGCCGAGGAGCGTGATGCAGCCGGTGAGCAGGATCCCGCCGAACGGCACCCCGTTCCTCGACATCCGCGCGGTGAAGCTCGGCGCGCTCCCGCTCATCGCCATGGAGCGCAGGATGCGCCCGGTCGAGTAGAGGCCGGCGTTGAGCGAGGAGAGCGCCGCGGTCAGCACCACGAGGTTCATGATGGTGCCGGAGTTCGCGATCCCGAGCTGGTCGAAGAAGGTCACGAACGGGCTCTCGTCCGCTCGGTAGGTCGTGTAGGGCAGCAGCAGCGCGAGCAGCACCAGCGAGCCCACGTAGAAGACCGCGATCCGGGCGATGACGGAGTTGATGGCCCGGGGCATGATCTTGGCCGGCTCGGCGGTCTCGCCGGCGGCGGTGCCGACGAGCTCGACCGCTGCGTACGCGAAGACGACGCCGGAGATGACGATGACGAGCGGGAGGGCACCGACCGGGAACAGCCCGCCGTTGTCGATGACCATGCCGATCCCGGTCTCCTGGCCGTTGAGCTCCTCGCCGCCGGCGAGCACGATCATCCCGAGCACGAGGAAGCCCAGCAGCGCGACCACCTTGATGAGCGCCGCCCAGAACTCCAGCTCGCCGAAGAGCTTCACCGAGATCAGGTTCATCGAGAGCACGACCGCGAGCGCGACGAGCGCGATCACCCATTGCGGGACGACCTCGAACGTGCCCCAGAAGTGCATGTACGTCGCGATCGCCGTGACGTCGACGATGGAGGTCATCGCCCAGTTCAGGAAGTACATCCAGCCGGCGGCGAACGCGGCCGGCTCACCCAGGAACTCCCGGGCGTAGGAGACGAACGATCCCGACGAGGGTCGGTGCAGCACGAGCTCGCCGAGCGCGCGCAGGATGAGGAAGACGAACACGCCGCAGAAGGCGTAGACGAGAAACAGGCCCGGTCCGGCTTCGTGGAGGCGGCCGCCCGCTCCCAGGAACAGGCCGGTGCCGATGGCGCCGCCGATCGCGATCATCTGCAGCTGCCGCGGGCTGAGGCTCTTGTGGTAGCCCTCGTCCTCGTCGGTCAGGCCGCTGACCTGGCCGCTGGTCTGGTCTTCGGTGTCTGTCATCGGCTCGCTCCCGGTCCGGAGTGCGGTGGCTCGGGCACGTCCTTGAACAGGAGCCACCCGCCGACCACGGCGACGACCGCCGCCACGGCGTAGCCGATCAGCGACCACCAGCCGAGATGCAGGTACGCCGTCACCCCGACGATCGCCAACGCGAGGAACACCATCGTCATCCCGATGAACGGCGTCCGTGGCCTGTATGGATCCCGTGCCAATGCGATCACCTCACCTGCAGGGCCCCCGATGGCCCCGCTCCGGGGACCAATTACAGCGCATCGAGCGGGTTCTCGCGGTGACCGGACGTCGCCCGGCGTTTCCGTTCCGCTCGACGGCAAATAACAGTAAGGTCGCTTTACAGTTAACCCCCATGAAGGAGCGTTCGATGCGTAGCTCGAGGATCCGCACCATCCGCACCACACTCACGGCGACCGCCGCTCTGGCTCTCGTCCTGGTCGCCCCGCTGGCCGCGCCGGCCGCCGTGCCCGGCCCCGACGCGGGCAGCGCGGCAAGCCGCACCGGAGACGTCGAGGCGGCCGCCCTGACCTGGTCCGACGAGTTCGACGGGCCCGCCGGCAGCGCCCCCAACGGCGCCAACTGGAACTTCGAGACCGGAGGCGGGGGCTGGGGCAACAACGAGCTGCAGACCTACACCGACTCTCGCGACAACTCCGCCCTCGACGGCAACGGCAACCTGGTCATCACCGCTCGCCAGAGCGGGAGCGGCTACACCTCGGCCCGGCTCACCACCAAGGGCAAGGTCCAGCCGAAGTTCGGCCGCCTGGAGGCGCGGATCCAGATCCCGCGCGGCCAGGGGATCTGGCCGGCGTTCTGGATGCTGGGTGGCCAGTTCCCGAACACGCCGTGGCCGAACGCCGGCGAGATCGACATCATGGAGAACGTCGGCTACGAGCCCCACCTGGTCCACGGCACCCTGCACGGCCCGGGATACTCCGGCGGCAACGGCATCACCGGTCAGTACATGCACCCGCAGGGCTGGTCCTTCGCCGACACCTTCCACACCTTCGCCATCGACTGGCGGCCCGGCTCGATCACCTGGTCCGTCGACGGGGTCGCCTACCAGACCTTCACCACGGCCAACACCGGCGCCAACCCCTGGGTCTTCGACCAGCCGTTCTTCTTCATCCTCAACGTCGCCGTCGGCGGCAACTGGCCCGGCAACCCCGACGGCACGACCCAGTTCCCGCAGAGCATGGTCGTGGACTACGTACGCGTCTACGACTCCCAGCTCTGAGCGAGCTCGGTCGGTGCGGGGCGGTCGCGGCCGCCCCGCNGAGACGGCGACCGATCTCGGCGTTGGAGAGCCCGGCGCCGACCAGAGCCATCACGTCGCGCTCGCGGTCGGTCAGGCCGGCGACCTTGGCACGCGCGTCCGCGGCCCGCGACATCCGGTCACCGGCCCCGGCGCCGAGCTCGGCGATGACGCGCTGGGCGACTCGTGGCGAGAGGAAGGCGGCACCGTCGGCGACCGCGTGCACGCCGGCGAGCAGCTCGCGGGGATCGCCGGACTTCAGCAGGAACCCGCTCGCCCCGTCGCCGAGTGCCCGGGCGATGTAGGCGTCCTCGGAGAAGGTGGTCAGCATGACTCGCGCGGTCTCCGGGGCGGTCCGGGCGATCTCCGCTCCCGCCGCCAGACCGTCCATCCGCGGCATCCTGACGTCGAGCAGCGCGACGTCGGGCCGGTGGCGCTGGGCCGCCTCGACCGCCTCGCGCCCGTCGGCGGCCTCGGCGACCACCTCGATCGTCTCGTCGGTCTCCAGGATCGCGCGTACGCCGGCCCGCACCATCGCCTCGTCGTCGGCCAGCAGCACCCGGATCACAGGCGCGCCCCGCGCCGCTGGTCCTCGCGGGCCGGCAGGTCGGCGACCACCTCGAAACCCCCGCCGGGGGCGGGGCCGTGGCGCAGCGTGCCTCCGGCTGCACGCGCCGCCTCCTCCAGCCCGGCGAGGCCGAGGCCGGTAGTGGCCCCGACGCGCGGAGGGAGGGTTGCGCGGCCGTTCGTCACCGAGAGGCGTACGCCGTCGGCTCCGGTCTCCACCGAGACCGTCACCGACGACCCGGGAGCGTGCCGGGCGGCGTTGGTCAAGGCCTCCTGCACGATGCGATGGGCGGCGACGTCCCGCACCCCTTCGCCGTCCTCGAGCGATCCCGCCAGGCGTACGTCCATCCCCGACTCACGCGCGCGCTCGACCAGGCCGTCGATCCCGGCCGCGACCGGAGTCAGCGGCGCCTCCTCGGCGGCGGGGCGAAGGACGCCGACGATCTCGCCGAGCCGCTCGGTGGCCCCGGCTGCGGCCGCGCGGATGGCGCCGACCGCCGTCTGGTGGGCGTCGCTGAGCCCCGGTGCCACCTCGAGCGCACCGGCACGCAGCGCGATCAGGCTGAGCTCGTGCCCCAGCGAGTCGTGCATCTCCTGGGCGATCCGGGCACGCTCGGCGAGCTGGGCCTGCTCGATCTCGGTCGAATGGTTGCGAGCGACCTGGCGCAGGTAGCGGCCGCTGAGCCACGGCAGCGCCATGAAGATGATCATGTTGCCGGCCATCGCGACCTGCACTCCGCCGCCGTTGACGACGGCGTCCAGCGCGGTCAGCGCCATCACGGCCACGCCCGCCACGACCGCCGAAGGCCACACCTGGTCGGCCCATCTGCCGACGAGGAAGCTCACCAGGGCCGCGAACGCGATGTAGCTGATCAGGACCCACCCGTCGTTGGCCACCACCGTGCCGCCGACCAGAGCGCACACGAGCGCCACCGCGACGGCAGGCTGCCTCTGCCGGACCCACATCGCGAGCGTGACGCCGAGGACTCCCACCAGGGCCGACCAGCCCGACCACTGCGGGTGGCCGGCGTCGCTCATGTAGAGGTGCTCGCCGGCGACCGCCACGACCAGGAGGCCCGACAGGATCGGTTCTGACAGGCGGGGCCGTCGCAGCAGACTCACGCCAACCACGGTAGTTGCCGTCTCGACCGGGCTGTACCGACTTTCGACAGTACTTGGACCCGCCGATCCGCGACTGAACGGACCCATTACGCGAGAGGGGGTCTCGACAAGCTCGACCACCGGTGCAGACTGTGAGGCATGGCTTACGAGACCCTGACCTTCGACGTGGACGCCGATGGCATCGCGCTCCTGACCCTCAACCGCCCCGACGCGCTCAACTCGTTCACGGTGACGATGGCGCGCGAGCTGGAGGAGGTCTTCACCACCGACGCGATGGCCGACGAGGTGCGCGCGGTCATCGTGACCGGCGCCGGGCGGGCGTTCTGCGCGGGGATGGACCTCTCCGCCTCCGGGAACGTGTTCGGCCTCGACGAGTCGCTGCACCCGACGCCCGAGAGGCTCGCCGAGCACCTCGCCGACCCGGCCAACCACCCCGAGTACGCCGAGGGCGTACGCGACACGGGCGGGAAGGTCACCCTCGCGATCCACGCACTCCCGAAGCCCGTGATCGCCGCGATCAACGGCCCCGCGGTCGGCATCGGCGCCACGATGCTGTGCGCGATGGACGCGCGGCTGGCCTCCTCGAAGGCGAAGATCGGCTTCGTCTTCGGCAAGCTCGGCATCGTTCCTGAGGCCTGCTCGTCCTACTTCCTGCCGCGCGTCGTGGGTGTCCCCCGGGCCCTGGAGTGGCTCTACACCGCGGAGATCCTCGACCCCGACCAGGCCCTCGACGGCGGTCTCGTCCGCAGCATCCACCTTCCCGACGAGCTGCTGCCCGCGGCCTTCGAGCTGGCCCGGAGGTTCACCCAGAACCGGTCGCCGGTCGGCACCGCGCTCGTCCGCCAGCTGATCACCCGCAACGCCTCCGCACGCCACCCGCTCGAGGCCCACCTGTCCGACTCGCTGGCGATGTTCTACGCCTCGATCGGCGACGGCAAGGAGGGAGTCGCCGCGTTCCTGGAGAAGCGGGCCCCCGAGTTCACCTCGAAGGCGTCCGAGGTCCCGGACGTCTTCCACGGACAGATTTTTACGGGCTGACCTGCAGCGATAGCCGTTGACCCCCTGTTGTGGGGCCGCATCCTGAGCTACGGTCGAAAGTGGGCCCGCCCGCTGGTCCCTCACCCGGGTGTGGCCGCGGCCGGCACGCAGTGCCCAACCCGAGATGGGCGCGTGTCGGCCGCATCTCGGTGCCGATCAGGCGCCGATCCGGCCCGCGTACTCCTCGACGATGGCGTCGACCGGCTGGTCGACGGCGATGGCCATCCCGGCCTCGTCCGACTCGAGCGGCTCGAGCGTCTTGAACTGGCTGTCCAGGAGCGCGGCCGGCATGAAGTGGCCGGGGCGGCTCGCCTGGCGCCTCGCGATCACGTCGCGGGTGCCCTCCAGATGGAGGAAGGTCACCTCCGGGCAGTGCCGGCGGAGCTGGTCACGATACTTCCGCTTCAGTGCGGAGCAGCCCATCACGCCACCGCGCTCGGCGTGCCGGGCGAGCCACTCCCCGACCGCCTCGAGCCAGGGGTAGCGGTCATCGTCGTCGAGCGCGATCCCAGCCGTCATCTTTTGGATGTTCGCCTGCGGATGCAGGTCGTCGGCATCCTCGAACGGCACCCGCAGCCGCCCCGCGATCGCCGCCCCGATGGTCGACTTCCCCGAGCCCGAGACTCCCATCACGACAAGTACCGGTTTCGCCATCACGCCATCGTACGGGCGTAGAGCGCCTCGAGATCGGTGAAGTGCCGATGAGTCCCCGCCTCCTGGTAGGACGAGGTGTCCGCCATCGTGTAGCCGTGCGGGGCGTCGGGGTAGATGAGGTTGGTGTAGATCACCCCGGCGTCGTCGAGCGCCCTGCTGAGGCCCTCGACGTTCTCCGGCGTCATGGAGCGGTCGTGGTCCGCGTGCCCGAAGTAGTACTCCGCCCTCGTCCCGGCGATGCAGGTGTGCGGCGAGGCGGCGTCTGCGGTGACCAGCCCGCCGCCGTGGAAGCCGCCGACCGCGACGAACTCGTCGGGGAACCGCCCTGCGGTCCGCACCGCCAGCCGCGCGCCCATGCAGTAGCCGTGGGTGGCGAGCGGGCCGGTGACGTACGTCTGGAGGGTTTCGACGTACGCCGGGATGTCGATCGCCAGCCGGGCGACGCTCAGGCCCCGGACCCTGGCCATCGCGTCCACGAAGAACGCCTCCCTCGCAGCGGGGTCGCGAAGGTCGGCCGTCGGGGCCAGCTCCGCCACGCTGCCGTCGCGGTAGAACGTGTTGGGTGCGAGCACGACGTAGCCCCAGGAGGCGACCCGCTCGACCATCTCGGCCAGCCGCGGCCGGAGGCCGATGGCATCCATGTAGACGAGCACACCGCCCTTCGGTGCGCTCTCGGGCCGGGCCAGATAGGCCCCGGCGGTGCCGTCAGGTGTCTCGATCTCGATCTGCTCGACCACGCCCTCACGCTACCGGCAGCACCTTGGTGCCATGCTCGTCCCCATGACCCAGCACCCAGAGGCACTGCACCTCGAATCCTCCCGAGCGATCCCGGTCGCGTACGAGACCGCCCTCGCCCGCGTCCTCCCGGCGCCGCTGCCGCAGATCTTCGGTCGCCGGTACGCCGCGATCGGCCCGATCGCCGAGGTCCGCGACCAAGCCGGCGGCTGGGATGCCGCCGGCGAGACCCGCACGATCGTCCTCGCCGACGGCGCGACGATGCGCGAGACCCTGACCGGCATCGACGCCCCCTCGTCGTTCTCCTACGAGATCACGCCGCTCTCCGGCCCGCTCAAGCTCCTGGTCGGCCACGTCGCCGGGCGCTGGTCCTTCGCCCCGGCCGGCACCGGCACCCGGGTCACCTGGTCCTGGGACGTCACGCCCACGTCCCAGGCGGCGTCGTACGCGATGCCCGTCTTCGGCTGGATGTGGAAGGGCTACGCCAGGCAGAGCCTGGAGTCGCTCGAGGGGCTGTTGCTCTCCTCGTGAGCCTCACTCCACCCCGTGCCGCTTGATGAACGAGAGGATCTGCTCAGCGAGCTCCGGCCGACACACGATCACATCGGGCAGATAGACATCGTCCTGGTTGTACCGCAGCGGCGAGCCATCGATGCGCGAGGTGAACAGCCCAGCAGCAGCCGCGACCGCCACGGGGGCGGCGGAGTCCCACTCGTACTGCCCGCCCGCGTGGACGTACGCGTCGGAGATGTCGCGCACGACCGACATCATCTTCACGCCGGCCGATCCCATCGGCACCAGCTCGGCGCCGAGCTCCTCGGCCAGCGCCTCCACGAACGCCGGCGGGCGGCTGCGGGAGACGGCGATCCGGGGACGGGCCGAGGTCGAGGGCGGCACGACCGGAACGGCACCGGTGTGGAACGTGCTCTGCACGGATGCGTCGGCAAGCGCAGGCTGCGCGACGGCACCGGCGATCAGCTCCCCGTCGTTGGACGAGGCCCACAGCGCCACGTGCACCGCCCAGTCGTCGCGCGGCGGCTCGGAGAACTCGCGGGTCCCGTCGAGCGGATCGATGATCCACACCCTGTCCTTGGTGAGCCGCTCCTTGGAGTCCTTCCCCTCCTCGGAGAGGACGGCGTCCTGCGGGCGGTACTCGGCGACGAGCTCCATCAGCAGCTCGTGGGCCGCCAGGTCACCGGCGTCCTTGAGCTCCTTGCCCTCCAGGCCGGAGGTGGCACGCACCTCGAGCAGCCGGCGGCCGGCGGTCTCCGCCAGCCAGGCGGCCAGCAGGTGGTCGGAGGCGAGGATCTCGGTCGTAGGCACACCAGGCACGAAGGTCACCCGCGGCACTCTATCCAGCCGACCGCCGAGTCCGATAAAGGCCCAGCCCGAGTCCGATCGCGGCGACCAGCGCCACCCCGGTCAGCACCGCGCGCAGGATCAGCCCGGTCTTGGCACGCTCGTGCACCTCGGTGACGTCGTTGGCCATGGTCTCGGCGGACTTCAGGATCACCTGGAGAAGGCTCTGGATGTATTCGACGGCGCCGTCGGACCAGGTGCGGACGATCGGCTCACCCTTCGATGCTGCCCTCAGCTCGGTGGCGACGCCTTCGATGCTGCCCTTGGCGGCGACATCGCGGACCGTACGCTGCACCATCATCGCGCCCGAGCCCTTGTCGAAGGTGCCGTCGGAGACCCGGTCGAGCTCCGCCTGCAGCTGGGGCGAGGCGCCGGAGTAGAACGCCGAGGACGCCTTCACCCAGGCGGTCTCCGCGTCGGTGAGCTCCTTGACCGACTTCGTACCGATCTCGTTCTCGGACAGCGCGACGACCATGAGTTCCCGCTCGATGCTGAACGCCTCCGCCGCCTGTGTCAGCTTGCTGAGGTTGCGGACCTGGTCGCCGGTCTGGTTGTCCTCCAGCTCCGGCACCTGCCCCGCGAGCATCAGCAGGTTGCTGGCCAGAGCGGTGTAGACCTCGCGAGCGGCGTCCTGGCTGGCCCGGTCGCCTTCCTGCATCTCGACCCGGTAGAGCTCGAAGTCGTCGAGCACCTCGGTGATGTCGTGGTGGAGCCTCCGCAGCTCGGCGTCACCGTCGACGTCGATCTCGGCCGCCGCCGTCCGCCACTCCTCGACCGCGAGGTCGGTCGTGTGCAGGTAGGTGGAGCGTACGTTGACCGGTGCCTGCGCGACGGGCTGCAGCGCGTCCCGCTCGAAGATCACGTCGACGGCGAGCTCGATGGTCTCGGGGAGCGCCTCACTGAGCGCGGCCGCCCGGCCGGTCTCCGATGCGCTCCGGAAGGAGGCGAAGGTCGCCAGGCCGCCGACAGCGACACCGACCAGGGCCACCGCCAGCAGGATGCTCAACGTCCGGCTCGCGCCGGAGCGCTTCGCCACCCGGGACCCGCCGGTCGGGAACGACCCGCTGGCCCCGATCTTCGCGAACGCCCCCGAGGAGCCGGTCGACCCGGTCCCGGCCGCGGGGAACGAGCCGCTCCCGCCGAAAGCCTCGTAGGCACCGGAGGTGCTGATCGGGCCCGACGCGTGCACCGGACGCTGCCTCGGCACCTGCGCGTCGAAGACAGGCAGCGGGCCCGAGCCGGTGAGCACCCCGACGACGTCGTGAGCGCTCGGCCGCTGCGTGGGGTCCTTGGCCATCATCATCGCGACCAGGTCGTCGATGATCTTCGGCACCTGGACCGCACCGCTGACCCGCGGGATGGGCGCGGTCGCGTGCTGGTAGACCATCGTCGCCGGCGCGCCGCCGGAGTAGGGGGTGTGGCCGGTGAGCATCTCGTAGAAGACGCAGCCCAGGGAGTAGATGTCGCTCGGCGGACCGACCTCGCCACCCGAGCCACGCTCGGGCGAGAGGTAGCCGAGGCTTCCGACCACGTCGTGGGTCGAGGTCAGCCGCTGGTCGCCCAGCCGGGCGAGCTGGGCGATCCCGAAGTCGACGATCCTGATCCTGCGGTCGCTGTCGTAGACGAGGTTGGACGGCTTGATGTCGCGGTGGACGATCCCCTGGGCGTGGACCGCGGCGAGCGTACGCGCCGCCTGGACGATGACCTCACCGGCCTCCCGGGCGATCAGCGGGCCGTGCGAGCGCAGGCGTTCGCCGAGGTCGGGGCCGGTCAGGAGCTCCATCACGAGGAAGGCCATCGGGCCGTTGCCGGTGCGTTCGATCCCGGCGTCGTGGACCTGCACGGTGCCTGGGTGGCTGGCGGCCGCGGTGGAGAGCGACTCGCGCCGGAACCGCTCGATCATCGTCGGGTCGGCCGACGTCCTCACGACCTTGACCGCGACCCAGCGTTGCAGGGTGAGGTCCATGGCCTGCCATACCTCGCCCATGCCGCCTCGCCCGATCAGGCGGTGCAGCTCATAACGGCCGGCAATCATGGGGTGGGGGGAGGTTTGCATGGGGGACGTTCCCGTCGAGGATCCAGTTGTTCGTACGTGTTGGGTTGCTCACACAACGGCCTGGGAGTTTAGGCGAACTCACTAGTAGGCGCCAGAGCCACGCACAACAGCTTTTACTGTACGAACGACGATTCCGAAGTCCCGCAACAGCGTCCAGTTGTCCACATAGTCCAGGTCCAGGCGGACCGTGTCCTCCCAGGAGAGGTCCGAACGCCCCGAGACCTGCCACAGCCCGGTCAGACCGGGTGCAACCGCAAGTCGGCGATGAGAGTCCCGATCGTACATCGCCACCTCGCTCGGCAGCCCCGGCCGGGGCCCGACCAGCGACATCTGGCCAAGCACGATGTTGAACAGCTGCGGCAGCTCGTCGATGGAGTACTTCCGCAGCACCCGTCCCACGCGGGTCACCCGGGGGTCGGCGCGGAGCTTGAAGAGGACGTGGCCCGGCCGGTGGTCGAGCGTGCGCAGCAGCGACTCGGCGTCGACGACCATGGTGCGGAACTTCCAGATCCGGAACTGCTGGCCGTTACGGCCGACGCGCACCTGCCGGAAGAAGACCGGACCCGGGGAGTCGAGCTTGATCACCACGGCCATGACGGCGAAGACGGGGAGGAGCACGGCGACGGCGGCCGCCGCGGCCAGCCACTCCCACACGTACTTGGCCACCCGGGTCAGCCGTGCCCGCAGGGCCTCGTCGACATAGAGCAGGGTCATCGAGCCCAGCCGCATCGAGGACGTACGCTGCGGGGTCACGTCCTGCATCCGGGTGCTGACCAGCAGCGGCAGGCCGAAGGACTCGCTCGTCCAGGCCAGCCGCTGGATCTCCCGGCCGGCCAGGTCGGGCCCGGGGACGACCAGCACGGCGTCGGGCGCGACCGAGGCGATCGCGCCGGAGAGCCCGTCGGCCCGGCAGACCGCGGCTGCCTCCATCAGGCCGCCGCTGAGCCGGTGGGTCCACTCCGGGATCACACCGTGGTCATGAGCCGCCTCCACCACGACGACCCGCAGCGGGGTGCGCGGCCGGGAGCTGAAGATGTAGCCCACGATCCGGAACGCGAGCGCGGTCACCAGCCCGAGGATGGTCTGCACGACCAGCTGCGCCTGCGGCAGCTCGACCACCGCACCCAACAGCCAGGTGAACATGCTCATCGCCATGAACGCCTTGAAGACCCCCGAGACCGTCGCCCGCAGACGCTCGGCGCCGGGCAGGATCTTCGGAGCGGTGATCCTGGTGGCCAGTCCCCAGATCAGACCCCACGCCAGCGCGGGGACGATCTCCTGTCCCACGATCAGCGGCGCGAGGATCATCAGCGCGAGCCCGTCGACCATCGAGGCCTGCAACCGAAGGGAGGGTGCCTTGGCGGACACCCTCCGGCGGTTGATGTCGAGCGGGACTACTGTCTCCACCGACGCCAGCTCTATTGTCATCCATCTCCCCCATAGCTGCTGGGCGCCCGAACGCTTACTTCATGCCAGAACAATGCGGGAAGAAAGCGGTCATTGGGGCCGATGGGGGTCCGGTTAGACCAAATGAGGGAACCGGAACCCACTGGTCCAGACCAGTCGTCTCACTCCAGCGACTGCGGGGACCGCCAGCCGAGGCGATGGGCCAGTCCGACGGCGGCGATCTGGGAGGTGACCTGGAGCTTGGCGAGGATGGACTTCACCTGGGTGCGCACGGTCGCCTCGGAGACCACGCCGATGACGGCGATCTCGTGGACGGTGCGCCCGAGCATCAGGTGGCCGAGGACCTGCGACTCGCGCTTGGTGAGCAGCTCGATCCGGCGGCTCAGCTCGGAGACCTCGTGCTGGCGCTCGAACCAGACCCGGATCAGCCGCTCGCGGTCGCTCACCGCGAGCACGCAGGCGCCCTGGTAGAGCCGCCTGACGGTGCCGAGGATCTCGCCGAGCGGGCGGGACTTGGACAGCACCGTGCGGGCGCCGTTGCGCAGCGCCTGGCCCCAGCGCGCCTCCTCGATCGCACCGGTCACCACGACCACGTCGACGCCGGCCTTGGCCAACGGCTCGATGAGGCGTACGCCGTCGCCGTAGCGACCCAGGTCGAGGTCGAGGAGCACGACCTTCGGCTTGTTGCGGAGCACGACGGAGACCATCGTGGCGGTGGAGACGGGCTCGCTGGGCATCGGGATGCGGCGTACGTCGTATCCCTCCATCGAGACGGCGAGCTCGAGCGACTCGGCGAAGAGGACATGGTCCTCGACGATGACTACTCGATACTGACTACGCGGCGACAACGTCATCGGAGGCGCCTTCCTTGTCTGCTTCGGCGGTGGGGCGCTGGATCACGGCGCTGGGAAGGGTGACCACGAAGGTCGTACGGTCCGTGGCGGCGAGGCGGAGCGAGCCGCCCATCCGCTCGGCGACGGTGTGGGCCTCGTTGAGCCCGATGCCCTGGCCGGCCGAGTCCGGCCCACGGACGCCCCACTCGAAGATCCGTTCGCGCACCTCAGGGGCGACGCCGGGGCCGTCGTCGGAGACCTCGATCACGACCATCTGACCGGACTCGCCCGGCTCGTGCCGGACGGTGACATCGACAGCGCCGGAGCCGTGCTTGGCCGCGTTGTCGAGAAGAATGTTGACGATCTCCGCCGCCGCGTCCGAGCTGCCAGAGGCGAGCGCGTTGCTGGGCTCGTGGACGACCGTGGTGCCGCTGGCCCCATGAGCCAGAGCGAGGTTGTGGATCACGGCGTCGACATCGATCACGCCGACGTCGATCGGCATCGTGTCCGCGCCGCCACGCTGGGCACGCACGAGGCGCTCCAGGCGCCTGAGCTCGCTGCCCATCATGGTCATCATCGCGACGCGACGCTCCGGGTCGAGCGTCTCGGAGTTGCACAGCAGCTCACTGGCCGAGCGGACACCGGCGAGGGTAGAGGTCACCTCGTGCATCCGGGCCCGGTGGAGACGCTGGGTCTCACGCGCGCTGAGCAGGTCGTGGTAGATCTCGTCGGCTGCCTTCGCCTCCGCCGCGCACACGCGCCGGTAGATGCGCACGCCACCGAACAGCAGCGCTGCGGCGGCGACGAGCGAGGTGGTGACGACGATGGCCGTGAGGAGGGCCCAGAGGACTGCTCCGTGGGCGTGGAAAGAGACCCAAGGTCCCTGAAGAA
Source organism: Nocardioides sp. YIM B13467 (assembly GCF_042788075.1). Classification (NCBI taxonomy): domain Bacteria; kingdom Bacillati; phylum Actinomycetota; class Actinomycetes; order Propionibacteriales; family Nocardioidaceae; genus Nocardioides; species Nocardioides sp. YIM B13467. Next base: position 148,926 of record NZ_JBHZPJ010000046.1, read on the forward strand.
CGGCGATCAGAAAGCTCTGAATACCGATGAAGACGGCGGTGGTCGTCGCGTAGGCGGTGGTTAACCAACCCGAGTTGATCCGCTGGAAAATGGACGTAGACATACTGCTCCCCAGGTCGGGTCGGCCAGTGAGGTATGAGTCCCGAATAGGGCCGTGTCCAGGCCCTGCTCCCCCAGCCCGAGCTTGTCGGGCCGTCCCAATTTGAATGTTGTGACCGAAACCTTCACAAGGCAACGTAATCAGCACCGTATCGCCACGCGACCGCATTCCGGGCCAATACCGAGAATTGAGGAGTCATAGAATTTCGAGGTCGTCCACAAACTACATTGCGGGACACGTTGTCCCAGGTCATCCCCAAACTTGGGGCACTGTAGAACAGGTTCCCGATCTCCGCCTGCGGCTCCCCAGAATAGCCATACCCCCAGGGAGATCTGGCGGGGCCCGAGACGACCGAACGGCGCGGCAGACATGGCAGGCTCGACCGTACGACTCAGGGTTGCTGTCTCAGCCGACGAGACGATGACCCTCGATGCCGTGACGGTTGCGCTGGACGAGCGCGGTATCACGGTCACGGCGGCGGCGCCCACCATCGCAGAACCCGACGAGCTGCTCGGCGGAGATCCCTCCGCCTGGCTGGTGGTCACCGACCTGGACGGCTGGACCCATCTCGCCGAGGTGTGCGAACTGATCCGCGGCGTACGCCTGCCCGGGGTCGTGCTGACCCCCGCCCCGCGCGGCGGCCTCTGGGGTGCCCTGCTCGAGGCCGGTGCGGTCGCGGTGCTCTCCGCCGACACCGACTCGGACACGATCGAGGACACGCTGCGCGACGCGGCCGACGGACGGCGCGGGCACACTCCGAGCGAGGTCGAGGGGCTCATCGCGCAGTGGCACGTGCTGCGGGACGGTCGCGAGCGCATGCACCGCCTGGTCCGTTCGCTGACCGTGCGTGAGCACGAGGTGCTCGAGCTGCTCTACGACGGGGCCACCGTCGCCGAGATCGCGGCGCGCTTCGGCGTCGCCCAGACGACGGTGCGGACCCAGGTGAAGTCGATCCTGCGGAAGTTCGAGGTCGGCTCCCAGCTGGCTGCGGTCGCAGCGTACGACCGGTATCTGCGACCGCCTAGGAGTTGAACCGCTGCTGGGTCTTCTCCAGGCCCTCGTTGATCAGTGTCTCGATGGCGTCTGCGGCGGTGTCGACCACGAACGGCAGCACCTTGCGCTCGGTGGTGGAGAAGTTGGAGAGCACGAAGTCGTGCACCTCCTGGCGACCGGGCGGGCGGCCGATGCCGACGCGCACCCGGTGAAAGTCGCCGGTGCCGAGGGAGGACCGCATCGACTTGAGGCCGTTGTGGCCGTTGTCGCCACCGCCCAGCTTGACCCGCATCGTGTCGAAGGCGATGTCGAGCTCGTCGTGGATGGCGATGACATGGTCGGGCTGGACCTTGTAGAAGGTCGCGAGCGCCTTGACCGGCCCGCCGGACTCGTTCATGTATGTCCGGGAACGGGCGAGTACGACGCGTGGGCCGGGCAGCCCCGGAGTCGCCCCCGGGAGCCGCCCTTCCACGACGTCAGCACGGCCGGACTTGTGGGCACGCCACTTGCCGTCCAGCCGGTTGGCCAGCTCGTCTGTGACGAGATAGCCGATGTTGTGACGGTGCCCGGCGTACGTCGGCCCGGGGTTGCCCAGGCCGACGACCAGCCAGACGCCGTCGGTCACCGAATCGGTCACCGGTCGGTCACTCGCCGTTGGTGGCCTCGGCCTCGGCGGACTCGGCGGTCTCGCCCTCGCCGGCCTCGTCGGCAGGCTCCTCGTTGGTCTTGGCCTCGGTGATGTTGACGACCAGGGTCTCCGGGTCGGTGACCAGGGTGGTGCCCTTCGGCAGCTCGACGGCGCCGGCGAGGATCTGGGTGCCGGCCTCGAGGCCCTCGACGCTGATCTCGATGCTCTCGGGCACGTGGGTGGCCTCGGTCTCGACGGTCAGGGTGTTGGCGTCGGTGACGACCATGGTGCCGGAGATCGCGTCGCCCACGACGTGGACGTTGATGTCGACGGTGACCTTCTCGCCGGCGCGGACGGCGACGAAGTCGACGTGCTCGATGACCCGGCGGACGTCGTCGACCTGGACCTGCTTGGTCATGGCGAGCTGGATCTTGCCGTCGATGTCGAGCTCCAGCAGCGCGTTGGCACCGTGGTTCTTGAGCGCCATCATGGTGGCGTGGCCCGGCAGGCTCAGGTGGATCGGGTCGGCGCCGTGGCCGTAGACGACCGCCGGAATCTTGTTCTCACGGCGGATGCGGCGAGCGGCACCCTTGCCGAACTCGGTGCGCTTCTCGGCGACGATCTTCTCGCTGGACATGCGTTGAACTCCTCGATGAGTGGTGCTGACGTCAATGGCGCCCGGCTGGTCCAACGAAGGCCGTGCGACGAAGGCACGGCGTCTCCCGAAGAGACGTCCACCTTGTCGATCACGGAGCGCGATGCGCTCCCTCGCCGAGGCAACTGCCACAGACTATCCCCGGATCACGCTCACAGCGAAATGCGCGCGCGTGCTGACCTGCGAGGACGTACGTTGGAGGTCGTGTCCCTCACACTCGACGAGGCCCGCACACGGGCCGGCGTGCTCAGCTCCGTCTCCTACTCGCTCGATCTCGACCTCACCGGTCCCGAGACCTTCCGGAGCCACACCCGGGTCCGGTTCCGTTCCACGGTCGCCGAGACGTTCCTGGACCTGAAGGGCGCCGTCGCGGTGTCGTTGGTCGTCAACGGGGAGGCGGTCGAGGCCGCGTACGACGGTGTGCGGGTGGGCTTGACCGGCCTCTCGACCGTGCTGACCGACGGGGCGGTCAACGACGGGGCGGTCAACGAGGTGGAGGTGACCGCGACCCTGCCCTACACGACCGACGGCGACGGGATGCACACGTTCACCGACCCCGTCGACGGATCGCGCTATGTGTCGGCCTACCTGGGCATGGACAACGCCTCGAAGGTCTACGCCTGCTTCGACCAGAACGATCTCAAGGCGTCGTTCGCGGTCGCGGTCACCGCAGATCCGGCCGACACCGTCCTCGCCAACGGCGCCGTCGTCTCGCACGACGCCGGCCGCTGGGTCTTCGCGACCACTCCCCCGATCCCGCCGGCGCTGCTGATCGTCGCCGCCGGGCCGTGGCACTCGGTGCGGTGGACGTACGCGCTCGATTCCGGGGAGAGCCTCGACTTCGGCTGGCATGCCCGGCGGTCGCTGGCGGCCGAGCTGGACCGGGACGCGGACGAGCTGCGGCGTACGTCCGAGGCGTGCTTCGCCCACTACGCCGACCTCATCGACGAGCCCTACCCGTTCGACTCCTACGACCAGGTCTTCGTGCCCGGGCTCAACTGGGGCGCACAGGAGATGCCGGGGTGCGTGACCTACCGCGACGAGCTGTTGCCGCGCGGAGCGATCACCGACACCCAGCGGGCGATCCGCGCGGTGATCATCGCCCACGAGATGTCGCACATGTGGTTCGGCGACTCGATGACGATGACCTGGTGGGAGGACACCTGGCTGCAGGAGTCGTTCGCCGACTACATGGGCTACCGGGTCGCGGAGGCGGGCGCCGGCTTCTCGGACCTGCGGGTCGAGGTGGAGGTCGGGAGCAAGCCGTGGGGCTACCGCTCCGACGCGCGCCGCTCGACCCATCCGGTCGCTCCGCTGGCGGTGGACGTACCCGACGTGGACACCGCCGCCACCATCTTCGACGGCATCTCCTACGCCAAGGGCGGGGCCTGCCTGGTGCAGCTCGCCTTCTGGCTCGGTGACGAGGAGTTCATGGCCGGGGTCAACCGCCACCTGACCCGCTTCCGGTTCGCCAACGCGACCCTGGCCGACTTCGTCGAGTCGCTCGCGGCGAGATCCCCGAAGGACGTACGCGGGTGGGTGGACGCCTGGCTGCGGCGACCGGGGTTCGACACGGTGTCGGTGCGGCGCGACGTGGACGTCCCGGTCCTGGAGCGCGAGGGGAGCCGGCCGCATGCGTTCACGGTCGCCGGCTACGACTCCTCGCTCCGGCTCGTGGAACGCAAGCGGGTCGAGCTTGGTGCCGAGCCGGTGCCGCTGCCGGAGTTCGCCGGGCTCGTCGTGGTCCCCAACGCCGGCGGCGAGACCTTCGCCGCGCTCCGCCTCGACCCGGGGTCGTGGGAGGCGCTCTCCGGCGGGCTCTCCCGGCTCGAGGACCCGCTCGTACGTGCTGTGCTCTGGTCCGCCACCGCCCTCCGGGTGCGATCGCGTGACCTGTCGGCCGACGACTACCTCGACCTGGTCGAGACCCACCTGCCCGCCGAGACTCGGGCGGACATCATCGAAGGGGTGCTCGCCGAGACCCGCTCCGTGGTGATCCCGCAGCGGGTGCCGGCCTCACGCGCGGCCGGAGCGGTCGCGCGGGTCGCCGCCGCGTCCGCCGCAGGCCTGGCGGCTTCCGCGGACGACGAGCAGCGGGCCCTGGCCTGGGCCGCCGCCCTGGCCGCGACCAGCGCGGACGCCGACCTGCTGCGCGGCTGGCTGGACGCCGACAAGGTCGGGGGCAGCATCCCGCTGCTGCCGACCGCACGCTGGGCGGCGATCGTACGTCTCGCCTCGCTCGGTGAGGCCGACGCGCGCTTCATCGCGACCGAGCGCGACCGGGACGGCACCGCCGAGGGAGACCTCGGGGCGCTTCGGGCCCTCGCCGCCCGCCCCTCGACCAGCGCGAAGGACGCCGCCTGGGAGGCGATGCTCGCCCCCGGTGTCGACAACCGCCGCTTCGGGGCGCTGGCATCGGGGATGTGGATCGCCGAGCAGGCGCATCTGCTGCGTCCCTACGTCACGGCCTATCTCGCCGAGGCGCCGGCCCTGGCCACCCGTGGTCAGGCCTTCGCCATCGAGGTCGGCCGAGCCTTCCCACGGATCGCTCTCGACGACGGTCAGCTCGACGCGCTTCGCGCGGCCCTGGCCGGCGACGTACCGACGATCCTGCGACGGTCCTGGGAGGACCACTTCGACGACCGCGCGTAGCGACCACTAGCCTCTATCCGCCCTCGACCCCCACCACTGAGGACGGCCATGAAGAAGACGCGCATCTGGCTCGGCGTCGGTATCGCGTTCGTCGTGCTTGTCGGCGCCGTGACCGGCACCGGCTGGTACCTCGCCCACCGGCTCGACCGTCAGGTCCGGACCGTCGATGTCTTCGCCGGGCTCGAGGAGCGTCCCGAGGCGGCCGGCGAAGCCGCGGGCGCCCTGAACATCCTGCTCCTCGGCACCGACGGGCGCACCGGCGGTAAGGCCACCACCGGCAGCGAGGCCACGGCATCGTGGACGCCCGGCGAGCAGCGGGCCGACACGATGATGCTGCTGCACCTGAGCGCCGACCGCCGCTCGGCCTCGGTCGTCTCCATCCCCCGGGACTCCTGGGTACGGATCCCCGGGCACGGCAAGGCCAAGGTCAACGCCGCCTTCTCCCAGGGTGGCCCGAAACTCAGCGTGCAGACGGTCGAGAAGCTCACCGGCGTACGCATCGACCACGTCGCCTGGGTCGACTGGGCAGGCTTCGAGGAGATCGGCGACCTCCTCGGTGGCGTCGAGGTCTACATCCCCGAGACCGTCCACGACTCCGCGCGCCACCGCACCTGGACCAAGGGCACCCACCTGCTCAGCGGCGAGGAGGCCCTCCTCTACGTACGCCAGCGCTACGGCCTCCCCGGCGGCGACCTGGACCGGGTGAAGCGCCAGCAGTACGTGCTGCGCTCCATCCTCCGCGGCTTGAGGCAGAGCGTCGACCCGAAGAACCCCAAGAAGGCCTACGACCTCCTCGACATCATCACCCGCCACCTGACCGTCGACTCCGGCTTCTCCGGCGGTGACCTTCGTAGCCTGGCCCTCGATCTCGCCCGGATGCCCTCGTCGGACCTGACCTTCTTCACCGCCCCCGTAGCGGGGCTGGGCAAGGAAGGCGCGCAGAGCGTCGTCCGTCTCGACAAGCGCGAAGGTCGCCGTTTGTGGGCGGCTATGCGTGAGGACGACATGGATGCGTGGCTGGCTGAGAACCCCGAGCTCGTGACTGGCGGGACGGTGAGCTGAGGTTTCTTCGGGCTGGTGGCCGCCGACCCGTTACGGGAGGGTGTTCTCTGGCTATCGGGTCGGCGGCGGGGTTTGGCGCGGATTCCATGGGTTGGGTACGGGCTTGGGATCTCCGGCCGATGGCTCCTGGTGGGTGAAGGTCTTGCTCGTGCTTTTACAAGACGATGACACCTTGTGAAACGTTCACAAGCAGGGCCATCCGCTGGCGGCACGCACGCAGAGGACTGCTGCAGCGACGCGACGGCGCGCGAGAACACGGATCAGCGATCGTCGCGTGATGGGCTCGAGTCAATACGGGCACGGCAGCGCCGGGCCAGCTCGCTCACGTACGCCGAGTGAACCGGATCCGCCCACTCGGAAGTCGCTCATAGTTGTAGTTGGGGTCGTGGATTCGGCGATGGTCACTGGAGCAGAGCAGGACCATGTTGGCCAGATTCGTGAGGCCGCCTTCGGACCAGGGTTTCAAGTGATGCGCTTCGGTCCAGGCTGCGGGCGCGCCGCAGTCTTCGGCTTGGCAACACGTGTCCCGTAGCCGGAGTGCTCGGTGTTGGATCGGATACGCCAACCGGGCGGTGCGACCGAAGTCCAAAATCTCGGAGTCGGTACCCAACACCACCGGGACGAGGTCGGCGTTGCAGGCCATCCGGCGGGCCTCGGCGGCGGTGATCTGCGCCCCGTCGAACCCCAACGCGGCGGTGCCGAGGTCCTTGCGGAGGTCCTCCACGCTCATCGTGATGAACACCGTCGTGCCGTGGCCACCATGCCGGGGCAGTTGGTCGGCGTCGTAGGTCTCGACCACCCGGGCGAAGGCCTGCCCCAGCAACCGGTCATAGGGCGCCTTGCGGCCCTTGTCCTCGGCCGACAGCTTCCTCGGTTGCGCCAACGAATCCAACAGAGTCCGCAGCCGCAACCCGACAGCACGCGAGACCCGCGCTTGGATGTCGATGGTGCCGTCGCCGTTGTCGCGGGACTGGAAGAAGGTGCGCCGCTGGGCGTGCTCCTCCTCGCGCTGCAGGGCTTGGGCCTCGGCGGCTTCGAACCGCTCGGGGTCGATCTCCGCGAGAATCCGTCGCCCGACGATCTTCAACTCATTCGCCGTCAACCGGGTCGCATAGTCGACCAGCAGCTTCTCGGCCAGGACCAGGTCCTCAGAGCTGGCAGCCGGGTCGGATTCGATCTGGTCGAGGGCCTGGGTGATCACCCGGGCCTTGTCCTGCGACACCACACCCTCGGCGAGCCCGGCAGCTACGAGTTCGTACTTCGCGACGCCGGCGGCGAGCTTGATCTGGGATCGGGCCACGGCCTTGTCGACCAGGAGTTCGGTCCGCATCCACCCGGACGCATCTTTCGCGCCGGTCTCTTCGGCGATGTCGCCGGCAGACGCCAGCACCCTCAGCTTCAACGCGGCTTGTTTGGCCTGGAGCTTCTCCACTCGTTCGAGGAAGTCCTTCTTCTGCCCTGTGCGCCAATAGGCGGGGTCGGTCGAGAGGAGTTCTTGAATGGCGGTCTCGATGGCCCTCAAGGCAGCGTCGATCGCGTCGCCGGGGTTGGTGCCCCAGTGGTCGATCTCGCGGCCGAGACTCATCGCGTCTCTCCTTCAGAGGTGTGCTGTGATGGGTCTGATTCTACTATTTCCAACCCCTATTGGACACCTATTTTCCCTGGTCAACCCCTGTTTTCGCGGTCAGCGAACCGCCCCGCTTCTGTGGATGATAAATGGCCCGAAGCCCCCCTCGACGCCAACCCAACGCGCAAGAACTTCTCCGCACCACACCCGGGCGCCGCCCGATGGTCTATCCCAACGGCGATCGTGCGGTCTATGTGGACCTCACGTTCAGCTGCACGTGGCGCTCGGGCGAGGCGTACGTCGCTGATGCGGTGTATCGGGCTTGTCGAGATGACGAGTCAGCGGATGTCGGCTGGTTCCGCGTGGGCGAGCTCCCGGAGGTCGCACCCCGAGCGCCCAGCTGGTCGTCAGCGAGACGCTCTCAGTCGGCTGTCGAGGGTACTCATGAGCTCTGCGACACGGTTCTTGCCGGCCGGCACGACGGGATAACGCCCGAGAACGTCGAGCAGCACCGGTCCCGCACGCTCGACCGCACGGTCCAGGGAGGCCACGGCAGCCCCAGGCTCGGAGAGCTCCTCGATCCGGGCGACGCTGGCCGCGGCGCGCAGGATGTGCCCGACCTGAGCGGCATCGGCGAGCGGATGGAGGTAGGCGGCCGAGGCAGCATCACCGGCGCTTCGGGCGGCCAACCGAGCCGCCTCAGAAGGGGCCTCCTTGGCCGCCCGATGGGCGTCCAAGGAGGTGACGCGCTGGAGCTTGGTACGCCTTGAACCACCGACGAACTCCCAGGCCGCATCCAGCGCCAGCCTCGGTCGAGGATCGTCGGGGCAGGCCGCCTCGAACAGGGGCAGGACCTCGGCAGCAGCCTCCGCGACGTAGCGGGCGACGACACGGAGCTCGTCGGTCGTCAGCTCGAAGTCGCCCGCCACGACGAAGGAGTATCAGGCGTGACCGTCGAACATCGAGGTCACCGAGCCGTCCTCGAAGACCTCGCGGATCGCGCGGGCGAGCATGGGTGCGATGGAGAGCGTCGTGAGCTTGTCGAACTGCTTCTCCTCCGGCACCGGGAGGGTGTTGGTGATGACGACCTCGGTGGCGGTGGAGTTCTTCAGCCGGTCGACGGCGGGGTCGGAGAGGATCGCGTGGGTGGCGCAGATGATCACGCCGGCTGCGCCGTCTGCCATGAGCGCGTCGGCGGCCTTCACGATCGTGCCACCGGTGTCGATCATGTCGTCGGTGAGGATGCAGATGCGGTCCTTGACCTCACCCACGACGCGGTTGGCGACGGTCTCGTTGGGCCGGTTGATGTCGCGGGTCTTGTGGATGAACGCCAGCGGCGCGCCTCCGAGCCGGGCCGCCCAGCGCTCGGCGACCTTGATCCGGCCGGCGTCGGGAGAGACGACGGCGAGCGGCTGGTTGCCGTACTTGTCCTTGATGTAGTCGGTCAACAGCGGCAGCGCCATCAGGTGGTCGACGGGACCGTCGAAGTAGCCCTGGAGCTGGTCGGCGTGCAGGTCGACGGAGATGATCCGGTCGGCACCCGCGGTCTTGAACATGTCGGCGACCAGACGGGCCGAGATCGGCTCGCGACCGCGGTGCTTCTTGTCCTGGCGGGAGTAGCCCCAGAACGGCATCACGACGGTGATCCGCTTGGCCGAGGCACGCTTCAGCGCGTCGACCATGATCAGGTGCTCCATGAGCCACTGGTTGATAGGCGCCGTGTGCGACTGGATGACGAACGCGTCCGAACCGCGCACCGACTCCTCGTAGCGTACGTAGATCTCGGAGTTGGCGAAGTCGTAGGCCGAGGTCGGCGTCAGCTTCGTTCCCAGAAGGTCGGCGACCTCCTCGGCGAGGACCGGGTGAGCCCGGCCGCTGAAGAGCATCAACTGCTTCTCGGTGGTGCGCTTGGTCATGTGCTGGCTCCTACCCCCGGGGTCACTGCACTTGGATTCTCCATCAACTTCGCTGCCGGACCCAACCCCGGGGGTCACTCGCCTGTCGCCGAGGGTTCACCGACGATGGGTACGCCCGACTCGAGTGCCTCCTCGGCCGCGGCCGCCTGCGGTGTGCCTGCCCTCTTCGTCAGCGCCCACCCCTCGATGATCCGCTGCTGACCTGCGGAGACGGCCAGCGCACCGGGCGGCACGTCCTCCCGGATGAGGGCCTCGCCACCGGTCGTCGCGCCGTCTCCGACGACCACCGGGGCGACAAAGGTCACACCTGACCCCGACTTCACGTGGCGCCCGATCCGCGTCCTGTGCTTGTTGACCCCGTCGTAGTTGGCGAAGATCGTGCCGGCCCCGATGTTGGAGCCCTCGCCGATCGTCGCGTCGCCGACGTAGGACAGATGAGGCACCTTGGCGCCGGGCCCGATGGTCGAGTTCTTGACCTCGACGAAGCCGCCGATCTTGCCCTCTTCCCCGAGCACCGTGCCCGGGCGCAGGTAGGAGAACGGTCCGACGTTGGCACCGGGTCCGACGACGGCGAGCTCGGCCTGCGTACGCACCACCCGGGCGCCGTGGCCGACCTCGGTGTCCTTCAGCGTGCAGTCGGGGCCGACCACCGCGTCCTCGTCGATCCGGGTGGCGCCGATGAGCTGGGTGCCGGGAAGGATGGTGACGTCGGGCGCGAGCTCGACGTCGGCGTCGATCCAGGTCGTGGCCGGGTCCATCACCGTGACCCCGTCCTTCATCCACCGGGTCACGATCCGGTCGTTGAGGATCTTCCCGAGCGCGGCGAGCTGGGCCCGGTCGTTGGCGCCCTCGGCCTCGCTGACGTCGTCGAGGACGAACGCGTCCACCCCCAGCCCGTCCGAGACCGCCAGCGCGATCGCGTCGGTGAGGTAGAACTCCTTCTTCGCGTTGTCGTTGCCGATCCGCGGAAGCACCCCGGCCAGGAAGCCCCCGTCGAAGGCGATGATCCCCGAGTTGATCTCGTTGATCGCCCGCTCCTCGTCGGTCGCGTCCTTCTCCTCGACGATCCCGGTGACCCCGGCACTGGGCCCACCACTGGCGCGCAGGATCCGGCCGTAGCCGGAGGGCTCCGGGACGATCCCGCTCAGGATCGTCGCGGCCCGGCCGGCGGCCTCGTGGTCGGCCACCAGCGCGCGCAGCGACTCACCGCGCAGCAGGGGCGTGTCGCCGTACGTCACCAGGACCGTCCCGCCGGAGACCGCGCCGGCCTCGACCGCCACCCGCACGGCGTGCGCCGTGCCGAGCTGCTCGGTCTGGACCGCGATCACGGCCTCGGGCAGGATCTCGGCGATGTGGGGCTCGACCAGCTCCCGCTGGTGTCCGACGACCGCGACGACGCGGGACGCCCCGGCCTCCGAGACCGCGGCCAGGACATGGCCCACAAGACTGCGGCCCGCGATCTGATGGAGCATCTTGGGAGTCTTGGACTTCATCCGGGTGCCGCCACCGGCGGCCAGCACGATCACGGTGAGCTCGCTCATGTTGGCTCAGTCTAGGGTCCCAATCCGATGGGCCGTGCCGCAGGTCGTGCGATGCGTGCGTGCATCGCAAGGCGGCTCCGCGACGGCATACCGGGTGTCTTCCGAGCGGGGCCAACGCGGCGAGGTGCGTGCGCAGCGTGCGACCTGGGGTGCGGACCCGAGGTGCGGGACCCTAGCCGCCAGGCCCGGCCGCCGATCCGGGGTCAGCGGACCCGTTCCTCGGCCGCGTTGAGGACCCCGATGATCTGGTCGTAGTCGCCGCGGACCTCGGCGAAGCGCAGCAGCTTGACCTGCTCCACGAGCACCTCGTGGGCTTCCGGATCGGCCTCGAGCAGCGTCATCACCTCGTCGACGTACGCCTCGAGCGGCATGGCGTGCTCGGAGCTCTCGTGGCCCGGCATCAGGGCCGTCCGGACCGCCGGCGGGACGAGCTCGGTGACCTGGATCCCGATCGGCTCCAGCTGCATCCGGATCGACTCGGAGAGCTGGTGGATCGCCGCCTTGGTCGCGTTGTAGGTGGGCGTGAACCGCAGCGGCGTGTGGGCCAGCCCCGAGGAGACGGTGAGGATCGTGGCACCGGGACGCTCGCGCAGCTGCGGCAGCAGCGCGTCGATGAGCCGGATCGGACCGAGCAGGTTGGTCACCACGGTCTCCTCGGCATCGGCGAGGAAGCCTCGCGTGGTCCAGTCCTCAGGGCGCATGATCCCGGCCATCGCGACGAGCACGTTCAGCTCCGGGAAGCGGCTGACCACGTCGGCGGCCGCCTCCGCGATCGAGGCGGCGTCGGCGGTGTCGATGCGGACGGTCTCGAAGCCGTGCACCTGGGCCAGCTCGGAGAGCAGCGACGTACGCCGACCGCCGATGATGACGGTGTTGCCGCGCTCCTTCAGGCGCAGGGCGAGAGCGAGGCCGATACCGGAGGTCGCTCCGGGGATGAAGATGGTGTTTCCGGTGATGTTCATGCCTCCACCTTGCGGCGGCGGCTCCGTCTGCGGGAGAGACCTGGCGATCGTGGGATCGGCGGTCCCTGGTTAGGCACAAGCCGACGCCGCATGATGGTGCCCATGGACCGCGCCTCCCTCGCCGACTTCCTCCGACGCCGCCGTGAGGCCCTCCGCCCGCAGGACGTCGGCCTGATCACCGGACCGCGGCGGCGTACGCCCGGCCTGCGCCGCGAGGAGGTCGCCGCGCTGACCGGGATGTCGACCGACTACTACGTACGCCTCGAGCAGCAGCGCGGCCCGCAGCCCTCCGAGCAGATGCTCTCCGCGCTCGCCCGGGCGCTGCGCCTGACCGTCGACGAGCGCGACCATCTCTACCGGCTGGCCGGTCACAACGCCCCGCGGCGTACGTTCGAGGACGGCCACGTCGCCCCGGCGCTGCTGCGCGTGCTGGACCGACTCGAGGACACTCCGGCGATGATCATGTCCGCGCTCGGCGAGACGCTGGTCTCCAACCGGCTGGCGACCACGATCTTCGGGGACCGGCCGGCGCTGACCGGATGGGACCGCTTCGAGGCCTACCGCTGGTTCACCGATCCCTCGACGCGGAGCGTCTACCCGCCGGACTACCACGTCACCCACGGCCGTGGCCTGGTGGCGAGCCTGCGGATGGCCTACGGAGCGCTCGGCGAGCGCGGGCGCGCCGGCGAGCTCGTACGCCTTCTGCTCGCCAGGTCCGAGGAGTTCCGCGAGCTGTGGGAGCGGCACGAGGTGACACATCGATACGAGGACCACAAGACGCTGCTGCATCCGCAGGTCGGCCGTATCGACGTCGACTGCCAGGTGCTGTCCACCCAGGACCAGGGCCAGGCCCTGCTGGTGTTGACGCCGGTGCCCGGCAGCGAGGCGGAGGAGAAGATCCGGCTGCTCGCGGTGCTCGGCCACGAGGAGTTCAGCGCGCCCTAGGACGCTGGGCCCTTGCCCAGGTCGAGGACGAGAACGGCCATGTCGTCGGAGGGCGGCGCGGCGGAGAAGTCGGTGACCGCTCGCAGCAGCCGGTCGGCGACGACCTGCGCTCCCACGTCGATGCCCGTGGCGAGCACGGCCTCGACCCCCGCCTCCTCGAACATCTTGTCCCCGGCACGCCGCTCGAGGACACCGTCGGTGACGACGACGAGCCGGTCGCCCCGCTCCACCGTCACCTCCTCCTCGATGTAGTCGACCGCGTCGAGCACCCCGAGGAGCGCCTGCGACCGGCCGACCCGTCGGGCGGAGACGCCGGGCCGGGCACGGGTGACCAGGAACGGCGGCGGATGGCCGGCACAGACGAGCCGCACCCGGAACCGGGACGCGGAGGTGATCTCGAGCGTGCCGCACACCAGCGTGATGAACCGGCCCCGCAGCCCCTCGTCGCTGATGGCGGAGTTGAGTCGCTCCAGGGTCGGCGCGATCGGGATGCCGGCCCGCATCAGCGCCCGCACCGTATGTCGCGACATACCGGCGACCGCGGCCGCCTCCGGCCCGACGCCGCACACGTCGCCCACCATGAAGCCCCAGCGCCCGGCGCCGAGCGCGAAGATGTCGTAGAAGTCGCCGCCGGCGTCGTTGAACTCCCCCGTCGGCTCGTAGCCCACTCCGATGTCGACGCCCGGGATCTCCGGCAGCACCGCCGGCAGCAGGCTGCGCTGCAGGGACCGGCCGATCTCCTGGAGCTCGGTGTGTGCGCGGGCGTTGTCGATGGCCAGGGCCGCCCGGCGGGCCACCGCCTCCGCCACCATCAGGCGCTCGCGACGCAGCGGCTCACCGGCCGGCCGCCCGAGGGTGAGCCAGCCGATGATCCGGTTGCGTGCCTCCAGCGGGAGGATCGCGACCTCACCGTCGACATCAGGCTGGGCTGGAGGCTCGGGGCCTTCCGGCTCCGCCTCCTCCAACGCGTCCTGCACCACGTCGAGCTGGTGCTCGTCGGCGTGCCAGGCGAACTGGAGCCGAGGATGGTCGCGGGCGTCGTTGAGGTAGATGCCGCACCACGTCGCCAGCCGCGGCACCACGATCTGCCCGGTCATCGCGGTCGTCGTCTCCAGGTCCAGCGACGACGCCAGCATCACGCTTGCCTCGCTCTGGAACGTCAGCCATGCGCGGCGCTCGCTGTCGGCAGCCCGCGTGGACGCCCGGTCGACGCTCGGCGCGGCCCAGTCCGCGACGCGCTGCAGCTCGGCGCCGTCCTCGGTCGTGAAGCCGCCAGGCTGGTTCTTCGCAACCGCCAAGGTGCCGATCACCCGGCCCTCGAAGGCCACCGGCGCAGTCACCAGCGACCGCAGCTCGAGCCCTCGGAGCAGCTCGACCGGCGTCGCCCGCAGGTCGCCGATCGCCAGCGGCCGGAACGACGCCTTGAGGCTCGGCGCACCGCCCTCGCCACGGCGCACGCTCCTCCCCTTGATCGGCATTGCCGCCCCGCTTGTCGCGGCCACCACGAACCGGTCCTCCATCTCGTCCTCGGTCAGCAGGTACGCAGCGTCAGCATCGAAACGCTCCCTGGTCTGCTCCACCACGAGGTCGAGCATGTCCGCGAGCGCGAGCTGGTTGAGGGCGAGCCCGCTCAGTCCCAGCGGGTCCTGCCCGGTCGTGGCCACGCTCTCCCGGCGGCGTACGTCCTTGCCCTCCGGCACTCCCCCGTTGGGTGAATCCACGTCGAGGGTCGCCTCAACGAGCGCGAACGCGGCCCACACCCGCTTGTGGTCCCGTCGGTACTCCACCCCCCACGCCGTCGCCAGCGCCGAGGTGATGAGCAGCCCGCGGCCGTGCTCGCCGGCCCCGGGATGGGCGTTGGCGCCGACCGGGAGCACCCGGGTCGGGTGCTGGTCGACGACATCGATGCGGAGTCGGTCCTCTTCGCGTACGACCGCAACCGTCATCGGTGTGCCCGCATGAGTGACGGCGTTGGTGACCAGTTCGCTGGTCAGCAGGACGGCGTCGTCGAGGAGGTCCTCGAGGCCCCATTCGGCCAGCACCGTCCGCGCGAAACGGCGCGCTTCGGAGACCGACGTAGGTGCCGGTTCGAAAGTGCGCGAGAGCGTCTTGACTCCAGTGCTCATGGCCAACGCCGATTCTGCACCCGTTTGGGCACGGAAAGGGACTGATCCAGGCAAGGTACCCGCAGGTAGGCCAAGTAATGACCAGAATCGGTGGGGAACAACCCTTTTGTCAGCCGTGACCAGCCGAGGAGTGCGACACTTCAGCAGACGCGCAATTCAGCGCGAGAGGAGGCGAGATGCCCTCATCGGACGCACCGACTGGCACCAGGATCCCCGAGCAGGTGTCGGTCGATCCGATCGCATTGCGCCACCTCAGGGACGCGATGACCGCGATGCGAGACGGCATCTTCACCGGACGTCTCGAGCCGGTCGACGGGCCGCTCGGTGACCTCGCCTCCATCCACAACGAGATCGCCGAACGGCTGAGCCACCTGACCGGCGAGATCGCGCGCGTGCGCCGCGAGGCCGGCCGCGACGGCCACCACGACGAGCGGCTCCGGCCGAGCATCGGCGGCGGTGCCTGGGCCGGCGCGGTCGAGGACGCCAACAAGCTGGTCGCCGACCTGGCACGCCCCACCGCCGACGTCGCCCGGGTCGTCGCCGCCGTCTCCGCGGGCGACCTCACCCAGACGATGGACGTACGCCACGGCAGCCGCGCCCTCAAGGGCGACCCGCTGTTGGTCGCCAAGAGCGTGAACGGCCTGGTCGCTCAGCTCGCCACGATCACCGAGGAGATCGCCAGGGTCACCCGCGAGGTCGGCACCGAGGGCAAGCTCGGTGGCCGCGCCCGGGTGCGGAACGCCTCCGGCACCTGGCGCGACCTCGTCGACGCGGTCAACACGATGTCCTCGCGGCTGACCGCCCAGGTCCGCGACATCGCCGAGGTCACCACCGCCGTCGCCAACGGCGACCTGTCCCGCACCGTCACCATCGAGGTCTCCGGCGAGATGGCGCAGCTCAAGGACACCGTCGACCGGATGGTCGGCCAGCTGTCCTCGTTCGCCGCCGAGGTCACCCGTGTCGCCCGCGAGGTCGGCACCGAGGGCCGTCTCGGCGGCCAGGCCGACGTGCGCGGCGTCTCCGGCACCTGGCGCGACCTGACCGACTCGGTCAACACGATGGCCTCCAACCTGACGTCCCAGGTCCGCGGGATCTCCTCGGTCGCCAAGGCCGTCGCCCGCGGCGACCTGTCGCAGCAGATCACGGTCACCGCGCGCGGTGAGGTCGCCGAGCTCGCCGAGACGCTCAACTCGATGACCGCCACCCTGCAGACCTTCGCCGACGAGGTCACCCGCGTCGCCCGCGAGGTCGGCACCGAGGGCATCCTCGGCGGCCAGGCCGAGGTTCCCGGCGTCGCCGGCCGGTGGAAGGACCTCACCGACTCGGTGAACTCGATGGCGTCCAACCTGACCAACCAGGTCCGCGACATCGCCCAGGTCACGACCGCGGTGGCCGGCGGCGACCTGTCCCAGAAGATCACCGTCGACGTACGCGGCGAGCTCGCCGAGCTCAAGACCACCGTCAACACCATGGTCGACCAGCTCNGCCTCGTCCGTGCTCATCGGCTCACGCTGAGCGACCGCCGCGGCCTCGACGGCTCGCTCGACGAGCTGGCGGTTGGCGTCGACCGGGACACCCTTGGCGAGGGTGAGTACGTCCTCCATCCCGACCCGCAGGTGCCCGCCCATGGCCAGCGAGGTGAGCATGACCGGGAGGGTCGAGCGGCCGATGCCGGTCGCCGACCACGAGGTCACCTCGTCCGGAAGCGCGGCGACGCCGGCGACCAGCGCGGCAGAGGTGCCGGGCATGCCACCGGGCACGCCCATGACGAAGTCGACGTGGACCTTGCCGCCGGCGGGCAGGCCGTACTTCCCCAGCAGCCGCTGCAGCGCGGCGACGTGGCCCAGGTCGAAGAGCTCGAACTCCGGCACCACGCCGCGCTCCTGGGTGAGTTGGTAGAGCTCGGCGATGAACGGCCACGGGTTGGAGAAGACGTCGTCGCCGAAGTTGGTCGTGCCCATCGTCAGCGAGCACGAGTCCGGCCCGGCGTCGAGCACCTTCAGCCGCTTGTCCAGCGGGTCGTGGACCGAGCCGCCGGTGGAGAGCTGCACGATCAGCTCGGTCTTCTCGTGGAGCGCGTCGACCGTCTCGGTGAGTCGCCCCAGGTCGAGCGTCGGCGCGTGCTCGTCGTCGCGGATGTGGACGTGGATCATCCGCGCCCCCGCCTCCTCGCACTCGACGGCCGTCGCCACCAGCTCCTCCAGCGTCGTCGGCAGCTGCGGGCAGTCTTCCTTCGCGGTCTCCGCGCCGGTCGGGGCAACGGTCACAAGCAGTCCAGTCATCCGGACAATCTAGCGCCATTCAACCGATTGGCCGCAATATCTCCACCCGATGAGGGCACAACGACACGGGAGCCCCGGTGTCAGCCAGTGACACCGGGGCTCCCACGTCAGGGATCGTCAGCCGATCGGGATCGTCACCTCGGCGACGTTGCCGACCGCGGCGTGGACCTTCTTGTCCACAGGCTCGGCCTTCGGCGCGAGCGTACGCAGCGTCCACTCGCCGTCGCCGGCGAAGAACCGGAAGTGACCGGTGGCCGAGGTGGGCACCTCGGCGGTGAACTCGCCGGTGCGGTCGAGCAGTCGGACGTAGGCACCGTGGACCGGCTCGCCGCCGCGGGTCACCTGACCCTGGATGACTGCTTCCTTGGCGACATCGACGCCGGCGAGCGAGAGCCCGCCCTCAGTTGCTCCGCACATGCTCAGGCCTCCCCGGGCTCGTCGCCGAGGGCCACGGGCACGCCGACGAGCGAGCCGTACTCGGTCCACGAGCCGTCGTAGTTCTTCACGTTCTGGTGACCGAGCAGCTCCTTGAGCACGAACCAGGTGTGCGAGGAGCGCTCACCGATCCGGCACAGGGCGATGGTGTCCTTGCTGTCATCGAGGCCGGCCTCGCCGTAGATCTCGCGCAGCTCGTCGTCGGACCGGAAGGTGCCGTCGTCGTTGGCCGCCTTGCTCCACGGCACGTTGATCGAGGTCGGCACGTGGCCGGCGCGCTGGGCCTGCTCCTGCGGCAGGTGCGCCGGGGCGAGCAGCCGGCCGGCGTACTCGTCGGGCGACCGCACGTCGACCAGGTTCTTGACGCCGATGGCCTCGACGGTCTCATCGCGGAAGGCGCGGATCGAGAGGTCCTGGTCCTTGGCGGTGTAGCTGGCCGGCTCACGGGTGACCGTCTCGTCGGTCAGCTCACGGGAGTCGAGCTCCCACTTCTTGCGGCCGCCGTCGAGGAGCTTGACGTCCTGGTGGCCGTAGAGCTTGAAGTACCAGAAGGCGTACGCGGCGAACCAGTTGTTGTTGCCGCCATAGAGCACAACGGTGTCGTCGTTGGAGACGCCACGCTCGGAGAGCAGTGCGGAGAACTGGTCCTTGCTGACGAAGTCGCGGCGCACCTGGTCCTGCAGGTCGGTGGTCCAGTCGAGCTTGATCGCGCCCTTGATGTGGCCCTTGTCGTAGGCGGTGGTGTCTTCGTCGACCTCGATCAGCACCACCTTGGGGTCATCGAGGTGCTCCTCCACCCACTGGGCGGAGACGAGGGAGTTCTCGCGGGTCATCTAGGTACCTTTCGTTGGTGTTTCTTGCGTTCAGGGGATCAGGCGAAGCGCCTGATCAGCAGGTAGAGCTCGCAGCCGAGGCAGAACCGGAAGACGGCGTTGAGCACGGCCGCCACCAGCGCGAGGCCGAGGGCGATCTGCGCCACGAGCGTGGCGCCGAGGAGGTAGCCCAGGAGCGCGACCAGGAGGAAGGCGAGGCCGACCCCCTGGGCGAACCGGGGCGGGGCCGGGTCCTCGAGCTCGTCCGGGGCGCCGAGGCGGGGACGTACGAACTTCTTGAAGAGCCAGGCATGCGGGGTCCGCTGAACGCCGAGACCTGCCCCGATCGCGAAGAGCACGGTCTGGATGACCGTGACCACCAGAGCCCACGGCTGCGGGAGCAGCAGAGCCAGGATGATCACGACAACGGTCAGCGCCGCAGTGAACTGCGGGCCACGGGGGTCGATTCCGGTCTGTGTCGCCGTCTGGCCTGAGGTCTCGGACATAGGTGTGCTCCTGCGAGAGTGGAGGGGAGGTCGTCAGGACGAGCCTGACAGGCGAAAGCGATCCCCGGGGTCGACCAGGTCGACAAATCTCAGGGAATCAGCGGCAGGAACGACACAGCGCCGAGCGCACGCGGCAGTGATCCACTGCGCGGCGCTTGGTCAGCATGGTCGAGAACATGCGATGACAGTAGCGCGATGCTCGACGGCCACGAAACGAATGTCTCGCCATATGGACGAGCGTGTCAGGATTCGAGATTCACGGCAGGAATCGCACTCAGGACCTGCTCCTTGCGCGGAGCGCCCGAGGCACGTGCGATCTCATTGCCGGAGCCGTCGATCACCAGGGTCGTCGGCGTACGCAGGATGTCGAGGCGGCGCACCAGGTCGAGGTGGTGCTCGGCGTCGATCTCGACATGCACCACGCCCGGGACGATCTCGGCGACCTCACCCAGGATCCGCCGGGTCGCCCGGCAGGGCGCGCAGAAGGCACTGGAGAACTGCACCAGGGTCGCGCGCGCACCGAGCTCGGCCTCACCCAGTGCGTCTGTGACCGCGTCCCACGCGTGCGGCTCGGGCGGGTGATCCTCGTGGGTCACGTGGAGCTCCTTCGTGCCTCGGAAGCGGCCGTCGGTGAGCAGCCGGGACAGGCCGAAGCCGAGGGCGACGACTATCGCGATGACGGCGATCCAGGCTCCGGTGCTCATGGAACTATTGAACCGGTAACCCGCCCGACTCATTCCCTCGGTGCACGCCGAAGCCTCTCGTTGGCCGCCTCCAGGCGGCGTACGTCCTCCTCCAGAGCGAGCACGCGGGCGATGCCGGCGAGGTTGAGGCCGTCGGCGAGAAGGTCGCGGATGCGGACCAGACGCTCGACGTCGGCGCGGGAGTAGAGCCGGGTGCCACCCGAGGTCCGCGCAGGATCCACCAGCCCCCGCCGCTCGTAGACGCGGAGGTTCTGGATCTGCATGTCGGCCATCTCTGCGGCCACCGAGATGGCGTAGACAGCCCTGGTTCGCTCCGTCACGCGATCAATTCTGACACGTGGGGTTGAAATCATCTAGCGCATGGGATATATGAAAGGTGTATCCGTTGATATAGATCCCGTGAGGAGGGAAACCATGCTGATCCGAAGCACCGATCCGTTCCGCGAGTTCGATCGCATCACCCAGCAGCTCCTGGGCGGCGGCACCACCAACCGACCGGCCGTGATGCCCATGGATGCCTGGCGCGAGGGCGACCGGTTCGTCATCGAGTTCGACCTTCCCGGCGTCAGCCCGGACACGATCGACCTGGATGTCGAGCGCAACGTGCTCACCGTCAAGGCCGAGCGGGTCGCCAGGAACGGCGACTGGCAGATGCTCGCCAACGAGCGCGTCCGCGGCAGCTTCAGCCGTCAGCTCGTGCTCGGCGACAACCTCGACCTCGACCACATCGAGGCTGCGTACGACGCCGGCGTGCTGCGCCTGGTCGTGCCGGTCGCCGAGAAGGCCAAGCCGCGCAAGATCCAGATCGCCACGAGCGCCAAGCCGGAGCCCGCCGCGATCGAATCCTGAGGGAAGGTCCTGCCCGCCCCGGCAGGCCCTTACGCAGGTGAGTCGCCGGGTGCGGGGCTCCAGCCTCTGTCGAAACCAGCCTCTGTGGAACTAGCCGCCGGCGAACGGCGGCAGGAACTCGACCGTCGACCCCGGCGGGACCTCGATCCCGCCGGGGTCGCCCGTACCCGCCGGACGGTCGCCGATGAGCGCCGAGCAGACCTTCAGGACCTCAGGGAGGCGGGTGTCGGCATGCAGCGCCGCGGCGCGGCGTACGACTTCTGCCAGTGTCAACGGGCCGTCGACCTCGAACCGGTCGGACGGAGTCCCGGCCGCTGACTTCGCCGCGGCCCAGTAGCGGACCTCTATAACATTCGTCACTTTCTCGTGGACAACCTTCCTATGTCACCGTGAGGTTTCGTTAATATGGTGCAACGATCACCTCACCGAGGCTCAATGTTGCGTTTCGGTGCTCCTCTTTCTCTGACCGAGAGGCACCCCCAATGAGCTCGCTTCTGTTGCTGACCAGTTCGCTCCAGCCTTCGGCAGATGTCCTTCCCGGGCTTTCGCTCCTCGGCCATCAGGTGAAGATCCTTCCTGCTGAAGGTAGCGCGCTTCTCGAGGCGCCGGACTCCGACCTGCTGCTCGTAGACGGCCGGCAGGACCTCGCCCAGGCCCGTGACCTGTGTCGTCTGATCCGCACAACCGGCACCGACATCCCCGTTCTGCTGATCGCCACCGAGGGTGGCCTCGCCGTCGTCGCCCACGACTGGGGCATGGACGACGTCGTGCTGCACACCTGCGGTCCGGCGGAGCTCGAGGCCCGGATCAAGCTCGCGATCGGCCGCATCTCGGCGGCCCGCGAGGCCTCCGACCCCGAAGCCCACGTCATCCGCTCCGGCGAGGTCGTCGTCGACGACGCCACCTATACCGCCAAGATCGGCGGCCGCCCGCTCGACCTGACCTTCAAGGAGTTCGAGCTCCTGAAGTTCCTCGCCCAGCACCCGGGCCGCGTCTTCTCCCGCCAGCAGCTGCTGCAGGAGGTGTGGGGCTACGACTACTTCGGCGGCACCCGCACCGTCGACGTCCACGTACGTCGTCTGCGCGCCAAGCTCGGCCCGGAGAACGAGACCCTCATCGGCACCGTCCGCAACGTCGGCTACCGCTTCGTGCTGCCGTCGAAGAACAACGAGGCCGCCGCCGACGGCGCCCGGCTGACCCCGTCACCTCGCCTGGGGGCCGACGCCTAGGCTGCTCCTATGGCACTCACCGTCGATCAGGTCCTGGCCATCGCGAAGGCGACCGAGGCGTACGACGGCGTGGCGCCGCTCGATGAGGCGACCCTCCTGACGCTGCGTAACCGTCCTGAGGACGCCGCGATCTGGGGTGACGTACGCGGCTTCGGGCTGATGATCGGCACCGAGCTGTCGCTGGTGGTGCTGACCCAGCATCGCGGTGTCGGCCTGGGTCGCCAGCTGCTGCTCCGGGCGCCGTCACTGACGCCCGGGACGACGGCGTGGTCCCACGGGGACAACCCCGCCGCCGCCCGGCTGGCCGCGACACAGGGGTGGGAGCGCACCCGTGAGCTATGGGTGATGCGGCGCCCGGTCTCCGGTCTTCCGCCGGCTCCGGAGACCCCGGACGGCATCCTCGTACGCGGCTTCGAGCCCGGCGACGAGGCCGAGCTGCTTCGGGTCAACGCCGCCGCGTTCGCGCACCATCCCGAGCAGGGATCGCTGGACGAGGCCGGTCTGCGGGAGCGGATGGCGGAGTCGTGGTTCGACCCGTCCGGGCTGGTCACCGCGTGGGAGGGCGACAAGCTCCTGGCGTTCCACTGGACCAAGCGCCACAGCGAGACCAAGGGCGAGGTCTACGTCGTCGGTGTCGATCCAGCCGCTCAGGGCCGCGGCCTCGGCAAGCTGGTCACCCTCCTCGGGCTGAACCATCTGGCTGCTGTCGGCGTCGAGCGGATCCATCTCTATGTCGAGGGCGACAACACCCCGGCCGTACGTCTCTACGAGGGCCTCGGTTTCACCCGTGCCGCGGCGGACACGCACGTCCAGTACACCCGCGGCTAGTCTCTGGTCGCGTGACGCTGACCGATTCCCATCTCACCAAGTCTCAGAGTGACCGGGCCGTCGGGGCCATCGTCGGGACCGCTGTCGCGGACGCGCTCGGGGCTCACTACGAGTTCGACCGCCCTCGGCTCGGCGCGGACGAGAAGGCGCAGATGCTCGGCGGCGGGCTCGGCCCGTTCGCGCCCGGGGAGTGGACCGACGACACGACGATGTCGTGGTGCATCCTCGACGCCGCTGCGGGCGGTCTCGACCTGCGTACCGAGGAGGGGCTGACCGCGGTCGCCCGCAACTTCCGGACGTGGGCGGAGTCGGAGCCGAAGGACATCGGCAACCAGACCGCGCGGGTGCTCGACAACGCAGGTCCCGCGCCGACCGCCGCGCAGCTGCAACAGGTCTCTGAGAAGCTGCACGCGACGACCGGCCACACGGGAGGCAACGGCTCCCTGATGCGGACCGCTCCGGTCCCGCTCCGCTATCTCGGCGACCGCCCGGCAGTCGCCGAGGCAGCCGCCGCGGTGAGCGCCCTGACCCACTGGGACGAGCACGCCCGGTCCGGTTGCGTCCTGTGGTCCCTGGCGATCGAGCACGCGGTGATGCACGGCGAGCTCGACGTACGCTCCGGCCTCTCCCTCCTCTCCCCCGCCGAAGCCACCTTCTGGACCGAGAAGCTCGACGAGGCCGAGGCCGCGCCGCCGGCGACCTTCAGCCCCAACGGCTGGGTCGTCTCCGCGCTGCAGGCCGCCTGGTCCTCGATCGCCCAGACCCCGGTACCCGAACCCGACCCGGCGAGCCACTACGTCGACGCGCTCAACACCGCCATCCGGATCGGCAACGACACCGACACCGTCGCCGCCATTGCCGGTGGCCTCCTCGGTGCCCGCTGGGGCGCTACCGCCATCCCGGCGGAGTGGCGCGCCCTCAGCCACGGCTACCCCGGCATCCCCGGCGACTTCCTCGCCAGGCTCGCCCTCGACACCGTGGCCGCCGGCCGGCGCTGATCGGTGGCGCTGACCGACAGCAAGGTCGTCGGCGCCGCTCAGACAGAGATGTCGGTGCTCACGCCTACCGTCGCCATATGAAGCTCACCGCCCGGGCTGCCGCCGAGACGATCTCAGCCGCTCACAACATCGGCCTGCGAGATGCGGCGCGGGTGCTGACGGCCGGACTCGCTGGGCCGGCGACCAGGCAAGGGAGTGCGCTTCTCTATGACGAACAGCGGCTCGACGAGCTCCTCGAGCGCCCTGAATGCCCGGTCTCAGAGCTCGACCGGTGGCGCCCGTTGGTCGTCCGAGTCGACGTCGATCTACCTCGCACGCCTCAGCAGCTTGGATCCACCGGCCGGCATGCGACACCCCTTGATCGGCGTCGTCGCCGACTGGGTGGCTGTTGGCGCCGAGATCACCGGATACGACGAGGGCCGCTTCCGCCTCGAGCCGCCAGGGCCCTGGTTCGACTCGTTCCTGGATACCTGGCTGCCACTCCCGCCGAGGCGGCGCTGGGTCCTTTGGGGCGCGCCCGCGAGCGAGATCCAGGCCGGTGGCCGGCCTGAACGTACGGCATCTCAGGCGGCCTACAGGACCTCGCGCGACTGGCTGAGCGGCGATCTACCCGTCCGCTCGAACGGACGGTTCTGACCGACCCCAGGCAAGGTTGACCCGCTCAGCGCAAGGGGCGGATGTGGAGGCCGATCTCGGGGTCGACGAGGACCTCCTGAGCTACCGGCATCCCGTCCACGACGAGCTGCGCATCCACGGGTACGTTGCGCTTGACCAGCCCCAACGCGATCGGGCCGAGCTCGTGGTGGCGA
This sequence comes from Nocardioides sp. YIM B13467, assembly GCF_042788075.1. Classification (NCBI taxonomy): domain Bacteria; kingdom Bacillati; phylum Actinomycetota; class Actinomycetes; order Propionibacteriales; family Nocardioidaceae; genus Nocardioides; species Nocardioides sp. YIM B13467. The sequence goes on from NZ_JBHZPJ010000046.1 coordinate 173,525, forward strand.
GCCGACGAGCCGACGAAGCCGACCGTCTTCTCACCGAAGACCAGCTCCGAACCAGCAGCGGGCAGCCGGTTCTCCGAGCCGTCGAGGTGGAGCAGCACCAAGCGCCGCGGCGGGCGGCCGAGCGTGTGGACGCGAGCGACCGTCTCCTGGCCGCGGTAGCAGCCCTTGTCGAGATGGACCGCGTACTCCGGGCCGACGGTCTCCTCCGAACCCGGCACCCAGCCGACCTCGTTGGGGATCGTGCGCGCGTCGGTGTCCACGCCGAACCGCGGCTCACCGCGCTCGATCCGAAGAGCCTCGAACGCCCAGAACCCGCAGGCAGGGCCCGCGGCAGCGGCGTACGTCTCCAACGACTCGCGCGGGACGAACGAGTAGCCCTGCGCGGGACGCCAGACCGAAGCCTGCGACGCGTCAGACGTGACCGTCACATCTGACCAGAACTTCATCCGCTCCAGATAGGCGACCAGAGCCTCGCCGGCACCGGGCTCGGTCCACGCCAGGAAGGAGGAGCCGTCGTCGACGCCGGAGAAGAAGTGCTCGACATGTCCCTGCGGGGACAGGATCAGGGCCGAGGTCCAGACCCCGGGCGCCAGTCCCTCGAAGGCCTGCGAGGTCAGCGAGTGCAGCCAGGTCAGCCGGTCGGGACCGGCGATCCGTAGGACGTCACGGTGGGAGAGGTCGACGAATCCCTCACCGGAGGCCAACGTCCGCTGCTCCAGGTTGAACGATCCGTAGTGCGCGGCGACGGGTGCGTCGGCACCGTCACCGGCGACAGCACCGGGCAGGGACAGAAGCGGGCTGGCAGTCATCATGCTGTGCTCCTACTAGGGCTCGGAAGAACAGTCGACGCACGCCCCGAAGACCGTCAGATGAGCGACATCTACCTCGAAGGCGTACTCCTGGCGCAGCCGCTCGCAGATACCGTCGGCCACTGAAGGGTCAACACTGGTCACCTTCTGACACTTCCTGCAAACTGCATGAAAATGTGGCCTCCCCGAGACCGAGTGGTAGGTCGACGCCCGCTCGCCCAGGTGGGCGTGCCGAACCAGCCCCAGCTCCTCGAGCACCTCGAGGTTGCGGTAGACGGTGGAGAGGTTGATCGCCGAGGACGACTCACGTACCACCGCGAGCACCTCCTCCGGGGTGGCGTGCCGCAGCCGCTCGACGGCGCCGAGGACCAGCTCGCGCTGGGGCGTGAGTCGATAGCCCTTCGCCCGAAGGGCCTCGCGCCAGTCCTCAGCGGCCTCGGTCATCGCGACTACTTGACCCGCTTGAGCCGCGCCCACAGGTGCGGCTGCAGCGCCTGACCCATCGCGGCCATGTCGTACGCATAGAGAAGATCGCCCTCGACGTTGCCGTAGAGGCGTTTGCCGGCGGTGTACTCCTTCGCGGTCTCCGTGCGGGCGACCGCGTCGGTGGTGAGTTCGAGCTTCCCGCCCGCGGCCTTGCCGTACCACACCTCGACGACGCCGGTGCTGTGCGTCATCACCCACTCGACCTCGCCTTCGGGACGGAAGCGGAGGAAGCCGGTCTCCAGCGCCGCGTCGCGCACCTTGTCCCCCGTCTCGGGGTCGATGACCCACGAGCGCGCGAAGTAGTGGAAGAACGGCCGCCCGTCGTGGGTGAAGATCAGCTCCTGCCCGAACTCGAACTTGTCGATCGTCGGATAGTCACCGTGCCCGTTGCCCTGCCAGGTGCCGAGCATCCACGCACAGGGACCGGCATCGGGGTGAAGGTTCTCCGGAAGTTCGAAAGCCACACGCCGAGTTTAGGCCGTACGTCGGCTTCGACCCGAAACGCAAGCGCTAGTGTGCTCGGCATGCAAGAACTCGTGGTGAAGGTGACCGTGGGTGCCGAGGCGCCCGAGCGTACGAACCAGGCCTTCACGGTCGCCTCCGCGGCCGCGACCGCCGGCGCGAAGGTGTCCCTCTGGCTCACCGGTGAGGCGACCTGGTTCGCGGTGCCCGGGAAAGCGGAGGAGTTCACGCTGGAGAACGCGGCGCCGCTGCAGGAGCTGATCGGGCTGGTCATCGAGTCCGGCCAGGTGACCGTTTGCAGCCAGTGCGCCTCGCGCCGCGACCTGTCCGAGGACGACCTCATCGACGGCGTCTCCATCAAGGGCGCGGTCGTGTTCGCCGAGGAGATCCTGCGCGACGGCGTTCAGGCACTCGTCTACTGAGACTCCTTACCAGAACTACAGCAATGTAGTTCCAGGTAGCAGGCGTGTTAATCCTCTCGGAGACTCCACACACCGCCTACTTCGCCGTTAGCATTCACCCTCGTGAGCACGCAGACCCCCAGTGGCAAGTGGTGGAGCCGTGATTCGGCCGCCCAGCCGGGTGACGACGAGGACCTGACGGCGCGTGCTGCGGAGTTGGCCCGCGCCGCTGCCGCAGCCGAGTCACTTCGCATCGCAGCCGAGCAGGCGGCAGCCGAGCAGGCGGCCGAGCGGCTGGTTGCCGAGGAGGCTGCCGCCGAACACGCCACCGCCCGTGGGAAGGCCGACGAGACCGCCAAGCTCCACGCCCAGCTGGCCGCCGACGCCCACCAGGCGCGTGAGGTCGCGGAGAAGGCAGCCGAGAAGTATGCCCTCGCCAGGGTCGAGGCCGAGAAGCTCGCCGACACCCGGGCCAAGGAGCGCGCCGAGGCCGAGGAGGCCGCGGTCGCGAGGGGCAAGGAGCTGGAGGCGGCCGAGCGCCGCCTGCTCGAGGCGGCCCGTGTCGCCGAGGAGCAGGCCAGCGCACGCACCGAGGCCGAGGAGTCCGCCCGCGCCAGAGCCGAGGAGGCCGCCGCCGCGGCCACTTCCGCCGCTGAGGCTCACACCAAGGCGGCCGAGCACGCCGAGCTGGCCCAGGCCGCCTACGCCGCGCGCAGCGTCGCGGAGGCAGCCGCCGAGGATCGCCTCGAGGAGATGGACGAGCTTCGCGACGCGCTGGCGGCAGCCGAGAAGGCCGCCCGCAAGGCCGCGGACGAGGCCCGCGCCGCCTATGAGGCACGCAGCGAGGCCGAGGCCGCCGCCGAGGCCGCTTACACCGCCCGCGCCGCGGCCGACACCCGATCCGAGGAGCTCGCGCGGATGCGCGAGGAGGCCGACGCGGCCGCAGCCGGCCGGGCCGACGAGGCGCTGGCCGCGTTCACCGCGCGCCAGGCCGCCGAGCAGGCCGCCAACGACCGGGCGACCGAGGCCGAGAAGGCAGCCGCTGCGCGCATCACGGCCGAGGAGTCCGCGGTCGCGATGGCGACCCAGGCCGAGCTTGCCGAGCAGGCCCGCAAGGAGGCCGAGGCTGCGGCCGAGGCCGCCTATGCCGCCGCTGAGGCGGCCGCGACCGCCCGCGCCGAGGCCGAGGAAGCGGCGAAGGAGGCCTTCGAGGAGCGCAAGGCCGCCGACGCCAATGCCGAGGACCACGCGATGACCCGGGCCGCGGCCGAGGCCACCGCGGCCGACCAGTACGCCGTGGCAGCTGAGGCGCTTGCCGCGCGCACCGAGGCGGAGGAGGCCGCGCTGCGCGCCTTCAAGGCCGCCGATGCCGCCAACGACGCCCGTCTCGAGGCCGAGAAGAGCGCGAAGCAGTACGCCGAGTTCGCCGCTGCCGCCGCGCACGAGGCCAACGAGAACGAGGAGCGCTACCGGCAGCTCACCGAGCTCGCCTCCCAGGCCGAGCAGGCGGCCGAGTCCGCCAACCTCGCCCGGATGGCGGCCGACCAGCGCGCCTCCGAGCATGCCGATCTCGCGGTGCAGGCCCTGGAGGGCCGGCGCGCCGCCGAGCGCGCCGCGACCGAGGCCAACGAGGGTCGTCGCGCTGCGGAGTCCGCGCTGCGCACCGCCCACGAGTCGATGACCGAGCTCATCACCGGACAGGCTCGCGAGCGTGAAGAGGCCGAGCGCCGGATGACGGAGATGATGAACCGTCTCGCCGACGTCCAGCAGCAGGCCGCCGACGCCGTACGCCTTCGGGCCGAGGCCGAGGAGGTCGCCGGCCAGAAGGCGATCGACCGTCAGGCCGTCGAGGCCTCGATCCTGCACAACACCCAGCTGGTCGAGCAGGCCATCGTGGACCGGCAGATCGCCGAGCGCCGCAGCGCCCAGCTCGCCAAGCAGCTCGCCGACCTGCGCGAGGCCGTCATGCTCGCGGTCAAGGGTGGCAGCACCAACAAGCGTGCGATGCAGGCCCTCGAGCTCACCCTCGCCGCGACCCCGTCGCCGCCCGAGGCGCAGTTCCCGATCCCGGACGCTCCTGACGAGCCGCTCGTGGTCGAGCCCCTCGAGCCGGTCGAGCCCGTGAAGGCCACCGCTCCCGCGCCGGTCGACTCACCGGCAGCGCCGCCGGCCGGTCCTCCGACCGCGCCCGTGACGCTGCCCGAGCGGCAGACCGGCAAGAAGGAGGCCAACAAGTCGCAGTCCGAGGGCTCGCCCGCGCAGCCGGCGGACCTGCCCGACACCCCGAGCGACTCCCTCCCCCAGCGCTCGAGCGGCTGGCTGGCGGCGGTCAAGCTCGCCGAGTCCGGCAAGTTCCCCGGAGCCAAGATCCCCGGCGCTGGCAGCTCCGTGCCCGAGGCCGCCGCGGCTGCCGACGACGCGCCTGCCGACGAGTCGGAGGGCGAGCCGGTCGGCACCAAGAGGCTCACCGTCCGCACCTTCAGGCCCGAGGACGGCTCGCTCATGACCGAGAGCACCGTCACGGTCACCGAGGAGGGTGTGCTCGACGTACGCAAGGACGAGCAGACCCACACCTACGACCTCTACGACACCCACACCGACATCACCATCAAGGGTGAGCCGGCCGCCGACGAGTGGGTCGTCGAGTTCAACACCGACGAGGCGGGTGCGGTCCAGGTCGACAAGTCGATGGTCGACCCCGAAGCGTTCCAGCGGGAGGTTCTCCGCTGGCGCCCCGACATGGCTGGCTGAGCGGCTTGCTGGGATACCCGGTTAACCGGGTATCCCTGCACTTCTCAGGCGTTGCAACGCCTGAGAAGTGCAGGAAACACCTGAGAAGTCAGAGGTTGTCGCGCAGGACCTGCGCGATCTCGAGCACAGCGGCGCGTGAGGTACGCCCGGCGCCGACCACGTTCAGGAACCCGTGGATCTGGTCGGCGAAGCGCCGGTGCACAACCTTCACCCCGGCCTCGTCGAGCTTGGCGGCGTACGCCTCGCCCTCATCACGCAGCGGGTCGAAGCCCGCAGTCGCGACGTACGCCGGGGCGATCCCGGTAGCCGGGATCTCCGCGTACAGCGGGGCGTGGCGCGGGTCGCGGCGGTCGATGCCCTCGGGCAGGTAGTTGTCGGTGGCGGCGGCGATGAAGTCGGCGGTCAGGTAGAAGCCCTCGCTGAGGTCCTCGCGGCTACGGGTGTTCGCCTCCGACTGGGTCACCGGGTAGATGAGCAGCTGGAACGCGCAGTCCTCACCGACGGCGAGCGCGACCCCGGCGGCCAGGTTGCCGCCAGCCGAGTCACCGCCGACACCGATCCGAGCCGGGTCCGCACCGAGCTCGGCCGCATGCTCGACCGCCCACCGGAACGCCGCCACCGAGTCGTCGTACGCCGCCGGGAACGGTGACTCCGGCGCAAGGCGGTAGTCCATCGAGAGCACCTTGACGCCCGACTCGCTGGCCAGCAGCCGGCAGGGAGCGTCGTGGCTGTCGAGGTCACCGAAGATGAAGCCGCCGCCGTGCAGGAAGACCAGCAGCGGCGCATTGCCCGAGGCGCCCTCCGGGACGTAGAGCCGCGCCTTGAGCCCCGCGGCCCAGAGCTCGCGCACCGACCCGATCTCCTGACGACCGCCTCCGAGCTGCGACTGCCGCAGCAGCGCCACCCGCCCCTTCGGGATCGGCAGTGTCGACGGGTCCGGCTCCCCCGACACCTTCATCAGCGCGAGCATGATCTGCGTGTCCACCGCGAGCGCCTGCCCGTCGTACGTCACCGGCTTGCCGACGAGCCGCCGCTGCAGCGGCGCCGGGAGGTTCAGCGCCGCCGTGAACGCGGGTCGCTTCACCGGCACCAGCAACGGATCGATCAGGGACGAGACGCGAGCAAGAATCGACATGTGCCCAAAGTACCGGTTATCAGGGACATCGTGTAACAGGTAGTTCACCTGGCGACCGGGCCAAAGGTCAGAGTTCGGATCACGTCTCCCCCAAAGACACGCAGGTGAGTCACACTGGCCTCATGAGTCTCGACCCGCAGGCCCCCACCCGCTCGGCCGAGGACACCGTGAGCCTCACCGCGGTTCCTGACCAGCCGTTCGACGTCGAGCCCGAATACATCCCGGACCACGAGGCGCTGGCCGAGGTCGAGAAGTACGAGGACAGATTCCTCGACCGGGAGCTGTCCTGGCTGCGGTTCAACGAGCGGGTGCTGGAGCTGGCGGAGGACGAGACGCTGCCGCTGCTGGAGCGCGTACGTTTCCTAGCGATCTTCACCTCCAACCTGGACGAGTTCTTCATGGTCCGGGTGGCTGGCCTGAAGCGGCGGATCGCGGCGGGGGTGGCGGTCAAGGCCGCTTCCGGCCTGATGCCGCGTGAGGTCCTCGAGGTGATCTGGCGTACGACCCGGGAGCTCTCCGAGCGGCATGCCGAGGTGTTCCGCGGCAAGATCAAGCCGGCGCTGCTCGAGGAGGGCATCCAGCTGCTGCACTGGGAGGACCTCACCCCCGAGGAGGTCAAGGCCTGCAAGAAGCTGTTCAAGGAGCGGGTCTACCCGGTGCTGACGCCGCTCGCGGTGGATCCGGCCCACCCGTTCCCCTACATCTCCGGCCTCTCGCTCAACCTCGCCGTCCGGCTGAGGGACCCGAAGACCAAGAAGAAGCACTTCGCCCGGGTGAAGGTCCCGCCGATCTTCAGCCGCTTCGTGCCGCTGGGCAACGACCGCTTCGTACCGCTCGAGGAGGTCATGAGTGAGCGTCTGTCCAAGCTGTTCCCGGGCATGGAGATCCTCGAGGTGCACACCTTCCGGGTCACTCGCAACGAGGATCTCGAGGTCGAGGAGGACGACACCGAGAACCTCCTCACCGCGCTGGAGAAGGAGCTGCTCAGGCGGCGTTTCGGCCCTCCCGTACGCCTCGAGGTGCAGGAGTCGATGACCGACTCGACGCTCGACCTGCTGGTCTCCGAGCTCGGCATCTCCGACAAGGAGGTCTTCCGGCTGCCCGGTCCGCTCGACCTGCGCGGGCTGCACGGCATCGCCGACATCGACCGCGAGCAGCTGAAGTATCCGGCCTTCGTGCCGAGCACCCACCCGGCGCTAGCGCCGGTCGAGAGCGCCGCGCCGGTCGACGTCTTCAAGGCGGCCCGCCGTGGTGACGTACTCCTGCAGCATCCCTACGACTCGTTCGCGACCAGCGTGCAGCGCTTCATCGAGCAGGCCGCGGCCGACCCGCGGGTGCTGGCGATCAAGCAGACCCTCTACCGCACCTCCGGCGACTCCCCCATCATCGACGCCCTGATCGACGCCGCCGAGGCGGGCAAGCAGGTGCTGGTGCTGGTCGAGATCAAGGCCCGCTTCGACGAGGTGGCCAACATCCGCTGGGCGCGCAAGCTCGAGCAGGCCGGCTGCCACGTGGTCTACGGGCTGGTCGGCCTGAAGACCCACTGCAAGCTGGCGATGGTGGTCCGCGAGGAGCCCGACGGCACGATCCGTCGCTACACCCACATCGGCACCGGCAACTACAACCCGAAGACCTCCAGGCTCTACGAGGACATGGGGCTGATCACCACCAACGAGGGCATCGGCGAGGACGTCGCCCACCTGTTCAACAACCTGTCCGGGTGGAGCCGGGAGGCGACGTACGAGCAGCTTCTGGTGGCCCCCGGCAACGTGCGCAACGGCCTGATCGAGCAGATCCACGCCGAGGTCGCCCACCATCTGGCGGGGCGGCCGGCGAGGATCCGGCTCAAGGCCAACTCGGTGGTGGACGAGGCCATCATCGACGCGCTCTACCTGGCCTCCCAGGCAGGCGTGCCCGTGCAGCTGCTGGTGCGTGGCATCTGCGCGCTCCGTCCGGGCGTGGAGGGACTGAGCGAGACCATCGAGGTGCGCTCGATCCTGGGCCGGTTCCTGGAGCATTCGCGGATCTTCTGGTTCGAGAACGGCACCGCCGACGACGGGGACGGCCCGAGCGCCTGGATCGGCTCGGCCGACATGATGCACCGCAACCTCGACCGACGGGTGGAGGCCCTCGTACGTCTCCCCACCCCCGAGCTCGTGGCCGAGGTCGGCGCACTGTTCGATCTTGCATTCGAACCGACCACGGATGCCTGGCTCCTCGGGCCCGACGGGACCTGGACCCGAAACCACGCTCCCAACCATCTCCAGGCGATGTTGATCACACGACAGCGCCAGCGCAGGCGCGCCGCGGCGGGCTGAACACGCCCCTGGCTTTCGTCGTGTCAAGCGGACTCGCCTAACATGAGCCCGCAGGTCTGCCTCATCCAGCCAGGAGCCCCCCGTGCGTTTCCGAATCCGCCCGGTCGACACGTCGTTCTACGACCTGTTCACCGAGTCCGCCAACCACCTCGTCGGTGGTGTCTCGCTGCTCGCCGAGATGCTCAGCGACACAGCCGATCGCGAGGACGTCGCGCGACGGATGCGCGACGCGGAGCACGCCGCCGACGAGACCACCCACGAGATCGTCAAGAAGGTCAACTCGACCTTCGTCACGCCGTTCGACCGCGAGGACATCTACGCCCTCGGCTCCGGTCTCGACGACGTGATGGACTCGATGGACGAGGTCGTCGACCAGATCTTCGTCTACGGCGTCAACATCCTGCCCCCGGAGCTCTCCGACCAGGTCACCGTGCTCCAGCGGTGCGCCGAGCTGACCGCGGCGGCGATGCCCAAGCTGCGCTCGATGAAGGAGCTCTCCGAGTACTGGATCGAGATCAACCGTCTCGAGAACCAGGGCGACAAGAACCACCGTCGCATCCTCGCCAAGCTATTTTCCGGTGAGTACGACGCGATGGAGGTCCTCAAGCTGAAGGACATCGTCGAGTCCCTCGAGGACGCGATCGACGGCTTCGAGAAGGTCGCGAACACCGTCGAGCAGATCGCCGTCAAGGAATCCTGACACCGTGGAACTTGCCATCGTCATCGCGGTGGTCGTCGTCGCCCTGGTCTTCGACTACACCAACGGCTTCCACGACGCCGCCAACGCCATCGCAACCTCCGTCTCCACGCGCGCGCTCACGCCGCGCATCGCCCTCCTGCTCGCGGCGGTGATGAACTTCGTCGGTGCGTTCCTGGGCCAGAAGGTCGCCCACACCGTCTCCGACACGATCACGCCACCATCAGGGGCACATGGTCTGACCGTGGTGATGGCCGGCCTGCTCGGCGCGATCGCCTGGAACATGATCACCTGGTACTTCGGTCTTCCCTCGTCCTCGTCGCACGCGCTCATCGGTGGTCTGGCCGGTTCGGCGATCGCCGCCGGCGCGTTCGTCAACTGGATGACGGTGCTGGAGAAGGTCGTCATCCCGATGTTCATCTCGCCAGTGGTCGCCTTCGGCCTCGGGTTCGGCGTGATGCTCGCGATCATGTGGATCTTCCGCCGCGCCAACCAGCACAAGGCTCAGAAGGGCTTCCGGATCGCCCAGACGATCTCGGCCGCCGCGATGGCTCTCGGTCACGGCCTCCAGGACGCCCAGAAGACGATGGGCGTCATCTTCCTCGCCCTGGTCACCGGTGGCTTCCTCACGGCCGACGACGACCTCCCGTTCTGGGTGATCGCCGCAGCCGCGACCGCCATCTCCCTCGGCACCATGTCCGGCGGCTGGCGCATCATGCGCACCCTCGGCCGTCGCATCATCCACCTGGACCCGTCCCGCGGCTTCGCCGCCGAGTCGGTCGCCGCCTCGGTGCTCTACTCCACGGCGTACATCTGGGAGGCCCCGATCTCGACCACCCACACGATCACCTCGGCGATCATGGGTGTCGGCGCAACCAAGCGGTTCTCCGCGGTCCGCTAGGGTATCGCGAAGTCCATCGTCGCCGCGTGGGTATTCACCTTCCCGGCAGCCGGCACCGCCGCAGCCCTGGTCTACCTGCTCTGCCACTTCGTCTTCCAGCTGCCCTGATCCTGGCCGACGAGAACCGCCCTGCACCGTGTCGGTGCAGGGCGGTTTCGCATGTGGCGCGTGCGCCGGCTCAGCCGAAGCGACCGGAGATGTACGCCTCGGTGTCCGGGTTGTCCGGCTTGGTGAACATCTGCTTGGTGGGGTTGAACTCCACCAGGTGGCCCGGCTGGCCGGCGGCCTTCAGGTTGAAGAAGCCGGTGTCGTCGGAGACACGGGCGGCCTGCTGCATGTTGTGGGTGACGATCACGATCGTGTAGTCGGACTTCAGCTCGTGGATGAGGTCCTCGATCGCGGCGGTCGAGATCGGGTCGAGAGCCGAGCACGGCTCGTCCATGAGCAGCACCTCCGGCTGGACCGCGATCGCACGGGCGATGCAGAGCCGCTGCTGCTGACCACCGGACAGGCCCATGCCGGGCTTGCCGAGACGGTCCTTGACCTCGTTCCACAGGTTGGCGCCGCGCAGCGCGCTCTCCACGATCGAGTCCGCCTCGGACTTCTTGATCCGCTTGGAGTTGAGCTTGTTGCCGGCGAGCACGTTGTCGTAGATCGACATCGTCGGGAACGGGTTGGGCCGCTGGAAGACCATACCGACCTTGCGGCGTACGGCCACCGGGTCGACGTTCGGCCCGTAGATGTCCTGACCGGCGATCTGGATCTTCCCCTCGACGTACGCGCCGGGGATGACCTCGTGCATCCGGTTGAGGGTGCGCAGGAAGGTCGACTTGCCGCAGCCGGAGGGCCCGATGAAGGCGGTCACCGACTTCGGCTTGATGGACATGGAGACGTCCTCGACGGCCTTGAAGTCGCCGTAGAAGATGCTGGCGTCCTTGACTTGAATGGACATGTGTTTCTCCTAGCGCCCGGTCTTGGGGGCGAAGATCGTGCCGACGATACGGGCGATGAGGTTGAGGACCATGACGAGGATGAAGAGCACCAGTGCTCCACCCCAGGCGTACTCGACGCCCTTCGCCGTGGCCTCGGACAGCTGGGTGTAGATGAAGACCGGCACGGTCATCATCGGGCTGTCATCGAAGGCGTTGGTGTTCAGGTTCGGGTTGAACCCGGAGGCGACCAGCAGCGGCGCGGTCTCGCCGATCACTCGCGAGATCGCGAGCACGACGCCGGTGATGATGCCGCCGATGGCGGTCGGGAGCACCATCCGGGTGATGGTGCGCCACTTCGGCACCCCGAGCGCGTACGCCGCCTCCCGCAGGTCGTCCGGGACCAGCTTGAGCATCTCCTCGGTCGAGCGGACGACGGTCGGGATCATCAGCAGCGAGAGCGCGATACCGCCACCGAAGCCGAAGCGCGTGCCCGGCCCGACGATCAGGGTGAAGAGCGCGAACGCGAACAGACCCGCGACGATCGACGGGATGCCGGTCATGACGTCGACCAGGAAGGTGATCGCCTTGGCGAGGCGGTTGCCCTTGCCGTACTCGATCAGGTAGATCGCGGTCATGATGCCGATCGGGATCGAGATCAGCGCGGCGATGCCGGTGACGATCAGGGTGCCCATCAGAGCGTGGTAGAGGCCGCCCTGCTCATCGCCGGTGACCGAGCGCATCGAGAAGGTGAGGAACTCCGGGCTGATGGTCGCGGCACCGCGGGCGACGACCATGTAGACCAGCCAGATCAGCGGGATGACCGCGACCCCGAAGGCCGTCCACACCAGCCCGGTGACGAACTTGTCGGTCGCCGAGCGACGGTTCTCCACGAGCAGCGCCCACAGTGGGTAGCCGATCAGGAACCCGAGCAGGCCGATGACGGCGGCCCCGACGATGCTCACACCGAGCACCAGGGCCAGGCCGCCGAGGGCGACCGCGGCGACGCCGACCAGCCACTGGGCTCCTCGCGGGAGGGTGGCGTGGGACAGCTGGGTCTCCTGCTGAGCCGCGTCGTTCACAGAGGGGTCGATGTTGCTGCTCACTTGGCCCTCCCTCGGGCGACGATCCAGCGGGCGAGTGCGTTGATCAGGAAGGTGAAGGCGAACAGCACGAGGCCGGTCGCGATCAGCACGGAGAGTCGGTCGGGCGTGCTCTCCTTGTAGCCCTGAGCGATGTGAGCCGCGATCGTCTGCGGGTTGTTGGTGCCAATGATGAACAGCGAGATCAAGACCTTCGGCGAGGCGATCATCGCGATCGCCATGGTCTCACCGAGGGCCCGGCCGAGGCCGAGCATGACCGCGGAGACCATGCCGGAGCGGGCGTAGGGGAAGACCGCGTAGCGGATCATCTCCCAGCGGGTCGCACCGAGCGCGAGAGCCGCCTCCTCGTGCAGTCGCGGCGTCTGCGCGAAGACCTCGCGGCAGATCGAGGTGATGATCGGCAGGATCATCACGGCCAGCACGATCGAGGCGGTGAACAGCGTACGACCGTTGCCGGAGGGCTGGCCGTCGAAGAACGGCAGCCAGGCGAGGTTCTCGGAGAGCCAGGCGTGGGCCGGCACCAGGTAGGGGCCGAGCGCCACCGCACCCCACAGGCCGAAGACGACCGACGGGACCGCGGCGAGCAGGTCGATGACGTACGCCACCGGGGTGGCGATCCGGCGCGGGGCGTAGTGGCTGATGAAGAGCGCGATCGCCACGCTGAAGGGGACCGCGACGATCAGTGCCAGTACGGCGGCGTACATGGTGGCGTACAGCAGGGGCACGACCAGGCCCAGGAACGAGCCCTGGCCGGCGTAGTGCTGCTCGTCCACGTTGAAGCCCGGGATGCCCTCGATGCCCAGGAAGATGAAGACGGCTGCCAGCGCCACCAGAATCAGAGTGGCGGCGATGACGGCGAGGCCTCGGAAGACGACATCACCCACCGAGCCACGGCCGGAGGAAAGCTCCGACTTCGGGTCAACGCCAGGGTCGGCGCCGGGGTCAGCGGCGACAGTCACAAGGCATTCCTCGACTTTCTTGTTTGGGTTCTTAAGACAGCCGTACGGGCGGCGGCCGCAGCCACCGCCCGAACGGCGATCAGGTCAGACGTACCGGCACTTACTTGATGCCGCCGACCAGGTCGAGAGCCTTGTCGGCGATCTCACGGTCGAGCGGCGCGGAGCCGGCCTCCTCGGCGGCGACCTCCTGGCCCTCCTCGGAGAGGATGTACTCCAGGTAGCCCTTCACGTTGGCCGCGTCCTCGGCGTTCTCGTAGGTCGGGCAGGCCAGCAGGTAGGAGACCAGCACGACCGGGTAGACGCCGGCCTCGGTGGTGGTGCGGGCGACCTCGACGGCCATGTCGCTGTCGCTGGTGCCGACCGACTTCGAGGCGGCCAGGATCTTCGCGGCGGCCTCGGCGGTCGGCTCGACGAAGTCCTCGCCGACCTTGACCTTGGCGGTGGCGAGGTCGTTCTCGCGCGCCGCCGACTCGTCCATGAAGCCGATGTAGCCGGCACCCTGCATGGCGGTCACGACACCGGAGGTGCCGTCGCCGCCCTCGCCACCCTTGATGGAGGCGGGCCACTCACCGGAGGGCTCCTCGGCCCAGCCACCGGCGGCCGCGAGGTACTCGGTGAAGTTCTCCTGGGTGCCGGAGTCGTCGGAGCGGTGGACCGGGGTGATCGCGGTGTCCGGAAGCTTCGCGTCCGGGTTCGTGGCGGCGATCGCCGGGTCGTTCCACTTGGTGATCTTGCCCGCGAAGATGTCGGCGATCGTCTTGGGGTCGAGGTTGAGCTCGTCGACACCCTCGACGTTGAAGACGACGGCGATCGGCGAGACGTAGCCGGGAACCTGGATCGGGTCGGCGCCGCACTGCTCCTTGGCCTTGCTCAGCTCGCCCTCGTCGTCGTTGAGAGCGGAGTCGGTGCCGGCGAAGAGGTAGCCGCCGGTGATGAAACCCTCACGACCCGAGCCGGAGCCCACGGGCTCGTAGACGACGCTGAGGTCGGGGTTGGCGTCCTGGATGCCGGCGACCCATGCCGCCTGGCCCTTTTCCTGCGAGGAGGCTCCGCCACCCTTGAGGGTGCCCGAGAGGGTGCCTTCCCCGTCGCTGCCGCTGTTCTGCTCGTTGGCAGCGCCGCAGGCGCTGATCGCAAGAGCAAGGGCCGCAGCCGTGATGCCCGGGACGAGTGCCCGGCGCAGCGAGGTGGTGTTCACGCAAGTCTCCTGATTGATGATGCAGTCGATTCGGAGTTGTCGCGATGACCGTAAGGAGCCGAGGTGGACGGGAAACTCGGCGAAGGTGAACACAGGCTGAACGAGGAATTCAAAGTCGGTGGCAAATCAGTGTCAGTTCCGGGCACAGGAGATGAACAGGCAGGCCTCAAGCCTCTGTTAGACCTGAAATGCCTCAACAGCACGCACTTCACCTGCGCGCACGTGCAGCACCATCAGCTCGCCCTTCGCCAGCTTCGGGTCACGCATCCCCAGCCCCTCGAAGACCCACGGCAGCACCGGTCGGTGCGTGCAGATCACCGTCGGAACGGCCAGGTCACGCAGGGTGTCCGCAGCCAGGGCCGACACGCTACCTTCCTCCGCACCCTCCTCGCTCAGCAGGCTCATCTGCTCGGACGCAATGCCGGCGAGCCCGGCGTACGGCGCGACGGACTGCGTGCAGCGAACACTCGGCGAGGTGATCACCCGGCGGATGTCGTAGGCCATCAGCATGCCTGCGAGAGCGACCGCCTGGGTCCGGCCGGTGTCGTCGAGCGGCCGCTCCTGGTCTGAACGGGACCAGGCCGAACGGCCGACGGACGAGGCGTGACGGAGTACCACGAGGGGCGTGGTGGGGTCGCGTACGTCCTCGGCCTGCTGGAGCGTCGCCCGGTCGTGCGGGTAGGTGAGCCGCTGGCGCGCCTCGTCCACCGGCAGCCACTCGACGTCATCGATCTCGTCGTTGATCAAGTAGCCCTCGACGTCGTCGTCGGCGCCGACAGCGGTGCGGCCGACCCAGTAGTGGACCACCTTCTGCCCCGCCTCGACGGGATAGCGCTGCTGCTGGAGCGGGCGGCCGAGCGCGACCCGCAGGCCGGTCTCCTCGCGCACCTCGCGGATCGCGGCCACCGGCACCGTCTCGCCGGGGTCGACCTTTCCCTTGGGAAAGGACCAGTCGTCGTACTTGGGTCTGTGGACCAGTGCCACCTCCGGCAGGTCGTCGTGCTCGCGAAAAACCACTACGCCTGCGGCCGGGATCTCGGGCATGCGCACAGGGTATGTCGTGAAGGCGGCTGATTCGTCTAAGGTTCCTCGCAATGCTCCGCACCCCCCAGCTTCTCGGCCGCCCCAGGACGTGGGCAGACCGGTCGTCCCGAGTCGTACGCGCCCACCCCTTGTTGACCATCGCGGTGGGCGTCGTCGTCGTTGCGCTCGTCATCTTCCTCGCCCGAGCATGGGCGACCCGCGGGGGCGACCTCGACGAGGCGCTGCGGCTGGCTCCCGCCGAGGCGACCCGGGTCTCCTTCACCGACTGGACGGGAATCCGCGAGAGCGTCGGTGCCGATCTCGATGCCGACTCCACGCCGGAGGAGGTCCACGAGATGATCGACGAGGCCTATACGAAGGACCTCACCTCGACCTCGGTGCTCCCCGACGCCTCCGGTCTGCTGCAGCAGCACTTCGGCTGGTCACCCGCGACCCTCGACTGGGAGCTCTACACCCAGTCCACCGAGGGAGCGCTCATGATCGGGCACCTCGAGGACATGGACGCCGACCATCTCGTCGAGCAGCTCACCTCGATGGGGTTCACCGCTCCCGAGGACGATCCCGCGGACGGCGGCGTCTGGGACGGCACCCTGGTCCCGTTCTCCAGCTTCACCGACTCCGGCATCGACTCGACGATCAGCCCGCAGCTCACCTACATCGCCTTCCTGCCCGAGGATGACCTCATCCTCGCCTCGGACGGCAGGCGCTATCTGAGCGACCAGATCGAGAGCCTCGGCGACGGCGACCTGCACGAGCCGATGACGGACGCCGCCGACCGGCTCGGCGACCCTCTCTCCGCGTTCGTGTACGACGGCGACTTCACCTGCACCGAGATCGGGCTGGGCGGTGCCTCGGCCGCCGACCAGGACCAGGCAGACGGCCTCATCGACGCCGCCGGAGACATCAACCCGATCGCGGGCTTCGCCATGGCAGCCGAGTCGAACGGCGACGTACGTGTCGCGATGTCGTTCGAGAACGACGACCAGGCGCGTACGAACGCCGACACGCGGGCCAAGCTCGCCGTCGGCCCGGCGCCCGGCCAGGGCGGCACGTTCGACGAGCGGTTCGAGCTCGGAAAGGTGGCGGCCGAGGACGAGGTCGTCACCATGCAGCTACGGCCGAAGGACGGCGCGGCCGTGCTCTCCGACCTGGCGAACGGGCCGCTGCTCTTCGCGACCTGCTGACGCCTTTAGGGGATGATCCCGAGGATGCGGTCGATCTCCTCTTGGGAGAGGTGATCCTCGGACTCGCTGGCGGCGACGATGAGATTGGTCGTGAGCTCGACCTCGAGGAGCAGCTCGGGATCTTCCAGTGTCACATCGAACTGATCAGCCACGCTCGCCGCCTCCTCACGTCACGCTCAAAAAGCTCGTCTTCACATCATCGCCCAGTCTTGGTGGATCTGCGCGCTGATCCACCAAGAACCATCAAAAGTTGTCACATCAAGCGTGACACAGAAGCCTGAGAGGGCCCCAATCAGACCACGAGGCCCCAGCCGAACGGCTGGGGCCTCGTTGCAGATGATCATTGTCGGCAGGTGCCGAACCCGAGATCGCCTTAGCTACTCATAGAGCCTTGTTTCAGAGAGGGCGAACGTTCTCCGCCTGCGGGCCCTTCGGACCCTGGGTGACGTCGAACTCGACCTTCTGGTTCTCGTCCAGCGACTTGTAGCCGTTGGTCTGGATCGCAGAGTAGTGAACGAAGACGTCGTCGCCGCCGTCCTCCTGCGCAATGAAGCCGAAACCCTTCTCGGCGTTGAACCACTTAACGGTGCCCTGAGCCATCTGCTCGTTACTCCTTAGTCGGGGCGAGAGGCCACCAGGTTCGGTAGCCCCGCATCAGGGGCGGGTGACACGTCGCTCCGACCTGTGTTCCCGGACCGGGGTCCGGGCGGGCACAGAGCAGAAACGCCGTTGGATCACAAACTCCGCAGGCGTCAGACCTTCTGGAACTTGCACCTGTTGCGGGAGTGACACTAGCAACTCACGCGCCTGTGCGAACCCCCCTTGACCGATCGTTTTACGCGCGAAGCGGTGAAGGTTGCGCAACAGAGCCGTGAAACGACCGCTCAGCGGGACGTACGTCCACCGATTCCGAAACGGAGGAAACGCCTTCGGTGACTCGAAGACTGTCCTCATCGAGCGGGCGCGGCCGACTGGCTCGGCGGGCGGATCAGCAGGGTGAGCGTTGCGGCGATCCCGATGGCTGACGCCGCGATCATGGCGGCGGCCGGCCAGCCGAACAGCTCCACCGTCGCGGCCCCGCAAGCGGTTCCCACGCTGCCACCCACGAAGTAGACCAGCATGTACGCGCTGTTGAAGCGGGCCGGTGCCGCTGGATCGATGGCCAGAACTGCGCTCTGGTTGGCCACCTGCGCAGCGAACAGCCCTGCATCGAAGACGGCCAGGCAGATCAGCGTCACGACCGTGTTCGCAAGGCTGAAGCCCACCGTAGCGGCAGCTACTCCTGCCAGTACGAGGCCGACAACGATCACCCGGCGAGCACCGAAGCGGTCCGTGCCACGCCCTGCGACCTGGGTGGCAAGGATGCCTGAAAGGCCGGCCAGTGCGTACAGACCGATACGCTCGGCCGGGTACGAGAACGGCGGCTCGGAGAGCGCCACCGCCATCCCCGCCCAGATCACACAGAACGCGAAGAACCACAGTGAGCCACACAGGGCCGCAAGACGTAGGGTCGAATGGAGTGCGAACAAGCCAGGCAGGGAGCGCAGCGTGGCGAGGTAGCCACGCTGCGTGGTGCCGAGTGACTTCGGGACCGCGACCAGGCAGCACACCGCGACGAGGCCGCAGGCCGTAGCGAACACCAGCAGCATCCCGCGCCAGCCGATCTCGTCTGCTAGCCACCCGCCCACGATCCGGCCGGCAAGGATGCCGGCCGAGATGCCGGCGGTCACGATCCCCAGGACGGTTGCCCGCCGCTGCCGAGGAGCCAAACGGCTTGCGACCGAGCTCAGACCGGCCCCGACCGCTGAGCACGCCCCGACCACTCCGACAACCGGACCGAGCAGTATTGCGGTGGGGACCGCCGCACTCGCAGCGAGCGCACATGCAAGGACCCCGAACTGAGCGGCCAGAACCCGCGCAGGGGCGAAGCGGTCGACCAGCGGCACGAGCAGCGCAAGTCCGATCATGTAGCCGATCGGTCCGAACGCGAGCGCGATCCCGACCGCAGCGATCTGCGTGCCCAACGAGTCCGCCACATCCGCGATCGCTGGCTGCATCGGGTAGATCGTCGACGTGCCGAGGGCGGCCGCAACCGACATGAACAGGACTGCAGGACCACGTAGTGAGGCGGAAGCAGGAGCCGGGGATCTGGAATCTGTATGCACCCGACTGACCGTAGAGAAGCACGACCTGCGCTACTGGCGGGATTGCGACGTCACCGTCCCCCGGCGACTGCTGCGCCCATTGCGGAGCCAGGCCCCAAGTCGCATGCGCGACTTGGGGCCTGGTTGCAGGTAGGCCGTGTCGGTCTCGAACCGACGACCCATGGATTAAAAGTCCACTGCTCTACCAACTGAGCTAACGGCCCGCCGGGAGTCTACCGGAGCAGCGGCCGTGTCCTATTCGTGGTCGCCCAGCCGCGCCGACGACTTTCCGCGCTCGCTGATGATCCGGGCGCATCGCTCGGCGGCCGCCTCGCCGGTCAGCGCGTGCTCGAGCAGGAGCTGCGTCCAGCGCTCATAGCGGGCGACCTCGACCGGATCGGCGATCTCGAGGTCGCCGGCGCTGGTCTCGAGGGTGACGATCCGGTCGCGCTGGTCCCAGCCGTGCTGGACCAGAAGGGGGAAGCTCTCGAAGGGGACGATCCCGATCGTCGCCTGGGTGGTGGTCGCCAGGTTGGCGATGTGCTCGATCTGGGCGCGCATGATGTCGGGCGAGCCCACCAGGTGATGGAGGGCGGCCTCGCCGACCAGGATGGTGATCGTCCGGCCGGGCTCGTAGAGGATCGCCGAGCGACGGAGCCTGGCCGCGATCACGTGGGAGACCTCTCCGGCAACGGCATCCCGGTCATGCGAACCACCCGCCAGCGCCAAGAGGGCACGCGCGTAGTCGGGGGTCTGCAACAGCTCGGGGACACTGTGCGGCTGGTAGCTGGTCAGGACCTTCGTGGCCACCTCGGTCGCTGCGTACGCATCTTGATGCTGCTCCGCACCGCCGCCGCTCGGATGAGCGTCGCGGAACGCGGCGTGCTCCTGGTCGGCGCGGGCGCGCAGCGCGAGCAGCATCTCCCGGTCGGCACCCACCGCGGCCGCCCAGGCACGGACCTCGGCCTCGGAGACCGACTGCCGGCCGGACTCGATCTTCGACACCTTTGGCTGGGACCAGCCCGAGCCCAGGGCATCCGCCAGACCGGCTCCGGTCAGGCCGGCGGCGCGACGGGCATCCCGGAGCGCCTCGGTCAGTGCTTCACGGGCTCGACGGTTGGGGCGCGGCACGGCGACAGCCTCCTTCGACAGCTTCGACAGGTTCGACAGATTCGGCGAACCACCATCGTGCCCGATGGGCATACGATACGTCCAGATGCACATCATGATTGGCAAGATCGAAATATTATGCTCTACTGAATCCGGGGTCGACGTCGACAGGAAGGCAGGGCCTCGATGAGCATCCGACGAACCCACCCCGGACGACCACGCCTCGTCCCCTCGAACACGGCAGCCCCACCGCGCGAGCAGGTGCTTCACGCCGCGGCGCAGCTGTTCGTGACCAAAGGCTTCGCGGCGACCTCCACACGGGAGATCGCCGACAAGGTCGGGATCAGGCAGGCGTCGCTCTACTACCACTTCACCGGCAAGGACGAGATCCTCGCCGAGCTCCTGGAGCGATCCGTCCGACCCACCGTCGATCGGGTCGACCAGATCGAGCAGCTGACCGCGTCCGCGGGCCCCGAGGCCACGCTCTACCTGCTGGCCCTCGTCGACATCCACACGCTCGCCGAGGCGCCGGACAACATCGGCATGCTGGCCACCCATCCCGACGTGACCAGCAGCGACGCGTTCGACGCCTTTCGCAGCATTCGCGCCGAGCTCGCCGATGCCTACGGGCGGATCGCCACCCGGGCCGCGACGCGCGGCGTCGCGACAGCGGCCGAGCCGGGCCACCTCGGGGAGATGCTCATGCATCTGGTCGAGGTCACCACCACCCTCCGCGGCAGCGGTGCGCCGATCGACGACGCGACCGCCGCCGTCATCGCCTCGACCTGCCTGCGCGCGTGCGGGATCCCCGACAGTCGCATCACCCCGGCAGCCTCGTCCGCGACCACCCTCGTCGACGGGCTGTCGATGAAGGCGCCGACATGACAGCGGGCCCGACCGGCTCTGAGCTGGTCGGGCCCGCTGCGTACGAACGAATCTTCGTTCAGTGGGTCCCGGTGATGCGGTCGAGCGGGCCCGGGGTGTAGGGCGAGTTGGCCTCCAGGTAGTTGGCGAAGGCGTCGATGTCGAGGCCGCCGTAGTAGGGGTCGGTGCCCTTGGTGAAGGCCGCGAAGGCGTCGCCGCCGCCCTGCAGGAAGTTGTTGGTCACGACCCGGTAGGACGCGGCCTTGTCGATCGGCTGGCCGTTGAGCGTGACCGATCCGTCGACGGGACCCGAGGGGCTGATCTGGTAGGAGAAGCCCTCCGAGACCTGCAGGATCTTGTGGGACGCGGCGTTGGCTCCGGTGACCTGCTGGGTGAGCAGGTCGTAGATGTCCTGGCCGGTCATGGTCAGCGAGACGAGGTAGTTGTTGAACGGCTGCACCGTGAACGCCTCGTCGTAGGTGACCTCACCGACGGCCTCCCCGTAGGGCGAGTTGGTCGCGGTCAGGTCGGCGCGGATGCCGCCCGGGTTCATGAACGCGATCACCGGCGTCTGCCCGTTGACGACCGTCGACTGGTCGGCGAGCTGGGCGTCGGCGATGAGGTCACCGAGGGCGCTCTCGCCGGAGGCGTTGGTGGTGCGGGTGACGTCACCGGAGATCGAACCGAGCACCCGGGAGGCGATCGGGGTGACCAGCTCCTTGTAGGTGTTGATCAGCGTGGTCTGCTCGGGGGCCTTCGCCACGTCACGGGTGACGAGAAGGTTCGAGCCCTTGACCGACGAGCGGACGATGTCGCGCGACTTGAGGTTGTACTTCAAGTTGGTCTCGGTGTAGAGCCGGCCGAAGGACGATGCCGAGGTGATCAGGCGGGACTTGCCCTCGGGGTCCGGTACGTCGCAGACGTAGGGGTTGTGGGTGTGTCCGGTGACCACCATGTCGATCTCGGGGTCGAGATTCTGGGCGATCGGCACGATCGGCGAGCCGGCGACGAGCTCGCCGCCGCCTTCGCAGGTGTAGTCGTACCTGGCGTTGACGTCGTAGACCGTGCCGGTGGCGGGGTCGGTCCACTTCTCCCTCGGCAGGTTGGCACCCTCGTGGATCAGAGTGACGATCGCCTTGACGCCCTTCTTCTTCAGCTTGGGCACGAGCGCGTTGGCGGTCTCGACCTCGTCCTTGAAGGTGAGGCCCTTGACCCCCTCGGCGGTGACGATGTCGGGAGTGCCCTCCAGGGTCATGCCGATGAAGCCGATCTTGACGCCGTCGATCTCCTTGATCGCGTAGGACGGCAGGATCGTCTTGCCGCTCGCGTCCTCGATCACGTTGGAGGCGAGGATGTCGAAGTCGGCGCCCGCGTACTCGTGGGCGGCGCAGGAGTTCTGGTTGTCCTCGCCGTCGCCGTCGTCGATGCAGCCGCCGTCGGCGATGCGCTGCAGCTCCTTGTAGCCCTCGTCGAACTCGTGGTTGCCGACCGCGGTCACGTCCAGGCCGAGCTTGTTGAGCGCCTCGATGGACGGCTCGTCGTGGAAGGCGGCCGAGAGCAGCGGCGAGGCGCCGATCAGGTCACCCGCGGCGACGGTCAGGGAACGGTCGTGGCCCTTGCGCGCCTCGGCCAGGTGGGAGGCGAGGTATTCCACGCCGCCCACGTTGACGGTGTCATCGACCGGCTTGCCGGTGGCTGGGTCGATGTGGTGTCCGGTGACCAGTCGCCCGCTCGAACCCGACGGCGCCTCGAGATTGCCGTGGAAGTCGTTGAACGAGAGCAGCTGGACATCGACCAGGTTCTTCCCTGGTTTGGCTGAGGCAGAGTTCGCGAGCGGAGTGGCAACTGCGGCGGCCGCTAGGGCGACGACGGCAACGGCCACAGCGGGGCGAAGAGTTCGGGTGAAACGAGGCATTGCTGTGCTCCCCATCTGAGTGATCAACGAGGGGAACAATGCCCCTTCGGGTTCTGATTGTGAAGAGGTAACAGGATTACCGCCGCCGAATCGTCATCAACCGTTAATCAGTGGCAAATTTTTGCTTCGGGCTCCGCTTCAGCCAAAAAATTCGGTAACGTCCACCGCCCCGCCGGCCTCCTCGAACTCGTCGCGGACCGTCTCCCGCAGTTTCGCGTCGGAGAGGTAGTCGGCAGCCACCCCGGCGAGGCCGTAGGCGGCATCGACGAGCACCTCGTCGGCGTACGGCGTGACCGCGGCAGCGGCGAACTCGCGGCTGTGCAGCGACACGTCGGGCTCGGCGATCTTGACCATCGCATGCAGGCCGGGGACCCGGAAGGAGACGTTGCCGAAGTCGGTGGAGCCGGCGAGCAGGTCAGGGACGACGCCGGGCGCGAGGACGGTGTGGTTGCGCTCCTGGTAGCGACGGTTCCACGCCTGCGCCAGTCCGCTGTTGTTGCGGATCGGCAGGTAGACCGGCGACGTGTCCCAGCTGAACTCGACACCGCAGCCAGTCATCAGCGCCGCGCCCATCGCCATCTCCTCGAGCCGCTGGGAGAGGATCTTGAGCGTCTCCGGGTAGGTGGAGCGTACGTAGAACTCGATCGAGGCGTGCTCCGGGATCACGTTGGGGCGCAGGCCGCCGTCGGTGATGATCGCGTGCACCCGGTCGGTCGGCGGCATCTGCTGCCGGTTGAGCGCGACGCCGGTGTAGAGCAGGTTGGCCGCGTCCAGGGCGTTGCGCCCCATGAACGGCTGGATCGAGGCGTGCGCCGGCACCCCCACATACGTCACCTTCAGCTGCCTCCGGCCCAGGAAGACCGGCTCGGAGCTGTCGTAGGTGAACGGGTGGACCATGATCGCCGCGTCGACGCCGTCGAAGGCGCCCTTCTGCGCCATCAGCTCCTTGCCGCCGCCGCCCTCCTCGGCCGGGGTGCCGAGCCAGATCACGCGGCCACCGAGCTTGTCGATCACGCTCGCGATCGCCAGGAACGCGCCCACGCCGACCGTGGCGATCAGGTTGTGGCCGCAGCCGTGACCGATGCCGGGGAGCGCGTCGTACTCGGAGAGCACCGCGATCGTCGGACCCTCCTTGGTGCCACCCGCCGAGGCGTACAGGGCGGTCGGCAGGCCGTAGGCACCACGCGCGACCTCGATGCCGTGAGCCTCGACGAACTCGGCCAGACCGGCCGAGCTCCGGTGCTCCTCGAAGCCGGTCTCCGGGTGCTCCGCGAGGTCGTGGGAGACCGCTACCAGCTCGGGTCCCAGGTCCACGAGCTTGTCGCGGATCGCGTCCAGGATCCCCTTCGGCGCACCCGCCGAGGTCGACTCGGCGGCCTTCGTGATGAGCGCCTTGGCGTCTGTTTCGTCGCGGAGCTGGTTGACCAGGAACGGGTTCGGCTGCTGCGGCTGGCTCATGTGGCCAGAGGCTATCGGTGATGTGTCATCGATCGCTGAGGGCCCAGCCGTCGGCGACGATGCGTGCCTCGTCGGCGGGTCGGGAGGAGTCGAACGACGTACGCCGCCCCTGGCTCACCACGATGCCGTCGACGTAGATTCCGCGACCCTGGGAGGACGAGTCGGTCTCGTAGGTCCACCGCACCGTGGTCGTGCCGTCCGGGAGCTCGGCGCGGCCGCACAGCCATCGGCGGCCGCCGTAGCCGTTGACCGCCTCGCTGGTCTCCCAGCTCCAGTCACCACCCTCGAGCGTCCAGGGCAGCGGGCTGAAGGTGGTGCCGTCGGTGGAGTACTGCAGCCGGCCGAAGTCGAAGCGTGGCTCGGTGTCGAAGTAGTAGTCGAAGCGGACCTTCGCGCCGTCGGTGGCCGCGAGCGGCACGTCGAGCGTCGCCTTCTTCGCGTTCGTGCGACCCGAGAACCACGACGTACGTCCCCTCGCCGGCCGGACCGCCGAGGCCATGCCGAGCGCGTCGGAGACGGCGCGTCGGGAGGGGTTGTTGCTGCCCCAGTCGCGGCTGGGGTGGACGCGGTTGGTCATGAGCACGACGAGCTGGTGGCCGATCGGGTCCATCACGATGCTGGTGCCGGTGTAGCCGGTGTGACCGAAGGAGACCGGGGACCAGATCGGGCCGTGGTACCAGGTCGTGGCGAGCTCCCAGCCGAGGCCACGAGAGCTGGTGAACCGGGCTCCGGTGTAGTCGCGCAGCGACAGCCTGACCGTGTCCTCCTTCAGGATCCTGGTGCCGTTGTAGACGCCGCCGTTGAGGTACATCTGGCCGAACCTGGCCATGTCGGCCGCGGTCGAGAAGACGCCCGCGTGACCGGCGACGCCACCGAGCGCCCAGGCGTTCTCGTCGTGCACCTCGCCACGGATCATCGGGCGTCCCGCCCAGGGCTGGTACTCGGTCGCGGCGACACGGTCGAGGCGGTCGGCGGGCGGGTTGTACATGGTGTCGCGCATTCCGAGCGGCTCGGTGATGTGGTCGCGGACGTAGACATCGAGCTTCTTCCCCGAGACCCGCTCGACCAGGAGCCCGAGGGTGATCAGGTTGATGTCGGAGTAGCGGTAGATCTGCTCGGGCGCGTGCGTCGGCGTCGTGTCCATGATCGCCGCAACGCGCTCGTCATAGGTGTCGTAGCCCGCCCACAGCGACGGCGACGGGCCGGCGAGCAGGCCGGAGACGTGGGTGAGGAGATGGCGTACGAGGATCGCGTCCTTGCCGTGCGACGCGAACTCCGGCAGGTAGGTGACCACCGGCGCCTCGAGGTCGAGGCTGCCCTGCTCCATCAGCTGGAGGATCGCGGTCGTGGTGAGGAGCTTCGACATCGAGGCGATGTCCCACATCGTGTCCAGCCCGGCCGCGACCTGCTGATCGGCCGGGAGCTCGACGACGGTGGTGCCGTCGAGGCCGTATCGGAGCGCCTTGCCCACGCTCTCGTGGGCGACGATGACGCCGTCCTTGACCGCGATCGCGGTGGCCCCTGCGTACAGGGGGTGGGCAGGGTTCTCCGTCGTCGGCTCGAGGAACCGGGTCAGCTCGGTGCGGATCCTCGCGATCTGCGCCGGGTCGAGGCCGACCTGGCGGGCATGGCCGGGACGCAGGACGGTGCGCGGGGTGAAGGTCAGCTCGTCCGGCGTGATCGTCGGTGGCTGGCCGGCCAGCGAGGCCAGCGCCCTGATCGCCTTGGTGGGGTCCTCCGGGGTCGAGGCCACCGCGGCACCGCCGAGGAGAGTCATCGCGACTCCGCCCAGGGTGCCGCCGAGAAGCGTGCGCCGAGAGGTCATGAGCATGTCCGGAGACGGTGTCATACCCCGATACTGCCGCTCCGGCGCGAGCTTCGTGCGTGAAAGGAAATTTTCTTTCACGGCGCAGGTCTCAGAGCGTCGGCCAGTGCTCCGCCCACGGCTTCGTCTGCTCCAGCTGAGCTGCGACCTGCAGCAGCAGGCCGTCGTCGCCGAGCTGGCCGGAGAGCTGGATGCCCAGCGGCAGTCCGGTGGCGGTCCGGTAGGTCGGCACCGAGATCGCCGGGCGTCCGGTGATGTTGGCGAGCTGGGTGTAGGGCACCCAGCCGAGGTTCTCGGCGACCAGCTGGTCGATCATCCCGGTCGCGCGCATGACCCGTCCGCCGTGCACCTTGTGCAGCACCCGTGCCGCGGTCTGGAGCGCCTTGGGCGTGGTCAGCTGCCCGACCTTCAGCGGCGGCTTCGCCAACGTCGGAGTCAGCAGCAGGTCGTACGTCTCGTGGAACGCGCTGAGGCGGCGTACGTGGTTGCGGCGGTTGATGTGCGCAAGCTCGACGGCGACCACTCCCCCGGCCCGGCCGAGCTCGGCCACGGCCAGGGTGTCGGCCTCGAAGTCGGCGTTCTTGGCTCCGACGCGGAGCTTGGCCTCGGCGACCTCGGCAGCGGCGGAGGCGAACCAGATGGTGAGGAAGTCGCGGCCGAGCTCGGCGGCGTCGTAGGGCGCCTCGACCTCCTCGACGTCGTGGCCGAGCGCTTCGAGGGCCTTGGCCGCATCCTCGACGGCCGCGATCGCCTCCGGGTCGGGCGCGGTGATCGAGGACGTCGAGGTGAACCCGATCCGGAGCTTGCGCGGCGCGGTCGCGATGGCCTCGGAGAAGGCCGCGCCGGGGTGCGGCGCGTGGATCATCGCCATCGGCTGGTCACCGATGAGCGCGTCGTAGAGCCCGGCCGCGTCGCGGACCGTGCGGGTCACCACGCCCTGGACGACGAAGCCGTTGGACGCATCCAGGCTCTGCGGGCCCAGCGGCAGCAGCCCGCGGGTGGTCTTCAGACCGACCAGGCCGTTGCAGGCAGCCGGGATCCGGATGGACCCGCCGCCGTCGTTGGCGCCGGCGGCTGGGACGATCCCGGCGCCGACCGCGGCCCCGGAGCCACCCGAGGAGCCGCCGGGCGTGTGGTCCGTGTTCCACGGGTTGCGCGCGGCGCCGAACAGCTCCGGCTCGGTGATCCCCTTCGACCCGAACTCCGGGGTGTTCGTCTTGCCGAAGATCACCAGGCCCGCGTCCAGGGCACTCTGGGTGAAGTAGGAGTGCTCCTCGGCGACGTCGTCGACGAGCGACCGCGAGCCGTAGGTCGTCGGGTGCCCCTGATACTCCTGAGCCAGGTCCTTCACCAAGAACGGCACCCCGGCGAACGGCCCGCTCGGGCCGTCGCCGGAGACCTGGGCGTCGGCCTCGGGGATGTCCGCGACGATCGCGTTGATCCGCGGATTCACCGCCGCCGCCCGTTCCCGCGCCGCGGCCAGGACCTCGGCCGCGGTCACCTCCTTGGCAGCGACCAGCTGCGCCAGCCCGGTGGCGTCGTACGTCAGATACTCATCGACCCGCATGAGCGCAGGCTAGGGCATTTCAGTCCATCCGTGGGCTGACTCCCGGCCCGACGTCGAGCCCACCGAAGTAGAAGACCGTCAGCACCAGCAGCCAGGCGACCCAGAACGGGATCACGAACGGGAGGGTGCGGGAGATCAGGGTGCCGAGACCTGCTGCCGGTTCGTACTTTCTGATCATCATCAGCACGACGAACATGTAGGGGTTCATCGGCGTGATCACCTGGGTCGCACTGTCGCCGATGCGGAAGGCGGCCTGGGTGAAGCCAGGCTCGAAGCCGATCAGCGCGAACATCGGCACGAAGACCGCACCCATGATCGTGTACATCGAAGATCCGCTGATGATGAACAGGTTCAGGATCGAGCACAGGATGATGAAGCCGATGATCACCGGGAAGCCGGTAAGGCCGGTGGCCTGCAGCCCGTCGGCGCCGACCTTGGCGAGCGCGGGACCGACGTTGGACCAGTTGAACAGCGCGATGAACTGTCCGAGCATGAACGCCAGCACCAGGAACGGTGCCATCTCCTTGATGCCCTCACCCATCACCTTCGGCACGTCGGCGGCGGTCTCGAGGGTGCCCGCGACGAATCCGTAGACGATCCCCGGGGCGAGGAAGAGCACGAAGGTGATGAAGACGATCGAGTCCATCAGCGCGGACTCCGGCAGGAAGTTCCCGTCGTCGTTGCGCCAGGGCGAGCCCTGCGGGAGCACTGCCAGGACCATCGCGACCGCCAGGACCGTGCCGGTCGCGATCGCCGCCCGGAGCGCCTTGCGCTCCTGCGGCGTGAGCTGGGCATCCAGCGGCTGTCGGTGGCTCCTCAGGGCCGCGGCGACCTCTTCGTCGTTGCTCTGGAAGCGGTCGTCCGCGTCGCCTTCGACCTCGTCGGTCGGGACGTTCTGACGGACCATCCTCGGCTCGAGGACCCGGTCGATGATGAAGCCGGCGACCAGCGCGAGCACGATCGCCGAGGCGACGTTGAAGTAGTAGTTGGAGACCGGCGTCACCGCGGCGCCCGGGTCGGGGAGCGTCGCGGTCACCGAGTTGGTGATCCCGGAGAAGAGCGCGTCCAGGCTGGTCACCACCAGGCTGGTCGAGTAACCGGCGCCGGTGGCTGCGAACCCACCGACAAGGCCCGCCATCGGGTGCCTGCCGGCGGCCTTGAACACCGCGGCGGCCAGCGGCGGGATGACGATCATCGACGCGTCCGCCATCACGCTCGCGGTGACGCCGACGACCCCGAGGGCGTACGGCAGCAGCCACCGCGGCGCGGAGGCCAGGGTGAGGCGGATCCCCGCCGCGAGCAGCCCCGTCCGCTCTGCGACCGTCACGGCGAGCAGGATCGTCACCACGGTCAGCAGCGGCGGGAACCCGATGAAGTTCGCGCCGATGTTGACCGTGAGCCAGGTCAGCCCCTCGGCCGTGAAGAGCCCGTTGATCACGAGCGGCTCGTCGGCGCCGGGGAGGGTCACCTGGGTGTCCATGGCGGCCAGGAGTGTCGAGATCACCCCGACGACCAGGAACAGGATCAGGAACAGGATGAACGGGTCCGGCAGCTTGTTGCCGGTCCTCTCGACCCAGGCGAGCACCCGGTCGCCTCGCGTCGATGCGTTCGGTTCAGTGGTTGCGGACATACAGCTCTCCTACCGAGTCGGAGCGTGGGTTCGCCTGCAACAACGAAGGCCCCGCGACGCTAACAAATCAGCATCTCGGGCCGGCGCGATTTGGTGGGGCCGTTGGTCAGTTGAAGATCTCCCGGTAGTCACCCTCGACCCGGTCGCGCTTCCACAGGTCGATGCCGGTGGAGGCGGCGTACTCGTCGATCCTGGTCAGCTCCTCGGTCGTGAGCTCGGGGCCGGAGAGCGCGCCGATGCAGTCGGTGACCTGCTCGGGGCGAGAGGCGCCGATGACGACCGAGGTCATCCGCGGATCGCGCAGCGCCCAGGCGAGCGCCATCTGAGCGAGCGTCTGGCCACGGTCGACGGCGAGGGCGTTGAGCGACTCGATGCCGGCGAGCGTCTCGGGCGTGAGTGCCTCCGGGGTCAGGAAGCGGGCCTTGGCAGCGCGCGAGTCCTCCGGGATGCCACCACCACCGAGGTACTTGTTCGTCAGCAGCCCCTGCGCCAGCGGCGAGAAGGAGATCGCACCGGCCCCGACCTCGTCGAGCGTGTCCAGCAGGCCATCGGTCTCGAGCCAGCGGTTGAGGATGGAGTAGGACGGCTGGTGGATCAGCAGCGGCGTACCGAGGTCGCGCAGGATCGCCGCCGCCTCACGGGTCAGCGCCGAGGAGTAGGAGCTCAGTCCGACGTAGAGCGCCTTCCCGGACCGCACGATCTGGTCGAGGGCGCCCATCGTCTCCTCCAGCGGCGTGCTGGGGTCGGGGCGGTGGTGGTAGTAGATGTCGACGTAGTCGAGCCCCATCCGCTTCAGGGACTGGTCGAGGCTGGAGATCAGGTACTTCCGCGAGCCGCCGATCTTGCCGTACGGCCCCGGCCACATGTCCCAGCCGGCCTTGGTCGAGATCACCAGCTCGTCGCGCAGCCCGGCGAAGTCCTCGCGCAGATGGCGGCCGAAGTTCTCCTCGGCAGACCCGTAGGGCGGGCCGTAGTTGTTGGCCAGGTCGAAGTGGGTGATGCCCGCGTCGAAGGCCGTACGCAGGATCGCCCGCTGCCGCTCGAACGCCAGGTCGTCACCGAAGTTGTGCCACAGCCCGAGGCTGACCGCGGGCAGATCCAGGCCGCTGTGCCCGGTCCGCCGATACTGCATCGCGTCGTAGCGGGACTCCGAAGGAACGTACGTCATGCGCCGATCCCCTTTCCGGCGCGCAGCGCCACCTTGATCATCGGCCACTGCAGCGGCAGCCGCGCGACCGTACCAGCGAAGAACCCGGCCGACTTGGGGGTCCGCTTCCGGTTCGCCCGCTTCCCCGCATCGACGCTCATCTGCACGTTGGCCGGGAACACACCCACCAGCAGCGCGGCACTCGCGAGCCCCGCGATCCGACGGGTCTTCGGGTGCAGCAGCCCCAGCCCGCAGACGATCTCCGCGACCCCGGAGACCTCGACCACCTTGCGCGCATCCGGCAGCGCCGACGGCACGATCGGCTCGAAGACCTGCGGCCTCACCAGATGCAGGGTCCCCGACCCGAGGAACAATGCGGCCAACCCGGCCAGCGGCAGATCGAGCCGCGAAGAAGAAGATTCAGTGCTCACGGGACGACTCTGTCACGCTCGCCCAACGTGGGAGCCGGGCAGTCACCCAGTGACCCCAGGACTCCCGGATCGGCCTGCTGGATCGCCGTTGCGGAGATTTCTTACGAAGCTCGTGATGTCTTGGTGGAGCCTCGGGTGCGCACCCTCCAGCGGGTCCTCTTTCCCGACCACATCCGCGATGTCCGCAAGGCATTCGGCCACGATGGAGTCGGCACGACGTACGCCCCACGTCGTGATCTCGGCGACCAGATCAGCCGTCGTGAGACCGGCGTGGCGGTAGGTCCCGTTGACGGCGAGAGCCATCTTCCCGTCGATGTCGGCGATGTGGGTCTGGGGTACGACGTCGTAGGCGGGCGCTAGGCGGGGCTCGTTGTCGAGTGGATGGAGGATGCCAAGGTTCTTGGCGTGCATGTCGAGGTTGCCGACGGCGACCGCGAGCACGGCCATCTGCGCGAGGGTCACCATGTCAGCCGACTGCGTGGTCCGCTGGAGCGTGTCGGCGATACGACGCAGGCTCACCAGACCGCCGTATTCCTGGTATTTCTGATCACCCGAGGCTCCCAGCGCCTGGCTGAAGTCCTCTTGATGGATCCGACCGGCGGCCGAGCGGTCGAAGCGCTCGATGACCAGAGTCGGCAGACCGTCGAAGTCGTCGATCCAGGCGTCGTGACGGGCCAGCCCGAGCGCTCGCGAGATCCGGGCGCCGTACTCCTCGTCGAAGATCACGCTCGGACGCCGGTCCAGCCGCGGCTTGAGGATGTGGGTCGTCGGATGACCGCCCAGTGCCTGCGCCCAACCACCGTCCTGACGAACCAGAACGACCTTCGGCTGCACGCCCGCGAGAGACGACTTCCCGAGCAACGGCTCGTTGGCCAGCGGCGCACCGACCGGATCCTCGAGCAGTTGCCGGATTCCGACATCGCCGACCGGTTGAAGCGAAGGCGTCTTCGGCTCCGTCGGGTCATCGAGATCCCAGATCTGGAGCGCTCCCGCGACATCACGACCGTAGCGAGCGAGGAAACCCAAGGTGTCCCCGCGACGCAGCCCCGCCTGACGCAGCATGTAGTCGTACTGGTCGCCCTCGGGCAGCAGCTCAGCGAACCAGTTGCGGCGCCGCGAGGCCTGATGTTTGCGTGACACGGCGACGAGCGGAACCGCCACCGAGAGCACGGAGCTGTTCGCGCCGAAACGATCGACTCCGTCACTGCTCGGGACGAAGTCGTACGTCGCAGGCTGGCCGGTCAGCTCGCCGACGACCGTGCCGTAGAGCTCAACGGCGAGACGCATCGCGCTCGTCCTCCCAGGTGGCGGTCAGCTCGACTCCGGTTGCGCGCATCATGTCGAGCAGGCGGCGCACATAGATCGTCGACTTGCCCGATTCGACGTCACTGACCGTGCTCTGCGGCACTCCGACCGTATCCGCCAGCTCCGTCTGCGTCATCCCGCTAGCCAACCTTGCCTGCTGAACCGCCAGCCCGAAGTCGGCCGGCGCCCGCAATCGCGCACGACTCATCTCGATCGCTCCTTCCATCGCGATTTCACGATAGATCCAGAGTATCGCGAAATCGCGATAACACAACGGTATCGTGATTTCCTGATACCCGCATGACGGCACCCTTGGCAGCCTGAACCACCGTGACAAACTCGAAGATCGCAGCCACCTGGTGACTGCGATCTTCGAGTTAAAGGCTGATCAGGCGCCGGCAGCGTCCCGCTCTTCAAGCTTCGTGAGGCAGATGTCGACGATCATGTCCTCCTGAC
This sequence comes from Nocardioides sp. YIM B13467, assembly GCF_042788075.1. NCBI lineage: Bacteria > Bacillati > Actinomycetota > Actinomycetes > Propionibacteriales > Nocardioidaceae > Nocardioides > Nocardioides sp. YIM B13467. The sequence goes on from NZ_JBHZPJ010000046.1 coordinate 205,754, forward strand.
CGCCCACCAGTCCCCGGCGTCCGCACTCCATGAGGATGTCGCGGGTGTCGACGCCGTAGCGGGCGCTCGCGTTCTCGGCGTGGCGGAGGAAGGACGAGTAGACGCCGGCGTAGCCCATAGTGAGGGTCTCGCGGTCGACGCGTACGGGGCGGTCCTGGAGCGGGCGGACGATGTCGTCGGCGGCGTCCTGGAGCTTGAACAGGTCGCAGTTGTGCTTGAAGCCCGACAGGTTGGCGACCGCGATGAACGCCTCGATCGGACAGTTGCCGGCGCCGGCGCCGTGACCGGCGAGGGAGGCGTCGACGCGGTAGACGCCGTTCTCGACGGCGACGACCGAGTTGGCCACCGACAGCGACAGGTTCTCGTGGGCGTGGATGCCGATCTCGGTCTCGTCATCGAGCACGGATCGGTAGGCGCGGACCCGGTCGCGTACGTCGTTCATCGTCAGGCGGCCGCCGGAGTCGGTGACATAGACGCAGTGCGCGCCGTAGGACTCCATCAGCTTGGCCTGCTCGGCGAGCTGCTCGGGCGGGGCCATGTGGGAGAGCATCAGGAAGCCCGAGACGTCCATGCCCATCTCGCGCGCGGCGGCGATGTGCTGGGCCGACACGTCGGCCTCGGTGCAGTGGGTCGCGACCCGGACCGAGCGGACACCCAGGTCGTAGGCCCGCTCGAGGTCGTGGATGGTGCCGACGCCGGGAAGCAGCAGGGTCGTCAGGCGGGCGTTCTTGATGACCGAGGCCGCGGCTTCGATCCACTCCCAGTCGCTGTTGGAGCCGGGGCCGTAGTTGACCGAGCCGCCGGTCAGGCCGTCGCCGTGGGCGACCTCGATGGCATCGACGCCGGCCTCGTCGGCGGCGATGACGATCCGCTTGACGTCCTCGGGCGTGATCCGGTGGCGTACGGCATGCATGCCGTCGCGCAGCGAGACCTCTTGGACGTAGATGGGCGTGCTCACTTGGCGGCCTCCTTGGAAGCGGCGATGCGCTCGGCCATCTGCAATGCGGCCGAGGTCATGATGTCGAGGTTCCCTGCGTACGCAGGGAGGTAGTGCGCGGCGCCCTCGACCTCGAGGAACACCGACACCTGATGGGTGGGCCGGGTCGTCTCACCCTCGGCCAGCAGCGTCTCCACCGGCTGATCCGAGGGGATCTCCTGCACCTGCACCTTCTGCTTGAGCCGGTAGCCGGGGACGTACGCAGCGACGTCACCGACCATCTTCTCGACCGACTCGGTGATCTCCGCAGTCAGCTCCTCCAGGGAGCGCGACCCGCCCTCGACCAGCGCGTAGACGGTGTCGCGCATGATCAGCGGCGGCTCGGCCGGGTTCAGGATGATGATCGCCTTGCCGCGCTTGGCGCCACCGACCTGCACGATCGCGCCCGAGGTGGTCTCGGTGAACTCGTCGATGTTGGCCCGGGTGCCGGGACCGGCGGAGCGCGAGGAGATCGAGGCGACGATCTCGCCGTAGGCGACCGGCACCACCCGAGCGACCGCAGCCACGATCGGGATCGTCGCCTGCCCGCCGCAGGTCACCATGTTCACGTTCGGGGCGTCGATGTGCTCATCGATGTTGACGGCCGGGATGACGTACGGCCCGATCGCCGCGGGGGTGAGGTCGATCAGCCGCTTCCCGTAGGGCTCCAGCGCGGCCGCGTTGGCGACGTGCGCCTTGGCCGAGGTCGCGTCGAAGACGATCTCGATGTCGTCGAACCCCGGCAGCCCGATCAGCCCCTCGACCCCGTCGGCGGTCGTCGCGAAACCGAACCGCTCCGCCCGGGCGAGCCCATCGGAGGACGGGTCGATCCCGACCATCGCGCCCATCTCCAGGTGCTGCGACGTACGCATCACCTTGATCATCAGGTCAGTGCCGATGTTGCCCGACCCGATGATCGCCACTTTGGTCTTGGCTGTGCTTTCCGCTGGCATGGAGGTCACTTCCCTACGCTGAAGGCCACCGAGCCGAGGCCCGACACGGTGGAACGAACGGTGTTGCCCGGGCCGATCGGCCGCATCGGCCCGAGCGCGCCGGAGAGGATGAGCTGGCCGGCGCGCAGCGGCTCCCCGAAGTCGCGCGCGTAGCGAGCCAGCCACTGGACGGCGTTGACGGGGTCGCCCAGGCACGCCGCCCCGGTCCCGGTCGAGACCTCCTCGTCGTCGATCGACATCGACATCGAGACGTCCTTGGGCTCGAACTCGTCCAGCCGCCGGCGCTCGGTCCCGAGGACGTAGGCACCAGCGGAGGCGTTGTCCGCGACGGTGTCACCGAAGGCGATCTTCCAGTCGGCGATCCGGCTGCCGCAGATCTCGATCGCGGCAACGGCGTAGTCGATGGCCTCCCGGACCTGGCCGTAGGAGAGGTCACCCTCGGCCAGGTCGGCGGCGAGCACGAAGGCGATCTCGGCCTCGGCCCGCGGCTGCAGGATCGCGTCGGCGGGGATCACTCCCCCGTCGGGGTGGGCCATGTCGTCGAAGAGCACACCGAAGTCGGGGGTATCCACGCCGATCTGCTCCTGCACCGCCTTGGACGTGAGCCCGATCTTGCGGCCCACGATCTTCGCCCCGCCGGCGAGCCGGGTGGCGGTCAGGCGCTCCTGGATCGCGTACGCCGTCTTCAGGTCGGTCGCGTCCAGCAGGTCCCGCATCGGCGGCACGGGGGTGCCCGTCGCCGAGGCGGTCAGCAGCCGTTCTGCCGCGGCATCGACGGCAGCATCGGACGGGGAGGTCACTTCGTTCATATCCCCACGGTCTCAGCAGACGGGCGAAAGAAGCGGGGTAGGCGTCCCGCTGACCGGTACGGTGATCTCATGCCGCACCAGCCTGCCGATCTCGACACCGTGCTCGGCAAGGCGGTGACCATCCTGCGGGCCTTCACGGTCGACGATCAGGTGCTCTCGCTGGCCGAGCTCGTACGCCGCACCGGACTCCCGAAGGCGACCGCCCACCGGGTCGCCGGTGACCTGGTCACCAACCGCCTCCTGGACCGCACCAACCTCGGCTACCGCCTCTCCGGCGGCCTCTTCGAGCTCGGCATGCGGGCCTCGGTCGAGCGCTCGCTCCTGGAGCTGGCGATGCCGTTCCTCCAGGACCTCTACGAGCGCACCCACGAGACCGTCCACCTGGGCGTACGCGAGGGCCACGACGTCGTCTACGTCGCCAAGATCGGCGGCCACCGCCAGGCCAAGTCACCCTCCCGGCCGGGCGGCCGGATGCCGGTCCACTGCACAGCGATCGGCAAGGTCCTGCTCGCGTACGCAGATCCCGAGGTGCAGCAGGAGGTCCTCAGCAGCCCCCTCGAGCGGCGTACGCCTCACACGATCGTGGCGCCTGGCCTGCTGGAGCGACAGCTCGCCGCCGTGCTCGAGAACGGCGTCGCCTTCGAGCGCGAGGAGTCAGCCGCCGGGCTGCAGTGCATCGCGGCCCCGGTCCTCGCCGAGGGCGGCGACAAGGCGATCGCCGCGATCAGCGTCACCGGCCCGGTGGGCCGCTTCCGCCCCGAGGCCCACGTGACCATCGTCCGGGCCGCGGCTCAGGGCCTCTCCAGCCTGGCGAGTCGCCGCCGCTCCCTGTCCAGCTGACGCGGGTCAGTCCGTGCGTGCCGGCGGCAGGTCGGCCAACCTCGCGTCCGGATGCGCTCGAACGGCGTCGAGGAGCTCCAGCCACCCCCGGCCGACCTCGTCGAGCCTGTCCTCCGAGACGAGCCGGAAGGCAGCGGCGCGCAGCACATCGACACCCACCCCGGGCGTACGTCCGGTGCTGCGCAGCGCCGTCAGCACCTCCTCGACCTGATCGGCAGGCGCGGCGGGGTCACCGGCCAGCGCCCACTCCACCTCCCCCTCGGTCGCGACGCCCTCCTCGTTCACGCGGCCGCCTCGATGGTCGCTCGCTGGCGCTCGCTCATAGCTTCACCCAGTAGCGCCGGGTGAGGCCGTAGCCGTACGCAGCCGCGTCGATGACGTCCTGGAGCTCACCGCTCTGGGACTCGATCGTGCGCGCCGAGGCACCGTTGTCCTCGTCACAGGTGATCAGGACGCGCTCGAGACCCAGCGCCCGGGCCTCGTCGAGCACCAGACCCAACGCTCGCCGGGCGTGCCCCTGACGACGAGACGAGGGCCGCACCGAGTAGCCGATGTGCCCACCCACGTTCTCGAGGAACTCGTTGAGCTCGTGCCGAAGCTGGATGAACCCGACGACCTGGCCGTCGTCGGTGATCCAGAAGGACGAGGCGTGCACCCTCCCGGCGGGCGGCGGGATCATGAGGTTCCTGTCCCGCGCGGTCTTCGCGACCAGCCGCTCGCACGCCTCGCGGCTCACGTCGGCGGCCTCCTCGTCGGGGATGGCGGCGCCGTCGACATGAGCCCCGCCGAACTCGGCGACGGACGCCGCCCAGGAGTCGTAGAGATCGAGCGAGGGAAGGGCAAGTGCTGTCATGTCGCAAGCAGACCAGTCAACGGCCCGCCGGAACAAACCGATATCGCAGAACGACGGGTATCAGCCGTCGATCACCACGGTCCCCTTCGCACGCGAGACGCACAGGATCATGTGACCCTCGCGCTCGTAGTCGGCCAGCGCGTGGTCGCGATGCTCGACCTCACCCTCCAGCACCCGCACCCGGCAGGTGCCACAGAACCCCTGCTGACAGGAGTACGCCTGGGTCGGCCGCACGCGGCGGACCGCCGTCAACGCCGACTCCTCGGCGCCCACCTCCACGTCGACGTCGGAGTCCCCGAGGCGTACCCGGAACGGGCGGCCGCCGAGCACGGGCGGTGGGGAGAACCGCTCGTAGTGCAGCGTGTCGATCTGCGGATCGGGGATCTGCGCGCGGATCGCGTCGATCATCGGCATCGGCCCGCAGCAGTAGAGCGCAGCGCCCTCCGGCGCCAGCGAGATGATCTTGGCCGCGTCCGGGACGCCCATTTCGTCGTCTGGCCACAGCTGGATCTCGTGGTCGCCGACGATCTCCCGGATCTCAGCGAGGAACGGCATCGTCTCGCGCGAGCGGCCGGTGTAGACGAACTCGTACGGCACACCCCGCCGGACCACGTCGCGCAGCATCGGCAGGATCGGGGTGATCCCGATGCCACCCGCGACGAAGAGGTAGCCGGCGGACGAGTCGACGAACGGGAAGGCGTTGCGCGGCCCCTTCAGGACGAGCCGGTCGCCGACGGCGAGGAAGTGCGCCTCGACGGAGCCGCCGCCTCCGCCCGCGGTCGGCTCGATCCGCCGCACGCTGATCCGGTAGGCGGAGAGGTCGTCGGGGTCGGAGTTGAGCGAGTACTGCCGCAGCCGGCCGCTGGGCAGCACCACGTCGACGTGCGCGCCCGGGTCCCAGGACGGCAGATCGGTGCCGTCCTCACGCTCGAACCAGATCGCCTTGACGTCGAGGCCCTCCTCGTCGATCCGGCTGACGCGTACGTGCAGGTCGCGGTCGATCCTGCCGAGCGGCTTGCGGCGCCGCCAGGATCGGTAGGCGGCCTTGGTCCAGTAGCCCCCGACGATCGCCTCGAAGCCCCGGTAGAGCCGCGAGTCGGGGATGTCCGGGACGGCGTAGTGGGCGGGGCCGGTCACTGCGCCTCCGCGATGGCGTCGGCTCGCAACGCCGCCGGCGACTTGGCCAGGTAGCTCACCGCTTGGGCGGTCGAGCCCTCCTTGGACGGGTCATAGTTGGGCAGGAAGAACTTCCAGGTCGCCCACCCGATGCGTACGACGCCCGGCACCAGCCCGCGGCGCTCGGCGTCGATCAGCTTGATCAGCCCCGCCTTCGGTCGCTTCGCCGGATCGGGCTCGGTCGGATCGTTCTTCATCAGGTAGCCGGCACCTCGCCACCACAGGACGAGCAGGGCGGTGCCGCCGAGCAGGTACGAGCGAACCCGACGGACGTAGCGCCCGTCGACATGCTGGAAGACGTCGTAGGCCACGTTGCGGTGCTCGACCTCCTCGGCGCCGTGCCAGCGCAGCAGGTCGAGCATCGTCTCGTCGGCGCCGGCCTCGTCGAGCGCGGGCGAGTTGAGGACCCAGTTGCCGAGCACGGCGGTGAGGTGCTCGAGGCCCGCGATGATCGCGGCGCGCTCGATCAGCCACTCCTCCTTGGCCCGGCCGGTCAGGTCGCGGTCGCCCAGGATCTTGCGGAACAGGGCCTCGATCTCGGCCGCGAACGGACGTACGTCGAGACCGTTGTCGGTGAAGTAGTCCTGCACCTCCTGGTGGGCGGCGGCGTGCACGCCCTCCTGGCCGATGAAGCCGATCACGTCCTCGCGCAGCTGGTCGTCCTCGATCAGCGGCAGGATCTCGGAGAACACCTTGACGAACCACCGCTCGCCCTCGGGCAGCAGCAGATGCAGCACGTTGACGTAGTGGGAGGCGAAGACCTCGCCTGGGATCCACACCAGCGGCAGCTTGCTCCAGTCGAACTTCACGTTCCGCGGGTGGAGGGCCACCTTGGCCGGCTCGTGCCCGCGCTTGCTCTCCTTGCTCATCGCACACCCTCCTTCTCGATGAAGGCCGCGATCTCGCCCGCGACCAGCTCCGGATCCGCGGCCACCACCCAGTGTCCGCCGTCGATGACCTGGGTGACCAGCGACGTCGCGTACGCCCGGGGTGCCTCCGTCTGCAGCGGCACCGTCACGTAGTCGTCGTCACGTGGGGCGATCACCAGCACCGGCACCTCCGTCGACCGTGGCGACGGACGGAGCAGCTTGCCGAGGAAGTTGGCCCGGTAGAGCTCGACACCGTTGACCTGGTCCTTCGTCGGCCGCTCCTCGCCACCGACGAACTTGGCGAGCAGCCCCGAGCGCACCATCGCCTCGGGCAGCAGCGGCAGCTGGAAGGCGAAGACGTACCAGGAGTGGGCCAGCTGCCGCAGCGAGCTCCCCAGGTGGGTCCGCTCGCGCAGCCAGGTGGTCGCCATCCCGAGGTCGGGCCCCGAGATCGACACGTACGTCGCGATCCGGCTGCTCAGCGCCGGATCGGTCACCGACTCCCAGGTCTGGATCGAGCCCCAGTCGTGCGCCGCGACGTGCACCGGCGCGTCGGGTGAGACGGCGTCGATGACCGCCTTGAAGTCTGCCGAGAGCTGCGCCAGGCGGTAGCCGGCGGTCGAGTCCGGAACCCCCGACTCCCCCGTGCCGCGTACGTCATAGGCGACGACGTGGAAGCGCTCGGCGAGCACCTTTGCGACCCCGTCCCAGACGGAGTGGTTGTCGGGGTAGCCGTGGACGAGCACCACGGTCTCGGCATCGGCCGGCCCCTGCTCGTAGACAGCGAGCGTAAGCCCGTCGGTGGTGTCGACCACCCTCTTGGTCACCTCGGTCACGCGTCCTCCTCCGTCGCAGGCATCTCATCAGCAGTTTAATGAGACACCGTGTCCGCGAACAATAGCAAGCACGGATCCTGGATGGCGGAAACGGACCGACCCGCCGCAGACACGGTCGGCGGCGGGTCGGTCAGGAAGCGGTGGCTACGAGGCGCTGTGGGAGTCGGCCAGGCGCGACTCCTCGGCGGCTTGCTCCTCGAGCTCCTTGCGGCGGCGTTCGACCTGCAGAGCGACCTCGGCAGGGTCGTCGATGAGCGCGGCCATCCCGCCTGGGACACGTTCGAGCGCCTCCCGGGCGAAGATCTGCTGCATGGTGGTGGTGCGCTCGGAGCGGTCCTTGCCGATGAACGACATCATCCAGTGCAGGGTCGCGGTGAGCCGGTTGCGGAACCCGGTCATGTAGGCCAGGTGAACCAGCAGCCAGCCGAACCAGGCGAGGACGCCGGAGAGCTTGAAGCTGCCCATCATCAGGACCGCGTTGAAGCGGGAGATGGTGGCCATCGAGCCCTTGTCGAAGTACTTGAAGTTGCCGGGCTCCGGCTTGTTCTTCAGACGGGCCTTGATCGTCTTGGCCGAGTGCTTGCCGCCCTGGATCGCGACCTGCGCCACACCGGGAAGGTGGTCGAGGCTGATCATGTCGCCGACCACGAAGATCTCGGGGTGACCCGGCAAGGTCAGGTCGGGGTTGACGGAGATCCGACCTGCCCGGTCGAGCTCAGCGCCGGTCTGCTTCGCGAGTGTCTTGCCCAGCTCGGAGGCCTGGACGCCGGCGGCCCAGATCTTCGCGATCGAGCCGATCCGCTCGGTCCTGCCGTCCTTGAACTTCATCTCGATGCCGAACTCGTCGACGTGCGTGACCATCGCGCCGAGGATGACCTCGACACCGGCCTTCTCCAGCGCCTTCTCCGCCTTGGCGCCGAGCTTCTCCCCGAACGGCGGCAGCACCTGCGGCGCTGCGTCGACGAGCACGACTCGCGCCTTCTCCGAGGAGATGTGGGTGAAGTCGTTCTTGAGTACGCGGTGGGACAGCTCAGCGATCTGGCCGGCCATCTCCACACCGGTCGGGCCGGCACCCACGACGACGAAGGTGAGCAGGTCGCCGATCGGCTCGCCGCGCGAGGCGGTCAGCTCGGCGATCTCGAAGGCACCGAAGATACGCCCGCGCAGCTCGAGCGCGTCGTCGATCGACTTCATGCCGGGGGCGAACTCGGCGAAGTGGTCGTTGCCGAAGTAGGACTGCCCGGCGCCGGCAGCGACGATCAGCGAGTCGTACTCGACGTTGATCTCCTGGTTGAGAATCTGCGCCTTGACCTGCTTGGACTCGGTGTCGATCTCGGTCACCTCGCCGAGCAGCACTCTGGCGTTCTTCTGCCGGTGCAGGATGTCTCGGGTCGGCGGGGCGATCTCGCCCTGCGAGAGGATCCCGGTCGCCACCTGGTAGAGCAGCGGCTGGAACAGGTGATGGGTCGTCTTCGCGATCAAGGTCACCTCGACGTCGTCGCGGCCCTTGAACGCCTTCGCGGAGAAAAGACCCCCGAAACCGGAACCGATGATGACGACCCGGTGCTTTGCCTGGTCCGCTGACATTGACTAATCCCCTACCTCAAACGAGATCTTTTGAACGTTCCACCTCATATTCTGAACCATCGCGGCGGATCTGTTCATTCCCGGGCGCGACTACTTCGTCACAGTTGCCGGGCAGTCGCAGAGCATGTGTTCCCGCCGCGTGTCCGTTACCGAGTCGAAACCCCTTGACTTTAATCTGTGAGGGCGACCGGGACCTTGTGCCCTAGTGGTCCATGGCCCGGATCAGACACCTTCAAGTGCGGAAAATTCTTGCAACGAACAGCACACAACGAGACCGTGTGGATCCCGACCCGCGAGATCGGAGGAGAACATGCCGTTGAGCCGGCCAGCTCTCCTGCTCCGCACCGGTTCCCGCGCCGTCCAGGACGCCCGCGTCTGGGTCCGAGCGGCCTGCGAGGAGATCGAGCGCACCGACCTCGTCGACTGCGCTGAGTTCGGCGTCTCCGAGCTCGTCTCCAACGCGCTCTTCCACGGCACCGCCCCGGTCACGATCCGGATGCGCGGCACCGTCGGCCACCCGCGCGTCGAGATCCGTGATGGCTCGACCGAGCCGCCCCTGCTGCCGGTCCCGCTCGCCCTCGACGACGAGGACGAGGTCCTGCTGACGGTCGGTCGCGGCCTCTCGATCGTGGCCAGCGTCTCGGACGCCTGGGGCGCCGACATCGACGCGTCCGGCAAGACCGTCTGGTTCACCCCCGCGGCCGAGATCGACGAGGGCGACGGCGTCGAGGGCGTGATCACCGGACCTCCCGGCGCTCCCCCGAAGCCCGAGCGCCTCGGCACCGAGGCGGTCGAGGTCAGCATCCTCGGCGTACCTCTCGCCCTCTACAGGGGCTTCCAGCATCACTTCCGGGAGCTGCGGCGCGAAGTACGCCTCCTCTCGCTCGCCCACGCCAACGACTACCCGCTCGCCGCCAGCCTCTCGGCCCTGTTCGGCTCGCTGGAGCGCCAGCTCCTCGACGGCCTCGGCCACGGCCAGCTCTCCGGGGTGATCGGGTCGGGCTCGGGCCGCGACCGGGAGACGGCGGACCTGCACGTACGCATGCCGCGGTCCGCGGCCGAGACGATGCGCCGCTTCCTCGACATGCTCGATCTCATCGACGAGTTCTGCCGTCAGGAGCGGCTGCTCGTCCTGGCCCGCTCGCCCGAGCAGGTCACCTTCCAGCGCTGGTTCCTCGGCGAATACCTCACCCAGGCCGCCGGCGGCCGCCCCACCAGGTGGAGCGCGGCGCAGATGACCGGGCTCCATTAGAAGCCGTACGCTGTCGGCGTGCTGCGTGAGCATGGCGACCTGCTCGCCCCCATAGCTGCTGGCGGAGCACTCGGCTCGCTGGCCCGCTGGGGCCTCACCACCGTCCTCCCCCACGGCGGCCACTCCTGGCCGTGGGCGACCTTCCTCACCAACGTCTCCGGCTGCCTGCTGCTGGGCGCGCTGATGGCATTCGTCCTGGGCCCGTGGTCCTCTGTCCCGTTCTGGGGCCGCTACCTGCGCCCGTTCCTCGGGGTCGGCGTGCTCGGTGGCTACACCACGTTCTCGACCTACGAGCTCGAGACGTACGTCCTGGGCGGTCACGCGCCCGCACTCGCGATGCTCTACCTGCTCGCCTCGGTGGTATCCGGGATCGGCGCCGCCTGGCTCGGGCTGACGCTCGGCCGGGTGGTCGTGCTCGACAGCGGCCGCAAGGTCGTGGTCGACGGCATCGACCCCGACCTCGATCCCGACCCGGCCCCGGATCCGTGCCGAGGAGACGAGCGATGACCGCGCTCCTGGTCCTGCTCGGCGGCGCGATCGGTGCGCCGGCGCGCTACCTGACCGACCTCTACGTCCGGGAGTGGACCGGCACGGACTTCCCTTGGGGGACGATGGCGGTCAACGCCGTCGGCTCGCTCTTGCTCGGCCTGCTGGCCGGAGCGGCCGCGAGCGGCGTACTTCCCGGGTGGGTGCTCACCCTGGTCGGAACCGGTTTCTGCGGGGCCCTGACGACGTTCTCGACCTTCTCCTACGAGACCGTCCGCCTGGCCGAGGACGGCCGGTGGCGATCGGCCGCGCTGAACGTCCTCGGCTCCCTCGCCGTCGGGACGGCCGCGGTCAGCCTCGGCTGGTTTGTCGGCTCAGCCGTCTAGGCCCAGCCGAGCTGGTGAAGCTTCTCGTCGTCGATGCCGAAGTGGTGGGCGATCTCGTGGACGACGGTGATGCGGATCTCGGCGGCCAGGTCGATCTCGTCCACGCACATCTGCTGGAGAGGCTGGCGGAAGATGAAGATCCGGTCCGGCAGCGTGAGGCCGTAGAGGTCGTTGCGGTCGGTCAGCGCCACGCCGTCGTAGAGACCGAGGGTGTCTTGGGGCTCGCCCTCGGGCGGCCACTCCTCGACGAGCACGACGAGGTTGTGCACCTGGGCGGCCAGCTCGTCCGGAATGGCGTCGAGCGCCTGGTCCACGAGTTCGTCGAAGCGCTCCGGGCTTATCTCAATCCCCACAGAAGACATTCTGCCGGGTGACAGTTACCGCTACGCAACTGCTTCCGAAGTATTTTTCCGAAGGTTTGCGCGAGCCTGGCGCTCCAGGTCCCGCTGACGGAGCTCTCCGTTGCGCGGGCGACCGCGGGTGCGCTTGCGAGCGACGACGATTCCCTCGTAGAAGACCTCGCCTCCCCACACGCCGTGCGGCTCCTGCCGGGCGATCGCACCCTGCAGGCAGGAGCGCTGCAGCGGACACGTACGACACAGCTCCTTGGCGCGGTCCGCGTCCGCGCTGGTCGCGGCGAACCACAGATCGCCGTCCTCGATCGCGCACGGCAGCTCGCTCCAGTGCACGCCGGTCGTCTCTCTTGCCGTCGCCACAGGCGAACCAGTCATCACAGCCCCATCCCCTCGCTGATCCCCGTCGTCAGGGATACCCACAGAAGAGGGTGGTCGGATGGCCTGTCAGTTTTCTGTCAATAGGCAGGTGCTTGGAGCGGTCACGCAGAGTTGAGATGTCATCTACATCAGGGGATTCCACAACATCGCGACCCTGCTGGTACAAACTGTCCACACTAGAGGGAGGAAGGGCTAGGGTTTGCGAACATGCGCTCAATGAGAAGGGCCTCGGCGTCCATCACCGTAGGCCACCGACCCGTGGAGGATTTCCACCGACGGATGGCGCATGATCCCAACAGTCGAGCCATCGCCTCGGAGACCCGCGACTGGCTGCTGGTGAAGTCCCTGCTGCAGCCCGGTGAGGTCCAGTGGGCCCGGGTCGCGGTCAAGTTTCCTCACGAGGGGAACGCCTCGGGTCACGCCTTCCTGACCGACCGCCGGGTGATGTTCGAATTCCACGAGCGCGTCTTCTCCGTCAACCTGGCCGTCCTCACCTTCATCGGCGTTCCGCCGCCGCCCAGCCTGGGCGACTTCATCATCGAGGCGCTGGTCCCCGGATCGTCCTACTCCACGACGATGAAGATCCGGGACAAGGACGCCTTCCACGACTTCTTCCCGACCCTCGACTACGCCGCGCGAGCCGCCGGCGCGCAGGTGAACGTCGACGCCAGCTGGGGTGGCGAGTACGGCACCGGGAACCCCTACGGTCAGCCCTCCCCGAACAGCTACGGCGTCGCGCCCGCCCCAGGGTCCTACCCCAACGCGGGCTCCTACCCGAACACCGGCTCCTACTACCCCAACCAGGGTCCGTACGGAACCAACACCGGCTCCTACGGCCAGGCGCCGAACACAGGTGCCCAGCGCGCCGTCGGCAACGGCTACGCCGGACAGCAGGGGGCCCAGCAGCGTGCCCGCGAGGAGGCCGCGCTGATCGAGGCCAACCTCGCCCACGCGCTGCCCGCCTTCCTGCACGAGGGCGAGTCGATCGTCGCCGGGGCCGACATGATCCAGAACATGACCGACGTCGAGATGAAGGTGATGGCCACCGAGTCACGCCTGATCGTCGTCGAGGGCAACATCCTGTGGGCCTCCCCGCTGGAGCACACCCACGTCATCTACGCCGGTGGCGAGCGCAGCCACCTGCGGCTGCTGGCCGACCGGGTCACCGAGACCATGGCGCTGACCCCGGGACCGCCGACGGCCAACCCGTCCGACCGGCGCCGTCTCGTACTTCGTACGCTGCGCGACGCCGCTGCCGGCGAGCAGCTGCACAACCACCTGACCACCAACGGTGGCCAGGTCTTCGACGCCTGGCCCGAGTAGTCGCCGCGGCGTACGAGATCTGCTTCTACATACGACGAGAGCCCCAGCCGCGTGGCTGGGGCTCCGTCTTTGCTGCTGTGTGGATCTCGACCCGCGGGTCGCGGACTTCAGTCCTGCGGGTTGAAGAACAGACCGAGGGCGACCGCCCAGACGAGGTGCCACAGGTAGACACCCAGGACGGTGCCCCACCCGAGGTTGATCGAGAAGAAGCCCGGGTCGATGCCGATGACGTCCTCCGGGTGCAGGGCCGGGATCCACCAACCGCAGGAAGCGGTGGCGAGGAACATACCCATGCCGAGCGAGCGCGCGAGGTTGCTCGAGGTGGTGTGGGTCTTGCCGAGCCACGGGAAGATCACCAGAGCGTAGGCGAGCGCGAAGACCATGCCGTTGAAGTAGTGGAAGCCCATACCGGCGAACCACTGCGAGACGGCGAAGCCGGCCTCGTTGGCGGTGGCGTTCGGGGTCAGGATGACGCCGTTGAAGAACGCGAAGTCCAGCGGGCCCTCCATGATGCCGAGGCCGTAGATCCAGTAGCCGAACATCGTGGCGAGCTGGGTGGCACCGAAGCCGGCGACGAGAGCACCGATCAGACGGTTGTTGTTGACGAACTGCGGCCAGTGCGTTCCGGTCGTCTGCGCCATCACGGCCGGCTGCTGGATCGCCGGCTCCTGGTACTGCGGCTGGGCCTGGGACTGCTGCGGACGCTGGTCCCAACCAAGGGCGGGGGGCTGCTGCTGCGCGGGGGCGGCCGGGGTGCGGTAGGCACCGTTCGTCTGCATCCGTGACGCAAGCTCGTCCGCACTCGCCGCATGGGGCGGCCGATGCGGGTAGTACGACGACATGGTGGTGTTGCCTCCTGAATACCGAACGTCTTAGTCGTTCCCCCGTGCCCTGCCGAATTGCGACGTCGACACAAGCGGCAGAATCCTCTCACGAGAGGACAGCAGCCCGCACGTTACCGCCAAATCGGCTTATATCCCACAGGGACGAACGGCCCGAACCGGGGGTGAGATCGAGGGATCTCTGGCCCGAGACTCCTGCCGAAGCAGGACGACCACCCTCCCACGCTCGAAGCCTCCCGCGCTCGCCACACTCCGGCGTGTCCCCCGCTCCGGGAACAACACCCGACCCACAAGTCACACGTGAAGAAACAAGACCCTCCAGCCACAGCACCAAGCCAGCGCAAGACGAAGGATCTCCACGAGATCGGCCACCGCATGAGCGAACGATCCCCCGAGGAACCTAAGGGGGTGCGGGGGATATCCCCCGCCGCGGCCGGAGGCCGCCATGTAAATCGAGAAACGACGTGGGCTGCTTTGCAGCCACACGTCGTCTTCGTTTCGAGCGACCCTGACGAGACTTGAACTCGCGACCTCCGCCGTGACAGGGCGGCGCGCTAACCAACTGCGCTACAGGGCCTTGTTTGTTTCCGCTGTGTGCGGCAACGAGAAAAACATAGCCCATGGGTGCGGGGGATTCACAATCGGGGAGGGGTCCTACTCCTCGAAGGGCTCCTCGCCCTTCGGTTCCTCGTCGGTGAGGCCCTCCACGAGCCGGTTCTTGACCATGTAGGCCATGGCCCGTTCGGCCGCGCGGGCCTTGCGCCGGAGGGCCTCGACACCGGGAGCCTTCTCGTCGCTGTAGGCCGCGAGCCGGGCGACCTCGCGCCCGGTCTGACGCTGGATCTCGGACATCGCGAGCCAGACGCCGAGGTCCTGCTCGAGGCCTTCGCGGGAGCGCAGGATCGCGGCGGTGAGGAGCTGGATGACGGTGACCTCGACGTCCTCGGCGGTGGACGAGCTCGAGACGAGGGTGGCGGCGATCGTGCCGGCGCCGGTGGTGGTGATCGCACCGGCGGTGACGAGTCCGCCGACCATCCCGCCGGGTCCGAAGGCGGAGAGGGCGCCGATGATCGCCGCTCCCCCGGCGAGCCCGGCAGGGGCGGCGAGCGCGAGCCCGATCGGTCCGGCGACCAGCACGGCCGCACCGATGCCGATGCCGACCCACAGCTTCCACTGGTCGACCGGGTAGACGGCCTTCGAGGCGGACTGCATGGCGATGTGCAGGTTCTCGCCGAGCCCGCCCCCGAGCCCCATCCAGACCGTCAGGTCGTGGAATGCCTGCCGGCGTACGTCGTCGGGGACGTCGATCTCGTAGGGTCGCACCGGGTTGGCGGTCGCCAGCGCCACCAGGGCGAGGACGGCCTCCTCCTTGGAGAGCTGGGTCAGCGGCTTGGGCCGGGGCAGGTCCCGGTCGCTGGGACCCGCCGGAAATGGCACTGTCGGCGAGACGCGCAGGTCGAGGAGCTGTTGGGGGATGCGTACGCCGTCGGTCCGGTAGTTCTCGATCAGCCGTTCCAGCACCTCGTGCTGGACGACACGCAGGGCGGCGCCGAAGCGCTCCTGGGTGGCGCCCTTGAGGTGGTCGCGCACGAACTGGGCGTAGGCGAGCCACAGGGCCAGGCGGACCTCGAGCGAGTTCAGGGCGACGTCGGGGGTGCCCTCGACGATCGCGAGCTCCTTGGTGAGGGAGCCGAACAGGCCGCGCCCGATCGCGGTGGCGACCGGCTTGGAACGGAGGTAGGTGGTGGTGCGGTGGTCGAGGCCGAGCCCGACCTGGAGGTCGAGCGCCCACGGGAAGTGGCGCCAGATGCCGCGCAGGCCGGTCACCGCGTCGCCGTTGCTCCAGACGTTGACCCACCAGCCGACGTGGTCGACCGGCGCCTTCATCTCCAGGCGGTCGGAGTCCTCGTGGAGGTTCGGGTGGGCGGCCGGGCTGCCGATCGTCACCAGCCCGGTGACCGTCAGCTTCGGCGGGAGCCGGCGCAGCAGGTCGATCGCGATGATCGAGCCGAGACTGTGGCCGACGATGACGATCTCGCCCTCCTCGGGGAGCTCGTCGAGGACCATCCGCAGCGTACGTGCCCGGATGCCGGGTTTGGTCACGTAGTTGTGGGCCTGACGGAGGACGCGCAGCACGATCGGCGCCAGCGAGTCGGTGACGCCGACCGGCGAGGCGGGCACCGGTTCGCCGAGGATCGACTCGAGCTCGGCGGTCGCGCGCTCGACCCGGCGGCGTACGTCCCTCTGGTCGGCCGCGCTCAGCCTCGGCGTGGTGACCGGCGGGATCTTGATGGTCTTGTCGCCGTCGTCGGTGCGGAGCACGTCGGGATACTTCGGCGCGATCACCTCGACCTCGTCGAGCCCCGGGTAGCCGGCAGCCTGCAGCGAGCTGTCCAACGCGCGGCGCCAGGCGTCGCGGGGGTCGCCGTTGCCGACGCCGTGAAGGTAGAGAAGCGAGACCACCTCTCGATTCTCTCCCATGCCGGGAGCAGCTCCGCCTATTTGGCGGACGGGTCAGTCGGCGTCCAGGCCCTGCTCGATGGCGTAGCGGGTGAGCTCGACGCGGTTGTGCATCTGGAGCTTGCGCAGGGTGTTCTGTACGTGGTTCTGGACCGTGCGGTGGGAGAGCACGAGGCGGTCGGCGATCTGGCGGTAGCTCAGCCCCTTGGCGACGAGCTTGAGGATCTCGGTCTCGCGGTCGGTGAGCGCGGGCTTGTCGCCGCGCACCTCGGTGGCGGCGCTGTGCTGGAACTCGCCCAGGACCAGACCGGCGAGGCCGGGGGTGAAGACCGGGTCGCCGGCGGCGACGCGGCGTACGGCCTCCAGGAGCTCGTCGCGGGAGGCCGACTTGACCAGGTAGCCGGTCGCGCCGGCCTTGACCGCGGCGAGCACGTCGTTCTGCTCGCCCGAGGCGGAGAGGATGAGGACCTTGGCCACCGGGTGCAGCGCGATGATCTCGGTGGTGACCTGGACACCGTCGGGCTCGGGGATGTGCAGGTCGAGCACCACCACCTCCGGCCGGGTCGCGGCGAACCGGGTGATCGCCTCACGGCCGGTGCTGGCGGTGGCGACGACTTCGAAGCCCGCACCGGTCAGATCACGCTCGACCGCGTCGCGCCACATCGGGTGGTCGTCGACGACCATCACTCTGCTCATGTACGCACTCCTGTTCGGGGGACCGTGAGCTCCCACTCGGTCCCGGTTGCTCCGGTGATCAGTTCTGCCTTGCCGCCGAGATCCTCGATCCGGCCACGGATCGACTCGCTGATGCCGAGCCTGCCCTGCGCCCCGGCCTCGACGACCCGGCCGTCCGCGATGCCCGGCCCGTCGTCACGCACCGAGACCTCGACGTGGTCGGGGAAGGCCTGCAGGAGCACCCAGGCACGGGCGTCCTCGCCGACATGGCGGCGTACGTTGTCCAGGGCCGCGCGGGTCGCCGCGACGATCTCCTCGGCCGGGTGTGCGGGCGTCTCGACGGCGGTAGCGGGTCCGGAGACGGTCACGGTGCCGGTCTCGAGCTCGGCGAGAGCGGCGGCCAGGTCGACCATCCCGACGGCCGGGCCGCGGCCGGGCTGCTCGCCGCGGACCAGCGCTCGCAGCTCCCGCTCCTGCTCCCCCGCCAGCCTCCCCAGCTCGGCGGCGTCACCACCCAGCTCGCCTCCGCGGCGCTGGACCAGGGCCAGGACCTGGAGCACCCCGTCGTGGACCGCCCGGGCGAGCCGTGCCCGCTCCTCGGCCCTGGCCGCGGCGCGCTGGGCCTCGTCTCTTTCCAGCGCCATCCGCTGCACCGACTCGCACATGTAGCCGACCACCGGGCCCCCGATGACCAGCAGGAACGCGTTGCCGTAGATCGACTGGTCGATCTCCTGCCGCAGCACCAGGTCGACGGCCGCCAGCGCCGCCCCGGCCAGCAGCCCGCCGATCCAGCGGTAGTGGATCGCGCACGCGAGCAGCGCGCCGCTCACCCAGAACCCCGGCACGCTCGCCTGGAACCCCGGCCCCTTCACCAGCGGGGTCACGAGCAGGAGCCCGAGCGCGATCGCCAGGTCGGCGCCGACGAGCACCGCCGTGCGGCGGGCGGGTGCTGCGTACGCCCAGACGGCGAAGGCGGTCCACCCCACCATGACCAGCGCACAGATCAGCGCGGCCGCGGGCGGGTCGAAGTTGGCGGCGCGGTAGATGGTCAGCCCGACCGCGTTGATGAGCACGACCACGCGCAGGACCGCCAGCGCCCGGAAGAGCCGGCTCTCGACCTCGATCGCCGCTGGCGACGTCCACGCACTCACAGTCGGAAGTGTCGCATCCGAGCGCCCCGGCGCGTCCTGGATATGAGTATCCGTGCGGATGCCGGCCGGGCCGTCGCGCGGCGAGACTCGAGACATGGAAAGACTGTGTACCCCCTACCGGATTCGAACCGGCGCTACCGCCGTGAAAGGGCGGGGTCCTGGGCCGCTAGACGAAGGGGGCCTGCCGGGACATCCTAGAGGTCTGCGTCCGGGGCCGCCAAAGCGAGGCCGTACGTCCGGTTTCGGGTCCCGATTCGGAACGTCGCGGTCGCTTCCGGTAATGTTTCACCTCGCTTGGGCAGGTAGCTCAGTTGGTACGAGCGATCGCCTGAAAAGTGATAGGTCGGCGGTTCGACCCCGCCCCTGCCCACAAGCAACAACCGGCTTCGACCTGCAGTTATGGGTCGAAGCCGGTTGTCATTCTGGATCAAGTCTCAGCGCACACCCTGCGTTTCCCGCACGCGCTTCGGCGGATCTACGCAAGGATGGTTGGCTGTGAAGTACGCCGATCCTGGTCGCTGCCCCGACTGCCGGGAGGCCTTCGAGCCCGGCACCAGCCCCTGCCCGCACTGTGGGCTGCCGCTGGAGAACGCCGTCGCGCAAGAGCTCTACGGCACCCTGCTGCGGGCCGACGTACTCATGACGCGGTTGCGCTCGATCCGGGAGGAGGCGAGCCGAGCCGCGCGACGGACCCCGCCGCCCGCTCCCCTGCCGGTCTCCGCGCCGCCCGCGGCACCGCCGCAGATCCAGCCCGAGCCCGAGGCCATGCCGCTCGCGGCCCCGGCCGCGACCGCGATGGCCGGACCGGCGCCGTTCCCCGGTGCTCCGGTCGCCCGGCGGGCGCCGATCACGGTGCCACTGATCCTGGTCGGCGTCGGCGTGCTGTTCCTGCTGGTCGCCGGCGTCATCTTCCTCGCGGTCGCCTGGGCCACGATGGGCGTCGGCGGCCGCACCACGATGCTGCTCGTCTTCACCGCACTCTTCACGATCGGTGGCGCGGTGCTGATGCATCTCGAGCTGCGGGCCGGCACCGAAGGCGTCTGGACGCTCGCGCTGGGACTGCTCGCCCTGGACATAGCCGGGATGAAGTACGCCGGTTGGCTCGACGGAGTCGACTGGGACCGTGGCTTCCTGGTCATCGTCGGCGTGGTCGTCTTCCTGGCCGGCACCGCGATGTCCCTGATCGGCGCGCGCAGCGAGAAGCTCACCGCGGTGATCGGGCCACAGGTGGCGGCCGCCGCCGGCGTACTCACCGCCCTGATCGGTCTCGAGCTCATCTCCGACCTCATCTGGTTCCCGCTGATCGCAGCGGTCATCGCCCTCCTCGTGGTGATCGTGGCGAGCAAGACCGAGCTGCAGGCGCTGACCCTCGGCTCGATGGTCGTGATGGCGGGCTTCTGGTTGATGCTGCTCGTCCGCGGCCTGGCCGATCCCGCCCTGACCGGTTCCGAGCTGCTGCGCGGCGGCACCCTGCCGCTGCTGCTCGGCGCCGCCGCGGTGCTGACGGTCGTGGCGCTGCTGTTCCCGCTGCCCAAGGACGCGAAGGTCGCGATGGTCGGCGTGTCTCTCCTGATCACCGCCTACACCTTCACCCAGCCCGCTCTCGATGACGGCGCGGTCACCCTGACGGTCGTGGCCGTGGTGGTCACCCTGGTCGCCGCCGGCGCGCTCGTCGCGCTCCCCCGGCCCTGGCGCTGGGCCGCCGCCGCGTTGACGCCGTACGCCGTGGGCCTGGGCATCACCGTCCTCATCCTGGCGGTCTCGGCCGCCGTCCGGCTCGCGGCCGTTCCCTGGACCGAGTCCGCGTTCTCCCCGGTCACTGGTCCGGAGCCGTTGCTGCCGGGCTGGCTGACGCTGCCGGCGATGCTCGCGATCCTCGCCCTCGGGACCGCCTGGTTCTACCGGTACAACCCGCCCGCTTTCCGCACCTACCGACCCACGATCGGCTGGATCACCTTCTCGGGCGGCGTCTCCGGGTTCGCGATCACGGCCGCCTGCTACGGCGCTCCGCTGCTGTTCCCGGCGCTGTTGCTGCTCGGTGTCGCCGTCGCGCTGGCCTGGTGGGCGGAGCGGTGGCCACGGCTCCTCGCCGCCGGCATCTTCGGGCTGGTCGCGCTCGCCGCGGCGCTGCCCAGCGATCTGCTCACCGTAGTCGTCGCGCTCGGGCTGGCGGCGGTGGCTGCGTACGCGGGTCAGGGTCTGCTCGGCGCCGACCGCGAGGTCGCTGCGAGCTACTCGGTCACGACGCTCACCCTCGGTCTGTGGTCGCTCGCGCCGCTGATCGACGTGGAGCGGCAGTGGGCCGCGTGCGTGATCGTCACGGTCCTCGGACTGATCACGCTCTTCCGCTTCCGCGGGTCGGGCTGGTGGGCGGCCGTGGCCTGCGCCGCGATCTCGATCGGGATCGGCGCCGCCGACGTGACCTGGGCGGCGGTCTTGCTGACCATCGCCACCATCCTCGCTGCGGCCATCGGCCTGCACCACCGCCAGCCTCCCGCGCTGGCCGTGGCGGGCACTGTCGGGCTCGGCGCGGCCACGGCCGCGGTCCTCTCCAACGACGTGCTCGCGCTGGCCGTGACCCTCATCCTCACCGCCCTGGGCATCATCGTCGACCGCGTCCAGTCCGGCACGACCCGGGAGGTCGCGACCGCCTACTGGATCCTCGCCCTGACCGCCACCGTGTGGCAGGCGGCCCGGCTGGCCGACATCGAGCGTCCCTACACCGCTGTGGTGGTCGTCGTGGCGATGGGCGTCATCGTGCTCGTACGCCGCAGTCCCGCCATCGAGGCCGCGGCCGCCACCGGTGCCGCGGTGTCGATCGGCCTGGGTGCCTTCGAGGCCGGGGCGCTCGACACCGACTGGCTGGCGATCCTGCTGCTGATCGCCGGTGTCATGTGCATCGCGACGATCCTGCGACACGAGCCGCAGCAGTCCGGGCCACGGCTCACTGTCGCCGGTCTGCTCGGTCTGGGATCGCTCGGCGCCGCCTTCACCAACGAGCTGCTGGCGCTGGTCGTGGCCGGGGTGCTCACCGCCGCGGCGGTCGCCGTCGACCGGCTCACCCAGGAGTTGCAGACCAAGGCCGTCACCGCGCCCTACTGGATCATCACGCTGACCGCGTTCTGCTGGATGTTCGCCAACCTCAACGACATCCCCAAGCCGTACGCCGCGGCCGGGATCATCGTCATCCTGGCCGTCGTGACGATCTTCCGGCTGCTGCCCTCGGCCGAGATCACCGCCGCCGTCGCCGCGGTCGTCACGATCGTCGTCGGCACGGTCAGCCTCGGTCCCGAGATCGTCCTGACCCCGGACGGGCCCACCGCGGTCGGATCTCGCGGAGTAGATCTGCCCTGGCTGAGCATCCTGCTGATCCTGGCCGGCGCCGCCGTCTCCGCGCATGCGATCGCCCACCACGAGCGTCGCTGGCTGGGTTGGGCCGGTGCCGGCCTGGCGACCATCGCGCTGTGGATCCGGCTGGCCGACACCTCGGTCACGACCTGGGAGTACTACACCCTGCCGCCCGCGATCGCGCTGGTCGTCTTCGGCGTGGTCAAGCTCCGCCTCGACCGGGAGGTCGCCTCGCTGCCGGTACTCGGGCCGGGCGTCTTCCTCGCGCTCATCCCGTCCGTCCCGGCAGCACTCCAGGACCCGGTCTCGATGCGGACCGCCGTGCTCGGCATCGCCTGCCTGGTCTTCATCCTCGGCGGCGCCTGGCTGCGTTGGGCAGCACCGTTGGTCGGTGGCGCCCTGGTCGCCTCGGTCCTGGCTCTGGCGCAGATGCCGTCGGCGCAGGCGCTGCAGCAGTGGTGGGTGCTCGGCGCGGCCGGACTTCTGCTGCTCTTCCTCGGCATCACCTGGGAGGCGCGGCTCCACGACCTGCGCCGGGCCACCGCCTATGTGCGGGGGCTCCGTTAGGCGGACGCCCACGCACCCGGAAGACTGGAGCCGATGTTCCCCGAATTCGAGATCGTACGTCGCCAGCGACCCGTCACGATCGCGGTCGAGTCCAGCACCTTCTCCCGGCCCGCGGCCAACGCCGCGATCGAGGCGGCCTGCGACGGCCCGGTCTCGCTGAGCCTCACCTCTGGTGGGGATGTGCTCACCGGGAGCTACGACGGGCGGCGGGTGTGGCTCGAGGTGACGACCGGGTCACGGCGTACCTCTCACGCGAGCCGGCGCCACGGCAGGGTCGGACGCGGGGTCGGACGCGGGGTCGGCCGGTTCGCGCTGACGCTGACCGGGACGATGTTGACCGCGCTGACCTATGAGGGTGGCGCGTGGGTGGCCAGAGCACGGGTCGATCTCACCGAGGTCGGGATCGAGCCGCGAGACGAGTCCTGGCTCGCCGGCCTGACCGCCGGCCACGAGGGCTCCGCCGAGGACGTACGCAGCGGCGCCTTCGGACAGCTCGGCCTGCGCGACATCCGGGTGGTGACGTACGCCGACGGCTCGCCGTTCCGCGAGGAAGACGGCACCTTGCTGCTCACCGCCACCAGCGCCGGGCCGGGTTTCTTCCCCACGGCGCACACCTCGGTGTGGGCGCTGGACCCGGTGACGTACGACCTCGTCCATCGCGGCGCGCTCTACTTCCGCCGGGACGGCCTGGTCTACGGCGACCACGCGACCCACCTCGTGCGCGACGGCGACGAGTGGCTGGTCACGACGAGCACGTGGGGAGGGTTCAAGGCACCCGACAAGACCGACCCGGGCAAGCCGTGGAGCCCGGTCGGGGTCACGATCGGCCGCTCACGCGCGGACCTCACCCGAGGCGAGCACGTCCTCGACTCGACCCCGCTCGCGCTGCCGACGGACGGGCTGATGTCGGTCGGCGTCTGGGATCCCCACGTCCTACGCCGCGACGACGAGTGGCTGGTCGGCTACGTCAGCGCCAGGAAGTACTTCGACTTCCATACGGTGCTCGCCAGCGGACCAAGCCTGGACGCGCTCAGCCTCCGGGCAGCGCGAACCGACCGGACAGCCACCGAGGGCACCACGCTTGTCCCGCTGGGCGGCACAGTGGTCGTCGGCGCCAGCGACGGACGCGACAACCCGCGTCGCGTCCGTGCTCGCTACCCGATCTTCGACCTGGACCTCAACGAGGTCGCAGAGCTCCGATCGGCGTACGTCACGAACCTTCCGTGGCCCACTTTGATCCCGGTGGGGGACGAGTGGTTGCACGTCGCCTTCGACGGCACGCCTCACGGCGGCCGGCTACCCGGCTACGGCACTCACGGGGAGGTAGTGATCAGCCGATCAGTCTGAGGGGATGTCGACCAGGACGTTGCCGCCGTTGGCCGACAAGCCCTAGTCGCGCGAGGATCCCGCGTCGTAATCCGACCAGTCGTCGTAGTCGTCCGGCTTCGGATCGGACTTCTGACTGGTGTCTTCATCACCATGAAGTTCGCGCGCAAGGGCCCCGAAGTCCGTCTCATAGGTCCGGTACTTCAGGTCGCGTGCGACCTTCGTCTGCTTGGCTTTCGCTCGGCCGCGCCCCATAGGGTCCAGCCCCCTCGTCGCACTTGGCCGGGATAGTCCCGGGCTGTTCACAGGTTTCTCGTAGGGATAACGCTACCGGTTCATGCCAAGAATCCGCACGCCGGGGTGTCGAAAATCCGTTCGCTAGGAGCGAATGTTACTGAGGTCACACGAATCTGAGCCTGATGACTCGTCATTCGCCGTTCACCCTGACGACAGATTGAGGGGTCGGACGGTTGTCTCACCGCGCATAGCCTCCCTTCCGATTCTTGGGAGACCTGACAACAACGCGTCTTGAACGGAAATGCAGTGACCGAACTGAGCGACATCCAGACCGACACCGCCTGTCCCTCGTGCAGCGACGAGGCTGCGCCCGCCGTCACCGACGGCCGGCGCTCCATGTTGTCCCTGCTTCCCATGGCCGGACACACGCGCGGCAAGCGCAGCGCGGTGACCTGCGCCCTCAAGTGCGACAGCGCTTGCGCCAAGCCCGCGCCCAACACCTCCGACAACGGCTACTTCCGTGACATCGCCGGCAAGGCGCTCAGCCGCCGCCACGCGCTGGGCCTGGCCGGTGCGGGCGCGGTCGCTCTCGCGGTCGGCAGCAGCGGCCTGGCGGCCGCCGCCAGCCCCGTCCAGGCGGGTCTCGCCGCCGGGCGCGGCCACGGCGGGCGTACGAACCTGCCGTTCAAGGCGATCACCCCCGTCGCGGCCACCGAGGACACCTTCGTGGTGCCCCAGGGCTACACCTGGGAGCCGATCATCCGCTGGGGCGACCCGATCCTGCCCGGCGGCGTTCCCTTCGACGCCAACAGCCAGACCGCCGAGAAGCAGGCGCTCGCCTGGGGCTACAACAACGACTACACCGACGTCATCGTGACCAACAAGGCCGGCACCAAGGCCCTGCTGTGCTGCAACCACGAGTACGTCAACCCGGACATCATGTTCCCGCCGGACCTCGACGCCACCGAGCAACTCGAGATCGCGATGGCCGCCCACGGTTTCGGGATCGTCGAGCTCGAGCGCTCCGCGCCGGGCAAGAAGTGGAACTACGTGCCGTCGGCTCCGAAGAACCGTCGCATCACGGCCTCGACCCCGTTCGAGTTCACCGGTCCCGCTGCCGGCAGCGACCTGCTCAAGACCGCGGCCGACCCGACCGGCACCGTCGCGCTGGGCACGATCGGCAACTGCGCCGGTGGCACCACGCCCTGGGGCACGATCCTGTCGGGCGAGGAGAACTTCAACGGCTACTTCCGTGCCACCGGCACCTCGGCGGCGGAGAAGCGCTACGGCCTGACCGATGCTGCCTCGACGTACGGCTGGGAGGCCATCGAGCCGCGCTTCGACGCGCGCTCGGCCGACTACGCCAACGAGCCGAACCGGTTCGGCTACATCGTGGAGATCGACCCGACCGACCCCACCTCGACCCCGCGCAAGCACACCATGCTCGGCCGCCTCAAGCACGAGGGCGCGAACGTCGTCATCGCCGACAACGGTCACGTGGTGGCCTACACCGGCGACGACGAGCGGTTCGACTACCTCTACAAGTTCGTCTCCAAGGGCCGCTACGACAAGCGCAACCGTCGCAAGAACCTCGAGCTCCTCACCGAGGGCAGCCTCTACGTCGCCCGCTTCCACGGCGACTCCCCCGCCACCGAGATCGACGGCACCGGCAAGCTGCCCAGCGACGGCAAGTTCGACGGCTACGGCCAGTGGATCCCGCTCGTCGTCAACGGCCGCAGCAAGGTCTCCGGGATGAGCGTCGAGGAGGTCCTCGTCCACACGCGCCTGGCCGCCGACAAAGCCGGCGCCACCAAGATGGACCGCTGCGAGGACGTACAGCCCTCGCCGAAGACCGGCAAGGTCTATGTCGCCTGCACCAACAACTCGCAGCGCGGCACCACCGGCAAGGCCGGCGTGGACGAGGCCAACCCGCGCAACACCAACCGCGACGGCCACGTCATCGAGATCACCGAGGACGACGGCGACCACACCTCGCGCGTCTTCCGGTGGAACCTCGTGATCGTCGCCGGCGACCCGGCCACCAACGCGTCCACCTACTTCGCGGGCTACCCGAAGGACAAGGTCTCGCCGATCTCCTGCCCGGACAACCTGGCCTTCGACTCCGAGGGCAACCTCTGGATCTCCACCGACGGCCAGCCGAGCTCGATCCAGAAGCTCGACGGGCTGTTCAAGGTCCCGCTGGAGGGTCGCGAGCGCGGCCACGTCCAGCAGTTCCTCGCGGTGCCTCGCGACGCCGAGACCTGCGGCCCGGTCATCCACGACCGCGACGGGTCGGTCTTCGTCGCCGTCCAGCACCCGGGCGAGGAAGGCACCTGGGACGCGCAGAACTCCCTCTTCCCCGACTACGTCGAGGGCACCGCCGGTGAGGGCGAGTTCGCCGGCCCGCGGCCCTCGGTCGTACAGGTCCTCAAGGGCTGATCGTCATCGTGACGGGATACCCGGTTAACCGGTGAAACCTGCACTTCTCAGGTGCTGCAATGCCAGAGAAGTGCAGGAATACCCTGTTAACCGGGTATTCCTACGAGCTCACCAGCCCGCGTAAGAACCCGTCAACTCGACCTTGCCGCCGGGCGTGGCGGTGACCTCACCGGCGGCCCAGGCGCGGATGTCGTAGCCGGCGAGGATGCGTACGGCCTCGTCGACGTCCTCGGGGTCGATCAGTGCGACCATGCCGACGCCGCAGTTGAGGGTCATCTCCAGGTCCTGCAGGGCCACGGAACCGGTGCGGCGGACGAGGTCGAAGACGGGCGCCGGGGTCCAGGTGGTGCGGTCGATGCGCGCGGAGAGCTCCGACGGCATGACCCGCTCCAGGTTGGCGGCGAGGCCGCCTCCGGTGACGTGGGACATGGCGTGGGTCCTGGTCCCGCGGGCCAGGTCCAGACATGCCTTGGCGTAGACGCGGGTCGGGGTGAGGAGCTCCTCGCCGAGCGTACGGCCGAACTCGGCGACCTGCGCGTCGAGCGTGTAGGCGCCGGAGTTGAGCAGCACGTGGCGGACCAGGGAGTAGCCGTTGGAGTGCAGGCCGGAGGCCCCCATGGCGAGGACGACGTCGCCTTCCTTGACCAGGTTCGCACCGAGCAGGTTGTCGGCCTCGACGACGCCCGTGGCAGCGCCGGCCACGTCGTACTCGTCGGCCCCGAGCAGCCCCGGGTGCTCAGCGGTCTCGCCGCCGACCAGCGCACAGCCGGCCTCGACACAGGCCTCCGCGATGCCCTTGACGATCGCCGCGACCCGCTCCGGGACGACCTTCCCGGTGGCGATGTAGTCGGTCATGAACAGCGGCTCGGCGCCGCAGACGACCAGGTCGTCGACGACCATGCCGACCAGGTCGAACCCGATCGTGTCGTGCTTGTCCAGCGCCTGCGCGATCGCGACCTTGGTGCCGACACCGTCGGTGGAGGTGGCCAGCAGCGGGCGCTCGTACGCCTTCAGGGCACTCGCGTCGAAGAGACCCGCGAAGCCACCGACCCCGCCGAGCACCTCGGGGCGCCGGGACTTCTCGATCCAGACCTTCATCAGATCCACGGCGCGGTCGCCGGCGTGGATGTCGACACCTGCTGCGGCGTACGCGTTCTGGCTCTGGCTCACTGGTGGATCTCCGATCACGGGTTGTTCAGGACCGGCAGGGCCTTGCCCTCGGTCGGGGACTGCAGCGAGACCTCGAGGAGGTGCTTGCCGAGCATGCTCTCGTCGGGCAGCTCTACGGGGTATTCGCCGGTGAAGCAGGCGGTGCAGAGCGAGGTGCGCTCCTGGCGGGTCGCCGAGATCATCCCGTCGAGGGAGATGTAACCGAGCGAGTCCGCACCGACGGAGGCGGCGATCTCGTCGACGGAGAGACCGTTGGCGATCAGCTCGGCGCGGGTGGCGAAGTCGATGCCGTAGAAGCACGGCCACTTGACGGGCGGCGACGAGATCCGCACGTGGACCTCCAGGGCGCCTGCCTCACGCAGCATCCGCACCTGGGCGCGCTGGGTGTTGCCACGCACGATCGAGTCGTCGACCACGACGACCTTCTTGCCGCGCACCATGTGCTCGAGCACGTTCAGCTTGAGCCGGATGCCGAGCTGGCGCAGGGTCTGGGAGGGCTGGATGAAGGTGCGCCCCACGTAGCCGTTCTTCACGAACGCCTGGCCGAAGGGCAGGCCGCTCTCCAGCGCGTAGCCAGTCGCGGCGGGGATGCCGGATTCGGGCACCGGGATGACCAGGTCGGCGTCGACGGGGAACTCGCGAGCCAGTTCGCGGCCCATCTCGACGCGGGACTCGTGGACGTTGCGGCCGGCGATGTTGGCGTCGGGGCGGGCCAGGTAGACGTACTCGAAGACGCAGCCCTTGCGGTCGGCCTCGGCGAACCGCACCGAGCGCAGGCCGGACTCGTCGATGATGATCATCTCGCCGGGCTCGACCTCGCGGACCACGCTCGCGCCGACGGTGGCCAGCGCGGCGTCCTCCGACGCGATCACCCAGCCGCGGTCGAGGCGGCCGAGGACCAGCGGACGGATGCCCTGCGGGTCACGCGCGGCGAACAGGGTGTCCTCGTTCATCCACACCAGCGAGAAGGCGCCGTTGATCGTCGGCAGCACCTCCAGCGCGCGCGCCTCCAGCGAGGAGTCGGGGTGGAAGGCGAGCAGCTCGGTGAGCAGCGAGGTGTCGTTGGTCGAGACCGGGGCGTGGCGGCCCTCGGAGTGCTCGGGCAGCGCCTCGACGGCCGAGCGCATCTCGGCGACGTTGATCAGGTTGCCGTTGTGGCCGAGGGCGACGGAGCCGTCCGGCGTCGGCTTGAAGATCGGCTGCGCGTTCTCCCACACCGAGGCTCCGGTGGTGGAGTAGCGGGCGTGGCCGATGGCGACGTGGCCCTTGAGCGACTCCAGGGTCGGCTCGTCGAAGACCTGGCTGACCAGGCCCATGTCCTTGTAGACCAGGATCTGACGCCCGTTGCTGACCGCGATGCCCGCCGACTCCTGGCCACGGTGCTGCAGCGCGTACAGGCCGAAGTACGTCAGCTTCGCGACGTCCTCGCCCGGCGCCCACACACCGAAGACACCGCAGTGGTCCTGGGGACCCTGGTCGTGGGGGTCGAGGGCGGCGGTGAGCCGGCCGTCGCCACCCTTGCGTCGGGACACGTGCCTACCTGAGCTGGTGAGGTTGACCACGGCATCGAGTGTAAGGGCGTACGCAGGCGATCACCGAACCCTTGACAGTCCTGTAAGGGTGGTCACATGAACGTCTCGGAATCATGAATGTAAAGAACGATCCACGTCTGCCCTACCGCCCGGGACCGACATCCCGGATAATCGATCCGATGACTTCTCCAGCGCCCAAGCCCGCCGGCGGGCACCGACTGACGGTGCCACCGGGATTCGCCCCACCACCGTTGGGCGGGAAACGCGCCAGAAGCGACCTCACCACGACGATGACCACGATCACGACCGATCTGGCCGAGATCGGTGGTCTGCTCACACCTGGTGAGGATCTCTCCGACCTCCAGCTGATCGCCGACAGCCTGACCGCGCTGGCGGGATTCGAGATGGCCACGATCAGCGTCGCGCGGGCCGACGGCCACCTCCACATGGTGGTCGTCTCCGGCCAGGACTCCGCCCGCGCGGACCTGCTCGGCACCGTGACCCCGATCGAGCGGCTCGAGGCCGAGCTCGCCCGGGCCGACGACTGGGGCATCTTCAAGTTCGTGCCGGCGGAGCGGCTGGACCCGACCGCGGACGTGTACGGCTGGATCCCGACGATGACGACGGTCGACGCCGCCGGCGCCTGGAACCCGCTCGACCTGCTGGTCGCGCCGCTGCGCGACGACGCCGGAAAGCTCCGCGGGACCCTGATCGTCGACGTACCGACCGACGGGCTGCGCCCCAACCCGGAGAAGCGCGCCGTGCTCGGCCGCCACGCGGTGCAGGCGCAGCGCGCCATCCTGCTCGCCCTGGAGCGTGAGGAGCTCTCCGAGCAGGTACGCCTCGCCGAGGCCGCCCGCGACGTGATCCGCCGCGCCGGGCGCGAGCTGGACCCCGACGAGATCCTCAACTCGCTGAGCACCGGGCTGGTCGACGTGCTCGACCTGACCGACTTCTGGCTGCACATGTCCAAGCCGGGGGGCCGCGGCATCCGCACCAAGGTCTACCGGGAGGACTTCAAGCTCCCGATCGAGGACCTGACCAGCCCGTTCATGGTCGACTACGGGCAATACCTCTGGGACCAACGCAGCATCACCGTGCAGACCCCCGACGGCGCCGAGCGGCTCCCCCACCCCGACCCGGAGACGCAGCAGCTGATCACCGAGTGGATCCGCCACTACAAGGTCGGCTCGATCGTCGGGGTCCCGATCGGCTCCGGCCAGACGTGGTACGGCGCGATGCTCCTCGGCCGCGGTCCCGACAAGCCCCACTGGAGCGAGCTCGAGCTGATCACGGCCGCCGACCTCGGCCGCGACTTCGGCCGTGTGGTCCACAACTCCAGGGCCTACCTGCGCCAGAAGGCGGCGGTCGACTCCCTGCGTGAGCTCGAGGCCCATAAGAGCCGGCTGATCGCGACGGTCGCCCACGAGCTGAAGAACCCGCTCTCCGCGTTCCGGTGGAACATCGAGTCGCTCCCCTACGCGGAGTCCGAGGAGGAGTACGCCGAGGTGCTGACCGCACTGACGCGCAACCGCGACCGCACCGAGAAGATCGTGGCCGACCTGGCGATGCTGTCGAAGGTCTCCGACCCCGACCACCTGCCGACCACGGTGCCGATCCAGGTCGCGCCCGTGCTCGAGGAGGTCCACAGCCAGCTCAGCGCCGAGATGCCCACCAGCGACGCCCACGAGCTCGTCTTCGAGATGCCGTCCGACGACGTCTACGTGACCCTGGCTCCGGGTGATCTGGACCGGGTCGTGATCAACCTGGTCACCAACGCGATCAAGTACAGCCCCGAGGGCGGTCAGGTCATCGTGAGCACGCGCACCAGCCCCGGCTGGTTCGAGCTCCGGGTGACCGACCACGGCCTCGGGATCTCGCCGGAGGACCAGGACCGGCTCTTCACCGAGTTCTTCCGCTCGACCAACCCCACAGCCCTCAAACAACCAGGCACCGGACTCGGTCTGACGATCGTGTCTCGAATCGTCAGTCGACGCGGCGGACTGATATCCGTCGACTCGACCCCTGGCGTGGGAAGCACATTCCGTGTGACGCTGCCCATTGTTTAACCTTACGCACCGGTAACGGGTTGCATTTCCATCTCGGCGGAGAACTCATGACCAGTACGCCCTCAGAGGGTCCGGACGCGCCAAGCGGCGCCTCCGAGGCGTACCCGAGCCCGGATCCCGGTCTGCAGCTGATCGCGGAGGGGGTCACCGAGCTCGTCGGCTTCGGCGCCGCCGTCATCAACATCCGCCGCGGGGACGAGTTCGAGATCGTCGCGGCGTACGGGGACGAGACCGGCCACACCGTCGAGGGCGAGATGACCGTCGCCGAGATGCTCGGCACCCGGTTCCCGGTTTCGGTGGTCACCGACCTGCTGGACATGTCCGTGGACTGGGGCGACATCAAGTTCGTCCCCCACGAGAAGAACACCATCGGCGAGGCGGAGGGCTACTGGGTCCCCGACACCGACGAGGACATCCTGAAGGACCCGCAGGACTGGCACCGGCTCGACGAGCTCCTGGCGCCCTTCTACGACGAGAACGGCGAGCTCGTCGGAGTGCTGTCGATCGACCGTCCGACCAACGGCCGCCGGCCAGGCCGGCGCCAGCAGCGGATCCTCAACCGGTTCGCCCGCCAGGCGCGGCGAGCGGTGCTGCTGAGCCTGCAGCGCGAGTACCTCGAGGAGCGGGCCAACAACCTGATCGAGGCCCAGAGCTTCCTGCGCGAGGCCAACTCCCAGCTCGGTCTCACCGGGGTGCTCGAGGCCACCCAGGAGGCGATGAGCCGCGGTCTCGACGCCGACGGTCTCTACGTGCAGGCCCAGGACGGCGAGGGCGGGTCCGTGGCGTACGCCTCGCCCGGCCTGGGTTGGACCGCCACCGAGAGCAACATCGCGGCCGGTCAGGCCTACCAGAGCACCCGGCTGTGGAACCAGGGCCAGCACGCCATCGTCAACCGCGAGCTGCTCCTCCAAGCGCTGCATCACGGTGGTGCCGAGCGAAGGAAGTTCGCCAAGATCGGCATCGAGTTCCTCGATGCCGTCGGGGCCGACTCGCTCCTGGTCGTGCCGATCGGTGTGGAGACCACGGCGCTGGGTCATCTCGTGCTGGTGCGCGGCTCGGGCAGGCCGCGCTGGACCGACGCCGAGGGGCGCCTCGCGATGGAGTTCGGTCGCGACTTCGGGCGCATCGTGCTCACCTCCAACGCCTACACCCAGGAGCGTGACCTCGCCCAGCGACTGGCCACCGCCGACAAGGTGCACAGCCGGCTCATCGAGGCCGTCGCGCAGGAGCTGCACAACCCGCTGACCGCCCTCACCACCGGCATCGACGCGATGCGTCACGAGGACCGCGGATCGCCGACCTGGTTCCAGCAGGTCGGCAACCTGATCAGCCGGTCCGACCAGCTGGTCGCGATGGTCGACGACCTGCTGCTGTTCTCCCGCTTTTCCGACCCCTCCTCGCGGCCGACCCTGACCTACGTCGACCTGACCTCTCTCCTGCAGGAGATCTACGAGCAGAGGACGTACGAGTCGGAGAAGCGTGGCATCGAGGTGAGCATCGACGTGCCCTCGCGCAGCGTCCAGGTGCTGGGCGACCGCAGCGAGATCAAGGCGGCGATCCTCCGGCTGGTCGACAACGCGCTGGTCTACACCCACCGCGGCGGCCACGTGCGGCTCTACATCGTGGAGAGCGCCAGCGAGGCGGCCATCTCGGTGACCGACAACGGCGTCGGCATCCCCGCGGCGGAGCAGATCCAGGTCTTCACCGAGTTCTACCGCGGCTCCAGCCAGGCGATCGGCGGCCGGAAGGGCGTCGGCCTCGGGCTCAGCATCGTCGACCGGGTCGCGCGCCGCCATGACGGCCGCGTCACGCTGCGCTCGGAGCCCGGCACCGGCACCCGCGTCTCCCTAGTCCTTCCGTTGGCCAACGACGCCACCTCGCTTGGTTAACCAAACGTCACAATCTGGTCGAGACGGACGCCTACGGCTGCACAGCGCGCGCGTTTCGTGCAACACTCCGTGGTGCCCAGGTCCTCAGGACTGCCACGCAGTTGCAACACCCTCCCTGACCGACCTACCCGAGAGCAAGGATGCCCCCACCACAGTCAGTCGATGCCCTCGACGTGCCTGCGAGCACGCCGAGCAGGACGTCGCTGCCGGTGGCGGATCCCGCGCTCCAGATGATCTCCGAAGGCATCTGCGAGCTGCTCGGCTTCGGCATCTCCGCGATCAACGTCGTCCGTGGTGACGAGCTCGAGGTGGTCGCGGTCCACGGCTTCACCAGCGGCCTGAACGCACACGGGCGGCGGCAGACGGCCGAGGAGATCCTCGGCACCCGGTGGGCCCTCTCCGACCTGCGTGACAACCTCTCCCGCGGCGAGAACTGGGGCTCTTGGCGGTTCATCCCCCAGGAGCGGGTGAACCTTCACGAGGGCAGCTGGGTCTCCACCACCAACATGATCGACGCCCCCGACGCGTGGCACCCCCACGACATGCTGATCGCGCCGATCCTCGGTGACGACGGCTCCATCCAGGGCTGCCTCTCGGTGGACATGCCGGTCAGCGGGCGCCGACCCGACTTCACCCAGCGCCGGGTGCTCAACCGGTTCGCCAAGCGCGCCCAGCGGGTCGTGCGGGGCTACCTCGAGCGCGAGCGGCTCTACGAACGCGCAGCGAACCTCGAGACCGCCAAGGAGTTCCTGCGCGACGCCAGCTCCAAGCTCAGCCTCGCCGACGTGCTCGACGCCAGCCACGACGCGTTGATCCGCGGCCTGGGCGCCGACGGGATCTGGATGGCGACCAAAGGTCCCCACAACGAGATGGTCGTGCACGCCACCCCGGGCCTCAGCTGGGACCCCGACCCGGGCCTGGCCGCGCTCACCTCGCGGAACACTTCCCGCTACTGGGCGGATGGCACCTACTCGATCCTGTGCCGCGAGCGGATCACGGACTCCTCGGAGTGGAACGAGCAGGCCAGCGTCGTCAACAAGTTCTTCGAGACCCTGGGAGCGGGGAGCGCCCTGGTCGTACCGGTCGGCGCCGACCACGAGTGGCTCGGCCACATCGTCCTGCTCCGTTCGCCCGGTCGGCCCACCTGGACCGACGCGGAGGGCCGGCTGGCGATGGAGCTGGGCCGCGACTTCGGACGCATCGTGCTCACCGCCAACGCCTACACGCAGGAGCGCGACCTCGCCCAGCAGCTCGCCCGCGCCGATCGCGAGCGCAACCGGCTGATCGAGGCCGTGGCCCGCGAGCTCCGGATCCCGGTGAACGCGCTCGGCACCTCGCTCAATGCGCTGGCCGGCGAGCAGGCCAACACCCTGCCGTGGATCGTCCAGGTGGAGACGCTGACCGTACGCAGCGCCCAGATCGAGGGCATCGTCAGCGACCTCCTCCTCCTGTCCCGGATCCGCGACCCAGCCAACGCCCCCGGCGAGACCACGATCGAGGTCTCCGAGATGCTCGACGACGTGCTCGACGAGCTCGATCCCGACGCGGCGCAGAAGGACATCGAGTGCGTCCTGACGACCCCGACGGGACCTGCGTACGTCGTCGGTGACCCGCGCGAGCTGCGCGCGGCCTTCCTGCACCTGGTGAAGAACGCGCTGACCTACAGCTACCGCGGCTCGCGGGTGCAGGTGATGCTCTACAGCGCCGGCAGCGAGGTCACGATCATCGTCGCCGACGCCGGTGTCGGCATCGCCTACGAGGAGCAGCCGGAGGTCTTCGACCCGTTCTACCGAGGCTCCAACTCCGCGCTGGGTGGTTCGCGCGGAGCTGGGCTCGGGTTGACGCTGGTCGAGCAGATCACCAGGCGCCACCACGGGTTGGTCGAGCTCGACTCACGCCCTGGTGAGGGCACCCGGGTGGCGCTGACGCTGCCTGGGAGCTAAGAGGCGCCCAGCTTCTGGAGCAGCAGCGCCTCGGCGACGACGACCCTCCGGAACTCGGCGAGGTGGAGCCCCTCGTTGGCGCCGTGGGCGCGGGTGTCGGGGTCCTCGACGCCGGTGACGAGCACCGATGCCTGCGGGAAGGCCTCGAGGAACTCCGCGATGAACGGGATCGAGCCGCCCACGCCCATGTCAATCGGGGCGGTGCCGTCCCAGGCCTCGGTGAAGGCGGCACGGGCCGCGTCGTAGGCCGGGCCGGTCGCGTCCAGGGCGATCGGCTCACCGGTGTCGACGACCTTGGTGGTCAGCTCCGCGCCCCACGGGACGTGCTTCTCCAGGTGCTGGGTGAGGGCGGCGACGGCGTTCTCACCGGTGTCGCCGGGGGCGATCCGAATGGTGACCTTGGCGCGCGCGGTCGGGGACAGCGTGTTGGAGGCGCCGTCGACCTTCGGAGCGTCCAGGCCGGTGATCGTGATCGCCGGCTGCGTCCACATCCGCTCGACGGCGCTGCCCTTGCCGACCCACTGCAGGCCGGCGAGAGCCCCGGACTCGGCACGGAGCCGCTCCTCGGGGTAGTCGACGTCGGCTGCCGGACCGGATACGAGCCCCTCCACCGCGGGAGCGCCGTCCTCGTCCCAGAGGCTGTTGAGGAGGCGTACGAGGGCCATGATCGCGTCGGGAGCCAAGCCGCCCCACATGCCGGAGTGGACCGCGTGACCCAGGGTGCGGAGCTCGACGTCGACGCGGATCAGACCGCGCAGCGACGTCGTCAGTGCCGGGACGCCGATGTCCCAGTTGCCGGAGTCGGCGATGACGATGACGTCGGCCCTCAGCTTGTCCTGGTACTTCCCGAGCAGCTCGGGGAGCGTCGCGGAGGCGACCTCCTCCTCGCCCTCGATGAAGAGGCGCACGGTGACGGGGAGCTCACCGTTCTCGTCGAGGCTGGCAAGCGCCCGGACGGCGCCGATGTGGGCCGCGATGCCGGCCTTGTCGTCGGCCGCACCGCGTCCGTAGAGCCGGTCGCCGACCTCGGTGGGCACGAACGGCGGGGTGTCCCAGTCGGCGTGGTCGTTCTCCGGCTGGACGTCGTGGTGGGCGTAGAGCAGCACCGTCGGGGCACCCTCGGGGCCCTTCTTCTCACCGACGATGGCCGGCGGGGCGCCGTCGAAGGCACGCACGATCTCCACGTCGAAGCCCTCGGCCGCGAAGAGGTCGCGGGTCTTCTCCGCGCTCTTCTCGACCTCGCTCAGGCGCTCGGGGTCCGCGCTGACCGACTCGATCCGCACCAGGTCCTCGAGGTCCTTGCGGATCCCGGGGAAGAGGTCGTCTACACGGGCCTTGATGTCTTCGGTGGAGTGGCTCATAGGGTGAGATTACAAGGGCAGGTAAGCAGACAGGTCGGTGCGTTCTCCTGAAGCCCTGACCCGGGCCTGATCGACGGCATCGGACCAGGTCATCGCCCCGGTGGCGAGGGCGATCCAGGTGACCGCGTCGGTCTCGATCACCGCCGGCGGAGTGCCGCGGGTGTGCCTGACCCCTTCGACGCACTGCACCGCGGCGTACGGCGGGACGCGCACCTCGACGCTCCTGCCCGGCGCACGCTCCTCGAGCACGGCGAGGAAGTGCTTGGTGAGGAGGCGGAGATCTGCCTTGGCGGGCTCCTCGGCGCGTACGCGATCCAGGGCATCGGCCACGTCGGCGGCCGCCGCGGGCTTGAGTCGAGCTGGCACGTCCTCACCCTATCTGCGGCAGTTGCCCACCTCGGCGGCGCACGGCCACTACGCTCCGTTGACGTGGGACTGGAGAGACTCGAGTCGGAGATGGTGCTGACGACCGTCGAGACGCTGCACGGACGGATCGCGGCACGCTTCCCCGACCGGGGCCTGGTGAAGGTCGCCGAGGAGCTGGCCGGCCTGATCAGGGAGTCCTCCGGCGTCGGGGACCGGCTCCGGCAACGGTTGGTGTGGACGCGTGCGGTCTCCCGCGTGCTCATCCTGGCCGTCTTCGCGCTGACGCTGGCCGCCATCATCTGGGGCCTCGCGACGGCGTTCGGCGACGAGACGCTCACCGGCGTCCAGTGGCTGCCGCTGATGGAGAGCACCGTCAACGACCTCATCTTCGCCGCGGTGGCGGTCTTCTTCCTCTACACGATCCCGGAGCGGCTGCTGCGGTCGCGGGCGCTGAAGCTTCTGCACCGGCTGCGCTCGCTGGCCCACATCATCGACATGCACCAGCTCACCAAGGACCCCGAGCGGTTGCGTACCGGGTTCACGCCGACCCCGGCCAGCGTCCGGCTCACCCTCGACGCCGACGAGCTGATCCACTACCTGGAGTACTGCTCCGAATTGCTCAGCCTCGTCGGCAAGACGGCCGCACTGTGTGCCGAGGACTCCCAGGACAACGTCGTCCTGGACACGGTCAGCACCGTCGAGGGCCTCACCGTCGACCTCTCCCGCAAGATCTGGCAGAAGATCCAGGTCGTCGGCGAGCTGCGTGAGGACCAGTCCTCCTCATCTGTTTAGGTCCGTTGTATGAGTTCACGGACGGAATGGTCGATCCTCGCGGTCGACACCGGCTCCGGTGAGACCCTCGTCGAGTCCGCCCCGGCCCTGCTGCTGCCGACTGCCAGCGTCGCCAAGATCTTCCTGCTGCACCACCTCGCCGAGCTGCTCGACGAGGACCCGTCGCTGGGAGAGCTGATGCTGCGCAAGGACGGCGTCGCGCCGGTCGCCGACAGCGGCCTGTGGCAATATCTCGACGCCCCCGCGCTGACCATGACCGACTGCGCCCGGCTGGTCGGCGCGGTCTCGGACAACCTGGCCACCAACGTGCTCCTCGACCACGTCGGTCTCGCTCCGGTCCAGGCCGTCGCGCGGCGGCTGGCCGCGGGCGGGTCGATGCTGAACGACTCGGTCCGGGACGTACGCAGGCCCGAGGACCCGCCGATGCTCTCCATCGGCTGTGCCGCCGACTGGGTCGCCTACTTCCGTACGCCGCACCCGACCGTCATGTCCTGGCTGGCGCCATCAACGGACCTGTCGATGGTCTCCGCGGCCTTCGGCCTGGATCCGCTGGCCCACGCCGATCCTTCCCCTACAGATCTGGGCGACCTGCGGGTGTGGAGCAAGACCGGCACCGACGACGGTGTCCGCGCCGAGGTCGGGCTGCTCGACGTCGGCGGCCGGCAGGCGGCGTACGCGGTCATCTGCCGTTTCCAGGGGGAGGTCATCCCGGTGCTGGCTCAGATGCGGGCGTACGGCACGCTGATCCTGGATGCGTTGCAGGGCGGCTACGCTCCAGGTCCCGGTCCGGCACGGTAGGAGATCAGTTGTTCAGCATCGACCTCGGGAACGGCGCGGAGATGGTCCTGCGTGACCGATCGACCGACTTCGCCGTCCACAAGCTCATCAACACCAACCTCGACCACCTCCGCGAATGGGAGCCGTGGGCTCACGGGCAGCAGACCATGCTCAGCGTCGCCGGGTTCGGCACCTACCTGCTGGACCAGTGGGTCAAGGGCGAGGCGGTCCCGTGCGTCATCCGCCAGGACGGCCAGGTCGCCGGCGCCACGACCGCGCGGATCAACCTCTACGAGAAGTCGGCCACGATCGGCTACTGGCTGGGCGAGGCGTACGAGGGCCGTGGCCTGATCACCCGGGCCGTCTCGGCGCTGCTGGACACCCTCTTCAACGAGTACGACATCGCCCGGGCGATCATCGACACCTCGGTCATGAACAAGCGCAGCCGTGCGGTCGCCGAGCGTCTCGGCTTCACCCACGAGGGCACCATGCGCGGCGCACAGGCCTATCCGGGCGAGCGCCGGGACCTGGTGGTCTACGGGCTCCTGCGCGAGGAGTGGCTGGCCCGATCAGGACGTGACGGCGCCTGAGCGGACGAACCGCTCCCCCACCCGCTTGACCAGCTCGGCCAGCTCGGCGGGCTGCTCGACCGTGAAGTCGGCCTCGACGCCGGCGAGGATCATCATCGGCCAGCTCAGATCGTCGACCTGCATCCGCAGCCGGCAGCCACCCTCGGCGGGCTCGACCTCGCCCCAGCGCCCCACCCGACGCGCTACCACGTCGGGCTCGACGCCGAAGAGGACGCAGACGTCGAAGGCCGCCGGACGGGAGCGGATCCCCGCCTGCACGTACGCCGCCGCGTCCCCGCCCGGGATCTCGCGGGGGCGGAACATCTGGCCGGTGGTCATGGGGTCGCTGACCCGGTCGACGCGGAAGGAGCGCCAGTCCTGGCGCACCCGGTCGTAGGCGAGGAGATACCAGCGGTTGCCGAGCGTCACCAACCGGTGGGGCTCGACGCGGCGCTGGGTCGGCTCGGCCTCGGGCGCCCGATAGGTGAAGGTGAGCGCCTCGTCGTCGCGGCAGGCCTGCGCCAGGATCCCGAGCACGCCGGCGTCCAGCGGCACCCGGCCGCCCCAGGGGATGGAGTCGGTCTGCGAGGTGACCGCGTCCATCCGCCGCCGCAGCCGCGGCGGCATCAGCGCGACGACCTTCCCCAGCGCCTGGGCGGAGATGTCCCCCATCCCCGCGACCATGCCGGCGGCCGCGGTGCGCAGCCCGACGGCGATCGCGACCGCCTCCTCGTCGTCGAGCAGCAACGGCGGCAGCGCGTTGCCGGCCCGGAGCTGGTAGCCGCCGGCCACCCCTCGCGTGGCGTCCACGTCATAGCCGAGATCGCGCAGCCGCTCGATGTCGCGCCGCAGCGTACGGTCGCTGACCTCGAGGCGTACGGACAGCTCCGTGCCGGGCCAGAAACGGTGGGTCTGCAGCAGGGAGAGGAGCTGCAGCATCCGGGCGCTCGTGCTCATGAAACCGACCTTAGGCGCCATTGCGGTCAGTTCGTGGCCTGATTCCTGGTGGAACCTGTTGGATCGAGCCCGCACGTCGGTCGGCTCGCCCCCTCCTCGAGCCGACCGACGCCGCGCTACCCCTCTCTTACCCACTCGCCGGGCTTCTAAACCGGATCCGGGAAGAAAGTTTCGAAAGCGGACAGAAGCTGACCGGATGAGGTCAGAGGCTGAAGACATGACGAACCACAGCAACCAGCGGCCGGTGATCCGCACTCAGGCGCTGACCAGGCACTTCACCCGAAGCAAGAAGACCGTCGAGGCCGTACGCGGGCTCGATCTCGAGATCCACCAAGGTGAGCTCGTCGCCTTCCTCGGTCCCAACGGAGCGGGCAAGTCGACCACCTTGCGGATGCTGACCACCCTCATCCCGCCCACCTCGGGCACCGCCGAGGTCGCCGGCCACGACGTCGTCCGCTCACGCGGCGCCGTCCGGCGCTCGATCGGCTACGTCGGCCAGGGCAACGCCGCCGCGTTCATCCAGCGCGGCCGCGATGAGCTGATGTCCCAGGCTCGCGCCCACGGCATCCCGAGAGCCGCCGCGAAGGCGCGCATCGAGGAGCTGCTCGTGGCCTTCGACCTCCAGGAGTACGCCGACCGCCCGGTCCAGACGCTCAGCGGGGGCCAGCGGCGGCGGCTCGACATCGCGATCGGGCTGCTCAACCACCCCGAGGTGCTGTTCCTGGACGAGCCGTCGACCGGCCTCGATCCGCAGAACCGCGCCAACCTGCAGGAGCAGATCCGCCGCCTCCACGAGGACGGCACCACGATCGTGCTCACCACCCACTACCTCGAGGAGGCCGACGCGCTCGCCGGACGGGTGATCGTCATCGACCACGGCGTGGTGATCGCCGACGACACCGCCACCCGGCTCAAGGAGAGGCTCGGCGACCTGGTGCTCCTCGGCTTCGGGACCGAGGCGGACGCCACGGCCGCCGCGGCCCGCGCCGAGTCGGCACTGTCCGGTCCGACCGTCATCGAGCGCACCGGGACGCAGCTCTCGATCCGCTCGCCGCGCGGCGCCGACAACGCGCCGGCGATGGCCATCGACCTGGCCGCCCACGGCACCCCCGCGATCCGCATGGAGGTCCACACCCCCACCCTCGACGACGTCTTCCTCGACCTGACCGGCCGCAGCCTGCGCGAGTCGGCCCAGTCCACCTCCCAGTCCGCCACCACCCAGACCGAAGGAGCAGCAGCATGACCACCCTCACCGTCCCGACCGCACAGGTCCGGAGCACCACCCGAGTGCCGAGCCGCCCGACCGGCTTCCTCACCGACACCGGGACCGTGCTGCTCCGCGAGCTCACGCCCAAGCTGCGCCAGCCCGCCTCGATGCTCTTCGCGATGATGCAGCCGCTGGTCTTCCTGGGTCTCTTCGCGCCGCTCCTGCCCGCCGTCGAGAGCGGGAGCGCGCTGCAGTGGTTCGTGCCGGGCATCGTCGTCATGACCGCGCTGATGGGCGCCTCGATGACCGGCGCGGACCTGACCGCCGAGATCCGCTCCGGCTCCCACGAGCGGCTGCTCGTCTCGCCCCTCTCCCGGCCGTCCCTCCTGGTCGGGCGGGCCCTGAAGGAGGTCGTGCCGGTGCTGTTCCAGACGGCCGTCATCCTCGCCGTGGTGACCCCGTTCAGCTTCGACCTCCACCTCGGCGGGGTCCTGGTCGGAGCCGTCATCGTCTCGCTCTTCGCGATCGGCCTCGGTGCGCTCAGCTTCGCCCTGGCCACCGCCG
Organism: Nocardioides sp. YIM B13467; assembly: GCF_042788075.1. NCBI lineage: Bacteria > Bacillati > Actinomycetota > Actinomycetes > Propionibacteriales > Nocardioidaceae > Nocardioides > Nocardioides sp. YIM B13467. The sequence goes on from NZ_JBHZPJ010000046.1 coordinate 247,075, forward strand.
CGAAGGAGCAGGACTGGGTCTTCTGGACGGTCCAGCAGATGCTGATCTTCCCGCTGCTGCTCCTCTCCGGCGTCCTTCTCCCCCTCGACGGCGCCCCCGGCTGGCTGCGGTTCCTCAGCGACATCAACCCGATGACGTACGTCGTCGAGGCCGAGCGGGCGCTCTTCGCCGGTCAGTTCCCGGCCGATGTCGTCATCGGCGGTTTCATCGCGGCCGCTGCCGTCGCGGCGGGCGGGGTGCTCGTCGGCGTACGGACGATGGAGAGGTCGAGCTGAAGTCGGGCCGAAACCCCCTTGATCTCAAGTTCACTTTAGCTTCCACACTGGACGCATGACACCCCGACTCCGCACGGCCCCGAGCCCGACAACGATCGTGCTCACCGTCATCGCCGGCACGGTGATGATCCCGATCGACATCACGATCGTCGCGGTCGCGATCGCCCGTCTCTCCCAGGAGACGGGCGCTTCGCTGCCGGTGATCCAATGGGTCGCCACCGGCTACACGCTCGCTCTGGCAACGGTCATCCCGGCCGCGGCCTGGGCGATCAGCCGGTTCGGCGCCCGCCAGGTCTTCCTGACCGCGATCGGCGTCTTCACGATCGGATCCGGCCTGGTCGCGGCCTCGTGGAACGTCGAGTCGCTGATCGCGTTCCGGGTGCTGCAGGGGCTGGGCGGCGGCTTCGTCATGCCGGCCGCGATGACCCTGACGCTGCGCTCGGCGCCGCCCGAGGAGCGTGGCCGGCTGATGGCCCTGATGGGTCTGCCGGTGCTGGTCGGCCCCGTCTTCGGACCGGTGCTCGGCGGCTGGCTGCTCGACACGATGTCGTGGCGGTGGATGTTCCTGATCAACCTGCCGCTGGGCCTGATCGGCCTCGTCCTCGGGATGCGCAACCTGCCGCGCCTGGAGCGCGGTCCGAGCGCCCGCCTGGACGTACGCGGCCTGCTCCTGCTTCCGCCCGCGATGGCGCTGCTCGTGCTGGGCACCTCGTTCGCCGAGGGCACGCTGTTCGAGGCGCAGGTGCTGGTCCCGATCGGGGCCGGGATCGTCCTGGTGGCGCTCTTCGTCCGGCACGCGCTCCGCGCCGCCGCTCCCCTGCTCGACATCCGGCTCCTCGGCCGTCGCCTGACCGGCGGTAGCGCCGCACTGCTGGTCTGCTTCGCCGGCGGCTACTTCGGGTCGATGATCCTGGTGCCGCTCTACTGGCAGGTCGTACGCGGCGAGTCCGCGACCACCGCAGGACTGCTGATGGCTCCCGCCGGCATCGCGGCCGGGATCATGATCCAGGTCTCCGGCCGACTCATCGACCGCTTCCCGCCGCTGCCGGTGATCGGCTCGGGCATCGTGATCTCCACCCTGGGCTTCGGTGCCCTGGCGCTCCAGCTGAGCGCGGACGCGCCGATGCTGGCCCTGGCCACGACCCACGCCATCGCGACCGCGGGCGCCGGGTTCGTGATGCTGCCGACCATGACCATCGCCACCCGCTACCTCGAGGACAGCGCCATCCCGGCCGGCTCGACGATGATCAACGTGCTGAACCAGGTCGCCACCGCCCTGTGCACCGCCGGCGTCTCGGTTCTCCTGGCCGCTGCACTCTCGTCCCGTCTTCCCGGACTGGGCAGCGATGGCATCGGAGCGCTCAGCTCCCTCGCTCCCGCCGAGCGAGCAGCCGTCGCGCCGCTGGCCGCCGAGGCCCTGCAGGTCGCGTTCTGGCTGCCGGTCACGATGATGGCGATCTCGGGCGTGGTCGCGTTCCTCGTCTTCCGGCGTACGCCGTCGGCTCGGAGCGTCTCCATCGACAGCCCGCGGCCTGTCGCCGCCGCGGTCGGCGACTAGGTCCTACCAGGGGCGGCGGTCGCCGGGATACCGGTCGGGGCCGCCCGGGTTGGGGCGACCAGGATTCGGGTAACCCGGGTTGGGGTGACCCGGACCGGGTCCGGCGGGATGGACCTGGCCCCGATAGACCGGTCCGCCGCCGGGGTACGGCCCGACGGGCCGGACGTGCCGAGGGCCCTGCGGGTCAGGCCGGGGTGGTTCGCGGCGCCGGCGCCGGGCCAGGAGCAGAGCGATGAGCAGCCCCAGACCCGACAGCGCGAGCATCCCGACGGCGATCTCGACATAGCCGATCCCGAAGAGCCCGCTCGAGCCAGGAGTCGGACCGCCGGAGGCGTCGGTGAACGTCACCGGGCCCGCCGTCTCCGAGTCGCCCACGGGCGCGACCGAGGAAGACTCCGACTCGGAGTGTGACGCCGAGGGCGACGTCGACGGCGACGCGGAAACGGACGCGGAGGGCGTACGCGACGGGGTCGGCGAAGCCGTCGCCGACTTCTTGGGCTTCGCGGTCTGCCGAGGAGTCGGTGCCTTGGTCTCCGTCGGGGTGGTCGGCGCCGGCGCGGTAATGGCCTTCGGCTTCTCGGTCGGCCGCACGCCCGGCGGGTACTTCGCGAAGACCTGGACGCCCCAGCTGGTGCCGTCGACCTTCACGAAGGCGATCCCGATGTGGGTGTAGTCGCCCAGGATGTTGGCCCGGTGCCCGTCGGAGTTCATCCAGCCCCGATGCATCTCCGCGCCGGTCGGGTAGCCCATGGCGACGTTCTCCCCGACCCCCTGCCACCCCTCCGGCACCTGCTCGGCGAGGTCGGGGTTGTGCGAGAGCGCCCGGTCGGCGGCGATCTTGTAGGCCCACTTCCGCGCCAGACCGTCGAGGGCGGAGTCGCGCGTCAGCGGGTCCAGGCCAGCGTCAGCACGAGCGGAGTTCGCCAGCCGCTTGATCGTTCCACCCTCCCCCGCGGACGCCGGACCAGCGCTGACGAGCAGCGCGGCAACCGCCAGCAGAAGGGCGAGGACATAGGACGCGGGGCGATGCAGGTGGGGGAACATCCCCGCCAGGGTATCTACCTTTACTTGGGAGTGCTGCGTCCCGTGTGGCGCTCGATGTGGGCAGCGATCCCCGCCATCAGCAGGCCCTGCCCGAAGGCCGACGGGTCGTCGGAGTCGGACTCCTCGCCCGGCCCAGCGGGCCGCCAGGTGGCCATCGACTCCATCAGGTTCGGGAAACGCTCCGGATCCGCGTACGTCACGAGCATCTCCTCGAACCTCGCATAGGGGTTCTCCGGGAACCGGGCGGCCTCGATCTCGATCCTCGCCTCACCCAAGGCGTACTGCGAGATGATGCCCAGAATCGCCATCTTCTCCTCGGGGGGCAGCGTCACCTCGCGGAGGTAGTAGAACCCGAGATCGATCCAGGCGAGGCGGTTCGGCCCGGGAAGCGTGCCGACGAGAGGCAGATCGAGGAACCACGGCCGACTCAGCGACAGGTCGACCTGCGCGCGCATCCAGGCTGCCAGACCATCGCGCCAGCCCAGGTCGCGCGACGGCGCCGGCAGCTCCGCACAGAGACGGTCGGCGAGCAGGATGAGCAGCTCATCCTTGTTCTTCACGTGCCGATACAGCGCCATCGGGGAGCGGCCCAGCGCCTCGGCGACCCGCGCCATCGAGACAGCGGCGAGGCCCTGCTCATCAGCGATGACGTAGGCGGCCTCGACGATCTGGGCAACGCTCAGCGCCGGCTTGGGGCCGCGTCGGCCGGGCGGGGACTTGCCCCACAGACGAGGGATCAGGTCGGAACTCATCCCCTCCATCATGCCCTGCTCCCTCCAGAAACGGGTTGACCGCGTCTCGCTTCTGCGTACGCTATAAACTGTTAATCACGTACGCTATTAGATCGGACAGCTGATGAGCACTTCGCAACGACCTCTGGCACGCCAGTGGTGGGTCTTCCCGCTGGCCGCCGCGACGGTGATCTTCCTGGTGACGGCGCTGCCGCGGTACGTCGGGCTGGATCCGTCGCAGTCGCTCGTCGAGACCGACCGCGGGCCGGTGTTCTACCCGGCGCTGGTGACACACATCTTCTTCGGCTCGGTGATGCTCTGCTGCGGCGTACTCCAGCTGTGGCCGTGGCTGCGCGCGAACCATCCGACGGTGCACCGCTGGACCGGGCGCACCTATGTCGTCACTGCGATCCCCACCGGCGTGGGGGCGCTGGTCACCAGCCAGTTCCCCGCCGCCGGACCGTCCCAACAGGTCGGCAACACCTTCTTGGCCGTGCTGTTTCTGCTGTTCACCGTGCAGGGCTACCGGGCCGTGCGGCAGCGGCGGTTCAAGGACCACCGGGAGTGGATGTACCGCAGCTATGCGATGGCGTTCTCGATCGTCGCCAACCGCTTCTGGAATGTGGTCCTGCTCATGATCTACGTGCCGGAGGCCATGACCGGCAACGACATCGGCCTCGATGACCCCACCCTCGCCAGCGCCGCCTCGGCCTCAGCGTGGGTCAGCTGGGTCGTGAACCTGCTGATCGCCGAGTGGATCATCCACCGCAAGCCGCGCCGGCGACGCACCGATCAGGCCAGCGCGTCCCGCAGGGTCGAGCGCCAGACGCCGGTGAGCTCCTCGAGCGGGATCTCGACGCTGCCGCCGTCGTAGGAGATCGAGTACGCAGCACCACCCGTCACACCGAGCTGCGTCGCCGCGACCCCGTGGCGCTCGGCCAGCGAGGTGAGCCGCTCGACGTCGGCGGCCTTCACGGTGACGACCGCGCGGGCGACCGACTCCGAGAAGAGCGCGACGAACGGGTCGCCGGCGAGCGTGACCGAGACGCCGATCCCCGACGACATCGCCGGCTCGGCCAGCGCCTGCATCAGGCCACCGTCGGAGAGGTCGTGGGCGGAGGTGACGAACCGCGCCTCCAGCAGCAGCTCGCCGAGCGCCTTCTCGGCCGCCAGGTTCACCTTGGGCGGCAGCCCGCCGAGGTGGCCGTGCACGACGTGGGCCCACTCCGAGCCGGAGAGCTCCTCGTGGGTCTCACCGAGCAGGACGACGACCTCGTCGGCCGCCTGGAAGTCCGAAGGCGTACGCGTGGTGACGTCCTCGATCACACCGAGCGTCGCGACCACCGGCGTGGGGTGGATGGCGGTCTCGCCGGTCTGGTTGTAGAGGGAGACGTTGCCGCCGGTGACCGGGATGCCGAGCTCGAGGCAGGCGTCCTTCAGGCCGCGGGTGGCCTCGGCGAACTGCCACATCACGTCGGGGTCCTCCGGGGAGCCGAAGTTGAGGCAGTCGGAGATGGCCAGCGGCTTGGCGCCGACGGAGGCCACGTTGCGGTAGGACTCGGAGAGCGCGAGCTGGGCACCGGCGTAGGGGTCCAGCTTGGCGAAGCGCCCGTTGGCGTCGGTGGCGAGCGCGACACCGAGGTTGGTCGACTCGTCGACGCGGATCATGCCGCCGTCGGCAGGCTGGGAGAGGACGGTGTTGCCGCGCACGTAGCGGTCGTACTGCTCGGTGATCCAGGACTTGTCGCACAGGTTCTCCGAGGCGACGAGCTTCAGGATGGTCTCGCGGAGCTCGTCGGCAGAAGCCGCGCGCGGGAGCTTCTCGGCCACGTCGGCCTGCAGCGCGTCCTGCCACGCCGGGCGGGCGTAGGGGCGCTGGTAGACGGGGCCGTCGTGGGCGACGGTGCGCGGGTCGACGTCGACGATCGGCTCGCCGTGCCAGTCGACGCGGAGCCGGCCCTCGCCGGTGACGGTGCCGATCGTGGCGGCCTCGACGTCCCACTTGTCGCAGATGGCCATGAAGGTGGCCTCGTCCTCGGGCGCGATGACGGCCATCATCCGCTCCTGGGACTCGCTCATCAGGATCTCCTCCGGCGCGAGCGTCGAGTCGCGCAGCGGGACCTTGGTCAGTTCGACGTGCATGCCGCCGTCACCGGCAGCGGCGAGCTCGGAGGTGGCACACGAGATGCCGGCCGCACCGAAGTCCTGGATGCCGCGGACGATGCCGGCGGCGAAGAGCTCGAGGGTGCACTCGATCAGCAGCTTCTCCATGAACGGGTCGCCGACCTGAACGCTCGGGCGCTTCGCCGGACCGTCCTCGTCGAACTCGACGCTGGCGAGGATCGAGGCGCCGCCGATGCCGTCGCCACCGGTGCGCGCGCCGTACATGATCACCAGGTTGCCGGCGCCCGACGCCTTGGCGAGGTGGAGGTCCTCGTGACGCAGTACGCCGACGCAGAGCGCGTTGACCAGCGGGTTGCCGAGGTAGGAGGCGTCGAAGACGGCCTCACCACCGATGTTGGGCAGACCGAGGCAGTTGCCGTAGTGACCGATGCCGGACACGATCCCGGGCAGCACCCGATGGGTGTCCTCCTCGGACAGCGGTCCGAAGCGGAGCGGGTCCATGACGGCGACCGGCCGCGCGCCCATCGCGAGGATGTCGCGGACGATGCCGCCGACGCCGGTCGCGGCGCCCTGGTGGGGCTCGACGTAGGAGGGGTGGTTGTGGGACTCGACCTTGAAGGTGACCGCGTAGCCCTGCCCGACGTCGAGCACGCCCGCGTTCTCACCGATGCCGGCGAGCATCTTGCCGGCCGGGGTCTCCTGCGGGATCTCGCCGAACTGCTTCAGGTGCACCTTGGAGGACTTGTAGGAGCAGTGCTCCGACCACATCACCGAGTACATCGCCAGCTCCGCGCCGGTCGGCCGGCGGCCGAGGATGCGCTTGATCTCGGCGTACTCGTCCTCCTTCAGGCCGAGCTCGGCCCAGGGCTGCTCGCGGTCGGGGTCACCGGCAGCGTGGTGCACGGTGTCCAGGAGCGGAAGATCGGACGCAACGGCAGCGGACGAAGTCTCGGTCACGGGCAGAAATCTACGTCAGAAGTGCCCAATCCCCTTAGTCGTCAGCGGGGCAGCCCGCGCCACTCGCGCAGGTCGCGGATCTCACCGAACTCGTGGAGCGCCTGCCGAGCCACCTCGCCGTCCCCGGCGTAGGCGGCGACGCTCCAGCCGTGACCCTCCACCATCTCGGCGGTGACCCAGGAGGCCTCGCCGTGCGGGGTGGGCAACCGGCGCGGGCGCCAGAACAGCGACATCGCGCCGTCGAGGCGCTGCTCGATCATCGGGGTCGAGCCGATGGCGGCGTACTTCCTCTGGCCGGTCCGCCACTCGCTCCAGTAGGCGTAGTGGAGGTAGACCTGGGAGCCGCGCCAGGACATCGAGCACTCCACGAAGAGGTCGCGCGCCTCGGTCTCACCAGGGGCGCACTCAGCGCTCCGGGCAGCGTCCTCGTAGCCCGGGAAGACCCACTTCATGCCGTCCGTGCCGCGCGGGTCCGGGCACCGGGTCAGGGAACCGGAGCCGTTGCCGTCCCAGCAGACGTAGGGCGTGTTGACCTGCCTGGTGGTCGAGCTGACCTGGTCGGCGACCGCGAACGGCCCGATCACCTCGCCGCCGTGAGCGACATGGATGATCCCGGCGACCGTGAGCGCGAGCATGACCGTGATCGCGAAGAGGACCGGCGTCACCCGATCGCGTCGCTGCTGCACAGGCCCCCACCCCCTTGGCGATCCGTTCCTTTACCAAGGTAACGCCGCCAGGCGGGTTTGGTTAGGGCCCATATGTAACGGGACCAACGTCCTGTCGCGTCCACCAGCCGAGACCTCTGCCCACCGACTGAACCACGACCTAGTCTTCTATTCGTAGTTATTCACTAAAGAAAGGCTATACGGTGTCCTCCCCCAGCACGTTCAGCCGACGCAGCCTGCTCGCCACCGGGGCGGGCGCGGTCGCCGCCACCGGCCTCGCCACCCCCGCCAACGCAGCCGCCGAGGTCCCGTTCAAGGCGCGTAAGGTCAACCGGCCCAAGCGCAAGCCCAACCTCCTGGTCATCTTGGGCGACGACCTCGGCTGGGCCGATCTGTCCGCCTACGGCTCCCCTGACATCAAGACGCCCAACCTGGACCGGCTCGCGGCCTCGGGCGTGCGGTTCACCGATGCGTACTCCGCCTCCTCGGTCTGCTCCCCCACCCGTTTCGGCCTCTACACCGGGCGCTACCCCGGTCGCCTCGCCGGCGGGCTGCCGGAGCCGATCGCGTCCCCCAACGAGCTACACGGGATCCCGCTCGACCACCCGACGCTGGCCTCGCTGCTCAAGGACCAGGGCTACGCGACAGCGCTCTTCGGCAAGTGGCACTGCGGATTCCTGCCCTGGTACAGCCCGACCCGGGTCGGCTGGGACGAGTTCTTCGGCAACTTCTCCGGCGGGATCGACTACTTCTCGAAGTTCAGCCACAACGGGGCGTACGACCTCTACGAGGACGAGGTGGAGGTCGAGGACCTTCGCTACTACACCGAGATCGTCACCGAGAAGGCCGTCGGCTTCATCGAGCGCGACCACGACGCCCCCTGGCTCCTCAACCTCAACTTCACCACCCCGCACTGGCCCTGGGAGGGACCCGAGGACAAGGCGGTGAGCGATGAGCTGACCGCCCGGATCGAGGGCGGTGAGAAGGGCGTGCTCTTCCACAACGACGGCGGCTCGCTGGCGACGTACAAGACCATGGTCGAGGACCTCGACCAGTCGATCGGCCAGGTCCTCCGGGCGCTCGAGCGCACCGGCCAGCTCCGCGACACCGTCGTCTTCTTCGCCAGCGACAACGGCGGCGAGCGGTTCTCCAACGTGTGGCCGTTCACCGGAGCGAAGTCGAGCCTCAACGAGGGCGGCATCCGGGTGCCCACCATCCTGAGCTGGCCCGGCACCCTGCCCGGCCGCCAGGTCAGCGACGAGCCGGCGGTCACGACCGACTGGACCGCGACCTTCCTGGAGCTCGCCGGCGCGACGCCGTCGCCGGAGTATCCGCTGGACGGCACCAGCCTGGTGCCGCTCCTCTTCGGCGGCCGGCCGCGCGAGACCCAAGACCTCTTCTGGCGCATGCGCGGACAGCGGGCGCTGCGCCGGGGCTCGCTGAAGTACCTGCAGCTCGACGGCACCGACCACCTCTACGACCTGAGCGAGGACGTACGCGAGCAGGCTGACCTGGCCCGGAAGCGGCCCGAGGATCTGGCGGAGCTCCGTGCGGCCTGGGAGAAGATCGACGAGACCCTGCTGGCGTACTCCTGACGTACGCCTGGCGAGTCCACTGGTAACTAAGTGACGGTTGTGACTACCGTGACGAAATATGGGGGACTTCACCAGGTTCAAGTACGTCAGACGGGTACTCGGCGCAGGCTTGATCTCGGGCGTCGTCGGCGTCGGGGGGGGGGGGAAAACCCNGCGAGTCCCGCCTGGACGGGTTCGGCGGCGGGCGTGGTGACCTCCGGGCGACCTTCTCGTGGTCGGTCCAGCACCTGCCCGATGCCGCGGCCGAGCTGTTCCGGCTGATCGGCCTGCATCCCGGGCCGACGCTCACCGTCCTGGCCGCGGCCAGCCTGGCCGGGATCTCTCGTGTGCGGGCCCGTCGCCTGCTCGACGAGCTCACCGAGGCCAACCTGCTGACCGAGGTCGCGCCCGCCCGGTTCGTGCTGCACGACCTGCTCCGGGAGTATGCCGCCGACCTCGCCACCGGCGAGCCCGCGGAGGTCCGTGAGGCGGCCGAGCTGCGGATGATCGACCACTACGTCTTCAGCGCTCGGGCGGTGCACAGCGCCTACGACCCGCACCAGCGCCACCTCGATGCGCTGGAGCCGATGCGCGACGGGGTCACCCCCGAGGTCGTCGGCGACAGCGTCGAGGCGCTGGCCTGGATCGGCACCCAGCTGCCGGTGATCTCCCGGGTGATCGACGTCGCCGTCGCCCGGGGAATCGCACCCGACCGGATCGTGCTGCTCGTCGGTGCCCTCGAGCGTCTGCTCGACCTCCAGGGACGCTGGATCGAGCTGGCCGCGCTGGCCGAGGCCGCGCTCCCGGGTGTGCGCCGCAGCGTCTCGCAGGGCGGCGACCCCGCCGGGCTCGGCGTCATGCACCGCGCCGCCGGGGCGGCCTGCGGGCGGCTGGGGCGCGTCGAGGACGCCCTCGACCACCTCGGCCGGGCCCTCGATCTGGCGATGGAGTCCGCCGACCTGGTGGGCGAGGGAAAGACCCTGCATCGGCTGGCCACCGTGGCCACCGCCTCCGGCGATCATGCCGGGGCTGCGGCGTACGCAGCTCGGGCGGCGGAGGTCTTCGCTCGCGCGGGCGACCCGATCCGGGCGGCCTGGACGACCGGGCGGCTGGGTCTCTACGAGGCCCTCGACGGTGCGTACGAGGCCGGGCTCCGTCACTGCGAGGCGGCGCTCGCGGACCTGCGCCGGGTGGCGCCCGGCTACCGCAGCGAGGGCAACGTCATCGCCACCATCGGCTGGATCCACCAGCAGCTCGGCTCCGTCGACGAGGCGGCCGGTCACTTCGAGGAGGCTGTGACCAAGCTCCGTGCCGCCGGTGACCTGCCCGGCCTGGCCGACGCGCTCGGCCACCTGGCCGACGCCCGCGCCGCCCTCGGGAAGGACGAGGACGCCCGCTGCGCGAGGGTCGAGTCCGCCTCGATCCTCGCGCAGCTGGGCTGACTGCCTTAAGCCGTGGGCAGCTTGTAGTCGGCGTACTCCTCACGCAGGGTCTTCTTGGAGAACTTCCCGACCGAGGTCTTGGGCACCTCGTCGATGAAGACCACGTCGTCGGGCACCTGCCACTTGCCCAGGTTGTCGGCGAGGTAGCCGAGCAGCTCCTCCTTGGTCACCGACTCGCCGTCCTTGACCACCGCGAAGGCCAGCGGCCGCTCGCCCCACTTCGGGTGCGGCACCGCGACGACGGCCGCCTCGGCGATGCTCGGGTGGCCCATGATGAGGTTCTCGATCGCGACGGTCGAGATCCACTCGCCACCGGACTTCACCAGGTCCTTGGTGCGGTCGACGATGCGTACGTAGCCCAGTGGGTCGATCGCAGCGATGTCACCGGTGCGCAGCCAGCCGTCGGGTGAGAACGACGTCGGTGCGTCGACCTTGTAGTAGCCCGACGCGATCCACGGGCCGCGGCACTCGAGCTCGCCGGTCGTCTCGCCGTCCCAGGGAAGCTCGTCGGTGGTCCCGGGCTCCACGATGCGGAGCTCGACGCCGACGGCCGGGATGCCAGGGGACGTACGGTAGTCGGCCTTCTCCTCCTCGGAGAGGTCCGTGATCTCGGCGCGCTCGTTGTACACGCTGCCGAGCGGCGACATCTCGGTCATGCCCCACGCCTGGGTGATCGGCAGGCCGATCGCCTCGCGCCAGGCCTCCGAGAGCGACTTCGGCACCGCGGACCCGCCGCAGATGACCACCCGCAGCGAGGAGAGATCGGCGTCCTTGAGCAGCGGGACCATGCCCATCCAGATCGTCGGTACGCCGGCCGCGATCGTGACCTTCTCGGCCTCGAGGAGCTTGATGATGCCGGCGGGCGAGAGGTCGGGACCGGGCAGGATCAGGTTGGCGCCGGCCAGCAGGGAGGAGTGGGCGAAGCCCCAGCCGTTGGCGTGGAAGAAGGGCACCACCGGAAGCACGCGGTCGCGGTCGTTGGTGCCGAAGAGGGTGCCGGCCAGAGAGGCCAGCGCGTGCAGGTACTGCGAGCGATGGGTGTAGACGACGCCCTTCGGGTTGCCGGTGGTGCCGGAGGTGTAGCAGATCCCGGCAGCGGTGCGCTCGTCGGTGACCCGGCCCTCGATCACCGCCTCCTCGGCGTCGGCCATCAGCTCCTCGTAGGAGACGACCCGCGGATCGTCGGGGAGCGGCGTCGGCGCCCCGTCATCCATCACGACCACGTGCTTGAGCGTGGTCAGCTGGGGGAGAAGCGGAGCCAGCAGACCGAGCAGCGACCGGTCCACGAAGACGGCCTCGTCCTCGGCATGGTTGAAGGTGTAGACCAGCTGCTCGGGGAAGTAGCGGATGTTGCCGGTGTGCAGCACCCGGCCGGTGCAGGGGACGGAGTAGTAGAGCGCGAGGTGGCGCAGGGTGTTCCACGCGAAGCTCGCCACCCGGCCGTCCTCGGAGATGCCGAGCCGGTCGAGGACGGTGGCCTGCTTGCGTACCTCCACGGCCAGGTCCTTGAACGTGTTGCGCTCCAGACCTGTGGCGGTCTTGGTGACGATCTCCCGCGTCGGGAAGACGCGCTCGGCGCGCCGGATGATCGTGTCGATGGTCAGCGGTGCGTCCTGGATCAGTCCTTGCATGCTGCACATCGTGACCCAACGTGGCGCGCGTCACAACGAGTTCCCGCGAACTTCTTGCCGGGCGATGCGGCCGACCAGGTGGCGCGCCGGATGCCCAGCGGTCAGAATCGTCTGCGTGAGCACTCTCTTCGTCGCGGCCGGTGGTGGGGGTGATGCGCTCGGCGTGCTCCTGGCGCGTCGGGTCCTCGAGCCCGAGATGGACGACGGCGATGTGTTCGTGTCGACCTGCGCCTGGGAACGGCTCCGCATCGACCCGGTGCCCGGGCCGCGCTCACGGGGCGACTTCATCGGGCTCCGCCTGGTCGATGGTGTCCGGGCGGAGATATCGACCACGACGGACACCCTTCCTCCGGGCCGGTCCGTGCTGCCGCGGCTTGCCGGCGACGTCGAGGCGCGCCTCTTCCTGCACGACCTCGCGGACGGTGCGGTCGGACTCGCCGAGCAGCTCCAGCATCTCGCTCGGGCCCTCGGCGCCGACTCGCTCACGGTCGTCGACGTCGGTGGTGACGTGGTCGCCCGGGGAGACGAGCCCGGCCTGCTGAGTCCGTTGGCCGACTCGCTCACGCTGGCCGCGGCGTTGCGCAGCGGCCTGCCGGTGCGGCTCGCCGTCGTCGGCCCCGGCGTGGACGGGGAGCTCCCCGCCGAGCAGGTGATCGCCATCCTCGGCGGGCTCGGTGGGACTCATGTGGGAACGCTGGGGACCGCGGACGTGGACCGGGTCGGCGACTCGCTCGGCTGGCATCCCACCGAGGCGACGACGCTGGCCGCGGCAGCCGCGCGCGGCCTTCGGGGCGCCGTGGAGATGAGACGAGGACAGACCCCCGTCCCGGTGAGCGAGGCGAGTGCGACCGTGTGGCGCCTCGATGCCGTCGTGACGTACGACTTCCCGCTGGCCGAGGCGCTGATCAACACCCGCTCTCTGGGGAGCGCCGAGACGATCATCCGCGGCATCACCGTCGACGAGCTCGACTACGAGCGGCGGCGGGCCCGGGAGCGTCGCGAGATCCCGTCGCGAACCGTGACCGCAGCCGACGTCGCGAACGCGAGCCTGGCCCGAGGGGCCTCGCACATCACCACTCGCCGGCTCCTGGAGGCGACGAGCGGGGACGTACCGAGCTATGAGTCGGCACGCTTCGACGGGCTCGGGCTGTGGGCCCTGGATGCCCTCGCCCGGGGCTGAGCCCGGTCAGACAACGGCCTCGGAGGTGGTGAGGGCCAGAGCCGGGGTGGAGGCGGCACGCGGCCAGACCTCGGCGAGGATCTCGACCCCGCGCCGGACGAGCTCGGGCCTGGGCGTGATCGCCAGCCGCAGGTGACGCTCGTAGGCGCCGTCGACCCCGAACCTGGGCCCTGCGGTGACGAGCAGTCCGTGGGGTCTGGCGGCGAGGGTGAGCTGGGAGCTGACCGGCGCGGGCAGGCCGACCCAGGCGGAGAGGCCGCCGTCGATACGCGGCGGCAGCTCCCAGTCGGGAAGGTGCTCGCGCATCGCGTGGTAGAGCGCGGCGCGGCCGGCGGCGAGCTGGTCGGCTCGCTCGCGCAGGATCTCGGGGAGGTGCCGGAACAGGATCGTGGTGACCAGCTGCTCCCAGATCGGGGTGCCGAGGTCGGTGGCCGAGCGTCCGCTGGCGATCTGGGTCAGCAGCACCGGGTCGGCGCGGATCCAGCCGACCCGCAGCCCGCCCCACAGCATCTTGCTCGCCGAGCCGATGTGAACGACGCGGGCCTGGTGCTCCCCGGCCATCGCGGCCAGCGGCGGGAACGTGTGGGGGCGGTCGATGTTCAGCTCGGCGGTGGTGTCGTCGGCCACGAGGAGGGTGTCGACCTTCGCAGCGGCGTGCAGCAGCCGGAGCCGGTCCTCGGTCGACATCGAGCGAGACGTCGGGTTGTGGAAGTCGGGCATGACGTACGCCATCACCGGGGTCGTCCGGGCGATGGCCGCCTCCATCGCGGGCATGTCCCAGCCGGCGTCGGTGGTCACCGGACTCGTGATGATCCGGGCTCCGGCGAGGCTCAGGGCGTCGTACGCGTTGGGGTAGGACGGGCTCTCGGCGTAGGCCCGGTCGCCGCGACTGATGACGGTGCGGGCGAGCAGGGCGATCGCGCTCTGGCCACCGGTGGTCACCATGATCTGGTCGGGGTCGGTCGGCAGACCGCGATCGGTGTAGCGCGCCGCGATCTCGGCGCGAAGCTCCTCGATGCCCCACAGCGTGTAGCCGGGGCCGGTCATGTGGTCGGCCAGCCGCCTGGTCGCCTCGACGGCGGCCTCCGGGAGCCGCCGGGTGGCCGGCAGGGTGGCCCTGACCAGGTCGATCTCGCCGCCCTCGGTGAACGAGTCGGGTGCGGTGGGTGGCAGCTTCGTCGTCGTACCCGACCCCTGGACGCTCAGCGCGTAGCCGTGCTCACGCAGGCGGCGGTAGGCGGCCGTGATCGTGGTGCGGCTCAGCATGAGCCGCTCGGAGAGCTCGCGCTCGGAGGGGAGACGTACGTCCGCGGAGAGCCGCCCGTCGATCAGCAGCAGCTGGATCCGTTCGGCGAGGTTCTCGTACGCCGGGCCCTCCCCTTGCCACTGACCGAGCAGGCCAGCGAGCGCAGTGGCACCGATTCTTCCGCGAGGCATGAGGCCACCTTACCGTGATTGGCTTCTTTACCTTCGATTGGACCCGTGATTGGCTTTGCGATCGTGAAGGATCTCTCTGTGAAGTCGCTCTCTTGGTTGATAACTGGACTCTTCCTCTACGGCATCGCACTCGCGATGCTCGTGCAGGGCTCGCTGGGGCTGGCGCCGTGGAACACGCTGGCATCGGGACTCGTCGAGATCACCGGGATCTCCTTCGGGATGATGACCAACCTGATCGGGCTCGTCGTCCTGCTGCTCTGGATCCCGCTGCGACAGCGGCCCGGCGTCGGCACCGTGCTGAACGTCCTGCTCGTCGGCACCTCGGCGGAGATCGGCCTGTTGCTGCTTCCGCAACCGTCGGACCTGGTTTCCCAGGTCGCGCTCTTCACCGGCGGCCTGCTCCTGCTGGCCGCGGCGACGGGAATCTACATCGCGCCCGGCCTGGGCCCGGGCCCGCGCGACGGCCTGATGACCGGCCTGCACGAGCGGACCGGTGCCCCGGTCTGGCTCTGCCGTGCGGGCGTCGAGATCACCGTGCTGGCGGCCGGCTGGCTCCTCGGCGGAATGGTCGGCATCGGCACTGTTGCCGAGGCGCTGCTCATCGGTCCGATGGTGCACCGCACCCTGCCGTTCTTCCGGACGATGTACGCCGGGCGGCCGGACGCCGCCGCGGTCGCCGCCGAAACACGCGCGAGTGCATGATTTAACCCACACGAATTTCCTGTGGCGCCCCCGACAGGATTCGAACCTGTGACCGTCGGATTAGAAGGCCGATGCTCTATCCAGCTGAGCTACGGAGGCGTGGCCTGTGTGAGCACCCCGCTGGAAGGGGGTTTGCGCAGGCCGCGCACGATCTTACCGGTGCCCGTATCCCTTGTGTGCATCGGAATCCGAAACGCTGGCCGGAGTGTTACCAAGGTGTGGGGGGTATTTGGGTGCACTGTCCCCGCACTGTCGACGTGAGTGTCCGATTGGCGGACCACGAGGGTTCGAGACTGGGCCCGATCATCGGTAAGGTCCCCGGACATGACTATGGAGTCCATGTGCACCTCGTGCGGTGCAGCCGTCACCGGTATGCGCTTCTGCACAGGTTGTGGGACCCCCGTCAGAAGCGCTCATCAGCCGCCGTCGCAGGGTGCACCGGAGCCGGTCGCACCGCCGCGACTGCCGCAGCGGGGTGCCGATCCTGAGCAGGGTGGTCTGTCGTTGCCGAGGCGTGGGCAGGGAGCCGCTGCGCCCGCACCCGAGGCCGACACGGAGGCGGCCCCGTTGCCGCTCGAGCAGGTCAGGCGTACGCCGGGGGCCTCGATGGCGCCCCAGCTGAGCATGACCGCGCCCAGCGGTGAGCAGCCGGCCTTCGGTGGTGGCATGGCCCCGCCGCCGGCAGGTTCGGATGGTGGTGGCCTGTTCGGACTGGCGGCGCGTACGCCGAAGTTCGAGCCGGAGCTCGCCTCCCAGTCGCAGTCGCTCTTCCTGCCCAAGCGCAAGCGCGTCGCGGAGGAGCCCGAGCCGGCCCCGGAGCCGGATCCCGAGCCCGAGGCACAGGTGGCCGCGCCCGCGCCGCTGCCGGATCTCCCGACGCGGCCGGCCGCACAGGAGCGCGCGCCCGAGCCGCCTGCTCCCGCGCCCGCGCCCACCCCGCAGATGCCGGAACCGCAGGTGCCGCAGACCCCGGAGCCCATGGCCGCGCCTCCGCTGCCCGAGCGTCCGGCCGCGGCGTACCACCAGAGCGCGGAGCACCCGACCTTCGTCGAGCCCGCGCCGCAGTTCGGCGGCCCGGCCCCCGAGGCGGCCTACGAGGCGACCCACGAGGCGATGCCGCCGGTCGAGCGACGCCAGCCCGAGCCGGTCCGTCCGGACGAGACCCAAGTCGCGATGAGCCCTCGGTTCGACGCCGTCGACGAGGAGGCCTCCGGGGGCACCCGTCCGCGTGACGAGTTCGAGCAGTTCGCGCCGCCGCAGCCGCAGTTCGACGCCCCGGCGCCCGAGTCGCGCTACGACGACGGTCAGTCCGATCTCGGCCAGCCCGACCAGGGCCAGCAGGCCCCGACGTACGGCGACCCCGCCTACGCCCCGCTCGCACCGCAGCTCGAGCCGGACCAGGCCCAGTGGTCGCAGGGCTACGACAAGCCCTATGACCAGCCGTACGGCCAGGGCCCCGACCAGGGCTTCGACCAGGCGTACGAGCAGCCCTACGGCCAGCCGCAGGACCGGTCCCAGGACGAGTTCGGCCAGCCGTACGGTGACCCCTACGGCCAGAACCCCTACACCGACGCCACCCTCGTCGGGCAGCCGCCGGTCGGCGGTGGGCCCAACACCCCGGCACCGCCGCCGATGGCGCCGCAGGGCTACGACCCGTACGGGAACGGCTACGACGCCCGCTACGAGCCGCAGCGCGGTCAGGGCAAGGGACCTGGTGGTCTCGACCTCAAGCGCTGGGGCCTGATCGTCCTCGCGCTGGCCGTCGTCGTCGCGATCATCGCCTTCGTCATCGGCCTGATCAACAGCAACGGCGACGACGCCAACGCCGAGACCGGCACCACCCAGGGCGCGACCACGACCGAGGGCGGTGCCGCGGCCGAGGCGAAGAAGATCGACGACCTCATCAAGACCTCGGCCAAGGACAAGGCGGCCATCGGTGCCGCTCAGGCCGACCTCGAGGCGTGCGAGAACATCGACGAGGCGATCCAGACCTTCCAGGACGCCGCGGCCTCCCGCGAGAAGCTGGCTGCGGATGTCGCCAAGATCGACACCGCCGTCCTTCCGGGGTCGCGGAAGCTCGTCAAGAACCTCGAGTCCGCGTGGATGACCTCGCAGAACGCCGACCTGGCCTTCGCCGCCTGGGGCGAGAAGCGCAAGGTCAACGCCGACGGCGAGTGCGTGGGTGGCAAGGGCAAGCTGGAGAAGGCGACCACGCTCAGCCTGGCCAGCCACGACCCGAAGAAAGCGGCGGCCAAGGCGTGGGGGCCGATCGCGGAGGAGTACAACCTCGAGCCCGTCGAGTGGACGAAGCTCTGAGCTGAGCTCAGTCCTGGGCTCAGCGTGAGCGGAGGTACGCCGCCATCGCCCGTTTGATGGCGGCGGCCGTCCGCTCCTGGAACTGGTCCGACTTCAGCAGGCGCGCGTCCTCGGCGTTGCGCATGTTGCCCGTCTCGAGCAGCACCTGCGGCACCGTGGTGAGGTTGAGGCCGGCCAGGTCGTCGCGCTCCACGAACCCGCCCTCACCGAGGTAGGAGGCCAGCGGCATCCCGGTCTTCCGCATCTCGGTGCGGAGCAGTTCGGCGTAGTGTCGCGAGGGCTCGACGACCTCGTCGTTGGTGCCCGAGGGCACCGGGATCAGCAGCGAGTAGCCCCGCTCGGAGGCGGCCGCGCCGTCGGCGTGGATGTCGATCGCGACGTCGGCCTTCGCGTCGTTGATGATCTTCGCCCGCTCGTCGATGCACGGCCCGACCCCGTCGTTGCTGTCGCGGGTCATGACCACCTTCGCGCCGGACTCGCGCAGATCGGCCGCGAGCTTCGTGGCCACGGCCCAGGTGAAATCCGTCTCCGGGTAGCCGTCGTCGGTCGCGGTGCCCGTCGTGTTGCACGGGCTCTGCGAGCGCCCGTTCCACACCGGCTCGTTGATCACCTCGGGCGCGCCCGCGTTGCCGCCGTTGTGGCCCGGGTCGATCCCGACCACCGCGCCCTCGAAGACGTTGTCGGCCGACTCCGCCCCGGGGGCCGACGTCGACGAGGCCTCGGGACCCGCGGACGAGGCGGGTCCCGAGGTCGGAGCACGACCGGCGCTGCACGCGGCCACCGGCAGCACGAGCAGCACGACAGCCGCGAGAGATGCCCTCCGGCGTACGTCTTCCTTCACGGCCATCGGGCGACACTCGCCTCTCAGAGGTGCTGACCCATCCACGCCTCGACGTCGTCGGCCGTACGCGGCAGGCCGGCGGAGAGGTTCACGGAGCCGTCCTTGGTGACGACGATGTCGTCCTCGATGCGGATGCCGATGCCGCGCAGCTCCTCGGGGACGAGCTTGTCCTCCTTCTGGAAGTAGAGGCCCGGCTCGACGGTGAGGACCATGCCCTCCTGCAGCGGTCCCTCGATGTAGGCCTCCTTCGACGCGGAGGCGCAGTCGTGGACGTCGAGGCCGAGCATGTGGGAGACGCCGTGGAGGGTCCAGCGAGAGTAGGTCTTGTTGTCCTCGGAGAGCGCCTCGTCGACCGAGACCGGCAGCAGACCGAGGTCGTCGAGACCGTGGGCGAGGATCTCCATCGCGGCGAAGTGGCCGGCCCGGAAGGTCACGCCCGGGCGGATCGCCTCGATGCCGGCCTGCTGGGCCTTGTAGACGAGCTCGTAGAGGTTGCGCTGCAGCGGCGTGAAGGTCCCGGAGATGGGAAGGGTGCGGGTGATGTCGGCGGTGTAGAGGTTGTGGCCCTCGACGCCCATGTCGAGCAGCACCAGCTCACCGGGGACGATCGGGCCGTCGTTGTCGATCCAGTGCAGCGTGGTGGCGTGGGACCCGCCACCGACGATCGAGTCGTAGCCGAGGTCGTTGCCCTCCGCACGCGCGCGGCGGAAGAAGGTGCCCTCGATCCAGCGCTCGCCGTGCTTCAGGACCTGGTCCCACTCGCGCACCGCGTCGGTGAAGCCGCGCACGGTGATGTCGCAGGCCTCCTTGAGCTCGCCGAGCTCCCACTCGTCCTTGATCAGGCGCAGCTCGGAGAGCGCCTTGGCGAACTCCTCGTCGCGGGAGGCCTCGGCCGGGGCGACCAGCTTGTCGACGTCGGCCGAGACTCCGCGGAGGACGCGGGTCGGGGTGTTGCCGGAGAGGTCGGACTCGAGCTGGTCGACGTGGCGTACCTCGATGCCCAGCGAGTCGGAGAGCTCACGGGCCGAGGGACGCGCACCGGCCCAGAGCGCGCCGTACTGCCGGTCGCGGAAGAACTCGTCGGTGTCGCGGCCGCTGCGCGGGCGGGCGTACAGGACCGAGCTGCCGTCCGGCTCGATCACGACGACGGCGTCGGAGGTCTGGTTGCCGGTCAGGTGCACGTGCGCCGTGTCGGCGCGGAAGCGGTAGTCGGTGTCGTTGGCGCGGACCTTGTAGGTGCCGGCCGGGACGACCAGGCGCTCACCCGGGAAGATGCCCGAGAGGCGCTCCCGGCGGGCGGCCGCCCACGGCGTGATCGGATGCTCGGGAACCTCGACCTCGCGGTCGTCCCAGCCCTCCCTCATGAACTTGGACCACGCCTCCGGAACCGTCTGGTCGTGGCTCTCGGTGTGGTCGTCTGCAGGAGTGGGGGCGCCTTTGTCCGTCATACCGGAATCGTACGCCGCGCCGGATCCACAACGCTCGTGAGTTCCCAGGCCACGCGGGTGGCGGGGACGTCTCGATCGGTGTCGGGTCGCACGTGCGGTCCGCACGCCCGATAGTCTGGCGCGCATGGGGGCGATCCCGAAGGATCCGACGAGAAGCAACCGCACGTTCACCATCGTGGTGGGCGTGCTTGTCGTGCTGACCTCTTTGCCGGTGCTCGGCATCGTTCTGCTCAGCACCAGCGTCGTCAACGACCATCTTGCCCCGACCGGTGCGATCCTGGGAGTGCTCTTCGCGGCCATCCCGGTGGTGCCGCTGGTCTATGCCTTCCTATGGCTGGATCGCTACGAACCCGAGCCGAAGTCGCTGCTCGCGCTCGGCCTGGGGTGGGGCGCGTTCGTCGCGGTTGCCGCCGCGCTGATCGTGCAGAGCGTCGGGGCGCTGCTCGCCGGGTGGAGCCAGCCGACCCAGCTCGCGATCGTGGCTCCGGTCACCGAGGAGGCGGCCAAGGGTCTGTTCCTCTTCGTGCTGCTGGTCTGGCGTCGCCACCTCCTCGACGGGGTGCTCGACGGGATCGTCTACGCCGGCATGGTCGGCATCGGCTTCGCCTTCACCGAGAACATCCTCTACCTGGGCGGCACCTACAACGGCACGCCCGGCATGGGCGACAGCTCCACAGGACACATCGGCGAGTTCACCGCCGTCTTCGTGATGCGCTGCCTGTTCAGCCCCTTCGCGCACCCGCTCTTCACCGCCTTCACCGGCATCGGTATCGGCATCGCGGTGGTGACGCGCAAGCGCTGGCTCAAGGTCGTGGCACCGCTGCTGGGCTACGCCATCGCGGTGCTCGCCCACGGCACCTGGAACGGCTCGACACTGCTCTACGACGGGGCCGGGTTCCTGCTGGCGTACGTCGTGGTGATGGTGCCCGCGTTCGTCTCGATGGTGGTCTTCGCGGTGTGGCGGCGAAAGTCCGAGCGGATCGTGCTGACCCGGTCGCTGACCGACGCCGCCCAACGGGGGCTGATTCCCTACACCGACATCGGCTGGGTGGTCGATCTGCGGCGCCGGGAGCAGGCGCGGAGGTTCGCGTCGACCCACGGAGGGGCTCAGGGGGTTGCGGCCATGCGTGAATACCAGCAGGCTGCCATCGAGCTCGGATACTTGCACTGGCGATTCCTGCGCGGCAACCCGCCGCCCGACTTCGCCGCCCGGGGGAGGGCATACGTTGACCGCATCAGTGAGGTACGTCCACACATCGCGTTCCCGAGCGGGCAGGTGATGACCGGATGAGTGAAGACAACAGACACGACGACAACGCGCCGGAGCCTGCTCCTGAGACGCGGCCGGCGGCCTACGAGGCGCTGACCGCGGGGATGCTCGCGGAGAAGCCGACCACCGAGTTCGAGGCCGCCCGGGCCGAGATCGAGGCGTCCGGCGGCGAGAGCAACCGGATGGTGACCTCGCTCATCCAGCTCCACCAGGCGCTGACCGAGGTGACCCTGCCGCTGGACCTGCCCGGCGCCGACGAGCAGCGGGCCGCCAGGCAGAACATGGTCGAGCAGCTCGAGGACTACGTCATCCCGCGGATGATGACCATCGACGCGCCGCTCCTCGCGGTCGTCGGCGGCTCCACGGGCGCCGGCAAGTCGACGCTGGTGAACTCGCTGGTCGGCACCAAGGTGACCACGCCGGGGCTGCTGCGGCCGACGACCCGCTCGCCGGTGCTGGTGCACAACCCCGAAGACGGCCGCTGGTTCGGCCAGGACCGCCTGCTTCCCGAGCTGGAGCGGGTCAACCACCCGACCAACGACCCCGGCGCGCTGCAGCTGGTCGCCAGCGACCGGCTCCACCCCGGCCTGGCGATCCTGGACGCGCCCGACGTCGACTCGGTCGAGGAGGCCAACCGGGTGCTCGCGGCCGAGCTGCTCGCCGCGGCCGACCTGTGGGTCTTCGTCACCTCGGCCGCACGCTACGCCGACCAGGTGCCCTGGGAGTTCCTCCAGCTCGCCGCCAACCGCTCCACCGCGGTGGCCGTGGTGCTCGATCGCACTCCGACCGAGGCCGTCCAGACCGTCGCCGGCCACCTGGCGCGGATGCTCGCCTCGCGCGGGCTCAAGGACTCACCGCTCTTCATCGTCCACGAGGGCGAGGTCTCCGAACAAGGGCTGCTTCCGGCCGAGCACGTCGCCGAGGTACGCGCCTGGCTCGACATGCTCGCCGACGACGCCACCGCGCGACACCAGGTCGTCACCCAGACACTCGACGGTGCGGTGCGGGCGCTGACCCTGGAGGTCCACCCGATCGCCGACACCGCGGACGGTCAGGGAGAGGCCGCGCAGCGGCTGCGTACCGATGCGGACATGGCCTACGACGAGGCGCTCAAGTCGATCATGGCGGCGACCGCCGACGGCACGCTGCTGCGTGGCGAGGTGCTCGCGCGCTGGCAGGAGTTCGTCGGCAGCGGGGAGATCCTCAAGGCGCTCGAGACGAAGGTGGGGATGCTTCGAGACAAGATCCTCGGCTCGATCAAGGGCAAGCCCCAGCAGGCCGAACGGGTGACCGCGGCCGTACAGGGCGGCCTGGAGATGCTGATCCTGGAGCAGTGCGAGGCGGCTGCCGAGAGGGCAGAGGCGGCCTGGCAGATGAGTCCCGCGGGACGCGGGCTGCTCGCCGCCGGCCCCGCCGACCTCGGCCGAGCCTCGCGTGCGCTGCGGCCCAAGGCCGAGCGTGCGGTGCGAGACTGGCAGCAGGACGTGCTCGACATGGTCCGCAGCGAGGGTCAGGACAAACGTACGACCGCGAAGTTCCTCTCCTACGGGGTCAACGGCCTCGGCGTCGCGCTGATGGTGGTCGTCTTCGCCTCCACCGGCGGAGCGCTCGTCGGTGCCGAGGTGGGCATCGCCGGTGGCACCCTCCTGCTCGGCCAGAAGCTGCTGGAGGCGGTCTTCGGCGACCAAGCCGTGCGCGGGCTCGCCTCCCGGGCGCGCAAGGCGCTGGAGGTACGCATCGTGGGGCTCGTCGACGAGGAGCGTGCGCGCTACACGGGTCAGGTCGACGCGCTGCAGATCGACCATGGTGCACCGGAGCGACTGCGGCACGCTGCGCGGAAGGTCGGCGACGCCCGTTTCGCCAGCCAGCGCGGCGATGACTGAGACTTGTCAGACTGAGCTTTTTCAGGAAGGGAAGGGGGATCCTTGAGCGGCCTGCTCGAAGGTGCAAAGAACCTGGTCAGCCGAGGTGGAGACCTCGGTGATCGGCTGGACGGACTGACCGCCGCGACCGTGGCGGCGACGGGACGCCTCGACGACGGACTCGTCGAGGACGCGCGCGCCGTGGTCAACAAGGCTCAGGGACGCCTCAAGCTCTCCGCCGACCACACGGTCGTCGGGGTCGCGGGGGCGACCGGGTCGGGCAAGTCGTCCACGTTCAACGCCCTGACCGGGCTGGAGCTCTCCGCCGTCGGTGTCCGTCGCCCGACCACCTCGTGGGCGACCGCCTGCGTGTGGGGTTCGGAGGGCGCTCAGGAGCTCCTCGAGTGGCTGGGCATCCCCGAGCGTCACCAGACCACCCGCGACTCGATGCTCGACACCCGCCGTGAGGGGCACGAGCTCGACGGCGTGGTGCTGCTCGACCTGCCCGACCACGACTCCACCGAGGTCTCCCACCATCTCGAGGTCGACCGGCTGGTCGAGCTCGCCGACATGCTGGTGTGGGTGCTCGACCCGCAGAAGTACGCCGACGCGGCCATCCACGACCGCTACCTGCAGCCGCTCCGGACCCATTCCGAGATCATGGTCGTGGTGCTCAACCACATCGACCGCGTTCCCGAGGACCGTCGTGAGTCCATGCTGGGTGACGTACGCCGCCTGCTCGACCAGGACGGGCTGCGCAACGTCCCGGTGATCCCGGTCTCGGCCAAGCTCGGCTGGGGGATCCCGCAGCTCAAGACCGAGATCGCCCAGCGGGCAGCGGCGAAGCGGGCCAACAAGTCCCGGCTCTCGGCCGACATCAAGACCGCCGCCGTGAAGCTCGCCAAGGCGTCCGGTGACGCCAAGCCGCGTTCCCTGGCCAAGCCCCGGGTGGAGGCCCTCGAGGACGCCATCTCCGAGGCCGCCGGGGTGCCGACCGTGGTGGACGCGGTCGAGCGGTCCGTACGCACCCGGGCCGGCGCGGCCACGGGCTGGCCGCTGGTCTCGTGGGTCTCCCGGCTGAAGCCGGATCCGTTGAAGCGGCTTCACCTGGCGCTGGGGGAGGAGGCGACCCAGCTGGCCGGGCGCGCCCGGACCTCGCTGCCGCAGACCACCGCCGTCGAGCGCGCGCGGGTCGACACCGAGGTGCGTCAGCTGGCCGACGAGGCCGGCGCCGGGCTCGCCTCGCCGTGGCGCGACGCGATCCGGCGGGCATCGGTCTCGCGGATGGATGACCTCGCCGACCGGCTCGACGCCTCGGTCGGTGGAGTCGACCTGAACGCCGAGCGGCTGCCGCTGTGGACCGGGCTGGTCAAGGCGCTCCAGTGGCTCCTCATCATCCTCGCCACCGTCGGGCTGGTGTGGTCGGTGGCGCTGCTTCTCTCCGGAGCCGCTCAGATCGGCGACGTGACGCCCTCTGTCGCCGGTGTCGAGCTGCCGTACGTCCTCTTCATCGGGGGTGTCGGGCTCGGGCTGGTGCTGTGGGCCGTGTGCCATCTGCTGGTGATCAGCACCGCTCGACGGCGGGCGCGGGCGGCCGATGCGCGGCTGCGTACGGCGGTCGCCGACGTGTCCCGTGAGCTCGTCGTCGATCCGATCGAGACCGAGCTGGCCGCCTACACCGCCCTTCGGCACGGGGTGGCCAAAGCGCTGCGCTGACCAGCAAGTGGCGCGTCCCAGAAGTTCCTAGGCGCTTCGCGCCGCCATGGCACGCACCTCGCGGCGTTGGCGCCGCTCGAAAGACGCCCGGTATGACTTCGCGACGCCGCCTTGCGATGCACGCACCCTGACGACGCCAAGCATCCAGGACCTTCCAGGACGCGCCACCAGCGGGCCGATCACTGTCCACAGGCACGGTTCGATCCGGGGTTGTCCACAGGCGGACGTACGCCGCCCGGAACTGTCGGTGGTCGAGCGCAGGGTTGTCTCCGAGGCCCGCATCAGGCGGGCGCGAACTCTGAGGAGACTACGATGAACGACTCGATCATCACCCTGCGCGGCAACGTCGGCGCCGACCCCGTCGTGCGGAGCGTCGGTGAGTTCTCGGTCGCGAACTTCCGGATGGCGTGCACACCGCGGAAGCTCAACCGGTCCACCGGAGAGTGGAGCGACGGCGTGACGCAATGGTTCTCGGTGAGTGCCTGGCGTCAGCTGGGGGAGAACGTCGGGCGCTCGCTGCGCAAGGGCGACCCCGTGGTCGTCCAGGGACGGCTCTCGGCCCGCAGCTACGTCAACAAGGACGGGCTCGAGGTCAACACCTTCGAGGTCGAGGCGACCGTCGTCGGCCACGACCTCAACCGCGGCATGAGCAGCCTCTCGCGCAACCCGCGCACCCTGGCTGCGGCCGCCGCCCCCGCCCCCGAACCCCGCGATGACGACCCCGAGGGCGACCCGCTCGCCGGCTGGCGGGCGCCGGGCGCGGACCCGTGGGACCAGAAGCCGGCAACCGCGGACGATGGCGAGGCGACTGATGAGACGGAGACCCTTCGACAAGCTCAGGACACCGCCTCTGTGGCGGCCTGATGTGAGCCGGGCGGGTGCCGGGCCCGGTGGCGGGGTGCGCCGGTTGTACCGGCGTGCCTCTCCCTCATTAGGGTGGGCACCATGGCCGACTACATCCTCTCCCTGCGCAATGTGCGCAAGGCCCATGGCGACAAGGTCGTCCTCGACAACGTCACCCTCTCGTTCCTGCACGGTGCCAAGATCGGCGTCGTCGGCCCGAACGGCATGGGTAAGTCCTCGCTGCTCAAGCTGATGGCGGGGCTGGACCATCCCAACAACGGCGACATCGTCCGCGACCAGGACGCGACCGTCGGGATGCTTCAGCAGGAGCCGCCGCTGACCGAGGGCAAGACCGTCCTCGAGAACGTCGAGGAGGCGGTCGGCGAGATCAAGACGAAGATGAAGCGGCTCGAGGACGCCTACATGGAGATGGGTGACCCCGACGCCGACCAGGACGCCCTGATGGCCGAGACCGGCGAGCTCCAGACCTTCCTGGACAACATCAACGCCTGGGACATCGACTCCAAGCTGGAGCAGGCCATGGACGCGCTGCGCTGCCCTCCGGGCGACGCGCTCGTCGACAACCTCTCTGGTGGTGAGCGCCGCCGCGTCGCACTGTGCAAGCTGCTCCTGCAGGAGCCTGACCTGCTGCTCCTCGACGAGCCCACCAACCACCTCGACGCCGAGTCGGTGCAGTGGCTGGAAGGCCACCTGAAGAGCTACAAGGGCGCCGTCTTGGCGGTCACCCACGACCGTTACTTCCTCGACAACGTCGCCGAGTGGATCGCCGAGGTCGACCGCGGCTCGATCCACGGCTACGAGGGCAACTACTCCACCTACCTGGAGACCAAGAAGGACCGTCTCAAGGTCGAGGGCCTCAAGGACGCCAAGCGCGCCCGGATGCTCGAGAAGGAGCTGGAGTGGGTCCGCTCCAACGCCAAGGCCCGCCAGACCAAGTCTAAGTCGCGTCTGGCTCGCTACGAGGAGCTCGCCGCCGAGGCCGACAAGGCCCGCAAGATCGACACCGCCGACATCAACATCCCGCCGGGCCCGCGCCTGGGCGACGTGGTGATGGAGGCCAAGGGCCTGGTCAAGGGCTTCGAGGGCCGCACGCTGTGGGACGACATCTCGTTCTCGCTCCCGCGTGCGGGCATCGTCGGCATCGTCGGCCCCAACGGTGTCGGCAAGACCACGCTGTTCCGGATGATCACCGGCTCCGAGAAGCCCGACGCGGGTGAGCTCAACGTCGGCCAGACGGTGAAGATCTCCTACGTCGACCAGAGCCGCGGCGGCATCGACCCCAACAAGAACGTCTGGGAGGTCGTCTCCGACGGCCTGGACTTCATCAAGGTCGCCAACTTCGAGATGAACTCGCGGGCATACGTCGCCTCCTTCGGCTTCAAGGGTCCCGACCAGCAGAAGAAGGCCGGCGTGCTCTCCGGTGGTGAGCGCAACCGCCTCAACCTCGCGCTCACCCTGAAGCAGGGCGGCAACATGCTGCTGCTCGACGAGCCCACCAACGACCTCGACGTCGAGACGCTCTCCTCGCTCGAGGACGCGCTGCTCGACTTCCCCGGCTGCGCCGTGGTCACCTCCCACGACCGGTGGTTCCTCGACCGCATCGCCACCCACATCCTCGCCTGGGAGGGCACCGAGGAGAAGGAGGGCGAGTGGTTCTGGTTCGAGGGCAACTTCGAGTCCTACGAGGCCAACAAGATCGAGCGTCTCGGCCAGGAGGCCGCCCGCCCCCACCGCGTCACCCACCGTCGCCTCACCCGCGACTGACCAACCCGCGCCGAGTCGGCGCGTTCTGACCAAAACCCACGCCGAGTCGGCTCGTCACAACGAGCCGACTCGGCGCATTTGTCACAGGGTGGCTGGCTCCTGGGTCTCTGCCGGGCGTACGCCGTTCACGGCGGGGGTGATCCGGCGCTCCAGGCGCATCGAGGCGGCGACGATGCCGACACAGCCGACCACCATCAGGACGATGAACGCCGTCGACTGGCCGTGCTCGAGCAGGAACCCGGCGAGGATCGGGCCAATGATCGCCCCGGTCTGGAACGCGGCGGAGTTGATCGCGTTGTAGCGCCCGCGGAGATGGTCGGGCGCCATGTCGTTGGTCAGGGCGGGGTAGGCCGACTGCATCAGCGTCTCGCCGAGGGCGAAGAAGATCCCCTGGAAGGCGACCACGCCGACGATGGCCGCGACGGAGCCGGGCACCAGACCGGTCGCCCCGAACACCACCCAGGCCAGGCCCCAGATCGCGGCGGTGGCGACGAGCACTCGCGTGCGGCGCCGGCCGCTGACCCGGTTCATCACCCAGAACTGGGCGAGCACGATCACCGCGCAGTTCACCACGAATGCGAACCCGATGACGCGAGTGGAGACCTCGGCGATCTGACGCGAGTAGGCCGGGAACCCGCTCTCGATCTGGCCATAGCCCAAGGTCGAGAGCAGCACCCCGATCACCACCAGCCAGATGACCTCGGGACGGCGCAGGATCGTGGCGTACGACGCGGTGGCGTCGGGTTCGTCGGCAGCAGGACGTGCGGCGCGGCCGTGCAGGTGACGCAGCGGGCCGAGCAGGACCAGGGCCGGGATCGTGAAGGTGGCGGCATTGGCGAGGAAGGCGTAGGTGAACGTCTCGGGCCGGCTCACGTCGATGAAGAGACCACCGATGACGCCGCCGACGCCGATGCCGAGGTTGATCAGCGCGAAGTTCACCCCGTAGTAGCGCTGCCGCAGCTCACCCTCGACCACGGTGGCGACCAGGGCGTTCGCGGCCGGCCAGGACACCCCGGCCTGGACGCCCAGAAGGCACAGCGCCGCACCAGCGAGCACCGGGGTGGTGGCGAAGGCGAGCATCACGTCACCGGCGATCGCACACACCAGGCCGCCGAGGATGACGGGACGGGCTCCGTACTTGTCGATCAGGCTGCCCGCCGGGCCGGTGACCACGAAGCCGACGATGGCGATCAGGCCCATCAGGGTGCCGGCGAGACCGAGGTCGAAGCCGCGTACCTCATGCAGGTAGATGATCGTGAACGGCAGCGTCATGCCGCGACCGAGGAGCTGGATCGCGACCGTCGACAGGAGCCAGCGGCCCTCGCGTGGAAGTGCGGCTAGGAAGTCACGGAGACCGAGAGCAGGGGGAGTCGACACCGCACAATCTTCGCCTTTACCCGGGAACGGTGGCGAATTGTTTCTCGAGCCCCGGATCCCGAGGCTGGGGCCATAGGTCCCGGCCCGGTTCATTCGATGGTCCCGGCTGATTCAGGGCTGTCGTCCCGGTTGCGAATCGACAACTTCCTCGCCGTTAAGGGGTGCCAGTGCATGGAACGGCCCGGAGACAGGGCTAACGTAATGCCCCGTGGGTGATGAGACTCGGTGGCTGGACGAAGAGCAACAGCGCTCCTGGCGTGCGCTGATGATGGGGATGACCCTGCTCGATGACCGCCTGGACGCCGACCTACGCACCCGCTTCGACATCTCGCTCCCGGAGTACGAGATCCTCGTCCGCCTCTCCGAGAACGACGGTGCCATGCGGATGGCTCAGCTCGCCGACTCCCTGGCCCACTCGCGCTCCCGGATCACGCACACGATCACCCGGATGGAGCGTGCCGGGCTGGTCGAACGCCGCAACTCGGCCGAGGACGGCCGCGGCGTCGTCGCGACTCTCAGCGACCGTGGCTTCGAGCTGCTGCGCGAGGCGGCTCCGGTCCACGTCACCGGCGTACGCGACTACCTCATCGATCTGGTCAGCGAGGAAGACTTCGCGGCTCTGGGTCGAGTGATGAACGCCGTCTCCGACCATCTGATCAGCGACCGCCCCGGCATCGAGATGCGCTGAGATCTGCCGAGTCGGCGCGTTATAACGCGCCGACTCGGCGGGGAGATCAGATGCGCTCGAGGATCATCGCCATGCCCTGGCCGCCGCCGACGCACATGGTGATCAGACCGGTGGTCTTGTCGTGCCAGTCGAGGCTGTTGAGCATGGTGTTCTGCAGGCGCGCGCCGGTCATGCCGAAGGGGTGACCGACGGCGATGGCGCCGCCGTTGATGTTGAGGCGGTCGATGTCGATGCCGAGGTCCTGGTAGGACGGGATCACCTGGGCCGCGAAGGCCTCGTTGATCTCGACCAGGTCGATGTCGCCGATCGACATGCCGGCGTACTTGAGCGCGTTCCGGGTCGCCTCGACCGGGCCGAGGCCCATGATCTCGGGGGAGAGGCCGGAGACGCCGGTGGACACGATCCGGGCCAGCGGGGTGACGCCGAGCTCGGCGGCCTTGGTGTCGGACATGACCACGACGGCGGCTGCGCCGTCGTTAAGGGCGCAGCAGTTGCCGGCGGTGACGGTGCCGTCCTCGCGGAAGACCGGCTTGAGGCCGGAGATGGCCTCCAGGGTCACGCCCGCGCGGGGGCCGTCGTCGGCCGAGACGACGGTGCCGTCGGGGGTGGTGACCGGGGTGATCTCGCGGGCCCAGAAGCCGTCGGCGATGGCCTTCTCGGCGAGGTTCTGGGAGCGTACGCCGAACTCGTCCATCTCCTGGCGGGAGATGCCGCGCGAGGTGGCGAGGTTCTCAGCGGTCTGGCCCATCGCGATGTAGACGTCCGGCAGCAGGCCGTCCTCACGCGGGTCGTGCCACTTCTCGTTGGACGCGGCGGTCGCGGTGGTCCGCGACTGGGCGTCGTCGAAGAGGTGGTTGACGGTGTCGGGCAGGTGGTCGGAGGTGCCCTTGAAGAAGCGGGACACGGTCTCGACACCGGCCGAGACGATGATGTCGGCCTCGCCGGCCTTGATCCCGTGCAGCGCCATCCGCGAGGTCTGCACCGAGGAGGAGCAGTAGCGGGTGATGGTCGCGCCAGGCACCTTGTCCCAGCCGTTCAGCACGGAGACCACGCGGCCCATGTTGTTGCCCGACTCGCCGCCCGGCAGACCACACCCGAGCAGCAGGTCGTCGATGTCGTTGGGGTCGAGGCCCTCGACCTTGCCGACGGCTTCCTTGGTGATGAGTGCGGCAAGGTCGTCGGGACGGAAGTCCTTCAGAGATCCCTTGTTGGCTCGCCCGATCGGGGTGCGGGCGGCGGCGACGATGACTGCCTCAGGCATGAAGACTCCCGGTTACTGATGAGTAGGTAGAACTGTGGTCGACACCATACTCGCCCGGACAGCGTCTGGTCGCCAGGCCCAGTGCCCAAGATGATCTGGAAGGATCGGCCACGTGCGCCACCTCTACGAATGCCCCATGCGTTGGGCCGACCTCGACATGCTCGGCCACGTCAACAACGTCGTCTACGTCGACTACCTCCAAGAGGCGCGCGTGGACATGCTGCGCACGCACGCCCGGAGCCCGCAGACCCAGGGCCTGGCCGAGGGAGTCGTGGTGGCCAGCCACCAGGTCACGTACGTCGCCCCACTGCTCTTCGACTTCACGCCGGTCTACGTCGAGTCGTGGGTGACCGACATCCGGGCGGCCAGCTTCACGATGGCCTACGAGATCTTCCGCGATCAGGCCGACGGCACCCGCAAGGTCTTCCTGCGAGCGAGCACGGTCCTGGCGCCGTACGTCTTCGCCACCGAGTCGCCGCGCCGGCTCAAGCCCGAGGAGAAGGCCAACCTCCAGCCGTACCTCGAGGCTTACCCGGAGGAATGGTCGCCGAAGCCGCTCGCCCTGGGCGAGCCGAAACGGCTCGAGGACGGGCGCTTCCCGCTCTTCGTCCGCTTCTCCGACGTCGACGCCTACGGGCACGTGAACAATGTGAAGTACTTCGAGTACTTCCAGGAGTCGCGGCTGGCACTGATGATGCGGCTCAGGTCGCACCACGGCATCGAAGGCTGGCCGTCCGTCGTGGTCGCGCAGACCGACGTCACCTACCACGCACCGGTCCTCGCCCGTTCGGAGCCGTACGACGTGTGGAGCTACGTCTCTCGGCTGGGCACCAAGTCGATGACGATCGAGTCCGAGATCGCCGACGGAGACCTCAGGCTCGCCCGCGGGCAGGTCACGCTGGTCTTCTACGACCTGGAGTCCGGGAAGGCCATCGAGCCCAGCCCGCAGGTGCGTGCGGCCGTCGAGAGCGTGCTCTAGGCAGCCTCAGTCGCGCCGGTCGTCATCGTCGCAGTCGTCGCGGCGGTCGTAGCGGTGCTCATAGTGCTGGTCGCGCCGGCAGTCGTCGCCGTCGTCGCTGTCGCGGTCGCCGTACCAGCCATCCGGGTCCCACTGACTCCAGTCCCAGCCGTCCTGGGTCGCGGTGAAGTCCTGGCTGGGCATGGCCGGGACCTGACCTGAGGTCTCGTCCGACTTCTCGCCGCCGCGCGTCTTCCGGGCGCTCAGCGTGCTGCCCTCGGTGGGCTGGTTCGCGTTCGGTGTGGACTCGGGCGGCGCGAGCAGGTCACGGGAGGCGAGCTGGGTGGCGAGCGAGGCGTCGGGGGGAGGGGGCAGCGTGCCGACCGAGGTGTCCTCGGCGGCGTCGATGGGCTCGGGCGGACCGGTCGGGCCATCGGCGAGCCGGGTCTCCAGGCCGGTCGCCTGCTGCGCGGGCCGGCTCGACTGGTCCGGTCCGATCGACCGTATCCCTCCGATGAGCAGTGCCATCGCGACGAGGGCGACGACTGCAAGCCCGACTCCGACGATAGCCCGCTGAATTGCCCGCATGCGTCCTCCGAGAGCGCTCTGGTCAACTAAATGTTCTGCTTGAGTCCAGTAGCCTCCCAGTGCTTGCGTCGGTTGTCGAGAAGCGGGACCTTTGTCAGCGTTTCTTCAGCCGGCCCCGCATCACAGCCAGCGTCTGGCCTTGAGCAGCACGTACAGCACGATCGCGGCGACCACGATGATGCCGCTCGAGACGATGAAGCCGCTGAGCTGACCGAAGCCGGGGTAGGGGACGTTCTGACCGAAGAAGCCGGTGACCAGGGTCGGAGCGGCGATGATGGCGACCCACGCCGAGATCCGGCGCATGTCGTCGTTCTGCCGCACCGAAGTGGCGGCGAGCTCCTCGGTGGCCAGCGCCAGGTGAGTGCTGGTGCGAGCCTGGTAGAAGTCGATCACTCCGCGCACGAACTCGCCCTGCCCGTCGGCCATCGTGCGCACCATGTCGAACCGGTCGGCCAGCTCGGCCGCTCGTGCCGCCAGGCCCGCGACCGGTCCGGTCCCGCGCCGCGCCACCGCGCGACATGTCTCGGCGCTGTGCGTGGCGATGGTGCGTACGGTCAGCAGTGCGTGACCGACCTGGAACAGGTCCTCCAGAAGAGTCGCCGGATCGTCGTCGGGGTCGTCATCGGTGACCTGCTGCTCGATCCGCCCGGACTCGCGGGCGAGGTCGGCGACGAGCTGCGTCTCGCGGCGGATCATCGATGAGGCGATGGCGTGGGACAGGTCCCAGGACGTACGCAGGGCGACGTCGCCCTTCAGGATCCGCCGCCGCACGTGGTCGGTGTCGATGTGGGCCACCTCAGGCGCGACGACCGGGTTGACCGGACCGTGCACGGTGACCAGGTAGTTCGCGCCGATGAACTGGTCGAGCTCGACGTAGTGGACGTGCCCACCGGTCCCGAGCTTCGGGGCGTGCAGCACCGTGAAGACGTGGTCCTCGTAGAAGTGGAACTTCGAGATGTGGTTGCGGGCCATGCAGTCGCCCAGAGCGAGCGCGTGGAAGGGGAACCACTGTCCGAGCTGCTCGGATGCCGCCTCGTCGCACTGCGGCACGTCGATCCACACCACGGTGTCCGGCTCGTCGAGCAGATCGGGGACCTCCTTCGGGACGTGCTCGGTGAGCCCGGTCGGGCGCAGTGCGTAGACGATCATGTGTGGGGGGCCTCTCCTCAGATCCAGTTGCGGCGGCGGAAGAGGATATAGAGGACGACGTTGACGGTCAGCATCAGCCCGAGCGCCATGAAATATCCGTAGCGCCACTGCAGCTCGGGCATGAAGTCGAAGTTCATCCCGTATACCGTGCCGACCAGCGTGGGCGCGAACAGGATCGCTGCCCAGCCGGAGATCTTCTTGACCTCGTCGTTCTGCTGCACGCTGAGCTCGCTGAGCGCCTTCATCTCCTCGTTCTGCTGCTGCGCGACGAGGGTGGCGTTGACAGTCAGGATGTCGCGCAGCAGGTTGCGGAACTCGTCGATCTGCTCGACGGTCCCGATCACGTGGTCCTCGACGTCGCGCAGGTAGCGCTGGAGCTCCTCGTCGGTGCGGTACTTGGAGAACCCGGCGGCCAGGGAGCGTACGACGCCCAGCAGGGGCCGGGTCGCCCGCTGGAACTCGACCACCTCGCGGGAGAGCTCGTAGATGCGACGGGAGACCTGGGTGTCGCCGCGGAACATCTCGGTCTCGATCTCGTCGATGTCGTTGGCGAGTCCGGCCACCACCGGCGCGTAGCCGTCGACGACGCGGTCGAGGATGGCGTACAGCACCGCCTCCGGACCGAGCCGGAGCAGGTCGGGGTTGCTCTCCATCCGGCGGCGGACCGGCGAGAGGTCGGGCTGGGTGCCGTGCCGGACGGTGAGCACGAAGTCGGGACCGACGAAGAGGTGCAGCTCACCGAAGTCGATGTTCTCCGTCTCGTCGACGTACCAGGCTGCCCGCAGCACCACGAACAGCGTCTCGTCGTAGCGCTCGATCTTCGGCCGCTGGTGAGCCAGGATGGCATCCTCGACGGCGAGCTCGTGCAGGCCGAACTCCTCGGCCAGCGAGGCCAGCTCGTGCTGGTTGGGCTGGTAGAGACCTATCCAGGCCATCGCATCGTCGTGGTCGTGGAGCGAGCGGTACGTCTCGGCCAGCGTGGAGGGGGAGTCGACCCGGTCGCCGCCGACGTAGACGGCGCTGTCGATCATGCTGCCGCGAGCCGCCGGCTCAGGCGTCGAGGACCGACCGCCTCCGCCATGCAGCGACGGGGTCGTCGGGGGGTCGGAACGGCGCTGCTTGGTGAGTGCGCGCAGGGACTTGAACGGGTGCTCGGACATGATGGCCTCCGGGGATGATGCGAGCGGGATCGCGACGCGGGAACGCGACGCACCAGCCCGGCACGCTCTCCAGGTGGCCGGACCGGTCAGGGCGAGGTGGTACTCGGAGGTTGGCCGTCCATCTCAGCCACCTCCTCTTCCCTCGCTCCCGGTGCAAACCGACTGCCTGTATGTCCGCGCGGAGCCACGTCCGCACCGGCACATGGTAGGCGCCCCCGGTCAAGGATGCGTCAATCGTGAGGCGTACGCCGTCAGGGAACCGTCAAGGCCGGACCTGACCGGCCTCAGGCGGGGCTCCAATGAAGTCGTGCTAGATCTCGTCTACATCCTCATCACGCTGGTGTCCTTCGCAGGGCTCGCCGCGCTCGTCGGTCTCATCGACCGGCGGTTGGGCCAGCCCGCCGACACCGACACCGGCGCCGCCCCCACCGAGACCGAGCCGCGGGCGGTGAGCCGATGAGCCCCGTCGCCGCCGCCGTCCTGCAGATCGTCGTCCTGATCGCGGCGCTGGCCCTCGCGGTCCCTCTCTTCGGCCGCTATCTCGCCCACATCTACACCAGCCCGAAGCACCTGCGCGCCGAGGCCGTGGCCTACCGGGCGCTCAAGGTCGACGCTGAGGCCGACCAGCACTGGCGCTCCTACGCGATGTCGGCGTTGGGCTTCTCGCTGGCCGGGATCCTGTTCCTCTTCGCCTTCGGCCGGCTGCAGAACCTGCTGCCGCTCGATGGCGGCTTCGATCCGCTGCCCAGCGACGGTGCCTGGAACACCGCGGTCTCGTTCGTGACCAACACCAACTGGCAGTGGTACTCCGGTGAGGCGGCCACCGGTCACCTGATCCAGATGGCCGGGCTGGCGGTGCAGAACTTCGTCTCCGCCGCGGTCGGACTGTCCGTCGCCGCCGCCTTCGCGCGCGGGCTCGCCCGCACCCGCAGCCAGGGGAGGATCGGCAACTTCTGGGTCGATCTGGTGCGTACGACGGTCCGCGTTCTGCTGCCGGCCGCGTTCGTGGTCGCGATCGTGCTGGTCGCGGCCGGGGCGGTGCAGAACCTGCACGCCGTGCACGAGATGACCACGCTGACCGGCGGCACCCAGCCCCTGACCGGCGGCCCGGTCGCCAGCCAGGAGGCGATCAAGGAGCTCGGCACCAACGGCGGCGGCTTCTACAACGTCAACTCCGCCCATCCCTTCGAGAACCCCAACCCGTTCACCAACCTGCTCGAGATCTGGGCGCTGCTCGTGCTGCCGTTCTCGATGGCCTGGGCCTTCGGCCTGATCGTCAAGGACAAGCGCCAAGGGGGCGCGGTGCTGGCCACGATGGGCACCCTTCTCATCGTCGGCATCACCCTGCTGACCTGGGCCGAGATGGCCGGCCCCGGCACCGCCCCGCAGCTGGCCGGAGCCGCGATGGAGGGCAAGGAGACCCGCTTCGGCGAGGCGGCCACGGCGCTCTTCGCCGCGGCCACCACCGGCACCTCGACCGGTGCCGTCAACGGCATGCACGAGAGCCTGACCGCACCCGGTGGCGGCGTCGCACTGTTCGGCATGATGCTCGGCGAGATCGCGCCGGGCGGTGTCGGCTCCGGTCTCTACGGCATGCTCATGCTCGCCGTGGTCACGGTCTTCCTGTGCGGCCTGATGGTGGGACGTACGCCTGAATACCTCGGCAAGAAGATCAGCCGCGACGAGATGGTGCTGGTCGCGGTCTACATCCTGACCACCCCGATCCTGGTGCTGGTCGGCGCGGCGATCGCGCTGACCGCTCCGGCCGGGCTGGCAGGCCTCTCGACCGACGGCCCGCACGGTCTCTCCGAGGCCTTGTACGCGGTCACCTCAGCCTCGAACAACAACGGATCCGCCTTCGCCGGCATCACCTCGGGCACCCCGTTCTGGAACACGCTGCTCGGGATGCTGATGCTGCTCGGCCGGTTCGTCCCGATGGTCTTCGTGCTCGCCCTGGCGGGCCGGTTCGCGACCGCCAACCGGCTGCCGGACAACGCCGGCACCCTGCCCACCCACCGCCCGCTCTTCGTAGCCCTGCTGACCGGCGTCGCGCTGGTCGTCGTCGGCCTGACCTTCGTCCCGGCTCTCATGCTGGGCCCGATCGTGGAGTCCCTGTCATGACCCAGACCCCCGTACGTACCCGTGAAGAAGACACCGAGCACCACAACCATGTCGAGGCGGCACCGTCGGTGCTCACGACCAAGCAGATCGCCGAAGCGGTGCCTGGGGCGCTGCGCAAGCTCGACCCCCGCAAGCTGGTGGCGACGCCCGTCATGCTCGTGGTCGAGATCGGTGCGGCCGCCACGACCGTCATGTCGGTCCTCGACCCATCGGTGATGGGCTGGCTGGTCACCGTCTGGCTGTGGCTCACCGTCGTCTTCGGTGCCCTGGCCGAGTCGGTCGCCGAGGGTCGCGGCAAGGCCCAGGCGGCCAGCCTGCGTGCCCTGCAGACCGAGACCACCGCGCGCCGCCTGCAGGGTGGTCTCGGTGGTGCCGAGGAGGTCGTCGCCTCCACCAGCCTGCGTGCCGGCGACGTCGTCGTGGTCGAGGCCGGCGAGCGTATCCCCGGTGACGGCGACGTCATCGAGGGGGTCGCGAGCGTCGACGAGAGCGCGGTGACCGGCGAGTCCGCCCCGGTGATCCGCGAGTCCGGCGGCGACCGGTCAGCGGTCACGGGCGGCACACTGGTCCTCTCGGACCGGATCGTCGTCCGGATCACCTCCGACCCGGGCCACTCCTTCGTGGACCGGATGATCGCCCTCGTCGAGGGCTCGGAGCGGCAGCGTACGCCGAACGAGATCGCGCTCAACGTGCTCCTGACCAGCCTGACCGCGATCTTCGTGGTCGTCTGCTGGAGCCTCTACTACCTGGCCGGCTACTCCGGCGCGCACCAGTCCTGGCTGGTCCTGACCGCGCTGCTGGTCTGCCTGATCCCGACCACCATCGGTGCGCTGCTGAGCGCCATCGGCATCGCCGGCATGGACCGGCTCGTACGCCGCAACGTTCTGGCGATGTCGGGAAGGGCCGTCGAGGCGGCCGGTGACGTCGACGTGCTCCTGCTCGACAAGACCGGCACGATCACGTACGGCAACCGGCAGGCGTACGAGATCATCCCGGTCACCGGGGTCACGCTGACCGGCGCCGAGAACGCAGCGGTCCTGGCCAGCCTCTCCGACCAGACTCCCGAGGGCCGCAGCATCCTGACTCTCGTGGGTCGCTCCATGGGCGGGCCGCCAGAGGCCACGATGGTCGAGTTCTCCGCCACCACCCGGATGTCCGGCCTGGACAGCCCCGGCCTGAGCGTACGCAAGGGCGCCGCCTCCGCGGTGACGGCCTGGGTCAAGGAGAACGGGGGCCAGGTGCCTCCGGAGACCGCGGTGATCGTCTCCGAGATCGCCGAGACCGGTGGCACGCCGCTCGTTGTCGCCGAGCACCGCAACAGCGACCCGGCACGGGTGCTGGGCGTCGTACATCTCAAGGACGTCGTCAAGGACGGCATCCGCGAGCGGTTCGACGAGCTGCGCGCGATGGGCATCAAGACGGTCATGATCACCGGCGACAACGCGGCGACCGCCGCGGCGATCGCCAAGGAGGCGGGCGTCGACGACTTCCTCGCCGAGGCGACGCCGGAGGACAAGCTCGCGCTGATCCGCCAAGAGCAGCGCGGCGGACGGATGGTCGCGATGTGCGGCGACGGCACCAACGACGCGCCCGCGCTCGCGCAGGCCGACGTCGGTGTCGCGATGAACACCGGGACGACCGCGGCCAAGGAGGCCGGCAACATGGTCGATCTCGACTCCGACCCGACCAAGCTGATCGACGTGGTCGAGATCGGCAAGCAGCTGCTGATCACCCGGGGGGCGCTGACCACCTTCTCGGTGGCCAACGACGTCGCGAAGTACTTCGCGATCCTGCCCGCGATGTTCGTCGGCGCCTTCCCCGCGCTGGACGTCCTCAACATCATGCGGCTCTCCTCGCCGGAGTCGGCCATCGTCTCCGCGGTGGTCTTCAACGCGCTGATCATCATCGCGCTGATCCCGCTGGCACTGCGCGGCGTGCGCTACCGGCCGTCCTCGGCCTCGGCCCTGCTGCGCCGCAACCTGCTGCTCTACGGGGTCGGCGGCCTGATCGTGCCGTTCGTCGGCATCAAGCTGCTCGACCTCGTCATCTCCCTCATCCCAGGACTGTGACCAAGGAACCGAACATGTCTGATCTCTTTGCACTGCTACGTCACTCCCTCGCCGGGCTCCGCGTGCTCATCGCCGCGACCCTGCTGTGCGGGATCGCCTACCCGCTCGTCGTCACCGGCGTCGCCCAGACCGCCTTCGGATGGCGTGCCGACGGCTCCCTGGTCACCGAGACCGGCGCGCACACCGACGACCCCGCCGAGGCGGTCGGCTCGGCCCTGATCGGGCAGGGGAACGACGACGAGGGGCTCTTCTATCCGCGCCCCAGCGCGGCTGGTGACGGCTGGGACACGCTGTCCACCTACGGCTCCAACCTCGGCCCGGAGGACCCGGACCTGGTCAAGGCGATCACGGAGCGCCAGCGCGAGATCGCCGCGCGCGAGGGCGTCTCGGTCGACCAGGTCCCCGCCGACGCCGTCACCACCTCCGCATCCGGCATCGACCCGGACATCTCACCGGCTTACGCAGCCCTCCAGGTGTCCCGGGTGGCCCGTGCCAACGGGCTCTCGGAGGGGGCGGTGACGGCGCTGGTGACCGAGCACACCGACGGCCGGACCTTCGGGGTCCTCGGTGAGCCACGGGTCAATGTGCTCGAGCTCAACATCGCGGTGCGCGCGCAGAGAGGTTGAATAGGGACGTGCAGACCACGTCAACGGACGGACGGTCCCCGCGGAAGCGGGGCCGTCTGACCGTCTATCTCGGAGCCGCGCCAGGCGTCGGCAAGACGTACGCCATGCTCGGCGAGGCGCAGCGGCGCCAGGCGCGGGGGACCGATGTGGTCGTCGGGTTCGTCGAGACCCACGACCGCAGCAACACCGCGCGCCAGATCGTGGGGCTCGAGGTGATCCCGCGCCGGGAGATCGACTATCGCGGCGCGACCTTCACCGAGCTCGACGTGGAGGCGGTGATCGCCCGCGACCCGAAGGTGGTCTGCATCGACGAGCTCGCGCACACCAACGTGCCCGGCAGCCGGCACACCAAACGGGCCCAGGACGTCGAGCAGATCCGGGCGGCCGGGATCGACGTGATCACCACCGTCAACATCCAGCACCTGGAGTCGCTCAACGACGAGGTCGAACGCATCACCGGCGTACGCCAGCGGGAGACCGTGCCCGACGAGGTGGTCCGCACCGCCGACCAGATCCAGCTCGTCGACATGGCGCCCGACGCGCTGCGGCGGCGGATGGCCCACGGCAACATCTACAAGCCCGAGAACATCGACGCGAGCCTGACGTCCTACTTCCGGGTCGGCAACCTGACCGCGCTGCGCGAGCTGGCGCTGCTGTGGCTGGCCGACCGGGTCGACGACGCGCTCGGCGACTACCGCCGCGAGCACCGGATCGAGCACCCCTGGCCGACCAAGGAGCGGATCGTGGTCGCGGTCACCGGCGGCCCGGAGTCGGAGACGCTGCTGCGGCGAGCGGCCCGGCTGTGCCAGCGCGCGAAGGGGTCCGAGCTGCTGGCGGTGCATGTGGTCACCGCCGATGGGCTGGCCAGGCCGGAGACCGGGTCGATCGAGCGCGTCCAGGCGCTGACCGCGTCGCTGGACGGCACCTTCCACAGCGTCGTCGGCGAGGACGCGGCGACCGCCGTCGTCGACTTCGCAACCGGTGCCAACGCCACCATGATCATCGTCGGCGTCTCCCGCCACGGGCGGCTGCGAAGGCTCTTCACCGGCACCACCGGAGACCGGATCGCCACCGCGGCCGGCTCGATCGACGTACACCTCGTCACCCACGACGAGATCGCCCGCGGCTCGCGGGCCCGCGGCGGCCTCGGCTCACCGCTCAGCCGCACCCGGCAGACCCTGGGCTGGCTCAGCGCGCTCCTGGTGCCCTCGGCTCTGGTCTGGCTGCTCCACAACGACGGCATCGAGGGCGACATCTCCGACCAGCTCCCGCTGGCCAGCATGCTGCTGCTCGCCGCCACCGTCCTGGTCGCGCTCGTGGGCGGGCGCTGGCCCGCGGTGGTCGCCGCCCTGGCCGGGTTCGCCCATCTGAACTGGTGGTTCACCCAGCCCGTACACCGCTTCACCATCGCCGAGCCACGCAATCTGGTGATGCTGATGATCTTCGTCGCGGTCGCGGTCGGCGTCGCCACTGTCGTCGACCGTGCCTCCCGGCGAGCGGCCGAAGCACGCCAGGCCAGGGGAGAGGCGGCGACGATGGGAGCACTGTCCCGCTCGGTGCTCACCGGCCAGGACACCGCCGAGGCGGTCGTGAACCGGGTGCGCGAGACCTTCGCCCAGCAGGCGGTGGTCCTGCTGGAGGAGACACCGCAGGGATGGGTGCGGCTGGCGGGTGCCGGGATCGGCTACCCGGCAGACCCGGACCAGGGCGACGCCCAGGTGGCCGTCGACGACACCCACGTGATCGTCCTGCGCGGCACCCCGCTCCGGGCACGCGACCGACGGGTCCTGGAGGCCTTCGCGGTCCAGACGTCGCTGGTGCTGGAGCATCGCCGACTGCGCGACCAGGCCGACCGCGCCCTCGCCCTCGAGCGGGCGGAGCAGACCTCGACGGCCCTGCTTCGAGCGGTCTCTCACGACCTGCGTACGCCGCTGGCGACGATGCGGGCCTCCCTCGACGGTCTGCTCGTGGGCAGGGTGCCGGAGGAGGACCGCAAGGAGCTCGTCGAGTCGGCCGCGACCTCCGCCGACCAGCTCGAGGCGCTCATCGACAACCTGCTCGACCTCTCCCGGGTCGAGGCGGGTCTGGTGCACCCCGCGATGCGGGACGTAAGCCTGGAGGAGTCGCTGCCGCTGGCGGTCGCCGGCCTGCCGCCCGGGTCGATCGCCTTCGAGGTCGGCGAGGACACCCCGCTCGTACGCACCGACTCGGGCCTGCTCGAGCGCATCGTCGCCAACCTGGTCAGCAACGCGGTCCGAGTCAGCCGTCAGGGGCCCAACGCCGGCGAGCCGGTGCGCGTACTCGCGCACGAGACACCGGAGACTGTGGAGGTGATGATCGTCGATCGCGGACCTGGGGTGCCCGAGGAGCAGCGGGACCGGATGTTCGAGCCGTTCCAGCGTCTCGACGACACCTCGGCCGGCGGGCTGGGGCTCGGTCTGGCCGTGGCCAGGGGCCTGAGCGAGGCGCTGGGCATCCGGCTCTCGGCCGAGGACACCCCTGGAGGCGGCCTGACGATGGTCGTCGCGGTGCCGCGCGCGAGGAGTGGGAGGTGAGCCGCGTACTCGTCGTGGACGACGAGCCCGCGCTGCTGCGGGCGCTCGCCATCAACCTGCGCGCCGCCGGCTGGGAGGTCGAGACGGCGACGGACGGCCGCTCGGCGCTCGCCGCCGCCGCGGCCACCCACCCCGACGTCGTCCTTCTCGACCTCGGTCTCCCGGACCTGGACGGCACCGAGGTGATCGAGGGGCTGCGGGGCTGGACCCAGGTGCCGGTGGTCGTGCTCTCGGCCCGCCAGCATGGCGACGACAAGATCGAGGCGCTCGACCTGGGCGCCGACGACTACGTCACCAAGCCGTTCGCGATGAACGAGCTGATGGCGCGGCTGCGAGCTGCCGTACGCCGTTCCCAGGAGTCAGCGCCGCCGGCCGCGACCACCCTCGCCGTCGGCGACCTGGAGATCGACTTCGCCCGCAAGCGGGTGCACAAGGCCGGGAACGACGTACGCCTCACCCCGACCGAGTGGTCCTTCCTGGAGCTGCTCGCACGCAACGTGGGCCGGCTGGTCCCGCGCGAGCAGATCCTCAAGGAGGTCTGGGGTCCCGCGTATGCGCGCGAGACCCACTACCTGCGTGTCTACGCCGCCCAACTGCGCCGCAAGCTCGAGGACGACCCATCGCATCCGCGCTACCTGGTCACCACCTCCGGGGTCGGTTACACCCTGGACCCGGGGGAGTAGAGCGAGGCCACGACCCCCAGCACCAGGAGCAGCGCCAGGTGGCGCAGGTCGCTGGCGGCGAAGGTCAGCTGCCCGCCGGTGTTGACGGCGAACCCGGTGACCAGCCCCCAACCGGTCAACGCCAGCAGCAGGGCGTACGGAACGGTCAACATCAGCGCGGCCCCCGTGCTCATGGCGACCATCGTGATCAGCCAAGCCGAGAAGCCGACGCCGGCCACGGTGAGGACCGCCGTGGCCACCAGCAGCATGGCGGCCGCCGCTCCGGCGCGTACCGCCGTGACCTTCTCCAACAGCTCCATTTCTCCAGCCTGAGCCCATGATTGGGCTCCGACGGGGGTCTGGACGCTCCTCTGACACCAGCCCTGCGTAATCTTGACGGAATCCTTACGCCTTCCCGCGAGGCTCGGATGAGGCATCCGGGTCCACCGACCTGAAGAATTGTTCGGGTGACCGCAGTGATCGCGGCGAGCAGCGCCCCCGGCGCGGCAGAGCCCACCGAGACCCACGAGAAGAAGCATTCGTGGTGGCAGGTGATGTGCCTGACCGGCGTCGACTACTTCTCGACGCTGGGCTATCAGCCGGGCATCGCGGCCCTCGCCGCCGGGCTCTTGTCCCCGATCGCGACGCTGGTGCTGGTCGGGCTGACCCTGCTGGGTGCGCTCCCGGTCTACCGCCGCGTCGCGGCCGAGAGCCCGCACGGTCAGGGCTCGATCGCGATGCTGGAGCGGCTGCTGTCCCGCTGGGGCGGCAAGGCGTTCGTGCTCGCCCTGCTCGGCTTCGCGGCCACCGACTTCATCATCACGATGACCCTCTCTGCCGCCGACGGCGCCGCGCACGTGGTGGAGAACCCGCTCTTCCCGTCCACCTGGGACGGGCACAACATGCTCAT
This sequence comes from Nocardioides sp. YIM B13467, assembly GCF_042788075.1. Taxonomy (NCBI): domain Bacteria; kingdom Bacillati; phylum Actinomycetota; class Actinomycetes; order Propionibacteriales; family Nocardioidaceae; genus Nocardioides; species Nocardioides sp. YIM B13467. Next base: position 290,600 of record NZ_JBHZPJ010000046.1, read on the forward strand.
CACCCTTGTGCTGCTGGCAGCCCTGGCCGCGGTCTTCCTGAAGGGGTTCAAGGAGGCGATCGGGATCGCGGTCGGCCTGGTGGTCACCTTCCTCACCCTCAACGCCGTCGTCATCGCCGTCGGTCTGGTGCACGTGTTCAGCGACCCGAGCGTCTTCACCCGCTGGAACGACGCCCTCTTCGTCGAGCACGGCAACACCACGACGATGATCGCGGTCTCGCTCCTGGTCTTTCCCAAGCTCGCCCTAGGGATGAGCGGCTTCGAGACCGGTGTCGCGGTGATGCCGCAGGTCAGAGGGGACAAGACCGACACCGAGGAGAACCCCGCAGGACGGATCCGTGGCACCAAGAAGCTGCTCACCGCGGCCGCCCTGACGATGAGTGTGTTCCTGATCGCCTCTTCCTGGGTGACCACCCTGCTGATCCCCACCGAGGAGTTCCAGGAGGGCGGCGCCGCCAACGGGCGCGCGCTGGCCTACCTCGCCCACGACTACCTCGGCAGCGCGTTCGGCACCGTCTACGACGTCTCCACCATCCTCATCCTCTGGTTCGCTGGCGCCTCGGCGATGGCCGGCCTGCTCAACCTGATCCCGCGCTACCTGCCGCGCTACGGGATGTCACCGGAGTGGGCGGCAGCGACCCGGCCGCTGGTGGTGACCATCTCGGCGGCAGCGTTCCTGATCACCTGGATCTTCGACGCCGACGTGGACGCCCAGGGCGGGGCGTACGCGACGGGTGTGCTGGTCCTGATGCTCTCCGCCGCGGTGGCCGTGACGTTGGCTGCGCACAAGGCCGGCCAGCGGGTCCGGGCGGTCCTGTTCGGCCTGATCGCGGCCGTGTTCGCCTACACCACGGTCTCCAACGTGATCGAGCGTCCCGACGGCGTCAAGATCGCGGCCTGCTTCATCGCCGCGATCATCGGGGTCTCGCTGGTCTCCCGGATCATGCGTTCCTTCGAGCTGCGCGTGACGAGCGTCGAGCTCGACAAGAAGGCCGAGATGTTCCTGCGCGAGGGTGCGCGCCGTCAGATCCGGCTGATCGCCAACGAGCACGAGGGCACCGAGGGGCCGGAGGAGTACGAGGACAAGCTGCGCCAGATGGTCCTCGACAACGACCTGGCCGACGACGGCGACATCATCTTCGTCGAGGTCCTGGTCACCGACCCGTCCGACTTCGAAGGCACTCTGAAGGTACGCGGAGAGGTGACCGGACGCCGACGGGTGCTGCGTCTGGAGGCGCCGGCGGTGCCCAACGCGCTGGCCGCCGTCCTGCTCCACGTCCGCGACGTCACCGGCGTGGTGCCGCACATCTACTTCGAGTGGACCGAGGGCAACCCGGTCACCAACCTGCTGCGGTTCCTGTTCATTGGAGTCGGCGAGGTCGCCCCGACCACCCGAGAGATTCTGCGCCGTGCCGAGCCTGACAGGTCGCGACGGCCGCATGTCCACGTGGGTTGAGGCGGCCTAGAGCCGCGCGAAGGCCTCGACCTTGTGCTGGGGCCCGGAGACGACGATCTCGTCGTCGGCGCGGATAACGGTCTCAGGCGTCGTGTAGGTGAACCTGCCTCCAGCAGGCTTGACCCCGACGACGGTGACTCCATAGGCCTGGCGAACCCCGACACCGGTGAGGCTGCGGTTGTGCAGCGCTGCTGGCGGCCGGGTCTTGACGAAGACATACCCGTCGTCGAACTCGATGTAGTCCAGCATCCGTCCTCGGACCAGGTGAGCGACGCGCTGTCCCATGTCGTGCTCGGGACGGACGACGCGGTGGACCCCGATCTGGGTGAGGATCCGCGCGTGCGGTGCGCTGATCGCCTTCGCCCAGACGTTGCGTACGCCGAGGTGAACCGCGACGGAGGCGGTGAGGATGCTCGCCTCGATGTCGGTGCCGATGCTGACGACCACGGTGCCGAACTCGCCCAGGCCGAGCTCCCGCATCGCGTCCTCGCTGGTCGTGTCGGCCTCGACCACGTGGGTGAGCAGGCCGGCGTGCTCCTGCACCGTCCGCGGGTTCATGTCGGCGGCGAGGACCTCCTCGCCCTCTTCGACCAGCTCCAGGGCGAGTGCGCTGCCGAACCGGCCGAGGCCGAGCACAGCGACGCCGCCGTGGGTGGTGGTGTCTTTCCTAGCCAATGAGGGGCCGTCCTTCCGGGAAGCGGTGCAGTCGCTCGCGGTCGCGGAGCGCCAGTGCGGAGACGAGGGTGATCGGGCCGATCCTGCCGACGAACATCATCGCGATGAGGACGAGCTGACCGCCCGAGGGGACGTCGTAGGTGAGGTTGGCCGACAGGCCCACCGTGGCGAAGGCGGAGACCGCCTCGAAGAGCACCTGATGGGTGGGTGCCTCGACCAGATGGAGCAGGGCGATGGTGCCGGAGACCACGAAGCCGACCGAGAGCAACGCGACCGTGAGCGCCTGACGGATGGCGCGCGGGTCGATACGCCGGTCGAAGGCTTCGACCTCGTGCTGGCCGCGCACCTCGGCGAGGATGACGAAGAAGAGCAGCATGAACGTGGTGATCTTGAGCCCGCCCGCGGTGCCCGCCGACCCGCCGCCGATGAGCATCAGTACGTCCGCGCCGAGCAGGGTGCCTTCGTTCATCAGCTCGTAGTCGAGGCTGTTGAACCCGGCCGTACGCGTCATGGTGCTCTGGAAGAAGCCGGCCAGCACCTTCCCGGGCCCGCTCAGCGCTCCAAGGGTGTCGGGGTTGCGCCACTCCGTGGCGATGAAGAACACCGACCCGATGATCAGCAGGCCGATGGTGCCCGAGACGGTCATCTTCGTGTGCATGCTCCACATCCGCACCTTCGTACGCTGCAGCAGCTCCAGCCACACCGGGAAGCCGAGGCCGCCAGCGATCACGGCGACGGCGATGGGCAGACAGATCCAGGGGTCGTCGACGTAGCTCATCAGCGAGTCCGACCGCAGCGCGAACCCGGCGTTGTTGAAGGCGGAGATCGCGTGGAAGACGCCGTCGTAGGCGGCACGCTCGGGGGAGGAGCCGTAGCCCAGCCAGAACCGCAGCGCCAAGGGGATCGCGATGATCACCTCGATGACCAGGCTGATCCCAACCACTCCCTTGACCACGCTGCGGACGTCGCCGAGTCCCGAGCTGGTGTGTTCCACCGCGGCGGTGAGCCGAAAGCGCAGCCCGAGGCGGCGGAAGACGATCAGCGCCAGCAATGAGGCCAGCGTCATGATCCCGATCCCGCCGACCTGGATCAGCCCGAGGATGGTGACCTCGCCGAAGGTCGACCAGTAGGTCGGGGTGTCGACCACGACCAGACCAGTGACGCAGACCGCGCTGGTCGAGGTGAACAACGCGGTCAGGAACGGCGCGTGGCCGGGTTCGGTGCGCGCCACCGGGAGCATCAGGAGCAGCGTGCCGATCAGGATCGTGACCGCGAACCCGGCGACGACGACCTGGCCCGGATGGCGCAGCAGCGGTCGTGGACGGCGCGCCCGGCGGGTAGGGGAGCTCATCGACACGGGCGCCACTCTAGAGGCACGACGTGCGCAGGCGTGGCGAGCGGGACCGCCGGAGGGTCAGCTGGGAGTGTTGATCATGAAGTTGGCCGCGTGCTCGGCGTACGCCCAGAACTGCGCGTCCTGCTCCGGGGTCAGCCCGGCGGCGTCGAGGCCTTCGCGGAAGTGCTGGAGCCAGCGGTCGCGGGCCTCCGAGGTGACCTCGAACGGGGCGTGACGCATCCGCAGCCGCGGGTGGCCACGCTGCTCGGAGTAGGTCGTCGGGCCGCCCCAGTACTGAGCCAGGAAGAGCGTCAGCCGCTCCTGCGCCGGACCGAGATCCTCCTCGGGATACATCGGCCGCATCAGCTCGTCGGTCGCCACGCCCTCGTAGAACTTGGCCACGATCGTGCGGATGGTGTCCATCCCGCCGATCTCCTCATAAAACGTCACTGAGCCATTCTTCCACGCGGGTCCGCGCTCGCCTGCCGTGGCAGGATCGGGGGCGTACGCATTCACACGAACTTTGGGAGATAACGATGGCCACCACCCGCACCGCCACCACCGTCTGGGAGGGCTCGCTCTTCGAGGGCGCCGGCAAGGTGACGCTGGACTCCTCGGGCCTGGGGACCTACGACGTCTCGTGGCCGGCCCGCACGGAGGCGCCCGGCGGCAAGACCAGCCCCGAGGAGCTCATCGCCGCCGCCCACTCCTCCTGCTTCTCGATGGCCTTCTCCAACGGCCTGGCCCAGAACGGCACTCCGCCGACCAGCCTGCAGACCAGCGCCGAGGTCGAGTTCACCCCCGGCAAGGGCATCACCGGCATCAAGTTGACCACCCGTGGGGTGGTCGAGGGGCTCGACAACGATGCCTTCGTCAGCCTCGCCGAGGCCGCCAAGGCCGGCTGCCCGGTCAGCCAGGCTCTCACCGGCACCACCATCACCCTCGACGCCGCCCTCGCCTGAAATCTCGCCTGAAATGAGGTGATGCCCCGGCCGAAGCCGGGGCATCACTGGCGGCGTATGTCAGGCCGTCTGCTCCTCGGCAGCGGCCGCCTTCTCGTCACGGTGCCAGATGACCCGCTGCGGGAACGGCATCTCGATGCCCTCGTAGTCGAGGCGGGCCTTGATCCGCTGGCGCATCTCGCGCGCGATCGCCCACTGCTTGAGCGGCAGGGTCTTGATGAGCACCCGCACGGTGATGGCGTCGGCGGCCAGTGCCTCGACGCCGGTGACCTCGGGCTCCTCGATGATCTGGCCCTTGAAGTCCTCGTCGACCCACAGGTCGTGGGAGACCTCGCGCAGCACGCGCTGCACCTTGTTGAGGTCCTCGTTGTAGCCGACGCCGACGTCGATGACGGCACGAGCCCAGTTCTGACTGTGGTTGCCGACGGTGAGGATCTCGCCGTTGGGGATGTACCAGACAGTGCCGTCGAGCGAGCGCAGCCGGGTGATCCGCAGCGTCACGGCCTCGACGGTGCCGCTGATGTTGTTGACCTCGATGCTGTCACCGACGCCGTACTGGTCCTCGATGATCATGAAGATGCCGGACAGGTAGTCCCGCACCAGCGACTGGGCGCCGAAACCGAGCGCCAGACCGACGATCCCGGCCGAGGCGATGATCGGGGCGATGTTGATGCCGAGCTGGTCCAGGATCATGGTGGCGAAGATCGCGACCATGACGCCCGTGACGACGCTCTTGAACAGAGAGCCGATCGCCTGGGCGCGCTGACTGCGGCGCGATGACGCGACGCTGGTGTCGCCTCCCTCGGCCATCTTGGTGATCTTGCCGCTCAGCCCGGGGGCCTCCACGGCGCGGACGACGACCTTGTCGATCACCCGGTGCAGGATCCAGCGGAGCACGATCGCCAGCAGGATCAGGCCGACGATGCGCAGCGGGATTCCGATCACCCAGTTGCCGAGCGTCGACCAGGAGACCGAGACCAGTGGGGGATTCGGGGGAATGGACATGGGTTCCAGTATCCAGCGCGTTCAAGGCCGGCGGCCAATCCCCGGCCGGGCATCGACACCCACCGCGGGGACGAGGGGCAGAGATGAGAACCGGGACGTACGCCGGTTAGTATCTGCCCCGTGAGCAACCAGATCCTGCGCCGCGCCGGCCTCCTCGGCGCCTCCGCCTCCGCCGCCGTCGTCGCCTCTGTTGCTACCGCCGGCCCCGCCAGCGCCGAGGTCCCCAACGGCTGGCCGGTCGCCGAGGAGATGACCGCCTCCGGTCTGCTCCTGCTCATCCTGCTCATCCCGGTGATCCTGATGGTGGTCATCTCCCTGCTGGTGCTCCTGCCGGGTGTGTTCCGCGGCGAGGGGCTGCTGCCCAAGCCCCACAAGGCCGAGGACGACAACCTCCCCGCCGCGACGCACTGACCCCTTCGGGCCGGTCAGTTGAGGCCGTTTCAGCTGAGAATGGCCAGCTGCTGGGTCGCTCGCGTCATCGCGACGTAGCGGTCCACGGCACCCTCGATCCCGGTCCCGTACGTCTCTGGGTCGATGAGGACGACCAGGTCGAACTCGAGCCCCTTGGCGTGCACGGGGCTCAACCGGCGTACGCGGCCTTCGTTCTGATCCGCTGAGTTGGCGGCGATGACACAGGCGACCCCCTCCTCGTTCTCGGCGAGCCAGGTGTCCAGGATCACGTCGAGATCCGCGACGGGGCCGTGGACGACCGGGATGCCGGAGGCGCGGATCGACGTGGGCACGTTGGCGTCGGGGAGCGCTGCCCGGATGACCGGCTCGGCCTCGGTCATCACCTCCTCGGGCGTGCGGTAGTTGATGCTCAGGCCGGCCATCTCGATCCGGTCCAGACCGACGCGCTCGAGCCGCTCCTGCCACGACTCGGTGAACCCGTGCCGCGCCTGGGCGCGGTCGCCGACGATCGTGAAGCTGCGCGATGGGCAGCGACTGATCAGCATCTGCCACTCGGCGTCGGTCAGCTCCTGCGCCTCGTCGACGACGATGTGCGCGAACGGGCCGGCGTACGGGTCTAGCTCCTCCGGTTCTCGCACCGAGTCGTCGAGGAGGGCGGTGCGCAGGTCCTGGCCGCGCAGCATCGACATCACCTTCATGTCGGAGTCGTCGTGGCTGATCAGGTCCGAGACGACCTCGGCCTTTGCCTTCCGGTCGGCGGCCGCCGCTGCCTTCTGGGCGCTCCGGCGCCGCGAGGCGTCGGGGTCGCCGAGCCGGCGGTGGGCGGCGTCGAGCAGCGGCAGGTCCGCCTCGGTCCAGTCCGTGGGGTCCTCGCGCTGCAGCGTCTTCACCTCCTCGGGGGTGAGCCAGGGCGCGCACATCCGCAGGAACGCGGGCACCTCCCACAGGTCGCCGACGATGTCGGCCGGTCGCAGCCGCGGCCAGACCTCGCCGAAGATGTCGAGCAGCCCGGCGTTGGTCTCCAGCGACGCGCGCAGGGCGTCGGTCGAGTCCTCGTCGACGAGCCCGTACGCGTCGAACTCGTCCTCCTCCTGGTCCTCGTCGCCCCAGTCGTCGATATCTGCGTCGTAGTCGCGGTCCGGGTCGGCGCCGGTGTTCTCCTGGATCCTCTCGGTCACGATCCTCAGCAGCGCCTCCCAGACCTGGTCGCGGGCGTCGTTGTGCGGCGTACCCGGCTCGGCCGCGGCGATCGCCTCGGCCCAGTCGCCGGTGCTGATCACCGCGTCGCCGTAGGGGGTCTCGACCAGAGTCGGCTTCGACGGAGGCTTCTCGTAGAGCGCCACCGCCGGCTCGATCGCCGCGACCATCCGGGCGTCGGCCTTGAGCCGGGCGACCTCAGCGTCCGTCTCGGGCACCAGCGAGGCACCCTCGGGCACCATCCGACGCAGCGTGGTGGTGCGTACGCCCTCCTCGCCCAAGCTCGGCAGCACGTCCGCGACATAGGAGAGGTAGGGCTCGTGCGGTCCCACGAACAGCACCCCGCCCTTGCCCTCGCCCAGGCGCGGGTCGGAGTAGAGGAGGTACGCCGTGCGGTGCAGCGCCACCACGGTCTTGCCCGTCCCCGGGCCGCCGTCGACGACCAGGGCACCCCGCGAGGACGCTCGGACGATCGCGTCCTGGTCGGCCTGGATGGTGCCGAGCACGTCGCGCATCCGCGGCGAGCGGCTGCTGCCGAGCGTGGCGATGAAGGCCGACTGGTCATCGAGGGCGGCATGGCCCTCGAGCCCCTCGGCGGTGAACACCTCGTCCCAGTAGTCGGTGATCCGACCGTTGGTCCAGCGGTAGCGGCGCCGGCTCAGCAGCCCGCGAGGGTCGGCGTGCGTGGCCGCGAAGAACGGCTCCGCCGCAGGCGAGCGCCAGTCGACCAGCAGCCGTCGCCCGTCGCTGGCGGTCAGCCCGAGCCGGCCGATGTAGATGGTGCTGCCCGAGTCGGTGACGATCCGCCCCAGGCACAGGTCCAGGCTGAACCTGCGAAGCATCCTCAGCTGTCCACCGATCCGGTGCACCTCCAGATCGCGGTCCATCGCCTCCTGCCCGTGCCCGCCCGGGCGGCGGCGTACGTCGTCCAGCCGTTCGTTCAGCTCAGAGATCTGCTCCTCGAGGCTCTTCGCGATGGCAGCGAAGTGCTGCTCGTCCTCGGCGATCAATGCCGGGTCCGCCTTGGCGTCGTGACGACCCGCGAGATCGAATGCTTGCAACGTTGAATCCCCTGTCTGATCAGGCACTTTACCTGTTCGAGGAGGAGATTCTGCCCCAATCCGGGGGTCTTGCGGCAAGCCCCTATATGCGCTATAAAGTTGTTAGTGGAAGGGAGACATTCCCTTCCTTTCTTGGTTTTCGAGCAGATACGAAGGACCCCCGGAAGCAGGTGCTCCCGGGGGTCCTTCGTGTGTGGTGCTACTGCGCGTCGCGCTCCTGAGCGGCGAGGGCGCGGGCGACCTCGTCACGTCCCTCGCGGACGTACCGCTTGGCGGCGGGCTCGGCGGGGGAGGTCTCCAGCCACTTGTCGGCCTTCTCCAGGAGCTCGGGGGAGGCAGCCGGCTTGGGGAAGATGAACTCCAGCACCGTCGAGGCGCGGTGGGTGCCGAGGTGCTCCCAGAGGGTGTCGGCGGCCTCGAAGTAGCGGTCGATGTAGGGCGCCAGCACCTCGTCCTGCCCGGCCCGCTGGAACGAGAGCACGATCGAGCGCGCGGTCTCGTTGGCCACGTCGGTGCGGACGACGACCGACTCCCAGGCGGCTTCCTTGGCCTCGGCGGTCGGCTGCGCGGCGCGGGCGGCGGCCGCCTTCTCCTGGCCGGAGATGGTGTTGTCGCGCTCGAGCTCGGCGGCGATCTCGGCCTCACCGAAGGTGCCCGAGGCGGCCAGTCCGGTGACGAGCGCCCAGCGCAGGTCCTGGTCGATGTCGAGACCGTCGAAGGCCAGGTCGCCGGAGAGCAGACCCTTGAGGTCGGCGATCGCGGCCTCGGAGCGGGCTGCGGCGGCGTACGTCCGGGCGAAGGTCAGCTGGTGGTCGCTGCTCGGTGCGGCGGCCGCCAGCAGCTCCCGGAGACCGGTCTCCCAGCGCGCCTTGAGGGCGTCGCGGTTGGCCGGGGCCGAGAACGAGCCCACCGCTTGGGCGGCGAAGACCGGGATCCGGGTGACGCCCCAGGCGTCGGTCTCCTGGCCGATGTTGGCGAGCACGAGCTCGACGAAGTCGCTCGCCCGCATCTCCGCGTCGCGGGTCATGTCCCAGGTCGCACCCCAGATCAGCGCGCGCGAGAGGGAGTCGTCCAGCGCGGACAGCGACGACAGCGCGGTGGCCAGCGAGCGCTCGTCGAGCCGGATCTTGGCGTACGTCAGGTCGCCCTCGTTCAGCAGCAGCAGGTCGGGCTGCTTGACGCCCTCGAGCTGGGGAACCGAGGTCAGCTCGCCGGTGACGTCGATCTCGAACGCGTCGCGGCGCACGAGCGAGCCGTCGATCAGGTCGTAGAGACCGAGGCCGATGCGGTGGCGACGCAGGGTCGGGTAGTCGGCAGCGGCGCTCTGGCGGACAGCGAAGGTGGCGTAGGAGCCGTCCTCGGCGAGCGTGAACTCGGGCGCGAGGGTGTTGACGCCGGCGGTCTGCAGCCACTCCTGGGCCCAGCCCTGAAGCTCACGCCCGGAGGCGGCCTCGAGGTGGCGCAGCAGGTCCTTGAACTCGGAGTTCCCGTAGGCGAACTCCTTGAAGTAGGCCTTCAGCCCCTCCAGGAAGGGCTCCAGCCCGACCCACGCCACCAGCTGCTTCAGGACCGAGGCGCCCTTGGCGTAGGTGATCATGTCGAAGTTGACCTCGACGGCCTGCAGGTCGTAGTTGTCCGCGGCGATCGGGTGCGTCGTGGGCAGCTGGTCCTGGCGGTAGCCGGTCTGCTTGCGCGCGTTGGTGAAGCCGGTCCAGGCGTCGGTGAACTCGGTCGCGTTGGCCTGGGCGTGGTAGCAGGCCCACTCGGCGAAGGACTCGTTGAGCCAGAGGTCGTCCCACCACTTCATGGTGACCAGGTCGCCGAACCACATGTGCGCCATCTCGTGCAGGATCACCGAGGCGCGGAAGTCGTAGAAGGAGCGCGGCTGCTTGGAGCGCGGCAGGTATTCGTCGCGCAGCGTCACGGCGCCGGCGTTCTCCATCGCGCCCATGTTGTACTCGGGCACGTAGAGCTGGTCGTACTTCCCGAAGGGGTAGGGGAAGTCGAAGGCGTCCTCGAAGAACTCGAAGCCCTGCTTGGTGATCTTCACGACCTCGTCACGGTCGAGGTGGGGGACCAGCGACTGGCGGCAGTAGTGACCCAGCGGGATGGTGCCGAACTTGCCCTCGTAGACGTCCTGGACCTCGTGGTACTCACCGGCGATCAGCGCGGTGATGTAGGTCGACATCTTCTTGGTGGGCTCGAAGTCCCAGGTCGCACGGCCGTCGCCGAGCGGCTTCGGCTCGGGTGTGACCGCGTTGGAGACGACCTTCCAGCCCTCGGGAGCGGTCACGTGGAAGGTGAAGACGGACTTGAGGTCGGGCTGCTCGAAGGTGGTGTAGACGCGGCGCGCGTCGGGGACCTCGAACTGGGAGTAGAGGTAGACGCGGTCGTCGGCGGGGTCGACGAAGCGGTGCAGCCCCTCGCCGGTGTGGGAGTAGGCGCAGTCGGCCTTGACGATCAGCACGTTCTCGGCCTCGAGGCCGTCGAGTTGGATCCGGGAGTCCTGGTACGCCACCGCGGGGTCGAGCGCCACGCCGTTGAGCGTGATCTCGTGGACGGTCGCGCCGACCAGATCGGCGAAGGTCGAGGCGCCGGCCTCGGTGGAGGTGAAGGTGATCGTCGTCGTCGAACCGAAGGTCTCAGCACCCGTGGTGAGGTCGAGATCGATGTCGTACGAGAGGACGTCGAGTAGCGCGGCCCTAGCGGTGGCTTCGGCGCGCGTGAGATTGGTTCCAGGCATGCCTGGATCCTCTCATTCTGCTCGGATTTCGAGACATTTATATCGCCGTTGTTGCCCGTTCTTGGGAGTCGCTGAGCGTGGAAAGTAAAAATACAGTGTTGTAATTCCGACACACCGGTATCAATGGTTGACAACTTTCTCTAGGGTGCTCATGTGCCCCTCAAGTCACAGAAACACCAGTATTCACAGGAGTCGCGCCGGGTGGGGAAGCCTGGCGGGGCGCTGCGCCGGGCTTTGGTCACCGGCGCGGTTCTGCTGCTCGTCGGCCTCGGTGTGCAAGTCATCCCCAAGTTGGCATCACCGGCGCACGCGGGCTCGATCACGCTCTGCTCCGGCTTCTCGGACTGCCGCAGCAAGGGCTACTCCACCGGCGGCTACGAGAGTGCGTGGGGGAGCATGTACTGGCGGATGTACGCCGGTCGGAACTGCACCAACTACGTCGCGTACAAGCTGATCCAGACCGGCCTGCCGAACGCTCGCCCCTGGTCGGGCGAGGGCAACGCCACCAACTGGGGCGTCGCGCTGAGCAGGCTGACGAACCGGACGCCGACCGTCGGCTCGGTCGCCTGGTGGCACTCCTCGCACCCGAGCGCGAGCCGCTTCGGGCACGTCGCGATGGTCGAGAAGGTCGGCGCGGACACCATCACGATCTCGGAGTCGAACTACGGCAGCGACATCAGCTGGCGCCGGATCGGCAAGGACTCGGTGAACTACCCGACCGGGTTCATCCACATCAACGACAAGGGGACACCGTCGACGAAACGCCTCTCGGTCACCAAGCGGCCCACGGTCGAGGGCACCGCACAGGTCGGCAAGGCGGTCACCGTCAACACCGGCTCGTGGAGCCCGAACCCGAACAAGATCCGCTACCAGTGGATCGTCGACAAGAAGCCGATCCCGGGCGCGACCAACAAGACCTTCCGCATTCCCGGCCACCTCGCCGGCAAGCAGATCGCGGCGGTGCTCACCGGCACCCGCCGGGACTACAGCGAGGCCAGGACGATGAGCGAGATCCTGCCCCCGATCAAGCAGGGCACGTTCAAGGTCCTGGCGCAGCCGAAGATCACCGGCACCCAGAAGGTCGGCTCGACGATCTCCGTCGGTGGGGCGGACTACGAGCCGTCGGCCAAGATCGGCGAGGTCAGGTGGTACGCCGACAAGCAGCTGATCACGCGCACCAAGTCCCGCTTCCTGAAGGTGCCCGCAACGGCCTCCGGGAAGAGGATCGGCGCGGTCGTCGTCGGTGTCCAGGAGGGCTACCGCCCGAAGAACTCGTACGCCTTCGCCGACACGCTCGTCGGCGGTGGCAAGGCTCCGCAGCAACCGGCGGAGCCGCCGAGCGGCGGCGAGCTGTCGCAGACCGAGGCCGGCTTCGTGAAGGGCGGCACTCGTCTCGGCGGCCTGATGCAGGTCGACCCGGGCAGCTTCAGCGAGGCAGTCGACCTCTCCTACCAGTGGACGCGTGAAGGCGCGCCGATCTCCGGTGCCACGACGGAGAAGTACCGTCCGACTGATGCCGACGTCGGCCACCGTCTCAGCGTCACCGTGGTCGCCCACTCCAGCAGCGGCCAGACGCTGACCAAGACGTACGGCCCCAGCGGCCGGGTCCGCGTCAAGCCGAGCGTCAAGGTCACCGCGACCGGCGGCTCCCGGGAGGCGAAGGTGGCCGTCCAGGTCACCGCGCCGGGCTACCTGCCCACCGGGACGGTCAAGATCACGACCAACGGCGGACGTACGGTCACCAAGACGCTCAGTGGTGGCGCGGCCGGTGTCACCTTCGTCAAGCTCCCCGCGGGCGAGTACGCCGTCACCGCCGCCTACAGCGGCGACGAGGTCGCCTACTGGGCCAGCGGGGGTGACTTCACCACCGTCAACTGACGGCCGGAACAGATCCGTGGCGGGGGTGGTTCAGTGTCATATGACACAGACCTCCCCCGCTGCGCCGTCCGAGAAGGCCTCCGAGAAGACCGCCGCCGACTTCTGGTTCGACCCCGCCTGTCCGTTCGCCTGGATCACCTCGCGCTGGATCCTCGAGGTCGAGAAGGTGCGTGACGTCGAGGTGACCTGGCACATCATGAGCCTGGCGTACCTGAACCAGGACAAGGACATCCCCGAGGACTACCGGAAGATGCTCGCGACCGCCTGGGGCCCGGTGCGGGTCTGCATGGCGGTGCAGAACGAGTACGGCCAGGAGAAGCTCGCCGAGATCTACACGGCGCTCGGCACCCGACGCCACGTGGAGAAGAAGGACTTCACCCGCGAGGTCATCGAGGACGCGCTGGCCTCGGTCGAGCTGCCCGTCGAGCTCGCCGACGCGATGGACGACTCCTCGTTCGACGAGGACATCGCCAAGTCCCACCACGAGGGCATGGACCAGGTCGGCAACGACGTCGGCACCCCGACGATCGCGATGAACGGCTCGGCCTTCTTCGGCCCGGTCATCTCCAAGGCGCCCAAGGGCGAGGAGGCCGGCAAGCTCTGGGACGGATTCCAGCTGATCACCGCCTACCCCTACGTCTACGAGCTCAAGCGCGCCCGGGTCCACGACCTCGACTTCAGCTGAGTCCTGCCCAGGAGGAATTTGGCGGTGACGCCGAGGTCATCCAGTCGTACGTTGGCTGGGTGACTACTAAAGACGAGGCAGGAATTCTCTCGAGGGCGCTGGACCAGACCGGCGACCTGCTCGATCGGGTGCACGCCGAGACCGTCTCGCGGCCGACGCCGTGCCGGCAGTGGGACGTCGGCACGCTGGCCGACCACGTGATCGCGGACAGCGCCAACTTCGTCACGATGCTTCGTGGCGGTGAGCCCGACTGGGGCGCGCCCGCGCCGCACGTCAGCGAGAGCTGGGGACCGACGTTCAAGGTCGGCGCCGACGACGTCCTCCACGCCTGGGACCAGGGTCCGGGCACCGACGGCTGGGAGGGCGGCGCGTCGGTGCCGGTCGGCCTGCTCGTCGCCGAGTACGCCACCCACTCCTGGGACCTCGCGCAGGCGCTCGACGTCCCGACCTCCGAGCTCGACCCGGAGCTGGCCGAGGTGGGGCTGGCCTTCATGAAGGCGACCCTGAAGCCGGAGATGCGCACCGGTGCGTTCGACGCCGAGGTGGCGGCACCCGAGGGTGCTGGGGCGTACGAGCGGCTGGCTGCTTTCGCCGGACGGCAGGTCTCCTGAGATCATGGTCGTGTGGTTGACCAGATGGGAGTGTTCGCGCTGCAGCGGGCACTGACGCAGGCAGCAGAGCTTCTCGACACCGTCACGGCGGACGACCTGACCCGGCCGACGCCGTGCCCCGAGTGGGACCTGCGCAAGCTGGCCAACCACATGATCGCCCAGCCACGCGTCTTCGTGACGATGCTCCAGGGCTCGCCGCCGGGATGGGACGGGCGTGAGGACTACGCGGTCAACCTGGGCGAGGAGCTCCGCACCAGGGGCAACGCGCTGATCAACCTGTGGCGCGAGGTCGGCCCCGACGACATGGTGATGATCGACCCCGACTGGCAGTCCGCCGAGATCGCGGTCCACACCTGGGACCTGTGCGCGGCGCTCGGCCGCCCGACCGACGGCCTCGACGAGGCAGTCGCGCAACGGGCGGTCGTCGCGATGGACCGCATCCTTGGGCCGGAGCGCAAGGGGCGGGCCTTCGCCAACGCGCTCTCGGCGCCGGACGGGTCGGGTGCCTATGAGCACCTGGCTGCGTACGCCGGACGGCCGGTGCCGTTCGAGCCGGCCACGTCGCACTAGTCACAGACGCCTCAAACGACACACCGAACACATGCGTTTGCGGCATGTCGGGCTGTTGGTTCTCCAAAATCAAGGGTATGGCCAGCTTCCCCCGCGTCATCACCATGACCTTGACCGCTGTCGTTGTCGGCGCGTCGATGCTCGTGCCTGCGATCGGTTCGGCGATCGATCCGGCGGCCGCCCAGGACAGCCAGCTGATCAAGCTGCCTCGTCTCGAGGACGGCATCGCCACCCGTGACGTGAAGCTGCCCCCGCGGCTGACCGAGCGGTCCTCCGCCGCGGCCTCGACGGAGAAGCTGCGTACGACCACCTTCTCGATGGTCGGGGTCTCCTGGACCGGCGCGGAGACGCCCCAGGTCGAGGTGCGGGTGAGCAAGTCGGACCGGTGGCGCGAGTGGCAGACGCTGCCGCTGCAGCAGGACCTGCCCGACGGCGCCGAAGGGGACGTCGCCGCGCGCGGCAAGGTCGAGCGCCGCGGCACCCAGCCGGTGTGGACCGGCCGGGCCAGCGGCATCCAGGTGCGGGTCGAGGGGGCGCAGCCCAAGGACCTGAAGCTGACCCTGATCAACACCGGGCCGCAGGAGGACGTCAAGGCTCCGAAGAAGGAGGCCGACGACCTGGGCTACGGAAGTGCGTCCAACGGCAGTTCCGCCAACGGCCGGGTCGCGCGGTCGCGACCGAAGTGGGCGCCGAAGCCGACGATCTTCACCCGGTCGCAGTGGGGTGCCAACAACTCCTGGCGCAACGGCCGCCCGGAGTACAACAGCTCGCTCAAGCAGGTCCACATCCACCACACCGCCACGAGCAACAACTACTCCAAGGGCGACGTGCCGGGGATCATCCGCGGCATCTACAGCTATCACACCAGGTCGCTGGGGTGGTTCGACATCGCCTACAACTTCCTCATCGACAAGTACGGCCGCGCCTGGGAGGGCCGCTCCGGCGGCATCGACCGGCTCGTCAAGGGCGCGCACACGCGTGGCTTCAACCACCAGTCGATGGGCATCGCTCTGATCGGCAACTTCGAGAACGTACGTCCCTCCGACGACGCCCTCATCAAGACCGAGCGGATGGCGGCCTGGAAGCTCGACATGGCCGGTCGCGACGAGCGCGGAACGCTCGAGACGATCTCGCAGGGGAGCGACCGGTTCCCGGCTGGCCGGCGGGTGAAGGTCTGGGTCATCGACGGCCACTTCCACACCAACGAGACCTCCTGCCCGGGTGCTCAGCTCGCCAAGTGGCTGCCGTGGATCCGGAAGTACGCCTACCAGCGGGACCAGATGTTCAACCCGTGACCGGGTTGCCGGTGTCGATATAAAACGAGTGGCTTCCTCTCCCTAGGATGGGGCCATGAGCAATGTTCTGTCCGCAGTCGCCTGGCCGTACGCCAACGGCCCGCGCCACATCGGCCACGTGGCCGGGTTCGGCGTGCCCTCCGACGTCTTCAGTCGGTACATGCGGATGGCGGGCCACGACGTGCTCATGGTCTCCGGCTCCGACGAGCACGGCACCCCGATCCTGATCGCCGCCGACGAGGCCGGCGTGACGCCCCAGGAGCTCGTCGACAAGAACCACCGGATCATCGTCGAGGACCTGGTCTCGCTCGGTCTGACGTACGACCTGTTCACCCGTACCACCTCGGCCAACCACCACACGGTGGTGCAGGACCTGTTCCTCGGGGTCTACGGGAACGGCTACTTCATCGAGCAGACCTCGAAGGGCGCGATCTCGCCGTCGACCGGGCGGACGCTGCCGGACCGCTACATCGAGGGCACCTGCCCGATCTGTGGCGCCGACGGCGCGCGCGGTGACCAGTGCGACAACTGCGGCAACCAGCTCGACCCTGACCAGTTGATCAACCCGGTGTCCAAGATCAACGGTGAGACGCCGGAGTTCGTCGAGACTCAGCACTTCTTCCTGGACCTGCCGGCGCTGGCGGACGCGCTGCACGCCTACCTCGACGAGCGTGAGCAGACCGGTCTGTGGCGTCCCAACGTGATCCGGTTCTCGCAGAACATCCTCAAGGAGATCCGCCCGCGTGCGATGACCCGCGACATCGACTGGGGCATCCGGGTTCCGCTCGACGGCTGGCGGGACAACCCGACCAAGCGGATGTACGTCTGGTTCGACGCCGTCATCGGCTACCTGTCCGCCTCGATCGAGTGGGCCCGGCGCGCGGGTGACCCCGAGGCCTGGCGTCGCTGGTGGAACGACCCCGAGGCGTTGACCTACTACTTCATGGGCAAGGACAACATCGTCTTCCACGCCCAGATCTGGCCGGCGGAGCTGCTGGCCTACGGGGGGCGTGGTGCGAAGGGCGGCGAGCCCGGGCCGTACGGCGATCTCAACCTGCCTACCGAGGTCGTCTCCTCGGAGTACTTGACGATGGAGGGCAAGAAGTTCTCCTCTTCCAAGAAGATCGTGATCTACGTGCGCGACCTCCTCTCGCGCTACCAGCCCGACGCGTTCCGCTACTTCGTGGCTGCCGCCGGCCCCGAGTCGAACGACTCCGACTTCACCTGGGCGGAGTTCGTGCGGCGTACGAACGACGAGCTCGTCGCCGGCTGGGGCAACCTGGTCAACCGCACCGCCACCCTGATCGCGAAGAACTTCGGCGAGCTGCCCGCCGCCGGCACCCTGACCGAGGCGGACCAGGCGATCCTGGACACCGTCGGCGCCGCGTTCGGCACGGTGGGCGACCTGATCGGCCGTCACCGGCAGAAGCAGGCGATCGGCGAGGCGATGCGTGCGGTCGGCGACGTCAACAAGTACGTCACCGACCTCGAGCCGTGGAAGCTGGCCAAGGCTCCCGAGGACCGCGAGCGCCTCGGCACCGTGCTGCACGTGATGGCGCAGTGCGTTGCCGACCTCAACCTGATCCTGTCCCCGTTCCTGCCGTTCTCCGCCAACGAGATCGACAAGGCGCTCGGCGGCAAGGGTGAGGTCGCCCCGATGCCCCGCATCGAGGAGGTCGAGGACCTCGACGACGGCAAGCCCTACCCGATCATCACCGGCGACTACTCGGGTGCGCCCACCTGGGAGCGCCACGACATCGTCGTCGGCACCCCGGTCGCCAAGCCCACCCCGGTCTTCCAGAAGCTGGACACCGCGATCATCGACGAGGAGCTCGACCGCCTGGGCATCAAGCCGGAGTAGCGGCTGCGGTAATCGGTTGGATCGAGCCCGGCATGGCTGGGACGATTCGGCGCATGATCGCACTGCTCGGCGACGACCGGGGACACCGTAGCCATCAGGAGCTCAACGCGCTTCGGCCGCAGCTGGCTGAGCTCGGGGTCGAGACGGAGTGGGTGCCGACCGACTCCGGGTTCGACGTCACGGCCTACGACGGGGTCTGGCTGGTTCCCGGGTCGCCCTACGCCTCCGATGCCGCGGTCGTCGACGCTCTCACCGTGGTGCGGGAGCGGGAGATCCCGTTCCTCGGGGTGTGCGGCGGGATGCAGTACGCGGTGCTCGAGTGGACCCGCAACGTACTCGGATCCGCGGCGACCCACGCCGAGTCCGACGGTGCGGGAGACGACAACGCCGTGGCCGCGCTGGCCTGCTCGCTCTACGGCGAGGAGCGGCTGGTGACCCCGGTCCCCGGCACCCGTTTCGCGGGCTGGCAGCCGGAGCCGTTCGTCGGCCTGCACTTCTGCAACTACGCGCCCACAGCCGAGGCCGTGGCAACGCTGGAGAAGATCGGTGTCGTCGTCGGCGCCACCGCTGACGACGCCGGAGCGGAGGTCCTGGAGTTCCCGGACCACCCCTTCTACGTCACCAGCATGTTCCAGCCCCACATCGGCGCGCTCGCCGGCGCCCCCGTCCATCCGCTCGTGCGCGCGTTCATAGGGGCCGCTGGTCGACGGAACGACTGAGTTCGTTCAGCCACCGCTTCCGCCGTCGCCGCCACCCCCTCCTCCACCATCTCCGCCCCCGCCGTCTCCGCCGAAGCCACCTCCGCCGCCACCACCGAACCAGTCACCTCCGCGGTGAATGGCTCGGAAGACGCTGCGTAGGGCGGCAACGGCCCAATCGCCCTGAGCGATGTGATCCGCGCGGAGCTTGACGAAGGCCGGCGATACGTCGGGGGAGAAGAAGAGTAGATGGATCTGGTCGACGGCGGCGAGGAGACCGATCAAGGTAGCCGTGCGCCGACTCGGGTGGGCGCCCTCGAACAGAGCGGCGGCGAGGTGGCGGCGTACGTCCTGCTTGTAGCTGATCTCGGGGGCCGGCCAGACGGTCCGGGGGCCGAGGAAGCGTTTCTGTTCCTCCCGGCGAAGCAGGCCGCGGTGGACGAGGCGGTCGGCGAGATGTCCGAACATCTGGTTGCCGCTGCTCCTGACAAGGGCCATCGGGCGTGGTCTCCCGCCGGCGAGCGTCAGGGCGCGCTGGAGGCAGGGATCCGTGGGGATCCGGACTCCGGTCGGGTGCACTTCCGGTGTGCGCCTGACCGGATCGAGGTGCAGTTGGACCGCTCCGGAGAGCGCGAGCTCGGACACCAGCGCGCCGCCGGCGAGGAGGTCGAGCGTCCCCATGTCGAGCCCGCCGACGGGACGCCCACTGAAGTCTTCGAGCAAGAGCAGCGCGAGGTCTTCCGCGATCAGCACGAGGTCGTCATTCCGGTTGGGTGATGGCAGCGGCGTAGCGGTTCGCCAGGACCTTGAGGTGGTCGCGCAGTTCCGGGGGTGACTCGACGGTGAAGTCGAGGCCGAGCATGCCGATCCAGACGGCGACGACCTCGAGGCTGTCACCGCCGGTGACCAGGACGCTGCGGTCGGGGGCGATCGGCTCGACGGTGCCGACGGCGGGGTTGATGCGAGAGATGACCTCCTCGGCCGAGGCGGCGATGATCAGGCGGGCGTGGACGGCCCAGCCGGTGCGGGCGACCTCGCGTACGACGAACTCGGTGAGGTCGAAGCTCGGGTCGGCAGGACGGAACGGGCGGCCGCCGGGGACCTTGAGTCGCAGCCAGTCGACGCGCAGCGGCAGCCAGGCGTCGGCGCGGGGGTCGCGGGCGACGAGGTACCAGCGGCGCTGCCAGGCGATCAACCGGTAGGGCTCGACCTCGATGGGCTCGTCGCGGTAGTCGGCGCGTACGCCGACATGGTCCCGAATAGCGGTGGCCAGCGCCTGCAGCGTGCCGGCGTCGACGTCCGGGTCGGGGACGTTGCTGTCGGTGTTGACGGGGCCGGCGTCCATCGCGTCGACCACCGCGGCCAGCTTGCGACGCAGGTGGTCGGGCAGGACCTGCTCGAGCTTGCCAAGCGCTCTGGCACTGGTCTCCGCGACACCGGTGATGCCCGTCGCGGCACGCAGCCCGACGGCGACAGCGAGGGCCTCCTCGTCATCGAGCAGCAGCGGTGGAAGCTTCCCGCCGGAACCGAGTCGGTAGCGCCCACCCGGGCCGCGCACCGACTCCACCGGATAGCCGAGCTTGCGCAGCTTGGTCATGTCGTTGCGCACGGTGCGCTCGGAGACGTCGAGCCGGGTGGCCAGGTCGGCGCCGGTCCAGCCGGCCGAGGACTGCAGCAGACCGAGGAGCGCGAGCAGTCGCGCAGAGGTTTCCAGCACGGGCTCAGCGTGCGGGAAAAAAGATTCGCGGGCCAGTGGAATTCCGGAATCAGGCTTGCCGGAACCCTTCATAACGTGGGTCTCACAAGGTCGGAAACCACCAAGGAGAAGTCATGAACACGCAGGTCAACACCGGAATCAGCGCCAAGTCCAACGGCGAGATCAGCACCGTCACGGTCGAGTTCCCGCAGGCAGAGCTCGACGACCTCCGCACCCGCCTGGAGCGCACCCGGTTCGCCCCCAGTGTGCCCGGCGACTCCTGGGACTACGGCACCCCGACGGCCTACCTCGCCGACATGGTCGAGCGCTGGAAGAGCTTCGACTGGCGCGCGGTCGAGGCGCGCATCAACGCCGTCCCCAACCACCTGACCGAGATCGACGGCCAGGTCATCCACTTCGTCCACGTACCCTCCTCGAACCCGGACGCCAAGGCTCTCCTCCTCGCCCACACCTACCCCGGCTCGTTCCTGGAGTTCCTGCCGATGATCGAGTCGCTGACGGACGAGTTCCACCTGGTGATCCCGGAGCTGCCCGGCTTCGGGCTCTCGACGCCGGTGGTCGACACCGGCTGGACGATGAAGCGGGCGGCCGAGGCGTACGACGTTCTCATGCGCCGGCTGGGCTACGACTCCTACGGGGTGCACGGCAGCGACGGCGGCGCGATGATCGGTCGCGAGCTGGCCCTGCTGAACCCGGAGGGCTTCCTCGGCGCGCACGTGCTGCAGCTCTTCTCGTTCCCGTCGGGCGACCCGAGCGAGTTCGAGGGCTTCGGACCGAAGGAGTACGCCGCGCTCGAGCACATGCAGTGGTTCCAGTCGGTCGGCGGCTACAACGCCATGAACGGCTCCCGGCCGCAGACGATCGGTGCGGCGCTGGCCGACTCGCCGGTCGGCACGCTGGCCTACAGCGAGCTCTTCGAGTCCTTCGGCAACGGCACCTCGCTGGTCACCCCCGAGCAGGTCATCGAGCAGGCGACCTACTACTGGCTCACCAACTCCTACGCCTCGGCGGCGCGCTACCACTACGAGGAGGGGCACGCCGAGCGTGAGCCTGAGGTCTCCCAGGGCCGGATCGGTGTCGCCGTCTTCAAGGACGACTTCCAGACCATCAGGTCGTTGGCCGAGCGGGACAACGCCAACATCCAGCACTGGTCGGAGTTCTCCGAGGGCGGCCACTACGCGGCCATGGAACGTCCCGAGGACGTCGCCGCCGACCTGCGGGTGTTCTTCGCCTGACCGCCTCGCACGAACCCGAGGATCGCAGCCCCTCCGCGGCTGCGATCCTCGGGTTTTGTCAGGTGGTTGTCGTGGTGACGGTGGTGGCGACCATCACCGCGGTCATGACCGCGGTGACCTCGTCCATCGCGTCCTTGACGCCCTTGGCGGCCCAGTCGCCGCGGGCGATCTCCTTGGCCCGCTTCTTCACCGCTCCAGCGCCGACGGCGCTCGTGTCGACCACCTTGTGGGCGAGGTCGATCGAGGAGAGGAGGGCGATCAGCGGGCCGGTGCGCGCGTCAGGTGCGGCGCCCTGGATGAGGACGGCGACCAGGTGGCCGCGTACGGCGTTCTCATGGGTCGAGTCCGCGGCCGGCCAGGTCGTGCGCGGGAAGAGGCCGAGGATCTTCTCGTCGCGGCGCTTGAGGATGTTGCGGTCGCACAGCCGCGCGGCGAGCGCCTCGTGCAGCCCCTTGCCGAGATTTGTGACGGCGTTCTTGGCCGCCAGTGGCTTGGCCGCCAACACGTCGTACGCAGCGGCCAGGACAGGCTCGTCCGGCCGCCGGCCCGGCACCGCCATGGCCTTGGCCGGGGTGAGCCCGGACTTGGGGACGACCTGGACCGAGCCCACCATGACGAGTTCGGTCAGGATCGCTCCGCCCAGTGCCTGCTGGACCCAGGACGAGGCGAGCGTGCCCTTCTCGTCATCGAGCACGAGCAGCAGCAGGTCTTCGGCGATCAGCATGTATCGACGGTAAAACGACTCGCTGCCCTGCGCCTCCTACGAAAGACGGATCTTTGCTCGGACCTTCGTCTAGGCCTGTGCCGACTCGGGGCCGGCGACGTCGAACATCCAGCTCACGCCGAACTTGTCGTCGAACTGGCCGAAGTAGTCGCCCCACGGAGCCTGCGCGAACGGCATCCCGGGCGTGCCGCCCTCGGAGAGCTTGGCGTAGTAGTCGGCGAAGCGTGGGTGGTCGGCGGGGTCGGCGCTGGTCATCGCGACGGTGACGCCGGCCGTCGGGGCGACGTAGTCCATCCCCAGAGGCGTGTCGGCGGCCATCAGGACGAGGCCGTCGTCGAGGGTGAGCGAGCCGTGCATGACCAGGTCCTTCGTCTCCGGCTCCACTGGGCCCATCGCGTCACCCATCGAGCCGAAGGTCGTCGTCTCGACGGTGCCGCCGAGCACCGACCGGTAGAACTCGAGCGCCTCGGCGGCCTCGGACTTGAAGCTGATGTAGGGGTTGAGCGTTGCCATTCGGATCGTCTCCTTTGATCGAATTCCGACCCCATCGCCCAACACACTAAGCGCAGTGCAGGCCGCTGTCACGGGTGGACGATCTCGACCCCCAGCCACCCGGCCAGCGCCTCGATCTCGGCCTCCACCGCGTCACCGATCTCGGCGGTCCACCCGAAGTCCTCATGCACCGCGAAGACGTTCATCACCCGCTTCTTGTGGTCCACCTTCGCGTCGAGCTTCCCGACGAGCCGCTCGCCGTACAGGATCGGGAGGGCGAAGTAGCCCCAGCGGCGCTTGGCGGCCGGCTTGTACATCTCCAGGACGTACTCGAACCCGAACAGGTCCAGCGCCCGGTCGCGGTCGTAGACGAGACGGTCGAAGGGGGAGAGCAGGGCAGCTCGTGGCGCGAACCCGTCCTCGAGGGCGGCCAGGGCCTCGGGGTCGACCCGCCACTCGCCGTCGACGCCGGCCACGGTGCACGGGACGCCCGCGTCCCCGGCGCCGAGCACCTCGCCGCCGGAGGAGTCCTTCCGCCCGGGGCGGGCGATCCCGAGCGAGGCCAACCTGCGCACCGTCTCCACCCGGAGGGCGTCGTCGGCGGAAGGAAGTCGCAGGTCGGAGGGGTAGACGCGCTCGGCGAGATCCCAGGTGCGCAGCTTGCCGCGGCGGCCGGCGATCGCGACCTCGCCCATCCGGTTGAGCAGCTCGATCATCCGCAGGACGTTCTTGTCGTTGGTCCACCCGGTCGAGGCCCAGGGCACCTCGGCGGTGTCCTCGATCTCGCCGGCCACGAGCGGACCGTCGGCTCGCAGGTGATCCAGGACCTGCGTACGGAATCTCTTGTTGGCCTCCACCCACTCGACGGCCGTGGGATGGATCCGGCCCGGAGACAGGACCAGGACCGTCTCGATCTCATCCATCGGGAAGATGAAGCTGGAGAACTCCACCAGCGAGCGCTCCTGCTCGAGGGCGAAGGTCAGATCCGAATGATCGTACGCATCCCCCAACCGCGACCACGCCACCAGATCCGCGCTCGGCGCGATCGCCCTGGTCGGGTCGATCTGCAGAAGCGTCAGCTGATCGACCGTCTCCACCAGTGAGACGGGCCGGTGCGCGTCGAGGAGCTGGGCGCGGACGGCGATCCGTCGCGCCTGTTCCGGGGTCAGCGTGAGCGTCATGGTCGACACAGTATGGGGAGTTCCGGACGACCTGCTGCCGATTCGAACCGATCTTCCGATTCCGCTTGACCGCGCCGATGTTAACGCTCACACTGGGTCGCATCGTGACGACGGTCACACTGGCCGCCGCAGTAAAAACACTGGAGGACGACAGTGAAGAAGACCCTCATCGGGCTGTGTGCGCTCGCTATGGGTGGGATGTCGCTCAGCGCGTGTGGCGGCAGCGAAGCCGCCGACGACGGCTCGATCACCATGGGCTTCGCCCAGGTCGGCGCCGAGAGTGGCTGGCGCACCGCGAACACCACATCGATCCAGGACTCGGCCAAGGAGGCCGGCATCGACCTGAAGTTCTCCGACGCTCAGCAGAAGCAGGAGAACCAGATCAAGTCGATCCGGTCCTACATCCAGCAGAAGGTGGACGTCATCGCGTTCAGCCCGGTCGTCGAGACCGGCTGGGACGCCGTGCTCCAGGAGGCCAAGCGCGCCAAGATCCCCGTCGTGCTGACCGACCGGGCCGTGGACACCGAGGACACCTCGCTCTACGTCACCTTCATCGGCTCCGACTTCGTCGAGGAGGGTGAGAAGGCAGGACAGTGGCTGGTCGACAACGCCGACGCCTCCGACGTCGACAAGGACGGCGCGGTCAACGTCGTCGAGCTTCAGGGCACCACCGGATCGGCTCCGGCGATCGACCGCAAGAAGGGGTTCGAGGACAAGATCTCCGCGGACTCCAAGATCAAGATCACCGAGTCGCAGACCGGTGACTTCACCCGTGACGGCGGCAAGCAGGTCATGGAGGCCTTCTTGCAGTCCAACCCGAAGATCGACGTCGTCTACGCCCACAACGACGACATGGGACTGGGTGCGATCGAGGCGATCAAGGCAGCCGGCAAGAAGCCCGGCACCGACATCAAGATCATCACCGTCGACGCGGTCAAGGACGGCATGACCGCGCTGGCCGCCGGCGAGATCAACTTCATCGTCGAGTGCAGCCCGTTGCTCGGGCCGCAGCTGATGGACGTCGCCGAGAAGGTCGTCGCCGGCGAGGAGGTCCCCGACCGCATCGTCACCGAGGAGACCACCTTCACCCCGGAGCAGGCCGCTGAGGCGCTGCCCGACCGCAAGTACTGACGCCACTGACCGAGGTGCCTCGGTGAGGCGTCGCTTCCCTCGTGGAGCTCCACGAGGGAAGCGCGCGCCCACCGAGTCACCTCGGTGAGCATTCCGCCGCCATCCCCCGACCCCGCCAGGAGCCAGTACGACATGAGCCAGGCAGAAATGAAGCCACCCCGACCGGTGGTGGAGATGCTCGACGTCTCCATCACGTTCGGAGCGGTCCGAGCGCTCGACAGCGTCTCGCTGCGACTCCTGCCGGGGGAGGTGCACGCGCTCATGGGGGAGAACGGAGCCGGGAAGTCGACGCTGATCAAGGCCCTGACCGGGGTCTACACGATCGACTCGGGACGGGTGGAGATCGCCGGCGTCGAGACCCAGTTCGCCACCCCGGCCGCGGCTCAGCACGCCGGGATCAGCACGGTCTACCAGGAGGTCAACCTGGTGCCGAACCTCACCGTGGCTGAGAACATGCTCCTCGGCCGCGAGCCGCGCCGCCTCAACGGGATCGGCCCGATCGACCGCCGGGCGATGAACCGCCGCGCCGCCGCCTCGCTGCAGGGCCTCGGCATCGACATCGACCCCGGGTCAGAGCTCGGCAGCCACCCGATCGCCGTCCAGCAGCTCGTCGCGATCGCGCGTGCCGTCGACACCGACGCCCGGGTGCTCATCCTCGACGAGCCGACCTCCAGCCTCGACGCCGACGAGGTGGCCAGGCTCTTCGAGGTGATGCGCAGGCTGCGTGACCAGGGCACTGCGATCGTCTTCGTCTCCCACTTCCTCGACCAGGTCTTCGAGATCTCCGACCGGATGACGATCCTGCGCAACGGCCGCGTGGTGGGTGAGCGGCTGGTCGAGGGGACCACCCAGCTGGAGCTGGTGCAGCTGATGATCGGCCGCGACCTCCAGGTCCTCGAACGCCTCGACCATGCCGTGCACGAGGCATCCGAGGAGGCGGCGACCGAGCAGCGCCTCCCGGTGCTGAGCGCCGTCGGACTGGGCCGGAAGGGGAGTCTCGAGGCCACCGATCTCACCTTGTACCCCGGCGAGGTCGTCGGCATCGCCGGCCTGCTCGGCTCGGGGCGTACGGAGCTTGCCCGGCTGCTGTTCGGCGCCGATGCCCCGGACACCGGAGACCTCACCGTTCGCGGCTCGAGCCGGCGGAGGCTGCGCAGCCCTCGGCACGCGATCGACCGCAAGCTCGCCTTCTGCAGCGAGGACCGCAAGGCCGAGGGAGTCTTCGAGGAGCTCTCCGTGGCCGACAACATGCTGCTCGGCCTGCAGGCCACCCGTGGCTGGCTGCGGCCGATCCCGACGGCCACCCGCGACAAGCTGGTCAAGGAGTTCATGACCGCTCTCGACGTACGCCCGGCCGACCCGAGCCTGCCGATGCGGAGTCTGTCCGGTGGCAACCAGCAGAAGGTTCTGCTGGCACGCTGGCTGATCACGGAGCCCGACGTACTTCTGCTCGACGAGCCCACCCGCGGCATCGACATCGGTGCCAAGACCCAGATCCAGCAGCTCGTCGCCGATCTCGCCGAGAAGGGGATGAGCGTGGTCTTCATCTCCGCCGAGCTCGAGGAGGTGCTTCGGCTGAGCCACCGGCTGGTGGTCCTCAAGGACCGCCGCAAGATCGCTGAGCGGCCCAACCGAGGTATCGATGTCAATGACGTACTCGAGATCATCACCGGCGAACCCGGCGGCCTCGCCGAGAAGGAGCGAGCAGATGCCTGAGAACATCAGACCGGGCAAGGGGCTCGGCGCCCGCGCGATGGCCCACCGCCTCTTCTGGCCGCTGGCCGCGCTCGGTGCGCTGCTGGTGGTCAACCTGATCGCGACGCCGACCTTCTTCAACGTACGCATCCAGGACGGTCATCTCTTCGGCAGCCTGGTCGACATCGTCCGCAACGGTGCCCCGGTGCTGCTGGTCGCGATCGGGATGACGCTGGTCATCGCGACCCGAGGGATCGACCTCTCGGTCGGGGCGGTGGCGGCGATCGCCGGCGCCGTCGCCTGCGTCTACATCGTCAAGAGTCCCGCCGACGGAGCCCTGGGCACGGCCGTCGTCGCGATCACGATGGCACTCGCGGTCTGCGTCGCGCTGGGGCTGTGGAACGGCTTTCTGGTCGCGGTGGTCGGCATCCAGCCGATCATCGCCACGCTGGTCCTGATGGTCGCCGGCCGCGGGATCGCGATGCTGGTGACCGGCGGCCAGATCACCACCGTCAACAACGACGCCTTCGCCGCGCTGGCCTCGGGCCATCTGCTCACCCTCCCCGTCGCCGCTCTGATCGCGCTCGGTGTCTTCGCGGCCACCCAGATCGTCGTACGCCGCACCGCGCTCGGCCTACTCATCGAGTCGGTCGGGATCAACCCGGAGGCGAGCCGGCTGGCCGGCGTACGCTCCCGCACGATCATCTGGACCGTCTACGTCTTCGCGGCGCTGTGCGCCGGCACCGCCGGCCTGATCATCGCCGCCAACACCCACTCGGTGAACGCCAACAGCCTCGGACTGTGGATCGAGCTGGACGCCATCCTGGCCGTCGTCATCGGAGGTACGTCCCTGGCCGGCGGCCGCTTCTCGCTGACCGGCACCCTGGTCGGGGCGATGCTGATCGCCACCCTCACCCGGACCATCCCCAACATCGGCATCCCGGCCGAGGCCAACTATCTGTTCAAGGCGCTGGTGGTCGTGGTCGTGTGCCTGCTGCAGTCGCCGAAGGCGCGGGCGGTGCTGCAACGGCGCAGCGACCGTACGCCGACCAGCCGCGAGGAGGCTGTCGCATGAGTGTTCAGGTGCCCGCGATCGAGACCGGGCTCATCGCCCGGGTCGCACGCTACAGCCCGCCACGCCGCTACCTGCCCGTGCTCGGCACGTTCGCGCTGTTCATCGGCATGTTCGGTGTCGGCGGGATCCGCTATGAGGGGTTCGCCGACCCGCAGGTCTTCCTGACCCTGTTGCTCGACAACGCGTTTCTGATCGTGCTCGCGGTGGGGATGACGTTCGTGATCCTCACCGGCGGGATCGACCTCTCGGTCGGCTCCAACGTGGCCCTCTCGACGCTGATCGCGGCCCGGACGCTCGAGCTCGGCCTGCCGGTGGTCGCGGTGATCGTGATCGTGCTCCTGTCCGGCACCCTGCTCGGCACCGCGATGGGGCTATTGATCCACTACTTCGACATCCAGCCCTTCATCGCCACCTTGGCGGGCATGTTCCTGGCCCGCGGGCTCTGCTACCTGATCAGCGTCGACTCGATCCCGATCAAGGACGAGACCTTCTCGGCCATCGCGTTCGGCACGATCACTCTGCCAGGTGGCTACTACCTCGGGTGGACGGCGGTCTTCGCGCTGGTGATCGTCGCGGTCGCTGCGTACGTCCTCTCCTCGACCCGCTTCGGACGCACCGTCTACGCGCTCGGCGGCAGCGAGCCGTCGGCGCTGCTGATGGGGTTGCCGGTCGCGGCGACCAAGGTCGGGGTGTACGCGATCAGCGGGCTGTGTGCTGCGCTGGGCGGGCTGCTGTTCGCGCTCTACACACTCTCGGGCTACTCGCTGCACGCGGTCGGGATGGAGCTCGACGCGATCGCAGCCGTCGTCATCGGTGGCACGCTGCTCACCGGCGGTCGTGGGTTCGTGATCGGGTCGCTGCTCGGGGTGCTCGTGCTCGGCACGATCCAGACCTTCATCTCCTTCGACGGCACGCTGTCGTCTTGGTGGACTCGGATCTCGATCGGGGTGCTGGTGCTCGTGTTTGTCGTCGCGCAGCGGGTGTTGACTCGGCGGGGGTAGTGCCGGTTTTCCCTTGTTGGGTGCTGTGTCTCGTGGTTGGGGTTTGCCGCCGACCCTTTCGGGGAGGGTGTTCTCGCCGTCGTCCGGAGTAAAGGACGGCCTTCGGCCGCCGGCTTCGCCGGTCGCCTGCGGCGATCCTNCGGGATTCAGGCGGTGACCAGACCGCGCAGCCGCTCGTCGCGCGGCCAGGCACCGGCCCAGACGAGGACAGCGGTGGCGATGGCGAAGACGGTGTTGAAGGCCGGCTGCCCGAAGACCAGGTTCACGGTGACCGCGCCGCCCAGGTAGGCGGTGATCAGGACCGTCCCCATCGCCCGAGTGGCCGGGACGTGGTAGGCGACCAGCGACAGACCGAGGACCGCGCCGCAGACGACGGGGAACCAGCCGGGTGCGCCGATCTTGTCGTTGAAGTCCATGACGGGCTCGACCTGCAGCAGGTGCGTGACGATGTCGAAGCCGAGGAACAGGGTGACCAGGACGGTGATGACCCAGCCGGCTCGTTGTGCGTTGGTGCTCATCTCGATCTCCTCAGAGGTGGGTGGTGATGCTCTTACCCACGCGTCGAGCTGGAACCCGGGATCTCGACATCGCCCTTCGAAACTTTCTCGAGCGCCGCGCAGAATCCCGCCATGGCGGGAAAATGCGGCCAGAACCGCGGTGGCAGGTGCGCACTTTCCCGCCATGGCGGGAAAGTGCCCCCGGGCGCCCGCTACGCCAGCAGCGCGCGAGCCTCCGGCGAGTCGTAGAAGCTCGAGAGCCGGCGGCGGATCAGCTGCTCGAGGACGCCGGCCTCGGCGAGCGCCTCGATCACCGGCGGACCGAAGCGGAGCGCCTCCTCGACCAGGTCGTCGCGGCCCAGACCCCACTCCTCCAGGAGCCGGTCGAGGGTGAAGCTCCCATAGGTGTCGAAGAAGAAGTCGACACCCGTGTCGACCAGGGCCTGCAGGTATTCGGAGTCGCGGACGTCGAGCCAGACCTGGTAGAGCCCGACGAAGAGCGCGACCAGCTGCTCGTCGTCGACCAGGTCGGCGAGCTCGCGCACCGGACGGGTCGCGAGCGCGTCCCAGACCTCCAGCAGCGCGTCGTGCACCTCCTCGTCGGTGACCGAGCTCGCGGCGGTGTCGGTGAGGTAGCCGAGCAGCGCTCCGGCGCCCCGCTCCGCGAGCTCGCGAGCGCTCTGGTCCACGGCCGCCCCGACCGGGGTGCCCTTCACCGTGTCCGCCATCCGGCCGGCGACGCGTTCGGCGATCGAGAAGCCGAGCGAGCCGCCCGGCAGGTTGTCGGCGAGTCTGCGGCCGGTGTCGACGGCACCCCTGGCGGTGCCGCGCATCAAGGTGCCGACGCCGGCCTGGATCCCGGAGTTGTCGGCCAGGCTGCGCAGGACCTGCTGACGCAGCGTACGCATCTCGACCAGGGCCTCGACGAGCTCGGCGATCCGGGGCCGGCTGACCACCTTGCCCAGCGGCGTCTCGTTGGCGGGATGCGCCTTGAGCCTCGTCGCGAGCGCCCCGGCGACCTCCGGGATCGCGCCCGGGAGCCGGAAGGTGCTGACGTACTTCAGCGCGACCTCCTTGATCAGGTCGCGAGGCATCACCTGGTCGAGGGTCAGCTCACTGGCGGCGCGCAGCGCGAAGTCGATCTCGCCGGTGACGAGATCGAGGAAGCGTACGCCGCGCATCGCCGCCATCTCATGGGCGACATGTGCGTCGAGGAGTCGTCGAGCGAGGTCCGGCTCAGTCATGGACGACATTGTCCATGGCCGAGACCGCTCAACGAGTCATTCCCACTCGATGGTGCCCGGGGGCTTCGAGGTGATGTCGACGGTGACCCGGTTGATCTCGCTCACCTCGTTGGTGATCCGGGTCGAGATGCGCTCCATGACGTCGTAGGGCAGCCGGGCCCAGTCAGCGGTCATCGCGTCCTCGGAGGTGACCGGGCGGAGCACGACGGGGTGGCCGTAGGTGCGGCCGTCGCCCTGGACGCCGACCGAGCGGACGTCGGCGAGCAGCACGACCGGCATCTGCCAGATGTCGCGGTCGAGGCCGGCGAGGGTCATCTCCTCGCGGGCGATCGCGTCGGCCTCGCGCAGGATATCGAGCCTCTCCTTGGTGACCTCGCCGATGATGCGGATGCCCAGGCCGGGGCCGGGGAACGGCTGGCGCTGGACGATCTCGTCGGGCAGGCCGAGCTGGGAGCCGACGGCGCGCACCTCGTCCTTGAAGAGCTCACGCAGCGGCTCGACCAGCTCGAACTCGAGGTCCTCGGGGAGGCCGCCGACGTTGTGGTGGGACTTGATGTTGGAGGTGCCGGCACCGCCGCCGGACTCGACGACGTCGGGGTAGAGGGTGCCCTGGACGAGGAAGGCGACCTTCTCGTCGCTGTCACCCAGGATCTCGACCTCGGCGCGCTCGAAGCAGCGGATGAACTCGCGGCCGATGATCTTGCGCTTCTCCTCCGGGTCGGTGACCCCGGCGAGCGCGTCGAGGAACTCCTTCTCGGCGTCGACGATCTTCAGCTCGGCGCCGGTCGACTCCCGGAACGCCTTCTCGATCGCGACCGACTCGTTCTTCCGCATCAGACCGTGGTCGACGTAGACGCAGGTCAGCCGGTCACCGATCGCCTTGGCGACGATGGCTGCGGCGACCGCGGAGTCGACGCCGCCCGAGAGCGCGCAGATCGCGCGGTGGTCACCGATCTGCTCGCGGACCCGCTCGATCTGGTCCTCGGCGATGTTGCCGATGGTCCAGGTCTGGCGCGCGCCGGCGATGTCCCACAGGAAGTGCTCGAGCACCTTCTGCCCGTGCTCGGAGTGGAGCACCTCGGGGTGCCACTGCACGCCCGCGAGCTGCTTCTCGACGTTCTCGAAGGCCGCCACCGGGGTGTCGGCGGTGCTCGCGAGCACGGTGAAGCCCTTGGGCGCCTCGGAGACCGAGTCGCCGTGCGACATCCACACGTTGTGGGCCGGCGGGATGTCCTTGAGCAGCGTGCCGGAGACACCGACGGTGACCGGCGTGCGGCCGTACTCCCGCGCCCCGTTGTCGTCGACGGTCCCGCCCAGGCCCTGGGCCATCAGCTGGAACCCGTAGCACATCCCGAACACCGGGGTGCCCGCGGTGAACAGGCTGTTGTCGATGGCGGGGGCGCCCTCGGCGTACACGCTCGAAGGGCCGCCGGAGAGGATGATCGCCTTCGGGTTCTTGGCGAGCATCTCCTCGACCGGCATCGAGTGCGGCACGATCTCGGAGTAGACCTTCGCCTCACGTACGCGGCGGGCGATCAGCTGCGCATACTGCGCACCGAAGTCCACCACGAGAACCAGATCGTGCTCTTCCGCCCCAGGAGCCTGCGTCATGCACGAATCCTAACGACGACGTACGCCGCGAGCCGAATCTCCTGCGGCTCGCTTGAAAATGCACCAGGGCCCGGCCGGGGAGGGAGGTGGCCGGGCCCTGATTGCCCGAGGCAAAACTGTCCCGGACGTAAGACCCGGCATGTATTAGGGAGGGAGCAATCCCGGGTCTGATCACTCCAACGAACTCTCTTAACCCCGGTTACGGGTCAACTAAGAACTTCCTGCCAGAAAATTCCTGCGCAGCCCGTGTCACCTGGGCAACAGATTGGTCACCGTACGTCAACGATGGGCAGCTGCAGGGCACCCGGCGCACTCGCGGGCACCGCGGGCGAGGCCGGCCTGACGGGCTGGATCCGCGCATAGCCCGCACCGAGCTCCGGCCGCGGGTCGGCCTGGTCCTTGTTGGGCCAGAACGCCATCGCCCGCTCGGCCTGTGCGGTGATCGTCAGCGACGGGTTCACGCCCAGGTTGGCGGAGATCGCGGAGCCGTCGACGACGTGCAGGCCGTCATAGCCGTAGAGCCGCTGGTAGGGGTCGATCACGCCGGTGTCCACCGAGTCGCCGATGGTGCAGCCGCCGATGAAGTGGGCGGTCATCGGCTTGTTGAACGGCTCACCGATCGTGCCGCCGGCATACCCCGGCTTCTCGCCCGAGCTCATCACCCCGGCCATCTTCCGCACGGCGTCGAGGCCGGCGGGGATCCAGGTCGGGTTGGGCTTGCCGTGGCCCTGCTTGGACGACAACCGCCACCCGAAGATCGTGCGCTTCGGGAAGGTCGTGATCGAGTTGTCCAGCGCCTGCATGACCAGCGCGATGACGGTGCGCTCGGACCAGTGCTTGAAGTCGTAGAACGTACGCAGCGACCGCCGCTGCAGCCACATCTCCTTGAGCCACCGGCGGAGGCGATGGGGACCACCTTCGGTGAGCACCGTCTGCATCGCCGCGATCGCGTTGCTGCCGTGCCCGTAGCGGACCGGCTCGATGTGGGTGTGCTCGTCGGGGTGCCACGAGGAGGTGATCGCAACACCCTCGGTGTAGTCGATGGCGGTGTCCGGGGCGATCGCGCCCAGGATCGACTCGGAGTTGGTGCGGGTCAGCTCACCCAGGCGCGGCGAGATCTGTGGGAGGTCGCCGGTGCGCTTGAGCTTGTGGAGCAACTTCTGGGTGCCGAGCGATGCCGCCGAGAAGATCACCTGGTCGGCGGTGAACCGCTTCGTGCGGCCGATGCCCAGCTTGGCCTTCGTGGAGCGGGTCTCGATGACGTACCCGCCTCCGGTCTTGGCCGGGTAGACGCGGGTGACCGTGGTCAGCGGGTGCACCTCGGCGCCGTTCTTCTCGGCCAGGTAGAGGTAGTTCTTGACCAGGGTGTTCTTCGCGTTGTGGCGGCAGCCGGTCATGCACTCGCCGCAGTTGGTGCACGTACGCCGGTCGGGGCCCTCCCCGCCGAAGTAGGGGTCGGCCACCTCCTGGCCGGGCACGTGGCCCGGGCCTCCGAAGAAGACGCCGACCGGCGCCTTGTGGAAGGTGTCACCGCGTCCGGCCTCGGCCGCGACCTTCTGCATGACCTCGTCGGCAGGGGTCAGATGGGGGTAGAGGGTGACGCCGAGCATCCGCTTGGCCTGCTCGTAGTAGGGAGCGAGCTCGTCCTTCCAGTCGGTGATGTGGCTCCAGGAAGGGTCCTCGTAGAACGGGTCGAGCGGCTCGTAGAGGGTGTTGGCGTAGACCAGCGAGCCGCCACCGACCCCGGCACCGGCCATGATGACCGCGTCCTTGACCATGTCGATGCGCTGGATCCCGTAGCAGCCGATCGCCGGCGCCCAGAGGTATTTGCGCAGGTCGAAGGAGGTGTTGGGCAGCTCGTCGTCGCTGAACCGGCGACCCGCCTCGACCACTCCGACGGAGTAGCCCTTCTCGGTCAGGCGCAGCGCGCTGACCGATCCACCGAAACCCGACCCGATGACGAGTACGTCGTAGTGGCTCTTGCTCATGCGCGGCCCAGCGCCTTCAGGGCGCGCAGCGAGGCGGTCATGAACTTGGCGTACGCCTGGTCGCTCATCCCGAACTGCGGGGCGAAGCGCAGGACGGCCTGGGACGCGACCGACTGGGTCTCGGTGTAGCGCAGAATGCCCTCGACACCCTGGCGACGGCCCTGGCCGGACTCGCGCATGCCGCCCATCGGGGCGTCGATGCTGGCGAAGGTGGCGCCGAAGGCCTCGTTGATGTTGATCGTGCCGCACTTGATCTGCCGGGCGATGCGGCGGGCGCGCGAGGTGTCGCGGCTGTAGATCGAGCCGTTGAGGCCGTACTCACCGTCGTTGGCGCGCTCGATCGCCTCCTCCTCGCTGTGGAAGCGGTAGATCGAGACGACTGGGCCGAAGGTCTCGTTGCCGAAGCAGGTCATCTCCGGGGTGACACCCTCGAGGATGGTCGGCTCGAAGAAGAACGGCGCCAGGTCGGGGCGGGCCTTGCCGCCGGTGAGCACGCGGGCGCCCTTGGAGACGGCGTCCTCGACGTGGGCGGTCGCGGTGTCGACCTGGGCCTGAGAGATCAGGGTGCCCATGTCGTTCTCCCACCCGAGGGTGGCGCCGAGGGTCATCGCCTGGGTGCGGGCGACGAAGCGCTCCACGAACCGGTCGTAGACCTTGTCGTCGACGAAGAGCCGCTCGACGCTCACGCACAGCTGGCCGGAGTTGGAGAAGACCGCACGGGTCGCGCCCTCGGCCGCCTTCTCGATGTCGGCGTCACGGAGCACCAGCATCGGGTTCTTCCCACCGAGCTCGAGGCTGGCGCCGATCAGCCGCTCCGCGGCCTGCTTGGCGACGAGCTTGCCGGTGTTGGTCGAGCCGGTGAAGCAGACGTAGTCGGCGCGCTGGATGATGCTGGTGCCGATCTTCGAGCCCGGGCCGGCGACGACGGTCCACAGGTTCTCCGGGAGCCCGGCCTCGGCCAGCAGCTCGGCTCCGAGGAGCGCACTGAGCATGGTCTGCGAGTCGGGCTTGATGACGACCGCGTTGCCGGCGGCGATCGCGGCCAGGCCGTCGCACAACGCCATCGTGAACGGGTAGTTCCACGGGCTGATGATGCCGACGACACCCTTGGGGACGTGGTTGAGCTCGACCCGGGTGAGCACCGGGATGACGCCGAGCTTGCGCTCGGTGTCGAGGATCTTGCTGCTCCGGCGCCCGTAGTAGCGCGCCGTCAGAGCGATGTGCAGCGGCTCGTCGAAGGCGTGCTTGCGGGCCTTGCCCGACTCCAGCACGATCAGGTCGAGGATCTCGTCCTGCCGGTCGAGGACGAGGTCGTGCAGCTTGATCAGGATGCGCTCGCGCTCGGTGACCGGGGTCGCGGCCCACTTCTCCTGCGCGACCCGGGCCTTGGCGAAGGCCGCGGCGACATCGTCATCGCTCGACTGCGGGATGTGCGCCAGCGGCGCCCCGTTGAGCGGACTGATGACCTCTCGGGACTCCCCCGTGGTCGCCACGACGCGGCCGGTCAGGCGGGAGACGTAGTCAGGCTCGAGGGCCAGGGACGCCGTGGCGTCGTGCTCGGGGTCGAGCGGGCCCTCGACGATCGGGCCGCCGGAAGAGGTCGGGTTCGAAGCGCTCATGTACCGAGAGTATGTGACGGGCGTCTCGGACGCCAGACAGCCGTCCCACTAACTGGCCGATCGAGCCGTCACCTCCGTCAACCGGCATCGCTAGAGCGCGCTCCCACGACATCCAACGACCTATGGCTGAGGCGCGCGGCGGCCGACCCGAACACATCCAATAAATCGGTCCTCGGCTGTTGAGACGACAGATTCGTCAGAACCATGCACGCCAGGCTGCTACACGCCACTGCTGCACCTGGCTTGCAAAACCGCACTCAGGCCAAAGAGTCTGCCTCAGCATTGTTCTCGGCGATCATCCCTCGGAAGAAATCCGAGAAGGTCTCGTACCTTTCGATTTCCGCACCTGCAAGCCAGATAACCGGTGCAGATCGGTTCGGTTCTCTCACACACGGCATGACCAGGATGTCGATGTCCGTTCGTGACACACCGATCGGAACCCAGCGGTCGAAATCATCCTCGCTCCCGATCGCCATCTCATCCTCGGTCACGCGCACGAGTTCCTCGGCTTCGGCGAAAGCGGCGCTGCCGAAGTCTGACGTCCCGAACAGATCGATGTCTTGCAAGATGGCAGGCCAACCGTCCGCACGCGACAGGAAATCGGCATACTCACGGTCCACCGGACAGAGCGTCACGGCGGCAATTTCTGCAATCCGCCGTGGCTCGGCGGGCGGCCGGCGTGACGCATGACGCCAGCGGCCCTCTTGGTCATTGACCGCCAGCCTTCGCTTGGCCGCTTCCATTTCTGCAAAGAGCACCGACCAGTCAGTCACCGTCCACCCCCATTATTTCACCAGCACGAAACTCTTTGGCTTGCACCCCCACCCCACACCGCTGCCTACGACGGTTGTCCGACGATGTCCCGGTCGAACGGCAAATTCGCGAAGGCGCGGGGGAACAAGGCGCGCGAGGACGCGCGTGACCAACTGCATGGAGACGACTCCCAAGAAGAACAGAACGGAGCCGCCCCCACGGCTTGAGCAGGGAGAACCTAAGGACCCAGGGGGTATCCGGCAATAGTCACTCCGGGCCATTGTTTTTGCGTCGACCAACCTGTTATCGGCATCAGCTATGAGGTGGACGCAGGTCAGGCCAGGCCTGAGACGACACTCACGCCGTCGCCAGCCGATCAGTGTCCCGATGACAGGATTGACATCGGCTTTGCGCAGGTCACATGGAAGACATCGGGTTGACTACGTTGCAGGAGGCAAAGGAGATGGCAGCGACCCGGTCTCGCCGACAAGACCGACTCCCATGACACCCGCTGCGGGTATCGATGTGATGAACGTCTCGGCGCTGTCACGGACCGCCGGCACGCGAAGAAGCCACACGGTTCAGGCGGGCTGGATCTCCGCGGCCCACCACAAATAGCTGTAACGCTCGGCGGGAAGGTCGATGTCGACGCGATCGAGCGGCAGCCGGTCGAGCGCGTGCACGGTGCACTCCTCCGCCGGCGCGGCTCGGTAGAGATACGCGTCCAACGGCCATTTCGTACGCAGCCACTCGTCCAGCCGCTCGGCGACCGACGCGCCGAGCCCGAGCTCTCGGTCCTGGCGAAGCCAGTAGCTGACCCGGGCGGTGGACCCACCTGCGTACCTGAGCAGGGTCTGGGCGTCGGCGCCCATCGCCTCCAGGTAGGGGAACAGGGGCTGCACATAGAGACAGCCGAGCGAGGAGGTGCCCTCGGGGTCGAGGAAGAGGTAGGTGAAGGCCCGTTTTGCCTGGTGGTCGGACCAGTGCCGGATCACCAGCGGCAGGTTGTCGTCGCTGCCGAAGCCTTCCAGCGGCCACCTGCCGCAGCTGTGGTCGCGGATCACGTCCGGGCTGGCCAGGTAGGCCTCGGTGTCCAGGTCGAGCAGTTCGGGGCGGAGCGGAGCGAGCACGAAATCGTCGGTGGCCAGCGGCTCGGGGGGATCAGCGACCAAGAACATGGAGTCAGATTGCTACGTCAACCGGTTGCTCCGCCACGGCAATTCAGACGAGGTCCTCGACCTCCAGCCGCGCGCGGTCGGCCTCCTCGTCGGTGACCTGGAGCTGGGAGAGGCGCTCGGCCTCGATGCGGCGCAGGTAGTGGTCGACCTCCTCCTTGGCGCGCTGCTCGTCCCAGCCGAGCTCGTCGGCCATGATCTTGGCGACCCCTGGGGCAGCGCTCACGCCGCGGTCGAAGGTCTCCATCGAGATCCGGGTGCGGCGCTCGAGCACGTCGTCGAGGTGGCGAGCGCCCTCGTTGTTGACGGCATAGACGACCTCGGCGGCCAGGTAGTCCTCGGCTCCTTCCAGGGGCAGCGCGAGCGGGCGGCGCTCCTGGATGAGGTCGAGCACGTCGTCGATCAGGCCGCCGTGACGGCCCAGGAGGTGGTCGATCCGGGCGACGTGGAGGCCGGAGCGGCGGGCGAGCAGGACGCGCTGGTTCGAGCGGGTCTCGAAGCCCTCCGCCCCGACCAGACGGACCTTGTCGGTGATCGAGTCGCGCAGAGTCATGTTGGTGGTCGTGCCGAGCGAGTGGGCCGCGGCGTCGACGGCGTCCTTGGCCATCACCCGGTAGGTCGTCAGCTTGCCGCCGGCGATCAGCACCAGACCCGGCAGCGGCGTGACCACGGTGTGCTCGCGGCTGAGACCGGCGGTCTGGTCGGACTCGCCCGTCAGGAGCGGGCGGAGCCCGGCGTACACGCCTTCGACGTCCTCGAGGTCGAGCGGCACGCGCAGGATCGCGTTGACGTGCTCCAGGACGTACTCGATGTCGGTCTTGGAGGCCGCCGGGTGGGCGAGGTCGTAGGTCCACGGGGTGTCGGTGGTGCCGATGATCCAGTGGCGGCCCCACGGGATCACGAAGAGCACCGACTTCTCGGTGCGGACGATGAAGCCCGACTCGGAGCGGATCCGGTCGCGCGGGACGACGAGGTGGATCCCCTTGGACGCCTTGACGTGCAGGGCGCCGCGGCCCCCGACCATCGCCTGGATCTCGTCGGTCCAGACCCCGGCGGCGTTGACGACCGTCTTGGCCCGGATGACCAGGTCCTGGTCGTGCTCGAGGTCGCGGGCCCGGACCCCGACGACCCGCTCGCCCTCACGCAGGAAACCGGTCACCTGGACCCGGGTCGCGATGTGGGCGCCGTGGGAGGCGGCGGTGCGTGCGATCGTCATGACCAGGCGGGCGTCGTCGACCTGGGCGTCGTAGTACTGGATCGCACCGGTGATCGCGTCGGTGCGGAAGTCGGGGGCGATCCGGGCGACGCCGCGGCGGGTGAGGTGGCGGTGGCGCGGCAGGCCGGAGTTGCCCATCCCGGAGAGCGGCCCGAAGCTGGCCATCCCGTCGTAGAGCGCGAGGCCGGCGCCGATGTAGGCGCGCTCCCACACCGGGTTGGTCAGCGGGTAGAGGAACGGCACCGGCCGGACCAGGTGCGGGGCCAGGGTGTTGAGCAGCAGCCCACGCTCCTGGAGCGCCTCGCGGACCAGCTCGAAGTCGAGCATCTCGAGGTAGCGAAGCCCGCCGTGGACGAGCTTCGAGCTCCGCGAGCTCGTTCCCGAGGCCAGGTCGCGCTGCTCCACCAGCCCCGTGCTCAGGCCTCTGGTGACCGCGTCCAGCGCCACCCCGGCGCCGGTCACACCCCCACCGACGACGAGTACGTCGAGCTCGGTCTCCCCCGCGGCGCCGACCATCGTGCCGATCGCGAGGTCGCGGCTGTGTGGACTCAGTGCCCCTGTACGAGTCATACGTTCGAAGTTAACCCACCACGTCGAATTGTCACTTCTGGCGCGCGAGAATTCACCGGCGCCGACTGATATGTCACGCCGGCGTCACAGACGGGCGGCGCTGACCAGGGCCGAGAGGCGGTCGGGAGGCATCGGCTCCTCGACGACGACCATCTTGTCGCCGTCGGCGTGGATCATCGGACGTGCGCCATCGGGCTCCGGGGGCGCGGTCGCGATCGCCACGTGAGTGATGCGGTCGCCGGGCTCCTGGGCGAAGAAGTAGAGGTCGCCGGCGGTGACCTCGTCGAGGTCGATCGCCGCGAGCGCGGCGGCCTGGTCGCGGGCGTCTCGCGGGAGACGTACGCCGATGGCCTCTGCGGCTCGGAAGATCAGGCCGGAGCAGTCGATGCCGGCCTCGGTCGTGCCGCCCCAGACGTAGGGGACGCCGAGATAGCTCCGAGCCTTGCTCAGCAGGGTGGCCACAGGCTCGGCGAGGGCGGCGGTCGGCAGCCAGCCGGGATAGCCCCGCTCATCCTTGGTGGACGAGTGGGAGGGGACGACGACGTACGTCCAGTCCCCCTGGGTCTTCAGGACGACGACCTCCTCGCCGGGGACGACCTCGGTCTCGTGCTCGGCGTCGTCGGCGGGCTCGGCCACGACGAAGGTGGGCTGGCTGACGGTGGTCATGAGAGGACTCCTTCGATGCCGAGGCCGTTGGCCTGGGGGAAGACGATGCGGGGGCCGTCGTAGCTGATCCCCCCGGCGTACGGACTGGTCTTCGCCCACCAGCCCGCGTCGAGGTCCTGCTCGCCGGGGATGCCTGCCGCCGCGACCAGGGCCGCGGCCGCGCCGATGCCGAGGTGCGACTCCATCATGCAGCCGACGAGTCGGCCGAGGCCGTGGCCCTTCGCGATCTCCAGCAGCTCGATCGCAGGCGTCAGCCCGCCGCACTTGGCCAGCTTGATGTTTACCGCATCCGCCGCGCCGGCGCGGATCACGTCGACGAGGTCCTCGAGATCGAAGACCGACTCGTCGGCCAGGATCTTGTAGGGCTGGTGACGCCGGACGTACGCCATCGCCTCCAGGTCACGTCGGGCGACGGGCTGTTCGACGAACTCGAGCTCGACATCCTGGTCGGCCAGGGTCGTCAGCACCGTCACCGCCTCGTCTGCGCGCCAGCCGGTGTTGGCGTCGAGCCGAAGTACGCACCCCGGCGCGGCCTCGCGCGCCGCGAGCACCCGCTCGGCGTCGCCCTCGGCATCGGTCCCGACCTTGATCTTGAGCGTCGTGAACCCGTCTCGCGCTCGGGTCGCCGCCGCCTCCGCCAGCTCGTCGGGGGTGCCTACGGAGAGGGTCATGTCGGTGGTGAGGTGCGTTGGAATACCCGGTTCACCGGGTATTCCTGCACTTCTCAGGTGTTGCATTGCCTGAGAAGTGCAGGAAGTGCCTGAGCGGTGTGACGCATGGGACTCCAGATGCTTGGTCATCGACACACCTGCCCGCCGGGCGACGAGATCGTGCAGCGCGATATCGGCGGCCATCTTGGCCGAGCGGTTGCCGACGACCGAGCCCTGGATCAGGCCCGCCGAGGTCAGATCGGCAGCGGCACCGACCAGCACGTCGGAGATGGGCCCCTCGAGCGCCGCGGCGGACCCGGC
Organism: Nocardioides sp. YIM B13467; assembly: GCF_042788075.1. Taxonomy (NCBI): domain Bacteria; kingdom Bacillati; phylum Actinomycetota; class Actinomycetes; order Propionibacteriales; family Nocardioidaceae; genus Nocardioides; species Nocardioides sp. YIM B13467. The sequence continues at coordinate 331,605 of NZ_JBHZPJ010000046.1, forward strand.
GAGCGAGTCACCGGTGACCCTCCAGACCTGCGGCGCCTCGCCCCACCCGACACACCCGTCGGAGTCCTCGACGGTGACGACGACCGTCTCCGCGAACTCCGTACGCCGCAGGGCGGTCACGAACGGGGTGTGCAGCGGCACCCGGACTCGCTGGGTGCGCACCGCGACCACGCGCGGGTAAGTCACAGGGTCGACCACAGATAGCGCGCGACCTCGCTGATCCGGAACTCCGACTCGTCGTCGTCCAGGCCGGACGTGAGCACGACCATCACCTGCGGTTCACCCTCGGCGGGCCGGATGATCGCCATGTCGTGGCGTACGCCGTCGACCCAGCCGGTCTTGTTGCCGACCACCGCGTCCTCGGGCACACCGAGCGGGATCGCGTCGCGATACTCCTGGGCGACCAGGATCCCCTCGAGCTCGGCGGTCGACTCTGGCGACAGCAGCCGGCCGGAGGCGAGCTTGGTGAGCAGCTTGCCCATGTCGTTGGCGGTCACCAGGTTCTGCAGCCCGGCCTCGCGCGCGGGCGCGTCCTCGATCCCCCGCGAGACCGTCGTCATCGGCGTCACGCCGGCATCGGCGAGCACTGCGGCGACCTCGTCGAGCCCGACCCGCTCGAGCACGAGATTGACGGCCAGGTTGCCGGAGACGGTCAGGGAGCGGCGTACGAGATCACCCAGCGGCAGCGGAGACCCGACCGCCGCCCAGGTGTCGGGGTCCTGGTCCTCGGCCGGGTCCATCTCGAAACGTGACCCGACGACGGCGGAGTCGAAGTCGGGATGCACCGTGATCGGCTCGTCCAGCGACAGCAGCCCGCGGTCGCGCAGCCGATAGGCGGCGATCGCGACGGGCACCTTCATCAGGCTCGCCGCATAGTGCTGCTGGTTGACGTTCTGCGCCTGCGTCGGGATGCCGTCGAGGCCACTGAGCCAAGTCGAGACCAAAGGTTCCACGTCGGTGAGACTAGTCGGTCCGGTCGAGCTCCTGCCGGACTCGGTTCACGTCGTCGATCCAGGCGTCGACGTCCGAGGCACGCGTGGCGTACTCCTCGGCCACGTCGGGCTCGAGCGAGATCCAGAACTGCGAGCTCTGCCCAGCCTCCCAGACGGCGTCCGCGACCTCCTCAGCGGTGAGCGCGCCCTCGGCCGACCGGAAACCCGGGAGTCCGGAGGAGCGCTCGAGCATCGCCGTCTTCACGCTGCGCGCGACGATCGCCTGGGCGACGATCCCCTGATGCCGGTACGTCGCAGCGAGCCACTCCGCGAAGGCGATCTCGGCGTGCTCGGTGGCCGCGTAGGACGGCGAGCCGAGCAGCGTGAGGAGACCCGCGGAGGAGGAGGTGACCACGAACCGACCAGCACCGCGGGCGACCCACTCCGGCAGCAGCAGCCGCGCGGCGCGTACGTGGGCGAGGACGTTGACCTCGTACGAGGTCATCCAGGCGTGGTCGGAGGCCTCGAGGCCGCGGCCGCGCTCGACTCCCGCGTTGCCGTACCAGGCGTCGATCTTGCCGAGCTCCTCCCGGGCAGCGTCCACGAGCGCCGCGGTGCCGGCGGCCGAGGCGGCGTCGCCGGGAACTGCAAGGGCGTCGATCGAGTCGGCCACCGAGCGGAGCTCGGCGTCGTCGATGTCGGCAACGACGACGCGACACCCCTCCGCTGCGAACCGCACGGCCAGGGCCTTCCCGATCCCTCGGGCTGCTCCGGTCACAACCACCCCGCTCCCGGGTGCGAGTACGTTCACGGACCGACCACCTCCAGTGGCGTTAGTGAGGGTTAATCACTGTAACCGAGGCCGGTCCGTGAACGTGCGGCAACCTACTGATCAGTACCGATCACTCCGCCCATCTCATTCGGGCAGCCCCGACGAGGGCGGCGCGTCCGAGGCGGCGCTGTCGTCCTCCTCGATGGCGGCGTCACCGATGTCGGTGACGAGAACCGGCGTGAGCGGCTCGGAGGCACCGTTCTTGATCTCGACCACGCTCATCCCGGAGATGCCCAGGTGGGAGTCCTCGGAGAACCGGAACGGAGCCATCCCGGGTCCTTCGAAGGAGGAACCCTCCTTCTCGATCGTCTCCACGATCGACTCGCGGGTCAGGTCCTTGCCGTTGGCCTGCAGCGCCTGGACGAAGGTGTAGGCCTGCGACATGCCGTAGATCCGGTAGTTGGTCAGCTTCTCCGAGCCCTTCTTGGAGTACTCGTCCCAGACCTTCTGCCACAGCTTGACCCACTCGTCGTCAGGAGCGTCGACGCCGGAGATGTACTCGGTCGTCATCATCCCGTCCATCAGCTTCACGCCCTGCTCGGCCGGGATCTTGCCCTTGGTCATCGAGGCCAGCAGCCCACCGACCAGCGTCGGGTCCGACCCGACGTTCGAGTAGAACCACTTCGACTGGAAGCCGACGCCCTGCGCGGCGATCTGGCTCAGCGCGGTGTAGGACGGCGTGTTGAAGCCGATCACCAGGTCGACGCCCTTGGACTTGAACGAGGACATCTGCGGGGAGAAGTCGGTCGACCCACCCGGCGTGTACTTCTGTACGTCGACGATCTGGGCGTCGAGGAACTGGCGCGCGCCCTTCTCGCCGTCCTCGCCGAAGTCGTCGTCCTGCAGGAAGAGACCGACCTTGGCGTCGGGCATGTTCTCCTTGACGTACTGACCGATGACCTTGCCCTCGATCTCGTAGTCCGGCTGCCAGCCGAACGTCATCGGCGAGCCGGCCGGGTCGTCGCCCCACTGCAGCGAGCCGCTGGAGACGAAGAGGTCGGGGATGCCGTCGTCGTTGAGGCGCTGCACGACCGCGCGGTGCGTGGGGGTGCCGAGGCCGCCGACCATCGCGAAGATCTCGTCCTGCAGGATCATGTCGTTGGTGACGGCGCTGGTGTTCGTCGGGTTGTAGGCGTCGTCCTTGACGACCATCTCGATGTCTCGGCCGTGGACGCCACCGTTGTCGTTGACGTACTCATAGAACGCCTGATGTCCGGACGGGATCTCCGAGTAGCCGGGCGCGGCCGGGCCGGTCAGCGGGAAGTGCGCACCGACCTTGATCGAGGTGTCGGTGACGCCGACCGCCGTCCCGTCCTCGGAGGGCCGCTCCTTACCCGCGCCACAGGCCGCGAGGAGGGAGGCAGTGGTGAGGACGCAGACGACCTGTACGGCTCTGCGTGCAGTGCTTCTCATGTTGTCTTCTCCTTGGTTGACCCGAGAGATGAGGTGAGAGATGTGCGTGCCAGGAACGTGCGCAGGCTGCCGACGATCCCCGCCGGAGCGAGGAGGATGACGAGCATCAGCACCAGCCCGTAGACCACCGGGGTGACCTCCGCGGCCTGGGTTGCGCTGAGCCCGACCGACTCCCCGAGATCGGTGGCGAAGTGAGGAAGAAAGGCGAGTACGCCGGCCCCGATGAGCGCTCCGGTCAGGCTGCCGAGCCCGCCCAGGACGACCGCGGCCAGGAGCGTCAGCGAGAGCGTGATCGTGAACGCGCCGGGCGCCGTGAGACGTACGTTCATGGCCATCAGGCCGCCGGCGAGCCCGGCAGCCATGGCGCTGACGGTGAAGGCGACCACGCGGGCACGGCCCAGGTGGATGCCGGCCAGCTCGGCGGAGACGTCGTCGTCCCGCACCGCGCGCCAGCGCCGGCCGACCCGGGAGCGGCTCAGGTTGGCGAGCGCCACGAAGGTGATCGCGAGGAGCAGCCAGCCGAGGTAGGCGAGGAAGGAGTACTGGTCGATCTCGACGGCGGTGAAGAACCAGACCAGGTCCTGGATCCAAGCCGGGAGGTCGGTCGCGCGGGGCACCGGCACCTGGAGTCCCTGCTCGCCGCCGAGGACCTCCCACTGGTTGGCCAACCGGGGCACCGCCACGGCCAGCGTCAGGGTCGCGCCGGCGATGTACGGCCCGTGCAGCCGCGCCGCCGGGACCCCGACGACCACCCCGACCACGGCGCAGACCGCGATCGCGACGAGCAGGGCGACGAAGACGTCGGCCAGGGTCTCGCCGCCGGTGCGCTCGAGCACCAGGGTGGCGGCGTACGCCCCGACGGCCATGAGCGCCCCGTGGCCCAGCGAGAGCTGGCCGGAGAGGCCGGTCAGGAGCGTGAGACCGCCGGCCGCGATGGCGAAGTAGGCCATCTCGGCGTAGCGGGTCTGCAGGTACTGGCTGGAGCTGCCGATGACCGCCATCGCCACCACGAAGGCGACCAGGGCCACGACGAGGTGGCGTGCCAGCGGCACGGACGTCACCGGACGGAGGAGAGAGCGCAGACGTTCCATGGGTCAGACCCTCCTGGCCGCAGCCGCAGCGAACAGGCCGCTGGGGCGTACCAGCAGCACCACCATCAAGATCCCGAGCGCGACCAGCGGCGCCAGGTGCTCACCGACGTAGCCGGTGACGTAAGAGAGCGAGAGCCCGAGGATCAGCCCGCCGATCACCGACCCGAGCGGCGAGTCGAGGCCGCCCAGCACGGCGGCGATGAAGCCGTAGATCACGAACGGGTCCATGAACGCCGGGTTCACCAGGTCGCCACCGGCGATGAGCATCCCGGCCACCGCGCCCACGGCCGCGGCGAGCGCCCAGCCGAGGGTGAGCATGCGGCCGACGCGTACGCCCAGGAGCCGGGAGACCTCGCCGTTGAACGCGGCCGCCCGCATCCGCAGCCCCAGGTCGGTGAAGCGGAAGAGGACCACGAGCCCGGCCATCACGAGAGCGACCACGACGATCGTCAGGATGCCGAACGGGGTGATGCCGATCGAGGCGTCCCCGACATTGATCGCGTTGGTGCTGACCGGGGCCGGGAAGCCGCGGTGCTGGACGCCGAAGGTGATCGCGGTCAGGCCGTGGAGCACCATGAACAGCCCGAGGGTGAGGATCACCGCGTTGAGCTCGGCCTTGCCCTCGACCGGGCGGATGATCACCCGCTCGATCACGGCGCCGAGCCCGAACCCGGCGGCGATCGCTGCCATGAAGGCGACCCAGTAGGGCACATCGGCGTTGATCAGCGAGAGCGCGATGTAGGTAGTCACCATCGCCATCGCCGCCTGGGCGAAGTTGACGATCCGGGTCGAGCGCCAGATCAGGCACAGGGCCAGCGCGAACGCGGCGTAGACCGCGCCCAGGACCAGCCCTCCGAGGGTGGTGTCGAGAAACTGCTGCATGTCTGCTTCTCCTCAGAACCCGAGATAGGCGTGGCGGAGCTGCTCGTCGGCGGCCAGCTCGGCGGCCGGCGCCGAGGCGACGACCTTGCCGAGGTTGAGCACGACTCCGTGGTCAGCGATGGACAGGGCACTGCGGGCGTTCTGCTCGACCAGGACGACGGTGAGCTCCTCGGTCTGCACCAGTCCGCGGAGCAGGTCGAAGATCTGGGCCACCACCCGGGGCGCGAGTCCCAGGGAGGGCTCGTCGAGCAGGAGTACGGTCGGCCGCGCCATCAGCGCGCGGCCGATGACGAGCATCTGCCGCTCACCGCCCGAGAGCATGTGGGCGGTGGCCTCGCGGCGCTCGCCCAGGCGCGGGAAGAGCTCGAAGACCCGCTCGACCGGCATCGGCTCGGAGCCGGTCGCGCGGTGCAGCCCGCCGAGCCGGAGGTTCTCGGTGACGGTCAGCTCGGCGATCACGCCGCGCCCCTCCGGGACGTGGGAGAGGCCGTACGAGGTCAGCTTCTCGGTCGCGGTGCGCGTGATGTCCTTGCCGTTCAGCTTCACGCTGCCCCTGCTGGACTTCACCAGGCCGGACACGGTGCGCAGCAGCGTGGTCTTGCCGGCGCCGTTGGCGCCCAGGACGGCGGTGACCTGGCCTCTCGAGGCGGTGAAGGTGACGCCGTTGAGCGCCTTGACAGGTCCGTACGCAGCGCTCAGGTCCTCGACGGCGAACATCAGGCCTCCTCGGCAACGGTCAGTGCATGGACCTCGGCGGCGTCGTCGTGCTCGACCTGGTCACCCAGGTAGGCGGCGAGGACGGCCGGGTCGTTGCGGATCTCGTCCGGTGAGCCAGCCGCGATGACGCGACCGAAGTCGAGCACCGTGATCCGGTGGCAGACCGACATCACCAGGTCCATGTGGTGCTCGACGAGCATCACGGCGGTGCGCTCGGTCAGCCCGGTGATGATCTCGCCGAGCTCGGTCATCTCCTCGGCGCTCAGCCCGCTGGCGGGCTCGTCGAGGAGCAGCAGCTCCGGCTCGGCCACCAGGGCACGGGCGAGCGCGACCTTCTTCCGGATCGGGTAGGGCAGGCTGCCGGGGTAGCGGGCGGCGTACGACTCGATCCCGAGCTCGCCGAGGACCTCCCTCGCCTTGGCGGCCAGCCGGGCGTCGTCGCGGTGGCCGAGCCCGAGCAGGCCGCGCACGAAGCCGGCGCGGGCGAGACGGTCGGCGCCGACCATCACGTTGTCGAGCACCGTCATCCGCTCGAAGAGCCCGAGCCCCTGCAGGGTCCGGGCGATGCCGTGGCCGGCGAGCTGGTGCGGGCGGAGGTCGCGGATCGTCTCGCCGCGCAGGCGGAGCTCGCCCTCGGCGGGGCTGACGAAGCCGCACACGACGTTGAACAATGTGGTCTTGCCGGCACCGTTGGGGCCGATGACGCCGAGCACCTCATGGGGCGCGACCTCCAAGGAGACGTCCTCGAGGGCGCGTACGCCGCCGAACCGGACCGAGACTCCCTCGACCGCGAACAGCGGTGGGTCTTCGCCAGGCATCTGCATCATGCTCCCTTCACCCGTTGTGACGGCTATCACTTTGGACTCTCCGCACAACTGGGGATATGGGCAGTGAGCACAAAATCTTTCGGGCGCTCCGACCGGGATTCCCTGGACTACTGGCGGATACGGCAGTGGGCATGGGACGCTCCGCACATGGGTGTGACGAGTGACACAGCTCCCGACGCGGAACTCCGCCCGCTGGTGGAGCGTGCCTGGGCCTCGCTGGTGAGCCAGGCGGACGCGATCGCCGACGACATCACGCTGACCCTGATCGCGATCCAGCCGGAGTGGCACCAGAACGCCGAGCCGTCGGTGCGCGCCGATCTGCGCTCGAGCACGCGGGAGCACGTACGCCGCGGCATCCGGGCCATGGCCGGACTGACCCCGGGAGCCAATCCCGTCGACCTGTGGCGCGAGACCGGTCGGCGGCGGGCGCGGCAGGGCGTACCTCTGGAGTACTGCCTCAACGCCTACACCGTCGGCACCCGGATGCTGTGGGAGGCGATGGTCCACCAGCAGGAGGAGCTCGGGATCGACGACCGGGTGATGGTGCTCGCCGGGCGCCAGGTGTGGACCGACCTGGACGTGCAGAACTCGGTCATGTCGGGGGCCTACCGGAAGGAGGCGGCGCTGCTGCAGCGTCGCGACCTGCAGCTCCAGGGCCGGCTACTCGACGGGCTCGCCGAGGGTCGCGGTGGCGATCCCGCGTTCGCCGCCGAGGTGCAGGACATCCTCGGGGTCGCCGCCGACGCGCGGATGGCCTGCGTGGTCGCGGCCTTCGACGGCAACCGCGACTCACCACTACGCAACCCCGACGACCGGTTGGAGAAGGCCGGCCTGGTGTCGTTCTGGCACGTACGCGGCGACCACCACTTCGGGCTGGTCCCGTTGGGGTCGCGCCCGGTCGCGGAGGCCGTCGCCGATCTGGTCGAACAGCTCGCCTGCTGCAACTCGGGCCGGGTCGGGATCGCCACCGCCGACGACCTCAGCGGCTTCGGCACCGCCTTCCAGCTCGCCACGCACACGGTGGAGACGGTGCCCCGGGGGCGTACGGACATCGCGGTCGTCGACGACCGTCTGCCACAGGTGCTGCTGACCGCCTCGCCCGCGGTCTCCCACCTGCTCGTACGCCGCACCCTCGGCCCGATCCTGGCGCAGCCGACCCACCAGTCCGACGTGCTGCTGGCGACGCTCCGTGCCCTCATCGCGCACGGCGGCTCCCCCACCCATGCCGCCGAGGACCTGATCTGCCACCGCAACACGGTCATCTACCGCATCAAGCAGATCCAGGACCTCACCGCGAAGAGCATCTCCGATCCCCGCGACCGCCTCCTGTTCGCTCTCGCTCTGATGGCACTGGAGAAGTAGCCGAGACGTCACCCGCGTCGGCCGAGGTGGCACCGTGGTGCCACCTAGGCCGACCGGCGTGACGGCTCGGCATCAGATGTCGACCAGGGCCCCCAGACGGTCGCGATGAAGGCCGGGGAGGCCGTACGCGATCTGGTCGGCCTTGGCCCGCTTCAGGTAGAGGTGGGCGGGGTGCTCCCAGGTCATGCCGATACCGCCGTGCAGCTGCACCGCCTCCTCGGCCGCGGTGACGGCCAGGTCACCGCAGTACGCGGCGGCGACGTGGGTCGCGATCTCGGTCTCCTTCGCGTCTCCGAGAGCCAGCGCGCCGGCGGCGTAGCGCGCAGCCGCGCCGGCTCCTTCGACGCTCGTGTAGAGGTCGGCGAGCCGGTGCTTGAGCGCCTGGTAGCCACCGACGATCCGGCCGAACTGCCGCCGGACCTTGAGGTACTCCACCGTCGTGGTCAGGCACCACTGCGCCACCCCGACCTGCTCGGAGGCCATCAGCGCGGCCCCGGCCAGCAGACCGGCACGTACACCCTCGGCACCGTGCTCAGCGGCCACGACCACCTCGCCGGCGGCCGGGTCGAGGGTGACATCGGCGAGCTGGCGGGTCATGTCGAGCGAGCTCACCGGGGCGATCGTCGCCCGGTCCGCGGGGACGGCTCGGATCTCGATGCCGTCGGGGGTCGTCACCGGCACCAGGAGCGTGTCCGCCTCCAGGGCGCCGGCGACCGACCGGATCTCGGTGTCAACGGGCTCGAACGGCTGGACGGTCGTGGTCGCGAGCGACACGGCCAGGGCCGCGGTCCGCTCCCCCGACGCCAGTCCGGCCAGCAGCTCCGCACCGGCCTCGGTGGGCCCGGCCAGCAGGACCGAGGTCGCGACGACAGAGCTGGTCAGGAACGGCACCGGGGCGACCGACCGGCCGAGCTCCTCCAGGACCACGGCGGCCTCGCGGGGGGATGCCCCGGCGCCACCGTAGGACTCCGGGATCAGCAGCCCCGCGAGCCCGAGCTCGCTGGCGAGGCCCTTCCACAGGACCGGCGTGAGCGAGCTGTCCCCGTCGTACGCCTTGACCACGTCGGCCGGCGAGCAGTGCTCGGCCAGGAACGACCTGACCGTGGCACGCAGGTCGGCATCGAGCTCGTTGTCGAGCAGTTCGACATCAGTCATCGCGGGATCTCCTTCCAGGAAACGTCCTTGTCGACCCGGTGCTCCCCGGGAAGACCGAGGACTCGCTCGGCCACGATGTTGCGCAGGATCTCCGAGGTGCCGCCCTCGATGGAGTTGCCCTTGGCGCGCAGGTAGCGATAGACGGCGTCGCGGCCGCCGAAGTCGACATGCTCGGGCCGGACCATCGCCCAGCCGTCGCCGTCCTCGTAGCGAAGGCCCTCCTCGCCGCGAAGCTCCAGATCGAGCCCGGTGAGCTGCTGGTTGACCTTGGCGAAGGTCAGCTTCATCGCCGACCCCTCGGGCCCGGGCTGGCCGACGGCCAGCTTCTGCCGCAGCCTCGCTCCGGTCAGCCGGGCCACCTCCGACTCGACCCACAGCCTCAAGAGCCGGTCGCGCAGCTCCGGGGTGTGGTTCTCCGGATGCGTACGCCACGACTCGGCGACCACGCCGAGCATCCCGCCCTCGCGGGGCATGGCGGCGCCACCGATGGCGACACGCTCGTTGTTGAGGGTGGCGTTGGCGACCTCCCATCCCTGCCCGACGGCGCCGAGGCGGTGGGCGTCAGGGATCCTCACATCGGTCAGGAAGACCTCGTTGAACTCCGCCTCGCCGGTGATCTGGCGCAGCGGCCGCACCTCGACGCCCGGATCGTGCATATCGCACAAGAAGTAGGTCAGACCGCGATGTTTCGGGACGTCCGGGTCGGTGCGGGCGACGAGGATCGCGAAGTCGGCGTTGTGGGCGCCCGAGGTCCACACCTTCTGCCCGTTGACGACCCACTCGTCACCGTCGAGGACGGCTCGGGTCGCCAGGCCGGCGAGGTCGGAGCCGGCCCCGGGCTCGGAGAAGAGCTGGCACCAGATCTCCTCGCCGCACCACAGCGGCTCCAGGAAGCGAGACTTCTGCTCCGGGGTGCCGTAGGCCAGGATCGTCGGCGCAGCCATGCCGAGCCCGATCCCGTTGCGTCGCGGGTTGTTGTCGGGGGCGCCGGCCGCCTCGAAGAGGTCGGAGACCAGCGGCTGCAGGGCGCGGGAGGCGCCGAGACCACCATGGCCCTCGGGGAACGCGACCCACGCCAGCCCGGCCTGGTAGCGGGCGTGCAGGAAGGCGCTCGGGTCCGTCGTCGCAACCGGGTGCTCCGCCAGGAATGACTCGACGCGACCCCGCAGCTCCTCGGGAGTCACTGCCGGCCCTCCCGCCGCGCGGCCTGCTTGCGCAGCTCGGCCTTGGCCAGGGCGTTCTTGTGCACCTCGTCGGGGCCGTCGGCGAAGCGCAGCGTACGGATGCCGGCGTAGGACTTGGCCAGCGGGAAGTCCTGGGAGAGGCCGCCGGCGCCGTGGGCCTGGATCGCCTTGTCGAGGATCCACTGGACGGTCGCGGGGGTGGCGATCTTGATCGCCTGGATCTCGGTGTGGGCGCCCTTGTTGCCGACCGTGTCCATCAGCCAGGCGGTCTTGAGGACGAGGAGCCGCAGCTGCTCGATCCGCACCCGCGACTCGGCGATCCAGTCACGGATCACCCCCTGCTCGGAGAGCGGCTTGCCGAAGGCGACCCGCTCCTCGACGCGGGCACACATCAGCTCGATCGCCCGCTCGGCCAGACCGATGGAGCGCATGCAGTGGTGGATGCGGCCGGGGCCCAGGCGCGCCTGGGCGATCGCGAACCCCATGCCCTCGGTCCCGATGAGATTGCCCGCCGGCACGCGTACGTCGGAGAAGATCAGCTCGGCGTGGCCGCCGTGGTCGTGGTCGTCGTAGCCGAAGACCTCCATGCCGCGCTTGATCGTGAGGCCCGGGGTGTCGCGGGGAACCAGGATCATCGACTGCTGCTTGTGGCGCTCTGCTGACGGGTCGGTCTTGCCCATCACGATGAGGATCTTGGCGTTCGGGTTCATCGCGCCGGTGATCCACCACTTGCGGCCGTTGATGACGTACTCGTCGCCGTCGAGCACGATCGAGGTCTCGATGTTGGTCGCGTCGGAGGAGGCGACTGCCGGCTCGGTCATCGCGAAGGCGCTGCGGATCTGCCCGTCCAGGAGCGGCTCCAGCCACTCCTTCTGCTGCGCCTCGTTGCCGAAGTCGTGCAGCACCTCCATGTTGCCGGTGTCGGGCGCGGCACAGTTGAACGCGGCCGGCGCGAGGTGGCTGCGGCCGGTGATCTCGGCCAGCGGGGCGTACTGCAGGTTGGTCAGGCCGGCTCCGCCCTCACCGGGCAGGAAGAGGTTCCACAGGCCACGCTTGCGGGCCTCGGCGCGGATCTCGCCGAGGACCGGGACACTGTCCCAGGCCCACTTGTCGTCCTGGGCCGCGAGCTGCTCCTCGAAGACGGCCTCGTTCGGCTCGACGTACGTCTTCTGGAAGTTCCATACCGAGGCGACGAGCTCCTCGGTCCTGGCGTCGGGTGCGAAATCCATGCGTCACTTCTCCTTCATTGCAGACAGTCCCATGTCCAGGAGCGGGTGGATCCCGTCCCCGATCTTGTCGAATCCGGGCCCAACGGTCTGGCCCTTGAGGTAGCGGTAGTGGATCCCCTCGAGGATCGCGGCGAGCTTGTAGGCGGCGAGGCCGAGGTAGAAGCCGAACTCGCTCAGATCGCGCGGGCTGGCCGCGTCGTAGCGGGCGATGATCTCGTCCTCGGAGAGCCAACCGGGGGCGTTGCTGACGTCGGTCACGGTGCCGTCGCCGGAGACCGTGGCCATCCGCTGGTAGGTGAGCAGGATCGCCAGGTCGGTGACCGGGTCGCCGAGCGTGGCCATCTCCCAGTCGACGACCGCCTTGATCTGGTCGTCGGCGGAGGTCAGCACGTTGTCGAGCCGGTAGTCGCCGTGCACGATCCCCGGCCCGGTCGAGGCGGCCTCGGCGGCGCCCACCCGCGCCTCCAGCAGCGCGTGGAGTTCGTCGGCTGCGGGGAGGTCGCGGGAGTACGACGCCTCGAGCTGCTTCTTCCAGCGCCTGACCTGGCGCGACAGGAACCCCTCGGGGCGGCCGAACTCGCTCAGCCCGACCGTGGCCGGGTCGACCGCGTGCAGCGCGGCCATCACGTCGATGAGCTGCTCCGAGATGGCCCGGGTCCGCTCGGCACCGAGCGGCTCGAGCTCGCGGGCGTAGCGGTAGGGCCAGCCGTCGACCTTCTCCATCACGTAGAACGGCGCCCCGAGCACCTCCTCGTCGTCGCAGAACGCGTAGGTGAGCGGCACCGGCACGTCGGTGTCGCGCAGCGCGGTGATCACGGTGTGCTCACGCTTCATGTCGTGCGCGGTGGCGAGCACGTGCCCCAGCGGCGGGCGCCGGACGATCCACTCGTGGGTGCCGTCGGTGACGGCGTACGTCAGGTTGGACTTGCCTCCGGAGATGTGGGTGGCGCTCAGGTCCTGGCCGGCGCCTGTCACGTTCTTGGCCAGCCACGGGCCGAGTCGGTCCAGGTCGAGTCCGGGCAGCGATTCGGTCGTCACGCGGCACCTCCGAGTGTGGGAATCTTCCGGGCGAGCGCTGCGCGGGTGCTCGCCGGGTCTGTGTGCAGCAGTGCGTCGAGACCGACCGCCCGGGCGCCGAGGACGTTGGGCTCTGCATCGTCGATGAAGAGGCACTCCTCGGCCGGGAGACCGAGCCTGCTCAGGGTGCGGTCGAAGATCGGTGGCTCCGGCTTCCGCATCGCGACCTCCTCGGAGATCACCACCACCTCGAACAGCGCGTCGACCTGCTTGCGAGGGTAGAAGTTGCCCCAGCTGTTGGAGAGCAGGGCCAGCCGGATGCCGGCGTCGCGGAGCTCCTCGGCCAGCGCGAACATCTCCGGGTTGGGCCGCATCCCGGCGAAGAGCCGGGACAGGACGCCATCGGGATCGACCGGGCTACCGTCGTACGTCTCCAGGCGAGCGGCCAGGAGCTTGTCGAACTCCTTGACCGAGAGCTCGCCGAGCTCGAGGCGGTGGATCGGGGTGCCGGCGTCGGCGTAGCGGCCCAGCCACTCCTTGAGCACCGTCGTGAAGCTCTCCGGCCTGATGCCGTCAGCCTTCAGCCAGGCCCGGATCGAGTCGCCGATGGGCGTGGTCAGCACCCCGCCGTAGTCGAAGATGACAGCCTTCATGCGACGTACACGACCCGTCCGACGGTGGTGCCGTCGGCAAGGCGCTGTACCCCGTCGGCCACCTCGTCCAGGGACAGCTCCTCGCTGACCAGCGGCTTGATCGAGCCTTCGTCCGCCATCCGGGTGAGCTCGCGGTGGCACTCGGCGACCAGGTCGGGCGCGAGCGCGTTGTAGAGGCCCCAGTGGAGCCCGACGATCGAGTAGTTCTTGATCAGCGAGTGGTTGAGCGCCGCCTCCTGGATGCGCCCGCCGGCGAACCCGATGATCAGGATCCGGCCCTCGAAGGCGATGCATTTGGTGGAGCGGTCGTAGGTGTCGCCGCCGACGGGGTCGTAGATCACGTCGGCGCCCTTGCCGCCGGTGACCTCCTTGACCACCTTGACGAAGTCCTCGGTGTGGCGATCGATGATCACGTCCGCGCCGAGCTGCTTGGCGACCGCGGCCTTCTCCGGCCCGCCGACGACGCCGATGACGGTGGCCCCGGCGGCCTTGCCGAGCTGGATCGCGGCGCTGCCGACCCCGCCGGCCGCGGCGTGCACGAGCAGCGTCTCGCCGGGCTGGATGTGGGCGCGGCGGTGGAGTGCGAACCAGCCGGTCTGATAGCCGATGTAGAGGCTCGACGCCTCGGCGTCGGTGAGCGCCTCCGGAGCCGGGAACGTGGTCGCGGCGTCCATCAGCGCGAGCTCGCCGAAGCCGCCGTACGGCAGCGATCCGCCGCCGATGACGCGGTCCCCGACCTTCAGTTCGGTGGTCGAGCCTGTCGAGACCACGCCTTCGCCGAGCGCGACGACCTCACCGCACAGCTCGACGCCGGCGGTGAACGGCAGTTCGGGCTTGACCTGGTAGAGACCTCGGGCCATCAAGACATCCGGGAAGTTGGCGGGGCTGGCCAGCACCTTCACGACGAGCTGTCCGGCTCCGGGGGTCGGGTCGGGCACCTCCTCGAGCCGCATCACGTCCTTGGGCTCGCCGAGCGAGCCGATCCGCCACGCCTTCATACCTGTCCTTCCACGTGCTGCCAGAGTCGATTCATCCCGCTGAGCCACTTGTCGGTCTGCGTCGCCCGCGCGGCGTAGTAGTCGCCCACCTCCGGGTGCGGCAGCACCAGGAAGCGGTCATCGGACGTCGCCTCCCAGGCCGCATCGGCGACCTGCTCGGGCGTCAGCGCTCCGTCGCGGCTGAGCAGGCCCGCCATCGGTCCCGATCGCTCGAGCATCCCGGTCTGTACGCCCTGCGGGCAGATCGCCTGGACGACGATCCCGTGATGGCGGTAGGTCGCCGAGAGCCACTCCGCGAAGGCGACCGCGGCGTGCTTGGTGACCGAGTAGGTCGGCGTACCGACCATCATCAGCAGCCCCGCCGCACTCGCCGTCACCACGAAGCGGCCTGCCCCAGATTCGGTGCCGCGCTCGACCCAGTCGGGGACGAGGAGCCGCGCCGCCCGGACGTGGGCCATCACGTTGACCTCGTGTGACGCCTGCCAGTCCTCCTCGGGACAGTCCAGGCCGATGCCGCGGTCGATGCCGGCATTTCCGTACCACGCGTCGATCTGGCCGAGGTGGTCCTTCGCCGCCTCGACGAGGCGGGCCACGCCCTCGACCGAGGCCGCGTCACCGGCCACCGGGTGGGCGCCGATCTCCTTGGCCGTCTCGGTCAGGCGTACGTCGTCGATGTCGTTGACCACGACGCGGACGCCCTCGGCGACGAGGCGGGCTGCGAGGGCACGGCCGATCCCGCCCGCGGCGCCGGTGACGACGGCGGTGCTGCCTGGGGCCGGCGCCATCAGACGCGTCCGCCGGCGAGGGTGAGGCCGCCGTCGACGGTGACGAGCTGGCCCGTCATCCAGCCGGCGTCCTCGGAGAGGAGGAACGAGGCCACGCCGGCGATGTCCTCGGGGGTGCCGAGGCGCTTGAGCGGGTACGCCGCCGAGACCTCCTGCTCGCGGCCCTCGTAGAGGAGCTCGGCGAACTTGGTCTTCACCACGGCCGGGAGGATCGCGTTGACCCGCACCTTCGGGCCGAGCTCGACCGACAGCTCCTGGGTGATGTAGCTGAGCATCGCCTTGCTCGCGCCGTACGTCGCGATCAGCGGGGTCGGGGCCAGACCGGCCACCGAGGAGATGTTGACGATCGCACCGCCGTGCTCGGACATCCACTCCCGCCAGACCTGCTGGGTCCAGCCGATCGGCGAGAGGCAGTTGACCTCGACGGTCTTGCGGGCCGACTCGCGGTCCATGTCGATCAGGCCGCCGGCCTTCGGGTTGATGCCGGCGTTGTTGACCAGCAGGTCGGCGCTACCGAAGGTGTCGATCGCAGCCTTGACGACCTCCTCCTGGTGGCCGGGGTCGTCGGCCTTGCCGGCGATGCCGAGGGCGACCTCCTTGCCCCCGAGCCCCTCGACCGCCTCCGCGAGCGCCTCGGGCTTGCGCGCCGTGATGACGACCTTCGCCCCCTCGTCCACCAGCCGCTGGGCGATGCCCAGACCGATGCCCCGGCTGGCCCCGGTGATGATCGCCGTACGTCCCTCGAACCTCGACATGCTCATTCCCTCGTGTGCTCGGCTAATCTAAGCGCTTGCTTAGGTGGTGACAGCGGTCACTCTACGGGGTAGCCCAAGAACATGGAAGGTCGGCGTCCAAGCAATGCCGAGAAGTCAGGTACGTCGGCCGAGGCGTCAGTTCTGCAGAACGAGACGTCACTTCTGCAGGTCGAGTTGGCACCCTCGTGACAACTCGGCCTGCACAAGTGACGTCTCGGCGGGAAGAGGCTCTGCGTTCGGGGGGGGGCGGCAGAATCCCGCAATGGCGGGGATGTGCAGCGCCCGNTGATACCAATGAGTCAAGAAGAGCAAAATCATGAGGAATTGAACGACCAGCTGCAAGTCAGACGAGATAAAATGAACCAGCTGAGAGAAAACGGCATTGACCCTTTCGGCGAACGTTTCGAGAGAACGCATCAATCTCAACAGATCATTGACGCCTACCAGGATCTTTCTAAAGAAGAACTGGAAGAAAAAGCGATCGAAGTGACCATTGCAGGCCGTATGATGACAAAGCGCGGAAAAGGGAAAGCCGGCTTTGCGCATCTGCAGGACTTAGAAGGTCAAATTCAAATTTACGTAAGAAAAGACAGTGTCGGCGAAGAACAATATGAAATCTTTAAATCTTCAGACCTGGGAGACGTTATCGGCATCACGGGGAAAGTTTTCAAAACAAACGTAGGCGAGCTTTCTGTCAAAGCGACATCTTTTGAACTGCTGACAAAAGCACTGCGTCCTCTTCCTGATAAATATCATGGGTTAAAAGACGTTGAACAGCGTTACCGCCAGCGCTATCTCGATCTCATCGTAAACCCTGACAGCAAACAAACGTTTATCACACGCAGCAAAATCATCCAAGCGATGAGAAGATACTTAGATGACCATGGATACTTAGAAGTTGAAACACCTACGATGCACAGCATACCGGGAGGAGCGTCTGCACGCCCGTTCATCACGCACCATAACGCGCTCGACATGCCTCTTTATATGCGTATTGCGATTGAACTGCACCTAAAACGCCTGATTGTCGGCGGATTGGAAAAAGTCTACGAAATCGGCCGTGTGTTCCGTAATGAAGGTGTTTCTACACGCCATAACCCTGAATTCACGATGATCGAGCTGTATGAAGCGTACGCCGATTATAAAGATATTATGAGTCTTACGGAAAACCTCGTAGCACATATTGCGCAGGAAGTGCTTGGAAGCACCACAATCCAGTACGGAGAAGAGCAGATTGATCTGAAACCTGAATGGAAACGACTCCACATGGTAGATGCGGTCAAAGAAGCGACAGGTGTAGATTTCTGGAATGAGATGACTGTTGAAGAAGCGCGCGGTCATGCAAAAGAGCATGGTATCGAGATCACAAATTCAATGACGGTAGGTCATATCATCAATGAATTCTTCGAACAAAAAATTGAAGAAACACTCATTCAGCCTACATTTATTTACGGCCACCCTGTAGAGATTTCTCCTCTTGCTAAGAAAAATCCGGAGGACCCTCGCTTTACAGACCGTTTTGAGCTGTTTATCGTCGGCCGTGAGCACGCTAATGCGTTTACGGAGCTGAATGACCCTATTGACCAGAGGGAACGCTTTGAAGCGCAATTAAAAGAAAGAGAAGAAGGAAACGATGAAGCGCATATGATGGATGAAGACTTCGTTGAAGCTCTTGAATACGGCATGCCGCCGACCGGGGGATTGGGTATCGGTATCGACCGCCTTGTCATGCTGTTAACAAATGCTCCGTCTATCAGAGACGTTTTATTATTCCCTCAAATGAGACAACGCTAATAAAAGGGAAGGCGCCGTTTCTGCTTATCGCAGTACGGCGCTTTTTTAGAAACAAGCCGCTCATAAAACTTTTTTGATTTTCTTTTGAAAAACTATTGCACTATTATTTGCGAGGTGGTATATTATTATTCGTTGCCGCTAAACAAGGCGCTGACGAAAAAAAAGAAATTTAAAAAGTTATTGACTTCAAGAGATTGATAAGATAAAATAATAAAGTCGCTTGAACGAAAGACAAAATGATCTTTGAAAACTAAACAAGACAAAACGTACCTGTTAATTCAAAGTTTTAAATAAATCGCACAGCGATGTGCGTAGTCAGTCAAACTACTTTATCGGAGAGTTNTGGCTCGAGTCCCGACAGGGTCGGGGCGACGCCTGTCTGGAGCATGCGACCGAGGCCATCCGACTGTGCACCCAACGGGGCATCCGCATGGGCGAGGCGTGGTGCCTCTACGCCGTTGGCGACCTCGAGCTCGCGGAGGGCGACCCCCGAGCCGCCACGAAGACGTTCCTCGACCTCTCGCGACGGCTCGGCGAATGGGGCATCGCCGACCCCGATCTCTCCCCCGGCGCGGAACTGGTGGATGCCCTGCTCCGCCTCGGCCGCCCCGCCGACGCGGAGGCCGAGGCCCGGCGGTACGCGGCCGCAGCGCGCACGAAGGGTCGACCCTGGTCCGTCGCGCGGGCGCACCGGGCGTTGGGAACCGTGGCAGACCATGGGTCCTTCGACGCTCACTTCGAGGCGGCCATCGAACGTCATGCGGACACCCGTGACCTCTTCGAGGCTGCGCGGACCCACCTCGCGTACGGCGGCCGGCTCCGGCGCGCGGGACGCCGCGTCGATGCCCGCGCACACCTGCGTACCGCGCTCGAGTCCTTCGACGACCTCGGGGCCGACCCGTGGGCCCGGACCACCGCGGCCGAGCTGGAGGCGACAGGTGAGAAGGTGGCGCGACGGGAGGCGTCAGGAGCGGCGTCCCTGACACCGCAGGAGCTGCAGGTGTCGCTGCTCCTCGCCGAGGGCCGCACCACTCGTGAGACCGCGGCCTCGCTCTTCCTCAGCCCGAAGACCGTCGAATACCACCTGAGGAAGGTCTACACGAAGCTGGACATCCACTCCCGTGCCGAGCTCGCCGAAATGCTCCTCGGCTCATGAGGGTCACACCTCGCCCTGCGGGGCCTCGACGACGGCCATGGTGCAGCGAGACGCAGGAGTCGAGACCATCGGTCATGTCGACCTCACAGCCTGTCCGCGTCGAGGACCGCGCGGGCGAAGTCGTCCGGCGCCTCCTGGGGGACGTTGTGCCCGATTCCCGGGAAGGTGCGGTGCTCGTACGGACCGGTGAAGTGGTGGCG
This sequence comes from Nocardioides sp. YIM B13467, assembly GCF_042788075.1. Classification (NCBI taxonomy): domain Bacteria; kingdom Bacillati; phylum Actinomycetota; class Actinomycetes; order Propionibacteriales; family Nocardioidaceae; genus Nocardioides; species Nocardioides sp. YIM B13467. The sequence continues at coordinate 350,587 of NZ_JBHZPJ010000046.1, forward strand.
GTAGCCCGCTCCGTCGCCGGCCGGGGTGAAGGGATCGGCGGCCGGGTCGATGGTGATCGTCGGCACCGCGATCGGTGGGGCCGCCTCGAGCTTGCGCTCCAGGGCGTCGTAGCGGCGCGCGCCGTCGGCGAGGCCGAGGCGCCAGCGGTAGTTGTGGAGCACGACGTCCACGTAGTCGGGGTTGCCGAACGCCGCTGCCGTGCGAGCGAATGTCGCCTCGTCGAACTCCCAGGTCGGAGAGTTGAACCGCCACACGAGTCTCGCCAGGTCGGTGCCGATCCTCGGGTCGGCGAGGCCCTTCGCGCCGCGCTCGGTGGAGAAGTAGTACTGGTACCACCAGGCCCATTCCGAGGCCGCAGCGATCGGGGCGCGCTGGGCCTCGCGGTTCGTGATCAGGTAACCGGTCACCGACACCAGTGCCTTGACGCGCCGTGGCCAGATCGCGGCGATGATGTCGCCGGTCCGCGAGCCCCAGTCGTAACCGGCGATCACGGCCCTTTCGATCCGCAAGGCGTCCATGAAGTCCGTGATGTCGAGGGCGATCCGGGACTGCTGTGCGTTGCGGAAGGTGTCGGGTGAGCGGAAGGTCGTCGTGCCGAAGCCCCGGAAGTACGGCACCAGAGCTCGGTAGCCCTGCTTCGCCAGGATCGGCGCCACCTCGGCATAGCTGTGGATGTCGTAGGGCCAGCCGTGCAGCAGGATCACCGGCTGACCGTCGCGGGGCCCGAGGTCGACATAACCGACGCTCAGCTCTCCGGCGTCGACCTGGAGGACGTCGTCGAAGGACGTGCTCGCTCGTCCGGGGCGTACCGGTCGGGCAGCCGCCCCCGCCCCTGTCGCTGCCAGCGCCGCCGTCGAAGTCGCGGCCAGGCCCACCGCCTTGGCAAAGGTCCTGCGGTTCATCATGGTCATTCCACCTTCTTCGCTCAGGTCAGGATGTGGTCACACCTGGAACGGGTTCGGGCCGTCGAACCAGCCCAGGGCTGCGTACGCGTCACGGATGAGTGCCTGGGCGGCCCGGGCGAGCGCGTCGCTCGGCTCGGGCCGCCACTCGGCCTCAGGCGACGCGGGCGAAGAAGTCGACGTCGACATTGCCGGTGATCGCCTTCGAGTACGGGCAGATCTGGTGGGCACGCTTGGCCAGCGTGCCGATGGTCTCCTCGTCCAGCCCGCCGACGACGATCTCCAGCTCGGCGCTGAGAAAGAACTCAGCGGTCGGGTCGGTCGTCTCGGCGTGGTTGAGGGTGACGTTCGCGGTCACCTGGATGCTGTCGAACCGGATCCGCTCCTCGGCGGCCGCCCGGCGGAACGCGCCCATGAAGCAGGCGGACCAGCCCGCGGCGAAGAGCTGCTCGGGGTTGGTGGCGCCGCCCGCACCGCCGAGCTCCTTCGGAATGGCCAGGCCCAGATCGATGAGGCCGTCGGGGGACGCGAGGTGGCCGCCGTTGCGCCCCTCGCCGGTCGCGGTCACGGTGCCGGTGTAGTTCGCCATGTCACTTCTCCTTGTGGTTCTGGGTGGGTGTTGCTCGGTGATGTGACGACTTTCGCCGGGGACTCACGGGCCCTGCGCCAGGGAGACCCACTGGTCGGCTCCCTGGCCGACCCGGGAGAATGAACGTGCTCCACTGGTGATGACCGACTCGAGGTGTCGATTGAAGATGGGGATGCCCCTCACGGGGCGGCGGGCCGAGCAGGAGGCATTGGACCGGCTGGTCCGCGGGGTCCGAGCGGGCGAGAGCCGAGTGCTCGTCCTGCGCGGCGAGGCCGGCACCGGCAAGACCGCACTGCTCGACTACCTCGCCGACCGGGCCGGTGGCCGGGTGATCCGAGCCGCTGGTGTCGAGCCCGAGTCGGAGATCGCCTACGCCGGCCTGCAGCAGCTCTGCGCTCCCCTGCTGGACCATCTGGACCGGCTCGCCGAGCCACAGCGTCAGGCACTCTCCACCGCCTTCGGCCTCAGCGCCGGCGATCCCCCGGAGGCCCTCGTGGTCGGGCTCGCGGTGCTCGGGCTGCTGGCGGAGGCCGCGATCGACGAGCCGCTGGTGTGCGTCGTGGACGACGTGCAGTGGCTCGACCGGATGTCGGAGGTGATCCTCACCTTCGTCGCCCGCAGGCTCGATGCGGAGTCGGTCGCGCTCGTCTTCGGCGTTCGCAGTCCCGACGACGAACAGCTGCTGCCTGACCTTCCGGAGCTGCGGATCGAGGGCTTGCCCGATGCCGACGCCCGCGTCCTGCTCGAGTCCGTGCTGCCCGGACCCGTCGACGCGCGGGTCCGGGACCAGATCGTCTCGGAGACCCGCGGCAACCCGCTCGCGCTGCTCGAGCTGCCACGTGGGCTCACCCCAGCGGAGCTGGCGTTCGGGTTCGACGGCCAGAGCGCCAAGCCGGTGGCCAGCCGCGTCGAGCAGGGCTTCCAACGGCGCATCGCCACACTCCCCGAACAGACCCGTACGCTGCTGCTCACCGCCGCGGTCGAGCCGGTCGGCGACGTCACCCTCCTGTGGCGCGCGGCCGAGCGACTCGGCCTCGACCTGGACGCCGCCGCGCCAGCCGAGGCCGCCGACCTGATCTCGATCGGGNACCTCGCTGACCTCGCGGCGCAGGTTGGTCTCGTCGATCGGGAACCGCTGCTCCTTCTGCCGGTCGAGTGCCGCCTTCACCAACCCGGCGAAGAGCGGGTGCGGGCGGGTCGGCCGCGAGCGGAGCTCGGGGTGGGCCTGGGTGGAGACGTAGTAGGGGTGTACGTCGCGGGGCAGCTCGACGAACTCGACGAGCTGGTTGTCCGGCGAGAGGCCGGAGAAGACCAGGCCGGCGTCCTCCAGCTGGTCGCGGTAGGCGTTGTTGACCTCGTAGCGGTGGCGGTGACGCTCCTCGATGGAGGTCTCGCCGTAGACCTCGGCCGCGATCGAGCCCTTCTTGAGCTCGGCCGGGTAGAGACCCAGGCGCATGGTGCCACCGAGGTCGCCCGCGCCCTCGACGTACGCCTTCTGCTCCTCCATCGTCGCGATGACGGGCTCGGGGGTCTCGGCGTCGAACTCGGTGGAGTCGGCCTTCTCCAGGCCGAGCACGTTGCGGGCGTACTCGATGACCATGCACTGCAGGCCCAGGCACAGGCCGAGCGTGGGGATCTGGTGGGCGCGGGTGTAGCTCAGCGCGCCGAGCTTGCCCTCCAGACCGCGGATGCCGAAGCCACCCGGGACGCAGACGGCGTCGACGTCGTGGAGGTTCTTGGCGGCGCCCTCGGGGGTCTCGCACTCGTCGGAGGGGATCCAGCGGATGTTGACCTTGGCCTCGTTGGCGAAACCGCCGGCGCGCAGCGCCTCGCCGACGCTCAGATAGGCGTCGGGCAGGTCGATGTACTTGCCGACCAGGCCGATGGTGAGCTCTTCCTTGGGGTGGTGCACCCGGCGGAGCAGGTCCTCCCACAGCGCCCAGTCGACGTCGCGGAAGGGCAGGTCGAGCTTGCGTACGACATAGGCGTCCAGGCCCTCGCGGTGGAGCACCTTCGGGATGTCGTAGATGCTCGGGGCGTCGGCGGCGGTCACCACGGCGTCCTCGTCGACGTCGCACATGAGCGCGATCTTGCGCTTGATGCCCTCGGGCAGCTCACGGTCGGCGCGGCACACGATGGCGTCGGGCTGGATGCCGATCTGGCGCAGCGCCATCACCGAGTGCTGCGTCGGCTTCGTCTTGAGCTCCTTGGACGGGCCGATGTAAGGCACCAGGGAGACGTGCACGAAGAAGACGTTGTCGCGGCCGAGGCGCTGGCGCACCTGGCGGGCGGCCTCGAGGAACGGCAGCGACTCGATGTCGCCGACGGTGCCGCCGATCTCGGTGATCACCACGTCGATCTCGGGGCCGTGCATGGCCAGGACCCGCTCGGAGATCTCGTCGGTGATGTGCGGGATCACCTGGACGGTCTCGCCGAGGTAGTCGCCGCGGCGCTCCTTGGCGATCACGTTGGAGTAGACCTGCCCGGTGGTCACGTTGGCGTGGCCGACCAGGTCGGTGTCGAGGAACCGCTCGTAGTGGCCGATGTCGAGATCGGTCTCGGCACCGTCGTTGGTCACGAAGACCTCACCGTGCTGGAACGGGTTCATGGTGCCGGGGTCCACGTTGAGGTACGGGTCCAGCTTCTGCATGGTCACGCTCAGACCACGCGAACGGAGAAGACGGCCGAGGGACGATGCCGTCAGGCCCTTTCCCAATGAGGAGGCGACGCCCCCGGTAACGAAAATGTGCTTGGTCAAGCTCGCCGACTTCATGGGCCTCAATCCTATCAACGCTTCAGCAGGCCACCGAAACCTGACGCACCGAAATCGCCACCTTGTTGACTCATCTGTCGAGCCAGCGCGAGCGGAGCGGCGACCTGACCGGTGGTGGTCTCGATGCCGTCGACCGACGCGAACCAGCCCGGCCAGTCGTTGGCGCGCAGCGTCACGAGGTCCTCGGAGCCCGTGGGTGCCGTCACGACCAGGCCTTTCGTGGTCGCCCCGAGGCCTTCGACCAGACCCTCGACCGCGGTCGTGTCCGCGCTGTCCTCGCCGAGGACGACCAGGACGAGGCCGGCCGGTCCGGTCGGTCGTCCCTGGGCCTTGACCAGGTCGCCGGTGAGCAACGCCACAGCGGCGGTCTTGGCGGGCTGGTCGAACGCCGTCGGCGGGTTCGTGCCGGCGTAGGTCTCCCCGATCACCTGGCCCATCCGCTGGTAGGTCGCCTGTTTCGTGTCGCCCCGGCCCAGCTGCTTGACCAGCTGGGTGGCCAGGCTGTCGACGTACTGCTTGCGGTCGGGGTCCAGCAGATTCGGTCGTACGTCGAGCACCCCCGTGGTCTCGCCGCCGGCCGTCTTGATGTTGCCGGTGAGCGCTGCGACCGTCTTCTGGTCGGCGCCGGGAAGGGTGACGACGGCGACCTTCTGGCCGCTGAGCCTGCCGGGCAGGAGCGCGTCGCCGGCCTCGGCGACGAACTGCGCCTCGGCGCTCTGCTGGGGGTCTTTCGCGGCCTTCGTCTCGCTCTCGCCGGAGGTGGGGCTCGCCGCGGCCCCGTCGCCGGCTCTGTTCGCGATTCCCGTGCCGATCGCGGTGAGGTCGTGGTCGGCGGCCCAGACGCCGGCGGGTACACCGATCGCCAGCGCCGTCACCGCCGCCAGGACCGGAAGGACGAGCCGACGGCTGCGGGGCTCCTTGCGGCGCACCGCCGGAACCGCGGACGCGTCGATCAGCGTCGGTCCGAGGGCGAGGCGGGTCAGGTAGGTGCCGGCCAGGCCCGTGCGCTGGTCCTCGAGGAAGTCGGTCAGCGTGGTGCTCAGCCCGGCCCCGACCACCAAGGAGGGGTGCTGGGCGTAGGCGACCAGGAGGGCGGCGTCCTCGGGGGCGAGTGCGGACTCGAACCGCTTCGGCTGCACGCCGATCCGGTCGAGGAGCTCGGTGGCGTTCTCGCTCGCGGAGGCGCCGGGCGCGAGGACGACCTCGGCGGCGCTGGTGAGCACCTTCGGTTCGGGGTAGCTGTCGGTGTCAGGGCCCAGGACGATCACGGCGTGGCGTACCTGCTTCTTGGTCAGCCTCTTCGCCGCGGGGCCCACCGCGATGATGGCCGGGCGCTGCTCGCGCAGGAAGCCGGAGAGGTCGCCGAGGAGCCGGTCCAGGTCGGGATGGTCGGCGACCACCACGACGGGCCGGCCGGCCAGGGGCGTGTCGAGAGGAGGTACGCCGTTACCGTGCAGCAGCACCTCCTCCTCGCGCTTGAGCAGCTCGCTGCTGTTGTGGGTGAAGAGGTCCAGGTGGGAACTCAGGCCCCGCTTGGCGTCCTCGAGGTCTTTGTCGAGGGCCTCCTGGTCGAGCGCACGGCCCGAGGTCAGCAGCTGCTCGCCATCGAAGATCTCGCCGTCGAGGACCCGGGCCTTCCGCCCGTCCACCAGCTTCTCCAACCCCGCCTCGCCGATCTTGTCGATCAGCTCGATCCCGGCGTCGGCCAGCGTCTGCNGACGGCATAGTCTTTATATTGAAGGCGCATCGGCGCAAGCGAACGGCCTGCGTACAGCTCGCCGAATTCTTTTATCAAGGTGTTGACGGACACACCGTCAGAAATAATATGATGCATATCCGTTAATAAAAGATGACGTTCGTCGGATTCTTTCACGAGAGCCGCACGGAAGAGCGGCGCTTCCTCCAGACAAAACGGCCGGACGAATGCGTCAGCTGACTCGGCCTCATCCAGCTGAAACGGTACGCTGTCATGGATGCGCTGCACCGGTTCACCGTCAGGCCCCGTTTCAAAGGACGTTCTGAGCGACTCATGCCGCTCCACAAGCTGCCGGAACGTCTCCTCCAGCCGGCTGCGGTCAAGCGGGCCCGTCAGTTCCAGCACAGCCGGCATATTGTAGCCGACACCGCCNCATCGTTCTCTTCGCCAGGGTCGTCGAGCTCGTCGCCATGCCGGCCCTCGCCGGGCTGCTGATCGTGGTCGGCGTCAGTACCGTCAAGCCGGCCAAGCTGCTCGCGGTCGGCAAGACCGGGCCGGTGCCGCTGACGGTGATGCTGACGACGCTGGTGCTCACCTTGCTGATGCCTTTGCAGTACGCCGTGCTGGTCGGGGTCGGACTGTCGGTGCTGCTCTTCGTGATCGGCCAGTCCTCACGCCTGGTCACGCGCCGGCTGGTGATGGGCGCTGACGACCGGGTCATCGAGACCAACCCTCCGGGGAGCCTCGGCGAACGCGAGGTCGTGGTGCTCCAGCCGTACGGGCCGATCTTCTTCGCCACCGCCAACTCGCTGCGCTCGCAGATGCCGGACCTGACGCCGGCCTCACGCAGGTCCGTGGTGATCCTGCGGCTGCGCGGCGCTGACGACGCCGGCGCCACGCTGCTCGAGGTGCTGCGGACGTACGCCGCCGGGCTCGGCGACCTCGGCAGCAGGCTGGTGATCGTCACCGACAACGAGCGGCTAGTGCGACAGCTGCAGACCGACGACACGCTCGGCTCGGCCGGCTCGGTCTACCAGGGCACCGCGGTGATCTGGGAGGCCACCCGGGAGGCCTACGAGGATGCCGTCGCCTGGGTGGCGCAGGACGACGAGGAGTTCAGCGACCAGGGGCAGCCGTCGTCCGGGCGCGCCTATCACGACCCGCACGAGGGCGACTGGCCGCCCGACCAGATGGCCCTGTAGACGTTGCCAGAATCCGCTCGTTCACCCCTTTCCGGCGATCACCGACACCCCCTGGAGTACGCACCCTGGGATCGTGACGACCACGGTGGCCCCTGAGCACTCGCGTACGGACTGGCGCGAGCTGATCGCGATCCTGCTGCTGTCCGTGACGGCGATCCTGACGGCCTGGACCGGCTTCCAGGCCAGCAAGTGGAGCGGCGCGATGTCGATCTCCTTCTCGCAGGCATCGACGAACCGGATCGAGGCCGCCCGGTTGGAGTCCACGGCCAACCGCAAGCTGTCGGTCCAGGTCGCCCTGTTCACGCAGTGGCTCGAGGCCTACCAGAGCGGCGACACCGAGCTCACCGAGTTCCTCCAGGCGCGCTTCCCGGAGCCGCTGGCCACGGTCTTCCCGGCGTGGCTCGACGCCCGGCCGCTCAAGGACCCCGACGCGCCCGCCACGCCGTTCGACATGGAGGCGTACGTCATCCCCGAGTCCGTTCAGGCGAGCGAGGCGGACAAGGCAGCCGACCGCAAGTTCCGCCAGGCGCTCCGCAACAACCAGCGCGGCGACAACTACACGGTCCTGACCATCGGCTTCGCCTCCGTGCTCTTCTTCGCAGCCCTCTCCGAGCGCATGCGCCGCCGCAGAGCTCAGTGGGCGCTGCTCTGCATCGGCGGCGTGGGTTTCGTGATTCTGGCGATCATCCTGATGACGTTCCCGAAGTTGATCTGATCCCGGTCACCTGAAATAGGTGATCCTTCGCAGTCTTTCGCCATTTACTTTGTGAAGTATCGCGGGAAGCCCGGACGACTATGCCTGGCTCACCGACGGCGTGGTGGCGCTCATCAGCACACTCCCCCAGCACGGCCCACCACGGCGGCGTGGCATCTGAGCTCTGAATGAGGGGAGGGATTGTGCAGCGCAGCAGGTCGGCGCCCGCTACAAGCTCGACGACAGAAGGACCCGCACCGATGCCGCGCCGTGAGGCTGCGGTGGTGATACCCACATCGAGGGCCGGTGACAGCTCCGCCAGTGCGCCATGGCCTCGTCTCCCGAGGGTCTACGTGCCACGCCGCTCACTGTGGGCCGACCTCGACCGCTCCGCCGATGCCGCGATCACGCTGCTGATCGCGCCCGCCGGCGCCGGCAAGACCCTGGGCGTCGCCGGATGGCTGCGGCAACAGACCGGCGACGGACCTCCCCGCGCACAGCGCTGGGTGGACGCCGACGGCTCGATGACCCCCGATCAGCTCTCCGGCATGCTCGACGAGGCAGCAGGGAGCGCGCCCCCTCGCATCGTCATCGACGACGCACACCTGCTTCGCGCGGCCACCCACCGGATGCTCAACGAGCGGCTCAACGACGATCCCGACTCCATGCGTCTGGTGATGATCAGCCGTTGGGACCTGCCCTTCACCAGGCTGGTGCCGGAGCTGCTGGGCAACTTCTCGGTCGTACGAGGCAATGTGCTGCAGCTGACCGACGCCGAGGCCGAGGCGCTCATCGTCGAGCACGCCCGCACCGATTCAAGGCCCGTCATCGACGCCATCGTCCAGCAGGCCCGCGGCTGGTGCGCCGCGGTCGTCCTCGCGGCCCGGTCGGTCCACGCAAGCTCTCCGGGCCGGGCGGGCGAGGCCGCCTTCGAGGACGGAACCATCGGCCTCGGTGACCGGGTGGCGAGCGAGGTGTTCGCGTCGCTGTCCGCCCGCGCGAGGCACCTGCTGCTGTGCACGTCCGCCGAGACCGTCGTGACGGCGAGGACCGCCGCCCATCTCTCCCAGGACCCGAGCGCCGGAGAGACCCTGACCGATCTGGAGAGCACCGGGCTGCTGGTGACCCGCGCGGTCCCGCTCGTCCCCGACGCCGAGGGCGAGGAGGCCTACCGGATCCACCCGCTGCTCGCCGAGGTCGTACGCCGCCGCCTGGTCGCCGGCGGCGTCGACGTCGCCCGGGCGCAGTCGACCGTGGTGCGTGCTGTCCGGATCGACCGGACGCGCGGCGAGGCGCGGGACGCCCTGCGACGGCTCGAAGCCGTCGGCGCCCACGAGGAGATGGCGGTCGTGCTCGCCGACGACGGCGTCAAGACGGCGATGCGCGGTGACGGCGACCGCCTCGGTCCCTTCGCACGCAACCTCGCCGAGCACGTCGAGACGACCCCGAGGGCCTGGTTCGCGCTCGCGGTCGAGGCATGGCTCGACGGCGACGTACCCGAGGCCGAGCACTGGCTCGACCGCTGTCTGGCCGAGCCGGCGGCGATGTCGGAGGAGGAGCTCGCCTGCATCGGGCTGATGCGGGCACGACTCGGCCTCGAGCCCCTGCGTGCCGCGGCCGACCGGGCGGCCGAGGTGGTCAGGGGCAGGCACGGCGCCGGCGGCGAGGCCGACGTCCTGCCGCAGCTGCTCACCGAGCTCGGCATCACCCAGAGCTGGCTCGGTCAGCTCCTGGAGGCGGAGCAGAGCCTCACCTCGGCCATCGGGCTGGCCCGCACCTGGGACATGCCGGCTGTCGGGGCCGATGCCTCAAGCCACCTGGCGATGACCGAATACATGCTGGGCCGCGAGGCGGCCTGCGGAGAGATCGCAGACGAGGCCGCCACCCTGCTCGAGCGGGCTGACCAAGGTCAGCCGCACGGGGCCCGTAGCGACTTCACCCGCACCCGCACGGCGCTGGCTACAGCCCTGGCGCGCACCGCACGACTCCCCTGGCTCGAGCTGGCGCCCATCCCGGACGCGAAGCTCCATCCCGCAGACCTGTGCACCCGGTTCTGGATGAGGCTCCGGGAGGCACACCTCACCCTGTCCGGCCACTCGGTCGTACGCGCCCGCCAGCTCCTCGGCGAGCCGTTGGACCTGCCCGGGGCCTTCCGGCTGCCGGACCATCTGCAGGTCACTCTGCTTCTTAACCGGGCCGAGCTGGCCGCACTGGCGACCGACCGGCGTTCGCTGAAGTCCATTGAGGCCGAGCTCACCGAACGCGGGATGAACGGCGAGGCGGCCCTGGCCAGAGCGCTGCTCGCCGACCTCGACGGAAACCGGCGACTCGCCGCGGACCACTTCGACACAGCCGCCCAGCAGGCGACCTGGTCCCAGCCGATGACCCGAGGGGTCGCGCTCGTCGGGCGCGCGGAGCTGCTCCACGAGCTGGGAGACGTCGACGCGGCGGCCGAAAGCCTCCAGCAGGTCGCGATCGAGACCGAGGTGCGCCAAAACGCGATCCCGTTCCTCGGCTGGACCCGACAGGGGACGCCCGTGCAGACCATGCTGGGACGGTTCCCCGCACTCCGGCCGCGTCGCTGGGTCAGCCGGATCTCGGCCGGCATCGCGGACATGTCCAGCCTGACGACGTACTTCGACCAGGGCACGCCCCGTCCGACCGAGGCGGTCGACGAGGCGGCCGGGCCGCTCCCGGGCCTGAGCGCCAGGGAGCGGGACGTCCTTCGTGAGCTCGCTCGCGGATCGACGTACGCCGACATCAGCGCCGCGCTCTACGTCTCCGAGAACACGGTGAAGACCCACGTCAGCAGCCTGTACGCCAAGCTCGGCGCCTCACGGCGCAGCGAGGCGCTGGCCGTGGCGCGGAGCCTGAACCTCATCTGAGATCTCCGCGCGGACCCGGCCGAGGCGATCGAGCTCGCTCTCGGCCGGGTTCGAACCTCAGCTCTTGGCCTCGGAACGGAGCCGGAAGGCCATCGCGATGGCGATGATGCCGACGACGATCAGCCAGATGCAGGAGATCACCAGGAGCACGCCCAGCGACACCTCCGGGTTGATGAGGAGCACGGCACCGGCGAGGACCGTGATGACGCCGGCGGCGATGTCCCACATACGTCGCCCAGGGGCCGGCCGGAGGATGGCGCCGATGATGTCGACGACGCCTCCGATGACCCACCAGACTCCGAGCAGGATGGTGACGATGAGCAGCGTCTGGACCGGGTCACGCAGGAAGAGCAGGCCGACGACGATCGCCAGCGCCCCCGAGAATCCGACGACCGCTCGCAGACCGCCCTCCATGGACCTGCCTGCCACCGCGGCGATGAGGCGGAACACTCCGGATACGATGATCTGGATCGCCACGATCACCGCCAGGACGACGAGCGTCTGCTTCGGCCAGACCGCCAGGATGACGCCGAGTGCCGTGGTGACCAGCCCGTAGGCCAGAACCAGACCCCAGTAGTCCCCGAGGCCCTCGAACACGGACCCGGAGCCCACGGGACGGTCCAGGGGCGGTGTGGCTGCGCTCGGATCCTGGCCGGCACCCGAGCCCCGTACGTCGGGGCCCGGGATGTCGGAGCTGGACATGTCAGAGATCGACATCGCTCGACATCAGCTGGGCCAGCGACCAGATGACGAAGATGTAGAGCGCCAGCATCGCGAGCGCCCAGAACGGGTAGTAGGGCATGAAGGCGAACGCGGAGATCGAGCCGATGACCGCGATCACGATGCCGGCGATACGGGCCCACGTCTGTCCGAGGAGCAGGCCGATGCCGACGGCTACCGCGATCGCCCCCAGGACGATGTGGATCCAGCCCCAGGCGGTGAGATCGAACTGGTAGACGTAGTCGACGCCCTTGACGTAGACCGTGTCCTCGGCCACGGCAGCGATGCCGGAGAGGATCTGGAAGATGCCTACCGTCGTGAGGATGGTGCCTGCGAAGATCGCGCCGGAGAAGGCGAAGGCGGTCTTGACAGGAGTGTCGTAGCCTCCGCCTTGTGAAGTGGTGCTCATGATGGGGTACTCCCTGTGGTCGTGAGCGGTTTCTCGTCGACCGCTTCAGTGGACGAGAAGTTAGGCCGCTTCGGCCCCGGCGGGCTCACCCGCAACGGGCGATCCTCCGGCACCGAAGACGTCGCGCAGTGCTGCTTCCTGGCCATCGGTCAGGTCGGTGAAGATCGGGTCTGACGGCAGTCGCCCGCCGAGCGCGTCCCTGACCGAGTCGACGACGCTGTCCGTGGTCAGCACGAACAGGGCCGAGGTCCCGGGCGTAACCCGGTCCCTGACCCTGTTGATGAAGCCGTCGTCGATCCCGACGGCGCTCAGTGCATCCGAGACCAGCCCGGTCGCGGTGCCCAGGGCGGCGCCGAGCAGCGGCACGAAGAAGATGAAGCCGAGCACAAGCCCCCAGAAGGACCCGCCCAACGTTCCCCCGCCCACACCCGTCTCCGGATGCAGCTCGGTCGTCCTCAGCTTCGTGGTGCTCGACGGCCAGGAGAGCGCGGCGGCGTCGTGGAGGTCGATGAGGCCCTGATCAGCCAGCTCCTCCAGCACGTGCATGGTCTCCTCGGCGCCCTCAGGAGTGTCGAACCTCCACACGGTCAGAGTTCCTGTCGACATGTCCTCCCCCGCCTCCTGGTATCCATCAGGCGAGCAGTCGCTGCTTGGCGGCTGCGAACTCCGCGTCGCTGAGGATCCCCTGGCTGTGCAGCTCACCCAGCTTGGCCAGCTGCCCGGTCAGATCGCTCTGCGCCGGCGCCGCCGGAGCGGGCGGCGCAGCAGGCTGTGGGGGCGGCTGGGCCGCGGCGTACTGCTGTTGCTCGTACGCCTGTGCCTCGGCCTGTTCCTGGGCTTTGGCCGCCTGCCGGCGGTTGACGGCGTTCGAGGTGGCGGTGGCGGTGCCGGCGATGACTGCCGTACGTGCGGCGGCACCGATGAGGCCGGGCCGGCCCATGCGTCTGCGCAACATGGCGTTTCTCCTCTCTAGCGGGCGGCGGATGCGAAGGCGACGTCGACGTCCTCGGGCGGCACTCGCAGGAACAGCTCGACCTCGGCACCGACGCTGCGGATCTGCCTGACGGCCTCCCGCGCCCAGATCTGCTCGTAGACGACCGCGAGGCCGGCCTGGCCGGGCTCGAGGGCGGTGGCGAAGGTATTGATGTCGGCGTCGCTCAGCAGGTCGTTGGCGTCGATCTGAAGCCCCGACAGCTCGGCAGGCAGACCTTCGGCCTCTTCCAGGTCGAGGGCCCGGAAACTGCCGCCGGCGTCCTTGGACATCAGCACGCAGTCGATGATCCGGATCACTCCGCTCTCGACCGGCTGCCGCAGCACTGCCGCGAGGTCGCCGAGCCCGACGTCCTCCGGCATCGAAAGGAAGAGGATCTCGACCGGGCCGCGTTCCATCGTGCCTCCCACGTATCGCACGCCTGCCGGACGGCAGGACGATTCCGACGCTAGGACGCGATGCGCCCGAGCTGCTCACCCGCATCGGGTGACCTTCGGACGGGTGACCCGAGGCTCACCCCTTCCGGGCGATCCCGGAACAGGCCGGTCGTAGCAGCCTCACCGATCGTGGCCAGACTCGTCGCTCCGTCGTTCAGCGGCTACTCGCCGTCCTGGATCAGGTCCGATGTTCTCGCCGGACTCACCGTCTGGGCCGTGCTCGTACCGGAGTCGTTGGCGTACGCCACCATCGCCGGTGTGCCGCCGGTCGTGGGCCTCTACGCGGCCGTGCCCGCCCTGGTGCTCTACAGCCTGCTCGGCTCCTCGCGCCACCTGATCGTCGCGCCGATGTCGGCCACCGCAGCGCTCTCGGCCGGGATCGTCGCGGACTTCGCGTCCGGCGGGGCCGACGTCGTCGCGCTCACCGTCGGCCTGGCGATCGCGACGGGCATCGTCGCGCTCATCGCCGGCCTGATGCGCCTGGGCTTCCTGGCCGCCTTCATCAGCGAGCCGGTCCTGAGAGGCTTCATCATCGGGCTCGCGCTGACGATCATCATCGGGCAGCTACCGTCACTGGTGGGTGTGGAGAAGGGCTCGGGCAACTTCTTCGAGAAGACCCGGGACCTGCTGCGCCAGCTGGGTGACGTCGATGCCCTGACCATCGCCATCGGGGCGGGCAGCCTCGCTGTCCTGCTCGTGCTCCGGCGGCTGGTCCCGCTCCTTCCTGCCTCCCTGATCGTGGCGCTGGTCTGCATCGGGCTCACCGCACTGCTCGGCCTCGACGAACGCGGGCTCGCCATCGTGGGCCACATCGACGCCGGCCTGCCCGCCATCGGGCTTCCGGACGTGTCGGCTCCCGAGTTCCGCGACCTCCTCGCGGCCGCCGTCGGCGTGATGCTCGTCGGGTTCGCCGAGGGCCTGGGCGCCGCGAAGACGTACGCCGCCAGGAGCGGCTACGACATCGACCCGAACCGCGAGCTGCTCGGCCTGGGCGTCTCCAACCTGGGTGCCGGTCTGGCCAGCGGCATGGTGGTCAACGGCTCGCTGTCCAAGACCGCCGTCAACGGCTCGGCCGGGGCCAAGTCACAGCTCTCGGCGGTGACCGCCGCAGTGCTCACGCTGCTCACCCTGCTCTTCATGACCAAGCTCTTCGCCGACCTTCCCGAGGCCACCCTCGCGGCGATCGTGATCGCCGCGGTGATCGAGCTCGTCGACATCTCCGCCCTGCGCCGGCTGTGGCGGGTCCGGACCGGACAGGTCACCAGGATCTACCAGATCAGCGCCCGCGCCGACTTCGTCGGCGCCGTCGCGGCGCTGATCGGCGTGCTCGTCTTCGACACCCTGCCCGGTCTCGTGATCGGTATCGCCGCCTCGGTCGTCCTGCTCATCGCGCGGACCTCGCGGCCACATATCGCGCCCCTGGCCCCGGTCGAGGGCACCGATGACGACAGTCCGTCCGCGCACCCGGGGCTCTGGGTCGACCAGAGTCGCAACCCGGCGTACGCAGGGGTCCCGGGTGTCCTGGTGGTCAGGGTCGAAGCGCCCCTGCTGTTCGTCAACGCCGACTTCGTACGCGAGCGGGTCCGTGAGCTCGCCACGGACGTGCCGGACCTTCGGCTGGTCGTGCTGGACGGCCGGGCAACGCCGTCGATCGACGTCACCGCCACCGAGATGCTGACCCAGCTGCGTGCCGATCTACAGCGCCTCGGCGCCGACCTGGCGCTCGCCGGCGACGTGGGCCAGGTGCGCGACGTCCTGACCGAGGCCGCCGAGGAAGGCCCGCCGATGGTCTATCCGACCGTCGAGGCCGCCCTCGCGGCGGCTACCCAGCCGGCGGCTACTGAAGAGCCGCCGTCAGGCGCATGACGTTGTCGACGTACGCGGCGCCGCGCCCGCGCCTCGACCACGCCTCGATGCTGAGCTCGCTCGACCTCTCCCGGTAGTCGTCGAGCACGCTCTGCAGGTCGTCGACCACCTGCTCGCTCTCGAGCAGCACGATGACCTCGTAGTTGAGCGCGAAGGAGCGGTAGTCCATGTTCGAGGAGCCGACGACGGCGACCGTGTCGTCGACCGTGAAGAACTTGGTGTGGAGGACGTACGGCGCCGGGTAGAGCCGGATGCGGACGCCGGCGTCGAGGAGGTCGGCGTAGTAGGAGCGCTGAGCGTGGAAGACCATGAACTGGTCGGCGCCCTCGTTCACGAACAGCTCGACCTCGACACCCCGCTGGGCGGCGGTCGTGACGGCGTAGAGAAGCGACTCGTCCGGCACGAAGTAGGGGCTGACCAGGCAGATCCGCGACTGCGCGCCGTAGATCAGCGTGTTGAACAGCCGCAGGTTGTTCTCGGTCACGAAACCGGGACCGCTCGGCACGACCTGGCACGCCACGTTCTCGGCGGCTGGTTCCGTCCGCTGGACCTCCAGAGGCTCGCGCGGAAGGAGCAGGTCCCGGATGCTCTCGGCGGTCTCGGCGTACCAGTCGGTCGCGAAGACGACCGCCAGGTCCCGCACCGCCGGCCCCTCGATCCGGATCATCAGATCGACCCACTCGCGCCCCGCCTTGTGGTTCTTCGGCTTGTTGTAGCCGGGCTCGATGAGGTTCTGCGAGCCCGCGAACGCCACTACGCCGTCGACGACGAGGATCTTGCGGTGGTTGCGCAGGTCCGGCCGGCGGAGCTCACCGCGCAGCGGCCGGACCGGCAGCATCGGCGCCCACTTGATGCCGGAGCCCTCGAGCCGCGACAGCATGTCCTGGTGGCCGGGTATGCCGCGCGAACCGAGGTGGTCGAAGAGGAAGCGCACCTCCACCCCGCGGGCGACGGCGTCGACAAGCGCATCGAAGAAGTCGCTGGTGTCCTCGTCCCAGGCCGAGATGTAGAACTCGACGTGCACGAACCACTTGGCGCTGCGTACGACCTCGGTCATCGCCGCGAACGTCCGTGCATAGTCGGGGTGGACCTCGATCCGGTTGTCCCCGGTCAACGGCAGAGAGCCCAGGCGCTCGTTGAGCCGGACGGCGCCGACCGAGGGGCCCGCCGGAGCCGTCTGTGCCGCTGGGTCGTACCTGATCTCGGCGCTGACCATCTCGTTGACCTGCCGCTGCCATGCCCGGCGCTTGCGGCCGACGCTGGTGCTCCCGAAGAGCAGGAACGCGAGCAGGCCGACCGCAGGCAGCGCCAGGATGAGGAACAGCCAGGCCAGGCCCGTCGACGGCTTCCGGCCACCGGGGATCACGCCCAGCGCCACCACACAGATGGTGATGTGGGCGACGACAAGAGCTGCGCTGACGAGGCTCGCGACCCAGGTGGACCCGTCCATCAGAGCGACCCCACTCCGTCGCCGACCATCTTGACCCCGAGCACGAGGAGGAGAACCGTCATGATGGCGGCGTTGTTGGCGATCATCCAGGCCTTGATGCCCTCCAGCAGCCGGGCCGCGCGCTCGCCGGCCAACAGATAGATGCCGAACGGCACCAGCACGCCCAGACTGGCGACGACGGTGAAGACGGCCATCGCCACGATCCGCTCGCTGGTCACCGCTGTCGCCGTCGCGATCGTGCTGGCGGCCGAGACCACGAGAAGCAGGTTCTTGGGGTTGACCGATCCCAGGAGTACGCCGGTGCCGAACGCCTTGAACGCGTTGAACTCGTCCAGCGCCGCCATCCACGACGGAGTCGGCGCGGGCTCGCCCTCGGCCGGCCTGCCCTGCCAGCTGCGTACCGCGAGCAGGAGAAGCAACGCTCCGAGGACGATCTTCAGCAGGGCCGCCCAGGTCGGGGTCCCCGCGTCTCCCGATCCGGCCGCACCGACGAGCAGCGCGACGAGCGTACCGAGCACGAAGATGCCCGCCAGCCACCCGATGACGAAGGCCGTCCCGTTCGAGCCGGCGTGGCGACTGACCAGCATGAGGACCAGCGCGACGATCGGCATGGGGCTGACGAGCACACCCACGGCGATCGGCAGAGACTCGCCTATTGCTTCACCCATGGCCAGACTTCAGCGCAGGCCGGCCTCCGCCGGCCTCACCTTCTCCGGGTGAGAAACGTACGCACCTGCTGCACGAACCAGGCGATGACCGGGTCCTCGACGAGCAGCCGGCCGAGCAGCGCACCGCCGACGACGATGCCGCCGAAGCCGATCAACCAGGTCGAGAGCGCGAGGATCACGCCCAGCATGCCGAACTGCTCAGCGTTCGACTCGACATAGGTAGGCATCAGCCACGCCGAGCCTCGGCTGTAGAGGACCTGCACGACGCCGGTCAGCACCGCACCCGGGAGCAGCAGCAATCCACGGGCGCGTCCGAACAGCAGCACCCAGCTGCTCCCCCACCAGACGGCGCACGCGCCCAGGATCTGGAGCAACGGACGGAGCAGGTCCCCCGGATCGGTGAGCAGGCTGACCACCGTGTTGACCACCCCGAGGCAGCCCAGCCAGCCAACGACCCAGAGCAGACAGCGACGGGCTCCGCGCAGGCCTCCGACGTGCTCCTGCTCCCAGACCCGCTCGAGCATCCGCTGCACGGCACGGCCGAAGGACGTCGCCGACACGATCGTGATCGCCAGACCCACCGCACCGGTCTCGGAACGTACCTGATCCAGGTCGACCTCCCCTGCCACCTGGCGTACCGCTTCGTCACCGACGCCGGTGACCTGCGAGACCTGTTCCAGGGCTTGCCCGGTGAGGTTGGGCAGGAAGGCCGCGAGCACGACCAGCATGGGCACCATGGCCAGGAGCGCCTGGGCGGCGATCAGCATGCACCGGTCGATGAACTCGATCCGAATGGTCTCCGTGGCGAGCTTCCGCAGCAGGGGGACGTGGGCGACCAAGGCGTCTACCCGGCCCCGCAGGGCAGCCACGTCCACGTGAACAGTGTTCCCCCGGGCTCGTCTGCTCACCCTCGCCCGTTTCCGGTGACCGCTCCTGGCGCCGGGCCGCTTACGTTGGTCGGACCAACGTCCGGGCCACTCGCTGGAGCCAACCATGAACGAACACATGATCGACGTGATGCGCTCATGACCCGGATCCTCATCCGGGTGGGCTCGGCGGTGTCGGACGACGTCATCGAGACGTTCCCCCACCTGACCCGGGCCACGCAGCGGGCGACGACCACCCTGGTGGGTGACCTCGCGGACGCCAAGGAGCTGCAGGGCGTGCTGGACCTACTCAGCTCTCTGGGGGTCGACGTCATCGAGATCGTCACCATCCCCGAGTAGCTCCACCGGGGCGCTTCCCGCGATGAGCGGCATCAGCCAGCGCTTCGCCGGGTCGGCCTCCACGAAGACGGCGCGTACGAACAGGGTGAACGGGACCGCCATCACCGCACCTATCGGGCCCATGATCCAGGACCAGAAGATCAGCGACAGGAACGTCAGCGTCACCGAGAGGCCGACGGCCTCACCGACGACTTTCGGCTGGATCACCGACTGGATCACCACGTTCAAGAGGCAGTAGACGGCGATGACCGCGAGCATGAGCGCGACGTCGTCGTCCAGCAGCGCGAGGATCGCCGGTGGTATCAGCCCGATCACGAAGCCGATGTTCGGGATGTAGTTGGTCAGGAACGCGAGCAGGCCCCATACCAACGGCGCCGGCACGCCCAGCAGGTAGAGAGCGAGGGTGTCGAGAGCGGCGACGATCAGTCCGAACACCGTCGAGACCAGCAGGTAGCGACGCGTCCCGACCGAGAAGGCGGACAGGGCCTCTACGAGGCCCGGGCGCCGGCGGCTGACCGAGGCCAGCTGGCGCGGCAGCGCCGTGGCGTCGATGGCCATGAACAGGCACAGGGCCAGGATGAAGACCATCGTGGACAGCAGTCCGAACATCCCGTTGAGAGCGCCCGAGACCACGGACAGCAGCTTCGAGAGGTCGAACGACTCGACGATCTTGAGCACCTCGTCCGTACCGATGCCGACCTTGGACAGCCAGTCGGTCAGGTCCTGGACGCGCTCCTTGGCGACACCGCTGTAGGTGCCGAGCAAGGTGGCGAAGCGAGCCGCCGCGAGCACCACACACACGCCGAGACCGACGATCCCGGCGACGACGGCGATGATGGAGAGGGCGGTGGCGACGCCGGACGGGAGGCGCTGCGCCAGCCAGTTCCGCGCCGGATGGACGACGATGGTCAGCACCATCGCGAGGAACAGCGGTCCGAGGATGCTGCTTGCCGCCTGCAGACCCGCCACGAGGATCACCACCGCCGCGGATCCCAACAGGACCGCCAGAACCCTGATCTGCGGTTGCCAGCTCGTGGCCGGCTCTTCCGGGCTCTCTGTCCTGAGGCTCACGGCCCCATGGTCTAGCCCGTCCGGCCTGTCGGTCTCACCCGATTGGGGTGAGCGCGACCACCCGACTGTGCGTATCCCCGACCCCGTATCTGGGCCCTTTGACTCCTTACTTCACCGAAGAGTCGCTGATTGGATGGTTGCCGACAAAGACTTACCAGAGACGCGAGGAGCCTTCGTTTGCGTATGTTGGACACCGGTTCTCGCGCCTACGTGCCGCCCACAAGGCTGCGCGTTCCACGGATACTGCCCACGTTCGTCAGCCGGGCTCGGTTGGTCGAGGACGCCGTCGGGCAGTGCCGGTTCACCCTGGTCTGCGCTCCCGCGGGCTACGGGAAGAGCATGCTCGTGGCCGACTGGGCCACCCGCGCCACCGCCCGGGAGGAACCGGTGGCCTGGTTGTCGCTGCACAAGCAGGACGACAGGCCGTACGAGTTCTGGTCGGCGCTGATCGAGGCCGTCGTCCTGGCCGGGCTGCCCGGGAGGACCGAGCAGCTCGACGGATTGACCCCGCCCGCGCAGGGGACCGAGCCGAGGTTCGTCACGAAGGTGGTCGAGTCGCTCGTGGTCGCCGGGGTGCGCTGGATCGTGCTGGACGACGTACATCTGCTCCACGACGACGAGGTGCTCCGCGGGCTCGACATCCTTCTCGCCGAGCTGCCGCCCGAGGTGGGGGTGGTGATGGCGTGCCGGTCCGAGCCGTCGCTCACGCTCCACCGGCTGCGGCTCGACGGGTCGCTCTCGGACGTACGCGGCAAGGACCTCGCCTTCACCGACGTCGAGGCGCTGGAGCTGTTCGCGGCCAGCGACCTACCGATGACGGCCGACGCGATCTCGAATCTCGTCGGCCTGACCGAGGGCTGGGCCGCCGCACTGCGGATGGCGGTGCTCGCGGCAATGGTCGGTGGCGACGACCCTGCCGAGGTCGTCGCGTCCTTCGACGGCGATGTCCGCACGGTGATCGAGTACGTCCTGACCGAGGTCGTCCACCGGCTCGACCCGGAGCTGGTCGAGTTCCTCTACGCGACCTGCGCGCCCCACCATCTGTCCATC
Organism: Nocardioides sp. YIM B13467; assembly: GCF_042788075.1. Lineage (NCBI taxonomy): Bacteria > Bacillati > Actinomycetota > Actinomycetes > Propionibacteriales > Nocardioidaceae > Nocardioides > Nocardioides sp. YIM B13467. The sequence continues at coordinate 371,217 of NZ_JBHZPJ010000046.1, forward strand.
GACCTGGCTGCCCACCTCTCCGGCAGACCCGACGCCGGCGCCCTGCTCGACCGGCTGTGCGCGGCGAACGCGCTCGTCAGCCAGTCGGGCGACTCGGCCTGGTACCACTACCACGCCTTGCTGCGGAGCTGCCTGCTCGCCGCTCTGGCCCGACGCGACGTCGAGGCTCCGGCACGCCAGCACCGGGCCGCCGCTGTCTGGCTCGACACGCACGGCGAACCCGCGACCGCGCTGCGGCATGCGGCGCGGGGCGGGGACCACGACCTGCTCGACGCCCTGCTCCGCGCAAACGGACTCCAGATGATCCTCTCCGGCCGCGGCGATCTCGTACGCGCAGCCCTTGCATCCCGCGATGGGATCGCCACCGACCATCGGGTCGCAGTCATCGCCGCTCTGGCGGCGCTTGATGCCAACGACCTTCCTGCGGCCGACGATGCGCTGAGCGTCGTGCCGGCCGGCGATCCACGATCCGAACCGGCGTACGCAGCGATGGTCGCCGCGGCCGTCGTCCAGCGTGCCCTCGCCGGTGGCGACGTCATCGCGGCCCTGCAGGACAGCGCGATCCTCGACATCGCCCTGACGGGTGACAGCGACGTCAACCTGGTGCTCCTCGCTCAGCGCGGACCCGCCCGGATGCGCGCCGGCGACTACCTCGGAGCCATCGACGACCTCGAGCAGGCGCTGGTGCTGGCCCGCAGCCGTCGCTACGACCAGGTCGTGCTCGAGACCATGTCACAGCTGTCCGGGATGACCGGCGCGATGTGCGACTTCAACGCGTCCCTCGACTGGTCCGACCAGGCCATCGCGTTCGCCACCCGGCACGGCTGGCGGGACTCGCCGCGGCTGGCCTACTCCTACCTCGTGGCCGCATGGACCGCCTTCCAGACCGGAGACTGCCAAAGACAGCTGCAGTACGCCGAGCTCGGCATGCGAGCGCTGGACGGCGTGAACAACGCCGAGGTCGAGTTCGGCGTACGCGGCATGCACGCGCTGGCGACCTTCGAGGCCACGACAGGACCGGAGCGGGCTGCGGCCGCCGAGGCCTTCCGGCGGATCTGGCAGATCGAGCCCGCCGAACACGTCTCTCCCGCCGCGATCAGCGCCGTCACGCCCCAGGAGATCCGGGTGGCCCTCGCCATCGGCAGCGAGGACTGGGCGGCGCAGACCGCGGCCCGCGTCCGCGCCCAGATGCCGGGAAGCGCCGAGTGCACGATCCCGGGCGCGCAGATACTCGCCGCCGCCGGACGGACCCGCGACGCGCTGACCGAGCTCGAGCCGGTGCTCGACGGGACCCGCCCGGCCCACGTGCCTACGACCGTCGTCCATGCGCAGGTGCTGGCTGCGGCCCTGGAGTCGTCGCTGGGCAATGACGTCCGCGCGTTCGACGTACTCAGGAAGGCGCTCGAGTGGGCGGTCCCCAACGACTTCCGCCGGCCGTTCATCGACGCGTGGCCACATCTGGAGCCGCTGCTGTCGAGGAACCGCTCACGGTTCGGTCCCGCCGAGGGCTTCGTCTCGGCGCTGCTCGCCCATCACGCCGAGCAGGCGGATCCCGCCGCGGGTGTGATCGACACGCTGCTGAGCGCACGCGAGGTCGACGTGCTCCACGACCTCCCCTCGCGGCTGACGATCCCCGAGATCGCGGAGGCCGAAGGGGTCAGCGAGAACACCGTGAAGACCCACGTACGCTCGATCTACCAGAAGCTGGGGGTCAACACCCGCTCGGCCGCGGTGCGCGAGGCACGGGACCGCGGGCTGATCTGACGCCGCCCCGTCCGCGAGACCTCACCGGACCTCGGGGAGCACCGCGCTCCGTGAGACTGTCGACACCAGCGAGCCGATTGCGATCCCGATCACCAGGTTGATCAGCATGGTGACGAGCTTGGTGTCCAGCCCCGCGTCGGACGTGAACGGCCACAGTGCCGCGATGACGGTGGCCAGGCCGACGATCCACCCGAAGAACGTCCGCGGCTGCGGTGTGGTCAGGAGGAGGATGTGGGCGACGGCCGTGGCCAGCAACCCGGCGATCGCTGCCCAGACGGCGTACCACCACGTCGAGGCATCGCCCCAGACCCCGTCGCCCTCGGGCGCGAGGATGGGTACGTCGAAGATGCCACGGGCGATCACGATGCCGGCGACCGCGAGCAGTGCGGCCACGACCGCGGCGGCGGCGCCGCCCGCCCAGAGCCGGCCGGCGTTCACCGTGGGCTGCAGTCGTCGGGTGGGAGGTTGGTTCATCGCCATGATCAGTCTCCGTCGTCAGTCGGTTCTGTGGTCTCGGCGCGGAGGATGTCCTTGAGCTCCTCGGCGACCTCGTCGTCCAGTTCGGCGTAGACGAGCGTTGGGTTTCCGTGCTTCATGGCCGCGGCGACCGCGTCCGGGTCCCCGTCGCTGCTCAGTACGACGAGTGCGGACTTGCCGGGCCCGAGGTGGCCGGCGACCTCGGTGAGCAGCTCGTCACCGATGCCGGCCTGTCTCAGACGTTGAACCGCGGCCGCGGACGCCGCCCCCACAACGGCGCCCGCGACCGGGTTGAACACGAGGATCCCGAGAAGACCACCGAGCAACGAGCCCTTGGCTGCGGCGCCCGTCGTACGGTGGCGAAGATGGCCGATCTGCGGCTCCTCCGCTCCTGGGAACCAGGTGAGCGTGATGGCGTCATGGACGGTGAGCGCACCACGCTCCTGCAGGTCCTGGAGCCAGACCTCGGCGTCTGAAGCGCCCATGATCCGGTCGTAGACCCACGCGGTCAGGCTGGCCATGACGTCACTCGGCGAAGACCTCGCGCAGCGCCTTCTCCTGCTCACTGCTGAGGTTGGTGAAGATCAGCTCGCCCTCGTGGCCCTTCATGGCCTCGTGCACCTTGTCGATCACAGCGTCGGAGGTCATCAGGAACAGTGCCGAGGTGCCGGGGGTGACCTGGTCGCGGACCTTGTTGATGAAGGCGTCGTCGATGCCCACGTCGGTCAGCGATCCGGTCAGAGCACCGGTCGCCGCGCCGACCGCTGCACCCAGCAGCGGCACGAAGAAGATGAGTCCGAAGAGCATGCCCCAGAACGTGCCGCTCATCGCTCCCATGGCCTTGGTGCTGGTCAGCTGCTTGGTCTTCGGCTTCTTCCTGCCGACCTCCCAGTGCACGGTCGCGGCATCCTCGAGGATGATCAGGTTCTGCCTGACCAGCTCCTCGAGGTTCTTCACAGCTTGGTCTGCGCCTTCGGTCGTGTCGTACTTCCATACCGTCAGGGTCGCCATCGCTTGTCCCTTGCCGTCGTCGTCTGTGTTCGACGCCGACGATTCCGGCACGGCAGGCGTCCAGCATCACCCGAATTCGGTGAACCACGGTGCTGAAGTGATTCGTAGCGTGCGGTACGTGAGCAGTCGAGGAAGACCATGACGAGGGTCCTGATCAGGGTGAACGGTGAACTCTCCCGTGAGCTCCAGAAGGCGTTCCCGCAGCTGGCCGTCCAGGCGCATCACGAGCAGTCGACGCTCACCGGCGAGGTCCCCGACCAGGAGGCGCTGCAGGGTGTCCTGCACGCGCTGCGTGCCGATGACATCGACGTCATCGAGGTCGTCACCATCCCCGACTGACCCGGCCGTGGACGGCCGGTAGGTCAGGCGAAGATCGTCTCCCAGTCGCGAGCCATGCTGATCACGGTCCAGCCGAGCCGGGCACCGACGTCGGTGATCGGCTCGGGCTCGGTGAAGGTCTGTGCGGTGCTGGCGTAGGAGAACTCGCGCTCGGCGTCGTCGTGGTTGACGAGCAGCGCGAGCGTCGGGCCATCGCCGGCCGCCGCCCACTCCAGCATCTCCCGGTCGCCGCCGGAGTTGCCGACGGCGAGGATCGGGCGTCGTCCCAGCTGGGTCTGGATGTTCGACACCTTGGCGGTGCCCTCGTTGGCGGCACCGACCACGCGTCCCGACCGGCTCAGCCGCGGCGGGTCCGGGGCGTAGTCGTACTCGATGAGCGTGCCCACCACCGCCTCGGGCGGCACTCCGTAGAGGTCCTGGCTGATGGCGCGGACGAACTCGGTCCCTCCCCCGGTCACGACGGTCACAGAGAAGTCGCGGCGCCGCAGCTCAGCGATGAGCTCGAGCATCGGCACGTAGGTGCAGGTCCGATGCGGCCGCCCGAGGGTCGGGTGGTCGGCGCGAGCCATGAACTCGCGGGTCCGCGCGGTGAAGTCCTGGGGCGAGAGGCCTACGAACAGGCCGGTGAGAGCCATCGCGATCCGCTCCAGCCCGATGTCGCCGATCGCCTGCTGGTCACCCGAGAGCAGGGCCGCGAACTCCGGCTGCTCCTTCACCGACGGGTCGGCCGCCGCGCTGGCGCGCAGCGCGTCGACGAAGAAGTCGAACTGGACGTACGTGGGACGCTCGCACCACAGGGTGCCGTCGTTGTCGAAGCACGCCATCCGGTCGGCCACGGGCACCTCCTCGGCCGCGTCGAGGAAGGCCGTGACGGCGTCGCGGGTGGCACCCGGACGCCAGGACGGCAGCAGTTGGTCGTTCACGGTGTCTCCTTCGGTTGCTGGGTCCCGGGGCGGCGTACGCATCGGAAGCCCATGTGGCTGGTGCCGGTGTCGACCATCTGCGGGCGACGTGCCGCGGGCCGGTAGCGCAGGCAGTAGGTGTCGGCGCACAGGTGCGAGCCGCCCTTGACGACCTTGCGGGCGATCCGGAACTGGGGCTGTGCGGGGTCGTAGCTCTCGTCCCGGTCCCCGCCACCGGGGTTGGTCGGCAGGCAGCACGGCTTGTCGACCTCCGGCGGGTGGCGTTCGCTCCACCAGTCGTCGGTCCACTCCCAGACGTTGCCGGCCATGTCGAAGAGTCCGTAGCCGTTGGCGGGGAAGCTGCCGACCGGCGCGGTCCGCAGGAAGCCGCTCTCGCCGCTGCTGCGCCAGGGAAAGTCCGGGCCGTCCCACGTGTTGGCCATGATCCTGCCGCCCGGCCGCGGCTCGTCACCCCAGGTGTACGTCGCGCCCTCGAGACCGCCACGGGCGGCGTACTCCCACTCGGCCTCCGTCGGTAGGGACGCGCCGACCCACGCGGCGTAGGCCGAGGCGTCCTCATGGGCGACATGGACGACCGGATGGTCGAGCCGCTTGTCGATCGAGCTCTTCGGTCCGCTGGGGTGCTTCCAGCAGGCGCCGGGCTTCCACCGCCACCACTGGCTGAGGTGGCGGAGGTCGACGGGGCCGCGGGTGGGAACGAAGACCATGGAGCCCGGCTGGAGGTTCTGGGCCGGGGCATCGGGGTACTCGGCCGGGTCGAGCTCCCGCTCGGCGACGGTGACGTAACCGGTGGCGTCGACGAAGGCGGCGAACTGCTCGTTGGTCACTGCCGCCACGTCGATCGCGAAGGCATCGACCCGCACCCGGTGGGTCGGCGCCTCCTCGGGATAGTGGTCGTCTGACCCCATGGTGAAGACGCCACCCGGCAGGCTGACCTGCATCTCAGCTGCTCGGCATGCCGGCCTCGAGCTTCGCCAGCACTTTGTCGACGCTGAAGCTGGGCGGTTCCTGCCGACGCGGGAACTCGGCCAGCGAGCTCACCATCTGGGCGACGTACATCTGGGCCGGAACCGCGAGCCAGGCATGGTCGAGGACCCAGTCGTAGTAGGTGTTGGAGGTGATGTCGGCTCGTTCATACGGGTCCGTGCGCAGGTTGAAGAACTTCGGCACCCGCAGCTGGACGTACGGCTCCGCCCACACCCGCAACGTGCCGGGGGCACGCTGCTCGAGGAACACCAGCTTCCAGTGGTCGAAGCGCAACGCGGTCAGGTCACCGTCGTCGGACACGTAGAAGAAGTGCTGGCGCGGGCTGGTGTCGGTGGCGCCGGTGATGTAGTCGAGCTGGTTGTGCCCGTCGAGGTGCACCCGGTACGTCGTGCCGGCGAGCTCGGTGCCCGCCTTCAGCCGGTCGGCGATGTCGGGGTCGCCCGCCGCGGCGAGCAGGGTCACGAACCAGTCGTTGTGGCTGACGATGCCGTTCAGGACCGTGCCGGCCGGGATGTGCCCGGGCCAGCGGACCATCGCCGGCACTCGGTAGGCACCCTCCCAGTTGGAGTTCTTCTCGTTGCGGAACGGCGTCATGCCGGCATCCGGCCAGCTGTTCATGTGCGGGCCGTTGTCCGTGGAATACATGACGATCGTGTTGTCGGCGAGGTCGTTCTCGTCGAGGTAGTCGAGCACTGAGCCGACCAGCTCGTCGTGGTCGAGCATCGTGTCGTGATACTCCGACTGCCAGCGACCGGCCTTGCCGCGGCTGCCGTCCTTGATGTGCGTACGGAAGTGCATGTGGGTGGTGTTGAGCCACACGAAGAACGGGGTGTCGTTCTCCTGAGCTTCGCTCATGAACCGCAGCGCCTCCGGGACGACCTCGTCGTCGATGGTCTTCATCCGCTCTTTCGTCAGCGGACCGGTGTCCTCGATGCGCTGCCCGCCGTTGCCGTCGGCCCACGTGTGGATCACGCCACGGGGGCCGAACCGCTTCCGGAAGTTCGGAAACTCCTCATCGGTCGGGTAGTCGGGCAGCTCCGGCTCCTCCTCGGCGTTGAGGTGGTAGAGGTTGCCGAAGAACTCGTCGAAGCCGTGCATGGTCGGCAAGAACTCGTCGCGGTCGCCGAAGTGGTTCTTGCCGAACTGGCCGGTGGCGTAGCCGAGCTCCTTGAGCGCCGTGGCGATGGTCGGGTCCTCTGCACGCAGGCCGATGTCGGCGCCGGGGAAGCCGACCTTGGTCAGCCCGGTGCGGTAGGGGTTCTGGCCGGTGATGAACGCCGCGCGACCCGCCGTACAGCTCTGCTCGCCGTAATAGTCGGTGAAGCGGACTCCCTCCTCGGCCACCCGGTCGATGTTCGGAGTGCGGTAGCCCATCAGCCCGTCGCTGTAGCAGCTCAGGTTGCTGATGCCGATGTCGTCGCCCCAGATGACCAGGATGTTGGGCTTGTCGGACATGAAGAACCTCCTCGAGTACTTGCTCGGAGGCTAGGCAGGCCGTCGCTCGGGCGACCTCCCCCGAGTCGGGTGACCTGCCGGACCGCCCGGTCGCGATGGAGTGGGGCGGTGAGGGCGTGGCTGATCCCGACGATGCGCGGCTACGACCGCTCGTGGCTGCGAGGTGACGTGCTCGCCGGGCTCGCGACCGGGACCGTCGTGATCCCCCAGGCGATGGCGTACGCCACGATCGCGGGGATGCCTGCCAGTGTCGGGCTCTACACGTGCTTGCTGCCGATGGCGGCGTACGCCCTCCTGGGTGGCTCACGCGCGCTGAGCGTCTCGACGACGTCGACCATCTCCGTCCTGGTTGCCAGCTCGCTGGCCACCCTGCCGGAGCGTGACCCCGACGAGCTCATGCGGGCCGCGTTCACGCTGACCTTCCTGGTGGGCGTCTGTCTGCTGATCATGCGGCTGGCCCGGCTGGGCGCGCTGGTCGAGAGCGTCTCCCCCGCCACCATGACCGGGATCCGGCTCGGCGTGGGGCTCACCGTCGTCGCCAGCCAGCTGCCGGCTCTGCTCGGCCTGTCGGCGGACCCGGAGGCGGAAGGCTTCCTCGAGGAGCTGGTCGCGGTCGCTCGTCAGCTCCCCGAGCTCTCGGCGGTGACCGCGGTGGTCGGAACCGCCGCGATCGTGATGCTCCTGGTGCTCCGGCGGGTGGCGCCGGCCGTGCCGGGGCCGCTCGTCGTCGTCGCGGCGGGCATCTTGTTGGTGGCGCTCAGCGGCGTGGAGGATCGCGGGCTCGCCCTCATCGACCCGGTGCCGACCGGGCTGCCGTCGCTGAGCCTGCCGGTCGTCAACGACGTGATCGGGCTGCTCCCCGGCGCGATCGCGATCGCGCTCATGTCGTTCCTGGAGACGGTGCTGGTGGCGCGGACCAACCGGCGTCGCCACGAGCCGGCCATCGACGTGGAGCGCGAGCTGGTCGCCACCGGCATCGGCGCCCTGGCCGGTGGACTCACCCAGTCGCTCCCGCCTGCCGGCGGGTTCTCGCAGTCGGCGGTGAACCTTCGCTCGGGTGCTCGCACCCAGCTCTCCGGGCTGGTCACGGTGGGTCTGGCGCTGCTCGTCGCGCTCGCGCTGGCGCCCCTGCTGGCCGACCTGCCCCAGACCATCCTGGCTGCCATGGTGCTGGTCGCGGTGGCCGGTCTGCTCGATCCACGAGAGCTTTGGACGTACGCCGCCATCGACCGGGCAGAGCTCTGGGTCGCCGTGGCCGTCGCTGTCGTCGGTCTGACCGGCGGGATGCTCCTCGGTGTCGCGGTCGGGGTCGGTCTCACCCTGCTGCTGGTCATCCGCTCAGTGAATCGGCCGCGGGTGCGCCTTCTCGAGCGCGCGGGTCCGGGGCCCGCGGGAGTCCTTCCGCTCCTGCTCACCGGCGACCTCTACACCGGCAACGCCCAGGCGACCTACGACGCGGCGCTCGGGCTGGTGCAGGCCTCCGCTCCCCGGACGGTCACCCTCGACATCTCCACCCTCACCCACGTCACCGTCCCGCTGCTCAACACCCTCCGCTCGCTGCGCGACGACCTCGCCTCCGACGGGACCGAGCTGGTGCTCCTCGACGTGCCCGATGACGTGCTTCCCATCCTCCGCCGGGCGCCGTGGTTCGTGGAGGCGGAGCAGGAAGGGTTCGTCGGGTGAGCGGGCCCGCACGGCTGTTAAAGTGAACGCGTGGAGCTGATCGAAGTGGACAAGATCTAGCCACCGGACTGCCGGTGGCTTCGCCCGTGCGGGGATCCCGCATCGGTGAACGATCACTTCTCGACGCACACGCGCGTCCGCCCTTCCCCGGGCGTCGACGCGTGAGGCTCTCCGGCACGTTCGCGTTCCTGTCGACACGTACCTGAATCCCGTCGCGCCCGCTCGGCGCTCGACGGAAGAGACGAGAGAACACAGCCATGTCCACCCCATCTGCCATCACCCTGCGCGACCTGACCTTCGAGTGGCCCGACGGCACCGTCGCGCTCGAACGGGTCAACGGCACCTTCGGCACCGACCGGACCGGTCTGATCGGTCGCAACGGCGCCGGCAAGTCCACCCTGCTCCGCCTCATCGCGGGCGAGCTGACACCGACCTCCGGTCACATCGACGCCGGGGGCGACGTCGGCTATCTGCCGCAGACGCTCACGCTGCGGCGCGACACGACGATCGCCGACCTGCTCGGCATCGACGGCATCCTCGCCGCGATCCGGGCGATCGAGTCCGGCGAGGTAGACCAGCGCCACTTCGACGCGATCGGCGACGACTGGGACATCGAGTCCCGTGCCGACGAGGCCCTGGACCAGATCGGCTTCTCCGCCGCCGACCTCGACCGTCGCGTCGCCGAGATCTCCGGCGGCGAGGGCATGCTGATCGCGATCACCGGCCTCCGCATCCGCCGCACCCCGATCACGCTGCTCGACGAACCCACGAACAACCTGGACCGAGCCACCCGCGCCAAGCTCGCCGAGTTCGTCGACCAGTGGCCGGGGACGCTCGTGGTCGTCAGCCACGACCTCGAGCTGCTCGAGCACATGGACAGCACCACCGAGCTGTTCGGCGGCACGCTGAGCACGTTCGGCGGGCCGTACAGTGCCTGGAAGGAGCACCGGGAGCAGGAGCAGGCCGCCGCCTCGCAGGCCGCCCGGTCCGCGCAGCAGGCGCTCAAGGTCGAGAAGCGGCAGCGCATCGAGGCGGAGACGAAGCTCGCCCGCCGGGAGCGGACCGCGAAGAAGACCCAGAAGGACGGCGGGATCCCGAAGATCCTCGCCGGCAACCGTGCCAGCAAGGCCCAGGCGTCCGCCGGCTCGCTCCGCTCGACGCTCGACGACAAGGTGAAGGCCGCCCAGGCCGCCGTCGACGCAGCGGGTTCCCGCGTACGCAACGAGGAGCACATCCACCTCACCCTCCCCGACCCCGGCGTGCCGCGCGGCCGTCGGATCGCGGAGCTCGCGGACGAGGACCGGACCATTGTGATCCAGGGGCCGGAGCGGGTGGCGCTGATCGGCGCGAACGGCTCCGGCAAGTCGACCCTTCTCGCACATCTCGTGCAGGGATCCGATCCGGTGGCGGGGCGACCGCACGGCCGTCTTCTCACCGACCTGGTGGGCCTCCTCCCCCAGCGCCTCGACGGCCTCGACGACGAGGCCAGCGCGATGGAGAACGTACGCAGCGTGGCACCGGAGCTGCCGCCCGGCACCATCCGCAACCAGCTCGCCCGGCTCCTGCTTCGGGGCGACAGCGTCGACCGCCCGGTCCGTACGCTCTCGGGAGGCGAACGCTTCCGCGTCTCCCTCGCCCGCCTCCTCCTGGCCGACCCGCCCGCCCAGCTGCTGATCCTCGACGAGCCCACCAACAACCTCGACATCACCAGCGTCGAGCAGCTCGCCGAGGCCCTCGACGCCTACCGCGGCGCACTCCTCGTCGTCAGCCACGACCACGGATTCCTGGAGCGGATCGGCATCGACACCGTCATCGAGCTCGACGCGGAGGGGCGAATGCATCAGCGCCGCGACCTTGGCGGTGACTGACGGCGGCCCTCACCGCACGGCCACGAGGACCCCGATCTTGTCGATGCGATGCTCGGGATTGTCGAACTCGTCGGACCAGTAGTTGCCTTCGGCATGGTCCTCGGGGGTGGCGCAGGTCGACAGCGTGATCATCGCGCGGGTGGGCTCCTGGCCGGGTTTGCCGGGGACGGCGGCGCGCTGCGCGCGCAGCGACGCCTCCGACCGGAACGACGTCTCCCGGGTGCCGGTGATGCGATAGACGTACGTGGCCTCCTCGGTGCGCACCCGGACCCGGTCACCTGGTTCAAGCTCGGGCAGCCTGAGGAACGCCTGCGTGGAGGAGAGCCGGTGCGCGGTCACCTGGTAGTTGCCGATCCCGCCCGGGCCGGTGCCGCCGCGAGGACCGTACGGGTTGGCCGCGACGCCGCCGTTCTGGATCTCGGTCCCGGGGGCGTCGTCGGTCCAGCCGCGGTAAGGCACGACCTCGAGGTCGGTGACGCCGATGCGCGGGATGGACAGCTCCCCGCGCATCGGCCGGCCGTCGGAGGACAGCGACGGTGTCTCAGTGGCCGACGGTGAGGGCGGCGCCGTCGAGGAAGTGGATGGTGACGGCGCCGGAGCGGCCGACGATGTGGTGACCGCGGCCGGCTCGTCGACGCCGCCCTCTGGAGTGCCGCACCCAACGAGCACGAGCGCACCGAGTGCGGTGAGTGCCGCGGCGACGCTCCAGCGTGATGTCGTGTTCATAGGGTCGCCTCAAGCGGGTCCGGTTCAGGGAACCTACCGTACGCCGCGGCGAAAGGCCGAGCCGTGGAACCGGACGGACGGGATCAGGACAGCCGGTAGAAACGCCAAGACCCGAACCCCTCAAGCGGGAAGACCTCGAACCCGCTGAAGCCCGCAGCCGACATCGAGCGCTCGACACCCGGAGCGACGTCGTGGACGGCGGGCACGCCGGCCGGTGCCGGACAGAGCCGCTCTTCGCACCACCGCCGATCAGCATCGGCCTCGGACTGCCGAGCGTCATCGCCGAGGTCGTCACGGTGAAGAGCCGGATATCAACAGAATCCCACTCTTCACCGCGCCCAGTCATCTGGTCGACCCGTAGTTAGCGATGGTCTGTTGACCGCCACCGGCGTGTGCTCCACGATCTCCGTATTTGACGCCGTCACGCGAATCAGCCGTCTGTCTCGACGGACTCGTCAAGATTGGTCAAGCCTAGGCGTTCGACGAGCCGGGAACTCGTGTCTAGGAAAAGATGGTGGGCATGAGCACGCCGTACGTCTCGCACCGGCGCCTTATTCAGAATTCGATGGCGGCGATGCTGTCTGCGATCGAGATCTACAACAAGCCGATGATGACCTATCGCGACGAGGTCACGGTCATGCTCATCGTCAACGCGTGGGAACTCGCACTCAAGGCTGCCCTCCGTAAATCCGACGTACGAATCTTCTACCCAAAGAAACGCTACGAGGACTACCGTTCGTTCGCACTCGACACGGCGCTGTCGAAGGTAACCGGCAAGCATTTGTGGCCAGACGACGTCGACGGGGTGGGGGTGACAGCGAACCTCAAGGCACTCGCCGACTACCGTGACCGCGCTATTCACCTCTACAACATCGAGGGGCTTGGCGCGTTAATGTACCCATTTCTGCAGCAGAACGTGCTGAACTACCGAGATTTTGTCCTGAAGATCTTCAAGAAGGATCTGGCGGACTCGATGACCTGGCAGCTGCTTCCTCTTGGCGCCACCGCGCCGTCGGAGTCGGTCCAGTTTATGAAGCCGGGATCCGACAGAACCGCGCTCGCCGAGGTAAAGCAGTTCCTCGATGGCCTGCGTCAATACATGGACGATGCCGAGGCGGCAGGCGGCGACATGGCTCGGGTGGCGACCGTGTACGACATCCACATGCGATCCGTGAAGAAGATGACGAGCGCGGACCTCACAGTCGCGGTTTCACCGACTGCTGACGGCCAGATCATCGTCAAGCGCGCCGACCCAAATCAGACGCATCCGTTCACGATGACTGAGCTACTGGCGAAGGTGAATGCCAAACGCAACGGCCGGAAGGTCACGAGCCACGACCACCAAGCGGTGTGCTGGAAGGAAGGCCTTCGTAACGACCCGAGGTACGCATGGAAGCACAGCAACGCGTTGTCGCCGGTATGGTCGGGGGACGCCGTGAGCCATCTCGCTGGCTTATCTGACGACTACTACGACCAAGTACGCGTCGCCTACCAGAGTCGGGAGCGCCAGAACGGGTGATGCCTAAATGCCCGGGACGCCTGTACTGATGTCATGGTCAACATGTGCTCGCGATGCATCTTCGATCGTCACATCGCGAGAGGACGAATCGTTTGATGGCACTAGCTCAGCGCATCCACCCTCCACGACCATGATCAGCGCCGTACGACGCCCTCATCGGCGTACAACGCGCCAACCCAAGCAGGACCAGCATGGCGAGAGCATGCTGGTTCGACCAGATGCGCGCCGCTAGACAAGATGGGTGATGTGGACGTCTGACCAGTGGCCCGCGAGGTACTCAGCAACCAGTCGCCGGTGGCAGTGGTGCGGCTTTTCTTCGCTGCACAGTAGGACCGAATTGTCCAAAACGGTCGGGTCCAGCGCGGCTTGGATATGGCGCGCGCGCATCAGGCCGAGGAAGGAGTCTTCATACGTTTCCCAGTCGCCTTTGCGCTTCTTCAGGTCATCAAGCATCGCCTGCGTCGGCGCCAAGGTCGGCAGGTGCGTGTATCCCATTCCGCAGAGTTCCATCAGAAAGAATTCCAGATCATCTCGCTTTGCAAACCCCGCAAGCTGGGAGACGTTATTCAGGCGAACGTCCACGAGTCGCGTCGCTCCGGACTCACGCAGCAACCCAAAGAACTTGCGCGCCGTCTTCTTAGTGAATCCAATCGTGAATATTTCGACCATCAGTCCGCCATCACCTCCCGTAAGCTGTCATCGGCATATGCGATTTTGCCCTCCTGACGGCGGAGCGCTTGTCTGGTCAGTTCATCGGCAGAGTGGAGCAAGTCCTCCTCGGCGAGTCCATGAAGTTCTCGCAAACGCATCCGGGCCTGCTCATGGTCCTCCAATCGACCGCCGCCAAGGATATGGACGATCGGAACGCCACGAGACGCGAGTGACTCCGAGATCAAAATCGCCCTGTGACAGTCCAACGGATCCCGTTCCGCACACATGATGGCGATTCGGTGCTCGGCACGACCTGACTCGATACGGTCGAGGCCCTCCTGGTAGGCGGGCGCCTCCGCCAGCCGGTCGAACTGGACCGTGCCGTCGACGTAGCAATTTCGGTCGTCCGAGCGGGCACCAAGTTCCTTACCTAGGAAGACGTAGCTGATCCCCATCGATCCCAGAGACGAACTGAGGGCGTCGCGATTGAACTGCGGATTGAAGCGACTGGCAGGTGTTGACCTGACGTCGGCGATCGCGGAGACGTTGTGCTCTCGAAGCAGGCCGACGAACGCGTCGAACTCATGCGTCGAGTGACCAACGGTGAAGACGGTGCCTGGATCAGGCATTGAGCACCTCTCGTCAAGCCTCTGGTTCGATGATGGCAGCAACCACTTTGTACGAGTATGCCTCGCCGCCACCCGGTGGCGTCCACGGCTCAGCGAGGCTGACGGTGACGATCGCCTGGGGATTCAGTGGGTAGCGGCCGAGCCCCTCGCGAAGATAGGTGGCGTGGTACTCGGGATCGGTGATCTTGAGCTCGTGCTCAACTCCCCGATACTTGAACCACAGGCGGACCTCGGACCTACCGTTCCACGGGTTGTTAGAAACCACCACGGCCGGATCGTCAACATGGACAAGAACGATGGAACTGTCGAACCGAGGGAGATCCTCGGCTCGTACCCTGTCGTGGGTACCGACCGAGGACGAACCATCGTTCGACCATAGTGCGGCGGGCCGGTCGACTATGTCTGCGGCGGCGGCGTATGACCAACGTCCGACGCGTTCCCAGCGATGCGTCGGATCCAGTACCCAGTTCTCGGTCTGGAAATCGGCAGGTGCTGGCTCGAGGAATCCGACTGTGATCACGTCTAGAACGCCGGGCACCGAGCCGTCCGGCAAAGTCTGTTCATCTGAGTTGACCCCATGACCTGGCCGGGAACTCACCGGCCGGACCCAATCGCCGACACCACGATCGGTCACTTCCAGCCCAGCGACGCACGTCCCGCCGTGCTTCCACGAGTTGGCCAGGCACAACAATGTTTTGACATGCGCCATTTCGTCCTCAGTCCCTTCCACCTGGCAGCGCGGAAGTGACGCATTGTCATCGCGGCTGCTTGCCTCGCCACAAAAGGTATGGACGTTGGCACGTGGAGCAGTGGGATCGCCCGCCATGCGTACCGCACCTTGGGTATGCCGCCGTAGTCGCAATCGAGTGCGCAGCGGTGTTCCCCCAAGCACTTCGCCGCTGCGCACTCCCTGGTCACTCGCCAAGCGCGAGCGCGCCGATAACCGCGGCGACGGCCCGGGGATGATGTGATCCTCATCGTGCCGCCTCAAGCGAGCCACTGGTTCAAGATCCACCGTAGGCCGCTGGAAGGCCCGACCTGCGGATGGGATCAGGAGAGCCTGTAGAACCGCCAGAACCCGAATCCCTCGATTGGGAGGACTTCAAACCCGCTGAACCCCGCGGCTTCGCCGTAGCCGTGCAACGTCGATGGGCGCATCACCGTCCCGGTCCCGACGCTCGGCGGCGACGAGAGCCCGTCCGGCAGACACACGAAGAGGCTGAACCCGTACATCATCCGCTCCAGCTCGTCGCCGTCCGGCGCGAAGCTGTCGGCCACGGCCTCGTCCATCACCACCAGGGATCCGCCGGGCACGAGCGTCCTCCGGACCGCGCTGAGCACGTCGACCGGCCGGGGCATGTCGTGCACGCACTCGAAGGCGAAGGCCACATCGACCGTCCCCTCCTCGAGCGTGGCTGCGTCCTGGCACACGAACCGCACCCGGTCCTCAACACCCGCGTCGCGAGCGTTCGCCACTGCCATGTCGACCGACGGCTGGTCGATGTCGATGCCGAGCACGGTGGCCTCGGGGTAGGCGCGAGCCAAGGCGATGCTCGACCATCCCCCACCGCTACCCACGTCGAGAATCCGGCACCCCGGCTCGGAGAGAACGTCGTGGACAGCGGGCACGCCGGCCAGCGCCGGTCCGAGCTGCTTCTCGTACCACGGCCGATTGGCGTCCGCCTGGGACTCCCGAGCGTCATCGCCGAGCTCGTCCCAGCTGACTCCCCCACCATTCCGGTACGCCTCGAGCAGCCGAGGCAGCGCCGGCCCGACCGCCCCGAACATCCTGGCGATGGGCACCAGATAGGCCAAGCTGGTCGAGTCCGTCATCACCTCCGCCGTGCTGGCGGGAATCGCGAAGCGGCGATCGTCAGGCTCGCCGTCCTTATCGACCACCAACAGCCCCACCACCGCCTGCTGCTCGAGCCACTCCCGTGCGTACCGGACCTGTGTCCCCGTACGCCCCGCCAGCTCAACCGCACTCGCGGGCCCCTCATCCGCCAGGGATCGATACCACCCCAGCCGGTCTCCGATGAAGACCGAGACGATCTCGACCGTGCCGAGGAGCGACCCGAAGAGCCGCTCAGCGACTTCATCCGCCGTCTGCTGCGATGCATCCATCGCACCACCATCGCCCGGGTCACGTTCACCCGAGCAGTCCGGTTCGGGCCGTACCGGGTTTCAGGTACCCCCCTTCGACGTGTGCCGTATGCCTTCCGCTGCTCGTTGTTGCACCCCTGCCGGACGGTCGCCGCTACCCGGCGGTCACGGTGCCTCCGAAGAACGCGATCTCGCTGTCGTCCGGATCACCACAGCTGGACTCGATGTAGAACTCCTCGCTGGCCGACGCCTTCTTGATGACGTACTCCACGACGCCGAACTTCGTGGCACCTGGCCGGATCGTGCCGTCGAGGTACTTCGCGCTCTCACCGGCGACGTCGATGTAGGCGTCCTCGTCGTTGCCGGACTCGACGTGAAGCTGTCCAGGGCAGCTGATCGGCTCGAACGAGCCCTCGAAGTCCGGCGGAACGGTGATCTCGTACTTCATGGCGAACCGAGTGTCGCCAGGTTCGGCGACACCGCAGGAACCATCGCCGCAGAAGTCGTCAGTCGTCCCCCACGGCTCGGACTTCTCGACCGTAGTCTTCATCGTGACACCAGATTTCCAGGTGTATTCACCACCGTCGAACGGCAACTGCTCCTCGGCGCTGCTGCCCGGCCCGGTCGCCGCATCCTCGCCTCCTTGCGCGAATCCGTCGATCACCTTCCCGGACGGCTTCTTGCCCTCCTGGACGTCGATCACCCGCTGAGCCGCCGCCGTGGTGAGATCCGCGTACGCCGGGGTCAACGAGTTCGACAGGTCGACGTAGGTGATGGTGACGATCTGGTTCCCGATCCGGGTGAAGGTCATCGCCAGCACGACCGGCAACTCCATAAACGAGTTGCCGCTGGTGCCCGTCGCGACCACATTGACCTGCTCGTCGGCGCCCTCGTGGGACTTCTCCTCGTCCACCGTGAACTCCAGTGAGATCGTCGTTCCCTCGCTGTCGGTCTCCTTGACCTTCTTGCAGCCCTTGAGCGCGTCCCGCACCGAGTCCAGCGCGCCTTCGATCTCGTCAGTGGTCGCGTAGGACGCCACTGCGCTCGACACCGAGGTCACTGCCATGTCGCCGGCAACCTCGTAGGCGCCTTCCGCCTTCGCCTTGGCCTTCCTCCCTTCGGCCGTGCTTTCCGTGCCCTTCATGCACCCCAGCGATTCGTCGTCGCCCTCGTCCTGGCTCGTGGACTCGTTCCACCCGGACCCGAGCGCTGCGAGCGGAACGACCGCGTCATTGACGTCAGCCTCGGACAGCACCTTGGGCTTCGATCCCCCGCACGCCGCCAAGGTCGCGGCCGCGAGCGCCAGTGCCACGCTGACTACCAGCACCTGATTCGTACGCCTCGTCTTCATCGATGTCTCCTCCACAAGGTTGCTCGGAGACAGCGTCCGCTGGCCGTTGACATCGCTAGCGAGCGAAAGCCGTCCTCCCAACGTAAAGAGGCTTTCTCGCGCCGACAAGAGCCCTAGTTCCTCAAATCAACCATGGATGCTTTGATCTACCGCAGCCTCATAAAAGGCTTCAGCGATCGCCGCGATGACTCCATGGATCCCCGGCCCATCTGTGAAGAAGTAGTCGGCCATCGCGTTGTGTGCATCCTGGTTATCTACGACAGCCTCGGTCACGGCGGCTTGGAAGTCCTGGGACTCCATGAACTGCTTCTTCGAATTGACCTTGGTCTGCTTGACCAGGTCGGGATAGCCGAGGAGGCGGGCCACGAGCCCTTGGACGAACTCGCGGATCTGGGATTGCTCGAAAGTCTCGGCACCGAAGAGGTCGTTCATCTTGTCGATGACGACCTGGAGCGCGACATACTTCGGCTCCTTGCGCGCTCCCGAACCGGCGCCTGTGATCCCCTTGAGCTCGCCGTCGCCGACAAGTGAGATGTCGACGGTGATCGACTTGTTGTGCTTGACACCGACGAGTGCGACATCGGAGAGATCGACCTCCGCGCTCCAGGACGACTCCGCGATGACCTTCTCCAGCAGCCGCAGGAAGATTGAGAGCATCTCCATGTAGGGATCGCCGTAGTCCACGATCTGGCTCATGAAGTCATAGAGGCGTACGTAGGTGGAGACGTCCTTGCGGAACAGGTCCAGCGTGTTGAGCGTGACCTTGTCGTCCGCCTCAAGCGCAGTCGCGTAACGGCGGGCGAAGTCGTGCTGCACTGGGCTGATCGCAGCCGAGAGTGCGTTGTTGCCCTTGCGGGCTACCCACAACTCAGCCACCTTGCGGACCTGATCCTCGGTGTAGATCCCGGCGTGCGCCAGCTTGTTCGCGAGGTGGACGACCACGTACGGATCGGTCTCAGTCTCCAGCGAAGCACTCTTGAAGTAAGGCTCGAACGCCGTCCTGATGTCCTCAGGCTTGTTCACGAAGTCGATGACGAAGGTCTTTCGCTTCCGCTCACCGCCGGCCGTCCTGTGAGTCCGGTTCAGGCGTGAGAGCGTCTGCACGGCGGTAACGCCGGAGAGCTTCTTGTCCACGTACATCGCACACAGAAGTGGCTGATCGAAGCCGGTCTGGAACTTATTGGCGACCAGCATGACCTTGTAGGTGTCGCCCTTGAACGACGCCGCCAGGTCCGAGCCCGCGCCTGGGTTCATCGCTGCCTCGGTGAACTCGTCGTCCTCCCCCGGCACCGGCCCCCACTCGGCGGTCCAGACCTCGTGCTCGTCCATCGTCACCGAGCCAGAGAAGGCGACCAACGTCCGATAGCTGTACGTCGGGTCTTCCGCAGCGCGCTTTGCCAGGTAGGCGTCGATGGCCAGCTTGTACTTCACCGCGGCCTTGCGAGAGTCCGTCACCACCATCGCCTTCGCCTTGCCCTCTAGCAGGTGGGCGACGTTGGCGTGGAAGTGCTCGACGATGATCTGGACCTTCTGACTGATGTTGGTCGGGTGCAGCTTCACCCACCTCATCAGTCCCTTCCGGGCGGCAGACTCATCGACGTGGTCGCCGCTCTGAGCCTTGCCAGCGATCTTCAGGGCGGTGTCGTAGGTCTGATAGCCCTTGAGCACGTCGAGGATGTACTCCTCCTCGATCGCCTGCCTCATCGAGTAGAGATGGAACTCGCGCGGCTTCCCGTCTGCGCCCTTGCGCCCAAACAACTCCAGCGTCTTGTTCTTCGGAGTGGCCGTGAAGGCAAGGTAGGAGATGTTCTTCGACTCGGCTCGCTCGGTCATCTCCGAGGCCAGGATCGACTCCGCATCGATCGTGCCGCCCTGCTCGATCTCCGTGATCTCCTCAGCAGTCAGCACCTGCTTGAGCTTCGAGGAGATCTGTCCCGACTGCGACGAGTGCGCCTCGTCGGCGATGACCGCGAACTTCTTCCCCTTCAGCGCCGAGTCCCGCCGGATCTCATCCAGTGCCCACGGGAAGGTCTGCACCGTGACCGCGATGATCAACTCGCCTTGTTTCAGCGCTTGCGCCAACAGGCCCGACTTCGAGGCTGCGCCCGCCTTACGAACGTCCTCCGGACTGATCGTGGCCACGATCTTGCCCGACCCGTCGATCTGTCGGATCGCGTCCTGAAGCTGGGAGTCCAGCACCGTCCGGTCGACGACGACAATGACGGAGTCGAACACCTTCTGGTCATCGACATGCAGGCGTGCGAGCCGGTGCGCGGTCCAGGCGATCGTGTTCGTCTTCCCCGACCCGGCAGAGTGCTCGATCAGGTAGCGATGCCCCACGCCCTCCTGGCGGATCGCGGCCTCGATCTGGGTGACGGCCTCCCACTGGTGGAAACGCGGGAAGAGCATCGCCGTGCGCCGCGCAGAGGCTCCCGTCGCGACGTCCCACTCCTCACGCGACTGCACGATCATCAGCCGCCCGATGATGTTGAGCCAGGAGTGCTTCTCCCACACCCGCTCCCAGAGGTACGCCGTCGCCGACCGCCCGTCCTCCCCCGGCGGGTTCCCGGCACCTTCGTCAAAGCCGGTATTGAACGGCAGGAAGTGGGTCTTGTCCCCCTCGAGCTTCGTCGTCATCGCCGCCAGCTCGTTGGAGACCGCGAAGTGCACCAGCGCCCGGTGCCCGAACGACAACAACGGCTCCGGCCGCCCGTTGGTCAGCGGATGACGATCCTTCTTGTACTGGTTGACCGCCTCCTCCAACGACTGCGTGAAGTCCGTCTTCAACTCCACGGTCGCCACCGGCAGCCCGTTGATGAAGAACACCAGGTCAATCGAGCGGCGGTCGGCGGTCGAGAAGTGCACCTGCCGCATCACCCGCACCCGCATCGCCGCGTAGTGCTCGTTCGTCGTCGCGTTCAGCGACGTCTCCGGCCGGAACTGCGCCATCTTCAGCCGGCCACCGCCGATGTACTGCACTCCGTTGCGCAGGATGTTCAGGGTCCCGCCACCATGCTCCAGCGGCTTGTCGAGCGCAGCCGTCAGCACGTCCAGAAACTTCGTTTGTGACCCCGCGGCCTTGAGCGCCTTCTGATAGGCAGCCCCCTGCGTGCTACCCAGCCACGCGATCAGGTCCTCCGGAAACAGCGCCCGCTCTCTGTCGTAGCCGCTGTCGTCCGCTGAGTAGAGCCACCCGTTGGCTTCGAGATGCGCGCAGATCTCGGTCTCGAAGACGACCTCATTGTGGTCTGCCACCGTGTCACCCTCTCCCTCGGCCCGAACACAGTCTGAGCTTGTAATGTTGTGCTACGTTGCGAATGCAGGCCGCAGAAATGCCGCCCGCATGGCCTTCAGCCCCGCCGAGTGCGGGGCTGTTGTGCGTCACGGCCGATGCCCGTCACGCCACCTCGTCCCCTTCACTTCCGCCACCAACAGCATCGCGCAGTGTTGGTGCCCCGACCTGCCGACGCAAGAATCTTGGTCGCCAGACAAATTTGTCCGCTTCTCGAGCCAGCGCGGCCGGCTCGGCGCGCACGGCATCCCCGGACAACATTGCCCGGGCTGTTCGCTGAAACTCCGATAGCGTCGCCCGGTAGTTGTCCCAGTCGCTCTTGCCGTTGTAGAAGTAATCAACGACCGAGTAGCGAAGCGTCGACGCCAACCCCACGATTGGCTCGTCAGCGATCACAGCGAGTTCTGCGTGCGCTTGATTGAGCTTGGAAAACTCATACTCGGGATTCAGGTCGCCAGGCCCGCCTGGCGGCATATTGGGATCCGCAACGTAATGTTGGATCTTCGTCATCTCGTCCTCCACCGCTGCAATAAACGCTGTAACCGCCCCTCGACGGTCCGTGTAGCGGGCTTCGCGAGCCGCAAAGCGGCGGGCAGCTGCAGCCTGGATTTCGGCGTCCACCCGCGACTCACGCGCCAGTTTGCGCGAATGCCAGTTCCCGATAACCAGGGTGGCGAGCGCAGATGCGACCGGCAGTACGGCAACGACCCAGTCCGGCATCATGCTTCTCCTATCTGGACATCGACCTGACCCGTCACCGCCGCCGTGATCAGCGCCGCCCGGCGCTCGCGGGAGAGTTCGATGAAGCGCACCGTCTCCGCGATCAGCGCGTCAAGCTTTGCAATCTCGTCGTTGAGGTACGCCGCGATCCGTCGCTGATCAGCTGCGGGCGGAACGGCAATCGAAAAGTTCCGAAGCGCGGACAAGGGAAGGTTGTTCGCAAGCCCTTCGGCGCCACTGATCGACTGCCTGACCTGCGTTCTGTAATGGCGAGAGTTCAGAAGCCAGTAGAAGAACCGGGGCTCATGGCCATCCCGTAGACGCAGCCGGAAGAGCTTGTCCGACAGGATCAGGTTGTAGCCGAGCCGATCAACGGTTCCGGCGGAACCCACCAAGTCGGGGGATCCGCTTGCCCGGGATACAAGGAGGTCACCCAACGAAACCGCCAAACGCTCGTCAACTGCGAAGTCGTCAGGAAGGCGCTTGTGCTCCAGCGGATTAAACACCCCTCGATTGACGCATCCCGACTTCAAGACGCCCCAAGACCCAGGCTCCTGCGCCAAATCGGATTCCGCCTGTGGACTCACACCTTGATCGATGCCATCCAGCGCAAACTTGAGCGCATGAACCTCCCAATCGGCGTCTGGATGAAGCGACTCATCGACAACTGCCTGTCGGCGCTCGCGGAGCATCTCGATCAGGCGCTGCTGTTCGTCGATGAGGGTGTCGATGCGGGATGTCTCGCGGTCGAGGTAGTTGGCGATGGATCGCTGCTCTGCCGCCGAAGGCAAGAAGAGCGGGATGCGCGCGAAGGTGCTCCAGTTGCGGAAATCCACGCTGCGCTCGCGAACGCTTGGTGCCTGAGTGGTGAGGAAGCCGGCGGTACCCAGATGCCGCAGCAGACGAGCGATGAACGCCGGATCGTCACCCGCCACTGGCTCGCAAACGTGGTAGACGGGAGAAGCGTTCCCGCGACTATCGGACACACCGACGGCACCGGCAAATCCATCGAGTGCGTGGAAGACCAGGTCGCCGGGGCGGATCTCCTGGTAGCCATTCTCGGTGTCGGAGAACGTGTAACCGTCCTCGCGACGATTGGAGCGCAGGGTGACGACGCCATCTCGGTAAGCAGTGATGACCCCGAGCTCGGGTTGCGCGGGCCGATCGAGCGGTCTCAGAACCCGACGAACCGTCGTCTGCCGCCATCCCTGACGCAGGGTCGGAGTCACCCTTCCACCTCGCGCAGAAGGTCGAGGATCTTGGCGACCTGCTTTTCCAAGTCGGCGTCGATTTCGGCGAGGGGGCGGGGTGGGACGTACTTGTAGAAGTGCCTGGTGAAGGGGATCTCGTAGCCGACCTTGGTCTTGGCGTGATCGATCCAGGCGTCCTCGACGTGGGGCTTGACCTCGGTGTCGAAGTAGGTCTGGACGACTGAGTCGCCGTCGATGACTGTGTTGGTCTCGACACGCTCGCTGGCGCTCGCGGCTCGACCAGCGGAGGCGTAGGTAAAGGGGACATTCTCGGTGTCGCGCTTCTTGGCATCGGGCTTGGGGTTGCCCTTGCGGTCGCGGGCGACCTCCCCGGACTCGTCCAATAGGGGGCGCTCGACGGTGATGGTCCAGTAGCCAAACTCCTCGTTGCGGAGCACCTTAGAGTAGTCGGGATCGGCGTCCTCGAAGGCGGCGTACAGCTTCAGGACCTCGGCGCGGTTGGCATCGCTGATCTCGCGGCCCTTGGCGCCAAGGTTCTTGCGCATCTTGGTCCAAAAGGACGAGCCGTCGATGAGCTGCACCTTGCCCTGGCGCTCGGGACGCTTGGTGTTGTCGAGGATCCAGACGTAGGTCGCAATGCCGGTGTTGAAGAACATGTTGGTTGGCAGCGCGACGATCGCCTCGACCAAGTCATTCTCTAGCAGGTGCCGGCGGATCTCGGAGGGACCCGAACCGGCGGCACCGTTGAAGAGCGGTGAGCCGTTCATGACGATACCGACCCGGCCACCGCCATTCTCGGGCTCCCGCATCCGGTGAGCGAGGTGGAGGAGAAACAGCATCTGGCCATCCGAGGTGGCTGGCAGGCCGGGGGCGAAACGGCCATACGGACCGGCCTGGTCGCGCTCGTCCTTGACCGCCTTGGCGTACTGCTTCCAGTCGACCCCGTAGGGCGGGTTCGACATGGAGAAGTCGAACTTCTTGTCCTTGAAGGCGGGGTCGGTGAGCGTGTTGCCGAAGGCGATGTGGCTCGGGTCGTTGCCCTTGGCAATCAGGTCGGACTTGCAGATGGCGTACGACTGGGGGTTGTACTCCTGGCCGTAGAGCGTCAGCTTGGCCTTGGGGTTCTGCTCCAGCAGGTGTTCCTCGGCCAGGGAGAGCATGCCGCCGGTGCCGGCGGTGGGGTCATAGAGCGTACGGATGATGCCTTCCTCGGTGAGGTCGGAATCCTTCTCGGCGAAGAGCAGGTCGACCAGGAGGCGGATCGCGTCGCGCGGGGTGTAGTGATCACCGGAGGTCTCGTTGGCGGCCTCGTTGAACTTCCGGATGATGTATTCGAACGCATCACCCATGTCGGCGTTGGAGACCACCTCCGGGTGGAGATCGACAGCGCCGAAGGACTTGACCACCTCGCGCAGGAGCTCGGCCTTCTCGAGGGCCAGGATCTCCTTCTTGAAGTCGAAATACTCGAACACGTCAACGTCAGGTGAGAACCGGTCGATGTAGTCGGTCAGGTTGTCCGCCAGGCCGTCGGCGTCGGCCAGCAGGTTGGCGAATGAGAAGTTGGAGGTGTTGTAGAACGTCCGCCCGGTCGCCTTCTTGACCTCGATCTTGAGCCGGTTCGGGTTGTCGAACTTCGCCGCCAGCTCGCGGACGGTCTCCCGGTCGGGCTCGAGAATGCAGTCAAGCCGCCTCAGGATGGTCAACGGCAGGATCACAGTGCCGTACTGGTTGGGCCGGTAGGGGCCACGAAGCTGGTCCGCGATGGACCAGATGAAGCTGCCGAGCTTGCTCACTTCGGGAAAGACTCCTTGCTGGATCTGATTACGTTCCCCATCCTCGCGCAACTTAGTCAGGCGTGTGCGCGAAGGGGCAACTTGGCGAGTCTCTCGATGGCTGCATCAATAGAAGGGTGGCTCGCGAGTGGACGTCACCTATCTGGATGATGCATGGCGCCGCTGGCAGCTGCCCGGACGTGGCCCTCCCACAGGCGTCCGCCAACGAGCGCCCGCGAGACCACTGGCCCATCCCTGTCGTCTGGTGTCCCATCCGCACGGATCGTTCCGAGAGCCCGTGCGGCCGGGGACATCCCGACGCTAAGCAGCAAAGGGCTGTCGCGGCAGGTAGAAGATGCGGACATAAAGCCTGTCCGCATTCCCATTCCTTTACAGACTCCGTCGTGTCGTGTCTTAAATGTGCATCTAAGTCTCGGAAGGGGTGCGGCGTGGGGCAGACGCCGAAGGAGCTGAACCCGTTCGAGTCCGCGCGCGCGTTCTTCGGGGCAGAACTGCGGCATTGGCGAACACAGCGGAGCCTGTCACAGGTTGCGCTCGGCAGGGCGACCCATGACAGCGCCGCCCTCATCGGCCGGTTCGAGAAGGCCGAGCGCTGGCCGAGCCGCGCCGCGGTCCTCCGGCTTGACGAGGCCTTGGAAACGGCCGGAGCCCTGGTGCGGATCTGGGATCGAGCCGACCAGGAGGCCCAACGGCCGCACGACGGCGAGACGACAGCACGGGTCGACACCGGCCTGGGGCTGGAGTGGCACACGGATCTGTCCACGACCGCGAGCACCGTGGCCGCGCTCTGGGACGGAGACGCCGCCTTGGAGTCGGTGCCGCTGCAATGGCTGCCGTCGGTCGACGACGGAGCTCTGCTGCGCTGGCACCTGGAGCAGGCACGACCGACACCGGCTCTGCGGGCTGCGGGCGGGCCAGCTGGATCCGATCGGCCCGGAGGACGCCGACGGCTTAGCCTGCTCGACGTGGAAGCCGTCGCCGCTATGGGCAGCGCGTTCTCGAAGGCCGACCACCAGCTCGGCGGCGGCTATGCGAGGTCGACGCTCGGGCATTACCTACGCACCACGGTGCGCCCGCTGCTCTCGGCGGAGTGCGACGGGGAGGTCCACCGCCAACTGCTCACCACGACCGCGAGGCTGTGCGACCTCGCGGGCTTCATGTCGTTCGACTCCGGCCACCAGGGTCTGGCGCAGCGCTACTTCGTCCAGGCGCTTCGTCTGGCGCGGGCCGTCGACGACGAGGCCCTTGGCGCTCACATCCTTGGCGACATGACCATGCAGGCGCTGCACCTGGACGCTCGCGCTCAGGCGGTCGCGCTGGGCGAGGCCGCTGCCGAAGCCGGCCGCCGGTCGGGCTCGCACATCGTGGCGGCGCGGGCTAGTGCGGTGGCCTCGAGAGCGTTCGCCCGCTCCTCCGACCCTGTCGCCGCGGACAGAGCGATGAACGACGCCGAGCGCGCCCTTCAGTCGGGCGCAAGCGACCGCGACCCGGACTGGATCGGGTTCTTCAACACCGACCAGCTCTCCACCGAGTTCCTCTACTCCTCCTCCGACCTCGGGAGGACCGCACGAGTTGAGGAGTACGCGGCGACCTTGCTCACCACGGCGTCCTCGTCGGCGATGCAGCGGCGGCAGGTCTTGGTCACGGCGACCATCGCCGCGGCGTTCCTCCCGTCCCCCCAACGAGACGGCCACGCCGATCCGATGCGTGCGCTTGAAGCCCTGCGCCGGGTCCTGCCGTTCATCGCCGGCGTGTCCAGCGCCCGCGCGATCGCCGCCGTGAACGCCGTCCGCGGACAGCTCGCCGGCCACCTCGACCCGGACCTGCTCAGAGGGTTCGAGTCCGACCTTCATGATGTGATGCTGTAGAGAGGAACCCGTGGTCGACCTCACCGACGCCGAGCTGCACGAAGCCCTGTCCGAAGCATCGGAGCGCGCCTCGCTCTCCGCCGAGGGGGCGCGGATCATCCATCACTACTCGAACGCGGTGTTCCTCCTCCCAGCCGAGGACGCCGTGGCGAGGATGACCCCTGAATCCCGCTCCGTCGCGCAGATCGGGACCACCCAGCAAGTCGTCCGCTGGCTGTGCGACGACCACGGATTCGGCGCGACCTCGCCGATCGCTGGCACCACTCCCACTGTGGTCCGGCCGCGCCAGGGGGCACCCGGCCTGACGGTGAGCTTCTGGCACTACTACCCCCAACCGGATCCCGCCGAAGCCTTCGACTCGGCTCATCTCGGCTCGCTCCTGCGGGACCTTCACGCCCTGACCGAGCCGCCGCTGGCACTCCCCCGGTGGCGGCCGCTCACCTCGCTGCGCAACGTGCTGACCTCGGAGGGCCCTTACGAAGGCCTCAGCAGCGCGGAGCGTGAATGGCTGCTCGAGGAGGTCGCGTCCGTGACCGAACGGGTCGACAGGTACGACTGGCCGCTGGGGACGGGGCTGATCCATGCCGACGCGTGGGCGGGGAATCTGCTCTGGGACGTCACCGCGAGCGCTGGGCAGCGTGCGATCCTCGGCGACTGGGACGGGGTCAGCATCGGTCCCCGCGAGATGGACCTGATCCCGACATGGCACGCGGCGACACGCTACGGCAGGGACAAGGCCTGGATCGAGCGGTTCGTCGACACCTACGGCTACGACCTGAGCGAGGAGCCCGGCCTGGATCTGCTGATGCGGATGCGCGACCTGGTCCAGCTCTCCGGGCCGCTGCGGCGTGCCAACCGGTCCGCTGCGCACCGCGCCGCGCTCCGCGAGCGGTTCGACGCCATCCGCGCCGGCGACACCGCCATGACCTGGACAGGGCTCTGAGGCGAGCGCACCTCCCTCGCTCTCCACCCGGATGCGGACAGGACCGCTGTCCGCATCGAACCCCTTCCGCCGACTGCCTGATGACGGGCCCAATGGAACTGCCCCGGCCGAACCGCTGCGGCAAGTGAACCGTCTGACATCAACCAGTCGAAGGAGACCGACATGTTCGAGAACGACCGCACCCAGCCCGTCGAACGGTGCAGAGACCGCGAGCAGCACGCGGAGGTGATCGAGCTCGGCGACGCGGCTGAGCTCACCCTGGGCAGCGGCGGCACGGGTAGCGAGGACAAGCGCCGCCAGTACAACTGACGCCTGCCACGCACCGGGGAGGGCCTGCCTTGCGGGCTCTCCCCTGCCCGATCCGCGACTCTTCACGAAACGAGGTTGAGCATGTTCTGGATGGCCGGCTACATCGGCGACCACTCGCGACCCCGATCCCCGCTCGGCGCACGCCCGGTCGCCGCCAGGGGCACGTCGATCGCCTGGGCAATGGACGAGCATGGAAGCCACGCGCCAGCGGCGCGATATCGCCTGGTCCGAGACGGCGTGCACGACCTGATCCTCATCGGCACGGCGTCGGTCAGCGACGCCGAACTCGCCGCGGCTGCGGCCAGCTCGGTCCCCGACGACGTGACCTGGCGATGGCCCGGCGCATACGCGGTCGTGGAGCAGACCGAGTCGCACCTCTCGATCTGGTCGGACCTGGCGACTGCCGTGCCGATCTACACCTGCCTCGCCGACGAGGGCCTCTACTGGTCGACCTCCGCTCGTGGCCTCGCCGGGCTCGCCTGTAACGGCGAGCACCGTCTCGACATCGAGCGGCTCTCTGGCGAGCTCCATGCGCCGGGCACGCCGAGGCTCTTCGGGGAGCGCACGTACTTCGATGGCGTGCGCCTCGTCCTTCCCGGGCACCGCTACATGTTCGGCCGCAGCGGCACCGCGTGGCGCAGCCGCATGTGGGTTCCCGGAGAACGGCACGGCTCGGAACCGAGCGGCCCGGCCGGGCTCCGGGCCGAGCTCACCGCAGCGATCAGGTCACGGATCGCGAACACCATCGCTCCGAGCGCGGACCTCTCCGGAGGGCTCGACTCGACCGCCCTGACCCTCCTGGCGGCCAGGGCTCTGGCCCCGAGCGGGCGCAGGATCTCGGCCTACACGGTCCACGAGCCGTCGACCAACGCAACCGGAGCACCGACAGGGGACCTCGCCCACGCGCTGCGAGCAGGCCAGCGTCCAGGCGTCGAACACCATCTCCTCGCCCTCGACGGCGCTCATCTCCCCTATTGTCGTCTTGACGGCCTGCCGGTGACCGACGAGCCGGCACCCTCGGCCAGGGCCTACGCCAGGTTCGCGTTCCAGCTCGACGCGATGCGCGAGCGCACTGCCACCGACTGCCACATGACCGGGGACGGCGGAGACACCGTGCTGATGACGTCAGTCGCGTGGATCGCGGATGCGATCGCACATCGCCGGTTCGCCGTCGCTGCAGCCGAGGCGCGCAGGCTCGCGAGGCTGCGGCGCACCGCCCCTGCAGAGGTGCTCCGTGCGGCCACGGACCTCCTCCGCCACACGCCGGAACAGGGCCTGGCAGCAGCGGCCGCGTGGTGGCACTCCGGACTCGCGACCAAGACCCAACGCGCTGCGGCCAACGCATGGCTGACGGTCGCGGCACCGCCGCCGTGGGCGACCGCCCAAGCCGGGCTCCGCGCAGCGGCGCTGGCGGACGCCGCCCCGCCCCTGCCGCACGCCCGCGGTGCACTCACGGCGCACGCAATCGTCCACGACGCGGCAGAGGTCGGCAGGACAGCCGACTCCGACGCCCAACTGGCGGCGCACCATGGCGTACCCCTGCACAACCCCTTCGTCGACTCCCGCGTCCTGGCTGCCGTGCTGAGCGCGCCGGTCGCCGCGATGCCTCGCCCGAGCGAGTACAAGCCGCAGATCCGGGAAGCGCTGGAGGACATCTACCCGCCTGAGCTGGCTGTCAGGACCACCAAGGGCAGCTTCGCATCGGACTACTTCGCTGGGTTGCGGACGAACCTGTCTTCGCTGCTCGATCTCGCCGACGGACGCCTGAGCGACCTGGGACTCGTCCGCGTGGACGCGCTGCGTGCCTCACTCCGGGCAGGCGCGGCCGGGGCCACAGGGGCGGCCGTCTGCCTGCCGCAGCTCGACGCCGCGCTCGGCCTTGAGAGCTGGCTGCGCACGTTGGACCGGACCGAGATCGTCAGATGGGAATGGCAAGTGAGCCCGGCTGGGGCAATCTCATGACGACCACCTCCATTCCGTGTCGCGGCCGGGACCTGTACGCATGCCAATTCACGGACACCACCCTGGTGGTCGACTACCACACGGGTCTGGTCCGCCTGCTCAGCAGGAGACGCGACACAGACCAGGCCTGTGCGGGATCGCCTGCCGCTGACCAACCCCTCGCCGATCGGATCCGCGACGCGCTCGGCCTGGACGGCAGTGGCACGCGTTCTCTGCGTGTCGTGACCGGCAAACCTCCCGCGCTGTCGTTCGGGGCCGATGAGTGCGACGCCGGCCTGACTGCGGCTGAGTGTCGCAAAGCGACGCCAGCGGAAGTCATCGCCTCGGCGGCGGCTTTCATGGCAGTCCTCTTTCTGAAGGCGCTCGGAGCCCGCGGGGGGACGATGCGCCGGCTGACCGCTCTTCTCGGCGGCGTCGCCCTCCTCCCCCTCCGGACGGCGACCCTCGACGAAGCCGAGCGGGGTGTCCTCCACATCAGGCGGATGGGACGCTGGTTTCCTGGGCGTGTCGCGTGCCTGGAGGAGTCTGTCGCGGCCACAGTGGCACTTGCGCTACTCGGCAGGTCGGTCACGTGGTGCCATGGCGTCGCTTCCGACCCCGTCAGGCTCCATGCCTGGGTGCAGGCGCGAGTCGGTAACAAGGGCGTCCCCGCTGCCGAACCCGCGTCCACCGGCCGTTACACGATTCTGCGCGCGATCCCAGAAGACTTCGACCACCAAGGAGCGCAACATGACCAACACTGACCTGTGGCTGACCCACGACGGCGTCGGGCTCGGACCGCTCCGCGCCGACCTGCTCGATTCCTACTGGAGGTGGGAATCGAGCCTGCGAGTCATGGCCGGTTACGGCCGACTCGGACCCGAGACGCTCCCAGAGCGCACCGCCGGTTTGGACTCGCAGTTGCGTCACTCCGATTCGCAAGCTCGATTCACCATCTACCAGGAGGTGGACGGCAGCGAGTGGCAGCCCGTCGGCAGCTCATCTCTGGCGATGGACCACCGCTATGGCACCGCCGAGTTCTTCATTTACCTCGGCGACGAGAGGACCCGCGGCCGCGGAATCGGCACCACCGCAACCACGATGGTGCTCGACTGGGCCTTCCACGTGGCCCAACTCCGGTCGGTCTATCTGTCAGTGATCGCCGACAACACCGCCGGAGTGCGAGCGTATGAGAAGGCGGGGTTCAAGATCATCGGTACGCGACGCCAGTCGGCCTGGTGGCTTGGCCGACCGGCCGACGAGATCCTCATGGACGCGCTTCCCGGGGACTACCCCGGACCACGCCTGGTTGAGGCCGCGGTGCTCGGCAAAGCCGCAGGTGACAGTGGTCTAAGTTGAGCACCTTGATCCTCAGCGACCTCGACGGCACGCTCCTCGGCCCCGGCGCCGCACTCTCGACGTCAACCCGTGACGGCATCAACGACCTCGTGGCGAAGGGCCTGTGGTTCACCTACGCGACCGCCCGCTCGTACGTCTCCGCGGCACGCGTCACCGATAGCCTCGACCTGCGGATTCCGGTCACCGTCTCCGGTGGCGCGTTCCAGCTCGATCCGAACACCGGCGCGATCCTCAACGAGGAACGCATCCCGGACGACGACCTGGACACCGTGCTCCAGATCTGCCGCGAACACCGAGTTCCGCCGATCGTCTACAACGGCACTCCGACGGTCGAGCGGGCGACCTGGGTAGAGGGCGAGGAGTCCGAGGGCATGCGCCGCTTTCTCGCGGACAGGGTTGGCGACCAACGCTTTCGAACAGCCACAAGCTGGGCCCGTCTCCCCCGCGACGGCGTCTTCTATGCCACGATCATCGGCGACGCATCGGCGATCGCGGCCCTGACGATCGACATCGCGGCGGGTACCGACGGCAGGCTCTCCCTCATCGCGCAGATCGACACGCACCACCCGCAGGACACGTACCTCGAGCTCAGCGCCGCCCGGGCGACCAAGGCCCACGCCGTCGACTGGCTGCGCGACTACCTGGACGTCGACCAAGTCATCGCCTACGGCGACAACCTCAACGACCTGCCCATGTTCGGGGCAGCCGATGAGGCGTACGCCGTCGCCAACGCCGCCCCGGAGGTTCTCGCCGCCGCGACCAGCGTCATCGGCGCGAACACCGAGGACAGCGTCTTGCGCCACCTCACGACAGCCTGGGCAACCGACACCGCGACTGTGATTCCAAGCTGAACGCACCCTGGTAGCGCGAGTCCCTGGCACCGATTACCGCGGGTGGCGGAGACTAAGGATGTGTCCTCCAAACCAGCCCCGCACGTACTCGTCCTCTTCGGCGCGACCGGTGATCTGGCCGCGCGCAAGCTGTTCCCCGGGCTGTATCGGCTCGCGCTCGCCAAACGTCTTCCCGATCAGCTCGCCATCATCGGCAGCGGGCGGCGCTCGCCGGGCACAGACGACGAGTTTCGTGACCAGGTTCGCCAGTCGCTGAAGGAGTTCGTCCACGAGATCGACGAGAGCGTCGCCGGGCCGCTGCTGGAGCGGATCCGCTTCGTCGCCTCGTCCGCCGAGGACGGCGCCGCACTAGCCGAGGCGGTGCACGAGGCCGAGGACCGGCTCGCGCTGGAGAGCGGACAGACCCTCGGTGACGTACAGCGCCTCCTCTATCTCTCCGTGCCACCGCAGGCCGTGGAACCGATGGTCGGGATGCTCGCGCGTGAAGGACTGAACGCCCGCAGCCGGCTGGTCGCGGAGAAGCCGTTCGGCACCGACCTCGCCTCGGCGCGCGAGCTCGACTCCGTGCTCAGCGAGGCGTTCGACGAGAAGCAGATCTTCCGGATCGACCACTTCATCGGGAAGGAGGCCGTGCAGAACCTGCTGGCGCTGCGCTTCGCCAACGGTCTCTTCGAGCCCGCCTGGAACCGGCACAGCATCGAGTCGGTGCAGATCGACGTACCGGAGAAGCTCACCGTCACCGGGCGCGGCAGCTTCTACGAGGGCACCGGCTGCCTGCGCGACATGGTTACCACCCACCTGTGCCAGCTGCTCGGGTTCGTGGCGATGGAGGATCCGCACGCCTTCCGGGAGGGCGCGATCCGCGCGGCGAAGGCCGCCGCCTTCGCGGCCGTTCGGCCGCTGGACCCAGAGCGCGTGGTCTTCGGGCAGTACGACGGCTATCGCGAGGAGCCCGACGTCGCCGAAGACTCCGACGTGGAGACGTACGTCGCCATCGAGGCGTGGATCGACAACGACCGGTGGCGCGGGGTGCCGTTCTACCTTCGCACCGGCAAGGCGCTCGCGGCCGGGCGCCGGACGATCACGATTCGGTTCATCGACCCGCGGCACCGCTGGCTGCAGCCTGAGGATCCCAGCTCGGCGGAGCCCAACGAGCTGGTGATCGAGCTCAGCGACGAGGCCCGGATCGAGATCGAGGTCCGGGCAAAGCGGCCCGGACCCGGCATGGCGCTGACGGACGGCGTCTTCCGCCTCGACCTCGCACATGACGCACCGGACGCCGGGCCGCTGGAGGCGTACGAGCGACTGATCCTCGACGTCATGAACGGCGACCGGACCCTGTTCACCAGTGCGCGCGAGGTGGAGCGGCTGTGGGAGATCTGCCAGCCGGTCCTCGAGCATCGGCCCGAGGTGGAGAGCTACCCGCAGGGATCCTGGGGCCCGGAGTCGGCGCTCGAGTTGCCCCACGGCGGCTGGCGGCTGGGCAGGAAGCGGTCGACCTAGGCTGCGTACGGCACGGAGGTTCAGCCGAGGAAGTCGAGCAGCAACCGAGCCGTCTCGTCGGGCGCTTCCAGCATCGCGATGTGCCCGACACCGGCGAGGTACTCCACGCGTCCATCCGGCAAGACGTCGTACTCATGGGCCGATTCAGGGTCCCACCGCGGGTCAGCGTCTCCGAAGACCACGAGCGGCTGGCGTCCCAGCCGTAGGAGCCGCTGCGGGATGCTCTGTTCGACGAGGTAGTCGCGGTTCGCCTGCATGATCGCCCGGAACGTCTTGAACGATGTCCGCCTCAGGTCATCGATGACCTCGTCGCCGATGGTCACCGGCCGGGCGGCAGTGGCGGCGATCCCCTTCCGGAGCAGTGCGTCGGTACGCAGCCGCCACACCAACGCACCGAGCGCACCCCCGGTGAACAGCTTGACCAGCGCGGGTTCTGGAAGCAATGCCGCCATGCTCGGCCCAGTGCTGATCAACGCCAGTGGACCGACCAGCTCCGGGCGTCGCTCGGCCAAGGCGGTGGCGACGTACCCGCCGCTGGAGTGGCCCGCGACTGCCACATCCTTGGTGATCCCGAGGTCGTCAAGCACCGCAGCGACACGGTCGGCCTGGTCCGGGACGGCGTACGTCGGCGCCGTGCTCGACCTGCCGCAGCCCGGCAGGTCGATCCGCAGCACATGGAACCGCTCGGCGAGCGCGGGGACCATCGGCTCCCAGGTCGAACCGGTCGCACCGGAGCCATGGATGAGCAGCAGCGGCGGTGCCGTCTCCGGCCCGTCATGAAGGAGGTGGACACCGTGAACAGTGGGTGTGTCGTACGCAGTCATGCTCACGACGATCTCGTACGAATCCCCAGGTCGTCTTGGACGAATGTCGCTCTTGCCTCCCGCCCTAGCCTTGCGTCATGGACTGGTCTCAGGTGGACGTCACCATCCCCCAGCGGGCGCGCGGCGCCGCACCTGTCCCGGGCGTCCACATGGCAGGTTTCCGCTACCGCGGTGCCCGTCCGATCGACATCACGATGGTTGCCCACCCAGCGGTCACCCTGCTCTTCGACCTCGGCGACCACGGCTGGACCGCGCATGACGATGCCGGCAAGCGCACGCGGGGCAGTGTCGCGATCGGGCTTCTGCCCGGCAACGTGAGCCTCACGGGCGCTGGTTCCGGCGCGTGCCTCCAGGTGCGCCTCTCGCCGGTTCTCGCCGCCCAGATCCTCGACACCGCCGGCCTCACCCGCACCTTCGCCGACCTCGATGACGTCCTCGGACCGAAGGCCAGACAACTCCGCTCCGACCTTCGAAGCACCACCTCGTGGGACGAACGGTTCGCCATGACGTACGACTTCCTCGGCGGTCGTCTCGACGCCCGACGGAGGGTCGACCGCGAGGTCGCGTACGCCTGGCAGCAGACCTCCGTTCGACAGGGCCGGTCCGATATCCAAACACTTGCCGTGGAGACCGGATGGTCCCGCCAACGGCTCTGGTCCCGCTTCCGGACCCAGCTCGGCCTCTCACCCAAACAGGCCGCCCGGCTCGTACGCTTCGACCACGCCGCCCGACTTCTCGCCGATGGCACTCCGCCCGCTGAGGCCGCAGCCCAGGCTGGCTACTCCGATCAGCCACATCTCAATCGCGAAGTACGCTCGATCGTGGATACGACGCCCGTCGGCGTCGCCACCGCGCCCTGGCTTGCCATCGACCATGCCGCCTGGCCGTCGTTCATGCCGCGAGGCCGTCAGAGATAGCCACCGACTGCGTACGGCCCGGGCTTCGAACGAACCGGGACCTCGCGCGCCTACGATGGGCGCGATGTCGATGAACAGCTCGCCGAGCCCCCGCCGCCTCCTGCTTGTCGTCGACGCCCCGTCGCTGCTGCACCGCAACCATCACGCCCGGGCGCACACCCGGATGATCGACCGCGCCGGCCGGCCCGCGTGGGCGCTGCACGGCATGCTGCGCCAGATCCTCGACTCGATCGACGCCTTCGCTCCTGACGCCGTGCTCTTCGGCCTCGACGACCGCACCTCGTCCGTACGCAGGGACGCCTACCCCGACTACAAGGCCGGCCGCCCCGAGAAGGACCCGCTGCTGGCCGAGCAGCTCGACCGGGCCGGTGCGATGCTCGACGCCCTCGGGCTCGCGACCGTCACTCCCCCGGGCCTCGAGGCCGACGACGTCAACGCCTCCGCCGCGGCCTGGGCGGGCCGCAACGGGTGGGACTGCGTCGTGATCACCTCCGACCGCGACGCGTTCGCGCTGATCAGCGAGCACACGAAGGTTCTGCGGCTGATCAACGGCGGAATCAACGGCTCTCCCCTGCTGAACCCCGCTCGTCTGCACGCGATGTACGGCGTTCCTGCCTCTCGCTATCTGGAGTTTGCGGCACTTCGTGGCGACGCCAGCGACAACCTGCCCGGCGTGAGCGGCATCGGCGAGAAGACCGCCGCCGCACTCCTCGACCAGGTCGGCCCGATGGACGGTGTCTGGTCCGACATCTCCGACAACGACGGCCAGAAGGTGACGGCGCTCCTCGACGCGTGGGCCACCGACACCGGCGTACGCCGCATCAGCGCCCGCGTCGTCCGCGCACTCTCCGCGCCCGGCGCGCGGGAACGCTACGACTTCAACCTGCGGATGATGACCTGCCACGACGACCTCGACCTCCGCCTCACTCCCGACATCCCCGGCACCCCCGGCCTGCTCCCGCTCGACATCGACCGAGTCACCCGCGTCGTCGGCTTCCTCGGTGTCGAGGCCACCACCGCTGTCGCGCAACGAGTGCTGAGTACGAACCCCGCCTCGACGGTCTCGTAAGCTCCGGGGCAAGTGCGTGCTGTTCGGCGCTCTATACGTCGGGAGGATGCTTCCCCTGAAGCGAACGAAAATTCGTTCGCTTGCGGACGTACCAGAGGAGTCGGCAGTCCCCCGGCAACACTCGCGAACAACCCTTCTCCAACAGACGTACGCGCTCAGCGGATCAGGGCGCGGTCCTCGGACTCCGCGGCACGAGCAGGGGGCACGGGCGCGCCTGAGAGCGCGCGGTCGAGGTCGGTCATCAGGTCCTCCGTGTTCTCGAGGCCGATCGAGAGGCGTACGAGGTTCGCCGATGGCTTGGCGTGGGCGGCGACCGGGCGGTGGGTGAGGCCGGCGGGGTGCTGGATGAGCGAGTCGACGCCGCCGAGCGAGACTGCGTGGGTGAAGAGCTCGACCGACGAGGTCACGTGGGCGGCTGCTTCGTACCCGCCACGCAGCGCGATCGTGACCATGGCGCCGGGGCCGCGCATCTGCTTGCCGACCAGACCCCGATCGTCGTCCTCCCCCGGGAAGTGGACCCGCTCGACGGCCGGATGTGCTTGCAACCACTCCGCGATCTCGACCGCACCGGCCTGCTGGGTCCGTACGCGGGTGGGCAGGGTGGCGAGGCCGCGGTGCAGGAGGTAGGCACCCAGCGGGTGCAGAAGGCCGCCGGTGACCGCGCGAACCTGGCGCAGGCGGACAGCGGTCCCCTCGTCGCACGCGATCACACCGCCGACGACGTCGCCGTGACCGCCGATGTACTTGGTGGCGCTGTGCAGCGACATCGCCGCGCCCAGGGTGAGCGGGTTCTGCAGGACCGGGGTGGCGAAGGTGTTGTCCACGAGCACCGGTACGTCACCGGCGGCCGCGACTACGGTCGCGATGTCGACGAGGTCCAGGGTCGGGTTGGCCGGGGTCTCCAGGACCACAAGCGCCGTGTCGGGCCGAAGACACGCGGCGACCTCGTGCTCCGCACAGAACGTCACCTCGACGCCGAGCAGGCCGGAGGCGAGCAGGTGGTCGGTGCCGCCGTACAGCGGGCGGACCGCGACGACGTGCCGTTTGCCGCTGAAGGAGGTGCTCGCGATGATCGCTGCCGTCATGGCCGCCATGCCCGAGGCGTACGCGACCGACGTCTCGGCCTGCTCGAGCTGTGCCAGCGCCGACTCGAACCGCGCGACGGTGGGGTTCCACAGCCGCTGGTAGACGGACCCGCCGTCCGGGAGCGGATGACCACCGGTCGCCAAGGCCTCGTACGACGCGCCACCGCGCTCGATGTCGGGAAGGGGATTGGTCGAGGACAGGTCGATCGGGAGGGCGTGGACACCGAACATCGCCAGGTCCTCCCGTCCGGCGTGGACGGCGAGCGAGTCGAGGTGAGGGTTCGCAATCGGCATGCCGTGATGCTGGCCGGAACCCACAAGATCAAGCCATATCGATTGCCGAAGATCCCACCGAATCGCTGATACTGACGTCTTCGAGCAACTCGACCAGTGATCCAGGTGAGCCCCGTTGGCGAAAGTACAACCATCCGCAGCCGCCCTCGACTCAGTCGATCGCCGCATCCTGACCGAGCTCGCCACCAACCCCGAGCTCACCAACAAGGCCCTCGCATCGCGCCTCGGCCTCGCCGAGTCGACCTGCGCCTACCGCCTGCGGGCCCTGCGCGACAACGGCGTCATCACCGGCCGCCGCCTCGACGTCGACGTCCGCTCCCTCGGCTACCCGCTGCAGGCCGTGATCAAGGTGCGGCTCGGCAGCCACAGCAAGGAGCACGTCGAGAAGCTCTACGACGATCTGGCCACGACCCCCGGCGTGATCCAGGCCTTCCACGTCGCCGGCGCGGACGACTTCCACCTCCACGTCGCCGTCGAGGAGGCCGAGGCCCTGCGCGACTTCGTGCTGCAGCACGTGACCGTCCACCGGGTCGTACGGCAGACCGAGACGCAGCTCGTGTTCGAGCTGCGCGAGGGGCCGGGCGTACTTCCTCACGACCCCGCATAACCCGTTCAGCGCCGCGGCGCCGTCACTCGTCCTCCATCCGGAAGCCGACCTTCAGACCGACCTGGAAGTGCTGGATGTCGTCGTCGTCGACGTGTCCCCGGATCTGGGTGACCTCGAACCAGTCCAGGTGACGCAGCGTCTTGCTTGCTCGACCGACGCCGTTGCGGATCGCCTGCTCGAGTCCTTCGTCGGAGGTCCCGACGATCTCGGTGACGCGGTAGGTGTGTGAAGACATGGTCCTGCCCCTTCTCTGGATGCTCGGTGTTCCCACCATGGGCGCGACGTCGGGACCGTGCAAGGGGTGACGCCCCGAGAAACGCCGTTGTCGAACACCAATGTTCGAGTTAGTATCTCGTACATCAATGTTCGACTTGTGTCCTCAGGAGGCGCGCCATGACTTCAGACAGCAACCCCGGCGAAGCCGTCGACCAGTCCGCCGACCCGCGCCGATGGCGGCTGCTCGGGTTGTTGGGGCTGGCGCAGTTCATGCTGATCCTCGATGTCACCGTGGTGGCGATCGCGCTACCGCACATGGGCGCCGATCTCGGGCTGGGGCGCGATGCGCTGACCTGGGTGGTGAGTGCGTACACCCTCGCGTTCGGCGGCTTGATGCTGCTCGGCGGCCGGGCAGCCGACCTGTTCGGCCCGAAGCCCGTGGTGCTCGCGGGACTCGCGACGTTCACCGTGGCATCCCTGGCCACCGGCCTCGCCACGAGCGCGGAGCTGGCGATCGGCGGGCGGGTCGCGCAGGGGGTCGGGGCGGCGATGCTCTCCCCCGCTGCCCTCTCGATCGTGGTCCGGCTCTTCGACGGCGATGAGCGCAACCGAGCGCTCGGGATCTGGTCGGCGCTCGGGGCCGGTGGGGCCGCGATCGGCGTGCTTCTCGGCGGCGCCCTGACCGCCGGACCGGGCTGGGAGTGGGTGTTTCTGATCAACGTGCCCGTCGGCATCGTCGTGGCGATCCTCCTGGCCCGGCTGCTCCCGCCGCTGCCCGCCTGGGGAGGCGACGTACGTCTCGACCTCGTCGGAGCGCTGATCGTCACCGCCTCCACCGGGCTGCTGATCCTCGGCTTCATCGAAGCCGGCGACGAGGGCTGGGCCTCGAGCCGCACCGTCGTGCTCGTCGTCGCGGGGATCGTCGGATACGCCGTCCTGGCCGGCTGGTTGCGACGTACGCGTCATCCCCTCATCGACCCGGCGCTGGTCACGCGGCGCCCGGTCCTGTCCGGCACCTTCGTGCTGTTCGTCGCGACCGGGCTGATGGTGGCGGTGTTCTTCCTCGGGACGTTCTACCTGCAGAGCGCCGCCGGACACGGACCGCTCACGACCGGCCTGCTGTTCCTGCCCGTCGCCGCCGCAACGATGGTCGGCGCGCAGCTGGCCGGCAGGTTCATCGGCCGCCTCGGCGCTCGCTCTCTCGGGATCGCCGGGCTGCTCATCGCCGCCGCCGGGCTCGTCGTACCCGCGATCAGCATGAGCACGCTGTCCACCGTGATCGCGGTCAGCATCGGCTCCGCCGGACTCGGCGTCCTCTTCGTGGTCGCGGCCGCGACCGCCCTGAGCCAGGTCGAGCCGCAGCTCGCGGGCGTGGCCTCCGGCATCCTGAGCACCTTCCACGAGCTCGGCGCCTCGCTCGGCGCCGCGGTGATGTCCGGCGTCGCCGCGGCCAGCCTCGTCGACGGCACCACCGACGGCTTCGAGAGGGCCTACCTGGTCGCGGCCGTCATCGCAGCCCTTGCCGCCGTCCTCGCCGGGGCACTGATCCCCGGTCGACCCGCGTCCACCGACGCTCACCAAGAGCCCCACCAGGAGACCCAGTCATGACGAAGCCCCACCGCCCCAGACCCCGCGCGCTCTCGTTCGCGCTCCACTACCTCCAGATGGTCATCGCGATGGCCGTCGGGATGATGCTGCTCTACCCGCTCTGGCAGCTCGCAGTCGGCGGGCAGCCGGAGAGCGCATGGGTGCATCGCGCCGACGTCGACTCGCTGGTCATGGGCACCACGATGGTGATCCCGATGGCTGCCTGGATGCGCTTCCGCGGCCACGGATCGAGGCCGATCGTCGAGATGTCGGCGGCGATGTACGCGGGCTTCGTGGCCCTCTTCCCCTTCCTCTGGCTCGGGGTCATCGACGCGGGCGGCCTGATGCTGCTCGGTCACGTACTCATGCTGCTCTTCATGCTCGCCGCGATGCTCGCGCGCCCAGCTGAATACTCCGGGAGCCACGCCCACCACTCCCACGCCGCGACCGACCGGGAACCAGCATGACCGCCCACACCCACCCGGACGTCGTCGTACGCCAAGCCACCCCGGAGGACGCCGAGACCGTCCGCACGCTCATCGGTGAGATCGCCGCGCACCAGGCCCAGTCCGACTCCGTCACCGTGACCGCCGCGCAGTGGGCCGGCTACCTCGAGCGCCCGGACATCATCGTGCTGCTCGCCGAGATCGACCGAGAGCCGGTCGGCTACGTCTCGGCCGTACGCCGCCTGCACCTGTGGTCGGGCGGCGACATCATCGCCCTCGACGACCTCTACGTCCGACCCGAAAATCGCGACGCCGGTGTCGGCGGGCGGCTGATGACCGCGCTGGCAGAGCGTGCCGGCGGCCTGACGATCACCTGGGGCGTACAACCCGACAACGACGCCGCGATCCGGTTCTACCGACGCCTCGGCGCCACGGTCCGCGCCAAGGTGCTGTGCGCGTGGCCGGCCGCACGGCAGCCGATACCCTGATGCTCAACATCTCGTGGGAGGTTCCGGCCGTGACGACCCTCAAGCGCGCCGACGCACGTAAGAACATCGAGTCGATCATGGACGCGGCAACCGCCTGCCTCGCCCGCGACCCCGACGTCAGCGTCGCCGACATCGCCAAGGCGGCGGGCGTCGGGCGGGTCACGCTCTACGGCCACTTCGAGTCCCGAGCCACCCTGGTCACCCAGGTCGTCGAGCGCGCGATCCAGCAGTCCGACGAGGCGCTCGGAGCGGTCGACCTCGACGGCGACCCCCGTGCCGCCCTCAGCCGGCTCCTCGAGGCGTCGTGGCGGCTGACCCAGCAGTACGGCGCGCTGATCGTCGCCGCCGAGCAGAGCATGCCCCACGAGCAGTTCCAGGCGGTCCACCTCGGGCTGATCGACCGCTGGAAGCCGCTCATGGAGCGCGGTCGCAACGACGGCAGCTTCCGGGACGACCAGCCGCTCGAGTGGCAGCTGACCCTGCTCCAGAGCGTCCTCCACGCCGCCTCCGGGGCTGTCTACCGGGGCGAGATCAAGGCGACCGATGCCGCCACCCTGATCGACGGCACCGTCCAGGCCGCCCTCACCCCTCCCAGCGCCACCCGAGACTGACGCACGCACTCACTCCGGGAGGTTGCCGACCGCAGCGCGCTCACGGCCGAAGTAGCTGGCGAGCAGCAAGTCGGCATTTCGGTCACCTCGCCTCTCCAGGCGAGCCCGGCCCCTTGCGGTCCGGCCGAGGACCCGGTACCTGAGCAGGTTCAGCGGCAGCAGGTAGGCGTGCGCCCACGGGGGCCTCGCCGGAAGGCCGAGCTCGCGCATCGACCTGACCCCGAGGAAGACGGTCAGCATCGAGAGGAGCCGCTCCGTCTCGTACCAGCCACGCACGCGCTGCAAGGGACCCGGCCAGCCCGGATAGCTGCGATCCCGCTGGGCCTCGACCGCTGCCTGCGCCAGCTGCGGACCAGCCTCGGAGATCTCCGCCTGCGAGAGCAGCACGTGGTAGTTGATCCGGTGCCGCTCCCACTCGTCGTCGACGAGGAAGTCCTCGTCGACGCCCATCAGCCAACCTACGTACTTCCACAGATGCATCAGGGCCCGGGCGTCCCGCCTGGAGATCGGCACTCCCAGTGCCCGGCACCCGATGATGAGTACGCCGTCGAACAGGCCCAGCGTGGCCGCCTGGTCGGCCTGGTTGATCGGCAGCCCCCACCTGCCGGTGTCCCACCTGGGTTCGAACCCGGCGTTGACCAGCGCATGCATGGCCCGTACGTGGACCGTGAGGCGCCAGGCTTCACCCGATCCCGATCCCGATCCCGGCTCCGGTGGCCGCAGCGCTCCGGGCTTGCGCAGGCTCACCGCCCAGTGCTGGGTCTCGGCCAGGCGCCGCCGGGTGGTGCCGCCGGTCAGGCCGCCGGTGGCCACGAGCAGGTCCGGCGGGCCGCCGAACCGGTAGCCGCTGATGAGCGAGAGCTGCAGGAGCACGTCGGCCGCATTCTGGCCGAGTCGCGTGAACACGCGGCTGCCCTCGTCGACGAGGTCCCAGTCGACCCAGTCCGGGGTGGCCTCGACCTGCGCGAAGAAGTCGGCGAGCGCCGGCGGCGGGGACTCCACCGCCGCCGCACCGTGCTCCAGGGCCGTACGCAGCTGGGTCATCGTGACCTTGCCCGGAGTCCCGGCTCGCATCCGGATCGCCTCCGCCAGCCGCGCGCCGGCTTCGTCCCGCTCGCCGAACGCCCGCCCGATCCGCTCCATCAGGTCCTCGTCGACCTCGTCGATGCGGCCCAGGAGGCGCAACGGTCGGCCCAGACGGCGGCTGCGCGCCTCGCCTTCGCGAAAACGTGTGGGGAATCCGGTGGGTTGGGTGCCCTGCTGCGCGAGTGTGGTCATACCTCCAGCGTGATGCGAGCCAGGGCTCGCTTTCAATTCGCGTTCTGCCTAACGTTGGGGCATGCGCAAGACACCCATCCAGGCCCGCTCGAGGGCGACGGTCGAGCGCATCCTGGAGGCCGGACGCCAGGTGCTGATCGACGACGGCTACGAGACGTTCTCGACCAACCGCGTCGCGGTCGCCGCCGGCATCAGCCCCGGTTCGCTCTACCAGTACTTCTCCGACAAGTCCTCGATCCTCGACATCGTGATCAGCCGCTACTGGGACGACGTCTCCGAGCGCACCGCCTCGGCTCTGGCACTCCAGGCGAGCAGCGCCGGCACTCCGGCGATCCGGTCGGTCGCCGATGCGCTCCTCGCCGGGCTGGAGCAGGATCCTGCCCTGCTGCGCGTCCTGACCGAGGAGCTCCCCGCCTCGCGCAACCGAGATCGCCACGCGGCACTCGTCAACCGCGTACGCGACCTCACCGCCGCCTATCTACATGCCGGGGCGGTCGCGAGGACCCGCCCCGACCCGCAGCTCACCGCGTGGGTGCTCGTGGTGGCCATGGAGAACATCGCGCTGCGCTGGGTGCTCGACCGACCGCCCTACCCGCGCGAGGCCGTGCTCGAGGAGATGGTCGCCCTCACCGCGGGCTACCTGGCGCAGGCCTGATGCCTCGTTCCTAGAGCACCTCAGCCGACGACTTCCACCCGACCACCACCGTGCACACGTACGCGCCGCGCCCCGGAGGCGCGGCGGATCCAATGGCGGTCGTGGGTGACGGTGACGACGGCGCCGGGGTGGGCGTCGAGGGCGTCCTCGAGCTGCTCGACGAGCTCTGGGTCGAGGTGGTTGGTCGGCTCGTCCAGGAGCAGTACGTCACCAGGGTCGGCCAGCGCGATCGCGAGGTCGAGGCGGCGGCGCTGCCCTACCGAGAGAGCCCGCACCGGGCGGCGCATCTCCTGCTCGCGCAACAGCCCGAACCGCCGCAGGCGCTCGATGGCGTCCTCGAGGTGGATCCCCACGGTGCGCGCGAACACACCGGCGACCGAGCCCACAGGTGGCGCCGCGACGTCCTGGCGGAGCCAGGAGACCCGCACTCCCGGCGCGCGCTCGACGTTCCCCGAATCCGGAGCGAGCTCGCCGGCCAGCAGCCGCAGGAGCGTCGTCTTGCCGGCCCCGTTCGGTCCGGTGACCAGCCAGCGGTCCCCGGCGCTCAGGGACCACTCGGCCACCTGCAGCCAGGCATCGGTCTCACGACGTACGTCACGAAGGGCGATGTAGGGCCCGTCGGCCGGCGGCCGATCGAACCCGAGACCGGCGGCGAACCGGAGCGGCTCTGGTGGCGGCGCGACAGGATCGGCCCGCAGCCGGGCGACGCGCTCCTTCGCCATCCGGATCCGGCCCATCGCGCCGTGGTCGCGGCTGCGCGCCCGGAAGGCGCCGTGCCCGAAACCGTCGAGCTCGAGCTTGCGCGGGATCGCGGAGAGCCGGAACGCGTTCGCCGCGACGAGGGCCTCGTTGCGGGCCAGGTCAGCCTTCCACTCCTCGTGCCGCTCGGCCTGACGTCGCCGCTCGGTAGCTCGCGCCACGAGGAAGCCGGCGTAGCCGTTGCCGTAGCGGCGCAGCCCGCCGTCGCGTACCTGGACGATGTCAGAGGCGTTCCGCTCGAGGAAGGCCCGGTCGTGGGTGACCACCACCATCGCTCCGCGATGTACGTCCAGCTGCGACTCGAGCCAGGTCAGCGCCGCATCGTCGAGGTCGTTGGTCGGCTCGTCGAGCAGGAGCACCTCAGCGTTGGCCGACAGCGCCACGGCCAGAGCGAGCCGGGCGCGCTCGCCTCCGGAGAGCTCTTCGACCGGGCGTCCCCGGTCGAGGCCACCCAGGCCGAGCTGGTCGAGCGCGGCGTCGACACGCCGGTCGACGCCGTAGCCGTCGCGGGCCTCGAACCGGTCGATCAGCTCACCGAGCTCCTCGAGCAGCGCCGGCTGATCCTGGTCGCCGGCGATGGACAGGCGCTCAGCGCAACTCTGGATGCGCGACTCGAGGGCCCGCAGGTCCGCGAGCAGGAGGTCGACGGCATCACGCACCGTCGCCCCGGCCGGGAACCGCGGCTCCTGGGCGGCGTGTGCAATGCCACCGGGGATGACGACGCGTACCTCGCCGGCAACCGGTGTGACGGCACCGGCGAGCAGGTCGAGCAGGGTCGACTTGCCGGCGCCGTTGTCGCCGATGACGGCGAG
The DNA here is from genome assembly GCF_042788075.1 of Nocardioides sp. YIM B13467. Lineage (NCBI taxonomy): Bacteria > Bacillati > Actinomycetota > Actinomycetes > Propionibacteriales > Nocardioidaceae > Nocardioides > Nocardioides sp. YIM B13467. Next base: position 416,141 of record NZ_JBHZPJ010000046.1, read on the forward strand.
TCGGTCGGTCGGGCCGACCGCGAGGTCGACGCGGTCGAGGACGATCCGCTCGGCGAAGCGGACCGCGGCCGAACGCAGCTCACACACGCGGTGGCCGCGTACGGCGGAGGGAGAGAAAGCAGACGGGAACAAGAGGAGACTCCTCGTGGCGACGGGTCGGAACACGGACCTCGAGCGCGCCGGTCGGACGGCGCGGTCGCTCAGGACCCACTGCGGAGAAAGACTCGACGCAGCGTCCCGATCTATCGCTTCAGAGTACCCATCGAGGCGTACGCTATCAGCCCCTCATCGAGGCCCGCGACCGGTTTACGACACCACGTCCAAAGCGTTCGACAGCCGATCGGAGCCGTGCCAGCGTTCGCTCCATGCATGTCAGATCCGGGTCCGTCAGCGACCTCCCAGACGCACTGGACCTCCTCGATGCCGCCGTCGCCTGGCTCGCCTCGCAGGGCCGCACCGGGCAGTGGGGTGAGACGCCGTTCTCCGGCATCGAGGCTCGGGTCGAGCAGATCCGGACGATGCTCTCCGAGCGCACCGCCCGCATCGCCGAGGCGGACGGGCAGGTGGTCGGAGTCTGCGTCCTGGCCGATGAACCATTGCCGTACGTCGATCCCGCACCGATCCCCGAGCTCTACCTGCAGCTGCTCGTCACCGACCGTGCCCGGAGGGGTTCCGGAATCGGCCGGACGCTGGTCGACGACGCCGTCGAGATCGCCCGGCAGCGAGGTGTCGCCCAGCTGAGGCTCGACTGCTACGCCGGGGACGACCAGGCGCTCGTCCGGACGTACGAAGGATTCGGGTTCGCGCTGGAGCGACGGTTCACGGTCGACACCGGACAGCCCGAGCCCTGGCCGGGCGCGATCCTCCGGATGCAGATCTGAGCGTCGTCGGCGGGCCACTCTCTTACGTCCGGCGTTTGTAGACTGCGCGAATCCGGCGCGTCGAGAGAGGTGAGTGCGGTGACCGAGATCGGTGCCTGGTTGGCGGCATTCGCGGAAGAGCAACGCCGGCCCGAGGAGGTCGCCCGCTGGGCCGCGTCGACCGCCGATGCGATCCTGGCCGACGGCGAGATCGATCTGGCCGATCTCCGGCCCCTCCTCCTGAAGGCCGTCGAAGAGCACTGGTACGCCTTCCTCGACCGGATCACGTTGCCGGACGCCGAATTCGAGCTGGTCCCGTCCGCACACGCCACCGCACTCGAGGCAGCCCGCCGCCATCTCGGTCTGCCGTTGCTGCTCAAGGTCTACCAGCGGGCTCAGGAGGAGAGCTGGGACTTCGCGGTGCAGGTCGTCCGGCAGGCGCCCAGCGATCTCGACCACGAGGCCCTGCTGGTCTGGTTCTGGACGAAGGCGACCGCGTGGTTCGGCTCCTCGGTCGAGCAGTCGGTGCTGATCCACCAGGCCGAGACGACCCGGATCCAGCAGCGCGGGGACGCCCGCCGCTTCGAGGTGGTCTCCCAGGCGCTGGACACCCGAAGCGTCTCCCCCGCCGAGCTGTCCGCCGCGCTGGCCGGCCACCCGATCAACATCCCAGGTCACGTCGCCCTGGTCGCGCACGCGCTCACCGCCGACTCCATCGAGCAGCTGGAAGCTGCGCTCACGGCCGTCACCCGCCGGGCCGGGCATGCCCGGTCGGTGCTGGTGCGCCCGGGAGGAAGGGAGATGTGGGCCTGGCTCGCGCTGGGTGAACGACCCGACACCGTGACCGACACCGGGATCGACCCCACAGCCGTACGAGTGACGGTGGGCGTCGCCGGAAGCGGTCTCGACGGTTTCGTCGCAGCGCATCTCGACGCGCAGGCGGCTCAGCGGGTCGCGCTGGCGCCAGGGCGGCGAGCACCGGTGACCGCCTACGACGACGTGGCCGCCCTGGTCCTGATCGCCCATGACCCGGAGGCCGCCGAGCGGTTCACCCGAACGACGCTGCGCGGGCTGGCCGATCCGCCCCATGGTCGGCTCCGCGAGACCGTGCGCGAGGTGCTCACCTCGGCCGAGACGGCGGACCGGCTCGCCGTGCGGCTCGGCATCCACAAGAACACCATCCGCTACCGCGTGGCCCAGGCCGAGCGACTCCTCGGGCATCCGCTGCGTGAACGAGCCGGCGACCTGCTCCTGGCGCTCGACTACCACGACACCTTCCTCGCCAACACGACTGTGAATACGCACAGTTATCGGTGATCGATTCGGCCCGATCGGCCAGAGACTCTGCCGCCGCGTACGTCCATTCTGACAGTGGTCGTAACCGAACTCACAGGAGGCAGCAGATGACACTCGGCGCCAGCGGCACCGTCGACGGGGGCTCCACCGAGAGGTGGCGGGACAGGAAGCGCTATCTGTGGCTCCTCGGACTCGTGGTCCCGTCCTTCGCCTTCATCGCCGTGGGTGGCTACGTCCTGACCGGGTGGGGCGTGTTCCTGTGGACGGGTCCGATCGTCGTCCTCGGCATCGTCCCCATCATCGACTTCGCGGCCGGCCTGGACCGCTCCAACCCGCCCGACGACGTCATCGAGGAGCTCGAGGAGGACAGGTACTACCGCTACATCACCTTCGCGTTCCTGCCGATCCAGTACGCCGGGTTCGCCTTCGCGATGTACCTGATCGCGACCCAGGACTGGCCGTTGGCGCACAGGATCGGGCTGGCCCTCACCATCGGGTTCATCGGGGGCATCGGCATCAACACCGCCCACGAGCTCGGCCACAAGAAGGAGAGCCACGAGCGCTGGCTGTCCAAGATCGCCCTCGCACAGAGCTTCTACGGACACTTCTACATCGAACACAACCGCGGCCACCACGTACGTGTCGCGACACCGGAGGACCCGGCCTCCTCCCGGATGGGCGAGACCCTCTACGGGTTCTGGTTCCGCACCGTGTTCGGGTCGCTTCGCAGCGCCTGGGGCCTGGAGGCCAAGCGCTACCGGCGCAAGGGCACCCACCCGTTCCACCTCGGCAACGACGTCCTCAACGCCTGGCTGATGAGCGCTGCCCTGTGGACCGCGATGACGCTGTGGCTGGGCGTCGGGATCCTGCCCTACCTCGTCCTGCAGGCCGTCATCGGGTTCTCCCTGCTCGAGGTCGTCAACTACCTGGAGCACTACGGGATGCTGCGGCAGAAGACCAGCTCCGGGCGCTACGAGCGGGTGCTGCCGATGCACTCCTGGAACTCCAACAACATCGCGACCAACGTGCTCCTCTACCACCTGCAGCGGCACAGCGACCACCACGCCAACCCGACCCGGCGCTACCAGACCCTGCGTGACTACCGGGAGTCCCCGGCGCTGCCGACCGGCTACGCCGGGATGATCGTGCTCGCCCTGGTCCCGCCGCTGTGGCGCCGGGTGATGGACAAGCGCGTGGTCGCACACTTCGACGGCGACGTACGGCTGGCCAACGTGCGCCCCGGCCGGCTCGACAAGCTGCTCGCCACCTTCCCGCCCGCAGACCCGGCGAGCGAGGAGACGCTGAAGATCGACGTGACCCGGCAGACCTTCGACGACGAGGTCGCCGCCGGCCGCTGCCCCGGCTGCGGTTACGTCTACGAGGTCGCGGTCGGCAACGAGCTCGAGGGCTTCGCGGCCGGCACCGCCTGGCGCGACATCCCCGACGACTGGTGCTGCCCGGACTGCGGCGTACGCGAGAAGGTCGACTTCATCCCGCTGAAGGAGTCCAAGCTGTGAGCGAGCGTCAGCGAGTGAACGTTGGGTCTTTCATCGAAGCGGACAAGACGGTGTGCGAGGGCATCGGCATGTGCGAGGCCCAGGCCGACACCTACTTCCAGATCGGCGACGACGGCCTCGTCGAGGTCCTCACCGACGAGGTGCCCGACCCGGACCGCGGGTACGTCAAGGCAGCCATCGACTCCTGCCCGGTCTCCGCGCTCCGCCTCCTCGGCTGAGCGCCACCCATCGAGTCTGAGGAAGACGAATGTCATCACTTCTGGTCGTCGGTGCCGGGCTGGCCGGGCTCCGTGCCGTCGAAGGCGCACGTCAGGCCGGCTGGTCCGGGCCGATCACGATCGTCGGCGATGAGCCGTACCCGCCCTATGACCGGCCGCCGCTGTCGAAAGCGGCTCTCTCCAGCGAGGAGGAGCCCGGCGTGCCGGTGCTGCGGTCGAGCGAGGTGATCGAGGAGCTGCGGGTGCATCACCTCTCCGGGGTGCGGGTCCACGGCCTCGACACCGAGCGCCGTACGGTGACCACCGGCGCCGGAGACCTCGGCTACGACGCGCTCGTGATCGCCACCGGCAGCACGGCGACGACGCTGCCGGGGCTGTCCGGGGTACGCGGCGTACAGATGCTCCGTCGCTACGACGACGCGCTCGCCGTACGCGACTCCCTGGCGCGCTCGCGCCGGGTCGTGATCGTCGGGGCCGGGTTCATCGGCTCCGAGATCGCCTCGGCGGCCCGTGCCCGCGGTATCGAGGTCACCGTCGTCGAGGCGAGCAGCCGACCGCTGGAGCGAGCGGTCGGCCCGCTCGCGGCCGCACGCCTGATGCAGTTGCACGCCGACGCCGGCGTCAGGCTGCTCACCCGGACCACCGTCTCCGGCGTACGCAGCTCGGACCTCGGCGTCGACGAGGTCGAGCTGTGCACCGGTGAGATCGTGGCCGCCGATGCCGTGGTCCTGGGCATCGGAGCCCGGCCTGCGACGGCGTGGCTCGCCGGAAGCGGCGTCGCCCTCGACAACCGCACCGGCGGCGTTCTCTGCGACCGCCGGCTCGCCACCAGCGCGCCCGGGGTCTGGGCCGCGGGTGACGTTGCGTGCGTCGACGGCGAGCGCAGCGAGCACTGGACCGCGGCGGGCGAGCAGGGTCGGATAGCCGGCGCGAACGCCGCCGGAGCCACCGAGGTCTTCGCCTCCGTCCCCTTCGCTTGGTCGACCTGGCACGGGCACCGGATCCAGGTCGTGGGCGAGACGACGGCGACCGACGAGGAGGAGCGCGAGGCCGGGTTCATCGTCTACCGGCGAGGCGGCATCGAGGTGGGCGCGGTCGGCATCGACAGCCCTGGTCCGATCGCCCGGCTCCGCCGCGCCCTCGCTGCCGAGGCTCGCTCCGAGAACCGGGCTCACACCGCATTGGCCGGAGGCGTCGTACCTGCTCGGGAGTAAGTCGTCGGGACGGTGACGACGACGCTGTGCGCGTGATCCAGGAGGTGGTGGGCCACCGCTCCCCCGCCGCCGACCACGACCATGTGCATGGTCTGGCCCTGCTCCGCGAGGGCGCGCCCGAGGCTTCCCGCCTGGATCCGCAGGTGCGGGTGCAGGTCCGGATAGCGCTCCCGGAGTCCGGCCACGCACTCCGCGACCAGCACCCGGTCGTCGTCGGGCCGCTCCGTGCTGTCGGCGCGGTAGCAGTACAGCACCGTCACCGGCAGGTTCCGCTGGTCGGCCTGGTCGAAGGCGAACTCCAGGGCCGGAATGGAGTCGCTGGTCCCGTCGATGCCGACGAGCACGCCACGGCCCACACCGCCGGCGCCCGGGCACAGCACGACGACCGGGCACTTCGCGTCCTCGACGACGGACCGGCTGATCGAGCCGAGGATCCAGCTGCCGATCGGTCCCTTGCCCCGCGACCCGAGCACCAGCAGCGAGGCATGGCCGGACGCGGCGACGAGTGCGGGAATCGCAGACCCGATCTGCTGCGATGTGGCCACCTCCGGGCGCCGGTAACCGGCGAACGCCGCGACTCCGGAGAGCGCATCGAGGCGATGCTCGGCGTAGCGCTCGGCGCTCGCCAGCACCACCGACCCGTGAGCCTGCTCGGGCTCCGAGGGGGCTCCGGCACGGAATCCGGGCGGCGTCTCCAGTGTCGTGGCCGACACCACGTGGACCAGCCCCACGTCACGTCCGTCGCGGTATGCCTGCTCGACCGCCCACGACACGCTCTCTGCCGCTGCCGGCCAGTTCTCGACCGCGACCAGGACGGCGCCCTCGGGGATTGCTGCGTACGTCATCTCGACTCCTTCGGCTCTACTCGTCTGCGCTCTACTCGCCTGTGATGGGCGATTCAGACCGGCACGACGCGCCGGCCGGTGATCTGGGTCGGGGTGATGCACACGTACAGCGTTCGCCGGCCGTCTGCCCACGGCTCCGGCCTGAGGTCGTGCGCCGTCAGCCAGACGCCGTCGACGAACTCCGCGGACCCGCGTGCCAGCACGCTCCAGCCCGAGGAGGTGTAGGAGTCGAACTCGTCGATCTGATACGACACCTGGCCGGTGCCGACGTGGTCCGCGATCGCGGTGCGCGGCGCGGTGCGGAACACGATCTGATCGCCCACCATGACGTGGTTGACCGGCAGGACCAGCGGTCCGTCCGGGTCGCCGAAGGCGACTCTGCCGACCTCGCTCCGCTCGAGCAGCTCCACGCATTCGGTGCGGTCGAGCTCGGTCAGGTGACCGGGGAACCATCGTGCTGCCAGATACATCGTCTTCTCCTTCGTCACTGACGGCCGGCACCGACCGGTCGGCTACCTGCTGTCGTGACCCCGTCCGTAGCTCCGGCGTCCCCCTCGAACGCCGGCGCCACGGACGGGTCGATCTCGACCGGGCAGATGCTTTCGCGAAGCACCGCCCGGGCAGTCCCGCCCAGGTGCCCGAAGCCGAGGAAGTTGCGGCCACGGCCCAGGATCAGCAGATCCGCGGTGCGGGATGCCTCCACCAGGGCGTACGCCGTCTGGGCGTGCACGATGTCGACGCGGGCGTCGACATCGGCCGCATCCTCGCCGAGGTCCGATCGGGCCGCTGCCAGGGCGGCGGTGAGATCCCGCTCGGCCCGGTCGACCCAGGCCTGCTCCTCGCTCCCGACGGTGAGGTAGTCCTGGTAGGCCCCGAAGGTGTGCCAGGCGTGCAGCAGCCGCAGACGCGCGCCCCGCTCGGCCGCCACCTCCAGCCCGCGGCGCACGAGGGCGACGGAGCCGACGGCGTCCTGGACCCCGACGACGATCTCGCGGGGTTCGTCCCCAGGCATCCAGTTGGCGGGGACGGCGATCACCGGCACGGCCGCGTGCGCCGCGACCGGGGCGAGGATGGAGGAGGTGAGGATCCTGTCGAGCAGCACACGCGGCTGATCACCCAGCACGACCAGGCGAGCCTTGGCGGCCTCCTGGGCCAGCACCGTCGCCGGCAGGCCGAGCAGCAGGTACGTGCTCACCACCGCGCCGCTGTCCGCGACAGCCTCCTCCGCCTCCGTGAGGATCGCTCGCCCGAGCTGGCCCATCCTGGAGTCGGCGCTCGTGGGCGCCACCGGCCAGGTCGGCAGCGGTGGTGCGTACGGGTCGACCACGTAGACCAGGTGCAACACTGCACCGGACCGGGCCGCCTCAGCGGCGGCATAGCGGGCGGCGGCGAGCCCGGCCGCGGTGCCGTCGACTCCTGCCAGGATGAGATCTCTGCTGCTCTCGTTCATGCTTCCAGCGTCGGTCCGCGAGGCCTCCGCTCGACAGGGACCCTCGGCCCCAGGCAAGGGCCTTTGGTCGCCCGTCACGACTCACCCTCGACCGCGAGCACGGTCTGCGTGACCGCGAGGACGGAGTCGGGCGTGACACTGATCGCGTCGATGCCGAGCCTGACGAGGGAACGTACGACCTCGGGGTGGTCGGAGGGCGCCTGGCCGCAGATGCCGGAGTGCATACCGTGACGCCGGCAGCCTTGGACGGCAAGGGCGATCATCCTCTCCACCGCGGGGTCACGCTCGTCGTAGTCGAAGGCGACGAGCTCGCTGTCGCGGTCCACGCCGAGGGTGAGCTGGGTGAGGTCGTTGCTGCCGATCGAGAACCCGTCGAACCGCTTGGCGAACTCGTCGACGAGGATGACGTTCGACGGGATCTCGCACATCGCATAGACCTTCAGGCCGCGCTGACCGCGGCGCAGCCCGAGCTCGGCCATCCGTGCCAGCACGCGGTCGGCCTCCTCGAGGCGGCGGACGAACGGCACCATGACGACGACGTTGTCCAGGCCCATCTCCTCGCGAACCCGGCGGAGAGCGGCGCACTCGAGCGCGAATCCCTCGGTGTAGGCCGGATGGGCATAGCGAGCCGCACCGCGGAAGCCGAGCATCGGATTGGCCTCGGTGGGCTCGAAGGCCGCACCCCCGAGGAGCGCCGCGTACTCGTTGGTCTTGAAGTCGGACAGGCGCACGACGACAGGCTTGGGGTGGAAGGCCGCGGCGATGGTGCCGATGCCCTCGGCCAGCCGCTCGATGACGTACGCCGCACCATCGTCGCCGACGAGGCGCTCGACCTCCGCGCGCTGCGCGGCGTCGGTGACGCGCTCGGGATGCAGCGCGGCGAGCGGGTGCACGCGCACGTGCTCGGCGAGGATGAACTCCATCCGCGCCAACCCGACCCCGTCGTTGGGCAGGAAGGACGACTCGAACGCGATCCCGGGGTTGCCGAGGTTGAGCATGACGTGTGTCCGCGGACGCGCGGTCAGCTCGGTGGCGACGTCGTTCGCGTGGAAGTCGGCCAGACCGCGATAGACGTTGCCGTCATCGCCTTCCGCGCAGGAGACGGTGACCTCCTCACCATCGGTGATCGTGCCGGTCGCGTCGCCGGTGCCGACCACAGCCGGGATGCCGAGCTCGCGGGCGACGATCGCGGCGTGACAGGTGCGCCCGCCGTGCTCGGTGACGACCGCGGAGGCGATCTTCATCAGTGGTTCCCAGTCGGGGCTGGTGCTGGTTGCGACCAGCACGTCACCGGGAGCGAAGCCCACGTCCTCCCCGATGCTGCGGACGATCCGGGCACGCCCCGCCCCGACCCTCGCCCCGACCGCGCGGCCGGTGGTGAGCAGGTCGCCGTGCGCCTCGACCACGAACCGGGTCATGACCGCCGGTCTCCTCCTCGCGGCCACCGTCTCGGGGCGCGCCTGGACGACGTACAACAGCCCGTCGGTGCCGTCCTTGGCCCACTCGATGTCCATCGGCTTGCCGTAGTGGCGCTCGATGGTCATGGCCGCGCCGGCCAGCTCGAGCACTTCCTCGTCGGTGAGACAGAAGCGGCCACGGTCGGCCGGCGGCGTGGGCTCGTTCCGCACCGGCTCGGTCTCCCCCAGCACCATACGCACGGCCTTGCTCCCGAGGCGGCGGCTCAGTACAGCGCGGTGGCCGACCGCGTACGTCGGCTTGTGCACGTAGAACTCATCGGGTTCGACCAGGCCCTGCACGACGTTCTCGCCGAGGCCGTAGGAGCCGGTCACGAAGACGACGTCCCGGAACCCCGACTCCGTGTCGAGCGTGAAGGTGACCCCCGAACAGGCGAGGTCGGAGCGCACCATCTTCATCACTCCGACCGAGAGCGCCACCGACAGCTGGTCGTAGCCGTGCCGGGCACGGTAGTCGACAGCCCGGTCGGTGAAGATCGAGGCGAAGCAGCGGCGAACGGCGTCGAGCAGCGCCTCCTCCCCCTGGACGTCGAGGTAGGACTCGTGCTGGCCGGCGAAGCTCGCGTCCGGCAGGTCCTCGGCGGTCGCCGAGGACCGCACCGCGAGCGCGACGTCACTGCCGTACTCCCGTCGTAGCTCCTGGTGGGCCGCCACGATCTCGTCGGCCAGGTCCTGGGGAAGCTCCGCGGAGAGCAGGAGGGTTCGTGCCCGGGCGGCGCGCTCGGCGAGGTTCTCGCGGTCGTCGACGTCGAGGTCGGCGAAGACCGTCACGAGAGCCGAGTCGATGCCCGCGGCGCGCAGGAAGTAGCGATAGCCGCCGGCCGTGACCGCGAACCCGTTGGGCACACGGATGTCACGATCGTGGAGGCTGCGGTACATCTCACCGAGGGAGGCGTTCTTGCCGCCGACGAGGGGGACGTCGGCGATGCCGACCTCCCCGAACGTACGTGTATAGCTCGTCATCGCAGCCACGGGTGGTGCATGACGAGCGGCATCCGTGCCCACTGCTTGCCGAAGCCCCAGGTGTCACCGGAGTACGTCATCGCCAGGACTCCGACGGTGAGCGCACCGAGCAGGTGGTCGTCGATGATCGGGTTCTGATCCAGCGGGAAGCTGGAGAACCACATCAGCGTGTACATCGTCGCGCCGACGATGGCGCCGACCCGCATCCCGATGCCGAAGGTGAGCGTGAGGCCCACGCCGAGCAGCCCGAGCATGAACAGCCAGTCGGCCCAGGCCTGACCCGCCATGTCGTTCCACATGCCCTGCAACGGGTTGTTCTCGGGCACGTTGGACAGGTAGCCGTCGGTGGGACTGCCACCGTTGATCCAGGCGGCGTCCTCGGCGAAGAAGTCGATGCCGGTGCGGGTGCCGGCCTCGTTGGTGATCGCACCGGTGTGGAAGCCCAGCGCGAGCAGCTTGTCGAAGAAGGCCCACAGGAACGTGAGCCCGAACGCGATCCTCAGCACCGCCAGCATCCGCGCGGCGGGCAGGGGGTAGTGCCCCGGCAGCGTTGTCGCGGAGCCTGGTGTGGAGATTGAAGTCATCATTCCTCCAACGGTCTCGCCGGCCCGTCTTGGCCGGACACCCTTCAGCCAACTGCTGCCGGCCCCGTCCCGGCGAGGGAACGGGGTCCGCCTCGGGCGGGCCCTTCGTCCCCGGTGCTTCAGGACGGTCGACCGTGACCGCTCACGAACCGGTCGCCGCCGCAGGCCGCGACAACGTCGGCTCGTCGGCCTCGATGATCTCGAGAACGGGAGGCAGCACCTCGACCGGACAGTGGCTCTCACGCAGCAGCGCGCGGCCGGTGCTCCCGAGGCGGCCCGTCGGGAAGGTGTGGCGCCGGCGCCCGATGACCAGCAGGTCGGACTCGGCCGCGGCGTCGGCGATCAGCCGCGCAGGCTGACCGCGACGCACCTCGATCCGGGTCTCCACCAACATCGAGGGAGCGGACCGATGGCTCCTCGCCCGGTCGAGCGTGCGCTCCAGGTCTCGCCGTAGCCCCGCGTCCCACTCGGCCAGCTCGCGCTGCGAGAAAGACAGACCGTCGTACGGCGTGGGCACCTCCCAGGCGTGCAGGATGACCAGCTCGGCGCCGCGGCCGGCGGCTTCGCTCATCGCACGCGCGACCAGGCCGGCGGCGTCGTCGCAGTCCTTGACGGCGACGACGACACGGTCGGCACCGGGGCCCGATGGCCACTCGGTCGGCACGACGGTGACCGCGACCGGCGCGTGCCCGGCGACCCGGTTGACCACGGAGCCCGTGAAGATCCGCTCCAGGCTTGGGCGATGCCGGCCACCGAGCACGACGAGCCGTGCCGCGGCAGCCATCTGGACGAGCCCGTTGGCGGCGTCAGCCCGCACCAGCGTCGAGGTGACGCGGTCAGCCGACGCCAGGGTCATCGCCTCCTTCGCCGCCCTCTCCAGCAATCCCGCCCCGATCTCACGGTCACGGCCGACAGCGGCCTGGCCCGCGTAGGGGTCGATGACGCCGGGGACGGTAGGCGGCGGCACCAGATGGACCAGCCACAGCTCATCCCCGCTGCGTGCGGCCTCGGCCGCGGCGTACCTGAGCGCGGCCCGACCGCCTTCCCCACCGTCGATACCGACCAGGATCCGCTCTGTCTCGGACATGTCACCCTCCTCCGGCCGGGCGCATTCCGGCCCAGTCCGCTCCGACTCTCCCGGCACCCGTCGGGCGGAGAAAGGGGCGTCGGTGCCGACCTGCGGGACCTTGGTCCACGAAACCGCCCGTCAGCGCGGCGATCGGCGACGAGCTGATCTGGCGTGCGCCGCTCGACGGGTGAACTGCCCGGCGGAGGCTGGTGCGTAACCAACCCCCGCCGGGCGTCTTCCCCGGCTCCGGCCCACCCCCTGGGCCGGCTCCCGGAGGCTCTAGGTCGCCCCGGCCGCCGAGTCCGACATCGGTGCCGATCGGCCGTGGCCATTCAGTCGCGCCACCGGGACGACCAGCACCGGGACATCGGCGCTGTTGAGCACCTCCCGCGCAACCGCACCCAATCCGATCGAGGCACCGTTGTGATGATCTCGACCCAGGACGATCAGCTGAGGGTTGCCGGCGTGGTCGGTCAGTACGTCGGCCGCATGGCCGTTGTCTCGCACCACGGTGACCGCCACGCCGGGAAACTCGTCTCGGAACGGACCGACCAACTCCTCCAACGACGCCGCACTCCGCTGCTCCCACTGCCGATAGAGGGGCGCTCCGAGGACCTTGTCCCAGACGAGCATGGGCCGCAGGTCGACTGCGGACACCACGCGTAGCGGCGCCTCGGACCGCATCGCCTCCCGGAACGCCAGCCGGAGCGACTCTTCGTCGTCCGCCGCCGGATCGACACCGACGACGATGGCGCCCTGGTGATGCGGCCGGGCGCTCCATCCCGGCGGCACCACCACCAGCGGAGACAACGCGCGAGCGGCGAGCCGGAGCGCGGTTGTCCCGATGCGCATGCTGCGCAAGGGACCCATACCGCGCTTGCCGACGACGAGCAGGTCACGCTCGCCGACGGTCGCCAGCAATGAAGGGACCGGGTGGCCGAACCGGACGAGGGTACGCACGTTCAGCTGTGGATGCTCAGCCACCACGCGGTCGCGGATGTCCTCCAGGATCAGCCATTCATGCCCCTGGGCCGCAGTCGCCTCCTGCTGGTCAGGGACGCCGACATCGACCACCCCGACCAGCATCAGCGGCTCGGCCGTCGCCAGCGCCGAGGCGACGGCGTAGTCGACCGCGGCCCGGTTGCGCTCGGAGCCGTCGACACCGACCACGACCTTCGCCTGGTCTTTCTCGTACGTCATCGCAGCTCAGAAATCCTCCGGTTGGCTCTCACAGACATTTCCAGCAGACCCTCACCGGCGAGCCGCACGCAGAGGCAATGGTCCGGACACCTCGGGATGAAGGTCCATGACCGCGCACCCGCTCACCGACCCCGGTCATCCGGCTCGGACGGGCAGGGCATCGAGATTCACCGTGCTGCGTTCCTGACCGTCGCGTACGAGCGTGCGTTGGCGGTCGGGTCCAATGCCCTCAGGCGCTCGAGGCTCAGAGCACGCCTCGCCGCTGCCGCGGCGTTGCGCCCCGGAGGTAGCGGTCGGGGCCGCCTGCCGCCCGGGCACCGGAACGGAACCACGCCTCCAGTCCTGGCGCGTCGCGCCGTCCGAGCTCTTCGAGAAGCACCTCACGGATCTCGACGGCCCGCAGCTTCGCGCCGAGATCCGTGGCCCGGTCGAGGGCCACATAGCTGGACCGCCAGGCCATGCACAGGTCCGAGTCGGTCAGCGCGTCGGTGACCACCAAGACAGCCTCAGCCGGATCGATCACGTGGGGTCTGATCGCCGCTGCTGCCACCACCGCTGACTCTGCCGCTGTCTCTGCACGCGAGCGCCGCCTGCCCACCCGGCGACGGCGCTTCACCGGTGGCGCGGTGCGCGGCGGCCAGCCGAGCCACCCCACTTCCCACGCGGCGGCCAGCCCCGCGGCGATCACCAGCAGAGCACTGGTCAGACCGAGCGCGATGACGAGCCCTGCGGCGGCCAGCGCGGCGGTCGGCCACAGCAGACTCCTGGCGAGCACGGCATTCCACCGGATCGAACCCGTGTCGGGTCCCAGGCACACCAGCAACGAGACGGTGATGAAGCTCCCGCCCACCCACCACCCGATCGTCATCGGCAGCGACCACGCCATGAGTGCGGCCATGCCGCAACCGGTCACCATGGCGGCCACGGTCGACCACACCCAACGTCTCATGAGGTCACCTTCCCGGTCGGCGGGGCCCGGGCGGAGGGGCCACGATTCCTCCCAGTCCGGGACCAAGGCCCCGATGCAGTCAGTCGTTGGCCACTCGCCGGGTCTCCCCTGCCCGGCGCACTGTCAGGGCATGCAGTTCAGAGACCGATGAAGGAGCTCGCGATGATGTACTGGTACGGCTCGGGGATGAGCGGTTGGGGCTACGCCCTGATGACCATCAGCATGGTCCTGTTCTGGGGGCTGATCATCGCCTCCGCCATCGTGGTCGGTCGCAGGCTGCTGCGCGAGGAGCGGCCGCCGGGTGCGGCACCGAGCACGCCCGAGGACGTGCTCGCGATGCGCCTGGCGCATGGCGAGATCGACGAGGACGAGTACGAGTGCCGGACGGCGGCGCTGCGGACGAGGGAGGTCACCGGACCTCGCTGACCGATCGCCGGACCCCTGACCACGAGCCCTGGCGACAGCCGGGCATTCATAGAGGAAGTGCGAGATGAAGGAAGATCTGCGACCGATCGAGGACCTGATCACGTTGACGGGCAAGACCGCCATCGTCACCGGCGGTGCGATGGGCATCGGCCTCGGCATCGCGTACAGGCTCGCCGAGGCGGGCGCACGAGTGGCTGTGGCCGACATCGACCAGGAAGCCGCCGGGTCCGCTGCGAAGCAGCTGGTGGCCGACGGCTTCGAGGCGATGCCCGTGACGGTCGACGTGTCCGACGAGACCAGCGTGCAGCGAATGGTCGAGACGGTGGCCGATGCGTATGACGCCATCGACATCCTCGTCAACAACGCCGGGATCTTCCCCAACATCCTGGTCATGAACATGACGGCCGACGACTTCCGGCGGGTGATCGGCATCAACCTGCACGGCGTCTTCCTGTGCACCAAGCTGGTGGCCCAGCGGATGATCGAGCGTGGGCAGGGTGGCCGGATCATCAACGTCACCTCCGTCGACGCGCTTCATCCGTCCTCCGCCGGGCTCGCCCACTACGACGCCTCGAAGCATGGCGTGTGGGGCTTCACGAAGAACGTCGCGCTGGAGCTCGCGCCACACCAGATCTGGGTGAACGCGATCGCTCCCGGCGGCATCATGACGCCCGGCGTGAAAAACGCGCAGGCGGGCGCTCAGGTGCCCAAGGGCGTGGACATGGCCGAGCTGATCGAGCGGTTCACGGCTCGGATCCCCATGGGCCGGTTCGGGGAGCCGGACGACATCGGGCGCGCTGCGTTGTTCCTGGCCTCGGACCTGGCCTCCTACATGACGGGCAGCCAGATCGTGGTGGACGGCGGCGTACTCCTGTCCTGAGCGGTTCATCTCGGGTACCGCGGCGCCCCGTTGCGAGGACCTTGGCGCGGAGTCACGGGGACCTTCGGCACTCCTTCGAGACCTCGAGCGGTGCCTAGCGTGGTCACGTCATGAGGGGTGACACCTCAGCTGTTCCCGGCGACGGAGGCGCGATGAGCCGCAAGAGCAAGGTCCTGCTCGGGTTGCTGCTGTTCAACGGCCTGAGCGCCACGGCCGGGGGTCTCGCGCTGATGATCGACTGGAGTCCCGAGCAGGCATCCTGGGTCCGGGACACCGACTTCCCCAGCAACTACGTCCCGGGCGTGATCCTGATGGCCGTCGTAGGCGGCAGCTCCCTGATCGCCGCCACCGCCCTTGCCAAACGCAGCCACGGCTGGCAGCTCGCCAGCATCGTCGCGGGAACGGTCATGGTCTTCTGGATCATCGGAGAGGTCGCGTCGATCCGTGGGTTCCATTTCCTGCAGGTGATCTACCTCGTGACCGGTGCGCTCGTGGTGGCGTGGACACCAGCTCGGCAGGCAGAAGAGGCTTCATCGATTGACGCGGCTGGAAGCGCGTGAGGGCGATGCAGTGATCAGTCCTCGCCGGAGGGACAGCAGCGGTGAACCCGACTCCCAGATAGCGCGCGGCCCAAACCACGCCGCCGGCTCACTCGCACCGGTTCCTGCCTGCCGATGCTGTGGTGCGCGCCTCCGCCGCCAGTCTCCACAGCGCGAAGCCGATCCAGATCAGCCACACGAACAGCAGGACGCCGTAGAACGCGTAGGCCCAGCCGAGGACAGGTCGCAGGGCCTCCGAGACGAGCCCGACGCCGCCGGTCACCACGCCGAACCAGGCAAGCCCTCTCCAGGTGATGCCCTTCAACATCAGCAGGGAGATCAGCACGATGCCGAGGGTCTGCAGCGCCCCGATCACGGCCGGAACATCGTTGAGCGCGATCAGGACCTCGGCCCCAGCCACGAAGGGGGCCTGGTCGGCCGACGTCGTGGCGTCCGCGTACTTGTCGCTCAGCACGACCATGGCCAACGAACCGTCCCCGGTGGTCGGCCAGGCGAACGACACCGCCCACGAGGCGACCGAGACCACACCCGCGATCAGCGCGAAGCTCTTGTCCAGATGACTCAACGCCATGGCGAGAGCGAGGAAGACCACCATCATGAGAAGGCTCGGGACCAGCCACATCAGCTGCCGCGCGATGTAGACCGTCCGATGAGCCTCGACGTACTCGAGCATCTCCTCCCCGCCAGATACCGGAGGGACCGCTGCGACGGCGAAGACCACCAGGGCCGCGACGTACAGGGCCACGGCCAGGCCGGCCGAGACTGCCCCCGCTCGGTAGAGCCGGTGCCACGACGGGTCAGCGCCGGGCAATTGGCCGCTCATCGTAGCCAACGTCGCGACTTCGGCCTGAACAGCCGGGACACGGTGCGTTCGTAGGCGTGCTCATCGGCGACGGTCGCGGCGTCGAGATCGGGCAGCGCGGCTGAGAGCGCGAGATCCGGATAGTGTTCGGCGAGCCGGAGGAGCTCCAGTCTGGCCACGGCGGTGTCGTGATGTCCGCCCAGTACGTCCTGAAGTTCTGCCAGCGTCCCGGCCAGACGCCTTGCGTCCGCCCCGAACACCGGCACCACCGCCTCGACCGAGTACCGGATCCGCTTGGCAGCCTTCCTGACGTCGTGCAGACGCGACGCGCGTTCGTGGACGTCGGTGCCCCGACGAGCCTCTTCCGTTGCTCGCTCGAGGCGCCGGAAGTCCTCGAGGAGGGCCGTGCGGAGCTGCTTGCGAGCGGGCTTTCCTGCACGCGCTGACCATGGCGGCTCCTCGGCGAGGGCTCGCAGCGAGTCGACGAGAGCGAAGTAGCGGGGCGACATCATCGCCTCGACCGCGGCCCGATGCGCGACCCCGTGCTCGGCCTCGATCACGGACCCGACGCTCAAGGCGTTGCCGGCCAGCAGGACCTCCAGACGGTCGCGCAGTACCTCCAGGTCGCGCGGTCGGCCGAGCTCGTCGACCAGCCACTTGACCTCGACCCTCAGGGGGCCGGTCCGCTTGCGGTCGAACACGTCGCGGTAGGTCCCCAGAACCGCGCGGACCCGCCTGCCGGCCACCCGCATGCTGTGCACCGCATCTGGTACGTCGGCCCGCACCAGAGGGTCGAGCCGGGTCATCTCGGCCACCTGGGTTGCGAGATACGGCGCCAACACCTCCGCCACGGTCGCCTTCTTCGCCTTGGCCGCGGTGGCACCGATGGCGGTCGGCGCGGTCATGGGAAGGATCCGGGAGAGCTTGGCCCGACGTGCCGAGGGCCGCGCGCCGGCGGCCAGAAGGCGGCGCTCCAGCTCGTCGACCATCCCGTCGGGCTCCCCGTTGAACTCGACCTCCCACTCCCGCCAGGTCTCCGCCTCGCTCGGCCCCGCGGTGATTCGCCGCGCCGTCACCCGGTCGTCGCACACCTCCGCGAGCACCCGCCCGTCCACGGCCCGGAGCAGGACCGACACACGGCTGGTCTCGACAGCCCCCACCCGGACCAGTGGTCGCTCGCGCACGACTCCGCGGATGATCGCGGTCAGCTCCAGCGGTGGCGCCTCCGCCGAACCTTCCAGCGGCACCTGCAGCTCGTGCCGGTCCGTACCGACGGGAAGCTTGAGGTGCCAGCCCGCGTCGTCGCCGCCGGTGCGGCGACGCAGCGTGATCCCTACGCGGATCAGGTCGAGCTCCGCGGTGTCGTAGTAGGTCGCCGACAGCGCGAGCGTCTCCTGCGGATCGACCTGGGCGACATCGGGCAGTCCTACCAGGTCAGGAAGGAGGGCGTCCTCGTCCACGTCGTACTTCCGCTCGATCTCGATCACCGTGGTCGTCATCGCTCGCCCTGCCCTCTCGTCAGCCGTCCCGAGCAGCTCAGACGGCGGGCGCCGGGTCGGCGCCGGCCTTCTCGAGCCGGCCCTCGTGCTCGAGGATGAGGTCGTCGACGGTGAGCACATCGGGGATCGCCGGCTGGATCTCGACCGGGCAACGGCTCTCGCGGATGACCGCGCGGCCGGTGTTGCCCAGGCGACCCAACGGGAAGGAGTGCCGGCGGCGGCCGATGACCAGGAGATCGGCGTTCCGGGTCTCCTCGGTGATCTCCCTGGCCGGCTGGCCGTGGCGAACCTCGATCCGGACGTCCACGTCCGCGGCGTGCGGAACTCGGCGGCGGGCGCGGACCAGCGCGTTCTCCAAGGCGCGGCGGGCGTTGCTCTCCCAGTCGCTCATGTCCAGGTGAGCCACGGTCATGTCGTCGTAGACGGTGTCCAGCTGCCAGGCATGGAGCACGACCAGCTCTGCGCTCCGGTCCGCCGCGTGCTTCAGCGCCTGGGCAAGCAGGCCCGCCGAGCCCACGCAGTCCTTGACCGCCACGACCACTCTGCGAGTCGGGTGCTCTGGCGACCACCCGCTCGGCACCACCACGACCGGGGTCGGCGCGTGGCCAGCGACCCGGTTGGTGACCGACCCGGTCATGACTCGCTCCAGACCCTGCCTGCGATCGTCACCGAGCACGACCAGTCGGGCGGAGGCAGCGCAGTGAACCAGACCGGAGACCACGGAGCTCTCCAGGAGGGTCGCCGTCACATGCTCGGCACCGACGTACGCGACCGCCTCCTCGGTGGCCTTCTTCAGCAGCTTGTTCCCGGTCCGGCGGACCTCGTCCCCGAACAATGAGTACGGATAGGCCGGCGCGGACAGGGTCACGTGCACAAGCCAGAGATCGGCGTCGTCCAAGCCCGCCTCGGAAGCCGCGTACGCGATCGCGGCCCGTCCCCCCGCTCCCCCGTCGACGCCCACCAGGATCCGGTTGTTCTCGTTCATCTCGCCTCCTCACGGGCACGGCACACCCGGCCGTCCCCAGCCCACTCTCATCGCTTCAGGCGCGTGGGGGCAGGGACGTCGGAGGTCGATCCCGAGGACCTTGGTCCGCGCTCGGTGCTCAGCGCTCGCGCTGCCGATAGGCCTCGACGGCGGTGGGCAGGGTCGGGAAGAGGCGCTCCTCACCGATCCTGTCCAGGATGCCGGAGGGGGCCAGGGAGTCACGCAGGTCCTGCTTGATCCTGGCGATCGCGAGGACGATGCCTCGCTCGCTCAGCGCGGTGCGCAGCGACTCCAGCGCGTCCACCGCGGTGACGTCGACCTCGGTGTTCGCCTCGGCGTTCAGCAGGAACCACTCCACCGGCTGCTCGGCGGCGTCGACCGCCGCGAGCGCGCGGGTGCGGAAGTCCTCGGCGTTGGCGAAGAAGAGCGGCGAGTCGTAGCGGTAGACGAGCAGGCCGGGCACCTCCTCGGCCTCGGGGTAGTCGTCCACGTCGTGCATCCCCGCCAGCCCCGGTACGTGGCCGAGGACCGCGTCGTGCGGGTGCGCGACCCGGCGCAGCAGGTCGAGCACCGAGAGTCCGACCGCGATCAGTACGCCCCACATCACCCCGGCAGCGAGCACCGCCACCGTGGTGACCAGGGCGAGGACGAGCTCGCTGCGCCGGAACCGGGCGAAGCGGCGCAGCTCGCCCACCTCGACCAGCTTGGTGGCGGCGTAGACCACGACTGCGCCGAGTGCGGCCTCGGGGAACGCCTCCAGGACCGGCGCCAGGAGCAGCACCGCCGCCACCGTGGTGGCTGCCGCGGCGTACGAGGTCAGCTGCGTACGCCCGCCCACGGCGTGACCGATGGCGGTCCTGCTGCCGCTGCTGCTGACCGGGAACCCGTGGAGGAGCGCCGAGCCGAGGTTGGCCCCGCCCAGGGCGAGCAGCTCGCGCCGCGCGTCGACGTGTTCGCCGCGGCGGGCGAACGCGCGGCCGGTGAGGATGTTGTCGGTGTAGCCCACGAAGGCGACGCCGAGCGCCGGGCCGAGCATCGCGACGATGGCGCCAGGATCCAGGACCGGGAGACCCGGGACCGGAGGCCGGCTCGGGATCTCGCCGACCAGCCGCAGCCCGGACCCCTCACCGAGCAGTGCCACCAGCGCGGTGGCGGCGAGCATGCCGATCAGCGCGACCGGCGCCCGCGGGGCGAGCAGGGAGCCGGCGATCATCGCGGCGGCTGCGCCGCCACCGAGCAGCAGCGTGGGGACATGGACCTGGTCGAGGTTGCCGATGAAGCTGCTCAGCTCCGCCAGCACCCCGTCACCGGTGATGGTGACGCCGGTGAGGTTGTCGAGCTGGGAGACGACCATGAGGACCGCGATCCCCGTCATGTAGCCGACCAGCACCGGCCGCGAGAAGAGCTCGGCCAGCACCGAGACCCGCAGGAACCAGCCCACCACGCAGATCGCGGCGACCACGAGCGCGAGCGTCGCCGCGAACGAGGCGGGGTCCTCGGCCGCGGCCGGGGTGGCGCCGATCGCCGCCGCCGTCATCAGCGCAGTGGTCGACTCCGGCCCGACCGAGAGCAACCGGGAGGTGCCCAGCAGCCCGTAGACCACCATCGCACCGACGCACGCCCACAGCCCGGTCTCGGGAGGGAGACCGGCCAGCTCGGCGTACGCCATCACCTGGGGCACCAGGTAGGCGGTGATCGTCACCCCGGCGAGCAGATCGAGCCACAGCCAGCGCCGTTGGTAGCCGCGGGCCCACGGCGGCATCACACGGCGTACATCCATGGCAGCACTGTCCCACGAGTCGCCGTCCGCCGGCCGAGGTCAGGACAAAGGACCTCCTACCGGGCCCGCGACGTGGGGATGGTCAGGATGAGCGACGAGCCCGCACCGGCTCCGCCACTGGTCGCGTCCAGGCTTCCGCCGTGGGCTGTCGCGATGGCCCTGCTGATGGTGAGGCCGATCCCGGAGCCCTGGTGCTCGCGATCGCGGGCGGTGTCGCCGCGGTAGAAGCGCTCGAAGATGTGGGGCAGCTGGGCGGCGGGGATGCCGTCGCCGGTGTCGGTGACGCGAATCGTGACGCTGTGGTTCGCGTGGTCCCAGTCGATGCTGACGCTGCCGTGCTCCGGCGTGTGCCGGCGGGCGTTGTCGAGCAGGTTGGTCAGGACCTGGAGCAGTCGGGACTCGTCGGCCTCGATCGTGACGGGCGGTCCGCCGGCGACGCCGAGGGCCACGCCCTTCGCTGCGTACGCGCCTTGCTGTGCCCGAACGGCGGTGTCCACGAGATCCGCGACCGACACAGGCGCCGGCTCGAGGCTCAGGCGGCCCTCCTCCGCACGCGACACCGCATCGATGTCGCCCGCCAGCCGGCCGAGGCGGTGCACCTGGTCGGCCAGCAGCGTACGGGTGTCGTCGTTCCACGGGGTGACGCCGTCCTCGAGTCCTTCGAGGTAGGCGGCGAGCGTCGCCACGGGGGTACGCAGCTCGTGGGCCAGATCGGAGAGCAACCTGCGCCGGGTCTCCTCGGTCCGGGCGAGCTCGCCGGCCATCGAGTTGAACGCGGCGGCCAAGGAGTCCATCTCGGGGCCCGCGTCACCGACCGGGACGCGGGCGTCGTACCTGCCGCCTGCCATCGCGGTGGCGGCGCGGGTCATGTCGGTGAGTGGTGTCTGGAACCGACGCGTGAGGTACCAGGTCACGAGCAGGGCGATGAGGAGGGCAGCGGCGACCGCGAGGCCGAGCGAGATCGCGCTGGCGGTGCGATAGGCCTCCTCGACGTGCATGCGCTCGGACGGGTCGGGTGCCCGGTCGGCCCGGAGCATGTGTGCGTGGAAGATCGGCGGCCCGACGAGGGCGGCGATCACCGCCGCGGTGAGGATCGCGGCGACGAGGACGAGTGCCTGCGCCAGGAGCAGGCGCGTGCCGATCCGCCAGGTTGGCCGGTTCATTCGGTCGCCCCTCTCATGGGCTCGGCGATGAACCGGTAGCCGACGCCGCGCACGGTGTCGACGTAGCGCGGTGCGGCCGGATCGTCGTCGATCTTCCTGCGCAGGTGGGCGACGTGGACATCGACGATGTGCGGGTCCCCGCCCCAGCCTTCGCCCCAGACCATGTCGACGATCTGCTGTCGGCTGAAGGCGCGACGAGGATGCTCGGCGAGGGAGGCGAGGATGTCGAACTCGGTGCGAGTCAGCGCGACCGGTACGCCGGCCCGGGTCACCTCACGAGTGGCGATGTCGACCGTCAGCCCGTCGAAGGCCCACCCGTGATCGGCGTCGGGCGCGACCGCGAGCCTGCTGGCGCGCGGCCGTCGGAGGGCGGCCTGGACGCGCGCGACCAGCTCGCGCAGCGAGAAGGGTTTGGTGAGGTAGTCGTCGGCGCCGACGCCGAGACCGATCAGCTTGTCGATCTCGTCGTCGCGGGCGGTGACCATGATGATGTAGCAGTCGGAGAAGGTGCGGATCTCGCGGCAGACCTCGACACCGTCCAGCCCAGGCAGACCCAGGTCGAGTACGACGAGATCCGGATCGTGGTCGCGGGCGGCACTGACGCCGTCGGGTCCGGTGTGGACCTGGACCGCGTCGTACCCGGCCTTGACGAGGTAGTCCGCGACGATCTGTGCCAGCGGCCGTTCATCCTCGACGACGAGCACCGAGCCGCTCGACGAGGTGTGAGTGTGCATGGGTCCAGTGTGGCGGGCAGCGTGGTCGGGTGGTCTCAACCGAGGCGCTCGGTGCGCAGACGCAGCGCGTTGGTGATCACGCTGACCGAGGAGAGCGCCATTGCCGCCGCGGCGATGATCGGCGAGAGCAGCAGGCCCGTGAACGGGTAGAGAACGCCCGCCGCGATCGGGATCCCGGCGACGTTGTAGATGAACGCGAAGACCAGGTTCTGCCGGATGTTGCGCATCGTCCTGGCGGAGAGGCGACGGGCGCGGGCGATCCCCATCAGGTCGCCGTTGAGCAGGGTGACCCCGGCGGACTCCAGGGCCACGTCGGTGCCCGAGCTCATCGCGAGCCCGACATCGGCGGCGGCCAGAGCGGGTGCGTCGTTGACCCCGTCGCCGGCCATCGCGACGACCTTCCCTTCGGCCTGGATCCGTTGGACGACCTCGGCCTTGCGGTCCGGGAGCACACCGGCCTCGACGTGCTCGATGCCCAGCGTGCGGGCGACGGCCTCGGCGGTGGTGCGGTTGTCACCGGTCAGCATGACCACCTCCACGCCCTGGCTCTCCAGATCGGTCACCGCGGCGGGCGTGGTCGCCTTCACCGGATCGGCGATCGCCAGGACGGCGGCCACCGTCTCGTCGACGGCGAGGAAGATCGCGGTCGCGCCCTGAGCGCGGAGCTGCTCGGCCGGCTCGGCGAGCGGGCCGGCATCGACATGCTCGCCGGCCAGGAAGTCGGAGCTGCCGAGCCGGATCCTGCGGCCCTCGACGGTTCCGACGACGCCGCGCCCGACAGGTGAGTCGAAGTCGGTCACCTCCGGCAGGGTCAGGCCGCGGGCCTGCGCGGCCTCGACGATCGCGCGGGCCAGCGGATGCTCGGAGGCGCGCTCGACCGCGGCGGCGAGACGCATCAGCTCCTCGACCGAGGGACCACTCGGATCGGCGACCTCGACGGCGGTGAGGGCAGGCCGGCCCTCGGTGAGGGTGCCGGTCTTGTCGACCACCACGACCTCGACCTTCTCCATCCGCTCCAGCGCCTCGGCGTTCTTGATGAGTACACCGCGCTCGGCGCCACGGCCGACACCCACCTTGATGCTGATCGGGGTGGCCAGCCCCAGCGCGCAGGGACAGGCGATGATGAGGACGGCGACGGCCGCGATCATGCCGTGGGCGAACCTCGGGTCCGGTCCCACCAGGAACCACACCACGAACGCCAGCAGCGCGATCCCGATCACCGCCGGTACGAAGATGCCGGCGACCCGGTCGGCGGTGCGCTGGATCGGGGCACGGGAGCGCTGGGCCTCGGCCACCAGGGCGACGATGCGCGACAGCACCGTGTCGGTGCCGACTCGCTGAGCCTCGATCAGCAGCGCTCCGGTGGTGTTGATGGTGCCTCCGATCACCACGTCGCCGGCCGTCTTGGTCACCGGCATCGACTCGCCGGTCACCAGCGACTCGTCCAGCGCCGAGCGTCCCTCGAGGACCGCGCCGTCCACGGGGACCTTCTCCCCCGGGCGTACCCGTAGCCGGTCGCCGATCTGGACCTCGTCGAGCCCGATCTCCTCGTCGGTGCCGTCGGCGCGCACCCGGCGTGCTGTCTTCGGCGCCAGGTCGAGCAGCGCACGGATGGCGCCGGAGGTCTGCTCCCGTGCCCGCAGCTCCAGCACCTGCCCCACCAGCACCAGCACGGTGATGACGGCCGCCGCTTCGAAGTACACATCGACCGCGCCGCCGGCCATGCCGTCGCCCATGTCCTTTCGGAACGAGTCCGGGAAGACACCGGGCGCGACAGTGGCGACGACGCTGTAGAGCCATGCCACCCCGGTGCCCATGGCGATCAGGGTGAACATGTTGAGGCTCCGGGTCCGGACCGAGGCCCAGCCACGTACGAAGAACGGCCAGCCGCACCACAGCACCACGGGGGTCGCCAGCACGAGCTGGATCCAGTTCGAGGTCTGTGGCGGGACCTGGTCCCCGATGGCCGAGATGAGATGGCCTCCCATCTCCAGCACGACCACCGGCACGCTGAGCACGACACCGATCCACAGCCGTCGCGTCATGTCGCGCAGCTCCGGGCTCGGACCGTCGTCCAGGCTCACCGTGACCGGCTCCAGCGCCATCCCGCAGATCGGGCACGCTCCCGGACCGGGCCGCCGGATCTCGGGATGCATCGGACAGGTCCACTCAGAGGCCGCGGCGGGTCCGTGTTCGTGGCTGCTCATGGAGCCATGCTCGCCCACCGCCGACCGGCGGTCGAGCCATCCGCTGCTCGCGACGCCAACCTTCGTCAAACCTTCATGGAACCTCCCGGAGACCTCAAGAACGAACCGACACGATCGAACTCATGATGGGAACAGGCGGCATGTGGCTCTGGATGGGTCTCGGGCTGATCGGGCTGTGGGCGCTGGTCGCGTTGGCGATCGTCTGGGTCATCGGCCCCCGACGTACCGACGGCGCACCACCAGCCGGTGACCCCACAGGAGAAGGGCACCGACGATGAATGTGTCCAGGCGCACCCTGCTCCGCGGCGGCCTCGCCGTCGCGGGCGGAGGCCTCCTCGCGGCCTGCTCCGGCAGGCCCGGCGGGAGCGAGATCGTCGTGCCCACGCCGACGCCACTGACACCGAGGTCTGGCCGGAGCGTGGTCACCAAGACCCTGACCGCACGGCCGACGACCCTCGACCTCGGTGGACCCACCGTGTCCACGTGGGCGTACGACGACGTCCTGCCCGGCCCTCTCGTGCGAGCGACCGCGGGCGACCTGGTGCGGATCACCGTCGACAACCAGCTGCCTGATGAGACGAGCGTCCACTGGCACGGCGTCGCTCTGCACAACGCGGCCGACGGCGTTCCCGGCCTCACCCAGAAGGCCGTGACCAGCGGGCAGCAGTTCACCTACGAGTTCATCGCCCCCGACCCCGGCACGTACTTCTACCATCCGCATGTCGGCGTCCAGCTCGACCGTGGTCTCTACGCACCGCTGATCATCGACGACCCCCACGAGCCGGGCGCCTACGATGCGGAGTGGGTCGTCGTCCTCGACGACTGGATCGACGGCACCGGCACGACCCCCGACGAGGTGCTCGCCGACCTCATGGCATCCGGCTCCCCGTCCGGCGGCATGCACGGCATGGGTGGCATGGGCGGCTCACCGTTCGGGGACGCCGGTGACGTCACCTATC
The DNA here is from genome assembly GCF_042788075.1 of Nocardioides sp. YIM B13467. Classification (NCBI taxonomy): domain Bacteria; kingdom Bacillati; phylum Actinomycetota; class Actinomycetes; order Propionibacteriales; family Nocardioidaceae; genus Nocardioides; species Nocardioides sp. YIM B13467. The sequence goes on from NZ_JBHZPJ010000046.1 coordinate 441,776, forward strand.
CGCACTTCCTGATCAACGGCCGCGTCGGCACCACGCCTGACGTGCTGGGCGCCAAGCCCGGTCAGCGGGTCCGGATCCGGGTCATCAACGCCGCGGCCGACACCATCTTCGCCGTCGCATTGGGCGATCACCGGATGACCGTCACCCACACCGACGGGTTCGCCGTCCAGGAGCAGGAGGCAGGCGCCTTCTACATCGGCATGGGTGAGCGGTACGACGTGGTCGTGACCCTGGCCGACGGCGTCTTCCCGCTCGTGGCCAGTCCGATCCGCAAGGACGGCGCCGCTCTCGCCGTGGTCCGCACCGGCTCGGGTCCGATCCCCACCCCGGCGCGCGCCGCAGCGATCCGGGAGCTGACCGGTCCCGTGCTCCTCGGCTCCGATCTCCGCCCCGCCGACTCCGCGCGCCTTCCGGACAAGGACATCGGCCAGGGCGTCGATCTCGCCCTCAGCGGGAAGATGAGCACCTACGAATGGGCGATCAACGGAGCGCCGTACGGCAAGAACGAGCCGATCGCGGTCGAGTCCGGCAAACGGGTCTCGGTGCGGGTGACCAACATGACGATGATGACCCACCCTGTGCATCTGCACGGGCACACGTTCGCGCTGCCAAACGGCCTGCGCAAGGACACCGTCCTGCTCACACCCATGCAGCGGATGGTCGTCGAGCTCGAGGCCGACAACCCGGGCAACTGGGCAGCGCACTGCCACAACATCTACCACGCCGAGGCGGGGATGATGGCCGCCCTCGTCTACTAGCGGCAGGACCAAGGCCCTCTCGCCGGTGGCCGATGACCACTCCTGCGCGCGCCTGGTCGGGCAGAGGATCGACGCAGACCAGACCTCAGGAGGGAACCATGAAAGCACTCGTCTACGACGGCCCGGGATCGCGGAAGTGGACCGAGGTCCCCGACCCGGTCATCGCCGACGCGGAGGACGCGATCGTCCGCGTCGACGCCGTCACGATCTGCGGCACCGACCTGCACATCCTCAAGGGCGACGTACCGAGCGTGGCCCCCGGCACGGTGCTCGGCCACGAGGCCGTCGGCGTGGTCGAGCAGACCGGTTCGGGGGTACGTGACTTCGCACCCGGCGACCGCGTGCTCATCTCCTGCATCAGCAGCTGCGGACGCTGCCGCTACTGCCGGACTGGCAGCTACGGCCGGTGCACCGGGGGCGGCGGCTGGGTGCTCGGACACCTGATCGACGGCACCCAGGCCGAGCGTGTGCGGGTGCCGTACGCCGACCACTCGATGCATCATCTGCCGCGCGAGGTCGACGACGAGACCGCCGTGCTGCTCGCCGACATCCTGCCGACCTCCTACGAGGTCGGTGCGCGCAACGGTCAGGTGAGCCCCGGCGACACCGTCCTGATCGTCGGGGCCGGCCCGATCGGTCTGGCCGCGATCGCGACCGCTCGGCTATACAGCCCGCTGCGGATCGTCGTCGTCGAGCCGGGCGAGACGCGGCGCAAGAGCGCCGAGGCGTACGGTGCCGACGTCACTCTGGCCGACGCCGAGGAGGCACGTGCCTGGGTCCGGGACAACACTCCCGACGGCGTCGACGTCGCCATCGAGGCGGTGGGCGTGCCCGAGACCTTCGAGCTGTGCGCCGAGCTGGTCCGTCCGTGCGGCCATGTGGCGAACGTCGGTGTCCACGGGCGCAGCGCGGTGCTCAGCCTCGAGGCGCTGTGGGACCGCGACGTCACGATCACCACCGGACTGGTCGACACCAGCTCGACGCCGATGCTCCTGTCGATGCTCGCGGCGGGGCGGATCGCGCTCCCCGACCTGGTGACCCACCGGTTCGGCTTGGCGGAGATCCAGGAGGCGTACGACGTCTTCGCCGATGCCCAGAACACCGGGGCGATGAAGGTGGTGCTGCTCGGCGACGAGGCGGATCTCACCGGTCGATGACCGGTCAGCCCAACGGCACCGACCATTCCACCACGGTCCCCTTCGGCGTCGCCGGCTCAACCGTGCACCGGCCGCCGTGGGCCTCGGCGCGGCGGCGCATGTTCGTCAGCCCGCTCTCCACCGCGTCGGCGGGGACCCCGCGTCCGTCGTCGCGCACTCGCAGCACGAGATCGGAACCCGCCGACAGGGACACCTCCACCTCGCTCGCGTGTGCGTGACGGACGGTGTTCGACAACGCTTCGCCGAGGACCGCCACGACTTCCTGGGTGATCTCGGGCGTCGCCCGCAGCCGAACCGGGCCGTCGAAGACGAGCGCCGGGCGGAACTTGAGGGACTCCGCTGCCCGGTTCACCAGGTCGGTGACCTGGGACTGGATGTCGCCGCTGTGGTCGGGCGTGCCGAGCTCGAAGACCGCGCGCCGGAGGTCGCGGATGGTGTCGTCGATGTCGTCGACCGCCTGGTCCAGACGGCCGCGCAGCTTCGGGTTGTCGGCCAGGTTGAGGCCGCCTTGGAGACGTAGCCCGATGACGAAGAGCCTCTGGATCACGATGTCGTGCAGGTCGCGGCCGATCCGGTCGCGGTCGTCATAGACCGCCAGTCGCTGACGCTCCTCGCGGTTCTGCGCGAGCCGGATGGCCAACGCGACCTGCTCGGCGAAGGCGTTGGCGACGGTCAGATCCACGTCTTGCGCCTGATCGGCGTGGTCGCGGCGCCACGCGAGCGCGAGCACGCCCACCGCGTTCATCTCCTCGGAAGGGTCGGTGCGTCCCAGCGGCACCAGCACTCCGGGTCCGATGTCGCTCAGGTCGATGACGGCGGCCGCGCTTCCGCCTCCGGCCGCGGTCGCGATGTCCTCCACCATCATCGGCGCGCCGACGCCGATCGCCTGGCCGGTGACCGACTCGCGCAGCGGAGCGTTCTTCAGCACCTCGACGTCGATATCGGTGCCGGAGATAACCTCTACCCGCAGCCGCTCGGCCGTCGGCCCGGTGACGATCCAGGCGACGTCGGCCCCGGAGATCTCGCGCGCCCGGTCGGCCACCAGCTGCAGCGCCGCGGAGCGGTCGATGTCACCCATCAGCGCGGCGGTGATCTCGGCACGGGCATCGAGCCATCGGCCGCGGCGCGCCGCCTCCTCGGCCAGCAGCGCGTTCTCGATCGCGACGCCGGCGGCCGCGGCCAGGGCGACCACGATGTTCTCGTCCTGGACGGTGAACTCGTCGCCGTCGGTCTTCTCGGTGAGGTAGAGGTTGCCGAACACCTTCTCCCCGATGCGTACCGGCACACCGAGGAAGGAGCCCATCGGGGGATGGTTCGGAGGGAAACCGTAGGAGGACTTGTGGTGTGTGATGTCGCGCAGCCTGAGCGGCTCGGGGTGGTCGATCAGCAGGCCGAGCAGACCGTGCCCGCTGGGCAGATCGCCGATGAGGATCTGCTCCTCCGCGGTCAACCCCTGGGTGATGAACAGGCGCAGTCGGCGTTCCCCGGCACCGGCCAGGACCCCGAGGGCGGCATACCTCGCCCCCGCCAGCGCCTTCGCCACCTTGACGATGCGGTTCAGCAGGTCGTCGATCGAGAGTCCGGCGCCCATCGTCACGATGGCGTCGAGCAGCAACCGCCAGCGCACCTGCTCGTCCCGAGCGTCGGTGACCCTGTCAAGCACTTCGGTCAGCAGCTCGTCGAGCGGTGTGTCGCTCAGTGTTGTATCGGCCGCGTCGTCTGGTCCACGGCGCTGTCGGGGTAGCGCACGTCCCACATCGACCCTCCCCATCGGATGAGTGGTACGCCCCCCAACGTATCAACCCTGCAGGGTCTTGGTCACCAAAATCGCAGCCTGAGTCCTGCTCTCCAGTCCCAGCTTGGCCAGGAGCGACGAGACGTAGTTCTTGACCGTCTTCTCCGCGAGGTGCATCTCCTTGCCGATCTGCCGGTTCGTCAGGCCCTCGCCGATGAGCTCCAGGATCCGGCGCTCGTGGTCGGTCAGGTGCTCGAAGGCCGAGTTGGTCTTCGGCCCGCTGCGGATCCGCTCGAGGACCTGTGCGGTGACCGCGGGATCCAGCATGGAATGGCCAGCGGCGACCTGGCGGACGGTCTCGACGAGGTCGGCGCTCCGCACCTGCTTGAGGAGGTAGCCGGACGCGCCGGCCATGATCGCGGAGAACAGCGCGTCGTCGTCGTCGAACGAGGTGAGGATCAGCGCGGCGATGCTGGGGTCGACCGAGCGTACGTCGCGGCACACGTCGATGCCGGACCCGTCCGGCAGGCGGCCGTCGAGGATCGCGACGTCCGGCCGCAGCGCCGGGATCCGTCGCCGGGCCTCGTCGGCGAGCCCGGATTCGCCGACGACGACGATGTCGTCCTCGTCCTCGAGAAGGTCCTTGATCCCGCGGCGGATCACCTCATGGTCATCGAGCAGGAAGACCCGGATGGGCTCTGCTGCGCTCTCCGGCGCTGCTGATTCGGTCACCTGTTCAATCTACGACCGAGGATGGCCCCTGCCAATGCGCGTCTTGCCCGCAGGCCGAGGACCAAGGTCCCTAGACGCACCCGCGACCGCGCGGTCTCAGTCGAGCGCATCGAAGCCCGCATAGACCATGAACGCCGGCCAGAAGACCCCTTCGACCAAGCCCCAGACGTGACCCCAGAAGCCGTCCTCCTGCTGCCAGAACCAGACCCAGGCACCGATGACGCCGAGCCCGTAGAGCGCGTTTCCGACATGGGTGCTCACCGCCGCGCCACCGCTGCGGTCGCCCGCGCTCACTGCTGACCCGTTCTGACGGAGCTGGGCGCGGTCTCGGGCTCGGTCTCGGGCGCAACTGCCTCTCCCGAAGGCATCGTCGGCGCCGGCGGGACCAGTCCGGCCGGATCGCTCCCACCCTGGTCGAGACGGAACGGCGGATAGGTGTCGGTCATCAGGCAGACGTACGCCGCGACCCGGGCCGCCCACCGGTCGATACCGAGGACGAGGTCGAAGATGCCCTGCGGATAGCGACGGCCGAACAGCATCACCACGCCGGCGAAGAGGACCAGGAGTCCGACGATCCCGCTCCCCCAGGACCAGGCGACCGTGTCGGTCCCCTGGGTCGCGTACAGGCCGCTGCCCAGGAAGAAGGCGAGGACCAGCAGGTGCGGGATCGCCAGCAGCCACGACTTCACCAGCACCAGGCCGCGAGAGAGATGCTCGGGGTAGGCGATGTGGAGCCGGGCCGGGTAGTCCGGCACGTCCTCCAGCGTGAACGGCGGATAGGTGTCGGTGCCGAGTGCGGCGTAGCCGTAGTAGTCCACCCGCCAGGTCCAGCGCATCACGCCGAGGTTGAAGTCGAAGATCGCCCGCGGATAGCGACCGGTGAACAGGATGGCGAACCAGGCGATCACGGTGAGTACGGCGAAGGCGATCCAGAGAAAGAGCAGGATGACGTAGTGCGGGATCAGCAACAGCCACTTGACCAGCCACAGCGCGCGGCTGATCCGGGCGTCGAGGCGTCCCTCCAGCACGACCGGGGAATCGAATGAGTTCATGTCTCCACCCTCCGCGCAGTGCGGGCCAACGGCATCGGACCAAGGTCCTCGGGTCGGGGACGTGCGCCACTGCCCGCGCGAACCGACGCGGCCGGAAAGTGGTGACACTGGCAGAACGCGGAGGGCGCGGCGCCAGAGGAAGGACGTGAGCAAGATGCGAGCAGCAGTCGTGTACGAGTCGATGTTCGGCAACACCGCCACGATCGCCACCGCGGTCGCCAACGGACTCCGGAAAGCCGGCGTCCAGGTCAAGGTGATCCCGGTGGCACTCGCCGGCAATGACGTGCTCCGTGACCACGACCTGGTCGTGATCGGGGCGCCGACGCACGCGCTCGGGCTGAGCAGACCCAGCACCCGCGCCGATGCCGTCCTCCAGGGCGCTCCGGCCGAGGTCGAGGCCCGCGGCGTCCGGGAGTGGCTCGCGGATCTGACCGACGCCGAACCGAGGTCGGTGCGGATCGCCACCTTCGACACCCGGGCACGGGCGATGCGCCACCTCCCGGGCTCGGCCGCCCGCCACGTGGCTCACCTGCTGCGCCGCCGCGGCTACGACGTACCCCCGGCGACCAGCTTCTACGTCGCCGCCACCCTGGGACCCCTCGCCCACGACGAAGAGGCACGTGCCAGCGACTGGGCCGCGAACCTGGGCCACCAGCTGAAGCGGCAGGTGGCCTGAGATGTCGAGGCTCCCCAACGAGACCACCTTGCGCGCGATCGTGGAGCTGGCCTGCCGCGCGCCATCGGTGCACAACACCCAGCCCTGGGCATGGGTCGTACGCGACACCATGCTGCTGCTGCGGGCCGACCCGCATCGCAAGCTCCTCCACGCCGACCCGAACGAGCGCGACCTGGTGATGAGCTGCGGCGCCGCCCTGCACGAGCTCGTCGTGGCAGCGGCCGGGATGGGCTGGGAATGCACCGTGCACCGCACCCCCGAAGGGGGCCGCACCGACCTGCTCGCCGTGGTGACGTTCACGCCCCGAGAACCAGACGTCGAGGACTTCAGCCGACTCGCGGCCATCGAGCAGCGGCAGACCGACCGACGCCAGGTCTCGTCGTGGCCGGTGCCACGCCAGCGCCTCGATCACCTCGCCGGCCTCGTCCTCGACTACGGCGTCGTGGCGACCACCGTCCCCGACCACCTGCGTCCGGTCGTGGTGGCCGCACTGGAGACCTCCCGTGCCCATCAGACCACCGACGAGGCTTACCTGGCCGAGCTCTACTCCTGGACGCGCGGAGGCAGCGACGAGGGAATCCCGGAGTCCAACCTCCTCGCCGCCGACGCCGACCCGGCCTCTTACACCCGATTCCCGAGCGGCACCCTCGCCGAGGGTCATGACGAAGCCGGACCGTCGGCAGAGGAGTGGCTGGTCCTGGCGACCGCGTCGGACGATCCGGTCTCCTGGCTCCGCGCCGGGGAGGCACTGGACGCGATGTGGCTCTCCTGCACCACCTCAGGGCTGGCCCTGGTGCCGTACACGCAGCCGATCGAAGTCGGCTCCACCCGGCGTACGCTGCAGCACGACCTGCTCGGCGACAACTCCTGCCCGCAGGTGCTGGTACGCATCGGCTGGCCGCAGCGCTACCACCAGCCGCTGCCGCCGACCCCGCGGCGCGCCCTCGACGACGTCCTCCACCACGAGAGCGCCGCCTCGTCGTGACCTACTGCTCGATCACGTCGCCGGTCGAGCCTGGCACGGCGCCGGCAGAGGCGTGCCAGCCGGCCGGGACGACGGCGACCGGGACCGTGGCGCGGTGCAGCAACCGCCGGCTCACCGACCCCAGCGGCATCCGCCAGTGCCTACCATGCCCGGGTCTGCCGACCACCAGCAGCGATGCGTTCTCGGCCAGGCCGAGGATGACCTCCACCGGAGGGCCGGTCGGAGTGCGGTACGTCACCGGGACGTCCTGGTAGAGCGCCCGCAGCGGCGTCACCGCCGCATCCTGGCCGTCGGCGATGCGCTCCATCCACTCCTCCTCGCTGTCGAGGACCATTCGCGTGCCGGGCGGCACCTGTGGCTGCCAGGCCGAGACCGCGACGAGCGGGAGGCCCTGCCCGTGCGCGTAGGCGAGGGCGAACTCCACCGCCTCCAGATGCGGCTCGAGCGCGTCGATCGCCACGACCACGGGGCTCCCGGCGGCGGGAGGCGACCAGCGGGGCGGTGCGACCACGACCGGCACACTCGCGTTCTGCGCGATGGTGATGGCCGTCGCACCCACGTACGAGCCGCGGTCGGACTCCTCATCGGCGCGGCCGATGACGACCAGCTCCCTGCCCAGCGACCGGGCGAGCAGGGCGCTCTCCGAGCCGACCAGGACCGAGGACGTGACGCTCACGTCCGGGTGATCCTGGCGCACCTCCTCGACCAGCTCGGCCATCTCGTCGGTCGCGTCGGAGACCGAGCCACGTAGCGTACGTTCCCAGGCCGGACCGGCGTCGTCGACGACGTGACACAGCTCGATCCCGAGCCCGCTCGACTCCGCATGCGCGACGGACCACTGGACGGCTGAGGTGAGGCGGAGCGGCCGGTCGGTCCCGACGAGCATCCTCGGCGCCGACCGCCGCGCGCGGATGCGTCCTGCGGGCTCCTCGCTCGCGTCCGGCCCTGGCCCGTCGACCCGTTGACGTGCGTCCCGGAGCAGGCCGACCGCAAGCTGCTCGAGGGCGCGACTGGCGGCGAGCGTCTCCCCCACGGCCAGGTCCCGACCGGGGCACAGACCCGCGTCGCCGGTGCCGACCAACGCCTCTCGGCCGCTGGCGTGGAGCTTCGCCTCGGCGTGCACGGTGCCGTCCTCGCTGTCGAGGAACACGTCCACCGCCCACACCGTGCCGGCGTGGCGCTCCACCTCGGAAGAAGCCTGGGAACTCACCGATCAGCTCCCGTCGTGCTCGATGGCGACGCGGGTGGCCTTCTGCTCCTCGCCGGCGTACGGCACCCGCACCTCCAGCACTCCCTTGACGTACGTGGCCCGGATGTCCTCGGCCTTGGCACCACGCGGAAGCGGAAGCGAACGCTCGAAGGACCCGTAGCGCAGCTCGCTCCGGTTGCGGTCGTGCTCCTCCTCGCGGCGCTCGCCGTGGATCGTCATGACGTCGCCAGTGACGTCGATCTGGATGTCGTGGTTCGGGTCGACGCCGGGCAGCTCGGCGCGCACGACGTAGTTCCCTTCCTCGACGAAGTCCTCGACCTTGATGTAGGGCGCCGACCCGAAGCTTCGCATCGCTGCCGACTCCGTCTCCAGCCAGCCCATCAGATCCGCGAGCGGGTTGGTCGAGCGCTTGATCATCGTGCTCATCTGTCCTCCATGAGTTTCGTGGGCACCCGTGCGGCGCCTCCGTCCTCAGTCTTGTTCCGGTCGAGCCGGGGCTCACGAGACCTTGGTCATCTGTGCCGGGACCTCCGCCACCTGCCCCCGTCGAGCAGGGGGTGGTTGCCTGGGAACGCAACCCCTACGGCCCCCGGAACGGAATCTCCCGATGCTCGACTCATCCGACGTCGTGACGATCACCCTGAACCCGGCACTGGACGACTCCTTCTCCGTGCCGAGGCTGATCCCAGGAAGCAAGATGCGGGGCAGTACGCCTCGGATCGACCCCGGCGGCGGTGGCATCAACGTCGCCCGGGTCCTGCACGTGCTCCGGGTTCCGACACTGGCGGTCTTCCCAGTGGCCGGTCACATCGGTCATGCGCTCACGGAGCTGCTGGAGGCCGAGGAGCTCCCCTTCGAGGCGATCGAGGTCGCCGGCGAGACCCGGCTCAGCCACCACGTGACCGATCTCAGCACGGGACTGGAGTATCGCTTCGTCCTGCCCGGGACCGAGCTCTCCGCCACCGACCTGCACCGCTGCTTCGAGGTCGTACGCCGGCGAGGGCACCATGCGGCGTACGTCGTGCTGAGCGGCAGCCTGCCGCCCGGAGTCTCCGCCGACGTCGTCTCCTGGGTGAGGAGTCAGGCCGACTCCATCGGCGCGCGACTGGTCCTCGACACCTCCGGCGGTGCCCTCGCGCACGCGCACGGGACCTTCCTGCTCAAACCGAGCGTGCGCGAGCTCGGGGAGCACCTCGGGCGCAGGCTGGACACTCTCGACGAGCAGCTGGCCGGCGCGCGGGAGCTGCTCCTGGCGACGGATGCGGGCGCGGTCGTGCTCTCTCGCGGCCATCTGGGGGTCGCCCTGGTGACCCCGGCCGGTGCGGAGCTTCTCCCAGCCGTCGCAGGCGATGTCGTCAGCGGCGTCGGTGCCGGCGACGCCCTCGTCGCCGGCATCATCGCCGGGCTCGTGCACGGCTGGGAGCTCTCGCGGGCAACCCGGCTCGGGCTCGCCTGCAGCGCGGCCATGATCGCGACACCGGGCACCTCGGTGTTCTCCAGCGACGACCTCGCCGCGTTCACCGGCGACCTTCCGTCGATACCGACGGCGACGTCGGGTGAGGCGATCTGACGACGTCGTCGGCGTGGTGGGCTTCGGGCCCGGCACGCGGGGACTTTCGACACTGAGATTCGCGGTGTACGCGGCGAAGACTGAAGGTGCAGAGAAAGGTGGCACACCATGTCTCGCCACGCCGTCACACGAAACCGCAACAACCGCCCGCCGGAGCCCCGAGCGGCAGAGGCGCCCGTGCCTCTGACCTCGCTGCTCGAGGAGTGGGTCGCAGATCAGCTCATCACCCCAGAGCAGGCCGCCAGGATCCTGCGCCGCCGCGACGTCCTCGTCCAAGCTCCGCCGGCTGCGCGGGAGCAGCCGCACGAGCGTTCGTCGCTCGTCATCGAGGCGCTCGGCTACCTCGGCGGTGTCATCATCCTCGTTGCGTCGATCCTGATCGCATCGTTGTACTGGGACCAGGTCGGCACCTCGGCCAGGCTCGTCATCGTCGGCGGCGTCGCCGCCGTCCTGCTCGGCGCCGGGTTCGCCGTTCCCGAGCGGCTCGACGAGGTCGGGCTTCGCCTTCGCTCGGCGTTGTGGCTGCTTTCGACGGGCGCGTTCGCAGGGTTCTTGGGTCTGCTCGGCGCAGACGCGCTGAGCATGGCGAGCAAGGACGTCTTCCTGTTGACGAGCTCCGGTGTCACGGCGTACGCCGTCGGCCTGTGGCTCGTCGGCCGTACGTTCGTCCAGCAGCTGGTCATGATGGTGGGCTTCATGCTGACCGCTGCGGCGCTCACCAACGAGCTCGGCGTCAATGACGAGCTCCCCGGGTTCGCCGTCTGGGGCGTTGCCCTGATCTGGTCGCTGCTCGGCTGGGGTGGCGTAATGGAGCCGAGGCGGTTCGTCATCGTGTTCGGGGCTGCAGGGATGTTCATCGGTGCACTGACGACGATTCCGACCTATGCCGGTATCGGCCTGGCTCTCCTGACGGCAGTCGCCGTCGTCGCGGCCGCGGTCCTGCTCCGCGACCTCCTGCTGCTCGCTGTCGGGGCGGCCGGAACCCTGCTGGTGCTTCCGTCGGCCGTCATCGAGCTCTTCCCCGGCGACCTGGCCGCACCGATCGTCATGCTCGCCTTCGGCGCCCTGCTCGTCGGGGCGGGACTGTTCATCGCGCGCCGTCGACACACCGGGCCCTCGGCAGGGACGCCCGCCGTCAGCGGTGGGAGCTCGTCGCGCCCGTCCGCAGGCTCAGGGCGGTGATCGCGGCCTCCGCGCTGGCAGCAGCGGTGCCGCCGGTGTCTATCGTGACGGCTCCTGGCCACGCTGTCTCGGCTCGACTCATGTGAGCCGCGACCATCTCGTCGGCATCCGAGATGCTGTCACGAGCGGCAATCCGGGCGATAGCCACCTCGGGGGCGACCGAGCAGCGCAGGACCGTGAGGTCGCTGTACGTCGTGTTCGCGACGTACTCCACGAGAACCCGATGTGCCGGGTCCGTCCAGGACGCATCGAGCACGACGGACTCGCCGCGGGCGAGCAGCGCCGTCGCGCGGTCGAGCAGCTCGGCGTAGGTTCGCCTCGTCGACGCGGGACTGTAGATGCCCTCCTGCCACCCAGCAGCGGCGTGAACCATCGGATCGATGCCGGCCAGCTCCTTCCGCAGCCGGTCGCTGCTGAGCACGACCATGTCCAGCCGGTCGGCAACAGCACCGGCCAAGGTGGACTTGCCCGTTCCCGGAGCTCCTCCGACGGCGATGAGCCGGACCTCTCCGCGGCGCAGGTGATCGCGCGCGAGCTCGGCGAGGCGTACGGCACCGGCTGCTTCGTCGGCGACCTGCTGCCTCGCCTGAGCCTGTTCGGTGCGCAGCGCGGTGACCTTGGCCCGCATGAACGCGCGGTAGGCGATGTAGTGATGTACGAGGGAGACGGGAAAGGTGTCCGCGCTGAACTCGCGGTAGGCGGCCACCAGGTCGACCGCCGCCTGGGAGGCACCCAACCGTTCGAGGTCCATCGCCAGGCATGCGATGTCATCGAGCGCGTCGAGGCGGCGCAGGCGGTCGTCGAACTCGAGGCAGTCGAGGATGCGCGGTCCGTCGGGCAGGCAGAAGATGTCATCGGCAAGGAGGTCACCATGGCCGTCGACGACTCGTCCGGTGCGGATCCGCTCGCTGAGCAACGCCTCTCGACCGTTCAGGTACCGGTCGCTGAGCCGCTCCACCTCGTCGACGAGGGTGCCGTCGAGAAGCGTGTCCCGGAACCGGGCGACCTCCTCCAGGTTGTGCCGCCAGCGGGAGCGCAGCGCCGGCGTGCTGCCCTCGGTCGAGATCTCGGGACCCCTCTCGGCGCCGGCATGGAAGGCAGCCATGACCCGTGCGATCCGGCGCACCTCGTCGGTGACGTCCTGCCCTTGCCCGGCCAGGGTGGCGAGGCGCCTGTCGTCGGGCATGCGCCGCATCACGACGGCGGGCTCGGTGGAGCCGTCGGCGAGCGGCAGATCGGTCACACCGACATACACGTCGGCCGCCAGCCGGCGGTTGAGCTCCAGCTCCCGACTGCAGACCTGGCGGCGAACCGCCGGCTCACGGAAGTCCAGGAATCCGAGGTCGACCGGCTTCTTCAGCTTGTACGCGGTCTCCCCCACGAGCACCACCAGGCCCGAATGCGTCTCGCGTAGGTCTCCATATGCCACGGCACAGCCCCGTCTCATCTGGTCATGTCGAGGACCGCGACGCCCCGTACCCGGTCCTCGGCGAGGTCGGCGAGCGCCCGGTCGGCCTCGCTCATGGCGTACGGCGTGACCTCGGCGTGGATGCCCAGCCGGCCGGCGAGCCTGAACAGCTCGACCCCGTCGGCACGGGTGTTGGAGGTGACACTGGTGAGCGTGCGCTCCCGGAAGAGATGGCGCTGGTAGTCGAGCGGTGGGATGTCGGAGACGTGGATGCCTGCGACCGCACAGGTTCCGGCTGCGCCGAGATCGGCGAGGGCGTCGCGTACGACCTCACCGGCGGGCGCGAACACGATCGCCGAGTCGAGTGGCGGAAGGGTTCTGCCCGGTTCGACCGCGGAGGCAGCCCCGAGGTCGAGCGCGAGCCGGCGCGCGGACTCCCCGCGCGTGACGACGTGCACCTCCGCGCCCTGGCGGATCGCGATCTGCGCGGTCAGGTGGGCGCTCGCGCCGAACCCGTAGAGGCCCAGGCGACCTCCCGGTGGGAGCGCGGCGCGCCGCAGTGCGCGGTATCCGATGATCCCCGCGCACAGCAGCGGTGCCGCCTGGAGCGGTTCCAGCGAGTCCGGGATCCGATAGGTGTACGCGGCGGGGGCAACGGCGTACTCGGCGTAGCCACCGTCGACGTCCCATCCTGTGTAACGAGACCTCTCGCAGAGGTTCTCGGCGCCGGTTCGACACCATCGGCAGCGCCCGCAGGTCGAGCGCAGCCACGGCACACCGACCCGCGTTCCGACACTGGGACCGTCGATGTCATGGTCGAAGCGAGCCAGCACTCGGCCCACGATCTCGTGACCCGGCACGACCGGACTCCGGCGGACGGGAAGGTCGCCGTCGACGACATGGAGGTCCGTCCGGCACACGCCGCACGCCTCCACCCCGATGAGGACCTCTCCCGAGGCCGGCTCAGGCACCGCGAGCTCGCCGATCGACAGTCGACCGTCCCCTGTCGTACGCCACCCCCGCATCGTCGCCATCAGCAGTCCTCCCCCGCATCGGCCGGCGGGCGCAGGTTCCTCAGGCCGGGGTCGGGTGCCTGCGGCAGCGGGCGCAAGCGAACCTTCGCGTCGACGACCGAGACTCCGCGCTCGTGCACGATCACCGGGTTGAGGTCGATCTCGGCGACCTCCGGAACATCGTCGGCGAGGCGACCGAGGCAGACCAGGAGGCGCTCGACGGCTGCCGCGTCCACCGCCGGCGCACCACGGTAGCCGGACAGCAGCGGCGCGGTGCGCAGCTCGCTGAGCGCCGCGGCGGCATCGGCGCGGCCGAGCGGCGTTAGCCGGAAGCTGCGGTCGCCGATCAGCTCGGTGTAGGTGCCGCCGTAGCCGACCATGACCAGCGGTCCGAAGACGTCGTCCTGGGTGACGCCGGCGATCAGCTCGACACCTGCGGCGACCTGGCGCTGGACGAGCAGACCCGGGCGCTCGGCCGGAAGGCGGAGCAGCTCGTGGGCAGCGAGGCGCACCTCGTCCGCGCTGCCGAGGCCGAGGCGTACTCCACCCACATCGGTGCGGTGGATGATCTCGGGGTCGGCGACCTTGATCGCTACCGGGTAACCCAGCCATTCGGCGGCATCGACGGCATCCTCGGCGCCGTCTGCCAGCACGCTCGGCAAGACCTCGATCCCGTACGCGGCAAGCAGCTGCCGCGCGTCGGACTCCGCGAGCCGGCCTCCCTCCGGCGCCACCGCAGACGTCCTGGTGATCACGTCGCGAGCCGCCGCCCGGCTGCCGGAGGCCGCCTCGGTGACGGCTCGGCGTGGCTCGGCCCGCCACTCCGCGTAGGTGGCGATCGGACCGAGCGCACGCGCTGCGTCCTCGGGGAACGCGAAGACGGGCACATGGTGTCTCCCGGCGCTGATCGGACGGCTCGGACCCCGCTGGTCGAGCACGACGGCCACGGTGGTGACCGGTTCGCCGACGTCCCCCGGTTCACGGCGCAACGCGGTGCGCAGCGCACGGGCGAAGGATGCGTACGAGAGCGCGGGCAACGCCGTGCGCAGCACGATCAGCATGTCGACCTCACCGCTGCGGGCGATCGTCGAGACCACCTCCGAGTAGGCCTCCCCAGCGACCCCTGACCCGAGGTCGACCGGCATCTGCACCGACGACGCATCGGGCACCGTCTCGCGGATCCTGGCCATCGTCTCGGCACTCAGCGTCGTCAGCCGCAGACCGGCGCGCTCGCATGCATCTGCGGCCAGGATGGCCGGACCGCCGGCGTTGCTGACGATACCGACCCGACGGCCGCCGGGCAGCGGCTGGTTGGCCAGCACGCTCGTGGTCTGCAGCAGCTGCTCGAGGCCGTCCACGCCGATCACACCGCACTGCCGGAAGAGTGCTTCCACCCCGGACGTGGAGGTCACCGACGCCGCGGTGTGGCCGACGGCCGCCTGGCGACCGTTCCGACTGCTACCGCCGACCAGGGCGACGACCGGCTTGCGTACAGCCAGCCGCCTCGCGACCCGAGAGAACTTGCGTGGGTTGCCGAACGACTCCAGGTAGAGCGCGACCACGTCGGTGGCGTCGTCCTCGGCGGCGTACATGAGCAGGTCGTTGGCGCTGACGTCGGCCTTGTTCCCCGAAGAGATGAACGCCGACAGTCCAACACCGAGCTCGTGGGCCCGCTGCAGCGCGGCGATGCCCACCGCACCGGACTGCGCCATCATCGCCACGCGTCCATGGGCAACGCTCGTCGGCGAGAAGGTCGCGTCCAGGCGCACGTCGGGGTCCGTGTTGGCGACGCCGAGACAGTTGGGGCCGACCAGCCGCATGCCCGCTCCGCGGGCCACCGAGAGGACCTCGTCCTGGAGCCGTTGCCCCTCCGGGCCGTCTTCGGCGAAGCCGCTGGCAAGGATCACCAGGTTCCGTACGCCGCTGCGGGCACAGTCCCGGACGGCCTCCAGCACCTCGGCGGCCGGCACCGCGACGATCGCCAGATCCACCGGTCCCACCTCGCGCATCGAGGGGTGACAGCTGAGCCCGAGCAGGTAGTCACTGTGCGGGTTGACCGGGTGGATGGTGCCGGTGAACCCGGCACGCAGCAGGTTGCGCACTACCTGGTGGCCGGCGTGGTCCACACGCCGGCTCGCCCCGATCACGGCCACGGAGCTTGGTCGCAGCAACGCGCGTAGAGAATCGGCGTCGGCCCGCTGCTCGCGGGAGATCATGGCCTCCAGCACCTGATCGGTGAGCCGCACCGGGAAGCGCAGCTCGACGGTCTCCTCATGGGGGATCGAGGTGATCTCGAAACCGGAGTGCCGGATGACGTCGAACGCGGCGGCATTGTCAGCCATCACGTACGCGACGAAGTCGGTCACGCCGGAGCCGGCCGCGGCGACGGCGAGATGCTCGAGCAGCAGGGTGGCCACGCCGTGTTGGGCGTATCCCTCGGCAACGACCAGGGCCAGCTCGGCCTCCCCGTCGCGTGCCGTCTTCATGGCGGTCGCCAGCCCGACGACGTGACCGTCCACGGTCGCCAGCTTCGCGACCGCATCACCGCTGGTGAGCAGTGGCAAGAGGTCATCCACGAAGTGCTCACCGACATGGTGGCCGACGTGGAAGAACCGCTCACGGCGATCGCGCTCGGAGAGCGCATCGTGCAGCCGGACCAACCGGTCCCGGTCCCCCGCCACCGCACCGCGGACACGGGCGATCGTGCCATCGCGCAACAGCACATCCTCCCAGGCCGGTCCCTGCACACCCTGCTCGATCCGAGCGGTCATCGTGCTACCTCCTGCTGTCGGTCTCCGCACCGCGCCATGTGACGCGTCGTGCCATCGACACCAGCGAACCGTCTGCGGCCCGCGCACCGTGAGAGAAGGGAGTCCGAAGACTTGGGCCGTACGTCCTTGAGCTTCGAGGACGTTCGGCGGGCCGGATGCGCCCGCTGTCCTCACCCGGCGAGGATCCGGCGGCGGAGCGCCCACGAGCCGAGGACGAAAAGAGCTGCCGCGAACGCGGCCAGCACCCCGAGCTGGGGCAGGACGTCGAGCACCGTCCCGTCATGCCGCACCAGGCTGGCGAAGCCGTCGGCGGCCCAGGCGTGTGGCGTCAGGTGGGCGACGGTGAGCATCGTGGGTGAGAAGAACTCCAGCGGCATCATCGAGCCGCCCAGGGCAGAGATGCCCAGCCCTGCCAGGAGGCCGACCGCGGTCGACTGCTGGACGTTCGTGGCAACGGCTCCGAGCACCATGCCGGCTCCGCCTGCGACCGTCGCGAAAGCCAGCATCAGCAGGGCCGCTGCGGCCGGGTCGCCCCAGGAGACACCGAACAGCACCGCGGCGCCGAGCATGATGACCAGGCCCTGGACGACCGCGATCGCCACGCGCCCGAGGGCCTCCCCAGCCACGATGGTTGCGGCCCTGGTGGGCGTGGCGAACATCCGGCGGGCCACACCGAGCCGCCGGGTCTCGATCAGCGACGCCGCCGACGTCATGGACGTGACGAAGATGAACAGCAGCAGCTGGCTGCTCGCGCCGAGGTCGAAGCGGCCCAGATCCTCGGGGAGCGGTGCGGACCCGACCGTGGAGGTCGCGACGGCGACGTCGGCGACCTGGTCCGCGACCTCGTCCCCACGGACGAGGTTCGCGCCGAACCCGCCACCGAGCTCGTCCTGCAGGGTTCTGACCACCCGGAATCGGCCGGCCTGGTCGTCGACGACGGCTCTGACGATCATCCCGATCTGCTGCGCGCTCCGGTCGGATCTGGAGAGGTACTGCAGCGTGGTGTCGCCTCCGTTCGCGAGCCGGGCGTCGTACGTCCCCGGGATGACGACCGCCGCTTCGAGAGCACCCTCCTCGACCGCCGCGACGGCCTCGGCGCGCGTGTCGACGAGGCGTACGTCGACGCCCTCGGCGTCCTCGAGGGCGGCCACCAGATCGCCGGAGAGCGCGCCGGCAGCCGGTTGCACCACACCGAGCCGAGGCTCGGAACCACCGCCGAACGCCAGGCCGAGCACCGCGATCATCAGCAAGGGGAAGAGCACGAAGAAGAAGGCGTTGGTGCGGTCCCGCAGGAAACGGCGCAGGTTGGTCCACGCGATGGTGATCGCGCTCATGGCGCCACCACCCGCCCGGTCCGCAGCAGCGCGATCCCGATCGTGACCGCGGCCATGGCCAGCAGCACCGCGACCGAGGGGAGCGCCTGGCCGGCGCCGCCACCGCCCGCGAGGTCGCCCAGACCGCCCAGGAACCACGCGTGCGGCGTCACCAGGCTGAGGTTCGCGATCATGCCGCCGGCCTGCCGCACCGGGAAGAACGCGCCGCCGAGCAGGCCCAGCGTCACCGCGACGACAGCCTGCCAGGCCCCCGCCTGCTCAGAGGTTCGCGCCAGCGAGGCGATCACCGAGGTGATGCCGGTCCCGGCCAACACCCCGGCGACGATCAGAAGCGCCACTCCGAGCGGATCGCCCCAGTCGGCGCCGAGCATCACCGAGCTGGCCACCATCAGGACCGTGAGGCTGACGATGCCGAGCACCAGGCTGGTGATCAGCTTCCCGACCAGGATCGCCCACCGTCGTACCGGTGCCGCGAGCAACCGCGCCAGGGTGCCCTCGTCGCGCTCGTCGACCAGCGAGGAGACGCCGAACTGGACGGTGAACAGCAGGAAGAAGACCGCCATCGCGGCCGCGAAGTAGGTTTTCGTGTCCAGCACCCGTGTGGTCGCCGAGACGTCCTCGAGCGCCACCGGCGTGACGCCATGGACGGTCTCCTGCGCGACCCGCTCGATCTCGGCGGGCGTCAGGCCGGGCCGGGACGCCTGGACCGCGGCAACGCTCACCCGAGCTGCGTCCAGGCCGCGGACGTAGGACCGGGCGACCGAGCGCGCCACCACGGTCCCTGTCGGGGAGTCGGCGCTGCCCACCACCCGCAGCTCGGCGGGACGCGGGCTGGCGACGTCCGCGGCGAACCCCGACGGCAGGACGAACGCCGCGTCCAGGTCGCCGTCCCGGACGCCGGCCCGCGCCTGTTCCTCATCGAGCGCGCGCACCTCGGCGACCCCCTGCTCCTGCAACGCGCCGAGGACCTCGTCGGTGAAGGTCCGCGACACTGCGGTGCGGTCCTGGTCGACGACGGCGTACTCGAAGGCGCGCGGCGTGGAAGCGGGCCCGAACAGCAGACTGAAGATGGCGGCCAGCGCGAAGGGCACCACGATCGCGAGCAGGAAGGCGGATCGGTCGCGGACGCGCTGTCGCAGATCCTTGGCCGCGATCAGCAGACTGGCGTGCATCATCAGTCCCGCAGCTTCTTGCCGGTGAGGCGGAGGAAGACGGTCTCCAGATCCGGCTCCTCCACGGTGACCGAGCGCACCGTGCCATGGACGGCGGCCACCTCGATCACCTGCGGCAACGCCGACTCGGCGTCCTGCACGAGCACGTCGACCGCGTCGCCGGTTCCCGACACCCGACTGGCGAGAGGGAGGTCACGCAGGGCTTCGGCCACACGGGTCAGGTCGCCCTCGACGGTGAGCCGGATGTGCTCGGAGTCGCCGAGCTGCGCGGTCAGCTCCCTGGGCGTTCCTTCGGCGACCAGCCGACCGAGATCCATGATGGCGACCCGGTCGCAGAGCCGCTCGGCCTCCTCCATGTAGTGGGTCGTGTAGAGCACCCCCATACCCTCCGTGCTGAGCCGCTCGACGCTGGCCAGGATCGCGTTGCGGCTCTGCGGGTCGACGCCCACCGTGGGTTCGTCGAGCACCAGGAGGCGGGGCCGGTGGATCAGGCCGACCGCGATGTTGAGCCGGCGCTTCATGCCGCCGGAGTACTTCTGGACCCGGTCGCCCGCGCGATCGGTCAGCCCGACGATGTCGAGGACCTCAGCGACGCGGCGGCGGGCTTCGCGACGGCCGATCCGATAGAGCGAGGCGAAGAAGAGCAGATTCTCCCGACCGGTCAGGTCGGGGTAGAGGGCGACGTCTTGAGGGACGTAGCCGATGGCCGCTTTCGCCGCGAGCGCACCCGGATGCATCTCGATGCCGTCGACCAGCATCGAGCCGGAGTCGGCCTCCAGCACGCCCGAGACCATGGAGATGATGGTCGTCTTGCCGGCCCCGTTGGGGCCGAGGAGGCCGTACGTCTCACCGCTGCCGATCCGGAACGAGAAGCCGTCCACCGCCTTGACCGGCCCGAAGGACCGGTGCAGATCGGTGCACCGCAGCACCTCAGGTGTCGTCGGCGGTGCGTTCTCGGCCGCGTGCAGTGGCGAGGTCTCTACGTTCATGGCGCCTCGGGAGCGGGCGGCACCACCTCGACGGGGCAGCTGGACTCCCGCAGCAGTGCGTGCCCGGTGCCGCCCAGGCGCCGCAACGGGAACGCATGCCCACGTCGGCCGATGACCAGCAGGTCGGCCCCCTTCGACTCGTCGGCGATGACCTGGGCGGGCTGCCCCTGGCGGATCTGGATCCAGGCCTCGGTCCCGACCGCGTGCGGCGCCAGGTACCGCGCCCGGTCGAGGGTCTGCATCAGGCGGTGACGGGCATCCGCCTCCCAGGCGACCTGGTCGTGTTCCAGGGTCGTGTCGTAGAAGACCGCCGGCAACTCCCACGCATGCACGAGAACCAGCTCGCCACCACGATCGGCGGCCTCGCCCAACGCGTGGGCGACGAGCTCCGCGGAGGCATCCCGTTCCGCGACGGCGACGACGACCCGGTCGGTTTCCTGGCCGGGAGACCACACCGTCGGAACCACCACGACGGGCACCGGCGCGCGGGAGGCGACCCGGCCGGTCACCGAGCCGGTCACCAGGCGGGACAGCCCGTGGCGACGCTCGTCGCCGAGCACCACCATGCGGGCCTCGGCGGCCGCGTGAACGAGCTCGGCGACAACACCGCCGTCCAGAAGCGTCGTGGTCACGTGATCGGCACCGACGAGGTCGGCGGCCAGCTTCTCCGCCCGGTCCAGAATGGCCTTGCCGGCCTCACGCACCTGATCCGCCAGCCCCTCATAGCCGTACGGGTAGAAGACACCGGTCGCGACCGCGAGGTCGACCACGTGGACGAGCCACAGGTCGGAGCCATCTCGTCGGGCCGCGGCGTAGCGGATCGCCGCTCGGCCACCCTCTCCCCCATCGATGGCGACCAGGATCCGGTTGTGATCGGACATGTGCCCTCCTTGCGAGCTCGGCACGCGCGTCCGGCTCCCGAGTCTCCAATCTCGTCGGGGACGCCGACGTGCGTCAGGGCCTTCGGGCCGCGCGCGGAGGACCTAGGTCCGCGACACCTTCCGTCCGGCACGGCTCGCCCAGGACAGATGGCTCTGTGCCGGAGGACCTATGGACCTGCTGCGGCCCACAGCCGTCGGCGAGAGTCGAGCGCGGAGGGGCCACGAACGTGAGCCCGCGAAGGAGGAGCCCGTTGACCTCGGAGCAGACCGAGCACGACCTCCCCACCGACACGCAGATCGGACTGACCTCCGACGCAGCCGCGGTGCTGCTGGCACGGGTCGGGCCCAACGAGCTCCCACGACCTCCGCGACGCCCGTGGTGGCGGCTGTTGATCTCCCAGGTCACGCACTTCTTCGCGGTACTGCTGTGGGTGGCCGCCGCACTCGCTCTGCTGGCCGGGATGCCGACCCTGGCTGTCGCGATAGTCGTCATCGTCGTGCTCAACGGCCTGTTCGCGTACGCCCAGGAGCACCGCGCCGACCAGGCGGCCCAGAAGCTGGGCACCCTGATGCCGGTCAAGACCCGAGTCGTCCGAGACGGCCGGCTGCAGGAGGTCCCGGCGCCCGAGGTGGTCCCGGGAGATGTCGTCCTGCTCGAGGCCGGCGACCGGGTGCCCGCCGACGGCACGCTCATCCTCAGCGAGGAGGTCACCGCCGACGAGTCGATGCTCACGGGCGAGAGCGTGCCCGTCCGCAAGCCGGCGGGCGCGGTCCTCCGTGCCGCCACGTTCCTGGTCCAGGGCAGCGGACGGGTGCTGGTCACGGCCACCGGTGCGCAGACCGAGGTCGCCTCGGTCGCCGGACTCATCTCCAACGCCCATCGGCCACCGAGCCCGCTGAGCCTCGAGCTGGACCGGCTGGTCAGGATCATCGCCGTCGTCGCGCTGACGGTGGGGGTCGTGCTCGGCGTGGTCTCGCTGCTGCTCGGCGGGACTACTACGGACGCCCTGCTGTTCGCGGTCGGCGTCAGCGTCGCGCTCGTCCCCGAGGGACTGTTGCCGACGGTGACTCTGTCACTCGCCCGCGGCGCGCAGCGGATGGCGGAGAGCAACGCCCTGGTCCGACACCTCGAGGCGGTCGAGACGCTCGGGTCCACCACGTTCATCTGCACCGACAAGACCGGCACGCTCACGCGCAACGAGATGACGGTGATGGAGATCTGGACGCCGCCCGGCCGGGTCGTCCCGCGGGGCGACGGCTACGAGCCCACCGGCACCGTCTCGGGCGATCCGGCGGCCGTCCGCACGGCCGCCGAGGCTGCGGTCGCGGCACGAGCCTGCGTCACCGGGCGCGCCGTCCTCGAGGACGGGGTCTGGCAGCCGTCGGGTGATCCGATGGAGGTCGCCCTCGACGTGCTGGCCGCCCGCTTCGACACCGACGTCACCGACCCGACGATCAGGGTCCCGTTCGTCACCGAGCGGCGATTCAGCGCCGCCGTGGTCGGCGAGCAGAGCTACTTCCTCGGCGCCCCGGAGAGGATCCTGCCCGCGTGCGCGGGGCCGGGAACGGAGGCCACCTCGATCCTTGATGCCTACGCCGACCAGGGACGCCGCGTGGTCGCCGTCGCTCGAGTCGGCGCTCACCTGCCACAGCCCACCACGGCCGAGGAGCTCGCCGCGCTGCTGGACGAGCCGATGGAGCTGCTCGCGCTGCTGGCCATCGAGGACCCGCCGCGTGAGGGCGTCCGCGAGGCGCTGGAGTCCTGCCGCACCGCAGGCATCCGGGTGGCCATGATGACCGGCGACAACGCACGTACCGCCGCAGCCATCGCCACCGAGGTCGGGCTCCTCCGGCCGGGCGGTGTCGTCGTCGAGGGGGAGCGCCTGCCGGCGGACGACGCCGCGCTGGCGAACCTGCTCGACGATCCCCGGGGCGCGGTGGTCGCCCGCGTCACCCCGGCCGACAAGCTCAGGATCGCGAACGCGCTGCGCCTGCACGGCCACGTGGTCGCGATGACCGGTGACGGGGTCAACGACGCCGCGGCGCTGCGCGGCGCGGACGTCGGCGTGGCGATGGGCCTCGGCGGCAGCGACGTGGCTCGTGACGCGGCCGACCTGGTGCTGCTCGACGACCACTTCGCCACCATCGTCAAGGCGATCGAGCTGGGCCGGGCGACCTACGCCAACATCCGCCGCTTCCTGACCTTCCACCTGACCGACAACGTGGCCGAGCTCGCGCCGTTCGCTGTCTGGGCGCTCTCGGGTGGCTCGGTGCCGGCTGCGCTCAGCGTGCTCCAGATCCTCGCGCTGGACATCGGCACCGACATGCTGCCGGCTCTCGCACTCGGGTCGGAGCCGCCCAGCAGACGCACCATGGAAGGGCCGCGGGCGCGGGAGCGGGTGGCCAGCGGCTCGGTGCTGCGGCGCGCGTTCCTGGTGCTCGGGCCCATCGAGGCGGTCGCCGCCGTGACGGCCTTCGTCTGGGTCCTGACGGGCGGAGGCTGGGAGCTGGGCGAGACGCCAGGGGCTGCCTTGCTCGCACGAGCCTCGGGCACGGCGTTCGCGGTGATCGCAGTCGCCCAGGTCGCCAACGCGTTCGCCTGCCGCAGCGAGTCCCGACCCGCATGGCGCGTCGACCCACGGCGCAACCCGCTGGTGCTGATCGCCGTCGCGGTGGAGCTGGTCCTGCTCGCGGCCTTCCTGGGCCTGCCGTGGCTCGCTGACCTGCTCGGCGGCAGCTGGCCGTCCGGCGCCGGATGGCTGTGGGCGCTCGGGGCGGGCATCGCTCTGCTGCTCGGCGACAGGCTGCACAAGGCCCGGCGTGCCGCCCGCCACCGCTCGAGGGCTACCTGACCCGGCGGTGCCGGCCGAGATGCCCGATCAGCCGTCCAGCCGCGATGGCCAGCCCCGGCAGACACGCCAGAGCCAGAAGCACCAGCTGAGTCTGCGGCTCGAGGACCGCGGTCCCCAGCAGTCCCCGGAGAGGGGCGAACCACAGCGCTGCCATCTGCAGCAGCAGCGCGATGGCCACGGCGAGCTCGATGCCCCGTCCTGCCAGACTCCAGCGGCGCCGGGGCGCACGGAGGGCCAGGGCCAGGCCCAGCTGGGCCGCGCCGAGAGTGAGGAACACGGCGGACTGCACATGCCATCCCTGGTTCTGAGCCAACAGGCCGGCCGCAAGGCTGACTGCGGCGATGAGAACCCCGGAGGCGGCGATCTGGCGGACCAGGCCGCCGCCCAACACCGACCGCTCCGGCGACGGTGAGGGATGCCGCATGTCCCGCTGATCGAGCGGCTCACCGCCGAACGCGACACCGGGTACGCCGTGGGTCAGCATGTTGATCCACAGGATCTGTCCGGCGCCCAGCGGGAAGGGGATGCCGAGGAACGGGCCGAGCAGGAGGACGAGGACCTCGGCCAGC
Organism: Nocardioides sp. YIM B13467; assembly: GCF_042788075.1. Taxonomy (NCBI): domain Bacteria; kingdom Bacillati; phylum Actinomycetota; class Actinomycetes; order Propionibacteriales; family Nocardioidaceae; genus Nocardioides; species Nocardioides sp. YIM B13467. Next base: position 465,822 of record NZ_JBHZPJ010000046.1, read on the forward strand.
CCGCCGGAGAGGCCGTAGCGCAGGAACGTGCGGATGTTGGCGTACACGCGCCGGCCCTCTCCGACTGCCGTCACGAGCGTGCGGAGGTTGTCATCGGCCAGCACGACGTCGGCGGCCTGCCGGGCCACTTCGGTGCCGCGCTTCCCCATCGCCACACCGATGTCAGCACGACGCAGCGCCGGGCCGTCGTTGACCCCGTCGCCGGTCATCGCCACGATGTGCCCCCTTGCCTTCAGCGCCTCGATGATGTCGACCTTCTGCTCCGGCCGAGTCCGGGCATAGACACGGATCCGGTCCACCGCCTCGACGTGCTCACCGCGATCCACTCCCGCACCGTCCATGACCTCGCCGTCGGTCCCCACGGCGAGGATGCCAACCTCTCGGGCGATGGCGCCCGCGGTCGCGGGATGGTCGCCGGTGATCAGGACGGTCCGGATGCCCGCGTCCCGGCAGTCGGCCACCACGGCGGCGGCGTCCGTACGGGGTGGGTCGGCGATGCCGACAAGGCCGACGAGCACTGGAGACTCCGGCCGCTCCTGCGGTGGTCGCCACGACCGTTGGGCCACGGCCAGCACTCGAAACCCCGCTCCTGCCAGGTCCTCGGCGACCGTTGCGTCCCGGCTCCGCCCGGCATCCTCCGGGAGCATGCTCAGCACCACCTCCGGAGCGCCCTTGACCACCTCCAGCATGGTGCCGTCCTCGGCCCGGTCCACCGTCACCATGTGGCGGCTCTGGCTCTCGAACGGCACCTCGTCGACGCGAGTCCACCGATCACGCAGCTCGACCGCCTCGATCCCACGGTCCGCGGCGGCCAGCAGCAGGGCGGCCTCCATCGGCTCGCCGATCAAGGTCCGGTCGGTCTCGGTTCCGGTCAGCCGGGCGTCGTTGCACAGCACCACATCCCTGAGCAGGGTCGACTCCTCGATGACGTCCGGGGTCCAGATCCGCTGCACGCTCATGCGGCCCTCGGTGAGGGTGCCGGTCTTGTCCGAGGCGAGCACCGTCACCGACCCGAGCGTCTCGACCGCAGGCAACCAGCGCACGATGGCTGACTGCTTCGCCATCCGGTGGGCACCCAGCGCCAGCGCGACGGAGACCACGGCGGGCAGCGACTCGGGGATGGCCGCGACCGCAAGGCTGACCGCGAGGATCAACGAGTCCCCGAACGGGACGCCACGAGCCACGGACAGCGCCAGGACGAGGAATGAGATCGCGGCTGTCGCCATCACCAGCTGCCGCGAGAGCCGCCGCAGCCGAGCCTGGAGCGGTGTCTGTTCGGTTCTCGTGGCGGCGATCAGTGCCGCTATCCGGCCGAGGCCGCTCTCGGCACCCGTCCGCACCACGACGCCCCAGCCTCGCCCCTTGGTGACCACGGTCCCGGAGAGCAGCTCTTCACCGACCGTACGTCCCACGGGCACGGACTCGCCGGTCATCGACGACTCATCGACCTCGAGCCCCACCGCCTCATCAGCCACCAGGTCGGCCGGGACGACGTCGCCTGCCTCGAGGCGGACGACGTCGCCGCGCACCAGGCCCATCGCCTCGATGTCGCTCACCCGGCCGTCCCGGAGAACGTGGGCCCGCGGGGCGGCCATCCGGCCCAGTGCCGCCATGGCCTGCTCGGCCCGCCGTTCCTGCACCACCCCGATGGAGGTGTTGACCAACACCACGATCGCGATGATGCTCGCGTCCGGCACGTCCCCGAGGGCGAGCACCACGACGAACGCGGCGCCGAGCAGCAGGATCATCGGGTCCCGCAGCTGCGCGAGCACCCGGGCGACCAGGGTGGTGGGCGCAGCCGCCGGCACCGCGTTGGGACCATCGTCCGTCAGCCGGCGCAATGCCTCCGCGTCGCTCAGCCCGCCTGACTCCAACCGTGAGCCCGTCGGCACCGGCCTCATCTCCTCACCTGGGTGCCCGATGTGCCCGCGAGCACACCGTTGACCTCTTCGAGAGAGCCGATCGCCGAGCGTCGGCCGGTCCGTCGGGTGAAGGCCGAGACGGCCTCCACCTTCGGGCCCATCGATCCAGCGGGGAACCACATCGAGGACAGCTCGGCGACGCTCACCTCCCGCAGCACCTTCTCGGCGGGACCGCCGAAGTCCCGGATCACGCCCTCCACGTCGGTGAGGACGAGGAGCAGGTCGGCGCCGAGCCGCTCCGCGGCGAGAGCAGCCGCCCGGTCCTTGTCGACCACCGCGTCGATGCTCTCGTACCTTCCGTCTCGGTCCACGACCGGCACTCCCCCACCGCCGGCGAGCACGACGGTCACGCCCGCATCGAGGAGCCGCTCGGCCACGGGGAGCTCGATGATGTCACCAGGAAGCGGGGACGCGACGACGCGTCGCCAGCCACCGCTGTCGGCCTGAACGGTCCAGCCGTATCTGTCCGCGAGGCGACGTGCCGACAGCTCGTCGTAGACCTGGCCGATGAACTTGGTCGGCACCTGGAACGCCCCGTCCTCCGGGTCCACGACGGTCTGGCTGACGAGCGTCACCACCTCGCCGGCCGCCTCGGCGACGAGCGCCTGCTGGAGCCAGAGCCCGATGAGGCCCTGGGACTCCGCGACCAGGTCGGCCAGCGGATAGGGCTCCGAGAGGCTGGGGTCCGAACCGCTCTCGAGTGCCAGCAGACCGACCTGAGGGCCGTTGCCATGGACCACGACGACCTGGTGCTCGCGGGCGATACCCGCCAGCGCGGCCGCAGCCGCTGCCACGTGTCGGCGCTGAGGTGCCGCGTCCGGCCGCTCACCACGCCGTAGCAGGGCATTGCCGCCGATGGCGACGACGATCCTCATCTGATTCTCCTCCTCGGTCGGCTGGACTCAGCCGGCCAGTGTTGCGACGAGCACGGCCTTGATGGTGTGCAGACGGTTCTCCGCCTGGTCGAAGACGATCGATCGCTCCGACTCGAACACCTCCGGGGTGACCTCGAACGACGTACGACCGGTCCGGCTCGCCAGCTGATGACCGAGCTCGGTGTCGGTGCCGTGCAGGGCGGGCAGACAGTGCATGAACCTCACCTCCGGGTTGCCGGTGAGCTCGAGCAGGGCGTCGTCGACGGCGTACGGCGCCAGGAGCGCGACCCGCCGATCCCACATCTCCGTCGGCTCACCCATGGACACCCACACGTCGGTGTAGACGAAGTCGGCACCGGTGAGCCCTCGATGAGGGTCGCCGGTCACCTCCAGACGCGCCCCCGTGGCCTCCGCGATCTGCTGGGCCCGGCGCACTGCGTCGTGGTCCGGGGTCAGCTCAGCCGGAGAGACCAGGCGTACGTCCATACCCATCATGGCACCGGCGACGAGGAGCGAACGGGCGACGTTGTTCCTCGCGTCGCCGACGTAGGCGATCGCGATCTGCTCGGCAGGTTTCGCCGAGTGCTCCAGCATGGTGAGCACGTCGCACAGCGACTGGGTCGGATGCCAGGCATCGGTCAGGCCGTTCCATACAGGCACGTCGGCGTACGCCGCGAGCGTCTCCACGATGGCCTGGTCCGAGCCGCGGTACTCGATGCCGTCGTAGAGCCGGCTGAGCACCCGCGCGGTGTCCGCGACCGACTCCTTGTGGCCGAGGTGCGAGCTCGCCGGGTCGAGGTAGGTCACGTGCGCCCCCTCGTCGTAAGCGGCGACCTCGAACGCGCACCGGGTGCGGGTGGAGGCCTTCTCGAAGAGCAGGGCGATCGAGCGTCCCGCGAGGCGCGGGGTCCGGTCGGACCGGCGACGCTCCGCCTTGAGATCGGCGGCGAGGTCGACCAGCGCCCGCCACTCCTCGACGCTCAGGTCGATCTCCTTGAGGAAGTCGCGGCCGGCCAGCGAACGGAGGGCACCGGGTGCGCGGCGGGTTCCGGATCCGAGCAGCGTCATGACGGCACCTCCTCTCGCTCGATCGGGCAGGTCATGCACCGAGGACCCCCGCGGCCACGGCCCAGCTCCTCGCCGACGATGGGCACCACTTCCACGCCCTGGTCGGCAAGATAGGCGTTCGTGGTCGTGTTCCGCTCGTAGCCCACGACGACCCCGGGAGCGAGGGCGAGGAAGTTGTTCCCGTCGTCCCACTGCTCACGCTCGGCGCCCAGCCGGTCGATCGGCGCCCGCAGCACCCGCACCCGATCGAGGCCGAGGACGTCGGCGAGGGTGGGGAACAGCGCGCCGTTCTCCTCGAGCTTGAACTCGCCTCCCGCACCCACGCGGTACAGCGAGTAGGAGCGCAGCTCGTCGGGCAGGTAGGGGTAGACCGAGAACGCGTCGGCGTCGACCATCGTCATGGCGGTGTCGAGGTGCATGAACGCCCGCTCCCGAGGGAGCTCCACCACGATCACGGTGTCGACGGTGCCGCGCCGGAACAGCGCGCGGGCGAGGTTCTCGACCCCCTGCGGTGTGGACCGCTCCCCCATCCCGACCATCACGGCCCGGTTGCCGATCACGGTGACATCGCCGCCCTCCAGGGTGGCGCCGCCGTGGTCGAGGCTGTCGTGGCCGTACAGGTAGGGCACGTGGCCCCGGAACATCGGGTGGAAGTCGTAGACGACCTTCGAGTTGATCGTCTCGCGCCGCCGGGCCGGCTTCGCCATCGGGTTGAGCGAGACGGCGTCGTAGACCCACGCCACGTTGTCCCGCTGGAAGAGGTGGTTCGGCAGCGGGTCCAGCAGGAAGTCGTCGTCGCGGAGGTACTCCATCAGCAGGCTGCTGGCGTGCACGCGGTTGACTACATCGGACTTGAGGACGCCGCCGATCAGGTGAGAGGCCAGCTCGGCCGCCGGGGTCGCGGCCACCAGGTCGTCGAGCGGCCCGTCCAGCGCCGGACCGAACCGGTGGGCGGTGGAGAGCTCCTCCTGTAGGAGCTCTCGGGCACCTGGCTGGTCGAGGGCCTCGGCCAGCAGGTCTGCGAAGTGGTGGACGACGACCCCGTGGCTCTCGAGCGCGGCGACGAAGGCGTCGTGCTCGACCCGCGCCCGCTCGGCCCACAGCACGTCGTCGAAGAGCAGCCGCTCGATGTTGCCCGGCGTCAGCCGGCCCAGCTCGAGGCCGGGGCGGTGCACGACCGCCTGGCGCAGGCGGCCGACCTCGGAGTCGACATGGAACGTCACGACGCGCTCCCGTCGACCGACGAGGAAGCCTCGAGCTTGCGTCGCTGGGCGAGGTAGACGGGCACGCCGAGGATCGCGGCGACACCGGTCATGAGGAACGGGCCCCACACCACGTACCAGGTGTTGCCGGTGTTGCGGGAGTAGTAGACGAACGCGACGGACATGGCCAGCGCGACCACCGCGACCGACAGGTCGAGGATCAGGTGGGGCGTCGGACCGCGCCGGTGGTCCTGCCAACGCCACTTGAGCTGAGCCAGGGCGGAGAAGGCGTACGGGATGGCTGCGGTGATGCCGGTCATCAGCACCAAGGTGGTGAACACGGTGGCCCCGTCGGAGCCCAGGTAGCTCACCACGACCGCGGCCGAGGCCAGCGCCGTGGAGGCGACGATGCCGACGGCGGGCACCCCGCGCCGTGAGACCCGTCCGAAGAACCGCGGGAACAGACCCTCCTTCGCTGCCGCGTGAGGCATCTCCGCGCAGATCATCGTCCACCCGTTGAGGGCACCGATTCCGGAGATGATCACCGCCACGGCGACGATGTTGCCCGCCGCGCTGCCGCCGAAGATGTCGTTCGCGGCCGCGGAGTAGGAGGCCTGGTTGGCGTCCTGGGCCAGCTGCGACGCCGGCAGGATGCCGAAGACCGCGACCATCGAGAGCACGTAGACCGCCGCGCTGCCGACCGTCCCCAGGACGGTCGCCCGCGGCACGTTCCGGCCTGGGTCGCGCACCTTCGCGGCAGCGACCGAGGCAGTCTCGAGACCGAGGTAGCTGAACAGGCAGATCGCCATCGCACCGCCGATCGCCGACATGCTTGACTCACCGCTGGTGTTCCACGGCGTGAAGTTGCCACCCTCGATGAAGAAGAGCCCAGCGGTCGCCATCAGTGCCAGCGGGACGAACTTCAGCACCGTCGTCCACAGCTGGAAGACGCCCATGAAGCGTACGCCGGTCAGGTTGATCGCCGCCGGGATCCACAGACCCGTCAGTGCGATCGCGATCGACCAACCGGTCGCACCACCCTTGTTGAGGAAGGTCTCCACGTAGAAGACCCAGCCGACCGCGATGGCGGCGTTGCCCGCCCAGGCGGTGATCCAGTAGAGCCAGGCCTGGCTGAAGCCCCAGCCGTTGCCGAACGCGGCCCGCGCATAGGCGTACGGGCCTCCGCCTGCCGGCATCCGTCGGGAGAGGACGGCGAACATGAGCGCCAGGGCGACGGCGCCGACGGTCGCAACGCCCATCGCGACGAGGCTGATCGGGCCGTAGGACGCGACGGCGTACGGCAGGCTGAAGATGCCGACGCCGATGATGGAGCCCATCACCAAGGCGGTCGCCTGCGGAAGCCGGAGCTGACCCACGGCCTCCCCATCGGCTTCCGGTCGTCTGGGGGATCTGGGCGGAGGCGACACTTTGCCGGCGCCGAGGCCCCGCGGTTCGCGCTGGAACCGGGATCGGTCGAGAAGGGACATGGTGCTCTCCTGGGTCGAGGATGTGGACGGGTCCAGCCCACTCCGATCGCGATCTCCGCAGGAGTGCCGCCCGGTCCGGACCGCGAAGTCGTTCGTCCGTCGGGAACGATGACGAAGGTCCTGCGGACGGCCGAAGGTCTCCCCGGCTCGGGACCTTGCGCTCATGACCGACCTTCCCGGCCGGACGAGGCTGGCCCCATGAAAAACCAGCACTCGCACCGGGAATGACCATGCTTGTTCGAGAGATCATGACCCAGTCACCGGTCACCGTACGGAGAGGCACCCCCGTCAAGGAGGCGCTCGCCCTGCTCCGTGACCACCACATCACCGCCCTCCCGGTGGTGACCTCCGCCGGCCGCGTCTGTGGCGTCGTCGCCGAGATCGACCTGATCCGCGACCGTGTCCTGCAGGACCCTCGCGCGCACGTGCTCCCGCCCAAACCGGTCATCGATCGGCCCGCGGCGCACGTCCAGGACGTGATGAATCCGGTGACGATCGCCGTGCGAGCCAGCGCAGAGGTCGCCGTGGCGGTCGACATCATGGCCGACCGGTCGTTGAAGAGCCTCCCGGTCCTCGATGACAACGACGTTCTGGTCGGGATGATCAGCCGCAGCGACGTGGCCAGCGCCCTGGCCCGCGACGACGACACGATGGTCCGGGACCTGACGGCGCTCGTCACCGAGCTCGGTCACCCCGACTGGGTCGTCGACGTCGCCGACGGAGGTGCCGTGATCTTCGGACCGGCGACACCCAAGGAGCGCGCCCTGGCCGAGTCCGCCGCAGCGACCGTCCCGGGAGTCACCCGGATACGTACCGACTCGCAGCAACCGCACACCGAGGAGTGATCCCATCATGAAACGCATCCTGATCCCAGCAGCAGCGGCAGCAATCGCCACCGTGGCTCTCGTCGTCCCCGCATCGGCAGCACCCGGTGACGGGCAGGAGTTCGGACACCACGTCGTCCACTGTGCTCAGGCCGTCGGCTTCGACGGCACCCATGACCCGGGCATGCACCAGGGTTTCCGCGGCTTCACCGCCGACCACATGTGCATGATGGCGGGCTGACCAGATGACCGCTGACACCACACCCGCTCCCATCGTCGTCGGCATCCTCGATCCCGAGGTCGAGACGGCACTCCTGGAGTACGCCGGACGGCTGGCCGCGACCAGCGGGCACCCGCTACGTCTGGTGCATGTCTTCCAGGCGAACGTCCTGTTCGGAGATCCCGTCCTCGGCCTCCCCGGCGCGATGCAGCCGCAGTCGATGATCATCGATGACTCAGCGGTCGGGCGGATGGCCGAAGAGCTGCTCAGGGAGGCCACCGCGATCGCCCGGGACGTCGTCGCCGGAGCCGTCGATGTCTCCGGTGAGCTGTTGCGCGGCCACGCGGCCCACGTCCTGATCGAGGAATCGGAGGAAGCACACCGAGTCGTGATCCAGCGCCGCGGGTTCTCTCGCATCCACCGGGTCTTCACCGGATCGATCTCCTCCCGGGTCGCGGCGCACGCCCACTGCCCGGTCACCGTGGTCCCCGAAGGCTGGTCCGCCGAGGGCCGAACCGGCGTCGTCGTCGGCGTCAGTGACGACAAGAGCGACGCTCAGGTGCTGGGTCACGCCCTCGAGGAGGCGACCCGGCTGGGAGAGCCGATCACCTTGCTCCACGGTCTCGACCTCATGGCCCTCCACGGGGACCTGGCCGACCACGCCACCACCCGCGACTGGACCGCGCGTGGCGAGCAATATCTGGCGGACCTCGTCGAGAAGGCCCGCGACCAGGCCCCGGAGCATCCTCAGACCCCACTCGCGACCCGGGTCTTCGCGGAACCACCGGCCGACGCCTTGGTCACCGCGAGCGAGGAAGCCCGCCTCGTCGTCGTGGGACGAGCCTCGCATCTCAACGCGTTCCCACACCTGGGCGGAGTGACCCGCGCACTGCTTCGCGAGGCGGGCTGCCCGGTCGAGGTCCTTCCGCTGCCGAACTGACCGGCCATCGCCGCCGCTAGCCCTTCACCGCCCCTTCCAGACCCTCGCTGCGCAGGAAGAGTCGTTGGAAGAGTAGGAAGAAGAGGATCGGCAGCGCGGCGGAGATCGCCATCGCGGCGAGCAGGACCGAGAGGTCAGTGGTCGGCGCGATGGAGGGCAGCCTGACCGCGATGGGCTGCTTGGCCGGGTCGGGCAGCACGATCAGCGGCCAGATGAAGTCCTTCCACGCGGCGAGCACGGCGAAGACCGACACCACGCCGAGCACCGGTCGTGACATCGGCAGGACCACCGACCAGAAGAGCCGGTACGCCCCGGCGCCGTCGATCCGCGCGGCATCCAGGATCTCGCGGGGCAGGCTGTCGAAGAACCGCTTCATGATCACCACGTTGAACGCCGAGGCGCCCGCGGGCAGGAACGCTCCGGCGTACGTCCCGACCAGCGACCAGTGCACGACCGGCAGGCTCAGCACGGTGAGGTAGAGCGGGACGAGCAGCAGCACGATCGGCACGAACATGGTGGCGAGCACGGCTCCGTAGATGACCCGCCCGAACCGCGGCCGCAGCACCGAGAGCGCATAGCCCGCGGTCGTGGCGACCACCACCTGCACGGCCCAGGATCCGGCTGCGATGACCACGGTGTTGACCAGGTAGGCCGACAGGCCCAGCTCGGTCCACGCCTGCGACAGGATCGAGAGGTCCGGCCCGTTCGGCCACAGCGAGATCGGCGAGCGCAGCGTGTCCTGGGTGGGCGTGACCGCCGACTTCGCCAGCCACAGCAACGGCCCCAGGCAGACCACCACCAGCGCCAGCAGCATCGCCGCCTGCACGCCGCGAAGACCCCAGCGCACCGACGTACGCCGCCGGTCGAGGGCAGACACGAAGCTCATCAGTCGCTCCATCCGCGAGTGAGCCGGAAGTAGGCCCACGACAGCAGCGCCAGCCCGACCGCCATCATCAGGCTCAGCGCGGTCGCCGGGCCGTAGTCGCCGCCGCCGGTGGTGCTGCCGAAGGCGTACTCGTAGATCAGGAGCAACAGCGTCAAGGACGCGTGCGAGGGCCCGCCGCCGGTGAACAGGTAGGGCTCCAGGAAGACCTGGGCGGTGCCGATGATCTGCAGGATCAAGGTGATCAGCAGCACCGGGCGCAGGTGCGGGAGGGTGACGTGCCAGACCTTGCCGAGCACGCCCGCTCCGTCGGCCGAGGCGGCGTCGTAGAGCTCCTGCGGAACCGTGGTCAGCGCCGCGAGATAGATGATCACCGTGCCGCCTGCCGCGGCCCAGGTCGCCTCCATCACCAGCGAGGGCAGCACCCAGTCGGCCGACTCCAGCCACGGCACCGGCCCCAGCCCGACCCAGCCCAGGATCGTGTTGAACACTCCCCCGGACCCGGCGTCGTAGAAGGTCTTCCACAGCAGCACCGCAACCGCGGGCGGCACCACCACCGGCAGATAGGCGAGGCAGGCGTACAGCCCTCGCAGTCTGCGCAACGAGCTGAACACCACCGCCATCACCAGCGGGATCGGATAGCCGAAGACGAACGCGATCGCCGCGAAGACGGCGGTGTTGCGCAGCGCCACCGGCAGCAGCGGGTCGGTGAGCACGGTGCGGAAGTTGTCCAGGCCCACCCACTCCGCTGACCCGACGAGGTTGGTCTCCTGCAGGCTCATCACCACGGTCCGGGCGATCGGCCACCACGAGAACAGCCCGAAGACGAGGAGCATCGGCAGCAGGAAGACCAGGGTCGCCGCGCCGCCGCGCCACCAGCTGGCGACCCCGGAGACGAGGGACGTACGCCGGCGAGCCGGCCCTCTCACGAGGGCCGGCCCACCCACCCGGGACATGTCAGCGACCACGCTCAGCCCTTGTCCAGGATCTGCTGCACCGAGGCGTCGGCATCCTTCAGCAGCTCGGGGATGTCGGCGTTCTCGTCGCTGAGCACCTTCTGCACGACCGGGTCGAGCGCGCCGTACACGGCCTGAGTCTGCGCGGGCGGCTCGGCGACCAGCGTGAGGTCGAACATCTTCGAGGTGTAGCCGGTCATCTGCTCCAGCGGCACGTTGACGTAGTCCTTCACCCAGCTCTGGTAGGTGGTGTACGACTCCTCGTCGAAGATCGGGAAGGTCGGCGTCCCCACGGGCTGCTCGGCCGCGGTCTGGGTCTTCGCGTCGGCGACCGCCGCGGACTCGTCGGTGTACTTGCGGACCCGGAAGAAGTCCGCCCAGGCCACGGCGGCCTCGGCCTCGGCGTCGCTCGCCTTGGCGCTGACGACGTTGACCGAGCCACCACCGAGCGCGCCGGCGTCGGCCGAGTCCCCCATCGGGACCGCGGTGAGCCCGTACGACTTCGGGTCGATCGCCGCGGTGGTGACGAGGGAGTTGTAGACGTCCGAGCCGCTGATGTACATGGCGACCTTCCCCGCCGCGAACGCCTGGTTGATGCTGTTCCAGTCGTAGGCGGTGCTGCCGGAGAAGGACTTGTCGGTCCAGCGCATGTCGTGCAGCAGCTGCAGCGCCTCCTCGGTCTGCGGGTTGTCGACGGTCGCGGTGAACGTGTCACCGTCCTGCGTCTCCATCCGGCCGCCGAGGGCGTAGGTCAGTGTCGTGAGGATCCAGCCACCGGTGTTGCCCGTGGTCATCTCGGCATACCCGGTGGCGCCGGTCCGGTCGTTGATCTGCTTGGCGGCCGCACGCAGCTCCTCCCACGTGGTCGGCGGCTTGTCGGGGTCGAGACCGGCCTTCGTGAACAGGTCGCGGTTGTAGTGGAGCGCGTTGGCGTAGACGTCGGAGGGCAGCCCGTAGACCTTCCCGTCGGTGCCCTGCGCCGCGGCCAGCACCGTCGGGTTGAGCTTGTCGAAGTAGGGCAGCTCGCGGACCTCGGCGTCGACGTCGGCGACCTGCTTGCGCTCGACGAGGCCCTTGGTGTCGGTGAACGGCACCCGGAACGAGATCGGCAGCGTCCCGCCGGCGAGCTGGGCGGGGAACGTCTGCGCGTTCCACTGCCACTCCACCGGCTTCACGGTGATGTCGGGATGCTCCTTGTTGAAGGCCGCCGCCTGCGCCTTGACGGCGTCGATCGTGGCCTGCTTGTCGCCGGGGCGCCAGCCCTCGACGGTGATGGTGACGCCGTCGCCGTCGTCCGACGTCTCGCCGCAAGCGGTGAGCGAGCCGAGCACGACAGCCGCGACCGCGGCGAGCGCGACGCTGCGCAACCGAGTGGTTCTCATGGTCTGTCTCCTGGATGTTGTGGTGGGTCTCAGGTCGTGGGCCGCAGCCAGACCGCGGCATCGGGAACGAGCCGGCCCGCATCGAGCGGCGAGCTGGCGAGCCAGACGTGGTCGCTGCTCGGCAGCTCCACAGGGGTGTCGGTCAGGTTGACCACGCAGGCGAAGTGGGTGCCGCGGCGGAAGGCGAGGATCCCGGGGGCGGTGTCGATCCAGCTGAAGTCGCCGGTGACGAGGTCGGGGTGCGTACGCCTGATCAGCAGCGCCATCCGGTGCAGCGAGAGCATCGAGCGCGGGTCGGCAGACTGCGCCTGCGCCGTCAGCCCCGCCCAGCCCTCGGGCTGGGGCAGCCAGGTCTTCACGCCCGGCGGGCTGAAACCGTACGGCGGCCGGTCGCCGCTCCACGGCAGCGGCACCCGGCAGCCGTCCCGGCCGGGGTCGATCCCTCCGCTGCGGAAATGCATCGGGTCCTGGATTCGGTCCGGCGGGATCTCGGCCTCGTCCAGGCCCAGCTCGTCACCCTGGTAGAGGTAGTACGCCCCGGGCAGCCCCATCGCCAGCATCGCCGCCGCCCGCGCCCGCCGCTCGCCGAGGGCCCGGTCGGTCGGGGTGCCGAAGCGCTTGGTCTCGAACGAGAACGCGGTGTCCGCGCGGCCGTAGCGGGTCACCGGCCTGGTGACGTCGTGGTTGGAGAGCACCCAGGTGGCAGGCGCATCCGCCTCGCCGTGCACGCGCAGCGTCGTCTCGATGGAGGTACGCAGCGCCTCGGCCTCCCACGGCGCGGTCATGAAGTCGAAGTTGAACGCCGCGTGCAGGACGTCGGGGCGCAGGTAGCGGATGAACCTGGCGGTGTCGGGGAGCCAGACCTCGCCGATCAGGGCCCGGTCGGTGCCGTACTCCTGCGCGATCCGCCGCCAGCCACGGTAGATCTCCTGGAGCTCCTCGCGGTCGACGTACGGGTGCTCGCCCGGTCGCGGGTCGGCGGGGACGTCGGGGAGGGCCGGGTCCTTGGCGAGCAGGGCGGCGGAGTCGATCCGGATCCCGGCGACCGCCCGGTCGAACCAGAACCGCAGGATCTCCTCGTGCTCACGGCGTACGTCCTCGTGCTGCCAGTTGAGGTCGGGCTGCTCGGCGGAGAAGAGGTGCAGGTACCACTGCTCGGGAACGCCGTCGGGCGTCGTCAGCCGCGTCCATGGCGTGCCACCGAACTCCGAGGTCCAGTCGTTGGGCGGCAGCTCGCCATCAGTGCCGCGGCCGTCTCGGAACCAGAACCGCTCCCGTTCAGGTGCGCCGGGCCCGGCAGCGACCGCGGCCCGGAACCATCGGTGCTGGTCGGAGACGTGGTTGGGGACGATGTCGATGATCGTGCGGATGCCGAGCTCGAGGGCATCCTGGATCAACGCCTCCGCCTCGGCGAGGTCGCCGAAGATCGGGTCGATCGCGCGGTAGTCGGCGACGTCGTAGCCCCCGTCGGCCATCGGCGAGGGGAACCACGGCGTGAACCAGATCGCGTCCACCCCGAGATCGCGCAGGTAGGTCAGACGCGCCCGAACGCCGGCCAGGTCACCGGTGCCGTCGCCGTTGGCGTCGGCGAAACTGCGCGGGTAGATCTGGTAGATCGCCGCGGAGCGCCACCAGTCGGCGGGGCGCTCGGTGAAGGCCGGCAGCGCCACCGGTGCCGGCTCGCTCCGTCGAGGTTCCGTGGCGGTCACGGGCACTCCGTTCTCAGCAACTCACACGGTCATGTGACAGCCGTCACCTTGACGGCGTGCAGCGACCGTAGAGGCAGCCACAGAAGGTGCGCAAGAACTTGACAGAGCGTAATTAATTTCAGGACTTTGCGCGCTGACTTGCGGGTCCGGTCGAGCGCCGGACCACCAGCTCGCCCTCGAAGAGCAGCTCGTCGACCGGCCCGAGCGTGCCGTCGATCTGGCTCACCAGGAAGTCGACCGCCGCCCGGCCCATCGCCTCGATCGGCTGCCGGATCGTGGTGAGCGGCGGGTCGGCGAAGGCCATGAACGCCGAGTCGTCGAAGCCGATCACCGACACGTCAGCAGGTGTCGAGAGCCGGGCTCGGCGAACCGCCCTGACCGCACCCAGCGCGAGCGGGTCGCTGGCGCACACGATGCCGGTCGCACCCTGCTCGACCAGCCGCGCCGCGGAGGCCTGTCCGCTCTGGAGGGAGTAGAGGCTGCGTACGACCATGTCCTCGTCGAACGACACGCCGGTCCGGTCGCAGACGGCACGGAAGGCGGCCAGCTTGCGCTCGGAGGGAACGTGGTCGCGCGGGCCCAGGACCAGCCCGATCCGCTCGTGCCCGAGCGAGATCAGGTGCTCGGCAGCCTGCTCCATCGCATCGGCGTCGTCGCAGACCACCCGAGGAAAAGGCAGGTCGTCGATGGCCGCGTTGATCAGCACGACAGGAAGGTTGCGGCCGGCCAGACGGTCATAGTGGGCATGGTCCGCGTCCCGCTGTGCGTAGGCGCCGCCGGCGAAGACGACGCCGGCCACCTGCTGCTCCAGGAGCAGGTCGACGTACTCGGACTCGGTCACCCCGCCTGCGGTCTGCGTGCACAGGACCGGGGTCAGACCCTGCTGGGCGAGATGGGCGCCGAGGACCTCGGCGAGTGCCGGGAAGATCGGGTTCTGCAGCTCGGGCAGGACCAGGCCCACCAGCCTGGCCCGCTCGCCGCGAAGCTTCACCGGGCGCTCGTAGCCGAGCACGTCGAGCGCGGTCAGCACCCGCTCGCGGGTCGCCGCCGAGACCCCCGGCTTGCCGTTGAGCACCCGGCTCACCGTCGCCTCGGAGACCTTGGCGCGGGCGGCTGCGTCGGCAAGACGTCTACTCATGAACGCAAGAATATAACTGCTTTACGCAAGCGGTCTGCAAGCACTGTCTTCCTTGACGAGCAATTCAATAAGTGATTTAGTCACTTTCTGTGACCAGCAACACATCATCGCTCTCTGAACGCATCGCCGACGGGATCGTCGCCATGATCGAGGCCGCGGGCCTGGAGCCGGGCGACGCCCTTGCCTCCTCACGCGAGCTCGCCAAGCGGTTCGAGGTGACCACACCGACGATCCGGGAGGCGCTGCGCCGTCTCGAGGCGACCGACGTGATCCGCTTCAGGCACGGATCGGGCACCTACGTGAGCGGCGGGGTGAACCGGCGGCTGCTGGTCAACCCGCATGTCTCGGAGTCGCGCAGCGAGTCGGTCCTCGAGCTCCTCGACGCCAGGATCGTGCTCGAGCCGCCGGTCGCGGCCGCAGCGGCCTCGGCGCGCACCGACGACGACCTCGCGGCGTTGTCGCTCTCAGCCGACAACGCGCTCCAGCCGCAGTACGCCGACGAGCGGCCCGAGCTGCACTTCCACGTCGCGCTCGCCGGCGCCTCGGGCAACCTGCTGCTGCGCGAGACGATCGAGGCGCTGCTCCAGGTGAGGGCCCGCGACCAGATCGAGATCCGGCACCGCTACACCGACCGCGACCGTGACCACGCCGACCACCTCCGGATCGTCGAGGCCGTACGCGACGGCGACGCCGACGCCGCGGCCGCCCTGACCCGCGAGCACCTGCTCGCCATCCGCGACGCGATCGCCTCCACCCTCGGCCCGGAGCAGGGCCGATGACCGCGAAGCTCGCCGAGATGACCACCCTCGAGGCCGCAGCGGCCGCGCGGGGCGGGACGGTCGTGGTGATCCCCGTCGGCGCGTTCGAGCAGCACGGCGCCGGACTGCCGCTCGCCACCGACCAGATCCGCGCCGAGGCCCTCGCCGACGCCGTGGCCGAGGCCCTGCCCGGCAAGGTCGTGATCGGTCCCTGCGTACCGGTCGGCGTCTCGCCCCACCACGAGGCCTTCGCCGGCACGGTGAGCCTGCGCCCGGCGCTGTTCGCCGCCGTCGTACGAGAGTACGTCGAGTCGCTGGCCGCCCATGGCTGGCACCGGTTCCTCGTGGTGACCGGGCACGGCGGCAACAACGCCACCCTCGGCACGCTGGCCCAGGACCTGATGCGCGACCGCCCCGACCTGGAGCTCGCCTGGACTCCGGTGACCGTGCTCGCCAAGGACAGCGTGGCCGGCATGGAGCTGAGCGAGGTCTCCGGTCACAGCGGCGAGGCCGAGACCGCCCAGATGCTGCACATCGCCCCCCACCTCGTACGCCACGACCTGCTCGCCCCGGGAACCACCTCGACCGACCAGCTCGACGCCTTCGCCCGGCTGGCCCGCTCGGTGAACCACCCCGCCGTGGCCCTCCCCTACGACCGCCTCTCCCCCAGCGGCGTGCTCGGTGACCCACGTCGCGCCACCGCCGAGGACGGCCGCGCCATCCTCGCCGAGGCCACCGACCGCATCGTCGCCTTCATCAAGGAGTGGCTCGACACCTAGGCCACCCGCCCCTCCAGCTCGGGACCCGACCGGGACGCACACCGCGTCGCCGGGCGATCCAGCACACCCAAACGCACCGAACTGCCCCGAAAGGAGCACGACATGTCCCCACGACACCTCCGCCTGCTGGCGCCGGCCGCCGCGGTCGCAGCGGTTGCCGCGCTGTCCCTGGTCCCGAGCGCCACCGCGCTGACGCAGGCCTCCCCGGACCGAACAGCCCCGACCGCGTCGACCACACCCTGTGCCAAGCCCACCGAGCAGGAGCCCGACAGCAGCCAGAAGTATGAGCTGACCAGCGGCGACATCGAGCGCAGCTACGTGCTCCGCCTGCCCGAGGGCTACGACCGCCGCGACAGCTGGCCGCTGATCGTCGCCTACCACGGCCGCGGCAGCACCGGCGTCGAGGTCGAGGGCTTCTCGGAGCTCTCCGACCTCCCGGCCGTGGTCGCCTATCCCGATGGCGCGATCGGCACCGGGTCGGGCTATCGCAAGGCCTGGCAAGGCGCACCGTACGAGGCACCCGGCGTCGACGACGTCGCCTTCACCACCGACCTGCTCGCCGCCATCGAGGCCGACCACTGCATCGACACCACCCGCGTCTATGCCACCGGGAAGTCCAACGGCGCCGGTCTGGCCGCGCTGCTCGCCTGCCAACTGCCGGACACGTTCGCGGCCGTCGCCCCGGTCGCGCCCGCCCTCTACCCGGGCACCCGGACGGGCTGCGCCGAGGCACCGCCGACGCCGATCCTGGAGATCCACGGCGTCGCCGACGCGACCATCCCCTACGCGGGCGACGCCGACCGGGACCTGCCCGCGATCCCCGAGTGGGTCCAGGGCTGGGCCGATCACAACGGCTGCGCCAAGTCCACGAAGCGCACCAACCGCGACGTCGCGACCACCCGGTGGACCGGGTGCGACCAGGGTGCCGAGGTCCAGCACGTCGCCGTCGACGGCGGCGGCCACGTCTGGCCGGGCGGCGACATCTACTCCGGTGGCGGCCACGTCACCCACACCATCGAGTCCGCGACGGTGATCTGGGACTTCTTCTCCCGCCACCGCCTCTCCAGCGAAGGGTGACCCCCGTGACCAGCACCGCAACCACCACCAGCGACAGGCTGCCGTGGATCATCCGCGCCATGGGCGTGATCGAGCGCGTCGGCAACGCCCTGCCGCACCCGTTCT
The DNA here is from genome assembly GCF_042788075.1 of Nocardioides sp. YIM B13467. Lineage (NCBI taxonomy): Bacteria > Bacillati > Actinomycetota > Actinomycetes > Propionibacteriales > Nocardioidaceae > Nocardioides > Nocardioides sp. YIM B13467. The sequence continues at coordinate 483,147 of NZ_JBHZPJ010000046.1, forward strand.
GGCTCTTCTGGATCCTCGCCGCGATCCTCGCCGTGATCAGCGCGATCTGCGCCGCCGCCGGCGTCTCGGTCATCTCCCCCAGCGACGGGGAGGAGGTCGTCGTCCAGAGCCTGCTCAGCGGTGAGGGCCTGGCGATGGCGGTCTCCACGATGGTCTCCAACTTCGCCGAGTTCCCGCCGATGGCGACCATCGTCGTGGTCATCATGGGCGTCGCCGTCGCCGAGCGCACCGGGTTCCTCACCGCCGCGATGAAGACCGGCATCTCCCGGGTGCCTGTCGGCTGGGTGGTCTTCGCCGTCGCGTTCACCGGCACCGTCGCCCACGTGGCCTCGGCGGCTGCGTACATCATCCTGGTCCCGCTCGGCGGCCTCGCCTTCCGGGCGGTGGGGCGCTCCCCGATCCTCGGGATCGTGGTCGCCTACACCGCGATCGCCAGCGGGTACGACGCCAGCCCGATCCCCACGCCCAACGACGCGATCTTCGCCGGCATCACCACCGCCGCGGCCCAGATCGTCGACGAGAGCGCGTACGTCTCCCCCGTCAGCAACTGGTTCTTCAACATCGCCTCCTCGGTGCTGCTGGCCGCGGTGATCACCCTGATGACGAAGTTCGTCCTCTCCAAGCGGCCCGACCTCGACGCCGACGAGGACGCCGACGACGGTGACTTCGGCTCTCTCGAGCTCGACGGCCGTGAGCGGCGGGCGCTGCGCTGGTCCCTGCTGAGCCTGCTGGTCGCGATCGTGGTCGTCGCCGCCGTCGTGATCCCGCCGGCCTCTCCCCTGCGCGGCGAGGACGGGTCGCTGACCGAGTCGCCGTTCCTCACCGGCATCGCCGCGATCGTCGCGGTGCTCTTCGGTCTCGCCGGCACCGTGTACGGCACGCTGTCCGGTTCGATCACCAAGGCCGGCGACGTGCCCGCGCTGATGGGCCAGGGGATCAAGCAGATGGCGCCGGTGCTGGTGCTCTTCTTCGCGATCGCCCAGTTCCTGGCGTACTTCGAGTGGTCCCACCTCGGCGACGTGCTCGCGGTCAACTCTGCAGAGGCCCTGGAGACCAGCAACATCCCGGTCTGGGTGGTCTTCCTGCTCGTCCTGGCGCTGCTCAGCGTCGTCAACATCATGGTCACCAGCGGCTCGGCGATGTGGTCCATCGCCGCGCCGGTCCTGGTGCCGATGCTGATGCTGCTCTCGGTGCCGCCGGAGACCACCCAGGCGCTCTTCCGGATCGCCGACTCGGGCTCCACCGCGATCACCCCGATGAGCCCGTACTTCGTGATGGCCCTCGGCTTCCTGCAGCGCTATCGCAAGGACGCGGGCATCGGCACCCTCGCCTCCTACACCCTGCCGTTGGCCATCGCGATGAGCCTGGCCTGGACCGCCCTGTTCTTCCTCTGGTGGGCCCTCGGCATCCCGCTCGGCCCGGGTGCTCCGGTCCGCTGATCCCCTGCGACGAGGCCCGGCGACCTGTCGAGGTCGCCGGGCCCTGTCACGCCTCGGGCGTGGATCAGGCGAGCCGCTCCAGCAGGGCCTTCGCGGTCGAGACGCTGGACTGCGGGTTCTGTCCGGTGATCAGGGTGCCGTCGACGATCACGGTGTCGCTCCACGGCTCGCCGGCCTCGACGATCCCGCCGGCCGTACGCATCCGCTGCTCGACCGAGAAGGGGATGCTGTCGCCGTAGCCGCCCTGCTGCTCCTCGGTGTCGGTGAACCCGGTCATCCGGCGGCCGCCGAAGAGCCAGCGGCCCTCGCCGGTGGCGGCGAGGAGGCCGGCGACGCCGTGGCAGAGCGCGACGATCGGCCGGCCGGCGGAGTCGGTGGCGGCCAGGAGCGCGGCGAGCGTGGGGTTCTCGACCAGGTCCGCCATCGGGGCGTGGCCGCCGGGGATGTAGACGGCGTCGTACGCGGCGGGGTCGATGTCGGCGAGATCGAGCGGATGGGCGAGCTCCTTCTCGAGGGTCTCGAGGTAGGCGCGGAACCGCTCGGCGTCCTCGGGCTGGACGCCGCCCTGCTCGCTGAGCGAGAGCGCGTCGACGGTCGGCGCCCTGCCGCCCGGGGTGGCGATGTCGATCTCGACGCCGGCTCCGGCGAGCGTCTCGTGGGAGGCGGCGACCTCCTCGGCCCAGTAGCCGGTCGGGTGCTCGGTGCCGTCGGCCAGGACGAGGGTGTCGGCCGCCGAGACGACCATCAGTACGCGTGCCATGAGTTCTTCCTTCTTCTTGTTCGGTTCGGTGATGACGTAACGACGACCATCGCCCTCTTCACTCCCGAACCTCCTCGTGTGGTCATAATGATTTCTATGACCTCGCTCGACCTCTGGGAAGCGTTCGCGCACGCCTACCGGGAGCGCTCGATCAGCGCCGCGGCACGTCGCCTCGACCTCACTCAGCCAGCGGTGACCGCCCGGATCCGCAAGCTCGAGCACGAGCTCGGCGTGCCCCTGTTCGAGCGCTCCCGCACCGGCCTGGTGCCGACCGCACGGGCCGACGCCCTCGCCGCCCGGATCACGCCGCTGGTCGACCAGCTTCGCGGCGCCGTCGGCACCGAGCCCTCGATCGGGCCCGCGAGCATCCGGATCGGCGGCGCCGCCGACGTGATGACCACCCGGATCGTGCCGGCCCTCGCCCCGCTCGTACGTGACGGCCTCGACGTCTCGGTGACGACCGGCCTCGCGCAGGACCTTCTCGACGACCTGGCCGCCGAGCGCCTCGACCTCGTCGTCTCCTCCGTACGACCCGGCGACGAGCGGCTGCGGTCGGCCGCTCTGGTCGACGAGGAGTTCCTCCTGGTCGCGGCGCCGGCGGTCGCCGTACAGGTCGATCCCACCGAGCTGGAGCAGAACCCGGTGCGCGCGCTCGCGGCCGTGCCGCTGGCGGCCTACTCCCCCGACCTCCCGATCATCCGGCGCTACTGGCTCACCGAGTTCGACGCGCGTCCCACCAACCGCACCGCGCTCGTCCTGCCCGACCTGCGCGGCATCCTTCGCGCCGTCGTCGCCGGCATCGGCGCCTCGGTGCTGCCCCGCTACCTGGTCGACGGAGCCCTCGCCGACGGCGCCGTCGTACGCCTCCACGAACCCAGGCTCGGGCCGCTCAACACCCTCTGGCTCGTCACCGGCGCCAGCGCGCCACCGGCCGCCGGCCACGTCTGCCGACACCTGAGCGCCGAAGCCGCCGGATGGGCCAGCACCTGACCGCTTTCCTGAAAGACTTCACCCGTGAACGTACTCATCGACGCCGACGAGCTCGCGACCGTGCTCGCGTCCGACCAGCCCCCGGTCCTCCTCGACGTACGCTGGCAGCTCGGCGGCCCACCCGGACACCAGTCCTACCTCGAGGGCCACCTCCCCGGCGCCGTCTACGTCGACCTCGACACCGAGCTGGCCCGCCACGGCGAGCCCACCGACGGCCGCCACCCGCTCCCCGAGCTCGCAGACCTGCAGGCCGCCGCCCGACGGTGGGGCATCTCCGAAGGTGACACCGTGGTCGCCTACGACGCCGTCGGCAACACCTCCGCCGCTCGCGCCTGGTGGCTGCTGCGCTGGGCAGGGATCGCCGACGTACGCCTCCTCGACGGAGCCCTCGCCGCCTGGACCTCCGCCGGGCACCCGCTGGCCACCGACGACGTCGTGCCTGCGCCCGGCACGGTGACGCTCACCCCGGGCGCCACCTGCCCGTGCTGCCGTTCGAGCAGGTCGAGGCGTACCAGGGTCTTCTGCTCGACGCCCGCGCCGCCGAGCGCTACCGCGGCGAGGTCGAGCCCGTCGACCCGAAGGCCGGCCACATCCCCGGCGCGGTCTCCGCGCCGACCGTCGACAACCTCGGAGCTGACGGACGCTTTCTGCCCGCCGAGGAGCTCCAGACGCGGTTCGCCGCGCTCGGCGTCGAGGCCGGCGCCCCCGTGACCACCTACTGCGGCTCCGGCGTGACCGCAGCCCACCAGATCGCCGCCCTGGCGATCGCCGGCTACGATGCCGCGCTCTTCCCCGGCTCGTGGAGCCAGTGGAGCAACCACGACCTCCCGGTGGAGACCGACTAGCTCGACAGGGATGGCCTTGACCTCAAGTCAACTTCATCTTTGACGATGGTGACTCACCACGAGAGATGGAGCTGGACCATGACGGAACGCAAGGACCGACCCGCCGTGACCGTGATCGGGATGGGCAACATGGGATCGGCGGTCGCCCGGGCATACCTCGAACGCGGCTACCGGACCACGGTCTGGAACAGGACGGCCGACAAGGCCGAGGCGCTCGCCGACGCGGGAGCCGTCGTCGCCTCCACCGCGGCGAAGGCGGTGGCGGCCAGCCCGCTGACGATCCTCAGCCTGCTGGACAACACCGCGGTCGAGGACGTCCTGGTGTCGGTCGGACAGGCAGCGGCCGGCCACACCCTGGTCAGTCTGACCAGCGGCTCCCCCGCCCAGGCGCGAGCCAACCAGACCTGGGCGATCGAGCACGGCGCGGCGTACGTCGACGGGAAGATCATGGGCGACCCGCCCGATGTCGGCACGGCCAAGGTGTCGCTGGCCTTCAGCGGGGATCGCCACACGTTCGACGCCGTCGAGCCGTCGCTCCAGGAGCTCGGCTCCGTCACCTACCACGGGTCCGACGCCGGGTTCGCGGCCGTGGAGTTCAACGCCCAGGTCGCGATGGGCTACGAGTTCCTGATCGGCTTCCTGCACACCCTCAACCTGGTGGAGAGGGAGGGCATGGACCTGGAGGCGTTCACCGAGCGGCTCGCCGGGTCGCTGAACGGCTACGCCGGCCTGCTGACGATGATGGCCGGAGCGATCAAGGGCGGGACGTACGGCCCCGACCTCGGCTCGCTCGACGTCCAGGCGGCCCTCATGGACGACCTGATCGGGCACCGGGAGTCGACCGGTGCCGAGGCGGTTCGGATGCGCGAGGTGAAGTCGCTGATGGACCGCCGGATCGCCCAGGGCCACGGCGACCAGGGCTTCTCCAGCATGTATGAGTTGCTACGCCCCTGAGGCCTGCGCCTCCTGCGCGGCGACCTCCGCCTCGGATCGCAGCACGCAGAGCTGGTTGCCCTCGGGATCGGCGAAGATCACCCAGCCGGTCCCGGGGCCGTACTTCCCGCGATGGTCGGCGATCTGGGTCGCGCCGAGCTCGAGGAGCCGCTCGACCTCCTCGTCACGGGTGCTGGTGCGCGGGCGCAGATCGAGATGGATCCGCTTGGCGGGCAGCTCCCCGTCGGGCACCTCGATGAAAAGCAGCCGGTGGCCGGTCTCCGGGTCGAGGATCATGCACTCCTCGTGACCGGGGAGGTTCGGGTCACCCTCCACGTCGACGTAGCCGAGCAGAGCCTTCCACCACTCCGAGAGCGCGTACGCGTCGTGGCAGTCGATGGTGGTGTGCGAGACGAAGAGTGTCATGCGCACATCGAAACCTAAGCGCGCACCCGAGTCCACCGGGTTTTGGGCCTCAGGCGGGCTCGGCGACCTTCTCGTCGATGAACTGCGGGAGCAGCTCGATCGCGATGGGCGCCGCGGCGTCGATCTTCTCCTGCGGCACGTCGCAGATCCGCAGGCAGGTGGCGGCGATCGCCCAGGCCTCGCGGCACGGGATCCGACGGTTCGGGTCCTCGGTGCGCATGTTGATCACGCCCTCGACCTGCTGGATGAGCAGGTCACCCAGCTGCTTGCGGCTGACCGTCGAGCGGACCGTCTTCGAGGCGATCTCGCCGGCCAGGTGCGCGTAGTGGCCGGCCAGCTCCGCGTGCTCGTTGCGGAACTCGTCGTAGACCTCGCACTTGGCCACGTCGGGGAGCTGGTAGAGCATGCCGACGTTGTGCGGCACGTCGGCGAGGGTGCGTACGTCGACGAGGACCAGCAGGTAGAGCGCGGTCTCGTAGTCGAGCGGCGGCACCCGGTCGAGGATCTTCTCGACCTTGTCCGTGGTCGGTCGCACCGACCGGCGGAGCAGCTCGCCGAGGATTTCGTCCTTCCCCGCGAAGTGGTAGTAGAGGGACGCCTGGCGGATGCCGACCATGTCGGCGATCTCGCGGGTAGACGTCGCCGCGAAACCCTGGGAGACAAACAGCCGCGATGCGGCATCCAGGATCTGGTCGCGCGGTGAGGTCGTACCTGAATCGGGAACATGCCTAGGGCGGCCGGGCCGAGAACGCCTAGTTGTCATGTTGCCCATCTAACTCCCATCCAGACTTTCAAGGAAGACTTGAAAGGACTTTATCCTCTACAAAATATGAGTCGTAGGACCTATTGAACATAGTTCGATTGTGCTATGTCCACGATGTGCGTGTTTGCGCCTGTCAGTACCCGGACGCATACGCCGGAAGCCCCCATGTACGGCTGAGCACCGGGTCGCGCCACTTGGTTCGGCGCTGTCATCCGGCTGTTACCCGCCGTCAGATGGGCTAACGACGATGTGGGTGACAGGTCACGCATCTGTTGGACATTCGTGTAACGCCTGTGGCGACCGCCACATGATCTTCGACCGACCCGCTCGTCTGGTTCGCGACCACCCAGGGCCGCACCGGGTACGTCACGCCCGACGGCGACGGCGTGCGGACCGTCTCGCGGCAGCCCTCTCCCCGACGGCACCCTGCCCCAGGGCACGCTCGCCGGCCTGGTCGCCGTGCGGCGCTGAGGCGACTCTCACGCGGACAACGACAGATCGCGGCTCAGACCCGGCCTAGGATCATTCCGTGGGGAAACAGCAGACGCAGTGCCGGCGTGACGAGGACCTGACCGGGCAGCTCGGCACCAGGCTGCGGCACTTCATGCATCTGGAGTCGACGAGTGCCACGTTGCTGGTGATCGCCTCGCTGCTGGCGCTGGCCTGGGCCAACTCGCCGTGGTCGCACGGCTATGAGCACCTGTGGGAGACGGTGTTCTCGGTCCGGTTCGGGGACGTCGGCCTCTCGATGAACCTGCACCACTGGGTCAACGACGGCCTGATGGTGGTCTTCTTCTTCGTCGTCGGTCTGGAGGTACGCCGCGAGCTCGCCGTCGGTGAGCTCACCGACCGCCGCCGCATGGTGGTCCCGCTGATCGCCGGTGCCGGCGGCCTGCTGCTGCCGGCCCTGATCTACCTGCTGCTGAACCCCTCCGGTGAGGCGGCGCGCGGGTGGGGCATCGTGATCGGCACCGACACCGCGTTCCTGCTCGGCATGCTGGCGCTGGTCGGGCCGGCGGTCTCGACCCAGCTGCGCATCTTCCTGCTGACCCTGACCGTCATCGACGACATCGTCGCGGTGAGCGTGATCGGAGTCGCCTACACCGAGAACCTCCAGGTGGGCCCGCTGGTCGTGGCCGGGCTGGCCCTGGTCGGGATCTTCGTGCTCGACCGGGTCAAGGTGTGGCGGGCCGGGCCCTACGTACTGCTCGTCCTGATCGCCTGGGTGGCCACGCTCGGCGCCGGGCTGCATGCCTCGATCGCCGGGATGCTGGCCGGCCTCTTGGTGCCGGCCGCTGAGCCGACCCGGGCCCAGATGGAGGTCGCGACCTCGCGGTTCCGGGCCTTCCGGCAGTCGCCGCTGCCCACGCTGCAGCGCGAGACCCGCGACGAGCTGACCCGCACGATCTCGGTCAACGAGCGGCTCCAGGAGACGCTGCACGTGCCGACGAGCTATCTCATCGTGCCGGTCTTCGCGCTCGCCAACGCGGGCGTCGACCTGCGCAACGGGGTGCTCGGCGAGGCACTGAGCTCGCCGGTGACCTGGGGCGTCGTGGCCGGCCTCGTCCTGGGCAAGACGCTCGGCATCGGCGGGGGTGCGCTCGTGGCCACGCGGCTGCGGCTCGGAAGGCTGCCTCAGGGCGTCGGTGGCGGCCATGTTCTCGGCGGCGCGGCGCTGTCCGGGATCGGCTTCACCGTCGCGCTGCTGATCACGACCCTCGCCTTCGACTCCGAGACGCTGCAGCGCGACGCGATCGTCGGCGTACTCCTCTCCGTGGTGCTCGCCTCCGCGCTCGGCTGGGTGATCTTCCAGCTCTCCGCGCGCTTCCTCGGACAGCGTGACGCTGCCCTGCCGAAGCTGCTCTCTCCCCCGGTCGACCCGGAGCGCGACCACATCTACGGCGCCGAGGACGCCGAGGTCACCCTGGTCGAGTACCTCGACTACGAGTGCCCCTTCTGCGCCCGTGCCACCGGCACCGCCAACGAGGTCCGCGACTACTTCGGCCCCCGGATCCGCTACGTCGTACGCCACCTCCCCCTCGCCCAGCACCCGCATGCCGAGCTGGCCGCCGTCGCCGCCGAGGCCGCCGCCCGGCAGGGCAAGTTCTGGGAGATGCACAAGCACCTCTTCGAGCACCAGAACGAGCTCGAGCACCACGACCTGGCCGGCTACGCCGGAGTCCTCGGGCTCGACGTCGAGCAGTTCCTCCGCGACCTCGAGGACCCGGCGCTGGCCGAGCACGTCCGCGAGGACATGGCCTCGGCCAACGACAGCGGCGCCCGCGGCACCCCGACCTTCTTCGTCGGGTCACACCGCCACGAGGGCCGCTACGACGCCCGCACCCTCATCGCCGAGCTCGAGCGCTCTGCCACCGGGGAGACCGCTCGGCTCGGGATCCGATCGCGCCGTTAGCCGAGACCCGGCCGCGCAGCGCCAGCCAAGTCGCGAGCAGCACGATGACGAGCATGCCCACGTTGTGCGCGTACTTCGGGACCGGCGCGACGTCGCCGATGAGGGGGAAGTAGGTGAACGCCAGCAACCCCCGCTCGAGCAGGAAGGCCGCACCGACCGCCGCCGTGTGCCGCACGGTCCATGCTCGTGTCCTGGCGGCAAGCAGGATCAGGACCCCGGCTGTCGCCGTCGCGGGGGCCGCGGCGACNCGGGTCCCGGTGGTGAGGGAGGTGCTCTCATGGAACCTCCTGCTCGTGCTGCGCAAGACGTGACCCCGGGCCCAGTCAGCCCCACCCCCGCTGCCTCGAGCTCCGCTTCGGCCACCTCGAAGCTGAGGATCACGGCGTACGTCGCGATCCTGACCGCGATCACCTTCACCCAGGCCCCGGGCCGGATCGTCGCGGACACCAAGTTCGACCTCAGCGCCGACCCGTGGACCTTCCTGGCCCGGGCGCTGAACATGTGGGACGCCCAGGGCGCCTTCGGCCAGGTGCAGAACCAGGCGATCGGCTACCTGTGGCCGATGGGCCCGTTCTACGGGCTCGGCCAGCTGGCGCAGCTGCCGGAGTGGGCGATCCAGCGGCTGTGGTGGGCGCTGCTGCTCAACCTGGCATTCCTCGGTGTGCTGGCGGTGGCCCGCGAGCTGCAGCTGGGACGGCCGTGGGCGCAGGTCGCGGGTGCCGCCGCGTACGTCCTGACGCCACGCGTGATGACCATCCTCGGTGCCAACTCTGCCGAGCTGTGGCCGACCGCGATCGCGCCGTGGGTGCTGCTCGCGGTCATCCGGGCCAGCGGCACCACCACGACGAAGGACCTGGTGCGCTGGTGCGCCGTGGCCGCCCTCGCGGTCGCCTGCGCGGGCGGGGTCAACGCGACCGCGGTCTCGGCGGTGATCGTCCCGGGCGTGGTCTTCCTGCTGACCAGGACCGGTGCCCGGCGGTTCGCCGCATTGGTGCTGTGGGGCGTGTTCACCATCCTCGCCACCCTGTGGTGGACGATCCCGCTGGTGCTCCAGGGCCGCTACATCCCGCCCTTCCTCGACTACATCGAGACCGCCGCGGTGACCTCCTCGACCACCGGCCTGCTGCCGACGCTGCTCGGCACCTCCGACTGGGTGGCGTACGCGGATCCGCTCTACTACCCGGCCGGGCAGAGCCTGCACGCCACGCCGTTCCTGGTTCTCGACGCCGCCGCCGTCGTCGCCATCGGGCTCGCCGGGCTGGCCGGGATCGGCCGCGCGCGTCGCCACCCCGAGACCCGGTTCCTGATCGGCTGCGTGCTGGCCGGCGCCGTCCTGGTCGGGATCGGCTACACCGGCGCACTGGCCGGCTGGGGAGCCGAGGCCCGTCAGGACCTCGTCGACGGCGCCCTGGCCGCGGTGCGCAACAGCCACAAGTACGACGCGGTGCTCCGTCTCGGGCTCGCCGCCGGGGTCGTGCTCGCCGTCGAGACCATCCTCTTCCGCGCAGAGCTGGCACGAGCCTCCGGGACGGCCACGAAGGCCGCGCAGTGGCTGAGGACCGTGTTCGTCATCGCCGTGGTGGCCGCGCTGGCCGGCCTGGCGGTGCCCTGGGTGCGCGGCCAGGTGCCGCCGCCCGGGTCGATCGAGAACGTCCCGGCCTTCTGGACCGACGCCGCCGACTATCTCTCCGAGAACGACGACGGCGGCGTGACGCTCGTGGTCCCGGCCGCCCGGTTCGGCGACTACCTGTGGGGCAGCACCCACGACGAGGTCCTGCAGCCCTACGCCGACTCGCGCTGGGCCGTACGCGGCGTGGTGCCGCTGGCCGAGCCCGGCAACGTCGTCTGGCTCGACCGGGTCACCGAGGAGATCGAGCGCGGCACCCCCAGCGCGGACCTCGCGCCGATGCTGGCCAAGGCCGGCGTGACCCGGCTGCTGGTACGCAACGACCTGCACTGGGGCACCACCGGTGCCCCGCCGCCCTCCCTGGTGCACGCCACCCTCGCCCAGTCGCCCGGGCTGACCCGGGAGGCGAGCTTCGGCACCGAGTTCGGCAACACCACCTACCACCGCGAGAAGGGCACCCGCGTACTCGTCGACGGGGGACTGGCCGGGGAGTATCCCCCGATCGAGATCTACGAGGTCGACGGCGCCACCTCCGACGGGACCCTGATCCCGGCGAAGACGACCGTGATGGGTGACCCCGGTGAGCCCGCCAGCGGCGCGCCGGCGGTGCTGACCGCCGACGACACCCGGTCGGCCGCCGACGGCTCCGACGAGAGGGCCGACGTCATCCTGACCGACGGCCAGCGGCGGCGTACGACCCTCTTCTCGGGGGTCCGCGCCAACTCCTCCGCGACCCGCACCGCCGAGGAGGGCGTCGACTCCGACCAGCCCGAGAGCTTCCACCGCTACCTGGAGGACCAGGAGCGGTGGCAGAGCACCATGGTCTGGCGCGGTGTCGAGGCCGTGGAGGCCTCCAGCTCGGCAGCGACGCCGGAGGAGGTCCCGGTCGACCGCGGCCGGGCGCCCTCGGCGGCCCTGGACGGCGACCCCGACACCGCGTGGCGCACCGAGACCGGATGGGACCGCACTCCCGAGGGCGCCTGGTTCCGGGTGCGGTTCGAGGACGAGACCGACCTCGGCAAGGTCACCATCACGCTCCCCGACAACGTGGTCGGGGTCGAACGGCTCGAGCTCGTTGCCGGCGCCCAGATGCGCAAGGTCTACGCCCCGCAGCCGGGGGAGGAGGCGACGTACGACCTGACCGGGTTCAGCGCGCGCAACCTCACCATCACCGCCCGCGGAGCCACCGCCTACGGCCCCTGGGGGATCAGCGAGCTCGACATTGAGGGCGTCGACGCCCAGCGCCTGGTCGCGCTCCCCGAGCCGCCGGAGGACACCACGATCCGCAAGATCCGGCTCGGTCGCGACACCGATCGCAGCGGCTGCATCGATCAGGGTGGCGTGCTCTACTGCGAGCCGTTCCTGGCCGCCACCGGCGACGACGGCGACGATCTGGACCGGCTCATCACCCTCACCCGCGGGCAGTCGTTCGACGTCACCGGGACCGTGTCGCTGCGCCGCGACCACGCCTACGCCGCGGCGGCCGCCGCCCTCGCCGGTGTCGACATCGCCGCGCCGAGCAGCGGAGACATCGCCCAGTCGGCGCTCGCGATGGCCGACGGTGACGACGGCACCTCCTGGCGCGCGCCCTCGACCGGCCCGGCCACGGTGACCCTTGGGTTGTCCGAGCGGCAGCGGATCCGGTCGCTGCGGCTCGTGGTCGACGAGGCCGCCCCGGTCAGCATCCCCACCGAGGTCGAGATCACCGACCTGCGCCGTCCCAAGCGCACGGTCACCCGCGAGGTCGACTCCGACGGCGACGTCGCGGTGCCCAGCGGCTGGCGCACCGACCGGCTCCGGATCCGGATCACCGAGACCGACGCCGCCTACGACCAGCCCTCCAGCATGGCCGACGCGACCGAGCTGCCCGCCGGCGTCTCCGAGGTGCAGGTCAACGGCCGTCCGCTCGGCGACGGGCGGCTCCGGGCCGGCTGCGCCGACGGTCCCCGCATCCGCGTGGGCGAGCGGGTGCTGCGTACGGCGGTCAACGGGTCGCTCTCCGATCTGCTGCGCGGTGGCGAGGTGCCGCTGAGGGTCTGCGGTACGGCCCCGATCAACCTGGCCGCCGGCGAGAACACGCTGCTCGCCGATCCGGTCAGCGCGATGCGTGTCGACAGCCTCGAGCTCAGCGCCGAGGTGATCGCGGACGCGGAGTCTCCGGAGGCGGTCGAGGTGGAGCGCGACGAGCGCGACGCGGCGGTCTCGGCGACGGTCTCCGCCGAGGCCTACGACCGGGTCCTCGTGCTCCCGCAGAACATCAACACCGGCGCCACCGCCACCCTGGACGGCAAGGTCCTGCGCGCCCAGCGGGTCGACGGCTGGCAGCAGGGCTGGATCGTGCCCGCCGGCGCCGGGGGAGAGGTACGTTTCGGCTTCGCGCCCGAGGGCACCTACCGTGCCGGGCTGATCGCCGGTGCGGGCGGCGCCGCACTGGTCCTCGTGCTCGCGCTGGCGACCTCATGGCGCCGCCGCGGCACCCCGCCGAGCCTGGAGCTGTTCCCGGTGGCCGCGCCGTGGCGGTGGTACGACGGCGGACTGCTTGTCCTCGTGGCCGGTCTGCTCGCCGGCTGGTGGGGTGCGCTGGCCGCCGTGGTCGCCTGGCTGCTGCCGCGCCTGACCGGCCGCCGGCCGGCTCTCGTACGCCTCCTGGCCGCCGGGTCCGGGGCCGCGCTGCTCGCCGGCGCCCTGGCCGTCGAGATCCTCCCGACCGCCTGGGACCTGCCCTGGGACCCGCCCGCCTGGACGGCTCAGGCGCTCTCGCTGGTCGCGATCGTACTCGTCGCCGCGGCCGCTTCGGTCTCACCGGACTCTGACGCAGTCTCAGACGCGGGCTCGGTGTCAGGCTCCGGCTCGGGCCGCCGCTTCGGCCGGCGCCAGGAGGGACGCCAGCCGCGCAGCCGCATCATCCGGCGCTCGAAGAAGATGTAGGACAGCGCCGCGATCGGAATGGTGACGGCGAGCGTCATCCCCAGGACGGTCCAGAAGCGGTCGTTGAAGGTGCCGAACCCGAGCAGCTCCATACCCATCAGCAGCACGAACATGTGGATCGAGAAGACGCCGTAGGAGATCTCGCCCAGCGCGCTGGGCACCGGACCGGCCAGCCAGCGGCGTACGGGGCCGTCGAGCTCGGGCCCGAAGACCAGCGGGAAGATGACGCAGACCGCGACCGCGCCGTAGAGCACGCACTTGAGCGCGGACTCGGCCGGTGTCGGGGCATCGACCAGTCCGACCGGGCCGGTGATGGGCGTGCAGGCCGCGACGAAGAGCCCCAGCGCCAGCAGCCACCAGCCGGCCAGGTCGCGCGCGGCAGCGTCCAGCCGCGCGCGCATGCCCGGGTCGACCGAGCAGGCCGCGAGCGCGGTGCCGGCCAGGAACCACGGCAGGTAGGCCGGCAGCCACTCGGCAGCGAACGGTTGGTCGAACCAGGTCCGAGCGCCGGCCGCGAAGGCCACCCCTCCGATCGAGAGCAGCAGGCAGACGACCAGCACACGGCGTACGTCCAGGCGGTCCCGCGGTGTCAGCAGCCGCACCACCAGTGGCAGCGCGAGGTAGAAGGCGACCTCGGTGCACAGGCTCCACATGTGCGCCAGGCCGTAGGCATGCGTGTCCTGGGTGTAGATCTGGGTCAGAGTCAGGTTGGCGATCCAGCCGCCGACGCCGACGTCGGAGTTCGCGGGTGCGGCGATCAGGCAGACGGCCACGACGACCCAGTAGAGCGGCAGGATCCGTAGAGCCCGCTTCCACAGGTAGCGTCCGGTGCTCGGCGGCGGCGCTCCGGCGGCGCTGGCGGCGAACCACGGCCTGGCCAGCAGGAACCCGGAGACCACGAAGAAGAGCGCCACGCCGAGGTCGAAGTGGGCGAGCATCGCCCCGGTCCACCCCTGCGGGTAGCGGCCGGTGTGGAAGCCGACGTGGGTCAGCACGACCATCAGCGCCCCGACGGCGCGCAGCGCGTCGAGCGTGAGGAATCGGCGATCCACATCGCCCCGGGCTCCGCTTCGGCCAGCCATCATCAGCCTTCGTCCTCAGGCCCTGAGATCGGGTCGCCGAACGGCACCACGCTGCCGACCTCGATGCCACCCAGGCAGGGCTTCGAACCCGGAGTCAGGCTCTGGAGGCCGATGGTGTCGAAGCGACCCTCGCCAGTACGCAGGTAGAGGCTGCGGAACCCGGGCTCGACCTCGACGTCGTAGGAGTGGTCGCCGGCGGTCACGCGCATCCGGCCCGCGTCCTTGGCGGCAGCCACGTAGGCGACCCGGATCCACCACCCGGCTCCGTCGACGCCGCCGTCCAGGCCCACCTGGAGCGGCGTCTGCCGCACGCGCAGCTTGCACTTGTCCAAGCTCGGTGTCGGGTCGACGGCGCCGACCGAGCGTCGCTCGGGCTCGACCAGGGCCGGCCGGATGTGGCCGTCCTTGTCGACCAGGTAGAGATTGTCGGTGCTGGCCCGGGGGAACGCCATCTTGTCCGACAGCGGCCGGAGCACCCGGCTCACCTGGTTGTAGGGGTACGACGCGCCCCAGACCATCCACTCGGGCACCGGCCCGTCCGCCATCGGCAGCGGCTCCTCGACCTCGGCCAGGTCGGCGCGGACGGTGTCGATGTAGCGCCGGGTGTTGTCGTCGTCGTGCCAGCCCTGGACGTAGGAGTAGGACGAGAAGAGCCCCAGCGCGGCGACGACCGCGGTCGCCACGGCGACCCGCCGGGGGACGTCGAGGAAGAGCGACGTACGCGTCGGGGTGAGAGTCTCCACCGCCCCGCGCAACGGCAGCGTGGCCAGCGCGAGCGCCATCGCGGTGACCGCGATCGTGTCGGTGAGGTAGCGGTAGGCGAGCGCGATGTCGGCACCGACCCCGCCGGCCCGGATGGCGGTGATCAGGGCGATGTCGATGACGAGGATGCCGCCGACCAGCCACCAGGCCCGCAGCGCGATCGAACGGGTGCGGGCGAGTTCGTAGGTCAGCAGCGCCAGCACGCCGACGGCGAGCACGGAGATCACCGCCCCGGGCTCGGCCCAGCCGGCCGAGTTGCCCTCGATCCACTTCCACCGCAGCGGCCCGCCGACCACGCCGGGCGCCCACGACTCGAACAGGAACCGCTGGGCGACCAGCGCGAACCCGTTGGCGTCGGAGCTGCCGGACGCCTTCGACGATCCCGCGCCCAGGGTGAGGTAGGCGACCACGGAGCCGATCGAGACGACCCCGTAGAGGAGCACGCCGGGCAGGTAGCGAGTCAGGATCGTCCGCAGCCGGGTCAGGATGTCACCGGTGGCGAACCAGCCCAGCGCCAGCACGGCGTAGGGCCAGAACAGCAGCATCGCCTTCTCGCCGAAGGCGATGGCGGCCAGCGTGATGAGGATCGTCAGCAGGGCCCAGCGGAACCGCCGCGTACGCAGGTAGTTGAGGTGTGCCCACGACCCCCAGAAGATCCCGGCGAGGAACGGCAGCTGGGTGATCCCGGGACCCCAGGACAGGAACGCCGGCAGGCTGATCGAGCTGAACAGGAACAGCGCCAGCGGCGGCAGGATCCCGCGCCGCTTCCCGAACGCGGAGCAGAGGAAGACCAGCGCGCCCAGGTTCGCGATCGCCTGCAGCACGAGGAGCTCGACGGCCGGATAGGCCCAGGCGTAGGGGTCGAGGCCGAAGTTGTAGGCCGTCAGCGCGAACGCTCCCGGCATCAGGTGTCCGGCGAACCCGTGGAAGAGCAGGTCGGCCGAGAGCCCGTCCGACATCAGCTTCGACATGAAGTTGGCGTCGTCGAAGCGGTACCACGAGCCGCTCAGCGCCCAGGCGCGGAAGGCGAGCTGGGCCACGATGAGGGCGAGCGCGGTCGCCACGACGTTTCGGGGAGTCGCGAGCAGGCCGTCGGCAGCGGGCGCGTCAGCAGGCCCGCCGGTGTGCCCGGCAGCAGTGGTTGTGGGATGGGGGGAGGACACGAAGAGGAAGTGTCGCACAGCGGTTTGTGACCCGTTGCACACCGGACCGGGTATTGCTGCTACGGTTCGCGGATCGAGGGGGGAACTGAGGCCTTGGGAGGGGCAAAAACATGCGAAGAGTGATTGGTTACGTCTTCTTGCTGGTCGGCGCGTTTGCGCTGGTCGCTGCCGCGGTAGCGGGCTTCTGGGGCCGGGACGCCGCGGCGACCGTGCCGCTCAACGTCAACACCACGACGGTCCTGGACGGCACCGCCAGCGGCGCGCTGGCCAAGTCGGATACCCCAGTTCCGGTGAAGTACACCCGGACCACCGAGGCGGCGCCGAAGGAGTCGACCGACGACGTCGTCGTCTTCGTCGAGGCCGGCTGCATCATGATCCAGGAGGGTGACACGCCTCCGTGCGCCCGCGCCGAGGACGACGACCGCGTGGTGACCACGACCGAGCGCGCCTACGCCATGGACCGCAAGAGCTCCGAGGTCGTCGAGGACCAGGCCAAGTACGTCGGTGAGGACCGGGCCGTCGACGGCATGACCGGCCTGGCTGGCAAGTTCCCGTTCGAGACCGAGCGGCACGACTACGAGTACTGGGACGACACGCTCGGCACGACGGTCATCGCCACCTACGTCGACGACGTCGACGTCGAGGGCGTGAAGACCTACCAGTTCGAGGTCTCTGCCTCCGAGGACGACGCGTCGCTCTCGGCGGGAGACGACGGGGTGAAGGACACCGAGGACGACATCCGGGGCACCTACGAGGCGACCCAGACGATCTTCGTCGAGCCGACCACCGGTTCCTACATCGACCAGAGCGCGACCCAGAAGATGGTCACCAGCACCGGCACGGTGCTGATCGACGCCGACATGAGCTACTCCGACGAGACCGTCTCCAACAACGCCGAGGACGCCAAGGACAACATCGCCCAGCTCAACCTGATCGGCACCTGGATCCCCGTCGGCGGCGTCGTCGCCGGCCTGATCTTCCTGCTGATCGGCCTGTGGCTGGCGCTGCGCGGTCGCAAGCCCAACGGTGGCGCCCACGCCGCCGCGGACGACCGCACCCTGGTTGACGCCTGAGGCTCAGCACATACCAGCGTCAACGTCTGCGGGCCCGGAGGACAGTCTCCGGGCCCGCAGACGATTTCCATGCCTGGTTGAGCTGGAGCCTGTCTAGCTGCTCGCCAGGTCCGCACCGAAGATCGCGGTCCCGGGGGTCAACAGCCCCCGGGTGCGCGACCAGCCGCCCCAGATCCGCTCGTGGTCCTCGGGCCACTCGGGCTCGACCAGGTCGGTGATCCGGAACCCGGCGCCGGCCAGCAGCGAGACCCAGTCGCCGAGGGTGCGGTGGTGCTCGACGTACGACACCTTGCCGGTCTCGTCGTCGACCTCGACGTAGGGGGTGCGGTCCCAGTAGGACTGCGCGGCGATCAGACCCTCGGGGCCGGGATCGTCGGGGAACATCCATCGCGTCGGGTGTGTGATCGAGAACGCGAAGCGGCCGCCGGGCCGCAGGACGCGGGAGGTCTCGGCGAGCGCGTGGGCGATGTCGCTGACGAACTGCAGGGCGCCGAAGGAGCAGAAGACCACGTCGAAGGAGTCGTCGGCGAAGGGCAGGTCGGTGGCGGTGGCCTGCACGGCGGGCACCACCACGCCGGTCTGCTCGTCGAGGCGGCGGGAGTGCTGGAGCTGGCGGCCCGACAGGTCCAGGCCGATCGCGCGCCCGCCCTGGGTGTTCACCCACCGGGAGCACTGACAGGCGCCGGAGCCGAGCTCGAGCACGTCCTTGCGGCTGATGTCGCCGAGGATGCCGAGGTCGGCCTCGGTCAGGCCCTCCGGGCCCCAGACGAACCCGGCCTCACCGAGGAACGGTCCGTGCGTGGCCTGGTACTCGTCGGCGTAGCGGTCCCAGTCGGGGCCGTTCGCGCGGCGCGACTCGGCTTCACCGACCGTACGCCGCTCGGCTCTGACCACAGGGCCGGTCGTTCCGATGGTTTCGATCGCGCCGAAGGGATCGATGGGCGCCTCCGGTCGAACGACCGGGCTGATGGCTTGGTCCACCCCTACAGCGTAGGCCCAGCGCGGTGACGTCGACAGTTGGACGGAGCCTGTGACGGGAGCGTAGGCTAAGAAACTGCGTCTGAAGTCTGCCCGGGTCCCAGACCTAGTGGACCTTGGCTTGCTACCTCGACCGCCGGTTCACGCCGGGCGACGAAGCCTGTTTGTGCCGGTGAGGGGTGGCCGACCCGAGACTTGAGCCGTGTGTGACCCGACGATATCTGTCCACCCAAGGAAACCACCTCCCTTATGACGAGCACGCTCAACATTCCTCTTCCCGACTACGACGCGCCTCAGGTCGCGATCAACGACATCGGGTCGGAAGAGGACTTCCTCGCCGCGATCGACGAGACCATCAAGTACTTCAACGACGGCGACATCGTGGACGGTGTCATCGTCAAGGTCGACCGGGACGAGGTCCTGCTCGACATCGGTTACAAGACCGAAGGTGTCATCCCGTCGCGCGAGCTCTCGATCAAGCACGACGTCGACCCGTCCGAGGTTGTCGAGGTCGGCGACAAGGTCGAGGCCCTGGTGCTCCAGAAGGAGGACAAGGAAGGCCGCCTGATCCTGTCCAAGAAGCGCGCGCAGTACGAGCGCGCCTGGGGCACGATCGAGCAGGTCAAGGAGGAGGACGGCGTCGTCGAGGGCGCGGTCATCGAGGTCGTCAAGGGTGGTCTCATCCTGGACATCGGCCTGCGTGGCTTCCTCCCGGCCTCCCTCGTCGAGATGCGTCGCGTCCGCGACCTGCAGCCGTACGTGGGTCAGACCCTCGAGGCCAAGATCATCGAGCTCGACAAGAACCGCAACAACGTGGTCCTGTCGCGCCGTGCCTGGCTCGAGCAGACCCAGTCCGAGGTTCGCCACGGCTTCCTGACCCAGCTCCAGAAGGGTCAGATCCGCAAGGGTGTCGTCTCCTCGATCGTCAACTTCGGTGCGTTCGTGGACCTCGGCGGCGTCGACGGTCTCGTCCACGTCTCGGAGCTGTCCTGGAAGCACATCGACCACCCGTCCGAGGTCGTCACCGTCGGTGACGAGGTCACCGTCGAGGTTCTCGACGTGGACATGGACCGCGAGCGTGTCTCCCTGTCGCTGAAGGCGACCCAGGAGGACCCGTGGCAGCACTTCGCCCGCACCCACCAGATCGGCCAGATCGTCCCGGGTAAGGTCACCAAGCTGGTGCCGTTCGGTTCGTTCGTCCGTGTCGAGGAGGGCATCGAGGGCCTGGTGCACATCTCCGAGCTGGCCGAGCGCCACGTGGAGATCCCCGAGCAGGTCGTCCAGGTCAACGACGACGTCATGGTCAAGATCATCGACATCGACCTCGAGCGTCGTCGCATCTCGCTCTCGCTGAAGCAGGCCAACGAGACGGTCACCTCGACCGACGTCGAGGAGTTCGACCCGACGCTCTACGGCATGCCGGCGACCTACGACGACCAGGGCAACTACATCTACCCCGAGGGCTTCGACCCGGAGACGGGCGAGTGGCTCGAGGGTTACGACGAGCAGCGCGCGAAGTGGGAGGAGCAGTACGCTCAGGCCCACGCCCGCTGGGAGGCCCACATCAAGCAGCAGCAGGAGGCTGCCGAGAAGGCTGCCGAGGCCGGCGAGGCCACCTCCTACTCCTCGGGTGGCTCGGTCGACGAGACCGTCTCCGAGGACGAGGGCGGCTCGCTCGCCTCCGACGAGGCGCTGCAGGCTCTGCGCGAGAAGCTGACCGGCGGTCAGTGAACGCCTGATGCGGAGCTGATGCTCTGAAAACGCACGAATGCCCGGCCCCTTCGAGGGGCCGGGCATTCGGGCTTTTAGGGCCACCTGACGGCTGGCAGGCTGCTCAGCGGCTCGAAGGCCGGGTCGGTGGCGTGCGACCGGGGCGCGGTCTTGGGGCGGTCGCTGCGGACGGAGGCGAAGGTGGCGTACGCGGCGACGGCGAGCAGGGCGATGAGGACGATGAGTGCTGTGTTCATGGCAGTAATTCTTCGCTACCAGGTATTCCTGCCACATTGGCAGAAATGCCTAAGTTGCGCGATTTCCTGCCAACTGGCACCCTTCTAAGGTGCTTAGGAACGTAGCTGCGTTGATCTGGGACGGTGTCGCCCCCTTCGAGTTCGGAGTCGTGTGCGAGGCGTTCGGGCTCGACCGGACCGACGACGGGGTGCCGTTGCTGGAGTTCGGCGTCTGCTCGCTCGAGCCCGGCTTGGTGCGTTCGAACCTGGGCTTCGGGATCGAGGCCACCTACGGGCTGGAGCGGGCCGACGAAGCCGACCTGGTGTGTGTGCCGGCCATGCGCAGGGGCGACCCGGTGCCGCCGCGGGTGGCCGAGACGCTGCTGCGCGCCTATCACCGTGGCGCCCGAATCCTGACCGTCTGCGGCGGGGCCTTCGCACTGGGTGCGGCGGGTCTGCTCGACGGGCGTGAGTGCACCACCCACTGGAAGTACACCGACGAGCTCGCGGAGAGGTTCCCCGAGGCGAAGGTGGTGCCCGAGGTGCTCTACGTGGACACCGGGCAGATCATCACCAGCGCCGGCACCGCCGCCGGACTGGACGCGTGCCTGCACATCTGGCGCCAGGAGTACGGTGCAGCGGTCGCCTCGGCCGTGGCCCGGCGCATGGTCGTGCCGCCTCAGCGCGACGGTGGGCAGGCGCAGTTCATCTCCCACCCCGTACCGGAGGTCGACGCCGAGACGCTCGGTCCGCTGCTGGCCTGGATCGTGGAGAACCTCCACGAAGACCTCGACGTGGACTCGCTGGCCCGGCAGGTGCTGATGTCGCCGCGTACGTTCGCCCGCAGGTTCCGCGCCGAGACCGGGGCGACGCCGTATGCCTGGATCACCGCCCAGCGGGTCCGCCGGGCGGAGGAGCTGCTCGAGCGCACCGACCGATCGGTGGAGTGGATCGCGGGCGAGGTCGGCTTCGGCAACGCCGCGGCCCTGCGCCACCACTTCACCCGGGTGCGAGGGCTCTCCCCGCAGGCCTACCGGCGCCGGTTCGCCTGCAGCGACAGCCTCGACTCGGCCATGCCCGCCTAGGCGCCGTCAGGCGCCGACAGCGGTCGCACTAGGTTGGGCCCATGCGCGTAGGACTCACCGGCGGGATCGCCTCGGGGAAGAGCACGGTGTCGGAGCTGCTGGCCGGGTTCGGGGCGGTGATCGTGGACTCGGACAAGATCGCCCGGGAGGTCGTCGAGCCGGGCACCCCGGGGCTCGCCCAGGTCGTGGCGGAGTTCGGGCCCTCGGTGCTGACCGAGTCCGGTGCGCTCGACCGGGCCAAGGTGGGGGAGATCGTCTTCGCCGACCAGGGCGCCCGCGAGCGGCTCAACGCGATCGTGCACCCACTGGTCGGGGCGCGCTCCGCGGAGCTCGAGGAGGCCGGGCGGACGGCCGGGAAGCTGGTCGTCAACGACATCCCGCTGCTGGTCGAGGTCGGCTACGCGCCCTTCTTCGACGAGGTGATCGTCGTCGACGTACCGGTCGAGACCCAGGTCGAACGGGCGATCGCGCGTGGGATGACGGAGATCGACGCCCGTGCCCGCATCGCCGCGCAGGCCAGTCGCGAGGATCGGCTCGCCGCGGCGACGTACGTCATCGACAACACCGGCACCCTCGATGACCTGCGGAAGCGGGTGCGGGAGATCTACGACGCCCTCGCCGGTTCGTGAGATGAGTGGGGGTTGCTGACATACTCGGCCGCGTGACTGGGGGCAAGCACACCGATTCAGAGGATCAGCGGCGTCGGCCGAGGCGTTGGATGCGACCGGTGATCGCTGGGGCCGTGCTGGCCCTGGCGGCCGGGGCGGGCGCGGCAGCGGTGACCGTCGGCATGCCGACGAGGGTCGAGGACGAGCCGAACAGGCCGGCCAATGCCACCACGAAGATCGACCCGAAGAAGGACACCACGCCGCTCGCCTGGGGTCCCACGCGCGGAGAGCTGGCGACCGCCCGCGAGCTGGTGTCGGGCTGGGACGAGGAGCAGCTCGCCGGACAGGTGATCGTCGGCCGCTACCACGGCACCGATCCGGCCAAGGCCGCGAAGATGGTGCGCAAGCTCCACCTCGCCGGTGTCAGCGTGACCGGCGAGAACGTCGTCGACGAGGCCCAGGTGCGCGAGACGACCGCCGCGGTCTCTCGTGCGGTGGCGGCTGACGGGCGTTCGTTCCCGGCGGTGATCGGCGTCGACCAGGAGGGTGGCGTCGTCTCCCACCTGCGCGGCGTGGCCACCGAGTTCCCTGAGTTCGCGCGCACGGGGGACGCCATCGAGGCGAAGCCGCGCAAGGGAGTCACGGCGACGACCGAGGCGGCGCGGACGACGGCGCTCGAGCTGCGCGACCTGGGCTTCACTTGGGCGTTCGCGCCGGTCGCCGACGTGACCGTCGGCGCGGCCGATCCGACGATCGGCTCGCGCTCCCCGAGCGAGGACCCGAGGATCGCCGCGACGGCGGTCTCCGCGGCCGTGCAGGGCTACAACGCCGCCGGTCTGGTCTCCACCACCAAGCACTTCCCGGGCCACGGCGCGGTCACCGGTGACACCCACCTCGGGCTCCAGGAGCTCGACTTCGGGAAGAAGAAGCTCAAGCGCCGCGACCTGGTGCCGTTCGACGCCGCGGTGGACGCCGGGGCTCCGGCCGTCATGATCAGCCACGTCGACGTCAAGGCTGTGGCTCCCGGGAAGCCGGCCAGCATGGCGGCCCCCATCTACGACCTGCTCCGCGACGACCTCGGCTTCGACGGCATCGCCGTCACCGACTCGTTGGGCATGGGCGCGGTCACGACGACCACCAAGAAGCCCTCGGTGGCCGCCCTCGAGGCCGGCGCCGACCTCCTGCTGATGCCGGCCAACTCCAAGGCCGCCCACCGCAGCGTGGTCAAGGCGCTGCGCTCCGGTCGCCTCGAGCGCTCTCGTGTCGAGGACGCCGCCGCGAAGGTCGTCGCCATGCAGCTGTGGCAGCAGCGCACCGCCGACGCGGTGCCGGTTCCCAGTGACGTACGCGAGCAGGCGGAGCGGGCCTCCGCGGCTCTCTCCGAGGCTGCCTCGCAAGGCTGACGCTTCGCTGCGGCCGTTCGTGGCACCATCGACGCATGACGGTGGTGCTGCACGTCGACCTGGACCAGTTCATCGCGGCGGTGGAGGTGCTACGCCGGCCCGAGCTGGCCGGTCAACCGGTGATCGTGGGTGGGCGCGGGGACCCGACCGAGCGGGCGGTGGTCTCGACGGCCTCCTATGAGGCTCGGGCGCACGGGGTGGGTTCGGGGATGCCGCTGCGGCTGGCGGTGCGGAAGTGTCCCGACGCGGTGCTGCTGCCGGTCGACCACGTTGCCTACGACGAGGCCTCCGCGGGCGTCATGGACACGCTGCGATCGCTGGAGTGGGGCGGCGTACCCGTCCTGGTCGAGGTCCTCGGCTGGGACGAGGCGTTTCTCGGGCCCGGCCCCGGCCACGGCGACCTCGGTGATCCGACGGCCTTCGCCCAGGACGTACGCGACCTCGTGCTCGAACGCACCCGGCTGCGCAGCGGCGTCGGTGTCGGCGACAACAAGCTGCAGGCGAAGCTCGCCACGGGGTTCGCCAAGCAGCGGGTCGACGGTGCACTCGCGCGTGAGGCCGGTGCGGGTGGCCACGAGCCCGGGCCGGGCGGGCAGCTGCGGGGGACCGGCGTCTACCGGATCAGCCACGAGACCTGGGACGCCGAGATGGGCCACCGTCCGACCGACGCGCTGTGGGGGATCGGGGCGAAGACCGCGAAGCGGCTCGCCGGGCTCGGGATCGAGACCGTCGCCGACCTGGGAGCGGCCTCGGCGGAGCGTCTGGCCGCCGAGATCGGCCCCACGACCGGCCCCTGGCTGCGCCGTCTGGGCCGCGGCGCCGACACCAGCCCCGTGGACCCGTCGCCGTGGGTCGCGCGCGGCCACGGCCACGAGGAGACCTTCCAGCAGGACCTCGTCGAGTGGCCCGACATCGTCGCCGCGACCCGCCGCCTGTGCGCCGAGTGCCTCACGGACGTGCTGAAGGAGGGCCGCCCGGTGACCAGGGTCGAGATCAAGGTGCGGCTCAAGCCGTTCTTCACCGTCACCCGCGGCCACAAGCTCCCCGAGCCCACCCTCGACCCCGACCGCCTGGCGGACGAGGCCGAGGCGCTCCTGGAGCGGGTCGAGAAGGACCGCCCGGTCCGCCTCATCGGCGTACGCCTGGAGATGGCTCCGCCGCCCGGCGGCTACTGACCGCCGAGACGTCGCTCGCGTCGGCCGAAGCGTCAGATACGCAGATCGAGTTGGCACCGTAGTGCCAACTCGATCTGTTTAAGTGACGCCTCGGCTTGCCGGACTGACGCCTCGGCCGGGGTGGTTACGCCGCGAGGTCGGGGTCTGCGAAGCGGCGCAGCTTCTGCAGGGCCTCGCGCTCGAGCTGGCGTACGCGCTCGGCGGAGATGCCGTGCTTGACGCCGATGTCGGCGAGCTTGTGCTGACGGCCGTCCGTGAGCCCGTAGCGGGAGCGGACGATGTCGGCTGAACGCTCGTCGAGCTGACCGACGAGCGAGTTGAGCCGCTCGCGCGACTCGACGTCGATGACGTCCATGTCGGGCGACGGCGAGGACTCCTGAGCCATCAGGTCACCCAGCGAGGTGTCGCCGTCCTCGTCGATCGGCGTGTCGAGCGAGACGTGGTCACGACCCCAGGAGAGCAGGTCGAGGACGCGGTCGATGTCCATTCCGAGCTCGGCGGCGATCTCCTCCGGCTCCGGGTCGCGGCCGAGCTGACGCTCCAGGGTGCGGCGGGCGCCGCCGACCTGGTTGAGCTCCTCGACGACGTGGACCGGGAGCCGGACCACACGCGCCTGCTGCGCGATGCCGCGGGTGATCGCCTGGCGCACCCACCACGTCGCGTACGTCGAGAACTTGTAGCCCTTGGTGTAGTCGAACTTCTCAACGGCCCGGATCAGGCCGGTGTTGCCTTCCTGGATCAGGTCGAGCATCGGCATCTGCGCACGGCCGTACTTGCGCGCGATGGACACCACCAGTCGCAGGTTGGCGTTGATGAACTGACGGGTGGCGCGGTGGCCTTCCTCGGCCAGCCACTCCAGCTCGGCTCGGGTGGCTCCACCGGGTGCCTTCTTGCGGCCGACGCGGCCCTCGGCCAGCAGATGCTCGGCCATCAGGCCGGCCTCGATCGCCTTGGACAGCTCAACCTCTTTGGCAGCATCCAGGAGCTCGTTGCGGGCGATCTCGTCGAGATACAGCCCGACGCTGTCACGGCCCTCGATCTCTCGGGTGGCAGTGGCGGTGCGTGTCGCCATGGGAACCTCCTCACGGTGAGGTTTGTGGCCTCACGGTGGTTTCAACGCTTCGCCCCTCCCAGGTGTTCCCTGGTAGAGCGCCTTGTCATCGAATCCGTCTTCGATCTCTTGTCCGGTTCGACGTACGCCGCGGGCGATAAGTTGCATCGCGAGGTGAATCTCAGGGGTTTCTCATGGAGTACCCCGAGATCCCGGCAGATATGCCCTACGAAGAGGTCACCTGATCGATCATCCAGGCCAGGCTGAACGCCCGGTCCTCCCACGCCTTGTAGCGCCCCGAGACTCCTCCGTGGCCGGCCGCCATCTCCGTCTTCAGGAGTACGTCACCAGGATTCTCTGCCGTCGCGCGCAGCTTGGCGACCCATTTCGCGGGCTCGACGTAGAGCACGCGGGTGTCGTTGATGCTGGTCTCGGCCAGGATCGGCGGGTAGTGCTGCCGGGTGACGTTCGTGTAAGGGTCGTAGGAGGACATGTAGTCGTACGTCTCCTTGTCGGCCTCCGGGTTGCCCCACTCGTCGTACTCCGTGACGGTCAACGGCAGCGTCGCGTCGAGCATCGTGGTCAGGGCGTCCACGAACGGCACCGCGGCCACGATCGCGCCCACGGCGTCGGGCGCCTGGTTGGCGACCGCACCCATCAGCAGGCCGCCGGCGCTGCCGCCCTCGGCGATGATCTGGCTGGGCGTCGACCAGCCCGACTCGGCGAGGTGGCGCGCGCAGGCGATGTAGTCGGAGAAGGTGTTCTGCTTCTTGAGCATCTTCCCGTCGTCGTACCAGGCCCGGCCCATCTCGCCGCCGCCGCGGATGTGGGCGATCGCGAACCCGATCCCGCGGTCCAGCAGGCTCAGCCGGGCGATGGAGAAGTAGGGGTCCATGCTGGCCTCGTAGGAGCCGTAGGCGTAGAGAAGCACCGGGATCGGCCCGGTCTCGTGGAGCCCCTTCTTCGCCACGATCGAGATCGGCACCCGTACGCCGTCCTCGGCCGTCGCCCAGAGCCGGTGCTCCTCGTAGTCGTCGCGGTCGTAGCCACCGAGCACCGGGGCCTGCTTGAGCAGGGTCAGCTCGCGGTTGCGCACGTCGTAGTCGTAGACCGAGGCCGGGGTGCGCATCGTGGTGTAGCCGAGCCGCACGATCGGGCTCTCGAAGGTGGGGTTGGAGCCGGAGCCGATCGTGTAGAGCTCGTCGTCGAACTTCACCAGATAATCATCGGAGACACCGGCTGTGCTTCCCTCGGGGCCGAGCTCCAGGATGCGGAGCTGGGTCAGGCCCTCGCTGCGCTGGTGCACGACCAGGTGGCCCGCGAAGGCGTCGACGTCCTCCAGGCGTACGCCCTGGGTGTGGGGGACGAGCGGCTGCCACTCGGTCCGCGGTGTCGGGGCGATCGGCGCGGTGGCGATCTCGAAGTCGGGGCCGGAGGCGTTGTGGGTGACCAGGAAGACGTCCTCGCCGGCGATGGTGGCGTGCTCGATGGAGTATTCGACGCCCTCCTCGCGGGCGGCGAAGACCTGCCAGCCGGCGTCGGGGTCGTCGAGGTCGAGGAAGCGGTATTCGGCGGTGATCTTCGCGGCGGTGCCGATGAACATGAACCGGTCGGACTTGGTCCGTCCCACGCCGACCCAGAACCGGTCGTCGGTCTCGTGGAAGACCAGCTCGTCCTCGTCCTGGCTGGTGCCGAGGCGGTGGCACCAGATCTTGTCGGCACGCCAGGACTCGTCGGCGGTCGTGTAGTAGAGCGCCGAGGACTCGCGGTCCCAGGTGGCACCACCATGGACGTTGGTGAGCTCGTCGTCGAGCAGCTCGCCGGTGGTGAGGTCCTTGACGCGTACGGTGTAGCGCTCGTCGCCGGCGACGTCGGTCGCGTAGGCGAGCAGGGTGGTCGACGGGCTCACGCTGGAGCCGCCGAGGCTGAAGAAGTCGTGGCCCTCCGCGAGCGCGTCGAGGTCGAGCAGCACCTCCTCGCCGGGGAGCGCGGGCTGGTCGTGGGTGACGTCGGCTGGGGTCGGCGGGGTCCAGTCATCGGGGTCGTCGGCCTTCACCCGGCAGCTCGCGCCGTACTGCTTCCCCTCGAAGCTGCGGCCGTAGTACCAGTAGCCGCGCGAGCGCGTAGGGACGCTCAGATCGGTCTCGAGAGTGCGCGCCTTGATCTCCTCGAAGATCTGCGTGCGCAGGTCGGCGAGGTGGTCGGTCTGCTCCTTGGTGTAGGCGTTCTCGGCCTCGATGTAGGCGATGACCTCGGGGTTCTCCTTCTCCCGAAGCCACTCGTAGTCATCGGTCCGGCTCAGGCCGTGGAACTGCTTGGACGAGGGCTTCTTGGGGGCGATCGGCCAGGGCGTCGAGGAGAGGGCGGCAGACATGAACGAGACCCTATCCCCGCCACCCTCGCTGCCTCGACCACGGGACCGGCGCGCCCGGGCCATCGCAACGCGCTATCGCACACTTTGGTCGTCTGGCGCGATACTGCACCCGATCGCCGCGACGGCGAGATCGAGCCGGGGGAGAGGGTGTCAGGACTCGCTGAACGGCTGCAGGTCGGGGTCGTCGACGGCGTACGACCTCACCGGGCCGGCGGGAGTCTCGGCCGTCTCGAAGCGCACGGTCACGACGCCCCGTCCCGAGCCCCAGACCCAGCCGCGACCCATCTCGGCATGGACGACGTCCATCCCGGCCGCCCAGGTCGGCCGCCGTACCGGCTCGGGCAGAGGGAGGTCGGGCTCGGCGTCCTCGTCGCTGTCGTCGCCGAAGAGGTCCTCCTGGATCCAGTCGGCGAGTCCGGAGACGCCGACCCCGAGAAGGCGTACGCCCCCGGCCGTCTCGCCCGCGGTGAAGAGCTCGCCGAGCAGAGTCCTGGCCAGGCGGGCGATGGTGCCGGCCTGGTCGGTCGGAGCCGGAAGGGTCGTGGACCGGTTGATCGTGGTGAAGTCGTAGAGCCTGACCTTGATCGTGATCGTGCGGCCCGAGAGCCCGTTCTTCTTCAGTCGGCCGGCGACCTCGCCGGCCTGCCGGGTGAGGATCTGCTCCATGAGTGGCCGGTCGGTCAGGTCGGTGTCGTAGGTGCCTTCCACGCTGACCGACTTGGTCTCACGCTCGGGCTCGACGCGGCGGTCGTCCTGGGCCATGGCCAGCTTGTAGAGGTTGGTGCCGTGGGACTTGCCCACGAGGCGTACGAGCTCCTCGACGCTGACCTGCTCCAGATCGGCCACCGTGTGGATGCCCGCGCGGCGCAGGCGCTCGGAGGTGGCAGGACCGACGCCAGGGATCACCTTGACGTTCATCGGACGGAGCAGGTCGAGCTCGGTGCCGGGCGCCACCACGACCAGGCCGTCGGGCTTCTCGAGGTCGCTGGCGATCTTCGCGATGAACTTCGAGCTGGCCAGGCCGACGCTGGCGCTCAGCCCGCCGGTGACCTGGGCGACCTCCTCGCGGATCCTCGAGGCGGTCGCGGTGACGGTGTCGACCTCGAGGTCGGGGAGGTCGGCAGCGGCGAGGTCGACGAAGGCCTCGTCGAGCGAGAGCGGCTCGACCAGCGGGGAGAGTTCGCGCAGGATCCCGAAGACCTGCTCGCTGACCTTCTTGTAGGCATGGAAGCGCGGGTAGAGGAAGGCGGCGTGCCCGCACAGCGCACGGGCCTCGCGGGTCGACATCGCCGAGCGGACGCCGAAGGTCCTGGCCTCGTAGGAGGCGGTGCTGACCACGCCGCGTCCGCCGATGCCGCCGACGACCACCGGCTTGCCGCGCAAGGAAGGCTTGTCGCGCTGCTCGACCGAGGCGAAGAACGCGTCCAGGTCGAGGTGCATCACCGACGCGTGCGCTCTCATGGTGGCAACCTATCTGGCAGCGGGGACAGTCTGAGGCGGGCCGTTCACCGTCCACAGGTGCGGTTGGGGAGGCGGTTGTCCACAGGCACGGTTATTGGCGCCGAAACTGTCGGTGGGTCGCGGCGAGTGTGGTCCGCATGACCACGAAACTCTCCATCGGCCGTCCCGAGGACGTCCTGGCGGCAGTCCCCGTCCTGCTCGGCTTCCAGCCAGAGAAGTCGATCGTCATGCTGACCTTCGGCGGTGAGCATCAGGTCCACGGCAGGATCGACCTACCTCCGCCGGACGAGGTCGAGGACTGCCTGGACAGCCTGCTGCTGCCCGCGGTCCGACACCAGGTGCGCGGCGTCCTGCTCGTCCTCTACGACAGTGGCCCGCGCTTCGGCGTGAAGCTCGCCCGCCGTCTCGCCGAGAGGCTCGCCGAGTGCGAGATCGACCTGATCGGGTGCCTGCGGGTGCAGGACGGCCGATGGTTCGACCCGCTCGGGTTCCACGGCGTTTCCGAGGATGGCGTGCCTTTCGATGTCGGGGCGCATCCGTTCCGCGCTCAGGCGGTCTACGACGGACATCTGGTGCGCCGCTCACGGACGGAGCTGGCGGCCTCGATCGCCGCTGTGCCCGCGGCTGTCGCCGAGACCGAGGCGGCGCTGGAGCAGGCGTCGCCGATGAAGATCTACGAGGTCGGCAGGCTGGTCGACGATGCGGTCGCAGGGATGGTGCTGTCGGCCGTCCAGATCGCCTCCCTGCTGCTCGCGCTGCGCGACCCGCAGCGGCGCGACGCCGCCTGGGGCGGGATGACCCGGGCAGAGGCCAGGTCCCACGTGCGCCTGTGGACCGATGTCGTACGCCGCAGCCCCGACGACCACGTCGCCCACCCGGCCGCCGTGCTGGCCTTCGCCGCCTGGCTGGGCGGTGACGGCGCGCTCGCGTGGTGTGCGCTCGACAGGTGCTTCGCGAGCGAGCGTCACCACGGTCTCGGTGTGCTGGTCGCGCAAATGCTCGAGGGTGCTGTTCCTCCGACGGCATGGGAGGAGGCGCTCACCTGGTCGGACCGTCCGGCCTAGTCGTTGCGGTAGCGCAGCCGCTTCCACCGGCGACCCAGCCCCGAGCGCGGATCGACCCACGCGTTGCGGGTCACCACGACGTACGTCAGGGGTGCCCCGATCTCCCGGAACGCGGCTCGGGCGGCGGCGAGCCAGCGGAGGTCGACGTCCTCGACCTCCAGGCCGACAGTGCCTATCGCCTCGGGCTTCGCTTCGGCAGTGCCTATGGCCTCGGGCTTCGCTTCGGCAGTGCCTATGGCCTCGGGCTTCGCTTCGGCAGGGCGAGTCAGCCACACGATTGGATCCGGCACGCCGACCCGGCGACGCATGCTGTGGATGATGTCGGTGCGCAGCCAATAGTCGGTGGGCTCGTCCTCGCGATGCGCGTGGGCTACCTCCTTGCCGCCCGGGATGCCGAGGTGGACGAGCGCCAGGAACGAGCGCCGATGCTCGGTGGCGGTGTGGTCGAGCACAGCACGTCGCAACCGCTTCTCGAGCACCGGCGAGAGCGGCTCGTGCAGCCCTTCGACGGACGTCTCGGACAGAGTGGGCATGGTGGCCATGGGCCTAGCGTGCAACGGACGCCGGAATCCCGCGACCGTCTTTCCACAGGCATGACCACGTACTACATCGCGAGATGAGGCAGGATGTCCCTTATGCCTTCTCTCCACATCACCGGCGACGAGGCCGCCGACAAGCTGCTCTCCGAGGATCCGTTCGCGCTGCTGCTGGGTATGGCCCTGGATCAGCAGTATCGGATGGAGGATGCGTTCAAGGGCGGTCACAAGCTGGTGACCCGCCTCGGCCACCTGGATCCCGCCAAGATCGCCGAGATGGACCCCGAGGAGTTCAAGACGATCGCCTCGACGCCGCCCGCGATCCACAGGTTCCCCGGCTCGATGTCGGCGAAGGTGCAGGGGATCGCGACCATCGTCACCAGCGAGTACGGCGGCGACGTCACCCGGCTGTGGACCGAGGCGACCAGCGGCAAGGACCTGCTCAAGCGGGTCCAGGCGCTCCCGGGCTTCGGGAAGCAGAAGGCGCAGATCTTCGTATCGCTGCTGGCCAAGCAGCTGGGAGTGCGGCCCGATGGCTGGCAGGAGGCCGTCGGTGACTACGCACTCGATGGTTACCGTTCTGTGGCTGACGTCGTCGACGTTGCGTCGTTGCAGAAGGTACGTGACTACAAACAGCAGAAGAAAGCCGCAGCCAAAGCAGCCGGATGAGTTGCTGGGGGACATGATGCCCCGGATGGGGAATGTTCACCACCATCGTGGCAGAATGAATCTGCGGCTCTTGACGACCCCGGGCCCTGCCGCGCCCAAACTCAGTTTTTGATAAGTCTCGACCAAGTTCGACGGAGAGGTGTTCGTGTCCTCGAACGCGCGCAAGATACCTGCTGAGGTACTCGCCCACCCTGCCGTGAAGGCGCTGATCGACCAGGCCAAGCCAACCGGACGGGTCAGTCCCGACCAGGTCCGCCAGGCCAGCGAGGATGCCGCGGTCGAGCCCAGGCACCTCAAGGCACTGCTCGGTCACCTGAGCACGCTCGGCATCTCGGTGGACCTCGGCACCGCCGTCACCGGCCGTGCCGCGGCGGCGACTACCTCGACCCGCAAGACGACCACGGCCAAGGCGCCGGCGAAGAAGGCCGCCGCCAAGAAGGCGGCGGCTGCGCCCGCGAAGCCGGCCACCGAGGTCGCGGCGAAGAAGGCCGATGAGCCCGAGCCGAAGAAGACGACCGAGATCGACGAGGACGGCGAGGAGATCGTCCTCGAGGACGTCGAGGTCGATGTCGACGACATCGAGGTCGACGACTCGGACAACGACACCGACGACGAGACCCCGGTCGTCCAGCTCGGTCCCGACGGCAAGAAGATCCTGCCCGACATCCCCGACGAGCAGTTCGAGAAGGATGTCGCCGCCGATCCCACGATCAAGGAAGACGAGAAGGAGGCCTCGAAGCAGAGCTTCGTCGTCTCCACCTCCGACGACACCGACGAGCCCGAGCAGACCGTCATGGTCGCCGGCGCGACCGCCGACCCGGTCAAGGACTACCTCAAGCAGATCGGCAAGGTCCCGCTGCTCAACGCCGAGATGGAGGTCGAGCTCGCCAAGCGGATCGAGGCCGGCCTCTTCGCGGAGGAGAAGCTCGGCAAGGGCGGCAAGATCACCCCGAAGATCCTCGACGAGCTCGAGTGGATCGCCGAGGACGGCAAGCGCGCCAAGAACCACCTCCTCGAGGCCAACCTCCGTCTCGTCGTCTCGCTGGCCAAGCGCTACACCGGCCGCGGCATGCTCTTCCTGGACCTGATCCAGGAGGGCAACCTGGGTCTGATCCGTGCGGTCGAGAAGTTCGACTACACCAAGGGCTACAAGTTCTCGACGTACGCCACCTGGTGGATCCGTCAGGCGATCACCCGCGCCATGGCCGACCAGGCCCGCACCATCCGTATCCCGGTGCACATGGTCGAGGTCATCAACAAGCTCGCGCGCGTCCAGCGCCAGATGCTCCAGGACCTGGGCCGCGAGCCCACCCCGGAGGAGCTGGCCAAGGAGCTCGACATGACCCCGGAGAAGGTCATCGAGGTCCAGAAGTACGGCCGCGAGCCGATCTCGCTCCACACCCCGCTGGGTGAGGACGGCGACTCCGAGTTCGGCGACCTGATCGAGGACTCCGAGGCGATCGTCCCGGCCGACGCGGTCTCCTTCACGCTCCTCCAGGAGCAGCTGCACGCGGTGCTCGACACGCTCTCCGAGCGTGAGGCCGGCGTCGTCAGCATGCGCTTCGGCCTGACCGACGGTCAGCCGAAGACTTTAGACGAGATCGGCAAGGTCTACGGGGTCACCCGCGAGCGCATCCGCCAGATCGAGTCCAAGACGATGTCGAAGCTGCGACACCCGTCCCGATCGCAGGTTCTGCGCGACTATCTCGACTGAATCTGGCTAAGATCTCCTCGAACGCCTTCCCGGACTTCTGGGAGGGCGTTCGCCATTTCGGCAGATTCGCCTGCCACAACTGCCCCGCGACAACTGCGGATTCGGCTAGGTTGCACGGGTCGGTTTGTCCGCGTCCCGGGAGGTCTTCTCGTGCCTATGCGTCTCTCACGTCCACACCGGCCGGCCCTGGCCGCGGCCGGAGCGCTGCTCGGTGGCCTGCTCGTCGCGGTTCCGATCACGGCGGTTGCCTCGGCCGCCGAGCCCGACTGGAATGCCTGCCTGGCGGGCACCACCGACCGACAGGCGGTCTTCGAGCGAGCGGCGAAGACCAGCGGGGTGCCGGCCGAGGTGCTGCTCGCGGTCTCCTACATGGAGTCGCGCTGGGACGCCCACGGGGAGGCACCGAGCACATCGGGCGGCTACGGACCGATGCACCTGACGGACCTGCCGGCCCTGGCGAAGGACACCGAGGCCCATCCCGACCCGCTCGGCAAGGGCGACGGCTCCAACCTGCCCGCAACCACCACGCGCCAGCGCGAGGAGGCGGTCAGGCTGGGTGAGGTCGAGACGCTGCGTACGGCCAACGACATCACGGGGATCCCGGTCGCCGACCTGCGCGAGGACGCGGTCGCCAACATCTGCGGTGGCGCGGCGGTGCTCGCCGACTACCAGGAGGCCGCGGGCGGGGCCGAGACCCTGGCGGACTGGAGTGCGGCAGTGGGCCGCTTCAGCGGGGCCGCCGACGAGGCGACCGCTCTCAAGTTCGCCCGGCAGGTGTTCGCGACGCTGAGCGCGGGGGAGTCGCGTACGACCAACGACGGGCACCAGGTCACCCTGGCCGCGAAGCCGGTCGCCGCCAGCGAGGAGGCGATCGGTCGGCTCGACCTCGCCGAGTCCTCGACCGGGGACGCGGTCGAGTGTCCGGCCGTGCTCGGCTGTGAGTCGCTGCCGGCGCCCTACGAGCAGACCGGCGACACGATCGGCGACTACGGCAACCACGACCTCGGCAGCCGGCCCGAGGAGGGGTCGGTCGACTACATCGTCATCCACGACACCGAGACCTCCTACGACGGCACCGTGAGGCTGGTCCAGGACCCGACCTACCTCGGCTGGCACTACACGCTGCGCTCGGTCGACGGCCACGTCGCTCATCACATCCCCGGGAAGGACGTCGGCTGGCACGCCGGCAACTGGTACGTCAACAGCCACTCGATCGGGCTGGAGCACGAGGGCTACGCCGCCGACGGAGCGTGGTACACCGAGGCGATGTACCAGACCTCGGCCACCCTGGTCGGCTACTTGGCCCAGAGCTACGGGATCCCGCTGGACCGGGCCCACATCATCGGCCACGACCAGGTCCAGGGCGTCGCGCCGGCCAACGTCGCCGGGATGCACTGGGACCCTGGCCCCTACTGGGACTGGAGCCACTACTTCGACCTGCTGCGGTCGCCGATCAAGGCCGACCGGAAGTCGCGAAGCGAGATCTGGACGGTCAACCCCGACTTCGACACCAACACCGGCAACGTGATGACCGGCTGCACGGAGGCGGGCGTCCCCTGCCCGAGCGACCGGGGCACCAACTTCGTCAACGTCTACTCCGAGCCCTCCACCGACGCTCCGCTGCTGCCGGACACCGTCGTCGGCGGCTCCGCCAAGGTCTCCAACTGGGGCCCGCGCCTGGCGGCCGGGCAGAAGGTCGTCGTCAACGACCGGACCCGCTCGACGTGGTGGGGAGTCTGGTTCGGCGGCAAGCAGGGCTGGATCCAGAACCCCCGCGACGTACTGCTGCCCTCCGACGGCAAGGCCGTCACCCCGAAGGCCGGCGCCGCCGCGAAGGTCTACGGCACCGCCTATCCGACGAAGGCCAGCGACTATCCCGACGGGGTGACGCCACGGACGATCGCGCCGCTGCAGTACACCATCCCCGCAGGTCAGAAGTACGTCCTGGCCGACGCGACGGTGCCGACCGACTACTACAAGGCGGTCAACTTCAACTGTGCCACCGTCGACGGCGTCCCCGACTGCATCGTGATCACCGGCGACACGACCTACTACCAGATCTGGTTCAACCACCGGATCGCGTACGTCATGGCCGACGACGTGACAGTCACCAACGGCTGACCGACCCCAGCCGAGACCGCAGGAGATGCGGCCGAGAATGTAGTTGTGGGCGACGAAACCNTTCTTGAGACCGGCCTTCTTCCGCTCCACGACGCGGGCGTCGCGGGTCAGCAGACCGGCCTTCTTCAGGGTCGGGCGGTTGGCGTCGGTGTCGACGTCGTTCAGCGCACGGGCCACGCCGAGACGCAGCGCGCCGGCCTGACCGGCGATGCCGCCGCCGTCGATGCGGGCGATCACGTCGAAGCGACCCTCGAGCTGCAGCGCGGCGAACGGCTCGTTCGCGATCTGCTGGTGCAGCTTGTTGGGGAAGTAGTCCTCGATGGTGCGACCGTTGATGGTCCACTCGCCGGTGCCCGGGACGATCCGGACGCGGGCGACGGACTCCTTGCGGCGGCCGGTGGCGGCAGCCGGGGCGATGGTCGCCGGGCGCTCGGGGGTGTCGGCGGACGGGGCGCTCTCGGAGGTGTACGCGAGGCCCTGCTCGTCGGTCTCGAAGGTCTCCTCGACCTCTACGGTGTTCTCAGTCATGTCCTGGTCCTGGCTCACTGGGCGATCTGCTTGATCTCGAACGGAACGGCCTGCTGCGCGGCGTGCGGGTGCGTCGGACCGGAGTAGACCTTGAGCTTCTTGAGCATCTGGC
The DNA here is from genome assembly GCF_042788075.1 of Nocardioides sp. YIM B13467. Classification (NCBI taxonomy): domain Bacteria; kingdom Bacillati; phylum Actinomycetota; class Actinomycetes; order Propionibacteriales; family Nocardioidaceae; genus Nocardioides; species Nocardioides sp. YIM B13467. The sequence continues at coordinate 519,176 of NZ_JBHZPJ010000046.1, forward strand.
GGCCGAGCTTGTTCTTCGGCAGCATGCCCCAGACAGCGGTCTCGATCGCCTTGCGGGCGTCCTTCTCGAGGATCTCGCCGATCGGGGTCGCGGTCAGACCACCCGGGTAGCCGGAGTGGCGGTAAGCCAGCTTGGTCTTGGCCTTGTTGCCGGAGAGGGAGACCTTCTCGGCGTTGATGACGATGACGAAGTCGCCGGTGTCCGCGTTGGGCGCGAAGATCGCCTTGTGCTTGCCGCGGAGGAGCTCAGCGGCCTGGACAGCGAGGCGGCCGAGACGGACGTCGGTCGCGTCGATCACGAGCCAGGCGCGCTCGATGTCGCCCGGCTTGGGAGCGTAAGTACGCACGTGTGCCTTCTTAGTTCGTTGGACCCGGCGCACGGATGCGCACCGGGATGGTGCTGCGTGGCTTCTGACGAACACGGCCCGGCTTGCCCTGCCCTCTGGGTGTTCCAGCGGCAGTCATCCGGATCTGCGTCCCTGACCGTGCGAAATGATCAGGACGCGGCAGGAGTCACGACCTCACAAGGTTACGAGCCCCCGCACGGCGGAGACAAATCAAGACGTACGCCGCCGGTCGGGGAGCCGGGCGGCGTACGCGATCTTGGGATGGGTCAGCTCGACTGACCCTGGGAGGACTGCCCGTCGGACCGGTCCAGTTGCTGGCCGAACCCGCCGGGGCCTCCGCCACCTTGGCCGAAGTCAGGCATCTGGCCACCGTCGGGCGTCTGCCCGTAGGGCATCTGATCGCGCATCTGGCCGAGCTCTCGCGGGCCCTGGTCGTCGCCACCATCGACGACGGCGGCGACCACCCCCGCGACGACCCCACCGCCGAGGACGAGACCGACGGCCGCAGCAGCTGCGACGCTCTTCCAACCGAAGACCCGCTCGGAGAGCTTCTTCTTCGGCGTCGGCGAGACCGGCGCGACCGGCGCGACCGGCACGACCGGCACCGCAGCAGCGGCGGTCGGAGGACCGTAGGTAGGCGGCGCGTACGCCGCCGGCGCGGGCTGCTCGACGGCCGGCTGCACCGGCTCGGGAGCCTCGCCGTCCGTACTCTTGTCGCTCATGTTTCCAGAGTGCGCCGGCTTCCTGTGGGGAGGCTGTGCCAGGCCTTTGGTGCCCCTGAAAACCCAGGGCGACAACGATGAGACATCTGGCGTAGCCTGATCGTAGGATTGTCCGACAATCAGATGATCCTCATCGGATCACCGAGAACGCCCCACAGATGGAGGAGTGCGATGACCCTGCTCAACGAGGCTCAGGCCACCGCTGCGACCAGCTTGACCCCCGCCGCTTTCGCGGCCGCCGAGGCGCACTCCGCGCACAACTACCACCCCCTCGAGGTGGTGATCAGCCACGCCGAGGGCGCCTGGGTGACCGACGTCGACGGCCGTCGCTGCCTCGACATGCTGGCCGGCTACAGCGCGCTGAACTTCGGTCACGGCCACCCCGCTCTGCTGTCCGCGGCCCGTGAGCAGCTCGACAAGGTCACTCTCACCTCGCGTGCGTTCGTGCACGACCAGTTCGCCGAGTTCACCGCCCGCCTGGCCGCGATGTGCGGCAAGGACATGGTGCTGCCGATGAACACCGGCGCCGAGGCGGTCGAGACCGCGATCAAGGTCGCCCGCAAGTGGGGCTACGACGTCAAGGGCGTCCCCGCCGACCAGGCCGAGATCATCGTGATGGCCGGCAACTTCCACGGCCGCACCACCACGATCGTCGGCTTCTCCGACGACGCCGACGCGCGCGACGGCTTCGGCCCGTTCGCTCCCGGCTTCGTGATGGTCCCCTACGCCGACCTCGCCGCGATCGAGGCCGCCATCACCCCCAACACCGTGGCCGTGCTGGTCGAGCCGATCCAGGGTGAGTCCGGCGTCGTCATCCCCGCCGACGACTTCCTGATCGGGCTGCGCGAGGTCTGCACCCGCGAGAACGTGCTCTTCGCCGCTGACGAGATCCAGGCCGGCCTGGGCCGTACGGGCTACACCTTCGCCTGCGACCACGCCGGCGTGAAGCCGGACATGTACATCCTCGGCAAGGCCCTCGGTGGCGGCATCGTCCCCGTCTCGGCCGTCGTCGCCGACCGCGACGTGCTCGGTGTCATCGGCCCCGGCCAGCACGGCTCCACCTTCGGTGGCAACCCGCTCGCCTGCGCCGTCGGCACCGCCGTCATCGACCTGCTCGAGACTGGTGAGTTCCAGGCCCGCGCCGAGGCGCTCGGCCAGGTCCTGCGCGACCGGCTGATGGCGATGGTCGGCAAGGGCATCGTCGGCTTCCGTTCCCGCGGCCTGTGGGCCGGCGTCGACATCGACCCGGCCATCGCCAGCGGTCGCGAGATCTGCGAGCGCCTCCTGGCCCGCGGCGTACTCGCCAAGGACACCCACGGCTCCACCATCCGCCTCGCGCCGCCCCTGGTGATCGCCGAGGACGACCTCCACTGGGCCCTCGACCAGCTCGAGGCGGCCGTCTCGGCCTGACGCCAGCGAATCTGTAGTTCTGGCGGGCCGAATCCGTAGTTGTGGGCGACGAAACTCAACTTTCGTCGCCCACAACTGCCATCTCNCGAGGGCGGTGACCTGGTCGGCACTCAGCTCGAAGTCGAAGATCGCGAGGTTCTCCTCGAGCCGCTCGCGGCGTACGGACTTGGGGAAGACGATGTCGCCACGGTCGATCTGCCAGCGGAGCAGCACCTGGGCGGGCGACTTGCCGTGGGCGGAGGCGATCTCGGCGACCACCGGGTCGGCGAGCTCACCGCCGCCCTGCCCGAGCGGGGACCACGACTCGACCTTCGCGCCGTGCGCCAGGGTGGCGGCGCGAGCGGCCTCGTTGGCGAAGTAGGGGTGGACCTCGATCTGGTTGACCGCGGGCGCGACACCCGTCTCGGCGACGATCTTGTCGAGGTGGTCGGGCTGGAAGTTGGAGACGCCGATGGAGGTGGTCAGGCCCTCCTCGCGGAGGCCGACGAGGGCCTCCCACGTCTTCGCGTACGTCCCGTCGTACCGCGTCGGCAGCGGCCAGTGGATCAGGAACAGGTCGACGCGGTCCAGGCCGAGCAGCTCCAGGGACCTCTCCAGCGATGCCTTCGCCAAGGCCTGGTCGTGCTGGGAGTTGTTGAGCTTGGTGGTGACGTAGACGTCCTCGCGGGCGAGCCCGGCGCTCTTCAGCGCGGCGCCGACTCCGGCCTCGTTCTGGTACATCTGCGCGGTGTCGATGTGGCGGTAGCCGACCTCGAGAGCCTGGCTCACCACCTGCTCGGTCTCGTCCTGCGGAACCTGCCAGACGCCGAGACCGAACTGCGGGATCGAAGTGCCGTCATTGAGCTTGATCGTGGGAACCGTCATACCCACATACAACCAAGCGTGCGATGGCCTATTCCATCTTCGCTTCCATCTCAGCCGATCGTCACGGTCACGACGTTGGAGTAGATGCCGGTGTCGATGTCCTTCATCCGGAACTTGTGCTTCCCGACCCGGCCGGACTGGATCGGGGTGGAGAACTGCTCGCCCCTGACCGGTACGTCCGGGATCCCGAACTCCTCCCAGCCCTGCCCGTCGTTGCGCTCCAGGCGGAGGATGGCGCCCTCGCCGCGCGGGTAGATCCCGCTGAGGTCGATCTGCTCCATCGGCTTCGCCTGGACGATTCCGGCCTGGAGGGTGATCTCCTTCTTCGCCGGCTTCTCGTCGACGGTCCTGGACGGCGACGGGCTCGTGGAGGCCGCCTGCTTCTCCGGAGCGCTCGTGGGCGAGGCGTTGAGCGTGATCGCCGGCCCGCTCGCGGTCTTGGTCGGCTTGGGCGACGGAGCGTAGAGCGATGCGCCCGCGTCCGGGTCGGTGGCCTGGTCGTCGGCGGCACCGCCGCCACCCAGGCCCAGGATGTTGGCACCGACAAACATCCCGATCCCGATGATCAGTCCCACCCCGACCGCGACCGCGACGAGCGCCGTGACTCCGGCTGCGATCGGGTGCTGCCCGCCCTGCTTCACATCTGCTCCTCGACCCGCCCGTGGTGATGGTGACAATTCAGCCACACGTTCCCGGCGAGCACCACCAGATCAGCTGATCAGCTGCTGACGGCGCGCGATGGCGGCAGCCTCCGTGCGACTCCCCGCGCCCAGCTTCCCCAGGATGTTGGAGACGTGCACGGAGACCGTCTTCGTGGAGATGAACAGCTGCTTGCCGATCTCGCCGTTGCTGCGGCCCGCGGCCACCAGCGTCAAGATCTCGCTCTCCCGCGGCGTCAGCGACGTCGACGTCGCCTGCTGCTGCTTGACCGCCGTCGCGCCGAGCGATCTCAGCTCGTCGAGCAACGGCTGCAGCCCGAGCCGCTTCGCGGTCGTCCGGGCCTTGTCGGCGGTCACCCGCGATCCTGCCACGTCGCCCGTGGCCCGCTGGATGGTGGCGTACGTCGTCCGGACGGCGGCCAGACCCGGGACGTCGCCGTAGGCCTCGACCTGCTGCTCGGCGCGCTCCCAAGCCGCCAGCAGCGACTCCTGGGGCGGGGCGTCGATGCCGGCCAGCCAGTGGACGCGCAGCACCTCCGCCTCCAGCCGGGCGGTCCAGGACCGCCCTTCGGGACCCCACTCGCCGGGCTCGTACTGCGCGACCACCTGCTCACCGTCACTGTGCAGCCCGTCGACGGCCTCCACCAGCGCGGGCCAGCGCGCCGCCGGCAGTGAAGGCAGCATCTGCGCGATCCCGGAGGCGGCCACGACCGCCAGCCGCACCCGGCCGCCGAACCACTCGGTCCAGAACTGGGAGAGGGTGTCGACCGCGTCCGCGTAGACCTTGAGCACCCCCTCGGGGTCGCCGGCACGGGCGAGCGCGATCATCTCCACGATCGAACCGTAGAGGGCGATCAGGCCCTCCTGCGTCCAGAACGGCCGCAACGCGTTCGCAGCCTCACCGACCGATGCCCCCTGCGCCTGCTCCATCATCATCCGGAGCACGTCGAGAAGCGCCACCGGGACCGGCGGCGCGTCCGGCAGGTTGCCCCCGGTCAGCGCCAGCGCCTCCTCCCACTCCCCCAGGACCATCTGCATCCGGACGATGTCGGAGCGAGCCGCGGCGGCGTAGGGCGACCACTGCAGCGACTCACCGCCGGCGTCGTCGATCACCGCCCGGAACCACCTCAGCGCTTCCGCGTAGTCCCCGGCCTCGTCGTAGGAGCGGCCGAGCGTGAAGAGACCCCGGCTGACCGCGTACGTCGACCCGACCTGCCGTGCCTGCTCGATCGTCTCGCGCAGCACCTGCCGGAAGCCCTCGACCTTGTCGCCGCCACCGCGACCGGTGCGGACCTTGAGCATCGACAGGCTGGTGGCCATGTCGGAGGCGAGCTTGGAGAGGCTGTGTCGCTCGGCGATCTCGATGCCCTCCAGCCCGACGGCCTCGGCCTCCTCGCTGCGGCGGAAGGTGACCAGCGTCCGGGTGCGCACGGCGAGAACCGCGCACCGCGCCTTGGGCTCGGCGTCTGCGGGAAGTGCGACCATCGCGTCGTGGGAGTGGGTGAGCGGGTCGCCGTTCTCCATGGCGAGGGCCGCCTCGGCCCGGGTCGCCAGCAGCAGCGCGCGGCCCACGGACGGGCCGGCCGGGATGGCGTCGAGCCGCTCAGCCAGGATCGCGTCGGCCCGCGAGGGCAGTCCGGCGAGGATGAGCGTGTCGGCGGCGCGCTCGTAGACCCGGTCCAGGTTAACCGCGGCCGCCTGGGCGACCTTCGGGTCGGCGGCGAGGCCCAGCGCCTTCTCGTAGTGGTGGGCGGCCTCGCCCACACCACTGACGCTGCGGGCCTCCTCGGCCGCGGCGATGCGAGCCCGGAGCGCGGTCGCGAGGTCGCCGGCGTGCTTGGCGTGCAGCGCGAGCTCCGCGGCCGCACCCAGCCCGGGCGTCTCCTTCAGCACCTCGGCGAACCGAGCGTGCAGCCGCACCCGCTCACCGGGCAGCAGGTCGTCGTAGACCGCCTCGGCGAGCAGCGCGTGGCGGAACGTGTAGCGCGAACCGGTCGGCTCGAGCACCTTCTGCTCGACCGCGGTGCGCAGCGCGTCATCGAGCTCGTCGGTCTTCATCTCGGTCACCGCGGCGAGCAGCTCGTGAGTGACCCGGCGCCCGGCGATGCTCGCCGTGCGGACCACGCTCCGGGCCGAGCCGTCGAGCCGGTCCAGCCGCACCAGCAGCAGGTCGGCGAGGTCGACCGGAAGGTCCTCGTCGCAGCCGGCCTGCACCAGCTCCTCGACGAAGAAGGCGTTGCCCTCGGCGCGACGTACGACTCGCTCGGCGTCGACCTTGCCGGGAGCCAGCTCGTGGACCAGCAGTCGCACCGAGTCGTCGGAGAGCGGCTCGAGCACGATCCGCTCGACATCGGGCAGCCGGCCCCACTCGCCGACCTGGCGGCGCAGCGGGTGGCGGCGGTGGATGTCGTCGGCGCGGTAGGACGCGACCATCGCCACCGGACCGTCGTAGGGCCGGGTGAAGAGGTAGGTCAGCAGGTCGCGGGTGGACTGGTCGGCCCAGTGGGTGTCCTCGACCACGACCAGCAGCGGCGCCTTCTCGGCGGCCGCCTCGAAGAGGGTGTGGACGGCATCGAAGAGCTGTCCGCGGTCGGTGCCGGTCGGGGCGGCTCCCTGGTTGGCGCCCATCACGCGGCGTACGGGCCTCAGCCTGGCCAGCGCCGGATAGTCGGCCGCCACCCGCTCGACCACGTCGGGCAGGTCCGCGACGATGCGGTCGAGGATCTCCGAGAACGGCATGTACGCCACGGCGCTCTCGCCGAAGTCGACGCAGTGTCCCGCGTGCACCTGCCAGCCGTCGGAGACGGCACTGTCGCGCAGCGCGGTGAGCAGGCGCGTCTTGCCGACGCCGGCGTCACCGGCGAGGAGGACGTGCTGGCGCCGACCGGAGCTCGAGCCCGACTCCTCGGTGGACGAGACGCCGAGCAGCCCGGTGAGGGTCCGCAACTCAGGGTCGCGACCCACGAATGACCGAGCACTTTGCGCCATGTCCCCTATCATCGCGCCTCCGGGCCCGGGATTCTCCCGCATTACCGACCTCTGAGGACTCAGTTGTGTATCGAGTCCATCCGGCGGGGACGGCGGCGCCTCACCTGGCGAGCGAGGCGGTCGGCCGCGGTCGCGCGGCGAATGCTCTGCTGTCGGTACGCCAGCTCGGCGTCGTAGCTGATCTGGTTGCTGTAAGTCATGCATCCAGACTCGGCCCCTGAGGTAGCGCCACGCATGAGGCGCCTGCCTTAGGCGTACGTCAGGGGTGCCTCATTCGGCCGTGATCAGCGTCACTCCACGAGCCCGCGACGGCGGCCGATGGCCGCCGCCTCGGTGCGGCCGGAGGCGCCGAGCTTGGCCAGGATGTTGGAGACGTGGACGGAGACGGTCTTGGTCGAGATGAACAGCTGCTTGCCGATCTCGCCGTTGCTGCGCCCGGCGGCGACCAGAGCGAGGATCTCGCTCTCCCGGGCGGTCAGCTGGCCGGAGGGACCGGTCGCCGACCGCTGCGGCGTGCTGCCGAGGGTGAGCAGGTGGTCGAGAAGCGGTCGAGCGCCGAGCCGCTTCGCCGCTTCCCTGGCCTGATCAGCCAGCACACGAGCGCCGGCGGTGTCGCCGCCGGCCCGGAGGATCTCGGCGAGCCGGACCCGTGACCAGGCGAGCTCGTGGACGTGCGGAAAGGCTTCGAAAGCGGCCACGGTCTCGCGCCACGCCTCGACGAGGTCGGCCTGCTCGGGCACGGAGATGCCGGCCAGCCAGTGGGCGCGGAGCCCCTCGGCCCGCAGCCGCGCCGACCACGCCTGCCCCTCCAGCCCCCAGGGCTGCTCCGTCTCGACGGGCCGCGTGCCGGCCTCGAGGATGCGGTCCACCTGCGCCATCACCTGCGGTCGCGCACCGACGGGGACGGCCGGGACGGCGGAGCCGATCGCACCGACGGCGATCGCCGAGAGCCGGGCATGGGCGCCGAACCACGCTCCCCAGCCGGTGGTGAGTGCCGCGACGCCGGCGTCGTAGGCCTCGATCGCCCCGTCGATGTCTCCACGCCCCGCGGCGGCCCGGATCTCGATGGGTGCCGACTCGCTCGCGGTCGCCACCTCCTGCTTCCACGACGGCCTCAGCCGCCGTGCCTCGGCGCCGACATCGGCGCCGCGGGCCTGCTCGATCATCAGCCGCTTGGACTCCAGCCACGGCCACAGCACCGGCGGGATGCCGTACGCGTCGGTCAGCGCGAGCGCCTCGTCCCAGCGGCCGGCTGTGTGGAGGTAGTCGAGCCAGGCGATCCGGGCATCGAAGGCGTACGGCGCCCAGGGGACGCCCCGCTCCACGCTGAGCTCGAAGGCGCTGCGGTAGCTCTCGCCGGCCTCGTCGCGACGGTCGGCCGCGTCGAGGGCGAAAGCGAGCTGGAGCCGGGCGCGGAACTCCGGGTGCAGCGCGCCGACCTTGGCGGCCCGCGCCACCGCCTCCCGGAGCGGCTCGATCCACAGCTGCGGCGGACGTCCCCACGACCCAGCCAGCGTCGCCGCGACCTCTGCGGCGAGGCCGGTCCGGCCGAGCTCCTCGGCCAGCGCCAGCGCCTCCCGGCCGGCTCGTTCGGCGTCGTCGTGACGGCGGTAGATCATCAGCGACCGGGCGTAGGCCGCGAGCAGCCGCGCCCGCACCAACGGCGGGGCGTCCTCGGGCAGCTCGGCCATCGCCTTCTCCGCGAGCGCCCCCACCCGGACGTCGTTGACGTACGCGAAGCTGGTCTCGATCTCGACCGTCATCAGCTGCGCGCGCCACAGCCCGGGCGCGTCGGCCGGGAGCGATTCCCGCTGCTCACGGGCCAGTTTCCCGGCCCGGTCGGCGTGCCCGGCGGCCACCATCGCATCGCTGGCCTTGACCACCAGATCGACGAGGCGCTGGGTGTCATGCTCGGAGTCGGCGCGGCCGGCGAGCTGGGCGATCGCCTGCTGATAGTGCTGCGATGCCTCGTCGGGCCCACCGGCGGCGGCTGCCTCGTCACCGGCGGCGATCCCGGCGGTGAGCGCGGTCTCGTGGTCGCCGGCGAGACGGGCGTGACGGGCGAGACCGGCCGCGCTGCCGGTCGTGAGGTCGCGGCTCAGCGCCTCGACGTAGCGCTGATGGAGCCGGACCCGCTCGCCCGGCAGCAGGTCGTCATAGACGGCCTCGCCGAGCAGCGCGTGCCGGAAGACGTAGTAGCCGTCCTCGCGCGGCACCAGGATCGCCCGCTCGATCGCCTGCCTCAGCCCGGCGTCGAGGGTGGCCCGGTCGAGACCGGCGACCGCCTCCAGGAGCTCGTCGCTGACGTCGCGCCCGGCGGCGCTGGCGGTGTCGACCACCTCGCGCGCGGTCGCGTCGAGCTGGTCCAGCCTGATCAGGAGCAGGTCGGCGAGGTCCCAGGGCAGCTCGTCGGCGCCGGCGGCCTGCACCAGCTCCTCGACGAAGAAGGCGTTGCCGTCGGCGCGACGTACGACGCTCTCGACGTCGACCCCGTCGGTGAGGTCACCGGCGAGCTCACCGACCAGGATGCGTACGTCGTCGTCCGAGAGCCGGCCGAGGTGGAACCGCTCGACGGACGGCAGCCGGGTCCACTCGGCGAGCTGGCGACGCAGCGGGTGGCGCCGGTGGAGGTCGTCGGCGCGGTAGGACGCGAGGATCGTGACCGGGCCGTCGAACGGCCGGGTGAAGAGGAAGGTCAGCAGGTCACGGGTGGACTGGTCGGCCCAGTGGGTGTCCTCGACCATCACCAGCAGCGGCGCTTTCTCGGCCGCGCGCTCCAGGAGTGAGTGGATCGCGGCGAAGAGGTTGCCCCGGTCGAGCGCCTCCTGGACGGCGGTGTCAGCCCCGCCGAGCGCGCGGGCCACGGGGGCCATCCGCAGGAGCGCCGGATGTACGTCGGCGACCTGCGCGACCACGTCGGGCAGCGCGGTGGTGATGTTGTCGAGGATCTCGGTGAAGGGCAGGTAGGCCTCGGCGCTGTCGCCGAAGTCGAGGCAGTGGCCGACCAGCACCTGCCTGCCGTCGACGGCGGCACGGCCGCGGAGCTCGCGCAGGATCCGGGTCTTTCCGACACCGGCGTCGCCCGCGAGGAGGACATGCCTACGTCCGCCCGGCTGTGCGGTGCCGTCCAGCCCCACCAGCCCCACCAGTGTCTCCAGGTCGGCATCACGTCCGACCAGCCTCTCGGCACTCTGCGCCATGAGCGCAATCATCGCGTCACCCGACAACAGACGCCGAGCCGGATCTCTCCCTGCTCGGCGTCTGCCTTGTTCGGTGCTGCCGTTCCGCGCCCGCATCTCAGCGAGTGCGGTTGCGTCGCGACTGACGAGCCTCGTTGGCCCGCTGGCGCTTGGCCAGGTCCTTCTGGATCTGCTGGCGGCGGTACTTGACCTCTGCTTCGTAACCTGCGGTGGTGTACATCTCGATCTCCTGCTGAGTTTGTCCTGCTGGGGTGTCCTGCTGACATCGAGAACACTCCTCCGCTGAGGTAGGCACCCGAATCGGTCGCGCGCCCTACTTACCGACCCAGGCGCCTTACTTTCCGACCTAGGGCAGGCGCTCCGCGCCTTAGACGGGACACTGGGCCTATGGAGTTCTCCGAGGTCGTACGTCGCCGCAAGATGGTCCGCAACTACACCAGCGATCCGGTCGACCCGGCGGTGATCGACAAGATCCTGCACAACGCCACCCGGGCGCCGTCGGCCGGCTTCTCGCAGGGCTGGGCCTTCCTCGTCCTCGACACCCCCGAGGACGTACGCCGCTACTGGGAGGCCACGGCCCCGGCAGTCAAGGCTGGGGACAACCCCGACAAGTGGCTGACCGGGATGATGCAGGCGCCGGTGATCGTGATCCCGTGCTCCTCCAAGGCCGCCTACCTGGACCGCTACGCGGAGCCCGACAAGGGTTGGACCGACCGCGACGAGGCCCACTGGCCGATGCCGTTCTGGCACATGGACACCGCGATGGCGACCATGCTGATCCTGCAGACGGTGGTCGACGAGGGCCTCGGCGCGCTCTACTTCGGCATCCCGCCGGAGTCCGACGCCGCGGTCCGCAAGGCGTTCGACATCCCCGCCGACTTCGACCCCATCGGCGCCGTCACCATCGGCCACCCCGCCTCCGGCGGCGCCAAGGGCTCCCCCACCCGCCGCAAGCGGGCCCCGCTCGAGGACGTCGTCCACCGCGGCCGCTGGTGACCCGTCAGTCGGTGGTCCGAGCCGCTCCACGAGCGGCAGCGGAATCCGGCGTACGCACGTGCGAGACCGCCATCGCGAGATCGGCCAGCCGGGGCGCGACGATGTTCAGGACCTCGAAGGCCGAGCCGAAGGGGCCATTGACGGTCACCGGCCGGTCCTCGAGCGCGCGGACGACGCGCTCGGCGCACTCCTCGGGGCTCTCGCCGCGGCCCTCGTACTCAGCGGTCGGGGCGATCATCGGCGTCCGCACGATCGCGACGCGCATGTTGGTGCAGGTCACGTTCTCGAAGTAGGCCTCACGGCTCAGGATCCGACCGAACACGTCGAGCGCCGACTTCGCGGCGATGTAGGCGGCGAACTTCGGCGCCTTGATCTGGTTGCCCCAGGTGACGATGTTGACCACGTGGCCGAACCGCTGGGCGCGCATCGCCGGCAGCAGGCCCATCGTGAGCCGGACCGCACCGAAGTAGTTCACGGCCATCATCCGCTCGAAGTCGTGGAAGCGGTCGTGGGTCAGCTCGAGCGACCGCCGGATCGACCGGCCCGCGTTGTTGACCAGGTAGTCGACCGCCCCGTGCTCGGCGAGCAGCTGCTCCACCAGCGCGTCGATCGAGTCACCGTCGGCCATGTCGACGAGGTAGGTCGACGCCCTCCCGCCGCTCTCCTCGATGGTCTTCCGCACCCGCTCGAGCTCCTCGGCCCGGCGGGCGGCGAGGAGCACGTGCGCGCCCCGTCGAGCCGCGGCGTACGACGTCGCCTCACCGATCCCGGAGCTGGCGCCGGTGACCAGCACCGTGCGCCCGGCGAGCGGCCCCGGAGCGCCGGTCACAGCCCGGATCGTGCGCGCCACCCGGGCGCGGGGTGTCTGCAGAAGCGGGAGCGAGAACAGGCTGGCCACGCCTTGCACCCTAGTGGCGTCAAGGGCGCACCGGTGCGTAGCGCAGGTCGACCTCCAGGTGCGGATCGTCGCCGACGAGGTTGTGCAGCCGGATCGGCTCGCCGCCGGGGTTGTCGTAGAGGCGGATGCCGTCGCCCAGGAGCACCGGCGCGATGTGCAGATCGATCTGGTCGATCAGTCCCCGCTCGAGGAGCTGGCGGCCGATGTCGGCGGAATGGACTTCGACGTTCTTCCCGCCGGCCGCCTCGATCGCGATCCGCAGCGCCTCCCCGACGTCGCAGCTGAGGAAGGTGACGTGCTCCTGCGGCCGGGCGTCCTCGGGGTGGTGGGTGAGGATGAAGACCGGACCCTGCCAGTCCCCGTACGGCATCGCGTCGGGGTAGGCATCGTGACCGTTGCGGCCGCCCAGGACGGCGCCGAGCTGCGAGGAGTACGCCTCCGCGACCCCGGGCGGGCCGGTGACGTCGCTCAGCCACGCCATCCCCGGCTCGGGACCGTCGACGAACCCGTCGAGCGACATCGAGAAGTGCCACAGCACCTTGCCGCTCATCACGAGACCTGCGCCCGGTCGAAGGTGATGTGGGTGACGCCGCTCGGCGTGGTGGTCGAGGCCACCTCGTAGCCGTCCTCCAGCGCCTCCAACCCGTCCCACAGCCGTACGCCACGGCCCAGGATGATCGGGACGACGGCGACGTGCAGGTGGTCGACGAGACCGGCCGCCAGGAAGTCCCGGAGCGAGGAGGGGCCGCCGCCGATGCGTACGTCCTGGCCGGCGGCCGCCTCCTGCGCCTCGGCCAGCACCTCCTCGATGGGCGCGTCGCGGAAGTGGAAGACGGTGCCGCCCTTCATCTCGATCGACTCGCGGGGCTGATGGGTCAGCACGTAGGTGGGTGTGTGGAACGGCGGCTCCTCGCCCCACCAGCCGGTCCAGTCTGGGTCGTCCTGCCATCCCGGAGGACCGAACTTGCCGGCCCCCATGATCTCGGCCCCGATGCCCTCCCAGGCGCGGGCGGCGAAGGCGTCGTCGGGATCGGCGGCCGGGTCGACCTCCATCCGCTCCCGGTGACCGGTCGCGCTCTGGAAGGTCCTGGTCGGGAAGAACCACTCCATCAGCCGCATGCCGGCGTGACCGAACGGCGCCTCCAGGCTCTGGCCGTCGCCGGTGGCGAATCCGTCCAGCGAGACGCCGATGGTGTGAGCGCGTACGAGTGACATGTCCGTCTCCCTCGAGTCCAGGGTGGTTGCACTTTGCAATCACTGGCGTCGAGAGTAGACTCCCCGATTGCAGATTGCAACCACTATTTCCGAGTGCAGGAGACACCGAGTGAGCGAGCCCAGATCGGGGTGCCCGATCAACGCAGCCGTGGAGGTCTTCGGCGACCCCTGGTCGGTGATCGTGCTGCGCGACGTGATGTTCGGGAACCGTCGCCACTTCCGCGAGCTGCTCGGCAGCTCCGAGGAGGGCATCGCGTCCAACATCCTCAGCAGCCGGCTGAAGAAGCTCGTCGACGGCGGGCTGCTCACCAAGGAGGAGGCCGGCCGCGGCCAGAAGGCGGCCTACGCGCTGACCGAGGCAGGCATCCAGACGCTGCCGATCATGGTCGCGCTCGGCAACTGGGGGCTCGCCCACCGCGACGGCACCCGGCAGCTCCGGGTCCGCGCGGAGCTGCTGCGCGATGCCGGCCCCGAGATGGTGGCGTCGTTCATGGACGAGCTGCGTGAGCTCCATCTGGGGACGCCACGGCCCGACCCCGACGCTCCGCGGGCGAGCGAGCGGCTCGCCGCGGCGTACGAGGCGGCCATGGCGGAGTGAGCCGGAGCCTCACTTCTCCTTGCCGTGGAGCTTCAGCCTCGAGATCTGGTTCTTCAGCTCGTCGAGGAAGAGCGTCCTGATGCTCTCTGTGTCCAGGGCGCCGTTGACCCCGCGCAGCTTGCCCTCGCCGAGCTTGACGCAGACGGCCGACCAGGCGGCGCCGATCGCGCCGGTGAAGCCCGCCGCGACGGTGGCGTTGATCGCGCCGCCGCCGACGGTGCCGAACCCGGGGATCATCTTGAGCAGGTTGCCGGCCACGGTGCGGCCGGCCTGGGTGGCGGCCGCGGTGGCCGCGATCGAGGCCATCGCGGCCTTGTCCACCTCGATGCCGTAGATCGCCGAGATGCGCGCCATCATCCCGAGCTGGATCGGCACCAGGACGACCGCGTCGGAGAACGGGATCGGGGTCGCTCCGGCCGCGCCGGCCGCGGTCGCGGCACCCGCGATCACGGTGTTCGCCTGCTCCTGCTTGCGCTTGAGATCCACCCTCTGCGCCGCGGTGAGGGCCTCCTCGACCCCTGCAGGCGCGCATCGAAAGGTGGCATCAACGAGTTCCTGCAGCCCGTGGACCTGCAGGCCCGAGAACTCGTCGGCCTTGGCGTTGGTCAGGTAGACCCGGGCCCCGTGCACGGGCAGGCCCCGCGCGTCGATCTGCTGGGCGAACTCGACCGCGTCCGGGTGGTAGGCACCCGTCGGCGAGGTCGGCACCTGGGTCATCACCAGCACGACCGGCAGCCCCAGGTCGGCGAGCTTCTGGATGAACGCGGCCTCGGTGTCCTCGAAGCGGCGGTCGGCGAAACGTACGGCGTACCAGGCGACATGGATCTGCTCGGACTGCGGCTTGCGGCGCCGCTCCTGGATCAGCTTGGCGAGATCCTTGATCACCCGGTCGCCCTCGACGCCGATCTCCAGGCCCTGGGTGTCGAGCAGCCCGAAGAAGCCGCTGGTGTGCAGGTAGAGCGTGGACTCCTTCGTCACCGGCTCGCCGATCCCGGTCGTCGCCACCTCCGCCCCGAACACGGCGTTGACCAGCGTCGACTTGCCGACCCCGGTCTTGCCGAAGACGGCGAGGTTGAACCGGCCGATCTCCTTGGCCGACTCGGAATACCTCTTGTGGAACTCGTCCTTGAACCAGCCGTCGGATGCGAAGTTGTTCACGGAGACAAGAATGCCAGCCGGCACCGACCCATCCGGGAAATCGCAGAGCCGGGGACTCGGACAGCTGAAATGTCATGGCCGGGTCCCCCGAGGAGGAATAGCGTGCCGGGCATGAGCCCACGGTCTCGCCTCGCGTACGTTGCCGCCCTCGCCACCGCAGTCGTCCTGGTCGCGCCCACGACTCCGGTCCACGCGGCCGAGCCTGGGACCCAGCCCTCCGACGTCACCCTCACCCGGTGGAACAGCCTCGAAGACTTCGCGGAGGGCAGGTCGAGCAACCTGCGCCCCGACCGGCACGGCACCCTCCGGATCGGCCGCGGCAGCGAGACGACCACCTACGCCGACCCGTTCGGCGACGGCACGGCCAAGACCTACGAGTACGGCACCTGGACCTCGCCCGTGGTGAAGACCGGATACCCGATCGACGAGTCGGTCACCTCGTGGGACGTCGACACCCCGACCGGCACCTGGGCCGAGATCCGGTTCCGCGGTCGGAAGGCCGACGGCACCTGGACGAAGTGGTTCGTGATGGGTCGCTGGACGGCCGGCGACGACTTCGCGGCCGGTGACATCCACCGCACCTCGGTCGAAGGACAGAGCGACACCGATGCGGCGCTCTACACCGACACGTACGTCGCCCGGACCGGCAAGGAGCCCGAGGCGTTCCAGACCAGGGTCACCCTGCTGCGCCCCGAGGGAGCGACCGTCTCCCCCAGCCTGCGGACGGTCTCGACGCTGACCAACGAGTACCTGCCCGACTCCGCCTACCCCGGCACCAGTACGCCGACCCTCGACGACGCGATCGATCTCCGGGTGCCGCCGTTCAGCCAGAACATCCACCGCGGCGAGTATCCGGAGTTCGGTGGCGGCGGCCAGGTCTGGTGCTCACCGACCTCGACGACGATGGTGCAGTACCACTGGGGTCACGAGGTCCCGGCGGGCGAGCTGACGGACATCGAGGCGCCCAACGGCGACCCGCAGGTCGCCTACGCCGCGATCAACACCTGGGACTACGCCTACGAGGGCGCCGGCAACTGGCCGTTCAACACCGCCTATGCCGGCCGCTGGGGCCTCGACGGGTTCGTGACCCGACTGCGCTCGCTGGCCGAGGCCGAGACCCTGGTGGCGGCCGGCTTCCCGCTGGTCGTCTCCGCCAACTGGGAGCTCGAGGAGATGCCGGAGGCGGGCTACGGCACCGACGGCCATCTGCTGGTCATCGGCGGCTTCACCGCCGAGGGCGACCCGATCGTCTACGACCCCAACTATCCCTCCAACGACGAGGTGCGCAACGTCTACACCCGCGAGAACTTCGAGCGGGTCTGGCAGACCTCGACCGATGGGATCACCTACGTCATCCACCCGCGGGACGTGCGGCTGCCCGGCGCAGGGAAGGCCACAAACTGGTGACGGAGACGCCACCACGGTGATTCGCACCACGACGGCCGACTAGGTTGCGGCCATGACACTCGATGCCGTCGCCGCTCTTCAGGCCGCACTTCGAGCCCCGACCGTCAACGACGGCTCCGGCGCAGAGAAGAAGGCGTTCGAGCAGCTCCACGAGGCGCTGCGCGAGCACTTCCCGCTGCTGCATGCGACCCTCGACCTCACCCCGGTCGGCGAGCACGGGCTCCTCTTCCGCTGGCCAGGCGCCTCGGCCGAGAAGCCGGTCGTGCTGATGGCCCACCAGGACGTCGTCCCGATCGCAGGCGCTTGGACCCACGACCCGTTCGGCGGCGAGATCGTCGACGGAGTGATCCACGGGCGCGGCACGCTCGACGACAAGGGCCAGCTGGTGGCGATCTGCGCCGCGGTCGAAGGACTCCTCGCCGACGGGTTCGAGCCGGCGTACGACGTCTGGTTGTCGTTCGGCTCCGACGAGGAGACGACCGGCGCGGCCGCGCGGGCGGCCGTCGAGGAGCTCCGCGACCAGGGGGTCGAGCCGTGGTTCGTGCTCGACGAGGGCGGCGCGGTCGCCTTTGACGCCTTCCCGGGCGTCGCCGCGCCGATCGGCGTCGTCGGCGTCGCCGAGAAGGGCACCACCGACGTACGCCTCCGGGTGACCGGCGACGGCGGCCACTCCTCCACCCCACGCCAGAACGGCCCCACCGCGCGGCTCGCCCGTGCGATCACCCGGCTCGACCGGATGTCGATGCCCGTCCAGCTGCCTGCGCCGACGGTCGAGATGTTCGAGCGGATCGCCCCGTACGCAGCCAAGCCCCTGCGACCCGTGCTGGCCAACGCCGGCCGGCTGGCGCCGGCGCTGGCCCGGCTGCTGACCCGGCTCGGACCCGAGCCCGCCGCGATGACCCGCACCACCGTCGCGATCACGACCCTCGAGGGCAGCCCGGCGGCCAACGTCATCGCCTCGGCCGCCTCGGCCGGGGTCAACCTGCGGATCATGGTCGGCGAGACGGTCGCCGAGGTCGTCGAGCGACTGCGGGCCGCGATCGGCGACAAGCAGGTCGAGATCGAGGTCGTCCGTGCCGGCGAACCGTCGCCGATCTCCCCGCGCGACGAGGCGTTCTCGCTGGTCACCGACACCATCGCGGAGATCTTCCCGGAGGCCGTACCGGCTCCCTACACGGTCATGGCCGCGACCGACTCCCGCTTCTTCTACGAGATCAGCGACCGGGTCTACCGGTTCGCGCCGTTCCGGATGTCCGCTGCCCAGCGCGCCACCATCCACGCCGCCGACGAGAACATCAGGGTCGATGACTACCTCGACGGGATCCGCTTCTACCGAAGGTTGGTCGAGTCGCTGTGACCACCGAAAGTCAGCGCACCGGCGTCGAGAAGGCCGCCCGCGGAATCTGGGTGATCGTCGGCTTCCTGGTGGCCGTCGAGTTCGCCAGCGGCATCCTGCAGGGCTACTACACCCCGATCTTCTCCGATCTCGCCGACCATCTCGGTGTCTCCGACGCCGACCTCAACTGGCTCGAGGCCGGGCAGCTGATCGTCTCCGCGTTGTGCGTGCCCCCGCTCGCCCGGCTCGGCGACCTGATCGGCCACAAGAAGGTGCTGCTGCTGGCGACCGGCATCACCGCGCTCGCCACCTGGTGGACCGTGGCCGCTCCCGACTTCGGCTCGTTCCTGGTCGCCTGGTCGATCCAGGGCGCCTACGTCATCTGGCTGCCGCTCGAGGTCGCCATCGTCCACAAGCGGACCGGGGGCGACACCGCCCTGACCCGTCGGGCCGCCGGTGTCCTGGTCGGCGCGCTGCAGCTCTCGGTGATCATCGGCGCGATCGCCGCCGGAGCCCTCGTCGGCATCCTCCCGATGTGGGCGATCCTCTCCTTCCCGGCCGTGGCCGTGACCGCTGTCTTCGCCGTCATCGCCGTCGGCATCGAGCCCGACTCCGGCACCAGCGGCGGCGCCTTCGACTGGCTCGGGCTGACGGTGCTGACCCTCGTGCTCGGCCTGGTCATGGCCGGCCTGGTCGGCGTACGCGTCCTCGGGGCCGGGTCTCTCCTCGCCTGGGCTCTCGTGGTCCTGGGACTGCTCACGCTGATCCCGTTCTGGCGCATCGAGACCGCGCTGGACGATGCCGGCGGGCGCGAGCCACTGATCGACGTACGCCTGCTGGTCTCGCGCGGGCAGTGGCCGATCCAGCTGACCGCGTTCCTCTTCGGGATGTCGGTGCTGGGAGCGCAGATCCCGCTGTCGACCTTCGCGCGCACCGATCCGGCCGAGGCCGGCTTCGGACTGGGCGCGGACGCGTCGTTCGTGTCGCTGCTGATCGCTGAGTACGTCATCGCGATGGCGATCTCCGCCTTCACCCTGCCGCTGTGGGCGCGGTTCCTCGGGCCGGTGCGGGCCCAGGCGGTCGCCTGCTTCCTGGTGGCCACGGGCTATCTGCTGTGGCTTCCGTTCCATGACTCCACCGGTCAGGGACTCCTCAACATGGCCGTCGTCGGGCTCGGCTCGGGCGCCCTGGTCGCCTCGCTGCCGGCGGCAGCCGCCGCGGCCGCGCCGTCCTCCCGCACCGCGTTCGCGACCGGCATGACCAACGCCACCAAGACCGTCGGCGGCGCCATCGCCTCGGCGGTCTTCGCGATCGCGCTCGCCGCGGACGGGTCGATCGCCGGCGAGGCGCACGCACCGTTGTCGGGCTACCTCACGGTGTGGGCGGTGTGCGGCGTCACCGCTCTCGTCGCCGGGCTGCTGCTCCTGCTGCCCCGCCGCACAACCAGCGCTGGGTAAACTTTCCCGCGCTGGAGGTGATCACGTGCCCACGAGCGAAGACCGGTCCGAGGAGCGCCCTGAGACGCAGGCGCCCCCTCTCTCCGACACTGCAAGCAAGGCGGCGGCCGCCGCCCGGATCGAGAACCAGACCAAGTGGGTCGACCTCCAGGTGCAGCGGTCGATCCAGCGCGGCGAGTTCGACAACCTCCCGGGCGCCGGCAAGCCGATCAAGAACCTCGACCGCGACCACGATCCCGACTGGTGGGTCAAACAGCTCGTCGAGCGGGAGCGGATCGTGGTGCTCCCCCGGTCGGTCCAGCTCCGCAAGGACGACGCCGAGCTCGACGGCCTCCTCGACACCCAGACCACCGAGGACGGCGCCCGCAGGATCGTCGAGGAGTTCAACGAGCGCGTCATCGCGGCCCGCTACGGCGCGCCCGAGGGCCCGCCGCTGATCACCATGCCTCGCGACGTCGACGCCACCCTGGGCGCCTGGCGGGAGCGCCGCGCCGCCCGGGCGGCGGCCGCCAAGGACGTACGCGGCCGGCAGCAGCCCCGGAAGCGCCGCTGGTGGCGCCGCGGCTGAGCGGTCAGCTCATCTCGCGGTCGTGCTCGCGGCGTGAGAACCGCGACCGGTATCGCCCCGGAGTCACGCCGACCTCCGAGGTGAACCCTGCCCGGAAGGTCACCGGCGAGTAGTAGCCGGACTCGTGGCTGATCCGCTCGATCGGCAGGTCGGTGGTCTCCAGAAGCGTCTTGGCGACCGCGATGCGCTCGGCGGTGACCCAGCGCATCGGCGTGGTGGCGAGGTCGCGCTCGAAGCGCCGGGCGAGGGTGCGCGGCGAGACCGCGGCAGCCGCCGCCAGACGCTCGAGGGTGACGTCCTCGTGCAGGTTGGCCCGGAGCCAGGTGCGCAGCTCGTCGAGCCAGTGGGCCTGCTCGGTGAGCGGGTCGGCCGCGACGTACTGTGCCTGGTCGCCGTCGCGGTGCGAGGCGATGACCAGGTTGCGGGCGATGGTGTTGGCGGCATGCTGGCCGTGGTCGGTGCGGATCAGGTGGAGGCACAGGTCCAGCCCTGCGGCCGAGCCCGCGCTCGTCAGCACGCCGTCGTCGACGTAGATCGCCCGCGGGTCGAGGTCGACCTGCGGAAACGTACGCCGGAACAGCTCCGCCCACCGCCAGTGGGTCGTGGCTCGGCGACCGTCGAGCAGCCCGGCTTCGGCCAGGGCGAAGGCACCGGTGCACAGCGAGACCATCCGGGCGCCGCCCGCGGCGGCCCGACGGAGCTCCCGGATCAAGGTCTGACTGATCGGGTCGCCCGGCCGGATCGCCGGCACCAGCACCGTTCCGAACTCAGCCAGCGCGGCCATCGGCTGCTGTGGCGTCAGCCGCGGCCCACCGTGGACCCGCACCCCGCGCAGGTCACCGCACAGCACCACGTCGTAGAGCGGGCTGGCGTCATGGTCCCAGTCGTAGCCGAGCGCCTCGAGCGGCATCCCGATCTCGAACAGGGTCATCCCGTCGACGATCGGGATGGCGATGGACGGCTTTGCTGGCATGGCAAGAATCTATCATTCTTAGTCAATCCTGCCACTCCTCCAGAGGGCTCCACGAGAGCACTCTGGAGTCATGACCAACTACAAGAAGAACCCCAGCAAGGTCCGCAGCACCGTCCGCTCCGTCCTCGCCGGCTTCGACGCCGGCGCCCGGATCCGTCACGGCGCCCAGGTCCCGAAGGACCATCCCTCCCGACGCCGGTCGTGATCGTTACAAGCCGAGACGCCTACCGGCCGGTAACCGCCGGCCGTTAGGGTGACCGGCATGAGTCACAAGAGCCCCAAGGACTTCTTCGCACCGTTGGCGGTGGGCGCTCCCGCACCACTGCGGGAGATCCCGGCACGGCCGAGTCGTGCGATCCATTTCTTCGACCCGTCGAACCCGAAGATGGCGGCCAAGGTGCCCGCCATGGTCGGCACCGTCGACGTGCTCCTCGGCAACCTGGAGGACGCCGTCAAGGCCGACAACAAGGTCGCCGCGCGCGAGGGTCTGGTGAAGATCGCCTCCGAGACAGACTTCGGGCCCACGCAGCTGTGGACCCGGATCAACTCGCTCGACTCCCCGTGGGTGCTCGACGACCTGATCACCCTGGTCACCGAGATCGGCGACAAGCTCGACGTAGTGATGGTGCCGAAGGTGCAGGGTCCCGAGGACATCCACTACGTGGACCGGCTGCTCGCGCAGCTCGAGGCCAAGGGCGGCGTACAGAAGCCGATCCTCATCCACGCCATCCTCGAGACCGCGCGCGGCGTGGCCAACGTCGAGGAGATCGCGCTCGCCTCCCCGCGCATGCAGGGCATCAGCCTCGGCCCGGCCGACCTCGCGGCCGACCGCAAGATGAAGACCACCCGCGTCGGCGGCGGCCACCCGGGCTACCTGGTCCGCCAGGACCCGGTCGACGGCGACATCCACGGCAACCGCACGGTCTTCCAGCAGGACCTGTGGCACTACACGATCGCGAAGATGGTCGACGCCTGCGCCGCGGCGGGGATCTACCCCTACTACGGCCCGTTCGGCGACATCACCGACGTCGTCGCGGCCGAGGACCAGTTCCGCAACGCGTTCCTGCTCGGCTGCGTCGGCACCTGGAGCCTGCACCCCAAGCAGATCGAGATCGCCAACCGCGTCTTCTCCCCCAGCGTCGAGGACATCAAGCACGCCCGTCGCGTGGTCGCCGCCATGGGCGACGGCACCGGCGCGGTCATGCTCGACGGCAAGATGGAGGACGACGCCAGCCTCAAGCAGTGCCTCGTGCTCGTCGACCTCGCCGAGGAGCTGGCCGCCATCGACCCGAAGCTCAAGGAGCTCTACGACGCCATCGAGGTGGACTGAACATGACTGACGCAACCTTCCGCCCCCTGCGCTCGGTTCTCTACATGCCGAGCTCCAACACGCGTGCCCTCGAGAAGGCCAAGACGATCACCGCCGACGCGCTGATCCTCGACCTCGAGGACGCCGTCGCCCCCGACGCCAAGCCGGAGGCGCGCGAGAACGCGGCCGCGGCCGTGACGTCGGGCGAGTACGGCAACAAGTACCTCACCATCCGCATCAACGGCGCCGACACCGAGTGGCACGCCGACGACCTGGCCGCCGCCGCCAAGGCAGGACCCGACGCCATCGTGGTCCCCAAGGTCAACAGCGCCCAGCAGGTGCACGACCTCGTCGCGGCCTTCGAGAAGGCCGGCGTCCCGGAGCAGACCAAGCTCTGGGCGATGATCGAGAGCCCGTACGCCATCCTCCACGCCGAGGAGATCGCCTCCGCCTCCGAGCGGCTGACGGTGCTCGTCATGGGCACGAACGACCTGGTCAAGGAGCTGTACGTCGACCACGTCCCCGCCCGCGCCAACCTGGTCACCAGCCTCCAGCTGGCCGTGCTCGCCGCGCGCGCGAGCGGCAAGGTCATCCTCGACGGCGTCTACAACAACGTGAAGGACGCCGATGGCTACGCGGCCGAGGTCGAGCAGGGCCGGATCTTCGGGTTCGACGGCAAGACCCTGATCCACCCGGCCCAGGTCGAGGGCGCCAACGCAGGCTTCGCACCCAGCGAGCAGGCGGTGTCCGACGCCAAGGGTCTCATCGAGACCTGGGAGGCGAGCGACGGTGGCGTCGTGACGTACAACGGCAAGATGGTGGAGAACCTCCACGTGGAGTCCGCGCGGCGCACGCTGAGCATCGCCGAGGCCATCGCAGCGTTGTAATCCACAGGAAGGTATACCCCCGGGCGTATCTTCCTCGTTACCTCCGGGGTGCATTTGGCCTTGTCAGTAACTTTTTTCTGAGAAGAAGGTGACAAGCAGGCGAGATTCTGGTTCCGTTACGTGCTGCGCGACACTACCGACACTCGCTACGCGCTCAGGAGACAGCGTCAGATGACTGAAGCGAATCGTCGGCCCGCGACGGGGGACCACTCGAACGTCCCACCCACGCCGGCTCGACACCCCGCCACACCGATGCTCCCCACGAACGACACCGCGCCCGAACCCCTCGAGATCGCCCGCCGCGCTCTCGAGGGGTTGTCGCCGGCGGACGAGTCGTGGTTCACCAATCCCAAGACGAACCCAGCCGTCGAGCGAGTGCGACCGCACCACACGCCGTACACACCACCGCCGCAGCCCGGCACGGCGCTCGTCCTGCGACACTCCGACGCCGGCTACTCCCAGCCGCCGCGGGCCACCTACCAGCGCCCGATGCCTCCGCACACCCAGCTGCCGCAGTACGCCTACCAGCCGAGCCCCTACACGGCGCAGCAGTTCCACCCCGCCGGGCCGGTGATGTTCGCCAACCCGGCGATGCCGTCGTACGCCGCCGCGCAGGTGCCGACCCGGAACGGCGTGGTCGAGGAGCACCGGATCCCGAAGAGCCGCGCCCGCAACAAGAAGGCCGTGCTGCTGCCGCTCGCCGCGATGGCGATCGCCTCGGCCGGCATCGGGGCCTTCGCCCAGGCCAACGTCGGACCGGGCCTCGAGACCACGCAGGCCAAGGCCCACGCCGGCCAGTACGACGCCGTACCCGTGGTCGACATCGCCGACCAGAAGGTCATCGACGCCCCCGGCGTGATCGCGCCGGAGAAGGCGTCCCTGTTCTCCCCTGCAGCCCCGGGCACCACCTCCGGCGGCAAGCACTCCAACGGCGACTACGACGCGCCCTCCACCGCCGAGGCCTACGGTGGCGCTCACTCCTCCAGCGGGACGATCTCCGAGCCCCGCGACGGGGACACCTTGTCGGACAAGGACCCGGCACCAGCTCCCGAACCGGCCCCGCAGCCGGCACCGGAGCCGGCCCCGCAACCCGAGCCGGAGCCCGAGCCCGAGCCGACCCCCGCACCGACGCAGCCGTCGCTGGGCGAGAACGTCGTCGCCCCGGTGCTCGACACGGTGACGGGTGTCATCGACGGTCTCACCGGAATCAAGCTCGACCTGACGCCGTAGTCATCGAGTGGCCCCAAACGGGGCCGTGACCTCATCCGAGGTCACGGCCCCGTTTGCGTATGCCCGGGTGGGTTACCCATGGCAAGGAAGGGCCATCTAGAAATAGGACCTCCGTCCCGATAACTTCCGTGGTTTTCTCTCGTTTGAGCGATGTGCCACCCCTTAACTCGGGAGTGCGCCAGGTTCCCCCGGATCTGGCAGGTGGCACGGCCCCGTTGCGGGGATCTTGGGGGATCCCCACCGCAGAATCGGAGTCCAACCAACAATGCGAAGCATCCGTACGTTCGCGCTGTCCGCAGCCGCTGCCGCCGTCGTCGGCGCAGTTCTGGTTGTGCCGGCGCCATCACAGGCCGCACTGACGAACACCTCCTTCGGGATGTTCGCGAGCGGCTTCGGCACCCGCGTGACCGGTGGAAGCATCCCGGCCAACTCGGGAGACCTCGGATACCAGACGATCGGGTGCACCCGTAAGGCTGGTTACGACGTCAACAACAACACCGCCGGCGCCAAGGTGCCCGGCCTCGGCACGATCGGTGCGACCACCACCAAGCAGCGCACCGTCAAGTCCGGCTCGACCGTCAAGTCCATCTCGGAGCACAAGATCGCCGACGTCGTGCTCGACAAGAGCCCGCTGGGCAAGGTCACCGTCGAGGGCCTCAGCTCGGTGTCCCAGGCTTGGTGGGACGGCAAGGCCTACAAGGCCGACTCCAAGGCCAAGATCGCTCACGTGGTCCTCGACCCGGCCGGCCCCGGCCAGAAGATCGACCTGCCGATCCCCGGCCGTGACAAGCCGCTCGTCATCCCGGGCATTGCCACCATCGGCCTGGGCAACACCGTCGAGAAGACCAACGCCGACGGCGCCGAGGCTTACGCCAACGGTATCTGGATCAAGCTCCACGGCACCGACTCCGAGGTCATCGTCGGTCGCTCGCGCGCCCAGATCAACGGCCAGGCGTTCTCCGGCGTCTTCTCCGGCTTCTCCAACTCCGTCGACGCCTCCGCTCTCGGCGGTGCCGTCCAGGTCGGCAAGAACCCGCTGACCAACGCCGGCTGCGCCGGAACCAAGGGCAAGCTGAAGACCAAGTCCATCGCCCACGTCCCGCTGGGCGAGGTCGGCGACATCGTGGACGTCAAGGGCCTCACGAGCGGTCAGCGTTCGAACCAGACCAGCACCACCGCCGGGGGTTACACCTTCGGTGAGGTCGCCAACGTCAACATCGGCGACGGCGCGATCCGCATCGAGGCCATCCGCGCCCAGGCGAACGCGAACTTCGTCAAGGGCAAGGGCTCGACGACGTCCATCTCGGGCACCAAGTTCGGTGACATCTACATCGGCAAGCAGAAGGTCTCCCTCGCCCAGCTCGAGTCGGCGCTCTCCCGCGTCGACATCCCCGGCCTGGCCAAGATCGAGACCAAGGTCGTCGTCGAGCGCAGCAAGAACCTGGTCGAGGTCGTCGCCCTGCGGCTGACGCTCCTCGACGCGACCGAGGGCACCAAGACGGTCGTGAACATCGGTCACGCGAAGTTCAAGGTGAACGCCAACAAGTGAGGCCTTGATCCACTGAGGCTGTCCTAAGAAACGGCCCGCGTCCTATCCCAGGTCGCGGGCCGTTTCTTCAATCTGAAGTTACTCGCGGGTAGTATCAACCCACCCTTACGCAACCGAACCGACCACAAGCACTAGGCTCGGTTGCATTCCGGCAGTCCTGCCCGCTGATGAGGAGCGCCTAGGCATGTTGCAGATCATCACCATCGTCGTGTGCCTCGCGACAACGGTGGCCGCCGTCTATCTGACAACCAAGGCGGTCAGGTCGATGCTCGCGGTCATCAAGATCGGTACGCCGATCAGCCGCGTCGACCAGCCACTGGCCCGCACGCTGACGATGCTGAAAGAGACCGTCCTCCACACGCGCATGTTGCAGTGGACCTGGGTCGGCATCCTGCACTGGTTCGCCTTCGCGGCGTTCATCGTGCTCTCGACCGCCGTCGGCTCGGCGTACTTCCAGCTCTTCTCGGCCGAGTGGACGATCCCCTTCATCGGGAAGTTCTTCCTCTACGAGTGGGTGGCCGAGGGTCTTGGTCTGCTGGGCGCACTGGGCATCATCCCGCTGATCATCTACCGGCTGCTGCACCAGCCGAGGACGCTGGGCCGCGGGACGCGGTTCTACGGCTCGGTCATGTGGCAGGCGTTCTTCGTCGAGGCGATGGTGCTGCTGGAGTCGATCGCGATCCTGTTCATCCGCGGTGCGGAGTACAACCTGGCCCTGGCCCACGGCGGCGAGCACGCCGAGCACGCCACCGGCTTCCACTTCCCGATCTCGCAGTTCTTCGGTGCCCTCTACCCGACCGGTCCCGACGCGATCGGGTCGCTGGAGAACATCATCTACCTCATCGCGGCCTTCAAGATCCTGTCCGCGCTGATCTGGCTCATGGTGATCTCGTCCAACCTGACGATGGGTGTCGCCTGGCACCGCTTCACCGCCTGGTTCAACATCTGGTTCAAGCGCGAGCCGGGTTCGCGTACGTCTGCTGCTGACGGCGCCCGCCCGCTCGGCACCGCGCTCGGCGCGATCAAGCCGATGCTCATCGACGGCAAGCCCGTCACCCTCGAGGACGTCGAGGAGGACCGGATCCCCGAGGACGCCATCCTCGGTGTCGGCTCGATCCAGGACTTCTCCTGGAAGGGCATCCTCGACTTCACCACCTGCACCGAGTGTGGTCGCTGCCAGTCGCAGTGCCCCGCCTGGAACACCGAGAAGCCGCTCTCGCCCAAGCTGCTGATGATGGGCCTGCGCGAGCACGCGTACGCCGCAGCCTCCGACGGCGACCTCAAGGAGAAGCCCCTCATCGGCAAGGCCGACGGCGCCCCGGAAGGCGCCGAGGGCAACGCAGAGGTCCTCGACTGGTTCTACAACCCGGAGGACGGCGGCTTCGTCATCGACGAGGACGTCCTCTGGTCCTGCACGTCCTGCGGTGCCTGCGTCCAGCAGTGCCCCGTCGACATCGAGCACGTCGACCACATCATGGACATGCGCCGCTACCAGGTGCTCGTCGAGTCGAACTTCCCCTCCGAGCTCAACGGCCTCTTCAAGGGCCTCGAGGGCAAGGGCAACCCCTGGAACATGAACGCCAACGCGCGCATGGACTGGGCCAAGGACCTGCCCTTCGACGTCAAGGAGGTCGGCAAGGACATCGAGTCGCTCGAGGAGGTCGACTGGCTGTTCTGGGTCGGCTGTGCCGGCGCCTACGAGGACCGGGCCAAGAAGACCACCCGCGCCGTGGCCGAGCTGCTCGACATGGCCGGGGTCTCCTTCGGCGTACTCGGCAACGGCGAGACCTGCACCGGCGACTCCGCCCGCCGCGCCGGCAACGAGTTCGTCTTCCAGGGCCTGGCTCAGCAGAACGTCGAGACGTTCAAGGAGTTCAAGGTCAAGAAGGCCGTCACCACCTGTGCTCACTGCTTCAACACGTTGAAGAACGAGTACAAGGAGTTCGGCATCGAGCTCGAGGTCGTCCACCACACCCAGCTGCTCAACCGCCTCGTCCGCGAGGGCAAGCTGACCCCGGTCGCGGACGGCGCCGGCGCCCACAAGCGCTCGATCACCTACCACGACCCCTGCTACATCGGTCGCCACAACGGCGTCTACGAGCCGCCCCGCGAGCTGCTGCAGATCATGCCGGGTGCGGAATACAAGGAGATGCCCCGCAACTCCGAGCGCTCCTTCTGCTGTGGCGCCGGCGGCGCCCGGATGTGGATGGAGGAGAAGATCGGGTCGCGGATCAACGAGAACCGCACCGACGAGGCCGTCGCCACCGGTGCCGACCAGATCGCCGTCGGCTGCCCGTTCTGCCGCGTCATGCTCTCCGACGGCCTGACCAAGGCCCAGGCCAACGGTGCCGCACGCGAAGAGGTCGAGGTGCTCGACGTCGCGCAGATGCTGCTCGCGTCCGTGAAGGGCGAGCAGGCGACCAAGCTGGCCCCGGGTGAGGGCGCGAAGGTCGGTGCAGCCGCCAAGGCGGCTCCGGCAGTCGAGGAAGCCGCTCCGGCCGCCGGTGCCGCCACCGCCGCTGCGGGTTCGTCGCTCTTCGACTCCCCCGCCGAGGCTGAGACCACCGAGACCGCGAAGGCTCCGGCCGACGCGTCCTCGCTCTTCGACACCCCTGCCCCGGCCGAGCCGGCCTCGGGAGGTACGTCGGGTGGCGGTTCGCTCTTCGACACCCCCGCTCCGGCCGCTGAGCCCGAGAAGCCGGCCTCCGGTGGGTCGCTGTTCGACGACAGCGGGTCGCTCTTCGACACGCCTGCGGAGGCACCTGCCGAGGAGACCCCGGCGTCGGGTGGCTCGCTCTTCGACGTGCCGGCCGACAAGCCTGCGGAGAAGCCTGCTGCGGATCTCGGGGCTGGTGGGTCGCTCTTCGACGTACCGGCTCAGGAGGCGGAGCCCGCTGCCGCACCCGAGGCGAAGGCAGCCCCGGCCGCTCCGGCGCCTGCCCAGGAGCCTGCCGTCGACCTCGGCGGAGGCGGCTCGCTCTTCGACATCCCGGCCGCACCTGCCGAGGAGGCCGCACCGGCGCCTGAGGCGAAGACTGCTCCGGCAGCCGAGCCCGCGGCCCCGGCTGCGACGCCGGCCGCTGAAGAGCCGAGCATCGACCTCAGCGCGGGCGGTTCGCTCTTCGACATCCCGGCCAGCGAGCCCGAGCCGACGACGGCCAAGGCAACGACGGAGGCCCCGGCCGCACCTGCTGCGCCTGCGGCACCCGCCGCGCCGGTGGCAGGTTCGGGAGTGACCTCGGAGCCGAAGACCGACGTCGACTTCGACAGCCTCGGCTCGCTCTTCGACATCGAGGCCCCCGAGGGCGCAGTCGCGGCCGCAGCTCCGGCTGCTCCCGCCCCCGCTGAGGCCGCACCCGTGGCCGAGGCCGCCCCGGAGACCGTGGTCGACGAGGCACCCGCCGCACCCGCCGAAGAAGCGGCGGTCGAGGTGGAGACCCCGGCCGAGCCCGAGCCTGAGCCCGAGCCCGAGAAGGCCGCCCCCGCGCCGGAGCCGAAGCCGGCACCGGCCGTGAGCGGAGAGGCTCACGCGCCGCGTACCGACGTCGACATCCACGAGGCAGGGTCGCTCTTCGACCTCTGACCCCAGCGCAGTCCGCTGCACCAGACGATGACACCTTGTGAGTGATTCACAAGGTGTCATCGTCATTTAGCCGAGACGTCGCTCGCGTCGGCCGAGACGGCACCAGCGTGCCCGCTCGCCCGACGCGCGTGACCTCTCGGCCGACGGGGGTGACGCCTCGGCGAGAGGCCTGACATCATGTGGCGTCAGATTGGGCTTGTGATGACGTCACGATGATGTCATAGTGGTGCGTATGGACATCACGCCTTACATCGACAGCCTGCGACGGGACCTGCTGGCCGCGGCCGAGGCATCGGGACCGGAGGCGCGGGAGACCGCGGAGCGGCTCACCTACGCACTCGACCCGGCCGCTCGGCTGGCGGTGATGGAGGCGGTGAGCCAGGCGGCCGCGGAGATCACGGCGGAGCTGCCGACCGGCAACGTGGACGTACGTCTGCGGGGCCGCGACCTGGAGTTCGGGGTCACGCTTCCCGAGCTCGCCGAGCCGGTTCCCCCGACGCCGCCGACACCGCCCGCTCCCCCTGCTCCTCCGGCGCCGCCGGAGCCGGAGGGCGACGACGCCCTCGCCCGAGTGACCCTCCGCATCCCGGAGTCGCTCAAGGCGAAGGCCGAGGAGGCTGCGGCCGAGGCCGGCCAGTCCCTCAACACCTGGCTCGTCGGCGCGGTCCGCGCGGCGACCCGCGAGAACGCGGTCAACGTCGACGTCGACCTCTCCGCGATCCCACACATCGTCAACGAGGCGATGAGCAGCCTCGATCCGTTCCGCGAGAGCTTTCGCGGCAGGTCCGACCGCCGGATGACCGGCTGGCTCTGACCTGAGCTCGAGACACCACCACGGACGGCCACCCGGCCGGTCCGGTAGATCAGCACACCCTGAGGAGCACCATCATGAGCACGTACACCTTCATGTCCACCGCCCCCGCCAAGCTGTTCGTCGAGTTCGGCAAGGGCAATCTCGAGGTCCAGGCGACCGACACCGACGAGACCGTCGTCGAGATCGACGGCGACGACGCCGAGAGTCTGGTCGTCGAGCAGAGCGGCGACACGATCAACATCATCGACCCGCACAAGGGCCCGTTCAGCCGCTCGCGGCGCTACGCCATCAGCGTGACGGCCCCCGCCCGCAGCCAGCTGCGAGCCCGTACCGGAAGCGCCGACATCGCCACCCACGGTGTCCTCCGGGCCGCCTGGCTCCAGACCGGGTCGGGCGACATCCGGATCGACCGGGTCACCGAGGAGTTCCAGGTCGAGTCCGGCTCGGGGGACGTCGAGGCGGACACCCTCGACGGGCACGCCTCGATCAAGTCCGGATCCGGTGACATCCGGATCGGTACGGTCCACGACCTGCAGACCAAGACCGGCTCCGGCACCGTGGAGATCGACGAGGTCGAGGGCGACGTGAGCCACTCGACCGGCGCGGGCGACTTCGCGGTCCACTCGGTCAGCGCCGGCCGGATCTCGGTGAAGGGCGCCTCCTCCGACGTACGTATCGGGATCCCGAACGGCACCCCGGTGTGGACCGACGTCAACACGGTGACCGGCCGGTGCACCAGCACTGTCGAGAGCGCTGGCGCACCGGCCGCGGGTGAGCCCTACGTCGAGCTCCGCACCACCACCGTGAGTGGTGACATCACCCTCATCGGGCTCTGAGCCCGGGAGGGAGGGGGCTACTTCTCCTTGCTGGGGTGAGGAGCGTCCGGCACGACCGGCCGGAGCACGCCCCAGGCGATGAAGGCGCCCCCGACGACGAGCAGGACGATGCCCGCCCAGAGGTTGGCGTTGGGCCCGCCGGTCTTGTCGACCTCGGGGTCACCGAACAGGCCCATCAGCAGCAGGATGACGCCGTAGACCGCGAGCAGGGACCCGATCACGTTGCGGATGTCGAAGAGCGACAGCAGCGTGCCGAGCAGCCCCTTGTTGGTCTTGGCCGGGTTCGATTCGCTAGGCATCTCAGTCTCCTCAGAAGATCGCGTTCAAGATGGTGACCAGGACCAGCGCGAGACCCGCCAGGGGCACCGGGCGCTGCCACCACGGGCGACCTGCGTCCTCGGGATCCACCAGGTCCTCCCTCGGGGTCTCGGAGTAGACCAGACCCTTCAGAGAGCCTTCCGGCTTCGGCGCGGTCACCAGCGAGACGAGCACGCTGACGATGATGTCGACGCCGAAGGCCACACCGGCAGCCACGAACGACGCACCCTGACCGGACAGCGGCAGGACGCCCACGGAGAGTCCGCCGAGCGTGCCGTCGGCGAGGATGCCGACGCCCACCGCCGCCAAGGTGCCGGAGACGAGACCCGCCCAACCGGCGGTCGCGGTCATCCGCTTCCAGAACATACCCAGGATGAACGTCGCGAACAGCGGAGCGTTGAAGAACCCGAACAGCGTCTGCAGGTAGTCCATGATGTTGGAGAAGCTGGACGCCAGGACAGCGGTGAAGATCGCGATGGCGGTCGCCGCGACGGTCGCCCACCGGCCGAGCTTCACGTAGAAGTCGTCGGGGCGGTCCTTGATGATGTACTCCTGGACGATGTCGAAGGACACCACCGTGTTGAAGGCGGAGACGTTGGCCGCCATACCGGCCATGAACGCCGCCAGAAGACCGGTGATCGCCAGGCCGAGCAGACCGTTCGGCAGCACCTCCGCCATCAGATAGAGCAGCGAGTCGTTGTAGGTCACGCCCTCACCCGAGGCACCGCCGGCGACCGACTCCCCCGCCTTCGTCCGTGCGATCTCGGTGACCAGGACCGCCGCGATCATGCCGGGGAGGATGGTGATGAACGGGATGAACATCTTCGGGTACGCACCGATGATCGGCGTCTTGCGGGCCGCGCTGATCGAGTCGGCGGCCATCGCTCGCTGGACCTCGACGAAGTTGGTCGTCCAGTAGCCGAAGGAGAGCACGAAGCCGAGACCGAACACGATGCCGACGACCGAGAGGAAGTCGGAGGAGAAGCCGGTCAGGGCGGCGCCGGGCCAGGAGTTGAGCTGGTCGGCGGCGGGCGCGATGGTGTCGGGGTTGGCGGCCGCGGCCTTCTCGATCTGCGAGGTCAGACCGTCCCAGCCGCCCACCCGGTGGAGGCCCAGGAGGGTCAGCGGCAGCAGACCGGCGACGATCACGAAGAACTGCAGCACCTCGTTGTAGATCGCGGCCTTCAGACCACCGAGGGTGATGTAGGAGAGCACGATCACCGCGGCCACGATCAGCGCCACCCACAACGGCCAGCCGAGCAGCGCGTGCACGATGGAGCCGAGCAGGTAGAGGTTGATGCCGGCGATGAGCAGCTGCGCCACCGCGAACGAGAGCGCGTTGACCAGGTGGGCGCCGGTGCCGAAACGGCGTTTCATGAACTCGGGGACCGAGCGCACCTTCGAGCCGTAGTAGAAGGGCATCATCACGACGCCCAGGAACAGCATGGCCGGGATGGCACCGATCCAGAAGTAATGGACGGTGGGGAGGCCGACCTGCGCCCCCGTTGCCGACATCCCCATGATCTCGACCGCGCCGAGGTTTGCTGAGATGAAGGCGAGACCGGTGACCCACGCGGGCAGGGACCTACCCGAGAGGAAGAAGTCGACCGAGCTCGACATGCCGCGGCTGGCCAGGAAGCCGATGCCGAGAACGAACGCGAAGTAGATCGCGATCAGGAGATAGTCGACCGCGTTGGCCTGGATCAGGGTGTCCGCGGCCAGGATGCTTGCTTGCATTCCGAGACCCTTCTATTTGATTGGGCGCACCAAACTTAACCACGCGTACGCCTCAAGAACGCGCTGGGTCACCCCTTCATCGACACGCCTTCTCGCCAGTAGCCCATGAAGGCGACCTGCTTGCGCGGCATCTCGAGCTCGTTGACCAGATGACGGCGCAGCGCGGTGACCATCCGGGACTCCCCCGCGATCCAGGCGTAGCGTCCGTCCTCGCCGTTCTCAGCACCGTTCGTGGAGCCGTTGTCGGGGCCGGCGACCTCCTCGCCCGAGGACGAGTAGTCCGGCGTCTCCCACAGGTCCGGGTCCTCGACCTCGACCGAGGTCACGTCGTCGGGCGTCGCGTCGAAGCCGAGCAGCCCACCGACGGCGGCCAGGGCCGGGCCGCCCACGGGCGCGCCCTCGCGCGGTAGCCAGCTGACCTGCAGCCCCTCAGGCGCAGAGACCTCCTGTACGTCATCAGCGACCGGCACCTCCAGGAAGGCCGATCCGGTGGCGTCCGCCGGCAGCGACTCGAGGATCGAGACGATCGCCGGGACGGCGGTCTCGTCGCCGACCAGGAGCAGCCGGGTCGCGTCACCGGGAAGCCACTCGATCCCGCCGTAGGCCTCGCCGAGCTTGGGCCCGGCAACCAGGATCTCGTCGCCCGGCTTGGCCGCACCGGCCCAGTCGGAGCCGGGACCGTGTGCGCCGGGGTGCAGCACGAAGTCGACGTACAGACGCTTCTCGATGCCGTCCCCCTCGACCGAGCGGATCGTGTATGTGCGCATCCGCGGGCGCTCGTCTTCGGGGAGGGCGAGCCATTCGGTGTACCAGTCCTCGGCCGAGAGCTCGGGCAGCACGCCCGGGGTGGCCGGGAAGAGGAGCTTGATGCGCTGGTCGAGGGTCGGGCCGTCGTTGCCGAAGTCGGCCAGGTCGTCGCCGGCCAGCTCGATCCGGGCGAAGGACGGGGAGAGGCGCTCGACGGAGCGCACCGAGACGCGGGCGAGGACGGGCATGTCAGGCTCCTTGTGCGTGGGGGTGAGCTGTGGGTCGATGGTGACGGCCGATGGGGATGACCATCGGTGTGCCCGAGACGGGGTCGACGATGACCTGGGACTCCAGGCCGAAGACCTGCTCGACGCGGTCGGCGGTGACCACCTCGGCGGGCGTGCCGGTGGCGGCGACCTTTCCGCCGCTCATCGCGATCAGGTGGTCGGCGTAGCGGGCGGCCAGGTTGAGGTCGTGGAGCACCATCACGACGGTGGTGCCTCGCGACGAGCGCAGCCCGTGGAGCAGGTCGAGGAGGTCGATCTGATGGGCGACGTCGAGGAATGTGGTCGGTTCGTCGAGGAGCAGCAGGTCGGTCTGCTGGGCGAGCGCCATCGCCACCCAGACCCGCTGCCGCTGGCCACCGGAGAGCTCGTCGACGATCCGGTCGGCGAGGTCGAGCGTGTTGGTCAGCTCGAGCGCCTCGGCGACAGCCGCGTCGTCCTCGGGCGACCAGCGCTGCAGCGCGCCCCGGTGGGGCTGGCGACCGCGGCCGACCAGGTCGACGACGGTGATCCCCTCGGGTGCGATCGGCGACTGCGGCATCAGGCCGAGCGTCTTGGCCACCGCGCGGGTGGGCTGCTTGTGGACCGCCTTGCCGTCTAGGACCACCTGCCCGGAGATGGGCCGGAGCAGCCGTGCCATCCCGCGCAGCAGGGTCGACTTCCCGCAGCCGTTGGCGCCGACGATCACGGTGGTCAGGCCGTCAGGGATCTCCAGGGAGACCTCGTCGACGATGGGATCAGCGCCGTAGCCGAGGCTCACACTCTCCGCCGCGAGCCTCATCTTGGCCTCTTTCATGTCATCGCCTTCCAGCCCGCCCGCTGGCGAGCAACCACAACAGGAACGGCGCCCCGAACGCACCGGTGACGACACCGACCGGGAGGTTGGTGCCGGGGAATCCATAGGCCGCGACGTAGTCGGCCCCGACCATCACGACAGCGCCGACCAGCGCGGCACCGAGGATCGTCGTACGCCCGCCGTTGAGGACCCGGGCGATCGGCCCGGCGACGAAGGCGACGAACGCGACCGGGCCGGTCGCGGCGACCGCCAGCGCACACAGCAGCACGGCGAGCAGGAGCAGCAGGTCGGCGTAGCGGTGGGTGACACCGAGCGCGTTGGCGACGTCCGGACCGAGCTCGAGCACCCGCTGCGACTTCACCGTCCAGGCGACCAGCGGGAGCAGGATGACCAGGGCGACGAGCAGGATCCGGATCGTCGGCCAGGAGGCCGAGTTGAGGCTGCCGGTCACCCAGCGCAGCGCGAGCTGGGCGTCGTACTCGTTGGCGCGGGTGAAGAGGTACTGGATCACGGCGACCAGACCGGCGGCGGCTGTGACGCCGACGAGCACCAGCCGGTAGCCACCGTCGCTGCCGGCCACCAGCCGGATCGCAACGGCGGTGAGGACCGCACCGATGATCCCGGCGACCGAGAGCGCCGAGCCGTTCAGCGAGAGGACCACGATCGCGAAGACCGCCGACGCGCTCGCCCCGAGCGAGATGCCGAGCATGTCGGGGCTGGCGAGCGGGTTGCGCAGGGTCGACTGGAAGATCGCGCCGGCGGTGCCGAAGGCGACTCCGGCCAGCACGCCCAGGACCGCCCGCGGCAGCTTCGACTCCATCAGGATGAAGGTCGCGCCAGGGATCTCCTCGCCGCCGAGGATCCGGAAGAAGTCCGGCAGCGTGATGATGTAGTCGCCGGCGAGCACCCGGAGCGCGAACAGCCCGAACAGGGCCGCGCCCAGGCCACCGGCCACCAGGACGAGCCGCCGCTGCGGGATGCGCCGGGCGCTGCGTACGACTGCGGTGGGGTTGATCGACTGAACGCTCATCTGTTCACTCGCTGACGCTCGCTCATAGTCCGGCCATCCGTCCGCGGCGCAGGAAGAAGACGAAGACGGGTACGCCGACGACGGCCGCCATCACACCGACCTGGATCTCCGAGGGCGGCCAGATGACCCGGCCGACCACGTCCGCCAGGAGGGTGAGGGCGGCGCCGAAGCCCGCCGAGAGGGGGAGCACGCGGGTGTAGGCGGAGCCGACCATGACCCGGACCATGTGGGGGACGATCAGGCCGACGAAGCCGATCGGCCCGCACAGTGCGGTGGCGGTGCCGGTGAGGAGCACGACGCCGAGGCCGATGACGGCGCGGTCGATGCCGGTGCGCCGTCCGAGCCCGCGCGCGAGGTCGTCGCCGAGGGCGAGCGTGTCGAGGGTGCGGGCTCCACCCAGGGTCAGCAGTGCGCCGACGGCCAGGAAGGGCAGCCCGGTCAGGACGATGTCCCAGCCACGGCCGCCGATGGTGCCGACCTGCCACAGCCGGATCACGTCGAAGGTGGCCTTGTCGGTGAGCAGGACGGCGGTGGTCCACGAGGTGACCCCGGCGGCGAGCGCGGCACCGGCGAGGACGAGCTTGGCCGGGGTCGCACCACCGGAGCCGAAGGAGGCGACCGTGTGCACGAGAATCGCGGCGGCCGCGGCGCCGGCGAAGCCGAACCAGAGGTAGGCGTTGAGCGAGCCGATGCCGAA
This sequence comes from Nocardioides sp. YIM B13467, assembly GCF_042788075.1. NCBI lineage: Bacteria > Bacillati > Actinomycetota > Actinomycetes > Propionibacteriales > Nocardioidaceae > Nocardioides > Nocardioides sp. YIM B13467. The sequence continues at coordinate 555,788 of NZ_JBHZPJ010000046.1, forward strand.
GACCGAGACCGCCAGCACCATCGCGAACGTGGCCCCGGAGTTGAGTCCGAGGAGCCCCGGGTCGGCCAGCGGGTTGCGGGTCAGACCCTGCAGACAGGCACCGGAGAGCGCCAGCGCGGCTCCGACCAACAGCCCGAGGACCGTACGCGGCATCCGGGTCTCCAGGATGCCCTGGCCGACGGTGCCCTCACGCCACAGATCCAGCGGGGAGACGAGCTTGGCGCCGATCAGCATCGAGGCGACGACGGCGACCAGGAGGACGCCGGCGAGCAGGATCACGACCCGCAGCATCGACGACCGGCCCCGGCCGCGCGGATCCGCGGCCGGGGCTCGGTTGAGCGTCGTCGCGAGGGTCACTGACCCTCGAGTGCCTTGACGATGCCCGGGACGAACTCATCGATGGCGTAGGGCACCGACAGCGGCGTCGGGGTGCCTGCGGCGAGCGAGGCGACGTTGTCGGTCGAGGCCCACATGTGACCGGCCTTGATCGCGGGGATCTGGCCAACCAGCTTGTCCTTGGCGTACGTCTCGGCGTCCGCGTCCTCCACCGCATAGGTGAACAGGAAGTCGGACTCGAGCTCGCTGGCCTTCTCCGCGGAGACCTGGGCGAAGAACTCGCCCTTCTTGGTGTTCTCCTCGACGACCGGCGCGTTCTTCATGCCCAGGTCGGAGAGGAAGTCCGGGCGGGCGTCCTCGGTCGTGTAGAACGGGATCTGGGAGAGGTCGGCGGTCGACAGCGCGGCCCAGATGAAGGTCTTGCCCTGGATCTCAGGGGTGTCCTTCTTGGCGTCCTCGTAGAGCTTCTGGGTGTCGGCCTCGACCTCGTCGGCCAGCTCGTTGCGGCCGGTGGCCTTGCCGACCATGTCGAGGGAGTCCTCCCACGCGGTGGCCCAGGGCTGGTCCGGGTAGGCGACGACCGGCGCGATCTCGGAGAGCTTCTTGTACTCCTCCTCGGTGATACCCGAGTAGGTCGCCAGGATCAGGTCGGGGGTCTGCTTGGCGACCTCGTCGACCGGGATGGCATCGGTCTGGTCGAGGATCGCCGGCATGTCGGCGTCGAGCTCCTCGAGCTTCTCGTCGAACCAAGGCGTGGTGCCGTCCTCGTCGCCGCCCCAGGTGACCTTGGGGATGCTGACGGGCACGACGCCCAGGGAGAGGAGCATGTCGGCGTCGTTGACACCTACGACGGAGATGCGCTTCGGCTCCTCCTCGATCTTGGTCTCACCGAAGGCGTGCTCGATGGTCACCGGGAAGGCACCCGAGTCGGCCTTCGAGGTCGACTCCTGGCCCGAGTCGGCGGATTCGGTGGAGCCCGTGCTGCAGGCAGCCAGGCCGGAGACAGCAAGCGCGGTGCTCACTGCGATGAGTACGGGACGACGGATCACGTGGGGAACCACCTCGGGTTAGGCAATGCTTAGTTAGGACAGCCTAAACACATTCTGGTTTCCACGAGATATCGGCCCCCAGGGTTTGGGACGACACAGCGGACGGTCAGGGCCTGACGAACGCCGCCCGTTCGGCCTCGACTCGATCCCGGATCACACAGTCGAGCGAGTGGTCGTTGATGATCCCCATCGACTGCATGAACGCGTACATCGTCGTCGGCCCGACGAACTTCCAGCCTCGCTTCTTGAGGTCCTTGGAGAGGCTGATCGAGGCGGCAGAAGTGGCCACAACCTCCGGGACCTCGAGCGGCTCGGGCTCGAACCCCCAGACGTACGCAGCCAGCGACCCGCGCTCCTCGACGAGCTCGACCGCGCGGCGGGCGTTGTTGATCGCCGCCTCGATCTTGCCGCGGTGGCGGATGATCCTCGCGTCCTGCAGGAGGCGCTCGACGTCGCCCTCGTCGAACTCGGCCACCAAGTGGTAGTCGAAGCCGGCGAAGACCTCGCGGAACGCGGGCCGCTTGTTGAGGATCGTGCGCCACGACAGCCCGCTCTGGAACCCCTCCAGGCAGATCTTCTCGAAGAGCCGAACGTCACCGCCGGCCGGAAAACCCCACTCGGTGTCGTGGTAGTCCAGGAACTCCGGCGCCCCTCCGGCCCACGCGCAACGCGTCTGACCGTCGGCGGCCAGGAATGGTGCTTCACTCACCCACCCGACCCTAGCCGCGACCACCGACAGCCCTCAGGATTCGTCCGCCGGCCGCTCAGATCTTGGTGCGGTGGAAGCTCTGGAAGCTGCGCGAGGCGGTCGGGCCGCGCTGGCCCTGGTAGCGGCTCCCGTACTTCTCGCTGCCGTAGGGGTTCTGGGCGGGCGAGGTGAGCCTGAAGAAGCAGTACTGACCGATCTTCATCCCCGGGTAGAGCTTGATCGGCAGCGTCGCGACGTTGGCCAGCTCGAGCGTCACGTGGCCGGAGAAACCCGGGTCGACGAAGCCGGCGGTGGCGTGGGTGAGTAGGCCGAGACGCCCCAGCGACGACTTCCCCTCGACCCGCGCGGCGATGTCGTCGGGCAGGCTGACGGTCTCGTAGGTCGACCCGAGCACGAACTCGCCCGGGTGCAGGATGAACGGCTCATCCCCCTCGGTCTCGATCTGCCGAGTGAGCTCGGACTGGTCCACGGCCGGATCGATCGTGGCGTACTTGTGGTTGTCGAAGACTCGGAAGAACCGGTCCAGACGTACGTCGACGGACGACGGCTGCAGCATCGACTCGTCCCAGGGGTCGATGACGATCCTTCCGTCGTGGATCTCGGTCAGGATGTCCTTGTCGCTGAGCAGCACGAGCCAAACCTAACGCAGCCGGGCGCGACGTACCCCTCCTGCGGCGTCTCGGGAATCTCCCCTGCCTCATCCGTCACAGATTCCGCGGCAGAGTCGTACGTCCCGGGGTAAACCCGATTGAATCGGGGCCATGGCACTGGATGCGCTGATCCCCGGCGGCTACCGCCGGTACGTCGCGCTGGGCGACTCCTTCACCGAGGGCGTCGGTGACGCCGACGCACGTCGCCCGAACGGCGTGCGCGGCTGGGCCGATCGGGTCGCCGAGGTGATGGCCGAGCGGACCCCCGAGTTCAGCTACGCCAACCTCGCCGTCCGCGGGCGCGGGATCGACCGGATCGTCAAGGAGCAGGTCGCGCCGGCGATCGCGCTCGAGCCGGACGTGGTGACGATCTATGGCGGGTCGGTCGACCTGATGTGGCCGCACGTCGACATCGACGCCCTGCTCGCGACCTACGAGTCCGCGATCGGCGAGCTGGTCGAGACCGGCGCGAAGGTGGTGGTCTTCACCGCCTATGGCGCACGGGCGTCCACCGTCGGGCGACTGCTCCGCGGGCGCTTCGCGGTCTACAACGAGGCTGTCCGCGAGATCGCGCAGCGGCGCGGCGCGACGCTGGTCGACTTCTGGCGGATGACCGAGTACGACGACGCCGGCTACTGGGACGGCCACGGTTTCCTGGGCGCCCCCGGCCACCAGCTGATGGCGATCAAGGTCCTCGACACCCTCGGCGTACGTCACCACCTCCCCACCCCGAAACCGCTGGTCGTCATCGAGGAACCGAGCATCGGCGGGCCCATCCGCGAGGTCCGGCGGCTGGCCGCCCGCGCGCTCCCCTGGGCCGTACGCCGCATGCTCCGCGGCCCTGCGGGCGACGGGCTCTCGGCCCGCTATCCCCAGATGACCCGACTTTCCTGAACCGGTTTCACACCTGGCTGGGTGTGTGGGGTAACATCCTGGTCGCACCTGCGGACGTAGCTCAGTTGGTAGAGCGCAACCTTCCCAAGGTTGATGTCGCGAGTTCGAATCTCGTCGTCCGCTCCACGTTCCATAGCAGGTCAGCCCGCACTTTCGTCGTCATCGTCGTCAGTGCGGGTTTCTGTTTGGGCCTCAGATGCCCCCAGGATGCCCCCGACCCTCTTGGCTGAGTCCCAGAGGTTGTTGTCGATGAGGTGGCCGTAGAGGTCCATCGTCATCGCTGCGGAGGCGTGCCCCAAGATCCTCTGAACCACCTTCGGGTCAGCGCCAGCACCGAGCCAGAGGGAGGCGCAGGTGTGGCGGAGGTCGTGCACGCGGAGCGTCGGCCGGTCGATCTTCTTGATAGCCGCCGACCAGCCGACCGAGCGCTTCCAGTTCGGCTCACTCAGCGGCCCACCCTTCGGGGCTTGGAAGATCCAGTCACCGGACTTCTTGCCCTCACACCACTTGTCGATGATCGGCACCAACTCGGCCACGAGGGGCACCAGGCGGCCAGCGCCCTTGCCTCCCAGATTCCTGGCCGCGTCAATACACAGACGCCGTGGCCTGGTCCACTTCCACGCGCTCATCCGGCTCGACGGCCCGGACGGTCCCGGGCCGGCCGCGAGCGCGGCCTCCGGGGGCGTGCGGCCTGGCGGCCGGTCCCCCTACGCGCCGCGCAAATGAAGAAGAGCGCCCAGTCCGTAGACCAAGCGCTCACTCTCCAAGTCGCCACAGAGCCAACCCGCTACCCGATCGGACAGCCGTTCAGCCGATCCGAGATCTCCGCCGTGCGATCATCGTTCCGTGGCCACTGCGTCCCTCGAACCACTCGCCGACTATCGCGCCGCCCTCGTCGAGATGGACGGCCTTCGACTGGCCGACGACCGACGAGGGAAACGATGGAACCGCTGCGTCCACCGCGTGCAACGAGCACAGCTCCAACTCCGCCAAACAGCAGAAGGCCAAGCCGCAATCGCCGCACTGATCGACGATCCGGTCCCCACCGTCGCGCACTGGGCCGCCTCACACGCACTCTTTTGGGATGAGGACCGGGCACGCACCCACCTCGAGCGTGTGGCAGCGAGCAACGAGACAGGGAGTTTTGACGCCCGCATGACTCTCCAAGAGTTCGATGCCGGCCGACTGCGCCACGACTGGCAGCCACCCAAGCACGGATAGCAACAGGTCCGATCTCGGTGCGCCGGGACGACTGGTTGGACCTAGAAGCCACGCAACTTCTTCCGCCGATGACGAGGGCGGGGGCAGCCGTAGCGGCGTACGCTCTCCAGCCCTCGACGAGTCGAACCGCGGTAGCGCTTTGTACGTCAGGGGCAAGCCCCCGAACCCCCGCCAAGGGGGCCAGGTGCCGGAATGGGTGACGCTCCGCCCCCGCGATACGGACACTCGCACGTGCCCCCAGGATGCCCCCGATACGCTTGACCAGGCCCATCATTGCCATGAAGAACCAGCACCAAGCCCCGGTCCACGTAAGCGCGAGCAAGCGGGGGTGGGATTGGGTAATCTGATTCCCAAGGTTGATGTCGCGAGTTCGAATCTCGTCGTCCGCTCCATAGATTCGGGCCGTGCCGTGTGGCACGGCCTGTTTCAGTTCACTTGCACGATCCAAGTGACGCAGCACACGATTGCGGGCGTTTACGGCTTGCTTCCATTAAGATTGGGTTTCTGTTTTCCAATCATTGTGTGAACGACACGTAAAGGATCACTCGACATGCCCGCGGGCTCGAGCAGCCGATTCACCGACGGACGAGTCCCCGACCACGGCATCGGAGATCTCTTCACCTACGAGGCGCGCCTCCAGGCACGACTCGACGTCGAAGCGGCCCTGGCCGAGGCCGAGGCGGCCGTGAAGGTGATCCCCGCGGAGGCCGGCGAGGCGATCGCCGAGGCCGCCGATCTGGACAAGCTCGACATGGACCGGATCGAGAAGGCCACCGCCGAGCACAGCCACCCGCTGACGCCGCTGGTCGAGGAGCTCTGCCGGGTCGTCGGCGCGAAGCACGGTGGCTGGGTCCACTGGGGCGCCACCACACAGAACATCACCCAGACCGCCGACCTGATCCTGCTGCGCCAGGCGCACGACAAGATCCTCGACCTGCTCGGTGATCTGCTGCGCTCTCTGTCGAAGGTCGCCGAGGCCGGCGCCGACGTGCCGATGCCGGGGCGCACCCACTCCCAGCACGCGGTCCCGATCACCTTCGGCTTCAAGGTCGCCATCTGGATCGACGAGATCGCCGCCCACGTCGACCGGCTCCGCTCGGTCGAGGACCGCGTCTTCCGGCTGCTCATGGGCGGCGCCGCCGGCACCATGGCCTCCTTCGGCTCCCATGCCCGCGCCATCGAGACCGAGACGGCTTCCCGGCTCGACATGGGCTCGATGCCGGTCCCCTCGCGCGCGATCAACGACGGCATGGTCGAGTGGGTCTCGATCCTGGGGATGCTCGGTGGCACCGCCGGCAAGATCGGCAAGGACGTCTACTCGATGATGCAGCCCGAGTTCGGGGAGGCCTTCGAGCCGATCCCCGAGGGCACCATCGGCTCCTCGACGATGCCCCACAAGCGCAACCCGCAGCTCACCCTCGACGTCATCACCGCCGCCACCCAGCTGCGCGGGCTCGTCGCCCCGGCGATGGAGTCGATGCTCCACGACCACGAGGCCAACGGCGCGATGACCGGCATCCTCGAGGACGCGGTCGCCCAGGCCTCTCGCCTGGCCGGTGACGTACTCGCAAGGCTCGTGGTCATCTTCACCGGCCTGACCTTCGACGAGGACCGGATGCGCGCCAACCTGGCTCTCTCCGGCGGCCTGATCGGCTCCGAGTCGCTGATGCTCGAGCTCGGCGAGCGCATCGGGCGCCAGGTCGCCCACGACGTCGTCTTCGAGCTGGCCCAGCGCTCCGCGGTCGACGACATCGACTTCGCCTCGCTCCTCGCCGATTCGCCCGAGGTCTCGGAGCACTTCACCCGCAGCGAGATCGCCGACCTGCTCGACCCGTGCCGCCACCTCGGCGAGTCCGCCAACATCGCCCGCTCGATGGCCGAGCACGCCCGCCGGGTCGCGGACACCATCCAGATCCCCGCCGTCTGAGGCTGGCGTTGCACGGACGTCGATAGGCTGCGTACGTGTCTTTCGAAGGTTTCCCCGTTGCAGCGCTCGACTTCTACGAGGACCTCGAGGTCGACAACACCAAGTCCTTCTGGGAGGCCCACAAGCACGTATACAAGGAGTCGGTCCACGCGCCGATGAAGGCGCTCACCGACGAGCTCGCCGAGGAGTTCGGCAGCGCCAAGATCTTCCGGCCCTACCGCGACGTACGTTTCTCGAAGGACAAGCTCCCCTACAAGACCCACCAGGGTGCCTTCGTGGCGGTGGCGCCGCAGACCGGCTACTACGTCGAGGTCTCGCCGCGCGGCATCCGCACCGGTGGTGGCTGTTACTGGTTCGAGCCGCCCCGGCTGGCGGCCTTCCGCGACGCCATCGTCCACGACCACTACGGCGCCGACCTGGAGAAGCGCCTCGCGGTCGCGGAGAAGAAGGGCTACGAGGTCACCGGTGACCGCCTCAAGACCGCCCCGCGCGGCATCGACAAGGACCACCCCAAGATCGAGCTCCTCCGCCACAAGTCGATCCACCTCGGCCGCACCATCGGCTTCGAGCCGATCATCCACACCCCCGACCTCGTCGGCGAGGTGAAGAAGGACTGGCGAGCCGTACGTCCTCTGGTCGAGTGGATCGCCGAGCACGCGGTGGCCTGAGGGCGGGGCACTTTCCCGCCATGGCGCCGTTGTGCGACCAGGAGAGCGCTATCCGGTGCGCATTTTCCCGCCATGGCGGGAAAATGCCGCGACCGATCAGGGTGAGGTGAAGCTCGCCATGGTGCGCTCGGGCTCCCAGAAGGCCTTCATGGAGGCGATGCGGCCCTCGTCGTTGACCGTGTAGACCATGATCAGCTCGGTGGTGGTGTAGCTGCCGTCGGGGAACGACGTCTTGATCTTGCCGATGTTGGCGCAGGTGTTGCCCTCGGGGTTGGCGAAGGAGTCGTTGATCTCGAACTCGAACCTGTGGACCGACGCGATCGCCTTCTCCCAGAACGCCTTGAGCCCCTCGTGTCCGTGGTGGCCCTTGCCCTCGGGATCGAACATCGACGGCCCTACCGGATCCTCGAGCACGCAGTCCTCGGCGTAGATCGTCAGCCACTCGTCGAGGTCGCCCTTGGCGACGGCGGCATAGGAGCGCTGGCCCGCCGTACGTGCGGGGTGTTCGTCGTCGGGGGCGTTCCAGGTGATGGCGTCGGAGGAGATCATGCGGCAGATCGTACGCCGAAACTGAAACGTGTTCTACCGGCCGAGCGCTAGCAAATGTGAGCAAGACCCCTACTCGTGAGTAGACCCGGGCTTGCCACCCCTTAACCACATGCCTATTCTTGATGTTACCCGCCAGTAGTGCGTGCCGACCGGCGCTCCCGCAACTGGTACATCCGACAAAGGTTATGAAGGTGGATCAGTGAGCCACTACAAGAGCAATCTCCGCGACATCGAGTTCAACCTGTTCGAGGTCTTCGGCACCGACAAGGTCCTCGGCACCGGTCCCTTCGCGGACCTGGACGTCGACACCGCGAAGGAGATCCTCGCCGAGGTCGAGCGTCTCTCGCGCGAGGACCTCGCCGAGTCGTTCGTCGAGGCCGACCGCAACCCGCCGGTCTTCGACCCCAAGACCAACACCGCGCCGGTCCCGGCCGCGTTCAAGAAGTCGTACGACGCGTGGATGGAGTCGGGCTTCTGGAGCCTGCACACTCCCGAGGAGATCGGCGGCCAGGTGGCCCCGAACTCGCTGGTCTGGGCGACCGCCGAGATGCTGCTGGGCGCCAACCCGGCGATCTGGATGTACGCCGCCGGCCCGTTCTTCTCGAAGGTCGTCTACGAGAACGGCAACGACCGCGACAAGCAGATCGCCAAGATCATGGTCGAGCGCCTCTGGGGCTCCACGATGGTGCTGACCGAGCCCGACGCGGGCTCCGACGTCGGCGCCGGCAAGACCTTCGCCACCCCCAACGAGGACGGCTCCTGGAACATCACCGGCGTCAAGCGCTTCATCACCAGCGCCGAGTCGGACCTGCAGGAGAACATCATGCACCTCGTCCTCGCTCGCCCGAAGGGCGTCGAGGGCGTCGGCGGCCCGGGCACCAAGGGCCTCTCCCTCTTCCTCGTACCGAAGTACCACTTCGACCACGAGACCGGTGAGCTCACCGGCGAGCGCAACGGTGCGTACGTCACCAACGTCGAGCACAAGATGGGCATCAAGGTGTCCAACACCTGCGAGCTCACCTTCGGCGACCCGCAGGTCGGCGGCGGCGAGGCCGCCAAGGGCTGGCTGCTCGGCGAGGTGCACGACGGCATCCGCCAGATGTTCGACGTCATCGAGAACGCTCGCATGATGGTCGGCACCAAGGCGATCGCGACCCTCTCGACCGGCTACCTGAACGCTCTCGAGTACGCCAAGACCCGCGTCCAGGGCGCCGACCTCGTCGCCGCCGGCAAGACGGACCCGCGCGTCACGATCACCCACCACCCCGACGTGCGCCGCTCGCTGCTGGTGCAGAAGTCGTTCGCCGAGGGCATGCGCGCGCTGGTCTACTACACGACCTCGTGGCAGGAGAAGGTCGTCCTCACCGAGGACGGCTCCGACGAGAACAAGCTGGCCGCCGCGGTCAACGACCTGCTGCTGCCGATCGTCAAGGGCTACGGCTCCGAGCGCGCCTGGGTGCTGCTCGGCACCGAGTCGCTGCAGACCTTCGGTGGGTCGGGCTTCCTCCAGGAGTACCCGATCGAGCAGTACGTCCGCGACGCCAAGATCGACTCGATCTACGAGGGCACCACCGCGATCCAGGGCCAGGACTTCTTCTTCCGCAAGATCGTGAAGAACCAGGGCGCCGCGCTCGGCCAGATCGCCGGCGAGATCCAGGCCTTCCTCGACGCCGAGGGCTCCGCCGAGCTCAAGGAGTCGCGTGCCCTGCTCGGGACCGCTCTCGAGGACGTCAACGCGATCGTCGGGCACATGTTCAACGACCTGATGGCCTCCCAGGAGGAGATCACCAACATCTACAAGGTCGCCCAGAACACCTCGCGCCTGCTGCTCGCCGTCGGCGACGTCGTGGTCGCGTGGCTGCTGCTGCGCCAGGCCGAGATCGCCCTCGCCGCCCTCGCCGGTGACGCCGGCAAGGACACGGACTTCTACACCGGCAAGGTCGCCGCCGCGAAGTTCTTCGCCTCCTACAACCTGCCCAAGCTGACCGCTGAGCGGGCGATCGCCGAGGCGATCGACAACTCGATCATGGATCTGCCCGAGTCGGCTTTCTGATCAGGTTCTGACTGGCACGTACGAAGCGGCCCGCCCGGTGAACCGGGCGGGCCGCTTCGTCGTCTNATCTTCTTCTCGTCAGCCAGCTGGCTGCGGTGGTGGACCAGGAAGCAGCTCATACAGGTGAACTCGTCCTCCTGCTTCGGCTTGACCTCGACCGCGAGCTCCTCGTGGCTGAGGTCGGCTCCCGGGAGCTCGAACGACTCGGCCGCCTCGGCCTCGTCCTCGTCAACCTTGCCCGAGTTCTTGTCGTGACGACGAGCCTTGAGCTCTTCGATGCTCTCCTCGGACTGGTCCTCTTCATTTTTACGCGGTGCGTCGTAGTCCGTCGCCATATGCGCCACTCCCCTTCTCACTCATCTTCAGTCCCCCCGCGCGCCCCCGAGGGCAGCGGCACGGCCCGTGATTGTGCACCATCAATGCGGATTTCGCACACTCAACCGGATCCGCGTCGCCGAAACGTTCTGTCATCTGGCGGTATTCCCTATCACGGGGATAGATGAGCAGTGAGTTTCGGGTGGGTGAACGCGGCTGTACCGACGGGGCTCCGGGACCTTCCCGGCCGCCGGCCGGTCATAGATCTACATCAACCAGCGGCTTTCAGTCGGGTACGACACCCGGGAGCGAGTCAACTGGCAGAAAACCGGCCTGAACAGCCGCTTTCCGTAGTTCATCGTAGCCGTGGGCTGGTGCGACGATCACGAACCGGCGACCGCCGATGCCGGTCGTCGCCTCCCATCGAGCACCGGCGGCCTCTGCCACCAGGCCGGCCGCGGCATGGTCCCACAGGTGCAGCCCCTCCTCGAGGTAGCCGTCGAGGGTCCCCTCGGCCACCCCGCAGATGTCCAGGGCCGCCGATCCGATGCGACGAACGTCACGTACGACCGGCAGCAGCCGGACCAGTGCTTCTGCCTGAACCCGGCGGAGCTCGGCGTCGTAGGAGAACCCGGTGGCGATCAGCCGCTGCCCGAGCTCGGCGGGCTGACGTACGCGAATGGGCTCGCCGTCCTTGACCGCGGCGACCGATCCGTCGGGCTGCCGGAAGGCGGCGTAGAGAGTGCCGCGGGGCACGTCCACGACCGCTCCCGCGACGACCTCGCCGGCGTACTCGGCCGCGATCGAGACCGCGTAGCTCGGCAGACCGTAGAGGAAGTTGACGGTGCCGTCGATCGGGTCGACGATCCAGCGTACGCCGCTGGTGCCCATCGTCTCCTCGCCCTCCTCGCCGAAGAAGGCGTCCTCCGGACGCTCCTGGGAGATCAGCCGCCGGATCAGCGCCTCGGTGTCCCGGTCGGCCTCGGTGACCACATCGGTCGCGGTCGACTTCGTGGCCGCCACCTCGACCACGCCGGCGGCCCGCTCGCGAACGAGATCGGCGGCCGCGCGGGCGGTCGCCACCGCGAGCGCGAGCAGGTCTCCGGCCTTAGGAATTGGGCGCTGCGGTGCGGGCTGAGCCGACGCTGGATGCTCTGTCATGGGGCCGACCCTATGCCGCGGCTGATCAGCTGATCATCCGGAGTACTGGGGCGAGTCCTCTCCGGACAGGGTCGGCAGCTGCGAGCGCTGGTTGAAGCAGCAGCCCGCGGGACAGCGGTCGGGGCCGGGGCCCAGGTCGCCCACGGTAGGCCGCTCAGGGGCCTCCCCGCGCTCCGCAGCGGCACGCTCGAGGAGCAGGTCGCGTACGGCGGCCACGAAGCGCGGGTCCTCCCCCGCGGTCGGGCTGCGGCGGGCATGGATCCCGAGCTTCTCGGCGGTGGCCATGGCCTCGGTGTCGAGGTCGTAGACGACCTCCATGTGGTCGGAGACGAAGCCGACCGGGCACATCACCACGGCGCGTACGTCGTCGCCCGCCAGGTCCTGGAGGTGGTCGTTCACGTCCGGCTCGAGCCACGGGATGTGCGGCGCGCCGGAGCGGCTGCAGTAGACGAGGTCCCACTCGTGGGGGACCCCACGCCGCTGCGCGACCTGCTCGGCGATCACCTCGGCGACGTCGAGGTGCTGGGCGACGTACGCATTGCCGTCGGGGCCGGCGTTGTCATTCATCGAGGTCGGGATCGAGTGGGTCACGAAGAGGATCCGCGCGCCATCACGCTCGTCCTCGGGCAGGTCCTCGAGGGAGGCGAGCACCCCGTCGACGACGGGTGCCACGAAGCCCGGGTGGTTGTAGTAGCGCCGCAGCTTGTCGAGCACCGGCGCGCTCTCCACGTCACCGCTCTTGTCGCACGCCTCGAAGAGGTTCTCGCGGTACTGCCGGCACGAGGAGTAGGACGAGTAGGCGCTGGTCGCGAAGACCGCCGCCCGCTTGATCCCGTCGGCCCGCATCTGCGCGACCGTGTCGCTCAGGTAGGGGTCCCAGTTGCGGTTGCCCCAGTAGACCGGCAGGTCGATCCCGTTCTCCGCCAGGTCGCTGCGCAGCGCCGCCAGGAACGCCCGGTTCTGGTCGTTGATCGGCGACTTCCCGCCTCGATCGAAGTAGTGCTGCCCCACCTCGACCAGCCGCTCCCGCGGGATCCCCCGCCCCCGGGTCACGTTCTCCAGGAACGGCACCACGTCCTCGGTCTTCTCCGGCCCCCCGAAAGAGACGAACAGCAGGGCATCGTAGGGAGAGACATCCACGAGGCCATCATATTCATCGCTCCCGCCGGTCGAGCCGCGAGGCCGCCCGCGGCCGAGCGTGTCGAGACCAACGCAGTCCCCTGTCACGCACGATGGGGCCGTGTTGGTCTCGACACGCCTACGCCGCCCTCGCTTCGCTCAGGTGCTCCGGCGGCTCGACCAGCGGAGCTACTCCACGACCGACGAATAGGCGACGACGCCGCGCTTGAGGAGATCCATGGTCTGGCGGGCAGTACGGCGCAGGGGGACGTCGCCGGCGGCGTCGGCGACCTGGCCGCAGAGGTCGATGAGCTGCTTGACCCAGCGGACGAAGTCGCCGGCGGCGAGCTCGACCTCGCTGAGGACGTCGTCGAGCTCGTCGCCCTCGGCCCAGCGGTAGGCGGCCCACGCGAAGCCGAGGTCGGGCTGGCGGAGGAAGTCGAGCTTGTGGTCGCGCTCGAGGGCGTCGAGCTGGCCCCACAGCCGCACGGTCTCGGCGATGACGTCCTTGACCCGGCCTCCGGGGAGGCGGGGCGGGGTGGCGTCGTCGGCGCGGCGGGCCTCGTAGACCAGCACCGAGAGGGCGGCGGCGAGCTCGGAGGGGGTCAGGTCGTCCCAGAGCCCCTCGCGGAGCGCCTCGGCGGCGACCAGGTCCATCTCGGAGTAGAGCCGCATCAGGTGCGTGCCGCGCTCGGTGACCGTCTCGCCCTCGAGGTAGTCGAGCGCGACCAGCACCTCGCAGACGCGGTCGAAGGTGCGCGCCACCGTGTTGGTGCGCGCCTCCACCCGGCGGCGCAGCGTGTCGGTGTCGCGCGACAGCTTGAACCAGCGCTCGGCCCAGCGAGCGTGGTCCTCGCGGTCGGGGCAGTCGTGGCAGGGATGCATCTTCAGCTCGCGCCGCAGCGCGGAGATCTGGGTCTCCGCCGAGCTCTTGCGCTCCTTGCGGGCGGTTGGCGACCCCTCGTAGGGCACCGGTCGCAGGTCGAGGGTCTTCTCCCGCAGCCGGGAGGCCATGTCGCGGCGCATCTGCGGGTTGCGGCCGTTGAACGACTTCGGCACACGCAGCCGGGTCTGGGCGACGATCGGCACGTTGAAGTCCATCATCGCCAGGCGACGGGCCTGCCGGTCCTGGGTGATCACGTAGGGACGCGGCCCTTCGGGGTCGAAGCCCGGGTCGACGACGACGGCATAGCCGGCGAACTTGCCCGTCGGCACGTCGATCACGTCACCGATCTTCAGCTTCGAGAGCGACTCGATGATCTCCTCACGACGGTCGGCACGCCGCTCGCGGGAGGAGGACTTCTCGACGTCGGAGATCTTGCGGCGGATCGCGGCGTACTCCATGAAGTCGCCGCGGTCGCAGGTCGCCGCCTCCTGATAGCCGTCGAGCGCGTCCTCCGCCTTCCGCACCTGGCGGGCCAGACCCACGACCGCCTTGTCGGCCTGGAACTGCGCGAACGACTGCTCCAGCAGCTCGCGCGAGCGCGCCCGCCCGAACTGGTGCACCAGGTTGACCGCCATGTTGTACGACGGCCTGAAGCTCGACCGCAGCGGATAGGTGCGCGTCGAGGCGAGGCCGGCGAGCTCGCGCGGGTTGAGCCCCTGCTGCCAGAGCACGACGCCGTGGCCCTCGACGTCGAGGCCGCGGCGGCCGGCGCGGCCGACGAGCTGGGTGTACTCCCCCGGCGAGAGGTTGACGTGGGCCTCGCCGTTCCACTTCGAGAGCTTCTCGATGACCACCGTGCGGGCGGGCATGTTGATGCCCAGCGCGAGCGTCTCGGTGGCGAAGACGGCCTTCACCAGGCCGCGCAGGAACAGCTCCTCGACGACCTGCTTGAACGCGGGTAGCAGCCCGGCGTGGTGGGCGGCGACGCCGCGGGAGAGGCCGTCGATCCAGTCGTGGTAGCCGAGGACGTGCCGGTCCTCGTCGGGCAGGTCGGCGCAGGCCTCCTCGACGTAGGCGAAGATCTCGTCGCGCTCGTCGGGCGTGGTCAGCCGAAGGTTGGCCTGGATGCACTGACCCACCGCGGCGTCGCAGCCGACCCGGGAGAAGACGAAGTTGATCGCGGGGAGCAGGTTGTCGCGCTGCAGGGCGGTGATGACCTCCACGCGCGACGGGATCCAGACCCGCCTCCCGTTGCCCACGCGCCGGTTCCCGTTGCCCTTGCGCTTGTCCTTGGGCGTACGCCGGTCGGTCATCCGTCCGGCCGCCCAGTCGTCGCGCGCCAGCCTCATCAGCTCGCCGTTGACCGGGGCGCCCTCCTTGACGAACCCTGCCGCGGCGTCGACGTCGGAGGAGGCGAACAGGTCCATGATCCGCCGGCCGGCCATCACGTGCTGGTAGAGCGGCACCGGCCGCTTCTCCTCGATGATCGTGGTGGTCTCACCACGCACCGTGGTGAGCCACTCGCCGAACTCCTCGGCATTGGAGACGGTCGCGCTCAGCGAGACGACCGAGACCGACTCGGGCAGGTGGATGATGACCTCCTCCCACACCGCGCCACGGGAACGGTCGGCGAGGTAGTGGACCTCGTCCATGACCACGAAGCCGAGGCCCATCAAGGTCTGCGAGCCCGCGTAGAGCATGTTGCGCAGCACCTCGGTGGTCATCACCACGACCGGCGCCTCGCCGTTGACGACGTTGTCGCCGGTCAGCAGGCCGACCTGGTCGGGGCCGTAGCGCTTGACCAGGTCGTTGTACTTCTGGTTGGAGAGCGCCTTGATCGGGGTCGTGTAGAACGCCTTGCGGCCGGTCGCGAGCGCCAGGTGGATGGCGAACTCACCGACGATCGTCTTGCCCGACCCGGTCGGTGCGGCGACCAGGACGCCCTTGCCCTCCTCGATCTCCTTGCACGCCTCGACCTGGAAGTCGTCGAGCCCGAAGTCGTAGAGCGAGGCAAAGTCCCGGAAGACGGGGAAGTCCTTGTCACGCTTGAAAGCGGCGTACTTCTCCGCTGGCGAGGCGTCCATGGTCCCGAGCCTATCGACCGACGCCGACAATCAGGACGGCGGCGGCACCAGTACGCCGAGAGCGGAAGGGACGCACTCGACGTCGAGCGGCAGCGGCCCGAGGCGCTCGCCGTCGCTATAGGCGATCACGCCGGGAGCGGAGGCGCTGATCCGGCGGGCACGGATGCGCTCGAAGGCCGGATGGGTGAGGTGCTTGGCCTGGCGTACGCCCGGGAAGACGCGCAGGAACTCCAGCCGCGAGACCGGCTTGATGAGGATGGCGTCCAGCAGGCCGTCGGCGGGGTCGCACTCCGCCGCGATCCGCAGCCCTCCCCCGTACGACTCGGTGTTCGCGATCGCCAGCAGCATCGCCTCCTGCTCGCGGACCGTGGTCGCGCCGGTCGCGTCCTCGATCTCGAGCCGGTAGGGCACCGGCTTCCAGCCGCGGATCACCGACAGCGCGGCGAGCGTGTAGCGCAGGTCGCCGTGGGGCCATCTCATCGCGTTGGCCCGCTCGTTGACCGCTGCGTCGAACCCGGCGGCCAGGACGGTCGCGAACCAGGTGTCGCCGGCCGAAGCGGAGCCCGAGGCAATGTGCCGAGCGCGGCCGAGGTCGATGCGGCGGGGGTGGTTGCCTACGACCACATCGGCGGCGGCGAGCGGGTCGCCGGCCGGGATCCCGAGCGCCCGCGCGAAGTCGTTACCCGTCCCCAGCGGGATGACACCGAGGCTGACCTCGGTCTCGGCCAGCGCCTGGACGGCGACGTGGACCATGCCGTCACCGCCGAGGGTCACGACCGTGTCGACCCCGTCGGCAGTCGCCTTCCGGGCCAGCTCGAGAGCGTGGTCGGCGTCGTCGCCGATCAGGTGCTCGACCACGGCCCCCGAGGCCGCCAGCCTCGCGGTGACCGCATCGAGGATCTGGTCGGCGTTGCCGCGGCCGGCGGTGGGGTTGGCGAGCAGGGCGATCTGACGCGTCACCCGGTGAAGACTAGTGGTCAGATCACCGACGGGACGTCAGGATCCCCGATCATGTCCTTGCGCTTGCTGGCCTTCCGCTTGTCGTGCGCCCGGGCGATGACCTCGGAGATCCCGAAGAGGACGACCATCGGGCCGGCCATGATCGTCATCGTGAACGGGTCACCCGACGGAGTCGCGACGGCGGCGAAGACGAAGGAGCCGACGATGATCCAGGCACGGTACTTGCCCAGGGCCGCACCGGGCAGGACCCCGATCCGGTTGAGCAGGATCACGAAGACCGGGATCTCGAAGGCGATGCCGAAGACCAGCAGCGTACGGCTCAGGAAGCTGAGGTATTCGCTGAACTCGACGATGTTCGTCAGGCCGTCGGGGACGAAGGCGAACAGGATCTCCAGGCCCTTGGGCAAGGTGACGTAGCCGAGCAGGACACCGACGAGGAACAGCGGGCCGGCGACAGCCACGAAGATCCTCGACATCTTCTTCTCGTGGGGGTGCAGGCCGGGCATCAGGAACGCCCAGATCTGGTAGAGCCAGATCGGCGCGGTGCCGATGAACGCGGCCAGGCCGCACAGCTTCAGGTAGAGCATGAAGCCGCCTGCGGCGCCGTTGACGGAGCTCAGCGATGCTGCCCCGCCTTCCCGGTCCATCATCTTGACGGCCTGGAGGTACGGGTCCATGACCAGGTCGAAGAGCTGCTCGAAGAAGAACAGCGCGACGATGAATCCGACGACCAGGGCCAGGGATGCCTTGATCACCCGCGCGCGGAGCTCACGCAGGTGGTCGGAGAGCGCCATCCGGCCGTCGTCGCCGATGGGGTGCTTGGGGGTGCCGCGGAAGATCGCGACAACACCGGCGATGGTACGAGCCATGAAGAGGTGGGCTCAGTTGCCGGAGAGGCGCTCGCGCTCGGCCTTGATCTCGGCCTCACGACGCTCGAGCTCGGCAATCCGCTCCTGCTCGGAGGCGGTCAGCTCGGCCGGCTTCTCGGCCTTGTCGCCCTTCTCCTTCTCGTCCTCGTCGCGAAGCCCCTTGGTCTCGGTCTTGAAGATACGCAGCGCCTGACCGGTGCCGCGGGCGAGCTCAGGAAGCTTTGCGGCACCGAAGACGAGGATGACGATCGCCAAGATGATGAGCCACTCGGCTCCCTGCGGCATACCGATCAATGGAGTGAACATGAACTACCTCATCTACGTCTAGGGGGAACGCCAGAAGTCTACGCGCCCGTACGGTACAGGCCGAGTGCCTGCCGCGCAGACGCGGCAAACGATTCAGTGAACTCTGTGCTCATCTGCGCCCTTCGGGCGTCCTCAGCCACGAGCTCGGCATAGGGCGCGAGCCGGAGCAGGAAGCGGGTGAGCCAGCGCTGGTCGTAGACCCGCAGCCCCACCTCGAGCCCGCCGTCGGGCAGCTCGACGGGGTCGATCACCGAATAGTATTCACCGACCCAGCGGGCCTCGGGAGCCAGCCGCACCCGGACGACCGTGCCGTAGTCCGTACGCTCCAGCAACCCGGCCGCGTCCTCGGCGCTCGCGCCGTCCTCGGGGTCGGTGGCCACCGGGGTGTCGAGCACCTCGGCGCCCCTGATCCGGTCGAGGCGGAAGCTGCGCGGCGCCTCGGCCGTGTGGCACCAGGCGTCGAGATACTCGATGTCGCGGATCGAGACCAGCGCGCGCGGATCGATGACCCGTGAGGACTCCTCGTCGCGCGCCGGGACCCAGTAGTCGATGCGTACCTGGCGACCCTGGTCGATCGCGGTCGCGATCGCGGCATGGATCTGGACGAGCGAGGTGTCGACCAGCTCCTCGCCGGGGTCGACGCGCGCCGCGGCACCTTCGGCGGCCGCCTGCTCGAGCTTGACCAGCGTACGGTCGACGACCTCCTTGGTCTCCGTGCTCACCGCTCCGCCCCGCAGCGCACGCAGCGCGACGATCACGGCGGTGGCCTCGATCGGGGTCAGCCGCAGCTGGCGGTCGAGGTAGTCGGCGTTGGAGATCCGGATGACCCGGTCGCCGTCGGGCTCGGTCAAGGCGTCGATGTCGACGTCGATCAGGTCGTCGGGGTAGCCGCCGGGCAGGCCGCACATGAAGAGCACCTGCAGGTCCTTGACCAGCTGCTTCTCCTCGACGCCGAGGTCGGCGGCCGCCTTGTCGAGGCGTACGTCGACCTCCTGGGAGTAGAGGTAGGGCACCAGCGTCAGCAGACGCCCGACCTGCCCCTTGGCGCCAGACGCACCCGTCACGCTCATCGTGCCGCTCCGTCCAGGTGCGCCACCAGCTGCTCCAGCCGCATCCCGACCTCGCGGCGCAGGTCCTCGGGCTCCTCGACGTAGGCGTCGGGGCCGTGCCCCAGCACCGCCCCGACGAGGTCGGCGGGCACCCGGGTCAGCACCACGCGGTCCCAGTCGTCGCTGCCGTCGGGTCCGGTCACCCCGGACTCGGTGGAGTCGGCGGCCCGCCGCAGGGTGTAGCCGCTCCCCTGCCGCAACAGCAGGACCGCCTTCCCGGTGGGCGGCGCCGGCGCCAGGGTCCGTGCGATATCGCGTACGTCGACCTCGGCCGG
This sequence comes from Nocardioides sp. YIM B13467, assembly GCF_042788075.1. Classification (NCBI taxonomy): domain Bacteria; kingdom Bacillati; phylum Actinomycetota; class Actinomycetes; order Propionibacteriales; family Nocardioidaceae; genus Nocardioides; species Nocardioides sp. YIM B13467. The sequence continues at coordinate 574,928 of NZ_JBHZPJ010000046.1, forward strand.
CACCTCGAAGGCATCGAACTCGCCGACCGCCCGAGCCTCCCCCAGGACGCGGGAGAGCCGGAAGATGCGGGTGTCGTCGCGGTCGACGTCGTGGCCGACGGCGTACCAACGGCCCGAGTAGCGCACCACGCCCCACGGCTGCAGCCGCCGATGGGACGGCTCGGGTGCCCGCGACCCGCGGTAGTCGAACTCGACGATCTGGCGGTCCTGGGTCGCGGCCACGAAGACGTCGAAGGAGCCCTCCTCAGCGGCCAGCCGCGGCTGCACGATCTCCAGCGCCGAGACGTCGGTCTCGAGCCCGGCTGCGTTGAGCTTGCGTACGGCCTCCGTGGTCGCCTCCGCCATCGAGGCGTTCTCCCAGACCTTGGTGGCCAGGGCGACCACCGCGAGCTCGTCGGCCTCGAGGGTGATCGGCGGCAGCGCGAACTGCTCGGGGCTGACCCGGTAGCCGATCTCGTCCTCGAAGAAGGAGTCGATCACCCCGGTCTCGATCGGCACACCGAGGCTGCGCAGCTCCTCCTTGTCGCGCTCGAACATCTTCTCGAACGCCTCACCGTGGGACGACGGGTAGAGGACCTCGCGGATCCGCTCCTTCGACACGTTGTCACGCTGCACGAGCAGCATGATGAGCAGGTTCATCAACCGCTCGGTCTTACCCGCCGCCACGGTGTTCTCCCCCTAGAGACTCTTCTACTGCGGCGCCGGGGTGGCTTCGGCCTTGACGACGTCGATGACGAAGTAGAGCGTGCTGTTGGCCGGGATCCCCGGCGTGCCGCCCTGGCCCGGCTTCTCCTCTGCACCGTAGCCCAGCTCCGGCGGGATCTGCAGCAGAACACGGCTGCCGACCTTGACGCCCTCCAGGCCGTTGGTCCAGCCCGCGACCACCTGGTTGAGGGCGAACGGAACGGCCTCCTTGCTGAAGCTCTCGTCGAAGGGCTTCTTGGCGCCGTAGGTCATGCCGAGGTAGTTGGCGGTGACCGTCTGGTCGGTGGTGATCTCCTCGCCGTCGCCCTCGGTGACGATGGCCCGCTTGAGCCCCTCGTCGGCCTTCGGCTTGGCGATGCCGGTGAAGTCGAACCCGGTCGGCTTGCCGTTCTTCTCGACGACCTTCGGGAGCTCGGAGGCGTCGACGTCCTGCGGCGTCTTGTCCGCGGCGGGCTTCACCACGTCGACGACGACCAGCAGCGTGTCGTGGTTGCCGATGCCCATCTGCGGGTTGCCGCCCTCGCCGAGCAGGTCGGCCGAGCCGACGATGGCCTCGATCCGGTCGCCGACCTTGGCGCCCTTCAGGATGGTGCTCCACGGCTTCTCCGCCGGGAGCTCCTCACCCTCGGGTGCCTGGCTCTCGTAGGCCCACTCCTTGTCCAGGGTGGTGGCGTTGCCGATGTAGATCTTGGCGAACACGCCGCGGCCGTCCGGGATCTCCTCACCCTTGCCCTCGGTCAGCGTCTTGACCTTGGGGTCCTTGGGGTAGGCGATCGCGGACTCCCACTTCAGCGTGGGCGCCTTGTCGACCGCGGCCGAGACCGTGACGCCGTCGAAGCCGGAGACGGTCTCGTCGCCGTACCCCGTCTTCTCCTCGCCGCCACAGGCGACCAGAGCCGGGATGAGCAGGGTGACGGCCAGCGCGCTGAGCGCGTGGCGCAGACGAGGCCGAGGAGCAGTGGGCACAGTGCAAACCTTCGTGACGTGAAATGGAGATAGACGACAGCGGAGCACACCATATCCGCCCGGTGGTTGCCCCGCAGCGAAGCCACCCCGCCAGGTGTCTCACATGCCGTCGATGAGCCGCTGAACGCGCTCGTCGTACGCCTTGAGCGGGTCCTTGCACAGCACGGTGCGCTGGGCCTGGTCGTTGAGCTTGAGGTGGACCCAGTCGACGGTGAAGTCGCGGCGGCGCTCCTGCGCCTTCTTGATGAACTCGCCGCGGAGCCGGGCACGGGTGGTCTGCGGCGGCACCGACTTGGCCTCGAAGATCTTCAGGTCGGTGGTCGCGCGCTTGACCGCGCCCTTCTTCTCCAGCAGGTAGTAGAGGCCGCGGTTGCGGTGGATGTCGTGGTAGGCGAGGTCGAGCTGGGCGACGCGGGCGTGGCCCAGCGGAATGCCGTGCTTGGCGCGGTAGCGGTCGATCAGCTTCCACTTGATCACCCAGTCGATCTCGCGGTCGACCAGGGAGAGGTCGTCGGACTCGATAGCCTTCAGGCCGCGCTCCCACAGGTCGAGGGCGGCGAGCATGGTCGGGTCGGTGATCTCGCGGCGGTCGACGAACTCGCGCGCCTTGGACAGGTATTCGTTCTGGATGTCGAGGGCACTGGCCTCGCGGCCGTTGGCCAGCCGCACCTTGCGGCGGCCGGTCAGGTCATGGGCGATCTCGCGGATGGCGCGGATCGGGTTCTCCATCGTCATGTCGCGCAGGACGACGCCCTCCTCGATCATCCGCAGCACCAGGTGGCAGCTCGCGATCTTGAGCATCGTGGTGGTCTCGGACATGTTCGAGTCACCGACGATCACGTGCAGGCGCCGGTACTTCTCGGCGTCCGCGTGCGGCTCGTCGCGGGTGTTGATGATCGGTCGGGACCGCGTCGTCGCCGACGACACGCCCTCCCAGATGTGCTCGGCACGCTGCGAGACCGCGAACCCGGCACCCCGCGGGGTGTGGGTGACCTTGCCGGCGCCGACGATGAGCTGGCGGGTGACCAGGAACGGGATGAGCACGTCGGCGAGCTTGGAGAACTCCCCGGCGCGGCTGACCATGTAGTTCTCGTGGCAGCCGTAGGAGTTGCCGGCCGAGTCGGTGTTGTTCTTGAACAGATAGATGTCGCCGGCGATGCCCTCGTCGTGCAACCGCTGCTCGGCGTCGAGGAGCAGCCCCTCCAGGATCCGCTCCCCCGCCTTGTCGTGGGTGACGACCGAGATCACGTCGTCGCACTCCGGCGTGGCGTACTCGGGGTGGGAGCCGACGTCGAGGTAGAGCCTCGCGCCGTTCCTGAGGAACACGTTCGAGCTGCGGCCCCAGCTCACGACCTTGCGGAAGAGATAGCGGGCCACCTCGTCCGGGCTCAGCCGCCGCTGGCCGCGGAACGTGCAGGTCACGCCGTACTCGTTCTCGATGCCGAAGATGCGCCTGTCCATACCTGAAACCCTAGACCGTCGACGGTGACTCCGGAGGCGTTCAGACGTACGACACGGCGGGGCGGGCCGTCCACCGGCACGCCGACCGCGAGCCGGCGCCGGAAGGGTCGAACCTCACATCGCTCACGAAGCCGGCGACGAGGACGGCCAGCCCTAGGATTGCGGCTCGTGCCCTCACCGCTGCCTTCGTCCTCCGCCAGCAACGAACCGGGCGTCCTCGCGGCGCTGCGTTCGCCGCGGCTGCTGCGTACGGAGGTGCTGGCGGGTCTCGTCGTCGCGCTCGCGCTGATCCCCGAGGCGATCTCGTTCTCGATCATCGCCGGGGTCGACCCGCGGGTCGGGCTGTTCGCGTCCTTCACCATGGCCGTCGCGATCTCGTTCCTCGGCGGGCGGCCGGCGATGATCTCGGCGGCCACCGGCGCGGTCGCGCTGGTGATCGCCCCGGTGATGCGGGACCACGGCTACGACTACCTGATCGCGACGGTGCTCCTGGGTGGCCTGATCCAGATCGGGCTGGCGCTGGCCGGGGTGGCCCGGCTGATGCGCTTCCTCCCCCGCTCGGTGATGGTCGGCTTCGTCAACGCGCTCGCGATCCTCGTCCTCGAGGCGCAGTTCGTCCACATGGTCGACGTGCCCTGGGCGGTCTACCCGATGATCGCCGCGGGCATCGCCATCATCGTCGGGTTCCCGCGGATCAACAAGATCATCCCTGCCCCGCTGGTGGCGATCGTCGCGCTCACCGCCTTCACCGTCATCGGCGCGGTCGACGTGCCGAACGTCGGCGACCAGGGCGAACTGCCCGACAGCCTGCCGACCTGGTTCCTCCCCGACGTACCTCTCACGTTCGACACGCTGCAGATCATCGCCCCCTACGCCCTCGGCATGGCGCTGGTCGGCCTGCTCGAGTCCCTGCTGACCGCCAAGCTCGTCGACGACATCACCGACACCCACTCCGACAAGACCCGCGAGGCCGGCGCGCAGGGTCTGGCGAACCTGATCACCGGCTTCTTCGGCGGCATGGGCGGCTGCGCGGTGGTCGGTCAGACGATGATCAACGTGAAGGTCTCCGGCGCCCGTACGCGCCTGTCCACCTTCCTGGCCGGCGTCTTCCTGCTCATCCTGGTCGTCGGCTTCGGCGACACCGTCGCGCTGATCCCGATGGCCGCCCTGGTCGCGGTGATGATCATGGTCTCGGTCAGCGCCTTCGACTGGCACTCGGTCCGGCCTGCCACCCTTCGACGGATGCCGCTCTCGGAGACCGCGGTGATGCTCACGACCGTCGCGGTCACCGTCGCGACCCGCAACCTCGCGATCGGCGTCATCGTCGGTGTCCTGGTCGCGATGACCCTCTTCGCGCGCCGCGTCGCCCACCTGACGCACACGCACCGAGAGGTGGTCGAGGACGCCGACGGCAGCATGAGGGCCGTCTACCGGGTCACCGGCGAGCTCTTCTTCGCCTCCAGCAACGACCTCTACACCCAGTTCGAGTACGCCGACGACCCCGACGAGATCGTCATCGACCTCTCCGACTCTCACATCTGGGACGCCTCCACGGTCGCGGCGCTCGACGCGATCACCCACAAGTACGCGACCAAGAACAAGTCCGTACGCATCGTCGGCCTGAACCCTTCCAGCGCCGACAGGCACGAGCGGCTGACCGGTCAGCTCAGCGGTCACTGACCGCGGCGCGGAGAATTCGTGTCGCCGACCATGTAGAGATCGGCGCGCCGGCCTCGTTCCCTCGTCGAAGGCACCCGCCACAACGACGAGCACAGTACGAGGATGGCAGTCATGACACACCTGTTGAAGTTCGACCACGTCGGCATCATCGTCGCCGACATCGACCTGGTCACGGAGTTCTTCGTCGGCCTGGGCCTGGAGATCGAGGGACGTACGTTCGTCGAGGGCGAGTTCATCGACACCGTCTGCGGGATCCCCGGGGCGCGTTGCGAGGTCGTGATGCTGCGCCCGCCGGGCGGCGACACCACCCTCGAGCTCGCCCGGTTCGTACGTCCCGACCACGTGCCCGGCTCGCCCGAGGCGATGGCCAACATGCTGGGCCTGCGCAACGTCTGCTTCCAGGTCGACGACCTCGACGCGGTCCTCGCCGCCCTGGCGGAGGACGGCTACGGGCTGGTCGGCGGCGTCGGCGTCTACGAGGACACCGTGCGGATGGCGTACGTCCGCGGGCCCGAGGGCATCGTCGTCTCGCTCTCGGACCAGATCGGCTGACACCTTGAATGTGACGTAGGAGTGCTGAGGTCACCAGGTGATCTCAGCACTCCCACGTCTCTGGGTTCAGTCGAGCGGCGGGGCGATCGGCGGCTCGCCGTCGTCGGCGGGCGGCGGGGCCAGCGGCGCGTCGCTGACCGGCTTCTCAGCCGGCTTCTCCGCCGGCTTGTCGGCGGGCGGCTCGACGGCGGCCGGCTTGGCTGCCTCGACCTCCGCGACGGCCGAACCGAGGATCTCGAGCAACGTCGCCGGCCGGATCCTGCGGAACTTGCGCGGCTGGGTGCGGTTGCGGTCGAGGACCGCGACCTCGAGGTCCTTGGCAGCGATCTCGCGGTCGTCGGTGTCGGTGTGGCCGAGCGCGGCGACCGCCAGCTTGATGGCGTCCTCGAGCGAGGCGCCCTCGGTGTAGCGCTCCTTGAGGTAGCCACCGACTGCCTCGGCCGCACCACCGATGGCCGCGAAGCCGTGCTCGTCGACGACCTGGCCGTCGTAGGTGAGCCGGTAGAGCTGGTCGTCCTCGGCGGAGTCACCGATCTCACCGACGAACAGCTCGACCTCGTAGGGCTTCTCCCCACCCGAGGAGAAGATCGTGCCGAGAGTCTGGGCGTAGGCGTTGGCCAGGCCACGCCCGGTGACGTCGCGCCGGTCGTAGGCGTAGCCGCGCATGTCGGCCAGCCGCACCCCGGCGATGCGAAGGTTCTCGAACTCGTTGTAGCGCCCGACCGCGGCGAAGGCGATCCGGTCATAGATCTCGCTCACCTTGTGCAACGCCGCCGAGGGGTTCTCGGAGGCGAACACGATGCCGTCGGCGTACTGCAGCGAGACCAGCGCCCGTCCCCGGGAGATGCCCTTGCGCGCGAAGTCCGCGCGGTCGCGCATCAGCTGCTCGGGAGAGACATAGAACGGAGTGCTCATCGGCCACCCTCCAGCTCGGCGATGGGACCGTCGGGCCGCTGCAGCCTCCCGGTGATGACGGCCTCGGCAACCGCTGCGACCTCGGCGTCGGGCAGCGTGCGCCCACCGTCAGCGGTGATCACGTGGACCAGAGGGAACAGCTTGCGGGACAGGTCCGGGCCACCGGTGGCCGAGTCGTCGTCGGCCGCGTCGTAGAGCGCCTGGACCAGGACCGCGACCAGGGTCGCCTCGTCGAGGTCGGCCCGGTAGAGCTTCTTGAGGGCACCCTTGGCGAACAGCGAGCCCGAGCCGACACCGGAGTATCCGGTCTGCTCGTAACGGCCGCCGGTCGGGTCGTACCCATAGATCTTTCCCTTGCCGGCCTCGGGGTCGAACCCGACGAAGAGCGGCACCACGACCAAGCCCTGCATGGCCATCGGGAGGTTGCCCCGGACGAGGGCGGAGAGCCGGCTGGCCTTGCCCTCGATCGAGAGCGTGGTGCCCTCGATCTTCTCGTAGTGCTCCAGCTCGGTCTGGAAGAGCTTGACCAGCTCGACCGCGAGCCCTGCTGAGCCGGCGATGCCGACCGCGGAGTATTCGTCGGACGGGAAGACCTTGCGCATGTCGCGCTCGGCGATCAGGTTGCCCTGGGTCGCCCGCCGGTCACCGGCGATGATCACGCCACCAGGGAAGGTGGCCGCGACGATCGTGGTGCCGTGCGGGGCGATGTCGTTCAGATTGCCCGGAACGGCGTCGCGTCGTGGAAGCAGCTCCGGGGACTGGGCCGTCAGAAAATCGGCAAAGGACGAGGTGCCCGGCGTCATGTAGGCAGCCGGGATACGGGATTCGGACATCTACTACTGCCCGCCCTTCTGGATGAAGGACTTCACGAAGTCCTCGGCGTTGGTCTCCAGGACGTCGTCGATCTCGTCCAGGATGTCGTCGACGTCGGAGTCAAGCGCTTCCTTGCGCTCATTCACATCGGTCTCGGGCGCGGTCTCGACGGACTCCTCCGTCTCGGAGGACTTCTTCGGCTGCTTCTGCTCCTGTGCCATGTCTTCAACCTATCCACTAGCACCGACAAACCTGAGGAAACAATGCCCGATTTCGCTACGGGAGGAAGCAGAAGTCGAACGTTGGGCCGAGATGTGGCACGAGTCGCGATCGACGCTCAGGAACCGGTCAGCCGGTTGAACAGGTCGACGGCGGTGTCGGAGGAGTCGAGCAGGCCACCCACGTGCTTCTTCGTGCCGCGCAGCGGATCGATGGTCGGGACCCGCTGCAACGACTCGCGCCCGGGCAGGTCGAAGATGACCGAGTCCCAGGAGGCCGCGGCGACGTTCTCGGAGTACTTCTCCAGGCAGCGTCCGCGGAAGTAGGCCCGGGTGTCGGTCGGCGGCTCGTGCATCGCCTTCTCCACCAGGTCGTCGGTCAGCAGGCGCTGGATCCGCCCGGCGCGGACGAGACGCTGGTAGAGGCCCTTCTCGGGGCGGATGTCTGCGTACTGCAGGTCGATCAGGTGGAGCTTGGGGTCGTCCCACTCCAGACCGTCACGGTCGCGGTAGCCGAGGAGGAGCTTGTACTTGGCCACCCAGTCGAGCTCGGTGGCGCACTCCATCGGGTCGCGCTCGAGGCGGTCGAGCACCGACTCCCAGCGCTCCAGGACGTCCTTTGTCTGGTAGTCGGCGTCGGAGCCGTAGCGCTCCTCGACGAACTTCTTGGCCAGGTCCAGATACTCCATCTGCAGCTGGACACCGGTCAGCTTGCGACCGTCCTTGAGCGTGATCAGCGTCTTCAGCGACGGGTCGTGGGAGACCGCGCGCAATGCCGAGACCGGGCCGTCGACGCTGAGATCGCGGGTGATGTAGCCGTCCTCGATCATGGCGAGCACCAGCGACGTACTCCCGAGCTTGAGGTAGGTCGAGATCTCGGCGAGGTTGGCGTCGCCGAGGATCACGTGGAGGCGGCGGTACTTCTCCGGGTCGGCGTGGGGCTCGTCGCGGGTGTTGATGATCGGTCGCTTGAGCGTGGTCTCCAGCCCGACCTCGACCTCGAAGAAGTCGGCGCGCTGGGAGATCTGGAAGCCGTGCTTGGGTCGCTCCTGGCCGATCCCGACCCGCCCGGCGCCGGCGAAGACCTGCCGAGAGACGAAGAACGGGGTCAGGTGCTTGACGATGTCGGCGAACGCGGTCGAGCGGCGCATGAGGAAGTTCTCGTGCGCACCGTAGGAGACACCCTTGTTGTCGGTGTTGTTCTTGTAGAGGTGGATCTGCGGGTTGCCCGGCAGCCGCGCGGCCGCGCGGGAGGCGTCGAGCATCACCTGCTCACCGGCCTTGTCCCAGCGCACCGCGTCCAGCGGGTTGGTGACCTCGGGGCAGGAGAACTCCGGGTGGGCATGGTCGACGTAGAGCCGGGCGCCGTTGGTGAGGATGACGTTGGCCAGCCCGAGATCCTCGTCGGTGAGCTGGCTGGGATCGGCCACCTGTCGCGACATGTCGAAGCCGCGCGCGTCGCGCAGCGGCGACTCCTCCTCGAAGTCCCAGCGCGCTCTCCTCGCCTTCAATGTCGAGGATGCGTACGCATTGACGACCTGCGAGGACGCCACCATCGGGTTGGCCTGGGGCTGTCCGGCCACGGAAATTCCGTATTCGACCTCCGTGCCCATCACCCGTCGTACGCTCATGCCTGCAAGGCTACCGGCCACGTGCACGAAGGCACGTGAGCATCCATACGCCACGCTGAGGTTTGCCCGAGGTTGTTCGGCTGGGCGGCACCAGGAGGAGACCGCTAGTGAAACGCGATGTCCCGGGGGTATGTCGGCGGCGGAAGCGGGTCATGGTGAGGTTGGGCCATGGGAACTCCTGAGATCCGGCGGGCCACCGCCGACGACCTCGACGACATCTTCTCGATCTGCCTGCTCACAGGGGCATCGGGCGAGGACGCCACCGAGTTCTATGACGACCCCCGACTGCCGGGGAACATCTACGCCGCTCCCTACATCGTGCTGCGTCTCGGGCTCGGGTTCGTGGCCGTCGACTCCGAGGGCGTGGTGGGCTACGTCGTCGGCACCCCGTTCACCCGAGCCTTCGAGAAGGAGTGCGAGGAGGACTGGTGGCCCGCGCTCCGCGTCGTCAACCCCGATCCGGGGCCAGACCACGACCGGAACGACTGGAACGCCCGGCTCCGCTCCCAGATCCACCGCCCGCCGCGGATGCTGGGCGAGATCCTCAGCGAGTTCCCGGCGCACCTGCACATCAACCTGCTCCCCCGCGCCCAGGGCCAAGGCGTCGGCAAGGAGCTGATCGGGATGATGCTCGGTGCCTTCCACGTCGCCGGCGTACGCGGCGCGCATCTCGGCGTCGCCGCCGGCAACACTCGCGCGATCGGGTTCTACCGGCGCATCGGCTTCACCACGCTCGTCGAGGGCGAGGACTCGATGCTGCTCGGTGTCCAATGGACCGGCGAGATGGAAGAGTGAGCTCCCATGGGACTCTGGGAGGCGCGGGTGGTGCCACACATCGTGGACCGCACCTGCGGCATCGCGCAGCTCGATCCGCTGCGCGAGCAGGCCTGTGACGGTCTCCACGGCCAGGTCGTCGAGATCGGCTTCGGCAGCGGGGGCAACATCGGTCTGTATCCGCCCGAGGTCACGGAGATCATCGCCGTCGAGCCCTCCGACGTGGCCTGGAAACTCTCGACCTCGCGCCGTTCGGCCTCATCGGTCCCGGTGAGCCGCGTCGGGCTCGACGGCGCCCGGCTCCCGCTCGCCGACGCCTCGGTCGACACGGGGCTGGTCACCTTCTCCCTGTGCACCATCCCCGATGTCGCCGGTGCCCTGGCCGAGATGCGCCGCGTCCTGCGCCCCGGCGGCACCATCGGCTTCGTCGAGCACGGCCTCTCCCCCGATCCTGGCGTCGCCCGCTGGCAGCACCGCCTCGACGGCCTCCAGCAGCGCCTCTTCGGCGGCTGCCACCTTGCCCGCGACATCCCACGGCTCGTCGAGGCCGCCGGCTTCACCCTCGACCGTCTGGAGCAGTCTTACCTCCCCGGACCGTCGCTCTCGCGCCCGTGGGGGTATCTCTCGGTCGGGCGCGCGGTTCCTTCGTAAAGGAGCCGCCCAGCACCCTCAGCGCTTACGCGTACGCAGCGCGTGGGCGACATTGACTCCGACGAGGCCGACCCAGGAGATCACCAGGGCACCGAGGTTGTCGGTGACGCCGAGGGTGATGCTGATCGGGATGCCGGCCACGGCCGATCCGGCGCCCAGGACGAACTGGAAGACCGAGGTGCGCGACTCGTTGCGCTCGGCGAGGGTGCGGGCGGCGGCGGTGGCGCCGACTCGCTCCTGAACGGTCTTCTCGATGCGGTCGGCGAAGCCGGCGACCAGTTCGGCGTCGAACGCATCGCCCAGCTCATGGCGGGTCTCCAGCCCTGCCTCGATGTCCTTGCGCGCCATCTCGTCTGCCACGTCGATCAACCTTAGGGGATCAGATGCCGGGGTCGATGTCCCCGACGTTGTGCTGAATGTTGGTTCGCTCGGCTCGACCGGACAGCACCACGACGACGACCGCGACGAGCGCCACCGCTCCCCCGTCCTCACCGGACCGCGAACGCTCAAACACTAGCCCCGCTCGACGCCGCCCGCAGCCGAATACACCCCGCTACGGGTTCGACGCCTTTCAGACGACCACGACGAGCTTCCCGCTGGTCGTACTCTCCTCCATCCGCTGGTGAGCCTCACGGATCCTGTCGAGGTCGTACGTCGTGTCGATCGGCACCACCGCACGACCGGCGGCCACATCGTCGAGGAACCCCTGGAGAACGTCGGCCGGGAGATCGTCGGCCTCACCGGCGTAGGCGGTGAGCCGAACACCTGTGGGGAGATAGTCGATCGGGTAGAACTCCTCGACGGTCCACACGTTGGAGAGCATCCCGGTGAAACAGACCGTGCCGTGGACACGGGTGGACCGTAGCGTGTCGGGGAGCGTCGGCGTACCGATCAGCTCGATCGCGCCGTCGACCCCTTCAGGAAGCAGGCGCCGCACCTGGGCCGCGACGTCGCCGGCGTCGATCAGCACGTCATCGACGCCGATCGCCTCGAGCGTCTCGGCCTTGGCCGCGCTCCGGGTCGTGGCGAGCACGCGAAGACCGCTCCGCTTGGCGAGCACCGCTGCCGCCATTCCGACCGACGAGGTGCCGCCTCGGATGAGAAGACTCTGACCAGGCTCGATGCCGACTCCGACGGTCAGGGAGCCGTACGCCGTCTGCAGCATCTCCGGCACGGCTCCCAATGTCGCCCAGTCGAGGTCGGAGTGGAACGGGATGACCTGCCCCGCGGGAACACAGGTGTACTCGGCGTAGCCGCCGTCGAACGTACGTCCCATCCCACCCATCATCGTCATCACCTGCTGCCCGGGCTCGAACTCACCGCTCGGCGCAAGATCCACCACTCCGGTGGCCTCGATGCCCAGCACCCGCGGGTACGTCACCGAGTCGCCGGCGAACCCCAGGCGGGTGTGCAGCTCCGAGCGGTTGATCCCGAACGCCTTGACCCGGATCCGCACCCAGCCCGGTTCGGGCTCCGGCAGGGGCAGGTTCCGGACCTGCAGGGCCTCCACCGGTCCGGGCGCCTCCAGGACAACAGCTCGCATGGTCTGGCTCGAGTTCACGAGTCGATCTCCTCTCTGATCCAGGCCCTCTCGGCAGCACTGGTGGCACGGGCGGTCAGCAGGAGACCGCGTCGGTAGGGGTCGGCGACCTCTTCGGCCCGGACCGGTCGGTCGCCCTCGTAGAAGAAGCTCGCCGGCGCCTCCAGGAACTCCAGTCGTCGACGAAGGACCGCGTGCTGGTCGGAACGGTGCGGCAGCAGCGACAGGAAGCTGAGCACGACGAAGAACCGGCTCGCGTCGGTGATGTCGTGGCCGTCGGCGGTGCGGATCGCTTCGAGCAGATGAGCCCGTCCTGCGTCGGTGAGGGTGAGTGTGTGTCGACCGGCCCGCCCACGTCCGGGCTCGGACTCCTTTGTCACGTAGCCGTTGCGTTCGAGTCGGTCGGTCGCGGGATAGAGCGTGCCGTCGCTGATCCGGCGGGTGTGGCCGTACAGCTGCTCGATCTTCCGTCGCAGCTCGTAGCCGTGCTGGGGTCCTTCGGCCAGGAAGCCGAGGACCATGACGTCGATGATGCTCACACCGCGGGATAGTACCTCGATCCGAGGTACTCGCCTAGCGGCGCCGCCTCGGCCAAGCCATACTCGGTCTCGTGGCCTCGAGCCAGATCAGTCGAGGCGACGGAACAACGCGGCGAGGGCCTGGCCGCCGCCGATACACATCGTGACGATGCCGAACTCACCTCCCGTACGTCGCAGGTGCTTGACCACCCGCAACGACAAGATCGCGCCAGTCGCCCCGACCGGGTGGCCGAGCGCAATCGCCCCGCCGTACGGATTGGTGCGCTCCGGATCGAGCCCCACGTCACGCGAGACCGCTACGGCCTGGGAGGCGAAGGCCTTGTTGAGCTCGACGATGTCGATGTCGGCAGGGGTGAGACCGGTGCGCTCGAAGAGACTCCGCAGGGCGAGCGTCGGGGCGTACCCCATCAAGCCCGGCTCCATCGCCGCGGTCGCCACCTGCTCGAGCGCGACCAGCCCGGTCGCACCGCGGTCACGAGCGGCCGACTCGGTCGCGAGCACGACCGCGGCGGCGCCGTCGTTGATCCCGGAGGCGTTGCCGGCGGTGACCGTACCGCCCTGGGCGAAGGCCGGCCGCAGCGCAGCGAGCACCTCCAGCGTGGTCTGTGGCTTGGGATGCTCGTCGGTGTCGACGACGGTGACGCCCCGTCGTCCCGAGATCTCGACGGGGACGATCTCCTCGGCGAAGGCCGCCTTGGCAGCCTTCTCCGCACACCGCTGTTGGGACCGGAGCGCGAACTCGTCCTGCTCCTCACGTGAGACGCCGTACTTCTCGGCCACCACTTCCGCGGTCACCCCCATGTGCACGCCGCCGAACGGATCGGTGAGGATCGCGACCGTGCCGTCGACCAGTTCGCGGTCGCCGAGCTGGTAGCCGCTGCGGGCGCCGAAGTCGTAGAACGGCATCCGGCTCATCGACTCGTCACCGCCGGCGACGGTGAATTGGAGATCGTTCCAGCGCATCTCCTGAGCGGCCGACCAGATGGCCTGCAGCCCGCTGCCGCACAGTCGGTTGACGGTGAAAGCGGGGACCGACGTGGGCAGGCCTGCCTCGATGGCGACCCGACGGGCGTTGTACGCATCGGGCCCGACCTGGCCGATGCAGCCCATCACGACCTCCTCGGCGTCCGCAGCGGCCACGCCGGAGCGCTCGAGCGCCGCGGTGACCACCGCCGCGCCGAGCTGGTGGGCCGGCACGTCCTTGAACTGGCCGCCGAAGCTGCCGATCGGGGTGCGGGCCCCGTCGAGCACGACGATGCGTTCCTTGGTCACTGTCTTCCACCATCTGATCCGGTCACGGCCGGGTCGTCGGCACGGCCTCGAGGCGGTCGCGCAGGTCGGTCTTGCGGATCTTCCCGCTCGGCGTACGTGGCATCTCGTCGATGAGCTCGAGTCGCTCGGGCAGCTTCTGGGTGGTCAGGCCGAGGACTCGCAGGTGGCTCGTGAGGGCTGCCAGATCGAGGTCGGCGCCGGGCTCGAGCACGACCCAGGCACAGACACGCTCGCCGAGCACGGCGTCGGGCACGGGCGTGACCGCGACGTCGGCGACGCCAGGGACCTCGGCGGCCAGGTCCTCGATCTCCCGCGCGCTGAACTTCTCGCCGCCGCGGTTGATGATGTCCTTGATCCGGCCCTGCACCGTCAGCCATCCACCGGCATCGAGGCGTACGAGGTCGCCCGTCCGGAACCAGCCGTCGGCGGTGAAGGCGTCGTTGTGCTCGGCATCGACGTACCCCGAGCACAGCTGCGGCCCGCGCCACCAGGCCTCACCGATCGAGCCGGACGGCAGGTCGCTGCCGATGCCGGGATCGACCACCCGCCCCTCGGTCGGGAAGAGCCAGTGCCCCTCGCTGCCCCAGCGCTGGAGTTCCGGGTCCCACGGCGAACCACAGCTGGCGTTGGGGCACTCGGTAGCACCGTACATCCGTACGACCGTGCCGAGCCGCCCATGAGCGCGGCGAGCAAGCGCCTCGGGTACGTCCGCACCACCGCACACGATCGTCCGGATGTGGTCCAGACGTACGCCACGTTCCTCCGCGACCTCGGTGAGGGCGGCCAGGAACGGGGTGGCGAAGATGAAGAAGGTCGTCCGATCGCGTTCGACCAGGTCGAACGCCTGCTGCGGATCCCAGGCCTCCTGGAGGGTGACCGAGCAGCCGAAGGAGACCGGGAAGAGGACGCTCAGCGAGATGCCGGTGATGTGGCTGAGCGGCGACGGGTTGAAGAGGACGTCGTTCTCGTTGAGCCCGAACGCGCGCTGACAGATGTCGCCCGAGGCCGCGATCCCCTCATGCGTATGGATCGCGCCCTTGGGGTCGGCGGTGGTCCCCGAGGTGTAGATGACGAGCGCGACGTCGCCGTCTCGCCCGGCGCTCCCGAGCGCGGTCTCCACGTCCACCGGTTCGGTACGCAGGGCATCCTCGAAACGCTCGCCACCTGCCCCGCCACGTACCCACAGGACGTGGTCGAGCCCGACGCCTTGACCGATCACTTCGGCGTAGAGGTCGCGGTAGGAGTATCCGCGGAACTCCTCGGCGACGATCGCGAAGCGGGCGCCGGTCTGGCGCAGGATGAAGCCGACCTCGCGCTGCCGCAGGATGCTCGTCATCGGGACCACGACACCGCCGGCCATCAGCACCCCGTGGAACGCCACTACCGCCTCCGTCCAGCTGGGCAGCTGGACGGCGACGGCCTCCCCGCGGCGCAGACCGCGCTCGCGCAACCAGCCTGCGAGAGCGGCGGCTCGGTCCCAGAGCTGGCCGAAGGTCAGCTGGGTCGTCGAGTCGCGGACCGCGATCTTGTCGCCGAAGCGGTCGACGCAGCGCCGCAGGTCGTCGGTGACGCAGGCCGGGCGCCACATCCCCGCCGCGCGGTAGAAGCGGTCGATCTCGGGTGCGGGCCGCCAGGTCGGCGCGATCGTGCGAGACATCCGGCCCTCAGATCCGGACCAGCGTCTTGCCGGTCGTACGTCCCGCCATCATGTCGGCGATCGCCTGCGGCGCGTTGGCGAGACCGTCGTAGACGCTCTCGCGGTAGCTCAACCGGCCCTCGGCGAGCCAGCCACCGACCCGCTGCTGCATCTCGTCGAGCAGCTGCGTGTGTGCGCTCCCCCGGAAGCCGCGGAGGGTGAGGTTCTTGGAGGTGGCGAGGAACAGGTTGTCGGGGCCAGCGGGTGCCCCTTCGTACTCCGAGATCGAGCCGCACAGGGCGATCCGGCCACGGTTGTTCATCGCCGCGAGGGCAGCCTCGAGGTGGCTGCCGCCGACGTTGTCGAAATAGAGGTCGAGCCCCTCGGGCGCGGCATCGCGCAGCGATTCCACCAGCGGGCGATCGCGCCAGCTGAAGGCGGCATCGACGCCGATCTCGTCACGCAGCCAGGCGACCTTCTCCTCGGTGCCCGCACTGGCGACGACCCGTAGGCCGGACAGCTTCGCGATCTGGCAGACCAGGCTCCCGACCGCTCCCGCGGCCGCCGAGACCCAGATCGTCGGAGTCTCGCCACGGACATCCAGCGCGTCGATCACGTGCAGCCCGGCGTACGCCGTCAGGCCCATCGGGCCTAGTGGACCGAGGTACGTCTGCGGGGAGAGCTGCTCGACATCGAGGACCCGCAGGTCGGCGACACCGTTCATCGCGACCTCGCCGGGATCGACGATCGCGTGGCTGCGCCAGCCGTAGGAGTGCCACACCGTCGCACCGACCGGAAAGCCCTCGGCACGGGACTCCTCGACGACACCGACCGTGAAGATCCCGTCCATCGGCTCGCGCGGCGGGAAGGCGGGGAAGTAGCCCTCAGGCGCGTCAGCACGCAGCCGGAGCCGCATCCCCGGGTCGACCGAGGTCCACGTGTTGCGGACCAGCACCTGACCGGTCCCTGGATCGGGCAGGTCGACGCTCACGAGCTCGAAGTGCTCCGGCCGTACGTCACCAGCCGGCAGCGTGACTACATGCACCTGAGTGCTCTTCACAGGACCTCCTCGATGTTTCGGCGCCTGGACACGGCACCTGAACCAAACTAACTTCAGTTCCATGAACACCGCAATGGGCGCATGGCAATGGACCGGGACCGGACGTCCCCTCACCCTCAACCAGGTGGCCGTCCCCACCCCCGCGGCGGACGAGGTCCTGATCCGCGTGCGCGCGGCCGGCATGTGCCATTCCGACGTGGGCGAGCTGGACGAGCCGTCCTGGGCCGTCAATATCACGCGCAACCCGATCACCCTCGGCCACGAGATCGCCGGCGAGATCGCGCAGGTCGGCACGGCGGTCACGCGGTGGCGGGTCGGGGACCGGGTCGGCGTACATCCTCTCGGCGCGACCGTGCCGGGCTACAGCCGCGACGGCGGGTACGCCGCCTACACCGTCGCTCCTGCCACCGACCTGGTCGCGATGCCCGACGGCCTTCCGTTCGACCTGGCCGCTGCCGGCACGGACGCCGGGATGACCTCCCATCATGCTGTCGCCGAGGTCGCCCGGGTCGGCGCCGGTGACCGCGTCGGCATCATCGGGCTCGGCGGGCTCGGCCAGTTCGGTGCCCGCATCGCCACCCTGCTCGGCGCCGAGGTGTACGCCGCCGACACCAGCCCCGCGGCAGTGGCGCTCGGCGAGCAGCTCGGCCTCGGCGCCGTGCACCCGCGAGCGGAGGACCTGATCGGCCTCGGCCTCGACGCGGTCATCGACTTCGCCGGCTTCGGCTCGACCACCTCGGCCGCGGTCAAGGCGATCCGCAAGGGCGGCACCATCGTCATGGTCGGCATGGGCACGGTCGAGACGACCCTCGTCACCGCCGACGTCATCCACCAGGGCGCCCACATCCACGGCTCCTCCGGCGGCACCCGCGAGGACATCGCGCAGGTGTATGACTACCTCGCCCGCGGTGAGATCACCCCGACCGTCGAGCATCTGGACCACGACCAGGTCCCGGAGGGCATCGAGCGCCTCCGGGCCGGCCGGGTCACGGGTCGGCTCGTGGTCACCACCGACTGACCCGAGGTCGAGCTGCTCGAGGTCGGGCCAGGCCGCTGCCCGCACAGCGACGTCGACCACCTCAGGACGCTGCGACCAGCGGCTTGGCCGCAGCCTCCGCCCCGGTCGATGCCGCATCCAGCGGATAGACCTGCATCGTCTCGGGGTGCAGCCCGATGACGACCTTCGTACCCTCCTCGGCGCGACGCAGCCACGACCCGTGGAGCGCGCTGCTCGCGCGGAGTCGGAACTCGTCCTGACCCGCGGCGACGGTGACGTCGTAGGTGCGTCCCCCGAACTCGGAGGAGAGCAGCGAGGCCTCGAGCGCGACGACGCCGGACGGCACCGAGGCCACGTCCCGGTAGAGCTCGAGGTCGTCGGGCCACAGCCGTGCGACCACGGCGTCCGAGTCGGGCAGATCCCGCTCGAGCGTGATGTCGACCCCCGCGTTCGTACGCCATCCGGCGGCGCTGCGGTGCAGCTCGAGCCGATTGGACATGCCGATGAACTCGGCGACGTAGTCGGTCGCCGGGTCGGCGAAGACGCGCTGCGGCGTGTCGACCTGCTCCATCCTGCCGGCGCGCATGATGGCCAGCCGGTCACCGAGCGCGAACGCCTCGGACTGGTCGTGCGTCACGAAGACCGCGCCGAAGCCGAGGCTCTCGTGCAACCGGTGGATCTCCGTACGCACCGTGTCCCGCAGTCTCGCGTCGAGGTTGCTCAGCGGCTCGTCGAAGAGCACCAGGTCCGGGCGCGAGACCAGGCCACGGGCGACGGCGATGCGCTGCTGCTGCCCACCACTGAGCTGGCTCGGGTAGCGATCGAGCAGGTGCTCGCAGTGCACCATCGCGGCAGCTTCCTCGACCCGCCCGGCGGCGAGCGCCTCGCGCATCTTGCGCACCTTCAGCGGGTAGGCGATGTTCTTGCGCACGGTCATGTTCGGCCACAGCGCGTACGACTGGAACACCATGCCGACGTCCCGCTTGTGTGCCGGCACGTTCACCCGTCGACCGGAGTCGAAGACGTGACGCCCCTTGAAGTCGATGACACCCGACTCCGGGGTCTCGAGGCCGGCAAGACAGCGCAGGGTCGTCGTCTTGCCACAGCCGCTCGGCCCCAGCAGGACCAGGAACTCGCCTTCCTCCATCTCGAGGTCGAGGTGGTCGACGATGACGTTCGACCCGTACGACTTGGTGAGTCCTTCGACTCGGAACTTGGCGGACATCGGCCATTCCTCCATGGGCTTGCTGGATATGGACTACGACGGGCGTACGCGCGGCGGATGCCGGGATCGGCCCCTCAGAGGTTGTCGAGCACGTTGCGGCCACCGACCAGCATCGCGATGGCGACACCGGCTCCGGTGACGGCGGACATCAGGATCGCCATCGCCCCGACCAGCGGGTAGGAGCCGTTGGTCCACTGGTCGTAGAGGAGCGTGCCCATCACCTGGGTCGTCGCCGAGCGCACCATGATCGAGGCGGCGAACTCGTGGGTGAGCAGGATGAACATCAGGGCGATGGAGCTCAGCACTGCTGGCTTGAGCATGGGAAGCGTGACGCCGAGCGCGGTACGCACCGGACCGGCGCCGCTCACCGCCGACGCCTCTTGATAGGTGGTGCCCAGCGACACCAGCGCCGTCAGCTGCATCCGGGTCGCGAACGGGATCATCAGGACGACGTAGACGAGCACGATGATCGCCTTGGTGCCGTACAGGATGAACGGCGGCTGGGTGTAGGTCAGCAGGAAGCCGACGCCGAAGATCACGGCCGGGATGCCGAGCGGCAGCGCGGTGATCAGGTCTCCGAGAAGGCGCACGAGGGGCAGATCCCGCCGCCGCACCATGAGCTGGGCGACACCGAGCCCGATGGGTACGCAGATCGCGACCGCGATCAGCGACGTGACCACGCTGGTCACCACCGACTCGACGATGCCAGGGGTCTCGAGCAGCGCGCGGTAGTTGTCCAGCGTGAACAGCCCCCACGACAGGTTGGCCGACCAGAACGGCGAGAGCGAGACCAGGGCCACCCCGATCAACGGCAGCACCAGCGCGACCAGTCCGTACCCGGCCACGGCGACTGCCGCCCAGGCGGACCGGCCGTGCGTCGGGGCGAAAGACTTGCCGCCGTGGGTGACGAACCGCGCCTGGTTGCCGAGCAGGTAGCGCTGGGCGAAGATCACCAGCAGTCCGAAGATCACCAATGGCGATCCCGCAGCCGCGGCAGCGGCGAAGTTGGTCGGCGACTCGCTCGTGCGTCGATACATCTCCGTGGTGAGTACGTTGACGCCCTCGTTCTGCCCGAGCAGCAGTGGCCCGGTGAACTGTCCGAGTCCGAGCAGGAGCGCGACGCCCGCGCCGTACACCAGCGACGGGCGCAGCAGCGGCAGCACCACCTTGAAGAAGACCCCGATCGTGGACGACCCACTGATCGCCGCCGCCTCGAGGTGCTCCGAGCCGATGTTCTGCATCCCCGCACTCACGAAGAGATAGACGAACGAGGTCAGCCCGAAGCCGGTGATGATGATGATCCAGGTCGTGCTGTAGATGTTGACCGGACCGCTCTCGAGGTCCTGCCACCACGGCAGGTGCCGCAGCATGGCGTTGAGGTAGCCGGGCCCCGGCGAGAGCAGGAACGCCCAGCCGGCGACGTTGGCCACCGACGGCATCACGATCGGGAGCAGCGGGACGACACGCAGGAAGCCGAATCGCCGCGGGAGCCGGCTCGTCGCGAACGCGAGGACGGTGCCGAGCACCATGGCGATGGCCAACGAGCCAACCGCGAGCAGGAGTGTCGTCCGGAGCGTCTCCCCGATGTCGTCGCGCCCGAACTGGGCCCGGTAGCCGCTCGCGCCGTCGGCGAACGCGAGCGACTGGAGCCGATAGAGCGGCACGACGACGAGATACCCGAGGATGAGGATCAAGGGCGCGTACGTCAGGCGTGCGCGCCAGGTAGCGGCGTCGCCGCGCAGACGCGGCAGTGGGCTGCTGACGATCGTGGTCATGAGGTCTTCCTCGAGGTCGGGGTGGGCGAAGGGGCGGGGATCAGCCCTGGAAGAGCGATTCCCACTGCTTCTGGTACTCGTTGACCGATTCCTGGTCGAGCGTCTTCGGGTCGGGAAGCTCGATGTCCTGCGCCAGCAGGTCCGAACCGGGGACGCCGGTCCCCTCGATGTCGGGCAGCACAGCCACGTAGTTGTGCGAGATCGCGGCCTGACCTTCGGGCGTCACCATGAAGTCGGCGAGCACCTGGGCGGCATTGGCGTGCGGCGCCGAGGCGAGCACCTGGCTGTACCACGGGACGCCGAACGGGTCCTCGGGGACCACGAAGTCGACCGGCGCACCGCTAGCCTTCGTGTCGAGCATCGTCGTAGCGGCCATAGGGGAGCCCCAGATCTCACCGGAGGCGATCGCCTGGTCGATGGCCACGGCGCTCGGGTAGAGACGCGGTTTCTGGGCGGCGAGCTTCTTCACGAACCCACCGCCCCAGTCGGCGTCGATCCGGCGGTACATGTCAACGTACGTCGGGATGCCGGCCGGGTTGGTGATACCCAGCTTCCCGCCGCGCGTGTTCGCGGCCAGGACGTCCTCGTAGGTGTGCAGGCCCTTCGGCAGCTTACGGGTGTTCCACCCGTAGCCGAAGACTGTCGCGCTGGAGAGGAACCACTTCTCGTCCATGATGCTCTCGGAGCGCTGGTAGTCCTCGTTGTCGAAGCTGGGGCCGACGACCTCGACGTTCCAGTCCTGCTTCGTGGCACGGTCCATGAAGCCCGCGTCGGTCGCCATCTGGACGTCCGCGGTGCCCTGGCCGGTCTGGATCTCGGTCTCGACCTTGGGGATGATGTCGGCGTCGGTGCCGCGTACATAGTTCAGCTTGATCCCGGGGTACTCCGCCTCGAACGCCTTCTTCAGCAGCTCGAGGTTGTCGGGGGCATGCGTGGAGTAGAGGGTGACCGAGCCCTCGTCCGTGGCCGCCGCGACGATCTCGTCCCAGCTACCGGCCAGCTCGGTCTTGGTGGCACCGCCACCGCAGGCCGTCAGGGTCGTCGCGACCGCCACCGTAGCGGCGGCCAGCGCGAACACGCGTCGTCTGATCATCTCGTCTCCCTTGAGGCACATCTTACTTACTAAAGTGAAGTTGGTTCAGGTAGACTGTATGGCGCACGTCACACGATGGCAAGGAAAAGTCTCATTGAATTCACTTGAGGATTCGAGGGACCGAGAGGACGAGGTGAAGGATGCAGCGGTACGCAGATCGGCGAGTGCTCGTGACCGGAGCGGGCGGCGGGCTGGGCAGGGAGATCTGCGCCCGGCTCAGCGCCGAGGGCGCACGGGTCGCCGCGGCCGACCTGGCCGGGACCGATCTCGGCCCCCTCGTCCGCTCTCTCACCGGCTCCGGCCACCTGGCCCTCGAGCTGGATGTCGCCGGCGAGGAGCAGTGGCGCGAGGCCACCTCGCGGATCGAGGCCGCCTGGGGCGGTCTCGACGTGCTCGTCAACAACGCCGCGATCGGCAGCATCGCAACCGTCGAGGACGAGGAACGCGCCACGTGGGACCGGGTGGTCGCCGTCGACCAGACAGGGGTCTGGCTGGGCATGAAGCACGTCGGACCGCTTCTGGAACGTACCGGCGGCGGATCGATCGTCAACGTCGCCTCGATCCTGGGCAGCACCGGCGGCCTCGGCAACAGCATCGCCTACCACGCCGCGAAGGGAGCGGTGCGCACGATGACGAAGAACGCCGCCCTGCACTGGGCCACCCGAGGCGTACGCGTCAACTCGCTGCACCCGGGATTCATCGAGACCCCGCAGCTGATCGAGCGGTTCGGCGGCTCGCCGCGCCACCAGGCGATGCTCGCCAACACCCCGATGGGCCGCCTCGGCACACCGGCCGAGATCGCCGGTGCGGTCGCCTTCCTCGGCAGTGACGACGCCGGCTACATGACCGGCAGCGAGGTGTACGCCGACGGCGGCTGGACCGCTCGCTGACGACCCGACGGACTCAGAGCTCGGCGCCGAGCCGGTATCCCTCCGCGATCGCATGCGTGACCCGCCGCGGCGTGAGGCAGTCGCCGATCACGCTCACGTTCTCGCCGGCGACGACACCTGGCAGCAGCACCGGCACCCGCGGCCGGTGCCAGACGGTGAGCACGGGCGCCAGATCCACCGGATCGCCTCCGAAGACCGGCGCCAGCCGGAGCGGTGCCGCCGGATCCTGCGGTACGACGACGGTGCTCGCGACACGGAGGTCGACCCCGGCAGCGCCGAGCCGGGTGAGCAGCGGACCCGCGCTCTCGGCGGGCACGCGGGAGGCGAGAGCGGCGAGTGGGGTCGCGAAGATGACCTGCCAGCCCGCGCGCACCAGTGCCTCGGCCGCGCTGTACGCCGGCCAGAACCCGTCTCCTTCGTCGTAGACGAGCGCACGCCGTTCGCCGACGTACTCGAGCTCACCGGTGATCACGTCGTCGACGGTTGCGAACGGCCGGCCGGCCAGCACCTCAGGCGGATCCGCCGGGCGCGATCCGGTCGCGATGACGACGTGATCAGCCATCTTGACGATCTCCTGGAGGTCGTCGGCCTCGATGCCGGCGGCAAGGTTCACGTCGACGCCGAGCCTCTTGAGCTCCCGCTCCTGGTAGTCGACGACGTCGATGAGGGTGGCCCGATGCGGAGACGCGGCGGCGACCCGCAACGTGCCACCCAGGTGCGGCGACTGCTCGAAGAGAGTGACCCGGTGGCCGCGGCCGGCCGCGATCCGGGCCGCCTCCAGGCCCGCCGGCCCTCCCCCGACGACGTAGATCTCCTTCGGGCGATCGGCACGGACACCGACGCCGGGATGCCGCCCGCGGCCGACCTCGGCGTTGACGGCGCAGTGCAGGTGCGGATCGAAGGCACGACAGTCCTGGTTGATGCCGAGACAGCCGCGCACCTCGCTCACCCGACCGGACTCGGACTTGGCGGGAAGGTCGGGGTCGGCGATCAGTGCGCGGGCCATCCCGACCAGATCGGCACGCCCCGTCTTCACGATGTGGTCAGCGGTCGCCGCGTCCCGGATGCGCTGTCCGACGAGGGTCGGCAGACCCGTGGCCGCCTTGACCCGCGCCGCCGACGGCACCGCGACGGCGTCCGGGTTCGTCGAGTCCTTGACGTACTTGCCGCGGGTGCCGTGCGTGATGCTGAAGTAGTCGACTCCGCGGCCGGCGAGATCCTCCGCGATGCGTACGCAGTCCTCGATGTCCATCCCGCCGGGGATCTCCTCCTCACCCGAGAGACGCACGCCGAGGACGAAGCCCTCGGGGATGACCGACTCCATCGCCTCGATGACGAGGTGCAGGAACCGCATCCGGTTCTCGAAGGAGCCACCGAAGGCGTCCTCACGCCGGTTGGTCAGCGGCGACATGAACTGCGCGGGGAGGTACCCGTGGGCGGCGTGGATCTCGACCCCGTCGGCACCGGCCTCCACCAGGTTCCTCGTCGATACCCGCCAGCCGTCGACGATGTCGTGGATCTCGGCGACGGTCAGCTCATGAGGCGGGTAGGCATCACGTCCCGTCTTGATCGGCGACGGCGCCACCGGAGGCGAGTCGGACTCGCCGCCGATGAACTCGCGCCCCAGATGGCACAGCTGCCCGATGAATCTGGCGCCGTGGCGATGGATGACGTCGGCCTTGGCGGCCGCGGCCGGCACGAACTCGTCGAGATAGGCCTCGACCAGCTTGCGGGAGCGCAGCGTGGTCGTCGGATGGACGACCGTGGCGCCACCGATGATCATGCCGACGCCGCCGGCGGCGAGACGCTCGAAGTGCTCGGTGTCGCCATGGGTCGGCACGCCGCCCTCGGCCATGCTGGTTCCGGCCGGGAGCGCGACCAGCCTGTTCTTCACCGACATCGGGCCGATGGTGAAGGGAGAGAAGAGGTGCGGGAACTCGGTGCCCATGGGTGTCCTTTCGTGGCGGGTCTCTGCGGTGGTTCCTCAGACGGTGAAGCGGCCGCCGTTGCTGAGCAGCACCGCCCCGACGACGTTCTTCGCGCCCGGCGAGGCGAGATAGCAGATGTTGTCCGCGAGGTCGTCGGCCGAGGCGTACCCGATGGCACCACTCGCCTCCATCGCCTTGCGCACGGCGCTCGGTGTGCGGCCGGCCATCGGGGTGTCGACCGGGCCGGGGGCAACAGTGTTCACCCGGATCCCGTACGGGATGACCTCCTTGGCAACGGACTGCGACAAGGCGTGCACGCCTGCCTTCGAGGCGGCGTAGTGCGGGTAGCCGACCAACGTGTCGTACGCCGCCGAGGAGCCGACGGTGACGATCGCTCCCCCACCACGCGCACGCATCGCCCGTACGGACGCGCGGAGCACGTGGAAGGTGCCGTCGAGGTTGATCGACATGACCCGGCGCCAGCCGTCGTCGTCGAGCTCGCACAGCGCGTCGACGGGCTCGCCCGACTCCTGGGCCGCGAGGATCCGCGTCTTGGCCGCGGGGTCGTCCACGCCGGCGGTATGGACGACGACATCCAGCCGGTCCTCTGCCCCGACGACCGCGGCGACGAGGTCATCGACCGCCTGGGGGTCGGCGACATCGACCACATGAGCGCTGCCACCCACGGACTCTGCGACCCTGGTCGCGTTGCCTACGTCGATGTCCGCGACATGTACCCGCGCACAGCCCTCCGCAGCGAGCCGCCTCGCCACCGCGGCACCGATGCCGGAACCACCTCCGGTCACGAGGGCGACCTGCCCGTCGAATCGCGCGGCCTGTTGCCCACTCATGCGCTGCTCCTTCGTCTCGTCCGGTCTGTGCACCGACCTCAAAGTCGAACTGAAGTCGGTTGAGATTGTAACCTCTATCACATCGATCCTCTGGACAACCCCTAGTCACTGAACTAAGTTCAAGTCATGTCGATCGAGGCCTCCCCCACGCTGGTCCGCTACTACTCCGCAGTCGACTCGAGCGACTTCGATACCGGCATGGCGCTCGTGACACCCGACGTGGAGTTCGCGATCCTGCTGCCCAACCGCGCCGTCCGCGGGATCGGCCGCAAGGACCTCGTGGCCTACCTGTCGGGCCGCGGCGACGTCGTACGCCGCCACGTACCGCAGCGGTCCTCGATCGCCGGCAACGTCGAGTTCGTCTACGGCGCCGTCCTCGAGGACGAGACGACCGTGACCGGCCACTTCCTCGCCGCCGCCCGGGTCGGCGAGGACGGCCTCATCTCCGCGTACCAGGTGGTCTTCGACCCCGAGCTCGGCCTGCTGCCCGACTGATCCGATCCACGAAGGAGACATCCCATGTCACAGACGACGAGTTCCAGCTCGACCCCGCTGCTGCACGACTGGTTCGAGATCATGGACTCGACCACTCCCGAGCGGGTCCTCGACATGATCACCGACGACTTCCAGCTCTCGATCCTCTTCTCCAAGGGCGCCGATCAGGCTGCGGAGTTCCGGGGCGACCGGGCCGGGCTGGTCGCCTACCTGGAGCAGCGCGAGGTCAGCATGCTCACCCACCATCTGCTCGCAGGTTCGCGGGTGGACGGCTCCGAGCTGGCCCTCGGCGAGACCCGACGTGACGGCGCCTTCGAGGCCTCCTTCAACGCCAGCGCCCAGCTCGACCCCGCCAGCGGCCGGGTGAGACGGTTGCTGATCTGCCGTACGCCTCAGGTGCGGTTCACCGACTGAAGCGGTCGACCCCGCAATCCTGGTCGACCGCGACATCGACGCGGTCGGCCAGGACGTCGAGGTGGGCGGCCGTCTCGCAGATCGCGATCATTCGGTTGAAGTCGTTGAGATCGGCATAAGGCACGTCGTGACGGGTCCACGGAAGACGCTCGGCGACCTCGGCTGCCGTCATCGCCCGCGCATGGGAGTCGAGGACGGCGACCACCTGACCGAACCGGTACTCGTGGTGCGCGAGCAGGTCGCGCACCCGTTCGTGGACGCTGTCGGTCGGGTGCCCGTGGGCGGGGATCAGCCGGGCGTCGGCTCGGTCCAGGAGCAGCGCGAGCGACTCCAGGTAGTGCTTGAGCGGCAGGTCCCACTCACCGAGCTCGAAACCGATCGACGGCGTGATCGTCGGGAGCACGTGGTCGCCCGAGAAGAGCAGCCCGCGCTCCTCGTCGTGAAAGACCAGATGGCCCTTCGTGTGGCCCGGCGTGTGCACGACCTCCACCCGCCATCCGGCGATCTCGAGCGGGCCGGCGTCGAGCCAGCCGTCGGGGTCTGCCCAGTCCGCGACGTCGTACGGCTCGACCTCGGTCTCCTTCTCGATGACCCGACCGAGATCATCCGCGCCCGATCGGCGGAGCTCACGCAGTGAGCTGACCGGGACGTTGTTGCCCAACTCCTGGATCGCGGCGAGACCGGGGCGTTCGAGCCGACCGAGGTGCACGCGCGGGCCGTACCTCTCCCTCAGCCGTACGGCGAAGGTGTAGTGGTCGCGATGGATGTGGGTGACCAGTACGTCACTGATCTCCTGCGGCGAGCGACCGATCATCGCCAGCGCCGACTCGAGCTCGTCCACCGCGGACGGCACCGCCCAGCCGCCGTCGACGAGGAGCAGGCCCTCGGCGGTCTCGACCGCGTACACGTTGACGGCACGCAAGCCGTCGTTGGGCATGCTCAGCGGGATCCGATGGACCCCGTCGACGACCTGGTAGCAGCCGGGCGCGCCCCACCAGGCCTTCGTGGCAGGCATCAGCCGACCATCGTCCGCTCTTCGCCCATGACGGCGATCCGGTGGCCGCGCATGCGGCCAACGTGCTTGATCGCCGCGGCCCACTCCTCGCTCGCGAGCGCCTGGTCGAGGGCTTCCTTGCTGTCGAAGCTCAGGATGGACACGCCGTCCCAGCCCTCCGACCGCTCCTCGAGAGCGACCTGGACATCGGTGTGCAGCCACCGGCGCAGACCGGGAAGCGGATACGTGACCTCCGCGTGCTCGCCACGCCACCACTCGATGAACTGCTCGTGAGACCAGTCCTCGGGACGAGAGGCCATCAAGATGAGGTTGTACATGTCACTCCTGATCTGAATTCTGTTTGGGTTCTGCGGACAGAGGTCCGCGCGGACCTGGAACGAGATGGGTCAGGGGCCGACGAGCCGCAGGACGGCGTCGGAGATGAAGTCGCGGATCTCCTCGAGCGTCGTCGGCCCGCCGGTGCGGTACCAGCGCCAGACGCTCACCACGAGGGCGAGCACCGCACGACTGGTCTGCTCGGGGTCCCGGTCGGCGAAGTCGCCCGACTCGATGCCACGCTTGACCAGGCCGGTCCAGTTCTCCTCGACCTTGCGGACGAGCTCGCGGGCATGCTGGCGCTCGGCCTCCTCACGCTCGGACTGCCGCGGGGTCGCCAGCAGGTCCATGTGGCTCTGCAGGATGCGCATCTGCAGCACCTCCTGCGGCGTCACGTCGTACGCCGCACGGACCGCAGCACGCAGCTGGTCGACGGGCGCGTCCTCGACGGAGACGACCCTCTCGAAGCGGCTGGCGCTGCGCTCGAGCTCGGTGCTCATGATCGTCAGCAGGCAGTGCACCTTCGACTCGAAGTAGTGGTAGAGCGCTGTCTGCCCGATGCCGACCTTGTCGGCGACGGAGGCCCACTTGGTGAGCTCGAACCCGTCGTCACCGAAGCTCTCGACTGCAGCACTGAGGATCAGCCCGCGCTTCGAACGGGGGCTCTCCGTCACGGTCGCCTGACGTGGCATGGCGGACCTTTCTCTCCTGGGACTTTCGCCGAGAATACCCGACTTGAGGTCAATTCAGTGG
Organism: Nocardioides sp. YIM B13467; assembly: GCF_042788075.1. Classification (NCBI taxonomy): domain Bacteria; kingdom Bacillati; phylum Actinomycetota; class Actinomycetes; order Propionibacteriales; family Nocardioidaceae; genus Nocardioides; species Nocardioides sp. YIM B13467. Next base: position 603,092 of record NZ_JBHZPJ010000046.1, read on the forward strand.
GCCATCGACCGTACCAGTTCGGCAGCCAGTCGGGTGGCATCCTTGCGCGCGAGCTTCCCGACGCGGTTCTGCGGAAGGTCCTCGACCACGAAGACGTACTCCGGCCACTGATGCTTCGGCGTGCCCTGTGGCTCCAGATGCGCGCGTACGGCCCGGAGGTCCAGGGACGGGTTCGGCGTGACGACCAGCGCGGCCGCCCGCTCCCCCAGCACCGGGTCCGGGACCGGGACGACGCAGACCTGGATCACATCGGGTACCGAGGCCACGGCTGCCTCGACCTCGTTGATATCGATGTTGCGGCCGCCACGGATGATGATCTGCTTCTCGCGACCGACGATGTTGATCGTGCCGTCGTCGTTGATGCGGGCGAGATCCCCGGTGAAGAGGAACCCGTCCTCGGTGAGCTCCGGCGGAACCGGAGCGCCTTCACGGGCGTACCCGGTGAAGAGCGAGGGCCCCTTGACCTGGGCTCGGCCGACCTCGCCGTCGGGAAGCGGCGCACCCTGGTCGTCGACGACACGCACCTCGATGCCGGGGAACGGCCGACCGTCGCGACTGAGGCGCACCTCTGCGGGGTCGGACGGAAGCGGGGTGGTGTGACCGAGACACTCCGACATCCCGAACACGCGTAGGAACCTGGTGCCGAGCAGCTCCTCGGCACGGCCGAGCGCGCCGGCATCCATCGGTCCACCACCGACGGTCATCGCCGTCAGGGGGGAGAGGCCGCCGGCAGCACCGTCGACCATGGCGAACTGGAGCGCCATGGTGGGCACCAGCATCGTCCAGCGCACCTGCTCCTCGCGGATCAGGTCGAGCGCGTCCGCGGGGTTCCACTTCGGCAGGCAGACCATGGTGCCGCCGAGCATGGCGGGCAGGTAGAGGCCGAAGCAGAGCGCCGCGACCGAGGAGAGCGGTACGAAGGCACCGACCCGGTCGCCGGCCTTCAGCCCGACGGCGTCGATCGTCGCCCGGCCGGCGAAACGGAGTGCCTCCTCGGACTGGACGACGCACTTGGGCCGGCCGGTCGAACCCGAGGTCATCGCGACCGCGGCGCCACCGTTCCACCGCTCGGTCCCCTGCGTCGTCCCGGGGACAGCGCGTACGGCCCAGCCGTCGAGATCGGAGGCCTCCGCGTCGAAGCCCTTCCGGGTGACGCCCCAGGCCGCGACACAGCCGTCGGAGGCGACCACCACGTCGGGACGTACGTCCTCGAGCACCAGGTCGAACTCGTCGGCCGTCGCGTGGCTGCTGAAGACGGCGACGAGACCGCCGAGGTGACCGGTGGCCAGCACGGTGGCCAGGGTGCGCCAGGAGTTGTCGGCCTGGACGAGGACCGTAGGGGCGCCCTCGACCAGTCGCGCGATGGTCGCGGCGAGCGCCTCTGCGGCGTGCCACACCTCGGCGGTGGTGTGCGCGCCGTCGGCGTCGATCACCGCCACCCGGTCCGGTTCCGTCACCACCCGGCCAGCGAACTCCTCGGCCAGCATCCGCATCAGCTCATCTCCTGACGTGCACTTGATTCATGGTTTGCCACCTGTGGTCCCGAGCTACGCACGCGAGGTCATTGTGGCGGGGATCACGACTGCGCGACCACGGATCTCTCCGGATCGGAGCCGGTCGTATGCCTCGATCGCCTCGGTGAGCGAGAACGTCTCGGTATGGGCGTGCAACCTCCCGGCACGGGCGAGCTCGACCACAGCCTCCAGATCGGGCTTGGGCCCCCAGAAGGGCGCCGAGACCGACCAGCCCTGCGCGAGGCCGAGGTCCTTACCGACCGGCAGGACACCACCGGCGCCCCCGACGACCCGTACCGAGCCGCCGGGGGCGAGGAGCGAGACGGCAGCACCCATGGTCGACTCGGCAGCGACGAAGTCGAAGACCGCGTCGAAGCGGCTGGTCGGCGTCACGGCCGTGCGGGCCACCGCCTTCAGATCGGGCAGCGTCTCGTGGGCGCCGAGCTCGGAGGCGAGCTCCCGGGCCGCCTGCTTCGGGTCGACCACGACGATCCTGGCCGACGTCTGCGCGAGCAGCTGGACGGCGAAGTGGCCGAGGCCACCTGCTCCGATGACGAGCGCGCGTGACTCCGCGTCGAGCTCGGGAAGGAAAGGCTTGAGAGCGTGGTAGGCCGTGAGTGCCGCATCCGTGAGCGGTGCCGCCTGCACAGGGTCGAGGCCGTCCGCCGGCACCAGATACCGGGTCGAGGGGACGGCCATGAACTCCGCCAGCCCGCCGTCGTACCCGAGACCGTTGCCGATCGCAGGCCGTCGATCGAGACAGTAGTTCTCCCGGCCGGCGCGGCACCGGCGGCAGGCGCCGCAGCCCCAGATGCCGTGGACGACCACGGCGCGGCCGATCCAGTCCGGGTCGGCGTCGTCACCGACGGCGACGACGGTTCCGGCGACCTCGTGCCCGAGCGTGAACGGGAGCGAGAACGGTAACCGGCCGGGCGGCGACTCCTCGACATGCAGGTCGGAGTGGCAGATGCCGGCGGCCATCACCTCGAGGAGCACCCCCTCGGGGCCGGGCTCGGGAATCGGTATCTCGCGCAGGCGGGCGCGTTCGCCCCAGGCCTCGAACCGTACGGCGAGCATCGTGTCGGTCATTTCGCGGTCCATCCGCCGTCGACGACCAGGACCTGCCCGGTGACGTACGAGGCGGCGTCCGAGGCCAGGAAGAGAACGGCTCCGTCGACCTCGCCGTCGCGGCCACCGCGGTTGAGCATGGTGCCGCGGCGCACCCAGGTCGCAGACTTGTCGTTGGTGAACAGCCCATCGGTCATCTCCGTATCGAACCAGCCCGGCACCACCGCGTTGACCCGGATCCCGCGACGGCCCCATTGACCGGCGAGCTCGCGGGTCATCCCGATCACCGCGGCCTTGGACGCGGCGTACCCGGCTCCGCCGATGGGCGCCGTGGAGCCGAGGCCGACGACGGAGGAGATGTTGATGATCGACGATGGGTGCTCGGGCGGCAGCGACCTGACGACCTCGGCCGAGAGGGCGAAGCCGGCGACCACGTTGAGCTGGAGCAGGCCCTCGAACTCCGGCACCGTCTCCGCCAGCGCGTCGGGGCCGCCGGCTCGGCCGGCGTTGTTGACCAGGAGGTCGATCGGCCCCTGGGCGGACGCGGTGGCGACGAGGCGACGGCGGTCCTCGTCATCGGTGACGTCGCAACGGACCGGGACGACGTTCGCCACCTCGGCCGCGAGCTTCTCGAGGCGGTCCACCCGGCGCGCGGCCGCGAACACGGTGGCACCGACGGCAGCGAGTGCCCGCGCGAAGCCCTCCCCCAGCCCGGACGACGCGCCGCTCACGATGGCGACGCGACCGCTCAGGTCAAAGGCGTGTGGCAGGTCCATGGTGTCCTTCCAGGGGAGAGATCGGATGAGGGGTCGGGCAGGTCAGTAGACGGCGGTACGGCCGCCGTCTACGGCGATGAGGGCGCCGGTGGTGTAGCCCGAACGATCGCCGGCGAGATGGACGACCATGCTCGCGACCTCGTCGGGCCTGCCGAGCCGACCGGCCGGCAGGTTGCGGGTGACGAGGTCGATGAACTCCTCGTCCCAGCCGGCGGCCATGTCGGTCTCGAACGCACCGGGCAGCACGCAGTTGACCCGCACCTGCGGGGCGTACTCCTGGGCGAAGGCCTGGGTGAGCGCGTTGAGTCCGCTCTTGGCGGCGGCGTACATCGCCTCAGCCGGGCTCGGACGTACGGCGCCGATGCTGGAGATGTTGATGATCGAGCCCGCGCCGCGCTCGCGCATGTGGGCGCCGGCGACGGCCATCAGCCGGAACGGACCCTTGAGATTGATCTCCATCGTCTTCTCGAGGAGCGCCTCGGTGACCTCGAGCAACGACGGCGCGAGCGGGGCGATCCCGGCGTTGTTGACCAGGATGTCGAGGTGCCCGAAGCGCTCGACGACCGTCGCGACGGCCGGCTCGATCTCGTCCCAGTGGCCGACATGCAGCGGCAGGGCGAGCGTCGCGACGCCGTACGTGGAGGCGATCTTCCCGGCAACCTCGCGGCAGGCGTCCTCCTTGCGGCTCGACACGACGACCGTGGCCCCCTCGGCCGCGAGCGCCTGTGCGATCGCGAGGCCGAGGCCACGGGTGGCACCGGTGACAAGAGCGACCTTCCCGGCGAGCTCCCCGCTCATGCACCGACCTCGTGGTTCTTCAGCTCCAGGCGGGCAATGGTGCGCAGGTGCACCTCGTTGGGGCCGTCGGCGATCTGGAGGGCACGGGTGATGGCGTAGAGGCGTCCGAGGATCGTGTCGTCGCTGACCCCGGCGGCTCCGTGGACCTGCACGGCACGATCGACGACGCGGTGCGCGGTCTCCATCGCGGCGACCTTGATCGCCGCCACGTCGGAGCGCGCGGACCTGTTGCCCTGGGTGTCCATCAGCCAGGCGGCGCGAAAGGTGAGCAGCCGGATCTGGTCGATCTCCATCCGGCTTCGCGCGATCCACTCGCGGATGACCCCACGCTCGGCCAGCGGCTCCTTGAAGGCGACCCGGGAGACTGCTCGCCGGCACATCAGGTCGAGCGCCCGCTCGGCGAACCCGATGGCCCGCATCGCGTAGTGCATCCGGCCCGGACCGAGTCGACCCTGGGCGATCCTGAAGCCGTCGCCCTCCTCGCCGAGCATGTTGGCTGCCGGCACCCGCACCTCGGTGAACTGCACCTCGCCATGGCCGAGCCGGTCGCGGTAGCCGAACATCGGCAGGTCGCGCAGCACCTCGATGCCGGGGGCGTCTGCCGGCACCAGGATCATGCTCTGCTGGCGGTACGTCGGGCCGTCCGGATCCGACTTGCCCATGAAGATCACGAGCTTGCAGTCCGGGTCGAGGATGCCGGAGGTGTACCACTTGCGGCCGTTGAGGACGTACTCGTCCCCGTCACGGGTGATCGTCGAGGTGATGTTGGTGGCATCCGAGCTGGCCACCTCGGGCTCGGTCATCGCGAAGGCGGACCGGATCTCGCAGGCGAGCAGCGGGTCGAGCCACTGCCTCTGCTGCTCCGGGGTGGCGTACATCGCCAGGATCTCCATGTTGCCGGTGTCCGGGGCGGAGCAGTTGATCGCCTCGTTGCCGATGATGGAGCGGCCCACGATCTCGGCGAGCGGGGCGTACTCCAGGTTGGTGAGCCCGGCGCCACGGTCGCCGTGGGTCATGAAGAGGTTCCAGAGCCCGCGGTCGCGAGCGATCTTCTGCAGGTCGCGCATGATCTGCGGCTGTTCGTGCGGGTTGTCGTTCTCGGCGATCTGCGCGTCGTAGACCGGCTCGGCCGGGTAGACGTGCTCGCTCATGAACCGTTCGAGCTCGGCCTTGAGCTCCTCGGTCCGCAGTGAGAGTGCGAAGTCCATGGTCATCCCTCCTGGTGGGGCTCAGCCGAGCCGCTCGAGTCCGCTGCTGATGAGCCGGACGATGGTCTCGGGCAGGCGCTCCTGGTCCGGATCGTGGTGCCTGCCCTCGCGGTGCCGCCGCAGGTTGTGACCCATGATCGCGGCCATCTTGAAGCGGCCCAGGGCGTTGAACCAGTCCATCGCCTCGGGGCCGCGGCCGCCCGCTGCGTACGCCTCGAGTAGCGCCTCCTCGGTGGGCAGGCCCGGGACCTCGCGACCGACCCCGGGGAAGTTCGAGCCGTCGGCGAAGACGAGGAACCAGCCGAGCTCGACGCGGGGATCGCCGATGCTCCAGATCTCCCAGTCGATGATCGCGGCGGGCTCGTTGCCGGTGCAGATGATGTTGCCAAGCCGGTAGTCACCGTGCACGAGCGTGACGTCACGAGCGTCCGGTACGCGGCGGGCGAGCCGCTCCTCGAGATCGACGGCACCCGGGACGAGCTCGGCGGGGACCGCGCCCATCGTCTTGACCCACCGGGCGAGCTCTTCCTGTGGGGTCAGCGGATCCCCGCCGGCAGGCAGGCTCGCCACCGGGACCCGGTGGAGCCGCGGCAGGATCTCCGCGGCCCGCAGCATCCGAGCAGAGGCGACCTCAGGGCCGATCGCCGGGTCGTCGAGGGTCGGCTCGATCGACTCGCCGGGGATGAAGTCGACGGCGAACCAAGCCGGTTCGGTCTCGTCGACGGCGCGCACCGGCGGCACCGGTACGTCTGTCGCGGCCAGGGCGGTCATGATCCGCGCTTGCTTGAGCATGTCGTGACGGCCGATGGACCGCTGACCGCGAGGGACGGCCTTGACCACGAGGTCGTGACCCTCTCCCACCGGAAGCCGGTAGGTGAGGCCGGAGTGACCACCGGGGAGGACGGCGAGCTCACCGATCCCGGTCGGCCCGGCCAGGTCGGTGCGCTCACGCAGGACGGCGGCGATGCGCGGGCCGAGCTCGAGCTCGTACGGCTGCTCGGTCATGAGCGCGGCTCCCGGGGTAGGCCGAGCACGCGCTCGGCGATGATGTTGTGCTGGATCTCGTCGGTGCCGCCCGCGATCCGGTAGCCGGGAGCGCCCAGGACGTGCTCGGTCCACGCCCACGTACCCCACCGCCCGGAGTTCGCGCTGAGCTCAGCACCGAGCAGGGCACGTACGACCTCCGAGGTACGCGCCATGGTGTCGGTGGCGAGGAGCTTGCCGACCGACGCCTCGGGGCCAGGGTCCTGACCGGAGACCACTGCCGCGGCGACGCGCATCCCGGTGACCCGTTGCACGAAGCTGCGGGTGATCAGGTCGGCGACGTGGTCGCGCTCGAGCGCGTCGAGCGGACGGCCGAGGTTACGTGCGAGCTCGACGGCCCGGTCGGCATTCTCCAGACCCAGGGTCCCGGAGTCGAGCCGCTCGGAGGCGAGCACGGTGAGGGCGACCTTCCAGCCCTGGCCCTCGGGACCGAGCCGCAGGGCATCATCGAGGACGACCCCGTCGAGATAGACCTCGTTGAACGAGGTCCCGCCCGTCATCTGGCGGATCGGACGTACGCTCACGCCCTCGGCGTCCATCGGCACGATGAAGACGGTGAGGCCGGCGTGCTTGGCAGCCGCGGCATCGGTGCGGGTGACCGCGACGCCGTAGTCGGCGACCCGGGCACCCGACGTCCAGACCTTGTGCCCGTCGAGCCGCCAACGGCCGTCGTCCAGACGGGTCGCCCTGGTGCGTACCGCCGCGAGGTCGGAGCCCGCCTCGGTCTCGGAGAAGAGCTGGCAGGCGATCAGATCCGTACGCAACATGGCGCGGACGTAGGTCGCCCGCTGCTCCTCGCTCCCCCACTGCGCGATGGCCGGCGCGATGAGCTGCTGGGTGACCGGGAACATCTCGGTGCGCCGAGGCACGTCGTACTCACCCTCGAGACGCCGGAAGGCGAGCAGGTAGGCGACCGGGAGGTCGCGGCCTCCGTACTCCGGCGACCAGGTGATCGCACCGAACCCGGCGTCGAACTTGGCCTGCTCGTACGCCCGGATGCGATCGGTCTCGGCACGCTCCTGCTCGGCGGTCCAGTTCTCGAAGACCGCGACGGAGTCCGAGCCCTCGCCCCAGGCGTGGGTGGTGCGTACGTCGGCGACCGATGCCAGCCAGGAGCGGCCCTCGGCCAGGAACTCCGTCAGCCCGATCATGCTCACACCCCCAGGACTGTGCACGCGCTGATACCGGGTGCACCGTAGACGTGGGTGAAGCCGAGCTTCGGGCTGCCGGGGACCTGCCGGTCGCCGGCCTCGCCGCGCAGCTGGGTGACGATCTCGTGCACCTGCCGCAGACCGGAGGCGCCGATCGGCTCCCCGTTGGCGATGCAGCCACCGTCGGTGTTGATCGGCAGCTGACCGCCGATCTCGGTGGCACCCGAGGCGATCAGGTCCTCCTGCTCGCCGTCCTTGCAGAAGCCGCACTCGGCCAGGTGCATCACCTCGGCCCCGCTCTCGGTGTCTTGGACCTGTGCGACATCGATCTGGTCGGGGGTGACCCCTGCCATGGCGAACGCTGCCGCCGCCGCGTCCGCGCTGACGCTCGAGGGACGGCCATGGCCCTGGACGGCCGGGCTGAAGACCTCGAACGAGCCGAACCGCCGGGTGCGTGCAGCCACCGACAGCAGCTGTACGGGACGTACGCCCGCCTTCCGGGCGGCCGAGTCACTGGCGACGATGATCGCCGCACCGCCCTCGCCCGGCGAGCAGAACATGAGCCGGGTCAGCGGGTCGTTGACCATGTCGGCGGAGAGGATCTCCTCCTCGCTGATCGGGTCGCGACGCCAGGCGTTCGGGTTGAGCGCACCGTTGCGGTAGGCCTTGGCCGCGACACGGCCGAGCGTCGCGTCACTGATCCCGTACTCGCGCATGTAACGAGCGATCTTGATGCCGAAGAACTGCGTGGTGACCATCAGCCCCGCCTCGCCGTAGCCGGGGTCGAGGCCCCAGTCCTCCGGGCGCGGATCGAAGGCACCCCGCGGATGCTTGTCGAAGCCGACCGCGAGAGCCACCTCGGCCTGTCCCGAGCGGATCGAGTTGACGGCGGAGAGCAGGGCGCTGCCACCGGTGGCACAGCCGTTCTTGACATTGGTGAACGGGATCCCGGTGAGGCCGAGGTCGGCCACGAGGGTGTCGGCGAGACCGGCACCGTCGCTGCCACCGAAGGCGACCTGGATGTCCGACCACCCGAGCTGGGCGTCGGCGAGCGCGGCATGGATCGCCGTCACCGCCATCTCCCGGCCCGGCACCCCGTGCTGGCGACCGAACTTCGACAGCCCGGCACCGATGATGGAGACGTTCGACATCAGCTCTCCTCCCGCGCGGCGCCACCACCGGTCGCCGCGAACCGCGGCACCGGAGTGGTGGCGACCAGCTCGACCTGCGCCTGCTCCTCGAGGTCGGCGAAGTCGGAGCAGTCCAGGACCGCCTCGACCTTCACTCCTTCGGGCAGCTCGACGTACCCGACCGCGAAAGGCCGGAAACCGTCGGCCGGAGGAACGTACGGCGGCGACTTCGGCGCAAACCGCTGGATGGTGAAACCCCACACCGTGCCACGCCGTCCAAGGTCCACCGGCTCCATCGCCACCGCGCCACAGCGTTGGCAGCCCCGCGCCTCGGGGAAGGCCACGTTGCCGCAGCCGGCACACCGGCTCCCCTTGAGGGCAGGGGTCTGCACGTCCGTCACTTCACTCTCCTCACCAGGGATGACTCGTCGGTCGGGTCAGCTGCGGATCAGCGGCCGACCCACTTGGGCTCGCGCTTGCCGAGGAAGGCCTCGACACCCTCCTTCGCGTCCTCGGACTGGAGGGCGTTGCCGACGGCGAGGTGCTCCATGACCATGAGCGAGCGAACGTCCGCATCGAGACCCTGGTTGATGGCCATCTTGGTCAGCCGCATCGCGAACGGGCTCTTGTCGATGATCGGCGCGACGAAGTCCTCGACGAGCTGATCGAGCTGCTCGGCCGGGGCCGAGTCGTTGATCAGGTCGAAGTCCTTGGCCTCCTGGCCGGAGAGGAGCTTGCCGGTGAGCATGAGCTCCTTGGTCTTGCGCAGACCGATCATGCGGGGCAGGCGGTAGATCGGGCCGGCGCCGCCGAAGAGGGCGCGACGGATGTGGAAGTCGCCGATCTTGGCGTCGTCCGAGGAGACCGCGAAGTCACAGGAGATCATCAGCTCGAAACCGCCGGCGGTCACGTACCCCTCAAGGACTGCGACGGACGGCGTGTTCATCTGGTAGAGCCGGTCGCAGACCTGGGCAGAGAGCACGGCGACCTCCATGGCCATCGTGTTGCCCACGTAGTTCTCCAGGAGCTCGTCGAGGTCGAAGCCGGAGCAGAAGGTGTTGCCGCGGCCGCGGAGCACCAGCACCTTCAGGTCGGGGTCCTCGTCGACCTCCTTGATGATCTCGTCGAGGCGGTGGAGCAGCTCGACGGTGACCGCGTTCTTCTTGTGCGGACGGTTGAGCCAGACGCGGGCGACGCCGCCGTCCTTCTCGAGAACGACGTGGTCGGTGTTGACAACCATGGCCGGGGCCTTTCGGTCGGTGGAAATATGAAGTGGATTCACTTCAGTATGCGATGTCCGTCACTCTCCGTCAATCGTTGAACTGAAGTTAGTTCGATTGATACGGTCACGAGGACACGACCACGAACCCGGGCGCACTGCCGGGCAGGACGAAAGGCACTCATGGACCTCTCCCCCGATCTCCTGGTCATCGGCGGTGGCATGGCCGGACTCACCGCCGCCGCCCATGCATCGCGCGACGGACAGCGGGTCACGGTCGTCGAGGTCTCGGCCGACGTCGGCGGCTCCGGCCGGTTCGCCGGCTACATCTGGACCGCGCCGTCGGACGCGGTCATGGACGAGCAGAATCCCGACGGCGACGAGGCCCTCAAGCGGGCTCTTGTCGAACGATTCGCCGCCGCGGTGGACTGGATCCGCAGCACCGGGGTCGAGGCCGGCCCGCCCCAGCCGATCCTCTCATTCGGTCAGGGACACGGCTTCGACACCAACCAGTACATCGACACCTGCCGTCGCATCGTGACCGAATCAGGCGGTCAGGTACTGCTCTCGACCACGACCGAGGAGCTCCTCGTCGACCACGGCGCCGTCGCCGGCGCCCGCCTGCGCCTGCCCACCGACGAGGTCGTGGAGATCCGGGCACGCAACACGGTCCTCGCCACCGGTGGTTTCCAGGCCGACCCCGCGATGCGCGAGGAGTTGGTCGGCCCAGGCGCCGGCGCCCTGCCCCTGCGGTCCAACCCGAACAGCCAGGGGGACGGGCTGCGCCTGGCGACGGCCGTGGGAGCCGCGACCGGTCACGAGCGCGCCGGGTTCTACGGCCACCTGGTGCCCAGCGGCGTAGCGTTCAAGGACTCCGGCGACTTCGTCGACCTCTCGCTCTACTACAGCGAGCACGCGCTGCTCTTCAACCTCGACAACGAGCGGTTCGTCGACGAGACGCTCGGCGACCACCTCACCACGGTCGCACTGAGCGAGCAACCCGAGGCGCGCGGACTGCTCATCGCCGATGCCCGGGTCCGTCGCGACTGGATGGTGCCGGCATACGTCGAGGGCGCGGTGAGCGTCGACAAGTTCGCGCTCGCCTCGAAGCGCGGCGGACGTACGGGCCTGGCCGAGTCGCTCGAGGAGCTCGAGTACCTGCCCGAGGAGTGGGGCTACGACGGGGCCGCCATCCGCTCGGCCATCGAGCGTTTCAACGCGGAGGTCACGGCGGGGACCACCCCGGGCAGGAAGCTCGATGCCACGCCGCTCGACGAGCCGCCGTACTACGTCATCGAGACCACCCCGGCGATCACGTTCCCGTTCACCGGGCTGTTGATCGACGACCGTTCGCGCGTCGTGACGGCCGACGGTGCTCCGATCCCAGGCCTCCTGGCAGCCGGGTCCGACACCGGAGGGCTGTGGAACCGGGCGTACGCCGGCGGTCTAGCCACGGCGATCGTGTTCGGGCTGACCGCGGCGCGCACGCATCTCGAGACAGCCTGATCTCCTGGGCCGAGCGGGGGGTGGNCGTCCTTGGTGACCACGACCGGGTCGAGGAGGTAGGACGGAACGACCTTCTCGCCGTTGTCGTAGGTCTCGGTGTCGTTGACCTCGGGCTCCTCGCCCGCACCGACGGCGACGATCATGTCGACGGTCACCTTCGCGAGCTCGCGGGTGTCCTTGAAGATCGTGGAGTACTGCTCACCGGCGTTGATCGACTTCACCGACTGCACCTCGGCGTCCTGACCGGTCACGACCGGGAGGTCGGCGGTGGTGTAGCCGTTGCCCTTGAGTGCGGCGATGATGCCGAGAGAGAGGCCGTCGTAGGGCGAGAGCACGCCCTGGACCTTCTTGGAGGCGTACGTCTTGGTGAGGATGTCCTCCATGCGCTTCTGCGCGGTGGCGGGGTCCCAGCGCAGGATCGCGGCCTGCTTGAAGTCCGTCTGACCGGAGGGGATGACGATCTCGCCGGACTTGATCAGCGGCTCGAGCACCGACATGGCGCCGTCCCAGAAGAAGGTGGCGTTGTTGTCGTCCGGCGAACCACCGAAGAGCTCGACGTTGTAGGGGCCCTCGCCCTTGGCCTTCAGGCCCTCGACGAGCGAGGTGGCCTGCTGCACGCCGACCTGGAAGTTGTCGAAGGTCGAGTAGTAGTCGACGGCCTCGGTGTCGCGGATGAGGCGGTCGTAGCTGATCACCGGGATGTCCTGCGACTCAGCGGTCTCGAGGACCTCGCCGAGCGCGGTGCCGTCGATGGCCGCGACCACCAGGACGTCGACGCCCTTGGTGACCATGTTCTCGACCTGGGAGACCTGGGTCGGGATGTCGTCCTCGGCGTACTGCAGGTCGACGTCGTAGCCCTCAGCCTCGAGCTGCTTCTTGATGTTGTTGCCGTCTGCGATCCAGCGCTCCGAGGACTTGGTCGGCATGGCTACACCGACAGTGCCCTTGTCGCCGCCCTCGCCGCCGTCGCCGCCGCCGCATGCCGCGAGGCCGAGCGCAAGCGCTGCCGCGGTGATCGTGGTGAGTACCTTGCGCACTTACCTGCTCCATTTCATCTACGGCCGCGTCGGTAGGCCTACGCGCCGCTGTCGGGGGGTGCCGGGAGATCGGCGCACGGGCCGGCTCCCAGGTGAGTCACATCACAGATGTGAACGCTCACATCGAGACAATGTGCCTCTTCATGTCCGAATGCGTCAAGTGCAGGACGACGATGTTTCCGACTCGTGACTTACGGGAGGCTCCGTTGATCATCTGCGCTACACAGCGGACTCACAGACAAGCCCCGAGGCCGTCCCGTCACAGATGACGTACGCCGACCAGCGCCCCGGCGCCGTCCGGCCAGGTGACCTGGATCGACTCCGCGCCGTCGGCGTCGGAGCCGTCGACGACGCGCTTCACGACGATCGCGAAGCTGCCCGCGTCCACGCGGGTGTCGGCACCGTGGGAACGGATGGTGACGCCGTCGAAGTGCGGCACCGCGTTGCGCGACCACGAGCCGGTGCCGGTCGCGGTGACGACGCTCTCGCGACGTTCAACCAGGCGGCCCCGGTCGTAGACGTCCATCGGCTCCTGGGTCGCGCCGGTGAGCGCGGCCGTCAGCAGGGCCCGGACCGCCACCGCGTCGGCGGTGGCGTCGTAGACGTAGCGCGTGCCCAGCGCCGAGTGTTCGGTGGTTGCCATCAGGAAGTCCTCGGCGCCGTCGAGGGGCGCCTCCCGGTAGGAGACCGGGAGGTGGACGACGGACTCGCCGACCTCGAGGAGCACGCACTCGATCCCGACCCGTCCGGCCGGGTCGTCGAACCGGTAGGAGCCGATCGTGCCGGTCAGGTCACCCTCGCACCACGTCCGGGTGGCGAGCCAGGCGCCGAAGATCTCTCTCTTCGACGGGGTGAGGGTGGCCTTGTGAACGATCGACATGACCGTTATCTACCAGTTCAGGACACCTTGTGGCTATCGCCTTCGCCGTTCGGGGTGGTGTCGCCCTCGGAGCCGGCCTCGGAGTCGATCTCGGCGTCCTCCTTGGCGCGAGCGGCCTCGACCGCCTTCGCGGCCCGGGCCTCGACCTTCTCGGCGAAGGCCCGGCGCTGCGGGTCGAGCACGAAGAAGGAGAGCACGCCGCTGATCACGAACGCCAGGATCACCGCGAAGAAGATGTCCACCTCGCCCGCGACGAGCGACCAGATGCCCGCCACGATGCCGAAGGTGGCGACCAGCGACAGCAGCCGCAGGCCGGTGTAGATCCAGAACTCTTTCATCGTGAGGCTCCCTCGGTGAGCTCGACGACCGCCGGTGCTGCGGGCGCAGCGTACGAATGCTGCGAGGTCGAGGAGAAGTAGTTGATGCCGATGAAGTTGAACCACAGCGTGGCCAGCCCGATCAGCGCCACGATCGCGGCCTTCTTGCCCTTCCACCCGGCGGTCGCGCGGGCGTGCAGGTAGCCGGCGTAGACGACCCAGGTGATGAACGCCCAGACCTCCTTGGGGTCCCAGTTCCAGTAGGAGCCCCAGGCCTCGTGTGCCCAGATCGGTCCGGAGATCAGCACCCCGAAGGTCCACACCGGGAACGCGAAGGCGTGGATCCGGTAGGAGACCCGGTCGAGGTTGTCGAGATCGGGCACCCGCGCCAACAGAGCGGCGTCGGGGAAGCGGCTCTTGAGGAGGTACGCCGCCGAGGCGATGCCGCCCAGCGTGAACCCACCGGTGGCGATGATGGCCGCGATGACGTGGATGACGAGCCAGTAGGAGTTGAGCGCCTCGGTCAGCGGCGCGACCGGCTCGTAGAGCCCGACCACGGCCAGCATCAGCACCACGACGGTGAAGCCGAGCACCCACGGCGCCATCCAGGACAGCTTGAGCCGCCGATGGAGAGCGACGTACGCAGCCGCCACCACGAACGAGCCGGAGATCGTGAACTCGTACATGTTGCCCCACGGCACCCGGTTGGGGTCGGCGGCCATCCCACGGCCGACCAGCGCCAGCAGGTGGCACGCGACCGCGATGGCGGTCAGGAGCAGGCTGAGGCGTCCGAAGAGAGCGGCGCGCTGCTCGCGTACGGCAGCGGCGGGGTTCGCTGCGGCGTCGGTGTCGTCTGCCGGGGCACCGGCGCCGACGAGCTCCTTCTCCGCGACCTCGGCCCTGGCGCGCGACTGCCAGGCCGACCACTCGACCAGCGCGCAGAGCAGCGCCAGGAAGTAGACGACGCCGGCGGCCGTGATGGCCTGGTTGCTGAGAACGCCCCAGGTGTGGTCAGTCATCGGTTCTCCTCCTGTGTTCGCGCGCCTCGTAAGGTCTCCGCAAGGCCGGCGACGACGGCTGCGGTGTCTCCACCGCCGGAGCGGTCGAGGGCGGCGATCTCGACCAGTGTGCGCCCATCGACTCGGCGGGCGCGAACCCACACCCGTCGCGAGCGGATGAAGAGGGACCCGAGCAGCCCCACGAGGGCGAGGGAGACGCCGAGGAGCGCCCACTCCTTGCCGGGTGACTTCGAGATCTGCACCCGGTTCCACTGCTGGACGTCGTCGAAGGAGATCGACCCCAGTCCGTCGGGGAGCTCGGCCGTCTCCCCGAGGCGCAGGTTGAAAGCCTTGCCGGTCTCGTCGGGCGACATCATGTTGGCCTTGGAGGTGTCGAGCGCGTAGACCGACTGGGGCCCGGCGTCGAGGTTGAGGTCGCCCCGGAAGCCCTGCAGCGAGAGCATCGCGTGCGACCCGTCCCCGATGTCGCCCATCAGGTTGACCGGCTCACCGTCGACGGTGCCCTCGAACGGGTAGAACAGCCCCTGGAAGCCGAGCTCCTCGGGCGAGGCGTAGGGCGCCTTCACGACCCCGAAGGAGAGCAGGTTCTGGCTCTGCGGGAGGAAGATCGTCGGGCCGGAGTAGGCGACGTCGCCCTTGCCGTCGCGCACGGTGATCACCGGCGCGTAGCCGTGGGCGAGCAGGAAGACGTCGGTGCTGCCGATGGTCAGCGGGTGGTTGACCCTGAGGTCGTAGGTCTTCTCGTCGCTCGTTCCCGCTGTGTAGCGGATCTTCGAGTTGAACCCGCGCGCGGTCCCGGCGCCCGCGCCTGTGCTGAGCCACTCGGCCTTGAAGTCGTCGATCTTGAAGCTGAAGTCGTCGAGGTCCTCAGGAGCGAAGAGCGAGCCGGACTTGAAGTCGTCGTACTGCGACAGCTCGTTGGCGAAGCCGTACTCCTCCCCCACCAGCACGATCACGCCGCCCTTGTAGCCGAACAGGCTCCCGGTCGCGAACGCGACCAGCACGATGATCAGCGACATGTGGAAGATCAGGTTGCCGGCCTCGCGCAGATAGCCCTTCTCGGCCGAGACGGAGTCGCCGTCAGCGTCTTTCCGGATGCGGTAGCCGCGCAGCTGCTTCCGCGCCGCGGCGAGCACCTCCGCGGGCTCCTCGTCGGTGACGTACGTCGTGGAGTCGGGCAGCCGGGTCAGCTTGGCCGGCGTCGCCGGCGGCTCGGCCCGCATGGCCCGCGCGTAGACGAGGCACCGCGGGATGATGCAGCCGACCAGCGAGACCATCAGCAGCAGGTAGATCGCCGCGAACCACGGCGTCGAGTAGACGTTGAAGAGCCCGAGCTTCTCGTAGATCGGCGTCAGCGTCGTGTGGGCCTCGCGCCACTGGTCAGCCTTGAGCGAGTCGACGCCGTCCTGCGGGATCAGCGACCCCGGGACGGCCGCGAGCGCGAGCAGCAGCAGCAGGATGAGTGCCGTACGCATCGAGGTCAGCTGGCGCCAGCCCCAGCGTGCCAGCTCGCGGGCGTTCAGCTCGCCCGGGCGGCGTACGTCCGCCGGCTCTTTCAGATCGGTCACAGCGCGATGCCCTCCCAACGCTGGACGAGCTGGACCTGCAGCCACTGGACGCCGTTGTCCCACCAGCCGGTGAGCATGGCGACGCCGATGAGGATCATCAGCACGCCGCCGATGATCGTGATCGCGCGGGTGTGCCGGCGGAACCAGGTGAGCGCGACGGTGGCCTTGCGCCACATCACCGCGACGAGGATGAACGGGATGCCGAGCCCGAGCGCGTAGACCGCGAGCAGCAGGCCGCCGCGGGCGGCGGTGCCCTGGTCCCAGGCGAGGCCGGCGATGACGCCCAGCGTCGGTCCGGTGCACGGGGTCCAGGCGAGCCCGAAGAGGAAGCCGAGCAGCGGCGCCGCGGCCAGGCCGACCGCCGGCACCTTGTGGAACTTCAGGTCGCGCTGCAGCAACGGGATGAAGCCCATGAACGCGATCCCCATGATGATCGAGAGCACGCCGAGAACCTTGGTGCCGGTCTGCTGGAACTCGAGCAGCTTGTACGCGATCCCGCCCACGGTGATGCCCATCAGGACGAAGACCACCGAGAACCCGGCGACGAAGAGCAGGGCGCCCGCGAGCATGCGGCCGCGGCGTACGTCACCGGAGGCGAGGTCGGCGCCGGACAGGCCGGTGGCGTAGGAGAGGTAGCCCGGGAGCATCGGCAGCGTGCACGGCGAGACGAACGAGAGGAACCCGGCCAGCAGCGCGACCGGGATGGCCAGCATCAGCGACCCGCTCCCGGCGGTGCTCGCGAACCAGTCCGTCACGACTTCTCACCAGCCGCGGAGATGAGCTCGTCGAGCGTACGTGCCGAGGGGATCTCGCCGCGGATCAGCGCCGCCACGCGCCCCTCGGTGTCGAGGATCGCGGTGGCCGGGATGGCGCGCGGCGCCAGCGAGCCCTTCAGCGCGAGGACGGCGGCTCCGTCGGGCGAGTAGACCGACGGGTACTCCACGCCGTAGTGCCGTTCGAAGGCCAGCCCCTGGGCGGCCGAGGCGTCGCGGGTGTTGAGCCCCACGAAGGCGACTTCGTCGCCCAGCTCCTCGTAGGCGGCCTGGAGCATCGGCATCTCCTTGCGGCACGGCGCGCAGCCGGTCCACCAGACGTTGAGCACCGTGACCTTGCCCCGGGTGTCGGCCAGGTCGAACGGCTTGCCCTCGAGGGTCTCGCCGGTGAGCTCGACCGGCTCCCCGCGGTCGGCGACCGGGATCTCCTGGGTGCGGCCGTCACCGGAGATGTAGCCGGCTTCGTTCGTGCCGGTCTGCCCGCAGGCAGCAAGCAGCCCCACCATGACCACGGTGAGGAGAAGACCGCCAAACCTGTAACGCACGCCCAGGACTCTGCCTAACAAAACTGAGAGACTTCTAATCTTCCGAGTCGCCGGCCGAGAACGGCGCGTACTTGTCCTTCGCCGGGAGCATGTCGCCGGCCGGCTCTCCGTAGGAGAGCGCGACGAACTCGTCGTCGACGAAGTGCAGCGAGGTCAGCGAGCACAGCGCGCACTGGCGGCGGCGCGGGTCGTGCAGGAAGCTGCGGCCCTCGATGTGGAGCCGGGTGGTCCAGATCGGCAGCTGGTGGGAGACGATGACCGCCTCGTGGCCCTTCGCCTGGTCCCGGGCGTCGTGGATCGCGGCCATCATCCTGGCCACGATCTCCAGGTAGGGCTCGCCCCACGACGGCTTGAACGGGTTGACCAGCTTCGGCCAGACCTTGGGGTCCTTCAGCGGGCCCAAGCCGTCCTTGAAGCTCTTGCCGACGAAGAGGTTCTCCGACTCGAGCACCCGCTCGTCGAGCGAGATGTCGACGCCGAGCGCCTTCGCCAGCGGCCCGGCGGTCTGCTGGGCGCGCTCGAGCGGGCTGGAGATGACGTGGGTGATGTCCTGCCCGCCGATACGGTCGGCGACCCGCTCGGCCATCCGCAGGCCGAGCTCGGAGAGGTTGAACCCTGGCCGGCGCCCGTAGAGGATCCCCTCCGGGTTGTGCACCTCACCGTGGCGCAGCAGGTGGACCGTGGTCTCGATGCCATTTCCCTGGGACGTCATGCCTTCACCTTTACAGCAGCCTCGGCGGCGTAGGGAACCGCCTCCGTGATCTGGGAGAGCGCCCGCTCGTCGTGGGCGGAGGAGAGGAACCAGGCCTCGTAGGCGCTCGGCGGCAGGTAGACGCCCTGATCGAGCATGGCGTGGAAGAAGGCCTTGTACGCCGTCTCGTCGGTGGTCTTGGCCTCGTCGAAGTTGCGCACCGGCTCGTCGGTGAAGAAGACCGAGAACATCGTGCCGGTGGACTGGATGACGTACGGGAGACCGACCTTGGTGAAGCTCTCCTCGATCGCGGCCTTCACGACGTCGGCGGCCCTGGTGATGTGGTCGTAGACCTCGTCGGTCGCCAGCCGCAGCGTGGTCAGGCCCGCGGTCGTCGCGACCGGGTTCCCGGAGAGCGTGCCGGCCTGGTAGACCGGCCCGTCGGGGCTGAGCGAGCCCATCACGTCGGCGCGGCCGCCGAAGGCCGCCGCCGGGAAGCCGCCGCCCATCACCTTGCCGAAGGTGACCAGGTCGGGCGTCCAGCCCTCGTTCTTGCCGTCCAGACCCCACTGCCCCTGCTTGCTGGCCCGGAACCCGGTCATCACCTCGTCGGAGATGAACAGGGCGCCGTTCCTCGTGCAGGTCTCGCTCAAGAACTGGTTGAACCCGGGCTCCGGCGGCACGATGCCCATGTTGCCCGGCGAGGCCTCGGTGATCAGGCAGGCCACCCGGCCGGCGTACTCCTCGAACGCCGCCGTGACCGCGGCTCGGTCGTTGTACGGCAGCACGACGGTGAGCTCGGTGCTGCTCTCCGGGACGCCCGGGGTGCCGGGGATCGCGTGGGTGACCAGCCCGGAGCCGGCGCTGGCGAGCAGCGAGTCCACATGGCCGTGGTAGTTGCCGGCGAACTTCAGGATCACGTCGCGCCCGGTGAACCCTCGTGCCAGCCGAATGGCCGACATCGTCGCCTCGGTGCCGCTGCTGACGAACCGCACCTTCTCGACCGGCGCTCGCTCGACGATCGCCTCGGCGAGCTCGACCTCGGGCGTGGTCGGAGTCCCGTAGGACGTGCCCCGGGCGACGGCCTCCAAGACCGCGGCCTGGACCTCCGGATGTGCGTGGCCCAGCAGCATCGGGCCCCAGGAGCAGATCAGGTCGACGTACTCGTTCCCGTCGACGTCGGTCAGCCACGCCCCCTTCGCCTCCCGGATGAAGCGCGGCGTCCCGCCCACCGCGTTGAAGGCGCGCACGGGCGAGTTCACGCCGCCCGGCGTCACGGCCTTCGCGCGGGCGAAGAGCGCTTCGGATGCCGCTGCGGACAGGGGTGCGATGTCGTGAGGCACCGCAGCATTGTTCCCCAGACCACGTCGATTCCCCATTTCTCCGCCCCGGCGCGGCACAGCGCAGCGGCGGATCTGCGCGGCGGCTCCGATGACAACCCGGATCCTGGTCATTCGTCTTGGTCACCTACGCTGGCGGCATGGGCTTCCTACTGGCGAAAGACCTCTGATGGCGCGCGTCTCAGCCGACGTACGCCGCGAACGCTTGGTCGAGGCCGCGATCCGGGTGATGGTCCGTGACGGCGTCGCCAAGACCACGACGCGCTCGATCGTGGCGGAGGCCGACATGCCGCTCGGGGCCTTCCACTACTGCTTCCGCTCCAAGCAGGAGCTCCTGGAGAACGTCATCGAGGCGATCACCGGGCACACGCTCAACCTGGCGCTGGTGGAGATGCGCGGCGAGGAGTCGTT
The DNA here is from genome assembly GCF_042788075.1 of Nocardioides sp. YIM B13467. NCBI lineage: Bacteria > Bacillati > Actinomycetota > Actinomycetes > Propionibacteriales > Nocardioidaceae > Nocardioides > Nocardioides sp. YIM B13467. Next base: position 623,087 of record NZ_JBHZPJ010000046.1, read on the forward strand.
CGAGGAGAAGCTGCAGGCGGCGCTCAGGGCGTACTGGCAGCACGTCATCGCCAACCCCGACGAGCACCAGGTGACCTACGAGCTGACGCAGTACGCCCTTCGTCAGCCGGGCCTGGCCACGGTCGCACGCCGTCAGTACGAGACCTACCTGGAGGCCAACACCCAGGTCCTCACCGTGCTCGCCGAGTCCACCGGGGTGACGTGGGACCAGCCGATCCCCATGCTCGCGAGATACCTCACCGCCAACATCGACGGCCTCACCCTGCTGTTCCTCAACGAGGGCGACGCCGAGGCCGCCGGCGCCGCGCTCGACTTCGCCGCGGCGCACGTCGCCTCCATGGCCAGATCGGCGTAGCCACCGGGTCTTTGGACCGTTGACCCGGTCATGCGACCAACTCTAGGATGCGGCGTACGTCACACACCCTGGAGGCACTGTGAACGCCATCCGCACGCTGCTCTGTCTGGTTCTGATCGGCTTCGTGGCGTTCGCCCCGCCGGGATGGTCGTCGCCGCCGGACCAGTGGTGGGAGCCGGCCGACCGGCCGGCGCCCGACTCCCAGGTCAACGTCACCGGCAAGCCGTTCACCGGCACCGATGCCAAGGGTGACGTACGCGGCTTCGCCGACGTCCACAACCACCTGATGACCAACGAGGCGTTCGGGGGCGAGCTGGTCTGCGGCAAGCCGTTCTCCGACGCCGGGGTCGCCGACGCGCTCGAGGACTGCGCGGCGCACTACCCCGACGGCTCCGGCGCGCTGCTGGAGAACCTCACCGGCGCGGAGCCGGACGGCAAGCACGACCCGGTGGGCTGGCCGACCTTCAAGGACTGGCCGTCATACCGCACGATGTCCCACCAGCAGAACTACTACTCCTGGCTGGAGCGGTCGTGGCGAGCCGGGCAGCGCGTCCTGGTCACCGACCTGACCAGCAACGGCGTCATCTGCTCGATCAACCCCAACCGCGATCGCGGCTGCGACGAGATGGAGTCGATCCGGCTGCAGGCGGAGAAGACCTACGACCTGCAGGACTTCGTCGACACGATGTACGGCGGCGAGGGCAAGGGCTGGTTCCGGATCGTCACCGATCCGGCACAAGCCCAGCAGGTCATCGAGGACGGCAAGCTCGCCGTGATCCTCGGCGTCGAGACCTCCGAGCCGTTCGGCTGCAAGCAGGTCCTCGACGTCCCGCAGTGCAGCAGGGCCGGCATCGACCAGGGCCTCGATGAGCTGCACGCCCTCGGCGTACGCAGCATGTTCCTGTGCCACAAGTTCGACAACGCGCTCTGCGGGGTGCGCTTCGACTCGGGCACGACCGGGACGATCATCAACGTCGGCCAGTTCCTGTCGACGGGCACCTTCTGGCAGACCGAGAAGTGCCGCGGCCCGCAGCACGACAACCCGATCGGCGACGCGCCGGTCCCCGAGATCGAGGAGAAGCTGCCCTCGGGCACCGAGGTGCCGACGTACGACGACGACGCGCAGTGCAACACCCGCGGCCTCTCCCGGCTCGGCGAGTACGCCATGCGCGGGATGATGCAGCGCGGCATGCTCGTCGAGCTCGACCACATGAGCGTGAAGGCCACCGGCCGCGCGCTCGACATCCTCGAGTCGGCCGACTACCCCGGCGTCATCTCCAGCCACAGCTGGGCGGACCTCGGCTGGGCCGAACGCGTCTGCGGGCTCGGCGGCTTCATCGGTGAGTACATGTTCGGGCCCGAGGAGTTCATCGGCGCCGCCGGGCGGACCGAGGCGCTGCGCACCGAGTACGACAAGGGCCTCGGCATCGGCACCGACTTCAACGGCCTCGGCTCCCACCCCGCTCCCCTGGGTGCCGACGGACCCAGCCCGGTGACCTATCCGTTCCGCAGTGTCGACGGCGGGTCGCTGATCGACCGGCAGGTCACCGGCGAACGGGTCTGGGACGTGAACACCGACGGCGGAGCCCACGTCGGCCTGGTCCCGGACTGGATCGAGCAGATCCGCCGCCTCGGCGGCACGGAGGCCGTCCAGGACCTGATGGGCGGAGCCCAGTCCTACCTCGACACGTGGGGCGCCGCCTCCGACTACACGCCGCCGAGCAACCTCGCGGCCGGGTCGCGTGCCACGGCGAGCTCGTCGGAGTGGAGCGCCTTCACCAGCTTCGCACCGGGACGCGCCATCGACGGCGACACCGGCACCCGCTGGGCCAGCGACTGGAGCGACGACCAGTGGTTCGCCCTCGACCTGCGCAGCGAGCGGACCGTGGGCCGCGTGGTCGCCGACTGGGAGAGCGCCCACGCGGCGGCATGGAAGGTCGAGGTCTCCTCGGACGGTACGACGTGGCGGACGGTGTGGTCGACCGACACCGGGAAGGGCGGGGTCGAGACCGCGACCTTCGAGCCGACCACCGCTCGCTACGTACGCATCCACGGCGTCAGCCGCGCCACCCGCTACGGCTACTCCCTGTGGGAGGTCGGGGTCTATGACCGCTGACCTGCGCGGGCGGCGATGAGCTCCCGGAACCAGCGGAACGAGTCCTTGGGAGTACGCCGCAGCGTGTCGTAGTCGACGTGCACGAGCCCGAAGCGCTCGGCGTACCCCTCCGCCCACTCGAAGTTGTCGAGCAGCGACCACGCGAAGTAGCCGCGTACGTCCACGCCCGCGGCGATGGCGTCGGCCACCGCCCGCAGGTGCGCGTCGTGGTAGTCGATCCGGGCCTGGTCGTGGACTCCCCCGTCCTCGGCGACGGTGTCGTGGAACGAGCAGCCGCTCTCGGTGACGTAGACCGGCGGCAGCGCGTCGGCGTACCGCTGGTGGAACTGGGCCAGGATCTCGGTGAGCCCGTCGGGGACGATAGCCCACCCGAAGTCGGTGGTGGGTACGCCGACGAGCTGGCGCGGCTCGAACGGAAGCCCCTCCGGCATGATCGCGCCCTCGAGCGCCGGGCCCTGGTCGCCGCCGGATCCGGGGGCGCCGACCAGCACCGGCTGGTAGTAGTTGATGCCGTACCAGTCGAGCGGCGTCGAGATCACCTTCAGGTCCTCCGCCACAGGTCCTGGCATCATCGAGGTGATCAGCTCGTCGGGGTACTCGCCGCGCAGGATCGGGTCGGAGAACAGCCAGTTGGTCAGCGTGCCGAACATCTCGGCCGCCTCCCGGTCCTCGGCCGAGTCCGACGCCGGCCGGGCGGGCTGGTGGTTGGACGCGATGCCGATGTTGCTCGCTCCGGCCGCCCGCAGCGCGGAGACGGACAGGCCGTGGCCGAGCAGAAGGTGATGGGCCACCGGCAGCGCGTCGAAGCCGAGCGCCTGGCCGGGGGCGTGGGTGCCGAGCGCATGCCCGAACATGGTGACCACGACCGGCTCGTTCAGTGGCATCCACATCGAGACCCGGTCGCCGAGGCGCTCGCCGACGATCGCGGCGTACTCGGCGAGGCGGAGCGAGGTGTCGCGGTTGAGCCAGCCGCCGGCGTCCTGCAGAGTCTGCGGCAGGTCCCAGTGGTAGAGCGTCGCGGCCGGCTTGATGCCCGCCTCCAGCAGCCCGTCGACGAGCCGGTCGTAGAAGGCCAGACCCTCGGCGTTGGCCGGCCCGGAGCCGGTCGGCTGGATACGGGGCCAGGCGACCGAGAACCGGTAGGCGTCCACGCCGAGGTCCTTCATCAGCGCGATGTCCTCGGGGTACCGGTGGTAGTGGTCGCACGCGACCGTCCCGGTATCACCGTTCTTGATCCGGCCCGGCTCTGCGCAGAACGTGTCCCAGATCGACGGCCCACGGCCGCCCTCCTCGACGGCACCTTCGATCTGGTACGACGCGGTCGAGACGCCGTACACGAAGTCGGTGGGGAGCCGCAGGCTGGGCAGATCAGGGTGGGTGGTCACGAGTTGTCTCCTATCGAACGGACTTGATCCGGTAGACCAGGACGGCGCCGGTCAGCGTCACTCCGGCGGCGACGGCGTACAGGGTGGAGTAGCCGCCGAGCACGCTCACGATCGGCGCGGCGACGACGGGGGCGAGCACCTGCGGCAGCGAGTTGGCGATGTTGACGACGCCGAGGTCCTTGCCGCGGTCGATCGCCTCGGGGAGTACGTCGATCATCAGCGCGAGGTCGACCGAGGTGAACACGCCCATGCCGAGACCGAGGACGGCCACACCGATGATCGCGGCCGTCCAGGAGTGGAAGCCGGCCAACGAGAGGGTGCCGGCAGCCATCACGACGCCGGCGACGGTCACGAAGATCCGGCGGCGGTCGAACCGGTCCGACAGCCATCCGCCGACAACGACCGTGATCAGCAGAGCGAGGGAGTTGACCGCCGAGAGCAGGAAGACGCCGGCCTCGGGGTTCTCGTGGTGAACCGCGTCGTCGAGGTAGAAGAGCAGGTAGACCAGCCCGATCGAGAACCCGAGGTTCATCAGGAAGCGGGTGAGCCACGCCCAGCCGAAGTCGGGGTGCAGACGAGGGCTGATCCAGAAGCCACGGAGGAACGTTCCCCACGAGAACGATGGCCGGTCAGCGAGGCCGAGGACCAGGTCGCGGCGCATCGCGACGTACGGCGCGCTCGCGATCACCAGGAAGACCGCGCACGCGAGATAGCCACCGACGATCCCGCCCGCAGCCGCCGCGAGCCCGGCGCCGACGACGGCGCCGACGGTCTGGGCGAGGCCGAGGAAGCCGCCGATGGTGCCGCGCTGCTGGTGCGGCGCATGGTCCGGCACGGCCGCGGTGATCGCCGCGAAGTTCGCGTTGAGGGCGATCTGGGCCAGGCACCAGCCGATGGCCACCACGACGAGGTTCGGCGCGAAGGCCAGCAGCACCAGGCTGGCCACGCCTCCACAGATGCCGAGGACCGTCCACGGCAGTCGACGGCCGTAGCGCGACGTGGTCCGGTCCGACAGCGCACCGAAGACCGGGTTGGCCACCGTCGAGCAGAGCGCGCCGATGCCGACGACCCAGGCGAGCGCGGCCTCCTTGTCGTCACCGGCGAACCGCTCCGCCTGCATCCCGAGCAGCGTCAGGATCGGTCCGAACCATGCGGTGAAGAGACCGACGTTGGCCAGCGAGATCGCGGCCACCCATGACTTGGGGGCAGGCTTGACCGGCTCGTCCAGCGCCGACCGAGTGAGCTCAGAGCTGGTCACGTTGGCCGCCGATCAGCTGCTGATACCAGGAGTAGGAGTCCTTCGGCGTCCGCACCAGGGTGTCGTAGTCGATGTGCACGAGGCCGAACCGCTGGGTGAAGCCGTGGGTCCACTCGAAGTTGTCGGTCGGCGACCAGACCCAGTAGCCACGGACATCCGCGCCCTCCTCGATCGCCTGGTGCACGGCGCGCACATGCGCGTCGAGGTAGGCGATCCGGCCGTCGTCGTGGATCCTGCCGTCGGCACCGGGTTCCTCGGTGCCGGGCTGCTGCGAGGTGCCGTTCTCGGTGACGATCAGCGGCGGCAGGTTCTCGCCGTACCGCTCGGTCAGCGTCAGCAGGACCTCGCGCAGGCCGTCGGGGCTGATCTCGCCGCCGAGCCCGGTCTTGGGCCCGTCGACCTCGACCGCCCGGAACGGCATCTCCGCCGGGATCTCGTGCTCCTGGATCAACGACGGCTCACCGGTCGGGGCGGCAACTCGCTGCGGGCTGTAGTAGTTGACGCCGTAGAAGTCGAGCGGGGTCGAGATGACCTCGAGGTCTTCGGCGACCGGACCGGGCATCCCCTCGGCATACCCCTCAGGGTAGCGACCGAGGAGGATCGGGTCGCCCCAGATCCAGTCGGTGAGGTCGGCGCTGAACGCAGCGGCGGCGAGGTCCTCCGGACTGTCGGTGGCGGGCCAGGTCGGTGCGTGCGGGTTGGCGGTCCCGACGCTGCGGCCGCCGGCCGCACGGATCGCCTGGACGCTGAGGCCATGGGCGAGCAGCTGGTGGTGGACGGTCGGCAGCGACTCGAAGAGCAGCTCCTGCCCGGGGGCGTGGCCGCCGATCGCATAGCCGAGCAACGAGAGCACCACCGGCTCGTTGAGCGGGATCCAGTACGCCGCGCGGTCGGCCAGCCGCTCGGCCACGACCGCGGCGTACTCACCGAAGCGGAGCGCGGTGTCTCGGCTCATCCAGCCGCCGGCTTCCTCGATCGGCAGCGGGGTGTCCCAGTGGTAGAGCGTCGGCGCCGGCTTCAGACCGGCCGCCAGCATCTCGTCGACGACCCGGTCGTAGAAGTCCAGGCCCTTCGCGTTGACCTCGCCCGACCCGGTCGGCAGGATCCGCGGCCAGGCGATCGAGAACCGGTAGACGTCGGCGCCGAGGTCACGTACCAGCGCGATGTCCTCGGGATAGCGGTCGTAGAAGCCGGCGCTGGTCGCCGGCGTCGATCCGTCGGCGATCCGCCCGGGCTGCTCGCAGAACACGTCCCACGTGGACCGTCCCCGCCCGTCGGCGCCGAGCGCGCCTTCGGTCTGGTACGCCGAGGCGCCGACACCCCACTCGAAGCCAGCGGGGAATCGGGGCGGCAGCCGGGTCATGGCCCTGACGATAACGCGAATACCGAATGTCCGCTAGGTTTTCGTTCGGGCCACCTAGACTGCCACCATGTCCAGCCGAGCCCGTGGTCCTTACGCCAAGTCCGCCGACCAGCGGCGCCGGATCCTCGACGTGGCTCAGGACGTGTTCGGGCGCCGCGGCAGCCATGGAGCGTCGCTGCGGGAGATCGCGGACCTGGCCGGCATGAGCCAGGCCGGGGTGCTGCATCACTTCGGCTCGAAGACGGGTCTGCTGATGGCCGTGCTGGAGGAGCGTGACCAGGCCTCGCGCCAGCAGCCGGACACCGGCGCCACCTGGGACGAGCAGGCCCAGGTGGCGCGGAGCATGTTCGAGCGGGCCATCGCCGACCGCGGGCTGACCCAGCTGTTCACCACCGTCACCGCCGAGTCGATCGTCCCCAGCCACCCGGCCCACGACTTCACCGTCGCCCGCTACCGGCGTACCGTCGCCGAGTTCACCGCAGCGCTGACCGAGGCCGCACCGGCCGAGCCCGAGCCGGGCGTGGCACCCGCTACGGACCTGGAGGGCGTCGCGCGCCTGGTGATGGCGGCCATGGACGGCCTGCAGCTGCAGCACCTGCTCGACCCGGACGCGAACGTGCTCGGAGCCTTCGACATCCTGCTCGAAGCGCTACCTCTTCTCGCCCCGCGCTCGCCCGGCTCGACGGACTGACCGACGTTCCGCGGAGAGCTCAGTCCTTCGTGTTGCGGGGGTGGCCGTAGAGCGTCTTGATGAGCCGGGTGAGCGTCCGGATGTTCGTGGCCTTGAACGGCATGCCATGGAGCTCGTTCTTCATGCCGAAGCGGGTCACCAGGATCGACTGCCGTTTGGTGAACTTCCGGATGCCGTCCCGCCCGTGCCGGGCACCGAGACCGGAGTCCTTCCATCCGCCCATCGGCAGCTCGAGCGCGAAGTAGTTGGCCAGCGCGTCGTTGACGGTGACGGTGCCGGCCTGGAGCTCGCGCGCGATGCGCTGCCCCTTGGCGAGGTCCTTGGTGTAGACCGCCGCCTGCAGGCCGTACGCCGAGTCGTTGGCCAGCCGCACGGCCTCGGCCGCGTCGGCGACCTTCATGATCGGCAGCGTCGGGCCGAACGTCTCCTCGCGCATGCACGCCATGTCCTGGTCGACATCGACCAGCAGCGTCGGCTCGAAGAACCGCCCCTCGCCCTCGCGTACGCCTCCTCCGGTGAGGGCCTTCGCACCGCCGGCCACCGCGTCCTCGACGTGCCGGGTGACGGTGTCGAGCTGCGGCGGGAAGGTCAGCGACCCCGACTCCGAGGTGCCGAAGCCGGTCGACTCACCGACGCGCAGCGACTCGAAGCGCTCGGTCATCAGGGCAACGAACTCGTCGTAGACCGGCGCCTCGACGTACACGCGCTCCGAGGAGGTGCAGGTCTGGCCGGAGTTGTGCATCGCGCTGAAGAGCGTCACGTTCGCGGCGCGCTCGAGGTCGGCATCGGCCAGCACGATCACCGGGTCCTTCCCGCCGAGCTCGAGGCTGCACGGGATCAGCCGCTCGCCGCAGCACCCGGCGACCTTCTTCCCGGTCCGGGTGGAGCCGGTGAACATCACCGCATCCACCTGCTCCACGAGCGCCGCGCCCGCGGCCCCGGAGCCGGTCGCGACGCCGAAGACGCCGTCGGGCAGGCCGATCTCGCGGGCCATCTCGGCCATCAGCACCGACGTGAGCGGAGTGACCTCCGACGGTTTGAGCACGGCGGTGTTGCCGGCCGCGAGCGCCGGGATCACGTCGCCGAAGTTGTTGAGGAGCGGGTTGTTCCACGGCCCGATCACGCCGACGACGCCCACCGGCTGGTAGCGGACGACCAGCTTGCGCCCGAGCACGAACGGAGACCGGCTGGTGATCTTCTCGTCGGCGAGGTACTCCGAGGCGTGCTTGGCCCAGAACGCGCTCGCGACAGCGCCGTACATCACCTCGATGTTGGCCTCGTCGATCGACTTGCCGTTCTCGGCGTGGATCGTCTCGGCGATCTGGTCGGCGTTGTCGAGGAACCACTTCTGCATGCGGCGCAGGTAGCGGCCACGGCCGGCGTACCCGAGGGCGGCCCAGGCCGGCTGCGCGGCCCTGGCGGTGGCGACGAGCGCCTCGACCTCGGCTGGACCGAGGTCGGGAACGCTCTCGATCGTCCTGCCTGTCGACGGGTTCTCGACCTCGATGACAGCACTCATGCCTTGCTCCTTACCTGGGGGGCGAACCGGGATGCCATCAGCAACAGGACCGGGCTGAGCAGCAGCGGCAGCACGAACATCGCGCGGTGGCTGACCTGCTCGGCGACGGTGGCGATGGCGACGGCGGCCACGAGGTAGCCGACGTAGTTGGACACGTTGACCCGGGCGACGGCCTGGCCGCCACCGTCGGCGTCGAGATGACCGGCCGCGACGAACGACAGCGGCGGGATCATCGCCAGGCCGGCGCCGAGCAGGCCGAAGCCCACGATCGCGACCCACACCGACGGCGCGGCGACGACCAGCGCCATCGAGACGATCGCGACGAGCCCGCTGATGCGCACGGTCTGCACCGGTCCGATGCGGCGTACGACCTTGTCACCGAACAGCCGGGTGATCAGCAGCACCGCCTGGTACGCCGTGAAAGCCAGGGCCGCCGCGCTCTGCGTCGACGACAGCCCATCGACCAGGTAGATGCCACCCCAGGCCGAGATCGACGAGTCGAGGAACCACATCACGAAGGTGGGTACGGCGAGCAGCAGGACCGGCAGCCACGGCACCTGCGGTGCGTGCGGCGTGTGATCACCGGCGTCGACATGGCCGTCGATGGGGTCGACCACCAGCAGGTCGCCCAGCAGCGCGACGTTGAGCACGAGCCCGACCGCGCAGATGATCGCGAACGACAGCAGGAGCGACCAGCCCAGCTCCAGGGTCAGCGCCGCATAGCCGCCGCCGATGACCGCGCCGAGGCTCCACATGCCGTGGAAGCCGACCATGATGCTGCGGCCGTAGCGGTCCTCGATGCCGACGCCCTGCATGTTCATGGCCGCATCGATCTGACCGACGAAGAGCCCGTACGCACACACCGCGACGACCAGGCCCGCGACGCTGTCCGGGAGCGAGACGAGCAGCGTCGCCACCGACGCGCCGACGAGCGCGACCCTGAGGACCCTGGCGCTGCCGAAGCGCGCCGCGGCGTAGCCGGCCAGCACGCTGCCGACGGTCGACGCGATCGCCACCCCGCCCAGCAGCATGAGCACCTGGTAGTCGCTCAGGTCGTGCTGGTCCTTGATCGTGGGCAGCCGGGTGATCAGGGACGCGAAGGTGAAGCCCTGGATGCCGAAGGCCGCCCAACAGGCCCGGCGGGCCGCGCGTGGGGGCGCGGCGGTGGCGGTCGTGGTCATAGGAACGTCTTTCCTTCTCCTCGGTAGGTCGCGACGGCGTCGACGACGCTGCCGTCGTCGACGAGCACCAGCTCGTCGACGTGCTCGCAGAGCTCGCCGGCCTTGGTGTGGCGGAACCAGACCCGGTCGCCGATCCGGAGACGGGCAGCCGCAGCACCGGTCAGCGGCGTCTGCACCTCGCCCGCTCCCTCGGACGGCACCAGACCGAGGCCGCGCGGCCACACCGGGATCGGGAGCCGGTCCTTGCCGGCCGCTCCGGAGGCGATCCAGCCGCCGCCGAGCACCGTCGCGTGGCGCGGTGAGGGGCGGCGTACGACCGACAGGACGAAGTACGCCGCAGGCTGGGGGTGGAACCGGGTGTAGTGGTCGAACAGGTGCGGGGCGAGCAGCCCCGAGCCCGCGGCCACCTCGGTCACGGCATCCTCGGCGGCGCTGGTCTCGATGCTGCCGGTGCCGCCGCCGTTGACGAACTCCAGCGGCGCGACGCTTCGCACAGCGGCCACGGCGGCGGCGCGTCGTTCGGCCAGCTCGTCGACGGACCTCCGCTGCATCGCCCGAACGAGGTGCTTGGACAGACCCGGCTGGTTGTCGCCCATCCCCGCGATCTGGCCCTCGTAGGCCATCACGCCGACCAGCTCGCAGCGCGGGTGGGCCACGACTGCCCGGGCGAGCGCGGCCGCCTGCTCGGGCGCGTGCACGGGCGAGCGCCTGGCGCCGAGGTGCACTCTGCCGGAGGCCAGGCGGAGGGAGGCGTCGAGCTCGATGCAGATCCGGATCCGCGGACCGCTGGCGCCGGCCGCGGCGGCGATCAGCTCCAGATGCTCGACGCTGTCGATCATCAGCGTCACCCGGGAGGCCAGCAGGTCGTCGTCGGCGAGCCGCCGGATGGCGGCCGTGTCCGCGGTCGGGTAGCCGACCACCACGTCGTCGATCTCGCGCGCGAGCCAGAGCGCCTCGGGCAGGGTGTAGGCGAGCACACCCTGGAAGCCCGGCATCGCCAGCGTGCTCCGCATCAGGGCACGGCAGCGCACGGACTTGCTCGCGACGCGGATCGGCTTGCCGCCGGCCCGCCGAACCAGGTCGGCAGCGTTGGTGCGCAGCGCGGCCACGTCCACCACGGCGTACGGCGTGGGGAGGTCGGCGGTGGCGGCTTCGAGGTCGTCGAAGGAGGCGCGCGCCCGCGTCGGGACGGTGAGATCCAGCATTCATCGAGCATGGACCGACCCCCGAATTAGGTCAAGTGTCCAAGACTATTGACCTTTGTTGTGACCTGCGTCATCCTGAGGCCCGACTGCCCACAGAAGGGAACCCATCCATGAGCACTCGATGGCGCAACTGGGCCGGTACCGAAGAGGCGACCCCCGCCCGCGTGGCCACGCCCGCGACGACCGATGAGGTCGCGGCCGCCGTGAAGGCTGCCGTCGCCGACGGCCTGACGGTGCGCGCGATCGGGTCCGGGCACTCCTTCACCGGCGCGGCAGTCGCCCCCGGCCTGCAGCTCCGGCCGGACCGGCTGGACGGCGTACTCTCCGTCGACGCCGAATCGGGCCTGGTCACGGTCGAGGCCGGAATCCCGCTGCACCGGCTCAACCCGATGCTCGCCCAGCACGGGCTGGCGATGGAGATCCTCGGCGACATCGACCGGCAGACGATCGCCGGCGCGGTCTCGACGGGAACCCACGGCAGCGGCGAGAGGTTCCGGAGCATCTCCAACCAGATCCGCGCGCTCGAGCTGGTGCTCGCCGACGGGTCCGTCGTGACGTGCTCGCGCGAGGAACGACCGGAGCTCTTCGAGGCCGCGCGGGTCTCGATCGGTGCGCTCGGCGTGATCACCAAGGTGACGCTCCAGTGCGTCCCGCTCTACGCGCTACGCGCGGTCGACGCGCCGATGCCGCTCGATGACACGCTCGACGGGCTCGACGAGCTGGTGGCGAGCAACGACCACTTCGAGTTCTTCTGGTTCCCGCACACGACGACCGCGCTGACGCGCCGGTTCCAGCGGCTGCCGGGCGACGCCGAGCTCAACCCGATGAGCACGCTCGCCAGGACCCTCGACGACAAGATCGTCACCAACATCGGCTTCGAGGCACTGCTGCGCGTCGGCACCCGCTTCCCTGGCCTGGTGCCGGGGATCACCCGGTTCGTGACCCGCGCGGTGTCGTCCAGGGACTTCACCGACCTGGCCCCGAACGTGTTCGCGTCCCACCGCGACGTGCGTTTCCGCGAGGGTGAGTACGCCGTCCCGCGGGCCGCGATCGGCGACGTGCTCCGCGAGCTCCGGCAGTGGGTCGACACCCATGACGAGAAGGTGTCGTTCCCGCTCGAGGTCCGCTTCGTGAGGAGCGACGACATCTGGCTCTCGCCGGCGTACGACCGCGACGTCGCGTATGTCGCCTTCCACCAGTACCACCGGATGGCCCACGAGCGCTGGTTCTCCGTCTGCGAGGACATCCTCGGCGCTGCCGACGGGCGTCCGCACTGGGGCAAGATGCACCGGCTCACCGCGGCCGACCTCGCCGAGCGATACCCGCGATTCGGCGACTTCACCGCGCTACGTGACGAGCTGGACCCGACCGGCGTCTTCGCCAACCCGTACGTCGACCGGGTCCTCGGCCTCCCCAAGCACCAGACCTCGCCGACCCGTCACTGACCTTCGGCGACGATCAGGTCCTCCAGGTTGCGCATCGACTGCTGGAACGCCTTCCGCAGCCCGGGCTGGGTGATCTTGTCGATCACCGCACCGAGCGGGCCGAGACCGACGCGGTAACGGACGGCGTACGTCATCTCAGTGCCGGCGTCGTCGACACCGTCGACAGCGACCGGCCGGAACCGGAAGACGTTGGTCATCTCGTGCAACGGGGCGAAGCCCTCACCGGTGTCGATGCGGGTCGTCAGCGGCTCGATCTCCCTGACCGTCCAGGTCGACCGCGTGGACAGCGGTCCGATGGTGCGGTTACGTTCGGCGTAGGTGCGGCCGACCTCGGCCTCGCCGTGATGGTCGGTCACCTCGAAGACGCCGTCCACCCACTCGGCGTACCGGTTCGTTGCCGACACCACCTGCCAGACCCGCTCCACAGGGACGGCCAGCACAGCGGTCTCGCTCAGCTCGGTCATGCTCATCTCTCATTTCCTTCCATCACGTCGATCACGGCAGCCGCGGCGTCGCGGCCGGAGCGGACGGCGCCGTCCATGTAGCCGTTCCAGTAGTCGGCGTGCTCCGCACCGGCCCAGTGCACGAGCCCGAAGGGCCGGTCCCGCCAGGCGCCGAGGGCGGTGAGTACGCCGGGGGCCAGAACCGAGGTCGGCCCGCCCCGGGTCCACTCCTCGCTCGACCAGTCCTGCTCGAAGTAGTCGCGCGGGCGCAGCGCCTCCCGCCCGACAGCCCGCGCGAAGGTACGCAGCACGGCGGCCCGGCGCTCGCGAGGCGGCCGGTGGGACAGCGCCCGCCAGGCACGGCCACCGAGGAAACCCATCAGCACACCGGGTCCGCCGCTCGGCGGGGTGTTGTCGAACATCGAGCAGATCGCCGAGTCGGGCGAGCGGAACGTGGCCTGCCCGGAGAGCCCGTCCGCGCGCCAGAACGGCTCGTCGTACACCGCCTCACACTTCATCAGGTTGCCCATCGGCATCCGATCGAAGAGAGCCGCCTGCGGAGCGGGCAGCAACGGTGACCACGAGATCTTGCCGGCGAGCGGGGGCGGGACGGCGACGATCGCATGCCCGGCCTGCCACACACCCGCGTCGGTACGCAGCTTCACGGTGCGGCCGTTCTGCTCGATCGCGCGCACCGAAGCGTTCGGCACCACCCGGTCGCCGAGCTGCTCGGCCATCGCCAGCGAGACCCCCTGCGACCCGCCGACGAAACGATCCTGCTGAGCTCCGCCCTCCACACCGATCCCACGGGTGATCGAGCCGGGGTGGTTCTCGTCGCCCATGCCGGCGACGTAGTGGAGGCTGAACAGAGCCGAGGCATCCGCCGCGGTGCCGCCGTAGGCCGAGCCGAAGAAGATGTTGACCAGGTCGACGCCGGCGGCACTGACAGTGGTGTCGCGGATCCACGAGTCGAATGTGACCGCGTCCAGCCGTGCGGCGTTGCGTGCCTGCCACGGCTCGCCCAACGGAATGCGCCGGGCGAGCCGGTCGATACGCGCCAGCGTGACCGCGACATCCGCCAGGGCCGCCGGGTCCGGAGGGATGTCCCCGGCGTAGCGCTTGGCGCGGCCGCCGCGGACGTAGACCGCCTCACCCTCGGTGTACGCCGGGAAGGTCTTGACGTCCAGCTCGGCGGCCAGCCCGAGAATGTGGTTCTGGGTCGGTCCGACGAACTGCCCGCCGGCCTCCACGACCTGGCCGTCGCCGAGGTCGTGGTTGAGGGTGCGGCCGCCGACCCGGTCGCGCGCCTCGAGTACGACGACGCTGCGGCCCGCGGCCACCAGGGCACGAGCGGCGGTCAGCCCGGCCAGGCCGGCGCCGACGATCGCCACGTCGACCCGAGCTGCCCGCGGCACTGCTCAGGCCTCCTTGAGCGCCGCGTCAGCGGCGAAGCTCTCGACCGAGGCGAGATCGAAGCTGCCGAAGTCGGACCCGAGACCGCCGGCGACCTGAGCGGCGGTCGCACAGCCCAGCCCGGCCGCCTCGGCGGGCGTCCGGCCCAGCGCGAGACCCCGGATGTAGCCCGCCGAGAACGCGTCGCCGCACCCGGTGGTGTCGACCACCTCGATGTCGTACGCCGGCACCCGGACCGTCTCGTCCGCAGTCACCACGACCGCGCCCTGGGCGCCGGCAGTCACGGCCACGCAGCCGGCGCCGGCCTCGACCAGCTTGCGGCAGGCCGCCTCCAGGTCGGCGGCGCCGGTCCAGCCGAGCGCCTGCTCGTCGTTGACCAGCAGGTGATCGACATAGGGGAACGCGGCCGCGATCCACTCGAACATGCCGGGGTCGCCGGGCGCGAGGGAGTCGAGCGAGGTGGTCACGCCGTTGTCGCGCGCGTGGGCGAGGATCTTCGCAGCCGCGTCGCCGCCCATGAACTCCGGGCCGCCGAGGTGCAGATGGTCCGCCGCGGCGATCACGTCCAGCGGCGCGTCGTCGGCTCCGTAGGCGCCGTTGGCACCGATCACGTGGAATGCCGGCCGCGACCCGTCGGGGCGGATCGGGAGCACGCTCGCCGAGGTCTGGTGGTCCTCGCGGCGTACCAGATGCTCGGTGTCCACGCCGTCGCGCTGCAGCAGCGAGAGCAGCTGGTCGCCGACCGCGTCGGTCCCGATCGCGCCCGCGCTGACCACGGTCGCGCCGAGCTTGGAGAGCACCAGCGCGGTGCCACCGGCGGGGCCGGCCGCGGTGACCCGGATCTCGTCGACCAGCTGGCCGTCCTGTCCTTCGGGGATCGACTCGACGTGGCGTACCAGCGTGTCGAGCACGTGTGCGCCGAGGGTGACGACGGTGGGGGAAGTGGTCACGAGTTCTCCTGTGATGAGGGGCGGGTGGTGCCGTAGCTGCGGGTCAGGGCGGCGTGGATCACCGCGGCCTGTTGGTCTTCGTCGAGGACGCGCGGGGTGCCGATGGCGGCAGCGCGCCAGTAGACGGTGCAGCCCCACTCCAGGAGCAGGGCCAGCTCGACCGCCTTGGCCAGGTCGGCCGCATGGGTGATCGCGCCGTGGTTGGCCATGAGCGCGCCGGCGCGGTCCTCGAGTGCCTCGATGACCAGCTCGGCGAGCTCCGGCGTACCGAAGGTCGCGTACGGGGCCACGCGGACCGTGCCGCCGAGCGCCAGCAGGCCGTAGTGGACGCACGGCAGCTCGGTAAGGACGCACGACAGCGCGGTGGCCATCGGCGCGTGCGTGTGAACGATCGCGCCCGTCTCCCGGCGGCGGTAGAGCCCGAGGTGCAGGTCGACCTCGGAGGTCGGCGCGAGCTCACCCGCGACGACCTGCCCGTCGAGGTCGAGGACGGTCACCTGCTCTGCGGTCATCTCGGCGAACGACGCCCCGGTCGCGGTGATCGCGACCAGGTCACCGGAGCGCACGCTGACGTTGCCCGCCGTACCGATGACCAGGCCCTCGGCCGCCAACGCCCGGCAGGCATCGGCGACCGCCTCTCGCTCGGCGGCCAGAGGGTTCGACGTGACGGTCATCGGAGCTCCTCAGCTGCCTGCGACGGGATAGTGGTCGGAGTAGTCGGTGTAGGACGTCCCGGCGTACTCCCAGGTCGGCGACGTCGGCGTGAGCACCGTGTTGGTCCACACCCGCGGGCGTACGTGGCCGCGGCGATGCAGCACGTAGTCGAGGTGCTCCTGCCCGCCCGTGGCGAGCGGGTTCGTCGTCGGGTCCCAGCTGAACGGGTGCCCGGCGTACGACGTCGGGGCGACGGTGTCGGTGGCCGCGAGCATGTCGGCGTACTCGGGCGAGGCCTTGTCGACGTTGAGGTCGCCGGTCACGATGACCTGTTCGTCGGCCGGGATCGCCAGGCCGTCCAGGAACTCGTCGATCGCCGCGAACTGCTCGGCGCGTACGGCCGCGCCGTCGCCGAAGCAGAGCGGGTCCTCCGCCTGGACGTGGGTGCCGACGACGTGGACAGGAGTGCCGTCGACATCCAGCTGCACGTAGACGAAGCCCTTGTTGGACAGCGCGTCGGCGCCGCAGCCGCCGCTGTAGACGTACTGGATCCTGTGGGTGATCGGCCACTTGCTCAGGATCGTCACGCCGCCGTCCTCGGGGGTCAGCCAGGAGTAGGCGCCGAGGGTCTCGTCCCAGCCCGACCTCGAGCGCCCGAGCACCGGCGTCTGGTGGGGATACTGCGCCGCGAGCCGGCTCTTGAGGGTCTCCGAGGGACCGTTGTCGAAGGCCTCGTCGAAGACCACCACGTCGTAGCCCTTCACGTAGTCGGCCTTCGCGATCAGCTCCGCCCGGGTGCCGTTGGCCTTGCCGCCGATGATCGCCGGCAGCATCTGGACGTTGTGCGTGAGCACTCGCACTCGCGGCGTGTCGGCCGCCGCTTCGGGCGCGGCCGCGGCGGTTCCCGGGAGCGCGAGCCCCGACGCCGCCAGCAGAGCGACACCCACCACCCGACCCACGACCCGGCTCACGAGCTGACCCCGAAGACCGGCGAGGTGCCGGTGAACGGCGAGACCGTCCCGAGCAGGCTGCGCGCATCGCCGAAGTAGCGGATCCGGTAGCTCCCTGACGCCGTGCCAGGTGGGACGTCCCACGTGATCGTCACCTTGGAGGCCGCGATGCCGTCGCGCGCCCAGCGGAACTTCGTCGACCAGTCGCCGTCGTCGGCGATCCGCTGCCAGGTCGTACCCACCTTGCGCTCGACGGCCAGGTAGCTGCCACCGAGATGGAGGTTGTTGTTGGGGTGCGCGCCGGCGAAGACCACGCTGACCTGCTGGCCGGGGCGGTAGATCGAGCCCGGCGCGCTCAGCACGTCGCCGAAGCTACGGCCGATCTGCGGCGCATCGACGAGTACGGCACCACTGGGCGACGGCAGCTGCCAGGCGCTCCGGTCGGCCTCCTTCTCCCCCTGCGGTACGTCGACCTCGGCGCGCATCGCCGTGCCGAGATCGGCGGCCACCTGCATGAAGGCCGGCAGCTCGTAGCGACCGAACAGCGTGCTCGCGCCTTCGTACTCCTTGGAGTCGTACTCCTCCGGCGTCGTCAGGTAGTGCGCGTAGGCGTTGGCGTAGCCCTGGACCAAGACGTTCTCGAGATCGGTGCCTACGGCCTCGGCGACGGCCCGTCGGATCCGCAGACCCGACACCACGGTGACCTCCGCCGGCATCCCGACCATGTAGAAGTCGCCGATCTTCATCAGCTGAACCGGCAGCTTCTGCTGCACCAGGTCGAGATCGCCGACAGGGAGCAGCACCTCCTTCGGCGCCTGGCAGGCCTTGAGCTCGGGCGACCCGGTGTAGAGCGCTCCGGAGATCAGCCCGACCAGGGGGTTGCCGCCGTCCTTGCCCTCCTTGAAGATCGGCAGTCCGCCACCGCCGTCCTCGGTGCTGCCGGCTGCGAAGGAGGCGCCGAGCGCAGCCGAGCAGGTGTTGTGCGGCTTGCCGTCGGGTGTGAACTCCGGCCGTACGGCGACCTTGCTGAGGTCCACGTAGACGATGCGCGAGTCGATGCCGCCCTCGAGCGACCGCTTGTCGGACTCGAGCCCCTCGCGGGCCGCGTCGAACATCCGGGTGCCGATGATGCGGGTGTTCTCGAACTCGTCCTTGGTCGGGCCGTCCGTCGGCTGCAGGTTGAGGTTGGGCGACATGTCGCCGGCATTGGACTGCGCGAACGACGCCACGAAGTCGGGATCGGTGTCGTCGATGTAGTCGACACCCCGCACCTGCCGCTCCCAGACGTACTCCGCATAGCCCTTGTTGTCGGGACTGATCAGCGTGTTGTTGGTCGACATGCTCGTGGCGTGCACGGGGAACCAGTTGATGATCCCGTCGAGCTCGCCTGCGCGCCGCACCTGAAGAGTGGTGCTTCGGGTGTCGGTGCCGTTGGGGAAGTACGCCCTGTCGGCCTCCGGGTTGCGGTCGAACGCCTGCTTGGAGCGGTTGACGTTGGCGTTGGTGAGCTGGCTGGTCGACAGGCTGAGGTCGGCCGGCGCGAGGTCGGCGTCGGCGCGTCCGATCGCGGCGACGATGCCGTCGACGACCGCCCGGAAGGTCTTCTCGTGGTAGCCGAGCGTCGTGATGTTGTAGAGGTTGTGGTGCGAGAACCCGCCCGGCCCGGCGTGGGTATGGGTCGCGGTGAGCATGACGTTGCGCTCGCCGTAGCGGTCGCCGTACCGCTGCTCGAGCTTGGTGAGCACTGCGTCGCGCACGCCCTGGAAGATCATCCCGACGTCGGCCACGACGTGGACCACGCGCTCACCGCTCGCCGCGTCGGCGATCACGAAGGCTCGGGCGCGCTGACGCATGTGGAGGCCCGTCGTGCTCTGCGCGAGGTCGGCGTAGCCCATCATGCCGTTCTCCCCCGGCTCGCCGGTGACGTCCGCGATGCCACGGCCGACGAGGTACGCCGACTCGGAGGCGGCGCTCGCGCTGCTCGGCCCCGGCCCGGGTGATGGCCCGAGCACCAGCACAGCGGCGGCAAGGGCGGCGACCAGCAGTCTGGCGCACGTCGTACTCGAACGGTGATGTCTCATCGGTCGGATCCTCTCGCCGGGTTGCGGTGTGATGAGGATTACCTTTTTCATTCGTTCGGTCAATCGTCCTGGTCACTTGACCCACATATTGGGACCAGAATGTTTCGGATCCGGGTTCGGCGTCATGAACTGGAGCTTTCATCCGTCTCACAGGCGTCTCGATTAGTGGAACGCTATGTTCACGTAAAACGTGACGCGCGTAACTTCGACGTGAGACGGTTCGTTTGAACGTTGCATGAGGGAGCACGACCTCCGTACGATTTCAGTGCGGTGATCACCAGGGGAGATTCGATGTCCGCTTCGCGCTACAGCCGCCTTCAGAAGGCGACCGCGCTCGTTCCGCTCGCCGTGCTGAGCGCGGCCTGGACGGTCAACGTCACCGGTCTGACGCAGTCGAGTGCCACCGCATCAGGGACCAGATACGACGACGCGTTCAGCCTGCCCGACGGGACATCGGTCCCGGCCGAGGCGATCGAGGCGCCGGCCAGCGTGTCGGCCTCGACCAACGAAGTCGACAAGTCGCTGCCCGGGACGGCCAGCGCCGCCGGGATCCCGTCCGCCGCGCTCGCCGCCTACCAGCGTGCAGCCACCGTCATCAACGCCGCCGACGCCGCCTGCAAGATCGACTGGCCGCTGATCGCCGCGATCGGACGGGTCGAGTCCAACCACGGGCGCGCCAACGACAACCGCCTCAGCGCCGAGGGCGTCTCCACTCCCGGCATCTACGGGGTCCCGCTCAACGGCAAGGGCAACGTTTCCCAGATCACCGACACCGACGGTGGGCAGTACGACGGCGACACCAGCTACGACCGCGCGGTCGGCCCGATGCAGTTCATCCCCTCCACCTGGGCGATGGTCGGCGTGGACGCCGACGGTGACGGCAAGCGCAACCCCCAGGACATCAACGACGCCGCCCTCGCCTCCGCCGTCTACCTCTGCTCCGGCAACGACGACCTCTCCACCGACCAGGGCGCGCGGGCAGCGGTCTTCCGCTACAACCACAGCCAGTCGTACGTCACGACCGTGCTCGGTGTCGCCGAGGCCTACCGCTCCGGCGACTTCACCTCGATCCCGAACAGCACGGTCCCGGTCGACTACGCGATCCCGCGGATGGAGGCTCCCAAGTCTTCGAAGCAGAAGGACCGCGAGTTCCGAGCAGGCGGCCAGCAGGCCGGCCCGCGCGGCGGCTCCTCGCAGTCTCCCTCCGGCCCCTCCAGCGAGGCCCCGTCCGGTGGGACTCCCGGAGGGAGCAACGGTGGTGGCACCGGGGGCGGCGGTGACGACGGCGGCGGCACCACCACCGACCCGGGGAAGGCGCTCGAGCCGGTGACCCAGCCGGTCGAGAAGGTGGTCGCGACCGTCGCCGAGCTGACCACGATCTGCACCAATGCGGTGATCGACCAGGTCGGCTCCGTCCTCGCCCGCACCGTCCCGCAGAGCACGATCACCGACTGCGTGGCGCAACTGCAGGGGAAGACCGTGAACGAGGCGACCGGTGCTGTCGGCGGCATCCTGACTGGCCTGCTGAGGCTGCTCGGTCTCGTCAAGTAGCCAAGCCAAATGCGAAGCGGCCCCACCATCCGGAGGGGCCGCTTCGGCACATCTTGAGAGTTGATCGCGGGTCTGCCGCCGCTGTAACACGTCGTTCGTAGGACTATCTGGTCGTTCTGATAGGGCGAGTAGTCCTACGAACGACGTGTTACAGCGGCGCGGGCANACCCGGTTGGCGACCGTGACCGCGTGGTCGGCGATGCGCTCGTAGTAGCGGCCCAGGAGAGCCACGTCGACGGCGGGCTCGACGCCGTGGGTCCAGTCCTGGCCCAGCAGCTCGGCGAAGGACTTGCGTCGCAGCTGGTCCATCTCGTCGTCGTCGGCGACCAGGTCCTGAGCGGCGGAGACATCGCGGGTGCGGAGGATCTCGCAGGTGCGCTCGACCATCTGCTGGGCGATCTCGGCCATCTTGGCGATGGTCGGCTGAGCCAGCTCGGGGACGGCCTTGTTCGGCGTACGCAGCCTGGCGATCTTGGCGACGTGGACGGAGAGGTCGCCCATCCGCTCGAGGTCGGAGATCATCCGCAGCGCGGCGACGACCACGCGCAGGTCGCCGGCGACCGGCGACTGGAGGCCGAGCAGCTCGAGGGCGTTCTCCTCGATGCGCTCGCGGGCGTCGTCGATCTCGACATCCTTGTCGATCACCTGCTCGGCGAGGTCGTTGCGGGCCTCGAGGAGAGCGGTGGTGGCGTCGCGTACGGCCACCGACACCAGCTCACAAACACTGGTGAGATCGGTGAAGATGGCATCGAGGTCCTCATGGAAAGCAGCGCGCATGGGCCGATCCTAGACACACGACATGTACTGATCTCCATCCCGAGTGAACCGACGGTGAACGTTCGGCGCGGAGACGTCCAGAGGTGAAGAAAGGGTGTTTGATGGGCTTACCCTGATCGTGTGGACTCGACGACGCAGGCCTTTCTTGCTGCGCTCCTCGGCGCTGTCGTCGCCGGAGCGGCGGTGCTTGCGTGGGCGATGAGCGAACGTTCCCGCCGCCGGATCCCCGAGGTCGAGCCCCCGAAGGTTCCCTCCGAGGTGGCCGCGGTCCTCTCGGTCCTGCGCAGCAGCGCCGTCGTCGTCGACGAGCACGACACGGTGCTCAAGGCCAGCGCTCCGGCGTACGCCCTGGGTCTGGTGCGCGGCACCTCGCTGGTCTCGCCCGAGCTCTCCGAGCTCGTCCACGGTGTGCGCCGTGACGGCCAGATCCGGGAGACCGAGCTGGTGATCTCGCGCGCCAACGGGGCCTCCCGGCACGTCACCGCCCGGGTCGCTCCGCTCGGCACCCGCCTGGCGCTCGCCCTGGTCGAGGACCGCACCCGAGAGCGCCGCGTCGAGGCCGTACGCCGCGACTTCGTCGCCAACGTCAGCCACGAGCTCAAGACGCCGGTCGGCGCGATAAGAGTGCTCGCCGACGCGGTCACCGAGGCCTCCGACGACCCCGAGGCCGTACGCCGCTTCTCCAACCGGATGATCACGGAGTCCGAGCGCCTGACCGAGCTCGTCCAGCAGATCATCGAGCTCTCCCGGCTCCAGGGCGACGAGCCCCTGGAGGCTCCGATCGCGGTCGACGTCGACAAGGTCATCGCGGCCGCCGTCGACGCCTCGACGGTCGATGCCGACGCCAAGGGCATCAAAGTGGTCAGCGCCGGCACCGCCGGGCTGCACGTCTTCGGCAACGACGAGCAGGTCTCGACCGCGGTCACCAACCTGGTCTCCAACGCGGTCGCCTACTCCGACCCCGGCTCGACCGTGACCGTCTCGACCCGCGCGACCGACGGCTCCGTCGAGATCTCCGTGGTCGATCAGGGCATCGGGATCCCGTCCACGGAGATCGACCGGATCTTCGAGCGCTTCTACCGCGTCGACCCGGCCCGCCACCGCTCCACCGGCGGCACCGGGCTCGGCCTGTCGATCGTCAAGCACGTCGCCGCTACGCATGGTGGCGAGGTCAAGGTCTGGTCGCAGGAGGGTCAGGGTTCCACCTTCACCCTCACCCTGCCCCAGCACCTACCAACTGCCGGGAAGTCCGGCACAAGCAAGGAGGAACGCCCGTGACCCGGGTACTCGTCGTCGAAGATGAAGCCAGCTACAGCGAGGCACTGTCCTACATGCTCCGCAAGGAGGGCTTCGAGGTCGCCGTCGCCGAGGACGGCACCGACGCTCTGAAGGAGTTCGACCGCAACGGGGCAGACATCGTGCTGCTCGATCTGATGCTTCCCGGTCTCTCCGGCACCGAGGTGTGCCGGCAGATCCGGGCCACCTCCTCGGTCCCGGTCATCATGGTGACCGCCAAGGACGACGAGGTCGACAAGGTCGTCGGTCTCGAGCTCGGCGCCGACGACTACGTGACCAAGCCCTACTCCCCGCGCGAGCTCGTCGCCCGGATCCGTGCCGTCCTCCGCCGAGGCACCGAGCCCGACGCGGCCCCTGCGACGCTCGAGGCCGGGCCGGTCCGGATGGACGTGGAGCGCCACGTCGTGACCGTGGACGGCAACGAGCAGCGGCTGCCGCTCAAGGAGTTCGAGCTCCTGGAGATGTTCCTGCGCAACCCCGGCCGGGTGCTGACCCGCGGCCAGCTCATCGACCGCGTCTGGGGCTCCGACTACGTCGGCGACACCAAGACCCTCGACGTACACGTCAAGCGCCTGCGCGCCAAGCTGGAGCCGGACCCGTCGGAGCCGAAGTTCCTGGTCACCGTGCGCGGGCTGGGCTACAAGCTCGACCTCTGACGAGCCCACGGGACGTGGGAGTTCTGAGGTCACCAGGTGACCCCGGGACTCCCACGTCGTTCTTTGCATAGCTCGAACGGGCCATGTTCACGGTCGGATCGTGCTGCTTAGCATGCCGTCGGCAGCCCGCATTCCCGCGGTGCCGGATGAAAGGTACGCGACGATGCGACGGTCGGCCCTCCTGCTCATGTTCTCGCTCGCGGCGCTACTTGTGCCGATCGGTTCGGTCGTATCGACCACGTCTTCCGCCGAGGCCGCATGCGCCCCCAGGATCAAGAGCCTGACAGCGGCACAGACGACGATCGTGAGCGGCACCTCGACACGAATGACAGTGCTGCTCACCTGTGCGCCGCGCAGCCGGAAGAACGTCTTCCTCAAGTCCGATCATCAACCCAACATCTACCCGAGCGCGACGTTCGTCACCGTCAAGGCGAGGCACCGCACGGCGACGTTCACGCTCTATACGAACTACAGGCCGACCACAGTGCGGGCGAAGGTTCAGGCACGGCTGGAACGCACATCGCGATGGGTTGCCTCGACGCCGCTGATCAGAGCCAGTGCCGAGGCGTGCAACGTGAAGGCGATCATCACCCCGCACCTTGTGTACGCCGGGCCGGCGGCTTCGGGAACTGTGAGTCTGACGTGCGTACTGGATGTGCCCAAGACCGTCTACCTGGAGCTTGACCCTGCCAGTGGTAGCAATCAGGTCCCGTCGTTCTTCCACGTGCCGACCAGCGTGACCGTGCCGGCGAAGCGGTCCTCGGCTCCGTTCCCCATCTCGTTCGGCACCTCAGCTCACCCGCAGTTCGCGTCGGTTCGTCTCAAGGGCTCGGGAAAGATCCTCGGTGATATCCAGTTTTACCCCGGGCTCTCCCTCCTCTCCGTGGAGAGCGTGGCTCCGGATGTCGGCATGCGTCAGCTGCGAGTCGGTGTGTACACGAGATACCCGGCACCGCGGAACTTCGTCGTACGCCTCTCGAGCAGCAGTCCGCGCTACTCACTTCCCCCGACGGTGACGATCCCGGAAGGGACAACCGGGGCGCAGGTCGTCTCTGTCGCGGTCCCTGCGCCCGAGCTGGACGAGCCGGTGACGGCTACCGCCTCCCCGCAGGGCTCCACGCAGGAGCTGACGCAAGAAGCGCTCGTGCTGCGATGACCTTGCCGTAGCCCTGTAGTCCGGGCGTACGAAACGGGCTGTCACTTGGCGGTAGAGGTTTCGCGGTCGCTCCTTTCACGGAGCTACGCGAGGTCAGGGAGCCTCGACCGAGATACCTCGGTGAGCATCCAAGGCGCCCCGTGGCACCACCAGCGACATCAGCGCGGCGGCGGCGCACAGGGCGCCGGCCGCGTACCAGACCAGGTCGTAGGACCCAGTGACGTCGCGTACGACGCCGCCGACCCAGGCGACCAGGCCGGCTCCGACCTGGTGGGAGGCGAGGACCCACCCGAAGACGATCGGGGCGTCCTCGGGCCAGACCTCGCGGCACAGTGCGAGCGTGGGTGGCACGGTGGCGACCCAGTCGAGGCCGTAGAAGACGATGAAGAACACCATCGGCAGGTGGACCTCGGACGAGAGCAGCATCGGCAGGAAGATCAGCGAGATCCCTCGGAGCGAGTAGTAGACGCCGAGCAGCACCACGGGGTTGAAGCGGTCGGTGAGCCAGCCGGAGAAGATCGTCCCGGCGACGTCGAAGATCCCGATCACGGCGAGCAGCGAGGCGGCCGCGACCGTGGCCATCCCGTGGTCGTGCGCGGCGGGCACGAAGTGGGTCCTGATCAGCCCGTTCGTGGTGATTCCGCAGATCGCGAAGGCACCGGCGAGGAGCCAGAAGGCCTTGGTACGCATCGCCATCCCGAGAACGCGCACGGTCCGTAGCGCGGCGCCGGTCGCCGGTGCGGGTCGCGGCACGATCTGCGAGGCGCCATAGGGCGCCAGGCCGATATCCGCCGGGTAGTCGCGGAGCAGCAGCAACACGAACGGGATCACCGCGGCGGCTACCAGGGCGATCGTGACCGAGGCGGCCCGCCAGCCGAACTCCCCGATCAGGATCGCCAGCACCGGCAGGAAGATCAGCTGTCCCGAAGCGCCGCCGGCGGTCAGCAGACCGCTGACCAGGCCCTGTCGCTTGTCGAACCAGCGGGTGGTGATGGTCGCTCCGAAGGCGAGCGCCATGCAGCCGCTGCCACCGCCGACGAGTACGCCCCAGCCGAGGACGAACTGCCACGACTCGCTCATCCAGACGGTGCCGAGCGAGCCGAGGGTGATCATGGTGAGCGCGACGGCGACCACCGGACGGATCCCGAAGCGGTCCATCAGAGCGGCGGCGAACGGCGCGGTCAGACCGTAGAGCGCGAGCTGCAGCGTGATCCCGACGCCGATCGTGCCGCGCGACCAGCCGAACTCCTCGTGCAGCGGACCGACCAGGAGGCCCGGTGCCGCGGTGAAGGCCGCGGCTCCGACGATGGTCACGAACGCGATGGCGGCCACCCACCAGGCCGGGTGGATGCGGGGGCGGCGCGCGGAGATGCGGCCGGCAGGCGGCGGGGTCGTCGTCTGGGCGGTGTCCTGAGCCTGTCGAAGGGTCATGTGAGCAATCGTTTCGCGTGCGCGCCCCCACCGAACAGTGGCCTGATTGACATCTATCGGTAAGATCCAGCCATGAGCGACGCATGGGTGGCTTCCCCGCATCGGGTCGCGGTGCTGATCCAGGACGGGTTCATCCCGTTCGAGATCGGCATCCCGCACCGGATCTTCGGCAGGGCCCGCGACAGCGAGGACCGACTGCTCTACGAGGTCGTCACCTGCACCACCGGCGGCCCCGGACCGGTGCAGTCGGACTCGGACGTGGTCGTCCTCGCGCCGCACGGCCCCGAGGCGCTCGCGGACGCGGACACCGTGGTGATCCCGAAGTTCGGCCTCGACTACCCGACGGTCTCGGACGGGGTCCTGTCGGCGCCGCTGAAGGAGGCGCTCGACATGATCCGGCCCGGCACCCGGATCATGTCGATCTGCACCGGCGCCTTCGCGCTGGCCGCAGCGGGGCTCCTCGACGGCCGCCCGGCGACCACCCACTGGTCGCACACCGACGACTTCCGCGCCCTGTTTCCGCAGGTCAAGCTGGACCCGGACGTACTCTTCGTCGACGACGGTGACATCCTCACCTCCGCCGGCGTGGCCTCCGGCCTGGACCTCTGCCTGCATGTCGTACGCAGCGACCACGGCGCCGCGGTCGCCAACCGCGTCGCCCGCGTGACGGTCGTACCTCCCCACCGCGACGGCGGGCAGGCCCAGTTCATCCGGCACCACGCACCCGCCCCCGGCGACACCGGCATCTCGGCGGCAACCGCCTGGGCCCTCGCCCATCTCGACCAGCCCCTCACCCTGGAGGCGATGGCGGCCCAGGTCTCGATGTCCGTACGCACCTTCACCAGGCGGTTCCGCGACGAGACCGGCGACTCCCCCGGCCGCTGGCTGCAGCGTCAGCGCATCGAGCTCGCCCGCACGCTGCTGGAGGCCACCGACCTCTCGATGGAGCAGGTCGCCGCCCGCTGCGGCCTCAACACCGCCCAGTCCCTCCGCCTCCACTTCCACGCCGCCCTCGGCATCACCCCCACCGCGTACCGCCGCACCTTCCGCGGCTGACCCCCAGCCGAAGCGTCACCCCGGTCGCCCGAAGCGTCGCTCCGGTCGGCCGAAACGGCACCACCCTGACCTCTCGGCCGACGCGCGTGACGTCTCGGCCGACGCTGCCGACGCCTCGGCCAGGGCTAGATGGCGGGATGTCGAACATCCTTGGCTGATATCCGCTCGCGCTCCGGGGCGTGGATCTTTACCCTTTTATCGTGACGACGACGATTAGCCCCGCGCCCGCTGCGACCACGCCGATCTGGAAGCCACTGATCGCTTGTGGGATCACGCTGGTTCTGTGGGCATCGGCGTTCGTGGGGATCCGTCACCTGGGCGACACCGTCCCGCCGGGGAGCCTGTCGCTGGGCCGGCTGGTGGTGATGGTGGCGGCGCTCGGTGCCTACCTCGCGCTGAAGGGCGGGTTCCGGCTGCCGACCCGCAAGGAATGGCCGCTGATCGCGCTGGGCGGTGCGTCCTGGCTGGGCGTCTACAACCTGGCGCTCAACGAGTCCGAGCGCCGGATCGACGCGGCGACGGCGGCGCTGATCGTGCAGGTCGGCCCGATCGTGGTGGCGCTGCTGGCGGGCCTCGTGCTCAAGGAGACGATCCACCGGTGGATCCTGATCGGCACCGGCGTCGGCTTCGCAGGGGTCGTCGTCATCGGCCGTGCCTCGGCCAACGGTGACACCGGCGACTGGATCGGCGTCGCCCTCTCGGTCGTCGCCGCGCTCACCTTCGCGGTCGGCGTCCTCACCCAGAAGAAGCTGCTGCCGACGATGAGCGCGCTGCTGCTGACGTTCTGGTACGCCATCGCCGGCCTCGTCATCTGCCTGCCGTGGTCGTTCGAGCTGGCGACCACGCTCCCCGACATCAGCGTCGGCAACATCGGCTGGATCGTCTACCTCGGCCTCTTCCCGAGCGCTCTGGCCTTCGTGACCTGGGCTTATGCCCTGTCCCACTCCGATGCCGGCAAGTTCGCGCAGTCGACGTTCCTGGTGCCGTTCATCACCGCGCTGATGGCGTGGCTGGTGCTCGACGAGGTGCCGCCCGCGCTCGCCTTCGTCGGTGGCGCGATGTGCATCGCGGGTGTTCTGATCACCCGGCGCCAGCCGCGCTAGTCCGTCGGGTCCTTGGTCGCCTCGAGCCAGCCCCGGAAGGCTTCGAGGTTGGCGGTCGACTCACCGCGGAGCTTGCGCCACTCCCACTCCTTGCGGATCGAAGAGGCGAAGCCGAGCTCGAGGATGGTGTTGAAGGACTCGTCCGCGTACGTCAGGACCGAGCCGAGCAGCCGGTCGAGCTCGCCCGGTTCGACCATCGCGAGCGGCAGCCGGCCGTCGAGGTAGATGTCGCCGAGCCGGTCCAGGCCGAACGAGACCCCGTAGAGCCGCAGGTTGCGCTCGAGCAGCCAGCGGTAGACGGTCTCGTGGTTCTCGTCCGGACGGCGGCAGACGAAGGCATGTACGCCGAGGGCGTGCTGCCCCAGGTCGAGCCGGACCGGCGTCTGCAGCTTGCGCTCGCCCGGGAGCGAGAACGAGAAGACCACCTCGCCACCCGGCTGGGACGTCTCGTCCCAGGTCAGGTCGTTGGACTTCAGCCAGCCGCGTACGACCTCTTCCTGATCGGTCCGCGCATCTACGGTCATGCCGTCAGCTCCTCACGCATCAGCATCTTGGCCTCTTCATAGACCTCGAGCGTATTGCGTGCGGTGAGATCCCAGGAGAAGTCCTGGGCGTGTTCGCGGGCGCCGTCGGCCAGAGCCGACCAGCGCGAGTGGGAGGCGATGGCGTTGGTGAGCGCGTCGGCCCACTGCGCCGGGTCGTGCCCGTCGACCAGGAGCCCGCTGCGGCCGTGGTGCACTGCCGTGGTCAGGCCGCCGACCGCGGCCGCGACGACGGGCGTGCCGCAGGCCTGGGCCTCGACGGCGACCAAGCCGAACGACTCGTTGTAGGAGGGGACGGCGACGACGGAGGCTGCGGAGTACCAGAGCGCGAGCTTGTCCTGGCGCACCGGCGGGACGAACCGGACCACATCGGATATCCCCAGCTCAGCGGCCAGATCGGCCAGGCCCGTCGGGTGCTCCAGACCGGAGCCGGAGGGACCGCCGACGATCGGCACGACGAGGTTGCGGCGCAGCGACGGGTCACGCGCGAGCATGACCGCGGCCGCCCGCAGGAGTACGTCGGGAGCCTTGAGCGGCTGGATGCGACCGGCGAAGAGGAGCACGTGAGCCCGGGCCGGCAGCCCGAGCGCGGCACGCGCCGCGGCCCGCCCGCGCGGACGGAAGACCCGCAGGTCGACCCCGGGATGGACGACGGCGACACGGCCTGGCTCGGCGTCGTACATGTTGATCAGCTGCTTGGCCTCGAGGTCGGTGTTGGCGATCAGCATGTCGGCGGCGTCGACGACCTGCTCCTCGCCGATCACGCGGGCCTCGGGCTCGGGACAGTCGCCCTCGGCGAGCGCCTCGTTCTTGACCTTGGCCATCGTGTGCATCGAGTGGACCAGCGGCACGCCCCAGCGGTCGCGGGAGAGCGCACCGACCTGGCCCGAGAGCCAGTAGTGGGAGTGCACTGCGTCGAAGTAGCCCGGCGGGTTGGACGCCTCCGCGCGGAGCACCTCGCGCGCGAACGTGCACAGCTGCCCCGGAAGGTCACCCTTGGCCAGCCCCTCGAACGGACCGGCGTGGACGTGGTGGACAGCGACCCCGTCGTACGCCTCCACGACCTGCGGCAGCCGCGAGGAGGTCGCGCGCGTGAAGATGTCGACCGCGATGCCCTGGGTGGCCAGCCGCCGGGAGAGCTCGAGCACGTATACGTTCATGCCGCCGGCGTCGCCGGTGCCGGGCTGGTCGAGCGGAGAGGTGTGCAGACTGACCATCGCTACGCGGTGGATCATTCCTGCCCCTTTGTGTATATGCCGATGGTCCCGTCTCTCAACACTCGGATCTCACTCATCATTCCCGGGCGCGTGAACCCGCGTGGATCGTCTTCGATCGTGGGACCCGGTGGGCAAAGTCGAGCGAGCGACGAGAGAATGACTCCATGTCGTCCAAGAATGCTGTCGTCACCGGCGCCTCGAGCGGGATCGGCGCGGCCACCGCCCGCCAGCTCGCCAAGGAGGGCTACCACGTCTTCCTCGCCGCTCGCCGGGCCGACCGGATCGAGGCCCTGGCCGAGGAGATCGGTGGCACCGCGATCGCGACCGACGTCACCTCCGACGACTCCGTCGCCGCGCTCGTCGAGGCGGTCGGCGACCGTCTCGACCTGCTGGTCAACAACGCCGGCGGCGCCTTCGGGGTGGACAAGGTGGCCGAGGCCGACCTGACCAAGTGGCAGGCGATGTTCGAGGTCAACGTGATCGGCCTGACCCGGGTGACGAAGGCGCTTCTCCCCGCGCTGATCGCTTCCGGCGCCGGCGCGGTCATCAACGTCGGCTCGATCGCCGGCCGTCGCGCCTACGAGGGCGGCGCGGGCTACAACGCGGCCAAGTTCGGCACCCGCGCGGTCACCGAGGCGCTGCGCCTGGAGATCGTCGACAAGCCGGTGCGGATCATGGAGATCGCCCCGGGCATGGTCCAGACCGAGGAGTTCTCGCTCGTACGTCTCGGGGGCGACCAGGCAGCGGCCGACGCGGTCTACCAGGGCGTCGCCGACCCGCTGGTGGCCGAGGACGTCGCCGACGCCATCGTGTGGATGGCGACCCGTCCGGCTCACGTCAACATCGACGAGCTCGTCATCAAGCCGCGCGCCCAGGCGGCCCCGCACAAGGTGCACCGCGAGGGCTGATCGCCCTTGATCCGGCCTCTGACCTGGTCTAGTCCAGGCCTGAGCGACGCCGAGGATTCAGTACGCAACAGCCGACGGTGTCACACTCGATGACGTGCAGACGATCGGACTCATCGGCGGCATGAGCTGGGAAAGCACCGCCGCTTACTACGAGGGACTCAACAAGGGTGTCCAGGAGCGGCTCGGCGGTCTCCACTCCGCCAAGATCGTGCTGGCCTCCGTCGACCTGGCCGAGCTGACGGCACTGCAGGAGAAGGAGTCCTGGGACCAGGTCGCCGAGATCCTGATCACCGCGGCCCGCAGCGTGGTGGCCGGCGGCGCCGACTTCATCCTGCTGTGCACCACCACCTTCCACAAGGTCTACGACGAGGTGGCGGCCGCCGTCGACGTACCCGTGCTGCACCTGGCCGACGAGCTCGCCTCGAAGGCCAAGGAGCTCGGCATCACCAAGGCCGGGTTCCTCGCCTCCCGCTACACCGTGGAGAACGACTTCTTCGCCCAGCGGATCTCCGACCACGGCGTCGACGTGAACCTGCCCGACACCCTTCACGTGGAGATGCTCGACTCGATCATCTACGAGGAGCTCATCCACCGGAACGTCGTGTCCGGCTCGCGCAAGCGGGTCCTCGAGGTCGTCCACGAGCTGTGGGACGCGGGTGCCGACGGCGTCATCCTCGGCGCCTCCGAGCTCAGCCTCCTGGTGCGGCCGACCGACGTCGACGTACCCATCCTCGACGCCATCACCGTGCACGTCGAGGCCGCGCTCGACCGCGCCCTCCCCTGAGGCTCAGCTCTCCAGAAGCTCGTTGGCGACGGCGCGCAGCTCAGGGCTCATGTCGCCCTCGTGCACGACGACGGTCCGGCCGTCGACCTCGAACTCGTAGATGTAGCGGTCGGCGCCCTTCGGCTTGGAAGGAGCGGCGCCGCCGGCAACCAGGTTCCGCAACGCGACCACCTGCGTGGCCGACGGTGCGAGCTCGGCGACCCCCTCCTTGGTACGTCCCAGGAACCCGCCGCTGCGGCGTACCTTCACCACGGTCGGCCCCTCGCCGTCGGGTGCGGGCGTCCCTGACGTCGGGGTGACACCGACCTCGGACCACGCGGTGGTGACCGCCTCGGCCTGGTCGCCGGCCTCGGCGATGGTGGCCGCGGCGAAACCGGCGAAGTCGGTGTCGGTGGTGACGGCGCCGCCGGTCAGTGCGGCGTACCAGATCTTGCCGGCACCGTCCCAGGAGTTGCCGCCGATCGCCTTGGCGGCGAGGGCGAAGGCGCGGTTGGGGATGCCGGAGTTGATGTGGACGCCGCCGTTGTCGTCGGTGCCGTCGTAGATGTCGTCCATGTGGGCCGGCTGCGGGTCCTTGCCCAGGCTGGGGTCGTCGTAGGCGGTCCCGGGCTCGAGCATGTGCCGCAGCCCGATGCCCTGGACCGACTCGGTGAAGAGGCCCTCGCCGATGATCCAGTCGGCCTCGTCGGCGCTCTGGCCTAGGAGGCGCTGCTTGAGGCAGGAGCCGAACACGTCCGACATCGACTCGTTGAGCGCGCCGGGCTGGCCCTGGTAGACGAGCCCGGCGGTATGCTCGGTGACCGCGTGGGAGAGCTCGTGGCCGATCACGTCGACGGCCTTGGTGAACCGCTGGAAGATCTCGCCGTCGCCGTCGCCGAAGACCAGCTGGGTGCCGTCCCAGAAGGCGTTGGCGTAGTCGCGGTCGTAGTGGACCGTCATCACGACCTCGATGCCCCGGCCGTCGTAGGAGTCGCGGCCGTAGACCTCCTCGAAGAGAGCCAGCGAGCCGGTGATGCCGGTCGCGGCCTCGTCGACGCTCTCGTCGCCCGACTCCGGCTCACCCGCGGCGCGGATCTTCTCCCCCGGCAGGTCGGTGCCGTTGTTCGCGGTGTAGACCGTCCAGTCCCCGGCCTCGGCGGTGGTCTCGCCGGCTTCGGGGGCGGGGCGCTGGGCGAGAACCCTGGTCAGGTGCTCGGCCCGAGCGGCTCGAAACGCGTTGTCCTGGTCGAGGCGGCCGGCGTTGAGCCGCTGCATGAGATACGGGGGCACGATCTGGCAGACGTGTTTCCGAGAAGTCATGGGCCTCAGCCAACCGTCATCTCCGGATGCGGGTCAAGGAGGTCACGGCGGATAAGATCAGACGTCCCGTCCCGCGCCAGAAATCGAGCCGCTTCGCACATGTCCGAGATCCTCAAGGCCAATCTACGCAACGTCGCCATCGTTGCGCACGTCGACCACGGCAAGACCACGCTGGTCGACGCCATGCTGCGTCAGGCAGGCACGTTCACCGAGCACGAGGCCGAATCGGTCGCCGACCGGGTCATGGACTCCGGTGAGCTCGAGCGCGAGAAGGGCATCACCATCCTCGCGAAGAACACCGCCATCCACTACACCGGGCCGAGCGCGCCCGAGGGGATGACGATCAACATCATCGACACCCCCGGCCACGCCGACTTCGGTGGTGAGGTCGAGCGCGGCCTGTCGATGGTCGACGGGATCGTGCTGCTGGTGGACGCCTCCGAGGGCCCGCTCCCCCAGACCCGGTTCGTGCTGCGCAAGGCGCTCAACGCCGACATGCCGGTCGTGCTGGTGGTCAACAAGGTCGACCGCCCCGACGCCCGCATCGAGGAGGTCGTCGACGAGACGTATGAGCTCTTCATGGACCTGCTCGACGACTCCCACAGCCAGGACGCCCTCGACTTCCCGGTGATCTACGCCTCGGGCAAGGCCGGCGTCGCGTCGCTCGAGCAGCCCGGCAACGGCGAGCTGCCCGACTCCAAGGACCTCGAGCCGCTCTTCCAGACGATCATGGACACGATCCCGGCTCCGACGTACGTCGAGGGCGCGCCCCTCCAGGCCCACGTCACCAACCTCGACGCGAGCCCGTTCCTCGGCCGCCTCGCGCTGGTCCGCATCCACCAGGGCACCCTGAAGAAGGGCCAGAACGTCGCCTGGATGCGCCGTGACGGCGAGGTCAAGAACGTACGCATCACCGAGCTGCTCATCACCGAGGGCCTCGAGCGCAAGCCGGGCGAGATCGCCGGTCCCGGCGACATCGTCGCCATCGCCGGCATCCCGGACATCACCATCGGCGAGACCCTCGCCGACCCGGAGAACCCGGTCGCGCTGCCGCTCATCCACGTCGACGAGCCGGCCATCTCGATGACCATCGGCACCAACACCTCGCCGCTGGTCGGCAAGGTCAAGGGCTCGAAGGTCACCGCGCGCCTGGTCAAGGACCGCCTCGACTCCGAGCTCATCGGCAACGTGTCGCTGAAGATCCTCAACACCGAGCGTCCCGACGCCTGGGAGGTCCAGGGCCGTGGCGAGCTGGCGCTGGCGATCCTGGTCGAGCAGATGCGCCGCGAGGGCTACGAGCTGACCGTCGGCAAGCCGCAGGTGGTCACCAAGGAGATCGACGGCAAGATCCACGAGCCGTTCGAGCGCCTGACCATCGACGCGCCGGAGGAGTACCTCGGCGCCATCACCGAGCTGCTCGCGAACCGCAAGGGCCGCATGGAGGGCATGACCAACCACGGCACCGGCTGGGTGCGCATGGAGTTCATCGTGCCGGCGCGCGGCCTGATCGGCTTCCGCACCGAGTTCCTCACCGAGACCCGCGGCACCGGCATCGCCCACCACATCTCCGAGGGCTACGACCGCTGGGCCGGCGAGATCCGCTCGCGCAACAACGGCTCGCTCGTCGCCGATCGGGCCGGCGCGGCCACGGCGTACGCCATGACCTCGCTGCAGGAGCGCGGCGTCATGTTCGTCGAGCCGGCGACCGAGGTCTACGAGGGCATGATCGTCGGCGAGAACTCCCGCGCCGACGACATGGACGTCAACATCACCAAGGAGAAGCAGCAGACCAACGTCCGCTCCGCCACCTCCGACAACTTCGAGAAGCTCATCCCGCCGAAGAAGCTCTCGCTCGAGCAGTGCCTGGAGTTCTGCCGCGAGGACGAGTGCGTCGAGGTCACCCCCGACATGGTCCGCATCCGCAAGGTCGTCCTCGACCAGAACGACCGCGCCAAGATCGCCTCGCGGGCCCGCAAGGCCAACAAGTCCTGACCGGCTTTCGTGACGGCCGCCGACCCTCTTGGGTCGGCGGCCGTTCTCGTCGTCGGCTGCCTGCGACACTTCGACCATGACCCTCACGACCACCGCCTCGCTGATCAGGTCGGCCTATGAGGAAGGCCGCGGTGTCGCCGCCTTCAACGCGATCAACCTGGAGACCGTCGAGGCGATAGCCACCGGAGCCGAGACCGCGAACCGCCCGGTCATCGTGCAGATCAGCGAGAACGCGGTGCGCTACCACGGCGGCCTGGCGCCGCTGGCCCATGCCGCGATCGCGGTCGCGTCCGGCTCGACGATGCCGATCTCGCTCCACCTGGACCATGCGACCGACGAGCGCCTGGTCGGGATCGCGGTCGATCTCGGCTTCTCGTCGGTGATGTACGACGCCTCCCAGCTCCCCTACGAGGACAACCTCACCCGCACCGCCGCCGTCGCCCGCCGCTGCCACGACCGCGGCGCCCACGTCGAGGCCGAGCTCGGCGAGGTCGGCGGTAAGGAGGGCGTCCACGCGCCCGGCGTACGCACCGACCCGGCCGAGGCGGCCGCGTTCGTCGCCAGCACCGGCGTCGACGCCCTCGCCGTCGCCGTCGGCTCGAGCCACAAGATGACCACCCGCGACGCGGCCCTGGACGAGGCGCTGATCGCAGCTATCCGCCGCGCCGTCGACGTCCCGCTGGTCCTGCACGGCTCCTCCGGCGTGAGCGACGACGGGCTCCGAGCCGCCATCGCCGCCGGGATGACGAAGATCAACGTCGCCACCCAGCTCAACAAGGCCTTCACCGGCGCTGTCCGCGAGACCCTCGAAGCCGACTCGGCCCTGGTCGACCAGCGCC
Source organism: Nocardioides sp. YIM B13467 (assembly GCF_042788075.1). Taxonomy (NCBI): domain Bacteria; kingdom Bacillati; phylum Actinomycetota; class Actinomycetes; order Propionibacteriales; family Nocardioidaceae; genus Nocardioides; species Nocardioides sp. YIM B13467. The sequence continues at coordinate 658,703 of NZ_JBHZPJ010000046.1, forward strand.
GCTACCTCGCTGCCGGCCGCGACGCGATGGCCGCTGAGACCGCCCGGCTGCTCACCGTCATCTCGGCCTGACCGAGGCTGCCGTTTCCCCAGTTTGATGGAAGCGCTCCCACACCACACGAAATCGTTACCTCCGCGCCTCTTGACACAGACGTGTGAGCACACTCACACTCTCCCTAGTCCCGAGAGTGGAAGCGCTCTCACTCCCCACACAGACGTGCAGGAGCACCCCGTGTCCAAGATCTCCAAGTCCTGGCGCCGCGGTCTAGCCGCTGGCGCGGTCGCCACTCTCGTCGCTGGCCTCGTCGGGGCCTGCGGCGGCAGCGACGACACCGGCGAGCAGGCCAAGCTCGGCAAGGACGACACCCTGACCATCACGACCTTCAGCGAGTTCGGCTACGGCGACCTCATCGAGCAGTGGAACGCCGACCCTGATCGCCCCTTCAAGGTCAAGCAGACCGTCGTTGCCGAGTGGGACACCTGGAAGCAGAGCCTCACCACCGGCCTGCAGTCGGGCGAGGGTCTCACCGACATCGTCGGCATCGAGGGCGACATGATGCCCGCGCTCGTCGCCGAGGGCGCCTCCGAGCAGTTCGTCGATCTCACCGACAAGGAGCTCGACAGCCGCTGGATGGAGTCGAAGTACCTCGAGGGCCAGACCGCCGACGGCAAGCAGATCGGCTATCCGACCGATGCCGGTCCCGAGGCGTTCTGCTACCGCGCCGACCTCTTCGAGAAGGCCGGCCTCCCGAGCGACCGCGAGGCCGTGAAGGATCTCTTCAAGGACTGGGACACCTACTTCGCCACCGGCGAGCAGTTCAAGAAGAAGATGCCGAAGACGGCTTGGTACGACTCCAGCGGCGCGATCGCCCAGGCGATGCTCAACCAGGTCGAGTACCCCTTCCAGACCAAGGACCAGAAGATCGACGTCGACAACCCGGAGCTCCGGGAGGTCTACGACACGGTCGCGCAGTACGCCCCCACCCAGTCGACGAAGGTCGAGCAGTGGGGCGAGGACTGGATGGCCAACTTCACCAACGACGGTTTCGCCACCATCCCGTGCCCGGGCTGGATGTTCGCCAACATCAAGGACTCCGCGCCTGACGTGAAGGGCTGGGACATCGTCGACGCCTTCCCGGGCGGCGGCGGCAACTGGGGTGGCTCCTACCTCGCCGTCCCGGCGCAGTCGGAGCACCAGGACGAGGCCAAGGAGTTCGCCAACTACCTGACCAACGCCGAGTCCCAGGTGGCCGCGTCGAAGGTGGCCGGCAACTTCCCGGCCAACCTGGAGGCGCAGACGGTCCTGGCCGACGAGAACGCCACCGACCCCTACTTCAACAACGCCCCCACCTCGCAGATCCTCGCCAGCCGCGCGGAGGCCGTGCCGGCGGGTGTCCCGTTCAAGGGTGACAAGTACTCCGACATCCTGGGCCTCTTCCAGCAGGCGATCCGTCGTGTGGACGAGGGCACCGACCCCGAGAAGTCGTGGGCGACCTTCGTCGAGGGCGTCGAAGGAATGTCCTGATCCATGCCGACCACCACCTCTGCCCCGGTCGAGAACGCCACCCCGGCGCCCTCGACCGGGGCAGCACCCCGCCGCCAGGCGTGGCGTAACCGGCTCTCCCGGTGGGACTTCAAGTTCTCGCCCTACCTGTACGTCGCGCCGTTCTTCCTCGTGTTCCTCGTCATCGGGCTCTACCCGATGCTCTACACCGGCTACCTGTCCTTCTTCTCCTGGCCCGCCTACGGGTCCGAGGTCGGTCCGTGGGTCGGCTGGGACAACTACGCCCACGTCCTCGGTGACTCGGTGTTCCGTAAGGCCTTCTGGAACACCATCGGGATGTTCCTGCTCTCCTCGGTGCCGCAGATCATCGTGGCGACGATCCTCGCCGCGCTGCTCGACACCCGGCTCCGGGGCCGCACCCTGTGGCGGATGAGCATCCTGCTGCCCTTCGTGGTCGCTCCTGCGGCGTCCGCGATGATCTTCGGCGCGATCTTCGCTGACGGCACGGGCCTGATCAACCAGACGCTCGACGGCTTCGGTTTCCCGAAGGTGCCGTGGCACGCCGATCGGTTCGCGAGCTGGACCGCGATCGCGACCATGGTCAACTGGCGCTGGACGGGCTACAACGCGCTGATCATCCTCGCCGCCATGCAGGCGATCCCGCGCGATCTCTACGAAGCGGCCGAGATCGACGGCGCCTCCAAGGTGAAGCAGTTCTTCAACGTCACCCTGCCCTCGATCCGGCCGACGATGATCTTCGTCATCGTCACCTCGACCATCGGTGGCCTGCAGATCTTCACCGAGCCCCGGATCTTCGACACCAACCTGCGCTTCCAGGGCGGCTCCGACTTCCAGTACACGACCTTGACGATGTACGTCTTCAACACCGCCCAGTCCACGACCAACCCGTATCCCCGTGCGGCCGCCGCCGCCTGGGTGCTGTTCCTCATCATCGTGGGGATCGCCTTGGTCAACTTCCTGGTCACCCGGGCCGTACAACGAAGGAGCCTTCGATGAGCAGACGACCTGGATTCCTCGTATATGGCCTGCTCACGGCATTCCTGCTGGGTTCGGCGTTCCCGCTGTACTGGTCGTTCGTCATCGGCTCGGTCACCCGGCACCGGGCGATCCAGTCGCCTCCGCCGCTGGTCCCGGGAGGGCACTTCTTCGAGAATGCTGCCCGGGTCTTCGACCGGATCGACTTCTGGTCGGCGCTGCTCAACTCGATCATCGTCTCCGGGATCTCGGCGGCCTCGGTCGTGCTCTTCTCGACCCTGGCGGGCTACTCCTTCGCCAAGCTCCGCTTCCGCGGTGCCAACGCGGGGATGGTCTTCGTCGTCGCCACCCTGGCGGTGCCGACCCAGCTGGCGCTGGTGCCGATGCTCAAGCAGTTCTCCAACCTCGGCCTGACCGGCACCCACGCCGCCGTGATCCTGCCGTGGGTGGTGACCGCGTTCGGTGTCTTCTTCATGAGGCAGTACCTCGTCGACGCGATCCCCGACGAGCTCATCGACGCGGCCCGCGTCGACGGTGCGTCCATGATCCGTACGTTCTGGACCGTCGCCGTCCCAGCGGCGAGACCCGCGATGGCGATCCTCGGCCTGTTCACCTTCATGCAGGTGTGGACCGACTTCATGTGGCCGCTGATCGTGCTGCAGGGCTCCGACGTACAGACCCTGCAGACCGCGCTGGACGCGCTCAAGGTCGCGCCTGGACAGGGGCATGCCGACATGGCGCTGGTCCAGGCCGGAACGATCCTCGCGACCGTGCCCCTACTTCTGTTGTTCATCGCCACCGGCCGCCACCTGGTGTCCGGCATCATGCAAGGAGCCGTCAAGGGATGAATCTCTCGACAAACCCAGCCCGCGCCGAGCGTACGTTTCCCCAGGACTTCCTCTGGGGTGCGGCGACGGCTTCCTACCAGATCGAGGGAGCCATCGACGAGGACGGACGTACGCCCAGCAACTGGGACACCTTCACCAAGGTGCCCGGGGCGATCCTCAACGGCGACACCGGCGAGGTGGCCTGCGACCACTACCACCGGGTGCCCGAGGACGTCGCGCTGATGAAGCGCCTCAACCTGGCTTCGTACCGGTTCTCGACGGCGTGGCCGCGGATCCGTCCCGATGGCGGGAAGGTCAACCAGGCGGGGCTCGACTTCTACAGCCGTCTCGTCGACGAGCTGCTCGAGGCCGAGATCGCGCCGTGGATCACGCTCTACCACTGGGACCTCCCGCAGGCGCTGGAGGACCAGGGCGGCTGGACCAGCCGTGACACCGCCTACCGGTTCGTGGAGTACTCCACCACCGTCTACGACGCGCTCTCCGACCGCGTCGACAACTGGACGACGCTGAACGAGCCGTGGTGCTCGGCCTTCCTCGGCTACTCAGGTGGCCAGCACGCACCGGGTCGCCAGGAGGGTGTGGCCGGCATCGTCGCGGCTCACCACCTCATGCTCGGGCACGGCCTCGTGATCAACGAGCTGCGCGCCCGCGGCGCGACGCCGGAGAACGGGAAGTCCCTCGGCATCACCCTCAACCCGACGGTCGTCGACCCCTACGACGCCGACCGTCCCGAGGACGTCGACATGACCCGGCGGATCGACGGTCTGCACAACCGGGTGTTCCTCGACCCGCTGTTCCGGGGCAAGTACGCCGACGACCTGGCCGCGGACACCGAGGGCCTGACCTTCCAGGGCCGCCCGTGGCAGGACTGGGTGCTCGAGGGCGACCTGGAGGTCATCTCCGCGCCGCTCGACGTGCTCGGGGTCAACTTCTACTTCGGCAACGCCATCGCGGCGGAGCCGTTCGAGATCGACCCCGACCAGGTGCTGGGCAGTCGGCTCGTGCACTCCGACCTGCCGCGGGGGAACCCCTACCCCGGCGCCGAGTTCGTCACCCCGCGCACGGGCCGCGCCACGACTGCCCGCGACTGGGAGATCGACCCGGTCTGGCTGACCCGGCTGCTGACCCGGCTCAGCGGTGAGTACGGTGCCCCGCCCATCTACATCACCGAGAACGGGGCCTACTACGATGATGTGGTGGAGGATGGCGCCGTGCACGACACCGCCCGCCTCGACTACATCGACGAGCACCTGCGCGCGACCCTCGACGCGATGGAGCAGGGTGCGGACGTACGCGGCTACTTCGCCTGGTCCATGCTCGACAACTTCGAGTGGAGCTACGGCTACGCGCATCGGTTCGGGATCGTGCACGTGGACTTCGAGACCCAGGTGCGTACGCCGAAGGACAGCGGCCTCTGGTTCGCCGATGTGGCGGCGAACAACCGGGTGCCGGCGCGCGCGTGAACATGCCCACCCTCGACGAGGTCGCCCGGCTGGCTGGTGTCAGCCGGGCGACCGCGTCGCGCGCGATCAACGGCGGCTCGCGCGTCTCCGCGAAGGCCGCCGAGGCCGTCGCCGAGGCCGTCCGCACCCTCGGCTACACCCCCAACCCGGCGGCGCGGTCGCTGGTGACCCGGCGTACCGACTCGGTCGCCATGGTCATCCCGGAGGCCGATGAGCGGGTCTTCGCCGACCCGTTCTTCGCCCGTACGCTGCGCATCGTCACCCGGGCCCTCTCGTCGCGCGACCTGCAGGTGGTCCTGCTGATCGCGCGTCCGGGCGAGGAGGAGGACCGCATGCTGCGCTACCTGCGCGGTGGTCACATCGACGGCGCCATCGTCGTCTCCTCGCACCGCAGCGACCTGCTCGCCGACCACGTCGCCGACCTCGGTCTGCCGGCGGCATTCGTCGGCCGCCCGTGGACCGGCGCCCACCGGGTCTCCTACGCCGACACCGACAACTTCGCCGGTGCCCGCGAGGTCACCCAGGTGCTCATCGACCGCGGCTGCCGCCGGATCGGCACCATCACCGGTCCTGCCGACATGAGCGCGGGCGCCGACCGGGTGGCCGGCTGGCGGGCGGCCCTGGACGCTGCCGGGCTCGCCGCCGACGCGGTCGTCGAGGGCGACTTCACCGAGGACGGCGGCGAGGCTGCCTGCGAGATCCTGCTGGGCAGCCATCCGGACATCGACGGCCTCATGGTCGCCTCCGACCTGATGGCCGCGGGTGCGCTCCGCACCCTCGGCCGGGCCGGCCGCCGCGTCCCCGACGACATCGCGGTCGTCGGCTACGACGACCTCGGCATCGCCGAGCGCACCACTCCCCCGCTCACCACGGTCAAGAACCCGATAGGCGACATGGCCGAGGAGGCCGCCCGGCTCCTCCTCGCCCAGCTCGACGGCACCACCACCATCCCGCGGCGCGTCGTCTTCGCGCCCGAGCTGGTGCGGCGTACGTCTGCGTGATCTGACGCGCCGCTCGTCCGCCCGCATATCGGAGTGCGGACGCGACCCAGGCATACCTGCCGCAGGGCTGTTAGCGTCCTGACGCGATGCCACATCGCAATTCGACTGGCAGCGTGCCCCGCCTGAAGTCGGCTTCCCGAGTCGACTTCCGCTCACCGGACCTCGAGGACGGTCAGCACCTGTGGCGGATGGCAACGAAATCTCGGGTACTCGACGTCAATGCCTCGTATGCCTACCTGCTGTGGGCGCGCGACTTCGCGGAGACGTCGCTCATCGCGACCGTCGATGACGATCCAGGAGGATTCGTCACCGGCTACCGGCGTCCGGAGAAGCCGGAGACCCTGATGATCTGGCAGGTCGCCGTCGACGAACGGCACCGCGGCCAGGGTCTGGCCCGCCGCATGCTCGACGGGCTCGTCGACCGTCTGGCCGTCGACCAGGGCATACGTCACCTGGAGACGACCATCACCGCGGACAACAGCGCCTCGATCGCGCTGTTCACCTCGTTCGCGAACGCACGCAGCGCCCCGATCGAGCGCACGCCGCTCTTCGACGCCGCGATGTTCCCGGACGGGCACGACACGGAGCTGTTGTTACGCATCGGCCCGTTCTGACCGCACGATCCGCCCGCACGATCCGTCCGCACGATCCGACCGCACCCGGTCCGCCGGGCGCGTTGTGCGCCCGCGTAATCGGGATCGACGACACACGGAGGTGTCATTTCCATGACGACGACCACCGAACCCGCCCATACCGACACGCCTCAGGCCGCTGGCGGCACCGCGATCTTCGACTCCCTGGAGTCGCAGGTCCGCAGCTACTGCCGCAGCTGGCCCGCCGTGATGACCCACTCCCAGGGCTCCACCCTCACCAGCGAGGACGGGCGTGAGTTCCTGGACTTCTTCGCCGGAGCCGGCGCGCTCAACTACGGGCACAACAACCCCGCGCTGCTGGACCCGCTGCTCGACTACCTGCGCGAGGGCCGCATCCTGCACTCGCTGGACATGCACACCAGCGCGAAGCGGGACTTCCTGCAGGCCTTCTCGGACCTGATCCTCGAGCCGCGCAACCTCGACTACAAGGTGATGTTCCCCGGTCCGACCGGGACCAACTCCGTCGAGGCCGCTCTCAAGCTGGCCCGCAAGGTGACCGGGCGCCAGCACGTGCTGTCGTTCACCAACGCGTTCCACGGGATGACGCTCGGCTCGCTGGCAGTGACCGGCAACTCGATGAAGCGCAAGGGCGCGGGCATCCCGCTGACCAACAGCTCGAAGATCCCGTACGACGACTACTTCAACGGTGCCGTCGACGACTTCATGTGGCTGGAGCGCGTGCTCCAGGACAGCGGCTCCGGCGTCGACAAGCCGGCCGCGATCATCGTGGAGTCCGTCCAGGGCGAGGGTGGCCTCAACGCCGCTCGGCTGGAGTGGCTCAAGGCGCTCTCGGACCTGTGCCGCGAGTACGACATCATCCTGATCGTCGACGACGTGCAGGCGGGCTGCGGGCGTACTGGCACCTTCTTCAGCTTCGAGGAGGCCGGGTTCTCCCCCGACATCGTCTGTCTGTCGAAGTCGATCTCCGGCTTCGGCCTGCCGATGGCGCTGACTCTGATCCAGCCGGAGCTGGACCAGTTCGAGCCCGGTGAGCACAACGGCACCTTCCGCGGTCACAACCTCGCCTTCGTCACCGGCCGGGCTGCGCTGGAGAGGTACTGGGCCGATGACTCCTTCCAGAAGGACGTCCAGGCGAAGGCCGCCGACCTGCGCGCGGGGCTGACGAGGATCGCCGAGCGGTACGAGGGCGCGGCCGTCCGTGGTCGCGGCCTCCTGATCGGCATCGCCTTCCCAGATGCCAGCGCGGCCGGGAAGATCGCGACGGCGGCGTACGAGCTGGGCCTGCTGGTCGAGACCTCCGGACCCGAGGACGAGGTGCTCAAGACGATGCCGCCGCTGACCATCACCTCCGAGGACCTCACCCGCGGTCTCGCCGTCCTCGAGGAGGCCACCGCGTCCGTCCTGGGTGACGGCGACCCGGCCTGACCACCCCCGACAGCTGAAACGAGAGAACATGCGCGTCACCTATCTGGAAGACCTCGACGAGACCGACCGAGACGTACGCGTCGAGTCCGAGCACGGCGTCTGGCGCAGCCGCCGGATCGTGCTGGCCCGCGAGGGCGTCGGCTTCTCCTTCCACGAGACCAACATCCCCGCCGGGACGACGAACGAGTTCTGGTACGCCAACCACATCGAGTGCGTCTATTGCGTCGGCGGTGAGGGCGAGCTCCTCGACCGCGAGACCGGAGAGACGTACGAGATCCGCGACGGGATGTGCTACCTGCTCGACAAGCACGACAGGCACACCGTCACCGCCACGACCGACCTGCGTCTGATCTGCACCTTCAACCCGCCGGTCACCGGCCGGGAGGTGCACGACGAGAACGGCGTCTACCCGCTCCTCACCGAACCCAAGGAGGTAACTGCATGACCGCTACCACCGAACACGCCGAGGACGTGTACCCCACCCGTCTCGAGGAGGGCTTCAGCACGCTCCCCCGCCAGGACAAGGTCGTCTGGGGCACCGCCGCCGACGGGCCGATGGACCAGCAGACGCTCGACTCCTACGACGAGCGCGGCTACCTGACCGTCCCCGATCTGATCACGCCCGAGGAGGTCGCCGAGCTGCGCGCCGAGCTGCACCGGCTCAGCAACGACCCCGAGACCCGGGCCGACGAGCGCACCATCATCGAACCCGCCTCGCAGGAGGTTCGCTCGATCTTCGAGGTGCACAGGACCAGCGACCTCATCGCCCGGCTGGCGGGCGACCCGCGCGTGNTCGTGGCTTGCGGAACGAGCTACCATGCCGGTCTTGTCGGGAAACAATATATTGAAATGTGGGCAAACGTACCGGTTGAAGTGCATGTAGCGAGTGAATTCTCTTACAACATGCCGCTTCTGTCTAAGAAGCCGCTCTTTATCTTCCTTTCTCAAAGCGGAGAAACAGCGGACAGCCGCGCCGTGCTTGTTCAAGTCAAAGCGCTGGGTCACAAAGCGCTGACAATTACAAACGTTCCGGGATCAACGCTTTCTCGTGAAGCGGATTACACATTGCTTCTGCACGCAGGCCCTGAGATCGCTGTTGCATCAACAAAAGCGTATACGGCTCAGATTGCCGTCCTCGCGATCGTTGCGTCCGTTGCAGCAGAATGCAACGGCGTTGATATCGGTTTTGATTTGGTCAAAGAATTAGGTATTGCGGCAAACGCCATGGAAGCCCTCTGCGACCAGAAGGACGAAATGGAAATGATCGCACGTGAGTACCTGACTGTTTCAAGAAACGCTTTCTTCATCGGCCGCGGCCTTGACTACTTCGTGTGTGTCGAAGGTGCCCTGAAGCTGAAAGAGATTTCTTACATCCAGGCGGAAGGCTTCGCCGGCGGCGAGCTGAAGCATGGAACAATCGCTCTGATTGAAGAAGGAACACCGGTCTTTGCGCTTGCGACACAAGAACACGTCAACCTGAGCATCCGCGGAAACGTGAAGGAAGTCGCGGCCCGCGGCGCCAACACTTGCATCATCTCGCTGNGCACGCCTCCGGGGTGATCCCGCAGATCAGCCTGATCATGGGCAACTGCGCCGGCGGGCACGTCTACTCCCCCGCGGTCACCGACTTCACCATCATGGTCGACAAGACCTCNGCGGGTCGACGACGGACTCGTAGCGGTGCACGAGGCCGGCCTCGTCGAGCTCCTCGCCGCCGCCGATGATCTCGGTGACGTCGTCGCCGGTGTTCTCGACGAGGATGCCGCCGGGGACGGTGCCCAGGGCGTGGTGGACGTCGAAGAATCCCTGGACCTCGTCGAGGACGTCCTCGAAGCGGCGGGTCTTGTAGCCGTTGGAGGTGGAGAAGGTGTTGCCGTGCATCGGGTCGGAGATCCAGGTGACGTTGACGCCTTCGGCGGTGATCTTCTCGACCAGCCCGGGCAGCCCGTCGCGCACCTTCCCCGCGCCGAAGCGGGTGATGAAGGTGAGCCGGCCCTCCTCGTTCTTCGGGTTGAGCTTGGCGGCCAGCGCGAGCGCGTCGTCGGGGGTCGCGGTGGGACCGAGCTTGCAGCCGATCGGGTTGTTGAGGTGGCGGAAGTATTCGACGTGGGCGCCGTCGAGCTGACGGGTGCGCTCGCCGATCCAGACGAAGTGGCCGGAGACGTTGTAGGGCGTCTCGGTGCGCGAGTCGATGCGGGTCATCGCGTGCTCGTACTCGAGCAGCAGCGCCTCGTGGGAGGAGTAGAAGTCGACCCGGTGGAACTCCTCCGGGTCGGCGCCGATGGCCTCCATGAACGCGATCGCGCGCTCGATCTCGGAGCCCATCGCCTCGTACTTCGCGCCGACGGGCGAGTTGCGCACGAACTCGGAGTTCCAGGTGTGCACCTGACGCAGGTCGGCGTAGCCACCGGTGGTGAACGCGCGCACGAGGTTCAGCGTGGAGGAGGAGGCGTGGTAGACGTCCAGCAGCCGCTGGGGGTCGGGGATGCGGGACTCTTCGGTGAACTCGAAGCCGTTGACGGCGTCGCCGCGGTAGGCCGGCAGGGTCACCCCGTCGCGGGTCTCGGTGTCGGAGGAGCGCGGCTTGGCGTACTGCCCCGCGAGCCGGCCGATCTTCACGACCGGGACCGAGGCGGCGTAGGTCAGGACCACGGCCATCTGCAGCAGCACGCGCAGCTTGTTGCGGGTGTTGTCGGCGGTCGCCTCGGCGAAGACCTCGGCGCAGTCGCCGCCCTGCAGGATGAACGCCTCACCACGGCCGGCGGCCGCGATCGAGCTCTTGAGCTGGTCGCACTCCCCCGCAAAGACGAGCGGCGGCTGGTTCCTCAGCTTCTCGACCGCCGCGGCCAGCGCGGCCGGGTCGGAATAGGTCGGCTGCTGAAGGGCTCCGATGGCGTGCAGCTGCTCGAGGGAGGGGAAGGCGTCGTTCACGAGCCTCAGGGTACGCGGATCACCCGGTTGTTACGAAGTCATCTCAGACACGACAGGGCCGGCGTACGTCCTCGAGAGTTCGTATGCCGGCCCTGACCGAAGACACCTTCGTTACTTGTCGTCCTCGGGGTTCACGTCCATGTGCTCGATGTCCTGGAAGTGGGGCGGCTCGTCGTCCTTGTTGGCGAACTTGTTGATGAGCCAGGTGATGGCCCACAGGATCACGCCGATGACCATGAGGCCGCCGGCGATCTCGTAGACGATCCCGTCGCGGTCGACCCACGGGCCGGCCAGGTAGATGCACAGGATCGCGGCGAGCGGCGGCAGCCACCTCGGCGCGGTGAAGAACACCTTGTCGGTGTCGGCACGTCGGTTGCGCAGGACCACGCAGGCGATGTTGACGATCGCGAAGACGCACAGCAGGAGCAGCGCGGTCGTCGAGCCGAGGTTGGAGACGATGTTGCTGTCCGGGTCGCTGGAGACGTACCAGATCAGGCAGAGCGCCAGCACCGTGGTGAAGATGATGGCGATGTACGGCGTGCGGCGGCCGGGCAGGACCGCGCCCAGCTGCTTGGGCAGCACCCGCTGCTTGGCCATGCCGTAGACGAGCCGGCTGGCCATCAGCATGTTGATCAGCGCCGTGTTGGCGACGGCGAAGACCGCCAGGAACGGGAACACCTTGTCGATCGGGAAGTCGGGAGCACCCTTGGCGACCACCTCGAGCAGGGCCCGGCCCTCGGACTCACGGATCGTCTCGAGCTCTCCGGGGGTCAGGACACTGACGACCGAGACCGCGACCAGGATGTAGAGGAGCGCGGCTGCACCCAGGCCCATGAACATGGTGCGCGGGAAGATCCTCTCCGGCTCCTTGGTCTCCTCGACCATGTTGACCGCGTCCTCGAACCCGACCATCGCGAAGAACGCCACCGAGGTCGCCGCGGTGACCGCGAAGACCACGCCCATGTCGGAGTAGTCGTCGAAGGAGACCAGCTCGGACATCTCCGCCTTGCCCTGGGCGATCACGTAGAAGCCGACGCCGATCACGATGCACAGCGCGACCATCTCGACGATGGTGAGGATGATGTTGAACTTCACGCTCTCGCCCACGCCTCGCAGGTTGATCAGCGCGAGCAGGACCATGAAGCCCAACGCGACCAGTGTGACGACGCCCTCGCTGGGCGCGTCCATCCAGCCGTTGATCTCCAGACCACCGAAGAAGTTCTGTGCCAGCGTGTTGGCCGAGGTCGACGCGCTGGTGATGCCCGAGCAGGCGACCGCGAAGGTCACCATGAAGGTGAGGAAGTGGATGCCGAACGCCTTGTGCGTGTAGAGCGCGGCACCGGCGGCGCTGGGATACTTCGTCACCAGCTCGAGGTAGGAGAACGCCGTCATGGTGGCCACCACGAAGGCGAGCAGGAACGGCAGCCACAGGATGCCGCCCACGTAGCCGGCCATGGTCCCGGTGACGGCGTAGACGCCGGCTCCCAGGATGTCACCGACGATGAAGAGCAGAAGGAGCCAAGGCCCCATCACTCTCTTCAACTCGGGTGTTTCTTCTTTCGCCAGGGTTGTCATGATGTCCTTCCTGGTCACGTTCGAAACTCAGTTCCGAAATTGGGATGAAGGGATCCCTCAATCAAAGCCCAACCTCGCCGTCAGGTGTACGACAATTCGTCAACACGCCGTAACCGGACGAAATTTCGTGGATAGGGTCACGCCATGACCTTCTCCATCGTCGCCAGAGCAGTTGATCCAGGCACCGGGGAGCCCACCTGGGGTGTGGCCGTCGCTTCGAAGTTCCTCGCCGTCGGATCGGCCGTCCCGGCCGCCGTCGCGGGAGTCGGAGCCATCGCCACCCAGGCCGAGGCCAACGTCGCCTACAAGGGTCTCGCGCTCGCTCACCTCGACGAGGGTGCGACCGCTTCGGTCGCCCTCGAGAGGCTGCTGGAGGAGGACGAGCGACGGGACCACCGTCAGGTCGGCATCGTCGACGTCGACGGCAACGCCGCTTCCCACACCGGATCGTCCTGCTTCGCCTGGGCGGGCGGCCGGACGGGCTCCACCGAGGATGGGGCGTACGCGATCCAGGGCAACATCCTCACCGGCCCCGAGGTGGTCGAGGCGATGGAGGCCGTCTGGCTGGCTTCCTCTCCCGAGGAGCCGTTGCAGCACCGGCTGCTGGCGGCCCTGGCCGCCGGCGACGAGGCCGGCGGTGACAGCCGCGGCCGGCAGAGCGCGGCCCTTCTGGTGGTGCGCGAGGAGGCCGGCTACGGCGGCAACGACGACATCGCGGCAGACCTCCGGGTCGACGACCACGCGGCGCCGATCACCGAGCTGAAGCGGCTCCTGGATCTCAGCGACTTCTACCTGACCGCGTCGACCGAGACCGAGAAGGTGCAGGTCACCCCGGAGATCGAGGCCGAGGTGGAGACGTACGCCGCGGCGCAGGGCGCCTCGGGCTTCCTCGCCTGGGTCGCCACCGAGAACTACGAGATGCGGGTGGCCGAGGACCTGTCCTGGATCGACCGTCGCATCCTCGACATCGTCAGGACGTCGAAGTGAGCTCGATCCTCGCCATCGATGCCGGCACCACCGGGGTCACGGCCCTGATCGTGACCGAGAAGGGCGAGGTCGCGGCTCGGGGCTATGAGGAGTTCGACCAGCACTTCCCCAGCCCGGGCCGGGTCGAGCACGTGCCCGAGGGGATCTGGCAGGCGACCCTGGAGGCGTGCCGTACGGTCCTCGCGGCCCACGGCAAGGACGACCTCGTCGGCATCGGGATCACCAACCAGCGCGAGACGGTCGTGCTGTGGGACCGGGAGACGCTGGGGTCACCGCGGCGGGCGATCGTGTGGCAGGACCGGCGTACGACCGCGATGTGCGCCTCGATGGCCGACCACGACGCCCGCGTCCGGGAGCTGACCGGGCTCCGCCTGGACCCCTACTTCAGTGCGACGAAGCTCGCCTGGATCCGTGAGAACGAGCCGCACACCTGGGCGCACGTGGAGTCGGGGCGCTACGCGATCGGCACCGTCGACTCCTACCTCATCGCCCGGATGACCCGCGGCATGCACCACGTCTCCGACGTCTCGAACGCGTCGCGGACGCTGCTGTTCGACATCGGCGCCAACGACTGGTCCGACGAGCTGTGCGACCTCTTCGGGGTGCCGCGCGACGCGCTTCCGGAGATCGTCCCCAACTGGGGCCAGGGCGTGGTCACCGACCCGCGCTCCTTCCTGGATCTCTCGCTGCCGATCGCCGGGGTGGCCGGGGACCAGCAGGCGGCGCTGTTCGGGCAGGCCGCGTTCGAGGTGGGCGACTCCAAGTGCACCTACGGCACCGGCTCGTTCGTGCTGACCAACACCGGCACCACCCCGCAGCGGTCGGACTCCGGCCTGCTCACCTCGCCGGGCTGGATGTCGCCCGACGGAGAGGTCACCTACGTCCTCGAGGGCTCCATCTTCGTGACCGGCGCCGCGGTGCAGTGGCTGCGCGACGGCCTGCAGATCATCGGCTCGGCCGCGGAGACCGAGGCCCTGGCGCGCACCGTCACCTCGCCCGAAGGCGTCGTATTCGTGCCCGCCCTGACCGGCCTCGGCGCACCCCACTGGGACCCCGACGCCCGCGGCACGATCATCGGCATCACCCGCGGCACCACCCGCGCCCACATCGTGCGGGCGACCCTGGAGGCGATCACCTTCGAGGTACGCGACGTGATGGCGACCATGCCGACGCCCGTCGCCTCGCTCAACGTCGACGGCGGGGCGGCCGCCAACAACCTGCTCTGCCAGCTCCAGGCCGACCAGCTCGGGGTCGACGTCTCCCGCCCCCGCTATGTCGAGACCACGGGTCTCGGCGCGGCCTTCCTGGCCGGCCTCGGGGTCGGCGTGTGGTCCTCGTTCGACGAGATCCGCGAGACCTGGGCCCTGGACCGCACCTTCTCCCCCGACGCGTCGCGCCGCGACGCGGCCGATGAGGCGTACGCCTCCTGGAACCGGGCCGTCGAGCGCTCCCGACAGTGGGCATGAGCACCGCGCGGCGCGGCGTTCCGTGGTGGGCCTGGCTGCTCGTCGCGGGCGCCGTGTTCGTGGTCGTCGCGGGAGTCGGGCTCGTCGGGCTGGTCGTCTGGGTGGGCACTGACCTGGGTGAGTCGGGCGAGGCCGTGTCCGCCGACTGCGTCGACCTCGCGCAGGCGGTCGGGCTTTCCGATCTCCCGGCCGGAAGCTCGAATGCCTCCTGCACCTACATCGGGTTCCAGGACTGGCAGATCGAGGGCGCGATGACGGTCCCCCGCGCCGAGCTCGACACCTGGCTCGCCCGCCTCCCCGGCTCACCGGTGCTGGCCGAGAGCGGCTGCACCGACGCGGTGGCCTGCGTCCAGGTCGACCTCACCCAGGTCGAGGACGAGGTCGACGCCCACTACCTCGACGTCGCCGTCCTCAGCGAGAGCGACGGCATCGCCGAGGTCCTCATGTCAGCCTTCACCACATGACCCGAATCCTGCATCTCTCCGACACCCATGTCACCGCGACCGGCGTCGACATGGACGGTGTCGACGCCGTCGCCGCCCTCGAGCGCATCCTGTACGACGCCCGCCACGTGCCCGGATTGGACGCCGTCGTGGTCAGCGGCGACATCGCCGACGACGGATCGGCTGCGGGCTGCCGCTCCGTCATGGAGCGGGTGGGCGCGTTCGCGGCCGAGCGCGGCATCCCGCACCTCTACTCGACGGGCAACCACGATGCCCGCGGCCCGTTCCGCGAGGTGCTCGGCAGCGGGCATCGCGATCCCGACGGGAGCGACCGCGGCCGGCTGCTGGATCCGGACTCGGACCTGTGCGCGGCGGTCAGCTACCTGGGCGAGCTCAGGGTCATCACCATCGACAGCCTGGTCCCGGGCAAGACCCACGGCTTCCTCGACGAGCACCAGCTGGCCTGCCTCGCGAACGAGCTGGCCACTCCGGTACGCGACGGAACCGTCCTCGTCCTGCATCATCCGCCCCTTCACCTCGCCTCGGTCCCCTACGTCGCCGATGTCGTCCTGCGAAACATCTCCGCCCTCGGCCGGGTGGTGCGGAGCAGCGACGTACGCGCCATCCTCACCGGACACCTGCACTTCCAGGTCAGCGGATTCCTCGCCGGCGTACCCGTCTGGGTGACGCCCGGCGTCGTCACGCGCATCGACGCCACCGCTCCCCCGCATCTCGTACGCGGCGTGCTCGGCGCCGGCGCGACCGTCGTCGACCTCGCCGACCCGGCCTCCCCCACCTTCCACGTGCTCTCCGCCCGCGACCCACGCGCGGGCGAGCAGGTCTACCTCTACGACCCCGCATCCGGAGAGGACGCCCTCGAGGAGCTCTGATAGCTCGCTCAGGCAGCTGCCGTGTAGTCGAGCAGCATGTCGCGCAGCCCGAACTCGGCTCGGGACCAGGTTGGCGGGGGTTGTGCCCAAGTGTCTGGGGGTGGGCTGATGTAGGTGTGCCCGGTGGGTGTGATGGTGATGATGGTGCCGTCGGGTCCTGGCCTGGCCCGCCAGCCGAGGGCCTCCTTGGCTTGATTGCACCTTTCGCACAACCCTTGAAGGTTCTCGGCGCTCGTGGCGCCGCCGTCGGCATGGCGTTCGACGTGGTCGATGTTGCGGATCGGGGCGTCGCAGCCGTTGGTGCGGCAGATCCCGCCGTCACGGGTGGTGATGAACTCCGCGAGCCCGTCGGGTGCCTTCCTGGCGCGTGATTCCATCGCGACCAGTTGCCCGGCGGGGTCGGTGAACAGCCGCCGGACGAAGACCTCGGCATCGGCGAGGGCTTCACGGGCCCAGGCGGCGGGGACGGGTCCGTAGCCCTCGACCATGGCCGGCTGATCCGCGGCGCTGGTGAGGGCGTCGGCGGTCATCACGATCTTGACCTCGATCCGAGGCTTGGCTCCCTCAGCACGGCCGGTGACTCGGTCGACGAGGGTGTCGGCCATGACCTGCCCCCGGGTCCGATCGTCGCCGGCTGCGTGGGCAGCCTTCGCCGCCTGGTCCAGTGCCGCGAAGACCGCGACGCCGTCCTTGACCGGGAGCAGGGCACCGAGCCAGGTCATCGTGTCCGGTGCCGGCCGCAGGCTGACCCGGCGGTCCTTCTCTGCGCTCGCGGCGCGGGCGACGACGGATTCTTGGTCGAGGGTGATGGCCAGCTTCTTGGCAGCGTTCTCGAGCTGGCGTAGCCCCATCGCCACCGCCTTAGCCGGTTCACCGCCCGGCCCGGTGGCGCAGAGTTCGTAGTCGATGAACCTGCGGTCCTCCACCGACAAGCACGCGGTTTCACGAGCCAGGATGGTGGCCTGCCACTGGGAGAACAGCCCGGCTCTCATCAGGGCGAAGGTGTGGGGCATCTCGTTGGTCAGGATCTTCGCCAGCCCGAGCAGCTTGGCGCCCTTCTCCGGCGAGACCCGCCGCGCCAGCGCAACCTGGGAGGCCACGCCCTCGCCGAGCTTGCGGGCAGGAACCCCAGCCTCGGCCTGGCGTGCTCGGACGGCTTCCTCCAGACGTACCGCCGCTTCGGCCTGCACCGCCTCGGCGGTGCACTTGACCGCTTCGAGACCAGCGATCCAGTCGACCAGCTCAGCCTCGGACGCGCCCGGAGGCGGCCCTGCGAGGAGGTGGTCGATGGTCTCGTACACGCGCCTTATTATATGCGAAAGAGACCCATGCGGCGACCTATTTAAGCAGGTCAAACCCAAGTTATGCGGTCAGCGAACAAGCAACGTGAACTCCGCGCCACTCTCTCGCCGCCGCCCCGTTATAGGCGAAATCTTTCTCGATCGGGTGCCGGGTCAAGGATGGCCGAAGGCCNGTCGGCACCACGCTGGGAGCCGGTGACGCGGTCGCAGGAGCCGGTGTCGACCCAGCAGCGGAGGTACCAGGACTCGGCCGCGGTCGCGGTGTAGAGGACGACGCTGCGGTCGGACTCGAAGCCGGCGACGCGTACTTTCTCGACGGAGTCGGGTACGCGAAGGTCGATGTGCTCGGAGGTGCTCATGTTGACCGCGATGCCGCGCTCGGCGCCGTAGCTGATCATCCCGGGGTCGCTGGGGTTGCGGGCGATGGCGACGATCGAGCCGTCGGGGGAGTCGGCGACGGATCCGGGCAGCGGAGCGTGGACGCCGGGCTGGGTGAGGCTGCCGTCGGCCTCGATGGCGGCGAAGCGGGCCTCCCACTCGCTGGGGTTGTGGAGGAGTACGCCGCGGCGCAGCGGGATCAGCTGCTGGTAGCCGAGCGGCAGCGAGATCCGCTGCGTGGCCTCGCCCGGATCCCAGGCGGTCACCGGCGGCCGGGAGACGGTGAGCTCGCCGTAGTTCCCGGGCACTGCCGGCGGGGCGGGCACGATGCCGGTGCGCATGTAGGCCCTGGTGCGGTCGGTGCCGAGGACCGCGGTGGCGGCAGGGGTGCCCTCGAGCACGAGCCGGTCGGTCTCCTCGCCCGTCGTGGTGTCCACCGCGACGAGGGCGGAGACGGCGTCGTCGGTCTGCTGGAGCGCGAAGAGCTGGTTGCCGTCCTTGCTCAGGACCGGCTGGGTCCACAGGCCGGGGACCTGGATGGTCGACCCCCGCCGCGCGATCCACACCGGACCGGGCTTGTCGGCGCGCTCGTACATCAGCACCGTCCATCCGGCCACGCTCATCTGCGAGCCGAAGACCTTCTGCGGCTTCGCGCCGAGCTGGAGGCGACCGGCCTGGTCCACGAACGGCAGCGTCGTCGCGGGGCCGACGGGCAGATCGGCGTACGTCGCCGGGATGGCCGGCTCGCTGTTGCGGACCGTCGGAGCGGGTGGCGCCGGCGTCGGCACGTTGGCGCCGGTGCGGCCTTCGGCGAGCCGGGTCGTGTGGACGGCCAGCCAGGCCACGGAGGCGATCAGGGCGAGGATGATGCAGGCCGAGAACAGGATCCCGGCGCGGCTGGGCCTCGCCGTGGGCTGCGGCTCCTCGAGCACCACGGTGGGCTGCTCCTCGTCGATGTGCACGTCGGTGATGGTCGTACCTTCCTCGTCCTGTCTCCCGAAGGCTGCGATGTCGAAGCGATGCTGCGGACGTGCCCCGAGTCTCTCCACGGTAACCATGTCGAGGCGTCGGAATCAGGAGCGATCAGGTGAACAATCCGTTTTCGCATGCCGTCGGTATGTTCGGAAGCCCCGGAGATGGCTTAAGGTCGATCGGGTGGTGAGAAAACGAGTAGCTGATGCAGGCAAACAGGCCGGAAGAGTAGTCGGCGCGGTGCGGGAGACGGCCGGGAAGCTGGTCGCCGACGTGGTGTCCGGCAAGGTCAAGGTCCCCTCCGTCCCGAAGGTCAAGGTGCCGCGGCCAGGACGCAAGGCGCCGCCCAAGGCCGCTGAGCCGGTCGTGGAGCCGCCCGCCAAG
Organism: Nocardioides sp. YIM B13467; assembly: GCF_042788075.1. Lineage (NCBI taxonomy): Bacteria > Bacillati > Actinomycetota > Actinomycetes > Propionibacteriales > Nocardioidaceae > Nocardioides > Nocardioides sp. YIM B13467. The sequence continues at coordinate 677,880 of NZ_JBHZPJ010000046.1, forward strand.
CGGGTCGCCGAACCGGTCGCCGAGCCGGTCGCTGAGCCGGTGAAGCCCGAGCCCACCGTCGAGGCCGTGGCGGACCCGGTGGCCCAGGCGGACGAGAAGGCCGCGCCGGCGAAGAAGACCGCCGCCAAGAAGACCACTGCCAAGAAGAGCCCCGCGAAGAAGACGACGACCGCGGCGAAGAAGACGACTGCGACGAAGGCTCCGGCGGCGAAGAAGACGACCGCGGCGAAGAAGACGACTGCCAAGAAGGCTCCCGCGGCGAAGAAGACCACCGCAGGCGCGGCGACTCCGGCGACGGAGACCTCCGCCGCAGCCACCCCTGCGGAGACGACGGCCGCCGCCAAGAAGACGGCTGCGAAGAAGACGGCGGCGAAGAAGACGACCGCAGCCAAGAAGACGACGGCCAAGAAGGCTCCCGCGAAGAAGACAGCGGCGAAGAAGACGACCGCGGCGAAGAAGGCTCCCGCGAGCGGGACCTCGACGAGCCCGACGACCGGGACCGAGACGCCGTCAGGCGACTCCTAGCCCGGACTCCCGACGCGCACGGAGGCGAGGGCCGTGCGCGGCCCGAGCCCCAGGCTGCGTACGGTCTCGAGATCCTCGAGGGTGTCGACGTCGTGGCGCAGCGAGTGGAGGTCGCCCTCCAGTGGCTGGGCGCCGCCGTCGCGGTGGGCGGCGGCGGACCCAGGCCCGAACGCGGGCCGGAACCGGTCGTGGGTCGCGGTGTAGAGGGTCGTGCCCCCACCCGCCGCGTCCTCGACGTACGCAGCCCCGAACCCCTCCGCCGCGCTCAGTGCCGCGTCGAGGTCGGCGGAGCGGAGTGCGGGCAGGTCGCCGCACAGGGCAGCGGGGCGGAGCCCCGGCCAGCGGCGCCGGGCCTCGAGCGCTCCCTGTACGAGGGTCTCGTTGAGGTCACCGCTGACCCCGTCGGGGATGACGGCGGCGCCGAGGCGGGCGACGTCGGCGGCGAAGTAGGAGTCGTCGGTGATCACCAGGACGGCGCCGACCCCGGAGGCGGCCAGGCACGACTCGGCGGTGTCGAGGGCGAACGAGCGGGCGAGATCGGCGCGTTCGTGCGACTCGATTCCGACCAGCCGGGACTTGCCGCGCGCCGGAGGCTTGACGGGCAGCAGTACGACGTAACCGGGTGCAGGTACAGGCATCGAGGTAGATCCTGACAGGTATCTCACAACCACGCGGAGACGGCCCGGTAGCCTGCCTTGCGTGGGAAAGTACCGGAAGTTCCAGGAGGGCAAGCTCGGCTGGCCATGGGTCGTGGCTGTTGGCATCGTGAAGCCCGTCCTTCTCGCCACCACGAAGCACCAGTGGGTGGGCGGCGAGAAGATCCCGGAGAGCGGCGGAGCGGTGTTCGCGCTCAACCACGTCTCCGAGATCGACCCGTTCACCGCCGCGCACATCGTGTGGGACTACGGACGTAGGCCGAGCTATCTGGCCAAGGCCGCGTTGTTCAAGGGTCCGTTGGGCAAGTTCTTGCGGGCCGCCCGGCAGATCCCCGTGGACCGGACGGCCGGCGCGTCGGCGTTCGACGCGGCCGTGAAGGCCGTCAACGAGGGCAGCATCGTGGTCGTCTACGTCGAGGGGTCCATCACCAAGGACCCGACCGGCTGGCCGATGCGCGGCAAGTCCGGTGCGGCGCGGATCGCGCTCGCGACCGGTGCCCCGGTCTACCCGGTGGGACAGTGGGGAGCCCAGGAGCTGCTTCCGGCGTACTCTCTCAAGCCGCACCTGATCGGTCGCAAGATGATCCAGATGAAGATCGGTGATCCGGTGGATCTGAAGGATCTCGAGGTCCAGGAGCACACGCCGGCGGTCGTCAACCAGGCGACCGACCGGATCATGAAGGCGATCGTCGGCCTGGTGGCCGACATCCGGGATGAGGAGCCGCCCAGCGAGCTCTTCGACCCGAAGAAGGCCGGTGTGAACGCGACCGGCGACCCCCGCAAAACGAAGAAGAAGGACAGCAATTGACTGGCAAGGTAGCGGTGTTTGGAGCGGGCTCATGGGGCACCGCGTTCTCGGTCATCCTCGCCGACGCGGGCAACGACGTGACCATGTGGGCGCGGCGTGAGGAGGTCGCGGCGGCGATCAACGACACCCACGAGAACCCCGAGTACCACCCGGGCACCGAGCTGCCGCACAACATCAGCGCCACCCACGACATCGAGAAGGCCGCACACGGAGCCGATCTGGTCGTCCTCGCGGCGCCGTCGCAGACGCTGCGCGCCAACCTCACCGACTGGGCGCCGTTCCTGCCCCAGGACGTACCGCTGGTCTCGCTGATGAAGGGTGTCGAGCTCGGCACCCTCGAGCGGATGAGCGAGGTGATCGCCCACGTCACCGGTGCGGGGCCGGAGCGGATCGCGGTGGTCAGCGGTCCCAACCTGTCCAAGGAGATCATCCGTCGCGAGCCCGCCGCCGGTGTGGTGGCGTGCGCCGACGAGGAGGTCGCCAAGACGATCCAGGCGCGGGTGCACTCGCCCGCGTTCCGTCCCTACACCTCGACCGACGTGGTCGGCTGCGAGATCGGTGGGGCCTACAAGAACGTGGTCGCGATCTCCACCGGGATGGCCGCCGGCATGGGGTTCGGCGACAACACCCAGGCGTCGCTGATCACCCGCGGACTTGCCGAGACCGCCCGGCTGGCGGTGCAGCTGGGCGCCAACCCGATGACCCTCATGGGTCTGGCCGGCCTCGGAGACCTGGCCGCGACCTGCTCCTCGCCGCTCTCCCGCAACCGTACGTTCGGGGAGAAGCTCGGCAAGGGCATGACCACCGCCGACATCCTCGCCTCCAGCCACCAGGTCGCCGAGGGCGCCAAGTCGTCCCACTCGCTGCGCGAGCTGGCCGCGAAGGTCGGGGTGGACGTGCCGCTGGCGCAGTACGTCGACGACGTCGTCTCCGGTGCCAAGACCGTCAGCGAGATCATGGACGAGATGCTCGAGCGGCCGACGAAGGCCGAGACCGAGTAGGTTCCTTCGTCAAGGTATGCAGCCGAAGGCCCGCTTCCCGTGCGGAGTTCCGCGCGGGAAGCGGGCCTTTCTCTGCATACCTTGATGGAGGATCAGCGGGTCAGGCGGTGCCGAGGTCCTTCCACGGGCCCCACTCCTCGGTGCCGGGGGTGTTGCCCTGGGTCCACCACTTGGCCTCCCACAGGTGACCGCCGTAGGTGACGCGGTCACCGGCGACGTACACGGTGGTCGCCGACCATGCGGCCGCCCCGCCGGGCGGGTCGGTCGGTTCCTCGGTCGGCGGATCCGTGGGCTCCTCGGTGGGCGGGTCGGTCGGGTCCGGCTCCTCGACCGGGCCGCCGGTGCCGTTGCGCATGGCGTCGGCGAAGGTGCCGATCAGCTCGCCCTGACGGTCACCGGAGAGCTCCCACCACATGCCTCCGCCGAGGCCCTTGGAGATGGCGTACGCCGCCTTCTGCGCGATCGTGCGCTTGTTGTCGTAGCTCCACCACTGGTTGCCGTCGTAGCGCCACCCGGCGCCGGTCGCGGCGTCGTAGTGGTCGGTGCCGCGGGACTTGAGCTTGTCGTAGTCCTCGTTGCCCGCCTCGTACGTCCCTGGTGCCGCGGCGGTCGCCGGGCCCCAGGGGGCGGAGGAGGTCGCACCCTGCCAGCCACGGCCGTACGCGGCCATGCCGAGCCCGAGTTGGGCCGGTGAGATGCCGGCGTCGAGGTACTCCCGGACCGACTCGTCCACGCTGAACCGCTTGCCGTCGGGGCGCGGGTCGGCGGGGTCGGCGTAGAGGTTGCCCTGGTGGCCGGTCAGCGTCGGGTCCCAGGCACCCCACAGGTCGTAGCCCTGGATGTTGCCGAAGTCGAGGGAGTTGAAGATCGCCGGGTCGTTCCAGCCGCCCGCCTCGATGTCCTGCGGGTTGGCCGGGAGGAACGCGGAGAGCTGGTAGTCCTTGCCCGTGGTCGATCCCAGCGCGTCCAGCTGGGAGCGGAACTCGGCCAGCAGCGCCTTGAAGTTGGCGCGGTCGTTGACCGGGTCGACGTGGTTGCCGGTGTTGCCGTTGGGCGAGCCCGGCCACTCCCAGTCGATGTCGAAGCCGTCGAAGACGCCGGCGGCCGCTCCGGCGCCACCGCGGCCGTCGATGACCGGCAGGTTGCCCTTGATGTAGAGGTCGATGCAGGAGGAGACGAATTTGCGTCGCGACTCCGGCGTGGCCGCCGCGAGGGAGAAGTTCTTCGACCAGGTCCAGCCGCCCAGCGAGAGCAGGACCTTCAGGTCGGGGTGCTTCGCCTTGAGCTGCTTGAGCTGGTTGAAGGAGCCGGCCAGGGGCTGGTCCCAGGTGTCGGCCGTGCCGGAGACGGATGCGTCGGCTGCGTACGACATCCCGTAGTCGGCGTAGGCGTCACCGGCGCCGTCGGAGCCGTTGGGCCCCTCGCCCTGGGCCTTGTTGGCCTCGAAGCAGGTCAGCGTCTGGTGGTGGATGTTGCCGAAGGCGTAGTTGAGGTGGGTGAGGTCGTCGGCGACGCCGGACGTCTCCAGCTGCTTGAGCTTGAAGGCTCGGCCGTAGACACCCCACTGCACGAAGTAGCCGACGTTGCGGTAGCCGTTGATCGCTGTCGGCTCCGCGGCGGCCGTCTTCAGCGATGCGCTGGACGGGGTGCTGGTGAGGACGAGCGTGCCGGTGAGGGCGAGCGCTCCGGCGAGTGCGCCGATGAGAAGGCCGGCTGTCCGGCGTGATCTTCGTGAGGGCAAGGCGACATGCATGGTGACACCTCCGAGGTGATGGCTGGCTCGGGCACCAGGCGCCCGAATCGCCATTCGATGGTGGCAGTCGGTTTGTTTGTAAGCAACCCTTACTAATTAAGGAATTTCAGAACGTAATTCGAGGTCGGCGCCGAAGTAGTACGTTCGATGGGCCGCCAATCTCTGGGAGATCGCCATGCTCGGACGCCGCTCTGCAGTTGTCGCCACACTGACCGGAGGCGCGCTCGCGCTGGCCACCCTGGTCCCGTACGCCGGGGCGGCCGCCGCCCCGGAGGACAGGCTGGCGCCACCACCGAAGGTGCCCACCGCGGTCGGCTACGGAGGCGCGGTGGCGAGCGTCGACGCCGACGCGAGCCGGGTCGGGCTCGAGGTGCTCCGCAAGGGCGGCAACGCGACCGACGCCGCGGTCGCGACGGCTGCGGCGCTCGGTGTGACCGAGCCCTACTCGGCCGGGATCGGCGGGGGCGGCTTCTTCGTGCACTACTCCGCGCGCACCGGCGAGGTCGAGACGATCGACGGTCGGGAGAAGGCGCCGGCCGCGATGCCGCGCGATGCGTTCATCGACCCCGAGACCGGGAAGGAGTATCCGTTCTTCCCTGACATGGTCACCAGTGGCGCCTCGGTCGGAGTGCCCGGCACCCCGCTGACCTGGGACAAGGCGCTGAGGAAGTGGGGCACCCGGTCGCTCCGTCAGTCGCTCGAGCCGGCCGCGCGGTTGGCTCGCCGGGGCTTCGTCGTCGACCAGACCTTCCGCCAGCAGACCGTCGACAACGCGGAACGTTTCGCAGCGATCGATTCCACAGCCGAACTATTCCTTCCCGGAGGATCTGCGCCCGAGGTCGGCAGCCGGTTCCGCAACCCAGACATAGCCGCGACCTACGACCTGCTCGGACGCAAGGGCGTGAAGGCCTTCTACCGCGGCCCGCTGGCGGCCGAGATCGCCGCGACGGTGGCCGAGCCGCCCAAGACCGACGACACCGACCTGCCGGTTCCGGCCGGCTGGGTGACCACCGATGACCTCGCCGCCTACACCGCCCCCGACCGCGAGCCGACCCACTCGACCTACCGGGACCTGGACGTCTACGGGATGGCACCACCTTCCTCGGGTGGCACCTCGGTGGGCGAGGCGCTCAACATCCTGGAGCGCTACGAGCTGGCCGGGATGACCAACACCGAGGCCTACCACCATCTGCTCGAGGCGAGCGCGATCGCCTTCGCCGACCGGGGCGCCTACCTCGGCGACCCCGACCACGTCGAGGTACCCGTCGAGGCGCTCCTCGACGACACCTTCGCCGCCGAGCGGGCCTGCGGCATCGACCCCGCGGCGGCCCAGCCCAAGCCCGTAGCGGCCGGGAATGCGTACGACTTCGACGGGGTCTGCGACGGCGCGGAAGGCGCCGGCGAGACCGCGAAGGACACCGAGAACCTCGAGACCACCAACCTGACCGTCGTCGACCGCTGGGGCAACGTCGTCGAGTACACCCTGACCATCGAGCAGACCGGAGGATCCGGCATCACCGTGCCCGGCCGCGGCTTCATCCTCAACAACGAGCTGACCGACTTCTCGACGACCTACCGGGCCGACGACCCCAACCGGATCGAGCCCAACAAGCGCCCGCGCAGCTCGATGTCACCCACGATCGTCCTCTCCGACGGCCGGCCTGTGCTGGCGGTCGGTTCACCCGGCGGCTCGACGATCATCACCACGGTGCTCCAGATCCTCATCGAGCGGTACGCGCGCGACCGGACCCTGCCCGAGGCCATGGCGGCGCCGCGGGTCTCCCAGCGCAACGGAGCGAACACGGGTGCCGAGCCGGCGTTCATCGAGGCGTACGGAGGGCCGCTGACATCGCTGGGCCACACCTTCGCCCAGACCGCTGAGCTCGGCGCGGCCACCGCGATCGAGATCGGCCCTGACGGGCTGCTGACCTCGACCGCCGAGCCGTGGCGACGCGGTGGCGGGTCCGCGCTGGTGGTGAGCCCGGAGTCGCCGACCCACTAGCTCCCGATGCGGTCCAGCGCCTGGAGGAGGTCGGCCCAGAGGTCGTCGACGTCCTCGACCCCGACGGACATCCGCACCAGCCCGTCGGGCACCGTCGCCGACTCGGTCTTCCAGCGGCGACGGCGCTCGAAGGTTGACTCCACGCCGCCGAGGGAGGTCGCATGGACCCACAACGAGGTGGAGTGGGTGAGGAGGTCGGCCTGCTCCGCGGTGGGGAGGACCGCAGCGAGCATGCCGCCGAACCCGGGGTAGCGGACCTCGGCGACCGCCGGGTGCGCTGCCAGGCGCTCGGCGAGGGTCGCCGCGTTGGCGGAGGAGCGCTCGACGCGCAGGTGAAGCGTACGGATGCCGCGAAGCGCAAGCCACGCCTCGAACGGGCCGGGAATCGCGCCGAGCAGGTCGCGACGGGCCTTGAGCACGTCCCACAGCGTGTCGTCGGAGACGACGACCGCGCCCATGACGACGTCGGAGTGGCCGGCGATGAACTTGGTGGCCGAGTGGATGACGATGTCCGCGCCGAGCGCGAGCGGCTGCTGGAGCAGGGGAGTGGCGAAGGTGTTGTCGACCACGACCCGCGCTCCGGCCTTGTGCGCGGCGGCGATGACGGCCGGCAGGTCGGCGAGCTGCATCCCCGGGTTGGTCGGCGTCTCGACCCAGACCAGCGCGACCTCGCCGTCCAGCTTCTCGAGCAGCTTCACGACCGCGGCGGTGTCGGAGAAGTCCGCGAGGCGTGCGGTCAGCCGGCCGCGCCCCTCGAGGTCGGCCAGCTGGCCGATGGTCCCCAGATAGCTCTGCTCGGTCGCCACGACCACCGAGTCGTTGACCAGGTCGAGCAGCGTCGCGATCGCCGCGAGCCCGGAGGCGAACGACAGCGCCCGCCCGCCCTCGAGCTGCCCGAGCGCCTCCTCGAACGCCACCCACGAGTCGTTGGTGTAGCGCCCGTACTCCTTGTCGCCGCCGGCCACATAGGTCGAGGCCATCGTGATCGGAACGTTGAGCGGCTGGTCGGGCTCGTGGGCCGGCCGCCCGGCGTGGACGGCGATCGTGGCGGGCTTGTGATCCATGACTTCGACCCTATTGCCCGCTCGACAACCGGGCTCACGCGCCGCGCGGTTACGGGTCAGCGCATGGTCCCGGATAAGGTTGCGGCCGTGTTGACGACCCTGCTGGATGGACGTGCCTTCGGTGAGAAGCACGGCAAGGATGCTGCCACCGTCGTGGCCCTGCACGGCTGGGCCCGCAACCGCAGCGACTGGGGCTCGACGCTCGAGGGCCTGGACGCGCTCGCGCTCGACCAGCCCGGCTTCGGCGCGACCCCGGCCCCCGATGAGGCCTGGGGAAGCAAGGAGTACGCCGAGTGGCTGGCCCAGATCCTCGAGGGCCTCGACCGCCCGGTGCTCGTCGGCCACAGCTTCGGCGGCCGGGTGGCCGTCCAGCTCGCCGCGGCCCGCCCGGAGCTCGTCCGTGGCATCGTCCTCACCGGCGTGCCGCTGTTCCGCCCGAAGACCGGTGGCAAGCCCAAGCTCGCCTACCGGATCGGCCGCTGGCTCCACTCCAAGGGGCTGATCCCCGAGGCCCGGATGGAGGCGCTGCGGGAGAAGTACGGTTCGACCGACTACCGCAACGCCAAGGGCATCATCCGCGACATCTTCGTCAAGGTCGTCAACGAGTCCTACGGCGACCAGCTGGCAGCCATCCCGAAGGACCTTCCGGTCCGCCTGATCTGGGGTGAGAACGACACCGCCGCACCGGTCTGGATGCCCGGTGAGGCCATGGAGATCCTGGGGGCCAACGCGACCCTGGAGATCGTCCCCGGTTCCGCGCACCTGCTCGACGCGGGGCTGGTCAAGAGCCTTCGAGGCGCCATCGACGAACTTCGTACGAACTGAATCTGAGGGGCTGAAGAAGAAGCATGTGGATAGTCCTGGTCACCTCCGCGCTGACCCTGGTCTCGTACTACCGCTGGCTGCGGGTCGCTCAGCGTGAGCACTACGAGCCGACGCGGCTGTTCGCGATCGAGTGGATCTGGATCAAGGCACGCCCGGTCGAGGCGATCCTGCTCGGTGCGGTCGTCGTGGTCTGCCTGGCCTCGTTCGTGCTGCCCTACGGCGCGCTCGTCGGCGCGCTGCTGTTCATCGGCTGGCCGGTCGGGATGAGCTTCACGGGCGCCAAGCGGCTGGTGTGGACCGACCGCGTCAAGCGCCTGGCCGGCGTGCTCTTCGTGCTGCACGCGATCCTCACCGTCGTGATCGCGCTCGTCGTCCCGGCCGCTGCCGGGCTGCTCCCGATCCTCGCGGTCCCGCTGGCCGAGGCGGCGCTGGCGATCATGTGGCCGATCGAGAAGGCGATGGCGAAGAAGTGGCAGGTCCAGGCGGCCGCCACGATCAAGAAGGTCAACCCGCGGATCGTCGCGATCACCGGCTCCTACGGCAAGACCTCGACGAAGAACTACGCGACCCACCTCATGCAGGGCCGCTGGTCGACGCTGGCCTCGCCGGCGAGCTTCAACAACGCGATGGGCCTCTCCCGCGCGGTCAACGACCGCCTCCAGCCCGGCACCGACATCTTCGTCGCCGAGATGGGCACCTACGGCCCCGGCGAGATCGCCGAGCTGACCGAGATCTTCCCGCCCGAGGTCGCCGCCATCACCACGATCGGCGAGGCCCACCTGGAGCGGATGAAGTCGCGCGAGACGATCGTGAAGGCCAAGTCGGAGATCCTCCCGAAGGCCTCGACCGTGGTGCTCAACATCGACGTACCCGAGCTCGCGCTCATCGCCGAGAACCTCCGCGCCAGCAAGCGCGTCATCGCCTGCTCCGCCGTGCCGGGCACCACCGCCGAGGTCGTGGTGGCCGACGGCGCGCTTCAGATCAACGGCGAGACGTACGCAGTCCAGCTGCCCGACGAGGTCGGCCACCCGATCAACGTCGCGATCGCCGTCGGCCTCGCCCTCGCCGTCGAGGTCCCGATCGAGACGATCACCCAGCGGCTGGCGTCGATCCCCGGCACGCCCCACCGCGCCGAGGCCAACAGGACGCCCGGCGGCGTCTGGGTCATCGACGACACCTTCAACTCCAACCCCACCGGCGCCGCCGCCGCGCTCGCGAAGGCCAAGCGGCTGGCAGGGGAGTCGGGCACGGTGTGGACCATCACGCCCGGTATGGTCGAGCTGGGCAATGAGCAGGCCGCGCGCAACATCGAGTTCGCGCAGGCTGCCACGGCCTCCGACAAGATGCGGCTGTGCATCGTCGGTCGCACCAACCGAAAAGCGCTGCGTTCGGGGGAGCCAGCGCGGACCACTGCGTTCGAGAGCCGTAAGGCGGCAGCGGATCATGCTCTGACCGCGGCCAAGGAGGGCGACGTGGTGCTGTACGAGAACGACCTCCCCGACCACTACGCGTAGGACCCCCAGGAGCTTTCACCATGAGCGTAACCAAGGCCACCATCGTCTTCGGCGGTCCCAGCGCCGAGCACGACATCAGCATCCTCACCGGCCTTCAGGCCGAGCGGGTCCTCTCCGGTGCCGGCGTCGAGGTGACGTGCCTCTACTGGGCGCGTTCCGACAAGTGGTTCCTGGTGCCCGCCAAGCAGGAGGCGCGTGACTTCCTCGGCGGCGAGCCGAAGGGCTCCAAGGCGGTCGAGTTCCGCCTTGGGTCCGAGAAGGGCGACGGGTTCTACACCGTCGGCGGCTTCGGCGGCGGCAAGCGCCTCGAGACCGGCCCGATCCTCTCCGCCTTCCACGGTGGCGCGGGCGAGGCCGGCGGCATCCAGTGGCTCTTCGAGCTCGCCGGCCTCAAGGCGACCGGTGCGACCCCGGCCGCGGCCGCGCTCGGCATGGACAAGCTCGCCTTCGGCGCGGTCATGCTCAACGCCGGCCTCCCGTCGCTCCAGCGTGAGCTGCTCTCGCGCTACGCCGCCCCGTCCTTCGAGGGCCCCTACATCGTCAAGCCGCGCTTCGGCGGCTCCTCGATCGGCATCGAGGTCGTCGACGACTACGAGACCGGCCTGGCGCTCCTCAACACCTCACCGCACCTGCGTGCGGGCGCGGTCGTCGAGCCGTACCGCCCCGACCTCTTCGACCTCAACGCCTCGGTGCGCACCGCGCCCGAGGTTGCGGTGAGCGACGTCGAGCGTCCGCTGCGCTCGGATGAGGCGAAGATGTACGACTACTCCGCCAAGTACGTCCACACCGACGGCCTCTCCTCCTCCCCGCGCGAGTTCCCGGCGCAGGTCGAGGAGTCGGTCACCAAGCAGATCAAGGATCTGGCCGTACGCGTCGTGGAGCTCACCGGCCTCACCGGCATCCTCCGCATCGACTTCCTCTCCGACGGCAAGGGCGAGGTCTACATCAACGAGGTCAACTCCATCCCCGGCGCCCTCTCGCTCTACCTGTGGCCCGACACCCCCGCCTCCGAGGTCCTCACCAGCGCCATCGCCGAGGCCGAGAAGCACATCCCCCAGGTCACCCGGAACTTCGAGGAGGGCGTCGCCCTCAAGGCCGCCGGCGGCATCGCCGGCAAGCTCACCGGCCTGAGCTGAGCCCGAGTCGGCGCAAGCTGACCGAAAACCACGCCGAGTCGGCGCGTCTTAACGCGCCGACTCGGCGTGGTTTTGCGTCAGGACGAGCCGACTCGGCGTGCGGGTCAGCGGGAGAGGGCGCGCTTCAGAAGGGCGAGGGTGACCTCGCCCATCGAGGTGCCGTCGTGCTTGGCGGCGAAGGGGAAGACGCTGGTCTCGGTGGCACCGGGGGTGATGGCGACCTCGAGGACGACGAAGCTGCCGTCGGGGGTGACCATGAAGTCGGTGCGGGAGATGTCACGCATGCCGAGCATCTCGTGGGCGCGTACGGCGGTCTCGCCGAGCTCGGCGAGCAGCGCGTCGGGGAGGTCGGGGCGGCCGAAGCCGACGAACTCCGCGGTGTAGCGCGCCGCGAAGTCGAACTCGTGGCCCTTGCTGAAGTCGATGGCGATCGGGGTCAGCGGCTTGACGCCGTCGTCGGTCTCGTGGACGACCACGGAGACGTCGATGCCGGCGTAGAAACGCTCGATGAGCGCCTCGTCGCAGTAGGCGTAGGTCTTGACCAGGGCCGCGGGGAGGGCGGAGAGGCCGTCGACGCCGGTGACGCCGAGGGCAGAGCCGCCGCGCGAGGGCTTGACCACGACCCGCTCACCCAACCGCGAGATGACGTGCTCCATCAGCACCGGCGCGCCGACGTCACGGAACGTCGTGGACGACAGCGAGACCGAGTCCGGCACCGGGATGCCGCCGCGGCGCAGGAGCTCGCGGGCGGCCGTCTTGTCGAACGCGACGCGGCAGGAGGTGGAGACGGTGCCGACGTACGGGATCCCGATCAGCTCCAGGAGCGTCTGGATCTCGCCGTCCTCACCGAACTGGCCGTGCAGAGCCGGCAGCGCCACGACCGCCTTGTCGCGTTCGAGGTTGTGCAGCAGAGCCCGGTCGAAGTCGTACGCAGCCACCTCCACGCCCAGCGCCGACAGCTCGCGCACGAGGTTGCGGCCAGAGGCCAGCGACACGTCGCGCTCGTGGCTCAGCCCGCCGGCGATGACGGCGACAGGTCCGGAAAGGGGAGGTGTGCTCATGAGTTCGTTCTAACAGACGGCCGGGAAGAGCCGTCAATCTCAGATGTGGACGACCGGGCAGGTCAGGGTGCGGGTGATGCCTTCGAGGCTCTGGACTCGGGCCACGACCAGCTTGCCGAGCTCGTCGACGTTGCGGGCCTCGGCGCGGACGATCACGTCGTACGGACCGGTGACGTCCTCAGCCAGGGTCACGCCCTGGATCTTGCCGATCTCGGTGGCGACCTCTGCGGCCTTGCCGACGTCGGTCTGGATGAGGATGTACGCCTGTACGACCATGGTGCTGCTCCTGTTCTCCGTGCCTTCCTTGGCACAACGTCAGGCAAGTAACCTATCGCGTTATCTATCGATCGACCTACACCGACCCTGGGGATAAGACACGGTGATGCGTGTCCCGGTATCTCCGCGCATCGCGAGGAGGGTTGGATGGAGCCATGGCTTTTCCGAGGGACACGACGCTCGCCGACATCGGTGAGTTCGGGCTGATCACCGAGATGACCAAGCACTTCGCCCAGGGGGAGCAGGTGCTGGTCGGTCCCGGCGACGACGCCGCGCTGGTGCGGGTCAAGCAGGGTCATGTGGTCGTCTCGACCGATCTGCTCGTCGAGGGCCGCCACTTCCGGCGGGACTGGGCCGAGGCGTCCCACATCGGCCACCGGGCGGCGGGCCAGAACCTCGCCGACATCGCCGCGATGGGTGGCGTCGCGCACTCGATGACCCTCGGGCTAGCCCTTCCCTCGGACCTTCCCGCCGAGTGGGCCGTCGACTTCGCGGAGGGGTTCGCCGCGGAGTGCGCGCTGGTCGGGGCCTCGGTCGTCGGCGGTGACGTCACCGGCGCCGACCAGATCGTCATCTCCGTGACCGCCATCGGTGCGGTCGCCCAGGCGCCGGTGCTGCGCTCGGGCGCGGAGCCCGGCGACGTACTCGCGCTGTGCGGTCGCCAGGGGTGGGCCGCGGCGGGCCTGGCGATCCTCAAGCGAGGGTTCCGGTCACCACGGGTGCTGGTCGACGCCTACCGCCGCCCGCAACCGCCGTACGCAGCCGGCCCCGCCGCAGCGGCGGCCGGTGCCTCGGCGCTGATCGACGTCTCCGACGGGCTTCTGTCCGAGGCCAGGCACATCGCCGATGCCTCAGAGGTCTCGATCGACGTGCACACCGCTGCGCTGACCATCCCCGACGAGCTCAACGCGGTCGCCTCGGCGACCGGCGCCGACGCGCTCGCGTTCGTGCTGGGCGGGGGAGAGGATCACTCCCTGCTCGCCGCGTTCCCGCCCGACGTCGAGCTGCCGCAGGGGTGGACCGTGATCGGGACGATCGGCGAGCCCGGTGGGGAGCCGGTCACGGTCGACGGGAAGGTCTACGAGGGTTCGACGGGCTGGACGCACTTCTGAGAACGACGAAGGCCGCTGCCCGAGTGGGCAGCGGCCTTCGTGCGAGGAAGAACCCGGGTCAGCGAGCGACCTTGCCGGCCTTGATGCAGGTCGTGCAGACATTCATGCGCTTCGGGGTGCCGTTGATGACGGCGCGAACGCGCTGGATGTTGGGGTCGAAGCGGCGCCTGGTCGCCTTCTTGGACCACGGCCGGTTGTTGCCGAAGCCCGGCTTCTTGTCGCAGATGTCGCAGACGGCAGCCACCGTGAACTCCTGAGGTTGAATAGATGATCGAGGTCGATTGGATAGTGTCGGCGGGCGCGATGAACGGCTGCCCTGCCGAGACAACCGAACAAGCGTAGCCCGTCTGGCTGTGCCCGGCGAAATCGTCAGTCGTCCGAGCGGCGATCCCGCCACCTGTCCAGCGGCGCGGCCAGCGCGGTGGCCAGCTTCCACCGCTTCGACCCGCGCAGATCGTCGATCTCGGCGCGCTGGCCGGCGAGCTGCTTGCGCTGCGACTCGAGCCGCCGCCGCTGGTCCGCGACGACCTCGCGGAGCCTGGCGACCTCGTCGCGGAGCTCGAGGCCGTGCTCGACCCAGTCCGGGATCGCGGGCACCGCGGGGAGGTCGGGAGAGAGGCCGCGGCGCAGGACGACGTAGAACTCGATGTCGTTCTCGGGCACGGGCAGAAGGGACTCGACCGACCAGCCGGTCAGCCCCAGGCGGCGCAGCTCGGCGATGATCTCGGGGAACGAGCGGTCGGTGTAGGTCCACACGTGGCAGTCGACGTACTCGCCCCGGCGGGCGCGCTCGACCTGGGCTCTGGTGTAGCCGAGGTCGTGGATGCAGGTCTCGGCCTCGCTCGGCCCGCGGTGGTGGAGGCGTTTGGCGTCGCTGTTGACCGCGGCCCGGTGGTGGTCGAAGACGGCCCGCACCGACGGGGTCGTGTCGCCTGCCTCGTACGCCTGCAGGATCTGGCCCATCGTCGTGGGCGGGCGATGGGCGTCGAAGGTGTAGCGCCGGTCGGGGACGACCAGGACGAGGGCCCCGTCGGGAGCGACGACGGCCTCGACCTGCGCCAGCCATCCGACCAGGTCGGGAACGTGCTCGACGACGTGGCTGGCCAGCGCCCAGTCGAACGGGGCGCCCTCCTTGGCGGCCTCCTCGAGCGTACGCATCCGGGTGCCGTCCCACATCGGATAGTCGATCTCGGGGATGGTGTCGTGGTTCACCTGGGGTTGCTCGGCGTACGACTCGTAGAGCCGGTCGCGGTCGTAGAGGTCCAGATAGGAGACGGTCGCGGCACCTCGGGGGATGAGCGGTTGGTGCAGGGGGCCGATCTCCAGGCCGCGCCCGGCCGAGAAGTCGAAGAGTTCGTTGACGCGTTTCGCGCGTGGGGTCGGGGTCGGGATCGACATCCGTGAGTCCTTCGGCGTTGGGGAGGTCTCCACACTAGGGATGGATCGTCACCGGCGCAGGGGATGACTCGGTAGAACTTGTTACTCGCTCGTGTCTTTGCTGCAGCCTCGGATTTGTTCACCCGTCGTTTACCCCGTACCCAGAGACCGCCTACCCTTGGGGCCGCGATACCGGGAATTGTGCCCGGCGTCACGGTGTCTGGGTGTATGCAGGGGTGTCGAGGAGTAGGGAGGGCAGCGTGGCCGAGGTCAAGCTCGATCTGTTCCGCCGGTTCGGTGACCTGGCGACCGACGCGCTCGCGTCGCACCGCGAGGAGATCGACGCGCTCAACGTCTTCCCGGTGCCCGACAGCGACACCGGCACCAACCTCTACCTCACGATCGCCGCGGCCCGTGACCGGCTGCGCGAGTTCACCGGCTCCGACTGGCGTGAGGGGCTGCGTGCCTTCTCGCGCGGCGCGCTCCTGGACGCGCGTGGCAACTCGGGCGTGATCCTGGCCGAGATGATCGGCGCCCTGCTGCGCCGCCTGGTCCAGGCCACCGAGGAGGAGCGCACCGCCACGGTCTTCGCCGACGCGCTGCGCAAGGCGGCCAACGCCGCGTACGCCGCGGTGGGGGAGCCCCAGGAAGGCACCATGCTCAGCGTGCTCCGGGCCGCCGCCGACGCGGCCGAGGCGTGCGTCGAGATCGACGAGACTGCACGCACCCGCGATGTGATGTCGGTCGCCGCCAGCGCGGCCCGCGCCGCGCTTGCCCGTACGCAGGAGCAGCTGCCCATGCTCGCCGCTGCCGGGGTCGTCGATGCCGGCGGCCGCGGGATCTGCGTGCTTCTCGACGCCTTCGAGACCGCCCTGACCGGGCGCCGACCCAGTCCGCAGGAACCCACCCCGCACATCCCGATCCCGATCCCCGCGGCTCTGGGCGGAGCCGACGGCCACGCCCTGGAGCCCGGCGGGCCGGCGTACGAGGTGATGTACCTGCTCGACGCCGAGGACGCCGCGATCCCCGACCTCCGCAAGCGGCTCCAGCCGCTGGGCGACTCTCTGGTCGTGGTCGGCGGCGAGGGCATCTGGAACGTGC
Organism: Nocardioides sp. YIM B13467; assembly: GCF_042788075.1. Classification (NCBI taxonomy): domain Bacteria; kingdom Bacillati; phylum Actinomycetota; class Actinomycetes; order Propionibacteriales; family Nocardioidaceae; genus Nocardioides; species Nocardioides sp. YIM B13467. The sequence goes on from NZ_JBHZPJ010000046.1 coordinate 694,091, forward strand.
ACGTCCATGTCGACGACGTCGGCGCCGCGATCGAGGCGGGGATCAACGCCGGGCGGCCCCACCGGATCCATGTGACCCACTTCGCCGAGCAGATCGCCGGCCAGGCCCATCGCCACGCGACTCGCGGTGGTCGGGCGGTGATCGCGTTCGCGGCCGGGCCGGGTCTGGCCGAGCTCTTCCGCGGTGCCGGCGCGATCGTGATCGAGGGCGGCCCGCACCGGCGCCCGACGACCTCCGAGCTGCTCGAGGCGATCACTGCCTCCGGTGCCGCCGAGGTGATCGTGCTCCCCAACGACTTCCCGACCCGGCAGTCGGCCGAGGCCGCGGCCCGCACCGCCGAGGACGACCTCGACATCAACGTCGCGGTGATCCCGACCCGCAGCCAGGTGCAGGGGCTGGCGGCGATCGCGGTCCACGAGCCCGGGCGGAAGTTCGACAAGGACGTGCTGGAGATGACCGCCACCGCGCGACACGCGCGGCATGGTGCGGTCACCATCTCGAACACCCGAGCGATTACCATGGCCGGGCCGTGTATGCCGGGTGACGCGCTCGGGGTGCTCGACGGAGACTTCGTCAAGGTCGGCCAGGAGCTGGAGACATGTGCGACCTACGTGCTCGCCCGGCTCATCGGTGGTGGCGGCGAGCTGGTGACGCTGGTCTCCGGTCTCGAGGACCCCACGGGCGAGCTCGCCGGTGCCGTCGCGGCGTGGCTGGCTGCCAACCACCCGGCCGTTGATGTGATGGTGTACGACGGAGGCCAGGAGCGCTACCCCCTCCTGATGTCGGTGGAGTAGAGGAGAAGAGACGGTGCCGATCACCCTCGAGTCGCCGATCGAGGCCGTGCTGGGCAACAGCAAGCACGCCACGAAGTTCACCAAGGGTCTCGGGCTGCGCACCGTCGGCGACCTGCTCTACCACTTCCCGCGGCGCTACCTGCGCACCGCCGACCTCAGCCAGACGCCGCAGCTGCACGAGGGCGAGATGCTCACGGTGCTCGGCGAGGTGGTCCGCAGCGTCGTACGCCAGCACACCGACCGCCGCACCGGCCGGCCCGCCTTCCGCGTCGAGACCCAGCTCAAGGCCGGCACCGCCGACCTGCAGCTCACCTTCTTCTCCAAGTCCCAGCGGATCGCCGAGTGGCGCCGCGGCGTGCTCGCCCCGGGCGTCCGGGGCGTCTTCGTCGGCAAGGCCGGATCCTTCCGCGGCGAGTGGCAGCTGGCCAACCCGCAGATGGTCGTCTTCGGTGACCCTTCCGACTCCGAGAACGCCGCCGAGGCGGCCGACAACCAGATGGCGGTCGAGGAGCTGACCGAGCTCTTCCCGATCTACCCGCTCACCGCCGGACTCCAGCACTGGGACGTGATGCGCGCGGTGCGGTTCGCCCGGCAGGTCGTCGAGGACGTCACCGACGTGCTCCCGGAGCGGCTCAGGGAGACGTACGCCGTTCCGGGGCTGCACGACGCCCTGGACCTGATTCACGCGCCCCATGAGCTCAAGGACGTCCAGCGCGCCCAGCACCGCTTCCGGTTCGAGGAGGCGCTCGGGCTGCAGCTCGTGCTGGGGCGCCGGCGACGGGCGCTCCAGGCGCTGGGCACCACCGCCCGCACCGGCGGCGTCCACCATCTGCTCGAGGCCTTCGACGAGCGGCTGCCGTTCACCCTGACCAAGGGACAGGAGGAGATCGGGGAGGAGCTCGAGGCCGCGCTGGCCCAGCCCCACCCGATGAACCGCCTGCTCCAGGGTGAGGTCGGCTCCGGCAAGACGCTGGTCGCGCTGCGCGCGATGCTGCGGGTCGTCGACTCCGGCGGCCAGGCCGCGCTGCTGGCGCCGACCGAGGTGCTCGCCCAACAGCACTACCGCTCGATCACCGCGATGCTCGGCGATCTGGCCGCCAGCGGCCTGGCCGGCGGGCTCTTCGCCGGCGACCAGGAGCAGACCCATGTCGAGCTGCTCACCGGCTCGATGACCAAGACCCAGCGCAAGGGGCCGCTGAGCCGGCTCGCCACCGGCGAGGCCGGGATCGTGGTCGGCACCCACGCGCTGCTCCAGGACCAGGTGATGTTCGACGACCTCGGCCTGGTCGTCGTCGACGAGCAGCACCGCTTCGGCGTCGAGCAGCGAGCCGCACTGACCGATAAGGCCGGCACCCCACCGCACCTGCTGGTGATGACCGCGACGCCGATCCCGCGCACGGTCGCGATGACCGTCTTCGGCGACCTCGAGGTCTCCACGCTCACCGAGCTCCCCGCCGGACGCGCCGAGATCCAGACCAACCTGGTCTCGCTCGTGGACCATCCGGCGTGGATCGCCCGGGTGTGGGAACGCGTCAAGGAAGAGGTCGAGAAGGGCCACCAGGTCTACGTCGTCGCCCCGCGGATCAGCGGCGACGAGTCCGAGCAGGGGGAGAGCGACCAGCGCGACTTCGACGCCGACGGCAACGAGGTCAAGGCCGCCCCGGCTCAGCTCTCGGCCGTCGACGAGGTCACCGAGGAGCTGACCACCGGTCCGCTGCAGGGGCTGAGCGTCGCCAAGCTCCACGGCAAGCTCCCCGCCGAGGAGAAGGAGCGCACCATGAGCGCCTTCGCCGTCGGCGACATCGACGTGCTGATCGCCACGACGGTGATCGAGGTCGGCGTCGACGTACCCAACGCCACCACCATGGTCATCCTCGACGCCGACCGCTTCGGGGTCTCCCAGCTCCACCAGCTGCGCGGCCGGGTCGGCCGTGGCGGGCTGCACGGACTGTGCCTGCTCGTCTCCCACGCCGAGGCCGGCACCCCGGCCAGGACCCGCCTCGACGCGGTCGCCCAGACCACCGACGGGTTCGCGCTGTCCCGGGTCGACCTCGACCAGCGCCGCGAGGGAGACGTGCTCGGCGCCTCCCAGTCGGGCCGGCGATCGAGCCTGGAGAGCCTGCGTGTGCTCCGTGACGAGGAGACGATCCTGGAGGCGCGCGAGGCGGCCGAGGCGCTGCTCGAGGCCGACCCGGATCTCGTGACAGCACCGCTCCTGGCCGAGCGGGTCACCGAGATCGAGGAGTCCGCTTCCGCCGACTACTTGGAAAAGTCCTAAGGTATCCCAATGACTCGGATCATCGGTGGCGTCGCAGGAGGGCGACGCCTACTCGCTCCCAAGGGGGTGCGGACCCGTCCCACCACCGATCGGGTCCGCGAGGCGCTCTTCTCGGCGATCGAGTCGTCCTACGGCTCCCTGGCCGGGCTGCGCTTCCTCGACCTCTACGCCGGCACCGGCGCGGTCGGGCTGGAGGCATGGTCCCGCGGTGCCGGGGTCGTGACCCTGGTCGAGTCGGACCGGCGTACGGCCGGGGTGATCCGGTCCAACGCGAAGGAGCTCGGCTTCCCGCGGGCCCACGTGGTCGCGGCCACCGTGGCTAGCACCCTGGTGACGTCGCCGCCGGCCCCCTACGACCTCGTCTTCCTCGACCCGCCCTACCCGCTCTCCGACGACGCCGTCTCCGAGGACATCGCGCTGCTGGTCAAGCACGGCTGGCTGGTTCCCGGCGCCCTGGTCGTCGTCGAGCGGTCCGCACGCAGCCCCGAGCCGGTCTGGCCCGACGGGTTCACCGACCAGAAGTCGAAGAAGTACGGCGAGACCACGCTCTGGTACGGCCACGCGCCGGACTGACCGAGAGAGAGAAGAAAACAATGACGCGTCGTGCGGTGTGCCCGGGTTCGTTCGACCCGCCCACGTTCGGCCACCTCGACATCTTCACCCGCGCCTCGGCGATGTTCGACGAGGTCGTCGTCGCGGTCGGGGTCAACCCGTCGAAGTCGAAGCGCCTGTTCACAGCCGAGGAACGGATGGAGATGATCACCGAGGTGACCGCTCCGCTGGGCAACGTACGGGTCCAGGGGTTCACCGGCCTGGTCACCGACTTCTGTGTCGAGATCGACGCCCAGGCGATCGTGAAGGGGCTGCGCGGGGCGCCCGACCTGGAGTACGAGGCGCCGATGGCGCAGATGAACGCCCACATGACCGGCGTCGAGACCGTCTTCCTGCTCAACGACCCGCGCTGGGCGGCGGTCTCCTCCTCGCTGATCAAGGAGATGGCCCATTTCGGTGGGGATGTGTCGGCTTTCCTGCCGCCGGATGTTCTTGCACGACTCACCAAGCGTTTGGCAGAACGTTCCGAGTAAGGGGCACTGTTCGCCGGTATCGTCTACTGGGCAGTTCCTTTGGGCTACCCCGACAATCCTTTCCCTGGAGATCAATGTCCACCTCAGGCCGTTCCCCGCTTTCCTTGGCCAAGCAGTCTTATGCCGCTTCCCTCAAGGCCGTCGGTCGCGGGCTGACGAAGACGGGACTCGCGAAGGAGACCGCGCCGCCGGTCGAGCAGCGCTGGCGTCACTGGGCCCACTCGCTCACCAAGGTCTACGACTCGCTGGCGATGGCGAAGCTCGACGTGCCGTGGTGGACCTACGACGCGATCGCCGCGGTCGACGCCTGGCTGAGCGAGCGTGAGCGCCCGATCCGGATCTACGAGTACGGCTCCGGCGCCTCCACCATCTGGCTCTCCCGTCGCGCCGACGAGATCCACTCCGTCGAGCACCACAAGGGTTTCGGCGAGATGATGCAGGCCGAGCTCGCCGGCGAGGAGAAGATCTCGCTGCGCGTCATCGAGCCGGTCGCCAGCGACAACCCCGTCATCCCCTCGCAGAAGGAGGGCCACGCGGGCCTCGACTTCGAGGCGTACGTCAACTCCATCGACGACGTCGACGGCGAGTTCGACCTCGTGGTGATCGACGGACGTGCCCGTGAGGCGTGCCTGGAGAAGGCCAAGGACCGGCTCGCTCCCGGCGGGATCATCGTCTTCGACAACAGCCGCCGCAAGCGCTACGTCGAGGCCATCGCCGCCTCGGGGATGAAGGAGACCATCCACGCCGGTCTCACCCCGACCCTGCCCTACCCCGAGCGCACCTCGGTCCTGACCAAGGGCTGACCTCGTACGTTTCGTGAGCGGCGGCGTGGATTGTCCACGCCGCCGCTTACGCGCTCTAAGGTCTGGCGCATGGCATCACCGGGGGAGCGAAACGAACCAGTCGGAGCTGTGCGTTGGGCGACGTTCGCCGGGGTATGCGTCGTGGCGCTGGTCTGGGCGGCCTACTCGGTCGGCGCCCAGAACGGCTCGTTCCTGACCCAGGACTTCGGCGCGCAGTACCACCTGGCCGAGATCACCGCCCACGGCGCGATCCCGCTTGTCGACTTCGAGCACGGCTGGAACGCCGGCTCGTTCTGGGTCAACGCGGCGCTCTACGCGATCGCCAGCGGCAGCCCGACGATCTGGTACTTCCTCTGGGGCCGCCTGCTCGGCGCCGGCCTCGGCGCGGTCCTCGCCGCCGCCATCGGGCTCCGTCTGCGGCTGCACCCGGCCGTGATGATCGCGCTCGCGCTCGGGGTGCTCCTGCTGGCCACCCCGCTGCACATCAAGTACACGATCTGCCTGCTGTGGGTCTTCGTCCTGCTGCCGACCGGTTGGCTCGAGTCACGCCCGCGCCTGGCCGCGGCCGCGCGGGTGCTCCTCCCGGCCCTCGTCTTCTGGCAGTACGTCGAGCTGGCCGTGCTCCTCACCGGCGCCTCGGGCCTCTTCGAGCTGTTCGCACGGCGCGCGGCGCCCTGGCGTACCCGGATCCTCAACTGCGTTCAGCTGGCTGGTGGGTTCGTACTCGGGCTGGTCGTCCAGGCGGTGGCGTACAAGGTCTTGTGGGGGCTCTCCTTCGCCGACTTCAACCGGCAGGTGATCCTCGGGCAGACCGAGACGCACGAGGGTTCGCAGTACGCCGTGTGGAACTTCTTCGACCTACCGACCGAGTCGGGGCGCTTCTTCATCCTGGCGCTCTACCCGTTCGCGCTGCTGATCCCCTTCGTGCCGCTGGTGTGGCAGCGGATCTCGGACTCCACCCGCCTGATCGCGCTGGCCGGCCTGGTCCTCGTCGTCGTCCCGATCCGGCGCGTCGACAACCCCCACACCACCACCGTCTCCGCCCTCGTCCTCCTCGCCGTCGTCCTGGCAGTGGCCGAGCTCTACGAGCGCCGCGCCTCGCTGGTTGAGCCGCCGGAGCCGCCAGGCGGAGGCGTGTCGAAACCAACACGGTCGGCTTTGGTGCTACTTCTGGCCGCAGCCGGCGGAGCCTGGGCCGCCGCCATCCTCTGGATCGGCTTCGGCCTGCAGAGCATGCTCGGCGCGGTCCTCCTGGTGGCCCTGGCGATCGCCGGGGCGGTCCTCGGAGGAGCGTTCCTCCGAGGAGCCATCGCAGCGGTCTCTGCCGGCGCGCTGGTCGTGCTGGGCTGCGTACCCGCTCTTGCCGCCATCGACCACCTCGACGACATGCGCCGCGACGCGAAGTCCTTCGCGGTGAGCGACTCGATCGCCCGCTGGGCGGGCCCGGAGTACGAACGCTGCAGCGGCGGCACCCGCGAGGCACTGGTGATGCCCAACTATCTCGAGCTCTACGACGCGCTGGGGATCACCAACCCGACGCCCTACTACCTGTTCCACTACGACTTCGCGCAGTACGAGGACGTGCTGGTGCCTCAGCTCGAGGACGGGTCGATCCCGGTCATCATCGAGACGATGCCGTTGCACACTCCGCAGCCGTGGCTCACCGATGCCATTCGCGCCAACTATGTTCCGTGCTCGGTCGTGAGGATCGAGAAGCAGGCGACGACTGTGACGATCTGGACTCACAAGTCTCGTGGTGATGTTCGGCAGCGGGATCTCACTGTTCGGGGTGGGGCGATGGGGTTGACGCGCTGAGGTTGCTGAGTTTTTGTGGTTGGGGTTTGCCGCCGACCCTTTCTGGGAGGGTGTTCTCAACGGATCCCGGAGTAAAGGACGGCCTGCGGCCGCCGGCTTCGCCGGTCGCCTGCGGCGATCCTTGACACCGGGATCCGCCGAGAATTTTGGCTGGCTATCGGGTCGGCGGCAGGGGTTTGGTGCGGCGATTTGGGTTGGGTTGGGGTTAGGGATCTTGGGCGAACGAATTTTCGTTCGTCCGGGATCCGCCCCCGGGACTCGCGCGGGGATTCGCCTCACGGCGAGGCGAACGAAAATTCGTTCGCCGCAAGATGTCGCCTCGGCCGCGGTGGGGTTGGCGGCTGGAAGAAACTTTTCTTTCACGCGGAGGCCCCCTGTCTGGCGTAGGCGTGGAGCGGTCACCTTCCGTGGGTGAGTGTTCCGCGGCCACACCCGGGCCGCCGCCCCGATAGCCAGCCAGATCTTTTCTCGACGTGGTCCGGTGTCAAGGACCGCGAAGCGGCCGGCGTAGCCGGCGGCCGAAGGCCGTCCTTGACTCCGGGGCAGGTCGAGAAGACCCTCGAAGAACGGGTCGGCGGCCCAAGACCAGCCCCACACAACAGTCGAAAACACAAGATCAACCCCGCACAAGCCCAAAGACAAGAGCCCCCAAACGACACGCCACAAGAGCAGGAGTACACCAGCGAAACACGCATAGGCTCACCAAAAGCCCACACGCCCCACCCGAAGGTCCAAATGCTCCACTCCACCCAAGAGGACCGCACCGACGTACGTCTCCCAAGACGGCTGCTGGCGGCGATGGTGCTGGTCGCGATCTTCGCGCTGAGCCTGAGCAGCTACGTCGCGCTGACCCGGGCGCTGCAGTACCAGACCCGCGACGAGGGGCCGAACGCCGGCTATGCGGTGGAGCTGTCTTCGGGACGGCTGCCGACGATCGATACGCCCGTGACGACTGATGCCCGCCGGTATCCCCAGGTCGTCGAAGGGCTGGGGACCATGGTGGATGAGCCGCACCGCCACATCTGGACCGCCAACCATCCTCCGCTCTACTACCTGATGTCGCTGCCGTTCGTGGCTGCGGCCGGTGCGCTGGATGCACCTCAGGTGATGGTCGTCGGGATGCGGCTCATCAACGCGGTCGGCTCCGCGCTGTGCGTACTGCTGGTGGGCCTGATCGCGTTCGAGGTGACCAGGCGGGAGGCGGTCGCGTTCCTGGCCACAGGGATCAGCGCCTCGTGTGCCGTACTGGTGACCGCAGGCGGGCACATCGCCAACGACGGGGTCGCGGTGGCAGCGTCGTCGCTGACCCTGCTGGCGACGATCCGGATCCTGAACCGCGGCCTGTCGCCCGGGCGCCTGGCACTGGTCGCCCTGGCCGGGGCCGCCGCGGCAGGGGCGAAGGCGCCTGGGGTCCTGACCGTCGTCCTGTGCGGTGCGGCCATCGCGGTGGCTCTGCTGCTGAGGGACCACTCGCGTCGCGGCGTGATCCGCGCTCTGGGGGCCTCGGCCGTGGCCACCGGTGTTCCTGCGCTCGCCACCGGCTGGTTCTACGTCCGCAACATCGTCATCTACGGCGACCCGACCGCCTCGGATGCGCTGCTGGACAAGTTCGACCGGGAGCCGAACGGGACCTGGTGGCAGGTTGTGACGGACGGTTCGCTCTGGAAGGACTGGTACGAGCGACTGTGGGTGCCGTTGCTGGCGGAGGGGTACGTCGTGGTCGTCGATGTGCTCGCCGTCGTCGCGGCGGCAGGCCTTCTCGTGCTGCTCGTCCGGCGGCGGATCGCCGAGCCGGCGGATCAGCCCTCTTCGGCGGCCGGATGGCTGCTGCTCACGGTCCATGCGGCGGTCATCCTGGCGAACCTGGTCGGGTTCGTCGCCGGTGGCGGGAACCCGAACGACCGGTATCTGATGCCCCTGATGCCCCTGCTGGCCACGGCGCTCGCCGTCGGCGTCATGGCGCTCATCGACCTGATCCCGGTCGGCGCCCGTGAGTCGCGGGCGCAGCTGGCGGCGGCCGCGATGACCCTGGCGCTGGGCGGGTACGCCCTGCTGATCTTCGACTGGTTCGTCAGCTCGACCATCTACGCCGGACGGCTGCCGAACTCCGGGGCGCGAGGGGCCGAGCTCGTGGTCGCCGCGGGCGTGGCGTGCGGTGTGCTCGCCGTCTGCCTCGCGGCCTGGCCGGTCAGGACGTACGCCGCCCGACAACCGCTCCCAGAGCAGCCAGCAGCACGTCAGCAAGGAGCAGGAGGACGCGCGAGGCGAGCGCAACGGTGAGCGCCTCGGGGACCCCGATGATCGGGCCGAGGGTGAGGGCGAGCAGCCCCTCGCGGATCCCGGCGCCGGCCGGGGCGGGGATGAACGCGATCCCCGCGGCCCACGCCAGGGCCATCCCGCCGGTCGCGGCCGCGACCTCGAGCAGCCCGATGGAGGCGTACGACTGCATCATCACGGCGAGATGGAGACCGAAGGCGACCCAGGCGAGCACCGCCCAGCCGATGGCGGTGAAGAGGCCCCGCGCGGTGAGGCGTACGTTGAGGGGTTCCCGGCCGAGCCGGGCGAAGAGCCAGTCGAGCACGCCCGGCACGACACGCGGGTGCAGGCAGACGGCCAGCGGCACCAGCAGGAGCAGCAGCCACCAGTAGCGGTCGAGGCCCTCGGACGACGACCAGGGGAGCAGGAGCGCGCCCATGCCGATGCCGCTGGCGACGACGACGCCCATGAAGAGGATGTTGGCACCGAGCATCGTCCGGCGCGCGACGCCCCAGCGCAGCCCGAACTGCATCTGCGCGACGACCGGCCACACCGAGCCGGGCAGATATTTGCCCAGCTGGGAGACGTAGAAGACCGAGTGCGAGTCGCGCAGCGACGGCCGGATGCCCATGCCGTGCAGGAGGGCGACCCAGATCTGGCCGATCAGCATGGTGCCGATGATCGCCAGGACCCCGGCGATCGCGACGCGGCCGAGGCTCAGCTCCTGGACCGCAGTGGCCAGGTCGGCGCGCTGGCGCCAGACCAGGTAGGCGCCGCCGAGCACGACGACGAGAGCGAGCGCGATCTTGAGCAGCCGCTTCGTCAGGCTGGGTTTCGCGGGGCTGGGCGTAGCCGACGACCCGGCCCCCGTGGCGGAGACCGGGCCGGAGTGGGTCGTTGTCACAGGCTGGTCGTCCACGTCTCGCCGGACTGGGCAGATGACTTGCTCGCGCGCGGCGTGTGCGGCAGGTCGAACTCGGCGACCGAGGTCTGGTCGCGGAGCATCTCGGTGCCGGACTTGCCGAAGCGAGCCTTCTTGGTGTGCTCCAGGTCGTCCTCGATGAGCACCCGGTTGGTGCGGATCAGGTCGGAGATCACGCCGAGCATCGCGGACATGAAGGCCAGGTTGATCAGCACGCCACCGAGCAGCAGCGACTGGATGTGGTTGCCGTTGTCGCCGCTCAGCCACAGCACGAGGTAGCGGAAGAACGGGATCGCCCCGAGGACGAAGAAGAAGGCGGTGAGCCAGACGAAGATGGCGTACGGCTTGTACATCATGTAGGAGCGCACGATCGCCGCGCCCGACTTCATGATGTGCTCCGGCATCGACTTGAACAGCCGCGACTCACGCGTCTTGGCGTTGGTCTCGATCGGCACCGAGGCGATCTTCATCCGCTTGTTGCCCGCCTGGATGATCGTCTCCATGCAGTAGGAGAAGCGGGTCACGGTGTTGAGCAGCATCAGTGACTCGCGCGAGTAGGCGCGGAAGCCGCTGGCCGCGTCGGGCAGGTCGGTCTCGGCGGCCATGTTGACCACCTTGGAGCCGACCTTCTGCAGCTTCTTCTTCAGCCCGGAGAAGTGCTCGATCCGGTCGACCTGCCGGTCGCCGATGACGATGTCGGCCTGGCCGTTGATGATCGGCTGGACCAGGTCGGTGATGCGGTCCTGCGGGTATTGGTTGTCGCCGTCGGTGTTGACCACGATGTCGGCGCCCAGCTCCAGCGCGCGAACCACCCCGTCGTGGAAGGAACGGCCAAGCCCTTGGTTGCGGGAGTGGTGCACGAACTCGCGGACGCCGTGCTCCTTGGCCACCTCGACCGTCCGGTCGGTGCATCCGTCGTCGACGATCAGGATCACGATCTCGTCGATTCCGGGGATCTGCTTCGGAATCGACTCCAGCACGGACGGGAGCGTCTCCTCCTCGTTGAGGCAGGGGACTTGAACGACAAGCTTCACAGGGACCTCAGGGCAAGTAGTGGGACCGAACACGGGGATTCGGGCAGATGAGGGGCTTCTGAGCTGCCACATTACCGCGTGGATTCCGCGGCCCCACGGCCCCTCGCGGGTGTCATCCGGCGTATGTGCTAAGGCAACCTGGTGTTCAACACCGGTCTACGCCGTGTCCGCTCCTTCGCCTGCGAGCCGGGGTGGCTCGGTGGGCTAGGGACGGGCCTGAGATCGGGGCAGGTCGTCGCGGAAACGTGCCGGCCGCCCCTCCTTGCGGGCGCGCGTGGCTTCCTCGAAGTTGTCGGTGAGCAGCCGTAGGTAGAGCTGGCCGATGCCCTCGATCGGCATGTAGCTCTCCATCGAACCGGCTGCGATGCCGGCATGGAGCGACTTCTTGGTCAGCTCGATGCCAGGTTGGGAGAGCTCCGCGATCCGCGTCCCGATCGCGATGGCCTCCTCGAGCACCGGGTCGGCCAGACGCGAGACGAGCCCGATGCGGGCGGCCTCCTCAGCGCTCAGGTCGCGGCCGGTGAACATCAGATCCGCCGCATGGCTGGAGCCGACCGCCCGCGGCAGCAGATAGCCGAGGCCGAGCTCGCTCGCGGTGAGGCCGTTGTTGATGCCGGCTGCACGGAAGTACGCCGAGGTGGAGGCGATCCGGACGTCGCAGGCGAGAGTCAGGCAGAGCCCGCCACCGATGGCCGCGCCGTTGACCGCTGCGATGACCGGTTGGTGCAGGCGCCGGATCGTTCCGATCACGTCCTCCAGGAGATCCAGCGACCGTAACGCGTAGCCCGGTCGGGCGAGCCCTTCGGTGTGCGGTGGCCGCCCGGCCGACTCCTGGTCCGCGCCGGCACAGAACGCCCGGCCGGCGCCGGTGATCACGATCGCCCGGACGCTGTTGTCGTGGCCGGTCTCGACCAGCTGGTCGCGCACCGGCACCATCACGTCGAACGACATGGCGTTCATCCGCTCGGGACGGTCCAGGGTGAGGACGGCGACGCCGTCGGCGGGGCGGTCGATCGTGACGTACGACATGGTCAGCTCGCCTTCTCGGCGCAGAGGGCGTCGGAGATCTCCCGGGCACGGCGATAGTCGGCCTTGCCGGTCACGTGTCGTGGCACCTTCTCGACGACGTGCACGGTGCGCGGGACCTTGTAGCCCGAGAGCCGGGCGCGCAGGTGCGCGCGGACGTCCTCGACGTCGAGCGCGACACCTGGCCGGGGCTCGACGAGGGCTGCGACCTGCTGGCCGTAGGTCGGGTCGGGAAGCGCGAAGACGAGGGCGTCGAAGACTCCCGGGTGCGACTTGAGGGCGACCTCGACCTCCTCGGGATAGACCTTCTCGCCGCCCGTGTTGATACAGCCGGACCCGCGTCCGAGCAGGGTCAGCCGATGGCCCTCCTCGATCTGGACATAGTCGCCGGGCACGGCGTACCGGGTGCCGTCGATCTCGATGAACGTGTGCGCAGTCTTCTCCGGATCGCCCAGGTAGCCGATCGGGATGGTGCCCGAGCGTGCCATCAGCCCGATCGCACCGACCTCGCTCGGATCGATGATCCGGTGCTGTTCGTCGACCACGGCGGTTCCCGGGCCGAGGTGCACCAGCGATCCCTTGTCCGCCAGCGTCTCGTGCTCGATCCGTCCGTTGCCCGTCATCCCGGTCTCGGAGGAGCCGATGACGTCGAGCACCACCGCGTCCGGGAACGTCTTGATCCACCGCTCCTTGACCTCGACGGAGAAGAGCGCGGCCGCGCTGGTCACGGTAGTCAGCGTGCTGCCGTCATAGGTGCCGCGCTCGAACTCCTCGATCAGCGGTCGTGCCATCGCATCGCCGACCAATGAGATCGTGTTGATCCGTTCGGCCTCGAAGGTCCGCCAGATCGTCGGCGGGTCGAACTTGGGAAGAAGTACGTTGGTCTGCCCGGTGATGAACCGCATCAACATCGCCCACTGCCCGCTGGCGTGCATGATCGGCCCGAGCTGGAGTGAGACCAGTGGCGATGGATCCTCGGCCGCGGCCCGTGACGGCGCGAACTCCTCGATCGGCTCCCGGGTCGCGAAGTCGGTGCCGCCACCCAGCGCCCGCCAGGCATCCTCCTGCCGCCACACCACGCCTTTGGGGTAACCCGTCGTCCCGCCGGTGTAGATGATGAAGACGTCATCAGCGCTGCGCTCGCCGAACCCCCTCGTCACGGGTTCGCGATCGAGCGCCGTCCGCCAGTCGATGGATTCGTACGCCGCGCTCTCGCCGCTGCCGTCGCGGATCGACACCACGTGCCGAAGGCGCTCGTGCCGCGACACGACCCCGGCCAGCACCGGTGCATAGCGCTCCTCGTGGACGAGGCCGACGATCCCGGAGTTCTCGAAGAGATAGTCGAGCTCCGCCTCGAGGTAGCGGTAGTTGATGTTGATCGGCACCACCCGCGCCTTGAAGCACCCCAGCATCGCGACCACATGCTCGGCCACGTTGCGGGCCATCAGCCCGACATGCTCGCCCGGCTCGATCCCGGCACCGAGCAAGTGGTGAGCGAAGCGATTGGCCTCCGCGTCCAGCTCGGCGTAGGTGTAGCGCACCTCGCCGGCGATCAGCGCCGGTCGCTCCGGGACGACATCGACCACATGCTCGAACAGGTCGGCGATCTGAACAGCCATGAGCGAGACCTTGGTACGTAGGCGGACGCGTGTCACGCTTGCGGTGTCGCTGGGTGGAACGTGTTCTAGATGCTGGCATCCTTCGTGGCCAAGGAGTCGTTCCTGCTTCGCCGCCTGTGGAGCACGGTCGGGATGAACAGGAGCGCAAGAAGAACGAGAACGCCGACTGCGGAGATCACCGCCCCGGCCCGCAGACCGGGCGCGTCATAGCGGAGGGTGACCGTGTGGGTTCCGTCGGGGACGGGCACGGCGGCGAAGGCGTGGTTGCCGGCGACCAGGTCCACCGGGCGGCCGTCGACCGTCGCCGACCAGCCCGGGCGGGCGATCGAGTCGGCGACGACGAGGTAGCCGGCTCCGTCGGCGGTGACCTCGGCCGAGATCGTCTCGGCCTCGTCGCGGCGTACGTCGACCCGGGCCGTCGAGCTGGACGCGGCCGGCGTCGAGTCGTCGTCGAGGAGCACCGTGCCGGGTGCGACGCCCTCGGTCAGCCGCCGCACTCGCGTGGGCCCGTCGGTGACGACCTCGCTGGTGCCGGCCCAGCGGATCCGCGGCAGCGCGCTCGCGCGCTCGTAGATGACCGCGCCGGCCGAGGCGTGCACCACCCGCAGCCCGTCGCCCTTCTCCGGCCGGACCGCGGCGCAGACCGCGGACCCGTCGGTGGGACCGGCCAGCTGGACAGGCTTCTTCTTCCCCGAGAACGAGATGGTGACCGGCACCGGACCGGACGCGAAGCGGTGGTCGGGGACGGCGACGCGCAGCTTCTCCCCGCGCTTGAGCGGCCGGTTCACGGCGATGGCCCGCTCGGAGGTGACCTTCTCTGCGCCGGCTCCGACGCTCACCCGGACGACCGTCGGCGTCTGCGCCCGCGGCTTCAGGCCGTCGGGCACGGTGACCTCGATCCCGCGCAGGTCGCCCTGCGGAACCCGGCACGTCGCCTGCTGGCCGGGCATCACCGTCAGCTTCTGCCGCTGCGCGACCGGCACCGGTGTCGGCTCGGAGACCCCGATGACCTCCATCGGCTGGGTCACCCAGTAGCGGACCGAGAGCTGGTCGAGCACCGGCTGACGCCCCGGCGTGGGCACGTTGGCGGGGAAGTCGCTGTAGGTCGGGGACAGCTGCGCATCAGGGCTGACCGCCGCGATCAGCGCCTTCCACTCCGGCGAGGTGAACTCATGGCCCGTCGGCGTACGCAGTCGGTAGTGGTCGGCGACGCCCGTGTGCTCCCAGCTCGAGGCGCCGTAGCGCTCCTCTCCGAGATTCTTCTTGAGGAACTCGTGGGCAGGCGTGACCGGGTAGAACTCGTCACGGTCGGTGAGCGGCAGCACCTCGCGTGCGAACATCGTGCTCTGCGCGAGCACCGCCAGCACGAGCACCAGCGGCCCCAGCAGCCGCAGCCGGCCCCGCAGCAGCAGCGTCGCCGCCACCGCGAGGACCGAGACCACTCCCAGCAGCGCCGGTACCCGCAGCTTCGCGGCGAGGTCAGGGATCGGTCGCGAGTCGCCGTCGATGTAGACGTACGCCGCAAACAGGAAGTACGCAGCCACCCCGGCGGCCGCCAGCAGCACGACCAGCGACATCACCAGACGCGGACGCCAGGACCGACCCTCCTCCTCAGCAGACCGCGACACCTCGGCCCGCTGGACGAGACGCTCCAGGCCGATCCCGGCCAGCACCGCACACAGGAACCCGAAGATCGAGTTCGCCCGCCCGAAGCTGTTGGAGCTGTAGCCGGGCAGCTTCTGGAGCAGCTCGAGCGGCAGACCGCCGATCCACAGCAGCCAGACGACCGCGGCCAGCACGACCGCGAGCAGGGCGGGCGTCGAGGGGCGGCGACCGCCGGGGAGCCTGACGACCAGGGCGCACAGCGCCAGGATCAGCGCCGCGACGCCGACGAACGCGATCGACTCGATCGGGTTGTCCTCGCCGGCCCAGAGCCCGTCGACACACGTGCCGTAGACGTCAGGGGCGACCGTGGTCAGCACGAGACTGGCAGGCTTGACCTGGTTGGGGACCCGCTCCTCGAGCCCGAGAGCGCTCATGTTGAGCACGAAAGGGAGCAGCTGGACCGAGGAGAGCGCGACCCCGAGACCGACGCCGCCGGCGGCGATGCCGCTCGCGACGAGCGTGCGCCGCACGTTCCTGAGCGCGAGCGCGCGCACGACCACGTAGATCCCGCCCAGGGTCAGCGCGAACATCGTCACCGCCGGGAACCCGCCGAGCAGCATCGCCGCGACGACGAGGCCGACGGCGGCGAGGTCGCGCGCGCCGCGCTCCTGCACGGCACGGTCCAGGGCCCACAGCAGCAGCGGGACCAGGCAGGCGACCTTGGTGTGCGGCCAGTTGGTCCACATCATCATGAACCCGGAGGTGAAGAAGACCAGCCCGGCGACCAGCGCGATGCTGCGCCGCACCCCGAGCCGGCCGAGGAACAGCACCATTCCGGCCAGCACCAGCACCAGCTCGGTCACCTTCACCCAGGCCGGCGCCAGCCACAGAGGCATCACCCAGTAGGGCCACGAGACCGGGCTCAGCACGGCGTGGTTCGGCAGCGAGGCCAGCGGCGTGCCGCCCACCTCGTAGGGCGCCCAGGTCTGCCAGTTGCCGTGGCGCGCGCCTTCGACGATGTTCTCGACGCCGGGCAGGTAGTAGTCCCAGGTGTCGCCGCGGCACCACAGCGTCCCTCGGGGGATCGGGCCGTCGGCGGCGTACGGCATCATCGCGTGCAGCCATCCGGTGTCCAGCAGCATGCCCTGTCCCACGAGCGCGGGACCGAAGGTCACCGCGACGAAGAGGACGAGAAGTGCCAGGACGACGCCCGAGCGCCACCGATCGGATGGGATCACAAGCCGGAAATCTATGAGTAGTCGGGAACGGGCGCCGGTAGCGCGCGCGGTAGGTCGTTCAAGTTGTCTTTCGGTCGTTCCGGCCGACGGGTCAGTCGCGCCTGGTCGCGACGGCCACCAGCCCGGTGCCGGCGTCGGGCCGTAGCCGCTGCAGGGCCATGAACGGGCTGGTCGCGAGGGCGATGGCGGCGCCCTTGAGCTGACCGCTGGGCTGGAACGTACGCCCGGTCGCCCGGGTGAGCTCCTCGGGTGTGAGGTCGCCCACCTCCTCCAGCTTCCTGGCGTCGATCCGGTTGCGGACCGCCTCCAGGGCGTAGCCGAGCGGCCAGCCGTAGACCGTGATGTCGACCTCGCCCAGACCGGCCTCCTCCAGCCGGTGGGTCAGCTCCTCGGGGCTGTAGCGACGGAAGTGCCCGGCATGCCGGTCCATCGGCCCGAACCGCTCCTGGAAGGCCGGAACCGAGAGCACCAGGTGGCCGCCGGGTCGGATGTGGGTGACCCACTCGGCCAGCGCTCCCTTGTCGTCCTCGATGTGCTCGAGCACCTCGAAGGCGCAGACCATGTCGTACGCCACTCCGGTCTCCAGCTCGGACGACATCGCGTTGAGCACCGTGCCGCCCAGGCACGTGATGCGCTCGTACGCCACCGCGAACGAGTCCGCGTCGGGCTCGACGCCTAGGTAGTCGGCGCGGGTGGCCAGGCGGGCACCGAAGGCGCCCTGACCGCAGCCGATCTCCAGCGCCGTGGCCGGCGCCAGCCGGTCGATGATCCGGCTGACGACGTCGTAGCGGAGCCACGCGCGGGGTGCGAGCGGCGGCAGCGGGCGTTCGGTGGCGGTGAGCGGCATCTGGTTCCTGGGTCGGGTCGGTATCACATAAGACATTCGAGGATGGGGGAGGCGACGGCCTGCGGGGTGTAGTGCTCCCGCGCCTGCTCGTAGGCGGCCTCGCGCAGGCGCTGGGCCTCGTCGGGGTCGTCGGCGAGCTTGGTCAGGGCCGAAGCGAGCTCCTCGGGACTTCCCGGGGAGACGAGCAGGGCCGCGCTCTCCAGCATCCGCCGCTGGGGCGCGGTGTCGGAGGTGAGGACGACCGCGCCTGCGGCGGCGCCCTGGAACGCCTTGTTGGGCACCACCCGGCGCGCTTGCGGGACGGTGCCGAAGATGCCGAGGCTCACGTCGAACCCGGCGACGAAGTCGGGAAGGTCTTCGGCGTCGACCCAGTCGACCCAGGAGACGCGCGGGTTGCCGGCCGCGAGGCGCCGTGCCTCGTCGTACTGCTGGCCCTGGCCCACCATCGTCACCTCGATCCGCTCGTCGTCGGCGAGGATGTCGAGGGCGTCGGCGATCACCGGCGCGCCGTGGGTGGGGGAGAAGAGGCCGACGAAGACCGCCTTCAGCGGCTCCTCGGTCGGCCGCTCGAGCGCCCTGGCCCCCACGTCGAACCACTCCGTGGTGGCACCCACCGGGCACACGACCGAGTGCCGGCGTACGTCCCCGGGCAGTCCCTCCTGCTGCTCGACCGTGTCCACGATGACCACGTCGGCCTGCTTCAGCGCCATCGCGTCGATCGCCTTCATCAGGCGCAGCTTCAACCCGCCCGAGCCGGCCAGCCGCCGGTTGGTGGCGACCCCGGCCGCCGAGACCATGTGGTCGAGCAGGATGGTCGAACGCGGGTGGAGGAGACGGGCCAGGTGCACGTCGAAGTGGCCCAGATAGCCGACCAGCACGGCGTCGGGACGCCCGCGCCGTCGCAGCGACTCCACGACCAGCCCACTCCAGCAGGTCAGCAGGCGCAGCACGAGCAGCGGCAGACGCCACGGTTGTCGCAGGATCGCCACCCTCGCCGCGGTGTCCAGGCCGAGCGGCCGGTTGACCTCGGTGACCTCCGCGCCACAGGCGCGCAAGCCCTCGATGAGTACCGCGACCCGCGGATGGGAGGCCACGTCGTAGGTGCCGAAGGCGACGATGTGCATCACCTCAACGTTAGGGTCGAGGTCAAGGAAAGTTCGAGCAGCACACCCCGCATCTGAGATGTCGGTACCCGAAAAGTGCTGCCAAGGAGGACCCGTGGGCCGAGGTTGGACGAAGGCGGTGCCGCTCAAGGCGGTGATCGTCGCGATCGTCGTCCTGGTGGCGGCGTACGCGGTCCACCGCAACTGGAACGCGCTCGTGCGGGGCTTCGAGGAGCTGCCGCTGTGGGTGCTCGGGGTCGCCTTTCTGCTGACCGCGCTCGCCCAGGGGGTGGCGCTGCTGATGTGGCGGGTGGTGCTGACCGATCTCGGCTCGCCCCTGCCGCTGGTGCCCGCGGCCAGGATCTTCTACGTCAGCCAGCTGGGGAAGTACCTGCCCGGCTCGGTGTGGACGATCCTCGGACAGATGGAGCTCGCCCGCGCCGAGCGGGTGCCGCGGCGTACGTCCCTGACCCAGGGTGTGCTCGTGCTGGCGATCGCCGTCGGCGCCGGCGTCATGGTGTCGGTGCTGCTGATGCCGTTCCTCGGCCAGGAGACGTTCGCGCGCTACTGGTGGGCGGTCCTGCTCCTACCGCTGATCCTGGTCGCGCTGCATCCGCCTGTCTTCGCGAAGGTGGCCGACACCGGGCTTCGGCTGCTGCGTCGCGAGCCGCTCGAGGTGCTGCCGACCTGGCGAGGGATCGGCACGGCGCTCGCGCTGCAGAGCCTGGTCTGGCTCCTCCTCGGCCTCCAGATCTGGGTCGTCGTGGTCGGCCTGGGCGGCGACCCGCTGCCCTCGTTGCTGGCCAGCGTCGGCGGCTATGCGCTCGGGTTCAGCCTGGGCATGGCCGCGATCGGACTCCCGGCCGGCGCCGGGCTGCGCGAGGCCGTCCTGGTGGTCGCCCTCTCCGGCGTCCTCTCGCCCGGGCTGGCCCTGCTGGTCGCCCTGCTGGCCCGCGGGATCGCCGTCCTGGCCGATGCCGCCGCCGCCCTGGTCGCCGCCTTCCTGACCCGTCGCGCCGGCGACCTTCCGACCCCCGCCCCGTCACCAGCCAACGAACCACTCGGGAGACCCCTGTGCCAACCGCACGGCCCACCGCACCGCAGCTCTGGACCGCCGGCCTGATCGCCAACCTCATCACCTGCGCCGGCGTGTGTGCCGGCTACGCGCTCTCCTCGCCGCTCTACGGCACCAAGGACGAGGTCGCCCATGTCGACCACGCCTACCAGCTGTGGCACGGCACCCTGATCAGCATCGGCGACCCGATGAGGATGCCGCAGATCTGGGGCTACACGCTGCCCTTCGACTGGACCGGCCAGCATCCACCGCTCTTCTACCTGCTGCTGGCACCCGTGGTCGGACCGCTCACCGACGCCGGCCACCTGCTCGCCGCCGGGATGGCGGCCCGCGGCATCGCCCTCGTGATCACCTGCCTGGTCGTGGCCGCGGTGATGTGGACGACGCGCCAGATCGTCCCCAGCCGCCCCGAGGTGTCGGTCGCGGCCGGCCTGGTCACCGCGCTCAGCCCGGCCCTGACCAGGCTCGGTGGCGTCGTCTTCAACGACAACCTGTTCGTGCTGTGGGCCACCCTCCTGGTCGGCCAGACGGTATGGCTGCTTCGCAACGGGTCCCGGACCGGCGGGCTGGTGCTCTTCGGTCTGTACGCCGCAGCCGCCCTCGGCACCCGGCTCCCCGGTGTCGTCTTCATCGGCCTGTGCGCGACGACCCTCGGCCTGGTCTGGCTCCTCGGCCCGCGCCGTGACTGGGCGGGCATCCTGCGCCTGGGCGTCGGGGTTCTCCTCGCCGTCGCCGTCAACGCGTGGTTCTACATCCGAAACTTCCGTGCCACCGGCAACTGGTCCGGCATGCAGACCGACCTCGTCGGCAAGCCCGGTGGCCCCCTGCAGGAGCGGGAGGTACGCCCCGTGATCGACGTCGCCACCGACTCCGACATCTGGCGCCAGCTGCTGATCCCGCCGGCGCTCCAGGAGCACGTCACCATCGGCGCCGTGCTCACCATCGTCCCGCTCGTGCTCGGGCTGGTCGTCGGTCTCCGCGCGTTCTGGGAGATCGCGCGGCCGTGGCCGCCTGCTGCGCGCCGCGATACGGGCGCGCTGGCTGCGTTGTCGTCTCTCGACGGTGCAACCAGACCGCCTTCGAGGCTCCGCCTTGCCAGCACACCCGTCTCGCGACGCTCGCGACGACGCCCCCAGCCGCGCGATCTCCCGTCGCGGCGGGAGCCCGTCCGGGTGGCGACGGCGCTGCTGCTGCTCGCCCTGACCGCGGTCATCGTCGGGATCCAGCTCAACTACGCGGCTGGTGGTGGCGGAGCGTACTGGCGCTATCTGATCCCACTCACCGTCGTGACCAGCCTGCTCACCGCGCTCGGGCTCGCCGCCACTCCGCGCCTGGCGGGGCCGGCGGTCGCGGTCTGGGCCGCGGCGGCGTTCGCGGTCTTCGCCGCCCACGTCGCTCCGCCGAACCCCTCCGGTGGCGACCTGGCCACCGCACCGGTCTTCCAGTCGGCGGCCTGGGTCGCGACGGGCATCGCCGGTCTAGCGTGCATGGCCGGTGTGGTGACCGTCCTTTTGGTCGCCGTCGTCCGGTCCCGGTAAGATCTCATCTGATCTGTCGTGCCCTCATCCGGAAGTGAAACATGACTGCCCTGGACCCGAGAGCGCCGCTCGTGCTCGATACACGCGAGCTCGGCCGCCGCCCGGGGTCCGAGCGTCACGTGGAGCTGACGGTGCCGGCGCCGGCGGATCTTGGTATCGAAGTCCTCTCTGTCCCCGAGGGTTCGCCGGTCGAGTTCGACCTGCGGCTCGAGGCGGTCATGGAGGGTGTGCTGGTCACGGGGACGGCTTTTGCTGTCCTCGAGGGCGAGTGCGTGCGGTGCCTGGAGCCGATCGAGGATGAAGCCGAGGTCGACATCCAGGAGCTGTACGTCTACAACGACTCTCGTGACGGCCAGGCCCCTGACGAGGACGACGAGACCAGCCGGACCGAGGGCGATCTGATCGACCTCGAGCCGGTGCTCAGGGATGCGGTGGTGCTCGCACTGCCGTTCCAGCCGATGTGCCAGGACGACTGTCCGGGACTGTGCCCCGAGTGTGGGGCGCGGCTCGCGGACGAGCCCGGGCACAACCACGGCGACAAGGTCGACCCGCGCTGGGCGGGGCTGGCTTCGCTGAAAGATGAGCCCAGCAACTAGAGTTCGCCAGTAACTAGGCTTCAGTAGCCGGTCGAGATCCGACCGGCCGAATAAGAGGAGAAAACAGTGGCTGTCCCGAAGCGGAAGATGTCGCGCAGCAACACCCGTCACCGCCGCTCGGCCTGGAAGGCCGTTGCGCCGACCCTGGTGACGTGCGCGAACCCCGCCTGCGGCGCCAAGCACATCCCGCACCGTGCGTGCGGCGAGTGCGGCCAGTACGGCGCTCGCGCCGAGCGTCGCCAGGTCCTCTGATCTGACACGCGGTTAGTCTCCTGACCAACTACGCCGAGCTTCGCAAAGCGCTCGGGGATCCGATCCTGGACCCCGAGCTGCTTGAGCGTTCGCTGACCCATCGGTCCTACGCCTACGAGAACGGTGGCCTGCCCACCAACGAGCGCCTGGAGTTCCTGGGCGACTCGGTGCTCGGCGTCGTGGTCACCGAGACCCTGTATCGCATCCACCCCGACCTGCCCGAGGGCAAGCTGGCCAAGCTGCGGGCGGCAGTTGTGAACGCCCGCGCCCTGGCCGAGGTCGGTCAGGCCATCGGCCTCGGCCAGCACATCAAGCTGGGCCGTGGCGAGGAGGCCACCGGTGGGCGCGAGAAGGCGTCGATCGTCTCCGACACCGTGGAAGCGGTGATCGGAGCGGTCCACCTCTCCGGTGGCATCGAGGTCTCCACGGTCCTCGTCCACCGACTCTTCGACCCCCTCATCGAGGCGGCCTCCGACCTCGGTGCCGGGCTCGACTGGAAGACCTCGCTGCAGGAGCTTGCCGCCGAGCGTGCCCTCGGTGTGCCCGAATACGTCATCACCGACGAGGGCCCCGACCACATGAAGACCTTCACGGCGAAGGTCCGAGTCGGCGAGCAGCTCTACGGCAACGGCGTCGGCCGCTCCAAGAAGGAGGCCGAGCAGGCCGCCGCGGAGACGGCCTACGGCGAGATCCAGGCCGCCGCCTCTTCTTCTGCCTAGATGCCTGAGCTTCCCGAGGTCGAGGTCGTACGCGCCGGTCTCGAGCGCCACGTACTCGGCGCGAGGATCGTCGCCGTCGAGGTCCTGCACCCCAGGCCCGTACGCCGCCACCTCGCCGGTGCCTCGGCCTTCGCCGAGGAGCTGAGGGGCCGCGTCCTCACCGGTGCCCGCCGCCGCGGCAAGTATCTGTGGCTGCCGCTCGATTCCGGTGACGCCCTCATGGCCCATCTGGGCATGAGCGGCCAGATGCTCGTCCAGCCGCCGGAGTCGCCCGACGAGCGCCACCTGCGGGTCCGCATGCGTCTCGACGGGGCCGCCGAGGGCCGCGAGCTCCGGTTCGTCGACCAGCGCATGTTCGGAGGCCTCTCGATCAGCCCCGGGGGAGCCGAGCTCCCGCCCGAGATCGTCCACATCGCCCCCGACCCGCTCGAAGCCGCCTTCGACGCGGAGGCGGTCGTGGCCCGCGTACGCCGCTCCTCCAGCGGCATCAAGCGGATCCTGCTCAACCAGACCGTGATCAGCGGCGTCGGCAACATCTACGCCGACGAGGCCCTGTGGCGCGCCAAGCTGCACGGCGAACGGCCGGGGGACCGGCTGACCGGCCCGAAGGTGCGCGAGCTGCTCGGCCACGTACGCGACGTGATGACCGAGGCGCTGTCCCAGGGTGGCACCTCCTTCGACGCGCTCTACGTCAACGTGAACGGCGAGTCGGGCTACTTTTCGAGAGACATTGACGTTTATGGCCGAGAAGGTGAGCCATGTCGCCGCTGCGGGACCCCGATCCGACGGGTTCCATTCATGAACCGCTCGTCGCACTTTTGCCCGCTCTGCCAGCGGGAACGCTGAATTGTCGCCGCGGACATGTGCCCGTACATGGGTTGCTCCGCGCTGGACTGGGTGGACACCATTGGACACTCTCGGCCACGTGAACGTCACACGCTGTCGTAATGGGTCGGGCTCGGTGTCGGACGTTGAGAATAGGCAGAGGTGTCCAACCGTGTCTGGCGTTGAGATCGTATGAGCTCAGTCGGTGGTGTGGAGGCTGAGGTCGAACCGGGCGCGCGTCGGTCTTGGAGCGACCTGTCGGCGCGTTCGTAGCAACAGACGACGAGGGTGAAACCGGTCGCTCTCCGTATGCATTCACCTTGTGGCGACCGTTCCAGCCCTCAGCGCGGCCCGAGAACCTCAATCGACCAGCGATCCGTCAACGCATGCCTCCCAACGCGAAGGCGCAGCGGGATGTATCCGGGCGGTGGCCATCGCTGCCGGCAACGGACTACTCCGATCCGACTGGCCGGGAGAGTAGGAGGGGCGGCCGGGATGAGATCCGTCTCGGCCGATCCGCGGCTTTGGAGTGGCCGCCGTCAGGTCAGACCAGTGATGCCGAGAGACCGTCATCGAGCACGTACGCGCTGCCTGTGATCCGCGTGGCCCGGTGTCGGCAGGAGAGCTGTCGATCCAGCGCCACAACGCGGGGATGACGACCCAACGTCAGCACGAACACGACGATGGGGTACTGACCCGTCTCAGCAGGGCCATCTGGCACGGTTGTCGGCTGCCCTTAGTCCTAATCGGGTAGTACCGCAGAAGGGGTACTCAACGGTGGGTCGGACCGTATTGCCCTCATTCGCCACCCGACTGCGCTCTCATGCCTACGGTAAATACCGTAACCCGGTTCAGGAAGGTGAGAGCAGCGATGCCCGACGAGGATCCTCCGAAGCTCATGTTCAACTGCTACCTCCTGGACAAGTCGCTCTCTGATCCAGAACACGCCCTACGTCCCAAGTACCGTTCGGGTGGCGAACATGAGCTATTGAAGCTGGCGGCGACCTCTGCGGCACCCAGCGGTGCCATCGCATACTTCGGGACCAGCGACCCCAAAATGCCAAAGTGGGCGGAGTTGTTGTCACCGATGTTCAACGGGCTTGACGTGCTCAATCGGACCAATCGTCTGGTCATCTTCATGCCTGTGAAGAAGCGAATATTCGCACTCTGCTTTGGATATGGCGGTGGCGCCCTCGAGTGGGATCGCTTGGAGACCTCGTTCGGGCTCCGGCTCGCAGCCCGCAAGCTCAAGCCAAACGAAATGACTGAGCTGCGCAGCAGGAGGATCGACGCTACGGCGCGGACACAGGATGTGTCGGTCGCTTCGGGGGGAGATCTTCGAGACCTCGGCGTGGAGCTCGAGGGAGAGTTCGTCCGAAAGTTGGTTGGTCGGCTCGATGTCGGCATCGATGGCATCGGCGGCAGTGTGGTGGCGGGCGACTCGATCGCCTTCCGGTCCGGGACAGACCTCTATCTCGTCAAGGAGATCCTCGGGAGGATGCTGGACGAGGTGACCGGTAGTGAGGCGCAGGATGAGTTCGAATTTATCGATGCTCTGGATCCGTTGAGGAACTCCAGCCAGATAGTCAAGGATCTAATGGTGCTGCTCGGGAGCAAGGTCCTCGAGAGAGATGAGGACCGGATCCCTGACCAGGTGAGCGCGTTCGACGTCCAGGTCGTCGAGTTCGCTCCGCCTGACGATGTGCGGATGGACCAGGTGGATTCATACCAGCTGACATACAACTCGAAGTCGGTCAGCTTCGATGTTCCGTCGTTGGAAGCCTTGCGCTCGGCCATGGCCGAGGCGGGTGTAAAGCGCGGGCACTCCTTCCTGATGAACGCTCGAGTGATAGCCATCGGCGCAGACGGAGACGAGCGGAGCCAGGACCTTGCATTGGTTCACTGGTTGGTCTTCGAGGCAGGGACGTCCTCCGACAGGTACGTGCTCACGCTCGGACGCTGGTTCCAGCTGAAGGAGCACTACACCGAGAAGCTCAACGCTGACCTCAAGAAGATCCGTGACGTTACCGACGAGCTGGGACTTGAACCGTGGCCGGCTGGCGACGAGGGTGAGTACAACGTGGCAGCAGCCGAAGCGGACGCAGACCTTCTCCACATGGACAAGGATCAAGTCTGGGCGGGCGGGCGGGGAACGATTGAGGCCTGCGATCTCCTGCACATCGACGGCTACCTCATTCACGTCAAGCGATACAACGGCAGCCAGACGCTGAGCCATCTCTTCGCCCAGGGGGCTGTGTCGGCGTCGCTGCTCAACGGCAACGAGAACTTCCGGCGACGGTTTGAGGAGAAGGTGTATGCCAAGGACCCCCGGTTCTCGGCGATTGCCATGGCAGCGCCGCAGATGGTCACCTACGCGATCGGCCTCGCCGACGAGCGGAACCTGCCTCTCGACTTGCCGACGTTCAGCAAGGTCAATCTGCGGGATCAAGCGCAACGACTGCGCAACGCCAGGGTCGAACCAACCTTGGCCAGGATCAATATGGGTACGGTCACATAAGTCAGATCCTCAATTGAGCAAGGTCTGTCAGCAGGTCTCCGAGAAGCCGCTCTTCGTGGACCGGGATGCGTGTAGCGGCGTAGTGGATGCGCAGCTCGTCGAGTGCGTTCGAGAGTCCATCTAGTGAGGCGGCGGGTTGGGGGTCGAGGTTGCACAGGGCGGCGTAGGTGGCTGCGTCGTAGCGCCAGGAACGCGCGAGCGGGGCGACGGAGAGGACTTGGTCGGCGATGGTGAAGCCTGCTTGGTCGAAGTCGGCTCGCGCTCGGATGATGCAGCCGCTCTCGGACAGGCCAGCGATGAGATCGAGTGCGGCGCCAGAGGCTATGCCGTCTGTGCAGACCATGGGCGGACAGCCTGAACCGAGGTCGTCGGCGGCAGCTTGTGCGACGGTGACGTTTTCGCACACGAAGATCGTGGTTGGCTGGCCAAGTGACCAGCGGCTGGACAAGGTACGGAGCGTGAGCCAGATGGGTTCGCCGTAGGCGTTCGCGCATTGACTCGCGGCAGGGGAGTTGCCCGTGAGTGGGAGGTTCAGGGCGAGTACGCGTGAGGAGATGGCGTCGCAGGTGACGCCGATGCTTGCCCAGGCGTTGCGCCAGTCGTGTCCAGCGCGTTGAGGGCGCGGCATGTCATGTGCGATCGCGGCGAGGCGCGCGGTGGCTCGGCCGAGCGGTTGGTTTGCGTCGAGTCTGTGAGCGTCGTTGAAGACGTCGGCGGCAAGTTGGGCGAGCCAGATCTTGCCGTGTGATTGCTTGATGTGGGTGAGAACCTCCACGACCTGGTCTGCGAGGGTTTGCAAGTTGCCGGTGCCCGGCTGGGGGAGGCCGCGGTCATTGAGCCATTGCTCGATGGTCGAGGGAACAACTCCGGCGGTGGCAAGCGCGGCCGCCACAGCGGCTCGCTCATGTCGGGCGGCGTCGGCCGCACGTTCGCGGCGCGCGCTGTCAGGCTCGATCGCCGCGCCGTGGGAGCTCTCGGCAAGTTGGCGCACAGAAAGACCGTGTTCACCCAGTCGTGCTGCGAGGTCTTGAAGTCGGACGGGTCTTCCTGAGAGTTCCCAGGGGGTGCCGAGCAGCTGCGCGACCTGGTTGCGTTCCTCGGGGGTCAAGGTGATGGTGCTGAGAGAGCCGTACTCGGTCTTGAACCCGCGGCGGGCGCGTATGACGACGGCATTGAGTATGGTGGCGGGCCCGGGTAGACGAACCCAGTTGCTGAGCGCAGCTGGTATTGGACTCATCAGGTCTCCGTCTGGGAGAAGAGTCCATCGGCGACCGATAGGTCTTCGGCCGAGATCGTGGTCGGGCCGACATCGACTGTGGTCCATTCGCCGCCGGACCACAGGTAGGGGACGGCGTCGACACCGGGGAGTCCCTTGTGGCGTGCGAGATCGTAGACCGCGACGGCAGGCACAGTGGTGTACTTGCACCATTCATCGTGTGCGGTGAGCATGATGTCGAGGTCGAAGTTGACGGTCAGGCCCATGAAGGAGGCCTTGATCTCCTCATCGACGCCCGTCATCGCCTCGTCAAGCCAGACGCAGCGTGGTGCGTGTTTGGAGGCGGCGTCGTAGGCGACGACGGCGGCTGCGAACAGCGGTTGGGAGAGCAGGACGACCTTTTCGCCGCCTGACTTGGCGCCGTGTTTGGCAGCGTCGAATGGCACCCATCTGCTGGTCGAGCTTGGTCTGTACTCCAACGTGATCCGCAGCCAGCTTCGATAGTCGAGCGCTGAGGACAGTTGCTCTCGCCAGTCCGCGGCACCGTCGGCTGCAGCGTCTCCCCGGGCTTCGTCGATCTTTCGTGCCAGGAATGCGCGGACGTCGCTCTGCTTCTCAGGGGTTAGCAGGTGGTAGCCCTGGGTGAGTGCCTCGACCACTGTTCCTGCGTCGTGATCGGCGGGATCGGGCCCCCACTTGAGGTTTACGGCGTTGCCGTGCCGGGTCGGGTGGCTCTCGAGTTGGGTGTTGATCCTCGCGAAGGTCCTCGCTGTGTAGTCGAGCCGGTCTTTGAGGTGCTCGATGAACGTCGAGCCGAGCAACGTCGTCAGGACGCTTTGCTGTTCGGTATCGAACGTCTCCTCCTGCCGCCGGACCTGTTCGGCCAGCAGATCAGCCGCATCAGATGGGTGTTGCCAGCCCGCTGTGCTGTCAGCCAGGATCACAACCTTCTGCAACCCATCAGCGACCTCGGATTCCAGCACCTGTGCATCGCGGTCGGGGAGCAGGACCTGACGAAGCGACTCCAGTTCGCGGTAGCACGCACGCCATGCGCGCTCGTGGTCGGCCGCCGGTCCGAGTTCTCGTCGCGCGGCGCGTGTCGACTCGCGGGCTGAGTCGACGCTTCGGCGCTCGGGTTCGAGCAATCCGATGGGAACGGCCAGGCCGGCGTCGTAGGTCTCCCACCACGCAGACATCGCTGCGTCTCGGACCAGTTCGGCCTCTTGGCGGCTGTCTTCATGCCTGTTCAGCGTCTCCTGGGCCTTGGTAGCGGCAACCCGCGCGTCCGCTACCTGACCGTTGATCTTCTCCAGCAGCTCCTCGGCTCTGGCGAGTTCTAGGTCGAGTTCTCCGCGTCGAGCGAGCTGGGCTTTGGCGTCGAGGCTGAGGGCTTCCTCTGCGGTGCGGAGGCGGACTTTGGTCTGCCTGATGGTGTTGGCGAGGGTGTTCGACTCGTTCTGAGTGGCGTCGAGACGCTGCTGGGCAGTTTGGGCGGTTGCTTGGGCACGTTTGCTCTGCGCTTGGTGGAGGCCGAGCAGCTCGACTTTCGTGGCGAGAGCGTCCAGCGCGGTGCCATACCGGGCGAGACCTCGTTCATATTCGACGAGGTCTTGCAGCGGGAACGCGTGATCGCCGGCGTAGCGGGTGAACTCGCCCCAGGCGGCGTCGCGTTCGTGTTGTCGGTCCTGATGCAGTTGGCGGGCGTCGTCGACCTTATTGCTGGATTCGATGACGTGTCGCTCATGTACGCGTACGCGTTCGGCTACGCGGGTGAGTTCGTACTCGGCCGGTACTCGTGCCTCCTCCGCCTGCAACACGGACAGGTTCGACTCGGAGGCGCCAATGAGTTCGTCGAGGGAGGCGATCAGTGCGTTGAGCTCGCCCAACCGTGTGCGGATGCGGGAGATCGCGCGTTGTTTGGCTGCCTCTCGGGCAGTGGCGCCCACGTAGGAGGCCGGCTGGATTGGCTGGGTGCGGCCTGTCAACGAGGCCCAGCCCCAGGTCCCGTCCGCGGCCAGCCATGTCTGTGGTGAGACTTGTGTCGAGCCGCGTGCCTGGCTGTCACCGGTAGGTGCGGTCGGCCACCAGCCAATGGATGCGAGCACACCGTGGATGACGGAGACCGGGACGCCGTCGGTGGGGGTGGGTTCCAAGACAGCGGTGAGGTTGGGCGTTCCCAGTTCGGCCGAAGGAGTCAAGAACGTGTCGGAGGGGGTCTCATCGGCTCTGTGCAACTGTCCGTCAGGCAGGATATAGGCATCGAGCAGGCCAGCGGCCGCGAGAGTTGCCTCCAGGAGATCTAGTTGGCGCGTGCCGATGCCGGTGTGGGGTTGCACGCACTTCCAGAACGGAGCTCCCTGACCGTCAGCACTCGAGCGGTCGCGCCGCTGCCAGAGCGTAGGCGGATCCGGTGGCCGTTCGACATTGTCGAGGAGGTCTTCGAGATCGGCACTGAGGTCTGCGTGCTCCTCGGTTAGCGGCTTCTTGTCCTGGATGAGCACCGCTTGCCGCTTTCGGATGTCGTCTCGCACGCCGTCGATGTGTCGCCGGATGGCGAGCGCCGGTGTTTCGACCATGTCGTCGGGTTCATCGGTCGCCAAGCTGACGACAAGGTCGCACCAGTCCTCAACCTGTTCGGCGGTCGCGGTGCTGACCGTGTTGCCGAGATTCCAGTCTCGAATCTGGGTCTGAAGGGTGTCCTTGGTGTTTTCCAGCTCCTGCTGAGCCTGGGCGAGCTTGTCGTTGACGTCTTGGAGGTCCTTCATCCGGCCGGCCAACGCTTCAGCTGCCGTATCAGTTGCTCGCTCCGCAGTGCGGTGCGCGCGTGAGAGGTCGCGCAGCCTGCGAAATCGCTCGTTTCGCACACCCAGGTCCGAACGTAACCCCGGTAGGTCTCGTGTCGGCATATGCCGCGAGGCGGACTCCTCCAGTCCGATTGCCTGCGCCTGCGACGCCGCCACCTCGGCAGCTTCCCCGGTTTCAAGCTCGGCACCCGCGGTCTCCGCGGCGGCCTCAGCTGCCGCCTCTAGGTAGTCGTCAAGCTCGTCCTGCTCACTGGTGCGCCGATCCTCAACGTTGTGCTGTTGGGTCTGAAGCGACTCGAGGTGGCCGCTCAGGGAACGAACTCGATCTGCAGCACTGACT
This sequence comes from Nocardioides sp. YIM B13467, assembly GCF_042788075.1. NCBI lineage: Bacteria > Bacillati > Actinomycetota > Actinomycetes > Propionibacteriales > Nocardioidaceae > Nocardioides > Nocardioides sp. YIM B13467. Next base: position 724,399 of record NZ_JBHZPJ010000046.1, read on the forward strand.
GCGTCCTGGTAGGCGGGACTGTCCTGGAGCTCCCGTAGTTCGGTTGACAGGTCTGTACGCCGTTGCTTGTTCGTACTGAGCTTCTCGTTCAGCTCCAGCACTACGGCTTCTGCATTTGAGAGGGCATTCTCGGCGTTTCGGCGCGCGATGGTGGTGTCGTTCAACTTCGTGGTGGCCGAGGCGAATGCATCGGCGCGCAGACGCACGACCGTTCGGGCCCAGGGAAGCCACCCGTTGCGGGTGAAAGCGGCGACGCGGGTGGCTGCCGTGCGGATCTCATCGACGGACTTGCGTAGCTTCTCCAGGTTGTCCCAGCCGTCGGCGAGCTGGTTGATCTCGGTGCTTGCCAGCGGTGGCAGGGCGGCCCGCAAGGTGTCTGCGAGGCTCGCGGGGTTGAGACGTTCGCCGAGCTTGGGCCGTCGAAGCTCCTTGAGGAGTGCGGAAAGGTTGTCGAATCCTTCGGGGCTGAGCTCGAACAGGTCCGTGGCTAGCTTGGCCCGGTACTTGGTGGGGTTATCGAGCGGTTCGATCCCGGGGAGCTTGAGGAAGTCCTTCTTGTCGAGGGGGCGTTGACCGGTGACGAACTGGAAGTCCAGTCCGGGGCGCTTTCTGGTGGTGAAGTGCCACCGCGTGGGGGAGGTTGTCCCGCTGCCGCGTCGCAGGCTGAGGCCGAGGCCACAGACGAAGTAGTCCTCGTTGCCGGCCGCGTCGATTCGGCCGTACTCGGCCCAGGCATAACCCAAGCCGGCATCTGAGGGTGGACGTGGATCATCGTCGTCACCGCTAGGTAGCAGGTTGAACCGCATCGTGCGGTGCTGCGACCCGAACGGGTCCAGGACCGAGGGAGCAATCTCGCCTCGCAACAGCATCAGGGTCGTGAGCTCAAGAACCTTGGTCTTGCCAGCGCCATTCCCGCCGCGCAAGACGAGTCGACCATCAGCGAACCAGAACTCGCCCTCGTCGTACTCCCAAAGGTTGACGATGCCGACGCGCAGCGGTTGCCAACGCTCTCGGGTCGGACGAGGTAGGTCACCGGACAGAGCAGCGGTGAGCCACCTCTCGCTACCGCCGTCATGGAAGGTCACTGGTCATCTCCCTCATCGAGCCTGTTGGTGACTGTGACGACTCGTGGGTCGCGAAAGCGAGCCGCTGGGGGCGTCAGAATCCAGGAGTCGGGTTCATCAGTTCTGCGGAGCAAGTCCAGGGCACCGAGGATCTCCACGGTTGCTGTCTCGACGGCCTGGACTGGCTTCATGTCGTTGGTCAATGCCTTGGGATAGGTTGCCTTGACGCGCTCTGCTGCGGCGCTCAGGTTGTCGCAGGTGACTGGGACACCGATGCCGTGTCGTCGGATGAGCTCGTCGAGGACCACCAGAGCGAAGAAGTCGGGGGCTCGAAGTCCCGGAAACGGAAGGTCCGTGTCGCCTTCCTCTGCCGCTACGAGCGCGATGCCCTCGACCCGTTGCTCGGCGCTCCATCCGGTCATCTCGGCACACCACGCCAGCACTCGGTGTCGTTGACTGGTCAGGTAGACACGCTCAGCCTCGGTCAGGTCGTCGTAGAGCAGCACCGGTAGTTCGATGAGTCGGCGAAGTAGACCAAACCGGGTAGCCGACTCATTGGGTGCTTCGATCTGTTCACCGAGTGCCGCGCGCAGGGATTCTGGGTCCACCATCCGTAGGAGCAGGTCCCGTCGTATGTCGTAGGCGCCGCCGACCTGGTTCCTGCTGTGGGCCCAGCCCTCCCGCTGCTCGTCGTCGTTGCGACCCGTTGGCTGTAGAGCGCCGGCCAGAACCAGGAGCTGCATGGCCTTGATGAACAGCATCCGTTCGGCGAACCGGTCCGGATCGTACGGTGCTACTGCGACATCGTCGTGGGTGGACAGGGCGCGCACACGATCGGAGAGATCCTGAGTGGTGGTGATGTCTTCGGCGTCCTCAGCGGCGGCAGCAGCGAGAATGGCCAACACAAGCACCCGCCGCGGCGGTGGACGGAACCGGCGCGGGGCGAGCGCGATGCCGTTCAGCGGCAACCGGAACAGCCGTGCGGCGGAATCAGTCACCACCAATCGGTACCCGAGGCGGTGCGCGAACCACTCGATCAAGATGGTCCTGTTGGCGCGAACCAGCGGCCATACTTCAGGGTGGGAGATCCGGTCCAGGACGGGGGAGCGGAGCAGCGCTATGAAGGCGGTCTGCCGCGCAGTGGCATCACGAATCACGTCGGCTCCATCGTGAAGTGCCAGTCGAGCGTGGCGAGCTGCCCACCCGGCGTTCGGACAGTCGTGGTCTCGGCTGCGGCTTGCGGCTTGCGCAGTCCGATCCGCCAACGTCCGTCGCTGGTGACCGAGACACCTGATGGAGACCGCCGGGCCACACCGACGTACTCCAGGAAGAGATCGAGCTCAGGTTCGCTGATCTCGCCCCACGCCGACAAGGTCGTTCCCGATCGTTGACGCAACGACGCCTCGGCTGCGGTGCGCGCGGCCAGAGCCGCGACCCTCGCCGCTCGGGCGGCCTTCTTCCCGGTTGAATAGTTTGGAATTTTCGTACGCTGGCCCGTTGACGCGCGCTGGCCGTGTTCGCGATAGCGGGCTGTGACCGGTGCCCCGGGGGCGTCGAGCCAACTGAGGCTGTGATTGTCGGTCGTTTCTGGGACAAGAAGGAGGTGCCGCGTCGAGAACAGACTGGTGGCGGTATCCCAGATCTGCCAGGCCGCGGTGTCGCTGGGAGCGCGCTCGATCGCGCCTACGAGCTTGATCAGTTCCGCCCGTCGGGTGACTGCGCCCCCGGTGTCGAGGAGAATGTTCATGTTGCGCGCCCACGGCGCGACGAGATTGCGGAGCTGACGGCGAAGGTGGCGCGCCTGGCTGTTCTCGCCGGTGAACCACGCGGACAAGGCGTCCCAGGTATGCGTCCAGCGCTCCGCTTGATCCAGCACCAACTGATCTTCGACGTCTGTATCGACCGAGGCGCGAACACAAGCCCGCCAAACCTCCGAGGTCAGGAGAGGTTGGAGCTGACCCATCTGTTCTGCGATTCCGGGGCTGTGCACATCTACCTGCTCGCCCCACATGCCGACATAGGAGCGCAGGGTGTTCCACAACAGTTCCTGCTTCGCCGGATCGGGGCCACCCGAGAGGGCATGGGCTAACGTCCGCTGCCAACCACGAGCTGCCGTTGCCATCGCGACGTGAAGTGCGGAGACTTGCTGGAACTCTGTCGCCGCGTCGGTGTAGACCTCGCTCCGAACCGCATCAGCGAATGCCGCCAGCCGATCGTGGATCGCTCGCGGCGCCAAGGTCAGATCGCTGGCCGCCTCCTCAACATCACCCGCAGCGGCCCAGAAGACATGCAGACTCGCGGCCCGCGGGGTGAGCTGATAGCGGTCGCGCCTTCGCAGAAAGTCCTCGCCGGTCCGGGCTGGTTCTTGCCAACGCGTGATCACCTTCCATAGCACCAGCCGGTCGAGCCGAGCGTCGAGATGCAGCACAGCGGGGTCCAAGAGTCGGTCCGCGACGTCATCGGTGACCCGCTCGCGGAGGTAAGCACGCATCCCCGCTGCCACCATGTCGTACGACAACCCCGTCAAGCTCGTGTCTTGCTCGGCGAGCAAGACTTCGACGATCGCCCGATACTGCGCGGCAAGCGGAGATGTCAGATAGGCAGGCACCAGTTCCTGGCTGGGCAGCACGGCCGACCAGGGGTCGGTTCCCTCCACCGCCTCCGGCAACTCCCGCGGATCATTCATTGGTTCGAGGATACGGTCGGTTCTGTTCAGCGTCTTAGCTTCATTCAAAGGAGCGTCGCCAGCGTGAAATGTAGGATTTCCTACACTCGATGAGGTGCGTGATTGGGAGATCCGAGTCACGAACGAGTTCCTCGTCTGGGCCGAGGAAACTCGAGGAAGCATCGATGACGCAGGTGATTGATGCGATCGACCGACTGGCGGATGCTGGCCGGCGCTCGGCCGCCCGTTGGTGGACAGACTCACCGCATCGAACATTCACAACCTCAAAGAGTCCGGCCTGGATCGGTCTTCGATGTCTCGAGGTTACGACGACTCGGCCGACTCGTCACCCCGTGCTTGCGCGACGTACCGCCCGCGAGATTCGGATATGTGCTGCCGGAACCCTCCGGAAACGCCGGAGGCAGCTGTATCAGTCATCCAGGGAAGGCGGAGTGAACTGTCTGCCAGCGTGGATCGACCATGGCCGCCCAGAGGGACGTCGTCCCGATGTTCCTCTGGACTAGGTCTTCGCGCCGGACCCTGGGCCGGGCTGAAGCTGGCAGCAGTGGTCACGAGCGTCCGTGCGGACAGGGTCCCAATGTCACCGGGGGAGTTCGGTGAGTCGCTCCTGGCAGGTGGGGCAGGCTGGGAGTGACTCGTGGTCCTGCGTGGATACGAAGTAGACCCCGCACAGTGCACGGACGGCTTGGCCCTCGATGGTGCGTCCGGCGAGGTGCTGGCGGTGGGTGAGGTGGCTGGTAGACCCGGGTTCGGAGACGGCGAGGTCACCGGACTCGACCGTCTTGGCCAGCGACTCGACCCGGTTGGTCCACGCTCCAGGTTCGCCGATATTGGCGTAGGTGTCACCGACGCGGTCCCAGCCCTGCTCGGGCGGCTCGATCGAGATCAGGACCCGAATGGTGAGCTGCCACAGGAGGACGCTGCCGGCGTGGGTGCTCTCGGGGAGAACCTCGACCAGCACCTCATCGGCGTCATAGCCGGCCTCGCGGACCAGGGCAACGGTGATCTCCACCTGGGCCAGGCGTCCGTGCCCCGGTACGGGGTGTGGGACATCGAACCGTCGACTTCCTCCTTCATTGACCGCGCTCAGGACGTCGAGTACGGAGCGCTGAGTCGCGAGCTCCCATGTTGTTCGCAGTCGCGCGGCGGTCTCCTGTTTCAGCATCTTGATGTCTTGCTCGCTGGGCAGCCACAACGTGGGGTCACCGTGGTCGTTCTCACGCTGGACCCGTTGGTAGAAGTCGTCCCTATCCTGGTGACCGCCCTTCGCCAGCCCCGCGACCACCAGCCAGCACACGCCGGTCTCTTCGTCCTCCCAGACCCCACCGCGCCACTGCGACTGCTTGATCTCGAGCAGCCGGAGGCGGGTCGAACTAGCGATCGGGCCGACGAAGTTGTCCTGACCCTGTATTGAACCGAAGGAGTCGGCCGCCTTGGTGACGATCGGATGGGGCAGTTCGCTCATTGGGTGCAACTCGCCGTATCGCCCCTCGGCGACTCGGCGTTGCACGTGAGGGGAGGCCCAATCCGAGGTGAGGTCCTCGCGAAGGACGCGGAGTGTGGGGCGGGCGCGGCGGTTGTGCACGTATCCAGTCTGCCCGACCGCAACGACGATGATCGTCACCGTGCGGTGTGTCAGTGCCTGTCAGATCAGGGCGGCGATCTCGTCGTTAGCAGCCTCGGTGGTCGCGTGCTGGTGTGCAAACCGCTCGGCGAGTTCGCGACGGTCACGCTGACGCTGCTCCTCGAAGGCGGCCAGGTCGTGGAGGCGGATGCGGCGGTCGCGGCCGACGCGGTGGAACACGATCTCACCACGGTCAAGGAGCTTGTACAGATGGGTACGGCTCATCCCGAGACGCTCGGCGGCCTGACTCGGCGTCACGGTCTGGGAACCGTCGATGGCGACGATTTCATCGCCGTCCCGTACGCAGCGAGACAGGCTGAGCAGCAGATCACGAAGCTCGGGGCCAGCTGTGGACGCGGCGAACTGCTCGAGCGCGGTGAGCTGCTCGACAGGGATCGTGGCGGTCTCAAGAGTCTTCATGGCGTCATCCAGGGTGTCGCAGATGGTGTAGATGTCACAGATGATTCTAGTTGACTATCGGTCATCAAGCAATCGAAGGTTGACTTGGTCCCGCCTCAGGCCCGGCAACGTGTCCTCGACGGTAGCGTCGAGGGCCCCGGACCAGGTCGGTACTGGCCGGTTGCGTCGTCGGTGAGGTAGATCTCGTCGCCGCGTCCGTCTAGCCGTGTTGGACGTCCGGAGGGGTTCACGTCGGCGCCGAGCGATTCGAATAGGGGCAAGGCTTGTGTTCATCCGAACCATCGCTGGACGGTGTCGATGGCGCGGAGGGTGCTGATCACGAAGGTGAGTATCGGGTTCGCCCGGTCGACCCAGATCGCGACCTTGTCGTAGGCGCCGTGTGTGTTCGGTTCTCGATCGCGTCGGCTACGAGCGCGTCGGATGGCTTGGTCGTGGGAGTTCGGGGTGGTGGTCATCAGGGTTTCCTCCTTGGGGCTGTTACTTGAGGCAAGTGCTGCGATTGGCTCTTGTGTGACACGGTTGGCCAGACGTTCTTGGCGGATCTCTGCTCAGTGATCAGAAGGCATCCGGCCGGCGCCTCGTGCTCACAGTCGTCAAGCCGAGTGTCGGCTGGCCCTCTTGGTCTTTGCGTACGGGGATAGGCAGCAGGGAGGGGTCGGAATCGGACAGCTGGCCGGGGATGGATTCATCGCGCTCGGGCGTCTTGCCGATCGCCCTGAGCCCGGCGACGGGCACCTCGTCTTGGAAACGCACAAGACTGACCTCAACGTGACCTGGCCTACGCGCGAGGAGACTGTCGAGACCATCCGTGGCCGGGTCGACGCAATGTTGAGCGGATTCGCCGCCGTCGCTGGCGATAGCGCCTGCTTGATGATCCAACCTGATGATGCAATGAGCTGACGGCGAAGGACCTGGTTGGAGGTTGGCACGATGCGGCGGTGGGACAAGCTCAACGAGCGGCAGTTGGCGATCTTGAAGCGAATCGCTGTCGGGGAAGACCTGGCTGGTGACGTGAATATCCCGGCACGGACTTCGGCGGGCGCGCTGCGTAACCGGGGTCTGGTGGCCATCCATCGTCGCGGAGGTTCCTGGGACGCGGAGATCACCGAAGCCGGACGTTTCTATCTCGCCAACGGACATCATCCGGACGACCCGAGACACCAAACCTCGAAGCACCAGACGCCGAAGCCGGCGGGCACGCCTGTCCCGCGGAAGGTGGCTGTGGTGCGGAAGCCCACGATCACTGATCAACGACAGGAGGCTGCCAAGGCGTTGATGGAGCGGCTGGCTGCTGAGCGGCGGGTGAGGCTGAAGCTCGATGTTGACGGTGGCGTGGACGGTGGCCTGGACTATTGGCGACGTGTCATCGACTTCGCCAAACGGCACGATATGGCGCCTGAGGGGACCAGGATCGAGAAGTCACAGACGTTCCTCGGTGACGAGCTCGTTGTTGAGCTCGTGAACGGTGTGCACCCGAACAGTGCCTCGGTAGAACAGGCGTGTCCTGCGGTACCTGTGCCAGATCAGCTCCGTTCGCTGCATCCAGTCGTCGCTGCGGCTCAGGGCGGACAAGCAGCGTTTGATGATGCCCGCATCGATCCGGCACCGGAGTTTACGTGTTCTGCAGGCGCTGGCGGCCGGGTTGGTCAAGCGGGGGCCACACCATTCATCCCCGTGCGGTGGCCGAGCGCCACGTCGGCTATCACTACGCCGGGCGCCATGAGCCTCGCTATGCACGCCGGGATGGCCAGATCGATGTCGTCATCGGCGAGAACACCTATGAAGTCAGCATCAGCCAGGAGTCTCCCAACTCTGCCGACGAAGAGAAGGTTGCCAGGCTTCTCCTCGAGTTGTCGGGCTACCGGTCGATCAATCGCTACAGGTGGGCAGATCGCAAACGCAGGCGGGTCGAGGACTGGCTAAGCGACGTGTGTGATGAACTCGAAGCCCGTGCCACGGCAGACGACCAGTATCGGATCGACCAGGCCCGGGAGGCGGCCGAGCGCCGTACGCGCTGGCAAGCTGCGATGGACCGAGCCCGCTTCCATGCATTGGAGGCGCACCGAACCAAGGTGCTCACGGCCCAGGTCGAACAATGGACTCTCGCCAACGCGATCAGGACCTATTGCGATGCGCTGGGTCAGAGGTTGGCCCAGATTGAGGACCCCGACGAGTCTGCCGCAGAATGGCTGACCTGGGCTCGCGCCCGAGCGGCGTCTCTCGACCCGCTCACTTCGGTCCCCACGATGCCTCCCGACCCTGAACTCACCGCCGAAGAACTCAAGCCACACCTTGGCCGCTGGAGCCCATATGGCCCCGATGCCGGACGGGCAGGCTGGCGATGAGCCAGTTCGGATCTGCTTGTCTCCGATTCCGCACCGCCATGCCGACACATGTGACGCGCTGTTCTGGGCCGTCAGTTGGAGACCAGCTAGAGACCGGTTGGAGACTTGCTGGGAACCAGATGGCGGCCAGGCGCGGTCCCGTCGCGCCGATCCATGCACCCAGGCTGGACAGTGGATCGGCGCTGGCCAGGTCAAGCCCGGGTGAAGCCCAGGTGCGGCGCCGTATCGGCCACACGGGGCCCAATCGCGGGCCACCGGTGCGAATGGTCGGGGATATCGCTCGCCGCGGCTGGGACCATTGGGGCGCACGAAGTGGCCGATGGCGTGGATCGGCCCCGGTCTGATGGCGGGTGATCCGGCGGCTGCGGTAGTAGTAGAGGGTGGTCTCGCGACGTTCGCGGGGCAGGTTGCCGTACTCGTCGACCACGCCCTCAGGGTCACCGACGACTGGTGCTAGCCGCTCGATCTCGGCTTCAAGTTGAGCCACGGATTTCTCAAGTTTGCTCACCTGGGCGGCGCGACGCTCCGGGTCTATCTGCGGGAACGACTCACCGGATCGCATCTGGGACAGTTCCAAGCGCCGACGGGCCAGGATGTGCCGTTGCTCGAGCAAGTCGAGCCGTGCGGCCTCGCGTTCGGCGTTGTACGTCGCGAGGTTTCTTTCGCGCTGCCGTTCACGTTCGGCTTGCTCGCCTTCGAAGTCGGCGTCGCGTTGAGCCATCCATTCTTCGACCTCGGACGCGGTCCATTGCCGGAAGCCGGGCTCGGCGCGTTTCCACTGCTCGACGGTGTCCTTGGCCCGTTCCAGCGCCTCTGCGGCTGCTTCGAACCGCCATGGGTTCCAGTCCCTGTCGTTGTGGAGGTCTTGGAACAGTTCTCGTGCCTCGAGGAGATCCTCGAACGTGGTGGTCGCGCCAGGTTTGGCGCGCCACAGGAGCGCGCCGTCACTGTAGACGCCCTCGGGCAGTGGTCCTGGGTCGCTGGCCGGGTCGTCGGCCAGGTCGTTGGTCGATGGGGTCTTGTCGTGTGTCATCGGTTCTCCACCAGGATGGAGAGAGCCCCGAGTTGCAGCACCTCGCGGGCGTCCATGCTCCGAGGCTACGACGACTCGGTCGACTCGTCACCCCGCGCTTGCGCGGCGCGCCCGGACCCAGGCGCCGACGAGATCGACCGCCCCTTCGTGGAGGTCTGAACAGCCGGGGGAACCACCACGTGCGCTGTCCCACTCTGTCCATGCCTGTCCACCCCAGATGCACCGGAGCAGCATTAGAACGGGGTCAAGAGACGTCGAGAACGCCCCGTTGGTGGGCCCAAAACCCGCTCACAGCGCGGGATCGAGGAGATTGGACACACCTGGACACCGAGGGCCACCTCAGCGTTACCAGCTGACCTAGTCGGGCAACTTCGAGAGGTCGCTCGCTGCGTACGGACGTGAGGGCGAGCCCTGCGATCGGTGCGGTGCCCCGATGCGCCGCACCGCCTTCATGAACCGCTCCTCCTACTTCTGCCCCACCTGCCAGCCGGCACCTCGAGCCCGGCGAATCCCGGGGTAGATAGTCCATCTGGACTATTGCTCACGGCCCCTTCGGATCACCCGAATGTTGCGTGCCCGTGACAGTTCCGACGATCCTCAGCGTTGGTTAAGGAAACCGGATTCCGGTGGGCTAATCTCTGGTCCGTTCGTCTCCGTTCGTCCTGGGTGCAGCGATGCACCGGCTGGGCGCAGCAGACGACGCACCGCCTTGTTCGGGCTGGCGGTTTTAGCCGGGTGGCGACGTGGTCATCCGGATCTCGGGGAAGACAACCACGGCCCACCCATACCGGCACAGACGTGAACGACAGTTGCTGCCATCGGTTGGTCAACAGCTCGACAAGGACATCAGGTGGCTCCCCACAAGCTCCCGGAAGGACGCCCAACTGTGAGAGTTGCTCGGGCGTGACGGGCTGGAGGAGGCTGGGCGAAGCCGGTGTCCGTCGAGTGAGAGACCTGGCGAGGTTCAGGCCGACGCTCAGCGTGGTCGTGCCGGTCTACAACGTGGCGGAGTACGTCGAGAAGAGCCTGCGCAGCATCTTGGACCAGCCGCGGAGCGAGATCTCGAAGCTCGAGGTGATCGTCGTCGACGACGGCTCGACCGACGGGTCGGCGCAGATCCTGCGTCGACTGGCCGCGGAGGAGTCCTGCATCACCGTCATCACCCAGCCGAACTCGGGGGTCTCGCGGGCGCGTCACACCGGGATCGACGCCGCGACAGGTGAGCTGCTGACGTTCGTCGACCCCGACGACACCCTGCCGCATGATGCATGGTCGGCGATGGTGCGGTCGCTACGGCGTACGGGCTCCGACTTCGCGGTCGGTGCGGCAGAGCGGGTGGCCGTCGAAGGCGGGGTCGAGCGCAGGTTCATGACGCCGCTGATGCGCCGCAACCACGCGGAGGAACGGCTCAGGTGCCGGATCGAGGACGCTCCGTTGATGCTCGCCGACATCTTCGTCTGGAACAAGATCTTCCGGCGGTCGTTCTGGACGGAGAACGCGATCGCCTTCCCCGAGCGCACTCGCTACCAGGACCAGGTCGCACTCACCCAGGTGTTCCTCGCCGCGGACTCCTTCGACGTCATGACGGAGATCGTCTACGACTGGCAGGTCCGCTCCGACCGGTCCTCGGCGACGCAGAAGCGTGCGCAGATCGCGAACCTGGTCGAGCGGATCGACACCAAGCGCCAGACCATCGAGCTCGTTCGCGCGGCCGGCTCGGCGAAGCTCATGGAGACCCTGCTCGTCGAGGTCCTGCCGATCGACATGTGGGAGCACTTCCGCGCGGCCGTCCACCCCGACACCGAGGACCCGAGCCGCTACTGGAAGCTGCTGCGCGCCGCCGTCCTGGAGTTCTGGTACGACGCCGGGGTGCCGTTCGAGAACACGGCGGTTCCACGTGCTCAACGGCTGATGGCGTGGCTGGTCGCCCAGGACCGTGCCGAGGACCTCGTCGCGCTGATCGCGATGATCGACAGGTACGGCGCCCGCGCGGCCTTTCGGCAGCATCCGTGGCGCAACGATCCGGCGCTGCCCCCGGATCTGAGCAACATCGAGAAGGTCGGTGGGAGTGCCCTGCTGACGCGGCAACCAATGCGTGGATAGGCTCGGCCCCGTGCGAGAACGTTTCCGGTTGACCCCAGGCGGTCGTTACCCCCACGAGCCTTGGTTCCACATCGGTTCATTGGGGGTGACCACGACGTGGCTCGTGGTCTTCGCGAGCATCGTCGGGCTGATCCTCTTCGCCGTGATGGGCGGCCAGGGTGTGCTGGCCGGGCTGGCCCTGATCCAGCCCAATCTCGCCGAGCTCAAGCTGTGGACGCTGTTCACCTGGCCGTTCGCCTACCCGCAGTTCAGCATCTTCGACGTCCTGGCGATCTTCTTCTTCTGGTACTTCGGCTCCGACCTCGAGCGCAACGAGCTCGGCCGGGTCCGGTTCGCCTGGCTGCTGGTGGCCTTCACCGCGGTGCTCTCGTTCTTGGCCGTCCTCTTCGGCGCGGTGCTGGACCCGAACTACGTTCTCGCCGGCCTCGGGATGCTGGAGATGATGGTGGTGCTGCTGTGGATCGCGCAGTGGCCCGACCGGATGTTCATGTTCAACATCCCGGCTTGGCTCTTCGGCGTGATCCTCGTCGGCATCCAGCTGATCCAGTACCTCGGCTACCGCAGCTGGGTGATGCTGCTGGTCTTCGTCGTCGGCCTCTTCGTCAACGCCTTCGTGGCGCGTCAGTTCGGCCTGCTCGACCGGTTCCCCTGGATCCCGCAGGTGGCCGGCGGTCCGGGGCAGCCGAGGGCGGCCAAGCCGGCCAAGGCCAAGAAGCGCAAGTCGGGCCCGACCGTGGTCACCGGTCCCTGGGAGTCCTCGACCGTCTCCAAGGACGACCAGCGGATGGACGAGCTCCTCGAGAAGATCCACGCCGAGGGCGCCGACTCGCTGACCAGCAAGGAGAAGAAGGAGCTCATGCAGCTGCGGGAGCGCCGACGCCGCGGCTGAGGCGGAAATCGGCCGAAGTTGAGTGCGATCGACTCAAATCTCGGCCGTATTCGCGGTGAATGCATGGTCGGAGGTCCCGGCTTTGGACGCGTGACGTTGACGCTTGTCGATAACGGTGTCACTCTTGTAGACGGCCCGGTATCGCGGGAACTTCTAGTGATTCCAACGAAGGAAACGTATTCATGGCGAAGGCGCTGATCGGTTACATGAGCAGCGACCTGCGGACTCCCGCCCACCTCACCGCCGAGAATGCTCGGTTGCGTGCACGTGTGCGTGAGCTCGAGGATCTCGTTCTCACTCTGAAGACGGAGAACGACGCTCTGGTCGCGGCTCACACCGCCGACCTGGACACCTCGATGCAGGAGATGCAGCCCGCCTGACCTGCGGGCAACTCTGCAACACCACGAGCGAGAGCTATTTCGTGTTTCACGGCTAGCTTCGTTCAGGGGGAACCGACTCTGAAACTCAGGGTCGGTTTCGACCTTTTCGGGCGGACTACTCGCTGGTTGCGGAGCATCCCCTGAAATTCACCCTTCAGGTGGCGAGGAATAACCGACTTGGTTAAGATCACGCGGTTCGCCGCGGACGGCGGACCTCCGCATCCTCCCCCACAGGAGCTCCTCCCTTGTACTCGTTGTGCCATGCCCTGGACTCGGCGTGCGCGCCGCTGCCACCACAAGCCGCACGATGAAGGGCCGTCCTGGCCCGCGACTCGACATCCAGGCGCTGCGGGCCGTCGCGGTGTCGCTCGTCGTCGTCTACCACTTCTGGCCGCACCGGCTCACCGGCGGCTACGTCGGCGTCGACGTCTTCTTCGTCATCTCGGGCTTCCTGATCACCACGCACCTGCTGGACCACGTCCCGTCCTCGCTGCGTGACCTCGGTGAGTTCTGGGGGAGGCGGATCCGGCGGCTGCTCCCGGCCGCGCTGAGCGTGATCGCGGTGACGCTGGCGGCCACCTGGTGGATCGCTCCGGCGACGCTGTGGGACGCTACGGCCCGGCAGGCGGTCGCCTCCGCCATCTACGTGCAGAACTGGTTCCTTGCGGGGGAGGCGGTCGACTACCTCGCTGCCGACAACGCCGCCACGCCGGTGCAGCACTACTGGTCGCTCTCGGTCGAGGAGCAGTTCTATCTCCTCTGGCCCGTGCTCCTGCTCGCCGTCGGCGTGGTCGCCCGCCGCCGCAGGATGTCGGTACGCCGCGTCGCAGGCGTGGCTGTGGCGCTCCTCGTGGTCGGCTCGCTGCTCTGCTCGGTCCTGATCACCGACGCCTCGGCCTACTTCGTGACCCAGACACGGGTCTGGGAGCTGGGTCTGGGCGGCCTTGTCGCGATCGCCGCACCACGCCTGGGCCGATTGCCGGACGTCGCCCGTTTGGCGCTGGTCTGGAGCGGGCTGGGGCTGGTGGCGTACGCCTCGGTGGTGTTCGACCACGCAACCGTGTTCCCTGGCGCCGCTGCGCTGGTCCCGGTCGTCGGTGCCGCTCTGGTCATCGCCGCCGACGTACGTCGCGGCCCGCTTTCTCCGCTGTGGCTGATGGCAAGGCGTCCGTTGCAGGTGCTCGGCGACCTGTCCTACTCGATCTATCTGTGGCACTGGCCGCTGGTCGTCCTGCTGCCCTACGCGCTGGACGGTCCGGTTCCGGGCGTGGTCAAGCTCCTCGGCCTGTGTGCTGTCGTGCTGGCCGCGTGGGCGACCAAGACCTACGTGGAAGACCCGCTGCGCGGACGGCGTCCGCTCGGTCTTCCACTGCGCCGCAGCTTCGTCTTCGCGCTGGCCGGAGCACTGATCATCGGCACCTGCGGGTTCGCGCTCCACCGCGAGTCCGAGGCGCAGGCTCGGCAGACCGCTGCGCCCTCGTCCACGGAGGACCCCTGCTACGCGGCGGCTGCGCTGTCTCAGGCGTCGTGCGCCCCGCACGGCTCGGGAGAGCTCTACCTGCCGCCGCTGGCCGCTGTCGACGACAGGTCTCGCCTCTTCGAGAATGGATGCGTCCTGCAGATGGACGACACGTCCCGGCGTACCTGCACCTTCGGGAGCGACGCACCCGACGCAACCCCGGTCGCGTTGGTGGGCAACTCGCATGCCGCGATGTGGGCGCCGGCGCTGGACCTCGTCGCCCGGGAGCGCAACTGGCAGGTCACGGCCTACCTGAAGTACGAGTGCTACACCGTTGACCGGCCGGTTGAGCTGCCGGACCAGGCGGCGACGAAAGCGTGCGCCGACTGGAACACCTATGTCATCAACCGGGTCGCGGGTGGTCGGGAACGGCTGGTGGTGGTCAGCAACCGCTACTACCGCACCATGGCTGCCGCCGACGGTGATCGGGGCGAGAGCCTCGAGCTGGCCCGTAAGGCGTCCGGCCGGGTGCTGAAGCGTTGGGTGGCCGCCGACAAGAGGGTGCTGGTGATCGAGGACCCGCCCACGCCGCCGACGCCGAACACGCCGAACTGCGTCGCCGCCAACCCGCGTGATCTCGGCGCGTGCGACGGGAGCGTGAAGCAGACCGCCTCACCGGACCCGATGGCAGCCGTCGCCCGCACCTCACCCCTGGACGGTGTCGAGGTGCTCGACACCACCACCGACTTCTGCCGTGACGGCAGGTGCTACGCGACGATCGGCGGGGTGGTGGCCTACTACGACCGCTCGCACGTGACCGCGACATACGTGAAGAGTCTGACCGGCCGCCTCGACGCGGCCACGACGGCAGCCCTAGGAAATTGAAGGACCCATGCCCACACACCCCGTGACAAGTGCATCAGCCGAACCCCGTGAGGACGAGGTGCTGGCGAGCGCCGAGGACGTACGGACCTATCTCGCGCAGCTGCCGCGGCCCGCCAGCCAGGTGTCGATCGTGGTCGCCGACGTGGACCTGGTCCGCGTCCTGACGCTCGCCGACCCGGAGGTCACCGCGAAACGGTTCGCGATGCGGATCGAGCGGTGGGAGTCCCCGCACAGTCGGTGGAACGGCCGCCTCGGCTGGGCGCCGGGAGTGCTCCGCCAAGAGATGCGCTATCCACGCAGCGGCGTCGGCACCGCCGAGGTCGAGATCGTGCTACGCGAGCCGATCCCGCTCGCCGCGATCGTTCGCGCCGTCTACCCGCTCTTCGCGGTCACGCGCGGGCAGCACGGCTACGGGTACGTCGAGCTCGGCACCGACGCGCTCGCGCCCGCCGGGCTCGGGCTGCTGCCCACGCCGACAGCCCCGGGCATCCCGGAGCTGCCGGTCGACCACCTCAGTGGCGTCGGCCTGAGCTTGGCCGACTTCGGCCTGGTCAGCGACCCGTCGCGGCTGGCCGAGCTGACCGCAGTCAAGGACGACCCGGCGAACACGGTCTTCCGGCACCCGCTGGCCGTCGACCCCACGACCGGACACCTGGTCGTCTCCGACCGTGGCATCGCGCCGTTGGTCGACCTCAACGTGCACAATCCGGTCGGGCGGTTCCAGGGTTGGTACGACCCCGACGGCTGGCTGACGGCGACCCTCGCCTCCGGGCAGCTGCGGCTCGAGCCGACCGCTGCCTCGACCTCCGCGGCGACGGGGTTCGCTCAGGCGCTGACGGAGCCGCTGCGCGCCGCGGACGTGCGCAGCCTGCGCCGGATCGAGTCGGTCGATCTGTCCGGCCTCGAGGTGACCGACGCCGGCGAGGAGCGTGCGGTATATCGCCGGCTGGCCGAGCTGGCGGCCACCGGCGTCATCCTGCACTCGCTCCCCGCCGCGATGCGGCTCGCCGAGGACGTACTCGGCAAGGAGCTGGCTGCGATGCTGCGCCTGCCGCACCGACCGAGCAGCGGCCTGGTGCGCGAGCTGCGGTCGGTGCCCCAGCGACGCGAGGCGATGGAGCGCTTCGGCGGCTTCTTCGAGCTCGCCGGCCACGCCCAGGAGCACGGGCACCGGCTGCTCCCCAAGGTCAGCGCCGTCCTCTCCACAATGCGGCCGGGCCGGGTCGCCGGGGTGATCGAGGCACTCGCCGCGCAGCGTTATCCGCACCTGGAGATCATCGTTGCCGTCCACGGTGCCGAGGGGCCGCTCCCGCCGCGGCTGGAGAAGGTCATCGCAGCGACCGGCGCGATCCTCACCCGCCACGAGAAGGCGAAGGCGTTCGGTTCCGTCCTGGCCGATGCGGCGCGGGTGGCGTCGGGCGACCTGGTCGTGAAGATCGACGACGACGACATCTACGGCCCGCAGGTGATCGGCGACCTGGTGCTCGCCTACCTCTACTCCGGTGCCGACATGGTCGGGAAGACGACCGAGTACCTCTACCTCG
This sequence comes from Nocardioides sp. YIM B13467, assembly GCF_042788075.1. Classification (NCBI taxonomy): domain Bacteria; kingdom Bacillati; phylum Actinomycetota; class Actinomycetes; order Propionibacteriales; family Nocardioidaceae; genus Nocardioides; species Nocardioides sp. YIM B13467. The sequence continues at coordinate 740,831 of NZ_JBHZPJ010000046.1, forward strand.
AGGCGCTCGACCACACCGTCCACCGCACCTTCGCGACCGAGGCGTACCACTACCAGCTCGCCGGCGGCGCGATGATGCTCTCCACAGGCATGCTCAACGAGATCGGTGGATGGCGGCCCACGCCCAACTCGACCGACCGGTCGGTGCTGATCCGGGCTGGGAACGTGGGTGCGATCGGCTATCGCACCCATGGGCTCGGCTACGTCTACATCCGTCACGCCGACGGACACACCTGGCGGCGTGACGACTCCAGCCTGGTCGCCGGCTCCTACGAACAGTGGCCACGCTTCATGCCCGAGATCGTCGAAGGCTGAGCGCTCACACGCTCGGCCGTCCAGAACCCCCTAGCGAACCCCCACAGAAGGCCCAGAGAAGGACTCCATGCCGAAGTCATTGACCCCCAATCCCGCGCTCAGCGACGTCGTCTTCAAGAACCAATGGCGCGACGTGTTCGACGGCACCGTCCCGGACGGCTGGGAGCCGACGCTGAAGGTCTCGGTGGTGACCGCCGCCTTCAACTCCAAGACCCTCGATCTCACCCTCGCCTCGCTCGCGGCGCAGGACTATCCCGAGGAGCTCCTCGAGGTCATCGTCATCGACGACGGCAGTGAGCCGGCGGTCGAGATCGGGACGTACGCCCCGAAGAACACGCGACTGATCCGAGTCCACGAGGAGCTCGGCGAGGGCTGGGGACGCTCCAACGCGCTGCAGATCGGTATCGAGGCCTCCGACGGCGACATCATCTACTGGGTCGACTCGGACATGATCCTCTTCTCCGACAACGTGCGTGAGCACGCGAAGTGGGCGCACTTCATCCCCGAGGCGGCGACCATCGGCCACAAGGGGTTCGTCGAGGAGTGGGACTTCACTCCTGAGCAGGTCTTCGATGAGGTCAGATCCGGCGAGATCCGCAAGCACCACGACCTGGAGACTCTGCACCGGCACTGGTCGCTGGACATCTACGAGGAGACCGACGACCTCAACGCCAGCGGTGGTCGCAACTACTCCACGCACATGGGGGCGTGCGCCACGGTCACCCGCTCGGTCTACGAGCAGACCTTCGGGCAGCGTCCTGAGCTGAAGCTCGGAGACGACACCGAGATCGCCTACCAGATCTGGCAGCGGGGCGCGGTCTTCATTCCGGTGCAGTCGGCCCAGACCTATCACCTGGGTCGTGCGACGGTGCAGGACAAGGGCCGCGAGGTCGCTCACTTCAACGACGTCCACTTCGCGCAGCGGATGCCGATCCCGCGCTACCGGCGCGCCGCGACGAACCGGCAGTGGGAGGTGCCGTTCGTCACCGCGGTGGTAAAGGTCGACATCGACACCGCCGAGGTGGCCCGGCGCTGCGTAGACATGCTGCTCAACCAGACCGAGTCCGACCTGCAGGTGCTGCTTGTCGGTCCCTGGTCGACGCTGGAGACCGGGCGCCGTCGGGTGCTCGCCGACGTGGCGGTAGAGCTTCACCTACTGCAGGAGTGGTATCGCTGCGAAGGCCGCGTGACGATGGTCGAGGACGACCCCGACGACGTCTTCCCCTCGCCCTACCGCCTCGACGTACCGGTCACCCTCGGACTGGGACCCAGTGCGCTGAACGAGATCATGCGGGACGTCTACGGCAACGACCTCGGCGTGGTGAACTACTTCCCGCCCGAGGGTGTCGAGCAGTCCGAGGTTCTCACGATCAGGCCGACCCAGGCCTACAGCCGGGCGTTGCGATACGCCTCCGAGACGGTCAGCCCCATCGAGGCCCTCGACGCCGTGTGGGGCGTCGAGTGGCGCTCCAGCAAGGAGCTCGGTCTCGTCGACCTTCGCACGGCCGAGCCGGTCAAGAAGATCACCCGTGGGGACAGTGACCTGGCCGTGGCCGATCTGCGGGAACAGCTGGCGATGGCACGCCAGCGGATCGAGAACGTCAGGAACCGGGCACACGCCAACCGGAAGCGCGCCGAGGTCGCCGAGGCACGCGCCGAGGCGCTGGGCATCAAGCGCCGCGTCCGCAGCAAGGTCGGGCGGGTTGCGCGCGGTCTGCGGCGTTCATGAACGGGATCACCGAGGAGCAGATTCAAGGGCTCGTCGAGGCCAGAGACGTCGCCGGAGCCGTAGCCGCGCTCGAGGCGTGGCGCCAGCAGAGCGGGCGGAGTCCTGACGAGGGACTGTTGATCGCCGCCGAGGCCCTGCAGCACGGTGCCGGTCGTCTCGTTGCTGACCGTCTGGTCCGGCCGGACGGGACCCTTGACGGGAGCGGGTTCAACGCCGCCGTGCGCTTCCTCAGCTTCTACGGGTTGCAGGATCTGGCGGCCGGAGTGGTCGGCGAGGTGGAGCAGCTCGGGTTGCTCCCCGGCGGCGACCAGCGGTTGGAGAGCGCCAAGAGCGTCATCGACGGCGTGCGTCGCCAGCTCGAGGAGTTCACCAAGCACGTCGACAGTGGGGCATACGAGCTCGTCCGGCTCACCGAAGCGCGCGAGTTCGAGCGCCGTCCGATGCCAGATCGCCTTCCGCTCGACACCGAGGCAGACCTGGTCTGCTTCCAGACCGGGTCGAGGATCGGGGATCATCCGTCCACCTTCGACCAGGACTTCGCCGCGCTGCCGGTCGACCAGCGCGAGGCCCTGCTGGCGGCCGGGTTCGACCGCGGGCACACCGAGACCGACGTCGAGCGGGTCTTCCTCGCCCGAGACGTGCGTTTCTGCATCAGCGACGAAGATGTCGCCACGGCCTTCACCGGACAGCGCCGTACCCGCGTGATCCGCGCCTCCCGGTACGCCAAGGCCAGCAGCCTCAACGTCGCCGCGCCCGTCACTGACCAGATCCCTGCTGCGTACGTCTTGCCGTTCGCGCACAACTACGTGAACTACTATCACGCGATCGCTGAGACGGCGGCTGGCCTGCGGAGCGTCCACCGGGTGCCCGACCACGTCCCGATCGTCTACGTCGAGGACCGCTTCGGTGTCCTGCCGTTCGTCTTCGAGCGGCTCGGGCTCGATCCGTCCCGCCTGGTCGCCGCCAAGGATCTCGAGACCACCCTCGTCGCCTGTGCCTACTGGCCGGACCCGCCGCCATTCCTGTGGGCGAGCTGGGTCTATGACTTCTTCGGCGCACTGGGGTCGGGCGACATCGACCGCCGCTACCGACGCGTCTACCTCTCCCGGGCCCGGTCGATACGCTCGTTCGACAACGAGGCCGACGTCGAGAGTGCCCTCGCCCGCCTCGGCTACCAGATCGTCTACGCCGAAGACCTGGACATCGACGAGCAGGCACATGTCTTCGGCGCCGCCGACGTCATCGTCGCCCCACACGGTGCCGGCCTCACCAACCTGGTCTTCTCCCGCTCCGGCACCCGGCTCGTGGAGCTGTTTCCCTCGACGTTCGTGAAACCCAACTTCTATCTCAGGTCCAAGCACCTCGGGGTCGACTATCGGGCCATGGTCGTATCCGACAACACCGTCGACCTGAGCCTTCTCCTCCAGCTCGTCGGGAGTGTGGATCGGCCGTGGGCTCCGGGCTGGTTGGCTGCGTGGTCGGTGCGGCGCTGAAGGCGGGGCGTCACCTGTGGCGGGTGGCCGGCGACAGGCTCGAGCTCGACGTCCGTCGATGAGTGACCTCCGCGGGTTATCCTCGACCCGCTGGGGTTCCCCTGAGCAGCGGCGATTAGATTTGCTGGCTCACCTCAGCCACGCTGATGTGTTGCGAACTGTGTACGACCACGTGGTCCTGAGCCGGGGGAGAAGCCGATGTACCTCAAGCGTCTGACGCTGAAGGGTTTCAAGTCGTTCGCCTCCGCTACGACCCTCGAGCTCGAACCGGGGATCACCTGCATCGTCGGCCCCAACGGCTCGGGCAAGTCCAACGTCGTCGACGCGCTCGCCTGGGTCATGGGCGAGCAGGGCGCCAAGAGCCTGCGCGGCGGCAAGATGGAGGACGTCATCTTCGCCGGTACGGCCGGGCGCGCCCCGCTGGGCCGCGCCGAGGTCTCGCTGACAATCGACAACACCGACGGCGCGCTGCCGATCGAGTACGCCGAGGTCACCATCTCGCGCACGATGTTCCGCAACGGCGGATCGGAGTACGCCATCAACGGCAGCCCGTGCCGGCTGCTCGACGTCCAGGACCTCCTCTCGGACTCCGGCATCGGCCGCGAGATGCACGTCATCGTCGGCCAGGGCCAGCTCGACACGATCCTGCGCGCGACCCCGGAGGACCGTCGCGGCTTCATCGAGGAGGCCGCCGGCGTCCTCAAGCACCGCAAGCGCAAGGAGAAGGCGCTGCGCAAGCTCGACTCCACGCAGGTCAACCTGGACCGGCTCCAGGACCTGCTCGTCGAGATCCGCCGCCAGCTCAAGCCGCTCGGCCGCCAGGCGGAGGTCGCCCGGCAGGCGCAGACGGTGCAGATGGACGTACGCGACGCGAAGGCCCGCATCTACGCCGACGACCTGGTCACCGCCAAGACCGAGCTCGACAAGGAGCTCGCCGACGAGGGTGCGCTGCTGGCCCGGCGTGCCGAGGTCGAGGAGACCATCGCGGAGGGACGCGAGCAGGAGGCGGTCCTGGAGGCCGCTCTGCGCGAGGACCTGCCGGCGCTGGCCGCCGCGCAGGAGACCTGGTTCGCGCTGAACTCCCTGCGCGAGCGGTTGCGCGGCACCCAGTCGCTGGCCTCCGAGCGGGTGCGCAACGCGGCCGGCTCCGAGGACCTCGAGGTGCGCCAGGGGCGCGACCCCGAGGAGCTCGAGGCCCAGGCCGAGGTGGCGCGCGAGCAGGAGGAGACCGCCGACGCCGAGGTCGAGGAGCTTCGCTACTCCCTCGAGGAGGCCGTCGAGTCTCGTAAGGAAGCGGAGGATGCCGCGGCCGAGGAGGAACGCCGGGTCAAGGGGCTCGAGCGCGCCGCCGCCGACCGTCGCGAGGGGCTGGCTCGGTTGACCGGTCAGGTCAATGCGCTCAAGTCGCGCGCCGCTGCCGCCGATGACGAGGTCGGGCGCCTGACCACTGCTCGCGAGGAGGCGCTGGCACGCGCCGAGCGGGCCCAGCGCGACTTCACCGCCCTGGAGACCAAGGTCGCCGGGTTGGACGCGGGGGAGGAGGGCCTCGACGCCGAGCACGAGGCCGCTGCCGCCGCGCTCGAGGACATCGAGGAGCGACTGGCCAAGCTGCAGGCCGAGGCGCAGCAGGCCGACCGGGACCGCTCGACGTTGGCCGCCCGCAAGGACGCCCTGGAGATGGGTCTGAACCGCAAGGACGGCGCCGGCGCGCTGCTCGGCTCCGACCTTCCGGGAGTGCTGGGGTCTGTCGCCTCGCTGCTGGCGGTGCGCTCCGGCTATGAGGCCGCGGTCGCGGCGGCACTCGGGACCGCGTCGGACGCGGTCGTCGTCGAGTCCGCCGAGCGTGCCGTCGGCGCGATCGAGCACCTCAAGACCGAGGACCTCGGCCGGGCCGGGCTGCTCCTGGGCGGCTCGCCCGAGGAGACCGGTGGATGGCCGGCGCTGCCCGCCGGCGCCGAGTACGCGTTGGACGTGGTCGAGTGCCAGCCGGTGCTGCGGCCCGCGGTGGCGCGGCTGCTCGACAAGGTCGCGGTGGTCGAGGACCTCGCCACGGCCCGCGCGCTCGCGGCGGAGAACCCCGAGATCACCGCGGTGACCCGCGAGGGCGACCTGATCGGCGCTCACTTCGCCTCCGGCGGCTCCTCCAGCGTGCCCAGCCTGATCGAGGTGCAGGCCGCGGTCGACGAGGCCACCGCCCAGCTCGCCGAGGCCCATGCCGTCTCCGAGCGGGCCACCTTCGAGACCTCCCGGCTCGAGGCCGAGCGGCTGGCCGCGCAGAAGCGCGTCGACGTCGCGCTGGCCAAGCTGCACGAGTCCGACGCGACCCTGGCCGCCGTCGCCGAGGAGCTCGGCCAGTTCGGCGCGCAGTCGCGTGCGGCTCGCGGCGAGGCCGAGCGGCTGCTGGCCGCCGTCGAGCAGGCGCAGGAGGCGCGCGAGAACGCCGTCGCCGGGCTCGCCGAGCTCGAGGAGCGCCTGGCGATGGCCGAGGAGGACCCCGAGGACGAGCCCGACCTCAGTGCCCGCGACGGGTTGGCCCAGGCCGCCGCCCGCGACGCACGCCAGCGCGAGATGGACGCGCGGTTGGCGCTGCGTACCTCCGAGGAGCGTGCCCGTGCACTGGCCGGTCGTGCCGACGGACTGCTCCGCGCGGCCCGTCAGGAGCGCGAGCAGCGCGCCAAGGCGGCCGCCCGCCGCGAGCAGATGCGCCGCGAGGGCGAGGCCGCGCGAGCGGTCGGGACCGCGGTGGCGTACGCGCTGGACCGTCTGGAGGTCTCGGTGCAGCAGGCCGCTCGCGCCCGCACCGAGATCGAGGAGTCCCGCGCCGGGCGCGAGCAGGCGCTGCGCGAGTGCCGCTCGCTGCTGCGCAACCTCGGCAAGGAGCTCGAGGAGCTGGTCAACTCCGTCCACCGCGACGAGATGGCCCGCGCCCAGCAGCGCATGCGGATCGAGCAGCTCGAGGAGCGGATCCTCGAGGAGCTCGGTCTCGACGCCGAGGCGATCGTGAAGGACTACGGCCCCGACCAGCTGGTCCCGCAGCACCCCGACGAGGACGGCAACGAGCGCGAGCCGATCGCCTACGTCCGTGCCGAGCAGGCCAAGCGGCTCAAGATCGCCGAGAAGAACCTGCGCGCGCTGGGCAAGGTCAACCCGCTGGCCCTGGAGGAGTTCGCCGCCATGGAGGAGCGTCACAAGTTCCTCACCGAGCAGCTCGAGGACCTCAAGCAGACCCGAAAGGACCTCCTCGACATCGTCAAGGAGGTCGACAACCGCGTCGAGCAGGTCTTCACCGAGGCCTGGGAGGACGTACGCGTCGCCTTCGACCACGTCTTCGCGCGGCTCTTCCCGGGAGGTGAGGGCAGGCTAGTGCTCACCGACCCGGACAACATGCTCACCACCGGCATCGAGGTCGAGGCCCGGCCGCCGGGCAAGAAGGTCAAGCGGCTCTCGCTGCTCTCCGGTGGCGAGCGGTCCCTGGTAGCCGTAGCGTTCCTGGTCTCGCTCTTCAAGGCGCGCCCCTCGCCCTTCTACATCCTCGACGAGGTCGAGGCCGCGCTTGACGACACCAACCTCGGCCGGCTCCTGGAGATCTACGAGGAGCTGCGTGAGTCCTCACAGCTGCTCGTCATCACTCACCAGAAGCGCACCATGGAGGTCGGCGACGCGCTCTACGGCGTCACCATGCGCGGCGACGGCGTCACCACCGTCATCTCGCAGCGCCTCCGCGACGCCCAGCCGGCCTGACAACCAGCTCCTACGCGATCGGACTGCGCGGAGGATCGCGCTGGATCCGAACACCGCAGCGCACGTTGCAGCGCGCCCTCGCCTCGGGTCCGGCGGACTTCATCCGGAGGGTCCTAGAGGATGCGACCCACGTACGGCACCCGGCGGATGACGAGCCAGGCGAGTGCGAACGATCCCGCGACGCCGCCGGTCGCGACGGCAAGCGCCTTCACCTCCGCCGGAACCGGCAGCGGCCGCAGCGCGACGGCAAGGCCGATCAGGACAAAGCCTTGCAGCATGAATGCGGCGTAGGCGCTGCGGCTGATGGCGGGGCCCGCCCAGCGGATGCGTCGGCCCAGGTATCGCTGCGCCACGCCGAGTAACCACACCGGACCGAACACCGCAAGGACGCTCTCCAACGCGGCGAACACGAGCGCGGCCCAGTGCCAGCCTCCCCAGAGGTGCTCCTCGACGCCGAGGGCGCTGGCGATGCCTACGAAGCCGGCCAGGACGACGACGGTCACCAGAGTCGTGGCCCGACTAGGACGGCGAAGCTGGTCGGGGACGGCGTCTAGCCATCCCCGCGTGGAGGCGGCGATACCCAGCATGAAGAGCGCGAAGCACGCCGGCCACTCCCACAGGTTCAGGTCCCAGAAGCCGCTCTCGCTCCCGAACGAGTACACGACGCGGACCAGGAACGACAGCAGGGCAACCGCGGCAGCAAGCAGCGCGAGGTGGCGTGCCGTGAGCTCGCCCGCCCCGTGCCGACCGAGGTACGACGGTCGCAACCGGACCCAGCCCGCGTAGGCGAGGGAGAAGATCAGCAGGACACCCACGAACCAGAGCGGACCTGCGTCGAGCTCACCCTCGTCGCTGAGGAACTCCTCCCAGTAGGAGCCCGGCGCCGCGCCGAGAGGGTGGTAGAGCGCGTACATGAGCATCGGCTGCAACATCAGGACGAACACGACGAAGGGCACACCGAGACGCAGCAACCGGTCCCTTGCGAACCGACCTACGCCCTTGCGTTCCAGCGACCCCGGGGTCAGCATGCCAGCGACCAGGAACAGCAGCGGGATCATGAACAGCGCGAACGGACCCGCTACCACGACGACAGCGGCCTCGATCGCCGGACTGAGGGTGACCTCTTGGACGTCGGCGTACGACCAGTACCGGTCGGAGCCGACGTAGCTCAACACGCCGTGCAACGCGATGATGGCGGAGATCAGGGCGACCTTGAGGTTGTCCAGGTAGAGCCGTCGTCCCTCGGCCCACGCCTCGGCCTTGGAACCATGCCGGCCGGGCGCGGACCCACGAAAGGAACCTGAGTCGCTGACTGCCACAACCCCACAGTCCGGTGTCTCGGGAGCAGACACCAAGAGCCGTACGTCCTCACGGTGCGGGCCGTCGGGCCTGATCCCTCCGCGCGCTCATCGGCGATAGGACACGGGGTGGGCTGCGTTCAGGCTGGCCGTGACGGAACGACGATCCGAGCGCTGATGCGCCACCCGTTGGCCGTTCGCACCACGTCGTCCTTGTAGACGACCGTGCCCGTGCGTCCGTCCGCCATGACCGAGAGGCCCTTGGAGCGCACGCTGGCCCGGTCGTCGCGATCGGGATCGGCTGTGACGATCACGTTGGTGACGTGGTGACCGACGGGCTGATTGCCGGGCGCGGAGGCGAAGAGCTCGATGAGCGCCGGCAGCCCCTTGACCACCCCAAGGTCATAGGCGGTCACGTCATACGACGCCTCGGGCGTCAGCAGGAGTCCAAGGTCATCGGAGCGCCGGTCGTCGGCCAGATGCCCGTGCAAAGAGACCAGCTCGTGGATGGCCAGCCGATCGGCGGTAGTGAGAGGCACTGGGGCTCCTGGGCTTCGTGGAAGTATGTGAACGTGACTGATCCTAAACGGGGCGCGCGCCCCGCTTCAAGCGCGCCGCTCCGTGCGGACGCGGTCGCCAACCGCGCCAAGGTGGTGGCCGCGGCGCGCGCTGCGTTCACGGCCGAGGGGCCTGACGTGTCCCTTGACGAGATCGCCAGGCGTGCCGGCGTCGGCGCAGGCACCGTCCACCGGCACTTCGCCACCAAGGCCGATCTGGTCGAGACGGTGCTCGCGGCGGCGGTTGAGGATCTTGTCGCCACGGCGTCGACGTACGCGGAGTCCGAAGAGCCCGGCGCGGCCCTGCGTGCCTTTCTGGTGCACCTGGTCACAGAAGGAGCTGCGACCCACGAGCTCGCTGCCCGCCTGCGTGTTCGTGCCGGCGACGTCGACGCCGCGGTGTCCGGCCCGGTCGCTGACCTCGATCGCGCGATGGCTCTCCTTCTGTCTCGTGCTCATGACGCGGGCGCTGTCCATGCGGACGTCGACGAGCGCGACCTGGCCGCGATCGTCGCGGCCGCGCACGCGGCTTACGTCCATCCCCTGGGCGGCGAACGCGCGGTGGCACTGGTGCTGCGGGCGCTCGACTGATACGGCACTTCCGAGCCGTGGACCGCGATCAACGTCCGCACCGTGGCGGAGGAGGGACGCTCCTCCGCTCACCCCTGCTCGCGGCTCAGCGGTCGCGGCGGTAGGAGCGGGTGAGGCTGGAGGTCGACGCGACGTACGCCGCAGACTGCGCAGCGCACGTAGACGACTCGGCCCTCCGATGTCTGATGGCTGGACTCGGTGAGCCAGCCGTGGTCGTGGGTGGCGTCCGTGCGCCGGGACTCCTCTGTTGCGCTGTCGGTCATGGCGCCACTCTGCTGTAATGGTCTTATGCATCTCAACCCTTACGGCGAGTACGCCGTGCTCCTGGCCGCTTCGCTGGCCGACGACTGGCCCGAGGACCGGGTCGGGATCGAGGCCCGGACCCGGGAGTTCGGGATGACGATGGACTTCGCGGAGTCTCCGGACGACCACAGTCGCACTCGGCAGGTGATCGATGAGTGGCTTCGCGTCGTCGATGCGTCGGAGCCGGGGGAGAGGGCGCGGTTGCTCAACGAGCTGATGGCGCAGGCGACCGCGTACCCGAGGCTGACCGATCACGGGCGGGAGGGGTGGCACATCCACTACCGCGACGACACCAACGATTCTCTGCCGGATGTGCTGCGAGCGGTGATCAGCGTGGGCACGGCACTGCACCTGACCACTCGGGGCATCCATCGCCTGAGCCGGTGCGAAGCGGGGAAGGTGGAGGGGGACCCATGCTCTTCGGTGGTCGTGGACGTGACCCGCAACGGACGCCAGCGCTACTGCTCTGTCCGCTGTGCCAACCGTGCTGCGGTCCGCCGGCACCGCGCCCGGCGCTCCCAGACCACCTACTGATCAGCACAATGTCAGGTCGAGTCGGTGACGGCTGGCGCGGACGCGAGGCACACTGACCCCATGATGTCCGTGCACGACGGTGGCCGTCCTGAGCTGCGGGTGCGCCTCGCCGCTGAGACCGCCAGCGTGCCGGGCGCGCGCAGATTCGTCACCGACGGTCTCGTGGAGTGGGGCCGTGAGCATCTCGTCGACGATGCCGCCCTGTGCATCACCGAGATGGCGGCGAACTCAGCCCTGCACAGCGGCAGCCCCTACATGCACATCCGGCTGCGTGACCTCGAACCGGCCGTGCGGCTCAGCGTCGAGGACGACGGCGCACTGGTCCCGCTCCCGGCCGTGGCCCCGCCGCCTGTTGAGAGCCAGGGCACCACCGGGCGTGGGTTGGTGATCGTGTCGGTGCTGGCGAAGTCATGGGGGATCGAGGAACGTGCCGACGGGCGGCGTATCTGGGCCGAGCTCGCCGGCGATGGCGTCGAGCACGACGTACGGCCTCCCATGGTGGAGTACGGCGAGCAGGCGATACCGGAGCCGACCGCCCTCCCCGCGGACTGGGTCACTGTGCGGCTTCCCGCCTGTCCGGTGCAGCTGGGGCTCCAGATCGACCAGCGTCTCGACGATCTGGTCCGTGAGCTCCAGCTCATCGACTCCGAGGACGGCCCGACCCCGCCACGCGAGCTCGGCGAGCTCATCGAGCGGCTGGTGACCCGACCGGCCTTCGCACGCCACCTGGGCCGGCGTACCGCCCTGGACGCGGCCGCGGCGGGGCTGGAGTACGTCGACATCGAGATGACCCTTCCCCGCGAGATGGGCGCCGTGGTGCGTGAGCTGCTGGCCGCGGACAACCTGGCCGACGAGCTCGGCGAGACCCACCAGCTGCTCACCCTGCGCTCCACGCCGGAGATGGTGTCGCTGCGGACCTGGTTCACCGAGAGCATCGTCGGGCAGGCGGAGAACGACGCCGACCCGGTGCCGTACGACGAATGGGTGAACGCGCGAGACGGCGCAGGGTGATGTAGTGGTTGACGCCTGACTGCTACTTGGATATGGCATCAGACCAGGTCCTCGGCGATATGAACGCGTATGTCTCATGAACGTTCAATGAACAAAAGGTCAACGCGCGCTAGCAATGGCGCTGATTGGTAAAGGCGGTCCTCTTGAGCCGTCTAGAATTCCTCAGCCGCCGGCTAATTGGTGGCTCCGGCGAGACCCGTCTCGTCATGTTGACGTCCGTCCGGGGGAGCGTCACGTCATAACGAGAAACCTTCGAGGACCCCCCACATGCCTTCGACCCTGCTGTCGTTCCCCCATTACGCGAGCAACCCGTACCTGACCATGCTCACCGTGGCGCCGCGAGCCGCGGGCTGGGATGTCACGGACGGCATCCGAGGTCTACGCCGGCTAGAGGCGCGCGCGGAGCACATGGGGCGGGGAGATGTGCTTCACGTCCACTGGACCTCGCCTGTGACGGCCGGCTGCGAGAGCGTCGAGGAGGCCTGGGCCAACGCGGCCCGGTTCGAGGACGTGCTGAGCGGCCTGCGTGACCGTGGTGCCGACGTGCTGTGGACGGTGCACAACTCGATCGCTCACGAGGCCGACTACGTCGATGTCGAGCTCGCGGTCGCCAAGGCGCTGGCGAGCTACGCGACCCGGATCATCCAGCTCAACCCGGCCACCGTCGAGGAGACCGCGGCCTACTACGCGCTCCCGCCGGACAAGGTCGTCGACCTGCCGCACTCGTCCTACCTCGGTGTCTACCCCGACGGTGGTGACGACGCCGCCTCGCGCGAGCGCATCGGGGTCCCGCAGGGGGTCCCGACGGTCGGCTTCATCGGTCAGATCCGGGCGTACAAGGGCCTTGACGTGCTCTGCCGGGCGGTAGAGATCGCTGCCGAGCAGGTTCCCGACCTGACCTTCGTCGTGGCCGGCAAGGTGGTGCCCGCCTCCGACGTGGAGACGGTCGAGGAGATGCTCTCGGCGCCCAACATCGTCAAGCGCCTCGGGTTCGTCGAGGCCGCAGACTTCTCCGACTGGATGCGGGCCAGTGACGTCGTGGCGCTGCCCTACCGCCGCATCCTCAACTCCGGCTCGCTGCTGGCCGCCGGCACCTTCGGCCGCACCGCCCTGATCCCGGAGGACACCCCGGTCGCGCGGCAGTACGCCGACCAGCCGTGGGTGGTGTCGTACGCGCCGGAGCCCGATGAGCCGGTGGCGCTGGCGGCGGCGATCCTGGAGGCCTTGGACGGGCAGAAGTCGCGGCATCGGGCCGCTCAGGAGTTCACACGTGCGTACACGCCCTACGACATGTCGCGCGACTACCTGCGGCTGCTTGACGGGCTGGCGAGCGATCTGGCCGGCGACCTGGAGAGCGCGGCCTGATGACCACACCGGAGCTTTCCGTGGTCGTCCCGACGCACGATGTCGGCCTGTGGGTCGGCGAGCTTCTCTCCTCCATCCTCGAGGACCAGTCCACGCCCGCCGATCCGGTGGACCTGGAGGTCATCGTCGTCGACGACAGCTCGACCGACGAGACGTTCGAGATCGCCGAGGCGTACGCCGCCCGCGACCAGCGCCTGACGGTGGTCCGCTCGCCGGGGAAGGGCGGGGGACAGGCGCGCAACCACGGTGTCTCGCTGGCGCGCGGCCGCTTCCTCGCGTTCGCGGACGGCGACGACCTGGTGCCCCGCGGGGCGTACGCCGCGATGCTGCGCATGACGCGGGAGACCGGCTCGGACATGGTCGTCGGCCGGTTCTTCAAGCTCTTCAGCGACCGGGTCTGGTGGCCGGTGCGGGCGTGGCCGGCGTTCGACGAGGAGCGCACCCTGGTCACGCTGGCCGACGCGCCGTCCGCGTTGCGCAACCGAGCATGCTGGAACCGGGTCTTCCGGCGCGACTTCTGGGACGCGGCGCAGATCTCGTTCCCCGACGCCTCGCGCTCCAACGACATCGAGCCGATGGTGCGCGCGCTTACCATGGCCCGCTTCGACATCGTCACTGAGACGGTCTACGTCTACCGCGACCGGCCCGGACCGGGATCGATGACGGCGAAGTCGCACTCGCCGGCGGGGATCATCAGCTACCTGGAGCAGGAGCTGCGCTGTGCCCGCAGGATCGTCGCGCTCGGTGACCCGAAGGTGTGCGCGGAGTACGCCTCGCTGGTCTTCGATGCCGACGGTTGGACGGCGATCGTCCGGGCGCTTCGCGGGATGCCGGTGATCGACGCGGCAGCGCTGGAGCCGGCGCGGCTGCTGGTCGGTGAGCTGGTCGGTCTCATCGGTGAGGGTGTCATTGACGAGCTGGACAACGTGAAGCGATGGGGCTGGCGTCTGGTCGAGTCGGGCAGATGGGCGACCGTAGCCCGGCTGATCGGTGACGAGGTCCGCTGGGATGACCGGACCGTTGCTGATGTCCTCGAGACGCTTGGACTGGTCGCTGACAGTGGCGTGGTGCCGCTGCGTACGCTCCAACGGCCGCTCGTCAACGCCTTCGCGACCCTCTCGCTGAGCGACGAGACACTCCTCGGCGACGACCTCGCCGACCTGGTGCTCAAGCATCGCGACCTCTTCACGGCGGTCGCCGAAGCTGCCGAGACGCCCGGTTGGCGCCTGAGCCGGATCATGACGGCGCTCGAGGACGGTCCCGAGCTGCTCCGCCAGGTGGTCGCGGGCGCGACCGACCCGGTGACCGCCATTTCGCTCTCGCTCGTGGACGGACGCGCTCATCTGCGGCTCGCTCACACGATGGTGGGTGCTGAAGGTCTCCGGGTGGTCTTCCTCCACGACAGCCGGCGCCGAACGTTCGACTACGCCGCCGCTGAGCTCGCTTCGGGCAGGCTCGAGGTGGCGCTGCCGACCTCCGCGCTCTCGGGCGGTCGCTGGCGGGTGCGGTTCGAGGGACGCGACGCGCTGGGTGAGTTCGACGGGCCGGTCGTCATCAATGCGGACGCCGTCGGTGAACGCATCGGCGAGGGGGCCCGAATCGTCGAGCTCGAGGGCCGCGCGCGCCATGGGATCGACATCGAGCCGAGCATCGCCGAGCGGGGGGTGCGCAAGGCTCGGCGCGTGGCCGGGCGGATCGCCCGACGAGTCCGCCGGTGACGGCGTCGAGGGCGCGGCCCTCCTGGGTTCTGCTTATGATCAGCCGCGATGAGCACTCCTGACCGCAAGGCCCCGACCCGCGCCGACTACGTGCACTGGCGCACGATCACCACCCGCTGGCGCGACGACGACGCGTACGGTCACCTCAACAACGCGACCTACTACGAGTACTTCGACACCGCCGTCAACGCCTACCTCTTCGAGACGACCGGCGTGAACGTGCGGAAGCTGCCGAAGATCGGGATCGTCGCGGAGACCTCGTGCCGCTACCTGCGCGAGATCGGGTTCCCCGAGCCGGTCGAGGCCGGGCTGGTCGTCGACAAGGTCGGGAGCTCGTCGGTCATCTACCGGATCGGGCTCTTCCAGGGACCGGGCGAGGAGGCCGCCGCCGAGGGCCGGTTCGTGCACGTCTACGTCGACAACACCGACCCATCGCGTCCGGTGACGCCGATGCCCGACGAGATCCGGGAAGCGGTCACGCCGCTGTGGCGGCAGAACTGACGGTGACGCCTCGCTAAATCTTGCGTGGCGCCATTCACCGTTCTCCGGCACTGTGACAGGCTGATCCACCGCCGTAGCACGATCTAGAGCGTCTTGGGGGACCTCTGTGGACGAAGAGTTGAAGCGCATCGCACGTGGCGGACTGCGCAGGGGCCGAGACCTTGCTCGCAAGGTCTACAACGACTCGCCCCTCTACAGCCGGGCCGACGACGTACGACTGCTCGTCGACTGCCCGCTGTTCGACCACGAGTGGTACGCGGAGCAGGTCGGTGAGCGCCTCGACCGCAAGCGGGCCGCCCGGCACTATCTCGAGCAGGACCCGGCCAAGCCGCTGGCGCAGCCCAGCCCGCTCTTCGACCCGGAGTTCTTCGTCGCGCGGCTGACCCCGCGGCTGCGCAAGCAGATGGGCGATCAGGACCCGTTCCTCTACTGGCTGCGCGCCGAGCTGTGGCTGCAGCCGACGCACCCGCTCTTCGACACCGACGGCTACACCGAGCGGCGCAAGACCGAGAACTTCTACGGCGGCGCGATCGGTCACTACGTCGACCGGGGCGCCCGCAACGGACGCCGCGCCAACGACTGGATGGAGCAGGTCGACGGCCGGTTCCCCGACCTGCGCGACTGGATCCGCGACCGGCGCGCGGAGTGGCAGGCCCGGCAGGGCGGCCCGAAGACCTGGCGGCCGGACATCGACCGCGCCCCGGCTGCCCCCGCCGGTCGTGAGCCGGTCGGCACGGTCAGCGTCATCGTCGATCTGGGCGCCTCCGACGAGTTCGCCCGGGCGACGCTGGACAGCGTCGCCGCCCAGACCGGGCTGAGCACCGAGGTCATCGTCATCGACCGTGGCCTGACCCCGTCGGTCGCCGAGGTCATCGCTGAGGTCACCCCTGGCGCCCTGGTGGCGCTCGGCGACCCGGACCGCGGTGAGCCCGGCGTCGTCGCGGCGTTCTCGCAGGTGAGCGGCGACTTCGTCGCGTACGTCGCCGGGGGAGATGTCTGGATGCCCGGCCGTCTCGCGCGGCTGGTCTCGGCGGCCGCGGCGGCCGGGAATCCGCTGGTCGCCGACGTGCTGGAGCGTCCGTGGCAGGCGGAGCAGCGGTTCGCCGTCGACGTACCTCCAGCCTCGCCGGGACCCGATGTGCCCGGTCCGTTGATGCGGACCCTGCTCTCGCGACTGCTGATCTCGGCGCCGCTTCTGGCGGAGGTCGGTGGTCCCCGTGACGACATCGGCTTCGGCTGGGCCTACGACCTCGCGCTGCGGCTGACCTCGAAGGCCACCGTCGAGGTCGTGCCCGAGGTCGGCGTCGAGCGCCGCCAGGGCATCAACCCGCGCCGTCCGCGCCAGGACCGGCTCCCGCTCGACCCCTTCGACCTCGAGTCGTGGGACGACGTCGTACGCAACCGGACCTTCATCGACTGGTCCGCGCTCGGCTCGCGCACCCCTGACCCGGACGTGGTCTCGGTGGTCATCCCGACCTACGACGACTCGCTGCTGACCGTGGGCGCGGTCGAGGCCGTGATGGAGCACGGCGCGGGCGAGAAGCGGCTCGAGATCGTGGTCTGGGACAACGGCTCCTCGGCCCGCGTCTCGGCGGTGCTCGACTCGCTGCCGCTGCGGTTCCCCGAGGTGAAGGTGGTGCACAGCACCGTCAACCACAACTTCGCGCTCGGCAACAACCTCGCCATCCCGTACGTCACCGGGGAGACCGTGGTCTTCCTCAACAACGACACCACGGCGCTGGCCGGCTGGCTGGAGCCGCTGGTCTCGGCCCTCGAAGATCCCGAGGTGCTCGCGGTCCAGCCGCTGCTGCTCTACCCGAGCGGGTCGGTGCAGTCGGCCGGGGTCGTCTTCCCGCCCTTCGGTGGGCTGCCCTACAACATGCTCGCCGAGTACCCGCCCGAGGACGCCGCCGGTCTCGACGGACACCCGTTCTCCGCGCTCACCGGCGCGGCGCTGGTGATGCGCTACCGCGACGTCGTCGCATGTGAGGGGTTCGACCCGATCTTCACCAACGGCATGGAGGACGTCGACCTGTGCCACCGGCTCGCCGCGCAGCGTCCGGGCTCGTTCCGGGTCGTGACCTCCGCCGAGGTCGTCCACCACGAGTCGAAGTCGAAGGGTCGCTTCGCCCGTGCTCCGCGCAACCGGCTGATCTACCTCGACCGCTGGGCCGGGCGCACCGAGCCTCGTGACGACGTGGCCGCCTGGGCGGCCTGCGGCTACCAGGTCGTCGGCCGGGCGGCGGCCGGGAACCCGACCGGTCCTGCGAAGACGTACGCCGCCACCCGCCCGATCCTCGCCCCGATGCCGCGGGCCTCGGTCGTCGAGGGCGTCCCGCAGCTGCGCTGGTCGATCAAGATCTCCGCGCCCGGGGCGCCGGAGGGGGAGCGGTGGGGTGACACCCACTTCGCCCGTGCGCTGGCCCGCTCGCTGCGTAGGCTCGGCCAGTCAGCGGTCGTCGACCACCACTACGAGTGGGAGCGGCCGAGCGCGCTCGACGACGACGTCGTGGTCACCCTGCGCGGCCTCTCGCGCTACTTCCCCGCGCCCGACGGCCGGATCAACATCGGCTGGGTGATCTCCCACCCCGACGCGGTCACCCGCGCCGAGGCGGCCTCGTTCGACCGGCTGCTGGCGGCCGGGCCGATCTGGGCCGAGCGGATGTCGGCACGGTGGGGCATCCGCATCGACCCGCTGCTGCAGGCCACCGACCCCGAGCTGTTCAACCCCGACCGGGCGCTGCCCGACTCCGGTCACGCGGTGCTCTTCGTCGGCACCTCGCGCGACGTCGAGCGCCCGATCATCCACGACGCGGTCTCGGCGGGCCTGCCGCTGTCGGTCTACGGCCACGGCTGGGAGCCCTACATCCCGCGCCACTACGTCAAGGCCCAGCACATGTCCAACACCCGGCTCGGCGCCGAGTACCGGGCCGCTGGGGTCGTGCTCAACGACCACTGGGCCGACATGCGCGACTACGGCTTCATCTCCAACCGGCTCTTCGACGCCGTCGCCTCCGGTGCCCGGGTCATCTCCGACGACGTCGTCGGCCTCCGCGACGTCTTCGGTGACACGGTGCAGGTCTACGAGACCCCCGAGGACCTGGTGAAGTGGTCCTCGATGCCCGACCCCTCGGTCGTCTTCGGCACCGACGAGCACATCCGCGCCGAGGCCGCCCGCATCCACCGCGAACACGGGTTCGACGCCCGCGCCCGATCCCTCCTCGACATCGCGCTCGAGGAGCGCGCCAAACGCGACCGCCCCGAGTGACCCTGTCAGAGTGTCCGCATGACGAAGCTGTCGGTGACCCAGCTGCGCGAACGGGACGCACTGGTCGATGACCTCAGGTCGCTCTCGCCCGAGCAGTGGCGCTCGGCCACCCTCTGCGGGGAGTGGGACGCGGAGGAGGTCGTGTCGCACCTCGGCGCGGCCTCGCGACTCTCGTTCCCGGCCTGGCTGCGCAGCATGATCGGGGCGCGGTTCGATCCGGACGTACACAACCGCAGGCGGCTCGAGGAGTTCCGCGGATCCTCGCCGGAGGAGACGCTCGAGATGTTCGCCGGGATCGGTCCCATCAGGCTGCCGAGGAAGGAGAGCGTCGGCGGGCTGGGGGAGATGATCGTGCACGGCGAGGACATCCGGCGGCCCCTCGGCATCCGGCACGACCCCGACCCCGAAGGGCTCTCGGCGGTCGCCAGGCTCTTCGCCACCAAGGACTTCGCGGTCAACAGCAAGTCGCTGGTCGAGGGACTCCGGCTCCGAGCGGTCGACGCGGAGTTCGTGGCCGGAGATGGTCCCGAGGTCAACGGGCGTCTGCTCGATCTGGTCATGGCAATGGCCGGAAGGCGCCAGGTGCTCGAGGACCTGAAGGGAGACGGGGTCTCCGAGCTGCGGCGCCGGCTGGACTGAGCACTCCGAACCATCTGGTTCGTCCAGGGGGCCGTAAGGTGGCTGATGCGATGACGGCACCACGGTATGGGGGAGACGGGTTGGGCAGCGACCGGAGTCGGCTCGAACGGTTGATGCAGGAGTCCGTCCGGGTCTCCCCGGCGCCAGGAAGCCATTCGCCTGCCTGGCGCGCGAGCGTGACGCTGCTCGTCGGATTGGTGGCGCTGGCCGGCATCGGACACATCGAGCTGGCCGCGTACGCCTGTTTCGGCACCTTCGCCTCGATCTACGGTGGCCGCCAGCCGCTGCGAGGACGGTGGCGGACCCAGGCTGCGGCCGGGGCGCTGATGTGCTTCGCGGTCCTGTGCGGCGCGCTCGTGGCGACCTCCTCGCACCGGGCCTGGCTCGTCATCCCCGTCGCTGCGGTATGGGCCGCGGCCGGGTCGATGCTCTCGGACCGGTTCGTGCTGCGGCCTCCGGGACCGATGTTCCCGGTCTTCGCGGTGGCGACCTGTGCCGCGCTCCCGGTGACCATGCCGGGGGTCGTGGTGGCGGTCGGCGTGGCGGCCGCCGCGGCCCTGATCGCGGTGCTCCTCGGGCTGCTCGAGGAGCGCCTGGCCGGCAGTGGAGCCTCGGTCGAAGCGAGCCGTGGTGAGGTACGGCTCGACCACGCGACGGCCGTCGTGGTCGCGGTCGTGGTCGCCGGCACGATCTCCACCGCGCTCGGGCTCAGCCACACCTATTGGGCGATGGTGGCCGCGGCGGTGCCGTTCGGCGTCACCGGGCTGCTGGCGCAGACGACCCGCGGACTGCAGCGTGTGGTCGGCACCCTGGTCGGCCTGGTCCTGGCAGCGGTGCTGCTCTCGGTCTCGCTCCCCGCCCTCGTCGTCGCGGTGGTCGTCGCCGCGCTCCAAGCGGTCACCGAGCTGCTCGTCGGACGTCACTACGGCCTCGCCCTCGTCGCCATCACCCCGCTCTCGCTGCTGATGGTCCAGCTCGGCCACCCGCAGCCCGTCGACGCCCTGCTCTGGTCCCGCCTCGCCGAGACCCTCCTCGGCGTCGTCGTGGGCCTCGCCGCCGCCCTCGCCCTCCGCGAGTTCCGCCGCCGCTGACCCGCCGAGGCGTCACGTACGTCGGCCGAGACGTCACATATGGCGGACGAAACGGCACTTACGTCGGCCGAGACGTCACGGCAGTGCCAAGTCGGCCGTCCTAAGCGACGCTTCGGCCGTCCTCAGTGACGCTTCGGGCGTCCGGACGCCGAGGTAGAGGATTTCGGGCCGAGGCGGCGCAACCNGACTTGTAGGGACCCTCGACCGGGACGCCGAGGTAGTCGGCCTGAGCCTTGTTGAGCTCGGTGAGCTCGACGCCGAGGGCGTCGAGGTGGAGGCGGGCGACCTCCTCGTCGAGCGCCTTGGGCAGGACGTAGACGCCGATCGGGTACTCGTCGGTCTTGGTGAAGAGCTCGATCTGCGCCAGCGTCTGGTTGGTGAACGAGTTCGACATCACGAAGCTCGGGTGACCGGTGGCGTTGCCCAGGTTGAGCAGGCGACCCTCCGACAGAACGATGATCTTCTTACCATCGGGGAAGATCCACTGGTGGACCTGCGGCTTGATCTCGTCCTTGACGATGCCCGGGATCTTCGCGAGGCCGGCCATGTCGATCTCGTTGTCGAAGTGGCCGATGTTGCCGACGATGGCCTGGTTCTTCATCTTCTCGAAGTGCTCGACCCGGATGATGTCGAAGTTGCCCGTCGTGGTGATGAAGATGTCGGCGGTCTCGACGACCGACTCCAGGCGGCGGACCTCGTAGCCGTCCATCGCCGCCTGCAGAGCGCAGATCGGGTCGATCTCGGTGACGATGACGCGAGCGCCCTGGCCACGCAGCGACTCCGCGGAGCCCTTGCCGACGTCGCCGTAGCCGCACACGACCGCGACCTTGCCGCCGATCATCACGTCGGTGGCGCGGTTGATGCCGTCGATGAGCGAGTGGCGGCAGCCGTACTTGTTGTCGAACTTGGACTTGGTGACCGAGTCGTTGACGTTGATCGCCGGGAAGAGGAGCGAGCCCTCCTTGAACCGGTCGTAGAGGCGCAGGACACCGGTGGTGGTCTCCTCGGTGACGCCCTTGATGCCGTTGGCGATGTTGGTCCAGCGCTGCGGGTCGTTGGTCAGCGAACGGTCGAGGACCCGGAGGACCTCCTTGAACTCCTCGTTGTCGGTGGAGTCCTGGCCCGGCACGGCGCCGGCCTTCTCGAACTCGACACCCTTGTGGACGAGCAGCGTGATGTCGCCACCGTCGTCGAGGAGCATGTTGGGGCCGACCTTGTTGCCGTCGGCGTCGGTGAAGTCGAAGACCTTCTCGGCCTCGTCCCAGTATTCCGCCAGGGTCTCGCCCTTCCAGGCGAAGACCGGGGTGCCCTGCGGGTCCTCGGCGGTGCCGTTGCCGACGACGACGGCAGCGGCGGCGTGGTCCTGGGTGGAGAAGATGTTGCAGGTGGCCCAGCGCACGTCGGCGCCGAGCGCGGTCAGCGTCTCGATCAGGACGCCGGTCTGGATCGTCATGTGCAGCGAGCCGGCGATGCGGGCGCCCTTGAGCGGCTGGTCCTTGCCATAGCGCTCGCGCATGGCCATCAGGCCCGGCATCTCGTGCTCGGCGAGGGAGAGCTCCTTGCGGCCGAACTCGGCCAGGCTCAGGTCGGCAACCTTGTAGTCCATGGTTATTCCTTACCGAAGTTAATGCGGGCCTGCGTCGCGCATCTGCGCATCAGCGGGATCTCCCACGCAGGTTGCTCTCAGACTACAAGCGCTGGTTGACGGGAGCGGTAATCCGCAACCAACAGTTCGCCTGTGACCCTGTCGGAAACTAGAACGAGTTCCTATTATTGGCGGGCATGATGGCACCCACACCCGACCCGCACACGGTCCAGGGCGACTGCGCCCCTGCGTACGAGCCCTTGCGCGACCGGCTCGCGCGCAACCTCTCCTCCGGAGCCGACCTCGGTGCCTCCGTCGCGGTGATCCGTGACGGCGAGCTCGTGGCCGATCTGTGGGGTGGTGAGGCCCGGCCGGGCGAGGCGTGGCAGGAGGACACCATCGTCCGGGTCTGGTCGGTGACCAAGACGATGGCTTCTCTGACCGCACTCGTACTCGCCGACCGTGGCCACCTGGACCTGGACGCTCCGGTCGCGGCCTACTGGCCCTCGTTCGCCGACGAGCGGGTTCTCGTCCGCCACCTGCTCTCTCACACCTCCGGCATGTCCGGGTGGACCGAGCGGCTCTCCACCGAGGCGCTCCTGGACCTGCCGCTCGCCAACGAGATGCTCGCCCGACAGGAACCCTGGTTCGAGCCGGGCTCGGGGTCGGGGTACCACATGGTCTCCTACGGGCATCTGGTCGACGGCCTGGTCCGTGGCGCCACCGGGAAGCCGCTCTCGGAGGTGTTCGCCGAGCTGGTCGCGGGGCCGCTGAGGGCCGACTTCCACCTGGGTGTCCCGGAGAGCGAGCTCGGCCGCTGCGCCGACCTCGAGGCTCCCCCGCCCGGAGGGATCGACGTCGCCGCGCTGCCCGAGGGCAACCTGATGATCCCGACCCTGGTCAACCCGAAGCTGGATCCGGCCGAGTTCAACACGGGCCCGATGCGAACGGTCTCGTTGGCGGGGATCAACGGTCACGGCAACGCCCGCTCGATCGCCCGGATCCAGTCTGCCGTCTCCCACGGCGGGGAGGTCGACGGCGTACGTCTGCTGTCACCGGCCACCATCGAGCGGATCTTCGAGGTGCAGGCCGACGGTGTCGACCAGGTGCTGCTGACGCCGATGCGATGGGGAATCGGCTACGGCCTGCCGCAGCCGGTCGCGGCGCCGGCGGTGCCCGAGGGACGGGTCTGCTGGTGGACCGGCTACGGCGGTGCGATCGTGGTCAACGACGTGGAACGGCGGGTCACGGTGGCGTACGCGATGAACCGGATGACCCAGCACATGACCTCCTCGGAGCGCACCGACGCCTACGTGCGCACCGCCTTCGAGTGCGTGGAGGCGGCTGGCATGGAGGTGGCCCGATGAGCGAGGTCAAGGTCTGCATCATCGGTGCCGGTTGCTCGGGCATCACGACGGCCAAGCGGCTCAAGGAGTTCGGGGTCGCCTACGACCAGTTCGAGCTCTCCGACGACGTCGGCGGGAACTGGTACTTCCGCAACCCCAACGGGCTCTCCTCGGTCTACGAGTCGTTGCACATCGACACCTCGACCAGCCGGCTGGAGTTCGAGGATTTCCCCGCGCCGGAGTCGTTCCCGCACTTCCCGCACCACACCCTGATCCACCAGTACTTCCGCGACTACACCGACCACTTCCGGCTGCGGGAGCAGATCACGTTCAACACCGGGGTCGAACGAGCCACGCAGCGCGAGGACGGCTCCTGGGAGGTCACCCTGTCGACCGGGGAGACCCGCTCCTACACCGACCTGGTGGTCGCCAACGGCCACCACTGGTCACCGCGGCTGCCTGCGTGGGAAGGCGAGTTCGCCGGCGAGATCGTCCACAGCCATTCCTACGTCTCCCCGTTCGAGCCCGTCGAGATCCGCGGCAAGCGGGTGATCGTGGTCGGGATGGGCAACTCGGCGATGGACATCGCCTCGGAGCTGTCCTCGCCCTGGATGGCGTCGAAGCTGTACGTCTCCGCGCGACGAGGCGTGTGGGTGCTGCCGAAGTATCGCAACGGGCAGCCTGCCGACAAGGTGATGGCGCCGCCCGACATCCCCAAGGAACAGGCGTTGGCGGCCTCCCGCGAGCTGATCCGCGGGCTGGTCGGGTCGATGTCGACGTACGGGCTCCCGGAGCCCGACCACGAGCCGCTGTCCGCGCATCCGTCGGTCAGCGCCGACTTCCTGACCAAAGCAGGCTCGGGCGACATCCACATGCTTCCCGAGATCGCTCGGTTCGAGGGATCGACGGTGCATCTCGTCGACGGCTCGTCGGTCGAGGCGGACGTGGTGATCGCGGCAACCGGCTACGACATGTCGTTCCCGTTCTTCGACCCCGCCGAGGTCTCGCTGCATCCCGACGCCGACCACCGCTATCCGCTGTTCAAGCGGATGATCAAGCCGGGCGCCGACCACCTCTATTTCATGGGGCTCGCCCAGTCCTCGCCCACCATCGTCAACCTCGCCGAGCAGCAGTCCAAGCTCCTGGCCCGCCTGCTCACCGGGAGCTATGCGCTTCCGCCTGTCGAGGATCAGGAGCGCATCCTGAAGGCCGACGAGGAGGCTCACCTGGAGCAGTACTACGCCGCCCCACGCCACACCATCCAGATCGACTTCGCCCGCTACGTCATCGACCTGATGGCCGAGATCGAGGCCGGGGAGGCACGAGCAGCCGGGGCCGGGTAGGCGCAGGTGCGTCAGTGCTTCTTCTTGAACGGCAGCAGGTGGAGTACGCCGACCACGATCGCGCCGACGATGAGCCCGACGAGCGCGGAGAAGAAGGTGTTGACCAACCAGGCGGCGGCCGCGCCGACGGCGCCGAGGGCGTGGTGAACCTCCTCCTCGAGGTGGTGCACGGTGTCGTAGGGCCACGCCCAGCCGGGGTGGCCGGCGGCGAGGCCGTTGACGTCGTGGACACCGACCAGGATCAGGTGGCCGCCGACCCAGAGCATCGCGATGGTGCCGACGATCGAGATCACGGTGAGCACCTTCGGCATCGCCGAGACCATGCCCAGGCCGAGCCGCTGGGCGAAGGCGCCGGGGCGCTGCGAGAGCGACAGGCCGGCGTCGTCCATCTTCACGATCAGGGCGACCACGCCGTAGACCACGATCGTGATCAGGAAGGCGACCGCCACCAGAGCGCCGAGGCGCATCCAGAAGCCCTGGTCGATGACCTCGTTGAGCGCGATCACCATGATCTCCGTGGAGAGGATCAGGTCGGTGCGTACGGCACCCGCGATCATCGTCTTCTCGGCCTCGGGCCCTTCCAGGGCGACCGGCGTCTCGTGGGCCTCCTCGTGCGGCCGGACCCATTCCAGGACCTTCTCGACGCCCTCGTAGGCGAGGAAGGCGCCACCGAGCATCAGGATCGGGGTGATCGCCCAGGGCGCCCACTGCGCCAGGATCAGCGCCACCGGCAGGATGATCAGCAGCTTGTTGCGCAGCGAGCCGAGCGCGATCTTCTTGATGATCGGCACCTCACGCTCGGCGGCGATGCCGTGAACGTACTGCGGCGTCACCGCGGTGTCGTCGATGACGACCCCGGCGGCCTTGGCCGAGGCCTTGCCGGCGGCAGCGCCGACGTCGTCGACGGACGCAGCCGCCAGCTTGGCGATGGCGGCTACGTCGTCGAGGAGTGCGAAGAGTCCGGCGCTCATGCCGTCGCCTCCGTAGTGGAGGGCGAAGAATACGGACGCGACGGCCTGAGGCCTACTGTCGCTCGCTGTCGCTCGCTCATGACTCGAACCTTAGCGGGCGGGCCGTGCTACTCGACGCCCTGCTCCCGGAACCGCTCCGAGAGCGGGTACTCCTTGAAGTAGTCGGTCTTGATCCTCAGCCAGTCCCCGTTGACGATCATCTCGTCGATCGCGTCGTCGGCCTGGTCCCTGAGCCCGTCGCCCTTGCGGAAGACGAAGGCGATGGGGGCCTTGTCGGACGGAAAGACGATCCGCTCCTCCATCGGGATCGGGGCGCTCTTGATCAGCCCCTCGGTGAAGGGCGCGTCGTAGAAGAACGAGTCCGCCTTGCCCGTGGCGACCGCCTCGAGCGCGGCCGCCTCGTTCTTCCGCTTCACGATCTCGGCCTTCGGGAAGCGTGCCTTGAGGATGCTCTCCTGCGCGGTGCCGTCCACGATGGCGACCCTGGTGCCGTTGACGTCCTTGAGCTTCTTGATCGGGGAGTTCTTCGGGGTCGTGAAGGACAGGTAGGTGACGAAGTAGGGGTGCGAGAAGTCGTACGCCTCCTCGCGCTCCTCGGTCACGCTCACCTGGGAGGCGATCATGTCGATCTTGCCTTCGTCGAGCGCGGTGAACAGGTCGGCGAAGTCCATCGGGACGAACGACGGCTTGATGCCGAGCGACTCGGTGACGCCGAGGGCCACCTCGTAGTCGAAGCCCTTCACGGTGGAATCTTCGGTGTAGTAGACCGGCGCACTGTCCAGCACGCCGATCTTGAGCTGGCCGTCATCGGCGGCGCTGCTGCGCCTGGCGGAGGAGGGGCCGGTCGTCTCAACCGTGTTGGAGACCACGATCAGGATCACCAGAAGGGTGACCGCGCCCGCAAGGATGAACTTCAGGGATTTCATACGACGTCCTGGTTGGGGGGAGGGGTGCGCCGAGACACTGTGACCTGGCTGCGCCAGGCCAGCGGGCATCGTAGGCTACTGGACTTCAGGCGCCCCAAAGTGGGGCGAGCCGCGTCAGGCTCAGGCGCCCTTGTCCTTGAAGACCTCCGAGAGCGGGTACTCCTTGAAGTACTCCTTCTTGATCTTCAGCCACTTCCCATCGAGGATCATCTCCTCGAGGACTCCGTCGATCGTCTTCTTGCGCTCGTCACCCTTCTGCATGACGAACCCGATCGGAGCATCGTCCGCCGGGTAGACGATCGCCTCCTTCAACGTGATCGGCGCCCGGCCGATGATCGGCGCGGTGTAGGGCGCGTCGTAGAAGAACGCGTCGGCCTCGCCGGTCTCGATCGCCTTGACCGCGGAGTCCTCGTCCTTGGCCTTGATGACGTTGACGTTCTCGTACTGCTCGTCGAGGTAGCGCTCGTGGATGGTGCCCTCGACGACAGCGATGTTCTTGCCGTTGATGTCGTCGCGGGTCTTGATGGGCGAGTCCTCCGGGGTGAGGAAGGACAGGTAGGTGACGAAGTAGGGCGCGGTGAAGTCGAAGTCCTGCTTCCGCTCCGCGGTCTCGGTGACCTGGGCGCCGATCATGTCGATCTCGCCGGCCTCGAGCGCGGTGAAGAGGTCACTGAAGTCCATCACCACGAACTCCGGCTTGGCGCCCAGACCCTCGGCGACGCCGAGCGCCATCTCGTAGTCGAATCCTTTGGTCACGCCGTCGACCTTGTAGTAGGCGGGCTCGGTGCCGTCGACGCCGATCCGCAGCGTGCCTCCTGCGGAGGCGCTCTTCTCATCGGTCGCTTTGGGGGCTGGGTCGGCGAAGTAGCCGCCGATGACCAAGACCCCTAGAAGGGCCAGGGCGCCGGCGACGACAAACTTGATGTGATTCATGCGGAAGTCCTGTGTTTTCGGGATGGTGGGGCATGCCCGTCACGTCGGCGCCGAGAATCCGAGACGTGCTGGCCAAGAGTGGCCGGACGATGTTGCATCAAACACCTGTCTGCTCCCCCGCGTCCAGGTTTTCGTCCATCGCTGTCACGATCTGTCACGATCCGTGACCGAACCTTCACCGCCCTGCGTGACACAGATCACGCACATCGTTCACCTTTGAGAACCCGCCCCAGGTGAACGGAACCAAACACAGACACCCGTGCCTCAGGCGCCCTTTTCCCTGAAGACCTCGGAGAGCGGGACCGCCTCGAAGTAGTCCGTCTTGATCTTCACCCACTCCCCGTTGAGGACCATGTCCTCGATGACCTCGTCGATCTGCTCCTTGCGCTGATCGCCCTCCCGAACGACGAACCCGATCGGGGCGTCCTCGGCCTGGTAGACGATCGGCTCGGTCAGCGGGATCGGCGCACCCTTGATGACCGACCGGGAGTAGGGAGCGCCGTAGAAGAACGCGTCGGCCTCGCCCCGCCCCATCGAACTGACCGCGGCGTCCGCGTTCGGAGTCTTGATGACGGTGACGTCCTCGTACTGCTCTTCGAGGTAGCGCTCCTGGACGGTGCCCTCGACGACGGCGACCTTCTTGCCGTCGATGTCGTCGCGGCTCTTGATGGTCGAGCCCTTCGGGGCGAGGAAGGACACGTACGTCACGAAGTACGGAGCGCTGAAGTCGTACTTCCGCTCCGCCTCCTCGGTCTTGGTGACCTGGGCACCGATCATGTCGATCTCGCCCGCATCTAGGGCCGGGAAGAGCTCGTTGAACTCCATCTCCACGAACTCCGGCTCCGCACCCATGCCCTCGGCGACACTGCGCGCCATCTGGTAGTCGAAGCCCTTGGTGACGCCGTCGACCTTGTAGTACGCCGGCTCCGCGCTGTCGACGCCGATCCGGAGGGTGCCGCCGGCCGCGGCACTCGCCTCGTCGGTCGCGGGCGGGGCGGGGTCGGAGAGTCGTCCACTGAAGACGATCGCGCCCAGGAGGGCAAGGGCACCGACGACGACGAACTTGGTCTGGCTCATGGGAGGGGGATCCTGTTCCAGGGAGGGGCCAGCCTTCGATGTGGCTGAATTGTTGCCAAATCCAACAGCGGGCCACTCCCCGGCGTCCAGGGTCTTCAACTCATAGCGAGATGGCGCCTACGACCCTGACCGTGCGATATGAGCCAGATCACACGTTTCCGTCCGTCATTCGGAATTAACCGTCGTTAACCAGGCCCAAACGAAGATACTCCGCGGAGTATGTGCCCTGGAGCAGCAGGGACGCGTAGCGGGCGACCTCCGTGGTCGCGTTCGCCTCGACGACCTCCACCCGTACGCCGCGCGTGTCCGCGGCCTCGGTGAGCAGGCGTCGCTGCTCGACCATGATCGGATCGGTCGCGCCGTCGTCGAGGATGACCAGGACGGGACGTACGGACGCCTCCTCCTCGGCGAAGGGGTCGTCGAAGACGTTGCGCGGCCGCGCCGCCTCGAGGACCGGGAGCAGGTCGTCGGCGTCACCGGCGATGGCACCGCGGCCGCTGGCCCGGCGCAGGTTCTCGGCGACACGACGGGCCGCGCGGGCGGCCAGGACGGAGCCACCCCACACGACCGGGAGCGAGTCGGCCAGCGAGATCGCCAGGATCTTGCCCGGGTTGACCGAGATGTCGCGATGCGGCGAGCAGGCGGTGGCGACATCGTCGAGAGCGTCGGCCACCTTGTCCGCGTCGGCCTCCGGACCGAGACCGACCGAGTTGAGGTAGGTGAGCATCAGGATCGCCATCGCGAGCGTGTCCCCGCCCTCGACCGGGAGCAGGGTGCTGTCGCGCCCCTCGGCGTGCTGGGCGACCAGCGACTTCTCCGGAGCGGCCACGACCAGCTGGGCGCCACGGCGGACGGCCTCGGCGGCGGCCGAGGCCTCACCCGGGTCGGAGCCGGTCGGGGCCAGCACGACCACGAGGTCGAGGCTCCCGGCCCAGCCCGGCAGACCCGGGGCCGGCCAGGCGACGAACGGAACCGGGCAGAACGGCTCGAGGACGGCGCGCAGCAGACGCGAGTCGGGACCCGCCGCGACGACGGCCCGAGGTCGGCCGGACTCTGCGGCGCGGCGTACGGCCTCCTGCAGGGGCTCTGCGGCACCCGCAGCTTCCCGGCGGACCCGGGCTCCGGACTCGGCCAGCGAACGCAGCAGCAGGTCGATACCGGCCAGCGCTCGCTCGTCGTCCAGCCTGGACTCGTCGAACCAGGTCATCGCGGCCTCACTCGCCCTTGGTGGGACGGGCCTCGTCGATGAGCAGGACGGGAATGCCGTCGCGGACCGGGTAGGCCAGCCCGCACTCCCCCTGGCAGACCAGCTCGCCATCCTGGTCGGGCACAGTGGCCTCGACGGGCAGCAGGTCGCCGTGGCACTGCGGGCAGACGATGATCTCGAGCAGCTTCTCGCTCAGGCCCAGAGGTGTCGTTGCGCCAGTCATGCGCCTCGCCTTTCGTTCGGTGGAGTCTTTCGGATGATCGCGAGCGCCTCGTCGCGCACGCGCTCCATGGTGAGTGTGTCCTTGCCCTCCGCGTTGAGCCGCAGCAGCGGCTCGGTGTTGGAGGCGCGTACGTTGAACGACCAGTCGGCGTGGGAGAGGGTCAGGCCGTCGAGCTTGTCGACGGTGACACCGTCGCGCCCGGCGTACGCCTTCTCGATCTCGGCCACGGTGGCGGCCTGGTCGGGGACGGTGGAGTTGATCTCGCCGCTCATCGGATAGCGAGCGTAGGCAGCCAGCAGCTCGCTCAGCGGCTGGTCCGTCTCGGCAAGGGCCGCGAGGACGTGCAGCGCGGCGAGCATGCCGGAGTCGGCGCGCCAGAAGTCGCGGAAGTAGAAGTGGCCGCTGTGCTCCCCGCCGAAGGCCGCCTCGGACTCGGCCATCACGGCCTTGATGTAGGAGTGGCCGACGCGGGTGCGTACCGGGGTGCCGCCGAGCTCGCTCACGATCTCCGGAACCGCGCGGGAGGTGATCAGGTTGTGGATGATCGTCGCGCCCGGCTCCTGGGCCAGAGCACGCTCGGCGATCAGCGCGGTGATCGCGCTCGGGCTGACCACCTCGCCCTTCTCGTCGACCAGGAAGCAGCGGTCGGCGTCGCCGTCGAAGGCCAGGCCGGCGTCGGCGCCGGTCTCGCGCACCTTGGCCTGCAGGTCGACCAGCGTCGTCGAGTCGAGCGGGTTGGCCTCGTGGTTGGGGAAGGTGCCGTCGAGCTCGAAGTACATCGGGATCAGCTCGACGGCCTCCGCGCCCAGGCGACCGAAGACCGCGGGCGCGGTGTGGCCGGCCATGCCGTTACCTGCGTCGGCGACGACGGTGAGCCGGCGACCCGTGACCGGGGCCAAGCTGAGCAGGTGCGCGGCGTACGCCTCCAGCACATCGGTCTCGCTGATGTCGCCGGAGACATCGGCGATCGGAACCTCGCCGGAGATGACCAGATCACGGATCTCGTCGAGCCCGGTCTCGGCACCGACCGGGACCGCGTTGGCCCGGCACAGCTTGATGCCGTTGTACTGCGCCGGGTTGTGGCTGGCGGTGAACATCGCGCCCGGCAGGCCGAGGTGACCGGAGGCGAAGTAGAGCTCGTCGGTCGAGGCCAGCCCGATCATCGTCACGTCGGCACCGGCCTCGGTCGCACCATCGGCGAAGGCGCCGGCGAGCGCCGGGGAGCTGGGCCGCATGTCGTGACCCACCACGATCTCTCCGCCACGGGCGTCGACGACGTGTACGAAGGCGCGCCCGGCGAGTCGGGCGAGGTTCTCGTCGATCTGGTCAGGGACGGTGCCACGGACGTCGTACGCCTTGAAGACGGCGTTGGCGATGTCGGGGTCGACTCTCTCCGGCATGTCCGGAACTCTAGTCGTCCTACTCCGACGTCAACACGCGGAGGTGCCCGCGGCGGGTGCCGCCGGGGCGGGGCTGGCCGTCGTTCGCCCCCGGCTCGTCGGCGTCGTCCTGCCCGGGCGCCCCGACGGGTCCTCGCGGGGACGGAGCCGGCGGCCTCGCGGCCTCACGGACGGCATCGGCCAGAGCCAGCAGGTCATCGCCCTTGGGCTGCGGGTCGACGGGCTCACGGGCCAGCCTGACGACCTCCCAGCCCCTGGGCGCGGAGAGCCGCTCGGCATGCTCCTCGCACAAGTCATAGGCATGCGGCTCGGCATAGGTCGCCAGCGGGCCGAGAACGGCCGTCTGGTCGGCGTACACATAGGTGAGCGTGCAGACGGCTTGACGCTGGCAGGCGGTACGCGAACAACGACGAGCAGTCACGGGTGAACCGTACTCCCCTGAGGCCAGCCGCGCAGTTAGGCTCGCGTACATGACCAGGCACAGGGATCGGCACGGCCGTGGGAGACGCGGCCCGATGGCCGTCCCGACCGACCCGAAGGTGCCGGTCCTGCGCACCCGCCGCGAGCGCTTCGACGACATCGCGCTCGCCATCGTCACCGAGATCGACGGTCGCTGGCAGTCACGGCTGGGCCTGATCGAGTACGCCGTCGAGGAGTCGCCGGACATCCCCAAAGAGTGGACCGTCGAGGACCACATCCCGCTCGGGTCGCTCGAGCGTGGCGCCGGCGCGAAACCCGCGCGGCTGGTGATCTACCGGCGGCCGATCGAGCACCGCTGCCACACCCGGTCCGAGGTCGAAGCGATGGTTCTCATGGTCGTGGTCGAGCAGATCGCGGATCTGCTCGGGATCGCTGCCGAGGACGTGGATCCTCGGTATCAGCCCTGATCTGTGTTTGCAGGGCGCTTGCGGGCTGTGTGTTCGTGGTTGGTGTGGGCCCCAGGTGCTGGCTCCTCCGGAGGTAGCCGTTTCCGAGGCGAACGAAAATTCGTTCGCCCCACCACCGCACCAGGAGGAGCCCCACCCTGGGTGAAAGAAAATTCTCTTTCACCCTCCAACCCGGTCCCTCCGGCGAGGGGTGCCCGGGCCCGAACGAAAATTCGTTCACCCCACCGTCCAGCCACCCGTCCCAAGCCCGTGCCCAACCGAATCGCCGCACCAAACCCCTGCCGCCGGCCCGATAACCAGCCAAATCTTTTCTCGGCGACGGCCGGTGTCAAGGATCGCCGAAGGCGACCGGCGAAGCCGGCGGCCGCAGGCCGTCCTTTACTCCGGACGCCGCCGAGAACACCCTCCAAACAAGGGTCGGCGGCAAACACCAACCCCAAAACACACCAACCCGCCGACGTGCAGTGCTGAAGACTCAGCGCTCCAACGGAAGCGGCAACCCCGGAGCAACCCCAGCAGTACGCACCTCGGTCCGCAGCGGACGGAACGGAACCACCGCATCCCCATCCCCGCTCATCACCACGGCCGCGTTGATCTCCACGCCCGCAGGCACGAGCTGGATCAGCGCTGCCTCCGCGGGCACCTCGACCTCGGCACCCAGCCCGGGGCCGACATCGACGGACTTGGCCTTGAGCGCCTTGCCCTTCGCGGTCATCGGGACCACCTTGACGGTGCCGCTGGTCCCGGTCTTGGCGACCGGCCCGGAGATCAGGACCCGCTTCTTGCCGACGCCGCCGCCGGCCGGGACGACCACCGCGGTCGGCTCCGAGATCGTCTCGGTGGCCGTGGTGATCGCGACGTCGCCGCGGTCGACGGAGCGCATCGCGGTGGCGACCGGGCCGGTGGCGACGATCTCCACCCCGTACGCGTCACCGGCGCTGTCCTTGCCGAGCAGCCTGGTCAGGTCGACCTGCGTCTGCCCGTTGGGCGGGACGCTGATCTCCGGAGCGCCCTCCGGGGTGAGCACGTTCTTCGGGGTGAGCAGGCGCAGCTCCGCGCTCACCTGGGCATCGCCCGGATTGGTGACGGTGAGCGTGCGGCTCGCGGACTTGTTGGGGTAGCCGACCAGCAGGTTGGTCTCGGCCGGCGTCGACTGACCCGGGAAGTAGTCCTCGGTGCCCTTCTCCGTCTCGAGCGCGATCGCACGGTCACGGACCATGACCCCGGCCTGGCCGCGTACGACCGTGGTCTTCAGGGAGAGCTCGCCCTTGCGCGGGATCACGTGCAGCAGGTCGAAGGTGCGGGTGGTGTTGCCGGGGATCGCGACGCCGCGGAGGTCCTCGGGGACCGCCACGACGCCCTTCTCGTCGTAGAGCGAGATGTCGACCGTGGCCGCGCCGCTGTTGGGGTTCGTGAGCTCGAGGATCGAGTTGTGGGTGGCACCCGCACCGACGCCCGGGAACCAGGCTTCCGCCTGCGGAGGCAGGCAGCCCGTCGCCGCGAGCGGCTTGGTCGTCGAACGTCCGGCGACCAGCCCGGGCGCGACCTCCTTGCCCGCCTTGACCACGACCGAGCCGGGCTTGACCGACGCGCTGGTGACCTTGCCGGACCCCGCGGTGGTCTCGGCGCCGTCGCCCGCGCCTGGGCCGCTCAGCGTGACCTTGCCGGACCCCTTGGCAGCATTGGTGACGGCGACCTGGTCGGCGCCGGACTTCGGCTTGCCGGGGCACACCACGGTGGCCGCCGTGGGCGCGCTGCTGTCGGCGGCCAGCTTCGGCTGCTCCCACTGGTGGGGCCGGTTGAGCAGCAGCGCGACGGCCATCGCACCGACCAGACCCAGTGCCACCAGCACGGTGTTGTCGAGGCGGCGGCCGCGCTGCCTGCGTACGCGGCGCAGCCGGGGTCGTGCAGCGGCCGCCGCTGCGGCGGCAGCGGCCATCCGTCCGCCCTTGGCCCGCTCCTGCTCGGCCTCCGGCTCCTCCGCCCGCATCTCGTCGGCGGTCGGCCACGCCTCGAACTCCGGCTCGAAGCCACCCCGGAACTCGCCGGTCCGATAATCGCCGGTCTGATAATCGCCTTCGTACGCCGGCGGGTAGCCCGTCTGGGCGAGCATCTGTCCCGTCTCCGGGCCCGGCACGTAGGGCTCCTGGGCGTAGAGCTGCTCCGGGGTGTAGCCCTCCGGCGGCGTCTGGGCCGTCTGACCCGTGTATGGGTCGGCGAACGGGTCCAGCATCCACGGCTCCTGGCCGTAGACGTCGTCGGCCTGCGGCTCGTGCGAGCGGTCGTAGGGGTCTCGTGAGTGACTCATGCCGACTCCCTCCTCTGGATCAGCGTCGGCAGGCACAGGACCAGGACCACGAACAGCCCGATCCCGGCCAGGACCAACAGGATCGTACGGATGATGGACTGCGACTCGGTCACGCCCGGGTCGCTCGGCTCGGAGTCGAGCAGCCAGGCACGCGTCGAGCGCTCGACGGTGCTCGCCTGGGTCACCGACCCGGAGGCGTCGATCCCCTCGGCGACCGAGGAGTCGGCCGGCCCGGGCATCACGATGTAGGCCACGCCCTGGGCGGCCAGATCACCGATCACCGCGTCGTCGGGGTCGGCGGCCAGGCGGCGTACGACTCCGGTTAGCTCCTCGGAGCCACCGGCGACCTGCGCGATCTCGTCCTCACCGAGGGTGATCCCGTCGTTGCGCAGGACGGCGTAGCGGATGCCCTCGTCGACCGAGCCGCGCAGCACGAGGACGCCGTCCTCCGGGCCGAGGGTGGTCGAGGTCGGGTCGAGCATGTAGGAGGGCACCCCGATGTGGCCGAGGGCCCGGGTGTTGTCGGTGAGGTCGCCGGTGCCGGCGTAGACGAACCAGCCGAGGCTGCCGACGACGCCGACCGCCGCGACCGCAGCGGCCGCGCCGACCATGACCTTCCGCAGCCCGTTCAGGCCGTCGAGGATGGCGCCCTGGGCACCCAGCACCGCCGCGACCACCGCGAAGCCCTGGATGGCGACCAGCGGGAAGCCCCAGCCGACCCGGGCGATGCCGGCGTCGAGCGGGATCGGGATCCAGGACAGCAGCATCGTGACGACCGCCGTCGCGACCGCGCCGATCCAGCAGACCATGACCGGGATCCGCGTGCGGCTCGGGATCAGCGCGAGCACGGCCAGCAGCGGCAGTGCCAGGCCCAGCCACCATGGGGCGCCGAGATCGGCACCGTCGAGCCCGGTCAGGCGGCCCACGAGCAGGTCGAACCCGCCGGCGGCCGGGGCCGGCAGCCGGCCCGGGTCGAGCAGCAGAGCGGCCCAGCCACCGGAGAAGAGCGCCGGCAGCCACCACGGAAGCAGCAGCCCGACCGGTGTCGCGATGGCCGCGGTGGGCGGACCCCACTGGTCGCGGTCGCTGAGCACGGCCGGCATCAGCCGGCGGGCGACGATGAAGATGACCGCCGCGAAGACGGCAGCGACCAGGAAGGCCATCGGCGCGAAGGCGGTGATGACGGTCAGCAGCAGACCGGTGCGCCACCCGGCGCGCCAGCGGCGGTCGGCGACGGGGTCGCTGAACCCGAGCGCGGCATGGGCGAGCCACGGCAGCAGCGCGCCGACCACGACCGCACCGATCCGGCCGTCACCGAAGGCACCGCTGACGTAGGGAACCAGGGCGTACGCCGTCGCGCCCCACAGCAGCAGCCAGCGCGGGGCGCCGAGGTGGCTGATCAGCCGGCCCGCGACCCGCAGCAGCCGCCACGCACCGCCGAGCGCGATCGGGAAGCTGAGCAGCATCACGGCGGCGACCGCCAGGCTCGGGTTGCCGCCGAGGATCGTGGCGAGCACCGCCAGCGGGAAGACGTGCGGCGGCGCGGGAACGCCGGTGCCCTGCGAGATCGCGTGCCACGACTCGAACTGCAGCTGCCACCAGTCACCCACGTTCTGGGGCGTCGGCCCGAGGCCGCTGCCGGCCACGCCGCCGAGCGCGGCACGGGCCCCGATGACGCCGAGGATGCCGATGACGACCAGGAGCACCGCGACCGGGTTGGTGAACAGACGCACCAGCCATCCGGTCTCGGCGGGGATCTCGTCCTCCTCCAGCTGGGCCCGGTCGGCCTGCCGCTTGGCGGCGAAGGAGGCCGGGTCGGCCTCGGCCTGCGCCATCTGGCGCCGCTCGGCGATGTCGGAGGCCTGCAGGGTGACCGCGGTGGCGACGTCGGAGACGAAGTCGAGGCCGTGACGGTAGGGCAGCCACGGCGGAGGCAGCAGCGCCTTGACCACGTCCTTGTCGGCGTGCGCCTGCTTCCGGCGCCGCCGCTTGGCGAGCATGATCTGGCCGGTGTGGCCGTAGATCCAGCCCAGCGCGGCCAGGTCGTCGAGCGCGGTCCCGGGGTCGCGCACCAGGATGAAGCCGAGCATCCGCCACAAGGTCTGGAAGAAGAACCTGACCATCCACAGCGCCAGCGTCCCCGGCCGGCCGTTGACCAGCAGCGTGTAGAGCGCGGCCCGTCGCTCCTGGTAGTGGATCCGGCGACCGGTCAGCTGCGTCTTGCGTACGCCGCGGTGGGCCGCCTCCACGTGGAAGACGACCGCATCCGGGACGGCGATGGTCGTGAAGCCGGCGTTGGCGGCCCGCCAGCCGAGGTCCATGTCGGTGCCGAGCACCGGGAGGTGCTTGTCGAAGCCGCCCAGGTATTCGAGGACCTCGCGGCGGATCAGCATGCCGGCAGTGTTGACGGCCAGGACGCGGCGTACCTCGTCGTGCTGGCCCTGGTCGTACTCGCCCCGCTCCAGGCCGGTCTCCCGGGCTCCGGTGACCGAGATCGAGACACCGAGCTCGAGCATCCGGCGCAGCGAGGGCCACTCCCGGATCTTGGGGCCGAGGATGTCGGCCTCCGGGTATTCCGCGGCGGCGTCGAGCAGGGTCGAGAGCGCGTGCGGGTCGGGGGTGGAGTCGTCGTGGAGGAACCAGATCCACTCCGGCGGCTGCGCCGCCTGGTGGAGGATGGCGAGCGCCTCGTTGGCCGCGTCCGCGAACGTCGTCGACGCCGGGAGCTTGACCACCTGGGCGAAGGTCTCCTCCAGGATCTCGACCGACCTGTCCGTCGAGCCGGTGTCGATCGTGACGGCAAAGCTCACCGGAGCCTGCTGGTTCCTGATCCCGTCGATGACGGTCGGAAGCCAGCCGGCGCCGTTATGAGAGACGAGGACGAGGGCGACCGACGCATGCACGATCGGCAACCCTAGTGCCCAACTGGTGATAGACCGAATGGACCTGTCGAGCGATCGGCCACGCCCCCGCAGGTATTTGTCCGGAAAAGATCAGCAGGCCCAGACCATGATGGTCCGGGCCTTGCTGGCTCGTGCTTGGTATTGCCTCAGACTGCGCGCTTCTTCAGCTTGCGGCGCTCTCGCTCGGAGAGTCCACCCCAGATTCCGAAGCGCTCGTCGTTGCCCAGAGCAGACTCAAGGCAGTCCTGGCGCACCTCGCAGGTCTGGCAGACCTTCTTGGCCTCCCGAGTCGATCCACCCTTTTCAGGGAAGAACGCCTCCGGATCCGTCTGCGCGCACAGGGCGCGCTCCTGCCAGCCCCCTTCGTCGGTGTCCGGCTCGAGGAGAAACAGCTCTCTCATCGTCTTTCCGACCTTTCGACCCTATTCAGCTTGTTTTCGGGACCGTGACCCCATCTTGGGCCAGTCACCTCACGCCATCGGCAGGTAACCGATCCCCCCGTTTTTTGCGGGTACTGCATCTTGTTACGGCCTAGGCCATCACTTTGATGCAGTTCCCTGCCGAAATCTTCCCGAGATTTTCAAGCGCTGTCGCCACCGCTATCGGTCCCCGTTTCAATTTCGAATCACACTGATGAAATTACATGCCTGTCGGTGCCACAAGTCAACCCTCAAATCTGCTAGGGCCGCTCTAACACAGGCTTTCCGCACCGGCTGGAGCAGGGTTGCTGGCCCCCGTCTGAGAGGCTAGGGCCATGCGTGACATCACCGTTCTCTCCGGCGGCCATGGTGGTTCGAAGTTCATCTCCGGGCTCCTCCACGGCATCTCTGCCGGCCGTCTCCCGGGCATTGAGGAAGATGCCCGGGTCACCGTGATCGCCAATACCGCCGACGATCTGTGGATGCACGGCGTCAAGGTCTGCCCCGACCTCGACACGGTGATGTACACCCTCGGCAACGGATTCGACCATGAGCGCGGCTGGGGCCGCAAGGCCGAGACGTGGTCGATCAAGGAGGAGCTCGAGGCCTACGAGGTCCCCGGCACCTGGTTCGGGCTCGGCGACCGCGATATCGCCACGCATCTCGTACGCACCCAGATGCTCGAGACCGGCTTTCCGTTGTCGCAGGTCACCGCCGCGTTGTGCGAACGCTGGCTGAAGCCTGTATGGGGCGACCGCGTGCAGCTGCTGCCGATGACCGACGACCGCGTCGAGACCCATGTGGCGATCAAGGACGAGAATTCACCCAGTGGACTCTCGGTCGTTCACTTCCAGGAATACTGGGTACGCCTCCGGGCCGGCGTTCCCGTCGAGAAGCTGATCTTCGTGGGGCAGGACGAGTCGAAGCCGGGCCCCGGGGTGATGGACGCGCTGCTGAAGTCCGACCTGGTGATCGTGCCCCCGTCCAACCCGGTCGTCTCGATCGGGACCATCCTCGGCGTACCCGGGATCCGGGAGGGATTGGTCGCCACCTCGGCCCCCGTGGTGGGGATCTCGCCGATCATCGGCGGTCATCACGTACGCGGCATGGCCGAGCAGATGCTCGCCGCCATCGGCGTCGACGCGACCGCCGCCGGAGTCGGTCTGCATTATGGGACGCGGGGCTCGGGCGGGGTCCTCGACGGCTGGCTCGTCGACGCCACCGACGCCGCCGCGGTCCCCTCGCTCGCCGAGTCGGGGCTGAAGGCGGCCGCCGTACCGCTGTGGATGTCCTCCGAGGACGCGACCGCCGACATCGCCGCCGCCGCGGTCGAGCTGGTCACCCGATGACGCGGTCCACGAGCGGGCCGATGAGCGGACTGGGCATCACCGTCACCGCCCCCGACGGCGTACCCGAAGTGCGTAAGGGCGACGACCTCGCCGCCCTGCTCCTCGACGCCCTGGAGTCCCCTCTCATCGACGGCGACATCGTCGTGGTCACCTCGAAGGTCGTCTCCAAGGCCGAGGGTCAGGTGCGGGAGGGCAACCGGGACGATTCGCTCCCCGGCGAGACGACGCGGGTGGTGGCCCGACGCGGGCCGACCCAGATCGTGCGCAGCCGGCTCGGGCTGACGATGGCTGCCGCCGGGATCGACGCCTCCAACGTCGAGGCCGGTCACATCGTGCTGCTCCCCCTGGACCCCGACGCCTCCGCGCGTGCCCTGCGCGCCACGTTCCGTGACCGCACCGGCGCGAACGTCGGGGTGATCATCACCGACACCGCCGGACGCGCCTGGCGCGACGGACAGACCGACATCGCCATCGGCGCCGCCGGCCTCGAGGTGCTGGAGAGCTTCGCCGGCCAGGTCGACGCCTACGGCAACGATCTCGTCGTCACCGCCCCCGCCGTCGTCGACGAGATCGCCTCGGCGGCCGAGATCTCCCAGGGCAAGCTGGGCGCGCGGCCGTTCGCGGTCCTGCGCGGCCGGGCGGACCTCGTCCGCGAGCCGGGCGACGACGGGCCGGGAGCGAGCGCGCTCATCCGCCCCGAGGGATCGGACTTCTTCGGCTTCGGGGCCAGGGAGGCCGTCGTACGCGCCCTGAAGGGTGCCGCCGAGGACCAGGCTCCGTTCGGTGCCACGGCAAGCGTCGAGGAGCTCTCCGCGGCCGTCGCGGAGGTGACCGGGACCGCCCCCGTCCCGCACCGGGACGGGCTTCGGGTGGCCAGAGCCGACCCCGCGGTGATCGCCGCGCTGGCATTCGCCCACGGCTGGCGATGCGAGCGCGAGGAGAATAATCACGGGGCAACTTCCCTTCTGCTACCACTGACCACCTAGAATCTGCGCGTCCCGACAAAAGACCCGAGGTACGCCGAACCGTGGCCAACAAGTCGCTCAACAAAGACCGCCGTGCGGTCATCAACGACATCCGCAAGAAGCAGGGCCGCGCCGAGCGCGTCCGAGGCTGGGCGATCATCGGTGTCTGCATCGCCTTCGCCGTCGTGATCGTCGGCGCTGCCGCATGGACGCCGATCAGCGGCTTCATCAAGGACAGCGAGTACAAGGACGTCGCTCTGCCGGACATCGGGAAGAGCGCCAAGGCGGCCGGCTGCCAGAAGGTCACCGAGATGGCGGCCGACGGGAACCAGAACCACATCGCCACCGGCACCGAGCAGACCTATACGACTGCTCCCCCGGCATTCGGCCCTCACTGGAACGAGGCCAACGTCGCGCCGGCCGACATGTCGCGCAAGTTCTACACCCCCGAGGACCGTCCCGACCTCGAGGCTCTGGTGCACAACCTCGAGCACGGCTACACGATCGTGTGGTACGACGACACCGTCTCCGAGGACGAGCAGGACGAGCTGCGCGCGATCGGTGACAAGTTCGCCGGCACCTCCAACTTCCGCTACAAGTTCATCGCGGCCCCGTGGACCGCTGCCGACGCCAAGGAGACCGCGGTCGCCGGCGACAAGAAGACCGAGTTCCCCTCGGGCACCCACATCGCGATGACGCACTGGTACGCCGACGCCGCCAACCCGACCGAGGCGTCCACCCAGAAGGGCGTCTTCCAGTACTGCGAGGGCGTCTCCGGCGAGGCGATCAAGGACTTCATGGAGAAGTACCCCTACACCGACAGCCCCGAGGCCCAGGCCATGTGATTCTGGCCCTCAGGACGTACGAAGCGGCCGTCTCCCTTCGGGCAGGCGGCCGCATCTCATTTCCCCTGGTCGATCTCCCAGCCTCAGGTGAGGTCGGTGCGGTCGGAGTCCTTGAGGGCGGCGACGATCTTCTTGACCTGCTGGGCATGCGTGCGGGTGGTGACCAGGACGGCGTCGTCGGTGTCGACGACGACGATGTCCTCGAGACCGATGAGGGCGACCATGCGGCCCGAGTGGGGCACGACCAGGCCGGTGGAGTCGAGGGCGTGGACGAGCGAGGCATCGCCGAGGATCGTGGGGCCCTCGGGCGATGCGGTGGCGGCGGCCTGGAGCAGCGTCGCGAGCGAGTCGAAGTCGCCGATGTCGTCCCAGCCGAGGTCGGCGGGCACCGTGGCGACCTTGCCGGCGGCGGCAGCGGGCTCGGCGACCGCGTGGTCGACCGCGATCTTCGGCAGCGTCTCCCACAGCTCCTCGAGCCGCGACGGCTCGGCGGCGATGGCCCGCAGCCGGTCGGTGAAGCCGGGGTCCGACTCCGCGAGCAGGTCGAGGAGGACCGTGGGACGGACGACGAACATCCCGGCGTTCCAGCGGTAGCGGCCGGTCGCGAGATAGCCGGCCGCGACCTCCGCCGACGGCTTCTCGACGAACTCGTCGACCAGGTAGGCCCCCGGGTGGCCGTCCAACGGCTTGCCCTCGGCGATGTAGCCGAACGCGGTCGAGGCGAAGGTCGGCGAGATCCCGATCGTCACCAGCCAGCCGTCCGCGGCGATCGCCGCGGCGCTGCGTACGGTCTCGTGGAAGTTGTCGACGTTGCGGATCACGTGGTCGGCCGCGAAGGAGCCCATCACGGCCCCTGGGTCACGCCGCTCCAGGAAGGCCGCCGCCAGGCCGATCGCGGCCATCGAGTCGCGCCCGCTCGGCTCGGCCAGGATCGCGTCGTGCGGCACCTCGGGCAGCTGCTCGCACACCGCCCGCTCGTGGACCGCGCCGGTCACGACCATGATGCCGTCGGAGACGGGCTCGAGGCGGTCGTAGGTCTCCTGCAGGAGGGTACGTCCGTGGCCGGTGAGGTCGCGCAGGAACTTCGGCTCCGAGGACCGCGAGAGCGGCCACAGCCGCGTGCCGGCGCCGCCGGCGGGGATCACTGCCCAGAACGTCATGCCGCACACCTTAGAGTTTCGATGTGAGCAGCTCTGCACGGACGTACTCCGAGACCCTCGCCCAAGCCCTGCGGACCGACCCGGGCGGTCCGTTCGTGACCTTCTACGACGAAGCGAGCGGCGAGCGCCAGGAGCTGTCGACCACGACGTACGCCAACTGGGTGGCCAAGGCCTCCGGCCTCCTCCTCGACGAGCACGGGCTGGAGCGCGGGGACAGCATCCGGATCGACCTGCCCACCCACTGGCTGGCCACCGTCTTCCTCGGCGCCGCCTGGAACACCGGGCTCGTGGTGACCGACTCCGACGGTTCCGATTCCTCTGGCCCTGACGCCGTCGTCTGCGGCCCCGAGACGCTGCCCGCCTGGGCGGACGGGGCCGGGAAGCGGCCGACGCTGGCGTGCTCGCTGCTGCCGTTCGGCGTACGTTTCGCCGACCCGCTCCCCCAGGGCGTGCACGACGTCGGCATCGAGGTCTGGGGACAGCCGGACGCCTTCACCCCCTGGGACCCGCCGGCGGCGGACGACGCGGCCACCTCGTGGGCCGGCGTCGAGACCAGCCACGCTGACCTCTTCGGAGGCGACGGGAAGGCCGTACGGCTGCTCTCCACCGACCCCCCTGCCTCGCCGGCCGGCGCAGAGCTCCTGGCCTCGCTGCTCGCCGGCGGCGGCTCGCTGGTGCTGGTCACCAACGCTGCCGAGGACCGGCTGACAACCCTGGCCGAGTCCGAGCGGGCTCAGGGCCCGACCAGGAACTAGCCGGACCCTCAGCCGAACTGGTCGTAGCCCCGCACGACGCCCATCTGGGACTTCCGGTCCCAGCCGCCGCTCTGGTTGTGCTCGTAGGCGAACCACATGCCGTCGGACTTGCGACGCAGCAGCAGGTCGCCGCCGGTGGAGGCGCCGCGCAGGTCCTTGGTCGCGAGGATGAAGTCGAAGACACTGGCGTCGATCCCGGGGTCGGAGTAGGTGGTCAGGCCACCGGGGCCGTTGGTGCGGAAGATCAGCAGCTTGCTCGAGACCCTGACGACCACCTCGGGCGAGCCATCGTCGGCGTAGAAGCGGCCGGCCCCGATGACCTGGGTCGAGCCGCTCACCGCGCTGCGCATCCGGTAGGAGGCGCCCAGGGCGTTGGTGCCGCGCCCGGGCCAGACCCGGATCTCGCCGGAGGAGTGCTTGCCCACGAGGTCGGGCCAGCCGTCGCCGGTGATGTCGCTGACCACGTCGATGACCGAGACGGACTCGAAGCCGCGCCCGATGATGACGCCGGTGGCGAACGCCTCGGTGCCGTTGCCGCGGTTGACCCGGATGGTGCCGTCGGTGTGGCGGATCAGGATGTCGCCGTCGCCGTCGCGGTCCCAGTCACCGGCGTTCATCAAGGTGGCCGAGGTGCCGCCGACCAGGTTCGTCGCCCGTGGCGTACCGAAGCGGGCGTTGCCGTCGGTGCGGATCACGACGATCCGCCGGTCGCTGGACCGCCGGGCGACCAGGTCCGGGTAGCCGCGGCCGCTGATCTGTGACTGCAGCTCGCGCGCCGCCCAGCTCGCCTGCTTCGAGCCCGCCTGCGAGCGGATCGTGCTCAGCTTGGCATAGAGGTAGCGGCCCGGGCACGCGGTGGAGCCGGCGTCGCGATGGCCCATGATCGCGTGCGAGAAGGTGCGGTCGCCCATCCGGGTGGAGCCCTTGTTGCCGCGGACACCGTGCAGCGACAGCTTCCACGCGAACAGCGTCCCGAAGGCGTTCACCAGCGCGGTCGGAGGTGCGACGTTGTCGAAGTTGCCGATCGCGGAGGCGCCGAAGCCGTAGCTGTTGTGACCCGAGGTGTGAGCACCCACGACGGGGCGGTCGACGCCGCCGTAGCGGCCCTCCCAGATCCGGCCGAACTTGTCGACCAGGAAGTTGTAGCCGATGTCGCGCCAGCCCCGGCTCTGCACGTGGTAGGCGTAGATGCTCCGGATGATCCCCGGCACCTGGTCCCTGGTGTAGGAGTTGGTGTTGACGGTGTGGTGCACGAACCCACCGCGGACCTCGTGGTAGTCGGGCGGGCCGGCCTCGCGCACGCTCTCGTCGGCGCCCCACTGGCGACGGCTGTAGATGCTGGGCTTGGAGGTGTACGCGGCCGCCGACAGCGTCGCCGCCTCCCCCTTCTCAGCGCTCTGGGTGCCCTCGACGGCCTCGGCCGGCTCCGGGGCGTCATCAGCCCCGGTCTCGATCTCGGGCGACTCGCTGCGGCTCGCGTCGGCCTTGCCAGGCGTGATCACCGCCAGCCTGAGATCGGCCGGCACCTGGGCACCGCTCAGCCGCAGCCGGGTCTGCACCTGGTCGACCTCGCCGACGACCGCCTCCATGGTGCCCGGCCTCGACCCGTCGGCCTCCGCGGAGTCCGGGTCAGGAGCATGGTCGTCGACGTGGACGTCCAACGCCTGCCAGTCGCTCCACGTCCCGTCCTCCAGCGTGCGTACGTCGGCCCCGACCGCCTCCTCCGCGACGACCGCGCCGGGCGCCCAGGTGAGTCCGACGGTCCCGAAGCCGTCCACCGGCTGCGGCAGACTGGTGACGGTCACCGCATCGCCCGC
Source organism: Nocardioides sp. YIM B13467 (assembly GCF_042788075.1). Taxonomy (NCBI): domain Bacteria; kingdom Bacillati; phylum Actinomycetota; class Actinomycetes; order Propionibacteriales; family Nocardioidaceae; genus Nocardioides; species Nocardioides sp. YIM B13467. Next base: position 785,403 of record NZ_JBHZPJ010000046.1, read on the forward strand.
AGAGGTGGCCTTATTGGCCTCGGCGGTGATCCGTCCGGCCACGCCGTGCCCGGACGGGGCGGTCAGCGAGATCTCCTCGAGGTGGGCGTCGACCGGGTCGGAGGGCACCTGCGCCGCTGACGGCGCCGCCACCTGGCTCCCGGAGACGGGAACCTCGCCGGGTCGGACCACCTTCAGGTCGACGACGGTGCTCGCCGGGACCAGCGCGGCCAGGACGAACCCGAGCACGAGCAGCTGCTGGGTCGAGGCGACATAGCGCGACCGAGCGCGCTCGACGTCGCTCGACTGCTCTTCTCCGGCCTGCGAATGCACGTATGGATCCCCCTGGTTCCGTAACACCAGGGAACATCTTTCACATCAGCCACAGACGTGGGAAGAGCCTGCGGGGAACTACAGATCTGTAATTCCCCGCAGGCTCTCGCCCTGAGCTCAGCTCAGACTTCGGCCCCAAGGGCGCTGTCGGCTGCCTCGAGCTGCTTGAGCTTGGCCGAACCCTTGGCGTCGTCCTCACCGTAGTGGAGGTACTCGATGCCCTCGTCGACGTCGCCGTCGAAGACCAGGCGGCCCTTCTCCAGGCAGATGACGCGGTCGCACATCCGCTTGACCGAGCCGGCGGCGTGGCTGACGTAGACCACGGTGCGGCCGCTGTCGCGGATCTCCTCCATCTTCTCCATGCACTTCTTCTTGAAGGGCTTGTCACCGACGGCGAGGACCTCGTCGGCGAGGAAGATGTCGGAGTCGATGTGGACGGCGACCGAGAACCCCAGGCGTGAGTACTGCCCCGAGGAGTAGTTGCCGACCGGGGAGTTGAGGTGGTCGCCGAGCTCGGCGAAGTTCACCACGTCGTCGTAGATCTCGGCGGTCTCCTCGGCGGAGAGCCCGTAGATCGCGGCGTTGAGGAAGATGTTCTCCCGGCCGGACAGCTGCGGGTGGAAGCCCGCACCCGTCGCGATCAGGCCGGCGATCTGGCCACGCGTCTTCACGACACCGTGGTCGGGACGCATCACTCCGCTGATCAGCTTCAGCAGGGTCGACTTGCCTGAGCCGTTGAGGCCCATCAGGCCGACCGACTCGCCCTGCTTGATCGTGAAGGTGACGTCGTCCAGCGCCTTGAAGGTGTTGGAGACCGCCCGTCCCTTCATCTTGGCGACGGTGATGTCCTTGATGCTGCGGTGGTAGCGGAGCGTGAAGTTCTTGGTGACTCCGTCCACCACGATCGAGTCGGCGGTCATGTCAGGCGCTCCGGAATCTTGTTCTCGTACTTGCTGAAGATCACCTGGGCGATCACCAACAGAACCAGCGAGACACCGAACGCCCCCAGACCCCACATCCACAGATTGTCGGGCAGGTGCTTGGCGGCGGTCGCCTCCGGGTTCTCGGTCACCCCGACCCAGAAAGCCTGCTGGAAGAGCAGCACGGCGTCCGAGATCGGGTTGAGCAGGTAGATCCAGTACTTGTCGCCCAGAGCCTCCTCGATCATCGAGAACGGGTACATCATCGGTACGCCGAACCGGATGTAGTTGGTCAGGATGTTGACCGCGCTGCCGAAGTCGCGGAAGAAGACGTTGGCAAGGCTGAAGACCAGCGCCAGGGCGGTGCCCAGTGCCATCACGATGCCGAGCGCGAGCAGGAGCGAGGGAACTGTCTCCCAGGTCGGCGTCCATCCGCTGAACACGCAGACGATCACCAGGATCAGGGTCGCCGGCACGAGGTGGTAGAGCGAGACCAGCATCGAGGCGACCGGGAACATCTCCTTCGGCATCGCCATCTTCTTCAGCAGTCCCTTGTTGCCGAGCAGGGAGCGGGTCCCTGCCCCGAAGGTCTCGGTGAAGAAGTGGACGATGACGAGGCCGGCGAAGAGGTGGACCGGGTAGTTGTCCATCCCCTTGTCCGCGCCCATGATCTTGCCCATGAAGATCCAGTAGACGCAGAACTGCGTCAACGGGTTGATGTAGGACCAGAAGACGCCGAGGATCGAGTTGGAGTAGCGACCGCTGATCTCCCGCTGCACGAGCAGCTTGAGGAGGTAGCGGCGCTTGAAGACCGAGAGCAGACCGAGGTTCTCCGCCGGGGGTGCCAGCGGCGCGTCGACGATCCGTACGGGGCGTTCATCAACTCCGGTTGCCATCGGACCCCTTCTCCTCAGCGGCCTTCCACGGCTCGAAGGTCTTCTCCCAGGCCTCGGGCGAGGTGAAGTCGCTCAGCTTGGAGCGGTACTCCTCGGCCAGCTTCGGCCACTGGCGCTTGAGCCGGCGGTGCACCTTGACGGTGTCCTTCAGCATCTGGTTGAAGAGCTTCTTGTCGCGGCGGTAGAAGGCAGCACCCTGCTGGTCGTTCATCGACACGATGGCGCTGTCGTACTTGGTGATCCGGTACCACTGGTTGTCCATCGCGGCGAGCTCGGCCTCGGGGAACTCCGTGGAGAGCTTGCGCGGCTTCATGATCTGCCGGATCGGCGCCTTCAGCGCGGCCAGCTTGACCTCGCGGTTGGTCGGGACCTCGGTGTCCTCCTTGCCCTTGCGCGGCGGCTTGTGGCGGCGCACGGGCGGGAACTCGTCACGGTCGGCCTTGAGCTGCGCGTCCGGGTAGTCCTTGACCATCTCGCGTACGGCGGGAAGCTGGGTCGCGAGGGTCTCGTGCAGCTTCTCGGGGCCGGCGAGCACGTCGAGCAGCGCCTGGTGGCGCAGCAGAACCGTCGAGTACTGCATCGAGACCAGGTGCTTGATCTGGTGGGAGAACGACTCGGTGACCATACGGCCGCCGTCGTCGTAGATCGAGTGCAGCAGCGCGGCCACGAAGCGGTTGCGCTGGTGGAAGTAGGACTGCCAGTCGAGGGCGTCGTTCTTGTCGGTCCACGGGACGTGCCACACGGCCGCACCTGGGAACGACACGGTCGGGAAGCCGGCCGCCTTGGCGCGCAGGCCGTACTCGGAGTCGTCCCACTTGATGAAGACGGGCAGCGAGAGCCCGATCTCCTCGATCACCTTGCGCGGGATCAGGCACATGAACCAGCCGTTGAAGTCCACGTCGACGCGCTTGTGCAGCCAGCGGGTCGAGCGCAGGTTGCGGGCGCCGAAGTCCCAGTCGCCGTAGACGCCGGGAGCCGACTGCCACCAGAAGCGCCACGGCTGGACGATCTCGCCGTAGGAGTGCAGGCGGGACTTGGCGTAGAGCGAGAACATGTGGCCACCGACGATGGTCGGCCGCTTGGCGAGGTCGCCGAAGGTGATCGCGCGGATGATGCCCTCGGGCTCGCAGACGACGTCGTCGTCCATCATCAGGGCGTACGTCGCGGTGCCCTTGCGCAGCGACTCGAGCTGACCACGGGCATAGCCGCCGGAACCGCCCAGGTTGCCCTGCTCGATGATGTGCAGCAGGTCGCCCAGGGCCTTCTCGGCCGCGGGGAACTCGACGTCGTCGGCGACCTTCTTGGTGCCCTGCTCCATCACGAAGACGGTGTCGAGGTAGGGGCGCAGCGCCTCGTCCTCGCCCATCTGGGCGAGCAGCTTGGCGCAGAAGTCGGGCTTGTTCATGGTGGTGACGCAGATGTCGACGGTGCCGTGCTCGGCGCGGTCGTCGGGGACCTCCGCGGTCCACTCGGCCGAGGTGATGACGGCGTCCTCGTCGGAGGCGACGATGTCGTACCAGTACCAGCCACCGTCGACGAACGGCTTCAGCGGCAGGTCGAAGGTGAAGGTGCCCTCGGGGTTGGTGCCGGTGTCCGCGGCGTCGACGCGCTGCGAGCGGCCGTTGGCCATCGACTTGTAGACGATGACGCTCGCGCCGCGACCCTGGAGGGCGACGGTCAGCTTCACGCTGTCGACCACGGTGTGCCGGCGCCAGTAGCTGGCCGGGAACGCGTTGAAGTAGGTGCCGAGCGAGAGCCGCTCGCTCTTCAGGATCCGCAGCGCCGTACGCGACTCGATCTGGTCGGGGTGGATCTGGGTGCCGTCGTTGATCGACTGGCGGATCTGGGCGTTGTTCAGCGCCTGGGCCGTCTTGTCGGAGCCGACCTCGTACTTGTCGGCGTCGAGGATGGCAGCCTGGTTGTCGACGTAGAGCGGGAGTACGTCGGAGTCACGGTCCAGGGGCAGGATCTGCCGCTGGAGCAGTCGGGTCACGCTCATTCGTCAACGCCTCCGGAGGTGAGCGGGGTGCCGTCCTCGAAGTGGGGACGGAGCTTGTTCTCGAACATGGTGAGCGCCGACGCGATCGCCATGTGCATGTCGAGGTACTTGTAGGTGCCGAGGCGGCCACCGAAGAGCACCATCGGCTCCTTCTTGGCCAGGTCGCGGTAGACCAGGATCTTCTCGCGGTTGTCGGCGGTGTTGATCGGGTAGTACGGCTCGTCGCCCTCCTGGGCGAAGCGGCTGTACTCCTTCACCACGATCGTCTTGCCGGGCTTGTAGCGGTCGGCGCGCTCGGGGTGGAGGTGCTTGAACTCCAGCTCACGGGTGAACGGGACCTCGGGGTCGTTGGCGTTCACCACACCGGTGCCCTGGTAGTCGTCGACGTCGAGGATCTCGGACTCGAGGTCCACCGTGCGCCAGGAGAGCTTGCCGGCGGAGAAGCCGAAGTACTCGTCGACCGGGCCGGTGTAGACGATCGGGACCTTGCCCTTGTAGTCGTCGACCACGGTGAAGAAGTCGGTGTCGAGCATGACCGTGATGTTCGGGTGATCCGCCATCCGCTCCAGCCACGCGGTGTAGCCGTCGACCGGGAGACCCTCGTACTTGTCGTTGAAGTAGCGGTTGTCGAAGGTGTAGCGGACCGGGAGGCGCGTGATGATGTCGGGCGACAGCTCCTTGGGGTCCTTCTCCCACTGCTTGGCGGTGTAGCCCTTGATGAACGCCTCGTAGAGCGGGCGGCCGATCAGCGAGATCGCCTTCTCCTCGAGGTTCTGGGCCTCTTCGGTCTTGAACTCGCTGGCCTGCTCGGCGATCAGCGCGCGCGCCTCGTCGGGGGTGTGCGACTTCCCGAAGAACTGGTTGATCAGCGCGAGGTTCATCGGCAGGGAGTAGACCTGCCCCTTGTACTTGCCGAAGACCTTGTGCTTGTAGTCGGTGAAGTCGGTGAACTTCCGCACGTAGTCCCACACCTTCTCGTTGGAGGTGTGGAAGAGGTGGGTGCCGTACTTGTGCACCTCGATGCCGGTCTCCTCGTCGAACTCGGAGTAGGCGTTGCCACCGATGTGTGGGCGGCGCTCGATGATGAGCACCTTCTTGTCCAGCTCGGTGGCGGCGCGCTCGGCGATGGTGAGGCCGAAGAGGCCGGAGCCGACGACGACGAGGTCAGGAGTGGTTTCAGGGAAGGACACGATCGCTCAGTCTAGGTCTCTGTGGGTAAGGGGTCGGTCAGGAGGAGGTGGGCAGGGTTCGCATGCCCCGCGCTGCGCGCAGGGCCTTGATCACGTTGACGGCTTCGTGCTTGCCGCCTCGCAGCGGGCTGAGGAGAACCACAGCCGCGGCGATGAGCCAGGGCTTGAGACGTACGAGGACGTTCTCGCCGTAGCGGAAGTGGACGACGAAGAGGTTGCGGTACATGTAGAAGCCCTTCCAGCCGGCCAGGTCGTGCTGCTGGCTGAAGTCGAGCTGTCGCACGAGCACCGCGTCGCGTACGGCCCAGATGGTGCGGCCGGCGCGGCGGGCGCGGATCGCGAGATCCACGTCGTCGTAGAAGATGAAGTAGGTGGGATCGGGAAGCCCGATCTCCTCCAGGACGGTGCGGCGGATCATGAAGCCTTCGAAGGCAACGTTCTCCACGGCCACCCGCTCCGGAAGCGCGTCGCGGGTCGGGTAGGTGTCCATGACAGAGGCGGTCTTGGGCTTGATCGCGAGCGGGTTGCGCAGGTCGAACTTCAGCGCGGCCAGCTCGATCAGGTTGCCGTTCTTGTCCTCACGCACGGAGAAGAGGCAGTCCTCGTCCTGGGCGAGCAGCACCTCGAGGCAGTCGTGGGCCGGGACGACATCGTCGTCGATCAGGTAGAGACGGTCCCAGCCCTGCTCGACCGCGGCCTTGGTGCCGAGGTGGAAGCCACCGGCGCCGCCGAGGTTCTCCGGGCTGTCGATGACCTGCAGGTTGGGTGTGATCGCCTCGGCGAGGACCTGCGCGGTGTGATCGGTGGAGGCGTTGTTGACGACGATCACCGCGTCTGCGGGCTGGTCGAGCTTGGTGAGCCCGTCGAGCAGCCCGCGCAGCATGTCGGCGCGGTTGTAGGTGACGACGACGATCGCGACCGTCTCACGGGTGGTGCTCAACGAAGGAACCTCTCGTGTCCACTGAAGTCCCCCCGGATGGCAGCCCACCACGCCTGCGCAGAGAGCCGGATCCGCTTCGGCTGCGGCTTGGTGAGCAGGTAGAACCATAGAGTCTTCGCCACGAAAGCCAAAGCGAAGGGCCACCCTCGGTAGTCGCGCAGGTTGAGCAGGTTGTTGCGCGCCATGCAGTAGTGCTTCAGGTCGCTCGGCGTGTGGTTGTACGTCGCCCTCCCCCACGCCATCGGGGTGCCGAGATCACCGACGGACGGATGGCGCACCTGAGCGCCGACGACGGTCGCGATCCGCGCCCCGGCCTTCTCGGCCCGGAGACGGTATTCGTGGTCGTCGCCCCAGATGAAGTACTCCGCTCGGGGGTAGCCGATCCTCTCCACCAGGTCCCGGGTGACCAGGACCCCGTTGAACGGGATCACGATGTCCTTGATCAGGCCGTCGGTGGCGGCCGCCTCGACGTCGGCGAGCTGGTGCACGACCTTGGAGCGGCCCGGGAGCCGGATCGGGAACACCAGGCGGCCGGGGTCACCCTCGTCGACGACGAGCGGCCCCCAGAAGTCGAGGTCGGTCTGCTTGAGCAGCAGCCCGAGGCAGTCGGTGTCGGGCAGGCCGTCGTCGTCCATCAGCCAGACCAGGTCGGCGCCGCGCTCGATCGCCATCTCGAGGCCGTCGTGGAAGCCACCGGCGCCGCCGCTGTTGCGCTGCAGGGTGCGGGCGATCACCGGCACCTGACGCTGACCCGGCTCCTCGGCACCGTCGAGCTCGGCGAGCCACTGCGACGTGCCGTCGGTGGAAGCGTTGTCGATGACGATCACCTCGTCGAGGCCGTCGACCACGTCGAGCCGCTCCAGCAGTCGCTGCAGCAGCTCGAGACGGTTGAAGGTCACCACGACCGCGGCGACACGATTGCTCCCTGGCACGGATCCAGACTAGCCGCGACCGCGGGGTATCCCGGGAATCAGCGAGTCGCTGTGACCTGCGCTTAACCCGTTGTTCAACACGCTGAGGCGAGGTCGTCGGTCTCGTTGGCCTGGTAACCCTTGTTGCGCGAGCCCAGAGAACCGCCGGTGACCGGGCCGCCCTTGTCGGAGCCGGCCTCGGAGTCGCCGCCCGCCTTGGGCTTGCCCTCGGCCTTCTGCGTGGGCGCCTTGGTCTCGCCGTCGTCGCCGGTGCCGGGCGACTTGAAGACCTCCTCCTTCTTCGGGGTGGCCTTCTTCACCGCCCTGCGCACCTCGGCGTGGATCTCGGACATGTCCGGGTCGGCGGTGTTGACCAGCGGAGGCACCAGCGACAGCGTCGAGATCTTCTGCGACTTCGCCTTCAGCGCCAGCGCCGAGAACCGCTCGATCTCGCTCGGCGGGACCGAGGTGGTGATCGTGGAGCCGGTCGCCTTCGCGACGTCCTGGTAGTGGCGTACGACGTCGGCGGGGCTGGTCTGCTGCAGGATCGCGTTCAGGACGCACTTCTGGCGGGCCATCCGGGAGTAGTCGTCGGAGTCGTGGCGGGCCCGGGCGTACCAGAGGGTCTCCCAGCCGTCGAGCTTCTTCGTGCCGGGCTGGATGTGGGTGTAGAAGCTGTCGGAGGGGAGGCCGACCGGGATCGGCTGGCGAACCTTCAGGGTGACTCCCCCGATGGCGTCCACGATCTCCTCGAAGCCGTTGAGGTCGACGATCGCGTAGTAGCTGATCTGCAGGTCGGTGATGCCCTCGACGGCGTCCACGGTGGCGGCCATCCCGGGGTCCTTCTCGCCCTTGTAGAGCTCCTTGTGCTCACCGGCCCAGGTGCTCACGCCGTTGAGGTAGCAGCCGTCGCAGTCGAAACCGCGCGGAAACTCCTCGTCCATCGGTGAGCCGTCGTCGAAGGTGAAGTTCTGCATGTTGCGGGGCAGGCCGATGAGCACCGTACGTCCGGTCACGGCGTCGATGGAGGCGACCGTGAGCGAGTCGGGACGCAGGCCCCAGCGGGTCTTGCCGCCGTCGGAGTCGGCGCCGGCGAGCAGGACGTTGAAGCGGCCGTTGTGGGCCTCGGCGGCCTCGGCGCCGGCGAAGATCGCCTCGACCATGCCCTTGTGGACGCCGACCAGGTGGGCGCCGAAGATCAGGGTCGCGGCCACCGAGAAGGCCAGCGCGCCGTTGATCGCGACCACGATGCGGCGCTGCTTGAGGTCGAGCTCGAGCGGGCGGCCCAGGCGCCAGGCGTCGATGAAGAGCCCGGCCCAGGCGATGGCGCCGGCGATGAGCGCGATGCGGAACAGGCCCAGCAGCCACGGCGTCGTGCCGAGCCGGAAGATCAGGCCGTGCCACAGCAGGGAGATCAGGAAGACCAGCCCGGTGGTGACCGCGAGACCGATCACGGTCCAGATCGCGATCCGGCCGACGCGGCGGTTGCCGGCGACGAGCTGGGCGGACCCCGGCAGGAGCAGCGTGATCAGCAGCAACGCCATGGCGCGACGGAACCGCACGCGGGAGGCGCGCTCGGCGGCCGTACGCTGGGGCCGGTAGTTCTGCTCAGCCATCTGGGGTCCCTCGAGTGATGAGTTTGCACCGCCAGTATCACCAGTCACACGAGTAACAGAGTGGTGCGACGCGCCGACTAACTTTAGCGGGCCGGCACGGTACCTTTGAGCGCATGCCAAACCCCCGCAACCCTGGCAGCCCCAACGATCCCCGGTCGCAGCAGTACGGCTGGGCGTACGGCAATGGCCAGCATGCTCAGCCCTCGGGGCCCGAGCCCACCAACGTCATGCCCACCGTCCGGCGCCCGTCCGGCGGCGCGCCGCCTCCGGCGCCGCCGCGTGGCGGCTATGACCGGCCGCTGCCCCAGCCGGGGCAGATCGCGCCGACCCCTGGGCAACAGGGCGGGTATGGCAACCAGGGCTACGACCAGGGCTACAACCAGGACTGGAGCCAGCCGAGCGAGTACGGCGGCAACGGTGGCAACGGCGGCTATGGGGGTCCGGGCGACGGTTACGGCGGTCGCGGGGGCCGTCAGCCCAAGCCCAAGAAGCGCCACCCGTTCCGCCGGTTCGTCGCCATCGTGATGATCCCGGTGCTGATCCTGGTCGGCGCGGTCGCCTGGATCGGCATCAGCGCCTGGAACAAGGTCGACAAGGTCCCCTACGAGCCGACCGCGGGCGAGCGGCCCGCGGACCAGCCCGGCACGACGTACCTCATCGTCGCCAGCGACTCCCGCGAGGGCCTGACCGCCGAGGAGAAGAAGAAGCTGCACACCGGCGATGCGGCCGGCAGCCGCACGGACACCATCAAGCTGCTGCACACCGGTGCCGGCAAGACGATCGTGGTCACCATCCCGCGGGACTCGCCGGTGGACGTCCCCGGTCACGGCACGACCAAGATCAACGCGGCCTTCGCCTACGGCGGTCCCGAGCTGCTGACCCAGACGATCGAGCAGAACACCGGCGTACGCATCGACGGCTACGTCGAGATCGGCATGGGCGGCCTCGCCCGGCTGGTCGACGGTGTCGGCGGCGTCGAGATCTGCCCGAAGCAGGACATGAAGGACCCGCTTGCCGGGTTGGACATCGAGAAGGGCTGCCAGGAGGCCGACGGCGCGACCGCTCTGGCCTACGCGCGTTCACGTCACGTGGAGAGCACCGGAGACCTGGCGCGAGGCGTCAACCAGACCGAGGTCATCTCCGGTATCGGGAAGAAGATGACCAACCCGGCCACCGTGCTCAACCCGTTCAAGCTCGCCGAGATGGGCAAGGGCGCCGAGGGCCTCAAGGTCGGCAAGGGTATGAGCGTCATCGGCGGCGCGAAGTTCGCCTGGGCCTTCAAGGCTCTCGCCGGCGGCTCCGCGATGACCTGCGGTGTCCCGATCGTGGGCATGAGCACCCAGTGGGATCGGGAACGTGCGCTGACGATGTTCGGTCACATCAAGGAGGACACGGTCGACGACATCCCCGCCGACCTCTGCACGCCGACCGGCCTGCCGAAGAGCGTCACCGGATAGCTCCCGCCTCCTCACAGCCGTCCCTACTGACCTTCGTCGGTAGGGACGGCTGCTTTTCGTCCACTGTGCCCGGCCGCGTACGTCCCTAGGTTCGAGGCATGATCACTCTGGACCACCTGACCAAGAGATACGGCGCGACCACCGCGGTCGACGATCTCACCCTGCAGATACAGCCCGGCCGGGTCACCGGCTTCCTCGGCCCCAACGGCGCCGGGAAGTCCACGACCATGCGGATGATCCTCGGCCTGGACCGGCCGACGTCGGGGAGCGCCACGATCGACGGCCGTCCGTACGCCTCGCTGCGGCGCCCGCTGCGTGAGGTCGGGGCGCTGCTGGACGCCAAGGCGGTGCACCCCGGTCGCCGGGTGCGTACGCATCTGGTGGCGATGGCGCGGAGCAACTCGATCCCGGTGGCCCGGGTCGACGAGGTGCTCGAGCGCGTCGGTCTCGCCGGTGTCGCCCGGCGGCGGGCCGGCAGCCTGTCGCTCGGGATGAGCCAGCGGCTCGGGATCGCGGGGGTGCTGCTCGGCGATCCGCGGGTGATGCTCTTCGACGAGCCGGTCAACGGGCTCGATCCCGACGGGGTGATGTGGATCCGGAAGCTGCTGAGGTCGCTCGCCGCGGAGGGGCGTACGGTCCTCGTCTCCAGCCACCTGATGAGCGAGATGCAGCAGACCGCCGACCACCTGGTCGTGATGGGGCGTGGACGGCTGCTCGCGGACGCTCCGATGAGCGCGTTCCTCGCCGGGCACCAGTCGCTCGAAGAGGCGTACTTCCGGCTGACCGCGTCGAGCGTGGAGTACTCCGGGACGGAGGTGGCCTCGTGATCGCCGCCATCGCATCGGAATGGACCAAGCTCTGGTCGGTCCGCTCGACCTGGTGGTGCCTGATCGGCGCGGCCGCGCTGATGGCGCTCTACTCGGTCCCGCTGGGCTTCGACGCCGCCGAGCCCAACCCGGAGCTGTCCCACGCCGACCAGCTGCTCCATGTCGAGGAGGTCGCCGCCGCGGGGCTGCTGTTCACCCAGTTCGCGCTGATCGCGCTGGCCCTGCTGACTGTGACCTCGGAGTACGCCTCCGGCAGCATGCGTACGACCCTGCAGTGCGAGCCCCGGCGCGGCCGGGTGCTGGTCGCGAAGCTCGTCGTCGTCGAGGTCGTCGCGCTGGTCGCCGGAGCGCTCCTCGCCGTCCTGGGCGCCGGTCTCGGCTACCTGACGGCGGGCGACTACGGCGTCTTCGACGTCGCCTCGGTGGCCGAGGTGGCCGGCAAGATCAGCGTCTACATGGGCGTGGTCGTCGCGCTGGCCATCGGGCTCGCCGTCGGTCTGCGCAGCACCGCCGGGGCACTGGTCGTGGCGTTCCTGGTGCTCTTCCTGCTGCCGATGGTGCTGATGATGAGCGGGATGGACCTGATGACCGACGTCTCCTACTACCTGCCGGGAACGGCCGGCACGGAATACCTCGGCATCGGGATCGCCACCCTCTTCGGGCTCTCCGACGGACTCCCCTACGGCCGCGACGGCGGGCTCGGGCTCTTCACCGCCTGGTCCGTGGCCACCCTGCTGGCCGGCTTCCTGGTGTTCCGCCGGCGCGACGCCTGAGGCCTCCGCCTGCTAGCGGGCCTCGCTCACGAGCCCNGAGTCGGTGTGCAGGTCGACACCGGTGTAGTTGTAGCGGCTGTACTCCATCAGCAGGGACTCACCAGAGTTGATCCCCCAGATGTCCGAGCCGGTGAAGCGGCGCTGGGCGTGCCGGTTGAGCAGCACGTGGTCGAGCGATCCGGCGAGACCCGAGAAGGAGTAGCTGTACTCGTCGTTGCCGCTGAGCGTCTCGGAGTCGGCATAGCCGGCCTGGTAGAGGACCTGCATCGGGTCCTCCTGGGTGTAGGAGTTGAAGTCGCCGGCGAGCGCGACGTCGGCGACCCCGGTCTGGGAACGGATCGAGGAGACCCAGGAGACCAGCGCGGTGGCCTGGCGAACCCGCGACTCGTTGGAGGCACCCTGGCCGTCGCCGGTGTCGCCGTCGCCCGGCCACGGGCCGGGCGAGCCCTTCGACTTGAAGTGGTTGACCACGAAGAAGAACGGCGCGCCGCCGTCGGCGGGCTTGAAGATCTGGCCGATGGGCTCACGGGCGTTGCCGAAGGCCTGGTCGTCGCCGCTCTGGTCGCCCAACGCACGGGCCTCACCGATGCGGCGTACGGCCGAGCGCTTGTAGATGATCGCGTTGGTGATCACGTCGGCGCCCGATGCATCGGGCAGCTCGGCCGAGGACGGGTTGGCCGTCCAGACCTTGCGCCCGGCGGCCGCGTTGAGCGCGGCGACCAGCGAGTTGGTCGCCTCGTCCGGGGTCTCGCCCAGGCGGGCGGAGTTCTCGATCTCCATCAGGCCGACGACGTCGGCGTCGAGCGCGTTGATCGCCGAGACGATCTTCGACTGCTGGCGACCGAAGTCGGCCGGGTCCCAGGCGCCGCGCTGGTCGCAGCCGCCGCTGACGTTGTTGCCGTCGCCGGCACGGTCCTTGTAGGCGGTGCAGCCGCCGTCACCGACGTTGTCGTCGTCGGCGTCGCCGAGCGTGGTGAAGTAGTTGAGCACGTTGAAGGAGGCGATCTTCACGTCGGCACGGCGGCCGATCTTGCGCTCGTCGGGAGCGTCGGTGCGTACGTCCTCGAAGTCGGCCGGCCACGACGCCGGGTCGGCGGTGGCGACCTGGGTCGGCTGGAGGCGGTAGGTCGGCGCAGAGGGCGAGCCGCCCTCGGAGAGGATCACCGGGCCGCGGAAGTCGACGGAGGCACCGACCACGACGGGCGCGGTGTTGGAGACATAGGGGATCGTCCGGCTCGTCGGCGGGCGCAGCGTGGTCGAGGAGCCGTCGTCGAGCACGATCCCGCGAGCGGCGTTGTCGGCCTCGACGGCCTCGGCCTCGGCCGATCCGGGACGGGCCACCTCGGTCGGCTGGAGCAGCGGGTGGTCGCCCTGGGCGAGACCGAGCTCACCGAAGTTCTCGACCCCGTAGGTGTTGCTCACCGTGATGTCGCCCTGGGGCGCGACGAGCATGCCCTCCAGCGACTCCTTCTGCGCGGCGGTCGCCGGCCACTGCGACACGACCGGGTCGATCGACCCGGTGCCGTCGGTGACGATGTCGGCGGCCGTGGGCACCGAGATCTCGGTCAGCCCGGCGTACTCGGTGACCGCACCGGTCACGGTCACCGCGTCGCCCGGCTTGACCGTGACGGCACCCGCCGAGCGGGGCTGGTAGACGAAGACCGCGTCGGAGGCGTCGTGGGACCCGAGGTCGAGCGACCCGCCCGTGCCCGGGGTCTGGAGGTAGAAGCCGAAGAAGCCGCCCGAGGGGTAGGCCGCGGTGACGATGCCGCTGGTCGTGACGGTCTGTCCGACGAGCGGGCTGGCGGTGCCGGTGCCCTGGATGTCGGCGATGGCGACGGCCTCGGCCGTCGTGGCGGCGCGCGCGGTCGGGATGGCGACCGCTCCGATGCCGGCGACGGCGGCCGTCAGGCCGACCACCGAACCGAGCACCTGACGTGCTGAGAACATGGATGACTCCCCGCATGGAAGTAGAAGGCGATGGGCGGTCTGCCCGATTCAGCACCGACCGAAACCACGCGACCATAACGCGGCGTACGCCCTCGCGGCGGGGATCTTGGATGAACGTCCGGTAACGGAGTTACAACTACCCGAAATTGGAGAACTACGAGGAGCGGAGCGCGGCGCGCTGCTTCCACACGCCGTGGAAGAACTGCGCACCCGACCACATCGTCAGCGCGACCGCGACCGCGAGGCAGATCTGGAAGGCGTAGAAGAGGAGCTCCCAGACCAGGGCGTCACCGAAGGCACCGCCGTGGGCCGAACCGTGCGGGAGCGGAAGCAGCAGGCCGCCGAGGGCGACCGCCTGCACCGTGGTCTTGATCTTGCCGAGCTGGTCGGCGGCGATCACGATCTTCTTGAGCACCGAGAGGCGCAGCAACGTGACGCTCCACTCACGCAGCAGCACGATGATCGTCACCCACCACCAGATGTCCCCGACGATCGAGAGGCCGATGAAGGCCATGCCGGTGACCGCCTTGTCGGCGATCGGGTCGGCGATCTTGCCGAAGTCGGTGATCAGGTTGTGCTTGCGAGCCAGGTCGCCGTCGATCTTGTCGGTGATCATCGCCAGCGCGAAGATCACGAAGGAGACCCAGCGCAGCGTCGGGTTGTCGCCGCCGTCCGCCAGCAGCGCCCACGCGAAGAACGGCACGGCGAGGATCCGCAGCGTGGTCAGCGCGTTGGGTACGTTCCAGTTGCTGGTCTTCTCGGCCGTCGTCTCGTTCACGGGCTGCACCTTAACCGTTCACCGACGCGACCAGGTCAACGCCTTCGGAGGCGATGACGGTCGCGTTCACGAGGTCGCCCGGACGTACGCCCTCGACGTCTCCTTCGAGGGAGGTCATCCCGTCGACCTCGGGCCCCTGGTGAGCGGCCCGGCCGAGGCGATGTGCTGAGCTTGTCGAAGTGATCTCGCCGTCCTCGACCTCCTCGACGAGCACGATGACCTGCTCGCCGATCCGCTCCTCGGCGCGCTGGGCGGTGAGCTCCTCGACGAGCTCGTTGACGTGCTCGACGCGGGCGCGGATCTCGTCTGCGTCCAGCTTGAGCGACTCGTCGAAGCCGGCGGCCTCGGTGCCCTCCTCGTCGGAGTAGCCGAAGACGCCGGTGACGTCCATGCGCGCGGCGACCAGGAAGTCGGTCAGGATCTCGAGGTCCTCCTCGGTCTCACCCGGGAAGCCGACGATGACGTTGGAGCGCACCCCGGCCTCGGGAGCGTAGCCGCGGATCTGCTCGAGCAGGCCGAGGAAGCTCTCCGGGTCGCCGAACCGCTTCATCCGGCGAAGGACGGCGTTGGAGGCGTGCTGGAAGCTCAGGTCGAAGTAGGGCGTCACGCCGGGCGTGGTGGCGATGACCTTCAGCAGGTCGGGCCGGGTCTCGGCGGGCTGCAGGTAGGAGACGCGTACGCGCTCGATGCCGTCGATGGCGGCCAGCTCCGGCAGGAGCGTCTCGAGCAGCCGGATGTCGCCGAGGTCCTTGCCGTAGGAGGTGGAGTTCTCCGAGACCAGGAAGAGCTCCTTGACCCCCTGCTGGGCCAGCCACTGGCCCTCGTGGAGCACGTCGGAGGGGCGCCGCGACACGAACGAGCCGCGGAACTGCGGGATCGCGCAGAAGGTGCAGCGCCGGTCGCAGCCGCTGGCGAGCTTCAGCGGCGCCCACGGGGCGTCATCTAGGCGGGTACGTCCCGCGAAACCGGGCACCTGGTCGACGGCGGCCATGCCGGGGACCGAGATGGCCGAGGCGTCGCGCTCGACCGGGGAGATCGGGAGCAGCAGGCGCCGGTCCTGCGGGGTGTGCGGGTGGTGGGCCTCGCCGCTGAGGATGGAGCGGAGCTTGGCGGCGATGTCGGGGTAGTCGTCGAAACCGAGCACCGCGTCGGCCTCGGGGAGCTCGGCGGCCAGGTCCTTGCCGTAGCGCTCGGCCATGCAGCCGACCGCGACGACGGCCTGCGCCTTGCCCGTCTCCTTGAGGTCGGCGGCCTCGAGCAGCGTGTCGACCGAGTCCTTCTTCGCCTGCTCGACGAAGCCGCAGGTGTTGACGACCACGGTGTCGGCCTCGTCCGGGTCGGCGACCAGGCGGAAGCCTCCCGCCGTCAGCCGGCCGGCGAGCTCCTCGGAGTCCACCTCGTTGCGGGTGCACCCGAGGGTCACCATGGCGACGGACACGAGTGGCTGGTCAGCCTGCTGGTCGGTCGGCGCGGTCTCGGCGGAGGGTTCGGTGGCAGTGCTCATCACCGTGAAGTATGACGGGCACACACCCCGGAGACCGAACCCTCGCGCCGGACCGGCGTGGATCACTCGGGCACGGAGCCCGGCTTCACGGAGAGGACCGGGCAGGACGCGCCGAGCAGGATCCGCTGCGCGACGCTGCCCATCAGCAGCTTGCCGACCGGCGTACGCCGCCGCAGACCGACCACGACCAGCTTGGCGTCGAGCTGCTCAGCGGCGTCGAGGACGGCGCCGGCGACGTCCGGGTCGATGGACTGCCGGATCTCGTGCGGCCGGCCCGACTCGGTGAGCCGGCGTTCGAGCTCGGCGACCTGCTCGTCGAGGGCGTAGCGGTCGTCGACCAGGGCGTCGCCCCGGGAGGCGTTGACGACCACGACGCCACGGTCACGACGCTCGGCGTCGGCCAGCGCCCAGTCGAGCGCGACCGCGCCGTAGACGTCGGGCGCCCACGCCACGACCACCCAGCCACCTGCGGGAGTCTCACTCATCAGTCCACCAGCTCCTTCTCGTCCTCGACGTCGGCCGACTGCTCGGCCCGTGCCCGGACCCGGGCGATGAACGGCCGGCCCAGGATGAACAACGCGATCAGGATGTAGATGACCACCGCGAGCGGCTCGCTCAGCAGCCCACGGTAGTCACCGCCCGAGATCGTCAGGGCCTCACGCAGCTTGCTCTCCATCAGCGGCCCCAGGATGACGCCCAGGATCAGCGGCAGCACGGGCAGGCCGAAGCGGCGCATCATCAGCCCGAGCAGACCGAAGGCGACCAGCAGCGCGATGTCGAACGGGTCCAGGTTGGTGGCGTACGCACCCAGGCAGGCGAAGAACAGGATGCCTGCGTAGAGCTGCGGTCTCGGGATCCGCAGCAGCCGGGCCCAGAGCGGCGCCAGCGGCAGGTTGAGCACCAGCAGCAGGGTGTTGCCGATCAGGAGGCTGGCCAGCAGCGTCCACACCAGGTCGGCGTGGTCGGTCATCAGCTGCGGGCCCGGGGTGATGCCGTAGCCCTGGAGCGCGGAGAGCATCACCGCGGCGGTGGCGGTCACCGGCAGGCCGAGGGCCAGCATCGGCACGAACATGCCGGCGGCCGAGGCGTTGTTGGCCGCCTCCGGCCCGGCGACACCCTCGATCGCGCCACGGCCGAAGTCGCCGCGCTTGGAGAGCTTCCGCTCGGTCAGGTACGAGAGGAACGTCGGGATCTCCGCGCCACCGGCAGGAAGCGCGCCGAACGGGAACCCGAAGGCGGTGCCGCGCAGCCACGGCTTCCAAGAGCGGCCCCAGTCGTCGCGTCCCATCCAGGGCCGGCCGACCGGAACCACGTGCGCCGGGCGTCGGCGCAGGTGGGCGGCCACCCACAGGGCCTCGCCGAGGGCGAAGATGCCGACCGCGACGACCACGATGTCGAGCCGGTCGACGAGCTGGGTCACCCCGAAGGTGAGCCGCGGCTGGCCGGTGTTGAGGTCGAGACCGACCAGGCCGATCGTCAGGCCGAGGAACAGCGCGGCGAAGCCGCGCAGGGCCGAGGTGCCGAGCACCGTCGTGGTCATGACCAGGGCCAGGACCATCAGCGCGAAGTATGAGGGCGCACCCAGGTTGACGGCCACGTCGGCAAGGGCCGGCGAGAAGAAGGCCACCAGGATGGTGCCGATGGTGCCGGCGACGAACGAGCCGACCGCGGCGGTGGCCAGCGCCTGCGCGCCACGCCCCGCTCTGGCCATCCGATTGCCTTCCAGCGCCGTCATCACCGAGGCGGACTCCCCCGGCGTGTTCAGCAGGATCGAGGTGGTGGAGCCGCCGTACATGCCGCCGTAGTAGAGGCCGGCGAACATGATGAACGCGCTGGTCGGCTCGAGCCGGTACGTCACGGGCAGCAGCAGCGCGATGGCCATCGCCGGCCCGATACCGGGCAGCACGCCGACGAAGGTGCCCAGCAGCACGCCGATGGCGGCGTAGAGCAGGTTCATCGGGGTCAGGGCGGACTCGAGTCCACCCATGAGAAGTTCGAAGTTCTCCATCAGTCAGTCCTCACAGGATCCCGTCGAGTACGCCAGGGGTGAGCGGGATGCCCAGACCGACGTAGAAGGCGTACCAGCTGGCGACCGAGAGGACGAGCCCGACGATCACGTCCCGCACGATCGTTCGGCTGCCGAGGCACCAGGCGGCGCCGGCGAACAGCGCCGCGCCCGAGATCGCCCAGCCGAGCAGGTTGACGGTCGCGACCGTGAACAGCAGGACCGCGACCAGCTTGAGGACCGTCAGCCAGTCGGCCGATGAGCTCAGGTCGACGTCCTCGCCCTCCTCGGGCTCCGGCTGGGAGCCACGGGCGGTGGCGACCGCCAGCAGCACACCGACGACGACAAGGCCGGCGCCGATGACGTACGGGAAGACGCGGGGGCCGACCGGGTCGGCGAAGCCGACCTCCAGGCCGGTGGCGTCGATGACGGTGTAGATCCCGACGACGACCAGGAACAGGGCCAGGCCGTACTGGGCGACGTCGACCCGGCGCGCGGGGCTCTTGGGCTCGGGGGGTTGGGTTTCGGTTTCGTGGACGCTCACAGCAGATCCAGCTCCTTCAGGGTCGAGGCGACGCGCTGGTCCTGCTCGACCAGCAGGTCGTCGAAGTCGTCGCCGGTGACGAAGGCGTCGGTCCAGCCGTTGTCCTTCAGCGCCTGCTGCCACTGCTTCGAGTCGTGCATCCGGGTGAGCAGGTCGATCAGCTCCTGCCGGCGCTCGTCGCTGATGCCCGGCGGGGCGAGTACGCCGCGCCAGTTGAGGAAGACCAGGTCGATGCCGCTCTCGGTCAGCGTGGGTGCGTCGGCGAAGACGCCGGTGCCGCGCTCGTCGCCCGAGACGGCCAGGACCCGCAGCTCGCCGGCCTCCACCTGCCCCTCGAACTCGGCGAGACCGGAGAAGCCGACCTCGATCTTGTGACCGAGCAGCGCGCTGGTGAGCGGACCACCACCGTCGTAGGGGACGTACTTGACCTCCTTCGGGTCGATGCCCGCGGCCTCGGCCAGCTGCATCGGGAAGAGGTGGTCGGGGCCACCGGGCGAGGAGCCGCCGCCGACCACGATGGACTCGGGGTCCTCGGCCCAGGCCTTCACCAGGTCGTCGATGGTCTTGAACGGCGAGTCGGCCGGAACCAGCACGCCCTCCTGCTCCTCGATGAGCTGGGCGATCGGGGTGGCGTCCTGGGGCCGGGCGTCCACGCCGAAGGAGTAGGTGGAGCCGACCACGCCCAGACCGATGGTCATGAGCAGGTTGCCGTTGCCCTCCTCACTCATCAGGCGGGACATCGCGACGGAACCGCCGGCGCCCAGGATGTTGGTCACCTGGATGTCGCCGCCGGTCATGTTGTCGCGGTCGAGGACCCCCACGGCCGCCCGGCCGGTCTGGTCGTAGCCGCCACCGGGGCTGTTCGGGATCCACATGTCGAGGTCACGGGACTGCTCGCCACTGGTCACGCCGCAGGCCGATGCCGCGGCGAGCAGGCAGGTCACGAGCACGACGGCGAGGGCACGGGTACGGCGTATGCTCGCTGCCCGGCCCCGCTGCGTCGGCAGCGGCGGTCGGGGCGGGGACTGCGATGTCGGCGTCGACAACGGCTGGCCTCCAGACTCAGGGGAAAGAAACGGTCAGTGGCGATGGTCACAGCCCGGGGTGACCGCCGTCACCATTGGGCAACCAAAGGAGGTTGTGTAACTTGTGGTCACAGGGACCGCGGCGCCACCTGTCGCTGGCCGGGCAGGTGCTGCTGCTGCAGCTCTCGGTGCTGCTGCTCGTCGTCGTGGCGACCAGCATCGTCTCCCTGCGGCAGAGCGACGCCGACTTCCGTGACTCCCGCGAGGACCGGCTGCGCGCCGCCGCGGAGAGCCTGGCCGGGATCGCGGCGGTCCAGGACGGGCTGACCAGCAGCACCCCCGACCGGCAGGCCCTGGGCTTCTACCTGCAGACCCGGGCCGCCGACGCGGGCGCCGACACCGCCTACCTCACCGCGCTCGACGGCACCGTCCTCGTTGCCACCGACCCCACCAGGGTCGGCGAGACCCTCGATCTGGGCAGGCGCGAGACGGGCCGGGCCTGGTCCGGCGACATCGACGACGCCGGCCGCCGGGCGATCGCCGCCCAGGTCCCGGTCTACGGCGGTGGCTCGACCGGTGCGGACGCCGAGGCGCCGCGTCCGGTCGGCGTGGTCGTGGTGACCGAGGACTATCCGCCGCTGACCGAGCGCCTCGCCCGCACCTGGGCCGACGCCCTCACGGTGCTGCTGGCCGGTCTTGCGCTCGGCGTTCTTGGGTCATGGCTACTGGCGCGGCTGATCAAGCGGCGTACGCGTGGGCTGGAGCCGCGCGACATCGCCGCCCTCGCCGACCACCGCGAGGGTCTGCTGCGCTCGATCCGCGAGGGGGTGCTGGCCGTGGGCGCCGACGGGCGGGTCAGCCTGATGAGTGACAGCGCCCGCGAGCTGCTCGGGCTGACCTCGGACCCGACCGGGCACCGGCTCGACGAGCTCGACCTGCCCGCCGAGACCCTCGCCCTGCTCAGCGGGCCCGAGGAGGTGCACGACGCGCCGCTGGTCGCCGGTGAGCGGGTGCTCGTGCTCAACCGCAACCGGGTCCACCACGACGGCCGCCCCGCCGGCACCGTCACCACGCTGCGCGACCGCACCGAGCTGGTGGCGCTGCAGAGCGAGCTCAACGCCCGCGAGAGCGTCACCGAGACCCTGCGGGCGCAGACCCACGAGTTCAGCAACCAGCTGCACACCATCACCGGGCTCCTCGAGCTGGAGGAGTACGCCGAGGTGGGCCAGTTCGTCACCGGGCTGACCGCCCGCCGGGCGGCGCTGAGCGACCACATCACCTCCCGGATCGACGACCCCGCGGTGGCCGCGCTGCTCATCGCCAAGGCCAGCCTGGCCGCCGAACGACGGGTCAGCATCGACCTGGAGACGTCGAGCGCGCTGCCGCGGCTCACCCCCGACGGCTCCGCCGACGTGGTCACCGTCCTCGGCAACCTGGTCGACAACGCCGTCGACGCGGCCGCGCTGGTCGGGCCGCTCGACGGTCGGGTCGGCGTACGCCTGACGGCCGAGGGCGAGACCGTGACCGTCCGCGTCTCCGAC
Source organism: Nocardioides sp. YIM B13467 (assembly GCF_042788075.1). Taxonomy (NCBI): domain Bacteria; kingdom Bacillati; phylum Actinomycetota; class Actinomycetes; order Propionibacteriales; family Nocardioidaceae; genus Nocardioides; species Nocardioides sp. YIM B13467. The sequence goes on from NZ_JBHZPJ010000046.1 coordinate 806,591, forward strand.
ACCGGCGGCGGGGTGCCGGCCGAGCGTCTGCCCGAGATCTTCCGGCGCGGCTTCAGCACCAAGCCGCGCGACGCCAGCGGCCGCGGTGTCGGGCTCGCGCTGGTGCAGCTGGTGTGCCGTGCACGCGGCGGCGAGGTCGAGGTGGAGAATAGCGGGTCGGCGCTGCCGATCGCCTCTGGCTCCGCTTCGGCCGAGCGCCCCGGAGCGGTCTTCATCGCGACCCTGCCGGGCGCCGTGCCGCTCGCCCCACCCACCACCACCGCCCCCGAGGAGGCCCGATGACGTCCGCACCGGAGCTCACCGTGCTCGTGGTCGAGGACGACTTCATGGTGGCCTCGATCCACACCCGCTTCGTCGAGCGCGTCGAGGGGTTCCGGGTCGTCGGCGTGGCCGCCACCGGCTCCCAGGCGCTCGAGGAGACCGCCCGCCTCTCCCCCGACGTGCTGCTGCTCGACGTGCACCTTCCCGACTTCAGCGGCATCGAGCTGCTGCGCCGGCTGCGCGGACGAGGAGACGACGCCGACGTCATCGTCATCACCGCCGCCCGCGAGGCCGACACGGTGCGGGCCGCCGCGGCCGGTGGCGCCGCCCACTACGTGGTCAAGCCGTTCCCGTTCGAGGACCTGGCCGCCCGGCTGGATGACGTACGCCGCTCCCGCGAGGCGCTCGCCCGGATCGGGCAACGGGCCGAAGGAACCGAGGGTGCCGAGCACCGCGACGAGGTCCAGGCCGGCATCGACGAGGTCTTCAGCCACCAGGGCGCACGCGAGACTCGTGAGCGGCTGCCGAAGGGGCTCAGCGCGGAGACCGCCCGCGCCGTGCTGGCCGCGCTGCAGACCGCCGGTGAGCTCAGCGCCACCGAGTGCGCCGACGCGATCGGCGTCTCCCGGGTGAGCGCGCGCCGCTATCTCGAGCACTTCGCGAGCACGGGCCGGATCGGCGTACGTCTCAACTACGGCACCGCTGGGCGACCCGAGCGGCGCTACCGCGCGGGTGATGCCTGAGGCTGCTGCCTCAGGCGGACTCGCGGATCACCAGCCTCGTCGGGAGCACGACGGACGCCTCGACCTCCTCCCCCGCCACCAGGCGGAGGATCTGCTCGGCCAGGCGGGTGCCGATCTCGTGGATCGGCTGGTGCACCGTCGTCAGCGGCGGGTCGGTGAACCGGGCCGCCTCGACGTCGTCGAACCCGATCACCGCCACGTCGTCGGGCACCCGGCGGCCGAGCCGGCGCAGCGTACGCAGGGCGCCGTCGGCCATCAGGTCGGAGGCCGCGAAGACGGCGTCGATGCGGGGATCGCGCTCCAGCAGCCGCTCCATCGCGTCGATGCCGGACTGGCGCATGAAGTCGCCCTCCTCGACCAGCGGCACCGCCCCCGGCAGCGCCTCGAGACCGGTGAGGTAGCCGGCCAGGCGCTCGCGCCCGGCGACCATGTCCTGCGGCCCGGCGATGGTCGCGATCCGGCGCCGGCCGAGACCGACGAGGTGGTTCATCGCCGCTTCGACGCCGCTGGCGTGCTCGACGTCGATGAACGGCACCGTCGCCTCGCCCAGCGGCCGCCCGCTGGTGACGACCGGGACGCCTGCCGCCCGCAGCTCCTCGGGCAGAGTGTCGGCGCCATGCATCGATGCCAGCACGACACCGTCGACGGTGCGGCCGTGCACGTAGCGGAGGATCCGGTCGTGGCTCGACTGCGTCGAGGCGAGCAGCAGCACCAGCTGTTTGTCCGCCTTCTCCAGCGCCTCGCCGACACCGCGGATCACGCCGGGGAAGAAGGCGTCGTCGGAGAAGACCCGGGTCGCGGACTCCGGCAGGATCAGAGCGATGGAGTCCGTACGCTGCGTCACCAGGCTCCGCGCCGCCGGGTTCGGCACGTAGCCGAGGTCGGCGATGGCCTGGCGGATGCTCTCGGCGATGTCGGGGCGCACGGTCGTGGAGCCGTTGACGACGCGCGAGACCGTCGCTCGCGAGGCCCCGGCCGCCCGCGCCACCGTCTCCAGCGTCGGCCGGCCGGCCGGGGTCTCGTTCATGAGTGGAACCTATCGCCTCCCGCTCACCGGGAGAACGTGAACCAGTTGAGGTTGACGAAGTCGGCCGGCTGGCCGCTGGTGAACCGCAGGAACACCGTGTGCGTGCCGGTCACCCCGCTGATGCTGCCCGGGACCGTACGCCAGCTCTGCCAGCCTCCGGTGTTGGCCACCGAGAAGCTGCCGATCGGGGCGTTGTTCACGTTGTCGAGGCGTACCTCGACCAGGCCGCTGACCCCCGCGGGCGCGCCGGAGGCGACTCGCGCGGAGAACGTACGGGCGGCGCTCGAGCCGAAGTTCACGCCGTCGTAGCGGAGCCAGTCGCCGTTGCCGAGGTAGCCGACGTTCTGACCGCCGCCGGTGTCGGTGGTCGCCTCGGTCTGGGTGCCGCTCTGGGCGTTGTAGGACTCGGCCTGGATGGTGGCGTAGGCGTCCCGGTTGCCCGGGACGGGCGGGTCGGTGGGCTCGGTGGTTCCGTCGCCCTTGGAGTAGACCGCGACGTAGTCGACCAGCATCGGCACGCCGGAGGCGGTCGCCGAGGTCGGGTTGCCGGGCCAGCCGCCGCCGATCGCGACGTTGAGGATGATGAAGAAGCCGTGGTTGGTCGCGTTGTTCCAGGTCGTCGCGTCGACCTGGTCCGAGCGGACCGTGTGGTAGAGCGTGTTGTCGACGTAGAACCGGATCTGCTGCGGGCTGGTGCTGCGGTCCCACTCCATCGCGTAGGTGTGGAACGACGACTGGCAGGTCGAGCCCGGGCAGCCCTGGAGGGTCCCGCCGAGGCCGGTGGTCTCGTTGCACGGCCCGCCGGGCGAGGTGCCGCAGTGCAGCGTGCCCCAGACCTGGTTGGCGCCGTTGACGTTCTCCATGATGTCGATCTCGCCGATGCCCGGCCAGTTCCAGTAGTTGCCGCGGAAGGGCTCGCCCAGCATCCAGAACGCCGGCCAGATGCCCTGGGCGGCCGCGCCGGTGACGTTCGGCATCTGGATGCGGCCCTCGACGCGGAGCACGCCGCCGGACGGCGGCTGGAAGTCGGTACGGGTGGTCTCGATGCGCCCGGAGGTCCAGTTGCCGGCGCCGTCGCGGATCGGCTTGATGACGAGGTTGCCGTTGCCGTCCTGGTAGACGTTCTGGGTGCTGTCGCTGTGGTAGGCGATCTCCCCGGTGCCCCAGTTGGCGGCGCCGCCGGGGTAGGAGTGGCCGATGTCGTACATCCAGTTGTTGGTGTTGATCCGCGACCCGGCCGCGCCGGTGAAGTCGTCGCTCCAGACCTTCGTCCAGCCTGCTGGGGTGCCCGGCTCCGACGCCTCCGACGCCTGCCCGAACGACGTCAGCGGGATCGCCACCGCGACCACGCCGGCCGCGATCACAGCGGCTCCTAATGACTTGAGACTTCTCATGATGACTCGCTTCCCGATGAATGAGCGATGAGTCTGGCGACTCGTGAGAGCGCTCTCTCGAGTGTCATGGTCCCAAAGCCGATGTGACCTGCGTCACCGAATACCGATCTCTTTAACAACCCGCCGAGTCGGCTCGTTCTGACCGAGAAAAGCGCCGAGTCGGCTCGTCATGACGAGCCGACTCGGCCTCCTTGGAGTGGGGAGCGTGCTAGCCGGCGGTGTAGGTGCGCTGAGCGGCTTCGCCGGTCTTGCCGAGGGCCTTGGCCTTGCCGTCGCCGACGGCGACCTTGAGGGAGCCGTCGGAGGTCTGTACGCGCAGGGGCGGCGTCACCTGGAGCGACTTGGACTCGCCGAAGGCGAGGTCGCCGCTGAAGACCACCTTGCCGCGCGAGTCGCGGACGACCACGTGGGCACCGCCGCCGGCGGCGGAGATGGTCACCGGGACGGGCGAGGACTTGCCGTAGGGGCTGTCGGTGCCGGCGGAGCCGTCGAGCTGGATCGCGCCGGCCTCGGGCTCGTGCTGGGTGCCGTCGATGACCAGGCGCGCGACCGACCAGACCAGGATGACCGCCATGACCGCGGCGACCAGGACCGACCAGGACGGACCGCCACGCATCCGCCGGACCGGACGGATCGCCGCGCTGTGGGCGAGCTCGGCCTCGAAGACGGCGCGCGGGCTGACCGGGCCGGAGGCGTACTTCTCGTCATAGGTGCGCAGCAGCGGCGCGACCTCGATCCCGAGGACACGCGCCAGCGTACGCAGGTGGCCACGGGCGTAGAAGTCGCCGCCGCAGGGGCCGAAGTCGTCGACCTCGATCGCCTCGATGACGTGCGGGCGGATCCGGGTCCACTCGGCCAGGCCGTCCATGTCCAGGGCGAGCCGGCGGCGGGCCGCGGCGATCTCGGCACCGATCTCGGGGACCTTGGTCGGCACCACCTCGGTGGGCTCGTCGTCGACGCCATCGATCGCGAGCGCCTTGACGCCCTCGTCGGGCACCGCGATCGGACGTACGCCCTCGGGCTCGGAGTCCTCGACGTCCTCGTCGACATCCGCGTCCTCGATGTCCGCGTCGGCGAACGCGGCCTCTGCCAGGTCCAGCTGGAGCGCGTTGGCACCGTGGACGGCGATGGTCTCCTGCGGCTCCTCGGGTACGTAGCGTACGTCCACCCGGACCGCCGTCGAGGGCTCGCGCAGCGGGGCGACCGGCTCTGCCTTCGCCTCGGCCACGAGATTCACTTCGGGCTCGGGCTCGGGGTCGGTCTTCGGCGTCGTCTCGTCCTGGTTCGTGTCCCGGTCCACCTGGTCCTGCTCCGCCTCGTCCACCACGTCTGCGGCATTGATATCAGGCTCGTCCAAGACCCGGAGCATCCGGGGGTTGGTGTCTCCGGCCCGCTCGGAGAGGAGCGGGCGGACCGCGGTGTCACCGTCGTCCGAGGCGGCATCGGCAGTGTGGTCTTCGGCGCTCTCGTCGGCGTCCGTCTCCGGCTCCTCCACCTCGAGCGCGGGGTCGATCTCGACGACCTCGACGCCGTCGGCGGCAACGATCGCGATGGCCTCGGTGACGTCGTCACCGGCGCCCAGGACGCGGGTGGAGAGGCCGAGCGGGAGCGAGAACGGGAGGCCGTAGAGGCGCTCGGTCAGCATCGCCTGGCGCCGGGCGGTCGGCGAGAGCTCCTCGAGCACCTCGTCCTCGTCGTGCAGCAGCACGCCGATGCGGCCGTCCTTCCAGAACCGCTCGATCCCGTCCGGACGAGGGGTGTGCTCGACGGACTCGATCTTCGACCACGGGATGCCCTGCCAGGTCTGGCCGAAGCGGAGGCGCACGCCCTGCTCGTCCACGAGCAGCAGCGGCATCCGGGAGTCCCAGGCCGTCCAGCCCTGCACCGCCGCGACGGCGAGCAGGATCAGGCCGACCAGGTAGCCCTCGATGCCGCCGCGCAGCACGAAGGCGATGCCGACGAGCAGCGACGCGAGCGCCACCACCAGCGCGAGGCGGCCGTTGCGGCGTACCTCGACGACGTCGACGTCGTGGGTCTCGACGGTCTCGGCAGGGTCGACGGCCTCGACCGCCGGTGAATTCTCGCTCACATCTCCCCCTGGATCGTTGCGATGACGCCGTCGATCTCGTCCGGCTTGACGAGTACGTCGCGTGCCTTGGAGCCCTCCGAGGGACCGACCACCCCGCGCGACTCCAGGATATCCATCAGGCGGCCGGCCTTGGCGAACCCGACGCGGAGTTTGCGCTGCAGCATCGAGGTCGACCCGAACTGGGTCGAGACGATCAGCTCGATCGCCTGAATGACCAGGTCCATGTCGTCGCCGATGTCGTCGTCCAGCACCCGCTTGGACTCCGCCGGGGCGGTCACGTCCTCGCGGTAGGACGGCTCCAGCTGGCCCTTGACGCTCTTGACGACCGCGTTGACCTCGCTCTCCGAGACCCACGAGCCCTGCACACGGATCGGCTTGGAGGAGCCCATCGGCAGGAACAGCCCGTCACCCTGGCCGACCAGCTTCTCCGCACCGGGCTGGTCGAGGATGACGCGCGAGTCAGCCAGCGACGAGGTGGCGAACGCGAGCCGCGAGGGCACGTTGGCCTTGATCAGACCCGTGACCACGTCGACCGAGGGCCGCTGCGTGGCCAGCACCAGGTGGATGCCGGCGGCACGGGCGAGCTGGGTGATGCGTACGACCGCATCCTCGACGTCGCGCGGGGCGACCATCATCAGGTCGGCGAGCTCGTCGACGATGACCAGCAGGTAGGGGTATGGCGACAGGACCCGCTCGGAGTCGGGCGGGAGCTGCACCTTCCCGGCGCGTACGGCCTTGTTGAAGTCGTCGACATGACGGAAGCCGAAGTTGGCCAGGTCGTCGTAGCGCATGTCCATCTCGCGTACGACCCAGGCCAGCGCCTCGGCGGCCTTCTTCGGGTTGGTGATGATCGGCGTGATCAGGTGCGGCACGCCCTCGTAGGAGTTGAGCTCGACCCGCTTGGGGTCGACCATGATCATCCGCACCTCGTCGGGCGTGGCCCGCATCAGCACCGAGGTGATCATCGAGTTGATGAAGGACGACTTACCCGAACCGGTCGCACCGGCGACCAGCAGGTGAGGCATCTTGGCGAGGTTGGCGACCACGAAGCCGCCCTCGACGTCCTTGCCGACCCCGGTGATCATCGGGTGGTGGTCGCCGCGCGCGGCGTTGGAGCGGAGTACGTCGCCGAGGGTGACGATCTCCTTGTCGATGTTCGGGATCTCCACGCCGACGGCCGACTTGCCGGGGATCGGCGAGAGGATGCGTACGTCGGCGGAGGCCACCGCGTAGGCGATGTTCTTCTGGATGCCGGTGATCTTCTCGACCTTCACGCCGGCACCGAGCTCCACGATGTAGCGGGTGACCGTCGGGCCACGGGTGTAGCCGGTGACCGCGGCATCGATGTTGAACTCCTCGAGCACCGCCTGGAGCCGGCTGACGATGTCGTCGGAGGCCTTGGATCGGGCCTTGTGCGGCGAGCCGGGCTTGAGCAGGTCGCTGCCCGGGAGCGTGTACGTCACGTCGCCGGCGAGCATCAGCTGCTCGACGCGCTGGGGCAGCTCGGCGTGCGGCGGCGGCTCGAGGTCGCGCCGCTTGCCGGGCTTCGGGGCGGTGTCTGCGACGGCGGGCAGGAGCCCGGCCGCGTCGCTCGGGGCCACCTCGTCCGGCTGGGTGTCGGCGTCCGAGTCGTCGTCGAGGGCGAGCGCGATGTCGAGCCCGTCCTTCTTGCGCTTCTTCTTCGGCTTCTCCTCCTCGAGGAGCGGCGTCTCGTAGGGCTCGAAGCCCTCCGGGTCGAAGGTGTCGTCGTCGGCGAAGAGCTTGTTGCCCCGGCGCACCCGCCGGATGTTGGTGCCGCTCTCGCTCATCTCCTCGGGCGGCGTCAGGCCGAGCGCCCGGTCGCGCAGCTCCACGAGGCGACTCGGCACCTGGTAGAGCGGGGTCCCGGTGATCACCAGGATCCCGAAGACGACGAGAAGGGACAGGAGTACGACGACCACGGCCGTCGAGCGCAGGACGTCGAGCAGCAGGCTGGCCACGACGTAGCCGATCGCGCCGCCGGCCCACTGCAGCTCGGTGCTGTCGCCCGAGGTGGGCTGCGGGTTGCCGTTGGCGATCTGGATGATGCCGAGCGTGGCCATCAGGAACGCGGCCCAGCCGATCGCGAGCCGGCCGACCGGAGCGGCGTTGACCGGGTCGCGCATCAGCCGGGCACCGGCGACGACGAGCCCGACCGGCACCAGCCAGCCGACCTTGCCGACGACGCCGGCCACGGCGATGCGGACCACGTCGAAGAACTGCCCGCCGAGCTGGAACCAGACGCCGGCGGCGACGAGGACGGAGAGGCCGATCAGGAACAGGCCGGCACCGTCGCGCCGGTGCTCCGGCTCGAGGTCGCTGGCGGCCTGGCCACCGACACGGAAGATGGCCGCCACTCCCCCGGCGATCGCCAGCCACAGGCTCGCGATGGTCGAGAAGATGGCGTCGAAGAGGACCGCGATCGGGCTGGGCCCGTTGCGCACGGCACGAGGTGGCGTACGGTTCGTCGTCTTCCGGTTGGTCGACTTTGCGGCGGGACGGCGCTTGTTCTGGCCCTTGTTCGGCGCTGCCTTTGAGCGGGCCCGGCTCGTGGCCGTTGCTCGCTTTGTCGTGGTCGTACTCCGGGGACGGGTGCTCTTGGTGGTGGTCGAGCTCCGCGAACCCGGCGGGGAAGACGTACGGGTCGCCATACAAGCAGGGTATTTGACCGAGCGGCCTGGCTCCGGGACCCCATGGGGGTGTGTTGCATCGGTGTAGTTTGCCGCCATGCAGAGCCTCGCAGTCCTCATCGCCCTTCTCACCGCCGCCGATGCCGTGGCGGACTGGACCTGCGTGTGGTTCGGTTGGCGGCGGATCCACTACGTCGCCAAGCCCCTGGTGATGGTGGGGCTGATGGTGTTGGTGGGGCTCGTCAGCGACGGCGAGCCGGCAGCGTGGTGGCTGGTCGTCGCGCTCTTCTTCGGGATGCTCGGCGACATCTCGATGATCGGGTCCTCGGCGCGGCGGTTCCTAGGCGGCGTGGCGCTCTTCTTCGTCGGCCACCTGGCGTACGCCGTGACCTTCCTCACCCTCGGCCTGGAGACCCCCGCGTGGTCCTGGGCCGGGATCGCGGTCGCGATCGTGCTGGCGATCCCGATGGGCCGGGTGCTCCGCGGCGCCCGGGAGATGGGCGGCACGCCGATGGCGGCGGCCCTGGCGGCGTACTCGCTGGTGATCGCCACCATGCTCGTGCTCGGCTGGATGACCGGGAGTGTGTGGATCGCCGTGGGCGCGCTGATCTTCGTCGTCAGCGACACCCTGATCGGGCTCAACCTCGCCGAGCACGGCAACGAGCCGCCGCGCCTGACCAACGTGCAGATCATGGTGACCTATCACGTCGGCCAGGCGCTGATCACGGCTGGCGTGCTGCTGGCGCTCCCTACGCCTCGATGACGACCGGGACGATCATCGGGCGGCGACGGTGGGTGCTGGAGACCCAGCGCCCGAAGGTACGCCGGATGGCCTGCTGCAGCTGGTAGGTGTCGGTCGCGCCCTCCGAGATGGCCCGGTTGACCGCCTTGATGATCGGCTGCTTGATCGGCTCGAAGGCGTTGTCGGGCCAGACGTGGCCGCGGGCGTGGATCTCGGGGCCGCTGGCGACAATGCCCTTGACCGAGTCGACCACGACGATGATCGAGACGAAGCCCTCCTCGGACAGGATGCGGCGGTCCTTGAGCTCGGACTCGGTGACGTCGCCGACGGTGGTGCCGTCGACGAAGACGTAGCCGCACTCGACCTTGCCGGCGATCTCGGCCTTGCCGTCGATGAGGTCGACGACCACGCCGTCCTCGGCGTAGACGACGCTCTCCACACCGGTCTGGCGGGCCAGGTCACCGTTGGCGAGCAGGTGGCGCACCTCGCCGTGGACGGGCATCACGTTGCGCGGGCGGACGATGTTGTAGCAGTAGAGCAGCTCGCCGGCGCTGGCGTGGCCGGAGACGTGCACCAGGGCGTTGCCCTTGTGGACCACGTTGGCGCCGAGTCGGGCGAGGCCGTTGATCACCCGGTAGACCGAGTTCTCGTTGCCGGGGATCAGGCTCGAGGCGAGCAGCACGGTGTCGCCCGGCTCGATGTGGACGAAGTTGTGGGTGCCGTTGGCGATCCGCGACAGCGCCGACATCGGCTCGCCCTGCGAGCCGGTCGAGACCATGACGACCCGCTCAGGCGGCAGCTCGGCGAGCTCCTTGGCGTCGACGATGACGTCCTCGGGCACGTGCAGGTAGCCCAGGTCGGAGGCGATCTGCATGTTGCGGACCATCGAGCGACCGACGTACGCCACCTTGCGGCCGTGAGCGACCGCGCTGTCGAGCACCTGCTGGACGCGGTGCACGTGAGAGGCGAAGCAGGCCACGATGATGCGCTGGTCGGACTCGCGGAAGACCTGCTCGATCGCGGGCGCGATCTTCTTCTCCGCGGTCGTGAAGCCGGGGACCTCGGCGTTGGTGGAGTCGGTGAGGAACAGGTCCACACCCTCCTCGCCGAGCCGGGCGAACGCGCGCAGGTCGGTGATCCGGCCGTCCAGCGGCAGCTGGTCCATCTTGAAGTCGCCGGTGTGCAGCACGAGTCCGGCGCCGGTGCGGATCGCGACCGCGAGCGCGTCCGGGATGGAGTGGTTGACGGCGACGAACTCGAGCTCGAACGGCCCGAAGGAGATCGTGTCGCCCTCGCGTACCTTGTGCTGGACGGTCTCGCGCAGGCGGTGCTCGCGCAGCTTGGAGCCGAGCAGGGCCAGGGTCAGCTCGGAGCCGACCAGCGGGATGTTCTGACGCTCGCGGAGCAGGTAGGGCGTCGCGCCGATGTGGTCCTCGTGGCCGTGGGTCAGGACCAGCGCCTCGATGTCGCCGAGCCGGTCACGGATCGGGCCGAAGTCGGGCAGGATCAGGTCGACCCCGGGCTGCTGCTCCTCGGGGAACAGCACGCCGCAGTCGACGATCAGCAGCCGGCCGTCGTACTCGAAGACGGTCATGTTGCGGCCGACCTCGCCGAGGCCGCCGAGAGGGGTGACCCGCAGGCCGCCCTTGGGGAGCTTGCCGGGTTCGGTCAGCTCCGGGTGTGGGTGAGACAAAGGCGTTCCTTCTAGAGAAGGCCAGAGGCCTCCAGCCCGGCTCGCAGCGCCTCGACCTCGTCGCTGTCGAGAGCCACCAGGGGCCCTCGTACGTTGCGGTTGTCGATCACGCCGGTCAGCTCGAGAGCGGCCTTGGCGGTGGTGGCTCCGTAGTTCGGGACGCCCATGATGGCGTCGATCGCGGGGAGCATCCGCGCATAAGTCTTGCGGGCGGTCTCGATGTCGCTCGCCGCGAAGGCGTCGATCATCGTCCGCGTCTGGTCGCCGAGCACATGGGCGGCGACGCTGATCACGCCGACGGCGCCGTGCGCCAGCCAGGCGAGGGTGAGCGCGTCGTCACCGGAGTAGATCGAGTAGCCGAGGTCGAGCAGCCTGGTGCCGCGCGGGAAGTCGCCGGCGGCCTCCTTGACCGCGACGACGGTGTCCCAGGTGATCGCCTCGCGGTAGGTGTCGAGGGTGATCGGCGAGCCGGTGCGGCCGGGGACGTCGTAGAGGATGACCGGGGTGTCGGTCGCGGAGACGACGGTGCGGAAGTGCTCGCGGATGCCGCGCTCGCCCGGCTTGTTGTAGTAGGGCGTCACCAGCAGCAGGCCGTCGGCGCCGATCGACGCCGCCTGCTTGGCGAGCTCGACGGTGGTGCGGGTGTCGTTGGTGCCGATGCCGGCCACGATCTTGGCGCGGTCGTCGACGGCGTCCTTGACCGCGGCCAGGATCTCGCCGTCCTCGGCCGGAGTGGTGGTCGGCGACTCGCCGGTGGTGCCGGAGACGACGATGCCGTCGTGGCCGTGGTCGACCAGGTGCTTGGCGACTTTCTGGGTCTGCTCCAGGTCGACCGAGCCATCGTCGTTGAACATCGTGACGAGTGCGGAGAGCACGGTGCCGAAGGGAGCATCAGTCATGGCGTACAGACTATCGTCAGACGCGCTGCATGACCTCGTCGGCTACGAGTGCGAGATGGTCGAGATCGCTCAGGTCGAGCACCTGGAGGTAGAGACGGGTCGCGCCGACGTCCTCGAACCGCTTGATCTTGGCGACCACCTCGTCCGGGGTGCCGGCCAGGCCGTTCTCGCGCAGCTCGGCGGGCTCGCGGCCGATCGCCCGCGCACGGCTGGCGATCTCGTCCTCGTCGCGGCCGACGCAGAGCACCTGGGCGGCGGAGTAGATCATCGAGTCGTCCCGGCCGGCAGCCTCGACGAAGCGCCCGACGTTCTCGAACAGCGCCTGGGATTCCTCGACGGAGACGAAGGCGGCGTTGAACTCGTCGGCGAAGGTCGCGGCCAGCGTCGGCGTACGCTTCTTGCCGCCGCCGCCCACGATCACCGGGATCGAGCCGGCGTGGCCACGGGTCTGGACCGGCTTCGGCAGGCCCGGGCTCTCCTTGATCGTGTAGTGCTTCCCGTTGAAGTCGAAGGTCTCCCCCGGCTCGGTCGCCCACAGCCCGGTGATGATCTCGAGCTGCTCCTCGAGCTTGTCGAACCGCTCCCCCAGGGCCGGGAACGGGATCCCGTACGCCTCGTGCTCCTCCTCGAACCAGCCGGCCCCCAGGCCGAGCTCGACCCGGCCCTCGGACATGTCGTCCACGTTGGCCGCCTGGATGGCCAGCACGCCCGGGAGGCGGAAGGTCGCCGAGGTGACCAGCGTGCCGAGCCGGATCGTGCTCGTGTCGCGGGCCAGGCCGGCGAGCGTCGTCCACGCGTCGCTCGGTCCGGGCAGCCCGTCGACCGAGCCCATCTTCAGATAGTGATCGGAGCGGAAGAACGCCCCGAACCCCAGCTCCTCGGCTTTCTGGGCGACCGCGAGGATGTCGGCGTAGGACGCCCCCTGCTGGGGCTCGGTGAAGATGCGCAGCTCCATGCCGTTCACCTTAGAGGGGCGAGACACCTACTCGCGCGTCAGGGAGCACGGGCGAGAAAGACGCGGTCGTACGCCTCGTGCGGCTCGCGCTTGGTCTCGACCCACTCGGCCTCGTCGAAGGGCGGGTAGAGGACATCGCCCTCGGGAGTCAGGTGGACGCGGGTGATGACCTGCTCGGTGGCGTACGGCAGAGCTGCTTCGTAGACCTGCGCGCCGCCGGCGATGACCGTGTCGCCCTGCTCCTTCGCGGCCAGGGCGAGGGCGGAGTCGATGTCGTGGGCGACCAGCACGCCGTCGTACGACCAGGTTTGGTCACGGGTCAGCACGACCGTGGTGCGGCCCGGGAGGGGGCGGCCGATGGACTCGAAGGTGGTGCGGCCCATGACGAGCGTGTGGCCCATCGTGATCGCCTTGAACTCGGCCTGCTCGCCGGGGATCTTCCAGGGGATGTCGGGTCCGTTGCCGATGACGCCGTTGTCGGCGACGGCCGCGACCATCACGACGCGCCCCGAACCGGCCTCAGACGGCAACGGGTGCCTTGATGCCGGGGGCAGGGTCGTAGCCCTCCACCGTGATGTCCTCGAGCTCGAACGCGTCGATGTCCTTGACATCCGGGTTCAGCCGCAGCGTCGGCAGCGGCCTCGGCTCGCGGGTGAGCTGGAGGCGGGCCTGCTCGAGGTGGTTGCTGTAGAGGTGGGCGTCGCCGAGCGTGTGCACGAAGTCACCGACCTCGAGCCCGGTCACGTGAGCGACCATGTGGGTGAGCAAGGCGTAGGAGGCGATGTTGAACGGCACCCCCAGGAACACGTCCGCGGAGCGCTGGTAGAGCTGCAGGCTCAGCTTGCCGTCGGCGACGTAGAACTGGCACAGCGTGTGGCACGGCGGCAGCGCCATGTCGTCGATGTCGGCCGGGTTCCAGGCGCTGATCACGTGGCGGCGGCTGTCGGGGTCGGTGCGGATCTGGTCGATGATCTTGGCGATCTGGTCGACGTGACGCCCGTCCGGAGTCGGCCAGGAACGCCACTGGTAGCCGTAGACCGGCCCCAGGTCGCCGTTCTCATCGGCCCATTCGTCCCAGATCGTGATGCCCCGCTCCTGGAGCCAGCGCACGTTGGTGTCGCCACGCAGGAACCAGAGCAGCTCCCCGAAGACCGAGCGGGTGTGGACCTTCTTCGTCGTCAGCAGCGGGAAACCCTCGCTGAGGTCGTATCGGGTCTGGTGACCGAAGACGCTGATCGTGCCCGTCCCGGTGCGGTCGGACTTCTCCACGCCCTCGTCGAGGATGCGGGTCAACAGATCGAGGTAGGACTGCACAGCCCCAGCCTAGGTCAGACCTCCACCGTCCCATGGATGGTGGTCAGTGTGTCTCCGCCCACCCACACCTGATCCCCGACCCGCTCGACGTGCACACGTCCCTTCCGCCTCATGGCGGTCCCCTGAGAAGCGACGTACGCCTCCGGTAGCTGCGACCCAGCCAGCCACTGCCCCAGCGCGGCGTTGAGCGACCCGGTGACCGGGTCCTCGAAGGCGACGCCGTCGGCCGGGAAGTACGCCCGGACCTCGACCGCGCACTCGCTGCCCTCGGGGTAGCGCCCGACGAGGCCGACCTTGTGACTCCCCAGAGCGGCGTGGTCGGGCGTCACGGCGAGCACAGCCTCCGCGTCGGCGAGCATCACTCCGACCCAGCCCGGCCCGTTGTCGCACCACCGCGCGTCCTTGATGTCGCCGCGCTCGATCTGCAGGCCGTTGGCGATGGCACCCAGAGTGTCCTCGTCGACCTCGCCACCCCGGCGCAGCTCCGGCGCGGCGAAGGCGATCCGGTCGTCACTGCGCAGCTCGACCAGACCGACGCCGCACTCCTGCACCAGGCTGGCGCCCTTGGGCTTCCCGCCCGCCTCCAGCCACGCGTGTGCCGACCCGAGCGTCGGGTGTCCCGCGAACGGCAGCTCGCCGCTGACCGTGAAGATCCGCAGCCGGTAGTCGGCAGCCGGGTCCGTCGGGGTCAGCAGGAACGTGGTCTCGGACAGGTTGGTCCACCGCGCGAAGGCAGCCATCTGCTCGTCGGTCAGGCCGTCGGCCCCGTGTACGACGGCGACCGGGTTGCCCAGCAGGGGCTCGTTGGTGAAGACGTCGACCTGGCGGAACTCGTAGGCACTCACCCGCGAGAGCCTAGCCGTGGCCGGAGAGCCTCAGGCGGTCAGCTTCATCGGACCGTAGACCTGCCGGTCGTGCTCGAAGAGCACCACCGCGGCCACGCCCGCGTCCAGGAGGTCCTGCCAGACCTCGCCCACCCATGACTCGGCGTCGCTCTGGTTGGCGAAGCGCTGGCCGGCGAGGTCCCCGTCGACCGACACCTCGGCACCCGAGGCGTCGACGAGCTGCCACCACCACGGCCGGTCCGCGGCGGTGGGCTGCTTGAACACCGAGGGAACGTCCGGGATGCTCATGCCGCCACCTCCGTAGCGCAAGCGCCAGAATACGGACGCGGCGGCATGAATGACTGAATGGTCGCTCGCTGGCGCTCGCTCATCAGCCCTCCCGAACGTGCGAGGGAACGAAGGGAGGCTTGGTGAGCTGGAAGATCTCGCGGCGGCCGCGTACGTCGATGCCGATCTCGGCCTCGGGGTTGACCGTGGTCGAGACGAGCACCAGGCCGACGCCCTTCTTCAGCGTGGGCGAGAAGGTGCCGGAGGTGACCTCGCCGACCGGCACGTCGGCGGTCAGGGACGCGGTCATGTGTGGACGTGGGATGCCTCGGCCGACAGCGACTATGCCGCGCAGGGCGCGCTTCGGGCCGGCCTCCTTCTCGGCGACCAGCTTGTCGCGGCCCCAGAAGGCATCCTTCTTCCAGCCGACGGCCCAGCCGAGGCCGGCCTCGTTGGGGGTGACGTCGAGGGCGATGTCCTGGCCGTGGAGCGGGTAGCCCATCTCCGTACGCAGGGTGTCGCGGGCGCCGAGCCCGCACGGCACCGCGCCGAGCTCCTCGCCCCGGGACAGCAGCGCGTCCCAGAGCGCGCCGGCGGCCTCGTTGGCGACGATCAGCTCGTAGCCACGCTCACCCGAGTAGCCGGAGCGGCACACCACGACGCCGATCTCGTCACCGAGTATGTCGGGGGCGGCCGCCTCCACGAAGGACATGTATTCGTGACCGGCCGGCAGCCCGACCGCCTCGAGCAGCTCGTCGGACTTCGGCCCCTGGACGGCGAGCACCGCGTAGTCGCGGTGGTGGTCGGCGAGGTTGATCCCCTCGGGCGCGGCCTCCTGGAGCCGACGCACGACCTCCGGGGTGTTGGCGGCGTTGGGAACGATCAGGACGTGCTCGTCGTCGCGGTAGTAGGCGATCAGGTCGTCGACGATGCCGCCGGTCGCCTCGTCGCAGCACAGTGTGTACTGGGCCTTGCCCGGCTTGATCCGGTTGAGGTCGTTGGTGAAGGACGCGTTGACGAAGTCGGCCGCACCCGGCCCGCTGATCATGACCTTGCCCAGGTGGCTGACGTCGAAGACCCCGACGGCTTCACGGACCGCCGTGTGCTCCTTGACGACGCCGGAATACTCCAGCGGCATCGACCAGCCGCCGAACTCACCGAACTTCGCGCCGAGCCCGACGTGGTTTTCGTGCAGAGGGGACTGGAGCAGCTCCGACCCGCCCCCCGTGGAGGTCTCTTCAGCCATACCGCGAACTTATCGCACCAGGCCGACACTCCCCGGTCCGCGCCCCCTCCGGGCGCGCCACACCTAGACTGCACGGCGTGACCCTGCCTGACATCACCTACACGCTGCGTACCGCCTCCCCCGCCAAGACCCGTGCCGAGGCGGTCGTCGTCGGTATCGGCCAGGGCGCGAAGGCTGTCGAGGTGACCGCCGGCGCGGAGGACGTCAAGGCCGCCTACGGTCGCCGGTGGCGCGGGATGCTCGCCACCCTCGGCGTCAGCGGCAAGGCCGGCGAGATCACCCGCCTGCCCGCAGGGAACGAGATCGGCGCCCAGCTCCTCGTGCTGGTCGGGCTCGGCAAGCCCGGTGCGGACGGGACCTACTCGGCCGATGCCGTACGCCGCGCCGCCGGCGCCGCGGCCCGCGCGGTGCCCAACGCGACGTCCGTCGCCGTGTCCCTTCCCGCCGACACCCCCGACCTGGTCCGTGCCGTCACCGAGGGCTACGTCCTCGGCGGCTACACCTACACCACCTATAAGTCGAACAGCGGCAAGTCTGGTGGGGACGGCAACGGGCCGAGCGATGTCGCGATCCTGAGCGCGATCGCGCGGCGTACGGACGCGGTCACCGCCTTCGAGGAGGCGCAGATCCTCGCGCAGGCGGTCGCCGGCACGCGCGAGTGGGTCAACATCCCGCCGGCCGACCTGACTCCCGCGGCGTTCGCCGACGCCATGGCGCACGTGGCCGGGCTGGTCGAGGGCGTCGAGACGAGCGTGTACGACGAGGAGCAGCTCGCCGAGCTCGGCTGCGGCGGCATCCTCGCGGTGGGCATGGGCTCGGCGGCCAAGCCGCGCCTGGTCGAGCTCACCTACGCCCCCGACGACGCGCGTGGCCACATCGCACTGGTCGGCAAGGGCATCACCTTCGACTCCGGCGGCCTCACCATCAAGCCGGGCAGCTCGATGTCCACGATGAAGTCGGACATGGCCGGTGCCGCCGCGGTGGCCCAGGCGACCTTCGCGATCGCCCGCCTCGGGCTGCCGGTGAAGGTCTCCGCGTTCGTGCCGATGGCGGAGAACATGGTCTCCGGCTCGTCCTACCGCCCGGGTGACGTGGTCACCCACTACGGCGGCACGACCGTCGAGGTCTCCAACATGGACGCCGAAGGTCGGATGATCCTCGCCGACGCCCTGGTGCGGGCCACCGAGGTCTCGCCGGACCTGATCATCGACGTCGCCACCCTCACCGGTCACATGGTGATGGCGCTGGGTGACCGGGTCAGCGGCGTACTCGGCTCCGCGGACGTCGTCGACCGTGTTCTCGCCGCCGCCGACGTCGCCGGCGAGCAGATGTGGCCGATGCCCATCCCGGAATGGATGGACGAGCGAATCCGTTCCTCCAAGGTGGCTGACCTCAACCAGCACGACTGGATCCGCTGGGGCGGTGGGCTGTACGCAGCCGCGTTCCTGCGCGAGTTCACCGGCGGTCTTCCCTGGGCCCACCTCGACATCGCCGGACCGTCCTTCAACAGTGGCGGCGCCTCCGGACATCTCACTCCCGGAGGCACGGGTGTGGCGGTGGCAACACTGGTGGACTACGTACGCGAGATGGCTACCGATCAGTAGTGGTCCGGTTGACACAGCGCTGCGGGGGTAGTGACAAGATGGGCTCCGTGATCGACGCCCTTGGCCGCACATCTGGCGGCATCATGAGTGCGTCGGGCAGGTGTCGGCCCAGACCGATGCGACTCTCTCCTCGCCGAGCCCTCGTGCTCGGTCGTGGTGACGCGCGTGTCCGGACATACAAGTAGAGCAACGAACAGACGTAGAACGAAGGAATCCATGGCCACCGAAGTAACTCTCCCGGCCCTCGGCGAGTCCGTCACCGAGGGCACCGTCACCCGCTGGCTCAAGCAGGTCGGCGACACGGTTGCGGTCGATGAGGCCCTGCTGGAGGTCTCCACCGACAAGGTCGACACCGAGATCCCCTCGCCGGTCGCCGGCACCCTGCTCGAGATCAAGGCGTCCGAGGACGACACCGTCGAGGTCGGTGGCCTGCTCGCCGTCATCGGCGCTGCCGACGAGGCCGGCGCCGATGCCGCTCCCGCGGAGCCCGCCGCGCCCGTGGCCGAGCCCGAGGCTGCGGCTCCCGCCGCCGAGCCCGAGGCTCCGGCAGCTCCGGCCGAGCCCGAGGCACCCGCCGAGCCCGCCGCGCCTGCCGCTCCGGCGCCCGCCGCCGGCGGAAACGCCACCGAGGTTGCTCTCCCCGCGCTGGGTGAGTCGGTCACCGAGGGCACCGTCACCCGCTGGCTCAAGCAGGTCGGCGACACGGTCGCCGTCGACGACGCGCTGCTCGAGGTCTCCACCGACAAGGTCGACACCGAGATCCCCTCGCCGGTCGCCGGCACCCTGCTCGAGATCAAGGTCGCCGAGGACGAGACCGTCGAGGTCGGCGCCGTGCTGGCGCTCGTCGGTGACGCCGGCGCCGCCCCGGCCTCCGAGCCCGCGCCCGCCGCCCCGGCCCCGGAGCCCACCCCCGAGCCCGAGCCGGCTCCTGCCCCGGAGCCTGCTCCGGCCGCCGCCGCACCCGCGCCGGCTCCGGCCGCGCCCGCTCCGGCCGCGCCCGCCCCGGCCGCGCCCGCCCCCTCTGCTCCGGCTCCTGCGGCCCCGGCCCACGCCGCGCCGTCCACCGACGGTTCCCCGGCCATCCAGCCCGGCGGCTACGTGACCCCGCTCGTACGCAAGCTCGCGGCCCAGCACAACGTCGACCTCGACACCGTCCAGGGTTCGGGCGTCGGTGGCCGCGTCCGCAAGGAGGACATCCTCCAGGCGGCCGCCGCGAAGTCGGCTCCGGCCGCTGCCCCGGCAGCCGCCGCTCCGGCGGCCTCGGCTGCTCCGGCTGCTTCCTCCGCCGCCCCCGCGGCCCCGTCGCCGCTGCGTGGCACCACCGAGAAGATCTCGCGTCTGCGCAAGGTGATCGCCGAGCGGATGACCGAGTCGCTGCACACCGCGGCTCAACTGACCCAGGTCATGGAGGTCGATGTCACCAACATCGCCCGCCTCCGCGAGGCCAACAAGGCCGGGTTCCTGCAGCGCGAGGGCGTCAAGCTGACCTACCTGCCGTTCTTCGCCAAGGCCGCGATCGACGCGCTCAAGGTGCACCCGAAGCTCAACGCCGGGATCGACATCGAGGCCGGCACGGTCACCTACTACGACCGCGAGAACATCGCCTTCGCCGTCGACACCGAGAAGGGTCTGCTGACCCCCGTCGTCAAGGACGCGGGCGACCTCTCGATCGCCGGCATCGCGAAGAAGATCGCGGACGTCGCGGACCGCACGCGCAACAACAAGATCACCCCGGACGAGCTCTCCGGCGGCACCTTCACGATCACCAACCTGGGATCGTTCGGTGCGCTCTTCGACACCCCGATCATCAACCAGCCGCAGGTCGCCATCCTCGGCCCGGGTGCTGTCGTGAAGCGTCCGGTCGTCATCGACGACCCGGACCTCGGCGAGACGATCGCGGTGCGCTACATGGTCAACGTCGCGCTGACCTACGACCACCGTCTGGTCGACGGCGCCGACGCCGGCCGCTTCCTCCAGGACGTCAAGAAGCGCCTCGAGGCGGCTCAGTTCGAGCTCTGAGCATGCAGAGACGCCCCGGAGCCGACGGCTCCGGGGCGTCTCTCATTTCATGAGATCAGGCGTACGGGTCAGGCGTCGTCCATCAACTCTTCGGCCGCCGGCTCGGTGACGGTGAGCTTCTCCCCGTGCTTGCTGAGGTCCATCTTGATCTCGTTGCCCGTTCCCATGGCCATGGTCAGGCGGATCGGCTGGCCCGCTGGGTCGAACCAGCCCTCGAGAGTGCCGTCGCCCTCTCCGGTGACGTCCTCATCGACCGCGAACGAGTAGTGCGCGAGATCTGCGCCGTCGACGTCCTCCTGCCCGACATAGGTGGTCGAGTCGTCATCTGCCTCTCCACGCAGGTCCTCGAAGAGGCTGTACGGGCTCGGCACCAGCGCGGAGACCAACCCGCTGAACATGCCGTCGTCCTTCATCCACTCCTTGTCGTTGTCCATCCGCACGTAGGTCGTCTCGTCGATGGCGATGATCTCCATGACGGTCTGGCCATCGGCCTCGTCCACCGTCAGCTTCGTCTGGGAGACCACCGGCTCACGCTGGTAATCACCTTCACTGGAGGCGCTGACACTCGCTCCGTCCTCGACGGCCTTGATGCCCATCTCGACATGGATCGTCGACATTGCCTCAGCTGCGGTGTCGATCAGCTGCTCGGCCTCGGCCTTCGTCAGCTTGGCGCCGGCCTCGAACCCCGGCCCTTCCGCGGCGGCCTCGCCAGCCTTCTCCGAGCTCCCACCGCACGCGGCGAGGGTGGACATCGCGCTGAGCGCGAGAGCGGCCGCCGCGAGTCGGTGACCGTACTTCATGGTGTGCACTTCTGTGTGCCTTTCAAGACTGATCCGGAGACCGATCGCTCCCGAGCGCAGTCAGTCGAAACACGCGCATTCTGCGCACAATCTCTTTACCTCCGCGGGGATATCGCCAAACCGTTATCCGGCCGAGCCGGCGTTCCACGATTCCGGGCACTGCCCGTCCGGCTCGGCCCGGGGCGTACGATCTCGGTGTGACTGAGCTGCGCTTCGTTGAGGTCGGGACGATCGACTACCTGGACGCCTGGGAGCTGCAGAAGCAGGTCCATCAACGCGTCGTCGACCGCGAAGAGCCCGACACGGTGCTGCTGCTCGAGCACCCGCCGACCTACACCGCGGGGAAGCGTACGAAGCCGGAGGACCGGCCTGCGGATCCCGGCGGCGCCCCGGTGATCGACGTCGACCGCGGTGGCGAGGTGACCTTCCACGGCCCCGGCCAGATCGTCGCCTACCCGATCGTGCGGCTGCCGGAGAAGGTCAAGGTCGTCGACTTCGTACGCCGCCTGGAGCAGGCGATGATCCGCACCTGCGCCGAGTTCGGCGTCACCGCCTACCGTGTCCCCGGCCGCAGCGGCGTGTGGCTGCCCGCTGGCGAGACTCCTGACGGCGTACGCCGCCTGGAGCGCAAGGTCGGTGCGATCGGGCTGCGGGTCAGCCAGCACGTGACCATGCACGGCATCGCGCTGAACTGCGACGTCGACCTGGGCTGGTACGAGCGGTTCGTGCCGTGCGGTATCTCCGACGCCGGAGTCACCACCCTCTCGATCGAGGCCGGGCGGCAGATCGGCAACGCCGAGGCGATGCCGGTGCTCCACGCGCAGATCGCGGAGATGCTCTCCTGGCGCGACTACGAGCAGGGCCCGAGCCTCGAGGCCAAGCCGGACCCGGCGAAGACGCCACGGGTTCCGCTGCTCTCCCCCAGCCTGGGCTGAGCGGGCCGGCGACGGTCGGTGTGACCGACCAGTAGCCGCCTGCCTTCGAGGTTCCACCACCACGCGGCGTACCCTTGTGGGGTGACTCAAGCTCCTGCCCCAGAAGGTCGCAAGCTCCTCCGTCTCGAGGTCCGCAACGCGCAGACTCCGATCGAACGCAAACCGGAGTGGATCAAGACCAAAGCGAAGATGGGGCCGGAATACAAGGAGCTCACCGCGCTGGTGAAGTCCGAGGGCCTGCACACGGTGTGCCAGGAGGCCGGCTGCCCCAACATCTTCGAGTGCTGGGAGGACCGCGAGGCCACCTTCCTCATCGGTGGCGACCAGTGCACCCGGCGCTGCGACTTCTGCCAGATCGACACCGGCAAGCCGACCGACCTCGACCGCGACGAGCCCCGCCGCGTTGCCGAGTCCGTGCAGACCATGGGCCTGAAGTACGCCACCATCACCGGCGTCGCCCGTGACGACCTCGCCGACGGTGGTGCCTGGCTCTACGCCGAGACCGTCAAGCAGATCCACGAGCTCAACCCCGAGACCGGCGTCGAGAACCTCATCCCCGACTTCAACGGCATCCCGGAGCTTCTCCAGGAGGTCTTCGAGTCCCGTCCCGAGGTCCTCGCGCACAACGTCGAGACCGTCCCGCGGATCTTCAAGCGGATCCGTCCGGCGTTCCGCTACGAGCGTTCGCTCGACGTGATCACCCAGGCTCGCGACTTCGGCCTGGTCACCAAGTCCAACCTGATCCTCGGCATGGGCGAGACCCGCGAAGAGGTCTCCGAGGCGCTGCGCGACCTGCACGCGGCCGGCTGCGAGCTGATCACGATCACGCAGTACCTGCGCCCGAGCGTGCGCCACCACCCGGTCGAGCGGTGGGTCAAGCCCGAGGAGTTCATCGAGCTCCAGGCCGAGGCCGAGGAGATCGGCTTCTCCGGCGTCATGTCCGGTCCGCTCGTTCGTTCGTCCTACCGCGCCGGTCGGCTGTACCGTCAGGCGATCGAGGCGCGCGACGCCTCCTCCGTGGCCTGAGTCCCTGCGTACGAGAAACTGAAAGAGGAAGATGTCCCAGACCGACCCGAGCAGCATGAGTCGCCGCCAGCAGATGGTGGAGACCTACAAGCTCACCAAGCAGTCAGACCCCAAGATCGGCCTCATCCTCGGCTCGATCTTCGTGGTCGTCGCCGCGGTCGCCGGCGTGATCTTCTGGTTCCTGCCCGGCGAGGGCATCTTCTCCTGGATCTTCACGATCGTCGGCGCTCTGCTGGCCGGCCTCCTCGCTGCGATGGTGGTCTTCTCGCGGCGCGCGCAGAAGGTGATGTACGCCCGGCTCGAGGGCCAGGTCGGTGGCGGCTACGCCGCCCTGACCATGCTCCGCCGAGGCTGGACCGTCACCCAGGCCGTGGGTGTCGAGCCGCGCAGCCAGACGCTGGTCCACCGCGTGGTCGGTCCTCCGGGAGTCGTCCTCGTCGGCGAGGGCAACAGCCCGAGCAAGGTGCGCTCGCTGCTGGCCAGCACCAAGCGCACCCACGCCCGCGTCCTGTCCGAGGTGCCGATCACGACCGTCGTGGCCGGCAACGGTGAGGACGAGGTGCCGCTGCCGCAGCTGACCAAGCACGTCACCAAGATCGGCCGCAACGTCTCCGGCCCCGAGATCACCGACATCCTCAACCGCCTCAAGGCCGTCGACGCCACCCGCGGCACCATGCCGATCCCGAAGGGCCCGGTCCCGACCTCGATGAAGGGCATGCGCGGCAACCTCCGCGGCCGCTGACCGTCACAGCCGGCGTGCCCGGATCGCGTAGAGAAGCGGGATCCGGGGCGCCTGCTCGGGCAGCCTGAACCAGCCGTCCTCCCCCGCCACCATGGACGGGAAACGGGGCCACGGCAGCCGCTCGTCCTCGCGTACGACCTCGATCCGTAGACCGGCGCCCGCGAGAGCGGTGACGACCTCGCCGACCCCGTGACGCCACTCGTACGCCGTCGTGGCGGTGCTCAGGGCCGGGCCGTCGGTGTAGGTGTGGGTCGAGTCCTTCGCGATCGCGCCCCGGCCCGCGAGGTAGTCGTGGCGCAGTTCCAGGGAGTCCTCCCGCCCCGGCTCCGGCACCTCGCCGAGAGCGTCGAGGAGCGGGTGGAACTCGGCCAGGTAGAGAAACCCGCCGGGCTTGAGCAGATCGTGGACGACCCGCGCCCACAGGTCGATGTCGGGTAGGTAGCAGACCGCGCCCTTGCCCGTGTAGACGACGTCGAACCGGCCGGCGCCCAGGACCTCGACGGCGTCGTGGACGTCGGCCTCGTGGTAGTCGACGGCCAGCCCGCGCTCGGCGGCGATCCGGCGCGCCGCGGCCACGGCCTCGGCCGAGATGTCCAGCCCGTACGTCACCGCTCCCCGCTGCGCGAACGCCACCGTCTCGGTGCCGAGATGACACTGCAGATGCACGACCTCGCGGCCGGACAGCTCACCGAGGTCGCTCCACTCGTAGTCGGCGAACCACGACTCCGCGGGCCGCGACCCGTCGATGCCGTAGAAGGCGCTGGCGACGTGGATCGGCGTACGAGCGTCCCAGTTGGCCCGGTTGGCCTCGATCTGCCGGGTGATTTCGTGGTCGAGAGTCATGCAGACACGGTCCCACGAACGGCACAGGGCCGGTCCCCGTTCGGGGACCGGCCCTGCTGCGTACGAACTGGCTGTCAGCCGGCCATGCTCGGCATGTCGGTGACCTGGTCCGCCGGCGGCGCTTCGATGGTCACGTCCTCGCCGTGCTTGGACAGGACCATCTCGACGGTGCCCATGTCGCCCATGCCGACCTCGGCCTTGCGGAGCAGGCCGTCGCCGTCGACCCAGATGTCCTGGTCGATCGTCTTGGGCATGCCCTTGGTGCTGTCGGCGCCGAGGCTCTCGGCGAGCCCCGCGGAGTCGACGGTGAAGCTGTAGTGCTTGGTGTCGGTGCCGTCCAGCTTCTCCTCGCCCTCGAACTTGGAGGACTTGATGGACTCCTCCATGCCCTCGAAGAACGCGAGCGGGTTGCTCATCGACTCCAGGCTGGTGCCGCCCATCTTGGCGAGGTCTTCGGTGCTCGCGGTCACCCACGAGTCGCCCATCATGCCCTTGATGTAGATCTTCTCGTCGACAAGGATCGTCTCCAGATCCATGTTCATCGAGCCACCACTCATCTTCATGGTGGAGTGCTGCGCCGGCGGCTCCTTCTGGATGTCGCCCTCGCCGGTCATCGAGACCGTCTGACCCGACGCCTTCGCGTCCATCTTCGTGGTGAAGTGGGCGGTGTCGATGTCGGTCGCCTTCTTCATCACCTCGGTCATCTCCTCGGCCGAGACCGAGTCACCCTCGCTGGCGCCGCCGGCCCCACCACCGCCACCGCAGGCCACCAGGCCCGAGAGCGATACGGCCAGCACGCCTGCCACAGCGGCGCGGCGCCAGAGGCCACGTGGCCCGAGAGTACGGTTGAGCGTCATTGAGCTTCCCTTCGTGTTTGCCGCTGCTTGCGGCTGACCGGTCAAACCTACCCCCGGATGCCTCTCAACCAACCCGGCGAAACACGTGTCGATAGGTCTGAAGCGTGACGGTCGCCGTACCTGCCGCCAGATCGTGGAGCCCGCGCCGGTCAGGACGGAAGACCAGCGGCGGTACGACGAGGACGACCAGGATCTGACGGGCGATGCTCCGCAGCGGATCGAGCGGGCGTAGGTCCGGCTCACCGGCCGTGACCCGCACCGTACGCAGGCGAGTGACGAGCTTGCCGAAGGAGCCGCCGCCGAGCGTGGTGAAGACCGCCGTCTGCACGATGAAGACGACCAGGATCCACAGGTTGTCGGTCGGCCGGGGGTCGACACCGGCGAGCAGCGACCCGAACGGCAGGGCCCGTACGCCGAGGAAGACCGACGCCACCAGCGACGACGCGAGCCAGTCGATGAACAGGGCCAGGACGCGCCTGCCCCAGCTCGCGGTGTCATAAGGCAGAGTGGGCGTCGCAGGAGTGGCGGAACTGGTCACGTCGTAAGCGTAGGCGGCAACGTCTTGAGGGGTGAGATCCGGGATGGTTGCCGATCAAATCACACAACCTGTTACATGCCTGAAACATTTGCGACACTCCTGTGCAACCGTCCCTTCGTAATTTGCGTGGCACGGTCGGATCCATGAGGGTCCGGCCTCGATCGCGAGAGACCTATCTGGCTCTGCCCGACCGGGTGAGCCAAGGAGGATTGATGTTCAGCACTGACGACGAACTCTTGAAGTTCATCTCTGACGAGGGGGTCGAGTTCGTCGACATCCGTTTCGTCGACCTGCCTGGCGTCCAGCAGCACTTCACGGTGCCCGTGTCGTCGTTCAACCTGGAGCCGATGGCCTTCGACGGTTCGTCGATCCGTGGTTTCCAGACGATCAACGAGTCCGACATGGCGCTCTACCCGGACGTCACGACTGCGTACATCGACCCGTTCCGCGCCGCGAAGACCCTCGCGCTGATGTACTTCGTGCACGACCCGATCACCGGGGAGGCCTACTCTCGCGACCCGCGCAACATCGCGCGCAAGGCCCTGGCGTACCTCGCCTCGACCGGCATCGGTGACACCGCGTTCTTCGCTCCCGAGGCGGAGTTCTTCATCTTCGACAAGGTCGCCTACAACACCTCCGAGGGCGAGTCGTTCTACAAGATCGACTCCGTCGAGGCCTGGTGGAACTCGGGTGCCGACAAGAACCCCGACGGCTCGGACAACCTGGGCTACAAGACGCGCTACAAGGGCGGCTACTTCCCGGTCTCCCCCACCGACCACTTCGCCGACCTGCGCGACACGATGGTCAAGAACCTCGAGGCCTCCGGCCTGCTCGTCGAGCGCGCCCACCACGAGGTCGGCACCGCCGGCCAGGCGGAGATCAACTACAAGTTCGACACGCTGCTCAAGGCTGCCGACGATGTCATGAAGTTCAAGTACATCGTCAAGAACACCGCCTGGGAGGCCGGCAAGACGGTCACCTTCATGCCGAAGCCCGTCTTCGGTGACAACGGCTCGGGCATGCACGTCCACCAGTCGATCTGGAACGCCGGCGAGCCGCTGTTCTACGACGAGACCGGCTACGGCGGCCTCTCCGACATGGCCCGCTGGTACATCGGCGGCATCCTGAAGCACGCCCCGTCGGTGCTGGCGTTCACCAACCCGACCGTGAACTCCTTCCACCGCCTGGTCCCGGGCTTCGAGGCTCCGATCTCGCTGGTCTACTCCTCGCGCAACCGCTCCGCCGCGGTCCGCATCCCGATCACCGGCACCAACCCGAAGGCCAAGCGCGTCGAGACCCGGTTCCCGGACCCGTCCTCGAACCCGTACCTCGCCTTCTCGGCCCTGCTCCTCGCCGGCATCGACGGTATCCAGAACAAGATCGAGCCGCCGGCTCCGATCGACAAGGACATCTACGAGCTTCCGCCGGACGAGATGGCCGAGATCAACCAGGTGCCGACCTCCCTCGGTGCCGTCCTGTCGGCTCTGGAGAGCGACCACGACTTCCTCACCGTGGGCGACGTCTTCACCCCCGACCTGATCGAGACCTGGATCGACTACAAGACCAACGACGAGATCCTCCCGATCCAGCTCCGCCCGCACCCGCACGAGTTCGAGCTCTACTACGACATCTAAATCCTGGGTTTCGGTGACCTGCTGACCTGCAGCGAGTCGGACTCTGAAACCCAGAACTCCCTCGGATGACGTCAGTCATCCGAGGGAGTTCTGGGTTTGGAACGCCGCGTCAGCCCGGGAACTTGTCAGCGAGTATGTCGATCTTCTCGATCTGCGGCTCGGAGAAGAGAACGCCGGTGTTGGGCCCGAGCGCCTGGCCGACACCGCCGGCGAGGTGCGCGTCTCGGGCTTCGTCGTTCGGGAACACGTCGTACACGCCGAAGGTCGATGGGCCGAACTGGATGGCGAACCAGGCGATGGTGCCCGGCTCTTCCACCACGATCGACCGCGCTCCGGTGAGGAACCCTGCGAGTTCCTTCTCCTTGCCAGGCTAGGCCTCGAGGCGCACGAGCAAAGCTTTGGTCAGCATGGGTTGGACTCCTTCGTCTCTGAAGGTGCACAGCTTCGGCCTGACGGCCAGCGAGTGGCAGTACCCCACGACCACCATACAAACTCATGTGTCCGACGTCACCCGCAAGCAGTCGCCCCGCAAAATAGGGCGATGTGGCCAGCAGACCGGCGAGGTGGGCGAGAGTGCGGGCCAGGGTCCTGGTCAGAATCTGCGGCACCGCTATGCGACGTAAGCGCGTCGATCACCACCCACAGGTCGACAAGGATCAGCAACGTCCAGGCGACCACGCACGCCACAATCGCAGCGGAGCGGCCGCGATCGACAGGGAGTCCCGCGCTCGACGTCAACGGATCACCGGCGTCCGCGTCGACCGAAGGCCTCACCACCGGCAATGGTGGTCGCAGCATCGAGCGTCGACGCCATCCACCCAACGCGCCATCGAGTCCTGCGCCTTGGTAGGTGTGAGCTGGGGCCCGGCGTGGAACGCATGTCGTCACAACCCGACTACGGGGCGGCTTCTTCGCCAGGCAGACGGGTCCGGCGTCGGGCGAGGAGGCGATAGCGTTCGGCGGCGATGGTGGTGTCCGCGCCGTGCCCGGGATGCACCACGGTGTCGTGGGGAAGGCTGAGGAGCCGGCGGAGGATCGATTCCTCGAGGGTTCTTCGGTCGCTGTAGGAACGCCCGGTCGCCCCGGGACCGCCGTGGAAGAGGGTGTCACCGGTGAACACGCAACCCAGGTCGGGTGCATGCAGGCACACCGCTCCGGGGGCGTGACCAGGTGTGTGGAGGACATGGAGGCTGGTCCCTCCCACCGAGATCGTCATCTGGTCTGCCAGGTCGACATCCCACCGCGTGGGGTCGGAATCGTCGATGTTGCCGTGCGTGAGCTCCCACAGCGGCCTGTCGTCGGGATGCAACATGATGGGCGCCACGAGCCGCTTCCGAAGTGCCGGTGCAACGCGGACGTGGTCGTCGTGGGCGTGGGTGCACACGATGGCTTTGACCGTGCGCTCCCCCACGACGGCGAGGATGTCGTCGACCGAATGCGGTGCGTCGACGATGACGCACTCGTCGTCGTCTCCGATCACCCAGATGTTGTTGTCGACGTCGAAGGTCTCACCGTCGAGGGAGAAGGTGCCAGCCGTGACCGCGTGGTCGACCTGGACGTCACCGGCCATCAGAGGACCACCACGGACCGCAGCACGTCGCCGTTGTGCATCATGTCGAAGGCGGCCTCGATGTCTCCGAGGCCGATCTCCTCGGTCACGAACGCGTCGAGGTCGAGCCGTCCCTGGCGATAGAGGTCGACCAGCATCGGGAAGTCGCGGCTGGGCAGGCAATCGCCGTACCAGCTGGACTTCAGCGCTCCGCCGCGACCGAACACGTCGATCAGCGGGATGTCCGGTACCTTCATGTCCGGCGTCGGGACGCCGACCAGGACCACCGTGCCGGCCAGATCACGAGCGTAGAACGCCTGCTTCCACGTCTCCGGCCGGCCCGCTGCATCGACCACCACGTCGGCGCCATCGGCGCCGTCGTAAGTCTCCGCGCAGATCCGCTTGATCTCCTCGACCGGGTCGACCTGCGAGGAGTCGACAGTGTGGGTCGCCCCCATCTCCTTGGCCTTGGCCAGCTTCCTGGCCTCGATGTCGACCGCGATGATCGGGCTTGCGCCAGCGAGGGCGGCGCCGGCGATGGCGGCGACACCCACACCACCGCAGCCGATGACCGCAATGCTCCGGCCGCGGGTGACGGCGCCGGTATTGATGGCGGCGCCGATGCCGGCCATGACGCCACAGCCGAGGAGGCCGACCGCGGCAGGACGCGCATCGGCGTCGACCTTGGTGCACTGGCCCGCCGCCACCAAGGTCTTCTCCGCGAAGGCGCCGATCCCGAGCGCGGGGCTGAGCTCGGCGCCGGCATCAGGGCCATCTGCAAGCGTCATCTTCTGCTCGGCGTTGTGCGTGGCGAAGCAGTAGTGCGCATCGCCCCGGCTGGCAGGCACGACACTCACCGCAGATCGCACGCCAGTTGAGCACCACGAAGTCGCCCGGCGCGACGCGGCTCACATCCGGGCCGACCGACTCCACCACACCGGCGGCCTCGTGCCCCAGCAGGAACGGAAACTCGTCGTTGATGCCGCCCTCACGGTAGTGGAGGTCGGTGTGGCACACCCCGCAGGTCATCACCTGCACGACCACCTCGCCGGGACCCGGGTCAGGGACATTGATGTTCACGATCTCGACCGGAGCTCCCTTCGAACGGGCGATGACGGCGCGGACGGTCTGGGGCACAGCAGTTCTCCTTGGCTGGGAACAAACGGAGGATGGGATCGAGACAGGGCTGATCAGTCGCCGAGCCAGGTCAGCAGCGGGTGGCGCGTGGCGCTGTTCGCACCGGACAGAGTGCGCAGAGCGCCGCGGGCGAACACCAATGGCTCGCACTGAGGGCGCTCGACGGCCAGGTCCAGTACGCGCCCCAGGATCATCTGGTGATCTCCCGCTGGGGTCACGGACTCAAGCTCACAGTCGAGGATCGCCAGGGACTTGCGGATCCGCGGGTTTCCGCGGCGTCCGGGATCCCATTCGACCTTCCGAAAGCGGTCGCCCTGCCGGCGGGCGAAGACATCGCACACCCACTGCTGGTCGTGGGCGAGCACGTTCACAGCAAACGAGCCCGCGTCGCTGAGTGCCTTCATGGTCGAAGAGCTCTCCATCGCGAAGAAGGCGATCAGCGGTGGCTCGAGCGATACCGAGACCAGGCTCCCGATGGTGCACCCGACCGGCTGGTCGCCCTCGGTCGTGGTCACGACGGCAACCGATGTCGGCACGTGGCCGAGCACATGACGCATGTGTGAAGGATCCATCCTCGGGGATGCCTCTCGTTCCGCTTGCAGCAGCATTGCTCCTCCTGGTTCCGGTGAGATGCCTAGTGAAGACGGTCACACCTCACCCTCGCTTGTGCGCTGCGTCACAGGGTGGGGCGGGCGATTGGTGGATGCGTGCAATCGCCCGGCATCGCTTGACGGCTTCTGTCAGGGATCTCATCCGATTGCCTTCTCCGTCCAACCCGGGGCCTCGCATTCGTACCGAGGCAGCAAGAACCGCAGACGGTCCAGGGCGCAGTCTGTCCATCACCTGCTGTGACCGCCGTCTCATTCGGGGGTCACTTCCCTACCTCAAACCAAGGAGGCGTCATGGACCTGGGACTGCTGATCCTCAGGGTTCTGATCGGCTCGTTGCTCGTCGCACATGCAGCTCAGAAGTCGTTGGGCTGGTTCTCGGGGCCTGGCATCGACGGCGCGACAGCCATCTTCGACAAGCTCGGTCAGCGGCCGGCACGGGCGATGGTGCTGGTCGCCGTGGCCTGTGAGTCCACGGGAGGCGTGCTGGTCTTGACCGGCCTAGCGACTCCGCTCGGCGCCGCGGTCTGTGTCGGCACGATGATCGTGGCCGGCGCCTCGATGCAGAGGGTGTCCGGAAGCTTCTGGAACGCCACCGGTGGCGGCGAGTACCCGTATGTACTTGCCGTAGTCAGCGCATCGATCGGCTTCGCTGGCGCAGGCTCCTACTCGTTGGACCGCGTCCTCAGCTCTCCCTGGTACAACCCGAGCGCGACGAACGCAGCCCTGATCGGGCTGGGCGTCCTCGTCGCGGCGGCCGTCGCGGCGACGCCGACTCTGCTTCGGAGCCGTACGCGGACGGCCGCCGAGTCCTCATGAGGACTCGGCACACCCAACCCCCTTATGACCGACCCGTTCCCTTCCACTCAACTCAGGAGAACTCGATGACTCAGACCACCGACCCTCAGGTCTCGGCCAACGCCCTTGCCGACGAGCTCGCCGCCGACCGGCGCACCGACGCCGAACTGACTCGTGAAGAGGTGATCGCCCGGAACCTCGCCGCCGTCGAGGCGCACTTCCACAACGAGAACCCGGACGACGTCGACAAGGCGATCGCCCTCTACACCGACGACATCACATGGGAGGCGCCGTCGCGGGGAATGGTCTACACCGACCCCGCGGACGTCCGCGCCGCCTACTTGGACATCTTCAAGACGTTGGTCTACGACAAGACCATCGCCTTGCGCAGGTTCGCGACGGAGCAGTTCGTCTTCGACGACCAGATCGCCCACGTGACCGTCGTCGGCGACAAGATGCCGAACCTGCGGTTCCCGATCGGGACCAAGCTCAGCGTTCGGCTCGTCCACTGCTTCCAGATGCGCGACGGCAAGATCGCACGCGAGATCGCCTATGAGACCTGGCGCGAACGTGACGGTGTTCTCGACCACGACAGCATCCCGGATGACGCCGTTGTCGAACTCTTCGACCAGACGGTCGGAAAGCACGCACCCTCAGCGTGAAGCGACCCTGCCGGCCCGTCGCCCGCGAGCGCCAGCCGGCAGCGAGCTACACCAGCCTCCCGAATTCGAACGCCCACGCCACTCTGCATGACGAGGAAGAGAACCTTGCACGCCACTATTCCGCACTGGATCAACGGACGACCCTATCTCGATGCCGCCGCGCCGAAGCTGCCGGTCGAGGACCCAGCGACCGGGGAGCAGGTCGCCGAGGTGACCTTGGCCGACGACGCCACCGTGAAGATCGCCGTCGACGCTGCCCTCGGCGCGGCCGCCGGCTGGGCCGCACTCCCCGCAGCACGCCGCGCACAGGCACTCTACGCCTTCCGCGAACTCGTGCGTGATCACATCGACGAACTCGCGGCCATGATCACCACTCAGCACGGCAAGACCCTCGATGACGCGCGCGGTGAGGTCACTCGCGGTCTTGACGCCGTCGAGCTCGCCTGCGGCGTGCCAGGCCTGATGAAGGGCGAGATGTCGGAGCAGACCGGTCGCAACATCGACACGTACTCCACCCTGCATCCTCTCGGCGTCGTCGTCGGAATCACCCCGTTCAACTTCCCGGTGATGATCCCGCTGATGATGGCCTCGGTGGCGATCGCGGCCGGCAACGCCTTCGTCCTCAAACCCAGCGAGCAGGATCCTGGCCCGGCGCTTCGGATCGCCGAGCTCGCCCAGGAAGCCGGAATCCCCGACGGCATCTTCACCATCGTCAACGGTCAGCGGGAGTGCGTCGAGGCCTTGGTCGACCACCCCGACGTCGCCGCTGTGTCTTTCGTCGGCTCCACCCCGATCGCGCACTCGATCTACCGGCGCGCCGCCGAAGCCGGCAAGCGGGCACAAGCGTTCGGTGGAGCCAAGAACCATCTGGTCGTGATGCCGGATGCCCCGATCGAGTCGGCGGCCGACGCGATCTCCTCTGCGGCGTTCGGAGCGGCGGGGCAGAGGTGCATGGCGATCTCGGTAGCGGTAGCAGTCGGCGACATCGCCGATGACCTGGTGGCGGCGCTGAAGCAACGGACCGAGGGCATCCGGGTCGGCCCTGGCACTGATCCCGCAACGGAGGTCGGTCCCGTAGTCAGCCGGGTCGCCCGGGACCGGATCCGACACCTGGTCAGCGGCGCTGTCGACGCCGGCGCTGTGCCGGTTGTCGACCGGAGCCGAATCGAGGTCGGCGGACACCCAGGCGGTCACTTCGTCGGCCCCGTCCTGCTGGACCAGGTTGCTCCCGACTCTGAACTCTACCGTACGGAGGTCTTCGGACCGGTCCTCGCTGTGGTGCGCGTGGACACCCTGGACGAGGCCCTGGAGCTGATCCGCACTCACGAGTACGGCAACGGAGCGTCGATCTTCACCCGCTCGGGCAACGCGGCCCACCGATTCCAACGGGAGGCGAGCGCCGGGATGGTCGGCATCAACGTCCCGATCCCAGTCCCGGTCTCCACCTACGCCGTCGCCGGATGGAAGCGGTCGCGGTTCGGCGACACCGGTCTGACCAACGCGTCGTGGACCTTCTACACCCAGCCGAAGTACGTCACCAGCCGGTGGGACGACACGGTCGCCGGCATGGACTTCGGCTTCCGGCCGAACTGACATCGACCCCCACGAACAGGGAGACCAAATGCGCATCATCGGATACGACCACCAAGGTGTGCGTCACCTCGGCGCGCTGACCCATCTGGACAAGGTGGTGCCGCTCGGCACCGCTGACAATTTCTACCGCGACCCCGCCGCAGCGATGGCCCGCCAGAGCGACCGTTCGCCCCTCGACCTGGCCAAGCTCACACAGGTTCCGTTCGTGCCGCTCACTGCTCGGATCTTCTGCGTGGGCATCAACTACCACTCCCACGCGGGGGAATCAAAGGACGTCGCTGGATTAGACCTGCCAACGGTGCCGATGATCTTCGGTCGCTGGCAACAGTCGCTGGTCGTCAACGGAGCGCCGGTCCCACAGCCGCTCAACGAGGGCCTGGACTGGGAAGTCGAGCTCGCAGCAGTCATCAAGGACGAGGTCTTCGCTGCGGGCCAAGACGCCCTCGACCACGTTCTCGGGTACACCGCCTTCAACGATCTGAGCGCGCGCAAGAAGCAGATCGCCACAACCCAGTTCACCCTCGGCAAGAACCCTGATCGCAGCGGCCCCATCGGCCCGGCCCTGGTGACGCCGGACGAGATCGACCCGACGAACCTCGAGGTCCGCACACGGGTCAACGGGGTGGAGAAGCAGGCCGGCAACACCCGCGACCTCATCCACAGCGTGGCGGACATCATCCGCTACATCACCGACACCGTCACGCTGCTCCCTGGCGACGTCATCGCCACCGGCACGCCCGGCGGTGTCGGCGTCGGACGCACACCTCAGGAGTTCCTCTACGCCGGCGATGTCGTCGAGGTCGAGGTCGAAGGTGTCGGAGTCCTCCGGAACCGGATCGTGACGAGGGCAGAGCTTTGACCCGCCCATCCCCTGGTGCTGGTCTCGACGGCGGAGCGGCGTTTCCCGAACCCGAGGCGGCGATGGCGAAGCTCCGCGGCGCCGCGCTCGCCGTCCCCGTCGAGGCGATCTACCGCGACTCCAAGATCGGCGAGATCTACGAAGGAGCCAACGAGGTCCACCAGTGGGTCATCGCGCGTCAGATCCGCGGCCGAGAACTCACGGGCTGACCGTCAGCAAACCCTCAACGCATATATCCAACTCGATCAGTCATCAGTAGAGAAGGGAACCACAATGACCACCACCGAAGAGCATCCCACCTACACACCGACCCGAACGACCAGTTCCGACGTGAGCGCCGGGCACGAGGCGCTCATCGAGCGCGCGCGGAGCCTGGTGCCTCTCCTCGCGGAGCACGCCGACGCGACCGAGAAGGCCCGACGGCTCGTTCCCGAAGTCGAGCAGGCCCTGCGAGACGCCGGCATGTTCAAGCTCACTGTGCCGCGACGCTTCGGCGGACACCAGGCCGACATGCGCACCTACATCGCCGTCACTTCCGAACTCGCCCGGGGATGCAGCTCTGCCGCGTGGGTCACGATGATCCTTGGCGGCGGCGCCTTCAGCACCTCCCTGTTCTCCGATCGCGCCCAGATGGACGTGTGGGGAGAGGCCCCGGACGCCGCCGTGGCCGGTGTTCTCACCCCGTCTGCGACCAGCCGCAAGGTCGAGGGCGGTCACGTCGTCTCCGGCCGGTGGATGTGGAACTCCGGGTGCTACAACGCTCAGTGGACCGTGCTCGCCGCGCCGATCAACGACGAGAACGGGCAGATGGTCGACCTCGGTCTTCTTCTCGTGCCCTACAGCGACCTCACGATCGAGGACACCTGGTACGTCGCCGGCATGCAGGGAACCGGGTCCAACACGGCCGTCGGGGACGAGATCTTCGTGCCCGACCACCGCATCATCTCCATGCTCGGCCTCTCGGTCGGCCAGCACGCCTCGGAGCACCCGGAGGAAGTCGAGTACCAGGCACCCCCAGTCACCGCCCTGACCCTGGCCATCCTCGGCCCGCAGCTCGGCATCGCCCAAGCAGCGCTCGAGCGCACTCGCGAGACCCTTGCCAAGGGGAAGCCGATCGCCTACTCCACCTACCAGCGCTCGATCGACGCGCCCTCGTACCAACTCAACTTCGCTGACGCGACGTCGCTCATCGACACGGCCAAGCTGCACGCGTTCCGTGCTGCTGACGACATCGACGCCTGGGGCCGCGCCGGCGAGTTCCCCGCTGATCTCGGCCGAGCGCGGGTCCGAATGGACATCGCCGTCGCGGCCACCCGTCTGCGTGAGGCAGTCGACCTGCTCCTCAACATCGGCGGTGCCGGCAGCTTCGCACAGGCGAATCCGATCAACCGCATCTGGAGGGACCTCGAGACCGCCAGCCGTCACGGCTACATCAACTCCGACCTGTCGCGTGAGATCTACGCCCGCGCACTGCTGGGGATCGAGCCGCAGGTCAGCCAGGCGTTCTGACCTCCAAAGCAGGCACCAGTGGTGGGGGGGGAACAANTCAGCTTCGCGGTCCGGTTCCTCTTCGCCGCCGGCGCGTTCTGGCTCCTGGACGCGACCGGTCCGCGGGTCCTGCTGAGCGTGCTGGCCACCTTCTTCAGCGGGCTGACGCTGCCGCTCAACCTCTTCCCCGACGGCCTGCGCCAAGTCGCGCTGGCGCTGCCGTTCGCCTCCTACATCCAGACCCCGGCCGACATCTGGCTGGGCCGTCACACCGGGCTCGACATGCTCGCCGCGATCGGGCTGCAGGTCGTGTGGGCGGTCGTCCTGCTGGCGACGTGCGCGCTCGTGCTGCGCGCGGCGACCCGCAAGGTGGTGGTCCAGGGTGGTTGAGCACGTTGCTCACGCGGTGCGCGCCTACTGGCTCATCGCGGCGCTGTGGATCCGGGCGGCGATGGCCTATCCGGTCTCGTTCTGGACGATGACGGTCGGTGGCGTACTCATCACCTTCCTCGACTTCGTGGCGATCTGGCTGATGTTCAGCCACATCGACACCTACGGCGGCTTCACGCTGCGCGAGATCGCCCTGCTCTACGGGGTCACCTCGATCGCGTTCCGGGTCGCCGACATGCTGGTCGGGAGCGTTGAGAAGATCGGTCAGAAGGTACGCAGCGGCGATCTCGACGCGATGATGACCAAGCCGGTCCCGGTGCTGGTGCAGCTGTGTGCCGACCGGTTCGAGCTGCGCCGGCTCGGCCAGATCGCCCAGGGCATCGCGGTGTTCGCGTGGGCGGCGCCGATCGTGGACTGGACCCCACAGCGCCTGCTGGTGCTCGTGGTGGCGCTCGTCTCGGGCGTGGTCATCTACTTCTGCGTGTTCGTGACCTTCTCGACGATCCAGTTCTGGACCACGGACGCCTCGGAGTTCGCCAACGCCTTCACCTACGGCGGCAACACGATCATGCAGTACCCGATGACGATCTTCCCGCGCGAGGTCGTCCGGTCACTGACCTACCTGCTGCCGCTGGCGTTCGTGAACTGGTATCCGTGCCTGTTCCTGCTCGGCCTCCACGACCCGTTCGGGGCACCGGACTGGTTCCGCTTCGCCTCACCCCTGGCCGCGCTGGCGCTGGTCGGCGTGACCACGCTGGTGTGGCGTCAGGGGCTTCGTCGTTATCGATCCACCGGGAGCTGATGTGGCACTGATCGAGGTGCGGGACCTGTCCCGAGAGTTCACGATCCGCAAGAAGGCGGGTCGTTTGAGGCGTACGTCGGTGGTCAAGCACGCCGTCCACGACCTCTCCTTCGAGATCGACGCCGGCGAGATGGTCGGCTACATCGGCCCCAACGGCGCCGGGAAGTCGACCACGATCAAGATGCTCACCGGGATCCTGGTGCCCTCCGGCGGGTCGGCGCGGGTGGCGGGCCTGGAGCCCTCCCGCCAGCGCCGGGAGCTGGCCCGGCGGATCGGGGTGGTCTTCGGGCAGCGTACGTCGCTGTGGTGGGACCTGCCGCTGCGCGACTCGTTCGAGCTGCTGCGGCGGATCTACCGGATCCCCGACAAGACCTTCCGCCGCAACCTCGAGGACCACGTCGCGCTGCTCGACCTCGGCGACCTGTTGGACACCCCGGTGCGGCAGCTGAGCCTGGGACAGCGAATGCGTGGCGACATCGCCGCGGCGCTGCTCCACGACCCCGAGATCCTCTATCTCGACGAGCCGACGATCGGTCTCGACGTCATCTCCAAAGGGCGCTTGCGGGAGTTCCTGCGCGCCCTCAACCACGAGCGTGGGACGACCCTGATGCTCACCACGCACGACCTGCAGGACATCGAGGCGCTGTGCGACCGGGTCATCGTCATCGACCACGGCACCGCCGTCTTCGACGGCCCCCTGCCGTCGTTGCGAGCCAACGGCGACGCCTCCCGCACCCTCGTGGTCGACCTCGTCGACGAGGCCTCCCCCATCGCCATCGAGGGCGCTCGGGTCGTGAAGGTCGAGGGCCCCCGCCAGTGGCTCTCCTTCCCCGCCGGCGCCTCCGCCGCCCCGCTGGTCGCGCAGGTCGCCGCTGCGTACGACGTCGCCGACCTGTCCATCCACGAGCCCGACATCGAGGACGTCATCCGGCAGCTCTACTCGCGCTGACCCTGGCGGGACTCAGGGCTCGACGCGCAGGACGGCGAGGTCGTCGGGCTGGTGGGAGAGCTCGGCGAGTGTCTGGCGCAGACGGTCCAGGAGGGAGTCGACGGACGCTGCCGCCACCACGGTGTCGGGGTAGCGGACGCGGACGGCGAGGCCGGTGTGGGTGCGGGAGAACCAGATCTGTACGTCGTCGGCCAGGGTCGAGGCGGAGATGTGCTGCGCGTCGCGGTCGAGGTGGGCCGAGCCGCCGGGGACGTGGCGGTAGTCGACCCAGGAGACGACGAAGACGTCGTTGCGGGTCTGCACCAGCGGCTCGGTGAGCGAGCCGAGGACCTGGTCGAGCGGCACCGACCCGAGGCGTACGCCATGACGGACCGCGTCGCCGGCCTCGGCCAGGCCCAGATCGGTGAGCGAGGCCGGCACGGTGAGCGGGACGGTGGTGGTGTACCAGCCGATCGAGCGGGTCAGCGGTTCCGCGGAGCGGGTGGAGACCGGCGCCATCGTGTCCAGCCGGTCACCGCCGCCGAGGTCGGAGATCGCGGTGGCGAGGGCCGCGAGCACGGCGGCGTACGTCGAGGCGCCGCTGTTGCGGGCGCGGACGCCGATGCGATCCATCAGGCCGGCGTCGGCCAGCGGGGCAACGGCGGTGGCCTGGGCGGCCCGCTCTCCCGGCTCGAGGCCGAGCGGCAGCGGGAAGGTCGGCAGCCGGTGGCCGAGGCCGCCGAGGAACTCACCCCAGCCGCGCAGCAGGGGATTGTCGGCGGCGACCCAGGCTGGGCCGTCGGCTCCCTGCTCGACGGCTTCGAGGAACGACCTCACCGGCGGCAGCGACGGCTCGTCGCCGCCCTCGGTGAAGGTGGCGTAGAGGTGGGCCAGCTCCTCGACCGCGACGGCGACCGAGTGGGCGTCGCAGTGCAGGTGGTCCATGCCGAGGACGATCGTGGAGCGGTCGGGGCGGGAGATCGCGGCCGGCAGGAAGGCCGGGTAGGCGAACGGCCCGCACCGCTCGTCGAGGGCGGCGTGCAGAGCGGCGCGGGTCTCCTCGACGGTGCTGGTGTGGCCGACGGAGGTCACCGACCAGGTCAGGGTGCCGGGGTGGTGCCGGCGGGCCTGGAGCCCCTCGGACCCGGCGACGACCTCGAGCTGCAGGCTGCCGTGGCGGGCGAGGAAGGCGCGCCAGGTGCGGGAGAGCGCGACCGGCTCGATGGGCCCGTCGACGTCGAAGGCGGCGGCCAGCCAGACGGTCGGCGCTCCGGCCATCGCGCCGGCGAGGTGGTTGCGCTGGTTGAGCGAGAGCTCGGCGGGCGCGCCGTGGTCGGGGGCGGAGAGGTCCCAGCGAAGCAGCGTGCCCGGCCGGGGCTCCCAGAGGTCAGCGGTCGTGACCAGCATGTTCGGTTCCGATGATCTGGTCGGCATCGACAGGGCGCACCGGCAGGCCGAGGTCGGCGATCACGTCGTGGAGAGCCTCGAAGTAGGTCGCCACCGCCCGTCCACCCTGCTCGGTGTCGGGGCTCTGGGTGGCCAGCTCGAAGCGGTCGGCGAAGCGGTTGACCCACAGGCTCGCGTTGGCGGTGCGGCCCTCGCCGGTGAAGTGCAGACCGGTGTCGAACGGGGTGGTTCCGGCACCGGGGAACTTGCGTACGTCGAGGTAGGAGACCATCTGCGGGCTGGCCAGCTCGGTCGGCGCGAGCACCCCGCCGGCGACCATCGCACCCAGCGCCACGTGGACCGGGGTGCGGGCCAGCTCGCGGGCGGTGCCGAAGGCCTTCTCCGCCGCGAGCACGGTCTCGGGGAAGGTCTCCCCCAGCGCCATCGAGACGGGGGCGAAGTTGCAGAACCATCCGTGGGACATCGCGGTCTGCTGCGACCGGGTGCCCAGCACGGTGATCCCGAGGTAGTCCGAGCTGCCGGTCAGGCGCTGCTCGACATGGGCCAGGAGCGCGAAGACGCCGCTGGTGAACCGGCCGCCGGCGGCACGGCAGACCTCCTCGAGCGCGTCCACCGCCTCACCCTCGAGTGCGGTCCAGGTTCGGATCCGGACCGGCGCGGTCTCACCCGGGGCCAGCCCGAGGTCGACCGGGAACCGTGGCAGCCGGCCGCCGTGACGCGAGACGATGTCGACCCACTCTCGCACCGCCGGTGTCTCCGCGTCGCACCCGGCGGCGAGCTGCTGCTCGGCGGCTGCGTACGTCACGAAGCTGTCGGCTTCCGGCAGCTCCGGCGACGGGGCTCCCAGGGCCGCGGCATAGGCGGCGCCGAGCTCGGCCGGGACCATCAGCTGCGAGGCGCCGTCCGTGAAGGCGTGGTCGCAGCCCCAGAAGTAGGTGAAGCCCTCCTCGCGCACGATCGCGCCG
Source organism: Nocardioides sp. YIM B13467 (assembly GCF_042788075.1). Classification (NCBI taxonomy): domain Bacteria; kingdom Bacillati; phylum Actinomycetota; class Actinomycetes; order Propionibacteriales; family Nocardioidaceae; genus Nocardioides; species Nocardioides sp. YIM B13467. Next base: position 846,898 of record NZ_JBHZPJ010000046.1, read on the forward strand.
AGCAGGAACGGTGTCCAGGAGTCGGGGCGGCACTGCTCGTCCCACAGGCCGACGAGCAGGTCCTGCCATCCAACGGCCCAGTCGGAGGGCGCCGCGACCTCGACGGCCTCGAAGGCGATCGCGTCGGCTGGCACGAGGTGTCGCACCGGCCTGGCGCCGGAGAGGTCGAACCAGGTGCGCAGCCCCTCGTGGCGGCCGACGAACGAGGTCAACGCCTCGATGTAGGCCGCCTCGTCGAAGGCGACGTCGAACTCGCCGCAGGTCCCGGTCCAGGCCCGGTGCACGCCGCCGGAGGCGACCTTGGCGCGGTAGGCGTTGAGATGGTCGGCCTGCAGGAAGGAGGGGGCTCCAGGAGAGACCGGCGCGGCATCGGCCACCGCTCGGCACTCCGGCGTCGGGCGCAGCACGATCACCCGGCCGGGCGCCGGAGCGAGCTCCGCGAGCGCCCCGATCCTCATGCCGTGCCCTCCAGCTCGGCGGTCTCGGGCTGCGCGATCTCCTCCAACAGCCCGCTCATCCCGCTGATCAGGTCGCGCACGACCCGTTCGGCGGCGACCGTCTCGGGGTAGCGCGTCGAAACGTTGAGACCGTCCCGGTCACGCACGAGCCACAGGTAGACCTCGTCGTCGGCGCGGACGGGGGCCCGCAGCGTACGGGCGTCCCACTGCTTCCAGTGCTCGGCCCCGGAGATGAAGCGGGTGTCGACGAAGGTCACCACAAAGTGCGGAGCGTCGTCGACACCGAGAAGGTCGGCGACCCGTGCGAACGGCTGCGGGACCAGCGGCTTCGCCGCGGCGAGCGCGGCCTGGACGCGGCCGGCGACCTCGGGCAGCGTGGCCGCACCGGTGATGTCGAGGGTGATCGGGACGAGGCCGACGTACCAGCCGACCGCGGCGGCGTGCTCGGCGGTGTAGCGGGTGTGCATGGGCGCCACGAAACGCATCCGCTCCACGCCGTGCTGAGCCCGCAGGACGTACGCCATCGCGCCCATCATCCCTGCCTGGAAGGAGACGCCGGTGGCCTTGCACAGCTCGCCCAGGACCCGGGCCTGGCGGGGGTCGCCGAGCCACTGCGACAGGCTGGCCTGCGGCAGCGGCTCCGCCGAGGCGGGTACGTCGGTGATGCCCGTGACCGGGAAGTCCGCGAACCGCAGAGTGCCGTCAGGACCGGTCAGCCAGTCGCGCCAGACCCGCACCGACTCGCTCTCCAGCGACATCGCCTCGCCGGTGAGCCACTCTTCGGCGGCGTGGTCGACGTGGCTGCCGGTCGTGGCCGCGGCCAGGTCCGCGAACGGCTCGCCGGCCAGCGCCCGCTCGTAGAGCGAGGCGATCTCCTCGAACCAGAGCAGCTGGGAGTAGGCGTCCATGACGCCGTGGTCGGCACCGAAGACCAGGGTGAAGCCGTCGGCGTCGGCCACGGTCGCGAAGACGACGTAGGGCCAGGCCGAGGGGTCGATGTGATCGGCGAGGAAGTCCGAGACGCAGCCCCGGGCGTCCTCGCCGTCGAACCGGCCGAGAACGGTGGTGGTCACCGACACGTCGGCGGCAGCGACCGCACGGCGCCGACGGCCGGCCGGCGTCTCCTCGACGGTGCCGCGCAGCGCCTCGTGACGTCCGATCCAGGCCTGGAGCGCGAGGCCGAGCGCCTCGGTGTCGAGCTGCCCGTGCAACCGCATGATCGAGCCGATCCAGGAGCCCGCCTCGGCGGTGTCGAGGTGCAGCTCGTGGTTGTGGGACAGTCTGCGGTCGTCGTCGACCCAGGCGCTCGGCTCCGCGGTGGGGATCCACGCGGTCACCTCGCCCGGGGGTACGTCGTACGCGGACAGCTCGGTGTACTCCATCGGAGGTGGAGTTCCTCTCTGAGGTGGGGGGCTCATTGCGGCAAAACGCCATCTCGGGGACCCGAACGAACCTCAAGAACGCCGTAGCCCGAGAAGGCGACCCGCCTGGGACGACAGCGATGTCGTCCCACGTCGCGGCCTATTGTGCACACAGGTGTGCACTCAAATTCGACCACCCCCTGACGTGGCAATTCCCACACACTTTTATTGCCCCCGGGGGTTTACATGACGTATCAAACTCCGCTTGACTCCTCCCTCTGCGCGCGCTACCCATACGTCTTTACCCGGCCGCCCGCCCTATCTCGAGGACTCCCCCATGCCCGCTGCCACCCGTGCACCGATCGACAACTCCGGCCGCCTGCAGTTCGCCGACGACCTCTTCGCCCGCCGTCATCGCGGGCTCGGAAGTCCGATCGCCAACCAGTGGATCTGGCGGCTCAACAGCCCCTACGACGCCGACCGGCTGCGCTACATCGCGGCCGGCCTGGCCGAGGGCGGGCTCTCGCGGAAGCTGCACCGGGCGAGGTTCCCCGGAGCCCGCGACCTGTGGACCAACGCGGACCGCGAGTCGATCGAGCTCTACGAGGAGATCCTCCCCGTCGCCGAGATCACCGACTGGCTCCAGGAGCGTCACAGCGACCACCTCGACCCCCACGAGGGCCTGACCTACCGGCTCACCGCGATCAACCTCGACGACGGCACCTCGGTGGTCTCGATGCTGCTCGCCCACGCGGTCGGCGACGGCGGCTCCGTCCTCGACGCCGTGTCCCGGGCCTCCCGCAGCGAGCCGCTGCGGCTGCCGCCCGCGCCCGCCAAGGGCTGGGACCGCCTCCGTGCCGAGGCCGCCGACAGTCGCGCGCAGTGGCGAGCCGTCCGCGACTGGACCAAGGCACGCCGTCAGGCGAAGAAGGACGGCACCGCGGCCCTGGCGACCAAGGCGCCCCGCGTCTACCCGGAGGCCATCCCGAACCCGACGCCCGAGGCCTGGCGGATGCCGCGGATGATCTCCGAGTTCGACACCGAGACGATGACGAAGATCGCCGCCGAGCACGGCGGCTCGACCAACGCCTGGTTCATCAACGTCGTCGCCGACCTGCTCGTCCGCATCGACCACGTGCCGGTCGACCGCGGCGACGTCCCGGTCTCGCTGCCGATGAGCGACTTCCAGCCGGGGGACGTACGCTCCAACTCGACGCGCGTGGCCATGGTCGAGGTGCCCCGCGAGGTGCTCGACAAGCGCGATCTCGCCGAGATCAAGAAGCTCTCCAAGGCGGCCTACATCCGCCTCGGCCAGGCCGGACCGGGGCTGGTCCCGGTGCCGCTGGCGATGATGCAGATGCTGCCCGACGCCGTGCTCGACAAGCTCCCGCAGCCGCCGGCCGCGGCGTGCATGGCCTCCAACCTTCCCCAGCTCCCCGACGACTACCGCTACGCGATGGGTGATGACGTACGCCTCGTGGCCGGCCTCGCCGGCTACCAGAACGCGACCGCCCAGGACGCCTACGACGTCGGCGGCGGGATCATCTCCTGGCTGATCCAGTCGGGACCGCGTACGACGCTCAACCTGGTCGCCGCCGAGCCCGACCGCGTGCCCGACCTGGACTTCCTGAAGAAGCTGGTCGTCGAGGAGCTCGGCTCGTGGGGTCTGACCGCCGAGGTGTGGTGACGTGCCCGAGCCCGAGATGCCGCCCTCGCTGCCGCCCGCGAGCCTCGGCGCCCGCCCGGCACCGTTCGCTCCCGAGCGCACCAACCGGCTGACGTACGACGACGAGGTCTTCCTCCGCTCCGCGACCGTGATCGGCGTCCCGGTCGTGGGCCAGACCGCTTGGCGGTTCCCCACCGAGATCCCGGTCGAGGCGGTCCAGGACCTGGTCGACGAGCTGGCCAGGGGCCCGCTCAACCGCCTCGTCGTACGCCCCAAGGTCCTCGGCGCGCGCTCCCGCTGGGTGCCGGCGACGACCGCCGAGCCGGTCCGCTTGCACCCCGACCGGATCAAGCCCGAGCAGGTGGTGGGCTGGCTCGACACCACCGCCGACGAGGTGCCGTTCGACCCGGTGAAGGGTCCGCTGTGGGCGTTCTTCATGGCCTACACCACCGACGGCGACACCGTCGTGGCCTACAACGCCTCCCATATCGTCTGCGACGGCGGGATGAAGCTCGGTGCCGTGATCGCGGCCGTACGCCGCCAGCACCTGCCGCGGCTCCCCGCCCCCGACGCGGAGCTGGAGGTCACCCGCAAGGACGACTGGCGCGACGCGCGCACGATGGCACGCGCCGCCGTTCGCGGCCTGCGGGAAGCCCGGAGGGCCGGGAAGCTCCCCGTGCTGGAGGCGCAGTCCTCCGAGAAGCGGCCGGTGCCGGCTCCGCAGCCCGACGACGACATCGTCCACGAGGTCGCCAACGCCTCTGCCGACTGCCCCGTCGAGGAGTGGAACGCGGCCGCGGAGCGGGCCGGTGGCACCTCCAACGCGCTGCAGGTCGCGATCTCGGTCGAGGTGCTCCTCGAGGCCGGGATCGTACGCCCCGGCGAGCCGGTCAAGATGTCGCTGCCCGTCTCGCTACGCGGCGAGGGCGACCTGCGCTCCAACGCCACCTCGGGCGTCTCGATCGCGGTCGAGACCGAGCTGCGCGACGGCGTGGGCAGGGTCACCGACCTGGCTCACATCCGGGAGCGGTCGAAGAGGGAGTTCTCCGCGCTCTTCAAGGGCACCCGCCCCGACCCGATCGCCCACATCGCGCCGCTGGCCCAGATGATCCCGGACAGGCTCGCCAAGCCGCTGCTCAAGGGAGTCGTCACGCCGCTCGGTCTCGCCTCCAACCTGGGCCGGCCCGACCCCGACTTCGTGGCGCCGTTCGGCGTCGCCGCCGACTCGATCGTCTTCCGCGCCCTCGCGCTCGGCGCGACCCGCGCCGAGCTGCGCCGGATGCGCGGCGGGGTGACGTCGTGGTGGTGCGAGGCCGGCGAGACCTGCACCTTCAGCATCCGCGCACTCGACCCCGACGCGGTCCCCGACTCGGTGAGGCTGAAGGAGATCGTGACCACCGTCTACGGACGCTGGGGCCTGAATCCAACGTTCTGGTGAGAGGATGCGGTCATGACGATCGACGTACTCGGTGAGCCCTACACCGTGGAGACCATCGACCTCGCGGACGACTTCGAGGGCACGGTCGTGGCCACGCTGGTCAAGCGTCCCGCCGACGGCGACGCCAAGGGCGCCGTCCTCTACGTCCACGGCTTCTCCGACTACTTCTTCCAGAAGGAGTACGCCGAGTGGTGGACCGCCCGCGGCTACGACTTCTACGGCCTGGACCTGCGCAAGTACGGTCGCTCGCTGCGGGAGCACCAGTCGGGGACGTACGTCGGTGACCTCGTCGAGTACTTCGACGAGATCGACGCCGCCTGGGAGCGGATCACCGAGCGCGACGGCCACTCGCACATCATGCTCAGCGCCCACTCCACCGGCGGCCTCACGGTCTCGCTGTGGGCCGACGACCGCCAGCCCGACGCGCTGGCCGGGATGGTGCTCAACTCGCCGTGGCTCGACCTGCAGGGCTCGTTCCTGCTGCGCTCGGTCGCCAGCCCGGTGGTGCGCCGGGTCGGCCACCGGGCCCCGATGCGTGAGCTCGGCCGCGATGTGAGCGGCTTCTACACCATGTCGCTCCACGTCGAGCACGACGGCGAGTGGGAGTTCGACCTCGGCCTCAAGCCGGTCGGCTCCTACCCGATCCGGCTCGGCTGGCTCAAGGCGATCCGCGACGGCCACGCCCGGCTCCACCGCGGTCTGAACGTGAAGGCTCCGGTGCTGGTCCTCTCCTCCGACCGCTCCAGCAAGCCGAAGGCGATGGGCGAGCTCGTGCACTCGACCGACATCGTGCTCGACGTGCGTCAGATCCGCCGCTGGTCGACCGCCATCGGCAGCCACGTCACCTACATCGCGGTCCCCGGGGCGAAGCACGACGTGATCCTGTCGCGCCCCGAGGTCCGCAAGCAGGCGTACGCCGAGATCGAGCGGTGGCTGGCGGCGTACGGCGTCTGAGCCCGGCTGAACCGGGTCAGTCGAGGGTCGTCTTCGGGCCCTTGAACCACCTGTGCGCGGACAGCCTCCACCACAGGCCGAGGACGACCAGCGAGCCGACCGTGAGGATCGGCGCGTAGTTGACCGACGCCCAGGAGAAGTCGTCGCTGGTGATCCAGCCGGACGGCACGAACGGCAGGATGAAGTAGACCGAGATGATCGCGATCTCGGCGACGGCGACCAGGTTGAGCCACTTGTAGTGCCGGCCGAGTGTCCACTGCCCGGTCTCGAAGGAGTCCCCGGCCCGCCAGCGCAGAAAGATCGGGATGGCGAAGGCCAGGTAGAGGCCGATCACCGCGACCGAGGTGATCGCGTAGAAGGCCAGCGGGATGCCGCCGACGCCCCACAGCGCGGGAAGCGTGATGACCGCGCCGACGACCGCCACCAAGAGCACCGCGTTCACCGGGACCTTCCTGGTCGGGCTGACCTTCGCCCACAGCGACGAGCCGGGCACCGCCCCGTCGCGGGCGAAGGCGTACGTCATCCGGGACGCGCTGGTGAGACAGGCGGTCGCGCAGAAGAGCTGGCCGGCGGTGGAGATCAGCAGCACCACGAAGTGCCAGGAGGTGGGCAGCGCCTGGCCGAAGATCACGTCGACCGCGCCGCCGCCCGCGCTCACGCCCTCGGGGTCCTGGACCGCGAAGAGGAAGGCCAGCAGCAGGACGTACCCGCCGACCGCGGAGTAGAAGATCGAACGCCAGATGCCCTTCGCGGCGCCGTCGGCGGCGCCCTGGGTCTCCTCGGAGAGGTGGGCGGAGGCGTCGAACCCGGTGATCGTGTACTGCGTCAGCAGGAACCCGAGCGGGAGCACCAGGAACCAGTACTTCGCGTCGGAGTAGCCGGAGTTGTTGATCCGCTCGGTGAAGACGTAGGCGAAGCTCTGATGGTCGTCCGGGACGATGACGAGCACCAGGACCACGATCGCGGCGCCGGCGACGTGCCACCACACGGAGATGTTGTTGATGACGGCCAGCAGGTGGCTGGAGTAGATGTTGGCGAGCGCGGCCAGCACCAGGATGGCCAGGAAGATCAGGTAGACCCGGCCCAGGGAGTAGCCCTCGGCCCAGCTCTCGCTCAGTGTCGAGAGGGTGAGGTCGAGGAAGGTGGCGGCGCCGTACGCGACGCTCGCGGTGACCGCGAGCAGGCCGATCAGGTTGAGCCACCCGGTGAAGAAGCCGGCCGCCGGACCGCCGAGCTTGGCCGCCCACCAGTAGATGCCGCCCGAGGTCGGGTACGCCGAGACCAGCTCGGACATGGTGAACCCGATGATCAGGATGAGGCCTGCGATGATCGGCCAGCCCCACGAGATGGCCACCGGTCCGCCGTTGTTCCAGGCCTGGCCGAACGTGGTGAAGCATCCGGCCAGGATCGAGATGATCGAGAACGAGATGGCGAAGTTCGAGAACCCCGACCAGGTGCGGGACAGCTCCTGCTTGTAGCCGAGACGGGCGAGATGTGCTTCGTCGTCGAGCTGGGTCGTCTCGACGGTTTCAGGTGCCTCGGACATGGCACGCCTCCGGATTTCGTGGGGGTGGATGTGCCTGAGGCTAGAAAAGGTCCGTGGCGGTCGTGGACGCGCCAGGTAACGGCGCTGTGAAAGATCCGTCCTTGAGCGCCACCCCGGTCGCGCCGAGCGCCCGGGCCCCGGCGACCAGGCTCGCGATGGTGCGTGCGGCGGTCGCATGGTCCAGACCGTGGGGTGGACGGATGTTGGAGACGCAGTTGCGGGCCGAGTCGAGGACGCCCGGCCGTGGGTCCCAGGTGAGGTAGGCGCCCAGCGAGTCGCTGGAGGAGAGACCCGGCCGCTCCCCGATCAGCACCAGGGCCAGCCGCGCACCCAGCGCGCGGCCGATGTGGTCGCCCAGCGCCACCCGGGCCTGGGTTGCGACCACCGGCGCGGCGAGGGTCGTGGCGCTGTCGAGGAGCGGAACCAGATGCTCCAGGAGCGGCACCGCGTGCTTCGCCACCGCCTCGGCGGAGAGGCCGTCGGCGACGACGACCGCGATCTCGGCCCCACCCGGTCCGAGCTCCAGGTCGGCGCCGGGCACCCGGCCGAGGTCCGGCCGGGTCAGGTAGGTGGCCCGGTCCGGTGCCGCGGAGGCGACCACCCGTGGCGTACCCAGCCCCAGGCCGTCGAGCGCGTCGAGGAGCGCTTCGACGTCGAGCGGGAGATGGACGGCGTCGCGAGCGGCGGCATGGGCGGCACCGAAGGAGAGGACCTCGGCGGTCGGGACCGAGTTGCCGGCCCGACCGAGACCGATCCGTGCCGGCGTGGCCCGGCGCAGCCCCTCCCAGAACTCGCTCACTGGGCCAGCTCCTTCAGCACCGTCGCGGCCGGGTCGATGTCGCGTACGGAACCGTCCGGGTCGAGCAGGCCTGCCGAGGCCAGCCACTCCTCGAGCTCCGGCGCGGGGCGTTTGCCGAGGACCTGGCGGGCGTAGAGGGCGTCGTGGAAGGAGGTCGACTGGTAGCCGAGCATGACGTCGTCGGCACCCGGGACGGCCATGACGTACGTGCATCCGGCGACGCCGAGCAGGGTGAGCAGGTTGTCCATGTCGTCGGAGTCGGCCTCGGCATGGTTGGTGTAGCAGACGTCGACGCCCATCGGCACGCCCAGCACCTTGCCGCAGAAGTGGTCCTCCAGCCCGGCGCGGATGATCTGCTTGCCGTCGTAGAGGTACTCGGGTCCGATGAAGCCGACCACCGTGTTGACCAGGAACGGCCTGAACGCCCGCGCCACGCCGTACGCCCTGGCCTCCAGGGTCTGCTGGTCGACCGGCCTGCCGCCGCTGCCGAGGTGGGCACCGGTGGAGAGCGCCGAGCCCTGGCCAGTCTCGAAGTACATCACCTCGTTCCCCACGGTGCCGCGCGCCAGCGACCGGGCCGCCTCGTCGGCCTCCGCCAGCATCGCCAGGGTCGCCCCGAAGCCCTCGTTCGCGCCCTGGGTGCCGCCGATCGACTGGAACGGCAGATCGACCGGCAGCCCCGCCTCGATCAGGTCGATCGTGGTCGTGACGTGGGTCAGGACACAGCTCTGCGTCGGGATCTCGTAGCGGAGGCGTACGTCATCGACGAGCCGGAGCAGGTCCGCGACCGTACGCGGGTTGTCGGAGGCCGGGTTGATGCCGATCAGCGCGTCCCCGGACCCCAGGAGCAGACCGTCCAGGATCGAGGCCGCGATGGCGCCCGGGTCGTCGGTGGGATGGTTGGGCTGCAGCCGGGTCGCCAGCCGCCCCCGCAGCCCCATCGTCGTGCGGAAGCCGGTCACCACCTCGGTCGCCGCCGCCACCGCGATCAGGTCCTGGTTGCGCATGATCTTGGAGACCGCCGCCACCATCTCGGGGGTCAGGCCCGGCGCGACGGCGGTCAGCGCGGCGGTGTCACGCCGCGCGGCGGCGGCGAGCAGCCACTCCCGGAGAGCCCCCACGGTCAACCCGCTGACCTGCGCGAACGCGTCCTTGTCGTGCGTCTCCAGGATCAGCCGGGTGACGTCGTCGGACTCGGCCGGAACCACCTGCTCCTCGAGGAAGACGCTCAGCGGCAGGTCGGCGAGCACCATCCTCGCCGCGACCCGCTCGGTGTCGGACCGCGCGGCGCATCCGGCCAGAACGTCGCCGGAGCGCAGCGGCGTCGCCCTCGCCAGCACCTCCACCAGACCGTCGAACTCGAAGCCGTGCCCGTGGAGACTCTGCCGGTATCGCATGAGATCAACGGTAGAGCCGCAATATTTCCACGGTGTGAGGCTCAGGCACCAGTGCAGCACGGCGGACCACAGCGCCAGAACAACACACGAACCCGCCAGACACAGTCGATCCAGAACTCGTTTTCAATCGGCTGCCGCGCCACCCCAGTGAACGGAAGGCAAAGACAGTGCGCGTTAGGGTGCTGTGGTCCCGAACCCAACCGGAAGGACAACAGTGTGACTTCTGAGAAGAAGACAGACAGTCCAAAATCCGACAACCAGAATCCCTCTGGGCACAACCCCTCTGGCCTCATCAAGTCTCCCACGGGCGAAGTCGTCCCACACCCCGCGCTGGACCTGCCGATCTCGAGCGAACAGGACCAACGCAAGGGAATCGACTGGGTGGTCTTCGGCATCGCGGCGGCCATCGCCATCGCGTTCATGGCCTGGGGCTTCATCAACACCGACGGCATGGGCAAGGTCGCCGGCGACGCCCTCACCTGGGTGCTGGACAAGGCCGGCTGGGTCTTCGTCCTGACCGCCAGCGGTTTCGTCATCTACATCATCTGGCTCGCCGTCAGTAAGTACGGCAACATCCCCCTGGGCCGTGACGACGAGAAGCCGGAGTTCAAGACGGCTTCCTGGATCGCGATGATGTTCAGCGCCGGAATGGGCATCGGTCTGATGTTCTACGGCGTCAGCGAGCCCATCTCGCACTTCGTCACTCCGCCGCCGGGCACCGGCGAGGCGGGCAATCCCGAAGCCATCCAGCACGCGATGGCGACCACGATGTTCCACTGGACGCTGCACCCGTGGGCGATCTACGCGGTCGTGGGTCTGGCGATCGGCTACGGCGCCTACCGCAAGGGCCGCGTCAGCCTGATCTCCTCGGCCTTCACGCCGCTGCTCGGCAAGAAGACCGTCGAGGGTCCGGCAGGCAAGGCGATCGACATCTTCGCGATCTTCGCGACCCTGTTCGGCTCCGCCACCTCGCTCGGCACGGGCGCGATCCAGATCGAGAGCGGCCTGCAGATCGTGGCCGGGCTCGGCGAGGTCGGCAACAACGTCCTCATCGGGATCATCGCGGTCCTGACCGTCTGCTTCGTGATCTCCGCGGTCTCGGGTGTGGCCAAGGGCATCCAGTGGCTCTCCAACATCAACATGGTGCTGGCCCTGCTCCTGGCACTGTTCCTCTTCGTGGTCGGCCCGACGGTCTTCATCCTCGACCTGATCCCGACCTCGCTCGGCACCTACATCGGCGACCTCGCCCAGATGTCGGCCCGCACCGGTGTCGGCGGCGAGGAGACCTCCGCGTGGCTCGGTTCCTGGACCGTCTTCTACTGGGCCTGGTGGATCTCCTGGACGCCGTTCGTCGGCATGTTCATCGCGCGCATCTCGCGCGGGCGCACCATCCGGCAGTTCGTCGCCGGCGTGCTCCTCGTCCCGAGCGCCGTCAGCGTGATCTGGTTCTGCATCATGGGCGGCACCGCCATCGACCTGCAGCGTGACGGGACCGTCGACATCGCCGGTCTCGGCGGCGTCGAGTCGCAGCTGTTCACCACGCTCGACCAGTTCCCGCTGGCCACCGTGATGAGCATCCTGGTCATGGTCCTGGTGGCGATCTTCTTCGTCTCCGGCGCCGACGCGGCCTCGATCGTGATGGGCACCCTCTCCGAGCGTGGCGCCGAGGAGCCGAGCCGGCCGACGGTGGTCTTCTGGGGTGTCGCGACCGGTGTCGTGGCCATCCTGGGGCTGATCGCCGGTGGTGCGGACGCCTTGTCAGGACTGCAGACGATCACGATCGTGGCGGCACTGCCGTTCGTGGTGATCATGGTCGGGCTGGCGGTCTCGCTGCAGCGCGACCTGGCCCATGACCCGCTGATCGTGCGTGGTCAGTACGCCGCGGAGGCGGTCGAGCAGGCCGTCATCACCGGCGTCACCGAGCACGGTGACGACTTCGCGCTCGCGGTCGTCGAGGACGACCACAGCAACGACGCCGAGCCGCCTTCGGCCAAGGGCACTGTCACCGCGGTTCCTGCCGACAAGGCCTGATAGACACTGCAGCTGATGGCGGGGTCCTCCGGGACCCCGCCATCAGTCGTCTGTCAGCGGGGTCCCGGCGTACGTCTCCAGGGTGACGAACTCCTCGACGGGCTGCCTGCGCAGCCTGGTGAGCTGCTTGACCGGCTTGCCCAGCGGGACGACCGCGGCGACGGCGTAGCCCTCAGGCGCACCGAGCAGCTCGAGCACCGCCGGCTCCTCGGCGACCACCATCGTGGTGATCACCCCACCGAAGCCCTCGTTGCGCGCGGCGAGGAGCGTGTTCCACACCAGCGGATAGACCGAGGCGCCGGAGACGACACCGACCCGGTCCAGCTGGGAGTCGATGGAGGCGACCGCGCCGAGGTCGACGAGGAAGACGAGCACCACCGGAGCCGTGCGCAGCGGCTCGGTCATCGCGTGCGGGACCCGGGTCGCGGCGATCTGCTCGTCGGTCACCGCCGTCGGGTGCACCGTGTTCCACGGCATCTCCCCCGCCTTCTGCTGCGCCATGTACCTGCGAGCACCGGTCGCGGTCAGTTCGACCAGACGCTCGCGGGTCTCCTGGCTGCGTACGACCACCACATGGCCGCCCTGCCGGTTGCCCCCGGAGGGCGCGAACCGGGCATTGTCGAGGATCCTGGCGAGGATCTCGTCGGGCAGCGGGTCGTCGGTGAAGTCGCGTACGGCATGGGTGGTCCGCATCGCCTCGTAGAGCTCCATGGCTCCATCCCAGCAGACTCAGCCCCGGCTCAGCCCACCAGGAAGGCGATCAGCGCGGTGATGCCGACCACGACGATCACACCGCGGAGCACGTTGGGCGGCAGTCGGCGGCCGATCCTGGCACCCAGGAGACCACCGATCGTCGCGCCGACGGCGATCAGGGCGGCGATCTTCCAGTCGACGTCGGCGACGAGGGCGAAGATGAGTCCGGAGATGCCGTTGGTGATGGCGACCAGGACGTTCTTGAGCCCGTTGAGACGCTGCAGCGACTCGGCGACACCGATGCCGATGATCGCGATCATCAGCACACCCTGGGCGGCACCGAAGTAGCCGCCGTAGACGCCGAGCATCGCGATCGCAGGCCAGACCCACCAGCGCTCGCTGCCATCATCGGGCAGGTCGCCGTGCCGTCTGGCGACCCACCGGGAGATGCGCGGGCCGGTGATCACCAGGATCACACCGAGCCCGATCAAGACCGGGACGATCGCCTCGAACGCACCCGGCGGCAGCACCAGCAGCAGGATCCCGCCGACCGCGCCACCGATGAGCGCCGCGGCCCCGAGCCGCAGGATCCGCCCGCGTTGCCCGGCGAGCTCGCGACGGTAGCCCCAGGCGCCGGCCAGCGAGCCCGGCACCAGGCCGATCGTGTTGGACACGTTGGCGACGACCGGAGGTACGCCGAAGGCCAGCAGCGTCGGGAACGTGATCAGCGTCCCGGAGCCGACGGCAGCATTGATGGTGCCCGCCCCCACCCCGGCGATCAGGATGAGGGCGGACTGAAGTGGATCCACTTAGGCGGTCGGCTCAGCAGGAGGCTGCGGCCGGTTGGGGGCCTCCGCCTGCTTGGCCTCGGCGAGCGCCTCCTGGACGGCCGCGGCCGCGGAGGACTGCTCGAGGTCGACCGTCGGCTCGGCCGAGCCCATGTCGACGCGCTTGACGGGGCCCTCGACCTCGTCCGGGATGCCCTGGAGGCTGTTCATCGTCGAGCCGAGGCCCTCGAGGGCCTTGCCGATCTCGCTCGGGACGATCCACACCTTGTTGGCGTCGCCCTCGGCGATCTTCGGCATCATCTGGAGGTACTGGTAGGCCAGCAGCGACTGGTCGGGGCGGCCGTCGTGGATCGCCTGGAAGACGGTCTGGATGGCCTGGCCCTCACCCTGGGCGCGCAGGATCGCGGCCTCACGGTCAGCCTGCGCCGCGAGGATCTGCGACTCGCGCTGACCCTCGGCGTTGAGGATGGCGGACTGCTTGTTTCCCTCGGCGGAGAGGATCGCGGACTGGCGCTGACCCTCGGCGGTGAGGATCGCGGCGCGCTTGTCGCGGTCGGCGCGCATCTGCTTCTCCATCGCGTCCTTGATGGACATGGGCGGGTCGATCGACTTGATCTCGACGCGCTTGACCTTGATGCCCCAGCGACCGGTGGCCTCGTCCAGGACGATCGAGAGACCGGAGTTGATCTGCTCGCGGCTGGTCAGCGTCTCCTCCAGGGTCATGCCACCGACGATGTTGCGCAGGGTGGTCATGGTGAGCTGCTCGACGGCCTGGATGTAGTTGGCGATCTCGTACGTCGCCGCCACCGGGTCGTTGACCTGGAAGTAGATGACCGTGTCGATCGAGACGGTCAGGTTGTCCTCCGTGATCACCGGCTGCGGTGCGAACGCGACGACCTGCTCACGCATGTCGATCATGTAGCGCACCTTGTCGACGAACGGGATCACCGCGTTCAGGCCGGGGTCACGCTTCGACTGGAACTTGCCGAAGCGCTCCACGATGCCGACCCGCGCCTGCGGGATGATCTTGATCGTCTTGGCCAGCGTGGTGATCACCAGCACCGCCAAGATGACCAGAAGGGCCAGGATGATGCCACCCATTGCCAATCAGTCCTTGTCTATTCGTTGTGCGTCAGGTTGCCCGGAAAGCTACGGAGTCCCGAGCTCCGGAAGAGGATGGACGTACGCCGTCGCTCCTCTGATCTCGAGCACCTCGACCGGCGTGCCGGCCGCGATCACGAGCGTCTCGTCATAGGGCTGAGCGGTCCAGAGCTCGCCCTCGAGCTTGAGCTGCCCAGGCTTGTGGGCGCTGATCTCGACGGGCGAGATGGCCTGGACGCCGATCAGCTTCTGCGCGCCGATCTGGATCTCCGGGCCGTTGTGGAGCCGCCTGGCCAACCCCGGGCGTACGACCGCGAGCATGGAGACCGAGACCGCCAGCGCGACGATCGCCTGGATCACGAAGCTGTCGGTGAACGCGCCGGTCAACGCGCCCGCGAAGGCGCCGGTGGCGAGCATCAGCAGGATCAGGTCGAGGCTGAAGAGCTCTCCGACGACGAGCAGCGCTCCGAGTGCCGTCCAGATCGCCCAGTCCCACTCCTGCCAGTCCATGGGCGTCACCCTATCCAGACGGGCCACGCGTTGTGGGGAGGTTTGGGTACCGACTTCTTAACGTTAGGCCTACCGGGTGTGGCGGGCGCGACGCTTGGCCCAGTAACGGCCATCACTGGCCTCGAGCTCGAGCGGCATGCCGAAGGTCTTGGAGAGGTTGGCCGAGGTCAGCGTGTCGTCGATGAGCCCCTGGGCGGTGATCCGGCCGGAGCGCATCATCAGGACGTGGCTGAAGCCGGGCGGGATCTCCTCGACGTGGTGGGAGACGAGCACGGTCGCTGGGCTGTCGGGGTCGTAGGCAAGCGTCGACAGCGTCGAGACGAGGTCCTCGCGGCCGCCCAGGTCGAGCCCGGCGGCGGGCTCGTCGAGGAGCAGCATCTCGGGGTCGACCATCAGCGCCCGGGCCAGCTGGACCCGCTTGCGCTCGCCCTCGGACAGGGTGCCGAACCTCCGCTCACCGAGGTGCTTGATGCCGACCTCGATCAGCAGCGCCTGGGCACGGTCGTGGTCGAGGTCGTCGTAGTGCTCGCGCCAGCGCCCCACCACGCCGTAGGAGGCGCTCACCACGACATCGCGGACGAGCTCGTGGCGCGGGATCCGGTCGGCCAGCGCGGCGGAGGTCAGGCCGATACGCGGGCGCAGCTCGAAGACGTCGATGCGGCCGATCTGCTCGCCGAGGATCTTCACGACACCCGAGGTCGGGTGGAGCTGGGCTGCGGCGGTCTGGAGCAGCGTGGTCTTGCCGGCGCCGTTGTGGCCGAGGATGACCCAGCGTTCATCCTCCTCGACCACCCAGCTCACAGAGTCGAGAAGGGCGTTGCCCCCGCGGCGTACGGTGACGTCGTTGAACTCCAGCACGGCTGCCATGGCGGCAAATCTATCGGCAGGGGTTCTCGGGCTCGAGGATAGGGTGGGCGGCTGTGAGTGTCGATGAATCCGAGGCGCTGGAGACCACCCCGGAGGCCCTGCGCCTGGCCTGGTGGGTGACGGCGTGGCTGCGCGGTGAGGCAGTCACCGACCTGGTGCTCGATGCGGTGATCGGGCCCGACGCGACCCACACCGTCAGCGGGCTGGCCGCGCTCGGGCTCGGTGGCACCGAGGGGGTCGCGGACACCTTCGTCAGCGGGATGGGACGGCTGCGTACGGAGGGCGCGACCTGTGTCGGGGCCGCTTTCCCGGCCGAGGGCGACCCGGTCGGGCTGGGCGGACCCCGGGCCTTCAACACGGCCGCGATGGAGGCCGGCGAGGCGGTGGTGAGCGACGCCGGGATCGGGCTCGTGCCGGTCCGGGTCGGCGCGGTCGTCGAGTGGCAGGCCTACCCTGCTCAGCGCCGTCAGCTCCCCGACGTCGGCGAGGCCGACCGGGCCCTCCGGCTCGCGCTGACCGAGTCCGCGACGGCGCTCGCCGAGCTCGACGTCGCCCGGTGGCGGCCCGAGGTCGCCGACCGGCTGATGAACCTCCGCCATCGGCCCTCGCTGGCCGGTGCTCCCGGAGTGCCGCCGCGGTGCGTGGAGCTCGCCGCCCGTGGCGTACAGGCCCGGGAGATCGTCGCGGTGGCGCTCGAGGACGAGGGCGGCGCCGTGTCCGCAGCGGAGATGCTGCAGCGGCGAGAGGCGCTGGTCGGCCTCGACCGTGCCGCGCGGAGGGCGCTCACCGCGGCGGGATCGCCCGAGGTGTGGCCGCCGAACTGAGACGCGGGCGCCGGCTCCACTATCGTTTGCAGAGATGACCGAGGAATTCGACGCGCTCGAGCGCCGTCCCGACACCCTGCTGATCACCCTCGCCGGAAACGACCGTCCCGGGCTGACCTCGGCCACCCTGGCGACGCTTGCGTTGGCAGGGGTCGACGTGGTCGACCTGGAGCAGATCGTGCTGCGGGCACGGCTCGTGCTCGGGCTCCTGGTGACCGCGCCGGCCGACGCGGCGAGCACCGACGCGCTCAAGCACGCGATCGAGGAGACCGCCCACGCTCTCGACATGACCGTCGAGATCGAGGAGGGCGTCGGCGACACCCCGCGGGAGCCCGCCGACCGCGCCCGGGTGACGGTGCTGGGTCTGCCGCTGAAGGCGGCCGCGCTCGCCTCCGTGACCCGCACGATCGCCTCGGCAGGCGGCAACATCGACCGCATCATCCGGCTGGCCCGCTACCCGGTCACCGCCTTCGACCTGCACGTCTCCGGCGCCTCGCCCGACGAGCTGCGGGTCACGCTGGCGGCCGAGGCAGCCGCCCAGGGCGTCGACATCGCGGTGCAGCCCGCCAACCTGGTCCGCCGCGGCATGCGCCTGATCGTCATGGACGTCGACTCGACGCTGATCGACGGCGAGGTGATCGAGATGATCGCCGCCCACGCGGGCTACGAGAAGGAGGTCGCCTCTGTCACCGAGGCGGCCATGCGCGGCGAGCTCGACTTCGAGGAGTCGCTCCGGGGGCGGGTGAAGTACCTCAAGGGCGTCCCCGCGACCGCGTTGGACGAGGTGTACGCCGGGCTGCAGCTCAACCCGGGGGCGCGGACGATGGTCCGCACCCTGCGCCGCCTCGGCTACCGCTTCGCCATCGTCTCGGGCGGCTTCTCGCAGATCACCGACCGGCTGGCGGCCGACCTCGGCATCCACTACGCCCGCGCCAACGAGCTCGAGATCGTCGACGGCGTACTCACCGGTGAGGTCGTCGGCGAGGTCGTCGACCGGGCCGGCAAGGCTCGTGCGCTTCGCGAGTTCGCCGCCGAGATCGGCATCCCCGAGGCCGCCACCGTCGCCATCGGCGACGGCGCCAACGACCTCGACATGCTCGCCGCCGCCGGCCTCGGCATCGCCTACAACGCCAAGCCCGCGGTGCGTTCGGCCGCCGGGACCGCCATCAACGTCCCCTACCTCGACACGATCATGTATCTCCTCGGCATCTCCCGTGAGGAGATCGAGGCCGCCGACGCCGAAGCCGGCATCGTCACCCCCGCCCCGCCGCTCATCTGAGCCCTGCCGAGTCAGCTTGCGCCGACTCGGCGGTCAGGCTCGTGCGACGTGGAAGGCGGTGACGGAGGCCTCGGCCTCGTCGAGCTCGGACCAGTCGCCGTCGTAGGTGAGTACGGCGACGGCGGAGGTCGGGAAGCCGAGGGCGAGCTCGTTGCCGGCCTCGTCGTCCCCCTCGCCGTCGTCGAGGAGCTGCACGAGCGAGAACACCGTCGGGTTGTGACCGATCACCACGACCGTCGAGATGCCGTCATCGACGCCACGGATCAGGTCGAGGGCGGTGGAGGTGCCGGCGGCGTACAGACCCTGGTCGTACTCCGCCAGCGTCAGGTCCCACGACGCACCGAGCGCGACGTCCTCCCAGGTCTGGGTGGCGCGGTCGGCCGCCGAGACCAGCACGTAGTCCGGGACCACGCCCTGCTCGGCCAACCACTCCCCCGCTGCGACCGCGTCGGCATGGCCGCGCTCGGTCAGCTGACGCTCGTAGTCGGTGGGTGCCGACGACTCCGCCTTGGCGTGCCGCATGATGACAAGGGTCCGCATGCGGCAACCCTATGACCTCACGCACCCAGCGAGTGATAGCCCCCGTCGACATGGATGATCTCGCCGGTGGTCGCCGGGAAGAAGTCCGAGATCAGCGCGCAGACGGCCTTCGCGGTCGGGCCCTGGTCGGTGTTGTCCCAACCCAGCGGCGCCCGGGTGCCCCAGCCCTCGTCGAGCTCCTCGAAGCCCGGGATCGCCTTGGCGGCGAGGGTCTTGAGCGGACCCGCGGAGACGAGGTTGCAGCGGATCCCGTCAGGGCCCAGGTCGCGGGCGAGGTAGCGCGAGGTCGACTCGAGCGCGGCCTTGGCGACACCCATCCAGTCGTACGCCGGCCAGGCGATCGTCGCGTCGAAGGTCAGCCCCACGATCGACGAGCCGGGAGCCAGCAGCGGCCGGGTCGCCATCGCCAGCGACTTCAGCGAGTAGGCGCTGACCTGGACCGCCTGGGAGACGTCGTCCCAGGGGCCGTCGAGGAACTTGCCACCGAGGAGCGTGTTGGGGTTGCCGTACGCGATCGAGTGCACGACCCCGTCGAGCCGCTCGACACCCTCGGCCCGGAGCGCGTCGGCGAGGCCGTCGAGGTGGTCCTGGTTGGTCACGTCGAGGTCGAGGACCGGCGGCTCCTCGGGGAGCCGCTTCGCGATCCGCTTGGTGATCGACAGCGCGCGGCCGAAGTTGGAGATCAGGACGCGAGCGCCCTGCTCCTGGGCCACCTTGGCGACCGCGAAGCCGATCGAGGAGTCCATCGTGACCCCTGCGACGAGAACAGTCTTGCCGTCCAACAAACCCATGATCAGTGCCCCATTCCAAGTCCGCCGTCGACCGGGATCACGGCCCCGGTCACATAACCCGCATCAGCCAACCACGTCACGGCCGAGGCCACCTCGTCCGGTGACGCGTAGCGCCCCAACGGCACCCGCTCCGTGATCGCCTTCTGCTGCTCATCGGTCAGGACCGCGGTCATCTCGGTCTCCACGAAACCGGGCGCGACCACGTTGGCGGTGATCCCCCGCGAGCCGAGCTCACGCGCGAGCGAGCGGGCCATCCCGACCAGCCCGGCCTTCGACGCCGCGTAGTTGACCTGGCCCGGGTTGCCCATCAGCCCGACGACCGAGGAGATGAAGATGATCCGCCCGCGGCGCAGCCGCAGCATGCCCTTCGAGGCCCGCTTGGCGAGCCGGAAGGACGCGGTCAGGTTGGTGTCAATCACGGAGGTGAAGTCTTCCTCCGACATCCGGAGCACGAGGGTGTCCTTCGTGATCCCGGCATTGGCGACGAGGACCTCGACGGGTCCGTGGGCGGCCTCGGCGGCGGCGTACGCCTCCTCGACGGCGGCCGGGTCGGTGATGTCACACACCAGGTCCAAGGCCCCTTCCGGAGCCCCGCCCTTGCGGGAGGTCACGGCCACCTTGTCGCCGTTGGCCACGAAGGCCTCGGCGATCGCCCGGCCGATGCCGCGGCTGCCGCCGGTGACAAGCACCGAGCGAGGCGATGGACTCTGCCTTGTGGGGTTTTCACTGTCAGTCACAGGCGCGACGGTAGCGATTACTTCGGCGTACGACCAATGCCTTGGATTTGCTTGTGAGAACCCTCCAAGGTCTTTCGGAGCGCCCCTGTTGGGACCACACCATTGACCGGATGCCATCGGCCACGACCTAGACTGGCGGTATGTCCAAGGCGCAACCGATCAGGATCACCACCGCCGGGCGTAGCCGCGCCGAGGACATCGCGATCCGCCAGAAGCGCTACGCCATCTCGATGTCGATCCGCTCGCTGTGCTTCATCGGTGCCGTGATCGCCGGTCTGGCCGGCATCGGCTGGCTGTGGCCGATCCTGATCGCGGGGGCGCTGATCCTGCCCTACATCGCGGTCGTCATGGCCAACGCGACCAACACCAAGAGCGACGAGATGAACCTGATGGACTCGCCCTACGGCCCGCGTCAGCTCACCAGCGGACGCGAGCAGCAGCTCCGCGAGAAGGGTGAGCAGTGATGGGCGCGCTCGACTCCGAACTGTGCTCGGCGAAGGGCTGCCAGGACCCCGGATCGTGGGAGCTGCAGTGGAACAATCCGAAGATCCACACGGCTGATCGGCGTAAGATCTGGCTCGCGTGCGAGACGCACAAGGAGTCGCTCAGCGACTTCCTGGGAGCGCGCGGATTCCTCAAGGACGTCGTCCCTCACTAGCCGTTCCCCCGGAGAGGTCGTGCGATGAACCCGATCCCTGTGCTCCTCGACTGCGACCCCGGCCACGACGACGCCATCGCGATCCTGCTGGCGCTGGGCAGCCCGCACATCGACCTGCTCGGCATCACCACCACCTTCGGCAACTGCCGGGTGGAGAAGGCGACCTACAACGCCCAGCGGGTCCTGGCGCTGGCGCGTCGGCCCGATGTCCCGGTCGCCACCGGTGCCGCCGGGCCGCTGGCCGGTGAGATCCACATCGGTGACTTCATCCACGGCGCGACCGGGATCGACGGGCCCGATCTTCCCGAGCCGCTCCCTGCGCCGGTCGCGATCGGGGCGGTCGAGCTCCTGCGTACGTCCCTTCTGGCTGCCCCGGAGCCCGTCACCGTCGTCGCGACCGGACCGATCACCAACGTCGCGGTGCTGCTGCGTGATCATCCCGAGGTCGGTGCGAAGATCGCCGAGATCGTCTTCATGGGCGGCTCGACCGAGCGCGGCAACACCACGCCGGCCGCCGAGTTCAACGCCTACGCCGACCCCGAGGCACTCGACCTCGTCCTCACCAGCGGCCTGCCGATCCGGATGGTCGGGCTCAACCTGTCCCACCAGGCGCTGGCCACTCCCGAGGTCGTCGCGCGGATGCGGGCCATGGATCATCCGGTCGGCCGGGCATGCGCCGACCTGATGGGCTTCTTCGGCGGCACCTACTCCGACGTCTTCGACTTCGCCTCTCCCCCGGTCCACGACCCCTGCACCATCGCGGCCCTCATCGACCCCGGCCTGATCACCTGGCACAAGTCGTTCGTCGCTGCCGAGACCGCGGGCCGCTGGACCCGCGGCGCCACCGTCGTCGACCTGCACGGCCGCCTCGATGAACCGCCCAACGCCCAGGTCGCGATCACCCTCGACGTCGAGGGCTACTGGGACCTCGTCCTGGACGCACTCGACCGCGTCGGTTCCTGACCTGCCGAGAGGTCAGGTACGTCGGCCGAGGCGTCACTCCCGCCGGCCGAAGCGTCAACGCGGCGCCAACTCGGCCGACGCGGGTGACGTCTCGGCTGGTGGTCAGCCGCCGATGGCGGACATGGGGCGGTCGGGCTGGAGGAAGCCGAGGTCGTCGATGCCGTGGCCGGCGCGCTTGCCGGCCATGGCGGTGACCCACCGGGCGGCGAGATCGTCGTCGGAGGCGCCGGCGCGAAGTGGCGTACGCAGGTCCGACTCGGAGCGGGCGAACAGGCAGTCGCGCACCTGCCCGTCGGCCGTGAGGCGCACCCGGTCGCAGTCGCCGCAGAAGGGGCGGGTCACGGAGGCGATGATGCCGACCTTGGCCGGGCCGCCGTCGACGTGGAAGAGCTCGGCGGGGGCGCTGCCGCGGGGCTCCTCCGCGGGCGTCAGCTCGAAGGCCGCCGACAGCGCCGCCAGGGTCTCGTCGGCGGTCACCATCTTTTCGCGCGACCACCCGTGCTGGGCGTCGAGAGGCATCTGCTCGATGAACCGCAGCTCGTAGCCACGCTCGACCGACCAGCCGAGCAGCTCGGCCGCCTGGTCGTCGTTGACTCCCCGCAGCAGGACCGCGTTGATCTTGATCGGTCCCAGGCCGGCGTCGGCCGCGGCCTCGAGCCCGGCGACCACGTCGGCCAGCCGGTCGCGGCGGGTGATCTCAGCGAAGATCTCCGGCCGGATCGAGTCCAGCGACACGTTGACCCGGTCGAGCCCGGCCTCGGCGAGGGACCCGGCCATCCTGGCGAGCCCCAGCGCGTTCGTGGTGATCGAGAGCTCCGCGTCGGGGGCGACCTCACGGGTCCGGGCGACGATCGAGACCAGCCCGCGCCGCACCAGCGGCTCTCCACCGGTGAACCGCACCTCGCGTACGCCCAGCCGACCGGTGGCGACGCCGATCAGCCGCACCACCTCGTCGTCGGTGAGCACCTCGTCGCCGGGCAGCCAGTCGAGTCCTTCCGCCGGCATGCAGTAGGTGCACCGCAGGTTGCAGCGGTCGGTCAGAGAGACCCGCAGATCTGTCGCGACCCGGCCGAACCGGTCGACGAGCCTCTGCTGGGTCTGATCTGTCGGGGAGGTCGTCATCACACCAGTCTAGGCAGGCTCGACCCGGATCGTGAGTGAGGACCGCATGCCAGTTAGTCTCGTAGGGTGAGTTCGTTCCGTTTCCTGCTCAGCCGACGCTGGGCCGGTTTCACGGTGTTCGTGCTGATCCTGGCCTACGGGACCTGGTGGCTGGGCCAGTGGCAGTTCGACCGTCTCGAGGACCGCAAGGCCAGCAACCAGATCGTCCGCGTCAACGAGCACGCCGAGCCCGCGCCCGTCTCCGACGTACTGGCCCCGGGCCAGAAGGTCGCCGAGAAAGACGAGTGGCGGCGGGTGACCGCGACCGGGACGTACGCGGTCGACGACACGATCATCTGGCGCTACCGCACCCCCGACGACGCGAAGGGTGTCGACATCGTCGTCCCGCTGGTGCTCGCCGACGGCAGCGCGGTGCTCGTCGACCGCGGCTGGCTGCAGACCGAGTCGCAGGACGAGTTCGAGGACCTCCCGGCGCCGCCGTCGGGCGAGGTCACGATCACCGGCTGGGTCCGCGCCGACGGCACCGGCGACTCCACCGACGTCGCCCAGGTCGACGGCTACCACGCCACCCGCGCGCTCTCCTCGGCCCAGGTCGCGAAGGTGGTCGACGAGCCGCTCCTGACCGGCTGGCTCCACCTCGACACCGAGTCCCCCGAGCCCACCACCCAGCTGCGCAAGGCCGACCTCCCCGAGCTCGACAACGGACCACACTTCTTCTACGGCCTCCAGTGGTGGTTCTTCGGCGTTCTTGCCATCGCCGGCTTCTTCTACCTGATGTACGACGAGCGGCGCACCCAGCGCCAGGACGCCCCTGCAGAAGACGATGACACCGCCGACGGCGACGAGCCGGCCGATGAGCGCGCCCGCAAGAAGGCCGCCAAGCTTGCCCAGAAGCAGGCCGTGAAGGCGGCCTACCAGGCTGCGTACGAGAAGGAGCGCAGCGGGAAGAGCTGACCGTCTAGCGACGGAACTGCGTCTCGTAGAGCTCCGCGTAGAGCCCGCCGTCGGCGAGCAGCGACTCGTGGGTGCCGGACTCCACGACTCGTCCGTCCTCGACGACCAGGATGCGGTCGGCGGCGCGGATGGTGGAGAGCCGGTGGGCGATGACGATGGACGTACGTCCCTCCAGCGCGGCGTCCAGAGCGGTCTGCACCGCGGCCTCGGACTCGGAGTCGAGGTGGGCGGTGGCCTCGTCGAGCACGACGATGTGGGGCGCCTTCAGCAGCAGCCGGGCGATCGCGAGCCGCTGGCGCTCGCCGCCGGAGAGGCGGTAGCCGCGGTCGCCGACGACGGTGTCGAGGCCGTCCGGGAGACCCTTGATGACGTTGGCGACCTGGGCGGCATCCAGAGCGGCCCAGATGTCGTCGTCGGAGGCGCCGGGGCGGGCGTAGAGCAGGTTGCCGCGCACGGTGTCGTGGAACATGTGGGCGTCCTGGGTCACGTAGCCGACCGCGGCCTCGAGCGACTCCAGGGTCACGTCGCGTACGTCGAGGCCGCCGACCTCGACCGCCCCGGAGCGTACGTCGTAGAGCCGCGCGATCAGGTGGGTGATCGTCGACTTCCCGGCGCCGGAGGGTCCGACCAGTGCGACCATCTCCCCCGGTTCGGCCACGAAGTCGATGTCGGACAGCACCTCGCGCACCTCCCGGCTCTCCGGGCGTGCGATCGTCTCCAGGGAGGCGAGCGAGACCTCGTCGGCGCGAGGGTAGGTGAAGGCGACATGGCGGAACCGCACCGACGCAGCGTCGGCCGGCACCTCGACCGCGTCCGGCTTCTCCTTGATCAGCGAAGGCAGGTCGAGGACCTCGAAGACGCGGTCGAAGCTGACCAGCGCGGTCATCACGTCGATGCGTACGTTGGAGAGCGCCTGCAGCGGCCCCAGCAGCCTCACCAGCAGCAGACCGAGCGCGGTCAGGGTGCCGAGCGTGACGTCGCCCTGGATCACCATCCAGCCGCCCACGCCGTAGACCAGCGCGGTCGCCAGCGCCGGCACCACCTGCATGGTCGCTCCGAACAGGCGGGTCAGCAGCGCGATCCGGATCCCAAGGCGGCGTACGACATCGGCTCGCTCGGCGAACGCGGCGTCCTCCTCCTCGCGGCGTCCGAAGAGCTTGAGCAGCAGAGCGCCGCCGACGTTGAACCGCTCGGTCATCGTCGTCGCCAGCGCCGCGTTGCCGTCCATCTGCTCGCGGGTCAGGCCGGCCAGCCGGCGGCCGACCCAGCGCGAGGTCAGGAACAGGATCGGGAACAGCGCGACGCACATCAGCGTCACCTGCCACGACAGCACCAGCATCGCCGCGCCGACCACGACCAGCGAGATCAGGTTGGAGACGCTGTTGGACAGAGTCGAGGTGAAGGCCCGTTGCGCGCCGAGCACGTCGGTGTTCAGGCGGCTGACCAGCGCGCCGGTCTGCGCCCGGGTGAAGAAGGCCAGCGACTGGCGTTGGACGTGGCCGAAGACCTGGGTGCGCAGGTCGAAGATGAGTCCCTCGCCGATGCGGGTCGAGAGCCAGCCCGAGACGATCCCGAAGCACATGTCGACCACGGCCACCAACGCCATCGCCGCGGCCAGCCAGACCACCAGCGAGACGTTCTGCTCGAGCACACCGTCGTCGATGAGGCGTTGGGTCAGCAGCGGGGTCACCACCACGAGCGCGGCGTCGAAGACCGTGAACACCAGGAACGCGCTGATCAGGGCCCGGTGAGGCCCGGCGTAGGAGATGACTCGCTTCAGCGTGCCCTTCGGCAACCCGCGCTGGAGAACCGTCCGGTCGGCACGCAGGTTGCGCATGATTCCGCCGCCGCCCATCGCCCCGCCGCTCGCACCGAAGCCTGGACCCATTTGTGACACCCCGTCACCTTAGTTCGCCCGGCCACGTTCGGCCGCCTCGGGATGGTTCGTCGAATTATGGTCAAAATCACCTCGGGTTGGTGACCAAGCGCTCTGTTGGTGGTATGAAGTGGAGCGCGTGTGTGCGCCGGTCTCCGGGGGCTGGATCAGGATTCGTCCAGACTGCCCTGAACCCGCGGGTTCATGCCCTGACTGTTCACCCCCACACCAGGTGCCCTGACATGACCCGACCACTCCTGGCCCGACTCCACCGAGCCGGTCCATGGTTCTGCAGTACCGCGATCCTCCTCTTCGTCGCGCTCTCCCCCGTCATCTTCGTCACCGCCTCCGGTGACCAGTGGTTCTGGCCCTGGATCCTCGCCGGCGTACCCGTCGTCGCTCTCACCCTGTGGCTCACCGCGATGGCCTACGACACCCCTGCCGAGGCGTCACCCCGGTCGGCCGAGGCGTCAGTCCCGTCGGTCGAAGAGTCGGACGCGCAGGCCGAAGCGTCACTTGCGTCGGCCGAGTGGGCACCGGATGACACCTCGACCGACGCGAATGACGTCTCGGCAGACGTACCTGACGTCTCGGCCGACGCGAGTGACCTCTCGGCCGACGTACCTGACGTCTCGGCAGGGAGGGGTGGGGATGCCGGGATGCGGGTGGCGGTGCTGTCGCTGTCTCGCAAGGTGCAGGCGTCGGCGCACCGGATCCAGGAGGAGTCGACGCGGATGGTGGCGAAGTTCCCGGCCGAGCCGGACGTGCTCGAGGCGGGGATGCGGGTCGACCACGCGGCGGCGCAGCAGGCGCGGCTGGCACAGAGCATCGCCACGCTGTGCGGGGAGCAGCCCGGACAGCACTGGCGCGACCCGCTCGCGATCGCCGATGTCGTACGCGGCGCGGCCGGCCGGATCACGGCCTACCGCCGGGTGCGGGTGGAGGGTGACCCGCCGGTCGCGGTCCAGGGTGCGTACGTCGAGCCGCTGATCCACCTCGTGGCCGAGCTCCTCGCCAATGCGACCCAGTCCTCGCCGCCGGCGACGGAGGTGCTGGTCACGATCCGTTCCGTACGCCGCGGCGCGGCCCTCGAGATCGACGACGCGGGCGTCGGCATGGACGAGACCAACCTGGCCTGGATGCGTGAGATCGCCTCGGGCACCCGGCAGGTCCGCCTGCACGACCTCGGCGAGATCCCGCAGACCGGCCTGGCGGTGGTCGGCACCTACGTACGCCGCCACGGGTTCCGTGTCGACCTGACCGAGTCCGTCCACGGCGGCCTGCGGGTCGCCGTGCTCGTTCCCGAGGCGATGAGCACACCGCTGAGCCCGGCCGCGCTCGAGCCGGTCGCGCCGGTCGCGCCGCGTACGCCGACCTCGACCCCCGTCCCCACCGCGCTCCTGACGAAGGCGCCGAAGGCACCAGCCCCGACGACCACGCCGCCGACGACGCCGGCCTGGCCCGTCTACAGCAACGCGAAGGCGCCCGATCCCGTGCCGGACCACGAGCAGCGCGAGCCGTCGCTGTTCACCTCCGACGGCCTGCCGCAGCGCCGCTCGAAGCGCGGCCAGCGCTTCGCGACCGGACAGCAGCTCGCGGCGAGCCAGCCCATCCCAGCGCAACCCGAGCCGACCGCCGAGCAGGCGGGCGCCTGGATGAGCAGCTTCCTCAGCACCCCGGCCACGCCCGCGGCCGGCACGACCATCCCACACCAGGCCGTCGAACCGAAGGACGGCAGCACCGCCGCGGAGACCGATTCCGCACCCGAGAACCACTGGAGGAACCATGACCGATGAGAACAGCTGGATGCTGGAGCTGGTCGCGGGAGTACGCGGCGTACGTCATGTCGTGGTCCTCTCCGCCGACGGGCTCGTCCGGGTCCGCACGAGCCACACCCCTCGCGAGGAGGCCGACAAGCTGGCCGCGGCGTGCGCCGGCCTGACCTCGCTCGGTCACGGGATCAGCCGCCAGTTCGGCGCCGACGCCCACCCCCGTCAGGTGATGGTCGAGTTCAACGGCGGCTTCCTGTTCATCCGTGGCGCCGGCGACGGCTCCCGCCTCGCGGTGGTCACCGAGATGAGCATCGACCCGGCGCTGGTCGCTCAGCAGATGCAGGCGACCGTCCTGATGCTCGGGGAGCGTGCGATGAGCACCCCGAGACGTTCGATCTGAGCCGATCCGAGCCGATGCCCGACGCTTCTGACGACTACGTCGACCACCCGATCCGGTCCTACGTCCGGACGGGTGGTCGTGCCCGTCCGACCCATCGGCTGACGCCGGCGACGCTCCTGATCGGCCACACCAGCCCGGCGGCCACGGACTCGTCGGTGGGCCGTCAGGAGCGCGAGGTCCTCTCCCAGTGCCTCGGCGTGATCTCCATGGCCGAGATGGCCGTCCATCTCGGCCAGCCGGTCAGCGTCCTGGCGGTGATCGCCTCGGACATGATCGACGCCGGCCTCATCGGCGTACGCCCCGACAGCGACACCGCCGCCGGCCCCTCCCGCGAAACCCTCCAGAAGGTCCTGCATGCTCTCAACCACCTCTGACGGCAACCACTATCTGGCGCCGACGGTCGTCGAGTCGGTCAAGATCCTGGTGGTCGGCTCCTTCGGAGTAGGCAAGACCACGCTGATCGACTCGGTCAGCGAGATCGAGCCGCTGCGCACCGAGGAGACGATCACCCAGGCCAGCGAGGGGATCGACGAGGTCGCGGCGACCCCGGAGAAGACGACGACCACGGTCGCGATGGACTTCGGCCGGATCACCCTGACCAACGAGATCGCGCTCTACTTGTTCGGCACCCCTGGGCAGCGCCGCTTCTGGGACCTGTGGTCCGGCCTCGCCGAGGGCGCCGCCGGCGCCCTGGTCCTGGTCGACACCCGCCGACTGGCCGACTCCTTCGAGGTGCTGGACCAGCTCGAGACGCGTACGTCCCTGCCGTTCGTGGTCGCGATCAACCAGTTCCCCGGCGCGCCGAACTACGAGCCCGACCAGATCCGCACAGCGCTCGACCTCGATGACGAGACCCCGATCGTGGTGTGCAACGCCAAGAACCGCAACGCCTGCGCCCGAGCGCTCGCCGCGCTCGTGCGCCATGCCCTGAAGACGCACTGACCCCCGATCCACGACCGACAGGCACTCCTCGCGATGACTCCCACCCGCACCGCACGTCTCGCCGACCTCACCGACCTCGTCCAGGCGCCCGAGACCGTCGGGCCTCGGGCGAGAGAGGTGCACCAACGGCTCCGGGCCGAGTGGGGTCCGGTGGCCCCCGGCGAGCTCTCCCCCGGCGTACGCCTCTGGTTCGCGATGGGCTACGCCGAGTTCAGCGAGGTCATCCGCAACGAGGACGTCTTCTCCCGCAACGGCGACAACTGGAGCGCGGTGCAGGAGGGCAAGATCCTGCCGGACATGCCGATCTATCCCTTCGTGACCACCCGGCAGAACTCCTTCCACAACGACGGCGAGCTCCGCCGGCGGCTGCGCTCGCCGGTCGACCGGGCGCTCTCGCGGGTCGACGAGCACGGCTACGCCGCGAAGGTACGCGGCATCTGCAACGACCTCGTCGACGACATGCTCGAACGCGGCGAGGCCGATCTGGTCCAGGACTACGCCGTCCTGATCCCGCTGCTGTCGGTCGCCGCGATGTTCGGGATGGGCCACGAGGTCGGCGACTCGATGCGCAAGGCCGCTCACAAGGTCCTCGGTGGCGGCCAGCTCGCCCAGGAGGGGGTCATCGAGCTGGCCGTGGAGATCGTCGACCACATCGCCAAGCGCCGCAGGGAGCCTCAGGACGACCTCACCTCGCACCTGATCGACGACCCCGGCCTGTGGGACGACAACGAGGTCATGGAGGCGATGATCGTGATGATCATCGCCGGCAACGAGCTGACCATCGCGACCATCACCCAGACCCTGCTGCTGATGCTCTCCGACGAGCGTTTCGCCGGCCGGCTGCGCGGCGGCCGCCTCGACGTCGACCAGGCGATCGAGGAGGTCATGTGGCGCGACCCACCCTGCTACAACATCACCCCGCGGTTCGCGCTGCGCGACGTCGAGCTCGGCGGTCAGCTGATCCGTAAGGGCGACGCCGTGGTGCCGTGCATCGCGGCCGCCAACGTCGACCCACTGATGACCGGCGGCGACCCGTGGCTGGAGATCGGCAACCGCGCCCACATGTCGTGGAGCGCCGGGCCCCACTCCTGCCCCGCCCAGCGTCCGGGAACGATCATCGTCCAGGCGGCCGTACGCACCGTCCTGGAGCGCCTTCCCGAGGTCTCCCTCGCGGTGTCGGCCGACCAGGTCGAGCGCAACACCGACTCGCTCTCCTACCGCTACCCGACCTCGATGCCGGTGACGTTCGTCCGCACCCTGACCTGATCGCTACGCGAGCGAGACCAGGTCGGCGTACTCCTCGTTCCACAGGTCCTCGACGCCGTCGGGGAGGATGAGCACCTTGTCGGGCTCCAGCGCGTGCACGGCGCCCTCGTCATGGGTGACCAGCACGATCGCGCCCTCGTAGCGGCGGATCGCGTTGAGCACCTCCTCGCGGGAGGCCGGGTCGAGGTTGTTGGTGGGCTCGTCGAGCAGGAGCACGTTGGCCGCGGAGACGACCAGGGAGGCCAGGGCCAGCCGGGTCTTCTCTCCACCGGAGAGCACTCCGGCCGGCTTGTGCACGTCGTCGCCGCTGAAGAGGAACGCACCCAGCACGGTGCGCGCCTCGGTGTCGGTGAGCTGCGGAGCCGCGGACTGCATGTTCTGCAGCACCGACCGCTTGGTGTCGAGGGTCTCGTGCTCCTGGGCGTAGTAGCCGACCTTGAGCCCGTGACCCGGCACGACCTGCCCGGTGTCGGGCTGGTCGACGCCGGCGAGGATGCGCAGCATCGTGGTCTTGCCGGCACCGTTGAGCCCCAGGATGACCACCCGAGTCCCCCGGTCGATGGCCAGGTCGACGGCGGTGAAGACCTCGAGCGCGCCGTACGACTTAGACAGGTCGTTGGCGGTGAGCGGCGTCTTGCCGCTCGGCGCGGGTGAGGGGAACTTGATCGCGGCGACCTTCTCCTGCTGCCGCTCCCCCTCGACGCCCGCCATGATCTTCTCGGCGCGCTTGAGCATGCTCTGCGCGGCGGTCGCCTTGGTGGCCTTGGCGCGCATCTTGTTGGCCTGGTCGGTGAGCGTCTTGGCCTTGTTCTGCGCGTTCATCAGCTCGCGCTTGCGCCGGGCCTCGTCGGTCTCACGCTGGGTCAGGTACTGCTTCCACGGCATGTTGTAGATGTCGATCACCTCGCGGTTGCCGTCGAGGTGGAAGACCTTGTTGACCGTCTGGGCGAGCAGGTCGTTGTCGTGGGAGATCACGATGAAGCCGCCCTTGTAGGACTTCATCCAGTCGCGCAGCCAGATGATCGAGTCGGCGTCGAGGTGGTTGGTCGGCTCGTCGAGGATGAGCACCTCGGCCGACGAGAAGAGAATGCGCGCCAGCTCGACCCGGCGTCGCTGACCACCGGAGAGCGTCTTCAGCGGCTGGGTCATGATCCGGTCGGGGATGCCGAGCGACTGGGCGATCTGCAGAGCCTCGGTCTCGGCGGCGTAGCCACCGCCCGCGTCGAGCTCGTCGTGGGCGCGCTGGTAGCGCTTCATCGCCTTCTCGCGCACGTTCGGATCCTCGGAGCCCATCTCCTCCTCGGCGATCCGCATGCGGCGTACGGCATCATCGAGCCCTCTTGCGGAGAGGATGCGGTCCTTGGCGATCACCTCGGGATCACCGACCCGCGGGTCCTGGGGCAGATAGCCGATCTCGCCGGTGTTGGACACCGTTCCGGAGGCAGGCAAGTGGTCGCCGGCGAGCACCTTCGTCAGGGTCGTCTTCCCAGCGCCGTTGCGGCCTACGAGCCCGACCTTGTCGCCGGGTCCGACTCGGAATGTGACGTTCTCCATCAAAAGTCTGGCGCCGACGCGGACTTCTAGGTCATGGGCAGTGATCATCTCCGTCACTAGTGTATGGGCGGGGCACTCGGTCCCACACATCACCACCTCCAGGGGGACAAGATGCGGTTCAACCCGAAGGCCAGACTCGACACCAGCCGGACCTCCGGCGGCGGTGGCGGTGGTGGGTTCGGTGGTGGAGGTGGCGGCCGGCTCCCGATCCCCGGCGGCAAGGCGAGCGGCGGCATCGGCACCGTCATCGTGCTGCTGCTCTTCTTCCTCATCACCCAGTGCACCGGCGTCGGCCCGCAGGTCCTCGGGGACAGCGGAGGCTCGACCTCGGTGGGCACCGGCACCTTCGGCGGCATGCAGGCGGCCGACGGCGGCGAGACCGGCGACTTCGGGTCGTGCCAGACCGGCGAGGACGCCAACAACGACGAGAACTGCGCCTTCGTCGCCCTCGAGAACTCAATGACCGGCTACTGGGACTCCCAGCGCGACCTCTCCGGCCGGTTCCAGCCCGAGCAGGCGGTCGTGATCTTCTCCGACCAGGTCCAGACCGGCGGCTGCGGCTCGGCGTCGAGCTCCGTCGGCCCGTTCTACTGCCCGGCCGACCAGACGATCTACCTCGACCCGACCTTCTTCGACTCGATCTTCGAGCAGCTCGGCGGGCAGGACACCACCTTCGTACGCGCCTACGTGCTCGCCCACGAGTACGGCCACCACATCCAGAACCTGCTCGGCACCATGGGCCAGGTGCGCACCCAGCAGGGCCCCGACTCCGACGCCGTACGCCTGGAGCTGCAGGCCGACTGCTACGCCGGCATGTGGACCGCCGCCGCCGAGGGCGACGGGTTCGTCGAGGACATCACCGACCAGGACATCACCGAGGGCATCACCGCCGCCAAGACCGTCGGCGACGACCACATCCAGTCCCGGACCACCGGCCGCGTGGACACCTCGTCGTTCACCCACGGCTCCTCCGAGCAGCGGATCGCCTGGTTCCGGAAGGGCATGACCACCCCCGACTCGATCGCCGGCTGCGACACGTTCAAGGCGCGGGATCTGGACAACCCGTAGGCCCGGGCGGGATACCCGGTTAACCGGGTATCCCTGCACTTCTCAGGCATTGCAACGCCTGAGAAGTGCAGGGATTGCCTGAGTCATGGTGCAGATGTGACGCATGGGACCGCCCGTGCCGCTCACATCTCAAGCAGCGCCTCCACCAGCGGAGCCTGTTTCTGCAGTGTCCGAAGATGCGGCGCGACGGCGGGGTGGCGGAACTTCGCGAGCAGCGGCCCCTCCCCCGGCTTGATCCGGCTCAGCGCCCACTCCGCTCGGCTCAGCGCGGTGTAGACGGCGCTGATCTGCGCGCCGAGCGTCGCCTCCTCGCGGGTCGCGACACCGGAGGGCAACCCCAGGACGTACGCCTCGAGCAGCGGCTCGAACGACTCCCGGGCGTGCAGCAGATAGAGCCCGAGGTCACCACCGACGGGGCCGTGGCCCAGGCTCGACCAGTCGATCGCGATCAGCCGCTCGCCGTCGTCGGTGCGGCCGAGGAGGTTCTGCGGCGCGGGGTCGCCATGCTGGGCGACCTGGGGCAGCTCGTCGAGGAGGTTGGTGAACCGCCCGCGCCGCTCCCAGAGGGTGTGGGCGATGTCCGCGGCGGTCGTACGCATCATGGTCGGCCAGCCGCCGTTGTACTCCACCCGCGCGATCCGGTCGCGGAACTGGTCGCGCGCCAGCCAGCGCGCCTCGCCCAGGTCCGCGCCGGCGAAGCGGCCCATCGATAGTGCCGCGAAGAGCCCGGAGTTGGCGGCGTCCTCGACCCACTCGCTGGTCAGGGTGATGCCCTCGTCGTCCTCGGCGACGCTCGTACGCGCGCCGATCATGCCCGGGGTGTCGTCGACGAGCCCTGCGGTGGCGACGTCGGCCGCCCGCCGCCAGTAGGCGAAGTGGCGCCGGCGGCTCAGCTCGGCCGGATCGTACGCCCCCGGCTCCCCGAGCCGCTTGACCACGACCGGCTCTTGCTCCTCGCCCACAGCAGTGCGCCAGACCCCCAGCGTGGAGGGTCCGGTGCCGCCGGGAAGGACGAGCCACCCTGGGTCGGGCTGCCACATGCTTGCCAAAGTAGCGCATCCTCGCAGGTCGCAACGGCACTCACCGCCGGGATGCGACGACGGGATGCTGAGTTTGATCCTGGGGCCGATATGGTTGAGCCGATGTCCGAGACTGACTACTGCGAGCTGTGTGACCTGCCGAAGTCACAGTGCATCCATGGGCGGCCCCCGGCCCCGCCCGCTCCGGCTCCAGTGAAGAAGCCGACAACCCGGGTGCGCAAGACCACGACGAGCTCGACGGCCGCCGCGCCGAAGGTCGTCACCAAGTCCGCTCCCCGCAAGTGGACCCCGCCGGCCGCCTTCGCGCCGCTCATCCTCGAGATCCTCGAGACCGCCGGTGGCTCGATGTCTGCCGACAACGTCCTCGACGAGCTCGAGAGCCAGCTGGGCGACAGCCTCCTCCCGGGCGACTTCGAGACCACCCCGGAAGGCGAGCTCCGCTGGCGCTACGCGGCGCGACGCGCCCGTCAGACGCTGCTGACCGACGGCCTGATGGTCAAGGGTTCGCCGGGAGTCTGGCAGCTCCCCTGACGCGTCAGCCGTCGGCGTTGAGGACCTCGATCCGCACCTTCTGGGCCTCCTCGACGGCCTGATCCAGCACCGCCCGGTTGGGGTCCTGCACGGCCAGCCACGGCCCGGTCACCTCGAGCGACGCCAGCCGCCGGTCCTCGAGCACGTCGTCGACACCGCCGTGGTCGCCGCCGGTGACCAGCGGGCCCCGCAGCCCGTTCAAGATCCGGGCCGCGTGCTCGGCCGCCGCCTCGTACGCAGCGCTGGCCTGGTTGGCCCGGCGCCGGGCGAAGCGCTGCTGGCTCCAGCCGCCGGCCTTGGTCTTCCCCTGGACGTGCCGCCGCCCGATCTTGTGGTCGGCGATCTCGCCACCGCTCATCCGGGCGATCGCGAAGCCGCCCTTGCGCACCAGCAGCAGGCCCCAGTCCTGCGGCGCCGCCGAGGCGGCGATGAACGCCTCGACCTCGGCCGGCCCGGCGTACGTCTTCTCGAACGGCAGCGTCGCGATGAACGAGGACCCGTCGGCCGCGGCACCGGTCAGCGCACCGGAGTCGACCGCGAGCCGGGTCTCGCCGTGGCGCCCGGCGAAGTTGTCGACCCAGCGCTGGATCCGAGCGACCGGGACGGCGACGTTGGGCATGTCCGTACGCTACCGGTCCAGACCACGCAGCAGCCGAGGCGGCGCGATGTGGCGATAGGCGTCCTCGCAGATCTCGGCGACCTCGTCCCAGTCGACGTCCCCGTCGAGCCGCATGCCGACCCAGCCGCGGCCACCGACGTAGGGAGGTACGAAGAACCGCTCGGCGTCGTCACCGACGACCTCGGCCTGCACCCCCGCCGCAGCGGCCGCCCACAGATGCGGCTCCTCCCGCCCGTGATGTCCCTCCGGCCACAGCATCACGAACTGCTTCTTCACGAAGAACCCGGGCGCGCCGTGGGTCACCCGCTCGGCGCACTCCGGGAACCCGAGGCAGATCTCCCGGACCCGCTCGGTCAGCTCGGTCGGTGTCATCCGCCCACCATCCTGGTTCCTGGATCAGGCCGGCTTCGGCCAGACGAGCTCGAACTGCTCCATCACGACCGGCATGTCCTCGCTGAACTCGTGGTCGGGACCGGCGAACTCGGTGAAGAAGCGTTCGTGCACCTCGCGCCAGTACTCGAGCGACAGGTCGCCCTCGCCCTCCAGCCGGGCGAACTCCTCAGGGACGTCCCGGAACGGGGCGATGTCGACCTGGGTGGTGGCGATCAGTGCCCGTGGATGACCGGACCCGTCGAGGATGATGCTCATGCCACCGACGGTCGGGAGCGGCTCGTCTCCGTTCTCGAAGTCCCACTGCGCAGTGGCCGTAGCGGTCTTCACCCCCTCGAGAACGAGCTCGAGCAGACCGTCGGCCTCCTCCGGCGTACCGCCGAAGGCCCAGGCCGGCGGCTGCAGCGCCTCCAACGGCGATGCCCCGAAGTAGCCGGGCGCGGCGCTGAGGTGGGCGTGGTGCTTCACGTCGTCCCAGAACGCGGCGATGTCAGCCTCCTGCTGGGAGTCGGACACGGGGGCCTCAGGCTCAGGGATCGTGGCGTCGTCGCTCATAGGCGACACTCAATCACAGTTCGCGTCAGCCGTGCCGGGACTCGACGGAGGTACGCGGCGTGGCTGATCGCGCGGTCACCAGGCGTGCCTGGGCGCGCCAGCCGAGGCCGGCGTAGAGGGGTTCTCCCATCTCGCTGGCGACCAGAAGGCCATGGACCGCACCGGCCTCCCCGGCGGCCGCGACGAGCAGGCTCATCACCGCGCCGCCGAGACCGCGGCGTCGGTGGTCGGGCTCGGTCTGGATCCGGTCGGCGACGGCGTCGGCGCCGATGACGGCGATCCGCCCGCCGGCCGCGACAGCATCGCCCGCGCTGACCGTCACGGTGATGACGCCGCCGTCGCGCTCCACCTCGGCGCGATAGCCCTCCGGAAGCCGCCGGGACGCGTGGTCGGCGAGCTCGATCGACATCAGCGCCTCCTCGCCGTCGTTGGCGTCCAGCCCGGCCTCGACGAACCAGGGACGTACGCCCGCCGGCGACTCGGTCACCACCGACAACCACGCCTCGGGCGTGGCCCGGGCGGTGTCGACGAGCCCGGCGAGCGTGTCCGCGTCGTCGGTCGCCACCCACTCGACCCGGCGCCCGGGCTCCCCCACCTCCACGCGTACGCCTCCGGGCACCGCCGCTGGGCGCGGGAAGCCCCGCGCGTAGGCCCAGCCGCGGGCCCACCGGGAGACCAGGTCCGCAAGGTCGGTGTCCCCCGCAGCAGCGGAAAGCGCGGCCTGACGACCGCGATACCACTCCCCCAGCACCGTCGCGACCAGCACGGCGACCGCCAGGCCGAACGCCAGCGGATCCAGCGTGAACAGCCCGATCACCGCGAGACTCACCGCGGCGATGTACCCGAACCAGATCCGACCAGGAGCCTCCACGTCCGCGGAGCCTACCGGGGTCAGCCGAGACGCTCTCGCAACGTCGCCACCCCTGGTCCGTCGAGATCGGCCAACGCGACCGACCGGCCGGAGAGCGCCATCGCCAATGCCTCGCTGGGACCGGCGACCTCTTCGCCCGAGCCGTCGGCCGCAGTCCAGGACCAGTCCTGGTCGGTCGCGCGCAGCGCGAGCCCGTCGAGCCGTCCGGCCGGGACCACCCCGAGCGAGGCCTGCTTGGTCGGCAGCCAGTCGAGCACCGCGCGCCAGTCCTCGAGCGGGACCTCGGTGTCGAGACCGAGCGGCCGGGCACAGTCACGCAGGTGGATGCAGTGATCGGTGAACTGCCCCATCGGACCGACGCCGGGCGCCGGCACCCGCTTGGTGGCGTACGTCCTCAGCAGCCCCGTCAGCTCGGCGACCGGCCGTCGCGCCTGCTCCTCGGCGATCGCGACCGAGGCCCGGTCGATGGAGCCTCGGGCCAGCAGCGTGCGCCACAGCAGCCGCCCGATCCCGACCGAGAACGGCATCGCGCTGTGCCCCAGCACCTCCCTCACCGTCCAGGCCGAGCAGAGGCTCTGCGTCTCCAGCTGGGACTCGTCGAGGCCGTCGAAGAAGTCGGCGAGCAGGCGGCGGTTGGCTGCGGTGCGGGCGGCTACGTCCATGCCTCCATCGTGTCAGGCCGCGGCCTCCTCCACGACGGGCTCCACCGCCGGCTTCGTCCCGGCATACACGTCCCGGTCGATCTCGTCCGCGCCGTGCGCCACCAGCAGAGCGACCATGGTGTCGCCGTTGACGTTGAGGAACGTACGCAGGATCCCGGTGAACCAGTCGACCGCGATGAGCAGCCCGGCGGCCTCGATGGGCAGGTCCAAGGACGTGGCCAGGAAGATCGCGACGACCGGGAACCCGCCGGGCACCGTGATCGTGCCGATGTTGAGCAGCACCGCGAGCGCCATCCCGAGGGCGATGTCGCCCGGGGAGAGCGAGACGCCGGAGGCCTGGGCGAGGAAGAGCACCACGATCGTGTAGTTGAGCACCGCGCCGCACGAGCCCATCGTCATCCCCAGGCAGAGCGTGAAGTCCGCGACCCGCTTCGAGATCCCGAACTTCTCGACCGCGTTCTTCAGCACCGTCGGGAAGGTGACCGCCGACGATGTCGTGGTGACGGCCACGACGGTCTGCTCGGCGAGCTTCGCAGGCAGGCGCAGCGGGTTGAGCCGGGTGACGGCGACGACCACGACGACGTAGAGGACGGAGATGATCACCACGCCTGCCAGGGTCGTGCCCAGGTAAGTGAGCGCGGTGGTGACCACCCCGAAGCCGACGCGGCCGGCAAGGTCGGCGAGAAGGCAGAAGACGCCGATGGGCGCCAGGACGTACCTGATCATCAGCAGGACGATCGCCTGGATCTGCTCGAAGAAGGTGAGCACGACGGTCGGGCCGTTCATCGCGGTGTAGCGGTTGAGCGCGAGACCGAAGATCAGGGCGAAGACGATGATCGGCACCATCGCACCGGTGGCCATCGCCTCGACCACGTTGGTGGAGACGAAGCCGGTCACGGTCTGCTGCCACCCGACCGCGGTCGCCGCAGCCGAGTCGGTCAGGGTCGGGTCGAGCTCGCCGTCGTAGCGCATCCCCGAGCCCGGCTGGATCAGCTCGGCGAGCCCCCAACCGACGAAGGCGGCGACCACCGCGAACCCCAGCATCCAGCCGAAGGTCGCCCCGGCCAGCCTGCCGGCGCCCGCCCCGGTCATCGCGCCCGTCGCGACGATCACCGACGAGGCGACCAGGGGGACGATCGACATCTGGATCAGCCGGATGAAGATGTCACCGACGAACTTGAGGTTCGCCGCCCACTCCCCCACCACCAGGCCGAAGACGATGCCGGCGACCGCACCGACGAGGATCAGGACGGCTGGGGACTTCAAGACCTTCATCGGGTCTCCTAAGCGTCGGGGACGGTGGATCCCCGGACGCTAACGAGGCCGCGTACGCCGCCGGTTAAGCCGTCGTCACCGGCACGTTTCCCGCGACAAACCAGTGGTCCCGGCTGGGGCGGGGTGAATACCATTGATGTCATGCGCGAGACCACGATCTGCAAGCACCTGGGCCGACCGGTCCAGGACGTGGAGTTTGCGCGCTCGGAGCCGCAACGAACGTAGGTGCTCACCGCATCCACCAGGGCCGCTCCGATCGAATCGGAAGCGGCCCTTTCTCATGTCCAGCAGCATCACCAGGAGGTGAACGAGATGGAGATCATCACACTCTTCGGAGAGGGCAACAGCTCCAAGACCTACGAGCTGACGCTGAAGCACCCGACTCCCCGGACAGACGAGTGGGCCTGCGTGGGCGAGGACCCGGAGCTCTTTCACCCCGAGGACCTCACCCAGCTCGCCGAAGCGCAGGAGGTCTGCGCGGGCTGCCCGATGCGGCAGACCTGCCTCGAGCTCGGGACCGCCCGGCGGGAGTGGGGAGTCTGGGGCGGTGTTCTCCTGGAGAGCGGCAAACCTCGGGACACCCCCAGAACTCCCGGACGAAAGCCCTACAAGCGCAGCCAGGAAGCGATCGCGCGCGCCCGTCGCGTCGCCTGAGATGACCTGGGAGTCCTGAGGCGGTGTCCTGAGCCTGTCGAAGGGTCACCCAGTGACCTCAGGACTCCCACGTCAAGGCGGCATCAAGGACTACTCCGGTCCGAACAGGAGGGGCCGCGTCGGCCACTGTGCGAGATCCGCCTCGAGCAGCGCCGGGTCGCGCCGCGACGGGACCTCGTCGAGGATCTCCAGTCGTATGATCCGCTCGATACGGAACCCACGTATCGCATCGCGGAGCCGGCACCACCCGGTGAGCAGCCACGTGTCAGCGGCGCGGAGAAGACCCATGGTCTCGACCTCACGGACGGTCGTGCTGGCGACGTCCGGGTTTCCGTCGGCGCTCTCACCCACGTAGGTGAGTCGCACCACGCGGCGCGCGGCGATCGCGTCGGAGAGTATCCCGAGCGGCACGGAGCCGTCCGTTGGCGGGACTGCGTCGATGACATGCATCGTTCCGAGCAGATCCTGCACGGGCGCGCGATGCGCCTCGTCCATGACCGCAGCGATCTTGGCGCGTGCGCGGCGAGCAGCTCCTTGGTAGGGCGAGGACTCGAGCAGTGCGAGACCGGCGATCACCGCCAATGACTCGGCAGCGGAAAGGTTCAGCGGCGGCAGCGAGTACTCCTGGAGGATCGAATAGCCGCCCGCGGCCCCGTGATCCGCGTAGATGGGGACCCCGGCCTGTTGGAGTGAACCGATATCGCGTTCGATCGTCCGTGACGACACGCCGAACTCGTGAGCGAGCCGAGCGGCGGACCAGGGACGCCGTGCTCCGCGAAGCAGGTCGACCAGGGCATATTGTCGCTCGGCTCGCTTCATGCTTCCTATTCTCCCGAGAGCCGGCGGAGTCGGGTGGGATGCATCAGCTCCGCATGCTCCTCTGCCCGCCCACAGACCAGACCCGACGGACCCGACCGTCGCCATCGAAGTCGAAGACGTCCACGCCACCTGCCTGCTGACCGTTCACGTCGACATCCCAGAGAAGCCGGCCGTGGTTGCCGTCGATGGCATCGGCGATGTTCGTGAAGACGACACCCGGGTTCTGCTCGTGCCACCAGTCGAGATATCGCGCGAAGTCTTCGGAGGTGCGGATGTCGTCCGCGGGGGTCGACCCGTCGGGCTCGGTCACGGCGAAGTGGATCCGGAAGTCGTTCGCGCAGATCTGTCGTGCGATGTCGCTGTCGGTGTTCCACATCGTCAGCCATGCGTCGAGCGCGTGTCGGGCGGCCGAGCTGCGCGTGATCGTGGGGTCGGTGTTGTCGGTCATGCGTCTACCTTCGACCAACCACGCGACAACGGTATGTCGGTGTTCCCCGAAATGACGTGGGAGTCCTGAGGTCACCCAGTGACCTCAGGACTCCCACATCGGGCGAAACCCTCAGACGTTGAACCCGAGAGCGCGCAGCATCTCGCGGCCGTCGGGGGTGATCTTGTCCGGGCCCCACGGCGGCATCCAGACCCAGTTGATGTGTACGTCGTTGACCATGCCCTCCAAGGCCTGCGAGGTCTGGTCCTGGATGACGTCGGTCAGCGGGCAGGCCGCCGAGGTCAGCGTCATGTCGATGACCACGTTGGAGTGGTCCTCGATGTGCAGGCCGTAGATGAGGCCCAGGTCGACGACGTTGATGCCGAGCTCGGGGTCGACGACGTCCTTCATCGCCTCCTCGACGTCCTCGATCTTCAGGCTCGCGCCCTCGACCGTGGACGTACGCATCCCCTGCCACTCAGGCGCCTCGTGACCGTGGCCGTGGCCCGAGTGGTCATGACCGGAGTGGTCATGACCCGAGTGGTCGTGTCCCGCGTGATTGTGCTCAGCGTGGTCGGTCTCAGTCATCAGTTCTCCTCAGCGACAGTCTTCGCGGCGGCGTCTTTCCAGGCCATCCACGACAGCAGCGCGCACTTGATCCGGGCGGGGAACTTGGCGACGCCCGCGAAGGCGATGCCGTCCTCCAGAATGTCCTCGTCGGGCTCCACCTGGCCCTTGCCCTGCATCAGCCGCAGGAACTCCTCGTGGATGACCATCG
This sequence comes from Nocardioides sp. YIM B13467, assembly GCF_042788075.1. Classification (NCBI taxonomy): domain Bacteria; kingdom Bacillati; phylum Actinomycetota; class Actinomycetes; order Propionibacteriales; family Nocardioidaceae; genus Nocardioides; species Nocardioides sp. YIM B13467. Next base: position 887,874 of record NZ_JBHZPJ010000046.1, read on the forward strand.
CCTCATCCACCGTCTTGCCGACGACCAGGTCGTTGAGAACGGAGGCCGACGCCTGCGAGATGGAGCAGCCGAGGGCATCGTAGGAGATGTCCTCGATCTTGCCGCCGTCCACGTGGAGCCGCAGGGTGATCTCGTCGCCGCAGGTCGGGTTGACGTGGTGAACCTCCGCCTCGTAGGGGTCGCGAAGACCCTTCCCGTGCGGGTTCTTGTAGTGGTCCAGGATGATCTCCTGGTACATGCTCTCGAGGTTCGCGGCAGTCATCACTTGTCCAACTTGAAGAACGTGCGTACGTATTCCAACCCCTCGACCAGCGCGTCGATCTCGGCGGGCGTGGTGTAGAGGTAGGACGACATCCGGTTGGAGGCCTGTACGCCGAACCGCTGGTGAGCCGGCTTGGCGCAGTGGTGCCCGGCGCGGATGGCGACGCCCTTGGAGTCGAGGACCTGGGCCACGTCGTGCGGGTGCACCCCGTCGAGCTCGAAGGCGATCGCGCCGCCGCGCTTGGCCGCGTCGGCCGGGCCGAGCACGGTCACGCCCGGGACGGTCGCGAGGCGCTCCAGCGCGTAGGCCGTGATCGCCTGCTCGTGGGCGTGGACGTTCTCCATACCGACGTGCATGAGGTATTCCAGCGCCGCACCGAGACCCACGGCCTCGGCGATCGGCGGGGTGCCGGCCTCGAACTTGTGCGGGATCGGCGCGTAGGTCGACTTCTCCATCGTCACCGTCGCGATCATCTCGCCACCACCGAGGAACGGCGGCAGCGCCTCGAGCGCGGCGCGTCGGCCCCACAGGACGCCGATGCCGGTCGGGCCGACGACCTTGTGGCCGGTGAAGGCGAGGAAGTCGGGACGCTCCTCCTCGGCCATGCCGGCCAGGTCGATCGGCAGCACCGGGGCGGCCTGCGCGGCGTCGACGACGACGAGCGCACCGACCTCGTGAGCCTTGCGGGCGATCTCGGCGATCGGGTTGATCGTGCCGAGCATGTTGGAGACCCAGGTCAGCGCGACGATCTTGGTCGCCGGCGTGATCAGCTCGTCGATGTTCGAGAGGTCGAGCTCACCGGAGTCGGTGAGCCCGAACCACTTCAACGTCGCACCCGCGCGCTGCGTGGCGAGCTGCCACGGAACGATGTTGGAGTGGTGCTCCATCTCGGTGGTGACCACCACGTCGCCGGCGGCCAGCGGCACGGTGTTGGCGACCAGGTTGAGCGCCTCGGAGGCGTTCTTGGTGAAGATCACCTCGTCGCGCTCGGGCGCGCCGAGGAAGCGCGCGACCGTGTCGCGCGCCCCCTCGAACGCCTCGGTTGCCTCCGCACCCAGGTGGTGCATCGCCCGGGCGATGTTGGCGTTGTGCCGCTCCAGGTGGTCGACCATGGTGTCGATCACGATCTGCGGCTTCTGCGAGGTGTTGGCGCTGTCGAGGTAGACCAGCGGGGTCTCGCCGCCGTCGAAGGTGCGCTCCAGGATCGGGAAGTCCTTGCGGACCAGATCCAGGTCGGGCAGCAGACCCTTCATGTCAGACTCCCGTCGCGACGTACTTCTCGTAGCCGTTGGCCTCCAGCTCCTCGGCCAGGTCCGGACCACCCGACTCCGCGATCCGGCCGGCCACGAAGACGTGCACGTGGTCAGGCTTGATGTAGCGCAGGATGCGGGTGTAGTGGGTGATCAACAGGACCGACTTGCCATCGCGGGCGCGGAAGTCGTTGATCCCCTCGGAGACGACCTTGAGCGCGTCGATGTCGAGGCCGGAGTCGATCTCGTCGAGCAGCGCGAAGGCCGGGTCGAGGATGTCGAGCTGGGCGATCTCGTGGCGCTTCTTCTCACCGCCGGAGAAGCCCTCGTTGACCGAGCGCTGCGAGAAGGTCGGGTCCAGGTGCATCTTGTTCATCGCACCGTTGACGTCCTTGACCCACGTACGCAGCTTGGGGGCCTCGCCGTCCAGCGCCGTCTTCGCGGTGCGGAGGAAGTTGGCCACGCTCACGCCGGGAACCTCGACGGGGTACTGCATCGCGAGGAACAGACCAGCCTTGGCCCGCTCGTCGACCGACATCTCCAGGACGTCCTCACCGTCGAGGGTGACGGTGCCGCCGGTGATGGTGTACTTCGGGTGGCCGGCGATCGAGTAGGCAAGCGTCGACTTGCCCGAGCCGTTGGGGCCCATGATCGCGTGGGTCTCGCCGGAGTTGATCGTCAGGGTCACGCCCTTGAGGATCTCCTTGGCACCGTCCTCGGTGTTCACCGAGACCGTGAGGTCCTTGATCTCAAGCGTGCTCATGCGGTTGCGTCCTTCTCGATAAGAGTGTTGATGTTCTTGGCGAGCTCGGCCTCGACCGTGCCGGTCAGCTTCTCCTCGAGCTCGGGGACACCGATCTGACGGATCAGGTCGTTGAAGAAGCCGTGCACGACCAGGCGCTTGGCCTCGGTCTCGGAGATGCCGCGGCTCTGCAGGTAGAAGAGCTGCTCGTCGTCGAACCGGCCGATCGCCGACGCGTGACCCGCGCCCTCGATCTCGCCGGTCTCGATCTCCAGGTTGGGCACGGAGTCGGCCCAGGCACCGTCGGTGAGGATGAGGTTGCGGTTCTCCTCATACGTCTCGATGCCCTCGGCCTCCTTGCGGATCAGCACGTTGCCGATCCAGACCGCGTGGGCCTTCTCGCCCTGCAGCGCACCCTTGTAGACCACGTGGGACTTGGTCTTCGGGGCGGTGTGGTCGACGAAGAGACGGTGCTCGATGTGCTGGCCGGCGTCGGCGAAGTAGAGACCGAGCGCCTCCACCGAGCCGCCGGGGCCGGCGTACTCGGCGGAGAAGTCGTGGCGCACCACGTCGCCGCCGAAGCTCACCGAGACGTGCTTGAGGTTGGCGTCGCGGCCGACCTTGGCGTGCTGGGTGGAGAGGTGGACGGCGTCGTCGGCCCAGTCCTGGACGGAGACGACGGTGAGGTCGGCGCCGTCCTCGACGACGATCTCGATGTTGTCTGCCACGACGGCAGAGCCCTCGAAGACCAGCACGACGGTCGCCTTGGCGAACTTCTCCGCCACGATCACCGCGTGACCGGCGCCGGCGGTCTCCGAGCCGGTGCCGTGGTGGCGGATCACGGTCGCGCCCTCGACGACGGTGTCGGTCGGGATCCGCACGACGGTCGCGCCGGTGCTGGCCGCCCAGGCCCGCGCCGAGACGCGGTCGGTCGGGACCAGACCCGAGCTGCCGCGTACGGCATCGTCAGCCGCTACGGTCTCGACGGTCACGCCCGCGGCCGCCTCGATCTCCACCTTGGTCGCGCCGTCGGCGAACGGGGCGTCGTTGTGGATGCCCTTGAGGCGCTTGAGCGGGGTGAACCGCCAGATCTCCTCGCGACCCTTCGGCACCTCGTGCGCCTCGACGTCGAAACTTCCCTCCGGGTGGAGGTGGCTCTCGACCTTGTTCATCTCGAGAGCGTCAGCTACTGCCGTCATCAGCCGACGGCTCCTTCCATCTGCAGTTCGATCAGGCGGTTGAGCTCGAGGGCGTACTCCATCGGGAGCTCCTTGGCGATCGGCTCGACGAAGCCGCGCACGATCATCGCCATCGCCTCGTCCTCGGCCATTCCGCGGGACATCAGGTAGAACAGCTGGTCGTCGGAGACCTTGGAGACCGAGGCCTCGTGACCCATCGAGACGTCGTCCTCGCGGATGTCGACGTAGGGGTAGGTGTCCGAACGGGAGATCTGGTCGACCAGGAGCGCGTCGCAGAGCACGTTGGACTTGGAGCCGTGCGCGCCCTCGTTGATCTGGATCAGGCCGCGGTAGGACGTGCGGCCACCGCCACGAGCAACGCTCTTCGACAGGATGGACGAGGACGTGTTCGGGGCGGCGTGCACCATCTTGGCGCCCGCGTCCTGGTGCTGGCCCTCGCCGGCGAAGGCGATGGAGAGCGTCTCGCCCTTGGCGTGCTCACCCATCAGGTAGACCGCCGGGTACTTCATGGTCACCTTGGAGCCGATGTTGCCGTCGACCCACTCCATGGTCGCGCCCTCCTCGCAGACGGCGCGCTTGGTGACCAGGTTGTAGACGTTGTTCGACCAGTTCTGGATGGTCGTGTAGCGAACGCGGGCGTTCTTCTTCACGATGATCTCGACGACCGCGGAGTGCAGCGAGTCGGACTGGTAGATCGGCGCGGTGCAACCCTCGACGTAGTGAACGTAGGAGCCCTCGTCGGCGATGATCAGGGTGCGCTCGAACTGGCCCATGTTCTCGGTGTTGATCCGGAAGTAGGCCTGCAGCGGGATGTCGACGTGGACACCCTTCGGCACGTAGATGAAGGAGCCACCCGACCACACGGCGGTGTTCAGCGCGGCGAACTTGTTGTCGCCGACCGGGATCACCGTGCCGAAGTACTCCTGGAAGATCTCCGGGTGCTCCTTGAGCGCGGTGTCGGTGTCGAGGAAGAGCACGCCCTGGGCCTCGAGGTCCTCGCGGATCGAGTGGTAGACGACCTCCGACTCGTACTGCGCGGCGACACCGGCGACGAGGCGCTGCTTCTCCGCCTCCGGGATGCCGAGCCGGTCGTAGGTGTTCTTGATGTCCTCGGGCAGGTCCTCCCACGAGGTGGCCTGCTTCTCCGACGAGCGCACGAAGTACTTGATGTTGTCGAAGTCGATGTCCGAGAGGTCGGAGCCCCAGGTGGGCATCGGCTTACGGCCGAAGAGCTTGAGGCCCTTCAGGCGCAGGTCGAGCATCCACTGCGGCTCAGACTTCTTGCCGGAGATGTCGCGGACGATGGCGTCGTTGAGACCGCGCTGTGCCGCGGCACCGGCGACGTCCGAGTCGGACCAGCCGAACTCGTACTTGCCGATGCCCTTCAGCTCGGGGTTGAGCTCCTCGATGGAGGTCATGTCGTGACCTGCTCCTTCTTCTTCGAAACTTCGCCGGGACCGGAGGATCCAGGAGGGATGTGCGTCGTGCAGACTCCGTCGCCGTGGGCGATGGTGGCCAAGCGTTGTACGTGGGTGCCGAGCAGCTTCGCGATCGCCTCTGTCTCCGCCTCGCAGAGCTCGGGGAACTCCTGGGCGACGTGGGCGACCGGGCAGTGCTGTTGGCACAGCTGCTCACCTGCGTCATGGCCGTTGATCAGCGGCAGCTCCCTGACGGAGGCCGCATAGCCGTTGGCCGTGAACACATTCGCAAGCACCTGCGCGGGGCTGAGGTCCGTCTCGCCGGCGGCGATCCGGTCCAGTCCCTGTTTGATGAACGCCGCGCGGCGCTCCGCGAATTCCCGCACGGCCTCCTCGCCGGCCACCTCGGAGAGGAACCGCAGCGCCTCGACGGCCAGGTCGTCGTACTTCTTCTCGAAGCCGTCCCTACCCTGGTCGGTGAGCGCGAAGAGCTTGGCCGGGCGGCCTCGCCCACGCGTGGACGCGGTGCGCGGCTCGCGCTGCTCCACCGCCTCCTCCTCGGCCAGGGCGTCCAGATGGCGCCTGACCGCGGCCGGGGTGAGATCGAGCCGCTTGGCCAGCGTCGCAGCGGTCTGCGGACCATCGACGAGCAGCGACCGAGCGACCCGCTGGCGGGTGCTCTCCTCGCTGGTCTCTGCGGGCTGCAGAGTGCTCTCGTCGAATTTCACAACACCATTGTGACGTTATTCCCCCAGGCGATTCAACGAAGGCAACCCTTACTTGCTCGCCCGGCGCCGCCAACGTGTCGTACGTCACCACCGCAGAGCGAATCACCGATCAGCCCGTCGGCATCCCGTCGAGGGTCGGGGAGGCGAGGGCGGCGACGCCGATGTAGACGGCGTCGGGCGGCAGCCAGCGGGTGCCGCGGTCTGAACGCAGGACCGCCCGACCGCGTTCGAGGTCGAAGACACCGACTCTGGTGCGACCGCCGGAGCGCACGACCGCCACCTCGCCGCGCCTGGGTCGGCGGGGGTTGATCATCAGGTCGGAGCCCGGCGGCAGGCCGCGAGAGGTGAGGTGGGCGCCGACAAGACGGTAGACCTGCGTCCCCTCTTCCGGCACAGGCGCCGATGGTCGCTTGACGGGTGCGGGCAACGCATCGACAGCGATGTCGAACGGCAGCGGTACGTCGCACCGGGACGCGCCGCCAGTCGATCTCATGTTCGAAAGCGTACCGGTCAACGACGGCACACGGAACCGCCCTGAAATCTCGGATTCGCCCGGGCGCCCTGCTCTCCCACCCTGCTCCGGTCCGAGAGACTGTGGCCCATGACCGTCAATGACCCCACCGACTGGGAAACCGCGTACGTCCGCGGCACGACCGGCTGGGACCTCGGCGCTCCCCTGGCGTACATCGGGGAGGACGCGGCGCTGTTCGGGGAGCCCGGCACCGCCTTCGCGCCAGGTGCCGGCCGGGGACACGACGCGGCTGGGTTGGCGGCTGCAGGATGGCGTACGACGGTCGTCGACGTCTCGCCCACGGCGGCCGCCCACGCAGCCGAGCATTACCCGGAGCTCACCTACGTGGTCGGCGACGCACTCGACATCGACGTCGTCCTGGCCGCGACCGGCGGACCGGTCGACCTGATGTGGGACCACACCTTCTTCTGCGCGCTGCCGCCCGCCTGGCGCGGCCGCGTCGGTGACCTGGCCCGCGCGGTCGTACGCCCCGGCGGGCGGGTCGCGTCGGGGGTCTTCCCGATCGACCGGCCGAGAGAGGAGCCCGGCCCGCCATGGACGTACGTCCCTGAGGACATGACCCGCGCCCTCGGCCCGGACTTCGACCTGGTCCACCTATCCGAGCCGCGCCAGCTGAGCCCGCGGCTGCCGTGGAACCACCGCCTCGGGATCTGGCAGCGCCGCTGAACCCGCTAGCAGGAACCAGCGGCCCCTCGGTCTCAGGCGAGGTGGGCGGGGAAGCCGCCGGTGGCGACCGGGCCCCAGCGCTTCGGGGTGATCCGGAGGAGGGACTTGCCCTGGTCGACCATGGCCTGGCGGTACTCGTCCCAGTCGGAGTGCTCGCCGGAGATGTTGCGGAAGTAGGTGACGAAGGCGTCCAGGGCCTCCTCCCCCGCGGTCGCGTCGAGCACCTCGGCCTCGCCGTCGACCTGGACCCAGGCGCCGTTCCACTCCTCGGAGAGGACCATGACGCTCACCTGCGGGCGGGTGCGGGCGTTACGGGTCTTGGCCCGTTCGGGGTAGGTCGCGATCACGATCCGCCCGTCGTCGTCGACGCCGCCGGTGACCGGCGAGAGCTGCGGTGACCCGTCGGCTCGGCGGGTCACCAGGATCATCTGGTGGCGGGGACGTACGAACTCCAGGAGCCCCTCGAGATCAACGGTCGTGTTCGTCGCGATCGTGCGTGCCATGGTCCCCAGCCTGCCAGGTGAACCCGTCCGGGTCGGTGAAAGCCTCGCTACCGCCACCCAGCACGATTCCGTACGCAGCGGCCGGGTCGACCGCGACACCGGTCTCCTTCTCCAGGGCACGCCGGGGGTAGATCGCGAGCTGGACGGCACCGGGAGCGGCCTCGAACTCGGCGTACTTGCCTCCGAAGCTCCGCTTCACGCCCAGCCCGCGCTCGGCGTAGAACCGCTTGGTCGCCTTGACGTCGGCGACGCCGAGGAGCAGGACGATGTCGTCGATCTCGCGGGTGGCGGGGCCGTTGTCCTTCTTCGCCGAGGTGGCGATCTTCCAGATCGAGCCGTCGGGGGCCTGGACGATGCCGCCGTAGCCCCAGAACGACTTCTCGACCGGCTTGAGCGAGGTGGCGCCGGCCGCGAGCGCGGAGTCGACGAGGCTGTCGACCGTCGAGGGCTGACCGACGACCAGGGAGATCGTGAACGGGCGGCCGGTGCCGGTGCCCGGGCCCTGCCGTACGGAGATCTGGTCGGTGAGCCCGAAGGCCTTCTCGTAGAACGCCTGGGCGTCCGTGGGGTCGGTTGCGTCGAGGGTGATGGTCTCAAGTGTGAACATGTCTCGACCTTAGGAATCCCGGGGCCTTCGAGGCTTCTCGATTCCTGACCGCCTTGCTTGTTGATCTTCTGAGCAGAAATTGTGTCTGAGACACCGCGTCATGGCCCCCGGGGCATCACGTCTCATCCCCGCGTTGGCCGTCCTTCGGTGGGAGTTGGGCGGCCAACGTCCTTACAGACACCTAAGAATCCACAGGATCGCACCTACGCGATTGGGCCGGTGGCGTACGCCTTCTTAGACTGCCGCCGTGGACTCTTCCGTCGCCAGGCCTGCTGTCGAGGTACGCGACCTGCGCATGACCTATGGCGACAAGACGGCCGTCGACGGACTCACGCTGAGCGTCGCGGAGGGCTCGATCACGGCCGTTCTCGGGCCCAACGGTGCCGGCAAGACGACGACCCTGGAGACCTGCGAGGGCTACCGGAAACCCCAGCAGGGGACGGTACGCGTCCTCGGGCTCGATCCCATCGCCGACCGCAAGCAGCTGCTCCCCCGGATCGGGGTGATGCTGCAGGGGCAGGGCGCCTGGAGCGGCGTACGCGCCATGGAGATGCTCAAGCACATCGCCCGGCTGCACGCGCATCCGCTCGACGTCGACTACCTGGCCGAGCGGCTCGGCCTGGGCGAGTGCGGTCGCACCCCCTACCGGCGGCTCTCGGGCGGGCAGCAGCAGCGGCTCGGGCTGGCGATGGCGCTGGTGGGCCGCCCGGAGCTGGTGTTCGTGGACGAGCCGACGGCGGGGATGGACCCGCAAGGGCGGCGTACGACCTGGGAGCTGCTGCGCGAGCTGCGCGCCGACGGTGTCACCGTCGTGCTGACCACCCACTACCTGGAGGAGGCCGAGGAGCTGGCCGACCAGGTGCACATCATCGATCGCGGCCGGATGATCGCCTCGGGCACTCCGCTCGAGCTCACCCGCGGCCCAGGAAATGGGATGAGCGCGACCGCCACCGTGAGACTGGTCGTGACCAAGCCGTTCCCGCCCGGTGCCCGCGAGTCGCTGCGCAAGGCGCTCGGCGAGGACACCGAGGTCACCCTGCTCGACGAGCGCTCGATGCGGGTCACCGGGAAGGCCGACCCGACCACGCTCTCCAAGGTGAGCCGCTGGTGCGAGGAGAACAACGTCCTCCCGGAGTCGCTGACCCTGGGTCGCAGGAGCCTCGAGGACGTCTTCCTCGATCTCACCGGAGGGCTCCATCTCACCGAGGGGGTCGAGCATGTCTGAGGTGGCCACGGGGACCTTCACCCCCAAGCCCGGCGGCGCCCCGATCACCCGGCAGGTGGTCGCCCAGGCGCTGATGGAGGCCAAGCTGATGCTCCGCAACGGCGAGCAGCTCCTCCTCGCCGTCGTGATCCCGGTGATGGTGCTGGTCGGCGGAGTCACCGCGGGCAACGCGATCGACCTCGACCTCGGCACCGACCGGCCACTCGTCGACCTCCTCACCCCCGGCGTCCTCGCCCTGGCGATCATGTCGACCTCGTTCACCAGCCTCGCGATCGCGACCGGGTTCGAGCGGCGCTACGGCGTGATCAAGCGCCTGGGTGCCTCACCGCTCCCCCGGATCGGCCTGCTCGCCGGCAAGGTGCTCGCGCTCGGCTGCGTACAGCTCGTGCAGCTCTTCGTCATCGGCGCCGTCGGCCAGATCCTCGGCTGGACCCCCGCCGCGGGATTCGGCACCGTCCTCGCCTTCTTCCTCGCCATCGCGATGGGCACACTGGCCTTCGCCTCGCTCGGGCTCTTCGTCGCCGGCGTGCTGCGCGCCGAAGCGACCCTGGCCGCGGCCAACCTCATCTACCTGCTTCTCCTGGCCGGTGGCGCCGTGGTGCTGCCGCTGACGGCCTACGGCGCCTACGGCGACGTCGCCCGCTGGCTTCCCTCGGGCGCGCTCGGAGAGGCCGTACGCACCGCGTTCCTCGACGGCGTCCCGGCCTGGCGAGACCTCGGCGTACTCCTGATCTGGGCCGTTCTCGGCTCCACCCTCACAGCTAGGACCTTCAAGTGGGAATGACCTCCACCGAACCCGCCACCGGCCCGGCATCCACGGCCAAGGACAAGGTCCTCGCCTGGCTCCGCGCCCATGCGTTCGGTCTGGCCATCGCCAACCTGATCGCCAACATCGGGATCGTGGTGACCGGCGGAGTGGTCCGGTTGACCGGCTCCGGCCTCGGCTGCCCGACCTGGCCCAAGTGCACCGAGGAGTCCTACGTGGCTCACGAGGCGCTCGGGATCAACGGCGTCATCGAGTTCGGCAACCGGCTGTTGACCTACGTCCTGGCCGCCATCGCGATCACGGTCGTCATCGCGGTGTGGAGGCGCCGCGGAGTCGTACGCAACCTGGCGGTCGTCATCGCCCTCGGCGTCCCGTTCCAGGGCGTTATCGGCGGGATCACCGTGCTCACCGACCTCAACCCGTACGTCGTCGCCCTCCACCTGCTGCTGTCGATGGCGATGGTCGGACTGTGCGTCTGGCTCCTCGACGAGATCCGTTCGCCGGTGCGTGAGGCGGCTCCGCGCAACGTACGCATCGCCTCGGTGGTCACCCTCGTCGTCGGCTGGGTCACACTCTGGCTCGGCACCGTCGTGACCGGCTCCGGCCCCCACTCCGGCGACCTCGAGTCCCGCCGCACCGGCCTCGACCCAGCCCTGATGTCCCACATCCACGCCTACGCCGTCTACGCGCTCGTCGCCGCGACCCTGGTCACGCTGTGGCTGGGCCGCAAGAACGCGTACGTCCGCCGAGTCACCATCGTCCTGCTGGTCATCGAGCTCGCCCAGGGCCTGATCGGCTGGGTGCAGTACCTCACCGACCTCCCCGTCCTCCTCGTCGGCTTCCACATGCTCGGCGCCGCCCTGATCTCCGCCGGTCTCGCCCGCGTCCTCGTCTCCACCCGCGCCCACACCGCCTGACCCGCCCTCGCCGAGCCGTCACCCCGGTCGGCCGAGAAGTCGCTCCGGCTGGCCGAGGCGTCAGTTGCGTCGGCCGAGCGGGCAGTGCACTGCCGACTCGGCCGACGCAACTGNCGGTCACCGAGGCGTGGTGGGAGCCCGGCGGCGGGCGGCGGGTCGCCCGCTTCCAGCTCGTCGGGGTCGACGGCCGCGCCTGGCTGGCCACCTTCGACACCGACCACTGGCTCACCGAAGCCAGCTACGACTGATGGGCTCGGCTGATGGGCTGGAACAACCCCGAGATCCCGTGGAAGGAGCTGGAGCGGCGACTGTCGGGCCGCCCGCCGAAGGATCCCTACGGCGATGCGCCGATCTCGCGCCGCAAGAAGCGGCTGACCGATGAGGAGGTGCGCGGGCCGGAGGGCCCGGTGGTGCCGTACGCCGAGCTCCACGCCCACTCCGACTTCTCCTTCCTCGACGGAGCGAGCTCGCCGTCGGCTCTGGTCGCCGAGGCGATTCGGCAGGGGCTGCGCGGGATCGCGATCACCGACCACGACGGCTTCTATGGGGCGCCCGCCTTCGCGGAGGCGGCGCAGAAGCTGGGCCCGGCCGGTGAGAGCGACCGGTTGCGGACCATCTACGGCGCCGAGCTGTCCCTCGGCCTGACCAAGCCGCAGAACGGGATCGCCGACCCCGAGGGCAGCCACCTCCTCGTGCTCGCCCGGGGCGTCGAGGGCTACCGGCAGCTGGCCGGCGCGATCACCGAGGCGCAGCTGCGCGGCGACGAGAAGGGCCGGCCGGCCTACGACCTCGACGAGCTCGCCGACCGGGCTCGCGCCGGCAACTGGCTGATCCTGACCGGGTGCCGCAAGGGCACCGTACGTCAGGCCCTCACCGGCACGGGCCCGATCGCCGCGGCCCGGGCGCTGCGCGACCTCACCGACAGGTTCGGCCACGACAACGTCGTCGTCGAGCTGACCGACCGCGGCCATCCGACCGACTCCTACGACAACGACCTGCTCGCCGGCATCGCCCGCGAGGCCGGCCTGCCCACGGTCGCCACCAACAACGTCCACTACGCCACGCCCGACCGGCACCGGGTGGCCGACGCGCTCGCGGCGGTCCGCGCGCGGCGCACCCTGAGCGACATCGCCGGCTGGCTGCCGGCCGGCCCGGTGGCGTACGTCAGGTCGGGGGAGGAGATGGACCAGCTCTTCCGGCGCTACCCGGGGGCGGTGGCGCGTAGTGTCGAGATCGCCGAGGAGTGCGCCTTCGACCTGCGCAAGGCCACCCCGAAGCTGCCCAAGCGCGGGATCCCCGAGGGCGAGACCGCCGCGAGCCGGCTGCGCCACCTGACAGAGGAGGGTTTCGCGGAGCGCTATGCGAAGGCGTACGCCACCGACCCGGAGTTCGTCGAGAAGGCCCGCAAGCGGGTGGAGCACGAGCTCGACGTCATCGAGCGCAAGGACTTCCCGGGCTACTTCGTGATCGTGCACGACATCGTCGAGTTCGCGCGGAGCGAGAAGATCCTCTGCCAGGGGCGAGGGTCGGCGGCCGCATCCGCGGTCTGCTACGCCCTGGGGATCACCGCGATCGACCCGGTCTTCTACAAGCTGCCGTTCGAGAGGTTCATCTCCGAGCACCGGGAGGAGGAGCCGGACATCGACGTCGACTTCGACTCCGACAAGCGCGAGACGGTGATCCAGTGGGTCTACGACACCTACGGCCGGCGCAACGCCGCGCAGGTCGCGAACATCGTCGGCTACCGGCCGAAGATGGCGGTCAGGGACGCGGCCAAGGCGCTCGGCCACAGCCCCGGCCAGCAGGACGCCTGGTCCAAGCATCTCGGCTACTCCCGCGTCGAGGCACCGGACGACGTCGGCATCCCCGCTCCGGTCCTCGCGCTGGCCGAGGAGATCCACGGAGCCCCGCGCCATCTCGGCATCCACTCCGGCGGCATGGTGCTGACCGAGGAGCCGATCGGCGAGGTCGTACCCATCGAGCGTGCCCGCATGGAGAAGCGCACCGTGATCCAGTGGGACAAGGACGCCGCCGAATACATGGGGCTGGTGAAGTTCGACCTGCTCGGGCTCGGGATGCTGGCGGCGCTCGACCACATGATGCATCTGGCTCTCGAGCACCTGGGGGAGGGCTGGACCCTGGCCACCATCCCCAAGGAGGAGCCGGCGGTCTACGACATGCTCTGCCGGGCCGACTCGATCGGGGTCTTCCAGGTCGAGTCGCGCGCGCAGATCGGCACCCTGCCGCGCCTGCAGCCGCGCTGCTTCTACGACCTGGCCATCGAGATCGCGCTCATCCGGCCAGGGCCGGTGCAGGGCGGGGCGGTCCATCCCTACGTACGCCGGGCCACCGGGCGCGAGGAGGTCAGCTTCGCCCACGAGCTGCTGGAGCCGGTGCTGGAGCGCACCCTCGGGGTGCCGTTGTTCCAGGAGCAGCTCATGGAGATGGGTCGCGTCCTGGGCGACTTCAACCACGACGACGCCGATCTGCTGCGCCGGGCGATGGGCTCGAAGCGTGGTCTCGAGCGGATCGACTCGCTCAAGGAGCAGCTCTATGAGGGCATGCGAGCCAAGGGGATGACCGAGGAGACCGCCGAGGCGGTCTACACCCAGATCCTCTCCTTCGCGAACTTCGGCTTCGCCGAGTCCCACGCGCTGAGCTTCGCCAAGCTCGTCTACGCCTCGTCGTGGTTCAAGCTCCACTACCCGGCCGCGTTCCTGGCCGGCCTGCTCCGCGCCCAGCCGATGGGCTTCTACTCACCGCAGTCGCTGACCCAGGACGCCCGCCGCCACGGAGTGGAGGTACGCCGCCCCGACCTCGTCCTCAGCCAGGCCGCGGCAGACCTGGAGCCGCTCGATGTCGACCTCGTGTCGCCGACCGGGAAAGAGGACTGCCGGCTGGACGGCGAGAAGACCCCGTGGGTGCCCGGCACCCCCGACCCGACCCCGGAGCACCGGCGTGACGGCAACTTCGCGGTGCGGCTGGGCCTGGACTCCGTACGCGGCATCGGCAAGGACGTTGCCAAGCGGATCGTGAAGGCCCGCGAGGAGGCGCCGTTCAAGGACTCCCTCGACCTCTCCCGTCGCGCCGGACTGGAACGCGCCCAGCTCGAGGCGCTGGCGACCGCCGGATGTTTGGAGGTGTTCACATCGAGCCGTCGCCAGGCGCTGTGGCAGGCGGGCTGGACCGAGACCGAGGACCAGCTCGAAGGGGTGCGGTTCACCGCCGAGACCCCTGCGCTGCCCGGCCTCGACCCGGTCGAGGAGACCCTCGCCGACCTGTGGGCGACCGGCGTGACCCCCGGCAGCCATCCCTTCGCCCATCTCCGGGCCGGCCTGACCGCTGCGGGGCTCCCGAAGATCAGCGACCTCCCCACCTCGGAGCCCGGCCGGCGCATCACCGTCGCCGGCCTGGTCACCCACCGCCAGCGTCCCGGGACCGCGGGCGGCGTCACCTTCATCAACCTCGAGGACGAGACCGGCATGCTCAACGTCGTCTGCTCCGCCGGCCTGTGGAGGAAGCACCGCAAGATCGCCGTCTCCACCTCCGTCATGCTCATCCGCGGCATCCTCGAGCGCAACGACGGAGTCACCAACCTGGTCGCCGACCGCCTCGCCCCGCTCGAGGAGATCCACCCCGAGGCCGCCAAGGCCATCGCCTCCCGCCACCGCTCCCGCGACTTCCACTGACTGCCGAGGCGTCAGCTAGGTCGGCCGAGGCGTCACTCCCGTCGGCCGAGACGGCAGCCGGTGACCTCTCGCGCGACGTACGTGACCTCTCGGCCGACGCGGGTGACGCTTCGGCCGACGGGGGTGACGCCTCGGCGCTAGCCGGCCGCCTGGAACATCTCGAAGGTCGTACGCCGCCGCTCCTCGAACCCGAGACCGAGGTAGACCGAGATGGCGCCGGTGTTGGCGACCGAGGCATGCATCAGCGCACGAGAGCCGCGGGCGTGGATGTCGGCGGTGACCGCGAGGACGAGGCGGCTGGCCAGGCCGCGGCCGCGTGCCTCGGGCGCGGTGCAGACGGCGCTGATCTCGATCCAGCCGCCTGGGTGCATCCGCTGGCCGGCCATCGCGACGAGGCGGCCCTCGTGGCGCAGCCCCAGATACGTACCCATCGTGTGGGTCGACTTCTCGAACGGTCCAGGCTCGGTGCGGGCGACGAGGTCGAGCATCTCGGGTACGTCGGCGGCTCCGAGCACGACCGCCTCGGGATCGGGCGCGGCAACGACCCGTGACGTCTCGACGAGCTGGACGCCTTCGCCGCCACCGACCATCTCCCACCCGTCCCCGCAGACACCGGCCGCGCCGGTGATCAGCGCGGTGCCGCCGGTTCCGACGGCCGCGGCCAGGTCGCGCCACGCCTGCGGCTCGCCCGGATCCGAGACCGCGGCGAAGGGCGAGACGTCGGGACGGTAGCGACGGGCGAGCCCCGAGCCCTCGGCGAGCGAGGCGTGCGCACCGGTCAGCGAGTGCCAGACCGGGTTGTCGAGAACATCGTCGAGAAGAAGATCAGGCTGCGAGACGGACACGCCGGAATTTTCCCACCACCCCTCCTGTCACGGTTAACCCTTTTCGACAGGTGGATCGATAATGGAGGGGTGCCTTCCGCTCTGCCTCCCGGCGACCCCGCCCCCACCGACGGGTCACTGCCGGCCGAATCGCTGAGCACGCTGGGGGAGAAGGGGCTGGGCTTCTACGTCCACGTCCCGTTCTGCACGGTCAGGTGCGGCTACTGCGACTTCAACACCTACACCGCGATCGAGCTGGGCCCCGGCGTGAGCCGGCAGACGTACGCCGACCAGGCGATCGAGGAGGTCAGGCTGGCGCGCCGGGTGCTGGCCGACAGTGACAAGCAGGTGGACACCGTCTTCTTCGGCGGTGGCACCCCGACGCTCCTGCCGGCGAGCGACCTGACCGGCATGCTCGGTGCGATCAGGGACGAGTTCGGCCTCGCCGACGACGTCGAGGTGACGACCGAGGCCAACCCCGACTCCGTCGACCTGGACTACCTGCGCACCCTGCGCGAGGGCGGCTTCACCCGGCTCAGCTTCGGCATGCAGTCGGCCGTCCCCCACGTACTCGAGACCCTCGACCGCACCCACGACCCCGAGCGGGTCCCGCTGGTCGTGGAATGGGCCCGCGAGGCCGGTTTCGAGCAGGTCTCCCTCGACCTCATCTACGGCACCCCGGGCGAGTCGATCGACGACTGGCGCACCAGCCTCGACGCCGCGCTGGCCAGCAACCCCGACCACATCTCGGCCTACTCCCTCATCGTCGAGGACGGCACCGCGCTGGCCCGACGCGTCAGAAGAGGCGAGATCGAGATGCCCGACGAGGACGACCTCGCCGACAAGTACGAGCTGGCCGACGCCACCCTCCGAAAGCACGGCCTGGCCTGGTACGAGGTCTCCAACTGGGCCACCGACGAGTCCCAGCGCTGCCGCCACAACATGCTCTACTGGCAGGGCGGCGACTGGTGGGGCGTCGGCCCCGGCGCCCACAGCCATGTCGGCGGCACCCGGTGGTGGAACGTCAAGCACCCCAAGGCGTACGCCGACCGCATCGGCGCCAAGCAGAGCCCCGCCCACGCCCGCGAGATCCTCGCCGAGGAGGACCGGCGGGTCGAGCGCGTCCTGCTCGAGCTGAGGCTCGCCGACGGCCTCCCGACAGAAGCCCTCGACGACGACGGCCGTGCCGCTGTTCCGGAGCAGGTACGCCGCGGCCTGGTCACCGTCGCCGACGACACGATCTTCCTCACCGAGACCGGCAGACTCCTCGCCGACGCGGTGGTCCGAGACCTGCTCCCCTGAGCATCCCTGAGTCCGGGACCTTGGTCCTGATCGAAGGATCAGGGGTGATCCTGATTGGTAAAGAGGGCCTGACGGGGGAGAGTGGAGCCATGGCAACCACAACTCTTTCCCGTCCCAGCAACGACAAATGGATCGCCGGCGTCTGCGGCGGTCTCGGCGCCCGTTTCGGCATCAACTCGAACCTGATCCGGCTGGCCTTCGTGATCTCCTGCCTGCTTCCCGGACCGCAGTTCATCGTCTACATCGTGCTGTGGATCATCATGCCGAAGAAGTCGTCCTACTGACGACAGGCTCAGACGGGCTCGGTCACGAAGTCGATCAGCTCCTCGACCCGCCCGAGCAGGGCGGGCTCCAGGTCGCCGAACGAATTGACCCGGCCCAGGATGTGCTTCCACGCGCGCGCGATGTCGGCCTGATCGCGGTGGGGCCAGCCCATGTGCTGGCAGATGCCCTTCTTCCACTCGATCGAGCGCGGCACGTTCGGCCAGGCATCCAGCCCGAGCCGGGCCGGCTTGACCGCCTGCCACACGTCGATGAACGGGTGACCCACGATCAGCACGTGCTGACCGACCGCGGAGCGCCGGATCGACTCCGCGATCCGGGCCTCCTTGGACCCCTTGACCAGGTGGTCGACGAGCACCCCGACGCGGCGCTCGCGGCTGGGACGGAAGTCGACCAGGTGGTCGGCGAGGTCGTCGACACCACCCAGGTATTCGACGACGACACCCTCGATCCGCAGGTCGTCGCCCCAGATCTTCTCGACGAGCTCGGCATCGTGACGCCCCTCGACGAAGATCCGCGACTCGCGCGCGACCCGGGCCTTGACGTTGTCCACGGCCACCGAGCCCGACGCGGTGCGGGTCGGCTTCGCGGGGGCGGTGCGGGTCACCGGGGGAGTGAGGATGACCGGCTTTCCCTCGAGCCAGAAGCCCGGCCCGAGCGGGAACGTACGCCGCTTGCCCTTCCGGTCCTCCAGGGTCAGCGTGTGCAGGTCGCGGTCGATCCGCACGATCTCGCCGACGAAATCGGTCTCGACCTCCTCGACCACAGCGCCCAGCTCTGCGGGAGTCTCGACGGCACGCCCGTTCTTGGGCTTGCGCCAGTCGCCGGCCAGTACGTCGGAGCCGTAGCGATCGCTCATCCGGAGAACGTTAGTGGAGTCAGCAGCGAGAACCGGTGAGTACGCGCCCGAGCTGCTCGAGAACCTCGTCCGGCGTGGCCGCGGTCTCCGGGAACCGGAAGGTCACGTGGTGGCCGCCGTCGAGGGTGATCCAGGAGACGTCGACGCTCTCGGCGGTGAGGTTGGAGAGGCGTACGCCCACGATGTGACGCGGCCGCAGCCCGAGCCGTGCGGAGAGCGAGCGGCACAGGTCCGTCTGGTGCTCGTCGTTGGCGTGGGCCGTGATGCGGACCAGCAGATCGTCGGCGATCATAGGACTCTCCAGTGGGGCGGAAGCAGTGCAACGAATGGCTCTAAGGTCAGCCTAACCTAAGGCTATCTCGATGACGAGAGGAGTGTTCCGTTCCACAGAGCGGAGCGGCCACCGGAAACTGGTGCCTGTGACGCGAACCGGTAGGATTGGCACTCGCACGGAATGAGTGCCAGGCAGCCAGAGCGATAGGAGGGCAGATGCAGAACGAACGCAGGCTCTCCGTCCTCAGGGCGATCGTCGAGGACTATGTGAAGACCGAGGAGCCGGTCGGCTCCAAGGCGCTCGTGGAGCGTCACGGTCTGGGCGTCTCACCGGCGACGGTACGCAACGACATGGCCGCGCTGGAGGAGGAGGGCTACATCACCGCCCCCCACACCAGCGCCGGCCGGGTGCCCACCGACAAGGGCTACCGGCTCTTCGTCGACCGGCTGACCACGGTCAAGCCGATGACCGCGGCCGAGAAGCGCGCGATCGCCGGCTTCCTCGACGGCGCGGTCGACCTCGACGACGTCGTCAGTCGCTCGACCCGGCTGCTCTCCCAGCTGACCCGCCAGGTCGCGGTGGTGCAGTACCCGACCCTGAGCCGCTCGACCGTCCGCCACGTAGAGCTGGTCGCGCTGGCCCCGACCAGGCTCCTCCTCGTGCTCATCCTCAGCACCGGCCGCGTCGAGCAGCGACTGCTCGAGGTGACCGAGGAGGTCTCGGAGGAGACCCTGGCCACGCTGCGCGCGAAGATCAACACCGCGGTCGCCGGCGCCGTCATCGCCGAGGCCGGCGAGGCGCTGCGCACGATCGCCCAGCCGGCCGGCGAACCCGCCGACGCCCCGCAGGACCCGCTCGCCTCCGCCGTGGCGGAGGCCCTGATCGAGGCGATGAACGACCACCGCTCCGACGAGCGGATCTCCATCGGCGGCACCAGCAACCTGGCCCGCTTCGGCGACAGCTTCGACACCGCCGTGCGCCCGCTCCTGGAGGCCCTCGAGGAGCACGTCGTCCTGCTCAAGCTGATGGGCGAGGCGACCGCGGGCGGCCTGGTCACGGTGCGGATCGGCGCCGAGGGCCCCTACCAGGAGCTGTCGCAGACCAGCGTGGTCGCGACCGGCTACGGACCTGGCGACGAGGCGCTGGCCACGCTCGGCGTGGTCGGCCCCACCCGGATGGACTACCCCGGATCCATGGCGGCGGTGCGCGCGGTGGCGCGCTACCTCTCCCGGATCCTCGACGAGGCCTGAGCAGCAGATTCGATTCAAGGAAGATCAGCGAACTTCGATGGCAGGAAGACCGACGTTGGACCCCTATGAGCTCCTCGGTGTCGACAAGGACGCCGACGACGCAACGATCAAGAAGGCGTACCGGAAGCTGGCGCGCCAGTACCACCCTGACGTCAACCCCGACGCCGAGTCGCAGGAGAAGTTCAAGGAGATCTCCCACGCCTACGAGGTGCTGAGCGACCCGCAGAAGCGGGCTGCGTACGACCGCGGTGGCGACCCGTTCGCGGGTGGTTTCGGCGCCCAGGGCGCGGGCTTCTCGTTCACCGACATCATGGACGCCTTCTTCGGGGGCGCCGGTGCGGGCACCGGTGGCGCCGGACGTGGCCCCCGTCCGCGCGTACGCCGCGGGCAGGACGCCCTCATCCGGCTCGACATCGACCTGGCCGAGGCCGCCTTCGGCGTCACCCGCGACCTCAAGGTCGACACCGCGGTCGTCTGTGACACCTGTGGTGGCGAGGGGGCCGCGGAAGGCTCCCACCCGGTCCCGTGCGAGACCTGCCACGGCCAGGGTGAGGTCGCGGTCGTGCAGCGCTCCTTCCTGGGCGAGATCCGCACGCTGCGCCCGTGCTCGGCCTGCAACGGCTTCGGCACCGTCATCCCCGACCCGTGCCGTGACTGCAGCGGCGAGGGCCGGGTGCGCTCCCACCGCACCCTGACCGTGAAGATCCCGCCGGGCGTCGACGACGGCACCCGGGTGCAGCTCGCCGAGCAGGGCGAGATCGGCCCCGGTGGCGGCCCTGCCGGCGACCTCTACGTCGAGATCCACGTCGCCAAGCACGCCACCTTCACGCGGAGGGGCAACGACCTGCACTGCACCGCGAAGGTGCCGATGACCGCGGCCGCGCTCGGCACCACGCTCAACCTGCCGACGCTGGAGGCCGACCTCGTCGGCGAGGGCGCCGACCAGATCGACCCCGAGGACGCCTCGATCCAGATCGACCTCAAGCCCGGCACCCAGTCCGGCACCGACCACGTCCTGCGTGGTCGCGGTGTGCCCGGTCTGCGGGGCGGTCGCGGCGACCTGATCGTGACCATCAACGTGGAGACCCCCACCAAGCTCGACCTCGAGCAGGAGGCGCTGCTGCGCCAGCTCGCCGAGATGCGTGGTGAGGAGTCCGTCCAGGGTCAGCTCAAGGCGGCTCACAAGGGCGGCGTCTTCTCCTGGTTCAAGGACACCCTCAACGGGCACTGATCCACGATGACCCTTCCTGTTCACCTCGTCGAGTCGCTCGTCGGCACCCGTGTCGGCGACGACATCGAGGTGAGCGGTGACGAGGGCCACCACGCGGTGGTCGTACGCCGCCTCCGGGTCGGCGAGGAGGTCGTGCTCACCGACGGCGCCGGCGAGGGCGTCACCGGCACGATCACGCAGACCACCAAGAAGTCGATGACCGTACGCGTCAACGAGATCATCCTCGGCGACGCGCCGCCCGAGCCCGCGCTGACGGTCGTCCAGGCACTGCCCAAGGGCGATCGCGGCGAGCTCGCCGTCGAGATGCTCACCGAGATCGGCGCCGCCAGCATCGTCCCGTGGGCGGCGACCCGCTCGGTCGCCGTCTGGAAGGGCGAGCGCGCGGTCAAGTCCCTGGCCCGCTGGCGGGCCACCGCGAGGGAGGCCGCCAAGCAGTCGCGCCGGCTGTGGCACCCCGAGGTCGAGCCGCTGGCGACCACCGACGCGGTCGTGGCCAAGATCGAGGCGGCCGACGTCGCCGTCGTGCTCCACGAGGAGGGCACCCTCCCGCTCGGCGCCGTCCCCGTCATCGACGAGGGCACCATCCTGGTCGTGGTCGGCCCCGAGGGCGGCCTGACGGAGGAGGAGATCTCCCTGTTCGAGAAGGCCGGCGCCACCACCATCCGCCTCGGCGGCGAGGTCCTGCGCACCTCGACCGCCGGCGTCGCCGCCTCCGCCGCCCTGTTGGCCCGCACCCGCCGCTGGGACTGACCACCGACCGACCGCCGACTGCTCGGCGTGGTGGGTTCGTCCTTCGGGGATGCCGGGTGAGTATGGAGGCATGAGGAGCACACGTACGCGTCCGGCGGGCGCCATGATCGCTCTTGCTCTCTGCGGCGTGCTGGCTGCCGGGTGCGGCAGCAACGATGCCGTCGCCGAGGATCCGGAGGTCTCGACCCAGCCGTCGGAGGAGCCATCCGTGCTGCCACGCACCTCCGGCCTGATCACGCTGGCGGCGCCGGCCGAGGGGGCGACGGTCTCCGACAGCTTCGAGGCCTCGGGCAAGGCCAACTCTCCCGAGGCGAACGTGCCGTGGGAGGTCCGCGACACCACTGGCGAGACGGTGCTCGAGGGGGCCGCGACGGCCGAGGGCTGGGTGGACAAGCTCTACCCGTGGAAGACCACGGTCGACGTCTCCGAGCTCGAGCCCGGGACGTACCTCTTCATCGCTCGCACCGACGACACCTCCGACGGCGAGGGGAAGCCTTCTGAGGAGGTTGGCGCCCGGATCACCGTCGAGTAGGAGATCATCGCTACCGTGATCCTCACCGAACGGCAGCTCAACCGGACCCTCCTGCTCCGCCAGCACCTGCTGTCGCGGGCCTCGCTCACCCCGGCCGAGATGATCGAACATCTGGTCGGCCTGCAGGCGCAGGAGTCGATGCCGCCGTTCTTCGCGCTGGCCGCCCGGCTGGAGTCGTTCGACCCCTACGCGCTCAGCGCACAGCTCGAGTCGAGCGCGCTGGTCCGGCTCTCCTCGCTGCGGTCGACGATCCACATGCACACCGCCGCCGACGCCGCGCTGATCAGGGCCTGGACCCAGCCGGTCCACGACTTCTACACCCAGCGGGTCGAGATCGTCCGCCCGGCGGCGCAGCTGAAGGGCTTCGCGGAGGCGGCCGAGGACGTACTCGCTCTCGGGGCGCTGCCCAACGCTGCCCTCGAGGCAGGTCTGGTCGAGCACTTCCCCGACGTCCCGGCCAAGGCCCTCGGCCTGCGGGCGCGCAACGAGCTGCCGCTGGTCCAGCTGCCGCCGCGAGGCCTGTGGAAGGGCTCGGGCGGGCTCGTCTACGACCTGCTCCCGCGCTGGACGGGCGTGCCGCCGGTGGCCGTGGACGACGTCGTCCCGACGCTGGCGCCGGAGATCGTACGCCGCTACCTGCGCGCATTCGGGCCGGCGACCGCCGCCGACATCACCACTTGGTCGTCGCTGACGCGCCTGGGCCCGGTGGTCAAGCGGATCGAGGGGCTGGTGACCTACCGCGACGAGGCCGGCAAGACCCTCTACGACGTCCCGGACGCTCCGCTCGCCACCGGCGAGGAGCACGCTCCGGTGCGGCTGCTGGGCAGGTTCGACAACGTCTGGCTCTCGCACGCCAACCGGGAGCGGATCACCGCCAAGGGGACCCGGAAGGAGTGGGGCATCGGTGGCGGCGGCGCGGTCATCATCGGCGGTGGCCACCTCATCGGTCTCTGGAAGCCGGTCGACGGCAAGGTCGAGGTCGTCAAGCTGCTCCGCGACCTCACCCCGGACGAGCGCGACGAGCTCGCCGAGGAGACCGTACGCGTCGAATCGCTGCTCGCGAGCTGACGCCCGAACTATCCAGTAGGAGAGGGGCCGAGCGCCCGCGTACCATGGACGCATCAGCCTCGTGACGAGAAAGGGCCCGCTCCGGGCATCCATGACCGATCGACACCCAAGTCCGCTTCCGACCGACACCTCCGACCAGGGGGTCTCCGCTACGACCAAACACACGGTGGTCGTTCCGAACAGTGTCGACATGGTGACCGTCCTCGGTCCGGCCGATGAGCACCTCGGGATCATCGAGGCCCACTTCGACGCAGACGTGCACGTGCGCGGCAACCGGATCACCCTCCACGGCGCCCCCAGCGAGATCGCGATGATCGAGCGGGTCCTGGAGGAACTGGTCCAGATCATCCGCACCGGCCAGGGCGTCAGCGGCGAGACGGTGGAGCGGGTGATCGGCATGCTCCAGGCCGACACGACCGAGAAGCCGGCCGATGTGCTGAGCCTCAACATCCTCTCCAACCGCGGCCGCAGCATCCGTCCCAAGACGCTCAACCAGAAGCGCTACGTCGACGCGATCGACAAGCACACGATCACCTTCGGCATCGGCCCGGCCGGCACCGGCAAGACCTACCTGGCGGTCGCCAAGGCGGTCCAGGCGCTGCAGACCAAGCAGGTCACCCGGATCATCCTGAGCCGTCCGGCGGTCGAGGCCGGCGAGAAGCTCGGCTTCCTGCCCGGCACCCTGACCGAGAAGATCGACCCCTACCTGCGCCCGCTCTACGACGCGCTGCACGACATGATGGACCCGGAGCTGATCCCCAAGCTGATGGCGTCGGGGACCATCGAGGTCGCCCCGCTGGCGTTCCTCCGCGGGCGAAGCCTCAACGACTCCTTCATCATCCTCGACGAGGCGCAGAACACCACGCCCGAGCAGATGAAGATGTTCCTGACCCGCCTCGGCTTCGGCTCGAAGATCGTGGTCACCGGTGACGTGACCCAGACCGACCTCCCCAACGGCCAGAAGTCCGGGCTCCGGGTCGTGGAGGGCATCCTCGACGACGTCAAGGACATCAGCTTCAACAACCTGACCAGCCACGACGTCGTACGCCACCGGCTGGTCGCCAAGATCGTCGCCGCCTACGAGGAGCACGACGTGCAGAGCCAGGGCCGGGCCTCCGGAGAGGTTCGATGAGCACGGAGATCATCAACGAGTCCGAGCAGGAGATCGACGTCGAGCACGTCGCCAAGCTTGCTCGTTTCCTGCTCGAGCAGTTGCGCGTGCACCCGCAGGCCGACCTCCGGATCAAGTTCGGCGACGAGGCCACGATCACCGCGCTCAACGAGCGCTACTTCGACACCGAGGGCCCGACCGACGTGCTGTCGTTCCCCGGTGACGAGCTGCTCCCCGGCCGCCTCGACGAGGAGCCGGAGGAGGGCGACCTGGGCGATATCATCATCGCCCCGACGATCGCGGCCAAGCAGGGCGAGGCAGCCGGCCACGGCACCGTGGCGGAGATCGAGCTGCTGACCACCCACGGCATCCTCCACCTGCTCGGCTACGACCACGTGGACCCCGACGAGCACGCCGAGATGTTCGGGCTGCAGGCCAAGCTGCTCAAGGCCTGGGGCTCCTCGGCCACCGCACCCGAGTAGGAGCACCACCAACACCCATGGACGATGCGAGGCTGCTGATCGCAGCCGCAGTTCTGGTCCTGATCGCCGGCATCTTCTCAGCCGCCGACGCGGCGCTCAGCGCCTTCTCCCGCGCCCGGGCCGCGGAGCTGGTCTCCGAGGGCCGTGCCGGCGCCAAGCGCCTGGTGGCGGTGGTCGGCGACCCCGCCCGCTACGTCAACACGGTGCTGCTGCTCAGGATGCTGTGCGAGATCGGCGCGACCGTGCTGGTCGCGCTGTGGGCGTACGACCTCTACCAGGGGCGCTGGTGGCCGACGGTGCTCACCACGACCGGGACGATGACCGTGGTCTCCTTCGTGGTCATCGGCGTCGGTCCCCGCACGCTGGGGCGCCAGCACCACGAGGGCATCGCCCTCGCGGTCGCCGGCCCGATCGGCGCGATCACCGCCATCCTCGGCCCGATCCCGAGCCTGCTGATCATGCTCGGTAACGCGCTCACCCCCGGCAAGGGCTTCCGCAAGGGCCCGTTCTCGACGGAGACCGAGCTGCGCGAGCTGGTCGACATCGCCGAGGCCTCCGACCTGATCGAGGCCGACGAGCGCCGGATGATCCACTCGGTCTTCGAGCTCGGCGACACCCGTGCCCGCGAGGTGATGGTGCCCCGCGGCGACATCGTCTTCCTGGAGCGCCGCAAGACCCTGCGCCAGGCGCTGTCGCTGTTCCTGCGCTCGGGCTACTCCCGGATGCCGGTGATCGACGACAGCCTCGACGACATCATCGGGATGGTCTACCTCAAGGACGTCGTCGCGCGAGACTTCGAGGCGCCGGAGGTCGAGACCACCCAGCGGGTCGAGTCGCTGATGCGCAAGCCGACCTGGGTCCCCGACTCCAAGCCGGTCGACGAGCTGCTCGCCGAGATGCAGCAGCACCGCCAGCACATCGCGGTGGTCGTCGACGAGTACGGCGGCACCGCCGGCCTGATCACCATCGAGGACATCCTCGAGGAGATCGTCGGCGAGATCACCGACGAGTACGACATCGAGGACCGCGAGCCGCTCCACCTCGGTGACGGCTCCTGGCGGGTGCCCTCGCGCTTCCTGGTCAGCGACCTCGAGGAGCTCATCGGCCTCCCCGTCGAGGAGGACGACGTCGACTCCGTACGCGGTCTGATGGCCAAGCATCTCGGCCTCGTGCCGATCCCCGGGACCGAGGTCGAGGCCCACGGGCTCTGCTTCGTGGCCGAGGAGGCTGCCGGCCGGCGGAACAAGATCGGTACCGTACGCATCAGCGTCGTCGTCCCGGCCGAGACCGGGGCCGACGACGAGGACGAGCAGAGCGAGAAGACGGACAGGAAGAAAGAGGCACATGCCCGAGCAGAGTGAGCTCACCGCGGAGGACCGCAAGCTGGTGACCCTGGCCCGGGCGACGCGTGCCCGCACCGGCGCGGCCGAAGGAGCAGCCGTACGCGACCTCGACGGCCGCACCTATGCCGCTGCCACCGTGGACCTGCCCTCGCTCCAGGTCTCCGCGATCGGCGTCTGCGTGGCCATGGCGGTGGCCTCCGGCTCCAAGGGCCTCGAGGCCGTGGTCGTGCTCGGCGAGGCCGAGGAGGCCTCCGCGAACGACCTCTCGATCGTCAAGGAGTTCGCGGGCGAGGACGTCCCGGTCCTCGTCGGCGACCCGCGCGGCAACCTCCGCTGAGTCCCTGCGGGCTGCTCAGCGAGCGGCCCGGTGGCCGCCGGTGCCGCCGGCCCCGCCGGACTCGGCGAGGAGCGGAAGAGTGCCCAGCTCGATCGTGACGTGGATCCCGTCCTCGTCCCGGTAGGCGGTGAGGCCGTTCATGGTCGCCATGTCGACGCCCTTCTCACGCATGTGCACGACGATCTGGTCGATCGCCAGCGCGAGCCGGGCCTGGGACACGGACTTGTTGCGCCACTTGACCTGGTTCTCGGTGAAGTAGGGGGTTGCCTTCTCGGCGAGCGTTGACACAGCGTCACGATGGGCAGCACTGGACATGGGGACCCTCCAGGGTGCACGAGATTGGGGGCGCTCGACGGGAGCAGTCGGCGCTTGTGACTGTAAGCGAACGAACGTGAAAATCGAAACCCGAGATCCCAGGGCGCGAGTAAAGTGCGTGGAGTGACGGGTGAGACTGGTTGGCAACGACACACCGAGGCCGTCGAGCGGCTGACGGCCTCCTACAAGCGGATCCCTGACGGCGCTCCCGTCAGGCTGGCCAAACGCACCACCAACCTCTTCCGGGCCCGGGCGGCGACCGACGCCCCCGGCCTCGACGTCTCCGGCCTCGGCGGCGTGATCGAGGTCGATGCCGAGGCGGGCACTGCGGACGTACAGGGGATGTGCACCTACGAGGACCTCGTCGACGCCACCTTGGCGCACGGGATGATCCCCTACGTCGTCCCGCAGCTGCGCACGATCACGCTCGGTGGCGCGGTGACCGGGATGGGCATCGAGTCCACCTCGTTCCGCAACGGGATGCCGCACGAGTCGGTGCTGGAGATGGACATCCTGACCGGGTCGGGCGAGATCGTCACGACGGTTCCGGGGGAAGACCTCTTCGACACCTTCCCCAACTCCTACGGCTCCCTCGGCTACGCCACCCGGCTCAAGATCAAGCTGGAGAAGGTGCCGGGCTACGTCGCGCTGCGCCACGTACGCTTCGACGACGTCGGCCTGCTCACCAAGACGATCGCGCAGATCACCGAGACCAAGTCGTACGAGGGGGAGCGGGTCGACGGGCTCGACGGTGTCGCGTTCGAGCCGGGGGAGTACTACCTGACCCTCGCGACCTGGACCGAGAAGGCCACGCAGACCCCCAGCGACTACGGCGGCCAGCAGATCTACTACCGCTCGATCCAAGAGCTCTCCCAGGAAAACGGCGGAGTTGATCTGCTGACGACCTACGACTACCTGTGGCGCTGGGACACCGACTGGTTCTGGTGCTCGGGTGCCTTCGGTGCGCAGAACAAGTACCTCCGCAGGGTGTGGCCGCGCCGGCTGCGGCGCTCGGACGTCTACATGAAGCTGGTCGGCCTGGACCGGAGGTTCGGCATCGCCGACAAGCTCGACGCGCGTGCCGGACGGCTCCTGAGGGAACGGGTGATCCAGGACATCGAGGTCCCGGTCGAGAACCTTCCGGCCTTCCTGGAGTGGTTCGACGCCGAGATCGGGATGCGGCCGGTATGGCTGTGCCCGCTGGTCTCCCAGGGGACGAGCACAGGAGGGAAGTGGCCGACCTACCCGCTCGAGGCGGGCCGGACGTACGTCAACGTCGGTTTCTGGGGCACGGTGCACGTCGGCCCCGGCGCCGTCAACGCCCCCAAGAACCGTGCGATCGAGGCACAGGTTCACGAGCTCGGCGGGCATAAATCGCTCTACTCCGAGGCGTTCTACGACAAGGATGTCTTCGACGCTCTCTATGACGGGGACAACCTCGCCGCCGTGAAGGCGAGGTATGACCCTGGCAACCGGTTGACCGATCTGTACAGCAAGGCGGTGAAGAGACTGTGAACCACATTGCAGAGACCATCAACGAACTCTTCGACGGTGGGCTGCCAATCAAGCTCACCGCGTACGACGGCAGTGTCGCCGGCGACAAGGACTCTCCCTTCGGGATGGAGATCCTCAACCCGCGCGGGCTCGCGTTCCTGCTGACCGCGCCGGGCGACCTGGGGCTAGCGCGTGCCTACGTCAGCGGTGACATGGCCCTGCACGGCATCCACCCGGGCGACCCCTACCCGCTCCTGGACCTGATCCTCGACAAGACCGACTTCAAACGGCCCAGCCCTCGGGAGACGGTCGACATGGTCCGTGCGCTCGGGGTGAAGAACTTCGTCCCGCCCAAGCCACCGCCGCAGGAGCACCTGCCCGCGTGGCGGCAGCGGGCCGAGAACGTACGCCACCTCTCCGGTCGCGCGATCAGCGCGCTGCCGTGGACGCGGCACTCGCCCGAGCGCGACGCCGACGCGATCCACCACCACTACGACGTCTCCAACACCTTCTACGAGTACGTCCTCGGCCCGTCGATGACCTACACCTGTGCGCTCTACCCGGCCGATGACGCCACCCTCGAGGAGGCGCAGGCGGCCAAGTACGACCTGATCTGCCGCAAGCTCGGGCTCGAGCCCGGGATGCGGCTGCTCGACATCGGCTGCGGCTGGGGCGGGATGGTGCGCCACGCGGCTCAGCACTACGGGGTCAAGGCGCTCGGTGTCACGCTCTCGCGCGAGCAGGCCAACTGGGCCCAGAAGGCGATCAAGGCCGATCGTCTCGACGACGTCGCCGAGGTGCGCTTCTCCGACTACCGCGACGTGGTCGAGGGGGACTTCGACGCGGTCAGCTCCATCGGGCTCACCGAGCACATCGGCGTGGCCAACTACCCAGCCTACTTCGGCTTCATCAAGAGCAAGCTGCGCGACGGGGGCCGGCTGCTCAACCACTGCATCACCCGTCCCGACAACGTCTCGAAGGCGAACGCGGGGGCGTTCATCGACCGCTACGTCTTCCCCGACGGCGAGCTGATCGGCTCGGGCACCATCGTGTCCGCGATCGAGAACACCGACCTCGAGGTGCAGCACCACGAGAACATCCGGGTCCACTACGCCAAGACCCTCACGGCGTGGAACGACAACCTCCGCGACAACTGGGACGCCTGCGTCAACGAGGTCGGCCTCGGCACCGCGAAGGTCTGGGGCATCTACATGGCCGGTTCCCGGATCGGCTTCGAGCGCAACAACATCCAGCTCCACCACGTGCTCGCGACCAAGACAGTCGACGGGCTCTCGGGCTACCCGCTGAGGCACACCTTCTGAGTAACTCTGAGTAGCTGAGTGGGCGAAAGTGGCAGTTCGGACCGCGGTCCGGCTGCCACTTTCGCCCACTTGCTATGAGACTTCGGGCAACTGCCAGGTTCCACCATGGTCGGATGTCATCGACGGTGAGCTCTCGTCCGAGCGCATCCATCGCCGCCCGGAGGATCAGCCAGCTGTCGTGGCGGACCTGGCTCGCGATCCATCCGTGGCGTACATATCCGGCCTTGGCGAGGTCCGCGTCCCTTCCCCGGTCGCGGCGGTACTGACCGCGCTCACGGTGCTGTGCTCCGTCGTACTCCTGCAGCGTTTTGGTCCCGGTCACCACGAGATCGGCTCGCCCGATGAAGACGCCACGGGCGTCGTGGATTTCCACCTGCGGCTCGACCTCGACCTCGCACGCGGTGTGCAGGATCCGCAGGACGGACTCCCAGGCGGACTCGGAGCGCCGGTCGCACCAGCGCAACGCCTCGCTCAGCCGACGTGATCCCGGTCGACCAGTGGCTGTGGCGGCCTGGAGATCGGCGAGCGTGCACTTCTCCAGATGGAGGGCGCTGTCGATCAGGACCACCAGATCCAGAACGCCGAGGTCGCGTGCGCAGGCAAGAGCTGCATCGGGCACCGGCGCAACCCGAAGATTGTCGAGCGAGATGGCTGCCGGTGGCCGCGGGTGTCGGCTGATCCGCAGCTCGGGCCGGCGTATCCGCGCGGACGACTCGTGGAGCGCCACGAAGACCGGCAGATCGTCGGGCACCGGTGGGAGCCAGAGGTCGTGGAGCCGCATGGCGGTCAACCCGGTGAGAACGGCCGAACCGGGAAGAACATCTGTCCACGCTGCCAGCCCTGCTCGCCACCTGGAGTCACCGTCGAGCCCCGCTGGCACGTACACGCCGTTCCCGACCCGCTCCCAGGTTGGACCCCGCCGCCGAGGTTGTCGCGGACGTCGTCGTCGGGTGGTCGTTCGCGGTGCGTCGCCTGTGAAGACCGTCGATGTGTCCTCGAGGGGTTGGCCTTCGATATCGATGAGATCCATGGGGCTCAGCATCCTCGCGACCACCGACATCTCTGGTCGACGGCCATCGAGTGGGCGAAAGTGGCAGGCTGGAGCGCGGTCTGGCTGTCACCTTCGCCCACTCGTATGTGGCACGGTGTCGGAATCGGCCCTTTCTGTTCGTGGAGTAGGTGAAACATCCTGTTCCAGCCGAAGGAGACACCGCCATGGAGACCCACAACCTCGCCGAGATGTACGACGCCCCGCCGATGTCCTGGGCGGAGGTGACCGCTCGTCTGGACCAGGGCTTCAACCAGGGGCCCGGGTCGCAGGTGGGCGAGCCCGGGCGCTACACGACCTGGGTGAGCACGATCAACGCCGACGGCGGCCCGCACGTGAACGCCGTCGGCGCCGTCTGGCTCGACGGCAGCTTCTACCTGGTCACCGGACCAGAGACACGGCGTGGCCGCAACCTGGCCCGCGATCCCCGCTGCGCGCTGTCGCTCACGGTCCGTGAGTTCGACCTGGTCGTGGAGGGCCGCGTGACGCGGGTCCTCGGCGATGAGCTCGAGCGCGTGGCCAAGCACTACCACGACGACGAGGGCTGGCCGGCCGAGGTCGACGAGTCGGGCGAGGCCGTCACGGCGCCGTTCAACGCGCAGAGCGCGGGCCCGGCGCCCTGGCACGTCTTCCGCATCGACGCAACCTCCGCCCATGCGGTCGCGACCGTCGAGCCCTACGGCGCGACCCGCTGGAGGTTCTGAGATGACCGACCTGTTCGCCGGGCAACCGGTCGCAGACCTGGCGCGTGCGGTCCGTTGGTACGAGGCCCTGCTCGGTGGCCCGCCGGCCTTCTACCCCAACGACGTCGAGGCCGTCTTCGAGGTGGTCGAGCACGGCTACGTCTACATCGAGGTGAGGCCGGAGCTCGCCGGCCGTGGCTTCCTCACCCTCTTCGTCGACGACCTGGACGCCCGCCTCACCGCGATCGCCGACCGCGGCCTGCGGCCGGAGTCGCAGGAGACGTACGACAACGGGGTCCGCAAGACCATCTTCCGCGACCCCGACGGCAACGAGATCGGGCTGGGCGGTGGCCCGGCCTGATCAGGCCGGGACCGGGAGGCTGTGCTCCTTGGCGTAGGCACGTCGGCAGGACGCGGCGCAGAAGCCGATGGTCTCCCCGTCGTGCTCCATCGTGATCGCTCCGCGGCCGAGGGTGACCTGCATGCCGCACATCGGATCGATCACGACGCC
This sequence comes from Nocardioides sp. YIM B13467, assembly GCF_042788075.1. Classification (NCBI taxonomy): domain Bacteria; kingdom Bacillati; phylum Actinomycetota; class Actinomycetes; order Propionibacteriales; family Nocardioidaceae; genus Nocardioides; species Nocardioides sp. YIM B13467. Next base: position 919,396 of record NZ_JBHZPJ010000046.1, read on the forward strand.
TTCGGGGAGGTCGACCTCGCCCGCGCTGTGTCGCGCACGGAACTCCTCGGTCATCCAGCTCGTCAGCTCGTCTGCCGTCGCGGGGCTGCCGTTGAGCCCGATGCTGCCGTCCGCGATCCCGACCAGGTTGATCCAGAGGTGCCCGCCCGGCCTGGTCCAGCCGTGGTCGCGGTCGAGTCTGCGTACGCCGGCCCGGACGGCGCCGGACAACGGGCGAGACATCTCCTCCCGCCACGCCTCGGGAACGGTGGCCGTGATGACCAGCGGCGGCGGGGCGGGCGGTGCCCACGTCCCATCACCGGTCGTCCATCCGGCGAGCTCCCGGAACGCGATGTGGGTCACCGCCCGGCCTCGAGCCATCGTCTCCTCCGGCGCGCTGACGCCCTCGTTGAGGAGCGACGTCACCGCCTTTGTCAGCGTCGCGCGGTCGCCGTCGGTGAGTGCTCCGGCGGGAGCGGCGATCTCGATCAGGAACACGTCAGGCCTCCTCGTGGTGGGCGTCGGGATCGAAACCGTCGGGTGCGCGATCGATGAACGCGGTGATAGCGGCGATCCGTCCGGACCGATCCAGATCGAGGACGTCGGTGCCCTCGGCGAACGAGCCCTCCTCCTTGCGGATCTCCCAGCGCACGCGGACGTGCTTGTGGTGTGAATCGGGCTCGGTGCGAGCCACGAACGTGTAGTCGCCGACGCCCTCGATGAACTGGCGGGTGAAGTCGATCAGCGCCTCGAGGCCGGTGGACTCGCCGATCGGGGTGGAGCGAGCGACGTCGTTGGCGAACAGGGTGGCGCCGAGGGCGCGCTGCTCCTCGGCGGAGAGGTTCCAGAACGAGACGTACGCCTCGGCGGTGGCGGCAGGTGAGCGGGGTGTGGTTTCAGTCGTCATGGCCAAGACGATCCGCCTCCGGGCGAGCCCTGTCGATTACCTCTCGGGTAGTTGCCGTGCCGCACTCCGCCCGGCAGCCTGGGTGCATGACAACGGCCCAGCTGAGCGTCGGAGAGCTGCTTCGCGACTGGCGCGAGCGGCGCCGTCGCTCGCAGCTCGAGGTGGCGATCGCGGCCGACGTGTCGGCTCGTCACCTCAGCTTCATCGAGACGGGCAGATCAGGACCGAGCCGGACGATGATCGAGCGGCTCTGCGAGGAGCTCGAGGTGCCGCTGCGTGAGCGCAACCGGCTCTATCTCGCGGCCGGGTTCGCGCCCGTCTACCAGGAGCGGCCGCTCGACGACCTCGGGGTCGCCAGGTCAGCCGTCGAGGCGGTGCTCACCGCCCACGAGCCCTATCCGGCCTGCGCGGTCGACGTCCGTTGGGACATGGTGGCGACCAACCGGCCCATGGAGCTCTTCCTCGCTCCGCTGCCGGACGCGCTGCGGCAGCCCCGGCTCAACATGCTGCGCGCGACGCTGCATCCCGACGGCCTGGCGGCGCAGGTGCGCAACTACGCGCAGTGGCGCGCCCACGTCGTCGGCCGCATCCGTCGGCAGCTCGACCGCACCGCGGCCGACGGGCTGGTCGAGCTCCTCGAAGACGTGGAGGGCTACCCGGCGCCGCCCGGAGCCGACGTGGACGCGCCGGCGGTCACGGCGAGGGACGGTGCCTTGCCGGTGCTGCCGCTGCTGCTGCGTACGAGCTTCGGCGATCTGTCCTTCCTCTACGTCCTCTCCGTGATCGGCGCGCCGCGCGATGTCACGGTCGACGAGATCGCGGTGGAGGCGATGTTCCCTGCCGACGACGCGACTCGAGCGGCTCTGCTCGCCATCAGCCACGAATGAGTGCGGCGCTGATGCGGGCGGGCCGCGTCTGCGCGGATAACCTTGAGGCGATGAGTGTCAAGGCCCAGCAGTACGCCGCGGAGGTGCTGCGGCGCGAGCAGATCACGCCCCACCTCGTACGTCTGGTGCTCGGCGGTCCCGGCCTGGCCGGGTTCGAGTCCACCGGGATCCCCGACGAGTGGGTCGGGCTGATCGTCCCGGGGCAGTTCCAGTCGCGCTACTACACCGTGCGGTCGTGGCAGGGTGGCGAGCTGACCCTCGACGTCGTCGTCCATGACGTCGGTCTGGTGACCGAGTGGGCCACGCGTACCGACCCCGTCGGGCAGACGGTCACGATCACCGAGCCCAAGGGCTCCTACGCCGCGCCCGACGGCGCGCAGTGGCTGTTGCTGGTCGGCGACCTGACCGCGATGCCGGCCATGGCGCGGATCGCCGAGACCACCACGCTGCCGACTCGGATCTGGGCAGAGACCCCCGACGACCTGCCCGGATATCTCCCTGGGACCGCCGAGGTCACCTGGTCGACGCCGCCGTCGGAGACCTCCTCCGACCTCGCGGCGGCCGTGGAGAAGATCGAGTGGCCCGAAGGCGACGGATACTTCTGGATGGCCGGTGAGTCCAGCCAGATGCGGGCGATCCGCAAGCATCTGATGCGCGAGCGGAAGCTCGACTCCCACGCCTACGACGTGATGGGCTACTGGCGCGGAGGCGGCCAGAAGCGGCAGCCGCGCGCGGTCGATCCCGGACCGGTGTGGCGTGAGGGCAAGGCCCAGGGGCTCACCGACGAGCAGATCTGGCAGCGATACGACGAGCAACAGGAGCAACAGTGACCGAGCCAGCTTTCCGGAGCGGCTTCGTGTCGTTCGTCGGACGCCCCAACGCGGGCAAGTCGACCCTGACCAACGCACTGGTCGGCACCAAGGTGGCGATCACCTCCGACAAGCCGCAGACGACCCGCACCGTGGTCAAGGGCATCGTCCACCGGCCCGACGGCCAGCTGATCCTGGTCGACACCCCGGGCATCCATCGGCCGCGTACGCTGCTCGGCGAGCGCCTCAACGACCTGGTCGAGGCCACCTGGACCGAGGTCGACGTGGTCGCGATCTGCTTCCCGTGCAACGAGAAGATCGGTCCCGGTGATCGGCGGATCGCGGAGAACGCCAACAAGCTCAAGAAGGGCATCAAGCGGGTCGCGATCGCCACCAAGACCGACCTCGCCACCCCCGAGCAGATCGGCGAGCACCTGATGTCGATCCAGACCCTCGGGGTCGAGCTCGGCATCGAGTGGGCCGAGATCGTCCCGGTCTCCAGCGTCGGCGGCGACCAGGTCGACCTCCTCGGTGACCTGCTGATCAAGCTCCTCCCCGAGGGACCGCCGCTCTACCCCGACGGCGAGCTCACCGACTCTCCCGAGGAGATCATCATCGCCGAGCTCATCCGCGAGGCAGCCCTGGAAGGCGTACGCGACGAGCTCCCGCACTCCATCGCCGTCGTCGTCGAGGAGATGCGTCTGCGTGAGGACCGCCCGGAGGACAAGCCGCTGATGGACATCCACGCCTTCCTGTACGTCGAGCGCGACTCCCAGAAGGGCATCGTGATCGGCCACAAGGGCTCACGCCTCAAGGACGTCGGTCAGCGCGCGCGCCTGCAGATCAAGGAGTTGCTCGGCATGCCGGTCTACCTCGACCTGCACGTCAAGATCGCCAAGGACTGGCAGCGCGATCCTCGGCAGCTGCGCAAGCTCGGGTTCTAGTCCCAGGCGCCTCACCGGTCACAGCGCTCGGGTGTTTCCTGCACTTCTCAGGTGTTGCAATGCCCGAGAAGTGCAGGAATACCCGGTTAACCGGGTATTCCATCCGCCTTAGCTCGGCGCCCAACAGATCCCATACGTCTGCCCGCCCTGCCACTGCTCGGCGCTTGGGAACTCCCAGGACCACTCGTACTTGAGCGGGTCGTCGGCGACCTCGGCGGCAGCTGCCTTGCAGTCCTCGGCGCCGGCGCTGTTGACCTTCGCCTCGCCGGGGTACTTCCCGGAGCCGAGGTCGATGACCGACAGGGCCCGCCAGCTGTGCTTGAGGGAGCAGGGGACGCGCTTGAAGGACTCGGACTTCGGCGAGGCCGTGCCGCACATCCGGAACGGCTCGGCGGTCTTGGAGTCGCCCAGGACGCCCTTCATGTTGCCCTTGAGGGTCATCAGGGCGTTGGGGCCGGCGATGCCGATGACGTCGCAGCGGAACCAGTTGGCGCCGGCCTCGGACTCCTTGATCGTCGGCGTGAACCAGACCGGGCGCAGCATCGAGAGTCGCAGGTCGTCGGCGTCGCCACCGAGGTACTTGGTGACCTTGTTGGGGCACGCCTCGGCGACCTGGGCCGCGACCTGCTCCGAGTCGACCGCGACGAGGTGGCCGTCGACGACGTTCCTCAGCCTGCCCACGGCGTACGTCTGGGTGGTGTGCTTCCCCTTGCAGGAGACCGCGGTGCCGCCGGCGGTCGGGGCCAGCGCCTCCTCGTAGGTGAGGTTGTAGCAGGCCCCCTCCTTCGGGGACGGAGCCGCCGAGGCGGAGGCGGACGGAGGCGCCGACGAGGGTGACGGAGCCGACTTCGGCTCGCCCCCACCGCAACCGGCGAGAGCCATGGCTCCCACGGCGACGAGAGCTCCCCACAGCTTGTTAGAAACCATGCTCACTCCTCGGTCACCGCCCAGCAGACCGCCCAGCGGTTGCCGGCGTTCCACTCCTTCTCTCCAAACCATGTGTACCCGTAGTCGAAGCTTTCCGGGTAACCCAACCAGGCCTGGACCGAGCCCTTGCAGTACTGCGAGGCCTTCTTCTTCGACTCCGCGACACCGAGGAACTTGGTCTTGGCCTCGCCCAGCTTGATGGTCGTCACCGCACGCATCTGGTGCGGCTCGGAGCAGGGCACCTTCGCGGAGGCGACGCTCTTGCCCTCGGCGCACACCATCCAGCGGTCCTCGACGTCCTCGACCTTCTTGACCTTGAGGAGGTTGCGGGTGGTGGTCGGCAGGTCGACGTACTCGGCGCCCTGCTGGCCACCGCCGACCACGTCGCAGCGGATCCAGCGAGCGCCCTCCTCCCAGGCCTTCTCCGAGGGTCCGAAGTAGACGTGGGAGAGCATCGAGCGCATCAAGAGGCTCTGGTCGGAGCCGACGTACTTCTCCAGCAGCTTGCGGCACTGGCTGAAGGCCCACTCGTTGACCTTCTCGTCGCCGTACTCGGCGTCCTTGAACTCGTCCGGGAGCGGTCCGGCGCCGAAGGTCTCGGCGTTGTGCGGCTCGTCGCAGGCGACGTACTTGTCGAAGTTGTAGGCCTCGGCGACATCCTCGTGGGTGAGGTTGCGGCACTTGCCGACCTCGGGCAGCGCGGTCGAGTCCACCTGCTTCGGGTCCTCGCCCTTGGCAGCAGCCCGATCACCGCCGCACCCGCTGAGCGCGAGGACGGCGAGCACCACGATCAGGAGCGACAAGGATGTCGTACGTCTGGGGGTATGGCCGATCACGGGGATCGACTCTACTTGCGAACCCATGAGCAGGCCGAAAGGACAATCAGTCGAGGACGGCGGCCAGCGTGGCTCCCAGCTCGTATGCCGCCTCGATGTGCGCGTCCTCGACGTCTCCCAGGACGTCGAGGATGTCATAGGACTGGGCCCACCCGAGCGCGCCGACGATGGACTGCACCGAGCGGATCGCGCCGGTGGTGTCGTAGCGGCCGTGGACGTAGAAGCCGTAGGGGCGTTTGGCGGTGGCACCGGCCGCTGATCCGTCTTCTGGCCCGGCTCCGCCGGAGGGGTCGAGCGCGCCGCCCACGTCCAGGAAGATCGAGTCGAAGAAGTGCTTCAGCGCGCCCGACATGTAGCCGAAGTTGGCGCTCGTGCCGAGCACGTAGCCGTCGGCGGCCAGGACGTCGTCGGCAGTCGCCTCCAGAGCGGGACGTACGACGACCTCGACCCCCTCGATCTCGGGATCGTTGGCGCCGGAGACCACCGCGTCGGTCAGGCGCTGCAGCGACCGGCTGGGGGAGTGGTGGACGACGAGCAGGCGAGGCATCAGCCGTCCGCGCCCAGACGGCGGCCGGTGACCTCCTTGGGGCGCAGCCGCACCCACAACGGCCGAGGGCCGGCCGGCCAAGGGTGGAGGTTCTTGACGAGATCGGGGATCTGGTCCTCGCGGTAGAGGATCTCCGCGCGGCCCTTGAACAGCGCCGACCAGCCCACATGAGTGTCGGGGTCGAGGTCGTCGACCAGCAGCGCGACGGCGCTCTCGTCGATCTGCTCGGCCATCGAGGAGTGGGCCGAGGTGCGGATCCAGAGCGCTTCCTCGTGCACGACGTGGTTGACCGGTAGTACCACCGGGCCGCGCGGGCCGGTCCAGCCGATCCGAGACACCTGGGTTTCCGTCGCGAGGCGCCAGGACTCCTCGACCGTGAGCTCTTCCAGTTGGGCCACGCCCGTTCCTCCCCTTCGTCGTCACTTCTGCGTCTCAGTGTTGAGGATCAATCGCCTGCCCGGCCAGTCTGCCAGTTCTGTTCTGTTATTGTTACCGAGTCATGATGCGCAGCCTCCTCCTTAGCTGCCGCAGCGGGGTCTGAGAAAGCCGGACTCCCTCGCTGCGGAGGTTCGACGTGCGCCGGCACTCGCTTCCATCTGTTGAGGATTCCGCATGACCAACCTGAGCAACTCCAGCAACCAGCAGAAGCCGTCGGGGATGCCGCACCAGCGCTATCGCGCCTTCGTGCCCGTCGACGTACCTGATCGCACCTGGCCCACCAAGAAGATCACCAAGGCTCCGCGCTGGCTCTCCACCGACCTGCGTGACGGCAACCAGGCCTTGATCGACCCGATGACGCCGGCCCGCAAGCTGCGGATGTTCGAGCTGCTGGTCGCGATGGGCTACAAGGAGATCGAGGTCGGCTTCCCGAGCGCGAGCCAGACCGACTTCGACTTCGTGCGCAAGCTGATCGAGGAGGACCGGATCCCCGATGACGTACAGATCTCGGTCCTGACCCAGGCCCGCGAGGACCTCATCTCGCGCACCGCCGAGTCGATCGCCGGCGCCCCGCGCGCGACGATCCACCTCTACAACGCCACCGCCGAGCTGTTCCGCCGGGTCGTGTTCAACGTGACGCCGGCGGAGTGCATCGGGATCGCGGTGCGCGGCACCGAGATGGTGATGAAGTACGCCGAGGAGCACGTCCCCGAGCTGATCGGCACCGAGGACTTCGGCTACCAGTACAGCCCGGAGATCTTCACCCAGACCGACACCGACTACGCGCTGGAAGTGTGTGAGCGGGTGAGCGACGTGTGGCAGCCAGAGGCCGGCCGGGAGATCATCCTCAACCTGCCCGCCACCGTGGAGATGTCCACCCCGAACACCTACGCCGACCAGATCGAGTACTTCGGCCGGGGCCTGACCCGCCGCGAGCACTCCGCCATCAGCCTCCACCCGCACAACGACCGCGGCACTGCGGTCGCGGCCACCGAGCTGGGCCTGATGGCCGGCGCCGACCGCGTCGAGGGCTGCCTGTTCGGTCACGGTGAGCGCACCGGCAACGTCGACCTGGTCACGCTGGGCATGAACCTCTTCTCCCAGGGCATCGACCCGCAGATCGACTTCACCGTCGGCGGCGGCATCGACGAGATCCGCCGCACCGTCGAGTACGTCACCAACATCAACGTCCACCCGCGCCACCCCTACGCGGGCGACCTGGTCTACACCGCCTTCTCCGGCTCCCACCAGGACGCCATCAAGAAGGGCCTGGAAGACCTCGACCGGATCGCCGCCGAGGCCGGCAAGCCGACCAGCGAGATCCCGTGGGAGGCGCCCTACCTGCCCATCGACCCCAAGGACGTCGGCCGCACCTACGAGGCCGTCATCCGGGTCAACAGCCAGTCCGGCAAGGGCGGCGTGGCCTACCTGCTCAAGACCGAGCACTCCCTGGACCTGCCGCGTCGTGCGCAGATCGAGTTCAGCCGCGTGGTCCAGCAGCACACCGACTCCGAGGGTGGCGAGGTCAGCCCCGAGGAGATCTGGTCGATCTTCTCCGCCGAGTACCTCGAGCGCGAGGAGCCGTACGCCCTGGAGAGCTGGTCCTCGGTGACCGACGCCGAGGGCGGCGACGAGCAGGTCGTCGACCTGCGGGTGCGCGGCGAGGAGCGCACCTACAAGGGCGTCGGCAACGGCCCGGTGGCCGCGTTCGTCGACGCGCTGAAGGAGGCCGGCGCCGAGATCCGGGTCCTCGACTACGCCGAGCACGCCCTCTCCGCCGGTGGCGACGCGGCCGCGGCCGCGTACGTCGAGTGTGAGATCGCCGGCGAGATCGTGTGGGGCATCGGCATCCACGAGAACATCGTCACCGCCTCCCTGCGGGCCGTCGTCTGCGCGGCCAACCGCGCCCAGGCGGTCACGATCCCGCGCGGCTGACCTCGGCGCCGCTGCGGGGGCGACCCCGCAGCGGCGTCCCGCGCAGCCCGATCACCAGGCCCAGGGCGACGACCGCGGTGCCCAGCCACACCATCGGGCCGGGCACGATCCCGTTCAGCGGTACGCCGAGGGCGGCCGCGGACACGGGCACGACGCCGGTCAGCAGGCCGGCGCGCCCGGAGCCGAGGCGCTTGACCGCGGTGAACCAGAGCAGGAACGCGAGCGTGGTGACGACCGCGGCCAAGTGGAGCGCCGCGAGCAGATCGCCGGTGTCGAGCGTGGTGACGGCGGCCGGTCCCTCGGTGGCGACACCGATGACGGCCATGCCGGCGGTGGCCATCCACACCGAGTGGAACGAGACGCCGAAGGCGCCCAGGCGCGGGAGGACGGGCACCGCCAGGAGCGTGAAGCCGGCCTCGCAGACCAGCACCAGGAAGGCGTAGCCGACCCCGGCCGCATCGGTCCTCCCGAAGCCCTCGACCACGACGGCGCCCGCGGTCACCACCATGGCCCCGATGATCACGGTGCGAGCCGGGAGCGTGCGGGTCGCGACCGCCGGGACGACCGCCAGCAGCATCGGGACCGCGGCGACGGCGACGCCGATCACCGCCGGCTCGGCATGGGCGACACCCCGGACCACACCGACGTTGAAGAGCACCAGGCCCGCGGTCGCCACCCCGGCCAGCCAGAGCCACTCGCGACCGCGCGGCCGCGGCACCCGCCAACCGGTGACCCGCGCGACGGCGAGCAGGAGGAGGGCGGCGAGGGCGTACCGGACGCTCTGCAGGGTGAAGAGCGGGGCGTCGGTGATCGCGGCCGAGACGGCGACGCTGCTGCCGACGCATACCATCCCGGCCGCGGCGAAGACGATGCCGAGCAGGGTGCCGCGGTGCAGCGCTGTTCCGCCAGCGGTATCGGGGTGTGGGAGGGCTTCGATGGTCATGTCTACGAGGTTCGCCCCAACTTGGTCTGGCGGACAGATCCAAACCACACGTGGCAGAGTGGACCAAATGACGGGTGCGGACTTCCTCCAGCTTGACCCGACCGGAGTGCCACCGGGTGGGCTGGCGGCCTGGCTCACCGGTGCGCTGCGCGACGCAGTCGCCGATGGCCGCCTCGCGGTCGGTGCCCGGGTGCCGGCGTCGCGCACCCTCGCCACCCAGCTCGGCGTCTCGCGCGGGGTGGTCGTCGAGGCGTACCAGCGGCTCACCGACGAGGGGCTGCTCTCGGCCCGCAGCGGCGGCGGCACCCGGGTGAGCGCGGTCCCCGGAGCCGTACGCCGTCTCGGTGCCGCCACGCGGCTGCCGACTCCCGATCTGGACCTCTCCCCGGGGGTGCCCGACCTCTCGGCCTTTCCGCGTGCCGCGTGGGCGAAGGCGTCGCGGGAGGTGCTCGCCGAGATCGGCAGCGCCGACCTCGGCTACGGCGACCCGCGCGGCGTACCGGCGCTCCGGGAGGCGCTCGCTGTCTGGCTGGGTCGCACCCGCGGACTCACGGTCTCGCCCGACGAGATCCTGGTGATCAATGGCGTCGCCCAGGGGCTCGTGCTCCTGGCGCGCTGGTTGGAGGAGCGCGGCCGCACCAGGGTCGGCTTCGAGGAGCCGGGATCGTACGGCGGCCGCGTGCACCTGCAGCGGTGGGGGATGACGACGGTGCCCGTGCCGGTGGACGGCGATGGTCTGGACGTGGCGGCGCTCGATGCCAGCGGTGTCGATGCCGTCGTGGTCACGCCCGCGCACCAGTTCCCGACCGGGGTCGTGCTCTCCCCGCAGCGGCGCCGGGAGCTGGTCGAGTGGGTCCGGGCGGTGCCTCACCGGCTGGTGATCGAGGACGACTACGACGCCGAGCACCGCTACGACCGGCCGCCGGTCGCGGCCGTCAAGGTGCTCGCGCCCGGCCGGGTCGTCCACCTCGGCAGCGTCTCCAAGACGCTCGCGCCCGCGATGCGGATCGGCTGGCTGGTCGCTCCGTCCGGGATGCAGGAGGAGCTGGTCGAGGCGCGCTACTGGCTCGACCTGGCCAGCCCGGCGCTACCCCAGATCACCCTGGCGCGGATGCTCACCTCGGGTGCCTTCGAGCGGCACCTCAGACTTGTCCGGCAGCGACACAAGGCTCGACGTGACGCCCTGCTCGAGGCGCTCGCCGATCATCTGCCGGCCGTTCGGGTCCGAGGCATCGCGGCCGGACTGCACGTGCTGGCGACGCTGCCCGACGGGGTCGACGACGCGGCTCTCGCCTCGGCCGCGCTCGAGGCGGGCATCGCCGTCCATCCGTTGAGCCGGCACCGCGAGGGTGAGGGTCCGCCGGGCCTGGTCATCGGCTACGCGGCGACGACCCCTGACCGCCTCCGGGAGGCGGTCAGGCGGTTGGCGCCTCTGATCTCCTAGGCGTCTCTAGGACTCGACGTCGTACTTCGCGCAGAGGCCCAGGCGACTGCCGGCCATCCAGGCGGTCCTGAACGGTGGCTTGAACATCGTTGCCTCCGACGGACAGCCACCCAGCCCCTGGATGTTGGTCTCGCTCTGCTCGGGGTAGGCGTCGCCGGTCATCTCGAAGGTGTCGACGACGACGTAGTCGTGGGTGGTCCCGCAGCGGACGACCTTGTCGATCTTGCTGTCGATGCAGGCCCGCAGGTCGGCCGGGAACGGGTCGGGCACCGGGTCCTCGGGCAGGTCGATCATCGGCGCCCCCTGGACCGTCACCCCGACATCGCACCTGACGTAGCGGTCGCCGTCGTTCCAGGTGGCCTCCGCCGGCCAGTACCAGCTCACGATGTAGGCGGTGCGGGCCAGCGTCTCGGGGTGCAGCCCGAGGCCGGTCTCCAGGCGGGTGAAGCAGGCGGCCCCGGCGGCCTCGTTGTCGTTGTAGGTCTTCACGTCGGTGGCGACGTGGAAGGTGTAGAGCGTGTGCGGCTCGGCGCAGTCCACCGGCTCCGTCTCGTCGACGAACTCGGTGGCCGCGGCGTAGTCGAGATTGCGGCACTCACCGGCCTCGGGTACGTGACTTCCCCCGTTGGTCACGAAGAAGATCAGCCCGACGACGAGCCCGACGACCACCACCGCGGCCAGGCCACCGACCAGGAGCCCGGTGCGCTTCCGCTTCGGCGGGTGCTGCGTCGCGATGCTGGTCGGCACAGTCGTCGGCTGCTCGAACGGCGATCCGGTGGGCGGGCCGCTGGGTGGCCCGCTGGGGGGTCCGCTGGGCGGGGCCGCCGACTTCTGCCACGGCGAGGTGGGCGGCGGAGGCTGGGACGCCGAGTGAGGCTGCGGACCAGGGGTGACGCGGGTGCCCTTGACCGCGCCGCGGAGCCCGTCGGCGAACGAGCGCGCATCGGGCCAGCGGTCCTCGGCCCGGGGCTCCAGAGCCCGGGCGATGGCCTGGCTGATCGGGGCCGGGAGGGGACGTACGGAACCTGCCTCGGGCACCCGGGAGGTGAGCCCGAGCGCGGGGGCGGGGGAGCGGCCGGCGAGCAGGGCCCAGGCGACCGCGCCGAGGGCTCGTACGTCGGCGCGGTGGTCGATCGGCAATGATGGGTCGAGCTGCTCGGGCGCCATGTAGGACGGGGTGCCGATGTCGCGGGTGACCTCGTTGAGCGAGTCGAGCGAGCGGGCGACGCCGAGGTCGGCGATCATCACCCGGCGTGCGCCCGCGGTGCCGCCGGAGGTCTCGGAGGTGAGCAGCAGGTTGGCGGGCTTGATGTCGCGGTGGATCACCCCGCGAGCCTTCAGCGCCATGAGTCCGTCGGCGGCCTGCGCGACGATGTCGGCGACCTCGTGCACGTCCAGCCCGCCGGGGGAGCGCTTGAGCAGGTCGGCGACCGAGCCGCCGTCGGCGTACGACATCACGAAGAAGGGGATGCCGGTGCTCGTCTGGCCGATGTCGTAGACACGCACGACATGGGGTGAGTCGACCGAGCGGAGCAGTCGTGCCTCCTGGAGGAAGCGCTTGTGGATCTCGGGGTTCGACACCCAGCCGGGGGAGAGCGCCTTGACCGCGACGTGGGAGTCGAGATCGGGGTCGTAGTAGAGCCACACGGAGGCGAAAGCGCCGGCGCCGATGTGGCGGACCTGTTGTAGCCGCCCGAGACTGGTCGGGAAGGTCGCGCTCATGGCCGAATCATGCCCTGAATCCGGCCCGGCGGACTGCGGTGACACCTACTTCAGCGGGTTTCGCAAAGAAATCGAGACCTACTTGCCGAACCGCTCCTGATCCCGCTTTACCGCGGTGTGATCGTCAGAGCCGATGTTCTCCCGCAGCTCCTTGGCGGACTCGCGGATGGCGTCGGAGATGATCTCGTGGACCCGCGGGTCGGCCAGGCCCTGGTCGACCAGGCGCAGCACCGTGTCGGCCACGAGCCGGACGACGTCGTCGTGGAAGGGGAGGTACCTCAGCTTCCCGGCCGCCTGATCCTGACGGATGAGGTCGATGATGAGGGTGTCGATCTCGGCGCGGTTCTCCTCGATCGCGCTGGAGATGTGCCGGGTGTAGTTGCCGGTCTGGATCACCGCGATCACCTCGTCGAGCACCGCGACCGTGATCGGCTTGCGGATCGCGTCGACGATCGATCCGGAGAACCTTCCCACGACGTACGCCGAGACCCGGTCGCCGAAGGCACGGTCGGCGGCGCGCATCAGCCGTAGGAAGATGACGACCACCCGCAGCAGCCGGAAGGCGCGGAAGGCCGGGTCCGAGAGCGGGATCATGCCGAGGATCTCGTACCAGTAGAGCGCCAGGAACTTCCAGCCCAGCCCGGACCTGCTCCACCGGAAGCAGAACTCGACGAAGAAGATCCCGCAGATCACGTAGTCGGCGATGATCACCCGGCGTTCCCAGGGCTGGGGCACATCCCAGAAGGTGATCCAGACCAGCAGCGCGACCGAGATGATCGCGAGCGCCAGCATCAGCCAGTCGACCACCGTGACCGGCGGCGTCCGCACGGCACCCGGCTGGCGGTCGTCATGGCGGCGGTCGACGTCCCGGTCCGTGCCTGTTGAGCTCATGACCGGCACGATAGGAGACGAGCCGACCAATCACGATCACCCACACGCGTCGTTGCCATCGTGTGGCTGCGACGTGAGGTCGACAGCGTGGTCACTGGGTGCAGGCGACCTTGCCGTCCGGGACCGAGCGAAACGACATCACCTTGCCCAAGAACGGGGTGTAGGAGAAGTGGGGTTCATATCCGATGAACTCGCCATCGACCTTCTCGATGCGACGGACCTGCCCGTAACACCTGCACTCCACGGATATGTCGTCCTTCTCGCTCAAGGTCCGCTCGAACTCGAACCGGGTCAACGAGTGCTCGGCGTCAGCGACCTCGGCAAGATCGGGGTCATCGGTCTCGATGATCTTGACCAGGTCGCCCTGATAGTCGCCGATCTGGATGGCCGGGCTGATGAACCAATGGTTCGTGCGGCCGTCCTCGGTCCAGACGTTGCTGAACATCGTGAACGATGTCTGCGTCTTGAAACCGAGGTAGGGGAGGCTGCCGTTCACCAGGACGAGCAAGGTCACGACCCACAGCACGGGCGATCCGGTGAACAGCGGATCAGAGACGGCTATGGCACGCGGCCCGTCGCGGCGTACCACCGCGAGCATGGACCGGAGATATACGACGATGAGAACCACGAGGCCGAGGAACCACAGACCCACCCGGGCATAGGTGAAGGCATCGTCGTTCCCGATGGTCCTGGAGGCGAGCGTCACGGCGCCGACCAGGACACCGACCGCCATCGCACCGCTCGCGACGGTTGCGATCAGGTGGCGTCGTAGCCGACGAAGGCTGTTGCCGACCAGGTCGCTGGCTGCGGTGGCAACCTCGGGGCTGATGAACAGGGCATACGTTGCGACGGCGACGTAGCTGAACGCCTGGATCGCCGCGATCGGGACCACCGCAAGGGAGAGGTGGAACAACAGCCCGATCGGAATGGCGAGGAACCGCGTTCTGCGGAAGGCGAGCAGCAGCCCCAGGCCGATCTCGGTGACCAAGGTGCCGGCCGTGACCGGAGTCGCCAGCCACGCCACGATCGCGCTGTTCTGCTCGGCATGGAGGGCAGTGCCGAGCAGCGTGGCTGCGCAACCCACCATCGGGTCGAAGAAGTCGGTGTTGGCCTTCGCGATCCCCGACCACACGTACATGACGACCACGGCACCGCGGGCCGGGCCCGCGAAGGCCTCGTACGTCGCCGAGCGGATGCCGAGGTCGGCTCGACCGCGCCTGCGCCGTATCCACGCGATGGCCAACGCGCCGAGCAGGATCAGATTGATGCAGTCCTCGAGCAGATGATGATTGACCTGATAAGGCAGGTGTGCCCAGGAATAGGCCAGGTTGAGCACGAGCATCGTCGCGAGTGCCAGGGTGCGGTTGGGAAGGACGATCGCTGCGAGCGTTGCCACCAGAAGCAGACCGAACAGGGCGTCGCGGGGAAAGTATTCATAGGTGAGGAGCTGGATCAGGCCCTGTCCTGCCCAGAGCATGGTGAACAGGCTGAGCTGGTCAAAGGTCAGCCTTCGAGTCCGTACGTCGGCCACGGCGAAGGTGGACCGAGGGCTGAACCTGGTCATGGCGGGATTACATCTGGTTTCTCGCCGGATTATCTGGTTTCTCGCCGACGCGGGCCGGGCGGCACCCGACGGCCAGGCGCGTGCTGCAGAATGGGACCGTGCCCCTCTACCGCGACGAGGCCATCGTGCTTCGCACCCACAAGCTTGGTGAGGCCGATCGGATCATCACCATGCTCACCCGTCACCACGGACGGGTGCGTGCGGTGGCGAAGGGCGTGCGGCGTACGACCTCGCGGTGGGGTTCGCGGCTGGAGCCGTTCACCCACGTCGACCTGCAGTTCGCCGAGGGGCGCAACCTCGACACGATCACCCAGGCCGAGACGCTCACTCTGTTCCATGCCGGGATCGGGCTGGACTACGACCGCTACACCGCCGGCACCGCGATGCTCGAGACCGCCGACCGGCTGGTCCACGAGGAGGGCGAGCCGGCGCCGCAGCAGTATCTGCTGCTCGTCGGCGGGCTGCGAGTGCTCGCTCAGGGCGACCGGCTTCCCCGCCACGTCCTCGACTCCTACCTGCTCCGCTCGCTGGCCGTCGCCGGATACGCGCCGAGCTTCGAGGCCTGCGCACGCTGCGGGCTGGAGGGTCCGCACCGGTGGTTCAACGTGTCCATGGGCGGCGCGCTGTGCACGACCTGCCGGGTGCCGGGCTCGGCGACGCCCTCGCCCGAGACGCTCGGTCACCTCGGTGCGCTGCTCTCAGGTGACTGGGATACCGTCGGCGGCGCCGAGGACCGGACCAGCAGGCAGGCGAGCGGGTTGGTCGCCGCGTACCTCTCCTGGCATCTGGACCGCAACCTGCGCTCGCTGGAATACGTCGAGAGCTGAGGAACGATGGCCCACTCCCACGGCCACTCCCACGGTGGGCACGACGCCGAGGTGGAGGTCGAGGCGCTGCCGCGGATGGTGCTGACCGTCTCGCTCGTGCTCGTGGCTGTCATCACCGTCGTCGGAGTGGCCCTGTGGTGGCCCGACCGCGCCGCGGTCGAGAAGCTCCAGGGGTCGCAGGAGTTCGTCGCCGACGGCGTCGTCTTCGAGACGGCCGAGATCACCTCGGTCGCCGAGCCGTGCAGCGCCGACGGCACGCCGAAGGGCTGCAACACCGCCGCCGCGACGCTCACCAGCGGACCCGACACCGGCACCGAGGTCGCGGTGGAGATCTCGACCCCGATGGCCCGCTCCGGGCTGGAGACCGGCGACGAGGTCGAGCTCTCCCGCACCGAGAAGGAGGGGGAGGCGACGTACGCCTTCTTCGACGTCAAGCGCGGCCCGCCGCTGCTCCTGCTGGTCGGCCTCTTCGTCGTGTGTGTCGTCGCCGTCGCGCGGCTGCGCGGGCTGATGGCGGTGCTCGGCCTGGGGTTCGCGGGGGCGGTGGTGTGGCTGTTCCTGCTGCCCGCGCTCCTCTCCGGCGAGCCCGCGGCGTGGGTCGCGCTGGTCTCCTCGGTGCTGATCCTCTACGTGGTGCTCTACACGACCCACGGGTTCTCGGTGCGTACGTCGGTGGCGCTCGCCGGCACCCTGGCCGGGGTCGCGGTGACCGCGCTGATCGGCACATTCGCGATCGGCGCCAGCCGGCTCAGCGGGCTGGGCTCCGAGAGCGGCCAGACGCTCTCCTCGCTCGACGCCGCGCTCGACCTGCAGACCCTGCTGGTCGCCGCGGTGATCATCGCCGGCCTCGGCGCGCTCAACGACGTCACCATCACCCAGGCCTCCGCGGTGTGGGAGCTGCGCGCCGCCGGGCCGTCCACATCGCGGTGGGACATCTTCCGCGGCGCGATGCGGATCGGCCGCGACCACGTCGCCTCGACGATCTACACGATCGTGTTCGCCTACGTCGGCAGCGCGCTCACGCTGCTGCTGGTGATCCAGCTCTACGACCGCACATTCCTCTCGTTGCTGACGACCGAGCAGATGGCCGGCGAGATCGTCGCCACCATGGCCGCGGGCATCGGGGTCGTCCTGGCGATGCCGATCACCACGATCATCGGCGCGCTGACCGTCCCCGGTCCGGCCGGGCGACCCGAAGAGATGGAGTACGACGCGCCCCGGCGCCAGATGGTCCCGCCCAGGCCGCAGCCTCCCGGGCCGCAGCCGCCTCCTGGCTATCGCCCGACTAGGGTTGCACCTCGTGAGCAAGCCGGTCCGTACCCCAACACCCCACCCGTCCGGGGCTACCCCGCCCCCGGTCCCCAAGGACCTCGTCCCGCACCACGTGGCGATCATCATGGACGGCAACGGCCGATGGGCCAAGGAGCGTGGCCTCCCCCGGACCAAGGGCCACGAAGAGGGTGAGTCCTCGCTCTTCGACGTCGTCGAAGGTGCCATCGAGATCGGCGTGAAGGCCATCTCGGCCTACGCGTTCTCCACCGAGAACTGGTCGCGCTCGCCCGACGAGGTGAAGTTCCTGATGGGCTTCAACCGCGACGTCATCCGCCGCCGCCGCGACGAGATGAACGAGCTCGGGGTCCGGGTCCGCTGGGCGGGTCGTGCCCCTCGGCTGTGGAAGTCCGTCATCAACGAGCTCAAGATCGCCGAGGAGATGACGAAGGACAACACCGTCTGCACGCTGACGATGTGCGTCAACTACGGCGGTCGCGCCGAGCTCACCGACGCCGTGCGGCGGATGGGGGAGGACGTACGCGCCGGGAAGCTGCGCCCGGAGAAGATCACCGAGAAGACCTTCGAGCGCTACCTCTACGTCCCCGACCTCCCCGACGCCGACCTCATCTGGCGCACCTCCGGTGAGCAGCGGCTGTCCAACTACATGCTCTGGCAGGCGGCTTACTCCGAGTTCGTCTTCACAGACGTGCTCTGGCCCGACGTCGACCGTCGCCACCTGTGGCACGCCATCGAGACGTACGCCTCCCGCGATCGCCGCTACGGCGGCGCGCTGCCGAACCCGGTCCAGCTCTAACGGCAGTCGGTGCAGGTGCCGAAGATCTCCAGGGTGTGGGAGACGTCGGTGAAGCCGTTGTCCTCGGCCATGGTCTTGGTCCAGCGCTCGACGGCAGGGCCCTCGACCTCGACGGTGCGGCCGCACTGACGGCAGACCAGGTGATGGTGGTGGGTGTCGGAGCAGCGGCGGTAGATCGTCTCGCCGTCCTCGGAGCGCATCGCGTCGACCGCGCCGGCCTCGGCCAGTGCGGTGAGCGTGCGGTAGACCGTGGCCAGACCGACCGTACCGTCGAGACGGGAGTGGATCTCCTGGGCGGAGTGGAAGCCGTCGTACGTCCGTAACGCCTCAGCGACGGCGAGCCGCTGCTTGGTGGGGCGCAGGGCTCCGGAAGGTTCAGTCGCCAAAGGATCAGTGCTCGTCATAGTGCTCTCCCTCCGCGCCGACGTGCGCCGCGTGCCGGTGGCCGTCGTGGATGTAGTCGACGTGGTCGCCGTGCTCGACCGCGACGTGGCCGCACTTCTCGCCGTGGTGGTGCGGGTGTGCCTCGTCGACCGGCTTCTCCACGGGCGCGGTCTCCGGGAACGGGGCCACGAGCGCCCGACGGCGGCGTAGCCAGGCGCCGATCGGCCAGACCAGGAAGAACCCGGCCAGCGCGACCAGCACGATGCTGGGGCCGGGCTGGACGTTGGCGCCGGTGCGGGAGAGCGCGGCCGCCAGCCCGAGGCCGCCGACCGAGGCGACCAGGCCGGCGCCCATCGCGCCGAGCAGGGTCATCCGGAACGACCGGGTCAGCTGCTGCACGATCGCGACCGGCACGACCATGAGCGCGGAGACGAGCAGCAGCCCGACCGTGCGCATCGCGATCACGACGCTCAGGGCAGCGAGCACGGCGACGAGGATCGAGTAGAACCGCACCGGCAGCCCGGCGACCTTGGCGTAGTCGGCGTCCTGGGAGACCGCGAACAGCTGCGGCGAGAGGCCGACGCAGATCACGATCAGCACGACCGCGAGGGCCATCGTCACGAGCAGGTCGTCGACCGAGATGGTCAGGATCGAGCCGAAGAGGAACTCCTGGAGCCGGGAGGCGCCGGTGCCGGCGAGCCCGGTGACGAAGACGCCGCCGGCGAGCCCGCCGTAGAAGAGCATCGCCAGGGCGACGTCGCCTTCGGCGTGGCCGCGCTCGCGCACGATCTCGATGACCACGGCGCCGGCGATGGCCACGATCACCGCGGCCCAGGTCGGCGAGGTCTGGGTCCACAGGCCGATCGCTACGCCGGTGACGGCGACGTGACCGATGCCGTCACCCATCAGCGCGAGTCGTCGCTGCACGATGTAGGTGCCGACCGCCGGCGCGGCGATCCCGACGAGGAACGCCGCGATCAGGGCCCGCTGCATGAATGGCACCGAGAAGAGCTCGAGGAGAGTCATCAGAGCTCCTTGAGTGGGGTCGGGACGGCGGCGTTGGGCGCGGCGGTCGAGCCAGCTGAATCGAGCCCAGTGTCGCAGTGGACGTGACCGGCGTCGAAGCCTTGGGCGTGAACGTCGGCATCGGAGAGGGGCGGGCCGTCGTAGGCCTTGCGCCCGTCGCGCATGACGACGGCGCGGTCGACCAGCGGAGCCAGCGGCCCGAGCTCGTGGGCGACCAGCACGATCGTGGCGCCGTCGTCCTTGAGGCGGCCGAGGGCCCCGGCCAGCGCGTGCTGGTTGGGCAGGTCGACCCCGGCGGTGGGCTCGTCGAGCAGCAGCAGCTCGGGACGGCCGGCGAGCGCCCGCGCGATCAGCACCCGCTGGTGCTGACCGCCGGAGAGCTGGGCGACCCCGCGGTGGGCGTACGCATCCATCCCGACCACCTCGAGCGCCGCCCGGATCGCGGCCCGGTCGGCGCTGCGCAGCGGCCGCAACAGCTTGCGGTGGGTGAGCCGGCCGGAGGCGACGACCTCCCAGACCGAGGCGGGTACGCCGCCGGTGGCGGTGCTTCGCTGCGGCACGTAGCCCACCCGCGACCAGTCGTGGAAGCCGGCCAGGGGGCGGCCGAACAGCTCGAGGCGACCGGCCGAGAGCGGGTTGAGGCCCACCAGGGTGCGTACGAGCGTCGACTTGCCGGAGCCGTTGGCGCCCATCAACGCGACGAACTCACCGCGCTTGACGGTCAGGTCCACCTCGCGAAGGACGGGACGTCCGGACAGGGCGACATCCCCGTGCAGGAGCTGCACGGGGACATCGGCGGGGACGGTGCTGTTTCCGGTCCCTGATCTGGTCACTGACAACCGTTGGCCGCCTTCAGGGCGTCGAGGTTCTGGCGCATGAGGGAAAGGTAGTCCTCTCCCTCGGTGTCTGCCGAGAGGCCCTCGATCGGGTCGAGCACGGCGGTCTTGAGGCCGAGGTCGTCGGCGAGGGTGTCGGCGAGCGCGGTGCTGACCAGACGCTCGGAGAAGATCGTGGTCACGCCGTGCTCCTTGGCGTGCTCGCCGATCTCGGCGAGCTGGGCCGGGTTGGGCTCGGCGTCGGGGGTCAGGCCGGCGATCGACTCGAACTCCAAGCCGTACTTGTCCAGGTACGCGAAGGCGTCATGGGAGACCACGACGTCCTTGATCCTGCACTGGGCCAGGCCGGTCTTGAACTCCTCGTCGACCTTCGTCAGGTCCTCGGTCAGCGACTTGGCGTTGGCCTCGTAGGTCTCGGCGTTGTCGGGGTCGGCCTTGACCAGAGCGTCGCGTACGCCCTCGGCGTACTGCGCCATCAGCAGCGGGTCGTGCCAGAAGTGGGGGTCGGTCTCGCCGTGGGCGTGCTCGTCCTCGGCGGCGGCGTCCTCGCCATCGGCGTGCTCGTCGTCGTGGCCTTCTTCGTGGCCCTCATCCTCGGCCTTGCGGAGCTCGACGACCTTCTCGACGTCGACGACCTCACCCTTGACGTCCTGCTCGACCGCGTCGTCGACGGCGGGCTGGAAGCCGTGCTCGGTGAGGATCACGTCGGCGCTCTGCAGCGCGGCGGTCTGGTTGATGCTGAGCTCGAGGTCGTGCGGCTCGACGCCCGGCTTGGTGAGGGGAGTGACCTCGGCGAGGTCACCCGCTACTCGCTCCGCGACGAACTCCAGCGGGTAGAACGCGGCCGCGACCTGGACCTTCCCCGAGTCGGATCCGGAGGCGGAGGAACCGGAGTCGTCGGAGAGGGCGGCACAGCCAGAGGTGAGCAGGAGTGCGCCGGCGGCAAGGAGGCCGGCGGAGCGGGCAGTGGGGGTCATGAGAACCATTCTCAGGCCAGTTGAGAATGGTTGTCAATTCCTTCCGGGATGCCGAACAGCAGGGGTACGCCGGTCACGCGGGGGAGGTCGATGCGGTTGCACCGCTCGGCGAGCCCCGGATCGCCCGGCCAGGAGCCGATGATCAGTCCGTCGGGCTCGTGCCCGCGGGCGCGCAGCGCGCCCACGGTCAGCTCGGTGTGGTTGAGCGTGCCCAGGCCGGCCGCGGTGACGACGACGAACGAGGTGGGTACGCCCTCGGCGAGCAGGGCGTCGGCCAGGTCGAGGAGCGTGCCGCCGCCGGTGTCCAGGCGCACCAGCAGACCACCCGCGCCCTCGACGAGGACGAGGTCGTTCTCGCTGGTCAGGGTCGAGATCGTCGGAGCGTACGCAGCGACCGGCGGGATCTCCACCCCGGCCCGCCGGGCAGCGGTGTCGGGTGCGAGCGGCTCCTCCAGACTGGTGAGCTCGTGGACCTCGATCCCGGTGAGCCGGTGGATCTCGGCCGCGTCGCAGTCGCCGTCGGCGGTCCCGGTCTGCACCGGCTTCACGACCGCGACCTTCTCGCCGTTCGTACGCGCCCGGGCGGCCAGCGTCGCCGTCGCGACGGTCTTGCCGACGCCCGTGTTGGTGCCGGTGACGATCACCACCCGCCCGGTCGACCCGGTCACCGGACCTCACCCACGATCGTGTCGATGGCCTTGGTCGCCCGCTCCCAGGCTTCGTCGGTGACACCCGCTCCGGCGGTGATCCGCAGCCGGGAGATCCCGTCGGGGACCGACGGCGGGCGGAAGCAGCCGACGCGTACGCCCTCGCTGAGCAGGTCCGCCTGCGCGGAGACCGCCGCCTCGGGCGACGGCATCGGCACCGACAGCACCGCGCCGGCGGGGGCAGGGACGTCAAGGGTCCGAGCCAGCTCCGTGACGCGAGCGCGGATGGTGCCGGCGAGCTCCGGGCGAGCGCGCGCGACCCGCGCTGCGGCCATGGCCGCGGCGGCGGAGGCGGGGGCCAGACCGGTGTCGAAGATGAACGGGCGGGCGGTGTTGACCAGGTGGTCGAGGACCGCTCGCGGCCCCAGGACGGCGCCGCCCTGGCTGCCCAGGCTCTTGGAGAGCGTCGCGGTGACGAGCACATCGGGCCGCCCGGCGAGCCCGTGGCGGTGGACGAGCCCGGGCCCGTGCACGCCGACGCCGTGGGCCTCGTCGACGACGAGCAGCGCGCCGTGCTCCGCGCAGACCTCGGCCAGCTCCGTCAGCGGCGCCTCGTCACCGAGGACGGAGTAGACGGACTCGGCCAGCACGAGGCTGCGGACTCCGGGTCGTGCCGCGAGTGCGACCCGGACCGCCGCCACGTCGTTGTGCGGCACGACCGTCAGCTGTGCCCGGGAGAGCCGTACGGCGTCGATCAACGAGGCGTGGATGTGCGCGTCCGAGACCACGTGTGCGGTCCGGTCGGCCAGCGCGCCGACGACCGAGAGGTTGGCGTGGTAGCCGGTCGAGAACGTCAACGCGCCCGGCTGCCCCATCCAGTCGGCGAGCTCGGCCTCCAGCTCGCCGTGCAGGGTCAAGGTGCCCGTGACCAGCCGAGACGCACCCGCGCCACCGCCCCAGAGCATGGCCGCCTCGGCCGCGGCGCGGCGTACGTCCGGGTGGCCGGACAGGCCCAGGTAGTCGTTGCCGGCCAGGTCGACGACGCTGTCGTTGGGCCCGCGCGGCCGCAGCCGACGGGTCAGCCCAGCTTCTTCCCGTGCCGCGGCTGCCTCGTCAAGCCAGTTCTGCCAACCCATCTCAAGCCACCTCCGCGGCTGCGGCGACGGCCCGGCAGATGCGGACGAGGTCGTCCTGGTCGGTGATGTAGGGAGGCATCGTGTAGATCAGGTCGCGGAACGGCCGGATCCAGACGCCTTCGCGCAGCGCGGCGTCGGTGGCCTTGGCGACATCGACCGGATGGTCGAGCTGGACCACGCCGACGGCGCCGAGGACGCGGACCTGGCTGACGCCGGGCGCGGCGGTCAGAGGGGAGAGGCCCGTCGAGAGCGCGGCGGAGACCCGGCGTACGTCCTGCTCCCAGCCGCGGGCGGCCAGCAGGTCGAGCGAGGCCAGCGCCACCGCGCAGGCGAGCGGGTTGCCCATGAAGGTCGGCCCGTGCATGAGCACGCCCGACTCGCTCCGGGAGATCGCGTGCGCGACCTCGGTGGTGGTCAGCACCGCGGCCAGGGTCATGTAGCCGCCGGTGAGCGCCTTGCCGAGGCAGAGGATGTCGGGGGTGACCAGCGAGGACACGAAGAGGTCGCCGGTGCGGCCGAGCCCGGTGGCGATCTCGTCGAAGATCAGCACCAGTCCGTGCTCGTCGGCGATCTCGCGGAGCACGACCAGGCACTGGTCGTCGTAGACCCACATCCCGCCCGCGCCCTGGAGCCGCGGCTCGAGGATGATCCCGGCGAGCTCGTCGGTGTGCTCGGCCGCCAGGCGGCGTACGCCCTGGGCCCACGCCTCCACGTCACCGCCCGGCGCCGGCGGGCGCTCGGCGAAGACCTGGGGCGCGAGCATCTCGCTGAACATCGAATGCATCCCGCCGACCGGGTCGCACGTGCTCATGCACCCGAAGGTGTCGCCGTGGTAGCCGCCGCGCACGGTCAGCAGCCGCGTACGCTCCGGCCGCCCGCGGCCGCGCTGGCTCTGCAGCGCCATCTTGATCGCCACCTCGACGCTCACCGACCCGGAGTCGGCGAGGAAGACGTGCTGCAGGGGGTCCGGGGTGATCGAGACGAGTCGCTCGGCGAGGTCGATCGCCGGAGCGTGGGTCAGGCCGCCGAACATCACGTGCGCCATCCGGCCGGCCTGCTCGGTGAGCGCGGCGTCCAGCTCGGGCACCCGGTACCCGTGGACCGCCGACCACCACGACGACATCGCGTCGACGACCTCGAGGCGCTCGCCGCCTTCGTCGAGGTGGAGGCGTACGCCCTCGGCGCCGGTGACGAGCCGCACCGGCGCCGGGTCGGTCATCGAGGTGTAGGGGTGCCAGATGTGCTCGCGGTCGAAGGCGAGCAGATCGTGGGCCCGGTCGACGCCCCGGTCAACGCCCAGATCAACGCCCAGATCAACGCCCAGATCAAGCATTGGCAGCGACATCGGTCCCCGCTCCGCGACGCCGGATCACCGGGCCGTCCTGCTCGTCATGACCACCGCAGGCCCCGCCAGAGGCAGAGCCGCAGCCGTCGCCGCAGCTGCTGCCACAACCGCTCGCGACGCGACCGGCGGCCTTGGCGCGGTGCTCCTCGATGAGCTCGTCGAACCCGCTCTGGTCCATGCCGAGGATGATGAACCCGTTGTCGCGCAGCATCTCCAGGTCGGCCAGAGCGTCCTGCCCCTCGGAGGTCAGGTAGTCGCCGAGGAAGAGCGAGTTGGCGACCTGCAGCGCGGTGGCCTGCAGCGAGCGTAGGTGCATCTCGCGCCCGCCCGCGATCCGGATCTCCTTGTCCGGGCAGACGAAGCGCGCCATCGCCAGGATCTTCACGCAGCGGGTGGGGGAGAGCTCCCAGGTGTTCTCGTACGGCGTCCCGTCGAACGGCATCAGGAAGTTCACCGGGATCGAGTCGGCGTCGAGCTCCTTGAGCGCGAAGAGCGCCTCGACGAGCTGCTCGTCGGTCTCGCCCAGGCCCGCGATGAGGCCCGAGCACGGCGAGAGGCCGGCGTCCTTGGCCTTGCCGATGGTGTCGACGCGGTCCTCGTAGGTGTGGGTCTGGACGATGTTGTCGTGGTTGGACTCGGCGGTGTTGATGTTGTGGTTGTACGCATCCACCCCGGCGGCCTTGAGCCGCTCGGCCTGGCCGCCCTTGAGCAGTCCGAGACAGGCGCAGATCTCGACCCCCTCGTGCGCGTCCTTCAGAGCGGAGGTCATCTCGACGACCTTGTCGATGTCACGCTCGGAGGGTCCGCGGCCCGAGGAGACCATGCAGACGCGGGTGGCGCCACCACGAAGCCCGGCGCCGGCCTGCTCGAGAGTCTCGTCCTTGGAGAGCCAGGAGTACTTCAGGACCGGCGCCCGCGAGCCGAGCGCCTGGCTGCAGTAGTTGCAGTTCTCCGGGCAGAGGCCGGACTTGAGGTTGACCAGGTAGTTCACCTTGACGGTGTTGCCGAAGTGCTCGCGCCGCAGTCGCCCCGCCGCGGCGACGACACTCATCAGCTCCGCATCGGGCGTACGCAGCACGGCCACCGCGTCCTCCGTGGTGGCGGCCCCGCCGGACAGGATCCGGTCGGCTAGCTGGTCGAAGGCTGTCGTCATGCGGGAGTCTCCTCGGGATGGCTACCTGAACAACGTTCAGTTGAACGGTGTTCAGGTTAGGTTCTGTCGGGCCGCACCGCAACGTCGCCGTCCATCTGACCGGCATAGGATCGGCTGGTGCACACCGAGACGATCCCCGGACTGGTCCTGATCGAGCACGAGATCGAGGTGCCGCTGGACCATCGCGGCGGCGGGCCGGAGACGCTGACCGTCTTCGCCCGTGAGGTGCGTCGTCCGGGTGATCGCGACGACCGCGACGCTCTGCTCTTCCTCCAGGGCGGCCCCGGCGGGGAGAGCCCGCGCCCGATCGACCTCCCGATGGTGCCGGGGTGGCTGGAGCGGGCGCTGGAGGACTATCGGCTGATCCTCCTCGACCAGCGAGGGACCGGGCGGTCGACACCGCTCACCGCGATGACCGGGATGAGCCCGCAGGAGCAGGCCGACTATCTGGCCCATTTCCGCGCCGACTCGATCGTCGAGGACGCCGAGCTCCTCCGCTCGTCCCTGGGGATCGAGCGCTGGTCGCTCCTGGGCCAGTCCTTCGGCGGCTTCTGCTCGCTGCGCTACCTCTCGGCCCATCCCGAGTCGCTGCGCGAGGTGATGTTCACCGGGGGAGTGCCGCCGGTCGGGCTGCCCGTCGACGAGATCTACGCCGCGACCTTCGCCCGCACCATCGAGCTCACCGAGCGCCACTACGCCCGCTTCCCCGGGGACCGGGACCGGATGCGCGCGCTGGTCGAGCGCTGCGACGCCGGCGAGATCCGGCTCCCGCACGGCGGTCTGCTCTCCGCCCGCCAGGCACGCTCCATCGGCAGCCGGCTCGGCATGACCGGCGGCTCCGAGCAGATCCACTACCTCCTCGAGCGCGACCCGGCCGGACTCGGCTTCGGTCACGAGGTCGCGTCGCTGCTGCCGTTCAGCGGCCACTCGCCGCTCTACGTACTCGTCCACGAGGCCTGCTACGCCGATGCCCAGGCGACCCGCTGGGCCTCCGCGCGCGTCCAGCCCGCGGCGTACGAGGACCCGACCCTCTTCACCGCCGAGCACCTCTTCCCCTGGCACCTCACCGAGGACCCGCTGCTGGCTCCCTTCGCGGAGACGGCGGACCTGCTGGCCGAGCGCGAGTGGCCGAGCCTCTACGACCCGTCGGTGCTGGCGTCGGTCGACGTCCCGTGCGCCGCGGCGGTCTACTACGACGACCCCTACGTCCTGCGTGAGCACTCCCTCGCCACCGCCGAGCTGGTCCCCACCCTCCGCCCGTGGGTCACCAACGCCCACCTCCACAACGGTGTCCAGGTCGCCCCCGAGGAGGTCCTGGACCGCCTCATCGGGATGGTCCGCGGGCGCGTCTGACGACGGTTCGTCAACGAAGGGTCAACATCCGCGGCAGCGCGCGGCGGTACCGGGCATCATGAGCGCATGAGCCTGCCCGTGACCGCTTTTCGTACCGCCTCCTTCGTGGTCACCATGATGCTCGTCGGGCTCGCCTACCCGGTGCTCGCCGGGTTGGCCTACGTCGGTCTCCTGGTCGCATCCGCGACCGGCGACCAGGGGATGGGCGGACCGCTCGCGGGGCCGGTGCTCGTCCTGCTCGGCGCTGCCGTCGGGGCGCTCTGCGTGGCCATCGCCGCGCCAGCGGCGCTCGCTGCGCGTGTCGTAGGTGGCCTCAAAGGAGTCCTCGCCGGCTCCGCGACCCTCGTGTTCCTCACGGCCGGAGCCACCTGGCTGGCCTGGCTCCTCTTCGATCTGTCCGGGAGCCCGGCCGTGACCGCCGCGCTCCTGGTCGTCGCCGCGACCCCCGCGGTGCTCGTCCTCGCGCTCTCCGATGCCGTAGCCGGGTTCGTCGCCGGCCTGCGCCTTCAGCCTCGGCCTCTTGCCGCCGAAGCCTGAGCGGACCTGCCAGACTCTGGTTCCTGTGAGCATCGAGGTAGTGGCGTACGACCCGTCCTGGCAGGACCGGTTCGAGAAGGTTGCGGCGGCGCTGAGCGGCGCGCTGGCCGACGGCCCGGCGGCGAGCGTCGAGCACGTCGGCTCGACCTCGGTCCCGGGCCTGGCGGCCAAGTCCATCCTCGACATCGACGTGATCGTCGCCCCGGAGGACGTCCCCGCTGCGGTCGCAGCGCTCGTACGCATCGGCTACCACCACCGCGGCGATCTCGGCGTCGCCGGCCGGGAGGCGTTCCTCGCCCCCGACGAGGATCCGAGACGCCACGTCTACGTCTGCGCCGCCGGGACGCTCAACGTACGCAACCATCTCGCCGTCCGCGACGTCCTGCGCCGCCGCGACGATCTTCGCGACGAGTACGCAGCCGTGAAGCTGGCGCTGGCCGCCGACCCGCACATGGACATCGACACCTACATCGCCCGCAAGTCCGACGTCCTGCAGAAGATCCTCGCCGCCTCCGACCTGACCGACGCCGAGCGCCGCCAGATCCTCTCCCTCAACGACCCGAGCCGCTGATGCCCGTGACCGCCGAGACGATCGCGACCCACCTGCTGCCAACCCATGTCGGCGTGGTGATGGATGGCAACCGCCGCTGGGCGAAGAAGGCAGGATTCGCGAACCCGGGCGCCGGGCACGATGTCGGCGCCGACCATGTCGAGGACCTGCTGGGCTGGTGCACCCGGTGGCGGATCGACCACCTCACCTCCTACGTCCTCTCCGCCGACAACATCCGGAAGCGCCCGAAGTCGCAGGTCGACCACCTGTTCGGCATCCTCGCCGGCAAGCTCCCGCAGACAGTCGTACGCAGCGACCGCTGGGCCCTCCACGTCTCCGGTGATCTCTCCCTGCTGCCCGACGACGCCGCCGAGGCATTGCGCGCGGCCGAGCATGAGACCGCCGACCGCCCAGCCCACCTGACCATGGCGATCGGCTACGACCCGCACGGCGACATCGTCGAAGCCATCCGCCGCGCGATCGCCGCGGGCGTCACGGAGATCGACGAGCAGGCCATCACGGCAGCGCTGCCCGGCGGGCCGGTCAAGGAGATCGACCTCGTCATCCGCACCAGCGGCGAGCAGCGCCTCTCCGGCTTCTTCCCCTGGCAGACCTCGAACGCCGAGATCGTCGTCAGCGAGAAGCTCTGGCCCGACTTCACCGAGGACGACTTCGCCGAAGCCCTCGAGCGCTACGCAGAGCGCCGAACCGCAGAATGACGTGGCCCATGCCGCGCGCGATCATCTTCGACCTCGACGACACGCTGGTGGACCAGGCGGGTGCGGCTCGGCGCGCGGTGGTCGGGTGGGCGGCCGAGCATGGGATCACCGGGGTCGGCGTCGCGGACCGGTGGGAGACGGTCTCGGATGTGCATTACCGCCGCTACCAGAGCCGGGAGATCGGCTTCCAGGAGCAGCGGCGCGCCCGGGCACGGGAGTTCCTCGGAATGGATGTCACCGATGACGACGCCGATGTGCTGTTCGCCGGCTATCTGAAGCGGTACGAAGCGCAGTGGGTCGCCTTCGACGACGCCGTTCCGACGCTGCGCAGGGTGCGCGAGGCAGGGCTCGGCGTCGTCGTCCTGACCAACGGCGACGACGCCCACCAGCGCCTCAAGCTCGGCCTGACGGGTCTGGCCACGGAGATCGACCTGCTTGTCTCCACTTCGACCCTGCCGACGAGCAAGCCCGACCCGCGGGCCTATCTGCTCACCTGCGAGCGTGCCGGCGTCGCCCCGGCGGAAGCGCTGATGGTCGGCAACAGCCTGTCCCACGACGTTCTCGGTCCCATCGAGGCGGGTCTCGACGCCACCCTCCTCGACCGCCACGACGCCCACCCCGAGGCAGCCGTACGTCGCATCAGCACGCTCCGCGACCTGAGCTGGTGAAGGCGACTGTGTGCGCTCAGAGGCGAAGGGCATGCGCCGCCATCCGGTAGGCGACGGCTGCCGCCTCGGGGTCGTGCAGGGACTCGTCGGCCAGGGCGAGCTCGGCGTGGGCACGGACGCTGTCGGCAGGGTCGGCGGCGAGCAGGTCGGCGCACAGGCCGGCGACCACGCTGCCGGAGTCGTGGTCGTCGAGCTCGTCGAGGACGTTCCCGAGGTCGAGCAGCATCGCCGCCTCCTCGAAGACCTCGCGCAGGGTCTCCTCGTCGACCTCGACGCCGGGTCGTGCCGCCGCGACCGAGGCCAGCTCGAGGATCGGGGTGAGCCGGGGATCGAGGTCGGGCATCGTCATGGTGCCCAGCATGAGCCTCTCAAGCGCCGGCAGGCAACGGGTTAGTCGACGTCGTCGAGGTCGAGACCCATCGGCGACTGGTTCGGGATCTCGCCGGAGGCGACGACGGCCTTGGCCAGCGGCCGTAGCAGCGCGATGAGCTCGTCGACCTCGCCCGGCTCCAGGTTCGCGTACGCCGTGGCAGCAAGCGCATCGGTCGTCGACTCGATCCCGGCCTTGGTCTCCCGGCCGGCATCGGTGAGGGACTGGCCGTCGTCGGTGACGAGTCCGCGGGACTGCAGTCCCGAGACGAGGGAGTCCCACTCGGTCTCGTGGATGTTGCGGGAGGTGGCGTAGACCGACGGGGAGGTGCCGTTGGCAAGGGCATGGAAGACGTGCGACTCGCGGCCCCCGATCCCCGCCGAGAGAAGGGTGGCGACGTGGCCGTCGCCGCGGTGTTCCCGCAGCAGCGTCGCCGAATCCCACAGGAGGGTCAGCGGGTCCTCGGAGACGGGGAGCGAGCGCAGCGCGGCGTACAGGGCCCGTCCCTCCGGTGGGGCGCCGAGAGCGGCTCGCGAGGCGAGCGAGGCGACCCGGGTCAGGTCGTCGGAATCGGCGAGCGGGCCGAGGTGACGGCGGAGCGCGGCGACGGCGCCGGTGCGGCGGGCCTCGTGCGCGGCCTCGGGCGGAGCGTACGTCCAAGCGTCGGGAAGCGCCCGGGAGACGTGTGAGAAGGCGAAGTTGTAGAAGACGGCATGGACGACCTCGGCCGGAACAGTGCCCAGCGGAGCAGACCGAGCAGCGAAGTAGCCCATCCAGTAGCCGCGGTAACCGGCCTCCTTGAGCAGGGCGATCGGTTCGGGTGAGAAGTAACCCACCGCATGGACCGGCTCGAGCAGCTTCCACAGACGACGCGCGTTCGGCTCCATGCCCAGCGACGCTATCGGCAGATGCCAGACTGGCCGAGCGATTTGGCCGGCGAATCAGCCCGGCGAATTGGCCCCGCGGGCGGCGTACATAACAAGATGACACCACGGATAGGATTTCCCTGTCGCTGTAGACATCCCCCTCAACACCAGGCCCGGCAGCCGGCCGGGCTCACCTCGAGCAGAGAGCATTCATCGTGGCAAAGCCGCCAGCATCGACCCTTGACCTCGTCGTCTCCCTCGCCAAGCGGCGCGGATTCGTCTTCCCCAGCGGCGAGATCTACGGCGGCACCCGGAGTGCCTGGGACTACGGCCCCCTCGGTGTCGAGCTCAAGGAGAACATCAAGCGCCAGTGGTGGAAGGCGATGGTCCAGCAGCGCGACGACGTCGTCGGCCTCGACTCGAGCATCATCCTGCCGCGCCAGACCTGGGTCGCCTCCGGCCACGTCGAGACCTTCAACGACCCGCTGGTCGAGTGCCAGTCGTGCCACAAGCGCTACCGCTTCGACCACCTCCAGGAGGAGTACGCGGAGAAGAAGGGCATCGAGGACCCCGACACCGTCGTCATCAACGAGGTCGTCGCCTGCCCGAACTGCGGCACCCGTGGCGCCTGGACCGAGCCGCGTGAGTTCTCCGGCATGCTCAAGACCCACCTCGGTGTCCTCGAGGACGAGTCGGGCCTCCACTACCTGCGTCCCGAGACCGCGCAGGGCATCTTCGTGAACTTCGCCAACGTGGTCACCTCGACCCGTCAGAAGCCCCCGTTCGGCATCGCCCAGACCGGCAAGAGCTTCCGCAACGAGATCACGCCGGGCAACTTCATCTTCCGCACCCGCGAGTTCGAGCAGATGGAGATGGAGTTCTTCGTCAAGCCGGGCGAGGACGAGGAGTGGCACCAGTACTGGATCGACGAGCGCACCCGGTGGTACACCGACCTCGGCATCAACCCCGACAACCTGCGCCACTACGAGCACGCCAAGGAGAAGCTGAGCCACTACTCCAAGCGCACCGTCGACATCGAGTACCGCTTCAACTTCCCCGGTAGCGAGTGGGGCGAGCTCGAGGGCATCGCCAACCGCACCGACTTCGACCTCGGCACCCACATGAAGCACTCCGGCCAGGACCTGCAGTACTTCGACCAGGCCAACAACGAGCGTTACCTGCCCTACGTCATCGAGCCCGCGGCCGGTCTGACCCGCGCCCTGATGACCTTCCTCGTCGACGCGTACGCCGAGGAGGAGGCCCCCAACGCCAAGGGCGGTGTCGACAAGCGGGTCGTGCTCCGTCTCGACCACCGGGTCGCGCCGGTCAAGATCGCCGTGCTCCCGCTCAGCCGCAACGAGGCGCTCTCGCCGAAGGCGAAGGCGCTCTCGGCCGAGCTGCGCGCCAACTGGGCCGTCGACTTCGACGACTCCCAGTCGATCGGCAAGCGCTACCGCCGCCAGGACGAGATCGGCACGCCGTACTGCGTCACCGTCGACTTCGACACCCTCGAGGACAACGCGGTCACGATCCGCGAGCGCGACACCATGAAGCAGGAGCGGATCCCGCTCGAGGGCGTGAGCCGCTACTTCGCCGAGCGTCTGATCGGCGCCTGAGCGACACCGTTACCGCGTCGTAAACCTTGCAGGGGGCGTCCTGCTGCGCGATCTCGAGAAGCGTGCGGCAGGATGTCCTCATGCAACGAGCGGGGTCCGTACTCGCCGCATCCGTCACGGGTGCGGTCATGGCCATGTCAGTGATGGGGTGCAGCGGCACCGCGCCGAGGACGAACGCGCCCAAGCCGTCCGAGAGCGCATCGGCCTCGGCCTCCGCATCGCCCTCGGCGTCGGCCTCGCCCTCCGCCGGGGCGCTCACCGAGCCCGGTGCCGACCGTGAGCTGGGTGAGACCGCGACCGTCGAGTGGGCGCCCAAGGAGGGTGTCGACGGCAAGCTCTCGATCACCGTCACCAAGCTCGAGTCGACCTCCTACAAGCAGACCTTCTCCGGGTGGAAGCTCGACGAGGCGACGCTGGCCCGCGCTCCCTACTTCGTACGCGCCACCGTCAAGAACGGCGGCAAGACCGACCTCGGTGGCTATGACGTACCGCTGTGGGGCCTCGACGACGATGGCAACCTGGTCGAGGCGGCCGCGTTCAAGGAGCCGTTCAAGCCCTGCGACGGCAAGACGTTCCCCAAGCCGTTCGCGCCCGGCGCCAGCGTCAACGCCTGCCTGGTCATGCTCGTCCCCGACCAGGGCAAGCTCGTCGGCGTGAGCTTCCGGCCCTACGAGGAGTTCGACCCGATCACCTGGGAGAGCGAGCCGACGCCGTACGTGGCGCCGAAGCCTTCCGGATCGCCTTCCGCCTCGCCGTCTTCTTGACGCCGAACGCTTGATTTCGTACGGCACGCCGCTGGCCGGACAATGGAGAGCATGTCCCTCCCTGGCCCTCTGAAGTTCGGCAGCCTGACCGTCGACACCCCTGTGGTGCTCGCGCCGATGGCCGGTGTCACCAACGCCGCCTTCCGGCGGCTGTGCGCTGAGCAGGGCGCCGGCCTCTACGTCTGCGAGATGATCACCTCCCGCGGCCTGGTGGAGGGCGACCAGCACACCAAGGACATGCTCGTCTTCGACGAGGCCGAGACCGTACGCAGCGTGCAGCTCTACGGCACCGACCCGGTCTACGTCGGCAAGGCGACCGAGATCCTCTGCGCCGACTACGGGGTGGCGCACGTCGACCTCAACTTCGGCTGCCCGGTGCCCAAGGTGACGCGCAAGGGTGGCGGGGGAGCCCTGCCTTACAAGCGTGGTCTGCTCGGCGAGATCCTGGAGCATGCCGTACGCGCGGCGGAGCCCTACGGCGTACCGGTGACGATGAAGACCCGCAAGGGCATCGACGACGCACACCTGACCTACATGGACGCCGGCCGGATCGCCCAGGAGAGCGGCGCCGCCGCGATCGCGCTGCACGGGCGTACGGTCGCCCAGGCGTACTCCGGCACCGCCGACTGGGACGCGATCGCCGAGCTCAAGGCCTCGGTCGACATCCCGGTGCTCGGCAACGGCGACATCTGGGAGGCGGCCGACGCGATCCGGATGGTCGAGGAGACTTGTGTGGACGGTGTCGTCATCGGCCGCGGCTGCCTCGGACGTCCCTGGCTCTTTCGCGACCTGGCGGCCGCTTTCGCCGGTGAGACGGTCAACGTCCTGCCGAATCTCGGCGAAGTGACCGACATCATGCGGCGCCACGCCGAGCTGCTCTGCGAGCACATGGGCGAGGAGCGCGGCTGCAAGGAGATCCGCAAGCACATCGCGTGGTATCTCAAGGGCTTCGGAGCCGGTGGTGAGCTGCGCCGGACCCTCGGTCTGGTGAACAGCCTCCAGGACCTCGACGAGATGCTCGCCAAGCTCGACCGGAACGAGCCTTTCCCCTCGTCACAGCTGGGTGCGCCGCGTGGGCGGCAGGGTGCGCCGCGGGACAAGGTGGTCCTTCCGGAGGGGTGGCTCGACGACGCCGACGGACGCGGCTGCGGGTTCGCCGAGAACGTGTCGGAGACCTCCGGCGGCTGAGGCTCCAGGGGCCGTTCGGATGGGTCTTGAGGGGCGTTTTCAGCCTTCGGAATCAGTCGCTCGACAGGTACAAAAGTACGCAAAAACTCGGTAAGGGAATTGGAATACCCCCTGTCGTGTGTGTTGTACTCAATGCCGTGCCGAGCCCCCACCAGCACAACCCTCGACGGGTTTCATCCGTTGAAACCGTGGGAAAAACTCGGGCACAGACCATGTAGTCGAGCAAAGGATTGCGTGTGGCAGGCAGCCACAGAGGCGACACTCGGGCCGTCCGTAAGACCAAATCCATAGTTGTCAGCGCAGGCGTCGCGGTTCTCGCGACAGGCGCCGCAGTCGGCGCCGGATCCGCATTCGCGGAGCCAACCTCTTCCCTGATCGCCAAGAACGCAGGCGCATCCCTCTCCTCGTCCAAGGCCGAGGTGCCGAGCACTCGTGACGACGCGCGCGTCGCCGGCGACCGTCGCGAGACCGTCGTCAGCCGTGACGGAGGCGACCGCGAGTCGGTCTCCTCGGTCGAGACCCTGACCAAGGGCCCCGAGCAGGTCGAGACCGGCACCGCCAAAGCGGTCAAGCGCTGGACCGAGGAGACGCTCAACCTCTGGTCCGCCTACGGCAAGCACGCCACCCAGTCCGGTGAGATCGAGGCTGGCGAGCTGGTCTACGCGACCGGTCGCACCGAGTCCGGCCGCGACGAGATCCTCGTCGACGGCGAGGTCGCCTGGGTGACCACCGGTCACCTCGTCGACGAGAAGCCCGAGGCCACCGGCGTCGCAGCCGGCGTCAGCACCGCCGCGTGCGGTGACCCCTCGGTCGAGAGCGGTCTGGTCTCCGACGCTGTCACGGTCTACCGCGCGGTCTGCAATGCCTTCCCCGAGGTCGAGTCCATGACCGTCGGCGGCTGGGACGGTCACGGTGAGCACTCCTCGGGCAAGGCGCTCGACTTCATGACCTCCGACAAGGCGCTCGGCGACTCGATCGCCGCCTACCTGCAGCAGCACGCAGCGGAGCTCAACCTCTACGACATCATCTGGTACCAGCGGATCTGGACGCCGGTGCGTGCCTCGGAGGGCTGGCGCTACATGGAGGACCGCGGGTCCACCACCGCCAACCACTACGACCACGTGCACGTCTCCACGAACTGACGCGACAACTGACGCGACTGGCCTCGAAGACAGGTCGGCCCGGGCTCTCGAAGCCCGGGCCGACCTGCGTTTTCGGTCCGTCGGAAGATCAACAACTTCGCAAAAGTCTCCGGGCCACCGTGGGATACCCCCGCAGGTGTGTGCTTGACTCAGGCGCTGTGCCCGGGCTCACGACCCAGCTTCAGCGGAAGTGGCGAAGGGTGTTCTCGGGCGATACCCCCACGTTGTCGAGCGAAGGATTGCGCAGTGGCCACCAGCCACAGAGGCGATTATCGAGCTGTCCGTAGAACCAAGAATGCCGTGGCGACCGCAGGGATCGTGACGTTCGCGACCAGCGGTGCGATGGCCGCCGGGGCGGCCGCGGCGAACCCCGGCGTCGTGATCTCCGAGGTGGAGGAGAAGTCCGGACTCCGGCTGCCATCACTGGCCGATCGGCGCATCGAGGCCGAGGCCAAGGCGAAGGCGAAGATCCCGGCGCTGCCGACGACCCGGGAGGACACCCGGATGTCGAACGATCGCCGCGAGGTCACCGGCCGGGAGACGACGGTCAGCCGCAGTGGCGAGCGTGGGGGAGAGGCGGCGACCAACGCCCTGAGCGAGGTCGCCACGATCGAGTCGCTGATCGAGCGGCCGACGTCGGTCAGCGGCGGTGCCCAGAAGGCGGTGCTGCGCTACGTACAGGACGACGTCACCGTCTACGCCTCCTACGGAAAGCGCGCCAAGGAGCTCGGCGAGCTGAAGCTCGGGCGCGCGGTCTACTACACCGGCCGCGACGAGGGTGGCCGCCAGGAGATCGTCCTGGAGGGCAACCCGGTGTGGATCCCCGAGGGCAACCTCGGCAAGACCAAGCCCGAACCCCCGCCCGAGCCCACTCCCACGCCGACCCCCTCCCCGACGCCGTCCGAGGACGCTCCGGCAGGACTCGACTTCTCGGCCTGCGGTGACTCCTCGGTCGAGGACGGCCTGGTCGCCGACGCGGTCGACCTCTACCGCGCCGTCTGCAACGCGTTCCCCGCGGTCGCTTCCGGCACCACGTACGGCTACGACCCGCACGGCGAGCACATCGACGGCAAGGCGCTCGACTTCATGACCGACGACAAGGAGCTCGGCGACGCCATCGCCGCCTTCGTCCAGGAGCATGCCGCGGCGCTGAACATCTACGACGTCATCTGGTACCAGCGCATCTGGACCCCGGTCCGAGCCGACGAGGGCTGGCGCCCGATGGAGGACCGCGGCGACCCCACGGCCAACCACTACGACCACGTACACGTAGCCGTCAACTAGATCGCCGAGTCGGCGCGTCTTGGCGCGCCGACTCGGCGGGATTTCTGGTCAGGACGAGCCGACTCGGCGGGGGTTGTCGCTCAGAGGACCGCGCCCCGTGGCGCTACCTCCACCGTGGCGACCCCGCGCGCGTACAACAGCAGCAACCGATCGCCGTGCCTGCAGCGGATGACGCCGGTGTCGCTCGACAGCACGGCGGCGACGTGGTCGATCGCCTCGGCCTGGCTCTTCGTCCCCGCCTCGTCGTAGATGACGTCCATGCTGTCACCGCTGACGAGCCGGACGCGAAGGACGACGCCGGCCATGGTCACAGGCCGATCTCTCGCGACGTCGACATGATGTCCGCCTCTCGACCGGCACAAACGGTGTCCGGATGGAGCCTCAGGTCCGGTCAGTCACAACCAAATCTACGCCGGGCCGCCAAGGCGAGATCAGACCAGCGCGCTCAAGGGGGTGGGCTTGCGGCCGCCGACCTGCTCGACGACGTCGGTGACGGTGGCGAGCTTGCCGAGGCGGGTCGCCGTGCCGAACGAGGTGAGCAGCGGGGCGATGAAGTCCGGGAGCCCGGCGGAGACCAGGCCGGCGGTGTAGGCCTCGTCGTCGACCTGGACGACGTCGACCGGCTTGCCGGACTTCTGGGTGGCGAGCTCGGCCAGGTCGGCCGCGGTGTAGGCGTGCGGGCCGGTGACGTCGTACGCCTTGCCCTCGTGTCCCTCGCCCGTCAGGACCCCGGCGGCGACGGCCGCGCAGTCGGCCCGGGTGACGTAGGCCGCGCCGCCGTCGCCGGTGTTGGTGACCAGCTGTCCGGTCGCGGCGGCCTGGGCGACGGAGTCGACCTGCATGTCGGCGTAGAGGTTGTTGCGAAGCATGGTCCATGCCAGGCCGCTCTCGCGCAGCGCGTCCTCGGTGGCGGCGTGGTCGGCGACGACGCCGGCAGGGTTGTCCGCGGTCGGCCCGGAGACCGAGGTGTAGGCCATGTGGCGCACGCCCGCCTTGACGGCCGCATCGATCGCGGCGAGGTGGCCCTCGACGCGGGCGCCGACGGCATCGGTGGAGATCAGCAGTACGCGCTCGACGCCGGCGAAGGCCTCGACCAGCTCGTCGGGCTTGCCGAAGTCGGCGGCACGGACGTCGGCACCGCGCTCGGCGTAGTCCGCGAGCTTCGCGGGGTCGCGGGTGAGGAGCACGACCTCGGCAGGGTCGACGGTGGTGAGGAGCTGGTCGGCGACGAGGCGGCCGAGCTGGCCGGAGGCACCGGTGATGGCGATGGTCATGGGAGGCCTATCGGTAGTGCCGTAACTGTAGTCACGGCGGTGACGGTTTCATAAATGTAGTCATACCGATGGCAATAAGGCAAGATGGGGGTATGGCCGCCCCGACGAACACCCGTTTCGCGGTGGCCGTCCATGTCCTGACGTACCTCGCCTCGTGCGCTGCCGCCGGCCGCACGACCCCCGTCAGCTCCGACGAGCTCGCCGGCAGCACCGCGGTCAACCCGGTCCATGTGCGCAAGGTGCTCGGGCCGCTGCGTACGGCCGGTCTGGTGCGGTCCCGTCCCGGCGCCCACGGGGGATGGGAGCTGGCGGTCGACCCCGGGACGGTGAACCTCGCCCAGGTGTGGCAGGTGCTGCAGGGCGACGATCAGGTCCTCGGCATCCATGGCCCCAACCCCGCCTGCGCGGTGGGCGCCAACATCCAGGGTGTCCTCGTCGACCTCGACCGCCGGGTGGCCCGCGCCGTCCTCGACGAGCTCTCGGGGATCACGCTCGACGACGTCATGTCGACGGCCGGTTTCAACGCGGAGGACTTCGCGATCCTGCTGCCCTGAGGGCCGTTCTCGCGCTTGACCGCAACGACCACAACGTCCGTTACGACGGCAACGTTGACCTGTGGTGCGCGTCACCCACAGTCTCGGGTGTCACCACGTGACGGTCAGCACACGGCGTAGAGAACCAGGATCGGCAATGCTCGTAGCACTCGGCTTCATGATGGTCGCCCTCTTCATGTTCCTGATCATGTCCAGACGGGCGACCCCGGTCGTCGGCCTCATCGCGGTGCCGGTGGTGTTCGGCGTCGCCGCGGGCGCCGGGCTGGGCATCGGCGACATGATCGTCGATGCGGTCAAGGAGCTCGCGCCGACCGCGGCGATGCTGTTCTTCGCGATCATCTTCTTCGGGATCATGATCGACGTCGGCCTGTTCGACCCGCTGGTCAAGCTGATCCTGCGGATGGTCGGCTACGACCCGATGCGTCTGGTCGTCGGGACCGCTGTCCTCGCGATGGTCGTCTCGCTCGACGGCGACGGGTCGACCACGTTCATCATCGTGACCTCCGCGCTGCTCCCGCTCTACCTGAAGCTCGGGGTGAGCCCGGTCGTGCTCACCGTCGTGGCCGGCCTTGCCAACGGCGCGATGAACATCCTCCCCTGGGGTGGTCCGACCGCCCGCGCCGCTGCCTCGCTCGGGGTCTCGCCGTCTGACGTGTTCGTGCCGATGATCCCGTCGATGATCGCGGGTCTGGCTGTCGTGCTGGTCTTCGCCGTGCACCTGGGGTACCTCGAGCGCCGCCGGATCGGCTCGCTGGAGCTGACCGAGATGACCCAGACGACCGAGGAGCGCGTGCTGGTCGGTGCCGGTGCCCCCGCCTCGGCCACGGCTGGTGCGGGAGGCGACTCGGGCCGCGGCTCGGGCCGCGACGAGGAGAACGACGACGCGGACTGGTTCGCGGACGGGCTCGACCCGAAGCGCTCGACGCTGCGACCGGGGCTGTTCTGGTTCAACGCGCTCCTGACCGCCACGCTGCTGGTCGTCCTCGTGCTCGACATCCTGCCGATCCTGGTGCTCTTCATGGTCGCCGCGGCGATCGCGCTGGTCGTGAACTTCCCGCAGGTCAAGGAGCAGCAGGAGGCGATCACCCGGCATGCCCCGAGCATCGTGTCCGTGGTGGCGATGGTCTTCGCCGCGGCCGTGCTGACCGGAGTGTTCCAGGGGACCGGCATGGTCGAGGCGATGGCGCGATGGCTGATCGACATCATCCCGCCCGCGCTGGGCCCGCACATGGCGGTGATCGCCGGCGTACTCAGCCTGCCGTTCACCTTCTTCATGAGCAACGACGCCTTCTACTTCGGCGTTCTCCCGGTGCTCTCCGAGGCGGCGTCGACCTACGGCATCGCCCCGGAGGAGATGGCGCGCGCCTCGATCACCGGCCAGACCTTCCACATGCAGAGCCCGCTCGTGCCCGCCATCCTGCTGCTGGTGACCTTGGCGAGGGTGCCTCTCGCCGATCACCACAAGAAGGTGCTGTGGCGCGCGGCCGCGGTGTCGCTCACGATGCTGGCCATCGGGGTGCTGACCACGGCGATCCCGTTGTAGCCGATAGCCTCCTGGATGTGGAGCTATATGGGGCCGCCGACCGCGAGCGGATCGTCGCCGAGCCGCCCAAGCGGGTGGTCGCGCCGGAGCGTACGCAGTTCGAGCGCGACCGCGCCCGCGTGGTGCATGCCGCCTCGACCCGGCGGCTGGCGGCGAAGACTCAGGTCGTGGGGCCGCAGGCCGACGATTTCGTGCGCAACCGGCTGACCCACTCGCTCGAGGTGGCCCAGGTCGCGCGGGACCTGTCGCGTGCCCTGAACGGCCCGGACTCGCCACAGCCCGACATCGCCGAGACCGCGGCCCTCGCCCACGACCTCGGGCACCCGCCGTTCGGGCACAACGGCGAGAACGTGCTCGCCGAGCAGGCGAAGGGCATCGGTGGGTTCGAGGGCAACGCGCAGACGCTGCGCATCCTGACCCGGCTGGAGGCGAAGACCTTCGACGCCGACGGGCGCTCGGTCGGGCTCAACCTGACCCGGGCGACGCTGGACGCGTGCACGAAGTATCCGTGGGGCTTCGGTGAGCGCAAGGGGTCGAAGTTCGGGGTCTACGA
This sequence comes from Nocardioides sp. YIM B13467, assembly GCF_042788075.1. NCBI lineage: Bacteria > Bacillati > Actinomycetota > Actinomycetes > Propionibacteriales > Nocardioidaceae > Nocardioides > Nocardioides sp. YIM B13467. Next base: position 959,567 of record NZ_JBHZPJ010000046.1, read on the forward strand.
GGACGACCTGCCGGTCTTCACCTGGCTGCGCGCCACGGATGCCGGACAGCGGCAGTGCGTCGAGGCGCAGATCATGGACCTCTCCGACGACGTCGCCTACTCCGTCCATGACGTCGAGGACGGCATCGTCGCCGGCAAGATCGACCTGGCCCGCCTCGACCTCGACGGCGTCGCCGCGACCGTCGCCGACTGGTACGTCCCGGGCTTCGACCGTGCTGTCGCGGTATCGACCATCGCCGATCTGAGTGCCGCCGGCTGCTGGATCCCCGAGGGCGCCGCGTACGACGCCTCTCGCCGTTCCCGGGCCATGCTCAAGAACCTGACCTCCGACGTCATCGGCCGGTTCTGCGGGGCGGTGCGGGAGGCGACGTACGCCGCCGGCGGCGGTCCCTACGTCCGCTACGGCGCGGACCTGGTGGTGCCGGAGCAGACTCGCCTGGAGATCGCGCTGCTGAAGGGGATCGCGGCGCACTACGTGATGCGCACCGACGAGCGGGCCGTGAAGATGGACCGCCAGCGCAACCTGCTCGGTGAGCTCCTCGAGCACCTCGTCGCCACCGGACCGGACGACCTCGACCGGCAGTTCGCCGACGACTGGCACGACGCGGCCGACGACGCCGCCCGGCTCCGCGTCGTGATCGACCAGGTCGCCTCGCTCACCGACATCACCGCACTGGCCTGGCACGAACGGCTCTGCCGGCGCCCCTGACGCCATTGCGGGCACGTCATTTAAGCGTTACCTTAAATGACGTGGCCGATGTCTGGTACGCCGTCTCCGACTCCACCCGCCGCCAGATCCTGGCTCGGGTGGCCGCCGGGCCATGCTCGGTGGGCGAGCTCACCGATGCCCTGCCGGTGAGCATGGCCGCGGTGTCCCAGCACCTCAAGATCCTGCGCGAGGCCGGGCTGGTGTCGATGACCCCGGCCGGTCGTCGCCGGATCTACCAGGCCCGGCTCGAGGGCCTGGCCGAGCTGCGCGCCGAGCTGGATACCTACTGGACCCAGGCGTTGCATTCGTTCAAGCAGGTGGCTGAGGACAGCTACCGTGCAGAGACGACCGGAGCGAGGTCGGGCGGCGAGCTTGCTCGTCCGCACGCGCCGAGCGAGGGAGTAAGCGAGCACAGCGAGCAGAAGGAGCAGCAATGAGCACCACTCGCGAAAAGACCTCCGTGGAGCTGGAGATCACCGTCGACGTCCCGGTCGAGCACGCCTTCAAGGTGTTCACCGAGGACTTCGACCGGATCAAGCCGCGCGAGCACAACATGCTTCCCGTCGAGATCGCCGAGACGGTGCTGGAACCCCGGGTCGGCGGTCGCGTCTACGACCGCGGTGTCGACGGCAGCACCTGTCAGTGGGCGCGCGTCCTCGCCGTCGAACCGCCCCACCGGCTGGTGATCTCCTGGGACATCACCCCCGACTTCAAGCTCGAGCCCGATCCGTCGCGGTGCAGCGAGGTCGAGTTCACCTTCACCGCGGTGGGCGCGGAGCAGACCCACCTACGCCTCGAGCACCGCCACCTCGACCGGCACGGCGCAGGGTGGCAGGGCTGGCGTGACCGGGCCGCCGGATCCGACGCCTGGGGGATCTATCTGCAGCGCTTCCGGGCTCTCGCGCAGGCGTGATCGGGGTGGACCGCACCGCGCTCGCGACGGCCGAACGGAAGGATCTCGCCGACTTCCTCGACACACTCGAGCCGGAGCACTGGGAGCGGCCCTCGCTGTGCAGCGGGTGGACGGTTCGGGACGTCGTCGCGCACCTGATCAGCTACGAGGAGATCGGGCTGGGTGAGTTCGCCGGGCGGTTCGTGCGCGCCGGGTTCCGGTTCGGCCGGATGAACGCCCGCCGTCTCGAGGAGTTCGGTGCCCGGGGTCCGGCCGAGCTGGTCGCCTACGTGCGGGCGCATGCCCGACCGTCCGGACCGACGGCGATGGCCGATGCCAGGATCGGGCTGACCGACGGCCTCATCCACCACCAGGACATCCGCCGGGCGCTCGGGCGGCCGCGCGAGGTGCCGGCCGAACGGCTCGCGCCGGTGCTCGACTTCGCGCTGATGGCCCCGCCGCTGCCGGCCAGGCGCAACGTACGCGGCCTGCGTCTGGTGGCCACCGACCTCGCCTGGTCCCGCGGGAGCGGCGAGGAGGTCACAGGGCCGGCCGAGGCGCTGCTGATGGCGGTCTGCGGACGGGCAGACGCACTGCCCGAGCTCACCGGGCCGGGGCTGGCGACGCTCGAGAGCAAGGTGCGGCGTACCGGCTGAGCCGAAGCTAGGGAACGATGATCCAGAGCGCCGAGGCGATCACGAAGACCGAGAGGCCGAGGGTGGTCTCCAGGACCGTCCAGGTCTTCAGGGTGGTGATGACGTCCATCCCGAAGAAGCGGCTGACCAGCCAGAACCCGGAGTCGTTGACGTGGGAGAGGACGGTCGCGCCGGCGGCGATGGCGAAGACGAGCAGGGCGATGTCGAAGTTGCCCAGCCCCGCGGCAGCGACCTGTGCGGAGATCAGGCCGGCCGTGGTGGTCAGCGCGACGGTCGCGGAGCCCTGGGCGACCCGGAGCAGGGTGGCGATCAGGAACGCCTGCACGATGAGCGACATCCCGAGACCGGAGAGCGAGGTGGACAGCGCCTCGCCGATCCCGCTGATGCGCAGCACGCCGCCGAACATCCCGCCGGCGCCGGTGATCAGGATGATCGCGCAGATCGGGCCGAGCGCCTTGTCGACGATCTCGCTCGCCTGGCCGATGGGGAAGCGGCCAGGTGCGAGCACGAAGATCGCGACGAGCACGGTGATCAGCAGCGCGATCGGGGTCTGGCCGATGAGGATCAGTGCGCTGGCCCAGGTGGCGTCTTCGCTGACTGTCCCGGCGGCGATCAGCGTGCTGACGACCGTGTTGAGACCGATCAGAACGAGGGGCAGAGCCAGGAGGAGCACGACGGTGGCGAACGGCGGGGGAGTGGCGCCGCTCTCCAAGGCGTCGTCCGCATTGCCGGTCGCGAAGACGTTGGGCGGCTCCGGGTTGTATCGGGCGCCGAGCCTGGTGCCGACGAGGTAGGCGCCGGGGATCCAGGCGAGGACGGCGACCGGCACACCGATCAGGAGGGTGAGGCCGATGTCGCCGCCGAGCTCCGTCGCGGCGGCGACCGGGCCCGGGTGGGGTGGCACGACAGCGTGCATCGCGGCAAAGCTACCGGCTGTGGGCAGGGCGTAGATGAGGATCGAGCCGCCGAAGCGCCGCGCGACCGCGAAGATGATCGGCAGGAAGACGACCAGGCCTGCGTCGAAGAAGATCGGGAACCCGAAGATCAGCGCGGCGACGCCGAGCGCGAGCGGGGCACGCTTCTCGCCGAACGCGCCGATGAGCGTGTCGGCGAGCACCTGCGCGCCGCCGGTCACCTCCAGCAACCGTCCGAGCATCACCCCGAACGCCACCAGCAGTGCCACCGAGCCGAGCGTGGCGCTGAAGCCCGCCAGCATCGCCGCGGGCACGTCGGCGACCGGGATGCCGGCCGCGACCGCGGTGACCGCGCTGACCAGCACCAGCGAGATGAAGGCGTGCAGCTTGACCTTGGCGATCAGGAAGAGGAGTACGGCGACGGCGACGGCGGCGATCAGGAGCATCACCCAGGTGGGGTGAGCGGGGGCCAGCGGATCCATGGCGGTCACCCTAGCGACGGGGTGTGACCGAGGTCACCCCTACCGGGGTATGGGAGAGTCTCCTGATGTGAGCGATCCCCTCGTCTGGCTGCCGTTCGACCCATCCGAGCTGGGCGAGGTGCCCGCAGGTCTCCGCTTCGAGCTCTTCGACCACACCCGCTTCACCGGTGGCGAGGTGGAGGTGCCGGACTCGGTAGGTGAGGTGGCCTTCTACCTGCCGCCCTACATGCTCGGCTCGCGCATCTTCGACGTCGTCAGCCAGATGACCTCGCTCCAGGTCGTACAGCTGCTCACCGCGGGGGTCGACGCCGCCCGCGGCCACATCCCGGAGGGCGTGACCCTCTGCAACGGCCGCGGCATCCACGACACCTCGACCGCCGAGCTCGCCGTCACGCTGGTCCTGTCGTCGCTGCGGGGCATCCCCGGCCACGTACGCCACCAGGACGAGCACGCCTGGCGGCCCGGCTGGTTCCCGTCGCTGGCCGACAAGAGGGTCCTGATCGTCGGGTACGGCGCGATCGGCCGGGCCATCGAGGCACGGCTGCTTCCGTTCGAGACAGAGGTGGTCGGGGTCGCGCGGACCGCGCGGGAGGGCGTGCACGGCTTCGACGAGCTCGACACGCTCGTGCCCGAGGCCGACGTGATCGTGCTGGCCACGCCGCTCACCGACGAGACCCGCGGCCTCGTCGACCGGAAGCTCCTCGGGCAGATGAAGGACGGTGCGCTGCTGGTCAATGTCGCCCGCGGTGGTGTCGTCGTCACCTCCGACCTGGTCGCCGAGCTCGCCACGAAGCGGATCCACGCGGCGATCGATGTCGCCGAGGCCGAGCCGCTCCCGGCGGAGAGCCCGCTGTGGAGCTCGCCCAACCTGCTCATCACGCCGCACGTCGGTGGCGCGTCGAGCGCTATGTGGCCCCGCGCCTACCGGGTCGTACGCGAGCAGCTCGAGCGGTTCGCTGCCGGCGAGCCGCTGGCCAACGTGATGTCGGGCGCCTACTGATGCTGCGGATCGCGGTCGTCCAGGAGACGGCGGTGCCGGGCGACGTCGCGGCCAACGTCGCGACGGCAGCGGATCGGGTCCGTGAGGCGGCGGCGAGGGGCGCCCGGTTGGTCGCGCTGCCGGAGACGTTCACGACCTCGTGGGACCTCGACGCCTTCGATGGCCCGCTGCCCTCGCTCGACGACACCGCCTGGCTCGCCCCGGCGCAGGCCGCGGTGGACGAGACCGGCGCGGTGCTCGTCCTCAACTCGCCCCTCGCCCAGGCCGGACGCCGGGCGATCACCAGCCTGGTCATCGCGCCAGGGGAGGAGCCGGTCGCGGCGTACGACAAACAGCACCTCTACCCGCCGGAGGTCGAGCGTTTCGAGCCCGGCCAGCACGGCACGACGGTCGAGGTCGACGGCGTCCGGGTGGCCCTGTCGGTCTGCTACGACGCCAACTTTCCCGAGCACGCGGCCGCTGCGGCCGCCGACGGCGCGGTCCTCTATCTCAACACCGGTGCCTACTTCCCAGGCGGAGGCCACCGGCGCGACCTGCACTACGCCGCCCGGGCGCTGGACAACTCGATGTACGTCGCCTTCGCCGGTCTCGTCGGCGGGCCGCTGGGCCTCATCGGCGGCTCCGCGGTCTACGACCCGCTCGGCCGGCCGGTAGAGCGGCTCGACGACGCGACCCCTGGGATGGTCGTCGCCACGATCGACCCGGCCGAGGTCACGCGCGTCCGGGGCGAGCAGCGGATGTGGGCCGACCACCGAGCCGACCTCGGCCCGCGGCGTACGCTCCGTCTCTAGCCGTCCGTCAGCCGGCCGGCTCCTCGGCGACGAGCTTGCCGAAGGCGATCATCCGGTTGTCGGTGTGGAAGAGCTCGGAGCAGGTGGTGAGGGTGATCAGGCGCTGGCCCTCGACCTGCTCGGGCTCCACCCCACCACGGTCGGGGTTGTCGGGGAGCGGGTCGGTGACCCAGACGGAGGTGAACGGCACGATCAGGTCGTCGCCGTCGCTGGTGAGGGCGTAGACGTACGTCTTCTCCCTGGTCAGCACGTGGATCTCGTCGCCTTCGCGGAGCTCGGGGAGGTCGCGCAGCGGCTCGCCGTGGGTGATCCGGTGACCGGCGAGCGCGAAGTTGCCGACCTCGCCGGGTCCGGCGGTGCCGGAGAAGTGGCCGAAACCGGCGCCCAGGGCCCGGTCCGAGGTGCCTTCGAGGACCGGGATCCGGTAGTCCTCGCCGAAGCGGGGGATCTCGATGAGCGCCTCGGCCGAACCGAACTCGGTCGTGGCCTCGGCCCTGCCCGATTCCCACGCCTTCTCGATCGTCGAGGTCGCTTCCTGCTGGCGTTGCTTGCTGACGATCGTGGTGCCGTAGAGCTCCCAGGCGGCGTAGCCGAGGAGCCCCACACCGGCCAGGACCATCACGAGGCCGAGCCAGAAAGTCGCCCGGCGGGCCCGCGTTCGGGCCGACGGTCGGGCCGGTGTGGTGGTGGACATCAGGTCAAGCATCTCAGGCTGATCCACGGCCCCGTAGGATCAGGCGTTGTGGCGGGCCGCATCAAGGAGACGAGCATCCAGGAGGTGCGCGAGAAGGCGCGCCTGGACGACATCGTCTCCCAGTACGTCACGCTGCGCCGCGCGGGCCCGGGGACCTACAAGGGCCTGTGCCCGTTCCACGACGAGAAGTCGCCTTCGTTCAACGTGAACCCGTCCCGGGGCTTCTTCAAGTGCTTCGGTTGCCAAGAGGGCGGCGACGTCATCGACTTCGTGATGAAGCTCGAAGGACTGAGCTTCTTCGAGGCGGTCGAGCGGCTCGGCGACAAGGTCGGCGTGCAGGTGCAGCGCGAGGAGGGCGACGAGGCGCCGGTCCGACGTGGTCCCGGTCGCGGCAAGCTGGTCGAGGCCCACAAGGTCGCCGCCGAGTTCTACGCCGAGCAGCTGCTGACTCCGGACGCCGTCGTCGCGCGACAGTTCCTCGCCGAGAAGGGCTTCGACCGCGACGCGGCGCTGCACTTCGGGGTCGGCTTCTCGCCGCGCGGGGGAGAGGACCTCTACCGCCACCTGCGTGCGCGCGGGTTCTCGGACGAGGAGGTCGTCACCGCCGGCCTGGTGGCGCACGGGCGGTCGCACTACGACCGGTTCCGCGGTCGGCTGATGTGGCCGATCCGGGAGTCGGGCGGTGACGTGATCGGCTTCGGCGCCCGCCGGCTCTTCGACGACGACCGCATCGAGGCGAAATACCTCAACACCTCCGAGACGCCGATCTACAAGAAGTCGCACGTCCTCTATGGCATCGACCTGGCCCGCAAGGAGATGGCCCGCACCCGCGAGGCGGTCATCGTGGAGGGCTACACCGACGTGATGGCCTGCCACCTCGCCGGGATCACCACCGCCGTGGCGACCTGCGGCACCGCGTTCGGCGACGACCACGCGAAGGTGCTGCGCCGGTTCATCTCCGACGACCAGCAGCTGCGTGGCGCGGTCGTGTTCACCTTCGACGGCGACGCCGCCGGCCAGGCCGCGGCGCTGAAGGCGTTCAAGGGCGACGGCAACTTCACCTCCCAGACGTACGTCGCCGTCGAGCCCGACGGCCTCGACCCCAACGACCTGCGGATCAAGAAGGGCGACGAGGCGGTCCGCGAGCTGCTCGCCAACCGTGTCCCGCTCTACGAGTTCGTGCTGCGCAACGTCGCTTCGAAGTACGACCTGGACCGTGCCGACGGGCGGGTCGACGCCCTCCGCGAGGCGGCCCCGCTGGTCGCCTCCGTGCGCGATGAGTCCAAGAAGATGGGCTTCACCCGCGACCTGGCTCGCTTCCTCGGCGTCGACCCCGACGAGGCTGCCAGAGAGGTACGCCGCGCCGCCGGCCGCCCGGCTCCTTCGGCTGCTCCGCCGCGACGCGAGGCCGTCGCCACGTCCGAGGCTCCCGTCGCGCCGCAGCGCCCGCCCATGCCGCATCCGCGCGAGCCGCGCTTCACGGTCGAGCGCGAGACCCTGAAGCTCTTCGTGCAGCACCCTGTCGCGTTGGGGCGCACCACCGGCGAGATCACCCCCGAGGCCTTCACCCACCCCCTCTACCGGGCGCTGTGGGAGATCATCGCGGGCCTCGGTGGCCCCGGCGCCGGCACCGGCGACGCCGGCTGGGCCCAGAAGCTCGGTGCCGCCGCCTCGGACCCGCTCGTCAGCCGCATCCTCGCCGAGCTCGCCGTGGAGCCGATCCCTTCCGCGAAGGAGCCGGATGCTGCGTACGTCCTGCAGTACGTCGTACGCCTCCTCGAGCTCCTCGACCAGCGCCGCATCGCCGAGGTGAAGAGCCGTCTGCAGCGCTCCGATGCGGCCGCCGACCCCGAGTCCTACAACCGTCTTTTCGCCCAGCTCGCCGCCCTCGAACAGCACCGTCGCGGCCTCCGCAACCTCGTCGCCGAGTGACGGCCTGCCGATTTCCGATCGCCGCCGCCGGGTTGCTAAGGTTTCACCCGCGCCGCAAGGTGCAATTCCCCTGTAGCTCAATTGGCAGAGCATTCGGCTGTTAACCGGAGGGTTGTTGGTTCGAGTCCAACCGGGGGAGCAAGAAAAGGGCCGCTGACCAGGTAAAACGCCAAGGTCAGCGGCTCTCGTCATTTCGGTCCAAGACCGTTTCTCCCGGAGTTCACCCGGTTTTAGGGCTCGGAGTGGACTCCTTGAAGAACTTCTCAAGGGTCTCGGCGACCTTCGGTGCCTCCGTGTTGATCCCGACGTAGAACGACTCTGTCGTGGTCTGGCTTGCGTGGCCGAGCTGCTCCTGAGCCGTGCGGAGGTCGTACTCCTCGGTGAGCAGTTTCGCCACGGCCTTGCGGAACGTCTTGAAGGTGCCCCAGGCGTAAGTGAACCGTCCGGGGCCGTCGACGTCGGAGTGTGCGCTGCAGAGCACAGGCCCTATCGCGGCCGATGCAGGCTGGTACGGGCCAGGTACGGGAACGGCAGGACCGGGTGGCGCCATACGTTGAGGGCTCCCGCTACCTAGAAGGAGGGCATGTGCCTGCACTGCTCAGAAAGTTCACTGCCGGCGTGGTCTTCGCTGCCTTGGCAACGGTCGTCGGAGTCGTTGTCGCCACGCCTGCGCAGGCAGCGTCACACTACGGTTGCAGTTATCCGAACCTGTGCCTTAAGACCGGGACATACAGCGGCGGAACCACGATCTGGTACGGCTCCGCATCCGGCTATCGAAACCTCCCGGAAGGCGATCAGAACAGGGCTGACTCTGTCATCAACACCAAGAACGACGACTCGATCTGGCTCTTGGATACCGGCACCAGCCCGGACTCCTACATCTGCATCCCCGCAGACACCTACGTGAATCTCGGCAACTACAGCAACACGTTGCGCGGCCCGAACGAGACTTGGGCGAACGACGCGGACACGGTGATGATCTGGCCGGACTCTGACAACGGAATGTGCCGGAACCCACAAGGAGTCGACACCAACCGAGTGCAGCAAGGCGCAGTTCCGAACGGTTGGCGCCCGTAACCTGTTGCTCAGCATTCGGTACTTGAAAAGCCGTCTGACCTGCTGTGAAAGAGGTCGGACGGCTTTGCTGGTCGGCGTGTACGTCGCCTTGCTAGAGGAGATCCCCCCAGCCAGCTGCGCTGGCATCGACCAGGCGGCGGTTTCCGGCGAGGACGAGTAGAGCGATCACAACCACCCCGTTCCGCAGGTCGACACACACGCTTGTGCGTTCTGGGCGGATTCGACGGGGATTGGTGAACATCCTGCCTTTCTCCCGCTTCTGGACGGATGACACTGATTGACAATGGGTGCTTTTTCGACATTCGGGCAGGTGAGAGCGGCCGTTCGTCAACGTGCGTCAAGCGCCGTTGGCGGCCTTCCGAAACGGAGAGTTGCTGGTTCGAGTCCAACCGGGGAGCAAGAAACTCCGTCTGACCTGGTCAAACAGGACAGGCGGAGTTCGTTGTCTTGTCCGGTTCAGAGGCTTGGTCACACTTTGCGGCGCTCTTGGGGTCGGCGCGTCGAGCTCCGGGTCTGGGAGCAGGACGTCGTCGACCAGCGGCGGCCGGGCGAACACCGATACGTGACTTCTTCCCACGTACCTGATGGTTGAGATATCGTCGATATGTCATCATCTCTCGACGGATCCGGAGGCCGCTGTGACGCCGCAAGGTGGGGTCGTCTTCGAAGCCCTCGCCGACCCGACGCGCCGCGAGATCCTGCTCGCGCTGGCGGACGGGGAGCTCGCGGTCGGCGACATCGCCGACCGGGTCCAGGGTGTCGGCCGGACGACGGTGTCCAGCCACTTACGCGTGCTCCGCATGGCTGGCCTGGTGACCGAGCGTCGTGAAGGGCGCTTCCGCCTCTACAGCATCGACCCGACACCTGCATCGCAGCTGGTGGGGTTCGTCGCCCAGGTCTACCGGGACTCGCTCGACGAGCTGAGGTCCGACGCCAGGGTGGCTCCGCGGAACGCAAAAGGGCGTTCCACCGCTACCGGCTGACAGGGGTCGCCCATGGGCGAGATCATCCTCGCGGACCGAGAACAACTTCCGTGTCCACCCGAGCAGGCCTTCGATGTGATTGCCGGTGGCGGCCTGCCGGGCTGGCGCCTGCCGAGGGGTCAAGCGCTGCGACTCGGTGTGCCGGTGGCCATCCCGTTGACCCTCCCCGCCACGCTTGGCGGTCAGCGTGCCGAGATTCTCGGTCGCGTCGTCAGCGTCGACCGTCCACGGCGCTTCGTCGTTCACCACGACCTCCCGTGGACCGGGAGCGTGACGGTGAGCGTACGTCCCGACGGGCCGGCGCGTTCCACGGTGCGGGTGGCGGTGCAGCTGGACGAGGAGGCCCTGGGCTGGGCACGGCGGATGGTGGCCGCACCGGCTCCCGCGGCCGGCGACGTGTGGCGACTCGGCCTGATCTCCAGCGGCACTGGCCCGGCAAGCGTGTTCTCCGTCGCGGCACGGAGCACCGCACGGTTGGCGGTCGAGCAGATCAACGCAGACGGTGGCGTTCTGGGGCGCCCGCTCGAGCTGATGACAGGCGACGACGGCACTCACCCGGGCCTCGGCGCGGCCGAGCTCGTCCGCCTGGCCCACGCCGGGTGCCGGGTGGTGCTGGCCAACGTCACCTCCGCGGTCTTCCAAGCGCTGCGCCCGGTGGCACGTAAGTACGGCGTCTTGATCATCCACACGCCGCTGAACGAGGGCGGTGCCGGCGCGCCAGAGCTCCTCCGTCTCGGCGAGCGCCCCGCCGCCCAGGCGGCGGCCGCCATCCCGGCCCTGATGCGTGCGACGAGTGGGTCCCACTTCTACCTGGCGGGCAACGACTACTGCTGGTCCCGCGGCGCCAACCGGGCGGTTCGTAGGGTGGTCGAGCGGTCCGGCGGTTCAGTGGCCGCGGAGGCGTACGCCGAGCTGGGGACGACCGACTTCGCTTCGCTCATCGCCTCCATCCGCCGGAGCGGTGCTGATCTCGTCGTCTCTTCGCTCGTCGGCGCTGACGAGGTCGCGTTCGAGCAGCAGATGCACGCCGCTGGTCTACGTCAGGAGGTGGCGACGCTGGCGCTCGTCCTGGACGAGTCGACACACGAGTTCATAGGCCCGGACGCCAGCGAGGGGCTGTGGACGGCGTTCTCGTACTTCGAGAGCCTCGACTCCGCGGCCAACAATGCGTTCAAGGCCGATTACCACCGCCGGTTCGGGCCCGAGGCAGCGCCCGTGTCGAGTATGACCGAGGGGCTCTACGAGGCGGTGCACCTGGTCACCCGGGCAGCCGCCGACGGCGGGTCCTGGGATCCGGTCGTGGTCGGTGAGCGGCTTCGGGTGGGCGTGACGTACGACGGTCCGCGGGGAAGGGTCAGTACGTCATGGCGGGGCCTGCATCAGCCGATCTATCTCGCCACCTCCCGGGGCGGGGCACTCCGCGTGACCGAGCAGCTCACGGATCTGGCGAGGTGAGCCGAACCTGCTTCCGGCGGCGTCGGAAGGGGAGGGTGAGGTGCTGTTCGAGCAGCTTGGGGAGTGCGGCACACCCCGGCCCTCCCGCATGAACCCAAGTGGCGATCGCCGCGTTCTCCTCGGGGCCGAGGATGCGTGCGAACCAGACCGGCCGGGCGCCGGAGCGCCGCGCGCCGGCGCCCGGTGAGACGACGACGACGTTGGCCGCGCCGCAGACCCACAGGCAGCCGGTCACGCGGAGCGAGGCTCGGCTGCCGAGCCGGTCGCCGAGGTCCGCGACGAGCGCTGCATGGTCCACGTCCGGATGGACCTCGGTGCTGCCGCAGCAGCAGCCGCGGCAGACGGTGACGGTGCAACGGTCACCGCCTGCCGCGGCACTGGTGTGCATGCCGGTCGGCCGATCAGACGGCCACAGAGCTGGGGTTGGCGGCTCGGCCCCGGCTTCGGGCGCGGAGCAGCCGGGTGGTGAGCACGCCGTGTGCCAGTCCGAGGACGCCCCACAAGGCCGCGAGCTGCCCGAGCGAGGTGAGGCGGAACTCCCAGATGAGCGCTGCCGGGACCTCGTGCGGGATCTCGCTGTCCACCCGTGGGAACAAGGTGATCAGTGCGACCGCGCCGGCGACGCCGAGCAGGCAACCGACGACCCAGCGTGCCTCTGGGCTGACGCCGCGCTCGGCCAGCGAACGGCTGAGTGCGAACACCGCGATCGTGAGCAGGACCGCGAGCAGGATGACCAGGAGGTAGCCGGCCGTGCGCTGGTTGACCGTGTCCGGGTCCCCCACCGCAGGCGGGTTGGCAGGCAGTATCAGCGCCGGCGCGAGGGCGAACGCCGTGAAGCCGAGTACGCCGAGCGCGACCGAGCGGCCGACCTCTGTCGACCCTGGCAGGCGGTGTCGCACCCGGGTGTAGACCACGGCGAAGGCGAGCCCGAGCAGCGCTGCGACGATGATGACGGTGACTGCGCCACCGATCTGCTGTTGCAGCCGGGTCACCAGTTCGCCGTGATCAACTGCCTCCGCGGCCGCCTCGTGCGAGTGGCTGTGCCCACCCGACGTGCCCTCCTCGATGGCGATCGCTGCGTCGATGCGAGGTTCCACCGCCAGCAGGAGGACCGCTGCGGCCGAGAGGCCAGCAGTCGCGCCAGCGGTCAGGCCGATGAGCATGCGGGTGCCCCAGCCCGCCTTCGCCGCGGACATCAGTGGCAGGGCACGCCGAGTGCGTGCCGTCCGTCGTGGGTGACCTCGTGAAGCCAGGTGGCGGCGTCAGCAGAGAGGATGGCGCCGTTCTCCTGGACCAGGAAGTACACGGCGAAGAGGGCGATCGCGGCGACCGCCCAGGCCCAGAGGGGGACGCTGGCGGACTGTGCCGGAGCGAGCGATGTGGTCGAGTTGCTCATGGGACTCTCCTTCGGTGGATGCTCAGTTGCGAGCAGGGTCGATGGCGATCGGCTCGAGGTGAGCCTCGTGGTGGTTGCGGTTGGCGGGGGTGGCCAGAACCTCTTGGGTGCGCTCCTCGACCGTCGAGGACTCGATGACCCCGGCCTCGCCGAGGACCGTCTCGAGGGCGGTGACCCAGTGCTCGTAGTAGGACCATGACGGGTCCGTGAGGCCCGGGTTCTGGGTCTCCCACTCCTTGATCGAGTCGATGAGTGCTCCCTGGAAGGCGGGCCACCGGTATTCGCCGGCCTTGTGAGCCGCGACGGCCAGTGCGAACGCCCGGATCTCCCACGGCTGCTCGAAGGACAGCTCACCGGGGCGGCCACCAGGAAGACCGCAGACCAGTTGCTCGACGACCCGGCGGCGCGCTTCGACGGGGAGTGTGTGGAGGTCGGTCATGGTGGCAGTCATGATGCGACCTTCACCGGGCCGACGCCGATCATGGAGTCGCGGGTGACGAGCTCGGCGAGCTGGTCCTCGGACCAGCCGTCGGTCCCGGCGGGACGTTGGGGCAGGACCCAGTAGCGCATCTCCGAGCTCGAGTCCCAGATCTGGATCTCGGTGGAGTCGGGGACGACGTACCCGAACTCGTCGGCGAGCACCTTGCGCGGCTCGCGCACGATCCGGGCGCGGTAGGCGGGTTCCTTGTACCAGTTCGGCGGGAGACCGAGCACCGGCCATGGGTAGCAGGAGCAGAGGGTGCACACGATGGCGTGGTGGACGTCGTCGGAGTCCTCCAAGACGACCATGTCCTCGCCCTGAAGGCCGCTGATGCCGAGGTCCTTGCAGGCCTCGGTGGCGTTCTCGAGGAGGCGGGCCTTGAAGTCGGGGTCGCTCCACGCCTTGGCGACGACCTTGGCGCCGAGCTGAGGGCCGACCTCGTTCTCGTAGATCTCGACCATCCGGTCGACCATCGAGGTCGTGATGACGCCCTGCTCGATGAGCATCGACTCCAGGGCCTTGACGCGGGCGGAGATCTCCTCCTGGCTGGGGACGAGACTGCTCATGCTGCTGCTCCTTCGGTGGTCGTGACGAGGGTGAGGTAGGGATCCCAGGCGTCGAAGCACACCGTGCCGTTGGCATCGCCATGGACGCCCCACAGTTCGGTGGCGTCGAACTTGATCGTGTAGACGTGCTGGGGGTCCTCGCCGAGGTTGTTGCCGGCGGTGTCGGGGTAGATGAACGAGCCGTGGTGGGCGATGACCGTGCCGACCTTGCCGCGGGTGTAGCCCGCGATCCGGGTGTGGCCGAACGGTACGTCGGTGCTCATTCGGACCGTGTCGCCGACCTTGAAGCGGGGCTCCTTGTCGGTCGGTCGGAGGGCGCTGGCACCTGCGGGTACCACGGCGTTGGCGAAGTCGAGCAGCTCCTGGCTCTGCTCGTGCTCGGGGAGCGGAGCATCCGGGTTTGCCAGGTAGTGCGCAGTACGGCGGTCCAGCTCGGCGATGTCGAGGTTGCCGGTGCGGGCGCCGTGGTACTCGAAGCTGGCGAGCCAGTGCTCGTAGTAGGGCGCCTTGAGGTAGACCGCGGGATCCATGTTCTCGATGCCGTGGCGGAACGCGTCCACGCCGAACCAACCGGCACGGAAGAGTGCGGCGAACATGGTGAAGATCGGCTTCTCCCACTCGGCGCGGAAGACCGGTTCCTCCGCCGGCGGATCGATCGGACCGATCCCATCGGTGCCGCCGAGATCGAACACTCCGTTCATGCGTTGCTCCTTACAGTGGTCGGCAGCGGGAAGCCCCCGACTGCGGTTTCCAGGGCCTGCGCGACGCGCAGGACGGTGGCGTCGTCGAACAACTTGCCGACGATCATCAGACCGACGGGCAGGCCGTCGGCGAGCCCGGCCGGCACCGAGCACGCGGGGTGGCCGGTGACGTCGAACGGACAGGTGTTGGCGACCATCTCCAGTGCGCGGCCGAGGATCTCCTCCACCGCGGCGTCCGGGCCGGGGATCACGCTGGCGCGGATCGGGACGGTCGGAAGGACGAGGACGTCGTACGTCGCCAGTGCGTCGTCATAGGCCTCGCGGAGCGACGCCTCCAGAGCGCGCGCCATCGCATAGTGACGGCCGTACTCCGTGCCGAGGGCGTGCTTGCCCGCGAGCGCGACCAGCTTGACGGTCTCCGAGAATGCGTCGGGGTGCTCGCGCCACTGACGCCCGTAGTGAGCGATCAGCTCGGGGTCGTAGTAGCCCTTCCAGTTCATCCCGTAGCCGTTGCCCTCGACCATCTGGAAGGTGGCACCTTCGACGGAGATCACGTCCCAGATCGCGGCTCCGTGCCGGTGCCAGGGGATCGAGACCTCCTCGGCCACCAGACCGGCACCCTCGAGCGTGGCGATGGCGTCGCGCACCGTGGCATCCACCTCCGGCTCGGAGTTCGCTAGCCCGAAGCCCTCGGCGATGACGCCGATGCGCAGGCCCGTGGCCGGTTCCTGCAGGGCCGCGACGTAGTCGACCGGGGCAATCGTGTCGGGCTGTCGAGGGTCGAGCCCGTCGGGGCCGGCGAGCACGTTCAGGGCGAGCGCCGTGTCGGCGACGGTGCGGGCGATCGGGCCGAGGTGGTCGATGGACTGTTCGATGGGGAAGGCGCCGGTGTAGGGCACGAGTCCGAAGGTCGGCTTGTGTCCGACCGTGCCGCAGAAGGCCGACGGGATGCGGATCGAGCCGCCCTGGTCGCCGCCGATGGCGAAGTCGACCTCGCCGCTGGCTACCAGCGCACCGCTGCCGCTGGAGGAGCCGCCCGCGGAGCGGGTCGTGTCCCACGGGTTTCGGACCGGGCCGGTCTTCGATGTGTGCGAGCCGCCCGAGAAGCAGAGGTCCTCACACACCGCCTTGCCTGCGATCGTGGCGCCTGCCTCGAGGAGCCTGGCGGCCACGGTGGAGTCGGTCGCCGGGACGAAGCCCTCGACGGTCCTCGACCCGTTCATCATCGGGATGCCTGCGACTGCGGTGTTGTCCTTGATCGCCACCCGCCGGCCGGCGAGCGGACCATCGGGAGCGCCGGTGATCTCGGTCGTGACGTACCAGGCGCCGAGCGGGTTCTCCTCCTCGGCTGGGCTACTCCACGCCCGCTCGGGGGACACGGGAGCGACCTCGGTGTAGAGCTCCTCCACGACATTCCAGGACTGCAGCAGGCCGGTCGCGGCACCGAGATAGGTCGAGAGATCGGTGGGGTCGATGGCGAGCCGGTTGGCCGTCGCGAGGGCTTCGAAGCCCTGCGCATCTGGCTGGTCGATCGGCATGGGGTTCCTCCAAAGGGGTGATGCGTCGGGTGGCTGGGAACTCACCCGGTTGTCCGGAGACTGTGGCCCTGAACACAACGATATGTCAATGGTTGTCGACATATTGGGACGAAAAGTCACGTCGACGAAATGCGCAGGCGCCGGGAAGGCGCAGGTGTGGCTCGCTCAGGCGTCGGCCGGAACCTCGGCGTCGCGCAGCATCCCCGTGGCCGGGTGGCAGTTGATGTACTCGAAGAGCTGCTGCCGCCCGTCCGAGACCGACACCTCGTGGTAGAGCCGGAGCTTGTCGAGGCGGGTGGCGACCTTGAAGAACGTGGTGAAGATCCGCAGGTGGGTGGGGTGGGACTCCGCCCATCGCTCGAGCCGGTCCAATGAGGCCCAGTGGCCGATGTTGTAGCTCTCGTCGAGCAGGTTCCCGTCCAGGTCGATGCTCTGCACGAAGCGGTTGCTGTAGCAGCCGACCTCGGGGCCGTTGTCGCGCAAGAAGTCCATGCCCGCCTGCAGCGTCGGCAGGATCTCGTCGAGATAGAGCGCCCGCTCCTCCGCGCCCGCCTCGATCCAGTCCTGGCCCGAGCGGATGAGGGCGATGTTGTCGTGGCCCTGTACCACCACGCGGCCGCCGGTTTCGGGGTCGCCGGAGACGACCGTCAGTGAACCGCGGCCCTGCATCCAGTCGGTCTGGGAGAGGGGGAAGCGTTCCCGCATCGAACCCCAGTAGCCGTGCTCGTTGATCTCGCCGCTGATCCCGTCCATGACCGCGCCGACGCCGGGCAACTGGTCCTGGAAGGCGTACAGCGTCTCGAACTGGTCCACCCGCGGTGCCACCACCTCACGGAAGTAGCCGAGCCCCTCGGCGAGGCGCTCCTCCGAGCTCCACCAGCCGGCGATCCTGTCGGAGAGCAGCCAGCGGCAGTACGCGGCGGGGTCGTTCCAATAGCCGACGACCATCAGGTTGTGGTGCCCCTGGTTGTCGACGTGGTACGTGAGATCGTGGTGCGAGGCGCCGTCGGGGCCCTCCAGGCTGTCGACGAGACTGCGGAGTGCTGCGAGGGCGGATGGGCGCTGTTCCTCGTCGCGGTACTGCACACCCAGGTAGGCCATCACGACCTGCTCCACGGTGGCGTCGGCACGCCCGACCCACATCGGGAACGGTGGCTCGTAGCTGTCGGGGACGCGGCGGGACAGGGACCTCGGACAGGTCAGGTGCTGGTCGATCGCGGACTCCATGGCTTCCTCCTGGCGGTGTCGGGTGGGTCGTCGTGACCCCGTGACCGACACTAGGAAGACAGGCGTATGTCAGCGTAGGACGCGGCTATCCAGCCGTTGACGATGGCTGCACATTCGACCCCGGCAACGCCCCTGACGTCCGGCGTAGCTCCCCGGGCGGCAGGTCGAAGCGCGCCTTGAAGAGCCGACTGAAGTGTGATGGATCGACGAGCCCGCACCGATGGCCGACGGCGGCGACCGGCTCGCCCGGGTTGCGACCGCCCGCCAGCTCTTCGTACGCGGCCTGAAGTCGCCGCTCACGCAGGTAGCCGGCCACCGTCCAGCCGTCATCGGCGAAGAGCCGGTGAAGGTAGCTCACCGAGATACTGCAGGCAGCTGCGATGTCGGCAGGGGATAGGTCGGGGTCGCCGAGGTGGCGCTCGATGAAGGATCGGGCAAGCTGGCGATGGACAGCACCCGAAGGGGTCGGGGCCGCCTCGGCAGGGAGGAGGGCAGCGAGAAACCCGACCAGCGTGTGCTGGAGCGCGAGCTGTCTTTCGGCCGCGTCGCTGATGGCGTGCCGAGCGAGCGCGCGGACCAAGTCGCGAGCGACAGCAGACAACCCGTCGTCGCCGCTGATGGCGCGGGCCGTGCCGGAACGCACGCTCAGCTCGGACACCGGTAGAAGGCGCTTGGGGAGAAGTGCGATCGTGTAGTCGAGGGCGTTCGGGGTGATGAATCGGAACGGTCGCGAGCTGTCGTAGAAGAGCAGGTCGCCCGGATGCAGTGTCGCGGTGCGTCCGTCCTGGTCAACCTGGGTCACGCCACGGTTGAGAACCATGAAGTGCAGAACCTCGGGGTCGCTGCGGCGGATGTCGGCGGGGCGTCGTTCGAATTCGTGTCCGACGGCGCGGATGCGTCGGACGTGCGTCTGCGCCAATGTGGATCCGGCGATCCGCCCGCCGATGTCATCGCCGGCAGGCTGCACCCGCAGGGGGACGAAGGTGTCGCATACGTTCTCGCGCCAGTAGTCGGCACGCTCGGCCGCGGCGACCTGCTGTGTGTCGATCGCGACGAGCTCTTGCGATGGCATGGAAACTCTCCTCCCAGTGTGGGTGCTGGTATATGACCGTTAACCGTGCGCCTCTCCGGTGCCGCTGTCAACGCCCCCTCCGTACTCCAGCGGGAGATTTCACGGTGCCGAAACGTGCGGCGCTTGCCGTGCGTACTCGGACGCTCGGCAGCCGAACCGCCGTCGAAAGACCCTGTTGAGGTGGGACAGGTCGCTGAACCCCCACTTGGCTGCCAGGTCGGTGAGGGTCAATCCGCCTGGATTCGCGAGGAGGTCTTCGGCACACTGCTCGGCGCGCAGCGTCATCACGGTCTGGCCGAATGTGGCTGGCCTGTCCTCGTACAGGAGGTGAAGCTTGCGGACCGAGATCCCGAAGTGCTGGGCGACCGCGGTCGGAGTGACCTCGCCGTACTGGAGGTGCCTGGCCACGAAATGCTCGATGTTCTCCCGAAGCACCGTGCCGCCGACCGGGTCGGCGGCGAACTCGGTCGCCGGTGAGTTTCGGAGGAGCGCGGTCGCGAGCGAGACGACGGCGAGGCCTGCGCCATTGGCCTGGTCGTCGTCGAGTGTCGTTCCTGCGCGCCACGCGGCGCGCATGGTGTCAGCAAGGACCGAGGCAAGCCCGCGGCTCGTGGCATGGCGAACGGCGGTATCGGCTTCGGCTACGCCATCAGGAATGAGCTCGAGCGGTATCCGGAACGAGATCGCGCGCCAGTCATCGAGGTAGTCAAGGCGGAATGGTCGGGTGGCGTCGACGATCGAGAAGGTGCCGGGACCCGACAGGCACATGGAGCCGCCCTGCGTGACCACCGATCGGCCACGAAGCATCAGATTGACGAAGGCGACTCCCTCCTCCAACCGGTCGACCTCCGCCTTGCCATGGTGGATCGTCTGGTCGCAGGTCCCGATCTCGGCGCCGTTCACCGCTCCGAACGCGTGCGTCTCCACCCAGCCGGACAGTCCCTCGCGATCCCAAGAGTCGCGGGCGCCGCGAGCCGTCGGTCGAAGCGGGGTGAACGCCTCGCATACGACTTCGCGCCAGTAGCTGTACTGCTCGGCTTGCGGACGAGTATTCGTCTGCCAACGCATCGAACGCCACCTCCCGCAGTTGATTGAGCCAATCAACGCATGCCCCATCTACGACGGTGTTACTCCGGACGGCGTCTCGTTGTCAACGGCCCCTCACGGACTCACGCTGCCAGATCGATGCACCGTGGTTCCGGTTGATGTGCACTCTGGTCCGCGGCAGCGCGCTTCGAAGTGGCAGAACGTTTTCCTATCTGCCGACACCGAACGAAGGAGCACCATGTCGATCGACTTCACCTTGTCCGAGGAGCAGCTCGGCCTGCGTTCCCAGGCCCGCGAGTTCGCCGAGGGTGTGCTCGCGGGCGTTGATTCCGTCATCGCACCGATCAGTACGCCGTTGGAACGCTTCCGCGCGCTCAAGCCGTTCTATCAGCAGATGGTCGACGCGGGGTTCATCAAGGGCCTCATTCCCGCCGAGCACGGCGGTCAGCGCTTCACCAATCTCCAGTTCGCGCTGGCGGTCGAGGAGCTGGCCCGCGTGGAGATCAACACTCCCACCGCCGTGCTCGGGACCGGTCTGGGCGTCTACCCGATCGTCGTCGCCGGTACGCCGGAGCAGAAGGAACGCTTCTTCCGGCCCTTCCTGGACGGCAGCCCGGCCCTGGGGGCGATCGCATTCACGGAGGCTGCCGGTGGTGCCAACTTCGATCACCCGGACCCCGACTTCGGCGTGCAGACCTTCGCCGTCCAGGACGGGGACGAATGGGTGATCAACGGTCGCAAGGCGTACACCACGAATGCCTCCGGCTGGGACGACGACGGCGCGGACCTCATCAGCGTGGTGTGCCGCATCGACAAGACGAAGGGTCCGGCTGAGTCGCTGGCCATCATCGTCGTCGAGAAGGGCACTCCCGGCGTGGAGATCACCGGAATGATCGACACCTTCGGCCACCCCGCGACGAACTCGCCGATCGTGGAGTTCAAGGACGTCCGGGTGCCGTTGTCGAACCTGATCGGGCAGCCCGGTGACGGCCTCAACCTGACCAAGGCTGCCTTCTCGTGGACCTGTTCGAGCATCGGCGCGGCCGCAGTCGGCAAGATGCGCGCGGCCTTCGAGATCGCCTACGACTTCGTCAAGACGGAGAAGCGATCCGGGCCGGTTCCGATCCTGGAGTACCAGAACGCGGGCTACATGCTCGCCGACATCAAGACGCGCATCGAGGCTGGGCGCTACTTCGCCTGGAAGGCAGCCGATCACTTCGACAAGACAGGAGGGGCGGACCGCGAGCTCTCCAACATGGTCAAGATCTACAACTCCGAACTCTCTGTCCAGACGGTCTACGACGCCATGCGACTGGTCGGCGTCGACTCCTACGGCGACCGGACGCCACTCGGCCGGATCATGCAGGACGTGCTCTGCTTCCCCGTCTACGACGGCGGGAACATGGGTGTTCGACGCCGCCACCTCCACGAGATGTTGCTGAACCCGACCTACGACCCGTTGGCCGTGGCCGAGAACCGCAACTCGGTCACCGTGTAGCGGGCATCGGTTCAACGGTGCGATGTCCAGGGCAGGATAATCTCCCTGGACATCGCAACCAGACCCTGACAAGGCCGTGAGGCGTACGTGACGATCGTGAAGGTCTCAACCAGGCACCGAGCCACCCGACGGGATGACCTTGCCGGGGTTGAGGATGCCGTGCGGATCGAGTGCGGCTTTCACCGCGCGGTGGAGATCCAGTACCTCCGCGGGCAGTTCCTTGGTGAGCCCGTCCATCTTGAGTAGGCCGATACCGTGCTCTCCGGTGACCGTGCCGCCCAGCGCGATCGCTTCCTCGATGATTTCCTGAAAGGCCCGCTGCGCACGTCTTCTGGCCTTGTCGTCGCCACGCTGCGTGATCAGAAGGGGATGTAGGTTGCCGTCTCCGGCGTGGGCGATGTTGGCGATCAGGGTCTCGTGCTTCTTTCCGATCGCCTCGATCCGGGCGAGCATCTCAGGAACCGCCGCCTTGGGCACGCAGACGTCCTCGGTGAGCACGGGCCCCAGACGCTCAAGGGCTGGATACGCCAGGCGCCGCGCTTCGAACAGAGCGTCCGCCTCGGTCTGGTCGGTCGAGCGAGCCGCCCAGGTGGCCCCTGCTCGCTCGAAGCAGTCGCGGATCGCGTCCGCCTCCTCCTCGCCTGCCGTGCCAGGCAGGTCGCATCGGGCCAACAGGATGACGTCGGCGTCGACAGCCAGGTCCATCTTCTTCCACTGGTCGACGGCCTCGAGGCAGTGCCGGTCGATGAGCTCCAGGGCGGACGGGACGATGCCGGCCGCGCCCACGGCCGTGACAGCACGTCCGGCGTCCACGATGGACGAGAAGTAGCCGGCGACGGTGTGCTCAAGCGGCCGCTGAGGGCGCAGCCTGAGCGTGACCTCGGTGATGACACCCAGTGTTCCCTCGGAGCCGACGAGCAGTCTGGCGAGGTCGTACCCCGCGACGCCCTTGGCCGTACGCCGGCCGAGTCGGACCAGTTCGCCGGTTCCGGTGACGACCTGCAGTCCGAGCACGTAGTCCGCAGTGACGCCGTACTTCACGCAACAGAGGCCACCCGCGTTCGTCGCGACGTTGCCGCCGATCGTCGACCATGGTGCTGAGGCGGGGTCGGGTGGGTACCAGAGACCGTGCTCGGCACACGCGTTCCGAAGGTGATCGTTGACGACGCCCGGCTGCACCACGGCCAGCCGCTCTACTGGGTCGATCTCGGTGATTGCCGTCATCGCCTCGGTCGACAGGACCACACACCCGTCGACAGCGTTCGCTCCGCCGGACAGACCGGTGCCCGCCCCGCGGGGCACTACGGGCACGTTGTACTCGATGCACGCGCGCACGACCTCTTGGACCTCCTCGGCGGTGCGCGGCCTGATGAGGACGAGCGGTGTCCCGTGAGGCGCCCACTCGGCCTCGTCGTGGGCATAGCTCGCCGTGACCGCGGGATCGAGCTGAACGCGATCAGCTGGGATCCGCTCCTGTAGGTGTTCGATCAGCATCTGAAGCCTCCGTATCGCGTCGCTACTCAACCGAAGCGACGGGGTGTTGTCAGCACATTCGGCAGTCGGGCATTCATCCCAGGACCGTGCCCGTGGTGTTGGTCCGGGTGCGCCGCCGGGAGTACGCGGCGAGGTCGATCTCGACGCCGGTGCGGGGGGTGAGGAAGGTGACCGGGTTCGTGTCGTGGTCCGAACCAGCCTCGACCTCGCTGATCAGAGCGGCCATGAGCTGGCCGACGACCGGGGCGTTCTTGAACTGGTTGCCGCTGGTGCCGATGGCGACGTAGAAGCCGGGTAGGTCGGTGCGGTCGTAGATCGGTGACCAGTCGTCGGCGACGTCGTAGACGCCGACCACACCACTCGGTCGGTTGGGGACGGACAGCTCAGGCAGGCGGCGCGCGGCACGGAGGACCTGGGGCTCGAACACCGCCATCGTGGGATGAATTGAGACCCCGTCGACAGCGTCAGGCTCGAGCCATTCGAGGTCGTCGCACTCGGGCTCGGTTCCGCCGACCAGAAGCCCGCTCCCGACTTCTCCTCGGAAGTAGGTCCCGAGATCCAGGTCGGCGATGATCGGGCCGGGGCCGCCGTCGAGCCGGAAGTCGTCCGGGGCCGCGACATGCGCCACCTCCTGCCGCATCGGGCGCACCCCGACTGTGAAGTCCGAACCCACCCCGGCGATCTTGTTCAGGGCGCCCGACCACGGTCCGGCCGCGTTCACGACGACGTCGCAGCCGATCCGCGAACCGTCGGACAACACTACTGCGCTGACCCTTCCCCGCTGCTTCTCGATCGCTGTGACCTGGCTGCGGAACCGCATCGCGGCTCCATGGGCCTGGGCGGCGGCCGCCAGGTTCGCCGCGGCCAGTGCGGGGTCGGATACATAACCGGCGTCGGGGGTGAAGACCCCTCCGAGGTCGCCTGTCGCGTCGCTCCAGAAGTCCTGATCGTCGACACGCTTCGGTGGCCAGTATCGGCCCGTGTCCAGCCCCGACACGCGCCGCGCGAGGTCCGCGCTGTCCCACTCCTCGTACGGCACTCCGTAGGTGTCGAACAGCGGGAGCCACATCTCTCGCGGCGCGGCATCGACGTCGAGCATGACCAGGCCCGTGGTCACGAAACGGGGCAGCTCGCCGACGTCGACACCCAGGTGAGCGGCCCAGTCCCTCCAGCCGAAGTGCGCTTCCCACGCCAGGGCAACCCCGGCGGCGGAGGTGAAGTTGAACCGAACCACAGCGCTAGAGGCCGCAGTCGATCCCTGGCCGGGGCCGGATGCCTTGTCCACCACCGTCACGCTATGGCCACCCCGCGCCAGCTCCAGCGCGATCGACGAGCCGATCACCCCTGCGCCGACGACCACGACATCCGCACCGACTCCCATGCTGAGACCTTCTTCCAGTGATGCCCTGACTGTGATGCAGGGCTGGCACCGCCCATCGTCAGCCCCAAGCCACAGACAACGCAGTGCTCAGTTGTCGCCGACCCGCCGGCGCGCGGACGACAGGCGTCGACGTGGGCTCGTGAGACGGTTGTCCATACGGCGTCGCGGGCGACAGGCGATGGCCACCTCGATCGACATTTGTAGCGACGTACGGTCCAGAACGCGACGAATGTATGTTGTGTCCCTCCCTCGCCCCGGTGAGAATGTCGGGATACAACCGCGTGGCGACCGTGGCGCGGTCGGCGAGGAGATCTGCCGGCGGAGGGGACGTGTTGTGCCTGAGGACGAGCTGCAGGCCATCGTGGACGAGCTCGCCGAGCGGCTCCAGCGCTCGGCGGCGATCGATGGCCCCGACATCCGGCTGCTGGCCGCGAGCCGACACTTCGGCGACGAGGATCGGCTGCGTATCGACTCGGTACTCAACCGGTCGGTCCCGCCTGATGTCGTCGAGCTGATCCGCACCCACGGCGTATCGCAGTGGACCAAACCGGGCATCCTCGACCTGGGCGTCATCCCGGACACGACGCCGAGGCTATGCGCACCCGTGCGGTGTCACGGACAGCTCCTGGGTTACCTGTGGCTGCTCGACCGCGACGGCGGGCTCAGTGACCAGGAAGTGGCGGCCGCCGGCGAGGCCGCCGAGCGGGCCGGTGCCGTGCTGTACCGACGCCTATTGGTGCGGCAGCGCTCCCGGGCCCGCCATGAAGCGATCTTGCGAGACTTGGTCTCACCCGACACGATGATCCGGTCCCAGGCCATCGACGACATGCGCGCCGAGGGCCTGTTCCCAGACGGCCCCATGCACTTCACCGTGCTGGCTGTGCAATGCCGGTCTGACGACGACACCCACGCGGAGCGGGAAGTCGAGTTGGAGGCCGCCGTCGAGGAAGGCGCCGGCGCAGTCACCGACGACGTCGTCCTGATCGCGACCAATCGGTCGCGGGCCTGGCTCCTCCTCGCTCAACGGCGACCCCCAACTCGGTACCTGGTCGACACCGTCGCCGATCGGATCACCACCCGATTCAAGGGCCTCACGCAGAGCACTTCGAAACCGGTCTTCGGTCTGGGGCCTACCGTGGACCGGCTCGACCAGGTAGCCGACTCCTACCGCAAGGCAGTGCGAGCCGCACGCACAGCGCTCCTCGTGCCCGGGGTAGGCAACCCCGCGCGATGGGGCGAACTCGGACCATACGAACTTCTGATCACCCTCGCGCCCGACGACCTGGCTGAAGCCTCCCGAACGCCAGACCTGGTTGCACTCGAGAACGCCGACGCCCATGGTGACCTCATCGACACGCTCACGACCTTCTTCGACCTCGGGGGAAGCGCGAGGCAGGCCGCCGAAGCCCTGTGTATCCACCGCGCGACGCTCTACCAACGCCTCAGGCGGATCGAACAGGTCACCGGCCGTAGCCTCCGAAACGGCGACGACCGACTCGCCCTCCATCTCGGCCTCAAACTGCGCTCTCTCGCCATTGCCTTCCGCGTCAACCCGCACACCAACTGATCGCCCCGAGCTTGGGCGGGTGCCATCGATCTGCGCCGTTTGATCCTGCAGCAACCCCATGTCACCGGGTGTGGCATGCCTTGAGATAGCTGAGGAACGATGCCTGTACGCCGGTGACATGCGTCTCGTGCAACATTGCGCTGGACACGTATTGGGACCTGCCCTTGGCCTCCAACTTCTCCATGGCGTCGAGAACGTTGCGTGCAAGTCCGCGATACACCGGGATGTCGCCGAACATCTCTGCTTCGTTGAGCGTGACGTGTAGCAGCGGAGCGTCTGAGGCCTCGCCGAGTGCCGGGAGATCGTCGATCATCTCGAAGACCTTGCTGTCGGGACTGACGACTCCGGGACTACCCGCGCAGATACTCGCGAACAGTTCCGGTTCGCGAAGCCATGCGTAGAAGGAGAACAGTCCTCCGTACGAATAGCCGAAGAGGCCATGACCCGACTCACTGACGCGAAACTGCGACTGCAACTGAGGATGGAGCTCGTCGGTCAGGAAGTCGAGGAAGACGTCTGCGTGCGTGTCGGCAAGTTCCCGGAGGTAGGCGTCCACGTGCTCCTGAGTCATCTTGCCTGCGTCGAGAGCCATCTTCAAGGTGGCCACAATGTCGTCGCTGACCGGTTCCCCTGGCGGAACGAGATCGCGGTTGCGAAGGCTCGCCCACTCCTGCGCCTCGTCGCCTGCATAACCGACGCTCACCTGGATGTACGGAGCAATCGTCAGGTATGGGTCCGACTGAGTCACGATGAGCGGCGCCGTCAGGCCAACGGCGAAGTTGGCATCCGTCACGTAGATCAGGGGCAACGAATCCGTTGACTCCGCATATCCGGGAGGTGTGGTGACCCACACGCCGTAACTATGCCCGGACTTTGCCGTGACTTCGAAGTACTCGGTGTCGGAAAGGCAACCGTGCAACATGCTGCTCATGAAATCTCCTCTATAACGAGCCTTCCCTTGACGCCAAGGGAAGGCATTCCTGGATAGGGCGCATTGGCGCCCTGGGGCGGTCCATGCCGAGCGACCGCGCCGGTCTGCCCGTCTCCTAGTTGAGCCGATTCTTGACGACTTCTCCAGCGCGCATGATCAGGTCCAAATTTCGTCCGTCCGCTGCGAGCAGGCTGATGTCCTCCAATGGGTCGCCATCGACGACGATCAGGTCCGCATGCGCGCCGGGTTCGATGCAGCCGAGCTTCCCCTCCTGCATGAGGATCTCGGCCCCGACGGAGGTTGCCTGACGTAAGATCTCGACGGGCGTGAACACGTCCCGGCGAAGTTCGAACTCTCGACACTGCTGGGTGTAGAAACCAGCAAGAAGGTCCGTACCGAAAGCAACTTTGACGCCAGCACTTCGCATCAGATCCAGAGCGTCGATCGACTCTTCGTAGATCGTGCGAACATCGTCGATACGGTCAGGAGGAAGACCCATCCCGAGACCACTCTCGACAAGTGAGAAAAGGACGGACAGCGTCGGTACGACATAGGCCCCGCGCTCAGCGACGAAACTGGCGGTCTCGGCATCGATCAACGCAGCATGTTCGATGCAGCGCACGCCGAACTCGACCGACCTGCGCGTCGATTCACTCGTCAAACAATGCGCCGAAACATAGGTACGCCGTTCGACACACTCTTGGACGATCGCGCGAATCTCATCTTCTCGAAACTGATTCATCCATATCGGATCGCTCGGTGACATGACACCGCCGGACGCGACGATCTTGATGCAGTGTGCTCCGCGGCGCAGCTCTTCGCGTGCCGCCTTGATGCACTCGTCGACACCGTCCGCGATGACGCCTGCCCAGTTCATCGAGGCGCAGGAACAGTACCCATGCGTGTGGTGATTCTCGTTGGGTGTCCGGTAGTCGACGTGGCCGCCGGTCATCGACAGGATCTTGCCTGCGTAGAAGAAGCGCGGCGCTCTGATCAGCCCGTCCGCGATGGCGGCGGCGAGGGGGTAGTCGCCCCCGCCGATATCGCGCACGGTGGTGAACCCGCTGTCAAGCGCATGGCCGAGCTTCTTGATCGCGTAGGCAGTTCGGTAGGGCGCATCCCGGTCGTTGAGAACACGTGGATCGAGATCGGAGAAGTAGGAGTGAACATGCATGTCGATCAGGCCGGGCATAAGAGTCTTGCCGGCGACGTCGATCCTCTGGGCGTCAACCGACGTGATCG
The DNA here is from genome assembly GCF_042788075.1 of Nocardioides sp. YIM B13467. Classification (NCBI taxonomy): domain Bacteria; kingdom Bacillati; phylum Actinomycetota; class Actinomycetes; order Propionibacteriales; family Nocardioidaceae; genus Nocardioides; species Nocardioides sp. YIM B13467. The sequence goes on from NZ_JBHZPJ010000046.1 coordinate 987,293, forward strand.
GACGATCGGAGACCTCGCGGATCGTTCCATCTTCGACGAGTACCGTCATGCCCTCGGGGCATTCCTCGGACACGCCATCGAAGATTCGGGCGTTCTCCAGAATGAGCTGTGTCATCGTTGCAGCCCCTGCCCGACCTGGGTGGATGCGTGATCGGAATCCGGCTCACGGTACCAAACCACCACGACGGCGAGCGCCAGTACGGCCATCGCTGCGATAAAGACCGGGAAGGCCAGACGGGAGCCGGTGGCGTCAGTGATCCACACCGCGACAAACGGCATGAATCCGCCGACTATGACGGTGAGATTGTAGGCGGCGGTGCCGGCTGTGACGCGAACCTTTGCCGGGAAGAGCTCAACGACATTGATGACAGCCGGGGTCAGGAACACCGACAGAGGGATGGCGAAGATCAAAGCTCCCAACAACCCTAGGGCGAAGGTGCCGGTAGAACCCAACAGGAAGGTCGGCACGACCCCTACCGCCATGGCGCTTGCGCCACCGATCAGGATCGGCTTCCTTCCGACTCGATCGGCGAGGCCGCCCGAGAGCAGGATTCCAGCGATGATCACGACACCGGCGATGGTGTTGATCGTCAACGCTGCCTTTTCCGAGAAGCCGTTCGAGAGCATGTACGCAAGGTAGGCGGCAACGCTGACGTAGACCGCGATCGAGTAGAACGTTCCGAATCCCAGGTACAGCAGGATGGCGCGCCCGTTCTGTCGCATGGCAAGCCAAAGACTCTCCGAACTCCGTTCGGCCACCGTGGCGTTTCGCTGGGCGTGCATCTGCTGGAATTCGGGAGTCTCCTGGAGGGAGCGCCTGATGTAGAGGCCGACGAAACCGAGAGGGAGAGCGGTAGCAAAGACCACGCGCCACCCCCAAGATTGCATCTCGTCGGCCGGCAGCGCGACCGTGAGCACGGTCGCCAATGTCGAGCCGAGAACGATCGAACAGAAGGTGCTCACGCCCAGGAAGCTGACCAACCTTGCCCGGCGATGTGCTGGCGCATGCTCGTAGAGGAATGCCGCCGCGCCGGCCAGCTCGCCGCCTGCAGCGATGCCCTGAGCGATGCGAGCACAGATCAGGAGGATCGGTGCGGCGATCCCAATGGTTGTGTACGAAGGGATCAGTGCGATACAGAATGTCGCGATCGACATCAGCGTGATCGTGACGTAGAGGATGTGGCGTCGACCGTAGCGGTCACCGAGGCGTGCCAGGAATACACCGCCGACCGGCCGCACGAGGAACGAGATCCCGTACGCTGCCCATGTGTTCAGCATGGCGGCCGTTGGGTCGTCGGTGGGGAACATCGCCTTCGAGATGTAGGCGGCGACCACGCCGTAGACGGCGAACTCGTACCACTCTACGAAGTTTCCGACTGACGCCGCGACAACCGTGCGACGCAAGCTGGGTTCATTCGCAACACCTTGGGGCAGATCTACTTTCTCAACACTCACGAGGCTTCCCTTCGCTACGCCACATGGCAATGGCCCGTCTGACCTCACCGGTTTCTGCTCGGTGCCCTGATCGTCGAAGCATGGCCTTTCTCGACCGCGGTGGGCAGTAGCCATGTGTCGTGACTTTAGGTGGGGCCGTTCGACCGATGTTGCGGACCGCAGGTCGTGTCGACCGTCGCGAGACGCGGTTCGGGTGTGGTCCCAAGCGCGAAGGTTCACGCCGAGGAGGTGGCCACAGTCATCGCCGCTGCGTGAACCAACCGGGGGAGCCAAAAGAGCCCGTCTATCCTCCCTCACGTGGCCGCGGCGGGACCGCGCGCAACCAGAGGACCAGCGGGACGAGGGTCGCTGCGGCGAGTACGACGAACAACACGACGCCACCCAGGGTCGCCACGTCGGAGGCGGGATCGGCTCGGTGACCGAACCACTGGTCGACCGCGACACCGATCGCCTCGATCTCCCAGAAGAACAGCCCGGCTCCGCCGAGGAAGACGCCGGAGGGTCGGCGCTGCCAGAGCAGCACGGCCACGATCGCCAGAGCGGGCAGCCAGACCGCGAGGTCTTGGACGTAGATCGGGTTGGTGATCAGACCGGTCCCGTCCAGGAAGCCGGGCGGGTCCTCTCCCAGATCCGGTACGACGAACCGCAACCAGGCCAGCGCGTTGAGTGCGACCACGGTCAGGATGAACGCGGCAATGCCGCGTGCCGGCAGCTTGCTGTCCGGCGCCACGCGCGGCTGGGGGTCGAGCAGCGCGCTGACCAGTGACCACAGGGACAGTCCGAGCAGGGCGACGTAGGCCAGGAACAGCTCGTTGAACGGGGTGGCGTACACCAGCAGGGTGGCGTTGTAGGTGAGGTAGCCGAGCGCGCCGATCAGGGCAGCCCGCCCCCGGACCGAGCCACGGGTCGACGTGACCAGTCCCACCGCGAGCACCGGCAGCGCCAGCGCGAACATGGTCAGCGCCGTGCCGCGCGCGGAGCCGTTCATCACCGGCGTCCCGTTGAGGATCCCGTCCACGAAGAACGTAGGTACCGCAGCGACCACCACCAGTGCGGCCACGGCGGCACAGAGGCCCCGGGTCCGCCGACTGATCACTGCGTCGCCCTCACGCGCTTCCAGCCGCGTCATTTGATGAAGCCTCTTCTGTCTGCCGCGCTGGTGTCCACGCCACCACGAGCGCACCGGTCACGAGGTAGATCACCTGTAGGACGTGGAAGCCACGGATCGACGCGACCTCTCCGATGATCCAGACCACCATGATGGTCCCGGCAACGATGCTGGCGAGCTGCCAGCCGGGGCTGCGTTTGGCAAGGGCTGCGGCGGCGATCAGGGAGCTGCCACCGACGACGGCCATCAGGATCACGCCCGGGAAGTAGTTGCTGGGGAAGTCGGTGTCCTGGACCCAGGACGCTTGCTCGGGAATCCAGTCGGTCATCAGCGCGAGACCTCCGGCTGTGGCGCTCAAGCCGTTGAACAGCAGCAACCCGAGCAAGATCTTGCTGGTGTGCCTCATCGCGGCTTCACCTCTGCTGTGTGTCTGTGTGCACGGGGCGAGGTGGATCGCACGATCGGCGGTCGGGAGGCGTGGCGCCAGTGTCGGCGCAGCATGGTCCACACGTCGGTGGGGAAGTCCTGGGTGAGGAGGAAGCCGATGCCTGCGGCGAGGACGATATTCGGGACCTCCTCCAGCCCCAGCGGAGTGATCCCTATCAAGAACACGACTGCGCCGAGCAGACCCCAGGTGACGGCGCGACCTCGGCTGAGGATGAGGGCAGCGGTGACGGTTTCGAAGATGAGCATGAAGATGCCGAAGGCGAGGGGGCTTGGCTCGGTCAATGCCGTTCCGATGTCCCGATAGATCGCCCACGGTGCTTGAGCCGCGAAGTCGACGTACCTGTGAGGGTTCGTGAGGATGAGTGCGCCGTGGATACCCAGGCCCATCGCACCGAAGAAGAGGCCGACGAAGATCCGTGCCGCCTGCGGTCTCAGGACACAGAACGCTGCGACCCCAACGGTGAACGCGCCCCAGATGAGGAATCCCTGCATGGCAACCTCCTACGGTCTGTGACCACGCTAGGCAGCGCTCGAGATCTCGAAACAGTGTCGAAGGTCGCTGTGGCGCGGCGCCAAGGTCCCTTCCAGAGACTGCCGGTGGGGGCCAGAGTTGAAGCTGGTCACTCTGACCACATCGCAGCGGGGAGATCTGAATGATGACACTCAAGACGATTTCCCCAAGGCAGGGCGATCTACGGAGGCTGCCGAGGATTACGCCTGTGGCCGACCGGTGGCTCGATCCTGCGACCCCCGCGATGGCTCCGGGGGCTGAGGGGACGACGTGATGAATTCGAAGGGCATCGAGCAGGGCAGGCTTGGCGACGGTCTCGCCTACTTCTGCGTCGGCTCCGGGCGCCCCTTGATCTACCTGCCCGGGTTGACGACGCACAACCGGCCGCCTCGGGGAATGGACCGCTGGTTCCAGGCCGGCCAGCTCAGGCCGTTGAGCCGGCACCGCGAGGTGTGGTGGGTGCAGCGCCGCGAGGGGCTGGCGTCCGGCACCACGATGGCAGATATCGCCCGCGACTACGCCGTCGCGCTGCGCGGCCGGTTCAGCGGTCCGGTGGACGTCGTCGGCTCGTCGACCGGTGGATCCGCCGCGCTGCAGCTTGCCGCCGACCATCCCGAGGTCGTACGTCGGCTGGTGCTCTTGTCCTCGGCATGCCGGCTGGGCGCAGCGGGCCGCGACGCCCAACTCAGCCTTGCTCAGCTGCTTCGCCAGGGCCGCACCCGGCAGGCGAGTGCCCAGATGATGTCGATGCTGGGCGCAGGTGATCGCGCCACGTGGGTGTTGGCGAAACTCGGCTGGATGCTCGGGCCCACCATGAAGGTGGAAGGCGGCTTCTCCGACATGCTGGTGACGATCGACGCCGAAGACGCGTTCGACCTCACCGGCCGACTGCAGGCCATCACGACACCGACACTGGTCGTCGGCGGCGCGAGGGACCGCTATTACGGCGCGGAGGAATTTCGCGAAACCGCGTCCCGACTCCGGTACGGGCGGCTACTCCTCTATCCCGACAGGGGACACTTCGGCACACAGACCAGCCGCAAGACCATCAACGAGGTGGTCCACTTCCTTGACGAACAGTGAGGTCCGCCTTACCCGCTCACCGGAAACGGGATCCGCCCGACGCACGGTCGCGATGAGCGCGGGACTGCTGGCCGCGTTCGCGGGACTGGAGCACGGCATCGGGGAGTTGACCAGCGGTGACGTAGCCAGCGGCTCACTGGTCATCGAGTCGTGGCCTCACGTCGCGGCCTTTGATGTGCTGGGTGGTGAGCCGGCGATGACGCTCATCCCGGATCTTCGGGTCGCGGGAGCGGTCACCGTGCTGGTCTCGCTGGTCTTGGGCTGGTGGGCGCTCCGCAACCGCGGCGCGCGCCGCGATGGGCAGTGGCTGCTCGGGATCTCGGCGGCGCTGCTGCTCGTGGGCGGTGGCTTCGGTCCGCCGCTCGTGGGGGTGATCGTGGCGGTGGGGCTCATCGTTCGGGCGGATCCGTCCGCGGGTACACCGGGCACGGTCCGCACGGGTCTCGCCCGGTGTTGGCCCTCGTTGCTGATGCTCTCCGTGACGGCGTACCTCGCCCTCTTCCCCGGCGTCGTCCTCCTCTCCTGGGTCGGCGTCGACGCGCTCTGGGCGACGGTTGTGCTCCCCATCATCGCCTTCGGTGCGCTGGTTCTGTCGCTGGTAGCTGCGTCGGCCAACGACCGTCTTGCTGCGGGCGGTCGGGACGGGTAAGGCCCTTGACGACAGTCTGAGAGCCGTTCTACGATCATTCTGATATATGAGTTGTGTATCATTACCGGCAACCAGGAGCCCAGCATGACCATCAGCCCGCCAAGCTCGACCGCCGTTGCATCCGTGGCGACCGTCCCCACGGCGACGACCAACGTGCTCACGCTCTCCTGTCAGGAGCGCCCGGGGATCATGCAGGCGGTCACGAGCTTCCTGTACGACCGCGGGTTCGACATCCTCGAGCACCAGCAGCACGACGACCGGGTGGGGGAGCTGTTCTTCCTTCGGACCGCGTTCGCGTCCGTCGACGAGGCCGACGTCGACGAGCTCACCGCTGCGTTCGGGCCGATCGCGGACCGGTTCGGCATGTCGTACGCGTTCCACGACGAGCGCAAGCCGCGGCTGCTGGTGATGGTCTCCAAGTTCGGCCACTGTCTCAACGACCTCATCTTCCGGTGGCGTGGTGGGACGCTCGGCGCCGAGATCGCTGTCGTCGCGTCCAACCACGAGGATCTTCGGCCCATGGCGGAGGCGGCCGGGCTGGAGTTCATCCACATCCCGGTCACGCCCGAGACCAAGCCGCAGGCCGAGCAGCGCATGCTCGACCTGGTCGAGGAGTACGACGTCGACCTGGTCGTGCTCGCCCGCTACATGCAGATCCTCTCGGATGGCCTCTGCCGCCAGCTCGAGGGTCGCGCGATCAACATCCATCACTCGTTCCTGCCTGGCTTCAAGGGGGCCAAGCCCTATCACCAGGCGCACGAGCGCGGCGTGAAGCTCGTCGGTGCCACCGCTCACTACGTCACCGCTGACCTCGATGAGGGGCCCATCATCGAGCAGGAGGTCAACCGGGTCGACCACACCTACACACCGCAGGCTCTGGCCACCGTCGGCCAGGACGCCGAGTGCCTCGCGCTCTCGCGCGCCGTCCGCTGGCACTGCGAGCACCGCGTCTTCATGCACGGTTCCAGCACCGTCGTGTTCCGCTGACCACCAACCCGAATCTCAGGAGTTGCTCATGACGTCCTCGCCCCGCACAGTCATCATCGGCGCCGGCATCGTCGGCACGAACCTCGCGGACGAACTCGTGTCGCGCGGGTGGTCCGACATCACGGTCATCGAACAGGGCCCGCTCAGCCTGCCTGGTGGCTCGACCTCACACGCACCCGGTCTCGTCTTTCAGATCAACCCGTCGAAGACGATGACCATGTTCGCCAAGTACACCGTGGAGAAGTTCCTGTCCCTGGAGAAGGACGGGGTGAGCTGCTTCAACCAGGTCGGTGGCCTCGAGGTCGCGACCACCGAGGCTCGCGTCGCTGAGCTCTACCGCAAGCTCGGCTACGCGAAGTCCTGGGGGATCGACGCTCGGGTGATCGGCCCGGCCGAGTGCAAGGATCTCTACCCGCACCTCGACGAGTCGCAGGTCCTCGCGGCGCTGCACATCCCCACCGACGGCCTGGCCCGGGCGGCGCGCGCCGTCGACCTGCTCATCGAACGTACGCGAGCTGCCGGCGTCACGTACCTCGAGCACACCGCGGTGACCGGAGTGCTCCAGGAGGGCGGTCGCGTCACCGGCGTCGAGACGACCGGCGGCGTCGTGGAAGCAGACATCGTCGTCTCGTGCGCCGGGTTCTGGGGCGTCGAGGTGGGGAAGATGGCGGGCACCGACGTGCCGCTCCTCCCGCTTGCCCACCAGTTCGTCAAGACCACGCCCGTCCCGGCCCTGGCCGGCAAGCACAAGCTGGCCGACGGCGCGACCCTGCCGATCCTGCGTCACCAGGACCAGGACCTCTACTTCCGCGAATGGGGCGAGGTGTACGGCATCGGCTCGTACGCTCACAGGCCGATGCCGTACGTCGCCTCCGACCTCGGCCCGACCCCGGAGCACGTCGACCACGACAACATGCCGTCGCGGCTCGACTTCACGCCCGAGGACTTCGAGGGCCCGTGGGACGAGTGCCGCAAGCTGCTCCCGTGCCTCCAGGAGGCGGAGATCGCGGAGTCGTCGTTCAACGGCATCTTCTCGTTCACACCCGACGGCGGCTCGCTCGTCGGTGAGTCCCGCGACCTCGACGGCTTCTGGGTGGCCGAGGCGGTCTGGGTCACCCACTCCGCCGGCGTCGCGCGGGCGGTGGCCGAGGTGCTGACCACCGGACGGTCCCAGTACGACCTCGCCGACCTCGAGCTCAACCGCTTCGAGGAGACCCAGCTGGCTCCGGCGTACGTCAGCGAGACCTCGCAGCAGAACTTCGTCGAGATCTACGACATCCTCCACCCGCTGCAGCCCAAGGACTCGCCCCGCGACATCCGGGTCAGCCCGTTCCACGCCCGCCAGGTCGAGCTCGGCGCCTTCTTCCTCGAGGCCGGGACCTGGGAGCGACCGCACTGGTACGAGGCCAACGCAGCCCTGCTGGACGAGCTGCCGGAGGAGTGGAAGTCGCCGACGCGCGACGACTGGTCGGCCCGTTACTACTCTCCGATCGCGGCCGTCGAGGCGTGGAAGACCCGCACCGCAGTCGCCATGTACGACATGACGCCGCTGCGCCGCCTCGAGGTCTCCGGACCCGGCGCCGAGACCCTGCTGCAGCGGCTCACCACCGGCGACGTCACCAAGAAGCCCGGTGCGGTGACGTACACCCTGTTCCTCGACGAGCAGGGTGGCATCAAGAGCGACATCACCGTCGCCCGACTCGAGGACGAGCTCTACCAGGTCGGTGCCAACGGCACGGTCGACCTGGCGTACCTCCGCAGGGAGGCCCGCAAGCTCGGGGCCGAGGATCCCGCCCTGTCCGCTCACGTCCGAGACATCACCGGCGGCACCTGCTGCATCGGCCTGTGGGGGCCGCTGGCCAGAGACCTGATCGCCAAGGTCAGCGCGGACGACTTCACCAACGACGGTCTGAAGTACTTCCGCGGCAAGCGGGCCTCCATCGGCGGGATCCCCGTCACCGCCCTGCGCCTGTCCTACGTCGGCGAGCTCGGCTGGGAGATCTACGCCTCCGCCGAGAACGGTCAGAAGCTGTGGGACGTGCTGTGGAACGCGGGCCAGGAGCACGGTGTCATCGCCGCCGGCCGGGCCGCGTTCGGTGCGCTCCGGCTGGAGAAGGGCTACCGGTCCTGGGGCGCCGACATGACCACCGAGCACGACCCGTACGAGGCGGGCGTCGGCTTCGCGGTGAAGGCCGCCAAGGAGGACTTCGTCGGCAAGGCGGCCCTCGAGGGTCGCTCGATGGAGACCTCGGCTCGCCGGCTTCGCTGCCTCACCGTCGACGACGGCAAGTCCATGGTGCTCGGCAAGGAGCCCGTGTTGTCGGGCGAGACCGCGGTCGGGTACGTCACCAGCGCGGCGTACGGGTTCACGATCGGCAAGCCGATCGCCTACGCCTACCTGCCGACGGAGATCGGAGAGGGCGACCAGGTCGAGATCGAGTACTTCGGCCAGCGGATCCCCGCGACGGTCACCCCTGAGCCGCTCTTCGACCCGGAGATGAGTCGCTTGCGCGGCTGACCGACTGGTCGAGATCGGGCGCCGGCCGGGTGGGCCGGCGCCCGATCTCGTGGGTGAAGGAACGCAGTCAGAGAACGCGGCGGATCTCTGTCGCGAAGCTGTCGATGTGCTCGCGGGTCAGCCGCTCGGCACGTTCGGCGTCGCCGTCGGCGATCGCCTCCAGGAGCGGGGCATGCTCGCAGATGTGGGACGCCAGGTCCGGGAGCTTGTCCACGACCAGGCACCAGATCCGGGTCGCCAGGTTGTCGTAGCGGACCAGGACGTCCTCGAGGTGTCTGTTGCCCGTGGCGCGGTAGATCATCCGGTGCACCGACATGTCGAGCCGCATCAGCGTGGGCCGGTCGTCGCCCGACGGATCGAGACCGCGAACCTTCTCGGCCATGGCGCGCAGCTCGGCTCGCATCCGGTCGGTCGCGGCGGTCGCCGCTCGGTTGGCGGCGAACGGCTCGAGCTGCTGGCGCAGGTCGGAGATGGCACCCAGCTCGGTGACGTCGACCGGCGTCGCGAACGTGCCGCGGCGCGGGTAGGAGACGACCAGATGGTCGGTCTCCAGGCGTTTGAGGGCCTCTCGCACCGGAGTGCGGCCGAACCCGAGGGAGTCCGCGAGCCTGCCGTCGTTGATCGGCTCGCCCGGCCTGATGTCCAGCATGATCAGCCGATCCCGGATGCGCTCGTAGGCCGCGTACGCCAGCGAGATCGTTGCGCCGATCGCCGGCGGGGCGGGCGCCTGAACGTCGGTCATACCAAGTCACCGCTTTCTGATCTGGGCCGTTGACAGGTGTTCGCTACCCAGCATACTGTTGATCCCGAACTGATATATCAATCGTACTTCAAGAGTGGGAGTTCATCGTGGTTGACGTCTTGACCGCCTCGCTCGCAGACCTCGATCCCGAGGTCAGCGAGCAGATCGACGCCGAGCTGAGCCGCCAGCAGACGACGCTGGAGATGATCGCCTCGGAGAACTTCGCTCCCGCCGCCGTGATGGAGGCTCAGGGATCGGTTCTCACCAACAAGTACGCCGAGGGCTACCCCGGCCGCCGCTACTACGGCGGTTGCGAGCATGTCGACGTCATCGAACAGCTCGCCATCGACCGCCTCAAGGCGCTGTTCTCCGCGGAGTACGCCAACGTGCAGCCGCACTCGGGAGCCCAGGCCAACGCCGCCGCGATGTTCGCCCTCCTCGAGCCCGGCGACACCATCCTCGGCCTCTCGCTGGCCCACGGTGGCCACCTCACCCACGGCATGAAGCTCAACTTCTCCGGGCGCCTCTACCAGGTCGTTCCGTACGAGGTCAGCCGCGGGGACTTCCTGATCGACATGGCCGAGGTCGAGCGCCTCGCCCTCGAGCACCGGCCCAAGCTGATCGTTGCGGGCTGGTCCGCCTACCCCCGGCAGCTGGACTTCGCGGAGTTCCGTCGGATCGCCGACCTGGTCGGTGCCCGCCTCATGGTCGACATGGCGCACTTCGCCGGCCTGGTCGCGACCGGCCTGCACCCGAACCCGGTGCCCTTCGCCGACGTGGTCACCTCGACGACTCACAAGACCCTCGGCGGCCCGCGCGGCGGCGTCATCCTCACCAACGACCCCGCCGTCGCCAAGAAGATCAACTCCTCGGTCTTCCCCGGTCAGCAGGGTGGGCCGCTCGAGCACGTCATCGCAGGCAAGGCGGTCGCTTTCAAGGTCGCCGCGGAGCCCGAGTTCCGCGAGCGCCAGGAGCGTACGCTCCGCGGTGCCCGGATCATCGCGGAGCGGCTGCTCGCCGACGACGTCGCGGCTGCGGGTGTCTCGGTGGTCAGCGGTGGCACGGACGTCCACCTGGTGCTGGTCGACCTGCGCGACTCCGAGCTCAACGGCCAGGACGGCGAGGACCGGCTCCACCGCATCGGCATCACCGTCAACCGCAACGCCGTCCCGTTCGACCCGCGTCCGCCGATGGTCTCCTCCGGCCTGCGGATCGGCACGCCCGCTCTGGCCACGCGCGGGTTCGGCGACACCGACTTCAGCGAGGTGGCCGACATCATCGCGGCCGCGTTGAAGGACGACTTCACCGACGAGACGGCAGATGCGCTGCGCAGCCGGGTCACCGTCCTCGCCGAGAAGTACCCGCTCTACCCCCACCTCCTCGAGTCGAACGGAGCAGAGTGATGGCAGACCTGCTGCCCGAGCACCCCGACTTCCTCTGGCGCAACCCGGAGCCCAAGTCCTCCTACGACGTCGTCATCATCGGCGGCGGGGGACACGGCCTGGCGACGGCCTACTACCTGGCGAAGAACCACGGCATCACGAACGTCGCGGTCCTCGAGCGTGGTTGGCTCGCGGGCGGCAATATGGCACGGAACACGACGATCATCCGGTCCAACTACCTGTGGGACGAGTCCGCGGCGATCTACGAGCACTCCCTCAAGCAGTGGGAGGTGCTCCCCGAGGAGCTCGACTACGACTTCCTGTTCAGCCAGCGCGGCGTGCTCAACCTCGCCCACACGCTGCAGGACGTACGCGACTCGGTGCGGCGCTGCGAGGCGAACCGCCTCAATGGGATCGACGCGGAGTGGCTCGACGCCGACCAGGTGAAGGAGGTCTGCCCGATCATCAACGTCAGCGACAACATCCGCTATCCGGTCCTCGGTGCGACCTACCAGCCTCGCGCGGGCATCGCCAAGCACGACCACGTCGCCTGGGCGTTCGCGCGCAAGGCCGACGAGCTCGGCGTCGACCTGATCCAGGACTGCGAGGTGACCGGGTTCGTCAAGGACGGCAACCGGGTGGTCGGCGTACAGACGAGCCGCGGCACGATCGCGGCCGGGAAGGTCGCGCTGTGCGCGGCGGGACACTCCAGCGTCCTCGCCGAGATGGCCGGCTTCGACCTGCCGATCCAGTCCCACCCGCTCCAGGCGCTCGTCTCCGAGCTGCACCAGCCGGTCCACCCCACCGTGGTGATGTCGAACCACGTCCACGTCTACGTCTCCCAGGCCCACAAGGGCGAGCTCGTCATGGGTGCCGGCGTCGATGCGTACAACGGCTACGGCCAGCGTGGCGGGTTCCACGTGATCGAGGAGCAGATGGCGGCGGCCGTCGAGCTGTTCCCGATCTTCGCCCGCGCGCATCTGCTCAGGACCTGGGGCGGCATCGTCGACGTCACGCCGGACGCCTCGCCGGTCGTGAGCAAGACGCCGATCGACCAGCTCTACGTGAACTGTGGCTGGGGCACCGGCGGGTTCAAGGGCACTCCCGGGGCGGGCTGGACGATGGCGCACACGATCGCTCACGACGAGCCCCATGAGTACAACGCACCGTTCGCGCTCGAGCGATTCAGCACCGGTGCCCTCATCGACGAGCACGGCGCAGCCGCCGTGGCCCACTGAAAGGAGCCGACGATGATCCTCATCAGCTGCCCCAACTGCGGGTCCCGCGACGAGACCGAGTTCCACTACGGCGGCCAGGCCCACGTCCCCTACCCGGAGGACCCGAACGCCCTCAGTGACGAGGAGTGGGGCCGCTACCTGTTCTACCGCGAGAACACCAAGGGCATCTTCGCCGAACGCTGGGTCCACAGCTCCGGCTGCCGCAAGTGGTTCAACGTCCTTCGCGACACCGTCACCTACCGCATCGCCGCCGTCTACCGGGCCGGCGAACCGCGCCCCACCCTGGATGGAGACCCGCAGTGAGCACGACGTCGCACCGCCTCGCAGACGGCGGCCGAATCGACCGGTCCACCTGCCTCACCTTCAGCGTCGACGGCCAGGAGTACGCCGGCCACGCCGGTGACACCCTCGCCTCGGCGCTGATCGCCAACGGCGTGCTCGAGTGTGGCCCCTCGCTGTACCGACAGCGTCCCCGCGGCGTCCTCGCCGCCGGGCTCGAGGAGTCCAACGCGCTGGTCAAGCTGAGGCGTCCCGGCGACTCGGTGACCGAGTCCATGCTTCCCGCCACGACCGTCGAGCTCGTCGACGGGCTGGCGGCCGACTACCTCAGCGGCCTCGGCGAGCTCGACCCCGCCGACGACACCGCTGTCTACGACAAGAAGTACGTCCACACCGACGTCCTCGTCATCGGAGCCGGCCCGACCGGGCTCACCGCGGCCCGCACTGCCGCCGCATCCGGAGCCCGGGTGATCCTCATCGACGACCAGCCCGAGCTCGGCGGGTCCCTTCTCTCCACACGCGGCCTCAGCATCGACGGCGTGGACAGCGACACCTGGCTGAGCCGAGCCACCGAGGAGCTCGCGGCTGCCCCCGAGGTCACCGTCCTCACCCGGACCAACGCCTTCGGCAGCTACGACGCCAACTACGTGATCGCGCTCGAGAGCCGGCTGGACCACCTCGACGCGTCCGCCAAGGAGGCGCTCACGGGGCTGTCGCGTCAGCGCCTCTGGCACATCCGGGCGCAGCAGGTCGTCATCGCGACCGGCGCTCACGAGCGTCCCCTGGTGTTCGGCAACAACGACCGCCCCGGCGTCATGCTCGCCTCCGCCGTCCGCACCTACCTGAACCGGTACGGCGTGGCCGCAGGCACACGGGTCCTGCTCGCGACCACGAACGACAGCGCCTACGAGGTCGCCGCCGACCTGACCGGCGCCGGAGTCGCCGTGGCGGCCGTCGTCGATGCTCGCGCCGAGCAGTCCGACGCCGCCCGCCGTGCCGAAGCCGCCGGCATCGAGGTCGTCCTCGGCTCCGCGGTCCTCGACACCGACGGTGACCCGAGGGTCACCGCCGCCACGGTGTCGGCCGTCGACGCCGACGGCGTCGCGGTCGGAGAACGGCGCGACATCGCCTGCGACGTCGTCGCCGTCGCCGGCGGATGGAGCCCCGTGGTCCACCTGCACAGCCAACGGCAGGGCAAGGTCCGCTGGGACGAGGACCTGGCCGGATTCGTCCCCGACGGCGAGGTCGCCGGTCAGCAGATCGTGGGATCGGCGCGGGGCAGCTACACCCTCGACGCGTGTCTCGCCGAGGGGCGGCATGCGGCAGCGACGGCGCTCCTCGCTGCCGGTTTCATCGGCGAGGCCGAGGCTCCGACCGGGCCGCTCGCCGCGGCTACAGGTGACGGCACGACCCGGGCCTTGTGGCTCGCCGCCGAGGCCGGCGTTCCGCTCGACGATCTCGTCGACCACTTCGTCGACTTCCAGCGCGACCAGACCGTGCACGACGTACTGCGTGCGACCGGCGCCGGCATGCGCAGCGTCGAGCACATCAAGCGCTACACCTCTATCAGCACCGCCAACGACCAGGGCAAGACCTCCGGAGTCAACGCCATCGGAGTCATCGCCGCCGCGCTCAACGACGGTCGCAGCCCCGGCGAGATCGGCACCACCACGTACCGTGCGCCGTACGCTCCGGTGCCGTTCGTCGCTCTCGCGGGCCGCGAGCGGGGTGACCTGTTCGACCCGGCCCGGCTGACGTCGATCCATCCCTGGCACGTCGCGCACGGCGCCGAGATGGAGATCGTCGGGCAGTGGCTGCGGCCGTGGTACTACCCGCAGAACGGCGAGTCCCTGGACGAGGCCGTTCTCCGCGAGTGCGCCGCCGTCCGCGAGTCCGTCGGCATGATGGACGCGACCACCCTGGGCAAGATCGAGGTGTGGGGGAGTGACGCCGGTGAGTTCCTCAACCGGATCTACACCAACGCCTTCAAGAAGCTCGCTCCCGGATCCGCGCGCTACGGCGTCATGTGCACTCCCGACGGGATGATCTTCGACGACGGCGTCACGCTCCGCATCGAGGAGAACCGCTACTTCATGACGACGACCACCGGCGGCGCCGCCAAGGTCCTCGACTGGCTCGAGGAGTGGCACCAGACCGAGTGGCCCGCCCTGGACGTCAGCTTCACCTCGGTCACCGAGCAGTGGGCCACCGTCGCCGTCGTCGGCCCGAAGTCACGCGAGGTGATCGCCAAGATCGCTCCTGAGCTCGACGTGAGCAACGAGGCGTTCCCGTTCATGACGTTCCGCGAGACGACGCTCGCCTCGGGCATCCCGGCGCGGGTGTGCCGGATCTCGTTCTCCGGAGAGCTCGCATTCGAGGTCAACGTCGAGACCTGGTTCGGACAGCGGGTGTGGGAGGAGATCCACGCCGCCGGCCAGGAGTGGGCGATCACCCCGTACGGCACCGAGACCATGCACGTGCTCCGCGCGGAGAAGGGCTATCCGATCGTCGGCCAGGACACCGACGGCACGGTCACGCCCCAGGACGCCGGCATGGAGTGGATCGTCTCCAAGGCGAAGGACTTCGTCGGCAAGCGGTCCTACAACCGGGCCGACACCGCACGCACGGACCGGAAGCACCTCGTCTCGGTGCTGCCCGTCGACACGACCTTCAGACTGCCCGAGGGCACCCAGCTGGTCGCGGCCGGTACGCCGATCACCCCCGCCGACGGACCGGTGCCGATGCTCGGGCACGTGACCTCGAGCTACCACAGTGCCGCGCTCGGGCGCTCGTTCGCCCTGGCGCTCATCAAGGATGGCCGCAACCGCATCGGCCAGACCCTCGTCGCGCCGGTCGGAGACCGACTGGTCGACGTCGTCGTCGCTGAAACCGTCCTCTACGACCCGGAAGGAACCCGCCGCGATGGTTGAGACCACGATCGAGCCGCTCGACAAATTGATCGGAGGTCTACGCGTCAGCCCGGCCCAACACCTCCACGGCGACTTCGTCGACGCAGGCGTGTCCGGCGCCCTCGGCGTGCGGGTGCGCGAGGAGCAGTTCCTCACCATGGTGGGTCTGCGGGTGCCGATCGGCTCGCCCGACCGGACGCGCCTGGCCCAGATCCTCGGCACCGAGCTCCCCGGACGATGCGGCGAGGTCGGCACCGGCCACGACGTGGTCATCCTGTGGCTCTCGCCCGACGACTACCTGGTCATCTCGCAGAGCGTGGCCGGGTCCACCCTGGTGTCGTACCTCCGCGCAGGCGTATCGGAAGGCGGTGCCGCGGTCGTCGACCTGTCGGCCAACCGCACCACCTTCCGGCTCGAGGGAGCCTCCGCGCAGGCGGTCCTCGAGAAGGGCTGTCCGCTCGACCTCCACCCGAGGGCGTTCACGCCGGGCACGGCGGTCGCCAGCACCATCGGACGTGTTCCGGTGATCCTCTGGAAGGTCGACGCAGACTCCTACCGGATCCTGCCGCGTGCCTCGTACGCCGACTACCTGGGCCGCTGGCTGATCGACGCCATGGCCGAGTTCAAGGTCACCTCGACAAGCTCGATACGTCGCCTGGGATCCGGCTGATGGCACTCAGCGTGTTCGACATGTTCTCCGTCGGCATCGGGCCGTCGTCGTCCCACACGGTCGGCCCGATGCGCGCGGCGGCGCAGTTCATCGATGCCCTGAAGGCGGGCTCGTTGCTCGACGCCGTCGCTCGTGCCCAGGTGGAGCTGTTCGGCTCCCTCGGTGCCACCGGTCACGGCCACGGCTCCGACAAGGCGGTGATCCTCGGGCTCGAGGGCAACCGGCCCGAGACCGTCGACACCAGCAACGCCGACGCTCGCGTGGCCGAGGTCCGTGCCACTCGGCGCCTGACGCTCTCCGGTGCCCGGGACATCGAGTTCGGCGCCGACGACGTCGTCATGCACCGCACCAGGACCCTTCCCGCGCACCCGAACGGCATGATCTTCCGCGCGTTCGACGCCGACACGAAGGTGCTCCTGGAGAGCACCTACTACTCGGTCGGCGGCGGTTTCGTCGTGAACGAGCACGCGGCCGGCGCCGACCGGATCGTCGAGGACGCGACCCCGATCCCGTACCCGTTCACCACCGGGGCCGAGCTGCTCGCGGTCTGCGCCGAGTCAGGCAAACGGATCAGCGACGTGATGATGGCCAACGAGCTGGCGTGGCGTACCGAGGAGGAGGTGCGCGCCGAGCTGCTGCACATCTGGTCGGTCATGCAGGAGTGCGTGCACAACGGCTGCACCCGCACCGAACCCACGCTGCCCGGCGGCCTGAAGGTCCCCCGGCGCGCCCCCGGTCTCTACACCCACCTCCAGGCATCCACGGACGAGACGGACCCGCTCAGAGCGATGGACTGGGTCAACCTCTTCGCCCTCGCCGTCAACGAGGAGAACGCGTCGGGCGGACGGATCGTGACCGCGCCGACCAACGGCGCGGCGGGCATCGTCCCGGCCGTACTCCACTACTACGAGAAGTTCGTGCGTAGCGCGGATGAGGACGGGATCGTGCGGTTCCTCCTCGCCGCCGCCGCGGTCGGGATCCTGTTCAAGATCAACGCGTCGATCTCCGGCGCCGAGGTCGGCTGTCAGGGCGAGGTCGGCTCGGCCTGCGCCATGGCTGCCGGAGCCCTGTGCGAAGTGCTCGGAGGCACCCCGGAGCAGGTGGAGAACGCGGCCGAGATCGGCATCGAGCACAATCTCGGGCTCACCTGCGACCCCGTCGGCGGCCTGGTGCAGATCCCCTGCATCGAGCGCAACGCCATCGCCAGCAACAAGGCCATCAACGCCGCCCGCATCGCCGCCCGCGGTGACGGCAGCCACCGTGTCTCCCTCGACGCCGCGATCAAGACCATGCGCGAGACCGGCGCCGACATGAAGATCAAGTACAAGGAGACCTCCCGCGGAGGCCTCGCCGTCAACGTCATCGAATGCTGACGCCACGGTCTCGCGAGAAGGAGAAGTGCATGACCACCGCAGCAAAGATCGACGGCAAGCGCGTCGCTGCTGATCTCAAGGCCGGGCTCGCCGTGCGGGTGAAGGCACTGCACGAGGCCGGGATCGACCCGGGCCTCGGCACCATCCTCGTCGGTGACGACCCCGGTTCCCGTTCGTACGTCGCGGGCAAGCACCGCGACTGCGCCGAGGTGGGCATCGCCTCGATCCGGATCGAGCTCCCCGCCAGCGCGTCGCAGGCCGAGATCGAGGCAGCGGTGCAACAGCTCAACGACGATCCGACCTGCACCGGTTTCATCGTCCAGCTGCCCCTGCCGCCCCACGTCGACACCCACCGGGTCCTGGAGCTCATCGACCCGGACAAGGATGCCGACGGGCTCCACCCCACGAACCTCGGCAAGCTGGTGCTCGGCACTCCTGCTCCGTTGCCGTGCACGCCGCGCGGGATCATCGAGCTCCTCAGGCAGCACGACGTACCGATCACCGGACAGCGGTTCTGTGTCATCGGCTGCGGCCTGACCGTCGGCCGGCCGCTCGGGCTCATGCTCACCCGCCCCACCGAGCACGCCACCGTCACGCTGTGCAACATCGAGACCCGTGACGTCGCCGCCCACGCCCGGGCCTCGGACGTCATCGTCGCGGCGGCGGGTGTGGCTCACCTGGTCAAGCCCGACTGGGTCAGCCCCGGCGCCACGGTCCTGTCCGTCGGGATCACTCGCACCATCGAAGGCATCCTGGGCGACGTCGATCCGAACGTGGACGTCGTCGCGGGCAAGATGAGCGGTGCCACGGGCGGGGTCGGACCGATGACCCGTGCCATGCTGCTGACCAACATCGTCGAGATCGCCGAACAGCATCTGGCTGCCAGGGAGGCGATCGCCGGGGCGCTGACATGAGCGAGCGTCAGCGAGCGACCACAAGGCTCAGGCCGCCGCGCCCGTATGATGGCGCTTGCGCTACGGGCGTGGCGGCATGAGTGCCACGCAGCTGCTCACCGAGGCAGACCGGCGTTGTCAGGTGATGGGCATCATCAACGTCACCCCCGACTCGTTCTCCGACGGCGGCCGGTTCCTAGACGCCGACGTAGCCGTACGCAGAGGCCTCGAGCTCATGCGTGACGGCGCCGATCTCCTCGATGTCGGCGGCGAGTCCACCCGGCCCGGTGCCCAGCGGGTCAGCGCGGCTGAGGAGATCGCCCGCGTGATCCCGGTGGTCGAGGCCCTTGCCCGGGAGGGGTTGCCGGTCTCGGTCGACACCATGCGCGCCTCGGTAGCCCAGCGAGCCGTCGAGGCCGGGGCCGTCATCGTGAACGACGTCTCCGGCGGGCTCGCCGATCCCAAGATGCTGCCCTTCCTGGCCGAGGCGGAGGTCACCTGCGTCCTGATGCACTGGCGCGCCCACTCCATGCGGATGGACGACTTCTGCAACTACGACTCGGTCGTGGGCGACGTGTGCGCCGAGCTCCGCGGCCGGGTCGATTCCGCACTCGACGCCGGCGTACGTCCCGAGCGCATCATCCTCGACCCCGGTCTGGGGTTCGCGAAGAACAGCGCGCAGTCCTGGGAGCTGCTCTCGTCCCTCAGCACGCTGAGAGACCTCGGCTTCCCTCTCCTCGTCGGAGCCTCCCGCAAGCGGTTCCTCACCGAGGTGGCGACGTACGGACGGCGTGATCCGGATGTCCCGGCCGACCGGGACGAGGCGTCGGACGCCGTGGCCGCCATCGCTGCCGCGGAAGGCGCCTGGGGAGTGCGCGTGCACTCGGTGTCCGGTGCCGCTGCCGCCTCCAGGGTGGCCGCACGCCTGCGTGGATCTGCGGTCGCAGCCGACGTGGTCGGTGCCCGGGCAGGGCGGCGATGAGCCGTCGCTCGTCCGCCGTGACCGTACGGAGGCTGCTGCTCGACGCCCGCTACGAGGTCCTGCCCACCGCGACGATCGAAGAAGTCGTCACCAGGTCTCTCCCGGTCGGCCGAACCGTCACGGTGACCGCATCCCCGGCCAAGGGCCTCGAACGAACCGTGGACCTCTCCATCCGCCTCGCCGGACACGGATACCAGGTCGTACCCCATCTCGCCGCTCGCATGGTCTCGGGCCGGGCCGAGCTCGCCGACATCGTCGGTCGCCTGAAGGCGGCCGGCGTCGACAAGGTCTTCGTGCCCGCCGGCGACGCCGAGCGGCCCGGGGCGTTCCCCAGCGCGCTGGAGCTCCTCGAGGCGCTCGTCGATCTCGGCGACCCGTTCGGTCACGTCGGTGTCGCCGGCTATCCCGAGGACCATCCGACGATCATCCACGACCGCCTGGTCCAGGCGATGTGGGACAAGCGCCACCACGCCACCGAGATCGTCAGCAACCTCACCTTCGACCCCAAGGCCCTCACCGACTGGGTACGCCGCGTGCGCGCCCGCGGGGTCACGACACCGATCATCGTCGGGCTGCCCGGCCCGGTCGAGCGCGCCAAGCTCCTCACCATGGCGACCAAGATCGGGGTGGGGGAGTCGACGCGGTTCCTCGCCAAGAACAGGGGCATGTTCGCACGCATCGCCGCGCCCGGGGGCTACTCGCCTGAGCGGTTCCTCACCCGTGCGGCGCCAGAGCTGGACAAGCCGGAGGCCGCGATCGCCGGCCTGCATCTGTTCACGTTCAACCAGGTCGCCGAGACCGAGGCCTGGCGCCGCGACCTGCTGGCGCGCCTGGGCGGAGGAGCCCAGTGACCGGCACGGGCTTCGACCTCGACGTCGAAGAGGTGGAGCGGCGGCTCCTCGCCCGCTGGCCCGAGACCAGGATCTCCCCGTCCCTCGAGCGCATCCGCGCGGTGACGGACGCGCTCGGCCGGCCACAACGCGACTACCCGTCGATCCACATCACCGGAACCAACGGCAAGACGAGCACCGCGCGGATGGTGGAGGCGATCCTCCTCGAGCTGGGCTCGACGGTCGGCCGGTTCACCAGCCCCCATCTCGCCGACATCCGGGAACGGATCAGCATCGGCGGCCGGCCGATCCCGCGGGATGGCTTCGTCCGGGCTTACCGCGACGTCCTGCCCGCGGCCGAGGCCGTGGACCGCGAGAGTCCCACTCCGCTGTCGTTCTTCGAGATGACCGTTGCCATGGCCTACCAGGCCTTCTCGACCGCGGCCATCGACGTCGCGGCGGTCGAGGTCGGTATGGGCGGCATGTGGGATGCGACCAACGTCATCGACGCCCCGGTCGCCGCGATCCTCCCCATCGGCCTCGACCATGTCGATCACCTGGGGCCGACGACGCTCGACATCGCGGCCGAGAAGGCCGGGATCATCAAGCCAGGTGCGCTGACCGTCACGGCTCGGCAGACCCCAGATGTCGAGCAGCTCCTCCGAGCCCATGCCGACGCGCATCTCGCGAGGCTCATGGTCGAGGGCCGTCACTTCCGCCTGAGCGGCAGACGAGCGTTCGGCGATGGTCAGATCATCTCGGTCAACGGCCTCGCCGGTCACTATCCCGAGGTCCCGCTGTCACTTCACGGCCGCCACCAGGCGCACAACGCGGTGCTCGCCATCGCGAGCGTCGAAGCCCTCCTGGAAGACGAGATCCCGCTGGACGCACTGCGACGGGCGCTGGGCTCGGCCCGGTCGCCGGGGCGGCTGGAGGTGCTGCCCGGCACGCCCGCGGTGATCCTCGACGCAGCCCACAATCCCGACGGTGCCCGGGCTCTGGCCTCCGGTCTGTCCGATCTGGGCCGCCGGCCGACTCTCGCCGTGGTCGCCGCGATGGGCGACAAGGACCTCGACGGCATGCTCGCCGAGCTCGAGCCCGTGGTGTCGACGATGATCTGCACCCGGAACAGCAGCCCGAGGTCGCTGTCGTCCCGCGACACCGCCGCTGCGGCGCGCGAGGTGCTCGGGGCGGATCGGGTCGTGGAGATCGACGGCCTCGCCGACGCCCTCCTCGAGGCCACCAGAGCGGCCTCGGCTCTCTCCGAAGAGGGTGGAGAACCGGCTCAGGTGCTGGTCACGGGCTCTGTCGTCACCGTGGGGGAAGCACGCCGCCTGTTGGGTATGTGAGACGGTCCTGCCCCTGACCGATGTGGCCAAGGGGCAGGACCGTCTGGCCGCCCGATTGCGTCAGTTCACCATGCCGTGCGGGTCGATGACGTACTTGGTGGCCGCGCCCTGGTCGAACGCTGCGTAGCTCTCCGGCGCCTCGTCGAGGCTGATGGCCTTCGCGTTGACGGCGTCGGCGATGTGGGCCTTGTCGGCGAGGATCAGGTTCATGAGTTGGCGGTTGTACTGCTTGACCGGGCACTGGCCGGTCACGAAGGTGTGCGACTTCGCCCAGCCCAGGCCGAGCCGCACGCCGATCTGCCCCTGCTTGGCTGCATCGTCGACGGCGCCGGGGTCGCCGGTGACGTACAGACCGGGGATGCCGAGGGAGGCGCCCGCGCGCGCCACGTCCATGATGTCGTTGAGGACGGTGGCGGGCTGCTCGGCAGCGTCTCGGCCGTGGCCGCGGGCCTCGAACCCGACCGCGTCGATCGCCGCATCCACAACGGGTTCCCCGACGATGTCCGCGATGATGTCCGCCAGGGCGTCACCGGAGGACAGGTCGGCGGTCGCGCAGCCGAAGCTGGCGGCCTGCTTGAGCCGGTCCGCGTTCATGTCGCCGACGATGACCGTGGCGGCACCGAGCAGCTGTGCCGAGTACGCCGCGGCGAGCCCGACCGGGCCTGCGCCCGCCACGTACACCGTCGACCCGGTGGTGACGCCGGCGGTGTAGGCACCGTGGTAGCCGGTCGGGAAGATGTCGGAAAGCATCGTCAGGTCGAGGATCTTCTCCAGGGCCTGGTCCCGGTCGGGGAACTTCAGCAGGTTGAAGTCGGCGAACGGGACCATGACGTACTCCGCCTGGCCACCGATCCAGCCACCCATGTCCACATAGCCGTACGCCGCGCCGGCCCGCGCCGGGTTCACGTTGAGGCAGATGCCCGTCTTGCCCTCGTTGCACATGCGACAACGACCGCACGCGATGTTGAACGGGACCGAGCAGATGTCGCCCACCTCGTGGAAGAGGACGTCGTCGCCGATCTCGACGATCTCGCCGGTGATCTCGTGGCCGAGCGTCTGACCCACGGCGGCGGTCGTCCGGCCACGCACCATGTGCTGGTCGCTGCCGCAGATGTTGCTGGTCACGAGCTTGAGGATCACCGCGTGCGGCGCCGCGCGCTTGATGCCCAGGCCGCTCACAACGTCCTCGGGGAGCTCCAGCTTCGGGTACTCGATGGACTCGACGGCCACCTCGCCCGGCCCCTTGTAGACGACGACTCTGTTGTCTGCCATGGCGTCTCTTCTTCCTGCCCCGGGTGGGGGCGTCCGGCTTGCTGAGTTGCGGAGATGTTTCTCATAGCGAAACAAGAGCGCTATATGAAACAAACTAGACCGTCGACGGCATCGGCATCAAGACCCTGTTTCGACCGATTTCAGGGTTCTTGCGGAGGTGTCTGGTCGCTCGCGCCGCGGCTACCCGGCAGTAGGGGGCAAGGAGGAGGATCTGACAAGGAGGCATACTGTTTCAGCATGAGCAACACGAGCGAAACACGGAGCACGACCGTTCACTCAGTGGACCGAGCCATCTCCATCCTCCAGGTGCTCGCCCGTCGGGGGGCTGTCGGAGTCACGCCGATCTCCGAGGAATTGGGAGTGCACAAGTCCACGGTCTTCCGTTTGCTGGCCACCCTCGAGGCGCGCGGGCTGGTGGAGCAGAACGCGAGCCGGGGGCACTATCAGCTCGGCTATGGCGTCATCCAGCTGGCCGCCGGCGCGACCCGCAAGCACGACATCTCGGTCACGAGTCGCCCGATCTGTATGGCGCTGGCCGACGCGGTCGGCGAGACCGTCAACATCGTCATCAACGACGGCGAGGAGGCCATCACGATCGACCAGGTGATCGGGAGCGCCGAGATCACGTCGGTGAACTGGGTCGGGCAGCGCAGCCCACTGCACACCACTGCTTCCGGCAAGGTCTTCCTGGCGACCATGTCGCCGGAGGACCGTCGGGAGATTCTCGAGGGTGGGCTGGAGCGCTATACCGAGGAGACCGTGATCGATCCGGCGAAGCTCGAGGAGCAGCTCGCCGAGGTCAGGAAGCTGGGCTACGCCTACTCGGCCGACGAGCACGAGGTCGGTCTCACCGGGGTGGCCGCGCCGATTCGGTCCCTGGGCGGCGGGGTGATCGCCGCCGTGGTGGCCTCGGGTCCGTCGTTCCGCATCACGTCCGAGAAGGTGCCCGAGCTGGCTGAGCACGTGCTTGCCGCCGCTGCTGCGATCTCCGAGCGGNTCACCAGCTCGGCGGTGTTGCCGGAGGTCTCGTAGACCCCCTGCTGGACGTCCTCGTTGGTCTGGAAGATCTCGACGAGCTTCTTGTAGGTCGCGTTGTCCTTGTCCTCGGCGCGTACGGCGAAGATGTTGACGTAGGGGAGCGCCTTCGGGTCGGAGGGGTCGTCGGTCGCGAGCGCGTCCTCGAACTTCAGGCCGGCGTCCTCGACGAAGTCGTTGTTGATGATCGCCGCGGCGACGTCGGGGAGCGAGGAGGCGGTGATCGAGGCCTGGACCGCCCGGACCTTCACCTTGGACGCTGCCGTGTCGACCTCCTTGATGGTGCTGAACGGGGTGCCGCCGTCGGTCAGCTCGATCAGGCCCTTGGACTGCAGCAGCACCAGGCCGCGGGCCTGGTTGGTCTCGTCGTCGGGGACGATCACGGTCTCGCCGGCCTTGATGTCGTCGAGCGAGGAGTACTTCGAGGAGTAGAGACCCAGGGGATAGGTCGCGGTCGAGCCGAGCGCCACCAGGTCGTCGTCGTTCTGGACGTTGTAGTCGGCCAGGAAGATGATGTGCTGGAACTGGTTGAGGTCGAGCTCGCCCTCCGACAGCGCCGGGTTGGGCTGGTTGT
Source organism: Nocardioides sp. YIM B13467 (assembly GCF_042788075.1). Classification (NCBI taxonomy): domain Bacteria; kingdom Bacillati; phylum Actinomycetota; class Actinomycetes; order Propionibacteriales; family Nocardioidaceae; genus Nocardioides; species Nocardioides sp. YIM B13467. The sequence goes on from NZ_JBHZPJ010000046.1 coordinate 1,011,579, forward strand.
AGTCACCGAAGTTCTTGACCTCGAGATCGATGCCCTCCTCGCGAGCGGCATCCTGGAAGGTCTTCCAGTAGGGGTCGTCGGCGCCCACGACGCCGATGCTGACCTTGGTCAGCTCGCTGCCGGCGTCGTCGTCGCGGGTGAGGAAGAATGCGAGGCCGCCGATCACGATGGCGGCGGCGACGACGATCCCGATGATCAACGGGAGCTTTGACTTGGGAGCCTCGATGAGCGGGGTGGGCTCAGGCGTGTTGGAGGACACGGGTGGGAACCTCTTCTGGATGTCGAGAGTGCTGAGACAACGCGGTTGTTGTCCACCAACACAGTAGACTTAACGAGGATCACACCCGCGTGCGCGGCCACACCCCGAGATCATGTCAACGACATGCCTCGAGGTGTGTTAGGCGCCGTTCACGCCAGGTCGCGTCGCCTCATCACGACCACCGCCGCGACCGCGGCGACCAGAACGTACGCCGCCACGGTGACCAGCGCTCGTTCGCCGGAGATCGCGTCGAGGATTCCCGGTGTGCCGTTGGGCCCGCCGATGATCGCACCGGCCAAGGAGCCTCCTGCGGTGCCGGGGAGGGCGTCGGTGACGGTCTCGATGCCCGGGAGCAGGCTGCCGACGCCGCGCAGCAGGTTCTCCACCACCAGCGACCAGACCAGGCCCAGGCCGACGGCAAGCGCCGGGCCCTTGGCGAGCACACCGACGAGGAACCCGAGCAGCGCCCACATCTCCAGCACCAGGAACCCGGCGCCGAACGACTGCGCCAGATCGCTCAGGGCGGGCATGGTGATCGACTCACCCTCGGTCGCCGCGATCGCGACCGAGACACCCGCGCAGAGAGCCAGGGTCGCGGTCATCATCGCGAAGATGAACATGGTCACTGCGGTCAGCGAGCCGCCGACGGCGGCGAACCGGCTCGGCCCCTGGGTGAAGACCGTCTTCCAGGTGCCCCAGCCGAACCCGTTGCCGGCCACCAGCGCCCCGACCACCATCGCCAGAGCCCCGCCGAACATCGGCAGGCCGCTGACGATGACGTCCGGGATGGCGCTCGGCATCAGCTCGGAGAGGAGCTGGGCGTTGCTGGCGCCGTCGCCGGCGAAGTTGTCGTCGCCGGTCTTGTAGGCGACGTAGTTGAAGACGTACCCGAAGGAGAGCGACAGCGCCAGCCAGGCGCCGACGACCACCCAGATCGCCGACCACTTGCGTAGGCGGAGCAGCTCAGCGCGGGTGCTGTTGATGAGAGCGTTCATAACACGAGCTCCTTGTTACTGGTCATCTCGAAGAAGACGTCCTCGAGGGAACGTTCCGCGACGGTGACCTCGTGGACATCGATGGAGTGGGCGACCAGATGACGTACGACATCGGGGGCCGCGGTGATGGGCAGGTCGACCTCGAGCGTCTCGTTGCCGATGCGGCGTACGCCCTCGTCGCCGGCCATCCGCATCAGAGCCGCCAGGGCGGCGTCCTCGGGGGTGGCCCGGACCCGGAGGGTCGCGCCACCGCGCAGGTCGGCGACGGTCGACTCGCGCAGCAGGCGGCCGTTGTCGATCACGCCGACGCGATCGCAGATCTCCTGCACTTCCGCGAGGATGTGGCTGGAGAGGATCACCGTCTGACCGGCCTCGGCGAGCGCGACGACCAGGGCCCGCATGTCGGCCATGCCGGCCGGGTCGAGCCCGTTGGTGGGCTCGTCGAGCACCAGCAGGCCCGGTGAGCCGAGCATCGCGGCGGCGACGCCGAGGCGCTGCTTCATCCCCAGCGAGTAGCCCTTGAAGGCGTCCTTCGCCCGGTCGGCCAGGTCGACCATCTCGAGCACCCGGTCGACCTCGGTGTTCGGCAGCCCCTGGTAGCGCGCCATCGTGCGCAGGTTGTCGCGGCCGTTCAGATAGGGGTAGAAGCCGGGGCCCTCGATCAGGGCGCCGATGCGGGCAGTGACCTCGGGTCGTCCGGCGGGACGGCCCAGGACGCTGGCCGATCCGGCGGTGGGCCGGATCAGGCCGAGCATCATCCGCAAGGTGGTCGTCTTGCCGGCCCCGTTGGGGCCGAGGAAGCCGTACACCTCGCCACGCATGACGGTCATGCTGACCCGGTCGACGGCGAGCCTGTCGCCGTACCGCTTGGTCAGCCCGTCGGTCTCAACCACGAGTTCCTTCATGCCTCTCACGCTCTCGTGACCGCCCCTGGGTCGCATCGGCGTCGGCGAGGCTCCCGGTTACGCAGATCTGCGTAGGCGGCTGGCCGCATTTGTCGTACGCCTCGCGCGGCCGCGCGAACTAGGGTCAGGTCCATGTCCCGGATCCGTCGCCACTGGCTGCCGTGGCTGGTCGTCGTGGTGGAGCTGGTCGGCTCGCTGGGCAGCAACGCCCAAGCCGATACCCGCGGGCCGGCCGTGCTCGCCGCGCTGCTCGCCCTCGTCGCCGTCCTCCCGGTGCTGCTGCGGCAGCCGCCCGGTTGGGTGCTCGCGGTCAGTGGGCTCTGTGTCGGGATCTACTTGGCCGCGGGCTACGCCGACGGGCCGATCTTCCTGGCGCTACCCGCGGTCACCTTCGCGGTGGCGTGGTCGCTGCCTCCGCGGCGGTGGGTCGGCTGGGCGGTCGTGGGTGCGGCCCTCGTGGCCACTGGGATCATGCTGAACCCGACGGAGAGCACGAGATTCGACGGCGGCCGCGGCCCCTGGGGACCCGGCGGCGGTCCGGAAGGAGACCTCTCGCTGTGGCGGGCCTTCGGGCAGGTGGCGCTCATCGCCGCGTGCGGTGCGATCGCCAGCGCGGTGCGATCGCGCAACGAGGCCCGCGCCCAACGGCAGCGACGTGCGGTCAGCGACGAACGGGTGCGGATGGCCACCGACCTGCACGACGGCGTCGGGCACGGGCTCGCGGTGATCGCGATGCAGGCCGGTGCCGCGCTGCACGTCCTCGACCGCGATCCCGAGGCGGCCCGCCGAAACCTGGAGGCGATCCGTGCCGAGAGCAAGGAGTCGCTCGACCTGCTGCGCCGCCAGCTGGCCCGGCTGACCGACGCCGATACCGGCGCCGGGCCGGCACCGCGAGCACCGGAGCACGGGCTCGCCGACCTGCCTGCTCTCGTCGAGCGGGTACGCACCGGGGGACTGGAGGTCTCCCTCCGCCTCGAGGTGGATTCGGCGTCGCCGGAGGCGGAGCGGGCCGCGTACGCCGTGGTCCAGGAGGGGCTCACCAACGTGCTGCGGCATGCCGGAGCGACGCGAGCCGAGGTGGCGATCGTCTCGACCCCCGCGGCCGAGATGGTCGTAACCGTCGACGACGACGGGCGGGGATCGGACATGTTGAGCGGGGAAAGGCGTCCCGGGATGGGAATTGTGGGAATGCGGTCGCGCGTCGAGGCACTTGGGGGCACCCTAGAGGCGGGGCCGGAGGTACGGGGCTTCCGGCTGCGGGCTTCCCTCCCGCTTTCTGGGTCCTCGGCGGGTGGCGCGGAGGGGCTGGCATGAGCATCACCGATCACACGCTGATCAGGGTTGCTCTGGTCGATGACCAGCCCCTCGTGCGCATGGGCCTGGCGACGATGATCGGCGCCGAAACCGACCTGGAGGTCGTCGGCGAGGCCTCCGACGGCAGCGCGGCGCTGCCGATGCTGCGCCGCACCCACCCCGACGTGGTCCTATGCGACATCCGGATGCCGGTCCTCGACGGCCTCGGCCTGCTGGAGCAGGTCACCCGCGACCCGTCGTTGAAAGACGTACGGGTGGTGATGCTGACGACTTTCGAGCTCGATGAGTACGTCTTCGAGGCGCTGCGGCTGGGAGCGAGCGGGTTCCTGCTCAAGGACGCCGAGCCGGTCGCTCTGCTCGACGCGATCCGGGTCGTGGCCGACGGTGGCTCGCTGCTCGCCCCGACGGTGACCAAGCGGGTGATCGAGGAGTTCGGGTCCTCACGCCGGGCGGCGAACCCGCATCCGCGTCTGGGTGATCTGACCGAGCGTGAGCGGGAGATGGTCGCCTGGGTGGCCACCGGCCGCTCCAACGCCGAGATCGCCGCCGAGCTCGTGGTCAGCCCCGACACGGTCCGCACGCACGTCTCGCGCGCGATGGTGAAGCTGCATGCTCGTGACCGCGCCCAGCTCGTCGTCTTCGCGATCGAGTCGGGACTGAAGATCTAGTCGGATCCGGATCAGGCGGCGAGCGGGATGCTGCCGGGCATCACGACGGGTGCGCACGAGCACGTGTCGCTGCAGGCAAGGTAGGTGTGCACCTCGTGGCCGCATCGCGGGCACGGCAGGAAGTGCGACATCGGGAAGCTGCGTACATTGGTGTTCTCGGGGTGCTGAGCTGTGTCCCACATGACTTTCTCCTATCCGCGTGTTGTGCCTTCACCTACTCCACGAGTGTGGGCGCCCGAATTCGACACTTCTTCGTCGACACGCGGCAGATTCATCAAAATGGGAGGATTCAGGGGTGACGACCAAGCCCACTGGTGGGCAGAGCCAGGAGCAGCGCCTGCGCGACCTCAAGCTGCTGCGCAAGGTCAAGGACCGCATCGACAGGGAGTACGCGCAGCCCCTGGACGTGGAGGCTCTCGCAGCTGGCGTACACATGTCGGCCGGCCATCTGAGCAGGGAGTTCCGCAAGGCCTACGGCGAGCCGCCCTACTCCTACCTGATGACCCGCCGGGTGGAGCGGGCCATGACCCTGCTGCGGCGCGGCGACCTCAGTGTCACCGACATCTGCTTCGCGGTCGGTTTCGGTTCGCTGGGGACGTTCTCGACCCGGTTCAGCGAGCTCGTCGGGATGTCGCCGAGCCTCTACCGCGAGAGGGCCACCGAGGGTGGCGGCGGGATCCCACCGTGCGTCTCCAAACAGGTCACCCGGCCGATCCGGCGCAGTTCGATCAGGAATGAAGAAGCGAAGGTGCCGGACCCCTACATAGGTTGAGGTCCATGGACATCAACATCTGCCACAGCTACCTTCCGCACACCGACCCCGAGGCCTCGCTGAGGTTCTACCGCGACCTGCTGGGATTCGAGGTGAGGAAGGACGTCGGGTACGAGGCGATGCGCTGGCTCACGATCGGTCCGCCGGCGCAGCCCGCCGTGAGCGTCGTGCTCTACCCGCCGCTGGCCGACCCGAACATCAGCGAGGAGGAAGGCCGAGTCATCCAGGAGATGATGGCCAAGGGCACCTTCGCCAGCCTGATGCTCTCCTCCACCGACGTCGACGCCGCGTTCGAGAAGATCCAGGCCGGTATCGAGGCCAGCGGCGGCGAGATCATGTCGGAGCCGACCGACCAGGACTGGGGCATGCGGGACTGCTCCTTCCGTGACCCCGCCGGCAACACCATCCGGCTGCAGCAGGTCAAGTGAGTCGGAAATGTGCAGGCCTGGATTCACGCCCCCGACTAGCCTGATCGCCATGACCGACCCCGGCTCGAACGAGCACAGCACCGAGCGCAACAGCGTGCACAGCGCAGACACTCACGACCTGATCCGAGTCCAGGGGGCCCGGCAGAACAACCTCAAGGACGTCTCGGTCGAGATCCCCAAGCGCCGGCTCTCGGTGTTCACCGGAGTGTCGGGGTCGGGGAAGTCGTCGCTGGTCTTCGGCACGATCGCGGCGGAGTCGCGGCGGCTGATCGACGAGACGTACTCGACCTTCATCCAGGGGTTCATGCCCAGCCTGCCGCGACCCGAGGTCGACGCGATGGAGGGGCTGACCACCGCCATCCTGGTCGACCAGGAGCGGCTCGGCGCCAACCCGCGCTCGACGCTCGGCACGGTCACCGACGCCTACGCGATGCTCCGCAGTTTGTTCAGCCGGCTCGGCGATCCCTATATCGGCGGTCCGACCGCGTTCTCCTTCAACATCCCCACCACCCGCGCGAGCGGCGTGATGACCGGGCCCAAGGGCGAGAAGACGATCGTCAAGGACGCGGTCTACCTCGGCGGCATGTGCGCCGAGTGCGAGGGCCGCGGGACGATCTCCGATCTCGACCTCGCGGTCATCATCGACGAGTCGAAGTCGCTGGTCGACGGGGCGATCCTGGTGCCCGGCTACACCGCCGACGGGTGGATGGTGGCCGCCTACAAGGTCGTCGTGCCGCCGGACGTTCCGATCAAGGACCTCACCGAGGAGCAGCGCCACGACCTGCTCTACGCCGAGCCGCGCAAGATCAAGCTCGAAGGCATCAACGCGACCTACGAGGGCCTGATCCCGAAGATCCGCAAGTCGATGTTCAGCAAGGACGTCGAGGCGCTGCAGCCTCACATCAAGAAGTTCGTGGAGTCGGCGGCGGTCTTCCAGCCGTGCCCGGCCTGCGGTGGGACCCGGCTCAACGAGTCTGCGCTCTCCTCGAAGATCCGCGGCAAGTCGATCGCGGACGTGTGCGCCATGCAGGTCACCGACGCCGCGGAGTGGCTCAGGACGATCGATGATCCTGGGGTGGCGCCGCTGGTCGCCGGGCTGCTGCATCTGTTCGACTCGTTCGTCGAGATCGGTCTCGGGTATCTCTCCCTCGACCGGCCCTCGGGCACCCTGAGCGGCGGTGAGGCGCAGCGTACGAAGATGGTCCGTCACCTCGGCTCCGCGCTGACCGACGTGACCTACGTCTTCGACGAGCCGACCGTCGGCCTGCACCCGCACGACATCCAGAGGATGAACAAGCTGCTCCTCGACCTGCGCGACAAGGGCAACACCGTGCTGGTCGTCGAGCACAAGCCGGAGACCATCGCGATCGCCGACCACGTCGTCGACCTCGGTCCGGGGGCCGGCAGCGACGGCGGCGCGATCTGCTTCGAGGGGACCTTCGATGGGCTCGCCCAGGCCGACACGCTGACCGGGCGCCACCTCGGGCACCGCGCGTCGCTGAAGGAGACGGTCCGGGTTCCGAAGGGGCACCTGGAGATCCGCGGGGCGACCTCGCACAACCTGCGCAACGTCGACGTGGACGTACCGCTCGGCGTGCTCACGGTGGTCACCGGAGTAGCCGGGTCCGGGAAGTCGTCGCTGATCCACGGTTCCATCCCGGCGAGTGCCGACGTGGAGTTCGTCGACCAGAGCGCGATCAAGGGATCGCGGCGCAGCAACCCGGCGACGTACACGGGTCTTCTCGAGCCGATCCGCAAGGCGTTCGCGAAGGCCAACGGGGTCAAGCCGGCGCTCTTCTCGGCCAACTCCGAGGGCGCCTGCCCGACCTGCAAGGGCAACGGGATGATCTACACCGAGCTCGGGTTCATGGAGACCGTCGCCTCGCCCTGTGAGGACTGCGGCGGCAAGCGGTTCCAGGCGCTGGTGCTCGAATACCGTCTCGGCGGGCTCAACATCGCCGAGGTGCTCGACCTCTCGGTCGCCAAGGCGCACGCCTTCTTCTCCGAGGGCGAGTCGAAGGTGCCCGCGGCCGCCAAGATCCTCGAGCGGATGTCCGACGTGGGCCTCGGCTACCTCAAGCTCGGCCAGCCGCTCAACACCCTCTCCGGCGGCGAGCGGCAGCGGATCAAGCTGGCCATGCACCTGGGGGAGAAGGGCGGGACGTACGTCCTGGACGAGCCCACCACCGGCCTCCACCTCGCCGACGTCGACAACCTGCTGGCGCTGCTCGACAAGCTGGTCGACGCCGGCAAGTCGGTGATCGTGATCGAGCACCACCAGGCGGTCATGGCTCACGCCGACTGGATCATCGACCTCGGCCCGGGTGCCGGTCACGACGGCGGCCTGGTCGTCTTCGAAGGTACGCCCGCCGAGCTCGTCGCCAAGAAGTCGACGCTCACCGGCGAGCACCTGGCGGCGTACGTCGGGGCGTGACCCATGTCGTAGCGGGTGGTGCGAATCACGCCCGGTTGCGGCCATCTGGATGCGGTCGAGGTAGGGGGTCGCGCTTAGTGTGAATTGGTTGCAGCATCAATCAAGGAGCACCGAGAATGACCCTCTACCTTCCCGAGCACAGGCGGACCCCCGCGGTGGAGGTCGCGCCCGTACGGGAGCGTCCGGCGTCGGTGTGGCCGCGCGGGCTGGTGGCCACGGCCATCGCCGCGGTCGTCACGACGCTGATGGCCTTGATCGCCAAGGCGGCGGGGGTCGACTTCGGGAGCAGCGTGGGCGACGTTCCGCTCTCGGCGTTCCCGATGCTCACCATCTACTGCTCGCTGATCGGCATCATCATCGCCGAGGTGATGATCCGGGTGGCCACGATGCCCCGCTCGACCTTCCAGATCACCATGATCGTGCTCACCGGGCTCTCGCTGGTCCCCGACGTGCTGCCGTTCTTCGAGTTCGACCTGGCATTCGTCGGCGTCCTGTGCCTGACCCACATCGTCGCCGCCGCGATCGTGGTCCCCATGATCGCCGGGCGGATGGAGGAGCGCCGGGGCCTCGGGCTGCCCGCTCCTGCTCACCGCCGATAGCGGACGCCGACCGTCCTGTTTCGGTGTCATGGTGGAGCCATGGCACTCGAGACCCGCACCTTCCAGGTCACCTTCGACGCGCACGACCCACGCGCGCTCTCCACGTTCTGGCGTGACGTCCTGGGTTACGTCCACCCGGGTCCACCCGGGGTCGACGTCCCCGAGGGCAGCGACCCGCTGGATGCATGGGACGAGTTCCTCGCTCGCGTCGGCGTGCCGGAAGACCAGCGCAACAACGCCTCGGCGATCGAGGATCCCGCAGGCACCGGTCCGCGGGTCTTCTTCCAGCGGGTGCCGGAGTCGAAGACCGCCAAGAACCGCGTGCATCTCGACGTCCGAGCTGCTCCAGGGCTGCAAGGTGAGGAGCGGATGGCCGCGCTCGAGGCGGAGTGCGAGCGCGTCGTCGCGATCGGTGCCACCCGAGTTCGACGCTTCGAGCCCGACCCGCCGATGAGTCTCGGCTTCATCGTGATGGAAGACCCCGAAGGAAACGTCTTCTGCTTGGACTGAATCGCCACCGAGCGTGTCAGGGCTGCGGATCAGAACCAGATCCCAGGACGAGTGGAGCTCACCCGGGTCGGGTGATGGTGAACGGTTCGGCGAAGCCGATGATCTCTACGCGCGCACATGCGCTCGGAGATGGAGGCTGGAATGATCACAGTGACCGAGGACAACTTCGTCAGGGCCGAGAGCGATCGGATGCTCGTGGGGATCCAGTCGCAGGCAGGCGGGGTGAACGTCTGGAAGCATTACCGCGCACCGGCGGCGCTCGATGAGCAGACAGTCATCCGGACGAACCGGGACACGTTGTACAGCACGGCCGTCACGAACATCTCAGCTGGGGCGACCCTGACCATCCCCGACGCCGGTGATCGGTACATGACGGTGATGGTGGTGAACCAGGACCACTACATCAACCGGGTCTATACCGAGCCCGGGGAGTACGAGCTGACCACCGACGAGTTCGACACCCCGTACGTGCTGTTGGCGGCGCGGGTGCTGGTTGACGCCACCGACCCCGAGGACGTGGCTCAGGCGAACCAGATCCAAGACGGGTTCGCCCTGACTGCACGGGCGAGCGAACCGCTCGAACTGCCCGGCTACGACGAGGACTCGTTCACAGCGGTGCGTACCTCCGCCTTGGCTGAAGCATCCCAGGGGTTCCATGGCACCCACGGCATGTTCGGCAAGAAGGAGGACACCGATCCGCACGCCCACTTCCTCGGCACCGCTGGTGGTTGGGGCGGCCTGCCCGAGCAGGAGGCCTACTACGTGAGCCGGGAGCCGGGGCTGCCCGTGGGTCGGTACACGATCACCGCCAAGGACGTGCCCGTGGATGCATTCTGGTCCATCACCGTCTACGGCCCCGACGGATTTCTCCACCCGAACGACCTCGGCGCCTACAACGTCAACAGCGTCTCCGGCGAACGGAACGCTGACGGATCGATCACCGTGACCTTCGGTGGCGACAGCAGCGACGTGAACCCGCTTCCGATCGAGGACGGTTGGAACTACACCGTCCGCATGTACCGACCCCGACCGGAGATCCTCAACGGCACCTGGTCCTTTCCAGACCTCGATCCCGTCTCCTGACCGGGTCCAGCGTCGTCATCTAGCTCACTCGACGGGCGAGCAGGGTCGAGTCGTCGATCTGGACCGGGACGCCGTCGCGGATGGTCAAGCGCGGGCGCTGCTCGACGACGATCGGCTCGAAGCCGACGGGGAGGCCGGGCAGCAGGTCCGAGGCCAGGAACATCGCGTTGTGATGGCCATGGCGCGCGAAGACCTCGGAGGGCGCGTGCCCGACGACGAGGAGGTGGCCCCCGGGCGCGACCGCGGTGGCCAGGAGACCGGCGACCTCGACCATGCTCCCGTCCGGGGTGTGCAGGAAGTGGCAGGTGACCAGGTCGAACCGCCGGCCGTCGGCGTCGAACGTGCGGGCATCGACCTGCCACCAGGACGTACGCTCCGCGACGCCGGCGTCCTCGGCATGCCGCCTCGCCCGGGCCAGCCCGTTGGCCGAGAAGTCGGCGCCGGTGACCGTCCAGCCCTGCTGCGCGAGCCAGATGACGTCGCCGCCCTCTCCGCAGCCGACGTCGAGCGCCGTGCCGGGCGTCAGCTCGGAGACCTCGGCGACGAGCTGGGGGTTCGGGTTGCCGCTCCAGACCTTCTCCTCGCCGGCGTAGCGCTCCTCCCATGACTCCGGCTCGAACATCCTGCGGCCCTCGTCCTCGCTCATGGTGCTCAATCTAGCCGCCGTCCCAGTCAAAACCCGGTGCGTTCGGAGCATGCCGTGTGGTTGCCTTGCCGGCGATGATCACCCTCAGCGAACCACCTCGTCTGGTCCGTCCGACGACGGCCGTACGCACCTCCTATCTCACCGGCGAACAGGCCGACTGCCTCCTGCGCGGCACCGACACCGACTGGCTCGGACCGGCGAGCAAGGACTTCGACGCGTTCGTCGCCGCCCGGGACCACGACAAGGAGCGCTGGGACGTGATGTCGACGGTCTACTGGTACGTCTCAGAGGAGCACTATCTCGGCACCCTCGTCGTGCGCCACACGCTGACCCCCGAGCTCGCCGTCGACGGCGGCCACATCGGCTACCACGTCGTCGCCCCCTGGCGGCGCCAGGGCCACGCGACCCGGATGCTCGAGCTCGGCCTGGAGAAGGCTCGTGAGCACGGCGTATCCCGTGCCCTGCTCACCTGTGCCCCCTCCAACGAGCCGTCCCGGCGGGTGATCGAGAAGAACGGGGGCGTGCTCGACGAGCAGCTCGGCAACGAGCTCCGGTTCTGGATCGGGTAGGGATACTTCACCCATGCACGCTCTCGTACGCCGCCCCTCGCCCCGCCTCGCCGAGGGGCTCGTCACCCACATCGAGCGGAGCCCGGTCGACGTCGGCCTCGCCCACGAGCAGTGGAAGGCGTACGTCGCCGCGATGCGCTCCGCCGGCTGGACCACCCACGAGGTCGATCCTGCCGACGACTGCCCGGACTCGGTCTTCGTCGAGGACACGATGGTCGTCTTCGCCGACACGGCCGTGATCAGCCGGCCGGGTGCGCTGGAACGGCGCCCGGAGATCGACGCGGCCGAGGACGCGGTCCGCGCGCGGGGCTACCGGATCGCCCGCATCGAGGCGCCCGGAACTCTCGACGGCGGCGACGTGCTCAAGCACGGAGACACCGTGTGGGTGGGGGAGGGCGGACGTACGAACGCCGAGGGGATCGCCCAGCTCCGGGCACTGCTCGGACCGCTGGGCGCCGAGGTCGTCGCCGTCCCCCTCACGAAGGTGCTCCATCTCAAGTCGGCCGTCACCGCGCTGCCCGACGGCACCGTCATCGGCCACGAGCCGCTGGTCGACGACCCGAGCGTGTGGGGAGCCCGGTTCCTGCCGGTCCCGGAGGAATCGGGCTCCCACGTGGTCGTCCTTGACGACCACACGCTGCTGATGGCTGCCTCGGCACCGCTGAGCAGAGCGATGTTCGAGGAGCGCGGCTACACGGTCGTGCCGGTCGACATCTCCGAGTTCGAGAAGCTCGAAGGCTGCGTCACCTGCCTGTCCGTGCGGCTACGCGCAGCTCAGGGCTGAGCGGGCATCGTCGCGCAGTTGGATCCGGCTGCGACGCCCTTGACCCGGTCGGTGATCCAGTTGATCGCGGCGGTCTGGTCGACGAGCAGCGGGGTGACGTGGTTGGTGACCAGCCCGTCACCGAGGTTGGGCAGGATGACCGCCTGGTAGGTCACCTTCGCTCCCCGACCACACCAGTCGACGGCCAGCTGCCGAGACTGCTCGTGCGGGACGATGTCGTCCTGGGTGCCGGTGGCCAGGCGTACCGGGATCCGCGGGGCGAGGTGCCCGAGCTTCTGCTCGGAGATGATCGCCCGCACCGCCGGCTCGCGCTCGATGATGTCGTCGAGGCTCTCACCGGTCGCTGTCCAGCTGGTGCTGCGCTGGAACGGGTAGCCGATGATCCCGTCCGCGACGCATGCCGTCGAGAGGTCCTCCAGCGCCGCGTGGCCGGCCGCGTTGAGGCTCTCGTTCAGGATCGGTCGCAGCTCCGGGTTGGACTGGGCGAGACCGTTGATGGTCCAGGCCAGCGCCGCCACCAGCGCCGACCCGTCGATGCCCAGCGCGGTCGCACGCAGGTCGGCGGGCGGAGCGCCGACGTAGGCGCCGACGAGGTTGATCTCGGGAGCGTACGTCGGAGCGAGCTCGGAGGCCGACCCGGTCGCGCCGCCGCCCTGGCTGTAGCCATAGAGCGCGACCCGAGACCCGGCGGTCACCGATGCGTCCGGAACCTCGCGCGCTGCCCGTGCGGCGTCGAGGACGGCATGACCTCCGTCGACCCGGTCGACATAGGTGTGGAGCCGGTCGGTGGTGCCCAGGCCGACGTAGTCGGTGACCATCACCGCCACGCCGCGTGCCAGGAGACGGTAGATCCCGATGTCCTCGTAGCCCACCGAGACGGTCTTGCCGTTGAAGAGGATCGGGCGCTCCAAGCCGAGCGAGGCCGAGCACTGGTCTCCCTGGCCCATCGTGCCGGGAGCGACGACCACGAGCGGTCTGTCGCCAGCACCGCTCCAGGCCGCGAACGGCTCGATGTAGGCGCCGGTCACCGCGGCCGGGGCGCCGTTGTTGTCGGTCGTCTTGTACATGACTCGGGTCGCGGTGCCGGGCAGCGAGCCGATGCCCGGGATCGAGAGGCCGACACCGAGGGGGAGGGGCTCGGTGCGTACGAGCGCACCGTCCGCGTCAGGAAGCGTTGCCGGTGGGTTGTAGAACTCCGGGATCTCGACGCCACGGGAGACGACGGCGGTGCTCTGGTCGGCGGCCGCGGCCGGCGCGGCCAGAGCGGCGGGCATGACGGCGGCGACGGCCAGAGCCGTCACCAGGGTGCGTACGGCGTGCTTGCCGGGACGCTTCACGAACAGCCTCGATGCGTGCTGAGCCATGGGGGACTTCCTCACGTAGGCGGGACCGCTGCGTCCCGAGTTACTGAAGAGTAATGTGAGCGCCGTCACGCTGACAAGGGTTTCAGTCCACACTTGTACACCGAGATTCGCAAAGCCTAAGAGGCGACCGGCTGACGCAGGATCGTCCGAAGCTTCGCGGGCTCCACCCGCCGCGGATCGCCCAGATAGATCTCGTGGTGCTTCCCGGTCATCCGCAGCCCGTTCTCGGGGATGAACCGCTCGTGCAGCTCCTCGAGCACCGGGCCCTCGTCGTCGTAGGACCCGATGTGCAGCGTCTGCACGCAGGTGCCTTCCGCGAGCGTCTCCAGGCGTACCTTGCCCAGACTCGTTGGACGGTCCTTGGCACCGACCTTGGAGACCGCCTCGTCGAACATAAGTGCGGTTACCCAGTCGGGCGTCATGATCATCGCGGTCCAGTCCCAGAGCGACTTGTCGCGTGCCCGGGTGAAAGCGTCCATGTCCTCGGCCCACCACAGCGCCTCCAACGGAGGCACCACGTAGTCGAGGCCCGCGTTCTTGCTCGCGAACTTCAGCTTGTACGCCACCGGGTAGAGCGCCGCGAGCGCATCGGCGTACTCCTGGGAAGTGTTGGGGTCACCGTGGCCGTCGACCATCAGGTAGGGGAGTGGCGGCACCTCGAGCACCCGGAACTCACCCTGACGTGCCCGATAGCTGTCGAGCGTCTTCTTCAGATCCACCTTCGCCGCCATGAGGCCATGATGTCGCGCCGTCGACACCGATGGGCGCGAAACTCGGGTGCCGTCGGGGGAGTCTGCGCCTACGCTCCGGACATGGCAACCGTGGACGACGTGCGCTGGCTCGGCTCGAGCCTGGAGCGGTCCTACGAGGTCTTCGTACGCGGCCGGCTGAAGTTCCGGGTCGGGTCGATCGTCTATGTCGCCTTCTCCCTGGACGAGACCGAGATGGGGTTCGGCTTCCCGAAGGAGGAGCGTGCCGCGCTGGTCGCCAGCGCGCCCGACAAGTTCCAGCTGCCCCGCGAGTCGGAGATGCGATTCAACTGGGTGGAGTCGTCCCTGGCCGCGCTCGACCCGGTCGAGGCGTGTGAGTTCGTCGTCGACGCCTGGCGCCTGTGCGTCCCGAAGAAGGTCTCCGCCGCCTACGACCTCACCCATCCCGACGGCCCCGGACCGGACCGTCCCGAGACCGGGCCCGAGGCCGGGGGAGAGCGATGATCCTGGCAAAGGAGCGCGACCCGGGCCTGATCACGATCCGCCGCGGCGGCACCCTCACCGACGCCCATCATCATCTGCTCGCGCTGTGGGCGGCGACCTGCGCCGAGCACGTCCTCGCGCTCTTCGAGGCGGAGTGCCCCGACGACCCGCGGCCACGGGAGGCCATCGAGGCCGCGCGTGCCTGGACCCGCGGTGAGCTGAAGATGATGGAGGCGCGCGCTCTCGGCGGTCACGCCATGGGCGCGGCCCGGCCCTTGCGCGGAGCCGCCCGCAATGCCGCCTACGCCGCCGGACAGGCCGGCGTGGTCGCCCATGTCGCGGCCCACGACCTGGGCGCGGCGGCGTACGCCATCAAGGCCGTACGCGACGCCGCTCCTCCCGGCGAGGCCATCGGGGCCGGGCGCCGGGAGTGCCGCTGGCAGCGCGAGCAGCTCCCGGACCCGATCCGCGACCTCGTCCTCGACGACCAGCGGATCCGCAACGAGATCTGCTGGTCGGTCTTCGACTGCTGAGGTCAGTCCGCGATGGGGTCGTCGACCGCGGAGATCGTGTACGGGGGAGTGCCGGCTCCGTCATCGATCTGGCTGTTCACGACCAGGACTCGGCCGCGCGTCACGGCCAGGGTCGTCGGGGTCGCGAACCCTTCGGCGGCGGAGGCGATCACCTGACCGTGGCGCAGCGTCTCGTCGAGCTCGGCGACGTACAGGCCCTGCGCGCCGCCCGGAGCCGCGTAGTTCAGGACGGCGTAGAGGGTCGTGCCGCGAAGCTCGATGCCATCGGGTCCGAAGCTGTGTTCGCCGAGGTCCACCAGCTCACCGGAGCGATCCGCAACGTCGACCCGGATCAGCTTCTCGAGGCCCTGCGACGAGACGAGCAGCGTCTCACCGTCCTCGGAGGCATCGATGCCGTTGAGGTACATGAACTCCGGAGGGAACCCCGGCACGACCGTGCGTGCGTCGAACCATCGTTCCAGCGGACCGACCTCGTCCCCGAGCGGTGCGCGCCACACCACCGCGTTCGTGGAGTCGGTGACGTAGACCGCGTGCGGCGTGATGACGAGATCGTTGAGGTACGGCTCGCCGACCGGTCCTGACTCGGGATGCAGCGTCGTCAGCAGGGTGCCGTCGGCGCGGTAGACGTCGAGCTGGGTCTTCCCCGCGACGTACAGCCGGCCATGCGAATCCGCGTGTAGCCCCAGCGCATGCGCACGGCCTGCAGCGGCACCGGAGGCGAAGCGCTCGAACCGCGTGCTCGTCACGTGGCCGCGCAGCACGTCACCGTTGCCGATGCTCGAGACGTAGATGGTGCCGTTCGGGGTGACCTCGATGCCTTCCGGCTGGAAGCCGGGTTCCTCGGAGACGACATAGGTATCAGGGAGGTGCGGGTCGGAGGCCGCGGCCGCGGTGGCGGGCAGCGCGGTGATTGCAGTCATCGCGATCGCTACGGCTATCGGTAGACGTCGGTTCATGGAACGCTCCTTGACTCGGTGCGGGCGAAGCAGTGGCAGCCGAGACCTGCGACATCCACCGATCCTCGCCCGATCACCACCCGGGCGCCATGCCAATTACTGTCGACCACATGGATCAGGCTCGCGAACGGCTCGAGGCGGAGCGCCGCCAGACGCTCACGCGCCTGGCGGACCTCAGCGACGACTTCGACGCCGTCGTCGCGGCCTCGCGCGACACCAACGCCGACGACGAGCACGATCCCGAGGGCGCCACGATCGCCTTCGAGCGGTCCCAGGTCCAAGCGCTCGTACGCCAGGCCCGCGAGCATCTCGCCGAGATCGACGCGGCGCTGGAGCGCGTGGACGCCGGCACGTACGGGACCTGTGAGAACTGTGGCCGACCCATCGGCGAGGGCCGCCTCGAGGCGCGCCCGGTGGCGCGCACGTGCATCAGCTGTGCCGGGAAGCCGAGGGATCGGCTGCGCTAGCGGCGATGCCGGCCGGGCTGGTCACGCATCTCGACGAGATCGTGGTGGATCCGGCGTGCGCGCCGTCTCTCCAGCCTCGCCAGCAGGAATCCGGCTGAGGCCGCGAGCACCATCAGGACAAGGAGCACCACGACTGTGGCCCCCACCATGTCCAGGACGTTGCTCGTCATGGCGAGCAGGTACCCGATGTCGTCTGCGTTCATGCGCGAGGCTCTTCGATACGGTGGCCGTCATGTCAGGTGAACCCGAAGACTCGATCCGCCTGTGCTGTCTCCTGTGGGCGCGCGGGGGAGAGGCCGAGGCCCTCCACGCCTACGAGGACCGTGTCCTGAGGCTGATCTCGGAGCACGGCGGCGAAGTGGTGCACCGCGCGTTCGCCGACGACGCGCCCGGGCAGCCCGACGAGGTCCAGCTCTTCCGGTTCCCGGACCAGGCCTCGCTGGACGCCTACATGAACGACGAGCGGCGTACGGCACTCAGCGCCGAGCGCGACGCGGCCGTCGCGCGCACCGAGGTGTTCCCGGTTCGGTTCTGAGGATCGGTTAGGGTCAGCCTCATCTGGTGCTCGAGCACCCAACCCGGAAGAGGTCTGTGATGGTCGTTGCTGGATTGGTGCTCGCCGCCCTGGCCGCCCTGGTGCACGTCTACATCTTCGTCATGGAGTCGTTGACCTGGACGAGCCCGAAGACGCGGGCGGTGTTCGGGATCGGCGCCGAGGAGGCCGAGGCGACCAAGGAGCTGGCCTTCAACCAGGGCTTCTACAACCTGTTCCTCGCCATCGTCACCGCGGTCGGCATCGTTCTGTACCCAGTGTGCTCCGCAGCGGTCGGCTCGGCTCTGGTCTTCGCCGGAGCGGGCTCGATGGCAGCCGCCGCGGCAGTGCTGTTCATCTCCTCGCCCGACAAGCGCAGCGCGGCTCTCAAGCAGGGCGTCATCCCGCTGCTCGCCGTCGTCGCCCTGGCGATCAGCGTGGCGCTGCGCTAGCCAGGAACTCGAGCAGGAGCTGGTTGGTCTCCTCGGGGCGCTCCTGCTGGACCCAGTGTCCACACCGGGGGAGCACCACCGAGCGAGTGAGGCCCGGCAGGGTCTGGTCGAAGCGTTCGATCTGGCGGCGGCCGGTGATCGCCGGCCCGTCGTACTCGCCTGCCACGAAGAGCGACGGCACCTTGATCGGCACGTCGCTGAAGGCCGCGAGATCCTCCCAGTCGCGGTCGATGTTGCGATAGCGCGCGAGCGGACCGAAGAAGTCGGAGTCGGCGAACTCGCGCGCGTAGAAGTCGACATCGGCCTCGGTCAGCCACTCGGGCATCTCGGTGGGGTAGATGAACTGGTCCGAGAGCCGGTCGCCGCGCGGCACCAGCCCGAGCGCTCCGCGCGGATCCCCACCGGCGGCGAGCACGCCGTCGCCCGAGATCGAGTAGTAGATGCCGAGCAGCCAGCGGCGTACGTCAGGCAGGATCTCGGCCTCGACGACACCCGGGGTCTGGAAGTAGGAGATGTAGAAGTCTTCGTCGTCACCGCCGGCCTGCGCCATCGCCTCGGTGGGCCGACGGCGTCCGGAGGGGCTGAACGGCACCGACAGGCCGGCTACGGCGGTGAAGACGTCCGGCCTCAGCTGAGCCGTTGTCCAGGCGATGGGAGCACCCCAGTCGTGCCCGACGATGGTGGCCGTCTCCGCGCCCAGGGCGTGCACCAGGGTGACGTTGTCGCCGACATGGCGCAGCATCCGATAGTCCTCGATGGCACCCGGTTTCGAGGAGCCGCCGTAGCCGCGGACGTCGATCGCGACCGCCCGGTAGCCCGCGTCGGCGAGCGCGGCGATCTGGTGGCGCCAGGAGTACCAGGACTCCGGAAACCCGTGCACCAGGATCACGAGCCGGCCGTCCGCCGGCCCTGACTCCACCCAGTGCAGGTCGATTCCGTTGATGTGTTCGGTGCGGTGAGTTACAGCGGTGTCGGCCACGGCTGGAGTCTGCCACCTCGTCGAAATTCCGCGATAGTACCCCCTATCGCAGAAATGTTCGAAAAGACTGTAATATCGGGGGATGTGAGCGTACCTGACGATGGTGTGATGTTCGGCGATGTCGTCGAGGACTTCCTGACCGACCGGGCGACACTCACGCGCCGTGGACTCAACGACAAGTCCCGCAACGCCTACCGGCAGGACATCGCCGCCTGGGCACGGCAGCTGCATGTCGACGCGGGCGGCGAGCCTGACGCGCACGTTCTGGCGCTGGTGCCGATCTCGGCGCTGACCGACCAGAACGTACGCATCGCCTACAGGTCCCTGCGGGAGAGCTCGGCCGCTGCCACCTGTCAGCGCCGCGTCGGCACACTGCGGCTCTTCACCCACTGGCTGCAGCTCGAGGGACACCTGCTGGTGGATCCCACGCTGCGTATCGAGGCACCCGAGCGGCCCAGCCGGCTGCCTGCCGGCTGGAGCATCGACGAGCTCCGCCGCCTGGCACGGGTTGCTTCGACCCCGCGCGAAGGCACCGACCGGCGCCGCTGGCCGGCTCGAGACCGGGCGATCTTCGCGGTGCTGGTCACCACCGGCGTACGCGCCGCGGAACTGTGCGGTCTCACCATCGGCTCCATCCGGCGCGAACCCGACGGCGAGACGCTGGTGCGGGTCATCGGCAAGGGCGACAAGCAGCGCAACCTGCCGCTGCCGCCCGAGGCCGTCGATGCGGTCGATCTCTACCTGGTCGAGCTGGAGGCCCGGTTCGGCGCTCGCGACGCGGCCGACAGCCTGTTCGTGCTGACCTCGGGCAAACAGCTGCGACCTGGCGCTCTCAACCACCTGGTTGAGACCTGGATCCGCCTCGCCGGCGTCCCGAAGCAGCCTGGCGAAGCCGCGCACGCGTTTCGCCACAGCGCGGCCAAGGGACTGATCCGTTCCGGCGTACCGGTGCCTGCGGTGCAGGGATTGCTCGGTCACGAGGACCTCAAGACCACCGGGATCTACGTCAAGGCGACAGCCGCCGACACGCGCGACGCCGTGCTGCTGTCACCGGCGCGCGCAGTGCTGCGAGAGACTGCTGTGCCACCGCCTGACTAACGCGGCGCTCACTCGTGTGGCTTGACCGCGCGGGTTGCGATGTAGGCGGACAGGTGCTGGGCCGTGACGTCTGCGTGGTGCGGCGCTTCGCTGAGGTGGGTCAGGACGAACCCGGCCGCCAGCTGCCCGCCGATCTGCTCGGTCAGCGAGTGGCTGTACTCGATCGGGCCGCTTCCGTAGGCGCGCATCCGGTCGGCCTCCGAGAGGTCGAGCGAGCTGAACGGCAGCCGGTGACGCACCACCAGCTCCTGCCGGTCGAGTGCCACCTCGTCGAAGATGTAGACGTCCGGGTTCATGAAGCCGACCATGAGCGTCCCACCGGGGCGCAGCACCCGAAACGTTTCCTCCCAGACCGGCGTCAGGTCGGGACAGAACACGTTCGACACCGGGTTGACGATGAGGTCGAAGCTGGCGTCGTCGAAGACACCGAGGTCGCGCATGTCGCCGAGCACTGTACGAAGCTCCAGCCCGTCACGAGCCGCCACCTCGTCATCGCGAGCCAGCTGCTTGGGCGAGTTGTCGAACACGGCCACGCGGGCGCCTGCCGCCGCGAGGACCGGACCTTGCTGGCCACCGCCGGAGGCAAGGCAGAGCACCCGAGCACCGGCCAGCTCGGACGGGAACCAATCACGCGGGATCGGCTCGTGACCGATCAGCACCACCGACCAGTCGCCTTGACGTGCCTTCTCAATGACCTCGGGACCAACCGGCCGAGACCATTCGTTGTCGTTGTCGACCAGTTCGTCCCACGCGACGCGGTTGTGCGCGGTCGGGTCGAAGTCTTCAGTCACACAGCGAACCCTAACGCTCCCTGTTTCGACCGATGACTTAGTCGCCGATAATGCACATTATGTCAAGTGACGTCGCCTTGAGTCCCCTCTCGCGACCGCCCCCGTGTACCGGAACTCGATGACGTGGCGTCGCCGGAATGGTTGCCGCCACTGCGGCGGATGACGCTGGCGTCATGACATCCATCAACGAACTTCGCAAACAAGTGACGCGGGTCATCGCGCCCGACGATCCAGACTACGAAACGGCTCGAGCCGTTTGGAACGGGATGATCGACCGTCGTCCGGCCGCCGTCGTACCGGCCGCGAACGTCACTGACGTCATCGCCGCGGTGAACTTCGCCCGCGACGCCGGGCTTCCGCTGGCCGTGCGTGGAGGCGGACACAGCGCGCCCGGTTACGGCACGATCGATGACGGCTTGGTCATCGACCTGTCCCCCATGCGTTCCGTCGAGGTCGATGCCACCGCGCGAACCGCTCGCGTGGGTGGCGGCGCCACCCTGGCCGACCTCAACGAAGCCACCCATGCGCACGGCCTCGCCGTGCCTGGCGGGATCGTGTCGACGACGGGCGTCGGCGGACTCACGCTCGGCGGCGGCATCGGATACCTCACGCGCGGTTTCGGTCTCTCGATCGACAACCTCCGCTCGGCCGACGTCGTCACCGCAGACGGACAGCTCCGTCACGCCAGTGAGTCCGAGAACCCCGACCTGTTCTGGGCACTCCGCGGAGGCAGCGGAAACTTCGGGGTCGTCACGAGCTTCGAGTTCGACCTGCATCCCGTGGACGAGGTCGTCGTCGGACTCTTCTTCTACGAGCTGGAGCACGCCGGCGACCTGCTACGGCTCTTCCGCACCTGGGTCAACGAAGCCGACGAGCGCTGCGGGGGCTTTCCGGCGTTCCAGGTGGCCCCTCCCCTCCCCTTCCTTCCGGAGGACCGCCACGGTGACACGTTCTGCGCCGCCGTCGTCCACTGGAGCGGGCCGACCGAGGAGGGCGAAGCGGCGATGCAGCCGTTCCGTGACCTCGCGCCGCGCGTCGGCGAGATGGTCGCGCCCATGCCGTACCCGTGGCTCAACAGCGCGTTCGACGACCTGTTCCCCCGTGGCGTACGCAGCTACTGGAAGGGCAACTACGTCACCGAGCTGACCGACGAGGCGATCGAGGTGCACCTGGCCCACGGCCCGAAGGCGCCGAACGCGAGCTCGACGATGCACCTGTACTCGATCAACGGTGCCGCCTCCCGTGTCGGCGCGACGGACACCGCGTTCTCCTACCGGCACGCGACGTTCTCGACGGTGATCGTCTCCGCCTGGCCGGACGCCTCCGACGACGCCGCCAACATCGCGTGGGTCCGCGACTACGCCGACGCGCTCACGCCGCACTCCGAGGCAGGCGGGTACGTGAACTTCATGTCCGACGACGACCAGGGCCGCGTCACCGACACCTATGGCAGCAACTACGCGCGACTCAGGAAGGTCAAGCAGGCTTACGACCCGGGAAACCTGTTCAGCCACAACCAGAACATCGCGCCCTGACCGCTGAACCTGGATCCAGGACGAGGGACGGGTGCGGCACCGCACGAGGCGGCACCGCACCCACGGAGTCACTCCTTGATCACTTCTTGATGAAGTCGAGGATGTCCTGGATCAGCTCCTGCTGGTACGCACCGAAGATCCCGTGCGGAGCGCCCGGGTAGACCTTGAGCGTGCCGTCCTTGACCAGCTCGATCGACTTCAGCGCCGCGTTCCCGATCGGCACGATCTGGTCGTCGTCGCCGTGCGCGATGAAGATCGGCACATCGAGAGCCTTCAGGTCCTCGGTGAAGTCGGTCGCGGAGAAGGCGGCGACACACTCGTACGCCGCCTGGATCCCGGCGAGCATCCCCTGGCGCCAGAAGTCGTCGATCGCGCCCTGCGACGTCTCGACGCCGTCACGGTTGAAGCCGAAGAACGACGGCGCGAGCTCGCGGTAGAAGTTCGAGCGGTCGGCGAGCACGCCGGCCCGGATCCCGTCGAAGACGTCGATCGGAAGCCCGTCGGGGTACGCCTCGGTCTGGAGCATGATCGGCGGGACCGCACCGATCGTGACGACCTTGGCGACGCGTCCGTTGCCGTGCTGGGCCGCGCAACGTACGACCTCTCCCCCGCCGGTCGAGTGGCCGACGAACACCGCGTCGCGCAGGTCGAGATGCTCGACGAGCTCGGCGAGGTCGCGCGCGTAGGTGTCCATGTCGTTGCCCTGCCAGGGCTGGGCGGACTTACCGTGGCCGCGGCGGTCGTGGGCGATCACCCGGTAGCCGGCGTCGGCGAGCGTCTTGCGCTCGAGCGACCAGGCGTCCGAGCTGAGGGGCCAGCCGTGGCTGAACACGATCGGCTGACCGGTCCCCCAGTCTGAGTAGTGGATGTCGGTGCCGTCGGACGTGGTGAAGAAGGGCATGGTGCTCCTGTTGGATCGGTACAGCGGGGACTTCACCATCGTCGCCGTCCGCATCGCCCTGAGTCGCCTGCCGGATCGGCCGCGAATCCCTCGGAATCGGACGCGTCAGGCCAGGGCGAGCCGGTCGACGTAGGCGTTCGCCGACTCGCGCAGCTCTCGCCGCGAGGTCGCCGTGGTCCCGGCCTGGATCAGCGCCTGGGAGAAGAGCAGGATCTCCCGCGCCAGCGTGCCCGCTCCGGTGCCGGTTCCGATGCGGGCCGCGATCCGCTCCTCCATCACGTCGAGGGTCCGCCTGCAGATGCCGACCACCTCGGGGTCGCGGTCGGCGAGCTCTGCCAGCGACCGCACCATGAGGCATCCGAGGCGCCGCGGATCTGCGGTGCAGTCGTCGGCGATGCGCAGCAGGTAGCGGCGTACGGCTTCACGGGCTCCGTCCTCCCCCGCCAGGGCGTCGGTCGTCAGGGTGATCCGGCCGCCGCAGTACGCCTCGAGGGCTGCGAGGAAGAGGCCGCGCTTGCTCCCGAACGCCGCGTAGATGCTGCCGTTGCCCGCGCCGGTGTGCTCGGCGAGGTCATGCATGGAGGTTCGCTCGTAGCCATGCTCACGGAACACGTCGAGCGCTGCGTCACGTACCGCTGTGACTGAGATCTCCCGAGGTCTGGCCATCCCCCGAATCTACCGGTCTTCATCACCATAGTTGTGGAATACTCAATCCATAACTAAGAGAGGATGTCGATGGCTGGTACGAGGCGACGAATCGGGTTCCTCCTGTTCGACGGCGTGAAGGCGCTGGACTATGTCGGTCCCGCCGAGGTTTTCGTGGAGGCCAACCAGGCGACAGAGGCGTACGAGGTGGTCCTGCTCTCGCCTTCGGGTGCGGCGGTGACCTCGTCGATCGGCGGCGGTGTCGCCGTGAGTGCTGCTGCAGCCGATGCCCCACAGCTCGACACGCTCATCGTCCCGGGCAGCGAGCGTGCGCCGTCGGTCTTCGTGACCGAGGAGCTGCTCACCGCGGCGCAGACCCTGGCCGGTCGGGCCAGACGTGTCGTGTCGATCTGCAGCGGGGCGTTCGTGCTCGCGGAGCTCGGCCTGCTGGACGGGCGCAGCGCGACCACCCACTGGAAGTTCACCGACGACCTGGCACGTCGGTTCCCCCTCATCGACGTGCAGCCGGACCGGATCTTCGTACGCGATCGCCACGTCGCGACGTCCGCCGGCGTCGCCGCCGGCATCGACCTTGCGCTGGCCCTGGTCGAGGACGACCTCGGCGCGGCAACCGCCCGGCGTGCTGCGCAGGGGCTTCTCGTCTACCTGCGGCGCTCGGGCGGACAGACCCAGTTCTCCGCTCCCCTGCGCGCTGTAGGCGTGCCGGAGAGCCCGGTGCGCGTCATCACCGAGCTCATCGCCCAGGACCCGTCGTATCGGCACAGCGTCATCTCACTGGCGCGTCACGTCAGCATCAGCCCCCGCCACCTCACGCGCCTCTTTCAGGACGAGGTCGGGATGAGCCCAGCCGAGTACGCCGCCAGCGTACGTTTCGATCTGGCTCGGAGCTGGCTGGAGGCCGGCCGCTCGGTGGCGCAGGCGGCCTCCGATGCCGGGTTCTCGAGCGCCGAGGCCCTCCGCCGCACCTTCGTCGCACGCCTGGGTGTCTCGCCCTCGGCCTACCGCCGCGGCATCCGCACCCAGATCGACGTCACAGCGTCAGGGCCGGCGACTCTCACCTTCGCGCAGGGCAAGGATCGTGCGGGCGTCGGCAGCGGTAGCGACCGCCAGCGCTGACGCCGCGATCTTCGGCCCGATGTTGCCCTCACTGCGGGCGAGGCTCACGCAGTACGCCGCGATCGCCACGTTGAGTCCGGCGCGAGCAGCCATCCACGGCAGTCTGCGGCGACCCACCAGCAACCCGGGCACGAGCGCCAGGTCGGCGACACCGATCGCTCGAAGCGCGGCGGGGTGGTCCCCGAACTTCAGCGCCCGGCCCACCCGCTCCGGCGCGAGGAGGATCGCTGCCCCGATCGGCAGGGTGGCCAGTCCTACGAAGGCGGCCGAACGCCGCGCACTCTCGTGGTCCATGAGAACCATCTTGTCCGACGGCTGGTGATGTCCCGCGCAGGATGTAGAGACGAGGTCCTCCAGCGAGCCGTTGCACTCCCCCGGTCCATAACTCGTGATTCCATGACGACCATGGTGATCGGTTGGGGGTTCTTCTTCGGGGGCCTGCTCTTTGCCGCGTTCGGGATCTGGTTCGTCGTCTGGGGCGTGATCCAGCGCCAGCGGCTCAGAACCTGGACGCCGGCGACAGCGACGATCCGCGAGTTCGAGACCCGCAGGGTGAGCAGTGGGCAGCATGGCTCGCGGACCAAGCTGATCGCCCACTACGAGTACCGAGGCCCCAACGGCGAGGAGTACGCCGGCGAGGGCGCCCTGGACAACCAACGCTTCGCGGTCGACGGATCAGCGCTCCCGCTCGCGATCGTCGTCGATCCGCTCGATCCGAGTCGTTCGATGGTCGCCGACGAGGGCGCACCCATCGGATGCCTGGTCGCGATGGCGATCCCCTTTACGCTCATGGGCACGGTCTTCGCGCTGATCGGGTTGGCACTGACCCGCGCCACGGTGGTCTGACGGCGCTCGGCGGCGGTCTACGAAGAGGTCGTCGAGCCGGACCCGTCGGGTCCGTTGGCGCGCACCCGCTCGACGTTGACCAGCGACTCCTGAAGCTCGGTGAGCCACTCGCCCGAGTGCTGCTGGACGAGCCTGACGCACCAGCCGAGCGCATCGCTGCGGCTACGCGCGACTCCCCCGGACACGAGCAGGTCGAGAACGGCCCGTTCTGGTTGGCGCAGGCGGGTCATGACCGGGGCCGAGACGTTGGTGAACAAGTGTCGCTCTCCCCCGATCTCGACCGCCCACGACACCTTCCGGTCGAACCTGCGTTCGGCCTGGCGGGCGACCGCCATCCGGTCCTCCCGGGTCCGCTCCCGGAACTCCGCGGCCCTCCCCTCGTTCGCGGCAGCGCGCTCCTCTTCCGGAGCGTCTTCGGCGATCTTCGGTTCCTTGATCCGCCCGGTGACGGTGATCTCCTCGCGGTCGACCACTACATCGACGATCTCGTCGTACACACCATCGGGCAGTCGTCCAGCGAACCACCCGCGTAACTCTGACGTAAGCATGTAATCATGCTTACACCCACCACCTCGGGGATTCAAGGAGCACCACATCTGGCTCGTGGCACCATGTGCCCGTGACCGACGACACGCCTGCCACGGGACTGACCGAGCTCCACGCCCGCCGCTTCCTGACGACGGACGCGGCGCGATCCGACAAGGTTGCCCGGTGGCACGCCAAGGGGCGGCGTACGGCTCGGGAGAACATCGCCGATCTGGTCGATCCGGGCTCGTTCGTCGAGTACGGCAGGTTCATCACCGCGGCCCAGGAACGCCGCCGTGACCTGGCCGAGCTCGTCGTGGAGACGCCGGCCGACGGCATCGTCGGCGGGACCGCGACCGTGGACGGGAAGCCGTGCGCGGTGCTGTCCTACGACTACCTGGTGATGGCCGGTACGCAGGGCATGCGCGGGCATCGCAAGTCGGACCGGCTGATCGAGGTCATCGGGCGGATGCGGCTGCCGGCGGTCTTCTTCACCGAGGGCGGCGGCGGCCGTCCCGGTGACACGGACATCCCGCTGGTCTCCGCGCTCGACGTCGGCTCGTTCGCGCTCTGGGGAGAGCTCGAAGGCGTCGTGCCGCGGATCGCCGTCGTCTCCGGGCGATGCTTCGCCGGCAACGCGGTCCTGGCCGGCAGCGCCGACCTCCGCATCGCCACCCCGGACGCCAACCTCGGCATGGCCGGGCCGGCGATGATCGCCGGCGGCGGGCTCGGCAGCTTCGCACCCGAGGAGATCGGGCCGGTCAAGGACCAGACCGCCAACGGTGTCATCGACCTGCTCGTCGAGGACGAGGCAGCAGCCGTCGAGGCCGTACGCAGCATCCTCTCCTACCTCGAGCCCAGCGCCGATGGCGGTGAGGCCGGCGACCAGACCGATCTACGGACGCTCCTCCCCCACAACGACCGCGAAGCCTTCGACGTACGTCCGGTCGTCGAAGCCCTCGCCGACATCGACTCGGTCACCTGGCTCCGCGAGGCGTACGCCCCCGAGCTCGTGACCGCGCTGGCGCGGATCGACGGGATCGCGGTCGGGGTGATCGCCAACCAGTCGACCCACCTTGCCGGAGCGCTCACCAGCGAGGCATCGGTCAAGGCCGCCGACTTCCTCGCGCTCTGCGAGCGCTGGGGCCTCCCGGTGGTCTCGCTGGTCGACACCCCCGGGTTCATGGTCGGCCCCGAGGCCGAACGCGGCGGCCTGGTCCGTCACGCGTCCCGGATGGTCGTCGCCGGCGCACAGCTGTCGACCCCGCTGGTCGGGGTGGTCTTGCGTCGTGGCTACGGGCTCGGCGCGCAGGCGATGCTCGGCGGCAGCACGCACCGCCCGCTGCTCACCGTCGCCTGGCCCGACGCCCACCTCGGCCCGATGGGCCTGGAGGGCGCGGTACGCCTCTCCATGGCCGCCGAGCTCGCCGAGATGCCCGAGGCCGAGCGTGAAGAGCGGGTCGCCGCACTCACCGACGAGTACCGCAAGCAGGCCAGCGCGCTCAACGCCGCACGGATGTTCGAGATCGACGATGTCATCGATCCTGCCGAGACCCGCAGCGTCATCGCCGCAACGCTGCGCCGCGCCTAGGAGGCACCGCCCTCGTCGTCCCAGATCTGCTGGCCGATCTCGCTCTGGTCGGGACCATCGAGGCCCAGCAGCTGCGCTGGGCGGAAGGTGTTCCGGTCGTCGGCCGCCTGCTCCATGATCTTCTCGGCGCGCTCGGGGGCGGTGTCGTGGGGCACCACCAGCAGACGCAGCCGGTCCCCGGTGGCCATCGACAGCACCACGAGGTGCGTGTCGTCGGACGGGAACGAGCCGATCTTCACGATCCCGCGCGCGGCGCGGACCTTGCGGACGCTCGGCGTGCCCGCGACCGAGTCCCAGTCGGGCCGGGAGAACAACAGCCGCGAGATCCGGCCCACGCGATGGGGGAAGTGGTCGATCAGGTCGGCAGCCTCGGCCTGAAGGTCGCGTGACTGCGGCCACCAGGCTCCGTCGAGCGGACCGGACGAGAAACTGTTGTCCAGGCGGATCCGAAGATCGACGCGAACCGCGGTGATGAGTTCTACTGTCGGTGACGTCGTCATGACGCCCACCCTTCGTGCTGCCCCGCGGACTCGACGAGTCCGGCCGGCAACGTGGTTAGAACAAGTGTACTACGCCGCCAGCCGGATCCGTCCTCCTAGACCTCCTTCAACCGCGGCACCAGGTCGACGAGCGAGGTGGTCCACGGCACCGGGTCGACGTACGGCGTCGGCATCAGCCCGACGAGCGTGACACCCAGACCGGCGTACTCCTCCATCGACTTCAAGAAGGCGTCCGGGTCCTCGACCGAGGGGCCTTGGAAGAGGATGGTCTTCTCGATCGCGTCGTAGTCGGTGCCGAGGTCGTCGCAGTGGCCGCGGAGCACCTCGAGCTTGTGCCGGACGGACTCGACCGCCTCGGGGCCGGGGCCGCCGAAGAGGTTGGTGCCCTGTCCGTACTTGGCGACCAGGCGCAGCGTCTTCTTCTCGCCTCCCCCGCCGATCAGGACCGGGACGGTGCCGTTGACCGGCTGCGGGAGCGAGATCGTCTCGGCGAGCTGGTAGTGCTTGCCCTCGTAGGCACCGTCGTTCTCCGACCACATCTGGCGGCAGATCTCCAGGGTCTCCTCCAGGCGCTCGAACCGCTCCGCCGTCGACGGGTACGGCACGCCGAGCCCCTGGTGCTCACGCTCGTACCACGCCGCACCGATGCCCAGCAGCGCGCGGCCGCCGGAGAGCCGGTCCAGGGTGGTGACGATCTTGGCGAGCAGCCCCGGGTGACGGTAGGTCACTCCGGTGACGAGCAGACTGAGACGTACGTTGTCGGTGACCCCGGCCAGGTAGCCCAGGGTGGTGTAGCCCTCGAGCATCGGCTCGAACGGGCCGCCGGCCTGCTCCATCTGGAACCAGTGGTCCATGACCGTGAGCAGGTCGACACCGCCCTCGTCGGCGATACGGGCGGTCTCGGTCAGCTTGTCGGCGAGCGTGGTCTCCCACTCGGGGTGGGTGAAGGTGAAGTAGTGGAGTCCAAGATCCATACCTCAGACGCTAGAGGTTCGAGCGCGCTCGAAGGCAAGCCCTCAGTCGGGCAGCTCTGCCAGGTGCTTGTGTCCCCAGTCCCCCAACGGCTGGAGGGCGGCGATCAGCTCCGCCCCGGCTGGGGTCGGACGGTAGAGGACCTGCACCGGGGTCGAGGGGATCACCTCCCGCACCAGGAAGCCGTCACGCTCGAGCTCCTTGAGGCGCAGGGCGAGCATCCGGTCGGAGATCCCCTCGACCGCACGTCGGTACTCGCCGAAGCGGCGAGCACCGCCCACAGCGGCATAGAGCACCGCGCCGGACCAGCGTTGTCCGACGCGCTCGAGCGTGCGCTGGAAGATGGCGCACGACTTCTCGTCGACCTGCGCGGCATTGGGTGTCACTTACTCAGGATAAGTTGCTAACGCCATAGTTGCAACGCGTCATCGCCCCGCACAGACTCTGCGGTTGTCGGTCCATCGACCGGCCTCGAGATCACCCCGCCAAGCGGGGCAGCCAAAGGAGTACACGCGTGTTCATCGCGTACATCGTCGTCTCGTCCCTGCTCGCGCTCGCCTGCCTGGCATCCGGGACGATCAAGGTGACCAGGCAGCCGGCCATGGTCGACCAGCTGGGCGGGCTCGGCGTCGCCGCCAAGTACGTGCCGGTTCTGGGCGCTCTGCTCGTGCTCGGCGCTATCGGCCTCATCGTCGGCAACTGGGTCGGAGCCCTCGGTGTCGCGGCCGCGGGGGCGCTCGCGCTCTACTTCATCGGCGCGATCATCACCCACCTGCGGGCCGGCGACGCCAAGGGCTCCGTGCCCACGGTGGCTCTCACCGTCGTCTCCGTCGCAGCGCTGGTTCTCCGGGTGCTGTCGCTCTGATCCCGGAGACGCTGGCCCAGGTCAGCGCAGCAGCGGCTCCCGCTTGAGGTCGCGCTTGTCGAGCTTCGCGTCGTAGGTGGCCAGCGGCTTCGCCTTCGACGCGTCGGCCTCGACCGCGGCGCTCGCGACGCCGGCCCACTTCAGGATCCGGGCGGTGGCGAGCTCTCGCTCGTCGGCGACCAGGCCGGCCACGTTGGCACCGTGGTTCATGCCCGGCGCGGTGAAGACGTAGGAGTCGTTGGCAAAGATGCCCGGGCGGAAGCGCTCGGCACCCCACGGGTCGGCCTCGCCATAGACGAAGAGCATCTGGTTGGCGTGCTTGCGCACCCAGGAGTCGACGTCACGCATCGCGGACGGGTCGAACCGCATGTCGATGTCGCGCGGGACGAAGCTGCGCGGCGGCTGGTAGCCGTAGCGGATCAGCTCGTCCTCGATGTGCGGGAACCCGATCATCGGCGCACCGAGCTCGGTGCCCGCCTGGTAGTAGTACGGCGTGTAGGGGCTCAGGCCCTGGTCGGTGTAGAAGCCGAAGCCCGAGTAGTAGTCGATCGAGTCCCAGATCGCCTGGTCGCTGGCGGTCGCCGCGTCGGCGGGGATGTTCGAGCACTGGGCGGTGCCGGCGTACTGCCAGAAGGCCCACACGTAGTCGAGCACGACCATCTCGTACGCAGCGTCCAGGCTGCCCACGGTGTCGAAGGTGTAGCCCTCGGCTGCTGCCAGGTCGGCGTACTTCGCCTTGAGCGCCTCTCGGCGGACGAGCGCCTCGCGCTGGACGCCGTTGAGCCGGTCGCGGCAGTCCTCGGTGCCGACGGTGGCGAAGAACTCGTCGTAGGCGGAGTCCTCGCGGTTGACCACGTCGTTCGGCGCGACGTAGGCGACGATGCCATCCATGTCACGCGGGTAGAACCGCTCGAAGTAGGTCGCGGTCATGCCGCCCTTGGAGCCGCCGGTGGCGAGCCAGTTGGCGGAGTAGATCGGCTTCAGCGCCTTGAAGATGGCGTGCTGGTCGCTGGCGGCCTGCCAGATGTCGAGGTCGTCCCAGTCTGCCGGGTCGGGGCGCGACGGGGTGAAGAACCGGTATTCCATCGAGACCTGGTTGCCGTCGATGATGCGGGTCGGCTCGCTCCGGCCGGGGTTGGTCGAGACGTTGTAGCCGCTGGTCTGGAAGACCGTGGGGCGGGCGGTGTCCTTGTGGAGCACGGTGAACCGCTGCTGGAAGGTGTCACCGTCGGGCCGGCGGTGGTCGACCGGCTGGGTGAAGCTAAGGACGAAGTAGCGGTAGCCCTCGACGGGCTTCTCCTGGATCAGGCTGACGCCCTCGATTTCGAGCAGGCGGTCGAGGATGTCGTCCTCGGCGGCTGTCGCGGGGCTGGCGGGTGTGACGAGGAGCAGGGATACCAGCCCCATCGCCACCAGAATCCGGCCGATCAATGCACGCATGTGGGGTCTCCTTCGGTGCGGGTCCTCGGCAACCTAGCCGACCTGCGCGCGGCGCACCTCTGAATTAGGAACCGGGAAGGAAGTCGTGCCCGGTCGCCTTCTAGAAGGCAACGACCACACGGGCGACGCCCGACGAGGAGGCGCTTCACCATGACGTTCGACGCACACGAGCTGCTGGCCACCACCCGCCACGGGATCCTGGCCACGATCAAGGCCAACGGCCTGCCACAGCTCTCACCCGTGTGGCAGTTCTACGACCGCGAGCGCAGCGAGATCCTGATCTCGACCCGGGAAGGGCTGGTGAAGACCAAGAACCTCCGCCGTGACCCGCGGGCGGCGATCGAGGTCGATGGCCCCGGAGGGCGGTCCTGGGCGACGGCCGAGGGCACGGTCACACTGACCGGGCCCGGCGCCTCGCTCGACAGCCCAGAGATCGACGCGCTCGTCGACTACTACCGACGGGGCGCCGGCGAGCACCCCGACTGGGACGAGTACCGCCAGGTGATGGTCTCGGACCGCCGGGTGCTCATCACCATCGCGGTCACCAAGGTCTACGGCGCCGACATCGGCTGATCCGGCGGGCGGAAGGCCGGCCGAGCGCTCCTCGCTCGGCCGGTCGGTGACGGTTCCGCGGGGGTTACCTACGCGGATTGAAAAATGTGCCGAACCCGGCCGAGCCGAGTCCGCACAGCATGATGATCGCTCCGACGATCACGTTGGAGGCGATCATTCCACCGGTGGTGTCGACACCGTTCATGAGCCACGGCGAGACGATCGCCCATGCACCCATGAACGGCACGGTCCAGGCCAGACCGTGTGTGCGGCCGAATGCCGACGCGAACCCGAGCGCCAGCAGAGCGACAGCGAGGCCGATGATCAGGTTGCTGACCATCAGTGGTGATGCCGTGGTGTTGAAGCCCACGACCCACGGCGATATGGCCAGATATAGACCGGCCATCATCGTGACACCGTCGACCACCTGAGCAGTGGCGGAGGACCCGGTCAGATCGAACCGGTCCCGGAGTGCCGCGATGTCGGGATGTTCCTGAATGGACATGTGTTCAGACGACATTTTGAATTCACCTCCTCAGCCCAATGCCAAAGGAAGAACGACTGTCCTCGCGACCATTCTAGGCCCGCGAAGCGGCAATTGACCCGACTGAAATCGCGGCCCCTCGCAGCCCCAGGCGGTGGCAACATGGTCGCCATGGACGTGACGTTGCTGCAGGCCTACTGCCTCGCCAAGCCAGGCGCCTGGCCGGACAACCCGTGGGATCACGAGCACCCGGTGATCAAGGTCGGCCCGGGTGAGCGCGGCAAGATCTTCGCCTTCCTCGGCGACGTGAAAGTCGGGCTGAAGTGCGGGCCGTCCCGGGAGATCGCCGACGAGTGGCTGCTGCGCTATCCCGACGATGTGACCGTCACCGGCTACATCGGCCGCTCGGGCTGGAACGACCTCGCCTGGGGCGGCTCGATCCCGGACGAGGAGATCCTGGAGGCGGTCGACGAGTCGTACGCCACGGTCGTCTCGAAGCTCCCGAAGAAGCTCCGTCCGGAGGGCTGGGACGCCTGAGCGCGGCATGCCGGGCTTGAACGAGGCCGATCTGTGAGGAATGGTGGAGCGGGTACTCCGTACCCAACCATGGAAGATCTCGACATGCTTCAGCTGACCGAGAACGCCACCACCATCGTCCGCTCCATCTCCGAGCAGGCCCAGGGCGCCGGCCTCCGGCTCGCCTCCGACGCAGAACCGGACGGCGCATTGAGCGCCGCTCTCGTCCCGACCGCCGAGGCGGAGGACCAGGTCATCGAGCAGGAGGGTGCGCGGGTCTTCCTCGACCAGGGCGCTGCCGCCGAGCTCGACGACAAGGTCCTCGACGCCGGGATGGACGCCTCCGGCAACGTCCAGTTCGGGATCTCCCAGCAGGGCTGATCCCGTGCTACGCCGGGGTGTGCCGCAGTCGCGGTGCACCCCGGCGTACGTCGTTTTCGGCCACATCCGCGTTGTCGCACGCGTAGGGTCGCGGACATGAGCACCACCGGCGCACCTGCCTGGTTCCACCTCTTCCTCGACGTCCCACGGGAACGATGGGAGGAGGCGGTCGGATTCTGGTCCGCGGCGACCGGATGGGCGATCTCGCCGCCGAGGGGAGAGGACGGGCAGTTCGTCACGCTGGTGCCGCAGACGGGCGATTCCTGGCTCAAGATGCAGGCCCTCGACGACGGCGAGCCACGGATCCACGTCGATCTCGATGCCGCCGACCGTGAGGCTGCGGTGGAGCGGTCGGTGTCGCACGGAGCGAGTCCGGCATGGACGTACGACGGGGTTCCGGTGATGCGCTCCCCCGGCGGCATGCTCTTCTGCCACACGCTCGATGAAGGCTCGCAGCCGCGCTTCGCTCGCTCGGAGCCGGAACGGGTGCTGGACCAGGTGTGCATCGACATCCCTCGCTCCCGCTGGGACCAGGAGGTCACCTTCTGGGCCGCGGTCACCGGACGCACTCCGGAACCGGCCAAGACCCCCGAGTTCGTACGCCTCGCCGACCCCGATCCGCACGGCGGGCTCCGGATCCTCCTGCAGCGGCTCGAGGACGAGGACGGTGAGGTCGGAGCGCATCCCGACCTCGCGGTCGCCAACCGTGCCTCGGAGACCTGCCGTCACGAGGCGCTCGGCGCCGACACGGTCGGCGTCTTCGAGTGGTGGACGGTGATGCGCGCGCCGTACGGGCAGATCTACTGCCTCACCGATCGCGACCCGGTGACCGGCCGCGTCCTCTAGCCTGGAGAGATGCGCCTCGCATCGTTCAACGTCGAGAACCTCTTCGCCCGGCCGAAGGCGATGGATGCCGAAGAGGCTGATGCCACGACGCGACGAGCGGTCCTGACCGCTCACGCCCGCGTCTCCACTCTTCTCGCTCAGCCCGGCTATCAGGGCGATGAGCAGGAGATCCTGGACAACCTCGAGAAGCTGGGGCTTCTGAAGAGCGACGAGGGCGAGTTCGCGCGGCTGCGGAAGATGCGCGGCAAGCTGCTCAAACGCCCGCGCTCGGGGCCGGTGCAGCTGGTCGCGCAGGGGCGCAACGACTGGGTCGGGTTCGTCGAGCTCAAGACCACCGCTGTCGACGAGGTCGCCACCGAGAACACCGCGCGCGTCTTCGCCGAGCTGCGGGCCGAGGTCGCGGTCGTCGTCGAGGCCGACGACCGGCCGGGGCTGCACATGTTCTCCCAGACGCTCCTGCCGGAGGTCGGAGCCGAGGCGTACGAGCAGGTGATGGTCGTGGAGGGCAACGACGAGCGCGGCATCGACGTCGGCGTCATGGTCGGCGACGGCTATCGCCTGGTGCAGCTGCGCACCCACATCTTCGACCGCGACGAGGAGGGCGTGATCTTCTCCCGCGACTGCTGCGAGTATCACCTCGACGCTCCCAGCGGCGCGCGGATCGTGGTGCTCGCCAACCACTTCAAGTCCAAGGGCTACTCGGAGAAGGGCGACCCTCTCGGCGCCAAGCGGCGCGGGAGGCAGGCGAAGCGGGTCGCGGAGATCTACCGGGGACTGCTCGAGGAGGGGATCGAGCACGTCTGCGTAGCCGGCGACCTCAACGACTCCCCCGCCAGCGAGTCGCTGAAGCCGCTGCTGTCCGTCGAGGGACTCGCCGACGCCAGCGAGCACGAGCACTGGGACTGGAACCACCGCCGCGGAACGTACGGTTCCGGCAACGAGGACGCCAAGATCGACTATCTGCTCCTCTCCCCCGCGCTGCGCGCGAAGCAGACCGGTGGTGGCGTCTTCCGCAAGGGCGTGTGGCACGGGCCGCGGACCAAGGATCCCTGGGACCTGTTCCCGACGCTGACCGCGGAGCAGCACGCCGCCTCCGACCACGCCTGTCTCTACGCCGACTTCACCGACCTGTGACCCTCGGAGTCTGAGAAGTCGGCCCGCGAGCCTGAAGATGCGCTGAAGGCGGGCGTCCTGGCGGTGGTTGTGGGCCTCGGCTGTGGCACGCTGGCGATGTGAACGAGGTGTGGTACGTCGTCGGGCTGGTCGCGGTCTCCGTGGCCGTGCTGGCGCTCGGGGTGTGGTTCGTGCGGCGTGAGATCAGGGACGAGGTCTCGCCGGCGCCGTTGCTGTGGGCCGGCTACGCGGTCGTGGCGGCGTTCGTCGTCTTCGGCGTCCTGCGCACCTCCTGGGTGGTGCTCTCATGAGGACGCGCGCTGATCTGTTGGGCTGGATCGGTCTCGCCGGCCGTCTCTACCTCGGTTTCGTGTTCCTCGCCGCCGGGCTTGCGAAACTGCCCGAGCCGGCGATCACCGAGCAGGCCGTGCGCGGCTACCAGCTGCTGCCGTGGCAGCTGGCCCCTGCGTACGCGATCGCCATGCCGATCGCCGAGATCGTCCTCGGCGCGCTGCTGATCCTCGGGCTGTTCACCCGGACGGCGGCGGTGGCGACAGCACTCGGCCTGTGCTCGTTCCTCGTCGGGATCACCTCGGCCTGGGCGCGCGGGCTCAACATCGACTGCGGCTGCTTCGGGGGCGGCGGCGCCTCGGCCGACCCCGCCTATCTCGCCGACACCCTCCGCGACCTGGGCTGGCTCGCGATCGCGGTCTACCTGATCGTCGTACGCCGCACCAAGCTCGCTCTCGACGACCTGCTGTTCCGGCGGGACGCCCCACCGGTCGACGACTACAGCGAGAGCTCGAAGAAGACCGAGTTGGGATCGAGCACGTAGCTGCCGAAAGGCGGGCGCTCGGTGAAGCCGTTGCCCGCGTAGAGGCGCCGGGCGGGCTCGTAGAACCCTTCGGTGCCGGTCTCCAGAAGCACCCGGCGACCACCGCGTGACCTGGCCTCGGCCAGCAGGTGGCGCAGCATCGCGGTCGCGACGCCGCGGCCACGGGCGGCGGCCGTGGTGCGCATCGACTTGAGCTCGTAGTCACCCTCGCCGAGCGACTTCAGCGCGCCGCAGCCGACGAGCTCGGTGCCCTCCCAGGCCGACCAGAACGCGATCTCGGGCACCTTCAGTGCCTCGAGGTCGAGTGCGTGCACCGACTCGGCCGGCGTCACCGAGTACATGTCCTCGAGATGGTCCTCCAGGAGCCGGATCACCTCGGGCCGGGTCAGGTCGTCGAGCTCGAAACGCAGGGAGAGCACAGGCACGACTGGAGGCTATCCGAGCCCCTCCCCTGTCGTGGCGAGTGGGTGCGGTGGGGCTGGTGCAGTATCGCGGCTGACAACCAAGGTGTGCGATAGTGCGTGGCCCCAACGCTGGCAGGAGATGCCTCCGGCATCGCCACGCGGGGTCCGTCGCGGGATCGTTCGGACCGCTCCCCTAGCATCTGGGCATGCCTTCTCGTGCACTCCCGGCCGTTGCCGCCGCTGCCCTGCTCCTGACGCTGTCCGCATGTGGTTCCGACGATGGCGGGTCCGGTTCCGGCGAGGCCACGGAGAGCAAGGGCCCGAAGTCGAGCGAGTCCAGTGACTGGAAGTCGATCGTGAAGCCCGGCTCGACGAGCTGTGACTACGTCGAGGACCCGATGGGTGCCTCCAAGGAGGTGGACCAGCCGGAGAAGACCGCGCAGTACACCGGCAAGGTCGCCGCCACCATCAACACCTCCGTCGGCCCGCTCGCGATCACCCTCGACGCCGACAAGGCGCCCTGCACGGTCAACTCGTTCCTCTCGCTGGCCTCGCAGGACTACTACGACGGCACCAGCTGCCACCGCCTCGGCAACAACCCCGGCTTCGCGCTGCTGCAGTGCGGCGACCCGACCGGCCAGGGCACCGGCGGCCCGGGCTACACGATCCCCGACGAGTTCAAGGACACCGACACATTCCCCGCCGGCACCCTCGCGATGGCCAACACCGGCCAGCCCAACTCCGGTGGCAGCCAGTTCTTCATGGTCTTCGGCGACACCCAGCTCGAGCCCGCCTACACCGTCTTCGGCACTCTCGACGAGGCCGCCATCAAGACCCTGCAGGAGGTCGGTGAGGCCGGCGTGGCCGAGGCAGGCCCCGACGGCACCGGCGCCCCCAAGACGCCCGTCGAGTTCGAGACGATCACCGTCGGCTGACCCAACCCTGCCGAGGCGTCACGTACGTCGGGCGAGTTGGCGCGTACGTGACATCTCAGCCGACCTAGGCGACGCCTCGGCCGACGGGGGTGACGCCTCGGCTGGTCAGGCGCGGCGGCGGGGTGGGTCGCGGCGCAGGACCTTGGGGAGGTACGCAGCACCGGCGCTCTGGGCCGCCGCGGCGTCGTCGGGATTAGAGATGCGGCAGCGCTGGAGAGAGAGGCAGCCGCAGCCGATGCAGGAGTCGAGGTTGTCGCGGAGACGCTCGAGGGCGTGGATCTGCTCCTCGAGACGGCGGCGCCAGTGCCTGGACATGCGCGCCCAGTCGGCCTTCGTGGGCGTGCGGTCGCCCGGCAGGCAGTCGAGCTCGGCCTTGATCTCGTCCAGGGAGAGCCCGACGTTGGCGGCGGCCCTGATGAAGGCGAGCCGACGCAGGACGCTGCGCTCGAACGTACGCTGTCCCCCGGCCGATCGCTCGGCCTGGATCAGGCCCTGGCTCTCGTAGTAGCGCACCGCGGAGGCGGCGTAGCCGCTGCGCCGGGTCACCTCGCCCATCGTGAGCAGGTCGTGGGTGTTCATCTCGCTCTTTTCTGTCACAGCCCTTGATCTCAAGTTCACTTTAGGTTGAATCCTAGGGGGCATGAACAGATCAGACAACGAAGTAGCCGTCATCACCGGCGGCTCCGCGGGGCTGGGACTCGCCCTCGCGACCTCCCTCATCGACAAGGGCTGGAGCGTCGTCACCGACGCCCGCGACGCCGACCGTCTCCATGCCGCCCTGCCGGACAGCCCCCGGGTGACGACGCTGAGCGGCGACGTACGCGACCTCGACCATCAGGACGCCATCGCGGCGGCGGTCGCCCGCCACGGGCGCCTGGACCTGCTCGTGCACAACGCCAGCGAGCTCGGTCCGATGCTGCCGCTGGCCGAGGTCCCCGAGAGCCTCTTCTCCAGCGTGCTCGAGACGAATCTGCTCGCCCCGTTCTCGCTCACCCAACGGCTCCTCCCCTACCTGATCGCCTCGCGCGGCACCCTCGTGGGCATCTCGAGCGACGCGGCGGTCGAGCACTACCCGACCTGGGGAACGTACGCAGCGAGCAAGGCCGCGCTCGACCACCTGATCCTCACCCTCGGCGAGGAGAACGGCATCCGCGCGTACGCCGTCGATCCCGGCGACATGCGCACCGCGATGCATCAGGCCGCCTTCCCCGGTGAGGACATCTCCGACCGGCCGCTGCCGGAATCGGTCGTTCCGCACCTGCTCGCGCTGCTCTCGAGCGAACAGCCGTCCGGGCGCTACCGCGCCACCGAACTCGCATCCGTAGGAGCAACCCGATGACCATGCTCGCCGAACGACCGACGACCACGTTCCCCTTTCCCGACGAGACCACTGCTCCCGCGCCCGCGGAGTGGCGCGGCATCGAACGCGACGGGGTGCGCCTTCTGGTGGCGTCCCCGGGCGGCGTACGACATGCCCGGTTCCGCAACCTCGCCGATCACCTCTCCCCCGGCGACCTGGTCGTGGTCAACGACTCGGTGACCGAGGCCCGCCAGCTCGACGCCGACCTGATCGGGCGCGGACGGGTCGTGCTCCACCTCGCCCAGCGCCTCGACACCGGCTGGGCCGTGGAGCTCCGTTCTGCACCTGACGCCTCCCGGTCGGTGCTTGACGCCGCCGAGGGGGACGTGGTCGTGACCGCCGGCCTACGGGTGACCCTCCTCGAGCCGTACCCGGACGGTCGTCCCTCCTCCCCCACCGGCGAGGGCAACCGGCTGTGGCGCGCCCGGGTCACCGGCGACGTGGCCGCCGAGCTCGAGCGGGCCGGACGCCCGATCGCGTACGGCTATCTCGACCGGCGCTACCCGCTCTCCGCCTACCAGACGGTCTTCGGGCACCGCCCCGGGAGCGCGGAGATGCCCTCGGCGGCGCGCCCGTTCACCCACCCGCTGGTCACCGAGCTGGTCACGCGCGGCATCCAGGTCGCGCCCATCACCCTGCACACCGGCGTCTCCTCCCAGGAGGCCGGCGAAGCCCCCGGCGCGGAGTGGTTCGAGGTCTCCGCGACCACGGCCCGTCTGGTGGAGCAGACCAGGTACGCCGGTGGCCGCGTCGTCGCGGCCGGCACCACCGTCACCCGCGCCCTCGAGTCGGCGGTCATCCCTGCGACCGGCGCGGTCAGAGCGGCGAGCGGCTGGACCGACCGGGTCATCACGCCGGCCAACCCGCCGTACGTCGTCAACGGGCTCATCACCGGCTGGCACGACCCTCAGGCCAGCCACCTGCTGCTGGTCGAGGCCGTCGCCGGCCCCGAGCTCACCCAGGCGGCCTACGACGCCGCCGTCGCCGACGGCTACCTGTGGCACGAGTTCGGCGACTCCGCCCTCCTGCTCCCCTGAGCGCCGAGGCGGGCTAGGAGAGGGCGCCCTCTCCGTAGGTCACCGGGGTGCCGACGGCGACGGTGCGGCCGACGGTGCACAGGCGGGTCTCGGACTTCTTGATCGCGTCCGGGAGGACCTTGCGGGCGGCATCGCCGGCCTCACCCTCGGGGAAGGTGATGTCGAAGGTGACCGACAGATCGACGAGGCGGTTGCCCTGCTCGTCGCGGATCTTGGTGCCCGCGGCGAGCGCCTCGAAGGTCTCCATCGGGGAGCGCTTGCCGGTGATGAAGTCGACGTCCAGGGCGCTGCAGCCGGCCAGGGCGGCGAGGAGCAGCTCGACCGGGGTGAAGTCGGGGTCGTCGCCGTGGCCGATCACCACGGAGGCGCCGCGCGCGTTGGTCGCACGGAAGCGGTGCTCGCCGATCTTCTCCAGAGATACCGAGCGCAGGTCTGCAGCAGAGTCAGTCATGGGGAAAGAGTGCCATCCGCCCGTTAGCCTGTGCGACGTGAGCACCCAGAGCCTGCCCCTGCGCCGAGACGAGGCCGCCGCCCGTGCCAGCCTGCTGAAGATCGAGGACTACGACGTACGCCTCGATCTCGGCTCCAGCGAGGAGACGTTCGGCTCCGTGACGACGATCCGGTTCACCTCGCGCGGTGGGCCGACGTTCCTCGACCTGAAGCCGGTCTCGGTCGAGCGGATCAGTCTCAACGGTGCTTCGATCGACCCGGCCACGCTCGCCAAGGGGCGTCTCCCGATCAGCACGGACGAGGGCCCTAACGAGCTCGTCGTCGAGGCCACCATGCCGTTCCGCAACGACGGCGAGGGGCTCCACCGCAGCGTCGACCCGGCCGACGGGCGGGCCTACGTCTACGGGATGTGCTTCATGGACGCCGCCCCGACGATCTTCGCCTGCTTCGACCAGCCCGACCTGAAGGCGCCCTACACCTTCCACGTGACCGCACCGCACGACTGGACGGTGATCGGCAACGCGCCGGGCACCCAGACCTCCCCCGGGACCTGGGAGTTCGAGCGGAGCCAGCCGCTCTCGACGTACTTCGTCACGCTCGTCGCCGGCCCCTGGCACATGATCCACGACGAGCACGACGGGATCCCGCTGTCGCTGAGCTCACGGCAGAGCATCGCCGCCGACCTCGACAAGGACGCCGAGGAGCTCTTCACGATCACCAAGCAGTGCTTCGACGAGTTCCACCGGCTCTTCGGCATCCGCTACCCGTTCGGCAACTACCACCAGGCGTTCGTGCCGGAGTTCAACGCGGGCGCGATGGAGAACCCGGGCTGCGTGACCTTCCGCGACCCGCTCGTCTTCACCTCCCGCGTGACCCGTGGCATGCGGATCCAGCGGGCCACCACGGTCGCCCACGAGATGGCCCACCAGTGGTTCGGCGACCTGGTCACGCCGCAGTGGTGGGACGACCTGTGGCTCAACGAGTCGTTCGCCGAATACATGGGCAACCGGGTGACCGCCGAGGTCACGGAGTACGCCGACGCCTGGGCCGACATGTCCTACGCCCGCCGCCAGTGGGGTCTGACCGCCGACCAGCGCGGCTCGACGCACTCGGTCGCCGGCAACGGCGCCGAGGACGCCGTCTCCGCGCTGCAGAACTTCGACGGGATCTCCTACTCCAAGGGCTCGGCGATCCTGCGCCAGCTCGCCGCATCGCTGGGTGACGACGTCTTCTTCGCGGGTGCGATCGACCACTTCACCCGGCACCGGTTCGGCAACGCGACGATGCACGACCTGTTCGGTTCGTGGGATGCCGCCGCGGCCGAGGCGGGGGTCGAGTTCGACCTCGACACCTTCACCTCGCAGTGGCTGCTCAAAGCCGGCCCGGACACGCTCTCGTGGGATCCGGCCAAGATGGTCGTCAACCGCACCGCTCCGTCCCGGCACCCCGCCGACCGCTCGCACACTTTCCGCGCCGCGATCCTCAACGGCACCCGGTGGACCACCGAGGAGATCACCGTGAGCGGTGACCAGACGCCGCTCCAGGTCGCCGCCAACGCCGTCGTGCTCGACCCCTACGACGACACCTGGGCCTCGGCCATCCCCGACTGGGAGACGGTGCAGGCGCTCAAGGGCGCGATCGCCTCGATCACCGACGACGGTCTGCGCGCGGGGGTGTGGAACAACCTGCGCAGCGCCTGGTTCAACGCCGCGGTCGACCCGGCCGACGTCATCGACATCGCCGAGGCGTCGCTGCCGGTCGAGGACCTCGAGGACACCCCGAGGCGCACCATGCCGTGGCTCTTCGGCTCGGTGGTGCCGCTGGCGCCCGCGGGGGCGCGCGAGCGGCTGCACGAGGCCGCCCTCCGCAAGCTCGCCGAGGTCGCTCCCGGCTCGGAGCTGCAGCTGTCGTCCTATCGCGCGGCGATCCGCTCGGCGACGTCCGAGTCGCTGCTGCGGGAGTGGCTCGCCGCTCCCCCGGCCGGGATCGAGACCGACCTCGACCTGCGCTGGCGCATCCTGGCCAAGCTCGCCGAGAACGGTTTCGCGGATCGTTCGGAGCTGCAGGCCGCCTATGACGCGGAGCCGGCCAACGAGGCCCGCATCCATCTCAACGGCGCCCTGGTCAGCATCCCCGACGCGGAGGCGAAGGCATACGGCTGGTCCGTGTTCACCGGCGAGACCGACCTGCCCAACTACGACATCCTGGCCGCCGGACGGGCGTTCTGGACCGGCCCGGCCGAGCTCACCACGGACTACGTCGAGCGCTACTTCGCCGAGCTTCCCGCCACCGCCGAGAAGCGCTCGGGCTGGAGCCTCGCCGAGGCCGCCGAGGCGTTCTTCCCGAGCGGTTCGGTGACCGAGGAGACCCTCACTGCCGCGCGGGCGGTCATCGAGCTGGATCTCGACCCGGGCGTACGCCGCCGGGTGTCCGACGCGGCCGACAACCTGCAGCGGCAGCTGGCGATCAAAGTGACCTATCCCGCGTAGCCGACGCTCCGGCGGTGAGTCGGGGGCAAGACTGTCCGTGCTCACCGATAGTTTTCGTTTCATGCGGATCCTGCACACCTCCGACTGGCACCTGGGCCGGTCCTTCCACCGGGAGGGCATGCTCGGGCACCAGGCGGCGTACGTCGACCATCTCCTCTCCGTGGTGGAGCAGGGATCCGTCGACGTGGTGTGCGTATCCGGCGATGTCTACGACCGGGCGCTTCCGCAGGTCGACGCCGTGCGGCTGGCCTCGGAGGCGCTCTCGCGGCTCGCGGCCTCGCGGGCGAAGGTCGTCATCACCAGCGGCAACCACGACTCGGCCCAGCGCCTGGGGTTCGGCTCCGAGCTGATCGACGCCGCCGGCATCTTCATCCGCACCGATCTGGCCGGGGTCGGCCGCCCGGTGATGCTCCCCGACGAGCACGGCGAAGTGGCCTTCTACGGTCTCCCCTACCTCGATCCCGACGCCGCCAGGGCTTCGTGGGGCCTGGAGTCGCGCTCCCACCAGGCGGCGCTCGGCGAGGCGATGCGGCGGGTCCGCGCCGACCTCAACCACCGAGGTGGCCGCAGCGTGGTGATGGCCCACGCCTTCGTCACCGGCGCGGAGCCCTCCGACTCCGAGCGCGACATCTCCGTCGGCGGCGTCTCGATGGTGCCCGCCAGC
Source organism: Nocardioides sp. YIM B13467 (assembly GCF_042788075.1). Taxonomy (NCBI): domain Bacteria; kingdom Bacillati; phylum Actinomycetota; class Actinomycetes; order Propionibacteriales; family Nocardioidaceae; genus Nocardioides; species Nocardioides sp. YIM B13467. Next base: position 1,054,933 of record NZ_JBHZPJ010000046.1, read on the forward strand.
CTCTTCGAGGACATCTCCTACTCCGCCCTCGGCCACCTCCACGGCCGCCACACGATCACCGACACGGTGCGCTACAGCGGCTCCCCGCTGGCCTACTCCTTCTCCGAGGCCAACCACCTCAAGGGGTCATGGCTCATCGATCTCGACGAGTCCGGTTTCGTGGCCAGCGAGTTCGTGGAGGCGCCGGTGCCGCGCAACCTGGCCAGGCTGCGGGGCACGCTCGAGGAGCTCCTGAGCGACCCCCGCCACGAGGTCCACGAGCAGTCGTGGCTGCAGATCACCCTGACCGACCGGATCCGCCCGGCCCAGGCCATGGAGCGGCTGCGGCGGCGGTTCCCGCACACCCTCGTGCTGGGCTTCGAGTCGACCGCGCCGGTCCTCGGTGCTCTGTCGCAGCCCGACCCGTCCCGGCCGCGGCGCGACATCGACCTGGTCACCGAGTTCGTGGCCGAGCTCCGCGGCGAGCCCGCGGCCAAGGCCGAGCTGGCGCTGCTGCAGACCGCCGTGGACGCCTGCTGCGAGGACCCCGAGGTCGACTCGCTCGACTCGCGCTCCGGCGTCGCCGAGGAAGAGGAGTGGCTCGAGGTGCTCTTCTGATGCGCCTTCACCACCTGGAGGTCGCCGCGTTCGGCCCGTTCACGGGCACGGTGAGCGTCGACTTCGACCAGCTCTCCGAGGCGGGGCTCTTCCTGCTCTCCGGCGCCACCGGAGCCGGGAAGACGAGCGTCCTGGACGCGGTCTGCTTCGCGCTCTACGGCGACGTCCCCGGTGACCGTTCGGTCGCGAAGCGGCTGCGCAGCGACCGGGCCCCGGCCGAGGTCGCGACCCGGGTCGTCCTGGAGGCGACGCTCGCCCAGCGACGCTTCCGGATCACCCGCTCCCCGTCGTGGGAGCGACCCAAGCGGCGTGGCGCCGGCACCACGACCCAGCAGGCCTCCGTCGTGCTCATGGAGCAGGTCGGCGAGGAGTGGCGCACTCTCACCACCCGCCTCGACGAGGCCGGCCACCTGGTCTCGGACCTCCTCGGCATGACGCTGACCCAGTTCGTGCAGGTCGCGATGCTTCCGCAGGGCCGCTTCCAGGCCTTCCTCCGCTCCAGCGCCGAGGAGCGCAAACGGCTGCTCGAGCGGCTCTTCCGCACCGAGCGCTTCGCCGATGTCGAGCGCTGGCTGCGTGAGCGCCGCGTCGAACTCCGGCGGCGCTCCGAGGAGCTCAACGCCGGCGTCGCCGAGGTGGTCAGCCGGATCAGCGAGACCGCAGCCGTCACGCTCCCCGACGACTGGGACGTCCACGACCTCGGCCTCCCCGCCGGCGACGGTGCCATCGCCACCTGGGCCCGAGCGCTGGCCGAGGAGGCCACCGAGTCGCAGGCCGTCACCTCCGGCGCCGCCATGGAGGCCCTGGCCGCGGAGTCGGAGACCCTCGCCGCCCTCGACGCCGCTCGGGCGATGGCCGAGAAGCAGCGCGGCCTCCGGGCAGCCGCCGCCGCCGAGAGCCGTCTCGTCGCCGCGGCCGAGGAGCAGGAGGAACGCGTACGCCGTGTCGAGGCCGCCCAGCGGGCCGAGGCCGTGGCCGGGGTCAGCGAGCTGGCCGACCAGGCGCGGCGCGAGCATGCCAGGGCCACCTCGCTCGCTCCGAGCGACCTGACCCTGACCGATGCCAAGGCGGCCGTGGACCGGATCTCGGCCCGTCTCGCCCAGGCCCGTGCCCTGGCGCCGGTCCAGCAACGTCTCAGCGAGGTCACCCGCGAGCTGGCGGGCACCGGCACCCAGCGGGACCGGCTCCTCGCCCAGACCCGTGAACAGGCCAGGCTCGCCGATGAGCTGCCGCAGCAGGCCGAGGCCCTCACCGCGGACCTGGCTGCGGCCACCGAGGCCGCCGCGGCGATCCCGGTGCTGCGTGCCCAGGTCGCCGCCGTCACCGAGGTCGGCCGGCTGACCCGGGAGCTCGTCGACGCCCGAGCCAGGCACGAGTCGGCCAGGACGGCCGCCATGGAGGCGCGCACCCACTATCTCGACGTACGCCAGGCCCGGCTGGACGGCATCGCGGCCGAGCTCGCCGGGGCGCTCGCCGTCGGTGCGGACTGCCCGGTGTGCGGGTCCCACGAGCACCCCCACAAGGCCTCCCCCGCCGACGGCGCCCCCGACGCGGCTGCAGAGAAGGCCGCGCAGGCGACCTACGACAACGCCAGCGCCGAGGAGCACGCCCGCGACCAGCACGTACGCGACCTCACCACCCGTCTCCAGCTCGCCCAGGAGGCTGCTGGGGAGACCGACGAGCCGGTCGCGTCGATGGCCGAGCGCCTGGCCGGTCTGGAGCGTACGGCTGCCCGCGAGCCGAGCCTGCGCGCCGAGCTCACCGCCGCCGAGGAGACCCGGGCCCGCTCGGCGACGCTCCGTGCCGAGCTCGAGACCCGAGCCGCCGAGCTCGAGACCACCCTGCGTCACCTCACCGAGGAACGCGAGCGTCTCGAGGAGCAGCTGGCCGACATCCGTGGCGACCACCAGGATCTCGGCGCGGTGCTCGCCGCTCTCGACCGCGACCACCGCGCCGCGACCACGAACCTCGAACGCCTCGAGGCCGCCACCCGCGCCGCCGAGGCGCTCGCCGGCGCCGAGCGCACGCTCACCGCCACCGCGGTCAGGGCCGGCTTCGACACCCCCGAGAGCGCCCTCGCCGCCGCGCTGCCACCGGAGCGGGTCGCGGCGCTGAACAGCCAGATCAAGACGTACGCCGACAGCCTGGCGGCCGCCCGGGCGACCCTCGACTCCCCCGGCGCGGACGAGATCCTGGCCACCGAGGAGCCGGACCTGCCGGCGCTCGCAACCGCCCATCGCAAGGCCGCCGACGCCGCCGACGCCGCCCGCTCGGCGGCCGACACCGCCGCCAACCGGGCCGCCCGCCTCGACTCCCTGCAACGCGACCTGAACGGCGCCCTCTCGGCTTGGGCGCCCGTGCGCGACGACCTCGAGGTCGCCGCCCGGATCGCCTCCTTCGCCGAGGGCAAGAGCAGCGACAACCAGCTCCAGATGAGCCTGTCGGCCTACGTCGTCGCCTACCGCCTCACCCAGGTCGTCGCCGCCGCCAACGAGCGGCTGGCGAAGATGAGCGACCAGCGCTACGCCCTTGAGCACTCCGCGGCCAAGGGCGCCGGCGACCGCCGCGGCGGACTCGCGCTGATGGTCCGCGACGACTGGTCCGGCGAGTCGAGGGACCCAGCCACGCTGTCGGGCGGAGAGACCTTCGTGGTCTCCCTCGCCCTGGCGCTGGGCCTGGCCGACGTGATCATGAACGAGGCCGGCGGCCAGATGCTCGACACCCTCTTCGTCGACGAAGGCTTCGGCTCCCTCGACGCCGACACCCTCGACGACGTACTCGACGTCCTGGACACGCTCCGCGAGGGCGGCCGCATCATCGGCGTGGTCAGCCACGTCACCGAGATGCGCGAGCGCATCCCCGCCCAGCTGGCCGTGGCCAAGGGCCGCGAGGGATCCACCCTTCAGGTCCTCGGCACCTGACACCGGAAGATCTCGGGTCACTCGAGAGCGTCGCCGAAAAATTAACCTTCGGGTCGATAGGTATTACTTCCCAGCCATTCCCCCGGCGTGACGTACGTCACTAGCCTGAGGCGGCTCCGCGTCGCGGAAGCCTGTCCCAGACCAAACCGGAGGTTTCCGTGCCACGTCTCACCACCCGTGTCGCCCAGGTCGCCGCGGCCCTTCTCCTTCCCGCTTCCCTGCTCTCGGCGACGTCGTTGATGGCCTCACCAGCGCACGCCGACGGCCCCGGCAGCGGCACCCCGTGGATGGTCACCGTCGGTGACAGCTACGTCTCCGGAGAAGCCGGCCGCTGGGCCGGCAACACCAACTCCGGCGAGTCGCTCATCGACGCGGGCGGCAGCGCGACGTACTTCGACAACGCCACCCACACCGCGGAGACGATCAATCGGTGTCACCGCAGCACGGCCGCTGAGGCGTACGTCGGCGGTGGCGTGAGCGGGCTCAACCTGGCCTGCTCCGGCGCGAAGGTCGCCACGACCACGACCAGCGACGGCTACTTCAAGCCCGGCGTCGACTTCTACTCCAACGGCAGCAACCAGGGCCAGGCCCTCATGCTGCAGAGCTTCGCGGCGACCCACAACGTCAAGGCGGTGACGATCGGCATCGGCGGCAACGACTTCAACTTCGCCGCCATCGTCACCCAGTGCGTCCAGAACTTCCTGGCCTCACCGTCCTGGCTCAAGGACTACTGCAAGGACGACTCGGTGGTCACCAACGCGATGGCCGCGAGCAACGTCGCCGCGGTGCGGGCCCGGATCGCCACCGCCTTCCAGAACGTACGCACCGCCATGCGCAACGCGGGCTACGCAGACAACGGGTGGACCCTGATCGTCCAGAACGTGCCCTCGCCGCTGGCGACCTCCTCGGTCTACCGCTACAGCGAGTCCGGCTACACCCGCCAGAACACCGGCGGGTGCGGCTTCTGGAACGCGGACGCCGACTACGCGTACAACACGATCCTGCCGACGATCAACAACGCGATCTCGGGCGCGGCGACCGACTCCGGGCTGACCAACATCAAGACGCTCAACGTCTCCGGTGCGTTCGCCGGCCGCCGTCTGTGTGAGAACACCGTGGGCCTTCTCGAGGAGAAGGGGCTCTCGAGCTGGCGGGCCTCCGGCGCGGTCGACAAGACCGAGTGGGTCAACCAGATCCGCACCGTCTCCACCACGAGCGGCAACTACTACATCCAGGAGAGTCTGCACCCGAACCACTGGGGCCAGCTCGCCTTGCGCAACTGCCTGCGCCAGGCCTACAACGGTGGCGCGCCGAGGTCCGGCACGTGCACCCACGGCACCGGGCTCAACGCCAACGGCGAGCCCATCATGACCCTGAGCTGACCAAACCTCGACGAGGCGGCGCGTTANCGCTGGGTCACCATGGTCTCGGCGTACGCCTCGGGGTTGGGGCCGTTGGCCCGTCCGCGCCGGTAGCCGGCCTGCTCGGCGGCCTGGAGGAAGGACTCGGTGTAGGGACGGGGGCTGCGTTGCCGCTCGACGCGGACCGGGCCACCGGTGCCGTCCAGCGCGGTGGCGTCCTCGACGTCCTCGAGCTTCGCGTAGGTCTTCTTGACGACGTCCCAGCCCCACTCGGGCCCGGCCGCCGCGCCCCACGCCTCGTAGTCGGCCTGAAGGCCCTTGACCCACATCATCGCGTTCATCGAGGACGAGCCGCCGAGCATCCGGCCGCGCGGCCAGTAGATCCGCCGGCCGCCGAGCGCCGGCTGCGGCTCGGTGGAGTAGTCCCAGTCGTGCTCGGACTTGAAAAGCTTCGAGAACGCCGCCGGGATGTGGATGTTCATGCTCTTGCCGCGCGGTCCCGCCTCGAGCAGCGTGACCCGGACACTCGGGTCCTCGCTGAGGCGTGCCGCGAGCACGGCGCCTGACGATCCGGCCCCCACCACCACGTAGTCCGTGGCGAGCTCATGGACGCTCGTCTGGCTCATATCTCTCCTCCGTCAACACTGACAAGGGTGGGCTGCCACCCCGAACGTACTGGGACCTATGCGGCTTGTCAGGCTCTCCGATGGATTTCCGCGGCTTGAACGAGACGCGTCCTGGGGTCGGCACAGCGTTCGGCAGCGCGACGGTCAACCCATGGGCGGCCGCATGGTCACGCGGATGCGCAGCCCGCGCATCATGCCTCGCGACATGATGAAGTCCGCCGGGACGATCAGCAGGTGCGCGCCCGCCGTGAACCACCAGGGGCCGGTCCGGGCTCGCCAGCGGAACACGAGCCGGGTCGCCCGCCCACCATCGACCGGGCGAAGGACGAAGCACCAGGTCCAGCGCAAGTGCGCCCTACCCTGGCGCCGCCACGTGAGCGGCAGGTGCGTCGTGGACTCCAGCAACAGGTGCTGCTCGGGGGCGAGCTCGCGCACCACGAACCCGCACTCGGTCTCGGGCGCGCCGTCCGGCACGAAGTCGCCGACCGTCAGGCTCTGGTAGTCCTCGACGATAGTCTCCGTGCTCGGCCAGTTGTCCGGGAACAGCAGCACATCGACCCACCCCGGCGTGTACCAGCCGCCCCGATGCCAGCCGACCTGCACCAGCCATGGCCAGATCCGCTCCGGCGGCGCCGGGATCGTGGCCGCGTGCGTGCACGAGACCGTCGGGCAGTCCACCAAGTCATCGCCGGGCATCGGCGCCCGACGCTCGGCCGCCGTCGACCCGTAGGTCCGACCCAGCCGGTACCACGCCAGATACGCGCCGGCCAGCGTGAAGGCGATCGCTACCCGACCAGACCACGGTCCTCTCATGGCTCGATGCTCCGCCCCACGACCGCGCGCCCCATAGAGACCTTCGTCCCCGGCCACCCAGTCGAAGGACGGCAGTCCACCGGCACTCGCCCAGCGACCCGCGCAGCCCGACGTTCTTGATGGGCCCTCGACTCATCCGGTCGTGACGGCGTACCTCAACCGAATCCGACCGTCAGGCAGCACCTCGTGCTCGATCAGCTCCAACCGGGTTGGCCACTCCGCAGCGTCCAAGGGGGCGCAGTCGAACAGTGCCGGAGTCCCTCGGCCGCCAATCACCCAGGGCAAGAACTCGATATCGATCTCGTCGACCAGTCCCTGGCGAAGCAGGGCTCCACCGAGGCGGCCACCGCCAGTGCTGACGACAGTGTGGACGCCCAGCAACGATCTCACCAGTTCCAGCGCCCGGCCGAGCGCGACGTGCTGGTGACCGGCGACCAGGTACGGAATGCCGCGGTCTCGGAGCACCGCGAGGTGTTCCTGTGGCGCGGCACGCGAGGTGAGGACCAAGGCGTGCCAGCCGGCCCAGTTCGGGTCGGGCCACTCGGTCAACTGCAGGTCGACGACACCGGCTCCGTCCACGACGGTGAACCACCTTCGTCCTGGGGCCTTGGCGATCTCTGTTGGGAGGAAGTGCTCTCCCTCCGGAGGTGGCTCCTGCTCGACGCTGTAGAGGTCCGTGTGCGCAGGAGTGAGAAGCGACCCGCTGCCCTCCAGCAGCAGGTCTGGGTGGTGGGCCTCGCGAGCCCACAGGTAAGGGTCACCCATACCGCGAGTCATGGTGCTCCAACGCTCGTCCCCGGACATGACACCGACACCCGGAGCCAGGGTGAGGCGGCCGTCGAGCGACGCAATGTTGAAGATCACCACGCGCGGGCGAGACATGCAGCCATTCTGCGCCACGCAACGCCAAACCGGCGGCCTCTCCGTCAGGCGGCAGCGGTTGCCCGTGGGCGTCGACCGAACCCGGTGACCTTGGTCTCTTCTCCTCGGCGGTGACCCCGCCTAGCGTCGAAGTCAAGGAGACGAAATCCGTCAAGGAGGGATGACATGCCTCCGCACTGTGACTCACTGGACGGCCCCGTCGTCGCTGCGGCTCGCCAGGCGCTGGAAGCGGCCGACGTCGACCTTGTCCTGCCGTTCGTGCCCCCCGAAGCGGAAGCCGAGGTCCGCGCGGCCTACGACCGCGTGGCGCCGCTTCGCGACACTGGTCCGGCGGTACGCGAGACCGCCGAGCTCTGGTTCTTCGAGACCGTGGTACGCCTGCACCGCGCCGGGGAGGGCGCCCCATACACAGGCCTGAAGCCGGTCGGGTTGTCCGTCGGTCCCGTGATCCCCCTGGCCGAACGCGCAATCGAATCAGGCTCGAGCCAACAGTTGGGTGATTACCTGACCAACGTTCTGCGCGACGAACTCGAGCACCGCCTCGATGCCGTACGTGACCTGGCCGCATACCGCGCCCGGTCCATGGAGGACGAACGACGCTACGTGCAGGCCATGCTCGGTTATCAGGTGTACTGCCACCACCTCTACGGAGCGATGCGGGCCGCTGATCACCACGAGGCGGGCGCGCACTCCCACGCGGAGTAGGAGCGCGCCAACCGCCAGGTCTGATGCTGCCCGGTGCGACCGTACGACGGTCCTCGGCGCCGGAGCCCATTCCTCGCCGGCCCGCTCTCAGTCGGCGAGGAAGGCGCCCAGGGCGTAGGCGGGGTGGCGGTCGAGGTTGTGGCGGCCGCGGTCGTAGCGGCGGGTGGTGCGGGGGTCGGCGTGGCCGGCGGCGTCCTGGACGTCCTCGAGAGGTACGCCGGCCTCGCGAGCCAGGGTGACGAAGGTGTGGCGGAGGCTGTGCGGGGAGAGCTTGTCGCCGTGCTCGATGCCGGCCGAGGCGCCGAGTTTGCGGATGAGACGGAAGGCCTCGGAGCGGTGCCAGCGGTTGCCGGTGCCGGTGATGAAGACGGGGCCGTCGGCCCGGGCGTCGAGGTAGGCGTCGAGGGCCTGTGAGGTCGCCGGGTTGAGGACGACGTCGCGGCGCGCGCCGCCCTTGCGGGTGATCGTCAGGATGCGGTGGCCGCGGGAGTGGCTGAGGTCGCTCACGTCGGCGCCCAGTGCCTCGGAGATGCGCAGGCCGTCGTTGAGCAGGAGAGTCACTAGCGCGGCGGCGCGGCTGGAGTGGTCCCGCGCGGCGGCGAGGAAGGCGCGCGCCTCGCCTCTGTCCATGCCCAGGGTCTGGGAGTCGTTGCTGGTCTTGGGGCGCTTGATGTGCTCAGCCGGTGAAGCGTTGAGAACGTCCTCCGCCACGCCGTAGCGGTAGAAGCCGGCGATCGCGGAGAGTCGTCGCGCGATCGTCGCGGGGCTCCGCCGTGTCTCCAGATGACGGGCGTAGCCGTCGACCATCGCCCGGTTGGCGGCGAGCGGGTCGATCTCCAGCGCGGCGCACCAGCCGAACCAGTCGGCGAGGTCACGTCCGTACGCAGCGCGGGTGTGCCCCGCGTACGAGAGCAGGAACCTTCTGGCGAGCGCTTCGGCCCTCTTCTCCTGGGGCAGCTCCCTCAGGTCTTCGAGGAACAGCTCTCTGACGGATTCCGTCACCGCCAGGTCTGTGTAGGGGGTCTGGGGACGGTTCTCGAGCGTGCTCACGGGACACATCATAATGCCAGTTATGTTGTGTGTCCCGTCGGGATCCCATTTGGACCACATTAAGTATTCGTTACGTGTTTCGTCACGCTATGCTGACGTAATGATGGAAACGATTGCTGCCGACGAGAAGCTCTGCCGCTTCCCCGGCTGTCCACTGCCGGCGGCGGCGCCGGAGAGCGGAAGCGGCCGGCCGCCGGAGTACTGCGACGACCCCGCCCACAACCGAGCCGCCGCCTGGCGCGAGCGGAAGCGCCTGCAGCGGCTCGTCGAGACTCGGGATCCCGAGGAGACCGCGCGACCGGTGCAGGCCGCCCAGCAGCGGGCCGCGGAGATCACCACCCAGCTGACCCAGCTCGCCGACAGGTTCCTCGACCAGCTCCCGAAGGCACTGGATGAGCTGCGTACGCTCGGCGACCTGACCGCTGCCGAGGCCCAGATCGCGACCGTGCAGAGCGAGGCGCAGGAGCAGATCGCCGCCGCGAGCGCTCGCGCCGTGCGCGCCGAGCAAGCGCAACGTACGGCCGAGGCGGAGCGCGACGAGGCAGACGCCGCTGCTGCGGAGGCCTTGGAGGAGTCGGAACGCTCTGGTGAGATCCTGCGGGAGGCGCTGTCCGCCACGACCGCGGCCGAGGAGTCCCGCCAGGCCGCACAGGCGGCCCGGGAGAGAGCAGAGTCCGACGCGACTGCCGCGGCGAAGTCCGCCTCCGCGACGATCGCCTCCCTCGAGAAGCGTCTCGAGGAGACGGCCTCGGCGCGCGACGCCCTGGCCGAGAAGCTCGAGCAGCTGCGGGCCGAGCACGCCTCGGCCGTGCAGCGCCGGCGGAGCGAGACCGCGCGCGCCGACCACGCCGAGAAGGCGACGGCACGGCTCCAGGAGCAGCTGACCGCGGAGAAGAAGGCCGCCGAGAAGGCGGCGGCGAGTGCGGAGGCGACGATCACCGGGCTGCGTACGCAGCGCGACGCCGCCCGCGAGCAGATCGACGCCCTGCGGGACCAGGTGGCCGACCTTCGCGGGAGCGAGGCGGCGGCGAAGGCGGATCGCGATGCCACCCGCGCCGAGCTGGACCGCGAGCGCGCCCACGCGAGCGAACGGCTCGAGGATCTGCGGGCGGCACACCAGGCCCAGGTCGCGCAGCTGGTGGAGCAGATCGAGCGGCGTACGGCATCACCCGATGTGCCGGAAGAGGGTGCGTGACACGCGGGACCCCAGTTGGAGGTGAACGGACCACATCCGCTACTGTTCTTCTCGCAAGCGGACGTAGCTCAGTTGGTAGAGCGCAACCTTGCCAAGGTTGAGGTCGCGAGTTCGAGCCTCGTCGTCCGCTCCACATTTGCCGAAGGCGAAGATGTATAGAGTCGCCGAAGGCGAAGATGTATAGAGTCGCCGAAGGCGAAGATGTATAGAGCGAGGGCCGCCCGATCGGGCGGCCCTCGATCAATTTCCCGTGGCGAAACCAGCATCTCGCCGCAACTGCTCTAGGATTTCACTGTTCTGGGATTCTTGGGCACCGGGTGTGGGTCAGCCCGGAGGCGAAGCCGACAACCGAAGGACTGTGCGTGGGGGGCGTTGAGTGAGCGGGAAGTTCATCGACGCCTATGCCGTGCTCGAGATCGGTCCGGACGCGGACGACGCGGCCGTCCGAGCTCGCCATCGTGAGCTCGCCAAGCAGTTTCATCCCGACCGTGGCGGTCGTGCCGCCGACGGCGAGCTGATGATGCGCATCAACCGGGCGCGCGACGTGCTGCTCGACCCGGTCGCCAGGGCCACCCTCGACGAGGAGCTCGCCCGGCGCCGCCGTAAGGCCGCTGCGTCGGGGGCCGCGGGGAAGGCGCCCGCGTCTGCTTCTCCCACTCCGCCGCTCAGCCGCGACCGGCGCTGGCGGGCCGAGTGGGGTGCCGCGACTCCGCGGCCCGCCCCGGCGCCCGGCAGCAACTCGCCGGCTCCGGTGCCGCCACCCGCTCGGGTGCGTCCGTCGGCCGGCCGGCTGCGGCAGGCCACACGGCAGGCTCGAGCGGCGAACGCCGCGCTGTCCTCGCGACAGCGGCCTCCGGCGCCGAAGCCTCCTCGCACGGTAACGGAGCCGCCGCCTCCCCCGCCCGCCGCACAGCAGCCGGCGAGCGCCCAGCCCGCTGCCCCGCAGCCTCCGAACCCTCAGCCGGTGGCTCCGCAGTCGGCCGCTCCGAAGCAGCAGACCGCGCCGGCGGCGGACAAGCCGGCCAACGCCTGGTCGCTCTACTCCGTACCGCTCGACGCGGTCTCGGTCGCGTCGCTGCTCGCCAGCGTGCTGATGTGCGGCCCGCTCGGCTTCATCCTCGGCATCATCGGCCTGGCCCGCACCGCCGACGACAAGCGTCGCGGCCGCTGGGCAGCGGTCGCCGGCATCGCCATCAGCAGCCTGACGATGCTCGTCGCCGTCGGCTACGTGATGCAGGCGATGTCCGCGCCTGGACCCTGATGCGTGGCTCCGCCCAGCGGCCACTCGGCGATGGTCCGGCAGCCGTGGTTCGCGTACCACTGCAGGCTGACCCGGTCCGCATGACATCGCGCGGGTAGGAACGGCGCCAAGGACGTACGTGTCGAGTCGAGGCACACTCCCCCGGCGATGTGGTCGACGGTCAGGTGCGGCACCGGATCGAAGAGGCCGTCATAGGGCGGGCACTGCGGAAACGCCGCGCTCAGCTCGGCGGTCAGTGCCGCGAACGGCTCCGCGGGCTCAGGATGCAGATAGATCGTGCCGCCGGCGAAGACACGTAGGTCGTCCAGTCGAAAGCCGAACGCGGCCGCTGCGGCCACGATCTTGCCGACCCGCTCCAGATCGTCGGTCATAGGTGAGGCCAGAAACGGCGCGAGCAGCGTGATGTGCGCGTGCACGAACGCCGGGTCCGCCGATACGAACGAGTCGTCATAGTGGCGCGTCCGCTCCAGGACGTACGCCTCCAGCTCGGGCACCGGGACGACGATCACCGAATGCCCGGCGGAGGATCTGCTCATGGTGGGATTCTCGCCGTGATCCCAGGTTGATGACCACTCGACGCAGGCCGCGCGCCACTCGGCTAGGGTTCCCGGGTGTCTACGCCTGAGATGCCCGCGGAACTGCTGAAGCACGCTCTCGACGCCACGGGGTTCATGCCTCCTGAGGAGGGCATGGCGCTGTTCGAGTACGCCGTGGAGCGACTGCCGCACGGGCCGGCGGTCGAGATCGGGACCTACTGCGGAAAGTCGTCGGTCTATCTCGGCGCCGCGGCGAAGCTGACCGGAGGCACGGTGTTCACCGTCGACCACCACCACGGCAGCGAGGAGAACCAGGCGGGCTGGGAGCACCACGACACGACCCTCGTCGACGAGCGCACCGGGCGGCTGGACACGCTGCCGACCTTCCGGCGCACGATCGAGCAGGCCGGCCTCGAGGACGAGGTGGTCGCGGTGATCGGCGCCTCGACGACCGTGAGCCGGTGGTGGACGACGCCGGTCTCGCTGCTGTTCATCGACGGCGGCCACGGCGTGGAGCCGGCGCAACTGGACTACCGCGGCTGGGCGCCGAAGGTGATGCCCGGTGGTCTGCTGCTGGTCCACGACGTCTTCCCGGACCCGGCCGAGGGCGGCCGGCCGCCGTACGAGGAGATCTACCTCCCCGCGCTCGCCTCGAAGCAGTTCGAGGAGATCGGCGCCGTCGGGTCGTTGAGGGTCCTGCGTCGGCTCAGCTGATCCCAGGCGCCACAGGAGTCACATCGATCAGGGTATTCCTGCACTTCTCGGGTGTTGCATTGCCCGAGAAGTGCAGGAATACCCGGTTAACCGGGTATCCCTGCCGAACTCGTCTCGCACCCACACTCCAGCGCCAACTCCTCGAACGGAGCGGCGAGGGAGGTGCCGCGCATGATGGCGGAGCCCGGGGTGGACCCGCCGTAGCGCTCCCCCAGCGCGTCCGCGGCCAGGATGACGGCGGCGGCGGTGAAGGTGGAGTGCTCCTCGGGCCAGTAGGCGTTGGGGTTGGGGTTGGGGTAGTCGGGCGACTCGTAGACCCAGCCGGTCCAGTAGCCGCCGTCGTCGGCACGCATGTGCTGCATCTCGGTCAGCAGCCGCAGGGCGCGGCGGTGGTCGCCGATGTTGTCGAGCGCCATGGCCAGCTCGCAGGTCTCCGCGCCGGTCACCCACGGATTGGTGTCGACGCAGAGTGCACCGAGGCCGGGGCGTACGAAGTGGTTCCAGCGCGACGCGATCAGGTCGTGGCCGTCGGCGCCGACAACGGCACCGCCGAGGACCGGGTAGTACCAGTCCATCGAGTGGTGCGACTTGTCCTCGAACGAGTCACGGTGGTGACGCAGGGCGTGACCGAGCCGGCCGCCGACGATCTCCCACTCCGGCTGCGGGTCGTCCATCAGGTCGGCCAGAGCGACTCCGGCGCGCAACGACTGGTAGATCGAGGACGAGCCGGTGAGCAGCGCGAACGGGTCGCGCGGGGTCCAGGCGATCCCGCCGAAGGGCAGCTGCAGGCCGACCACGAAGTCGAGTCCGGCGCGCACCGATGGCCACAGCCGCTCCACGAACGCCCGGTCACGACGGATCAGCCAGTGGTGCCAGAGCCCGACCGCGAAGTAGGCCGACATGTTGGACTCGCCGATCGTCTCCACCGCCGAGCCGGCGACGATCTTCATCGGCCAGGAGCCGTCGCCGTTCTGCAGGGACGGGATCCAGTCGTACGCAGCCTCGGCCTCCTCCACCAGGCCACCGACGAGCAGGCCCATGGCCGCCTCGACGTGGTTCCAGATGTCGGTGTGCTGACCAGGGACCCACGGGATCGCGCCTGACGCCTCCTGCGCGCGGGCGATCGACCCGGCCGTGGCGACGATCTGGGCAGGGGTCAGCACCCCGTCGACGTACGGGATCTCGACTCTCATCCGCGAATCAGGCAGCCGAGGTGGGGTCGGTGGCGATGGGGCCCGGCTTGCGGAAGTAGAGAACCATGCTCTTGCCGATCATCGGGTCGAGGACCTTCCCGGCGAGACGCAGCGGCAGCGGGTTCTTCATGATCTCCCAGACCAGGATCTGGTGGTACGCCTTCACCAGGACGTGCTTGTCGTTGTCGACGCCGACGGCCGACTTCAGCCACCAGTAGGGCGCGTGCAGGCCATGGGCGTAGGACTTGCCCTCGAAGATCATCGCGTCACCGGGGGTGCCGTCGTTGGGCCGGCCGGCCTTGGTGACCTTGTCGATGAGCTCGTGGTCGGTGTAGATGCGGATGTGGCCGCCGGTGGTGTTGTGGTAGTCCTCGGAGAGCTTCCAGTTGACGACCTCGGGCAGCCAGCGCGGCACCGAGATGGCGAGGGTGCCACCGGGACGCAGCACGCGGACGAGCTCCTTGATCGCGTCGACGTCGCGGTGGATGTGCTCGAGCACCTCGGCGGCGACGATCCGGTCGAACTCGCCGTCGGCGAACGGCAGCGACAGGGCGTCGCCCTCCTTGACCTCCGCGTTCGCGCCCTCGGGGACCTCGTCGCGCATCGCGAAGAACCAGTCACTGACCTTGGCCAGCTCCTCGGTGTCCTGGTCGAACGCGATCACGTCGGCGCCGCGGCGGTACATCTCGAAGGCGTGCCGGCCACCGCCGGCGCCCATGTCGAGCACGCGCTCTCCTGGCTCAAGGCCAAGGCGGTCGAAGTCAACGGTGAGCACGGCTCACTTCCTCTCGTCTGTGTGGAACTCGTCGATGGACTGCTGGTAGAGGGCCGTCATCCGCTCGGCGACGGCGTGCCAGGAGAAGTGCTCCTCGACCCGGGCGCGCCCGGCGGCCGAGTAGCGGGCCCGGCGCTCGGGGTCGTCGAGCAGCGCCGCGATGGCCTGCTCGAGCTCCTCGGTCTCGCCCGGGGTGACCTGCTTCGCGCACAGGTCGTCGGGGCCGACGACCTCGGGGATCGCGCCGGCGCGGGAGACGACGAGCGGGGTGCCGCACGCCATCAGCTCGGCGGTGGGCAGCGAGAACCCCTCGTAGAGCGAGGGCACGCAGGCGATCTCCGCGGAGCCCATCAGCTCGACGAGCTCGGCGTCGGAGATGCCGTTGACGAAACGTACGTGGTCCTTGATCGCGAGCTTCTCGATGAGCTGCTCGGTCGGACCGCCCTTCTTGGGCTTGGAGACCAGCACCAGCTCCAGGTCACGTTCGGTACGCAGCTTGGCGAAGGCCTCGAGCAGGAATGCGATGCCCTTCAGCGGGGCGTCGGCACTGGCCATGGCCAGGATCCGCCCGGGGATGCGGGGCCCGGTCGGCGGGACGAACTCCTCCGGTACGCCGAGGTGCACGGTCTGCACCCGCTCGGAGGGGACGCCGAAGTCGGTGAGGATGTCGCGCTTGGAGTTGTCCGAGGGCGTGATCACGTGCCGCAGCTGCGAGGCGACCTTCGCCTGCATCTTCACGAACGAGTACCAGCGCCAGACGCCGAACTTCTTCTTCCAGCCTTGGGCGCTGTCCAGCTCGATGCGTCGGTCGAAGGAGATCGGGTGGTGGATCGTGGTCACCAGCGGCAGGCCGAGCTCGGGCTCGATGCTCAGCAGCGGGGTGGCCAGGGTCTGGTTGTCGTGGACGATGTCGAAGTCGTCCTTCCGCACCTTCAGCACCTTCAGAACGCGCTTGGCGAAGGTCAGCGGCTCAGGGAAGGCGCCGGTGCGCATCCGGGCCCACTCCTCGACGTCGACCAGGTCGCGCAGCTCGGAGAGCTTCGGGTTGCCGAACGGGTTGGGCTCCTCGTAGAGACCCAGGCTCGGCACCTTGGTGAGGGTCACGCCCTCTCCCACGAGGTCGAGCTCGGGATAGGGCTGACCGGAGAAGACCTCGACCGTGTGCCCGAGCTTGGCGAGCTCCCGACTCAGATGGCGGATATAGACGCCTTGACCGCCGACGTGCGGCTTGCTGCGATACGACAGCAGAGCGATCCGCATCCGCCACCTCCCTCAAACCTAGGCAGAGCAAAACTAGAACGTGTTCTATACTAGCAGGTAGCCAGCGCGAGTCACTCTAATGCAGGCGCTTCAACAGACGGTGTCGGGCTTGGCGTCTAGGCTGGTGGTGTGGAGGGTTTCTGGACCCGGTTCCGCCTCGACCCGAGGCAGGCCGACAACGCACGTATGCGCGCCTCCGATGCCGATCGGGAGGTTGTACGCGCCGTTCTCACCGATGCCTTCGCCGACGGCCGGCTGACCCGCGAGGAGCACGAGGAGAGGGTCGGCACCCTCTTGGAGGCTCGCACGCTCGGTGAGCTGCCCGCGCTCGTGGACGATCTCGTGGTCGCCGAGCCCGCTGCCGGCGAGCCCGGAGCGGGCCTCCCCGAGACCCTCAGGTTCCGCGAGCAGGGTGCGGCTGCCTACCGCAAGGAGCTCCAGGAGGCGGTCGCCACCTTCTTGATGGTCAGCCTCATCACCTGGGGCATCTGGATGTTCACCTCGGCCCCTGACGGGCATCCGTGGCCGATCTATCCGATGCTCTTCCTGATCGTGAACCTGGTCGGCACCGGCGTACGCCGCGAGGCGATCGTCCAGCGCGAGGTGCAGCGCCTCGAGAAGAAGGCCGCCAGGAAGGCGGCGAAGAAGGCAGCCAGGGCCGAGGTCGAGGCAGCCCCCGAGACTGCTGCCCCGATCCTCGACCCGCCGGCCCAGTCCGAGAAGGACCGGCCCAGCGATCCCTCCTAGCTCCCCAGCTGCGGGTCGCTCACGGAGGGACGTCCGGTTTCCAGGTGGCCGGCGAACCCGCGTGCCCAGGTGGTGCCCGGGACGGTCAGGGTCAGGTCGTACCAGCCCCCGGTGGCGCGGGTGTCCAGGTGGCGGGAGCGGATCCTGCCGGCGTACGCGCTGGTGATCTCGGCCTTGCGGGGCGCGGTCACGGTGAGCCGCTGCGAGCGGCCATCCCGCCGGAGGTTGGCGGGCGCGGGGTCGGCACCCGCGGTGCCGGCGTAGGAGCGGAAGAACCCGTTGGGCCCGTGCAGGTGGATCTCGTAGTCGCCGCTGACGGGCCAGCGCACCGACAGGGTGTCGCCGGCGCCGACGGTGTAGCTGTGCGGCGCACCCTCCGGGGCGAGCAGCCGAGCCTGGAAGTGGGCGCCGACGCTGCCGGTGTTGTGGATCTCGACGGCGATCTCGCCGACGGCGGCGGTCTCGATGACCTCGAGCCGGTAGGGGGTCGGGCGAGCCGGTCGGGTGCCGCGCTCCTGCGTCGGCATCGTTCCGTTCGCCGGCGCCTCCGGGGCGTAGTCGGGGTGGCGCTCGCGGTCGGCGGGCTCCCACCCGCTCGTGTCCGGGAGCACGGGCGGCTCGGAGGTGCGAGAGAAGTCGAATGCCGAGGTCAGGTCACCACACACGGCGCGACGCCACGGCGTGATGTTGGGCTCGGCGACACCGAAGCGCTCCTCCATGAACCGCAGGATCGAGGTGTGGTCGAAGGTCTCCGAGGAGACCCAGCCACCGACGCTCCACGGGGAGACGACGAACATCGGCACCCGCGGCCCGAGACCGTAGTGGCCGTCGCCGTGGGAGCCGGTGTAGAGCTCGTTCTCCGTCGAGACGGTCGACTCCCCCGGCACCAGCGGGCTGTTGATGTGCGGCGGCACCAGGTGGTCGAAGAAGCCGTCGTTCTCGTCGTAGGTGATGAAGAGCGCGGTCTTGGCCCACGCCTCGGGGTTGGAGGTGAGCGCGTCGAGCACCTTGGCGATGTACCAGGCGCCGTAGTTGGTCGGCCAGTTCGAGTGCTCGGAGAACGCCTCCGGTGCGGCGATCCAGCTGACCGAGGGCAGGTTGTCGGCCTCGACGTCGGCGCGCAGGATCTCGAAGTAGTCCTGGCCGTCGATCGCACGGGTGCCGGTGCGGGCCTTCTCGAAGAGCGGGTCTCCGGGCTGGGCGTCCTGGAACCTGTTGAAGTAGAGCAGCGAGTTGTCGCCGTAGTTGCCGATGTAGGCGTCCTTGGTCCAGCCCCACCAGTTGTCGCCCTCGGCGTTGAGGCCGGTGCCCTCGTCCTGGTAGACCTTCCAGCTGACTCCGGCCTTCTCGAGCCGCTCGGCGTAGGTGGTCCAGTCGTAGCCGGCCTCGTCGTTGTAGAGCACCGGCCCGCCACCCTTGCCGTCGTTGCCGGTCCAGCCCGAGAGCATGTAGTAGCGGTTGGGGTCGGTGTTGCCGATGAAGGAGCAGTAGTAGGCGTCGCACACCGTGAACGCGTCGGCCAGCGCGAAGTGGAAGGCGGCGTCCTGCCGCTGGAGGTACGCCATCGTGGTGGTGCCCTTGGCCGGCACCCACTGGTCGTAGCGACCACCGTTGATCGCCTGCTGGCCGTCGGGCCAGCTGTGCGGGAGACCCTCGAGGAAGGCGGCGCCGAGGTCGTCGACCTCGGGATGGAACGGGAGGAGCTCGCCGTCACCGTTCGGCTGGTGCCACACCGGCTTGCCCGAGGGCAGGATCGCCGGGTGCGGGTCACCGAAGCCGCGTACGCCGCGCAGGGTGCCCAGGTAGTGCTCGAAGCTGCGGTTCTCCTGCATCAGGACGACCACGTGCTCGATGTCGCGGATCGTGCCGGTCCGGCGGGCGGCGGGGATGGAGGCGGCTCGCGCGATGCTCTGGTCGAGCATGGTCAGCGCGGCTGCGTCGCCGGCGAGACCTAGGAACCGACGACGATCGATGTCAACCACAGAAGCTCCTTGACGTGGGGGTGGACGGCCACCATCGCGGCTCAGATGTTCACCGCGGCAACAGGTGACTGGTCGCCAGATGACCGGCGGGCGAAGAGTTCGCGGTCGGGCCGCAGCCGGCGGCGCAGCTGCGCGGTGACGTACGCGGCGACGACGAACATCACCAGGTCGGCCGCGATCAGCGCGAACAGCCAGGAGGCGTCGGCCGGTCCGTCGATCCGCTGCTGGATGTGGAGGTGGGCGACCATCGCCGAGACGATGAACCCGACGCTGGCATAGAGGGTGATACGCAGATCCACCCCCTCTTCATCGACGCCACGCACCCAGTGGCGGGCGACCCGCAGGATCGCGAGCGAGGTCAGCGCCGCGATCACCGGCAGGAACGGCACCGCATAGCGGGCGTGGATCCAGCCGCCGCCGGCGTGGAACGAGGCCAGGTTGACGATGATGATCACGCAGTAGATCCCCATCAGCGCCCGCACGGCCACCTCCAGACGGCGCTCCAGGACGGTCGGCTCCGGCCCGGGGATCACGACGCGGCGCATCAGCCCGTCCGGTCTCGGCCGGGCCTTCGCGTTCACGTCGAGCACCATGCCGGTGACCGTGACTGCCAGAGTGGCCGCGGCAGCAAGGATCCAGATCTTCGGGATGACGTCGTCGGCCCACAGCGAGCCGTAGAGGTGCAGGTAGAGCTCCGGGTTGACCAGCTGGAAGAGCGTGTCGCCGTGGGTCTGGCGGGAGAACTTCTCGAAGAGCGCCGCGGAGGCGGTCGCGTCGCCGTAGAGCACGATGTTGCGTACGTAGAACCAGCCGATCACCACCACCGGAGCCAGCCCGATCCGGATCGCCAGGACCACACCCCGGCGGAACGTACGCAGCGTCGGGTCCCGCAGCCACAGTGCGACCAGCACGCAAGCGCCGAGCACGAGCACCGCCACCAGGCCGGTCGAGCGGAAGCTGGCCGCCGCGACTCCGGCGACGGTCGCCCAGATCAGCCGTTCCCGGGTGACGCCCTCGCGGACCATCCGGAAGCCGAGCAGCAGGGTCAGCGACGCCGCGACCGTGCCCCAGCCGTCGTTGTAGATCGCGCCGCCGTCGTAGGTCACCGCACCGCAGCCGAGCACCATCGCCGCGGAGAGCACCGGGACCACCCGGCGTCTGGGCACCAGCTCGCGCGCCAGCAGCCCGACCAGGATGATGCTCAGCGCGTAGCCGAGCGCGTTGAGCAGCCGCATCCCGAGCAGGGTCACCCCGACCCCTGCCGCACCGCCGACGGCGTCGCCGAGCCAGACCAGCGGCAGGCTCATCACATAGAAGAGCGGCGGGTGGTTGGCGACCCAGATGTCGCGGCGCGGCTCGTCCAGCCCGAAGAGCGCCTCGGCGAACTGCGGGTAGCGCACCGGGTCGGCCGGTGTGTTCGTGTCGATCGTGGGCAGGACGCCCTGGGACAGCACGATGGCGTACGCAGCGTGCTGCTTCTCGTCGGCCTTCAGCAGCGGCGGCATCCCGATCGCGTACTGCGCACTCATCGCGAAGCCGAGCACCCCGAGCAGGAGCAGGCATACGGTCACCTGGGAGAGCGAGCGCGAGGGCTTGAGCACCTCGACAAGCTAGTGCGCCGGGATGCCGTTCAGGTGACGAGTGGGCGATCAGTCGGTGACCATCGAGGATCCGGCCGCGACCTGCTCTCGGGTCGTGCGCCGCCGCACGTCGCGCCGGTGACGCCAGATCTGCACCACCCCGACGCCCCAGAACAGGTACTGCACCGACATCGCCCAGCGGAACGCCTCCGGCGTGTAGGAGGTCGAGGCCCCCGGCGTCCGCCAGTCGAGGATCCAGCCGACCAGGACGATCACCAGCAGCGCGGCGACGAAGCCGCCCTGGTTGATGATCCCGCTGGCGCTCGCCATCCGCGCGGGCGGGTTGCTGGTGCGGCCGACGTCGAAGCCGATCATCGAGGCCGGTCCGCCGAAGCCGACCACGGCCATCAGGAGCAGCAGCACCGGCAGCGGCGCCTCGCCCGGCCAGGCGAGCACGAGCGTCCACACCGACACCAGGGCGGCGATCATCGTCAGCGCCACCGTCGAGCGGTGCCACGGGTGGCGTCCGGCGAGGATGCCCATCACCGGACCAGCGGCCAGGGCGGCGACGACGGTGACCGAGAGCAGGGTGCCGGCGAGGGTGTCGGAGAGCCCTTCGGAGGTCACCAGGAACGGGAAGCCCCACAGCAGCCCCATCAGGTGGGAGCTGAACGGAGTGGAGAAGTGGATCCAGAAGCCGAGGCGGGTGCCCGGCTGGTACCAGGACGCCATCAGGCTCCGGCCGAGCTCGCGCGGCTTGAGGGTGGTGCCCCGGCGGTGTCGGTCACCGGGTCCGTCGTGGACGAAGAGGCGCAGCAGCACGAGAAGCACCGGGCCGAGCAACGCGGCCGTGAGGTAGGCCCGGGTCCAGCCGAGATGGCCGAGCGCCCACGTCATCGGGACCGCTGCCGCGATCGCGCCCAGCTGTCCGACGGTGCCGGTCAGCTGGCTGATCAGCGGCACCCGTCGACGCGGGAACCACGACGGGACCAGGCGCAGCACGCAGATGAACGTCATCGCGTCGCCCATCCCCACGAACGTACGCGCGAGCAGGGCCAGCGCGTAGGAGTCCGCGAACGCGAACCCCGCCTGAGCGACCGCCAGGATCAGAGCGCCCGCGGAGAGGACCGTACGCGAGCCGAACCGGTCGACCAGCAGCCCGACCGGCACCTGCATGAGGGCATAGACGAGCAGCTGCAGCATGACGAAGGTCGCCAGCTGCCCGGCGCCGATCCCGAAGCGCTCCGTCGCCACCAGACCGGCCACCGCGAGGCTGCTGCGGTGGAAGACGGCCAAGCCGTAGACCGCGAGGGCGATACCCCACACGACCCATGCTCGGGTTGTCTGCTGGGGATCGTGCTCATTCACATAGAGAGGCTACTTTGCCTGCAGGCCCGTCGAGGTACGAGCGTCCTGTCGTGGACGCGCGATCTCGGTCACAGGAGCGGCGAGAGTGCGGGGAGTGTCGAAGGTGCTCGGCCGCATCCGCCGGCGCAGCTCGGTGGCGACGTACGCGGCGACCGCGAACATCACCAGGTCGGCGGCCACCAGGGCGACGAGCGCGAAGGTGCTGCTGACCGGCCCGTCGACGTACTGCTCGGTGTCGAGGTGGCAGACCAGGCCGACGACCATGAAGGCCAGCGAGACACCCAGGCCGATACGCAGGTCGCGCGCCTCGTCGATCGCGGTGACGCCGGTGCGCGAGCCGGTCGGCACCCGCAGCGGCAGGAGCCGCCCCAGGCGCAGCGCGGCGATCCCGGCACCGGCGGCGAGGAACGGCAGGAACGGCACCGCGTAGCGTGCGTGGATCCAGCCGCCGCCGGCGATGAACCCGGCGACGTTGACCAGGATCAGCAGGCAGTAGCCCCCCAGGAGCGCCCAGATGGCCAGGTCCTGGCGGTGCTGCATCGCGCTCTGCGGGGCGAGCTCGATGCGCCGCAGGACTCCCGTACGACGTGGGTTGGCCTTCGCGGCGGCATCGAGCACCAGGCCGACCAGGGTCAGCGTCAGCACGACGACGGCCGCCTGGCTCCAGGTGTTGGCGATGTTGCCGTCGGTCCACAGGCTGCCGAGCAGGTGGCCGTAGAACTCGGGGTTGACCAGCTGGAACAGGGTGGTGCCGTTGGGTTCGCGGCCGAACTTCTCGAAGAGCGAGCCCGACGCGGTCGGGTCACCGTAGAGCTGGATGTTGCGCACGTAGAACCAGCCGAACACGACCACCGGCGCCATGCCGATGCACGCCGCGATCCCTACAGCACGCCAGAACGTCCCGCGCAGGAACGTACGCAGCGACGGCTCCCGCAGCCACATCGCCACGAGCACGCAGGCGCCGAGGAAGAGGACCGCGACCAGGCCCGTCGAGCGGAACCCGGCGGCCGCGACGCCGACCACGGCCGCGGCGATCAGGCGCTCGCGAGTCACGCCCTGGCGGATCATCCGGAATCCGAGGTAGAGGGTCATGAACGCCGCCGCCGACCCCCAGCCGTCGTTGTAGATGCCGCCGCCCACGAAGGTCATCGCGCCGCAGCCGAGGCACATCGCCGAGGCGATCACCGGCACCGCCGGCCGTCGTGGCACCAGCTCCCGCGTCAGCAGGCCGACCAAGATCGTGGTCAGGGCGAAGCCGAGCGCATTGAGCAGGCGCATCCCGAGCAGCGTCAGGCCTGGCGAGCCGACCGCGTCGCCGAGCCAGACCAGCGGCAGGCTCATCGCGTAGAAGAGCGGTGGGTGGTTGGCGACCCAGATGTCGCGGTGGGCCTCATCGGCCCCGAAGAGGCTCTCGGCCAGCTGCGGGTAGCGTGCCGGGTCGTCGGGGATGTCGGTGTCGATCGTCGGCAGCGTCCCCTGGGACAGCGCCACCGCGTACGCCGCGTGGGCCCGCTCGTCGGCCTTGAACAGGGCCGGCATCGCGATCGCCACCTGGGCGCTCATCGCGAAGCCGAGCACGCCCAGCAGCAGGACGCAGATCGTGGATTGGGACATCGAGACCCGTGGAACAGTCACATCGACGACCGTAATCGTCGAAACTGACGAGACACGCGAGCCACGGCTCACGGGCGGTGAACAGCGCGCGACGGGCGGGTGAGCGAAGGTTGACGCAAAACTCGGTCGCATCGGCCGCTGGCGGGCCGATAGCGTCCTGAGGTGTCATGACTACTTCACCGCGGTCGCAGCCGCGCCACATCGCCATGGTCGCCTCCCCCGCGATCAGCCATCTCCTGCCGAGTCTCGAGCTGATCAAGGAGCTGGTCGCGCGCGGCCACCGGGTCACCTACGCCACCCACGAGTCGATGTCCGACGCGATCAAGCCGACCGGGGCCGAGCTTGTTCCGGTGCCGACGGTGCTGCCCGTCGAGGACCGGCTCTGGCCCGAGGACCCGGTCGCGGGGATGGGAGTCTTCCTCGACGACGCCATCCAGGCGCTCCCCCATCTGGAGGCGTTCTACGGCGCCGAGCCGGCCGATCTCTACCTCTACGACATCGGCGGCTATGCCGCCCGGGCTCTCGCGGAGAAGCAGCAGCGTCCGTTCGTGCAGCTCTCGCCGACGTTCGTCGCCTGGGACGGGTACGCCGAGGAGGTCGGCGCCCAGGTGCGGCAGCTGCCGGGCTACGACGGCTACCTGGACCGGTTCGGGGCCTGGCTCGCGGACGCCGGGGGAAGCACTCGTGACCCGGAGAAGTTCGCCGGGGCGCCGAAGCGGGCCCTCGCCCTCATTCCGCGGGCGATGCAGCCCGACGCCGACAAGGTCGACGAGGAGGTCGTCACCTTCGTCGGACCGTGCTTCGCGCTCGACTCCGGCGAGACCTGGACCCGCCCCGCCGACGCCGATCACGTCCTGCTGGTCTCCCTCGGCTCGGCCTACACCGCCGACGCGGACTTCTTCCGCGCCTGCATCGAGGCGTACGCAGCCCTCCCCGGCTGGCACGTCGTGATGTCGATCGGCACCCAGCTCGACCCGGGCGACCTCGGCGACCTCCCCGGCAACGTCGAGGTCCACTCCTGGCTGCCGCAGCGCGCCGTCCTCGCCCGGGCCGACGCGTTCGTCACCCATGCCGGGATGGGCGGAAGCAGCGAGGGTCTGATGGCAGGCGTCCCCATGGTCGCCGTCCCGCAGGCGGTCGACCAGTTCATGAACGCCGACCGTCTGGTCGAGCTCGGCGTCGCCCGGCGGATCGACGCCGAGGACGTCACCGCCGCGGCTCTGCGTACGGCACTGCTCGAGCTGCTCGACGATCCGGACCGGGTCGCTCGCTCGGCTCAGCTGCGCGCCGACGCGCTCGCTGAGGGAGGCACTCGCCGCGCTGCCGATCTGATCGAGGGGATGCTCGTGTAGGTGGATTCGGCGTGACGTGTCGCTTGACGACTACTTCGTCGCCAGCGCGCTCGCTTCGCTCGCGCGCAGCTCCTCGTTCGTCGGGAGCCGGCGTAAACCCTAGGAGGCGCCTTCGGCGCGAAGGGGGCTTTACGCCGGCTCCCTCCTCACTTCGTAGCTTCCATCATCTGGCGAAGCTCCTTCTTGAGGTCGGAGATCTCGTCGCGCAGACGGGCGGCGACCTCGAACTGGAGCTCGGCGGCGGCGCCCTTCATCTGCTCGGTGAGGTCGCCGATGAGCTGAGCCAGGTCGGAGGAGGGGAGGCCGACGAGGCCGCGCTCGCGGGCCTCGCGGGCGGCCTCGCCGAGCATCGGGGTCGGCGACTTGGCCGCGGTCTTGCCCGCGCGGCCCTTGGCCTCGGTGCCGGCCCAGGTGTTGAGCAGCTCCTGGGTGCTCTCCTCCTCGCGGGCGAGCATGTCGGTGATGTCGGCGATCTTCTTGCGCAGCGGCTGCGGGTCGATGCCGTTGGCCTCGTTGTAGGCCATCTGGATCGCGCGACGGCGGTTGGTCTCCTCGATCGCCGACTCCATGGAGGGGGTGATCTTGTCGGCGTACATGTGCACCTGACCGGAGACGTTTCGGGCCGCACGGCCGATGGTCTGGATCAGCGACTTGTCCGAGCGCAGGAAGCCTTCCTTGTCGGCGTCGAGGATCGAGACCAGCGACACCTCGGGGAGGTCGAGACCCTCACGGAGCAGGTTGATGCCGACCAGGACGTCGTACTCCCCCAGCCGCAGGTCGCGGAGCAGCTCGATCCGCTTGAGCGTGTCGACCTCGGAGTGGAGGTATCGCGTGCGGATCCCGGCATCGAGGAGATAGTCGGTGAGGTCCTCGGACATCTTCTTGGTGAGCGTGGTGACCAGGACGCGCTCGTTCTTCGCGACCCGGTCGTTGATCTCGCCGATCAGGTCGTCGATCTGGCCCTTGGTCTGCTTGATGATCACCTCGGGGTCGATCAGGCCGGTCGGGCGGATGATCTGCTCGACGACATCGGGTTCGCCGCCGTCCCGGCTGACCAGGTCCAGCTCGTAGTTGCCCGGTGTCGCGGAGAGGTAGATCGTCTGGCCGATCCGCTCCAGGAACTCCTCCCACTTCAGCGGCCGGTTGTCCTGGGCGCTGGGCAGCCGGAAGCCGTGCTCGACCAGGTTGCGCTTGCGGGACATGTCGCCCTCGTACATCCCGCCGACCTGCGGGACCGCGACGTGGGACTCATCGACGACGAGGACGAAGTCCTCCGGGAAGTAGTCGAGCAGACAGTTGGGCGCCGAGCCGCGCTCGCGGCCGTCGATGTGCATCGAGTAGTTCTCGATCCCGGAGCACGATCCGACCTGGCGCATCATCTCGATGTCGTAGGTCGTACGCATCCGCAGCCGCTGCGCCTCGAGCATCTTGCCCTGCTTCTCGAAGGTGCTCAGCTGCTGGTCGAGCTCGGCCTCGATGCCGTTGATCGCGCGCTCCATGCGCTCCGGGCCGGCGACGTAGTGGGTCGCGGGGAAGACGTAGAGCTCCTGGTCCTCGGTGAGGACCTCGCCGGTGACGGCGTGCAGCGTCATCAGCCGCTCGATCTCGTCGCCGAAGAACTCGATCCGGACCGCGTGCTCCTCGTAGACCGGGAAGATCTCCAGGGTGTCGCCGCGCACCCGGAACGTGCCTCGGGTGAAGGAGAGGTCGTTGCGGGTGTATTGGATCTCCACGAGTCGCCGCAGGATCGAGTCGCGGTCGTGCTCCTCCCCCACCCGGAGCCGGATCATCCGGTCGACGTACTCCTGCGGGGTGCCGAGACCGTAGATGCAGGAGACGGTCGAGACCACGATGACGTCGCGCCTGGTCAGCAGCGAGTTGGTGGCCGAGTGGCGCAGCCGCTCGACCTCCTCGTTGATCGAGGAGTCCTTCTCGATGTAGGTGTCGGTCTGGGGGACGTACGCCTCAGGCTGGTAGTAGTCGTAGTAGGAGACGAAGTATTCGACCGCGTTCTCCGGGAAGAGCTGGCGCAGCTCGTTGGCGAACTGGGCGGCGAGAGTCTTGTTGGGCTGCAGCACCAGCAGCGGGCGCTGCAGCTGCTCGGCGGTCCAGGCGACCGTCGCCGTCTTTCCGGTGCCGGTCGCGCCGAGCAGGACGACGTCCTTGACGCCGCCCTGGATCCGCTTGGTGATCTCCGCGATCGCGGCCGGTTGGTCACCCGAGGGCTGGTAGTCGGAGACCACCTTGAACGGGGCGACACGACGCTCGAGATCGGTGACTGGACGCATGACACCAAGGCTACGCGGGACCACCGACAGTTTCGCGTGTGCTTCCGCTTCGCCGCGGCTCCACGATGCGTACGTCCACAGGTGCCGCCAGCTCGGCACGTGGCCGCCAGAGCAACGGCAGCACCACCGCGGCGCCCGCACAGATCGCCCCGACACCCAGAAGCACGTACGGCACCGGCCGCATCTCGGGAAGCATGAGATCGACGCCGAGACGGATCTGGGTACGCACCCAGACGGAGAAGGTGGCGGTCGCCATCCCCACCAGGAACGCCGAGACCAGCACTGCCGCGATCTCCTCGCGCCGGCGGATCTCGCCCCACGGCAGCGCGTCGACGATCGCCAGGAGACCGACGGAGAGCACGATCGCGACCAGCGGCATGATCGTCATCAGGTAGCGCTCGTGCGGGTTGCCGCCGCCGGAGCGGAACTGGGCGAGGTTGACGATGATCACGAAGGCGTGCGCGATCAGCACGAGCAGACCGACGGTCGCCACCGAGGGGGTCCGGGGAGCGCTGACGACGAGACCCCGCTCGCGACCGTGGTCCCGCAGACGCGCGACGACCCCCAGGGCCAGTCCGAGCAGAGCGACGAAGGTGATGGCGTCGATCACCCAGTGCAGCGCCGTGCCGCGCAGCTGGAGCGGCACCCACAGATGGTCGTACCAGCCGTGCCAGAAGCGCGGCGCGGTCATCACCTCGAACCAGGTGTCGACCTGCACCCGCTGGTAGCGCGACAGGAGCGCCGAGCTCGCGGTCGCGTCGCCGTAGAGCACGATGTTGCGTACGTAGAACCAGCCGATCGCCAGGCCGGGCACCCCGGTGGCGATCGCGGTCAGCCAGGTCGCCCGGACGACGCCCTTCCAGGTGCGGTCGCGAAGCAGCAGCGTCACCCCGAGCGCGGCACCGCACATGATCACCGTGATCACGCCGGGCGCCTTCGTCGCGGCGGCCAGGGTGCCGGCGACAGCCATCACGACCATCCGGTTCCGGGTCACCCCGAGGCGGAGGATGCGTAGCGTCGCGAGCACGGTCAGTGACGAGGCCGCCACCGCCACGCTGTCGTTCATGATGAACCCCGCCGCGATCGCCAGCACCGCCGGCGAGGCCGTGATCGCGGTGGCGAGCATCGCGGCGGCCGGGCGCCGTGGAGTGACCTCGAAGGCGATCAGACCGACCAGGAACACCAGCGCCCCGTACGCCAGAGCGCTCATCGTCCGCATTCCGGCGATCAACACCTGCGGGCTGTCGAGCGCGTCGGCGAGGGCGACCCAGGGCACGCCGAGGAGGTAGTAGAGCGGCGGATGGTTGGCGGTCCAGATCATCCGGTGGCGATCGAACTCCTCCCGGTTCGCGCCCCGGCTGATCTGCGGGAAGCGCTCCCGGTCCTGCGCCACCGGCGTGTCGATCGTCGGCAGGTCACCGCCGTGGAGCGAGATGGCGTACGAGGCGTTCGGGCCCTCGTCACGCGCGTGGTACGACAGCGCCTGGGTGGTGGCGACGTAGAGGCTCATCGAGGCCGCGAAGGCGGCCAGCAGAGCGAGCACCGTGACCAGCCTGACCGACGGCCTGGCGGGCGCGTCCGTCGGCTCGGCGCTCAGGACCGCAGCGGCATGGCTCATCACATGGCTCCCGTGGTTGGACGGCGTCATGAGCCGCACCCCCGTGAGCTCGCGTCGAACCGTAGGACACCTCGATGGAGCGGGGGTGGATGCCGCGCGGAATCAGAGGGTGAACGCCTGGCGAACCTCGTCCTCCGTCAGCCCGTAGTCGGCCAGGCTGTAGTCGTGCTTGGGCCGGGCGCTCCCGGAACGGGACTCGGCGTCGATGCGGGAGACCTCGGCGCGGGCGGCGTCGCTCCAGGGGATGTCGAAGTGGGCGTAGATGTTCTCGACGGTGCCGACCGGGTCATTGACGAACGCGCGGTAGTCGACGTCGAGGAACTGCGCCGGGTCATATCGTCCGCGAGCCTCGCCGAAGGAACGCCACGAGCGGGACAGCATCTCCAGCTGGGTCGCCCCGATGGTCTCGCCGACGAAGGTGGTCGACATGCCCGCGGTCGCCTCGGCGGAGAGCGAGCAGCCGGAGGCGACCGAGACGACCGGGTCGCGATGGGTGACCACCACTAGCGCGTCCGGGTAGACCTCCATCAGCGCCTCGAGCGCGACCAGGTGCGAGGGGTTCTTGAGCACCCAGCGCTTGTCGGTGTCGTTGAGCCCGATGAGCTGCAGGGTGCGGCGGTGCAGCTCGTACGCATCGCGCCAGTCCTGCTTCGCCAGCCAGGCCGAGTAGCGCGGGACGTGGGCCAGCGACTCGAACGAGATCGACTTGCCGCTCTGGCGCAGCACCCGCCAGCACTCCTCGACGCTGGTGGCGTCCATGTAGTGGATCCCCATGAACTCGGGGTTGGAGACATGGTGCTGCCGGTAGGCGCCCTGCAGGGCGTTGAAGACCGGGTCCTGCTCCCAGGTGCCGCGCGGAGGCCGCGGCTGGGGGAACTCGGTCAGCCAGGTCTCGAGACCCTGGTGCGCCGGGTCGGCGGCCAGGAGCCGGTGCAGGGCGGTGGTCCCGGTGCGGACGAGCCCGGTGACGAAGATCGGGCGCTCGATGCGTACGTCCTGGTGCTGGGGGAACTCCTCGAGCCGGGCCTGCGTCATCAGCCGGCCCACGAGCGCGGACTTCACCTGGGCGCGGTGGAAGTAGTTGCCGACCGGGGTCAGCCCGGCCTCGGGCGAGGCCAGATCCTCGACGAGGAGCCGCAGCCCCTCCTCGTGGTCGGTCCCGCCGTTGTGTTCAAAGTACTTGGCGCTCAGCCCCGTGGTGCGAGTGGCGGCGGCGCAGATGTCCTCGTACGTCCCCACATCCGCCCGCTCACGGGGCGCCGTCTCAGTCATGGAACTCCCCACAGTCCACGTTGAGCACGGTCCCGGTGACCGCGGAGGCCAGGTCGCTGCCCAGGAACAGCGCCGCCCGGGCGACCTCCTCAGGGGTCGCGAGACGCTTCAGGTCGGTGGGGGCGGCCTTCTCGGCGTACACCTCCTCGTGGGTGCGCCCCGACTCCGAGGCCATCCAGTCGAAGTAGGCCTTGTTGACGTCCTCGTAGATGTAGGACGGCGCGACGGAGTTAACCCGGATGCCGCGCGGGCCGAGCTCGGTGGCCAGCGAAGAGGCCAGATGGGCGAGCGCGCCCTTGGAGAGCTTGTAGCCCGCGAACTCGGGCTGGCTCTGGTAGAGCACCGCGGAGTTGATCATCACGATCGCGCCACCGGCCTTGTCAGGGGTGGCCGCGAGCGCGTCGGCGAAGAGCGCCGAGAGCCGCAGCGGCGCGTACACGTTGGACTCCTGGGCCAGCCGGAGCGCGTCGAGCGGGATCTGGGTGAGCGGGTCCATCGGCGGGATCCCGAAGGCGTTGTTGAGGAGCACGTCGACGTGCCCGAACTCCTCGAGCGCGGCGTCGACCAGATGCCGGCGCGCGTCCTCGTCGGTGATGTCGGTCGGCACCACCAGCGCACGTCGCCCGTGCTCCTCGATGACGCCGGCCATCTTCTGCAGCCGCTTCTCGGTGCGGCTGGCGAGCACCAGGTCGGCGCCCATCAGCGCAGCCTGCTCGCCCAGCGAGCGGCCGAGGCCGGGGCCGACCCCCGAGAGCACGACGACCTTGCCATCCAGGAGTCCAGTCATGGCGCCTAGACTAGAACGTGTTTCACTTTTGCGGAAGGGGTGTGCCGGGTCAGGTCGGGAAGCTGAACCTGGCGACCTCGTCGACCCAGGCGGCGTACGCCCCGACCTCCTGCGGCACCTGCTGAGTCCGGACGAGGTCGGCGTGAGCGCGGAGCACCCGAGACCAGTCGGCGCACGAGCCACAGGTGGCCCGCCCGCAGCCCGCGGTGTGCTCGCGCGCGACCTTCTCGAGCAGCTTCCGGAACGTCGTCCCGTCCTCGCCCGCCGCCAGCGACTCGACCACGGCCCCGAGCACCTGGACGGCCTGCGCCGGCGCTCCGACCAGGATCGCCATCAGGATGCCGAGGGCTTGGTGGCCGGCCGACTCGGTGCTCTCGCTCGCCACCGGGGCCGTGCGCGCCAGCCGATAGACCGCGAGCAGCTTCCGGGCCGCTCCGGGCGTCGGGCAGAACCTGGCCAGCTCGCTCGCGAACAGCGCCTCGCCGGGGGTCATCTCGAAGCTCTCGACCGGGCTCGTACGCCCCGTCCGGTCGCCACTGCCCGTAGCCAGCGCAGCAGGCCACGACGGCACCGCCTGACGCATCAGCGACCGCATGAACCGCACCGCCGGGTCACCCGCGAACGCCCGCAGCCCGAACGGCACATCGAAGACCCGGGAGAGGTACGCCGCGGGCTCCGCCACTCGCCCCCCGATCGCCCGCCGCAGCGTCTGGGCGTCCACGGCCGCCACGACCGCGACACCCTCCTGGCTGCCCAGCTCGTCGATCGCCTGCAGCACTCCGGCCGCGGTCGCCGGGTCGCACCTGTCCAGGTCGTCGACGTAGACGATGGTGCGGCTCGCCTGCGGCCCTCTCAGCGAGCCGGCCGGCGGGCGCGGCGGAGGTCCGGGCGGCGCCGCCCGCAGCGCCGCCTCGTAGGCCGCGACCTCGCGGTCCATGGCCGCGAGCGCCATCGTGGTGCTCATCGGCTGCGCGCGGCGCTTCCCGCGGTGCCCGTCGTCCTCCGGCACGCCCGCGAGCGCGGCCCGCAGCTCGGCGGTCCGCCGCTGTGCGGCCTGATGCTTCGCCACCAGCGGCGGCGGCTCGCTCCTTCCCGCGCTCCGCACGCTGTCGAGCACCGCGCCCGCGACGTCTCCCTCGGCGTACTGGCGGGCGTCGATACGTACGTGGGTCGTGCGGGCGGGGTAGGTCTCGTCGTTCTCGGTGAGCCACTCGATGCGCTCCTGGACCTTCCGCAGGAAGGTCGACCGGCCGCTGCCGGGCAGTCCATGGACGGCGACCGAGATCGGGAGCTGGGTGCGCTCGGAGGCGAGCAGGCGGGCCAGCCGGTCGACGTCGACCCGGTGTCCGAGGACGTCGTCGTCGGCCTGGTCGAGCACCGGTGCAGGGGCGATCACGGGTTCCGCCACCGGCTCGATCACGGGGCCGGTGATGATCGGCACCTCGGCCGTGTCCCCCGCCCCCGGCGACTCGGCCTGCGACGTGACCGGGTCCGGGGCGACCTCGATGACATCGCCCCGAGGCTCGGACATGTCCGCGAGAGGCGTGACCGGCAGCCCGAGCTCCTCCTCGACCGCCTGGAGAGCCTTGGCGAAGTCGGCGGCGCTCCAGTGCCGTCCGGCCCGGCGCTTGAACATCGCCTTGCGCAGCGCCTCGTCGAACGACGCCGGGACGTCGTCGCGCTCGATGGGCAGCGGGCCGTACTCCCGGATCCGCTCCGACAGCGCCGCGGGGGCGTTGCCACCGCCCGGCCCCTCGAACGGCGTACGTCCCGCCAGCAGCGTGTAGCAGGTCGCGGCCAGGCTCCAGATGTCCGCCCAGCCGCTCGGCTCGGGCGGATCGGAGAGCATCTCCGGAGCCATCCACGGCAGCGAGGTCGAATCGGCGCCGCCGGGGCGCCCGGCCGAGGAGAGGCCTCCGAAGCCGACCAGCTGCGGCTCACCACCACTGGTCAGCAGGATGTTGGCCGGCTTGACGTCGCCGTGCAGGATCCCGTGCCGGGCGGCGACGTCGAGCGCGCCCGCGACCTTGATCGTGATGCTCAGCGCCTCCGCAACCGAGAGCCGCTCGCGCTGCCAGCGGGCCTGCAGGTCGCCCCCGGCGCGATGGTCCATCACCACGAAGCACCGGTCGTCGTCACTGACGCCGACGGCGTGCAGCGGCAGCACATGGGGATGGGCGGCGAGCTCGGCGACCTCCTTGGTCTCCTTGGCGAGCGCGTCCTGGGTCTCGCCGCTGATCCGGTCGTTCCAGACCTTGACGGCGACGTCGACCTTCTCCTGCGGCCACTCGTAGAGGAAGACCTCGGAGGAGCCGCCGGCGCCGATCAGCCGACGATGACGGAAGCCCGGGATCGTCGGTGGCTCGTGGTGGGGACTGGCCATGGGCGGCAAGCATAGGCGTCCTACGCCTTCGCGTCGCGCCCCGCTTCAGCTGAGCATCCGGCGCGCAACCGAGCGCTGACGTGCGGCGATCCGCTCCGCATACCCCCCGGGGCTCAACGTGTCGGCGTGCGGAAGCAGGTCGCGTACGTCATCCATGCCCACCTTGTGCACCACGGGCCCGTCGGCGACAGTGAGGTCGCGTTCGAGCCGCTGCCAGCGCAGCATCAGCGAGCCGGTGCGATGCCCAGTGGTCTCGAGCCAGTTCGCGATCGGGCTGCCGTCCAGGGGTGGGTGCTCGGAGATCACGAAGCGGATCACGCCGTCGGGGTCGGTGACGGCCTGGGCCTTGGTGAGGCTGGTCTGGTGGGTCTCGTAGTCGGTCGAGGCGTACCAGTCGGAGCCGACCTGGATGCCCTGGTAGCTGCAGTCGTCACAGCGCGGCACCTCCACCACGAGCGCCTCGTCCTCGGCCAGCTCGTAGTGACCGATCGAGGAGAACTGCGACTCCAGCCCGCCCGGGGTCCGAGCCGGGACGGTGAGCGTGTTCACCGGCTCCTTGTACTGGAAGAACTGGGGGAAGGCGAACCAGGTCTGGATCGAGCCGGTCAGCGACCGGGCGGCGACCTCGTACTTCTTCCGGAGCAGCTCCTGGGTGAGCGGGCGGCGCGGGCGGCCGAGGGTGTCGGGGCGCTCGATCGTGATCGTGCCGCGGGTCTCGGTGTCCCAGTCGTTGAACACCTCGCGCACGATCAGGGTCTTCGCGCCGGGCTCGGCCGTATAGGTGAACTCGAAGGAACCGTCGTCATCGAGCTGGAGCTTGCGGTCGTCGAAGGCCATCAGGCTGGTCGCGGCGGAGTCTGCGGTGTAGGCACCCCCCATCACCTGGAACGAGAGGTCGGCACTGGTCCCGCGACGGCCGCGGACGACGTACTCGACGCCTTCTCGCAGGTAGGCGTTGAAGTAGATCGCGTCGGGGTTGTCCAGGCCCTGCTTGGAGAACTGATGGGTCGGGTTCACGAAGAGCGGCTGCTCGAGGTCGTAGTCGAACGCCGTCTGCATCGCCATCCGGATCCGGCCGGAGAGATACTCATAGCCCTCGAGCCGGTCGGCCTCGGTTCGGATGAACGGCGCGTTCGCGATCAGCTCCTCCGCCTCGGCGATCGCCCGCTGCAGCGGCTCGGTCAGGCCGTACGCCGCGCTCTGCTCGGTCACCGCGCAGCCTTCGCGATGATGTTCTCCCCGTACCACTCCAGGTGCTTGATCTTCTTCTCCAGCGGCTCGGGGTCGGCACCCTTCACATAGGGGTCGCGGAAGCCGACGATGCAGTCGGTGACGCCCTTGTCCTCGAGCCGCTTGATCCCGTCGAGGTCGTACGCGTCGTAGCTGATCACGTGGACCTCGAAGTCGTCCCGGGTGTCGCCCTCCTCGCGCCGGATCTCGGCGAGGCGGACTAGGAGGCGGTCGAGCTCCTCACCGTCGCCACCGGCGTGCATCCAGCCGTCGCCCTTGAGGACGGCGCGGCGCAGGGCGGCGTCGGCGTGACCGCCGACGAGGAGCGGGATCTTCTCGGTCGGCGCGGGGCGCTGCTGGAGCGGAGCGAACTCGTAGAACTCGCCCTCGTAGCCGAAGAAGTCGCCCGAGGGGTCGGTCAGGCCGCGCAGGATGTCCATGCACTCGTCCATCCGCTTGCCGCGGCGCTTCCAGTCGACGCCGAGAGCGGCGAAGTCCTCCGGCCACGGGGACAGTCCGACGCCGAGCCCGAGCCGGTTGCCGGAGAGGAAGGCGAGGCTCGAGGCCTGCTTGGCGGCCAGCACCGGCGGGCGTACGGGCAGCTTCACCACGAACGGTGTCAGGCGCAGCGTCGTGGTCACCGCGAAGAGATGGGCACACAGGATGAACGCCTCGATGAACTCCTTGCCCTGCAGGAACTCCCGGTCGCCGGTATCGGTGTAGGGATAGGTGGAGTCGGACTCCTCGGGATAGATCAGGCTGTCGGCCACCGTCATGCTGGTGTAGCCGGCGGCCTCCGCCGCTCGAGCCAGCGGTGCGTAGTAGTCGGCCTGCGTCATTGCCTCGGCATAGGTGAAGCGCATGTGCCAACACTAGAACGTGTTCTAAGTTTCTGCCAGAGTGTTCGTCATGTCGCCATCTCTCGAACGTCCCGCAGGCCTCGACTCGCCGCTGACGGCGAGATTCATCAAGTACGGCGCCCGAGCCAACACCGCGCTGTTCAAGCTGACCAACGGCCGGATCGGCGGCACCTGGCGGGTGATGGCCGGCTGGCGCAAGCCCGCTCCGGTCCTGCTGCTCGAGCACATCGGCCGCAAGTCGGGCCGCACCTTCACCACTCCCCTGCTGTTCATGCGCTCGGGTGCGGATCTCGTGGTCGTCGGCTCCCAGGGCGGGCTTCCGAAGGATCCGCAGTGGGTCGCCAACCTGCGCGCCCAGCCTGACGTGGCGGTCCGCGTCCCCCGCCAGGGGCGCCGGCTCGTCCGGGCACGCATCGCCGACTCGGAAGAGCGAGCTGCGCTGTGGCCGCGGCTGCTGGAGACGTACGCCGACTTCGAGACCTACCAGACCTGGACCGACCGGGAGATCCCGGTCATCGTCCTCTCGCCCCGCTGAAGGAGACGTTTTCATGGACGTTCAAGAGCTGATCGACCGTGCCGAGATCACCGACGCACTGACTCGCTACACCCTGGCTGTCGACGACGGCGACTGGGACGCGCTCGACACGGTCTTCGCCGCCGACGCGACGATCGACTACTCCGAGTCCGGCGGTACGGTCGGCGAGCTCGCCGAGGTCAAGAAGTGGCTCGCCGAGATGCTGCCCGCGTTCTCCCAGAAGCGTCTGCACACCATCGGCCAGGTCGGCATCACGTTCGCCGACGAGGGCGCGGATGCCTCGGGCTTCGCTTCGGCAGAGGTGGTGGCGTACTTCGACAACCCGATGGTCATCTCCGACGGGTCCGGCGGCGAGCGCGTCGTCGAGGTGGGCGGCCGCTACCGCCACTCCTTCGTGCGCACGCCGGAAGGTTGGCGCTCGCGCCACCTCCACGAGGAGGTCTTCTGGACCCGCGGCTTCTGAGTCTCAGGCCGCGCGGCCTCGGATCACCCAGTCCGCGAGTCCGGCGAGCGGCACCAGCAGCTCCCGGCCGCGGTCGCTGAGTCCGTACTCCACACCCGGCGGCACCGTCGGGAAGACCGTACGCGTCACGATCCCCTCCTCCTCCAGGACGCGCAGCGTCCGGGTGAGCATGCGCTGGCTGATCCCCTCGACCCGGCGGCGCAGCTCGTTGTAGCGATGCGGGCGCTCGGCCAGCATCATCACGATCAGCAGCGTCCACTTGTCACCGAGCATCTGCACGGCCTGAGTCACCGGGCAGGCCTCGTACTCCCCCGCCGGGACCTTCTGCGGCAGTCCGGGCCCGAGCGCCGCGCTCACGATGTGCCGGGGCACATCGGTGTTCCCATCTGACATTGAAGTGCCTTCTTCCGCGAACGCCGCCGGGCGGCGAGGGTTGCTGACATCAGCAACCTATCCATGAGGGAGAAGAAGATGAGCACGATCGCGGTCCTCGGCGCCGGCCCCGGCCTCGGAATGTCGGTGGCGAGGAGGTTCGCCAAGGAGGGGTACGCCGTCGGGCTGGTCTCACGCAGCACGGACCGGCACCCGGGCTACCTGGAGGAGCTGTCGGCGAGCGGCGTACCCGCTCTCGCGGTCGCCGCTGACCTGCGGGCGCCAGGTGCCGCCGCCAATGCCCTCGCCGAGATCACGGCGGCTCTCGGACCGATCGACGTCGTCTACCACGGCCCCGGCGCCCAGAACCTGAGCGCGCCGATGGTCGGGATCCTCGAGACCGAGCCCGGCGACATCCGTCGCGCCATGGCCGAGACCCTCGAGCCGGCAGTCGAGGTGGCCAACCTGGCCCTCCCCACGATGCGCTCACGCGGCAGCGGCGCGCTGGTGTACGTCTCAGGACTCAGCGCGCTCGTCCCACTGCCCTTCCTCGGCCCCTTCGCCCCGGCCTCCGGCGCGCTGCGGACGTACGCCCGTACCCTGGCCGCCGCAGCAGCCGAGGACGGAGTCCACGTCGGCTCCCTCGTCGTCGGCGGCCTGATCGAGCGCGGCGACATCCACCAGATGCTCACCGAGCCCGGGGCGCCCGCCCCGTTCGCCACCCTCGACCCCGACGAGATCGCGGACGCCGTCTGGCGGCTCGCCTCGGGGTTGGAGGACGAGGTGGTCTTCGACGTCCTCACCCCGCAACCCGCAGAGGGCTGAGACCGCCGCAAACTCGGTGGCATCGCGACCTCCGCGTCTGGTTCGCTGGGCGACGGAGGTGATCACTGTGGCGGGCTATGGCGCACTGTCCGAGGCGTACGAGTGGTTGATCCGGGACGAGCATCTCTCCCCGGACGGCTCTGTCGCGAGGTTCGAGGACCTGGTGAAGCCTCTGCCGCCGAACGCACGGGTCCTCGACTGCTCCTGCGGCACCGGCCAGCTCGCCGTCGGTCTCGCCGGTCATGGCCTGGACGTCGTGGCGACCGATGCCAGTGCCGGGATGATCCGTCGAACCGCGGCACTCGCCGACGAGCACGGCGTGCGGCTCGACGCGCGCCAGGTCAGCTGGGAGGACCTGACCGGTCAGCTCGAGGCCTCGACCTTCGACCTGGTGTTCTGCGTCGGCAACTCCCTCGGTCATGCCGAAGGGTCACGCGGCCGGTTGGCCGCCCTTGCCTCGATGGCACGACTCCTGCGTCCTGGCGGGCGACTCATCCTCACGTCCCGGATGTGGGAGGTCGTCCGCGCGCGGGGTTCTCGGATCGATGTCCGCGATCACCTGATCCGCCGCGACGGTCGCGACGCGGTGGTCATCTACCACACCCAGATCGCGCCGGACTGGGAGCAGGAGCATCACTTCGAGATCGCCGTGACCGAGGTGAGGCCTGACGGATCTCTCCACACGTGCGCGGAGCGGTTGTCGTTCTGGCCCTACCGCTACGAGGAGCTCGTCGCCCAGCTGCAGAGCGTCGGACTGACCGTCGAGACCACGACCGTCGACGCCGACGGCGCCGGCTATCTGCTGGTCGCTCGGTCGGACGGCCGATCGGTGAACGAGACCGGCTTGCCGGTGTCCCGGGCGTAGGCGATCTCCCTGCTCGTGGACTCACCGATGTAACCGCCCGGGTTGACCACCAGCACCCGGTCGGCCAGGTCGATCTTGCGCAGATGGAGCGCGTCGAGCGCAGCCTTCTGCTCGTCGGTCACCGACCTGCCTGCTTCACGCTCCTCGGCGTGCACGAAGACGCCCGGGGCGAGGACGATCGCGCCGGCGAAGGTCAGGTCTCGGTTCGCCGCGCTCATCTCGTCCGCGAACCGGGTGGAGCCACAGATACAGACGATCTCAGGGCGATCGGACACGGCTCTCAGACCTTTGAGGTCTCGGAGTTCGCGGCCATGGCGTTCGGACCGGCTTCGAATACGCTCGCCGTCCGGACGGCACCTGCGAGCAGGTGACTCACGAGGTTGCCTGACGTGCAGTTGCGGCGAGGACCCAGAGGCCGAGCCCCGTAGGCGCCAAGGTCGTCCATGTCGCCGCCAACTCGGAGTCACCTGAAGAGAGACCGAGACCGACGAGTGTCACCACTGGTGCGACCGCAGTCGCGATGCTGACCACCGACCAGAACCTTCGCGGTCTCGCTGAGAGGGGGATCAGCACTGACAGGACGCCGACCAGCATGAACAGGCAGAGCGCGACCGTGGCGATCAGCCCTACGAACACGACGACGTGAGAGGTGTGGCTTCCGAAGTCGGCATCCGGATTGCTCACCAGGAGCTTCGCATAGGACAACGCCGACCAGACTGCCTTGACGTTGCGGTGATCATTCCCAGTCGAATCGTCGATGCTGACCAGCACAGGAGCGGTCAACGTCACCACCAGCAGGATCAACGCGCCCACCGCCTGAGTCACCCGCAGACGCTCGTCCATCTCCGCCACGGCGCGCTCGACTGCGCTGCCTGGTTCGCTTGTGTTCGCCACTCGCCAAAGGTAAACCGCCGGAGTCGAACCGACGGGCGTACGGCAGCGGCGCGTCTGTCAGTCCCGCACGCGGGCGAGGAAGACGTGCTCCTTGCCCGGACGGTCCGGGGCGTCGCGTACGTCGCTCACGGAGAATCCGTGAGCGAGGAGGTCGCGCTCGGTCTCGGCGCGGTCGCGGAAGCGGAGGATGGAGGTCGAGGTCAGGGTCTCGTCGCCGATGGTGGTCGATGCCTCGAAGGTGACCAGCGGGAGGTCGACGGCGGTGACCGTGCGGGAGACGACCGCGGTGCGGCCGTCCGGGAGGTCGACGGCTGTCGGCGCGACGTCCCAGGTCTCCCAGGCGCGGGCCTCCGGGCGGCGGGTCTCGAAGACGAACCAGCCTCCGGGGCCAAGGCCGGCGTTAACGCCGGCGAGCGTCTCGGACCAGTCCACGTCGGAGACGAAGACCTGGGCGACGTTGCCGGTCATGACGACCATGTCGGCGTCGCCGGGAAGGCCTGCGAGCGCCGTGGCGTCGCCATGGATCCAGGTGACCCGGTCGGCGGACGGCTTGGTGCGAGCGACCTCGAGGGAGGCTCCGGCGGGATCGACACCGACGACGGAGAGCCCTTCGCCGGCCAGGAGGACGGCGAGCGACCCCGTGCCGCAACCGATGTCGACGACGCGTCGGGCGCCGACCTCCCGGGCGATCGCGACATAGACCTCCAGATCGGAACGGTCGTCGTCGAAGACGTCGTAGAGCACCGCCTGACGGGGGTCCGCGAACGCGGCATCCGGTTCTCGCATCGGCCCGAACCTAGCCAGGTCGCGCACCCGGCCGCATCTGGTTATCCCGCCGCGGTGTCCCTCAGTGACCTTCGAGGTGGTCGATGATCGCCGGGGTGATGGTCTCGGGCTGCTCCGCGTTGGCCAGGTGCGCCGAGTCGGGGACCACGAGGAGCCGGCCGTCCTGGACGGCATCGGCGATGGCCTCCAGGTGCGGGGGCGGCGTGGCGGGGTCGTCGGCACCGGCGATGGCCAGGGTCGGAGCGGCGATCGCGGGGAGATCGGGACGGAGGTCCATGGCC
Organism: Nocardioides sp. YIM B13467; assembly: GCF_042788075.1. Classification (NCBI taxonomy): domain Bacteria; kingdom Bacillati; phylum Actinomycetota; class Actinomycetes; order Propionibacteriales; family Nocardioidaceae; genus Nocardioides; species Nocardioides sp. YIM B13467. Next base: position 1,094,924 of record NZ_JBHZPJ010000046.1, read on the forward strand.
GCGATGACCTCGCAGCAGCCGGCGTAGCCCTCGTCCGGGGTGGCGGCGACCGTGGCCTCGCAGGTCGCCTTCACCTCGGGGTTCGCCTCGAGGAATCCCGGCGTGAACCAGCGGGCGACGACCGCCTCGGCGACAGCCTCAGTGCCGTCGGCTCGCACTGTGGCCGCACGGTCGCGCCAGGCGGAGGAAGGGGTCAGATGAGCGCCGGTGCACAGGAGGACGAGGCGGTCGACGCGCTCGGGGTGGCGCGCGGCGAGGCGCATCCCGGTCATGCCACCCAGCGAGAGGCCCACGAAATGGGCCCGCTGGACGCCGAGGCGGTCCAGCAGGGCGACGACGTCGTCGGCCAGGTCGTCGATCACGTATGGGCCGGGACGTACCGGCGAGCGACCGTGTCCCCGGGTGTCGTACCGCACCACACGGAAGTGCCGCTCGAGGTCGGGCAGGTTCTCGTCCCACATCGCGTGGGTCGCCCCCAAAGAGTTGGACAGCACCACCACCGGACCGTCCGGCTGGCCCGAGACGGCGTGGTGCACTCGGATGGGTTCGTAGGTGGCGTCCATGCCCGAGAATCTAGGATCGCCGACCTGTTGTTGGGAAGTATCGATTCGCGGGCGATTGATACGCCCGGCGTATCAACCTCCGCGCGACGCGCTCAGCCGAGACCCGGACGGGCGTGCAGGCCGCCACCGGACTCGTAGAGCAGACCCTTGTCCTTGATCAGCTGGCCCGCGGCGGCCAGGATCGGGCTGTCGCCCACGGCGGAGCCGGCCATCGAGGCGATCGCCTCGAACATCTTGGTCGCGGCGTCGTCGACAGCCGGCCAGTTCCACTCCGAGGGAGCGGCACCGATCGGCTCCACAGCGTGCCAGCGAGCCGCACGGGCCTCGGCCATCGTGTTGAGCGTGCTCCAGCCGAGACCGCCGAGACCGACGACACCACCGAAGTTGAGCCCGATCAGACCCCAGCCGTTGCACCGGTACTCGAAGGCCGAGGGACCGAACTCCGACTCCTCCAGCTCGACCCGGGTGATCACCGGCTCGGGGCCGGTGTTGGGGGCGTACAGCTTGAACGCGGGCCTCGCGGCGAGCAGCGAGGCCGATGCCGTCGTGGTGATCTCGGTCAACGGCTGGCCAGGTGCCGAGTAGGCATCGAAGACTCGGAAGCCGAGGTCGAGGGCATAGCCGACGACGAAGCGCCGATCGTCCTGGGCGGCGTAGAAGTTGCGATTGAACACGTTGGGGGAAACCTCGCTTGAGCCCTACCGGTCAGCCGACGACGTTCCTCGGGGTGACACGGTGGGATGTGGTTCGGGCAGCGCGACACTATCGCGCCGCGCGCCCCGACCTGGCAACCGGTTGGTGATCTGTGTCTCTCGCGAGTCCCTCAGGAGTAGGTGCCGCGGACGGTGTCGGTGGTCGGCAACGACTGGCAGCCGAGCCGGATCCCGTCGTCGAGGTCCTCCTGCTCGAGCACGTCGTTGCGCACCATCTTCACCTCGCCCTCGAGCAGCCGGAACGCGCACGCCGAGCACTCGCCCTCGCGACACGAGTAGGGCGCCTTGACACCCTTCGCCTCGAGGAATTCGAGCATCGGGGTGCCGGGGTCCCAGTCGTCGTACGTCGTGGTGGTGCCGTCCAGCTCGATCTCGAGCGTGGCGGGCTGCTTGGGGCCGTCGTCGACGACCTCGGTCTCCGCCTCCTTGACCGGGGCGACCTCGCCGAACGGGTTGCCGCCCAGGGACGCGAACTTCTCCTGATGCCGCCGCGCTCGCGGGAACTCGAGCTCCTTGAGCGCCGCGACCGTCGCCTTCATGAACGGCGCCGGCCCACAGACGAAGGCGTCGTACGTCAGATGGTCGGCCGCGAACGCCTTGAGCTGTTCACCGGTGGGCAGCCCCTGGACCGACTCGAGCCAGTGGATCACCTGGAGCCGGTCCGGGTGCTCGGCGGCCAGCCGCGCCCACTCCTCGGCGAAGATCACCGAGCGTTCGTCGCGGTTGGCGTAGAAGACCACGATCCTTCCGGTGCCCTCCCGCAGGGCCGTGCGGGCGATCGAGATGATCGGGGTGACCCCCGAGCCGCCGGCGAAGAGCAGGAAGTCGGCGTCGATGTCGGCAGGGGTGAAGATCCCGCTCGGCGGGAGCACGCGAAGCGTGTCGCCGGGGCGGAGGTTGTCGCAGATCCAGTTGGACGCGTAGCCGTCCACGGTGCGCTTGACGGTCACCGTGAGCGGGTCACCCGGCGCGCTGGAGAGCGAGTAGCAGCGCGCCGCCAGGCCGTCACGGTCACTCGGCACGGCGACGGTGAGGAACTGCCCCGGCTTCGGCTGGAACGCGTGCCTCACATCTTCGGGCAGCTCGAAGACGATCGAGTGCGCATCGGCGGTCTCCTTGACCACGTCGCTGACGGGCAGCAGGAAAGAGTCAGTAGCCATCCTCGGCTCCGATCTGGATCCGGCCGTCGGCGACGGCTGCTTCGATGGACGCGGCCAGACGAGGGCAGCGGGAATGGGCGAGCCGCTCGCCGTTGGCGGCGGCCTTGCGGCGTACGAGATCCGGACACTGGGCCTGCGCCTCGGCCGTCCACTGGACGGAGGTCTGGTGCTCGCTGTTCTTCTTCACCCCGACGCGGGCGAGGCAGTCGAGACACTCCACCTCGACCAGGCGGGCCTGGGTGTAGAGCCGCTGGTCCTCGACGGTGTCCGGCGACGTCGGGACGAACGAGGCCATCAACTGACCCCTGCGTCGCTCGACTCAGGGTTCTCAGCCTTCTCGGCCTCGATCCGGCGCAGGTTCTCGGCGACCTCCTCGTGCCAGAACTCGTTGGCCTTGGTGGTGTCGACCTCGAACTCGAAGCGGGCACGCATCTCGGGCTCGATGTCGGCGACGTCGACGTAGAACTGCTCGTACCAGCGGCGCAGCTGGTAGACCGGGCCGTCCTCCTCGCACAGCAGCGGGTTCTGCACCGGCGCCTTGTTCTCCCAGATCGCTACGTCCTGGAGGAACCCGTCGCCGAACATGTCGGCGTACTTCTTGCCGATGAAGTTCGCGGTCTTGTCGTCGAGACCCTCGGGCTTCTTGACCGTGATGCCGTACTGCAGGAGGAACGAATCGGGGCCGGTCGGGATGTGACAGTTGATCAGGATCACCTCGGTCACGAAGCCCTTGTAGTCGACCTCGAGCCAGTTGATCATGTACGCCGGGCCGTAGTAGGTCGCCTCGGACTTGAGGAACATCTCGGCGTCACCGTAGCCGCCGGAGACGTCCGGGCGCCCTCGGGAGGCCATGTACTGCGTGGCCATGTGGTCCTCGAAGACGTTGCGGAAGTCGGTCGGGAAGGCGAAGTGCACGTAGTAGAAGTGCGCCATGTCGACCACGTTGTCGATCAGCTCGCGGCAGTGGCTGCCCTTGATCGGGACGGTGTTCCAGATCCAGTCGGTGTAGACCTCGCGGTTGCTGACGTCGGGCAGCTCCGGCGGCAGGATGTCGTAGTCGGGCTTCGAACCCTCCGGGTCGTGCCAGATCAGCAACGAGTCGTTGCGGATCACGGTCTCGTACGCCTTGGTGCGAGCGCGCAGCGGGACGCGGCGGGCGTAGGGGATCTGCTTGCAGCGGCCGTCGGCGCCCCATCGCCAGTCGTGGAACGGACAGCCGACCTCGTCGCCCTTCACGGTGCCCTGGGTGAGGTCGCCGCCCATGTGGCGGCAGTAGCCGTCGAGCACGCCCAGCTCGCCCTTGGTGTTCTCCCAGACGACCAGCTTGCCGCCGAACGCCTCGACGGCGTGAGGCTTGCCATCCTTGAACTCGCTGGCCAGACCCAGGCAGTGCCAACCGCGCGCGAAGCGCTCCGGCTGGGAGCCGTGGTCGAGCGTGCGGGTCTGGGTGGTGGGGTCGGCCATCGTCGTACCTTCCGCTGGGGTCTATCCAAGAAGTGGAACCTGTTCTAGTTTTATCACATGCATGTGGCCTTGACACCCGCCCAGGAGCAACTTCGCTCAGAGCTCAACTCCTATTTCGCCCAGTTGGTCACGCCGGAGCGCCGCGCTGCACTCGCGCGGGCCTCGGGCGAGTTCGGCGACGAGGGTGACAAGGAGGTCTACCTCTCGACCATCCGCCAGATCGGCGCCGACGGCTGGCTGGGGATCGGCTGGCCGAAGGAGTACGGCGGCCAGGACCGCTCGATGGTGGAGCAGCTGATCTTCACCGACGCCGCCGCCGTGGCCGGGGTGCCGATCCCCTATCTCACGCTCAACACGGTCGGACCGACGATCATGCGGTTCGGGACCGAGGAGCAGAAGGCATACTTCCTGCCGAAGATCCTCGCCGGCGAGCTGCACTTCTCGATCGGCTACTCCGAGCCGGGCTCTGGGACGGACCTCGCCTCGCTGCAGACTCGCGCGGTGCTCGATGAAGGCTCCGGTGAGTGGGTCATCAACGGCCAGAAGATGTGGACCTCGCTGATCCAGTATGCGGACTGGATCTGGCTCGCCTGTCGGACAGAACCGGAGGCGTCGCGGCACAAGGGGCTGTCGATGATCCTGGTGCCGACATCCTCCGAGGGGTTCTCCTACACGCCGGTCCAGACCGTGGCGGGAGTGGGCACCTCGGCGACCTACTACTCCGACGTGCGCGTGCCTGCGTCGAATCTCGTCTCCTCGCGCGGCGGCGGCTGGGCACTGATGACCAACCAGCTCAACCACGAGCGGGTCGCGCTCACCTCCGCCGCGCCGCTGGTCCACTCGCTCGGGCTGGTGAAGGAGTGGGCGCGGACCACGGTCGTCCCCGATGGCGGCCGGGTGATCGACACCGAGTGGGTCCAGCTGGCCCTCGGCCGGGCGCACGCACGCATCGAAGCGCTCTCGCTGATCAACTGGAAGCTCGCCTCGGACGCCGACCACGGGGTCGCGCTCTCGCCGGCCGAGGCGTCGGCGACCAAGGTCTACGGCTCCGAGCTCGCGACCGAGGTCTATCGCACGCTGATGGAGATCGTCGGACCGCACGCGGGGATCACCGCCGACTCCCCCGGCGCCGTGCTCGCCGGCCGCCTCGAGCGGTTCCACCGCTCCTCGCTGGTCATGACCTTCGGTGGCGGCACCAACGAGATCCAGCGAGACATCATCGGCTACGTGGGCCTCGGCCTCCCCGCCGCCAAGCGCTAATCATCCCGACCCGAGGACACCTCATGGACTTCTCCTTCACCACCGAATCCGACGACGCCGCCGAGCTCGCGGCCAAGATCATCGGCGATGCGACCTCGCTCGACCGGCTGCGTACGGTCGAGGCGGCTGCCGGCGACCGCGGCCGCTTCGACGCCTCCCTCTGGTCCGCCCTCGGCGAGGCCGGGCTGCTCGGCCTGCATCTGCCCGAGACGTACGACGGTGCCGGGCTCGGGCTCGTCGAGCTGTGCCGGGTGCTGGTCGAGGCCGGGCGGCAGGTCGCGCCGGTGCCGCTCGCCGTGCACGGGCCGTGCGGCTTGTTCCTCGCCGAGACCGCCGCCGACGCATTGACCGGCGTCGCCGACGGATCCCGGATCCTGACGGCCGCGGTCGCCGAGGAGCACTCCCACCTGCCCGACGTCCCTATGGTCGTCGCCACGGGAGACACGGTCACCGGCGTGAAGACGCTGGTCAGAGCCGGGATGATCGCCGATGCCTTCCTGGTGACCGCCGCATCCCCGGACGGCACCGTCGGCGTCTTCCTGGTCGAGGCATCCGCCGAGGGCGTCGACCGTCGAGCGCAGCACACCAGCGACGGCGACGTCACCGCGCTGGTCTCGTTCGCCTCAGCCCCCGCCCGTCGTGTCGGGGACTCCTCGGCCGCTGCCCGGCTCGGCTCGCTGTTGACCGTGGCGTCGGCCGCCGAGCTGCTGGGGGTCACCGAAGGAGCCCTCTCGCTCACCTCGTCGTACGCCAAGACCCGGGAGCAGTTCGGCCGCGCCATCGGCACCTTCCAGGCCGTCTCCCAGCGGCTGGCCGACGGGTTCATCGACGTACTCGCCCAGCGGCTCACGCTCTGGCAGGCTGTCTGGCGGGTCTCCTCCGGCCTCCCCGCCGACGACCAGGTCGCCGTCGCCAAGCTCTGGGCCGCCGACGCCGCCCACCGCCTCGCACACACCACCGTCCACGTCCACGGCGGTGTCGGCATCGACCTCGACGGCGAGGCGCATCGCTATTTCACGACCGCCAAGCGCTTCGAGTTCGTCTTCGGCGGGGCTAGCGAGCAGGCGCTGCGGATCGGGCGATCTCTCGCTGCATCCTGATTCATCACCGACGTCATGAGAGGCTCCGGCGCCTGCCGGGGCCTCTCTTTGCGGCTGGTGTTTGTGCTGTATCGCGGAAAGCAACCATCGTGTGCGATAGCGCTTCGTCTTATTGACTACGACTCCGGTCCTCGTCCACGGGTTCTTGGGGCACCTTCACGCTGGAGCGTCTTCGTGGCTCGCTGGCCGCATTCGAGTGGGGATCTGGACGTGTGTCCGTTGGTCTCGTGCGGGGTTCCAGCGCGGGTGGGGCCAATACGTTGTTTGGCTTGGGAGATTTAGAACCAGGGTGTCTGGGTTGGGTGCCATTCGGGTGTCTTGCGGACTTCCAGCAGCGGTCTGGGTTTTGTTGGGGATATCTGTCCCTGACTGGGTTCATTGGTTTTGGGTTGTGTGGTAGGCTCGGCGCAGGCGTAAACGTGAAGGCCGACCACCTCGAAAGAGGCGTGCCCTACCCATCCGAGACACAACGGGTGTGGGGTAATCCAGGGGAACCAGGGGCGTGAACGCTGAGCTGCGAGGGTAAGTAATAGCCCGTACTGCCGGGCCTCCGAGACCAGCGAACCAGAACACATCCGCGTGCGCGGGTGTGGAGAGTTCGTACGTCGGGAGGTGACCGGTTCGATGACCACGCTGCAACAACCCCAACACCCTGTGCTCGAGGCCGTGGTCGCAGTCACTACCTCGCTTGGTCTGGTTGCGGAGGCGAATCCGGCGTTCATGGCCACCGATCAGAAGGCCGCCACGCTACTCGAGATCGCCCGCGCCAAGGCGCAGCTCGCGGAGCTCGAACTCCGCGTGATCGCGACCGCCGATGACGTGGCCGCCGAGAGCGCGGCACGGGATGTGGCGGCGTGGCTGCATCACCACACCAATCAACGCCCCGAGACCCTGCGCGCCGACCTCCGGCTCGCCCAGGCCCTCGACCGTTCCTACGGGCTGGTCGCGGCCGCGATGCTCCGTGGCGACTGCAACCCGGCCCAAGCTCACGTCATCGTGAATGCCCTTGACGACCTGCCGGCCGACCTCGACCCCGAGATCCGGATCAAGGCCGAAGAGGCCCTGGTGGCCTACGCGACCCGGTTCGACCCCACCCAGCTGCGCCGGCTGGGGCGCCGGATCCTCGATGTCATCGCCCCGGAGGTCGCGGAGGCCGAGGAAGCCAAACGGCTCGCGGCCGAGGAGGCCCACGCCCGGACGAAGACCCGCCTGAGCATGCGGCGCCTCGGGGACGGCACCACCCGGATCACCGCGGTCATCCCTGATGCGACCGCGGACCGGCTCGCGACCAACCTGGAGGCCTTTGCCTCACCCCGCCGCGATGACGGCACCCGCACCGAGACCGGCGACTACCTGCCCTACGACCGCCGCCTGGGCCGGGCGTTGTGCCAAATGCTCGAGACCCTCGACCCCGCCCGGCTCCCGATCCATGGCGGGGACGCCACCACGGTGATCGTGACGATCGATTATCTGTGCTGTACCGCGGCAAATCACCACGGTGTGCGATAGCGCTTTGGCCTATCAGTCACACACGGAGGGTCGCCCGGATCTTCTTGGACGAATGCCGGCCAAAAGCGCGTGCGGTGCATGGGGATGCATGTCATCATCGCTCGCAATTGAGAGCACTGCTCTCACTGCATCCACCGAGGAGCTTCGCAGTGACCGTCCCCCACACCTCCCCCGCCCGCCGCACCCAGATGGGCGCCGTCGCGTTCGCGATCGCTGGCATCCTCTTTGCCGTCTACGAGGCCGTTGCCCCACGCGCCGACGAGGCCACCCTCGATGGAGCGGCGGCGTGGGCTTCCGCCGGCTGGAGCATCGCGCACATCAGTGCCATCGTCGGCCTCATTCTCATCCCGCTCGGCTATGGCGCGATCCGGGGCTTCCTCGACGGCACGCCACAGGAGAAGACCGCCTACCTCGCCGCCGTCATCGGCTACATCGGCTCCGGCCTGACCATTTCCTACTACGGCGCAGAGGTCTACGGTCTCAAGGCCATCGGCGAGCGCGCCGTAGCTGACGGCGACCCCAGCCTGACCGACGTGGGCAACGACTTTCGCCTCGACCCGACCGCGATGACCGTCTTCGTGATCGGACTGCTGCTCATCGCCGTCGCCGCCGTGCTCGCCTCGATCGCGGTCTGGCGCTCGGGCTCCCTGCCCCGCTGGAGCGCCGTCCCGCTCGCCGCTCTTCTCGTCACCATGCTCCCCCAGTACTTCCTCCCGCACGCTTGGCGAATCGTCTGGGGCGTACTCGTCGCCGTCGCGGCCCTATGGCTTGCCGCTGCGCTCTGGCGTGCTTCAAGGGTCCGCTCGTAACCTCGCAGCTGCGGGTCGGTCAGGCGTCGTCGCCACCTTCCCGTAGGGAGTGGATCATGCCCTGCAGGATCCGGAACGCGTCGGACTGATCGGTCGGACTCATGCCGGTCAGCATCCTGACCTCGACAGATCGAACCGCGACGGTGGCCTCCTCGAGCTTCCGCCGGCCTTGGGGGGTGAGCCGCGTGGGGAGGACCTTTCCGACGGGGGCCTCCGCCGGCCTGGTCACGTCGCCGTCTCGCTCCAAGGAGCGGAGCAGCACGTTCATCGTCTGGCGCGTCACGAACGCGCCTCGGGCGAGCTCGGAGTTCGACAGACCGGGCCGCTGCGCCAGCAGTTCGAGGCAGGCGTAGTGGGTGACGCTCATCCCGAGCGGGCGCAGCACCTCCTCCATCGCGGCGCGCAGGGCGCTCGACGCCTCCTTCAGGAGGTAGCCCAGCGACTTGTCCAGGTCGACGCCCTCTTGACTCATGTCAGTATTCTGACATAACTTCCTTGTGTCAGATAACTGACACACTTCGAAGGAGCATCATCATGCCCGTCACCGGCCCCGACTTCATCTCCCTGCAGGCGCGCGACCTCGACGCGTCGCAGGCGTTCTACGAGCACTACCTCGGCCTCGTCCGCTCGCCGGCCGGGCCTCCGCATGCCGTCGTCTTCGAGACGAAGCCGATCGCGTTCGCGCTTCGCGAGGTCGTGCCGGGCACCGATCTCGCGTCTGTCCCCCAGCCTGGCATCGGTGCTGCGATCTGGCTCCATGCCACCGACGTCCAGGCCATCCACGATGCTCTCGTCACCGACGGACACACCATCGTCTCCCCCGCGATCGACGGCCCCTTCGGGCGTACGTTCACCTTCGCCGACCCCGACGGCTACCAGATCACGCTCCACGACCGCGGCTGACAGCAACTGAAGGGACGGCCGGCAGCGTCAGCCACCGACACACTCGTCGTTGTCGCCGCCGGAGTAGCAGGGCGGGGCGCGATAGCCATCCTCCTCCTGCTCCGGCGCCGGTAGATCCACCGCGCCAGGGATGTAGCAGAGCAGGACCATCGCCGTGCCGACGATGACCAGCAAGCCCTGCCAGAAGGTCCCGAGCATTCGGCGGTCGGGGTTGAGCATGTGGGCGACCGCGCCACACAGGAGTGCGGCGACCGCGATCGCACCCCAGACTCGGTAGGCGGCGATGTTCGATGGCGCGATCTGCGGCTGCTCACCGAAGAAGACGAGATAGACGTCCAGCCAGTTCGCGGCCAGCTTCCCGACGGCCAGAACAGCCACCACGGACGCCAGCGCGGTGGTGATGGGGAACCAGGGCACGCGCGTGATGCGCCAGCGGACACTGGCCGGGCGGTCGAAAGCGAGCATGCGACGAGTCTGGCGACGTTGGGGCGTGGCGTGATGAGCTCGCGTACTCAACTCTTGACCTTCGGGTCGGTCGAAGCCTCAGCATCGAGGCATGACCGCGACCCCTGCCGCTGACCCCACGATGGACGCCATCACCACCGCCGTGACCCTCGGCCACGAAGGCGAGACCGCCAGAGCACGACAGGAGCTGCTCGCCATCTGGGAGGACCTCGGGGTGCTGGGCGATCCGCTTCACCGGTGCACGCTCGCGCACTACCTCGCCGACCTGCATCCCGATCCGGCCGAGGCACTCATCTGGGACGTACGCGCCCTCGACGCCGCCGGCGCCCTCACCGACCATCGGGCCGGTGAGCACCATGCGGGCCTCGAGGTCGCCGGCTTCTATCCGAGCCTGCACCTCAACATCGCCGACAACCTGCGTCGCCTCGGCTCCTTCGAGGCAGCCGCCGAACAGATCGGCAAGGCGGAGGAGCGTGTCGCCGCGCTGCCGAAAGGGCCGTACGGCGACATGATCCGTACGGCGATCGGCGGTGTCCGCGACGCGATCACAGCTCGCGACACCACGCCCCGGTCGACCTCTCCGACCGTCGGCGGGACCGAGGAGGGCTGAGCCCGCGCACCCGACACTCAGCCGGGGCCCTGGCTCACGACCGACTCGCCCTGGCGATGGTCGAGAGGATCGCGTCAGCGGCCGCCCGCGGCGCCTTGGTGGGGATCCAGTGGCTGACCCCGGTCAGCTCGATGAACTCGTAGGGACCGGTGACGGACTCCTCGTTGCCCTCCAGAGCCGTCCGGCCGATCGCGACGTCGCCATCACTCCAGAGCATCGTCGTCGGCACCGAGACCCGGCCGACGCGCGGGGCCAGGGGTAGGGCGCGATACCAGCCCAAGCCACCGGGCAGCGCGCCGTAGTCGACGATCTCCTCCCGGAAGCGCTCGACGTCTTCGTCGTTCCAGCCACTCCCCCGCATCATCCGCTCCATCCGGCCGCCTCGCCCGGAGGCCAGCTCGGGAAGCAGCGGGATGTTGAAGAGCGCCATGTAGACCGATTTGCGCCGCTGCAGACCCTTCATCGACCGGGCGAACGGGACCGGGTGCGGCACCGACATCGCGGTCCAGCTCCGGACCAGGTCGGGTCGCTTGGCCGCCACTCCCCAACCGACCGCACTCCCCCAGTCGTGACCAGCCAGGTGCACCGGCCGGCCGATCTCGTCGATGAGCGCCACCACGTCCTCGACCAGCTTGCCTGCGCCGTAGCCGAGGCGCGTACGCGGCCGCGCGCCCGGCGAGTAGCCGCGCTGGTCCGGGGCGATCGTGCGGAAGCCGGCCTCGTGGAGGATCGGTGACACCTCGCGCCAGCAGGTCGCCCGCTCCGGGAAACCGTGCAGGAGCACGACCGGGTCGCCGTCGGCCGGGCCCGAGTCGATCACGTCGAAGGTGAGTCCGTCACGTACGTAGCTCGAGATCCTCACGCCGCCATCCTGTCAGTGCCTCCCGTCTCTGCGGCGGGGTTGTGGCGTGCGTTAGCGGCGCCGGCGACCAGGGTGTGCGATAGCGCGCTGAGGTAAGGCGCGAGGAGTCACGGCACGAGAAAGGCGCCGGCTCGGTCAACGAGCCGGCGCCTTCGTGGTGCTTTCCGACTATCCCTCGGCGATAGCGTCCAGACGCTTGACGGNGCCGGCGAGCACATCAACGTCACCGAGGACCGCGCGGTGCTCCACACCGCCCTGCGTCTCCCCGCCGACGCCTCCCTCGAGGTCGACGGCACCGACGTCGTGCCCGCCGTCCACGAGACCCTGGCGAAGATGTACGCCTTCGCCGACCGGGTCCGCTCCGGTGAGTGGAAGGGCGTCACCGGCGAGCGGATCCGGACGGTCGTCAACATCGGCATCGGCGGCTCCGACCTGGGCCCGGTGATGGCCTACGAGGCGCTCGAGCCGTTCCGTCACCCGGAGATCGAGTGCCGGTTCATCTCCAACATCGATCCCACCGACGCCGGCCAGAAGCTGAAGGGGCTCGACCCCGCCACCACGCTGTTCGTCGTCTCCTCGAAGACCTTCTCGACGCTGGAGACGCTGACCAACGCCCGGCTGGCGCGGGCCTGGCTGCTCGAGGTCCTGGGCTCCGACGTGGACCAGGCCGACGCCGTACGCAAGCACTTCGTCGCGGTCTCCACGGCGCTGGACAAGGTCGAGGCCTTCGGGATCGACCCGGAGAACGCCTTCGGCTTCTGGGACTGGGTCGGCGGCCGCTACTCCGTCGACTCCGCGATCGGCACCTCCCTGGCGATCGCCATCGGGCCGGAGGGGTTCGCCGAGTTCCTCGGCGGATTCCACGCGATCGACGAGCATTTCGCGAAGACGCCGCTCGCGCAGAACGTGCCGGCACTGATGGGTCTCCTGAACGTCTGGTACGTCAACTTCCTCGACGCTCAGACCCACGCCGTGCTGCCCTACTCCCAGCTGCTGCATCGGTTCCCCGCGTACCTTCAGCAGCTGACGATGGAGTCCAACGGCAAGTCGGTCCGCTGGGACGGCACCGCGGTCACCACGGACACCGGCGAGGTGTTCTGGGGCGAGCCCGGCACCAACGGACAGCACGCGTTCTACCAGCTGATCCACCAGGGCACCCGGGTGATCCCGGCCGACTTCATCGCGTTCGCCAACCCGGCCTATCCGCTCAAGGACGGCGCCGACGTCGACGTGCACGAGCTGTTCCTGGCCAACTTCTTCGCCCAGACCCAGGCGCTCGCCTTCGGCAAGACCGCCGAGCAGGTGCGCGCCGAGGGCACCGCGGAGGACATCGTCAACGCGCGAGTCTTCTCCGGCAACCGGCCGACCACCTCGATCATGGCGCCGTCGCTGACCCCCGGCGTACTGGGCCAGCTGATCGCCCTCTACGAGCACATCACCTTCACCCAGGGCGTGGTGTGGGGCATCGACTCCTTCGACCAGTGGGGCGTCGAGCTCGGCAAGCAGCTCGCCGTCCAGATCAGCCCGGCGGTCTCCGGTGACGCGGACACCGCCAAGCAGCAGGACACCTCCACCCAATCCCTCATCGCCTACTACAGAGAGAAGCGCAAGTGACCAGCGACGGTCATCCCGAGTCACTCATCGAGGTCCACGACACCGCTGAGGCCCTGGCCTCGGCGGTCGCCGGAGAGTTCCTCAGCCGCCTTGCCGACCTGCAGGCGGCCGGCGACGTTCCCACCATCGGCCTCACCGGTGGCACGATCGCCGAGGCGATCCATCGCGAGATCGCCCGCCTCGCGCCCGAGTCGGGTGTCGACTGGGGCGCGGTCGAGTTCTTCTTCGGCGACGAGCGCTACGTCGCCGCCGACTCCCCCGACCGCAACGCCGGCCAGGCCCGCGCCGCCTTCCTGACCGAGGTCGGCGTCCCGGACCACCGCATCCACGAGATGCCCGCCACCGACTCCGGCCTGAGCGTCGACGAGGCCGCGGCACAGTTCTCCGAGGACGTACGCAGCCACGGCTCCGGCGGCTTCGACATCCTGATGCTCGGCGTCGGCCCCGACGGCCACATCGCCTCCCTCTTCCCCGGCTTCCCGCAGCTCGAGGCGAAGGATGCGATCGCCGTCGGCGTCACCGGCTCCCCCAAGCCCCCGCCCGAGCGCATCACCTTCACCTTCGAGGCGCTGCGCCGGTCCACGACCGTCTGGTTCCTGGTCAGTGGCGAGGGGAAGGCCGAAGCCGTGGCCAAGGCACATGCCGGCGCGCCGATCACCGAGATCCCCGCCACCGGCGTCACCGGCACCACCGAGACCACCTGGTTCCTGGACCGGGCCGCCGCCTCGAAGCTCTGACCGACGCCGAGTCGGCGCGAACGTCTCGGGAATTCAGTTACCCAGCATGCTAACGCCGGGTAAATCTTTCCCGCATCGGGTGCCGCGCACCCCTACGGACCTGCCACCATCCGAGCATGTCCTTCAGCCCCTCTCGGCGGCTCGGCCTGACCCTGGCCAGCCTCGTTGCCCTCGCCCTGGCGAGCTTCATGGCGGTCGTGATCACGACCGCCCCGGCCCAGGCGGCCACGATCAACGTCACCACGGCGATCGCCACCCAGAACGGCTCGACGGCCACCGTACGCGGCTACGTCGTCGGCCAGCCCACAGCGACCAGCACGGTCGTGACGAGCAACTACCCCAGCGACTACGCTCTCGCGATCGCTGACTCGGCGTCGGAGACCAGCACGTCCAAGATGCTCTACGTGCAGATCCCCGACGCGTTCCGCAGCGCTTGGGGCCTCCGGTCCAACCCGGGCCTCAAGGGGCGTCAGATCGACGTGACCGGCACCCTGACGGCGTACTTCTCCCATCCCGGCCACAAGAACGCCACCGCCTTCGCGTTCGCCGGATCCACGCCGACGCCGACCCCGACTCCGACAGCCACCCCGACCGCGGACCCGAGCATTCCGGCGGGCTACTACGACTCGGCCGCCGGCCTGTCCGGTTCGTCGCTGAAGTCGGCGCTGCACAACATCATCGACGGCCACACCACGCTGTCCTACAGCGCGGTCTGGGAGGCACTGAAGGTCCTCGACCAGGACCCGAACAACTCCGCGAACGTCATCGAGTTCTACTCCGGGATCTCCACACCGAAGACCAACAACGGCGGCGACGCCAACAACTGGAACCGCGAGCACACCTGGCCGCAGAGCCATGGCGACTTCGGCACCAGCAACGGTCCCGGCACCGACGTACACCACCTGCGGCCCGAGGACGTCACCGTCAACTCCACCCGCGGCAACAAGGACTTCGACCTGGGCGGGTCCGCAGTCTCGGAGTGCAGCGACTGCTGGACCGACGCCGACTCCTTCGAGCCCCGGGACAGCGTCAAGGGCGACCTCGCCCGCGGCATCCTCTACATGGCCGTGCGCTACAACGGCGACGACGGCTTCGCCGACCTGGAGGTCAACAACTCCATCAACGGCTCGACCAACTACCTCGGCAAGGTCTGCGTCCTGCTCGGCTGGCACACCGCCGACCCCGTCACCGCAGCCGAACGCACCCGCAACAACACCATCTACTCCACCTACCAGCGCAACCGGAACCCGTTCATCGACCACCCGGAGTACGCCGAATCCGTCTTCGGCGCCACCTGCTAACCCGAGCCGAGCCGGCTCGTCATAACGGGTCCGGCTCGGCGCAGGTTTCGGTCAGAATGCGCCGAGCCGGCGCCTCTGCTTGGAGCAGATGCGCCGACTCGGCGGGTATTTCAGAAGATGATCTCGCCGGATTTGCGGCGGGAGCGGAGGAGGGCGATTGCCTCCTCCAGGATGTCCTCGGCCTCGGCGTCGGAGCGGCGCTCCTTCACGTAGGCGAGGTGGGTCTTGTAAGGCTCGATCTTCGGCGCCGGGGGCGCGTTCTCCTCGTCCAGACCGGCTGGGAGCCCACACTTGGGACAGTCCCAGGAGTCCGGTGGCGTCGCCTCGACGGCGAAGGTGATGACCGAGCGATGTGCGTTGGTGCAGAAGTAGGTGACGGCCTTCCGCGGCGCTGCCTCGCCGCGCTCCGCCTCACCCATCGGCCCAGCACCGACTCGGGAGCCCCGAATCGCGTTCCCTCCACCTGCCATGGTGCTGCAGTGTCCTCTCTCAACTTAAATTTCGCAGCCCCGAGAGGCCACTTTGGGGGAATCGGACGGCAAAATCTCCGTCCAGCGTCGATGAGTTTAGACGCTATCGCGCGTGCGCTGAAGGGGAATGTTTCAGTAGGCCATCAGCAGGCCGAGCGCGATCACACAGGCGAACCAGATGACACCGATGCCGATGGTGAGCCGGTCGAGGTTGCGCTCGACGACCGACGATCCACCCAGCGAGCTCGAGACACCGCCACCGAACATGTCGGAGAGTCCGCCACCGCGGCCCTTGTGAAGCAGCACGAGCAGGATCATCAGCGCACTCGCGATGACCAGGATGATGGTGAAGAGAAGTTCCACGTCTGAAATCCTATCTGGAGAGCCCGAAACCTACAGCACTGGCCTAGAGGACTGGCAGGTCGTAGTAGCGCGAGATGGCCGCGAAGTCCTCGACCGAGAGGCTCGCCCCGCCGACCAGCGCCCCGTCGACGTCGGCCTCCTGCATCAGCGCGGCCACGTTGTTGGGCTTCACCGAGCCGCCGTAGAGGATGCGTACGCCATCGGCGATCTCCGCGCCGTAGCTCTTCTCGAGCTGGTCCCGGATGCCGGCGCAGACCTCCTGCGCGTCCTGCGCGGTGGCGGTCTCCCCCGTGCCGATGGCCCAGACCGGCTCGTAGGCGATCACGACCTGGCCGACCTCTGCGTCGGTGAGCCCGGCCAGCGAGCCCTCGACCTGGGCGGTGCAGTGGTCGAGGTGGTTGCCGGCCTGGCGGACCTCGAGGCCCTCGCCGACACACACGATCGGGATCATGTTGTGCTTGAGCGCGATCTTGGCCTTGAGCGCGACGATCTCGTCGGTCTCGCCATAGTGCTCACGACGCTCGGAGTGACCCACGATCACATAGGAGCAGCCGAGCTTGGCCAGCATCGCGGCCGAGACCTCGCCGGTGTAGGCGCCGGACTCCTGGGTGGAGACGTTCTGGGCACCGTAGGTGATGCGCATCTTGTCGCCGTCGACCAGCGTCTGCACCGAACGGATGTCGGTGAACGGCGGGAAGACCGCCACCTCCACGGCGGCGAAGTCGTGGCGCTTGTCGGAGAGCGTCCAAGCGAGCTTCTGGACCAGGACCACCGCTTCTTGGTGGTTGAGGTTCATCTTCCAGTTGCCGGCGATGAGCGGGGTGCGCCCCGTGGCCGCCTTCTTGGCCGCCATCAGCCCAGTCCCCCGACAACGGTCGCCTCGTCCAGCACGGCGACGCCCGGAAGGGTCTTGCCCTCCAGGTATTCGAGCGAGGCACCCCCGCCGGTCGAGATGTGACCGAACTGGTCATCGGCGAACCCGAGCTGGCGGATCGCCGCGGCGGAGTCGCCACCACCGACGACCGAGAGGCCGTCGATCGTGGTGAGCGCCTGGGCTACCGCGCGGGTGCCCTCGGCGAAGGCAGCCTGCTCGAAGACGCCCATCGGGCCGTTCCAGAAGACCGTCTTGGCGCCCTCGAGCGCGGCGGCGTAGGCCTGGGCCGACTCCGGACCGATGTCGAGTCCGAGCGAGTCGGACGGGATCGCGTTGGCCGCGACCACGCGGGCGGAGGCCTCGTCGCCGAAGGAGTCGGCGACCACGACGTCGGTCGGCAGCAGGATCTCGACGCCGATCTCCTCGGCGCGCTCGAGGTAGCCGAGCACGGTGAGGATCTGGTCCTCCTCGAGCAGCGACTGGCCGACCTCGTAGCCCTGGGCCTTGAGGAAGGTGAAGACCATGCCGCCCCCGATGAGCAGCTTGTCCGCCTTGCCGAGCAGGTTGTCGATCACGCCGAGCTTGTCGGAGACCTTCGAGCCGCCGAGGACGACGACGTAGGGGCGCTCGGGGGTCTCGGTGAGCCGCTTGAGCACCTCGATCTCGGTGGCCACCAGGCCGCCCTGCGCGCTCGGGAGCAGCTTGGCGACGTCGTAGACGGAGGCCTGCTTGCGGTGGACCACGCCGAAGCCGTCGGATACGAAGGCGTCGGCCAGGGCGGCGAGCTCGGCGGCGAAGGCCGCCCGCTCGATGTCGTCCTTGCTCGTCTCACCGGCGTTGAAGCGTACGTTCTCCAGCAGCGCGACCTGGCCGTCGGCGAGTCCGCCGACGACCGAGTTGGCGGAGTCGCCGACGGTGTCGGTCGCGAAGGCGACCTCGGCGCCGAGCAGCTCACCGAGGCGGGTCGCCACGGGGGCCAGCGAGTAAGCCGGGTCCGGCTCTCCCTTCGGCCGACCGAGGTGGGCGACCACCACGACCTTGGCGCCGGCATCGGCCAGCGCCTTGATCGTGGGCACCGAGGCACGGATGCGACCGTCGTCGGTGATCGTGGTGCCTTCCAACGGGACGTTGAGGTCGGAGCGCACGAGAACTCGCTTGCCCGCGACACCCTGCTCGATGAGCTGCGTGAGATTCAGAGACATAACGGGCTAGACCCTAACCTGTGAGGCAGGTCGCTGGGTCACAGGCTCGCGCCAACGTATGCCACCAGGTCACCGAGCCGGTTGGAGTAGCCCCACTCGTTGTCGTACCACGCCGCTACCTTGACCTGGTTGCCGATCACCTTGGTCAGCGGGGCGTCGAAGATCGAGGACGCCGCGTTGGTGACGATGTCGGAGGAGACGATCGGGTCGGTCGAGTAGACGAGGTACTTCCCGTCCGCGGCCTTCTCCATGATCGAGTTGATCTCCTCGACCGAGGTCTCGCGCGAGGCCTCGAAGGAGAGGTCGACGATCGAGCCGGTCGGCACCGGCACCCGCAGGGCGTAGCCGTCGAGCTTGCCCTTCAGCTCCGGCAGCACCAGACCGATGGCCTTGGCGGCGCCGGTCGAGGTGGGCACGACGTTGAGCGCGGCGGCACGGGCGCGGCGCATGTCCTTGTGGATGTTGTCCTGAAGGTTCTGGTCGGCGGTGTAGGCGTGGATCGTCGTCATCAGGCCCTGGTTGATGCCGACGCCGTCGTTGAGCGCCTTCGCCAGCGGCGCCAGGCAGTTGGTCGTGCACGAGGCGTTGGAGATCACCGTGTGGGCCTCGGGGTCGTAGATCGACTCGTTGACGCCCATCACGATGGTGGCGTCCTCGTTCTTCGCCGGCGCGGAGATGATCACCTTCTTCGCGCCGCCGGAGTCGATGTGGGCGCGTGCCTTGGTCGCGTCGGTGAAGAACCCGGTCGACTCGATCACGACGTCGACGTCGAGGTCCTTCCAGGGGATGTTGGCCGGGTCGCGCTCTGCGTACGCCTTGATCTCCTTGCCGTCGACGACGATCGCGTCCTCGGTGGCGGACACGTCGGCGCCGAGCGGGCCGAGGATCGAGTCGAACTTCAGCAGCGTCGCGAGGGTCGCGTTGTCGCTGAGGTCGTTGACCCCGACGATCTCGATGTCGAGGTCGGAGGCGCGCACCGCGCGGAAGAAGTTGCGGCCGATCCGGCCGAATCCGTTGATGCCTACTCGGACTGTCACGTGGACTCCTGGTTCGCGTCGAAAAGATTGTGCGCGGGATCACCCGCTGACGCCGACACTACCCAGCGCCTCTGAACAGCGGGAGACTGGGTTGGATCGTTCCAAAAGACGGACGAGTAGCAAACGGCCCGAGCCCCTCGATCAGTCGAGGGGCTCGGGCCGGTTTCAGGTCGTGGATGCTGCTCTCAGGCGTCCTCGGCGAGCATCTCCGCGGTCAGCGACGCCTCGGTGTCGGGGATGCCGAGCTCCTCGGCCCGCTTGTCGGCCATCGCGAGCAGGCGGCGGATGCGGCCGGCGATGGCGTCCTTGGTCAGCACCGGGTCGTGGAGCTGTCCGAGCTCCTCGAGCGAGGCCTGCTTGTGCTCCAGGCGGAGCTTGCCTGCCTGGCGCAGGTGGTCGGGGATGTCCTCGCCGAGGATCTCCAGGGCGCGCTCGACGCGGGCGCCGGCAGCGACGGCCGCACGGGCCGAGCGGCGCAGGTTGGCGTCGTCGAAGTTGGCCAGCCGGTTGGCGGTGGCGCGGACCTCGCGGCGCATCCGGCGCTCTTCCCAGGCCATCAGCGACTCGTGGGCGCCCAGGCGGGTCAGCAACTGGCCGATCGCGTCACCGTCGCGGATGACGACACGGTCCACGCCGCGTACCTCCCTCGGCTTCGCCGAGATGCCGATACGACGGGCGACGCCGACGAGGGCAAGAGCCGACTCCGAGCCCGGGCAGGTCACCTCCATCGAGGAGGAGCGGCCCGGCTCGGTGAGCGAGCCGTGGGCCAGGAAGGCACCGCGCCAGGCGGCCACCGCGTCGCAGGCTCCGCCCGAGACGACGGCAGGCGGAAGACCCCGCACCGGCCGGCCACGCTGGTCGAGAAGGCCGGTCTGACGCGCCAGCGCCTCACCGTCCTTGACCACGCGCACGATGTAGCGGCTGCCCTTACGAAGCCCGCTCGCCTGGATGAGAGCCACCTCTGCCTCGTGACCGAAGACGTCGGCGATGTCTCGCTTCAATCTCCTGGCGGCCAGACCGGTGTCGAGCTCAGCCTCGACCACGATCCTGCCTGCCACGATGTGGATCCCCCCAGCGAACCTCAACGTCGAGGCAACCTCTGCCTTCCGGCAGCATGTCTTGGTGATCTGAGTGGAGGCCAGCTCGGCCTTCACCTGTCCCGTCATCGCCATGCCGGAGAGTCTTTCATTGTTGTCAACGACCCTCGAATCGGTTCCACGTCGGAGCCCGCTCTAACCCGCCCCGATCACCCTCGCGTACGCAGCGGCCAGCCGCTCCGGGTCGTGGCGAGGGGTCCCGTCGCCGACGGCGACATCGGCGACCTCGACCTGCGCACCGCACTTCTCGGCCACCCTCGACAGCTCGTCGAGGCCGTCGAGGGAGGAGTCGACGAGGACTGTGTGGATGCGGAGGTCGGGGGCATGCTCGAGGAGGACCGAGAGGTGCTCGGCGGGGCCGAAGCCGGTCGTCTCCCCCGGCTGCTCGCCGAGATTGAGCACGACGACGATCTTCGCGGAGGTCGCGACCAGGGCCTCGCGCAGGGCGCGGACCATCAGGTGCGGCAGTACGGAGGTGAACCAGGAGCCGGGGCCCAGGAACACCCACTCGGCCTCGCAGATCGCCTTGACGGCGTCAGGGGCGGCCGGTGGGTTGTCGGGGACCAGCTGGATCGACTCGATCCGTCCGTCGGTGGTGGCGACCTCGACCTGCCCGCTGATCTCCAGTCGGGCCTCCGGGTCGCCCGGGACCAGCCCGCTGACCTCGGCGACGATGTCCATCGGCACCAGCGCCATCGGCAGGACCCGGCCCTTCGCGCCCAGCAGGCGGCCGACCCAGTCGAGTGCCTCGACGTGGTCGCCGAGCTGCTCCCACAGGCCCACGATCAGCAGGTTGCCGAGGTTGTGGCCGCGCATCTCGCCCTCGCCGGCGAAGCGGTGCTGCAGCACCTGCGCCCAGGTGTCGTCCCAGCGGTCCGCGCCGCACAGCGCGGCGAGCGCCATCCGCAGGTCGCCCGGCGGGAGCACGCCGAACTCCCGTCGGAGCCGGCCGCTGGAGCCGCCGTTGTCGGCGACCGTGACGATCGCGGTGAGCTGGTCGACGGTCAGGTCGTCGACGAGCAGCCGCAGCGCGCTCAACGACGCATGCAGTCCGTGCCCTCCCCCCAGGGCGACGACGGCCTGGGCATCTGCCCCGGGTCGGTCGGCCCCGGCCACTCTCACTCCCGCCCGAGGTCTCGGTGGATCGCCTTCGCATCCAGGCCGGCATCTCGCAGCCGCCTGGAGATCTCCTCCGCCATCGCCACGCTGCGGTGCTTGCCACCCGTGCACCCGATCGCCACGCGCATGAACCTCTTTCCTTCGTGGAGATAGCCCTTGGTCACTCCGATGAGCACCGGAACATACCCGCTCAGGAACTCCTCCGCACCAGGGCGCGAGTAGACGTACGCGGCGACGTCGGGGTTGTCACGTCCGTTGCCGTCCTTCAGCTCGGGCACCCAGTGCGGGTTGGGCAGGAAACGCATGTCGGCCATGAAGTCGGCGTCGACCGGGATCCCGTACTTGAACCCGAAGCTCACCACCGACACCTTCAGGGTGGTCCGCTCCGGGGTGCCGAACGCCTCCGCGATCCTCGCGGTGAGCTGATGCACGTTGAGCTGGGTCGTGTCGATGACCAGGTCGGCGGCGCCCCGCAGGGTGGCCAGCACCACCCGCTCCCGCTCGAGCGCGTCCAGCAGCCGCTCGTTGCCCCGCTGCATCGGGTGGGGCCGTCGCGCGGCCTCCTGACGGCGGACGAGCGTGTCGTCGGCGGCGTCGAGGAAGACCAGGGTCGTACGCCGCCCGGTGGCTCCCTTCGCCACGATCTCCTCGAGCTCGGCGAAGAAGGACCCGGAACGCACGTCGGTCACGACCGCCACCGGCTGCTCCGGGCCGCGGGCCGCGTCGACCCGCTCGACCACCTGCGGGAGCAGGCTCGGCGGCAGGTTGTCGACGACGTAGTAGCCCAGATCCTCCAGCTCCTTGGCGGCGGTGCTCCGCCCGGCACCGGTCATGCCGGTGATGACGACGACCTCCCCCTTGTGCATGACCTACTCCTCGATGATCTCGCCGGTGGTGACGTTGATGGCGCTAACCTTGCCATTCTTCGCGGTCTGCTCCACAGCGGTCTTGATCGCTGTCGCGGTGCCGGGGCCGATGCCGGGCACCTGAGCGATCTCCTCGACGGTCGCCGCCTTGAGCTTCTTGAGCGAGCCGAAGTGCTTCATCAGCGTCTTGCGGCGCACCTCGCCGAGGCCGGGTACGTCGTCGAGCAGGCTCTCCACCATCGACTTCGACCGACGGCCGCGGTGGTGGGTGATCGCGAACCGGTGCGCCTCGTCGCGGACCCGCTGGAGCAGGTAGAGCCCCTCGGAGCTCCGCGGCAGGATCACCGGGTCCTCCTCGTCGGGGACCCAGACCTCCTCGAGGCGCTTGGCCAGGCCGACGACCGGGATGTCATCGATGCCGAGCTCGGTCAGGGCCCGCTGCGCGGCCGCCACCTGGGGCGCGCCGCCGTCGACGACGACCAGGCCGGGGGCATAGGCGAACTTGCGGGGCCGGCCGGTCTCGGGGTCGACCAGCATCGGCCCACTGGCGCCCTCCACTTCGGTCGATACGATCGACGTCGACTGCTCGTCGAGAAGCCGCTTGAACCGCCGAGTGATCACCTCGTGCATCGCCCGCACGTCGTCGGAGCCGTCCTGGCCCTTGATGATGAACCGGCGGTATTCGGACTTGCGGGCCAGCCCGTCCTCGAAGACCACCATGCTGGCCACGATCTCGGTGCCCTGCAGGTGGGAGATGTCGTAGCACTCGATCCGGAGCGGCACCTCGTCGAGCTCGAGCGCCTCCTGGATCTCCTCGAGCGCCCGGTTGCGGATGGTCAGGTCGCTGGCGCGCTTGGTCTTGTGGAGCGCGAGGGCCTGCTTGGCGTTGTTGGCGACGGTCTCCTGGAGCGTCTTCTTGTCGCCACGCTGCGGGACCCGGATCCTGACCTTCGCCTTCCGTACGTCCGAGAGCAGCTCCTCGAGGGTCTCGTGGTCGGGCGGCAGCGCCGGGACCAGGATCTCGCGCGGGATCGCCTCAGCGTCCTCGCCGGCGTAGAGCTGGAGCAGGAAGTGCTCGACCAGGCCTGCGGTGTCGGCGTCGTCCATCCGGTCCGCGACCCAGCCGCGCTGGCCCTTGATGCGGCCGCCGCGTACGTAGAAGATCTGCACGCCGACCTCGAGCGGGTCCTCGGCCAGGGCGATCACGTCGGCGTCGGCACCGTCGCCGAGCACCACCGCCTGCTTCTCCAGGGCCCGCTGCATCGCGGCGAGGTCGTCGCGCAGCCGCGCGGCCTTCTCGAAGTCGAGGGCCTCGGACGCGGCGTACATCTCCTTCTCGATCCGCTTGGTGAAGGTCGTGGTGTGGCCGGCCATGAAGTCGCAGAAGTCGTCGACGATCTCGCGGTGCTCCTCGGCGGAGATGTTGCCGACGCACGGGGCGGTGCACTTGTCGATGTAGCCGAGCAGGCACGGGCGGCCGATCTGCTGCGAACGCTTGAAGACGCCGTTGCTGCACGAGCGCATCGGGAAGACCCGCAGCAGGATGTCGACGGTCTCGCGGATCGCCCAGGCGTGGCCGTAGGGGCCGAAGTATCTGGTGCCCTTGCGCTTGGCCCCGCGGCCGACCATGACCCGCGGGAACTCCTCGCCGACGGTGACCGCGA
This sequence comes from Nocardioides sp. YIM B13467, assembly GCF_042788075.1. NCBI lineage: Bacteria > Bacillati > Actinomycetota > Actinomycetes > Propionibacteriales > Nocardioidaceae > Nocardioides > Nocardioides sp. YIM B13467. The sequence continues at coordinate 1,118,686 of NZ_JBHZPJ010000046.1, forward strand.
GCCAGGGGTAGGACTTGTCGTCGCGGTACTTGACGTTGAACCGCGGGTCGAACTCCTTGATCCAGGTGTATTCGAGCTGGAGCGCCTCGATGTCGTTGTTGACCGTCGTCCACTCGACGCTGGCCGCGGTGGTCACCATCGTGGCCGTGCGTGGGTGGAGGCTGGGGATCGGCTGGAAGTAGTTCGCGAGCCGTTGACGCAGGTTGATCGCCTTGCCGACGTAGATCACCCGCCCCTTGGGATCGCGGAACCGGTAGACCCCGGGCTGGGTGGGGATGCTCCCAGCTTTCGGGCGATAGCTCTGCGGATCGGGCACGTCCGCCAGCCTATCGGCGAGGACCGACAGGCTGGCGGTACGCAGGGCGTGCTCGGATCGGCTAGCCGAGCAGTTCCACCTCCGAGAGCGTGATCTGCTCCGCTGACGTCCCGGTGAACTCGATCCGGATCCGGTTGAACCTCGACTCCGACTCGAGCTTGAACGGCCGGGTGGCCTGCTGCCAGGCGAACTCCTCGCCCGAGCGCCGGTCGAGGACCTTCCAGTCGGTGCCGTCGTTGGAACCCTTGACGACCCAGCCGCTCGGTGAGCCACCGTCGGCGCCATTGGTGAGGGTGTAGAAGGACACCGGCACCCTGGTCCCGGAGAACCGGTACTCGACCCAGCCGTCACCGGCCACGGTCGTCTGCGTCCCGGAGTCGTTGTCGACCAGCGTCTCGCCGTCGTTTCCGCTGGCGGAGACCGTGCCCTTGCCCGGGCCCGACTTGTCGGCGATCGGCGTGGCCGGCTCCGACCCGGTGGTCAGCGACGGTGGGACGGCGCTGGGCGAGGTGCCCCAGCGCGACGGCTTCGAGCCCATGTCGAACTCGATGGTGCCGCCGTCGGCGAGCTCCTTGTGGGAGACGTACGTCTTGTCCCAGGTCTTGCCGTCGATCTTGACGCCCTGGACGTAGATGTTCTCGTTGCTGTTCTTCGGTGCCTTGATCACCAGGTCCTTACCGCCCTCGAGGTGGAGGGTGGCCTTGGTGAACTGCGGCGAGCCGAGTACGAGGTTCTCGCTGCCCATCTGGAGCGGGTAGAGGCCGAGGGCGGCGAAGAGGTACCACGCCGAGGTCTCGCCGTTGTCCTCGTCACCGGCGTAGCCCTGCCCGATCTCGGAGCCGGTGTACATGCGGCGCAGCGTCTCGCGGACGATCTCCTGCGTCTTCCAGGGCTGCCCGGTGTAGCTGTACATCCACGGGATGTGGTGGCTGACCTGGTTGGAGAAGCCCCACTGCCCCATGCGTACGTCACGGGCCTCACGGATCTCGTGGATGATGCCGCCGTAGGAGCCCGGGTACTCCCCTGTCTCCGGGGTCGCGAAGAACGTGTCCAGCTTCTTCGCGAGCCCGCCGCGACCGCCGTAGAGGTTGGCCAGGCCCTGGCCGTCCTGCGGGGTGTGGAACGCGAAGTTCCACCCGTTGGTCTCGGTGTAGTCGTGGTCGCTGCCCCACACCAGCGGGTTGTAGTCGGCCGGCGACTTCTTGAAGGTGCCGTCGGCGTTGCGGCCCTGGAAGAAGCCCACCTTGGTGTCGAAGGTGTTGACGTAGTTGCGGGCCCGGCCGAGGAAGTACTCCGACTCCTCCTTCAGCCGCTTCCTCTCGGCGCGGGAGATCCCGTCGCGCTTGGCGAGCTTCGCAGCCATGTTTCCGATGCCGTAGTCGTTGATGTAGCCCTCGAGCCCCCAGGAGACGCCCTCACTCACGGCCGCGGGCGTGTAGCCGAGGAACACCGAGGTCTGCATGCCCTTGCGGCCGACGTTGGAGTTGGTCGCGGAGCCCGGAGGCCGGACGGTGGCGTTCTTCACGGCGGCCGCGTAGGCGGCCTCCGCGTCGATCCCCTCGACCCCCTTGACGTACGCGTCGGCGAAGGAGACGTCCGAGCTGGTCCCGGTCATCAGGTTGGCGTAGCCCGGCGAGGACCAGCGCGAGATCCAGCCGTTGTCCTTGTACTGCTGCACGAAGCCGTTGACCATCTCGGCCGCCTGGCTCGGCTCCAGGAGCGAGTAGGCCGCCCAGGTGGTGCGGTAGGTGTCCCAGAAGCCGTTGTTCACATAGACCTTGCCGTCCACGATGTCGGCACCGGTGTGGGTGGGAGTGGTGCCCGGCGGGTTGGTGTCACCGGAGGTGGACTGGACGGCGTGCTTCCAGACCGGCTCGTCCTCGGTGCCGGTGTTCTCGTGACCCGAGTTCGGGTAGAGGAAGAGCCGGGCGAGGTTGGAGTAGACGGTCGTCTTCTGGTCCTTGGTCGCGCCCTGGATGTCGACGACGTCGAGCTTGTCCTGCCACAGCGCCTTCGCCTTCTCCTTGACCGTGTCGAAGGAGTCGTCGCCGACCTCGAGCTCGAGGTTGCGCCTGGCCTGGTCGATGCCGATCAGGCTCGTGGCGATGCGCATCGTCACCGTCCTGTCCGCGCCGGCGTCGAACTCGAGATGACCCTGTACGTTCGGGCGCTCGCCGGTGGCGTACTTGCCGCCGCCGGTGACCGGCTGGTCGAAGGTCGCGTAGACGTACATCCGGGTGGCGCCGTTGGACAGGCCGCTGCGGGTGTCGGTGAAGCCGGTCAGCGTCCCGGCAGCCGGGTCGAGGGTCAGTCCGCCGTCGTTGTTGACGTTGTCGAACACCAGCCGCGCGGAGTCGCCGGGGTAGGTGAACCGGAACACGGCGGCATGGTCGGTCGGTGCGACCTCGGCGCTCTGCCCGTTGTCGAAGCCGACCTTGTAGTAGTGGGGCCGGGCGGTCTCGTTCTCATGCTCGAAGGTGAGCTCGCGCGCGTTGCGGCCCGGGTCGGGGATGCCCTCGGCGGCCGACGGCATCACCTGGAACGTCTGCCGGTCGCCCATCCACGGGCTGGTCTCGTGGCTCAGCGTCAGTGCCTGCAGGCTGGTCCGGTTCTGGGCGTCGTTGTCCTGGTGGTAGCGGTAGAACCATGACAGCGAGCCCGCGTTGGTCATCGGCGCCCAGAAGTTGAAGCCGTGCGGGACCGCGGTCGCCGGGATGTTGTTGCCCCGCGAGAAGCTGCCGCTGGACTGGGTGCCACGGGTGGTGACGGCGTAGTCGACGCGGCTGTTGATGTGGGGTGCGTCCGGGGAGGCTGTGATCGCGATGTCGTCGTACCAGCCACGGAACTTCGTCGGGCCGCTCGGAGCGTCGACGGCCACCAGGATCCGGTCGATCGTCCTGCCCGCGGCGACCTCGCCGATGACGGAGGTCTTCTTGTTCCACTGGTTGGTGTAGAGCGACTTCGACTCACCCTGGCCCTCCGGCGACAGGACATAGCCCTGCGCGTCGAGCGCGCCCAGCTCCGAGAGCAGGGTGCCGTCGGTGAAGGCCAGGTCGACGGCCGTGTAGGTGCTCGGGTAGGTCAGATCGCCCTCGATGAACTCCGGGAAGACCAGGTAGGACAGCTCGGTCTCGGCACCGATGGGGATGTCGACGTCGAAGACGCGGTTGTAGGAGTGGCCCTTGTCAGCGGTGATCTTGCCGGCGTACTCGAAGGCGTGCACTCCGGTGAACCCGACCTTCGACTTCGCGGCGTACGCCGTGGCGGGGCCGTCGTCGGGGTGGCTGGTCATGTTCTTCAGCGGCGGCGGGGGCTCGGAGCCGTCGGAGAGCTGCCACTCGGCGAGCTGGATGATGCCGCCGCTCTGGTTGGCGGAGATGTCGATGCGGTAGTGGGAGTACGCCTGCGGTGAGGCGATCTCGAACTCCCGGGTCTGGAAGCGCTCGTCCCAGGACTGGCCGGTGCGGGTGTCGACGGTCGTCCAGGTCTGGCCGTCGGTGGACCCCTGGATCACCCAGTTCTTGGGGTCACGCTCGGCGGCGTCGTTCGCCGAGGTGAGGGCGTACCTGACGACGTCGACTGGCTGGTCTAGCTCGATCTGCACCCAGCCGGTGGTCGCGAATGTGAGCCATTTGGTGTTGATGTCGCCGTCGACGAGCTCGGCGGCCCCCTCGCCCGAGCCGGAGTTCTCTCCGCTGGCGGTGACACCGGTGATGTGCTCGGAGATGTCGCCGGGGATGCCGAAGGGGTCGGGTCCGGTGACGCCCGCGGTGCGCGGGTTGCCGTCGTCGTCGGTGTCGACGAGGTCGGCCCAGCTGGGCTGCGGGTCGCCCTCCTCGAAGGAGGCCGACCAGTCGCCGCCCTCGGCGGCCTGCTGGGGGTCGGCGGTGTTGCTCTTCGGGGCCGAGGGCTCAGGTGCCTCCGGCGTCGCGAGCGCGGGTGCGGTGCCGGTCATCGCGACCATCAGCGCCGCCGTCGCGGCGATCATCGCGGCCAGGCGGGCCCGGCCTCTCGTTCTGCGTGGTACGTCCGAACGATGCATCGGTGTGATCTCCTTCACATGGGGGCCATCCCAGATGGAACCGTGAGATGACAACGTTGTCAACGACGTTTGCGAAGGATTTACGCGTGCACTCTCGAGATGCGTCGTGATTTGTGCCGACACACGGGAAGAATTGAGACATCGTTGTCGCGCTCGGATCGACGTCTACGCTGAGCACGTGGCATCACCCTCGTCCGAGCAGACCCGTCAGCAGCGCCGCCCGACCATGAAGGACGTCGCGGCGGCGGCCGGGGTGAGCCTGAAGACCGTCTCGCGGGTGGTCAACGGCGAGTCGAACGTCAACGACGACCTACGCGCGGCCGTGCTCGAGTCGATCGCCGAGCTCGGCTTCCGGCGCAACGCCAGCGCCCGCGATCTCCGGCAGGGACGGTCGGGCACTGTCGGGCTGCTGCTCGAGGACGTCGCCGACCCGTTCTACTCGATCCTGTCCCGCGCGGTCGAGGAGGTCGCCCGGGAGCACGGGACGATGGTCTTCGCCGGATCCTCGGCCGAAGACGCCGACCGGGAGCGCGAGCTCGCTCTCGCGTTCTGCGAGCGGCGCGTCGACGGGCTGATCGTCGTACCGGCCGGCACCAGCCACTCCTACCTCCTCCCCGAGATGCGGGCCGGCATCCCGGTCGTGTTCGTCGACCGCCCGCCCGGGGACATCGAGGCGGACATGATCCTCACCGACAACCGCGGTGGCAGCCGGCGCGGCGTGGAGCATCTGCTCTCCCACGGACATCGCCGCATCGGCTTCATCGGCGACGCACCGGAGATCTACACCGCAGGCGAGCGCCTGCGCGGCTATCGCGAGGCGCTCGAGTCCGCCGGGATCCCCTTCTCCGACGATCTCGTCACGCAGGCGCCCCCGTCTCCCGCGTCGACCGCCGACGCACTGGACCGGCTGCTCGACGGGCCGTCACCGGCGACGGCGCTGCTGTGCGGCAACAGCCGCACCACCGTCAGCGTGCTCCGCGAGCTCGCCCGGCGCTCGACGCGACTGGCCCTGGTCGGGTTCGACGACGTCGAGCTCGGCGATCTCCTCCAGCCGGGACTCACCGTCGTCGCCCAGGATCCCGGAGCCATGGGCGCGGCCGCCGCGCGACTCCTCTTCCAGCGCATCGCCGGCGACACCGCAGGCCCGCCCCAGACGGTCACCATCGGCGCCCGACTGATCCCCCGGGGCTCCGGCGAGCTCCCGGTTCCCTGAGTCTGGGGAAATCTGCCGCACCGGCCTGGGTTTTAAAGTCTAGTGGTCTAGTATGGTTATGTGCCTTGTCGTGACCGCTACGGATACGCGCTGACCACCAGTGACGAAGCTGCCCTGGCCTACTCCCAGGGGCTGCTCGACGTGCTTCGTCTACGGGACGGCGCCCTCGCCTCCTTCGCGGCCTCGATCGTCCTCGACCCGACGTTCGCGCTCGGACACGCGGCTCTGGCACTGCTCGGCCACGAGATGTGCGCCCCCGTCGACGTCGGCGCCCGCCTGAAGCAGGCTCGGCTGCACGCCCGGCGGGCGACCGAGCGCGAGCGCAGCCACGTCCACGCGGTCGAGGCCCACATCGGCGGCAACCCGCGGCCGCTGATCGACCACCTGGCGGCCTTCCCGCGAGACGCACTGCTGCTCTCGACCGCGGTGCCGACCATCGCCTTCGCCGGGGCCACCGAGGTGCCAGAGGAGGCGTGGGCGATCGTCGAACGCGCCAGGCCCGCCTACGGTGACGACTGGTGGTTCGCCGGCCTGCTGGCCTTCGTACGCCAGGAGCAGCGCCGCTTCGACGACGCGATGTCGCTCTCCTGTGCCTCGCTGGCGGTGGAGCCCGGCGCCGGCCACTCCGCCCACGCCCGTGCGCACGCCCACTACGAGACCGGCGACCACGAGGCCGGTCTCACCTGGATGTCCTCGTGGGTGCTCGGCGACGGCGCCCAGATCGACTCGCTCTCCCACTTCTCCTGGCACGCCGCGCTGCACGAGCTCTCGCTGGGCGACCTGGACGCCGTACGCCGCCGCTACGAGACCCAGCTCCAGCCCGGCCACGCGTTGGGTTGCCGGGCGCTGGTCGACTCCGGCTCGTTGCTCTTCCGGTGGGCGCTCACGCCGGGTGCTCACGACGTGCCCGACATCGCCGAGGTCGTACGCGTCACCGGCCGCGAGACGATGATCCGGCCCGCCACCCCGTTCTTGGCCATGCACACCGCGGTCACGCACCTCGCCACCGGTGACGCCGCTGCGCTCGACGAGCTGAGGTCGTGGGCCGCCGGGCACGTACATCCGACCATGGCCACCGTCGTCTCCCCGCTCGCCGAGGCGCTCGGGCTGATGGCCCGCGACGAGAACTCGGCCGCCGCCGACCGGCTCGCGGCGCTGGCGCCGTCGATCCGCCGCCTCGGCGGCTCCGACGCACAGCGGGAGATCATCGAGGAGGCCCGCATCGCCGCCCTGCTCCGCGCCGACCGATGGGACGAGGCCCGGGTGCTGCTCGATGCCCGTCTCGACCGCCGTCGTTCCCCGCGCGACGAGCTGTGGCGGGCACAGGCCCTCGCGCGCGCCTGACCAATCCTGCCGAAACGTCACTTCTGCAGGTCGAGTGGGCAGCGGCGTGACGTGTCGGCCTGCAGAGCTGACGCCTCGATCTGTGCGCGTGACGCCTCGGCCGGCGGGGGCGACGCCTCGACCAGGCTGGCTCAGCTGGGGACGATCTCGCCGTCGGTGACCTCGAAGGCGACCTCCTCCAGCGCGCTCGTCGCCGGGCCCTGCGTCACCGAGCCGTCCTCGATCGAGAAGCGGCTGCCGTGGCACGGGCAGTCGATGGTGCCGCCGGCGACCTTCGTGACCGGGCAGCTCCGGTGGGTGCAGATCGCGGAGAAGACCTTGAACGTGCCCTCGGTCGGCTGGGTGGCCACCAGGTTGCGGTCAGCGACGATCACTCCCCCGCCGACCGGGACCTCGCTGGTCGCNCTCGGCGCCCGAGGAATCGGGTGCGGTGGTGGGCTCGGCGCTCAACGGGACTCCTTGTGAACTTCAGTGTCAATGAATGAGACTAGGTGTCATGCGGCATGATGTCCAGGGAACGATCCAAAAGGGAGAGTGATGGCAGCAGCGCGTGACGAGATCTCGGATGCGGCGTTCCGCCTGTTCGGGATCCAGGGGTACGCGGCCACCTCTGTCGACGACATCGCGTCCGAGGCCGGCGTCAGCCGCAGCACCTTCTTCCGTTCCTTCGGGTCGAAGGAAGCGGTGATCTTTCCCGACCACGATGAGATTCTCGGCCGGGTCGAGGAGCGATTGCGTTCGTCACCTGCAGACGCCGGCCTTGCCGCCGTCACGGACGCGGTCAAGATCGTGTTGTTCCACTACGTCGCGGAGGGCGAGCGTGCGCGGGAGCGCTATGGGCTGACCTCCACCGTGCCGGCTCTCCGTGAGCGTGAGCTGGTGAGCGGTGCCCGCTACCAGCGCCTCTTCCGTCGCTACCTGAGTCACTGGGCCGACGCCTCGCCAGAAGCGGAGCTCCGCGCCGAGATGACGGCGGCGGCAGTCGTCGCTGCACACAACCGCGTGCTTCGCCGTTGGCTTCGGCGGGAGTGCACGGACCCTCAGCGGGAGATCGAGCAGGCACTGGCCGCGGTCCATCGCACCTTCGCCGACGAGAGCGAGGCATCGATCGGGATGCTCGTCGTTCCGGCCGGCGTTCCCGCCTCGGCCGTGGAGAAGGCAGTCAAGAGGGCGCTGGAAGGCATTGCCGTCCGAAACCTCGATCAATGAGGTCGGACGGCAATCGAGTCAGCCGATGCTCCGGAGCTGGCGGATGGTGATGCCGGTGAAGTCTGCTGGCCCGCCGTCGGTGTAGAGCGAGATGCCGGTGTCGCCCTCGGTGAAGTGCACCTGTTGGGAGAGCACGGTGTGGCCGGCGTTGACGAACACCTCGACGCTCTGGGTGTCGACGAAGATCCGCAGGTGCACTGATCGTGCGGCGGCGTCGATGGGCGCGGCGGCTCGCGTGTAGGGCGCCAATGAGTACCCGGCGAGATCGGAGGGGGCTCGATCGACGTAGATCTCGGCCCCGTACTTGCCGATGTTGGTGTGTCGTGAGCCGTCGGGGGAGCGCCCGACGGAGACACCGACGTTGGTGGCGGTGTCCCAGGAGATGTCGAGCTCGAGCTCGTAGGCCCGTCCGTTCCATGGGAGCACGAGGCTGCCGTTGACCGTGCGGTCTCCCAGAGTCGTGGTATCTGTCACGTAGTCCGAGAGTGTGCTCACGGGGCTGCTGAGCAGGGAGTACCACCCGCCCGACTGCCGCTCGAGACGCAGCTCGCGCACGATCGAGTTCTGTCCGTTGTAGCCGTCGGAGGCGTCGGTCGGCACGTCCCGTGCGGCGTACTTCCAGTTGTTCATCCAGGCGATGGCGAGGCGCTTGGTCTCCGGAGCATCTACGGCGGGCCAGGTGACCGCGGCGTACCAGTCCCAGCCCCAGTCGAGCCACTGTGGGGTCAGGTCGTAGGCGATGAACTCCTCGCCGTTCCAGGTGCCCATCCAGTAGGCGTACGTCATTGGCAGCCCGATGCTGTAGGCGTCCATGCTGGCGCCGAGCACCCAATGTCGGGTGCCGTCGTTCGCGGTCATCTCGAACAGGTCGGGGCACTCGATGCCGCCGAGGGCGTGGTTCGGGTAGTCGAAGTTGCGCTTCAGGTGCCAGTCGATCAAGTTCGAGGAGGTGTAGAAGGCCGCGTATCGTGCCCGGCCGATCACGCACACCCACTCGCCGCGGGCGGTGTCCCAATGGATCTTCGGGTCCCGGAACCACTCGGCGTTCTCGATCTCGGCGGGTGTTGTCGCGGTGCGGCCGTCGGTGTTGACGATCACCGGATCGGGCCGAGGGGTGAAGGTGAAGCCGCCGTCGGTCGACCAGTAGAGGTACTGCTCCTGATACTTGCGGATGCCGTCGGTGGGTTGCGTCGCGAGTGCGATGACGGCTCCGGCGCCGTATCCGGCCGTGTTCGCCGTGTCGACGACGGCCGACCCGGACCACACCGGGAAGTCGGGCTGAAGGGGCATCACGGTGCCGTGGTGGGTGAAGGCGACACCGTCGGTCGTCGTCGCGTGGTCCCAGCCGCCGGGGCCGTTGTTCTGCGTCGAGTGCAGGTAGTAGAGCTGGTAAGCGCCGCCGGTGGTGACCGGGCGCTGCGGGTCGCACAGCCATCCCGAGGGAGGCGTCATGTGGTAGACCGCCCGCAGTGACGTCTGCGCGGCGTGTGCGGCGGTCGAGCCGGCGTGCACCGCGAAGAACGCGAGCGAACCGGCGCCGGCGCCTTGCAGCAGACTGCGTCGTGAGATGGGGTGGGGCATGATGACTCCTTCGGTTCGGCCCGATGCGTCGGGCAGATCGGCTGTTGTCACAGTGCGGTTGCGGGGTGATCCTGCGGAGCGTGGAGTGGTGTCGCGGCCGGGTCGGGTATCGACTCGTCGCTCGCGACGTCGACAGCGGTGTACGCGACCGCTCCCCGGCGCTCGGTGCAGACGGTCGCGACGATGGGTCCGCGGCCGAGCGGGACAAGGTTCGAGACTGTCGCCTCGCCGTGGTTCGCGAAGATCTCGAGCAGCGGTCCGTCGAGGCTGAGAAGCAGCTGGACCGGGCCTCCGGTCGCCACCTCGGTGACGCTTGTCGAGGGAAAGTCGACATGCACCGCCTCGGCCGCGGAACCACGGCGGGTGACCCTGAGCGTCCCTCCCGAGTGCTCCAGCTCGACACATGCGTCGGCATCACCGTGCAGCCGCACGCTGAGATTCCCTGTGGTGGCCGGATCCCACCGCAGGTCGAGCACGCTGTGACCGCTGAGAGAGAGTTCGACCGGCTGCTCGGCGATGACCACCGTGGCCCGCGCCGCGTGGGTGAGCTGCTCGAGAAGGAACGCGGGAGGTCGCTGGACGAGCCGAGGTCGACCCCGGACGGTGTGCAGGGCGAGTTGTCGCGGCAGCGACATCGCGCCCTTCCACGGTGTGGAGGGAAATGCTTCTGCGTAACGCCAGTTGCTCATCCAGCCGACCATGATGGCGGCGCCTTGTGGGGCGTTGTCGAAGGTGACCCCTGCGTAGAAGTCGCGGCCGCTGTCGAGGCGGACGAGCTCTGCGGAGTCTGTCGTGAACCTGGTCCCGTCGAAGCGGCCGACGACGTAGCTCATCGAGGAACCATCGCGATCCGCGTCGTCGCCGACCGGGTTGGTACTGAGGATCAGGACCCAGCGCATGTCATCGGGATCGCCGTCGAGCGGCAGCGGGACGAGATCCGGGCACTCCCAGACGACGCCGGTCGGGCCCAACGGCCCGAAGGCGCTTGCGTGCTCCCACGAGCGGAGGTCGTCCGAGGTGTAGAAGTGGACCTGGCGGTCCTCTGCCTCGACCGCGAGCAGGATCCAGCGAAGCCGTCCCGCTTCGTCGGTGTAGCGGATGACCTTCGGATCTCGGAATGCACTCGTGCCGCGGTCGAGCACCGGGTTGTCGACGTCGAGCTCCCAGGTGAAACCGCCGTCGTTACTGGTCGCTCGCGATTGGGCCTGACGGCCATCTGCGTAGGCGCTGGTGTAGTACGCAGTCAGCTCGGTGCCGTCCTCAGCCGGGGTCGAGACGATCGAGCCCGAGAAGATCTGCTCGCCGTCGCGGAACCGGAGTGCGACCGGGTGTTCGGTCCAGTGCTGCAGGTCGCTGCTGGTCGCGTGTCCCCAGCTCGTGTTTCCCCACTCGGAGCCCTCGGGGTTGAACTGGTAGAAGAGGTGCCAGCGGCCGCGGTCGTGAACGAGTCCGTTGGGGTCGTTCATCCAGTTGCGCTGCGGGGTGAAGTGGAAGGTCGGCCTGGGCACGACGGGCACGTCGGACATCGCTCTCCTCAGATCGACTGGCGTGGGACAGACGGGCATGTGACGCGCATCAGCTGCTCGCCGGTGGACGACTCGATGCCGAGGAGCACCCGGACGCCGGCAGCGCCGAGGTCGTAGTGCGGAAGCGCGACGGTCGACAGTGGTGGGCGCAGGTGAGCGGCGATGACGTCCTGGTTGTCGAACCCGATGACTGCGATGTCGCCCGGGATGCTCAGCCCGTGTTCGCGCAGCCCGTCGTAGAGGCCCATTGCCACGCGGTCGTTGTGGCAGAAGACGGCTGTCGCCTTCGACTCGACGATTCGGGGTGCGGTGGCGTACCCGCCCTCCTGGGCAGGTTCGGCCGGGAACACGAGGGATTCGTCGAAGTCGATGCCGGCCGCCTCCAGAGCGCTGCGGTATCCGGCGAGTCGACCGCTCTGGGCCGGCGAAGGTGTCGTCGTGTTGATGAAAGCGATCCGGCGATGGCCCGCGGCCAGCAGTTCCTCAGTCGCCGTCCTGCCGCCCTGCTCCTCGTCCGGCACCACGGCGGGCAGTCCGCTGCCCTCGGCGAAGCAGTCGACGAGCACGGTGTCGGTCTGGTGCAACATCTCGGGCACGACGATCTCCCGGTGGTACCAGGTCGAGTAGAGGATGCCCTGCACCTGGTGCTCGAGCATCATCGCGATGGCCTCGTTCTCGGCTGCTTCGTTGCCGTCGGTGTTGGCGACGAGCAGGACGTAGCCGTGGGCCCAGGCCTCATCCTGCGCGCCGTGGATGATCTGGCCGGCGAACGGGGTGGTCGCGATCGCGTCCGCGACGAGGCCGATGAATCGTGAGCCGCCACGTGACAAGGTCTTGGCCAGGGCGTTGGGCCGGTAGCCGAGTGCTGTGACCGCCTCCTGCACCCTGCGCCTGGCCTCATCGCCGATACGCGCCCCCGCCTTGTTGTTGACGACGTGGGACACGGTCGCGACCGATACGCCGGCGGCCTTGGCGACGTCCCGCATCGTCACGCTCGAGCCGATCTTGTTGGGGTCTGCCTTGCCGGGTTCGGGGGTGCTCATCCCTTGGTCGCCCCGCTCTCGAGGCCCTGGATCATCGCCTTGTTGAGGACGAGGAAGACCAGTAGCAGCGGCGTCACGGTCACGCAGACGGCTGCGAACGTGGCAGTCCAGTCGGTGTTGCCCATTGCCCCGATGTAGTTCTGCAGACCGAGCGGGATGGTCTTGAGCCCGTCGGAGAGCACGAAGGTGTTCGCGAAGATGAAGTCGTTCCAGATGAAGATGCTGTTCACGAGTACGACGGTAATGATCGTGTTCGCGGAGAGCGGGAAGGTGATCTGCGCGAAGATCCGGTACGGCCCGGCGCCGTCGAGCGACGCGGCCTCGTACAGCTCGCGGGGGATGTACTCGTAGAACGACGAGAACAGGTAGACGGCCATCGGCAGCGAGAAGGCGGCCAGCGGGATGATCATCGACAGATGGGTGTCGAGGAGCCCGATCCGGGAGTAGTCGATGAACAGCGGCACCAGTGCGATCTGCACCGGCACGACGATGCCGAGCAGGAACAAGGAGCGTACGAAGCCGCTGAACCGGAACCCGAGCACCTGCAGGGCGTACGCGGCCATCATTCCCGCGATGACGATCAGCAGGCTCGCCCCGGCTGTGACGATGAAGCTGTTGAGGATGTTCAGCCACAGGTTGCCGGTCGCGAAGGCTCGTGTGTAGTTGTCCAGGGTGTAGTCCGAGGGCAGCGCGAACGGGCTGCCACCGGTGAAGTCCGCGGCGGTGCGAAAGCTTGTCAGGAAGAGCCACAGCAGCGGGTAGACCTGCACGATGACGATGAGCACGATCGTGAGCGTGAGCAGCGCGCGTTGCAGACGGAGCCTTGGCGGTCGTGCCGCCGCGCGGGCATTGGGCGGTGTCGGCACGGTGGCCTCCGACGGTCGGGTGAGCACGGGCGTGGTCACGAGTCGTCCCTTCGACGAAGCAGCAGGAAGATGAGGCCGACCGCGATCAGGCACTCCACGACGATGAAGACGGAGATCGCACTGGCATAGCCGTAGTCGGTGTGCACGAAGGCGGTCTTGTACATGTACGTCGTGAGCAGCTCGGAGGATTGGCCCGGGCCGCCGTTCGTCAGCAGGTAGGGGATGTCGAACCCGCGCAGCGCGAAGGTCGTCGCCATGACCGTGGTCGTGATCCACACCGGGCGGATGTAGGGGAACCGGATACGCCAGAACGTCTGCCACCAGGACGCGCCGTCGAGTCGCGCTGCCTCCTCGAGCTCGCGGGGCACGGCGATCAGTGCTGCGTACACGATGAGCATGTAGAGCCCGGTGAAGCGCCAGCCCTCAGGAACGGAGACGGCTGCGAGAACCGTGTTCACGTTCGAGAGCCAGGCGGTCTGGGCGCCGTCGAGGCCGATCCAGGCGAGCAGCTGGTTGAGCGGGCCGACCGGGTCGTAGGAGTAGATCCGCTGGAAGAGGAAGGCGATCGCGACCGTCGAGATGACCGCAGGGAGCAGGTAGAGGGTCTTCACCAGCTCCCGGGCCCGTGGCAGCGCCGTCAGGAGCGCCGCGACGGCGAGGGCGCCGCCGAGCTGCAGCACCAGGCAGATCACCAGGTAGCCGAGTGCGTTGCCGAACGCCGTCCAGAAGACGTCGTCGCGGGCGAACATCTTGACGTAGTTGTCGAGGCCGACGAACTTCATCTCCGTGATGCCGTCCCAGCTGAACAGGCTGAGGAACAGGGACTGAACGATCGGAAGCAGCACCGCGACGCCGTACAGCAGCAGCGGAGGGATCAGGAAGACGGCCACCGAGAGCCGAGACCGACGCGGAAGCATCGATGTCGCCACTGGGCTCCGGCGTCGGCGCGGACCCGAACGGCCCGCGCCGGGCCTGGCTTGCGCGAGGTCAGCCATCGCTGTTCTCCGCCAGGGTCGCGTCCATCGTCGCGATGAACTCGTCCGGCTTGATGTCGCCCTGGACGAGCAGCGTCAGCTCCTGCTGCAGACGCGTGTTCGTGGCGGGGTCGAGCTGGGTGTCCCAGGGCATCGCGCTGTCGGCGCCGACCTCGTCGGCCTGCTTCACGGCCTTGGGGTAGAGGTCGGTCGCGTTCTCGGGGATCGAGGTCTCGACATTCGTGGTGGGGGAGAGCGCACCAGTCGAGGCGTACATCTCCGGGTAGCGCTCGAGGGCGTAGGCGAGGAAGTCGCGCACCAGCGGGTCATAGGTCTGCGCGTTGACCGCCATGCCGATGCCTGAGGGCGTGACGTACGCGTTGTCGTCGGTGACGGCGCCGTCGACCGTCGGCAGGGTGAAGTAGTCGACCGATTCACGCACCGCCGGGTCGAGCGCCTCCGTCGCGAGATTGGCGAGCTCCCAGGTCCCGATGTTGTAGATCGCGGCCTTCCCCGACGTGAACATGCCCTGCGCGTCTGCGTACCCGGTCGAGGAGAAGTCCTTCTGGAAGCATCCGGCCTGACCCAGCTCGTAGAGCCACTCGGCTGCGGCTCGGCCGGCGGGGTCGGCGAACTTCGCATCACCGTTCTTGAGCTCCTGGACGTACTCCGGTCCGGCCATCCGGAACGGGTAGTAGGCCAGGTAGCGTTCCAGGGGCCACTGGTCCTGCCCGTCGAGCGCGATCGGGGTGACACCTGCGGCTCGCAGGTCCTTGCACAGCTGGGGGAAGTCGTCGAGCGTCTCGGGAACCTTGACGTTCGCGCGCTCGAGGAGCGCGGAGTTGTACCAGAAGAACTCCAGCTGGAACTCGAACGGCACCATGTAGAGGGAGCCGTCGTCGAACCGCTGGTAGTTGAGCGCTGCCTCGCGGTAGTCGTCGGCAAGGCCGAGGTCCTTCAGCAGCAGGTCGACGTCGAGCATGCGGCCCTGGTCGGCGAGCTTCTGGGCGAACGGCGTCGCATCGGTGTCGAACAGCTCGGGCAGCTTGTTGGCTGCGGCGAGCGTCTCGTACTTCTGGATGTAGGAGGGACGGTCGGGGGTCGTGATCAGGTTGAGGGAGAACCCCGGGTGGTCCTTGGCGTACTCCTCGGCGATCTGCTCCATCGCCGTGATCACCCCGCCATCGGCCGGGCGCGAGAGCAGCCAGGAGATCTCGCGAGGCTCGACCTTGCCCTCGGGATCGATGTCGGTGGGGTCCGCGCTGCCAGCTGTGCCCGAGCAGCTGGTGAGCGCGAGCGCGGCGGCGGTCAGGGCGGCACACAGAGCCGTCTTGGGGATGGTCATGGGCATTGTTGGTCTCCGTTGACTTGGTCGGAAATGGGCTTAGTCGGTAGGGCCGAACGGGGGAGAGGGGATCAGGTTGCGGCAGCGATCAGATCGTGGTTCGAGATGGTGGGCACAGGACCGCGCTCGGCGCGGGCGAACACGGTGAAGGTGTCGACGGTGACCGTGCCTTCGCCGGCGAAGACGCCTAGGTGGCCCGTCGGCCGGTCGTAGATTCGCGTGCTCAGCACCGTCGCGTTGTCGAGGGTCGCCACGCAGAGATCGCCGTCGACGATGACCTCGAGCTCGTGCGCCCCGGGCCCGATCCGGCAGGGACGCTCCAGCTCGAGTGCGAACGGTACGTCGCCGGAGATCTGCCACTGCTCGGTGCCGGTGCTCCGGCGCGGCCAGCGGTCGAGGACGAGACGGCCACGCTTCGGTTCTAGACGAAGCACGTAGCCTTCGTCTCCATCAGCACTCGCCCGCAGCAGCAGACCGCACTCGGTCGTGCCGTCGGCGATGTCGAACCTGACAACGGACCGGAAGGCGCTCGGGGTCTCGGCCGGGGTCACCTCGACCGCGTAGCCGTCAGGGGCGCTCAGGACGGTGCCCGCATCGATCCCGACACCGCCGATCTCGGCGTCGAACGTCTCGCGCAATGCAGCGGTCGGGTGGAACGCGAGGGTTCCGTCCTCGCGCTGGTCGGCCTCGAGCACCGACATCGTGCCGGCCCACTGCCACGCGCCGTCATCGCTGGATCCCTCTCGGGAGGCGATCCAGCCGAAGAAGAAGCGACGACCGTCGCGGCTCGCCGACTTGGCGGCGTAGAAGGCGCGTCCGTCGAGCGTGTCGTGCTCCGGGACGATCCACGGGCCGTGCTGGCTGCGCGACATGCGGTAGCGAGTGGTGAAGGCGTCGCTGAACTCGGAGTAGACGAGATACCACCACTCGCCCCACTGGAAGACCTCGGGGCACTCCATCGCGACGTATCGCTGAGGATCCCAGAAGGCCTCGGCCGGCTCCCAGTGCACCAGATCGCGTGAGAGGCACTGCGCGATCACGCCGCGTCGCCGCGCCGGTCCCTTCGCGTGGCGTGCGGTGATCAGCATCCGCCACAGCTGGGCTTCGTCGTCCCAGAAGACGAAGGGGTCGCGCCAGTCGCCGGTCTCGTAGCCGTCGGTGGCGCCGAACGTCTCGTCCGGATGCCGCTGCCAGGTGTGCATGCCGTCGCGGCTCGTGGCGTGCATGACCAACTGCAGCGGCCGACCATCTGCGCCCGTGTTGGCGGGGTTCTGACCGGTGTAGAAGGCGTGATGGGTGCCATCCGGACCGAGCACGATGCTGCCGGTGTAGATGTTGAAGTCAGCGGCCGAGGGACCGTTCGATGCGATGGCTTCGCCGAGCTCGCGGAAGCCGACGAGATCCTCGGTCACCACCCGGTGCCAGGGCATGCCGTCGGCGGGAGTCCGGCGAGTCTCGTGCAGGTAGAAGAGGTGGAAGACCCCGTCCTCCTGCCAAGGGATCACATCGCCTACCCAGGCGTCCCGTGGTCGGTAGAAACCCTGCTGACTCATGCCACCTCATCCGTTGGTTAACCGGTTACGCAGGAATCGTAGATGTGACGCGCCTCACTGGTCAAGCGGTTAACCAAGTTAACCAGATTGTCCCGTCGCCGCGGTCCACGGCCCTGGCCGCCGACGGCGCGTAATCTGTCCCGCTCCCAGTCGGTGCGAGGCAAACCCATGGAAGAACCGACGCCGGACGCCGGTCACCGCTCGGACGACACCCCAGTGCCTTTGTCGCCCCGGTGACGGGGCGACGTCTCCGGGACGTCCGAAGTCCCGGCCGGCGGCGCCGGCTCGCCCTCGATCGAGATGTGGGGGAGGACCTTGTCGAGCCATCGGGGCAGCCACCAGGCCGCGCGTCCGAAGATCACGAGCGCTGCCGGCGCAAGGGTGACCACGAGGATGCCCGCGAGGAGCACAGCGACGGAGAGGCCGACGCCGAACTGCTTGATCGTCGGGTCCAGGTCGAGGATGAAGCTGGCGAACACCGACGCCATGATGAGGGCCGCGGCCGTGGTGATCCGGGCGCTGGAGACCAGCCCCGAGTGGACCGCCTGCCGGGGTTCGGCCCCCTCGTGGACGTGCTGCTGGACGTGGCTGACGAGGAACACCTCGTAGTCCATCGAGAGCCCGAACAGGCCGGCGAACATCATCAGAGGTACGTAGCTGGCGATCGGCACCGTCGAGGACGCCGTGTCGATGCCGAGCAGGTCGATGCCCCAGCCCCACTGGAACGCGGCGGTCAGGACGCCGAACGCGGCGGCGGCCGAGAGCAGGTTGGTCACCGCCGCCTGGAGCGGGATGAGCAGCGATCGGAAGGCCACCATCAGCAGCAGGAAGCCGAGCAGGATGACGGTCCCGATGACGAGCAGCAGCCGGGCCGAGATGAGGGAGGCCAGGTCGACGTACGAGGCGGTGTAGCCACCGACGTACGACGTGACGCCCGTGCCCTCGTTCGTCTTCGGCAGCACGGAGTCGCGGACGTGTCCGACGAGGTCGGCGGTGTCGTCCGAGGCGGGGGAGGTCGTCGGCACGGCGGAGAGCAGGACGACGTCGCCCTTCTTGTTGATCTGCGGTGGGGTGAGGGTCGCGACCCCGTCGGTGTCCGAGAGACCTTTCTGCAGGTTCACCACGCGGAGATCGGTGCCGCGTGCGTCGCCGCCCGCCGCCGTCATCATCTGGGTGAGCTCGTCCTGCAGCTGCTCGGCCTCCTTCTGCTCCTGCTCGGCCTGTTGCTGCTCAGCCTTGAGATCGTCGGCCTTCTTCTGGAGCTCTGCCGCCTGCTGCTCCAACGTGTCCCCCTGCCGGCGCAGCGAGTCGGCCTGGGCCCGGAGCTCGTTGCCCTGCGCCTGCAGATCGTCGCCCTGGGCCTGCAGCGAGGCCGCCTGGCGCTCGAGCTCGGCCTTCTGCCGGGCGAGCGAGTCGGCCTGCCGTTGCAGCGCGTCGGCCTGCTGCTGGAGGCGCTGTGCCTGCGCCTGCAGCCGGCGGGCCTGCCGAGCGAGGCTGCGTGCCTCCTTCTCCAGCGGCGCGAGCTTCTTCTGGACGGCGGCCTGCTCGGCCTCCACCGCGTCGAGGCGGGCCTGCAACCGTTCCACCCGGGCCTCGTCGCCTGCGCGCTCGGCGCGGGCGATGCGACGTTCCAGGACGCGCTCGCGGACCCGGAGGCGTACGAGCTCCCGGACGAGCGGCCGGGCCTGCATCGCCAGCCGTCTCGCCTCGCGTCGCAGCTGGTCCCGGCGTGCCTCGAGGCGTGCCTGCTCGGCCTCGAGCTTCCGCTGCTCGGCGCGGAGCCGGTCGGCCTGCCGCTCGAGGTCCGCCTGCTGCCCGCGCAGCGCGTCGGCCTGCTGCTCGAGGGTGGCCTGCTGCGCCTGCAGCTGTGCGCTCTCTCGTTCCAGGGACGCCTGCTCGGCCTCGAGCTGTGCCTGCTCGGCTTCGAGCTGTGCCTGCTCGTCCTCGAGCTGCTGTTGCTGTTTGGGCAGCTCCTTCTGCTTGTTCTCGAGGTCGGACTTGAGCGACATCGCCTTGTCGTACTTCTGGGTGTACTCGTCGCTCGGGGCCGCGGGCGGGTCGAGGGACGAGGCGACCTGCAGCGGACCGTTGTAGCCGACGCCCAGGCCCGCGCTGATCAGGTCGTACGCCTGCCGCTCGGTCGTCTCCTTCGAGGTGGCGCCGACGTCCTCCTGGCCGAGCTCGAGGCTGAGCACCGGGATGATGAGCGGCACCAGGGCCGCGAGCGAGACGCCCGCGACCCCCCACGGGTGGCGGTGGACGACCCCGGCCCACCGCGCCCACAGGCCCCGGTCGCGCCGTCGTCCCGGACGCATGAAGCCCGGCAGCGAGGCCCAGCGGATCCGGTGGCCCAGCAGTCCGAGGAATGCGGGCAGCAGGGTGATCGCCACCAGGACAGCGGCCACCACGGCCATCGCCGAGGCGTACCCGAGCGCGGAGACCAGTGGGATGCCGGCCACGCCCAGCGCGAGGAGGGCCACCACGACGGTGCAGCCGGCGAAGACGATGGCGCTGCCGGAGGTCGCCACCGCGTGCGCGATCGACTCGCGGATCGGCATCCCGTCGCGCAGCTGGTCCTGGTGGCGGGTGATCAGGAAGAGGGCGTAGTCGATGCCCACGCCCAGGCCGATCATGGTGGCCAGGGTCGGCCCCGCGGACGGGATCGCGAGGAGATGGCCGACCAGACCGACGCTGGCCAGGGCGACGCCGAGCCCGACGACGGCGGTGATGATCGGCAGCCCCATCGCCACCAGGCTCCCGAGCACGAGGCTGAGGATGATCATCGCGGCGATGATCCCGACGACCTCGCTGGTCCTGGACTCGTCGGTAGACAGCGTCGAGCCGATCGAGCCGCCGGCCGCGGTTGTGATGCCCGCGTCCTGTGCAGGGTGGGTGGCGTCCAGGACGTTGCCTGCGATCTCCTCTGTCAGGTCGCTTGACCCGACGTCCATCAGCACCGGCGCGAACGCCGTTCGACCGTCCTTCGACAGCAGGCCGGCGGTCTGTCCGTCGCTGCTCAGCGGGTTGGTGACGGTGTGGACGTGCGGCTGCTTGCCGATCTCCTTCACCGCGTCGCCGACGGCCTGCTTGTTGGCGGAGTCGGTCAGCTTCCCCTTGCTCACGTGGAAGACGATCGGGTTGACGCCGTTCTGCTGGGGCGGGAACCGGTCGGAGAGCAGGTCCTTCGCCTCCTGGCTGCCGGTGTCGGGCAGTGCGAGGTCGTTGCTGGTCTTGGCGCCGAGGGTCGAGACGGCCATGACCACGGTGACGAGCACCAGGACCCAGGCGCCGATGACGAGGAGGCTGTGCCGGGCACAGAAGCCACCGAGCCGGCCGAGGAGACCTGCCACGACGCTGCTCCCTTCTGTGGCCTCGTCGCATGAGCCGCGGGGTGCGTGTGCTGCCCATGGACCGTAGCGGGATCTCGTGACAGGGGAGGAGGGCCGATATGCAGGTTCCCCGGAATCGGGGACCGCATCCACGGCGACGGGGTTGCCGTGGAGCACGGCAACGTCCCCTGAACCGCGTTTCGGCAGTTCAGAGGTGGGAAGCGGACGGGCTGGCCTGTAAGCCGGGTTCTGTAGTCGGCGACCATCCATCTCGGGCCATCGTTGCCGATGGCCTCTAGCAACCTACCCGCGCACTCGGGCGGACCGCCCTCCCAGTGAACTAACACCGTCGTACGCTGTCTGGTCTTGCTCCGGGTGGGGTTTACCTAGCTCCTCGTGTCACCACGAGGACTGGTGGGCTCTTACCCCACCGTTTCACCCTTACCGCTACCTGGAGGGTAGAGGCGGTCTGTTCTCTGTGGCACTGTCCCGCGGGTCACCCCGGGTGGCCGTTAGCCACCACCCTGTCCTGTGGAGCCCGGACTTTCCTCGACGTATCTCTACGACGCGATCGCCCGGCCAGCCCGTCCGCATGAAAAGTCTAGTGCGAGGCGGGCTCGATGTGGGCATCCGGACCGGGGAAGACGAGCGACTCGTGGTCGCTGTCGCTCCAGCGTACGAGGTAGGGCGGGCTGCCGTCGGGGTGGCTGACCTCGATGATCTCGGCCTCTCGCGTGTGGTCGCCGACGTGTGGGCCCATGACGACGAGGTGGTCACCTACTGATGCATGCATGCGCGTTCACCTCCTAACCGTCACAATGGTGCTCCCAGAGCGGGTGCGGATGGAATACCGCGTGGGGGTATCACGTTCGGAGGGTGTGATGACGGAGAACGAAGAGTTCGAGTACGTAGCCCCGGCTGTCGTCTTCCCGGGCCAGACCTCGCACGAGGTGGCCTACCGGACGGCCCATGACCTGCTCTCGCGGCGCTTCCCGGTGGAGGCGCTGGAGATCTTGGAGCCGGCGCTGGCCGACGACCCCGACAACTTCGGGCTGCGCAGCATGCGGGCCTGGGCCTACATGCTGCGGGCTCAGCTCGCCAAGGCCGAGGCCGAGCTGCGCTGGCTGGTCGAGCGCGACCCGAGCGACGCCTGGAGCCAGCACTCGCTGGGTCGCGTCCTGGAGCGCCAGGACCGGCTCGAGGACGCGCTCGGCCCGCTGCGCCTGGCGGCCGTGATGAGCGACGACTACGACCATCACGCAGCCGTCTACCGCGTACGCAACCGGCTCGCGCAGCGTCAGGAGTGAGCCCAGCGGTGACCCGGATGACGCGGCGACCTCGGCGGTGGCAGGGTGGGGGTATGGAACCTGACACCACGACCCTCAACGCCGAGCAGGTCGCCCAGGAGCAGCTGGATGGCTGGACGTTCGACACGAGCGGCGAGGCCGACAGCATCGTCGCCCGCGTGGACACCGGTGACTTCATCACCGGTCTCGCGCTGGTCAACGCGATCGGGGCGAAGGCCGAGGAGGCCAACCACCACCCCGACATCGACCTGCGCTACCCGTACGTCGAGATCCGGCTCACCAGCCACGACGCCGGTGGCGTCACCAGCCGTGACATCGCGCTGGCGAAGGTCATCAATGGCCTCGCGGCCGAGTCCTCGCTCTGAGCGAGCCTAGGCGAGCCGGGTCATCTCGACGGTGACCTCGACCGCCGGCTCCTCGGGGCCCGAGTAGATCCCGCCCAGCGGCTTGACGTCGGTGTGGTCACGACCTGTGGCCACACCGACGTAGGCGTCTCCGGGCTCGGTGCCGGTGGCCGGGTCGATGCCGTGCCACCCGTTGTCCCACCACTCCACCCAGGAGTGGGCGCCGCCGGGGTAGACATAGCCGGAGACGTAGCGGGCCGGGATCCCGACCGTACGCAGCGCCCCGAGCAGCTGGTGGGCGGCATCCGGTGCCGGCGCCGACCCACCCGCGACCGCCCGGGCGATCTCGACCGCGGCCTCACCCGGAAGCGCCGCGGAGGCAGCAATGGTCTTGGCCCGGGTCGTGAGCTCCTCGTCGGGCACCACCAGCGACGGCAGGGCGAGGAACTCGATGAACCGGTCCGCGACCCCGGGCAGAGCGGCCTCCTCCCAGGTGAGCACCGGCGCGGCCCCGGGCTTCCGGTCGACCCGGACGGTGCTGGTCGCGGAGACCTTCAGGGCCCGATGCGCCTCGAGCACCTCGATCGCGGTGACCTCGTTGCCGAAGTAGTCCTTGTACTCATACGTCCACGGCTTGGGCGAGACGTCGATCCGGTGATGGACCACGATCTGGTCGGGCGTGGTCAGGGGAGTCAGCCGCGCCTGGTTGTAGGAGGCGACCGCCGGTCCGTCGTAGGCGAACGTCGTGGTGTGCACGATGCGGAACTGCATGCTCATCTCGATCAGACTCCTCAGACCGGCTGCCAGGCCAGCGCCTCGGCGCCGGCGAAGTAGCGCTTGGTGACCGCCTCGGTGGCCTCGGCGCAGGTGACCTGGAGCCGCTCCATCTCGGCGGGCAGGTCCGCCAGCAGATCGTGGAGCGAGCGATACTCCAGCGAGGCCCGCATCCGGCCGATCAGCCGATGGGCCTCGTCGGTGAAGCCGGCGCGGCGGGTCGTCCCCTCCAGGGTGTCCAGGGCCCCCTCGGCCCGCTGCAGCGCGTGCACCACCGAGCGCGGGAAGATCCGGTCCAGCAGCAGGAACTCCGCAGCCGCCTGCTCGGTCTCGACCCCCTTGTTGACCCGCAGGAACGCGTCGTACGCCCCACATGCGCGCAGCGTCGAGTTCCACTGCGACGCCCCGCCGGCGGCCGAGGTCAGCGACGTCGTCGCGACCAGCCGCGAGGTCATGTCGGCGCGCTCGACGTAGCGCCCGAGCATCAGGAACTGCCAGGACTCGTCACGCATCATCGTGGCGTCGGCGGTGCCGTTGATCTGGGCCACCCGGTCGCGCACCCAGCCGAAGATGAACGGGGCCCGCATGTGTTTGAACTGACCGGCCGGGATCGCCCGGTAGGTGGTGTTGAGCGCCTCCCACAACGGCACCGAGAGCGTCTCCCGAGCGCCGCGGGCCGACTCCCTGGCCGCGCCGAGCGCGTAGGCCATCGAGGTCGGTGCGGTCGTGTCGTACGCCAGCATGTCCAGCATCTGCGGCAGCCCGACCTTCTCCTCCTCGGAGAGCTCGATGCCCATCACCGCGAGCAGCGAGCGGCAGGCGGTCTCCTCGTCGGTGGCGGCGTCCTCGAGGATGTGCTGGGTCTGTACGTCGAGGATGCGCGCGGTGTCCTCGGCGCGCTCCACATAACGCCCGATCCAGAACATCGACTCGGCGATGCGACTCAGCATCACGCAACCCCCTGCGTTTGAGACTGACTCCGCCTGTGTGGCCGAGAGGACGTCGGTCCGGCGAGCACCCAGGTGTCCTTCGAGCCGCCGCCACGGGAGCTGTTCACGATCAGCTCGCCTTCTGCGAGCGCCACCCGAGTCAGGCCACCGGGAAGAACCCAGACCTTGTCGCCATCATTGACCGCGAACGGCCTCAGGTCCACATGCCGCGCCCCGAGATCGCCATCGGTGAAGGTCGGGACGGTCGAGAGCTGCACCACCGGCTGTGCGATCCAGGAGCGGGGGTCGTCCAGGATCTTGCCGCGCAGCACGTCCAGCTCGCGCGCGGAGGCTGCCGGCCCGATCACGATCCCCTTGCCGCCCGAGCCGTCGACCGGCTTGAGCACGAGCTCGTCGAGCCGGTCGAGGACCTCCTCGCGCGAGGAGGCGTCGCCCATCCGCCAGGTGTCGACGTTGCGGATCACCGGGTCCTCACCGAGGTAGTAGCGGATGATGTCGGGCATGTAGGTGTAGACGAGCTTGTCGTCGGCGACCCCGTTGCCGACCGCGTTGGCCAGCGTCACGTTGCCCATCCGGGCGGCGTCGATCAGCCCGACGCAGCCGAGCATCGAGTCGGGCCGGAAGTGCACCGGATCGAGAAACTCGTCGTCGATGCGCCGGTAGATGACGTGCACCGGGGCCAGCCCCTTGGTCGTACGCATCAGCACCTGCCCGTTGCGGCAGGCCAGGTCGCGCCCCTCGACGAGCTCGACCCCCATGGTTCGGGCCAGCAGCGCGTGCTCGAAGTAGGCGCCGTTGTAGACCCCCGGGGTCAGCACGACCACGGTCGGGTCCGCGACGCCGGCGGGAGCGGCCGCGCGCAGTGCGGCGAGAAGCTTCTGCGGGTAGTTGGCCACCGGCCGGATCCGGTGCTCGGCGATCGTCTCCGGGAGCGCGGCCGAGATCGCGCGACGGTTGGTCATGACGTACGAGACACCCGACGGCACCCGCACGTTGTCCTCCAGCACGCGGAACTCGCCGGCGTTGTCACGGACCAGGTCGATGCCCGAGACCTGGACGCGTACGCCGTTGGGCGGGTGCACCCCTGCGGCAGCGCGGTGGTAGTGGCTGGAGGTGGTGATCACCTCGCGCGGTATCACCCCGTCGTCGAAGACCTTGCCCTCGTCGTAGACGTCGGCGAGGAACAGCTCCAGCGCCTTGACCCGCTGCTGGACGCCCTTGTCGATCGTCGCCCAGGCGTCTCGCTCGATGACCCTCGGCACGATGTCGAGCGGGAAGGCCCGCTCCTCGCCGCCGATGTCGAAGGTGACGCCCTGGTCGAGATAGCTGGCCTGCATCGCCTCGACCCGGCTGATCAGCTCCGACGCGCTGAGCCGGCGCAGCGAATCACCGAGCCGTTGATAAGGGGGCCGGAGCTCGCTGCCGACGAACATCTCGTCATAGGCCGGATCCCGAGTCTCGTAGGCGTCGAACATCTGGCTCATGGAGGCAACCTACTGAAATCCGTGTAACAGCGCTGTTGCCCACGCGAACATCTCGCGCAACGGTAAGTTGGAGGCATGAGCGACGAGCACGCGGGCGAGTACTACTACTGCCTCAAGCACAAGACCGTCGAGCCGTACGAGGGCTGCAAGGCCAAGGACCGTCTCGGCCCCTACGCCTCCCATGCCGAGGCATCCCGGGCGCTGGAGCACGTGCAGGAGAACAACGAGCGCTGGGACAAGGAAGACAAGGCCTGGGAGGGCGACGCGGGCACCGAGGACAGGTGATCCTCAGCGCGGAGTGACCCGGAGCAGCTGGTCGCCGCCGCCGTTGTCGGTGGTGACCAGCAGGTCGCCGTCGGCGGCCAGCGAGACCGTACGCAGCCGCCCGTAGTCCCGCATGACCTCGGGTGAGCTGTCGTCGGTGAGCTTGCCGGACTCGTCGAAGGAGAGGATCCGCAGCTCCTGGTCCTTGAGCACCGCGACCGCGAGTGCCCCGCCGTAGGCGCCCCAACGGTCCTGGACCGGGATGAAGGTGCCGCCACCGGTGGCGACGGTCGGGTTGCCGGATTCCCAGGCCGCCTCGACCTGCTCTCCGGGCAGGTCCTGGTCGGTCATCGGCACCGACTCGTCGTAGCCCGCACCGGGGTTCCAGCCGTAGTCGCTGCCGAGGGTGATCTCGTTGACCTCGTCGTCGCGGTCCGGCCCGTGCTCCATCGACCAGATCGTGCCGTCTGCTCGCTCTGCCAGACCCTGCACGTTGCGGTGGCCGAACGAGGTGATGTAGCGCCGCGGCCCCTGGTCACCGGCCCACGGGTTGCCGGGCCACGGCTTGCCGGTCTGCGGGTCGAGCCGGAGCGTCTTGCCGCCCAGGGAGTCGAGGCTGCGCGGGTTCTCCTCGTTGGCGGCGTCGCCGGTGCCGACCCACAGCGCACCGTCGGCGCTGATCAGCAGCCGGCAGCCACCATGGCGCCCGGAGCTGGTGGGGAAGCCGTCGATCAGCGTCCGCTCCTGGGTGGCCCTGGTCAGGCCGGCGTCGAGGGTCCAGGAGATGACGCGTACGTCCTCGCCGTCGTTCCAGCCCTGGCAGGTGTAGATGCGCCGGTTCTCGGCGAAGCCGGGGTCGATCTCGAGGCCCATCAGCCCGGTCTCGCCGGAGACCCAGATGTCGTTGTCCTCGAGGGGGATCTCGCGCCGATTGCCGCCCTCGATCAGCGACAGGACGGCCCGGTCGCGCTCGGTGACCAGGAACCGGTCCTCGCCGATGTCGGCGACGTCCCAGGGATGGTCGAGCTCGTCGTTGACCACCTCGACGTCGAGCTCCGGGACCCGGTCGGACGTCGGCAGCACAGCCGCAGGGGCCGATGAGGAGGCGCTCGCTGAGGCGCTCGGCGAGCCCGACGGGTTCAGCGGTGGGGGAGTGGAGGCGGGATTGGAGTCTCCGGCGCATGCGGCGGTCGAGAGCCCGAGAGCGATCACGGAGGCGAGGGCGATGGCACGCATGGTGCCGACGGTACTGGTCGGGTGGGCTCTAGGGTGTCCGGTTGTGATGAACGTGATCAGGGCGATGCGCGAACACCCCTCCGCCGTACTCCTGCTCGGACAGGTGGTGGCGATCCTGGCCTACCCCTACCTCGACGGTTCGACCGCCGGCCGCGCTGCACTGGGCGTGCTGCAGCTGCTGCTCCTGCTGGCAGCGGTTGCGGCGGTGCGCATGACCCCAGCCTTCTCCTGGGCTGCCATCATCTTCGGCGGACCGGCGACGATCTTCGCGGTGTGGGAGTCCGTCGCGCCGAACGAAGGCTGGGTCGTGCTGACCTCGGCCTTCTTCCACGTCCCGTTCTACCTGTTCGTCTCCTACGCGATGATCCGCTATCTCTTCCACGACGACGTGGTGACCCGCGACGAGCTCTTCGCCACCGGTGCGGCGTTCACCGTGGTGGCCTGGGCCTTCGCCTATCTCTACGCCGCGGTGCAGGTGATCTGGCCCGGCTCCTTCGGCGACCACCGGCAGTGGTTCGACCTGCTCTACCTCTCCTTCACGACGCTGACCTCGGTCGGCCTCTCCGACATCGTGCCCGTGCTCCCCAACGCCCGCTCGGTGGTGATGATCGAGCAGATCGCCGGGGTCTTCTACGTCGCCATGGTCGTCGCCCGCCTGGTCGGGCTGGCGGCCGCCAGGGCGCGACGCTGAACCGTTCTCCACAGGATGGACTGAATACGGTGGCGGCAGACCTGACTTCGTCGCAGCGTGGGGTGCATGACGGAAGCGAAGTCACCGCGGGCGCCGCGCCGGCGCAGCGGCCGCTGGGTGAGTCTCGGGTCCGGGGTTCGGCTCGCGAGCGACGTCGGTGAGGAGACTCCGGCCTGGGCCAGGATGCGGGCCTGGGCGGAGCGGCTGCCGGACGGCACGGTCTTCACCGGGTTGACCGCGGCGGAGGCGTACGAGCTCTGGCTGCCGCCGCTGGCTCCGGACCGTCCCATCGAGATCTCGGTCCCGAGTGGGGTACGGGTGCGTCGGCCGCAGGTGGATGTCACCCGCCACCCGCTGCCCCCGCACAGTCACGGGATCGACGGCGTACGAATCGCGACGGTCGCCGAGACCGTGCTCGCCGCGGCTCCCCGCCTCGGGCTGCTGGACCTGGTCGTGATGGTCGACGGCGTGCTGCATGAGCGGGGTTGTACGCGCGAGGATCTCGAGGTCGTGGCGCGGGACCGCCGAGGCGGGCCGTGGTTGCGCGGAGCGCTCGCTCTGGCCGACGGCAGGTCGGAGTCGCCGTGGGAGTCGTTGCTCCGGATGCTGCACGAGGCGTGCGAGGTGCCGGTGCAGCCTCAGGTCGAGCTGTTCGACGACGCCGGTCGCTTCGTGGCGCGGGCCGCTGTGGGAGCAGGATCCGAGAAGTGGTCAATTTGGGCNCTCGCGTGGACGTTGCGTTTGAAGATCTCCCCATACAGCCCCAGGGACACCACGCCTTCTTGGATCCGGGCGCCGGCGCCCTCGTTGATCCCGATCAGCGGGGAACCGGTCNAGACCCGGCCGATGGACAGGCCACGGCCGCCGTAGGCCGAGGGGCTCTCCTGGTCGTAGAGCCACCACTCGTCGGCGCGGAAGGGTCGGTGGAACCAGATGGTGTGGTCGAGCGAGGCCATCTGGATGCCCTTGTGGTCCAGCGAGTGGGCGGCCAGGGAGGCGCCGAGCAGCGAGATGTCGGAGGCCCAGGTGAAGGCGCCACGCTGGATGTCGGGATCGTCGGGGAGCGAGGCGCCCAGCCGGATCCAGAGACGCTGCTGCGCCGGACGGGTCGGATCGGGCTCGATGCCGAGCAGCGAGTTGCCAACGGCACGCACCTCGACCGCCTCCCACTCGCGCGCCAGCGAGACGGCCTCCGGGCTGCCGGAGTCGGCCATCATCTTCAGGAAGTCGATGCACTTCTCGGGCGCCGGGACGGACGGCATCGCGTCCTGGTGCTCGAAGCCGGTCTCCTCACGCTGGAAGTTGGCGGTGAGGTAGTAGATGTCGCGCCCCTTCTGGCGCGCCCGGACCCGCCTGGTCTCGAAGGAGCGCCCGTCGCGGATCCGCTCGACGTCGTAGACGATCGGGTAGGACGGGTCACCCGGCAGCAGGAAGTAGGAGTGCATCGAGTGCACCGTGAAGGCCGGGTCGGCCGACCGCACCGCGGCCATCAGCGCCTGAGCGGCCACCTGGCCGCCGTAGGCGCGACCGCGCGAGTTGCGGGTGGTGGTGGCACCGTGGAAGAGGTCCTTGTCGATCTCGACCAGGTCGAGCACGCCTACCAGCTCTGCCACTGCCTGATCCGCCGCTACGGCGTCGGTCGTCATGCGTTGAGTTTCTCTCAATCCTTCTCAGGGTTGTCATCGGGGTCGGGACCGTTCAGCCCGGCCAGGAACTGCTCGAACTGCTCACCGAGCTCGTCACCGGTCGGCAGCGGCTCGTCGGGCGCCAGGAGCGAGCGTCCGGACTCCTCGCCGCGCTGGAAGGTGTCGTACTGCTGCTCGAGAGCGGCCACGACCTCCCGCACCTCGGCATTGTCCTCGATGTAGGAGGCGATCTCCTCCTCGCGGCGCTGCGCCTCGGCCTCCAGGTCGGAGACCGGGATCGTCAATCGGGCCGCGCGCTCGAGCTCCTCGACGAGCACGACCGCCGCGGCCGGGTAGTCGCTCTGGGCCAGGTAGTGCGGCATGTGCACCACGAAGCCACCCGCCGGGTGGCCCCACTCCCCCAGGCGTACTTCCACCAGAGCCTGAGCGGAGGCCGGGATCCGGATCTCGCCCTTCCAGGGGCTCTCCCAGACCTGGCCGGCGAGCTCCTGCGCGGGGTCGTTGGCGTGCCTTGTCGTGGTCAGCGGCCGGGTGTGCGGCACCGCCATCGGCACCGAGGCGAGTGCGATCACCTCGGTCACGCCGAGGCGCTCGATGACCTCGCGTACGGCGCCGGCGAAGGCCTCCCAGCGGTTGTCCGGCTCGGGGCCGTGCAGCAGGAGGTAGGGGTTGTCACCGGTGTCCTTGAGCAGCCGGACGACCAGCCGCGGCGCGTCGAAGGACTCGTAGTGGTCGCTGACGAACGAGATCGCCGGGCGGCGGGCCCGGTAGTCGTGGAGCTCGTCGACGTCGAAGGTCGCCACCACCGGCGCTCGCCTCGACGTCTGGATCAGATGGGCCGCGGCGCGCTCGGCGGCCTTGCCCGCGTCGAGGAAGCCGTCCAGGACGACCACCAGCGGCAGCTGGTCACCTCCGGCAAGGATGATCTCCTCGGGCAGGTCGTCGACGATGTGCACCAGTCGTGATCCGGCCATCGGTGTCTCCTCCCGTTGCGTACGGCCCTCGCGGACCTCGTCGTCGCTCGCCTCGCCAGGGATCGCGACCCTGGGGCTCAACCTTCTCAATACACGCTTCCACATGACGACAGCGCAGCATCCTGGACGCCCGCGTTATTCCCAAGCCGACGCGCGGAGACCGGCGACCCACCCTGCAACAGCCGGTGTGACCTCCCCCTCGGTGCGGCCGTTGTTACTAGCGGGTAATGTACTCGACGGGCACCACCCGTGCCCGCACCAACAGCGCCGCCAGGCGACAACCGACCGGCAACCCACATGGAGTGACACGGTGACCCGACAGCTGCGAGAAGTCGTCTTCGTCGACGGCGTACGCACACCTTTCGGCAAGGCCAAGGGCCAGTACGCCGAGACCCGCGCAGACGACCTGGTCGTCAAGCTCATCCGTGAGCTCACGCGCCGCAACCCCGAGCTTCCCCCCGAACGGATCGACGAGGTCGCCATCGCTGCGACCACGCAGATCGGCGACCAGGGCCTGACGATCGGCCGCACCGCCGGCCTGCTCGCCGGGCTCCCGCAGTCCGTCCCCGGCTACGCGATCGACCGGATGTGCGCCGGCGCGATGACCGCCGTCACCACCACCGCCGGCGGCATCGCCTTCGGTGCCTACGACGTCGTCATCGCCGGCGGTGTCGAGCACATGGGCCGCCACCCGATGGGTGAGGGCGTGGACCCCAACCCGCGGATCATCTCCGAGAAGCTCGTCGACCCCTCGGCGCTCGTCATGGGCAACACCGCCGAGAACGTCCACGACCGCTACCCGGCGATCACCAAGGAGCGCACCGACGCATTCGCCGTCCGCTCCCAGGAGCTGGCGGCCAAGGCGTACGCCGACGGCAAGATCCAGCCCGACCTGGTCCCCGTCGCCACCCGCTCCGCCGAGAACGGCTGGGGCCTGGCCACCACCGACGAGCCGATGCGTCCCGGCACCACCACCGAGGACCTGGCCAAGCTGAAGACCCCGTTCCGCCCGCACGGCCGCGTGACCGCGGGCAACGCGGCGGGCATCAACGACGGCGCGACCGCCTCGCTGCTGGCCTCCGAGGACGTCGCCCGCGAGCTCGGTCTGCCGATCAAGATGCGGCTGGTGTCGTACGCCTTCGCCGGCGTCGCCCCCGAGGTCATGGCCGTCGGCCCGATCCCCTCGACCGAGAAGGCGCTGGCCAAGGCCGGTCTCACGATCGACGACATCGAGGCGTTCGAGGTCAACGAGGCGTTCGCGATCCAGGTGCTCGCCTTCCTGGACCACTTCGGCATCGCCGAGGACGACGAGCGCGTGAACCCCTACGGCGGCGCGATCGCGTTCGGTCACCCGCTGGCCTCCTCCGGTGTGCGGCTGATGATCCAGCTCGCGCGCCAGTTCGAGGAGCGCCCCGAGGTCCGCTACGGCCTCACCACCATGTGCATCGGCCTGGGTATGGGCGGCACGGTCATCTGGGAGAACCCGAACTGGACTGGGGAGTCGAAGTGACTGACATCAACACCCTTCTCGCTGATGTCGAGAAGCTCTTCTCCGACGACGAGGTCGTGACCGCGGCCAAGCTGGCGAAGGTCAACCTGCCCTCAGGCAAGGTCCTCGGCCTGGTCACCCTCGACAACGGCCACGACCACACCCGGCCGAACACGTTTGGTCCGAAGTCGCTGGTCGAGCTCAACACGGCGTACGACGCGGCCTTGGCCGACCCCGAGATCGACGCGATCGCGGTGACCGGCAAGCCGTTCATCCTCGCGGCCGGTGCCGACCTGACCTCGCTGCAGGCGGGCGGCCCCGACGGGATCCGTACGATCGCCGAGCTCGGTCACGCGGTCTTCCGCAAGCTTGGCGACAGCGCCGACGGCGTCAAGAAGCCGTCCTTCGGCTTCATCAACGGGCTCGCGCTCGGTGGCGGCCTCGAGGTCGCACTGCATGCCGACTACCGCACGATCCAGGACTCGGTGCCGGCCGTCGGCCTGCCCGAGGTCATGCTCGGCCTGATCCCGGGCTGGGGCGGCGGCTACCTGCTGCCGAACCTGATCGGTCCGGCCAAGGCCGCCAAGGTCTTCATCGAGAACCCGCTCAACAACGGCAAGGTGCTCAAGGGCACCGAGGCCTTCGACCTCGGCATCGCGGACGCGATGTTCGGTGGCGCCGACTACCTCGAGCAGTCGCTGCTCTGGGCCGACGGCGTCCTGTCCGGTGACGTCACGGTCAACCGCGAGGAGATCGACCGGGGCGAGGCCTGGGACGAGGCCGCCAAGAACGCCGGCTTCTTCGCGTGGGCCAAGACCGGCGATGCCTCCCCGGCCGCCAAGAAGGCCGTCGAGCTGCTCACCCTGGCCAAGACGGCGACCCGCGACGAGGGCTTCGCGGCCGAGGACGACGCTCTCGTGGCGATGTCGAAGACCCCGCAGCTGCTCGCCTCGCTCTACTCCTTCGACCTGGTGCAGAAGCGCGCCAAGCGTCCCGCCGGCGCCCCCGACAAGGCGCTCGCGCAGAAGGTCACCAAGGTCGGCATCATCGGCGCCGGTCTGATGGCCTCGCAGTTCGCGCTGCTCTTCGTCCAGCGTCTCAAGGTGCCGGTCGTCATGGTCGACCTGGACCAGGAGCGTGCCGACAAGGGCGTGGCGTACGTCCACGCCGAGCTCGACAAGAAGCTCGCCAAGGGGCGTGCCTCGCAGGACGCGACCAACCGCCTCAAGGCGCTCGTGACGTCGTCGATCGACTACGCGGAGGCCTTCTCCGACGCCGACTTCATCATCGAGGCCGTCTTCGAGGAGATGGGGGTCAAGAAGACCGTCTTCGCCAACGCCGAGGCCGTCGCGCCGGAGACCGCGGTCTTCGCCACGAACACCTCGAGCCTCTCGATCACGGAGATGGCGGCCGACCTGAAGAACCCCGAGCGGGTCGTGGGCTTCCACTTCTTCAACCCGGTCGCGGTGATGCCGCTGCTGGAGATCATCCGCGGCGAGAAGACCTCCGACGCGGCCCTGGCCACGGCGTTCTCCGTCTCGAAGTCGCTGAAGAAGACCTCGATCCTGGTCAAGGACAGCCCGTCCTTCATCGTGAACCGGCTCCTGGGCCGCTTCATGGGCGAGGTCTCCAAGGTCGCCGACGAGGGCACCCCGATCGACGTCGTCGAGTCCGCCTTCGCCGGTGTCGCGCCGATGGGCCCGTTCGCGCTGATCGGCCTGGTCGGTCCGGCGATCGCGTACCACAACAACGAGACGCTCGCGAAGGCCTTCCCGGACCGGTTCTACCTCTCCGAGAACCTCCACCGGGTCGTCGAGGCCAAGAAGAGCTCCTTCTTCGGTCCTGACGGGCGCACCCTCGACCCTGAGGTCGAGGCGCTGCTCGTCTCCGGCGACGTGGTCAAGACCGCCGAGGAGGCCCGCCAGCAGTCGCTGGAGGCCATCGCCGACGAGATCGGCCGGATGCTCGAGGAGGGCGTCGCCCAGGCCGCCGAGGACATCGACCTGGCGATGATCACCGGTGCCGGCTTCCAGTTCTGGAACGGCGGCATCACCCAGCTCCTCGACCGCGAGGGCATCTCCGAGAAGGTCACCGGCAAGAAGTTCCACTGACCGAAGCAAGTCCGCCCCCGACCGATCTGATCGGTCGGGGGCGGTCCCATGCTGGGCCGGGGTCAGTCCCGGACGCACCTCAGCAGGGACTCAGGCCTTGTCGGTGGCCACCTTGCCGCCTCCGACCGCCGACTCCGGCGTGCCCATGTTCTGCCGCGTGCGGGGTCGCTGCTGGCGACCCGAGGCCTGCGCCGAGCCGCGCCGGCCCTCGATCCTCTTGCGGATCTGTTCGTCCGCCGCTCTGAGATCGAACGGCGCCGACATCTGCTCAGGTGACCAACGGAATTCGGCCACGAGGTCGTCATAGAGCATTGAATCCCCCGAGTGCTGTGTGGTGACGTTACCGAGGGCCCTCGTCGCCCCCGACGAACCCCACTCTAAGCCCAGACCGATCGATCTTCGCCAGGGGCTCGACGAGAGAGACCAACCCCGTAGGGTCAAGATTCGGCCCTTCAGGGCGTCAGAGGCTGACGTCTCGGGGCAGCGGGCTCGGGGTCAGAGCGCCCAGGCGCTCGATGGTGTCGAGCGCGACCGCCTGGGGGGTCAGGCCGATGCTCTCCAGGATCTTGGGACGCTTGGCGTGGTCGAGGAACTCCTGCGGGATGCCGTGGATCTTCACCGGGGTGCGTACGTCGGCGGCGGTCAGCGCCTGCAGGAAGGACGCGCCGACGCCGCCGGCGACACCGTTGTCCTCGATGGTGACGACCAGGCTGTGGTCGGCGGCCGCCTCGATGAGGGCCGGGTCGATCGGCTTGACCCAACGCGGGTCGACGACGGTGACGCCGATGCCCTGGGCGGTGAGCCGCTCGGCGACGCCCACGGCGACCTCGGCCATGGAGCCGACGCCGACGACCAGGACGTCCTTGGTGCCGTTGCGGACGAGCACGTCGGCCTCGCCGAGCTTGGCGATGGTGGGGATGTCCTCGGGCGGCGGGCCCTTCGGGAAGCGTACGACGGTGGGCGCGTCGTCGACCTCGACGGCCTCGTCGAGCAGCTCGTTGAGGCGAGCGATGTCACGCGGCGCGGCCAGTCGGAGCCCGGGGACGACCTGGAGGAGCGACATGTCCCACATGCCGTTGTGGGAGGCGCCGTCGTCGCCGGTCACGCCGGAGCGGTCGAGGACGAACGTCACCCCGGCCCGGTGCAGGGCGCAGTCCATCAGCACCTGGTCGAAGGCGCGGTTGAGGAAGGTCGCGTAGACCGCGAAGACCGGGTGCAGGCCACCCATCGCCAGGCCGGCGGCCGAGGTGGCGGCGTGCTGCTCGGCGATGCCGACGTCGAAGGTGCGCTCGGGAAACCTGGCCTGGAACGCGTCGAGGCCGACCGGGTGCATCATCGCCGCGGTGATCGCGACGATGTCCTGACGACTGTCTCCCAGCCGCACCATCGCGTCGGAGAAGTGGTCGGTCCAGATCCGGCCCTTGGGCTTCTCCGCGCCGGTCTGGACGTCGAAGGGACCCGGCGAGTGGAACTGGTCGGCCTCGTGGCGCTCGGCCGGGTCGTAGCCGTAGCCCTTGCGGGTGATCGCGTGCACGATCACCGGACCGCCGAACCGCTTGGCCGAGGTCAGCGCCTGCTCGACGGCGTGGCGGTCGTGGCCGTCGACGGGGCCGACGTACTTCAGGCCGAGGTCCTCGAACAGGCCCTGGGGCGCGACCGCGTCCTTGAGCCCCTTCTTCACCGCGTGCAGCGCGTCGTAGGCCATCGCGCCGATCCCGGGCACCGCGTTGAGGCGGCGCTTGACCATGTCGAGGAGGAGCTCGTAGCGAGGATTCGTACGCAGCGAGGTCAGCGCCGTGGCCAGGCCACCGATGGTCGGGGTGTAGGAGCGGCCGTTGTCGTTGACCACGATGACCAGCTTGGAGTCGTGCTGGATCGCGATGTTGTTGAGCGCCTCCCAGGCCATCCCGCCGGTCAGCGCGCCGTCGCCGATCACCGCGACGACGTGGCGGTCCTCGCCGCGGATCGTGTAGGCCTTGGCCAGCCCGTCGGCGTAGGAGAGCGCGGTGGAGGCGTGGGAGTTCTCGACCACGTCGTGGTCGGACTCGGACTGGCTCGGGTAGCCGCTCATCCCGCCCTCGCGGCGCAGCGTGCCGAAGTCGCCGGCCCGGCCGGTGACGAGCTTGTGGACGTAGGACTGGTGGCCGGTGTCGAAGACGATCTTGTCACGCGGGCTGTCGAAGACCCGGTGCATGGCCAGGGTCAGCTCGACCACGCCGAGGTTCGGCCCCAGGTGGCCGGTGTTGGTGGCCACGGTCCGGATCATCAGGTCCCGGATCTCGCTCGCGAGGAGCTCGAGCTGGTCATCGGAGAGATCACGAAGATCCTGCGGCGCGGCGATGCGTTCGAGGAGACCCATGGCCCGGATTCTACGTCTCGACCCTGAGGGACTCCGACCCGGATAGCGCCGCGTGCTGGGGCGATCCGAGGAAGGGCGTCAGCCCGATCCGGGCCGAGTCGCTGAGGTCCAGGTCAGGCGCCTTCGCAGGGTCGACGAAGACGATCTGCCGGCCCTCGTGGCAGACGATGTCGGCGTCGGTGAGGTCGACGCCAGCCGCGTACAGGTGGAGCTTGT
Source organism: Nocardioides sp. YIM B13467 (assembly GCF_042788075.1). Classification (NCBI taxonomy): domain Bacteria; kingdom Bacillati; phylum Actinomycetota; class Actinomycetes; order Propionibacteriales; family Nocardioidaceae; genus Nocardioides; species Nocardioides sp. YIM B13467. The sequence continues at coordinate 1,154,872 of NZ_JBHZPJ010000046.1, forward strand.
CGTCGGTGCCGGTCTCGGAGTGGTGGACGTCGTGGACGGCGACCAGCTGCAGCTCGGCGGGGCTCAGCCCGACCTCGGTCTCCTCCTCGAGCTCGCGCACCGCGCCGGCCAGCGGGTCCTCGCCCGGCTCCAGGTGGCCGCCGCAGAAGGCCCACTTCTCCGGCGCGATCACGGGGCGCTCGTCGCGTTCCTGGAGCAGCACCCAGCCACGACGGTCGACAAGGATCACAGCGGCGAACTCGGTCATGGGGCGCGAGCCTAGTTGCTGCGCGGACGTACCGATGCCCTCGGCCTTCCCAGCTCGCTCGTCAATACGTCTGGTGTGGGGCTCGCCACCGAGCCCCACACCCACCTCCTCCCCTCCACCGCGGACCTGCCGACACTCCTGTGAAACATGCGTTCCTTGACTGGACACAAGCCAAGGCAAAGACTGGCTCCATGGCACTGACCAAGAAGCAGAAGGCGATCCTGACCACCGGCGCGCTCGTGGCCCAGGCGGCAGTCGCTCCGGTGATCCTGCGCGACCTGCAGACGCGCTCCGACGACGAGATCCGCGGGCCGCGGATGCTGTGGCGGCTGTGGGGCAGCACCAACCTGCTCGGCGCGGCGGTCTACTGGTTCTACGGCCGCAAGCCGGCCGCCGCCTAGGTCTTCGCCACGCCGCGAGGCTCGGTGAGGAGCCGGATCGCGAAGATCAGCTCCTCGACGTCGGCGAACCGGCGCAGGTCGCAGCCGGTGCGCTCGGCGATCCGCTCGAGCCGGTGGTAGGCGGTGTTGACGTGGACGTGCAGACGCTCGGCGGCGAGCTTCGCGTTGAGGTCGCAGGCGACGTACGCCAGCATGGTCTCGATCATCACGCAGTCACGCGCGAGGTCCTCCTCGACGAACTGGCGCAGCGCCGGGCGCACCAGGCGGCGAGCGGTCGGATCCTCGCGCAGCACCAGGTAGTCGATCGTCGAGATCATCGGCAGCGCCACCACGCCGGGATCCGCACCGAGGACGTCGCGAGCGATCCCCGCCTCTGCGTACGCGGCCGGCGCGGCGCCGAGGCCGGCGTGCACGGTGCTGGCGCCCACGGCCAGCTCGAATCCCTCCCGGGCGAGCTGGCGGTAGATGCGTCTCAGGTCGGGCACGATCGTCCTGACGTCGTCGGTGGCGACGGGCAGGATCCCGACGAGCTGCTCCTGACGGATCACGGTGACCCCCTCCCGCGCCGGACCCAGCTCGGTACGCACGTGGCGAAGCGCCTCCCTCAGGCTCCGACCCGGTCGTAGCGGCCGCACCGGCACCGCGACCACGACGATGATCCGGTCGTCCGGTTCCAGCCCGCACCGGCGGGCCACCTCGAGCATCGGGCCCGGCCGGACCCCGCGTCCGGCGAGCAGGTCCTCGACCAGGTCCCGGCGGATCCGGTCGCCCTCGGCGAGCTCGACCTGGTGGGCGGCGAGGTAGGCCTCGGCCGCGACCGTGCTACCGACCTCGATCACCTGCATCACGTGCGAGGCGACCGGGAGCGCCGCGCGGCTGGTCTCGGGGTCGGCGGCGGCGATCTCGACGATGCGCTCCCACAGCGCCACCTGGCCGATGCGGAAGGCCTGCAGGAAGTCGGCGAGCGCGACCCCCTGGCGAACCCGGCGGGTCGCCTGGTCCACGGTGAACTGGAAGTCCTCGCGTACGGCCGCGCGTCCCTCCTCCAGCGTGGTGAGCACCGCCAGGAAGACGGCCTCGGCGTGGTCGCCGACCTCCTTGCGCAGCTCGGGATCGGGGCTGACGGCGTAGGCCGGCACCTGGTCCCAGTTGTGCTTCAGGAACAGCTCCACGGTGTGCGGAAGGTCCTCCCTGATGCCCGCGACGATGCGTTTGATCGGCTCCGTGCTCATCGCGCTCCCTCGGTGTTTCGCTGGCGGTTGCGGCGTCAACCAGATCAACGCGCGAGTGTGGCGACAGTCACGCTCCAACCGGTTTGTGATCTGTCTCCATCCGGGTTGTCGCGCCCTCACACATTTCTCGACGCGCCCTTCCCAACCGAGATCTGGCTGGTGAATGGTGCTATGTGTCGGGGGTCACAAAACTCGGACCCTGCCCACGCCAGGAGTGATTACACATGGGGACGCACAACCCGGAAGGCCCTGCTCGGGTCTCCAGACGATCGTTCGTCGGATACGTCATCGGCGGCACCACGCTGATCGCAGCCGCAGACTTGGGCCTGGCTCCATCGGCCGCTCACGCCGCACCGATCCCGTCGGTGCCACAGGTCCCCGAGGTCTACGACCTCAACGACTTCCTCACCCACTGCGCGACGCCGACCTCGAACCTGATCGCGATCGAGATCGACGAGAAGGGGCACGCCCACTTCGCGCTTCCGCGGATGGAGGTCGGCCAGGGCATCACCACCGCCGTGGCCATGCTGATCGCCGAGGAGCTCGAGCTCCCGGTCGGCCACGTGCACGTCACCCTTGCGCCGGCCCGCCCCGAGCTGCTGTTCAACCAGCTGACCGGCGGCTCCAACACCATCATCTCGATGTACACCCCGGTCCGCGTCGCTGCTGCCATCGCCCGCAAGGCGCTGCTCGAGGCGGGTGCGATCCTGCTCGGGACCACCGTGGCGCAACTGGTCGCCAAGGGCGGCGTGATCAGTGCCCCGGGTGGCTCCTCGGTGACGTACGGCGAGGCGGCCGCCAAGGCGGCAGCCCCGACGACCGAGAAGGTCGAGGTCGAGCTCAAGGAGACCTCCGAGCACACCGTCGTCGGCAAGCCCCATCGCCGCGTCGACGCGCGCGCCGCCGTGACCGGCAAGAAGAAGTTCGCGATGGACCTCGACATCCCCGACGCGCTGCCCACGATGGTCTGCCGCGCGCCCGAGCTCAACGGCACGCCGGATTCGATCAACAACAAGGGCGAGGTCGAGAAGATGCCCGGCGTCACCCACGTCGCGATCATCCCCACCGGCGTCGCGGTCCGGGCCAAGACCTTCGGCCAGTGCATCGACGCCGTACGCGCGCTGGACGTGACCTGGAACTCCGGCACCGTGACCACGATGTCGGCCAAGCACATCAAGGCGGAGCTCAAGGCCGGACAGATCCCGCTGGCGGTGCCGAAGATCGGGGCGACCTCGGTCGACGGCGAGTTCACCTTCCACTTCCGCAGCGGCTCGGCCCTCGAGCCCAACTGCGCGGTCGCCGACGTACGCGACGGCAAGGCCACCGTCTGGGGAGGACTGAAGTCGCCGATCGACGCCCAGGGCAGGATCGCCAAGGCGCTCGGCCTCCCGCAGAACAGCGTGACGGTCAACGTGGTCCAGGGCGGCGGCTCCTTCGGCCGCAAGCTGTTCAGCGACGCCGCCGTCGAGGCCGCCCACGCCTCCAAGGCGTTCGGCGCGCCGGTCAAGCTGATGTGGCACCGCGCCGACGAGCCGCGCCAGGGGCGGGTGCACCCGATGGCGGTCTCGCAGATCCGGGCGACCGTGCTGGCCGGCAGCATCCTCACCTTCGAGCAGCGCCACGCCAGCGTGGCCTGTGACTTCACCCATGGGCTCGGCGAGCGCCTGACCGCCGAGGCGGCCGCGCTGCCGACCGGACTGTCGAACCTGACCTTCTCGGAGTCGATCTTCATGCTCGCCACCGAGCTGCCCTACAACTTCGGGGTCGTCACCCAGCTGCTCAACGAGCCCAAGCCCGCCGTCGACCGGTTCAACACCAGCTCGGTGCGCAACATCTACTCCCCCGACGTCGCCACGGCCAGCGAGCTGATGGTCGACCAGCTCGCCAAGAAGCTGAAGCAGGACCCGGTCGCCTTCCGGCGCAGGTACCTCAAGAGCGACATCGTCAAGCGGGTACTCGACCGTGCCGCCGAGCTCGGCGACTGGGGCCGCGCGATGCCCGCCGGCACGGCGCAGGGCATCGCCATCCACAAGGAGTACAAGGGCGCCACCGCCGTGCTCGTCGAGATCGACTGCCGCCCCGAGACCGTCAACCGCGAGGTGCGCGACGCGGTCACCGGACCGCGGGTCACCAAGGCCGTCGTGGTCGCCGACGTCGGCCTGGTGATCAACCCGGCCGGGGTCAAGGCGCAGATGATGGGTGGCTTCTCCGACGGGATGTGCCAGGCGCTGACCTACAGCAACCACCTGGTCGACGGTCACTTCCTTGAGGCCAGCTGGGACAACTCGGCCTACACCCGGCAGTGGAACGTGCCGTTCGAGTTCGAGTGCGAGGTGATGGAGTCGCACGGCAGCCAGCCGGGTGGTGTCGGCGAGGCCGGTGTGGCCGCCTCGATGGCCGCCGTCGCCTGTGCCTACACCCGGGCCACCGGCAAGATGCCGACGGAGTTCCCGATCAACTTCCACGAGCCGCTCCACTTCGAGCCCAAGTCATTCATCCCGTCCGTCCCCGAGTCGCCGACCGACGGCCTCGCCTACACGTTCTGAGGTCTCCGATGCCTTCTCACACCTTCCAGCTCAACGGCGAGACCGTCACCGTCGACGTCGAGGACGACGTACGCATCCTGTGGGTGCTGCGCGACGTCCTCGGCGTCACCGGCCCGAAGTACGGCTGCGGCATCAACGTCTGCAAGGCCTGTACGTCGCACATCAACGGCAAGGCGTTCAACCCGTGCTCGGTGCGCGTCGCCGACATCGGCTCCGACGACGAGATCACCACCATCGAAGGCCTGGCCGACACCGCTCCGGGCGACGGCCTGCACCCGATGCAGGAGGCCTGGCTCGAGCACGACGTCGCCCAGTGCGGCTACTGCCAGCCCGGCCAGATCATGACCGCGGTCGCCCTCGTCAACAAGGTCCGTAAGGAGGGCCGCGCCATCACCGAGGCCGACCTCGACACGATCCGCAACGTCTGCCGCTGCGGGACGTACTCCCGGATCCGGGAGGCCATCAAGACCGGACAGGACGCGATGGCCCGGGGTCTCTAGCCTCGGTCAGTCTCCGGAGAGCTCTTGCTCGATCCGCTCGACCTTCGCGGTGAGCTGGCCGGTGTAGCCGGGCCGGATATCGGCCTTGAGCACCAGCCCGACCCGCGGGGAGACGGCGGCAACCGCGTCGACGCACTGCTTGATGACACCCATGACCTCGTCCCACTCACCTTCCAGATTGGTGAACATGGCGTTGGTCTCGTTGGGCAGTCCGGACTCGCGGACGATGCGGATCGCCTCCGCGACGGAGGCGGCCACCGAGCCATCGGGGTCGTCGGTGGTCGTCGGGGCGATCGAGAAGGCGGCAAGCATGTCGAAACACTATCCAAACCCGGCACGCCCCACCTCGGCCTGCATATAGTGGCGCCGCCGGGGGCCGAAGGCGCACCGCCGGCGGGAAGGAACCGATGAGTGAGGGACTCGACCGGCTCGCCGCCACGCTGGGCGTGCCGGCCACGCGGCTGGCGCCGCTGGAGGCGTACGACGACCAGCAGCTGGGCCGGTTCAACGATCTGGTCCAAGGCGCGATGGCCGCGGAGGACAAGGCGTTCGACGCCTCCCTCGACGAGGCGCTGAAGCTGGTGCCGAAGATGCTGCGCGGGGTCGTCCAGAAGATGCTCGGAGGTAGCCGATGACCGCCCTGACCAGCGCGCTGGAGATCACCAAGCTCGCTCACGAGATGCACGTGGACGAGGCCGAGCTCGCCGAGTTCGCCACCACCTCCCCCGACGACCTCCGCGACCTGCGCGGGATCGTCTCGCACGCGATGTTCAGCCGTCACGAGTCTCGGGTGAAGGGGCTGGCCGCGGTCAGCAAGAAGCTTCCCGCGGCCGTCACCGCGAAGATCACCGAGATCGCGATGGGCCCCATGCTCAGCGCCCGGGTCGCGGCGGTGATGGACCCGGCCGATGCTGCCAAGCTGGCCGGCCACCTGAAGCCCGATTTCCTCGCCGAGCTCTCCGTCCACCTCGACCCGAGCCGGGTCGAGGGCATCATCGCCAAGCTCGACAGCGCGCTCGTCGTCGAGGTCGGCCGCCGGCTGCTCGCCGAGGGACACCTGCTCACGCTGGCCAGGTTCACCGGCGTCGTACGCCCCGAGACCTCACTCGAGGTCGTCGACGGCGCCTCGGGCGCCGAGATCCTCCAGCTCGCACTCTTCATCGACGAGCCCTCCGTGGTCGACCCGATCCTCGCCGGTCTCCCCGACGAGACCGTCGCGGAGATCGCCGCCGCGACGGCCGAGCACGGCGAGGCCGCCGATGCCCTCCTCGCGGCACTCCACGAGGACAGCCGCGCCAGGATCGCCTCACTGACCTGAGGCCGAGGCGTCAGGTACGTCGGCCGAAGCGTCACCCGCGCTGATCGAAGCGTCACCCGCGCTGGCCGAGGCGTCACTGCGGTGGATTGAGACGTCACCGCATGCCACCTCGACCGTCCAAACTGACGTCTCGTCCGACCTACCTGACACCTCGCCCGGCCTGCCTGACGCCTCGCCCGACGTACGTGACGCCTCGCCCGACGTACGTGACGCCTCGGCAGGATGGGAAACGGCCCGCCACCCCAGTCGGGGTGACGGGCCGTTCGTCGGCTCAGACTCAGGCGTTGACCAGACTGCGCAGGACGTACTGCAGGATGCCGCCGTTGCGGTAGTAGTTGGCCTCACCGGGGGTGTCGATGCGGACGACCGCGTCGAACTCGACGCCCGTGTCGGTGGTGACCTTGACCGTCTTCGGGGTGACACCCTCGTTGAGCGCGGTGATGCCGGAGATCGAGAAGGTCTCCTCACCGGTCAGGCCGAGGCTCTCGGCGTTCTCGCCCTTGGGGAACTGCAGCGGGATGACGCCCATGCCGATGAGGTTGGAGCGGTGGATGCGCTCGAACGACTCGGTGATGACCGCCTTGACACCCAGGAGCGAGGTGCCCTTGGCGGCCCAGTCGCGCGAGGAGCCGGAACCGTACTCCTTGCCGCCGAGGACGACCAGCGGGGTGCCGGCCGCAGCGTAGTTCTGCGCCGCGTCGTAGATGAAGCTGACCGGCGCGTCGGGCTGGGTGAAGTCGCGGGTGTAGCCACCCTCGGTGCCCGGGGCGACCTGGTTCTTGATCCGGATGTTGGCGAAGGTGCCGCGGATCATGATCTCGTGGTTGCCTCGGCGCGAGCCGTAGGAGTTGAAGTCCCGCTGCTCGACGCCGTGCTCGATGAGGTACTTGCCGGCGGGCGAGTCCTTCTTGATGTTGCCCGCGGGGCTGATGTGGTCGGTGGTGACCGAGTCGCCCAGCTTCAGCAGCACCCGAGCACCCTCGATGTCGGTGACCGGGGCCGGGGCCTTGGCCATGCCGTCGAAGTAGGGCGCCTTGCGGACGTAGGTCGAGTCCTCGTCCCAGGTGAAGGTGTCACCGGTCGGGGTCGGCAGGTTCTGCCAGCGCTCGTCGCCCGCGAAGACGTCGGCGTAGTCCTTGGTGAACATGTCGGAGGAGATCGCGGTGGCGATGGTCTCCTCGACCTCGGCCGGGGTCGGCCAGATGTCCTTGAGGAAGACGTCGTTGCCGTCCTGGTCCTGACCCAGCGGGTCCTCGAACAGGTTCAGGTTCATGTTGCCGGCCAGGGCGTAGGCGATGACCAGCGGCGGCGACGCGAGGTAGTTCATCTTCACGTCGGGGTTGATCCGACCCTCGAAGTTGCGGTTGCCGGAGAGGACCGAGACGACGGCGAGGTCGTGCTCGTTCACCGCGGCGGAGACCTCGGGGATGATCGGGCCCGAGTTGCCGATGCAGGTCACGCAGCCGTAGCCGACCAGGTTGAAGCCGACCTTCTCCAGGTAGGGCGTGAGGCCCGACTTGTCGTAGTAGTCGGTGACGACCTTCGAGCCCGGCGCGAGGGTGGTCTTGACCCACGGCTTGCGGGTCAGGCCCTTCTCGACGGCCTTCTTGGCCAGCAGCGCGGCGCCGATCATGACGGACGGGTTGGACGTGTTGGTGCAGGAGGTGATCGAGGCGATCGTGACCGCACCGTTCTCCAGCTCGAACTGCTGACCGTCGGCCAGGGTGACCGGGATCTTCGCGTCGGTCGCCTTGGAGGTGTACGTCGGCAGGTGACCCTCGAAGGAGGTCTTGGCGTCGGTGAGCGAGACGCGGTCCTGCGGGCGCTTCGGGCCGGCGATCGAGGGGACGACCGTGGAGAGGTCGAGCTCGAGCTTCTCCGAGAAGCGCGGCTCGGCGGCCGGGTCGTGCCAGAGGCCCTGCTCCTTGGCGTACTTCTCCACCAGCGCCAGCTGCTCCTCGGAGCGGCCGGTGAGCTTGAGGTAGTTGATGGTCTCCTCGTCGACCGGGAAGATCGCGATGGTGGAGCCGAACTCGGGGCTCATGTTGCCGATGGTGGCGCGGTTGGCCAGCGGCAGCGCCGTGACGCCGTCGCCGTAGAACTCGACGAACTTGCCGACCACACCGTGCTTGCGCAGCATCTCGGTGATGGTGAGCACCAGGTCGGTCGCGGTCGAGCCCTCGGGCAGGTCGCCGTTGAGCTTGAAGCCGACCACGCGCGGGATCAGCATGGAGACCGGCTGGCCGAGCAGCGCGGCCTCGGCCTCGATGCCGCCGACGCCGAAGCCGAGGACGCCCAGGCCGTTGACCATGGTGGTGTGGGAGTCGGTGCCGACGCAGGTGTCGGGGTAGGCCTGCAGCTCACCGTCGACCTCGCGGGTGAAGACGGTGCGGGCCAGGTGCTCGATGTTGACCTGGTGGACGATGCCGGTGCCCGGCGGGACGACCTTGAAGTCCTCGAAGGCGGTCTGGCCCCAGCGCAGGAACTGGTAGCGCTCGCGGTTGCGCTCGTACTCGATCTCGACGTTGCGCTCGAAGGCCTCCGGGGTGCCGAAGACCTCGGCGATCACGGAGTGGTCGATGACCATCTCGGCGGGCGAGAGCGGGTTGATCTTGGTCGGGTCGCCACCGAGCTCGGCCGCGGCCTCGCGCAGGGTGGCCAGGTCGACGATGCAGGGCACGCCGGTGAAGTCCTGCATGATCACGCGCGCCGGCGTGTACTGGATCTCCTTGTCGGGCTCGGCGGTCTCGTCCCAGCCCGCCAGGGCCTTGATGTCGTCGGCGGTGATGTTCGCGCCGTCCTCGGTGCGCAGGAGGTTCTCCAGCAGCACCTTCAGCGAGAAGGGCAGCGACGCGACGTCGAGGCCCTCACCCTTGACCGCATCCAGGCGGAAGATCTCGTAGGACTTACCGTCCACGTCCAGGGTGCTCTTGGCACCGAAGCTGTCCTTGCTGGCCAACGCGTTCATCTCCTTGCTCGCGTCCACAGTGACGTACGAATTCAAGTCTTTGAGGCCCATCCTGCCCCGGCTACCTACGCCGGGAAAACAAAGGCTCACCTAACCTTTTACGACATACTTGCCGTCGATCTCTTGATATCAAGATACATGATGTCGAACGACATTTCGAATCACCCCTGGCGCGCCGTGTTGTGACCACCGCCGCTGACAGCGATCCTCGGATGCTCCATGATTGGTCCGACCAGATCTCGGCGGGCCGCTACTCGTCGGGCACTAGTGATGCGAGGAGAGCCTTGAGCACCCTGATCGCCGTCGTGGCGCTGGTGATCGCCGTGGCCGCCGCCGCTGTCGCCTGGCGCCTGCGGCGCGCCAACAAGGCGCTGCGTGCCGAGACCATCGGTCTGCTGTGGCGACTGGAGCAGGCCGACATCTCGGCCCCGCGCACCGCCTACGCCGAGCTCCCGCCCGAGGACCGGCTGCTGAGCATCCGCATCCTCAACCCGCTCGAGCTGGCCTCCGCGCAGACCAAGGCGGCCACGATGCTGCACAAGGTGCGACCGGCGCTGCTCTCGAAGATGGTCTACGACCAGGCCGCCGACTCGCTGCGCGAGCGGCTGGCCGACGAGGGCGTGGTGGCGGAGGTCAAGGTCCATGCTGGTCGCTAGCCTCGCGCTGATCGGTGTGCTCGGCGCCGGTGTCGTCGTCGCGCTCGCCTTCCTGGAGCAGCGTCGTCTGGAGCAGGCCCTGGAGGACGTACGCCTCGCGGACCTGAAAGCGCGCACCTCCCTCGCCGAGGCCGAGCGTGCTGCCGACTGGCTCAGCCCCATCACCGACCCGATCACCGCGTCGTTCGCGGAGGCGACCCGGTCGGTGGCCGGGGCACTGGCTCGCGTGGTGCCCTACTCCGGGCGCCGTACGCCGCGCGTGCTCAACGCGATGCCGGCCACCACGACCGGGGAGCTGCTCGGCACGCTCGGGCCGCACCTGGACGAGGCCGTCCTGGACCGCCGGCAGCTGATCACCGACCTCTCCGAGGACCCGACGATGGCGATGCGGATCATCACTGACGACGCCAGTCGCTAGTCCAGGGTCTTAAGCCGCTCACCGAGGCGGGTCCGCTCGTCGTCGGTGAGCGGCACCGCGAGCTCCTCGATGTGGGCCATGACCTCGTCGATCCCGATCTCGCGGTGCTCGGTCTCCGCGCCCTCGCGGCGGATGGTGACGGTGTTGTGGGTGAGGCTGAGGTGTCGGTCCTCGAGTAGTTTGGTCACGATCATCCGGTGACGGAAGTGCACCGTCGGGTGGGTGCTGGTGTAGTGGTGGCCGAGCGCGACGTCGCTGGGCACGACCAACGCCTCGTCGTGGGTGTGCATGAGCTCCCAGTCGTCGTCCTTGGCCCGCTCCAGCGCCCAGCCGTGCTCGCTCCACCGCACCCGGTGCCTGATCCCGCGAACCTCGTCGACAGCGCCGTCGACCAGCGGGATCGGGCGCCAGACGCTCAGCCCGAACCCGGGATCAATCAGCAGCCGCTCCCCGTCGAGATCGGCGACGACCACCAGATGCGTACGCCCCGCCGCGGTCGGGTCTGCGCCCACCCGTGCCAGCCGCCGCTCGACGGCGAAGCCCAGCCGGTCCAGCACCGCCGCGAACAGCGTGCCGTGCTCGAAGCAGTAGCCACCTCTCCCCCGGCCCACGAACTTCTGCTGTACGTCGGGCAGGTCGACACCGGGATGCTGGTCGAGCAGCACGTCGATGTTGTCGAAGGTGAAGGTGCGCAGGTGGGCGTCGTAGATCTCCTCCAGCGCCTCCCGCGACGGACCGGGCGGCTCGCTCACCCCGATCCGGCCCAGATACGCCGTCAGGTCGAGCCGGTCGGTCCCCCACAGGTCATCGCTCACAAGATGAATCTGTACCGGCATCTCGCCATACCCGCAACGGACTAAGTGTCCGTGAGCGCCGCACCCGCGTCACCGACATGCGCGCTCGGCGGCACCCCGTACTGGCGCCGGTACTCCCGGCTGAACTGCGAGGCGCTCTGGTACCCGACCGCGTGCGCGACCCCGGTGACGTCGCCAGCCCGCCCCGCGAGGATCACTCGCGCCTCGTGCAGGCGCAGCTGCTTCTGGAACCGGATGGGGCTCATGCCCGTCACCGTGCGGAAGGTGCGGTGGAAGGCCGACTCGCTCATCCCCGCCATCCGCGCGAGCTCCGCGACCGAGACCGGGTCGGCGGGGTTGTCCCGGATCCAGCGAACCGCCCTGCCGACGTCGTGGAGGCGGCTGTCTGCCAGACCGAGCTGCCGCACCGTGGCGCCCTGCTCCCCCGTCATCAGCCGCCACAGGATCTCCCGCTCGATCAGCGGGGCCAGCACCTGGATGTCCCGGGGGCGGTCCAACAGTCGCAGCATGCGGACCGCGGCGTCGATCAGATCCTCGTCGGCCGAGCTCACGGCGAGCGCGGGCGCGGTGTCGCTCGAGCGGCGCCAGATCGGGTCAGCCGCAGAATCGAGCAACAACTGTGCGATCACCGATGACCGTAACCGCAGGCCGAAGCCGAGCGCGGGGTGCTGCACGCTCGCCTCCGTGTAATGACCTCTCACCGGGAGGTCCAGGGAGGTCACCAGGAACTCACCGGGGCCGTACTCATGGACCCGGTCGCCGACAGAGAGAGTCTTGCGCCCCTGCGCGATCAGGGCGAACACCGTGCCGGAGAGAGACACCGCCGCCGGATCACCAGGACCGGTCGCCATCGACACCAGCACGCCATCCGCGGCGGTGCTCGTCCCCCGCCGGGCGTGCCGGACGATCAGGCTCCGCAACTGCTCCATCGACATGTGAACAGTGAACCAGGTGGCATGCCGGTTCGCGCCTCGCCAAGCAGGATCAGGCAAGAGGACGGGAGGATCTGTCTACCTCTGAAGCGCTCGGGACGGTTGGCTGGACGACAACTCATCCAACCGATCAGAGAGACCGATCACATGTCTGCATCCTCAACGCCCACCGTCCCCGTAGCCGTGGTCACCGGAGCCAGCTCCGGGATCGGACGCGGCGCCGCAGTCCAGCTCGCCCTTCGTGGCACCGGAGTCGTCATCACGTACAACCGCAACCCCGACGGTGCACGCCAGGTCATCGACGAGATCACCGAGCTCGGCGGTAGCGCCGTCGCACTTCCGCTGGACATCGTCCGTCCTGAGTCCTTCGCCGCGTTCCGTGACCAGGTCAGCGAGGCGCTGTCCGAGCACTGGCAGACCGATCGCCTCACCGCGCTCGTCAACAATGCCGGTGTCGGCGGGGTCCCGTTGATGTTCTCCGACACCACCGAGGAGCAGTTCGACGCCTTCATGGAGGTCAACCTGCGTGGTCCCTACTTCCTCACCCAGGCGCTTCTGCCACTGCTCGCGGACGGTGGGGCGGTCGTCAACGTCACCAGCAACGCGACCGGGGCCGGGCTCACACCGGGCTACTCGGCGTACGCGATCTCGAAGGGTGGCATGGCGACGCTGACCCGCTATCTGGCCAAGGAGCTCAGCCCGCGCGGGATCCGGGTCAACGCCGTCTCCCCCGGCGTCACCCGCACCCGGCTCGGCGATGACGCGTTCGCCAAGCATCCCGAGATGATCCCCGCGATCGCCGAACAGACGGCGCTCGGCCGGATCGGCGAGCCCGAGGACGTCGGGCTGATGATCGCAGCGCTGGCCTCGGAGGAGGGACGGTGGGTGACCGCCCAGGAGATCGAGGTCTCCGGCGGCTACAACTTCTGACCGGGGGCCGGCTTTTGCTCCTGCACCTCATGCGGCAGGTCCTTGGTGAAGGCCAGAGAGAGCAGGGCAAGGAATGCCGCAGCGAGCAGCCCGGTCTTGAGCGCTTGCAGCTGTGCGGACTCGTAGCCCTCGACGAGCGCCTCGGTGGTCGTCTCGTCCAGCCCAGCCTCCTGGGCAGCTGCTCCGACCTGGTCGGCGGACACGAAGTCGATTCCGGACCCGACAGCCACACCGACCTGCTCGGAGACCGAGCTGCTGATCCGCTCATCGGAAGAGATGTTGGATACGAAAGCGCTGGTGAGGCCCGACAAGACGATCGCCCCCAGCAGGGCCACGCCCAGTGACGAGCCGAGCTGCTGGCCGGTGAACTGCAGCCCGCCGGCCTCTCCACGACCCGAGGCGTCGACCGAGGACTGCACGACGTTGCCGAGCTGCGATGCGATCAGCCCCATCCCCACGCCGAGCACCGCCATCGACAAGGCGAAGCTCGAGTTGTCCAGCTCCGGCTCGATCGTGGCCAAGAGCAGCACGGCTGCGACCATGCTGGTCGCCAGACCGGCCCGCACGATCGACCGGATGGGGAAGCGGCGCGACAGCCGTGACCCGGCTGCCGAGGCGAGGAACATGGTGATGGAGACGGGCAACATCCTGAGGCCCGTATCCAGGGCATCGAGCCCGATCACCAGCTGCAGATACAACGGAATCGTGAAGAAGACGCCCATCAGGATCAGGTTCTGGCTGAACAGGCCGAGCAGACCGGAGCGCAGCGGGGCGATCTTCAGCAGCACCAGGTGCACCAGCGGGTCGCGTCCACTGCTCTCCCGGCGAGCCTGCCACGCTTTGAAGCCCCACAACAGGACCGCCCCCGAGCCGATCACGAAAACCGTCAGCGAGAAGCCGAACGGTGTCAACGGAGAGTCCTCTGTCGGCTTGACCCACCCCCAGGTGCTCGACTGCAGCACCCCGAGCACGACCAGGCCGAGGCCCGTGGCTGACAGCACGGTGCCCACGATGTCGAGTCTCGGTGCCGGTCCGGTCCTCACCGCGTCGGCCACCTTCGGGGTCATCACCAGGATGAGGGCCACCAACAGCACCTCACCGGCGAAGATGATCCGCCACGAGTACTCGGTGGTCGCCCAACCACCCAGGATCGGCCCCACGGCGATCCCGGCACCGGCGACACCGCCGATCACGGCGTAGGCCGCCTTCCGCGAGGCACCCTCGAAATTGCCGGCAATCAGCGCCACCATCGCCGGAAGCACCAGGGCCGCACCGAGCCCTTCCAGCACCGACCAACCCAGCGTCAGGATGGCCACCGACGGCGCCAACGCCGTCATCGCCGAACCGCACGCGTAGATGATCAGACCGATGACGAACGCCTTGCGCCGACCGATGATGTCGCCGATCTTGCCGCCGGTCAGCATGAACATCGCCATCACCAGGCAGTAGAGCGTGATCACCGCCTGGATCGTGGTCACCGTCGTGTCGAAGTCCGCCACCAGCGCGCTGATCGAGACGTTCATCGCCGACTGGTCCAGCACCATGACGAACTGGGCGATGGCCAACGCCACCAGCGGCAACCATCTCGTCTTCGGAGTCGAGTCCGTCTGTGTCTCCTGGGAATCACCCGCGGTCACGGTTGCTCACCGCCTCGATGCGTTCGGGCAGCTCGATCCTCGGGTCGTCCGTTGCTCCTCGGCGGGTCAATGTGCTCGGCGCGTATCTCGTCGAGGACGGCGTCACCCGCTGTCCGACGAGATGGACCGCGAACGTCAGACCGGTCATGGGCACCACCTAGCTGAGGAACCTGTCTCCATGTACCGTCGCAGGCCCAGGTCGCCGTCGCGTCACCCGCTGCGGGCGAGGCTCAGGCCCCGCTACGCCTGACTCGCGCGGGTTCAGGCGCGCAGATCGGGCACGTCGTGACGCAGAGTGAGCCACCAGGCGGGTCCGCGGAGATCCACGCCTTCATCACGAACCGCTGCGCGGCAGGTCAGAGTCGGTTCTAGCGAGCAGAGCGACGGCTTCGACATGATGCGTCATCGGGAACAGGTCGAAGGCGCGCAGCGAGCGCAGCCGGTAGCCGTGCTCGGCGAAGATCGCGATGTCACGAGCGAGCGCGGCGGGGTCGCAGGCGACGTAGGCGACCTTGCTCGGCTCGCGCGCGACGACGGCCTCGACGACCGGGCGGCGAGCTCCCTCGCGGGGCGGGTCGAGGACGACGAGGTCGAAGGAACCTTCGTCGAGACCGCCCAGCACGGTGCTGACGTCACCAGCCACGACCTCGGCGGCGGGGACGTTGCCGACCGAGAGCGCGGAGGCAGTCTGGTCGCCCTCGACGGCGACGACACGTCCGGTCGGACCGACCCGGTCGGCGAGGAAGGCGGAGAAGAGGCCGACGCCGGCATAGAGGTCCAGGACGGTGTGGCCCGGGCCCGGGGAGAGGGCGGACAGCACCGCGAAGACCAGGGCCTCGGGCGCGCCCGGGTGGACCTGCCAGAAGCCGTCCGCGGCGACCTCGAAGGTGTGCTCCACTCCCCCGAGCGCCACCGTCTCCACGACGGTCCCGGCACCGGGCTCTCGCGCATCCTCTGTCGCGATCAGGCAGTCGTCGACGGGGATGACGTCGTGGGAGCGGTACTTCCGCATGCCTCGGCCGCCACCCGGGGCGGTCGTGTAGCGCTGACGGGTCCGCCAGCGCAGCCCGTGCTCGTCGCCGGGGACCGCCTCGACGACCAGGCCGGCGACCAGCGGGTCCTCGGCGGACAGACCACCCAGCCGGACCAGCTGCTCGCGCAGCACCGATGCCTTCAGCTCACGCTGGGCGGACACGGAGACGTGCTGGAAGTCGCAGCCGCCGCAGAGGCCTGGGCCGGCGTACGGGCATGGCGGAACGACCCGTTCCGGTGCGGCCGAGACCACCGAGACCGCGTCGCCGCGCCAGAACCGGTCGCCGGCGGTTCCCTCGGTGATCTCGACGACCACCTGCTCACCGGGCAGGGCGTGGCGTACGAAGACCACCCGCGAGGCGTCCTCGAAAGGCACGCGGGCGACGAAGTGGCCGCCGTGGGCGACCGGGCCGACCTCGACCTCGAAGCGACGGCCGACGTACGACTCGCCCTTCGACGCCTTCGGACGGGGCCGCCGCCCACGGGGCGCGGAACGCTGCGGACGGCTCATCGGCGTCCGCTTCCGCGGCGCAGGCCGGGCGCGAGCCAGTATTCCTCGCGCAGCTCCTCGGCGCGCTCCTTGCCGGAGGCGAGCTGATAGGGCACGGAGATGACCATGACGCCCGGGGTGAACAGCAGCCGGCCCTTGAGCCGCAGCGCCGTCTGGTTGTGGAGCAGCTGCTCCCACCAGCGGCCGACGACGTACTCGGGGATGTAGACGGCCACGACGCCGCGCGGGTTGGCGTCACGGATCGCCGAGGCGTACTCGACGACGGGGCGGATCAGCTCGCGGTAGGGCGAGTGGAGCACCTTCAGCGGCATCGGCAGGTTGCGCTCGTCCCACTGTTTCAACAGCTCGGCGGTGTCGGAGTCGGAGGTGGAGACCGTCACGGCCTCGAGCGCGTTGGGCCGGGTCGCCTGGGCGAAGGCCAGCGCTCGCAGCGTCGGCTTGTGAAGCTTGGAGACCAGCACGATCGCGTGGACCCGGGTCGGCATGACCTTGTCCTGCTCGTCCGCGGCCAGCTCGCGAGCGACGTTGTCGTAGTGGCGCCTGATCCCCAGCATGACCACGTAGAAGAAGCCCATCGCCAGGATCGTGATCCAGGCACCGGCGAGGAACTTGGTGATCAGCACGATCACCAGCACGACCGAGGTCATCCCGAGACCGAAGGTGTTGATCGCCCGCGAACGCTGCATCCGGCGCCGCTCGCTCGGGTCGCGCTCGGTGGCCAGATGGCGGGTCCAGTGGCGGATCATGCCAAGCTGACTGAGGTTGAAGGAGACGAAGACGCCGACGATGTAGAGCTGGATCAGCTTGGTGGTCTGCGCCTCGAAGATGATGATCAGCGCGATCGCCAGCACGGCCAGGAAGACGATGCCGTTGCTGTAGGCGAGCCGGTCGCCGCGCGCCCCCAGTGATCGCGGTGCGTAGCCGTCCTTGGCGAGGATCGAGCCCAGCACCGGGAAGCCGTTGAACGCGGTGTTGGCGGCGAGCACCAGGATGATCCCGGTGACGGTGATGACGAAGTAGAAGCCCGGCGGGAAGTCGTTGAACACCCCCGCAGCGATCTGGGAGATCACCGGGTGCTGCTCGTAGCCGTCCGGGACCGCGTCGCCGGCGGCGGTGCGCAGGTTGTCGAGAGCGTGCGGGTCGACGTAGCGGATGCTCATCTGGTTGGCCAGCACGATGATGCTCATCATCATCGTGATCGCGATCAGGCCGAGCAGCAGCAGCGTGGTGGCGGCGTTCTTGCTCTTCGGCCGCTGGAAGGCGGGTACGCCGTTGGAGATCGCCTCCACACCGGTCAGCGCCGCACACCCGGACGAGAACGCGCGGGCGAGCAGGAAGACGAGTGCCACCTGGTTGAGGGTGCCCTCCCAGCCCTCCTCGGGCCTGATGTGAAGGGAGGCGCTCTCCGCCTCGGGCAGGTTGCCGTTGACCAGCAGCAACAGTCCGTAGAGGCCCATCCCGAGGATGGCGAACATGAACAGGTAGGTCGGGACCGCGAAGAACGTCCCGGACTCGCGTACGCCGCGCAGGTTCATCGCGGTGAGCAGCACGATCGCGATCGAGGCGACCAGGACCTCGTGGCCGATCAGGCTGGGGATCGCGCTGGCGGCGTACTGCGCGGCGTTGGAGATCGACACCGCGACCGTCAGCACGTAGTCGACAAGCAGGGCGCTGGCCACGGTCACGCCCGCCCTGCGCCCCAGGTTGACCGTCGCGACCTCGTAGTCGCCCCCGCCGCTCGGGTAGGCGTGCACCGTCTGCCGGTAGGAGGTGACCACGGTCAGCATCACCAGGGCGACGACCAGGCCGATCTTCCAGGACCAGGCGTACGCCGAGGCTCCCGCCACCGCCAGCATGATGAAGATCTCGTCGGGCGCGTAGGCCACCGAGGAGAGGGCGTCGCTGGCGAAAACGGGTAGCGCGATGCGCTTCGGCAGCAGCGTCTCGCCCAGCTGAGAGCTACGGAGCTTGCGACCGATCAGGATCCGCTTGGAGACATCACCAACACCCACAACCGCAGACGCTACGGCACATCGCGGCTTCCTCGCGCTTCCGGATCGCCACGCGCATCCGAACACGCCAACTTCGAGGGCGTAGGCGACGCGCGGCCCGGGCGAGTGCAATCATGACACGGTGCACGTAGTGATCATGGGCTGTGGCCGCGTCGGCTCGACCCTGGCCAGGAGCCTCGAGGACCGTAACCACACGGTCTCGGTCATCGACCAGAACTCCGATGCCTTCCGTCGGCTGGGGCCGGGCTTCAACGGCGACAAGATCGCCGGGATGGGCTTCGACCGCGAGGTCCTCCTCAAGGCCGGCATCAAGCGCGCCGAGGCGTTCGCGGCGGTCTCCAGCGGTGACAACTCCAACATCATCTCCGCCCGGGTGGCGCGCGAGGAGTTCGGCATCCAGCAGGTCGTGGCCCGCATCTACGACCCCGGCCGCGCCGAGGTCTACCAGCGCCTCGGGATCAGCACGGTCGCGACGGTGAAGTGGACCGCCGACCAGGTGCTCCGCCGGCTGCTGCCGGCCGGCGCCGAGCCCGACTTCCGCGACATGTCGGGCAACATCCGCATCGACCAGGTCATCATGCCCGAGTCCTGGGTCGGCCAGCGGACCATCAAGTTCCAGCGCCAGTCCGGTTCGCGGATCGCGTGGATCGACCGGCTCGGTGAGGGGATCATCCCGGTCCGCGAGAGCGTGATCCAGGAGGGCGACGTGCTCCATATCGTCATGCGCGAGGAGAACACCGCGCAGGCGTACAAGACCATCAAGAACGGCCCCGAGGAAGATTAGTGGTCACTCCTGCCGCACCAGGCCCTGCTGCGCGCCGCTCGGTACGTGCGCTGGCGGCGTTGCCGCCGCTCGACAGACAACACCGGTATGCCTTCGCGGCGGCGCCTTGCCAGCGCACGCACCGAGCGACGCTCGCGACGGGCCTGGACGACAGGAGTGACCACTGATGCGCGTCGCAATCGCCGGAGCCGGGGCCGTCGGCCGGTCCATCGCCCGTGAGCTGATCACCAACGGCCACGAGGTGCTCCTCATCGACAAGAACCCGGGCTCGATCAAGCCCGAGCGGGTCGCCGACGCGGAATGGCTGCTCGCAGACGCGTGCGAGCTCTCCTCGCTCGAGGAGGCCAGGCTCGACAACTGCGACGTGGTCATCGCCGCGACCGGTGACGACAAGGCCAACCTGGTCTGCTCGCTGCTGGCCAAGACCGAGTTCGGCGTGCCGCGCACCGTGGGCCGGGTCAACCACCCCAACAACGAGTGGCTCTTCACCGAGGCCTGGGGCGTCGACGTCAACGTCTCCACCCCGCGGATCATGTCCGCGCTGGTCGAGGAGGCCGTCACCGTCGGCGACCTGGTGCGCCTCTTCACCTTCCGGCAGGGCCAGGCCAACCTGGTCGAGATCACCCTGCCCGCCGACTCGCCCTACGTCGGCAAGCCCACCGGTCTGGTGCCGTTCCCGGAGAACTGCGCACTGGTCACGCTGCTGCGTGACGGCCAGGTCTACGTACCCACCCCCGAGCAGCCTCTCGAGCAGGGCGACGAGCTCCTCTTCGTCGTGCCCACCGAGAAGGAGGACGAGCTCGAGCGTCTTCTCGCCCCCACCGGTCACGGCGGCTGACGCCGAGGATTCCGTACGCAGCAACCCCACGATCTCGGCAGGACAACAGTTGGCTCGCTCCCCTCTCCTCCAGACGCTTCGTCCTGTCCGGGGAAGGCTGGTCGCCAGCCTGCTGCTGATGGTCGTCTCGACCGTCGCCGGGCTGGTGCCGCTGGTCGGGATCGTCGAGCTCGCCCGGATCCTGCTGCCCGCGGCCACCGGCTCGCCCGTCGACGCCGACCGCGCCTGGGTCGTGGTCTGGGTGAGCGTGGCTGCGCTGCTGGTACGCCTGGCGACGGTGCTCGGCTCGTCGTGGCTCTCCCACGTCGCCGATCTCGACCTCTCCATCCACCTGCGCCGGCTGCTGGTCGCCCGGCTCGGCCGGGTGCCGCTGGCGTGGTTCACCGAACGCAACTCCGGCACGGTGAAGAAGGCGGTGCAGGACGACGTCGCCGCACTGCACCACCTGGTCGCCCACTCGGTCATGGAGCTGACCGCGGCGATCACGCTGCCGGCCGTCGTGGACTGCTACCTCTTCATCGTCTCCCCGCCGCTCGCCCTGATCACCCTGGTCCCGCTCGCGCTCGGGCTGGTCGGGTTCCGGATCTCGATGCGGGGTGCCGCCGCGCTCTACCGCGACTACGACGCCGGGCTGGCCGAGCTCGCCGCGGCCACGGTCGAGAACACCGGCGGGATCGCGGAGATCAAGACCTTCGGCGCCACCGGGCAGGCTCACCAGCGTCTGGCCGAGGTCGCCACCCGGTTCGGCGGGTTCAACCGCGCCTGGATGCGACACTCCGCCCTGGGGATGCTGCTGATGGAGCTCGCGCTGACACCGGCGCTGACCCTCGTGCTAGTCCTCGGGGCCGGGGTCTGGATGCTCCGGTCCGGCCAGATCACCGGGCCCGACCTGGTTCCGTTCCTCGTCCTCGGCCTGGCCATGACCGCGCCGGTCACCGTCGCCGGCTACGCCGCCCGCGAGCTGCGCGAGGCGACCGAGGCGGCCCGGCGCATCCAGCGCCTGCTGGCCGAGCCCGACCTTCCGGAGCCGGCCGCCCCGGGCCCAGCCCCAGACTCCGCCCGTGTCGAGCTCCACGGTGTCTCCTTCGCCTACTCCCCCGGCGCGTCACCGGTGCTCCACGACATCGACCTGGTCCTCGAACCAGGCACCGTGACCGCGCTCGTTGGTCACTCCGGCTCGGGGAAGTCGACGCTGGCCAAGCTGCTGCCCCGCTTCGCCGACCCCACGGCCGGCCGGATCACCATCGCCGGAGTGGACCTGCGCGAGATGACGAGCGCGCAGCTCTACGAGCAGGTCTCCTTCGTCTTCCAGGACACCGGGCTGCTGCGTACCTCGATCCGGGACAACATCCGGCTCGCTCATCCCGAGGCACCGGACGAGGACGTACGCCGCGCGGCCGAGGCCGCGCAGATCGCGGGCCGCATCGACGAGCTCCCGCGAGGCTACGACTCGGTGGTCGGCGAGGACGGCCAGCTTTCCGGCGGTGAGCGGCAGCGGGTCGCGATCGCCCGCGCCCTCCTCTCCGACACTCCGATCCTGGTCCTCGACGAGGCCACCGCGGCGGCGGACCCCGAGTCGGAGGCGCTCGTCCAGCGGGCGCTGTCCCGCCTCGTCGCCGGACGTACGCTGCTGGTGATCGCGCATCGGCTCTCGACGGTCACCGCGGCCGACCAGATCGTTGTCCTCGACGAGGGCCGGGTCACCGAGCTCGGCACCCACGAGGAGCTCCTCGCCCGGGGCGGGCGCTACGCGCGGCTCTGGGCCGCCGACCAGCGCGCCCATCCGGTGGACGGCTGGGCTCAGGAGAAGGCGGCCCAGGAGGAGTCGGCATGATCACCATCGTCCGTCTGCTCGCCGGCCTCCTCGATCACGCTCATCGGCGCCAGCTCGGCCGCGTCGTGGCGATGTTCGTCACCACCGGCGTACTCCAGGGGCTGGCCTTCGCCTGTGTCGTGCCGGTCCTGGACGCCGCGCTGCGCCAGGACTGGGACGCCGCGACCACCTGGCTGGGCGTGCTCGCCGGCCTCTTCGTGGCCCATCACGTGGCCCTGACCGTGGGCAACCTGGACGGCTACGACCTCGCCTGCGACCTGCTCGACATCACCCTCGCCCGGCTCGGCGACCACACCGTACGACTGCCGCTGGGCTGGTACGACCAGGATCGCACCGGCCAGCTCTCCCGGATGGCGTCCAAAGGCGCCACCGACATCGCCTCGGTGCCGGGACACCTGCTCCGGCCGCTGATCGCCGCCGTGGTCAGCCCGGTCACCGTGGTCGTCGCGATGGCGTTCCTGGAGTGGCGTCTGGCGCTCGCGCTCCTGGTCGGAGTCGTGGCCGTGCTGGCCACCACCCGGCTCCTGGCGACGATCGTCGGCCGTGGCGAGGGCGCCTACGACGCCGCGATGGCGGAGGGCTCGGCGCGCGTGGTCGAGTTCGCGCTCAACCAGCCGGCCCTGCGGGTCTTCGGCCGCACCGTCCACGGCAACGAGCTGGTCGAGAACGCGCTGCGGGAGCAGAAGCGGGCGTCGCGTCAGCTGCTGGTGACCGGGTTCGGCGGCCTGGGGATCCAGCTGCTCTCCATCCAGGCGCTGCTCACCCTGGTGATCGCGCTGGCCGTCCACCTCAGCCTCGGCGGCACGCTTGCCCCGGCCACGGCGATCGGACTCCTCGTCCTCACGGTGCGGTTCGTGGAGTCGCTCATCGACTACGGCGAGCTCTCCAGCGCACTGCGGATCGCCGAGGGTTCGTTGCGACGTGTCCTCGACGTGCTCGCCCTCGCGCCGCTCCCCGAGCCCGCCACACCCGGCGAGCCGGCCGACAGCGGCATCGAGCTGCGCGGTGTCGCCTTCTCCTACGACGCCAGCTCCTATGAACACAGCACCCGGGTCCTCGACGAGGTCTCCCTCACCGCGCAGCCACGCTCGCTGACCGCCGTGGTCGGACCGTCGGGCTCGGGGAAGAGCACCTTGCTGCGCCTGGTCGCCCGGTTCCACGACGTCACGGCGGGCTCGGTGATGCTCGGTGGGGTCGACGTACGCGACCTCGGCACCGAGGCGCTCATGCAGCGCGTCTCGATCGTCTTCCAGGACGTCTACCTCTTCGAGGGCACCCTGCGCGACAACGTGATGATGTCGCGTCCCGACGCCACCGACGACGAGCTGCGCGAGGCCGCCCGGCTGGCCCGCGTCGACGACATCGTCGACCGTCTCCCGCACGGCTGGCAGACCCGGATCGGCGAGGCCGGCTCCACGCTCTCGGGCGGCGAGAAGCAGCGGGTCTCGATCGCCCGGGCGCTGCTGAAGGACGCCCCCGTCGTCCTCCTCGACGAGGCGACCGCCGCCCTCGACGCCGAGAACGAGGCCGCCGTCCAGGAGGCGCTCACCGCGCTGTCGGCCGACCGTACGGTCATCGTCATCGCCCACCGCCTCCAGACCGTCGTCGCCGCCGACCAGATCGTCGTCCTCGACGGCGGCCGGATCGTGGAGCGCGGCTCCCACACGGACCTCCTCGCCCACGGCGGCCGCTACCTCGACTTCTGGCGCGAACGTACGCAGGCCGAGGGCTGGAGGCTTCTTGCCGGAGAGTAGGCACGAAGAGGTGACCGCCGGGCCGCCCCCGAGGACGACCCGGCGGCCCGGCGTGGATCCGACTCGGGCCCGGCTCAGAACGCGTCGGGGTGCAGGCCCTCCGCGATCGTCCGCACGGCGGTGACGTTGCCGAGCGTGCCCGGGAACGTGTCCGGGGTGCGCAGGGCGATGAAGCGGTCCTCCTTGACGGCGGTGACGTCGGGGAAGGTCTTGCGCAGGTACGCCTCGACCCGCCCGGCCTCGGACTCCTCCCGGACGGCGAACACGATGGCGTCGGGGTTGCGTGCGGCGACCTCCTCAGGTGAGACGACCGCGGAGAAGAACTGGGCGAAGAGCTCCTCGTCCGGGCTGAAGACGTTCTCGCCGCCGGCGCGCTCGATCATGTCGTACTCCACGCCGGCGCCGATCGCGGAGAGCGTCTTGCCCTCGACGAAGAGCTGGGCGACCGTGGGTCGCGGGCGGTCCTGCACGGCCTTCTCGACCGCCTCGAGGTCCCCTCGCGTCTCGGCGACCAGCTCGTCCGCGGCGCCCGAGACCCCGAAGATGCTCCCGAGTGCCTCCAGGTCGGTGAACAGGTCGGTGACCTCACCCGTGGAACGGCGCTCGGGGCAGCCGCCGGCGGCGACGTAGGTCATCACCCCGGCGTCGGTGAGCTGGTCGATCGTGGCGAAACCCTGCTCGGCGGTGAACTCGTACTCGGTCGGGGCGACGACCGCGTCGGGCTGGACGTCGAGGAGCTGCTCGCGGGCCGGCGGCGCGTCCGTGCTCAGCTCGGGCACGTCGCTCGCGTCCGCCGCGACGTCCGCGGGGAGCTCGTGCATGGCAGTCTGCGCCTGGCCGACGAGCCGGTCGGCGACCCCGAGGCGTACGAGCAGCTCTGTCTGCGCCGGGCTGAGCCCGACGATGCGCTTCGGAGCCGACTCGACCGTGATCTCGCGGCCGCAGTTCTCCACGGTCACCGGATAGCCCTCGGCGGCCTCATCTTTCGCCGCGGCGTCGTTCTGGACGCCGGTGCCGCCGCATCCGGTCGCGGCCAGGAGCGTGAGCGCTGCCGCCGGAACGGTGCGCAGCAGTGGGGTGGTGTTCATGTGTTCCTCTCTCGAACCCGCGCGGACGTCCCGCGCAGGAGCAGGTGTGGGGTGCCGGCCTCGGGATCGGTGATCCGGCTGGCCTCCACACCGAAGACCTCGCGCACCAGATCGGGCGTGAGGATGTCCGCGGGCTTCCCGAGGGCGACGACGTGCCCGCGGTCGAGCACCGCGACCCGGTCGCAGTAGGCCAGCGCGAGGTCGAGCTCGTGCAGTGCGACCACGGTGGTGATTCCGAGCTCGGCGACGGTGTGCATCAGCTCGAAGCGGTAGGAGACGTCCAGGTGGTTGGTGGGCTCGTCGAGGAGCAGGAGCTCGGCCTCCTGGGCGATCGCCCGGGCGAGCAACGTACGCTGCCGCTCGCCGCCCGATAGCCGGTGCACCGGCCGGTCGGCCAGCGCCGAGACGCCCGCCAGCCCCATCGCCCGGCCGACCACCAGCCAGTCCTCGGGACTGTCGCGACCGAGCACTCCGCGGTGCGGCGTACGCCCCAGCAACACGCTCTCGGCGACGGTGAGCCCGAACTCGTCCGGCGGCTCCTGGGCCATCACCGCGACCCGGCGAGCGATCTCGCGCCGGCTCATGGTGGCGACGTCGGCTCCGTCGAGACGAACCTGACCCGAGACGGGCCGGAGGGCGCCGAAGCAGGCGCGCAGGATGGTCGACTTGCCGCTGCCGTTGGCGCCGAGCAGGCCGAGGACCTCCCCCGGCTCCACCACGACCGAGGCCGCGGTGACGACCTCCCGGCTGCCCCGTTTCAGGGTGAGGTCCAGCGTCTCGAGCCTCATCGCGCCATCCCCTGCTCGTCGGCGGCCCGGCCGCGCATCAGCCACAGGAAGAACGGCACGCCGATCAGCGCGGTGACGATCCCCAGCGGCACCTCGGCGGGTGCCGAGACGGTCCGGGCGATCAGGTCCGCGCCGCACAGGAACAGAGCGCCGCCGAACACCGCCACGGGGACGATCCGCCGGTGGTCGGAGCCGACCAGGACCCGGGCGATGTGCGGGACCACCAGACCGACGAAGCCGATCCCGCCGGCGACCGAGACCACGGTGCCGGTGAGCAGCGCGGCGGCGAGCAGCAGGACCGACCGCAGCCGGTTCACCCGGACCCCGAGCGCCGTAGCCGTCTCGTCGCCGACCTGGAGCGCGTTGACCGCGCGTCCAGTGGTGACCGAGACAGCGAGCGCGACCACGAGGGCCACCAGCGGGCCGGCGAGATCGGTCATCGTGGCGGCGGAGACCGAGCCCAGCAGGAAGAACATCACGCTGAAGACGTTCTGCGCCTCGGTCGTGAGGGTGAGATAGCTGGTGATCGCGCTGAAGAACGTGCCCAGCGCCACCCCGGTCAGCACCAGGCGCTGCGGGGCGATGCTGCCGTTCTTGTACGCCACCCAGAACACCGCGGCGGTCGCGACCGCGGCGCCCAGGAACGCCGCGGTGCCGATCCAGGCGCCAACCGCCGCCGCGCCCAGGACGACCACGGAGACCGCGCCCACACCTGCCCCCGAGGAGACGCCGATGATCGCCGGCTCGGCCAGCGGGTTGCGTACGACTGCCTGGATGAACACCCCGGCCAGGCTCAGCGCCGCGCCGGCCAGAGCGGCCAGCAACGCACGTGGCAGCCGGAACTGCCACACCACCTGGTCCTGCAGCACGGTGTAGGTGCCGTCGCTCATCCACGGCATCCCCGGCAGCAGGTGCCCGGTGACGAGCCTGGCAGCGTCGAGCGCGCTCAGATCGACGGTGCCCGACGACGCGGACAGCGCGATGACGACGAGGAGGGCGGCCGCGAGGCCGATGGTCAGCACCCGGGCGCGCCATCTGCGCCGGGCGATGGCGGCGGGCACCAGGATGCGGCCGGGCCGCGGGAGCACCGGTGGCGAGACGTCGTCCGTGGGCACGGAGATATCGGTGGGGGTCATCACACTCCTGTGGAAACGCGTGCTGAGTCGAGGGCGAAGTCGAGGACGGAGGCGGCGAAGTCGTGCACGGCGTCGAGGTGGTTGCCGCCGTGGCCCATCCGTGGGCGGTGGCTGCGTACGACCTCGACGCCGCGAGCCGTGAGCGCCTCGGCGAGACGGTCGCTGGGTGCGGCCGCGACCCGGGAGTCCTCCGCGAAGGTGGTCAGCAGGAAGCGAGGCCAGCGCGCGCCCGGGAAACGACTGGCGCGCTCGAACGGCGAGTAGTCGTCCATGGCGGCGCGCACCGCCGGATCGCTCGGGTCGCCGAACTCCTCGGCCCAGTGCCGCGCGCCCGGATGCTCGCCGATGCGGTGCGGGTCGAGCGGCGCGGCCGTGCAGGCGACCCCGGCGACGAGGCCCGGCTCCGCGAGCGCCGCGGAGACGGCGACCAGTCCGCCGAGCGACGCCCCGGCAAGCACAAGCCGTTCCGGCCGGGTCAGGCCCAGGCGCACCAGCTCGCGCGCGACGGTGACCGCGTCGGCGACCGTACGCGCCTTGCCCGCGCCCTGCCCCGAGGTGTGCCAGGGCGTGCCCGCCCCGCCTCCGCCGCGCAGCCGGGCGGTCACGTGCAGCCCGCCGAGCTCGCACCAGGCGGCGACCGAGGGCTCGAAGGCCGGGAGGTCGACGATCCCGAACCCGCCGTAGACCTCCAGAAGGGTCGGGCCGCCGGGGTCTCCGGTCAGGATCAGCTCGATCTCGGCGACGTCCTCCGCGCACACGGTGGTCAGTCGCGACCGCGGGCCCTCGCTCGTCGAGCGTGCCGCATCCTCGAGCGCTATCACCCGCGGTGCCTCGGCCGGCGACTCGATCCGCACCCAGGCGCGGTCCTGCGCCCAGGAGAGGCCGGAGACGGTACGTACGTCCTGCTCCTCCGAGACGGCGATGGTCTGCGTCGGCGCGAGGACTCCGGCATCGGCGGCGAGGCGGACGACCACGGAGTGGCCGTCCCGGACCAGGTGGACCAGGCAGCCGCCGGGAACCGCCTGGGCGTGGACGGGGACTCCCGGCAGGGTCTCCAGTCGACATCGTGCTGGTGCCGGCCCGGGCATCCGGAGGCTCACCAGCTCGTCGCCGGTCACCGCCAGCAACGTGTCCGCCGCGGCGCTGACGCTGCGGACCCTCGGGAGCTCGAGGATCTCCGAGCCGTCGATGCCGACCAGCCGGGTCCGCACCTCGTCGGTCCGGGCGACGACCATCGTGCCGCCGACGCCGATCGGCGTCGCGCGCTCACCGGCGGCGGTGGTGAACAGCGTCCGTGGCGGTCCGCCGCGCCGGACCCGCAGGCAGCGACCCAGGGTGTCGACGAAGAACACGTCCTCGCCGGCCCAGGCCATCCGCGCGTGCCTCACCCCCACGTCCGGAAGCTCGGTCGAGGTCCGCGACGACGTGTCCACGACGACCACGCGCCCGTTCTCGGAGCCGTCGTCGCTGACCTCGAGGGCGACCAGGTGCCCGTCCGGCGACGGCGCGAAACCCTGGATCCTCACGCCCGGGTCGAGGACGAGCCCGCCGTCCTCGTCGACGAGGACCGCAAGCAGGTCGCCAGAGCGCCGGGACAGCCGGAACCGGCCCAGCGGCAGTCCCGGACGACCCGACCGCTCGGCACGACGCAGCGCGTCGCGCACGCTCGCGCGCCTCACCGCCCCACCCCGTCGACCCAGGTCTCGGAAAGCCTGATGACGCCCAGGTGCCCGCCCTCGTCGAAGGGAGAACCCAGGTCGATGGTCGACTCGATGCCCGTGCGGCCGACGAGGTGGAGCTCGCCGTCGCCTCCGCGCGTGACCGCGGCCAGGTCGTCGGAGACCAGCGCCAGCGCCCGCCGTTGTGCGGACCTGTCCCCGACGGGATCCCACGGAGCGACACCGGGACGCGGGGACGCGCTCATCGGCGGGAGCTCGACCTCGCTGAGCCGGCCGTCGGTGAGCATCGCCAGCCGGTCGCCGTCGGGATGCACGATCGTCCAGGCGACCGTTCCACCGGTCGCGTCAGGCCGGAACACCAAGCCGTCGCCGGTCCGGGTCACCTCGGCCGCACCGTCCGGGCTCCAGCGCACCAGGTGGTTGGTCCAGGTGTGCCACTGCCCGGCGTCGGAGTCGGCTCCACGTACGGAGCAGACGATCCCCAGCGCCGGATCGAAGCGGAGGAAGTACGCCCGGCCGGGCACCGGCCACGGCCAGGTCTCCAGGCGCTCGGCCCGGCCATCAGCGACCCGGAGTCGTTCGACGCCCGCCTCGGTGGACAGGTGGACGACTCCGGACCGGTGGTCGGCGGCGTCGCCGTGCCCGAGGTCGCCCGCGAGCTTCAGGCGCTCGCCGCGTACGACCGGGCAGTGCGGCCCGGCGCGGAGCAGGTGGTGCAGCGGGATGACCTCCGCCTCGCCGGGCTCGCGGTGTCGCAGCACGACCATCGGCTCTCCTGTTCCGACATCCGGAACGATCACGACGCCCGGTTCGCCGGTGCGGACCCGCACCCGCGCCGCGGTGGTGCCGCTCGGGTCGGCCAGGTCCACGACCGTGACCAGATCGCTCCACGGATCCCACGAGGCGCCCAGGCCCGTGGTGACGACGACGTAACGCCCGGTGGGGTCGCAGGCGAGATGCTCGGCAGGGATCGCGACCGGCACTCTCCGCGCCTGACCTGCGCCGTCG
The DNA here is from genome assembly GCF_042788075.1 of Nocardioides sp. YIM B13467. Classification (NCBI taxonomy): domain Bacteria; kingdom Bacillati; phylum Actinomycetota; class Actinomycetes; order Propionibacteriales; family Nocardioidaceae; genus Nocardioides; species Nocardioides sp. YIM B13467. The sequence goes on from NZ_JBHZPJ010000046.1 coordinate 1,183,936, forward strand.
ATCACCACGAGCGTGCCGAGCGCGTCGTCCGCGAACACCGCCCGCGCCCCGCCCGGAGCGCCTGCCGGGAGGGCGAGGACGCCCGCGTGCTCGGCCAGCGTCGCCCTCGACCACGGGCCCGGCGCACCACCGGGTTCGGAGGTACGCCAACGGCCGGCGCGATGGTCTGCCAGGACGAGTGTGGGGCTCATGTTGGGACACACTACTGGTATTGGGAATGATTCTCATATACGTTTGCCGCTGTCCGCACCAGCGGGCCCCGGCGACGCCGGGCCGAACGATCCGACAGAGGAGACAGCCGATGAACAACGACATCGTGAGCGAGATCGAGGACACCGAGCAGCTGGCGCACCTTTCCGCCACCCACTCCAACGCGCTGGTCGAGAACCCCTTCGACTGATCGCCGACGGGTGAGCACTCAGTGCCGTTCGGGCGACCTGGCCACCGTCTGATCGCGGGGGTGCCGGACTGACGAGCCCGGCACCCCCGGCCCTGTCCGAACCATGACCACCGAGCAGCCAGGAGACCCGATGTACCCCAGACACGACTGGCGCCCACTCCCCGCCGCCCGCGGCGAGGTGCGCCTCTCGACCGACATGCCGGCGCTGCGTACCGGGTCGGGCGACTTCCTCAGGCTGCACGACCTGCCCGGCCCCGGCCGGCTGTCGACCTACCGCTACCTGCTCCGGGTACGCCGCGCCGCGCTGGAACGCGACCAGCGAGCCCTGGCCTCACGATGGCCCGAGGGCCGGCGCAGCGTCCTGGTCCTCGGCCGTGGCCGGCTCAGCCGCGCACTCGCCGCCGAGCTCGCGCGCTCAGGCGCCGAGGTCATCCGCGACGACGGGGCCCGGACGCCTCCGCGCATCGATGCGGTGGTGGACGTACGCGAGGTTCCGCAGCGGCCGGACGCCGAGCTCGAGGAGCGTCTCGAGCACCTCAACGCTGACGGATCGGTCCTGCTGCGCGGTCGACGCGAGGGCGGCCGGATGCTGATCTTCCCCCTCGTCGTCGACGGCAGCGAAGCGACCCCCGACCAGGTCAGCCGCCGTCGGCTGGCCGCGTCCCCCGCCGCCCCCGAGCTCTCCTCGTGGCTCGCGAGCGGCCACCGCGACCCACGGCCGCTGCGCCGCGCGACGCTGACCCTCACGGTCGCTCGCTGCCTGGCCATCCTGGAGGACTGGGCCGCCGACGATCCCACGCTCGCCGAGCACCGGCGTCTGCTGCGCGTCGTCGGTGACGGCCTGCGCGAACGCACCCACACGGTCCTCGGCTTCGACGAACCGGCATCGCGGCCGCAGGAATCCGCGCAGTGACCGATCCGGAGGCCAGTCCCTTCCCGGTCAGCACCCGCGACGGAGTCGTCCTCGGCGGCTGGCTCGTCCGCTCGGTCGGCACCGCACGTGCCGTCGTGCTCGTGCGAACCCCGTACGACGCCCGGGCGCACCTGCCGCTGGCCAGGTCGCTGGCGCGTCACGGCTTCGACTGCCTGGTCCAGGACGTACGCGGCCGCTACTCCTCCGCGGGCACCTGGCGGCCCTACGCCGCCGAGGCCCTCGACGGAACCGACACCGTCGATGCTCTGTACCAGCGCTGCCCCCGGACACCGGTGGTGGCCTACGGCGCCTCCTATGCCGCCCACACCGCCCTCGAGACCGCTCGGACGGACGCGCGGGTGACCCGCGTGGTCGCCGTGGTGCCGGCCCTCGGGGCGTACGAGACCGCCTACTCGGCCGACGGGATCTCGCAGCACCTGGATCGGCTCGGCTGGTGGGCGATCCACGGGTTCGCGCGCGAGGACGAGGCGGCGTTGGACCCGTCTGTCCTGCGGGCCGCGGCCGCGGTCGCCGACCGCGAGGGACCGATGGCAGCCGCGGCTCGTCTCGGCTGGGACCCGGCACGTCTCGACGCGTTCCGCGAGCTGTGGACCACCCCGGCACTCGATCTGCCCGACCACTTCGGCGACGTCACCGCGCCGCTGCTGGTCGTCACCGGCGACGCCGACCCGTTCGACGCGTACGCCCGCCGGCTGGCTGTCGGGTGGGGTGCCCGCAGCGGGGTCGGCAGCGCCCTGGTCAGCGGTCCCTGGGGCCACGACCTCGGCATCGACACCCCAGACCCCGCGCTGCGGGCGGCGTACGACGCTGCCGGCTCCCCCGGCCGCACGATCCTGCGCTGGCTCACCCACGACGAGCCCGCTCCCGGGCGAGAGCTCCGGCTCGATGTCGCCTCCCGGACCTGGTCCGCGCGGCGGCTTGCCACGACCGTGCCGGCAACCGAGAGAGGACACGCATGACCAGGTCAGCGATGCCACCGCTGGACGTCGAGCGTCTGGTGGACAAGGAGACCGGACTGATCCGGCGGGTGCGCGAGGTGCTGCGCCCCGAACGGGCGCCGTTGCGCTACACCTCGCTGACCGCCGAGGTCTCCGATGCGCGCTGGCTCGGCGACTGGCCGGCCGACCGGGTATCGCTCGGCACCACCTTCGGCGATGTCGCGGGTGCCCGGATCGCCGCGATCGCGGAGGGGGTGGAGCGCTACTGCGGCAACTTCATCCCCGACCGGCCCGACCCCGCCGACTACCGGACCGGGACCGCCGCCGAGCTGCGGGACCAGGGCCTTCGAGTCATCGACCTCGACGACCTCCCCCGCTGGAGCTCGGCGCAGCTGGCCCGGCCCGACTTCCCCTACCGCGCGCTCGACGACGAGCTGCCGACGCTGTGGAGCCGTTGCCAGGAACAGCCGGCCGACGGACGGACCGATCCGGCGACCGACGTCTGGATGCCGCACGCCCTCATCGGGCTCAACTGGCGCCAGCGGCGGTTCGCTCACCTGGACCGCGTCTTCCACCTCAACTACGCCGGCATCGCCACGGGCCAGGGCACCGCCGACGCCCACGACCGTGGTCTTCTCGAGGTCGTCGAGCGCGACGCCCTCGAGGTGTGGTGGCACCACGGCGGACCGGCCCAGGGGATCGACACCGGCTCGGTTCCGGGGCTCAGCGCCGACCTGGAGGGCGCACCGCTCGACGTGCACGTCGTCCGGATGCCCACCGAGCTCGCCCCGGCGATGGCCGCGCTCGTCCGCGACCGGGAGACGGGTGTCTACGCCGCCGGCTTCTCGGCATCCACCGACCCGGTCCGCGCCGTCCGCAAGGCGGTGCTCGAGGCGGTCCACACCTGGATCTACACGCTCGGCTGCCGTGACGCCGACGGCTGGGTCTTCCAGGCCGTACGTGCCGGGCTGATGGCTCCCGGCCTCTACCTCGACCACCGCGAGGACCGCCGCTACCTGGACTCGGCAGGGCCGGACTTCACCCGGGTCCGCGACCTCGGCGCCCACGTCCAGGTCTGGCTCGATCCCCGGGTGCACCGGCTCGCCGACCGGTTCACGGCGCCGGCCCTGGGCATCGTCCCGGTCTCCGAGGTGCCGGCCACCGACGTCGCCGAGGTGCGCCGTCGCCTGCACGAGGGCGGTCATCGGGTGATCACCCGGGACCTCACGACACGGGATGTGGCACAGACGCCGCTGCGGGTCGTACGAACCTTCGTCACCGGCCTGGTGCCCAACGCCCCGGCCGCGTTCCGCTACCTCGGGATGCCGCGCTTCGCCGAGGCCGCACTGCGCCGCGGCTGGGACCCGGTCGATCTCCACGAACCGCTGGCCCTGTGCCCGCCGCCTCACATGTGATCCGGAGACGCGACATGACCTCGAGCGCCGCGCTCCTCGAGACCGCCTTCTCGCCCGACCTCCCGGGCGATCCGCTGCCTCCGGGGCCCCGCGAGAACCGCTGGCCCGGCGAGCCCGTCGAGGTCAGCGGCACACCGGCGACGGCGATCCACCGGCTGTGGCGGGCACGCGGTCACCATCCGCGCCCCGACGGGACCCCGACGACGGTCCCGCGCCGGGCGGTCCCCTCGGCAGGTGGCGCCTACCCCGTGCAGTGGCACCTGGTGGTGCCTCCTGGCCACGGGCGGCCGCTCAGCGACGGCCGCTATGTCTACCACCCGTCGGCCGAGACGCTCGTCCGTCGCTCCGAGCCCCGACCGGGACGGTCCGCACCCGGCCATGTCGAGATCGTCCTCACGGTCCAGCCGGGACGAACTTTCGGCCGCTACCGCCACCGGGCATGGCCGCTGTGGGTCGCCGATGCGGCGTACGCGCTGGAGGCACTGCTCCTCCTGGTCCCGGACGCCTACCTGCCCGAGGACTGGTCCGACCTCGCCGCGGCCCGCCGCGCCCTCGGCCTGCCCCGAGCGGCGCAGGCCGCATGGTGGCTCGAGCGCGGCCTCGTGCCCGAGATCGCGCTCGCCCGGATCCGGCTGCCCCGCGACCCGCACCTCGACGAGGTCGCCTCCGCCGCGCTCTGCTCGCGACGCAGCCCTGGGCTGGATCGCTTCCACGAGCGCCGCGACCAGATCCCCGGCATCCCACCCGGCACCCAGGCCGCGCGGCAGAGCGGCCAGTCCTGGGTGCTCGGCGCCGACCGGGTCATCGGCTGGCCGCGACCGCTACGGCTCGACGCCACCGGCTACGCCCGGCTGTGGCAGATCCATCGCCAGGCCGCCCGCCACACCTACTCACTGACCGCCCGGGGCCATGGCGTCCGCGCCGTCTCCGGGTTCTGCACACGCCCGATGGAGACCCGCCCGCTGGTCCACGCCATCGCCATCCTCGAGAACGGAGCCACCGCATGATGGTGGACAAGCTGCTTCTGCGCACCGCGCTGCGACATCCGGCCCCGGCCGCGGCCACCGTCGGCCTGCAGGTCCTCGTGACCGCGTCCTACCTCCCGCAGGCCTATGCCCTGGCCCAGGGGCTCTTCGCGGTGGTCGATCACGACGACGACCGGGCGGTCGCGGCAGCGCTGTGGATCGCCGGGATCGTGGCGGTGCGCTGGCTGCTGTCCTGGGTGCAGGCGACCACCGCGGCACGGCTGGGTGAGGACGTACGCCTCGGGGTGCGGGACGAGGCGCTGCGAGGCGTCCTGGTCCCTGAGGCCCTGCACGACCCCGGCCGGCGAGACGGGGGCCTGAGGACGGCGCTCGTCGACGGGGTCGACGGGGTCGACGCCTACGTCACCCGCTATCTGCCGGCGCTCGCCCAAGCCCTCGTGCTGATCCCGGTCGTGACGGTCCTGCTGGTGCTCGTCCACCCGCTCTCCGGGCTCGCCGCCGGGTTGGCCGCGGTCGGTGCCCTGACCGCTCCGCTGCTGTGGAAGCAACTCATGCGACGACGCTCGGACGACCACTGGGACACCTACGAGGCCCTCGGCTCCGACCTGCTCGAGGCCCTGCGCGGGATGGCGACCCTGCGCCTGCTCGGGCGGGTCGCGGAGACCCGTGCCCGGATGGCCCGCCGGAGCGAGGAGCTGCACCGCGCGACGGTGAGGGTGATGCGTACTTCGCTGCTCGACACCGCGCTCATCGACCTCGCGGTCCAGGGCGGCACGGTCGCCGCCGCCGGCCTCGCGCTGGTCGCGAGCGTGAGCGGGACGGGGGTGCCGCCGGCCGAGCTCTACCTGGCGCTGATGCTGGTGAGCGAGGTCTTCCGGCCGATCCGGGACCTCTCCGGCGCCTGGCACGCGGGCTACCTCGGGACCTCCGCCGTCCCGGCGCTCCGCGGGCTCGGCGTCGGCGGGCACCACGACGCCCCGGAAGTCGGCCCTCCCGAGGTGGACCGGACCGTGTCGCCCACGGCGGCGCTCGTCCTCGACGACGTCTCGTTCGCCTACCCCGACGGACCGGCCATCCTCGACGGCGCCCGGGAGCGCTTCGAGCCCGGCACCGTCACCGCCGTAGTCGGCCCGAGCGGCGCCGGGAAGACCACCCTCCTCGACCTGGTCCTCACCCACCTCTCCCCCACCGGCGGCCGGGTTCTGCTGGACGGCCGCCCGGTGCGTACCTCCGACGTGGCGGTGGTCTCGCAGCGGCCCGTGCTCTTCGAGGGAACGGTCCGCGAGAACCTCCGGGTCGCCCACCCCGACGCCAGCGAGAACGACCTGTGGGAGGCGTGCGCGGCGGCCGGCATCGAGCAGGAGGTACGCAGCCTCCCCACCGGTCTCGACACCCCGATCGCCAGCGCCGGAGCGAGCCTGTCGGGCGGTCAGCGCCAGCGGATCGCGCTGGCCCGGGCGGTCCTCTCGGACCGCCCCGTCCTCCTCGCCGACGAGCCGACCAGCGCCCTCGACCCGGCCTCGGCACGCACCGTGACCGCCACGCTCGCACGGCTCTCCGCCGACCGCATCGTCATCGTCGTCGCCCACCGCGAGGAGTCGCTCGACGGGGTCGAGCGCGTCCTCGAGCTCACCCACGGCCAACTGACACCGCTGCTCGACGGGAGCCACGTATGACCGCACCAGCCCCCGCCCGGCCGCTCACCGGGCTGCTCCGTCATCTCGGCGGCGAGCGCCGTGCCATCGTCGCCACCATCGTGCTGGTGGTCGTCAGCCAGGTGTGCCTGGGCGCGATCTCGGTGCTGCTCGCCGCCGCCGTCGGGCGCGCCGTCGTTCTCCGCGACGCCCCGCCGGGCTGGTTCTGGGCCCTGCTGGCCGGCCTGGTGATCCTCCGAGCGCTACTGACCTGGGGCGAGATGGATGCCTCCCACGCGCTCGCGTTCCGGGTGCTCGCCCGGCTCCGGATGGCGCTCTTCGACCGCTACGCGGTCGCGTTGCCGACCCGGCGTCGCGAGAACGTCGGCCGTGCCGCCTCGACCGCGATGGCCGACACAGAGCGCCTGGAGTTCTTCTACGCCCACACCGTGGCTCAGCTCGTCGCGGCGGCGGTCAACGCGCTTCTCGGCCTGGTCCTCCTCACCGTCGTGGAGCCCATGCTCGCGCTGGTCACCCTCGCGGCGCTCGCGCTCGTACTCGCGACGGTCCCGCTCGGCCGGCGCCGCCTGGAGACTCTCGGACACGAGGTCGTCGAGGCGACCGGTGCCCTCTCCGACCGTGTCGTCGACGTGCTCGGCGGCCTCCGCGAGGTGCTGGGCTACGGCATCCACGAACCGGTCCGTCGTCAGATCAGGGATACCGGCGCCGAGGCCGCCCGGGCCGCGGGCCGGCTCGAGACCACCCATCGCGTGCTCGCCGGAGCACGCGAGGCGGCGGTGACTCTCGCCGGCGTGGGCGTGCTGGTCAGTGTCCTCGGCCGTGACGTCGCCGCCGAGCAGGTCGCCGCCCTGGTCGTCCTCGCGCTCGCGACGGTCGCCCCGGTGGCCGACGCCGCGGCGACCTGCGCCCGCCTGCCCGCGCTGCGCGCGGCCGCCGCCCGGGTCGGCACCGAGCTCGCCCGCCCGTCCGTGCTCACCCTCGACACCCCCCAGGCGCCCCTACCCGAGGGGCCGCTCGGCCTCAGGATGAGCGAGGTGGGCTTCGGCTACGACGACCGGCGGGTCCTGGACGGGTTCGGCATCACCATCGCGCCCGGGGAGCACGTCGGGCTCCGCGGCCCCTCAGGAGCGGGCAAGTCCACCGTCGTGGCGCTGGCCAGCCGCCTCTGGGACCCCGACACCGGCGCCGTCGAACTCACCGACTCGGCCGACGGCCACGTACCGATCTCGGCTGTCGACGACGCCGCCCTCCGGGCCGCGCTGTCCACGGTCGAGCAGGACGGCGCGCTCTTCTCCGGCACCGTACGCGAGGCGATCGCCGGCCCCTCGACGACCGACGCCGAGATCGAGGACCTGCTGACCCGGCTCGGCCTCACCGACACGGTCACCGCGGAGAGCCACATCGGCGAGGCCGGCCTCCGCCTCAGCGGTGGACAACGGGCTCGACTGCGGCTGGCACGCGCCGTCCTGCATCGTCCGCGGATCCTGGTGCTGGACGAGCCCACCGCCGACCTCGACGAGGCCTCCGCGCGTCAGGTCACCGACCTGCTCGGCACCCTTCCGGCCACGATGCTGGTCGTCTCCCACCGGCCGCAGACCCTCGCCGGGATGGACCGGGTCGTCGACATCACCTCGCGCGAGGCCTCCGAAGACTCCCCCAAAGGCCCGCAAAGCCCGTAACCACGCGGGACACGCGGCGCGTGAACGTTGAAGATCCCCAGGTCTGGCCTACGCTGGCGACGAGCCGCATCTCGTCAACCTTTGCGGCTCGGATCAACGATTAAAGGAGATCGCATGAACCGCACCGACCTGGTGAGCGAAATCGCCAAGCAGGCCGAGATCACCCAGACGCAGGCCTCCGCCGCCCTGGGTGCCGCCATCGAGGCGATCAGCGCGGCCGTTGCCAACGGCGACAAGGTCACGCTGCCTGGCTTCGGTACGTTCGAGTCGCGCGAGCGCTCGGCTCGCACCGGCCGCAACCCGCAGACCGGCGCCGAGATCAAGATCCCGGCCTCGAAGGGCCCGGCGTTCAAGGCCGGCTCCGCGTTCAAGGAGCGGGTCGCCAAGGGCTGAGTCCCTGGACACCTAAGAAAGGCCGGGTCGTCATGACCCGGCCTTTCCTTCATTTGATGCCTGTTCTCAGAGGACTGTTCCTCAGAGCGCGATCTCCCGGTCGGCGACGGCAGCCGACAGGTCGGTGTCGTGGGTGACCAGCAGCAGCGCGGCCCCGCTCTCGTCGATCTCGCTCATCAGCGCGTCGACGGTCTGCTCCTGGGTGACCAGGTCGAGCCGCGAGGTGGCCTCGTCGGCGAAGACGAGCGCAGGACGAGGCAGCATCGCCCGCACGACCGCGATCCGCTGCAGCTCACCACCGGAGACCTGCCCCGGTCGGCGGCGCAGGATCTCGTAGGGCAGGCCGAGCCGCTCCAGCGACGCACGCACCTCCGCCACGCCCACACCGTGGCGCCGCATCACGTCGCCGAGCGCCTTCTCCAGGCTCACCTGCTGCGGGAAGGAGAGAGCCGGGTCCTGGTAGAGCTTCTGCAGCCTTCCCCGGACCACGCCGTCTCCGTACGTCACCGACCCCGCGTCGAGCCGGGTCAGACCGAGCAGCGCGTTGCCGAGCGTCGTCTTGCCCGCGCCGCTGGGCCCGGTGATCGCGACCCGCTCGCCAGCCCTGATCTCGAGGTCGAGGCCCTCGAAGACCGGCCCGTGGGCGTACGCCTTCGCGAGACCGGAGGCGCCGACCAGGAGCTCGCTCCCGCCAGGCGCCTGTGAACGCATCCAGCGGTGGTCCCAGCGTGAGGGCTCGGCTGCCAGCAGGCGTCGGGTGTAGTCGCCGGTGGGCGTGGCCAGCACCTCCTCGGCCGGCCCGGACTCGACCACGGCTGCCTCGCGCATCACCATCACCTCTCCCCCGAGCCGGCGGGCCAGGCGCAGATCGTGGGTGATGGTGAGCAGCAGGCCACCCTCGTCGAGGTGGCTGAGCAGCAGGTCGGCGAGCTGGTCGACCGACGCCCTGTCGAGGCCCTTGGACGGCTCGTCGAGGATCAGCAGCCTGGCCCCGCCGATGGTCGCCGCGGCGTACGCGACCCGCTGGGCCATGCCGCCCGAGAGAGTGTGCGGGTAGGCCCTGCCCGAGTCGGCCAGCCCGACCTGGCCCAGCCGGTGATCGGCGGCCCGGGCCGCGGAGGCGCTGCGTGGCGACCAGCCCGGTGCGCCCTCGGCGACCTGGGCGCGCACCCGCATGGTCGGGTCGAGCGCGAGCGCGGGCTCCTGCGGAAGCAGGGCGACCTCACGGCCCCACAGCTTCCGCCGGCCACCCCGGTCGGCCAGGTCGAACGACTCGTCCCCGACCGTCAGCGACCCGACGGCAGCCAGCTCGGCCGGCAGCGTACCCATGAGCGCGTGGGCGAGCACCGACTTGCCCGAGCCACTCTCGCCGACGATCGAGAGCGCACGCCCGGCCTCGATCCGCACCTCGGGTACGTCGGCGAGGACGAGCGGTCCGCTGCGTACGACCACTCCGGTGGCTTTCAGGTTCATCGCCCCTCCTCCGGGGATCGCAGTCCGAGCAGGCAGACGGTGAGCAGGAACAGGACCCCGACCGGGGCCAGCGGCATCCACGGCGCCGCGTCGTAGAACGGAAACGACTCGGTGATCATCAGGCCGAGCTCCGCGCGTGGCGGCTGGAGGCCGACCTTGACGAAGCCGAGCGTCGACATCGCCAGGATCGAGGTGACCATGCCGAGCGAGGCCAGCGTCACGAGCAGCGGACGCAGTGCCGGCCACAGATGGCGACGGACGACATGGATCCAGCCGAGCTGGAGCAGGCCGGCCGCCTCCACGGCGGGTGCGCCGAGCACCAGGGCGCTGCGTGCCCGCACCACCCGGAAGAACTCCACCCACTGCACCAGCGCGAGCCCCACATACAGCGCCACCATGCTCCCGGGCGCGGCGAGCGCCGAGACCAGCAGCACCACGAGCAACGCCGGCACCGCCACGAAGGCCTCCGAGACCGAGCGCAGCAGCGCGTCGACCCAGCCACCGAACCAGGCCGAGGCGACCCCGGCGACGCAGCCGAGCACCAGCGCGGTCGCCACGCACACCAGCGCGAGCAGCAGCGAGACCCGGGTGGCGTGCGCTACCCGGGAAGCGACGCTACGCCCGTAGTCGTCGGTCCCGAGCGGGTCCGACAGCGACGGCGGCTGCAGGTAGCGAGCCAGGTCCTGACTCGCGGGATCGGGCAGCACCAGCGGCCCGACCAGCGCGAACGCGGCGATCAGGACCAGCCCACCGACAGCGGCGATCCGAGTCCACGACCGCTGAGGCCGGGACCCGAGCGTCTGTTCCAGCATCAGCATGCTCATGCGGCCACCGCCCGTCCCCGCGGCCGCGGGTCGAGCCAGGCGACGGCCAGGTCGACCAGCGTGTTGACCAGCACGATCAGCAGCGCCAGCACCAGCGCGGACGCCTGCAGCACCGGGATGTCACGCCAGAACACGGCGTGGACCAGCGAGTGGCCCAGCCCGTCCCAGGCGAAGAGGCTCTCCACGACGACGACTCCTTCGATCAGCACGACGAACTGCACCCCGAGGTACGGCACCAGCACGACCGCGGCATTCCGCACCACGTGTCTGACCAGCACCCACCTCTCGGCCAGCCCCTTGGTCTGGGCGAACTCCACGTACGCCGAGCCGCGGACCTCCACGACGGCGTCCCTGGTCACCCGCGCGATGAGCCCGGACAGTCCGAGCCCCAACGTCAGCGCGGGCAGCACGATGCTCCCGCCGCCGTGCCCGACCGCTGGGAAGAGTCCCAGCTGCGCCGAGAGCACGATCATCAGCAGCAGTCCCAGCAGGAACGGTGGCACGGCACGTACGCCGGCGACCCACAGCGATGCGAACCGGTCGGCGATCCCGCCCGGCCGGCGCGCGGCCACGACCCCGATCCCGGCACCCAGGACGACCGCGATCACGATCGCGAGCCCGGCGAGCTGCAGTGTGCCCGCCAGGTAGAACCCGACCTCCTCGAGCACCGGCTGGGAGGTGACCAGCGACCGGCCCAGGTCCAGCTGGAGGAGGTCGAGCACCCACGCGCCGAGCTGCTGCCACAGCGGCTGGTCGAGTCCCAGCTCGTCGCGCACCTGGGCGGCCGCGGCCGCGTCGACCATGTCGTAGCCGTAGCGGCCCGCCGCGATCCGATAGGCGATGTCCCCCGGCAGCCGCTGGGTGATCACGAAGCACAGCGCCGATACGCCCACCGCCACCGTGAGAGCCTGCGCCGCCCGCCGGACGAGGACGCCCCCGACGACTCGCGTCCTCACGACGCCAGCTCGACGTCGGTGATCCGCCAGGTGGTCTCGAGGGAGTCCAGGACGAACCCGTCGACCCGGTCGCTGACCGCGGCGTTCATCCGGTACCACGCGACCGGGACCAGCGGCAGCTGTTCCTGAGCCGCCCGCACGATCGTCTCGCGGTGAGCGGCGCCCTCGGCACCTTCGGCTCCCGTCGTCAGCGCGGCCACGGCCTCCGCGACGGCGGGGTCGCTCCAGCCCATGGCGCCCCAGTCGGACCCACCCTCTCCGAAGGTGTCGGCGACCGTCGGCAGCGGGTCGGTGACCAGCGCGAAGAACTGGGCGACGAGCGCCATCTGAAGAGTGCCGTCGGCGTGCTTGGCCGGGATCTCGCTGGAGTTGGAGACCTCGACGTCTACCTGCACGCCGACCTTGGCGAGCTCGGCCTGGATGGCGGTTGCCAGCGCCGGCAGCTCGGGCCGGTCGGGGTAGGTCAGCAGCTCGAGCCGCAGCGGGTCGCCGTTCTTCGTGAGAGTGCCGTCGGCGCCGGCCTTCCAGCCCGCGTCGGCCAGCAGCGCCTTGGCACCCTCGGTGTCGTAGGTCAGCGGCTCGAGGTCGGCGTCCCAGTCCTTCAGGGTCGGCGGCATCAGCTGGGTCGCGGCGAGCTCCTTCTCCCTCAGCACCGCCTCGGCGATCGCCTCCCGGTCCAGCGCCAGGCTGATCGCCTGCCGGACGCGTACGTCCTTCAGCGCCGGGTCACCGGCGTTCATCTTCATGTGGATCGTGCGGGGCTGCAGGGTCGAGACCATGTCCACGCCGTCGGCCTTCTCGACCCGCTCGCGACCGGCCGGCTCGAGCCCGAAGACCACGTCGGCCTGGTCGCTGGTGGCCATGACCGCGCGGCTCTCGGCGCGGCCGACGGCCTGGAAGGAGACCTTCTCGACGTCGGGCTCCTCGCCACGCCAGTCGGCGACACGTACGGTCTCGATGCGGGAGGGCATCTGGATCGTCTCGATCCGGTAGGGCCCGGTGCCGATGACGTCCTCGACCTTCCCCTCCTCGTCGTAGGCCGAGGGGGCCAGGATCGCGGTGCTGTAGTGGCTGAGCACCGCAGGCAGGGAGACGTAGGAGTCTGCGAGCTCGATCACCACCGAGCCGCCCTCCGCGCGGATCGCCTCGACGCCGACATCGGCCAGCGGACTGGCAGCCTCGGCTTCGACCTTCTCGAGAACGGCGACGACGTTCTCGGCGGTCATCGGCTCGCCGTCGTGGAACTCGGCGTCCTCGACCAGGTCGAAGGTCCAGGTCCTGTTGTCGTCCTCGGCGGCCCACGACGTGGCCAGGCCGGGTGCGAGAGCACCGTCGATGTCGGCGGTCACCAGGGTCTCGGTGACCTGGAGCCGGGTGAAGAAGTAGCCGTCCGCGGACGACTCGAGGCTGTGCAGCTCGAAGGGTCCGGCGATGCGCAGCGTGTCGGTCGGGCTCTCGGATCGTGAGCCGCAAGCGGTCGCCGCGAGGACGACGGCCGCGAGGACCGCGACGCCGCGCAGGTGGGGGCGGATGTGCATGTTTGCTGCCTTCCAGTCAGGTGACGCCGAACCTTAAATGAGAATGATTCCCATCTGCAACTTTGCTGGCGGTCCAGCAGACAGACGTCGGCCCCGCAGCTNACCGGCCGCCGAGCAGGTGCCACGGGCTGGTCTCGTGGCCGCCCCAGGGCCCCCACCACAGCGTGTAGGAGCAGAAGACGACGCCGCCGGGCCTGGTGACGCGGAGCATCTCGTCGAGCATGGCTGTCGGTGTCGGGACGTGCTCGAGCACGTTGGAGGAGTAGCAGGCGTCGACCGAGTCGGTGCGGACCGGCAGCCGCATCCCGTCGCCCAGCATGCTGCCCTCGGCGACGATCCCGGCACCCTGCATCTCACCGGCGTCGGCGTCGAGCGCGAGGTAGGTCGCGCCGGCCTTCATGAAGGCGTCGCGGAAGTAGCCTGGGCCGCCGCCCACGTCGAGCAGGACGGTGCCCTGAAGAGTCTCACCGTCGGTGTGGTGCGCGAGCTGGCCGACCGAGTCTGCCGCCAGCGCGGTGTAGAAGCGCGCGGGATCGGTCTGCTCCACGCGGAAGTCGCTGAAGAGGCGTACGGAGCGCCGCAGCGTCGCCCGCCAGCCGCTGCCGACCGGGGCGTCGATCTGGTCCCCGCTCCGGGGGTCGAGGAGGTTCGGCACGGCGGGAACCCTAACCGAATTACCCCAACGGGTGTGCATTTGGTCACGAAGTGTCCTACTCTCCGGTAACTGCGTGACCCCTGGGGAGGGAGCGCTCAGTGCGGGGAAACTGCGAGTCAGGGGAGAACTGAGTTTTGCGCGCCAACGAGGGAGCGCAGCTGGAGGGTCGCCATGTGGCGGTCTTCAGCTGGCGCGATACAGACAACCCTGAAGCCGGTGGAGCCGAGCACTATCTCCACCAGATCACCGCCGGACTGGTGGGCGCGGGAGCACGGGTCACCGTGTTCACCGCCGCCTATCCAGGCGCGCGTGCCCGGGAGGAGCGCGACGGCATCCGCTACGTACGCCGCGGCGGCAAGCTCAGCATCTACCTGTGGGGCGTGCTGCTGCTGGCGCTGGGCCGGCTGGGCCCGATCGGCCGCGTCGACGCGGTCATCGACGTGCAGAACGGGCTGCCGTTCTTCTGCCCGCTCGGCACCAGGGCGCCGGTCACCGTGCTCGTCCACCACGTCCACCGCGAGCAGTGGCCGGTGGTCTATCCCGGCCTGTCCGGACGGATCGGCTGGTGGGTCGAGTCGTGGCTCGCGCCGCGGCTCTACCGCCACAAGCAGTACGTCGCGGTCTCCCGCGCCACCCGGGCCGAGCTGGCCACGCTCGGCGTCGACCCCGCCCGGGTCGCGGTCGTGCACAACGGCGCCGCGCCGGCGCTGAGCGACCGGCCGGCGAAGACCGAGCACCCCTCCATCTGTGTCGTCGGGCGGCTCGTGCCGCACAAGCGGGTCGAGCTCGCCGTCGACGCGGCGGTGGCGCTGCGGGCGTCCTACCCGGACCTGAGGCTGAGCATCGTGGGCGGCGGCTGGTGGGCCGACGAGCTGGCTGCGTACGTCTCCCGGGTCGGGGCCGGGGACTTCGTCGAGATGCTGGGGCATGTCGACGAGGAGACCAAGGAGTCGGTCTACGAGCGGTCCTGGCTGATGGCGCTGCCGTCGCTGAAGGAGGGCTGGGGTCTGGTCGTCACCGAGGCCGCCCAGCACGGCACCCCGACCGTCGCCTTCCGCGACGCGGGCGGGACGACCGAGTCGATCGACGACGGCGAGTCCGGGGTGCTGGTCGACGACCAGGCCGGCTTCGTGGCCGCGCTCGACCACCTGCTCGGCGACGAGATCCGCCGCAAGGAGCTGGCCGAGGGCGCCCGGTGGCACGCGCGCAAGCACACCTGGGAGCAGAGCCAGCTCAACTTCAACGCCGTGCTCGCCTCCGCGCTCCAGGGGCACGTGGTCAGCGCGGACTGAGGGCTCTGGACTGTCGTAGAGACTGTCGTAGAGATTGAGAAGAGGCCCGGCGGATCACCGCCGGGCCTCTTCTCGATTTGTCGAGCTCAGTCGTTGGTGCCGTACTGAACCGTCGACTCAGAGACGCTCGGAGGATTCTCGACGGTTTTGTCCGTGCTGCTGGTGACGACTCCGACGATGGTCGCTGCGGCGACTCCGCCGCCGACAAGAATGCTGGCGACGATGGCAATGATGTTGCCCATGGATATGTGACCTCCCTCTCCTAGCGGCGAACTTTAGCAGCCGGCCGACGAACAATACTGATCAGTAGCAGAACTGTTGATGTTGTGGCTGTGAGCCAGGCCAGGCCGTACGCCACCCACGCGACGATCACCGCCGTCAGGGTCACCGGGCCGATGGTGTAGGCGGCCGGCGGGGTCGCCTCCCCCGGCAGCCGTTGCAGGAGCAGGTCGCCGCTGTCATGGACCGTCTCGCCCGCTATCTGCGGCGCGTCTCCAGCGGTGCGGTCGGTGATGACGTACCCGATCCCGAGGCGGCTCAGCTCGGCCGCCCGTGCATCCGGGTCCGGTGCGGCGAGGGCCTCGGCGGCGGCGGTTGCGCGCGGGTCCTCACCTTCGATCTCGGTCTGGCCGATGACGAGGTCGCCGTTGATCACGCTCGCGCTGGGCAGCATCCTCGGCAGCGGATCGAGGACGGGACGATGTTCGTTCCACGCCGGTGCTCGGTAGGCGGACCAGGGCAGGACGAGTACGTCACCAGGTGCCGTCTCCTCGGCGAGCGTCACGCCGGCCTGCTGCCATGACGTCGGGTAGTCGGCGGTGCCGATGCCTCCGGCGAGACCCCATGCGGCGTCGGGAAGCACGGCGATCGGAGCGAGGACGAGGGCGACGGCTGCGGCCCATCGAGGTGCGGTCCCGCGAAGCCGGTCGCGCAGCGCGTCGACCCCGGCCGCGACGGTCAAGACGAGCAGCGGCAGACACAACGGAAGCAGGCGGCTGCTGTCCCGCATCAGCGCGAGACCGGGGATCTCCTGGGCGAGGTCGTCGAGGGCTTCGGGCGCCGCCCAGCCGGCGACGGCGATCGCCATCCCGGCCACCCACAGCGCCAGGATCGCGGTCCGTCGGCTGTCGGAGACCCACCACCGCCGGAGTCCGGCACCGATCAGCGCCACCAGGAGCGCCAGGGCCACCCAGGCCGGCCAGCTCTCGCGGCTCGCGGGGACGACCGAGGTGTTCCAGATCCCGCCGAGTGTCAGGGCTGCCAACGGGGCGGGCAGGGCGTCGCCGCGCAGCGCGAAGACCTCGAACCCGGTCGCCGACGCCGCCTCCCCCGCGTGGGTCAGGCCGGCGATCACCCAGGGCGCGTTGACCGCGGCCACCATCGCGAGCAGCAGCACCGGTCGCCGGCCCCGGCGCAGACCGGTTGCGAGCAGTACGGCGGCCGACACGATCCCCGCGCTGGCGCTCAGGCTCCCGACGAGCAGGACCGGGAGCAGCCACACCGGGCCGCGCTCGGCCCGACCGGCCTCAGCCGCGGCCCGACGCCGGCCGGCCAGCACCAGCCAGGGCACCGCGGCGTAGGCCAGCAGCATCGGCCAGTGGCCCATCCACAGCCGCTCGGCGACGTACGGGCTCCACACGGTCAGGCTCACCACCGCCAGCCGCGCGGCGAGCGAGCGCTCACGCACCAGCTCCGCGGCACCCGCCCCGGCGAGCACAAGCGCTCCCACCAGCACGAGCTTCTGCAGCAAGAGGCCCGGCACGACCTCGTCCAGCACCGCGATCACAGCGTCCGAGGGCACCGCCCGCGGCAGCCCCGACCCCAGGCCGAGCACATCCCGGGTCAGCGCGAGATCCGGCACCCACACCATGTCGTAGCTGAGCACGAACCCCGCCCCCAGCGCCGGCCCCAGCATCAGCACCGCCAGCACACCCGCCCACAGGGTCGGGGCCGCCCGTTCGATCACGCGGCAACCCTAAGCCCTCCCCAGGCCCGCCCCGCCGAGAAGTCACCCCGGTCGCGCGAGACGTCAGTTATGTCGGACGAGACGTCAGTTGTGGTGATCGAGTTCCGATCCTGGGCGGATGCCGGTGCCGGCATGTGACCCGCCGCACCCTAGGCTTTCCAAGTGCCCACGATGACCGCCAGCCCGACCAGCGCCCGCCGGCGCAGGCTGTCCGCGCTCATCCGCAGCAGCGGCTTCCTCGCCGTCTGCATCATGGTCACCAACGTCGCGACCTACGGTTTCCAGATCATCGCCGCCCGGATCCTCGGCCCCGGCCAGTACGGCGGCGTCGCGTCGATGATGTCGCTGCTCCTCGTGGTCGGCGTGGTCCAGCTCGGCATGCAGGCGACGGCGTCGCGACGGGTGACCGAGACGCCCGGCCAGGAGCGCGTCATCGAGCGGACGGTGCTACGAGCGACCTACCGCGCGGCCATCGTCGTCGGGATCGTCATGCTTGCCGCCTCGCCGCTGGTGTGGCGGGTGCTGCGGCTCGACTCCATCTATCCCGCTCTGCTGGTCGCGGTGTGTGCCGTACCGCTGACGATCATGGGCGGTCAGGCCGGGGTGCTGCAGGGCGAGCGCCGTTGGCTCGCCCTGGCGATGGTCTACCTGGCTCTCGGTATCCCCCGGGTCATCGTCACCACCGCCGCGATGTGGATCCGCCCCACCGAGGGTGCCGCCATGGCCGGCGTCGCGCTGGCCCAGTTCGCACCGGCGCTCGTCGGATGGTGGGTGCTGCGACGTCGCGCCGACACCGACGCGAAGCCCGGTCCGGTGAAGCCCGTCGTCGTCGAGATGCTCCATGGCTCATTCGCACTGCTGGGCTTCTTCGCGCTCTCCAACGTCGACATCCTGATCGCGCGCAACGTGCTCACCGACCACGTCTCCGGCCTGTACGCAGGTGGCCTGATCCTCACCAAGGCGGTGCTGTTCCTACCGCAGTTCGTGGTGATCATCGCCTTCCCGTCGATGTCGGCCGAGGCCAGCCGCCGCTCCGCGCTGGTCAAGTCGCTGGCGCTCGTCGGGGGGCTCGGCGCGTGTGCGATCGCCGGATCCTGGCTGCTGTCGTGGCTCGCGATGATCTTCATCGGCGGCCCCGACTACGCCGAGATCGAGGGCCTGCTCTGGGTCTTCGCGATCCTCGGCATGGTGCTCTCAGTGCTTCAGCTGCTCGTCTACTCGGTCCTGGCCCGGCGCAGCCGGCTCTCGGCGTACCTTCTCTGGATCGCCGTTGCCGCCGCCCTCGCCCTCGGCGCGATGCAGACCACCGTCGAAGGCCTCGTCTGGGCCGTACTCAGCGTCGACGCCGCCCTCGCCGCCGTCCTTCTCGCGACCACCTTCTGGCGACTCAGCCAGGCCCCGCACCGCAACTGACCCGCCGAGACGTCACCCCCGCCGGCCGAAACGGCAGTTACGTCGGCCGAGATGGCAGTTGTGGGCGACGAAANGACCGAGCCTCGGCAACGACCTGGTTCTCGGCACCATCCTCGGGCTCGTCCTCGAGGCTCCGCTCTACGTGCTCTTGCGGCTGTTCGATCTCACCCAGCTGATCTACGGCTATCCGGTCGCGGTGCTCGTCGGCGCGCTGGTGGTTCTCTGGCGCCGCCGACGGGTCGGTCCGGTGGTGATCGGACGGGCGCGCGTGTGGTCGTGGGCCGGTGCGGCGGTGGCGTGCGTACAGGTTCTTCTGGTTGCGAACCAGGTGTGGACTCAGAGGCCGGTCGACGCCTTGCGGGCGCCGTACGTCGACGAGCCCTTCCACCTCGCGATCGCCGGTGATCTGCTGCACCACTTCCCTGCCCAGATGCCGTGGGTGGACGGCACCCCGCTCTTCTACCACTGGCTGGTCTACGTCCACCTGGCGTCGGCAGCGACGGTCACCCACATCGAGCTCATCGTGCTCATGCGCAGCATGTCGATCGCGCTGCTCGTCCTGCTCACAGTCGGAGGAGCGTACGCAGCGGCCACACGTCTCACCGGACGGAAGTGGCCCGGGTTCGTCGCTGCGCTCGTCCTCGCCATGGGGGCCACGCCGGACTTCTTCGGCTGGACGAGCCTGGTCAGCCCCGCGCAGCTGGCCTTCGACTCCGTGACGCGTGCGTTCGACAGTCCGACGCACGCACTCGTGATGCCGCTCCAGATGGTCCTGATGGTGTTGGTGGTCGAGATGATCCGGCGCGAGCAGTGGCGTTGGGGGCCGTGGTTGCTGACGGTGGTCGTCATGGTCGCTGTGGCCGGCGCGAAGTCATCGGCCCTGCCGACGATCATCGCCGGCCTGTTCCTGGCTCTGGTGATCTCGGCTGTGCTGCGTCGCAAGCCGATGGTCCGCACCCTCGGCGCCCTGCTCGGATCGGCTGTCGCCGTCTTCCTGGTCGCACAACAGCTGTTCTACGGCGGCGGCACCCGGGCAACCGGGATCGATCTCAACGGGAGCACCGTTCAACGGCTGGGCATCTTGATGCTGCCGGAGGGGGAGACCCTTCCCGCTTCCGCGCCGTTGTCGATCTGGGTCTCGTTCACGGTCGGGTTCGTCCTCGTCGCCGTACCGGTGGTCGCGGCCGTGGTGCGTGGCGGCTGGCGACGGCCCGACTTCGTGTTCCTGGCAGGCACCTGGGCCGCTGGTGCCGGCGCGTTCATGGTCCTGAGCCATCCGGCGCTGAGCCAGGCGTACTTCCTCCTGGGCGCCAGCGGGTTCCTCGCCGTGGTCCTCGCCGTCTCGTTGTCGGACATCTTCCCCGTCGACCTGTCGTGGCGCGACGGCGCCCGGATCGTCGCCTGCGCCGCTCTCGGCTGTCTAGCCGTCGTGGCCGCGCGGCTGTTGGTGGGTGACGACATGCCGGCGAACGGCTCGGCCTTCACGCCGACGTTGCTGACCCAGCTCGTCATCGGGCTGCTGGTGCTCGCTGTCGCACTCGTCGTCGTGCTCGTGTACGCCAGGCGCTCGACGATCGCGGCACTCCCGGCCGTCGTGGCGTTGATGCTGGGGGTCGTGCTCGCCGGGGCGCCGCAGACCATCGCTCTGGCGACGGTCGGGCCCGCGGTTCCTCGGGCTGCTGACACGGACATCATCGGCCCAGGTGGAGTCGCCGCCGCACGGTTCGTCCGCGAGCACTCGCAGACCGACGATCTGATCGCGACGAACGCCCATTGCATCGGGCTGCCCGTGCCGGACTGCGATCGCCGCAACTTCTGGATCGCGGCGTACGCCGAGCGCCGGGTCCTGGTGGAGGGATGGGCCTACATCGACCCGCTCGTGGTCGGGCTGCCGTCCACGGATCTCAACAACTCGGCCTACCTGCCGTTCTGGGATCCAGAGCTGCTCGAGGCCAACGATGCGGCGATCACGCGCCCGTCTCCGGCGACGCTAGCCACGCTGCGCGACGAGCACGGAGTCGACTGGCTCGTCGTCGATCGTCGCTATCGCGCCGACCTCCGCGGCCTGCGTCGTGAGCTCGGCCAGCCGCGCTTCAAGCAGGGGCTGTACTCCGTGTTCGACCTGCGCTGACCACGCGGACCGATCACGCTCCGGTCAACGGCGCAGGAGACGACGGAGCCGGCCCCGCTGGGAGGCCTCCGCTTCCCTTCGCCGGGCGCGGGCGTCCTCGACCTCCTGCTGGATCTCCTCCGGCATCGTGTGCAGGCCCTGCATGACCAGCTTCACGACCGCCATCACCTCGTCGCCGGGGATCGAGGCGTAGTCGCCGATGTTGTATTCGGGGAAGCTGCTCTGCTCGATCATCTCGGTGAAGGAGAAGCCGCCGAGCTTGCCGATGAGGAGGTTGTCGTCGCGATAGTCGTCGAGAAGCTCCTGGCGGAACTCGGAGGTCATGTAGACCGCGCTGGTGTCGTTCCAACCGAGCTGGGTGGCCCTGGTGACGAACTCACCACGGAGGATCTGGATCCACTTCAGCCGGGTGGCCTTCCAGGAGTCGGCGCCTCGGAGGCGACCACGCATCGGTGCCGCTGCCACGATCGGAGCCAGGTGTCGCGCGGTCTCGACGGTCCGCCAGCCGGATCCGACGTTGCTCGCCCCTGCCCCCTCGCCCTGGATCGGGAGCTCGCACGTGCTGAGGAAGTCCGCGACGGCGTTCCCGTGGCGCAGCTCCTTGCGGATGAATGGGCGAAGCCGCAGGTCGACGTCCGGGATGGCCGTGGTGATGGTGTCCGCGAACTCTCCGTAGCGCAGGAAGCTCATGTCGAGCGGTGACCACTCGCGAAACTCCTCGAAGGGGAGATCGACCAGCTCGGCGTGCTCGGGCCGCATCACCATCAGCCGCTCGACGTAGAAGGCGTTGTAGAACGTGGCCTGATCGCGAACGTAGTGGACCCAGCGGACCTTCGCGCCCGCCTGGCGCGCGTAGTCGCCGATCGCGCTGATGTGCTCGGGCTTGAGCAGCGAGAACGACTCGCACGAGATCACCGTGGTCTCGGCGCTGCCCGAGGCGATCGACTCGACGAGCTGCTCCCAGGTGCCGAGGGCGGGCGTGAAGAGCACCTCGCCGAGGAGCTGGGAGTAGAGGTTCTGGTGCTGGACGCTGTGGGTGCCTCGGCCGATCGTCGGATAGGCGACCTCGGGAGGGAGATTTCCCTCGCGGCTTGCGCGGGCAAGGAAGGTCTGGATCGCCGTGCTCCCGGTCTTGAAAGTGCCGGAATGGACGATCAGAGTCTTCTGCATTCAACGCTCCAAATGTCGCAGCTGGGACGGAGCGCGGCGCGACGTCCCGCGTGGCACGGATCTTACCCGCCGGGGCTTATTGGCCGAGCTTCTTCTGCTCGATCTGAGCGTTGATCTCGACCAGCTCGGGGTGGGTCTCCAAGAGGGAGACGAGGCCACTGGTGTCGAGACGATGGGCGTCGTGGTCCTCGATGAGGATCTGCAGGAGCCGCAGGTCCTCGGGGGTGTCGAGGGTGATCCGGTACGCCGAGGCATCCCGCTCCCACGGCAGGTTGAGCTTGGGCCGGGTGTCGTCGGTGTAGAGCCACGGGGTGACGTGCTCGCGGTGGGGCGTCTCGGTGGCGAGCCGGTCGGCCTCCAGCAGCGCCGCCGCGGAGAAGACCTCGAAGTCGAGCCCTCGTGGGTAGGTGCGCTCCAGGGCGTTGCTGGCATAGAGCGTGGGGTCGCCGGCGGCGGCCCAGGTGTCGATGCCGCGGCGTACGACCTCGCCGTCGATCAGGGGGCAGTCGCTGGTCACCCGGACGACGACGTCGGGCTCGAACTCCCGCACCGCCAGCGCGAAGCGCGACAGCACGTCGGGCTCGCTGCCACGGACCACCCCGGCGCCGAGCTTGTCGGCCAGGACGGCGACCGGGTCGTCGTCGATGTTGGCCGTCGTCGCGACGATCACCGGGAGCCCGGCCGCGGTGAGCCGGGTGAGGTGGTGCTCGAGCATGGTGATGCCGGCTGCCTCCCGAAGCACCTTGCCGGGGAGGCGGGTGCTGGTCATGCGCGCCTGGGTGATGACCGCGGTCTTCACAGGGTTCCGATCAGCGTCTCGACGACCTGGTCGACCTGGTCGTCGGTCAGGTCGGGGTACAGCGGCAGGGAGAGCTCCTCGGCGTAGAACGCCTCCGCGTTGGGGCACATCCCGCGCTGGTAGCCCAGGTCCGCGTAGACCGGGTGCCAGTAGACCGGGATGTAGTTGACCTGTACGCCGATGCCGGCCGCCCGCATCTTCTCGAACACCTCGCGCCGACGGTCCTCGAGGATGCGCACCGGATAGAGGTGCCACGCCGGGTCGGCGCCCTCGCGCCGGACGGGCAGCCGCAGCCCGTCGACGTCGGCGAGCGCGGCGTTGTAGCGGGCGGTGATCTCCGCGCGCCGCTGCTTGAACCCGGCCAGCCGGGCGAGCTGGGAGAGCCCGAAGGCGCACTGCAGGTCGGTGAGCCGGTAGTTGAGCCCGAACTCGTGGACCTCCTGGTGCCACGGTCCCTCGTCCTTGATCCGGAAGCGGTCGGCGTCGCGCATCAGCCCCACGAAGTGGAACTCGTGGGCCCGCTGCGCGATGGCGGCGTCCTTCGCGACGACAGCGCCGCCCTCGGCGGTGGTGAGGTTCTTGGTCGGGAAGAACGAGAGCGTGGTCAGGTCGGCCAGGTCTCCGACCGGGCGGCCGCCGGAGAAGCCACCGATCGAATGGGCCGCGTCCCCGAGGGTGAGCGCGCCGACCCGGTCGGCGATGGGCTGGAGCGCGGCGTAGTCGGCCGGATGGCCCGCGTAGTCGACGGCGGCGATCACCTTGGTGCGGTCGGTGACGAGGGAGTCGACGGCGGCCGGGTCGAGGAGGGCGGTGTCCTCCTCCACGTCGGCGAAGACGACCTTCGCGCCGAGCAGCGAGGCTCCCGACGCGGTCGCGACGAACGTCATCGGCGTGGTGACGACCTCGTCACCGGCACCCACACCGGCGGCGGCGTAGGCGATGTGGAGGGCAGCGGTGCCGGACGTGCACGAGACCGCCCGGTGCCCACCGACCAGGTCGGAGAGCGCCTGCTCGAACGCGGCGACGGTCGGCCCGGTGGTGAGCCAGTCGCCACGCAGGATCGCCGTGACTGCCTCGATGTCCTCCTCGGAGACCGACTGGCGGCCGTAGGGCAGCATTAGTGTCCCGCACCTCCATTCCGCACCGTAAGTCGCACGCTGCGCACGCACCTCGCCGCGTTGGCATCGCTCGGAAGACGCCCGGTATGCCGTCGCGACGCCGCCTTGCGACGCACGCACGCATCGCACGACTTACGGCACGGACTCTCGGATTGGGACACTAGATCCCCGACTCCAGAACCTTGCGGAGGTCCTCGGCGTCGTACCAGATGTCGTTCTTGTCCGAGGCGCAGTGGAAGCCGTCGGGGACCGGCACGGCGTCCATGATCGGCTTGTAGCCCCACTGCGGATTCTCCGGCTCGATCACGTAGTACTTCCCGTCGCGGATGCTGACCGCGCGGCGGCCCTCCTCGGGGCTGATCATCTCCTCGTGGAGCTTCTCGCCTGGGCGGAGCCCGATGTCGACGAGCTTCGCCCCCGGTGCGACCGCCTCCGCCAGGTCGACGACCTTGTGGGAGGGGATGTGGGGGACGAGGAGCTCGCCACCCTGCATGATCTCGAAGGTGTCGAGCACCATCTGCACCGCCTGCGGCAGCGTGATCAGGAACCGGGTGCAGCGCATGTCGGTGATTCCGAGCGCCTCGCCGCGCTCGGCCATCGCCTTCCACTTCGGGATGATCGAGCCGCGCGAGCCGGTCACGTTGCCGTAGCGCACCACGGAGAACCGGGTCTCGTAGGAGGAGGCGTAGTTGTTGCCGAGGATGAAGATCTTGTCGGCCGTCAGCTTGGTCGCGCCGTAGAGGTTGATCGGCGAGGAGGCCTTGTCCGTCGAGAGGGCGACGACCTTCTTCACGCCGGCGTCGATGGAGGCCTCGACGACGTTCTGCGAACCCAGGACGTTGGTCTTGATGAACTCGAAGGGGTTGTACTCCCCGGTGTCGACCTGCTTGAGCGCAGCGGCGTGGACGACGTAGTCGACGCCGTGGAGCGCCCGGTGCAGGCGGTCGCGGTCGCGGATGTCTCCGATGAACCAGCGGAGCCGCGGGTCGTTGCCGAACAGCTGGCGGCACTCGTACTGCTTCAGCTCATCGCGCGAGAAGACGATCACGCGCCGCGGGTTGAGGTTGTCCAGGAGATGGCGGATGAACGCCTTCCCGAACGATCCGGTCCCGCCGGTGACCAGGATGCTGGCGCCATCGAGAGGATGGTTGATCGGGGCGTCGGACTCTTGAACGTCCGAATTGGGCACGGTCACAGGGATGCTCTCTACTCTGGGCCTCACTGGTGCGCCAACGACACGGCGCGCAAAAGGTGACACATGCCGTGCCGTCCGCCGAAACGGACGAATCCGAGAGGTTGCGCATACATGTCCGTGGGATCGGTCGAGGCCGAAGGTCTTTGCGTGGCCATGGTGTGCGATGCCGGTCCCGATGTCGGGATCGGGCACGTCATGCGCTGCCTTGCTCTCGGAGAGGAGCTCGTCGCCCGAGGCGTACGTGTCGTGATGGTCGCCGACCTGGACCGGGTGCCGTGGGCAGCGGAGCAGGTGCGGCGCCGGGGGATCGAGATCGCGTCGCCGGGACCGGGCGACGTCCGCGACGTCCTCGCCCGCCTCGAGCCGTCGTCGGTGGTCGTGGACTCCTATCTCCTCCCGGCCGCGGTCTACGCCGACCTGAGGGAGCGCTGGCCGCTGCTGGCGCTCACCGACGGCGACCCGCGCGGACGGGTCGCCGACCTGTACCTGGACCAGAACCTCGGCGCGGAGGCCTCGACCTGGGCACTCCCCGAGGGATCCAGGCATCTCGGCGGTCTCGACTACGCCCAGCAGCGACGTGAGATCGTCCGGCAGCGCCCGAGCGTGCCCAAGGCCGCCGCCGACGAGCACACGCCCCTCCGAGTGCTGGCGTTCTTCGGTGGAACGGACGCCTTCGGGGTCTCACCACGAGTCGCGCGCCTGGTCGCGCGGGCGGGGATCGCCGTGGAGCTGACCGCCATCGCAGCCACCCCGGAGCTGGCCGAGGAGATCGCCGGCATCGAGCCGGCGCCGGGCCAGGCCATCCACGTGATCGGGCCGACCGACACCCTGGCCGAGCTCGTCGCCGACTCGGACGTGGTGCTCAGCGCCGCCGGCACCTCGGCCTGGGAGCTCTTCTGCCTCGGCGCGGCGGTCGGGTTCGTGTGCGTCGCCGACAACCAGAAGGACGCGTACGTCCGGATGGACCGGGACCGGCTGGCCGTCGGGATCGCCGCCCTGGCCGAGCTCGACGGCGACTCCGCGGATGCCGTGGGCCGGATGCGTGACCTCCTGGGAGACGTACGTCTGCGGGAGAGGCTGCGCGCCGCCTGCTGGGCCATGGTCGACGGCCGAGGGCCGGCGCGCGTCGCCGACGCGCTCCTCGCCCTCGACCGCGATCAGGTCTAGACCAGGTCCCAGCTGAGCGGTGTGCCGGCCGGGGTGTCCTTGGTGAAGGTGCGTCCGAAGACGATGTCCACGTCGCCCGGCGGCAGCCCGTCGGCGGGGCGGACGGAGCGTACGTTGTCCGGTCCGACCTTCTCCCCGGCGCGCACGTCGCGGGTGACGAAGAGCGAACGACGGAACCGCAGGCCCTCGCGCTCGGCCGACTTCGGGCCGATCCGGGCCTCGCCGAGTGCCTGCCAGGCGATTCTCGTCTCGCTGACGAGCGAGGCGAACTCGTCGGGCTCCAGGGAGAAGTCGGAGTCGACGGCACCGTCCGCGCGCGAGAGAGTGATGTGCTTCTCGATCACGCAGGCGCCGAGCGCGACGGCCGCGACCGAGGCGCCGATGCCGAGCGTGTGGTCGGAGAGGCCGACGGCGACGTCGAGGCCGTCGCGCAGCACCGGGATCCCGCGGAGGTTGGAGGCCTCCGGGGGAGCCGGGTAGGACGCGGTGCAGGCCAGCACGACGAGGTCGTCGTTGCCGGTCGCTCGTGCCGTACGCACCGCCGCGTCGATCTCGGCGAGCGTCGCCGTGCCGGTGGAGATGATCATCGGCAGCCCGGCCTCGGCGATCGCGCGGACCAGCGGAAGGTCGGTGATCTCGGAGGAGGCCGACTTCAGCATCGGGACCCCGAGCCCGACCAGGAAGTCGACCGCGGTCGGGTCGAACGCGGCGCTGAACGGCACCATCCCGAGCTCGCTGGCCAGGGAGAAGATCGGCTCGTGCCACTCCCACGGCGTGTGCGCCTCCTCGTAGAGCTCGTGGAGGCGGCGGTTGGGCCACAGCGGGTGGTCCGTGGAGAGCCGGAAGGCGGGGGTGTCGACGTCCAGGGTGATGGTGTCGGCGGTGTAGGTCTGGATCTTGAGCGCGTGCGCGCCGGCCTCGCCCGCTGCGCGCACGATGTCGAGCGCCCGCTCCAGGTCACCGCCGTGGTTGCCGGACATCTCCGCGATCACGAACGGCTCGTGGCCGGGACCGATCGTGCGGTCCCCGACGGTGATCTCGTGGTGGGTCATCACTGCTCCTTGGCGGAACGTCGGGTCGGTCGGTCGTCGCGGTGCAGGCTGACCGGGATGGCGGTCACCACGCCGTCGTCAGTGGTCTGCTCATAGGGCTCGCCCTCGGTGAACCCGAGCCGGCGGTTCATGGCGCGTACGGATTCGTTGTGGGGGAGCACCTCGCCCTCGAGGAGGTCGATGTCGAGTCCGTCGGGCTCGGGCGCGAAGGCGTACGCCACGGCCTCGCGCATCACCTTGGTCCACGCCAGCAGCGCGGTGCCGTCGGCGGTGGTGCCGTCATGGTCGAGAAAGAATCCCCAGGAGGCCGACCTGGCGACGGGATCGTGGTCGAAGAAGGCCACCACGCCGAGCGGACGGCCGGCGTACTCGAACATGAGCACCCGCCGGGTCGCGTCCTGGCTGACCCGGGACCACCAGGCGGCGTGCTCCTCGGCGGTGATCAGGTGCTGGTTGATGCTCACCGACCGGTTGGCGTCCTGGTTGCGCCAGGCGAGCATGCTCGGCAGGTCGTCGGCGGTCGCCCGTCGTAACATCGGTCTCCTCAGACGTCATGGGATGCGCGCTCACGTTATATGGTCCGAGGCCATGGAGACTCTTGACCGACCGGCGGTCCGCAAGCTCATGGGCGAGGTGCTGGCCGTGCAGGGGAAGACCCTGCCTGCTGACGACACCGCGAAGCTGGCCGACATCGGCTTCCGTTCTCTCGACTTCTCCGAGCTCGCGCTCCGGGTCGAGGACGAGATCGGCGACGAGCTCAACTTCGAGGCGGCCGGGCTTCGCTCGATCGAGACGATCGGAGACGTGCTCGACCTGCTCGTGGAGATCCAGGGGCAGTGATCGCCGACAACCTCGTCGTCGACGCCCGGACGGGGAGGCGAGCGACCTGGGGTGAGCTCGTCCAGCAGCACGCCTCGCGGCCGGCGCCGACGGCCCACGTGGTGGAGCACAGCGTCGATGCGCTGCCGGCGGTCGCCGGCCTGAAGGACGGCGGCGAGCTGCTCGTCGTCGCCGCCGGACGTCTCGACGAGGCCCTCGCGACCGAGCTGCGTGGAGCCGGGTTCGACCTCGTCGAGCCGTCCGGCGGCGTGCAGGAGGCCACCAGCCGCCGTGCTGCCGAGGACGGCCGGGTCTGGTTGCTCACCTCCGGGTCGACCGGCCGGCCCAAGCGGGTCGGCCACACCCTGGAGTCGCTCTCGACGGTGACCGGCGAGCTGGCGCCGCGCACCTGGCTGTGCCCCTACTCGCCCGGCACCTACGCGTGGTGGCAGGTGATCACCCTCGGGCTGGGCGTGCCCGGTCAGGACCTGGTCCTCGTCGACCCGGCCGACCTGGACGACTGGGTGGCGCCGGCGCTCGAGCACGGCGTGACCGCCGTGTCCGGGACCCCGACGTTCTGGCGACGTACGCTGATGCGCCACGGCGCCGAGCTGCAGAAGCTGCCGCTCGAGCAGGTCACGCTCGGTGGCGAGCCGGTCGACCAGGCGGTGCTGTCGCAGCTCGGCGAGGCCTTCCCGGACGCGCGCGTGTCCTGGATCTACGCCTCCTCCGAGGTCGGTGCCTCGATCGTCGTCCACGACGGTCGCGCGGGCTTCCCGACCGAGTGGCTGGACCGCGACCTCCCCGGTCGCCCGCGGCTGTCGGTGGCCGACGGCGAGCTGGTGATCACCTCGCCGCACCACGGCACCGACGCCTCGGGCGCGGAGCTGGCCGGGGCGGTTCGCACCGGCGATGCCGTCCGTATCGAGGACGGCCGGGTCCTGGTCACCGGTCGCCTGGACCGCGACGAGCTCAACGTCGGCGGCTCCAAGGTCTCGGCCGGTGCCGTACGAGACCTGCTGCAGTCCCATCCCGCGATCGCGTGGGCGGCCGTGCGCGGCCGGAAGGCGCCGCTGGTCGGCACCATGGTCGTCGCCGACGTGGTCGCCGACCAGGACTCGGGCGTGACCGCCGACGACCTGACCCGTTGGGCCGCCGAGCGACTGCCCGAGTACGCCGTGCCGCGGCGCATCAAGATGCTTGCCGATATCCCGGCCAAGGAGACGCTGAAGAGCGATGTCTGATTTCCAAACTGCCGAAGCGAAGCCCGAGGCGATCAGCGCTGTCCCGCCCGTATCCGTGGCGCTGGTCTCCGGCGCTTCGCGCGGCCTCGGTCTCGCCATCGTTACGGACCTGCTCGAACGTGGCGTGAAGGTCGCCGCCTTCGCGCGCACGGTGACCCCCGAGCTCGAGGCGCTGGCCTCGAAGTACCCCGAGGACACCCACTTCGGCTCGGTCGACGTGACCGACGAGAAGGCGGCCCAGGCGTTCGTCAAGGAGGTCGAGGCGACGCTCGGCGTCATCGACGGGCTGGTCAACAACGCCGCGATCGGCCAGGACTCGCTGCACGTGCACACCTCGTCGGACCGGATCGCGCAGATCATCGAGACCAACCTGACCGCGCCCTTGGTGCTGACCCGGTTCGTGCTGCGGCGCCTGATCGGCAAGGGCCTGAAGGGCCGGGTCGTCAACGTGACCTCGATCTGCGGCCAGCGCGGCTATCAGGGCCTGGTGGCCTACTCGGCCACCAAGGGAGGTCTCGACGCGGCGACCCGCTCGCTGGCCCGTGAGCTCGGTGGCCGGCTGCTGGTCAACTCGGTCGCTCCCGGGTTCTTCGCCTCCGAGATGTCCGCGGTGCTCGGTGCGAACCAGCTCGAGTCGATCGCGCGCCGCACACCCTCGGGTGCGATGACCACCCCCGAGGACGTCGTGCCGACCGTGCGGATGTTGCTGCTCGAGCAGACCAACATCAACGGCCAGGCGATCGTCATCGACGGTGGCGGCTCGATCTGATGTCCCGTGACCGGCTCCGCGTCGGCAGCGATGCCGAGCTCGCCGGCTATCGCGCCCGCAGCCACCTCCACGACGGCCGGGTGGTCGCCTGGGCGGGCTCCTACGACGGCCCGGTGGCGGTCGACGCCGAGGTGGAGCGTACGGTTCCGGAGGCCCTCGCCAGGCGGTTCGGCACCGACGGGTTCTGGGAACGATGGACCCGGGCGGAGTGCGTCGTGAAGCTCACCGGACGCGGCGTCGCCGACATCGTGGGCCTGATGGCCGACGACCCTGCTGGGGGCGACGGACCTGGCGCGGCGGTGTCCGTGAGCACCGTACGTCTGCCGGGCGACATCGTGGTGTCGATCGGCACACTCCACCGCGAAGGTTCCCCGAGGGGTATCGGCCGGAGTGCGGGAGACCGTTCGTTCGCCTGTAACCTCTGAGTTCGATCAGATTCGCGGGCGCGTCACCCAGGACGCCTCGGACCGAGAGGGAATGTGCATGGGTCAGGGAATCGTCGACGTCTTGCGTCGCGCCGAACGAAGGATGCCTCAGGGTGTCCGTCGACTGGCTCGTGACGCCGGGCATCGCGTTCTCGGCCACGAGCGCGGCCCGCTCGTCTCGGTCGTGGTGACGGTGACCGACCAAGACAAGCAGTATCTGGCCGAGTCGCTGCTCTCCGTGCGCGAGCAGACCCACACGACCCTCGAGATCCTCATCGCGCCCTATGGTGAGGCCAGCGTGGTGAGCGACCAGATCCTCGCCGACCTCCCCGACGACTACCGCCTGCGGCTGCTGGACAGCTCCGCGACCCAGGCCGAGGCCCGCGACCGTGGTGGTCGTGCGGCGCGCGGATCCTACGTCTGCTTCCTGCTCGCCGCCGACCTCCTCACCCAGAACGCGATGCGTACGCTGGTGACCTCCCTGGAGGAGAGCGGGTCCGATCTCGCGGTCGGTCGCATCGAGAGCCGCCAGCGGCTCTCCCCGCCGGTGGTGCCGGCCTACGACCTCGTGCACGCCGAGAACCGCTCCGGCCTCACCCTCGACGAGTTCCCGGTGGCGCTGAGCGATGTCGGGGTGAGCAACCGGCTCTTCCGCACCTCGTTCTGGCGCCGGCACGGCTTCAGCTTCGGCGGCCGCGGGGGTGCCGACGCGGTCGGCTTCGACGGCTACCTGAAGGCCAACCGCTTCGACGTGGTCACGGCGCCGGTGTGCGTCGACATGGACCGCGCCGACGGCACCCCGGTCGAGCAGCTCCATGACCAGACCCTCGGGATGGAGGAGTGGATCGCGCAGACCCGCTCGACCTGGGTCGCGATCGGCGAGCTGGCCTCCGACCTGCGCGACCACTGGGCGCTCGGTGGGCTCGCCGGCCGCGCCAACACCATCCTCGGTGACGTCGAGCGGATGAGCGCCGAGCAGTGGACCGCCCTGCGCGACCTCGTCGTCGAGATCGAGCGCGACGTCTCTCCGGAGGTGTGGCTCAAGCTCCCGGTCGAGGTGCGGGCCCGGCTGACCTACCTCATCGCCGACCAGCGCGAGGACCTGACCGCGTTCGTCGCGTCGCGCTGGTTCGAGCGAGGCAACCTGCGCACCCGGGTCGTCGGAGGCCAGGTGCGCGGGATCTTCCCCGACACGGACCTGCCCGAGGCCGTGACCACGCTCAACGAGCACGAGACGCCGGCTCGGGTGCTCGTGCGGGACGTACGTCCGCTCGACTCCGACCGGGTCGTGGTGGACCTGGTGGCCCGGATCGAGCTCGTCGACCTCGCCGAGACGACCCCGTTCTTCACCGCACGCCTGGTGCCGGACTTCGTCAGCGTCGACGACGAGGACGGCGTCGCGAGCGATCCTGACACGGCGCTGCCCGACCCGATCGACCTGACCGTGACGCCGCGGCGCGACGCGCAGGCCAACATGACCATCGGCCACAAGTATCAGGACTACCGCGCCGGCGGGTGCCGCACCGAGATCGACCTCACCCGGCTCACCGCCGGGCGCTGGCACCTCGAGGTCACCGTCGGCGTCGACGGCGTCGTCCGCACCACCAGCGAGGTACAGATCGACACCCGTGGCCCGGCGGGCAACCTGGCGACGCGCTACCGGCCGCGGGTCCACACCTCCACCGGCCTGTCGGTGGGTTGCGAGCGCTACCTCGATCAGCTCAGCTTCCGCGCCGTCCCGACGACGACGACCTCCCTCGAGAAGGCGGAGGTCGACGGCCGCACCGT
This sequence comes from Nocardioides sp. YIM B13467, assembly GCF_042788075.1. NCBI lineage: Bacteria > Bacillati > Actinomycetota > Actinomycetes > Propionibacteriales > Nocardioidaceae > Nocardioides > Nocardioides sp. YIM B13467. The sequence goes on from NZ_JBHZPJ010000046.1 coordinate 1,216,130, forward strand.
CTCCCTGACCCTCGCCGGCGAGCTGCCGCAGGCCGTGCGGGCGATCGGTGGCGGCGTACGCATCGAGGCGCCCGTCAAGGACGGCAAGGTCACCCTCAGCCTCCCCGCCCACGGTGCCGTCGAGCCCGGGGTGCCGGCCGCCTGGCGGCTGGACACTCTCCAGGACGGGACCTCTGGCCGGATCGTTTGGACCGACCCGATCGGTTCGCCGTGGACCGGCGAACGCGGCGGCAGCGTGCTGGCTTCGCGAGACGGCCGGGGCTACGCCCAGATCATCGAGGTGGCCGACACCGTCGCGATCGACCGCGTCGAGCTCGGCGACGGCCAGATCACGGTGTGGGGCGAGTGGCTCAGCTCGATCCCGAAGCATGCCCGGCTGACACTCTCCGGATCGCGCCACAGCGAGACCGTCAAGATCGACACCACCGCCGCCGAGTTCGAGGTCGTCTTCACGCTGCGCTGGGACGAGTGGGGCCTGGGCGATTCCGTCCTGCCCAGCGGCGTCTACCAGTTCCAGCTCACCTGCGGAGCCAAGCGCAGCGGCAACGTACGCCACACCACCGCGTTCCTCGAGCACCAGGCCGAGTTCCAGACCAGTGACGAGGTCCGGCTGCGTCCGGTCAACGGCAACGGCCCGGGAGTCACCCTGCAGCCGCCGATCCCCGTCGACCACGCCGGCAGCTACGCCCACAATCTCGCCCGCGAGCGCGTCCTGGCGGCCGAGGAGCCGCTCGACGAGTCCGCGGTCTATCTCTCGACCTACGCCGGCTCGACCGCCACCGACTCCCAGCTCGCGATCCACGAGCACCTGCGTCGCACCCGGCCCGACCTCACCCTCTACTGGGGCGTCGCCGACCACGCCTCCCGGGTCCCCGAGGGCGGCATCCCGGTCGTGCTGCAGAGCCCGGAGTGGTACCGGGTCATCGGCACCGCGAAGTACCTCGTCCAGAACATCGACTTCGACCGCTGGTGGCACAAGCGGGAGGGGCAGCGGTTCCTGCAGACCTTCCACGGCTACCCCGCCAAGTCGATGGGCCTGCGGATGTGGCGGGCGAAGATGTTCTCGCCGCTGCGCTGCGAGGCCGAGCTCGACCGTACGACCGCCGGCTGGGACCTGATCCTGACCCCGACGCCGGAGATGGACCGCTACTACCGCGAGGAGTACGCCTACGACGGCCCGATCCACAGCGAGGGCTACCCGCGCGATGACGCGCTGGTCCTCCCGTCGGCGGCGGAGGACCGCGAGCGTACGCGCAACCTGCTCGGCATCGGCTCCGACCAGAAGGTGGTCCTCTACGCACCGACCTGGCGGGACCACCTGGCGCTCAACTACCGCTCGGCGAAGATGGTCGAGCACCTCGACGTGGTCGCGGCCAGCGAGGCCCTGGGCGACGAGTACGTCATCCTGCTGCGCGGTCACCGGTTCAACTCCAAGGGGAGCGAGCGCAGCGAGCGCACCGCCCGGATCATCGACGTCACCGACTATCCGGAGATCAACGACCTGATCCTGGCCTCCGACGCGGCGGTGCTCGACTACTCCAGCCTGCGCTTCGACTTCGCCCTCACCGGGCGGCCGATGGTGTTCCTGGTGCCCGACCTGTCCGACTACACCGGCGGCATCCGCGGCTTCCTCTACGACTACGCCGACACCGCCCCCGGCCCGATGCTCGACACCGCCGAGGAGGTCGTCGCGGCCCTGTCCGACCTGGACCGGCTCGAGGCCGAGCACCGCGACCGGATCGCCGAGTTCAACGCCAAGTACCAGTACACCCAGGACGGCAAGGCGACCGAGCGGGTCGTCGAGGCCTTCTTCGACAAGCCCAGCTTCGACAAGCCCAGCTTCGACAAGCCCTGACGGTCACAGAAGCAGCGATGGCGCGTCCCCTCGCGGGGCGCGCCATCGCTGCTTTCTACGGCCTCAGGCCAGGATCACGGCAGCCGGGCGAGAGCCGGTTTGGCCACCGAGGTCTTGCCGGGGATCGCGTTCCAGCGCTCCGGCAGGACCACGCGGTGCGGGCCGACCTCGAGGAGGAGCACGTTGCGGTAGGTCATCCCGTACGTCTCGACATAGGGCGTCAGCGAGGTGAGCAGGTCCTGAGCGCGCCACTGAGCGGCGTCGAGCACGAGCACGTCGATGTCGAAGGCGTCGAAGTCGAAGGCGTGCCGCTGGTGGCCGTCCCGACGCAGCTCGGCCGCCTCGGTGGTGCGCTCGGCCTGCTTGTTGGCGGCGGCGTGGATCTGCTGGAAACCGCTGACCGCGCGCGTGCCGACGACGTCGGCGGCAGCCACCAGGTTGCCCTCCAGGTCGGTGTCGGCGAGCCCGGCGATGTCCTCGGTCAGCACGGCGGAGACCGGGAGGATGACGAGCTTGTCGACGTCGGGGAGCAGGTCGGCGACCACGAGCCGCTCGACCTGGCCGATCGGGAGCGTGCTGCCGTCGGGCTGCTTGATGCCGTCGAAGCCGGACACGTCCAGCGCGCTGAGCGTGATCCCCGGCCGGGCGAGCTCGTCGAGCCGCAGGTCGGTGCCACCGGTCTGGACCCACAGGTGAACCGGACGGGACGAGTAGGCGGCGATGGACTTGATCAGCCGGCGCAGCTTCGGGCGCTGCTTCGGGCGGGCCGAGACGGCGACGTGGATCGCGTCGGCCGGGACCTGCTCCAGGGTGCTGACCGGGTTGCTGCGTACGTCATCGGCGATCGAGCTGACCAGCTCGCCCACCTTGCGGGCGCCGGCCCGGCGCTCACGGGCGATCTCGACCTCGGCGGCGTTCATCTCGCGCCACTGCGTGTAGACCTCCTCGACGCTGGCGCCGGAGAAGATCTTGGTGAGGATCGTCTCGAGCCGGTCGTTCATGCTCTCCCGGATGCCGTCGAACTCGGCGGGGGTGAGCGGGTTGAGACCGGCGAAGCGCGGGTCGGAGAGGTTCTTCGGGCGGAAGTCGATGTCGATGCCGATGCTGCGACCGGGCAGGTAGCAGTGCAGGCGGCTGGTGACCAGCTTGCGGTGGTCGCGGCGGTAGCCCTCGAGCATCGTGATCGCGTCGTCGATGTTCTGCACGAACGGCCGGAACCGGACCTCGTCGAGGCCACCCTGGGCGTAGGTCGGGGCGCCCTCGGGGATGGAGCCGTCGAAGACGTCGACGTAGCCGACCGGCGCGTCCGGGCCGGGCAGCTCGGTGGCGTCGGGGAAGACGGTCGAGACCGTGGTGGTGAGGCAGCCGGAGAAGAAGGCGGGCACGCCGACGGAGAGCAGGATGTCGACGGTCGTCCAGTCGCGGCAGCCGATCGGGGCGTACTTCTTGAGGTACTCGATCGTCTCGTCGGTCATCATGGCGCGGGTGCTGCAGTGGAACGAGACGAAGATCGGGCGCAGGTTCTTGTGGAACGGCATCCCGTAGCGCATCTCGAAGATCGGGTGCATGTACCACCCGAAGCCGAGCATCCAGGTGTCCTTCGGGACGGGCTGGTACATCGACGCGTCGCGCTGGAGGGTCATCAGCTGGACCTTGGCGGACAGGCCCTCGCGGACGCGCTCGGGGCGGACCCGCTCGCGCAGCCGGTTGGCCAGGTCGTCGAGCTCGGACTCGCCGGTGAACTCCAGGTCCTTGTGGCGCACCACGTGACCGAGCGAGGCGACGGTCTGGACGTGGTCGCCGATGTTGGCCGAGGCGCGGGAGCGGCCGGGGTGGCCGTAGTCGACGACGGCGTAGGAGACGGTGCCCTCCGGCGCGGCCGGGGCGTCGGGCTCGTCGTTGTCGGCAGCGACCCACGGGCGCAGCCAGTCACGGCTCTCGACGGTCCACTTGGTATCGCCGTTGGTGCCGTCGCCGACGGCCTCGTCGAGGCGGGCGTAGAGGCTGCGTGCCAGCTCCTGGTCGCCGTAGCCGAAGACGCGGCTGGTCATCGCGAGCCACGCGCGCCCCGAGACGTACGACGCGCCGGACTCGGCGAGCTCGCGCAGCGTCGCGCGGGTCGCGTCGGGGTCGACGTGGAGGCCGGACATGACGTACTCGTCTGCGGCCTTGGCGGCCCACTCCTCGACCGGGACGCCCTGGAAGAGGGCCCAGGCGCGCTCGTAGAACCCGCCGCCGGCGGCGTTGACCGCACCCTCGAGATCAGCGGCGACGACGAGCGGCTCGACCTCGATGGAGATCGGCGCCGGCTTCGAGTCCTGCGGCGCACCCTCCGAGATGGACGGGACGCGAGCGGTCAGGCTCTGACGCAGGCGCTCGGGAAGCAGCTGGCGAGCGAGTCGTCGAGCTGGGCTGGCCATGGGACTCCTTCATTGATGGTTCGACGCAGTGTCGTCGGGCGGAGCCGCGATGTTCGCGGTCCGTTCACACGTTTCCCCCTATGATCCAGGCCGGATATCCTGCCCGAAGAATCGGCAATCCCCAAAGACGCCGACTAATCTCTGCGCATGCCGATCCCCAACCCCCACGAGCAGGTCGCGTTCCCTGAGGGCCGCTACCTCACGATGTGCAACGAGATCGCGACCAAGTTCGGTGGGCAGACGCGGGCGATGATCATGCGCAACCGCCTGATCACGCAGCACACCGGGATCCCGACCACGCTGCTGACGACCGAGTCGAAGCCCGTCTACGACGAGGTGCGCGAGGTGCTGCGCGAGTCGGGCCAGCTGGTCGAGGGCATGGACCTCCTCAACCTCTACGAGTGGTACCGGCTGAACACCCCGACCGACGCGCCGGACGAGTCCGTGGCCGCGCTCGGTGGCCAGCTGGGTGAGGTGGCCGGCACGACCACCTCCGACGTACTGCACCCCGACGGCACGGTCTACTACACCGCCCACTCGCAGTCGGGGAAGGACCTGGCGCGTGACTACCGTCGCGCCGACGGGTCGATCTACCTGCGGGCGCCGGGTCCGGGTGCCCCGGCCGCGTCCCGGGTGCCCTACATCCTCACCGACGCCGAGGGGCGTCCGATCCGGTCGTGGGAGACGGTCGGCGGCTGGCTGTGGCACTGGCTCGAGCTGCTCGCCGGCGACGCCGAGCGGGTCTTCTTCGTGACCGACTCCCGGTTCGCGCTGCGTGACGTCATGCCCCGACAGGACGACCGCTTCTACTTCCTCCACCTCATGCACAACAACCATGTCGTGAAGGAGCGCCGCTGGAACTCCCAGCTCTCGGGCAAGTACGCCCCGCTGCTCGACAACATCCACGAGTACGACGCGCTGGTGAACCTGACCCATCGTCAGTCCGAGCACATCGCGATGCGCTACGGCTCGACCTCGCACCGGTTCGTGGTGCCCAACCCGGTCGAGCTGCCGGAGCTGCCCGAGACGATGCCCCAGCGGGAGCCGGCGACGTTCGTCACCGTCGCCCGGCTCGAGCCGCAGAAGCGCCTCGAGCACGCCATCAAGGCCTTCGCGAAGGTGATCGAGAAGCGGCCGGAGGCCAAGTTCCAGATCTACGGTGACGGCAAGCTCTACAAGCCGCTCGCCGACCTGATCGAGACCCTCGACGTCGGCAAGAACGTCCAGCTCATGGGCCACGACCCGCGAGCCAAGGAAGCGCTGCTGCACGCCACCGGCTTCATCATGACCAGCGTCAACGAGGGCTACCCGCTGGCGACCCTCGAGTCGCTCTCCTTCGGCTGCCCGGTGATCAGCTACGACATCAACTACGGTCCGCGCGAGCAGATCAGCGACGGTGTCGACGGCTTCATCGTCGAGGCCGAGGACATCGACGCGGTCGCCGAGCGCTGCATCCAGATGATCGACGACCCCGCCGCGGTGGCCGAGATGTCCCGCAAGGCTCTGGAGAAGGCGAGCAAGCACGACTGGCGCGCCTTCCTCGAGGACTGGCGCGTCGCCTTCGAGGGCGCCGTCGCGCAGCGACCGGGCCGGATCGAGAACGCGCGCGCCCGGCTCGACGTCCACGCCCTCGGCTGGGCGCGCCCGATGCCCGAGGGCGTCGCGACCCGGCTGCCGGGTCCGGCCAGCCGGCTGGGTCGCACCCAGGCCAGCTCGGCCGCCTTCCGTGACTCTCGTACGCTCCGCTTCGACGCCATGCTCACCGTGATGGGCGAGTGGCCGAAGGGCGTGATGGCGGACCGCATCGTCACCCTCGACGCCGTCTGCAACGAGACCGGCGAGGTGGCCGCGCTGCCGCTCGAGGTCTCGCCCGAGGGCCGCGGTGAGTTCCGGCTCGCCTCCAGATTCGACCTCGCGGAGGTCTTCGAGGAGTTCTCGGAGAAGGCGCGCAACCTCGACCTACGGCTCCGGTTCACGGTCCACAACTGGAACTGGGAGACCAAGCTCGGCCGGCCCCGCGAGGTGCGCCCGAACTTCGAGGTGTCGTTCGGTCCGAACGACGTCCTTCACCTGCAGCGCCGCTGACCGGCGGGCGTCAGGCTCCGGCCGTGCGTACGACGTGCAGCTTCGTACGCCGCTCCAACCGGAAGCCGGGACGGTCCTTGAAGTACTCGTCGACAGCGTCGCGGCACCCGCTGTAGTGGAAGTAGTCGTCGAGCACGATCCGTCCCCCCACGACCAGGTGGGGGACGATCCGCTCCAAGCACGTCATCGTCGACTCGTACCAGTCACCGTCGAGGTGGGCGAAGGCGACCGGCTCGTCGATCTTCAGCGTGTCCTGGAACAGGCCCTGCACCAGCTCGACGTTGTGCTGCGCCGGATCGATCCCGTGCCTGGTGAATGAGTCGCTCACCTCGTCATAGAGGTTGTCGCGATAGCCGTAGTAGGTCTCCCCGCCGATCCCCTTCGACGTGCCGCTGACGATCTTCTGGTAGCGCTTGTGCACGTCGTCGCCGTCGCGCTCGGACGGCTCCGGGATCATCCCGAAGACGTCGTAGACCCTCATCGGCCGCTTCGGGTCCTTCGCCGCGGCCATCACGATCGCGGAGCCACCGAGCGCCGCCCCGGTCTCGATGATCAGGCCGGGCCGGTCCTGGATATCGGCGTCCAGCACCTGGCGGGCGAGCACCTGCAGGTTCTCGGGCTTGAGGTAGGTCAGGTGCTCGGCGCGGACACCGTCGAGGACGGTGCGGACCTCGGCCGGAAGCGCGAGGTCGGCCAGCGGGTCGCGTACGGACTCCCGGGTGCGTACGGTCTCGGTCCTCAGTCTCTCGACCTCGGCCTGGAGCTCGGACATGGTCGGGGCGGCCTTCGTCTGGGTCTTCGTCTCGGCCTCGGGCCGCTTCGATACGAGCGGCGTCCCGTCGGCGGGCTTGCGCGCGACGACGACGTAGTTCTTCGGCATCCCGCGCTCGAAGCGGCGACCGGAGACCTCCAGCCGCGCGTAGAGGCGGCTGAGCCGGACGGCGAGCTTCCGGTTGAGGAGCACGATCGGGGCGACGTAGGCGAGCTTCCAGCGCAGACCGCGCCCGCGAAGCTCGCCGACGCTCGCGGGGAGGTTCTTCGCCATCATCTGGTAGCTGTAGGCGACCGTCCCGAAGTAGCCCTCGAGCCAGTTCATCCTGGCGATCTCGAAGCCAGCCTCCTCGAACATCTTCCGCAGCGAGAACTGGGTGTAGCGGAAGAAGTCGTAGGGCTTCTGGTGCTCGGCGAAGAAGAGGGGCGCGGAGAGGAAGATCCGCCCGCCCGGCTTGAGTACGCGGTAGAGCTCCGCGATGGCCTTCTCCGGCTCGGGCACGTGCTCGAGGACCTGGTTGCAGATCACCCGGTCGAAGCGCCCGTCATCGACCGGGATGTCGGTGATGTCGCAGACGTAGTCGAGCGGTGCGTACGCCGAGCTCAGCTGGGCGAAGTCAGCGGCCTCGTAGTGCGCGTGCTTGAACAGCTTCCGGTAGGGCGAGCGGCCCGCACCGGCGTCCAGGACACGCATGCCACGCTTGGTGCCTTTGGCGAAGCGTGCCATCTCCTGGCGGAGACGCACTCGGGAGGGATTGATGTGTCGGGGCTGAACCGCAGCGCCGCGATTCTGCCGGCCTCGGGTCAGCATGGAGAGACATTAGCGCTGTTGAAGCGGAGTCTCCCGTAAACCACGCAAGACCGCGTCGCGGACCGGATCGTGGAGGCGGCGCTCGATGAGGTAGTGGAGCGCGATGGCCAGGACGAGGGCGGTCGAGACGGCAGCGGCCAGGACGATGTACTCGTCGTAGCGGCCGTGGAACTCGTCGATGATCCAGAACGCGAACTGCGCGTGGATCAGGTAGAGCGGATAGGTCAGCGCCCCGAGCGTCGTCAGGAAGCGCGCCTCGACCCGCCCCAGTGGGCCGGCCGAGACCAGCCAGACGAGCACCGCGAACCCCACGATCGCCCAGCCGGTGACCACCGGCGACACGGTGGCACCGACCAGCTCCGTGGCCCGGTCGGCGTACTCCGTCGCCTGGCGGATGCCCAGGATCACGTTGTAGGCCACCGCGAGCCAGGCGATGAACGAGTTGCCGAACCGGTAGATGAGGAACAGCGCCATGCCCATCGCGAAGAACGGGGCGTGCTCGGCGAACAGGAGCGAGTTGAGCATGCCGGAGTCGGTCGCCCGGGCGATCTGGGCCAGCAGCGGCCACAGGAACACGACCGCGATCACCCGCTGCTTGGTGATCCCGACGAGCAGGAAGACGCCGATCAGCAGGTAGAACTTGAGCTCGATCCAGAGCGTCCAGAAGGCACCCTGGGCACTGAGTACGTCCCAGGCGTCCTGAGTCATCGTCATGTTGATCAGGCCGCCGACGAACCCCTGGTCGCGGCCGCCCTTCCAGTAGGCCTGGAGGATCAGCGTGATGATGACGGCGACCCAGTAGGCCGGGAACAGCCGGGCGACGCGGGAGGAGACGAAACGGGGCAGGTCACGACCCCACGCGGTCATCAGGATCACGAAGCCGCTGATGATGAAGAAGAGCTCCACGCCGAGGTAGCCGTAGCGGGTGACGTGGTTGAGGGTCGGGAAGACCTCCCGTGGGTCGAGACCCCAGTAAGGGGTCGCGATGCCGGTGAGGTGGTAGCCGACGACGACGGCTGCAGCGATGAACCGGAGCGCGTCGAGCGCGCCGAGCCGGGAGCGGCGTACGGCCTTCTTCTTGGGCTCGGGGGCGGGTGCAGAGGCCGGGGCCGTTTCCGCGGGCGCGGTCGGGGTGCTGGTCATCGGGTCAGTTCCCCGCCGCAGCGTCCAGGGCCTCCTGGATCGGGTCGATGCGGCGCAGGTCGATGACGTGGCCGGTGCTCGACGCGATCAGGGTGTCCAGCGACGCCCGGGCGACGGCCTTCGACTCCAGGAGCGTGTGGGACGGCTCCTGGCCGAACGCCTTCGTGCGCATCGGGGTGCCGGTGCGCTCGGGGTTGATCGCGTTGACGCGTACGCCCTGGTCGGCCCACTCGTCGGCGAGGGCCTGGGTCAGGTTGACCGTGGCCGCCTTCGCGGAGGAGTAGAGCGCGTAGCCGCGGCGACCGCGGGTATAGGAGCTCGACGTGAAGAAGAGGAGCGAGCCCTTCGCCCGGGCGAGGTAGGGGAAGAACTCCTGCGCGATCAGGACCGGCGCGATGTAGTTGATCTCGGTCGCGTTGTAGATCGTCTCCTCAGAGACGGTGGCGAGCTCGCCGCGCGGCAGCACACCGGCGGTGTTGACCACGAAGTCGATCGAGCCGAAGCGCTTGCCGGCGTCAGCGGCCGCGGCGACGATGTCGGCCCGCTTGGCGACGTCGGTGCTGGTGGCCGAGCGGCTGTAGGAGGCGACGTTGGCACCGTAGGACTCGGCCAGCTCCGCGATGTCGGCGCCGATGCCGTAGCTGCCACCGAAGACGACCATGTTCTTGCCCTCGAGGGCTGCCCGGTAGTCGGCTTCGTCCTTCTGCGGGAACTGCTGGTGAGCGGTGAGCTGGAAGAGCTTGTCGGCGATGTAGACGTCGATCGGCTCGGTGACCTTCATGTTCTGCTCGTGGCCGTCGACCACCCAGATCTTGGTGTCGGGCAGGTACTTCAGCACCACGCTGCAGTCGTCGGTCGCCCGGAACTCAGGGTCCTGGTCGGCGATCTCGTAGGCCCGCTTCAGGGTCGAGGCGAGGAAGGCCTGCGGGGTCTGGCCGCGGCGCAGCCGCGAGCGGTCCGGGATCTGCGAGATGGTGTTGTCGTCGTTGAGCTCGATGATCGTGTCCGCGGACGGGATGGCGACGTCGACGGCCTGGTAGGTCACCAGCGCCTTGAAGCAGTCGGTGATCACGTCCTCGCTGAGCAGCGGACGTACGGCGTCGTGGAGGAGTACGTTGCAGTCCTCGCCCTCGGGGAGCGCGGCCAGGGCGCGCTTGGTCGTCTCGTTGCGGGTGTCGGCGCCCTCAAGGATCTTGGAGACCTTCGGGTAGCGGCCGTCGCGGGTCATCGCGTGCACGGCGTCGAGGTGGCCGGGGGCCATCAGGATGATGATCTCGTCGATCTGCGGGTGGCGGTCGAGCACGCCGAGGGTGTGCTCCATGATCGGCATGCCTGCGATCTTGATGAGCTGCTTCGGGATGTCGAGACCCACGCGGGAGCCCACACCGCCGGCAAGCAGCACGGCAACGTTACGAAGCACTGAACTCTGACCCTTTGGTAGATGACGAGGAGGGGTGGATTGTTCCATGATGCGCTCGATTGACTCCAATGCTGGGGGCGAGGTGATACCCAGTCGTTGGTCCGGCGTGTGATCAGCGGCGGCCGTACCTCGGTGTGATGGCAGTCACGGCATCGTGGTGTTTCGGAAGTGTGTCGGGCGGCGTACCTTTGTTTCGGCTTCGCTGAAGCGAAGCCCGAAGCATTACTGCTCGGTCACGGTGGCTGAGCAGGCAGGCACAACGTCTGGTACCCATCCCGGCTCCGCTCACACGGGGGAGTGGTCGGAGGGACTGGAACGAAAGGTCTAACCATGAACCCACTCAGGGTGGGCGTCGTCGGCGCGGGTCGCGTCGGGGCCGTCCTTGCTGCAGCGCTTCGGTCCGCCGGTCACGAGATCGTGGCTGTCGCCGGAGAGTCGGACGCCTCCCGTGCGCGGATCGCCGCTCTTCTCCCGGGGGTCCCGGTCGAGAAGCCGACCGCTGTCGCTCGCGCGTGCGACCTCCTTCTTCTCACCGTCCCCGACGACATGCTCGGCAACGTCGTCAAGACGATGACGGATGCCGGCGCCATCCGCCCAGGGATGTACGTCGCGCACACCTCCGGCCGCCACGGCCTGGCGATCCTCGAGCCGGCCGCCGCGATCGGCGCCCACGTGATGGCCGTCCACCCGGCGATGACCTTCTCCGGCACCTCGGTCGACCTCGCCCGCCTCACCGGCTGCGTCTTCGGCCTGACCGCTGCCACTCCCGCCGACCGCGCCTTCGCCGAGGCACTGGTCCAGGACCTCGGCGGCAAGCCGATGTGGGTGCCCGAGGAGATGCGGACGCTCTACCACGCCGGCCTCGCCCATGGCGCGAACCACCTGGTCACCCTGGTCACCGAGGCGATGGAGATCCTCGCCGCGGCCGGGGCCACCGACCCCGCGGGCACCCTGCGGCCGCTGCTGACCGCCGCGCTCGACAACGCCCTGGACCACGGCGACGCGGCCCTGACCGGCCCGATCGTCCGCGGCGACGTCGGCACGGTGGCGGCCCACCTCGACGACATCCGCACCAACGCACCGCAGACCCTGGCGTCGTACGTCTCCATGGCGCGGGCCACGCTCGACCGGGCCGTCTCCGACGGGCGGCTGCTGCCCATCCGGGCGCTCAAGATCAAGAACCTGCTCGACACTGTGCCGATTGCCTCGAGCTCCGCTTCGGCCACAGATCGTGCTGCCGTGCAGCCCCTGCCGCGTCCGATCCACACCTGGAACCAGTGATGACCGTTCTCGCTTCCACTCGCGAGGAGCTCGCCAAGCTTCTCGACCCCGCGCGCCGCGACGGCGTCTCCGTCGGCTTCGTGCCGACGATGGGCGCGCTGCACGAGGGGCATGCGTCGCTGATGCGCGTCGCCCGCGAGCGGGTAGGCGACGGTCCGGTGGTCGTGTCGATCTTCGTCAACCCGCTGCAGTTCGGGGCGGGCGAGGATCTCGACCGCTACCCGCGCACCCTCGAGGCGGACCTGGAGGTCTGCGAGCGGGAGGGCGTCGACATCGTGTTCGCGCCCTCGGCGGACGAGGTCTACCCGGGCGGTGACCCGCAGGTCACCGTGGCCCCCGGGCCGCTCGCCGAGGTGCTCGAGGGTAAGACCCGACCGGGCCACTTCGGGGGCGTGCTCACCGTTGTCGCGAAGCTGTTCGGGCTGGTCAAGCCCGATGTCGCCGTCTTCGGTCAGAAGGACTACCAGCAGCTCGCGCTGATCCGCCGGATGTCGGACGACCTGTGCCTCGGTGTCGACGTCGTCGGCGCGCCCACACAGCGCGAACCCGACGGTCTGGCGCTCTCCTCGCGCAACCGCTACCTCTCGCCAGAGCAGCGGGAGGAGGCGACGACGCTGTCGCGGGCGCTCTACGCCGCGCAGCGCGAAGCCGCCCACGGAGTCGAGGCCGCGCTCCAGGCGGCCCGCGCCGAGCTGCGGCAGGCGTTGGGGGTCGACCTGGACTACCTCGTGGTCACCGACCCCGCGCTCGCGCCGCTACCCGACAACCCAGCGCGCGCCAACCCGGAGCCGGGCGCCGAAGCCCGGATCCTCGTCGCCGCCCGCGTCGGCACCACTCGACTCATCGACAACATGAGCCTCACGATCGGAGCATCCCGATGACTCGTCTGCGCACCATGATGACCGGCAAGATCCACCGCGCCACGGTCACCCAGGCAGACCTCCACTACGTCGGCTCGGTGACCGTCGACGCCGACCTCCTCGACGCCGCGGACATCCTCCCCGGCGAGCTGGTCTCCATCGTCGACATCACCAACGGTGCCCGCTTGGAGACCTACACGATCGCGGGCGAGCGCGGGTCGGGCGTCCTGGGGATCAACGGCGCTGCCGCCCACCTGGTCCACCCCGGCGACCTCGTCATCCTCATCGCGTACGCGCAGATGAGCACCGAGGAGGCGAAGGCTCTCGAGCCGCACGTCGTCCACGTCGACGAGGCCAACCACATCATCGCGCTCGGCTCCGACAGGAGCGAGCCGGTTCCAGGGACCGACCAGGTGCGTGGACCACTCGTTCTCACGCAGTAGCGTGCCAGCATGAACATCGAGCTGCTCTCCGCCCGCGATCCGGGCTGGACCGAGTGGGCGGACGTGATCGTGGTCGGCTCGGGGATCGCCGGGTTGACCGCGGCGCTGCGGCTGAAGGACCAGGTCGAGCGGGTCGCGGTCGTCACCAAGGACGAGCTCAAGGCCGGCTCGACGCAGTGGGCCCAGGGCGGCATCGCGGCGGCTCTCGGCGAGGGCGACACCCCTGCTCAGCACGAGGTCGACACGCTCGTGGCAGGCGCCGGGGCGTGCGACCTGGAGGCCGTACGCGTCCTGGTCGGTGAGGGCGCCGAAGCGGTCCGTGAGCTGATCGAGTGGGGCGCCGAGTTCGACAAGGACCCGTCCGGCAACCTGTCGCTCACCCGCGAGGGCGGCCATCGGCGGGATCGGATCGCGCACGCCGACGGCGACGCGACCGGTGCCGAGATCCAGCGCGCGCTGATGGAGGCCGTCCGCCGCGCTCCCGAGATCCTGGTCTTCGAGCACGCGATGGTCGTCGACCTGCTGACGGCCGCCGACGGCGGCGTCGCCGGCCTGACCATCCACGTGATGGGCGAGGGCGATGCCGACGGCGTCGGGATCGTGCGTACCCGGGCCGTCGTGCTCGCCTCCGGCGGCCTCGGCCAGGTCTTCTCGCAGACGACCAACCCGGCCGTCGCCACCGCCGACGGGATGGCGATCGCGCTGCGCGCCGGTGCGACCCTGCGCGACCTCGAGTTCGTCCAGTTCCACCCCACGGTGATGTATCTGGGTGAGGACTCCCGCGGGCAGCAGCCGCTGATCTCCGAGGCCGTACGCGGCGAGGGCGCCTTCCTGGTCGACTGGGACGGCAACCGGCTGATGGAGGGCGTCCACGAGCTCGGCGACCTCGCTCCGCGCGACATCGTCTCCAAGGCGATCATGAAGCGGATGCTCGAGACCGGACAGCCCAACATGTGGCTCGACGCCCGCCACCTCGGTCGTGAGTTCTGGGAGAAGCGGTTCCCCAACATCCTCGCCTCCTGCGAGCAGCACGGCGTCGACCCGTCCGTCGACCTGATCCCCGTCGCTCCGGCGTGCCACTACGCCTCGGGCGGCGTACGCACCGACCTCTGGGGGCGTTCGGACGTGCCCGGGCTCTACGCCACCGGCGAGGTCGCGTGCAGCGGTGTGCACGGCGCCAACCGGCTCGCCTCCAACTCGCTGCTCGAGGGACTGGTCTTCTCGCGCCGGATCGCCGAGGTCCTGCCCGGCGAGCTGCGGCAGCTGGAGGACCCGGCCCCGGGTCCCGGCACCGGGCGCGCGCTCGTTCCCGGCACTGCGCTCAAGCAGCTGCAGGAGACGATGACCACCAAGGTCGGAGTTCTCCGCAACGCGACCGGCCTCGCCGAGGCGATCGACGAGCTCGAGCAGCTCGGGGGCACCCCTGCGACCGAGATCGACCCGGCCGCCTGGGAGGCGACCAACCTGCTGACCGTCTCGCTCGCGCTGGCGACGTCCGCGCTGCTGCGCGAGGAGACCCGCGGCTCCCACTGGCGCGAGGACTTCGCCGAGCGCGACGACGCCGGGTTCGCCGGCCACTTCGACCTGAGACTCCGGGACGGCGAGACTGTCGCCATCTTCACCCCGGCCCCAGCGACCGACCCGTCCCAGACCGAACCAACCCAGTCAACCCTGGCAGGAGCCTGATGACCATCCGACGCGTGCCCTTCGACGAGATCCCGCAGCCGCTGCGCGACGAGCTGACCAAGGCCGGCCTGGACGCCGGCGAGGTCTACGACGCCGTAGAGCTCGCTCTCGACGAGGACCTGCCCACGTCCGCTCCCGGTGAGATGCCCAGCGAGGACGTCACCTCGGTGGCCACCATCGCCCCCGACTCGACGGGGATCGGCGTCTTCGCCGCTCGTGAGGAGGGCGTCGTGGCCGGCCTCGGCGTTGCCGAGCTCGTCTTCGCGTACGTCATGGGTGACTCGGTCACGGTCACCGACCGCGTCAAGGACGGCTCCAAGGTGAAGGCCGGGGACGTCATCATGCGGATCGCCGGGCCGACCCGCGGGCTGCTGACCGCGGAGCGTACGGCGCTCAACTACGCCTCCCACCTCTCCGGCGTCGCCACCGGCGTCGCGGCCTGGACCGAGGCGCTGGAAGGGACCGGCGCGCAGGTCCTCGACACCCGCAAGACGCTGCCGGGCTTCCGGGCGCTGGAGAAGTACGCCGTACGTTGTGGCGGCGGCGCCAACCACCGGATGTCGCTCTCCGACATGGCGCTGGTCAAGGACAACCACATCGTCGCCGCGGGTGGCGCGGTGCAGGCCTACGAGGCCGTGAAGTTCGCCTACCCGGACGTGCCGATCGAGGTCGAGGTGACCACGATCGAGGAGCTCGAGGCGCTCCTCGACGCCGGTTGCGGCCGGATCATGCTCGACAACATGTCGACCGCGACGATGAAGGAAGCCGTCGAGATCACCGCCGGGCGTGCGGTGCTCGAGGCCTCCGGCGGGCTGACCCTGGACCGGGCCCGCGAGGTCGCCGAGACCGGTGTCGACTATCTCTCCGTCGGTGCGCTGACCCACTCGGTGAAGGTCTTCGACATCGGCTTCGACCTGTCCGAGGGCTGAGGCGTCCCGCGATGTCTTTGCTCGCCGTCAACATCGGCAACAGCCACACGGTCATCGGGCTGATTGCCGACGGCGTCGTGTCCGCGGACTGGCGGGTCTCCACGCTCGAGCACCGCACCGCCGACGAGTGGTGGGCGCTGCTGCGGGGAATTCTCGGCGACGCGTTGGTGGCGAGCGTGGACGGCGTGGTCGTGTGCGCGACGGTTCCCTCGGTCCTGCACGAGTGGCGCGAGATGATCGCCCGCCATCTCGGCTCGGTCGAGAGCGTGGTGGTCGAGCCCGGCGTACGTTCCGGCATCCCGATCCTCATGGACAACCCGCGCGAGGTAGGCACCGACCGGATCGCCAACGCGGTGGCGGCCCTGGCCCTCCACGGCGGCCCCGCGATCGTGGTCGACTTCGGTGGCACGGCGACGACCTTCGACGTGGTCAACGCCGCGGGACAGTACGTCGGCGGCGCGATCCTGCCCGGGATCGAGCTGTCGCTGGAGGCGCTGGGGCGGCGCGGTGCGCAGCTGCGCAAGGTCGAGCTCGCCCGCCCGCGGTCGGTGATCGCCAAGAACACGGTCGAGGCGCTGCAGTCCGGAATGGTCTTCGGAGTCGCCGCGCAGGTCGAAGGTCTGGTCGCTCGGATCATCACCGAGCTGGGTGTCTCCGCCGAGGAAGTGACCGTGATTGCGACCGGCTATCTGGCGGAGTTCGTTCTCGACGAGAGTAAATGCTTCTCGTTGCATTCTCCGTGGCTGACGATGCAAGGACTGGAACTCATATTCCAGCGAAATGCCGTTCGTTAGTCTTTTTCCAGTATGGCGACCTGTTGGTTCATCCGGATCGTATGTAATGCTATGGGCATCTCGCTTAACGGCGATGGCGATATTCGGCCCGTTTCCGGGTGAAGAAGAGCAGTGAAGGTAGGAACATGGCTAAGAAGGTTCAGATCATCCTCGAGGATGACATCGACGGCTCGGAAGCTGCTGAGACGGTGTCTTTTGCCCTGGACGGCACGTCCTACGAGATTGATCTCAGCGATGCCAATGCGGCAAAGCTTCGTGATTCTCTCGCGCTCTTCATCGGCCACGCCCAGAAGGTGAGCGGCCGTCGCGGCAGCGCCAAGAAGGCGCCCGCCGCCGGTGGCTCGACCCCGAAGGTCATGCGCGAGTGGGGGAAGGCCAACGGTTACACCGTTCCCGACCGTGGTCGCATTCCGGCCGACGTCCGAGCGGCTTTCGAAGCGGCTCACTGACAAACCGGTCCCACCGCACCGAACGTCCGGCTGCCGCGCCCTCCGGGGCGCGGCAGCCGCCTTTGTGTGAGGTCGGCTGTGACCCGGCGTCTGTCCGGCGTACGGAACGCGTGTTCGCTCTCAGCGCACGGATCGCGTTGTGTTGTCGGGAACGCGTAGGCTGTCTGCGGGGTTGAATCTTGGTGACGCCCCAGAATTCTTAGGAGAGATGCGTACATGTTCGAGCGGTTCACTGACCGAGCCCGCCGGGTGGTCGTGCTGGCCCAGGAAGAGGCCCGCATGCTCTCCCACAACTACATCGGGACCGAGCACATCCTGCTCGGCCTGATCCACGAGGGAGAAGGCGTCGCTGCCAAGGCCCTCGAGTCCCTCGACATCTCGCTCGAGGCGGTGCGCAACCAGGTCGAGGAGATCATCGGCCAGGGCCAGCAGGCACCGTCCGGGCACATCCCGTTCACGCCGCGCGCCAAGAAGGTGCTCGAGCTGTCCCTGCGCGAGGCGCTGCAGCTCGGCCACTCCTACATCGGCACCGAGCACATCCTGCTCGGCCTCATCCGTGAGGGCGAGGGCGTCGCCGCCCAGGTGCTGCAGAAGCTCGGCGCCGACCTCAACCGGGTCCGGCAGCAGGTCATCCAGCTGCTCTCGGGCTTCCAGGGCAAGGAGGGCCAGGCCGGCACCTCCGGCGCGACCGCGTCGACCGGCACCACCTCGACCGAGGCGCCTTCCTCCAGCCTCGTGCTCGACCAGTTCGGCCGCAACCTGACCCAGGACGCCCGCGAGGGCAAGCTCGACCCGATCATCGGTCGCGAAGGCCAGATCGAGCGCGTGATGCAGGTGCTGTCGCGGCGTACGAAGAACAACCCGGTCCTCATCGGCGAGCCCGGCGTCGGCAAGACGTCGATCGTCGAGGGCCTGGCCCAGGACATCGTCAAGGGCAACGTTCCCGAGACGCTCAAGGACAAGCAGATCTACACGCTCGACCTGGGCGCGCTCGTGGCCGGTTCGCGTTACCGCGGTGACTTCGAGGAGCGCCTGAAGAAGGTGCTCAAGGAGATCAAGACCCGCGGCGACATCGTGCTGTTCATCGACGAGATCCACACGCTCGTCGGTGCCGGTGCGGCCGAGGGCGCGATCGACGCAGCGAGCATCCTGAAGCCGATGCTGGCTCGTGGTGAGCTGCAGACCATCGGTGCGACGACGCTGGACGAATACCGGAAGTACCTGGAGAAGGACGCCGCTCTCGAGCGTCGTTTCCAGCCGATCCAGGTGCCGGAGCCGACGATCGCGGTCGCGATCGAGATGCTCAAGGGCATCCGCGACCGCTACGAGGCCCACCACCGGGTCACGATCACCGACGAGGCGCTGGTCGCTGCGGTCACCATGGCCGACCGCTACATCTCCGACAGGTTCCTGCCGGACAAGGCGATCGACCTGATCGACGAGGCCGGCTCGCGCCTGCGCATCCGCCGGATGACGGCCCCCGCCGACCTGCGGGAGTACGACGACAAGATCGCCGACGTGCGCCAGCGCAAGGAGGCCGCCATCGACGGCCAGGACTTCGAGGCCGCGGCCCGTCTGCGCGATGAGGAGAAGCAGCTCATCGCCAAGAAGGCCGAGCGTGAGAAGGCCTGGCGTGCCGGCGACATGGACGAGGTCGCCGAGGTGGACGAGGAGCTCATCGCCGAGGTTCTCGCCGTCGCGACCGGCATCCCGATCGTGCAGGTCAACGAGGAGGAGTCCGCGCGACTGCTGCGCATGGAGGACGAGCTCCACAAGCGCGTCATCGGCCAGGACGAGGCGGTCAAGGCCCTGTCCCGTGCCATCCGACGCACCCGTGCCGGTCTGAAGGACCCGAAGCGCCCCGGCGGTTCGTTCATCTTCGCCGGTCCGTCCGGTGTCGGTAAGACCTGGCTGTCCAAGACGCTCGCCGAGTTCCTCTTCGGCGACGAGGACGCGCTGATCCAGCTCGACATGTCGGAGTTCGGCGAGAAGCACACCGTCTCGCGGCTCTTCGGTTCGCCTCCGGGCTACGTCGGCTACGAGGAGGGTGGCCAGCTCACCGAGAAGGTGCGCCGCAAGCCGTTCTCCGTGGTCCTCTTCGACGAGGTCGAGAAGGCTCACCCGGACATCTTCAACTCGCTGCTGCAGATCCTGGAGGAAGGTCGCCTGACCGACTCCCAGGGCCGCGTGGTCGACTTCAAGAACACCGTCATCATCATGACCACCAACCTCGGCACGAGGGACATCGCGAAGTCGGTCAACCTGGGCTTCTCCCAGGCCAGCGACGTCGCGGGCTCCTACGACCGGATGAAGAACAAGGTCTCCGACGAGCTCAAGCAGCACTTCCGGCCTGAGTTCCTCAACCGTGTCGACGAGGTCATCGTGTTCCCGCCGCTGTCGCAGGAGCAGATCATCGCGATGGTCGACAACATGATCGCGGCCGTCGAGATCCGTCTCAAGGACCGCGACATGGGCATCGAGCTCACCACGGCCGCGAAGAAGGTGCTCGCCGAGCGCGGCTTCGACCCGGTCCTGGGTGCTCGACCGCTGCGCCGCACGGTCCAGCGCGAGCTCGAGGACGTGCTCGCTGAGAAGATGCTCTACGGCGACATCGGTCCCGGCGAGATCGTGCTGGTCGATGTCGACGGTGAGGGTCCTGCCGCGCAGTTCACCTTCAAGGGGCAGAAGCGCTCCGTCGTCCCGGACGTACCTCCGCTGGAGGGTGCGACCGTTTCCGATATCGAGCTCCCCGACCAGGATGAGCCGACCAACATCGACAAGCCGAAGCCCGCCGAAGGCGAGTAACCCGAGACGTCACTTTCTGACGTCGAGAAGTCAGTTATCGACGCCGAGTGGTCAGAAATTCTGGCCACTCGGCGTCGTTTCTCTTCCAGTGCTTCAAAAAGTGACCGTTCGCCGTCAGAAACCGACTTTTCGGCGGGGTTAGGGGAGGGCGAAGAAGTCTGGCTCCACCTCGGTGGCCAGGTTGTCTTTCAGGAGGCCTTCCAGCGCCCGTTGCCGTTGGGTTTCGTCGGACCAGACGACATCGAGACGGCTGCGGTGGACGGGGGAGTCGGCGTCGCGGAGAACGGCCATCAGGCGGCCGCGGCACTGGCGGTCGGTGCCGGCCCAGGTCTGGACCTTGCGAGGCGGTCCGTCGTACGCCGGGTGGCCGGCCGCGCGCCAGGCGCACTGGTCGGCGACGGGGCAGCGGGTGCAGGACGGGTTGGCCGCGGTGCAGACGAGGGCGCCCAGCTCCATGACCGCGACCGACCAGGTGGCGGCGGTCGGCTCGTCCTGCGGGAGCACACCGGCGGCGAGCTCGCGCTCGGCCTTGTTGACCGACTGCGCGGGGAACTCGACGCCGCTCAGGGTCCGGGCGAAGACGCGGCGTACGTTCGTGTCGAGGACCACGTGACGCTTGCCGTAGGCGAAGGTGGCGATCGCCGCCGCGGTGTAGTCGCCGACGCCCGGGAGCGCGATCAGCTCGCCGTACGTCGCCGGCACCTCGCCGTCGTGCTGCTCGACGATCGCGGTGGCGGCCGCGTGCAGCCGCAGCGCCCGACGGGGGTAGCCGAGGCGGCCCCAGGCGCGTACGGCCTCGCCGGTCGGCTCCGCGGCCAGATCGGCGGGGGTCGACCAGCGTTCCATCCAGGCCTCGTGGACCGGGAGCACGCGGGAGACCGGGGTCTGCTGGAGCATGAACTCGCTGACCATCACCGACCACGGTGTCGCGGTCGCGGAGCGCCACGGAAGGTCGCGGGCGTTGGCGTCGTACCAGTCCAGGACGGCGTCGTGGAGAACTGTCACACCCAGATTGTGCCGTGCGACAGGTATTGCCACGGAGTGGCACCCCGAAACCCGGGCACGGGATCATTACGGTGTCGCCTATGGCCCGCTCGAGAAGGACTGGAGGACGGCTGCCAGCCTCGGTCTACTGGCGCCGGCGGCTGGCGGTGCTCAGCATCGTCCTGCTCCTGATCGTCGGGATCTCGCGGTTCTTCCTCAGCGGTTCCGACGGCGCGGACGACACCGCGACCCCGGTGGCCGACGAGCCCACCGCGACCGTGACGGTCACGCCGACGCCCAGCGCGAAGCCATCGAAGGAGGCGGGCAACGCGGGCGGCAACAACAAGCCCAAGAAGCCGAAGAGCAGCGCGCCGCCGGAGCCGACCGGCGAGTGCTCTCCCTCCGACATCGTCGTCGAGCCGGCCGTCACCGACGCCTACTCCTACGACAACGTCACCATCCCGCTGGAGCTGCGCACCGTGAAGGCGTCTGCGTGCACCTGGAAGCTGTCCGCGGACGCGCTCCAGGTGCGGATCTCGCAGAAGGGCGGCGACCTGGTCTGGTCGACGGTCGACTGCACCAAGGCGGTGCCGACCAAGGAGATCGTCGTACGTCGCGACGTCGTCACCACGCTGCCTCTGACCTGGAGCGGCCGCCGCGTCGTCGCCGGCGAGTGCACCGGCCACGGCCCGTGGGTGAAGCCCAACTTCTTCGTGATCGTCGCCTCCGCCCTCGGTGGCGAACCGTCATCGGCCACCTTCGGCCTCTACAAGCCCGGCACCGCCCTGTCGCGTACGGAACCCGACTCCCCGGTCAACTGACAGCCGAGGCGTCACTCCCGCCGGCCGAGATGGCACGGGCGTGCCGACTCGGCCGACGTAGCTGACGCCTCGGCCGACGCGGGTGACGCCTCAGCGAAGGCTTCGTCAGACGTAGCGCTCGAGGATGGTGGACTCGGCGAGGCGGGAGAGGCCCTCGCGTACGGAGCGGGCGCGGAGCTCGCCGACGCCCTCGACGGCCTGGAGGTCGTCGACGCTGGCGGAGAGGAGCTTCTGCAAGGTGCCGAAGTGGTCGACGAGGCGGTCGACGACGGCGGGTGGGAGGCGGGGGACCTTCGCGAGGAGGCGGTAGCCGCGCGGTGCGACGGCGCCGTCCAGAGCGTCGGAGGTGGTGAGGCCCAGGACCCGGGCGGTGGCGGCGGGGTCGACGAGCTCGGCGGAGTTGAGCGCCTCGAGCTCGGCCAGCAGCTCCTCGGGGCTGCGGGCTCGGCGGCCGCGGGGGAGGTAGTCGCGGATGACCATCTCGCGCTCAGCGTCGACGCCGGTGATGAGCTCCTCCAGCTGGAGGGACAGCAGCCGGCCGTCGGTGCCGAGCTCGAGCACGTAGTCCTCGATCTCGCGGGCGATGCGGGTGACCATCTCCAGGCGCTGGGCCACGACGGCCACGTCGCGCACCGTCACCAGGTCCTCGATCTCGAGCGCCGACAGGGTGGAGGCCACCTCGTCGAGGCGCAGCTTGTAGCGCTCCAGGGTCGCCAGCGCCTGGTTGGCGCGGGAGAGGATCTGGCCGGAGTCCTCCAGTACGTGGCGGGTCTCCCCGACGTATGCAGCGATGATCTGCATCGACTGGGACACCGAGATCACCGGGTGACCGGTCTGCTTCGCGACCCGGTCGGCGGTGCGGTGCCGGGTGCCGGTCTCGGTCGAAGGGATGGTGTGGTCGGGCATCAGGTGGACTGCGGCCTGCACGATGCGGCTCAGCGAGTCGTCGACGATGATCGCCCCATCCATCTTGGCGAGCTCACGCAGGCCGGTGGAGGTGAACGGAACGTCGAGCGTGAAGCCACCGGTCGATATCCCATCGACCATCTTGTCGTAGCCGAGCACGATCAGTGCGCCGGTGCGGCCGCGGAGGATGCGCTCGAGCCCGTCACGCAGCGGTGTCCCGGGCGCGATCAGAGCAAGCGTCTCGCGCAGTCGGATGGAGTCCGCGGTGCGGTCGGCGGGCACGAGATTCCTTTCGGAGTGGGATGGGGTGATTCTAACCGTGGATCCAACCGTAATGCCGAGAACGTTCGGCCACGAGTCACCAAGCCGATCACACCAAGCGGAGGAATTCCAGTGCACCACTGATGCTGTGCACCTCAAAGACACGCATCCCGTCGACTTCGCGCTCATTGGGACGGTTGGGCACCGGCGCTCCAGGATCGGCCGGAACGACGGCCACGGTGAACCCCAGTCGTGCCGCTTCGGAGAGCCGCTGGTCGAGATCGCGCACCCGGCGCAGCTCGCCGGCGAGGCCGATCTCGCCGAGCGCGACCACCCCGCGCGGCGTCGGCGTGCCGGTATGGCTCGACGCGACAGCGAGCGCCATCGCGAGGTCGGCGGCCGGGTCGCTGATGCGGGCCCCGCCGACGGTCGAGGCGAACACGTCGCGACCGGAGAGACCGACCCTCGCGTGGCGCTGCAGCACGGCGAGGATCATCGCGAGCCGGGAGCCGTCCAGCCCCGAGGTCGTACGCTTCGCCCGCTCCTCCGCGCCCAGCACGGTCAGCGCCTGGATCTCGGCGAGCAGCGGCCGGCGCCCCTCCATCGTCACGGTGACGCAGGTGCCGGGGACCGAGACGTGATGGGTCTCCACGAAGAGCCCCGACGGGTCGGTCACCGCGACGATGCCCTCCGCGGACAGGTCGAAGCAGCCCACCTCATCGACCGGGCCGAAGCGGTTCTTCATCGCCCGCACCATCCGGAACCGTGAGTCGCGCGCGCCCTCGAAGTGGAGGACGACGTCGACCAGGTGCTCCAGCACCCGCGGTCCGGCGATCGCCCCGTCCTTCGTCACGTGGCCGACCACGATGGTCGTGATGTTGCGGGTCTTGGCCACCCGGATCAGGGCCGCCGCCACCTCGCGCACCTGGGTCACCCCACCGGGAACGCCCTCGACCCCGGAGGCGCCGATGGTCTGCACCGAGTCGACCACGATCAGCTCTGGCCGGCTCTCCTCGATGTGGGTCAGCACGGCGCCGAGATCGGTCTCGGCGGCGAGATAGAGCTCGTCCTGGATCGCGTTGGTCCGGTCGGCCCGCAGCCGCACCTGCGAGGCGGACTCCTCGCCTGTCACGTACAGCGCCCGGCGTCCGTAGCGCGCCGTCTGCGCCGCCACCTCGAGCAGCAGCGTCGACTTCCCGACGCCCGGCTCGCCGGCCAGCAGGATCGCGGCGCCCGGCACCAGCCCGCCGCCGAGGACCCGGTCGAGCTCCGGCACTCCCGACGTACGCCGCTCCGACTCGGTCACCGACACGGTCCCGATCGGCACCGCCGCGGTGGAGACCGGGGCTGCCTGCGTACGTCCGATCGGGGCCGCCGCCTCGGCGACCGACCCCCACGCCTGGCACTCGCCGCAGCGACCGACCCACTTCGCGGTCTCCCAGCCGCACTCGGAGCAGCGGTAGGTGGCGCGTTTGGACGAGCGAGCGGTAGCCATGCCCAGCAACTTAGAGCACGGCACCGACAGTTCTGGGGCCGAAGGCATCGTGGGAGGCCCGCCTTCGTTACCATGGCTTGGAACGATCCAGAGTTCCACATCGGCATCAAGGGAGGCAGAGCGTGGCGGTGCCGCGTTCCGGCGGTCATATCTCGGCCGCTCCGCCGACCCTGGCGGACGTCGCGGAGCTGGCCGGCGTGTCCCGGCAGACGGTCTCGAACGCGGTCAACAACCCCGACCTGCTGCGTGCCGACACCCTGGCGAGGGTGCAGGACGCGATCGACAAGCTCGGTTACCAGCCCAACCGCGCCGCGCGCAGCCTGCGCACGCGAGCGAGCCACCTGATCGGCCTGCGGATGCCCGCCCTCCAGGAGGGCACGGCCAACGCGATGATGGACCGGTTCGTGCACAGCTTCGTCGAGGCCGCGGCCGAGACCGGCTACCACGTGCTCCTCTTCTACGGTGACCCCGCCGACCCGCTCGACGGCTACGACGAGCTGCTCAGGTCGACCGCCGTCGACGCGTTCGTCGTGACCGACACCCACCTCGGCGGCCAGCAGACGACCTGGCTGCAATCGAGGCGAGCGCGGTTCGTCTCCTTCGGGCGCCCGTGGACCCAGCCCGACGCCAAGCACCCCTGGGTCGACGTCGACCTCGCCTACGGTGCCGAGATCGCCACCGAGCACCTGATCGAGCGTGGTCACTCCAAGATCGCCTGGATCGGCTGGCACAAGGACTCGCTCCTGGGTGAGGAGAGGCGAAGCGGCTGGATCCACGCGATGCACACCCACGGCCTCTCGACCACCGGCCTGGCCTCGCGCACCGAGGACTCGATCAGCTCGGGCAAGGCCGCCGCCGACGCGATCCTCGACGAGACCGAGCCCACCGCGCTCGTCTGCGCCTCCGACACGCTCGCGATGGGCGTGCTCCACGCGCTCTTCGAGCGGCGGCTGCGGCTCGGTGAGGACATCGCGGTCGTCGGCTTCGACGACTCCCAGGTCGCTCAGACGGTGCCGCCGGGCATCACCTCCGTACGCCCTCCGCTGGAGGAGGCCGCGCGCGAGCTGGTCAAGGCGCTCGAGGAGCTGCTCGCCACCCCGTCCTACGCCGCGCCCGGCGTGATGCTGAAACCCGCCCTGACGGTGCGAGGGTCTTCATAGTTCACCGTTTCCGAGCGACGATGGCGTCATGGGAACTGAGGACACCGGGGAGATCGTCGTCATCGGTGCTGGTCTCGCAGCGGTCAGCGCCATCGAAACCCTTCGTGACGAGGGGTACGCCGGGCGCCTGACCCTGGTCGGGAAGGAACCGGAGCTGCCCTACGAGCGACCGCAGCTCTCCAAGGACTTCCTCTCCGGCGCCAAGGAGTTCAAGCTCTCCCACGACGAGGCGTGGTACGCCGAGAAGGACGTCACCGTCCTCACCGGCACCACCGCGACCACCCTGAACCTGGACAGCGGGACCGTCACCCTCGACAACGGCGACGAGCTGTCCTTCGGCGCCCTGCTCCTGGCGACCGGCGCCGAGCCGAAGACGCCGCCGATCCCCGGCATCGAGCACGCGACGACCCTCCGCACCGTCGAGGACGCCCGCCGCCTCAAGGCCGCGATCGAGCCCGGCACCCGGGTCATCACGGTCGGCGGCGGCTGGATCGGCCTCGAGGTCGCGGCGTCGGTGACCGCGCTCGGTGGGAAGGCCGTCGTGCTCGAGGCGGCCGCGCAGCCGCTGCTCAACGTCCTCGGCCCGGTGCTCGCCGAGCACGTCGCCGACCTCCACGTCCGCCATGGCGTTGAGGTCCACACCGGGACGACCGTCGAGGCGATCGAGCCGGGAGTCGTACGCACCAGCGAAGGCGAGATCCCCGCCGACATCGTCCTCGTCGCCGTCGGTGCGGCACCGGCCACGGCGCTGGCCGCGGACGCCGGCCTCGAGGTGGGTGACGGCATCGTGGTCGACGAGGGGCTGCGTACGTCTGATCCGAGGGTCTTCGCCGCAGGCGACGCCGCGCTCGCGAAGCACACCGTGCACGGCCCGCTGCGGGTAGAGCACTGGGACAACGCGATCCGGCAGGGCCGGCTGGCGGCCCGGTCGATGCTGGGCAAGGGCGGCGCCTACGACTGGCAGCCCTACTTCTTCACCGACCAGTTCGAGTTCTCGATGGAGTACGTCGGCCGCTCCGCGCCCGATGACGAGGTGCTGCTCCGTGGCGACACCGACGGTGACGAGTTCATCGCCTACTGGCGGCGCGGTGCGACCGTGACCGCCGGGATGAACGTCGGGATCTGGGACGTCAACGACAAGCTCCGCGAGCTGGTCGGGACCGATGCCGATCCCGACCAGCTCACCGAGTCACCCTGACGGCTCAGGGCCTCGCGCTCACCAATGCATCGGTCGCGGTGCGGATCACCCCGCCCCTGCTGGTGCCGGCGTACAGCCACTTGCCGTCCTGACTGACCGCGAGATCGCGGATGTCGAGCGCGGTGAGGCCACTCGAAGCAGGCTGCCACGTCTTCCCGTCGTCGGTGCTGACGAAGACTCCGGCCCCGGAGGCGAGCACCCCGTCGCGGACGAGATCGGTGCTCCCGGCAACCAGCACACGCATGGCCTTGCCCGGTCTGCCGTGGGAGTCGGCCGAGACCTCGACCGAGGCGACCGCACCGACTGCCGCGCGCAGGTTCGGGATCACCGACCTGCGGAACTTCTTCCCGCCGTCCGTGCTGACCAGCGCGCCGCCGTCCGTGCCCGCGACCACGACGCCCTTCTCGACGGACAGCGATCGGACGGGACCGTCGGCCACCTTCGTGAGCGTCGTGCCGAGGTCGTCCGACCGGTACAGCCCCTCGCTCGCGGCGATCCAGAGCCGCTCGGGCCGGGACGCATCGAACTCGACCGCGCGGACCGCGAGGTCGTACGGATGCGTGGTCCACGTGGCGAACCCGTCGGTCGAGACGAGGACACCGTGCTCGGGCTCGGCGCCGTAGGTCGTCGCGACGGTGCGGTCCTTCAGCGGCGACACCGCGATGTCTCCGACTTCGACCTGTGGGCCGACGCGGGCGTCGGTGCGGTCGAGCGAGCGGCGGATCAGCTGCGTGCCGAGGAAGCCGTCCTGGCGGATCCACCACACGTCGCGCGCGCCGGTCGGCGACTGCTCGACGTCCAGGGCCGTCAGGCCGATCCAGCCCTCGTCGCCCGTCAGGCCCCAGTCGAGCGAGCGGCCGGTACCGAGATCGCCCTGCCGGCGCTCCTTGATCCCTTCTGCGTCGCCCGTGCGCAGCACGGGCTCCTCCGCGGCATCGGTGCCGACCGCCAGGCTCCACGTGTTGCCGCCCGCCAGCGGGTACCTCGTCCAGGTGTCGCGGTCCTCACCCCAGACGCCGGCGCTCGTGGTCACCACGAGCCCGTCCCCGCCCTGCCATGAGTCGACGTCGCGTACGTCGCGCGTCCCCTCGGGCAGTGCGACCGGTTTCGCGGTCGCGCCGTGGTCGGTGCTGGCGTACACGCGGTCGAAGAAGCGCAGGTAGGTGGTGCCGCCGGCCACCGACAGGCCGAGCGAGTAGGCGTCGGGCACCGGCTGCGACGACTCCCAGGTGGCGCCGGCGTCGGAGGACCGCAGCACGGTCGCATCCTCGATGCCCCGCACGGTCGCGATCACCGTGTCGCCCGCGACCGCCACGTCGGAGAGCGAGCCGATGCTGCTCTCCGGCGCCACGACCTGCGTGACGGTGCCGCGTGCCTGACCGGTCAGATCGACCCGCCACACTCCGTCGAACGTCTGCACGTACGCCCGTCCGTCGGCCACTGCCAGGTGCTCGACCGATTCCGTCCAGGCGGTGGGCACGACGTCCCAGGTCCGGCCGTGGTCGTGGCTGAACCGCAGCCCCGCGGCGGTCACGACGGCGACCGTGGAGCGGTCGGCGCCCAAGGCGTGGATCTGCTCGTCGGGCAGCGACTGCACATCCCAGCTCTTCCCGCCGTCCGCGCTGTGCAGCAGGCGGCCCTGGTACGTCGCGTCGAGCACGTCACGCCCGGCCATGCCGTTCACCGCGAGCCAGAACCCGCCGGGCACGGCCGGGTCTGCCGCCGGAAGGCCCACGCCCGCCGCGACGGGCATCGAGCGCACCCGCGTCCAGGTCTCGCCGCCGTCGCTCGTCCAGAACGGGCTGATGCCGTCCTGGACGACGTGGATCGCCGTGCCGGCACGATCCGGCGAGGTCACCGTGAGCCCGCCGGTGAAGATCGGGCCCACCTGCTCCCAGTCGCCACGCTTGTCGGTCCCGAGCGACACGAGCGACCCGGTCCCGCCGAGTCGCCGTCCCTCGGCCGTGGTGCCGGTCGCGTCGATCCGGTGGACGCCTGCCTCCCGCACCTCGAGGTCGGCGGCGTACCAACCGGGCCGGCCGGCCTGCGGCGACAGCGTCACGGTCGTGCGCCGGCCAGAGGGAGCCACGACGTCAGCGACCGGACGGTCCAGTGCCGCGGGGGCCCGCACGACGACGCGCGTGGCGTTGTCGGCGACATCCGGTGTCGCTCGTACGACGAGCGGGCGCACCAGCAGGGCGTACGGCACGCGTACGCTCGCGGCACCCTTACCGGTACCGGTGGCGACGAGCTCGCCCGACACCTCGCCGGACTGGTTGCGGTGTTCGGGCATGAGGGTGAGCTTCACCTCGGCCCGGGCGCCCGGCTTGAGAGTGAGCGACCTGGCCGACAGGTCGATGCGGCCGTCGCTGGCCTCGGACGACTCGGCGCGCAGCTTCAGCCTCTGCGTCGTCCTGCCCGAGTTGGTCAGGGTGACGGTGGCCGTGCGCGAGCGGACGTCGCCCACCGTGTCGGCAAGGCCCAGCGAGAGCGCGTCGGGCGAAGCGGTGACGTCCTGCTCCACCGCCCGGTCGACCGCGAGCGCTCCGGCGCCCTGTGTGAACGGGCTGACGTCGGCGTCGGTGCTGTCGAGCTCCCGTGCCGACCCGATCAGGCGGGCGCGGATCTGCAGGGCCGACTCGTCGGGGTGCGCCTGGCGTACCAGTGCCGCGGCACCCGCGACGTGCGGTGCCGCCATCGACGTGCCGGACAGCCGGTACGCGTTGCCCTCGATGCCCTGCCAGGCGGGGATGTCCGAGCGGATCTCGACGCCGGGGGCGACGATCTCGGGCTTGACGGTCGTGCCGGCCGGGCCGCGCGAGCTGAACGAGGCGATCAGGTCGGTGGCGTCCTTGCCTGTGATCGTCGCGGTGACCTCACCGTCGAGCACCGCCTGGCGGATGGTGCCGTAGTCGCCGCTGTAGAGCGACATCATCACGAGCGTCGTGCGGCGCTGGTCCCAGCCGGCCTGTGCCGCGAGATCGCCGCCGCTGCTGGCGTCGGTCTCGAAACCGCCCATCGGGGTGTCGATCGGTCCGTCGCCGGCGCCGGCCTCGGCGCCGGCCTCGGCGTTGGTGGGCTGGTAGACGAGCGCGCCGACGGCGCCGTGCTGCTCGGCGAGCTCGGAGAGGTACATGTCGTAGCCCGTGACGGCCTGCGCCGTCGGGCTCTGATAGACGACGACCGCGCCGGTCACGTCGCCGACGCGCTCGTAGTCCTCAGGAGTGCCGGAGCCCACGTCGATCACGCGCGCGGTGACGGGCTTCGGGCCGGGATTCGCGGACAGCGGGTAACGGTGCATCGATCCGGCCGGCACCGTGGCACCGCGGAGGGCGATCGACGGCGTACGGATGCCGGTGGTCGAGGCGCCGACCGCGATCACGTGGGGAGCGATCGCGGGCGAGCCGACGGTCTCCTCGTACGGGCCGGAGTTGCCCGCGGCGGCGACCACCACGGTGCCCGCCTCGACCGCGGCCGTCGCGGCGCGGGCGAGCGGGTCGTCGTCCTCCACCGGGCCGCCCAGGCTCATGTTGACGACGTCGGCGGGGTGCGCGCCGGTCGGGTCGACCGCGGCCTCGAAGCCGGCGAGGACGTCGGACATCATGCCCGAGCCGTTGGCGTCGAGCACTCGCCAGGCGGTGATCGACGCGTCGGGTGCCATACCAGTCGTCGTCTCGGCTCCCGTTCCGGCGACGATGCCGGCGACATGGGTGCCGTGGTAGTGCTCGTCCATCGGGTCGTCGTCATCGGAGACGAAGTCGTAGCCACCGACGACCTTGTGCCCCTCGCCGAAACCGCCGCCCAGGTCGGCGATCCCGTAGTCGACGCCCGTATCGATGACGGCCACGGTCATGCCCTCGCCGCGTAGCGCGGTGCCGTCGGCGTCCTTCTCCTCCCAGGCCGCGGGGGCGCCGGTGGACGGGACGGAGTCGACGGTCAGCGCATGCATCTGCACATCGCGGGTGACGTGCGCGACGCCGTCCGCGGCGGAGAGCTCGTCGAGGCTGCGCTCGGGCACCTCCGCGACGATCGCGTTAATCAGCCCCGTGACGCTCCGGCTCTCGCCGACCGGGATGCCGTCCGCCCGGAGACGGTCGACGGTCGCCTCTTGCTCGGTGGCGATGTCGCTCGCGGCCGCGCTGTAGGTGGCCGACAGTGCGTGCTGGGCGCCGATGTCGCCGGTCGCGGATCGCGACTCGGCGATCCGGTCGGCGCCGATGCGCTCTACGGCACCGGGACTGTCGAACTCGATGATGACGGCGATGGGCTCGCCGGTCTCGGCCGATGCGCTCAGGGGCACGAGGACCGAGCCGGCGAGCACCGCGGGCACCGCCAGTGCGACGGCGATGCCGCGACGGGGAGTGGGGGACATGGGTGACCTTCCGATGAACGTTCTGAGATCCGCGCATGACGGTTCAGCGCCCATGAAAGCGGCCCGGTGTTTCGTCCGCACGCGTGCGCGAGTCCGGCAGTGGCCAACTGGCCGCAGGCGGCCATCACGCACGTCGCGGGCCGTCAGGTCGACCCTCGGCGGCGGTCAGACCCAGCCTCGCCGGGATGCCTGTACCCCGGCCTGGAACCGGTTCGCGGCTCCGAGCCGCCGCAGGAGCAGCTGGCTGCGCCGGCGCACCGTCCGGGTCGAGACGTGCAGCTCGCGGGCGATCACCTCGTCCTTCGCTCCGGAAGCGAAGAACGCGAGCAGCGCTCGCTCCTCCGCCGTCGGGCCCCGCCGCTCGACCGGAACCGGGCCGCGCTGCACGGGCTCGTCGCGCGGCACGTCGGCGGCCTGCTCCCAATGCGCCTCGAACACCTCGCACAACAGCGCGACGAGCGGTTGGGAATCGGTGAGGATCGCCTCGGGCCGCAGGCCGTCGAGGCGCGTCGACACCAGCGCCGCTCGCCGGTCGGCGATCGCGAGCTTGACCGGCAGCTCGCTCGTGAGTCGCGCCTGCTCGCCTGCCTCGACGGCGCGGCGCACCTCGTCCCACGCGCCTGGCCGATCCAGCGCAGCCGAGGCGTAGACGGCCCGCCAGCGTACGCCGCGCGCGATGACCACGGGCTCGAGCGGGTTGAGCGGCGCGAGCACGTACGGCGGCCGGTCGAACGCCATGAACTCTTCGACCGCTTGGTGCTCCAGCCTGTTGTACGCCGCGCCCACGGCGTCGGCCCCCACCAGCACGCCGACGCTCGAGCCTGGGCGCTCCACCCCTCCACGATTCTCGTAGACCTCGGCCAGCAGCGGGATCGCGGCGCGGAGCCGGGTGAGGCCGTCCTCCGCGCGCTCCGCGACCGCGCGCAACGAGACCCGCGGGTCGACGGCGGCGAACCGACCGTCACCCGCCGACCGGTTGATGAGCCCGGCGGCGCGGAGCTCGCCCAGAGTGCGCGTGGCCTCGTCCAGGCTGATTCCCAGGGTGTGTGCGACCTGGTCGCCCTCGACGGCTCCGGCGGCGAGGACCACGCCATAGACCGCCTCGGCCTCCGCGTCCAGGCCGGCGATCGCGAGCCCTCCCTCGGCGGAGAGGCGAGGATGCGCGCTCACCGCCCCACCCGGATCGCGGGGCGGGCACGGCTGCCACGGAAGGGCGCGCCTGGCCGCGGCGCGGAGATGCGGAGTTCGAGCTGCACAGCTCAACGATGCCACGCCGCGCGATCGGAAGGGCGGTGCCCAGAATCGCCTGCTCTCCACGGCGCCGGCCTCGACACGGTGACGACCGACCTCGCCCTGACGAAGCTGAACCACAACCCACACGCCGAGTCGGCTCGTCATAACGAGCCGACTCGGCGGGGGTTTCGCTCAGCTTGAGCCGACTCGACGGGTCAGAAGCACTGCGAGGCGCTGTGGAAGACGCTCGACTGGATGCCGAGGTGGATGTGGTCGCTGTGGTCGGGGTAGCCCGGCCCGAGCACCTGCGGGAACGACTGGCGTGAGGCACGCGCGATGCCGCACATGGTCGTCGCGCTGCTGCCGGGCACGAGATCCATGGCCCGGCCGTAGAGGTGGTTGCTGTTGGAGGCGCCGCCGACGGCGTCGTTGCACGCCTTCGAGCGGTAGGCCGAGGTGACCCGCAGCGGGTTGTCGCCGAGCCGGTGCCGGATCGCCTCGGCGCGCCACATCGCCTGCATCAGGTTGGCCTTGACCTGCGTGATCGTCACTCCGGAGATCGGCGTCGGCCAGCCTCCGTAGCAGACGTCGTCGACCTCGCTCCAGGAGAAGTGGACCGGGGTGCAGTCGTCGTCTTGGAGTGCGTAGATCTTGTTGAACGTGTTGGACCCGGCGACGCCGTCGGCGGAGAGCCCGTAGGCGGCCTGGAAGTTGCGGACCGCGGTCGTCGTCGCCGGGCCGTAGGACCCGTCGATGGAGAAGATCGTGCCGGAGGCCGCCCATCCGGCGACCCGGATCTGCAGCTGGGTGACCGCGTTGCCGGACGACCCCTGCTGCAGGGTGCCGCTCCAGGTGTAGCAGGCGTCGGCGTGAGCCGGCGTGGCCGTGACGCTGACCGCGGCGAGGGAGGCCGCGACCGTGAGAAGGAGGGTGCCGATGACCGTGCCGAGCCGACGCCCGAGACGTGGGAATTGGTGCATGGTGAAACTCCTTTCCTTGGGGGGAGTCTCAATGGTCACGCTTTTTCCACGGCCGCGTGCGGTGATTCAGAAACGCTTCCACCAGAGGTTCACCGCGTAGTCGACATACGTCCCCTGGTGTTCTTCCAGGATCGCGGCCGCGGTGGCGGCGTCGAACTCGATGCGTACGACCGCCTCCAGGTCCGCGCGCGAGCCGAAGGACCAGTCCATGTCGACGGGGAGGCGCGTCCAGCCGTGCATGGACCAGAACCGCTCCTGCTCCTCGGGCGGCGGAACCTTCGGGTAGCCGCGGCGGAACCACGCGCCGAAGCTCGACCGGGAGCCGTCGTTGTCGATCACCATCGCCACGCCACCGCGGCGCATCACCCGGTCGAGCTCGCCGAGCCCCGGCTCCGAGCCCGGGCCGAAGAAGTAGGACCAGCGGGCGTGCATGACGTCGACCGACGCCGGCGGCAGCGGGAGCCGCTGGGCGATGCCGTTGTGGACGCTTACGTTCGCGAGTCGTTTCGTACGCCGCCGGGCCAACGTCACGAGGTCCGGATGGGGCTCGATGCCGGTGACGGTGCGGGCGGCCTCGGCGAACTTCGGCAGGTAGAACCCAGTGCCGCAGCCCAGGTCGAGGACGTCGCGTCCGGCCCACGGCGCGGTCTCGGCCATCGCG
The DNA here is from genome assembly GCF_042788075.1 of Nocardioides sp. YIM B13467. Lineage (NCBI taxonomy): Bacteria > Bacillati > Actinomycetota > Actinomycetes > Propionibacteriales > Nocardioidaceae > Nocardioides > Nocardioides sp. YIM B13467. Next base: position 1,249,953 of record NZ_JBHZPJ010000046.1, read on the forward strand.
GCCCAGAGCCGGCCGTGCGGGTCGAGCGCACGGTTCTCGATCTCGTACGTCGCGGTGTGGTTCCAGATGTTGGGGGACGGGATCGCTCCCGTCGCCCCCGGCAGGTCGAGCCTGCTCAGATCCGGACCTCGCCGCGGGGCGTGACGAACTGCGCGGCCAGGAGACCGGGGGTGCCGTGCTCGGCGACCCAGTCGATGTGGACGTTCTCGGCGGGCTTGCCGGTCCAGGGATCGACACGTTCCTTCAGCTCGTCGCCGAGATAGTCCTTGACCCGCTCGGGGTCGCCGGAGATCTCCAGGCACGTGAGGGTGATGTCGGAACCGGCGTTGCCGGGGTGGAGGTCGGGGGTCTCCCACTTGATGAAGTAAGGCAGCTGCGGGTCGGCGATCAGGCCGTTGATGCCGATCTGCTGCCAGTGGAGCTCACGGCCGTCGGGGAGGTGACGGTTGCCGGGAACCGCCTTGCGGCCGAGCCGCTCCTCGATCGGGGTCATGTCGTCGACGCCGATCACGAAGCCGATCCAACCGCCACCGAGAGCGGAGCGGGCCTTGACGGCCTGCCCGAACGGGGCCTTGTCGCTGGCCGGGTGCTCGAGTGCCTCGACGACCTCGAGGTAGAGGCCGCCGCGCATCGGGAGGATGTAGTTGCGGGTGCCGAAGCGGGGGTGGACGCCGCCGTCGACGAACTCCTGGCCGAGCAGCTCACCGAGCTGCTTGGCGGTCTGTACCAAGCCATCGGGTCCTGCAGCGTACGAAACATGGTCCAGGCGCATGTAACGATTCTGAACTCTCGCTGAGAGAGAGACCAATCCAGGGTCACTATCTCTTGATGTCGAGATACACCCGGGGGTTCAGCACCGCTCAGCGCGGGCTGGCGGGATGGAGCGCCAGCGCGGACCTCGACCGGACGTGCGCCTCGCAGTGACGGACGAGCTCGGCGTACGCCGCCTTGCCCATCAGCTCGGTCAGCTCGGCCTGGTTGGTGAGGTAGACGGGCTCGACGGCGACGTGTGCCTCGGTGTTGCCGGAGCAGTACCAGTCCAGGTCGTGGCCGCCCGGACCCCAGCCGCGCCGGTCGTACTCGGTGATCGTCACCTCGGTGTAGGTCGTCCCGTCGGTCAGCTCGACATCGCGGAACGTACGCCGGATCGGCAGCTGCCAGCACACGTCCGGCTTCGTCTCGAAGTGCTCCCGGCCCTCGGCCGCGGCCAGGATGTGAAGCGCGCACCCCGATCCGCCGGCGAAGTCCGGCCGGTTGGCCAGGACGCACGACTCCTGCCCACGAAAATCCGTTACGCGGGTCTTTCGCTCACCTTCGTCGTCGAGCTCGACCCAGTCGTCGCTCTTCACCTCGCGCCCCGGGTGCTGCTCCCACAGATCCGGGGTCAACTTCCGGACGAACTCAGCCGTCCGGGACTCGTCGTCCTCGTCCGCGAAGTGCGCCCCCAGCGTGCAGCACCCCACGTCCGGCGAGCTCTTGAACATCCCCGGGCAGCCGTTGCCGAAGATGCAGGAGTACGCCGACGTCAACCAGGTCAGGTCGCAGCGCATCCGCTCGTCCGGGTCGTCGGGGTTCACGAACTCCACCCACGCACGCGGGAAATCCAGGGGTACCTCAGGCACCTGCCAAGCCTACGCGGTCGATCGACGTCCGACGGTTCACCGAGCGCTCCACGGACGCAGCTTCTCGGGGTTCCGGACGGCCCAGATGCGGGTGATGCGGCCGTCGGCGACGTCGAAGGCGTAGACGGAGACGGTGGCGCCGTCCAGCTCTCCGACCAGGCCGGGCTGGCCGTTGACCGTGCACTCGCGCAGAGTCACGGCCGGGCCGCGGGCGGCGATCTCCATCCAGGCGCCGGCGATCTGCTCGGCGCCGCTGATCGGTTCGAGGAAGGCCAGGGCCAGGCCGCCGCCGTCGGCGGTGGCGACCGCCTCGGGGTCGAGGAGCCCGACGAGGGCCTCGATGTCGCGCGTCTCCCAGGCCTGCTTGAAGCCCTGGACCAGGTCGGCGCGCTCGGTGGTGGACGGGTCCCGTGAGGTGTCGATGCGGCGGCGTGCGCTGGAGGCGAGCTGGCGGCATGCCGCCGGGGTGCGGCCGACGACGTCGGCGATCTCGGCGAACGTGTAGCGGAAGATGTCGTGCAGGACGAACGAGACCCGCTCGGCGGGGGTCATCGAGTCCAGCACCACCAGGAAGGCCATGCTGATCGACTCGTCGAGGGTGACCCGGTCGGCGGGGTCGGCCGGCGCAGATCCGGTGCCGTCGAGCCAGCCACCGGGCACCGGCTCCGGGATCCAGTCGCCCACATAGCGCTCCCGCCGGGCCCGCGCGGAGCCGAGCAGATCCAGGCAGATCCGGCTGGCGACCGTCGTCATCCAGGCGCCGGGCGAGGCGATCGCCTCCCGTTGCTGCTCGGACAGGGCGTACCAGCGGGTGTAGGTCTCCTGCGCCACGTCCTCGGCCTCGGCGAGCGAGCCGAGCAGGCGGTAGGCGAGGTTGATCAGCTGGCGGCGCTCGCTGATCACCTCGGCGAGTTGCGGGTCGGTCATGGCGGCTCCTTCGTCTGCAGGTCTACAACCGATCCGACGAAACAGCGACCCGATCTGTGAGACCGCCTGACATTCCGTACGTCTCCTTCGTCGGAGGGGCAGCACAGCCACCACGAAACACAAGGAGTCCGGAAATGATCAGCGTCGGCATCATCCTCGGCAGCACCCGCCCCAACCGCAACGGCCCACAGGTCGCCCGGTGGGTCCATGACCTGGCGTCGCGCCGCGAGGACGCGACCTTCGAGCTGATCGATCTGCTCGATCACCCGCTCCCGCATCTGGAGGAGCCCGTGCCGCCGATGTTCGGGCCGTCGGCCAACCAGCACACCCGCGACTGGGCCGCGCGGATCGCACCGTTCGACGGATTCGTGATCGTGACGCCGGAGTACAACGGCGGTATGCCCGGGGTCTTGAAGAACGCCATCGACCACGCCTGTGCGGAGTGGACGGACAAGGCGGTCGGCTTCGTCTCCTACGGAGTCAGCGGCGGCGCTCGGGCGGTCGCACAGCTGCGTACGGTCTGTGGGGCGCTGGGCATGGCCGACGTGAGCCGGCCGGTGGAGCTCTCGTTGTTCACCGACTTCGAGAACCACACCACCTTCGTGCCCGGGGAGCGGCACGCGGCCGCGCTGGCCACCATGCTGGATCAGGTCGTCTCGTGGAGCACCGCGCTCGCGCCGCTGCGCGAGGGCAGCCTGGTCGGGGCCGAGGCAGGTCGGTCATGAGTGCGCACGAGGAGGCCGCGATCCGGCTGCAGATCGAGAAGGTCGTCGAAGGCCTGCGGGCCAAGGACCTCGACACCCTGCGAGAGCCGTACGCAGCCGATGTCGTCTCCTTCGACGTCGAACCGCCGCTCCAGCACGTCGGGATCGAGGCGAAGCTCGCCAACTGGACGCGGGTCTTCGAGGTCTTCGAGACCGTTGACTACGAGCTGCGGGACCTGACGCTCAGCATCGGCGGCGACGTCGCGTTCGGGTACGCCTTCGGTCGGCTCAGCGGGACGATGAAGACCGGGGTCGCCACGGCCGGCATGTGGGTGCGGGTCACCTACGGTCTACGCAAGATCGACGGCACCTGGAGGATCGCCCACGACCAGGTGTCGGTGCCGTTGGACATCCTCAGCGGCACCGGGATGGTCGATCTCGAGCCCTGACCGGCGCCCACCTCGGCGATTCCGGGTGGCCGGGGTGGGCGGCGTATTCTTGTGGGTACGGAGCCACCGCTCCGTATCCATTGTGTGTATCACCTCGCGCTGGCCCCGCCGGCGGACCAAGGCGGCACAGAGCCGCGGTTCGCAGCGGGAGGTTCGAAAGAGATGTCAGTGCAGGGCGAGCAGAGTCTGGTGCGCGCCGTCGGAGGGACGTACTTCCCACTCGCGCTGGTCGCGCGGATGCCGTACGCGATGATGGTCGTCGGTGTGCTGACGCTGGTCGTCGCCGGCCGCGACTCGCTGGCGCTCGGTGGTCTGAACTCCGCGATGGTGGGGATCGGAGCCGCGACGTGCGGCCCGCTCCTCGGCGCCGCGGTCGACCGGTTCGGCCAGCGGCGCGTGCTGCTGGTGGTCGGCGCCGCGAGCAGCGCGATGCTGGCCGCGATGGCCTGGGTCGTCTACAGCCCGCTGCCCGACGCGGCCGTGCTGGCGGTGGCCTTCCTGGTTGGTGCGACCGCACCGCAGATCGCACCGCTGTCGCGGTCGCGGCTGATGGCGATCATCTCCGCGTGCATCGTCCCGGGACGTCGCGTGCGGGTGATCAACTCGACCATGGCCTACGAGTCGGCGGCCGACGAGATCGTCTTCATCGTCGGTCCCGTCGTCGCGGGCGTGCTCGCCGTGACGATCGACCCCTGGGCGCCGGTCGTCGCCGCCGCGGTGCTCACCCTGATCTTCGTCTCCGCCTTCGCCCTTCACCCGAGCGCCGCGACCGCACAGGCCTCTTCCGGCCGTACGCCGGCTGCCGGCTCCGTGCGTGAGCTCGCTCGTCCGCGCCTGGTCGTCATCGTGGTCGGCATCCTCGGTGTCGGGCTCTTCTTCGGCTCGATGCTCACCTCGCTGACCGCGTTCATGGCCGACCACGGGCGCCCGGAGGAGGCCGGCCTGGTCTACGCCGCGATGGGCGTCGGCTCGGCCGCGCTGGCGCTGGGTGTCGCCGTCTTCCCGGTCGGCTTCACCTCGGCCGCGCGCTGGCTGGTCTTCGGCGGGCTGATGCTGGCCGGCGCCCTCGCGCTGCCCGGGGTGTCCTCGGTGACCGGGATGGTCGTCGCGCTGCTCGTCATCGGTCTCGGGATCGGGCCGACGCTGGTCACCCAGTACGGACTCGGTGCCCGCCGCAGCCCGGTCGGCCGGTCGGCCACCGTGATGACCATGCTCGGCTCCGCGGTGATCCTCGGCCAGTCCCTCGCCTCCGCCGTCACCGGCGGCGTCGCCGAACGCTGGGGCACCGAGGCGGCCCTGGCGCTGCCGGCCGCCGCCGCTCTCGTGGTTGTGCTCGCCGGGCTGGTCAACGCCCGGATCGGGGAGCAGGCTGTGCCCGCTGCGGCTCCGAGCCGTGAGCGTGCGGCGGCCACCGCCGACCGCTGATTTCGGTCGGAGAGCAACCTTTGGAACACCGCCTGTGCGCGGCGAAGTAGCGTAGACCCATGCGTCTGGGCGTACTCGACATCGGATCGAACACGGGACACCTGCTCGTGGTCGACGCCCACGGCGGGGCGGCCCCGCTACCGGCGTACTCGTTCAAGCAACCCTTGCGGCTGGCTGAGCACCTCGACGAGGCCGGCGATGTGACCGAGGCTGGGATCGAGGCGCTGACCGCCTTCACCCGTGAGTCGGTGGCGGTGGGGGAGGAGAAGGGCGTCTCGGAGATGCTGGCGTTCGCGACCTCGGCGGTGCGCGATGCCGGCAACTCGCAGCAGGTGCTCGACCGCGTACATGCCGAGACCGGGGTCGAGATCGAGGTCCTTCCCGGCGACGACGAGGCGCGGCTGACCTTCTTGGCCGTACGCCGCTGGTTCGGCTGGTCCGCCGGACGCCTCGCCGTCTTCGACATCGGCGGTGGTTCGCTGGAGATCGCGGCCGGGCTGGACGAGCAGCCGTACGTCGCCTGGTCGCTGCCGCTGGGTGCCGGCCGGCTCGCGCGCAGCTATTTCGGTGACCGCCCGACGGAGGAGGAGACACGGGAGCTGCGCCGGACGATCCGCGCCTCGATCGCCGAGGACGCGGGCAAGATACTGCGCGACGGCCGGCCGGACATGGCGGTGGCGACCTCGAAGACGTTCCGCTCGCTGGCACGCATCTGCGGTGCGGCGCCGAGCGGTGAGGGGCTGCGCGTGCGCCGCCAGCTGCCGTTGGCCGAGTTGCGCGACTGGATCCCGAAGCTGCTGGAGATGTCGCTCGAGGAGCTCTCCGAGCTGCCCGGGGTCAGCCCGTCACGGGCCCATCAGATCGTGCCCGGTGCGCTGGTCGCCGAGGCGTGCCTCGACATCTTCGACCTGCCTGCTTTCGAGATCTGCCCCTGGGCGCTGCGCGAGGGCCTGATCCTCGACCGCCTCGACCACCTGTCCTTCATCGGCAGCTCCAACCTTGGAACGTCCGAGTAGGAGGCCCCGCGATGATCTCGCTGTCGACGTCCTCTACCTATCCCGAGTCGACCGCCCACGGCTTCGCCTATGCGGCCGAGGTGGGATACGACGGGGTCGAGGTGATGGTCGGCATCGACGCGCTGTCGCAGCAGACCCATGCGGTCAAGCAGCTCGCCGAGCACCACGGCCTACCCATCGTCGCGATCCACGCGCCGACCCTGCTGTTCACCCAGCAGGTCTGGGGCTTCGAGCCCTGGGGCAAGCTCGAGCGGTCGGCCGAGATGGCCGTCGAGGTCGGTGCGGGAGTGGTGGTCGTACATCCGCCGTTCCGCTGGCAGCGCGAGTACGCGGCCGGGTTCGTGGACGGGATCGCCACGCTGGAGCGCTCGACCGGGCTGCGGTTCGCGGTGGAGAACATGTACCCGTGGCGGGCGGCCAAGCGCGCCACGCAGATGTACCTGCCCCACTGGGACCCCTCGACCGAGGATTACGCCAACACCACCATCGATCTCTCCCACGCCGCGATCGCCGGCGACGACGTGATCGAGATGGCGAAGCGGCTCGGGTCGCGGCTGCGGCACATCCACCTCACCGACGGCACCGGCTCGGCGAAGGACGAGCATCTCGTGCCCGGGCGGGGCCACATGGGCGCCGACCGCTTCCTGCGCCATCTGGCTGCCACGGGGTTCGACGGCGAGATCGTCCTCGAGATCAGCACCCGACGCGCCCACTCCCGCGCCGAGCGCGTCTCCGCCCTCCGCGAGTCGCTCGAGTTCGCGCGCAAGCACTTCGAGGCCTGACCTCGCCGGTCAGCCACCCGTCAGTCGTGGGCGGCGAGCCAGGACCAAGTGAGCGAGGTCAGGGCGAGGAGGAGGACGGCGGTGGCGACGCCCCACCAGCCGACGACGTACGCATAGCCGAGCAGCCAGCCGAAGAGGCTGGAGCCGCCGTAGTAGAAGAGGTTGTAGAGGGCGCTGGCCTGGGCCTTTCCGACCTGCGCGCGGGCGCCGACCCAGCCCGAAGCGACGCCGTGGGCGCCGAAGAAGCCGGTGGTGAGGACGAACAGGCCGGTCAGGACCATCGCGAGGTTGTCGGGGAAGGTCATCACGACGCCGACGATCGTGATGACGACGCAGGTCAACATGACCTTTCGCCGCCCGTGGGTGGCGGCCATCCGGCCCGCGACCGACGAGGAGACGGTGCCGCCGAGATAGGCGAAGAAGATCTGGCTCGAGATCGCCACCGGCAGCCCGAAGGGCTCGCGCTCGAGACGGAAACCCAGATAGTTGTACGTCGCCACGAACCCGCCCATCAGCAGTGCTGCCTGCCCGTAGAGGACGAGCATGCCCGGGTCGCGGAGGTTGGCGAGCACCCCCTCGCGTACGGACGTGGTCGGCCTGCCGACCGGGCGGACCCAGCCCTGGGCACGCGGGATCAGGGTGATGGCGACGATCGCGGCGATCGCCGAGAGGACGCCGCCGGCGGTGACGCCCAGGCGCCAGCCGCCGAGGTCGGCGAACGGCCCGGTGATCACCCGGCCGAGGAGGCCGCCGACCGTGGTGCCGGAGATGTAGATGGCCGCCGCGAGGCTGACGTGGCGTACGTGGATCTCCTCGGCCAGGTAGGCGACCGCGAGGGCGGGTACGCCGCCGAGGGCGAGGCCTTCGAGGCTGCGCAGGACGAGGAGCGTGGTGAAGCCGGGGGCGAGCGGGGTGAGCAGGCCGAGGACGAGCGAGATCGAGAGCGCGATCTTCATCGCCGGCGCCCGGCCGATGCGGTCGGCGACCCACGACCAGCCGAGGACGCTGACCGCGAGGCCGAGGGTCGCGGTGGAGACGGTGAGCGCGGCCGAGGCCTCGTTGACCTCGAGCGCGTGCGCGACGGTGGGGAGGATGCCCTGGGTGGAGTACATCTGCCCGAAGGTCGCGATCCCGGCGGCGAAGAGGCCGATCAGGATCCGGCGGTAGCCGCTGCTGCCGGCATCGTGCCCGACCCACGGGCGGGTCAGGGAGGCATCGACGGACATCGTTCTCACGGTAAAGCAGGTGCAGTGGGTGGGTGAAGCCGCGGCCTACGTGAGATATCTCTACTCTGGGGGCGATGTCAGTGCTGACGGATCGGCTCTCCGATCGACTCTCGACGCGTCTCGTCGGTGTCGACGTGGCGCGGTGCCTGGCGTTGCTGGGGATGATGGCGACGCACGTTCTCGACCCGGTCGACGCCTCCGGGGAGCTGACCAGGATCCAGGCTGTCGCCGGTGGCCGGTCCGCGGCGCTCTTCGCGGTGCTCGCCGGGGTCAGCCTGGCGCTGATGACCGGACGTCAGGAGCCGGTGCGGGGTCAGGTGCTCGCGTCCCGGTCGCTGGGGCTGGTCGCGCGGGCCGTGCTGATCGCCGCGCTCGGGCTGGTGCTCGGGTCGCTCGGCACCAACATCGCGATCATCCTGACCTACTACGGGGTGCTGTTCCTGCTCGCCATCCCGTTCCTCGGGCTGCGGGCGCGGTGGCTGTGGCTGCTCGGTGTGCTCTGGGTCGTCATCGGTCCGCTGTTGTCGCAGGTCATCCGGCCGATGTTGCCTCCGCGGGAGTTCTCCAGCCCGGAGCCGTCCCAGCTGCTGGAGCCGGGCCGGCTGCTCGCCGAGCTGCTCTTCACCGGCTACTACCCGGCCGTCCCGTGGCTGGCCTACGTGCTGATCGGGATGGCGATCGGCCGCATCGACCTGCGCAACCGGCTCGTGGTCTCGATGCTCTGGACCGGCGGCGTGATCATCTCCGTCTCGGCCACCTGGCTGTCGGGGAGGTTGACCCGGCTGCCGTCGGTGGCCGAGGTGCTGCTGCGTACCTATCCGGAGCTGGACATCGACGGGGCGCTGACCGCGATGAGCCACGGCCTCTACGGGCAGACGCCGGTCGACGGTGGCTGGCAGTGGCTGCTGGTCGTCGCGCCCCACTCGTCCACGCCGTTCGATCTGGCGCAGACGATCGGCACCTCGATGTTCGTCATCGGCGCCTGCCAGATGATCGCGCTGCGGGTGCCGGACCGGTGGCGCGCCGCGATGGCGGTGCTGTTCGGCGCCGGCACGATGACCCTCACCCTCTACACGCTGCACGTGGTGATGAAGACCGATGCCGTCTGGCCGCCGGAGACGCCCGACACGTACGTCTTCCATGTGCTCGTCGTGATGACGATCGGCGCGCTCGTCACCGCGTGGGGCCGTCCGGGTCCGCTCGAATGGCTCGTCGGCCGTCCCGCGGCCTGGTTGCGCCGAACAGAGCCTCGCCCCGAGCTGCCGTCGTCGGGTTAGCGTGCTTCCATGAGCACGAAGGCACCGCGGCGAGGGCGCAGGCCCGGCTCGCCGGACACACGGGCGGCGATCCTGACGGCGGCTCGGCAGCGCTTCGCGCAGCAGGGGTACGCCGCGACCTCCGTCCGCGGGATCGCGACCGCCGCCGGGGTCGACTCTGCGTTGGTGCACCACTACTTCGGCACCAAGGAGGACCTCTTCGTCGCCTCGTTGGAGCTGCGGGTCGATCCACGAGATGTCGTGCCCGTGGTCGCCGCCGGGGGCCGCGACGGTGTGGGGGAGCGGCTCGTACGTCTCCTCCTGAGCATCTGGGACGACGAGGAGTCCCGGCTCCCGCTGATGGCGTTGATGCGCAGCGCTTTCGAGCCGGAAGGAAAGGCTCTGGTGCCTGATGCCTTCGGCCGGCTGATCCTGGCTCCGGTCAGTGAGGCACTCGAGCTCGATGAACCCGAGCGGCGGATCACGTTGGTGGCCTCGCAGCTGGTCGGGCTCGTCGCGCTGCGCTACATCGCCCGGATCGAGCCGCTCGCCTCGGCTCCGGTGGACACGCTGGTCGCGACGTACGCGCCGGTGGTCCAGGGCTATCTGACCGGGCCTTTGCCGTAGTCCTCTTGCGTGCGGCGCCCCGTCGTGCCACATTTCATCATGTGATGAATAACGTGGTGGAGGCATCCGGTCTCCGAGTCGTGCGCGGGAAGCTTGAGGTCATCCATGGCCTCGACTTCTCCATCCGGTCAGGTGAGGTCACCGGGCTGCTCGGGCCGTCCGGGTGCGGCAAGACGACGCTGATGCGGGCCCTGGTCGGTGTGCAGGCGAAGGTCACCGGGACCCTCACCGTCCTCGGTCGTCCGGCTGGATCGGCCGCGCTGCGCCCGCGGATCGGGTACGTCACCCAGGCGGACAGCGTCTACGCCGACCTGACGGTGACTGAGAACCTGAGGTTCTTCACCCGGGTGCTCGGTGCGCCGATGTCGTCGGTCTCCGAAGCCATCGAGACGGTCGACCTCGTCGACTACAAGGACCAGGTCGTACGCGATCTCTCCGGTGGTCAGCGCTCGCGGGTCGGGCTCGCCGCGGCGCTGCTCGGTTCGCCGGACCTGCTGGTGCTCGACGAGCCGACGGTCGGGCTCGACCCGGTGCTCCGCGAGCAGCTCTGGGGCACCTTCCGGGACCTGGCCGCCGCAGGTGCGGCGGTCATCGTCTCCAGCCACGTGATGGACGAGGCCGATCGCTGCGACCGGCTGCTGCTGATGCGCGACGGTGCCTTCCTCGCCGACGGCAGCCCTGCCGAGATCAAGCAGAAGGCGAGCGCCGACGACATCGAGCACGCCTTCCTGACCCTGGTGAAGGCGGCAGCACGATGAGTCTTCGACGAACCCTGGCTGTGACCGGGCGGGTCCTCGCCCAGATCCGGCGCGACCACCGCACCCTGGTGATGCTGGTGGTCCTCCCGACGCTGCTGATGACCCTGCTGTGGTGGATGTACGAGGAGACGCCCGCGCCGATCTTCGACCGGATCGGTCCGGCCCTGCTGGCGATCTTTCCGTTCATCGTGATGTTCCTGGTCACCTCGGTGACCACGTTGCGCGAACGCTCTTCGGGAACGCTCGAGAGGCTGCTGGCGATGCCGCTGGGCAAGGGCGACTTCCTGCTCGGCTATGCGCTGGCGTTCGGGCTGCTCGCCGCGGTCCAGTCGGGCGTGGCCGTCGGAGTCAGCGTGGGTCTGCTCGGGCTGGAGATCAGTGGCTCGGTCGCCCTGCTCGTGGTCGTCGCGATCGTCGACGCCGTCCTGGGCACCGCGCTCGGGCTGCTCGTCTCGGCCTTCGCCACCACCGAGTTCCAGGCCGTGCAGTTCATGCCGGCGATCGTCGTCCCGCAGATCCTGCTCTGCGGCCTGCTCGTACCGCGCGAGTCGCTGCCCCCGGTCCTGGAGGCCATCTCCGACGTCCTGCCGCTCTCGTACGCCGTCGACGCGATGACCCACCTGGTCATCTCCACCGACACCGGCGAGGTCTGGACCGATCTCGCCGTCGTCGCCGGGTTCGTCGTGGCCGGCCTCGCCCTCGGCTCGGCGACCCTGCGGCGGCGTACCCCCTGACCGCCGAGACGTCACTTCTGCAGGCCGAGACGTCACTTCCGTCGGTCGAGTCGGCACCGAGATGCCAGCTCGGGCGACGCGGGTGACGCCTCGGCGGTCTGTGAGGTGGTGAGCGGAAGTTGACGGAAGGGGTACGGAGGGCGGATCGGCGCGAAACCTTGACACCGGAGAGTAGAGGTCGCCAGTCCCCGACCCGAAACGGTGTGAGTACGCGTGACCGACACCCACTGTCCTTACTGCAGCTTGCAGTGCGGGATGACCCTTTCACGCAAAGGGCCCCGTCTGGAGGTCAGTGAGAGAGCGTTCCCGGTGAACGAGGGTGCGCTGTGCCGCAAGGGGTGGACGGCGACGGGGCTGCGCGGGAGCCGTGAGCGGCTCACGACCCCGATGGTGCGCGACCGGGCGACGGGGGAGTGGAGCGCGGCGACCTGGGACGAGGCCCTCGACCTGGTCGCCTCGAAGCTCGCCGATCTGCGGGAGACCCACGGCGCCGACGCCAACGCAGTCTTCGGCGGCGGCGGGCTGACCAACGAGAAGGCGTACCAGCTCGGGAAGTTCGCCCGGGTCGCCCTCGGCACCTCCCAGATCGACTACAACGGCCGCTGGTGCATGTCCTCGGCGGCCTCGGCCGGCAACCAGGCCTTCGGCGTCGACCGCGGACTCCCGTTCCCGCTGGCCGACATCGAGAAGACCGACGTCTGTGTGCTCGTCGGCTCCAACCTCGCCGAGACGATGCCGCCGGCGGCCCGCCACCTCGACCGGCTCCGCGAGAACGGCGGCAAGGTCGTCGTCATCGACCCGCGGCTGACCCCCACCGGCGAACGCGCCGACCTCTTCCTCCAGCCGGTCCCCGGCACCGACCTGCCCCTCGCGCTCGGCGTCCTTCACCTGCTCGACGCGGCCGGCGCGGTCGACGAGGACTACATCGCGGAGCGGACCACGGGCTTCGAGGACGTACGCCGCTCCGTGGCCGCCTGGTGGCCGGAGATGGTCGAGCGGGTCAGTGGGGTCGAGGCCGCGCAGCTGCGCGAGCTCGCCGACCTGCTCGCCGGCGCGGGGAAGGTGATGGTCCTGACCGCGCGCGGCGCCGAGCAGCACGCCCAGGGCACCGCCACCGTCCTGGCCTGGCTCAACGTCGCGCTGGCCCTCGGCATGCCCGGGAAGGCGTACGCCGGCTACGGCTGCCTGACCGGACAGGGCAACGGCCAGGGTGGCCGCGAGCACGGCCAGAAGGCCGACCAGCTTCCCGGCTACCGGATGATCGACGACCCCGCCGCCCGGGCCCACGTCGCCGCGGTCTGGGGCATCGACCCCGAGACCATCCCCGGCAAGGGCCGCTCCGCCTACGAGCTCCTCGACGCGCTCGGCACCCCCGAGGGTCCGAAGAGCCTCATCGTCTTCGGCTCCAACATCGTCGTCTCCGCCCCCAACGCCACCCACATCACGTCGCGACTGGCAGACCTGGACCTGCTGGTCGTCGCCGACATGGTGATGAGCGAGACCGCCGCGCTGGCTGACGTGGTCCTGCCGGTGACCCAGTGGGCCGAGGAGACCGGCACCATGACCAACCTCGAGGGCCGGGTGATCCTGCGCAACCAGGCGATCAGCGCCCCCGACGGGGTCAAGAACGACCTCGACATCATCACCGGACTCGCCACCCGTCTCGGTGCCGCCTCGACCTGGTCGACCGATCCCGAGGAGATCTTCACCGAGCTCCGCGCGGCCTCGAAGGGCGGCAAGGCCGACTACAGCGGCATCACCTACGACCGCATCCGCGAGGAGGACGGCGTCTTCTGGCCGTGCCCGGAGAAGAGCGAAGGCACCCCGCGCCTCTTCGCCGACTCCTTCTTCCACGCCGACGGCCGCGCCCGCTTCATCGACGTCGCCCACCGTGGCCCGGCCGAGCAGCCGACCGCCGACTACCCGCTCCACCTGACCACCGGCCGGGTGCTCGCGCAGTACCAGTCCGGTGCCCAGACCCGGCGGATCAAGGACCTTCCCGACGAGGGCGCATTCGTCGAGCTCCACCCGCTGCTGGCCGACCGGGTCGGTGCCCACGACGGCGACCCGGTCGTCGTACGCACCCCGCGCGGCGAGATGAAGGCGCCTGCGCGGATCGTCACCACCATCCGCCCGGACACGGTCTTCGTACCGTTCCACTGGGTCGGCGCCAACAAGCTCACCAACGACGCCCTCGACCCGTCGAGCCGGATGCCGGAGTTCAAGGTCTGCGCCGCGGCGGTGAGCGCATGAGCGAGCCCGTGAGCGAGAAGCGGATCGTCGTCATCGGTGGCGGCATGGCCGCGGCGCGGCTCGTCGAGGGACTGGTCGCGCGCGGCCTCGGCCCGCAGACGACGGTGCTCGCGGAGGAGCAGCACGCTCCGTACAACCGGATCCTTCTCTCCGCCGTGCTCGAGGGCACCCACCGTCCAGGGGCACTCGCGCTGCGCGAGAAGCAGTGGTACGCCGACAGGGGAGTCGACCTCCGCCTGAACAGCCTCGTCGTGGACATCCACCGTGACCGCCACGAGGTCGAGCTCGCCGACCGGACGACGGTTCCCTACGACGCCGTCGTGCTGGCCACCGGGGCCATCCCGACCCTGCCGCCGATCCGTGGCGTGGTGCGCATGGACGGCTCGCTGGACCCGCGGGTGCAGGCGTTCCGCAGCCTCGACGACTGCGCCCGGCTGCTTGACACCCTCCACGACCACCCGCGCAGTGCGGTGATCGTCGGCGGTGGCCTGCTCGGTCTCCAGGTCGCCCGCGCCCTGGCGGTCCGTGGCATCGAGACCGAGATCGTCGAGGGCCGCGACCACCTGCTCAGCAGCCAGGTCGACGCGTCGGCCGGCAAGGTGCTCAAGCGGTCGATGGCCAAGCTCGGCACCCAGGTCTACCTCGGCGCCCGTGCGACCAGGCTGACCGACGAGGGGCTCAAGCTCGACAACGGCTACACCCTCGAGACCGATCTGGTGGTGCTCACCGCCGGCGGCCGGCCGCGCGCCAACCTCGCCCGCCGCGCCGAGCTCACGGTCAACCGGGGCATCGTCGTCGACGACCAGCTGCGCAGCGTCGACGACCCGGACGTGTACGCGATCGGCGACTGCGCCGAGCACAACGGCAATGTGACCGGCTTCGTCTCGCCCGCGTGGGAGCAGGCCGGCGTCCTCGCCGACGTCCTGGCCGGCGGCCCCGCGACCTATCAGGGCCACCGCGTCGTCGCCCGGCTGCGCGCCACCGACCTCGACGTCTGCGTCCTCGGCGAGCCCGAGAACGAGACCGGCGAGGTCGTCGAGATAGCCAACCCGGTCAAGGGCACCCACCGCAAGCTGGTCGTACGCGACGGCCGCATCGTCGCGGGAGCCCTCGTCGGTGACCTGAGCCGGGTCGGCCTGATCACCCAGGCATTCGACCGGCAGACGGTTCTCGGCGAGCACGAGGCCGGCCAGCTGCTGCTGCCCGAGCCCTCCAACAGCCCGCGTCCGGAGCTCCCCGACGACGCGGAGGTGTGCGCCTGCGCCGGTGTCAGCGCCGGCCGGATCCGGGCGTGCCGGTCCCTCGAGGACGTACGCGACACCACCCGCGCCACCACCGGATGCGGTGGCTGCGCGCCGACCGTACGTCAGCTCCTGGCCACCCGGCCCAGCGGCACTCAGCTCAATGCAACGCAGCTCAGTCTGGAAGGAACTACGTCATGAGCCCTCACCTCCGCAAGAAGGTCGTCGTCGTCGGCCACGGCATGGTCGGTCACCGCTTCGTGACCGCCGCGATCGAGCGCGGTCTCACCGAGACCCACGACATCGTGGTCTTCGGTGAGGAGCCGCGCCCGGCGTACGACCGGGTCGCCCTCACCAGCTTCTTCGAGGTCGGCGCCGAGGCACTCTCCTTCCTGCCCTCCGGCGTCTACGAGGACCCGCGGGTCACCCTGCGCACCAGCACGAGCGTCGTCGAGATCGACACCGCCGCCCAGACCGTGATGCTCGCCGACGGCGAGGAGATGGCGTACGACGAGCTGGTGCTCGCCACCGGAGCGGCGCCGTTCGTGCCGCCGGTGCCGGGTTCGGAGCTCGGGAACGTCTTCGTCTACCGCACGATCGAGGACCTCGAGGCGATCCGCGAGGCCGCGAAGACCGCGAAGACCGGAGCCGTGATCGGCGGTGGCCTGCTCGGGCTGGAGGCCGCCAACGCGCTGCACCAGCTCGGCGTCAAGACCCACGTGGTCGAGCTCGCGCCGCGGCTGATGGCCGTGCAGGTCGACGACGCCGGCGGCAACACGCTCAAGCGCCACATCGAGAAGCTCGGTCTCAGCGTGCACACCGGCGTGATGACGGAGTCGATCTCACCGGACTCCGTGGCCGAGATCTCCGTCGTGGACGAGGACGAGAGCGGCGTGCTCGACGGCAAGGTCAGCGCGCTGAAGTTCAAGGACGTCGAGGAGCCGCTGCCGGTCGACATGATCGTCTTCTCGGCCGGCATCCGGCCGCGTGACGCGCTCGCCCGCGGCGCCGGCCTGGACCTGGCCGAGCGCGGCGGCGTACTGGTCGACGAGCAGTGCCGGTCCTCCGACCCGCATGTGTGGGCGGTCGGCGAGTGCGCCGCGCCCGGCGGCAGGATGTACGGCCTGGTGGCTCCCGGTTACGACATGGCCGAGGTCGTCGCCGACGCGCTGCTCGGTGGCGCCGGCACGTTCACCGGCGCAGACATGTCGACCAAGCTCAAGCTGCTCGGTGTCGACGTCGCGAGCTTCGGTGACGCGCACGGCACCACCCCCGAGTGCCTCGAGCTCACCTACTCCGACGCCGTCGCCGGTGTCTACAAGAAGCTGGTGATCAGCGAGGACGGCACCCGCCTGCTCGGCGGCGTGCTGGTCGGCGACGCCTCGGCGTACGGCCTGCTGCGGCCCATGGTCGCCTCGGGCATGGTGCTTCCGGAGAACCCGGAGGAGCTGATCCTCCCCCAGTCCAGTGGCGGTGGGGGAGGAATTCAGCTCCCGCCCGAGGCGCAGATCTGCTCCTGCAACAACGTCACCCGCGGTGACATCGAGGCGGCCGTCGACAACGGCTGCGAGAGCGCGGCGGACGTCACCAAGGAGACCAAGGCCGGCTCGACCTGTGGATCCTGCAAGGTGCAGGTGAAGAAGATCGTCGAGGACTACTTCACCGCCCAGGGCAAGACCGTCGACACGAGCCTGTGCGAGCACTTCAAGATGACCCGCGCCGAGCTCTTCGACGTGGTCCTGATCCACGGCTACAAGACCTTCGACCAGATCATCGAGGCACATGGCAGCGGCCGCGGCTGCGACCTGTGCAAGCCCGCCGTCGCGAGCATCCTGGCGAGCCAGCTCAACGGGCACGTGCTGGCCAAGGAGAACCGCAAGCTCCAGGACACCAACGACGCCTACCTGGCCAACCTCCAGAAGAACGGCTCCTACTCGGTCGTCCCGCGCATCCCCGGCGGCGAGATCACGCCCGAGGGCCTGATCGTGATCGGCGAGGTGGCCAAGGACTTCGGCCTCTACACCAAGATCACCGGTGGCCAGCGCATCGACATGTTCGGTGCCCGGATGGAGGACCTCCCCGCGATCTGGAAGCGCCTGGTCGACGCCGGGTTCGAGTCGGGCCACGCGTACGGGAAGTCCCTGCGGACCGTGAAGTCCTGCGTCGGCTCGACCTGGTGCCGCTACGGCGTCCAGGACTCCGTCGGCCTCGCGATCATGCTGGAGACCCGCTACCGCGGGCTGCGCTCGCCGCACAAGCTCAAGGGTGGCGTCTCCGGGTGCGCCCGCGAGTGCGCGGAGGCCCGCGGCAAGGACTTCGGTGTCATCGCCACCGAGAAGGGCTGGAACCTGTACGTCGGGGGCAACGGTGGCGCCATCCCGGCCCACGCCCAGCTGCTCGCCGGTGACCTGAGCACCGAGGAGCTGGTCAGCTACCTCGACCGCTTCCTCATGTACTACGTACGCACCGCCGACCGCCTCCAGCGCACCTCGACCTGGATCGACTCCCTCGACGGCGGCCTGGACCGGGTGCGCGAGGTCGTGATCGACGACGTCCTCGGCCTGGGCACCGAGCTCGAGGCCGCGATGGCGCGCCACACCGAGACGTACTTCGACGAGTGGAAGGCCACGCTCGAGGACCCGGAGAAGCTGCGCCGGTTCGTCTCCTTCGTCAACGCCCCCGACATCCCGGACCCTAACATCTCCTTCGGGTCCACCCGCGGCCAGATCGTCCCGGAGGTGGGCGACGAGCCCGCAGTGGTCGGCCCGGTCTCGCTCGGTGCCTCTATCCCTGTCGGAATGCCCACCTTGGAGGAGACGCGATGACCGAGACCCAGACTCAGACCCAGCCCGTGACGTACATCGCCGTCTGTCGCCTCGACGACATCGACCCGGAGACGGGCATCGCCGCGCTGGTGCGCGGGGAGGCGGTCGCCGTCTTCCGGACCCTCGACGACCGAGTCTTCGCGCTGTCGAACTTCGACCCGTACGGCCACGCCTCGGTACTCGCCCGCGGGATCGTCGGGACGCGTGGTGAGGTGCCGTTCGTGGCCTCGCCGCTGCTCAAGCAGCCGTTCTCGCTGGAGAGCGGTCAGTGCCTCGACGATCCGTCGGTGTCGGTCGCGACCTACGAGGTCGACGTCGTCGACGGAGAGATCCGGGTCGGCGCCCGGCGATGACGAACGCGGCACAAATGATCCAGGGGACCTACGATTCCGATGTGGACAGTGGCGCGTTGAGCGGCTTCCGCGTCGGCGTGACCGCGGCGCGGAAGGCCGAGGAGCAGATCAACCTGCTCGAGAGGCGGGGAGCACACGTGGTGTGGGCGCCCGCGCTCTCCGTCGACCCCAACCGGGTCGACGCCGGCGCGCTGCGTGCCGTGACCGAGCAGATCATCGGCCAGAAGATCGACATGTTCCTGGCGACGACCGGTATCGGGACCCGCACCTGGTTCGACGCCGCGGAGGAGTGGGGACTGCTCGACCGGCTCCTGGAGACCCTCGGCGGCGCCGAGATCCTGGCCCGCGGACCGAAGTCGGTCGGTGCGATCCGGCGGCGCGGGCTGCGAGAGCTGTGGGCGCCGGAGTCGGAGGAGTTCGACGACGTCCTGGAGCATCTGCGCGGCCGCGACCTGACCGGCAAGCGGATCGTGGTGCAGGAGCACGGGCAGTCGCTGTCGATGGTCGTGCACGCGCTGACCCGGCAGGGCGCCGAGGTCATCAACGTGGTCGTCTACCGGGTCGAGTCGGCCGCCGACCCCGAGCCGATGTTCCGGCTGGTCGAGGCGTTGGCCGACGGCGAGCTGGACGCGGTCACCTTCACCTCCGCTCCCGCGGTGGCCGCGTTCATGCAGGCAGCCGGGTCGGTGGGCCTGCGCGACGAGGTCGTGGCGGCGTTCCAGGCCGATGTGGTCGCGGCCTGCGTCGGTCCGGTGACCGCCGCCGCCTTCGAGATGTGGGGCGTACCCACCATGATCCCCGACCGCTCCCGCACCGCGGCCATGGTCAAGATGCTCGAGACCGAGCTGCCGCTGCGGCGCGAGGGCCTGCTCATCGAGCTCGCCGGCGGTCATCAGCTGCTGCTCCACGGCGACGCGGTGATCCTCGACGGCGCCGAGGTGAAGCTCTCGCCGGCGCCCGCCGCCGTCCTCGGCGCCCTCGTCGCCAACCCCGGCATCGTCGTCTCCCGGCAGGCCCTGCTCGCCATGCTCCCCTCCGGCACCGCCGGCTCCGAGCACGCGGTCGAGATGGCGGTCGCCCGGCTCCGCTCGGCGCTCGGCACCAAGACCATCCAGACCGTCGTGAAGCGTGGCTACCGGCTGGCGGTGGGCTCATGAGGCTCGTCGTCGTCGCCCACGGCACCCGGCAGCTGCTCGGCAACGCGGTCGCCTCGATCATCGCCAAGCGCGCCGGTCGCGTGCTGGGGATGGAGTCGAAGGCTGCGTACGTCGAGCTCTGCGAGCCGCTGCTCACCGACGTCCTGGCCGACGCTCAGCCGTCGGTCGTGGTCCCGCTGCTGCTCTCGACCGGCTACCACATCAAGGTCGACCTGCCGCAGGCCGCCGAAGGGCTGCCGGTGGCGATGGGTCGCGCGCTCGGGCCGGATCCGCTGCTCGCCTCCGCGCAGGTCTCCCGGCTGGTCGCCGTAGGTGCGGTTCCCGGCCAGCCAGTCGTCCTGGTCGCCGCCGGCTCCAACGACCCGTCTGCCCGAGCCGACATCGCGACGGCCGGTCTGATGCTGGAGAAGGCCTGGGGTGGTCCGGTCAGGGTCGCCACCGTCTCCGGCTCCGGCGCCCCGCCCATCGACCAGGTCGTACGCCCCGGCGACGCCGTCTCTCCCTACCTGCTCGCTCCCGGCTTCTTCTCCGACCTGGTCCGAACCCGCTCCGAGGCCGTCGGCGCGGAGATCGTCGCCGACGTCATCGGCCCGCATCCCGACGTGATCGAGCTGGTCGTACGCCGCGCCGCGGCCCTCCTCGCGGAGGAGCGCTCCGCGCAGGCCGGCTGACCGCTGGTCGAGGGTGGCTCAGGTCGTGTAGTCGGCGTTGATACGGATGTAGCCGTCGGTGAGGTCGCAGCCGTAGACCGTGAACTCACCGCCGGCGATGCCGAGGTCGACCTCGATCGAGACTTCATCGCCGATGAGATAAGTCGACAAATCTGCCAATAGATTTGCCGAGACCTGAGCTGGGTAGGTCTCGGTGCCGCCGAAGGCGATGCGTACGTGCTCGGGGGAGATGTCGGTCTCCTCGCGGAGCTTGCCGATGGCCATCGCGACGCGGCCCCAGTTGGGGTCGGCGCCGTGGACGGCGGTCTTGACCAGCGGTGAGTTGACGATGGCCTTGCCGACCCGCTTGGCCTGGGCGTCGTCGCGGGCGCCGCTGACCGAGACCGTGATCAGCTTGGAGGCGCCCTCACCGTCGGAGGCGATCTTCTTCACCAGTGCCAGCGCCGCGTCGTAGAGCGCGGCCTCGAACTCACCCAGGTCGACGGCGCCGGCCGTGCCGGAGGCGAAGATCGCGGCGGTGTCGGAGGTCGAGGTGTCGGTGTCGATCGAGACGGCGTTGTAGGTGCGGTCGACGACCCGGCGGAAGGCCGCGTCGAGCTCGTCCGCGGGCACCGCGGCGTCGGTGAAGAAGTAGGTCAGCATCGTGGCCATGTCGGGCTCGAGCATCCCGACACCCTTCGCGATCCCGGTGATCGTCGCGTCGCCGACGGTCCGGGTCTCGATCTTGGCGATCGTGTCGGTCGTCATGATCGCCGCCGCGGCGGCGTCGAAGTCGGCGTCGCCGGCGGTCCCGGCGAGCTTCTCGAGCGCGGGGGTGAGGACGTCCATCGGGTACTGCACGCCGATCACGCCCGTCGAGGCGACCAGCAGCTCCTCGGGGCGGACGCCGACGACCTCGGCCGCCAGGCGGCGTACCTCCAGGGCGTTGGCCTCGCCAGTCGGCCCGGTCGCGACGTTGGCGTTCTTCGAGATGGTGACCATCCCGCGGAACGCGGAGAGGTCGGAGGCTCGGGAGAGCAGCACCGAGGCCCCGGCGAAGCGGGATCGGGTGAAGACCGCGGCGCTCGTGACCGGGCCCGAGGGAGCGGCGACGACGGCGAAGTCGTCAGCGCCCTCCTTGAGACCGAGGTTGGCGGTGACTCCGACGAATCCGGCTGGTTGAGGCATGCGGACAGCCTAGAAGGGCTGCGCCCTATGTCCGCAACCACGCGAACGCGGCGGCTTCCAGGATCATCCAGGACCGAAGTACGCGGCCCACGAACGTGATCGCGACGAAGAGCATCAGGTTGGCCTTGAGCGTGCCGTAGACCACCGCCAGGATCGCCAGCGGCGGAAGCCCGCTGAGCGCGGCCACCGCGAGCAGCCCGCCGGCATAGGCGGGCCGGCCCTGCGTACGCCGCTCCCACTTCTCCATCCGCTTCTGCCACTTCTCGCAAGACATCTTCTTGCGGACGAAGGGGAGGGCGGTGGTGCCGTGGCCGGCGTAGTACCAGACGACCTTGGAGCTGGTCTGGCCGATTCCCGCCACCAGGGCGAGTACGAGGGCGGAGAAGGTCAGGTTCGAGGCGGCCACCGCGAGGTAGGTCTCGAAGTTGATGACGGGGAAGAGTCCTCCGGCGAAGGAGGCGGCGAAGGTCCCGAGAATGAGGTCCATCAGGCGACCTCTGGACCGCTCAGGAATTGAAACAATTCAACGTCTGTGTGTTGGGGGATCACTCGCGAAACCTTAGATGTAATCCGTGTCACCATGCGACATCGGCGTCACATCCACATTACGGACCGCGCGCCGAAATGAGGCGTTTCTCACTTAAACATGGGGGTCACAAGGGTCTCAGGACCGGCTATCGGAACATCGCCTGCAGTTGGATCGATCAATTGTCCAGGCCCGTGATCGATGACCCACTCTGGTGCACGGTACCCCGGTTGGAGGCCTCTTCAACTGGGGTAACGTGCCTGCAATCGGCGAAACTTTTGAAGGGTGTCGGAATGGTTGACGTGGACAAGGTCCTCGATGAGGCGGGGCTGACGAATCCTCATGTGCGGGAGTATGTCTCCTACTGGGCAGGGGTGACCGGAGCCGAGCAGATCGAGGTTGTCAGCGCAGCCGACGACGAGCGGCTCCTCCAGGAGTCCCTGGCAGCGGGCGAGCTCCTCCCGGTGACGGGCGGCCGCTACTACAGCCGTTCCTACATCAAGGACACCGCGCGCTCCGAGGAGCGCACCGTGGTCGCCACCTCCAACCCGGAGGACAAGGGCGTCTACAACAACTGGAAGCCGGCTGACGAGACCGTCAAGACGCTCACCGAGCGGATGACCGGCGCCTCGGCCGGCAAGACGATGTACGTCATCCCCTACCTGATGGCTCCGGCCGGCTCGCCGCTCGAGGCGTACGCCGCGGGTGTCGAGCTCACCGACAGCCGCCCGGTCGTGCAGCAGATGATCCGGATGGCCCGCGTCGGCATCGACTACATCAACAACCTCGCGGACCCGAACTCCTTCGTCCGTGCGGTGCACGTGACCGGCGACCTGCCCAACCTCGGGCAGGGGACCGACAAGGACCAGCGTCTCTTCGCGACGGTCGCCGACCAGCGTACGATCCTCCACTTCGGCTCCTCCTACGGCGGCAACGCGCTGCTGGGCAAGATCGCCCACGGCCTGCGCCAGGCCTGCTACGACGGCCGCGCCTCCGGCAAGTTCCTGGCCGAGCAGTTCCTGCTGCTGGGCATCAAGGACAAGGAGACCGGCGAGGAGTTCCACGTCGTCGGTGGCTTCCCGTCCGCCTCCGGCAAGACCAACCTCTCGATGACGCTCTCGCCCGACGCCCTCGGTGAGCGTTACGAGGTCACCTTCTACGGCGACGACATCGCCTGGATCTGGGTCGGCGAGGACGGCAAGCTCTACGCCTTCAACCCGGAGAACGGCGTCTTCGGCGTCGCCAAGGACACCAACGAGAAGACCAACCCGGGCGCCGTCCAGGCGGTCCTGCCGGGCTCGGGCGCGATCTTCACCAACGTCGCCTACAACGAGAAGACCCAGGAGGTCTGGTGGGAGGGGCTCACCAAGCACCACCCGGACGACCTCGACGGCTGGATCGACTGGAAGGGCGAGCGCCTCGCCGACCGGCTCGACTCGGAGCTCCGGGAGCCGTGGGCACACCCCAACTCCCGGTTCACCACGCCGATCTCGCAGGTGCCCAACGCCGCCCCCGACTTCGACAGCCCGGCCGGCGTGCCGGTCGACGCGATCATCTTCGGTGGCCGCACCCGTGACCGCGAGCCGCTGATCCGCGCGATCACCGATGTCGCCGAGGGCGTCTACGACGGCCTCACCCTCGGTGCCGAGGCGACCGCCGCGGCCGACGGCCTCGAGGGCGTGCTGCGCTACGACCCGATGTCGATGCGTCCGTTCCTCGCCTACGAGGAGGGCGACTACGCCCGCCACTGGCTGAAGATCATCGGCGAGGCCACCGACAAGCCGGTCTTCGCCCACGTCAACTGGTTCCAGCGTGACTCCGAGGACGGTCACTTCCTGTGGCCCGGCTACCGCGAGAACGTGCGCGCGCTGCTGTGGCTGCTGCAGTTCAAGAAGGGTGAGGTCAAGGGCCAGCAGAGCCCCGTCGGCGTCATTCCGACCGAGGACGAGCTCGACCTGCGCGGCCTGGACCTGCCGCAGAGGGACCTCGACCGGATCCTCTCCCTCGACCTGAACCGCTGGAAGCAGGAGATGGGCTTCCGCGAGGAGCACCTCAAGCAGTTCAAGCTGCCGGAGGAGATCTGGGAGGCGCACCGGCGCGTCGCTGCTGCCATCGACGAGGCCGCTCAGGCCTGATCGAGACCACAGCCGGGGGCGGCGTACGGAATTCTTTCCGTACGCCGCCCACGTTGTTTCCGTATGCGTCCGTTTCNCCTCGCCGAGCTCGTCCTCGATGCGGAGGAGCTGGTTGTACTTCGCGACGCGCTCGGAGCGGGCCGGGGCGCCGGTCTTGATCTGGCCGGAGCCGACGGCGACGGCGAGGTCGGCGATGGTGGTGTCCTCGGTCTCGCCGGAGCGGTGGGACATCATCGTCTTGAAGCCGGCGCGGTGAGCCATGTCGACGGCGTCGAGGGTCTCGGTGAGCGTGCCGATCTGGTTGACCTTGACCAGCAGCGCGTTGCCCTGACCACCCTCGATGCCGCGGGCGAGGCGCTCGACGTTGGTGACGAACAGGTCGTCGCCGACGAGCTGGGTCTTGGAGCCGATGGCGTCGGTGATCGCCTTCCAGCCGTCCCAGTCCTCCTCGTCGAGGGGGTCCTCGATGGAGACGATCGGGTAGGCCGAGACGAGCTCCGCGTAGTAGGCGGTCATCTCCTCGGCGGTCTTCTTCGCGCCCTCGAAGAGGTAGGCACCGTCCTGGTAGAACTCCGAGGCGGCAACGTCGAGCGCGAGGACGACGTCCTTGCCGAGCTCGTAGCCGGCCTTGCCGATCGCCTCGGCGATCAGGTCGAGGGCGGCGCGGTTGGACTCGAGGTTGGGCGCGAAGCCGCCCTCGTCGCCGAGCCCGGTGGCCAGGCCCTTCTCCTTCAGCACGGACTTGAGCGCGTGGTAGACCTCGGCGCCGATGCGCAGCGCCTCGGCGAAGGTCGGCGCGCCGATCGGCGCGATCATGAACTCCTGGATGTCCACGTTGGAGTCCGCGTGCGAGCCACCGTTGAGGATGTTGAGCATCGGGACCGGGAGCACGTGGGCGTTGGGGCCACCGACGTAGCGGAACAGGGAGAGACCCGCCGAGTCGGCGGCGGCCTTGGCGACCGCGAGCGAGACGCCGAGGATCGCGTTGGCGCCGGCCTTGGCCTTGTTGGGGGTCGCGTCGGCCTCGATCATCGCCTGGTCGATGGCGCGCTGGTCGTCGGCGTCGAAGCCCTCGATCGCGGGTGCGAGGGTCTCCACGACGGCGGTCACGGCGTTCTGCACACCCTTGCCGCCGTAGCGCTCGCCACCGTCGCGCAGCTCGACGGCCTCGAAGGCTCCGGTCGAGGCGCCACTGGGGACCTGGGCGCGGGCGAAGGTGCCGTCGTCGAGGACGACCTCAACTTCGACAGTCGGGTTGCCTCGCGAATCGAGGATCTCGCGGGCGCCTACGGCGTCGATCGATGCCACTGAACTACTCCTGGGTCAGGGACGGGACGGGTGTCGTCCGTCAGCCTATTACCCGGCCGGATGGGCCTGGCGATTGGAACGTTAACCGGTCGGTAGGCCCGCTCCGACCCGCGCCCACCTGGTGTTCATGTCGAGGTCGGCACCTCGTCACCACGTCGATGCCTCCGGGTGCGGTGCCGCCCGGATCGTTCCTCCGGCAACAATTCCCCGAGAGGAACCCTCACATGCTTCTCCGCAAGAACCGCCTCGCACTCGCCGGGGTCGGCGTCCTGGCCATCGGGGGCCTGGGCGTCTCGCTGATGACCGTCCTCGGTGGCACCGCCACCGCCGATCCGGGCCGGCACCGCGAGTTCAGCCGGCTCGCGACCTATCCGGTCTTCCAGAACGTGCCTGCCGGGGTCGACCCGGCCGATGCGACCGTCGCCGAGATCTCCGCCGTCTCCGAGGACGGCAGGACACTGGCCTACACCGACGCGGCCGGCGGCCGGATCGGCTTCCTGGACATCTCCGACCCCTCCTCGCCGAAGGGCATCGGCAGCCACGACGTCGCCGGCGCGAAGGGCGGCTCGCCGACGTCGGTGTCGATCGTGGGCGACTACGCGCTCGTCGTCGTCGACGAGTCGACCTACCCCGGCCTCGAGGACACCGAGTGGGAGGACGAGGAGCCTGCCGTCGGCACCCGTGCCGGGCGGATCGACGTGATCTCGCTGGCCGCCCCGCACGAGGAGGTGGCCTCGTACGACCTGGGCGGTCAGCCCGACTCGATCGCGGTCAGCCCCGACGGGACGTACGCCGCGATCGCGATGGAGAACCAGCGCAACGAGGCCGCCACCCCTGCCGGCGGCGAGGAGGGTGACCTGCCCCAGGCGCCGGCCGGATCGGTCAAGATCGTCGGCCTCGACGGCGGTCCGGCCGAGTGGCGGATCACCGACGTGGCGCTGCCCGCCTCGCTGTTGAAGGGGCTCGACACCCCGGAGGACGCCGAGCCGGAGTACGTCGACATCAACGCCGACAACCAGCTCGCGCTCACGCTGCAGGAGAACAACGGCGTCGCGATCATCGACCTTCCGTCCGCGACCGTCGAGACGGCGTGGAGCGCCGGGAACGCGGTCGTCTCCGGTGTGGACGCGACCAAGAACGGGCTGTTCGACCCGGTCGACACCATCGACGCGCCGCGCGAGCCCGACTCGATCCAGTGGGTCGGCAAGGGCCTGGTCGCCACCGCCAACGAGGGTGACTGGAAGGGCGGCACCCGTGGCTGGACCGTCTTCCGCGCCGCGACCGGCGAGGTGGTCTGGGACGCCGGATCCACCTTCGAGGACCTCGCCACGAAGTACGGCCTGCACAACAACGACCGCGCCGCCAAGAAGGGCGCGGAGCCCGAGGGGCTCGCCTTCGAGACCTTCGGCGGTGTCCCGTACGCCTTCGTGGGCTCCGAGCGCAGCAACTTCGTGGCCGTCTACGACATGCGTACGCCTTCGTCTCCGAGGTTCACGCAGGCGCTGCCCGCGACCAACGGGCCCGAGGGGCTGCTGCCGATCCCGTCGCGCAACCTGCTGGCGATCTCCTCGGAGGAGGACTCGGCCGAGGATCTGGTGCGGGCGTCGGTCTCGCTCTACGGCTTCGGTCGGAAGTCGTCGTCCTTCCCCACCGTCGAGTCGGCCTCCCGGAACGGCAAGCCGATCGGCTGGGGTGCGCTCGGTGCGCTCTCGAAGGTGCCCGGCGAGCCCGACAAGCTCTACGCCGCCAGCGACGCGGCCTACGCCACCGGCCGGATCTACACCCTCTCGGTGAACCGCTCCCCCGCCGTGATCCGCGACGTCCTCGAGGTCACCGGCTCCGCGGGCGAGGTGGCCGAGAGACTCGACATCGAGGGCCTGGCCGCCCGTCGTGGCGGCGGCTTCTGGGTGGCCAGCGAGGGCGCGACCGGTGCCGGGAACGCGCTGCTCCGCCTCGACCGCGACGGCCGGATCATCGAGACGGTGCCGCTGCCCACCGAGATCGCTGAGAAGGTCGGCAAGTGGGGCCTCGAGGGCGTCACGGTGACCGGGAAGCGCCGCTCGGAGAAGGTGTACGTCGCGCTCCAACGCCCGCTGTGGGCCGACTCGACCACGAAGAAGCCCGGCGTGGACGGCGCGAGCACCGCCCGGATCGGTCGCTACACCCCGGCGACGGGCGAGTGGGAGTGGTTCGGCTACGGCCTGGAGTCGACCTCGGTGGCCGGTGACTGGCTCGGCCTGTCCGAGATCACCGCCGTCGACGAGGACACCCTCGCCGTCATCGAGCGCGACAAGCAGAACGGCACCACCGCCGCGATCAAGCGGGTCTACACGATCGAGGTGCCCCGCCGCGGGGTCACCGGGCTCAGCCCCGTGACCCCGCTGCGCAAGCGCCTGGCGTACGACCTGCTGCCTGCGCTGCAGGCCACCAACGGATGGACCCAGGAGAAGCTCGAGGGCTTCACGATCGGCGCCGACGGTCGCGCCTACGCGGTCACCGACAACGACGGTCTCGAGGACGCCACCGGAGAGACGGTCTTCCTCGACCTCGGTCGGGCAGCCAAGCACTGAGGATCGCCATCAAGTCGGCCCGTCACCGTCTCGGTGGCGGGCCGACCTGATTTCACCGGACCGGTCAGTCCTCGGAGCAGTCGCCGGCCGGGAGATGCGTGCCGGCCCACTCGGTGAGCGCGCCGAGGGTCGGCGCGAGCGCGGCACCGGATCCGGTGAGCGCGTAGCGAACAGCCACCGGCGGGCCGGGGTCGACCTCGCGGGCGAGCAGGCCCAGGCCAGCCAGCTCGCTGAGCCGCTCGGAGAGCATCGAATCGCTGATGCCGGCCACCGCTCGCTTGAGGTCAGCGAAGCCGAGCGGGCCCTGGGTCAGGCTGCCGAGGATCACGCCGTTCCAACGTTTGCCGAGGAAGTCGAAGGCCCGCACCAGCGCTGCATTGCACACCTGCGGATCGTGTGCGGGCTTCGTCGCGGGCATGCAACCCAGCCTACAGGAGTTGCCTGAATACTGAGGAACTACTATTTTCGAAGTAACCGGAATATCCCTAGTAACCACGGAGTTCAGAGCGACATGACCGAGACCACTGCACTCGAGCCGACTTTCCTCGAGAAGCTGGACAACCGCGGCCGCGAGATCGTCTTCACCGGTGCGCGCACCTCCAACACCTTCGCCGACACCCCTGTCACCGACGACGAGCTCGCCGACATCTGGGAGCTCACCCGCTGGACTCCGACGATGGCCAACACCCAGCCGCTGCGGATCGTGTTCGTGCGCACGGCCGAGGGCAAGGAGCGCCTGCTCCCGCACATCGCCGAGGGCAACGTCGAGAAGACCAAGGCCGCCCCGGCCACCGCGATCGTCGCCTACGACAACAACTGGCACGAGGAGATCCCGAACGTCTTCCCGATCCGCCCGGAGATGAAGGACTACTTCGAGGCCGACGAGACCGCCCGCCACGGCGCCGGCGGCTGGTCCGCGGGCCTGCAGGCCGGCGCCTTCATCCTCGCCGTCCGCGCCGCCGGTCTCGCCGCCGGCCCGATCGCGGGCTACGACACCGCGGGCGTCGACAAGGAGTTCTTCCCCGAGGGCGACTGGACCACCAAGATGATCGTCAACATCGGCCACCCGGGCGAGAACCCGTGGTTCGACCGGCTCCCCCGCGTGGAGACCGAGGCCGCGGTGAAGTGGGCCTGACCTGCTGAGCTGTTCGTTCGAGGCGCTCGCCTGCCGTCACAGCAGGCGAGCGCCTTTGATTTTCGCCGGAATACAGTTAGCCAAGCTAAACTTTGCCTCGATGTCCGTGACCCACACCAGCCCTCGCCTCACCTTCGCGATCGTCGCCATCGGCGTCTGCTCCTACTCGTTGCTGCAGTCGGTCTCCGTGCCGACGATGCCGCTGATCCAGACCGAGCTGGAGACCGACCAGGCGACAGGGTCATGGATCCTGACCGCGTTCCTGCTCTCGGCCTCGGTCGCGACCCCGATCATCGGCAGGATGGGCGACTCGTTCGGCAAGCGCCGGATGTACGTGTGGAGCCTGGCCGCCCTCACCGCCGGCGCTCTCCTCGCCGCCGCGGCCCCCAGCATCGAGGTCATGATCGGCGCGCGGGTCCTGCAAGGGCTGGGTGGCGGAACCCTGCCGCTCGCCTTCGCGATCCTGCGTGACGAGCTACCCAAGGAGCGCGTCGCCGGTGCGATCGCGGTGACCTCTTCGCTGCTCTCGATGGGCTTCGCGGCCGGGATCGTGCTGGCAGGTCCGGTCGCCGAGACGCTCGGCTTCCGGGCGCTGTTCCTGTTGCCCGCGCTCGTCGCGGCCGGCGCCGCGATCGCCGCGCTATGGCTGGTGCCCGAGTCCCCCGTGCTCACCCGGGAGCCGATCCCGCTGCTCCCCGCCGTACTCCTCGCCGGCTGGCTGGTCGCGCTCCTCCTCGGCGTCAGCCGGGCTCCGTCGTGGGGCTGGACCTCGCCCGCCACCATCGGCCTGCTCGGTGCCGCCGTCGTGCTCCTGGCCACCTGGATCCGGGTCGAGTGGACCGTACGACAGCCGTTGGTCGACCTGCGCCTGATGGGCCGCCGCGGCGTATGGACCGCCAACCTGGTCGCCCTGCTGATCGGCATCGCGATGTACGCCTCCTTCGGCTTCATCCCGCAGCTGACCCAGACCCCGCCGTCGGCCGGCTACGGGTTCGGCGCGTCGGTCACCGTTGCCGGCTACCTGATGCTCCCGACGGCCATCACCTCGTTCCTGTGCGGTCTGGTCAGCGCCCGGCTCGCCGAGCTCATCGGGATGCGCCGCATCCTGGTCATCGGCGGGCTGCTCACCGCGGTCTCCCTGGCCATGGTCGCCTTCGTCCACGACGAGCCGTGGCAGATGTGCGTCGCCGCCGGGCTCTCCGGGTTCGGCACGGGCCTGGTCTTCGCCAACCTCGCCAACGCCGTTGTGGCCGCGGTGCCGCCGGAGCACACCGGCGTGGCCACCGGGATGAACGCCAACATCCGCACCGTCGGCGGCACCATCGGAACCGCGGTCATGACCTCCCTGGTCACCGCCCAGACCCTGCCGTCGGGCTACCCAACCGAGCAGGGGTACGTCAACGGCTTCGGCTTCCTCACCGTCGTCGCCCTGGGTGCGGCCCTCGCAGCCATGCTCATCCCCCTGGCTCCGCGAAAGGTCGCCCCCGCCGGCCGAGAAGTCACGTACGCGAACCGAGGCGTCGCTCCCGTCGGCCGAGACGGCAGTGAGCTGCCGTGTCGGCCGACGTAAGTGCCGTTTCGGCCGACGTAACTGACGTCTCGGCCGACGTTTGTGCCTATTCGGCGGGGTGGGCGCGTTCGGCGGCTTTGGCGGCCGACCAGAGCTTCTCGACCTCTTCGAGGGTGTAGCGGCGGCCGGAGGCGGCCTCGGGGCCGAAGACGTGCGGGTTGCGGCGCTTCATCTTGGCGGTGAGGCCGGCGATGACGTCGTCCATGGTGAACTCGCCGGCCTCCTCCGCGATGGCGGCGTGGAAGTAGACCTGGAGCAGGAGATCGCCGAGCTCCTCCTTGAGGTGCTCGGGGTCCGCCTCGTCGATGGCCTCGAGGACCTCGTCGGACTCCTCGCGCAGGTACTGCGCGAGCGACGCGTGGGTCTGCGACGACTTCCACACGCACCGTTCACGCATCAGCCGCATCAGGTCGAGGAACTCGACGAGCCCCTCCCCCGATGCGTACGTCCTGCCCTCGTCGTCGGCTGGGCTCAACCCAGCGCCCCGAACGCGCTCAGGCACTGCCGCAGCAGTGCGCCGCGACCACCCTCCATGTCGCCGACGACCTCGTCGGAGGCGGCCTCGGCCGGGGTCATCCAGGACAGCTCCAGGGCGTCCTGGCGCGGCTCGCACTCGCCGGTCACGGGGATGACGTAGACCAGCGAGACCGCGTGCTGGCGCGGGTCCTGGTAGCGCTCGCCGGGCCACGGGAAGTATTCGGCGACGGTCACCGGCACCGTGGTCAGCGGCAGGGTCGGGAAGGCGACCGGGCCGAGGTCCTTCTCCAGGTTGCGCATCAGCGCGTCGCGGATCCGCTCACCGTGCAGGACCCGGCCGGAGACCAGCGACCGGGTGATCGTCCCGGTCGTTGGCGAGCCGCGCAGCAGCAGCCCGACCTCGGTGACCCGGCCGTCGGGGTCGACACGTACCGGGACCGCCTCCACGTAGAGGATGGGCACGCGCCCGCGGGTCTCGCCCAGCTCCTCCTCGGAGAGCCACCCGGGCTCGGTGTCCCACTCGTTGCCGAAGGGCTCCTCAGGGAAGGACTGCTCGCCGAAAGCCTCCATCGTCATGCGTCGATCCTGCCAGACGCAGGCGTACGCCACGGAGCAACGGCGCCGCAGTGTGGACTCTCACCGACGCAGGGCCAGGAAGCTGTCGGCCTTGAACGCCCTCTCGACCATCCACCAGGAGAAGCCGTCGTAGTAGGGACGCGCCTCGTCGCGGTCGAGGATGCGCGGCTGGGTGGCGGCGTGGTCGCGGCCCTTCCAGGTGATCGTGCACTCGCCGGCCGCCAGCACGTTGCGGACCCAGTTGGTGCCGGCACCCCACGGGAGCGTGATCACGAACTCGTCCTCGGTGTGCAGCAGCGCGACCGGAAGGCTCAGGTCGCGTCCGGTCTTGCGGCCGCGGTGGTGCACCACGGCCCAGAGCGGGAACAGGCGGCGCCCGGCCAGGGTCCGCATCATCGGGGCGGTCGCCTTCGCCATCCGCCAGGAGTCGTTGCTGGGAGTGATCGTCGTCGTCATGCTCCCACTGTGCCCAGGGTCGCGGGGTCGCCGCTTCCCGGACAGTGGGCAGCCGGACTGACGGGTTCCCGTCAGTGTTCGTGCTCCCTCAGGCCGCGCCGTTGCGGATCGCCCAGGCGGTGGCCTCGGCGCGGCTGCGTACGCCGAGCTTGCGGTAGAGGTTGGCGGCGTGGCGCTCGACGGTGTGCTCGGTGATGCCGAGGTCTCGGGCGATCGAGGCGTTCGTACGCCCTGTGGCGATCAGCCGCAGCACCTCGTGCTCGCGCGTGGTCAGTGCCGTTGTGGCCCGACCCGAGGCGGGCGCGGACCCGCGGTGCACCTCACCGGTCAGGAACCAGCGACTCACCATGGCGAGGTCACGGGCGCCGCCCTCGACGAACAGCGTCGGGGTGCTGCCCTCGAGCTCGACCAGCGTTCCGTGGCGTACGCCGTCGGCCAGGCGACGGGACACCTCGACCGGGATCTGGCTGGCTCCCTGCCGGTGCAGCACGAGCGTCGGCGCCACCACCTGGTCGAGGAGGTCGCTGACGTCCATCCGGGCGGCCTCCGCGAACCAGTCGCGGGCGACCGCGGGCGTCGCGGCGGTGCGGAACGCCTCGGCGACCCGGCCGGCGTTCTCGCCCGACCCCCACCCCAGCCAGGCGGTCGCGGCGGCGTCGGCGAAGAGGTCCCAGTCCTGCTCGACCAGCGACAGCAGCGCCTGTGTCTGCGCCGGGCTCATCGCCTCGCGCATCCGCGCCGCTCCTCCGAACAGGAGCATCCGGTCGACGCGTTGCGGGTTGGCCGCTGCGTACGCCACTGCCGTCGTGACCGCGTGGTAGTAGCCGAGCAGGTTGACCCGGTCCGCACCGACCGCCTCGATGACCGCCTCCAGGTCGCGCAGGTGTGCATCGAGGCCGAGGTCGCCGGCCCGGCGGTCCGAGGCGCCGGTGCCGCGGCCGTCGTAGAGCACGAGCGTCAGGTCCTGGCTGAGCCTTTCATAGGCCATCCGCAGCGCGGGCACCCGCCACTGCGCCCGGATGTTGCTGAGCGAGGGCATCCAGATCGTCACCGGCCCGCTCCCGACGGCCTGGTAGGCGATCGCGATGTCGTCGCTGGTCTGCGCGTAGCGCACCTCTGGCTCGCCGGTCACGCGGCCATTCTTGCGCGTGGGAGGGGTGAGTAGCGTCGTTGTCATGAACCGAGTCCTCCTCATCGGGCTGGCGCCCGAGGCAGTCGACCTCTCCGACGCACCGATCGACCTCGCTACGTTGAAGGAACGGATCGCCGTCGGCAACGCCGAGGTCGCCGACGCCGGCTACGACGCGCTCTCCTGCGAGATCGGCACCGGCGTCGACGACGCCGTCGCGCAGGTGCGCGACGCCCTCGGACAGAAGACCTGGGACATCGTCATGATCGGCGGAGGCGTCCGGGCCGTACCGGCCCACACCGAGCTCTTCGAGGCCATCGTCAACCTGGTCCACGAGCTCGCGCCCGAGGCTCGCTTCGCCTTCAACGCCGGCCCCGACACGACCCTGGCGGCGCTGCGCCGCGCGGCCGGCGCTCGGACCTGAGTCAGCTGACTCAGGTGTCGAGGCGCGCCAGGGCGGCGGCGTAGAGCGTCTGCGCTGCCTCCGCGGCCGCGTCCGCGGCGGCGTGCGTGACCGGCTTGCCGAGGTAGTTGTTGGCGTTGCGGTCCAGCCGCATCACGTCGTAGTGGGCGGCCGCGTCGCGCGGCGGCGGGGTGTCGAAGATCGCGGCGAGGAACCTGCCGACCTTCACATGGCCACCTGCGCCGTACGTCGTCTTGTAGCCATAGCCCGCAAGGACCGCCTCGCCTACGTCGTGTGCGGCCTTGTAGGCGAGGTTGTAGCGGTTCTCGGTCCGGGTGACGTTGGGTACATCGGCGAGGGCCGACTCCGCGCCGGCGAGGAAGGCGCGGGCCTTCTTCTCATCCGGGCTCACGGCGCGCAGGGCGCCGGAGCGTACGAGCGCGTCAACCGCCTTCTGCTGCGCCGGGGTCAGCGGCAGGGGCATCCGGTCCTCCTCCATAGATCTCGATCACCGGGCTGGCCCGGACCTCCTCGAGGAACCCGGTCTGCTCCTCGGCCTCCTCAGGACTCATGATCGTCGGGTTCACGATGCGCCCGACGCTGTCGGAGACCTCCCGGCAGACCCGGTAGACCGCCCGCGCGTCGGGGCTGCCGATCACCATCAGGTCGATGTCGTTCGGCGGTGGCCCCGGCTCGCCCTTCGCCCTGGCCGCGAACGAGCCGAAGAGGAACGCCCGCTCGATCCCGTCGAGGTCCTCGAGGGCCTCCCGGAGCAGCACGACCGGCCCGGTGACCGTCAGCAGGATCTCCCGCGTCGGCGCCAGCAGCGGGCTCTGCTCGTTTCCCCTGATGAGCCGGGTCCTTCCGACTCGGCGGTCGACGAGAAGACCCGCCTCGAGCAGCCGCGCGACCTCGCGATGGACCGTCGGATAGGGCAGTCCGGCCCTCTCGGCGAGGTCGGTCATGCTCATCTCCTCGGCTGGGAGCAACAGCTCCGAGAGCAGCAGCGCCTGCGCCTCCGACCGGAACAGAGGCGCGAGCACCGGAGCCTGACTTCTCACAAAATGGATAATAACCTCCATTTTGTGGATATGAAACCCCTCAGGTGAGCGGGTCGATGATGGCGTCGATGACGACCCTGGCCCAGTCGAGGAGGTCCGGGCCGTCGAGGGGCTTGGCGGGGAAGCCGGAGGAGACCGGGCGCGGGACCATGATGGTGTCCAGCTGCGGCTTGACCAGGGACTTCGGGTACATCCGGTTGAGCCGGACGACACGGGAGTCGGGCAGCGAGACCGGGTGGAAGCGTACGTTCTTGCCGGCCAGGGTGACCTCGGAGACCCCGGCCTGGCGGGCGCGGGCACGGAAGCGGGCGACCTGGAGCAGCGAGGAGACCTCCGCGGGCGGCTTGCCGTAGCGGTCGAGGAGCTCGTCGGCGACCGACTCCACATCCTCGTCGGAGCGGACCTCGGCCAGGCGCTTGTAGATCTCCAGCCGCAACCGCTCAGAAGGGATGTAGTCGTGGGGCAGGTGGGCGTCGACAGGGAGCTCGATGCGTACCTCGTTGAACTCCTCGGCGGCACCGTCCGGGCCGGCCTTGAACTCGGCGACGGCCTCGCCGACCAGCCGCACGTAGAGGTCGAAGCCGACGTCGGCGATGTGGCCGGACTGCTCGCCGCCGAGCAGGTTGCCGGCGCCGCGGATCTCGAGGTCCTTCATCGCGATCGCCATGCCGCCACCGAGGTCGGAGTGTTGCGCCAGCGTGGCCAGGCGCTCGTGGGCGGTCTCGGTGAGCGGCTTCTCGCCGGGGTAGAGGAAGTAGGCGTAGGCGCGCTCACGCGAACGGCCGACACGTCCGCGGAGCTGGTGGAGCTGCGACAACCCCAAGGTGTCGGCGCGCTCGATGATCATCGTGTTGGCGTTGGAGACGTCGAGGCCCGACTCGACCAGCGTGGTGCACACCAGCACGTCGAACTCCTTCTCCCAGAAGTCGACCATCACCTGCTCGAGCTGCTTCTCGTTCATCTGGCCGTGGGCGACCGCGACCCGCGCCTCGGGCACCAGCTCGCGGATCCGCGCGGCCGCCTTCTCGATCGAGTTGACCCGGTTGTGGATGTAGAAGACCTGTCCCTCGCGGAGCAGCTCACGCCGCACCGAGGCGACGATCTGGCGGTCCTCATAGGCCCCGACGTACGTCAGGACCGGGTGTCGCTCCTCGGGCGGTGTGGTGATCGTGGACATCTCCCGGATGCCGGTGATCGACATCTCCAGGGTGCGCGGGATAGGCGTCGCCGACATGGACAGGAAGTCGACCGAGGTGCGCAGGCGCTTCATCGCCTCCTTGTGCTCGACACCGAAGCGCTGCTCCTCGTCGACGACGATCATGCCGAGGTCCTTGAACCGGATGTCCTTGTTGAACAGGCGGTGGGTGCCGACCACGATGTCGATGGTGCCGTCGGCGAGACCGGCCATGACCTCGGCGGCCTCCTTGTCGGTCTGGAACCGGGACAGCCCGCGTACGTTGACCGGGAAGCCCGACATCCGCTCCATGAACGTCGACAGGTGCTGGGAGACCAGCAGCGTCGTCGGCACCAGCACTGCGACCTGCTTGCCGTCCTGGACCGCCTTGAACGCCGCCCGCACCGCGATCTCGGTCTTGCCGTAGCCGACGTCACCGCAGACCAGCCGGTCCATCGGCACCGGCCGCATCATGTCCTGCTTGACCTCGTCGATGACGGCCAGCTGGTCGGCGGTCTCCTGGAACGGGAAGGCGTCCTCGAGCTCGCGCTGCCAGGGGTTGTCGGGGCCGAACTGGAAGCCCTTGGTCGCCTGTCGCGCGGCGTAGAGCTTGATCAGCTCGGCGGCGATCTCGCGGACCGCCTTGCGTGCGCGGGCCTTGCGCTTCTGCCAGTCGGCGCCGCCGAGCCGGTCGAGGCTGGGCTGCTCGCCGCCGACGTACCTGGTGACCTGGTCGAGGGCGTCTGCCGGGACGTAGAGCCGGTCGGCGGGTCCGCCGCGCTTGGAGGCGCCGTACTCCAGGACGAGGTATTCGCGGGTCGCGCCCTGCACCTCGCGCTGCTTCATCTCGATGAACTG
The DNA here is from genome assembly GCF_042788075.1 of Nocardioides sp. YIM B13467. Classification (NCBI taxonomy): domain Bacteria; kingdom Bacillati; phylum Actinomycetota; class Actinomycetes; order Propionibacteriales; family Nocardioidaceae; genus Nocardioides; species Nocardioides sp. YIM B13467. The sequence continues at coordinate 1,286,524 of NZ_JBHZPJ010000046.1, forward strand.
CCCGACACCGTGCTGCTCGTGGACCACGTAGTCGCCGGGCTTGAGCTCGAGCGGGTCGATCTGCTTCTTGCGTCGCGCGGGCATCTTGACCATGTCGCGCGTGGAGGACTTCTGGCCCGAGATGTCCTCACCGGTGAGTACGACCAGCTGGTTGCCCTCGTCGATGAAGCCGTGGTTGAGACGGGCGTGGACGACGGTGACCGTCTTGTGGACCGGCTTGGCGGTCTCTTCGTCACCCTCTGCCAGGCGGGCCGGGACGTCACGCTCACCCAGGGCTTCGACCGTACGCTGCGCCGTGCCGTGCGCGGGCTGGACGACGACCACGCGGTAGCTGTCGTCGCGCCAGCTCTCGATGTCGGCCAGCGCGGCAGCGGTGTCGCCGCGGTAGGCCTTCGCGGGCTGCCAGTCGATCTTGCGAGTGGCGACGCCGACGACGTCGGGGTCTGTCTCAGCCGCCTGGTCGTCGAGGCCGAACGGGCTGACCGACCACCACGGCTTGCCCAGGGCGATGGCGTGGGCGCGTACGTCGGCCAGGTCCTTGTAGGAGGCCGCGGAGAGGTCGATCGGGGCGACTCCCCCGCTGGCCGCGGCGGCCCAGGAGGCGCCGAGGAACTCCTCGGCGGTGGCGACCAGGTCGTGGGCGCGGCTGCGGATCCGCTCGGGGTCGAGCAGCAGGACGTGGCTGTCCTCCGGGATCAGGTCGAGCAGCAGCTCCATGTCGTCGACGAGCGCGGGCGCCAGCGACTCCATGCCGTCGACCGCGATCCCGGCGGCGATCTTGTCGGTGAGCTCGATCAGGGTGGGGTGGGCCTCCCCCAGCTTTCGGGCCCGGTCCCGGACCTCCGGGGTGAGCAGGAGCTCGCGGCACGGCGGGGCCCACAGCCGCTCGGTCTCGCCGCCGTGCTCGGCAGGGATGGCACGCTGGTCGGCGACCGCGAAGTGGCGGATCGAGTCGACCTCGTCGCCCCAGAACTCCACGCGTACGGGGTGCTCCTCGGTCGGCGGGAAGACGTCCACGATTCCGCCGCGGACAGCGAACTCACCGCGCTTCTCGACCAGGTCGACGCGGGCGTAGGCCGCGTCGGCCAGCTTCTGGACGACGACGTCCAAGGTCGCCTCCTGACCGGTGATCAGCTCGACCGGCTCGAGGTCGCCGAGGCCCTTGACCTGCGGCTGCAGCACGCTGCGGACCGGGGCGACGACCACCTTCAGCGGGCCGTGGGCACCGTCGGCGTCGGGGTGGCGGAGGCGGCGGAGCACGGCGAGCCGACGTCCCACGGTGTCCGACCGCGGGGAGAGTCGCTCGTGCGGCAGCGTCTCCCAGCTCGGGTAGTAGGCCACCGAGTCAGGTGGGAGCAGGTCCGTCAGGTCGCTGACCAGATCCTCGGCCTCACGAGAGGTCGCGGTGACCGCGAGGACGGTGCGCTCCTGGCGTACGAGACCGGTGACCACGAACGGGCGCAGCGCCTCCGGCCCGGTGACGTCGAGCGCCAGCATCCGGCCGCCCTTGGCCTCCGCCATCACCTCGCTCAGGGCAGCATCGCGCAGGACGAGATCGGCGAGCGGGGCGAGGATCACGGGTGACTCCAAAGGGATGCGGCATGCACGAGAGCCCCCGGTCAGAAAACAGGGGGTGCTGGCTCCAGTCTAGGAGACATGCGTAAAGACGTTTGACTTCGAGCGCGCACGAACCCGGAGCGTGGATCGCATGAGATACACGACCATCGGATCAGGCGCCGGGTCACGGCGCGTCAGCAAGCTCGCGCTCGGCGTGATGCGGTTCGGGACGGACACGGACGTGGAGACGTCGTACGCGATCCTCGACCGCTTCGTCGAGGCCGGCGGCACCTTCGTCGACACCTCCAACAACTACGCCTACTGGGCCAATGGCACCCAGGGCGGCGAGAGCGAGACCGTGCTCGGGCAGTGGCGCCGGGACCGTGGGATCGGCGAGGAGCTCGTCATCTCGACCAAGGTCGGCGCACGCCCCACCGACGTCGTCGAGCGCGTCGAGAACGGGTGGGTGAACCAGCGCAACCGCACCTGGGAAGGGCTGGCACCACAGAACGTACGCGAGCAGGCCGACCGGTCCCGCGAACGCCTCGGCGTCGAGCGGCTCGACCTCTACTACGCGCACGTGCCGGACATGAACGGCGTGCCGCTGGAGGAGTACGCCGCGGGCTTCGCCGCCCTGGTGAAGGACGGTGTCATCGGCCAGTTCGGGCTGAGCAACCACTGGTCCTGGCAGATCGAGCGGGCGCGGGCGGTCAACCCGGAGGAGGCCCGGCCGAGCGTGCTGCAGTATCACCACACCTATCTGCGGATGCGCACGGACATCCCCAACCCGCGGCTCTCGGTCGACGGCGAGATCGGCGTGGCCGACGCCTCCCTGCTCGCCTACCTGCGGGCAACGCCGGGGCTGACGCTGGTGGCCTACACGCCGCTGCTCACCGGGGCCTACACGAATCCTTCGAAGCCGCTCGATCCTGCCTACGACCACCCGGGGACGACCGCACGGCTCGCGGTGCTCGACGAGGTCGCGGCCGAGACCGGCGCGACTCGCAACCAGGTCGTGCTGGCCTGGATGCTCGGCGACGCGCTTCCGGTGATCCCGCTGGTCGGGGCCTCATCCGTGGCCCAGCTCGAGGAGAGCCTGGCGGCGGTGGACCTGGAGCTCAGCGAGGAGCAGAGGGCTCGGCTCGACGCTGCTGGGCGATGAGCTCGGCGTCGGGGTCGGTCTCGCCGACCGCCGCGGCGTAGTAGGAGACCTTGAACTCGATCGCGTCGAGATGGGCAGCCGTCTCCTCCAGCTGCGCGCGCACCCGGTCGCGGTGTGCGCGCAGCAGCGCGAGGCGGGCCTCCTCGTTGCCGGAGCCGTCGCGGACCATCTCGGCATAGCGCCGGATCTCCCGGATCGGCATCCCGGTCGAGCGCAGCCGAGTGATCAGCGTGATCCAGCCGAGGTCGCCCTCGGTGTAGGCGCGGTGGCCCGACCCGTTGCGGCCGACCCCGAGCATCAGCCCGTCACGCTCGTAGTAGCGCAGCGTGTGCGCCGTCAGGCCGGTCCGCTCGGCCACCTCGGCGATGCTGAGCCCGTTGCTGTGCGCCTGCGTCGTCATGCCTCCAGTGTCCAGGTTGGAGTGCACTCGAAGTCAAGCAACTCAGAGCGCCGATCCGCCCGTCACATCGAGCGTCTCGCCTGTCACCCATCGCGCCTGGGGCGAGGCAAGGAAACCGACCGCGTCGGCGACGTCCTCCGGCGTGCCGATCCGGCCGAACACCGACAGTGCGTCGGCCTGCGCCCGCGGCCCGGGCAGGTTGATCCAGTCGGCGTTGATGTCGGTCTCGATCACGCCGGGAAGAACCGCGTTGACCGTCGCACCGCGTGCGGCGAGCGGCGCGGCCAGGGAGCGGGTGAGGTTGTTGATGCCGGCCTTGGAGGCTGCGTACGCCAGGTGGGTCGGCGCCGCCACCCGGGTGTAGCCGGTCGACACGTTGATCACCCGGCCACCCTCGCGCAGGTGCGGAGCGACCGCCTGGGTCAGGAACATCGGCGCGATCAGGTTGACCTCGAGCACGCGGCGCGCGGTGGCCGGGTCGAGCTCGTGGAGCTCCTGGTTGCCGTTGATGCCCGCGTTGTTGACCAGGATGTCGAGGCCGCCATCTTCGGTCAGCGCGGCCGCGGTCCACGCCTCCGCGATCTCGGCCGCCGCCTTCGCGCCGTCCTCACCGAGGTCCGCCCCAATGAGGACTGCCCGAGCTCCGGCCGCCTCGACGAGCCGCGCGGTCTCCTCGGCGGCTGCGCGGTTCGAGGCGTAGTGGACGCCGACCAGGCCGACGCCGTCGGCGGCCAGACGTACGGCGATGGCGCGGCCGATCCCGCGCGAGGCTCCGGTGACGAGTGCGTTGCGAGTCATCTCGGTCTCATTTCTGTAGTGGTCGCTAAATAACGATCTGGGAGTTAATGTAGGGATCACTATGGAAATGCGCAAGCCCTCCCGCGGACGTCCGCGCTCCTTCGACGAGGACGCGGTGCTCGACGCCGTGATGCGGGCGTTCTGGGAGCACGGGTACGAAGGCACGAGCGTCGCGACGCTCGAGGCCGCGACCGGGCTGAAGGCACCCAGCCTCTACGGGGCGTTCGGCTCCAAGGAGTTGCTCTACCAGACCGCCCTCGAGCGCTATGCGAGCGAGCACGGCAACGTGCTCCGGCCCGACGGGCCGGCTCGCGAGGCCATCTCGGAGTTCCTGTACGAGGCGGCCGACCGGTTCAGCGAGAGCGGCCTGCCGCCGGGCTGCATGGTCTCGACGGCCGCGCTGGCACTGGGCACCGCCCAGCGCGGCGTCGCCACCCGCCCCGCGAAGATGCGCTCCGAGACGCTCGCCGGGATCGAGCATCGGCTGCGGACCGCGATCACCGAGGGCGAGCTTCCGGCCGGGACCGACGCCGCCGCCCTGGCGCGGCTCTTCGGCGCGGTGATCCAGGGCATGTCGGTGCAGGCGATCGACGGCGCCACCCGGCAGGAGCTGCGCGGGCTCGCCACGGCCGCGATGGCTGCGTGGCCGCGATGACGTGGGGCGGATCGGCGCGGACCCGGACGTACGTCGCCGGGGCGGCGGTCCTTCTGCTCGCACTCAGCGCGTGCGGCGAAGCGTCCGGGGCCGACCCGGCGCCGACGACGAGTGCCGCGGCTCCCTCGACCTCGGCGGAGGCTTCACCAAGCGACGTACCTTCGTCGTCCTCTCCGGCTGTCGCCGAGCCAGGAACGGTGCCGCCGCCGTGGCTCGGCACCCGGGTGCTGAAGGAGGACGCGGAAGGCTACGGGATCGCCGGGCCGACGCCGAAGGAGCTGCGCAACCGGGCGTGGACGCTGCCGGACATGATGCCGATGCTGCCCGGTGACGGCTTCACGGCTGAGGTCGACATCGCGCCGGACGACGTGATCGCGCGCTCGACCTGGGTGCCGGGGTGTCCGGTCTCGCGGCGGGAGCTGGCCTGGGTGCGGATGACGTTCTGGGGCTTCGACGGCGCCCGCCACACCGGCGAGATGCTGATCAACGCCCGGGTCGCCGAGGACGTCGTCGGGGTCTTCCGACGGCTCTACGAGGCGAGGTTCCCGATCGAGCAGATGGACATCACCACGAAGGCTGCCCTGGATGCGCCGCCGACCGGCGACGGCAACGGCACCGGCGGCTTCGTCTGCCGCCCCTCGGTCGGCCAGACCTCGTTCTCCCAGCACGCCTACGGCCTGGCGATCGACCTGAACACCTTCCAGAATCCGTACGTCAAGGGCGACCGCGTCATCCCCGAGCTCGCCCGCTGGTATCTGGATCGGACCCGGAGGGCGCCCGGGATGATCCACGACGGTGACGTCGTGGTCCAGGCCTTCGCCGACATCGGCTGGGAGTGGGGCGGCGACTGGAACTCGCTGAAGGACTACCAGCACTTCAGCGAGAACGGCACCTGAGGCCCGCGCCGAGTCGGCTCGTCTTAACGCGCCGACTCGGCGCTGAATCTTGTCAGTTTGAGCCGACTCGGCGGTCAGGCGGACTCGGCCTCGGCGAGCTGGCGCTTCCAGTCGCGGAAGGTCTCCTCGGTGCGGCCGCGGCGCCAGTAGCCGGAGATGGAGACGTCGGCCTTCGGGACGCCGCGCTCCTTGAGGAGATAAGGGCGGATGCCGTGCATGGTGACCGCGGCCTCGCCGTGGACGAAGGCGTGGACGCGGCCGTCGAGCCACTTCAGGTCACGGATGGCGGTGACCAGCGGCTGCTCGTGACCCTCGGCGTCCTCGGCGGCGTGGTGGGTGTGACCGCCGGTGACCAGCCAGGTCACCTCGACGCCGTCGGGGTGGTCCAGGGGCTGCTCGTGGCCGAGGGCCGGGACGTCGATGACGGCGTAACCGCGGGCGTCGGCGGGCAGTGCGGCCAGCGCGGCGCGGATGGCGGGCAGGGCGGTCTCGTCGCCGGCGATCAGGTGCCAGTCGGCCTCGGGGTCGGGCGAGTACGCACCGCCGGGGCCGCGTGCCGCGAGGGTGTCGCCGGGCTTGGCCGCGGCGGCCCAGGGGCCGGCGTACCCCTCGGTGCCGTGGACGACGAAGTCGATGTCGAGGGTGCCGTCATCGACCGAGGGGTTGAGAGCGGTGTAGGTGCGCACCACCGCGCCGTCGTCCTGAGGAAAGACGAGCTTCACGTAGCGGTCGGTGAAGACGCTCGACGAGAAGGCGCTCAGGTCCTCGGAGCGGAAGCTCACCCGGATCATCGTCGGACTGAGCCGCTCGGTGGCGGTGACGACGAGGATGGTCTCGGGCTTGTCGGGACGGGTCATGTAGGCAACCCTAACTTGCCTTCAAACACGCCGCGGTCAACCCGCCGACCGGGTGGAGTGCACGGACCGGGGCTGAGTCGCGTCGGCCGGAGGCGCCGGGGAGGGGATGTCGGGAGCGGGGCGCTGGGGCTTGGCGACCAGCGACAGGCTCGGCTCGAGCACCCGCAGCAGCGACTCGACATGGCCACGGGCCTCGGTCACCAGCCGCCGGGCTTCGCGCGGGGTCCGCTTCCGTAGGTCGAGCAGGTCGTCGTCGGCCGGCCGCCGGACCCGCCGCCGAGCCTTCTGCAGCGGCGCGAGCTGGACGAGCGTACGCACCCGGGCGGCCGCATCCGCCTCCGAACCCGCGGGGCCACCCAGGGCCGTCCGCCCCAGCAGGTCTCCGAGCGCGGCGATCTCGACGAGCGTGAAGGTGCGCTTGACCGCCGAGGGAACCAGCCGGGCGACCTCGCTGCGGTGGGAGCGTTCGGCAGTGATGATCAGGTCGGCGCTCTCGATGTCGTCGACGTCGAGCGGGTAGGCCTGGTGCCTGGTCAGCCGGACCCCGGCGAGGGCGACCTCGGAGGCGATCATCGGGTCCATGTCATAGCCCTCGAGCGCCTCGCTGCCGGCCGAGATCACCGTGATGCCGTGGCGCGCGAGCCCACCGATCTGGCCAACGCCCTCACGGAGCATCGCCTCGATCGCCGGCGAGCGTCGTACGTTCCCGGTGCAGACGACCAGGATCGTCGCGGTGTCCATCCCTGCCTACCTTCGAAACAGTTGCCTGCCGGTTCTCGAGCGTGGACCTCACATCCACGCGGCCAACCCCCCGAACGTGACGGACAGACATTACGCAGTCGGCGTACGCCTCCAGAAACCGACGGCAGATCAATCCCCCATTTGGGTGAACGAGCGGGGCACCCGGCCCTGTCATCCCCAAAACGGGGTGAGGATGTGCGATGGCCCCGTGGCCCGGCCTTGGCGGCGCCACCTATTGCCTCGGGCTCCGCTTCGGCGGGTGAGTCCCGGACAAGCAGCCTGGCAAAGACATCGGATGGAGTGACCTGTTGGACCTGCGCGACTATGTCGCTGCCCTGCGAAAGCGCTGGTACATCGTCGCGGTGCTCGCGATCATCGGCGCCGGCGCGGCCTTCGCGCAGGCGCACGCGAGCCCGCCGCAGTACCGCGCGCAGAGCACCGTCTTCGTCTCGATCGCGCGTGGCGCGACGACCCAGGAGCTGGTCCAGGGCTCGACGTTCACCCAGGACATCGTCCAGTCGTACGCGAAGCTGGCCACGATGCCGGTGGTGCTCGACCAGGTCATCTACGACCTCGACCTCGACACGACCCCCAAGGCGCTGGCTGAGGAGATCACCGCCGAGAACCCGCTCGACACGGTGATCATCGAGATCGACGCGGTGGCCACGACGAGCACGGGCGCCTCCGACCTCGCCAACTCGGTCGCCGACGAGCTCACCACCACGATCACGAACCTCTCCCCCAGCTCCAACAAGAAGTCCGCGGTCGAGGTGACCGTGGTCGCCCGCGCCGACCCGCCCCAGGAGGCGTTCGCGCCGCGTACGCGACTGGCCGCCCTGGTCGGTTTCGCCGGCGGCTTCGGCCTCGGCGTCGCGATCGCCGTCGTCCGCGCCCTCCTGGACACCCGGGTCAGGACCGCGGCCGAGCTCGAGCAGCTCACCGACGTGGGGCTCCTCGGGGCGATCCCCCGGCGCCGGGGTCAGCGACGCTCGCGCGGCGCGGTGACTGCCATCGACCCGCACAACGTCGCTGCTGAGGCCTATCGGAGACTGCAGACCAATCTGCAGTTCCTCGACGCCTCCTCGAGGGTCCGCTCGATGGTCGTGACCTCCTCGATCGGCGGCGAGGGCAAGTCGACCACCTCGATCAACCTGGCCCTGGCGATCGCGGAGCAGGGTCAGCGCGTGCTGCTGGTCGACGCCGACATGCGCCGCCCGGCGGTCGCCGACTACTGCGGCTTGGAGGGAGCGGCCGGGCTGACGACGGTGCTGATCGGGAAGGCCGAGCTCGACGACGTCGTCCAGGTCTGGGGCGACGCCAACCTGCACGTGCTCACCATGGGTGAGATCCCGCCCAACCCCGCGCAGCTGATCGGCTCGCCGCGGATGGCCGACCTGCTGAAGGAGGCGCTGGACGCCTACGACGTGGTCATCCTCGACTCCCCGCCGCTGCTCCCGGTGGCCGACGGCGCGATCCTGTCCCGGCTGACCGACGGTGCCCTGGTGGTCGCCAACTGCCGTACGATCCACCGCCCGCAGGTGCTGGAGGCCATCGACAGCCTCGAGGCCGTCGACGCCCGCTGTCTCGGCATCGTCGCCAACCAGGTCCGTGACACCGCCGCGCACACCTACTACGGCCAGCCGGAGCAGGGCTGGTTCGCCCGCCTCCTCTCCGGTTTCGTACGCCCCCGGGAACCGCGCCAGCAGGGCTACCCGGCCGCCGGGAGCTGAGCATGGCCGTCGCGACGGCGGTCCGGGTCCGCACCGGTCGCACCGGGCGTACCCAGCGCGCCGAGCGCACCGGCTGGGAGGTGCTGACCGCTCTCCTGGCCGGCGCCGCGGCGTTCCTCGCCGGGACCGACTTCGATCTCGTCCGTGGCCTGACCGTGGGCGGGCTGATGGGTGCGGCGCTGGCGCCGGTCTGGATCCGGGAGGCGAGCCGCTACCGCGGTGCGGCCCTGGGCGGCGTACTCCTTCTCGCCTGCCTCTTCTCCGCGCTGGCGCTCGCCACCTGGCGCTCGGCGACCCATCCGCCGACCGAAGCCGGCGTGCTGTTCGAGCTGGTTCCGGTCGTCTCGACCGCGATGTGCGTCGGGGCGCTGCTGTGGGCGCAGCAGGTGCTGTCGCCGGGGGTCGTGGTGTGCCTCTACGCCGTCGGCTCGTTCATGACCGCGACGATGAACTCCCGGTTCGCCGAAGACCCGTGGCGGTTCGGGTTCTCGATGCCCGCGACGATGCTGCTCCTGGGAGCCTGCCTGCTCATCCGGCGGCGGCCCCGCAAGAGGCTCCTCGCAGACATGACCGCCCTCGGGATCCTCACCGCGGTCACCGCGCTCTCCGGGGCAAGGTCGATGAGCGCGTTCCTGATCATGACCGCCGTCCTGCTGCTGTGGCAGCACCGGCCGAGGACGGCCAAACGGACGACCTCGGCGCTGCTCTCACTGGTGCTGGTGGGCGCGCTGGGGTTCGGGCTCTACCGAGCGCTGGAGGGCGCTGCGCTGGACGGCTACCTCGGCCAGTCTGCCCAGGAGCGCACCGAGGAGCAGACCCAGGCGGCCGGCTCCCTCATCCTCGGAGGTCGGCCCGAGATCGGGGCCACTGTCGCCCTGATGCTCCACGAGCCGCTCGGCTACGGCGCCGGCGTCATGGCCACGCCGACCGACATGCAGGCCGCCAAGCAGGGCATGTCTCGTCTGGGCTATGACCCGGACAACGGCTACGTCGAGCACTACATGTTCGGCAGCCGGATCGAGGTGCACTCGCTGATCGGCGACCTGTGGATCTGGTTCGGGCTCGCCGGGCTGGTGCTGTCTGGGTGGCTGCTGTGGCTCGCCACCATCTATCTGGGCCGCAGCATGGCCCACCGCACCGGCACCGCGCTCGGCATCTTCCTCGCCCTCCAGCTCGGCTGGAACCTCTTCTTCGGACCGATCATCAGCTCTTTGCCGCCGCTCGCGCTGGCGCTCGGGGTGTTCCTGCTGCAGCGCAAGGAAGCCGCTGCCTCGCCGTCCCCAGCGGTTCCGGTGTCACCGAAGCCGCTGGCGCCACGGCGACGCCAGGGCCGTCGGAGCCAGCGCACCCGCCGCCGCTACCTCGCCGGGGGTCCGCAGCGTGCGTGAATCCTGGATCGACTCCGCGCGCGGCCTGGCGATCGTCCTGGTGGTGCTCTTCCACGCGGTGATCAACCTCGACCCGGTCGGCCTCGCCGGCCCCTGGTCGCGGCTGGCCTACACCCTCGACACCTTCCGGATGCCGCTGTTCTTCTTCCTCTCCGGGCTCCTCGCGCCCGCGCTGCTCGCCCGCCCGCTGAGGGTCGTGCTGCGCACTCGCTGCCTGAACCTGATCTACCTCTACGTCCTGTGGTGCCTGCTCCTCGGCGCTTTCCGCGCGCTGCTGCCGCACTCCCCACCCGGTGGGTTCGCGGCGGTTGCCCGGGTCTTGGTCGAGCCCAACGTCTACCTCTGGTTCCTCTACACGCTGTGCCTGTTCACGCTCGTCGGCTGGCTGACGCGGCGCCTGCCCGCATGGCTCGTCGTCGGCGCCGCGCTGATCGTCTCCGCGGTCTTCGCCGCCGGGCTGGTCTCCACCGGCGACATCCCGTGGGACAAGACGTTCCGCTACTGGTTCTTCTTCGTGCTGGCCTCCCGCGCCGCACCCGCGGTGCGCTCGGTCGTGCCGCGGATGCGGCTGGTTCACGTGGTCGGGGCGGGAGTGGCGTACCTGGTGGTGCTGGGGTTCTTCCTCTACATCGCCGACGACCGGATCATCTTCGTGCGGCCGATGCTCGGGCTGCTCGCGGTCGCCGCGGGATGCGGGCTCGGGGTGATCATCGCCCAGGTCCCCGCGCTCGGGTTCGTACGCCATCTCGGCACCCGCACGCTGCCGATCTACGTCGTCCACGCCTTCCCGATCACCGCCGCCGCGGCCCTGCTCACCGGGCACGACCCTTCGACAAGCTCAGGACATCGCATCGACTGGCCCCCGGGAACCGGGCTGGTGGCGGCGCCGCTGCTGACGCTCGTCGCGATCCTGCTCGCGCTGGCGCTCGACCGGCTGATCACCGGCCGGATCCGCGGCGTCTTCGACTTCCCGATCGCACGCTGGACCGCCAAGGGCCCGACCGGCGTGGGTCAGCGGGCGTACTCGGTCACGTAGGAGCCCCAGGCGCCGCGGAGCATACCGACGCCGCGGAGGAGGGTGCGGGTGCCGCGGGCGTGGTGGGTCAGCGAGCCGGTGAGTCGGCCGAGGACGAGGCGGGAGGATCCGCCCAGAACGCGGACGAGGCCGCGGGCGGTGGCGCGGAGCCGGGCCACCGGACGGCGGCTGGAGGGGGCGAGGTAGACCTGCACGCGGGAGTCCGAGTTGCCGATGCGGGAGGCGCGGGCGCGCACCCACTCCGGTGTCGCGCGGTCGGCGGGGACCAGGTCATGGACAGGGGCCTCGTCGCACCACACGATCCGACCACCGGCGGCAGAGAGGCTGCGGGTGAAGACGGTGTCGGAGCCGCCGGAGAGGCCGAAGCCGAGGTCGAAACGGAGCGGGCCGACCCGGCTCATGTCGAGCAGCAGGTTGTTGGTCGCTGCGGTGGTGACGATGGTGCCGGTGACATGCCGCAGCCTCTGGAAGAAGCCGCCCGCCGCAATCCACGGGTCCGGCTCGGCGGTGAACGAGGAGAGCACCGGCCCGACGACGGCAGCGGCGCCCGTCTCCTCCCAGCAGGCGAGCAGGGTCAGCAGCCACTTCTCCGAGGGCTGCTCGTCGTCGTCGATGAAGACCACGACCGCCTCATGCCCGGCTTCGTCCAGTGCCCGGTTGCGGGCGGCGGCGATGCCGGGGGTCGGCTCATGCGCATACCGCACACGTACGTCACCGTCCGCCGCCTCAGCCACAGCACCAGAGGCGCTGGGCTGCTCGTCGTTGTCGACGACGAGCAGCCGCGCGCCGGGAACCAGGTCGAGCTGGGCCCGGAGCATGCCGATCGCCTCGGCCAACCCCTCGGGGCGCCGGTAGGTGAGCATGCAGACCCAGACCGGCTGAGCCATCGGACCCGTCATCCCTGCGACATCATCTGATCGTGACCGTCACCCAGTCAGAGCGGGAGATGTTGCCGAGCGGGTCCACTGCCTCGATCTTGTACTTCTGCGCCGAGCCGCTGGCGCGGCCGGTGTCGGTGAAGGTCATCGCGGTGTGCTTCCAGAACGGGGCCGAGACCTTCACGGTCTTGATCGGCGTGGAGTCGAGCGAGCCGCGGTAGAGCTTGTAGGTGACGGTCGCGTTGTCCTTGTCGGGGTTGCCCGGCCACTTCAGCGTGGCCTTGCCCGCCGACGGCGAGGAGCCGGTCAGCGCCCACTTGGCGCCCTTGAGCGTCGGACCGACCTTGTTGGGAGCGATGTCCTTGACGGCGAACCGCACCAGGCCCTGCTGGGCGACGCCGTTGACCTTGAGGAACTCACCGCCGTACAGCACGTAGCTGCCGTTGGCGGTCACGGTCCAGGTCGACTGCTTGGCGCTGGTGTAGGTGCCGTTGGTCCACTTGGGATACCACTCCAGGAACTCCGGACGCGGGGTGCCGGGGTGGTCGGGGTAGCCGTACTTGTCGTCGGCGATGTTGGTGCCGCGTACGTCCTGAGTGGTCGCGGTGGCGTGGTACCACGCCCGCGGATTGGTCTCCGGGAAGCCACCGGAGGTGTCGCAGCCGTGCTTGTGGCTGGCCTGGTAGACGGTCTCGGCGGTCGGCCAGACGGCGTAGGTGTCGCCGTGGCAGTCCTCGAGCCAGGTCAGCTTGCCGGTGGCCCAGTCGGCCTTGAAGGAGCCCTCGGAGTTGCCGCCGCTGCCGTAGTCGTAGCCGGTGCCGTAGAAGCTGGTGCCGTCGGACTCGAGCGACAAGATCGCCGCCTCGGTGCCGCCGTTGCGAATCTCGTCGTTGACCGGCAGCGCCAGCGAGCTGCCCGAAGAGACCTCGAGCCGGGCCAGACCGTAGCCCGGCTTCGAGGAGCCGTTGACGCTGGTGAACGCCCCGCCGATCACGATCTTGGTGCCGTCGGAGGAGACCACGATGTCATTGACGTTGCCGCCGGCGAGCTTGGGGTTCATCGGCAGCAGGCCGGTGCCGGTGTCGCTGGGCTTGACGGCGGCCACCTTCGTACGTGCCGTGTTGTCGGCGGAGGTGAACACGCCGCCGTAGAAGACCGCGGTGGACGTGGCCGCGACCGCGTTGGTGGTCGAGTTGAAGATCGGCCGGAAGCTCGTCAGCTTGCCGGTCGCGAGGTCGATCGCAGCGCCCCGGTAGCGGTTGACGCCGTCGACCTGGGTGAAGCCGCCCGCGACGTAGAGCAGCTTCTTGTCGGGGGAGAGCGCCATGTCCTTCACCTGGCCGTTGAACTTCGGCGCGAAGGTGGTGACCAGCTTCCCGGTCGAGAGCCGGTAGGCCAGCATGTTGGACCGGGCGGTCTCGCTGGTGCCGGCCGCGGCGCCCGCCGGGCGGGCGGAGGTGAAGTTGCCGCCGACGTAGACGATGTCGCCGACGATCACCTGCTTCCAGGCGACGCCGTTGATCTGCACGGTGGGAAGTACGTCGGCAGCGACCGTCTTCGGCAGGTCGGGATCGGTCGGCGCGGTGTCCGCGGATGCGGAGGTCGTCGCCAGGGTCAGGCTCGTCGTTGCCGCGAGCAACAGAACAGCCAGGATCGGCTTCATCACATCTCTCATCGTGGGGGAGGGTTATCGCTGGGGACGGCCCTTGAAGACCACCACGTCGGCGCCGTTGCCCAGATCGAGCTCGACGCGTACGGGGCGGGCTTCCTCGGGGATCTGGAAGACGTAGACGCCCTTGGCGGATTCGCCGTCCGCGACCGAGGCCGGGAACGGCACCTCGCCGTCGGAGGCGACGCTCACCGCAGGGGTGCGCTCAGGCCCGTAGTAGGCGTTGACCACACCGAGCGCCAGGTCGAGCTTCTTCCCGGTCTGGTTATTCACCTTCACGGTGATCGCGAGCGCTGGTCCGCCGATCTCGCCGGGCAGGCTCGCCGTGGCCTGGACCGAGTCGATGCGGGCCAGCCGGGCCGTCACGCCCGGGGACGTGGTCGCCACGGCCTTCAGCCCGAGCGCGCGGCTGCCGTCCGACGACTCCCCCTCGTCGTCCGCTGAGTCGGAGGACGAGGTGGACTCCTTCTCCGACGGGGTCGCCGTCGAGGAGGGGGCGGCGGCCACCGTCGAGTCCGACCCGGCATTCGCCGGGCCGGACGGGTTTCGCACGATGAGCACGACCGCGACGCTCACGAGGACGACGGCAGCGACAGCCGCCGCGACGTACATCCTCGAACGCGGGACTTGACTGAGCATGGGGGATCTTCCGCGGGCGGGTCGGACAAGGACATCGATTCAAAGACGTTGGATTAAAGCCCAAGCCGGACGCCCGTGGGGGGATCCACGCAAGCGCTCCCCAAGATCGGGTATGCCTCCTACGGCTCGATGACCTTCAAGTCGTCGTAGCCGACCCCGACCGGCGTGGTGCCGATCGTCGAGGCGCCGAAGCTGCGCAGCATCACCCCACCGGCGATCTGGTTGGCCACGGTCGAGTCGGAGAGCTCGTACGTCCAGCCCGACGGCTCCGCGGAGCCGGCCGGCCACACCTTGGTGCGCACGGTCGCCGGCGCGGTGCCGGTGACCTGGAGGCGTACCTTCAGGCGGTCGCCGGGCGCGACGCTCAGGCCCGGGACGGCGTTGGCGCCGACGACCGGGGTGCCGCTGCGTACGAGATGGACGCCGACGGTGCCGTCGGGGTTGAACCGGAGCCGTGAGGCGTAGTGGTTGGTGCCGGAGACGCGGGCGCCGAGGATCGACCACACGTAGCCCGCGTCGGGCAGCCGCGAGACCCCGACGCTGACGGTGGCGTCGACGTCGGTCGCCGAGACCTCGCCGAGACGCGACTCGGTGGTCCCACCGGGCGTGACCGCCTGCCAGCCGCGACCCTCGGAGACCGAGAAGTTGCCGGCAGTGCCGGTCGTGCGGGTCCAGGCGCCGCCGGTGTCGGCCGTGCCCCAGCCGCTCGTCTCGGTACGCCCGAAGGTGTCCGCGGCGAGGACGCCCTCGGCGGGCGGCGCCGGCTCGCCGGCGACGTCGACGGTGACCCACTCGGTGGGCGACTGGTTGCCGAAGGCGTCCTCGGCGACGACGCGGTAGCTCTGGGTGGTGCCCGGAGGCGCCGCGGTGTCGAGGTAGCTCTGCGTGGTCTGCTTCCAGAACGCCGCGGTGACGGCCTTCGTGTGGATCGGAGCGCCGTCGGCCGAGGCCCGGTAGACCTTGTAGGTCACGGTCGCGTTGTCCTTGTCGGCGTTGCCGGGCCAGGTCAGCCGGACCTGACCGTCGGCCGGCGAGGTGGCGGTGAGCCCGAACTCCGCGCCGGACAGGGCGGGACCGACGTCGTTGGGGGCGATGTCCTTGACCGCGAAGCGGACCAGGCCCTGCTGGGCGACCCCGTCGACCTTGAGGAACTCGCCACCGTAGACGACGTAGTCGTCGTTGGCCGTCACCGTCCAGGGCGCCTGGTTGGCACCGGTGAAGGTGCCGGGGGTCCACTTCGGGTACCACTCCAGGAACTCCGGGCGCGGGGTCCCGGGGTGGTCGGGGTAGCCGTAGATGTCGCGGGTGTTGGTGCCGCGTACGTCCTGGGTGACGGCCGTGGAGTGCTGGAAGCTGCGCGGGCTGGTCTCCGGGAAGCCGCCGGAGTTGCCGCAGTAGTGCTTGTGGCTGGCCTGGTAGACGACGTCGGCGGTCGGCCAGATCGAGTAGGTGTCGCCGTGGCAGTCCTCGAGCCAGGTCAGCCTGCCCGTGGCCCAGTCGGCCTTGAAGGTGCCCTCGGAGTTGCCGCCGCTGCCGTAGTGGTAGCCGCTGCCGTAGAAGCTGGTGCCGTCGCTCTCCAGGGAGAGGACCGCGGAGTTGGTGCCGGCGTCACGGAACTCGGAGTTGACCGGCAGCGCCATCGAGGCGCCGGTCGCGACCTTGATCCGGGCCAGGCCGTAGCCCGGGTTGGAGGAGCCGTTGACCCGGGTGAAGTTGCCGCCGATCACGATGTCGGCGCCGTCGGGCGAGACCACGACGTCCTGCACCGACCCGTTGGAGACGGTCGGGTTCATCGGGAGCAACTGCGTGCCGGTATCGCTGGGCCGGACGGCGGCCAGCTTGGTACGCGCGGTGTTGTCGGCGGAGGTGAACACGCCGCCATAGAAGACCGCGTCGGCGGTGGCCGCGACGGCGTTGGTGGTCGAGTTGAAGATCGGCCGGAAGCTGGTCAGCGCCCCGGTGGCGAGGTTGATCGCGGCGCCGCGGTAGCGGTTCACCCCGTTGACCTGGGTGAAGCTGCCGGCGACGTAGAGCAGGGACTTGTCGGGCGAGAGCGCCATGTCCTTGACCTGGCCGTTGAAGCTCGGCGCGAAGCCGGGGATCAGCTCGCCGGTCGAGAGCCGGTAGGCCAGCATGTTGGACCGCGGCGTCTCATCGGTGCCCGCCGCCGCGCCTGCTGGGCGGGCCGAGCTGAAGTTGCCGCCGACGTAGACCGTGTCGCCGACGATCACCTGCTTCCAGGCGACCCCGTCGATCTGCACCGTCGGCAGTACGTCCGCCGAGACCGTCTCCGGCAATTCGGGGTCGACCGGAGCCGTGTCCGCCGTCGCCCCTCCCGACATGATCAGGCTGCTCACCCCGAGAACAGCTGCGACCGCCCCGGCCGCCAGCAGACGCCATTCGTGAATCCGCGTCATCATCCATCCCTGCACAAGGCGGCCACCTCGGCCGCGACACGCGAGTGTCGCGTACGCCCGCCGTGATCCGCGCACTAGTTGTGGCTTCGTTCCTCAGAATTGGTGATTTCTTGCCACCCACCGACCTTTGCGTGTGCAAGAACCACGGCCAGCCCCGCCTGCCCGACGCACTCACCTGCCGGTGCCAAGTCTTCAAATAACTCGGCCGCTACGACACAGCAACGCCACTCCAGTCCCGTTACCAGTCCCCGAACGACTACCAGACCAGCTACGCCGCAACACTGCCAGCCAAGGCGCGATCAACCACCGTGTCCAAGATCCGAGGGCAAAGCCCGTCCCGCGATGAAATCTTCGAAGGCTTGATCGATTTCGGAAGCGGCCCCTGGGCTGCCCGATGCAATGAATCGCTCTCCATCACTCATCGCGCCAATCCACCCCCTACGCGGCAGTTCAATTGTGGAGAATTCGAGCAAGGAGCCGTGCGCCTCGGTGTCGACAAGATCAATCGTCACGCTCCACCCCGGATTGTCGATGGTCTCGATCTTGACGCCGAACTCGTGCTCCCACTCGCCGTCGCATTGATCGGCATACCATCCGATTATGAATCTGAAGCCGGCCGACTCATCACGGGAACCCGAGCGGCTTCTCCCAATCTTCGGGGCCACGTGCATCTCCTCCGTTCGGCGCATTGATATGAGGAGTCTCGATAATGGCGTTCGGACCAGCGAATCTTGCTTTTCCGGTCCCGAGCCGGTTTAGCGAAACCAGACGCTAGCCCCCACGGGCATCACTACATCTGGTGAATCCGCTTTCCGTTACCAGTCTGTGGCAATCGGTGCTGCAATTCAGCACGCTCCAGGGACGTCACCTACACACCGTTCAGCAGCCCCTTCGACTAGCGCCTCGACTCAGGTGACGGGCCGCTTCGACGATCGAGACGACCGCGCCGCCGCCACCACAAACTCGCCGGTCACGTGCTCCATCCCCTGAATCGGGTATGTATGGGGACGCAAGCATCCAACGCTCGCAAACTGCGCGGCTCAGGGGCAGACTCCCACACGATCAGTTGGATGCAGAGTCCACAGGAAGGCGTACGTCTCTTGGCTGTCCCGTCCCGGGTCCTCCTCCTCGGTATCTCCACGGTCGCCACCGTGGTCGCGCTGGGCTCGACCTACGCGCTGACCTCGGGCCCCGCCGAGGAGCCCACGCCGCGTGCGGAGAGGAACTACGGCGATCTGCCACCCGACGACTTCGGCGGGCCGGTGACACTGACGCCGTCCCCCTCCCCGTCGGTCTCTCCCTCTGCGTCCTCGACGCGCTCGGCCAAGCCCTCGGACGGTGCGGAGCCGAAGAAGCGGCCCACGGACTCGGGGAAGCCGAACCGCTCCGGCGATCGGCCGGGTGAGCAGGGACCGCGCGAGGGTGAACCGCTGAGCTCACCACCACCGGCGGGCGGCGCTCCGGGGCCGGGCGACACCGGCGTACCTCCCAAGAAGAAGCTGCGCGTCCACCGCGGTGACCTGATCATCAGGACTCCCGGGAGGGTGGTCGACGGCCTCGAGGTTCACGGCAAGGTGAGCGTCGAGGCGCCGAACGTGACGATCCGCAACACCAAGGTGATCGTGCCGACCGGCTCGGAGACCGCCGGGATCTCCAACAACAACGACAACGGTCACGGAATGCTGGTCAGCAACGTCGAGGTGATGGCCGCGAACGCCGCGCCGGGCGTCAACGGCGTGGTCGGTCACGACTTCACGCTGGAGGACTCCGAGATCCATCACGTCACCGACCAGGTGCACATCACCGGCAGCAACGTGACCGTGCGCGACAACTGGTTTCACGACAACTACCACTTCGAGAGCGACCCCTACCAGGGCGGCGGCGCCTCCCACGACGACTCGATCCAGATCATCGGCGGCGGCAACATCACGATCGCGAGCAATCGCTTCACCGGCGCCTACAACGCCGGCGTACAGATCACCCAGAGCATCCGCGACGTCAACGGGGTCACTATCCGCGACAACCTCCTCGGTGGAGGCGGCTGCACCGTCAACATCGCCGAGAAGGGCCGAGGCCCGGTCCGCGGCATGGTGATCCGCGACAACCGGTTCCTCAGCGACCAGCGCATCGACGGCTGCGCGATCATCCACCCGTCCTCCACGAAGGTCAGCCACTCCGGCAACGTCTGGGACGACACCGGCCGTCCGGTGGCCCTCAGCCGCGGCTGACCTTCTGGGCCAGCGCGCCCCTCACGGTCACCACCAGCGACATCACATCGCGGCGGATCGGCGGGACGAGCAGAAGAAGTGCGTACGCCGCGGCCCCGGCCACCACGCAGATCGGCACCGTCACCGCGGGGTGCTGCCCGTGGAGGGCTTGAGCGGTGGCGTACGCAGCGGCGGCGACCGCCCCTGCGACCAGCAGGATGCGGGCGGCGCCGAGGTAGAGCGGGCCGACCCGGAGCCGGGTGCGTCGGGAGATCCACCACAGCGACAGCGGCCACTCCAGGAGGTGGGCGGTCGCGTAGCCGACCGCGACGCCGGTGATCCCGTACTGCACCCCGACGAGCACGCAGAGGACCTTCAGCGCCGAGGCGACCAGGGTGTAGTGACGCAGCTCCGTGGTCAGCCCGTGGGCGAGATAGACCCAGTAGCCGACGTAGGCGAGCGTCTGGAACAGGCCCGCGCAGGCGAGCAGTGCGAAGACGCCGGCGACGTCCCAGCCGGGGCCGAGGAAGAGGGCGCAGACCGGGGCCGCGGCGCCGGCGACCAGCCCCAGCCCCGCGCCGAGGCTGTAGCCGAGCGCGATCTGGCCGCGCTGGACGAACCGCTGGGTCAGCGCGGGGTTGTCGCGGATCCGGCTCAGCACCGGCAGCGCCACGGTCGTGGTGGGGCCGCGCAGCTGGACCAGCGGGTTCATCAGCAGCTGCCAGGCGCGGTTGTAGGAACCGAGCTGGTCGGCGCCCAGTCGGGTGCCGATGAGCACGGAGTCGATGTTGCTGGCGGCGTAGTTGATCAGCTGGGTGCCCGCGAGCGACCAGCCGAAACGCAGGAACCCGCCCATCTCGACACCGCGCCGTGGACGGCCCGGGAGCCAGCCGGCGAACGCACCGATGGCCACCAGGCCGACAGCGGCCTGGACCAGCTGCTGGATGACGAGGGCCCAGTAGCCGGCGCCGTTGGCGGCTGCGTATGCCGCGATCCCGAGGGCAAGGAGCGGCGCCAGGATCGTGGCGGCGGCGAGCCGGGTGAAGAGCAGCCGACGGGTGAGGTCGGCGCGATACTGCGCGGCCATGCCGTTGAGGACGAAGATCCCCGCCATCGCGGCGGTCAAGGTCGTCAGGGCCGGCTCGCCGTAGAGGACTGCGACGAGCGGGGCGGCCGCGATGACTACGAGCGCGAGGCCGACGCCCAGGGCGGTGTTGAGCCACCACAGGTTCGACTGCTGCGCCCGGGTGAGCACCTTGGCCTGGATCGCGGCGGTCGAGAGCCCGAAGTCGCGGAAGATCTCGGCGACCGCGACGACCGCCAGCACCATCGCGACCAGGCCGTAGTCGCGCGGCGTGAGCAGTCGGGACAGCACGGCGACCGAGGCGATCTGGACCAGGATGCGTACGCCCTGGCCGCCGAGCACCACCATCCCGCCGCGGGCGGCGCTCCTGCCGAGACCGCGCCGCTCCGTGTCCTCCCCCACGCTCACGCCGCCACCTCCGTAGCGCCAGCGCCAGGATACGGACGCGGCGACGTGTTGGACCAACGGTTCGCTCGCTGGCGCTCGCTCACCCGAGGACCTCGGCGGCGATCTCGTCGCGGTAGCGCTCGGCACCGAAGCGCTCCTCGGCGTCCTTGCGACCGGCGGAGGCGAGATCGGCAGCGAAGGTGGGGTCGGTGGCGAGCCGCTGGATCGCGTCGGCGAGGTCGTTCGCGTCGCCGGGGGTCACGAGGAGGCCGGTCCCCCCGTCGGTCACGATCTCGGCCAGGCCCTGCACGCGGCTCGCGATCAGGGGCCGCTCGGCGAGCAGCGCCTCGACCGCGACGTTGCCGAAGGGCTCGACGCGAGAGGGCACGAGCACGACGTCGGCCTGCTCGAGCTCGGTCGCGGGCTCGGCGACGTAGCCGAGGAACTCGACGTTGCCGGCGAGGTCGCTGTCGGAGGCACGAGAGCGGAGCTCCTGCTCGAACCACTCATAGCCCGCGAACACCGACCCGCACACCCGCAGCCGCGCGTCGATCCCTCGCCGACGCACCTCGGCGAGCGCTTCGAGGGCGACGTCGGTCCCCTTGCGCGGCGAGAGCCTCCCGACCAGCACCAGCCGCAGCGCCTCGTTCGGCGTCCGGCTGCGCGCCGCAGCCACCGACTCCGGCCCCGGCACCCCGTTGTAGACGACGGTCGTACGCCGCTCCAGCACCTTCACCGTGTGCGTGAGGACGTCGCGGGATGCCCGCGAGTTGGCCACCACGCGGGTGGCCAGCAGGAGCGGAGCGGTCAGGGCGAGGCGTACGGCCTTCGGCTGGTCGTCCTCGGCCTCGTGCACGTGGCAGACCACAGGGACGCGGGCCGCCCGCGCGACGACGATCCACCACGGGATCGTCACGGTGTTGACCAGCATCCGGCTCGGCCGGACCCGCCGCCACAGCCGCGCCGCACGGACCCAGAAGACCATCAGCGCCGCGGCCAGCCGGACCAGTCCGGTGGGGCTGAGGTAGGCCTTGCGCAGCACCGGGAACGCCATCACCTCGACGCTCGCACCGGCGGCCTCGAGCAGCGGAAGGAGCGGTCCGCGCTCGGGTACGACGACGGTGACCCGCTGTCCCGCCTGGTGCAGCCCACGCACCGTCTCGACCAGCTGAAGATCGGAACCGTAGACGTCCGGCGACGGGTGGGCGACCAACAAACGCATGATGGGCAACGGTATGTCACCGGGACGGCCCGGGCCGAAGGTCCTGGCAAAGTCCTACCCAGATCTGGGGAGCGGACCGGCTTCGTGACCTGCAGCGGTCAAGGGTCATCTAAGGTCCGCATGTCCAACCCCCACGTATGAGCGAAGCAGGATCGAGCATGGCCGCGACCGGCGCCGAACGCGCCCCGAGCGGGTTCCGTGCACATCTGGAGGCGCTGGCTCGGGCACAGAAGCCCTCGCTCAACACCGCGGCCTACTCGCGGCTCGTCAACCGGCCCGCCGGCCGCATCGTCGCCGCGGCCGCGCACACCCTCGGCGCGAGCCCCAACCAGGTGACCGCCCTGAGCGCGACGCTCTCGGCAGCCGGGCTGGCGGTGCTCGCGCTGGTCGAGCCGCGCTGGTGGACCGGGATCCTGGTCGCGGTGCTGCTGGCCGCGGGCTACGTGCTCGACTCCTCCGACGGGCAGCTCGCCCGGCTCCGTGGTGGCGGGTCGCGCTCGGGCGAGTGGCTCGACCACACCATCGACTGCTTCAAGACCGCCAGCCTGCATCTGGCGGTGCTCGCGTCCTGGTACCGCTTCGGTCCGGCCACCGACGGCTGGCTGCTGGTGCCGCTGGGCTTCGAGGTGGTCGCCGTGGTGACGTACTTCGGGCTGATCCTGATGCCGACGCTGCGCCCCGCGTCCTCCGGGGCGCCGGCGGCGGTCCATGAGAACCCGCTGCGCAAGTGGGCGCTGCTGCCGATGGACTACGGCGCGCAGTGCTGGATGTTCGTGCTGCTCGGCTTCGGGGTGGTCTTCTCCTGGGTCTACGCCCTGGTCTTCGTCTGCAACGCCGCCGCGCTGGCGATCGCGCTGCGCAAGTGGTGGCATGAGCTGCGCGTGCTCGACAGCTCCGTCGAGGTCTCGTCGTGAGCGAGCTCTCCCGGGTGGCCGTGGTGGTGGTCAGCTACGGCGATCCCGCGCTGCTGGAGCGGCACACGACCCAGGTCGCCGCCGCTCTCCGGCCCGCCAGGATCGTCGTCGTCGACAACCATTCGACGGACGCCAATCGCGACGCGGTCCGGCAGCTCTGCGACCGCGAGGGCTGGACCGGCGTCTTCCCCGGCACCAACACCGGCTTCGGCGCCGGCTGCAACCTGGGCGCCGCGGCTGCCCTGGCCGACGGCGCCGAGGTGCTGCTCTTCCTCAACCCGGATGCCACGATCGACGCCGAGTCGGCCGTACGCCTCATGGCCGCCGTCGAGGCCGAGCCGCTCCTGCTCGCCGGGCCGACGGTGCTCGGGGCGGGTGGCGAGGTCGCCTCCGCTGGTCTCGACCTCGACCTGGAGACCGGCGCGATGCGTCCCTGGCGGCGCCGCGCCGAACACCCTGACACGGAGACGCTGCCGTGGGTCACCGGTGCCTGCTTCGCGGTCACGCGTGAGCTGTGGCAGCGGCTGTCCGGCTTCGACGAGCGCTACTTCCTCTACTGGGAAGACGTCGACCTGTGTGCCCGGGTCCAGGCGCTCGGTGGCCGGGTCGCGGTCATCGACGGTGCCACCGCGATCCACTCCGGCGGCGGCACCCAGCGCGCGGAGGGTTCCCGCGCCAAGTCGGCGGCCTACTACTACTTCAACGTCCGCAACCGTGCCCTCTTCGCGCGGACCTGGCTCAGCCAGGAGCGGCAGCGGGCCTGGCGTCGCGGGGCCGTCGGGGCTGCGTACGAGATCCTGATGCGAGGTGGCCGCCGACAGCTCCTGCACCCGGTACGACCGCTCTCGGCAGTCGTGCGAGGGCTGCGCGACGGGCGACGCGACCGGCCGGTCCGGGTCCTGGAGTCGGCCCGGGAGCTGCGCGCGACGACCAACCCCTACATCGTCCAGCTCGTCGAGACCCTGGGGCGTCGCGACGACACCGAGGTCGTGTTGTTCGGCTTCGCCCGGGCGATCGCGGGCCGCTACGACGTCTTCCACGTGCACTGGCCCGAGCTGCTGGTGACGTCGGCACGTACGCCGCTGCGCCGGCTCGCCCGCCGCCTGCTCACCACCGCGTTCGTGGCGCGGCTTCGACTGACCCGGACCCCGGTCGTACGCACCTGGCACAACCTCGTCCGTCCCGACGGCCTGAGCCCCTGGGACCACCGGCTCCTCGACGCCCTCGAGCGCTGCACCAGGCACGTCATCCGGCTCACCGACCAGACCGCTCCCCCGCTCGACGTACCGACCTCGACGATCGTCCACGCCCATTACCGCGACTGGTTCGAGCCAGTTATCGAAGCGTTGGCCGAGTCCGCGGGGCCCGTCGAGACCGTCGAGAGCCGGGTCCTCTACTTCGGCCTGATCAAGCCCTACAAAGGCGTCGAGCAGCTCCTGGAGGCGGTCGCCGACAGCCCCGAGGCGGACCTGGACGTACGCCTGGTCGGCTCCCCCTCCGACCCCGCCCTCGCCGACCATGTCCGTGCCGCAGCAGCCGCCGACACACGGATCAGCGCCGACCTGACCTACGCCGACGACGCCACCCTGGCCGCCGAGATCGCCGCCGCCACGTTGGTGGTGCTCCCCTACAAGGCGATGCACAACTCCGGCGCCCTCCTGCTGGCCCTCTCCCTCGACACCCCGGTCCTGGCCCCCGACAACGAGGTCAACCGTCGCCTGGCCGAGGAGGTCGGCGAAGGCTGGCTCCACCTCTTCGAAGGCACCCTCACCATCGAAGACCTGGAGCGTGCGTTGAAGGCAGTGACCGCCACCCCGCCTCACGGGCGACCCGATCTGTCGGCGCGGGAGTGGCCTGAGTCGGCGGCGCTGCATGCTGCGGCGTTCCGGGCGGCGCTGCTGCCCTGAAGTGCTTGGGTTAGCATCTGGGGCATGTCGAGTCCCGAATCAGACAGGTCAGGGGCTGCCGGTCACACCGCCAGCCCCGTGAACGACTGAGCACGCCGGCCCGCGATCTGCGCGGGTCCGTTCGGCATCCTCCGGGCCCCTGGCCGTGGTGACCAGAAGACCATCTTCTGACCACTCACCTCGGAGTACTCGATGCCCTTCGCCCTCTACATGCTTGCCCTGGCGGTCTTCGTCATGGGCACCTCGGAGTTCATGCTCGCGGGCTTGCTGCCCGCGATCGCCACCGATCTCGACGTCACCGTCGGTACCGCGGGTCTGCTGACCTCCGCGTTCGCCATCGGAATGGTCATCGGCGCGCCGCTGATGGCTGCCTTCGCCCGCCGCTGGCCCCCGCGGGAGGCGCTGCTCGTCTGTCTGCTTCTGTTCGCCGCATGCCATGTGATCGCCGCGGTCACGCCCGTCTTCTCCCTCCTTCTCACCGCCCGCGTGCTCAGCGCCCTCGCCAACGCAGGCTTCCTCGCGGTCGCTCTGGCTACGGCAACCACGCTCGTGTCCGAAGACCGAAAGGGGCGCGCCCTTGCAATCCTGCTGTCAGGCACGACGATCGCCACGGTCGCCGGCGTTCCTGCAGGAGCGTTGCTCGGCGCCGCGGCCGGCTGGCGCACGACGTTCTGGGCCATCTCGCTGCTGTGCGTGCCTGCCGCGATCGGAATCGTGCGGGGCGTCGCGGACAGGCGGAGCCGGGCCGATGCAAGCACCGGTTCGCCGAGTCTCCGCGCCGAGCTAGGCCAACTGCGCTCGCACCGACTCCTCCTCGCGATGATCCTCGGGGCGCTGGTCAACGGTGGCACCTTCGCGGCCTTCACCTTCCTGGCACCGGTAGTGACCGATACGGCAGGGTTGCCGGAAGCATGGATCTCCGTGGTGCTTGTGATGTTCGGGGTCGGATCATTCCTCGGCGTCACGCTCGCAGGGCGACTGTCGGACAACAACCCGGGACTCGTGCTAGCGATCGGCGGCCCGTTGCTGCTGCTGGGATGGATCGCGCTAGCCCTGGTCGCGTCGGTCCCGGCGCTCCTGGTCGTCCTAGTCCTCTTCCAGGGGATGTTGTCATTCGGCGTGGGCAGCACCCTGATCGCGCGGGTGCTCTACGCCGCGTCGGGCGCACCGACGATGGGCGGTTCTTACGCGACGGCTGCACTCAACATCGGAGCCGCAGCAGGCCCCGTTCTCGGCGCGCTCGGACTCGCCACCGGAGTGGGCGAACTCGCGCCCGTGTGGGTCGCGGCCGGCCTCACAGCACTGACTCTCATCGTCATGCTCTTGTCGAAGACTCAGCTGAGGGCGGTCTCTGTGAAGACCCTCGGGTGATCTAGCCGAACACCGTCCTCACTCCACGCACGCGACTGCGCCTGGTACGCCTGAAGGCGCGCTCTCTCAGGCTCAGGTACGCGGTGTGCGCGGTGGTGCTATTGGTCAGGGACGGCGGGTGAACCGGATGGTGCCATCGGGTAGTCGCTCATGGACGTAGGCCGCGTTGTGCGCCAACCGGTGATGGTGGGGACAGAGCAGGGCACCGTCCTTGAGGTTGGTCTTTCCGCCGGCGGCCCAGGGGTCGAGGTGGTGGGCATCGCACCATTCCGGTGGCATGTCACAGCCTTCGGCCTGGCAGCACTTCTGCTGCAACCGGAGTGCTTTGCGTTGGATGGGTTGGAAGAACCGACTGCCCCGGCCGGCATCGAGCACCTCGCCGTCGCCGCCGAGGACCCAGGGGATGATGGTGGCATTGCACGCCATCCGCCTGGCTTCCGCGGCGGTGATGGTGGCCCCGTTGGTCTCGTCGTAGCCCAGGGTGGCGATGCCGAGGTCTTTGCGGAGCTCCTCGAGGGAGATGACCACGTTGATGGTGGTCGCATCGCCACCGTGGCGGGGCAGTGCGGCTGGGTCGACGGTCTCCAGGAGCCGCGAGAACCCCTGGCCCATGAGCCGCTCCCACGGCGGCAGCTGGGCGCCCTTGGCGACGAGTTGTTGTTTGCGGGGTTGGGCGTAGGCCTCGACCAGCCGCTTGAACCTCATCCCCATCGAGACCGGGAGGACGCCGTCGAACCCGATGGTGCCGTCGTGGTTGTCCCAGACCCGTAGGGCCGTCTTCTGCTGGGCACGTTCCTCCTCCGCCAACAACGCCTTGGCTTCGGCGTCTTCGAACCGGGCCGGGTCGATCTCGGCCAGGATCCGTTTGCCGACGATGCGGAGCTCGTTCGCGGTCAACCGGGTGGCGTAGTTGACTAAGAGCTTCTCCGCCAACACCAGGTCCTCGGCACTGGCGACCGGGTTGGTCTCGATCTTGTCCAGTGCCCGAGTGATCACCCCGGCCTTGTCCTGGGACACGACACCCTCGGCCAGACCGGCGGCGACGAGGTCGTACTTCTCGACACTCGCGGCGAGTTTGATCTGCGAGCGAGCCACGGCCTTGTCGACCAGCAGCTCGGTCCGCATCCACCCCGACGCATCCTTCGCACCGGTCTCTTCGGCGATGTCGCCGGCAGATGCGAGCACCCGCAGTTTCAATGCAGCTTGCTGGGCCTGGAGTTTCTCCAGTCGTTCCAGGAGGTCCTTCTTCTGTCCGGTGCGCCAATAGGCGGGGTCGGTGGCCAGTAGGTCTTGGAGGGCGGTCTCGATGGCCTTCAGGGCAGCGTCGATCGCATCACCTGGGTTGGTGCCCCAGTGGTCGATCGAGCGGCCGAGACTCATCGCCATCCTCCCCTTCAGAGGTGTGCTGTGATGGGTCTGATTCTACGCCGCGGGCCCTTATCTGGCTATCTATTTTCCCAGGTCAAACATCATTTTCGCGATGAGCGAACCGCATCGTTCTTGTGGATGGTAAGTGGCCTGAAGGGCCACCCTTCCGCCCCATCAACCTCACCTTTCCCAGGCAAGAGTCCGCTGCGCCACACCCGGGCCGCCGCCCCGATAGCCAGCCAAATCTCTTCTCGACGGGCGCCGGTGTCAAGGACCGCGAAGCGGCCGGCGAAGCCGGCGGCCGAAGGCCGTCCTTGACTCCGGGGATCGTCGAGAAGACCATCAGAGAACGGGTCGGCGGCCCACCCCAACCCCGAAGAAGCATTCCGCGACAGATGCCGAATGTCTTTACTAACCTGATCAAGTGCCCCCAGCCCCAGACCCCAAACGCCCACCGGTCTGGATCTCCATAGCCTCGTTCGTGAGCAGCTTCGACAGGTTCGTGGTGAGCCCGATCCTGGTCCTGGTCGCGGCGACGTTCGAGGTCTCAGTGGGGCAGGCGGTGGCGATCGCGAGCGGCTACTACCTGGCGTACGGCCTCTGTCAGCCGTTGTGGGGCGCGCTCTCGGACCGGTTCGGCCGGGTGCGGCTGATGCAGGGTGCGCTCGTCGGGGCGGGGATCGCCGGACTCGTCTCAGCGGCGGCCCCGAACCTGATCACCCTGGTGGTCGTGCGAGTCGTCGCGGGAGCGTTCTTCGGGGCGATCGTGCCGACCTCACTGACGTACGTCGGGGACACCGTCTCCGCGACCCACCGGCAGCGCGCGCTCTCGGACCTGATGGCGGCGATGGCGGTCGGGACCGCACTGGCGGCAGCGGCGGCGGGGATCACCGGCCAGCTCGCCGGGTGGCGGGTCGTGTTCGCGGTGCCGGCGGTCGTGGCGCTGATCAGTGCCTGGGGTCTGCGCTCGCTCGCCGAGCCGCCGAGGGCCACGAACAGCGGAATCAAGGCATCGTTCCGGGCAGCGCTGAGCAACCGCTGGGTGATGGTGGTCGGGCTGCTCGTCTTCGTCGAGGGCGGTCTGGTCCTGGGCGTACTCACCCTCCTCGCCCCCGCCCTGCAGGCCCAAGGTGTCGACGCGGCGCGAGCAGGACTGGCGGCGGCTGCGTACGGGATCGCGGTCCTGCTCTCCTCGCAGGTCCTCAAGGCTCTCACCCGACGGCTCCCGCGCTGGGCGCTGATGGCGATCGGAGGCGTCGCCCTGACCGCCGGGTACGCCGCCGCGACCGTGACGGTCTCGGTGCCCACCATCATCGGCATCGTCGTGATGCTCGGGATCACCTGGGCCTTCCTGCACACCTCGCTGCAGACCTGGGCCACCTCGATCGTCCCCGAGGCGCGCGGCACCGTCGTCGCGTGCTTCGCCGCCTCGCTCTTCATCGGCAGCTCCATCGCTGCCGTCATAGCCGGCCCGGCCGCGGACCACAACCAGTGGCACACCCTCTTCACAGCCTGTGCCATCACCGCCGCGGTGCTCACCGTCGCCTGCGTCGTCGCCTACCGCACCTACACCGCCCGAGAGCCCGCACCACCGACCGCGGACATCGCCACCGAGGTCTAGGACGGATCAGCGCAGGCGGGCGCGGATGAGCCGCTCGTACTGGTCGGTGATCCGGCTCCAGGTGAACTCGGCGGAGTGGCGGGCACGGGCGTGGCCGGACAACGACGCCGCGAGCTCGGGCTCGGACAGGAGCCGCTCCAACGCAGAGACGATGTCCGCCTCGTCGGAGAAGTAGAGGGCCGCGGCATCGGCGACCCAGCGGTTGTAGCGGTTGTCGTGGGCGATCACGGCGTTCCCGCAGCCGAGCGCCTCGACCAGGGACGGGTTGGTGCCGCCGACCTGATGGCCGTGGACGTACGCCACGGAGTGGAAGCGCAGGGCCGAGACGATGTCGGTGTCGTAGATCGCCCCGAGGAAGACGACCTCGTCGCTGGCCGCCTCGAGGACGGCGCGCTGGTAGTCGTCGGCGGGGTCGTAGTCACCCAGGACGACCAGCTTCCGGCCCCAGCGGCGGCTGGAGAAGGCCCGGACGACCTCGAGGATGCTGTTCTCGGGCACCGGCCGAGCGACCAGGGTCAGGTAGGAACCCGGCTCCAGCCCATGGTCGAGCACCGCCCACTCGGGGGCGTCGACGATGCTCGGGGCGCCGTAGGCGATCGTGGTGATCTTCTCGGCCGGCACCCGGGTCGCCAGGTGGCGGGCGATCTCGGGGTGGTCGGCGATGAGGTGGTCACCCAGCCAGCAGGCGGCCCGCTCCTGGGTCCACAGGAACGCCTTCTCGAGGCCCGACCAGCGGGCACGCTTCCACTCGATGCCGTCCATGTTGATGATGTTGGGGACGCGGCGGGAGCGCAGCACCGCGTTGAGCGCGCCCGTGTTGTAGCCGAACGTCACGCACACGCTGCCGTCCTGCTCGGCCTCCCGGGCAGCATGCCGCACCGCGCCGACGTCGAACTCGATCGTCCCGCGCGGACCGTCGTGCCGGGCCGGCACGTGGACGCGCTCGATGCCCTTCCACGAGTCGATCCGCAGGTCCGCGTGCGGCTCATCGTCCTGGCAGTAGACGACCACCCGCCAGCCGCGGTCGACCAGGTCGAGTCCGATGTTCTCCACCGCAGTCTCGAAGCCGCCGTGGGCTGCGGGCACGCCACGGGTGCCGAGCATCCGTACAGTTGGGGTCACGTGGGGTTGACTCCTAGTTCTAGGAGCCGATGGCTCCTATATTCAGCACAAGGAGCCATCCAAGAGGATCCGCAGGGACAGCGGTCCCGAAGTCTGGGTCATATACCCGAAATCGGTTACGTCACCGCAGGTCCGCGAGTGAGCACGAACTGCCGAAGCGCGTCCGGGTCGTCCAGATCGACGTACTCGAACCCGTCGACCGCCGCCGGCGCCTCGCCGATCGCGCACATCGAGTCGTAGACCTGCACGTACGCCGCCGACTGCGGGCCCCAGTCGAGCACCTTCGCCGCGCGCTCCCGGGCCCGTAGGGCCAGCTCGACCCGCAGCTCGGGATCGTCCAGCAACGACTCGACCGCGTCGGTGAACGCGGCCACGTCACCGGAGGGAACGAAGAGCGCGGCGTCCTCGGCGGAGACCCGCGTCTCGACCAGGTCGAAGGAGACCGACGGCAGGGCGTACGCCATGTACTCCATCGTCTTGTTCATCGTCGAGACGTCGTTGAGCGGCGTCTTCAGGTCAGGACACAGGCCGATGGTGGCAGCGCTGAGGTGCTGCGCGATCAGCGCCGAGCCGGCCCGGCCGGTGAAGGTGACCACGTCGTCGAGGCCCAGGTCGGTGCAGCGGCGCTTGAGGTCCTCGAGGCAGTCGCCGAAGCCCATCAGCACCGCGTCGACATCGCTGCGCCCGCGCCGGTGGACGAGCTCGTCCATGACCTCCAGCACCGTGTCGACGCCGTCCTGGGGACCCATGATCCCGAGGTAGACCAGGGTGTGGCGGTTCGCGTTGGTCGCCGGGTCATGGGGCCGCACCGGGCGCATCACCGAGGTGTCCGGCCCGCTGCGGACCACGGTCACGTCCTCGGGAGCCATCCCGCCGCGGGTGATCGCGACCTTCCGATAGGACTCGTTGGTCGAGATGACCTGGTCGGCGGTGGCGTACGTCTGCTTCTCGAGCCAGCGCAGCGCAGCCAGCTGGGCGCGGCCCGACAGGGAGGTCGGGGTGCCGAAGCGAGAGAGGAAGAGCTCGGGGTTGAGATCGTGCTGGTCGAAGACGAACCGGACGCCACGGCGCTTCCAGATCCGAGCCAGCAGCCAGTAGGTGTCGGGCGGGTTGCACGCCTGCATGATCGCGAACGGGCGGTCCCGCCAGACCTTGTTGGCCAGCAGCGCCGTACGGATCCAGCAGTAGACGAACTCGAGCAGATAGCCGAGCACGCCGCGGGCCTGCGGCGCGGACCGGTACTTGTAGATGCGTACGCCGGCGAGCTGCTGGCGCCCGGGATCGCCGGGGCCCTTCGGGCAGATCACGCTGACCTCGTAACCGCGCGCGACCAGCGCCTGGCACTCCAGCCAGACACGTCGGTCCAACGGCACGGGGAGGTTCTGGACGATGATCAGCACGTGCGTCTTTGCCACGCCATGTCTCTGCTGGGCTGCGTTGACCATGTGAGAAGCGTTGAGGGTGCTGAGACCGGCTTGTCGGGCATGTGCGGCATATCCCCGAATCCGGGGATCGTGAGTGGCGACGCCGGTGCCGGAGCGGCCAGCGGCTCCTAGCCTCGCATCCTGTGAACCCGCTGGCCGAGCGAATCCGATCCGTACGCACCCGACCCCGGTCGCAGGCCGTGATCGCGGACCGGCGCACCTCGGTCGGTGCGGACGGGCTGGTCGGCGCGGCCGAGGAGCTGCGGCTCGCCCTCGTCGGGGCAGCCGGTGTCCCGCGGCCGCTGGTCGCGGTGTCGCTGCCGCTGTCCACCGACGCGGTCGTCGCTCTCGTGGCCGCGATCCTCGGTGATCTCTCGGTCTGCTTCGTGGACCCGTCGGCGGCCGAGGAGCACCGCCGAACCCTTCTCCAGGCACTGCATCCCGACGTCGTGCTCGACCGGTCGGGGATCCGGGCCGTCGCCTCGTCGTCCTCCCGCTCGTCGCTGGAGGCCGGGTACGTCGCGATGTCCTCCGGCTCCACCGGCGGCGGCCCCAAGGGCGTGCTGTCGTCCTGGGCCGGCATCGACGCCTTCGTCCCGCACGGCGCGGCCGCACTCGATCTCGACACCTCCTCGGTGTGGGCCGAGGTCTCGCACCTCTCCTACGACCTGGCGATGACCAATCTGCTGGTCGCCCTGGCCGCCGGCTCCTCCCTCCACCTGTCCGGATCGCTGGGCGACCGGCTCCGGCCGCTCGGCTTCTGCGCCCGCGTCGAGGCGACGCACCTGCGGCTGGCGCCCCGGTTCATCGACCTCGCCGCCAACGAGCGTGGTGCCGCCTCCCCACGGACCCTGCGCGTCTGGGGCTCCGGCGGCGACCGGCTCTCCGCCGCCGACGCCCAGCGTGTCTTCGACCTCGGCGTCCCGACCGTCGTCAACACGTACGGCACCAGCGAGACGATCGGCTTCGCCAGCGCCGCGCGATTCGATGCCGGCGACGACCTGCCGACGGTCCACGGCGCGCTCGGCATCGGTCGCGGGACGGTCGGCGCGTGGCGTACGTCGATATCGCCTGCCGAGGCTGGCGAGATGCTCGCCATCGAGTCACCTCACCTGCCGGACGGCTACCTCTTCGGCGCCCCGAACGGAGAGTTCCCACGCTGGGACGGAGCGGAGCGCGTGCACACCGGCGACATCGGCGCCAGCCGCGGCGAGGAGCTCTTCTGCCTGGGCCGCGCCGGGCGTCGGGTGAAGCGCAGCGCGAGCTTCGTCGACCTGGACGCGCTCGACGCCGAGGTGAAGCAGGCCTTCGGCCTGGCCACCTTCACCGCCGCCACCCCCGAGGGCGACCTGGTCAGCCTCGTCGAGGGCAACGGCACCCACCTCGACGACCTCCGCCGCCGGCTCCCGACGGTCCTGCGCCCCGACTCGCTCCCGGACGTACTCGTCCCCGTCGCCCAGCTCCCCCGCCTCGGCAACGGCAAGATCGACCAGGCGGCAGCTCAGCTGCTGACCGAGGGCGGGCTCACAGCCAGCTGAGCGGCCGGGGACCACTGGGGCGGCCGCCCCAACTACCCCATCAGCCTCAATTACCCCAGCTGCGCGCGCACGTACGCGGCGAGCGAGCCGACGGACTCGAAGACCTCGGCGTTGATGTCGTCCTCGTCCATCTCGAAGCCGAAGCGGTCCTCGAGGACGGTGATCAGCTCGACCAGGGCGAGCGAGTCGAGCTCGGGCAGGGAGCCGAAGAGCAGGGTGTCTGCGCTCAGCGTGCCGGCGCTGTGGTCGGTGCCGATCACCTCGGTGATCGCCTCGCCGACCCGGTCGAGGGTCGCTTCGGTGGTGTCGATGGTCATGGGTACTCCTTCGGGTTCAACGGGTTCAGGGACTCAGACGAGCACTTCGAGCGGCGCCGGATGGCTGAGGAAGGCGGTGGGGCTGGCGGTGAGGCCGTACGCCCCGGCCTGGTGGACCACGACCAGGTCGCCGACCTCGGCGCGCGGCAGGCTCACCTTGTCGCCGAGCAGGTCCAGGGGCGTACACAGACACCCGACGACCTGCACGGTCTCCACCGCGGCCTCGGCATCACCAGCAGCCGCGGCGACGGAGATCGGGTAGTTGCGACGGATGACCTGGCCGAAGTTGCCCGAGGCGGCGAGCTGATGGTGCATGCCACCGTCGACGATCAGGAAGGTCTTGCCGCGGGAGATCTTGCGGTCGACGACCCTGGTCACATAGACCCCGGCCTCGCCGACGAGATAGCGGCCGAGCTCGATGACGACCTGCGTGGACGGCAGCGAAGGACGTACGCGGGTGGCCAGCAGCTCCTCGAGGCGCGATCCGACCAGCGCGAGGTCGAGGGGCTGGTCCTGGGTGTAGTAGGGGATGCCGAAGCCGCCGCCGATGTTGAGATAGGTCATCGCCGAAGGAAGGTCACCGGACAGCCGCAGGACGAGGTCGACGGTGCGCTCCTGAGCCTCGGCGAGGATCTCGGCGTGCAGGTTCTGGGAGCCGGAGAAGACGTGGAAGCCGGCCACCTCGACGTCGCGGTCGTGCAGCGTCTTGAGCAGCAGCGGCACCGTCTCGGCGTCGACCCCGAACTGCTGGGCCCCTCCGCCCATCCGCATCCCGGAGCCCTTGACCTCGAAGTCCGGGTTGACCCGCACCGCGACCCGCGGCCGGATCCCGAGCCGTTCGGCGGCCTCGACCAGGCGGTCGGCCTCCAGCGGCGACTCGATCTCGACGAGCACCCCGGCCGCGACGGCCTGGGACAGCTCGCCGACCGACTTGCCCGGCCCCGCGAAGCTCACCGCTCCCGGCTCCGTCCCGGTGTCGAGCGCCACCCGCATCTCGGCCCCCGAGGCGACGTCGAGCGCGTCGACGGTACGCGCCAGGTGCTGCACCACCGCGGGCATCGGGTTGGCCTTGACCGCGTAGCTCAGGTGCACGTCACCGGGAAGCGCCTCCCGCAGCGAGGCCACCCGGACGTCGATCGCGGCCCGGTCGTAGGCGAAGAACGGCGTCGAGCCGACCCTCTCCGCCAGCAGCCGCACCGGCACTCCCCCGACGGCTATGCCCCCAACGTTCGGCATCTCACCACTCCAGACATGTCAGCTCGCTGTACAGGTAGTCGACCCGCGCCGGGTCGAGGGCGTCGCTGCGCAGCATCTTCGGCCGCGACCGCGACAGCCGGTAGGAACCGCTCGGTGCCCCGCCCGCGACGCGGTGCTCGACCAGGGTCGCCGCGGCGCCGTGCTGGGTCAGCAGGTGCGAGGCCAGCCGCGGCGCGTGCCGCCGCAGCAGCTCCGGGTTGCTCGCGTAGAGGACCGAGGCGAAGGCGCGTACGCCCTTGCGCGTGTCCTTGCGGGCCACGACGTAGCAATGCTCGGAGCCCGTGCTCAGCGCCACGTGAAGGGCCGCCGCCGCGGCACGGTGGTCGGCATAGAGGTCCCGCTCCTCACCTTGAAGCACCGAGTCCAGTACGTCGGGACGACTGCTCACCCGCACCCCGCGCCGCCCGGACAGCACGGTGCCAGGCGACAGCGCCGGCACCAGCGAGGTGGTCGTGTCCAGGTCGGTGAACTTGAGCTTCCGGTTGAGCGCGATCACGTTGCCCGAGGGCGAGAAGTCGGTGAACTCGTAGCCGGGCTGTTTGAGCAGCGTGGTCAGCAGCCGCAGTCCCTGATGGCGGTGGCTGTCGAGCACGCACCAGGCGCCCAGGTTGCAGACCTGGAGCGTCTCCGCGCCGACCCTCCGCTCGGAGTAGTAGGCGAGATAGGCCCCGACCACCCGCTCCCCCTCGGCGAGGAAGAACCCGTGGTTGGGCTGGGGTACGTCCCACGGCACCCGCAGCGCCCGGGTCCACTCCAGCTCCTGCACCCGCGGGTTGAGCTGCTCGTGCAGGAACGTCGAGACGGCCGGAAGGTCCTCGGCGGTGATCGGAGCGAGCACGGCCTTCATGCGCTCGCCACCCACTCGGGCCCACGCGGGGCGCTCATCCGGCGAGGGCTCACCAGCGTGCGTACGGCACGCCGGGAGGTCTGCTTCCCCAGCAGCGCCCGGCTGCACTCGCGGGCCAGCACCATCAACCAGTACGCAGCACCCTGGACCCGCCCGCGGCGGACCGTGAAGAGCCGCACCCGGTTGGCGACCAGAAGTGCCCACAGCCCTGGCGAGGTGGTGGACTCGCCACCGAGGTGCACAGCGCGGGCCGCGGGCACGAACCGCACCCGGAAGCCCCGGTCGCGAGCGCGCAGGTGGAACTCGGTCTCCTCGGAGTAGAGGAAGTAGGACTCGTCCCAGGGGCCGCACGCGCGCCAGCACTCGGCGCTGATCAGCTGCGTCGACCCCTCGGCCCAGTCGGTGTCCTGACCGCGCTCGTACTCCGCCGGGTCGGCCACGATCTCCCCCGCCCACCGGACCCGGCCGGCGCGGTTGGCGCCGACCACGGCGTCCGCGAAGGCACGCACCAGGCTCGGGGCGCCACGCATCGACTCGATCAGCCGGCCCTCGGCGTCGACCAGCCGAGGCACGGCGACACCGACCCCGGGCACGAGCTCGCGGGCGAGCGCCACGACACAGTCCGGCTCGAGACGTACGTCCGGGTTGAGCACCAGCACCGCGTCGACGTCCGGATCCGCGGCGAACGCGGCCGCGACACCTGCGTTGATCCCGGCGGCGTAGCCGCCGTTGCGACCGGTCTCGACGACGATCGCGTCCGGCGCGAGGCGGCGCGCGGTCGCCACGGTGTCGTCGGCGGAGGCGTTGTCGGCGACCACCAGCCGCCACCCGAGACCGGCGAGCCCACCCGGCAGGGAGCCGACGAGATCGGCCAGCAGGTGAGCGCTGTTGTAGGTCACCACCACGACGGCGATGGTGCGGATCGGGAGCGACACACCTGTGAGTCTTGACGGCGTCCACCCCCGCCGGACCCGCCTTCCGACCGCAGATCCCCCGTATGAGGTAGGCCTTCGCAAAGGTCGGCCGGACACGGCCTCCGGATCCTTAGCGTGGAGGACATGCCCGCCCACGTGACCAACATCTGCTTCCACGGCATCGGCGAGCCCGAGCGCGAGCTGGAGCCGGGCGAGGACCGTTACTGGATCAGCCAGGACGCCTACGAGGACATCCTCGATGCCGTCGCCGGCCGCCCCGAGGTGCGAATCAGCTTCGACGACGGCAACCACTCCGACGTCGCGATCGGACTGCCGGGCCTGCAGGCCCGCGGCCTGAGCGCGACCTTCTTCGTGCTGGCCGGACGGCTGGGGAAGCCGGGGAGCGTCGACCGCCTCGACGTCCGGCTCCTCCGGGTGGCGGGCATGCGCATCGGCACCCACGGCATGGACCACGTCAGCTGGCGCGGCCTCGATGCCGCGGGCGTACGCCGCGAGCTGATCCTGGCCCGCGAGCAGATCACCATGGCGGCCGGGGAGACGGTGGACGAGGCGGCGCTCCCGCTGGGCCGCTACGACCGCGCCACGCTGCGTCACCTGCGCCGCCTGAGCTACGAGCACGTCTACACCAGCGACCGCGCCCAGGCGGTGGCCGGAGCCTGGCTGCAGCCGAGGTTCAGCATCACCGCGGACGACGACGGGGCCAGCGTACGCAGCCACATCCTCACCGGGCAGGGCATCGCCAGGAGGGTGGAACGTCAGGCTGCGGGCCTGGTCAAGAGGCTGCGCTGAACCTCTGCGTCGGCCTGAGAGAAGTAACCAGTTTGAAGGATGCCCCCGACCACGAGGTCGGGCAGTGTCGACACAACAGTGCCGACAAGACAATGGCCATCGAGACGCGAACGGGTGCGAACACATGCCAACCAAGCCAGGCCGGCGCCGGCGGATCGCGATCCTGGGTGGGCTGGCTCTGCTGCTGGTCGCCATGACCTGGTTCCTGTGGCCCAACTCGGGCCAGGTACGCAACGTCGGCTCCGACTCGCTGCCGACGGTCAAGCCACCCGCGAGCGTGTCCCCCTCCCCGACCCCTTCCGCCGACCCGAGCCCGACGGTCTCGTCGACTCCGTCGACACCGACGCCCGCGCCGTCGGCGACCCCGGAGCGTACGCAGCCCTCGACCACCGCCGCGCCCCCTGCCAAGGGCTTCCCCACCCGTGAGTCGGCGGGTCTTCCCGCCGGTTGGAAGCCGAAGCGCACCGCGACCGGAGACTTCTGGATCCGGCATCGCGGAGCGGTCGTGGAGGACCTGCGGATCACCAACGGCGTCATCTACGTCACCGCGCCCGGCGTCACCCTGCGCCGCGTCGAGGCGATCGCCTCGGTCGTGGTCAACGACTACAACGACCAGTGCAACACCGGGCTGCTGATCGAGGACTCCGACTTCATCCGGAGCAGCGCCCCGACGACCGAGGAGGCCTGGCCGGCCGTCTCCGCGGGCGGCTACACGGTGCGCAACGTCGTCATCGACGGGGTGCCCGAGGGGCTGCGTGCCTCCAACAAGGAGCGTTGCGGAGGCATCGGGATCCAGGACTCCTTCATCCGGGTCACCTCGCCGGACGTGTGCAGCGACTGGCACGGCGACGGCCTGCAGGGCTACGGCGGCGGCAAGGTCAAGGTACGCCGGACGGTGATGGTCCTGGACGTCAAGAACGAGTGCCACGGCACCGCCCCGTTCTTCAACCCCGAAGGTCAGGGCAACGACTCGGTCGACATCGACGGCCTGGTCGTGGCGGGCGGCGGCTACCCGTTCCGCAACGGCATGCCGGGGCCGGTCCGCAACCTCTACGTGGTCGACCAGAGCTGGGTCTACAGCCCGCTCGACGTCGACTGCTCGGTGGTCACCGAGTGGAGCGCGGCCGTGGTGACAATGGACTCAGCGGGCCAGCCGGTTCCGATCCGCGACCTACCCTGCGAGTGACGCCTGGGGCTGGAAAACCGGCCATAGATACCGAGTTTTGGGGGTGTCTGTGCCGGACGGATCAAACGTAGTGTCGATGCCTTCGGCGGTATCCCATACGAACAGGTGCATTCATGCCCTCCCACAGCATGCCCCCCAGCACGTATCGACGACGGATCGACCGACCTCCCCACGGTCGCCGCAGGACCACCCGGTGGCGGCGTACCGCCTTCGCCAGCGTCCTGGTCACCCTCATCGCCGGCAGCGGCCTCTGGGCGTTCGGCACGGCGA
The DNA here is from genome assembly GCF_042788075.1 of Nocardioides sp. YIM B13467. Classification (NCBI taxonomy): domain Bacteria; kingdom Bacillati; phylum Actinomycetota; class Actinomycetes; order Propionibacteriales; family Nocardioidaceae; genus Nocardioides; species Nocardioides sp. YIM B13467. The sequence continues at coordinate 1,325,113 of NZ_JBHZPJ010000046.1, forward strand.
CGGCGCACCCGGAGACGGTCAGCCTTCTCCCCGACGACGCGGTCCCCGCGGTCCTGACGGACCCCGACTCCCGGCCCGTCGAGCTCGGGCTGCGGTTCCGGACCTCGGAGCCGGTCGAGGCGGTCGCGGTCCAGGTGTACCTGGGCCCGGACAACCACGGCCCGCACCAGGCCACCCTGTGGTCGGGACGGGGCCGCGCTCTCGCCCGCGTCCAGCTCGGCGGCGCGGCCGGAGACGGCCTGCGGGTCGCCACGCTCGAGCGGCCGGTACGTCTCGAGCCAGGCCGCTCCTACGTCGTCTCCTACACCGCACCCGGTGGTCACTACTCGACCGACGAGCACTTCTTCGACCGTTCGATCAGTAACGGTCCGCTGTCGGCCGGCACGAACGCGGGTGTCTACACCTACCAGCCGGGCGAGTTCCCCCGCTCGACCTACCGCGCCACCAACTACCAGGTCGACGTCGTCGTGCGGCCGGCCGGCTCTGGCGAGGAGCCGACGACCTCACCGACGCCGTCCGGCAGTGCATCGCCCTCCAGCGCGCCGCCGTCCCAGAGCTCCAGCCCCTCGACGAGCGTCAGCCCGAGCGCGCCGGCGAGCTCGCCGACAGCTCCGTCGACCTCCCCGGGCTCCCCGGCCAGCACTCCGACGACGTCCACCCCATCGCCGACCTCCGCCCCTCCCGCCGGTGGCTTCCCGACCCGCGCCTCGGCCGGGCTGCCGGACGGCTGGCAGCCGAAGCGGTCGGCGACCGGGACGTACACGATCAGTACGCCCGGGGCAGTCGTCGAGGACCTGCGCGTGACGAACGGGACGATCAACGTCACCGCCAAGAACGTGACCCTGCGCCGGGTGCAGGCGGTCGGCTCGGTGATCGTCAACTACGCCAGCGCCACCTGCGCGACCGGTCTCGTCATCGAGGACTCCGAGATCGTCCGTGGCACGGCCCCGACGACGGACGAGGCCTGGCCCGCGGTCACCTCGGGCGGCTACACGGCGCGCAACGTACTCATCGACGAGGTTCCGGAGGGCTTCCGTGCCCAGGGGAAGTCGGCGTGCGGCGGCGTCGCGATCCACGACTCCTACGTACGTGTCGTCTCGCCCGACGTCTGCACCGACTGGCACGGTGACGGCATCCAGGGCTACGGCGGTGGGGCGCTCACCGTCCGGAACACGGTCATCGACTTCGTCGACACCAACAACTGCGGCGGCACCGCCCCGTTCTTCTACCCCGACCAGGACAACACCTCCGTCGACATCGACGGCCTGATCGTGAGCGGCGGCGGCTACCCCTTCCGGCTCGGCACGCCCGGCACGGTGAGGAACCTGTACGTGGTCGACCGGAGCTGGGTCTTCGGGCCGCTCGACGTCAGGTGCAGCCTGGTCACCCAGTGGCAGGCCGCGACCGCGACGCTGAACTCCGCCGGCCAGCCCGTCGTGGTGCGCAACCTGCCCTGCACGACCTGACGGGACGGGCTCGGGCTGACGGGACGGGTCACCCGGGTCGTACGGTCTGCGCGACCTCGCCCCTGGCCTCGGGGCGATCCGGTGGCGCCTTCGCAGATGGTGAGGGTGCGTTCAGCCGGGTGACCGCGCTGGCCAGCCCGAGCACCAGGAAGATCGTGCCCATCGTCATCGGGAAGGCGAACGCGTCGAAGAAGGCCAGCCCGGCGAAGCCGGCGGCGGCGGCGCCGATGAGCGCGACGACGAGGTCACGCGTCTTCGGGTCCTCGCAGGCGCGATAGACCCTGGCGAGCTGGATGAACGTCGCGACGACGAACGCCACGAAGAGGAGCACGCCGATGATCCCGATGCTCACCATCATCTGGAGGTACTGGTTGTCGAAGATGCGGTACTTCGGCAGGAACGTCCCCAGCCCGCGCCCGAAGAACGGGTTGCGGTCGACGAAGAACCAGGCCACCCCGTAGCTGTCGGTGCGCGAGGTGACGCTCGGGTCCTCCTCGGCGCCGACGAACATGCCGGTCACCGAGTTGATGATCCGGGGCGCGACCAGGAACACCAGGCCCAGCCCGCCGACCGCGAGCCCCAGCACCATCGCGCGCTGCTTGCGCGACCAGCCGATCATGCAGACCGCCACCGCGATGGAGGCGCCGAGGTAGGCCGACCGGCTCGAGGATGCGGCGATGATCATGCAGATCAACACCACCGGGGTCCAGCGGACGAGCGGGTTGAGGTTGCGGTGCTGGAAGCCGACGTGGAGCGCGATCGGCACCAGCATCCCCATCAGGGTGCCGTACTCGATCGGGCTCAGGGCGGTCCCCGCGGGACGTACGAGGCCGTTGCGCATCGCCAGCTCGACCGTCGTCATCGGGGTCAGGACGGGGATCGAGATCCGGTCGACGAAGATCTGCCGGGCGAAGAACTGGGCCAGGCCGAGGACCGCGAGGAAGCTGCCGCCCACGACCAGGCGCCACACCAGCACATGGACCCTGGCCATGCTCGGGATGGCGTCGCCGGCGAGCAGCAGCGTGCCCACCCAAGAGACCATCGCGAGGATCGCGACGTCGGCCGGGCTGACCTCGTCGCGGCTGATCGGACGCGACATCGCGATGACATAGGTGACCCCGACGCTGAACAGGAACAGCGCCAGGACCAGCCGCATCGGCTGCGGGGGCCGGTCCACCGGCAGCGGCCGGCCGATGCTCAGCAGCACCCAGATCGCGAAGCTGCCCAGCCCCATCAGCATCGAGACCGAGCCGGCGCTGCCCAGCGGCCGGAAGACCAGCCAGGACGGGATCACGAAGACGGCGAACGTGTAGAGGCTCAGCCACGTCACCGCATCGACACCACGGCGTACGGCCATCGTTCCCTGCCTCAGCCGTGGAGGCGCTGGACGACGTGGTCGTCGCCCCGGTCGCCCCGGTCGTCCCGGTCGTCCTGGTCGTACTGGTCGGGTTCGTCGTCGTACGCGGCGTCCTGCGCGGCCAGGGACGCGGCCCGCTCCTCGCGGGCCAGGCGTCGGCGCAGCACGATCCCGTCGATCGCGTAGACCAGCACCGCGGTCATCGCGAGACCGAGCACGACGGCCATGATCCGCGCCCGCAGCGGACCGCTGCCGTCGATGGCGGCCGTCTCGTCCAGCGCGAGCGGCCGGGAGCGCAGCCGGGCGTTGCCCTTCGCGTTGACCTCGTCCTGGAGACGGCCGAGGGTCTCCGGGATGGAATCGGCGACGAAGTCGAGCGCCTCGATGGCGCTGGCCTCGCTGTCCGCACTGACGTCGATCGCGATCACCGGCCCGCGCGTGGACTCCTCCATCGAGACCGTGACCGCGGCGCCCGGGGTGACCTCCGCGATCGCCTCCTGGGCGGGCGCGCTGGTGTAGTAGGCGACCACGACCCGGGCCGGCAGGTCGAGGCCACCGAGCCCCAGGAACGGGTTGCCGCCGGGGCCGACCGCGTTCTTGGAGGGGAGCATCAGGACCAGGCCCCGGGCGGTGTAGGTCGGCGCCACGAAGGCCGATGCGCTCCAGCCGAGCACTCCGGTCAGCAGGATGCCGACCACCGCGAGATACCAACGTCGCCGGATCGCACCGACGAACTCCGACAACACCATGCGGCCGAACGTACCCAGCCAGGATCGGCGCGTGCCGACCTCGCCGGGCGTCCTACCCGATTTGGGCGATGACCCCGCTGACCTGGGCGGACCCGGCCTCGACAGACCTAGCGTTCCGACCATGGCGCTGTGGGACCTGCTGCGGGCGATGGTCCGACGATGGCCGATCGTGGTGGTCGGCGCGATCCTCACCCTCGCCGCCGCGAACTACGCGAGCCAGGACCGAAGCGTGTACTGGACGCGTACGGACCTGGTCTTCCTGGCTCCGAAGAACGCGCAGTACCCCAACGCGCTGCGCGCGACCTCCGAGGACCTGGTGATCACCGCCGGCGTGGTCGGCAAGCTCGTCGTCGGCACCCGGCAGATTCCGAAGTTCACCGCCACCGATGCTGGGCTGATCGGGATGGGCGTACGCGACGGCTGGACCGTCCGGCTGCCCGACACCGGCGGCCAGTGGGCGCCCAACTACACCGACCAGTGGTTGATCATCGAGGTCGTCGGCTCCGACCCGGAGACCGTGCGCACCCGCAAGGAGCAGCTGGTCGAGGAGATGACGGCCGCGCTCGACCGGGTGCAGGACGAGTACCAGGTCGACAAGGCGTTCCGGATGACGACCAAGGAGGCCCCCGGCTCGACTGTCGTCTATCCCGTCGGCGGGAGCTCGAAGCGGGCGTTCGCCGTCTCCGGGCTGCTCGGCGCCGCGGCCACCCTCTACCTGGTCGTACGCATCGACCCGATCCTGCTTCGGCGCAAGGCGCGCCGGGCCGAGACGCCGCCGGAGACAGACCTTGGCTGAGACCCGCCCACACACCGCCCTCGCCTGGAGCATCGCCAACACGGCGGTGACCAAGCTCGGCACGATGGTCGTCGGCATCCTCGTCGCGCGGCTGCTCGGGCCGGAGAGCTACGGGACGTACGCCGTCGCCTTCCTCGCCCTGATGGCGGTGCTGAGCTTCAACGAGCTCGGCGTGAGCCTCGCGGTGGTGCGCTGGAAGGACGACCCGCGCGAGATCGCGCCGACGGTGACCACGATCTCGGTCGTGGCGAGCCTGCTCATCGCCGCGGGGATGGTGATCGGGGCCGGCCCCTACGCGCGGGCGATGGGTGAGCCGGACGCGGCGGTGCTGGTGGCGATGTTCGCCGTCCCGGTCGTGCTCAGCGGGATCACCGCGACGCCCGCGGCGCTGCTGCAGCGCAACCTGATGCAGGGCAAGCGGATGCTGATCGACCAGATGGCCACGATCGTGGCGGTCCCGGTCATGCTCGGGCTCGCGTTGGCCGGGGCCGGTCCGTACTCCCTGGTCATCGGTCATCTTCTCGGCGTATCCGTCACCACCGTGATGTTCCTGCGGATGTCGCCGCTGCCGTGGCGGATGGGTCTCTCTCGGTCACACGCGGTCACGCTGCTTCGCTTCGGCGCCCCGCTGGCCGTGACCAGCATCCTGGTCTTCGCGGTCGGGTTCGCCGACCAGATCGTCATCGGCAGCATGCTGGGTGCGACCGCACTCGGGTTCTACGTGGTCGCCTTCAACCTCTCCAGCTGGCCGGTCACGATGCTGTCTCGACCGTTGCGGCAGGTCACGCCGGTGATCTTCGCCCGGCTGCAGCGAGACCCGGCCGGGATGCGGCACGCCTTCACCCGCCTCTCCGCGCTGGTCCTGACCGTGACGCTCCCGGGCTGCTCGGCGTTGGCCGCACTGGCACCGGAGGTGATCGGCCTCGTCTACGGCGACGTCTGGCAGGCGGCTGCGGCACCGCTCCTCTGGCTGGGCGCGCTGGCCGTGCTGCGGATCTCCTTCGAGCTCGCCTACGATTTCCTGGTCATCGCCGGCTCGACGCGCAGCCTGATGACGATCCAGATCGTCTGGCTGATCGCCCTGGTGCCGGCGTTGCTTGCGGGGGCGGCGTGGGACGGTGTCGGCGGCGTCGGGCTGGCCACGTTCGCGGTCGGGCTCGTCGTCATCCTGCCGCTGCACCTCTTCTATCTCGCGCGGGCCGGGGTCGGGCTCGGCGGCCTCGCCGCCGGAGCCGCCCTGCCGGCTCTCGGCGCGCTCGCCGTCTGGGCAGCGGCCGTCGGGATGCGCGTCGCGCAGCCGTCGGTCTGGGTGACCTGCGCGGTCACCGGCCTGGTGCTCGCCGCCGTGTGGGCGGTGTTGCTGCGACGCCGACGCGAGGACGTGCGCTGGTTCCGCTCCGGCGCTGGCTCCCCCACCCCCGGTGAGCCTTCCACGACACTGAACGAGGACGTCCATGTCTGACCGTCTCGACGACAACCACGAAACCCTTGAGGAGATGTACGCCGCCGCGGCAGCCGCCGCGAGGCGACGTCCGCAGCGCGCGGCCGCCCTGGCCCAGGCCGCGGCCGAGTTCGCCTGGGGCAACCACACCGGCTGGTTCGCGTACGAGCCGCTCGAGCTGCTGCTCACCGAGCTGGGCCGCTCGCTCCCGTCCGTGCCGGTGCCGACCCGGCCGCGGCGCACGCTGCACGTGGTCACGCAGATGTACCAGAGCGGCGGGCACACTCAGATCATCGCCGGCTGGACCGACCAGCTCGCGGACCGCTCCCACGAGATCGTCGCGACCCGGCAGATGACCTCGCCGGTGCCGGCCAAGATCTCCTCCCGGCTCGGGGACCGGGTCAGCCTGACGATGCTCGACACCACACCCGGGAGCCTGCTCCACCGCGCCGCCCGGCTGCGTGCGCTCGCCTCGACCGCCGACCTGGTGGTCTCCCACTGCCACCCCTTCGACGTGGTCCCCGCGCTCGCCTTCGCCGACCGCCGCGACCTGCCGCCCGTGGTCTACATCGACAACACCGACCACGTCTTCTGGGTCGGGGTGCGGGCCTACGACCGGGTCGTCCACCTGCGCCGCAGCGGCCAGGACCTCGCCCAGCACCGTCGCGGCCTGCCGATGGAACGGTCGATCGTGCGCAACCGGCCGCTGTCCGTCCGCGGCCGGACCAAGCGCCGCGAGACCGCGAAGCCGCAGTGGAACGTACGCGCCTCCGACGTGCTGGTCGTCACCGCGGCCGACTCGAGCAAGTTCCAGGGCGGCGACACCTACCTGGCGGCGGTCGAGGCCGCCGTGGCCGCCGAACCCCGCCTGCAGTGGCGGGTCGCCGGGCCCAACCCGGAGTCGGAGCCGTGGGCCGGGCTGGCGCGGCGTACGTCAGGACGGATCCAGGCCGTCGGCATGCTCACCGACGTGGCTCCGCTCCACCACGCGGCCGACGTCTACCTCGACTCGTTCCCGTTCGCCGGGCTCACCTCGCTGCTCGAGTCCGGCGGCCTCGGCAACCCCGTCGTCACCTTCCGCGGCCACCGACCCGAGTGTGCCGTGTGGGGCTCCGACTCTCCTGGGATCGACCACCTGATGCTGCGTCCGAAGAGCGCCGACCAGCTGCGCGACACCCTCCTCGACCTGGTCCGCCGGCCGCGTGAGCGGGTCTCGCGCGGCAGTGCGACCGCCCAGGCGATCCTCGAGTGCCACACCGGCCCCGGCTGGGTCGCCGACGCCGAGTCGCTCTACCTCACGCCGCAGCGGCTCGGCGACGACCTGCTCGCCCCCGTCCGCGGCCGCGGCCACCTCGACCTGCTCACCGTCTCCGTCCAGGCGACCAACCCGTTCAGCCGCACCGGCGCCGACATCACCGCCGGCCTCCTCGGCGCGATGCCCCTCACCGACCGCATCTCCATGTGGCGCCAGACCCGCCGCGGCGGCGCCGGCCGCGTCCGCGACCTCGCCCCCGAGTGGGCCGCTGCTGCGGTTCGGGCGCGGCTGCGCCGCCGGCCGGCAGGAATACCCGGTTAACCGGGTATTCCTGCACTTCTCTGGCAATGCAACACCGGAGAAGTGCAGGAATTGCCTGAGCGCTGTGACGCGTGTGACTGCGGAGGCTTTCCCCCGCCACTCAGTGCGGCCGGCGGAGACCTCAGGCACTCCTCCACACCTGGGTGGTCACGGCGGACTCGAGGAAGGCACGGATCCGAGCGGCCAGGCGTACCGGATCCTGGAGATCGGCCCACGAGATGCGCATGCACCGCCACCCGGTCGCCTCGGCAATCCGCTCTTGGCGGCGCTTCTCCCGAAGAACCACGTCAGTCGCTGTCTCCCCGATCCGATAAGGCCGCTCGTACTTGACCTTGCCGTCGATCTCGAACCAAACCCCGAACTCTGGAAGCGCGAAGTCGAGTCGCCGAGTCTTCCCCTCGGAGTCCGTCACCTCGTACTGCGGGATCGGCATCGGCAGGCTCTGCAGCCACGCGACGCCGACGAACAACGACTCAGCGAGCGACTCGATGCGTGGGTCAGCAAGTCGCAGCACGACCTGGGTCGACAGCGAGTTCGGCCAATGCTCCATCGAGAGCTCATAGCGTGCCTTCACACGCTCGAGGGTCGTGATCTTCCGATGCAGGAGATCGTTGACGACGCCAAGAGCCGCGACCATGGGAGCCACGGTCGTCACCTCCACGGCCGTTCGCTCCGGCGAGGTCAGTAGAAGACCGTTCTCCGTCACGACATCCGCTTCGAGAAGCTTCCCGCTGTGTTGACGTACGCCCGCCTCGCGCCGGCCGGTGCGATGGTCCGAACGACTCAGGTGCACCTCCGCGAGATCCAGACCCCACAGCGGCCCATCACGGAAGGGAACGGCCGAGACGTGCGATAGGACCACATCGGTCTTCGACTGCCGGTACGCCGCACGGCAGCGGACTGCGTACCGATCCTCCTCCGAAAGCCCCTCCCAGAGACTCCCATCCACGTAGGCGCCGCGCCTAGGCCTCGCGAGTGCTCCCGTACGTAGGGCCTGTGCCAGAGAGCTGTCGCTATGCCCGTTGCCGAGCAGCTCCTTGCGAAGGGCGATCGGAGTGAGCCGAGAATCGTCGAATGAGAGTGTCATGCTCTGCATCCTGCCGACGGCCACCGACATTTTCAGTCGCCCATGTTTCCGCGCGTTGCCCTGCGCACGACTGAGGTGGGCTGACTTCTCTGGCATTCCCTGTACTTCTCTGGCATTGCATTGCCTGAGAAGTACAGGGATACCCGGTTAACCGGGTATCCCTGCACCCCCTCACCCCACGAAGAACGGCCGGTTGCGCGGACGGCTCCACAGCGGCGCGAGAGGAGCCGGGTCGGCGCCGAGGAGGAGCCAGAGGCCGGTGTCGCGGGCGAGGCCGACGACGTAGGGGCCGGTGGTGGTGGCGGCGAGGGGGGCGGTCTCCTCGGGCCGCAGACCGGCGACGAGGAGGAGCTGGTCGGGGGTGGTGGCGGCGACGGCGGCGACGACGCCGGGCCAGCGGAGGGTGGCGGCGGAGAAGGCGAGGCCGTTGCGCTCGAGGCCCTCGGCCTCGCCGACGGTGCCGTCGCGGGAGGGGTCGATGACGCGGATCGAGGAGCTGCCGGCGAGCCGGGCGACGTCGTCGACGAGCAGCCGGATGTCGGCGAGCACCACCTGGCGAGCATGGCCCCGATCCTGCGGGACTCCGCGCAGCGAGCGCCTCACCCGGCGGGCGCGGACGGACTCGCCCCAGAACGTCCGCGCGCCCCGGGCGCGCCGGACGGGCCAGGACGTGGTCGCAGCGCCGTGCTCACCGGCCACGATGCCGCACGTGGTGCGGACGGGAACCAGACCGGCATAGGTGTGGCCGACGCTGCGATGCGCGACGTCGAGGCGGGCGAGGTTGGTGGTCATGCTGTTGTGGGTCAGCGGGATGTCGACGGCGGCGGCGCGGCGGCCGGAGGCGCGCATGCGGAGGCAGTACTCCACGGCGTACGCGTGCCAGGCCAGGTCGGGCGACTCGGAGAGCGGCTCGCGCAGCACCTGCGAACGGGTCACCATGAAGAGCACCTCGTCGAGCGAGTCGACGTCGACCGGGACCGAGGTGGAGCGGCCGAGCGGGACGACCCGGTCACGCATCGCCCCGACGACCTCCCCGCGATGGTCGACCCCGACCGCGCCCAGAACGCCGATCGCCGGGTCGGCGAGGAGGGTCGCGGCGGCGGCCTCGAGCGCCGGCAGCGAGTGCAGGTAGACGTCCTGGTGGACGAAGACGACGACCTCGTTGCGTGCCATCCGGGCGCCGTGGTTCAGCGCCGCACCGGCGCTGGCGAACGCACCCGAGACGTTGTCGACGGGGATCACCTCGGTCTGCCGCGATGCACCCTGGCCGGCCTTGACGGAGGCCGCCAGGCACGACTCCAGCACCGCCGGGTCGTTGTAGACGCAGACGATCGAGACCGGTGTACGCACCTCACCCATGCCTCACCGCCGCAGTGAGCACCTCGGCGACGTACTCCTGCTGCTCCGGGCTCAGGTGCGGGAACATCGGCAGCGACAGGATCTCGCCCGCCGCCCGCTCCGCGACCGGGAAGGAGCCCTCGCCGAACCCCAGCGAGGCGTACGCAGCGGTCAGATGCACCGGGAACGGATAGTGGATCCCGGTCCCGATCCCGGCCTCCAGCAGCGCCGCGAGCACCCGGTCACGGTCGGCGACCCGGACGACAAAGAGGTGCCAGACGTCGACGTTTCCCGGCGCGGACGAAGGCAGCCGAAGACGGGGCACCCCGTCGAGAAGAGCGTGGTAGCGGTCGGCGGCCTGCCGACGCAGCTCGTTCCACTTCTCCAGCCGCGCCAGCTTCGCAGACAGAACGACGGCCTGGACCGTGTCGAGACGGGAGTTCATCCCGACGACCTCGTGGACGTACTTCGTCTCCGAGCCGTGAGCGGCGAGCAGCCGGACCATCCGCGCGATCTCCGGGTCGGAGGTCGTCACCGCGCCGGCGTCGCCGGCCGCGCCGAGGTTCTTGCCGGGGTAGAAGCTGGTCGCCGCGACAGTCGCGAGCGAGCCGCTCGCGCGACCGAGTCGGCGGGCGCCCTGAGACTGAGCCGCGTCCTCGATCACCGGGATCCCCGCCGCGGACGCGAGCGGGAGCAGCTGCTCCACGAACGCGGTCTGCCCGAACAGATGCACCGGCACGATCGCCTGCGTCCGCGGCGTAAGGGAACGCTCGACCGCGGCCGGGTCGATGAGCAGGTGCTCCTCGTCGACGTCCACAGGCACCGGTACGGCCCCGATCCGGCTGGCCGCCTCGGCGGTCGCGATGAAGGTGTTGGCGGGCACGATCACCTCGCCACCGGGCCGCACCCCGACCGCCCGCATCGCCAGCTCGAGCGCGTCGGTCCCGTTGCCGACGCCGACGCAGTGGTCGGCACCAACATAGGCCGCATACGCGTTCTCGAACGAGGTCACCTCCGGCCCGCCCACGAAGGCGGTGCGCTCGAAGACGCGGTCCAGCCCGAGGCGTACCTCGTCCTCTATCTCCGACTGCTGCGACCCGAGGTCGACGAACGGCACCTTCACCAGATCAGCTCCTGACGTGAATTGAGACGGCGGGCGGGCACTCCGGCCCAGGTCTCCCCGGCGGGCAGGTCGCTGAGCAGGACCGCTCCCATGCCGAGGACGGAATCTGCTCCGACGGTCGTGCGCTGACGCACCGAGGAGCTCATCCCGAGGTAGGCGGCCTCACCGATCACGACCTCGCCGCCGAGGGTCACCCCGGCGCAGATGGTCGCGTAGTCGCCGACGATGTCGTCGTGGGTGAGGACCGCGTTGGGCATCGCGACGACATGGCGCCCGACGCGTACGCCGGCGGTCAGCACGACTCCGGCGAGCAGCACGGTCCCGGCACCGAGCTCGCAGCCCGGAGGGACTGAGGCGGCGGGGTGGACGATGGTCGCGTAGCGCTCCGGCGCCACCCCGTAGCCGATCAGCCGGTTGTGGAGACGTCGGCGCGTCGACCCGGCCCCGGCGCAGATGACCAGGTCGTCACCGCAGTCGGTGACGACCTCGACCGGCCCGATGACCTTGACCCCGCCGGTCCCGTCGACCGAGCCGATCACCTGGCCCCAGCACTCGCGGTCGTCGTCGACGGCGACGATCTCGTCGTACTCCGCCGCCGCCGCGACCTCCCCGGCGAGCCCGCTGGCCGCGACGAGAACCAGCGTGGTCATCGACGTCCTCCCCCCTGCCGGAGTACGTCGATGACCCGCGCCTGCTCCGAGTCCGAGATCTGGTGGAAGAGCGGCAGGATGAGCGTGTTGTCGGTGAGGTGCTCGGTGGCCGGGAGGCTGAGTGACGGCGAGGCGTACGCAGGCTGCCGGTGCGACGCCATGATCCCGCGTCGCGCCGAGATGCCGGCCTCGGCCAGGGCGCTCAGCAGCCCCTCCCGGTCCAGCCCGTAGGGGTACCCCACCTCGATCCAGAACGACTGGAAGTTGGAGGTGCCCCACGTCGGGTCGGCCACGGCCCGCAGCCCGCCGATCTCGGCGACCGACTTCGCGTAGACGGCGGCCAGCTCGCGGCGCCGAGCGACGACCTCGGGCAGTCGGTCGAGCTGCACCAGGCCGACCGCGGCCTGCAGGTCGGTCATCCGGAAGTTGAAGCCGACCTCGTCGTAGGACTCCGGCGGCGAGACCAGGCTGGCGTGCCGGTCGGCGGCGGAGACGCTCATCGCGTGCTCGCGCAGCCTGCGCGCCCGCTCGGCCAGGTCGCCGCGCGAGGTGGTCAGCATCCCGCCCTCGCCGGTGGTGAGGATCTTGCGCGGGTGGAAGGACCAGGCAGCGATCTCCGCTCCTGCGCCCACGGGACGACCTCGGTAGGTCGACCCGGCACCGCAGGCGGCGTCCTCGATGACCATGATGTCGAGCGGGTCGCAGACCTCCCGGATCGCGTCCAGGTCGACCGGCACCCCGCCCTGGTCGACCACGATCACCGCGGTCGTCCGCGGCGTGAGCGCCTCTCGGACGGTCGCCGCGGTGAGGTTCCCGGTGACCGGCGAGACGTCCGCGAAGACCGGCCGGGCACCGACGTAGACCGCCGCGTTGGCGGTCGCGATGAACGAGAAGGACGGGACGACGACGTCGTCACCGGGACTCACCCCTGCCACGACCAGCGCCAGGTGGAGCGCCGTCGTGCAGCTCGAGGTGGCGACCGCGTGAGCGGCCTGCTGCGAGGAGGCGAAGCGGCGCTCGAACTCGGCCACGCGCGGCCCCTGGGCGACCCAGCCGGAGCGGAGCACCTCGGCGACCGCCTCGACCTCCTCCTCGCCCAGCCAGGGCTGCATGACGTTGACGCGGCTCACGACATACCCCCGCTCAGGGCACGCCCCGCGGCGATCTCGGAGCGCAGCGGCGCCCACCACTCGACGAGCTGGCGCAGCCCCTCCTCGAGCCCGATCGTCGGGGCCCAGCCCAGGTCATCGCGGGCCGCGGAGATGGAGGCGAGCCGTCGGGTGACCCCGTTGACCGCTCGTTCCGGACCGTGCTCGACGCCGAGCGGCGAGTCCATCGCCCGCAGCAGCGCCTCGGCCAGCTCCAGCAGCGAGGTCTCGGTGCCGGAGGCGATGTTGTAGACGCCCTCGGTCACGTCCGAGGCGGCCGCCAGGATGTTGGCGCGGGCGATGTCGGGGACGCAGACGAAGTCCATCGTCTGGCGCCCGTCGCCGAAGATCAGCGGCGGCTTGCCGTCGGCGATCCGCTCCATCCACCGCACCAGCACCTCGGTGTAGGCGCCGTGGACGTCCATCCGGGGCCCGTAGACGTTGAAGTAGCGCAGCCCGACGTAGTCGAGCCCGTGCATCGCCCGGAAGGAACGCACCAGCCCCTCGTTGTAGGACTTCGCGGCCCCGTAGAGGGTGTCGTTGTTGTTGTGGTGGTGCCCCTCCGGCGTCGGGAACTCCTCGGCGAGCCCGAAGACCGAGGCCGAGGACGCGTAGATCAGCTTGTCCACCCGTGCCTGCACGGCGGCCTCGACCACGTTGAAGGTGCCGTCGACGAGGACCTCGTTGGCCAGCCGGGGCTCCTCGGCACACAGCGTGATCCGGATGGCGGCCTGGTGGAAGACGAGGTCCTTGCCGGCGGTGAGGTCGCCGACCAGGTCCCGGTCACGGATGTCGCCCTCCACCAGCCGTACGCGACCGGTGGCGAGGGCGTCGTCGAGGTTGGCCTTGCGGCCCCGGATCAGGCTGTCGAGCACGTCCACGTGCGCGACCCCCGCGTCGAGGAGCTGGTCCACGATGGTGGAGGCGATCGTGCCCGCACCTCCGGTGACCAGAACGTTCGCACCGTTCAGTTTCGTGAGGTCGGGAGAGGTCATCGGATCAGCTCCAGGGTCGGGGTCTCGGCGGCCACCTCGACGAGGGCGCCACGGGCTCGGAGGCTGGTCTGGGCCGCCTCCAGGACGGAGAGGACACGGAGCCCGGCGGCCCCGTCGGTGCGCGGCGTACGGCCTTGCCGGATCGCCTCGGCGAACTCGCCGACCATCCGGGCGAGCGCCTCGTACTCGGGCAGCGCGGGCGCCCAGGTGTCGCCCAGCCGGTAGGAGATGGTCGCGGCGGCGCGGTCGGCGATGTCCACGCTCTGCTGGACCAGGTCGACGCCGCGGTCGAAGACGCTGAGCCGCTGTTGCGGGTTGAGGTCGTCCCAGACCAACGTACGCCGGCTCCCGCCGATCACCATCTGCCTGATCTTGGTCGGGCTGAGCCAGTTGACGTGGACGTGGGCCATCGCCCCGCCCTCCAGCGGCAGGGTCAGATAGCCGACGCAGGACTTGCCCGCCCTGAGCGGGTCGGCGCCGTGCGCGGCGACCCCGGTGGGGCGCAACCCTCCGGGCAGGATGAAGTCGAGGATGGAGAGGTCGTGCGGGGCCAGGTCCCAGAAGACGTCGACGTCGGGCTGCACCAGCCCGAGGTTGATCCGTACCGAGTCGACGAACAGGATCTCGCCGAGCGACCCGTCCTCGATCAGCTCGCGGATCTTCTGCACGACCGGCGTGTAGCAGTAGGTGTGGTCGGCCATCAGCACGAGATCGTTGGCGCGGGCGGCCTCGACCATGCTCCGCCCGGATTCCACGTCGTCGGCCAGCGGCTTCTCGACGAGCACGTGCTTCCCGGCCCGCAGCGCCCGCTCGACGAGCTGCCGATGCGTGCCCGCCGGCGTCGCGATCGCGACCGCGTCCACGTCCTCGCGCGCGAGCACCTCGTCGAGGTCGGTCGTGGCCAGCACGTCCGTGCCGCCGCCGATCACCTCCCGTGCCCGCGTGAGGTCCAGGTCGACCACCGCGACCAGCGACCAGTCCCGTGCGTTCCGGAAGTTGCGGACCAGGTTGGGCCCCCAGTAACCGGCCCCGACCACTGCCACGCCGAGCGGATCCCCATCAGTCATGACGACCATGAAATCGGCGCGGGCGAGGCTCCGAAGAGCCTCGCCCCACCTATCCCTTCAATTAGGGACCGTTCAGCCGGCCTACGGCGACGCCGGGCGGAACCTCACGTCCACGAAGTAGTTCGTGGAGTTCCAGGATCGGTTCGGGAGCCCCCCTCCGGACCCGTACCGATACCTGCCGTTGGCTCCGCCCGGAGCGGTCAGCGGGCCGACCGTCCGAGACTGGGTCAGGGCGGCGGGCGTCGAGGAGTAGCGCCCGTTCGGGGCGTAGTAGGACACGACGTACGTCGCCCCCGGCGTGAGCGCGACCGGTGTCGGCAACGTGGCCGTCTGCCAGCCGGTCGCGGTCTCGTTGGTGAAGGTCACCTGGGCGATCCGGGTGCCCGCCGAGTTCCACAGCGAGCCGGTGTGGGTGCCGCTGTTGCCGGAGCCCTTGTAGAACCGGATCGCCGTCACCGTGCCGGCCACCGACGTCGAGAACGCGGTGCCGACCTCGATCGGCATGATGTCGAGCGTCGACGCGTTCTGCGGAGTCACCCCGGTGAACAGCGACACCTCGGTCACGACGGCCGGGACAGTCGTGAACGACCACGTCTGCGTGGGCAGGTTCGCCCCGTCGGTCGAGACCACCCCCGAGACCGTCACCGACACGGTCGCCCCGGACGGCAGCGCCGCCGACGGGGTGAAGCGCAGCGTACGTCCGTCGCTGCTCAGCGCGGCCGAACCCGCCACCGAGGACCCGTTGGCAGTTACCGACATGTTCCAGCCGGTCGCGATCGCTGTCGAGAAGGTGATCGACGGGTTCACCGAGGTCGCCACCTCGGTCGTGCCCGCGTCCGGAACCCGCTCGGTGACCGAGATGGTCGGGCCCGCCCGCTCGAAGACGACGTCGGCGAAGTAGTTCGTCGACCCGAACGTGTACTGCGGGAACCCGCCCGCGGCCCCGTAGAGATAGCGACCGTTGTTGCCCGCCGGAGCGGTCAGGTCACCCGAGGAGTACGGCGTCGCGAAGAACTGCGACGTGGTCGCATAGTGCCCCTGCGGAGCCAGGTAGGAGACGATGTACGACACCCCTGCCTGCACCTCGACCGGACTGGACAGCGTGGCCTGCTGCCAGCCGGAGGCGGTCTCGCCGGTGAAGGTCACCTGGGCGAGCCGCTGGCCCGTCGAGCTCCACAGCGACCCGACGTGGGTGCCGCCGTTGCCGGCTCCCTTGTAGAACCGGATCGCCGTCACCCGCCCGTCTCGGGTGGGACTGAACACCGTCCCGACCTCGACCGGAGAGCTGTCGTCCTGGGCCTCGACCGCAGGCACCACGTCACCGAAGAGCGTCTGACTCGACGGTGTCTCCGCGGATCTGGTCCGGAACGTCCAGGTCTGCGTGGGCAGACTCGCCCCCTCGGTCGAGGTGACCCCACTGATCGTGACCGTCACGTCCGCGGATGCGGGCAGCAGAGAGGTCGGGTCGAAGGTGAGCGTCGTCCCGGAGTTGCCGAGCGTCGTCGTCCCCTGGATGGGCTGGCCGCCCGAGGTCGCCGACATCGAGTAGCCGGAACTGATCGCCGAGGAGAACGACGCCACCACGTTGGTCGAGCGCGGCACCTCGACGGCCCCGGGAACCGGGCTGCGCGAGGTCATCGTCAGCGACGGCGCGCCCTTCTCGAAGACGACGTCGACCATGTAGCTCGAGGGCGAGGTCGCCGCCGGGAAGCCGGTGCCATAGGCGTACGCCCCTGCCGTCGAGCTCACCCGCAACGGCGGCTTCGACAGGTCGGCCGAGGCGAAGGCGTTCGGGGTGGCCGAGTAGTAGCCGTTGGTGCGGTAGGAGGCGACGTAGTCGGTGTTCGCCTGGATCTGCACCGGCTCGGTGAAGGTCAGCGTCTGCCAGCCACTGGTCGTCTCGCCGGTGAAGGTGCCCTGGGCGAGCACCGCGCCGTTGGCCGACCACAGGGTGCCCGTGTGCGGGGCGGCGTTGTTGACGCCCTTGTAGAACTTGACCCCGGTGACGGTGCCGGCGACGTCGGCGCGGAACCTGACGCCCAGCGTCAGCTGCGCGTTCTCCGGATCCTGGAGGACCGTAGGCGTGGCGTCCTCGTCATAGATCGAGCACGGGCAGACCCCTGCCGTAGCCGGCGGCTTGGCCGTACGGAACGACCACGTCTTCCCGGTCGAGATCGCCGTCCCACCGCTGTCCTGCCCCGAGAGCGTGGCGGTGTAGGTGACGAACCCGGCGAGGTTGGCCGACGGAGTGAAGGTCACCGTCCTGGTCGTCGAGTCATAGGCCGTCGACCCGGCCACCACGTTGCCGAGGGAGTCGGTCAGGCGCAGCCCGACCGTCGAGGCGACCACCGGCTTGGTGAACCTGGCGCTCACCGTCGTGTTGCGCGGGACCGAGGAGGAGTCGGCCAGCGGCCACTGGTTGGTGGCGGTCAGCGGCGAGTTGTCCGTGGTCGTGAACAGCACGTCCACGAAGTAGTTGGGGTTCTGGTACGAGTTCGCCGGGAACTGCCCGGCACCCGCGTAGACCCCCGCCGGAGCGGCCCCGTAGCCGCCCTCGACCTCGAACGGGTACGCCTCGAACCCCTGCGCCGCGAACGCCCATGGCGCCACCGCGTAGTGCCCGGCCGGAGCCGTGTAGGAGACGGTGTATCTCGCCCCCGCGGCGACCGCGACCGGCTGGCTGAACGTCGCCGACTGCCAGCCGCCGCTCGATTCGTTGGTGAAGGTGACCTGGGCCAGCCGCTCGCCGCTGCTGCTCCACAGGGAGCCCACGTGGGTGCCGGTGTTGCCGGCGCCCTTGAAGAAGCGAACGCCCGCGACGTACCCGTCTGCCTGCGGGGTGAAGCGCAGGCCGAGCTCGGCGGCGCCGCCGTCGTTGGCCGACGGTGTCGCCGGGCTGGTGACGGCGTTCCACGTCGTCGGCACCTCCCGCTGACCGAGGATGCTGCACGGGCAGGTCACGTTGAAGCTGCGGTTGACGGCGGTGCCGATGTTGGCGCTGTCGTCGACGGCGCGGACCCGTATCGGGGTGCTGCCGACCCCGGGCTGGACGTACGTCACCGACCAGGCGGTCGTCCCCGTGGCCGGGTGCCACGAGGTGCCGTCATCGAGGGAGTACTCGACTCCTGCGACCACGCCACCGCCCGTGTCGGTCGCGGTGCCGGTGAGCGTCACCTTGGTGCCGTTGGGCTGTGTCGAGCCGGCAGCCGGCGACGTGATGGCGACCGACGGACCGGTCGTGTCGGTGGTCTTGGTCGCCGCGACCAGACCGCTCATCAGCGTCGTCGGCTGGGCGTCCATGTCGGCCAGCAGGTTCACCTGCGCCTGCTGCATCCGGCGGTCGGCGGTCTCGTCGTGGTACGGGTTGTCGTGCTCGGAGTCGAGGCCCCAGGTCCACTGCACCGATCCCGCGCCGAAGACGAGCGCGCCGCTGGCGGCCCGGTAGAGCGTGAGGGCATGGGTCGTGGTGCCGTCGCCCGTGGTCCGGCCGAAGTCGGTCATGTACTGGTTGTCGATGAACCCGGTGGTCTCCGACATCCGGATCAGGCCGGGTGGTCGGAACCCGTTGTCCTGGTCCTCGTCGGACTCGTAGCCGACCGTGTGTGGCGCCAGCTCGGTCTGGTCGGCGGTCATCCCGGACAGGCCGGTGTTGCGCCACAGTCGCAGCCCACCCTGGGACTTCTTGACCGTCACCGGCAGGTCGGTCAGGTTGGACATGAAGATGGTGCCGGTCAGGGAGTTCTCCGGCTTCCCGCCGCCCAGGCTCTTGGGGGTGTAGCGCGGGTCGCGCCAGGTGCCGGTCGACTCCGGGGCGGGGTCGAGCTTGGCCTGCGCCCAGGACTCCTTATAGGTGACCAGGGTCCGGTAGGGCGTGTTGGTGCCGTCCTTCGAGGCCTCGTAGCGGGTCCGCCAGTAGACCTCGTTACCGCTGAGGAACTGCAGGTTCACGCCCGCGTCGCGGGCGGCCTCGACATTGGCCCGCTGCTGCCCGCTCCAGTACTCGTCGTGCCCGACGCTGAGGAAGGTCTCGTGGTTGGTGAGCAGCCCGCCACGACGGTCGGTGTCGATCCCGGAGATGTAGCTGACGTCGTAGCCGTTGCGCTCGAGGAACCGCACCAGCGGGTACTCGTTGGCGAAGAAGAAGTCGTGGGACGTCCCGCCGGAGCGGGTCGAGAACGGTCGGTTGTAGCTGAGCTTGTAGGCCCGGCCGTTCCCACCGCCGGTGTAGAAGCTGGACCCGCCGTAGTTGTTGTAGGCCTGCCAGGTGGTGTCCGAGGTCTGGAAGACGACGTCGGAAGTGCTGTCGTCGTCACGGACGATGAAGGTGATGTGGCTCGACTCGTTGGTGTCGGCGCGGTCCAGCTTGGCGACGTAGACGCCCGAGACCGCGGTCGCCGGCACGTTCCAGGAGGCCGAGACCGCCCAGTTGCCGCAGTCGGTGATCTCGGTGGCGGTGTCCCGGTAGCAGTTCGGCTGGTTCTGCGGCAGATTCGCCGACGGGGTCACCGAGGTGATCCGGCGGGCACCGTCACCGCCGTAGTAGCCCATCCGGTAGATCGTGACCGTGTACGCCGAGGCGTCGGTGTCGACCTTGAAGTCGATCCGGTTGCCGACGTCGACACTGATGTCGGTCGCGAACCCCTGGATCGAGCTGTCACCGGCGCCGGTGATACCCCATTCACTCGCGGGACTTCCTGGTTTGCTGTTCTCACATGCGATCGCATTGCCCTCCGGCCCGCACGGGTCGGCACTGGCGCTGGACGCAGTGACGAGCGATATGACAGGGGTGACAAGAACAACTCCGAGCAACGCGGCCAGTCCCGTTCGCAGCTTCACAGTCGTGCTCCTTCTCGGATCAGGCTCGCGAGCTCTCGTCGCGCAACCAGGTGGTGTAGTCGCCGGTCCGGACAGCTCTGCGGGAGAGCATCCGGGCGACGAGGGTGACTGTCATGAAGACCGGAACCCGAAGTCCGATCGCCGGCTGACGCAGCCCGAGCTTGAGGAGGTCCGAGATCGAGGTGGATCCGTGCCGAGCACCATGGGCATCGGCTTGAGCGTTCCCGGTCGCGACGCGGATCCTCCGTTTGACCAGGTCTTTCACCGTACGCGGCGGCCGCACGACCACGGTCGCGTCGGTGACGACGCGGCGCTCGGCGGGTGTGAACAGCTCCGAGGCGACCAGGTCGTCGTTCATCAGGCTCACCCCGGCGCCGGCGACCCGGGCCTGGCCCTCGGCGGTGAGGCAGAAGGCCCCGCGGCCGAACAGGCCGCTGCGTACAGCCGGGAGAGCCTGCCACACCCGGTAGTAGGCACGGACCGGCCAGGAGGAGTGCTCGGTCGGGATGCTGCGCCCGGGCGCGACGGCCAGCACCCCGGCCTCGTCGAGCGCGTCGACCAGCCGGAGCAGGTCGGCGCCGGCGAGGCGTACGTCGGCATCGAGATGAAGTCTCGGGTAGGTGACCGCTGCGGCGTTGCCGACCTCGACCGCGCGCGCCTTCGAGGCCTCGGCGATCTCCAGGACGCGCACGCCCGGGACCCTCCGCGCCACCGAGGCGGTGTCGTCGGTGCAGCCGTTGCACACGACCACCACCTCGACGGCCCCCTCGGGGATGCCGTCGAGCAGGGCCGTCAGATTCTCCGACAGCCCCCTGGTCTCGTTGTGCGCCGGCACCACGACGCTCGCGATCATGATGGTCGCTCCCCGCTGGGGACGACGAAGTTGATCATGTTGCTGTTGTCGTAGTCCTTGGCGATGACCCGGCCGGGGTTGCCGCAGACGAGGCTGTGGGGCGGGACGTCCTTGGACAGCACCGTCCCGGCGGAGATCGTGCAGCCGTCGCCGACCGTGATCGCACCCGTGATCACCGCGCCGGGACCGATCCAGACGTCGTCGCCGATCGTGGGCAGGCCCTGGTCGCCGTCGGCGATGCGCTGGCCGATGGTGACGTTCTGGTGGAGGACGCAGTTGCTGCCGACCACGGCCGGGCCGACGATGATCCCCGAGCGGTGCATGAGCAGCAGCCCGGGCCCGATGTCGGCGCGCCGGAAGATGTCGGCGTGGTGGACTCGGATGTTGCGCCGGTTCCAGAACCAGTAGACCCCCAGCGCGAGCACGCCGAGCAGGCGGTTGCGGGTGCGCAGCCGGGTCGCCCAGCGTCCGAAGCGGTAGCAGGCTACGCAGTGCAGCTCGTAGTCGAAGAGCCAGAACCGCAGCCTGGACAGCCGAGACGTACGCGGACCGTCGAGGACGATCGCGTACATCTTGGCCAGGTCGACGTCGAAGTCGCCTGTCACCGGGGCACCGTCAACTAGCAAGGCTCTCTCGTTCCTGGGCCGCTGTCTTCCGGCCGACGTACGACACCAGGTTGGCGACGCCGTCGAGGTTCTCGGGCACGGTCTCGGCCTCGTCCACGGAGATCTCGAACTCCGCCTCGAGGAACTCGATGAGCTCCAGGATCCCGGTCGAATCGATCACGCCCGACTCGACCAGCGACTCCGACGGCCCGGGCAACCGGGTCTCATCACCCAGCAGCAGGCTGTCCAGGATGAAGCCTTCGATCGTGCGCTGTACGTCCGCCATCACATCTCCCTGTTTGTGAACGGTCTACGAATGCCCCTCCGTTCTGTCAGCCGAAGCGGGTCGAGAGCAGAAATCGGGCCCGGAGATGCCGACATTGGGTGATAAACGGGGCGATCCCGATGCCCAGGCATGCCTGTACGAGCAAACCTTCGGGCACCGTCCGGGATCGATCGAGGAGCGCCATGTGCGGGATCTGTGGGGTGCTGAGCAGCACCGAGGCGCCTGACCCTGCCCTCGTGCGGGACATGCTGGGCGCTCTTGCCCACCGTGGCCCCGACGGCAGCGGCTACTACCGCGACGAGCGGGTCGCGCTCGGCCACACCCGGCTGGCGATCGTGGACACGGTGGGCGGCACCCAGCCGATGACCGGCCGCTCGTGCCGTTCCTCGGGCGAGAGCGAGCAGGTCTGGGTCACCTTCAACGGCGAGATCTTCAACCACGTCGAGCTCGCCGCCCAGCTCCGCTCCCGCGGCCACGTCTTCGACACCCGCTCGGACACCGAGGTCATCGTGCACGCCTGGGAGGAGTGGGGGCCGGGCTGCTTCGAGCGGTTCAACGGCCAGTGGGCGCTGGCGATCTGGGACCGCCGGACGGGAACGCTCGTCCTCTCCCGGGACCGCTTCGGCGTCCGACCGCTCTTCTACACGCGCGCCGCCGGGCAGCTGCTCTTCGCCTCCGAGGT
This sequence comes from Nocardioides sp. YIM B13467, assembly GCF_042788075.1. Classification (NCBI taxonomy): domain Bacteria; kingdom Bacillati; phylum Actinomycetota; class Actinomycetes; order Propionibacteriales; family Nocardioidaceae; genus Nocardioides; species Nocardioides sp. YIM B13467. Next base: position 1,347,168 of record NZ_JBHZPJ010000046.1, read on the forward strand.
CAAGGCCCTGTACGCCTCCCCCGACGTCCCGCGCGAGCTGGACCCGGCCGGGCTGGATCAGGTGCTGACGCTGTGGTCGGCGGTCGCCCCGCGCACCGTCTTCCGGGACATCGCGCAGGTGCCGCCGGGCTCGTACCTGACCTTCAGGGACGGCGTCGAGGTCGAGCGCCGCTACTGGGCGCCCTCGTTCCCACCGGCGGGAGCCGAGGAGCTCACCGACCTGGAGGCCAACGCCGAGGCGCTGCGTACGACGCTGATGGCCGCCACCCGGCTGCGGTTCGAGCGCAGCGACGTGCCGGTGGCCGCGTACCTCTCGGGCGGGATCGACTCCGCGGTCACGGCCGGGGCGATCGCCGGATTCACGTCGGCACCGCTGCACACGTTCTCGCTTCGGTTCGCCGAGGCCGAGTTCGACGAGGGTGGGTTCCAGGCGCTGATGGCCGAGCGGCTCGGCACCGTCCACCACGACGTCGTGGTCAGCGAGCGCGACATCGCCGACGTCTTCCCCCAGGTCGTACGCCACGCCGAGTCGCCGCTCCTGCGGACCGCCCCGGCGCCGATGTTCCTGCTCTCCCGGCTCGTGCGGGAGGCCGGCTTCAAGGTGGTCGTCACCGGCGAGGGCGCCGACGAGGTGCTCGGTGGCTACGACATCTTCCGCGAGGCCAAGATCCGGGACCTGTGGCTGCGGGACCCGGCGGCCGCCGAGGCGGCCGTAGAGCAGCTCTACCCGTGGATGCACCGCTCTCCCAACCAGGCGCCGGCGTTCGCGCGCAGCTTCTTCTCTCGCAACCTCTCGCCCGACGACCTGGCGATGTCACACCGGCCGCGGTGGGACTCCACCGCGGTGCTCGGCTCGATGCTGCGGCCGGAGATCCGGTCGCCCGGCGGCGCGGCCGACAGCGTCGTCGACGCGATGCCCGCCTCGGCCGCCACGTGGGACCCGGTCGCGCGCGCCCAGTGGCTGGAGATGACGACCCTGCTGCCCGGCTACATCCTGGCCTCCCAGGGCGACCGGATGCTGATGGGCAACTCCGTCGAGGGCCGGTTCCCGTTCCTCGACCCGCACGTCGCCGAGCTCGCCGGCCGGGTCCCGGCCGAGCACAAGATCCACGGCATGGACGAGAAGCACCTGCTCAAGCGGGCCTTCGCCGACCTGGTGCCCGAGGAGATCCTGCGCCGCCCCAAGCAGCCCTACCGGGCGCCTGATGCGGCCGCGTTCTTCGCCGGCGGCACCCCGGACTGGGTCTTCGACGTCACCTCCGGCTCCGCCCTGGAGGCCGCCGGGGTCTTCCGGCCGGACCTCGTCCAGCGACTGCTGGAGAAGGCCCGGCGAACAGGCGGACGAGGCCTGGGCAACACCGACAACATGCGCCTGGTCGCCGTCCTGTCCACCCAGCTGCTGCACAGCGAGCTGCTCACCGCACCGACCTCATCGGCCGCACCGCCGGCCCCGCTCACCGTCTTCGACACCACTCTCGAGACCACCGGCCTCGAGCCCACCGGAAGGACCTCAGCATGACCACGACCAGCCCAAGAACGATCCCCGCCGCAGCGTACGGACTGGAGACGCTCCGCTTCGACGAGGAGGCGGAGGCGAACCGGATCGGCGAGGCGATCCGCCACTATCTGGTGACGAACAAGCGCAAGGGCATCGTGCTCGGTGTCTCCGGCGGGATCGACTCCAGCGTGGTCGCCGCGCTGGCGGTCAAGGCGCTCGGCCCGGATCGGGTCTTCGCGCTGCACATGCCCGAGCAGGAGTCCTCCGACGACACGATCGGGTTCAGCACGAAGCTGACCGATGCCCTGGGCATCGACTCGGTGCTCGAGGACATCTCCCCGGTCCTGGTCGGCCTCGGCGCCTACCAGCGGCGGGACGACGCGATCCGGCGGGTCGTGCCGGCGTACGGGCAGGGGTGGAAGTCGAAGATCGTGCTGCCCAGCGTGGTCGACTCAGACGCGTTCCGGCTCTTCTCGGTCGTCGTCGAGGACCCGTCCGGCGCCCAGAGCACGCACCGCCTGACCACCGAGGCCTACCTGGAGATCGTCGCCGCGACGAACTTCAAGCAGCGTGCCCGCAAGGCGCTGGAGTACTTCCACGCCGACCGGCTCAACTACGCCGTCGCCGGCACCCCGAACCGGCTCGAGTACGACCAGGGCTTCTTCGTGAAGCTCGGCGACGGTGCCGCCGACGTGAAGCCGATCGCGCATCTCTACAAGTCGCAGGTCTACGCGATGGCCGCCCACCTCGGCGTACCCGAGGAGATCCAGGCCCGCCCCTCGACCACGGACACCTACTCCCTGGAGCAGTCGCAGGAGGAGTTCTACTTCTCGCTGCCCTACCAGCGGATGGACCTGTGCCTCTACGGGCTCAACCACGACGTCCCGACCGCCGAGGTCGCCGAGGCCACCGGGCTCACCGTCGAGCAGGTCGAGCGCGTCTATCGCGACATCGAGCAGAAGCGGCGTACCACCGCCTACTTCCACGCCGCTCCCGTGCTCGTCGACGAGGTTCCGTTGAATATCAAGACTTCTTGATATACCGTCGGCAGGCATGAACACACCACCCTTCATCCCTGCCGACCACCTCGGCGCCGTGAACCGCGCCCTGACCACCACGACCCGCGGCGGCGAGGAGCTGCGCGTGCTCGTCGTCGAACGCAGCTATGACGCCGAACCCGACGAGGTCTGGGACGCGCTGACCACCAAGGAGCGCATCCCACGCTGGCTGATGCCGGTCACCGGCGACTTCGAGGTCGGCGGCCGCTACCAGCTCGAGGGCAACGCCGGCGGCGAGATCCTCGCCTGCGATCGCCCGAAGCTGCTCTCGATCACCTGGGCCTACGGCGACATGATGTCCTGGGTCGACGCGACCCTGACCGCCTCCGGTGGACGTACGCTGCTCCGCCTCGAGCACTCCGCCCCCGTCCCGCCGGAGCAGTGGAAGGAGTTCGGCCCCAGTGCCGTCGGCATCGGCTGGGAGCAGATGCTGCTCGGCCTGGCGCTCCACCTCTCCGCCCCCGAGGCCGAGAAGATGGACCCGATGTCCCCCGACGCGCTGCCCGCGATGATCGAGCACACCAAGGGCTCCGCCGCCGCCTGGGTCGAGGCGGACATCGCCTTCGGCACCTCCCCCGACCAGGCCCGCGCCGCCGGCGAGCGCTGCGTAGCCGCCTACACCGCGATGCCGGAGTAGCCGCTTGCATGCCTTCGACGTCCTCGGCGACCCCGTACGCCGCCGCATCCTCGAGCTCCTCGCCGACGACGACCTCACCTCCGGCGAGATCGTCGAGACCATCACGGCCGAGTTCGGCATCCGCCAGCCGGCCGTCTCCATGCAGCTCAAGGTCCTGCGCGAACACGGCTTCGCCAACGTACGCCCCGACGGCACCCGCCGCATCTACTCCCTGGACACCGGCCCCATGGCCGAGGTCGACGCCTGGCTCACCCCCTTCCGCCGCTTCTGGACCCAGCACCTCGACGCTCTCGACACCGAGATTCGACGTGGGCGTCGGGAGGGTTCTACGGGGGACTGAAACTGCGTTGGGACCGGGAAGGCGCGCGGAGGTGACCGTGGCTTTGTTTCAATGTTTCGCCGCGGATTCAGCTGGGTACAGGCTTGGGGCCGTGGCTGGCCGTGGCTGGCCGTGCGTGGACGGCTCGGTGCTTCGTGGGTGCCTATGGCAGTGGGCGTGACCTTGTGAACCGTTCACAAGCGAGTCGTCGCCCACTGATCCGGAGAGTTCCCCACGGGCGCGGAGTTTCCCCATCCTCCGGAGCGTGGGGAACCTTCACCGCCGTGGGGAAATGTCCCCACCAGCAGGGAACCGGCGAGCGAGGAGTCGAGACAGTCTCGGCGAGCCGGTTAGGGGCGGCGGGCGAACCGGATCGTGCCATCCGGTAGTCGTTCATGAACGTACGCCGGGTTGTGCGCTAGGCGGTGATGGTGCGGGCACAGCAGCGCCCCGTCCTTCAGGTTGGTCTTCCCGCCGGCAGCCCAGGGTTCGAGGTGGTGGGCGTCGCACCATTCCGGTGGCATGTCGCAGCCTTCGGCTTGGCAGCACTTCTGCTGCAACCGGAGCGCTTTGCGCTGGATCGGCTGGAAGAACCGACTGCCACGACCGGCGTCGAGGACCTCGCTGTCCCCGCCGAGGACCCACGGGATGATGGTGGCGTTGCAGGCCATCCGCCGCGCCTCGGCCGCACTGATCGTGGTGCCGTTGGTCTCGTCGTAACCGAGGGTGGCGATGCCGAGGTCTTTGCGGAGCTCCTCGAGGCTGATCACCACGTTGACGGTGGTCGCATCACCACCGTGCCTAGGCAGCGAGGCCGGGTCGACGGTCTCCAGCAGCCGGGCGAAGCCTTGCCCCATGAGCCGCTCCCACGGCGGAAGCGGGGCACCCTTGCCGACGAGCTGCTGCTTGCGGGGTTGGGCATAGGCCTCGACCAGCCGCTTGAACCTCATCCCCATCGACGTCGGCAGTACACCCTCGAAGCCGACGGTCCCGTCGTGGTTGTCCCACACCCTCAGGACGGTCTTCTGCTGGGCACGTTCCTCTTCGGCGAGGAGGGCTTTGGCTTCGGCGTCCTCGAACCGGGCCGGGTCGATCTCGGCCAGGATTCGCTTCCCCACGATGTGGAGCTCGTTGGCCGTCAGCCGGGTGGCGTAGTCGACCAGCAGCTTCTCGGCGAGAACTAGGTCCTCGGTGTTGGCGACGGGATTGGTCTCGATCTTGTCCAGTGCCTTGGTGATCACCCGGGCCTTGTCCTGGGACACGACACCCTCGGCCAGACCAGCGGCGACGAAGTCGTACGTCGCGACACTCCTCGCGAGCTTGATCTGCGAGCGGGCCACGGCCTTGTCGACCAGCAGCTCAGCGCGCATCCACGCAGAGGCGTCTTTGGCGCCGGTCTCTTCAGCGATATCGCCGGCGGACTCGAGCACCCGCAGCTTCAACGCAGCCTGCTGGGCCTGAAGTTTCTCCAAGCGTTCCAGCAGATCCTTCTTCTGCCCCGTGCGCCAGTAGGCGGGATCTGTTGCCAGCAGGTCTTGGAGGGCGGTCTCGATGGCCTTCAAGGCAGCGTCGATCGCATCACCGGGGTTGGCGCCCCAGTGGTCGATCGAGCGGCCGAGACTCATCGCCATCCTCGCCTTCAGAGGTGTGTTGTGATGGGTCTGATTCTACGCCGCCGAGCCTTCTCTGGCCATTTATTTTCGCAGGTCAAACGCTGTTTTCGCGGTGAGCGAACGACCTAGCATCTGTGGATGGTAAGTGGCCCGAAGGGCCACCTTCACGCCCCAGCAACCTCACCCTTCCCAGGCAAGATTCCGCTGCGCCACACCCGGGCCGCCGCCCCGATAGCCAGCCAAATCTTTTCTCGATCTGGTCCGGAGTCCAGGACCGCGAAGCGGCCGGCGAAGCCGGCGCCCGAAGGGCGTCCTTGACGCCGGTCCAGATCGAGAGACCCTCAAAGAACGGGTCGGCGGCCCAGATCAACCACGAAAGAACGGTCCGCAAGAGACGACCGAGAAGAGATCACTCGATCCGAGCCCGACGCCGATCAGTAGTGATGAGCTCGACATTGATCCCAGCAGCCCGCACGAACGCGATGAGCTCGTCATCGAACATCTCCCCAGGCTGAGGCGGACTGAGCGTACGAGCCCCAGCGACCCCGAGCTCGATGAGAGTCGACTCCAGATCAGGAGCCATGAAGGCCAGGTGATGGAGACCGTACGCATGCGGCCCGGGAGTCACGGGAGTGATGAGCTTGATGGCGATCGAGTCGGGCTTCTCGAGGAAGACCCCGCTGACCCCGTGGCGGGTGTTGACGACCGGGTCCGTGACGCGCCGGTAGCCGAAGAGCCGCTCGAAGGCCTCGGCGGTGCGGAGCAGGTCGCGGACCTGGATGCCGATGTGGTCGAGTCGGAGGTCAGGCATTCTCGCCTCGCATCGGAGCGCCTTCGGTGACGGCAGTGGCGATGGCCATCCGAGGTCCGGGAACGGTGGCCACCCGGACCGCGGTGACGCCGGCCAGAGCCGCGAGATCGGCAGCAGGGCCTTCGAGGGTGACCTCGAGAGACCCGGGAGCATCCTCGAGCACGGTGATCCCGCGCCACGGCAGCGGCCCGGACCATTCGCCGGGACCGAGCGCCTTCCAGACGGCCTCCTTGGCGGCGTACCTCATCGCGAAGGCCGTGGCGGGGGTGGTCGCGGCCATGCACTGGGCGATCTCGGCGTCGGTGAACCAGCGCACCGCGAACCCGGAACCACGCATCGCGAGGAGTCGAGCGAATCGCCTGATGTCGGCGATGTCGATCCCGACCCCCTGCAGGCTCATCGCACGCTCATCGCCCTGTGTCAGCACCTCAGGCGACCGGACTGTGGGTCGCCACCATCTTGAGCAGCTCGGCGGCAACGGCCTCCGAGCCGGCCTCGTTGAGATGACCGCGGTCGAAGGTCAGGTTCTTGTTGAGCACGTAGTAGGTGCTGCCGTCCTGGCTGCGCTCCCCGGTGCCGTCGGCCTCTGCGGCGGCGATGTCGACGAGGCGGCCGGTGGCGCCGTACTTCTCCCGGATCATCGCGTTGTAGCGCTCCCGGGCGATGTTGTCGGCCGGCCCCATCTCGTCGTCGCGACCCAGGGCCGCCTTGACCTTGGACTTCCAGTTGCGGTCGGCGGTGAGCGGCACGGTCGTGTAGAGGAAACGTACGTCGGGATGGGCCGCCTCGACCTCGTCCATCGTCGACACATAGGCGTCGAAGACGGCCTGCACATCGGTGGAGGCGGTGATGTCGACGTAGCAGAGCTTCATCAGCGCGATGTCGATGTCCTTCCCGGCAGGGCTGTCCACCAGCTCCGTGAACGCGGCGAACTTGCTGAGCGGGTCCTCGTTCACCCCGATGTAGGCATGCCGCATCGTCGCGCCCTCCGCATCAGTCATGCTGGCGCCGGAGATCTCCGGACCGGACACATCGGCCATGGCCGGCGCGGGCATCGAGGCATCTGCGTACACCTTCGAGACCCCGTCGAGGATGTTCATCCCGACGGAGTTGTGCCCGAAGAGCACCTTGGTCTGCCCCACGACCTGCAGCTCGGACTCGCTGGGCTCTGCGATCGCGACCTGCTCGTTCATCCCTGGACTCCTCAGCAACCATGCCCCGGCCAGCGCGACCGCGACCACCAGCACTCCTGCCCACACCCCGGCCAGCAGCTTCACCGAACCGGACACCTTCCTCACCGACATCCTCAACCCACCTTGACCCCTTCGAAACCGGCATCATCCGCATCGTCGACGTCGTCGTCCTGTCCCTCGGCCGGCTCCTGGGCCAGCCGCAGACACATCGCACGTACGTCGCGCTTGATGACCTTCCCGTTCGCGTTCAGCGGCAGCGCGTCGACGAAGCGGACGACCTCGGGCACCATGTGCTTCGAGAGCCGCTCGCGACAGTGCGCGATCACGTCGGCGCCGCGCAGCACCGACCCGCGGCGCCGCACCACCACCAGCTCGACCCGCTCACCGGCGGCATCGTCCGGGAGCCCGACCGCGGCGGCCGCCACCACGTCCGGCAGATAGAGCACCGCGGACTCGACGTCCTGGCTCGCGATCCGGTGCCCCCACGACTTGATGAAGTCCTCGACCCGGTCGACCACGTAGATGTAGCCGTCCTCGTCGACCTTCGCCAGATCTCCCGTACGCAGCATCCCGCCGGGCATCTTGCGGGCCGTCGCCTCGGGGTCGTCGAGATAGCCGGGCGAGATGTTCGCGCCGCTGGCCCAGATCTCGCCGACCTCACCGGGGGCGACGTGCACGCCGTCGCGGTCGAGGACCCGCAGGTCCACGCCCGGAATGCCCCGGCCGATCGACCCGGGCCGCCGAGCGACCTCCTCCGGCGGAAGATACGAGAGCCGGGCGGTCGCCTCGGTCGCGCCGTACATCACGAAGACCCGCGCCTGCGGCTGGGCGCACGCCATCTGCTCCACCAGAGCCGGGGCAAGCCGGCCACCGGCCTGCTGGATCGTCCGCAGCGACGGCAGCGCCGTGCTGCCGAAGGTGCTGTTGCGCAGCAGCATCCCGAAGGTCGACGGCACACCGGCGAAGCCGGTGCAGCGTGCGGACGCCATCCGGTCCACCACCGCCTGCGGGAAGACGAACGTGGGCTGGATGACCATCGCGGCACCGGCGCGCAGATGGGTGTGCAGGAGCGAGAGCCCGAAGACGTAGGTGAACGGCAGCACCACCAGCATCCGGTCCTCCGACGTGATGCCGAGGTAGCCGAGGATCGAGGTCGTGTTCGCCTGGATGTTGCGGTGGGTGATCCGCACCGCGCGCGGGTCTCCGGTGGTGCCTGAGGTGAACATGTAGAGCGCGTCCTGGTCCGGGTCGACCTCGACCGCGTCGGACAGCTCGACCGGCGTCGAGCGCTGCTTCGGGACCAGTCGCTCCTTCCGCTCGACCACGACCGGGAGGCTCCGGGGCAGGCTCAGTCTCAGAGCCTCGGCCTGGGCGCGGCCCACCAGCAGCGCGTCGGCGCCGACCCAGCGCGCCCGGGCCACCACCTCCTCGGTCGGCAGCGTGACGGCCAGCGGCACCACGATCAGCCCCATCCGGAGCGCGGCGAGATAGGCCGAGGTCCAGAACAGCCCGTTGGGCGCCATGATCCCGACCGGCGTACCCGGAGTCAGACCGAGCACGGAGAGACGTCCCATGAGCACGGACACGCTGGCGCGTAGCTCTTCGAAGGTGTACTCGCGACCCGCTTCGGCGAGCGCGATCGAATCCTCGGGCGCGTGCTCGAGAAGAAAGTCGGCTGTGTTCAACGTGGCCCGTCCCCCGGGATTCTTGGGCCGGGACCGTTCCCGGCTACGGCAACGTCGCATGCCTCACCTCGACCGGCGGTGGGCCACTCGGCAGGCTGCCTGAAATTGAGTACGCGACCCGCCCATCGGTCCCGACTCGGCTCCGCTACGCGTCGACTGGTCTCGTGAACCTCAAGCGCCTTCTCATGTTCGTGCTGCTCGGCGTGCTCGTCGGCGTCGCGATCTTCTGGATGCCGGGGCGCTTCGCCGACTCCTCGTCCGGCAAGGACGGCGGAGGCTCGACCTCGTCGTCCCAGTCCGGCTCCCCCGGAGCCGACGCGAGCTCGGAGGCGAGCGCCGGGTCCGCGTCCGGCCGGAAGTCGGAGTCGGATCCCGAGCCCGCGACCGAGGCGCTGCCGGAGGCGGCCTCGACGCCGAGCGAGTCGGGCCTGCCCGGCCTCACCCAGAAGCCACGTACGAAGACGGCCGCGCTGATCTCGGAGCCGCTGCCCAAGCAGGCGGTCCGCAAGGGCACGCTGGTGGCCGGCTACCCGGCAGCGCTCGAACCCCCGTCCCGCACCACGGTCGACGTCTCCAGCGTCTCGCCCGCCAAGGGCGCGCTGCAGGTCGCGCTGACCGCGAGCTGCCGGAAACCGTGCGACGTACTGCGTCACTTCCGGACCCGCCTCGCGCAGCACGGCTTCAAGGAGGTCACGACGACGTCGGTCGAGAACACCCCTGCGATGTCGATGCACCGCGGCGACGAGACCGTGAGCGTCACGGTCACCCACACCGGCCGCCGCAACGTCGACTTCACCCTCTACTCCGTCCTCCACACGAAGACCTGAGCCGGTGTACCTGTCTCTCAGCGACCGTCCCACCTCGAGTGCCGAGCCGCGGCAGACCGGCGGGCGGGTCTCCCGGACCGTCGTCACCCTCGGCATCGTCAGCCTGCTGACCGACATCTCCTCGGAGTCGGTCTCGGCGATCCTGCCGCTCTACCTGACCGCGGTGGTCGGTCTCTCGCCGGTGGCGTACGGGCTCATCGACGGGCTCTACCAGGGCGTCTCCTCGCTGGTGCGGATCGCGGCTGGGTGGGCGGCCGACCGCACCGACCGGCCGCAGCCGGTGGCGCTGGCGGGCTACGCGATGAGCGCGGTCGCGCGGCTCGGGCTGATCTTCGCCGGTGGCTTCGGGACGATCTCCGCGGCGATCTCGCTGGACCGGGTCGGCAAGGGCGTACGCACGGCTCCGCGTGACGCGATGATCGCCGCCTCCAGCGACCCGGCGCACCTCGGCCGCAGCTTCGGCGTCCACCGGGCGCTGGACACGATCGGAGCCACGCTCGGGCCGCTCCTGGCGTTCGTGATCCTGTGGCGGATCGCCGACGGCTACGACACCGTGCTGGTCGTCTCGCTCGGCTTCGCGGTGCTCGGGGTGGCGACGATGGCGTGCTTCGTGCCGTTCCGCACCGGCGCCGTCCGCCGGACCGCTCCTCGCCGCAGCGAGCCGCGCCCCAAGGTGCGTTGGCGCACCGTCCTCACGCCCGGTCTCGCGCGGGTGACCGGGGTGTCGGCCGTACTCGCGCTGCTCACCATCGGTGACGGGTTCGTCTACCTGGCGCTGCTGGAGACCGGCGGCTTCGCGGCGCAGTGGTTCCCGGTCCTCTACGTCGGGACCAACCTCGCCTACCTCGCCTTGGCCGTCCCGATGGGCCGGCTCGCGGACCGGGTCGGGCGCGTCAAGGTCCTCGTCCTCGGCCATCTCCCGCTCGCGGCCGCCTACCTGTGCGCCGCGACCGGGTCCGGCGCGCTCTGGACGACGTGCGCCGCGGTGCTCCTCCTCGGCGTCTTCTACGCCGCGACCGACGGCACCCTGGCCGCGGTCGCCGGGCAACTGGTCCCCGAGACCGTACGCGCCAGCGGCATCGCCACCGCCCAGACCGCGGTCGCGCTGGCGCGGCTCGTCGCGGCGACCGGCTTCGGCCTGCTCTGGTACGCCGTCGGCCCCCGGGTCGCGATGCTCGCGGTCTGCGTGGTGCTGCTCGCGGCGATCCCGGCCGGGCTCGCCGTGATGCGGAGGGCAGTGCGATGACGACGTTCTGGGTCAAGCAGCGCACCGCGATCTTCGGCGCGATCGTCGTGCTCGTCACGGCCGGCGTGACGGCGTACGCCCTCTCCGCGATCGCGGAGAACGACCGGCGTACGTCCCGGGCGACCGACGCGACGACCACCTCCCTTACGCAGATCGAGAAGGGGCCCAGGATCCTCTTCCGGCACACCGGGCGCGACGCCGACTACGGCCACGTCGGCGCCGTGGCGCTGGCCGACCCCGGCGGCGCCCGGGCGCTCACCGACCTGAGCTGCGACCGGGTCTACGCGCAGGCGGAATCGATCTCGTGCCTGACGACCGAGCGGGGCGTGGTCAGCCGCTACCGGGCGACCGACCTGTCGACCTCGGCACCCGGGAAGGCCTGGCGGGAGGTCGACGGAACCGACCTGCCGGGGCTACCCAGCCGCACCCGGATCTCACCGGACGGACAGCTGGTCTCCTCGACGGTGTTCGTCAACGGCGACTCCTACATGGTCAGCGGCTTCTCGACGCGCACCCTGATCCGCCGGATCGGCGGGGCGAGCTACGGAGACCTGGAGAAGTTCAGGCTGGTCGTCGACAGCCGCAAGGTCTCCCCGGTCGACCGCAACATCTGGGGCATCACCTTCGCCGACGACGACCGCACCTTCTACGCCACCGTCGCCACCGGCGGACGGACCTACCTGGCCCGCGGCGACCTCACCGAACGCTCGCTGACGACCGTCGCCGACCACGTCGAGTGCCCCTCGCTCTCCCCCGACGGCACCCGGATCGCGTTCAAGGAGGCCGACAAGGACGGCACCCGGTGGACGCCCGCGGTCCTCGACCTCGCCACCGGGAAACGGACCGTGCTCGCCGGTGAGACCCACAGCATCGACGACCAGATCGAGTGGCTCGACGACGACACCGTCCTCTACGGCCTGGAGCGCGAGGGCGAGCCGGTCAGCGACATCTGGGCGCTCGACACCTCGGCCTCGGCGACCCCTCGCGTGCTCGTCCCGGAGGCGGCCTCGCCCGCGGTTCTACGCTGAATCGGGTACTCCATCGCGGGTCTGTCCAATCGCCGTCCGAGTCCCGGTTTGCTGTGGGAATGACCGTTGAGGAGACTCACGCCGCGCCCAGGATCGAGCCCAGGATCGAGCCCAGCGCGGACGTCGACGACCGTGCCACGATCGGCGACGGGACCCTCGTCTGGCACCTGGCCCAGGTCCGCGAGCACGCCCGGGTGGGCAGCGAGTGCATCATCGGCCGCGGGGCGTACGTCGGTCCCGGCGTCGTGGTGGGAGACCGCTGCAAGATCCAGAACCATGCGCTGGTCTACGAGCCTGCCGTGCTCGAGGACGGCGCGTTCGTCGGGCCGGCGGTGGTGTTCACCAACGACTACCTCCCCCGTGCCGTCAACCCGGACGGCACCCTCAAGGACGGCGAGGACTGGGAGGCCGTCGGCGTGACCGTACGCACCGGCGCCAGCATCGGCGCCCGGGCCGTCTGCATCGCGCCTGTCACCATCGGTGCCTGGGCGATGGTCGCGGCGGGCGCCGTGGTCACCCGCGACGTACCCGACCACGCGCTGGTCGTCGGGGTCCCGGCGCAGCGGATGGGCTGGGTCGGGCACGCTGGCGCGCCGCTGGTCGCCCAGGGAGATTCCTGGCGCTGCCCGAAGACCGGCACGCTCTACGGTCTGCGCGGGACGAGCGAGGACGACGGCCTGGTCGCGCTCTGACGAGCCGATCGACCGCGGGTCAGGCGGCCCGCCACTCGGCCTTGTGGGCGATGCTGACCGCGGCGATCTGCGAGGAGACGCCGAGCTTGGCGAGGATCGACTTCACCTGGGTGCGCACCGTCGCCTCGGACACGACACGGAGCTTGGCGATCTCGCCGACGGTGAAGCCGGCCATCAGGTGCTCGAGCACCTGCGACTCACGCGGGGAGAGCTGGGCGAGCCGGCGACGGATCTCGATGACACCCTGCTCCTGCCCCACCCAGGCCCGGATCAGGCGCTCACGGTCGTCGACGTCGAGCACGCTGAGGCCGTAGTTGAGCCTGCGTACGGTGCCCAGGATCTCGCCCAGCGGCACCGTCTTGGACAGGACCGTACGGGCCCCGACGTGCAGGGCGTGCCCCCAGCGGGTCTCGTCGGTCGAACCCGTCACCACGACGACGTCGGCACCCGCCCGGGCGAGCGGGGCGATGAGGCGTACGCCCGAACCGTGCTGGCCCAGGTCGAGGTCGAGCAGGACGATCCGCGGCTGGGAGCGCATGATCAGCGAGGTGAGCTTGGCCTCCGACGGCGGTTCCTCGGGAAGGTCGACGCGGTGGGCGTCGTAGCCCTCGAAGGTGAGGGCCAGCTCGAGAGACTCGGCGAACAGGGTGTGGTCCTCGACGATGGCCACCTTCACCCTTTTACGCGGCGACACCACGGTGACCTCCCCGGGTCGGGATGTCGTGCTGGTCGGCCCCGTCGCCTGCCCTGTCGCCTGCCCTGCCATCAGCACAGCCGAGCATCGGGATGCCGAGGACGAAGGCGGTGCGCTCGCTCGCCTCGACCAGCTCGAGGTAGCCGCCCTGGCGTTCCATCAGGTCTCGCGCGGCGTGCAGGCCGATGCCCTGGCCCGTCGACCCCGGTCGGCTGACGCCCCAGGCGAAGATCCGCCGGCGCAGCTCGGGCGCGACCCCCGGGCCGTCATCGGTCACCGCGATCTCGACCGAGGTGCTCGCCGGCTCGGCGGCACGTACCTCGATCCGGACCGATCCGCTCCCGTGGGCGGCGGCGTTGTCGAGGAGCACGTTGAGCGCCTCGGTCAGCTGGTCGGAGTCGCCCAGCGCCAGCATCCGGCTGGGGCGCCACACCACGTCGGTCCCCTTGGCCTCGTGGGCGAGCACCATGGTGGCCACCACGGAGTCGAGGTCGATCACCTCGGCCCGCATCTCAGCGGCCTGCGGCTCCGGGATCCCCGCCCGCGCGGCATCCTGCTGCCGGCGGACCATCCGCTCGAGTCGCTCCAGCTCGCTCTGCACCATCGCCGTCATCGCGGCCCGCCGGTCGTCACCGATCGCGCCGGGTGAGTTGAGCAGCGTGGTCGCCGCCCGGATCCCGGCCAGCGCGGAGGCAGCCTCGTGCAGCCGGGCACGCTCATCCCGACCGACTCTTGACATTGACACAGCTCTCCCCTGGTCATCCTCTTCGTGCCACGCCCTCCCAAGACGCAGCCAGGCGGCATGAAACACGCGTGGACCCGAGGGTCCGACGTGAACAGCGCCGTACGGCAAAGGGACTGTACTCACTCAATCCGGGGGACGTATCGCCTACCTATTTTTGGTTACCGGCCGTTACCGACTGGTGCCTCAAATTGAGGAATGGCGAGCATCTGGACCCCATCTGGAGGGAGTCCCGGGTCCCATACTCAGGTGGCCATCCTCGATCATCCGCCCGTGCCGCCGCAGCCGGAACCTGCGGACGAGCCCCCCGCGCGCGGATGGCGTCGTGCCCGCAAGCCGCTGATCGGGCTGCTGGTGTGTCTCCTCCTGCTCTGCGCCGCGGCCCTGACCGGGATCCTGTGGCTCCAGGCGAAGGTGGAGGGAAACATCCAGCGGCTGCCCGACACGTTCACCGGGCTCACCGACCGGCCTGCCAAACCAACCTCCGGGTCGGCCGCCGACGCGATGAACATCCTGGTCCTCGGCACCGACACCCGCTCTGACATGCCCACCACCGGGGCCGAGGCCCCCGGCTGGGAGCCGGGCCAGGCACGCTCCGACACCATGCTGCTCGTCCACATCGACGGCGACCGCGACTCCGCCTCGGTGATCTCGATCCCGCGCGACTCCTGGGTCGACATCCCCGGTCACGGCAAGGGCAAGGTCAACTGGGCCTACTCCTTCGGTGGCCCCAACCTCACGGTCGAGACCGTCGAGAAGATGACCGACGTACGCATCGACCACCTCACCGTCATCGACTGGGACGGCTTCAAGGCCCTCACCGATGCGATCGGTGGCGTCGACATCGACATCCCGAAGACCGTCTACGACTCCGCCCGCGACGTCCGCTGGGAGGCCGGCCGCCACCACCTCGACGGCGAACAGGCCCTCCTCTACGTACGCCAGCGCTACGGCCTTCAGGACGGCGACCTCGACCGCGTCGCCCGCCAGCAGGCCTTCTTGCGGACCCTCCTCAAGCAGACCCTCGAGCAGGAGCTGCGCAAGAACCCCGACCAGGTCCTCGACCTTCTCACCCTCTTCTCGAAGCACGCCTCCGTCGACGACGAGTGGTCCACGACCCAGATGGCCAAGCTCGCCGCTTCCCTCCGCAACCTCCGCACCGACGACATCAGCTACCTCACCGTCCCCACCGACGGCACCGGTATGGTCGGCGACCAGTCAGTCGTACGCCTAGACCCCTCCCGCGACCGCGACCTATGGCGCGCTGTCCGTGAGGATCGGATGGGCGATTGGGCCGACGACAACCAGGACCTGCTGACGCCCGACGTGGTGCGCTAAGTGTCACTCGGCCCATCGTTCTCTTAGGGCCGGCGGCCGCCGACCCTGCCCGGATCAGCCGGCCAGGGCGCGCCGAGTGAACCGGATCCGCCCGTCCGGGAGTCGCTCATACCCGTAGTTGGCGTCGTGGATCCGGCGATGGTCGCTCGGGCAGAGCAAGACCATGTTCGCCAAGTTCGTGAGGCCGCCTTCGGACCACGGTTTGAGGTGGTGGGCTTCTGTCCAGGCTGCGGGTGCGTCACAGTCCTCTGCTTGGCAGCACTTGTCGCGTAACCGGAGTGCACGGTGTTGGATCGGATGCGCCAACCGGGCGGTACGCCCGAAGTCGAGGATCTCGGAGTCGGTGCCCAACACGACCGGGACAAGATCGGCCTTACAGGCCATCCGACGAGCCTCAGCGGCAGTGATCTGCTCGCCATCGAACCCCAGGGCAGCGGTGCCGAGATCCTTGCGGAGGTCCTCCACGCTCATCGTGATGAACACCGTGGTCCCATGCCCACCGTGGCGGGGCAGGTTCTCGACGTCGTAGGTCTCGACCACCCGGGCAAACGCCTGACCCAGCAACCGGTCATACGGCGCTTTGCGGCCACGGTTCTCGGCCGAGAGCTTCCGCGGCTGCGCCAGGGAGTCCAGCAGGGTCCGCAACCTCATCCCGACCGCACGGGAGACGCGGGCGTGGATGTCGATGGTGCCGTCGCCGTTGTCGCGGGACGAGAAGAAGGTGCGCCGCTGCGCGTGCTCCTCCTCCCGCTGCAAAGCCTTGGCCTCAGCCTGCTCGAACCGCTCGGGGTCGATCTCGGCCAGGATCCGGCGCCCGACGATCTTCAACTCGTTCGCCGTCAACCGGGTCGCATAGTCGACCAGCAGCTTCTCGGCCAGGACCAGGTCCTGGGCACTGGCGGCGGGGTCGGCCTCGATGGCGTCGAGGGCTCGGGTGATCACCCTCGCCTTGTCCTGGGACACCACACCCTCAGCCAGACCGGCGGCCACGAGGTCGTACTTCGCGATCCCGGCGGCGAGTTTGACCTGGGAACGGGCTACGGCCTTGTCGACCATGAGCTCGGTCCGCATCCACCCAGACGCGTCCTTGGCGCCGGTCTCCTCGGCGATGTCGCCGGCAGAAGCGAGCACCCGCAGCGTCAACGCGGCCTGCTGAGCCTGGAGCTTCTCCAACCGCTCCAGCAAGTCCTTCTTCTGCCCGGTCCGCCAGTAGGCGGGATCGGTGGCCAGCAGGTCGTGGAGGGCGGTCTCGATGGCCTTCAAGGCAGCGTCAATCACCTCGCCGGGGTTGGTTCCCCAGGGGTCGATCTCGCGGCCGAGACTCATCGCCATCCCCCTTCAAAGAGGTGTTGTGATAGGCCTGATTCTACTCCTCGAACACCTCAAGGACCAGACATTTATGCAGGTCAGACGCCATTTCGCGGCGAGCGAACGACCTCAAACCTATGGATGGTAAGTGGCCCGAAGGGCCACCCTTCCACCCCATCAACCTCACCCTTCCCAGCAAGAATCCGCTGCGCCACACCCGGGCCGCCGCCCCGATAGCCAGCCAAATCTTTCTCGACGGGCCCCGGTGTCAAGGACCGCGAAGCGGCCGGCGAAGCCGGCGGCCGAAGGCCGTCCTTTACTCCGGGGCCCGTCGAGAAGACCCTCAANGCACTGGGTGACAGAATCGGACACATGGCCGATCGCAGTGCTCCCGACCAGCCCGCCAAGGGAAAGGTCCTCGTCGTCGATGATGATGCCTCGCTGAGCGAGATGCTTGCGATCGTGCTGAGACAAGAGGGGTTCGACTCACAGCTCGTCGCTCGTGGTGACATGGCGCTGCCGGCGTTCCACGACTACAAGCCCGACGTGGTGCTGCTCGACCTGATGCTTCCCGGGATGGACGGCATCGAGGTGTGCAAGCAGATCCGCAAGGAGTCGGGTGTGCCGATCGTCATGCTCACCGCGAAGGGCGACACGGTGGACGTGGTGGTCGGGCTCGAGTCGGGGGCCGACGACTACGTGGTCAAGCCGTTCAAGCCCAAGGAGCTGATCGCCAGGATCCGGGCGCGGGTCCGCAGGCACGGCGACGCCGTGCCCGAGGTGCTGGAGATCGGCGACCTCACCATCGACGTGGCCGGCCACCAGGTGACCCGTGGCGAAGAGCAGATCCAGCTCACGCCGCTGGAGTTCGACCTGCTGGAGTGCCTGGCCCGCAAGCCTCACCAGGTCTTCTCCCGCGAGGTGCTGCTGGAGCAGGTGTGGGGCTACCGTCACGCCGCCGACACCCGGCTGGTCAACGTGCACGTCCAGCGGCTGCGCTCCAAGGTCGAGCACGACCCGGAGAACCCCGAGATCGTCGTCACCGTCCGCGGCGTCGGCTACAAGGCAGGGCCCGTGTGACACTCCAGCAGGTCGTCCGCACGACAGCCCGGACGCCCAAGAGGCTCCTGACCACCTGGCGCCGGTCGATCCAGACCCGCGTCGTGGTCTACACCGTGCTCCTCACCGCGGCCGCCGTCAGCCTGGTCGGGCTGATCCTGCTCGAGCAGATCGGCGACGAGCTGGTCCAGGACCGGGTCGCCGCGGCGAAGGCGGAGGCCTCCGAGGAGCTCTCCGCGGCCCGCTCGAGCATCGCGGAGACCTCGGGCGCCAACGGCGGCACCCCGCTGCAGCGCAACGACCTGGGCGACCCGATCATCCAGCGCAGCGTCTCGCGCGGCTACGGCGTCGTCATGGCCGGTCCGGTGACCTCGACCTCCGGCCGGATCAGCGACGACGGTGTCGAGTGGACACCCGGTGTGGACGTACGCAGCGTCCCGCGCACCCTCGAGGACCGCTTCCAGACGATCCGCGCCGAGCCGGCCTGGACCTACACCCGGATCTCCTACGACGACGGCGAGCGGTCCTCGACCCCCGGCATCGTGATCGGGTCGCAGCTGGAGCTGCACGACGACACGTACAACATCTACTTCCTCTTCCCGATGGACCAGGAGCAGGAGACGCTCGGCGTCATCACCCGCGGGCTGCTGGCCGCCGGCGCGATCCTGATCCTGCTGATCGGTGTCGGCAGCTGGATCGTGACCCGCCACGTCGTCACGCCCATCCGGATCGCCCGCAGGACCGCCGAGCGGCTCGCCGCCGGCCGCCTCGAGGAGCGGATGGTCGTCCACGGCGAGGACGACCTCACCGGCCTGGCGATCTCGTTCAACCAGATGGCCAGCGGGCTGCAGAACCAGATCCGGCAGCTCGAGCACCTCTCCCGCGTCCAGCGACGGTTCAGCTCCGACGTCTCCCACGAGCTGCGTACGCCGCTCACCACCGTCCGCATGGCCAGCGACGTCCTCTACGAGGCCAGGGACACCTTCGACGCCCCGACGGCCCGGGCGGCAGAGCTGCTGCAGACCGAGCTGGACCGGTTCGAGACGCTCCTGAGCGATCTGCTCGAGATCAGTCGCTTCGACGCCGGCGCGGCCGTGCTCGACCTCTACGACACCGACCTGACCGCTTTGGCCCACGCCGTCGTCGAGGCCTACACGCCGCTCGCCGACAAACGTGACATCGAGCTGAAGGTCGTCGCTCCGAGCCATCCGTGCATCGCCCAGGTCGACCATCGCCGGGTCGAGCGGATCGTACGCAACCTGGTGGCCAACGCCACCGACCATGCTCTGGTGGGGCAGACCGTCACCATCCGGATCGACAGCGACGAGCACGCGGCGGCCCTGACCGTGCGCGACCACGGTGTCGGGCTGGCCCCGGGGGAGACCGCTCTCGTCTTCAACCGGTTCTGGCGTGCCGACCCCGCCCGGGACCGTTCCAGCGGCGGCACCGGCCTGGGCCTGTCGATCTCCCTCGAGGACGCCCATCTCCACGGAGGCTGGCTGCAGGCCTGGGGCCGTCCGGACCAGGGTGCGCAGTTCCGGCTCACGCTTCCGCGCTACGCCGGCGCGGCGCTGCGGCACAGCCCGCTCCCGCTCGTCCCGGCGGACGCCCGCGACACCCTGGAGGCATCGTGAGACCCGTCTTCGCAGTCTTCCTGGCCGCGCTCGCGCTCTTCGTCTCGGCGTGCTCGGGCGTGCCCGACTCCGGCCCCGTCCAGAGCGTCGACCTGGCCGCGCCGGACGCGCAGGAGGAGGTCATCCCCTACAACCCCGGCGCCCCGCGCGCGGGAGCGTCCCCGGGCGAGATCGTCGACGGGTTCCTCGATGCCATGAAGGCCACCCCGATGAGCACGGCCTACGCCCGCCGCTACCTCACCAAGGACGCGGCGATGAACTGGGCGCCGGCCGGCCGCACCCTGGTCTACGGCGAGCTCGGCAGCCACGTCAGCTCCTCGCCGCGGGTGTCGGTGGAGCTGGAGGACGCCGGCTGGCTCGACGAGCGGGGCGTGTGGCGCGGCAAGCTGGCAGCCTCACAGGCGATCCTCGACTTCGAGCTGACCCGCGCCGAGGGCGAGTGGCGGATCAGCTCGGCGCCCAACGCTCTGGTGGTCGAGGAGGACTGGTTCCTGACCCACTTCGCCCGCAGCAACCTCTACTACGTCGAACCGACCGGTCACACCCTGGTGCCGGAGCCGATCTTCGCCCCCAAGGGCACCTCCTACGCCACCACCCTGGTCTCCAGCCTGCTGAGCGGGCCGGGGGAGGAGGCGCAGGGCGTGATCCGCAGCGCGCTCCCGCCAGAGGCGGACGAGCCCCGCTCGGTGGACGTACGCGACGGGGTGGCCGAGGTCGACCTCGCCGGTGACCTGGATGACCACAGTTCCGAGGACCTTCAGCTCATGGGCGCCCAGCTGGCCTGGACCCTGCGACAGGACGTCAGCGTGGAACGCATCCGGCTCACGATCGACGGCGAACCGGTGATGCTGCCGGGCTACGGTGAGACGTTCAGCGTCGACAGCGGCGGCGGCTACGACCCCAACGGCAACACCGCCAGAGTCGACCTCTACGCGCTCCGTGGCGGAGCGCTGGTGACCAGCACCGGCGAGAACGGCGACCCGTGGGTGCCGGTGCTCGGCGCCTGGGCGAAGTCCCACGGTGTCACCGATGTCGCCGTCGACGCCGACGGCTCGACCGCCGCCGCGATCACCGCCGACCGCACCGGCGTCGTCGTCGGCCAGCTGACCAGCGATGGCGAGCTCACCAGGGCCCCGGTGAAGGGCACCCGGCTGCTGAGGCCCTCCTGGGACCTCGCCGGCCGGCTGTGGCTTGTCGACAAGGACTCCACCGGCGCCCGGGTGATGTACGTCGACGGCGGCCGCCGCGTCCGCGTCGCGGTGCCCGGCGTGACGGGGGAGAACGTGACCCGGTTCCTGGTCTCCCGTGACGGCACCCGGTTCGTGGCGGTGATCGACGGCGAGTCCTCGGACCGGATCGTGGTCAGCCGCCTGCAGTCCAGCTCGAAGGGCGAGATCACCACCGCGACGTCGGCCGTCCTGCTGCCGCACCCCGACTCCGCGACGATGCGGGTCACCGACATCGCCTGGACCTCGCCGACCACCATCGTCGCGGTCCAGCAGATCAGCTCGACCGCGCTCTTCCAGTCGGTCTCGCTCGACGGTGCCCCCAGCGGCGAGCGCTACACCCTCAGCGACCGGGTCACCGGCGTCGTCGGTTCCCCGGTGGCCTCGGCCCGCCTCTACGCCGTCTCCAGCTGGACCCTCCTGGACCCCCTCGACCGGTTCGACCTGGAGCTGCCCTCCGACCTCTCCGACATCACCTACCAGGGCTGACTCTCCACAGCTTCATCCACAGGTACGCAGCCCCTGGTTGCCCCGTCGCGCGCGCCCTGGTCGACTCGGGCCATGAGCTTCGCTGCGCTCGATCGCTTCGACCTTGCCGACGCCTGGCACGACCTTGTCGTCGGCGGCCGCTGCGTCGCCTGCCGGCGGCCCGGCAGGCTGCTCTGCCACGACTGCCGGGCCGACCTCCCGGACACGGCCCGGCCGAGCCCGCCGAGCCCGGCGCCGACGGGCATCGCCCCGGTCTTCGCGGCAGGGCCCTACGAGGGCACGCTGAAGCAGCTCGTCATCGGTCTCAAGGAGCACCAGCTCCTCGGGCTCCGCAGGCCTCTGGCCAGCCTGCTCGCGCTCTCCGTCCTCGAGGCGATGGCGACGACCGGTGCCGGCCCGACCGTCCTCGTCCCGGTCCCGTCACGCCCGGCCTCCGTCCGTGAGCGCGGCCTCGACAGCACCGCGGCGATCACGCGCGGGGCAGCCGCGATGCTGAGGCGGCACGGGCTCGGCGTACGCCACCACCAGCTGCTCCGCACCAGACCGGGCGTCGCGGACCAGGCCGGTCTCGACTCCAGGCAGCGACAGGCCAACCTCGACGGTTCGATCACCTGTCCCGCGTCCGGCATCCGGACAC
Organism: Nocardioides sp. YIM B13467; assembly: GCF_042788075.1. Classification (NCBI taxonomy): domain Bacteria; kingdom Bacillati; phylum Actinomycetota; class Actinomycetes; order Propionibacteriales; family Nocardioidaceae; genus Nocardioides; species Nocardioides sp. YIM B13467. The sequence goes on from NZ_JBHZPJ010000046.1 coordinate 1,368,902, forward strand.
TTGCCCGGAAGATCCCGCGAGCGACGCTCATCGTCTGCGACGACGTGATCACCACCGGCGCGACCGCGCGGGAGGCTCAACGAGCGCTGGAATCGGTCGGTCTCGGCGTGAAAGCGATTGCGACCGTCGCGGCCACCCAGCGTCGGTCTCGCGTTCAAATGTAGGAAACCGTCATGTAATTCTGTTGAAGGGCTTTCGTGGGGCAGATCGGCGAACTACCGTCACTACATGGAGTCCGCCTGGGTCCGTGGTTGCGTCGCAGAGAGGTCCGCATTGCGGGCATCCGAGCGGCAAGCCGATGCCAGTCGCAGGCGAAACGGTCCACGTAACCCTGGAGACAGGGGATCACGGTGCGGCTTAGAGATAAGTCCTGCCCTTGCCCTCCCGTCAGATACGGGAACCAGCAAGGAGAAGGTGGAGTGGCATCAAGCTGCTAAGCCTCAGCAGGCGATTGTGGGGTCGAAAACCAGGTCGGCCGGGCGGACTCCGTACCCCGGAGGTCACATGCGCTGACCGTCCGGGATCCCGCCAACCCCGAAACACCGGGAGGTACCGATGGAAGTTGTCGTCACGGCTCGCAACGCCGAGGTCTCAGACCGCTATCGCGCTCACGTAGCAGAGAAGCTCGCGAAGCTCGAGAAGCACGACCACCGCATCATCAGGATCAACGTGGAGGTCGACAACGAGCCCAACCCGCGCCAGCACAAGGGCGCCGTACACGTCGAGCTCACCGCATACTCGAAGGGTCCGGTCATCCGGGCCGAGGCGTGTGCCGAGGACAAGATGGGGGCGCTGGACCTGGCTGTCGACAAGATGGCTTCCCAGATGCGCCGGGCCGCCGACCGCCGCAGAGTCCACCGCGGCCGTCGTACGCCGGTATCCGTCGGACAGGCACTCGCGGGCATCGAGCCCGACGGCCTGGCCACGACGTCCGAGTCCGAGCAGCTCGAGGAGGAGACCGTACGCGAGCACCAGGTCGGTCCGATCACGGTGACGGGGGAGGGGCCCTTGGTGGTCCGGGAGAAGACGCACACCGCGGAGCCGATGACGCTCGACCAGGCCCTCTACGAGATGGAGCTGGTCGGACACGACTTCTACCTCTACATCGACAAGGACTCGATGCGGCCGGCGGTCGTCTACCGCCGGCGGGGGTACGACTACGGGGTGATCGCGCTCAACCGCGCAGACCTCGTGTGACGGCTGTGGCGAGCGACTGCTCGTAAGCACGTCGGCCGGGACTTTTCCATCCCTCAGATGGATCAGTCCCGGCCATTCTCTTTGCATTCATCAGTTACGTGCCATGATGCTTTCGTGTCATCTACATCTGGTGCCGATCGTGAGCCGGTCCGCGTCCTGGTTGTCGACGACCAGGAGCTCTTCCGAAGGGGCCTGGTCGCGCTGCTCGCGAGCGAGCCCGGCATCGAGGTCATCGGAGAGGCGACCAACGGCATCGAAGGCACCGAGCGCGCCGCGGCTTCCGCTCCGGACGTCGTGCTGCTCGACGTACGCATGCCGAAGCAGACCGGACTGGAGGCCTGCGTCGCCATCAAGGAGGCCGTTCCCTCGGCCAACATCATCATGCTGACCGTCTCCGACGAGGAGGCCGACCTCTACGACGCGGTCAAGGCCGGCGCGATGGGCTACCTCCTGAAGGACTCCTCGATCGACCAGGTCGCCCAGGCGATCCGGGTCGTCGCCGACGGCCAGTCCCTGATCAGCCCTTCCATGGCGGTCAAGCTGATGGAGGAGTTCAAGCAGATGTCCCGGCCGGACCGCTCCCCGGTCCCCGGTCCCAAGCTCACCGACCGCGAGCTCGAGGTCCTCGGCCTGGTCGCCAAGGGCCTCAACAACCGCGAGATCGCCAAGCGGCTGTTCATCTCGGAGAACACGGTCAAGAACCACGTACGCAACATCCTGGAGAAGCTCCAGGCCCACTCGCGCATGGAGGCGGTCATGTACGCCGTGCGCCAGAAGCTCCTCAACGTCGACTAGGCTGACGCCAGCGTCGCGTGCCGGTGGCAGACCGTGTCAGGCATGGAGGCGCCGGATTCGAAGGAGCACGACTGATGTTGTCGTCCCCTTCGCCCTCACGTGACTGAGGGCGAGAAGACCAGGCTGATCGCCTGGAGCAACGAGATGCGCGACGTGCACGAGCGTCTGCGCAAGGCCCTGCGGGTGACGCAGGAGGCCATCGCCGCGGGAGATCCCGCCGAGCCCGCGGCTCGCGACCTGCTGCTGTTCTGCCATGGGTTCTGCGCGGCCCTGACCGGCCATCACGAGGGCGAGGACCGGGAGCTGTTCCCGGCGATCGCCCGGTCACACCCGGAGCTGCGCGAGACGATCCGCTATCTCGAGCAGGACCACTCCATGATCGGCCATCTCCTCGGCGGTCTCCAGGCCGCCGTCGATCGGGCCGCAACCCCCGAAGACCTCGGGAAGCACCTCGAGGGCATCGCCGCGATCATGGAGTCCCACTTCCGCTTCGAGGAGCGCAAGCTGCTGAGCGTGCTGGAGACCTTGGAGCTCGAAATCGACCCTGGCAGGGTCTTTGGGCCGCTCTGACGAGTCGGTTCCGGACGAGACTTGTCCGGAACCGGCTCTAGAGTCGGACTCGTGCCCAGCTCGCAGACACACAGCCGCTCTCAGACACTCAGCCGCTCCCAGGCCCGCCGGATCGCGCTGGCGGCGCAGGGGTTCGCCGACAAGCCCCACACGACGCCGACGATGCGTACGTTCCAGCGCACGCTGGAGCGCACCGGAGTCCTCCAGATCGACTCGGTCAACGTCCTGCAGCGCGCGCACTACATGCCGCTATACAGCCGGATGGGGGCGTACGACACCGGGCTCCTGCACCGCGCCAGCAAGGGCCTCAAGGACCGCAGGATGGTCGAGTACTGGGCCCACGTGCAGGCGTTCATGCCGGTCGAGCTCTGGCCGCACATGCAGTGGCGGATGGACCACTACCGCGCCCAGAAGGGCTCGAAGTGGTGGGGGAGCGTGCCGGACGGGATGAAGGAGAAGGTGCTGGCGCTGGTGGCCGAGCAGGGGGCGCTCACCGCGCGCGAGGCGGCCAAGGCGCTCGACGACGCCGGCCCGCAGACCAAGGACCATTGGGGCTGGAACTGGTCCGACTCGCGCAAGACCCTCGACATCCTCTACATGTTCGGCGAGCTGGCGATCTCGCACCGCAACGACCAGTTCGAGGTCGCCTACGACCTGCCCGAGCGGGTCATCCCGCGGATCCACCTCGACACGCCGACGCCGTCACCGGAAGAGGCCCACCTCGAGCTCGTCCGCCGCGCCACCCGGTCTCACGGGGTCGGCACCGCCAAGGACATCGCCGACTACTTCCGGATGCGCGTCGACGACACGACACGCGCACTCAACCAGCTCATCGACGCCGGCGAGGTGGAGCCGGTCGTGGTCGAGGGCATCCGCAAGCAGGCGTACCTCTTCTCGGGGTCCCGCCTCCCGCGGCGCGTAGCGGCCCGTGCGCTGCTGAGCCCGTTCGACCCGCTGGTCTGGGAGCGGGAGCGCACCGAGGCGCTCTTCGACTTCTTCTACCGGATCGAGATCTACACGCCGGCGCCCAAGCGGATCCATGGCTATTACGTGCTGCCGTTCCTCCTCGGCGAGCACATCGTGGGCCGCGTCGACCTGAAGGCCGACCGCAAGAACGGAACGCTCCAGGTCAAGGGCGCATACTCGGAACCAGGTGCGCCCGTGGAGACGGCCATCGAGCTCGCGGCCGAGCTCGAGCGGCTCGCCGGATGGCTCGGCCTGAGCGCCATCGAGGTCGATCCCAAGGGCGACCTGGCACCCTGCTTGCGCCGTTGGTGTGAGTGGGCGACCGGGAGGTGGGTAGAGTGAGCGTGCTATCTGTCTGCCGCTAGTAGGAGCCCGCCACCGTGGCAATTCTCGACAAGATCCTTCGCCTCGGCGAAGGCAAGATCCTTCGCGAGCTCGAGGCCATCTCGAAGGCCGTCAACGCGATCGAGGACGAGTTCGTCGCGATGAGCGATGACGAGCTGCGCGGGATGACCGACGAGTTCAAGCAACGCCTGGAGAACGGCGAGGATCTCGACGACATCATGGCCGAGGCGTTCGCCACGGTCCGCGAGGTCACCAAGCGCGTCCTGGGCCAGCGTCACTACGACGTGCAGATCCAGGGCGGCGCGGCGCTCCACCTCGGCAACATCGCCGAGATGAAGACCGGTGAGGGCAAGACCCAGACCGCGGTGCTCCCGGCCTACCTCAACGCGCTGGCCGGCAAGGGCGTCCACGTCGTCACGGTCAACGACTACCTGGCCAAGTTCCAGGCCGAGATGATGGGCCGCATCTACGGCTTCCTCGGCCTCACCGTCGGCGTGATCCTGCCGCAGATGACCCCGGCGCAGCGCCGCGAGGCCTACAACTGCGACATCACCTACGGCACCAACAACGAGCTCGGCTTCGACTACCTGCGCGACAACATGGCCTCCTCCATGGCCGACCTGGTTCAGCGCAGCCACTTCTTCGCGATCGTCGACGAGGTCGACTCGATCCTCATCGACGAGGCCCGCACCCCGCTGATCATCTCGGGTCCGACCGAGGACGACGTGAAGTGGTACGACGAGTTCGCCACGATCGCCAAGACGCTGACCAAGGACGTCGACTACGAGGTCGACGAGAAGAAGCGCACCATCGCCGTTCTCGAGCGGGGCATCACCCGGGTCGAGGACCACCTCGGCATCGAGAACCTCTACGAGGCGGTCAACACCCCGCTGATCTCGTTCATGAACAACTCGATCAAGGCCAAGGAGCTCTTCCGCCGCGACAAGGAGTACGTCGTCGCCAACGACGAGGTCCTGATCGTCGACGAGCACACCGGCCGCATGCTGGCCGGTCGCCGCTACAACGACGGCCTGCACCAGGCGATCGAGGCCAAGGAGGGTGTGAAGGTCCGCGAGGAGTACCAGACCCTGGCGAGCATCACCCTGCAGAACTACTTCCGTCTCTACGAGAAGCTCTCCGGCATGACCGGTACGGCCATGACCGAGGAGTCGGAGTTCGACAAGATCTACAAGCTCGGCGTGGTCCCGATCCCGACGAACAAGCCGATGATCCGCAAGGACCAGCCCGACCTCGTCTACCGCACCGAGGAGGCGAAGTACGACGCCGTCGCCGACGACATCGTCGAGCGCCACAAGAAGGGCCAGCCGGTGCTGGTCGGCACCGTCTCGGTGGAGAAGTCCGAATACCTCGGCAACATCCTCAAGAAGCGCGGAGTCCCGCACACCGTCCTCAACGCGAAGTACCACGCCGACGAGGCCAAGATCGTCGCGCTGGCCGGCCACAAGGGCGCGGTCACCGTCGCCACCAACATGGCCGGTCGAGGCACCGACATCATGCTCGGTGGCTCCGTCGACTTCCTCGCCGACCAGGAGCTTCGCAAGCAGGGCCTCGAGCCCGCGGGCGAGACCGCCGACGCGTACGAGCAGGCCTGGGCGCCGACCGTCGAGCGGATCAAGGAGCAGGTCGCCGCAGAGCACGAGGAGGTCACCAAGCTGGGTGGTCTCTACGTCCTCGGCACCGAGCGCCACGAGTCCCGCCGCATCGACAACCAGCTGCGTGGTCGTTCCGGCCGTCAGGGTGACCCGGGCGAGTCCCGCTTCTACCTGTCGCTGGAGGACGACCTGATGCGCCTGTTCAAGGGCGAATGGGTCGACCGCATCCTGACCACCCTGAAGATCCCCGACGACGTGCCGATCGAGGCCAAGTCGGTGACCAAGTCGATCGCCAACGCGCAGACCCAGGTCGAGGGCCAGAACTTCGAGTCCCGAAAGAACGTCCTCAAGTACGACGACGTCATGGACCGTCAGCGCAAGGTGATCTACGCCGAGCGCCGCGAGGTGCTCGAGGGCGCCGACCTCGAGGACCAGATCCGCACCTTCATCGACGACGTCGTCACCGGCGTCGTCACCGGCGCGACCCAGGACTACGCCGAGGAGTGGGACCTCGACCAGCTGTGGACCGACCTCAAGCAGATGTGGCCGGTATCGGTCGAGCCCGAGAAGCTGATCGCGGACGCCGGCGGCAGCAAGGACGACCTCGACCGCAACGAGCTGATCGAGATCCTCAAGAAGGACGCCCAGGAGGCGTACGACCGCCGCGAGGAGGAGATCGGCTCCGAGGGCATGCGCGAGGTCGAGCGCCAGGTCGTCCTCTCGGTCCTGGACCGCAAGTGGCGCGAGCACCTCTACGAGATGGACTACCTGCGTGAGGGCATCGGTCTGCGGGCCTACTCGCAGCGCGACCCGCTGGTGGAGTACCAGCGCGAGGGCTACGACATGTTCACCGCGATGATGGACGGCATCAAGGAGGCCGCGGTCGGCTACCTGTTCAACCTGGAGGTCCAGGTCGAGCAGGCGGAGCCGGAGTTCCACTACCACCCCGACGGCACCCGTCACGCCGGTCCGATGCACGAGGGTGCGCTCGCCGAGCCGCCGGTCGGTGTCGGTCAGGCCGGCGGTCTTCAGGACATCTCCGCTGCCCTGAAGTCGCAGTCCACGGAGCAGGCGCCGAGCGGGTCGCCCCACATCGTCGCGCCGGGTCTGCAGAAGCCTTCCGCCCCCAAGCACCTGGCCTTCTCCGGCCCGGACGAGCAGGGTCAGGCCGAGGCGCAGGGCAACACCGTCAGCAACGCCGACGACCTGTACGCCAAGGTCGGCCGCAACGAGCTGTGCCCCTGCGGCTCGGGCAAGAAGTTCAAGCAGTGCCACGGCCGCCCCGGCGGCCCGACCGGCCTCACCACCCGCGTCAACGGCTGAGGACCCTCAGCACACAACCCGTGGAGGGCTGTACGTACCAGANGAGGCAGATGTCGCGCTCGGTGGTCGTCCCGTCGGGGGCCACCGAGGTCGCGGCCAGGTGGTCGGGGCGTGGCCGTTCTCGACCCACCTCACCAAGGCGCCAAGCGGATCCGTCGGCGCGGGGCCGGCTCCGGCCTGGCAGTGCGAGGCACCGGGGGCGACGAAGACACGGTAGAAGTCGTCGATGTCACCGAAGCGCCGGGCGACCTTGTCGCGGTAGCTCAGCGTGCCCGCGAGCGGGACGAGCTGGTCGTCACCGCCGTGCCAGGTCAACAGCTTGGCGCCGGCGCGACGCAGGCCCGACAGATCGGTGTCGTCGCTACCGATGACCCGGTGGTACTCCTCGACCGACTGCGCGAACAGCCGCTCGTAGTCGGCGTAGGTGATGGTGGAGACGTCGAAGCCGGGGTCCTTCACAAGCAGGTTCTGCACCCACGATGACGCCACCGGGAACGGTGCGGGGCCGGCCAGGTAGCCGAGGTCGGCGCTGGGGGTCAGCCCGAACCAGAGCCGCTTCCCGTCGGCAGCGCGCGGGCCGTCCCAGATCTTCTCGACCACGGCCGCGTCCCGAGCCGAGATCGTCAGCTCCTCGCCCTCGCACAGGACCGTCTCGCCGACCAGGGAAGCAGCGTCGAAGTCGCAGGCGATCGCGTTGCCGACGATGCCGTCGATCGCTCCGTCGTCGCCGTCGCACGCCGCTCTGGCAGCGGCGGTGAAGGCGTTGAGCTCACAGGGCGAGAGGTGGTTGTCCTCCTCGTTCATCACGACGTACGGCCACAGGTCACCGACGGCGAAGCGGTCCCAGGAGATCGCCGGGGCGGCGGCGAGGATCCCGTCGAAGTCGCCCGGGTGTCGCTGTGCCTCCATGTAGCCCTGGCGTCCGCCGGTCGAGCAGCCGTTCCAGTACGCGTGGTGCGCGCCACGACCGTAGAAGTCCTTCGTGATCGCCTTGCCGAGGACGGCCAGCTCGTGGGGTCCGCGCTCGGCGAAGTTCTTCAGCACCGTCGTGTTGACGCGGCCGTCGTCGGTGAGGGCCCAGTCGGCGGTGAAGCCGGTGGTCGGGGTCGCACCGGCGTCGGTCGTGCCGACCGCGTACCCGGCCTTGACCGCGGTCGGAAGGCTCGGCCCGAAGTCGCCGCCGAGGTAGCCGCTGCCTCCGAGCGCCTGGAAGCGGCCGTTCCAACCGGTCGCGGGGAGCCAGACCTGGATCAGCTCCCGGTCGCCGGCCGAGCCGTGGGTGAGGGTCACGTCCACCTGGCAGTAGGGCGGGACGCCGGTGACCGGCGGGGGCGGCTCGGACGCTCCGGGCTGGGGCGGATAGGTCAAGGTGCCGCCCTGCTTCGGTGCGGCACTGACCGACACGATGCGGGCATCCTTGGGCGGCGCGAGTACGGGTGCCACACACCTGTCGGCACTCTGGGGCGTTGCTCTGTCGGACACGGCCGGGGGCGTCTCGGCAGCAGTGGCGCCGGGATGCACCGCCGTCAGAGCAGCGGCCAGCGGCAGTGCGGCGGCTGCTACCAGCAGCAGTCTCTTCATCGTCTCTCTTCTCCTCATTGGCCCGCTCGGTCGGGCATACGAGGAGACTTCCGGCACTGGTGCCCGGCCGGCGCCAGGGTGATGCCCTGGTGCACACCCTGGCCGGTGCCGGCTCACTGGTTGCGCAGGGCCGCGGCCAGCTCCCGCCTCGAGGAGATGTCGAGCTTGGTGAAGATCTTGCGCAGGTGCCATTCGACCGTCCGCGGGCTGAGGAACAGCACTGCGCCGATCTCCGGGTTCGTCCGCCCTGCGGCAGCGAGCCGCGCGATCTGGGCCTCCTGGGCGGTGAGGTCGACCTCGGCTCCGCGCGTACGTGTCCGGGCGACGCCGCCTGTCGCCGCGAGCTCCCGGGCCGCGCGCTCGGCGAACGCCTCGGCGCCGATGCTCGCGAACAGCTCATGCGCCGCCTGGAGCTGCTGACGACCCTCGGTGCGACGGTTCTCCCGGCGCAGCCACTCGCCCAGGAGAAGCTGAGCCCGAGCCGCGTACAGCGTCATGCCCGCCGAGGTGAGCTCGTCGATCGCCGTGCGGTAGTGCTTCTCGCCCTCGCCGGAGGTGTCGGTCAGCGCGTCGGCGTAGGCCGCCGTGCCGCGCGCCCACGGCGAGTCGACGACCGAGGTACGTGCGACGAGCCGGTCGCGCCCCGCCGCCGCGACGTCGTCCGCCCCGCTGCGGGCCGCCGCCTCGACGACCTCTATCAGAGCCCACTGCATCACCGCCAGGTCCTCGAACTCGATGGCCTCCTGCGCGGCCGCGAGCGCGTCGCGGTAGCGACCGAGGCCATTCGACAGCACGGCCCGGCCGTACGCCGCCACCCCCAGGTTCCAGCCGACCCCAGACGCTCGCGCGTCGCTGACGGCGGCATCGATGGCGGCCGTCGCCTCCTCGTCGCGTCCGCGGTAGGCGGCCAGGATCACGGCGCTCGCGGGATGGGGCGACACGCCGACCATGGCGCCGAGAGCGTCGGCCTCGTCGAGGATCGTGGCGGCCTCCTCGAAGCGGGCGGCATGGATCAGGGCAGTGGCGCGGAAGGTCAACGCGGCCGCCAGCAAGGACAGTCGTCCGCTGGCGCGGGCATTGCTCAGCAGGTCCTCGGAGCGTCCGAAGTAGGCCCCGGAGTCCCAGACCTCGTGGGTGACCGCGCTGCACAGCCACGCCAGCTCGAGATCGGTCTCGATCCCGATGTCCTCGACGGCGCCGACGAGCAACGACACGGAGGCGGCGTGCCCGTCGAGCACCCAGGTGCTCAGCCCGGTCAGCAGGCGGCCGACCGCATCTTCGCCACGAGGAGCGCCACGGCCCGCCAGGGCGGCCCGGCGCAGATCGTCGCCGCCCAGCCTCCCCGCGTTGATCGCGGCGGCGATCGCAGCCAGGTACGTCGTGCGGGAGAGCCCGGCATCGAGCTGCTCGAGCCGACCGGCGGCCTCGAGCAGTGGCGGTACCACGGACGGTCCGGTGTTGAGCGCGAACGCCAGCCGGGCGCGCAGACGCTGCACCTGGGCGAGCTGGGCCGGGTCGAGGGGTCCGATCTCGGCGGCGTCGAGCAGCTGCGCGGCCTCGGCGATCGCGCCGGCAGCGAAGCGTGCCTCGGCCGCGGCCAGGGCACGCCCGGCACGTGTCGCCGGGTCGGTGGTGAGCTCGACCGCCCGCTCGAGGAATGCTGCCGCGGCGGCCCGTCCGCCGCGCGCCAACGCCCGGTCGGCAGACTCCTCCAGCTCGGCGGCGACGGCCTCGTCCGGCCCGATCGCCGCATGCGCCCGATGCCAGGCCCGCCGGTCAGGGTCCTGCGCGGGGTCGGTCACCTGCGCGAGCGCGTGATGCACCGCCCGCAGGGCGGCGGGCCCGGCCGAGCGCCGGCTGGCCGAGCGGACCANGCGGTGACGGAGACCTCGGTGGCGTTGTCGTCGACGGTGAAGAAGAGGTCGCCGACGATGTTGCCGACCCTCTTGAGGTCCGGTGCCGCGGCTTCGGCGTCCTTGACCAGCTTGGCCGGGCCGGTGACCTCGGCCTTGGCCAGCGGGTGGCGCATCTTCACCTTCGCGGTCGACTTCGCGCCGCGGATCCCGGTCAGGGTCGCCGCGACGGCGTCGAGCGCAGCCGGGTCGGCGGCGGCAGCGGTGCCGAGCTCGAGCTCACGCGGCCACGAGGAGGTGTGGATGGAACCGGTCTGCCACCACGACCAGACCTCCTCGGTGACGTACGGCAGGAACGGCGCCAGCAGGCGCAACTGGACGTGGAGAGCCGTGGCCAGCGTCGCGCGAGCGGACTCGGTGGCGAGACCGCCGTCCTCGTCGTAGGCGCGTTCCTTGACCAGCTCGAGGTAGTCGTCGCAGAACTCCCAGAAGAACTTCTCCGAGGTCTCCAGCGCCGTGGAGTAGTCGTAGGCCGCGAAGGCGTCGGTCGACTTGGTGATCGTCTCCTTGAGGCGGGCCATCAGCGCGCAGTCGACCGGCTGGGTGATCGCGACCGGGTTCAGCGTGGTCGCGCCGACGTTGCCGAGGACGAACTTGGAGGCGTTGAGGATCTTCATCGCCAGGCGGCGACCGACCTTCATCTGGGTCTCGTCGAACGGCGAGTCCATGCCCGGGCGGGTCAGCGCGGCACGCCAGCGAACCGCGTCGGCGCCGAACTTGTCGAGGATCTCGGTCGGGACGACGACGTTGCCCTTCGACTTCGACATCTTCTTGCGGTCGGGGTCGAGGATCCAGCCGGCGATCATCGCGTGGCTCCACGGGACGGTGCCGTCCTCGAGGTGGGCGCGGACGATGCGGCCGAAGAGCCAGGTGCGGATGATCTCGTGGCTCTGGGTGCACAGGTCCATCGGGTAGACCCGGCTGAACAGGTCGGGGTCGGCCTCCCAGCCGCCAGCGATCTGCGGGGTCAGCGACGAGGTCGCCCAGGTGTCCATGACGTCCGGGTCGCCCTGGAAGCCGCCCGGCTTGCCGCGCTGCGCCTCCTCGTAGCCGGCCGGGACGTCCGTGGACGGGTCGATCGGGAGCTGGTCCTCGCTCGGCAGCAGCGGCTTGTCGTAGTCGGGGTTGCCCTCGGCGTCGAGCGCGTACCAGACCGGGAACGGGATGCCGAAGAAGCGCTGTCGGGAGATCAGCCAGTCACCGTTGAGACCGCCGACCCAGTTGTCGTAGCGGTGGCGCATGTGCTCGGGCAGCCAGGTCAGGTCGCCGCCGCGGGACAGCAGCTGCTCACGCAGCTCGGGGTTGCGACCACCGTTGGTGATGTACCACTGCCGGCTGGCGACGATCTCGAGCGGCTTGTCGCCCCGCTCGTAGAAGTTGGCCATCCGCTGGGTCTTCTTCGGCTCGCCGTCGAGGTCACCGGACTCGCGGATCATCGCGACGACGGCCTCGCGGGCCGAGTGGACGGTCTTGCCCTTCAGCTCCTCGTACGCCGCGACCCCAGCCTCGGTGGTGATCCACTCCGGGGTCTCGCGGGAGAAGCGGCCGTCGCGGCCGATCAGGGCGCGGGCGGGAAGATTGAGCTCACGCCACCACTGGACGTCGGTGAGGTCACCCCAGGTGCAGGACATCGCGATGCCGGCGCCCTTGTCCATCTCGGCGGCCTCGTGAGGCAGGACGGGGATCTCGACGCCGAAGATCGGGCTGGTGACGGTGCTGCCGAACAGGTCCTTGTAGCGGTCGTCGTCGGGGTGTGCGATGAGCGCGACGACGCTCGGGATCAGCTCGGGGCGGGTGGTCTCGATGTGGACCGGGGTGCCGTCAGCGCGGTGGAAGGCGACGCGGTGGAAGAAGCCGGGGTAGTCCTTCGCCTCCAGCTCGGCCTGGGCGACGGCGGTCTGGAAGGTGACGTCCCACAGGGTCGGCGCCTCCTGCAGGTAGGCCTCGCCGCGGGCCAGGTTGCGCAGGAACGCCTTCTGCGAGGCGGTCTGGGAGACCTTGCCGATGGTCGTGTACTGCTGGTCCCAGTCGAAGGAGAGACCCAGGGTGCGCCACAGGTCCTCGAAGACCTTCTCGTCCTCGACGACCAGCTGGTTGCACAGCTCGACGAAGTTGGGCCGGCTGATCGAGATCTGGCGCTTCGGGTCCGGCTTCTCGGGCGGGGTGAAGTCGGGGTCGTAGGGAAGGCTCGGGTCGCAGCGGACGCCGAAGTAGTTCTGGACCCGCCGCTCGGTCGGCAGACCGTTGTCGTCCCAGCCGATCGGGTAGAAGACCGACTTGCCGTTCATCCGCTGGAAGCGGGCGATCAGGTCGGGGTGGGTGTAGGAGAAGACGTGGCCGACGTGCAGGCTGCCGGAGACGGTGGGCGGCGGGGTGTCGATCGAGTAGACGTTCTCGCGCGGCTGGGTGCGGTCGAAGGCGTAGGTCTTCTCGTTCTTCCACTGCTCGGCCCACTTGGCCTCCAGGCCCTCGAGGACCGGCTTGTCCGGTACGGCGACTACGCGCTGCTCAGCGGGCGTAGTCGTCTCCGGTGCGGTCTGCGTGGGCGTGGTCTCAGTCATGGGACCAAATCCTATGGGCGCGCGGTGGCTGGCGCGAAACCGGTTGAGACCGGGGTTGCCCACTCGCCATGCTTCGGTCATGGGCACCATCGACTTCTTCACCGACCCAGCCGAGTTCCTCACTCTCGCGAAGGACTATCTCGCCGCGGAGCCGGTGACCGCCAACGTGGTCGCCACCAACGCGGAGAAGGCCACGCGGATGGAGCAGGAGGGGCCGTACCGCTGGTTCGCCGTCGCTCGCGAGGGCGACCGGGTCGTGGGGGCGGCGATGCGGACGGCCAACTTCGAGCCCTACCCGCTCTACGTCTGCCCGATGCCCGAGCCGTCGGCGCTCGAGCTGGCGCGTGCCCTGCACGCGCGGGGCGAGTACGCCGGAGGAGCCAACGGCGCCCTCCCGGCAGCCCGAACGGTGGCCGAGGAGACCGCCCGGCTCGCGGGCGGGCGGGTGAGCGTCGCGATGGCGTCGCGCCTGCACGAGCTCGGCACGCTGGTGATGCCGTCCGGTGTGCGCGGGCACGCCCGCCCGGCGACGTACGACGACCTCGAGCTGTGCCGGGAGTGGCTGGCCGACTTCGGGCACGCGGCCCGGGAGCAGTCCTCGAACAAGGCCTACGCCCACGAGCACGCTGCTGTCGGCGAGGACGAGGTGCGGCGCCGGATCGAGGAGTTCCTGCTGCTGTGGGAGGTCGATGGTGAGGTCGTGTCCCTGGTCGGCGCGACGCCGCCGGCGCACGGCGTGGTCCGGATCGCGCCGGTCTACACGCCGAAGGAGCAGCGGGGCCACGGCTACGGCACCGCGGTGACCGCCGAGGCCTCACGCCTCCTCGGCGCCGACGGCACCCGGCTGTGCCTGTTCACCGACGCCGACAACCCCGTCTCCAACCACGTCTACGCCAAGATCGGCTACCGCCCCGTCGTCGACATGGCCAACCACACGATCGTCCCCTGACCTGCCGAGCCGGCTCAAACTGACGAGATTCACCGCCGAGTCGGCTCGTTAGAACGAGCCGACTCGGCCGGGATTGCGGTCAGGATGAGCCGAGTCGGCGGTTCAGTCGACGGTGAAGCGGCGGCCGAGGTAGTGGTCGACGGCCGGCCAGATGTGGCCCTCCGACTCGGCGGCGTTGGTCCAGCGCAGGGACCAGCCTCCGCCGGCGGCGATGGTGATGTCGGCGGAGCGGCGGCCGCTGCTGCTCTGCTTGAGGTGGAGGGCGCGGATCTGGTCCCAGGGGACGTAGGCGGCGTTGGAGGCGGTGGCGAGCTCGGCGGGTGACCTGTCCAGGGCGCGCTGGATCAGTTTCCTGCCGGGTGAGCCGGAGGTCACCGACGCCAAGCCGGTGGCGAGGCGGTCGGAGCCGGAGGGCTTGAGCAGCATCAGGCCGGTGTCGGTCACCAGGAGCGTACGGAAGCCGTCGCCGGAGATCGGGGCCAAGGCGCCGATGTAGCCGTCGGGCGGCGTCGGGGCCGGCGTCTCGGCGTCAGTGGGCGCCGGCGTCTCGGCGTCGACCTGCGCGTCGAGCTGGTGCACCCAGGCGCGCAGCGCGGCGGCGTAGCCGGGGGAGCCGAGGGCCTCGTAGGCGAGGGCCTCGGGGTCGACCTCCTGGCCGGCGATGTCGACCAGCCGCCACGGACCGGCCCAGCTGAGCTCGTAGCGTGCCTTGTCCTCGCCGACCAGCTCGTGGGCGATGGCGGCGCCGAGGAGCCGGACGATGACCTTCCGCTTCGCCTCGTCAGCCTCGTTGCCAGCCGCCTCGGGGGTCGTGGACTCGACGTCGACCAGGTCCAGGAGCGTGTCGAGGTTGCCCGAGGCGATCAGGTCGAGGGCCCCGCGGACGGTGGCCGGCACGATCTGGTTCTCCTGCATCGCGTTCAGGAGCGTCTCGGCGTTGATCGCGGCGGCACGGGCGCCGGCGACGCTCACGATCTCGGCCATCGGCGCCGGCGTCAGACCCGAGCCGGCGAACGTCTTGTCCTCGAGGGCGAGGAAGTTCTGGGACGGGTAGCGCAGGATGCTGGCGGCGTTGCCTGACTTGTCCGCCTCGTCCGCGGAGATCATCGCCTCCAGCCGCTCGATCCGCTCCGACAGCGGTGGGTGGGAGTCGTAGGCCGACGTCTTCGCCTCGGGTGGTGCCGAGCTGATCCTGGCGAGCTCCTCGAGCCGCTCGGGGTCGCTCATCAGGTTGGTGAAGTTGTCGAAGAAGCGTGTGGGCCGCAGACCGTAGTGGGTGCCGGCCTCGACGTACTGCTCCAGGTAGATGTGCCAGGCGGCGTCGAGCGCGGGGAGGGTGCGCAGCGTAGTGGCCGCGGTCCTCGGGCCGGCGACCGTCGCGCTGAGCCGGTCGGCGTCGATCTCATGGGCGTGCGCGAGCGGGCGGGTCAGGGAGAAGAAGAGACGGGCGTACGTCCGGAACGGCCGCTTCACCAGCGGGTTGGAGACGCCCGCGGCGACCTCGGCGATCGCCAGGCGGCTCCGGTGGATCAGGGCGCCGAGCCGGGTGTGGCTGGTGCTGTGGTGGCCGAGCTCGTGGGCGAGCACCGCGTGGAGCTGGTTGCGGGAGAGGCCCTGGAGGAGAGGTACGCCGAGGAACATGCGCCGGGTCCCGGTCCTGAGCCCGAGCAGGCTGGTCTCCTCGCTGACCGCCGCGTTGACCTCCGGCACCAGCCGGATCTCGTCGGGTGCGCGGGTCCCGGCGGTGGCGGCCAGCGCGCGGACCTCGGCCCACAGTCCGGGCTGCTCCTGCTCGGTGAGGACCAGCCCGCCGGGGTCGCCCGCGGTCCTGGCGCGCCGCCGGGGGGCCATCTGCTGACCGACCAGCGCGAAGGCAGCCAGGACGTAGGCAACGGCCAGGAACGAGACCGCGAGAGCAGCCCGGAGCGTACGCATGAATGGTGGACCTTGTGGGGGATGGGGTTCAGTCCGAGATCAGTGGGAGGGTAGCGGGTCTGGCAATTCGCTGGGAAGCGCCTACACCATAGACTCGACCCGATGAGTGAGACTCCCGCGCCGCGTCTGGCGGCCACGATCGAGGAGGTCTGGGAAGCGCTGCAGTCGCGCTGGCCCGAGACCCGGCTCGAGCCTTCCCTGGACCGGATCCGCGCCCTGCTCGAGATCCTCGGTGATCCGCAGAACGCGTTCCGGATCATCCAGCTGACCGGCACCAACGGAAAGACCTCCACCTCCCGGATGATCGACACGCTGCTGCGGTCCCTCGACCTGCGCGTGGGGCGGTTCACCTCGCCACACGTGGAGCGGATCAACGAGCGGATCTCGATCGACGGCGAGCCCCTGACCGACGACGAGTTCGTGGCCGCGTTCAACGACGTCGCCCACTACCTCGGCATGGTCGACGACGACCAGCCGCACCCGCTGTCGTTCTTCGAGTCCATGGTCGGGATGGCCTACGCCAAGTTCGCCGAGGCTCCGGTCGACGTGGCCGTCGTCGAGGTCGGGCTGGGCGGTGGCTGGGACGCGACCAACGTCGCGAACGCCGACGTCGCCGTGGTGACGCCGATCGCGGTCGACCACGCGAAGTACCTCGGTGACACCCCGGTCGCCATCGCGCGCGAGAAGGCCGGGATCATCAAGCCGGACGCGGTCGCCGTGATCGCCGAGCAGTCCGTCGAGGTCGCCGCTGTGCTGGACCAGCACGCGGCGGAGGTCGGCGCCCGGCTGCTGTGGGAGGGCACCGACTTCGGGGTCGTCTCCCGCACCCCGGCGGTGGGCGGACAGATCCTCACGCTGCGCGGACTGCGGGGGGAGTACGAGGATCTCTTCCTGCCCCTCTACGGCGCCCACCAGGCGCAGAACGCGGCGACGGCGCTGGCCGCGGTCGAGGCGTTCCTGGGAGACACCGTGCTGGCCGACGAGCTCGTGCGCGACGCGTTCGCCAAGGTCGACTCGCCGGCGCGGCTGGAGATCATGCGGTCGTCTCCGACGGTCCTGCTCGACGCGGCCCACAACCCTGCCGGTGCGGAGGCGACGGTCGCCGCCCTCGAGGACTCGTTCTCGTTCTCCGGTGTCGTCGGTGTCATCGGGGTGATGGGAGACAAGGACGTCGAGGGTCTGCTCGCCGTCTTCGAGCCCGTGCTCGAGCATCTCGTCGTCACCCAGAACTCCACCGAGCGAGCCCTTCCGGCCATCGAGCTCGCCAAGATCGCCGTCGACCTCTACGGCGAGGAACGGGTCTCGGTGGTCCCGCGTCTCGCCGACGCCATCGACGCCGCGATCGGCCTCTCGGAGTCCTCCGGCGGCGGCTCGATCTCCGAGGGTGCGGTGCTGGTGACGGGCTCCGTGGTGACCGCCGGAGAGGCGCGTACGCTGCTGGGCTCCCGCGGCCCGGCCGCCCGGTCGGCTGCGACCGCCCGGGTCGTACCGACCGCCGACCCCGAGCTGGAGGCCTACCTGGAGGCGGACGCAGATGACGAGTGAGCGGGAGAAGTCGCCGCGGCGCGGGATGTGTGCCGCGATCGTCTCGATGGAGGGACTCGCGGTCGCGCTGGCCGCGCCCGTGATGATCTCGATCGGCGGGGTCTCCGCCGGGCTGGCGCTCCCGCTGGGCCTCGGGTTCTTCGTAGCCTGCATCGTGGTGGCCGGCCTGCTGCGCCGCCCCTGGGCCTACTGGCTCGGCTGGGCGCTGCAGGTCGTCGCGATCGGGATGGGCTTCCTGATCTCGATCATGTTCGTCGTCGGCGTGATCTTCGCGGTCCTGTGGGGCATGGCCGACATCCTCGGTCGCAAGATCGAGAGCGAGCGGGCCGCGGCCTTCGAGGCGTTCGACCGGCTCGCCGCCGAAGAGAGCGCGGAGGAAGACGCCGCGGAAGTGGCCGGGGAAGAGGCCGAGCCCAGGTAGGTTGGCTGCCGTGGAGGAGCGCGACGAGCTTCAGATGGCGACCGACGACGAGACGGCGACCGACTGGGCTTTGTGCCCGGCGTGCGGGAACGCGCTGGTGCTTCGGCGGCCGCGGACGCGTACGGCCCACTACGCGCACAAGGCCGGGGAGTCGTGCCGGCTCGTCGGCGCGCAGCTGCGGCGTACCAGCTCCGGGTGGGCCGTCGGCGGTGGCGAGGACGACCCGGACAGCCTCGAGAACCTCTTCGACCTGATCGAGGACGACGCACCCGGCCGCTAGCGCGCGAGGGCCCCGGTGAGCGCTGCGAGCGCTTGATCGAGCTCCGCCTCGGTCACGCCGCCGAAGCCGATCACCAGGCCGGTCAGGCCGCTTGAGCGGGCATAGGTGGAGAGCAGGTTGATCTCGAAGCCGGCGACTCGGGCGGCGTCGCGGGCTCTGCGCGCATCCGCCTCGGGCAGCAGCCAGGTGGAGTACATCCCGGCGAGCGGGCCGGCGAGCGTGGCGTACGGGCTCATCGCCTCGGCCACCCTCGGGGCGCGCTCGGCGTAGACGCGGCGGGCGGAGCGTACGGCCCTGTCCAGCCAGCCGTCGCGGAGCAGCGTCAGCAGTGCGCGCTGCGAGGGCCAGGCGGCGCCGGCGTGGGTGATGGTGCGGCGGCGCAGGATCAGCTCGTGCAGGTCGGGCGGCGCGACCAGCCAGCCGAGCCGAAGCGTCGGGACCACCGACTTCGCCGCGGTGCCGAGATAGACCACTCGGCCGCGATCCAGCCGCGCCATCGCGGGCACCGGCGCGACGTCGTAGCGGAACTCCGAGTCGTAGTCGTCCTCGATCACCACCGCGTCCGCCCCTCGGGCGGCCTCCAGAAGGGCCAGCCGGTCGGCCGCCGGCATGACGCGTCCCAGCGGGTGCTGATGCGCCGGAGTGACGTACGCAGCCACCGCATCACCCAGGTCGCCCACCGTCTCCACGGCGGGCAGGTCGACGACCTCGCGCCCGTAGGTGAGCACCGTCTCGGCAGCCGCGCGGTATCCCGGATCCTCCACCGCCACCGGCCCTGGGCGCAGCTCGGGAAGCAGCGCGCGCAGCCCGTCGGTGGTGCCCGCGGTCACGATGATCTCGTCCGGATGGAGCTCCAGGCCGCGGGTGCGTCCGAGCCTCGCCGCCAGCGCCTCGCGCAGCTCGAGCAGCCCGCGCGGATCGTCGTATCCACGCGGGGGAGCGGCCACCGAGACCTCCCGCCACGCCCGCCGCCATCCCGGCTCCAGCCGCGGGTCGAAGAACGGCGTGCCCGTATCCAGCCGAGACGTCGCCCCCGTCGGCCGAGACGTCGCCCCTGTCGGCCGAGACGTCGGCCGCGTCGGCCGAGACGTCACTCGTGGTGCCACTGCGGTCGTCGGGGTGCGGGTCGCGGTGACGTACGTCCCGGATCCGCGTCGCGCCTCGAGCCAACCCTCGGCGGTGAGCTGGTCGTAGGCCTGCTCGGTCACCGCGCGCGAGACGCCCAGGTCTGCCGCGAGCGCCCGGCTCGAGGGCAGCCGGTCGCCGGTCCCGAGGGTGCCGGAGAGGACCAGGGCGCGGACCTGGCCGGCGAGCTGGGCGGGGAGCGGCTCGCCGGAGGTGCGGTCGAGGGTCACGGGAAGCATCGGTCGAATGGCCTGTCGGAGTGGGTCTGAATTGGCCCGTGCGTGCAGGCCACTTCACTACCAGGATGGTGCCATGAGCACGACGTTGTCACCCACCCCACGCACCCGGATCAGCCGCGGGAAGAACCGCGCCGTCCCCGACCGCGCGCGCCTGCACGCCTTCCTCGGCGAGGCACTCATCGCCCACCTGGGCGTCACCGTCGGGTCGGGCGAAGAGGCCCACCCGGTCGTGCTGCCCACCGCGTACGGCTTCGATCTCGACGGCCCGGACGCAGGCGGGTCGCTCTACCTGCACGGCTCGGTGGCCGCCGGCTGGCTCGCGCGGGCGCTGGAGCGCGACGTGTGCGTCACGATCACCGAGCTCGACGGTCTGGTCGTGGCGCGGAGCGGGTTCCACCACTCGATGAACTACCGCTCGGCCGTGGTCATCGGCCGCGCACGCCTGGTCNGAGACCCCACGCGTCCCGGCGTGGTCCGGCCGGCGGTAGCGCCCGACGATGACGGCGAGGAGCACCAGTGCGCCGACCACCGCAGCCGTGCCCAGCAGCTGGCCCTGGCTCCCCGACCGTGACTCCGGGTCGCTCACTATCAGCGCGGCGGCGACGGCGTACGCGATCGCGGCGAAGGCTAAGCCGATCGGCCCCAGCCATGGCTTCCGGGCCCGAGCTGGCACCCACGCCTCGGCGAGCGCGACAGGCGCGGCGAAGCTGAAGATCACGTGCCCGACGATGAACGAGTAGGCGTTGTATCCGCTGAGTCCCATGGCCGGGATCAGCGTCGGCTCCCGGTTCTCCTGCCAGCCCTCGTAGCCGCCGTAGTCGGCACTGAACAGCGACTGGTCGATCAGGCCGGCCTGTGCCGTACCCAACGCCGCGAAGACCAACAGCAGGCTCGGCCAGCCCCAGCCGAGGCGACGCGCCAGCTCCCGGGCCAGCAGCGCCGGCGCACCGTAGAGCGCGCCGAAGAAGACCAGCGCGAAGGCGATCCCTCCCGGGTCGCCGGTGCTGTCCGAGTACGCCGCCAACAGCTCGGCCCCGATCCCGCACAGCACCAGCAGGCCGGCGATCTGGAGCACCTTGCTCCGGTCACGGCGAGGTCGTTCACCGGCTGTCCCCTCCGGCGACCGGCGTGCCGCCAGTCGCCGGACCAAGGCGTACGCCGCAGCAGCCAGCCCCGCCAGCTGGACCCAGCGCGCCACGGCAACCGGCAGCCCACGGTCGCCGATCAGGTCCGGTCCGAGGCCGGAGCCGATCGAGGCGACCGTCACCACGCTGACTGCGACCAGCCCGAGGACGGCGCCGGGAGCGCCACGCCACCACCACGTCACGGCCGCACCGACCAACAGGATCGGCACTCCCGGCGGGATCCGGAGCCCACCGTCCGCTGCCGGAGGGCCGACGACACCGAGCCCGAGCAGGCCGAGCATCGCGACCAGAAGTCCGGCTGGGGCCAACCATGGGCAGCGCATGGATTCAGGCTAGGAACCTGCCGGCCGTGCCACATCGACCTTCTGTCGGTGCGGTCCGCGACTTTGGTCGCGCCGGGCTCAGACCTCCGGCGACGGCTCCTCCGCGGCACCGTCCTGGCGCTGCGGACGCCAGAACGCGGCGAGAAGCAGGGCGGTGCCGAGGACACCGGCACCGAGCGCGACCGCGCCGCCGACCCAGCCGTCGTAGACGATGTCGAGGGCCGAGTCGAGCGAGATCGTCCCGGGTCCGGTGACACCGAGCACGACCGCGACGACAGCCAGGATCATGACGTACTCCCAGCCGTCCTTGAAGATGAAGAACCCGTTGGGGCGGTGCGCGAGCAGCGCCGCCACGAGCATCACCGAGACGACGGCGGCCGCTGCCAGCGGCGTGATCAGGCCCAGGATCAACAGCACCCCGGCACTGATCTCGGTCACCACGCTGGCCCACGCCTGCAGGGTGCCGTGGCGCAGGCCGAGACTCTCGAACCAGCCCGCGGTGCCGGCGATCTTGCCGCCTCCGCGCCAGTGGTTGACGCCGTGGGCGATCATCGTGCCGCCCACCGCGAGCCGGAGAAGCATCAGAGCCAGGTCGACGGGGTCCATCACAGAAGTCCTCGGTGTTGTGGGGTTGGAGTAGTGGCCCACCCTAGGCCGTGTCTGCCAAAGACACGGCGGCCGCGAGCGGCGTTTCGGGCCGATCTGGCAAGGCGTCCGCCGCGAAGGCATCCTGGAGGCTGTCGAGTGGCGGCAACGCAGCCAGATCGGATGCGAAACGTCGCGTAGCGGGCGTGGATTTGGGAGACACGGCCTAGGAGGAGTCCGGTCACGATGCGTGCAGCGACGCCGTAGGCTCACCCGAATGCTGCTGCTCGGAGTCGTTCTCGCCCTGGGCTCGGCGGTCGCCCACGCTGCCTGGAACACGGCCTCGAAGACCATCGCGCCGGCGGGGAGGCCGGCGCTGTGGGCGGTGGCGATCGTGGAGAGCTGCCTGGTCGTCACGGTCACCGCGGTGGTGATGATCGTGCGCGGGCACGGCATCGCGGTGTCGTGGGAGCTCCTCCTGCTCTCGCTCGGCAGCACCGCGATGCACGCGCTGACCATGGGCCTGGTCCAGGTCGCCTACCAGGACTTCGACGTCAGTCAGATCTACCCGCTCTCCCGCGGACTGGCCCCGGTCGTGGTGGCGCTCACCGGCATGGTGGTGCTCGGGCAGTGGCTGAGCTGGGCGCAGTGGGGCGGCGTACTCCTGATGGCGGCGGCGGTCGGGGCGCTGCTCTTCGAGACCGTCCGCACCCGGGGATCGCTGCAGGCGAAGCCGCTGCTGTGGTCGGCCTGCATCGCCGTATCGATCGCCGGCTACACGACCTACGACGGCTGGGTGGTCGTCGAGCGCGGCCTCGACCCGATCGCCTACTACGCCGTCGGCACGGTCATCCAGGTGCTGCTGTGGAGCGTCATCGTGCACGGGAAGTACGCCGAGGGACTGCGCCAGGCCAGGACCCACGCGCGAACCGTGGCCGTGCTCGCGGTGCTGATCCCCACCTCGTACGTCCTCAGCCTCTACGCCACCCTGCACGCCCCGGTCTCGCTGGTGGCCGCGGTGCGCAGCTCGAGCCTGATCTGGGTCGCGCTCTCGGCGGCGCTGGTGCTGCGCGAGCCGATCGGGAGGGTACGCGTCGCCGCGACGATCCTCGCCGCGGCGGCCGTGGTCGCGATGGTGGTGTGAGGCTCAGGTGCGCAGCGCCGGCCGGGCGATGAAGACGTAGAGGAGCGCGCCCAGCCAGCCGAGGAAGATCATCAGCAGGACGTAGAGGATCTTGCTCTGACCGGCCGCCGACCAGACACTGTCGGGTGTCCGGAGGGCCTGGATCAGCATCAGCAGCCACCACACGGTGACCGCCAACCCGATCAGCAGCAGCACCATGCCACCGACCAGGTAAGCCAACTCGGCTCCGGTGGGCAGGCCGATCATCGGTGTCATCGCAACTCTCCCGCCACGTGACCGGTGGTGATCTCGGAGCGCTGCGCCAGCAGCATCGGCATCAGCCCGACGACCTGGTTGCGCAGGTCGTCCAGGGCGCCGTCTCGACCGTTGAGGTGGCCCAGCAGCGCCTGCTGGAAGATGCCGTCGAACATCCCGTAGGCCACCGGCGCCGCGATCGCGGGCTCGGTGCCGGCGAGCTCGGCGTAGCGGTGCACGACGCGCGCGATCATGTCCTCCAGGCTCTGGTCGATCTGGGTGACCGCCTCGCGCAGGCTCTCCTCGAACATGGACTGAGAGCGCAGGTCGTACCAGAGCCGGTGCATCGGCGCTTCCTCGACGATCGTCTCGACCAGCTTGTCGCCGAACCGGACCACGAGGTCCTCTGGAGAGGTCGCCTCGGCGACGACACCGTCGTAGCGATGGACGCAGGTCTGCTTGTAGTAGCGCACGCAGTAGACGATCAGCTCGAGCTTGTCGTTGAAGTAGTAGTGCACGACGCCGTGGCTGAACTCGGAGTTGTTGGCGATCTCCCGCAGGCTGGCGCGGGCGTAGCCCAGCTCCCCCAGCGTGCGCAGCGCCGACTCGGCGAGCGCCTTGCGGCGTTCGTCGTGCTTGTCAGCAGGCGGGCGGCGAGGCGACTTGGGTGCGGCGACCTGGGTCATGGGCGGCAACGATACCCCCTCCCGTGCATCGTTCGATGCCATCCGGACCATTTTCTAGTCAATCGTCAAGAGAAATCTTGACACTCGTCAAGATTCGCGATTGTCTGTGAGCCCGATCACAGCGACGAAGGAGTCACAGATGACCGATCTGAGTGGACGCACAGCACTCGTCACCGGCGGTGCCCAAGGCTTGGGCGAGGGAATGGCCCGAGCGCTCGCGGCGGCAGGCGCCAAGGTGGCCGTCGCTGACCTGAAGGACGACCAGGGCGCCAAGGTGGCCGAGTCCATCGGCGGCACCTTCGTGCACCTCGACGTCACCGACGACGCCTCCTGGGAGGCCGCCGCGGCCGCCGCGGTCGACGCGCTCGGCGGGCTCGACATCCTGGTCAACAACGCCGGTGTCGAGATCACCAGCCTGGTCACCGAGCTCGACCCGAACGACGTGAAGAAGATGCTCGAGGTCAACGTGCTCGGCACCGCCCTCGGCCTCAAGCACGGGCTTCGTACGATGCGGCCCGACGGCGCCGCCGGCAACGGCGGCGTGATCGTCAACGTCGCCTCGGTCGCGGCCACCATCGCCTTCCCCGGCATCTCGGTCTACTCGGCCACCAAGAGCGCCGTCGACCGGCTGACCCGCGTGGCGGCGATGGAGAGCGGCAAGCTCGGCTACGGCGTACGCGTCAACTGCATCTACCCCGGACTGGTCCCGACCGAGATGGGTGCCGGGCTGGCCAACGACGTCGCCCAGCTGGGTCTCTTCGAGTCCCCGGAAGCGGCCGTCGGCGGCGTCGTCGAGCTGACCCCGTCGGGACGCCTCGGCACGGTCGAGGACATGGCCAACGCGGTCGTCTTCCTGGCCTCCGACCAGGCGGCCTTCGTCAACGGCGTCGGCCTCGCGGTCGACGGCGGAATGGGGATGTGACCATGAGCGAGAGCAAGCCTGTCGTCGTCTACGGCGCCTCCGGCTACACCGGTCGGCTGGTATGCGAGTACCTGCGCGAGCTCGGTGTGCCGTTCGTGGCCGCCGGCCGCTCCAAGGACAAGCTGGTCGCCTCGATGGCGGCCAACGTGCCCGGCATCGAGACCGCCGACTACGAGGTCGCGGAGGTCGAGCACTCCGTCGAGGCGCTCATCGACCTGCTCACCGGCGCGCGTGTCGTGCTCAACACGGTCGGCCCGTTCTCGACGTACGGCCCCCAGGTCGTGGAGGCCGCGCTGGCCGCCGGCGTCCACTACACCGACACCACTGGCGAGCAGGACTGGCTGATCACCTGCGACGAGACCTACAGCGAGGGGTTCGCCGAGAAGGGCCTGCTGCTCGCGCCGGGCATCGCGCAGATGTACACGACCGGCGAGATCGCGGCCGAGATCTGCCTCGAGCAGCCGGGCCTCGACACCCTCGACATCGCGGTCTTCTGGGGTGGCTCCCCCACGATCGCCTCGACCCGCACGATCCTGGTGAACGCGGCGACCTCGAAGGCGCACTACCTCGAGCAGAACGCGTACGTCGAGTTCGACCCCACCGCCGGGCTGGTCCCGCTGGTGGTGCCGGGTCAGCACGAGCTCGCGCTTTCGCTGCCGTGGGGCGGCACCTCGCACCCGGTCTGGTACCGCCGCGACCCGAAGGTGGCCAGCTGCAAGGCCCAGGGCGGCGTCTTCAACGCCGCGCTGATGAACGGGGTGCCGCAGATCGTGGCGGCCGCACTGGAGGCGACCAAGGACATGGACGCCGAGCAGCGCGACGAGGCGCTGACCGCCACGGCGGCCCAGGTGATGAACCAGATGCCGCCGCGCGAGAACCCGCGGCTGAACAAGTCGCTCGACTCGGTGCACGCCTCCGGCCCGCTGGGGCGCGCGCACTGCGTCATCCACGGCAACCAGAACTACAAGCAGACCGGCCTGCTGCAGGCGTACGTCGCCTACTCCCTGCTGCAGCAGCCGCCTCGCCGGGTGGGCTTCGCCTCGGGCTGCCAGGCGTTCGGCCACCGCGAGCTCCTCGGCCAGCTGCAGGCCTTCGGGCTGGTCTCGGAGCCGGTCGTGACCCGGCAGCGCGGCTGAGGGCGGCCGGATGCGGCTCGTCGACTATCTGGACAAGGGTGCCTCGCTCGGAGGCGACGCGCCCTGTCTCGTCTGCGGCGAGGACACCTGGTCGTACGCCGAGGTCGTCGATCTCTCGGTACGCGTCGCCGCGGGCCTCCGGGCCCGCGGCGTCGCCCCGGGCGCGAAGGTCGCCATCCTCTCGGCCAACGACCCGGTCGCCTTCGCCTCCGTCTTCGGGATCAGTCGTGCAGGGGGCGTCTGGTGCCCGATCAACCCGCGCAGCGAGGCGGCGGAGAACCGGGAGCTCCTCGACCTCTTCGGATGCTCGGCACTGATCTTCCAGTCGGCCTTCGCCGGCCTGGTCGACCAGATCCGCGGAGATCTGCCGGAGCTGACCACCCTGGTCTGCCTCGACGCGACCTATGACTGGGCGATCGGCTGGGACGACTTCCTCGGCTCCGCCGACGAGGTGTTCGAGCCCGTCGACCTCGTGGACGACCTGGCCATGGTCGTCGGCACGGGCGGAACCACCGGACGACCCAAGGGCGTCATGCTCACCGGCGCCAACCTGGAGACGATGTCGGCCATCACCCTGATGGCCTACCCGTGGCCGGGTGCGCCTGAACGTCCGACGTATCTCGCACTCGCGCCGCTCACCCATGCCGCCGGGGTGCTCTGCTTCCCGGTGCTGTGCCTGGGCGGCAAGATCGTGGTGATGCGTACGCCGGACGTGGGTGCGTTCCTCGAGCACATCGAGCACCACCACGTCACCCACACGTTCCTGCCGCCGACGCTGATCTACCTGGTGCTGGACCACCCGGCACTGAAGTCGACCGACCTCGACTCGCTGCGCTGCTTCTGGTACGGCGCGGCACCGATGTCGGCGACGCGTCTGGAGGAGGCGCTGACCCGGATCGGCCCGGTGATGGCGCAGCTGTTCGGGCAGACCGAGGCGCCGATGATGATCGCGACCATGGCGCCCGCCGACCACTTCCACGAGGACGGCAGCGTCGCCACCGAGCGCCTCTCCTCGGCCGGTCGGCCGGCACCGCTGGTGACCGTGTCGATCATGGGCGAACGCGGCGCGCTGCTCGGCTCCGGTGAACGTGGCGAGATCGTCGTACGCAGCTCGCTGGTCATGCGCGGCTACCTCGACAACCCCGAGGCGACCGCCGAGGCGAGCGCGCACGGCTGGCACCACACCGGCGACATCGGCTTCCTCGACGAGGACGGCTTCCTGCACATCGTCGACCGCGCCAAGGACATGGTGATCACCGGTGGTTTCAACGTCTACTCCACCGAGGTCGAGCAGGCGCTGATGACCCACCCCGCTGTCGCCGACTGCGCCGTGATCGGGCTTCCCGACGAGAAGTGGGGCGAGCGCGTCACCGCCGTCGTCCTGCCCCGGCCCGGTGCCGAGGTCGACGTCGCCGAGCTCAAGGCGTACGTCAAGGAGCGGATCGGCGCGGTCAAGACCCCCAAGCAGATCGAGGTCTGGCCGGACCTGCCGCGTTCGAAGGTCGGCAAGGTGCTCAAGACCGAGATCAAGAAGAGCCTTCTTGGTGGCGCCGAGTAAGCACTCAGCCCGGGAACGAGGTGGGTTCGGCGGCGTACGCCACCATCCAGCTCGGCTCGATGGTGGCGTAGACGACGCCCGGTCCCTCCCAGGTCTGCGGGTCCGAGCCGTAGAACTTGGTGAAGTAGGCGTTGTGGTCCTCGAACTCCGGCCCCTCGGAGACCACGTGCGCGGTGCCGTGGGTGAAGACGCCGATGCGCTCCCCGTCGACGTGGGTCGCGCTGACGGCGGGGCGGGCGAGCATGTGCTTGGCCTTGATGGCGGTGGGAGAGGTCCCGAACAGCCAGCGACCGTGTACGAAGTGGCCGTCGACGCAGCTCGTCCGCGGCTCACCGCGGGCCGTCACGGTGGCCAGCACGAGCACCTTCATGCCCGTCAGCTCGGTGACGAGCTGACGGGCGTTCAGGCGCTGTTCGTCGTTGACGATGCCGGTCAGATGGCCGCTCGCGCGGCCGATCGAGGCGTCCAGGAGGTGTTGCAGGTCGGCGATCTCTTCGTCTGTCTCGAGCACACGAGGAGTCTCACACCGACGGCCCCGGGGTCGCTTGACCGTTCTTGCGCAGCTAGCTGATCGCGGCGACGATCTCCGGCGGGATGGCGGTCGACCCCGAGCCGTCGGCGGCGACGACCACGTAGACGACCGACACGGCGCAGGTGACGTCCTCGCCCCGGCGGAACTCGAACTCGAGCGTGAAGCTCTTGGTGCCGATCCGGGTGCTGCGCACCGGCACCTGAACGCGGTCGCCGAAGCCGATGCCGGCCTTCCAGTCCAGGTCGGCGTGGGCGAGCTGGACGTCGACACCCAGCTCCTGCCAGCGGCTGTAAGGCACCCCGCGGGTGTCGATGAAGTGGGTCATCGCCTCATCGACGTAGGTGAGGTACCAGCCGTTGAACATCACCCCCTGCATGTCGACCTCGAGGTAGCGGGGCGTGAACTCGTAGACCGTCGTCACGGCCGCTCCTTCGCGGGCAGGATCCGCCCGCTGACCTCGCCGAGAGCGATCCGGCCGCCGCCCGGCGCGGGCGCGGTGGCGGTGATGGTCACCTCGTCGCCGTCCTCCAGGAACGTACGCATCGACCCGTCGTCCAGCTTGAAGGGCTCGGCCCCCGACCAGCTGAGCTCGAGGAACGAGCCGCGCTGGCCCGGCTCGGGGCCGCTGATCGTGCCGCTGGCGAACAGGTCGCCGACGCGCAGCGAGGCGCCGTTGGCGGTCATGTGCGCGAGCATCTGCGGGGCTGTCCAGTACATGGTGGCGTACGGCGGCTCGGCGACCAGCGAACCGTTGAGCCGCACCTCGAGGGCGAGGTCGAGGGCCCAGGGCTCCAGCGCCGAGTCGTCCAGGTAGCCGGCCAGCGGAACGTCTCGTTCCGGGGGCCGGACCCGCGCCGCCTCGAGTGCGGCGAGCGGGAGAACCCACGGCGAGATCGAGGTGGCGAACGACTTGCCGAGGAACGGGCCCAGCGGGACGTACTCCCAGGCCTGGATGTCACGCGCCGACCAGTCGTTGAGGAGCGTGATCCCGAAGATGTGGTCGGCGGCCTCGGCGAGCGGGACGGGGTGGGCCATCTCGGAGCCGACGCCGACCACGAACCCGAGCTCGGCCTCGATGTCGAGCCGGATCGAGGGGCCGTCGACGATCCCCTCGGGCGTCTTCCGCAGCCCGGTCGGCCGGACGACGTCGGTGCCGGAGACGACCACCGTGCCGGAGCGGCCGTGGTAGCCGATCGGCAGGTGCTTCCAGTTGGGCGTCAGCGGCTCGGAGTCGGGGCGGAACATCTTCCCGACGTTGGACGCGTGGTGCTCGGAGGCGTAGAAGTCGACGTAGTCGGCCACCGTGAACGGCAGCAGCAGGTCGGCGTCCTCGATCGGCACCAGGTGCGGCCTGACCTCTGCCTCGCAGGCGGGGTCGCCGAGCAGCCGGGTCGCTTCCGCGCGTACGTCCTTCCACACCGCCGGGCCCGCAGCGAGCAGGGCATCGAGCCCGCCTGCGCCGACGCCGGTAACGGCGGCGACGTCGAGCACGAAGTCACCGATCCGCACCCCGAGTCGCGGGGCGGGATCCGCTGCCGTGCGGAAGGTGGCGTACGGCAGCGCCTCGAGGCCGAACTGACTGTCCTCGAGGTCCAGCCACGGGGTCACTGGCGGCCCCCGGCCCAGGTCCAGGCGTACTTGCCGTCGTCGACCGTGGCGCCGGCCTCGCCGACCTCCAGGGGCCGGAAGGTGTCGACCATGACCGCGAGCTCGTCGAAGAACTCCGCACCCAGGCTGCGCTCCATCGCGCCGGGCTGCGGCCCGTGGGCGTGGCCACCGGGGTGCAGCGTGATCGATCCGATGCCGATCCCGGAGCCCTTGCGGGCCTCGTAGTCGCCACCGACGTAGAACATGACCTCGTCGGAGTCGACGTTGGAGTGGTAGTAGGGCACCGGCACCGCGAGCTCGTGGTAATCCACCTTGCGGGGCACGAAGTTGCAGATCACGAAGTTGTTGCCCTCGAAGACCTGGTGGGCGGGCGGCGGCTGATGGACCTTGCCGGTGATCGGCATGTAGTCGGCGATGTTGAAGACGTAAGGGTAGAGGCAGCCGTCCCAGCCGACGACGTCGAACGGGTGGTGCGGGAGGACGTGGACCGACCCGGCGATGCCGCCAGGACCGGGGCCGCGGTGCTTGATGTAGACCTCAATTCCTTGGGCCTCGGCCTCGGTCGCGTCCACGGTCTGCGGGTCGGTCGGGAGCCGGAGGTCCCGCTCGCAGTAGGGGGCGTGCTCGAGGAACTGGCCGAACCGGGAGAGGTAGCGCTTCGGCGGGGCGATGTGGGAGTTCGCCTCGATCGCGTAGACCCGCAGCGGGGCGTCGCCGCCCGGCACCCACCGGTGGGTGGTGGCACGCGGGATCACCACGTAGTCGCCCTCACCGACCTCCAGGTTGCCGAAGACGGTCTCGACGACACCGGTGCCGGACTCGACGTAGACACACTCGTCGCCGATCGCGTTGCGGTAGAGCGGCGAGGTCTCCCCCGCCACCGCATAGTGGAGACGTACGTCGCCGTTGCCGAGCACCAGCCGGCGCCCGGTCACCGGGTCGTGACGCTTCCATTCCTCACCAGGGAAGAGGTCGTGAAGCCCGAGGTGCATCGGGCGCAGGGGATGGTTGGGGGTGGTGCCGTGGTCGGGCAGCTCCCAGATGCGTACGTCCTTCACCGCCGAGGGGATGTGGCGGTGGTAGAGCAGGGAGGAGTCCGAGGAGAACCCTTCCTCGCCCATGAGCTCTTCGTAGTAGAGATTCCCTTCTCCGTCGCGGTGTTGGGTGTGCCGCTTGGGCGGGATGTGCCCGCGCTGTTGGTAATGCGCCATACCCCGGATCGTACGTGACCTGGACCACAGCGATCACGGGGGCCGAACGTCCTGAATTCGTCTCAGATACCTCCCAGGGCATGGCTCCCTCCCCTAGGCTCCGGAGATGCCCTCCGACACCCCCGAGACCCTCTTCGTCGCACACGCGACGGGTCGTCTCCTGCATGTCCGGGCCTGCCCCCAGCTCCTCGGCCTCGACGCCCCGATCAGGGCCACCGCCGCGCAGATCGAGACGCTGGGCACGTGCGCTTGGTGCGCCAAGGAACTCTCCGAGGCCGGCCGAAAGTACTTCGACTCCGTCGAACAGGCCGTACGCACCCTCGACCCCTCCGACGATGCTGTCCGGGCTACCGAGGCGGCTCTGGGTGACGTCGACTACGAGCTCGTCTGGGTTCCGCCTAGCTATTCGCATATTGCTGTCGGGGACAAGGAACATGCGGTCGCTTGGATTGGGCGAGGCTGTGTCATGCATGAGGATGGGCGGCTTATCGACTTCGGTTGAGGGTGGTGGGTCTTCACCCGTTCTCGCGGGCTGTGTTTTCGGGGTTGGGGTGGGCCGCCGACCCGTTCTTTGAGGGTCTCTCGATCTGGACCGGCGTCAAGGACGCCCTTCGGGCGCCGGCTTCGCCGGCCGCCTTCGGCGGTCCTGGACTCCGGACCAGATCGAGAAAAGATTTGGCTGGCTATCGGGGCGGCGGCCCGGGTGTGGCGCAGCGGAATCTTGTTTGAGACAGGTGAGGTTGATGGGCGCAAGGGTGGCCCTTCGGGCCACTTACCATCCACAGATACGAGGCCGTTAACTCACCGCGAAAAAGCGGTTGACCTGGGAAAATAGATAGCCAGGTAAGGGCTGGAAGCGTAGAATCAGACCCATCACAACACCTCTTTGAAGGAGAGGATGGCGATGAGTCTCGGCCGCTCGATCGACCACTGGGGCGCCAACCCCGGCGACGCGATCGACGCTGCCTTGAAGGCCATCGAGACCGCCCTTCAAGAACTCCTCTCAGCCGATCCCGCCTATTGGCGCACAGGCCAGAAGAAGGACTTCCTCGAACGAGTAGAGAAGCTCCAGGCCCAACAGGCCGCACTCAGACTCCGGGTACTCGCCACGGCCGGCGACATCGCCGAAGAGACCGGTGCCAAAGACGCCTCCGCGTGGATGCGGACCGAGCTCCTCGTCGACAAGGGTGTCGCTCGCTCCCAGATCAAGCTCGCGACCAGCATCGCGAAGTACGACCTCGTCGCCGCCGGCCTCACCGAAGGTGTCGTCTCCCAGGACAAGGCCGGGGTGATCACTCGGGCACTGGACAAGATCGAGACCAACCCGGTCGCCAGTGCCGAGGACCTGGTGTTGGCGGAGAAGCTGCTGGTCGACTACGCCACCCGGTTGACCGCGAACGAGCTCCGGATCGTCGGCAAACGGATCCTGGCCGAGATCGACCCGGCCCGGTTCGAAGACGCCGAAGCCAAAGCCCTCCTCGCCGAGGAGGAACGGGCTCATCAGAAGACCGCCCTTCGGGTCTGGGACAACCACGACGGGACCATCGGGTTCGACGGTGTTCTCCCGGTCTCGATCGGGATGCGGTTCAAGCGGCTGGTCGAGGCCTACGCCCAACCCCGCAAACAACAACTCGTCGCCAAGGGTGCCCCGCTGCCGCCGTGGGAACGGCTCATGGGCCAAGGCTTCTCGCGGTTGTTGGAGACGGTGGACCCGGCTGCGTTGCCCCGCCACGGTGGTGATGCGACCACCATCAACGTGGTCATCTCCCTCGAGGAACTCCGCAAGGACCTCGGGATCGCGACCCTGGGCTATGACGAGACCAACGGCACCACCATCACCGCAGCGGAGGCCCGGCGGATGGCGTGCAACGCGACCATCATTCCCTGGGTGTTGGGCGGCGACAGTGAAGTCCTCGATGTCGGCCGTGGCAGTCGGTTCTTCCAGCCGATCCAACGCAAAGCGCTCCGGTTGCAGCAGAAG
The DNA here is from genome assembly GCF_042788075.1 of Nocardioides sp. YIM B13467. Lineage (NCBI taxonomy): Bacteria > Bacillati > Actinomycetota > Actinomycetes > Propionibacteriales > Nocardioidaceae > Nocardioides > Nocardioides sp. YIM B13467. Next base: position 1,401,325 of record NZ_JBHZPJ010000046.1, read on the forward strand.
TGCTGCCGAGCCGAGGGCTGTGACATGCCACCGGAATGGTGCGACGCCCACCATCTCGAACCCTGGGCGGAGGGCGGAAAGACAGACTTGAAGGACGGGGCGTTGTTGTGCCCCCATCATCACCGCCTGGCGCACAACCCTGCCTACACGCATGAGCGGCTACCGGATGGCACGATCCGATTCAGCCGCCGCCCCTAGGCCGGCAGGCACCAACCACTCCACCACGGTGCCAACAGCGCGCCCATCTCGGGCACGCCGACACCAGAACCCGACCCGGTCACAGCGACGGCTCGCTTGTGAACGGTTCACAAGGTCTCGCCCACTGCCATAGGCGAGCCACGAGGCATGGACCCGCCGGGCGCACGACCGCCCACGGCCCCCAAGCCCGTACCCAACTGAATCCGCTGCGCCACACTCTCGCCGCCGACCCGATACAGGCGAAATCTTTCTCGATCGGGTGCCGGGTCAAGGATGGCCGCAGGCCACCGCGAAGCGGCGGGCGAAGCCCGTCCTTGACGCGGTGCGCGATCGAGAAACAATCGAACCAAGGGTCGGCGGCGAAACCCTGAAACGAAGCCACGGTCCCTTCCGCGCGGCTACCCGGGACCAAACCAAGACTCGGCAAAGCCCGACCACCGCCCCCCACAACAGGCGGTATCCTCGAAACATGACCGCGTTGCCCGACTGGATGCACCCTCCCCGTGAGGAGGGTTGGTACTCCGAAGACCTCGACATGCTCGTCGAGGCGCCGCGTCATACCGAACTCATCGACGGAGCCCTGGTCTTCAATATGTCACCGCAGCGCCGCTGGCACAGTCGGCTCGTCACGGCCCTGACCAACTCGCTGACGGCGCAGGCGCCGGACGGGTTCGAGGTGGATCGGGAGCTGACGGTGGTGCTCGACAGGCGCAACCGGCCGGAGCCGGACGTGCTGGTGAGCACGGCACGGATCTCCGACCAGGCGTCGTTCTACGATGCCGATTCTGTGGTCCTGGTGGTCGAGGTGGTCTCACCGGAGTCCGAGCACCGCGACCGGGCGGTGAAGCCGCAGAAGTACGCCGAGGCGGGGATCACCCACTACTGGCGCATCGAGAACGAGGACGGCGCGCCCGCGATCCATGTCTACGAGCGCGACGACCTCACCAACGCCTACGTCCCGACCGGGATCTTCCGCGACCGGCTCGACGTCCCGGTGCCGTTCCCGGTCAAGATCGACCTCACCGATCTGCTCCGCTGACATCCGCCACCGGCACCTCGGCGGGCAGCTGCTCCTGCTGGACGAGGTGGAGGTAGGAGAGGTGGCGCTCGTACTGGTCGAGGACGTCACCCATCAGCTGCTCGCGTGAGTAGCCGTTGACGTCGTAGCCCTGGGTGCCCTCGGCGAGGTGGACCTCGGCGCGGAAGTAGACGTCGCCGGTGACCCGGCCGACGGCGAAGGTCGGAGCGGGGCACGGTACCGGGGTGACCTTGTAGACGAACGCGGGCGCGTCCTCCAGATCGGTGTGGATCTGGACGCCGGCGACGCCGCGTACGGCCTTGGTCTCGGTCACCACCGAAGTCAGCCCGTGTGAGCAGAGCTCGGCGGCGACCTCCTCGAGGACCGGCTTCGCGACCATGTCGATGAATCGCTCGGTGTCCCTGGCGGTGGGATAGGTGACCGAGCGGCGCAACCGCTGCGCGAGCGAAGGACGTACGCCGCCCTCGCCCGCCCCGGCCAGGCGGGCCGAGGAGATCGCGCCCGGGAAGGAGTAGCGCGCGCTCGCCGTCTTGAACGACTCCAGCCGTAGCGAGCGGTGGAGTCCTACGGCGACCAGGGCGAGCACGACCGAGAAGGGCAGGCCCATGATGATCGTCGCGTTGGTCAGCGTGGTCAGCCACGCGTCCCCGCCGGCGAACATCAGAGCGAGAGTCAGCGCGCCGATCGCGACCGACCAGAAGATCCGCACCGGGATCGAGCAGTCGGCCATCGGGTGCGGCAGCCGTGAGGTGAAGTTGCCCATCACCAGCGCGCCCGAGTCGGCCGAGGTGACGTAGTAGAGGAACCCGGTCATGGTGGCGAGCGCGACCAGCGCGATCGCCCCCGGGTAGTTGTCGAGGAAGGCGTAGAAGCCCTGCGCGTAGTTGGCGTTGGTCAGCTCGCCGAACTCGGCGTCGCCGCCGCGGATCCGGCCGAGCGCGCTGTTGCCGAAGATCGAGACCCACAGCAGGATGAACCCGAACGGGATCATCATCACGCCGACCAGGAACTGCCGGATCGTCCGCCCGCGCGAGATCCGCGCCAGGAACAACCCGACGAACGGCGACCAGGCCACCCACCAGGCCCAGAAGAAGAGCGTCCACAGGTTCTTCCAGACGCCGACGTCGGGGTTCTCGACGGTGTCGTACGGCATCGTGTCGAAGCTCATCCCGGGCAGGTGCACGAGATAGTCGCCGAGGTTCATCACCAGGGAGTTGAGCAGGAACGCGGTGTCGTCGGAGAAGAGCACGTAGAGCATCAGCGCCAGCGAGAGCAGCACGTTGAGCTCGGAGAGCCGCCGGATGCCCTTGTCGACCCCGGAGACGGCTGAGATCGTGCCGAGCAGCACCGCGACCACGACCAGGCCGACCTGCGCGCCACGGCCTTCGGGGATGCCGAAGAGAACGTTGAGACCCGCGTTGAGCAGGGCGATCGAGATGCCGAGCGAGGTGGCGATGCCGAAGATGGTGCCGAGCACCGCGGCCATGTCGATGCCGTCCCCGAGCCGCCCGTGGACCCGCTTGCCGAAGATCGGGTAGAGCGCGGAACGGATCGAGAGCGGCAGCCCGTGGCGGAAGGAGAAGTAGCCCAGCGCCATGCCCATGACGGCGTACATCGCCCAGCCGGACAGGCCGTAGTGGAACAGCGTCCAGCCCACCGCCTGCTCGGCGGCAGCGATGTTGCCGCCCTCGCCGGTCGGCGGGGTGAGGTACTGCGAGACGGGCTCGGCGACCGAGTAGAACATCAGGTCGGCGCCGATCCCGGCCGCGAAGAGCATCGCCGTCCAGGTGAACATCGAGTATTCCGGCCGGGACTCCTCCGGGCCGAGCCGGATCCGCCCGTAGCGGGACAGGCAGATGAACAGCACGAACGCGATCAGCGCAGCGGCGAGCGCGAAGTACCACCAGCCGAAGTACGTCGAGATCCACCCCACGACGCGCCCGATCGCTGCGCCAGCGGTGTCCGGCGCGAGCAGCGTGAAGAGCGTGAACGCGACCACCACCCCGGCGGAGCCGAAGAAGACGGTCTTGTTCAGCTCCGGCTTCGTCGTCGGGATCTCGTCTGGGTCTGCGGCGGGTTCACCCAAGGGCGTACGCGACGGGTCGATTGTCTCCGGCATGAACTGTCTCCTCCGGTTGGGGTGCCCGGCACGCTAGTCCACCCGGCGCCGGTTCGGGTCACGGTTGGGTTTCAGGACTTGTTGCGCGGGTCCCCGGCCGGCCACAGCGGCGAGTCGTCGCGGTGGCGGTAGTAGGGCACGTCGGAGGGCGCCAGCGGGGTGTTGCCGGCGATCAGGTCGGCCGCCTTCTCCGCGACCATCATCACGGGCGCGTAGATGTTGCCGTTGGTGACGTACGGGAAGACGCTCGCGTCCACGACCCGTAGTCCTTCGGTGCCGTGCACCTTCATCGAGGTGGGATCGGTGACGGCCATCTCGCCGGTCCCCATCGCGGCGGTGCAGGAAGGGTGCAGCGCGGTCTCGGCGTCCTTGCGGACCCACTCGAGGATCTCCTCGTCGGTCTCCACGCTCGGCCCCGGTGACATCTCGCCGGCGTTGAACGGCGCGAAGGCAGGCTGGTTGAGGATGTTGCGGGCCACCCGGACCGCCTCCACCCACTCCTTGCGGTCCGTCGGGGTGGAGAGGTAGTTGAAGAGCATCGACGGCTTGCGCATCGGGTCGGCGCTCTTGATCCGCACGTAGCCGCGGGTGTCGGCGTACATCGGGCCGATGTGCACCTGGTAGCCGTGCTGGCCCTTCTCCTGGCCGGGCGCCATCGACCCGTCGTAGCGGATCGCGATCGGCAGGAAGTGGAACATCAGGTTGGGCCAGTCGACGTCCTCGTTGGACCGCGCGAACCCGCCACCCTCGAAGTGGTTGGTCGCGCCCAGGCCCTTCTTCTGGAAGAGCCACTGCCAGGCGATCTTGGGCCGCTGGTGCCACACCAGACCGGGCGCGATCGAGACCGGCTGCTTGGAGGCGTACTGGATGTAGACCTCGAGGTGGTCCTGGAGGTTCTCCCCCACGCCGGGAAGGTTGTGGACGACGTCGATCCCGTGCTGTCGCAGCAGCGACTCCTCCCCCACTCCCGAGAGCTGGAGGAGCTGAGGCGTGTTGATCGCGCCGCCGCAGCAGATCACCTCGCCGGCGCTGACCGTGTGCTCCCGGCGCGCCCGGCCGACACCGCGTACGTAGTCCACACCGGTCGCCCGCGGGACGTCACCGGAGGTGTCGAAACGGATCTTGGTGGCGTACGCGAAGGTCTCGACGTCGAGGTTGGGGCGGTTCATCACCGGGTGCAGGTAGGCGCGGGCGGCCGACCAGCGGCGGCCGTCCTTCACGTTGCGGTCGAAGGGGGCGAACCCCTCCTGGCGGTAGCCGTTGACGTCGTCGGTGAGCGGGTAGCCGGCCTCCTGGGCGGCCTCGAAGAAGGCCGAGAAGAGCGGGTTGGAAGCGGGACCGCGCTCGAGATGGAGCGGCCCGGAGCCACCGCGCCACTGGTCGGCGCCGGAGGTGCCGTCCTCGAGGAAGCGGCTCTCCATGCGCTTGAAGTAGGGCAGGCAGTGGCGGTAGTCCCAGGTCTCCATGCCGGGGTCGGCCGCCCAGCGCTCGTAGTCCATCGGGTTGCCGCGCTGGAAGATCATCCCGTTGATCGAGCTCGAGCCGCCGAGCACCTTGCCGCGCGCGTGGTAGACCTTCCGGCCACCGAGGTGAGGCTCAGGATCGGTCTCGTAGCCCCAGTCGTAGAGCTTCGAGCCGATCGGGAACGGCAGTGCCGCGGGCATGTGGATGAACGGGTCGATCTTGAAGTCGCTGTGACCGGCCTCGAGGACCAGAACCTTCGTGGACGGGTCGGCGCTGAGCCGGTTGGCGAGCGCGGAGCCGGCCGAGCCACCGCCGACGATCACGTAGTCGTAGGTCTGGGTCATCGTCTTCACTTCTCCTCGGCGGTGCGCGGGGCGAACCAGTGCTGTGGGCTGGGATCGATGTTGTGCCAGATGTGCTTGGTCTCGCGGTACTCCTCCAGCCCGGCCTGGCCGAGCTCGCGGCCGATCCCGGACTGCTTGTAGCCGCCCCACTCGGCCTGGGCCACGTAGGGGTGGTAGTCGTTGATCCAGACCGTGCCCATCCGGAGCCTCGCGGCGACCCGCTCGGCGCGGCCGGCGTCGGAGGTCCACACCGCGCCGGCGAGGCCGTAGATGGAGTCGTTGGCGATGCGGACGGCGTCATCCTCGTCGGTGAAGGTCTCCACGGTGAGGACCGGCCCGAAGGACTCGTCCTGGGTGACGGACATGTCGGTGGTGCAGTCGTCGAGGATCGTCGGCAGGTAGTAGAAGCCGTCGGCGAGCGCGGGGTCGTCGGGGCGCTTGCCGCCGGTGCGGAGGGTGGCACCCTCGGCGAGACCCTTCGCGACGTACGCCTCCACCTTGTCCCGGTGGGCGCTGCTGGTCAGCGGGCCGGTCTCGGCCTCCTCGTCGAAGGGGCCACCGAGACGGATCTGCTCGGCCCGGGCGACCAGCTCGTCGACGAAGCTGTCCTTGATCGACTCCTCGATGATCAGCCGCGCGCCGGCGGAGCAGACCTGGCCGGAGTGCAGGAAGACGGCGGTCAGCGCGAAGTCGAGCGCGGTCTCGCGGTCGGAGTCGGCGAAGACGATGTTGGGGTTCTTGCCGCCGAGCTCGAGGGCCACCTTCTTCACCGTCGCCGCGGCGTTGGCCATCAGCCGCTTGCCGGTGGCCAGGCCCCCGGTGAAGGAGACCAGGTCGATGCGGGGGTCCTCGGACAGTGGCGCGCCCGCGGTCGGTCCCTCACCGAGGACGAGGTTGCCGACACCCGCCGGGAGCCCGGCCTCCTCGAGCACCTTCATCAGATGGATCGCACTGTGCGGCGTGATCTCGCTGGGCTTCAGCACGAACGTGTTGCCCGCGGCCAGGCACGGCGCAACCTTCCAGGCGACCTGCAGCAGCGGGTAGTTCCACGGCGTGATCAGCCCGCAGACCCCGATCGGCTCGTGCACGATCCGGCTCTTCACAGCAGGGTTGCCGCTGTCGATCACTCGACCGGCGTCCTCGGTGGCGACATGCCCGAAGTGGCGGAACACCGAGACCACGTCGGCGACGTCGTACTCGCTCTCGACCAGCCGCTTCCCGGTGTCGAGCGACTCCGCCCGGGCGATGATCGCGGTGTCCCGCTCGAGCAGGTCGGCGACCCTCAGCAGCAGGTCGCCCCGCTCCCGCGCGGACGTCGCCGGCCACCCGCCGCTGTCGAAGGCGTTCCGCGCCCCGGCGATCGCGGCCCGGGTGTCCTCGGCTCCAGCCTCCGCAACGGTTCCGACGACCGCGCCGTCGGCGGGACAGCGGATCTCCCGCTGCTCGCCCGACTGCGCGGGCAACCAGCGCCCGTCGATGTAGATCTGGCTCATGCAACCTCCGACGTCGGGTTGCTCAACAGGCAACCGCGGGTGAATTGCAAATGATCCTGCGCCGACGTGAAGGGCCAGGTCAAGGGCTTGGAGGACAAAGTTGTTGCAGGTGGTACAAATTTGTTCCACCTGCAACAAATGGCTGCGGCAGTTGTTACAGTCGCCGCATGACGACCGCTGGGACCGCGCCTGCGAAAGATCCACAGCGCCGCGCTGCCTGGGCCGAGCTGGCGACCGACTATGTCCACGAGCACGGCCTGATCGGCCTGAGCCTGCGCCCACTGGCGGCCGAGCTGGGCACCAGCAACCGGGTCCTGCTCTACCACTTCGGCACCAAGGACCAGCTGGTCGCCGACGTGCTCCGCACATCCAACGAGAGGTCGGTCGCCGAGGTCGCCGCGCTCGAGCCCTCCAAGGACCTGCGATCCGCCGTCCACGACCTCTGGTCAGTGATGGCGGGCGACCGGTGCAGCTGGATCTATGTGGAGGCGGCCGCGCTCGGCCTCTTCGGCAGGGAGCCGTACGTCTCGGCGGTCCAGGAAGCCAACACACTGTGGATCGCCGGTCTCATCGCGCATCTGAACAAGTCCGGAGTGGATCCCGCCGTCTCCGAACGGGCAGCCCACGTCATCGACGCCGCCTTCATGGGGTTCCAGCTCAGCCAGGGTCCCGACGGCAGCCTCCCAGAGCGTGCCCGGTCCGTCGACGATCTGGCGGACGCCGTCGCCGCTCTGGCCTGATCCACGCGCCCGCGACGCGTTCCGCTCCTCCAACCTGTCACGGATCGGCGATCGCCGGTGTCCTAGGGGTATGAACCTCGACAAGCAGGAGGAAGACATGAGCAAGCCCCACGTGATGGTCGTCGGAGGCGGATACGCGGGCGTGATGGCCGCGAACCGGCTCACCAAGCGCGAGGACGTCGCCATCACCCTGGTCAACTCGCGCGACCACTTCGTCGAGCGGATCCGGCTGCACCAGCTGGTCGGCGGCACGTCCGATGCGGTGGTGGCCTACGCCGACGTCCTCAGCCCGCGCGTGCGGCTGCTCGTCGGCACGGTGAGCGCCATCGACGCCGCGGCGCGGACGGTCGCGCTCGAGGACGGGCAGGAGGTGGCGTACGACTATCTGGTCTACGCCGTCGGCAGCACCGGCGAGACGCAGGTGGCGGGGGCGCAGGAGCATGCCTTCGGGGTCTCGACCTATGAGGAGGCGACCCGGCTGAAGGCGGCGCTGGAGACGACGCCGGCCGACGCGCCGGTGGTCGTCGTCGGCGGCGGACCGACCGGCATCGAGGTCTCCTCCGAGCTCGCCGAGGCCGGCCGGAACGTGGCTCTGATCTGCGGAGACAGGCTTGGTCCGTGGCTGCACGAGAATGGCCGGGCAGATGCCGAGCGCGCCCTGCGGCGGCTGGGCGTAGGCATCGTCGAGGGCGCCCGCGTGGCGGAGGTGCTGGACGGCCGCGTACGTCTCGACAACGGCCGCGAGCTGACCAGCTCGGTGACGATCTGGACCGCCGGTTTCACCACCCCGGACCTGGCGCGCCGCAGCGGGCTCTCCACCGACGAGATCGGCCGGCTGGTCACCGACGAGACGCTGACCAGCGTCGACGACGACCGGATCGTCGCGACCGGAGATGCCGCGGCGCCCTCGCGACTGGCGTACCGGATGAGCTGCCAGGCCGCCAACCAGCTCGGGCCGCTGGCCGCGGAGACGGTGCTGAGCCGGCTCGCCGGCGCCACGCCCGAACCGATCAGCATCGGCTTCGTGGGACAGTGCATCAGCATCGGCCGCGGGCTCGGCCTGGTGAACTTCGCCCGCCGCGACGACTCGGCCGTGGGCGGCCGGCTCCGTGGGATGCCCGCGGCGAAGGTGAAGGAGCTCGTCTGCCGCAGCACGGTCTGGGCCCTGGGGATGGAGGCGCGTCGTCCCGGATCCGCGATCGGCTTCAAGGACCGGTCTCGCGCCGCACGCGTCCAGGTAGCAGCGACCACGCCGCTGGTCCGGGAGCCCAGCCGGTGAGTCTCACGTACGCCGGCCTGGCGGACTTCGTCTGTCTCGGCTGAGGTCTCGGCTGAGGTCTCGTCCGAGGTCTCGTCCGGCGGTTTCGGGAGGAGTTCAGGCAGGGGACGTACGGCGGTTGCCACGGGATCACGTGGTCCGGCCAGGTTGAGGGCCACCCTCACCGAAAGAGATCCTGATGCGTACCTTCGTCCGGTCGCTGACCGCGGTGCTCGCCGCGGCGGCATTCCTCTCCCCCACCGCCGCCACGGCGAGCACGACCGAATNCGTCGGCGTCCCGGCCGGCGTTCGGCTCGACCTGGGTGCGACAGCGAAGGCATGGGCCGCCGACGAGGCTGCCCGGCGAGTCCACGCGCGGTTGGGCCACGCGGTGCTGGTGGGGATCGGCGGCGACCTCGCCGTCGCTGGTGTCGGGGAGAGTCCTTGGCACATCGACGTCTCGGAGGTGGCCGACGGTCCTGTCCATCGGGTCGACGTCGCGTACGGCGGCCTGGCGACCTCGTCGGTCCTCTCCCGTGCATGGACGTCGGACCGCGGTCCCGAGCACCACGTGATCGACCCGGCCACCGGGCGTCCCGCAGCCGGTTCGGTGCGGACAGCGACCGTCTGGGCGCCCACGGCTGTCGCGGCCAACACCTGGAGCACTGCAGCCATCGTGTGGGGTGGCTCGGCCGCGTCGCGACTGTGCGCCGCCGGCGTCGACGCTCGCCTGGTCCGTACCGACGGACACGTCACCGTGCTGGGCAGCTGGCCGGCCGACAACGAGGTGGCGGCATGACACTGTGGTACCTCGCCCGGGCGGCCGGCTTCGCCGCGTTGGTCGCGGCGACCGCGTCGGTGATGCTCGGCGCTCTCGCCTCGGGCTCTCGCACGGGCGACCCGCAGAGCCGGGACCGGCGGGTCCTGCGGCAGCAGGCTCATCGATCCGCCGCCGTCGTGACGGTCGCAATGCTGCTGCTCCACGTCACCCTGCTCGTGCTCGACAGCTACGTCGACGTGAGCGTGCCCGGTGCCCTCGTGCCGTTCACGGCCGGCTACCGCAGCATCGCGCTCGGCCTGGGCACCCTCGCGACGTACGCCTTGCTGGCAGTGGCTGTGATCGGCGCCGCTCGCGGCCGAATCGCGGTATCCGCCGCGGGCGCGCGAGCGTGGCGTGCGGTCCATCTGTCGGCGTACGTCGTCTGGGTCCTGGCCATGGCGCACGGGTTGCTCGCCGGGACCGATACCGGGACCTGGTGGTCGTGGATCCTGTACGGCGGGTGTGCGGTGGCAGTTCTCGTCGCGGTCTGGATCCGCGTCGTCGCTGCCGATACCCAGCACGTCGCGCCGCTGACGACCGCGCGTCGGCGGCTGACCTCCGGAGGAGTCCGATGACTGTCCTCGACTCCCGCCCGGCACCCGTCGCGTACGGGACGGCGCGGCTGCTCGCCGGGGTCACCTCCGGCCGGCCGGCGGATCTGGCTCGACACCGTGAGCACCATGGTGAGCAACGTTTCCGCGGGCACGGTGAGCTGGCCGCGCTCGCCGACCAGGTCCGCCTTCTGGGGCGCGGGGGAGCGGCGTTCCCGGTGGGCACCAAGCTGCGCGCGATGCCGGCAGGCGGCGGAACGCACGTGCTCGTCAACGGGTCCGAGAGCGAACCGGCCAGCCAGAAGGACCGGACGCTGATGCGGCTTGCGCCGCATCTGGTTTTCGACGGCGCACTCGTCGTCGCGCGCGCACTCGGCACGCGCCGGGTCACGATCGTCCTTCATGATCCGGTCTCGGAGCGGACACTGGCTGCGGCGCGCGGAGAACGCCGGGACGCGGCGGATGTGCGCTTGGTCCGGACCGACGGCGGATTCGTCTCCGGCGAGGTCCGCGCCGCGATCAGGGGACTGAACGGCGGAACAGCGGTGCCGCCGGGCCGTCGTGTGCTCCCCCACGAGCGCGGCATCGACGACGCACCGACGTTCGCCTCGAACGTCGAGACCTTCGCGCACCTTGCGTTGCTCTCATCACTTGGAGCTGACCGATTCGCCGCGGTCGGGTCACCGGAGGAACCCGGAACCACGCTGCTGACCCTGGTCGGCGACCTACCGCATCCCGGTGTCGTCGAGGTTCCGACCGGCCTGCCCCTGTCGGCTCTCCTGCCCGAACAGGGCGCCAGCCCACGGCCGGTGCTGGTCGGCGGGTACCACGGCAGCTGGATTAGCGACGTCCGCGGTCTGCGGATCACGCGCCCTTCGCTCAGGGCCGCGGGGCTGCCCTTGAACGCCGGTGTGATCGCTCGACTCTCGAGCGCGACCTGTGCACTCGGCGAGGTGGCCGCCGTAAGCTCCTGGCTCGCCGATCAGTCCGCGGGCCAGTGCGGCCCGTGCTTCTTCGGTATCCCGGCCGTCGCGCATGACGTGCACCGGCTGCTGGCCGGGATCGACTCCGGCGGCGACCTGGAACGCCGGGTCGCCCATCTCCCAGGGCGGGGCGCGTGTGCCCACCCGGACGGCTCGGCCATGTTCGTCCGGACCGCCCTCGCGGCCCTCGGTGACGAGATCGAAGCTCACCGCCGGTACGGCACCTGTGGACAGCCGTGGCGGCACGAGCTCCCCACGAGCACGCAGGCAGGTGCAGCGTGAAGATCGAGGTCGACTGGACCCGCTGCGACGGCCATGGACTGTGCGCGCGTCTGCTGCCGGAGAGGATCGCCGTCGATGAGTGGGGCTTCCCGGTGATAGGCGACGCCGACATCGACGCTTCGCTCAGGCGACACGCACGACGTACCGTCTCGGCGTGCCCCCAGCTCGCCCTCCGGCTGACCGACGTCCGCGCGCCGTCCTGAGCCGGGCCGGCCGCCGGACGATCGAGATCATCCGGCGGCCGGCCGTCGTCGCTGCTGTGACCTACTCGAACGGGTCGAAGTAGGCGACCGTGGCAGCGTCGAGGTTGCTGTCGAGACCGGCGGGGTCGAACGAAGTGGTGCTCACCCCGGTGACGTACAGGCGTCGCTTGCCGTCGGGCCCGCGGTCGATCGCCACGCCGTTCGCACCATCAGGTGCGGCCGTCGCGTCGTAGGCCGCCGACCACACCTGCTCGCCGTCGGTCATGTCGTAGGCGATGGTGGTGTAGTCGTTCTTGGTCTCCGAGTCCATCGTCTCGCCGGTGACGACCGCGTGGGTGCCGTCCTCGGAGATCGTCACGTCCCAGGGGACGTCGGTTCCGTGGGCAGTGCCGTCGTGGTGCGTCGCCCAGACCTCGTCGCCGGTCGTGACGTCGTACGCGACGGTGGAGTAGTCCATGTCGGTGGCGCCCTCGACGTTGCCGGTCACGAGGACGGTGCTCCCATCGGGGGAGACCGCGGTGGCCTGGGGCGTGTCGGTGCCGGCCCCGCCGTGATCCGCCGACCATCGCTCCTCGCCGGTGGCGAGGTCATAGGCAACCGTGCTCCAGTCACCCTGGCGGTCCGTGTTGCTGACCACGCCGGACACGATCACGGTGTCCCCGGCGATCTGCACCTGGCCGGAGATGTCGATCTGCCCCTCGGATCCGTTGCGCAGTACGTCCCACAGCTGGTCGCCGGTCGCCGCGTCATAGGCCACGGTGCCCCAGTCGGTGAGACCGGTGCCCTCGCCCCGGCTCTGACCGGTGACGACGATCGTGCTCCCGTCCTCGCTGACGGCGATGGCCCGGGCGTCGTCGGTGCCCTGCACCGGGTCGTCGTAGCGAGAGGTCCACAGCTGCTCGCCGGTGGCGGCGTCATAGGCGACCGTGGCGTAGTCCAGCTGTGCCTCGCTCACGGTCTGGTAACCGGTGACGTAGATCCGCTTGCCGTCGGGGCTGACCACCAGATCGTTGACCGTGTCCCCGGCCTGGCCGGGGCCGTCGAGCCGGGTGTTCCACTTCTCCGTGCCGGTGGCGCCGTCGTAGGCGATGGTGACGAAGTCTCCGCCGCTGGTTCCTGCCACGTAGACCGTGTCGCCGTCAGGGCTCATCCCGAAGCCGCCCGGCTCGTCCGACCCGCCGTTCGAGCCGTCCCACTGGACCTCCCAGAGCGGGTCACCGGACTCGGGGTCGTAGGCCGCGGTGAGGAAGTCGGTCACCAGGGTGCCCGGCACCGGCGGGGAGCTCAGGCCGCTCATGTAGAGCCGTGTCCCGTCGGGGTGAAGGAGTAGGTCGCTGCCGACGTCGGCGGATGTGCCGAAGGCGCCGCGTGCGCCGTCGTACCGGGTCGCCCAGTCCTCCTCGCCCGGGCGCTTGGCACGCAGCACGATGGGGGAGCGGACCGTGTGTGATCCGTCGGTCCAGGACAGCTGGCCGCCGAGGTAGCGGAACAGCTCGGCGTCCTCGAGGGTGAAGGTCGCGGTGAAGGTCGCGCTCTCGCCCGGCTCGATCGTGAGGGTGCTCGGCTTGATCTCGACGTCGACGCCGTCGAGCCCGGTCACCGATGCCTTGTACGTCGCCGTCTTGCGGCCCACGTTGGTCACCGTGCGGGTGACGGTCTTCGCCGTGTCGAGCAGCCCGATCCCGATGGAGGGCGTGTTCAGGTCGCTCGGGTCGAGCGAGCGGCCGGAGTCCTCGAGGGCCTCACAGGTGCTGTCGAGTACGCCGCTGGTGGATCCGCACAGGAAGGCCAGCCAGTCGTTCGTGCCGCTGTCGTAGACCAGACCGGGGTCGGCGGCGGAGTTGGGCCGAACGTGTCCCGCGCCCTGCTTGAAGATCACCTTGGGATCCGTGGCCGCACCGTCGCGTACGTCGGATCCGGTGGTCATCAGCGCGGACTTGATCGCCATCGGCGACCAGGAGGGGTGCAGGTCCTGCAGCAGCGCCGCCAGGCCGGCGACGTGCGGTGCGGACATGGACGTGCCGCTCATCAGGTTGAAGTCCATGCCGCCCTGTCCCGGGGGAGCGACCGCGGCAAGGATGTCCTGCCCGGGCGCGATCACGTCCGGCTTGAGGAGGTCGCCGTTGCCCGCCACGAGCGGCCCGCGAGAGGAGAACTCAGCGGTGTTAGGCGCGTCTCCGCCACGCTGGATGGTCGCGGCCTCGATCGTCGCGGTGGCGCCCGAGGTGGCGGCGTACGCGTTCACCGCACTCCACTCGGTGTCTGCCAGGTGCACGGTGGGGACCGAGTGGAAGTCGGAGTTGAGCGAGTTCTCGTAGGCGTTGACGAAGATCATTCCGACCCCGCCTGCTTCGGCGACCGCGCGGCTGGAGTTGACGCGCGCGATGTCACCGCCGCGCTGGCACAGGACGATCTTGCCGGCCACCTTGGCCGGGTCGAGCGCCGGCTTGCCGTTGTTGTCGCTGGCCGGATAGCAGCGCGAGCCCGCGCCGATCGACACTCCCGGCAGCCGGGCCGCGGCGCCGGTGATGAGCGGGGCCGGACCGACGCCCTTGGTGGCGACCGAGGCACCGGTGTAGCGGCTGCCGTTGCCCAGGGTGACCGCTCCGGTGGTGGTGCGGTCGTGGGTGCCCGCCGCGACGGTGGTCAGCCACGGTCCCGGGTGCGCGACGGTGGACTCCGTCGGGCCGGAGTTGCCGGCCGAGGCCGACACGAAGATCCCGGCCGCGGCCGCGTTGAGGAACGCGACCTCGGTCGGCTCGAGGAAGTCGGTGCTGGAACCCGAGACCGAGTAGTTGATGACGTCCACGCCATCGGCCACGGCCTGGTCGATGGCTGCGACCATGTCGGAGGTGTAGCCGTTCGCGGTGCTGCCGTCCTCGGCGGACCACAGGGCCTTGTACGACGCGATCCGCGCCCGGGGTGCGATGCCGGTGATCTCACCGAACGCTGCCGCGGGGCCGGTGACGTCGACACCATGGTTGCCGCCGGAGGTCGAGGCGGTGTGGGTGCCGTGACCGTTGTAGTCGCGCGGCGAGCTGAACTCCCAGGGAAGCTGTTCGTCGATGCCCGCGTCTCCTCCCCAGCCCTCGTTGAAGTAGCGAGCCGTGACCAGCTTGCTGTTGCACAGGTTGGCGTCCCAGGAGTCGTCGCCGACGGTCTCGGCCGATGCGCAGGTGCCTCGGAAGCCCCTCGGCTTGCCGATGTAGACCTTCTTGCCCGCCTTGTTGCGGTCCGAGAAGCTCTTCGACTCCGGCCAGATCCCGCTGTCGATCACGCCGATGATGACGTCCTCACCCGCGCCACGCGAGTGCTTGCCGCCTTCGGGTCCGCCGAGCTTGTCCCAGAGGCCGTTGCGAGCGTCGAGACCGAGGAAGCTGGCCGTCGAGGACGTGTCGGCCTCGACCTTGGTGTCCTCGTGGACGGCCACGACGTCGGGCTGCGCGGCGAGCTCGGCGGCCTGGGCCCCGGTGAGCTCGGCGGTGAAGCCGTCGAAGGAGTAGACGTACTGCTGGGTCGGCTCGCCGCCCTTGACCTTGGCCAGGGCGGACCGGTGCCGCCCGCGGAGGTGGTCGGCGTAGTCGACCGACGCGCTCGAGTCCGGGTCGACCTTGGCGCCCTTGCCCGGTCGCGTCGCCGAGAGGCCCTTGACGTCGCCGTCATAGGTGGCGACCGGGTCGAGCGCCATCTGGACGATGTACGTCCCGCGCTTGTCGGCCTTCGCCTTGGCCGCGGCGATGTCGGCCGCCTTCGTGACCTCGACACCACCGGCGCCACGGCTGAGCGCGCCGCTGGTGGGTCCGGTGCTGTCGCCGGTCTCGGCCGGCTCGTCGGCTCTCGCATCCGGCGCCATCGTCGTGACGAGGACCGTCGCGGCGGCCATCGCCAGCGAGCGACGGGCCCACCGTCGGATCGGGGGTTTGCGCTGCATCATCTGCTCC
Source organism: Nocardioides sp. YIM B13467 (assembly GCF_042788075.1). NCBI lineage: Bacteria > Bacillati > Actinomycetota > Actinomycetes > Propionibacteriales > Nocardioidaceae > Nocardioides > Nocardioides sp. YIM B13467. The sequence goes on from NZ_JBHZPJ010000046.1 coordinate 1,416,760, forward strand.
TCGCGTCCTGCTTCCACGGCACGTGGAAGGGGTTTGACGGAGGCTATGGGCGGAAACGGTACGGACACATCCGTCACCTACACTGAGGATTGCCTAGAACAGTGGGGAGGACGCTTGACGAGCACTCCCACATCCCCGGTCCTGGTCGGCCGAGACGCCGAGCTGGCCCAGGTGAGGGCGGCGGTCGCTGCGGCGCCGTCGATCGTCGTCATCGAGGGCGAGGCCGGGATCGGCAAGAGCCGCCTCCTCCAGGAACTCGTCGCCTCCGAGGCCGGCGACGCGCTGTTCCTCCTCGGGCACTGCCAGCATCTCCTGGACCCCTTTCCGCTGGGACCGGTGGTCGACGCGCTGCGCCGTCATGGCGACAGGATCGAGACGGCGCGGCTGAGCCCGGTCGTCGGGTGCCTGGGCGCCCTGGTCCCAGAGATCGCCGATCGCCTTCCGGCTCCACCGGAGCCGTTGACCGATCAGCACGAGGCGAGACACCGGATCTTCCGGGCGGTGACCGAGCTGCTCGGACACCTGGCCCCGGGCGTGCTCGTCCTCGAGGACCTGCACTGGGCCGATCGCGTCACCTTCGACCTCCTCGCCTACCTCGCCGCGCATCAGCCGCCGGACCTGTCGATCGTCGTCACCACCCGCCCCGAGGCGGGAGCCCTGCCCGTCGGTGAGGCCTTCGCCCGGGCGGTGGCGGGACCGGCGCGCACCGTGACCCTCCGCGAGCTGGGGCCGGCAGCGGTCGGCGAGCTCGCGCGGTCGATCCTCGGTGCGGACGTGCCCGACGAGACCGCCGCGGCGCTCTACGAGGTGACCGGTGGCGTCCCGTTCGTCGTGGAGGAGGTGCTCCGCACGATGCTCGAGCGGCAGCCCGCCGCTGAGATCCCGAGGCATCCCGACGCGATCGCAGCGCTGTCGGTCTCGACCGCTCTGCGCGATGTCGTACGTGAGCGCCTGGCTGCCCTCGACGCCCTGGCCGTCGAGGTGCTCGGCGCCGCCGCGGTCGCGGATCTCACGGTCGACGCCGGCCTGGTCGCCGAGGTCACCGGCTACAGCATGCGCAAGGTCGCGCGAGCCCTCGACGCTGCGTACGCCATCGGTCTGCTCCACGACCACGAGGGACGGAGCAGGTTCCGCCACGTACTCGCTCAACAGGTGATCTACGACGAGGTGCCGTCGCCGACACGTCGCTGGCTGCATCTGCGGATCGCCCAGGTCCTGGAGGAGTCCGACGGCGCTTCCCAGTCGGCGAGGATCGCTCACCACTACCAGCTGGCCGGTCGTCCGGCCGAGTTCGTACGTCATGCCGAGGCCGCCGCAGACGAGGCGATCGAGCGGGGAAATGATGCCGTTGCCGCAGACCTCCTCCGCCAGGCGACGGCAGACATGGCGAGCCTGGCGCCCGACGCTCGGGTGCGCTTGGCGACGAAGCTCGGCCGAGCCGCGGTCGACGGCCTTGCTCACGCGGACGCGATGCCGATACTGGCCAGACTGCTCGACGAGGGCGGCCTTCCGGCGCTCGCCCGAGGCGAGCTCGGGCTGGCGTTGGGCAGGCTCCAGCGGCAGCAGGGACACGCGCGCGCCGGCTTCCGCACGATCGAGCGTGCGGTCCCCGACCTCGACGGACGTCCCGATCTGCAGGCGCGAGCCCTCGCCGTCCTGGCGGTGCCCGAGACCGTGGTCGACGTCTCGATCGCCACCCACCTCGAGCGCTGCGAGCAGGCCGAGGCGGCGGCCGAGCGGGCGGGAGCGGACGACGTCGGCCTGTCGGTGCGGATCGCCCGCGGTTCGCTGCTCCTGGAGCAGGGACGACCGGAGGCCTGGGACCTGATCGATGCCGTACGCCGCGACGGTGTGCTGCTCGCCCACCCACGTGAACACGCCCGCGCCGCAGTGAACTGGGCCCAAGGGGCTCTTCACGGTGGTCACCTGCGACGCGCCGACGAGCTTCTCGCCGAGGGCCGCGCCGTCGCGGAGGCGGCCGGGTTCGAGCGCGTCGCGGAGGTCTATGTCCTTGTCGGCGCGATGGCCGACTACGAGAACGGTCGCTGGGACGGTCTGGCCGAACGCGTGCGAGATCTCGCCGTGCCGGGACTCGGCTTCGGAGCGGCCTCGCTGGACGCGCGCCTGCTTCACGGACTCGTGCTGGCCGCGACCGCGACCGGGACCGAAGCGCGCGAGCAGCTGGCCGGCGTGATCGCCGACTGCGAGCGGGTCGGTTCGGTATGGCCACTCATTCCCGCCCAGGCCGCGTTGTCCCGGCTCCTGCTCTCCACCGGCGACGCCCACGGCAGCCTTGCCCAGGCGCGGGCCGCGGTCGACCAGGCCGGTCGTAAGGGCCTCTACGTCTGGGCGGCCGCCCCGATGCTCTGCCTCGTCGACGCGGCCGTCGCGATGGGGACGGTGGCCGAGGTCCGTGCAGAAGTGGCTGACCTTGCCGGCCATCTCGGTGACGTCGACGCGCCGGCCGCGCTCGCGGCGGTGCGGATGTGCGAGGCGATCGTCGCTCAGGCCGACGGGGACGCGGCGGCCGTCGAACGGCTGCTGGCCTCTGCGCGCCACGCGGCGGCGGCCGCGGGGCTCGTCTACGTCGCAGCACAGGTCGAGGAGCGGCTCGGCGACTGGCGGTGCGCGCACGGGGCAGGCTCCGGCCCGGCACTCCTCGAGGGTGCGCTGCGCACTTACGGCGGACTGGACGCGCGGCGTGACATCGCCCGGGTCACCCAGCTCATGCGCCGCCACGGGGTGGCCGTTCCCTACCCCTGGCGAGGCGGTCGCCGAGCGCTCGGCACGGATCTCTCCGACCGGGAGCGGGAGATCGCGCTGCTCGCCGCCGAGGGGCGGACGAACCGTGAGATCGCCGCCGAGCTGTTCCTCTCGCCCCGCACGGTCGAGACGCATATTTCGCACGCGCTGCGCAAGCTCGGGCTCCGCTCGCGCGAGGAGCTACGGCGAGACAGCAGCGTGCTCGGCCGGGACGGCGAAGTAGCTGGCACGTGAGTCGGATCGCGGGCGCGAGCGTGGTCTGTGGGCGCCCGGCGTAGCCTGGGGACATGAGCGCGGACGACGACCTGTACGCCGAGATCCCATCCCTCGATGAGCGGTCACGGCGGGCGCTCCTGGTCGCCGAGAAGTGGATCGGGGAGGGCATCGCGGGTGTCGCGATCGGTGCCACCGACGATGGGGGACCGGCGGTGGTGGTCTACGCCCTCGACCCGGCCTCGGCGGACGTGCGGTCCTTGCCGCAGGAGTGCGAGGGCCTGCCGGTGCGGGTGGAGACCGGAGACGCCTTCAGAACCGAGGACTGACGGCATCTCCGGGCCCTTCAGCCGATCACGGCCAGACACGCACCTGAAGGGCGAGCTGGACCAGCGCGATCGGGTTGAGGATCGTCGCCACGCTCGATCCCGCGAAGAGCAGCCCGACCGGGTTGTTCTCCAGGTCGAGCACCATCGAGCCGGAGTCGCCTCCGGCTGACATGTTGGTCGTGATGATCTGGTTGCAGAACTTCGCGACCTTGCCGCCGCCGTAGTTGACGTTCACCGTCGCCGCGATGGCGGTGACCCGGCCGGTGGTGAAGTTCGTGGTGCGGCCGGTCTTCTTGAGGAGCATCCCGACGGTCGCGGCCTTGGCTGCGGTGGCCGGGTAGCCGTTCCAGTAGACGTCACGGTCGATCACGTGGAACGGCACCTCCGCGACCGCGGCGTCCACGGAGTTGCAGGTGCCGTCGAACCTGATCGGCACGAACCGGGCCAGCCGGCCGATCACGTCCGCCGGAGCCGTTCCACCGTCGAACGGGCCGGGCTGCAGGATCGGGTCGCCGATGCTGGCGCTGTTGGAGTTGGCGAGCACGTGGTTGTTGCTCAGGATGTAGTAGCGCGGCGGGACCCCCGGGACGGGACTCAGGTCGTACGCTCCCGCGCCGATCGTCCCCGCGGTGATCTTGAAGTGCCCGACGCTGAAACCCGGTCGAGCCGGACGGATCCGGGTCGCCAGGGTCTGGGCGTCGACCTCCTGGGTCTCCATGAGCTGCTGCTGGCTGCCGCCGGCGAACAGGTGCCCGACCTCGAGAACGTCGGTCGGCTTGCCGTCGACCGTCTTCGGGATGGTGTTCGCGCGGCTGACCAGCTCGGTCGGCATCTTCTGGCTGACCAGCACCATCACGCTCGGCGTCTCGGTCTGCTCGCCGCCCTTGATCTTGAGACCGACCCCGACGCCGACCACGTTGTCCCTGCCGAGCAGGCCCTCCTCGGCCGATGCCTTCGACTCGGCCACGGCCGTGAGCGCTTCGGGCACCGCCTCTGACTGTGCCATGAACAGATCTTCGTTGTTCATGTTCATTCCCCCTGTGGGCTCCAGGTTCCGGACCTTCCAGAACGACAACCGAAGCCTCACTATCGAGGAGCGGGAACGACAGGCTCTGATACGCGGGGCGGTATTCAGTGCGCAGTCGCGACGCAGAACTCGTTGCCCTCGACGTCACGCAGGACCGTCCACTGGATGCCGAACTCGTCGTGCTCGTCGAGGACCGTGGCCCCGAGGTCGACCAGGCGAGCGACTTCCGCAGGGCGGTCCTGCGCGACGAGGTCGGGGTGAGCGCGGTTCTTCGCCCGGCGCGGCTCGGGAACACGCGCGAACAACCACGCCGCCGCGCCGGGCGTGGGCTGCTTCAGGCCGATGGAGCTGAACTCGTCGGTGCTGCCCTCGTCGAGCTTCCGGTCCAGCGCGGCGGCCCAGAACTCGGCGGTACGCAGCGCATCGGAGCAGTCGAAGCTGATCGCGGCAAGGGTCAGTGTCATGGAGTGTCCTTTCGAGGGATGAGCGGCCAGGCGATGTCGGTCTGATAGGCCGACGGTGGGACGCCGTCGGAGACGTTGACGACGTACGCCTCCCGCAGCGGCTGCCCGGTCGGGGTCCCGTGGTGGGCGACCCAGGCACCGAGGAGCCCGTAGGTGTCGGGAAGGGTCTCGTGGTCCCCGGCGTGGGTGACGACCGCGGCGGTGACCGGGGGCAGGTGCAGCAGGGTCGTACCCGCGGGGGCGACGTCCGCGTCCACCGGGAAGTACGCCGTGACCTCCTGCTCGGCGTCGTCGAGGAACTCCGCGTCGTACAAGGCCGACGACGGGCCGGTGACCTCGGCACCCGCGTCCCGGCAGGCCTGCTCCAGGCGCGCGTACGCCGCCACGAGGAAGTCGTCGTAGGCGCCGTCTCGGACGACGCCGGTCACCGCGACCACGCTCGTCGCGGGGAGCTCAGCGAGACGCGGCGGGGTCCAGGACTCCGGCGGCGCCGCGTGCAGGTCCTGGACGATCTGCTCGACCCGTCGCGCGCGCTCGCGCATCTGATCGGCATGGCGGGCGAGGGTCGCCGCGGTGACCGCCGGGTCACGCGCGGTCAGGATCGAGGCGACGTCGGCGAGCGGGACCTCCAGCTCGCGGAGCCGACGGATCACGGCCGCATCCGCGAGCTGCCCCGCGGCGTACCGACGGAAGCCGGTCTCCGGGTCCACCGCGGCCGGTGTGAGCAGGCCTTGCGAGTGATAGGCGCGCAGGGTCTTGATGGACAGGCTGGCGGCGCGCGAGAACGTCCCGATGGACAGCAGCGGCTCGCTCATGTCGCTATCCTCAGGTCTCCCCCTGGGGGAGAGGCAAGCAGGGCGTCGCGGCCGGGCGGTGTCGCACTGCCGGTTCGTGCTCGGACTTCCTGGTCAGACCTGGGGCAGCCGGTTCAGGAGCGCCCGTAGGGGTGGCCATCGGTCTCGGCCGCGGCGCGTCGCGGCATAGCCGCGCAGCCGGACCGTGGGGTCGGTCAACGGCCGAACGGTGACGCCACGACGGGAGGTGCGCCCTCGCGGCAGCAACGCGAGCCCGTGACCTGCGAGGATGAGGTCGTCGACGAGTTCCAGAGCGTCGACCCGGTGGACGACTCGCGGCGTGAATCCCGCCATCGAGGCCAGGGTACGCAGCACCTCCTCGTCGGCGGTGTGACGCGAGTTCACGATCCAGTCTCGGTCGGCGAAGGCCGCGAGTGGGGCGCGCGGCTCGTGCGTCGGCATTCCGAGGCCCCATTCGACCTCCCACAGCGCGATGGTGTCGTGGTCGCTGCGCCACGACGCCGGGGCGAGGTTGTAGTCGTAGACGAGAGCGAGGTCGACGTCGTCGCGTGCTAGCAGAGCCAGCGCCTCCGGCGGCTCGTGCTCACGGACCCGGACCTCGATGCCGGGATGAGTGTTCCGGAGGCCGTCGATCACCGGCAGGAGGGAGCGTCGGATCGCGGTGGCGAACCCGGCCACCCGGACCACGCCGATCGGCTCCGCGTCAGGATCCAGGTCCAGACGCGCCGCATCGACCGCCGCCAGGATGGTGACGGCGTGTTCGGCCAGGCGATGGCCCGCAGGGGTGAGGCGTACACGTCGGCCATCAGGCTCGATGAGTGCGGTGCCGACGTCGCGGGCGAGGGCTGCGATGGCTTGGGACACGGTTGAGGTGGTGGTGCCGATCTCGGCGGCGACCTCATGCATCGAGCCGAGGCGAGAGAGCTCGAGCAACATCCGGAGCCTGCGTACGTCCACCTGGCCATCGTTTCGGATCATCGAACAAAATGTCCAGCAATGTCACGTGGACGCGAACGGATGGGATGAGGTCAACTGGGCCTCATGTTCAGACCGGCTGTCCGTCCCGCCTCCTCCGCTCGCACCGGCGCCTCGATGGCGATGGCGGCCATGCTCTGCGTACAGCTCGGGCTCGCCGCGTCGGTGGGACTGATTGATCAGCTCGGTCCGGCGGGTGTCGCCTGGCTGCGTCTGTTCTGGGCAGGTCTGGTGCTTCTCGTCCTCGTCCGGCCGCGGCTCTCGTCATTCAGGCGCGAGACGCTGCTGGCCGGTGTCGCTCTCGGCGTGGTCACCTCTGGCCTGACCCTGCTGTTCATGGCGGCGTTGACCCGGCTCCCGCTCGGCACGGCCGCCGCTCTGGAGTTTCTGGGGCCGCTCGGGGTGGCTGTCCTCCGCAGCCGCGGCATCGCGCGGGCGTGGGCGCTCGTGGCCGCCGGTGGTGTGGTGTGCCTGACCCAACCCTGGGACGGCGCCGTCGATGCGGTCGGCGTGGCATTCGCCCTGAGTGCGGCCGTGTGCTGGGCGTGCTACATCCTGCTCACCCAGCGAGTCGGTGACGCGGTCAGCGGCATCGGTGGACTCGCGATCTCCATGCCGGTCGCGGCCCTGGTCGCCACCTTCGTGGTCGGACCGGGCATCGTCGGGAAGCTCACGCCCGAGCTCCTGCTGGCCGGCCTCGGTCTGGCGCTGCTGGTACCGGTGGTGCCCTTCGCCCTGGAGATGCTGGCGCTGCGACGTCTCACCGCCGGTGCCTTCGGGACCCTTATGGCGCTCGAGCCGGCGATCGCGCTGGTGATCGGGTTCTTCGCCCTCGACCAGGCGCCCGACCTCGTCGCCGTCCTCGGGATCGGGCTCGTGGTCGCGGCCGGGGTGGGAGCAGAACGGGCCGGAGGCCGTGTCAGGCCCGGCCTTGCCCCGCGACCTCGCGCCGCCACATCGCGACGGCGATCGCGCCGAGCAGCACCGGCACGGCAACGGTGAAGACCCGCCACACCATCAGCCCGGCGACGGCCGCCGCCTCGACCTCGTGGCCACCGGCCTCGACCAGGGCGGCGAGGATGAGGGCGTCGACGATGCCGATCCCCCAGAGGGGAAACACTGTGAACGGGAACGCGAACAGGTAGGCGATCGCGATCCACACGAAGCCGACCTGGTCCGAGGAGACACCGACGAAGCGGAGGCACAGCGTGAGCGCGGCGAGGTCGACGACCATGTGGCCGACCTGTGAGAGCACGGCCAGGGGAAACCCGCTGTGGAACCGATCGGCGATGTCGGCACGGAAGTTCTGGCAGGCGTCTGCCCAGCGATCGGGATCGACCGTCCTCCGGAACCGGCGGACGATCCGTCCGCTGCGGGTTCCGACGGTACGCGCGAGCCGGTCGCTGCGTACGACCATCAGGACGGTCACGAGGACGGCGACCGCGATCGCGATGCTGAGCAGCTCGAGCCACCGGAACGACGGGGACTCGCCGACGGCGAGCAGCAGGACGAACCCGACGAGCGGGGCGGAGAATCTCGCGACGTAGAACGTCAGCGAGTTCATCACCGTGCCGGCGAGGCCTTTGGCGGCGCTGACCCCCCACGACTTGAACATCGCGACCCGGAGCGCGATGTCGCTCGGTGGCGGAGCGATGAGATACATCAGCGTCGCGCCGAGGTCGTTGATGGTGGCCCGGTAGAACGTCATGCCGCGGATGAAGAACTTCAGTGGCATCGCCAGCAGGATCTGGCGAACCAGCACGACGGCGAGCAGCACGATGGCATGCCACCAGCTGAGGTGCGTCAGCGCGTCCCGGGCCACGTCCCAGTCGACCCGCCCGACCAGGCGTACGACGGTGACGGTGCTGAGCGCCGCCACCACCAGCAGGACGATGCGCGTGATCCAGGCGCGACGTCCGGGGCGGGCGGCGCTGACGTCAGGAATCTCCTGCGTGCTCACTGCTCGGCCGCGACGGCTCAGAAGTCCACGGGATCGCGGGCGATCGGGCAGGTCATGCAGTGCCCGCCGCCGCGGCCTCGCCCGAGCTCGGCGCCCACGATGGTGATGACCTCGACCCCCGCCTTGCGCAGCAGCGTGTTGGTGAGGGTGTTGCGGTCGTAGGTGAACACCACGCCGGGCTCGAGCGCGACCGCGTTGTTGCCGCTGTCCCACTGCTGTCGCTCGGACTGGTAGACGTCCCCGCCGGTGTCGATCACCTGGATCTCGGGCAGCCCGAGCGCCTGCGCCACGACGTCGACGAAGGCCGCGTCGCCGTGGTCGATCACTTCGACCCCGGGTGACCTGTCGGAGGGCACCAGCGTGAAGGTGTGCACCGCGTCCATGATCGTCGGATACAGCGTGACGATGTCGCGATCGACGAACGTGAAGACCGTGTCCAGGTGCATGGCGGCCCGCAGCTTCGGCATCCCGGCGACGATGACCTTCTCCGCGGCACCCTGCTCGAAGAGGGCCTTGGCGACCTGGGTGATCGCCTGACGAGAGGTGCGCTCGCTCATGCCGACGAGCACGACCCCGTTGCCGACCGGCATCACGTCGCCGCCCTCGAAGCTGGCCTGCCCCCACTCCTGCTCGGGGTCGCCCCACCACACGGTCGAGCCGACGTAGTCGGGGTGGTGCTGGTAGATCGCCTTGTAGAGGAGCGTCTCGTCCTTGCGCGCCGGCCAGTAGAGCGGGTTCATGGTGAGCCCGCCGTACAGCCAGCAGGTCGTGTCCCGGGTGTAGAGCGTGTTCGGCAGCGGCGGCATCAGATACTCACGGGCACCGGTCGACTCCCGCGCGAGGCTGACGTAGGCGGAGCGGAAGTCGCCGGGCAGGTCGTTGGTCGCGAGGCCGCCGATGAGGAACTCCGCCAGCTGCCGGTCCGAGACCGACTCGAGGTAGGTGCGGGTGTCGTCTACCAGCCCGAGGCCGACCTGGTTCGGCACGATCTTGCGGTCGAGGATCCAGTCCTTCGCGCCGGCGACCGCGAGCGTCTGCGCCAGCAGGTCGTGCAGCTCGACGACCTCGACACCACGCTGGGTCAGCTTGTTCACGAAGTCGGCGTGGTCGCGCTGGGCGTTCTCGACCCACATCACGTCGTCGAAGAGCAGCTCGTCGTTGTTGCTGGGGGTGAGCCGGCGATGGGCCAGGCCGGGTGCGCAGACGAGCACCTTCCTGAGCCTGCCGACCTCGGAGTGGACGCCGTACGCGGGCTCCTGCTCGGACATGAGATGCCTTTCTGTTGGGAACGGAGGTCAGAGGGAGATCCGGCCGGACCAAAGCCCGAAGACGCCGAGTGCCGCTCCGATGAGGATCGCGCCGAACAGCGCGATCTCGGTGGGACTGAAGATCCTCCTGCCACGCTCGCTGCGTGCCTTGATGTACAGCAGCGACGCCGGCGCGAGGATCAGCGTCATCAGCAGCACGAACTTCAGCCCGGCGGCGTCGAAGAGGAAGATCGTGTAGGCCGTCGCGATGCCGGCCACGATCGTCTCCTTGCGACGTACGGCCGCCGGCACTCCTTCGTACGCCTCGCCGGTCAGGCCGAGCTTGAGTGCGTACGCGGCGGCCAGAAGGTAGGGCAGGATCGCCAGGCTCGTGGAGAGATCGAGCATGAAGTTGAGCGCGTCGTTGACGAACAGGGTGAGAGCCAGGAGCCCCTGGACGCCCAGCGACGTCACCACGAGCGCGGTGATCGGGGTGCCGTTCCGGTTCTCCTGGCCCAGGAAGGCGGGCATGTCGTCGGAGCGGGCCGGAATATACATGACCTCCGCGGCCATCAGCGTCCAGGCGAGGTAGGCACCCAGGACCGAGACGATCACCGCGACGCTGATGAACACCTCGCCCCAGTCGCCGACCACCGACTCGAAGACCCCGACCATCGACGGCTGCCGGGTGGCGGCCAGCTCCGGCTGCGGGACGACGGAGTAGCTGGAGAGGGTGACCAGCGCGAAGATCGACAGCACGCTGAGGAAGCCCAGCACGGTCGCCTTCCCGACGTCCTCGCGCTTCTTGGCGTAGCGGGAGTAGACGCTGGCGCCCTCGATGCCGATGAAGACGAAGGTGGTGATCAGCATCGTGTTACGGATCTGCTCGTCGAGGTTGCCGAGATCGCCGTAGCCGGTGGCGACCCAGTTGTCGGCGAAGACGCCGGCGTCGAAGGAGATGAAGAGGACCACGATGAAAACCAGGATCGGCAGGACCTTGAAGATCGTGACGATCCGGTTGATCACCGCGGCGTCGCGGACCCCGCGCGCGATCAGATAGTGGAAGAGCCACACCCCCACGGTCGAGAGCGCGACCGCGAGCACGGTGTCGCCGTCCCCGAACCCGTCGAAGAACGCGCCGATGGTGGCGCCGATGAACACCCAGTAGAAGGTGTTGCCGGCCACGGAGCTGGCCCAGAAGCCGATCGCGGAGTTGAAGCCCGCGTAGTCGCCGAAGCCGGCCTTGGCGTAGATGAAGACCCCGGAGTCGAGCTCGGGCTTGCGGATCGCGAGGGTCTGGAAGACGAACGCCAGCATGAGCATCCCGGTGCCCGCGATCGCCCAAGCGATCAGTGAGCCGAGGATGCCGGTGGCGACGCCGAACCGGGCCGGCAGCGAGAAGACCCCGGCGCCGACCATCCCGCCCACGACCATCCCGGTCAGGGTCGGGAGACTCATCTTCGCCACGGCAGGTGCTTCGGTGGTGGCAGCGTCAGAACTCATGCCCTTGATCTGATGTCCGATCCGATCCGTCCACCTCACCCGGAACGTGTGATCCGCCCCGCCTCGTCTGCGACGACTCTGGGATGGTCCTGTGAAGGGAGACGACGATGGGCTTTCGAGACCGACGCGAGAAGCGCCAAGAAGAACGTGAGGCCTTCGGGCGCGGGGGGAGCGCCCATCGCTTCCAGATGCGTCAGAAGATGATCTCCATCGGTGACGACTACTGGATCGAGAACGAGGACGGCGACCGCGTCTTCCGCGTCGATGGCAAGGCGTTGCGGCTGCGCGACACGTTCGATCTCGAGGACGCCCAGGGCAACAAGATCTGCCGTATCCAGACCAGGGTCCTGCACATCCGGGACTCGATGGCGATCGAGGACGCGGACGGCGAGCAGCTCGCCCTCGTGCACAAGGCCCTCATCTCGCCCCTGCGTGAACGCTGGAAGGTCGACCGCAAGCACGGGGACGACTGGACGGTCCAGGGCAACATCGTCGACCACGAGTACGACGTCGAGGCCGACGGACGCAAGATCGCCGAAGTGTCCAAGAAGTGGTTCCGCGTCCGGGACACCTACGGTGTCGAGGTCGCACCAGGCGAGGATCCTGCCCTCATCCTGGCCGTGACCGTGGCGGTGGATGCGATGGTCCATCCTGCGAAGTGACGGGGTCCGTCCAGGTTTCGCCGAGGAAATGGAGTCGGCGCACGTCGTCCGTCGCTAGGGTCTTGGTGATGAGCGACATCCGGCGCCCTCGGGTCGCCCGCGCGGTCAGCATGCTGCGGGGGCAGCTGCGAGCGCCGTTCGCGGCGACGGCCGGCATGGTGGTGCTTCTCTGGGCCTCGCTGACCCCGTCACTGATGCCGCGGACCGCGCTCTTCCAGGCGCTGCTCACGGCGCTGTGCATGCTGGCCGGGTACGGCGCTGGTGCGTTGGCCGGATGGCTGGTCCGCAGCTGCGGTGGCCGGTTGGCCGGCCGGGCGCGAGTGGTCGCATGGCGGGTTCTGGCCGGCGTCGCCGGCGTCGGCACCCTGATGGTGCTGGGTCTGTCGTTGCGGTGGGAGAACCAGGTACGCGACCTGGTCGGGGTCGAACGGGTGGGCGCCTGGCACCTGGTGCTCACCGTGCTGATCACCGCGGTCCTGTTCGCGCTGCTGCTCGGACTGTCACGGGGGATCAGGGCGCTGGGCGGCTCGATCGGCCGGTTCGTCGGCCGCTTCCTTCCCGCTGCCGCATCGACCGTGATCGGCGGTCTGATCGCTGCGGTCCTGATCTACGAGCTGGCCATCGGGGTGGGTGGCAACCGGCTGCTGGGAGCACTCGACTCCAGCTTCGCCACGATCAACGAGGAGTTCACCACCGGCGTACCCGTTCCCACGATGCCCGAGCTCACGGCCGGCCCGGCCTCGTCCCAGGCATGGGAGGACCTGGGCCGCCAGGGACGGGTCTTCATCGCGAGCGCGCCGACCGCCGCGGACATCGGCGAGTTCACCCAGGAGACTGCCCTGCAGCCGGTGCGTGCCTACATCGGGGCCGGCCCCGAAGGCGTCGACATCCGCGACGAGGCGCAGGCCGCGGTGGCCGAGCTCGACGCGCTCGGCGGCTTCGACCGCGCCGTGATCAACGTGGTGACCGGCACGGGCAGAGGCTGGATCAACGAGAACCAGGCTCAGGCGCTGGAGTTCATGTGGGGTGGCGACACGGCGACGGTCAGCCTGCAGTACTCCTACCTCCCGAGCTGGATGTCCTTCGTCCTGGACCGCCAGCGTGCGCAGGACGCGGGTCTGGCGCTCTTCGACGCCGTCTACGGACGCTGGCTGGAGATCCCCGAGGCCGAACGTCCGCTGCTGGTGGTGAGCGGTGAGAGCCTGGGCAGCTTCGGCGGCGAGGCCGCCTTCAGCGGAGCCCAGGATCTCGCGACCCGCACCGACGGCGCGCTGTTCGTCGGCCCGACCGCCGACAACCGGCTCTGGAACCGGTTCACCGAGGAACGCGAGCCGGGCACCCCTCAGGTGCTGCCGATCCTGGACGACGGCGAGATCGTACGCTTCGCCGACCGGCCCGAGGAGTGGGAGCTGCCCGGGGCCTGGGACGGCACCCGGATCGGATACCTCCAGCACGCGAACGACCCGATCACCTGGTGGTCGCCGTCGTTGGCGCTGGAGCGCCCGGACTGGCTGGAGGAGGAGCGCGGCCGCGACGTCTCCCCGAACGTACGCTGGATCCCCGGGGTGACGATGCTGCAGCTGGGTGTCGACCAGTTCTCGGCCAACTCCGTGCCCAGCGGGCAGGGCCACCAGTTCGGCACCGCACCGGTGTACGCCTGGGCGTCGATCCTGCCGCCCCCGGGATGGACCGATCAGCGCACCGACGAGCTGGCCACGGTGATCGGCGACCGGGGGTGGCTGAGCTGAGCGACGGCCCGGTCGGGTGAGCCGTCGCGGCGTCGCGCTCAGCCCAGGCTGATCAGGGCCTGGGCGACGGTGCGTACCCGGTCGATGGGGACGGCGAAGCCGATGCCGATGTTGCCGCTGGGGCCGCCGAGGGTGGCGATGGAGGTGTTGATCCCGACGACGCGGCCCTCCAGGTCGACCAGGGGGCCGCCGGAGTTGCCGGGGTTGATGGCGGCGTCGGTCTGGATCATCTCGGGCCTCGATCCGGAGGAACGGTGTGGTGAGCTGACGATGCCGGAGGTGACGGTCCCGTTGAGGCCGAGGGGCGAGCCGACGGCGATCACGGGCTGGCCGATCCGGAGGTTGCCGCTCTGACCGATGGTGGCGGCGCGTACGGCATTGGGGTTGGTGGCGATCACCGCGATGTCGTTGCGCTCGTCGCTGCCGATGACGCGGCCCGAGGTGGTACTGCCGTCGGCCAGCACCAGGCTCACCGAGTCGGAGCCCTGCACGACGTGGGCGTTGGTGACCACGTGGCCTACGCCGTCGATGGCGACTCCGGAGCCGGTGCCGCGGCCGGCGCGGACCTGCACCACGCTGGGCAGGATGCGCTGGGCGGCGGCCTCGGTGGCGTTGGTCGGCGCCCCTCCCTGGGGTGCGGGGGCCGGGGCGGCGATGGTGCCCGCGGTGGGCTCGCGGTCGGGCGTGATGAGGGTGATCGCGCCGCTGGTCGCCGCGCCCGCGACGACGGCCGCCGCGAGGGTGAGTGTGACGGTGCGCGTACGTCGCGGTCGCTTGGCCAGCGCGGCGGGCGGCTCCGGGTGAGCACCGGTCGGCGGGCCCTGTGGAGGGGCCCCGTCGGGAGAGCGTGGTGGGGCGACCAGCCGCACCCTGCCGTAGCGGTCACGCACCACACGTCGCGCCGGAGGGGGCGCCGACAGGGGGGTCGGCCTCGGCGCGGCCGGTGGTGCCGGCGTGGGTGCGACTGGTCGGATCGGGGGTGGTGGTGCGGGCTGGAGCGGGCGGGCGGCACGGGCGGGTGGGGCCGCGATGGTCCACTGCTGGGGTCCGGTGGGCCGACCGAGGCCGGGCCCGGGCGATGCGGTGTCGTTCACGAGAGTGCCTTCCTGTCCTGGATTTCGGGGTGGCTAGATGAGCCGGGCGAACCAGCGCAGGGAGAGCGCGGCGGCGACGAAGGCGAGGACCATGGCGCCGATGACGACCCAGACGGTGATCTCGCGGTATTCGACGTGGTATCCGACGAGGGTGCCGATGTCGTCGTAGACCTCGCGCAGCTCGTCGGCGCTGGAGGCGCGGTAGAACTCGCCGCCGGTGGTGTCGGCGAGCTCGCGCAGGGTGTCTTCGCGGACCTCGACCGACTGTCCGCCGGGCAGGGCAGCGCTGGAGCCCTCGGTCCCGTAGGCGATCGTCGAGACCGGCAGCCCCGCCTCCCGCGCGGCCTCGGCCGCGGCTACCGGGTTGCGACCCGCGGAGTTGCCGCCGTCGGAGAGGAGTACGAGGTGGGCCGGCGCCCCTTCCTCGTCGGTGTCGTCCTCGGAGCCGGGTGAGGGTGAGGCGGACGGACCACCCGCCGCGGCTTCGTCCAGGATCTGCCGCAGGTCGTTGATCGAGGAGAAGACGGCCTCACCGATGGCGGTGCCGCCGTCCGGTGGACCGAGACCCTCGATGCTGCGGGCGACCAGGGCGTGGTCGGTGGTCGGGCTGGAGACGACGCGAGCGTTGCTGGAGAAGGTGACGAGCCCGACGTTGTAGCGCGCCGGGAGCTGGTCGACGAAGCTGACGGCGGCGGCCTTGGCGGCCTCGAGGCGGTTGGGTGGCATGTCCTCAGCTGTCATCGAGGCAGAGGTGTCGATGGCGACCAGGATCGTGGCGCGTTCGTACGGCACCTGCGCCCGGACCTGGGGCTGAGTGGTGGCGACGGCCAGCAACGCCAAGGCACCGACAACCAGCCCGGCGGCCAGGTGGCGGCGCCAGCGTGGACGGTGGGGGACCAGGCGCTCGAGCATGGGCGCGGTGGCGAACCGGAGGGCGTACTTGATCCGGCGGCGCTGCATCACCAGGTAGCCGATGGCGAGCAGGGCGACCGGGACCAGCGCGAGCAGGAACAGGGGCTGGGTGAGTCTCATCGAGGGCTCCTTCCGATCAGTGGGTGGCCGTGGCCGAACGTGAGCGCGCCGGTCGGGGATGCCGTGCCCGGCGGCGCAGCAGTCGGATGAGCAGGCGTGCCCAGTCGTCGTCGGTGGAGACCCTGAGGTGGTCCGCACCGGCGGCCCGGAGGGCCCCCGCGTTGTGCTCGCGCAGCGACCTCATCGCCTCGGCGTACGCCGCCCGCAGCCGCGGGTCGGAGGTGTCGGCCTCGTGCTGACGGCCGGTCTCCGGGTCGAGGATCGTGACGTGGCCGACGGCGGGCAGGTCGAGCTCGCGAGGGTCCACGATCTCGACGACGATCACGTCGTGGCGCGCGGTGAGCCGCCGCAGCGCGGGCTCCCAGTCGAAGGGGCGCCCCCAGGTCCCGTCCGCGGGCAGCAGGTCGGACACGATCACCCGTAACCCCGGGATCCGGGCGCGCCGGCCGAGCTCGACCAGCGCTGCGCCGAAGGTGGGGCCGGTGGTCGCCGCCTCGGACGTACGCGGCGAGGGTGGCTCCGTGGTCAGCAGCCGGCGAGCGACCCGGCGCCCGGTGGTGGGCGGGCGCCAACGTACGCCGCCGGCATCGAGGATCCCGAGTCCGACCCGGTTGCCGGGGCCGTCGGCCACGATGCCGATCGCGGAGACGGTCGCCTCGGCGACCTCCACCTTCTCGGCGAGCGCGGTCCCGAAGGCCATGCTCGGTGTGCGGTCGACCAGGACCCAGGTCTCGAGCTCGTGCTCGGCCTGGGTGAGCCAGACGTGCGGGTCGCCCAGGCGGGCGGTGGCGTTCCAGTCGATGCGGCGTACGTCGTGGCCGGGGGAGTAGGGGACCAGCTCCTCGGCGTCGCTGCCCGGCCCGAGCCGCAGCCCGGCCGTCTCGCCCTGGAGCAGCCCGCTCACCCGGCGCTGGACGGTCAGGTCCAGCCGCCGGAAGGCGCCGTCGAGGGAACGCCGTGCCGGGTTCACGAGGCCAGCTCCGCATCGGGCGTCGGCTCGACCGTCTCGGAGTCGTCGTCGCTCGGCGTCGCCCGCGGCTGCGGGACCACGGCGAGGACGGCGTCCACGACGGCGCGGGGGTCGACCCCGTCGGCCTCGGCGTCGAAGGTGAGCACCAGCCGGTGGGCCAGGATGTCGCCGGCCAGGTCGGCGACATCGCCGGGCAGCACGTAGTCGCGCCCGCGCAGCAGAGCCAGGGCACGACCTGCGGTGATGAGGCCGAGGCTGCCGCGGGCGCTGACGCCGTAGGCCAGCAGACCCTCGAGGTGGCGTAGCCCGTAGGCATGCGGCGTACGCGTGGCCATCACGAGCTTGACGGCGTACTGCGCGACGGTGTGATGGACGAAGACCTGGTCCGCTCGTGACTGCAGGTGCCGCAGCGCGGTCGCGTCGAGGATCTGCTCGGCGCGCGGCGGCCGGGTCCCCATCCGCTGGATGATGGTCAGCTCCTCGAGCTCTTCGACGTGGCCGACGTCGACCTTGAGCAGGAACCGGTCGCGCTGGGCCTCGGGCAGCCGGTAGACGCCGTCGTTCTCGATCGGGTTCTGGGTGGCGAGGACGAGGAACGGGTCGGGCAGACGATGGCTGGTGCCGCCGATGCTGACCTGGCGCTCCGCCATCGCCTCCAGCAGCGCCGACTGCACCTTGGCCGGGGCCCGGTTGATCTCGTCGGCGAGGACGAGGTTGGCGAAGACCGGTCCCAGCTCGGTGTCGAACTGCTCCGCCGACGGGCGCCAGACCCGGGTGCCGACGATGTCGGAGGGCATCAGGTCCGGGGTGAACTGGAGCCGGGCGAACGAGCCGCCGACGACGTCGGCAAGGGTGCGTACGGCCAGGGTCTTGGCGACTCCCGGCACACCCTCGAGCAGCACATGGCCGCGGGCGAGCAGCCCGACCAGCATCCGCTCGATCATCAGGTCCTGGCCCACGACGACGCGCTTGACCTCGAACAGCACCCGCTCGAGGACGGCACTGGTCCCGATGTCGGACCGGATCGGCTCGGTGATCGGCTGCTTCTGCTCTGTCTCCCACATGTGGGCCCCCTGGGTGGCTGAGTCCTGGACGGATGTTTCCGCTGAGGACCGATCACATCGAAGAAGGGCGAAAACCAGCGGAAACGGCACCGAAAGCGATCCGAAAGAGCTGGGCGGAACCGATACAGAGCGATTACGTCCTACGCATGGGCGCCGGCCCGGCCACGCGCTACCGTTCTTGAGCGTGAGGGTCTTGATCGTCGAGGACCAGGCTGGCCTGGTCAGCGCCCTGCGGGTCGCGCTGCAGCGGGAGGGGTACGCCGTCGACGGGGCCGGATCGGTCGCCGACGCCCTCGAGAAGCTCGGCGTGAACGCCTACGACCTCGTCGTCCTGGACATCAACCTGCCCGACGGCAGCGGCTTCGAGGTCGCCGCGGCGCTGCGTACGGGGGATCTGGAGATCCCCGGCGAGGAGGCCCCGCGGATCCTGATGCTCACCGCCCGCAACCGCCTCGACGACCGGGTCCGCGGCCTCGACGTCGGGGCTGACGACTACCTGACCAAGCCGTTCGAGCTGGCCGAGCTGACCGCGCGGCTGCGCGCGCTGCTGCGCCGGCCGAGCAGCGATGGCTCCGCCGTGCTGACGCACGGGCCGATCCGGCTCGACACCGCCCGGCAGCTGGCCCGGCGGGGTGGCCGGGAGCTCGGGCTGACCCTCAAGGAGTTCTCGGTCCTGCGCTACCTGATGACCCGGCCCGCCTACATCGTCTCGGCCGAGGAGCTCCTCGAGCACGTGTGGGACGAGAACGCCGACCCGTTCACCCAGACCGTGCGGGTCACCGTCGGCACCCTGCGTCGCAAGCTCACCGTCGGCGAGGAGGCTCCGGCGCTCGAGACCGTCGTCGGTCGCGGCTATCGGCTCCGTGACCTGCCCGAGCTCGACCAGGGCGCGACCGCATGAGTGAGCGTCAGCGAACGACAGTAGGCCTCAGGCCGCCGATTCCGTATTCTCCGCCCTTCGCTACGGAGGCGGCGGCATGAGCGAGCGCTCGGGCCGGCTGGTGCGGTTGCCCCGCTGGCTCCGTACGGTGCGGGTGCGGCTGACCCTGACGTACTCCTCGCTCCTGTTCGGGGTGACCGCGCTGCTGCTCGCCGGGGTCTATCTCGCGCTCTCCAGCAGCATCAGCGCCGCGCCGCTGGACCCGGTGACGGTCAAGAAGTTCGAGACCGAGGACGGCCACATCGTCTACAAGCCGGGGCAGGAGTTCCAGGCCGCGGACTTCGCCGATGTCCAGGAGGCGGTCAACTACGCCTCGCTCCAGACGCTGCGCAACTACTCGATCATCGCGCTGATCGTGATGTTCGTCCTCAGCCTGGCCATCGGCTGGTGGGTGGCCGGGCGCGCGCTGCGCCCGGTCGGCGCGATCACCCGCACCGCCCAGGAGATCAACGCCTCCGACCTCACCCGGCGCATCGGCGCGACCGGACCGCACGACGAGCTGCGTACGCTCGCCGACACCATCGACTCCATGCTCGCCCGCCTCGACCGGGCGTTCTCCGACCAGCGCCGATTCGTCGAGGACGTCTCCCACGAGCTGCGCAACCCGGTCTCCCTCATCCACACCAACGTCGAGGCCGTCCTCGCCAACGACCGCTCCACGATTCCCGAACGGCGCGAGGCCAGCCTGGTCGTGCTCCAGGCGACCCGCCGCATGCGCCGCCTCCTCGAGGACCTGCTGGCCATCGCCCGCAGCCGCTCGGAGGCCTTCACCGACCGTCAGGTCGACCTGGCCGGAGCCGTCGCCGCTGCCGTTCGGGAGTACCGGCTGCCGGCAGAGGCACGCGGCCTCAGCGTGGTCGAGCGCAGCCATGGTGGACCGGTCGTCGTCGGCGACCCCGACGCGCTGCAGCGCGTCATGGCCAACCTCCTGTCCAACGCGGTCAGGCTCGCCCCGGCCGGCACCACCCTCACGGTCGGCATGGGCAGCCGCGACGGCTGGGCCTGGGCCGCGGTGGCCGACGAGGGACCGGGGATCGACGAGGCCAACCAGGACCGCGTCTTCGACCGGTTCTACCGGGGGAACGGTACGTCCGGCGACGACGCGGTCGCCGACGGATCGGGTCTAGGTCTCTCCATCGCCCGCCAGATCGCCGAGAGCCACGAGGGTCGGCTCGTGCTGGTCAGCCACGGCTCGGCCGGGAGCACCTTCGTGCTCTGGCTCCCCGACCACGCCATGAACCGCTCGGCCGGGCGCACCGACTCGCCCCCAGAAGGCGACCCGCTGCTGGGGCGGCCCACGGACCTACCGTTTGAGGAGTGAGCATGAGAACAGCATCGACGTGGCCCGGCGTACGAGCTCTCGCCCCCGTGGTTCTGCTCGGAGCCGTCACCAGCGCCTGCATGAACGTCACGGTCCAGGTGGACCCGGCGCCCACGCCGTCCACCGAGCCGACGACCTACTACGGCACCGTCGAGGAGGCCCGTTGGACGTACGCCGACGACTCGGCCTACGAGACGTGGGACGACTGCCGGGCGAGCTGAACCGCGGCTACCGCTTCCCGAGCAGCTGGCGTGCCATCACCAGGCGCTGGATCTGGTTGGTGCCTTCGTAGATCTGGGTGATCTTGGCGTCGCGCATCATGCGTTCGAGGGGGAAGTCCTGGGTGTAGCCGGCTCCGCCGAGGAGCTGGACGGCGTCGACGGTGATCTCCATGGCGGTGTCGCTGGCGAAGCATTTGGCGGCTGCCCCGAAGAAGGGCAGGTCGCCGGCGTGCCGCTGGGACTTGGCGGCGGCGATGTAGACGAGCTGGCGGGCGGCCTCGAGCTTCATGGCCATGTCGGCGAGCATGAACTGGATCCCCTGGAAGTCGGCGATGTGCTTGCCGAACTGCTGGCGTTCCTGGACATAGGCCAGTGCGTGGTCGAGGGCGCCCTGGGCGATGCCGACGGCTTGGGCGGCGATGGTGATGCGGGTGTGGTCCAGGGTGCGGAGGGCGAGCTGGAGGCCGGTGCCGGGTTCGCCGATGATGCGGTCGCCGGGCAGGTAGACGGCGTCGAACATCAGCTCGCAGGTGGGGGAGCCCTTGATGCCCAGCTTCTTCTCGGGGGCGCCGATGGTGAACCCCTCGTCGCTCTTCTCCACGACGAAGGCACTCACGTTGGACCCGCGCCGACCGGCAGGGTCGGTGACGGCGAGGACGGTGTAGTAGTCGGAGATGCCGGCGTTGCTGATCCACGACTTCTGGCCGCTCAGCACCCAGTGGTCGCCGTCGAGGACGGCGCGGGTCGTCATGGAGGCGGTGTCGGAGCCGGCCTCGCGCTCGGAGAGGGCGTAGGAGAACGTCGAGGTGCCGGCGGCGAGCGGCGGGAGATATCGCTGGTTGAGGCTCTCGGAGCCGGCCAGGATGAGCGGGAGGCTGCCGAGCTTGTTGACCGCGGGGATCAGGGACGAGGAGGCGCACACACGGGCGATCTCCTCGATGATGATGCAGGTCGCCAAGGCGTCGGCGCCCTCGCCGCCGTACTCCTCCGGTACGTGGGCCGCGTGGAACCCGGAGGCGACGAGCGCGTCGTAGGCCTCGGTCGGGAACCGGCTGCTGGCGTCGACGTCGGCGGCGTAGGGAGCGATCTTGTTCAGTGCGACCGCGCGCACGGCCTCGCGCAGGTCGACGTGGTGCTCGGCGAGCTCGAGGTAGGGAAAGTCGTCGGTCATGGTGCCTCCTTCGATGGCTGGGTCGGTGGGTCAGTAGTGGTAGAAGCCGCGCCCGGTCTTGCGGCCGAGCAGACCGGCGTCGACCATCCGCGCGAGGAGCGGGGGCGGGGCGTAGAGCGGCTCCTTGAACTCCTCGTAGAGCGACTCGGCCACGGCCTTGGTCGTGTCCAGCCCGATGAGGTCCGCGAGCGCAAGTGGTCCTTGGGGGTGGGCCGCGCCGCGTACGAGGCCCTGGTCGATGTCCTCGGCGGTCGCGAACCCGGACTCCAGCATCCGGATCGCGGAGAGCACGAACGGGATCAGCAGCGCGTTGACCACGAAGCCCGCCCGGTCCTGGGAGTCGATGGGGTGCTTGCCCAGGTCCTTCTCGACGAACGTACGCACGCGGTCGGTGGTCTCCGGAGCGGTCAGCAGGCTGGGCACGAGCTCCACCAGGGAGAGCACGGGGACCGGGTTGAAGAAGTGCAGCCCGATCACCTGCGCTGGCCGCTCGGTGGCGACCGCGAGCTTCATGATCGGGATGGAGGAGGTATTGGAGGCAAGCACGGCCTCGGGGTCGGTGACGATGGCGTCGAGCCGGGTGAACAGCGCAGTCTTGGCGGCTTCGTCCTCGACGATCGCCTCGATGACCAGGTCGCGGTCGGCGAGTGCTTCGAGGTCGCTGCTGACAGTGATGCGCTCCAGCACCTCGGCCGCATCGCTGATCTTGCCGCGCTGCTCGGCCCGTTCGAGGGAGGCCCGCAGCCGGTCGAGGCCGGCCTCGGCGGCCGCGGGGTTGGCATCGATGAGGACGACGTCCTTGCCGGCGCGTGCGGCGACCTCGGCGATGCCGGCACCCATCAGTCCGGCGCCGACGACGCCGATGCGGTTGAACCCGTTCATGTGCAGCCTCCTGTTGTTGGTACGCCGTACCTTATAGACGGAACGGCGTACCAACAAGTAGGTTCAGGTCATGAGCGAGAAACCTCGATCAGCGACGACGAAGGATCGCTTGGTCGCCGCGGCGTACGAACTGTTCGAGGAGCGCGGCTTCGACGCGACGACCGCCGAGGACATCGCGCGTCGCGCCGGCGTCGGGCGTACGACCTTCTTCCGCGCGTTCGGGTCCAAGGACGACGTGATCTTCCCCGAGCACGACCAGCTGCTCGGTCGCATCGACGAGCGTCTGGCCGCCGCGACCCCGGCTACGCGTGCGCTCGCGCTGAGCGAGGCCACCCGGGTGGTGCTGCGTCACTACCTCGACGAGGGGGAGCTGGCGCGTGCGCGCTACCGCCTGGTCGGCTCGGTGCCCGCCCTTCGTGCCCGGGAGACGGGTGGCATCCAGCAGTACCAGCGGCTGTTCGCGCGCTGGCTTCGGGAGTGGATGGCCCACCTGCCCGACGGGCATCTGCGCGCCGACCTGCTGGCCGCCGACCTCGTGACCGCGCACAACTACGTGCTCCGCCGCTGGCTCCGGGACCAGACCTCCGACCCCGAGAGTGAGTTCGACCAGGCGATGCGGGTCGCCCTCGAGCGCTATCAGCCCTCAGGGCTCGAGCCGTCCTCGACCGTGGTCGTCCTGCGCACCTCGGCCACACCCGCCGCCATCCAGGCTCAGCTGCAGCCGCTGCTCGACGACGAAGCGCCGTGAGCCGAGAGTCCGGCGGAGCGGTCGTGCTCAGCGCTTGGCCAGAACGAGCGCGTACGCCTCCTCCGGATCGGTCCACCAGCGAAGGTCGCGGAAGCCCGCCGCGGCGAGCTCGAGTGCGGCGATGCTTCGTCGGAACTTGCAGGACAGCTCGGTGAGGAGCTCTTCGCCTTCGTCGAACTTGATGACGAGGTCGAGCTCGCGCAGCTCCACGCGGGTGGATTCCTGTGCGACGAGTCGCATCTCGATCCGCTCCTCGTCGGTGTTCCAACGCGCCAGGTGCCGGAACCGGTCGAGGTCGAAGTCGGCGCCCAGGCTCTGGTTGAGAACGCGCAGCGCGTTGAGGTTGAACTCGGCGGTCACACCGGCGGAATCGTCGTAGGCGGCGACCAGCTTCCCGGGGTCCTTGACCAGGTCCAGCCCGAGCAGCAGACCTTCACCGGGCTGCATGGCGGCGGCGACCGATCCGAGGAACCGTTCGCGGCCGGGGCGGTCGTAGTTGCCCAGCGTGCTGCCGAGCAGTGCGATCATCCGGCGTCCCGGGGTCGGCAGCTGCGCGAGGTGCTGGTCGAAGTCGGCGACGACACCGTGCAGCGCGAGCCCGGGCCGCTCCTCGGCGAGTGCGTCCATCGCCTGGGTGAGCGCGCTGGCGCTGACATCGACGGGGACATATGTCGTCAGGCGACCTGTCTGCGTCAGCGCATCGAGCAGGAGCCGGGTCTTCTCCGAGGAGCCGGATCCGAGCTCGAGAAGTACCTCGGCGTCGGAGGCCTCGGCGATCTCGCGCGCATGCTCGGTCAAGAGTGCCCGTTCGGTGCGGGTCGGGTAGTACTCGGGCAGCCGGGTGATCTCCTCGAACAGCTCCGAGCCGCGCTGGTCGTAGAAGTACTTCGGTGGCAGCCACTTCGGCGACGCACTCAGGCCGGTGCGGGCGTCCTCCGCAAGGCTTTGACGCAGGTCCTCGGCGGTCAACAGGGTGGTGAGCCTGCCCCCGGCTGGTGTGCTGGTGCTGGTCTGGCCGTTGCTGTCGAGGGTCACGCGGGGTTCTCCTTCGGGTTGTGAAGCGGTGTGTCGAGTCGCCACCAGGTGGGCCCGCACGGGCTGAGGACGCCGATGGTGCGCGGCGGGATCGAGGTGGACGGAGCTCCTGCGAGCGGACGGCTGCTGACGACGTACTCCCAGGCCGCCGGCTCGACCAGGTGGCTGCCGTCGTCGCCGGTCAGCAGGGCGAGGTCCTCCCCGTCACTGAGGAGTACCGAGTAGCCGCCGACCGCGATCTCGTTGGCGATCTGGACCACGGCAGAGCCGACCGGCAGGCTCTCCTGCTGCGCCTTGTCGAGGATGAGCGTCCACGAGTCGTCGATGGTGCCGCTGACCGCGGCGGTCCATGGACCCAGTCGCAGCGGAGCGGGGCAGTAGTCGTGATGACAGGCCCAGTCGACGTGCGTCTGGGGCGGTCCGAGGATGCCGCGATGGGCACAGGTGACGGCAGCCGACCAAATCACGCACGACGCCCGTCGTCGGCGAGCCGGAGGCCGGTGACCGGCCAGCGCGCACCAGGCGGGAAGAAGTTGCGGTACGAGGCTCGGGTGTGTCCCGGCGGGGTGAGCGCGCAGCCGCCGCGGAGCACCATCTGGTTCGACATGAACTTTCCGTTGTACTCGCCGATCGCGCCGGCGGCGGGGTGGAAGCCCGGGTAGGGCAGGTACGCCGAGGAGGTCCACTCCCAGCAGTCCCCGAAGAGCTGTCGCAGGCCGCCGGTCGAGGGGCCGGCCGCGCGCGGGTGGAAGCTGTCCCGGTCGGCGAGGTTGCCGACCACCTCGTAGGTCCGGGCGGCGTGCTCCCACTCGGCCTCGGTGGGGAGGCGCTTGCCGGCCCAGGTGGCGTACGCGTCGGCCTCGTAGTGGCTCAGGTGGCAGACCGGTAGGCCCGGGTCGAGCGGTGAGGTGCCGTGCAGGGTGTGCTCGAACCACTCCCCGTCGGCCTCGCGCCAGTAGAAGGGCGCGTCCCAGGCCTCGGCGTTGACCCGCGCCCACCCGTCGGAGAGCCACAGCTCAGGGCGCCGGTAGCCACCGTCGGCCATGAACTCCAGCCACTCGCCGTTGGTGATCAACCGGTCGGCGAGCCGGTACGGCTCCAGCCACTGCTGATGGCGTGGCAGCTCGTTGTCGAAGCAGAACCCACCGCCCTCGGACCCGATCTCGACCAGGCCGCCGTCGAAGTCGACCCAGCCCAGCCGGTCGGTCCCGTCGGCCGCGACCGGCCGCCCGGCGTAGGTCGGCTGCAGCGGGTTGAGCGACAGCACGTGCTTGATGTCCATCAGGAGCAGCTCCTGGTGCTGCTGCTCGTGGTGGAAGCCGAGCTCGATGGTCGGAGCGAGCTTGGCGAACGTGCCCTCGTCCACGCGGTCGAGCAGGTCCCTGACCCGGTCGTCGACGTTGCGCCGGTAGTCGCCGACCTCGTACGCGCCGGGGCGGCTGATCACGCCACGCATCGGCCTCGCGTACCGCGGCCCTACCTGCTCGTAGTAGCTGTTGAAGAGAAACCAGTACTTGTCCTGGAAGGGTGTGAAGCCGGGCTCGTTCTCCGCCAGCACGAATGTCTCGAAGAACCAGGTCACGTGCGCGCGATGCCATTTGGTCGGCGAGACATCCGGCATCGACTGGACCGTCTGGTCCTCGGGGGAGAGGGGCGCGGCGAGGCGTTCGGTGTCGGCCCGGACTTCGTCGAAGCGGGCGATCGCGGTGGTCGTGTCCATCTCACGTCTCCTGACGGTGGAAGGTCGAGTACGGCGAGTGCTACGAACTACTCTGCCTGGTCGCCCAACCCGCGCCACGCGCTTTTAGCGGTTGCCACGACCGGGCCCATACCGGGCCCGGTCGTGGCAACCGGTCTCACACCGTTCGGTGTCAGCAGATGGCTTCTGCGGATGAATCGCAGGCGCTGAGGATCCGCTTGGTGACCTCGTCGACCTCGCCGAGACCGTCGACCTCGACGATGAGGCCTCGGCTGCGGTAGGCGTCGATGAGCGGCGCGGTCTGCTCGAGGTAGATCTCTTGACGGCGTCGGATGATGTCCTCGGTGTCATCGGCGCGGCCCTCGATCTGGGCACGCTGCAGCAGCCGCTCGACGACCTCGTCCTCGTCGACGACAAGGCTGATGACGGAGTCGAGGCCGTGGCCGGTGGGCTTGATCATCCCGTCGAGCTCCTCGACCTGTGCAAGCGTGCGGGGATAGCCGTCGAGAAGGAAGCCGTTGGCCGCGTCGGGCTCGCCGATCCGGTCGCGGACCATGTTGTTGGTGATCTCGTCCGGCACGTACTCGCCGGCGTCCAGGTAGCGCTTGGCCTCCAGGCCGAGTGGAGTGGCCAGCGATACGTTGGCGCGGAAGATGTCGCCGGTGGAGATGGCCGGGATGCCGAAGTGCTGGGCGAGGTGCTTGGCCTGGGTGCCCTTACCAGCGCCGGGTGGGCCCATGATGATGATCCGCATCAGCGACCCGCCATGGCCGCGTGATCGCCTGCGGCACGTTGCGCGCACGACCGGCACATCTCGGGAGACGTCATGTCGACGGGGAGCTCCCAGAAGGTGTACCAGAGCGCCGTCGGTTCTCCGCACGCCGTACGTTGGGAGCCGTTCCTTCGGATGTGTACGGTCCCCCAGGGCGACCGGTGGCGAGAGTGTCGGGGCTGTGTCTGCGGCGCCGTCGCGAGCCACTGCGTGCTCACGTTGCCACGTGACTGCGGCCTGGGGAGAGTTGCAGGCGCTGGTGTCATCACAGGTCCCTTCAGCTACTTGATCTCGGCGATGATGGCGCCGTTGGCGACGGTCTCGCCGACGGTGGCGTTGAGGCCGGTGATGGTGCCGGTTTTGTGGGCTTTGAGGGGTTGTTCCATCTTCATGGCCTCGATGACCACGACGACGTCGCCTTCGGTGACTTCTTGGCCTTCTTCGACCGCGATCTTGACGATGGTGCCTTGCATGGGGGAGGTGACCGAGTCGCCGGAGGCGGCCGCGCCGGTCTTCTTCGCGGACCGCTTGGGCTTCTTCGCAGCCCCTGCGCTGCTGTTGCCGACCGCGAGGCCGCCGAGTCCGGCGGGTAGGGAGACGTTGAGGCGTTTGCCGCCGACCTCGACGATCACGGTCTGCCGCTCGCCGCCTGAGCCGTCGTCGGCGGGTTCACCGGCAGTGCCGGCGTAGGGGGTGATCTGGTTGTCGAAGTCGGTCTCGATCCAGGTGGTGTAGACCTCGAAGGAGCCGTTTTCGGCGGTGTAGGCGGGGTCGGTGACCACGGCCTGGTGGAACGGGATGACGGTGGGCATGCCGTCGACCTGGAACTCATCGAGTGCCCGGCGGGAGCGCTCCAGGGCCTGGGTGCGGTCGCGGCCGGAGACGATCAGCTTGGCGATCAACGAGTCGAACGAGCCCGGGATGGTCTCGCCCTTCTCATAGCCCCCGTCCAGGCGTACGCCGGGCCCGGCCGGCGGTGCCCACTCGGTCAGGGTGCCGGGGGCCGGCATGAAGTTGTTGCCGCCGTCTTCGGCGTTGATGCGGAACTCGATGGAGTGGCCGCGGACCTCAGGGTCCTCATAGCCGAGCTCCTCGCCGGCGGCGATGCGGAACATCTCCCGGACCAGGTCGATGCCGGTGACTTCCTCGGAGACGCAGTGTTCGACCTGGAGGCGGGTGTTGACCTCGAGGAAGGAGATGGTGCCATCGGCGGCGACCAGGAACTCACAGGTCCCGGCGCCGACGTAGCCGGCCTCGCGCAAGATGGCCTTGGAGGACTCATACAGGCGCTTGTTCTGCTCGTCGGTCAGGAACGGTGCGGGGGCTTCCTCGACCAGCTTCTGGTGGCGACGCTGCAGCGAGCAGTCACGGGTGGAGACGACGACGACGTTGCCGTGGGTGTCGGCCAGGCACTGGGTCTCGACGTGACGGGGGCGGTCGAGGAACTTCTCCACCAGACACTCACCGCGACCGAAGGCACCCACGGCTTCACGGACGGCGGATTCGTAGAGGTCGGGGATCTCTTCCAGGGTCCGGGCGACCTTCAGGCCACGGCCACCGCCCCCGAAGACGGCCTTGATCGCGACCGGGAGGCCGTACTCTTTCGCGAAGGCGGTGATCTCGGTGGCGTCCTTGACGGGGTCCTTGAGGCCCGGCGCCAACGGGGCACCGGCCTTCAAAGCGATCTGCTTGGCCTTGGCCTTGTCACCCAGGGCGTCGATGGCCTCGGGGGAGGGCCCGATCCAGGTCAGCCCGGCCTCGATCACCGCGGTGGCGAAGTCGNTTCGTTGTGGACAGTGAACGAAGTTGAGTTGATTCGACTCAACTTGTTTGCAACACTCGGCGGCAGCAGCCGCCAGGGCGGTGCAGACCACAGGCTTCCGGGGCTCCCCGGATTTCCACATACACACAGCTTCAACAAGCGGAGGTAGCAAAGATGGCACGTGCCGTCGGTATCGACCTCGGGACCACCAACTCGGTCGTCTCGGTTCTGGAGGGTGGCGAGGCCACCGTCATCGCGAATGCCGAAGGCGCCCGTACGACGCCTTCCGTGGTCGCGTTCAGCAAGTCCGGTGAGGTGCTGGTCGGTGAGGTCGCCAAGCGCCAGGCCGTCACCAACGTGGACCGCACGATCAAGTCGGTCAAGCGTCACATGGGCACCGACTGGAAGGTGTCCATCGACGACAAGGACTTCACGCCGCAGCAGATCAGCGCGTTCGTCCTGCAGAAGCTCAAGCGCGACGCCGAGGCCTACCTCGGCGAGACGGTGACCGACGCGGTCATCACCGTCCCGGCCTACTTCTCCGACGCCCAGCGCCAGGCCACCAAGGAGGCCGGTGAGATCGCGGGCCTCAACGTCTCCCGCATCGTCAACGAGCCCACCGCCGCCGCGCTGGCCTACGGCCTCGACAAGGGCGACGACCAGACCATCCTCGTCTTCGACCTCGGTGGCGGCACGTTCGACGTGTCCCTGCTCGAGATCGGTGAGGGTGTCGTCGAGGTCAAGGCGACCTCCGGTGACAACCACCTCGGTGGTGACGACTGGGACAACGCGATCGTCAAGTGGATGGTCGCGAAGTTCAAGGCCGCCAACGGTGTCGACCTGGCCGCCGACAAGATCGCCGCGCAGCGCCTCCAGGAGGCCGCCGAGAAGGCGAAGATCGAGCTCTCCTCGAGCCAGAACACCTCGATCCACCTGCCCTACATCACCCACGGTGAGTCCGGCCCCCTCCACTTCGAGGAGACCCTGACCCGGGCGGAGTTCCAGAAGATCACCGCCGACCTGCTCGACCGCACCAAGAAGCCGTTCGAGTCCGTCCTCAAGGACGCCGGCGTCGCCCTCAAGGACATCGACCACGTCGTCCTGGTCGGCGGTTCGACCCGGATGCCGGCCGTGACCGACCTGGTCAAGAGCCTGCTCGGTGGCAAGGAGCCCAACAAGGGCGTCAACCCCGACGAGGTCGTCGCCGTCGGCGCCGCGCTGCAGGCCGGCGTGCTGAAGGGCGAGGTCAAGGACGTACTGCTCCTCGACGTCACCCCGCTGAGCCTCGGCATCGAGACCAAGGGCGGTGTCTTCACCACCCTGATCGAGCGCAACACCACCATCCCGACCAAGCGCTCCGAGATCTTCACCACGGCTGACGACAACCAGCCGAGCGTCGAGATCAAGGTCGCCCAGGGCGAGCGCCCGATGTGGTCGGAGAACCAGCCGCTGGGCAACTTCGAGCTCACCGGCCTCCCGCCGGCGCCGCGTGGCGTGCCGAAGATCGAGGTCGCCTTCGACATCGACGCCAACGGCATCGTGCACGTCTCCGCCAAGGACCAGGCCTCGGGCCGCGAGCAGTCCATGACGATCTCCGGCGGCTCCGCGCTGTCGAAGGACGACATCGACCGCATGGTCAAGGAGGCGGAGCAGTACGCCGAGGAGGACGCCAAGCGTCGCGAGTCCATCGAGATCCGCAACCAGGGTGACAGCCTCGTCTACACCACCGAGAAGTTCATCACCGACTCCGGCGACAAGGTTCCGGACGACGTGAAGACCGAGGTGCAGGCCGACCTGGACGCCCTGAAGAAGGTCCTCGAGGACGCCGAGGCCGACAAGGACGCCATCCAGACCGCGATCACCAAGCTCGGTGAGTCCTCGCAGAAGATGGGCGCGGCCATGTACGCCGCGGCCGAGGCCGAGCAGTCCGCTGCCGGCGGTGCCACCGGTGCGACCGGCGAGGCCGACGACGACGTCGTCGACGCCGAGATCGTCGACGAGCCCGTCGAGGGTGAAGAGGGCGACAAGAAGTGACGAAGCGCCGCCCCGGCGGGGCGGAGGAGGCCGTCGAGGAGACGGCCGCCGAGGCCCCGCCGCCCGAGACCGACGACCTTGAGGAGTCGACCGAGGGCTCCGAGGTGGACGCTCCTGAGGGCGACGCCCCGGACTCGGACGACGCCGCCGCCGAGGCAGGATCCGACGAGGATGGCTCTGCCGAAGAGGCGGAGGACAAGGCGGACGAGGCAGACGACGAGGAGGACGTGATCGAGGACGACAGCGAGGTGGACTTCATGGGCGATGCCGCCGACGAGGTCGACAAGCGGGTCGCCGAGCTGACCACGGACCTGCAGCGTCTGCAGGCCGAGTACGTCAACTACAAGAAGCGGGTCGACCGTGACCGCGAGCTGGTCTCGCAGAACGCGACCTACAAGGTGCTCGCTCCGATCGTGGAGGTGCTCGACACCATCGACCGTGCCCGCGAGCACGGCGAGGTAGACGGCGGCTTCAAGGCCGTCGCCGACCAGCTCGAGAAGATCGTGACCAACCTGGGTCTGAAGAAGTTCGGTGAGCCGGGCGACGTCTTCGATCCCAACCGTCACGAGGCGCTCAGCCACATGGGCACCGACCCGGACGTCGAGGAGACCTCGGTCAAGCTGGTCGCCAAGGCCGGCTACATGATCGGCGACCGGGTGGTCAGGGCCGCGCAGGTCCTGGTCGTCGACCCGGAGTGACAACGATGGGTGGCCGAGGCTGTCGAGCGGTGCATCGAGCTTGTCGAGATGACATCGACCGCCTCGGCCGCCGAGAAGAAGGGAGGAGGGGCTAGGTGGCTGAGAACGACGGGATCCGGCCGGACTGGATCAACAAGGACTACTACGCCGAGCTGGGTGTCAAGAAGGACGCCTCGGGCGACGACATCAAGAAGGCCTATCGCAAGCTCGCGCGGGCCAACCACCCCGACTCCAACCCGGGCGACGACGCCAAGCACGAGAAGTTCAAGAAGGTAGCCGAGGCCTACGACGTCATCGGCGATGCCGAGAAGCGCAAGAAGTACGACGAGGTCCGCACCCTCGGCGCCTCGGGCGGGTTCCCGGGCGGCTTCGGTACGGGCGGCGGCCGCGGCTACAACTTCGATGACCTCTTCGGCGGCGGTGGCGCCCAGGGCGGTGGCCTCGGCGACATGTTCGGCGACCTCTTCGGGGGAGCCGGCAGCGCCGGCGGAGGCTTCGGCGGACGGCGTACGACCCCGAGGGCTCGGCCGATCAAGGGTGCCGATGTCGAGACGAGCGCCACGATCGGGTTCACCGACGCGCTCGACGGCGTGACCATCTCGTTGCGGCTGACCTCGGACGCCGCCTGTCCCGACTGCAACGGCACCGGGGGCAAGCCTGGCACCAAGCCGCGGGTCTGCCCCGAGTGCGAGGGGGCCGGCTACGTCGTCAACTCCGTCGGCGGGGCGTTCTCGATGAACGAGACCTGCCCGCGCTGCGGTGGCCGCCAGCTGATCTACGACGAGGCCTGCCCGACCTGCCACGGCTCCGGTCGCGGCACCTCCGCGCGCACCATCCAGGCGCGCATCCCGGCCGGCGTCAAGGACCGTCAGCGGATCCGGCTCAAGGGCAAGGGTGCCGCCGGTGAGAACGGCGGCCCTGCCGGTGACCTGTACGTCACCGTGCACGTCACGCCCCACCGCGTCTTCGGCCGCAAGGACGACAACCTCACCATCGACGTGCCGGTCGGCTTCGACGAGCTGGCTCTCGGTGCCGAGGCCAAGCTGCCGACGCTGTCGGGCTCGCCGGTGACGCTGCGGATCCCCGCGGGGACCCCCAACGGGCGTACGTTCCGGGTCCGCGGCAAGGGGTTCCGCCGCGCGGACGGCACCGTGGGTGACCTGCTCGCGACCGTCGAGGTGCAGATCCCGGCCGTGCTCGACGCTGACGCCAAGGCTGCCGTCGAGGCCTATCGGGCCGCGATGGCCGGCAAGCCCCTGCGTACGTCTCTTCTCGAGGAGTGATGATGAGTGACGGATTCGGCAGCCCGGCGCCGGATGCCGCGGTCTACGTGATCAGCGTCGCCGCGGAGCTGACCGGGCTGCACCCGCAGACGCTGCGGACCTATGAGCGGATGGGCCTGATCACCCCGGGTCGCACCGGGGGCGGCGGGCGCCGCTACTCCTTCCACGACATCGAGCTGCTGCGCTCGATCGCGGACCTGACCGCGGCCGGCATCGGCATCGAGGGCGTGCGTCGCATCCTCGCTCTCGAGCAGCACGTCGACGCCCTGCGCCGGCGCAACGAGGAGCTGCTGCACGAGCTGGCCGCGACCCGCGAGGCGCTCGCCCAGGCGCGGGCGGCAGCGCCCGAACCGAAGGGCCCGACCAGCAGGCTTCCTGCGGTTCGCCAGGCCCCGCCAGGACAGGCGATCGTGGTCTGGCGGCGCCAGCAGCAGTAGCACTGTTTGCTATGAGATCACAGGAATGCTGTTGGCGAGTTGTGGATTTCGGTTAAAACCGATGTTGGTGCAATACCCGCATACTGATGAGTAAGCCGCGGGTGTCGGACCAACCCCCATATGGTCGGGGCACACGCGGCGGACCCGGTGGAGCCGACCCGAGACGGACCCGCCGGGTCCTTCCAATTTTCAAGCGAACTCAGCGGCCGGCGCCTTCAGTTGGGGAACGTCCCGGCCTGCGCTGCCGCCTTGCAGGACTGGTTGCCCGGAAGCAGCTCGATCTCCAGGTTCGGCAGGGTCACCTTGCCCTCGATCTGGGCCTGCCAGACGTCGCCGTAGACGGAGTTGAGGTCGGCGACGGTCGCGTCGATGCCGGTGAAACCCTGGCCGTTGTTGTGTCCGCCGTTGCCGCTCGCCTGGTACCACCTCGAGTCGAACGCCTGGGGCAGACCCATCGGGTTGGCGGCGTACGGTGCGCTTCCCGGGTTGGTGGTCAGGTCGGTCGAGGCCAGCCCGATCTGGGCGACCCCCTGCAGGTTGATCCCCGGGGCGGCCGCGGCACGGAGCTGGGTGATGTCGAAGACGGCCATCTGGGCGTTGATCTCGTTGGTCGCCGGGTCGTCGTCCCCGGAGGTGAGCCTGATCGTGTAGCTGCCGAGCATCCCGACCTCCTCCACCCGGGAGAGGCAGAAGCCGTTCATCGTCGCGCTCGCGAAGCCGGCACGCAGGACCGGCGTCCAGTCGCCGCCGCTGCTGGCGGCCGCCTGGGTCTGCACCAGCGAGGTGCCGAAGGCCGCGTCGGCGGCGTGGATGTTGGTCGAGGAGAACGTCGAGCTGCCGTTGTTGATCGTCAGCGTCGGGCTGAAGACCGCGGACGCGGAGGAGCCCATCGTCGCGACCATCCCGGCGAGCAGGCCGAAGCCGACAGTCGTCGCCGCGACCATGCGGCGCCATCGTGTCCCGTACGTGCTCATCCCGCGGTCACCGTGATCGTCGTGTTGGGAAGCTGGATCGAGTTGAGCGGGTTCGTGGTGCCGCCCGGGGGATAGACGTACGGGTCGTTGCCTGCGTTGTTGTCGTGGGTGAACAGGTAGTAGAACTCCAGGTTCGCCGCCAGGATGTTGTAGTCGCCACCGGCCGCGAGGCCGCTGAGGATCGCGGTGACCAGGTCGTTCCAGCCGCCGGTGCCGTCGCCGGCGAGCGTCCGGATCTTCATCCGGCACGAGTCGCCGTTCCAGCCGGCGGTGCAGATGGTGTTCTTCTGCGAGGTCGTGGTCAGGCCGGCGGCGATGATGAGGATGCCGGCCAGGTTGGTGACCGTTCTCCACGGGATCGCCACCCAGGAGTCGCCGGTGGTGAGCAGGTTCGTCTTCACGCCCGGCCCGCCGACGGTGAACGGACCGTCCGGAGCGATCCGGAGGGTGTGCGCCACCTTCGCACTGGGGGCGGGCGCCGTCGTCGACCTCGCGGAGAGCACCGGAGCGCCGAACGAGGCGACGTTGCCGCGGAAGACCAGGTCGCTGAAGGCGATCTGGAACAGGCACATGGAGCCGGTGGCGGCGTAGTAGTAGGTGAAGCCCTTGTTGCTGTCGCAGTTGCCGTCGCTGCTGTTGGTGTAGATGCCACGCACGTCGGCGGCGACGTTGGTGGTGCTGCTCCCGTTCGGCTCGCCCGCGGTCAGGATCCACCGCGTCCCGGACAGGCAGGGGAACATCCGGGTCCCGAAGAGGCGGCTCTGGAAGGTGCCGTTGTCGCCACTGTTCTTGAGCGGCACGACCTGCCGTCGTTGCTGCGGGTTGCTGCTGCCCGGCTGGTCGCACTGGAACGGCTGATAGCTGTTGTTCTGGCTGTTCGCCTCCGCCCGGTCGTCGGGTGACGGCCACAGTGCCGAGGACATGATGAGGAGCGCGATCGCGGTGACGACGACGAGGCGTTGCCTGCCGACGGTGAGCTGGTGGGACACGGCGGATCAGCCGCCGGAGGTGACACGCTTGGACGGCCGCGGCTTCTTCTCGCCCCAGGACCAGATCATCGAGCCGCCGATGATGCCGAGGACGGAGCCGAGGACGAAGCCGCCCAGGTTCGCAGTCGGGAACGCACCGAGCGCGATCAGGAACGCGACGATCCCCGAGAGCGACTTGTAGTGCGGTGCCAGCCAGGTGACCAGCCCGAACATGATCAGCGCTCCGCCCATGACGTAGCCGGCGGAGTACGACCAGCCGCCGGTCAGCGCGATGCCGATGTCGAACGACATCCAGTAGATGATCCAGGTGCCGGCCACGATGAGCCACAACGCGCCCCAGAAAGGTCGGGTACGCCGCCACGCGCGGAACCACGAGCGGACCGCTGCCACGAACGCGCCGAGCCGGTTGCGGCGTACGTTCTCCGGCCGGGAGTCGGTGGAGAAGCCGAGGTCGTCTGTCAACGACCGGGTGTTGGATGCGGTCATGAGCAGTCGGCCTGCGTCCTGGCCCCGGGGACGACCTTGATGTTCAGCTCCGGCAGGGTGATGTTGCCCTTGAGGTTGAGTCCGTAGCTGTTTCCGTTGAGGCCGGCCACGTTGAGCTGGCGGGCGTAGAGGCCGAAGGCGCCTGCCTTGGGCAGCTGGTTGGCGTTGCCCTCGAAGGTGAGTCCGGCGGAGTCACCGACGGTCTCGGCCGACTGGCCGAGGTTCATGCCGGAGATCTTGTTCCCGTAGCCGCTGAGCGCATCGGCGTTGATGAACAGGTTGGTCGCGGAGATCGCGTTGCCGAGGCTGCCGTCGGTGAGCTTGCCCGTGCTCGGGTCGGTGGTGGTGCCCGTCGGGATCGTGCTGCCGCTGTAGCTGTCCGGGATGTCGTCGCCGGCGGTGATCATCAGCGAGTAGCTCCCGACGAGCGGGATGTTCTCGGTGGCGATCCCGCACAGACCGGCGAGCTTGGCCTCGTGGATGCCGAGCTCGGTGACACCGCACTGGGTCTGTATGTCGGCGACCCCGGGATCGCAGTCCGTGGCCCCCTGGCGGCTGGTCGGGGCGAGATAGCCCGCGGCGTGCTCGGCGTCGAGGTAGTTGGAGTAGAGCTTGAACTTGGCGTTACCGGTGGTGAAGTTGACCGCCAGGGCGTTCTGCGAGACCGCGCCGAACATGGCCAGGAGGGCGGCGCTCCCGACGATCATCAGCGGCAGCGAGCGCTTGCGGCTGCCGCGACGCACGGACTCCGCATCCGCCTTCATCTGTGCCGACTGCTCCGCGGCACGGTCGATGGCGGCGTACGCAGCGCGGTAGATGCGGCCGGTGAGCCGGCCCCACGCGCCGAGCACGCCGGACTCCTCGCCCCAGGGGTCGGACCGCTCGAAGCGGCGGGCGCGGGGGCTCATGCGGTCGCTCCGCTCCGGGCCGGCTTGCGAGCCGCCTTGCGGGCGCGCTTGCGGGCGTCCTTCTCGGCGATCTTGGTCAGCTGCTCGTCGGTGTAGGGGGTCCAGGCGACGATCAGCGCGCCACCGGTGACACCGGCGACGGTGCCGATGATCAGGCCGCCGAGGTTCGCAAGGGGGAGTGCCGCGATCGCGAGCGCGACCGAGACGATCCCCGGGAACGTCCGCTGCGCCGGCATGAACATCGCGATCAGCGCCGCGGCGGCCATGGTGAAGGAGATCAGCACCGGCGGCAGGGTCCTGTCGCCGAAGGCTGCGAAGATCGTGAAGTCGAGCTGCTTGGAGAGCATCGAGGACCCGATCAGCCATGACGACCACAGCAGGATCAGGCTTCCCCAGAAGGGGCGAGTGCGCCGGAATCCCCTGAATCCACGCGGAGTGGGGGCGGCGGCTGAGGTGGTCACGGTGGGTGCTTCGGGGTCGATCGGCGTCTTGTCAGGCATGGGTTCTCCGGCGGGGGCTGGGGCAGTGGTGTTGGCGGGCGCTCCGGAACGCCCGCCAACGACTACTGGCTGCTGGGTTGGAGTACTACGGGGTGGGGTTGAGCTGGATCGACAGGTTGCTGAGGCTCAGCGAGCTGAGCTGGACCGCGTACGCCTTCGCCGACAGGTTGTTCAGCTCCTGCTCGCCACTCTGGCCGGCGGTCTGCGCGGCCTGGAGTGCGAAGCCGTCCGCCACGTAGCCGGGGTCGCCCGGGTCGAAGCCGGCGTCGGCCTGCGACTGACCCAGGGTGACGTTGGCCATGGTGGCGCCCTCCGGAGTGTTGAGCGAGGCAGCGTTCAGTGCCACGTCGCCCAAGTCGATCGCCGGGTCGCTCGACGTGATCCCCAGGTTGAGGCTCAGGCCCGGGAGGACCTCGACCGCGGGGGTGACGACATCGAGTCCGTTGGCGACAGACCCTTGCGTCTCAGCGTAGATCGTGCCCTGGTTGTTGCCGGCAGAGCCGATCTCAGTGGCGCCGGTGCGCATCTTCAGCGCGTCGGCCGTGAGGCTCGTGCTCATGTCGAACCCGCCGGTGGACGAGATGACCGCTCCGACCATGCCGGACAGCATCGCGTACCCCATGCCGGCGGAGACGACCGCCGCCGGCAGCGTCACGGCCGCGAAGCGGCCGAGACTGGTATGCCCCATCTTGTTCATATGTGCTCCCTCGTTGGAACCCGTCCCTCACGGGCTGATGAACCCGAGAAAAGTGCGCCGCCCACGGCCCCTAATACCCTGGGTGGCATCACAGACTGTGACGGTCACCACGTGCTACGGTCAAGCAAATCTGGACATTTGATCCCTAAATGTCTACCGAGTGAGGTGATCCTTGCGTGGGTTTGTCTTCGCTGTCATCGATCTGCCCGAAAGAGGGTCTGGTTGTGTTCGGAAGACCTATGAATGCGCGTCTCGCTGACGAACGCGGCTTCGCCGCAACGGCCGTCGGGTGGGTCGCGCTGGTGGCGTTCCTACTGGTGATGACCGTCGTCGTCGCCGCGCTCTTCGGCTCGTTCACGGTCAAGGGGCGCAGCATGGAGCCGACGATGGTCTCCGGCGAGCGGATCCTGCTCGACCCGCTGCACAACGACGACATCCAACGCTTCGACCTGGTTCAGGGCATCGAGCCTGGACCGGAACGCTTCGGCGGTGGGTCACAGGTGGTCAAGCGGGTGATCGGGATGCCCGGCGACCGGGTCGCGATCGTCGGAGGCGAGAAGCCGGTCGTCTACGTGAGCCCCGCCGGGTCCGCCGACGTCTACCGGGTCGACAACCCCGCCTGGCCGGCCCGGATCGGGGCCGCGGCGGGCATGTGCTGCGAGCCGGACGGGACGTACGACGACGATGCCGCGTCCGGAGCCTGGGTGACCGTCCCGCGCGATTCGCTGTGGGTCCTCGGGGACAACTGGGGAGGCTCGACCGACTCCCGCGGGTTCGGCTTCCTGCCGGTGGCGGACGTCTCCGGCAAGGCCTGGCTGCGGTTGCTCCCGGCCGGCGCGTTCGGCGGATTCGGTGACGGTGGCGTCGAGCTGGTCGAGGTGGCCGCGCCTGTCGCCGGGCTGGACCAACGGCCGTGAGGAGGATCCTCGCGGCGAGCGGTGTCGCCGCCGCGGTCGTGGCCTTCGTCGCACTGGTCCTGGTGGTCGCCGCACTCGCCTTCTCCGTCACCGTCGACGGCACGAGCATGGAGCCGACGCTGAAGAACGGCGACCGGATGTTCCTCGAGTTCTGGACCCATGACGAGATCGAACGCTTCGACGTCGTCGAGGCGGACGCCCCGAGCGCTGTGTCCGGTGGTGGCACCCGGATCCTCAAGCGGGTGATCGGGATGCCCGGTGACCGGGTCTCGGTCTCCCGTGATGCGCGGGTGCTGGTCCGGCCCGCGGGCGAGGACGAGACCTATGTGGTCGAGAACCCGGCATGGTCCGCCGAGGCTGGTGCCGAGCTGGAGTGGCTGACGGTTCCCGAGGACGCCTACTGGCTCCTCGGCGACAACTGGAGCGCCTCCACCGACTCGCGCAGCTTCGGTTTCGTCGATGCCGAGGCCGTCCATGGCAGGGTTGTCTTCCGAATGCTCCCCCTCCGTCGGAACGGGATGATCACCCGGGACGTACGACTCGCTCCCGTCGAACCCGCTCGATCTTTGGATCGATAACTGGGTGATCGGTGGACATTTTGCCCCAAGTTGTCAAACGGTGGACTAGCCTTCGCGCCAGGGAGACCACGACACCGCTTGAACCTGGGGCGGTCTCGTGGATGAGGAAATGAAGGTCAGGTCTTGTGTCTAACACCATTTCGGCGGGGTTGACCCTGCTAGGCGAGTTCAACTGGTTCGAGTTCTGGTCGGTCCCGATCTTCACCGCCGTGATCGGCTGGCTCATCAACTGGTCGGGGCTGTGGATGCTCTTCTCCCCGATCCATTTCCACGGGATCACCGTCCCGGGGCTCAAGCAGATCGCCGGCTCGCTGCCGCGCAAGGTCCAGGAGATCCCGGGCATCCTGCGCGGCGGGCTCGGCTGGCAGGGGATCGTGCCGGCGCGGGCCGCGAAGATGGGCTCGATCGCCGTCGACCGGGCGCTGTCGCAGATGGCGACTGCCCGTGACTTCTACGAGCAGCTCGAGCCGGACAAGATCGCCGCCCACATCGTCGACGTCTTCCGTCCGGAGATCCCGCTGCTCGTCGACGAGATCATGTGGCGTGAGCATCCCCGGTTCTGGCGCGATCTGCCGCGCCCGCTGCGTACGGTCGTGATCCAGCGGGTCCAGGACCGGCTCCCGGAGGTCGTCGGTGACGTGACCGTCGAGATCGGCAACCACATCGACCAGATCTTCGACCCGAAGATCATGGTGATCGAGAACTTCGAGAAGGATCCCTCGATCATCGTGCGGATCTTCAAGGACTTCGGGGCCCGCGAGCTGCGGATGATGGTCGTCTTCGGGGCGATCTTCGGCTTCCTGCTCGGCATCCCGGTCGCCGTCGTCGACCAGGCCTTCCACATCTGGTGGCTGCTGCCGATCCTCGGTGTGCTGGTCGGCTGGACGACCAACCTGCTCGGCATGCTGCTCATCTTCGAGCCCGCCGAGCCCAGGCGGATCGGGCCGTTCAAGATCCAGGCGCTCTTCGCGCGGCGGCAGTGGCAGGCCTCCGACGTCTACGGCAAGCACATCGCCAAGGACGTGATCACGCTCGAGCACATCGGCGAGCATCTCCTCAACGGGCCGTCCGGTGACCGCACCCGCCAGATGCTCGCCTCGGCCCTCGAGCCGGCGGTCAACGCCGCGGTCGGACCGGCCTACGGTGCGGTCCGGGTCGCCGTCGGGACCAGGAGGTTCGATGCGATCCGGTCCTCGGTCGCCGAGCAGGCCGTCGACTACACGCTCACCCCGCTGCGCGACGCCGCCTTCAGTCAGCAGCAGTCGTGCAACATCCGCCGGCTGATCGCCGACCGGTGCAGGGCGCTGCCCCCGAAGACCTTCGTTGAGATGATGAGAGCCGCGATCAAGGAGGACGAGTGGCTGCTCTACGCCCACGGGGCGATCATGGGGCTGGCGGGCGGGTTTCTGCACGTGGCGGTCTTCGAATGGTGGAACGTGCTGTGAGCGCCCTCCACATCAACACCGAGCCGGGGGCCCGTCGACCTCGCTCGATCGAGCCGCCCGAAGAGCTCGTCGACGGTCGGGAGGGGATGCACCGCATGCCCACGCCGGCCCCGAGCGGCGGTCTCGTCGACGATGCCATGGAGGTCCTCCCGGGCCTGCTCAGGATCTCCGCGGTCACGGTCGCCCACACCGCGGGCTGGGGGCTGAGGACGTACGCCCGAGGGGTGGGGCGGGTCGCGAAGGCGGTCGTCGATCCAGACGAGGCGGTCCGGCTCACCGAGGACGTGGCGACCAACGCCCGCCAGGTGACCGCCCTCGCGAAGCGGGTCGCCACGGGCAACCCGGTCACGGGTCTGCTGGAGCGGTTCGCGCTGCCGGCCGCCGAGAGCGCGAGGGCGGCGATGGAGGGTCGTGCCGCGCGGGTCAACGGAGTCGCCCCGGGCACGGAACCCGACCGACTGCGGCGGACCGGCGAGGAGCTGCTGCGCCGCTCGCGCGACGTATGGGACGAGAACGAGCGTCACCCGGCCTTCGTGTCGATCCTCAACGAGCTGGCCCCCGACGAGGCCCGCATCCTGGTGCTGATGCTCAAGGGCGGCCCGCAGCCGGCCGTCGATGTGGTCGAGGGCGGTCTGATCGGCCATCTGCGCGGAGCTCGGATGATCGCGCGGGGACTGACCATGATCGGAGCGCAGGCCAGCGTGCGTTACCCGTCGCTGGTGCCGCAGTACCTCAACAACCTGACCCGGCTCGGCCTGGTCTGGCAGTCCGAGGACCCGGTCAGCGAGCTGATCCGCTACCAGGTGGTCGAGGCGCAACCCGACGTACTCGCGGCTCTTCACGCCAAGGGTGGTGCCCGGATCAAGCGGCGCTCGATCCACCTGACTCCGTTCGGGCAGGACTTCGCCCGGGCCTGCTTCGCCGACGTCGAGGATCTCGACCGGCTACCGAGCCATGAGATCCCGCCCGGCGCGGCGACGGAAGCCTCAACCGAATAGCAGACGCTTCAGGGTGTTTGCGTTCGCCTGTGGGTAGGGTACGCATACTGACGGTCTGGAACTCTGGCGGAAGGAGCTCGGATGTCGCCGGAGTGGCAGGACTCGCTGGTCAGCTGGTTCGAGGACTGGGCTGCCCACGTCCACTGGCTCTCGCTGATCACCATCCCGATCTTCACCGGAGTGATCGGCTGGCTGATCAACTGGTCGGGCCTCTACATGCTCTTCTCCCCGCTCTCCTTCAAGGGGTTCCAGGTGCCCGGGCTGCGCGAGCTGACCAGGGTGCTGCCGCACAAGCTGCAGGAGGTCCCGGGCTTCGCCCAGGGCGGGATCGGCTGGCAGGGCATCATCCCCGCACGGGCCGCGAAGATGGGCTCGATCGCCGTCGACAAGGCGATCGCCAAGCTCGGCACGCCCAGCGACTTCTACCAGCAGCTCGGCCCCTCGGAGATCGCTACGCACATCGTGGAGACCTTCCGTCCGGAGGTCCCCGAGCTGGTCGAGCAGATCATGATGCGCGAGCACCCGCGGCTCTGGCGCGACCTGCCGCGGCCGGTCAAGGACGCGATCGCCGTCCGGGTGCAGGCGCAGCTCCCCTCGATCGTGCACAAGGTCACCGACGACATCGGCGTACACATCGACCAGCTGCTCGACCCGAAGCTGATGGTCATCGACCACTTCCGCAAGAACCCCGCCCTGGTGGTCAGGATCTTCCGCGACTTCGGGCAGCGCGAGCTCAACCTGATGGTCGCCTTCGGGTTCATCTTCGGCTTCCTGCTCGGTATCCCGGTGGCGCTGATCGACCAGACCTTCCACGTCTGGTGGCTGCTTCCCGTGCTCGGCGTGGTCGTCGGCTGGGTGACCAACCTGCTCGGCATGTGGCTGATCTTCGAGCCCGCCGAGCCGCGGCGCATCCTGGGGATCAAGGTGCAGGGCCTCTTCCCGCGCCGCCAGGAGCAGGCCGCCGAGGTCTACGCCGACATCATCGCCACCGACGTGATCACGCTCGAGCGGATCGGCGACTTCCTGCTCGACGGCCCCCGCGGCGACGCCACCCGCAAGCTGCTGATCAACGCGCTGATGCCCGCGGTGGACAGGGCGGCCGGGCCCTACCGGGGTGCGGTGCGGATAGCGCTCGGCTCGGAGCGGTTCGACCGGATCAGCACCTCGGTGGCCAACGAGGCTGCGGATCGTACGCTGGTGCCGTTCCGCGATCCCGGCTTCAGCCGTCACCAGGCGGACAAGATCCGTGACCTGGTCGCGCGGCGCACCAAGGAGCTCCCGCCGGGCGACTTCGTGGACATGATGAGGTCAGCGATCAAGGAGGACGAATGGATGCTCTACGCCCACGGCGCGATCATGGGACTCGCGGGCGGCTTCCTTCACCTTCTAATCTTTCCGACATGAGTCTCCTCGGCAAGGTCATCCCGACCGCCTCCGCCGTGGCCGGCACCGCACCCGGTCTGGCGAGGGTGGCCGCGGGGGCTGCCTGGCACACCGCCGGGTGGGGG
The DNA here is from genome assembly GCF_042788075.1 of Nocardioides sp. YIM B13467. NCBI lineage: Bacteria > Bacillati > Actinomycetota > Actinomycetes > Propionibacteriales > Nocardioidaceae > Nocardioides > Nocardioides sp. YIM B13467. The sequence continues at coordinate 1,459,629 of NZ_JBHZPJ010000046.1, forward strand.
CTGCGCACCTCGAGCCGTGCCGGCATCCGGGTCGCCCGGGCGGTGGTCGACCAGGACGTACGCGTGGGACTGGTGCGGGAGACGGCCGAGGCCGTGGGCATCGTCGCCGGCACCGCGGCCCGGATCATCCTCCCCAACGCGAACCAGGTGATGGAGCTCTCCGACGCCGACTACGAGGCCGCCGGTCGCGATGTCGTGCTCGCCCGCACGCGGGAGGCCGAGGCGTCCGAGGACTCCCTGCCGGTGCTCCGCCGACGGGGGGCCGAGCTGCTCGACCGATCCCGCGACGTCTGGGCCGATGAGCAGGGGCACCCGGCGTACGCCCGGATCCTCGACGAGCTCGCGCCCGACGAGGCGCGGATGCTGCTCTACCTGCTTCAGGCCGGGCCGCAGCCGTCGGTCGACATTCGGACCGGTGGGCCGGCCGGTCTCGTCGGCAGCACCATGATCGCGCCCGGCCTCAACATGATCGCGGGGCGCAGCGGCGTGCGCTATCCGGACCGGGTGCCGGCCTATCTCAACAACCTGTTCCGGCTCGGGCTGGTGTGGTTCTCCAAGGAGCCGCTGCCCGACCCGCTGGAATACCAGGTCCTCGAGGCCCAGCCCGACGTGCTCGAGGCGCTGCACTCGGTGAAGTTCGCCAAGATCGTGCGCCGCTCGGTGCACCTGACGCCGTTCGGCGAGGCCTTCGGCCGCACCACGCTGGTGGACGAGGTCTCGGCCGAGTCCACCTTCCCGGAGCATCAGGCTCCGGTCACGGGTGGAGCGGATCTGCCGAAGGCGTAGGGATCACCTCGACGAGCTTCGTGAACTCGGGATCGACGGTCTGCGGTGACACATCTGCGTCGCGTTCGAGCATGACCCCGGGGAGGCGACGTCCGGCGTACGCCTCGACCGCCGTCGCGAGCAACGACAGCACCGGTGCCTGCATCGGGTGGGCGTGGGTGTCGATGTAGAGGCCCTCGCGCTCGGTGCCGCCGGCGACGTGCATGTAGGCGACCGCGTCGAGCGGGAAGCGGGCCAGGTCGGCGACGGGGTCGGTGCCGCGGGCGACCGCGGAGGCGTAGAGGTTGGCGACATCGAGGACGAGGCGTACGCCGGTGCGCTCGACGAGCTCGGCGAGGAAATCGGGCTCGCTGATGGTGTCCTCGGGCCAGGTGAAGGTGGCGGCGATGTTCTCGACCGCGAGCGGCACCGGCAGCTGGTCCTGCGCGATCCGGATGTTGTCGACCAGCACGTCGAGCGAGTCTCTCGTGCGCGGCGGTGGCAGCAGGTGGCCGGCCTCCAGGACGTCGCCGTGCAGCGGGTCGGGGGAGTCGCTCGCCCGCACGAACGCGACGTGCTCGGAGACGAACGGGCAGTCGAGGACCTCGGCGAGCTCGGCCAGCCGGGCGAGGCGGTCCGCCGCGGGGCGCGCGGCGCCGGCCAGGCCGAGGGTGACGCCGTGGGCGATGACCGGGACGCCGAGATCTCGGACGGCCTGCGGGATCCGCGCCGGCGCGGTGTTCTCCGCGACCACCTCGGTGAACCCGAGACGGCCGGAGGCGGCGTACGTCTGGAGGAGCTCGGCGATCGCGGGACGCCATGCCACGGCGACTCCGGAGACCGAGGGGTTCACAGGGAGAAGTGTGGCGGATCGAACGCGATCGTTGTGGGGCCTTCCGGTATTCTGAACGCCTGTTCTCCAATCGTTCAGCAACCCTCGCCGGTCCTGGCTCGAGGCCCGGGTAGGAGCCCCCATCTTGGCGCGCAAAGTCGTTCGTTCCATGCCGTTTCACCGCGTCGCGATGCGGTTCGCGGCATTCATCGGCGTCGCTGCGGTGACAGGGCTGGTCGCCTCCGGCATGGCGGTCCCGTTCATCCACCTGACCGGCGTCGCGGCCAAGTCCGGCGCCCAGGCGATCGACGAGCTGCCCCTCGACATCGACATGGGCGAGCTGTCGCAGACGACCCGCATCCTGGATGTGCACGGCAAGGTGATCACGACCCTCTACGACCAGAACCGGTCCTACAAGGCGCTCGACCAGATCTCGCCCAACATGCCGAAGGCGCTGCTCGCGATCGAGGACAGCCGCTTCTACGAGCACGGCGCGATGGATCTCAAGGGCACGCTGCGGGCGCTGCTGCGCAACTCGGCCTCCGAGTCGGGATCGGTGCAGGGTGGCTCGTCGATCACCCAGCAGCTGGTCAAGACGACTCTCGTCTACGGGGCCGACACCGACGAGGAGCGGGCCGCCGCGACCGAGAAGTCCACGGCCCGCAAGATCCGCGAGCTCCGCTATGCGATCTGGCTCGAGGAGAACCACGACAAGGACTGGATCCTCGAGCGCTACCTCAACGCGGCCTACTTCGGTGACTCCGCCTACGGGGTCCAGGCGGCCGCGAAGCACTACTTCGGCGTCGACGCCGCCGACCTGACCTGGGGGCAGGCCTCGATGCTGGCCGGGATGGTGAAGAACCCGACCGGCTACGACCCGACCGACTACCCCGACGCCACGGTGGCGCGCCGCAACCTGGTGCTCGAGCGGCTGGCCCAGGTCGGCGACCTGCCGCGGGCCGACGCCGAGAAGCTCAAGGAGACCGAGCTCGGCCTCAACGTCCAGGACAGCCGCAACGGCTGCTTCGGATCCTCGGCGGAGTTCTTCTGCGACTACGCGCTGCAGTGGCTGCTCGCCGACAAGTCGCTGGGCGAGACCGAGGCCGAGCGCTGGCGGCTGCTGCAGACCGGCGGTCTGACCATCAGAACGACCCTCGACTCGAGCTTCCAGAAGGCGGCGCAGCGGTCGGTGAGCGGCCGCGTCTCGCCCACCGACAACGCCGTCGGCGCCTTGGCGATGGTCGAGCCCGGGACCGGCAACGTCAAGGCGCTCGCGCAGTCGCGGCCGATGGGAGAGAACCGGAAGAAGGGCGAGTCCTACCTGAACTACCTGGTGCCGAAGGAGTACGGCGACGCCAACGGCTTCCAGGCAGGCTCGACGTTCAAGGTCTTCGTCGGCGCCGCGGCGATCGAGAAGGGCTTCCCGCTCAGGCAGGAGATCCCGTCGCCGGCCAAGAGGACGTTCAACCAGGCCTCCTTCGCCAACTGCCCCGGCGAGGGCAATTTCAACCCCAACCCCTACCCGGTCGGCAACTCGACCACCTCGGGCAACAAGAACCTCTACACCGGCACCCGCGAGTCGGTGAACACCTTCTACGTCCGGCTCGAGCAGTTCACCGGCGTCTGCGCCCCCTACACGCTCGCGAAGAAGATGGGCGTCAGCCTGACCAACCCTGCCCACGAGCGGGTGCCGTCCTTCACCCTCGGCCCGGTCGACGTCAGCCCGTTGGAGATGGCCGAGGCGTACGCGACCTTCGGTGCCCGCGGCAAGCACTGCGACTCGCGGCCGGTGACCGAGATCGTCGGCCCCGACGGGAAGACGATGAAGGAGTACGCGGCCTCGTGCGAGCAGGTGATGCGTACCGGGACCGCGGATGCGATGAACGACATCCTCCGCGGCGTGCTGCAGCCGGGCGGGTTCGGGCAGCGGCTCGCGCTGAGCGTGCCGTCCGCGGGCAAGACGGGGACGACCAACAGCAACCGCGCGGTCTGGTTCAACGGATACACCCCGAAGCTCGCGACCGCGTCGATGATCGCCGGCGCGAACTACGAGGGCAAATGGGTCACCCTCAACGGTCAGCGCCTGCGTGGTGGCTACGTCGCCTCGGCGTCGGGCTCGACCGTCGCCGGCCCGATGTGGGCCGACGCGATGCGGGCGATCGACGGCAAGCTGGGCTCCGCGAACTTCGTACGTCCCGGCGCCAGCGTCGTCAACGGCAAGGGCGTCAAGATCCCGAAGGTCGAGGGCCTCTCGGTCGCCAAGGCCACCGCCCGACTCAAGGCGGCCGGGTTCAAGCCGGTCGTCGGCAAGCGGGTCAAGTCGCGCTGGAAGGCGGGCACGGTCGTCGGGACGGTTCCCGGAAGCCGGGCGCTCAAGGGCGCAACGGTTGAGATGCTCGTGTCGAAGTGGCGCGGATAGGGCCGTTCCTTCGTCAAGGTATGCAGGTCAAGGCGCACATCCCGTGTGGAACTCCGCAAGGGATGTGCGCCTTCGGCTACATACCTTGACGAAGTTCCAGACCCCGCGCTCGAGCCGCTTCGACGGCCTCGCGGAAGGCGCGGGTGACGTAGTCCGGGACGGGGAGGCCGCGGTCGCGGGCCCAGAGGAGCTCCTGCTCGACCCGGGCCACGTCGGCGGCGAGGTCGCGGCCTTCATGATCGACCCCGAGGGTCTCCATGACGTCGCCGAAGTCGGCGAGCTGGGTGACGTTGTTGACCCCGACGGGGGCGAAGGAGATCCGGCGCATGCGTCGGACCAGCCACTTCTGCCAGGCGGCGAGCGTGGCCCAGTGGGCGCGGGCGGAGAGCTGGTAGAAGGCGTAGTGGCCCGGCTCCTGGCGCTTGATCGGCGCGATGACGGTCTCGGCGACGGCGTGCTCGCCGGTCTCGATGACCCCGTCGTGGAGCAGGTTGTAGGCGATCACCGCGGAGCGTTCGGTGGCCATGCCGGTCAGGTAGTAGAGCATCCGGCAGACGTCCTGGAACGGCTCCAGGTGAGCCAGCAGGCCGAGCACCTTCAACTTCAGGCCGATGTGGTCCAAGTCGGTGGTCGCCGGCGGGCGCCCGAGGATCTGCTGGAGCCGGTCGAGGATCAGCCCGTGCTGGATCTCCTGCGGCTGCCACACATCGGCGTAGAACTGCTTGTCGACCTCGGGTGGGTTGGGGAGCATGGTCGAGATCTCGAGTACGTTGCGGTCGACCTCGAGCTCGACCCGCGCCATGTAGTCGAGCACATGGCCGAAGCGGGCACCGAAGCCGGCCGGGTCGTTCACGGTGAAGTCGACCGAGTCCATCGGGATCGGTGGGTGCTCCTCGCCGAGGCGCGCGACATGAGCAACGAGGCGGTCGGTATCGGTCAGCATCCGAGGCGGCTCCTGATGGGGGAGTCAAGCAGCGCCTTTAGTGTGCCCGTACCGGGCAGGGTTGTAACGCGATTTAACGCAACCGAGGGGTGTTGGCCACGACACGTTCGCGCGGTTCCGGCGGCTCGACCAGCGGGGGAGGGCGGTGGTCGAGACGGGCGCGGGCGGAGGTGCCGAGGCCAACACGTTGGGGGCGATCCTCAGGACGCGCTCGCTGTGACCTCGGCGTCGGCGGACTCACTGGCCGACTCGCTCGCTGCCGGTGTCTCGGTCGGTGTGTCAGTCGGGGGCTCGGTCGGGGACTCGGTCGGAGTCGGGTCCACCGTGGGCGTTTCGGCCGGGGTCTCCGTGGGGGTCTCGGTGGGGGTCTCGGTGGGGGTCTCGGTGGGCGTCTCCGTCGGGGAACCCGTGGGCGAGCCGGTCGGATCCGGGTCCGAGGTGGGCGACGGAACGACGGACCCGCCGTCGCCGGGCGAGGCGGAGCCCGACGGCGAGGGGGAGGAGGGCGTGGTCGAGCCGCCACTGGGCGTACCGGTGCCCGTCCCGCCCGAGGGCGAGCCGCCTGAGCGCCGGGGCGGCTGGGCGCTGGCCGAGGCGCCGGAGAGCGGCTCGAGGTCGGAGGCGGAGGTGACCGGGATCTGCGCGGCCGGCAGGACGACATCGGTCGGTGCCTCGAAGGTGCCGAGCCGATAGCCGTTGGCGATCTGCAGGACCGCCGAGACGTACGCCTCGCTGTGGTTGTAGCGCAGCACCGCCGAGCGCTGCCCGGCCGCGGTGGACAGGTCGGCGGAGCCGGAGCAGAGGTAGACCGCGGCGGCGAGCGCGGCGTCGTCGACGTCCTGCGGGTCGCGGCGCCCGTCGCCGTCGGCGTCGACCCCGACGTCGGACCAGGTCGACGGGATGAACTGCATCGGGCCGACCGCGCGGTCGTAGACGAGGTCGCGGTCGTAGGTGCCGCCGTCGGTGTCGAGGATGCGTGCGGTCCCGGCTGCCCCGGTGAGAGGTACGCCGAAGATCCCCGGCGTCGCGACCCCGGAAGCGGACAGCGTGTTACCCCCGGCCCGGCCGTGGTCGGACTCGACCCGGCCGATGGCGGCGATCAGCGACCAGTCGAGACGACAGCCCGGGTCGGCGTCGGCCAGCACCGTCGCGGCGCGCTGGTAGGCGGAGAGCGCGGTCTCGGGGATGACGCCGGCGGCGGCCTCGGCGGCGAACCCTTCGGGCTTGGCCGCGAGGGTGGGGCTGACCTTGGGGATGGGCTTGACCGCGGAGACGCTCACCGGCGGCAGCAGCTCCTGGGCGGGCACCTCGACCGGCACCTGACGCACGCTGGCCGTGGCGTCGACGGGCCGGCCCTCCTGGATCGCGTGGATCGTCCAGGCGGCGGTGGCGGCGGCGACGGGCAGCGCAGCTGCCTTGAACAGCAGACCGGGTCGTGGGGTCATCCTCGGTCACATCCTCGGGTCGGGCGGGGCGGGTCGATGTCACCGATCCAGCCATCATGTGAGCGCCGCCACAACGAGCTGAGCGCGATCCGGGCCGAGAATTCCCGAAACTACTCACGCACGTGACAAGTTTCCGGACCTCGCCACCGGGATCGCGCCGGCCACGGCCGCGGTCACCAGGCAGAGCAGCGCGCACCCCGCGGCGAGCAGGACCGAGCCGGCGCCCAGGATCGTCAGCACCGCCCCGACCACCGCCGGCACCAGCGCGGCGGGCCCGGCCCAGCGACGCCCCACGACGGCTCCGCGCGCGAGCGAGATCAGCTCGGCGACGCGCCGGACATCGAGATCCGTCAGGCGTACGCCAGAGCTCGCGCCCACGGCCAGGTCGGCCAACGCCTGGGCCTCGGCGTCCTCCGGGCGAGAGCTCACGAAGGCGACCACCTGTCCCTGCTCCTGCAGCTCGGCGACGAGCCGCTCCCGCTTCTCGGGGGCGATCTCGGAGTGCCACCGCTCGATCCCGCAGGTCTCGGCGAGGTGCTCGGTCTCGCGGTCGGTGCCGTCGGAGACCAGCACCGGCGTCACTCCCGCAGCCGTCAGCCGCGACACCGACGCGCCCGCGTCCTCGCGCGGCTGGTCGCCGACCACGAGATAGCCCAGCGGCCGCCCGTCGAGCTCGACGCCGAGGACGGTGCCGCGGTCGGTGCGCTCGGCCATGCCGATCCAGGACGGCCGCCCGACGCGTACGGGATGGCGGTCCACCGCCCCCCGCACCCCCGATCCGGGAACGACGCCGAAGTCGGTGACCTTGCCCCGCGGTGAGAGCCGGGCGACCGCGCGGGCGAGTGGGCCCTCGGCCTCGTGCTCCAACGCCCCCGCGAACCAGCGCAGGTTGCGCAGATGGTCGGGGTCGAGCGGGTCGACGGTGGTCACCACGAGCCGCCCGGTGGTCACCGTCCCCCACCGGTCGAGCACCACCGTGTCGACCCGGGCAGCGATCGCCCACGAGGGCCGGGGCACCGACTCGATCCCGCGCCGGCGACCGGCCCAGCCCGCGACGACGTGCGGGAAGACCAACCCGAGGACGTACGCGGCGACAGCACCGGCCACGAGAATGAACATCTCCATGAGTGACCCCAGGTCAGCCGGTCTGCTGCTGATAGCGGTCGAAGTCGCTCTGGTCGCCGGCGACCCACAGCGGCACGCTCGCCTTCAGCAGCAGCAGGAGCTGCGTAACGAACTCGGGGTCGCGCAGGGACTCCCCGAAGAGCTCGTTGATCCGCTTCCAGCGGTAGCGGATCGTCTGCGGGTGCACGCCGAGGACCGCCGCGATCGCCGGAGCGCTCTCCCGGGTCTCGAGCCAGACCAGCAGGGTCTCGGTGAGGATCTCGCGGGAGTTGGCCGACTCGGCCAGCAGCGGCTCGAGCAGTTCCTGGGCGAGCTGGCGGCGCATCACCGGCTCGGCGTGGAGCCAGATCTCGGTGCGGTAGGCGAGGCAGTTGATGACCGGCTTGGCCGGGATCACCCGGGCGTTGACCAGCGCCAGGGCGCGGTTGGCCCAGCGCCAGGCGGCGGGAACGTCCTCGGGCGGCACCGGCCAGCAGATCGAGACCCGTGCCTTGGGAGCGGCCGCCCGGACCTCCTTGGTCACCGCCTCGGCGTCGCGAGGAGGGCACATCACCACCTGGGTCGGCTCGCGGCGACGGGTGAGAGCGGTGGCGGAGAGGGCGCCGGAGGGGATCCGGTCTCCATCACGCAGCTCGACCGCCATCACGGTCACCTTCTCGGGCAGCGCCCAGTCGCCCAGCGCCGCCTGCACCTCGATCTCGTCGGCGGAGGCCCCCGACAGCATCCGGTCGATCAGCCGCGCCCGGGCGACGTCGTTGTCCTGGTCGCGAGCCTCCGTGCCGGCCTCGAAGCCCTTGCTGACCTGCGAGGTCAGGTGGTCGACGTACGACGTCATCATCTCGTTGAGCGCGTTCAGCGCCGCGGCGGAGAGCTCGTTCTCGACCGCCCGGCGGCGCAGCTCGTCCCAGAGCTCGGTGGTGGCCATGTGGATGCCCTGGTCGACGATCGCCCGGTCCTGGCCCAGCGCGGCGACCTTGAAGCCGACCTTGCGGAAGTGGTCGTCGATCGCGATGTAGGGCGCCGAACGCCCGAGGCCCAGGTCGATGAAGTGCGACATCGCGCCGTGCACGGCGGTGAAGATGAGCTCCTCGAAGCCCTCGGTCTCGGCCGGCAGCCCCTCGCGCAGGTGGTGGGTGATCTTGCGCGCGATCGGCCGCACCTCGCTCTCGAGGCTCTTCAGCATCCACACGGCGGAACCGGGAAGTCCGGGGGACTGGTGGGTCTGCGTCATCTCGTGCTCCGTCGCACGTCAAACTCCTTCGTCCAACATGCCCGAGAAGGTATCGACCACCATGGCACGTCTTTGCTTGGCGTGCCCCCGAAATTCGGTACACCTGTGCCGTTGAGTGGCCGGATGAGCAAAGCCCGCCGGGGGCCGTGTGGCCACCCGGCGGACTCGGGGAGGGAGAGCTCAGCCCCGGCGCGGATTGGTGAGGTTGAGCTCGATGGTGTTCCCGTCGCCGGGGACGAGGGCATTGACCAGCCAGGTGTTGAGGCCACAGTTCTGGAAGTCGCCGATCGAGTACGTCCCGGTGAGCCGGCCACCGGTGAAGACCCCGAACCGCTCGCCCTCGGGCGTGGCCACGGGGATGGCCACCGGCTCGACGGTGCGGCAGAACGGGCCGGAGAAGGTCGGGAAGCCCACGACCTTGATGTTGGTGAGACGTACGTTGTAGTAGGAGGTGGCCTCGACATAGCTGCCGCCGCCCTCCGGGTGGGGTTTGAGGGTGCCGGTGGTGGGGGCGGCCTCCTCGAAGCTGACGTCGGCGCTCATCGGGATGAACCCCGCCGCCTTGAACTCGGTGCTGGCGCCGGGAAGCGCGAGCGAGCCGGTGAACGCGCCGGTCGTGGTCTCCAGCGTTGTGTCCAGGACGGCCGGGCCGACCGGGATCTGCGACCCGGTCGAGGCGACGACGGTGGTGCCGTTGGCGTCGTAGAGGATGTCGAGCGGCGCTGCCTGGGCGGGGGCGGCCGTGGCGACGGCGAGCAGCGTGGCTGCGGCCGGGATGGCGAGCAGGCCGAGCCGGCGCTTCATGAGTGTCGAGAGAGACATGACGGGCTCCTTCGGGATGGTGGAACAGGGAGACGCGACAACGGTGCGCCGCTCGGGCGCACCGTTCTCGCTTGCCGGCCTAGCTGACGTTGACGGCGCCGTCCGGAACGGAGACGTTGTAGGTGCCGTTGAACGAAGCGGGATCGCCGACGGAGATCGAGCCGAGGCAGTCGGCGACGACCGTGGTCACCGTCAGGGATCCGTCGCCCGTCTCGTCGACGACCAGCCGCTGCGTCGCCTCGTCGAAGTGGCCGTCGGCGGTGCCGGTGACCGTGAAGTCGCACAGACCGGTGGAGTCGGTGACGCGTGCGCTGATGCCGCTGATCCAGCCGTCGACCTGATCGGTGGCGGCGGTGGTCACCGACGTGTCAGCGGTCTCGAGCTTCCAGGCGCCGCCGTGGGTGACCGTCAGCGGGGTGCCGAACTGCTCGGTGCAGCCGCTCCAGGTCGTCGACGAGATGGTCGCGAGATGGTCGGGGGCGAGCCCGCTCTTCCCGGTGCCGCTGTGGATGGAACCGCTGGCGCCGGCCGAGGTGCAGGACATCGCGTTCAGCGGGACGGTGAAGGCGATGCCGCCGACAGCGGTGGCGGTGAAGGCGTGGTTGCCGGCGGCCGTGCTGCCACCTACGGCGACGGTGTAGGGAGGGGCGGCGCTGGCCATCGCCGGCGCGGCGAGGGTGAGGGCGGCTGCTGCCGCACCTACAAGGAGAAGCTTCTTCTTCATCGAAGGTCGTCCTTTCATGGCGATGGAGACTGGTTGTCTCCGTCGGGCCCATTCATCCGCGTGGCGGATCCGGCTGTCGACGGCCATCTGCCCGAAAGCGCGAAATCGGGCGCCACGATGTCGCCTACGCGACATCCGACGCAGGCGCCGGCCCGAGACTTGTCACGGGCATGACAAGTCCGGGCACCGGTTCCGATGGATCCGAGCCGACCCTGTTGCGCCCGCATATCCGCGATGCCACGTTGGCGATATGCGACACACCCTGCAGCGCGCGACGGCGCTGGCCATCCTCGCCGGCACCGCCTTTGCAGCGCTCGGTCTCGGGGCGGGCCAGGCGGAGGAGGGTCCTTACCCGGGGCTGCCCGCCCCGGAGCAACAGGAGCTGCCGCTCCGGCACTCCTCCTGGACGGGGGCGGCGAACACGTCGCTCGCAGATGTGGAGCGGGCGCGTCAGTGGATGCGTACGCCCCTCATGACGGTGGCCGCCGACTTCTACCAGGGGCGCATCGACAACCCCGATCCGTCACGGTACCGGTTGTGTGTGGCGGCAGGCGCGAACATCTACTTCGTCGCTCAGCCAGGGTCTCCGTACAACTATGGCCAGACGCCCGACATTGCGGTTCGCACGGTCACCTTCGGTGCTGTCCCGGTCGAGGCGACCGTGCGTCTGGAACAGGAGAGATCCGACAATCTCCCCGTCCCCATCGAAGTGAAGTCCACGACCTGTACGCGAGTACCGCCGTTCGGAACCGAGGTTCCGGACACTCCGGTCAACGGACGGGTCTACACGCGCGTGACTTCATTGCGGGTCGACGGTGTGTCACTGCCGTTGCAGGGAGTGTGCCGAACCCGTCAGTCCGGGGCTCTGGATCTGTCCGGCAAGGGGTACCTCACCGGATGGGACGGGAGCCAGAACCTGCCCGCGAAGGTGCAGCCTGCGCTGTGGAACGAAGGCGTCTTCAACCTCAGCCCGGGCGGCCTCCTCGCGGGCACCGTCGACGTGCCCCCGTTCGCGGGGTGTACGACTACTGGTGGCGACGACGTCTCCAGGCTGTTGACGGCTGCCGTTTCGGGTGAGGGATACCCGTTGCGTACCTATCAGGGCGGCGTCTTCGGGTGCACCGTGCCGAACCCCGGCGGGCCCAACCTGCCGCCTGCCCCGGGGGCGTCGACCCCTGACGCGGTCCCGTGTCGCACGGACGTGCTGCCTCCACAAGTCCCCCCGCTCCCCGAGATTCCCGAGGGCGACCAGTGACGACGGTCGGCCACGCGAGATCCGCGGGGCGAAAACTTGTCATGCGCGTGACAAGTCGGAGGCCTCTGCGCACCGATTGGGACCTCTTCCGCTGGCCGAACGGCCCGATGTCCTCTGTGATGACCATCACTGAGTGACGCCGGCCTGACGAAGCACAGTGCTCCCGCGGGCCGGGGATCGAGGGGAGAAGTCGTAGATCCATGAGTCCGACGCAGAGCCAGATGACGACCGCCGGAACGCCTGTCCCGCGCCCACGACTGCCACGGCGAAGCGCCTCGCGGCGGTTCGCCGAAAAGATCCACGCCCCCCAGGTCTCGCCTGCGGAGTGTGCGGTCATCCGCCGGGTCGGCCGACGGCTGGTCCCACAGATCACCGACGAGATCCTGTGCCAGGTCGCCGCCTACTCCCGGCATCCCACCCAGAGGCGTCGTGACCTGATCACGAAGGCCGTCGCCGGCGCCGTGGAGCTCTATGCGGACGTCGTCGAGAAGATCCCGTCCGACCCGGAGACGGTGTCGGCGATGTACTTCGGGATGGGGAAGGGGGAGGCGCTGGCCGAGCGAAGCCTCGACGGGTTCCGGGCGGCCGTCGACCTGGCCACCCACCGGGCGGCCGAGGCGATCCGTCACGAGGCTGAGGGGCTGGTCCCAGACGACATACGCGGGACCCTGTGCGGCTCCCTCCTCGCCTACATGGGCATCCTGCTCGACGACGTCGCCCGCGGGTACGCGGCCGGGGTCCGTGACCGCGAGGCGGATCCGTGCTGGATCCGGCGCCGGCTCGTCAGGGGTCTCGCCGGTGCGGCGGACGCCGAGGTGATCGGTGGTCTCGCCGCGCGCGTCGGCTGGCAGCTGCCGTCAGCGGTGGTGGTCTGCTCGGTCGACACCATCACGCCGCTGGACGCCGTCGATCAATCCGTCGATCACTCCGTCGATCACTCCGTCGATCACTCCGTCGAGCTGCCCGACGGGTGCGCGTGGGACACCGCCGGCCGGCGCGCCCTGGTGGTCACCGACCCGGCCGACGTCGACGCCGTCAGCGCGGTGATGCGGGGGTGGCCGCGTACCGGCCCTGTCTTCGTGACCGTGCCGGTGCCGTTGGCGGATGTGCCGGCCGCGATCCGCTGGACCGAGCGCGCTCGGGACCTCGTCGAGTCCGGGGTGATCCCTGCGGACCCGGTGGTGCGCTGCGCCGACCACCACGTCGCGCTGCTGCTCAACGCCGACCCCACCCTCACGCGCTGGGAGGCGAGCGAAGCCCTCGCGCCGCTGGAGGCGTTCAAGGACGAGCACCGGCGGGCGATGCTACGTACGCTGCGGCTCTGGTTGCTCACCGGAGCGAACGCTCCGGCGCTGGCCGCAGAGCTCGGCATCCACGAGCACACGGTCCGCAACCACAAGCTCCGGCTGCGGGCCGCCTTCGGCAGCCGCCTCCAGGACCCCGAGTTCGTCACCCTGCTCCTCTTCGCCCTCGGCGCCGGCGAGAGCCCGGCGCTGGATTGGGTCGAGCTCGAGCGCTGCGGCTGAGAGCGTCGAGGGCAATTTGTCACGTGCGTGACAAATCCCGGGCCGCATTTGTCGGGCGGCTCGATTTCCTCTCCCGTGTGACCGGGGCCACACGTACTGTCCGGGTCGAAGCACACCCCACAACGGCAGATCAGGAGGTCCCGCGATGGGCGGAACCGTGGAGGTCACCGGGCTCACCAAGAGCTTCGGGTCCCAGAACATCTGGAGCGACGTGACCCTCACGTTGCCGCAGGGCGAGATCACCGCGCTGCTGGGGCCCTCGGGCACCGGGAAGTCGGTGTTCCTGAAGTCGCTGATGGGGCTGCTGCGACCGGAGGCCGGCGTCTGCCTGGTCGACGGGGTCGACATGGTCAAGGCGCGTGAGTCGCAGCGGCAGGAGCTGCGCAAGCGGTTCGGGGTGCTCTTCCAGGACGGTGCGCTCTTCGGCTCGATGAGCGTCTTCGACAACGTCGCCTTCCCGCTGCGTGCCCACACCAAGAAGCGCGAGTCGGAGATCAAGCAGATCACGAACGACAAGCTCGACCTGGTCGGGCTGATGGGGCAGGAGCACAAGCTGCCCGGCGAGATCTCCGGCGGGATGCGCAAGCGCGCCGGCCTGGCCCGCTCGCTGGTCACCGAGCCCTCGATCATCCTCTGCGACGAGCCCGACTCGGGCCTCGACCCGGTGCGTACGGCCAACCTGGCCCAGCTGCTGGTCGACGTCAACGCGGCCACCGATGCCACGATGCTGGTGGTCACCCACAACATCGAGCTCGCACGTACGCTGCCGGACAACCTCGGCATGCTCTACCGCCGGCGCCTGGTGATGTACGGCCCGCGCGAGGAGTTCCTGCTCACCGACCACCCGGTCGTCTCCCAGTTCATGAGCGGCGACCCGATCGGGCCGATCGGGATGAGCGAGGAGACCGACCACGGCGTCAACGACGACTACGTCGAGGGCGAGGCCTACTACCCGTCCGGCGGAGTGGCGACCGTACGCGCCGGCGCCCGCGCCATCGAGGTGCTGCCGCGTCAGCTCGCCCCGGCCAGCGGCGCACCTCGCGAGGGTGCCTCGCGGCACGCGGACCGGGTGGCGAGCGGAGCCGCGACGCTCTACACCGCCGATGACGACGAGGTCGACCGAGCCCCTGCCGCGGTCCGGACCAAGGACCCGGTCAGCCGGGGCCTCGACCAGGTCGGGGCACTCTTCGCACTGGGCCTGGACACCTTCCGGGCGGCATTCCGCAGACCGTTCGCGGCCCGCGAGCTGCTCGACCAGTTCTGGTTCGTCACCTCGGTCTCCTGGATCCCGGCGATGCTGGTCGCGATCCCGTTCGGAGCGGTGATCGCGCTGCAGCTCGGCACACTCACGGTGCAGATCGGGGCGCAGTCGTTCACCGGCGCCGCCTCGGTCCTCGCCGTCGTGCAGCAGGCGGCACCGATCGTGACCTCGCTGGTGATCGCGGGGGCCGGCGGAGCGGCGATCTGCGCCGACCTGGGATCCCGGACGATCCGCGACGAGATCGACGCGATGCGGGTGATCGCGGTCGACCCGATCCAGGCGCTCGTGGTGCCACGTGTGCTCGCCTGCGTGCTCGCGGCGGTGCTGCTCAACGGCCTGGTCAGCGTCGTCGGCGTCCTCGGCGGCTACTTCTTCAACGTCATCATCCAGGGCGGGACGCCCGGGGCGTACCTCTCCTCCTTCACCGCCCTCGCCCAGCTCTCCGACCTGTGGGTGGGCGAGCTCAAGGCGGTGCTCTTCGGGCTCATCGCCGGCCTCGTCGCCGCCTACCAGGGGCTCAACACCAAGCCCGGGCCGAAGGGGGTGGGGGAGGCGGTCAACCAGTCGGTCGTCGTCACCTTCCTGCTCCTCTTCTTCGTCAACTTCGTGATCACGACGCTCTATCTCGAGCTCGTTCCCGGGAAGGGGGCCTGAGATGGCGACTGTCGACGTGGTCAAGAAGCGGTCGCGGCTGGACCGCTCGCTGGACGGGCTGGTGCAGACCGGCCGCGACATCCGGTTCTACGGGAAGGTGCTGGTCGGGATCCCGTCCGCGATCCGGCACTATCCCCGCGAGATCCTCCGGATCCTCTCCGAGGTCTCCTTCGGCACCGGAGCGCTCGCGGTCATCGGCGGCACCATCGGCGTGATGACGGGGATGAGCATCTTCGTCGGCACGGTCGTCGGCATGCAGGGGTACGCAGCGCTCGACCAGATCGGCACCTCGACGCTCAACGGGTTCATCTCCGCCTACTTCAACACCCGCGAGATCGCGCCGCTGGTGGCGGCCCTGGCGATGTCGGCGACCGTCGGTGCCGGGTTCACCGCCCAGCTCGGCGCGATGCGGATCAACGAGGAGATCGACGCGGTCAAGGTGATGGGGCTCGGCACGATCCCCTACCTGGTCTCGACCCGCGTGGTCGCCGGCTTCGTGGCGATCATCCCGCTCTACGTCGTCGGGCTGCTGACCTCCTACGCGGGCTCACGGATCGTGACGGTCTACTTCCACGGGCAGTCGGCCGGGACGTACGACCACTACTTCCAGCTCTTCCTGCCGCCCATCGACATCCTGCTGAGCTTCGGGAAGGTGCTGATCTTCTCGATCCTGATCATCCTGATCCACTGCCGGCTGGGCTTCTACGCCAGCGGCGGGCCGTCCGGGGTCGGGATCGCGGTCGGACGCTCGGTGCGGCGGACCATCGTGGTCGTCGCGCTGCTCGACCTCGCCCTCTCGATGGCGATGTGGGGCGCCACCACGACGGTGAGGATCGCGGGATGACCCGGCCCACAATGAGCCTGGCGAGGCTTCGCGATGCCTTCCTCGGCCTGTGCTATCTGGCCGTGGTCGCGGCGGTGGCGCTCGGCGCCTGGCTCGCCTACGACCAGACCTTCGTGGACCGCTCCGAGGTCACGCTGACCACCGGCACCTTGGGCAATGCGCTCCAGGTGGGCTCCGACGTCAAGCTGCGTGGGGTGCCGGTCGGTACCGTCCGCACCGTCTCGGCCCGCGAGGGCGGCGCTGAGCTGACCCTCGCCCTGGAGCCGGACGTACTCTCCGATCTCTCGGCCGACACCACCGCGCGGCTGCTGCCCAAGACGCTCTTCGGGGAGCGGTACGTGGCGCTGCAACCGGCCTCCGGGCCGGAGCTGTCGGCCGGCGACACCATCGAGCAGGACCGCTCCGACGAGGCGGTCGAGCTGGAGCAGGTGCTCGACGAGCTGCTCCCGGTGCTCAAGGCGATCCAGCCCCACAAGCTCAACGCGACGCTGAGCGAGCTGGCCACGATGCTGCGCGACAACGGCGACGACATCGGCCAGGTCTTCTCGGCGTGGGCGGATTACCTGAGGAAGCTCAACCCGCTGGTCCCGCAGATGGCCGACGACCTCGCCGCGCTCGGCCGGGTCGCGGGCCACTACGAGGAGGCCGCGCCGGATCTGCTGGACGCGCTGGACACCATGACCCTGACCGCGGAGACCCTGGTCGACCAGCAGAGACAGCTCGCCGACACGTTCCGGTCGGTGACGACGACCGCGGCCGACACCGACCGCTGGCTCGAGCGCAACCGGGAGACCATCGTGGTGCTCTCCGACACCTCGCGCGACGCGCTCGGCGCGGTCAGCCCGTACGCCTCCTCCTTCCCGTGCCTGTTCAGCGCCCTGCGCGACTACGCGCCGGCGATGGCCAAGAACCTCGGCAAGGGCACCGACGAGCCCGGCTTCCATGCGCTGGTCAGCGTCTCCGACATCCGGCAGCCCTACCCCTCCGGCTACGTCCCGAAGCTGCGCACCGGCGGCCCCCGATGCCCGTACGTCACCGGCCAGACCGGCAGCCAGCCGGCCGTCACCGGGACGACCGACACCGCCGAGCGGATCGAGGCACCACCGACCGACCGGGTGCGCACCTTCGGCGCGACCACGGGCCTCGGCGAGCAGAACTCCAAGGGCGAGAACCAGCTGATCGCCGAGGTGATGGCACCAGCGGAAGGCCTGGCACCTGATGAGTATCCGACCTGGTCGAGCCTGCTGCTCGGCCCGACCCTGCGAGGCACGGAGGTGATCGTGCGATGAGACTCAACAATGGCGGCTCGGTCGCGGTGACGCTCACCAAGTCGGTGGTCTTCGCGCTGGTGACGGTCCTGGCGATGGCGGCGCTGGCGACGACGATCTCCAACGGATCGACCTCGTCGGGGCGTACGTTCACTGCGCTCTTCACCGACGTGACCAGCCTCAACAAGGGCGACGACGTGCGGATGGCGGGGGTGAAGATCGGCACCGTCCAGTCCATCGGGCTGCGCCACAACGACACCGCCGAGGTCGTCTTCACCGCGGCCGAGTCGGCGCCGATGGTCGAGGGGACCCGGGCGGAGCTGCGGTTCCGCAACCTGATCGGGCAGCGTTACATCGCACTGGAGCCGGGTGCTCCCGGCGGCGAGCCGCTGCGCGCCGGCTACACGTTCGAGCTCGACGAGACCCAGCCGGCGCTGGACCTGACGATGCTGTTCAACGGCTTCCAGCCGCTGTTCAAATTCCTCGACCCGGAGGACGTCAACAACCTCAGCGCCCAGATCATCGCGGTCTTCCAGGGCGAGGGCGCGACGGTGGAGTCGCTGCTCTCCTCGACGGCCTCGCTGACCTCGACCCTCGCCGACCGCGACCAGGTGATCGGCGACCTGATCACCAACCTCAACTCGGTCCTCGAGGTGGTCAGCCAGCGCACCGGGATGCTCGACACCACCCTCGTGACGCTGCAGCGGCTGGTCTCCGGGCTGGCCGCCGACCGGAAGACGCTCGGCTCGACCATCGAGGGGATGGGCGAGCTCTCCCAGAGCGTCACCGGGCTGCTGGAGGAGGGCCGCGAGCCGCTGCGCGACTCGATCGACTCCCTCGGCGACGTCTCGGAGAACCTCGCCGAGAACGACGGGGCGCTGACGAAGTTCCTGACCACCATGCCGCAGAAGACCGACCAGATCGGGCGGATGGCCACCTACGGAGGCTGGCTCAACTTCTACATCTGCTCCATCGACGGGCGGATCCCGAAACCCGAGGGCTACTACGGCGATCTCGGTGTGGACTCGCCGGCAGGAAGGTGCCAATGATGGCCCGCTATCCGAAGTCGTTCGCCGAACGCAACAAGGTCGTCATCGCCGTGGTCGGGATCCTGGCCATGAGCGGCGTCTTCTTCGCCACCTTCTACGCCGAGGACCTCCCTGTCATCGGCGGCGGCGACACCTACGAGGCCTACTTCGCCGAGGCCGCCGGGATACGTCCCGGTGACGAGGCGCGGGTCGCCGGGGTGAAGGTCGGCGAGGTCTCCTCGCTCGAGCTCGAGGGTGACAAGGTGCTGATCCGGTTCCGCGCCAAGAACGTCTCGCTCGGCTCGCAGACCACCGCCTCGATCAAGGTGAAGACGCTGCTCGGGCGCAAGTTCCTCGCCCTGGACCCGGGCGGCTCCGGCCGTCTCCGCGAGCCTATCCCGGTCTCCCGGACCACGACCCCCTACGACGTCAACGCCGCCTTCTCCGACCTCTCCACCACCGTCGGGGAGATCGACATGGCCCAGGTCGAGCAGTCGATGGACGCCCTCTCGGAGGTCTTCGAGGACACCCCCGAGGACGTACGCGGCATGGTCTCCGGTCTCACCCGGCTCTCCCGCACGATCTCCTCGCGGGACCAGGAGCTGGCCGAGCTGATGAGGACGACGACCGAGGTCACCGGCACCCTCGCCGAGCGCAACGAGGAGATCGGGCTCCTGATCGAGGACGGCGACAAGCTGCTCGAGGAGCTCGCCGCCCGCCGGCGGGCGATCCACCAGATGCTCACCTACACCGACGATCTCGCCAAGCAGGTCACCGGCCTGGTCGAGGACAACCAGAAGCGGCTCCAGCCGGCGTTGGAGAAGCTCGACCAGGTCTCCGAGATCCTGCAGCGCAACCAGGACCACCTCGACAAGGCGCTCTCCCAGATCGGCGCCTACTACCGGGTGATCGGCGCCTCGATGAGCAACGGGCCCTGGATCGACGTCTACGGCTGCGGCCTCTTCGACGAGAACAACGCGCCGGTGCTCGACAACGACGTCCAGCGCGACTGCAAGCCGGGAGGGACGAGATGAGACGGCTCATCGCCGGGTTCCTCGTGATCGCCGTCGTGGGCGCGATCGGGTGGGGTGCTGCGTACGGGATCCGGGAGGGGCGGAAGGGCACCACGTTCTCCGCGCTCTTCGAGGCCTCCGTCGGCCTCTATCCCGGCTCCGACGTGCAGATTCTCGGAGTGCCGGTCGGTGAGGTGACCTCGGTGACGCCGGCCGGTGAGCACGTGAAGGTCTCGATGATGCTCGACCCCGGCCAGACCGCGGCGGCCGACACCGAGGCCGTGATCGTCGCCCCGACGCTGGTCTCGGACCGCTTCGTCCAGCTCACCGAGCCGTACGTCGACGGGCCCGAGCTCCGCGACGGCATCGTCATCGAGGAGACCGCGGTGCCGGTCGAGATCGACGACCTCTACGCCTCGCTGACCGAGGCCGGCGATCAGCTCGGTCCCAACGGCGCCAACAAGAACGGCGCGCTCTCGCGGTTCCTGGAGGTGATGGCGGCCAACCTCGACGGGCAGGGCGCCGACATCAACCAGGTGATCCGGGAAGGCGCCGATGCGTCGGCCACCCTGGCCGACGTCGACCAGGACTTCTTCGCCACCGTCGAGAACCTCGACACCTTCAACAAGACCCTGCTCGAGCACGACGACGGGGTCGAGGACGCCAACCGCCGGTTCGCGCAGGTCACCGAGTATCTCGCCGAGGACCGCGATGACCTCGCCTCCGCGGTCAGCAACCTCGGCGAGGCGCTCGCGCTGCTGGAGTCCTTCATCAAGGACAACCGCGGCGAGATGCGCACCAGCGTCGAGAACCTGCAGGGGCCGACCCAGGTCCTCGTCGACCAGAACGAGTCGCTCGAGGAGGCGGTCGCCACGATCCCGCTGGTGCTGCAGAAGTACGTCAACGCCTACGACCCGGCGACCAACAGCCTCGTCGGCCGCACCAACCTGAACGAGCTGAGCGTCTGGTCCGGCGACGGCCTCACCGGCCAGACCTCCGAGGACGCGCCACCGGTCCTGCTTCCCGGTGTCGGTGAGGAGCAGTGATGTCGAGAGCCCTGTCGAGACCGCTGATGGCTGTGCTGGCCACGGCCGCCCTGACCCTCTCCGGCTGCGGCCTCGGTGCCGTCAGCGGAGGCGTCTACGAGGCCCCGCTGCCCGGCGGCGCCGACGTGGGGGAGGATCCGATCACGCTGAGCGCCGAGTTCAGCGACGTACTCGATCTGGTTCCTCAGTCCAGCGTCAAGATCGACAACGTCGCGGTGGGCCGGGTCTCCAAGATCCGGCTGACCGAGGACGGCCGCAGCGCGCGGGTGTCGCTGGTGGTCAACGACGACGTCGAGCTCCCCGCCGGCACCACGGCGCGGCTGCAGCAGACCTCTCTGCTCGGAGAGAAGTACGTCGCGCTGATCCGCCCCGCCACGCCGGTCGCGGGCTCGCCACTGGGTGATGGTGCGGTCCTCGGAAGGGGTGACACCGAGGCGGCCGCGCAGGTCGAGGAGGTGCTCGGGGCCCTGTCGATGGTGCTCAACAGCGGCGGGATCGCGCAGTTCCAGGAGATCTCCCGCGAGATGCAGAAGATCTCCGACGGAAGGCCGGAGGAGATCAAGGCCTTCCTGACGGAGATGGACCGGTTCGTCTCGGTCCTCGACTCACGCTCGGCCTCGATCACCTCGGCGATCGAGTCGCTCAACGAGCTCGCGGTCACCTTGGAGAAGGACAAGACCAAGATCTCGAACGCGCTGGAGGGGCTCTCGCCGGGCATGCAGGTGCTCGTCGACCAGCGTCCGCAGCTGGTCGCGATGCTGGAGGCGCTCGACAAGCTCTCCAAGGTCACCATCAGCACCCTGGACGAGGCCCAGGAGGACATCGTCGCCGACCTGAAGCTGCTCGACCCGATCCTCGACCAGCTCGCCAAGGCCGGCTCCGACCTGCCCTACGCGCTCGAGATCCTCTTCACCTATCCCTTCCCCGACGAGGTGCTCAACGCGCTCCGTGGCGACTACATGAACCTGTTCATGATCACGAACTTCCGTACTCCTGCCGGCTGCCAGTCCAAGGGCTGCGAATGGCTGCAGCCGGCGGTCGGAGGCGGGTCCGGCGGCTCGGTCAGCTCCCAGTCCGGGCCGTCGGACGCACCGCCCGGACTGCTGCCGTCGACCACGTCGCCGGTGCCGGGATCGTCCTCGCCGTCGATCCCGGGGGAGTCGATCCTGCCCTCCGATCCCGGCTCGTCCTCGTCGTCCTCGGATCCCTCGGAGTCCGGGGCGTCCTCGCCCTCGTCGTCTCCGTCAGATCCCTCCGGGTCGCCCTCTGAGTCACCGACCGAGCCTTCGTCCGGATCCGGGTCGGCGACCTCCGAGACCTCGCCGGAAGGCACGGCGGGCGACGCCGGCTCCGTGGAAGGGAGCGAATGATGCAACGGCTCACCGGAGGCGTACGCGTCAAGCTCGGGCTCTTCGTCGCCCTCGCGCTCGTGGGCACCAGCTATGTCGGGGCCCGCTATGTCGGCCTGGACCTCCTCGACGAGCCCTACCGCGTCGACGTCTCGCTGCCCGAGGGCGGCGGCCTCTTCGTCAACTCGGAGGTGACCTATCGCGGGGTGCCCGTGGGCGAGGTGACCTCCCTGGAAGCAGGCTCCGACGGCGTACGCGCGGTGCTGGAGATCGAGGGCGACGCCCCCGCCATCCCCGAGGACGTGACCGTGAAGGTCGCCAACCGGTCGGCCATCGGCGAGCAGTATCTGGACCTCCGCGGCGGTGCGGTCGGCTCCGCCCGGCTCTCTGACGGCGACCGACTGAGTGCGGGGAAGGAGGCGCTGCCGTACGACGCCTCCCAGGTCATCGAGACCGGCCGCGACTTCGTCGCCTCGGTACCCGAGGAAGCGCTGGTGACGACGATCGACGAGTCCTACCTGCTGTCCCAGGGGGCCGGGTCCGACCTGCGGAAGCTGGTCGACACGTCGCTCTCGTTCCAGCAGGAGGCCGACCGCAACTTCCTGGTCTCGGCGAGCCTGATCCGCAACTCCGACCAGGTGCTCGCGACCCAGGAGGAGTCGGCGACCAGCATCAAGGCCTGGAGCAACGACCTCGCGCTCTTCTCCGCGACCCTTGCTGATTCCGACAAGGACCTGCGCGACCTGATCGGGGCCGCGCCCGGCACGGCCACCGAGATCTCGCTGCTGGTCAAGGAGGTCGGGCAGCCGCTCGGGATCCTGATGAGCAACCTGGTCACGCCCGCGACGCTCTTCGGCACGAACGCGGCCGCGCTCGAGTCGACCTTCGTGACCGTGCCGGAGGCGGTCAGCATCGGCTGGGCGATCAACACCTCCAACGGGCCACGGCTGAGCCTGATGCCGTCGTTCTTCAACCCGCCCCCGTGCGTCTCAGGCTATGAGGGCACCGACCTGCGCGCCGGCACCGATCTGAGCAAGGGCAAGCCGTTCAACACCGCGGCCGGCTGTTCTGCCGTACCCGAACCGAAAACCACGAAGACCGAGACAGTCGAGCCGGGGACGGTTACCGTCCCCACCACGCTCGCCGGACTGATGGGGGAGCGATGAGCACGACAACGGAGAGACGACGAACGGAGGCCTCGGTGGCCGAGCTTGTCGAGACCCCGCCGTCGAGGCGCGACCGGGTGCTCACCTGGGCCCTCCCGCTGGTTGCGCTGTGCGTGCTGGCCGCGGGCGCGCTGACCTGGTGGCGGGCGACCGGCCACGACCAGGAGATGGTCGACGAGGCCGCCCGGCGTGATCGGGTGCTGATCGTCGCGACCAGCCACATCGAGACCCTCAACTCGCTCGACTACCGGAAGGTCGACGAGGGGCTGAAGGGCTGGGCCGCGGTCACTACCGGGACCCTGCACGACCAGCTGACCAGCGTCTCCGAGGAGGACCGCAAGGTCCTCGCCGAGCAGGAGAAGATCTCGACCGGCTCGGTGATGGACGCCGCCGTGACCGAGCTCGACGACGACAGCGCGACTGTGATCGCGGCGGTCGAGATCACGGTCCGCGACGGCTCTGCTTCCGGTGAGGACGCCGAGCCGACGGTCAAGCGCAACAGGTTCGCGGCCGACCTGGTCAAGGTGGGCGACGACTGGCTCCTGGAGAGCCTCGAGCAGGTCGCGGTGAACATGTCATGAGCCTTCTCGTACGCCGTTGGGCACCGTTCCTCGCCGCGCTCGCCCTGATCCTGGGGCTCGGCGCGTTCTGGCAGGCAGACCGGGAACGCGGCACCGACCACGTGGGCAACCGCGCCGTCGTCGACGCCGAGGCCACCACCGAGGTGCAGTCGGCCGTCACCACCGGCCTGCTCCAGGTCTTCTCCTACGACTTCTCCGACCCTGCGCCGACCGCTGCCGCCGCCGACGAGTTCCTCGCCGGCGACGCCCGCAAGGAGTACGACCTCCTCTTCAAGCAGCTCCAGGAGAAGGCCCCCGGTCAGAAGCTCGTGCTCAGTGCCGAGGTCCAGGTCGCCGCGGTCAAGTCCCTCGACGCCGACTCCGCCGAGCTCCTGGTCTTCCTGGACCAGGCCTCCCAGCGTTCCACCGACAAGGAGTCGTCCATCTCCGCCGCCCAGATCGCCGTCGAGGCAGCCAAGGTCGACGGCCAGTGGAAGGTGACCGCCCTGGACCTCTTCTGATGCCGAGTCGGCTCGTCATGACGAGCCGACTCGACGCGGATCTTGGTCAGGATGAGCCGACTCGGCCGGGGAGGGGTCAGTCGCCGCCACCCCCGCCGCCGCAGCTCGAGCCGCACGAGGAGCTGCTGCAGGAATGGTGGTCGTTGTCGCCGGAGTCGTAGGTGGAGCCACACGAGCTCGAGCCGGCGCTGCCGCCGCCTCGCCTGCGGGGACCTCGGCGGCGGTTGCGACGACTCTTGAGCGCGGGCTCGATCAGTAGGTAGATGACCAGGCCGAGGACCCCGAGGATGATCAGGACTTCCATGTGGAGCTCCGTTTCCAGGTGCGGCGGGTGAGGTGCCAGATCTGCGAGCCGAGACCGATGGTGAGCACCCGGCGCCCAGCGATCGGGGTGAGCGCCAACCGCCGCCGGCCGTCGTAGACCTCGTGCAGCCGGAGCCAGTCGGCGCCGATGGTGGTCAGGAAGTCGCGTACGTCATCGTGGGCGCAGCCCTGCTGCGGGTGCTGCGCGGCCCAGGTGTGGAAGCGGGCGCGCCAGTCCGGGAGCAGGTCGAGCTCGGGGGCGGCGTGCTCGGCGGCCGCGGAGCGCTTGTGGTGGAGCACCCGCGTCGTCGCGGTCGTCCCGGCGGGGTCGAACCCCGGCGGCGTACGTCCCGCCAGCAGGTCGTCGAGGACCTCGCGCTGCCGCGCGGCGAGCTGCTCGCGTACCGCGCCTCGGGAGTCCACGTGAGGAGTGTGCCCGATTCGCCTGCGCCGCCGCCGCAATATAAAAATGTCAAAGTTGAGTGGAACAGACTCAACTTTGGTTGTGTTGAGATAGATGCGGGTGACAGGCACTCGCGGCAGACTCAGGTGCATCCCCAGGAGGAGAGCAGACACAGATGAGCCAGTTTTCGGCAGACAAGTTCACCACCAAGGCTCGCGAGGCGATCGAGGCCGCGCAGCTCGCCGCCACGACGGCGGGCAACACCACGACCGAGCCGATCCACCTGCTCGCCGCGCTGCTGCAGCAGGACGAGGGCACCGCGACGTCGATGGTCACCAAGTCCGGTGTGGACGCCGAGGAGCTGTCGCGAGCGGCGGCCGCCGACCTCGCCGGGCTCCCGCGCGCCAGCGGGTCCACGGTGCAGCAGCCCGCTGCCTCGGGCGCGCTGACGCGTGTCCTGGCCGGGGCGATCACGCTGGCCACGTCCCTGAAGGACGACTACGCCGCCACCGAGCACCTGCTGATCTCGCTCGCCACGGTCGAGTCGTCGGCGCAGAAGGTGCTCAAGGGCGCGGGGCTCACCGAGAAGGGGCTGCGCGAGACGCTGAAGGCGGTCCGCGGCAACCGCCGGGTGACGAGCCAGGACGCCGAGGACTCCTACGAAGCGCTCGAGAAGTACTCCCAGGACCTCACCGAGGCCGCCGAGCGCGGGAAGCTGGACCCGGTCATCGGCCGTGACGCCGAGATCCGCCGCGTCATCCAGGTGCTGTCGCGGCGTACGAAGAACAACCCGGTCCTCATCGGCGAGCCCGGCGTCGGCAAGACGGCCGTCGTCGAGGGGCTCGCGCAGCGGATCATCGCGGGTGACGTACCCGACTCGCTGAAGGGACGTCGCGTGCTGAGCCTCGACCTGGCGGCGATGGTCGCCGGCGCGCAGTACCGCGGCCAGTTCGAGGAGCGGCTCAAGGCCGTCCTGGAGGAGATCAAGGCCGCCGAGGGGCAGGTCATCACCTTCATCGACGAGCTGCACACCGTCGTCGGCGCGGGTGCGGGCGGCGACTCCGCGATGGACGCCGGCAACATGCTCAAGCCGATGCTCGCGCGCGGTGAGCTGCACATGATTGGTGCGACCACGCTCGACGAATACCGCGAGCGCATCGAGAAGGACCCGGCCCTGGAGCGCCGCTTCCAGCAGGTCTTCGTCGGTGAGCCGTCGGTCGAGGACACCGTGCAGATCCTGCGCGGCATCCAGGAGAAGTACGAGGCGCACCACGGTGTCCGCATCACCGATGCCGCTCTGGTGGCCGCCGCGACCCTGTCCGACCGCTACATCACCGGCCGGCAGCTGCCCGACAAGGCGATCGACCTCATCGACGAGGCAGCCTCCCGGCTGCGGATGGAGATCGAGTCGTCTCCCGAGGAGATCGACCAGCTCCGCCGCGCCGTCGACCGGCTGAAGATGGAGGAGTTCGCGCTCTCCAAGGAGTCCGACGACGCCTCGCTCGAGCGTCACGCGGCGCTGCGCAAGGAGCTCGCCGACAAGGAGGAGGAGCTGCGCGGGCTGGAGGCGCGCTGGGAGCAGGAGAAGGCCTCTCTCGAGGGTGAGGGTGCCCTGCGCAAGCAGCTCGACGCGCTGCGCAGCGAGGCCGAGCGACTCCAGCGAGAGGGTTCGCTGGGGGAGGCCTCGGAGATCCTCTACGGCCGCATCCCGGAGCTGGAGCGGCAGATCGCCGAAGTTGCCGAGGCCGAGGGCGATGACAACGTCACCGACCGGCTGGTCGGCGAGGAGGTCGCTGCCCAGCAGATCGCCGAGGTCGTCGAGGCCTGGACCGGCATCCCGACCGGCAAGATGCTCCAGGGCGAGCAGGCCAAGCTGCTCGAGATGGAGTCCGTCATCGGGCGGCGCCTGATCGGGCAGAAGTCCGCGGTCACGGCGGTCGCCGACGCGGTGCGACGTTCTCGCGCCGGGATCGCCGACCCCAACCGCCCCACCGGCTCGTTCCTCTTCCTGGGTCCGACCGGCACCGGCAAGACCGAGCTGGCCAGGTCGCTCGCCGACTTCCTCTTCGACGACGAGCGCGCGATCGTACGCATCGACATGTCCGAGTACTCCGAGAAGCACTCGGTCGCGCGGCTGGTGGGAGCGCCTCCGGGCTACGTCGGCTACGAGGAGGGTGGTCAGCTGACCGAGGCCGTACGGCGCCGCCCCTACTCGGTGGTGCTGCTCGACGAGGTCGAGAAGGCTCACCCCGAGGTCTTCGACATCCTGCTTCAGGTGCTCGACGACGGGCGGCTGACCGACGGTCAGGGCCGCACGGTCGACTTCCGCAACACGCTTCTCATCCTCACCTCCAACCTCGGCTCGAACTTCCTGGTCGACCCGGTCATGGACGAGCAGGAGAAGCGCGAGGCGGTCATGGCCGTGGTCCGGGCGTCGTTCAAGCCCGAGTTCCTCAACCGCCTCGACGAGGTCGTCATGTTCGACGCCCTCTCGCTCGCCGACCTCACCAAGATCGTCGACATCCAGCTCGGTCTGCTCGAGAAGCGTCTGGCTGCCCGCCGCATCTCGATCTCCGTCACCCCCGCCGCACGGGAGTGGCTGGCCGAGACCGGCTACGACCCGGCGTACGGCGCCCGCCCCCTCCGCCGCCTCATCCAGTCCGCCATCGGCGACCCGCTGGCGCGGATGCTCATCGGCGGGGAGGTGTCCGACGGCGGCCAGGTCACCGTCGACCGCGACGGCGACGGTCTCACCCTGAAGCCCTGAGCCGAGGCGTCACCCCGGTCGGCCGAGTGGGCACACAGGTGCCCACTCGGCCGACGTACGTNCGTGCCCTACTCCCACGCCCACTACGCCGGGAACCTGGTCGACGGGGCCTACAGCCTGGGGCTGTTCGGCGACGTCGCGACCGAGATGTGCATCCTCACCGACGGCGACGAGGGTCTGTTCGCCTCCTACGACGACGTGCAGTTCAAGGCACCCGTGCGTGCCGGCGACGTCCTGGAGATCACCTGCGAGCTGATCAAGGCCGGGACCCGGTCCCGGGTGATGGAGTTCGCCGTGTACGTCGTGGCCCGAGGAGCCGCGACCGAGGCCCGTCCTGGGGCCGCTGAGATCCTGGGGGAGCCGCTCCTGGCCACCTCCGCGCGCGGTACTGTCGTCGTTCCATGAGTGCCGTAACGAGTACGCGAAGGCGACACGCCGAAGTTCCTCGATAATTCGTCGCTTTCTTGCGCTCCGCAGGCTGTGGTTGACCTGCGGAAACATATGTTTCCGCAGGTCAGGGCTGTGTTGACTTCTGCGGAGCCAGCGGGTGATGGTGGCAACGTTCGCCCATGCAGAGTTGCGGTCGGCGGACCGGCGCTCGACGAATCGGGTCGGGGGGTGTCGAGCCAGGCATGCCTTCGACGCGTTTTCGTGGGCGCGGTCAACGGCCGCGAGGGCAACGCGGGAGGGCCAAGGCGCCCTTAGACAACGACCGTCCCCCTGCCGCCAGCAGGGATCGGAACGGCCCGAAGAACGTCTTGTTCCTCCCGCGCTCTGTCTGTCTGCGATCGCCTCGCCATCGCGCTGTCCCGCTCGATCGGGATCTTGGGATCAACCGGTGGGCGGATATCCTGTGATCTCCACCCCCATTCCTTGACAAGGCCGGCGTACGTGACGAACGAGCAGCTTCCACCCTGGACCGAGATCGGCCGGGCGGTGATGGTCATCCCGACCTACAACGAGGCGGACAACCTCGCCTGGATCGTCGGACGGCTACGCAAGGCGCAGCCACGTGTCGATGTGCTGATCGTCGACGACGGCTCACCCGACGGCACCGGCACGATCGCCAACGAGCTGGCCGACAACGACGAGCAGATCCACGTGCTGCACCGCACCGAGAAGGCCGGGCTGGGGGCTGCGTACCTGCACGGGTTCGGCTGGGCCCTCGACCAGGGCTACGACGTCGTCGGGGAGATGGACGCCGACGGCTCGCACCAGCCCGAGGAGCTCCACCTGCTGCTCGAGGCGCTCACCTCCGCCGACCTGGTGATCGGTGCCCGCTGGATTCGCGGCGGCTCGGTGGTCAACTGGCCGCTGTCGCGACGCGTGCTGTCGGTCGGCGGCAACTTCTACGTCCGGCTCCTGCTCGGCATCGGCGTCCACGACGCCACCGCGGGCTACCGCCTCTTCCGGCGTACGACGCTGGAGAAGCTGCAGCTGAACAGCGTCGAGTCGACCGGCTATGTCTTCCAGACCGAGATGGTGACGCGTACGCTGCGGGCCGGCCTGACCGTCAAGGAGGTCCCGATCCAGTTCATCGAGCGGGTCCGGGGCGAGTCGAAGATGAGCCCTGCGGTGGCCGCCGAGTCGATGCGCCGGGTGACCCGCTGGGGCCTGGCCGAGCGCCGCGACCAGCTGTTCCGTCTGCTGCGCCGATTCGGACTGGACCGTTTCGCGGGAGGCCGTCGATGACGACGCGTCGCCGCCGGTTCTCCTGGGTGCTGGTGCTGCTGTTCCTGGTGATGCCGCTGGCCGAGCTGTTCGTGCTCATCCAGGTCGGCCAGGTCATCGGCGTGTGGTGGACGATCCTGCTGCTGGTCGCCGACTCGATCTTCGGTGCCTGGCTGATGCGCCGCGAGGGCTCACGGGCCTGGACCGCGCTGTCCACGGCGCTCTCCTCGGGCAAGCTGCCGTCGAATGAGATCGCCGATGGCGCGCTGATCCTGCTCGGTGGGGCGCTGATGCTGAGCCCCGGGTTCGTGACCGACATCTTCGGCATCGTGCTGATCCTGCCGTTCACCCGGCCGTTCTTCCGGCGCATCCTGGCCAAGGTCGTGCAGAAGCGCCTGGTGACCGCCGCGATGCCCTCCACGTTCGGTGCCGGAGCCAGGCCGCGCAACGACGACATCGTCACCGGCGAGGTCATCGACAAGGACAACCTGGCCTGACGATCTGGCTTGAGATACGCCGAAGGCGGCCTTCCAGCTGGAAGGCCGCCTTCGGCGTATGTGGCTGTGTCAGAAGTCAGGCGTTGGCCTTCTTCTTCCCCGGTCCCTTGCGGTGCAGGTGAGCCGGGCCGATCTCGCCACCGCGAAGCAGGTCGAGGCGCTCCTTGAGGATGTCCTCGAGCTCCTTCTCCGAGCGCCGCTCCAGGAGCATGTCCCAGTGCGTACGCGCCGGCTTCTCGGCCTTCTCCTCCGGCTTGGCACCGGAGAGGTTGAGAGCTTCCATGCCGCAGCGCGGGCACTCCCAGATGGCCGGAACCTCGGCCTCGTCCGACATCGTGATCTCGAAGTCGTGACCCTGCGGGCAGCGGTATGCCACCTGCTGGCGACCCGCGAACTCGATCCCGCGTTCGTCCTCAAAACTTTGTCCGCCCAGTCGGGCGCCGCGCAACGTGCGCTCGGCCATGAAGCACCTCCTGAGTCGATCGTCCCCCGTTGAATGAGCTGAAGAGCGAAGCGGTCTGCGGACTCATGACGCAGGCCGGTCAGGCCTCTTCACATCGTCAACGGTACAGAGGAGGTGATGATTCCGTGAATTGTCGAGATCCTCGCCGTGTTGTTCGACACAGGGCCCGCCTGACCTGCGGATCTCCCTGAGAAAGTCCTGAGCGGCCGATGTCTTGAACCCGCCAGCCGCCAGGCGTGGTGCTAGACCCGTTCGGGCGCCCGGTTGCCCGCCTGCTCGATGCCCTTCGTGGTGTTCACCAGCGCGAGCAGCCCGCCGCCGAGGACGAAGAAGGCGATCAGGGCCAGGATCGCGGGCCGGTAGGAGTCGGTGATCTGGTAGACGAGGCCGAAGACCAGGGTGCCGAGCCAGGAGGTGCCGCGGTCCATCGCGTGGTAGAGGCTGAAGTACTCCGCCTCCTTGCCGGCTGGGATGAACAGCGAGAAGTAGGACCGGGCCAGCGCCTGGGTGCCGCCCATGACCAGACCGATCCCGACCGCGACGACCAGGAGCGGCAGCAGGGTCTGCTCCGGCACGAAGTAGGCCGCGACGACGATGACCATCCAGCCGACCAAGCCGCCGAGGATCACCCGCTTGGCGCCGAAGCTCTTGGCCAGTCGACCGAAGACGATCGCCCCGCCGACGGCGACGAACTGCACCAGCAGGTAGATGCCGAGCATCGTGCCGGTCTCGAACCCGAGCTCCTCGACCCCGTAGATCGACGCCGAGCTGATCACCGTCTGGATGCCGTCGTTGAAGAAGAGGTACGCCAGCAGGAAGGTCAGCGCGACCGGATACTGCGGCAGCTCCCGGAGCGTCACGAACAGCTGGCCGAAGGAGCGAGCCACGACACCGCCGGCGACGTCCTCGACGTCGGCGGGCTCGCGTCGGCGGATCCGGCGCCACGGGATGATGATGAACCCCGCCCACCACAGCCCGGCCGAGAGCATCGAGATCCGCACCGCCAGCGCCGTCCCGAGGCCGAGCGGGTCGGCGAAGGTGACCAGGAGGAAGTTGATCGCGAGCAGCAGCCCGCCACCGGCGTACCCGTAGGCCCAGCCGATCGAGGAGACCCGGTCGCGCTCCTCCTCGGTCGAGATCAGCGGCAGGATCGAGTCGCTGACCACCACCGCCGCACCTGCGCACAGGTTGGCGATGATGAACATGATCGAGCCGAACCACCAGTTGTCCCCGGTCATGAAGAACAACAGCGCGGCACAGAGCGCACCGGCCCAGGCGAATCCGGCCATCAGGTCCGGCTTGCGCGAGGTGCGGTCGGCGATCGCGCCGACCAGCGGGTAGATGATCGCCGACAGGAGGGTGGAGAAGGTGATGACGTACGACGGCAGCGCGCCGGGCGCGATCGAGAGCCCGAGCACGTCGATCCGGTTGTCGACGGCGGCCGCCTTGGCGATCTCGATCAGGTAGGGCGCGAACAGCACGCCGGCCACCGTCGTCTGGAAGGCGGAGACGGCCCAGTCGGTGAAGAACCAGCCCTTCTGCTCGCGCGCCCGCTCGATCGGCGTGAAGTCGCCGATCCCGGCTGATGTGGTCACTTCTCGGGCTCCTCGCCATTCTCTTCGGACTCGGCCTCATCGGTGGGCTCAGCCCGAGACGGCTCAGCGTCCCACAGCCCACGTTCCTCCAGGAACGCTTTCAGTACGTCGGTGCGATCGGTCATCAGCCCGTCGACGTCGCACTTGATCAACCGCTCCATCTCTGCCGGTTCGTCGACGGTCCAGACGTGGACCTCCTTGCCGGCCTTGTGAGCTCGACGGACAAGGCCGCGCGATGCCACCCGGATGGACAGCGGGCCGAGAAGGCGCTGGTGGTGCGGGATCTGGAGGGCGTCGAACTGCCCGCCCGCGAGCCGCCTGGCCATCCCTGCGGTGGGAGCGAGTACGTAGGCCAGCACCTCCCGTGGATTCGCCGAGGTCCGCACGCGCCCCTCGGTCAGACGCCGGAACTTCTTGATCCGGCGGGCCGAGAAGGAGCCGACGATGACCTTGTCCTCGTGGCCGGTCGCGGCGAGGAGCTCCGCCAGCGCACCGACCGCTCCGTCGGACTTGAGGTCGATGTTGAAGGTGACCTCGGGGAATGCCTCGAAGAGCTCCGCCAGCGTCGGCACCCCGTGCAGACCCCCGATCCGGGCGGCCTGCACCTCGGCGTACGTCATCTCCGCGATCAGGCCGCTGACGTCGGTGACCCGGTCGAGCGCCTCGTCGTGGAAGGCGAGCAGGACGCCGTCGCGGGTGACGTGCACGTCGGTCTCGAGATGGGTGTAGCCGAGCTTCACCGCGTGCTGGAACGCCTCCATGGTGTTCTCCATCCCGACCAGGTCGGGATGGAGCGCTCCACCACGGTGCGCATAGGCGCGTACGCGTCGTTGCTGCTCCCTCACGGGGAGCATCTAACCACTCGTGAGGGCCGGATCACATGAGCCCGCAGGCTCAGTTCACTCAGATGTCGCGGAAGGCGGTGATGTTCGCGCCGAGCTGGTTGAGCCGCTCGGCGAGGTCCTCGTAGCCGCGGGCGATGACGTAGGTCGAGCGGAGCACGGAGGTGCCCTTCGAGGCGAGCATCGCGAGCAGCACGACGACGGCGGGACGCAGCGCCGGTGGGCAGACGATCTCCGTGCCGGAGAAGTGGGTCGGTCCCTCGATCATCACCCGGTGCGGGTCCATGAGCGTGACGTTGCCGCCGAGCTTGTTGAGCTCGGTCAGGTAGATCGCCCGGTTCTCGTAGACCCAGTCGTGCAGCAGCGTCTGGCCCTGCGCCACCGCGGCGATCGCGGCGAAGAACGGCAGGTTGTCGATGTTGAGGCCCGGGAAGGGGAGCGGGTGGATCTTGTCCAGCGGGGCGTGCAGCACCGAGTGCTTGGTGTTGATGTCGACCAGGCGGGTCTTGCCGTTGAGAGCCAGGTACTCCTCGGAGAGGGTGTAGTTGAAGCCCATCTCCTCCAGCGTCGCCAGCTCGATCTCCATGAACTCGATCGGGACGCGCTTGATGGTGATCTCGGAGTCGGTCACGATCGCGGCGGTCAGCAGCGACATCGCCTCGATCGGGTCCTCACTCGGCGCGTAGTCGACATCGACGTCGATGACCTCGCGGCCGGTGACGCGCAACGTGGTGGTGCCGATGCCCTCGACCTCGACACCCAGCTTCTGCAGGTAGAAGCAGAGGTCCTGGACCATGTAGTTGGAGGACGCGTTGCGGATCGTGGTGGTGCCGGGGTGCAGCGCCGCCGCCATCAGGGCGTTCTCGGTGACGGTGTCGCCGCGCTCGGTCAGCACGATCGGGCGGCCCGGCTGGATCTCCCTGTTGACGCTCGCGTGGTAGGCGCCATCGGTCGCCTTGACCTCGAGCCCGAAGGGGCGCAGGGCCGACATGTGCGGCTCGACGGTGCGGGTGCCGAGGTTGCAGCCACCGGCGTAGGGCAGCTCGAAGGTGTCCAGGCGGTGCAGCAGCGGACCGAGGAACATGATCACCGAGCGCGTACGGCGCGCGGCCGCCTCGTCCACGGCGTCGAGGCGCAGCTCCTTCGGCGGCACGATCTCGAGGTCGTTGTCGTCGTTGAGCCAGCGGGTCTGCACGCCGATCGAGTTGAGCACCTCGATGATCCGGTTGACCTCTTCGATGCGTGCGACCTTGCGCAGCGTCGTACGGCCCCGGTTGAGGAGCGAGCCGACCAGGAGGGCGACCCCGGCGTTCTTCGAGGTCTTGACCGTGATCTCACCCGAGAGCGTCGTCGGGCCGGTGACGCGCAGGTGCGTGGGGCCGGCGCCGATGTCCACGAGGGAGGAGTCCAGAGCGGCACCCACCCGGGCGATCATCTCCAGCGACAGGTTCTGTTGCCCCTGCTCGATGCGGTTGATCGCGCTCTGACTGGTGTTGAGAAGGTCAGCGAGCTGTGCCTGGGTCAGGCCCTTGTGCTTGCGCGCATCGCGAATCAGATTCCCGATACGACCTTTGTATCCGTCGGTCATGGTGCACCACCGTAACTCATATATGAGATAAGCCTGGATTCCCCGCGAAGTGTCGGCGTTTCGTTTCAGGTCTGTTGCTCCGGCTCCCGCAAAGGCCACCGTGTGCAACATCTCGTACGCCGGGTGACAGGATGCCACCATGCGCGCGACGACTATCCATGGGGTGGGCGACATCCGCTTCACCCAGGTACCCGATCCTGCTCTTACGAAGCCCACGGACGCAATCGTGAAGGTCGTGGGCTCCTGCATCTGCGGCTCCGATCTGTGGAACTACCGCGGCTCCAACGGTGACATCGAGGAGCCGCGCACCATCGGCCACGAGTGCATCGGCGTGATCGAGGAGGTCGGTGCAGACGTACGCGACTTCAGGGTCGGCGACTTCGTGATCGTCCCCTTCGACCACTGCGACAACACCTGCCCGCACTGCCTGGCCGGAGTCCAGTCGGTCTGCGAGAACCTCGGCTTCACGGTCAGCGGACAGAGCGAGTACGCCCTGGTCAACCAGGCCGACGGCTCGCTGGTCAAGCTCGACGAGACGCCGGACCCGTCGATGTACCCCGACCTGCTGGCGCTCACCGACGTGATGGCCACCGGCTGGCACGCCGCGGTCATGTCGGGCCTCGGCAACGGAGCCAAGGGCGGCACCGCGGTCGTGGTCGGCGACGGCGCGGTCGGTCTGTGCGGCGTGCTGGCTGCTGCTCAGCTCGGCGCCGAGCGGGTCGTGGCGATGTCGCGCCACGAGGCCCGCCAGGAGATCGCCAAGAAGTTCGGAGCCACCGACATCGTCGCGGCCCGCGGCAAGGAGGGCGAGGCGGCCGTACGCGAGCTCACCGGCGGCGTCGGCGCCGACTATGTCCTGGAGTGCGTGGGCACCGACCAGTCCTTCAAGACGGCCTCCAAGGTGGCCCGCCCGGGTGCGACGGTCGGGTTCGTCGGCGTTCCGCATGACGTCAACCTTCCGGTCAACGCGCTCTTCCGCACCAACGTCGGCCTCAAGGGCGGGATGGCGCCGGTGCGCCGCTACCTCCCCGACCTCCTGCGCCTGACGCTGGAGGGCACGATCAACCCCGGCTTGGTCTTCGACAAGGCGCTGCCGTTCGCGGAGGCCGCCGAGGGCTACCGCCTCATGGACGAGCGGCTCGCGACCAAGGTCCAGCTCACCTACTGATCCACGCCGATCCCGGGCGGGGGATCGGCCGAGCGCCTCATCTGAGAGACTCGGCCGATGCCCCGCACCGACACCATGCGCCTGCGCCCGCTGTCACCGGGCGACGAACACGTCTTCGCCGACTGGGCACACGATGAGGAGTTCCGGGTGGCCAACGGCTGGCCGGAGCGCGACCGCGACGGTCACCTCCGCCACTGGCGCCGGTTGATCGATGCCCCGCCGCCCGAGCTGATCAGGCTCGCGGTGGAGCTCGACGAGGAGGTCGTCGGCTACGCCGATCTCCACGGCCTGGCTCCCGACACCCGTGAGCTCGGTCTCGCCATCGGCCCCAGCTCGCGGTGGGGTCACGGCCTCGGCCAGCGGGCCATCAAGACCGCGCTCACCTACGGCTTCTCCATCCTCGACCTGACCCGGATATGGGCCGAGACGCACGAGACCAACACCCGCGCCAAGAAGCTCTTCGACGCGACCGGCTTCATCGAGACCGGCCGCCACGGCTCAGACACCTACCGCGGCGAGGACGTCAGCCTCGTCCAGTACGCCGTCGAACGCCCCTACTAGTTGTACCCGGCCATCAGGTTGGTAGCAGCCGGCTGATGGGTGGTTGGCCTCCGAGTGCGCTGTGGCGGCGTTCAGTGTTGTAGTGCTCGAGCCATGGCGCAAGGGCGGCGGCTCGCTGATCGTTGGTGGTGAAGGCTTGGCGGTAGGCCCACTCGGTGGCCAGGGTGCGGTTGAGGCGCTCTACCTTGCCGTTCTGCCAGGGACAGTGGGGTTTGATGAACTTCTGCTTCGCGCCCAGCGCGGCGATGACGCGTTTGAGGTCGGCTGAGTACCGGTAGGCGAAAGCGTTGTCGGTGATGACGCGCTCGATGCGTGGGATGCCTTTCTCGGCGAAGTAGGTGGCGGCTCGTTCCAAGAACGCGGCACAGGTCGCACCCTTCTCGTCGGGCAAGACCTCGGAATAGGCCAACCGGGAGTGGTCATCGACGAGTGAGTGGACGTAGTCGTAGCCGATCGGGGTTCTCTCGATCCGCGCTTGGTGGCTGGATCTGAGCTCGCCTCGCCCGCGCCAGCCCCCGCCATTAGGGATCTTGCCGAGCTTCTTGACGTCCATGTGGACCAGTTCACCGGGCCGGTCACGTTCATAGCGGACCGTCGTGTGCTTCGAGGACCGGATCACCTCCCCGGTGATCGGGTCGCACTCACGCAGATAGGGCACCCCATGGCGGCGCAGGATCCGCGAAACCGTCCGGGACGGCACACCGAGTTTGGGGCCCAAGACATCCGGACCGTCGCGATGGGCCGCGCGGGCGGCCAGGACCTGCTGCTCGACCTCGGGACTGGTCTTGGTCGGCATCGTGTGGGGCCGCGAAGACCGAGTGACCAAACCGGGTTCGCCTTCGGCGGCGTAGCGGTCGATCCAGGTCTTCACACACTTTCGAGAGACCCCCATCGCCGCGGCGATGTGGGCTTGTTTCCATCCGGCCTGGTGGCGTTGGACGATCAGTCGGCGACCGTGAACGGTCAACCGGGCACTACCGTGGGACACGAGAACCTCCGGGTTGGAGTGGGCCTTAGACAAGCCACATCCCATTCGGAGGTTCTCGCTCGTTCAACCAGA
This sequence comes from Nocardioides sp. YIM B13467, assembly GCF_042788075.1. NCBI lineage: Bacteria > Bacillati > Actinomycetota > Actinomycetes > Propionibacteriales > Nocardioidaceae > Nocardioides > Nocardioides sp. YIM B13467. Next base: position 1,496,344 of record NZ_JBHZPJ010000046.1, read on the forward strand.
CTCGCCGCTACCAACGTCCTGGCCGGGTACAACTAGTCGGCGATGCGTGCGGGCTTCTTCTGGGGGTAGCCCTCGGGGAGGAGCATGGTCCCGTCCTGGTGGCGGTAGAGGACCTGCCAGTGCCAGTACAAGTCGTACGCAGCGGGGGACCGCTTCATCTGCTCGGCGTAGGCGCTGACAGCCGCCACGTAGCGGTCGGAGTGGTTGTAGGACCACAGGGCGCCGGCCATATCGCCGGGCGCGCCGTTGTTGGCGAGCATGCGGCCGGCGGCCATGATCGCGTCGGCGGGGTCGTTGATGTCGCCGCCGGCGCCGTACTGGGCGAAGGTCGAGGGCAGGAACTGCATCGGGCCCTGGGCACCCGCGGTGCTGGTGCCGCGGATGCGACCCATCCGGGTCTCAACCAGGTGGACGGCGGCGAGGTACTCCCACGGCGTCCCGGTCTCCTGCTGCGCCTTGCGGTAGAGCGGGCGCAGCTCGTCCGGCGTCGGCGGTGTCAGGATCTTCCAGTCCGGGAGCTCGGGCTGGGGGTCGGTCATCACCATGAGTTCGCGCGCCGCGGCGATGTCCGACTCGAGCTGGGCGCGGTCGGCGCGGCCGAGGGCGCCCAGCACGTCGTCGGCCTTCGCCTTCGACCCGCGGGCGAGGTCGCGGGCGGTGGTCTGCTCGAACAGCGCGGCCTCGCGTACGTCCCCGGCTCCGGGCTCTCCAGCGGCGACCGTCGCCATCGCCTGGGCGAGGCGGTCTGCCAGAGGCACGGACGCATCGTCCAGAGGGACCGTCGTCGGTGACGGGACTGGCGTCGAGGACGGGACGCGCGTCGACGCCGACGGGCTGCCGGCCGGATCCGAGGACGGATCACCACCACAGCCGGCGACGAGCGCCAGGGCTGTGACGGTGGTCAGGGCAGCGAGCCGAGTGCGCACGCGATCGACGCTACCCGACGGCCGACTACGCGCCGCTGCGGCCGACGCTCTGTCCGATGATGGCCGCCAGCTCGGCCGGCTTGGTCAGCTGGGGCCAGTGCCCCGTGGGAAGGTCGACGAAGGTCGCGTCCTTGTGCTTCGGTATGGCGGCGACCGACTCGGTGCCCTCAGCGATCCACTCCTTCAGATCGGCAGCGGTGTATTCGGGGCAGACGAACACTGCCGGGACCGAGTAGCGACGGTCGTCGCTGAGCTCGAACGGCTCGGAGGTCAGGTTGGCGGGGGAGGGCCGCAGCAGCGCCTCGAAGGTGGCGCGGTCCAGGTCGCGTACGTCGGCATCGTCGAACTCCTCCCACGGCACCGGCGGCAGGTCGGCGCCGTCGGTGGGGAAGTTCTTGGCCGGGATCATGCCCGGCTCGGCCGGCCAGCCGCCGACGTAGACCACGGCGGCGACCCTGTCGACGCGAGCATCGAGGGCCGCACCGGCCACCGCGCAGCCCATCGAGTGTCCGACGAGGATCACCTGCCCGGCCGACTCGTCGATGGCGGCCACCACGGCAGCGACCTGGTCGGCGACGTGCACGCCGGACCGGTCGGTCTCGGCCGACTCGAGGCCGGGCAGGGTGAGCGGCCGCGGAGTGTGGCCGGAGTCGGTCAGGTGGGGGACGACGAGGTCCCATGAGGAGGCGTCAAGCCAGAGGCCGGGTACGAGAACGATGTCCATGCGGCGATCCTCTGCCTGGTTGCGGACGATCTGCTTCCGCCACTCAAAGAATCTTTCGAACAAAAGAACGGTGACCACCGCAAACGCGGTGGTCACCGTTTCTGGACGCCCGAGACAGCTGACGTCAGGTCGTTCAGCGAGCGCCGGCGACCTCCAGTAGCTCCGCGACCTCGTGGGCGCGGCAGTCGCAGTCGGAGTCGCACGGCAAGAAGCGGTGACGTGCGTGACCGCAGTCGCGGCACGGCATGTCGTGAGAAAGCGTGAAGCTCTGCACCTCAACGGTGTCCCACATAATTAATTCATCCCCCAGAGAATGTTGGTCGGTCTTTATCGGTGAAGCTGCCTGATATGTAACACGATAATCCGCGACTTCGGAAGAGCTCGGACAACACGCCGAGACAATGTTTTCCCTGGTCAGTCGACCGATATGATTATTCGGTCGACCGATAGATAAACTCATAAGGGGCTGCTGTTGATGCCGCGTGGACGTTCGCTTTACAACGCCCACGAACGCGCTCTCGCGTGTTGACGGAATGAAAGCAGAACGCAGACCTGCAGGTCACAACCCACAAGGTGGCGTCAGTTCGGGGGTCGGTTCCGGAGTGCAGAACGCCCAGAGGCGAAGGTCCCAGCCGCTCTGGCTGACCCGACATGGTCGGCGTCCGCGGCCGCCCTGAGGGAATCTCGCAGGACTGTTGAGAGTTCTACTAGTCGTGAAGAACATCGGATTCTTGTCTTTCGGCCACTGGACACCGTCGCCCTACTCGCAGACGCAGTCGGCACGAGACGCCCTGATCCAGGGGATCGAGCTCGCGGTCGCCGCCGAGGAGCTGGGGGTCGACGGTGCGTACTTCCGGGTCCACCACTTCGCCCGCCAGTACGCCTCGCCCTTCCCGCTGCTGTCCGCGGTCGGCGCCCGCACCTCGAAGATCGAGATCGGCACCGGTGTCATCGACATGCGCTACGAGAACCCGCTCTACATGGCCGAGGACTCGGCGGCCGCCGACCTGATCTCCGGCGAGCGCCTGCAGCTCGGGATCAGCCGCGGCTCACCCGAGCAGGTCATCGAGGGGTGGCGCTACTTCGGCTACGACCCCGGCGAGAACGCCTCCGAGGCCGACATGGCCCGAGCTCACACCGAGACGTACCTCAAGATCATCGAGGGGGCGCAGTTCGCCGAGCCCAACCCGCGGCCGATGTTCCCGAACCCGCCGGGCAAGCTCCGGGTCGAGCCCTACTCCGAGACGCTGCGCGACCGGATCTGGTGGGGTTCGAGCTCGCTGGCGACCGCGCGCTGGGCCGCGGGGCTCGGGATGAACCTGCAGAGCTCGACCCTCAAGAACGACGAGAACGGCAAGCCGTTCCACATCCAGCAGCGCGAGCAGATCGAGGCCTACCGCGAAGCCTGGAAGGAGGCCGACCACGAGCGTGAGCCGCGCGTCTCGGTCTCGCGCTCCATCTTCGCCCTCGTCAACGACGAGGACCGCCGCTACTTCGGCCTGGACCGGCAGACCAAGGACCAGATCGGCAACATCGACGACCAGACCCGCGCGATCTTCGGGCGTTCGTACGCCGCGGAGCCCGACGTCCTGGTCAGGGAGCTCGCCGAGGACGAGGCGATCCAGGCCGCGGACACGCTGCTGCTCACGGTGCCGAACCAGCTCGGCGTCGACTACAACGCGCATGCCCTGGAGAGCATCCTGACCCACGTCGCCCCTGATCTGGGCTGGCGGTAGAAACCTGTGGGCCGCGCAACTTCCGAGTCACAAAAGGGCGCATAATCGTTGTCATCCGCCCCACGTGGCCGCACCATTGGCTACCGTGCACGGCGACCGTTATTCAAGGGGGACCCCTGTTGGCTACGTACGCTGAGCTGCTTGACGTCTATCTTCGCGATCCGGGCCCGGAGTCGCTGAGAGCCCTACGTGAGGCGATCCTGGAAGCCCCGAACTTCCGGCCCGATCTCGAGATCACCGAGATGATCGCCCCGATGATGTCGGTCGGCGACTACGCCGGCGCGATCGCCGCCGTCCACGGGCTGATGCCCGGCGCGATCTTCAGCCCGTCGGCCCATGCTGCCCTCGCCGACGCCCAGCGCGGCCTCGGCAACCTCGAGCAGGCCCAACGCGAGTCGATCCTGGCCCAGTCAGCGCTCGACAGCATCATCAGCACCGGAGAGGGCACCGAGTCCGAGCCGTGGTCGGTGCTGCGGACCAGCGACGCCTACGACGTGGTGCTGGCCTCGGGCAAGACGCCGCGTTCACAGGTCGCGGTCGGCAAGCTCGACCGGATCGTGTGCACCGACTCGACGGTCTGGTTCTTCGACACCAGCAACGACTTCGCCAGGGCCTGACCGCGGCGTGCCGAGATCCGTACTGGTCACCGGCGCGGCCGCCGGCATCGGCCGGGCGACCGCGCTCCGTTTCGCCCGTGAGGGGTGGCTGGTCGGCGCCTACGACATCGACCTCGACGGCCTGGCATCGCTGGCGACCGAGGTCGAGCCGCTCGCCGGGGAACTGGTCACCGGAACCCTGGACGTACGTGACGCCGTGTCCTGGCAGACCGCCCTGGACGGCTTCGTCGCTGTGAGCGGCGGCAGCCTCGACGTACTCGTCAACAACGCCGGCATCATCCAGATCGGCAAGTTCGCCGACCTGCCGCTGGACCGGCAACAGGCGATCATCGACGTCAACGTCAAGGGCCTGGTCAACGGCTGCCACCTCGCGCGCCCGTTCCTGCGGCCCGGCTCCCACGTCGTCAACCTCGCCTCCGCCTCGGCCATCTACGGCCAGCCCGGCATGGCGATCTACTCCGCCACCAAGTTCGCCGTACGCGGCCTCTCCGAGGCTCTCGACCTGGAGTGGTCCGGCGACGGGATCACGGTGACGGCCCTGTGGCCGCTGTTCGCCGACACCTCCATGGTGTGGGGCCACGACTTCCCGGCGCTGCGGCGGCTCAAGGTCTCGCTCACGCCCGACGACGTCGCTGAGTCGGTCTACGCCGCCGCGACCAGCGGCCACGGCCTCCTCGGTGGCGTCCATCGCGGCGTCGGCACCAAGGCGCGCGTCCTGCTCGGCCTCTCCGGAGTCACCCCGAGCTGGGCCAACCGAGTGTTCAACCGGCTGATCTCGACCTGATCGACGCCTTCTTATTGTTCACCGGGTTGTTGCCGGTAGGGACGGTGTGCGTCGGGTTCCTGACGGCCCCGGCGCGCACGCTCGGGAGCATGATGAGTCGCATCTTGCGGATTCTGCTCGCCGGGATGGTTGCCGTCGTGCTCGCCTCGGCGGCGCTGAGCGCGGCGAAGGCCGACGAGCCCCGGGCCTCCGACCAGGGGCAGGTCGTGTTCGACCGTCACGAGGTCCCGCCCGAGGATGCGCGGCCGGGTGGTGGCGCGGCGCCGTTCGAGACCGGCGTGGTGATCGTGCTCAACACGCTGCTCCTCGGCGGGCTCCTGGGCGGGATGCTCTGGGCCCGGCGGCGGCTCGGCTGCGCCGACTCGACGCTCCCGCGTGTGTCCGTATGATGATATTGCCGTCTCATTTATCGGGATTCCACGCGTAGAGTCGATGTATGTCGACCTACACCCATGGCCATCACGAGTCGGTCCTGCGCTCGCACAGGTGGCGTACGGCGGAGAACTCCGCTGCGTACCTGCTGCCCCAGCTGAGCCCTGAGCAGTGGCTGCTCGACGTGGGTGCCGGGCCGGGGACGATCACGCTCGATCTTGCCGGCCGGGTCGCTCACGTGACCGCCACCGAGATCGGGGAGCCCGAGCTCGAGCTCTCCCGGCAGTCCGCCGAGGCCGGGGGAGTCACGAACGTCGACTTCCGGGTCGAGGACGTGCACGCGCTGAGCATCGAGGACGATACCTACGACGTGGTTCACGCCCATCAGGTGCTGCAGCACGTGAAGGACCCGGTGCAGGCGCTGCGGGAGATGCGACGGGTGACGAAGCCCGGAGGGATCGTCGCGGCACGGGACAGCGACTACGCGGCCTTCGTCTGGTGGCCGGAGTCGGCCGAGCTGACCGAGTGGCTGCGCCTCTACCGGCGAGCTGCCCGGGCCAACGGCGGTGAGCCCGACGCGGGCCGGCGGCTCGTCTCCTGGGCACGCGCGGCCGGGTTCGACGACATCGAGGCCACCTCGAGCACCTGGTGCTTCTCCACCCCCGAGGACCGGGCCTGGTGGGGCGGGATGTGGGCCGACCGGTTCACCGACTCGGCGGTCGCTCGCCAGCTCGTCGACTCCGGAGACGCCACGACCGCCGACCTCGCCCGGGTCGCGGACGGGTGGCGGTCGTGGGCTGAGGCGGAGGACGGTTGGTTCTCCGTCCTCCACGGCGAGATCCTGGCTCGCGCCTGAGGGTCGTGGCCGAGCCTCAGCGGCGCAGGATCCGCGCCGAGAGCGTGTTGCCGAGCAGCTGGATGACCTGCACGAGCGCGACCAGGATGAGCACGCAGACCCAGGTGACGGTCGGGTCGTACTGCCGGTAGCCGAAGGTCTGGGCGAAGCTGCCCAGACCGCCACCGGCGATCAGGCCGGCGACCGCCGACATGTCGACGACCGCCACGAAGGCGAAGGTGTAGCCGAGGATGATCGGCGCCAGCGCCTCGGGGAGGACGACGGTGGCGGCGATCCGGGCACGGCTCGCCCCCATCGCCCGGGCGGCCTCGATCACTCCCGGCGGGACGGTCACGAGGTTCTGCTCGATGATCCGGGCGATGCCGAACATCGCGGCGAGGATCAGCGAGAACACCACCGCCGGCATGCCGATACCGGTGCCGACGACCAGCCGCGCCGCCGGTTGGACGGCGGCGATGAAGATGATGAACGGGATCGGCCGGAAGAAGTTGACCAGCACGTTGAGGACGACCGAGACGACGGCATTCTCGTACAGCCCACCCTTGCGGGTCAGGTAGAGGCCGAGCGCGAGCAGCAGACCCAGGGTGCCGCCGATCAGCATCGTCAGCGCGACCATGAGCAGCGTCTCGCCGGTGGCCTGCCAGATGTCCGGCCACAGCTCGCCGAGGCGGGTGTCGGTGGGGAGAGCGGTCAGCATCACAGCTCCTTCGCGGGGACGAGGGCGGCCAGCTCGCGTACGGCCTCGTCGACCGAGGTCGCAGGACCGTCGAGGGCGAGCGTCAGGTTGCCGAAGGTGGCGCCCTGGATCTCCTCGATCCCGCCGAAGACGAGCTCGAAGGCGATCCCGCGTTCGAGCAGGACCGCGAAGATGTCTGTCTGGCGGGGTCCGCCTTCGCGCAGCTCGAGCTTCACGAACCGGCCGGGATGACGGGACCGCAGAGCCGCGAGCGCCTCGGTGGACGGCTCGTCGTCGACGACGGTGCCGACGAAGCGACGAGTCACCGGCTGCCGAGGCGCCGAGAAGACGTCATAGACGGCACCGGACTCGACGATCCGGCCGTTCTCCATGACCGCGACGTGGTCGGCGAGCTCGCGGACGACCTCCATCTCGTGGGTGATCGCCACGATCGTGGTGCCGAACTCCTCGTTGACCTTCTTCAGGAGTCGCAGCACCTCATGGGTGGTCTCCGGGTCGAGCGCGCTGGTGGCCTCGTCGGCGAGCAGCAGGGAGGGGTTGGTGGTGAGCGCGCGGGCGATGCCCACGCGCTGCTTCTGTCCGCCCGAGAGGTTGCGCGGGTAGGTGTGGGCCTTGTCGGGGAGCCCGACGAAGTGGAGCAGCTCGGAGATCCGGCGCTGCTGCTCGGCCTTGGCGACGCCGGCGATCTGCAGCGGGTAGGCCAGGTTTCCCCAGACCGTACGCGACTCGAAGAGGTTGAACTGCTGGAAGATCATCCCGATGCCGAGGCGGATCGGCCGCAGCTGCCGCTCGTGCAGGCCGACCAGCTCGGTGCCACCGACCTGGATGGAGCCCGAGGTGGCCGGCTCGAGGCCGTTGAGCAGCCGGACGAGGGTGGACTTGCCGGCCCCGGAGTAGCCGACGATCGCCTGTACGTCACCGGCGGTGATGTCGAGGTCGACGTCGACCACGGCGTGGACCTCGTTGCGACCCTTCGCTGCCGGGTAGGTCTTGGTGACGTTGCGGAGCCGCACCAACGGNTCACCGCCCGGCGCGAGGTGATCCTCTCCGGCGGCGCGATCAACACCCCACAGCTGCTGATGCTCTCCGGGATCGGTCCGGCGGCCCAGCTGAAGGGCCTCGGTGTCGATGTCGTACGTGATGCGAAGGAGGTGGGGGAGAACCTCACCGACCACCTCGTCGCCGGCATCGGCTGGGAGGTCGAGCAGGGCTCGCTCGCGACCGCGGAGTCGGCACGTCACCTGCTCAACTACCTGCTGCGCAGGCGCGGGATGCTCACCTCCAACGTCGGCGAGGCGTACGGCTTCATCCGCTCGCGCCCCGACCTGGAGGCGCCCGACATCGAGATGATCTTCGCCCCGGTCGGTTTCTTCGACGAGGGTCTGATCCCGTTCGTGGGTGAGGCGGTCGTCGCCGGTCCGATCCTCGTCGACCCGGCCAGCCGCGGCAGCGTCACGCTCGCCTCCAAGGACCCGGCCGCCAAGCCGATCATCGACCCCCGCTACCTCTCCGACCCCGAGGGCAGGGACCGCGCTGCCATCGTCGAAGGTGTCCGGGTGACGCTGGAGATCGCCTCGCAGCCCGCGCTCAAGCCGTTCCTCGGCAAGTTCCTGCGCCCCGACGTCCCGGTGAACTCGTCCGCGGAGGAGGTCGCCGACGCGCTCCTGGCACGTCACGCCCACACCCTCTACCACCCGACCGGAACCTGCCGGATGGGCACGGACGAGGCCAGCGTGGTCGACCCCCGGCTTCGCGTACGCGGCGTCGAGGGCCTCCGCGTCGCCGACGCCTCGGTCATGCCCAGGATCGTGCGCGGCCACACCAACGCGCCCGCGATCCTGATCGGCGAGCGCGCCGCGGAGCTCATCACCAGCGACTGACACCCTCAGCAGACCCTTGGAACCCAACCGTGACTCAGGTCACACTGGTCTCATGACGGATTCCTACGCTGCCGGAGAGACGACCACCCCGCTGCTGGAGGAGACCATCGGCGCGAGCTTCGACCGCACCGTCGCCAGATTCGATGGCCGGGAGGCGCTGGTCGAGGTGGCGTCCGGTAGACGCTGGACGTACGCCGAGATGAGCCGCGACGTCGACGCGCTGGCCGTCGGGCTGCGCAAGGCCGGGATCGGGAAGGGCGATCGGGTCGGCATCTGGGCACCGAACTGCGCGGAGTGGACGCTGACCCAGGTGGCGACCGCGAAGATCGGCGCGATCCTGGTCAACATCAACCCCGCCTACCGCACCCACGAGCTGGCGTACGCCCTGACCCAGTCCGGCATCAGGCTGCTCGTCTCCGCGCCCGCGTTCAAGACCTCCGACTACCGCTCGATGGTGGCCGACGTCCGCGGCGACTGCCCCGACCTCGAGCAGACCGTCTTCATCGGCGACCCGGAGTGGACCGCGCTCCTCGAAGCCGGCGCCGGCGAGCGGCTGGCCGACCACGTCACCTATGAGCTGAGCCCCGAGGACCCGATCAACATCCAGTACACCTCGGGCACCACCGGCTATCCCAAGGGCGCGACGCTGAGCCACCGCAACATCCTCAACAACGGCTACTTCACCACCGAGACGATCGGGTTCACCGAGAACGACCGGCTGGCGATCCCGGTGCCCTTCTACCACTGCTTCGGGATGGTGATGGGCAACCTGGGCTGCATCACCCACGGAGCCACGATGGTGATCCCGGGCCCCGCGTTCGACCCGGCGACCACCCTGAAAGCCGTCCAGGACGAGCGCTGCACGGCCGTCTACGGCGTACCGACCATGTTCATCGCGATGCAGAGCCATCCCGACTTCGCCACCTTCGACCTCAGCACGCTGCGCACCGGGATCATGGCAGGCAGCCCGTGCCCGGTCGAGGTGATGAAGCGGTGCGTCAACGAGATGCACATGAGCGAGGTCTCGATCGCCTACGGCATGACCGAGACCTCGCCGGTCTCGACCCAGACCCGGATGGACGACGACCTCGAGCACCGCACCGCCACCGTCGGCCGGGTGCATCCGCACGTCGAGGTACGCGTCGTCGACCCGACCTCCGGCGCGGTGCTGCCCCGGGGCGAGGCGGGTGAGCTCCAGACCCGCGGCTACTCGGTGATGCTCGGCTACTGGGCTGACGAGGAGAAGACCCGGGCGGCGATCGACGAGGAGGGCTGGATGCACACCGGCGACCTCGCCGTGATGAACCCCGACGGCTACTGCAACATCGTCGGCCGGATCAAGGACATGGTCATCCGTGGCGGCGAGAACATCTACCCCCGCGAGATCGAGGAGTTCCTCTACACCCACCCCGACATCGAGGACGTCCAGGTCATCGGCGTCCCCGACGAGACCTACGGCGAGGAGCTCTGCGCCTGGGTCCGCCTGCGCCCCGGCGCCGAGCGGATGACGGCCGAGACCCTGAAGGCGTACGCCACCGGCAAGCTCGCCCACTACAAGATCCCGCGCTACGTCCTGGTCGTCGAGGAGTTCCCGATGACCGTGACCGGCAAGGTCCGCAAGGTCGAGATGCGGGAGAAGACGGTCTCCGAGCTCGGACTCTAGGGGCTTTTCAGAGCCTCAGGTCAGCGAGGCTGCCGCGACCGCGGTGTCCTCGCCGACGAGGGTGATCTCGACCCGCTCGACGTCGGCGATCGGCACCGCGGAGGAGGCGTCCAGCCCGAGCGTCTCTCCACCCGACCAGGTCCACGACCCGGCGACGGTGCGCGCGCCGTCGCGGCCGACCAGCACCAGGTCGTACGTCACCGGCTCACCCGGATAGTCGGACGGCCCCGGCGGGCTCTTGCCGGGCTCGGGCGGGTAGTGGCAGCTCCACTTGAGCTTGGTGCCCCAGGAGGTCGGGGTGACGACGAGCTGGGCCCACATGTCGACGCTGCCCACCGGCCGCAGGTCGACGGTGCGTACGTTCGCGCCCGCAGAACCCGATGGCGTGGCGGAGGTCGACGGGGCCGCGATCGGCTGCTGGGTGCCGTCACGACCGAGCACCAGACCGCCGATCGCCGTGCCGCCGGCGAGGAGGACGACGGCGGCCGCGACCGCGAACGCCCGGCGGCGCAGCCGCGACCTGCGTACGGCCCCGGCCAGCTCCGCCAGCGGCGGAGTCACGCCCGCGGCAGGCTCCTCGAGCAGCTCCTCGGCCTCCTCGCGCGAGAGCGCGCCGAGCAGCCCGGGCATCCCGGCGAGCTCGGCGACGGCGTCGTGGCACACGCTGCAGCTGGTCAGGTGCCGCTCGTAGGCCCTACGCTCGCTCGGGCTCAGCGCGCCGAGCACGTAGGACGCGTCCCAGTCGGCGTACCTCTCATGTGCGGAGGCGTCCAGGTCATCGTTCATGACGTGACCCCCTTCTCTTGCAGGGCGAGACGCAGGGCTCGCAGACCGTAGTGCATCCGGGACTTGACCGTGCCGGGCGGGATGTCGAGCTCGTGGGCGAGCTCGGCGACCGACCGGCTGCCGTAGTAGGCGCCCACCACCACCGCACGGTGGTCGGCGGAGAGGGCGAGCAGCGCATCGGCGACGACCCAGGAGTCGAGCACCGCCTGGGTCTCGTCCGCCCGCGTCGCCTCGGGCGGCGACTCCGCGGCGTACTCCCGTTTCCGGCGTGCGCTGCGCAGGTCGTCGATGACGAGGTTGCGGGCGGTGGTGAACAGCCAGGCGCGTACGCCCTCGTCGGGCCGCTGCAGCACCTCCGGATGACGCCAGGCGCGCAGCAGCGTCTCCTGCACCACGTCCCGCGCCTCCTCGGCGTCACCGGTGCGGCGTACGACGTAGCGGTAGAGCGCCTCCGAATGGGCGTCGTGCACCGCTACGAGCAGCTCGTCCTCCGCACCCATGTCACCTCCCGCATGCCCCAAGGATCCCAGAGTCCCGGATCAGCCCTTGGCCAGGTCGAGCGAGAACTCCACGCTGCCGGTGTCCTCGACGCTCACGAAGCCCAGGTTCGGCGCCTCGACACCGAAGTCCGCGAAGGTGATCGGCACGCTGCCGACGACCTGGAGCGCGTTGGTGCCGTCGCCGCCGACCTCGGCGTCCACGGTCACCGACTTCGTCTCGCCGTGCACGGTGAGGTCACCGACCAGCGCGACCTCGGTCGCGCCCTCCTCGAGGGCGGCGGGCTCGGTCAGCTCGAAGGTGGCGGTGGGGAACTGATCGGCCTCGATCGCGTTCTCGCGGAAATAGCCGTCGCGGTTGCCGGAGTCGGTGGCGATCGTGGCCACCTTCACCTCGATGCTCGCCTCGGTGACCTCGTCATCGGCGATGGTGACCTCGCCGGTCACGTCCTCGGTGCGGCCGGTGACGGTGACGTCCTCGCCCCGGAGCACCTCGTCGAGGCGGTAGCCGGCGTAAGAGCCGTCCGAGACGGTCCAGGTCCCGCTGCTGTCGGCGCCGTCCGCGGGCGCGGCAGACGCGCTGAGGCTCGGCTTGTCTTCGGCTGCGGACTCGGCCCGGTCCGCGTACCAACCGGGTCCGAAGATCACCGCGGCGCCTCCGACCACGACCACTGCCACACCGATTCCGACTGCTGCCTTCGTACGTGTCCGCACGCCGTTTCCTCTCGCCTGGAGGCTGACCCGATGCCGGCCTTCACCCCTACTACGGAGCGCGGTGGCGAACGGTTCGAACGACTTCCAGTGACGGGTGACACAATCGGCAGCGCGCCCTCTCTCGACCCCAAGGAGACCCCATGCCCCAGACCCCGCTCGAGCTCTTCGGCACCGAGGCCCTCATCGGCGATGAGGACCGAGCGATCCGCGACACGGTGAGATCCTTCGCGGAGAAGGAGATCAAGCCGCACCTCGCCGACTGGTTCGAGGCCGGCGAGGTCCCGGTCCGCGAGCTCGCGCCCGAGCTCGGCAAGCTGGGCGTCCTCGGCATGCACCTGGAGGGCTACGGCTGCGCGGGCACCAGCGCCACGGCGTACGGCCTGGCCTGCCTGGAGCTCGAGGCGGCCGACTCCGGGATCCGCTCGCTGGTCTCCGTGCAGGGTTCGCTGGCGATGTTCGCGATCTGGAAGTGGGGGAGCGAGGAGCAGAAGCAGGAGTGGCTGCCGCGGATGGCGGCCGGCGAGGCGATCGGCTGCTTCGGGCTCACCGAGCCCGACTTCGGCTCCAATCCGGCCGGGATGCGGACGCGGGCGCGCCGCGACGCCTCGGGCGACTGGATCCTGAACGGCACCAAGATGTGGATCACCAACGCCCCGGTCGCCGACGTCGCGGTCGTGTGGGCCCAGACCGACGAGTCCCCCGACGGCAAGGGCATCCGCGGCTTCGTGGTCCCCACCGACACCCCCGGCTTCTCCGCTCCGGTGATCAAGCAGAAGCTGTCCCTGCGTGCCTCGGTCACCGGCGAGATCGTCCTCGACGACGTACGCCTTCCGGAATCTGCCGCGTTCCCCGACGTCAGGGGCCTGAAGGGTCCGCTTTCGTGTCTGAACGAGGCCCGCTTCGGCATCGTCTTCGGCGCCGTCGGCGCGGCCCGCGACTGCCTCGAGTCCGCCATCGCGTACGCCGCCTCCCGCGAGATCTACGACAAGCCGCTGGCCGGTTTCCAGATCACCCAGACCAAGCTCGCCGACATGACTCTCGAGCTCGGCAAGGCGATGCTCCTCGCACTCCACCTGGGCCGTCTGAAGGACGAGGGCACCCTCCGCTCCGAGCAGATCTCCCTCGGCAAGCTCAACAACGTCCGCGAGGCCATCGCCATCGCCCGCGAGTGCCGCACCATCCTCGCCGCCGCCGGAGTCACCCTCGAGTACCCGATCCTGCGCCATGCCAACAACCTCGAGTCGGTCCTGACGTACGAGGGCACGAGCGAGGTCCACCAGCTCATCATCGGCCAGGCGCTGACGGGGGAGTCCGCCTTCCGCTGACCGATGAGTCGGCGCTGGCGGTGCCGCAGCTCGAATGTCTAGCGCTGCTAGGATCAAGCCATGTCGGTACAGGAGCGCAAGCAGCGCGAGCGAGCTGATCGCGAGCGCCTCATCGTGGCGACGGCCCGTGAGCTCGCCGAGCAGCAGGGCTGGGACGCGGTGACCACACGCCGACTCGCCGAGCGCATCGAATACAGCCAGCCGGTCCTCTACAGCCACTTCCGCGGCAAGCGCGAGATCATCGGCGCGGTCGCCCTCGAGGGCGCCGCCGAGATGGCTGTGGCGATGCGCTCGGCGACGGCGGCCGCGAGCACCCCGCTCGATCGGGTGGCCGCCCTCGCCCGCGCCTATCTCGACTTCGCCGAGCGCAACCCGGCGGTCTACGACGCCCTCTTCCAGCTCGACGGGGGCCTGGCGTACGCGCAGGAGGACACCCCCGAGCAGCTGAAGGACGCCTTCGCGGCGCTGATGGAGACATTGGGCGAGGTCGCCGGCGACGGCGTCGAGCCGGAGCTGTTCACCGAGGTGTTCTGGGCGTCCCTGCACGGAGTGGCGACCCTGACCCGGTCGGGGCGTCTCCTGCCGGAGGACGCCGAGCGCAGGATCGAGCTGCTGGTCGACCGCCTCGCCGTGCTCTGACGCGCCGCCTCAGTCGCGCGGCACCAGGAAGGACGCCCGCCACAGCTTGCGGTCCTTGTCCGAGACCATCCCGTGCTCGGTGAGGTACGGCATCATCTTCTCGCCCATCCACGCCAGCGTCGCGCGGTAGTGCTCGTTGCCGAGCGCCTCGCGGCGGGCGGCCATCGGGTCGAGGCCGACGGCCGCGTAGCAGTCCGGGTGGACCAGCGAGCGCGCCATCACGTAGGCCGAGCGGGCGGTGAGGTTCTGGTGCATCCGGAGCTGCGTACGCCCCATCTTCTGCGACATCGCCGCGGCCAGCTCCTCGCGGGCGAAGGTGACGTGGCGGGCCTCCTCGGTGACGTGGATGCGGGAGGCCATCCGGGTCAGCGGCTGGCAGCGCTCGTCCTTCATCAGCTCGCGCTGCCACCGGTCGAGCGGCTCCTCGCCGACAAGGGTCGCGGAGAAGACGCTGGGTCCGTGCAGCAGCGGAGCGAACTTCCCGATGCGCAGGACGGCGGGCCGGGGGCCGTACGCCGGTGCGCCCATCGCCGCGATCGCCCGGCCGAACATCACCGAGTGGCGGGTCTCGTCCCCGATCTCGGTCAGCGCGTACTGGGTCCGCGCCGTGCGCGGGTCCGCGCCGTAGACCTCGCGAAGCAGCAGCTGCATCAGCAGCACCTCGAACCACAGCCCGACGCTCATGATGCTGGCCACCTCGTGCCGCGAGAGCTCGATCTGCTGCTCCTGGCTGAGCCGGTCCCAGGTCGGGGTGCCGTAGAGGGAGACGCGCTCGGGCTGCATCCACCACAGTCCCTCGACGGGCGCGGCGTCCCAGTCGAGGTCGACCTCGGGGTCGTAGGACTGGCGGGCGGTGGAGCGCAGGAGCCGGTCGGAGGTCGGGTCGGCGATGGTCATTCTTCTCCCTGACTGAGCGGTCTGACTGAGCGATGGAACTAGGTGTTACCCGGAGTTACGGGTAGTTGCTAGAGTGCAGGACATGACACGGAAGGTCAAGGACGACGGCCGCTCCTCGCGCTGGGACGCCCACCGCGAGACCAGACGGGCGGAGCTGGTGTCTGCAGCCGTACGCGCCGTCGACTCGGCCGGGACCGAGGTCTCGATCGCCGACATCGCCGCAGAGGCCGGGGTCAGCAAGCCGGTGCTCTACCGCTACTTCGCCGACAAGGCCGAGCTGCACGCCGCGGTGGGGATGTGGGCGGCGCGGCAGATCCTCGACGCGGTCGTCGACGCGGTGCTCGCCCCCGCGCCGACCCGCCAGCGGGTCGAGGCCGGGGTCGCGGCGTACGTCGAGACCATCGCCGAGCACCCCAACGTCTACCTGCTCCTGGTGCGCCAGCACACCGGCGGCACCGACCCGCTGGCGGACGGCAAGCAGCTCATCGNCGCCGCGCCAGGCACCGGTCTCGGTGCCGCGGTGCTCGACGAAGTCCTTGAAGCGCTCGAGGTCGCCCTTGGCCCGCCTGTCGACGATGTTGAGGAAGTCGCCGGTCTTCTCGACCGCGCCCTCGGGCTCGTACTCCAGTCGCAGCGTCACCTGGGTCGTGTTGGTCATCTGGTCCTGGGTGAAGGACACGGTGCCCTGGTTCTTGGTGCCCTCGACGGCGCGCCAGGTGATGCGGTCGTCGGGAACCTGGTCGACGATCTCGGCGTCCCACTCACGGGTCACCCCGCCGATCTCGGCCTTCCAGTGCAGGTGCTTGTCGTCGAGCTGCTGGACCGACTCGACGCCTTCCATGAACTGGGGGAAGGTCTCGAACTGGGTCCACTGGTCGTACGCGGTGCTGACCGGGACTGCGACCTGGACGCTCTTCTCGATGGTGCTCATGTCGTGTCTCCTCTCGATTGCGTACGACACGAGGGGTACCCGCCGACCTCACGGGCCATACCTTCTGGCGGCCCGGATTCCGGGCTCCGCTCACAACGCGCGAGCCGCGACCTGCCGCGAGTGCACGTCGGCCATCCGGATGATCGTCTGCCGGACGAAGGGCACCAGCGTGTCGCCGTCGCAGGCAGCGCGTGCGGCAGCGGCAACGTCCTCGCCGGCCTGCACCGGGTAGAAGCGGAGCTGGAGCCCGTAGGCGAGCAGCCCGCCACCCCTGATGGCGGCGACGGCGTCGAGATAGCGGTGGGCGTACGGAGCCAGGATCTCCTCCTGGCCGGGCCGCCAGAACGCCGAGCTCAACGCGTAGCCGCCGTCGGTGCGCGGCAGCCGGCGCTCGATCATGGACACCTGCCAGGCCTCCTCCTTGGCCTCCGCGAGCGGCTGCGCGGTGCGTACGCCCAGGGCACTGACCCACGACTCGGGGTCCGGGTCGCGTGCCTCCAGAGTGGCGACCGCCTCGGCGTCGTAGTCGCCCGTCTCGGCGCGCCGGCCGAGCAGCCTCCAGGCCACCTGTACGTCCTCGGCGGCCCCTGCCTCGGCCAGCGCGAGCTGCTCGGGCGTGGAGGCGTGCGCGGCGACGACGCGCAGAGCGGTGTCGCGGTTGGCCGGGTCCTCGGCGAGCGCGGCGGCCGCTCCGGCGACCAGCGCGCGCTGCTCGGCGACCCGCTCGGGCGCCGTCCACAGCTCGGCAGCGGTGACGGCCATGCTCAGGAACTCGCCGGTGACCTGCGGGTTGCGCTCGTTCTCGAGGACCGAGAGGACGCGCGAGACGACCTCGGGGCCGGCGATCTCGCCGCGGAACAGGGCGGTCCAGGCGCTGTTGACCGCGACCGCCCGCGCCACCGCATCGGGCACCAGGCCGGCGTTCTGGCCGAGCCAAGCTTCGCTGGCCTCGTCCGAGCGCACCGCCGCGAAGGTCACGTCGGTTGCGTTGACCAGGTGCGCGGCGGCACCGGGGAGCGAGACCGCCACGGGCTCGCCCGCCACGGTGACCGGAGTGGTGGCGAGCAGGGCGCCGGAGTCGTCGTAGGAGGCGATGTCGAGCCGGTGGGGACGTACGGTCCCGTCCGGGCTGGTGACCGACACCTTGCCGTCGGCGAGGGTGACCACGTCGGTGCCGGCATGATCGAGCCACGCGGTGGTCCAGGCGGAGAGGTCCTTGCCCGCGGCCGCGCCGAAGGCGCCCATCAGGTCGTCGAGGACGGTGTTGCCGTAGGCGTGCTCGGCGAAATAGGACTGCAGTCCGGCGAGGTAGGCCTCCTCGCCGATGTAGGCGTGCAGCTGCTGCAGCACGGCCTGGCCCTTCATGTAGGTGATCGCGTCGAAGTTGGCCATCGCGACGTCGACGCTGGGCACCACCCCGCGGATCGGGTGGGTGGCCGGCGTCGCGTCGATGTCGTAGCCCGCCTTCTTCTCGGTCAACGCGATCGAGGCCCACACGTCGGCGTAGTCGGGGAGCGCGGCCGAGGCCCACACGGCCGCCCACGAGGCGAAGGCCTCGTTGAGCCACAGGTCGTCCCACCAGCGCATCGTGACCAGGTCGCCGAACCACATGTGCGCCATCTCGTGGAGGACCACGTTGGTGCGTTCGGTCCGGTCGGCCTGGGTCGGCGCCGTACGGAAGAGGAACACGTCGCTGTGGGTGACCGCGCCCCAGTTCTCCATCGCGCCGCCCATGTCGGGCACGAAGATCTGGTCGTAGCGACGCTGCGGGAACGGCATCCCGAACTTGGTGCCGAACCAGGCCAGCCCGTGCTCGGTGACCTGCAGGATCTCCTCCCGGTCCCGCTCGAGCTGGCTGCGCAGCGACTGACGGGCGTAGAGCCCCAGGTCGTAGCCGCCGCGCTCCTCGCGTACCTCGACGAACGGCCCGGCGTTGACGACTACGACGTACGTCGAGAGCGGGGGAGTGTCCTCGAAGACCCACGTCCGCGCGCCGGCTGCCTCCTCAGAGACGCTCGCGGGCGCGGAGTTGGAGAGCACCGTCCACTGCTCGGGAGCGGTCACGGTGAACCCGTGCACGGCCTTGAGGTCGGGCTGGTCGAAGCAGGCCCACAGCCGGCGAGCGTCGTCGGGCTCGAAGGAGGTCCACACGTAGACGTTGCCGTCCGAGGGGTCGACCGTGCGCAGCACGCCCTCGGAGGAGGCCGTGTCGGACTGGGAGGCGGTCACGACCAGGGTGTTGGTCTCGGCGAGGCCCTCGAGCGGGATCCGGCCGGCGCTGATCGTGGCGAGGTCGAGCTCCGTGCCGTTGAGCGCGGCCGCGCTGACCTCGGCCACGCAGTCGACGAACGTGCTCGAGCCCGGGGTGGCGGAGAAGGTGATCGTGGAGACGCTGGAGAGCGTCTCGCCCTCCAGCAGGCCGGTCATGTCGAGCGAGATGTCGTAGCGCTCGACGGAGACCGTGGCGGCCCGCGCGGCCGCCTCCTCCTGGGTGAGTGAGGCAGGGGCGGCGGGGGAGGTCGCAGACATGAGCCGAGGGTAGCCTCGGGCCATGACATCGGACGCACGAATTTCCGACTCGCCCGTGCCGCTGGACCCGGGACCGCTCACCGAGTGGGACGTCCCGGAGAGCTGGCCGGTCGCCTCGAGCGAGGACCTCCACCGTGACGGCTGGGTGGTCGCGCTGCGCGCCGACCGGATCAACCGCCCCGGCCACGAGGACGAGGAGCCCTTCCGTCGCCTGGTGGTCGAGCACCCAGGCGCCGCGGTCGTGCTGGCGCTCGACGAGGAGGAGCGGGCCCTGGTCATCACCCAGTACCGCCATCCCGCGAAGCGGCGCTTCGTCGAGCTGCCGGCGGGCCTGATCGACTATCCCGGCGAGGACCCCCTAGAAGTCGCCGTGCGCGAGCTGCGCGAGGAGGTGGCCCATGAGGCCGCCGAGTGGACGCCGCTGCTCTCGACGTACGCCTCACCCGGGCTCACCGAGGAGATCCACCACTTCTTCCTCGCCCGCGGCCTCACCGCCAGTGACCGCGACGGCTTCGAGCTCGAGCACGAGGAGGCCGAGATGAGCGTCCACTGGGTGCCCTTCGAAGAGCTCCTGGAGGCCGTGCTGAGCGGCCGGGCGACCGACTCACCGGTCGTCCAGGCCGTGCTTGCGTACGCGGCTCTCAAGTCTCGTGGCAGAGTCTGATCAGGGGGTCTGGTCAGGACCGATCGACGTGATTTTGGTGACTTGCGCCACACCGGGTTAGACATGCCGCGTCAGGCGGCGCACATCCGGCTGACCCGTAGACCCACGGACCACCACATTCAGGGGAAGAAGCACAATGAGAATCGGCGTACCCAAGGAAGTCAAGAACCACGAGTACCGGGTGGCGATCACCCCCTCGGGCGTCCACGAGCTCGTGGCCAACGGCCACGAGGTCTTCGTCGAGGCCGGTGCCGGCGTCGGCTCCTCGATCCCGGACAGCGACTACGCCGCGGTCGGCGCCAAGATCCTCGGTGACGCCGACGAGACCTGGGGCAACGCCGACATGGTGCTCAAGGTCAAGGAGCCGGTCGCGGAGGAGTACCACCGCCTGCGCGAGGGCCTGACCCTGTTCACCTACCTCCACCTGGCCGCCGACAAGCCGCTGACCCAGGAGCTGCTGGCCAAGAAGGTCACCGCGATCGCGTACGAGACCGTCGAGCTGCCCAACCGGGCGCTGCCGCTGCTCTACCCCATGTCGGAGGTCGCCGGCTGCCTGGCGCCCCAGGTCGGCGCCTACAACCTGCTCAAGGCCCAGGGCGGCCGCGGCACGCTGATGGGTGGTGTCGGCGGTGTCGCCAACGCCAAGGTCGTCATCATCGGTGCCGGCGTCTCCGGGCAGAACGCCGCCAACATCGCGCTGGGGATGGGCGCGGACGTCACGCTGCTCGACACCGACCTGGAGAAGTTGCGGATGTCGTTCTGGCGCTACTCCAACCAGGTCCACGGGCTGGCGTCGAACAAGCTCGCGCTCGAGGAGCAGGTGCTCCAGGCCGACCTGGTCATCGGCGCCGTGCTGATCCCGGGCGCGGCGGCGCCGAAGCTGGTTACCAACGACCTGGTCTCGCGGATGAAGCCGGGCTCGGTGCTCGTCGACATCGCCATCGACCAGGGCGGCTGCTTCGAGGACTCCCACGCCACCACCCACGCGGACCCGACCTACCAGGTCCACAACTCGACCTTCTACTGCGTGGCCAACATGCCCGGTGCGGTCCCGAACACTTCCACCTACGCGCTCACGAACGCGACCATGCCGTACGCCGTCGCCCTGGCCAACAAGGGCTGGGTCCAGGCGCTCCGTGACGACGCCGCGCTCGCCAAGGGCCTCAACACCCACGCCGGCCAGCTCACCTACGGACCCGTCGGCGAAGCGGTCGGGATCGACTCCGTCGCGCTCGCGGACGTGCTCGGCTGATCTCCACAGGAGTCACAGGAGTCACGCCGTACAGGCAATTCCGGCACTTCTCAGGCATTGCAATGCCCGAGAAGTGCCGGAATACCCGGTTAACCGGGTATTCCTCCCCGACCGGATCCACCACCCCTGGTTGGATGGACCCGTGACCGCCGCATCGAACGTCTCGAGCTCCGCTACTGCGGTCGAGCACGCGATGCGCACCTACCTCGACCACCTCACGGTCGAGCGGGGGCTGGCGGCCAACACGCTGTCGTCCTACCGGCGCGACCTGAGGAGGTACGCCGAGTTCCTGGCCCAGCAGCGCGTCGACGACCTCGCCGGGGTCTCAGAGGCGACGGTGTCGGGGTTCCTGGCACACCTGCGCGAAGGCAGCGAGGAGCACCCGGCGCTCAGCGCGACCTCGGCGGCGCGGACGGTCGTCGCGGTGCGCGGGTTCCACAAGTTCGCGGTGGCCGACGGGCTGGTCGAGGCCAACCCGGCCGGCCACGTGAAGCCGCCGCGCGCGGAGAAGCGGCTCCCCAAGGCACTGCCGCTGGCCGACGTGGAGGCGATCCTGGAGGCGGCGGGCGCACCCGGGACACCGCTCGCACTGCGCGACCGAGCCCTCCTCGAGGTGCTCTACGGCACCGGCGCCCGCATCTCCGAGGCGGTCGGCCTCGACGTCGACGACCTCGACCGGGTCGACCACGTCGTACTCCTGCGAGGCAAGGGCGGCAAGGAGCGGATCGTCCCGGTCGGTTCCTACGCCATCGAAGCGGTCGAGGCCTACCTGACCCGTGCTCGCCCCGATCTCGCAGCCGCCCGTTCAGGCGGCGCGCTCTTCCTCAACGCCCGCGGTGGCCGTCTCTCCCGCCAGTCGGCCTGGACCGTCCTGACCCGCGCTGCCGAGCGCGCCGGGATCCACAAGGACGTCTCGCCCCACACCCTGCGCCACTCCTTCGCCACCCACCTGCTGGACGGCGGTGCCGACGTACGTGTCGTGCAGGAGCTGCTGGGCCATGCGTCGGTGACCACCACCCAGATCTACACTCTTGTCACCGTGGACAATCTCCGAGAGGTCTTTGCGACCGCACACCCGAGGGCCCTGTGACCGTTTCGACGAAACCCGGCGACTGGATCCCCAAGGTCGGAGCGAGCCCCGACGACGTCTATGAGGCGGTCGTTGCGTGGGCCGAGGGGAGCGGCCGCAGCCTCTACCCCCACCAGGACGAGGCGATCATGTCCATCCTGGCCGGCGACAACGTCATCCTGGCGACGCCGACGGGCTCGGGGAAGTCGCTGGTCGCGGCCGGCGCGCACGCGGCGGCGCTGGCCGAGGACAAGGTCTCCTTCTACACCGCCCCGATCAAGGCGCTGGTCAGCGAGAAGTTCTTCGATCTCGTGGAGACCTTCGGAGCTGAGAACGTCGGGATGCTCACCGGCGACGCGAGCGTCAACGCCGATGCCCCGATCATCTGCTGCACCGCCGAGGTGCTCGCCAACCTCGCGCTGCGAGAAGGAAAGCACGCCGACGTCGGGCTCGTGATCATGGACGAGTTCCACTACTACGGTGAGCCCGACCGTGGTTGGGCGTGGCAGGTGCCGCTGCTCGAGCTCCCGCAGGCCCAGTTCCTGCTGCTCTCCGCGACCCTCGGTGACACCAGCGCCCTGGCCAAGGACATGACCAGGCGAAACGGCCGCGAGACCGTCCTCGTCGACCAAGCGGAACGACCCGTTCCGCTCACCTTCGACTGGCGCCTCACGCCGCTTCAGGAGACCCTCGAGGAGCTCGTCACCACCGGCCAGGCGCCCGTCTACGTCGTCCACTTCACCCAGAAGGACGCCGTCACCCACGGCACCTCCCTGCTCAACGCCGGCTGGCTGAAGCTCTCCAACGAGGAGAAGGACCAGATCGCCAAGCGGCTCGAGCCGGTCCGCTTCGCCGCCGGCTTCGGCAAGACCCTCTCCAAGCTGCTGCGCAAGGGCATCGGCGTCCACCACGCCGGCATGCTGCCCAGATACAGAAGACTGGTCGAGCAGCTCGCCCAGGCCGGGCTGCTCAAGGTCATCGCCGGCACCGACACCCTCGGCGTCGGCATCAACGTCCCGATCCGCACGGTGCTCTTCACCGGCCTGGCCAAGTTCGACGGCCGCCGCCAGCGCATCCTGCGGACCAGGGAGTTCCTCCAGATCGCAGGAAGAGCCGGGCGGGCGGGCTTCGACACCCAGGGCTACGTCGTCGTCCAGGCCCCCGAGCACATCATCGAGAACGAGAAGGCCAAGGCGAAGTCCGAGGAGCGCCGCAAGGCCGGCAAGAAGAACTCCAAGGCCCAGCTCAAGAAGCCGCCGGAGGGCACGGTCGTGTGGACCGAGGCGACGTTCACCAAGCTCGTCGACGGCGCGCCCGAGCCGCTGCAGAGCAAGATGAAGGTCGACAACTCGATGATCCTCAACGTCGTCGCGCGCGACGAGGACGCCTTCGAGGTGATGCGCCGGATCACCATGGACAACCACGAGGAGCGGCGCACCCAGCTCAAGCTCGCCCGCCGGGCCTTGCGGCTGACCCGCTCCCTGGTCCACAGCGGGGTCCTGACCAGGCTCGCCGAGCCTGACACGTACGGGCGTCGCTATGTCCTCACCGAGGACCTTCCCGCCGACTTCGCGCTCAACCAGCCGCTGGCGCACTTCGCCCTCGCCGCGCTGGACACGCTCGATCCGGAGTCGCCCGAGCACACCCTCGAGATCGTCTCGGTGATCGAGTCCGTCCTCGAGCCCCCGCGCCAGATCCTCTTCGCCCAGCAGCACGAGGCCCGCGGCAAGGCGATCGAGAACATGAAGGCCGACGGCGTCGAGTACGACGAGCGGATGGCCCTCATCGAGGAGATCACCTGGCCCAAGCCGATGGCCGAGCGGCTCGAGGCGCTCTTCGAGGTCTACCGCGGAACCCACCCGTGGCTGCCCGAGGACGCCCTCGACCCGAAGTCGATCCTGCGCGAGATGTACGAGCAGGGGATGACCTTCACCGACGTCGTACGCCGCTACCAGCTCGCCCGCTCCGAAGGCCTGGTCCTGCGCTACCTGACCGACGCCTACCGCACCTTCCGGCACACCCTCCCCGAGACCCACAAGAGCCCCGAGATCGAGGACCTGGTCGAGTGGCTGGGGGAGACGATCCGGCAGACCGACTCCTCGCTGCTGGACGAGTGGGAGGCGCTCTCCGACCCCGAGCACATCCCGTCGGCCGTCGCCCACCACGAGGCGCCACCGCCGCCGCGGTCGTTGTCCCAGCAGACCCGTGCGTTCGAGATCATGGTCCGCAACGCGATGTGGGCCCGGGTCGACGCGGTCTCGCGAGACGACCTCGACACGCTGATGTCGCTGGAGCGCTCCGCCGCCGACCGGGTCGAGCCCGCGCGCGACGTCGTGATGACCAGGTCCCGCTGGGACGACGCCCTCGAGGCCTACTTCGCCGAGCACGACGACGTGGGCATCTCCGCCGACTCGCGCTCGCCCAAGCTGCTCACCTGGACAGCCGAGCGCGGCGCTCCCGCGGGCGTCGACGAGGATGACGAGACGTACGACGAGACCCGCATCTGGCGGGTCATCCAGACCCTCGACGACCCGGCCGGCGACCACGACTGGGTGATCGAGGCGGTGGCCGACCTGGACGCGAGCGACGAGGCCGGTGAGCTGGTTCTGGCGACGGTGGCGATGCGTCGGCTGTGACGGGTTGCTCCGTTCCGCTAGCGTTGGGGCGTGCGCAAGCTACTGAAGAACCCCGTCGTCGTCGCGGCCATCGCCAAGATCGCCAACGAGGCTCGCAAGCCCGAGAACCAGAAGAAGATCAAGGACGCTGCGGGCAAGGCCTACGACCAGTTCCAGAAGCGCCGCCGGTCGCACTGAGACCGGCTGTCCGAGCGGAGATTCATCCACAGGTTTCTCCACATCGAAGGCCCTTCCTGTGGGGCTGGCGGTGCGCCAAGTGCACAGGTCATCAACAGATTCCGGTCGCGTAGCAGAATCACCCGGATTTGCCTTGTGACACGCCCGGCGCGGCTCCTACAGTCGCGCAGATCCGGGTCTTAGAGTCGCCGTGTCGACATATAGACCCGCTAGCCGTGATCGTCCCAGGGCCGCGGCAACTGAACCGGGGGTGGAGGAATGGAAGACAGCTATTTCGGAGCAGGTGGTGCGACCGCGCCGCAGATGCCTCCGCAGACGCCGGCAGCCCCGCCGCCGGCCTATCCGCCCTCGGCCCGGCTGCGCGCCAACGCCCCCGAGCCCGACGCGGGCTCGTTCGACGGCCCGGGCAAGAACAAGAAGGGCCCGACCGGTCGCCCCTGGCCCAACCTCCCCGAGCCCGGCCCCGCCACCGGCGGCCCCGCGCGCACGGTCGCGATGGTCAACCAGAAGGGTGGCGTCGGCAAGACCACGACCACCATCAACCTGGGTGCCGCGCTGGCCGAGCACGGCCGCAAGGTCCTGATGGTCGACTTCGACCCGCAGGGGTCGCTCTCGGTCGGTCTGGGTCTCCAGCCCAACGAGATCGAGCTGACCGTCTACAACCTGCTGATGGAGCGTGACATCACGCTCGACGACGTCGTCGTCCCCTCCGGCATCGACGGTGTCGACCTGCTCCCGGCCAACATCGACCTCTCCGCCGCCGAGGTGCAGCTGGTCCAGGAGGTCGCCCGCGAGCAGACCCTGGCCCGCGCGCTGGCTCCCGCCGTCGCCAACTACGACGTGATCCTCATCGACTGCCAGCCGAGCCTGGGCCTGCTGACCGTCAACGCGCTCACCGCCTCCGACTCCGTTGTCGTGCCGCTGGAGTGCGAATACTTCGCGCTGCGTGGCGTCGCCCTGCTCAAGGACACCATCGACAAGGTTCAGGAGCGGCTCAACCCGCGTCTGAAGATCGACGGAATACTGGGCACGATGTACGACAGCCGCACCATGCACAGCCGCGAGGTCATGGAGACCCTCGTCAACGGCTGGGGCGACCGCGTCTTCCACAGCGTCATCCGCCGCACCGTGAAGTTCGCCGACTCCACCGTGGTCGGCGAGCCGATCACCGAGTACGCATCCAGCTCCACCGGCGCCGACTCCTACCGCATGCTCGCCAAGGAGGTGCTGGCCCGATGGCAACGCGGCGAGTGAGGGTTCCGGCTGCCGACGACCTCTTCCGGCGTACGTCCGACGGTGCTGCCACCGCGGCGGCCGCCGAGGCGAAGGCCCGCCCGGTGCACGCCGTGCCCGAGCCGGCCGAGGAGACGCCGGCCGCCAAGAAGCGGTCCAGCGGCCGCGTACGTCATGACGAGAAGATGACGGTCTACATCACCTCCGAGGAGCTGCTCGACCTCGAGCACGCCCGGCTCAACCTGCGGGCCAAGCACAGCATCGCGGTCGACCGCGGCCGGCTGGTGCGCGAGGCGCTCGCGATCGTGCTGGCCGACCTCGAGGAGTACGGGGACGACAGCGCCCTCGTGCACCGGCTCGCCGAGTGACGGTGCTCGATGGTCGGACGGCCGCACAGATGACGGACGCCCCGGACGGGGCCGAGGAGCAGGAGTCGAGCGGCGCCGGCGGGTTCGAGGTGCACCTCGGCAACTTCGAGGGCCCCTTCGACCTGCTGCTCAGCCTGATCGCCAAGCACAAGCTCGACATCACCGAGGTCTCCCTGGCCACGGTGACCGACGAGTTCATCGCCTACGTCAAGAAGGGCGCCGCCGAGAGGTCGCCCGAGGGCGGGGGAAAGGGTGTCTGGGACCTCGAGCAGACCTCCAACTTCCTGCTGGTCGCGAGCACGCTGCTCGACCTGAAGGCGGCTCGGCTGCTGCCGCAGGGCGACGTCGAGGACGAGGAGGACCTCGCGCTGCTCGAGGCGCGCGACCTCCTCTTCGCGCGGCTGCTGCAGTACAAGGCGTTCAAGCAGGTCGCGGCCGTCTTCGGCGAGCGGCTCGCGAAGGAGTCCAAGCGACACCCACGCTCGGTCCAGCTCGAGCCGCGCTATGCGGGGCTGTTGCCCGAGGTGCTGATCGGGATCGGGCTGGAGCAGTTCGCCCAGCTCGCCGCGGCTGCGATGGCGCCCAAGCCGGGTCCGCCCGAGATCGGGCTCGCCCACATCCACGGCTCGAAGGTCTCGGTCAAGGAGCAGGCGGCGCTGGTCATCGAGCGGCTGCGCGCCGGCGGGCAGGTGACCTTCCGTGGCCTCTGCTCCGACTCGCCGGACACGTTGACCACCGTGGCCCGGTTCCTCTCGCTGCTGGAGCTCTTCCGTGAAGGTGCGGTCGCCTTCGACCAGGTCACCGCGCTGGGCGAGCTGACCGTACGCTGGACCGGCGACGAGGCGCTCGATGTCGATGAGCTGATCCAGGACGAGTTCGAGGGGCAGCCGCCCGCGGAGGGCGGCGCCGATGACGGGGAGAAGGACGATGACTGAGGCTGCGACAGGGGAGACCACCGAGGAGACCCTGGCGATCGAGTTCGCCGACCTGCGGCCCGCGCTCGAGGCGGTGCTGATGGTCGCCGACGAGCCGCTGGCGGCGGCCTCGCTGGCCTCGGCGGTCGGCCACCCGACGGCCGAGGTGATCGACGCCCTGGAGGCCCTGGCGGCCGAATACACCGAGCAGGGCCGCGGCTTCGACCTGCGCAACGTGGCGGGCGGCTGGCGCTTCTACACCCGCGAGGAGTACGCCGCGGTCGTCGAGGGCTTCGTGCTCGAGGGCCAGCAGGCCCGGCTCACCCAGGCGGCCCTGGAGACGCTGGCCGTGGTCGCCTACAAGCAGCCCGTCTCGCGCGCCCGGGTCTCCGCGATCCGTGGCGTCAACGTCGACGGCGTGATGCGTACGCTGCTCACCCGCGGCCTCGTCGAGGAGGCCGGACAGGACCACGAGACAGGCGCCAACCTCTATCGCACCACCGGCTACTTCCTCGAGCGGATCGGCATCACCGACCTCGGCGAGCTGCCGGAGCTGGCTCCCTACCTGCCCGACCTCGCCGACATGGAGGAGGAGTTGACCGAGCAGGTCAGCCAGGAGGAGCTCGCCGCGCAGCCCGAAGAAGGCGCGGCGAATGGGTCCGACTCTGACGATGCGGCAGAATCGCAAGCGTGAGTGACCTGCCTGAGCGTGACGATCTGCCGCTGGACGACGAGGGCCTGATCCGGCTCCAGAAGCTGCTGGCGCTGGCCGGCATCGCGTCGCGTCGCGGCAGCGAGATCCTGATGCTCAACGGCTCCGTCGAGGTCAACGGCGAGGTGGTCACCCGCCTCGGCACCAAGGTCGACCCCGGCAAGGACGTCGTACGCGTCGACGGCAAGCGGCTCCCGCCGATCTCCGGCAAGGTCTACCTGGCCCTCAACAAGCCGCGTGGCGTGGTCTCGACGATGAGCGACCCGGAGGGCCGCCGCAACCTCTCCGACCTGGTCGCCGACCGCCCGGAGCGTCTGTTCCACGTCGGCCGCCTCGACACCGACACCGAGGGCCTGATCATCCTCACCAACGACGGTGACTTCGCCCACCGGCTGGCCCATCCCAGCTACGAGGTCGACAAGACCTATGTCGCCGAGGTCAGTGGCGAGATCTTCCCCAACGTACGCAAGCGGCTCCTCGCCGGTGTCACCCTCGAGGACGGCCCGGTGACCGTCACCAAGGCCCGGATCATGGAGACCCGCAAGGACAAGTCGATCATCGAGCTGGTCATCCACGAGGGACGCAACCGCATCGTGCGCCGCCTCCTCGACCACCTCGGCCACCCGGTCACGCGGCTGACCCGCACCCGGATCGGCCCGGTCCGGCTCGGCACCATGAAGCCCGGCGAGATGCGCGACCTCTCCCGCGAGGAGCTCGGCGAGCTCCTCGACACCACTGAGCTCTGAGGAGCTCAGAAACCCTGGTGCGTACGCCTTCCTGGGTCGCTAGGGTGAGAGGCATGCAGCAGCGCGCGATGAGCACGACGACGCCGGACCCACTCCGGCGCTGACCTGCTGTCCACTCTTCGCAGACCGCCCCGGAGCATTGCTCCGGGGCGGTTCTCGTCGCTGGCGGTGGTGCTCCGGGCCTCGACCTTAGGAGCACACACCTATGAACCTCGACCCCGCTGACCGTCTCGAGCTCCGCTTCGACCATCGTGAACTCAACCGCGACCTCGCCATCTTTGCCACCGACCCGCTGGCCGGCTCAGGCCTGCCGCTCTGGCTGCCCGACGGGGCCGTCATCTTCGCCGAGCTGGAGCGGCTCGCGGCCGACCTCGCCAGGGCCGACGGGTGCGTACCGGTCAAGACCCCGGTGCTCGGGAAACGCGCGCTCTTCGAGCGCTCGGGTCACTGGGCGAAGTTCGCCGAGGACATGTTCCCGCCGATGGCGATGGGGTCGGGCGCGGCGGGGGAGAGCGGCGACGAGCTCGTGCTCCGCCCCGCCAACTGCCCCCACCATGCGCTGGTCTACAAGGCCCGCCAGCACTCCTACCGCGAGCTCCCGATCCGGCTGCACGAGCTCGCCCCGATGTTCCGCGCCGAACGCTCCGGGGTGCTCTCGGGCCTGAGCCGGGTACGCCAGATCAACCTCGACGACACCCACGTCTTCTGCCGCCCCGACCAGGTGGCCGAGGAGGCAGGGAAGGCACTGCGCTCGGCACTGAAGGCCCAGGAGATCCTCGGTCTGCGGGTCGACTACGTACGCCTCTCCCTCCGCGACGCCTCCCCGTCCTACCTCGGCTCCGTCGAACAGTGGGACGGTGCCGAAGAGGCGCTGAGGAAGGCAGCGGCCGAGGCCGGCGTCGAGGTTGTCGTGGCACTGGGCGAGGCGGCGTTCTACGGACCGAAGCTCGACCTGCAGGTCATCGACCCCGCCGGTCTCGTTGGATCGTCTCGGGCTCCGCTTCGACGTGAAGAGACCATCGCCACCGTCCAGGTCGACTTCAACCAGCCCGAGCGGTTCGACCTCACCTTCGACGCCGCAGATGGTTCGCAGCAGCGGGTCGTGATGGTCCACCGTGGCACCGTCGGCTCGATGGAGCGCGTCACCGCCGCCCTCCTGGAGCGCTACCAGGGTCGGCTACCGCTGTGGCTGGCGCCGGCCCAGATCGCCGTGCTCCCGGTCTCCGCATCCCAGGACTCCGCGGCGCGCAGGCTCGTCGATGCGCTCGTGGCAGAGGGTCTCCGTCCGCGTCTGGACGCGGGTGGCTCTCTCGGCGGCAGGATCCGGGAGTCTCGTCGCCGGCGTGAGCCGTTGATCGCGGTCATCGGGGCGGTCGAGGCCGACGCCGGCCAGGTTCAGGTACGCGACGTCTCGGCCGGCATCGAGCGGCGGGTCGTTGTCGACGATCTGGTGGCGGTGATGAAGGCGGCGTACGTGTCTCGGGCGGTTGAGATCTCCTGGTGAGATCTGGGCCGTAACGGGTCGGCGGACTCCAGCCGACGCGCCACACCGCCCAGCGCTATCGCACACCATTCTCGCTGTGGGCGATAGCGCATGGGCAACCCGCGCCGACCGTGGCACCATCGAGACATGACCGTGCCGGAGGTGCTGCGGCCCTATGTCACCTCGCTGGTCACCTACGACGTGGATTTCGGGGCGCCGGGGGTGCATCGGGGGATGCCGTCGACCGAGATCACTTTCGTGCTCTCGGTCGACGAGCCGTTGGTGACCTCGTGGGGGAGCGGGACGGAGCTGGTGACGGCGTGGTCGCTGGTCTCCGGGCTGCACACCCGGCCTGCGGCGATCCATCATGACGGCTACCAGCGCGGCGTGCAGCTGGGGCTGACGACCGCGGGAGTGCGGGCGCTGTTCGGGATGCCGGCGGCGGCGTGGCGTGGTGAGCTCCTCGCTCTCGACGAGGTCGCGGCACCTGGGGGCGTACGTCATCTTCCGGAGCGGCTGGCAGAGGCCGATCCGCGGGAGTGGGCGCGGTTGGTCGTGAGCAGTCTGGTCGAGGCGCTGGCGCGCCATGGCGAGCCCGGACCGAGGGCGGAGGTGGGCCGCGCGCTGGCGCTGCTGACCGGGGGAGCGGGAGTGCAGGAGGTGGCCGACGACGTCGGTTACAGCCGCCGGCGGATCAGTGACCTGGTGCGCGCGGAGACCGGGGTCGCACCGAAGCAGTTCCAGCGGCTGGCGCGCTTCGACCGCTCCCGCGGCCTCGTCGGCCGGATGCCACTGGCTCGCGCGGCGACTGCCTGCGGCTATGCCGACCAGGCGCACCTGACGCGTGAATGGCAGGAGTTCGGCGGGTGTACGCCGACGACCTGGCTGCGCGAGGAGTTCCCATTCGTTCAAGACCTGGCCGACCCGTAGGCGGTTGACTCGGATGCATGAGCACTGAGCAGAAGAACGACGTAGCAAAGATCAAGTACTGGCAGTCGATGGCGTTCCAGGACGCCGAGGCGATGATGACGTGGCTGAGCGCAATCGGCTTCGTCGAGCACACCACCTACCGCGAGGGCGGCATCGTGTACCACGCGGAATGGCTCTGGCCCGGCGGAGGCGGGCTGATGTTCGGGCAGGTACGCGAGGACGGCGGCATCAAGAACACAGGTACGTCCTCCGCCTACCTGGTCACCGACGACCCCGACGCCGTCTTCGACAAGGCGGTCGCCGCCGGCGCCACCGTGGACCGGCCGATGGTCGACCAGGACTACGGCGGCCGCGGCGGCACCGTCACCGACCCCGAGGGCAACTCCTGGTCCATCGGCAGCTACCAGCCATCGTGATCGCGAGGCGATATCGCACACCATGGTCGCCGGCCGCGATAGCGCACCACAGGCGCTGAGACGAGGAGGGTCCGGAGGCGTCGACCCTTTAGCCTTGGAGGCATGACACAGACCGGGCGAGCAGGGGGAGGGCTGTCGGCTCTGACCGGCCCGGTCGAGATCGTCGGTGTCGGCCTGCTCGGCACCTCGGTCGCGCTCGCCTGCGCTTCCGCCGGACTCGACGTGCTGCTGAGCGACTCGGTCGCGAGTCACGTACGCACCGCGACCGGCCTCGGCGCCGGCCGACGCCGCAAGCCCGGCGACACGCCGCAGCTGGTCGTGGTCGCGGTCCCGCCGGCGCACCTCGGTGAGGTGATCACCCGAGCGCTGGCCGACAGCCCCGACGCCGTCGTGACCGATGTCGGCAGTGTGAAGGCGTCGCCGCTGGCCTACGTTCGTGAGCACGGCCCCGGCGACGTACACCGCTACGTCGGCGGGCACCCGATGGCCGGCAGCGAGCGCTCCGGGCCGCTGGCCGCGACCTCGGCCCTGTTCGAGGGCCGGCCCTGGGCGGTCACGCCGCATGCGGAGGCCGACCCCGGGGCGACCGAGCTCGTCGGCGAGCTAGCCACCCTGTGCGGCGCTGTGCCGCTCACTCTCAGCCCGGAGGACCACGACCAGGCCGTGGCCCGCACCTCCCACGTACCGCACCTGATGGCCGCCCTGGTGGCCGGCCGACTCGCGGTGGCACCGGAGGGACACCTCGGCCTCAGCGGCCAAGGGGTGCGCGACGTGACGCGCGTCGCCGCCGGCGATCCTGGCCTCTACGGCCAGATCGTGGCCGGCAACGCCCGGGCGGTGACCGACCTGCTGACCGAGGTGCGCGCCCAGCTCGACGAGATGATCGCGGCGGTCGGCACCGGTGACGCGGCCGCCCTGGACGTACTCCTCAAGGAGGGGCAGGCCGGCACCCGGGCCATCCCCGGCAAGCACGGCCGGCCGCAGACCGCGCAGGCGACCATCTATGTCACGGTGCCCGACGAGCCCGGCAACCTGGCCCGTCTCTTCGCCGACGCGGGGGAGAGTGGGGTCAACATCGAGGACGTACGCATCGACCACGACCCCGGCCGCCCGGTCGGTGTCATGGAGCTGATCGTCGCCGACGACGCCGCCGACCGGATGCAGGCGGTTCTGGAGTCCCGGGGTTGGGTCGCTCACCGGTAGGCTCCCGCCCGTGAGCAGCAGCAATCCCACCACTGACCCCGCACGCATCGTCATCGCCGTCGACGGCACCTCCGGCTCCGGAAAGTCGAGCACCTCTCGCGGGGTCGCCGACCGCCTGGGCATGCGCTTCCTGGACACGGGTGCGATGTACCGGGCGATGACCTGGTGGATGCTCAGCAACGACATCGACGTGCACGACGCGGACGCGGTCGCCGCCGCGGCCGGCAAGCCGGTGATCACCTCCGGCACCGACCCGCTCGGACCGACGATCGCCCTCGACGGGGCCGACGTCTCGGTCGAGATCCGCAGCGACCGGGTGAACGCGGCGGTCTCCCCGGTCGCCACCGTCCCCGAGGTCCGCGCCCGGCTGGTCGCGCTCCAGCAGCAGGAGATCCGGGACGCGCTCGCCGCCGGCTCCGGCATCGTGGTCGAGGGCCGCGACATCGGCACCGCGGTCTGGCCCCAGGCCGACCTGAAGCTGTACGTCACCGCCGACCCCGCTGCCCGCGCCGCCCGGCGCGCGGCCGAGGAGGGCGGCACCGACGCAGAGGCCGTCCGCGCGTCGCTGGAGAACCGCGACAGGATCGACTCGACCAAGGGCGGTGCGGCCGTGCCGGAGGGCGCCACCCACCTCGACACGACGCCCTACACGCTGGAGGAGGTCATCGACCTCGTCGTCGACCTCGCCCAGAAGGCGGGGGAGTGAGCGCGAGCCCGCATGCGGGTACGCCCCGCACCGAGCTCCCGCGCACGGACGGGATCCCGCATCCAAGCCGGTGGGCGCTCTATCACATCAACGTCTACGCACGGTGGGTGATCCGCCGCCGGTTCGACGTGCGGTTGCACGAGACCGCCAACATCCCGAAGACCGGGCCGGTCGTCTTCGCCTCCAACCACATCGGGATCATCGACGGCCCGCTGCTGGCGATCTTCACGCCGCGTCCGGTGCACGCGCTGACCAAGCTGGAGATGTTCGAGCACTGGTTCCTCGGGCCGTTCCTGCGCTGGGCCGGCCAGATCCCGCTCTACCGGTTCGGCAGCGACCCGGCGGCGGTGAAGATGGCGTTGCGAGTGCTGCACGAGGGCAACGCGATGGGGATCTATCCCGAAGGCCACCGCGGCGCGGGCGACCTGGTTCGCTTCAACCGCGGCGCGGCCTACTTCGCCCTCGCATCGGGGGCTCCGGTGGTGCCGGTGACCATGCTCGGCAGCCGCGATCCGGGCGGCGGGGTCTCGTCGCTGCCGCACAAAGGTGCTCGGATCGACATCGTCTATGGCGAACCTTTCCACGTCGAGCGCGTAGGCTGGCCGCGTACCAGGGAACAAGTCGGGCATGTCTCGGGTTTGCTCCAGAAGCACATGCAGGTCCAACAGGACCATGCCCTGGCGTTGACCGGTCGCGAACTGCCCGGTCCGCTACCTAGCGAGGAGAACAATGACTGACCCCGACGTTTCGTACGAAGACGTGCGAGACCTTCACGAGACCGATGAGACGCCGACCGGCCCGCTGCCGGTCCTGGCCGTCGTCGGCCGCCCCAACGTCGGGAAGTCGACTCTGGTCAACCGGATCATCGGTCGCCGCGAGGCCGTCGTCCAGGACGTACCCGGCGTGACCCGCGACCGCGTCTCCTACGACGCCGACTGGAACGGCAAGGCGTTCACGCTGGTCGACACCGGCGGCTGGGACCCCGACGCCCAGGGACTGGCCGAGCGGATCGCCGCCCAGGCCGAGATCGCGGTCTCGCTGGCCGACGCCGTCCTCTTCGTGGTCGACGCGACCGTCGGCATCACCGACGCCGACGAGGCGGTCGTACGCATCTTGCGCAAGTCCGGCAAGCCGGTCGTCCTGGCCGCCAACAAGGTCGACGACATGCGCACCGAGGCCGAGGCCGCCGCGCTGTGGAACCTCGGGCTCGGTGAGCCCTGGCCGGTCTCCGCGCTGCACGGCCGCGGCTCGGGCGACATGCTCGACGCGATCCTCGCGGTGCTCCCCGACCCGCCGCCGCTTCCCGAGGGCACCGAGATCGGTGGCCCGCGTCGGATCGCGCTGGTCGGCAAGCCCAACGTCGGCAAGTCGAGCCTGCTGAACAAGCTGGCCCAGGAGGAGCGGGCGGTCGTCGACAACGTCGCCGGCACCACGGTCGACCCGGTCGACGAGCTGATCGAGCTCGGCGGCCGCGAGTGGCGCTTCATCGACACCGCCGGGATCCGCAAGCGGGTCAAGGAGGCCTCGGGCCACGAGTACTACGCCTCCCTGCGCACCACCACCGCCATCGACCGCGCCGAGGTGGCCGTGCTCGTCCTCGACGGTGGCGAGAAGATCTCCGAGCAGGACATCCGCATCCTGCAGACCGTCCGTGAGGCCGGCCGGGCGCTGGTGATCGCGTTCAACAAGTGGGACCTCGTCGACGAGGACCGCCGCTGGCAGCTCGACCGCGAGATCGAGCGCGATCTCGTCCAGGTGCAGTGGGCCCCGCGGATCAACATCACCGCCCGCACAGGTTGGCACGTCGACCGCCTGGTCCCCGCTCTCGACAAGGCACTCGAGGGCTGGGAGACGCGGATCGGCACCGGCGCGCTCAACTCGTTCCTCGGCCGCCTCGTCGCCGAGCACCCGCACCCGGTCCGGTCCGGCAAGCAGCCGAAGATCCTCTTCGGCACCCAGCCCTCGACCGCGCCGCCGACGTTCGTCCTGTTCACCAGCGGCAAGCTCGAGGCCTCCTACGAGCGCTTCATCGAGCGTCGCCTCCGCGAGGAGTTCGGCTTCGTCGGCACCCCGATCGTGCTCCAGCAGCGGGTTCGGGAGAAGCGCAAGCGCTAGTCCTCAGGTGGGGCGGGCGTCAGCTGACCGTCCGACCCTGCCTGCACCCAGCCGTTGTTCGCGGCGTGCCAGCCGAGCTGCATCCGGGTCTCCACGCCGGCCAGGTCGAGCAGCGCCCGCACCCTGCGCTGCACGGTACGCAGTGATGTTCCGAGCTGTTTGGCGACTGCCTGGTCGGTCAGCCCGGCGAGCAGCAGCCCGAGGACCTGCGCATCCTCGTCATCGACCTGCTGTGCGACGTCCCCGGTGAGCCCTGAGGTGCCCACGAGCATCGGTGTCGCCTGGTCCCACACGTTCTCGAAGAGGGCGATCAGCGCGTCGAGCAGGGTGCTCTCCCGGACCAGCAGCGCACCGACGACGTCGCCCGAGGAGGTCAGCGGCATCAGAGCGAGCCGCCGGTCCACGATGATGAGCTTGAGCGGCACCTGATCGGCGAATCGGACCTCCTCGCCGGCGTCGGTCGCCTCGATGGCCTCGTCGACCGTCACGTCGTGGCTCTCCAGCATGCTGCGTTCCACGACGACCCGGTACAGCACGCCGCGCGCCACTGCCTTGTTCTCGGCCGAGTTCTCCTGGCTGGAGGTCACGATCACAGGCGGGCGGACGAACGCGTCGACGCGCTCGCGCGCGCCGAGCTGGACCTGCTCGAACCGGTGCCGGACGGCGTCCTCGCCGTGGATGACGTCGACCACGTCCGTGGGTCCGCGGCCGGCGGCGGCCACCCGGTAGGCCTCGTCGAGGCGGCTGAGCTCGATCTCGGCCTGCCGCACCTCGTC
This sequence comes from Nocardioides sp. YIM B13467, assembly GCF_042788075.1. Taxonomy (NCBI): domain Bacteria; kingdom Bacillati; phylum Actinomycetota; class Actinomycetes; order Propionibacteriales; family Nocardioidaceae; genus Nocardioides; species Nocardioides sp. YIM B13467. The sequence continues at coordinate 1,532,317 of NZ_JBHZPJ010000046.1, forward strand.
CTGCTGTCGGGCGAGCAGCGCGCCGAGCGCGATCGCCGGCGGGGCGGCGGCGAAGCGCCGCTCGTCCCCGGTGATCCGAGCGGCCAGGCCGTGCTCCTCGAGCCGGCGCAGCAGCAGATGGGCCTCTCCCGGGGAAGTGCCGAAGGCGCTGAGGGCGGCCGCGAACTCGGCGGCGGTGGCGGAGGGCATGGTGATGAGCTCGCCGTAGGCGAGGGTCTCATCAGGGGTCAGACCGAGCACGTCGCCGAGCATGTCACTTCTACGACAGAACGAGGGCGTTCCACCGCTGACGGAGGCTCGCCATGCCGTAAAACCGCCACGACATGGCTCTTGTCGCCTGTCGCGTCCGATTGACAGGGTCCATCTCCATGAGACCCCCAACCAGATCCGGCCGCTCGGCCGCCACCAAGGCCGTCGCGGCCGCAGCTGCCGCGACTGCCCTGGTCGCGACCATGGCCACCAGTGCGCACGCGACCCCAGGCGCCGACCCCACGCCTGAGGCCCCCAAGACCGACGCCGGCGCCACCACGGCCGGCACGGCGCCACGTACGCCCGCCCTCGACGACGGACGGACCACGATCACCCTCGTGACCGGCGACGTCATCGACGTGACCGCGACCGACGACGGCGTCCTGACCCTCGGGTTCGACTCCGCCGGCGCTGCCATCGAGACCCAGCAGGTGGGCGATCACCTCTATGCGATCCCCAGCTCTGCCAAGCCCTACCTGGCCGCGGGCACGCTCGACCGCCGGCTGTTCGACGTCACCGGGCTCCTCGAGATGAGCTACGACGACGAGACCGTCGAGGCCACTCCGCTGATCCTGGAGCAGGCCTCGGCCCGCGCCAAGGCGGCGAAGCTGCCGGGCACCGAGCGTACGCTCGACCTGCCCAGCATCGACGCCGACGCCGTCGCGGTGAGCAAGAAGAAGGCGCCTGCGTTCTGGTCGGCCGTGGCCACTGACGGCAGCGCGTCCACGCGCTCAGGAGATGCGGCCGGGAAGCTCGGCGGCGGCGTCGAGAAGATCTGGCTCGACGGCAAGGCCGAGACGACCCTGGACCGCAGCACCGCGCAGATCGGTGCGCCCGAGGCGTGGGCCGCGGGCTTCGAGGGCAAGGGTGCGACGGTCGCGGTCCTCGACACCGGCATCGACGCCACCCACCCCGACGTGGCCGACCAGGTCGACGAGGCGCAGTCGTTCGTTCCGGGGGAGGAGGCCACCAGCGACGCGCACGGTCACGGCACGCACGTGGCCTCGACCGTCCTGGGCACCGGCTCCGCCAGCGAGGGTCTCTACAAGGGCGTCGCCCCGGGTGCCGACCTGCTGGTCGGGAAGGTCCTCGACAACGCCGGCTACGGCCAGGACTCCTGGATCATCGCCGGCATGGAGTGGGGTGCGGCGAACGCCGACATCGTCTCCATGAGCCTCGGCGACTCCAGCCTCAACGACGGCACCGACCCGATGGCGCAGGCACTCAACGCGCTGAGCGAGGAGACGGGTGCCCTGTTCGTCGTCGCGGCCGGCAACAGCTACGCCGAGGGATCGCTCGGCAGCCCCGGCACCGCGGACGCCGCGCTCACCGTCGGTGCCGTGGACGACGCCGACGTGCGCGCCGACTTCTCCAGCTACGGCCCGCGGGCCGGCGACCACGCGATCAAGCCCGACCTGACCGCGCCCGGCGTAGGGATCGTCGCGGCCCGCTCCCAGCAGTCGTCCGGCGATGGCTGGTACCGCTCGATGAACGGCACCTCGATGGCCACACCGCACGTCGCCGGAGCCGCCGCGATCGTCAAGGGCGCCCACCCGGACCTCACCGGGGAGCAGCTCAAGAACGCCCTGGTCTCCTCGGCCGCGGACATCGACGCCCCGGCGTACGAGGTCGGCACGGGTCGCCTCGACGTGCCCGCCGCGCTCGACGGCGTGGAGGGTTCCGGCGACGGGTTCCTCGGCTTCTACAGCTGGCCGCACGACGGTGACGAGCCCGCCACGGGCACCGTCACCTACACCAACTCGACCGATGCCGACGTGGCGCTCGCGCTGAGCACCGATGTCGTCGGGCCGGACGGCAAGCCGAGCGACCTCGTCTCGCTCTCCGCCGACCAGGTGGTGGTCCCGGCCGGTGGCAGCACCGAGGTCACGATCACGGCCGACGCCGATGACGCCGCGCTCTCAGGCAAGTACAGCGGCGCCGTCGTCGCCACCGACGCCTCCGGCGAGATCACCGTCCGCACCGCGACCGCGCTGGTCAAGGAGGAGGAGCGCTACGGGCTCGACATCACCGCGCTCGACCGGTCCGGGAAGCCCGCCTCCGGCTACGTCGACTTCTACCGCTACGGCGACCAGTTCGTCAGCAGCCTGCCGATCGACCCGGCCACCGGCAAGGTTCCGACCCAGCGGCTCCAGCCCGGGACCTACTCGGCCACGGCGTTCCTCGACGTCGCCGGCTCGAAGGGCCCCGGCTCGACCGGCGTCGCGCTGGTCGGCGACCCGCAGGTCGTGGTCACCGACAAGGACCAGTCCCTCGTGCTGGACGCACGCAAGGCCGACGAGCTCACCCTGAAGACGCCCAAGGACAGCGACGTCGCCTACCGCCGCTTCCAGTTCTTCAACGACTCCGGCATCGGCGGGCTCTACGCGACCTTCGGCGCCACCTACGCCGTCCCGGTCGACGTCGACTCGTTCTACGCCGAGACCACCGGCCCCGTCGACAGCGCGGAGTTCGACTTCGCCGTACGCTGGCGGGCCACCGAGCCGGCACTCGACGTCACCGCGCGGAGCTCGCGGCCGCTCGCGTTCGACCCGACCTACCAGCTCGGCTCGGCCAAGCTCGACGGCCGGGTGTCGCTGCGCGCCGTCGCAGCCGGCAAGGGCACGACCGCCGACTACGAGGGCGTCGACGCCAAGGGCCGCGCCGTCCTCGTGACCAGGGACGACGCGGTCACCGCGGAGGAACGGGAAACCGCCGCCCAGGCCGCCGGTGCGGCCCTGCTCGTGGTCGTCAACGACCGTCCTGGCCCGCTGGTGGACTACGTCACCCAGGGCGACCTGCCCGTCGTCTCGCTGCGATCGCCCCAGGGCGAGAAGCTCCTGGCGGCCGTCGCGAAGGGCAAGGTGACCCTGGAGGGCAAGGCCGTGGAGTTCCCGAACTACCTCTACGACGTGGCGAAGAGCTGGCCCGGTGAGATCCCGGCGGATCTGGCGCTGGCCCCGACCACGCGGCAGCTCGCCACGGTCAAGAGCCGCTACAACGACACCGAGCAGCGTCTGGCTGTCGACAACCGCGCCGACTGCCGCGGCTACCAGTGGCCGCCGTGCCTCTCCTTGTACGCGCTGCAGCCCACGGCGACCGAGCGGACCGACTACGTCTCCACCTACGACGACGTGACCTGGTACGAGGCCGTGGAGCACGAGAGCACCTGGGAGCAGCGCGGCGTACGGGAGGCCCACGAGCCGCGCACCACCACCGTGCGCAACTGGTTCGCTCCGGTGACCGCGCCCCGCACGGGCGACGGCTACTGGGGTCCGCGGCACAGCGGTGACTGGTTCGCGGTCAACGTGGCCAACGCCAGCGGCCCGGCCGGGATCACCGGCGGGTTCCCGTGGGGGGAGACCCCCGTCGAGTCGCGGCTCTACCGGGGCGACACCCTCATCCGGAAGAACATCGGTCAGGCGGTCCAGACCAGCGTTCCGGTGGCCGAGGGGCCGCAGACGTACCGGTTCGAGATCGACACCGATGCGACCGGCGATGCCCACCGCTACTCGACCAGCACCCGTACCTCCTGGGAGTTCGTCGCTGATCAGGCGGACCCGGTCCCGGACGGTGAGGCCGGTACGCCGCTGCCGCTGCTCCAGCTCGACTACGACGTCGACACAGCGCTGGACGGCACGGTGCGCGCGGGTTCCGAGGTCCCGTTCGCTGTGGTGCCCTACACGGTGCCGGGCGCCGAGCGCGCCGGCTCGGTGAAGGCGGCGACCCTCGAGGTCAGCTACGACGGTGGCTCGACCTGGACCGCGGTGAAGCTGCGCAAGGACGGTGACCGCTGGGAGACGCGCCTGCGCATCCCCGCGCGCGGTGCCGACCTGGTCTCGCTGCGGGCCACCGCCCAGGACGATGCCGGCAACGCGGTGACCCAGAAGGTCGTCTCGGCCTTCGGGGTCAAGCGCTAGCAGCCCACAAGAGTTCAGGCCCGCAGGTCACCGGTGGTGACCTGCGGGCCTGACGTACGTCTTCGGACCGGGCTCAGGCGGCGGAGCCGTCCGCGGCGACCGACGGGGGCTTGACCTCGAGACGCTCCAGCACGCCCTGGTAGAGCTTGGTCAGGGCGGCGACCTCATCGGCGGTGAACGCATCGAACATGACGTGGCGGATCAGCTTCACGTGCTCGGGAGCAGCGGCCTCGATGGCCTCCAGCCCGGCCGGGGTGAGATCGACGAAGGCGCCACGCCGGTCGTCGAGGCACTCGCGACGCTCGACGAGGCCGCGCGCGGCCATCCGCATCACCTGGCGTGAGAGCCGGCTCTTCTCCCACTGAAGCTTGTCGCCGAGCTCGTACATCCGCAGCGAGCGGTCGGGGACGTCGGTCAGGTTGACCAGGACGTCGTAGTCGGCGAGGGAGAGGCCGTTCTTGGCTTGGAGGTCGCGGTTCATCCGCGAGGTGAGCTGTGCGTTGACGGCGAGCCAGGCACGCCACGCGACCTGTTCGTCGTTACTGAGCCACTTGACCTCATCCATGAGGCATACCTTACCGAGTCGTAGCTCGCGCTTTCAGCACCGCCGCCCGCCTCCGGCAACTGTTGACGCAGAAACTAGACTGGGCCTGAGACGTCATGGCATGAGGAGAGCACGATGAGCATCGACATGGACTTCATCACGAAGGACCGTGAGCGGATCAAGAAGGAGTACCTCCGCGAGGAGGGCCTCCGCCCGGCCAGCACGGCTCGCGGGATCCACCACACCGCGCTGCTCTCCTCGGACGTACGCAGGTCGATCGACTTCTACCAGGGGCTCCTGGAGTTCCCGCTGACCGAGATCTTCGAGAACCGCGACTACGCCGGCTCCGACCACTTCTTCTTCGACGTCGGGGCGGGCAACCTGCTGGCCTTCTTCACGCTTCCCGGGCTCGACCTGGGCCCGTACGCCGAGGTGCTCGGCGGGCTGCACCACATCGCGATCTCGGTGACACGTGAGAACTGGGACTACCTGCGCGCCAAGCTCGACGCCGCCGGCGTCGACTACATGGTCGAGTCCAAGTCGTCGCTCTACTTCATGGGGCCCGACGGCGAGCGGCTCGAGCTCCTCGCCGACCCGCTGGGGGAGATGTACGGCACCAAGGTGCTCTGAGGCCCTGCGCAGCCGGGACGGGCCAAGGTACGGCGGAGTGGCCCGGTCCCAGCCGCGCTCAGGGACGGTCGAACGGGTCCTCGGACACCTCGAGCTCGAGCTGCTCGGCGTAGACCTGCTCCTCGGCCCGCCGGTCGGCCAGCCATGCCGTCAGCGCCACGACGACCAGCTGCGAGCGGGACTCCGCGGCCATCTCGTGGACCATGGCGTCCAGCACGTCGACGTTCGTCGCCAGCAGCCGCAGAGGCATCGTGACGTACGGGTCCTCGAGCCGTTTCGGCTGCGGGACGGTGCGCATGAAGGTGCCGTCGGAGACGGGCCTGGTCTTCTCGCGCAGCGCTGCCTGGTGGGCGCGCAGGAGGACCGGCAGCCGGGGGCGGGTCGCTGCGACGGCGTCGAGCATGACGTCGACCAGTGAACGCGGGACCTCCTGGCTGTAGGTCTTCCACTGCGCCGCCAGGGATGCCGGCACGGAGAGGCTGATCGCCTGCACCGGCATCCCCTGGCGCCGCCCGGCGCCCTCCCGCTTGGACTTGGTGCGATGGGCAGGGGTGCCCTTGCGGGAGATCGGGTCGAGCTTGCCGGCTGGTGCTGTGGTGGATGGGGCTGTGTTGGATTCAAGGGGGAAGTCCGACACGGTGAGCTCCTGTGGTGGGTGTGATCCATGTGTCAGGAGTGATTCTGTCGGACAGCACCGACAGTTTCGTGAGGGCGGGTGTCAGATCACCATGCTGAGCGCCAGTACGAACACCAGACCGGACACCGAGAGCACCGTCTCCATCAGCGACCAGGACTTGATCGTCTGGCCGACGTCGAGGCCGAAGTACTCCTTGACCAGCCAGAACCCGGCATCGTTGACGTGGGAGAAGAACACCGAACCGGCGCCGACCGCGAGCACGACGAGCGAGACCTCCGCGGTGGGCATGTTGGCGACGAGGTCGACCACCAGCGACGAGGCGGTGATGGTGGCGACGGTCGCGGAGCCGGTGGCGAGGCGGATGAGGACCGCGAGCACCCAGGCCAGCACGATCGCGGACACGCCGGAGCCCTGGGCCCAGTCGGCGAGCTGGGTGCCGATGCCGGTGTCGATCAGCGACTGCTTGAACCCGCCACCCGCGGCGACGATGAGCACGATGCCGGCGATCGGCGGCAGCGACATCTCGACCGTCTTGGCGATCTGGCGGCGATCCATCCCGGACCCGCGGCCGAGCGTGAACATGGCGACGATGACCGCGATGGTCAGCGCCACGAGCGGGTAGCCGATCACGTCGAAGACCTGCTGGATCTGGCTCTCGGGGTCGTTGATGACGATGTCGACGATCGCCTTGGCGAGCATCAGCACCAGCGGCAGCAGGACGCTGAACAGGGTGACGCCGAAGGACGGGCGACGGGTCTCGCCCTCCGGGTTGCTCACCGGAGTGGCGTCGAAGGTGTGCGGCGCGTCGACGACGACCCAGCGGCCCGCGAGCTTGCCGAACAGCGGCCCGCTGACGACGATGACCGGGACGGCGACCAGTACGCCGAGCGCGAGCGTCGTGCCGAGGTCGGCCTGCAGCGCGCCGATCGCGGCCAGCGGACCCGGGTGCGGCGGCACCAGGCCGTGCATCGCCGAGAGGCCCGCGAGCGTGGGGATGCCGACGGTGATCAGCGAGACCTGCGCACGACGGGCGACCAGGTAGATGACCGGCATCAGCAGCACCAGGCCGATCTCGAAGAACATCGGCAGGCCGATGATCGCGCCGACGAGCGCCATCGCCCACGGCAGCGTACGGACCGAGGACCTGCCCACGATCGTGTCGACGATCTGGTCGGCGCCGCCGGAGTCGGCGAGGAGCTTGGCGAACATCGCGCCCAGAGCGATCAGCAGGCCGACGCTGGTCGCTGTTGCGCCGAAACCTTCACCGAAGGAGGTGATCACGTCCATCACGTTGCGTCCCGCCAGCACGCCGACCGCGACGCCGCCGAGCAGGAGCGCGAGGAACGGGTGCAGCTTGGCGTAGGTGATGAGGACGACGATCAGGGCGATCGAGGCCAGCGCGGCAGCGAGGAGTACGCCTCCTGATGCGACCGGAGCGACCGGCTCGGTCGCGGCGGCGAGGATGTTCATGCGGACTCCCTGGTCAGGTTTGAGGTCGGGTTCATGGTGGTGAGGTAGCGGTCGACGATCGCGTCGATGTCCTGGTCGATGTCGATGGTCGTGCCCTGCTCGTCGGGAGCGAGTGGCTCGAGGGTCGCGAACTGCGAGCGCAGCAGCGACGGCGGCATGAAGTGCCCCGCCCGGGCGGCGAGGCGTGCCTCGACCACCTCCGGGGTGCCGTTGAGGTGGAGGAGCCGCAGGCCGCGGGCGCGGCTGTGGAGCAGATCGCGGTAGCTGCGCTTGAGCGCCGAGCAGCTCAGCACCGCGCCGGTCCGCTCGTGCTCGGCGAGCCAGCCGCCGAGCGTCTCCAGCCAGGGCTGCCGGTCGTGATCGTCCAGCGCACGACCCGAGGCCATCTTCGCGATGTTCTCCGGCGGGTGGAAGTCGTCGGCGTCGGCGAAGGGGACCCGGAGGCGCTGGGCGATCGCAGCGCCGACGGTCGACTTGCCGGAGCCGGAGACTCCCATGACGACGAGGAGAGGGTTCTGTGTCACGCGTCACAGGGTGCATCAAAAGGCATCCGTTTGGCAAGGCAAGGTGTCATAAAGGATTCTGATTACGTCGCGTTCGGATTGTGCGACGATGCCGCAGTGACGACTTCCAGCGGTGATGCCGTACATCGACTGCACCAGAGCGTCCGGGACGCGCTCGGGCGCAGGATCGTCTCCGCCGAGCTGCCACCAGGGGCCGTTCTCACGCTGGAGGGGATCCAGGCGACGTACGACGTCTCGCGCCCGGTCGCACGGGAGTCGGTGCGCGTTCTCCAGGCGATGGGCATGGTCGCCACCCGGCGACGTGTCGGCATCACCGTCCTCCCGCGGCAGAAGTGGAACGTCTTCGACCCGCTGGTCATCCGCTGGCGGCTCGACGGCGAGGGCCGGCGCGAGCAGCTGCTGTCGCTCTCCGAGCTGCGGCTCGGGTTCGAGCCGATCGCCGCCCGGCTCGCCGCCGAGCGGGCCGAGCCTCAGCACCACGGGGAGCTGGCCCGATCCGTGGCCGACATGGTGGTCCACGCCGCCGCCGGTGACCTGGAGGCCTATCTCGAGGCCGACACGACCTTCCACCGAGTCCTGCTCAACGCCTGTGGCAACGACATGCTCGCCGCCTTCGGTGACCTCGTCGCCGAGCTCCTCGCCGGGCGTACGCACCACCACCTGATGCCCGACAAGCCGAACCCGACCGCCATCGAGCTGCACGAGAAGGTGGCGATCGCGGTGCGCAACGGTGACCCGGCAGCCGCCGAGGAGGCCATGCGCGCCATCATCGACGAAGCCGCCGAAGCCCTCGCCTCCGCTGAGGACTGAAGGGGCCACGGCGGCCTCACGGTGGCCTCAGTCCGTGAACGCCACCTTTCTGCGCTGTCGGGCGGGGATGGTCCTGCCTCGCCGCACCGCGACGTACCGGCCGAGCGCGACCAGCCCGAACCCGGCGGCGAAGACCCCCAGCGTGAACACGCCGTACGACAGCGGGAACTCGCCCGGTTCGAACGCCGGTGCCGAGGCATTCGGCGAAAGTGCGTCGAGCAGCAGGTACAGGGTCTGGAAGACGAACGCCCACAGATAGGCGATGGCGTAGGCGGTGTTGGCGGCCAGGTGGGACCGCAGGAAGTAGCCGAGCGCGAAGGCGGCCAGGACGGTGATGACCGCGATCATCGGGGCTCGCCGCCATCGAACGCCGTCGAGCGGGGAGGGGCGGAGAACATCAGGTAGACCGCGGCGACCGTCCACAGGACCGATACGCCGACCAGGATCCTGATGGGCGCGGGGATGCCTTCCACGAAGAACGCCGGAAGCCCGGTCAGGGTGACGATGATGAGGGCGCCGGCGGCGATCCGCGCGGCTACGCGGTTGCCGCGCCACGCGGCGATCACCGCGACCAGGCCGATGGCGCCGAGGACCGAGCCGGCGACGAGGACGCCGATCGGCGGCCCGGCGTCGCCTTCGGGCGCCGGGAACAGAGCGCTCGGGATGTTGGCGGCGCTCATCAGACCGGCCAGGACCAGGCCGACCTTCTGGCGGGTGCTGGGCCCGGTGTGACGAGTGGTCATGGTGCTCATGGTGACTCCTTCGGTGAGTGGGTGTGCCCCAAACCTGCGCCTTCAGCAGTTCCCGGGGTCAGGTCCGAACCACCCGCGTCGTTCCCGAGGCATCCCGGTCATGACGGGAATCAGTTCCCGGGACGGCGCGCACGGGTGGGGTCATGATGAGTGCATGACCGTGCGGATCCTGCTCGCCGACGACCACCCGGTCGTGCGCGGCGGGCTGCGCGCGCTCCTGGACACCATCGAGGGGCTCGAGGTCGTGGGCGAGGTCGGTGACGGCGAGGCGGCCGTACGCGAGGTCCAGCTGTCCCGGCCCGACGTGATCCTGATGGACGTACGGATGCCGGTGCTCGACGGGGTCGAGGCGACGCGGCGGATCCGGGCAGTGGTTCCGGAGACCGCGGTGCTCATGCTTACGATGTACGACGACGACGCGACCGTGTTCACCGCGATGCAGGCCGGCGCGCGCGGCTACCTCCTCAAGGGCGCCGAGCAGGACGAGATCGTCGGAGCGGTCAGGGCTGTCGTCGCCGGCCAGGCGATCTTCGGGCCGGGGGTCGCGGCGCGGGTGCTCGCCCACTTCAGCGCTTCGCCTGCCCGGGTCGAGGTCCCTTTTCCCGAGCTGACCCAACGGGAGCGGGAAATCCTTGACCTGCTCGCGGCCGGGTCGCGCACCGGTGCGATCGCTCAACAGCTGTTCCTGTCGCCGAAGACCGTGAGCAACCACCTGACCAGCATCTTCGCCAAGCTCCAGGTGGCCGACCGCGCGGCCGCGATCATCCGGGCTCGCGAGGGCGGGCTGGGGGAGAGCGGCCGGTCACCATGACGTACCCTGAGCTCGTCGGCATCGCGGTGCTCGGGCTCAGCACGCTGGTCAGCGGCGCGGCGATGCTGGGCAGGTCTCGGGCCGTGGCGCCGGGTGTGCCGCTCGCCCTCGGTGGGCTCGCCATCCTCGTCGGCGCCATCGCCTGGCGGGCGGAGCCGGACTTCGCGACGTGGGCCTTCGTCGTCGGAGGCTCCCTGTTGCTGCCGCTGGCGGTGACGGCGTACCCCCGGCTGCGCTGGCGGAACCCTGTCGACTTCGTGGCGCTGGTGGTCGTCGGCGGAGCCGGACTGTTCGCGGTCGCCTCGCTGAGCCTGACCGGGCCGTGGGGCCGCTCCGGAGTGCTGCTGCCGACCGGGGTCACGCTCGTCGTGACCTGTCTCCTCCACACCTGGTGGAAGCTCGAGCGCAGCGACGGGACCGACCGCCGGGCGCTGACCTGGATGGGGCTGAGCCTGGCCAGCACCGGCATGGTCCTCTTCTTCATCGCGTTCGCGCTGGACGGCGCGCCCGGCCGGAGCACCGGAGCCGGGATCCTGTACGGCGCAGGCTTCGCGCTCTTCGCCGTCGTCGGACCGGCGATGTACGTCGGGCTCAGAAGACCGGAGGTCGTCGACGTACGCGGGCTCGTTGTCCGGGCCGTCGTGCTCCTGACAGCGGTCGTCGCCTACATGGCGGTGTACGCCACGATCGAGGGTGTCCTGGAGCTGCTCGGCGGTCGCCCACCGAGCGTGGGCACGATCGCGCTCGCGGCGGCGCTGGCCGCCGCCCTGTTCCACCCCTTGCAGGTCGCCATGCGCGGCGTCATCGACGAGCTGCTGTTCGGCGTCCGCCCGGACCCGCTCGGCGCTGCCGGCCACGTGGCCGAGAACATCGGCGACGACCCCGCGCTGGCGCTGCGCGTGATCCGCGAGGCGCTGGTGCTGTCGTACGGCGAGCTCCGGGTCGAGGACGTCGTGATCGCCACGTCGGGCACACCCGTCACCCACACCCGTACGCTGCCCCTGGACATCGGGGACGGTCGCACCGGCGAGCTCGTGGTCGGCCTCCGAGCCGGTGATCTCACCCTGACCCCAGGCGACAAGCACGTACTCGATCTGGCCCGGCCACTGCTCGCGCAGCTGTTGCGCGCCCGGTTGCTCGCCGACCAGCTGCAGGAGTCGCGTGAGCAGACGATCAGCGCGATCGAGGAAGAGCGGCGGCGGCTGCGACGCGAGCTCCACGACGGCCTCGGTCCGCGGCTCTCCGGGATCGCCTTCACCGCCGACGCCGCGCGCAACACGATGCGTGAGGACCCGGAGTCAGCGGCCGGCCTGCTGCGTGCCCTCCGGGCCGAGACCGGCACGGCGATCCGCGAGATCCGCGAGCTGGTCTACGGGATGCGCCCACCCGCACTCGACGAGTTGGGCCTGATCTCGGCCGTGCGCCAGCAGGCCGAGACGCTGCGTACGCCGGACGGCCGGTCGATGCGGATCACGATCGCCGCCGCGGACCTCCCGCCACTCGCCGCGGCCGTCGAGGTGGCGGCGTTCCGGATCACGGTCGAGGCGCTCCACAACGCCGCTCGGCACAGCGGCTCGCAGGTCGCCGAGGCCACCCTCCGCGTCGAGGGTGGCGAGCTGGTGGTCACGGTGCGCGACCACGGCACGGTTGGACCGCCGTGGACCCGCGGCGTCGGGTTGACGTCGATGCGCGAGCGCGCCGAAGAGCTCGGCGGCACCCTCGAGGCGGGGTACGCCGGCGGCGGCGGCTGCGTGGTCGCCATGCTGCCGTTGTCGTCGGCAGGCTGTGGCGCAGCTTGGTAGCGCACTTGACTGGGGGTCAGGGGGCCGCTGGTTCAAATCCCGTCAGCCTGATCGAAGAAATCGACCTCAGACCTGGGGAAACAGGTCAGAGGTCGATTTGCATCCCGTCCATCGTTCCCAAGCTGCGCCGAGTCCAGGGCCCGCCGGAACTTCAGTAGGTCAGCCAGGTGCCTTCCAACGGAACCTGGTTCACACCTCTCCTTTGATAGTCGCAAACGCGGTTGTCGAACGTGCGCCTGATCTCGTTCAACTGGGCGGGTGTGATTGAGGAGTAGTCACGCCGGTCGACCGGCTTGACCTGGCATTTGGCGACATCTTCCGAGATCGAGGAGCCGGCCGCTGTCCTCGGGTTTCCGTGTGGCGGGTAGATCTCACCGCACGGACCGTGGGCCGAGGTCGTCACTCGTGGGTCCTCGATGAACTCCCCGCCGGGGTCCGTGTAGCAACCATTGGTGAGTCCCCATGGCTTGGCCTTGAGGACCTTGCTCTCGTAGGAGCGGTTCGATCGATCGCGGAGGATACTCTCCAGCCATTCGTCCATCGTCTCGAGGAGCTGCTCGTCGAGATCTGCGAGCACCGGGGCTTCGCGCTTGAGTCCGGCCACAAGTGTCACCTGGTTCTTGGAGTGCCCGTTGGCTCGCTCCAGTCGCTGCCGCAGTGAGGCGCTCCGGAACGAATCGTGGATGTCCTGGGTCCCGTCGCCCCAGTAGCGGAGGTCAATGATCGGCAGATGCACACCCGTTCCCGAGAAGATCCGCCCGCCCGCATAGGCCCTCCTGATACCGGTGAGGTTTCCCCGAGTGCGTTCGCTCGTCGGCTTTCCGATCTCGTCGTAGCCGCCGATACGCCTGTTGAGGTCAACGAACTGTTCAAACGAGATCACGCCCGCGTTGAACGCTTCCAGGCCGTACTGGACACCCACATTGTCGAGCGGACGCAGTGCAGCGCCGTCCCTGTCCCGTCCGAACAGATTGCCCATGCTGTCGTACAGGCTGCAGCGTGCACCCGTCGGATTCTTGACCGGGTCGAAGATGAGCGACGAAGGGATGGAACAGCCGAGGGTCTGGTCGATGTTGCCGTCCGGCCGGTCCCACGTCCCACAGGTCAAGGTGCCGAAGCCTTCGACCGCCAACCGTTGGCTGTCCGTCCACCCAAGAGTCGTCTTGTCGAAGTAGGGACGAAGAAGCCGGCAGTCGGTCTCGGTGTGCCACGTCGTCGTCGCATCCGGATACAGGCGCTGGGGTGTGATCCCGTCGAGGATCCCAGGATAGTTCTGCGCGATGAGCAACTGCTGCATACTCCCGCCAGATCCGCCCTGGCCGACCGTGTACTCCGGGTACCCGTACTCCTCGATGAAATGCTCCTTCACCATGAGGGCCGTCTCTGCGGAGAGCGCGTCGTCACAGGCGGTCCCGAGGACGTTCAGCGATGAAGTCGCGGTCGCGAAGCCACGCGAGAGTGCCGGATCATCGAGCACCTCTTGCACGCGGCTGTTCCCTTGCTGATGTCCAGGACCGCATCCGCCGCCGAACCGATACTGAAGCTTGTTGTTCCAACCGGAACTGTCGACGGTCTCCGGGTTCGCCGGGTCTGCCAGGATGGCGATCCGATAGATCGCGCGATTGATCGTCCCCGTCTCCACGCGCACGACATAGTCCACGGTCTCGCCCGCTATCGTGGTCGTCGTCGCGACGTCATCGGGAAGCGGCGCCGCAGGATCAAGCGGCACGAACCGACCATCGAGCGACCGGTAGAACCAGTCGTACCTCGTCTCGATGGAGCAGTTCTCGTCAACCGGCTCACCGAGATCGTTGTCGCTGGTCCGACAGACGAATGGCCTCTGCTTCGGACCGGAGAACAGCGGGCCGATCGTGCTGTGATTGATGAGCTCGACCTTCAAACGCTGGTGCTTCTGATGCTTCGCGCCGCCGACGACATCGAGAGTGTTCTTGCCGGCGCGCAGTCCTTCGATACTGCCGACAAGACTTCGGCCGTTGCGGGATAGGCGTTCGGTGACATCACGCCGGTTCACAGCGACCCGCACCGAGTCGACCGGCATGCTGGCTGGGACGTCGATCCTCGTCAGGACGTCTCCGCCGGTGACGTACTCCGGGCGCGTGGAGAGCGTCCAAACAGTCAGACTGTCGGGCTCACCGTCGCCAGCCGCCGGCGCCGGCAGGAAGCCGTCGGTAGCAGAGGAATGCTGCTGGGGGCTGTCGCTCGATGGTGCGCGAGGGACAGACCCGGCGGACGATGCGCTCGCCGCGTTCAACAACGTCGCAACGGTGGCCATCGCCACGGCAGCCGCGAGCAGGCCCGATGCTCGGCCGGAGCGTGATCTGCGTGCGGATCTTCTGCGTTCTCCGAATTGCATGAGATTCTCCATCGTTGAGGGTGTGGGATTGGCGCATCCGGTCACCTCCGCCGTTGCCCGGGCGACGACCGGCACGCTCCGGGGCACGCAGGGCGGTAGCCCCGGCCGCCACGGCACCTACAGTCAGTAACGAACGTCGTCCGAGTTCCATGCTTCGCCCGCCTCCGACCAAGAGCACGACGCGCTGCAACGCAGTCGTGCCTCGGTGTCCCGAGCGGACACCTCATTCAATGGGAGATTAGGAAGGTCGGTACGTTGCCGTCCAAGGCCCTTTAGGACTGGTGCGATGCCCGCGGAGTATGGCGTAGGTCACACTGTGGTCGGCGGGGTGACCTCGATACGCGAGCGCGCCGAAGAACTGGGCGGCACCCTGGAGGCGGGGTACGCCGACAGTGGCGGTCGCGTGGTCGCGATGCTGCCCTTGTCGTGGGCGGGCTGACCGCGGTCTGCTCAAAGGTCGCCAGTCGCCGTCGAAGACGCGCCGGAGGGGGATACCGATTGGTGAGCGCATGAGGCCGTGCGGTAATGTTCGGAGCGCTTCGAGCGGAGAAATCCACTCGCAGTTTCGGGCTGTGGCGCAGCTTGGTAGCGCACTTGACTGGGGGTCAAGGGGCCGCAGGTTCAAATCCTGTCAGCCCGACAGATCGCCCCTGACCTGCTCATGCAGGTCAGGGGCTTTTTTGCGTCTGTCCGCGGGTCTGTTCGACCGCACCACGCTACTGACCGGTTCGGGTCCGTCGCTATCCAAAACGGGTGATCCGCTGGGCCCGCCTTCGCTGTTGTACTGGAGCAGTCGCGCTCCGATTTGTGTCGGGGCGGAGAAGGGAGATCGACATGTGTCGTTGGCTCGCATACTCAGGTTCGCCGGTGCTCCTGGAGGACCTTCTGTTCAAGCCGGAGAACTCGCTCGTGGTGCAGAGCAAGCACTCACGGCTGGGCGTGGAGACGGTCAACGGTGACGGCTTCGGTGTCGGCTGGTACGGCGCCCAGGACACCCCAGGGACCTACCACAGCATCGAGCCCGCCTGGAACGACCGCAACCTCCGAGAGCTCTCGGCCCACGCTGTCGCCGGTCGGGTCTTCGCGCACATCCGAGCGACGACCGGCACGGCGGTCCAGCAGACCAACTGCCATCCCTTCCGCCACGGCCGCTGGCTTTGGATGCACAACGGGGCCATCGCCGACTTCCCGTTGCTGAAGCGCGACCTGACCCTGGCCGTCGAGCCCAGGCTGTTCCCTGACATCGAGGGATCGACGGACTCGGAGCTGTTCTTCTTCCTCGCCCTGACCTTCGGACTCCAAGAGAACCCGCCGGAAGCGGTGGCTCAGGCAGTTGGCCTCATCGAGGAGACGGGGCGACGCCACGGAGTCGAATACCCGATCCAGATGTCGGTGGCGACCACCGACGGGGAGACCACGTGGGCATTCCGATACTCCAGCGAGGGTAGGTCCCGATCGCTGTTCCACAACACCGACGTCGCCACACTCCGTCTCCAATACCCCGACAACCCAGTACTGCATCAGCTTTCCGATGACGCACGCCTCGTAGTGTCCGAACCGTTGGGGGACTTGCGGGGGGCGTGGCGGGAGGTGCCGGAGTCCTCCTGCCTCATCGTCAGGGGTGGCCGCGAGGAACTGCAGGAGTTCTCACCTTCGCCTCCCCGTGCACTGGACTGACGCAGCTAGCGAAGGGAGGTCCCATGTCTCCGGCGCCGAATCCTCCTTGCCTCATGACCGGCCAGGAATGGCCCACCCATCGAGACCCTCACTTTCTCGCGACGTTGTCCGCCGCCGCGGCGCGGTGTCAGTGGGTCGCCGTCGGCAACAAGTGGAGTTCACGGACAGGGCACAGGCCCGGGTGACCGGAGGATAGTAGGCTCTTCCGGTCACCCGGGCGCCGGTCTCAGTGCGTGTCGTAGTGGTCCCGGTGCCGGGTCGCCTCGTGACCGCAGCCCTCGCCGTGCTTGTGCTCCTCAGCGGTGTGTTGTCCGTCGTGCACCGATTCCTGCGCTGCTTCCTCAGTCATCGCCGTTCCCGCGTCAGGCCGCGGACTCGGCCGCGCGAGCCTTGGCGAACTCCGCGATACTCCGCGCGTAGTGAGGCGTCTCCAGCGCGCAGTGCGCGCCGGACGCCTGCTGACGAGCCGAAGCGGCGTCTTCGAAGGTCTGGCCGCTGGCGGTGATGAACTCGAGGAAGTCCTCCGTCGGGTGCGAGGTCACGGTGTTGACGTATCGGAGCTCGTCGCCCTGGAGCTGCTCCATGCCCAGCTCCCAGATCACCTGCGTGGTCGTCCATCCGCCCGGTGTGAGCACGTCCGACAGCGACACCATCTTGCAGTAGTGCGGGGTCGCCACCTCGAAGCGGTACTGCTGGATGACCAGGCCAGTGCCGATCATCTCGACGTTGATGGACATGGGGGTTCCGTCGTCGTCGACGGTGTAGCCGGCGGCCTTGTGGTCGCCAGGAGCGCAACGCTGGTACTCGTGAGTGGGCAGCGTCTTGAGCCACTGCTCGATGTCCACGTGGTCGAACGGCGCGGTCACGTCGGAGGTGATCACGGCGTGCGAAAGCAACAGGTCGTCTCGGATTATGGCAGTCATGAATCGTTCCTTTCGGATGAGCCGAATGTCTCGGCTGTGGGTCGTGGTCGGGGCCACGGCGGCGGGAATGGAACCCGTGAGAGGAAGTTAGGTCTGCTTGGACCGCCCCCACATCCCCCGCGACGCGGCCCCACATCGCATGCTCGTCGCCGCAAGGCAGGAGCCAGGGGAGCGATGGGCGCCCACGTCGGTCGTGCGCGTAATCTGGTCCGGTCGAGAGGGGGGGGCCGACGTGTGAGTCGTGCTGATGTTCACGGACTCGCTGGCGGCAGCTCCGGTCCGTACTATGTGCCGCTGCGCGGCCGGGCTCGCGAAGTGGCCGAGGTCGATCGTGGGTTCGCCGAGGCGCTGGCAGGCGGGCGCGCTGTCACCGTCCTGACCGGAGAGCCGGGGTCCGGCAAGACGCGCTTGATCCAGCACGCGCTGCACGTGGCTCAGCAGCGGGACGTTTTCGCCTTGGTGCTGGCACCTGACATCGACTCCAGAATGACGCCTCTCGGCGCGATCATCGACGCGGTGACCTGCACGACACCACCACTGATGTCCATGCCGCACGTAGCGTCGATGATGCGCGGGCCATCGCCGCAGTACTGGCTCACACGTACGATCGCAAACGGAGTGGAGGCCATCGCCCGGAAGTCTCCGGTGTTGGTCGTGGTTGACGACTTGCAGTACCTAGATGCGGTTTCCGTGCAGACGATCCGGACCCTCCTCCGCGACTTGCAAGGCCTCCCGATCTACTGGCTCGCCACGACGCACACAGGACACTTCAGCAATGCTCACCAGCGATTCATGGCAGAAGTCACCTCGCTCGGCGGGGTAGTCCACGAGCTGCCGCCGCTCGATGACGCCGATGTGGAGGCGATCACGCGGGACGTGATCGGAGGGACACCAGGACCCCGGGTGCGGCACGCCCTCCTGAGAACGGGCGGTCTTCCCCTGCTCGTCTTGGAGCTGACCCGCGGACTGGCAGAAGAAGGTTTGCTGCATTCAACGAACGGCGTGATCGACATCGACGGCGACGCGCTCCCGCTACGCCTCGGCGCATCGGTGCGCGGCCGGATGACCAACCTCAGCAGCGCCGCCCTGCGCATCGCCGAAGTGGGCAGCTTGTACGGCCGCGAGTTCCCACTCACTGCCGTCTTGGACCTCCTCGAGCAGACGGCCACTCAGGCGGCCCCGGCCGTTCAGGAACTACTCGACATGAGCCTGGTCATCGACACCGGGGCGAACCTGGCGTTTCGGCACGACACCATTCAGGCCGCCGCCGGTGATAGCCTCACGCCCTCCCTGCGCCGCGCTTTCGCGCGCGACATGCTCGCCAGACGCCTGGAGGCCGGCGAAGGTGTCGGCGCACTGGCGACCGTGATCGCATCGGTCGCTCACGGCGAGGACCCAGAGTCCATCACGCTGCTGCTGGCCGCGGCCAGCGAGCTGTCTCGTACTGATGTGCAAGGCGCCGCCGAGCTCGTCGTCCTAGGCGCGCGCCTGACATCTGGCACCGACCGCAACGCGCACAAGCTCGCGGACCTGTTGCCACTCGTGCTGGCGTCCGGCCGCATCGAAGAGGCCATGACCATCGTCGAGTCTCTGAAACCACTGCTTGGCCCCGAGGCGCGAGCAAGAGTCAGCCTCGCCCTGGCCCGTCAGCTCACCGAGACCGACTTCGACGCCGCCATTCGACAGACCTCGTCGGGTCTGGAGATCGCTGGTGTCTCAGACGAGACACGGGTTCAGCTTCATGCGGTGCGCGCGCTGAACTTCGCAAACAAGGCGGACCCCGTAGGCCTCCTCACCAGCCTCGAGTCCGCCCGCGCGCTGGCCCACGAGGAGCGGGATGAGCTCGCCCTCGCGACTATCGACGCGACTGAATCCGTGCTGGTCTTCAACCAGGGCGACTTCGACACTGCCGAAGAGCTTCAACGGCGCGCCGTCGCTCGGATCGCACGCACGGACACAAGCGTCGGACTGTGGATGCCCGAAGGCCTGTGGATGGCCTTCATGCGCAACAGCGCCGGCTTCTGCCGCGAGGCAGCCGAGTTGATCGACGACGGGCTGGCGCAGGCTCGTGCGGCGAGCAATATTCTCGCGGAGGCGTACTGGATGATGACGCGCGCCCGAGTGCTCTACGACCTGGGGCAGCTCGACGAGGCCCGCACACAAGCCGAGACGGTGATGGATCTCGGGACACAACTGGGCCTCGGGGACTTCCTTCACGCCACTGCCGGCGTAGTCCTGCACCGGATAGCACTCCGTACCGGAGACACTCGGTTGCGAGACGAGAGCCGCCCGCTCGTACAGCGGCTGGCCGAGGGAGTCGGACTCACTCGGACCGGTCAATGGAGCCTTGTCCTGGAGGCCATGGAGCGCGGGCGTCCCAACGATGCATACCTCCTCGCCGCTCCGGTGCTGGAATCGCTGAGGCAGCCGATCCCGTCCATGACGACACCCGCGGACTTCGCGGATGACATCACTCTGGCGTTCATCTGCCGCGAGGCTGGACAGAGACCGGCGTTGGAACTTGTCACACGGGTCGCCGCGGAGCGCGCTGATGCCAACCCTGATAACGCTCTGGTGCGCGCGGTGGCGAACGCTACAAGGGGGATCTGCCACGACAGCGTGGCTGATCTGTTGGCTGCCGTCGACGAGATGCGCTCAGTGCCGCGCCCGTTGGTAGTGGCGAGAATCTTCGAGGGCGCCGGTCGAGTCAACCCCGACGACGACGCCTCGACCGGGGCACTACTGAGCGCCGCTCGGCTGTACCAGGATCACGGGTCCACCCGGGACGCGGACCGAGTTCTGCAGGCGCTGCGAAGCAGAGGGATCTTCAAGCGCCCACAGAGAGGGAGCGACGGTCCCTCGGGACTCTCCAAACGGGAACTACAGGTCGCCGAGCGCGTCCATTCCGGGCTGACAACCCAACAGATCGCCGACGAACTGCACGTGTCGCCGCACACGGTAGTTACCTACATCCGGCACATCTACGCGAAGTGGGGAGTGAACTCACGTCGGGACGTCGCTGAGCGGTACGCGCTGCTCGCCGACCGTCGTACCGACGGATGATTCGCGGCGTCTCCACCGTTGGGCTCCGCAGGTGGGACTGCTGCACGGATAGGTGGCATCTGATCTGTGGCGACGTGGGTCGTCACTGGAAGGATGTTGATCGTGCCCAAGGCGTTTCCCAGTGCTGCTGGTGGCTCCTCGGGCAGCGGCCGAGGCGGGCCTGCGGCTGAGTCTGCGGCAGCCAGTTCAGATCACGGAAATTCGTGGCCGCGCTGGGCCATCACGACCTGGTTGGATCGATGGGCAAGGTCGGCGCGTGTGGCGACACCACCGCCATGGAGTCGTTCTTCGCGTTGCTGCAGAAGAACGTCCTCGAACGCCAGACCTGGGCCACTCGCGTAGAGCTCCGGATCGCGATCGTGACCTGGATCGAACGGACCTACGACCGCCGACGACGCCAACCCAGACTAGGCCGATTGACCCCGATCGACTACGAGACCATCATGACCCCAACCGCCACCCAGGCGGCCTAACCCCAACTGTCACCAGTTCGTGCAGCAGTCCCCAACCGGTCAGAGCCAGTTTTGTTGTCAGCTGTCTTGAACCGCCTCTGACCTGCATGAACGCCGGTCTGAAGCGGACCTGTTTCCTGAACCCGATACCGACTGCGCGAGGCGTCGAAGCGGCGACCGCACACGTCAGCGACCGGCCACGTCGAGACCGCTGAATCACCCGACCTGGGTGATGAGAGACAGCTCAGACGGCTCTAGGCTTCCAGCGATCCACGACTGGAGGAGGCGGAACCTGCGATGGGAATCTTGCGCGCACGACGAGGCGACGACCCAGACGTGCGTCGGTTCCGGGTCGTCGCCCTCGAGTCGTTGACCGGCTGATCGCCGTGACGCTCCGCGTGTCCGAGCCGGCGAAGTCATGACCGAGGGTCGGCAGAACGGCAAGAGGCTCCTCGGCCGGGTCGCCGGCGCGGTGACGGAAAGGGTCGTCGACACCGTCGACCCCGATATCGTCCTGGAACACGTCGACCTCAACGCGCTGCTCAGCCGGGTGGACCTCGACGCGGTCCTGGCGAGGGTCGATCTGGATGCGTTGCTCGCGCGGGTCGACCTCAACACGCTCCTCGCCGACGTAGACCTGGATGCCCTGCTGCGAAACGTCGACCTCGAGGCGCTCGTACGCCGCTCCGGCATCCCCGACATCGTCGCGGAGAGCACCTACTCGATGGCTGGTTCGGCCCTCGACCTCGCCCGGCGACAGTTGGTGGGCCTCGACGTCGTCGTCGACCGGATCGTGGACCGGCTGATGCGGCGGAGCGAGGACGAACGACGGGAAGGGCCGCCCAGTCTGGTCGCGGCCGAGCAAGGGGCGCCCGACCCAGGAACGGCAGCACGATGACCCGCCGGGTGCGCCGCTCGGTGTCCGGACACTATGCGGGGGCGATCAGCAGGGCAGCTGCCGCTGCCATCGACGGCCTTCTCATCGCCGGCCTCTATACGCTGGGCGTCGCCGGGTTCGGCTACCTGCTCGAGATGTTCACGTCCAAGTCGCTCACCGACGACCGCTCGACCCTGCTCGGGATGGCTGCTTTCGCGATCTGGGCCTTCTCCTACGTCTTCATCAGCCTCGCCATCACCGGCCGGACGATTGGCAAGGGACTGACCGGACTGCGCGTCGTACGCGCCGACGGCACTGCACCAGGGGTGCGCACCATGTTCGTCAGGACGCTGGTGTCTCCCCTCAGTGTGATCTTCTTCGGGATCGGCCTGCTCCTGATCGTCGTGCAGCGTGAACATCGTTCTGCCCACGACTTGATCGCCAAGACCTGTGTTGTCTATGACTGGGGGGACCGGAGCGCTGAGATGCCGGGACCCCTCGCGGACTTCCTCAACCGCGCCCAGTCGGACTCCCCGCAGCGCTGACGACGCCCGCAGGCTCAGGAGCCGCTCTCGTCGCTGAGGCGGACCTCGGACCAGTCGAGCCCGTCGAGATTGACGACGATCGCCTCCTGGGTGGTGCGGGCGATCACGACGACGGCCTCGGTGTCGGTGTCGGGGTTCTCCTCGCGGTGGGGGACCCACGGTGGCACGAAGACGTAGTCGCCGGGGCCGGTCTCCACGCGGGTCTCGACGGGCTCGGCTCCCTCGGTGTCGAGGAAGACGAAGACCGGGTTGCCGGAGACGACGTAGATCGCGGTCTCGGAGGCGCCGTGGTGGTGGTTGGCGGAGGCGGTCGAGGCGGGGACATGGGTCTGGCCCATCCACAGGTTCTTCGCGCCGACGGTCTTGCCGCTGACCGCCTCGAGCCGCCGCATCCCCGAGGTCTGCCCGGTCTGGTCGACCAGACCGGAGGGAGCCACGTGGTGGAGTTGCCGATGGAAGGCGTCGATCTCGGCGGGAACGAGGACACCGCTCGGCGTGCGGATGTAATCCCCGTCGGAGGACCCGGAAGGTACGTGAACGGCGGACATCAGGCTCCTTCGGCCAGGGTGAGGACGGGTCGTTGCCCGGCAGGGCGGGCCGTGGACCTCACGGTCGAGATCGTAGCTCCAGGCTGAGGAGGCGCTTGGTCGCGCGCGTCTGGGCGACGTAGAGGTCGCGCGGCCCGGCGTCACCTGCGGCTCGTACGCCCGCAGGGTCGACGATGATCACGGTGTCGAACTCCAGCCCGCGAGCCTCGGGTGCGGCGACGATGTGGGCGCCGGCCCTGTGCACATCGGCCTCCATGGCGAGCGAGCGCTCGGTGGTGGCGATGACTGCGATCAGCTCGCCCGGGTGGTCGTCGGCGATCTCGGTGATCAGCGTGCTCAGCGTGGAGCGGAGGCTCTCCTCGGTCACGTCGAGGAGACGTGGCTGCTCTCCGTGCCGGATGGATCTGGAGAGCTGCTGATCGGGTGCGATCTCGGCCAGCAGCGGTTCGGTCGCGAGCAGGATCTCGGTGGTCGTGCGGTAGTTGACGGTGAGTCTGTGGTGAGCGAACCGCTCGCCGACGAACGGCTTCAGGGCCTCGTCCCAGGTCCTGAGGGTGGTCGAGGGGCCTGCCTGGGCGAGATCGCCGACGACCGTCATCGACCGGTTCGGGCAGCGGCGCATCAGCGCGCGCCACTGCATCTCGGAGAGCTGCTGGGCCTCGTCCACCACGATGTGGCCGTAGGTCGTCTCCGGGGTCCCGTCGACGAGGGCGCGGGCCTCGTCCAGGAGGGCGAGGTCTGCGTCGCTCCACCCGGCGCCACGGTCGACGCCGAGGTCGTTCAGGAGGTCGCGGACGAGATCGTCGGCGACGAGTCGGGGCCAGACCCCGGTGATCGCTCGATCGATGGACGGGTCGCCGAGGAGATCCTCGCGGATGCTGTCCCAGTCGATGTCCAGATCATCCGTGGAGGGATCGTTGCCCGTGAAGCGGTCGAGGTCGATGCCCAGGTGCGCTTCCAGCTCCTCCTCGAAGTCGGAGATCTCCTTCGCGGTACGCCGCTCCAGCTCGTTGACCAGGTCGTCGACGACGTACTCGGTGAAGAGCTCGCGCGCGCGGTTGTGGCCGATGTCGCCCTGCAGCGCCTGGCGCCGGGCGGCGTCGACCACGGCCGGGTCGAGTCTCACCGTGTCATGGGTGGTCTTCAGCTCCAGCGCCACGCCGTGGGGCTGGTGGTCCCGCACCGACCGGGCGAGGGCATCGGCCAGCGCCGCGCGCCCCTTGATCCGCGCGAGGTGGTCCGGCTCGGTCCGCGTCGCCTCGACGCCCACCAGATCGGACATGGTCGCCAGCCGTACGTCGTTCTCGCCGAGCGAGGGCAGCACCTCGGAGATGTACGTGAGGAACCGTCGGTTCGGCCCGAAGACGAGCACACCTTGATCGGCGATCGACGCGAACGCGTACAGCACGTAGGCCGCGCGATGCAGGGCGACGATGGTCTTGCCGGTGCCGGGACCGCCGTCGACGACCATCACCCCACGATGGGGAGACCGTACGATCTCGTCCTGTTCGGCCTGAAGGGTCGCCGCGGCCTCGTGCATCCGTCCGGTCCGCGCCGTGCTCAGCGCGGCGACCAGCGGGCTGTCTCCGACGAGGTCCACGGCTGTCGGCGAGGTGCCGTCGAGGATCTCGTCGTTGATGTCGACGACGCTGCGGCCGTCGAGGCGTAGGTGCCGGCGCCTGCGTACGCCCATCGGTGCGGCCATCGTCGCCGCGTAGAACGGTCGCGCGGCCTCGGCCCGCCAGTCGATCAGCAGCGGGTTGCCGCCCTCTGTGCGCAGCCCGATCCGACCGATATGCAGAGCCTCGCTCTGGTCGGAGGGGTCGATCCGCCCGAAGCACAGCGAGTGCTCCGCCGCCTGCAGCTGTCGAATGCTCTCGGACAGCTGGGCGACCTCGAGATCCCGGGCATAGCGCTCGCTCGGCCCATCGACAGGCGCCGCGATCGCCCGCTCCTGCGCTGCCCGTCTCGCGCTCACCTCGTTGTGGAGAAGCGCGTACATCGCGTCGACCGACCGCTGCTCCTCGCCGACCTGACCGACCCTGCTGACCTGCTCGCCCACGTACGCCGCCTTCCGTTTCCGGCGTCAACTATGAGCGGCAGCCTGGGTAAAGACAACGTTGATCTTTTCCTGGATCCGTGGCCTCTGACTTTCGTCGTGGCGGGTGTCAGTACCCGGTCCCTCGCTTGACCTGCTCTCGCTCGGACGGATGGGTGCCGCCCTTCTCGTCCAGCGTCGCGCAGGCGTCGGCGAGGTCACGGGTGAGCCGCTCGACCTGCTCGCGACTCATCGTCTCCTTGACCAGCGCGCGCATGATCTTCACGTTCTCCGCGTTGGGCGGCAGCGTGTACGCCGGGACCATCCAGCCGCGCTCGGCCGAGAGCTGCCAGGCGATGTCGGACTCGTCGTACGTCGTGCGGGCACCGGTGAGCCGGAACGCCACGAGCGGAAGCTGCTCGAGGTCGTCGCCGATCACCTCGAACCGGCCGCTGTCGCGGAGGTTCTTCGCCAGCGCCTTGGCGTTCTGCTGCATCTGCTTCATCACGTACGTGTAGCCGTCGCGACCCAGCCGGACGAAGTTGTAGTACTGCGCCAGCACCATCGCCGCGCCCGTCGAGAAGTTCAGGGTGAAGGTCGCGTCGGTCTTGCCGAGGTAGTTCTCGTAGAACACCAGCTCCTCGGCGAGGTCGGACTTCTCGCGGAACACCAGCCAGCCGATCCCGGGGTAGACCAGCCCGTACTTGTGTCCGGAGACGTTGATCGAGCGGACCTGCTCGAGGCGGAAGTCCCACGGGGAGTCGGGGTAGAGGAACGGCCACACGAAGCCACCGCTGGCCGCGTCGACGTGCAGCGGGATGTCGAGGCCCTTGTCCTTCTTGACGTCGAGCAGCAGCTGGTTGATCCCGACGACGTCGTCCATGTGCCCGGTGAACGTCGTGCCCAGGACGGCGACCACGCCGATGGTGTTCTCGTCGAGATGGGGCGCCACGTCATCGGGGCCGATGGTGTACCTCTTCTCCTCGAGCGGGACGATCCGCGGCTCGACGTCGAAGTACCGGCAGAACTTCTCCCACACGACGTGGACGTCGCCGCCGAACACGAGGTTGGGCCGGTCGACCGAGGCGTTCGCGGCCTCCCGGCGCTGCTTCCACTTCCACTTCAGGGACAGGGCGCCGAGCATGATCGCCTCGGACGAGCCCTGAGTGCGACAGCCGGTCGTCTCGCCGGGGGCGTGGTAGAGGTCGGCGAGCATCCGTACGCAGCGCTGCTCGATCTCGGCGGAGATCGGGTACTCCGCGTGGTCGATGAAGTTGCGGTGCAGGTTCTCCGCGATGATCCGCTGCGCCTCGGGCTCCATCCATGTCGTCACGAACGTCGCGAGGTTGCGCTGCGGGTCACCTTCCATGACCAGGTCCTCGTCGATCAGGCGCATCGCGTCGACGGGGCGCATTCCGGTCTCGGGGAAGGCGGTCGACGGGGCAGCCTCGGTCAGGAACCGGTTGCCGTAGAGCCCCTCGGCCTCTGTGTCGCTGAGTCGTGTCATTGCTGAACCACCGTTCTTGTCGTAGTGGGTGTGGCGAATGCCTGGATGACCCCGCCGACCGCGAAGCACACTGCTCCGGCGAACGTCCCCCAGTTGACGAGCCCGGTATCGATCGCGCTCGAGGTCGCCGGGCGGGTGAAGGCGGCGAGGCCGGCGAGGAAGAAGAGGACCGACCCGAGCTGGTTGACCGCGACGACCCACCAGCCGACCAGGTGGGTGAGCACCCGAACGTGCCCCGCACCCACGTCGAGCATCGCCAGGTGACCGGAGACCAGGAAGCAGACACAGCCGGTCATGTCGGGCAACCAGATCCACCCGTCGGACTGACGGGGCGTCAGGCCGGCAGCGAAGGCGGCGACCAGGCTGACGGCGAAGAACAGCGTCCCCACGAACAGCACGAAAGCGCTCAGCCAGCTGCGCGGGCGCAGCCGGAAGCTCCACCAGCGCATGCGCTCATCGGTGTCGGAGTTGTCGGAGTTGTCGGCGCTGTCGGCGAGCAGGATCGAGACGTAGCCACCGAGCGTGAAGAAGCAGCCCCCGACCAGGTACGTGACGTTGACGGTGGGCAGGCTGGTCGCTCCGAGCTGGGCGAAAGCCGCCCCCAGGGCGAACAACGAGCCACCGAGCACGAAGGCGACGGCGGCGACGCGGTTGAGCCGGGTCGACCGACGCGTCAGTACCTGGTCCATGGCGGCGGCCACCCTCCCTCTCCCTACGCACCGCCATCCTCGACGGGCCAGGTCGTGGCGTCCTCATCCGGTCCGGGTGAAATCCAACTGCACCGGCGGCTGCCGGAGACCCTCGTGCTCAGACCACGCCGTGCTCGAAGGCGAAGGCCGTGGCGGCGGTGCGCGAACGGACGTCGAGCTTGGTGAAGATGTTGGAGAGATGACGGGCGACGGTCTTCTCGCTGAGGACCAGGTCGGCGGCGATCTGGGCGTTGCTGCGGCCGGAGGCGACCAGGCGGAGGACCTCGGCCTCGCGAGCGGTGAGGCCGGCGGGCAAGGACGCGGGGGCGAGCAGATCGTCGGCCTCGTCGGCGGCGGGCCGGGCGCCGATCTGGCGGAAGACCGTACGCGCCGCCTCGAGCTCGCGCCGGGACGACTCGGTGTCACCGACGCCGGCCAGTGCGCGCCCGGTCAGCAGCCGTGCCTGGCTCCGCTCGTAGGTGGCCTCGGCCCGGGCCCAGAGCTGCTGGGCCTTGCGCAGGTAGGGGAGGGCGCCGGCGGGGTCTCCCGCGGCGAGCTCGACCGCACCGTGCGCGTGCGCGGCGGCAGCCTCGAGCCAGACGCAGCCGAAGTGTCCGGCGAGCCCGTCCAGCTCGTCCGCGACCTGTCGGGCCCGGTCGGTCTCGCCGGCACCGAGCAGCACCTCGACGGCGGCCGGCAGGAGCCGGCATCGCTGCACGGGACCATCGGTCTCCACCAGCAGCCGCTCGACGGCGGCGAGCGCCGCCGCGGCCTGGCCGCGAGCCGACCAGAGCAGTGCGAGGCCGGGCTGCGGGTCGAACCCCCGGTCGGCCGCGCGCTCGTAGGCGGCGTCCGCCTCGGTGTGATCACCGCGCAGCCGGAGCACCTCGCCGGCCTCGTACGCCGCCAGCCCGGCCGCGTCCGGTGCGTGCACCTCCTGGTAGCGGCGGGTCGCGTGCTCGAACTCCTCCAGGGCCTGCTGCCACTCGCCGTGGAGCCGCAGCAGCTGGCCACGGTGGACCGCGCACTGGCCGGTGAACGTCAGCAGCCCGGGCTGGGCGGCGCACCAGCGTTCGAGGGCCGCGGTCCACTCCGCCACCCGGCCGAAGTCGCTGATCTCCTGGCAGCCCTCGATCGCGGTGCAGTAGACGTGCCCGGCCACGACCGGGGAGGCCTCGCCCGCGATCACCCGGATCATGGACTCGTCGAGCAGGGCGAGGCCCTCGGCGACCCGGCCGGAGTAGAGCGCCATCCGGCCCTGGGAGCAGAGCCCCAGCGCGGTGAGGTCGGGTTCGACGTAGCGCCGGCCGCGCTCGGCTACCTTGTCGGCGAAGCCGCCCGCCGTGGCGAAGTCGCCGGTGCTCAGCGCCAGGAACATCCGCAGGAAGTCGACCCAGCCGAGCTCGACCCCGTCGTCGAGGTCGGCGACCAGGTTCTCCGCCCGCGCGGTCCAGCCGCGGGCCAGGGCACTCTCCCCGTGCACGTGGGCGGTCATCGTGATCCGGAAAGCGCAGCGAACCGAGCGGCCGAGGTCGGAGGCGTCCTGGCTCTTGCGGAAGGCCCGGTGCAGGGCGGTGACGGTGTCGTCGTGGTGTCCGGTCAGCTCGGCGGCGACGGCGAAGTCCTCGAGCTCCTCTGCCGAGAGCACCTCCGGGTCGGCTCCCGACCAGGCTGCGTACGCCGCGCCCCAGTCACCGCGGACGAAGTCGGCGCGGGCGCTCTCCAGCAGGACGTCGGCCACGGCAGGCACCTCCACTGGAGAGCGTACTCGGATCAGGCGGCCAGCGAGTGGGGTGCGGCGTGCCGCATCCGGGCCGTGACCCGGTCGGCGACCAGGGCGGCGTCGCGTCCCGCGCCCGCCAGGAGCATCGAGCTGAAGGCGTACTGGAAGCTCAAGCCGCAGAAGAACAGCCCCTCGGCCTCCGCCACCACGCCGCGCATCTCCCGCGGCCAGCCGTCCTCGTCGAGCACCGGCAGGTGGATCCAGTCGAAGGCCTGCCGGAATCCGGTGGCCCACACGACGTTGGCGACCTCGCGCGGAGCGCCGTCGACGACGGGAAGCCCGTCGCGGACCTCCTCCACCCTCGAGGTGACCCGCTCGACGCCGCGGTCGGCCAGGTCCGAGCGCTTCACCCGCAGCATCGGCCCGCCGTGACGCCGCACCTCGGGCATCTCCTTGCGGCCGATCGGCGTACGCCGGGTGATGACGTGCCGCCACGCGAAGAGCAGCACGGGGAAGATCACGTGCATGACCGGCGAGTCCAGACGCGGCGGGATCTCGCCGCAGTCTCGGCCGGCCAGGATCGTCGGCCGGAACTCGGCGACCTCGAAGGCGATGTCGCAGCCGGAATGGCTGGCGCCGACGACGAGCACCGGGCCCTCGCGCAGCTGCCCGGGGCGGCGGTACTCGCTGGAGTGGAGCTGCAGGATCGACGGGTCGAGCTGCGCCGAGATGGCCGGGACGTTCGGCGTACGGCCGAAGGTGCCGGTCGCGACCACGACGTTGTCGCAGGTCCAGGTGCCGCGGTCCGTCGTCACCCGGAAGCCGTCACCGTCCCGCTCGAGTCCGCTGACCCGGGTCTGGAGCCGCACCGGCAGCTCGAAGGTCCGGGCGTAGGTCTCCAGGTAGTCTGCGACGTCGTCCTTCCCGGGGAACGACCACCTCTTCGCCGGGAACGCCATGCCCGGCAGGGAGTCGTACTTGGCAGGGGAGTAGAGCCGCAGCGAGTCCCACTGGCGCCGCCAGTTGTCGCCGACCCGCGCGTTCGCGTCGATGATCACGAACGGGCGGCCGCGGCGTCGCAGGTGGTAGCCGGTCGCCAGGCCCGCCTGGCCGGCGCCGATGATGATCGTCTCGATGTGTGTGGTGTCCATGCTGATGACGCTAGGTCCGCACCTCGCCGCTCCGCGTCGGTCGTACGACGCATCCGTCTGCGGTGGGTAGTGGGTCGATCTACCCATGACACCAGCCGGCACCGGAGCAGGTCATTAGGGTGAGCAGGGTGGAGGAGCCTGAGCAGTCTTTGGAGCAGCGGCTGCGGGCGGCGATGATCGCCTGCCGCGAGAGCGTGTTTCCGGCGTACGCGAGCCCGGCGGAGGTGTTCGACGGGCTTGCCGAGGCGTGCCGGGAGCTGGGGATCGAGGAGTGGGACGTCTATGCCGAGCGGGGGCCGGTCGCGCGGCTCGAGGCGGAGGTCGGCGAGCTGCTCGGGAAGCCGGCGGCGTACTTCCCCTCCGGGGTCATGGCGCAGCAGGTGGCGCTGCGGATCCACGCCGACAACGCGGGCAACCGGCGGGTCGCGATGCCCGACCTCTCTCACCTGCTCGTCCACGAGGACGACGGGCCGAGGATCCTCCAGGACCTGCTGATCGAACACCTCACCACCGGGCGCACGACTCCGACGAAGGCTCACCTGGACGCGATCCCGGGGCCGTTGGCCGCGTGTCTGGTCGAGATCCCGTTGCGCGACGCGGGCTGCCTGCTGCCGACGTTCGACGAGCTCGCGGGGCTGGCCGAGGCGTGCCGTGAGCGCGGGATCGCGTTCCATCTCGACGGCGCCCGGATCTGGGAGTCGCAGCAGTGGTTCGGCAAGCCTCTGGCTGACATCGCCGGCCTCGCGGACACCGTCTACACCAGCTTCTACAAGGGTCTCGGCGGGCTCGCCGGCGCCGCGCTGCTGGGCGATGAGGACTTCGTCGCGCAGGCCCGGTTGTGGCGCCACCGCATGGGCGGCACCCTCTACCGGTCCACCGCCGAGGCGGTCGCCGCGCTGGTCGGCCTGCGGGACCGGCTCCCGCACATCGGTCAGTGCGTGATCTGGGGGAGGGCGTTGGCCGCCGCGCTTCCGGCGTACATCTCCGTCCAGCCACCGGTGCCGCACACCAACACCTTCCTGCTGTACGCAGCGGGCGACCCGGACCAGGTCAACACCCGTCTCCTCGCCGAGCTGGAGGAGCAGTCGCTCGCATTCAGCAGACCCTGGACGGCGGCCGAGGAGCCGGGTCGGATGGTGACCGAGATGACGGTCGGCCAGGGTGCCCTCGGCCTGGATCCCTCGGCCGTCGCCGGCCACCTCGCCGCGCTGCTGGACTGAGGCCCCGGCCCTGCCCGGCGCCTCACCCGTCTCGGGTGGTGCGTCGGGGACCGCCCCGTTCCTACGCTCGACGCACCGCGATGAAGACGGAGCCGAGCGCGGCACCCGTCCCCCCACACTTCTACCGGAGGATGTTGAGAGATGGGCCCCCATCAGGTCGGGACCTCACCGACCGCCAGCACCGGGCAGGTGCTCGTCCCCGGGGGCCTGGATCTGGCTGGCAGCGACCACTTCTACCCCGAGGAGCGCCCGGTGGTCGAGGTCGCCGTGAGTGATGTGTGGTGGGATCCGCACCCGGTGACGAACGCGCAGTTCGCGGCCTTCGTGGCTGACACCGGGCATGTCACCGTCGCCGAGCGCGATCTCGACCCCGCCGACTTCCCGGGTGCCGACCCGGCGCTGCTGGTGCCCGGTTCGCAGGTGTTCACCCAGGCACCGGGTCCGGTCCCGTTGCACGACTGGACCCGGTGGTGGCGCTGGCAGCCCGGTGCCCAGTGGCGCCACCCCGACGGCCCCGCAGCCGACGTGGGGAGCCGGCCCGGACGCCAGGTCGCGGACTGGACCGAGATCCCGGACCACCCGGTCGTGCACGTCGGTTGGGAGGACGCCGTGGCGTACGCCCGCTGGGCCGGGAAGGAGCTTCCGACCGAGGCCGAGTGGGAGCACGCCGCCCGCGGTGGCCTCGTCGGCGCCGACTACGCGTGGGGTGACGAGCTCGCCCCGGGCGGGCGCCTGATGGCGAACACCTGGCAGGGACAGTGGCCGTGGCGCAGCGAAGACCCGCGCGACCACGACCGCACCAGCCCGGTCGCCTCCTACCCGCCGAACGGGCATGGTCTCTACGACATGGTCGGCAACGTGTGGGAATGGACCCGCACTCCGTGGACGCCCGACCATCGTGACCTCATCGCCCCACCCCGCGGCCGGGCCGCGGCGGGTGCGCCCTCGCGGCAGGTCGACGTCGCTGCGCCCTCCTGCTGCGGTGGCAGCCAGCGCCCCGGCACCGGAGCCGACAAGGTCAAGGAGACCGATCGGATGGTGACGAAGGGCGGGTCCCACCTCTGCTCGCCGCAGTACTGCCGCCGCTACCGGCCCGCCGCGCGCCAGGGGCACGGCGTGCGGGACACGACGTCGCACGTCGGGTTCCGCTGCGTCGTACCTGGGTCGTGAGATCGCACAGGTCGCAGGCTGAGTGCCGACCGACGTGAACCGACCTCGCGGCCGCTCGTTCGGTGATATTTTTGGGCGACCACCGAAGTCCTACTGAAGGGCAGTTTCATGTCGGTTCAGTTCGAAGTGCGCATCGATGGAATGACCTGTCACCGCTGTGTCGAGACCGTGACGAGCGCTCTCGGTGGCCTGGAGGGCGTCGAGGGGGTCGTGGTCGACCTGAACCCGGGTGCCGTGTCGAGCGCCCGCGTCACCGCCGACGGACCGCTCGAACCAAGGGTCGTCAGATCCACGCTCGCCAAGGCCGGATTCACGATCGCTCGCGAACCCTGACCGGCCGAGGAGTCGTCCGTGCCCGGTCTCGGCTCCCGTCAGCATTTTCCAGCCCTCACCGCCGAACCTGATCTCGTCTACCTCGACGCCGCGTCCGGCACCCCCTGTCCCGAGCCGGTCATCGCCCAGCTCACCGCCGAGCTGCGCGGGCCCGCCGCCAACCCCGGCAGGGGCGGACACCCTTGGGCCCGGGACGCGCTGCGCCGCTTCGAGGAGGCACGCGCCACCGTCGCCGCGTTCCTCGGCACCTCGTTCGCCGACGAGGTCGCCTTCACCCGCGGCGCCACCGGCGCGATGGCGTTCCTCGCCGACCGCTGGGGACCCGCGGCGCTCGCGAACGGCGGGGACATCCTCTACTGCCCCGGCGACCACCTCTCGACGGTTCGGCCATGGCTCCGGCTCGCCGAGCGGATGCGACACCAAGGTGTCCGGGCGGTGGCATACCGCCGTGACCGGCTGGGGCGCATCGACCCCGACGACTTCGCCCGAGCAGCGAGCGACCGCACCGCGGTCGTCGTCGTCACCGACGTACACAACCTCCACGGCACCCGGGCCGACCTCGAGGCCCTGGCGATCCCGCCGTCAGCGACCGTCTGTCTCGACTGCTCCCAGAGCGCCGGGCGGCTGCCCCTGCGCCTGGCCGATTCCCGGGCCGAGCTCGCCGTCGTCTCGGGCCACAAGATGTTCGGGCCTCCCGGCACGGGCACGGTCTACGTACGCCGGGATCAGCATCATCGGATCGCGGTCGACCGGGCGGCCGCGCGGAGCGGGCCGGCGCGACACGTCTCGCCGCTCACCGACGCCGCCGAGGAGGGCAGCCTCGACGGTGCCGGCGCCGCGGGGCTCGCCAGTGCGACCGCGTTCCTCGACACCATCGGCCTCGACCGCGTCGGCGGCCACCTCACCACGCTCACCGCCCGGTTCGCCGACGGCGCCGCCCGGATCGGAGGCGTCACCCTCCTCGGGCCGCCGGTCGACACGGGCCGACCGCACAGCGGCATCGCCGCCTTCGCCTGCGACGGTCAGGCGGGCGCCGACGTGGCCTTCGCCCTCGAACGCCGCGGCGTGTACGTACGCGCCGGCGACCACTGTCTGGACGGGCCACGGGAGGACGCGGTCCGGGTGAGCTTCCACCTGTACAACGACGAGAACGACGTCGACCGACTCCTGCAGGGCCTCGCCACCGCTGCCGAAAGGGACTGACACGTGCAGAACGAAGGCATCAGGTACGACCGCGCCGCCGCCGCTCGCATCCTGGCCGAGGTCGCCGGTGCCGACTTCCTGGCCGGCCCGGCCCCGGCCGTCGCCGAGGTGTCGGTCGACTACCGCGTCGAGGAGCTCAGCCCAGAACCTGGAGGACCGCTCACCACCGGACAGCGGCGCTACCTCGAGTCCTTCATGCGGCCGTGCCGGCCCGACCAGGTGGTCAGCGCCACCCACCGCATCACCTGGCGCGACTCCCGCGGGATCGCGAACAGCGGCCACATCGGACCGGGCCCGCTCGGCCCGGTGCTGCCGATCGCGGCCAGGGAGGCCGTGATCGCGGTAGGTGACGCGATCGCCGACGCCGATCCCGTCACCGCGCGTTCGGAAGCGCTCGACGACGACGCGCTCGACGTCCTGGCCGACACGACCACCGACCAGGAGCCCGCCGAGATCTTCCGCGTCGGCGCCGAGGCCGCCGGCCGAGCGCTCGTCCAGCACGGCATGCTCGCCGGACAGGTCGGGATCGAGGATCCGGTCGAGTTCGCCGAGGCGATGTGGGACTCCGGGCTCTACGGCACCGTGGCCTCGACCTGGTTCTGGGAGCTGCAGGCCTCCACCTACCGCAGAGGCATGATCCCCGCGAGCCTGGAGGGGACCGGCGGCCGGCTGCGCTACACCGCCGACACCGTCGCGCTGCTCGCCGAGATGAAGCGCCGCACCATCGCCGACGCCCACGAGGTGATGGACCGAGCCCGCGAGGACGGCCTGGGGGTGCGCGCCGCCATCCAGCGGTACCACGTCGAGCTCGACCAGATCTCGCGACAGTACGCCCTGCTGCCGGCGGGGGAGCGGCCCGTCTGCCTCGGGCAGCGGGCCCATCAGGTCGACGGGCAGCGCGTCCAGCCGCTCGCCGCGGTCGCTGGGGCGCTCACCGGCGCGTTCCGGTCCGCGGTCGAGTCGGTGCGGATCGCCGAGATCCCCGAGTCCGCCGCGCGGGACGTAGGGTTCGCGGCGGGGGAGCAGGAGTTCGGGGTCCCGGACATGACCTGCCGGCACTGTCGGGTGACGATCACCGCCGTCTTCGACGCCCAGGCGGCCGAGCTGATCGAGGTGGACCTGCACGGGAAGCGGGTGCGAGCCAGGTTCACCGACGCCGGGCAGCGCGACCGGGTCTTCGCCGACCTGCGCGACTCCGGCTACACGGTGGCCGACGGGTGAGCGTTCGCTACCCGCTCCCGGCCGCGCGACACCCGCTCGCCGCCCGCTTCCTGGACGACGCCGCCGCGGTGAGTGAGGCGATCGAACGGTTCGGGTCGCCGCTCCATGTGGTCTTTCCGCAGGTCATGGCTGAGAACGCCACTTCGTTTGGAGGCGTGCTGCGGCGCCACGGCGTGCCGTACGAGATCTTCTACGCGCACAAGGTGAACGCCTCGGCCGCGCTCCTCGCCGAGGCGTCCGCAGCCGGACTCGGTGCGGACGTGGCCTCCGCGGCCGAGCTCGACCGGGCCCTGGCCGCGGGATTCACGCCGGACCGGATCGAGGCGACAGGTCCGAAGGCGCCGGCGTTCATCGACCGGATCGCCTCGCTGGGGGTGACCGCCAACGCCGACGACCTGTGGGAGCTCGACCGGCTGGGGGCTGCCGCGCCGGCCGGCAGCGCCATCCCGATCCTGCTGCGCCTCTCCGGGTTCGCCTCGCCGGCGGTGCCCCAGTCCCGGTTCGGCATCGATCTCGCCGATGCCGACGCCGCCCTCGAGACCGTACGCCGCGCCCCCGGCCTCGACCTGCGCGGTGTCGCGTTTCATCTCGACACCGCCGACCCGGCCGCCCGGGTGGACGCGCTGACCGAGTCGATGGCGGTCGTCGCCGCCGCCCACCGGAAGGGCCTGCGGCCGTCGGTGATCGACATCGGCGGCGGGTTCCGCCAACGCTTCGTCGACGATCCCGAGCCGTTCCAGCGGTACTCGCAGGCGGTTGCCACCGGACCGGGGGAGCTGGTGTGGCCAGGTCACGACCTCGGGCTCCGGCGAGCCGGAGCGGTGGCCGGGGCACCAGCCGCTCACAAGTACGGCAACCACCGCCCCGCCACCGACGTCCTGGAGCGGTTCCTGGCCGCCGAGATCGAGCGGCGTCCGGTCGCCGAGGTGCTGCGTGAGTGCATGCTGACGCTGTGGATCGAACCGGGCAAGGCCCTGGTCGACCACGCCGGGGTCACCCTGGCCTCGGTTCTCTACCGCAAGCGCGCCGCCGGGCGCGACCTGGTCGTGCTCGACCTCTCCCGCAACCAGATCACCCCCGCAGACCAGGAGGTCCTGCTGGACCCGGTGCTCGTCGATGGCCATGGCGAGCCGCCGACAGTGGGTGTCTTCCTCGCCGGCCGGCTGTGCTTGGAGTCCGACCTGGTGAGCCGCCGCAAGGTGTTCCTCGAGTCCGAACCGAGCAGCGGCGACGTACTCGCGTTCGTCAACACCGCCGCCTATCAGATGGACCTGTCGGCCTCCTCCGCCGGCGGGCATCCGCCGCCGCCCAAGGTCGCGGCGGTCTGGGACGGCGAACGGTTCGCGTTCGTCGCCGACGACCACCACGGGAGCTGACCATGCGTTACGACAGCGTGCTCGACATGATCGGCGACACCCCGCTGCTGCGGCTCGATCCGGCCGCCCACGGTGTGCCCGAGGCCGAGATCTTCCTGAAGCTGGAGTCGGCCAACCCGTTCGGCTCCGTCAAGGACCGCGTCGCCTGGGCGCTGCTGCGCGACCACATCGGTGAGATCGCCGAGGAGGATCAGGTCGTCCTGGAGGCATCGAGCGGCAACACCGCGAAGGCGCTCCAGATCATCGCCTCGATGCACGGGGTCCGGTTCAGGGCATTCACCAACCGGGTCCGGGTGCGCGAGGTCCGCGAGATGCTGTCTCTGCTCGGCGCCGAGGTGACCGAGATGCCCGGACTCTCGGAGTGTCCGGACCCGACCGCGCCCAACGACGTGTTCGGGGTGATCGGCGATCTCATGGAGGGTGAGCCCGGCCGCTACCACCACACCTCGCAGTACACCAACGAGGACAACCTGCGAGCTCACTACGAGCAGACCGGCCGCGAGATCTACCGCGACGTCGGCCCGGTCGACCTGCTCGTGGGCGGGCTCGGCACCACCGGCTCCACCCGAGGGGCCGCGACGTACCTGCGCGAGCGCAACCCGGAGACCGCCGTGGTCGGCGTCGTCGCCGCCGAAGGTGACTTCATCCCCGGCATCCGCTCGGCGGCGGAGATGTGGGAGGTCGGGCTCTTCGACCCCGGCTTCTACGACGCGATCGCCGCCGTCGACTCGGCCGACGCGATCTCCGCGAGCCTCGAGCTGGCCACCCGGCACGGTGTGCTCGCCGGGCCCACCACCGGGGCCGCCTATGCCGCCGCTCGGGAACGGCTCCTGTCCGGCCCGGGCGGCCCGGCCACGGCGGTCGTGATCGCGTGCGACCGGATGGAGCCGTACCTCTCCTACTACCGCCACCGTCGTCCTGACCTGTTCGGCGCGGCGAGCCCCGCTCCTGCCGAGGAGGCGCCTTCGGCGGCGCCCGAGGACCTCGAGGCGTGGACCGCTGCGGGCGAGCACGTGGTCGTGGTGGACGTACGCACGGCGCTGGCGTTCCAGGCGGGCCACATCCCGGGGGCGATCAACCTCCGCGACGACCTGCTCGAGCAGGTCATGGAGGCGGGGATGCCGTTCTCTGAGGCGTCCCGGGTGGTCTTCGCCTGCCCGACGGGGGACCGGTCGGCGCGGTTCGCCGCCCGGGCCGCGGCGACCGGTCGTCGGGCCTACAACCTCGAGGGCGGCGTCCTCGGCTGGCGCGACAGCGGCCGGCCGCTCGCGGGAGTCTGATCCTCACGCGGGAAGGAGGACGAGCATCGTGCCCATCCCGGCGGCCATCAGCCCGTGGCCGAGGGCGGGCAGGCGGTGCTCGCGCACCGAGGTCGCCCGCACCAGCCACCACAGCACCCCGGCCGCACAGACCGCCACGAACAGCGAGTTGACCGCGATCGCCCAGCCCGGAGGGTGCCCGGCCGGCGCGATCGCCACCGCGCTGCCGTGACCCGCATGACCCTCGAGACCGCCCACGTCAGCCATCAGCAGCGGCATCGCGGCGAGCATCCAGATCATCGCGGCGTTGAGGCCGAGATGACCAACCAGGTCCGCGCGCCGGGCCCTGTCGCTCGCGCCCCGCAGGGCCGGGAGCAGTGCCACGGCCAGGACCGCGAAGAGCGCGACCTGCGCCCAGACGGCGACATCCGAGACGATCACCCAGATCATCAGGATCATCGCGGCGCTCATCGCGGCGTGGTTGAGGTGGAGAACGGTCTCCGTGCCCGACGGTGGGCAGACCACGAGGATCCAGATCCCTGCGGTGCCCGTGAGCACGAACGCCACGGTCAGCAGAAGGTCCCAGGGAGGATCGACCACACCCACAACGTACTACCGCAACGCCGCCGAGGAGGCCGGTCGCCGACATCGGTGCCGCGGTGCGGCAAACGGCTGGCTCAGGCGTCGAGATCCTGCGCGACGAGCGCGGCGATGGTGTCGACCGCGGCCTGGTCGGGGCCGGTGACCTCGACCTTGTCGCCGTTTGCGGCGCCGAGGGTCATGATCAGCAGCGACGAAGCGGCATCGACCGGCTCGCCGCCGGGGACGGCCAGAGTGATCTCGGCGCCGAGCTCGTCGACCTTCTCGGAGATGATCGCGGCGGGGCGGGCGTGCAGGCCGACGGCGGAGCCGACGGTGACGGTCTGGGTGGGCATGATGCTCCTTCGGTGTTGGGACGTACGGGACGATTCAGCTGATCGCGGCGGCGGGGACCGGAGCGCGGCCGACGGACTTGAGGGCGATCACCATGCCGGCTCCGACGATCACGCCGGCGGCCAGTGCGATCAGGTAGCCGAGCACGTTGGTGACGGCGAAGAGGACGAAGATGCCGCCGTGCGGTGCGCGGACGCCGACGTCGAAGAGCTGGGAGAGGCCACCGGTCACCGCGCTGCCGACCATGATCGCCGGGATGACGCGCATCGGGTCGCCCGCGGCGAAGGGGATGGCTCCCTCGGTGATGAACGAGGCGCCGAGCAACCAGCCGGCCTTGCCGTTCTCGTGCTCCGCGGGGGTGAAGAGCTGGGGACGTACGACGGTGGCCAGCGCCAGCGCGATCGGCGGGACCATCCCGGCGAGCATGACCGCGGCCATGATCCGCAGCTCGGGGGAGTCGGCGGCGAGCGAGGCCGCGCCGACGCCGGTGGCGGCGAAGCTGTAGGCGACCTTGTTGAGCGGGCCGCCCATGTCGAAGGCCATCATCAGGCCGAGCACCGCGCCGAGTGCGACGGCGCTGGAGCCGTCCAGGGCGGCGAGGCCGTCGGTGAGCCGCTCCATCAGCCAGTTGATCGGCTTGCCGAGCACGATGATCATCACCAGGCCGGCCAGGATCGAGGTCACCAGCGGGATCACCAGCACGGGCATCAGGCCGCGCGCCCAGCTCGGGACGCTCCACCCGCTGACCCAGTGGGCGATCACGCCGGCGAGGACACCGCCCGCGATCGCGCCGAGGAAGCCGGTCGCAGGCGCCGCGACGCCGTCGGCGTTGACGACGCCGAACAGGTTGGCGGCCAGCGCACCCATGATGAATCCTGGGGCGATGCCGGGGCGGTCGGCGATGGCGTACGCGATATAGCCCGCCAACGCGGGGATGAACAGCATGAACGCGGTCTTGCCGATGACGAAGAACAGGGCGCCGAGGTAGACGGCGAGGCCGCTGTCGAAGAGAGCGTGGTCGAGACCGAGGGCCTGTACGTCGGGGAGGTTGGTCAGGGTGTTGTCGACCATGACCGCGCCGTAGACGTCGGTGATGTCGTAGCCGCCGAGCAGGAAGCTCAGCGCGATCAGCAGGCCGCCGGCGGCGACGAACGGGATCATGTAGGAGACGCCGGTCATCAGGACCCGGCGGGTCCGTCCGCCCCAGCTCTCCGAGGCGGTGCCGGCGGACTCCGACGAGTCGCCTCTGCCGGACTCCACGCGGGCGGCGTTCGGGTCAGCGGCGGCGGCGAGCGCCTCGGCGATCATCGCGTCGGCGTCGTCGATCGGACGCTTCACGCCGGAGGAGACCAGTGGCTTGCCGGCGAAGCGGCTCCGGTCGCGGACACCGACGTCGACGGCGAAGATGGCGGCATCAGCGCGAGCGATCGTCTCGGCGGGCAACGGCGTCGCCCCGGCCGAGCCCTGGGTCTCGACCGCGATCTCCACGCCGGCCCGCGCGGCCGCGGCCTCGAGGGCCTCGGCCGCCATATAGGTGTGTGCGATGCCGGTCGGGCAGGCGGTCACCGCGACCAGGGTGCGCTTCTCCGCCGGGGCCGGGGCCGGTGCGGGCTCCGGTGTCGCGCTCTGGGCTGAGGTCGGCACGTCGCCGACCGCTTCGAGAATGGTCCGGGCAGCCTGCTCGGCCGAGTCGGTCTCCCGCAGTGTCTNATAACCGGGGTGGACCGAGTCCGCCCCGGACCGGGCGGCGACGTCGAGGATCTTCTCGATCGAGAGATACGACTCCGCCGGGGTCGCGCCATCCAAGGAGTAGGCCTCATCAGCCAGCCGTACGAACAGCGCGTCACGATCGGGGTCCGCATAGACCGCGACCGAGCCGATCCCGGCGTCCTTGCACGCACGGATCACTCGAACAGCGATCTCACCACGGTTGGCGATCAGGACCTTTGTCAGTTCAGGCACGGTGTTCTGCTTTCTACGACGTTCAGTTCGGAAGAGCGCTGGCGCGCCAGGCGCCGGGGCCGGGGTGGAGCGGGGTACGCAGCTGGGGGGTGGCCCACAGGGAGCGGGGCTTCTTCTTCGGGGGCTCGGCTGTGCCGAGGGCTGCGAAGACGGCCACGATCGCGGCGATGTCTTCGGGGGTGGCGTGTTGGTCGATGACCTTGAGCAAGGGCTTCGGCTCGGGTGTCGGGTTTTCGGGGGTGGTCACAGCGGGATGTTCCCGTGCTTCTTGGCGGGCAGGGTCTCGCGTTTGGTGCGCAGTAGCCGCAGGGCGCGGGTGACTTCGGTGCGGGTTTCGTGGGGTGGGATGACGGCGTCGATGTAGCCGCGTTCGGCGGCGATGTAGGGGTTGGCCAGGGTGGTCTCGTACNACGGCGCACCCTCGGAGCGCCAGTGGAAGAGGAAGGACCCCAGCGTCGCGCCGGCCACGAACGGCTCCAGCCCGACCTCCGGGTCGGCGGCCGGAATGGTCGTGACCACATCGGACCGATCCCGCACGGCGCGAGCCAGTGCGGCCCCCGCCCGCCGGAAGTCGTCGCGACGTTGCGCGCCGACACCGATCAGGAGGATCTGCCGCAGGGTGCCTGAGCCGGTGACGGCGTACGTCGTCACCTCACCGGCACTGCCGGTGGCACCTTCGAACTCGAGATGACCCAGGAGGTCGTGTCGGTCGCCGAGGTCGGCGACCCCAGGACCGATGACCAACTCGTCCTCGCCCGGGATGACCGGGAGCGCGATGATCTCGGCATCGAGGCTATCCGGGCCGAGCGGATTGAGCGTGAAGGTGGGCGGCCCGACCTGCGACGGCAGAGCCGGTGACGGCAGCGTTGTGGTCATCTACGCGTTCAGCCCAAGACCTTTGATCTCTTCGCCGAGCGCGGCGGCCTCTTCGGCGTTCAGTTCGACGACCAACCGGCCACCACCTTCGAGCGGGACGCGCATCACGATGCCCCGACCTTCCTTGGTGACCTCCAGCGGACCGTCTCCCGTCCGCGGCTTCATCGCCGCCATGCGGCACCTTCTTCCGTGTCTCGCGTGTCGGCGCTCACCTGCCGGATGGCCTCGGAGCGCGCATTGCACGTCCATTATCCCTCATCAGGTCAGCAGACCTGACGGCAAGGTGGGAGTTTCGGCGGGTTGACCTGCGTTCGAACCTGTCAGATGACCGAGGTTCCGTAGGCCCAGGTCAGCCAGATCGCGAGGATCACCAGCGTGAGGTGCACCACGATGGCCGCTCCGGAGGACTCGTGGAACGCTCCGTCCCGGTCCCGAGGGTCCTCTCCGACGGGGCGGTCGTAGCCCTCGTCGTAGCGCTCGTCGTAGCGCTCGTCATAGCCACGGTCGTAGGCCTCGTCGTAGTCGTAGCCCTGGGCGTACGCCTGGTCGTAGCCCTGCTCGTAGCCCGCGTAGGCAGGCTCGTCGTAGCCCTGGTCGCGCTGCCGTCGACGTGGCTGCGCGTCGGGCGCGGGCGGGGTCGGGACAGGGGGCTCGGTCCGGTCGCGGCCCCGGTCCCGGTCGCGCGGACCGTAGGACTCGAACGAGTAGGGATCGTACGTCTCGGGCTGCTGCCCCGACGGGCGGCCGGACTGCCGGCTCGGCGCGGGCGGCGGCGCGGGCGCGGGTGCGGGCTGGGGTGCCGGCTGGGGTGCCGGCTGGGGCGCGGGCCGGGGTGCGGGGCGCGGCGCGCGCGGCGGGCTCGGCTGCTGCTGACCCGGGTAGTCGGAGTAGCTGCTGTCGCGCCGGTAGCGGCGGTCGGCGAACTCGTCGTGACTGTCGTTGCGGCGGTCGTCGTAGCGATCGTCGTAGCCGCGCGAGCGGCGCTGCGGCGGCTCCTGACGGCNGCTCACGTTGCTTGTTCACCGACCGCATAACTTGGGTTTGACCAGCATAAATAGGTCGCCACGGGGCGCCCGGTCGCATATAATAAGGCCTATGTACGAGACCATCGACCACCTCCTCACTGGGCCGCCTCCGGGTGCCTCCGAGGCTGAGCTGGTGGACTGGATCGCTGGTCTCGAAGCGGTCAAGTGCACCGCCGAGGCCGTCCAAGCCGAAGCGGCAGTACGTCTCGACGAAGCCGTCCGTGCCCGCCAATCAGAGGCCGGGGTTCCCGCCCGCAGGCTCGGTGAGGGCGTGGCCTCCCAGATCGCTCTGGCGCGGCGGGTCTCGCCGGAGAAGGGCGCCAGGCTGCTCGGGCTGGCGAAGATCCTGATCGCCGAGATGCCGCACACCTTCGCCCTGATGAAGGCGGGGCTGTTCTCGCAATGGCAGGCCACCATCCTGGCTCGTGAAACCGCGTGCTTGTCGGTGGAGGACCGCAGGTTCATCGACTACGAACTCTGCGCCACCGGTTGGAACGGTGAACCGGCTCGTGCGGTGTCGATGGGGCTACGCCAGCTCGAGAACGCCGCCAAGAAGCTCGCCATCACCCTCGACCAAGCCTCCGTCGTGGCCCGGGCCGCCAATGCAGCGAAGGACCGCCGGGTCAGCCTGCGGCCGGCACCGGACACGATGACCTGGCTCGGCGCCCTGTTCCCGGTCAAGGACGGTGTCGCCGTCTTCGCGGCACTGGACCAGGCAGCCAAGGCTGCCCACGCAGCAGGCGATGAGCGCACTCGAGGGCAGGTCATGGCCGACACCCTCGTCGACCGGATCACCGGCCGCAGCACCACCGGCACGAAGCCTCGGGTCGAGGTCAAGATCGTGATGACCGCCGACTCCCTCGCCAACACCAACGACCAGCCGGCCATCGTCGAGGGCTACGGACCCGTCCCCGCCGCCTGGGCCCGCGAAGCATTGGCCGATGCCGAGGTCTTCGTCCGCCGGTTGTTCACCGACCCCGCCGGGCGGCTGGTCGCGATGGAGTCACGCGTCAGGAAGGCACCCGACGGGCTCGCGGAGTTCATCACCACCCGCGACGGCGGGATCTGCCGCACCAACGGCTGCGACGCCCCCATCCGCAACATCGACCACATCGAACGCCACGCAGACGGCGGCACTACCAGCGCCGAGAACCTGCAGGGCCTCTGTGAAAGGTGCAATCAAGCCAAGGAAGCCCTCGGGTGGCGAGCCAGACCAGGACCCGACGGCACCATCCTCACCACCACACCCACCGGGCACACCTACATCAACCCACCACCAGATGGCTGGCCACCGGATCCACCATCCTTGTCGCCGGCAGAACGCAGGCTGCGCCGCGTACTCCACACTCACACCCTCGCAGCCTGAGATCCCAGGGCTTGCGGAAACTTTCCTCGGATCGGTGCTTGACCTTGACGCTACGTCAGGGCTGCACGCTTCTTTCACGGCCCCAAACAGGAGCCACCAACCGATCCAAAGGGAGCACCACCATGAACNTGGGATCCGACAAAGTTGGGCCGCCCCCGATGCTCCCCAGAGCTCTTCCCCCATCTCTCTGGAGTCACCCCATGCTGCGCCCGCTGGCGACCCTGCTCGCCTTCGTACTCCTCTGCTCCGGCTGCGCCGAGGTCTCCCAGCCGGACACCGCCGTCCAAGCCGGATACGGCGCCGACAGCGGCGAGGAGGTCAGCCTTCCGCTGACCGAGGCCATCGCGAAGCTCCCTGTCGCCAAGGAGGTCACCTCCGGCTACGAGCGCGATAAGTTCAACCACTGGGTCGACGCCGACGGCGACTGCCAGGACGCCCGCACCGAGGTGCTCCTCGAGGAGTCGAAGAAGAAGGCGCGCGGCAGGTGCGATGTCACCAGGGGCGTATGGCTCTCCACGTACGACGGGGTCACCGTCAAGCGCCCCGGCGGCCTCGACATCGACCACATGGTCGCGCTCAAGGAGGGCTGGGAGTCCGGCGCCAACGCGTGGACGGACGAGCAGCGGGAGGCGTACGCGAACGACCTCGGTGACCCGCGCGCCCTCATCGCCGTCACCGCCGCGACCAACCGCAGCAAGGGCGACCAGGACCCGGCCGACTGGATGCCCGACGCCACGAGCTACCACTGCACGTACGTCGCCGACTGGGTCGCCGTGAAGATCCGCTGGAGCCTCTTCGTGGACCGTGCGGAGAAAGCCGCGATCGAGGACATCGCCGCCGGCTGCGACAACCCCGAGATCACCGTACGGCTGGCCGGACAGGCCCAGAGCGAACCGGCCCCGGGCGACCCGGAGCAGAGCGCCGCTCCCGCAGGCGGCTCGGGTGACGACCCCCGTTTCGACACCTGCGCGAAGGCTACCGCGAAGGGGTACGGGCCCTACCGGAAGGGCCGCGACGCCGAGTACGCGTGGTACCGCGACGGCGACAAGGACGGCACGGTCTGCGACAGCTGACGCGACACCCGGATTCCGCAGGTCAGAAGCGATACCCCAGCCCGTAACGTACGAGGCTCCTCCTCCGTTGAGTGTGACGAACGTCAAAGGGAGGGATATTCACGTGCGCACAACACTCATCGCGCGGGGAGCCGCGGTGGCGGCCGCAGCCGCCATGGTTGCCTTGTCAGCCGCACCTGCGAGCGCCGCCA
This sequence comes from Nocardioides sp. YIM B13467, assembly GCF_042788075.1. NCBI lineage: Bacteria > Bacillati > Actinomycetota > Actinomycetes > Propionibacteriales > Nocardioidaceae > Nocardioides > Nocardioides sp. YIM B13467. The sequence goes on from NZ_JBHZPJ010000046.1 coordinate 1,577,238, forward strand.
CGGTGTCGCAGGCGTCCGCAACCGCGCTCAGCCTCGAGCTCGCCGGCACCGGGGCCACCGACTCAGGCACCTATGCCGTCACCAACGACGGCTCGACCGAGTCGGCCGAAGGCACCAACGAGCCGCTCATCACCGCGCTCGGGGGCCAGGACGCCATCCATGTGGGCACATTGGCCCAGGACGCGGTGGCCAAGAGCAACGCCACCTCGGCAGCCTGCTCCGGCGTCGCCGGTGACGGCGCGACCCTGGTCGCGGCCGGGTCCGGCGACTGCCTCAGCGGCGGCGACAACATCACGCTTGACGCCGCCAGCCTCGACTTCAGCAACCTGGAGGTGATCCAGTCCGACCTGTTCCAGGGAGCCGACAGTCAGCTCCAGGAGCTCGGCAAGCCGGTGCAGGACCAGATCACCAGCGCGCTCGCACAGCTCCTGGCCCCGCTCGTAGAAGGGTTGGACGGCGCCGGCCTCTACGTGGATCTCGGCGCCGTGCAGAGCAGCTGCACTGCCGACGACGACACCGCGACCGGGGACAGCACCATCGCCGACTCGTCCGCCTACGTCGTCATGCCCGGTGGCGACCGGGTCACCCTCGTCGACCTGCCGGTCGAACCCGCCGTGAACCAGAAGGTCGTAACCGACCTGTCCGGCGTCGTCGACGCGATCATGGCCGGTCTCCGCACCCAGCTCACCCAGGGCCTCGACGGTGCGCTCAGCGACCTCACCCAGGTCACCGACGCGATCCAGAAGCAGGTGCTCGCCACGCTCCTGACCTCGCTCGAGGAGCAGCTCGCGCCACTGGAGGACAACGTTCTCGACATCACCCTCAACGCCCAGAACACCTCCCCGGGCGCGATCACGGTGACCGCGCTCGACGCGAAGGTGCTCCCGGCAGCCGAGGCGTTCGTCGGCGGCAGCCTGGCACACCTGACCATCGGCACCAGCAGCTGTGGCCCGAACAGCCCGACCACGAAGACGGTCGTCAACAACCCGCCGAAGGCAGCCAACCCGCCGGCTTCGGTCCCGACCGTCGTGACCGCCGGCATGGAGAGCTACGACGACGGCAGCGCCGGACGCATCGCTCTCGTCACTCTGCTGCTCCTCGCGGCCGCAGGCGCCGGTGTGGCGACGTACGTCCGCATGTTGCGGCGTGGCTGACACCTCTGTTGACTCGGCGCCNTTGGCGCCGGTTGAAACGTGGGCTGGCGATGGTGAGTGGCATCTCGCCGACTGCCCGCACCTGAGGAGCCCACCATGAGCCGCCGTTACTGGATCGACGACTGGCGTCCGGAGGACGCCACCTTCTGGGAGGAAACCGGGGCCAAGACCGCCCGCCGCAACCTGATCTGGTCGATCTTCGCCGAGCACCTCGGCTTCTCGGTCTGGCTGATCTGGTCGGTCTCCTCGGCCTTCCTGGTCGCACAGGGCTTCGAGTTCACCCCGAGCCAGCTGTTCTTCCTGATCGCGATCCCGAACCTGGTCGGCTCGCTGCTGCGGGTGCCCTACACCCTCGCGGTGCCGAAGTTCGGCGGCCGCAACTGGACGATGATGTCGGCCGCGCTGCTGCTCGTGCCGACCCTCGGCTTCGCGTACGCCGTCACCCAGCCCTCCACCCCCTACTGGGTCTTCTGCGTCATCGCCGCCACCGCCGGTCTCGGCGGCGGAAACTTCGCCTCCTCGATGGCGAACATCAACTTCTTCTACCCCTCCGCGAAGAAGGGCGCCGCGCTCGGCCTCAACGCCGCCGGCGGCAACCTCGGCGTCGCGCTCATCCAGTTCCTGCTGCCGGTCATCGTCGGTGGTGCCGGCATCTTCGGGCTGATCAAGGCCTCCGACGGCATCCACCTCGAGCGGGCCGCGTTCGTCTACGCGGCGCTGGCCGTCATCGCGATCCTCGCGGCCTTCTTCTTCATGGACAACATCACTGACGCCAAGTCCTCCACGAAGGAACAGCTCTCGGTCGTGAAGTCGAAGCAGACCTGGATCATGTCGTTCCTCTACATCGGCACCTTCGGTTCCTTCATCGGCTACTCCGCCGCGATGCCGCTGCTGATCAAGCTCAACTTCTGGGTGCCCGAGCCGGCGCCGCTCGGCACCGGCATCTACTTCGCCTACTTCGCCTTCCTCGGCGCCCTGATCGGTTCCGCGACCCGACCGTTGGGTGGTTGGCTGGCCGACCGCTGGGGCGGCGCGAAGGTCACGCTCGGCGCGTTCATCGGGTTGGTCGTCTTCACCCTCGGGGTGCTGTGGACCCTGATGCAGCTCACCCCGAACCCGGACGCGACCCCCGCGATCGCGTTCGAGAACCAGTCCTGGTTCCCGGTCTTCCTGGGCTTCTTCATGCTGGTCTTCGCCTCGACCGGCATCGGCAACGGTTCGACGTACAAGATGATCCCGTCGATCTTCCGTCGTGAGGCAGAGATGGCCACCACGCCGGGGACCGCCGAGCGCGAGACCGCGCTGGCCGGCGCGACCAAGAAGTCCTCCGCCGCGGTCGGCATCATCGGCGCCGTCGGCGCTGTCGGCGGCTTCCTCATCCCGATCGCCTTCAACAGCCCCTGGGTCGACAACCCCCTCGACGCCACCAAGTCGGCGTTCGTCGCCTTCACCATCTTCTACGCCATCTGCGCCCTGGTGACCTTCGCGGTCTACCTGCGGCCGCAGGGTGCGCGGGTGGGTGAGCTGGCCGACGTGCGGATCTGAGCGGGCCAGCCCCATGTAACACGCTGTTCGTCGGACTTATCGCCCTATCAGGAAGGGCGAAAAGTCCGACGAACGACGTGTTACACGCGTCGGACGCTCAAGCCAGGCCGATCGCTGCCTCCGCCGCGGCCAGGACCGGCGCGGTCGCCTCTCGGCACCTCTCGGCTCCGGCGGCGTACACCTCCGTCACGTACGCCCGGTCGGCGGCGAGCTCGCGGTAGCGCTTCTGGATCGGTTCGAGCTCGGCGACGACCGCGTCGGTGACCGCGGCCTTCAGGCCGCCGTAGTTCGACAGCCCGGCGGCCGATCCGCCGCAGGCCTCGAGGATGTCGATCAGGTTGGTGACGCCCGGCCGCTCCTCGTCGCGGGAGACGTCCCCGACGGAGTCGGTGACCGCACGGGCCACCTTGCGACGTACGACATCGGCATCGTCGAGCAGGAAGATCGAGCCCGGGTGCGCGTCGCCGGCCGACTTCGACATCTTGCGGGTCGGCTCGGCCAGATCCATGATCCGGGCCCCGGCCTCTGGATGCACCGCCTGGGGGACGGAGAAGACCCGGCCGTACGTCGTGTTGAACCGGATCGCGATGTCCCGGGCGAGCTCGACGTGCTGGCGCTGGTCGTCACCGACGGGCACCTCGGTCGCCCCGTAGAGCAGGATGTCGGCCGCCATCAGCACCGGATAGGTGAACAGCGAGGCGCGCACCGACGCCCCGACGCGGCGCGACTTCTCCTTGAACTGGATCATCCGGCCCAGCTCACCGGTGTGCGCGACGCACTCGAGCAGATAGCTGAGCGACCGATGCGCGGGGACGTGGGACTGGATGAACAATGTGGCCGGTTCGAGCCCGGACGCCATCAGGAGGAGAGCCATCTCCTCCGTCCGCGTACGCAGCACCGACGGTTCGTGCGGCAGCGTCAGTGCGTGCAGGTCGGAGAGCCCGTAGAAGGCGTCCGAGTCGGCCGTGGCCGCCATCTCGACAGGCTCGATACATCGCATCGGCCGCAGCGCGCCGAGCAGGTTGCCGATGGTGAGTCGGCCGGAGGGTGTGATGAGGGAGAGTCGCCTGGTCATGGTGGACCTTTCGGGGTGGTGAGGCCCACGGGTCAGCGACGATCAACGAGAAAGGCCGCCCGTGGGCGGCCTGATGTGAGTGCTCAACAATCGGGTGGACCGCCTAGGAGGCGGACCACCACTGGGTGGAACGAATGCTGAACACCTCTCCAGTGTCTCACACGTCACAGATACCGTGTGGCTCATGACGACTCCGCCGACCACGTGGCCGACCTCGTGCCAGGGGCACTCGACGGTCGTCTTCGACGAGAGTCTGGCCGACTACGACTTCGGCCCGACTCACCCGATGGCGCCGATCCGGGTGGACCTGACGATGCGCCTGGCCGGCGAGCTCGGCGTACTCGACCATCTGAAGGTCGTCGAGGCGCCGATGGGCACTCCGGAGCAGCTGCTCACCATCCACGACGAGAGCTACATCGAGGCGGTCATCAAGGCCGGCCGGAGTGGCGAGTCGGACCTCGCCCACGGCCTCGGCACCGAGGACGACCCGGTCTTCGCGCACATCCACGACGCCAGCGCCCACATCGTCGGCGCGAGCATCGAGGCCTGCCGCCAGGTCTACTCCGGCGAGAGTCTGCACAGCGCCAACATCATGGGCGGCCTCCACCACGCGATGCGCGGACGGGCCGCCGGGTTCTGCATCTACAACGACGTCGCCGCCGGCATCCAGTGGCTCCTCGACCAGGGCGTGAAGAAGGTCGCCTACGTCGACGTGGACGTGCACCACGGCGACGGCGTCGAGCGGGCCTTCTGGAACGACCCGCGAGTCCTGACGATCTCCCTCCACGAGACCGGCCAGCTGCTCTTCCCCGGCACGGGCTTCGCCGAGGAGGTCGGCGGACCCGAGGCCGAGGGGAGCGCGGTCAACGTCGCGCTGCCGCCCGGCACCGCCGACCACGGCTGGCTGCGCGCCTTCCATGCCGTCGTGCCCGCCCTGATCCGGGAGTTCCAGCCGGAGATCCTGGTGACCCAGCAGGGCTGCGACTCGCACACCGACGACCCCCTCGCCGACCTGGCGCTCAGCGTGGACGGCCAGCGGGCGGCGTACGTCGCGCTCCACGAGCTCGCCCACGAGGTGTGCGCGGGCAAGTGGGTGGCGTTCGGCGGCGGCGGTTATGCGGTCGTAGACGTCGTGCCACGCGCATGGACGCACCTTCTTGCGCTAGTGTCGGGGAATCCCTTGGAGCCGACGCTCGACGTGCCAGGTGGCTGGCGTGAGCACGTGCAGACGCGCCTCGGGAGGGTCGCACCGTTGCGCATGACGGACGGGCGTGAACCGGCCTACCGCGACTGGGGGAGCGGATATGACCCCGGCACGTGGCTGGACCGGCAGGTCCACGCGACTCGCACAGCGGTGTTCCCGCTGCACGGGCTCGACCCGATGCCGTAGCCCAGTCAGATAGTTTCGGGACGGTCTAGAAACCGCAGTTCGTCGCGCCCAATTGCAACTCGACACGCCGGTGGTATGTGAGATTCTCAGGGGTGTCCCCTTCCCCATCAGTCACATCAGGCCCTATTCTCACTTTGGGATCGCGTTTTGGACCGGCGGTGGGGAAGCCGCCGGCGTCGCGATCACTCGAGAGAGAACGGTGGAAGCAGATGGTTACTCCTTCTGGAGACATCTCTGACAGCAAGTTCCTGACCGTTGCCGAGGTTGCGTCGATGATGCGCGTATCCAAGATGACGGTCTACCGGTTGGTTCATTCGGGCGAGCTGCCTGCGGTGCGTGTCGGTCGTTCCTTCCGGGTTCGGGAGGACGACGCGAACGAATACCTCAAGAGCTCGTTCTACAACGCGGGCTAGTTGTCGGACCCCGCGCCCGGGCACGATGGGCGCGGGGGCAACACCGGTCCCATCGGGTCACCGATTCTCTCTGGGTGCCCTGGCTTCGTTAGTCTTACCCCCTAGGTCTGTTTGCCGCGCGCTGCGGTGAGTGGCCGCGTCGGCACCGGGCCGGCATTCTCTGCAACGATCGTGAAGGGTTCCCCGTGGGTTCTGTCATCAAGAAGCGTCGCAAGCGCATGGCGAAGAAGAAGCACCGCAAGCTGCTCAAGAAGACTCGCGTCCAGCGCCGCAAGCTCGGCAAGTGACGTTCGTGGCGTAGGTGGCGGAACGCACCGGACCCGGTCGGGTCCTCCTGGTCACCGGGGTCTCGCGTGACCTCGGTCGCCGTTTTGCGCGCGCTGCCGCCCGCCACCCGAACGTCGAGCGGGTGATCGGCGTCGATGTCGCACCGCCTCGCGGTGACATCGGCAAGGTCGGATTCGTCCGAGCCGACATCCGCAACCCGGTGATCGCCAAGGTGATCGCCAAGGAGGAGGTCGACACCGTCGTCCACCTCAGCGTCATCGCGACCCCCGGCACCACCGGGGGTCGTTCGACGATGAAGGAGCTCAACGTCATCGGGACGATGCAGCTCCTCGCGGCCTGCCAGACCGCGCCGTCCCTGCGTCAGGTCGTGGTGAAGTCGACGACCCAGGTCTACGGGGCGAGCAGCCGCGACCCGGCGATGTTCACCGAGTCGATGGAGCCGCGGCGCACCCCGTCCTCCGGCTATGCCCGCGACGCGGCCGATATCGAGTCCTACGTACGCGGCTTCGCCCGTCGTCGCCCGGACATCGCCGTCACGGTGCTGCGCTGTGCCAACGTCCTCGGGCCGCACGTGGTCAGCCCCATCGCGTCCCACTTCCGGCGCGCCGTCGTGCCCAACGTGCTCGGCTTCGACCCGCGCCTGCAGTTCCTCCACGAGCAGGACCTCTACGGCGTCCTCGAACATGCCGTACGCACCGGGGTCCCCGGGACGTTCAACGTCGCCGGCGACGGCGTGCTGACCCATTCGCAGGTCGCGCGCCGGCTGCAGCGGGTCACCGTGCCGATCCCCGAGCCGCTGTTCGGCCTGGCGAGGTTCGGCGGCGGCGAGTATCCCGCGGAGCTGAGGGCGCTGCTGACCTACGGTCGCGGCGTCGACACCACCCGGATGCGCTCAATGCTGGGCTTCGAACCTCGATACACCACCGCGGACACGGTCGTAGACTTTGCGGACAGCGTGATGCCGTCCGCGAACCGCGCCGACCGTGCGCTGGCCGCCTTGGAGAGCCGACTGACGGGAGCGCCCGGTGACTGAGTCCCCCGCCCAGGGTTTCACCGGCACCACGGCGCGCGAGCGCCATCCGCTGCGGGCGATCCCGGCGGCCGACTGGGCCGCGGCTCTGGAGAGCGCCGCCAAAGAGGTCTTCGGCACCGAGTGGGAGGAGCAGCTCGCCCGGTTCATCGTGTTCCTGCGGCGCCGGATCTCCGGCGAATACTCCGTCGACGAATACGGCTTCGACCGCGAGCTCACCCAACGCTTCATGCTGGCCGTGCTGCGGCCGATCAAGGAGAAGTGGTTCCGGGTCGAGGTGCGCGGCATCGAGAACATTCCGACCGACGGCGGCGCCCTGATCGTCTCCAACCACTCCGGGACCATCCCGATGGACGGCCTGATGACGATGGTCTCGATCCACGATGAGCTCGGTCGCAACCTGCGCCCGCTCGGGGCGGACCTGGTCTTCCGGATGCCGATCGTCGGCAACATCGCCCGCAAGGCGGGCGCGACGCTGGCCTGCAGCGAGGATGCCGAGCGGATGCTGCGCAACGGCGAGCTGGTCGGCGTATGGCCCGAGGGCTTCAAGGGCATCGGCAAGCCCTACAGCGAGCGCTACAAGCTCCAGCGCTTCGGCCGTGGCGGCTTCGTCTCCTCCGCCCTGCGCACCGGCGTCCCGATCGTGCCGCTCTCGGTGGTCGGCGCCGAGGAGATCTACCCGCTGGTCGGCAACATCCCGGCCCTGGCCAAGGTCATCGGCGTGCCCTATCTGCCGATCACGCCGTTCTTCCCGCTGCTCGGGCCGCTGGGTCTCATCCCGCTCCCGTCGAAGTGGCTGATCGAGTTCGGCGAGCCGATCCGCACCGATGCGTACGACGCCTCGGAGGCCGACGACCCGATGCTGGTGTTCAACGTCACCGACCAGGTGCGCGAGACGATCCAGCAGACTCTCTACCGTCTGCTGGGCGAGCGCGCCTCCGTCTTCGGCTGATCCCGAGAGGTCACCCCCGCCGGCCGAGAAGTCAACTGCGCCGGCCGAGACGGCACGCCTGTGCCAACTCGACCAGCGCCAGTGACGCTTCGGCTTGGGTTACGGGGTGAGGAGGCCGGTGGCGCCGGCGAGCACGTCGCCGACCAGGCCGGTGACACCGGTGACCAGACCGGTGACGGGGTCCGTCACGGTGCCGGGGTCGGTGGTGTCCGGGTCCTCGGAGGGATCGCCGTCGGAGGGGGTGGAGGGGGTCGGCAGGATGCTGCCGTCCTCCTCCGGTTCCTCGGAGGGCTTCTCCGGGTCGTCCTTCTCGCCCTTGGGGTCGGTCACCGAGCCGGGACCGATCTTGTCGGGGTCGATGGAAGGCAGGTCGAGGGCGTTGTCGTCCTGGGTGAGCGGCGGCAGCGCCTCGGCCTCGACGACGGTGTCAGCCGGAAGCAGCCCGTCGATGTCGGAGGTGAGGCTGGAGACCAGCGTCGCGGGAAGCTCGGTGATGCCACCCTCGCAGGTGGGGCAGAGCTGAGCGGCGGCCTGGTCGATCAGCACGAGGGTCTGCGCGGCGTCGGAGACGGCCGGCTCTGCCCGCTCGGGCACCTTCGGGCTCAGCTCGGCCAGCTCCTCGACGCCATCGGCCGCGAACGTACGCAGCTGGGCGAGCGAGTCGTTGTCCTGGGACTGCTCGAAGTCGCTGATCAGCAGGTCGGAGCCGTGCGCGGCCTGACGCGAGAAGGTCTCGAGCGTCGAGGTGACCCGCTCGGCGTCGGTCATCGGCGCGTCGGCGACCAGCGACTTGGCCTCGCGCAGGCGGGTGCCGGCGTCCTCGAGGATCCGGATGCCACGGGCCTGGGTGCTGACGGTGAAGCCGGCGGAGACGTTCTCCACGGCACGCTTGACCGGGTAGAGCGAGTCACCGGGCAGAGCGGTCTGGGACGCGGCCGCGGCACCCGCGGTGCCGCCGACGATCGCCATCGCGGCGAAGGCGACGGCCAGCTTGCGCTGCCGGCGCGGCCGGCGTACGGGACCGACGGTGAGCTTGCGCTCGACCGTCCTCTCGGTGCGCGGCGCGGGCACGAGCTCGGTGTCGGCGGCCTCCATGAGGCGCTCGCGAAGGGAGACGGAGAAGTCGCGACTGGGGACGGCGGAGTCGCTGAGAGTGGAGAGCGACGAAGCGAAGACGGCCAGATCACGAAGCTCGTCGGCAGACTGCGAGGCACGCCGATCCGTCGCGGCAGCAGCCGCGACCATTCGGTCGAACTCGTCGGCACGCTTTCGCGCCGGGAATGCCGGGCTCATCGGGGGGTTCCTACTCGGTATCGGCTGTCAGGGATTCGTCGAAACAGCTGCGCACAAGGTGCTGCCATGTCGGACAACGAGTCGCCCCGGCCGCGGGTTACGGCAACCGGTCGAGCATTCAAGGTGGTGCGGAACACAGTCATCAGCGGATCCCGTCAGGCATCTGCTTGGCGAGATTGCGGATCCCGCGCAGCTGGAGCTGTTTCACGGCTCCGTCGCTGCGCCCGAGGATAGCGGCTGTCTCTGCGATTGACAGCCCTTGCAGGAAACGCATGATGATGCAGTCGCGCTGTTCGTCGGGCAGCTTGGAGAGAGCCCCGAGCAGCATCTCGTTGGTGATCCCGGCCATCACGATCTTCTCCGGCCCGTCCGAGGAGGAGTCGTGCTGACCCATGTCCTCGGTGGTCATCTCCAGGCGCGTACGTCCCGCCTTGAAGTGGTCCGTGGCCAGGTTGCGGGCGATGGTCATCAGCCAGGCGCCGAAGTCCTTGCCCTGCCAGCGGAAGCCGGTCATCGAGCGGAGCGCGCGGAAGAACGTCTCCGAGGTCAGGTCCTCGGCGACCTGGGTGGAGCGGGTCCGGTAGAAGAGGAACCGGTAGACCGCGCCGTGGTAGTGGTCGTAGAGGAGGCCGAACGCCTCCTTGTCACCCTTGCGGGCGAGCTCGACGAGCGCGATCAGCCGGGTGCGGTCGGCCTCGCTCTCCTCCGAGGAGGTGGCGAGCTCGGCATCGTCGTCCGGCTCGTTGTCGGAGCGGGGCTTGGACTCGTGGGTGCCACCCGTGCCGCGACGCTCGGGCTCGGCGAGCGGACCGGACGCACCGGCAACGCCGGCGTAGGCGGGTTCGTAGCCCTCGTTCATCAAGAGCTCGACCGCAGCGCGCAGCGCATCCAAGCGACGATGGACGTCATTGGCGCGGCGCGACATGTGGGTCCCTCCCGAAGACTCCCCCTGAGCGAGCCCAACCTTACGGGTTAGGGCATCCCGATGTCAGGTCCCGAGCCGAAGTTGCCTCGGCGTGTGTTGGCAATTTCCTGACAGCGCGGCGAATACCCGGCACTGCATACAGGTCGCCAACGGCGCGATCAGTCCCGCCGTCCGCGAAGCGCGATCGCCACCGCGATCGCCCCTGTGGCCGCCCCGCCCAGCGCTGCGGTCACCACGCCGGCCCGGGCGGCCTTGCGCCCGGTGCGGTAGTCACGGATCGGCCAGCCCTTCACGCGCGCGTGGGCGCGTAGGCGCGCGTCCGGATTGATCGCGCACGGATGCCCGACCAGCGAGAGCATCGGCAGGTCGTTGTAGGAGTCCGAGTAGGCGGCACAGCGAGAGAGGTCGAGGCCCTCCCGGGCGGCGATCGCCTTGACCGCCTCTGCCTTGGCCGGCCCGTGGAGCATCTCGCCGACCAGATCGCCGGTGTAGACGCCGTCCTCGGTGGCCGCCACCGTCCCGAGCGCGCCGGTGAGCCCGAGCCGCCGAGCGATGACCCGCGCGGCCTCGACGGGAGCCGCGGTCACCAGCCACACCCGCTGTCCCTGGTCGATATGCGTCTGCGCCAGGGCTCTGGTGCCGGGCCAGATCCGGTGGGCCATGCCCTCGTCGAAGATCTCCTCCATCAGGCTCTCGACCTCCTCGGCGCGATGGCCGCGGATGAACGACAGCGCCGACGAGCGCGCCGACTCCATGTGGGCCGGGTCTTCCACCCCGGCCACCCGGAAATAAGCCTGCTTGTACGCGGCCGAGGCGATGTCCCGCGTACGGAAGAACTTGCGCCGGTGCAGGCCGCGGGCCAGATGGAAGATCGTCGCGCCCTGCATGATCGTGTTGTCCACGTCGAAGAAGGCCGCTGCCGTCGGGTCCCCGGCCGTCGGATAGAGCCAGGCCTCGATCTCCGCGGCCGCGGCCGATGCCTCGCCGGCGAGAGCCGAGCGGCGTTTCAGGTCTTTTCGCCGCAGCTCGGCACGGCGGCGGTCGCTGGCGCTGCTCATTGCGCCAACAGTAGTGGTCCGGGCGCCGTGAGGGGACCCAGGTGTCAAGATGGTCGGATGGAACCGCGTGTGACCTTTTACACCCGTCAGGGCTGCCATCTGTGCGACGAGGCTCGGCTGGTCCTCGAGAAGGTGGTCGGGGGCGACTACACCGAGGTCGACATCGACGCCGACGAGGAACTGCGCGAGCGATTCACGAACGAGGTGCCCGTGACGTACGTCGACGGGAAGCAGCACGACTTCTGGCGTGTCTCCGAGGAGCGGCTGAGGGCAGCGCTCGCGCGCTCCCCAGAATAACTGTCGATCGGCCCATTACCCCGAACAACCCCCCTCTGACAACTCCGCAAACACGTGTGCTAGCCGACGCTCTGCGAGTTTGTTCTCGCGGTCACAAACTCCGTATGGTGGCTGAGCCGCAGGGCGATCCCGGGCTAAAAAGCCCCCGTCTGTGGCGCCGGCATTGAAAGAGCAGAGCGTGACGGCACGGAGTACGAATACGGGCGAGGGCAGCGGTGCCCAGGACCCCCACCGGGATATCCCCGAGGCGACTGTCGCCCGGCTTCCGGTCTATCTCCGGGCGCTGACCTCGCTCGCCGAGCGCAACATCGCGTCCTGCTCCTCCGAGGAGCTCGCGACGGCTGCCGGGGTCAACTCCGCCAAGCTGCGCAAGGACCTCTCCTACCTGGGCTCCTACGGCACCCGTGGGGTCGGCTACGACGTCGACTACCTGAGCTACCAGATCGCCCGCGAGATCGGCGTCACCCACGACTGGCCGGTCATCATCGTCGGTATCGGAAACCTGGGCCAGGCGCTCGCCAACTTCTCCGGCTTCAGCAGCCGCGGCTTCCGCACCGTCGCGCTCCTGGACGCGGCCGCGCCGATGCAGGGCCGGACCGTTGCCGGGCTCGAGGTCCGGCCGTTCGCCGACCTGGCCGAGATCGTCGCGGCCGAGCAGGTCTCGATCGGAGTCATCTCGGTGCCGGCGACCGCTGCCCAGGACGTCGCCGACGCGATGGTCGCGGCCGGCATCAGCAGCATCCTCAACTTCGCGCCCGCCGTCCTGAACGTGCCGCCGGGTGTCGACGTACGCAAGGTCGATCTCTCGATCGAGCTGCAGATCCTGGCGTATCACGAGTCGCGCAAGGCTGCAGAAGCTGACGAGACGGTGGACAATGATACCGAGGAAGGGGTCACGGCATGAGCGAGCGTCAGCGAGCGAATCACGGACTCAACATGCCGGCGGCTCCGTATCCTTGCTTCTCCTCTACGGAGGTGCCGGCATGAGTGTCCTTGTTGTCGGCATCTCACATAACTCTGCGCCGGTCTCGTTGCTCGAGGCGGCGTCGGTGGACGCAGACGGCCTGCAGAAGCTCCTCACCGACGTGGCTGGTTGTGAACATGTCAGCGAGGCAGCGGTCATCGCGACCTGCAACCGTCTCGAGATCTACACCGAGGTCGAGCGCTTCCACGGCTCCGTCGAGGAGCTCTCCCGCCGCATCATCGAGGGCGCCGGTCAGACGCTCGAGACGATGCTGCCGCACCTCTACGTCCACTACGACGACGGTGCCGTCTCCCACCTGTTCAAGGTGGCCGCCGGGCTCGACTCGATGGCCGTCGGCGAGGGCCAGATCCTCGGGCAGGCCCGCGCGGCTCTTCAGCTCGGCCAGGAGATGGGCACGGTCGGACCGGCGCTCAACAGCCTGTTCCAGCAGGCGCTGCGGGTCGGCAAGCGCTCGCGCGCGGAGACCGACATCGACCAGGCCGCTCCGTCGCTGGTGACCGCGTCGCTGGACCGCGCCGCGCGAGCCGTGGGTGACGTACGTGGCAAGCGGGTCGCCGTCGTCGGCGCCGGTGCGATGGCCGGGCTGGCCACCGCGACCGTCTCCCGGTCGGGTGCCGCCGATGTCGTCGTGGTCAACCGCACCACGGCCAACGCCGAGCGCCTCGCCAAGGAGTACTCCGCGCGTTCCGCCTCGCTCGACACGCTGGCCGACGAGGTCGCGGCTGCCGACATCGTGATCACCTGCGCGGGCGCCAGCGGGCTGCTCGTCCCGGCGGACATGGTCGGTGACCGCAGCAGTCGCCCGATCGCGCTGATCGACCTGGCCCTGCCCCACGACATCGACCCCGCCGCGGGGTCGCTCCCGGGGGTCACCCTGATCGACCTGGCCGCCCTCGCCGACGAACTGCACGCCTCGCCCGCCGGCAAGGAGGTGCTCGCGGTCCGGGACATCGTCACCCAGGAGGTCGCGGCGTTCCTGAGCGCTCGTCGCCAGTCCGCGGTGACCCCGACGGTGGTCGCGCTGCGGAGCATGGCCACCGGTGTCGTCGCTGCCGAGATGGAGCGTCTCGACAACAAGCTGCCCGGCCTCGACGAGGCCACCCGCGCGGAGGTGCTGCACGCCGTACGCCGTGTGGCCGACAAGCTGCTCCACGAGCCGACCGTCCGGGTCAAGGAGCTCGCCAACGAGACCGGCGCGGTGTCCTACGCCGCTGCACTGGCCGAGCTCTTCGCGCTCGACCCCGAGGCCGTCTCCGCGGTGACCCGGGCCGACGTCCCAGGAGACCCCTCATGAGAACTCTTCGTCTCGGCACCCGCCGTTCCCAGCTCGCCGTCACCCAGTCGACCCTCGTCGCGGAGATGCTCCGCGCCCAGGGCCACATCGTCGAGCTGGTCGAGATCGTCTCCGACGGCGATCGCTCCCAGGCGGCGAACACCCCGCTGACCAGCGCGAACTCGACGGGCGTCTTCGTCAGCGCGCTGCGCGACGCGCTCCACGCCAAGGAGATCGACCTCGCGGTCCACTCCCTCAAGGACCTGCCGACCTACCCCGAGGAAGGCATCGAGCTGGTCGCGATCCTGCCGCGCGAGGACCCGCGCGACGTGATCGTCGCCCGCGACGGCCTGACGCTCGGCGAGCTCCCGCAGGGCTCGAGGGTAGGCACCGGCTCGCCGCGGCGCGTCGCCCAGATCAAGGCCCTCGGCCTCGGCCTGGAGCTGGCCGGCATCCGCGGCAACGTGGACACCCGCATCGGCAAGGTCCGCTCGGGCGAGTTCGACGCGGTCGTGCTCGCGCGTGCCGGCCTGGCCCGCATCGACCGGCTCGACGAGGTCACCGAGGTCCTCGACCCGATCCAGGTGCTGCCCGCTCCTGGTCAGGGGGCCCTGGCGGTCGAGTGCCGCGCAGGCGACGCCGATGCCGACGTACGCAAGATTCTGGCTTCCCTCGACGACTCGCCCACCCGAGCGGCTGTCGAGGCGGAACGCGCGGTGCTCGCCACCCTCGAAGGTGGCTGCGCCGCGCCCATCGGGACCCTCGCCGACGTGGTTGAGGGTGAGGAAGGACCAGAGCTGTGGGTGCGGGCAGTCGCGCTCTCACTCGATGGCTCGCTCTCGATCCGACTCTCCGCATCCGGGCCGCTCGACGACGCCGCAGGCGTCGGGCGCCGGCTCGCCGAGGAGATGCTCGCCGAGGGTGCAGCAGACCTGACCGACGACCCCACCACTGACCCCGGCCAGGCTGTCATGGACACGGGCGGTTCCCCCCAGACCGCTCCCGAGCAGGACAAGGTGCACAACGCATGACCCGAGCAAAGACCACCGAGCAGACGGCCGAGCACAGCTCGGCCACCCCACTGGGCTGGGTGTCCTTCGTCGGCAGCGGTCCTGGTGACCCTGAGCTGCTGACGGTACGGGCGATCGACCTGTTGAAGCAGGCCGATGTTGTCGTGACCGAGGCCCCCGAGCACGCATCACTGGTGCGTGGCGTTCTCGGCATCCCCGAGCCGGTCGAGCCGGCCGAAGGTGACGAGACCCCGGAACCGGTCGGACCCGAGTTCATCGACGGCGGGTTCGGCGTCGACGGCCAGCCCCTGGCCAACGCCGCCCGTGCCAAGGCCGTCGTCAAGCAGGCGAAGCTGGGCAAGCGCGTCGTGCGCCTGATGACCGGCGACCCCTTCCTCTACGCCTCCGGCCCCGAGGAGGCGCAGTCCTGCGCCAAGGCGGGCATCGGCTTCGAGATCGTCCCCGGCGTCTCGTCGGTGTCGGCCGTTCCGGCTTACGCCGGCATCCCGCTGACGACCAAGGACCACCAAGAGGTCGCGGTCGTCACCTGCAACGAGAAGATCGACTGGAGCCAGTACGCCGACAACCGCACCCTGGTTCTCCTCTCCGGTGTCGGCATGATCGGCGACATCGCCAAGGAGCTCATCGCGGCGGGCCGCTCGGCCAAGACCCCGGTCGCGATCACCCGCGTCGGCACCACGACCGAGCAGTCGACGGTAGAGTCGACCTTGGAGAACATCGCCGTCGACGCTCGTGCCGCACGGATGGCGCCGCCGGCGATCGTGGTGATCGGCAAGGTGGTCAACTTGCGTGAGACGCTCTCGTGGTTCGAGACGAAGCCGTTGTTCGGCTGGCGCGTGCTGGTGCCCCGCACCAAGGAGCAGGCGCCTGCGCTGTCGCTGAAGCTGAAGGGCTTCGGTGCCGTGCCCGAGGAGGTGCCGACGATCTCCGTCGAGCCGCCGCGCAACCCGCAGCAGATGGACAAGGCCGTACGCGGCCTGGTCGAGGGCCGTTACAACTGGATCGCCTTCACCTCGATCAACGCGGTGCGCGCCGTACGCGAGAAGTTCGACGAGTACGGTCTGGACTGCCGCGCCTTCTCCGGTCTGAAGATCGCCGCAGTCGGCGAGAAGACCGGGCAGGCGCTCGAGGCCTGGGGCCTGCGCCCCGACCTGGTGCCGAACACCGACAACCAGTCGGCCGCCGGCCTGCTCGAGGTGTGGCCGGAGTACGACGAGGACCTCGACCCGATCAACCGGGTCTTCCTCCCGCGCGCCGACATCGCTACCGAGAACCTCATCGCCGGCCTGGTCGACCTCGGCTGGGAGTGCGACGACGTGACCGCCTACCGCACCGTCCGGGCGGCCCCGCCGCCCGCGCCGACCCGCGACGCGATCAAGACGGGCAAGTTCGACGCGGTGGTCTTCACCTCCTCGTCCACGGTCCGCAACCTGGTCGGCATCGCGGGCAAGCCGCACACCTCCACGGTGATCGCGGCGATCGGTCCGGCCACCGCCAAGACCGCCGAGGAGCACGGCCTGCGGGTCGACGTGATGTCGCCCGAGCCGTCGATCGAGGCGCTCACCGAGGCGCTCGCCGCCTTCGGTGCCGCGCGTCGTGCCTCGCTGGTCGAGCAGGGTCTGCCGGTCACCAAGCCGTCCGACCGGCGCCCCGCCTCGCGCCGCCGTTCGCGCACCTCCTGAACCGAGTTTCGACCGCAGCTGCCGCGTGCTCCCGAGTGTGGGTGCACGCGGCTGTTGCATTAACGTGGAACGTACCCCTTTTGCGTTGGAGTGCAGATGAGCATCGAGAAGCCCGTGATCCGTCCCCGCCGGCTGCGCCGCACGCCGATCATGCGCCGGATGGTCGCGGAGACGGCCGTACGTCCCGCCAACCTGGTCCTGCCCGCGTTCGTGCGCGAAGGGATCGCTGAGCCCGTCCCGGTCTCGACGATGCCCGGCGTGGTCCAGCACAGCCGGGAGTCGCTGCGAAAGGCCGCGGCCGAGGCTGCGTCCGCCGGTATCGGCGGCATCATGCTCTTCGGTGTCCCGGAGACCAAGGACGCCGTGGGCTCGGGCGCGCTCGACCCCGACGGCATCCTCAACGTCGCCATCGCCGACGTCGTCTCCGAGGTCGGCGACGCGCTCACAGTGATGAGTGACCTGTGCCTGGACGAGTTCACCGACCACGGTCACTGCGGCGTGCTCGCCGAGGACGGTTCGGTCGACAACGACGCCACCCTCGAGATCTACGCCCAGATGGCGATCGCCCACGCCGAGGCCGGCGTCCACATGGTCGGCCCGTCCGGGATGATGGACGGCCAGGTCGCGGTGACCCGCGATGCTCTCGACGGCGCGGGCCACACCGACGTCTCGATCCTCGCCTACTCCGCGAAGTACGCCTCGGCCTTCTACGGCCCGTTCCGGGAGGCCGTCGACTCCGCACTCAAGGGCGACCGGCGCACCTACCAGCAGGATCCGGCCAACGCGCTGGAGGGCGTCCGCGAGGCGCTCCTTGACGTCGCTGAGGGTGCCGATATCGTGATGGTCAAGCCCGGGCTCCCGTATCTCGACGTCCTGCAGCGAGTGCGTGAGTCTGTCGATGTTCCGGTGGCTGCCTACAACATCTCAGGGGAGTACTCGATGTTGGAAGCCGCCGCCGCGAACGGCTGGATCGACCGCGAACCGGCGATCCTGGAGACACTCACCGCCTTCAAGAGGGCGGGCGCGGACGTCATTCTGACCTACTGGGCCACCGAAGCAGCTGGCTGGCTGCGAGGCTGACGTTCTCGCTCGATCAGCCGCTCAGCTCTGTGACGTGGAACATATCCTGAGAGTAGACTGCAGCCCGTGACCAATCGAGAGTTGGCCAGCCCCAAGCGCACCGGTCGGCCGCGCAACAGTGGACGGAATTCGGCGAACCCGCGGGAAGAGATTCTCAAAGAGGCATCCCGCCTCTTCACCGCTCAAGGGGTCGCGGCGACGACGATCAGCCAGATCGCCGAGTGCGTGGGACTGCGCCAGTCCTCGATGTACTACTACTACAAGTCCAAGGAGGAGATCCTCTCCGCCTTGATGGAGAAGAACCGCGAGTCGCTCACGCTCGCGGAGAAGCTTCTCGAGGAGGACGGTCCGGCTGCTCCGCGGCTCTACGCCTTCCTCTACACCGACGTCCGCCAGCTGTGCACCGCTCCGCTCGACTTCTATGAGCTGGAGGTGGCCGCCCTGGCGCAGCCGCAGGTCTTCGCGGGCTTCGAGGAGGACGGCGACAAGCTGCGAGACGCGGCCGCCCAGCTCCTCGAGCTGGGCGTCGACAGCGGTGAGCTGCGTCAGACCGACCCCGCCGCCACCGCGCTGATGCTGCTCTCGCTCAACGAAGGCGCCCAGCATCGGCTCTGGCACGGCCGGCGCGACGACGAGAAGGCCCCGGCGAGCCCTGACGCCCTGGCCGAGTCGGTCGCCGACTACCACCTCAGCTCCCTGCTCGCCGACGCATCCTCCCTGGATGCGGTCCGCGAGCTCGGGCGCGCCTTCGTCACCGAGTACGAGGACGACGAGCCCGCCGCGTGACGCCCGCTAGGCGAAGGCGTGTCGAGACCAACACAGCTGTGCCCGCGCCGCTGTAACACGTCGTTCGTAGGACTACTCGCCCTATCAGAACGACCAGATAGTCCTACGAACGACGTGTTACAGCGGCGGCAGACNCACCTGACGTACGTTGGCACAGCGGGGCCTGCGTACGCCAAGGGGTTTCCTGGAATAACGTTGATGCAGCAACTGTTTGCCGAGTAGTTCGGATTTCAACTATCGTGGAAGAGTCCACGAAAGGGGCAGGGAACCATGGGTATGCAGTTCGGCATCTTCACCGTCGGTGACGTCACGATGGACCCGACGACCGGTAGGACCCCGACGGAGCACGAGCGCATCAAGGCGACCGTCGAGATCGCCAAGCACGCCGAGGAGGTGGGCCTGGACGTCTTCGCGACCGGTGAGCACCACAACCCGCCGTTCATCGCATCCAACCCGACGGCCACGCTGGCCTACATCGGTGCCAAGACCGAGAACATCATCCTGAGCACCGCGACCACGCTGATCACCACCACCGACCCGGTGCTGATCGCGGAGGACTACGCCAAGATCCAGCACCTCACCGACGGCCGCGTCGACCTGATGATGGGCCGCGGCAACACCGGCCCGGTCTACCCCTGGTTCGGCAAGGACATCCGTCAGGGCATCAACCTGGCCATCGAGAACTACGCCCTGCTGCGCCGGCTGTGGAGCGAGGACGTCGTCGACTGGTCCGGCCGGTTCCGTACGCCGCTGCAGGGCTACACCTCGACGCCGCGGCCGCTGGACGGCGTCGCGCCGTTCGTCTGGCACGGTTCGATCCGCTCGCCCGAGATCGCCGAGCAGGCTGCGTACTATGGCGACGGCTTCTTCCACAACCACATCTTCTGGCCGGCCTCGCACACCAAGCAGATGGTGCAGCTCTACCGGCAGCGCTTCGAGCACTACGGCCACGGCACCGCCGACCAGGCCATCGTCGGGCTGGGCGGGCAGTTCTTCATGCGGCACAACTCCCAGGACGCGATCAACGAGTTCCGGCCCTACTTCGACAACGCCCCGGTCTACGGCCACGGTCCGTCGCTGGAGGACTTCACCGAGGCCACCCCGCTGACCGTCGGCTCGCCGCAGCAGGTCATCGAGCGGACGCTCTCCTTCCACGAGTACGTCGGTGACTACCAGCGTCAGCTCTTCCTGCTCGACCACGCCGGGCTGCCGCTGAAGACGGTGCTGGAGCAGCTCGACCTCTACGGCGAGATCCTGCCGACCCTGCGCGCTGAGTTCGCGAAGCTGCGCAAGCCCGGCGTCCCGGACGCCCCGACCCACGCCTCCCTGGTGGAGAAGGCCGGCGGTGCGAAGGACTCGACCGTCTACGCCGAAGGCGACTCCGCCACCGGCTCGTCCGACCGCGACCTGACCGACCCGGAGGTCGCCAAGGTGCTCGAGGGGGAGCTGTGACCCGGATCGTCGTCGTCTCCGCGGGGCTGTCGGTCCCGTCCTCGACCAAGCTGCTCGCCGACATGCTCGGCGACGCCACGACCCGGGCCGTACAGGCCCGGGGCGCGGAGGTCGAGGTCGAGCACGTCGAGCTGCGCGGCCTGGCCCATGAGCTGACCGACAATCTGCTCACCGGCTTCGCCAAGCCGGCGCTCCAAGCGGCCATCGACCAGGTGCGCCGTGCCGACGCCGTCATCGCGGTCACGCCGGTCTTCTCCGCGTCCTACTCGGGTCTGTTCAAGACGTTCTTCGACGTACTCGAGCAGGGCGTCCTGGACGCGAAGCCGGTCCTGATCGCCGCGACCGCCGGCACCGCCCGGCACTCGCTGGTGCTCGAGCACGCGCTGCGGCCGCTCTTCACCTACCTGCACGCGGTGGTCGTCCCGACCGGGGTCTTCGCCGCCACCGAGGACTTCGCCGGTGGCCCGGAGCTCCCCAAGCGGGTCGATCGTGCCGCCGCGGAGCTGGCTGCCCTGCTGGCCGTGGGTGGCGGCACGCCCTCCCCGGTGCCGCATCGGACCCTGGTGGAGGACGAGTTCGCCAACCCGACGTCCTTCGAGACGCTGCTCAAGCGGGCCTCCGAGGGGCCGCCGGAGTTCTGACCCGGCGGGGTTCATTCGGCTGCCGATGTGAACACGGGCGCGAGATACCGGGGGTTTGCGAGGAAGTGCGACAGAATGCGTCTCGACCGCTACCCCCAGCACCGAGCGGAGCCGTTGTGTCCAGCTATGAGCCGAGCGTCGTCGTTGCCGACGAGTCGCCTCTTCTTCGTGCTGGACTCACGGCCCTGCTCGCGCGTGGTGGCTACCAGGTGGTCGCCGACGCAAGTGATGCCGAGGCACTCGTCCAGGCCGCGACCGACACGCTGCCCACGTTGGTCGTGACCGACGCCCGACTGGGCCCGGACGACGAGGGCATCAGCGCCACTCTCCGGCTGCACGAGAAGGTGCCGGAGATGGGCATCGTCGTGCTCGCCGACTCGGTCGACACGGCGTACGCGGCCGCTGTCTTCGCCAGCACCGGCACCGGCGGTCTCGGCTACCTGCGCAAGTCCCGCGTACGCACCGTCCCGCACTTCCTCGACGTCGTCGGCCGGGTGGCGTCGGGTGAGGTCGTCGTCGACCCGGAGGTCATCGCCCGGATGGTCGAGGCCTCGCCCGACGCCGATCCCGATGCGATGGCGAGGCTGTCGATGCGCCAGAGCGAGGTGCTGGGCCTGATCCAGGCCGGGTTCCCCGACCGCGCGATCATCAGCAGGCTCTTCAACGGCAGGCGGCAGTTCGAGCGGTGCCTGAGCGAGATGTTCCTCGCGTTCGGGCTTTCCCGCGATGTCGAGCACCGGCGTACGCCGACGCTGCTGACCCACCTGGCATCCGGCTGACGTGCTGACGTGGGAGTCCTGAGGTCACCCGGCGACCTCAGGACTCCCACGTCGGAACTCAGTGCTGGTAGGTGCCCACCACGACGGCGCGGGCCAGTGCCTTGAAGGCCAGGTTGAAGGAGACGACGGCCGGGGTGACCCCGTCGTCGACGCCCAGCGTCTCCTCGCCGACCGCGTGGACGACGAAGTAGTAGCGGTGGACCTGGTCACCGGCCGGGGGAGCGGCGCCGCCGAAGTCCTTCGTGCCGAAGTCGGTCGCGACGTGGAACGCCTTGCCCGGGAGCTCGGCGGTGCCGGCCCCGGCGCCGGCGGGAAGCTCGGTCACGTCGGCGGGGACGTCGACCAGGACCCAGTGCCAGAAGCCGCTGGGGGTGGGCGCGTCGGGGTCGAAGCAGGTGATGACATACGACTTCGTCCCCTCCGGCGCGCCGCTCCAGCTGAGCTGCGGGGAGGTGTTGCCGCCGTCGTAGACCTGGTCCTGCTTCAGCGGCTGGCCGTCGGTCACGTCCTCGCTGGTCAGCGTGAAGGAGGGCAGGGCGGGCATGAGCGAGTAGGGATCCGGCTTCACCGGACGATCGAGTGCCATGGCCACCAACGTAGTCCGCGAATCGACCCGTTGTCAGGCCGCGCCCCGGTGTTGGGCGAGGATGTACCCATGAGTTCTGAGCATGCCGTTCCCTATCCCGCCGGTCTCATCCTGGAGGGGCGGAGGGTGGTCGTCGTGGGTGGTGGCCGGGTGGCGCAACGGCGCGTGCCGGCGCTGATCGCAGCGGGCGCGCGGGTCGAGGTCGTCTCGCCATCGCTGACCCCTGCCCTGGAGGGGCTGCTCGGCTCGGGCGAGATCACCTGGCACCAGGCCCGTTTCTCGGCCGATGTGCTCGACGGCGCCTGGTACGTCATCGCGGCGACCCAGAACGCCGACGTCAACGAGGAGATCTCGGCCGCCGCCGAGGAGCGACGGATCTTCTGCGTACGCTCCGACGACGGCACGCAGGCCACCGCCTGGACCCCGGCGACCGGACAGGACGGCGACCTGACCATCGCCGTGCTGGCCAACCGTGACCCGCGGCGCTCGGCGGGCGTACGCGACCGGATCCTCGACGGGCTGCGCTCCGGTGACCTGATCGCTCCGCACGAGCGTCAGCGAGTGCCCGGAGTGACCCTGATCGGTGGCGGCCCGGGCGACCCCGGGCTGATCTCGGTCGCCGGCCGCAAGGCCCTCATGGAGGCCGACATCGTCGTCGCCGACCGGCTCGCGCCGCGAGAGCTGCTCTCCGAGCTGCCCGCTGACGTCGAGCTCGTCGACGTCGCCAAGCTCCCCCGCGGCCGCTCGGCCCAGCAGGAGGAGATCAACCGGATCATCGTCGAGGCTGCCCTGGAGGGGAAGGCGGTCGCGCGCTTCAAGGGCGGCGACAACTTCATCTTCGGCCGTGGCTTCGAGGAGGTGCTCGCCTGCCGTGAGGCCGGCGTCCCGGTCCACGTCATCCCCGGCCTGACCTCGCCGGTGACGGTCCCCGGCGTCGCCGGGATCCCCGTGACCCACCGTGGCGTCGCGCACGAGTTCACCGTCATCTCCGGCCACGTCCCGCCGGGCGACCCCACCTCGCTGACCAACTGGTCCGCCGTCGCCGGCCTGGGCGGCACCCTGGTCCTCCTGATGGCCGTCCAGAACGCCCCCGCGATCGCGACCGCGCTTCTCGATGGCGGCCGCGAGCCCGGCACCCCCGTCGCGGTCATCTGCGACGGCACGATGCCCACGGAGCGTACGGTCCTGGCGACCCTCGAGACCCTCGAGAAGACCCTGGCCGACGAGAACGTCCAGCCCCCGGCGATCATCGTCGTCGGCGAGGTCGTCCGCGTCGCCCACCCGGACGCGTTCTAGACCTCTGGTCGGCGCGGCGTCGACTCGTTGCCATGAGTTGCGTCCTACTGTCGCGTCATGGACGTTCTGTGCATTCATGGCGGTCGAGGGGTGCGCGATGATCGCACTTGTGCGATCATCGCGCGAGTGCGATCATGATCATGGAGGTCGAGCTCCATGACGAGGTCGTGAAGTGGCTGGANCGGCGGCCCACCCCGACCCCGAACAAGGATCAGGAAGCAACCTCCCCAAGATCAACCCGATTCTCCGGACGCGGCAACCCATAGTGATCCCGAAGAGTGACCCCGGTGTACTCAGTCCGGAAGAGCCCCCGCTCCTGCAAGATCGGCACGACAGAAGTAGCAAACGCCTCGATCCCAGAAGGCAGCACAGCAGGCATGATGTTGAACCCGTCAGCAGCGCCGTTCTCGAAGTAGTGCTGGATCGTGTCAGCAACCTGGACAGGGGTCCCGGTGAAGGTGCGATGACCGCGCCCACCACCCAGTTTCCCGATCAGCTCACGGACCGTCAGACGATCACGACGAGCCCAGTCGACGACGAGCGTGTAGCGGCTCTTGGCGCCCTCGATGGAGTCCTCCGAAGGCAGATCGTCGGGCAGCTCCGAATCCAGGTCCAGCCGCGAAGGGTCGACCCGGAGCAGCTGAGCGAGCTGGGCGAGGGCGTACTCCGGAGCGATCAGCCGGTCGAGCTCGGCCTCCAGCTCACGCGCCTCGGCTTCGGTCTCGCCGAGGACCGGGACGATCCCGGGCAGCACCAGCACGTGGTCGGGGTTGCGGCCAGCGGCGACGACGCGCCGCTTGATGTCGGCGTAGAACGCCTGGCTCTCGGCCAGCGTCGGCTGGGCGGTGAAGATCGCCTCGGCCCAGCGGGCCGCGAACTCCTTGCCGTCGTCGGAGGAGCCGGCCTGGACGAGCAGCGGGTGGCCCTGCGGCGATCGCGCCAGGTTGAGCGGGCCTTCCACCGAGAAGTGAGGCCCAACATGAGAGATCGGCCGAATCCGGTCACCGAGCGCATGCACCCCGGCGTCCTTGTCCGCCACGATCGCGTCGTCGGCCCAGCTGTCCCAGAGCTTGGTCGCCACCTCCAGGAACTCCGAGGCCCGCTCGTAGCGGGTCTTGTGCAGCGGCTGCCCCTCCAGACCGAAGTTGCGCGCCGCAGCATCCCCGGCGGTCGTGACGATGTTCCACCCCGCCCGACCGCCGGAGATGTGGTCCACCGAGGCGAGCCGCCGGGCGAGGTTGAACGGATCGTTGTACGACGTCGAGGCCGTGGCGATCAGGCCGATGTGCTGCGTGGAGACCGCCAGCGCGGACAGCAGCACGGTCGGCTCGATCCGCCCCGACGGCCGACGGCCCGGCTCGCCGAACAGAGCCGGGGAGTCGGCCAGGAACAGCGAGTCGAACTTGGCCTCCTCCGCCACCCGCGCCAGATGCTGATGCGCCGCGAGCGACAGGTTGGCATGCGGGTCAGAATCCGGGAGCCGCCACGACGCCTCGTGGTGACCGGTGTCGAGCAGGAACAGGTTGAAGTGGAGCTGTCGGGCGCCCATCAGGCCACCTCCTCCTCGACCGAGTCGACCACGCCGAGCTCGGCCAGCAGCTTGGCCCTCAGCGACGCGAACCGCGGGTCGCCCGGGCTCCTCTTGGCGCCCAGGTCGATCCGGATGTCGGAGCCGACGACGCCGTCGACCAGCACGATCACCCGGTCGGCGAGCGCGATCGCCTCGTCGACGTCGTGGGTGACCAGCAGGATGGCGGGGTTGTGGGCGGCGTACAGCTTCTGGAGCAGCTTGTGCATCTTGATCCGGGTCAGCGCGTCCAGGGCACCGAACGGCTCGTCGGCGAGCAGCAGCTGCGGGTCGCGGACCAACGACCGCGCCAGCGCCGCGCGCTGCTGCTCGCCGCCGGAGAGCTCGTGCGGCCAGGCCTTGTCGCGACCCTC
Organism: Nocardioides sp. YIM B13467; assembly: GCF_042788075.1. Taxonomy (NCBI): domain Bacteria; kingdom Bacillati; phylum Actinomycetota; class Actinomycetes; order Propionibacteriales; family Nocardioidaceae; genus Nocardioides; species Nocardioides sp. YIM B13467. The sequence goes on from NZ_JBHZPJ010000046.1 coordinate 1,602,190, forward strand.
GAGCCCGACCTCGGTGAGCGCCTCGAGACCACGGGCTCGGGCGTCGGGACCCGACAGCCCCAGGACCACGTTGTCCAGCACCCGCCGCCACGGCAGCAGCCGGGAGTCCTGGAAGACGACCGAGACCCGCTCGGGCACCTCCACGACACCTGAGCCCGAGACGGCGCGGTCGAGGCCGGCGAGCGCCCGCAGCAGCGTGGACTTCCCGGAGCCCGAGCGCCCGATCAGCGCCACGAACTCGCCGCGGGCGATGGTGAGGTCGAGCCCGTTGAGCACCCCGCCGGCCTCGGAGAAGCTGCGGCGCAGCCCCTCGACGCGTACGGCGGGTCCTTCGGGTGCAGTCAGTGACTCTCCAGCGTGCGTCGCCATGCCAGTGCCTTCCTCTCGGTGAAGCGGACGATGCCGTCGGCGACCAGGCCCAGCAGGGCGTAGACGACCAGGCCGACGACGATGATCTCGGTCTGGCCGTAGCTGGACGCGAGGGTGATCATGTGGCCGATGCCGCTGGTCGCGTTGACCTGTTCGACGACCACGAGCGACAGCAGCGCATTGAGCACCGCGAACCGCAGCCCGAGCAGGAAGCCCGGCGTCGCACCCGGCAGCACGACATGCCGGACGAACGCGCCGCGCCCCAGGCTGACGGTCTCGGCGAGCTCCGCATAGCGGCTGTCGATGCCACGCAACCCGTTGTGGGTGTGGATGTAGATCGGGATGAGTACGCCGAGGGCGATCGTGATCACCTTCATCGGCTCCCCGATCCCCAGCCACAGGATCAGCAGCGGCATCAGCGCCAGACTCGGGATGGCCCGCTTGACCTGCACCGGACCGTCGATCAGCGCCTCACCGACCCGGCTGAGCCCGGAGACGAGCGCGAGCGCCAGCCCGGCGCCGACCCCGATCACCAGCCCGAGCGCGGCCCGATAGGCCGAGGTCGCGAGGGCGTCGGGAAGCCGTCCGTCGGCGATCAGCCGCTGAGCAGTCTCGACGACCACCCATGGCTCGGACAACGTACGCGGATCGAGCACGCCCGTCGCCGAGGCGAGGCACCACAGCCCCAGGAGCAGGATCGGTCCGATCCACAGCGTGCCGGGGACCCGCGGCCCCGGGCCGAGGCGGCGGCGTACGACCCTCTTGTCGGTGGTCTTCTCGGAGACGACGCCGACGATCGGCGCCTCGACTGCGGTGGTGGCCATCACCGACCGTCCTTCACGGCCTCGGCGATGACCTTCTCGTAGCGGCGGTCGTAGAGCTCGGTGACGTCCAGCTCCGGATGCTTCTGCTCCTTCGAGAGGATGTCCGCGGTCTCCTGCTGGCGCTTGATGAAGTCGTCCCAGTTCTCCGGGATGACGTTCTGGCCAGAGGTCTCGAAGACCTTCTTGCCGTCCTCGAACGTGAGTCCCTCGTGGTCGACGTAGTAGGCCTGGATCCACTCGTCCGGGTGCTCGTCGACCCACTTCTCGGACTTGACCCACAGCCCGAGGAAGTCCTTGAACGCGGCCGCCTTGGCGGCGTCCTCGAAGGTCTCCTCCGGCCCGTAGATGAGGGTCGCGTCGTCGCGGATGCCGGTCCGGATCGAGGTGGCACCGTCACGGCCGTACTTGGCCAGATAGGAGGTCAGCTGCGGCCCGCCCAGCGGGGCGACGTCGACCTGGTTGGAGGCCAGCGCGTTGGAGAAGGTGTCGTCGACGCTCTGGATCTCGACCAGCTCGACATCCTCCTGGGTGAGCCCAGCAGCCTCGAGCGTCTTGAGGACCAGCGCGCCCTGGGCCTGGCCCGGCGAGTAGGCGATCTTCTTGCCCTTCAGGTCCTCGAGCGTCTTGACCTTCGACTTCGGCGCGATGCCGAGCTCATAGATCGGGTTGTCGAGCGGGTCGGGGTTCTCGGTGACCGCGACGATCTTGACCGGGGTGTCGGTCCAGGTCGCGAACAGCGGCGGGATGTCAGCGACGTAGCTCGCGTCCAGCGCGTCCGCGCGGAACGCCTCGATGCTCTTCGGACCACCGGAGATGTTGGCCCACTCGATCTCGTAGCCCTCGACCTCGTCGATCAGGCCGGACGCCTTCAGCGCAACCTCGATGGGCGGGAGCCCGAGGCGCAGGACAGTCCCCTCGGGGACCTGGTCGGGGAGCGCCGCGTCGGCGGCGAGCTTGGAGGCACTGGACGCATCGGCACCGCCGCAGGCCGTCAGCCCCAGGAGCAGGGTCGAGAGAACGGCGGCGATGGCGGTCAGGCGCGGTGGGGTGGGGCGGATCATGGCTCTCCTCTGGTTGGTCCGTCCAAACCAGAGTAAGTCACTAGAGTTTAGCCATAAACGGATGTTCGGATCCTGAGACCGCCGAGAAGTCAGGTACACGGGCCGAGACGTCACTTGCGTCGGTCGAGATGGCACTCGATTGCCGTCTCGGCCGACGGGAGCGACGCCTCGGCAGGCTTGGGTCAGACGCGGTCGAACCAGTCGGTGAAGCCGGAAGGGTCGTGGCGACCGAGGACCCCGTGCTCGAAGAGCCCCCAGCCCTCGACCGCATCGGCACCCGGACCGTGCGCGACCGCGCGCCCGACGTGGTCGATCACCCCGAACGGCACCCGGCCGACGACGTCGGGCGCCTTCATGTCGTAGGTCAGCCGCTCGGTGAACCCGGCGCCCTTCCAGACCCCGTGAGCCCAGTCCGAGTCGCCGCCGTAGCCACCACCGACATGGATCGGCACACCCAGCAGCGAGGCGACCTCGAGCACCAGCTGCTCCCCTGACGGAGTCGTGCACGTGATCGTCGCGCCCTCCGGGAGCCTCGTTCCCTCCTGGTAGTGGACCCGCACGTGCGGCCAGCCGAGCTGCTCGACCCGGCCGTCGGCGAACACCCGCGTGCAGTCGTTGAGGGTGCGATGACCGTCCGGTGTCTCCTGGATGATCAGGACGACGGCGAACTCCTCGAACCGCAGCGGCACATAGAGCCACCACATCCCGTCGAATCCCGGATCGGCCGGCTTGCCCGGCGGCAGCCCCTCGCCGGAGGGGCGGATGCCCCAGGACCGGTCCCGGGTGCCGACCCAGCGGTCGGGGTCGACGACGATCGTCTCGCCGTCGACCTCGATCACCCCCTCCCAGGTCCCGACCTGCGCGAACCGCTGCGCATCGAGCACTGTCGCCGCACCCTGACGCATCACGTGCGGCTGCTCCTGGACCACCTCGAACGAGCCTTCCCATCGCAGGTCCAGGGCGATCCCGTGAGTCTCCTCCATCACCAGCCGGAGCTTCCGCAGCGGCTCCGAGACCTCGATCCGGTACGCCCCGACCCGCTGCTCCAGCCGGTCACCGCCCCGCGGGTCGGCGCCGTCGCCCAGGTGAACGGCGGTCTGCTCGTCGCCACGGCGGAGCAGGACGTACGCGTCCTTGGTGCCGAGGTTGGGATAGAACCCCATCCCGGAGATGAGGAAGATGTCGCCGGTGCGGTCGTGGGCGTTGAGGTAGCAGCGGTCGTAGAAGTTGCGGTCGCTGCTCCCCGCCCAGGCCACCGGTCGCGGGAGCTGGTGGATCGGATACTCGTCGAGCGGCCCGACGCCGACGTACTCCCCGTGCCCGCCCAGCACGCTCACGCACCGACCTCGTCCAGCATCGCCTCGAACATCGCCCGGTGGTAGAGCACCGACTCCGGGTCCTCGGGCGCCTCGATCTCACCGAAGTGGATCTGCCGCGCCGCGATCCGCAGGTAGATGATCCCCCACATGACGGCCGCGTGGACCTCGTGCCAGGTCAGGTCGCCGAGCTCGACACCGCTCGCCGCGGCATAGGCCTTCCGGACCTCGTCGGCGGTGAGGAAGCCCGGCATCCCGGGCAGTTCCAGCATCGAGGCCAGGTCCTCGAAGATGCGGTGGGCGAAGATCATCCAGGTCACGTCCATCTCGCGAGGCCCGAGACTGACCATCTCCCAGTCGAGGACCGCCACCGGCGCGAAGTCGCGGTAGATGATGTTGCCGATCCGCGCGTCACCCCAGCACAGGACGGGCTCGCCGCCATCTTCGGAGAGGCCAGTCTCGGGGAGGTGGGTCTCGAGCCAGGCCAGACCTCGCTCGACCAGCGGCGAGCGGCCGCCCCACTCCTCGGCGGTGGAGGCGAAGGCGTACCAGGCCCGGGTCTTGGCCAGGTTGCGGGCGACCAGCGTCTCGCCGGAATGACCGGCCGCGGCGGGATCGAGGAAGGCGAACCGCGAGGCGGCGTCGGGGATCGCATGGAGTCCAGCGAGCACCTCGACCGAACGCCTCTGAAGCGCCGCGCGGTCCGTGGGCGAGGCGTCGAAGAGCCAGCTGTCGCCGAAGTTGTAGGGCATCACGTCGGGCGGGACGACTCCCTCGACCCGCTCCATCAGGAAGAACGGCGTGCCCAGGACCGAGCCGCTCATCTCGGCGAGACCGACCTCCGGGACCGGCACGGGAGACAGCGAGCCGGCCAGGCGCATCGCGTCGTACTGCGCCTGCAGGTCATAGGTCGCGAAGACGGGGATGTCCTCGGGGCGGGGCGCCACCCGAAGGACGTACGCCTTCGTCTGCCTGTCTCCGGCGACGGTCGAGGTGACATCGAGCAGGACGGTCTCGCTGGAGAGCCCGTTGGCGTCGATGCCCCCGATGAGGTCGACCTCGGGATCAGCACCTGGCGGTAGCGCCGTGGCCAGCCACTGCTCCAGCCTCGCGCCGATCGCCGCAGGGTCGCGGCCCGATCGCTGGAAGGTCATCTCGGGCGGCGGGGACGCCTGGGTCACGTGCTCCTCCTGGTGGTGTGTGAGTCAGGTCACACACCACCAGGTTGGTGGAACACGTTCTAGTTTGTCAACCGGTCAGAACCGGACCTTCGCCGGCGTCTCGGTCGGCGCGGCCTTGCTGACGAACGCCTTCCGCTTCGCGGCGAACCCGAAGCGGTCGTCGAAGATGTCGCGGGCCATCTCGGCCAGCTCGATGCTCTGGTAGTAGGACATCGGCATCGCACAGGCACGGCGTGCCTCGCGGGCCGCCAGGGCCGGGACGTACGCCTCGGGCTCGGCAACGCTCTGCGCCAGGTTGCGCAGCCAGCCGTCGAACTCGGCCGCGTCGCGCGGACCGAGATCGCTGACCATGTCGATCCGCGCCGCCTCGTCCGCCGAGATCGGCAGCTTCGCGCCGAGCAGCTCGTCGGCCTTCTCGGCGCCGACCCGGCTCGGCAGGCCCCAGGTGTGCAGCTCGGAGCCGAAGATGCCCATGTCGTAGTAGGGGTTCAGCACGACACCGGCGCGCGCGACCGTGATGTCGGCGCAGAGGCCGGCCATCACGCCGCCGGCTCCGGCGTTGGCGGTGAACGCGGCGATGGTCAGCTGCTCGGCCTCGGCGATCGCCAGGCAGAGCTCGTCGATGGCCCGGATGTTGTCCCAGGCCTCGGCCGCCGGGTCCTGCGCCGCCTCGATCACGCCGAGGTGGATGCCGTTGGAGAAGGCGTGCTCGGTGCCGCGTACGACCAATACCTTGGTGTCCTCGATGAGCGCCTTGCGGACGGCATCGGTCATCCGGCGACACTGCTGGGTGTACATCGCGCCGCTGTAGGAGCGGAGGGTGAGGTAGCCGACGTCGCCGTCGCGCTCGTAGGTCGTCTCGGCCAGCGCGTCGGGCATCCTCCGGTAGGGCGCGTGCCTGGTGTCGAGCACCCAGGCCGCTGGAAGCTTGGGGCCGCGCTTCTTCTCGAGCGTGGCGGCGTAGCCGACCCACAGGGTGCCCTCACCGGTGGCGATCGCGACCGCGTCGGTGTCGATCCCGACCACGGTGCCCGGCTCCACGTCGCCATGGTCCTCAGGCGTCGTGGCGGCGTCGAAGAGGCAGTACGTCTTCCCACCGACGGTCGCCGGTGCACCCGGGGCACCGTCGGCCGCGGCGATCCTCCGGGCGATCTCGGCGGCCGGCGCGGACCAGTCGATCTCGAAGGCCTTGCGGCGCAGCAGCGGAAGCTCGCCGGTGCCCTCGACCTCAGCGGCCCACTCCTCGGCCGGCTTCGGCGCCTCCCCCGCGGCGACCATCCGGAGGACCTCCGCGACGCAGTCCATCGCGGCATCGGCGACCGGGCCGTTGTAGAGCGCGCTCTTCGCGATCGGGACCTCGGGCATCGCGAAGGTCTCGGTCGCCCAGACCGGGCCGGCGTCCATCTCCTCGACGGCCGACAGCGCGGTCACGCCCCAGCGGTCCCGCCCGTCGAGAGTGGCGTGGTCGAGCGAGGACGGGCCTCGGTCGCCGACCGGGCCCGGGTGGATCACGACCGTCGGATAGCGACCCCAGACCGCCTCGGGCACCCGGTGCTTGAGGAACGGGCACAGGATCAGCTCGGGCTCGATCGCCTCGACCGCCGCCACCAGGGAGGAGTCGTCGTGGACCGGGGCCAGGAGGACACCGACGTCATTGCCGGCCTCTTTCAGATCGCACCAGACGCGCTGGGTCAGACCGTTGAACGCGGAGACGAGCAGCAGAATGCGCATGTGGGGGAAGTGTCCTTACTCGTAGGCAACCCGAACAGACCTGTATCCCCCGAGGGGTATTTATCCCCCGAGGGGTGTCACTGTATCGAGCGCACCCAGCCGGCTGCACCTCGGTGTCCAGAAGAGGGACCGAAGACCCGGCGAGCACCGGGCCGCTCGCCCCGGTCTCGCGCCGGGCACCACGCCATCGTCTTGTCGCCGCCTGCAAAGATGGCTCTGTGTCAGGAGGGGGACAATGACCACAGTCGACGACAACCCGCTCAACGGGTTGATCGATCTCGTCGAAGCGAGCAGCGACGAGATGGCGCGCGAGCTGGCCAGGTTCCGGATGCGCTACAAGTTCGCGATCGACGAGGTCTCGACCAAGATCGCGATCCTGCGCGAGGAGTTCGAGCACGCCCACGATCACAGCCCGATCGAGCACGTACGCACTCGGCTCAAGTCGCCCGACAGCCTGCTCGCCAAGGCCCGCAAGATCGGCTGCCCGCTCACCCTCGAGGCGCTGGAGCAGCAGATCCGCGACATCGCCGGGATCAGGGTCGTGTGCCCGTTCGTCTCCGACGTCTACTGGATCATGGAGATGCTGGGCAGCCAGTCCGATGTCGACGTGGTCGAGGTCGAGGACTACATCGCCGACCCGAAGGCCAACGGCTATCGCAGCCTCCACCTCATCATCAAGGTGCCGGTCTACCTCTCCGACCGGGCGGTGGACGTGCCGGTCGAGCTGCAGATCCGCACGATCGCGATGGACTTCTGGGCCAGCGTCGAGCACTCGATCTACTACAAGTACGACGGCACCGTCCCCTCGACCCTGCGCGACGAGCTCGGCGCCGCGGCCCGCACCGCGGCCGACCTCGACGCCACCATGGCCCGCCTACGCAGCGAGGTCCACGGCCCGGTTCGCTGAACCGAGCCGTGGACCCCCGTCGGCGTCAGCGGCCGTTGACGAACCGCTGGTACTGGGCTCGCGCCTCATCGGGCGTGATCGCCCGGTCGAGGAACATCAGCGAGTCCATCCGGCAGTTGCAGGGGTTCCGCTCGACGGTGTCCTGCGGGAAGGACCCGCCGACCTTGTAGCCACGCGGCAACGTGTCGGAGGTGCCGGTGCCGTCGACCTGCCACGGGTCACCGGCGGAGGTGTAGAACCCCTCGACGGCCTTGCCGTTGCGGTAGAGCGCCATCTTGCCCGTGGTGTAGTCGAACGTCGCCGCCAGGTGCACCCACTGACCTCGTGGCAGCAGGGTCTGCCAGTCCGCCGAGGCGGCGAAGGTCTGCGAGGCCCCTTCGTCGAGCCGGCGTCCCAGCGCGACCAGGCGCAGGGTGCCGTCGACGTTGATGAGCTCCAGCAGGGCGCGTACGCCGTGGCCGTCGGAGTTGCCCGAGAGCACCCCGGCCAGGCCGATCGCGTTGAACCGGTCTGTCGGATCGGCGGTCACCGAGTTGAGTGCCGGCCCGTCCATGTCGACCTTGAACCAGCCGGCCACGGTGATCTGCTCGGCTCCCGCGAACGGCGCCAGCGAGGCGACCCCGTTCTGGTTCCACGCCCCCGCCTTCCAGTCGTCGTTGCCGTTGACCTCCGGGTTCAGCTGCTGGGTCTGCAGCGCGTTGTTGCTGGTCCGGTAGGCCGAGTCGCGCACCTGCATGGCGTTACCGCCGTTGACCTGGTTCAGCAGCGTCCGCGAGAAGCCCTGGTCCTCCTCGCGCGACCCCGGGGCGAAGGGGTGCTCGAAGTCGTAGTAGCTGACCAGGTCCTCGCGCAGCGACGGCACGACCTCGCTCGGCCAGGGCCGGTGCACCGTGTTCACGACCTTCCAGATCTTCCCGTTGGCCTTGGCCAGCAGGTAGAGGTTGCGGCGGGAGTCGGTGCCGAAGCGCAGGTCGACGCGCGGGTCGTCGACGAAGTCCTGCATCGAGAGCCGCTTGCCCGAGGTGTCGAAGAGCTGCATCTGGTGCAGGGTCGCCTCCCGGCTGCTGCCGCGGCGCATCTGGCGGGAGTCGGTCCAGTAGACCTCGCCGTTGACCAGGTCACCGAAGACGTACTTGCCCTTCAGGTCGTCGAACCGGCCGCGGTAGACGACACCGCCGCTGACGGCGTGCCCGCTGTCGGAGGTGCAGGAGTAGTTGGCCGGCGGGTCATGGTCGAAGGAGGCCACGGGAAGGGTGAAGCCGGACATGTCGTAGTCGTCGGGGACCGTGTAGAGAGCACACTCGTCGGTGTTGTCGTAGAGCAGCCGGCCCTCGATCTCGCTCCAGCCGAGGTTGTCCCCGGCGCGTACGTCGTAGACGCCCTCGATCGCGTGCTGGCCGATGTGGCCGAGCAGGAGGGTGCCCTTCTCGACGTCCCAGGAGAACCGGTGCGGGTCGCGCATGCCGTACGCCCAGATCTCGCCGATCGCGCCCTCCCGGTCGACGAACGGGTTGCTGTCCGGGACCCCGTACGCGCCGTTGCGCCCGTCGCGGGCGAGCGGGTCGATCCGCAGGATCTTGCCGAACGGGTTGCCGAGGTTCTGCGGGTCGTCGCTGCGGACGCCGTTGCCGCCGTCGCCCGAGGCGATGTAGAGCAGCCCGTAGTCCTCGTCGCCGGGCCTGGCGGTCGGGTTGAAGTCGATCTGCTGGATGGCGTGGATCTGACCGGCGAAGTCGATCCGCATCACCTCACGGCTGGTGCCCTCGAAGGTGTCGGCCGCAGGGTCGGTGGCGTCCCACTCGGTGACCACGCTGACCGTCCGCCCGGAGCCGGGATTGGTCTGCGACGGGAACGTGGGCGTCTTGGCGAAGCCGCCGAAGCGCTCGGTGTGGGTGGTGTAGAAGAGCCCGTTCGTCTCGAACTCGGGGTGGAACGTGATGAACCCGGCGCCGCTGCCCAGCCCGGCACCGGACCAGAAGTCGACGAAGTGGTCCCGGAGGTTGAGGTACTCGTGCTGCTGCCCGCCCTCGAGGAGATACATCGGCCCGTTGAGGTCGGGGACGTACATCCGGCCCGAGCCGTCGGGGACCTCACCGATGAAGTTGATGCGGTTCTGGCGGACCAGGCGCTGGTCGGTCGGAGCGGGGTAGGGCTCGGTCTTGGGAAGCTGAGCGACCTCCTGGAGCACGAGGCCGAGGCTGCTGCGTAGGGGCTGTTCGGGGATGGGGTCGGGGACGGGCTCGCTGCCGGGGATGGCGGCGTTGGCAGAGAGCGTGGGGGTGAGTAGCGCGGCGAGCATGGCGCCCACCGCGAGACCGCCCCATAGACGTGAGGTTCCCATGGGTGTGTTCTCTCCTTACCGAGGTGCGCTTCAGCGATGACGCAGGCCCGCGACGGTGACGTCGCGGATGCGCCCGAAGTTGTCGAAGGAACCGAAGCCGAACCGGCCTCCGGTGAAGGTGGTGTCGGTGGCGGTCATCCGGGGCTCGTCGGCGCCGTCGAGGTAGACCGCGATCGCGCCCGTGCGGGCGTTGTAGTCGAGGCGTACGTCGTGCCACTCGGCGTCGGTGATCGACGGCGCGGCGCCGACGGTGCCGTTCCACTGGTGGTCGATGCGCAGCCGGTCGGCGTCGTTGACCACGAAGATGCCGTTGTGGGGGTAGATGGTGTTGTCGGTCGAGAGGTGCGCGTAGTAGAAGCGCGTCGGGGACTGGTAGTTCCAGACCAGGATCACGTCGCGGTTGGTGACCGTGACGGCCTCGTCGATGCGGACCTCGGCGCGGTAGGTCAGCGAGCCGAGCTCGGGACCCTTGGTCACCACGGCGTACTCGAAGGGACGTCGTGGGCCGGGCTGTGCCGTCCCAGGCTCGGTCAGGATGACCTGGCCGCCCTCGAAGGCCCACTTCTCCTCCGTGACCGGATCCCAGTCAGCGAGGCTCGCCCTGGGCTTGACCACGGCCAGGCCGGGTCCTTCGGTCGGCTGTGTATGTATCTGGGCGTGGGCTCCGGCGAGCGGAGCGGCCAGTGCCACTGCGAGGGCGACCACACCGGCGCGTACGCCTCGCCCCACCATTCGGTTCAGCTTCCATCTCATGGTGCATTCCCTTCCCCTAATCGGGACCGTCGGTGGTCCCTGCTGAGGTTGTTGCGGCTCCCCCGAGATAGAGCTCGGCCATGCGCGGATCGGCGAGCAGGTCGGCGGCGGCCCCTGCGATGTGCACCCTCCCCAGATCGAGTACGCATCCCAGGTCCGCCGACTCCAGGGCCCGCCGCGCGTTCTGCTCGACGAGCAGGACCGCCAGACCGGCGTCCCGCATGCGTACGACCTGCTCGAACACGGTCGCCGTGGTCTTCGGGTCCAGGCCCATGCTGGGCTCGTCGAGCAGCACCACCTTCGGGCTCACCATCAGCGAGCGGGCGAACTCGACCTGCTTCTGCTGGCCACCGGAGAGCGCGCCGGCGAGGGTGTTCCACCGCTCGGCGACGACCGGGAAGAGGGTCTTCACGAAGTCGGTCCGCTCCTGGATCGCGGCCGCGTCGCGCACCGTGTAGGCGCCCAGACCGACGTTCTCGGCCACGGTCATCTCCTTGAAGACGGAGTGGCCCTGGAGGACGTGAGCCATGCCCGCGCGGAGCATCTGCTGCGGCCCGTTGCGGGTGACGTCGACGCCGTCGACGGTGATGGTCCCCGAACGTGGCGTCAGCATGCCGCTGGCCACCTTGAGCACGGTGGACTTGCCGGCTCCGTTCGGGCCGACCAGACAGACGATCTGACCTGCGGGAACGGTGACGGTGAGGCCTCGCAGCACCAGCGCCGCACGACCGTAGCCGGCCTCGATGTCGCGCAGCTCGAGAAGAGGTTCAGACACCAAGGTAGGCCTCCAGGACTCGTGGGTCGTTCTGCACGTCCGCCGGCGCACCGGAGGCGATCGGGCGGCCGCGGTCGAAGACCACGACATGGTCGGAGAGGCTCATCACCAGCTCCATGTTGTGCTCGACGATGACGAAGGTGCGGCCCTCGGCGTTGAGCTCGCGCACGAGCGTGGCGATCCGGCCGATCAGCGCCGGGTTCACACCGCCGGCAGGCTCGTCGAGCATGATCGTGTCGGGCTCGGCCATCAGCACCCCGGCGAGCTCGAGCAGCTTCTGCTGCCCGTAGGAGATGTCGCGGGCCTCGCTGCGCTCGAGGTGCTCGATGCCGACCCGGGCCAGCAGCTCCCGCGCCCGGGCGATGTCGTCGGGGTTGTGCGCCCCGCGCAGCCGATGGACCAGCCCCTTGGACCGCACCCCGGCCAGCACGTTGTCGAGCACCGTCATCCGCGGGAAGATCCGGCACAGCTGAAAGCTGCGCCCGAGCCCGGCCCGCGCGATCCGGTGAGGTGCGTGGCCGGTCACGTCGCGGCCCTGGTAGGTCACGGTGCCCGAGTCGGGCCGGATCATCCCGGTCACGCAGTTGAAGAAGGTGGTCTTGCCCGACCCGTTCGGGCCGATCAGGGCGTTGATCTTGCCCTCCTGGAAGCTGACCGTGGCCTCGTCCACGGCGCGTACGCCGCCGAAAGCCTTGGTCAGTCCATCCGTCTCCAAGAAGCTCATCGCTTCGCCTCCTCGAGCGCCTTGCGCTCCTCGGCCAGCTGGGCGGCGTCGACCTCGCGGATCGAGGTGTCGCCGGGTCGGAACCGGTCGAACTGCGCGGTCAGCCAGGGGATGACCCCGTCGGGCATGAAGAGCACGACCAGGGCGAGCAGCAGACCGAGCGCGACCAGGTGCAGCTGGGTGTCCCCGTACTGCGCCTTGAAGAACTCGACCGCATAGCCCACGATCACCGCGCCGACGACCGGACCGAGCAGGCTGCGTACGCCGCCGAGCAGCGACATCAGCACCAGATAGGAACCGGTCAGGATGGAGAACTGGAAGATCGGGTCGAGCGAGCCGAACCAGAGGGCGTACATCCCGCCCGCCATCGCGGTCATGAACGCGGAGACGACGAAGACGACCAGCTTGTAGAGATAAGTGGGCACACCCAGCGCCTGGGCCTTGTCCTCGTCCTCCCGGATCGCCTTGAGGCCGGTGCCGAGCCGCGAGCGGTCGATCGCCCACCACAGCACCAGGGCGACCAGGGTCAGCGCCACGAACAGGTAGAAGAACCGCTCGTGCTGCTCGGGCCGGAGTACGTCGGTGCCGAACGGCCGCGGCACCCGCAGCCCGTTGGACCCGCCGGTCACGTCGGCCCAGCTCTGCGCGACCAGCAGCAGGATGAGCACCAGCGCGATCGAGACGATCACGAACGAGGCACCCCGGACCCGCAGCGACGCGATCCCGATCGGCACCGCCGCCAGGCCCACGAGCACGGCCGCGACCACCATCGAGACCCACGGGTTCACCTCGGCCTTGGTCACCAGCAGCGCGGTGCCGTAGCCACCCAGCCCCGCGTAGGCGGCGTGTCCCAGCGAGATGTAGCCGGTCAGCCCGCCGACGAAGTTCCACGCCACCGCGAGCGCGGCGTAGCTGGCGATCACCACGCCCACCGACAGGATGAACGGGTCCGGCGCGAGCGCCGGGAAGGCGAGCACGAGGCCCAGTGCGACCGCGGCCGCGACGAGCTTCGTCACCAGGACGGAGCGGCCCGAGGACGTACGGCCTTCTTGGTGTGTCGCAGTCCTGTGTCTAGAAGCGCTGAGCAAGGCGACCTCCGAAGAATCCCTGGGGGCGGAACATGAGGGTGGCGAAGAGGGCGAGGTAGAAGACCGTCTGCGCCCAGGTGGTGCCCATCGGGATCTGCAGCAGGCTCTGGGTCACGCCGAGGACCATCGCCGCGACCGCGGCGCCGGGGATGCTGCCGAGGCCGCCGATCACGATGATCGCCATCAGCGGTCCGATCCAGTGCCAGTGCAGCGAGGGATAGATGGTGGCGTCGAGCGCGAGCGCGGTGCCACCGACCGCCGCGGTCGCCAGTCCGAGCCCGAAGCCGAAGCCGGCGATCCGGTCGGTGTCGATGCCGAGCAGCTGGGCGGCCTCACGGTGCTGGATCGTGGCGCGCAGTGCCTGCCCGAAGCGGGTCTTCTTGAGCAGTAGGAAGAGCGCCAGGAGCGAGACCACGGCCAGCCCGAAGGCGACCAGCTTCACCACCGCGATCCGCGCTCCCCACAGCTCCAGGCTCGCGCTGGAGTAGCCGAGCTGGATCCGCCGCTGAGTGCCGGAGAAGAGGTAGCCGAGGCCACCCTCGATGACCAGCGCGATCGCGAAGGTCAGCAGCACCGACATCATCGTCAGCGTCGCCGGCCGCAGCCGGGAGAGCAGCGCACGCTGCATCCCATAGCCGGCCGCGAAGAAGAGCGGCACGGTGATGATCAGCGAGAGCAGCGGGTCGAGCCCGGTCTGCGTGGTGAAGAACCAGGCCAGGTACGCAGCGAGGATCAGGAACGCGGAGTGGGCGATCATCACGACCCGCATGACGCCGAAGTAGAGCGTCAGTCCGGCGGCGAGCAGGGCATAGAGGCCTCCGAGCAGCAGCCCCAGGATCAGGCTCTGCAGAAGCAGTGGACCTGACATCGGCTCACCACGCCGGCTTCGGGTAGATGAACTCGGCCTCGGCCTGGTCCTCGGGCAGGACGATCTTGATCTCGCCGTCCACCCACTGCTGGATCATGTGGGCGCTCTGCGGGCGGCCCTTGTCGTCCCAGCTCAGCGGCCCGACGACGGTCTCGACCTCGTTCTCGTGCAGCCAGTCGATCAGCTTGGACTGACAGTCGGGGTCGGGCTCGGCGCACTCGACCGCCTCGACCGCTGCCGCGACGACCTGACCCGTGGTCCAGGCGTTGGCCTCGTCCTCACCGGGCGCCTCACCGTGCTTCTCCTCGTAGAACTTCACGAACTCCTGGTTCTCGGGGTAGTCCGCCTTCGTGGTGTAGCCGGTCGGCGCGATGATGCCCTGCGTCTTGTCGCCGATCGCCTCGGCGAACTCGGTCTCGGTCGGCGCGGTCGAGAACGCGGCCAGCTTGGGCTGGTAGTTGAGCTGCTGCAGCGCGACGATCAGGTTGACACCGTCCTGATACTGGCTGCCGCCCACGACCATGTCGGCCTTGCTGTCGGCGATCTTGGCCGCGATGCTGCTGAAGTCGGTGGTGTTGGGCGGGTAGACCTCGTCCACGACGGTCTTGACGCCGCCCTCCTCCAGCGCGTCCTTGAGCCCGTAGGCCGTGCCTTGGGCGAACGGGTCGTCCATGGAGGCGTACGCCGCGGTCTTGGGCCGCTCGGCCTCCGGCATCGCCAGGATGTGCTCGGCGAGGAGCTTGTAGTGGTCGTCGGCGACGGCGGGCGCGGCGTAGAAGAGGTTCTCGAAGCCCTCCTCGAAGACCTCGGGCGCCGCGCCTGCAGGCTCGACGAAGAGGTAGCCGTAGTCCTGGGCGACCTGGGCGGCCGGGATCACCAGACGGGTGGAGAACGGTCCGACGATCAGGTCGACCTGCTCCTGGTTGATCAGCTTCTCGTAGTCGGCCGCGACACGCTCGGCGCTGGACTGGTCGTCGAGCATCTCGAGTCGTACGTCACGGCCGAGCAGGCCGCCGTTGTCGTTGACGTATTCGGCCCAGGCCTCGTATCCGCGCTGGATGCCCTTGCCGGGCTCACTGAAGTCGCCGGTCAGGGGCAGCGAGATGCCGATCACGATCTCGTCGTCGCCGCCTCCTTCCTCGGCGGCGCCACAGGCGGCGAGGGTGGAGGCGAGAGTCACGGCCGCCGCGGCAGCCAGGGTTGCTCTGGACCGCTTGCTCGCGGTGGGGGTCTTCGTGAAGCGCATCTGCGGGTCTCCTCTACGAAAGCGCTTACGTAAGCGTTTACGATGACGTTACCGACTCTCGCTTAGTGTGGCAAGAGTCACATTCCTGACGACAAGGGGCATCGATGGTCCGAACCAACCGCTCCCCCCGCCTGATCGACGTCGCGCATGCATCCGGCGTCTCGATCGCAACCGCCTCCCGCGCGCTCTCCGGAACCCCCGGTGTCAGCGACTCGGTGGCCGAGAAGGTCCGCCAGGCGGCACGCGAGCTCGGCTATGTCGCCAACCTCCATGCCCGCTCGCTCGCCAGCGGATCGACCGCCACCATCGGGCTCGTCGTGCACGAGATCGGCGACCCCTACTTCTCCGAGATCGCCAGCGGCGTACTCAGTCTCGCCGCCGAACACGGGCGCACCGTCCAGATCTGCCACACCGGCCGAGACCCCGAGGCCGAGGTCGAGCAGGTACGCAGCCTGGTGGCCAACCGAGTCGGCGCGATCCTGATCGCGGGGTCGGGCTTCGTGGACGCCTCGGTCGAGGCGCCGATGCGGTTCGAGGTGCAGCGCTACGCGGAGGCAGGTGGCCGCGTGGCCGTCGTCGGCCGGCACCACCTCGGGGTCGACAGCGTGCTGCCCGACAACCGCCCCGGCGGGCGCGCCGTCGCCGAGCACATCCTCGGCCTGGGCCACCGGCGCATCGTGGTCGTATCGGGAACCCTGGAGCTGACCACCGTCGCCGACCGCCTCGAGGGGGTGCGCGACGCGCTCGAGGCGGCGGGGCTCGACGCCGGCGACGTACCCGTTCTCGAGGGGCCGTTCACCCGCGAGGGCGGGCGCGAGTGCATCCGCCGGATGCTCGCCGACCACCCGCGTACGACCGCTGTCATCGCCCTCAACGACGACATGGCCATCGGGTGCCTCTCCCAGCTGCGCAGCTCCGGCGTCTCGGTGCCCGGCCAGGTCTCGGTCAGCGGGTTCGACGACGTCGCCGTCGCCCAGGACCTCTCCCCCGGACTCACCACCGTCCGCCTGCCGATGGCCGAGATGGGCGCCCGGGCTCTGACGCTGGCGTTGAAGGAGCCCGGCTCACGCGCCCGGCGGCAGCGGGTCCCCGCGGAGCTCGTGGTGCGCGACTCGACCGGGCCCGCCGCTCGATAGCCCCGCGGACTAGGGTTCTTCGAGTGAAGGATCTTCGGGTACCACCGGGCCCTGGGCTGCCCGAGGGTCTCGTCATCCCCGACACCGAACTGGTCGAACGCTTCTCCCGCTCGCCCGGCCCCGGCGGGCAGTCGGTCAACACCACCGACTCCCGCGTCGAGCTCTCCTGGGACCCTTCCGCGTCAGCCGCTCTCGACGAACGCCAGCTCGCCCGCCTCCTGGCCCGCTCCTCGGGGCCGCTCGTCGTCGTCTCCCACGAGCAGCGCTCCCAGCACCGCAACCGCATCGCCGCACGCGAGCGTCTGGCCCTCCGCATCCGCGAGCTCCTCGCCCCACCACCTCCCACCCGCCGCCCCACCAAGCCCACCCGTGGCTCCAAGGAACGTCGCCTCGACGCCAAGCGCCAGCGCGGCCAGACCAAACAGCTCCGCGGCCGCGTCCAGGACTGACCTCCCGAGCCGTCGCTTACGTCGGCCGAAGCGTCAGGCGGGATCGGGGTCGGTGGCCAACCGGGCGTGGGTCTCGGTGTCGTAGCGGACGCCGTCGTAGAGCAGCTTCTGGCGTTCGCGGCCCTCGACGAGGAAGCCCGCGGCGGTGGCGACGCGGCAGGACCCGGGGTTGTCGAGCCGGTGGCCGGTCTCGAGACGGAAGAGGTCGAGCTCGTCGAAGCAGTGCCTGGCCAGCAGCTTCAGGCCGGTGCTGCCGACACCACGGCCGCGGTGCTTATCGAGGGTCCAGTAGGAGATCCAGCCGATGCTGTGGACCCGCATCTGGGTGGTGACCCGCATCTGCCCGAGGATGTCGGCGCCGTCTACGACCGCGAAGGTGTAGGCCCGGTCCGCGACCGCGTCCTCGGCCCACCCGGCGATCAGCCGCTCGGCATCCTCGACCGTCGCCACGTCCCCCGGCCGCTCGGTCTCCATCCCGGCACCGTCGTACGCAGCGAGCAGGACCGCCGCGTCCGACTCCTCCCACTCGCGGAGCCGAAACCCGTCGTTCCTCATAAGGCACACGATAGACACCTGCCGGTGGTGCACGATCGGTGCACCGACGCCTTCAACACGAATGCACCAATCGCGCACACGCACGATCCATGCATCGGCGAGCACTGCTTACGTGCACGGATCGATCACGGCTGCTAGCGCACCACCGGGAAGTGGGGACGCCAGGCATCCGAGAGACGCTTCGGCACTCCAGGTTCGCCTCGTTCCAGCAACACCCGGTGGATCTTCTCCAAGGTGAGGTCCGGACGGCGGTAAATGCCCTTCGCGACGACGGTGAGGATGCGCCAGCCGTCGTCATCCGCTTCCTCGCGCCGCTCGAGGTCGCGCTCCCACTGCTCAGCAGCGTGTTGCTTGCCGTCGTACTCGACCGCAGTCTTCGACGCCGCATAGACCAGATCGTGCTCCCGCTTGAGCATGCCGTCACCCGTGCCGACGAGTGTGTTGATGCGCGGTTCAGGAAGTCCGGCGAGCACGATCAGCATGCGCAGACGGGTTTCCATCGGGGAGCGCACCTTCTCGCGTACGTAGCGCGCCGCCGTCGCGGCAACGCGCGAGCCGGGCAGGCCGCTGGCGGCCGCGAACTCGGTCAGCGTCCCCGCAGCCACGCCACGGTGATGGCGTACCAGGTGGTCGCCCGCGACTACGAGGTCGACCAGGCTCACCTGGCTCGCGAGCTCGGTGAAGAGCTGGTCAGGTGAGGAGACGCCGATGCCGTCGATGACCACCGCTCGCGGCTTCCGCATCACATGGCAGACGATGCCAGGATGCGTACGCCGGTGGGCCGCGGCCGTCACCGTCACATGTTCGTCGGGCAGCGTCGGGATCGGCACCTCGTAGACCCTGGCCGCGGACGCGTGGCTCGCGAAGCCGCGACCCCTGAACGGGACGAGGGCAGCCTGGACTCGCTGCAACGGCGTTGCCGGGGCGTCGGCGGCGACGTACACACCACTGAAGAGGCGTACGAAGCGCGGCCCACGTAGCGTGCTCGGCTTGATCTTCGCCTTCGCAGCATCTGCTCGCGTGAACGGTCGCGACGTGTCCAGGACGAATGCCTCGTCCTCATCGGCGGGGTCCCCCATGAAGGCATCATCCGCCACCCATGCACGATCCGTGCACCTTTGATGGAATCGCCGGTGCATGGATCGTGCACATGAATGATCGGTGCACTCGCCGCTGCGGGCCGAGCGCACCGATCTGTCACAGGGTCGACTGGATGCCGGCGAGGAGCTGGCGGGCCATGACGATGCGCTGGACCTGGTTGGTTCCCTCGTAGATCTGGGTGATCTTGGCATCGCGCATCATCCGCTCGACCGGGTAGTCGCGGGTGAACCCATAGCCACCCAACAGCTGGACGGCGTCGGTGGTCACCTGCATCGCGACATCGCTCGCGAACGCCTTGGCGGCGGCACCGAAGAAGGTCAGGTCCTTGTCGCCGCGCTCGGAACGGCCGGCGGCGGCGTAGGTGAGCTGGCGGGCGGCCTCGATCTTCATGCCCATGTCGGCGACCATGAACTCCACACCCTGGAACTCCGCGATCGCCTTGCCGAACTGCTTGCGCTCCTTGATGTAGCCCAGCGCGTAGTCCAGCGCACCCTGCGCGACACCGACAGCCTGGGCCGCGATGGTGATCCGGGTGTGGTCGAGGGTCTGCATGGCGTAGGTGAAGCCCTTGCCCTCCTCGCCGATGAGCCGGTCGGCGGGGATGCGTACGTTGTCGAAGTAGACCTCGCGCGTCGGCGAGCCCTTGATGCCGAGCTTCTTCTCCGGCGCACCGAATGACACGCCCTCATCCGACTTCTCCACCACGAACGCGGAGATCCCCTTGGAGCGCTTCTCCGGGTCGGTCACGGCGAGCACGGTGTAGTACTCCGAGACACCCGCGTTGGTGATCCAGCGCTTGACGCCGTTGAGCACCCAGAAGTCGCCGTCGCGTACGGCCCGGGTCTTCTGGTTGGCCGCATCCGAGCCCGCGTCGGGCTCGGAGAGGCAGTAGGAGAAGTTGCCCTCACCGGCGGCGAGCTTGCCCAGGTACTTCTTCTTGAGCTCCTCCGAGCCACCGATCTGCACCGGCAGCGAGCCCAGCTTGTTCACCGCGGGAATCAGCGAGGCCGAGACGTCCGCACGAGCGATCTCCTCGATCACCAGCACCGTCGCCAAAGCGTCCGCACCGACACCGCCGTACGCCTCCGGCACATGCGGGGCGAAGAACTCGGTCTCGACCAACGCGTCGTGCGCCTCCTGCGGATAGCGAGCCTCCTCGTCGACCGCAGCAGCGGCCGGCGCGATCTTCGCGTCACAGATCTCGCGGATGGCCTTGCGGATCTCCTGGTGCTCCTCGGAGAGGGCGAACAACGGGTACTCGGCACTCATGTCCCGGAGTCTATGCCTGTTTGCTACTCGCCAGTAAGTCGGTGGGTCACGGAATCCACCGACCCCCGTTGTTGTTGTGCGCTACATGACCGTTGCGTGGCTCGACCAGGACACCATCGACAAGCTCCTCGACGACTCCGAGACGTGGGCGGTAGTCGGCCTCTCGGGCGATCCGTGGCGTACTGCCTACTCGATCGCCCAGGAGCTCCAGGAGCACGGCAAGCGGATCATCCCGATCCACCCCGGCGCCGCCGCCGAGGGCAAGGAGGTGCTCGGCGAGAAGGTCTACGCGACCCTGGCCGACGCCGCCGCGGCCGTCGGCAAGATCGATGTCGTCGACGTCTTCCGCCGCTCCGAGGCCGCCGGCCAGTTCGCCGACGAGGCCGTGGCGATCGGCGCCGGGGGCGTCTGGTTCCAGATGGGTGTGGTCGACGAGTCGGCATTCGAGCGCACGACCGCGGCCGGCGTACCGATGGTCATGGACACCTGCCCCAGCAAGATCTGGTTCCAGCGCGCCAGGGCCGGCGCACAGGCGTAGGGCTACGGCTCGAACGTCATCGTCCGCAGGTGCTCGTAGATCACCGAGGTCTCCACGTCGGCGATCTCGGCTCGCGAGGTGAGCCGGTCGATCACGAACGCGTAGAGCGCGTCGTTGTCGGCGACCGCGACGTGGACGATGAAGTCCATCCGGCCAGAGGTGACGAAGACGCCGACAGCCTCCGGGAGCGCGCCGACCCAGTCGCGGAAGGACTCGATGTTGGCGCGCGAGGGCGGTCGGATCCGCACGGCGACGAGCGCCTGCACGCCCCGGTCGATCTGGCGTAGGTCGAGGTCGAGGTACGCCCCGCGGATGAGCCCGCGACGCTGCATCGCCCGCGCGCGGTCGTGCACGGTGGTCGCCGAGACGCCGACTTCTGCGGCGATGTCCCGAAGGCTCCGCCGTGCATCCATCGTCCAGGCGGCCAGAATCTGACGGTCGACTTCGTCCATGCACGCCAGATTAACCGATCCTCCTTACATTGCCCGGCTCGATTGCGATCACTCCTGACATTCTCAAGACTTGTCCTCGAATCAGTTGGCGAATGACAGGAGTCGGAGTGATGAGCACAGACGTCGAAGAGGCCAGGATCGGGTTCACACCGGACGAGATCGACCAGTCCGCGAGCACGCGGGACGTTCCCTTCAAGTGGGTGGTCGTCGTCGACCAGTCCCTTCCCGCCGGACGCGCGGTGAACGCGGCCGTCTGCGTCGCGGGGGCGACCACGCAGCGTACGGTCGGGCTCCTCGGCGAGGATGCGGTCGACGCCGACGCCTCGACGCACCCGGGCCTGCCCTGGATCGGCTGCACCGTGCTGGGCGCGACGGCCCAGCGGCTGACCGACCTGCGGCGCCAGGCGGTCGCCCAGCCCGGGGTCGCGGTCATCGACATGCCCACCCAGGCACAGCACACGAGGGTCTACGACGACTACCTGTACGCCGTCGGGAACAGTCGCGGGGCCGACATGTCCTACTGCGCGGTCAGCCTCTTCGGCCCCCGCCGGATCATCGACAAGCTGGTCAAGGGGCTCTCGCTCCTGCCCTGAAAATCAGGAGGTGGCGTTGCGGACGACCTCGCCCTTGGCGGCCGCCAGCTCGGCGAGGGACTTCTCGTACGCCACCAGCTTCTGCTGGAGCTCGGGGTCGGCGACGCCGAGGATGCGGGCGGCGAGGATGCCCGCGTTCTTGGCGTTGCCGATGGCGACCGTCGCCACCGGGATGCCACCGGGCATCTGGACGATCGACATCAGCGAGTCGAGGCCGTCGAGGTACTTCAGCGGCACCGGGACGCCGATGACCGGGAGCGGCGTGACCGAGGCGAGCATGCCCGGGAGCGCAGCCGCACCGCCGGCGCCGGCGATGATCACCGAGAGGCCGCGACCGGCAGCCTCGCGCCCGTAGTCGAGCATCTCCTGGGGCATCCGGTGGGCCGACTTCACATCGGCCTCCCACTCGATCCCGAACTCGTCCAGCAGCTCAGCGGCAGCCTTCATCGTCGGCCAGTCGGAGTCAGACCCCATCACGATCCCCACGCGCGCACTCATGGGGCCAAGGCTAGGCCGACCAGCA
Organism: Nocardioides sp. YIM B13467; assembly: GCF_042788075.1. NCBI lineage: Bacteria > Bacillati > Actinomycetota > Actinomycetes > Propionibacteriales > Nocardioidaceae > Nocardioides > Nocardioides sp. YIM B13467. The sequence continues at coordinate 1,623,990 of NZ_JBHZPJ010000046.1, forward strand.
TGTGTACGCGTGAACCGGGCCGCCCAACGATGCCGTCATCGATGTCCTTCGTGGATGTCCGTCGCGGATGTCCCTCGTGGTCGTAATTCGCTGTCGCGCTCCGCAAGGTTAAGAGATCGTGTGCCCCGTGATGTCCGCCATGAGATATCGGCTCGGCCAAGCCGTGGTCATCTCGCTGCTGTCCGCGCTGATCACCACGTGTGCTGTCTTCGCCCCGCTCTACGACCGCGCGATGCAGCAGGCCGCCGCAGCGGTCACCCTCGACAACGCGACCAGCGTGGAGCGCGACCTCCAGATCTTCGGACCGCCGGCCAACTATCTCCTGGAGCGCACCGACCCCGAGGAGCTCGCGCGACAGCTTCCGAGCTCCTCGCTCTTCGAGACGCCTGTCGCCGGTCGCAATGCCGTCGCCGACCTCGATCTCGGCCCTGCCTCGCTCTCCGTCCCCCAGGGTGACATCTGGTGGCGCGAGGGCCAGTGCGACCACATCAGGATCACCGCGGGCACCTGTCCCGAACGGAGCCGCGAGATCCTGGTCACCGAGAACGAGGCGAAGACCTACGACATCACCATCGGGAGCACGGTGAAGGCGAACGCTGCCCGGCCGCCCGTGGACGTGAACTATCACCAACCGCCGACACCGTCGGTGACCTACCAGGTCGTCGGCACGTACCGGGCCGACGACGAAGCGTGGTGGCAAGGTCTCAAGCTGGAGGGCCTGGCCGGGATCGCTGCCGGTGACGTCGTCCAGCACGATGTGTGGCTGACCGACGAGTCGACCTTCGGTGGCTCGACACCGTTCCTCGACGCCGAGCGCCCATGGGTCGGATCGCGGCTGCGTGCCGATGCCGTGGGGGTGGACGAGCTCACCGCTCTCGAGGGCGACCTACGTAACCTCCGGGCGCGGGCCGAGAAGGTCGAGGAGCACGACGAGATCCTCGAGGATTCGATCACGTCGTTGGTGACGTCGCTGCCCGAGCTCACCGACGAGGTCGACGCTCAGATCGAACAGAGCCGGACGACCGTGCCACTGCTCCTCGTACAGCTGGGTGTGCTCGGGGTGATCGTCCTGTGGCTGATGCTGCTCGCGGCGACGGACCAGCGCCGCCCAGAGGTGGTGGTCGCGCGGCTTCGTGGACGGGGTGCGTCGGGGGCCAGATCCATGCTGATGGGCGAGCTTCTTCCCGCCGTGCTCGCCGGAATCGTCCCCGGGACGGCCGTGGCGATCCTCGCCGCCACCGTCGCGCGGGAGTACGCGCTGCCTGGCGATCCACCCTTCGAGCTTCCCCGAGGCACGCTGGCTTCCGGCATCATCGCGGCCGCGGCCCTGATCCTGGTGACGTACGCGGCCGTCTACCGGGTCGCCCGCGAACCCCTCGGCTCCTTGCTCCACCGGACCCACCGCCGTCGCTCGGGATGGGCGATCGGCGCCGGAGACGCCGTGGCCATCGCCGCGTGCGGGGCGTGCGTGGTCGCCTTTGTGACGGGCAGCCTGACCGGGCCCATCGCGCTCGCCGCCCCTGCGCTGCTCTCCGCGCTCGTCGGTCTCGTCCTCGCACACCTCTTCACCCCGACGGCGATGCGGATCGGGCGCACGCTGCTGCGCCGCGGCCATCTGCGCACCGGCGTCTCGCTGCTGGACGCGTCGCGGAGCATCGCTACGCGGCGTACGGTCGCCCTGGCCACCGTCGCCAGCGCGCTCGCCGTCTTCTCGGTCTGCGGTCTCCTCGTGGGTGAGCGCAACCGCGCGGTCGCCGCGGAACAGGCGGCAGGCGCTCCGTTGATCGCCGAGCTCCAGGGGCAGCGGTCGACCGCCGACAACCTCGGGTCGATACGTCGTGTGCTCGCGAGGATCGACCCCGAGAGCATCCAGGTGACCCCCGTCGTACGAGCCGCGGCTCCAAGCGGTGGCGCAACGACCTTCGCCGTCGATCCACAAGGGTTTCGGCAGATCGCTCTCTTCGGCACCGGGGATTCGCCCAGCGCCGACCAATGGCAAGAACTCACAGACGGGAAGGCGCGCGAGCCGATCCCAGTCATCACCACCGGGTCGCTCTTCGAGGACGAGGTCACCATCGTCGGCCTCGACGGCATCGAGCAGGACGGCAAGGAGGTCGCGGCCATCGACCGGGTCCCCGGCGGCGGCCCGGACGTCGCCCTTGTCGATCTCGCCACCGCCCAGGAGCTCGCCCCTCCCGACGCCGATTCCACCGTCTCCCTGTGGTTCGCTGCCGAGGATCGGGCGCTGCTCGACCGGGTCAGCGCCGACCTCGAGGAAGAAGGCATCATCGTCGCCGAGACCCGAACGCTGAGTGACGTACGCCGCAGCCTGGACGAGACGGTCGCGGCCTGGAGCCTTCGACTCGGCGTCGTGGTCGGCCTCGCCGCCGTGGCGATCGCCGTACTCGCGTTGAGTGTGCTGACGGTGACCGGCTGGCGCACCCGCGCTCGCGACCTGGCCTCGCTGTGGTTGGCGGGTGTGGATCGGCGCACAGTCAGGCGGCTCCCCGGTGCCACGCAGCTGCTGCCCGTGGTCCTGGGGGTCCTCGCCGGCGCCGGAGCCGGTGTGCTCGGCGCCCTGCTGACCCTGCCCGACATCCCTCTCTTCGCCGTGCCACCCGCCGTCGACACCGTCGACGTGTCCGTTCCATGGCTGGCGGTCGGACTGACCACGCTCGGCTGTCTGCTGGTCCTCGGCACAGCCGCCGTCCTCCTCGGCCGGGCAGTCGCAGCCGCCGCGCGCCTCGACCGGGTCCGGGAGACGGCATGAGCAGCGGCATGAGCAGCGGGATGGGCATCCGTACCCACGGCCTGGTGCACATCTACCACGCAGAGGGACACGACGTGGCGGCCCTCTCCGGTGTCGACCTGGACGTGAGACCCGGCGAGCTGATGGGGCTGCTGGGCCCCTCAGGATCCGGGAAGTCGACGCTGATGAGCCTCCTGGCCGGCGTCTTCCGACCCAGCGCCGGCAAGATCTTCGTGGGTGCGCATGAGGTCTCATCGGCGAGCACGAAGGAGCTGGACCGACTCCGGGCAACCCGGGTCTCACTCATGCTCCAGGGTGCGGGACGCAACCTGCTGCCCTACGCCACTCCGGCGGCCAACGTGGGTTTCGCCCAGCGCGTGGCTCGCGCGACCAAGGATCTGCCTACCGCGGAGGAGGTGCTCAGCGAGCTCGGGATCGCCGACGTGGCCCACCGTCCGCTGACCGGCCTCACCCCTGGCGAGCTGCAGCTCGTTGCGCTGGCGGTTGCTCTCGCCACCCGGCCCGGGCTCGTCCTCGCCGACGAGCCCACCAGCCAGCTCGGCCACGCCGCCCGTGACCTCGTCCTCGAGCGGCTCGCTTGGATCAACCGCACCCACGGTACGACCGTCGTGCTCGTCACCCACGATCCGCACGTCGCCGCGTTCCTGCCCCGCACGGTCACCATCCGCGACGGCCGTATCGGTGGCGAGGGACGCAGCGGGGAGGAGTACGCCGTGGTGACGGCAGATGGTTCGCTCCCGCTTCCCGGCCACGTACGCGACGCGCTTCCGCCAGGCACACTGGTGCGCTTCCATCCGGTGGACGGTCACTATGAGCTCGTTCCCGAGCACGAGGAGGCCAGCGATGAGTGAGCTTCGCGCGAACGGGTTGACGGTGACGTACGGGAACCTGGTTGCCGTCCAGGCGATCGATCTCGACCTCGAGGCGGGGGTCATGCTGGCGGTAACCGGGCCCTCCGGCGCCGGGAAGTCGTCGCTGCTGTGGGCGCTGGGCGGCGCCCTGTCCCCGGCAGCAGGATCCGTGAACGTGGACGGAACGCCGCTGGCCGGCCGGGACGACGCCGCCGCCCGCGGCGTCACCCTCATCCCCCAGGGCAACGGGCTCGCCGGGGCGCTCTCCGCGGAGGAGAACATCCTGGTACCGATGCTTGCCCGCAAGGTGTCACCTCGGGAGGCGCTCGAGCGCACCTCGGCAGCACTCGAGCTGGTCGGCCTCGCGGAGTCCGGACGCCACCTGGTCGATGAGCTCTCAGGCGGTCAGCAGCAGCGGGTCGCGCTCGCCCGCGCGTTCGCGATGCGGTCCGCCGTGATCCTCGCCGACGAGTCGACCAGCGACCTGGATGCCGGCAACCGGGAGCGGATGATCGCCGCGCTGCGGGCCGAGGCGGCGCGGGGCGCGATCGTCGTCCTCGCCACCCATGACCCTGAAGCCGCCGCCGCGGCCGACGCCGAGCTCGCGCTCGACGAAGGGGTCGCGTCATGGCCCCGACCTCTGCCTGTCACCTGAGTGTCGGTCCTGGCCGCTAGTGTGCTGGCCACTCTCCCCCACGACCCCACAAAGGCAGATGGATCCAGCTACCAGCACCGACGTCGTCGTCAGCGCGCGACCGAACCCGACCGCGGTCGAGCGCTTCACCGGGCTGACCAAGGCGGAGCGCAAGGCGCTGCCGTCCCGGGTGCGGCAGGTCGCTTTCTGGTCCCGGCAGGCGGCGTCGGCGACCCGCGCCCGGGCCGAGATCGAGCAGGAGGCAGCCGAGGCGGTCGACCACTACCGGGCGAGCGCGGCCGAGCTGAAGCGCGCGGCGCAGGTCGCCTGGCGCAGCATCGCCCTGGACCGGAGCGATGGGCCGCGCCTGGCCGCGATCGCACGGCGTCACGCGCTCGAGCCGGTCGAGGAGACCACCCAGGAGCTCGTCGACTCGCTCGCCGCCGCCGCGGACGATGTGGCGCAGGCCAAGAAGGCTTCCGGGGCGCGTCGCCTGCTGGTGCGCAGGAGCCGCCGCGAGGAGGCCGAGCTGGCTGGCAGACAGGTCCTCGATCTGCACCAGCGCGCGAGCGAGATCCAGGCGGCGGCGCGGCTCGACCAGCTGACCAGGCTCCCGTCCCGGCGCCGGGTACGGATCCGCGAGGCACTGCTGCCGAGCGTCGGTCTCCTCGAGGCGCTCTCCGACCTGGGATCGGAGGCAGTGCTGGCTCCGCGCAAGGGCGTCCTCGTGCTGCGCAACGAGGGCGAGACGCTCAACGAGGCCAGGCGCTCCGAGGAGCCCGCGCGCCGGGCGGCGACCGACGCCGCCAACGCGGTCCGGAGCGCGGACACCGACACGGCGGTCAGGTCGCTGCCGGTCGACGAGCTCGCCGACCTCGTACGCGTCGAACCCCTCCTAGAGGCCGGGATCCATACCGTCCACGAGGTCATCCATCCCGCCTCTGACCTGCGGCAACTCCCCGGGGTCGGCCCAGCCACCGCGATGCGGATGCAGGAGGCGGCGCAGGCGCTGTGGCAGCGCACCTACGACGAGATGCCGCTCGCCATCGACCACGAGCGCCGCACCCCGGCGGCCACCAGGCTGCTCGCGCGGCTGGCGGAGTGGGAGGCCGGGCGGCGTACGAAGGACGCGGGGGCGGAGCTCGCCCTGGTCCAGTCTCTGCGGCCGCTCACCCGGTCGCTCGACAGCGGTGCGCGATTCCATCTGATCTTGGCCAACGCGGCCAGCCTCGACGACTTCCAGGGCGCGCTGCGCGCGATCGCCCACCGGGCCGAGATGGCCCGCCGGGTGCGTCCGGGCAACCGGCCCGCCGACCCGTGGGAGGACTTCGAGAAGCGGCCCGCCGACTACTACGCGATGCTCTCCGAGCTCGGCTTCCTCACCGAGGACGAGGACAAGATCCACGGTGACCTGTCCGCCGAGATCATCGAGGCGGTGCGGGCCCAGGACCTGCGCACCAACAACCTGACCGCATCGCTGCGCGGCTACCAGCACTTCGGCGTCCGCTTCGCGCTGGTGCAGATGAAGGTGATCATCGGCGACGAGATGGGGCTCGGCAAGACGCTCCAGTCGCTGGCCGTGCTCGCTCATCTGCACGCGATGGGCGCATCCCACACGCTGGTCGTCTGCCCCGCAGCCGTGGTCACCAACTGGGTGCGCGAGACCGACTCGAAGACGACCCTGATCCCCCACCGTCTCCACGGCAACCGCCGCCTGAAGGCCGCCAAGATCTGGGTCGAGCAGGGCGGCGTCGCGGTGACCACCTACGAGACGCTCAACGCGATCCAGCCGTTCCTCGACCAGGTCAAGGTCGCCTGCGTCGTGGTCGATGAGGCGCACATGATCAAGTCGCCGCGCACCCAGCGCACCGAGCGCGTACGCCGCGTCCTCGACTCCTCTGAGCGCGCCATCCTGCTCACCGGCACACCGATGGAGAACCGCATCGACGAGTTCCGCAACCTGGTCTCCTACCTCCGCCCCGACCTGCTGCTCTCCGCCGATGAGTTCAATCCCCACCGGTTCCGCAAGCAGGTCGCCCCGGTCTACCTGCGCCGCAACCAGGAGGACGTGCTCACCGAACTGCCCCACCTCGTCGAGGTCGAGGACTGGCTGCCGCTGTCTGTGGCCGACGAGAGGGCGTACGCCGAGTGCGTCCGCGACGGCAACTTCATGGCCATGCGCCAGGCCGCGATGCTTCAGGGCACCTCGTCGGCGAAGGTCGAGCGGCTGGTCGAGATCGTCGGCGAGGCCGAGGAGAACGGCCGCCGCGTGATCGTGTTCTCCCACTTCAGGAAGGTCCTCGACGACCTGGTCACGCTGCTGCCCGGCGAGGTCTTCGGGCCGCTCACCGGGTCGGTGCCCGCCGAGGAGCGCCAGCAGATGGTCGACGAGTTCTCCGCGGCCGGGCACGGTGCCGTGCTGGTCACCCAGATCGTCGCCGGCGGCGTCGGCCTCAACATCCAGTCGGCCAGCGTCGTCGTCATCTGCGAGCCCCAGCTCAAGCCGACCATCGAGTGGCAGGCCATCGCCCGCGCCCGCCGGATGGGCCAGCTCCAGTCCGTCCAGGTCCACCGCCTGCTCTCCGAGGTCGGCGTAGACCAGCGCGTCCACGACATCCTCGCCGCCAAGGCCGAGCTCTTCGACGACTTCGCCCGGGTCAGCGCGACCGCCGCCAGCAGCCCCGAAGCGTACGAGACTTCGCACCCCGACGACGCCGTCACCGCTCTGGCCACCGAAGCCTCCGACGCCGAGATCGCCCGCGACGTCGTCGCCACCGAACGCCAGCGCCTAGGCGTCTGACCTCGTCCAAACCCGGCCGAGGCGTCAGCCCCGTCGGCCGAGACGTCACTTGTGCAGGTCGAAACGTCACTTACGCAGGCCGAGTTGGCACCGGCGTGACATCTCGACCGACCCAACTGACGTTTCGATCGACTTACGTGACGTCTCGGCCGACGCAGGCGCCTTCTCGGCGGTCAGTCGGAGTCGTTGCCGAGGTCGCCCTGGAACCAGTCGGCGGCGTGGCGGGCGCGCTCGAGGCAGTCGTCGAGGTCGTCGCCGTAGACGTTGACGTGGCCGACCTTGCGACCCGGGCGCATCTCCTTGCCGTAGAGGTGGACGCGGAGGTGGGGGTCGCGGGCCATGGCATGGGGGTAGCCGTCGTAGAGGCGGCCGACGTTCTCCCGGGTCGAGCCGAGGATGTTGACCATCACCGACCACTTCGCGCGGGGAGCGGGAGAGCCCAGAGGCAGGTCCATGACCGCACGCAGATGGTTCTCGAACTGCGAGGTGACGGCGCCGTCCTGGGTCCAGTGGCCGGTGTTGTGCGGGCGCATGGCGAGCTCGTTGACGAGCAGCCGGCCGTCGACGGTCTCGAACATCTCGACCGCCAGGATGCCGACGACGCCGAGCTCCCCCGCGATACGCAGCGCGATCTGCTCGCCCTGGACGGCGAGCTCGGGCGAGAGGTCGGGCGCCGGAGCGATGACCTCCTTGCAGACGCCGTTCTCCTGGTAGGTGTGTACGACCGGGTACGCAGCGGCCTGGCCGCTCGGCGATCGGGCGACGATCGCGGAGAGCTCCCGGCGGAAGTCGACGAGCTCCTCGGCCAGGACCTGGACGCCCGCCTCCTCAGCGACGCGAAGCGGCTCGGCGACATCGGCGACGCCGCGTACGACCCAGACCCCCTTGCCGTCATATCCGCCGCGGGTGGTCTTGAGGACACACGGGAAACCGAACGCCTCGACTTCGGCCGTCGACGAAACGATGGCGTTGCGCGGGCAGGGGATGCCGAGCTCGGTCAGCCGAGCGCGCATGACGCCCTTGTCCTGGGCGTGCACGAGCGCCTCCGGCCCGGGGCGGACCGCTACCCCGGCGGCCTCGAGCGCGTGCAGATGCTCGGTCGGGACGTGCTCGTGGTCGAAGGTGACCACCTCGCAGCCCTCGGTGGCCTTCTTCAACGTGTCCAGGTCGCGGTAGTCGCCGACCATCTGGTCGGGAATCACCTGAGCGGCCGACACACCCTCGCCCTCGGCGAGAAGCCGGAGCGGGAGGCCGAGCGCGATTGCGGGCTGAGCCATCATGCGGGCCAGCTGGCCGCCGCCGATGATCGCAAGTGTCGGTGCGAGGGTCACGACGACAGGGTAATGAGACTGCCCCGCCGGGGCCGATTTCGCGGATCCCCCTCACGCAATCCGCGAAACCCGACCCCCGGCAGGTGAACGAAGGTCAGGCCTTCTCGAAGCGCAGACCCTTGCCGCGCAAGGTGGTGATCAGATGGGGCTTCCGGGGGTCGTCGCCCAGCTTGCGACGCACCCATCCCAGGTGTACGTCGATGGTCTTCGACGAGGTGTAGAAGGTCGCGTTCCACACGTCCCTCATCAACTCGTCGCGGGAGACGACGTTGCCAGCCCTCTTGATCAGGGCGTGGACCAGGTCGAACTCCTTGCGAGAGAGCGTCAGCTCCTCATCGTTCCGCCATGCTCGCCGGGTCTCCGGGTCGAGCTTGATCTCCTGTACCTCGATCATGAGACCGACATTAGGGAGGTAAAGAGCCCTTGGCAAAGGATTGCACGATATTGCCACTGACATTTTCATGCCAAGGTGCAACGAATTGGGCATGACAAACGTGCGCCCCCGAATCGCGCACTCAACCATGCCCACGAAGGGCCTGCCGGGTAAAGCAATCAGAGCCCGGCGTTGATCGACTGTTAACTACAACGGAATGTGAACAAATCCACGAAGTCGCAGGTCAGCGACGCCCTTGAAGGTCACGATTCAGACACGGCGGACGGCGACGGGCTCCACGATCCCGAAGCCTCGCACCGGTCGAGCGGCCAGTCGCCGGGTCTCGAACTCGTCCTCGGGCATCGTCCCGGCCGTCGCCTCGTCGACGATGATCCGGTTGCGGCGAGCGACGGCGGTCAGCCGCGCGGCCATGTTCACGGGCGGTCCGAAGACATCGCCGAGACGCGAGACGACGTTGCCGGAGGCGAGCCCGACACGTACGTCGGGCATCCGCGGGTCCCGGCCGATCACATTGATGATGCCCTCGGCGGTGCCGTAGGCCTGGAGCGGGTCGTCGTTGACGAAGAGCACCGAGTCGCCGAGCGACTTGATGATCCGGCCGCCCCAGGTCGCCACCACGTCGGCACACCGCGACTCGAAGAGCTCGACCAGGTCACCGATCTTCTCCTCGGTCAGCGTGTTCGACAGTGCGGTGAACGAGACGATGTCGGCGAACCCGACCGTCTGCCAGACCGTGCCCAGCTGCTCCTCGGGGCCGGCGACCGAGGCCTCGGCCCGCGCGAGCGCGGCGCGCGTGTGCCGGCGCCAGGCGAAGATCATCATCTCCTCGAACGCGCTCTCGAACTGCTCGGAGACCGAGACGGTCGCCTTCAGCAGCTCGGCGGGCGTCCGGTCGTCCTCGTTCTGGGTCTCGACGTGGTGCAGCAGCGCGGAGACCTCGTAGTCGGACAGGCGCGCCATCGACTGCCCGATGCCGCGGGTCAGGTTGACGACCAGGTCGAAGCTGACCAGCCCGTTGCCGGCGATCTCGTTGGCCTTGGCCAGGGCCTGCACGTCCGCCTCGTCGAAGAAGGCCTCGTCGTCGCCGATCTCCGGGAATCCGAGCGCACGCCACAGGCGCTTCGCCTGGTCCAGGCTCACGCCGGCCTTCTCGGCGACCTCCGCCGAGGTCAGATTGACGGGCTGCTTCGATTTCGCCACGAACAGATCATGCCATCCGGCTCGTCACAACAGTCCGTCACAACTGTCCGTCACGACCGCGGACGGAGCCGGGCGTGGATGACGTCGCCCGCGCCGACCACCCGGGACCCCTCGTCGGTGGCGATGACCAGGCGGCCGAAGTCGTCGATGTCGGTGGCCACGCCCTCCCAGACCTCCCCGCCCGGCAGCTCGGCGCGCACCTGCTCACCGACGGTCACCGACAGCTCCCGGTAGCGGCGGGCGAGCTCGGCGGGGTCCGACCCCCAGATCTCGTACGCAGCACCCAGCTCCTCCAGCAGCGCGGCAAGCATCTCGGTGCGGTCGACGGGCGCACCGCTCTCCAGCTCCAACGAGGTGGCGGTCTCGACCGGCAGCTCCTCGCGCGTCAACGAGGTGTTGAGCCCGAACCCGATCACGGCGGCCGCACCCTCGGGCCCTTCGATGCGCTCGATCAGGATCCCGCAGACTTTGCGACCCTCGATGAGCACGTCGTTGGGCCACTTCAGCCCGGCTGCGTACCCCTTCTTCCGCAGCACCGATGCGACCGCGACGCCGGTCATCAGGGGCAGCCATGGCCACCGCTCGACCGGGATCGAGGGCGAGGGCCGCAGCAGTGCCGAGACCGTCAGCGCCGATCGCGCCGGGGTGATCCAGCCCCGGTCCAGGCGCCCGCGGCCGGCGGTCTGGTGCTCGGTGGTGATCACCAGGCCCGGCGCCTCGCCCGAGCGCGCACGCTCGGCCAGCGCGGCATTGGTCGACGGCGTCTCGTCGAGGATCTCGACGCGCCATCCCCCCGGCAACGCATCGAGCCGGGTGCGGTCAAGTGACGGGCGTCGCATCGCGAAAGGTGGCACGGGATTAGATTGACCCCCAGACCGCACGAAGTGCAAAGGAGCAACGTGAGCGCCGAACCGACAAACGAGCCAGTCATCGATCTGCACACGACTGCCGGGAAGCTGGCCGAGCTGGAGCGTCGTCTTGACGAGGCTGTCCATGCTGGTTCGGCCAAGGCGGTGGAGAAGCAGCATGCGNTACGCAGCCAGCTCACCGGCCAGGTCCGCGTTGGCGCGGCCCTTGACGACGGTGCCTTCGGCGGTGTGCTCGAGGTGGTCGATCTCGCCGTGCTGGTGGATCCGGTTGACCAGGTCACCCCGCTCGTAGGGAACCAGCGCGGAGAACTCGACGCCCGGACGCGGCAGGTCGGTCTCGACGGCCTCGATGGCCGCGTCGATGCCCTCGCCGGTCTTGGCCGAGACCGCGACCGAGTGAGGCTCGGCGCGCAGCAGCCTGGCGATCACCAGCGGGTCGGAGATGTCGGCCTTGTTGATCACGACCAGCTCCGGCACCTCGCTGGCGCCGATCTCGGCGAAGACCTCACGCACCGCGGCCAGCTGACCCTCGGGGTCGGGGTGGGAGCCGTCGACGACGTGCACGACCAGGTCGGCGTCGGCGACCTCCTCCAGCGTCGAGCGGAAGGCCTCGACGAGCTGGTGGGGCAGGTGGCGCACGAACCCGACGGTGTCGGACATCGTGTAGACCCGGCCGTCCTCGGTGGTGGTGCGGCGGGTGGTCGGGTCCAGGGTCGCGAAGAGCGCGTCCTCGACGAGCACCCCGGCACCGGTGAGCCGGTTGAGCAGCGACGACTTGCCGGCGTTGGTGTAGCCGGCGATCGCGACCGCCGGGATGTGGTGGCGCTTGCGGTCGGCACGCTTGGTGTCGCGGGTGCCCTTCATCGCCTTGAGCTCACGGTTGAGCTTGGCGATCTTGGTGTTGATCCGGCGGCGGTCGGTCTCGATCTTGGTCTCACCGGGACCACGGCCACCGATTCCGGCACCGCCGGCGACACGGCCACCGGCCTGGCGGGACAGGTTGCCACCCCAACCACGAAGCCGCTGCTTCATGTAGCTGAGCTGGGCGAGCTCCACCTGCGCCTGGCCCTCACGGGACTTGGCGTGCTGGGCGAAGATGTCGAGGATCAGCGCGGTCCGGTCGACGACCTTGACCCCGGTGCGGTCCTCGAGGTTCCTGAGCTGGCTCGGCGCGAGCTCGCCGTCGGCGATCACGGTGTCGGCGCCGGTCGCGGCGACGATCTCCTTGAGCGCCTCGACCTTGCCGCGTCCGATGTACGTCGCGGGGTCGGGCGCCTGGCGACGCTGGTAGATCGCCTCGAGCACCTCCGAACCGGCCGTCTCGGCGAGGAGCGCGAGCTCGGCCAGGGAGTTCTCGGCGTCAGTCTGGGTGCCACCGGCCCACACGCCCACGAGCACCACTCGCTCCAGGCGAAGCTGGCGGTATTCGACCTCGGTGATGTCCTCGAGCTCGGTGCGCAGGCTCGCGACGCGCTTGAGCGCGTGCCGCTCGGCGAGCTCCATCGCACCGACAGTGGGGTCGATGTCTTCGGGATCCTCGTCGGCGTAGCCACTCTCGAAGCTGTCGTCGAGCGCGTCCCAGTCCTCGGTGGCCTCGAGCTCGTCAGCGAGTGAGAAATCGTGTGCGTTGTTCGTCATATACCAACAAGGATACGGCGCCGCACCACCCGGGGGACAATGCTTATCCACAGGCCCGATCCGGGGCCGGTCTCAGCGCTGCTCGAGCACCTCTCGAAGGACCTTCCCGATGTCCTCCGGCCGCTCGGCGACGTACGCAGCCCCGCCGGTCGCATCGGCGATCGCCTGCAGCGTGCCGAGGTCGGCGTCGGCGGTGATCCCGATCCCCAGGACGCGGACCGGCCGCCGCGGGTCGGAGGCGGCCTCGAGCTGGCGTAGGAGCTCTGCCACGTCCATCGAGTCGGGGTCGTCGTTGGTGCCGTCGGTGAAGAGGAGCACGTCGTTGGAGGCCAGCGGGTCGTAGGAGGCGACCGCGGCCTGATAGGCCGCCAGGGCGGTGTCGTGCAGGGAGGTGCCGCCGCCGGTGCGCTCGGTGAGACCGGCGATCTCCTCGGTCAGCTGAGCGCGCTGGTTCTTCGATGCCAGCTGACGGGTGGGGACGAGCACCTTGTGGTCGGCGCCCAGCGTGCCCTCGGTCTTCTCGGAGAAGGCCCAGAGCCCGATCGCGGCGCCACCGGGAAGGAGATCGACGGCCTCCGAGGCCGCGTCCTGGGTGAGCTGGAGGCGGGTGGTGGCGCTGTCGGGGGCGGCCGGCCATGCCATCGAGCCGGAGACGTCCATGACCGCGATCGCCCGGGTCGGCCGAAGTCTGGCGTTCCACTCCGAGGCCGTCTCCGTCACCGCGGCCGAGTCGACGCGGGTGTACGCGCCCACGTTGGGCGCCGGCTTGCCGGCTCCGGTGGTGCGGAACCCGGCCTGGGTCAGCGCGGTGTCGGCGGCGCCGCTGTCGAGCACCCTGGCGAAGCTGGTGATCGAGGCGGCGATCGAGTTGCGGCGCGAGGCGTCCGCGGTGATCAGGACCGGGTAGTCGAGGACCACCGTGCCCTCCTTCGGGGCACTGGCCTTCAGCGTCGGCGCGTACGTCGACCACTGCTGCTCGCTGGTCGCGGTCACTCCGCCCATGACCGTCTGCAGCTCGGCCAGGCGTCCCGAGTCGGTCGGCCCGGCACCCTCCTCACCGGAGGCGAGCCGCTCTGCGTACGGCTCCAGCTTGGCCTCGGTCTGGGGCTTTCCCTGGCTCGCGACGGCCGTGCCGAGCGCGCTCATCATCCGCTGGGGGTCGCCCATCAGCAGGTCGTCCTCGGCGAAGGCCTCGGCGTAGGAGGTGCGGGTGAGCCCGTCGCCGGAGACGAGCACGACCGGCGAGGAGGCCATTGAGGCCCGCAGCGTCACCGGCTCGACGGCCGGGTCGATCCGGTCCAGCCAGACCGAGGAGTCAGGGATCCACACATCGGGGAGATCGCCGTCGAGCGCCAGCGGCTGAAGGACCTGGTCGGCCTTGGTCGCCTCGACCTCGATCTGGCCACAGCCGGCGTCCTCGAGGATGTTGCCCACGACGGTCGCCGCCTCGGGGGCCACCGCGACCGTCATCTCCGGGCCGAGACAGGTCCGGTCGTCGGTCGAGTCCGCGTTGCCGTTGGCGACCAGCGCGGTCGCGATCAGGCACACGGCCAGGACGCCGGCCGCACCGGCGATCACTCCGATCGTCTCCCGCGTCAGTCGTGGCTCGCGCGGGGGCTCGCCCGTTCCCGCCGGCCCCGTGGGCTCGCCGGGATCGATGATCGCGAGCGCCTTCGACGTACTGGTGTCCGCCTTATCGGACATGCGAACTCCTTGCTCCGACATCCGCGGAGCGGTCTGAAACGGTCCGCGGCTGGCGCACACATTAGCGGTGCGCCAGCCGTCGGGGTACTTCTTGAGTCTTGTTTACTTCGGTGGCATCCGGATGCCACCGTCGACGCGGATCGTCTCGCCGTTCATGTAGTCGTTGGTCAGACACTCCACGACCATGCTGGCCAGCTCGGCCGGCTCACCGAGCCGGTGCGGGAACAGCACGCTCTCGCCGAGCTTGGCCTTGAACGCCTCCGACTCCGGGCCCTCGCCGTAGATCGGGGTGTCGATCAGCCCCGGGGCGACGGTGTTGACGCGGATGCCGACCGCGGCGAGGTCGCGCGCGAGCGGGAGGGTGAGGCCGACGACGCCGCCCTTGGACGAGGAGTAGGAGACCTGTCCGATCTGGCCGTCGAAGGCCGCCACGCTGGCGAGGTTGACGATCGCGCCTCGCTGCCCGTTGGCGTCCGGCTCGTTGCGGCTGATGTAGGTCGCGGCCTGGCGGCACATGTCGAAGGTGCCGATCAGGTTGATCGCGATGACCTTCTTGTACGCATCCAGGTCGTGCGCCGAGCCGATCTCGCCGTCGCGGCCGATGGTGCGCTGCGCCCAGCCGATCCCGGCCGAGTTGACCACCGCCTTCAGCGGCGCGATCTCCACGGCCCGCTCCACGGCGTTGGTGATCTGGTCGGTGTCGGTGACATCGACGGGCACGAACAGGCCCTTGATCTCCTCCGCCAGGGCCTCGCCCTTGTCCTTCTGCATGTCCGCGACGATCACCGTCGCGCCCTTGGCCGCCAGCGCCCGGGCGGTCGCCGCCCCGATCCCACTGGCCGCACCGGTCACGATCGCTGTGCTATCAGTCAACTCCATGGGCAGCACCATAGACGTGACCACCCTCACGGTGGTGAATACCCGTTAACCGTCTCGCAGTCAGAGCGCGGTGGTGCCCTCGGCGATCAGGACCGCCGGCCCGGTGAGCAGCACCCGGTCGTCGGTCGTCCAGGTGACGTGGAGCGTGCCGCCAGGGACATCGACCCGGTACGTCACATCAGCATCGCGCGCGATCGCGAGACCGTCGGCCTCGGCGGCCGCGACCATCACCGCGCAGGCTCCGGTGCCACACGAGCGGGTCTCGCCCGCGCCGCGCTCGAAGACCCGCATGGCGACGTGACGCTCGGCGACGCGTTCGAAGAACTCCACGTTGACCCCGTGCGGGTAGACCGCCTCGTCGAAGATCGGGGAGTCGTAGAGGTCACCGACCGGGCCGTGAGGGTCGATCGAGTCGACCTCGGCGGCGGCGTGCGGGTTGCCCATGTCGACGTTGCAGGCCGACCAGAAGTGGTGGGCGACGGTGACCTGGGTCGACCCGAGCAGCTTCGGCGAGCCCAGGTCGGCGGTCCAGACGTCTCCCGACGCCCGGAGGATCTTGTCGCCGGCCCGGGTCGCGAAGGTGACCTCGTCGCCGGCGAGCCCGGCGGAGCGCAGATACTCCGCGAAGACCCGGGTGCCGTTGCCGCACATCTCGGCCCGGGTGCCGTCGGCGTTGCGGTAGTCCATGAACCACTCGGCGTCGCTGACCGGACGGTCCTCACCGGTGTAGGCGGCGGTCCGGATCACCCGCAGGATCCCGTCGCCGCCGATGCCGGCCCGGCGGTCGCACAGCGCCCGGACCCGGTCGGCCATCTCCTCGTCCGAGAGGGCGCCGTGCACCGCCCCGTCGACGTCGGGCAGCAGCACGAAGTCGTTCTCCGTGCCGTGTCCCTTCAGATACGTGTAGGACATCAGTAGAGGAACTTCGAGTAGGTGTCGGTGCGGTAGTAGTCCTCCATCTCCGCAAGCGTACGCGGGTCGTTCTCGACCTGCTTGGCGATGACCGCACGCTTGGGGAGGTGGTCGGGGTCCCACGTCTCCGGGTCCCACAGGCCCGAGCGCAGGAACGCCTTCGCGCAGTGGAAGAAGATGTCGTCGATGTCGACGACCAGGGCGAGGATCGGCCGCTTCCCCTTCACGACCATCTCGTCGAAGAACGGTGCGTCCGAGACCAGCCGGGCACGGCCGTTGATCCGCAGCGTGTCGCCGCGGCCAGGGATCAGGAAGTTGAGCCCCACGTGCGGGTTGGCGAGTACGTTGCGGTAGCCGTCGACGCGCTTGTTGCCCGGCCGCTCCGCGATCGCGATCGTCCTGTCGTCGATGACGTGCACCAGCGACCCGGCCGGGTCTCCCTTGGGCGAGGCATCGCAGTTGCCGGCGGCGTCCGAGGTCGCGAGCACGCAGAACGGCGTCGCGGCGAGCCACTGCCTGTCGATGTCGAGGAGCGCCGGGCGCCCCTTGGTCGCCGCCCGCTCGTGCGGGACGCCGACCAGGTCGACGAGCTCCTCGATTGTGCTGATCTCAGTCCAGGTAGGGGTCACGGCCTCAGGGTACGAGGCGGGTGCGCGGGCGGCCGAATCATTTCGCCCGTCGCTCAGACCGTCGGTACCTCGCCCCGGCGGGCCCGCAGCCACTCGATCGGGTCGCCCCGGTCGACCTCGACACCGGCCATCCGGAGCATCATCCGGGCCAGCAGACGCCGATGGGCTGCGTACGTCAGGACGTGGGCGACCACCGACCCGATCTGGAAGCTCTCCGGCGGCTCGCAGAGAGCGTCGATGAGCCGGTCCTCCCAGGCCCCGCGCCGCTCGATGTCGCGTACGACCGCCAACCACCGTGCCGCCACGGCCTCGTGCCGCTCGACGAGAGCGACGACCGAGACCGTGCGGCTCCGGACCGGCATCGCGAGGCCCTCGATCGAGGCCACCCAGCACTCCTTGGCCCACACCGTCGCCTCGAGGACCTGCGCGAGCGACTCCTCCGGACCGTCCCACTCCAGCACCTCGTGGCCGGCCAGCCGCACCTGGGTGAGCACCTCCGCGGGCAGGCCTTTGGCGAGGTCGAGCAAGGCTCTGGTGTCGTCGAGGTCGTGCATGACGAGCTGCTCGGTCAACGGAGAGAGCACCCGCTCCTGGGAGTCGACCCACAGCGACTCCGGCGGATGGAAGTGGATCCCGTTCGGCGCCGGCAGCCAGTGGCTGACCGCGGCGGTGCTCGGCGGGTGCCCGAAGGCCTTCGCATAGGCCCGCGAGAACCCCTCCACCGACTCGTAGCCGGCGGCCCAGGCGGCATCGGTCACCGTGCCACCGTGCTGCAGCTGCCACGCGGCCCGCTCCAGCATCACCCGCCGCCGCATCGCCACCGGCGGCTCGCCCGCGCCCCGGGAGAGCAGCCGATTGAAGTGATAGGGCGAGGTGTAGGCGTCGCCGGCCATCTGCGCCAGCGTGCGCGGCTCTCCGGCGTCGGCCCCGTCGAGCACCGCATCCAACAGTTCCCTCAGCCGGTCCCGCTCGTTCATGCCGTCGCCTCCGTTGGACAAAGGCAAGGATACGGACGCGACGGCCTGAAGCCGATTGTCGCTCGCTGACGCTCGCTCATGCTCACGGTGCCACCGCCCGCACGGCCGCGACGGCCTTCTCCAGACGGGACGGATCGTCGTACGAGACCCACACGACCCGCGGATCCTTGCGGAACCAGGCGTCCTGCCGGCGTGCGAACTGCCTGGTCTTGATGGCCGTTCTCTCCATGGCCTCCTCCAGCGTCGTCTCCCCCGCGAGATAGGCAGCGGCCTCCTTGTAGCCGATGGCCTTCGACGCGGTCCGCGACCGCCCCAGACCCGCCTCCAGGAGCCGCGCGACCTCGTCGACGAAGCCGGACTCGAACATCTCCGAGACCCGCTGCCGGATGCGTACGTCCAGTGCTTCTCGGGAGATGTCGACGCCGATCTGGATGGAGGCCGGGTCGTGGTAGACCTGCTCGGGCAGTCGTGCGCTGAACGGCTCGCCGGTCAGCTCGATGACCTCGAGAGCGCGTACGACACGGCGACCGTTGTCGATCTCGATCCGCTCGGCCGCGACCGGGTCCAGAGCTCGCAGACGGTCGTGAAGTGCCTTCTCACCTGCGGTTTCGAGCTCCTTCTCCAGACGCTCGCGCACCTCGTTCGAGGTCCCGGGGAACTCGAACCGGTCCAGGATCGCTCGCGTGTAGAGGGCGCTGCCGCCGACCAGGACGGGTGTCTTCCCAGCCTTGCGAAGCGTCGCGATCTCCTCGCGCGCCAGCGCCTGGAAATCGGCGACGGAGGCAGGTTCGGCGATGTCGAGGAGGTCGAGCAGATGGTGCGGGATCCCGCGTCGCTCCGCGACCGGCAGCTTCGCCGTCCCGATGTCCATACCGCGGTAGACCTGCATCGCGTCGGTGTTGATGATCTCGCCGCCGAGGGTCTCGGCGAGGTCGAGGGAGAGCGACGTCTTCCCTGCCGCGGTGGCTCCGACGACGGCCACGATCGGGGTGGCAGACAGGGGAAAAGATCCCAAGTCGCGTAGTCCATGTGCACCATCCGGGTCGCGTGTCCCCCTGTTGCTGTCGTACTCCATGCAGTTAGTCTGGCCGCAAGTTGGCTCATACGGGGAGTCACCATCCAGAGGGGGAAGCATGAGCTTCTTGGACAAGGCAAAGGATCTCATCGGGCAGGGCGTCGACAAGGTCGGAGCCGACAAGGTCGGCGAGGGCCTGGACAAGGCCGGCGAGTTCGCCGACGAGAAGACCGGTGGCAAGTTCAGCGACCAGATCGACCAGGGCGTCGAGACTGCGAAGAACGAGGCAGAGAAGCTGGACGGCGGCAACTGAGCCCTCCATACGCCTCGAGGCGGGGAGCGACCCAGACCGGGTTGCTCCCCGCCTCGCGTTTACGTCGCAGTGAGGACTCGGATCAGGCGCGGTACGCGACCCATCCGTCGATCATGCGCTGCACCTGACCCGGCGTGAACTCGTCCATGCACGCGTCCTCGGTGTAGTCCATGAAGTTGTGGATCGGGTCGAGGCCCGGCGCCGTGCAGGTGTCGGAGCCCTCCGGGCAGCCGAAGGCCGGCGCGGCCTCGGCCGGGGTGTCGGCGACCTGGTCGCCCTTGCCGCGACAGCCGCCCTGGAAGGTGTGGTAGAGGTGCAGCCAGTGGCCGACCTCGTGGGTGGCCGTGTCGCCCTCGTCGTACGGCGCCGCCGAGCCACCCGGCAGCGATTCGCCGAGGATGACCACACCGTCCTGCGACCCGATGTTCTTGGTCGGGAAGGTCGCCCAGCCGAGCAGGCCGTCGTCGATCTCGCCGATGTAGACGTTGAGCGCGTTGTCGCCGCCCTGGCGCAGGGCCGCCTTCATGTCCCGCTCCCCGGTCGAGCCGGAGATGATCGGGTACCAGGCCGGGTTGATCGTGGTCTCCTGGCCGGCCACCTCGAAGGAGAACGGCGTGCCGGCGTACGCCGCGTTGAGCACGTCGATCTGGGCGTCGATGTTCGCCTGCGGAACGACGCCGGTGGTGGCGTCCTCCTGGATGACATGGATGTAGGTCGGGATGGTCGTCGCGGCGAGGTTGGCGGTGCCGCTCTTCTTCCCCTGCGCGGCCAGCGCGCTGGAGAGCGCCTGCTCCTTGGCCTCGGCCTGCTTCGCGGTCAGATGGTTCGTGTCGCGGACCTGCTTGGCCCCTTCGGCGACGCGGGCGGCGCCGACCTCGTGCGGGTCGAAGCAGGCATCTCCTCCTGCGGACGCCTGCATAGCGCCCGCGGGGGCCGCGGCCGCCAGGCCTGATGCCACGAGAACACCGAGTGCGCCCATCGCCGCTGCTCTGTTGACCAGCTTGGGAATCGACATGGGGGTATCCCTTCCTGAGACAAGTTGCCTCAGGCTAGAGCAGGAATACCCTCAGGGGGAACGGTGTTACGGAGAATTTGCTGTTCGCGTAACGGCAAACCGAACGATCAGCCGCTGGCCGGCGCGGCCGGCTCAGCCACACGCCGGCGCAGCCGGCAGCGGAGCGGGCACTCCGACCGACGGCATGCCGAGCCCGACCGAAGCGGCCTCGGGCTCGGGTCGGCCCTGGCGCGCCTCCCAGGCGTCACCGGAACGGGTGCGGCGTACCTCGAGCACGGGGTTGTCGGCGACCAGGTGGTGCGGAGCCGCGTAAGTGACCTCGACCTTCACCATGTCGCCGGGACGTACGCCCTCGGCCCCGGCCGCATTGAAGTGGACCAGACGGTTGTCGGGAGCGCGACCGGAGAGCCGGTGGGTCTCGGCATCCTTGCGACCCTCGCCCTCGGCGACCATCAGCTCGAGCGTACGTCCGACGTTCTTCTTGTTCTCCTCGTAGGCGATCTCGTTGACGAGGTCGACGAGCCGGCCGTAGCGGTCCTTGACGACCTCCGGAGAGATCTGGTCGGGGAGATCGGCGGCGGGGGTGCCGGGACGCTTGGAGTACTGGAACGTGAAGGCGGAGGCGAAGCGCGACTCGCGGACCACGTCGAGGGTGGCCTGGAAGTCCTCCTCGGTCTCGCCCGGGAAGCCGACGATGATGTCGGTGGTGATCGCCGCGTGCGGGATCGCCGCCCGGACGCGCTCGATGATGCCGAGGAACTTGGTCGACCGGTAGGAGCGGCGCATCGCCTTGAGGACGCGGTCGGAGCCGGACTGCAGCGGCATGTGCAGCGACGGCATCACGTTGGGCGTCTCGGCCATCGCCTCGATCACGTCGTCGGTGAACTCGGCCGGGTGCGGGCTGGTGAACCGGACCCGCTCCAGCCCCTCGATCTCGCCGCAGGCGCGCAACAGCTTCGAGAAGGCCTGCCGGTCGCCGAACTCCACGCCGTAGGCGTTGACGTTCTGACCCAGCAGGGTCACCTCGGTGACACCCTCGGCGACCAGCGCTTCGATCTCGGCGAGGATCTCGCCAGGTCGCCGGTCCTTCTCCTTGCCGCGCAGGCTCGGGACGATGCAGAAGGTGCAGGTGTTGTTGCAGCCCACGCTCACCGACACCCAGGCGGCATAGGCCGACTCGCGCTTGGTCGGCAGCGTGGACGGGAAGACCTCGAGGGATTCCAGGATCTCGACCTGGGCCTCCTCCTGCACCCGGGCCCGCTCGAGCAGCACCGGGAGCGAGCCGATGTTGTGCGTCCCGAACACCACGTCGACGTACGGCGCCTTCTTCGTGATCGTCGCGCGGTCCTTCTGCGCGAGGCAGCCGCCGACGGCGATCTGGAGGTCCGGGTTGGCCTCCTTGATCGGGGCCAGGTGGGAGAGGTTGCCGTAGAGCTTGTTGTCGGCGTTCTCCCGGACCGCGCAGGTGTTGAAGACGACCACGTCGGCCTGCGTGCCCTCGGTCGCCTTCAGATAGCCAGCATCCTCCAGCAGCCCGGAGAGGCGCTCGGAGTCGTGGACGTTCATCTGGCACCCGTAGGTGCGGACTTCGTAGGTGCGCACCGCCGAAGCGGAGCCAGAGGCGATCGACGTAGTCATGGCGCCTTCAAGCGTACGACCGCAGGGGCCGCGTCGAGGAATCCAGCGCGGATGACCGGCGCAGCGGGCGTACCAGATCTTGTTGGTTATCTGGTTGTAACCGATCCCGGGGGCCAAGTCATAGATGTGCAATGCAGGATGTGGTTAGGTCTGCGGCATGACCGTGCTTGACACCGAACCCGCCAGCGCACCTTCGGGAGACGCCTTGGTGGTTCTTGACCATGTCGACAAGCACTACGGCGACCTGCACGTGCTCCGGGACATCAACTTGGAGATCAAGCGTGGTGAGGTCGTCGTGGTGATCGGGCCGTCGGGCTCGGGGAAGTCGACTCTCTGCCGCGCGATCAACCGCTTGGAGACGATCGACTCCGGCACGATCAAGCTCGACGGCAAGGAACTGCCCGCGGAGGGCAAGGGCCTGGCCAAGCTGCGCGCCGAGGTCGGGATGGTCTTCCAGAGCTTCAACCTCTTCGCGCACAAGACGATCCTGCAGAACGTCACGCTCGGCCCGATGAAGGTGCGCAAGCTGAAGAAGGCCGAGGCTGAGGCCGAGGCCACGAAGCTGCTCGACCGCGTCGGCGTGGGCGTCCAGGCGAGCAAGTACCCTGCTCAGCTCTCCGGTGGTCAGCAGCAGCGCGTCGCCATCGCCCGGGCGCTGGCGATGAAGCCCCAGGTGATGCTCTTCGACGAGCCCACCTCCGCGCTCGACCCGGAGATGGTCAAGGAGGTGCTCGACGTCATGGTCAGCCTCGCCAAGGAGGGCATGACCATGATCGTGGTCACCCACGAGATGGGCTTCGCCCGCGTCGCCGCCGACCGCGTCGTCTTCATGGCCGATGGCCAGATCGTCGAGTCGAACACCCCGAGCGAGTTCTTCGACAACCCGCAGTCCGAGCGCGCCAAGGACTTCCTCGGCAAGATCCTCAAGCACTGAACGTACGTCTCGGGTGAGCCCTGAGCTCGCGAACCCTGCAACGCACCAACCCTTAATTCCAGAAGGTGGAAACGATGAAGTTCACGAAGATCGCCGCGACCCTGGGCGCTCTCGCGCTCACGGGCTCGCTCGCTGCCTGTGGTGGTAGCGACGACACCGGCTCCGACGCCGGCGGCGACAAGATCAAGATCGGCATCAAGTTCGACCAGCCGGGCCTCGGTTTCAAGGAGGCCGACGGTGACTACTCCGGCTTCGACGTCGACATGGCGGAGTACATCGCCGAGGGCCTCGGCTACGACGAGGACCAGATCGAGTGGGTCGAGGCCGTCTCCGCCAACCGCGAGACCTTCCTCAAGGACGGCACCGTCGACATGATCCTGGCGACGTACTCGATCACCGATGAGCGCAAGGCCGAGGTCGACTTCGCCGGTCCTTACTACATCGCCGGCCAGGACCTTCTGGTCGCTGCCGACAACACCGACATCACCGGCCCCGACACGCTCGACGGCAAGAAGCTGTGCTCGGTGACCGGCTCGACCTCGGCCCAGAAGGTCAAGGACGAGTACGCCAAGGGCGTTCAGCTGCAGGAGTTCGACACCTACAGCAAGTGCGTCACCGCGATCGATGGCGGCCAGCTCGACGCGATGACCACCGACGACATCATCCTGGCGGGCTACGCCCAGCAGGACCCGGGCAAGTTCAAGATCGTCGGCGCGCCGTTCTCCGAGGAGAACTACGGCGTCGGTCTGCCCAAGGGCAGCGAGGACCGCGACAAGATCAACGACCTGATCGAGCAGGCCTTCGAGGACGGCGCTTGGGAAGAGGCGTTCAACGACAACCTCGGTGAGTCCGGCTACGAGCTGCCGGAGCCGCCGGCCGTCGACCGCTACTGAGCGACTTTGACGTCATGCCGAGTCGGCGCAACCCGTCCNACGGCCTGGGTGCCGGAGAAGGCGAGGCGGGAGACGGTGCCGTCCACGGGGGCGGTGATGGCGGCCTCCATCTTCATGGCCTCGATGGTGGCGACGGTGTCGCCGGCCTTGACCGACTCGCCGGCCGCGACCGAGATGGTGACGACGCCCTGGAACGGCGCTGCGACCTGGCCGGGGACGGCGGGGTCGGCCTTCTCGGCGGCGGCGACCTCGGCGGCGACGGAGCGGTCACGCACCCCGATCGGGCGCAGGTGGCCGTTGATCGTCCCCATGACGGTGCGGATGCCGCGCTCGTCGGGCTCGGAGACCGCGGTGAGTCCGAAGATGACCGTCTTGCCCTCGGAGAGCTCGACCGTGTGCTCCTCGCCCTCGCGCAGGCCGTAGAGGTAGTCGAGGGTCGAGATCACCGATACGTCGCCCCACTTCGAGCGGGCCTCGGTGAAGTCCTTCGTCGGGCCGGGGAAGAGCAGCCGGTTGAGCGTCTCGCGCCGGTCACCGGGCTGCTGGCCGGCGAGCACCGCGGCGTCGTCGGCCGTCAGGGCCGGTGCCGGCGGGTGCCACCCACGACTCGCGATCGCCTTGCTGCGGAACGGCTCGGGCCAGCCGCCCGGCGGGTCCCCGAGCTCCCCGTTGAGGAAGCCGATGACCGAGGCCGGGATGTCGTACGCGGCCGGGTCGGCCTCGAAGGCCGCCGGGTCGGCACCGGCGGCGACCAACGACAGAGCCAGGTCGCCGATGACCTTGGACGATGGTGTGACCTTGGGGACGCGGCCGAGAATCTGGTTGGCCGCGGCGTACATGTCCTCGATCTGCTCGAACTTCTCGCCCAGCCCGAGCGCGATGGCCTGCTGGCGCAGGTTGGAGAGCTGGCCGCCCGGGATCTCGTGGCGGTAGACCCGGCCGGTGGGCGCGGGCAGTCCGGACTCGAAGGGCGCGTAGACGCGGCGTACGGCCTCCCAGTAGGGCTCGAGCGAGTTGACCGCCGCCAACGACAGGCCAGTGGCACGCGAGGTGTGGTCGGTCGCCGCCACCAACGAGGAGAGCGGCGGCTGGGAGGTGGTCCCGGCCATCGACGCGGTCGCGGCGTCGACGGCGTCGACGCCGGCCTCGATCGCGGCCGTCAGCGTGGCCAGCTGGCCACCGGCGGTGTCATGGGTGTGCAGGTGGACCGGCAGGTCGAACCGCTCCCGGAGCGCCGTGACCAGGGTGCGCGCGGCGGGCGCCCGCAGCAGCCCGGCCATGTCCTTGATCGCCAGCACGTGCGCCCCGGCCGAGACGATCTCCTCGGCCAGCCGCAGGTAGTAGTCGAGCGTGTAGAGCTTCTCGTCGGGCGAGGAGAGGTCGCCTGTGTAGCAGAGCGCGACCTCGGCGACGGACGTCCCGGTCGCCCGCACCGCGTCGATCGCCGGCCGCATCTGGGACACGTCGTTGAGCGCGTCGAAGATCCGGAACACGTCGATCCCGGTCTCGGCGGCCTCCGAGACGAACGCGTCGGTGACCTCGGTCGGGTAAGGCGTGTAGCCCACGGTGTTGCGACCGCGCAGCAGCATCTGCAGGTTGATGTTCGGGATCGCCTCGCGCAGCTTCGCCAGCCGCTCCCACGGGTCCTCGGAGAGGAAGCGGAGAGCCACGTCGTAAGTC
The DNA here is from genome assembly GCF_042788075.1 of Nocardioides sp. YIM B13467. NCBI lineage: Bacteria > Bacillati > Actinomycetota > Actinomycetes > Propionibacteriales > Nocardioidaceae > Nocardioides > Nocardioides sp. YIM B13467. The sequence goes on from NZ_JBHZPJ010000046.1 coordinate 1,649,066, forward strand.
GCCCCACCCCATGCCTCCAGCGACCACAGCTGCGGCGTCAGCCGGGCGACATGGCCGGCGACGCCGAGCAGGTCGGTGGTGCGGACCCGGGTCGCCAGCAGCGACTGGTGGGCGTCGCGGAAGGTGGTGTCGGTGACCGCGACCGGCTCCTGGGTGCGCAGCGCGGCGGCGAAGCCCTCCGGTCCGAGCTCGCGAAGAAGGTCGCGCGAGCCTGCCGGCGGAGCGACCGAAAGGTCGAGCTTCGGTAGCTTCTCGGCGGGGTGGAGCGAGACCGGCGCGGCGCCGTACGGCTGGTTGACGGTCACGTCGGCCAGGTAGGTGAGCAGCTTGGTGCCGCGGTCACCGGAGGCCCGCGCGGTCAGCAGCTGCGGGTGGGTCTCGATGAACGAGGTCGTGATCGAGCCCGAGATGAAGTCAGGGTCGTCGAGCAGCGCCTGCAGGAACGGGATGTTCGTCGCCACCCCGCGGATACGGAACTCCGCCACGGCCCGCCGGGCCCTGGTGACGGCGTCCTCGAAGGTGCGCCCACGACAGGTGAGCTTGGCGAGCATCGAGTCGAAGTGGGGCGAGACCTCGGCCCCGGCGTACGTCGTGCCGCCGTCGACGCGGATCCCGGCACCGCCGGGGGAGCGGTAGGTGGTGATCATGCCCGTGTCTGGGCGGAAGTTGTTGGCCGGGTCCTCGGTGGTGATCCGGCACTGCATCGCCGCGCCGCGGAGCTGCACGGAGTCCTGGGTCAGCCCCAGGTCGGCCAGCGTCTCACCGGAGGCGATCCGCATCTGCGAGCGGACCAGGTCGACGTCGGTGACCTCCTCGGTCACGGTGTGCTCGACCTGGATGCGCGGGTTCATCTCGATGAAGACGTAGTTGCCCGCGGGGTCGAGCAGGAACTCGACGGTGCCGGCGCAGGAGTAGCCGATCTCCTTGGCGAACCGCACCGCGTCCGCGCAGATGCGTTCGCGCAGCTCAGGGTCGAGATTGGGGGCTGGAGCGATCTCCACGACCTTCTGGTGGCGGCGCTGCACCGAGCAGTCACGCTCGAAGAGGTGGATGACGTTGCCCTCGCCGTCGGCGAGGATCTGCACCTCGATGTGACGCGGCTCGACCACGGCCTGCTCGATGAAGACGGTCGGGTCGCCGAAGGCCGCCTCGCCCTCGCGCATGCAGGTCTCGACCGCCTCGCGCAGTTTGTCGGGGGAATCGACCCGCCGCATCCCGCGACCACCGCCACCCGCGACCGCCTTCACGAACAGCGGGTAGGGCAGGACGGAGGCAGCGGAGACGAGCGCGTCGACATCGGTGGACGGCTCGACCGACTGCAGGGTCGGTACGCCGGCAGCCTTCGCCGCCGCGATGGCGGTGGCCTTGTTGCCGGTGAGCGTGAGAACCTCCGCCGACGGCCCGATGAACGTGATCCCCGCCCGAGCGCAGGCCTCGGCCAGCGCCGGGTTCTCGGAGAGGAACCCGTAGCCGGGGTAGATCGCGTCCGCGCCGCTCTGCTTGGCGACCTCGACGATCGCGTCTGGATCGAGATAGGCCCGGATCGGGTGACCGAGCTCTCCGATCTGGTAGGCCTCATCGGCCTTCAGCCGGTGCTCTGAGCCCCGGTCCTCATAGGGGAAGACGGCGACCGTCTTGGCCCCGAGCTCGAAGCCCGCACGGAAAGCTCGGATCGCGATCTCGCCGCGGTTGGCAACCAACACCTTCTTGAACATGGCAGCCACGCTACCCATCCGAAGCGTGTCGTCCAGGTTATGGGACGATTTCGCCCAGTCAGTGGACGTTGAGAAGTCTCGAACTGTGCGGATTCGTTGGGACCGCTGAACGGGTCGCGGGACATACCCTCGGCGGCATGAAGATCAAGACTCGACAGCGCCGTTCAGCCCTGGTCGCCATCGCGGGCACGGCCCTGCTGGCTGGATCGCTCACCGCGCTCGGAGCGGCGAGCTCGCCGGCGGCCGCGGCCGGCACCGTGAACTGCTCCGGCTCGATCAACGGCAAGGCGGGCGGCTACATCCGCAAGCGCGGCATCAAGAACAGCACGGTGACCAGCAACTACCGCAGCGCCGGCACGGTCACCTGGTCGCCGCGGGCCTGGATCGAGATCGGCGGAGCCGGCGACGAGACCACCTGGAAGACCGGCTACATCGTGCCCGGCACCGACGGCACCGGCCGCACCGTGAACCTCGGCGGGACCAACGGTCAGTCCGTGCTGACCGAGACCAAGTCCACGCAGCTCTACCGCACCAACGGCACCGCGGTGACCGGCTGGAGCCCCAAGAAGGTCGTGAACGGTCCGACGACGGCGGTCTACAGCGTCACGAGCACAGGCGTCGTGCAGCAGACCGCGATCTCCTACTCCAGCGCGGGCGCTCGCCTCGGTACTGTCACGAACCTCCCGGTCACCCTGCCGAGCACCACGACCGTCGCAGGCGTGTGGACGAGCCACAACGGGGTGATGTACAACCTGCTCTACTCGATCAACCCGAGCACCAACAAGCTCGAGCAGATCGTCGTACGTCCCGACCGCCCGGCGGAGGCGAAGAAGTACGTCGTCCGCAGCCTCGGCACCGGCTGGCGCTACATGTCGGTGCACAACTGCTACGACGCCGACGGCGCGGTCGCGGCCAAGGACGTCGTGCTGATCAACCCGACGACCGGCAACGCGGTGCGCATCCGCCAGAGCAGCGGGATCGGGCACAGCACGACCTTCTCCGCCTCGACCCGGGTCGGCACCGACGGTTCGTGGAAGTGGAGCGGGATCAGCAGCTAGGGGTCACCCTGGCCAGAGGTCGAGCAGGTCCCCCGGGCGCAGCCCGAGGGCGTGCTCGATGTCGCCGGGCGAGGTCTCGCGCAGATACTCCGAGACCAGCTGGGCCAGCTCCATCCAGTAGCCGCGCAAGGTCGACTCGGACAGATACATCGANTGCTCCAGTGGTTGCCAGCGTGGAATGTAGTGCTCGAGAAATACCTGCCCGAGCAGCGCTCCACGCGACCGCACACCCGTCTTCTCGAAGATCGCCTTGAGGTGGTCCTGGACCGTGTACGCCGACAGGTGCAGCCGCGCGGCGATCTCCTTGGTGGCGAGACCGGCGATGCACATGCGGGTCACGTCCACCTCGCGCGGAGTCAGTCCGTAGGCGAGAGCAACGAGCGGCGCGACCTCCGAGGGCGAGGCCTGCTGGATGACCACCACCGTCCGACCCTCGCCGCCGCTGAGCCGACTGCCGTAGAGCAGGAGCCAGGTGCCGTCGGCGGCTCGCAGGCGGGCGCGTGCTGCCGTCTCCAAGGGGTCACCATCCGTCGCGTTGCGGGCTCGGGCGGCTACGGCCTGAAGGACCTTGGAGTCCCCGGGCGTGTCCGGTGGCGGGTTCTCGGGCATGAGCCCGATCCACTGCACGGCCGTGGGTGTCAGTGACTCGACCTTGCCGTCGGCGTCGAAGGTCACCACCCCAGGGCCAACCGAGTCCGCCATCGCCCCGGCCGCGATCGTGCTCACCAGCGCCCGACGTGCGCCGGCGGCGATGACGGCGGAGAGGCGGGCGAGCAGGGCGACATCCTCGTCGGCGAACCAGGCACGGCCATCATCGCGGAGCAGCCCGACGGCGGCCCAGTAGCCGTCGTGATCGACCATGCTTCCCCGGAGCTCGTCTCCGATGCCGAACTCATGGTGTGAGCGATGGCGCGCGCTGCGCGTCAACCTGCCGTGGGTGGCTTGGCTCGTGGAACCGGCCAGTCGGCCGGAGCGTGCGAGGAAGCTCCACTTGTTCACGTCCTCGACGACGTACTCGAACTCTGCGAGCCACGACCCGCTGCAGCTCACCTCGCGATTGACGCTGCTGGTCAGCAAGACCGTGCCCGGATCGACCGTGTGCCAGCAGGACCGGTCGAAGTCGATGGCTCGACTGAGCTTCTGGTCGGCCGCGGCCACGTAGTCGGTCCAGTCCAGACCGTCACGGGCCAGGCCGCGTAGCTGGTCGGCGAGCCGGTCGGCGTCCATGGTTCCACGATAGGCCCGCAGTGCCAGGTGAACAGCCCAGAAATCTGGGAGTTACCTCCGCGTCCAGGAGGCTGATGGTGGAGGCATGGACGACATCACTCCCGAACCGATCACTGGCCTGACATGCACCCCCGACAGGTCGTGATCATCGGCGCTGGGACCTCGGGCCTCTCGGCCGCGGTCGCGCTCGCCGACCGCGGCATCCGGCCGCTGGTGGTCGACATGGCCGACCAGGTCGGCTCCTCGTGGCGCAGTCGCTACGACCGACTCTGCCTGAACACCGGACGGCAGTTCTCGCACCTGCCGAAGCGCCCGTACCCCAAGGGAACACCGACGTACCCAACCCGCGACCAGGTGATCGCCCATCTCGAGCAGCACGCCACGGACGGCGGCATCGAGCTGCGGTTGGGCTGCTCGACCGAGCGGATCGAGCGGAGCAGGGACGGCTGGCGGGTCATCACCTCCGACGGTGCCTTCGAAGCTCCACAGGTCGTCATGGCGACGGGCTACGACCACGAACCCTTCGTGCCCGAATGGCCCGGTCGCGAGTCGTGGACCGGTGACCTGGTGCACTCCTCGAACTACGCCAACCCCACTGCCTTCGCCGGGCGCAAGGTCCTCGTCGTCGGATCCGGCAGCTCTGGCCTCGAGCTCGCCTTCGACCTGGCCACCGGCGGCGCAGGCAAGGTCTGGCTTTCGGTACGAACACCGCCGAACATCATGCTGCGCGAAGGCCCGCTTGGCCTGCCCGGTGACGTGATCGCCATCCCTCTCCACAACTCGCCGATCCGGATCGCGGATGCCATCGCCCGCTTCGGACGCCGAATCGTCATCGGCGACCTGAGCGAGTTCGGACTCCCCGTACCCGAAGAGGGGATCTTCGCCCGGAGTGAGCGGCTCGGGGTCGCTCCGGCGATCGTCGACCGCGAGGTCATCACCGCCATCCGTGACTGTGCCTTCGAGGTCGTCGGCGCAGTCGATTCGCTGACCAATGACACCGTGCACCTGGTCGACGGCAGCATCATCCGTCCTGACGTCCTCGTCTGCGCGACCGGCTTCAGGCGCGGGCTGGCGAAGCTGGTCGGCCACCTCGGCGTGCTCGACGATCAGGGCCGCCCCACAAGCACCGGCAAGGTGCCCGCCGCACCCGGGCTGCGCTTCATCGGCTTCGTCCCACGTGCCGCACAGATCGGGTACGCCGCCAAGCAAGCCAGACACGCCGCCAAGGCAATCGCCAAGGAACTTCGGGCTCGCTGATCGGCACTGCTCTTCGCGATCAGCTACCACCGGGCCGGCCCCGCTCCTACACACTTGTGGCGAGGAGTTTGTCGCACACGTGCATTGCCGGGGCCTGCGGCGACGGGCTAGCCGCCGGTAGCGGCGTAAACATTGAGCGAACGGCCTGATCAGGACGTGGTCCGAGTGCTGGTTTGAACGATCCAGAGGGGTAGTCTGGGCTCCCGTGAGAAGAGCGAAGATCGTCTGCACCCTGGGACCCGCCGTCGGGACGGAGCGTCGCATCCGCGAGCTCGTCTACGCAGGCATGGACGTCGCCCGGATGAACATGAGCCACGGGTCCCACGACGACCACTCCAGCAACTACGCGCTGGTGCGGGAGGCGGCCGCAGCGAGTGGGCACAGCGTCGGCATCTTCGCCGACCTGCAGGGGCCCAAGATCCGGCTGGAGCGGTTCAAGGAAGGCTCCGCGACGTTGCGCCGCGGCCAGGCCTGGACGATCACCACGCGCGACGTGCAGGGTGACGACGAGATCTGCGGGACGACGTACAAGGGCCTTCCCGGTGACGTGAAGGTCGGCGACCCGATCCTGATCGACGACGGCAAGCTGCGCCTGCGGGTCACCGCGGTCGACGACACCGAGGTCCACACCGAGGTGCTGGTCGGCGGGCCGGTCTCCAACAACAAGGGCATCAACCTGCCCGGCGTCGCCGTCTCCGTGCCGGCCCTGTCCGAGAAGGACGAGGAGGACCTCCGGTTCGCGCTCAAGCTCGGCGTCGACATGATCGCGCTCAGCTTCGTGCGCAACGCGAGGGACTACGAGGACGTCCGCAAGATCATGGACGAGGAGGGGCGCGTCGTCCCGGTCATCGCCAAGATCGAGAAGCCGCAGGCGATCGACAACCTCGACGAGGTCATCGCCGCGTTCGACATGTTCATGGTGGCCCGTGGCGACCTCGGCGTGGAGTGCCCGCTCGAGGAGGTCCCGTTCCTGCAGAAGCGGATCATCGAGCTGGCCCGCCTCAACGCCAAGCCGGTCATCGTCGCCACCCAGATGCTCGACTCGATGATCTCCAACCCGGCGCCCACCCGCGCCGAGGCCAACGACGTCGCCAACGCCGTCCTCGACGGTGCCGACGCGGTGATGCTCTCCGCCGAGACGAGCGTGGGGGACTATCCGATCCACACCGTCGAGACGATGGCCCGCATCATCGCCGCCACCGAGCGCCACGCCCTCTCCTCGGAAGGCAGCCGCGCCGCCGAGCTCAGCCCCATCGACTGGGACCCGCACACCCGCTCCGGCGTCATCGCCAAGGCTGCCGCCGAGGTCGCCGACCGGGTCGGCGCGAAATACCTGGTCGCCTTCACCACCTCCGGTGACTCCGCCCGCCGCCTCTCCCGGCTGCGCGGCGCGATCCCGTTGCTCGCCTTCACCCCCTCCGATGCCGTACGCAGCCAGCTCGCGCTCAGCTGGGGCACCGAGACCTTCCGCACCGACGAGGTCGAGCACACCGACGAGATGGTCCGCCAGGTCGACGAGAACCTGCTCAAGCTCGGCCGGGTCGAGGAGGGCGAGCTCGTAGTGATCATCGCCGGCTCGCCTCCCGGCATCCCCGGCTCCACCAACGCCCTGCGCATCCACCGCATCGGCGACGCGATCAACGAGGTCGCGCCGGCTTACGAGCGCAAGGGTTAGGTCTTCGGGCCGATCAACGCGTCGAGCGCCGCGACCGCCTCGCGGCGCGAGACGCTGATGGTCTTCCACGAGGACTGTCGCCACGGGATGTCGACCAGATCGAGGGTCGCGGTGCACAGGTTGCGGATGTCGTCGGAGTGGTTGGTGAACTGCCAGCGGCCGTACTCATAGCGCTTCTTCTCTCCCGCGACGACTCGGGTCGCCCAGTTGTTCACCCGGCATCCGTCTGAGTGGAACAGCCCGCGTAGGAACGGCCCGGGGTGAGCGGTCACGATCTCCTGCTGCCATGGCTCCAGCGCGATCTCGCGATCGTGCTTGCGGCCGGGGCCGTGCTGGGGGAAGAGGCAGGGCCAGTGCTGCCAGTTCAGCTGTACGTCCATGCAGCCGGACTTCTTGACCATGAAGACTCTGCCGCCTGGTCTGACGCGACCGAGCAGGTCGACCACGTCGTCGATGATCTGCGGATGGGCCACGTCGCAGGTGATACGCAGGAAGTAGTAACGGGCAGCCTTCGCGATGTGGCCGTCGCCGAGGTAGAAGCCGAGAAGGGCTGCGTACGCTTCCTGGTCGATCGGCAAATCGTCGCATCGGGGGCAGGCACCGGGCCTGTTGCGTGGCTCGTGGTCCCGCCACTCGCGAATGGTGGACCGCGCCACCCCAGTTGAGCGCGCGACTGTCGACAGCGAGGCGCCTTGCTGAAGGAGAGCGAGTGCCTCAGTGCGGACGCGGCCTGCGTACATGCCCGTAGTCTGCACTCGACCACCGACAACTTGGTGGAACGGAGGAACGAGTTTGGTGCCCCGAGTCGGATTCGAACCGACACTATACGGTGTTTGAGACCGCCCTCTCTGCCGTTGGAGTACCGGGGCTCCGGGGCCCGCGTACGGGCCTGGCATGGGGCAAACTTACCGGACCGAGTCTGAGATCACGTAGCCGGTGCGGGCGCGTGATGGCCTAGTCTGTGCTCGTGACGCAGAGCAACCCCAGCAGCACCCCGGAGAGCCAGGCGCGGCGTACGGTCGTCATCGCGGAGGACGAGGTCCTGATCAGGATGGACCTCAAGGAGATGCTCACCGAGGAGGGTTACGACGTCATCGGTGAGGCGGGCGACGGCAAGGCCGCGATCGAGCTCGCCACCGAGCACAGACCCGACCTGGTGATCCTCGACGTCAAGATGCCGGTGCTCGACGGGATCGCGGCGGCGGAGGCGATCGCGCGCGACCGGATCGCGCCGGTCGTCATGCTGACCGCGTTCTCCCAGCGTGACCTGGTCGAGCGGGCCCGCGACGCGGGTGCGATGGCCTACCTGGTCAAGCCGTTCAACATCACCGACCTGGTGCCCGCGATCGAGCTGGCGGTGAGCCGTTTCCAGGAGCTCGCCCAGCTCGAGCGGGAGGTCGCCGGTCTGACCGACCGGCTGGAGACTCGCAAGGCGGTCGACCGGGCCAAGGGCATCCTGCAGGAGGGCCTGACGCTGAGTGAGCCCGACGCGTTCCGGTGGATCCAGAAGACCGCGATGGACCTGCGGCTGTCGATGCGTCAGGTCGCCGAGGGCGTCATCGAGCACGGCGTGAGCGGACCACGTACCTGAATCCGTGTAAACGGCACGTCACAGATCGGTTGCGGTCTCAGATGAGGGTCAACCTGTGGCTTGTTCGTGGGTGATCTCGGCCTAGACTGCCCGCGCGGATCCGGCCGACCAGCGTATTCAGCTGGTGTCAGGGTCCGTCTTTAGGACACACAGGCAGGAGTACCCACGTGCGCAAGCGGCTCTACAGAGTCCTCGTCGCGCTCATCGGTGCGCTGATGGTGCTGTTGGTTGGGAGCCCGGGTGCCGCACAGGCAACCGAGACCCCACCGCCGGACGCCACCGCGATCCAGGTGACGCTTCAGGACGAGGCCAACAAGGATGCCCAAGGCAATCCGAAACCGATCCCGGGAGTGACCCTCGAGGTCAGCAAGGACGGCGAGAAGGCCGGCGAGGGCGTCACCGACGACAAGGGTGTGGCGATCATCGTCGTCGAGGAGCTCGGGAAGTACACCGTGACCCTCGACGAGAAGACGCTCCCGGAAGGCACGGTCCTCGACGAGAACACCAAGGGCGAGGCCACCGTCCAGGTACGTTTCCAGGGGCCCAACAACCGGGCGATCTTCCCGATCGGGGTCACCGCCGGTGAGGAGTCGAACTTCGGCAAGGACCTCGCCCAGAACCTGCGCGCGGGCATCGTGTTCGCCCTGGTCCTGTGCCTGGCCGCCCTCGGGTTCTCGCTGATCTTCGGCACGACCGGCCTGTCCAACTTCGCCCACGGTGAGATGCTCACCTTCGGTGCGCTGATGGCCTGGACCTTCGACCAGGTCTTCAAGACCGGCGCTCTGGCCTCGGTCTCGGTGCTCATCGGCGGCATCATCGCGGTCCTCCTCGGTGGCCTGGGTGGCTTCGCGCAGGAGAAGATCCTGTGGGGCCCGCTGCGCCGGCGCGGCACCGGCCTGATCGCGATGATGATCGTCTCGATCGGTCTGGCGATCTTCCTGCGCTACCTGTTCCAGTACTTCTACGGCTCCTCGACCCGGTCGCTGTCGCAGTACAACGGCCAGCAGCGCGAGCAGCACTGGTACTACCTCGGCCTCTCGCTCGCCGACCGCGAGGTGGTCATCGTGCTCGTCGCGATCATCACGATCACCGCGGTCTGCCTGTGGCTGGCCAAGAGCCGGATGGGCAAGGCGATGCGCGCGGTCTCGGACAACCCGGCACTGGCCGCGTCCTCCGGCCTGCGGGTCGACGGCGTCATCACCAACGCGTGGGTGATCGGTGGAGCGCTGACCGCGCTGTCCGGTGTGCTCTACGCGATGCAGCTGCAGGTGAACAGCTTCATGGGCATGCGGATCCTGCTGGTCATCCTCGCCGCGGTCACCCTCGGTGGTCTCGGCACGATCTGGGGCGCTCTCGTCGGCTCGCTGGTGATCGGGCTCGTCTACGAGCTCGGGCCGCTGTTCGGCGTACCCGCCTCGATCAAGGAGATCGGCCCGCTGCTGATCATGATCGTGATCCTGCTGGTGCGGCCCCAGGGCATCCTGGGTCGTAAAGAGCGGCTCGGGTAGGAGAGACAATGGATATTCTCGACATTCTCCGGGCAGCGTTGCAGCAGGCACTCGGCCCGCAGGCAATCGTCTTCGCCCTGGCCGCCATCGGCCTCAACATCCACTTCGGCTACACCGGGCTGCTCAACTTCGGCCAGGCCGGGTTCGTCGCGGTGGGCGCCTATGGTCTGGCCGTCTCCGTGGTCACCTACGGGGCGCCGTTCTGGCTCGGTATCGTCATGGCGATCGTGGCCCCGCTGCTGCTCGCCGTGGTCCTGGGTGTGCCGACGCTGCGTCTGCGCGCCGACTATCTGGCGATCGTCACCATCGCCGCGGCCGAGGTGCTGCGGTTCGTCTTCGGCTCGGTGGAGATGAAGGACACCTTCGGTGGCTCGAACGGGCTCAACGGCTACGCCAGGCCGTTCCAGGAGGCCAACCCCTACAGCAGCGGCCTCGACCTGGGGTTCATCTCCTTCGGGCGCAACGACCTGTGGTCGCTGACCGTCGGCTGGATCCTGGTCGCGCTGTGCTGCCTGCTGGTGTGGGCGCTGATGCGCAGCCCGTGGGGCCGTGTGCTCCGCTCGATCCGAGAGGACGAGGACGCGGTCCGCTCGCTGGGCAAGAACGTGTTCGCGTACAAGATGCAGGCCCTCGCCCTCGGTGGTGTCATCGGTGGTCTGGGCGGCATGTTCCTGGCGCTAAAGCAGGCCTCGGTCGTGCCGAGCGACTACTCCACGCTGCTGACCTTCTACGCCTTCGCCGCGCTGCTCCTCGGCGGAGCGGGCCGAGTGATGGGCCCGGTCATCGGCTCCGTCCTGTTCTGGTTCCTGATCGCGGGGCTAGGCTCGTTCTTCAGCCAGTCGGCAGGTAAGGGCGGATGGATCCCGACGGTGATCATGACCGACACCCAGGCCAGTGTGATCCGCTACATCATGCTGGGGCTGGCCATCATGCTGCTGATGATCTTCCGTCCCCAGGGGATCATTGGCGACCGTAGGGAGATCGCGATCGATGGACGCTGACATGACTGACCAGACGAGCACCGAGACGAACGACGTGGCGAGCAAGACCGGGCCCGCGGGCCTGGTCGGGGCGAGCACGGAGCCGGGCAGCAAGAAGTCCGACCCGATCATCGTCGCCGACAACATCACGCGTACGTTCGGAGGACTCACCGCCGTCGACGTCGACCACGTCGAGATCCAGCGTGGTGCGATCACCGCGCTGATCGGCCCCAATGGAGCCGGGAAGACGACGTTCTTCAACCTGCTGACCGGCTTCGACCAGCCCAACACCGGCTCATGGAGCCTGGAGGGGAAGTCGCTCAAGGGCGTCGCCCCCTACAAGGTCGCCCGCCTCGGGATGGTGCGCACCTTCCAGCTCACCAAGGTGCTGGCCAAGCTCACCGTGATCGAGAACATGCGCCTGGGCGCCACCGGACAGAAGGGTGAGCGGTTCTGGGCCGCGCCGTTCAAGTTCCTGTGGGGCAAGCAGGAGGACGAGGTCACCGCGAAGGCAGACGACCTGCTGGCCCGGTTCCTGCTGGACAAGAAGCGCGAGGACTTCGCCGGGTCGCTCTCCGGCGGTCAGCGCAAGCTGCTCGAGATGGCCCGCGCGCTCATGGTCGACCCAGAGGTCGTCATGCTCGACGAGCCGATGGCGGGCGTGAACCCGGCCCTGAAGCAGTCGCTGCTCGGCCACGTGAAGTCGCTGCGCGACGAGGGCCGCACGGTCCTCTTCGTGGAGCACGACATGGACATGGTTCGCGACATCTCCGACTGGGTCATCGTGATGGCCCAGGGCAAGATCGTCGCTGAGGGCACTCCTGAGTCGGTCATGGCCGACCAGCGTGTCATCGACGCCTATCTCGGGGCCCACCACGACACCGACCTGAGCGAGCTCGACGAAGAGGTCCTCGAGGCCGAGGTCGAGGCAGAGCTCGAGGGCGACATCGCCCAAGAGGAGGACTCGAAGTGACTTCCACCGAAGCGGAGGAGTTCCGCGAGAAGCATCTGAGCGAGGCCGAGGGTGCGGTGCTCCGCGCCGACGGGCTCATCGCCGGCTACCTTCCCGGGGTCAACATCCTCAACGACACCGACCTCTACTGCCAGCCCGGCGAGCTGGTCGGCATCATCGGCCCCAACGGCGCCGGCAAGTCGACCCTGCTCAAGGCGCTGTTCGGCCTGGTGAAGATCCACGAGGGCACGGTCAAGCTGAACGGCGAGGACATCACCGGCAAGCGTGCTGACGAGCTGGTCTCGCGGGGTATCGGGTTCGTCCCGCAGAACAACAACGTCTTCCCGAGCCTGACCATCGAGGAGAACCTCGAGATGGGCTGCTACCAGGCCCCGAAGAAGTTCGCGGAGCGGTTCGAGTTCGTCACCGGGATCTTCCCTGCCCTCGGTGAGCGCCGCAAGCAGCGCGCCGGTGGCCTCTCCGGCGGTGAGCGTCAGATGGTCGCGATGGGCCGGGCGCTGATGATGGAGCCGTCGGTCCTGCTGCTCGACGAGCCCTCCGCGGGGCTCTCGCCGGTCATGCAGGACGAGGTCTTCGTGCAGACCCGCAAGATCAACCAGGCGGGCGTCTCGGTCGTGATGGTCGAGCAGAACGCCCGTCGCTGCCTGCAGATCTGCGACCGCGGCTACGTGCTCGACCAGGGCCGCAACGCCTACACGGGCGCTGGGCGCGAGCTCGCCGACGACCCCAAGGTGATCGAGCTCTACCTCGGCACCCTGGGTGCCAAGGAGGACTGACGAGCGTACGTCCTGAAACGGCCGGGCCCCGGAGCAGCATGCTGCTCCGGGGCCCGGCCGTTTNCCGCCGCCGATCCGGCTCAGCCCGACGCGCTGCGCGAGGCGGCGGCGAGAAGGCTTGCGATGCTGGCCGCGACCGAGGTGCGCGGCAAGCGGATCGCGCTCGCGGCCGACCCGTCGACCTGGTGGGGGCTGCGGGCCCCGACGTACGCCTCGGCCGCGGTGCGTCCCGAGGACCGTCCGATCACACTGAGCGCGTCGGCGCTGGAGGCGATCCTGACCTGCCCCGCGCAGTGGTTCCTGGCCCGCGAAGCGGGCGGTGCCGTCACCGACTCCTCGAGCCAAGGGTTCGGCAAGGTTGTGCACGCGATCGCCGAGCAGCTCGCCCGCGGCGACCTCGACGCCGCCACCGTCGAAGACCTGATGCCCTTCGTGGACGAGGTCTGGGGCCGCCTCGAGTTCCGTACGCCTTGGTCGGCTGCCCGCGAGCGCGAAGCGGTCCAGGACGTGCTGGCCCGGTTCCTGACCTGGCACCGGCGCCCCGGCGCGCGGACCGTGATCGGCTTCGAGGAGCAGCTGACCGCGAAGGTCTCGCTGCCCAGCGGGGAGACGGTGCGCCTGAACGGGTATGCCGACCGCCTGGAGCTCGACGAGAGCGGCCGGATCGTCGTCGTCGACCTGAAGACCGGGAAGTATCCGCCCACCGCGCAAGAGGTCAAGGAGCACGGCCAGCTCGGCCTCTACCAGCTGGCCGTCGAGCACGGTGCCGCGTCCGAGCTCGCGCCTGGGGCGACCTCCGGGGGAGCGGAGCTGATCCAGCTGCGCCATCCCGCGGGTTCGGGGAGCGAGCTGCCGAAGGTGCAGGTGCAGGCACCCGAGCCGCCAGAGATCATCACCCAGCTGGAGAAGGCGGTGGCGACGGTTCGGGCTGAAGAGTTCGTGGCCAGGCCCGGCAAGCAGTGCGACCGGTGCCAGTTCGTCGCGCTCTGCCCGGCGCAGACCTCGGGATCGGTGCTGTCATGAACGCAGAGACGAGCACGGCGATGAAGGTCGAGACTCCCGAAGAGCTCGCCAAGCTGATGGGCCACGACTGGCTCTACAGCGAGGAGCAGTTCCGCGCGATCACGGCTCCGCTGGAGCCGGCCGTGGTGATCGCCGGAGCCGGATCCGGCAAGACCGCGGTGATGGCCGCTCGAGTCGTCTGGCTGGTCGCCACCGGCCGTGTACTCCCCGGCGAGGTGCTCGGTCTGACCTTCACCACGAAGGCGACCGCCGAGCTGGCTACCAGGATCCGGGAGTCGCTGCAGAAGGCGGGGCTGTGGCCCGAGCGGCGCGAGGGAGTAACCGCCCGAAGGGCGGAGGGTCCGCCGCGGCCCGGCGAGGAGGATGACGAGCCCACCGAGCCGACGGTTGCGACCTACCACTCCTACGCTTCCGGCCTGCTCTCCGAGCACGGGCTGCGGATCGGCCACGAGCCCGACACTCGGCTGATCGCCGACGCGACCCGCTACCAGCTCGCGGCTCGAGCCGTGGCCCGGCACACCCACCCGGTGGAGAAGCTCACCGACTACCCGAAGCTGGCCGTCCAGCAGCTGCTCGCGCTCGACTCCGAGCTCTCCGAGCACCTCGTCGACCCCGCCACGCTGCGGGCCTACGACCGCAACGAGCGGTCGCTGTTCGCGCTGGAGGTGGCCGATCTCAACGCCCAGCTGGCCGACGGGAAACGGGTCAAGACCAAGCTGACCAAGGTCGAGAAGGCGATCGACGCGATCGACAAGCGCTACGAGCTGCTCGACCTGGTCGACGGCTACCGGCGGCTCAAGGACAGGCTCGGGCTGATGGACTTCTCCGACCAGATCGCGCTGGCCGCCCGGCTGGCCGTGGAGACGCCTGAGGTCGGTGAGATCGAGCGCGGGAAGTTCAAGGTCGTGCTGCTCGACGAATACCAGGACACCTCGGTCGCCCAGGCCCAGATGCTCGCCCGCCTCTTCGGGGACGGACATCCCGTCACCGCGGTCGGTGACCCCAACCAGGCGATCTACGGCTGGCGCGGCGCCTCGGTGAGCAACATCCTCGAGTTCGGCCGCGACTTCCCGACGAAGGACGGACGCCGCCCCGCCTACTCCCTGACCGTCAACCGCCGCTCCGACGCGCGCATCCTCGACACCGCCAACCATCTGGCCGCCCAGCTCTACGAGGGCCGCGAGAAGGAGCGCCTCGTCGCCGCCGAGGGCGCGCGCGACGGTGAGGTGCAGGTGCATGTCCACGAGACGTACGACGATGAGCTGCTCTGGCTCGCCGACAAGGTGATCGAGGCCCATGAGGCGGTCGGTGAGTGGAAGGAGATCGGCGTCCTGACCAGGGACAACTCGCAGGCGGCCGCGGTCTTCGACGCGCTTACCGCTCGCGAGATCCCGGTCGAGATCGTCGGCCTGAAGGGGCTGCTCCGGCTGCCCGAGGTGGCCGAGGTCGTGGCCACCATGGAGCTGCTCCACGACGTCACCGCCAACGCCGCGCTGCTCACCCTGCTCGCCGGTCCGCGGTGGGCCATCGGGCCGCGCGACCTGGCCATCCTGGGTCGGCGCTCCCGCGACCTGGCCGGCGTCATCGGCGGCGCGGAGGAGTTCGCCGACATCGAGCGGCAGCTGGAGGCGGCGGTCGAAGGCACGGACCCCACCGAGATCCCCTCGCTCAACGACGCCCTGGAGGATCCCGGCGACCCCTCCGACTACGACTACTCGCCGCAGGCCAGGGAGCGGTTCAAGCTCCTCGCCGAGGAGCTCCGCGGGCTGCGCCGGGCGGTCAACGAGCCACTCCTCGACCTGGTCCGGCGGATCATCGACGTCACCGGCATCGACGTCGAGCTGGCCGCCTCCGTGTCACCGGCAGCCTCGGCCAGGCGAGACAACCTCGACCTCTTCGTCCAGGCGGTCGCCGATTTCGAGGGTCTCGACGGCCAGGTCACCCTCGCGGCGTTGCTGGCCTACCTGGAGGCGGAGGACGAATACGGCCAGGGTCTCGACGTCGCCACGCCCTCGGAGGCCGACTCGGTCAAGCTGCTCACCGTCCACCGAGCCAAGGGGCTGGAGTGGGACGTCGTCTTCCTGGTCGGGGTCACCCACAAGAAGTTCCCCACCGGCCAGACGCGCTCGTCGTGGCTGACCGTCCCCTCGGTCATGCCCGCCGCGCTCCGCGGCGACCGCGACGACCTGCCACAGCTCCACGGCCACGACGCCGACTCGATCGACGAGCTCCTCGCCGAGCGCAAGGAGCACGAGCGCGTCGAGGAGCTCCGGCTGGCGTACGTCGCGTGGACCCGCGCCCGCCACATCCAGTTCGTCTCGTGCTGGCGCTGGTCACCCTCGCTGAAGGAGGGGCGCGGGCCGTCGGTCTACGTGGAGAAGACCCGCGAGGCGCTGCTCCAGTGGGGAGCCAAGCCCGACCGGTGGGCGGACGTCGTCGTGAAGGGCGAGGAGGAGAGTCCCTACGCCGCGCAGGAGGTCGACCTGCCCTGGCCGATCAACCACCACACCCCCGAGGTGGAGCGCCGGCTGGAGGCGGCGAGGCTGGTCCGGGAGGTCGGCCCGGGGCCCGACGATCTCGATGACCTCACCCTGCTCGAGACGGTGAACCAGTGGGACGAGGAGATCGAGCGGCTGCTCACCGAGGCGGAGCGCGAGCGCGCTCCAGAGGTGGTCGTGCCGCTGCCCTCGTCGCTGTCGGCCACCGCCATGTCGAAGCTGCGCGACGACCCGCTCGGCTTCGCCGCGGACCTGGTTCGCCCGATGCCCCGCAAGCCGTCCTCCCAGGCCCGCTTCGGCACCCGGTTCCACGCCTGGGTCGAAGCCCGCTTCGGCCAGCAGGACCTCTTCGACCCCGACGACCTGCCCGGTCGCGCCGACCATGGCATCGAGGACGAATCCGGTCTCGAGGAGGTCATCGCCGCCTTCGAACAGGGCCCGTTCGCCGACCGCCCGCCGTACCGGGTCGAGGCAGCCTTTGCGATCGTCCTGGCAGGTCAGGTGGTGCGTGGCCGGATCGACGCGGTCTACCAGGAGCGCGACGGGAGCTTCCTGATCGTGGACTGGAAGACCAACCAGGCCCAGAACGCCGACCCGCTCCAGCTGGCTCTCTATCGGCTTGGTTGGGCTGAGCTGATGGGGGTGCCGTTGTCGCGGGTTCGGGCTGCGTTCTACTACGTACGGTCTGGCCGGCTTGTCGAGCCTTCTGCTCTTCCTGGGCGGGAGGAGTTGGAGCAGATTGTGGGCGGGCATCGGTAGCGCCTTTTTCGGCGCGCGTTGGGTGCCGTTATTTGTGGCTGGGGTTTGCCGCCGACCCTTTCGGGGAGGGTGTTCTCGCCGTCGTCCGGAGTAAAGGACGGCCTTCGGCCGCCGGCTTCGCCGGTCGCCTGCGGCGATCCTTGACACCGGCCGTCGCCGAGAATTTTGGCTGGCTATCGGGTCGGCGGCAGGGGTTTGGCGCGGAGGTTTGGGTTGGGCGCGGGCTTGGGGATTCTGGTTGGTGTTTCGTCCCGGTCAGTTGGGCTGGGCGGGGGGCGAACGAATTTTCGTTCGTCCGGGATCCGTCCCGGGACTCGCGCGGTGAGGGGCCTTACGGCGAGGCGAACGAAAATTCGTTCGTCTCAAGATGCCGCCTCGGCCGGGGTGGGGTTGGTGGGGGAAGGAAACTTTTCTTTCACCCGGAGACCCCATGTTTGGCGTAGGCGTGGAGCGGTCACCTTCCCTGGGGCAGTGTGCCGTGGCCACACTCGGGCCGCCGCCCCGATAGCCAGCAGATCTTTTCTCGACATGGTCCGGTGTCAAGGACCGCGAAGCGGCCGGCGTAGCCGGCGGCCGCAGGCCGTCCTTGACTCCGGGGCAGGTCGAGAAGACCCTCGAAGAACGGGTCGGCGGCCCAAGACCAGCCATAGAAATCGGTCCTATCCAAGCGCCAGACCGAGAACCAAACCTGAACCGACGCGGCGAGCCGAAGCTACTTCACCGTCCGCGCAACCTCCGGCAACTCACCCGACTCCCGCAACGAGTCGAGCAGATCGCCAGGAAGGATCCAGACGGTGGCATACGGGAACGGCCGCTCGCGCAGCATCACAGCTCCGGTGACGTACGCCGGCTCGCCGTCCGGGCAGGAGAAGACGATGTCGTCGCCCCACTCCCACTCGCGCTCGACGATGGTGGGCAGCATCCACCACATCAGCCAGTTGCGCTCGGAGTTCATGGCCGAGGGGCGGCGGGGGCAGTTGTCGTCGTAGGCGACGACCGCGTCGGGGTGCTCGGCGAGGATCGAGCGCAGGTCGTCGACGACCGGGGTGGCGTGGTCGAAGCGGTCGTGGAACTCGTCGGAGGCCACGTCGGCAATGGCTGATCCGGCGGTGCCCACGACCAGGACGAGCGCGGTGACGACGACCGAGCGGACTCGGTCGGCCCTCTGTGAGCTCAGCCGAGGGCTGAGCCGGGAGAGGGTGGCGAGGAGCGTCCAGATCGCCAGCGGCACCAGGGCGCACAGGGTCGCGATCAGCCAGAAGCGGTTGTCGTTGGTGAACGACGGGATCGGCCCCGGCTGTGGGAACTCTCCGTCCGGAAGCGCCCACCACCACGGGATCGCGCCGGGGATGTGCGCCGGGGTGGTGTAGGCCCAGGTGGGGGCGTCGGGGGCGACGACGAGGATGGTCACCAGCGAGATCCCCGCGACGATCACCCAGGTCCAGACGAGGACTGCGCGGGAGCGTACGGCCTGGATCGCGGCGCACACCCCGGCCAGCACGAGGACCGCGAAGACCGGGTCGATGTAGCGGCCGTAGATCCAGTAGTCGAAGCGCCGCCACTCCATGGTGAACAGCGAGTACTCATTGCCCCAGTTCAAGCAGCTGAGGACGTACATCGACCCGGCCGCGATCAGCACGAACCCGGCCGGCCCCACCTGGCGCGAGCGGAGCTCCTTCCAGAACAGGGCGGTCACCACGACGAGGCCGACGACCACGAGGCCGAAGCTGCCGATCATCTGCGTCCAGGCCTCGCCGGCGAAGGTGTCGACCCAGTACCGCGGGTTGGCCTGGGTGACCTTCTCGAAGAAGCCCTGCGCCTGGATGAACTTCCACGGCACCAGCTGCGCGTGGAACCAGAGCGCGGCCTTGTTGGCGATCACGGCGAGCACGCCGGTGGCGACCAGTCCGACGAGGGCGATACGGGCGACCTGCCACCTGCGCACCAGAAAACTGTGCACGATGAAGCAGACCAACCACAGCGCGACCGCCGCGACGAAGACCTGCATCCGGGCATGGGAGAAGAGCGCGAGCCCGGTGAGCAGGCTGAGCAGGAGTACGCCGCGGTAGGTCGGTTTCTCCCAGAGTTGGAACGCGACCAGGGTCGCCAGGACGACGAGCAGCGTGACCAGCCGCTCGGAGAGGATGTAGTCGGCTTGGATCGCGCGCGGCGGCAGGGCCATCACGATGGCGCCGGCGACCACACCCTGCGCCGGTGTGACCCCGCTGAGCCGCACCGCGACCCGAGCCAGCGGCCAGATCGTGAGCATGCTGATCACCAGACCGACGACGATCGCCAGCTGGTAGAACGTGAAGACGTTGGAGGTGACCAGCCACAACGGCGCCAGCAGCACGCCCCACCCGGGGTAGTAGCCGGGGGTGTTCAGCTGCGGCGAGTCGAGCCCGAGGACGGTCCGTCCATGGATGACGGTGCCGATCTCGTCGTACATGAACGAGAGGTTGGAACCCCAGGCGATGTAGACATTGATCGCCAGTGCGACCACGACGGAGACGACAGCGGCGATACGCCAGAACCGATCCACGCCGCGGAACTTATACCCACCTCATAGGCTCTGACGGGTGGACTCCCCGAAGCTGCCCATCCATCTGCGAATCATTCAGGATCCCCACGACCGCTCCGGCCACCTGCGCGCCGACGACGGCTGGGTCGACAAGGCCTGGTCTGACGAGACCACGAGGGTCCTCGTGGTCGCAGGCAACAGGGTCGAGCCGTCAGGCAGGACCGGGGCGAGGTGGCGTACGCCAGCGGAATCGCCGGAGGGGATCCGGCTGCTCCTCGGCGACACCGCCGAAGGTGCCCGGTTCGCGGTGCTCACCGGTCGCGAGGAGGCCGGCGAGACGTGGCGTGACCTGCGCGGGCTCTTCCCCGCCCTGCTCGCCGACACGACCGAGGCGAGCTTCCTGATGCACGCGATCGGACTGGCCGAGTGGCACCGGGCGACCCGGTTCTGCTCCCGGTGCGGCCGCGCCCTCGAACCGCGCGCGGCCGGTCATGAGCTGGCCTGCGCGGAGGGACACGTGACCTTCCCGCGTACCGACCCGGCGGTGATCATGCTGGTGACCTCGGGGGAGCCCGGGAGCGACGAGGAGCGTTGCCTGCTCGGCAACCACACCCGCTGGCCGGCGCCCAACTTCTCCACCCTCGCCGGCTTCGTCGAACCGGGGGAGTCGCTCGAGGACGCGGTCCGTCGCGAGGTCGCCGAGGAGGTCGGCGTACGTGTCGGGCAGGTCGACTACTTCGGCAACCAGCCCTGGCCGCTGCCGGCCAGCCTGATGCTCGGCTTCTTCGCGCGTGCGGTATCGACCGAGATCACGGTCGACGAGGACGAGATCCGCAAGGCGCGCTGGTTCACCCGCGCGGAGCTCGCGGCGGTCGCGGAGAGCGGTGAGATCAAGCTGCCCAGCGGCATCTCGATCAGTCGCTCGCTGGTCGAGGAGTGGTACGGCGGGGAGCTGCCCGGCTCGTGGTGACCGGCGTCAGACCAGCTCGGCGAGCTTGGCCTTGACCTGAGCGATCGACGGGTTGGTCATCGCGGTGCCGTCGGAGTAGACGAGGGTCGGGACGGTCTGGTTGCCGCCGTTGACCTGCTCGACGATCTGCGCGGCCTCGGGGACCTGCTCGATGTCGACCTCGTCGAAGGTGATGTCTTCACGGCCGAGCTGCCCCTTGAGTCGCTGGCAGTATCCACACCAGGGTGTGGTGTACATCGTGAAGCTGCTCATCGGGGGCTCTCCTCATCAGAACTGTCGGTGCGAGCCAATAGTCTTGGCCTGCAAGGCACAACGTTCCCACCCCGAGGAGTTCTTCCCGCCCATGACCCCCGAGTCCCTCCTCGCCGCCCTCGACCCTGAGCAACGCCGGGTGGCGGAGGCACTGCGGGGTCCGGTCCGGGTTCTGGCGGGTGCGGGGACCGGCAAGACCCGGGCGATCACCCACCGGATCGCCTACGGCGTCGCCACCGGCGTCTACGCGCCGCCGGAGGTCCTCGCGGTCACCTTCACCACCCGGGCGGCGGGGGAGATGCGGCAGCGGCTGAGGGCGATGGGCGCCGGCGCGGTCCAAGCGCGCACCTTCCACTCCGCGGCCCTGCGGCAGCTGCGGTTCTTCTGGCCGAAGGTCTATGGCACCGAGCTGCCCAACCTGACCGAGTCGAAGATCCCGCTCATCCGCGCGGCCGCGCAGCGCCAGCGGATCAACGTCGACCAGGCCCAGGCGCGCGACCTGGCCTCGGAGATCGAGTGGTCGAAGGTCTCCAACGTCCACCCCGACGACTACCCGAAGTCGGCCGAGGCTCGGGGCCGGGAGGTCGGCGGGCTGACGCCGGCGATGGTGGGACACATCTATGCGGCCTACGAGGACGTCAAGCGCACCCAGGCGCGCATGGACATGGAGGACGTGCTGCTCCTGACCGCCGGCCTCCTGGAGCACGACGAGCGCGTCGCGGCGCAGGTCAGGCGGCAGTACAAGTGGTTCACCGTCGATGAGTTCCAGGACGTCTCGCCGCTGCAGTCGGCGCTGCTCGACCTGTGGCTGGGCGGGCGCAGCGAGCTCTGCGTCGTGGGCGACCCGGCGCAGACGATCTACACCTTCGCCGGAGCCGACGCCGCCTACCTGCGTGACTTCCCGAAGAAGCACCCCGGCGCCACCTCGGTCGAGCTGGTCCGCAACTACCGCTCCTCGCCGCAGGTCGTGAAGGCCGCCAACAAGATCCTGGAAGGTACGCCGAGCGCCGGTGTCCAGCTGCAGGCGCAGCGCGAATCCGGGCCGGCCGTCGAGCACGTCGAGCAGCCCGACGAGGTCGCCGAGGCCGAGGGCGTCGCCGCCGAGATCCTGCGTCTGCACCAGTCCGGCAAGCCCTACAACGAGATGGCGATCCTGTTCCGGATCAACGCCCAGTCGGAGGCCTACGAGGACGCGCTCACCGCGCGCCGGATCCCGTACGTCCTGCGCGGCGCTGCCAGGTTCTTCGACCGGCCCGAGGTCCGTGAGGCGGTGACCCGGATCCGCGGTGCGGCGCGAGGCGGCCAGGGTGCCGTGATCGGTGACGAGCTGCTGGAGTCGGTCCACGGGATCCTGGCCGGGATGGGCTGGACCTCCGAGCCGCCCGAGGGGCGGGGACAGACCCGCGACCGCTGGGAGTCGTGGCAGGCGCTGATCGACCAGGCGCGCACCTTCTCCGCGGCCGGCGGTGACCTGGCCGGACTCGTCGCCGAGCTCGACCGCCGTGCGGCCGAGCAGCACGCACCGGTCCCGTCGGGAGTGACCCTGGCGACCTTCCACGCCGCCAAGGGGCTGGAGTGGGACTCGGTGTTCCTGGTCGGCCTCCAGGACGGCACGATGCCGTTCATCCTCCGTGGCGAGGAGCCGACCCCGGCCGAGATCGAGGAGGAGCGGCGACTGCTCTACGTCGGCCTCACCCGGGCGCGGGTGGACCTGACCCTGTCCTGGGCGCTGGCGCGCCAGCCGGGTCAGGCCGCGCGGCGCAGGCCGTCGCGGTTCCTCGACCCGCTGCGGCCGACTCGGTCCGCGGTGCCGACGCGGCGCCCCGGCTCCGGGAAGGCCCGGATGTGCAACGCCTGCGGCGGGCCGCTCGGCTCTGCGGCCGAGAAGCGGATGGGCCGTCACGAGGGCTGCGACGCGCCTTACGACGAGGAGCTCTACGGCCGATTGAAGCAGTGGCGCAAGGAGACCGCCGAGGCGATCCGCAAGCCGGCGTTCGTGGTCTTCACCGACGCGACCCTGGAGCAGATCGCCGAGCAGAAGCCGGGAACCCTCCAGGATCTGCAGCGCATCGCCGGCATCGGCCGCAGCAAGGTGGAGACGTACGGCTCGGAAGTCCTTGATGTGATCGCCGCGGACGCCTGAAAACCCTTCAAAGAAATTCCTCGAAATCAACCGGTTTAATCGTTTGCGGCCGACCTGCCCGGCCGGTTACTGTTCCTTCATCAAGTAAAACCGCGCGCCGATGAGGCGCGCCCGACAGCCCCGAAGGAGGTGGCCCCAGTGAAGATCAACCAGATCAAGACGCCGATCAATGGCATCGCCATGTCCGCGTGCGGCCACCCCGAGCTGTCCAGCCCGACCTGGGCCACCCCGGCTGCCGGTGCCTTTATGGGCGCCGGTTACGGCACGCGCGTCGAGGGACTCGTGTCCCCGCAGGCGGATGCCATCAAGGTCAAGTCCCACGGGATTCGAGCCTGGAGCTGTCCGACTACGTAGAACCACGTAGTCACAGCAGCCTCCAGGCCGCGGAACCCGAAACCCGGGATCCGCGGCCTTTCTGTTTCTCAAAACCCGCGATCAGTCACAAAGGAGGTGTACATATGACCAGCATTCTCGAGCCCGAGGTCACTCTCGGCGTTCTCCACGACCGCGCCAACCGCTACGACGAGGACCAGCTGCCCTGCCGGGTCAACAACCCGGAGCTGTGGTTCGCCGAGTCTCCTGCCGACGTCGAGTTCGCCAAGGCACTCTGCGCGACCTGCCCCGTGCAGCCGCTCTGCCTCGCCAGCGCCCTCGACCGGCGTGAGCCCTGGGGCGTCTGGGGCGGCCAGCTGCTCCTGCAGGGGAAGGTGATCCCCCGCAAGCGGCCCCGTGGCCGGCCCCGCAAGGACGCCGCCTGATCAACCCGAACATCATCGACACCTAGCCGTTTCAACGACGAAGGGCGACAGCTATGAACACGATTGCGATGACCATGGGCGCCGGAGCCCGCTGACCAGCAGGAGAACAAACAGACATGAACACCAACCGAGTACGGAGCACTCAGATGAACTTGCTTTACGAAGACCTGGCGCGCGCGCAAATGTCCGCGCGCCTGGGAGAGGCGCGTGAACTGCGGCGAGGCCATGCCCTCGTCAAGGCCGCTCGCCTGGGCCGCAAGGCCGAGCGAGCCGCCGTCCAGGCGAAGCTGGCTCTTGCCCGCGCGCTGTAAGTCCCCGATGGGACCCCAGACCTCACCCCTCTGATCGCGGGTGTGGAAGATGACCGGCCAGTCCGAGAAACCCTCGGACTGGCCGGTCCTATGTTTGCCCCGATCCGATCAGAGATCGGTGGCGATGATCCTCTCGATGTTCCGCTCCGCGAGGGCGGTGATCGTGACGAACGGGTTGACGCTCGTGTTGCCCGGAATGAGCGAACCGTCGATGACGTAGAGACCGTCGTAACCGTGCAGCCGGCCGTAGTTGTCGGTCGCCTTGTTCAGGACGGCGCCGCCCAGTGGGTGGTAGGTCAGGTGGTCGCCCCAGATCTTGTTGGTGCCGAAGAGATCCGTTCGGTAGATCGTCCCTTCCGTCCTGTTGATCTTGTCGAAGATGGTCTTCGCCATCGTGATGGAGTCCTGCTTCCACGCGGTCTGCCACGACAGGTCGACCTTGCCGGTGGCCGAGTTGTAGCTGAACGCCGCCCTGCGCTGGGTCTTGGTGATCGCGAGATAGAAGGACGCGAACGTCTCGAGACCGGCAGGCAGTGGCGCGACCTCGGCGAAGGCGCCGCCGGCGTCCCAGTTGTCGATGCCTGAGCACGGGATCGTCGACTGCACGTCACCGGTCGGGTCCCATATGTGGTTGGCCCGCCCGACCATCACGTTGCCGTTGTCGCCCCATCCCTGGCCGACGTCGCCGTTCAGCGCGGGCAGCGCGCCGGTTGCCTTCAGCTTCACCAGCAGCTTGCTCGTGCCGACGCTGCCGGCTGCGAAGAACACCTTGCCCGCGTTGACCGTCTTCGTCGCCACCACGTCGCCGGCGGTGTTGATCTGTTCCAGGACGACGTCGTATCCACCTGCTGCCGCGGGCCGGACCGAGGTGGCCCGGTGCAGAGAGGAGATGGTGACCTTCCCGGTGGCGGCCGCCTGAGCGAGGTACGTCTTCGGCAGCGTCTTCTTGCCGTAGTTGTTCCCGTAGATGACCTCCTGGGCCAGCGCCGACTTCGGGACGCTGCCGTTGTCCTCGGCCATCATGTAGTTCCAGTCGTACACGTCCGAGACGAACGTCCACGCGAAGCCCGAGCGCTGAGCGTGCTTCCGGCCGACGCGTGAGTATTGGTAGTAGGAGGTGCGTTCGAACCAGTCGGGGTCGACCGATCCGACGCCGAGGGCGGCGTTGGCGCGCGGGTAGTAGGTGGAATACATCTCCGCGGCATCCACCGAGGGCAGGATGGCTCCGAAGTTCTCGCGCTTCGGGGTGACGGCCATGCCTCCGTTGACGAGCGAGCCGCCACCGACGCCGCGTCCCTGGTAGACGGAGATCCCGGCGAAGTCCTCGGCGTCCAGGATGCCGGCATGCTTGGTGATGTCCTTGTCGATGGGGAACCCGAGGAAGTTGCTGAGCGGCTGCTTGGTTCGGGTGCGCATCCAGAAGGCGCGGTGATCTGGGCTGGTGATCTTCGGATGGATCTTGCCGTCGGACCCGGGGGCCACTGTGGCCCAGTCCTGGCCCATCTCGACCATGTGGACGTTGATGCCGGCCTGAGCCAGCCTCAGGGCCGCGACCGAGCCGCCGTAGCCGGTGCCGATGACCAGCACCGGGACCTGCGCGCCGTTGCCGATCGACGACGCCGCAGCTGATGCCCATGTCGGGCTGGCTCCGAATGCTCCTCCCAGCATCCCGACACCAGCCAGTGAGCCCGCGCCGAGCACGAACCCTCGGCGTGACAGGCCCCGCGACCTGTCCTCTCGTGGTGTGTTGCTCAAGATGACCTCCCTTTTCATCACTGATTGCTAGAACATGTTCTAGTATGCCGGTGGGGGTGTCACAGGTTCGCAACATTCACGCAATCCGGCAAGGCAAACCAACAGGGCAACCGGCAAGGGAGATCGCATGGTCAGCGCATGCGTTTGGGGCACGGGAAACATCGGTCGACTCGCCATCCGCGCGGTCGACGCACATCCACGACTCGAGCTGACGAGCGTGCTCGTCCACGACCCCGCGAAGGTCGGCCGGGACGCGGGCGACCTCGCAGAGCTCGGCCGTGACCTCGGCGTCGCCGCCACCGACGACATCGATTCGGTGCTCGCGACACGTCCGCAGGCGGTGGTGTACGCCGCATCGGGCGACATCCGTCCGGACGAGGCTCTCGCCGACATCGTGCGCGCGCTCGGAACCGGGGCCGTGGTGGTCACGCCCGCCCTCTACGCGCTCTACGACCAGCGCAACGCTCCGCCGGAGATGCGCGAGCCGGTGCTGGCCGCGATCGCCGAGGGCGGCGGGTCCCTCTTCGTCTCCGGTGTCGACCCGGGCTGGGCCAACGACGTGCTGCCGCTGCTGGTCAGCGGCCTGGGCAGCACCGTGGACGTCGTCCGGTGCCAGGAGATCTTCGACTACTCCACCTACGACCAGCCCGACTCCGTCCGCTATCTCGTCGGGATGGGTCAGCCGATGGACTACGACGCCCCGATGCTCGCGGAGACCGTCCCGACGATGGTGTGGGGCGGTCAGGTCCGGCTGTTGGCCCGGGGCCTCGAGGTCGAGCTCGACGAGATCCGGGAGACCGTCGAGCGGCTGCCGCTGGACGAGACCGTGACCACCGCGTCGATGGGCGAGTTCGAGAAGGGCACCCAGGGCGCGGTGCGCTTCGAGGTCCAGGGGATCGTCGCCGGCGAGCCGCTCATCGTCGTCGAGCACGTCACCCGTATCCATCCCTCCTGTGCCCCGCACTGGCCGACGCCACCCGACGGCGACGGCGCCCACCGGGTGATCATCGAGGGGGATCCGCGCATCGAGGTGACGGTCGAGGCGACCGACAAGGCCGGCAACCGGGCGGCGGGCGGCAACGCCACCGCGGTCGGACGGCTCGTCGGCGCGATCGAGTGGCTCGTCGACTCGGCCCCCGGCCTCTACGACGCGCTCGACGTACCGCTACGTCCGGCGACCGGCAA
Organism: Nocardioides sp. YIM B13467; assembly: GCF_042788075.1. Classification (NCBI taxonomy): domain Bacteria; kingdom Bacillati; phylum Actinomycetota; class Actinomycetes; order Propionibacteriales; family Nocardioidaceae; genus Nocardioides; species Nocardioides sp. YIM B13467. Next base: position 1,676,001 of record NZ_JBHZPJ010000046.1, read on the forward strand.
GCTCGGCGCGGCCAAGGCCGCCCAGGAAGGTGTGACCGCATGATCGTCGACGTCCCCGACGGGCGGGATCCGATCGAGTACGTCTGGGGCGAGATGGTCCCCGGCATCGGTCCGGCGGCCGCCGGCCTCTCGCTCGCGGTCTACGAGCACACCACGCTCGGGCTCCGCGAGTTCGAGGCCGCCCGGTTGCGGATCGCGCAGATCAACGGCTGCGTCTTCTGCCTCGACTGGCGGACCGAACGAGACGGGGAGAAGGTCGAGGAGTCGTTCGCCGAGGCGGTCGAGCAGTGGCGTACGACCGACGCCTTCGACGACCGCACCCGGCTCGCCGCCGAGTTCGCCGAGCGCTACGCGATCGACCACCACGGCATCGACCAGGACTTCTGGGACCGGATGTCGGCCCACTACACCGATGCCGAGATCGTCGAGCTGAGCATGTGCCTCGGATCGTGGCTGGCGTTCGGCCGTCTCAACCACGTTCTGGGCCTCGACACCGCCTGTGTCCTGCCTTCCCGGAGGTAACACGGCGCTGACATTCAGGTGATGCAGAATTTCGGTGTTGCACCCTCTGAACCGCAGGATTTCGACCTATCGTTGAGCCATGAAGACCTGCGATTTCTGCGGATGCTACGAGGCCGACCCCAACCGCCTCCTCGCGTGGACCACCGCGGTTGAGCGTGGGCGTTCGAAGTCGTTCTGCGAGGCCTGCTCGCGACGTCACGTGCGCTCCATGGAAGCCAAGCTCGACTCCGACTGGTGGGCCTGAGCACCACGCTCACATCCTCTGCGGCGCCTCGATCCCGAGGAGCCTGAGTCCCTCTGACAGCACTCGCCGGGTCGCCTCGCAGAATGCGAGCCGGGTCTGCCTGACCTCACCCTCCGCCTTGAGCACCGGACAGTTCTCGTAGAACGCCGTCAGGGCGGTCGCCAGGCCATAGAGGTACGCGGTCAGGTGATGCGGCTCCAAGGTGTCGGCGACCTTGGCGACCACCGGGGCGAAGCCGGTCAGCTCCAGTGCCAGCCGCTGCTCTGCCGGGTGGGACAGGGTGCCGATGGCGTACGTCTGCTGCGGAGCCTGCGCGAGGATGCTGCACACCCGGGCATGGGCGTACTGCAGATACGGGCCGGTCTCGCCGGTGGTCGCCGACATCCGGGCGAGGTCGAAGACGTAGTCGCGGGCGAGGTTGTTGGAGAGGTCGGCGTACTTGACCGCGGCGTTGGCCACGGCGCGTACGACTTCGGGGCCGGCGTAGCTGGCCGCGGCGGCCTCCTCGGCGGCGTCCAGCAGCGCGGTCAGCGAGACCGTCTCGCCCGAGCGGGTCTTGAACGGCCGGCCGTCGGGGCCGAGCACGGTGCCGAAGCCGATGTGCTGGACCTCCACCGAGTCGGGCAGCCAGCCGGCGGCGCGGGCGACGGCGAAGACCATCTCGAAGTGCTGGCTCTGCCGGTGGTCGACGATGTAGACGACCCGCCCCACGGCCAGGTCGTCGACCCGGTGCCGGATCGTGGCGAGGTCGGTGGCGGCGTACCCGAACCCACCGTCGGCCTTCCGCACGATCAGCGGCAGCGGGGCGCCGTCGCGGCCGGTGAAGCCGTCGGGGTAGACGACCTGGGCGCCGGCCGATTCGGTCAGCAGACCCGATGCCCGAAGGTCGTCGACGACGCCCGGAAGCTGCGGGTTGTAGCGGCTCTCGCCGTCGAAGTCGTCATCGGTCAGGAGTACGCCGAGCCGGCTGTAGGTGGCCTCGAACTCGGCCATCGAGGCGTCGACGAGCGCCTGCCAGAGCGCGAGGGTGGTCGGCTCGCCGGACTGGAGCGCGACCACCCGCTGCCTGGCGGCGCCGGCGAAACCCGGATCGTCGTCGAAGCGCGCCTTGGCCCGCTGGTAGAGCGCGAGCAGCTCGGTCATGCCCAGGTCGGCGACTGTCGTCGGGTCGGTGAGACCCTCGCCGAGCAACTCCTCGACCAGCATGCCGAACTGAGTGCCCCAGTCGCCGAGGTGGTTCTGCCGTACGACCTCGTGGCCGGCGTAGTCCAGCACCCTGGCCAGGGAGTCGCCGATGACCGTGGAGCGCAGGTGGCCGACGTGCATCGGCTTGGCGACGTTGGGGGAGGAGTAGTCGACGACGACCCGCTTCGGGCTCTCCGGGGCGGGTACGCCCAGGTGGGGGTCGGTCAGCAGGTCGCCGGCGACCGCGCCGAGGACGTCGGCGGACCAGGTGAGGTTGAGGAACCCGGCGCCGGNCGGTCGTTCTCCATGACCTTGACCCACGCCTTGACGAAGTCGTTGACGAACTTCTCCTTGGCGTCGTCGGCACCGTAGACCTCCGCCAGGGCGCGGAGCTCGGAGTTGGCACCGAAGACCAGGTCGACGCGGGAACCGGTCCAGCCGTTGGAGCTGGTGTAGGTCGCCTCGTCGGCGGACGGGGTCCACTGCTGGTCGTAGTCGAGCAGGTTGACGAAGAAGTCGTTCGTCAGCGCGCCCGGGGTCTTGGTGAAGACACCGAGGTCGGAGCCGTCCCAGTTGTTGCCGAGCACGCGGAGGCCGCCGACCAGGACCGTGGCCTCGGGGGCCGAGAGGCCGAGGAGGCTCGCCCGGTCGATGAACAGGAACTCGGTGGGGAGGTTCAGGAACCCGGAGTCGTAGTTGCGGAAGCCGTCGGCGACCGGCTCGAGCCAGGCGAAGTTCTCCGCATCGGTCTGCTCCTGGGTCGCGTCGACGCGGCCGGCGGAGAACGGGACCGTGACGTCCTGGCCCGCGGCCCTGGCGGCCAGCTCGATGCCCACGCCACCGGCGAGGACGAGCACGTCGGCGAAGGAGACACCGGTCGCGGCCGCGATCTCTTCGTACTTCGCGATGACCGGCTTGAGCTCCTCGGGCTGGTTGACCTTCCACGAGACCTGCGGCTCGAGACGGATGCGACCGCCGTTGGCACCACCGCGGTGGTCGGACGTACGGTGCGTGGCCGCCGCCTTCCACGCGGTGGAGACCAGCTGCTGCACGCTCAGACCGGACGCGGCGATCGCGGCCTTGGCGGCGGAGATCGCGGCCTCGTCGGTCGCACCACCCTCGGCGGGGAGCGGGTCCTGCCAGAGCAGGTCCTCGGCCGGGACCTCGGAGCCGACGTAGCGGCTCTTCGGACCCATGTCGCGGTGGGTCAGCTTGAACCAGGCACGGGCGTACGCGTCAGAGAAGGCCTCCTGGTCGTCCCTGAACCGGCGGGAGATCTCGTCGAACTCCGGGTCCACGCGCAGCGCCAGGTCGGAGGTGAGCATGCGCGGCTCGCGCTTGCCCTCACCGTGCGCCTCGGGGACCATGTCGGAGCCCGCGCCGTTCTTCGGACGCCACTGCTTGGCACCAGCCGGCGACTCGAACAGCTCCCACTCGTAGGCGTAGAGGATGTGGAAGAACTCGTTGTCCCAGCGGGTCGGGTGGTAGGTCCAGGTGACCTCGAGGCCCGAGGTGAGTGCGTCCGCGCCGACACCGGTGCCGTGGCCGTTCTTCCAGCCGATGCCCTGGTTCTCCAGCGGCGCGGCCTCCGGGTCGGGGCCGACCAGATCGTCGGGGTGGGCACCGTGGGTCTTGCCGAAGGTGTGGCCACCGGCGATGAGGGCGACGGTCTCCTCGGAGTTCATCCCCATGCGGCGGAAGGTCTCCTTGATGTCCACCGCGGACTTCATCGGGTCGGGCTCACCGTTGGGGCCCTCCGGGTTGACGTAGATCAGACCCATCTGGACAGCGGCCAGCGGCGCCTGCAGGTCGCGGTCGCCGGTGTAGCGCTCGTCGTCGAGCCAGACCTTCTCCGGACCCCAGTAGATGTCATCGTCGGACTCCCAGACGTCCGCGCGACCACCCGAGAAGCCGAAGGTCTTGAAGCCGCCCTCCTCCATCGCCACGTTGCCCGCCAGGACCATCAGATCGGCCCAGGAGAGGTTCTTGCCGTACTTCTTCTTGACCGGCCACAGCAGACGACGGGCCTTGTCGAGGGAGACGTTGTCGGGCCAGGAGTTGAGCGGCGCGAAACGCTGCTGGCCACGACCGGCGCCACCGCGACCGTCGTGACTGCGGTAGGTGCCTGCGGCGTGCCACGCCATCCGGACGAAGAGCCCGGCGTAGCTACCGAAGTCAGCCGGCCACCAGTCCTTGGAATCGGTCATGACCGCGGCGATGTCCGCCTTGACGGCAGGCAGGTCCAGGGACTCGAAAGCCTTCGCATAGTCGAAGTCCTCGCCCATCGGGTCGCTCACAGGGGCGTCCTTGGCGAGAATCTTCAGGTTGAGCTTGTTCGGCCACCACTCCTGGTTGGCACTGCCGGCGGTGGGGTGAACGCGGCCTGCGTTCATCACCGGGCACTTGCTCACGGCCTCTTCAGACATGAGATTCCTATCCGTTTCTGATCGGACTGGCTGCTGCCAGACGCTGTGATTCACATGTGTTGCGCCGGCCGACGACAAGCGCAGCCGGCGCGGGCTCTACCCGTGGGACAGGCTGCAGTCCGCGCAGGTGCCCCAGTAGATGACCTCGGCCTCATCGACCGTGAAGCCGTTGTCATCAGATGCCGTCAGGCAGGGCGCATGGCCGACAGCGCAGTCGACGTCGGCGATCGCCCCACAGGAGCGGCAGACCACGTGGTGGTGGTTGTCCCCGACCCGGGTCTCATAACGAGCCACCGAGCCGGACGGCTGGATGCGGCGTACGATCCCGGCCGCCGAGAGGGCGGCGAGGGAGTCGTAGACGGCTTGATGGGAGACGTCCGGAAGCCGCTCGCGCACCGCTCCGAGAATCGTCTCGGTGTCGGCGTGCGCATTCTCGGTGACGGCCCCCAGAACGGCCACTCGCGGGCGAGTGACGCGCAGGGAGGCACCTCTCAGCAGCTGTTCGTAGTCAGCGTTCCCCACACCCCTGACACTACGCCAATTCTTGAATGAGTCAAGAAACGACAGGGAAATTTCTGACTCTAATCAACCCAGTTTCACGGACTCCGGAGACTCCGGAGCCGGACGGGTCGCGAAGCGGCCGGCCATCAGCGGGATCAGCACGGAGATCGCCAGCGGGATGAGGAACATCGAGCGCTCCCCGAAGACCTCGGCGACCACGGCGATCAGGGAGGCGGCGGCGAGGTAGCCGGCGTAGTTGGCGAGGTTGACCCGAGCGATCGCGTCCTCGGCGTTGTCCGGGGAGATGTGCGCGGCGGCGACGAACGACTGCGGCGGGACCATCGCCAGGCTGCCGCCGAGGACGGCGAAGCCGACGGCCGCCACGCTCCAGTGCGGGGCGACGACGATCAGCACCAGCGCGCCGACACCGACGATGCCGCCGGTCCGGATCACCCGCTCGGGACCGAAGTGGGCGACGAGGCGGTCGCCGGGGAGACGTACGGCTAGGAGCACCAGCTGGTAGGCGGCGTAGATCGCCGGCGCGACCGCCGCCGCGGCGCCGAGTCCGTCGACGACATAGATCCCGCCCCAGGCGGAGGCCGCGGAGTCGATGAACCACATCGCGAACGTCGGCACCGCGACCAGGAGGAGGGGCAGCCACGGCAGCGGGGGCTTCGGGTGCTGCGTACCGCTTGTCCGCTTCTCCGCCGCGTCGACCGCCTCTGGCGGCAGCAGGAGCCGGAACGTGGCGAGGTTGGCGGCCAGGCCGATGACGGCGATCGGGATCATGTCCAGACCCAGAGGTACGCCGAGGGCGATCGTCACGGTCGCGTAGACGGCACCGAGGACGGCCGCCGCGCTCCACATCGCGTGGAACCCGTTCATCAGCGGGCGTCCGTACGCGTCCTGGGTGGCCGTGCCCTGCATGTTCATCGAGGCGTCGACGCCGCCGAGGAAGAAGCCGTAGACGCCGTTGAGCACCAGCAGCGTCACCATCGTCGGGGCGAAGGCCGGCGCGACCGCCGCCAGCGAGGCCCCGCCGAGCATCAGCGAGAGGGTCGCAGCGCTGCCGATCCTGGTGGCGAGGTGACCCGCGACAACACTGCCGACCGCCCCGACCGCGGTGGTGATGCCAAGCACCACGAACACGTCACCGGCGCTGAGGTCGAGCTTCGTCGCGATCGACTCGAGCCTGGTGATCAGCGAGGCGAAGGTCAGTCCCTGCACCGCGAAGGCGACGAAGACCGCCATCCGGGCCAGCTGGAGTCGCGTCATGGACGCGAAGTCTGCACCCTCACGTCCCGCAGGTCGAGGGGTCAGTTGCCCTTCAGCAGCCCGTCGAGGATCTTCTCGCCGTCCTTGCCGTCACCCTTGCTCAGGCTGTCGAACTCCTCGCGGAGCTGCTCCATCTCGCGCTTGGCGCTCTCGCCCTTCTCGACGAGGTCGCGGATCTGCTGGATCTGGTCCTCCCACTCCTGCGACTGACCCTCGTCGATGACGTTCCAGCCCTCGAGGTTCTCGCGCCAGCGGTCGAGCCTGTCGAGGCGGTTGAGGGTCTTGTTGTCCGACTTGTCGACGGGCTCATCGGCGGAGTTGTCGGCGTTGTCGTTGGAGTCGTTGTTGTCGGCGCCGTTGTCCGTGTTGTCGGAGTTGTCGGAGCTCTGGGACGGCTGAGCCTCGGCGGGCGCGGGCTCGTAGGCGGCCAGCCAGGAGGCGGCGAAGACGCACGCGATCACGATCGCGACGGCGCCGAGGAGACGACCGGTCGGGAACCTCCGCAGCGACCCCGGGCGCGGCCCGCGGACCGGAGGCGGGTTGCCAGGACTGGGCAGGACGCCGGTGCGGGAGTTGGCCAGCGCCATCGGCTCGTCGAGCGGGCGCGGCGCCATCGCCTGGGTCGGACGCGGCGCCTGCCCGGCGGAGAGCCGGTCGGTGGCATCGGGGTCGGCTCCGCTGAGGACATAGCCGAGCTCGTGACCGACCTGGTCCATCGAGGGCCGGGCGGCGGGGTTCTTGTCGAGCATCCGGGTGACCAGCCGCGCCAGCGGCGGGGGCACCGCCCGGAAGTCGGTGATGCGCGGCACCGGCTCGCTGAGGTGCATGTGCAGGATCTTGACCGGGTGCGGCGCGGAGTAGGGCACCTTGCCGGTGAGCATCTCGAAGAGCACGCAGCCGAGCGAGTATACGTCGGCAGGCGGCCCGACCGGGTCGCCGGAGGCCTGCTCGGGCGAGAGGTAGGACGGGCTGCCGATCACGTGGCCCGTCTGGGTCAGCCCGGCGTCGACCCCCGTCATGGCGTACGCGATGCCGAAGTCGAGCACGGTCAGCCGGCCGTCACCGTCGAACATGAGGTTGGCCGGTTTGATGTCGCGGTGCACGACACCGGCCCGGTGGGCGGCGCCGAGCGCGCCGGCGACCTGGCGGGTGTATTCGACCGCCATGTCGACCGGCATCGCGCCACGCTGCTGCAGCGGCTCGGCCAGGGTCGGTCCGGGCAGCAGCTCCATCACCAGGAAGACGTCGTTGTCGTCGCTGCCCGCGTCGAAGATCTTGACCACGTCGTCGTGGACGACCCGGGCGGTCGAGAGCGACTCACGGCGGAACCGCTCGGCCATCGTGGGGTCGTCCACATCACGCAGCAGCTTCACCGCGACATCGCGGTCGAGGACGGTGTCACGCGCCCGCCAGACCTCGCCCATGCCGCCGGCTCCGAGCAGAGTGAGGAGCCGATAGCGGCCGGCGATCGGGGGAAGCTCGTCCATGACGGAAATTATGCCGGGGTCACCCAGGAGCCGAAGAGCGGGATGCCCTCCCAGGCTCCTCCGCGGGCAACCGCCACCACCGCGTGCGGCCGGTCGAACCTCAGGTCGATCTGCCGCACCTTCGTCTCGCGCGGCGCCGCGGCGGCGGCGCGGACCATCATCCCGGTCACCGCGGCCGCCTTGAAACCCTCCCGGTCGTAGGACGCGACCGCCTTCTGGATGCAGACGGCCTCCGTCTCCTCCGCGATCGCGGCCATCACTCCGCGGGCGATCTCGGCGACTCCCGGCGCGGCCGACAGGTCGTGAAGGTCCTCCGCGCTCCACTCCGGCAGGTGGCTGCGCCAGCGGTCGGACGGAGCGCTGCCGAATGCGGTGACCTCGCGGACGGTCCAGGCGTGCCCGTCCTCCTGGCCGGCATCGAAGGTGCGGTCGTGGACCTCGCCCGCGTCGATCCTCCGGACGACCTCGTCGGCTGCCCGCCACACGTCGTCAGCGGCCACGCCCTCCTCGGCGATCACGGAGTAGACCGAGATGCCGTCCTCGCTCGACGGGCTGGCGACCGCGACCGGGCCGGCAGCGTCGGTCTCCACCACCGCCTGGAACCCGTCCCCGAGCAGCAGCAGCAACCCGTCCTCGCCCTCCTCCAGCTGCTCGCTCCAGCGTGGCGTCACCACCAGCGCCGAGGCGAGCACGAGCAGCGTCTGGGCGTCGATCTCGAGCGGGAACTCCTTGATCAGCCCGCGGGTGTGCTCATCGGCCCACGCGTCGAGGCCGGCCTGGTCCGGGAGCGGGTCGAGCACGATCGGCAGGCCCTTCGTGAGCTCGACACCCGACCGCAGCCAGCCGGCGACCGCCGCCCCGATCGTGGGGTGCGGCGCCTCCAGCAGCGTCAGCGCTGCGGCCCGCGCGTCGGCCTTGTTCAGGCCCAGGATCTCGTCGGTCTCGGTCTCCGCCGCCGGCGCCAGCGAGGCGAGGAGCAGCCACAGACCGGCGTACGAGATCACCGGGGACTCGGCGGACCCGAGAGCGGAGCGGGTGATGGCGGCGTACGTTCGGACCGCCTCGGCGGCGGCGAGGGACAGGGGCGTCTGCGTTCCCGACTTCTCCATGCAGAAGACATTACGGCGAGAGACACCACATGTGAGCCAAGTCACGATACAGTTATGTATCGAGCGAGGAGGCATCATGGCCAAGAAGTCGCGTACGGCAGGGCTGGACCCGGAGACCGAGTTCCAGGAGATCTCGAGACGTCTGGGGCTCTACGAGTTCCCCTGGGACACGACTCAGGCGCTCAGCTTCGCGCTGTTCCGGACCTATGCGGTGCCGTCGATCGGCCGGCTGCTGGCCGACACTCACCAGTTCACCGAGGACACCCAGAAACGCTACGACGACACCGCGCTGCTGCTGGAGGACGCGGCGATCGAGGACCTGGACAGCCCTCGCGGCCGGGCCGCGGTGCGGCGGATCAACCAGATGCACAAGATGTACGACATCTCCAACGACGACATGCGCTACGTCCTCTCGACCTTCGTGGTGATCCCCCGGCGCTGGAACCAGGAGTTCGGCTGGCGGCAGTCGACCCCCGACGAGCAGCTCGCCGCCCTGCGCTACTACCAGGCGCTCGGGAAGCGGATGGGGATCAAGGACATCCCGGCGACCTATGCGGAGTTCGAGCAGCTCCTCGACTCCTACGAGGCCGAGCACTTCGGGTACGACGAGGGCGGCCGTGCCGTCGCCGACTCGACCCTCGAGCTGCTGACGACCTTCTATCCGCGCCCGCTGGCGCCGCTCATCCGGATCTTCTCGCTGTCGCTGATGGAGCCGCACCTGCTCGAGGCGTTCGGCTACCCCGAGCCCGGGCGGCTCGCCCGGACCCTGTCGCGTGGGGCGCTGAAGGCGCGGGCACGCTTCGTCGCGCTGCTGCCGGCACGGCGGAAGCCCGCGTACGTCCGGGACATGCCCCGCATCAAGAGCTACCCGCACGGGTTCAACACCGAGGACCTCGGCACCTTCGCGCCGGGCTGTCCGGTGCACCGGCCCGTCTCTGAACCTGTCACCGGCACCAAGCCGTAGCCCACCCCTCCCCCGCACTTCACGCGGCCTTCACCGGGCGCCGCTTCGCTGATGTCGATAACCCCCATATCGACAGGAGCACGTCCATGCCTGCCCCCAGCAACACTCCTGACCTCCGACCTGATCTCCGTGGCGCCCTGCGAGGCCTCGACCGCCGCCGCTTTCTGACCGTCTCGGCCGCCGCGACCGCGTTGGCCTTCACCACCGGGCTGCCCCGTACGGGCGCCTTCGCCGCTCCGGCCGGCTCCCCTGCCGACATCACCTCGGACCCGTTCACCCTCGCCGTCGCGTCCGGCGACCCGCTGCCCGACTCGGTGCTGCTGTGGACCCGGCTCGCACCGCTCCCGCTCGAGCCCACCGGCGGGATGCCGCCGTCGCGCTTCGACGTCGGCTGGGAGGTGGCGCGCGACGCCGCCTTCAGACGCGTCGTACGCCGCGGCACCGCTGCCGCGCACACGGAGTTCAACCACTCCGTGCATGGCGAGGTCCGCGGCCTGGACGCGGCGACCGAGTACTTCTACCGCTTCCGGGTCGGCCAGTGGATCAGCCCGGTCGGCCGGACCCGGACCGCCCCGGCCGTGGGGGCCGCGGTGTCGTCACTGACCTTCGCCCTCGCCTCCTGCCAGCGCTACGACCAGGGCTACTACACGGCGTACAAGCATCTCGCCGGCGAGGACGTGGACGCGGTCTTCCACCTGGGCGACTATCTCTACGAGTACGCCGTGAACGCCTCCGCCGGGGCGCGCGGCTACGCCGAGCCGCTGCCGGCCCACCTCAACCATGAGACCGTCACGCTGGACGACTACCGGGCGCGCTACGGGCTCTACAAGTCCGACCCGGACCAGATCGCCGCCCACCTGGCGCACCCGTTCATCGTCACCTGGGACGACCACGAGACCGAGAACAACTACGCCGCCGACACTCCGGAGAACTCGGTGCCGCCGGAGGAGTTCCTGGTGCGCCGTGCCGCCGCCTACCGCGCCTACTGGGAGAACCAGCCGCTGCGGCTCCCGCAGCAGCCGTCCGGTTCCGACCTGAGGCTCTACCGGCGTCTACAGTGGGGCCGCCTGGCGCAGTTCGACATCCTCGACACCCGGCAGTACCGGACCAACCAGGCCAACGGCGACGGCTGGAAGGTCCCGTCGGCTGAGTCCGAGGCCGAGTCGATGACGCTCCCCGGGAACGAGCAGGAGCAGTGGCTGATCAACGGCTGGCGCCGCTCCTCGGCTCTCTGGAACATCGTCCCGCAGCAGGTCACCTTCTCCCGCCGCGACAACCCGTCCGGCGACGGCACCCGGTCGATGGACTCCTGGGACGGCTACCCCGCCTCCCGGCGCCGGATCCTCGAGGGCTGGAAGGCGTCCGAGCAGTCGAACCTGATGGTGCTGACCGGCGACGTACACGTCCACTACGGGCTGAACATCCACGACGACTTCGACGACCCGTCCTCGCGGATCATGGGCACCGAGATCGTCACCAGCTCCATCACCTCCGGTGGCAACGGCGCAGAGCACCCGGCCAACTGGGCCGCCTACCTGGAGCGCAACCCGCACATGAAGTTCTACAACGGCCTCCGTGGCTACACGACCGTCTCCCTGAATGCTGCCGGCGCGGAGATCACGTACAAGAACGTCGCTCAGGTCAGCACTCCCGGAGCGCCGCTGACCGTCGGCGGTCGCTTCTTCACCGAAGCCGGCCGGCCGGGTCTGATCGAGGCATAGGGGGTCAGTCCGGCGCCCGGGTTGCGACAACAGGCTGCGGGCGGCCGGCGGGCCCCCTACGCTCAGAGGCGTGACCCGTCCGCGGTACTCCCCCGCTGTCGGGATCGTGGTCGCCGTGCAGGCCGCCGTACTGCTGGCGATGAGCCCGTTCTACGGGCCGCATCGAGACGAGCTCTACTTCGTCTCCGCAGGTCAGCGGTTGGCTTGGGGATATCCCGACCAGCCGGCCCTGACACCGTTCCTGGCGCGGGTCGCGACCGAGATCGCACCGTACAACCTCGTCGTGCTGCGGTTGTGGAGTCTGCTGGCGATGGTCGGACTGGTCCTGCTGGCGGCGGAGTTCGCCCGGCTGCTCGGCGGCGGACGTACGGCGCAGGTGCTGACCGCGGGACTCGTGGCCGTCGGAGTGGTCACGATGACGTTCGGGCACTGGCACTCGACCGCCACGTTCGACGCGCTGGCCTGGACCGCGATCCTGGTGCTGGTGGCCCGGGCGCTGGTCGCCCAGGGCGGGCGGGAGCGGGCGCTGTTCTGGCTGGCGGCCGGGATCGTCGCCGGGATCGGGCTGGAGAACAAGCACTCGGTGGTCTTCCTCCTCGGTGCGATCCTGCTCGGCATCGCGCTCGTTCCGGCGACCCGGCGCAACCTGACCACGCCGTGGCCATGGTTGGCCGGTCTCACCGCGCTGGTCCTGTGGACTCCCAACCTCCTCTGGCAGTTCGAGCACGACTGGCCGGTGCTCGACCTCTCCGAGGACATCCGGGAGGAGTACGGCGGGCTGCCCGGACGGATCGGGTACGTCACCCAGGCGCTGATCCTGCTGAGCCCGGTGATCACACCGATCTGGATCATCGGTCTGGTCGCGCTCTTCCGGCGACGCGAGTGGGCGCTCTTCCGCCCGGTCGCCGCCGCGTTCTTGCTGGTCGCGGGCTTCTTTCTGATCGCGGGCGGCAAGGGCTACTACCTGGCCGGCCTGTTCCCGCCTCTGGTCGCGGCAGGCTCCGTGGTGGTCGCCGAGCATCTGCGACCGCGCACCGTCGGGCTTCTCGGCGCCGGCCTGGCCCTACTGACCATCCCCGCCTGGCCGATCAACCTCCCGGTGCTCCCGGCGAAGACCTACGCCACCTCCTTCTACACCGCCGCCGGCGAAGACCAGCTGGAGACGATCGGCTGGCCCCAGTACGCCGCCCAGGTGCGGGCGGTCGTCGACGACCTGGCGCCGGCCGAGCAGCGTACGGCCGTGGTCTTCACCGTCAACTACGGAGAGGCGGGCGCTCTGGAGTGGTACGGCGTCGGCGTTCCGGTCCACAGCGGGCACAACGGCTGGCGGTTCTGGGAACAACCGCCGAAGGGCGCGACACCGATCGTCGTGGTCGGGTTCGAGGACCCCGACCGCTTCTTCGACGGCTGCCGGCAGGTCGCCTCGCTCCACAACCGCGAAGATGCCGACAACGAGGAGAACGGCGCCCCGATCCACGTCTGCGACACCCCGACGCAGCCGTGGTCACAGCTGTGGCACTACAGCGCCTGATCTGCGTCGGTCACTACCAGCGAGACCAACCAAGACGTCCCGTCGTATCCGACAACGGCGAGATCTCGAGGTCCCCGGTCAGATAGGCCAGGGTCGTGTCGTTGGACAGCACCACCCGGCGACCTTCGTCCGTACGCCGCTGCAGCGACCTCAACGTCGTGAGCACCTGCTCGGGGCGGTCGAGGAGCGGGTAGCCGACCCGGACGACGCCCTTGCGCCAGCGTTTCGGAATCACCTGGATCCGATGACGCCGCGTCACCGTCCATGACGGCGCATCGCCCCGCGCCGTGATCTCGAGGAAGCGGTTCCTCACCGTGATCCCGTTCGGGCTCATGACCTGCTCGAACAGGTCGACGCGGAGGTCCGCCCACGCCGCCGAGACCGTCTCGGGGCCGAGCTCCACCGTCAGCGCCTCGGGCGTGATCAGCACTGCTCGTCGCAGTCTCAGCGTCGTCGCATGCTCGGCCACGACGACGGCGAAGAAGACCGCGAGGACCATGAACGGCAGCCCGATGAACGGATTGCCGGCCCGAAAGCCGATCCCCGCCGCCAGGCACAGCATCGCCACGAAGCACACCAACATCAGCTCTCCGCAGATGCCCGGCGCTCGCCTCAGCCGGATCACGATCCCGTCACCGGCGACCACACCCAGCCGCCTGATCCTGCGCGAGGCGCTCCCGGCTGGACGTACGCCCTTGGTGATCAGCCCATGCGCACCCGTCAGGAACAGCAGGATCCCGAAGCCGGTCCCCAGCAGATAGGGCCCGTACGCACCACCGTCCGCCACCACCGACCCGACGCCGATGGCCAGCCCGATCAGGGCGTTGAACACCCCCGTCACCGTCCAACCAACCCGGCGCACCGTCGCCATCCACGGCGAGCCCAGATCCTCATTCCCGACCACGCCGTAGACCTTAAGGGCCGTACGCCGCCGCGGCCCGAACGCAGTTGGCTCATTCCGGGCGAACGAATTTTCGTTCGCCGCGTGCATGTCGTCCCTCCGGCTCGGGGCATACCGGGAGGATCCTCTTCACCCTGACGTCATCTGGCGCGACGTGTACGCCCTGATCGATGCTTCAGCCTCTTCGGCGGTGATGTCTCCGATGAGGACTCGCAGGGTGAGGCCGTCGGAGAGGGCGAGCAGCTCGATGGCGCGTGCTCGTGCCTCGACCTCCTCGAGACCGTCGGCCTCCTGGATGTGGCGGGTGCACTCCTCGACACCGACCCTCGTCGCCTCGGCCAGGATCTGGCGTACGGCGGGGTGGGTCATGGCCTTGGCCACATAGGCGTACCAGACGGTGACCCCGATGCGGCCAGCGTCGGTGGCGGGGATCTGCTGGAGCAGAATGTGGAGGAGGCGGTGCTGCGGCGGACGGCCGGCGGTCGCCTCGTACTCGGTGACGGCTCGTTTGACGAGCAGGTCGATGCCGGCAACCACCAGTGCGTCCTTGGTGCCGAAGTAGTGCTGTACGCGACCCATCGAGACCCCGGCCCGGGCGGCGACGGTGCGCAGGCTGACGCCCTCGATCCCCTGCTCGGCGACGATCTGCCAGAGCCCGGCGACGATCTCGAACCGGCGTTGTTCATGGTCGACGGCTCTTGGCATGACGCCCAGGTTAGCAATACAGTCGCATCGCAATAGGTTTCAATGCGATCGCATCGTTATCGGGAACGTGAGGGCTGGCATGAACGGGGACATCCAGGATGAGCACACCGAACCACGCAGGAAGCGCCGGCGCTGGCCGGTGGTGTGCCTCACTGTCATCGCGGTCGTCTCGACCGGGTGCCTGGTGATGGTGCTCGGCACGAGCGGGCCCGGCGTCGGCCACTTCCGCACGCCGGCGGGACGCCAGGCCTACACCGAGGCGTACGACGCGGCCTTCGCCGCGCTGCCGAAGCCGACCGAGACTCGCGACGTGGAGACCACCTTCGGCACGGTCCGTGCGTACGCCTGGGTCAACCCGGACCCGGTCGACGACGTCCCGGTCGTGCTGGTGCCGGGACGGGCCAGCGGCGTACCCATGTGGGGCGAGAACCTGCGCGACTTCGTCGAGCACCGCACCGTCTACGCCTTCGACGCGATCGGCGACAGCGGGCTCTCCGAGCAGACCTTGCCGCTGCGCGGGATGGACGACAACGCTCGCTGGGTCGAGGAGGCGCTGGCTGGTCTCGGACTCGACCGGATCCACCTGGTCGGTCACTCCCAGGGCGGCGGGCTCGCCGCGGCCGTCGCGGTTCGCCACCCGGATCGGCTGGCCAGCCTGACCCTGCTCGAGCCGATCATGACCTTCGGCATGCTGCCTGCCTGGGCGATCGGCTGGTCGGCGGTGGCCGCCCTCCCGTTCCTGCCCGACTCCTGGCGCGACCATGCGCTGAACCGGATCGGAGGCGTCGAGGACGACGAGGTCGACCCGGATGACCCGATGGCCCGGATGATCGCCGCCGGTACGGCGCACTTCGACTCCGGCAGCCTGCCGACACCATCGCGGCTGAGCGACGAGCAGATCAGGTCACTGCGGATGCCCGTGTACGTCGCGATCGCGAGCGACAAGTCCCTGGCCGGCGGCGAGGACGCCGCCGAGCGGGCTGAGCAGCTCCCCCGCGCGACCGTCAAGGTCTGGCCGAAGACCACCCACTCCCTGCCCATGCAGGTCGCTACCGAGCTCGACGCCGAGCTCGAGAGGTTCTGGGCGGACGTACGGTGACGGCGCCGTCAGTGCGATTCGACAGGAGCGGTCTCGCGCGGCGAGGGCAGCTTCGATATCGCGATGCTCAGCAGCACGACCGGCACGATCATGACCAGTGTGACCACCAGCCAGAACCAGCCGCTGCTGAACAGCCCGTCCTCGTCGGCCTGGAACGCCATCACCGTGACTCCGATGCCCAGGAAGACACCGACGCCGAGCCCGACCGTCACCAGCGTCAGCGCCCAGACCTGGCGCTGAAGACCGCGAAGGATGCAGAAGATCCCGAACACGGTGACCGCGACGCCCATGCCGGCGACGACCAGCCCCGACTGCTCACCGCTGCTCAGCCGGGTTCCCTCGTCCTCGAACACCATGCCGATGATCCACAGACAGATGATCAGCGAGCCGACCGCGTACAGCAGTGCCAGCACCGACCCGATCACCAACGTCAGCGGCCGCGCCTCCCGAGACTGAACGGACACCTCAGGCCCAGAGCCCGATGTACTCGATGAACATCCTGAATCCGCCATTGAACTCGGCGGTGTTCGTGACCGCGTTGATGAGCCGTACGACCCAGAAGACCACCAGCGTGTAGCCGACCCCGAGCGCGATCCCTGCGGCCGCGGCGCTCGTGCCCGCTGCCTTCGCTCGGCTCAGTCCGAGATGCCCGAGCACCACCGCGGCGGCGATCGGGATGATCGAGGCGATGATGAGCAGCCCGAGGATCAGCCAGATGATCGGGCGATCCTCCATGCTGTAGAGGGCGTTGTAGTAGTCCTGAGCAACATCCGGGATCCCGACGATCACCCGCACCAGGGCGCCGATCACCAGCATCCCCGCGCCGAGCCCCAGCCCGGTGAGCCCGAGCCATCCGCCGCTTCGTGTACCGCCAGCAGGTGCGGGCGTGTTCGTCGTAGCCCAAGCCGGTCCCGCCGCTGCCGTCTCGTTCGGTTGTGACATCGCGCCCTTTTCCGTCATGTTGGATCACGCCCGTCCCGCCGGTGCTGGACGGCCTCGTATGGCCCGAGACGCTATCCCAAAGGCCCGGCACCGACGGGCAGATCCGCGCGGCCGAGCGCGTCGAGATGCGGGAGCTGCTCGATACAAGATTTCTCGGCGATTTGTGTTTGAAACCTGGAATTTGGGGTAGGAGAGAGTTACCAATCGCTCCGTACGTCTTGGGGGACCCTCTCGTGAACGTCGAAATCGTGGCGCCGCAGGTGAAGACCGCGGCCAACTCCATCGGGACCGCGGCCGATGCCGTCGCCGGCCTCGATCTCGAAGGCCCGATGGGCAAGGTCGCCTCCGCACTGCCGGGAAGCACGTCAGCGGGCGCCGCCAACGGCCTCAAGACCGAGTGGAAGAGCGACAAGGACAAGTGGGTCAAGGACGCCCGCGATCACAAGACGACCACCGTCGCCGACGCCGACGCGATCGTGGAGGCCGACACCATCACGGCGCAGCAGGCGCGCTACCGCGAAGCAATGATCGGAAGAGACTGATGGCCGTCACCTACGAGCAGCTGCAGAGCTGGAAGCCCGAAGAGCTCGACACCGCCGCGGACCAGCTCAACACCGCCCGCAAGAGCTTCCAGGACCAACAGGACGAGATGGACGCCGGCAAGGTCCCCGACACCTGGGTCGGCGAGGCGGCCACCCGTGCTGAGAACCGTCATCGCCGGCTGATCGCCGACCTCAACGACATGGCGGCTCCGCTGTCCCAGGTCATCAACGCCCTCGACGAGGCCGCCGCCTCCATCAAGAAGGCCAAGGACAACGCCAAGCACGCTTATGACGACGCGACCGGCCGCGGCTGGAAGGTCAGCTTCTCCGGCGGCGTACAGGTCACCGATCCGAGCCCGGACGAGAAAGACCCGGACAAGGACAAGGGCACCATGCAGCAGCTCGCCCAGAGCATCCAGGATGCGCTGACCGATGCCGCGTCCGCTGACGCCGACCTGACGGCTGTCCTCAATCACGCGACCAAGGGCGACTACGACGGTGGCGATGGCACGATCGAGCAGGCCAGCCTCCCGCCCGAGCTGCGCAACCTGCCCGAGGACGAGCTCATCAACAAGATGCTCAGCGATCCGGGCAAGTACGACGGCTATATCGACGCCCTCCCGCCGGATGCTCAGACACGGCTCGGCAAGGAGATCAGCGACCGCCTCGACAGCACGCTCAACGACGACGACTACAAGCTCAGCAAGGAAGAGGCCGACCGTCTCAACTCCATGCTGAGCGCCTACACCGACGACTCGACCGTCGCCGCCGGGCTCTACAAAGACCTCGGGGCGGACGGCACCGTCGCCAGCATGGCGCGGATCGAGGAATACCTGCGGATGCAGTCGCCGGATTCCGGCTCCCTCAACACACTCGCATCCAACCTCCGAAGTGGTCTCGCATCGGCCTCGAACGACCCCGGTTTCCCGGCCGAGAAGTTCGGCCACGACATCGTGAAGTACGCCGGCCCCTCAGGGGTCTACCTCTCCGACGACGAGCAGGATGCCCTCCGGGATCGCTACCCGAACTGGGGCGGCACAGGCGGGGCGTCGGTTCTGGCCTACCTGATGAAAGACCACGACCTCAACGGCGACCTCGTGCTCGGGGCTGCCGAGGAACTCGACCGCTTCGAACGGGCTGATGGTCCGCTCGACGCCAAGACTTGGTATCACCACACCGGCCATGGCCCGTTGGGCGCCGGCGAGAACGGCTACGGCGCCGACCCGATGGGCGCGATCATGGGGAACCTCGGCGCTCACCCGGAGCAGGGTTACGAGTTCTTCACCGAGGATGAGGAGCGTCAGAAGTTCTACTTCAACGACAGGACCTGGCAGGCAGACGGCTACGCGGGCATCTCGCAGGCCGCTGCCGGCATCAGCACCGATCCTGACCTAGTCAAGCAGCACCCTGAAGGCACGGCGATGATCGCCTCCCGGTTCGTGGACTACGTCGCGAACAGCGAGGGGTTCAACGCTGAGGACGCAAAGCCTGCATCACCATACGTCTCCGAGATCCTCAAGAACTACATGCACTCGGTCGACGACGCGCTGCACGCGCGAGGAGAAGATGGGGAAGCCGGTGTCTACACGTCGACCCCTGTCGCCCTCGGCGACATCGCCAACAGCCCGAGGTTCTTCGCGAACGACATCGAGTCCTTGCTCAAGGTCGGAGCGAGCAGCCAGGAAGGGCTCGTCAATCTCGCCGAAGGCGTGGGCACCTACCAGCAGTCCCAGATCAACAACGCTGCGTACCAGCTTCAGCAGAACCCGGACGACTACCGCGAAGGCAACGTGCTCAGCGATGTCATGAAGCACTCCGCCTACCTGAACGGCGCGGTAGAGCACGCGATCGGGAGCGTCGAGATCGAGGGCGCTGCGAACACCGACAAGCAGATACAGACGTTCACCAGCCTCGTCGGCGATGTCGCTGGGATGGTTCCGCTGCCCGGGACGGGGGCCGTTGGGACGGTGGTCGAGTTCGGTGTCGGACAGGCGATCGACCTTGCCACTGACAAGGCCGACGGGCACTTCGCCAACTTCGAAGAGGCCGCTACCGAGCACGCCAACGATCGGGCGGCGGCGTCCCTGAACGAGTCGAAGGTGAACGCCCTGGATGCACTGGTGAAGAGCGGCGTCGTCGAACTCACCCCGGAACACCGCGAACGCTTCTTTCCCGAGGGACAGCCTGTCGACCTCTCGAAGCTCAGCGACGAGGAGCTCGGCGACCTCGCGAACCTCGCCTCCAACAGGTACCTCAACGAGTATGGGATGGGAAGCATTGATTACGAGAACGCATACGGCGCGGCCTTCCGTGAGTTCTATGAGTAATCGTCGAGCTTCAGAATCTGATCGTGGAAGGCTCCACCGGCTGATCTGCGCTCTCACTGTCATGGCATTCGGCGCTGTTGCGCTGACCTCGTGCGGCGAAGAGTCGCCGACCACACTGATCGAGCCGGACGACTTCGAGTCGGCCAAAGGTGAAGCGCACGACGCCGGCGGTGGAATCGTCGGGATGCCGCCGTGCCGCGCCCTTCGCGAGTTCAACCAGGACCTCAACCTCGCAGCGTCCGGGAAGGTGACCGGAACCACCGTCGGGATCGAAGATGGCGGCTCCGTCTTCGCCGTAGTGTTCTCGCCGACCGCGACACCTCCGTCAGCGACCGAAGTCGTCGCCGACGTCCCCGGAAACGTCGAGGAGTGCATCAAGGAAATCGCCGGCGATCCGTCCCGCAAGGTTGAAGAACTCAGCGACCTGCCTTTGGATGCCGCCGGCTTCCGCGGCACGGAGAACAACTCCACCAGTGAGTACGCGTACGCAGTCACAAGTGACGATCGGCTGCTAGTCGCAGGAACGGAATACACCACAGGAGACAGCTCGCCGGTCTCCATCGAGCGCCTGCTCGAGCTCGCGGCCGACCGCGCTCCCGACGTCTCAGCGGACTAAATGAGTCCCCGCATCCTCAGGAGGAGTAGGTTCCGCCTGGCTGCCGCGCTGTGTGCAACACCGTTCCTGATGTCCGCCTGCGGCGGCGACAGGACGCTACTGGACACCGACGCGCTTCCTCAGGTCGAGGAGACCACTGATGGAGATATGGGGGCGCCTGGGACTGGCTGGTGTGATGCGCTTGCGTATCTGGAGACAGCGAAGTTGTCGAACGCCGCAGACGGGACCACCGGCGACCAGTACGCGCTCGAGAACGGGGATGTCGTCGGCGCCACGGTGTTCGTTCCCGGCGGCGGGAACTACCCCGATGCCGGGTCGATGCTCACAGCCATCGAGGAGGCTGTCGACGAGTGCTCGGCAGGTGCCGAGAAGGGCGATTACGGCGAGGCGACCTCAGAGCCGGTCAGCGGGCTCCCCGACGGGGCAGTGGGATTCGAGTTCACGAGCACGTCGTCAAACCCTGTCGAAGTGGGCAGCATGGCCTTCGCGGAGACGGAAGACGGACGTCTCGTCGGAGTCGGAGTGACACACAGCGGGAGTGGCGAGGCATCCGTCGAGGTGGCGGACCTGCTTGCCACGGCGCTCGATCGAGTTGCCGAGGTGGACAGCAAGAACTGAGTCCATCGGGGACATGAGCCAGCGGCGCTGGTGCGACGGCCACGACCGTCGTACCAGCGCCGCTGGCATTTCTGCTTGCGATTAGGACTTGACCCAGCGCCACTACTCAGCGCTACTATGTACCGGTAGTCAGCAACACTGAGTAGTGGAAGGAGGTGCCCGATGGGCAAGCAGATGACCGAGATGCTCAAAGGGACGCTGGAGGGGATCGTGTTGGCGTTCCTGACCGGCAACCCGGCGTACGGATACGAGATCACGACCTGGCTGCGGAGCCAGGGGTTCACCGAGATCGCCGAGGGCACGGTCTACGCGCTGCTGGTCCGGATCGAGAAGAACGGACTGGTGGACGTCGAGAAGCGGCCGTCCGAGAAGGGGCCGCCGCGCAAGGTCTACTCGCTCAACACAGATGGCGAGAAGTACCTCGAAGAGTTCTGGACCACCTGGGGGTTCCTGGCCGAACGGCTCGAGAACCTTCGTACGGAAGGGAAGTAAGGCATGTCTATCCGATCGATGTTCGAGGCCGTCGTCGGCGAGCTCGAGCTGAAGAAGCGCTGGCGGCAGCTCAAAGCTCGCAAGCAGCAGCTTCCCGAGAACCACCGCAAGGCGCACGACGCGGTCGAGCGCTACCTGATGTACTCCGCCGGCATCGCCGACGGCGCGATCGTGACGGCGATGGCCGAGGACCTCCTCGAGCTCTTCGAGCAGGCCGCCGCCGACGGCACCCCGGTCAGCGCGATCGTCGGCGACAACCCGGTGGAGTTCGCCGAGGAGTTCGCCAGGAACTACTCCGAGGGCGCCTGGATCAAGAAGGAGCGCGCCCGGCTCAACGAGGCCATCGAAGACATCACCAAGGAGGACGAGTCATGAGCGCGACAGCTGCCATCTCCGTACGGGGATTGGAGAAGTCCTACAAGGACAACCAGGTACTGCGGGGCGTCGACTTCGAGGTGGCGCGGGGCACGATCTTCGCGCTGCTCGGGTCCAACGGAGCCGGAAAGACGACGGCCGTACGCATCCTCTCGACGCTCCTGAAACCTGATGCCGGCGCGGCGCTGGTCGAGGGTGCATCGGTCGTCGACGAGGCGCAGCGGGTACGGGAGGCGATCTCGCTGACCGGCCAGTTCGCGGCGGTCGACGAGATCCTGACCGGGCGGGAGAACCTGATCCTGGTCGCGAAGCTGCGCCACCTCCCCTCCCCCGGCGACGTGGCCGACGGGCTGCTGAAGCGCTTCGACCTGGTCGAGGCGGGCGCCCGGAAGGTCGCGACGTACTCCGGTGGCATGCGGCGGCGGCTGGACATCGCCATGTCGCTGATCGGCTCGCCGTCGGTGATCTTTCTGGACGAGCCGACCACCGGGCTGGATCCAGAGGCGCGTCTGGAGGTGTGGCGGGTCGTTCGCGAGCTGACCGCGCAGGGCACGACCGTCCTGCTCACCACGCAGTATCTGGAGGAGGCCGAGCAACTCGCCGACCGGATCGCGATCCTGCACGGCGGGACGATCATCGCCAACGGCACCCTCGCCGAGCTCAAGGCGATGCTGCCGCCGGCGAAGGTCGAGTACGTCGAGAAGCAGCCGTCGCTCGAAGAGATCTTTCTTTCACTCACCGGCTCTACCAACCGAGGAGCACAGTCATGACCAAGCACGCTTTCGCCGATGCCGGCACCCTGCTGGGGCGCTCGCTGCGGCACATCACCCGCAGCCCGGACACGATCATCACCACCGCGCTCACCCCGATCGCGATGATGCTGCTCTTCGTCTACGTGTTGGGCGGCGCGATCCGGACCGGCACCGACAACTACGTCAACTATGTGCTCCCCGGGATCATGGTCATGGCGATCGCCTCGGGCATCGCGTACACCGCACTTCGGCTCTTCACCGACATGAAGAGCGGGATCTTCGAGCGGTTCCAGTCGATGCCGATCGCCCGCTCGGCGGTGCTCTGGGCGCACGTCGGGACCTCGATGGTGGCCAACATGCTGACCATGGTGATCATCCTGGGCGTCGCGTTCGTGATGGGGTTCCGCACCTCTGCGGACCTGGGCGCCTGGCTCGCGGTCGCCGGGATCCTGGCGCTGCTCACCCTGGCGCTGACCTGGCTCGCGGTCATCCCCGGCCTGGCGGCCCAGACCATGGAGGGGGCCACCGGGTTCTCCTACCCGCTGATCTTCCTGCCGTTCATCAGCTCGGCGTTCGCGCCGACGGAGACGATGCCCGGGCCGGTGCGCGCTTTCGCCGAGAACCAGCCGGTCACCTCGATCGTCAACACCATCCAGGCGCTCTTCGCGGGGCAGCCGGTCGGTGACGACATCTGGGTCGCGCTGGCCTGGTGCGTGGGCATCCTGGTCGTCTCGTACGCCGCCGCCATGGCTGTCTACCGACGCAAGATCAGTTGATCCCGGCCACAACAAGCACCGCAAGTGCGGCGATGGGCCGATCTACCCCTTCCGGTGGTAGGTCGGCTGTTCGTCGTTCCTGAGGTTGCCGCGGTAGAAGCCGGTACGCAGCTCGTAGGTGTACTCGTCGAGCTCGGGCATGCCGACACTGGCGGCGTACGCGAGCTCGGCCTCCGCGTCGTAGGGAACCCGGACCCACTGGATGCCGAACGGCGCCTCCTGGTCGCTGTCCATCACGCCCTCCAGGATGACGTAGACCGGGGTCGGGTCGCTCATGCAGTTGCCGACGCTGCCTGTGTTGAAGACGGTGCGCCTGTCCCGGTCGGTCTCGTAGTAGGGATCATGGGTGTCGGCGTACCCGACCATGTCCGGCTCCGGGACGTCGAAGCCGGTCGCCTCGGTGTTCCGGAACAGGCCCAGGAACTCCCGCTCGTCATGGTCGAACCTGACCCGGCGGTGGACCGTCTCCTCGGAGGCATGGAAGAGCCTGATCCTGCGGCCGCTCATCGTGAAGTCGTAGGAAAACGGGAGCGTACGCAGCCACTCCGCCTGCTCCCATGCCTGCAGCCGCCACCACATCAGCCCCACCGACTCGCGGCCGAAGTCGGGCTCGGGGGCGAGGAGGAAGTCCTCCCAGTTGCCGAGGATGTTGACCTCGCACCGCTCTCGGCAGATCTCTGCTACCTCTCGACCTCGCGGGCCCTTGCCGACGTAGTCGCCCAGGTTGAAGATCCGGGTGATTCCTCTCGCGTCGATGTCTGCGAGGACGGCTTCTAGCGCGGTGAGGTTGCCGTGTACGTCCGAGATCAGCGCTATGCGCTCTGGGGTCATGGGCGCAGGTTAAGGGTTCTGGGGTGGCCGGGCTGTTTTGGCCGCTTGCCTTGGACTGCTCTTCGGGGTTGGGGAGGGCCGCCGACCCGTTTTGGGAGGGTCTTCTCGATCTGGTCCGGCGTCAAGGCGATGTATCGAGCTTGTCGAGATGACGCCCTTCGGGCGCCGGCTTCGCCGGCCGCTTCGCGGTCCTGGACTCCGGACCAGATCGAGAAAAGACTTGGCTGGCTATCGGGGCGGCGGCCCGGGTGTGGCGCAGCGGAATCTTGCCTGGGAAAGGTGAGGTTGCTGGGGCGGAAGGGTGGCCCTCCGGGCCACTTACCATCCACAGGTTTGAGGTCGTTCGCTCACCGCGAAAATGGCAGTTGAACTGCGTAAATAGGTGGCCGCAGAAGAGTTAGAGGCGTAGAGTCAGAGCCATCACAACACCTCTTTGAGGGGAGGGATGGCGATGAGTCTCGGACGCGAGATCGACCCGTGGGGCACCAACCCCGGCGACCTGATCGACGCTGCCTTGAAGGCCATCGAGACCGCCCTCCAAGACCTGTTGGCCACCGATCCCGCCTACTGGCGGACCGGACAGAAGAAGGACCTCATGGAACGCTTGGAGAGACTCCAGGCCCAACAGGCCGCGTTGAAGCTGCGGGTGCTCGCATCTGCCGGCGACATCGCCGAAGAGACTGGGGCAAAGGACGCCTCGGGGTGGATGCGGACCGAGCTCCTGGTCGACAAGGTGGTCGGGCGTGCACAGGTGAAACTCGCGGCTGCGGTGAGCAAGTACGACCTCGTTGCTGATGGCCTGGCTGAAGGTGTCGTGTCCCAGGACAAGGCCCGGGTGATCACCCAGGCCCTCGATGCCATCGAGAACGACCCCGCGGCCAGCGCTGAAGACCTGATCCTCGCCGAGAAGATCCTGGTCGACTACGCCACCCGCCTGACCGCGAACGAGTTGAAGATCGTCGGGCGCCGGATCCTGGCCGAGATCGACCCGGAGCGGTTCGAGACTGCCGAGGCCAAGGCTTTGCAGCGGGAGGAAGAGCACGCCCAGCGGCGCACCTTCTACTCGTCCCGCGACAACGGCGACGGCACCATCGACATCCACGCCCGCGTCTCCCGCGCCGTCGGGATGCGGCTCCGGACCCTGCTGGACTCGCTGGCCCAGCCGAGGAAGCTCTCGGCCGAGAACAAGGGCCGCAAAGCCCCCTATGACCGGCTGCTGGGTCAAGCCTTCGCCCGGGTGGTCGAGACCTACGACGTCGACCAACTGCCCCGCCACGGTGGCCACGGCACCACGGTGTTCATCACGATGAGCGTGAACGATGTCCGCAAGGACCTCGGCACCGCGGCGCTGGGGTTCGATGGCGAGCAGATCACCGCCGCCGAGGCCCGCCGGATGGCCTGCAACGCCGACCTCGTCCCCGTCGTGCTGGGCACCGGCTCCGAGATCCTCGACCTCGGCAGGACCGCACGGTTGGCGTATCCGGTCCAGCATCGAGCCTTGCGGTTACGAGATCGGTGTTGCCAGGCCGAGGACTGTGATGCGCCCGCGACGTGGACCGAGGCTCATCACCTGAAACCCTGGTCCGAAGGCGGCCGAACCGACCTGGCCAACATGGTCCTGCTCTGCTCCAGTGACCATCGTCGGATCCACGACCCCGACTACGGATACGAGCGACTCCCCGACGGTCGGATCCGGTTCACCCGGCATACCCGAACCGCCTGATCCCGGGCTGGCCAGCGCCACCCACGCCGTTTGACCCTGCTTGTGAAGCGTTCACAAGGTGTCGTCAACTGGCGTAGGCACCACGGAGACCCTTCGCCCGTCGGGACACATCAACCCAAGACCCCAAGCCCGTACCCAACCCAAGGAACTCCGCGCCACACCCCGCCGCCGAGGACGCATGCGCCCGCTTAGGCTGTGCCGGTGAGAATCTTGGTGACGGGCGGGGTGCGGTCGGGGAAGTCGCGGCATGCTGAGTCGCTGCTCGTGGCCGCGCCTTCGGTGGCGTACGTCGCGCCGGGGCCGACGGTCGAGGAGGAGCCGGATCCTGACTGGGCTGCGCGGCTGGCCTCGCATCGGGCTCGGCGGCTGGAGGGGTGGCGTACGGTCGAGTCCCGGGATCTCGCGGGGGCCCTGGCCGAGGGGCTGACCAACGGCGACGCAGTGATGGTGGACTGCTTGGGCACCTGGCTCACGGCCGTCATGGATTCCCGCCAACTGTGGGAGGCCACGTCGGAGGAGGCGGCCGCGGCGGTCTCGGCGCTCGTTGAGGACGCGGCCGCGGTGCTGGAGCAGCAGGGCGGCGATGTGGTGCTGGTGACCAACGAGGTCGGGCTCGGGGTCGTGCCGGCCCATCGCTCGGGCCGCCTCTTCCGCGACCTGCTCGGGCTGGTCAACCAGCGGCTGGCCGCGGCCTGCGACGAGGTGCATCTCGTCATCGCCGGACGGGTCCTGAAGCTCTAGCCGGTGCTCAGGGTGACCAGGATGGTCGCCAACGCCGCCTCGACGGCCGCACCGAAGACATCGCCGGTCACTCCCCCGAACCGCTTGACGGCTCGGACCAGGATCAGCGCGACGACCAGGGCCGCGAGCACGGCGGCCGATGCGCCCCGCCACCAGCCGATGCCGGCCCACCACGCGGCCGCGGCCAGCGCTGCACCCGCCGCCCCCCAGACAACGGCGACGAGGAGCGGCGAGACAGTCTGGGTGAACGTGCGCCCCAGGCCGTCCTGGCGGGCGGGCCGCACGCCACGTACGCAGCACAGGGACAGCGCCGCGCGTGACGCGCAGACCGCGACGAGAGCGAGAAGAGCCAGATGTACGCCGCCTTCACCTCCCAGCACGGAGGCGAGCCCCGCCACCTGGAGACCGAGGACGAGGACGATCGCGGTGACGCCAGCAGGGCCGGAGGTGCCGGTCTTCATGACCGCCAGCGAGCGCTCGCGGTCATAGGACGCCGCCATGCCATCGACCGTGTCGGCGAGACCGTCGAGGTGGAGCGCCCGGTTGCCGGCGACCACGACGCCGATCGCGAGCAGGGCGGTGACCAGGTGCGGTAGCCCGGCGAGCTGCCCCAGGAGTGCGATAGCGGCGGCCCCCAGCGCGAGCGGCAACGCCGCCAGCGGCGCGACCACCATCGCCAGCGCGGCGCGACGGCGATCGACATGCTCGGGAGGAGGCACGGGCATCGCGGTCAGCGTGCCGACCGCGAGACGCCAGGCGTCCCGCACGAGCATCAGGCAGGGTCTCCAGGAGCGAGCTCGGAGAGCAGGGCGACGTCGCGCAGCAGGGCGACGGCACTGCGGACGACCGGCACCGCGGCGACGGCTCCGGAGCCTTCACCGAGCCGCAGGTCGAGGTCGAGCAGCGGCTCGAGGCCGAGCTTCTCCAGGGCCATCGACTGGGCGGGCTCGGTGGAGCGGTGGCCGGCGGCGAACCAAGCGGCCGCCCCCGGCTCGATCCGGTCGGCGGTGAGGGCACAGGCGACGCTCATCAGGCCGTCGAGAAGGACCGGGGTGCCGCTGCGGGCGGCCTCGAGGAGGTAGCCGGTCGTCGCTGCCAGGTCGGCGCTGCCGAGCGCGGCGAGGGTCTCGACCGGGTCGCCGGCGCGCTCACCGGCACGGTCGAGGGCCGCGGTGATGACCTCTGTCTTGGTCCGGAGCGCCTCGTCGCCGATGCCGGTCCCACGACCGGTGACCTCGCTTGCGGGCAGGCCGAGCCCGGCGGCCACCATCGCCGCCGCGGGCGTGGTGTTGCCGATGCCCATGTCGCCGCTGATCAGCAGCTGCGCACCGGCGGCGATCTCCTCGCGGGCCACCGCGGCACCGGCCTCCAGCGCGACCCGGGTCTCCTCGGCGCTCAGCGCGTCCTCGAGGTGGATCGCGCCGCTCCCTCGCCGGATCTTGTGCTGAGTCAGCGCCTCCCGGGTCGTCGCGTCGAGGTCCTCGAACGACTCGTCGACGCCGAGGTCGAGCACCCGGACCTGGACGCCGTGCGCCTTCGCGAGCGCGCTGACTCCCGCCCGGCCACCCAGGAACGTACGCACCATCGCGCCCGTGATCGCCGGCGGGAACGCCGAGACCCCGTGATGGGCGACGCCGTGGTCACCGGCGAAGATCACCAGTCGTACGTTCTCGATCGGTCGCGGCGGCACCTCGCCCTGGCATGCGGCCACCCAGACCGCCAGCTCTCCCAGGCGGCCCAGGGCACCCGGCGGCGTCGCCAGTGCGCCCAGCCGCTCGGCTGCCTGGTTGCGTACGTTGTCGTCTGGGGTCCGGATCGTCACCTCGGGAAGATACCCCACCTCACGGAAGCGCGCGGGAGACGCCCTGGGCCGCGACCTTGAGCGCGGAGACGAGGCGGAGGCGGTTGCGGCGGAGGTCGGAGACGACGATGCCGAGGGCGCCGACGACCCCGGAGCCGGTGGTGATCGGGACCGCGACCGAGCAGGCGCCGAGGGTCATCTCCTCGGCGGTGGTCGCGTAGCCCTCGGTGATCACCCGGTCGAGCTGGCGCCGCAGCAGGCCGGGGGTGGTGATGGTGTGGCGGGTGAACGGCTTG
Organism: Nocardioides sp. YIM B13467; assembly: GCF_042788075.1. NCBI lineage: Bacteria > Bacillati > Actinomycetota > Actinomycetes > Propionibacteriales > Nocardioidaceae > Nocardioides > Nocardioides sp. YIM B13467. The sequence continues at coordinate 1,704,503 of NZ_JBHZPJ010000046.1, forward strand.
AGCGGGCCGCCCAGCACCCGGTTGCGTACGTCCTCGGGCGCGTGGGCCAGGAGCACCTTGCCGACACCGGTGGAGTACATCGGCAGGCGCGAGCCGACCGAGGAGACGATGGGTACGTTGCGGGTGCCGCGGAGCGTCTCGAGATAGAGCACGTGGTCGTCCTCGCGAACAGCCAGATGGACCGTCTCCAGCGTCGCGCCGTAGAGGTCGTGGAGGAACGGGGCCGCGACCGAGCGCAGGTCGGTGGCCACCGGCGCGAGCAGGCCGGCATCCCAGAGCCGGCGGCCGACGGCGTACGTCCCGTCCTCGTCGCGCACCAGAGCACCCCACTCGACCAGCTCGGCGACCAGCCGGTGGGCGGTCGGGAGGGAGAGGTCCGCGCGGGCCGCGAGCTCGCTCAACGTAAGCCGGCGATGACCGGCGTCGAAAGCGCCGATGAGACCTAGGACGCGCGAGGCGACCGTACGGCCTCCGCTGCCTCCTGCCATCTCACCCACCCCTTTCGCTCAGCGGAAGTCCGCGCTTTCATCGTACGCCTTCGGCACCTAGCGTTCGGGGCGTGACAGCGACCACCGAGACTCAAGCCGACCGCTCGGCCGAGATCGAGAAGATCGAGGCCGACTCCGCGGGCCAGAACGTACGTCAGCCGCTGCTGAACTACCCGCCCTACCGGTCCAGCATCCTGCGCCACCCCACCAAGGACCCGCGCCATGCCGACCCCGAGACCATCGAGCTGTGGGCCCCGTGCTTCGGGAACTCCGACGTGGACCCGCTCGAGGCCGACCTGACCATCGCCGGCAGCAACGAGCCGATCGGCGAGCGGATCACGGTCAGCGGCCGGGTGACCGACGGCGAGGGACGTCCCGTGCGCAACCAGCTCGTCGAGATCTGGCAGGCCAACTCCGCGGGCCGTTACATCCACAAGCGCGAGCAGCACCCGGCGCCGCTCGACCCCAACTTCACCGGCGTCGGCCGCTGCATCACCGACTCCGAGGGGCGCTACCGGTTCCAGACGGTCAAGCCCGGCCCCTACCCGTGGGGCAACCACATCAACGCCTGGCGGCCGGCGCACATCCACTTCTCGCTCTTCGGCCGCGCGTTCACGCAGCGGCTGATCACGCAGATGTACTTCCCCAGCGACCCGCTCTTCGCGCTCGACCCGATCTACCAGTCGATCACGGACCAGAAGGCTCGTGATGCCCTGGTGGCGACGTACGACCACGACCTCTCCACCCCCGAGTACTCGATGGGCTACAACTGGGACATCGTCCTGACCGGCCCGAGCCGCACCTGGACCGAGCCCGAGGAGGGCGACCTGTGAGCACCCCACTTCCCACTCCAGGCCAGACGATCGGCCCCTTCTTCGGCTACGCGCTCCCCTACGAGGGCGACGCCGACCTGGTCCCGCCCGGCAGCCCCGGCTCGATCCGGCTGCACGGCTGGGTCTACGACGGCGCCGGCAACCCGATCCCCGACGCGCTCCTCGAGATCTGGCAGGCCGACGCCGATGGCAACGTCCCGCAGGCCGAGGGGTCGCTGCACCGCGACGGCTGGACCTTCACCGGCTGGGGCCGCGCCGACACCGACCCGAACGGCCACTACACGTTCTCGACGGTGCTCCCGGGTGCGTCCGCGGAGGGCTCGGCGCCGTTCATCGCACTGACCGTGTTCGCCCGCGGTCTGCTCGACAAGCTGCACACCCGGATCTACCTGCCCGAGCACCACGCCAACGCCGGCGACCCCCTGCTGGTGTCGCTGGCCGAGGACGAGCGTGCGACGCTGGTGGCAACCGCGGACGCAACCGGTTTGCGATTCGACATCCACCTCCAGGGCGACCGCGAGACCACCTTTCTCACCTACCGCTGAGGAGCCGAATGTCACTGCTGTGGCCAGGCGAGGAGCGCGCCGGGGATCTCTTCTCCGAGGCCGCCTACCTCGCCGCGATGGTGCGGGTCGAGGAGGCCTGGCTGGCCGCGATCGCTTCCTCCGGGATCGCCCCGGAGGAAGCGCGTACGCCGCTGGCCGGCCTGGCCTCCGCGGACGACGTCCCAGCGCTCGCCGAGGGCGCTGAGGCCGGGGGCAACCCTGTCATCGGGCTGGTGAAGCTGCTGCGTGGCCGGCTCGACGGTGAGGCCGCCCGCTGGCTCCACAAGGGCCTGACCAGCCAGGACGTGGTCGACACCTCGCTCGTGCTCTGTCTCGCCGACGTGCTCGACCGGGTCGAGGACGACCTCGCCGCGCAGGCCGTTTCGCTGGTCGGTCTCGCCCAAGATCATCGCGCCACGGTGATGTCCGGCCGCACCCTGACCCAGCACGCGGTGCCGATCACCTTCGGGCTCAAGGCCGCGACCTGGCTCTCCGGGCTGAGCGATGCCGCTGAGGCTCTCCGCCGGACGCGCACGTCACTGCCTGCCCAGATCGGTGGCGCGGCCGGCACTCTGGCGGCGGTCGTCGGCCTGGCCCGGCTCCGCGGTCTCGGCGATCCCGTGGCCGCCGCCCAGGAGGCGGCCGAGACCGCGGCGACCACGCTCGGGCTGACCCCGCGAACCCCCTGGCACACCAACCGCGCCACGCTGACGGCGGCCGCCGACGCGCTGGTCAGCGCGGCCGACACCTGGGGCCGGATCGCCACCGACGTCACCCTGCTGACCCGCCCGGAGATCGGCGAGCTCGCCGAGCCGGCCGGTGAGGGGCGCGGCGGTTCCTCGACCATGCCGCACAAGTCCAACCCGGTGCTCTCGGTCCTCATCCGCCGCCATGCGCTCGCCGCTCCCCCGCTGGCCTCGACGCTCCACACCGCCGCGGCGACGTACGTCGACGAGCGCCCCGACGGCGCCTGGCACGTCGAGTGGGAGACCCTGCAGACACTCGCCCGCCGCAGCGCCGTCGCCGCCTCGCAGACCACCGAGCTTCTCGCCGGGCTCCGCGTCGACGCGGCCCGGATGCGCGCCACCGCCGAAGCCGCCGGTGCGGACCTGCTGGCCGAGCAGCGATCGCTGACCGGGTTCGTGGGAGGCGACGTACTCACCGGGACCAGCGCCGCGACCAGTCTCGACGACTATCTCGGCGCCACCGGCGCCCTCATCGACTCCGCGGTCGCCCGCGCCCACGAGATCTGGAAGGACCTGTGATGACCCCGAGGATCACCCCCGTCGAGCTGGCCGGAGACCCGAGCAAGCCGATCCTGGTGGTCGGCCCGTCCCTCGGCACCTCGGTGACCACGCTCTGGGCCGCCACCGCCGAGCTGCTCGCGGACAGCTTCCACGTCATCGGCTGGGAGCTCCCGGGCCACGGCCACGGCACCCCCACCACCGACGCCTTCTCCATGGCCGACCTCGCCGCGGGCGTGCTCGCCTGCGTCGACCGGGTCCTCACCGACCGCGGCGAGCGCCACGGCACCTTCGCCTACGCCGGCGACTCGGTCGGCGGGGCCGTCGGCCTCCAACTCCTGCTCGATGCACCCACCCGGGTGAGCGCCGCGGTGCTCACCAACACCGGCGCCAAGATCGGCGAGCCCGATGGCTGGAACGACCGCGCGAAGACCGTACGCGCCGCCGGCACCGCCTCACAGATCGCCGGTTCCACCCAGCGCTGGTTCGCCCCCGGCTTCCTCGAGCGCGAGCCCGCCCGGGGCGGCGCCCTGCTCCACTCGCTGCGCGACGCCGACGCGGAGAGCTATGCGCTGGTCTGCGATGCGCTGGCGGCGTACGACGTCCGCGGCCGGCTCGCCGAGATCGCCGCCCCGGTCCTGGCGATCGCGGGTGTCGACGACGCCCCGACCCCGCCGGCCTCCCTCGAGGAGATCGCCGTCGGGGTGCGCAACGGGCGGCTCGTCAGCCTCGACGCCGTCGGCCACCTCGCCCCCGCCGAGGCGCCGCACGCCGTCGCCAGCCTGATCACCTCCCACATGACGGCCTCGGACCAGGCCTACGCGGCCGGGATGAACGTACGCCGCCAGGTTCTCGGTGACGACCACGTCGACCGGGCCACCGCCGCGATCACCGACGTCAACCGCGACTATCAGGACCTGATCACGCGCTACGCCTGGGGCACGATCTGGACCCGCCCCGGCCTCGCCCGCCGGGACCGTTCGATCGGCGTACTCACCGCCCTGGTCGCCGGCCGCCACTTCGAGGAGCTCGAGTTCCACCTCCGCGCCGCGCTCACCAACGGGCTGACCCGCGAGGAGATCATCGAGGTGCTCCTGCAGACCTCGATCTACGTCGGCGTACCCGCCGCGAACACCGCCTTCGCCGTCGCCAACCGGGTCTTGAACGACGGAGCCTGAGCGGATGACCGTCCCCGCTGGTAAGAACGGGGTCATGAAGCCACATTCCGCGACCGTCGTAGGCGCCGGGCCCAACGGGCTGGCGGCTGCGATCGTGCTGGCGCAGCAGGGCGTGAGGGTGACGGTCCTCGAGGCCGCGGAGACCGTCGGCGGTGGCACGCGCACCGCCGAGCTGACCCTGCCCGGGCTGCGCCACGACATCTGCTCGGCGATCCATCCGCTCGGCCTGGCCTCACCGTTCCTCCGTGGCCTCGAGCTGGACAAGTACGGACTGACCTGGCGTTTTCCCGAGATCGAGCTCGCCCATCCGCTCGATGACGAAGCGGCCGCGCTCCTGCACCGCTCGATCGAGGCGACAGCCGCCGGCCTGGGCGCCGACGGACAGCGCTGGCAGCAGGTGTTCGGCCCGGTCGTACGCGGCTGGGACGCGATCTCGGACCACGTCCTCGGTCCGATCGTGCGACTCCCCCGGCATCCGTTCCGCCTGGCCGGCTTCGGGATGCGCGCCGCGCCACCGGCCACCGTGCTCGCGCGGGCGTTCCGCGAGGAGGCGGCGAAGGGGCTCTTCGCCGGGTGCGCGGCGCACGCCTTCCAGCCGCTGGACCGGCCGGGCACGGCCGCCGTGGGCACCATGCTCGTGGTCAGCGGACATCGCTACGGATGGCCGGTCGCGGAGGGCGGCTCCCACGCGATCACCCTCGCCATGGCGCAGCGGCTCGAGGAGCTGGGCGGCAACATCGTCACCGGCACCACCGTCCGCAACCTCGCCGACCTCCCTGACGCCGACGTCACCTTGTTCGACACCAGCCCCGGCGGCTTCGCCGACATCGCCGGCGCCGCCCTCCCCGAACGGCCGCGCCGGGCGATGCGGAGGTGGCAGCACGGCCCCGCGGCGTACAAGCTCGACCTGGCGGTCCGCGGTCCGATCCCGTGGCGTGACCCGGAGGTCGGCCGCGCCGGGACCGTCCATCTCGGCGGGTCGTTCGCGGACGTGGCGGCCAGCGAGGGGGAGATGGCGGCAGGCCGGATGCCCGAGCGTCCCTTCGTGCTGCTCGGGCAGCAGTACGTCGCGGACCCGTCCCGCTCCGCCGGAGACCTCAACCCGGTCTGGGCCTACGCACACGTCCCGCACGCCTACGAGGGCGACGCCACCGACGCGGTGCTTGCCCAGATCGAGCGCTTCGCCCCCGGCTTCCGCGACCAGATCGTGGCGACGCACGTCACCACACCGGCCGACTACGCGGCGTACAACCTCAACTACGTCGGGGGCGACATCTCCACCGGCGCCAACACCCTTCGCCAGCTCATCGTCCGGCCGACCCTCGCCGGCTACGACACCGGCATCCCCGGGATGTTCCTCTGCTCCGCCGCCACCCCGCCCGGCGCCGGCGTCCACGGCATGTGCGGCTACCACGCCGCTCACCGCGCCCTGCGCCACCTGGCCGCGACGGGGAAACCAGGTGCCACCGACGTACGTCCTGGCTAACGTCTGGCCCATGCCGCAAGCCCGTCTGCGCACCGAGCGCCTCGACCTGGTCCCGTTGAGCGAGGAGCATCTGCCGTTCCTGGTCGACCTCAACTCGGATCCGGTGGTGCTCCGCCATCTGTTCACCCGCGCGCTCAGGCCGGAGGAGACTGAGGAGCGGATGCACAAGTGGATCCGGGTGGCGAAGGAGACGGAGGCGCTGGGCAAGTGGATCGGGTTCTCGGCCGGTGAGGCGGTCGGGCTCTACATGTTCGAGCCGCCCGACAACCCGCCGCGCACCGATGCCGCCGAGCTCGGCTACCGGCTACCGCAGCGCCACTGGCGCAAGGGGTTCGCGAAGGAAGGCTCCCTCGAGCTGCTCCGCCACGGGTTCGAGGATCTCGGGATCGATCGGGTGATCGCGCAGACGATGGCGGTCAACGAGGCCTCCCGCGCGACCATGGTCTCTGTCGGGATGAGCTTCGTGCGCAGCTTCCAGCAGGACTGGGAGGAACCGCTCGCCGGGCACGCCGACGGAGAGGTCGAGTACGAGATCACCCGCGAGACCTGGCTCGAGCACCGCGCGGGGTAGGCTGCGAGCACGCTCGTGGCGCAGGAACCCGGTGAGAGTCCGGGGCGGTTCCGCCACTGTGACGTCCGTACAGCATCTGGGCACGGACACAGCCAGACACTGGCCGCGGGCTATCCGACCGATCGACGGGGCGAGAACCCCTAGGAGGAACTCGGCATGGCCGACTCTGCACGCGTACGCATCGCCCTACTGTCCACCTCGGACACCGACCTGCTCTCGGCCCGTGCCAGCGGCGCCGAGTACGCCTGGGCGAACCCCTCGCGGGCGACCGACCTCGATCAGGTCGTGGCCGATGCCGACCTGGTCGTCTTCCGGCTCCTCGGCTCGCCCACCGATCTCTGGGACGGCCTGAGCGCGGTCAAGGAGCGTGGCACCCCGGTCGTGGTCCTCGGCGGCGAGCAGCAGCCGAGCGCCGAGCTGATGGAGCACTCCACCGTCCCGATGGGTGTCGCCGCCGAGGCGCACCGCTATCTCGCTGAGGGCGGGCCGACGAACCTCGCCCAGCTGCACGCGTTCCTCTCCGACACGGTCCTGCTGACCGGTTTCGGGTTCGAGCCGCCGGCGACCGTCCCGGCGTGGGGTTTCGCGGAGCGGCCCGGCTCAACCGACGGGAAGCCGCGCATCGGGGTGCTCTACTACCGCGCCCACGAGACCAGCGGGAACACCGCGTTCGCCCACGCGCTGGCCGACGCCATCGACGCGACCGGCGCGGCCACCGGCGTACCCGTCTTCGCGGGCTCGCTGCGCTCGGCCCCCGACGACCTCTACGAGGCGCTCGGCACCCTCGACGCGCTGATCGTGACCGTGCTCGCGGCCGGCGGCTCGGTGCCCGCCTCGGCGAGCGCCGGCGGCGAGGACGAGGCCTGGGACGTGGAGCGGATGGCGGCGCTCGACATCCCGGTGCTCCAGGGACTGTGCCTGACCAGCTCGCGCGCGGAGTGGGAGGCCTCCGACGACGGCGTCACGCCGCTCGACTCGGCCAACCAGATCGCGATCCCCGAGTTCGACGGGCGGATCATCACCGCCCCGTTCTCCTTCAAGGAGCTCGACGAGCAGGGTCTCCCCCACTACGTCGCCGACCCCGAGCGCACCGCGCGGGTCGCCCGGATCGCGGTCAACCACGCGCGCCTGCGGCACACGCCCAACCCGGACAAGCGCCTCGCGCTGGTGCTCTCCGCCTACCCCACCAAGCACTCCCGGATCGGCAACGCGGTCGGCCTGGACACCCCGGTCTCCGCGATCCGGATGCTGCGCCGGCTCCGCGAGGAGGGCTATGACCTGGGGCAGGACAACGAGGTCGTACGCATCATCGATGGCCTCGACGACACGGCCGCCGGCGACGCGCTGATCCACGCCCTGATCGCCGCCGGTGGCCAGGACGAGGAGTGGCTGACCAACGCCCAGCTCACCGACGCCCACGTCCGCATCTCCAAGTCCGACTACGACGAGTGGACCGCGGATCTCCCCGCTGACCTGCGCGAACAGATGGTCGAGACCTGGGGACCGACGCCGGGCAAGCTCTTCGTCAACGACAACGACGAGCTGGTCCTGGCCACGCTCCAGGCCGGCAACATCGTCATCCTGATCCAGCCGCCGCGCGGGTTCGGCGAGAACCCGGTCGCGATCTACCACGACCCTGACCTGCCGCCGTCGCACCACTACCTGGGCGCCTACCGCTGGCTCGAGCACGGCTTCCGGGCCGATGCCGTCGTGCACCTCGGCAAGCACGGCTCGATGGAGTGGCTGCCCGGCAAGAACGCCGCGCTCTCGGCCTCCTGCGGCCCGGATGCGGCCATCGGCAACATGCCGCTGATCTACCCGTTCCTGGTCAACGACCCCGGCGAGGGCGCCCAGGCCAAGCGCCGCGCGCACGCCACGATCATCGACCATCTGGTGCCGCCGATGGCGCGGGCAGAGTCCTACGGCGACATCGCGCGGCTGGAGGGGCTGATGGAGGAGTACGACCGGATCTCCTCCATGGACCCGGCCAAGCTGCCCGCCATCCGCGGCGAGATCTGGCAGCTGATGAAGGCCGCCGAGCTCCACCGCGACCTCGGCATGGAGGAGCGGCCGGAGGACGACGACTTCGACGACTTCATGCTCCACATCGACGGCTGGCTCTGCGAGATCAAGGACGCCCAGATCCGCGACGGCCTGCACATCCTGGGTGCCGCGCCGGAGGGTGAGGCACGGGTCAACCTGGTGCTCTCGATCCTGCGTGCGGCCCAGGTGTGGGGCGGCGTCGGAGGTGCCGTCCCCGGGCTGCGGGCGGCGCTCGGGCTCAAGGAGGGCGCCGACACCCGGGCGGTCGACGAGATCGAGACCCAGGCGAAGGATCTGGTGCAGCGGATGGACGCGGCCGGCTGGGATCCGGCGGTCGCCGAGACGCTCCACGACGACCCCGCCGTGCGGCAGGTGCTCGTCTTCGCCGCCGAGCAGGTGGTGCCGCGGCTGAACGGGACGACCGACGAGCTGTCCGCGGTCCTGCACGCGCTGGACGGTGGCTTCGTCCCCGCAGGGCCGTCGGGCTCGCCGCTGCGGGGGCTCGTCAACGTACTTCCCACCGGGCGCAACTTCTACACCGTCGACCCGCGCGCGGTGCCGTCGCGGCTGGCGTGGCAGACGGGGCAGGCGATGGCCGACTCGCTGCTGCAGCGCTACCTGGACGAGACCGGCGACTACCCGACATCGGTCGGGCTCTCGGTATGGGGCACGTCCGCGATGCGTACGTCCGGCGACGATGTCGCCGAGGTGCTCGCGCTGCTCGGGGTGCGCCCCGAATGGGACGAGGCCTCCCGCCGGATCACGCACCTCGACGTCATCTCGCTCGAAGAGCTGGGCAGGCCCCGGATCGACGTGACCGTACGCATCTCCGGGTTCTTCCGCGACGCGTTCCCGCACGTCGTCTCGATGCTCGACGACGCGGTCCGGATGGTGGCCGACCTCGATGAGCCGGACACCGACAACTTCGTCCGCGCGCACACCCTCGAGGACCTCGCCGATCACGGCGACCCGCGCCGTGCGACGTCCCGGATCTTCGGCTCCAAGCCCGGTTCGTACGGCGCCGGGATCCTGCAGGTGATCGAGGCCGGCAACTGGCGCTCCGACCAGGACCTCGCCGACGTCTATGCGGCGTGGGGCGGCTTCGCCTACGGCCGCGACCTCGACGGTGCCCCGGCGGCCGACGACATGCGCGCCAACTACCGCCGGATCAAGGTCGCCGCCAAGAACGTCGACTCCGCCGAGCACGACATCGCCGACTCCGACGACTACTTCCAGTACCACGGCGGCATGGTCGCGACCGTCCGTGCGCTGACCGGCAGCGAGCCGAAGGCGTACGTCGGCGACTCCACCTCCCCCGACGCCATCAAGACCCGCACGCTGCAGGAGGAGACCAACCGCGTCTTCCGGGCCCGGGTGGTCAACCCGCGCTGGATCTCGGCGATGCAGCGCCACGGCTACAAGGGCGCCTTCGAGCTGGCCGCGACCGTCGACTACCTCTTCGGCTTCGACGCGACCGCGGGCGTGGTGCAGGACTGGATGTACGAGAAGCTCGCCCGCGAGTACGTCCTGGACGAGACCAACCAGGAGTTCATGCGATCCTCGAACCCGTGGGCGCTGCGCGGCATCGTCGAGCGGCTGCACGAGGCGGCCGAGCGCGGCCTGTGGGAGTCTCCCGACCCCGAGCTCGTCGCGCAGATGCAGGAGATCTATCTCGACATCGAAGGTGACCTGGAGGAAGAGTGACGCGTCGGATCAAGATCATCGGGGTCGGTCCCGGGGACCCCGACCAGGTCACGCTCGAGGCCGTGGCCGCGATGCGGTCGGTCGACTTCTTCCTGGTCACCGACAAGTCGGGCACGGTCAAGCAGGGCATGCCCGACCCGCTGGTGCGGGCCCGCGAGGAGCTGCTCGACCGTCATCTCGACCAGCCCGCCCGGGTGGTCAAGGTCGCCGACGCACCCCGCGAGCGGCGCGAGGAGTTCACCGGGACCGACGCGGAGTACCGGACCGCCGTCGCCGACTGGCACCGGGCCCGGGTCGAGCGATATCTCGCGGTGCTGGCCGAGCATCCCGGCGACGTCGGCTTCCTGGTCTGGGGCGACCCCGCCTTCTACGACTCCACGATTCGGGTCGTCGACCAGATCTCCGAGCAGCTCGACGTCGAGGTCGACGTCATCCCCGGGATCTCCTCGGTGCAGCTGCTCGCCGCCCGGCACCGGCTCGTCCTCCATGACGTCGGGCGTCCGCTCTACGTCACCACCGGCCGCGCGGTGCTCGAGGCCGTCGAGGCCGGGCACGACAACCTCGTGGTGATGCTCAACCGGGTCGTCGACCTCCCCGGGCTCGAGGACTGGCGGATCTGGTGGGGTGGCAACCTCGGCACGCGCGAGGAGGAGCTGGTCGCAGGCACGGTCGGCGAGGCCGTCCCCGCGATCGAGGAGGCTCGGACCCGGCTGCGTGAGAAGTCCGGCTGGGTGATGGACATCTACCTCCTTCGGGCTCCGAAAGCATGAGTGGGCTGCTGGTCGCCGGTACCACCTCGGACGCGGGCAAGTCGGTCGTGACGACCGGGCTGTGCCGGGCGTTCGCCCGCCGCGGCGTCAAGGTGGCGCCCTACAAGGCCCAGAACATGTCCAACAACTCGATGGTGTGCCAGGCCTCCGACGGGACGACCGCCGAGATCGGCCGGGCGCAGTGGGTGCAGGCGCTGGCGGCGCGGGTCACCCCGGAGCCGTCGATGAACCCGGTGCTGCTCAAGCCCGGCTCCGACCGTCGCAGCCACGTGGTGCTGATGGGGCATCCCGCCGGTGAGGTTTCCTCGCACGACTGGGAGGCGGGGCGCCGGCATCTGGCGACCGCCGCCCACGCGGCGTACGACGATCTCGCCTCTCGTTTCGAGGTGATCGTCGCCGAGGGCGCAGGGAGCCCGGCCGAGATCAACCTGCGGGCCGGCGACTACGTCAACATGGGGCTGGCCCGGCATGCCGGGCTGCCGACCGTGGTCGTCGGCGACATCGACCGGGGCGGGGTGTTCGCGGCGATGTACGGCACCCTGGCGCTCCTCGAGCCCGAGGACCAGGCTCTGATCAGCGGTTTTGTGGTCAACAAGTTCCGTGGCGACGCCGGGCTGCTCAAGCCCGGACTCGACTCGCTGGAGTCGCTCACCCGGCGCCCGGTCTTCGGCGTGCTCCCCTGGGAGCCGTCGCTGTGGCTCGACTCCGAGGACGCGCTCGACCTCGAGGGGCGCCGTTCGGCGGCAGGTGCCACCCGCAAGGTCGCGGTCGTACGCCTCCCCCGGATCTCCAACTTCACCGACGTCGACGCGCTCGGGCTGGAGCCGGACCTCGACGTCGTCTTCGCCTCCTCACCGGCCGACGTCGCCGATGCCGACCTGGTCGTCCTGCCCGGCACCCGGTCCACGATCAGCGACCTGGCCTGGCTCCGCTCGCGCGGCCTCGACGTGGCGCTGACCGAGCACGTACGCCGCGGCCGCCCGCTCCTCGGGATCTGCGGCGGCTTCCAGATGCTCGGCGGCGTGATCGCGGATCCCGACGGTGTCGAGGGCTCGGTCGCCGAGGTCGAGGGGCTGGGCCTGCTCGACGTACGCACCGACTTCACCCCCGCCAAGAACCTCCGCCTGCCCACCGGGTCGGCGCTCGGGGTCGAGGCGAGCGGCTACGAGATCCACCACGGCCGGATCACCCGCGGCGACGGGGTCTCGGAGTTCCTCGGCGGCGCGCGTGCCGGCAACGTCTTCGGGACCATGTGGCACGGCAGCCTGGAGGGCGACGCGCTGCGCGGCGCGTTCCTCGCCGCGACGCTCGGCCGCGAGCCGTCCACCGTCTCCTTCCCGGCCGCCCGCGAGCGCCGCCTGGACCTCATCGGCGACCTCGTTGAGGAGCACCTCGACATCGGCGCACTGCTCGACCTCGCCCGCGGGGCCAGCAACGAGGCTCGGCGATGAGGCTGCTGATCCTGGGCGGGACCGGGGAGGCGCGGGATCTGGCGGCGCGGCTGGTCGACGAGGGCATGGACGTCACCTCCTCGCTGGCCGGCCGGGTGGCTCGGCCGCGGCTGCCGGTGGGCGAGGTGCGGATCGGCGGGTTCGGCGGGGTCGAGGGCCTGAGGGGGGCTCTCGACCAGTTCGACGCGGTCGTCGACGCCACTCATCCCTTCGCCCGCGGGATGTCTGCCAACGCGGCCGCAGCCTGCCAGCAGACCGGCCATCCGTTGCTCCGGCTGGAGCGGCCGGGCTGGCCGGCGGACCCGTCCTGGGCGTATGTCGACACCCACGATCAGGCCGCCACGCTCGCCGCAGACCTCGGGAAGCGTCCCTTCATCACGGTCGGACGCCAGGAGCTCGCCCGGTTCGTCCCGGCGCTCGCCGGGCACCAGGTCCTCGCCCGCGTGGTCGACCGGCCCGAGATCGACCTACCCGAACCGTGGACGCTGCTGACCAGCCGCGGGCCCTACCGCCTCGAGGGTGAGCTCGCGCTGATGCGCGAGCACGGGACCGACGTACTCATCACCAAGGACTCCGGCGGCACCTTCACCTGGCCGAAGATGGCCGCGGCCGCCGAGCTCGGCGTGGCCGTCGTGGTCGTACGCCGCCCGGCCGGCGCCGACGGCGTCCGTACGGTCGACGACGTCGCCGAGGCGGTGGCCTGGGTGCGGGGGCTCGGATGAGCGACCGGGTGGTCGTCGGGATGTCGGTGACCGATGTCGACCGGCGCCGGGAGCTGCTCGACTGGGCCGGGGACCTCGGCGCGAGCCTCGCGTTCCTGCAGATGGGCGGTCCCTCGCTCTCCGCCGAGCTGACCAGGCTCGCCGACGAGGGCGCCACCACGGTCACGCTGGCCGGCGTCAGCCTCGGCCCGCTCGCCCCCGGCCACTCCTGGCTGCGCCGGATCGCCGCCCACTGGTGGCGTGAGCGCCCCAGCGACCGCCCTGAGATCCAGATCGCGACCCGTCTGGCGACCACCCGCGACGAGCTCCTCGACGCGTTCGCGGAGACCCGGCCGGTCACCGGTACCGAGCCCGGGCTGACCTCGCCCGCCTGGGAGCGGGTCCCCGAACACGTACGTCAGGTCCTGATCTGCCGCGGCCCGCGCTGCACCGCGAAGGGCTCGGAGGAGACCGCGAGAGCGGTGATCCTGGGCGCGATGGAGGCCGGTCTCGGCGACGACGACCTGCTGATCACCCACACCGGGTGCCAGTTCCCGTGCAACCAGGCGCCGGTGCTCAGCGTCCAGCCCGACGATGTCTGGTACGGCAACGTGGAAGCGGCCGCCGCCCGGATGATCGTGCGTGATCACCTGGCCGACGGCCGCCCCGTGGAGGCCTACCGACTCCCCCGCTGAAGCCTGCTCACAGGCTCGCGGCAAGAGCCTTTCGCTCCGCGACGGCGCGCTCCGTCGCGTGCAACCTGATCACCAGGCCGGTCAGTGCCACTCCGAGCACGCCCCACATCGTGGCGAGCGTGATCAACGAGGCCCGCCGGAAGAACCACAACGTGTCGGCCGGGAAGTCCCCGACCTCGTTGACCGTCGTGAAGAGCTCCCCGGCGACGACCATCACGACCAGGTAGGCCGCGATCGCGCCGACCACGGCGAGATAGGTTCCGAACCGTCCACGCAGCCGCACCGCGGCGTACGTCACGACCACGGCCGCCACGACCGAGAGCGCCTGGAAGGCGAAGTAGACCGCGGTGCGGACGCCGATGGTGTCGCCGCTGCCGACCGCCGGTGGCGTCGCCGGGTACTTGAGGAACGGCACCAAGGCGACCGCGACGAACCCGATCAGGGTGACGAGCGCCGTCGACTGGCCCGGCGTGAGCCGCCCGATCCGCCCGAGAGCGACAGCGGCGACCAGCCCGAGGATGCCCCCGAGCGCGACGCCGACGGCCAAGGTGCCGGTCAGCAGCCCCCAGGTGCTCTGGTTGGTGCGGGAGACCTCGGCGGCCTCCGAGTCACCCTCGTCACCTTCGGCGGCATGTGAGTGCGAGTGCCCGTCGGCGCCGGCCGACTCCTCCAGCGCGATGGCAGCACCGACCTGCGGCTCACCGACGGCGTACGCCACCAGGAAGGTGACGACGCCGGCGAGGAGTCCAGCTAGGAGGCCGCGTACGAGAAATGCACGCGGGCTCATCAGTGGCAGGGGTAACCGAGCAGGTGGCGACCGTCGTGGACCCACTCGTGGATCAGCGTGCCGGACGGGATCGAGACGGCGCCCTGGTCGGCGCTGATGAAGAAGAGCACCAGGAGACCGAGCAGACCGAAGAAGAGGGCCCAGGGGGCCAGCTCACGGAGCGGGATGGTGGGCAGATCTGCGCCGGCGACGGGCGCCACAGCGTGCTGCGACATATGTCCTCCTCAGGGATACCTGCGTCCCTGTTCGTTGGGGTTGGACGGACACTCGGGTCTGACTCCACCGCCGCGAGGCGGTGTCACAGTAGCGCGACTGTGCCGGAGTTCCACCGGCTTCCTCATGTCCGTTGCGTGCACTATAGCGGGATCTCAGCGGAGCCACTCGTTGCCGGCGAGGTTGGTGAGATCGCTGATGTCGAGCGTCGGTTCGATCCCGGACTCGGGTGCGAGCCCGAAGTGCTCCAGCGAGCGCCGGACCCACTCGGCGGCGTCGATGTTGAGCGGGCCGGAGACCCACATCGCGTAGGGCAGGTTGACGAACCTGTTCTCCTTGACGGCCGGCAGGTCGCGGGAGGCAGGGTTGGCCTTGAGGACCTTGACCTTCTCCTCATAGGACTGCCCCGGGTAGTCCACGAAGTAGATGACGTCGGGCTCTGCGGCGGCGAAGCGCTCCCAGCCGACCTCGGTCCAGGTGTCCTCGACGTCGGCGGTCGCACTCCTCACCCCGGCGGTGTCGAAGATCGCTTGCGGGCCCCCGAAGGAGCCGGAGGTGAAGATCGCGTCGGTGCCGGAGTCGAAGAGGAACGCGGTCGGCGCCTCATCGGGCTTCGCCGCGCTCTCCAGGGCCCTGCGGCGCTCCTCGATGTCGGCGACGACCTTCTTCGCGGTTTCGTCGTGGCCGGTCAGCGCGCCGATGTTGAGCAGGTCGGTACGCAGCGCCGTCCAGGCCTCCATGGTGCCGCGGTCACCGTCCTCCTGACGGCAGGTCTCACTGAGCAGGTAGGTGTCGATGCCCCGCTCCTGCACCATCTCGGGCACCAGGTTGCGCGACTCGCTGAACCCGTAGCCCCAGCCCGCGAACATCATCTGCGGGTCGAGGGCCAGCACCGTCTCCAACGTCGGGTGGTCCTCGCCCACGATCTCGAGCTCGTCAACCCGGTCCTCGGGGTAGGCGAGCTCGAGCAGCTGCTGGTCGCGGGCCAGACCGGTGACGGCGACGAGCTCCTCGCGGGCACCGACAGCCAGGGCGATGGAGATGATCCCGCCGTCGTAGGCGTACAGCTCGGTCACCGGCTCGTCGACCGTGAGCTCCTCACCGCAGTTCTCGACGGTGATCGCGCCTTCCCCCGCCTCGTCGACGGCCGCCTTCTCCGCCCCGCAGGCCGTGAGGATCGTGGCGCCGAGCGCGAGCGCGGCGAGACAGACGAGGCCGGGGCGTACGGATCTGGTGATGAGCTGAGTCATGCCGATCGGTCCTTCCGAGGATGGATGAGTAGATGGGGCTGGTCCAGATCTGGATGCGGCACCTGGACGGATCCCACGCCGAAGTGGTGCTCGACGCGGATGGTGTCGAGGACCTCGGCAGGCGGGCCATAGGCCACGACCGTCGCCGGGCCACTCTGTGGATCGCCGGCGGGCTCGCTGCCCTGCGGCCGACCGAGGACCGCCAGCCGGTCGAAGGAGCGAAGCGCCAGATCGAGGTCGTGGATGGTCGCGACCAGGGTCTCGGCCCGGTCGGCGACACTTTCAAGCAGCCGCAGCTGCCAGGCGACGTCGAGATGGTTGGTGGGCTCGTCCAGGAGCATCACCGGGCACTCCTGGGCGAGGCCGCGGGCCATCACCGCCCGGCGCCGCTCGCCGCCGGAGAGCCGGTCGCACGGGTCGTCGATGCGGTCAGCGAGGCCGACGGCATCGAGAGCCGCCCGGACGATCTCGCGCTCCTGCCGACCGCCTCGGGACCAGGGCCGGGTGCGGGGCACCCGGCCCAGCGCCACCATCTCACCGACGAGCAGCTCGGCAGAGACGACCTCCTCCTGGGGGACGTACGCCATCCGGCGGGCGCGTTCACGCGAGCCGAGCCGGGCGGTCTCGTAGAGCCGGCCGGTCTCGTCGGCGAGATGGGCCCGCCCGGCGCTGGGCCGCAGCACCCCGGCGAGGATGCGCAGCAGGGTCGACTTGCCCACGCCGTTGACGCCGACGATGCCGAGGCGGGTGCCCACCGGCACGTCCAGATCGACATCGCGGAGCACCTCGCGCTCGCCCAGCCGGGCGGCGACCCCGCGCAGCCGCAGCGCGGCCGGCGACCCGCTCATCTGTCACCGCCGAACCGGTACTGACCGCGGCCGAGCAGCAGCAGGAAGAGCGGCGCGCCGACGACGCCGGTGACCACCCCGAGCGGGATCTCCTGGGGGCGGGCCACCACCCGGGCGAGCACGTCGACCCACAGCAGGAACAGCCCGCCCCCCAGGGCCGCGACCGGGAGCACCACCCGGTGCTGGGCGCCCACGAGCAGCCGGGCCGCGTGCGGCACGATCAGCCCGACGAACCCGATCCCACCGCTGACCGCGACCAGGACCCCGACCAGCACGGCCAGCGCGACGAACAGAGTCGTACGCAGCGCCGCGACGTCGACGCCGAGCGCCGCGGCGGTCTCGGGGCCGGCGGCCAGCGCGTCCAGCCAACGGTGGAGCGCCAGCATTCCGAGGCCCAGGACGAGACTGAGGACCGCGGGCAGCCACAGCTTCTCCCAGCTGGCGCCACCGACACTGCCGAGCATCCAGAACATCACCGAGTCCGCCGCGCGCGGATCATCGCTCATGAAGACCAGGAACGAGGCGATCGCGGAGAGCCCCGAGGAGAGCACGACACCCGAGAGCACCAACCGGATCGGAGTCAACCCGCCCTGCGCGGTGGCCACCAGCCACACCAGCATGGCCGAGCCGACCGCCCCCAGCAGCGCGCCGCCGGAGACCGCATAGATGCCGAGGCCGCCCAGCGCCCCGGTGGTGATCGCCGCCGTCGCTCCCACCGAGGCGCCCGAGCTGATCCCGAGGAGGAACGGGTCGGCGAGCGGGTTACGGACCAGGGTCTGCATGCCCGCACCGGCGACGGCCAGGCCGGCGCCTACGGCGAGCGCCATCAGCGCCCTGGGGACGCGCAGCTCCCACACGATCACGTCCCACTTCCCCGGGGCGTCGCCCTGGAGCCGGTCGCCGACCGCCGCGATGACCTCACCGATCGGTATCCGCTCGGACCCGAAGGCCAGGGACGCGACGGCGCTGAGCGCCGAGGCGAGCAGCAGCCCAGCCACCAGCGGCACGAACGGGACTCGTCGTCTCCGGTCACGGCCACGGCGCGGGCTCAGGGTCTCGCGGGACGGCGTTTCCACGGCGGTCGGCCTCTCAGGTCCTCGGGACCCTGGTCGCGAGGGCCGTGACGTACATCTGAGCCGACAGGTTTTCGGACTCGGGTTCACCCGGTGACGCCGCCTTCCCAGGGACCCGGTCCCCAGTGGCTGCCTAGCGTCACCGTCGCCCTCACCGCTGCGCGCCAGTCCCGGATTCACACCGGAGTTCCCTGGCATCCATCAGGATGCGTTCGACTCGGCGCAGAGGCTAGCACGGGCCGCAGGTACGGCGTCGGGGAAGTTTCCGGCGACACGGCGGAACACAAGATCTAGGAAGTTGCATTGGTGTAATTCCCGCATATAGTGGTCCTCGCAGCTGGTTCTCCCACCTCGGCGACGGGGCGGGAGAGGCAAGAGGGAACCCGGTGTGAGTCCGGGACTGCCCCGCAGCGGTGAGTGGGAACGACCGCCGTCACGAAGCACTGGGAGCAAGCCGGCTCCTGGGAAGCGACGGCCACTAGGACCGAGCACGAGACGCCCACGAGTCCGAAGACCTGCCAGTGCCCACCTCATGGTGGGGTCCGCGACCTCGAGGGAAGGTCAGGGGATCGAGCGAGCACCACGTGACCGGGTCCGCCCGGCGCGCCGCCGCCGTCCTCCCTGCCCCGGCACGGATGCACGAGACATCCAGCGGGCCGCGGGGCCCGCGTGAGCAAGGGGGCATGGGGCTTGATCGACACCGAGGGTCTACCGATCCGCACCGAGAAGTCGGCGTACGTCTTCGACTATCCGATGGCCGAGGACCTGGCCAAGAAGCAGCGGAGCATCTTCTGGACCGCCGAGGAGATCCCGGTCGAGAACGACAAGCAGGACTTCCTGGTCAACATGACCGACGCCGAGCAGGCCGCGGTCAAGACGACGCTGAAGCTGTTCACCATCTACGAGCTGATCCTCGGCGGCGAGGTGTGGGGCGACCGGATCTTCCACGCGTTCCCGCGTCCGGAGGTCCAGATGATGGCCAACGCCTTCTCGTTCGCCGAGCTGAACATGCACGCGCCGTTCTACGCGAAGCTCAACAAGGTGCTGATGATCGACACCGAGGAGTTCTACGACTCCTACAAGAACGACCCGGTGCTGGCCGAGCGGATCCAGTTCGTGTGGGACGCGATCGCCGACGAGGACCTGCTCTACGCGCTGAGCGTCTTCACCCTGATGGAGAACTGCGTCCTCTACTCCAACTTCGCCTTCCTCAAGCACTTCCAGTCCGGCGGGAAGAACCTGCTGCAGAACGTGATCAGCGGCATCAACTTCTCCGCCCGCGACGAGAACCTGCACGCCACCGGAGGCGCCTGGCTGTTCAACACCACTCTCGACGAGTACGCCGCCACCGTCCCGGCCGACAAGTTCGAGGCCGAGCGCGACGACCTCTTCGCGAGGGTTCGCGGCGTCGCCGAGCACCTCTACGCCCACGAGGCCCGGATCGTGGAGATGCTCTTCGACCACGGGCCGATCGCCGGCATCGACCAGGCCGACTTGGAGACCTTCGTGAGGTCCCGCATCGACATGACCCTGGAGAACATGCGGATGGAGCCGCTGTTCAACGTCGGGGCCAACCCGATCGCCGAATGGTTCTACAACGGCATCAACGGCACCCAGTTCCACGACTTCTTCCAGGTCACCGGCAACGAATACAACCGCAACATCGGCGAGACGGAGTTCAGCTTCTAATGGGCAGCAACAGCAACTGGGAGGCGCTCTCCGCCGAGCGCAAGGCACTGCAGGCCGAAGGCATCGTGCCCGCCTTCATGACCACGGCGGGCTACGCCATGTTCAAGGCCAAGTACACCGTCGCCGACCAGAGCGTCCGGGAGCGCTACGAGACCATCGCCAGCACCGCCGGCGACCTCGCCGACGAGATGTACCCCCGCGAGGACGGCGTCTCCTGGACGGAGCGGTTCTTCGAGGCGATCTGGAACGGGTGGCTCTCCCCGTCGACACCGGTGCTGTCCAACCTCGGCACCGACCGGGGTCTGCCCGTCTCGTGCGAGGGGTCCTACGTCGAGGACTCGGTCTGGGGCTTCTACGAGACCCTCAAGGAGGCGGCGATCCTCTCCCAGAACGGGTTCGGGACCTCGGCGTACCTCGGTGACGTCCGGCCCCGCGGCGCGAAGTTCAGCGACAACGGCAAGGCCAACGGCGTGGTCCCGGTCTTCTGCAACTTCGTGGAGATGACCAACCAGATCAGCCAGGGCGCCACCCGCCGCGGCTCCTGGGCGGGCTACCTGCCGGTGGACCACCCGGACTTCTACGAGCTCGCCGATCTGATCTTCCGCGAGCCCGCCAACAAGAACGTCGGCTGGATCTTCAGCCAGGCGTTCATCGACCGGATGCTCGCCGGGGATCGCGACGCGCTCGAGCGCTACCAGCGAGTGCTGAAGATCCGGGTGGTGCTGGGCAAGGGCTACATCTGGAAGGTCGACACCGTCAACGCGGCGCAGACCGAGTCCTACCGCGCCAACGGGCTGGCCAACAAGGCCTCCAACCTGTGCTCGGAGATCACCCTGTTCAGCGACGAGGACCACTCCTACACCTGTGTGCTCTCCTCGCTGAACCTCTCGACCTACGACGAGTGGAAGGACCAGGACACGGCGTACGTCGCGACCGTCTTCCTCGACGCGGTCGCCGAGGCGTTCCTGCGCAAGGCCCGCACCATCCGCGGCCTGGAGCGGGCGGTGCGCTACACCGAGAAGGCCCGCAGCCTCGGGCTGGGCGTGATGGGCTACCACGACTACCTGCAGAAGCAGCGGGTGCCGTTCGAGTCGGACAAGGCGGCGGCGCTCAACAAGGACATCTTCGAGCGGATCTCGTCGCACGCCGACGCCGCGTCGCGGTGGATGGGCTCGGTCGCGGGCATCCCGGAGTGGTGCGTCGGACGGCGCAACTCCCACCTGATGGCCATCGCGCCGACGATGAGCACCGCGGTGATCGTCGGCGGCACCAGCCAGGGCATCGAGCCGTACGTCGCATGCGTCTGGAACCAGACCACCTCGGCCGGCGAGATGCCCCGGGCCAACCAGAACCTCGTCGAGGTCATGGAGGAGCGCGGGGTCTACGACCAGGCACACATCGACGACATCGTCGACCACGGCGGCTCGGTCCAGCACGTCGACTGGCTCGACGAGCACGAGAAGGACGTCTTCAAGACCGGCTACGAGATCGACCAGGAGATCCTGCTCGCCCGCGCGTCGGACCGGCAGGTCTACATCGACCAGGCCCAGTCGCTCAACCTGTTCTTCCAGGCCGACGCGACCCCGCAGTACATCAGCAAGATCCACAAGCTCGCCCTGCTCGACCCGAACATCAAGAGCCTGTACTACCTGCGCTCGCGGGCCGGCATCCAGGCCAGCAAGCAGACCCGCACTTCGAACTGACCACCTTCGACCGAGAGGCATGACCATGAACGAGACCCCGACCGCCACCGACGCCATCGACGACCTGACCTGGGACGACTGGAGCGATGCCGAGGTCTGTGCCATCGAGAACGGCCCTGACTGCGCGGCCTGCGAGGGATGAGCGAGCCGGCCGGGCGGCCGACGCTGACGGTCTGCCGCGGGTGCTGCTGTGGGACGGAGCGGAAGTCGCCCGGGGTGGACCACGCGGCCGTGCTCACGACGTTGAACGCAGCTGCTGGGGAGTCGGCGACCGTACGTGTCGCCGACTGCCTCGGCCCATGCGAGCGAGCCGACGTCGTGGTGGTCGGTCCCTCACCCGAGGGGCGGCAGCGCGGGGCGCGGCCGGTCTGGGTCGCCCGGGTCGGCACGGCGAGGGTGGCCGACGCACTGGCTCAGTGGACCCGCGCCGGCGGACCGGGCATCACTGAGGCACCGCCCGCGGTCCTGGCACGGGCCTTCCGTCACGGACGCTGAGTGATGACGGCGTACGCCGCCGCGACCAGAGCGGCGCCGATACCGACCCTGCGGGCGAGCGTGGTGGCGCTGACGACGTCGGCAGGGGCGGCATCGCGGCCGTCACCCATCACCGCGCGGTGCTCGATCCGGTTGCCGTAGTAGCGGTTCGTGCCGCCGAGGCGGATGTCGAGGGCGCCCGCGAAGGACGCCTCGACGACGCCGGCGTTCGGGCTCGGGTGCCGCGCGGCGTCGCGGCGCCAGGCCTCCCACGCCTGCCCGGCCCGCGACGGCGCGGCGGCCAGCGTGAGCAGGCCGGAGAGGCGCGAGCCGGGCAGGTTGAGCACGTCGTCGAGGCGGGCACTGGCCCAGCCGAAGCGCTCGTAGCGGTCGTTGTGGTGGCCGACCATCGCGTCCAGGGTGTTGGCGGCACGGTAGCCGAGCAGGCCGGGTACGCCCGCGACGGCTCCCCACACCAGCGGTGCGACCACGGCGTCGGAGGTGTTCTCGGCGACGCTCTCGACCACAGCCCGGGAGACCTCGGAGGCGTCGAGCTTCTCGGTGTCGCGGCCGACGAGGTGGGTCAGCCGCTGTCGCGCCGCCGGGAGGTCGGCGCGGTCGAGATGTTCGTGGACGGCCAGGGCCTCGCGCTCGAGTGAGCGGCCGCCCAGGACCGCCCAGGTCGCGGCCGCGGTCACCAGGGTCGTCCCGATCCGGCCTTGAGCGAGTCGCCCCGCGGCGGCGCCCAGGACGACCGCTCCGCCGACCAGCGTCGCTGTGTGGAGGACGCCTCGGGCCCGGTCGTCCGCGTACCAAGTGCGCTCCGCCTTCATCGCGACCGTCCCGAAACCGGCGACCGGGTGGAATCGCCGCGGGTCCCCGAGCAGGCGGTCCAGCGCGAAGCCGGCCAGGAGCCCGACCGCCCGCGGGTTCACGAGACTGCCCGGGTCTGGCGCAGCGCGGCCAGGAGCTGGTCGGTCGGGCCCTCGGGGCGTACCGCGATCCGCACCCAGTCCGGGCCGAGCCCGGGGAAGGTGTCGGCGCGGCGTACGGCGATGCCCTGCTCGCGCAGAGCCTCACGGACTCCGGCGCCCGGGCGGGCCAGGACGAAGGAGGCGGCCGAGGGGACGTACTCGATCTGCTGGTCCCGTAGGCCGGTCTCGAGATGGTCGCGCCAGGCGGTGATCCGCTCAGCGCGCTCACGGGCCTCGGCACTCGCCCGCTCGGTGGCGCAGGCGAGCATCGCGGTGGCCGCCGTGGCTGAGACCGACCACGGGGTACGTACCGCCTCCAGGTCGCTGATCGCGGCGGCGTCGCCGACGACGTAGCCGGCGCGTACGCCGGGGATCGACCAGTGCTTCGTCAGGCTCCGAATCACGAGCAGACCCTCGGTCCGCTCCGCGGTGAGGGTCTCGGGCTCGCCGGGAACCGCGTCCATGAACGCCTCGTCGACCACGACCAGCCGGCCGGGCCGGAGGAGGGCGCGGAGGGCCTCGGCCGGATGGAGCGCACCGGTCGGGTTGGTCGGGTTGCCGACGACGACCAGGTCCGCGTCCTCGGGCACCGTCGCCTGGTCGAGCGCGAACCCGTCCTCGGCACGGAGGCGCACCTCGGTGACGGTGTGTCCGGCCTGCTCGAGCGCCGCGTGGGGCTCGGTGAACTGGGGGTGGACGACGACCGGCCGCCGCCATGGCCTGGCCCGCGCGACCAGCGTGAACGCCTCCGCCGCCCCCGCCGTCGGGAGCACCTCAGCACGTTCGCGGCCGTGGTGCTTGGCCAGCGCTGCCCGCGCCGGCTCCTCGTCGGGGTAGGCCGCCGACGCCAGCGACTCGTGGAGCGCCTGGTCCAGCCATTCCGGCCGCTCGCCGGGGTAGACGTTCACCGCGAAGTCGAGCAGCCCATCCCCGACCTCGACGTCCCCGTGGTGCCGCAGCGGATCCGTCAGCGGGCCGTCCGTAGTGGCGGGCATTTTCCCGCCATGGCGGGATTCTGCGGCCGAACCGGCGCTCATCGCGCCGCCCTTCCCCGCCATGGCGGGAAAGTGCGGCGACGCACCATGAACCGCCGTCGCAAACCGCGCCGCCAGCTTCGGATGACCGGCCCAATGCACATGCAGGTACGACGCATGCAGCGTCTCCGACGCAAACCCCGTCAGGGTCGAACCGTCACCCCCGCCTGCCGAGGCGTCACGTGCGTCGGCCGAGGCGTCACGTGCGTCGGCCGAGTTGGCACTTGTGGGGCGCGAAACTCGACTTTCGTCGTCCAGAACTGACGTCTCGGCCGACGCAACTGACGTCTCGGCCGACGCAACTGACGTCTCGACAGACCATGCGGGCTGGAGACCCGCGGCGGGGGTCGTTGTGGTGCGGTGGAACTCGTGGCCGGTGACCTGCTCGCCGGCACGGGTGAGGAGGGAGTCCGAGGCGGCGGTGGCGACGGGGTATCGCAGGGTGAGGCGCTCGCTCATGGCCGCGTGCGCGGGGACGGCGCCGGCCATGGGTACGCCGTCGAGGGACTCGGCCAGATAGAGGAGCCCGGCGCACTCGGCGACGGTCGGCACTCCGGCTGCGACCGCTTCGCGGAGGTCGCGGAGGAGGCTCGCGTTGGCGGCGAGGTCGGCGGCGTACATCTCCGGGAAGCCACCGCCGAGGTAGATCCCACGCGTGCCCTCGGGGAGCACGGGATCGGTGAGCGGGTCGAAGGAGCGTACGTCGCAGCCTGCCGCCTCCATGAGTTCCTCGGTCTCGGGGTAGCGGAACGTGAAGGCACGGCCACCCGCGACCGCGACGACGGGACGGTCCCTGCCGGGCGAGGCATCGGTCTCCAGCGCCCTGGCCGGGTCCCAGGCGACATCGTCGAGGTCCGGAGCCGAGCGGGCGACGTCGAGCAGAACGGAGAGGTCGAGGTGAGCGGCAACCTGCTCCCCCAGCCGCTCGATCAGCGCGACCGACTCGTCACGCTCGGCGACCGGGACGAGGCCCAGGTGACGCGACGGGGAGGCGAGCGACTCGTCGCGCGGAAGCATGCCGAGCACCGGCAGCCCGACCTGCTCCAGCGCTCGCCGGATCTCCTCGGCGTTGCGCCCCGGGGAGCAGCGATTGAGCACGACTCCCCCGATGCGTACCGACGGGTCGAAGGCCGCCATCCCGGCGGCGATCGCGGCAGCGGAGCGGGACATCCGGGCGACGTCGAGGACCAGGACGACCGGCGAGGAGGTCAGCGCTGCGACGTGGGCTGTGGAGGCGAAGCCGTCGGTGCCGAGGCGGCCGTCGTAGAGGCCCATGACTCCCTCGATGACGGCCACGTCCGCCCCGGCTGCACCATGCAGGAGCAGCGGCACGACCCGCGACTCCCCCACCAGATGCGGGTCGAGGTTGCGTCCCGGACGCCCGGTGGCGAGCGCGTGGTAGCCCGGGTCGATGTAGTCCGGCCCGATCTTGTGACCGCTGACCTCATGCCCGGCGGAACGCAGCGCCGCCATCAGCCCGGTGGCGATCGTCGTCTTCCCCGAGCCGGTCGAGGGAGCAGCGACCACCAGCCGGGGCAGGGTCACCATTCGATGCCCCGCTGGCCCTTCTGGCCGGCGTCCATCGGGTGCTTGATCTTGGTCATCTCGGTGACCAGGTCCGCGACCTCGAGCACGGCGGGGTCGGCGTCGCGGCCGGTGATCACCACATGCTGGCGGCCCGGCCGCTCGGCGAGGACGGAGGCGACCTCGGCGGCGTCGACCCAGCCCCACTTCATCGGGTAGGTGAACTCGTCGAGGACGAGCAGGTCGTACGTCTCCGCGGCCAGGCACCGCTTGATCTCGGCCCAGCCCTCGACGGCGTCCGCGGCGTGGTCCTCGGCGTCACCCTGCTTGCGGCTCCAGGACCAGCCGGAGCCCATCTTGTGCCAGTCGACCGGACCGCCCTCGCCGGTCTCCTCGTGCAGCTTCCCGAGGCGCTCGAGCACGGTCTGCTCGCCGATGCGCCACTTGGCCGACTTCACGAACTGGAAGACCCCGATCCGCCAGCCCTGGTTCCAGCCGCGCAGCGCGAGCCCGAAGGCGGCGGTCGACTTTCCCTTGCCGGGGCCGGTGTGGACCATCACCAGCGGCCGGTTGCGACGCTGGCGGGTGGTGAGCCCGTCGTCGGGTACGTTCAGCGGCTGTCCCTTCGGCATCAGGCAGCGCCCCTTCCCATGGTGGATCCGGTGAACCCGTGGACGGCGGAGGTCAGCGCCTCGGCGCTCACCTCGGCGACCGGCACGTGCTCGGCGCCCAGGTGCACGGCCAACTGGCGGGCCAGCCCGAGCCGCATCGGCCCGCTCTCGGAGTCGATGACGACCGTGGTGACGCCCAGACCGGCGACGTACGCGGCGGCCTGCTGCGAACGCCGGACGGCGTCCTTGCCGTGGGTCTTGGAGTTCGCCCTACCGTCGGTGACGACCACCAGCAGCGGCCGCAGATCCGGGTCACGCAGGTGCTCGCGCTGGAGCACACGGGCGGCCTCGAGGAGGCCTTCGGCCAGCGGCGTACGCCCTCCGGCGGGCACCTCGTCGAGACGTGCCGCGGCGAGGTCGACCGACCCGGTCGGCGGCAGCACCAGCTCGGCGCCCTCGCCCCGGAAGGTGATCATCCCGACCTTGTCGCGGCGCCGGTAGGCGTCGAGCAGCAGCGAGAGGACAGCGGCCTTGACCTGCGCCATCCGCTTGCGCGCGGCCATCGACCCGGAGGCGTCCACGCAGAAGAGCACCAGGTTGGCCTCGCGGCCCTCACGGACCGCGGTGCGGAGGTCCTCGATCCTCAGCTCGACCTTCGCCGAGGTGCGGTCCCGGGAGCTCTGCTTGCCGGCGGCGGCCTTGAGCGTCTCGACGAGGTGGAGCGAGCCACGGGTGCTGACGCTCGCGCCGATCCGGCGGCCGCTGCTGCCGATCGCCTTGCTCCGGCCGCCGGTGCGGCCCGTGCCCAGGCCGGTCACGGTCAGGAGGCGGGGGCGGTACGCGGCCCCTGCGGCGGTGGTCGAGGTGTTCCCCGCGGACGGGCTGGGCGGGGCCTCGTTCGTTGTGGAGGTCTCCTCCTGGGACGTCTCGACGGGCTCGGTCTCCGAGGAGTCGCCGTGGGAGCTCTCGGCCGGCCCGGCCTCCGGATCGGACTCGAGTCCGTCCTTCGGTCCGTCCTGCGGGTCGTCGTGCTCCGGCCCGCCCTCCGGCGGCTCGGGCGGCAGCTCCTCGTCGCCGAGGATGCGGTCGAGCAGGTCCTCGTCGAGCCCGGGAGCGTCGAAGGGGTTGCGACGGCGGCGGTGCGGGAGAGCCAGCAGGGCGGCGCGGCGGATGTCCTCGCGGGTGACCTCGGAGCGCCCGGCCCAGGCCGCGTGCGCGACCGCGGTGCGGGCGGTGACGATGTCGGCGCGCAGCCCGTCGACCTCGAACGCCGCGCAGACCTCGGCGATCTTGAGCAGCCCGGGCGCGGTGAGCCGGACCTTCCCGACGAGGGCGCGCGCGGTGGAGACCCGTGCGGTCACGTCGCGCTCGGCGGCCACGTAGCGCTCGACGAACGCGGGAGCGTCCAGGTCGAAGGCCATCCGGCGGCGTACGACCTCGGCGCGCAGCGCCGGATCCCGGGGGGCGGCGACCTCGACGGTGAGCCCGAAGCGGTCCAGCAGCTGCGGGCGCAGCTCGCCCTCCTCGGGGTTCATGGTCCCGATCAGCACGAACCGGGCGGCGTGCTCGACCGAGACGCCGTCGCGCTCGACGCTGACCCGCCCCATCGCCGCCGCGTCCAGCAGCAGGTCGACGAGGTGGTCGTGGAGCAGGTTGACCTCGTCGACGTAGAGCAGGCCGCGGTGTGCCCGGGCGAGCAGTCCCGGCTCGAACTCGACCGCACCGCGCGACAGCGCGCTCTCCAGGTGGAGCGAGCCGACGACCCGGTCCTCGGTGGCACCGACCGGGAGCTCGACCAGCCGCACCGGCCGGCTCTCCACAACGGCGGCGGACCCGAAGGGACCGTCAGGCGACTCCGCGGACGGGTCGTCCGGGTCGATCGAGAACCGATCCCCGGCGTAGACCGAGATCGAGGGCAGCACGGCCGCCAGGCCGCGTACGGCTGTCGACTTCGCGGTCCCCTTCTCGCCACGGACCAGCACCCCGCCGATCTCCGGGGAGATGGTGGTGAGCACGAGCGCGAGGCCCATGTCGTCGAGGTCGTCCGCCTGGCAGCCGAGGACGGCAGAAAATGGGTAGTGCACCGGCATGAGAGGCTCCCGCTCCCTATCGCGTTGAATGGATGGACGCGGGGCCGGTCTTCGGACTTGCCGAGTCCCCCGTGTTGGGGCTCGGTTCACCGCAGCGGGCCTGTGCCGGAATCTCACCGGCTTCCCAGATTCTCCCGTCCCACCGTCCTCACCAGCTCTCATGTCGAGCCGATGGCTGGGCAGTCGGGGCACCTCGCGCCTGTGCGGTCACTGTAGCGTCTGGCCTCATGATCGTCGTGGTGGGCATCGGTGCCGGGGGTTGGGACGAGATTCCCGTACGTCACCAGCAGCTGATCCGGGAGTCCCCGGTCCTCCTCGGCGGCAAGCGCCATCTCGACCTCGTCCCCGATGTCCCCGGCCAGCGGCGCGAGCCCTGGCCGTCGCCGCTGCGCGAGGGCCTGCCCGCACTCCTGGACTCCGTCGGCGACGCCGTGGCGCTGGCCTCGGGTGACCCACTGGTCTCCGGCATCGGGACCACCCTGATCTCGCTTCTCGGCCGGGAGAACGTACGCATCGAGCCAGCCGTCTCCTCCGTCGCTCTCGCCCGCGCCCGGATGGGCTGGGCGGCCGAGACGTGCGTGGTCGTCAGCCTCGTCGGCCGCGATGTCTCGCTGGTCGCCCGCGAGCTCGCTCCCGGCCGCCGGATCCTCGCGCTCTCCTCGGACGGATCCACTCCTGGGCACGTTGCGAAACTGCTGGTCACCGCCGGCTTCGGTGACTCAACCATGACCGTCCTGGGTGACCTGGAAGCGGAGTCGGAGAGCAGGCGCTCCGCGACGGCCTCGACCTGGTCCGGCGAGTCGCCGCGGCTCAACATCGTGGCGATCGAGTGCGTCGGCACATCCCTCCTCGGCTGGACCGCCGGCCTTCCCGACGACGTCTTCGAGAACGACGGCCAGCTGACGAAGCGCGATCTGCGCGCCTCTGCTCTGGCGCGCCTGGCCCCCACGCCCGGGGCGCACCTGTGGGACGTCGGCGCCGGTGCCGGCTCGGTCGGGATCGAGTGGATGCGGGCGCATCCCTCGTGCACCACGACCGCGGTCGAGGCCTCTCCCGAGCGGGCGGCCCGGATCGCCCGCAACGCGGCCCGCCTCGGCGTACCCGGCCTCACCGTCGTCCAGGGCCGCGCCCCCGACGCGTTGCGTGATCTCCCGACGCCCGACGCGATCTTCATCGGCGGCGGCGCGACCCGCCCCGGCGTGCTCGATGCCTGCCTAGCCGCCCTCCGCCCCGGTGGCCGGCTCGTGGTCCACGGCGTCACCCTGGAGACCGAGCAGCTGCTGGCTACGGCCTACCAGCAGCATGGCGGTGAGCTCACCCGCATCGCTGTCGAGACCTCCGCCCCCATCGGCACCTTCACCGGCTGGACTCCCGCACGGACGGTGACGCAGTGGTCCGTGTCGATCCGATAGTCGGCGCTCGGTGGCGGCACTTCGCGTGAAAGAAAGACTTCTTCCACGCGCCAACCCAGACGCCCTCTGAGGCGAACGAAAATTCGTTCGCCTCCCCGTGAGGCCCCTACCTGCGCGAGTCCTGGGCGAGTTCCGGACGAACGAAAATTCGTTCGCCGCCCGGCCCCGCTCACCGGCAGCGACAGAACGACCCAGATCCCATTCCCGTGCCCAACCCAAGCCTCCGCGCCAAACCCCTGCCGCCGGCCCGATAGCCAGCCAAAAATTCTCAGCGACGGCCGGTGTCAAGGATCGCCGAAGCCGGCGGCCGAAGGCCGTCCTTTACTCCGGGCGGCGTTGAGAACACCCTCCAAGAAAGGGTCGGCGGCAAACACCAGCCACCAAAACACGGCACCGTCAGCGCCCCGAGAAATACCTCTCCTCATGAACCACCGAGGACAGCTCCGACCGATGCCTCCACCCGAACCGCTCCAGATCCGGCACCTCAGGCACCCCCTCGACAGCACCGACGCAGAGCCAGGCCACTGGACGTACGTGCGACGGAAGCCCGACCAGCGACCGCAGGAACTCCTCGCGGTAGAAGCTGACCCAGCCGACACCGAGACCCTCGGCGGTGGCGGCGAGCCAGAGGTTCTGGATCGCGAGGACGGTCGAGTAGAGCCCGGCATCGGCGATGGCGTGCCGTCCGAGGACCTGTGACCCGCCGCGGGTCGGGTCGTAGCCGACGACCACCCCGAGCCCGGACTCGCAGATGCCCTCGATCTTGATCCGGGAGAACGTCGCGGCCCGCTCCCCGGAGAGCGAGGATGCGAACACGTCCCGCTCGGTGGCAACGTGCTCATGGAAGGCCGACAGCGTCTCCGGCGAGCGCACCAGCACGAAGTCCCATGGCTGCGTCATCCCGACGCTCGGGGCGGCGTGGGCGGCCGATAGGACCCGCTCGAGCACGGCAGGATCGACCGGCTCACCGGTGAACTCCGCTCGCGTGTCCCGGCGGCGGTTGATCGCGTCGTAGAGCTCCATCAGGCACGCTCCCTGGCGACGTCGTAGAGGAACGACTCGCCCCCGTCCCGGGCCAGCGCGGGCCCGGCGAGGATGACGGCTGCCTGCCTCAGATCCGCCTCCTCGACCGCGTCGGCGATCGTCGCGACCGTCCCGCGAAGCACCAGCTCCTCGGGCTGGCTGGCGCGGTAGACGACCACCACCGGGCACTCCGGGCTGTAGTAGGGCAACAGCTCGGCCATCAGCTCGCGGGTGCGGCGGATCGCCAGGTGGAGCACGAGCGTGGCACCGGTCGCGGCGTACGCGGCCAGTGACTCCCCCTCCGGCATCGCCGTCGACCGGGCCTGCGTCCGGGTGAGGACGACCGACTGCGCCACCAGCGGCACGGTCAGCTCCCGGCCCACGAGCGCGGCTGCCGCGGCATAGGCGGGCACGCCCGGCGTGACGTCCCAGGGCACCTCGGCGGCATCGAGCCGCCGGGTCTGCTCGGCGATCGCCGAGTAGACCGACGGGTCGCCGGAGACCAGGCGTACGACCTGCTTGCCGTCCCGGTGCGCGGCGACGATCTCGCCGACGATCTGGTCCAGATCGAGCTTCTGGGTGTCGACCAGCCCGGCCGCGAGGCTGCAGTGCGCCAGCACCTCGGGGTCCAAGTAGGTGCCGGGGTAGAGCACCACGTCGGCGGCCTCGAGCAGCCTCGTCGCGCGTACGGTCAGCAGGTCGGCCGCGCCGGGGCCGGCGCCGACGAAATGAACGGTCCCCCGGGCACTCATTGCACGTACCTCGGCGTCCAGACCTGCCCGGCCGCGGTCGCCCGGGTCGAGCTCGCCCCCACGATGACCAGGCATTTCATGTCGATGGTCGCTGGATCGAGGTCACCGAGGGTGGTCACGGTCAGCGACTCCTCGGCCCGGCCGACGTCGCGTCCGACGACGACCACGGTGTCCGGCTTGCGCTGCTCCAGGAGTACGTCGCGAGCCCGGCCGATCTGCTCGGTGCGCGAGCGCGAGGCCGGGTTGTAGATGGCCAGCACGAGATCGGCGGCCGCGACGGCGCGCAGCCGGTCCTCGACGACGGACCACGGCTTGAGCCGGTCGGAGAGGGACATCACCGCGAAGTCGGCCCCGACCGGGGCGCCCGCCCGCGCGGCCACCGCCTGGACGGCGCTGACCCCGGGCAGGACCCGGACGCGTACGCCGGCGTAGGCCGGATCCTCGGCAGCCTCGAAGACGGCTGACGCCATCCCGAAGACACCGGCGTCACCGCCGGAGACGACAGCGACCCGCTCCCCCGCGAGCGCCAGGTCCAGGGCGTGCCGGGCCCGGTCGACCTCGACCGTGTTGCCCGATGCGTGCCGCCGCAGGCCTTCGCGTTGCGGCACCCGGTTGACGTACGGCGCGTAGCCGACGACATGGCCGACCTCGGCCAGCGCCGAGCTCACCTCCGGCGTCAGCCAACCGTCCGGCCCCGGCCCGAGCCCGACGACGAGAACCTCTCCGCTGTCCCCGGAGGTCGAGCCCGTCGAGACGCCCCCGCGCGTCACCTCGACAGGCTCGACCGCGGGGAGCTCTTGCCGCAGCCGCGCCGCGGCAGGTCCAGGAGCCGAGTCCCCCGGCACCACGATGAGGGAGAAGTACGGCACGGAGGACGGGTCGACGTCGGCCACCGGCAGCCAGCGCTCCTCGGGCTGCGAAGCGCGCTCGACGTACCAGGCACCGTCCAGCCGTCCGGCGGCCGCAAGCGCGGAACGGACCGCAGGGAAGGTCCGGCCGAGCTTCATGATGATCGCCGCCTCGGTGTCGGCCAGGCGACGGGCGAGCTCGGGCTCGGGCAGGGTCCCCGGGAGGACCGTGAGCACGTCGGTCTGGCGCACCAGCGGGGTGGAGACCGCGGCGGTGGCGGCCGCGAAGGCGGGGACGCCCGGCACGACGGAGGTCTCGTAGACGTCCTTGAACCGGTCGTGGAGATACATCGAGGAGCCGTAGAAGAGCGGGTCGCCCTCGGCGAGCAGGACCACGTCGCGGCCGGCGTCGAGGTGAGCGGAGAGCCGGACCGCGCAGGTCTCGTAGAACTCGGCCATCGCGCCGACATAGCCGCCCGGGTGCAAGGTGGTCCCGGTGGTGACCGGGTAGCGCAGTTCCTCCTCCACCGCACCCGCGGGGATCAGGGACGACGCGATCCGACGAGCGTGCGACTGCTTGCGCACCCCGGCGTGGTAGGCGATCACGGGGGCCGCGCCGATCAGCCGGGCAGCCTTGAGGGTGATCAGCTCGGGATCGCCCGGACCGATACCGACGACGGTGAACCGCCCACGTACATCCGTGCTCATTCCTGCTCCTGGGCGAGTGCGTTGAGGGCGGAGGAGGTCATCGCGGAGCCGCCGCGGCGCCCCCGGACCGTGACGTAGGGGATGTCGATCCCGTGGTCGGCGGCGAACGAGGCGAGCGCCTCCTTGGACTCGGCCGCGCCGATGAAGCCGACCGGGCAGCCGACGATCGCGGCCGGCCTCGGACCGCCGTCGAGGATCATCTCGAGCAGGTGGAAGAGCGCCGTCGGAGCGTTGCCGATGGCGACCACGGCGCCCTCGAGGTAGGGCTCCCACAGGGACAGCGCGGCGGCGGTGCGGGTCGTTCCCCACTCGCGCGCGAGCGCCGGGACCCGGTCGTCACCCAGCATGCAGAGGACCTCGTTGTCGCGCGGGAGCCGGCTGCGGGTGACCCCGGTGGCGACCATCGTCGCGTCGCACAGGATCGGCGCCCCGGCCTCCAGCGCGCCCCGCGCGGCCTTCACCAGTTCGGGGTGGATGACCAGGTCGGAGGCGAGGTCGACCTGCCCGCTGCCGTGGATCATCCGCACCGCGAGCCGCTCGGCGTCGGCCGGCACCGCGGAGAGGTCGGCCTCGCGCCGGATGGTGGCGAAGGAGTCGACGTAGATCGCCGGCCCCTGGTCGATGTAGTCGTAGCGCCGAGGAGGACGCACCTGCGGCGAGGGCACGAGTACGCCGCGCCACGGTGTCACCACGACCGCCGGCGCCCGCTCCGCAAGGGCCGAGACGGCGGCCCGGTCCAGGGCTCCGTCCACCGCGGCGACGTGCTCGCCACCGGGCACCTGCCCGAAGCCGAGCTCCTCGGCCTCGGCCGGGACCCGATCGTCAGCAGCGACCGGCTCGACCATCGGTGCGTCGAGCTCGGCGACGTGCCAGGGCGCGGACGGCCCCTCGCCGCGTACGTCCAAGAAGCGCGAGGCGAGCGCGACCAGCCGGGACGCGGCCTCGGTGAGCGGTACGACGGGCCCCCAGGAGTCACCGACCCGGAGCTGACCCTCGGCGGCGGAGAGCGCCACCAGCCCGAGGTCGCACTCCCGCGAGACGAGGTCGCCGCGACCGTCGTCGAGCACGAAGAGGAACCGGCCCGGCAGCGCGGCCAGCCGCGGGGATGCGCACAGCAGCCGGTCCAGCGACGCCGCGACGCCGCGCAGGTCGGCCCGGCCCCCGGCGAGCCCGGTCTGCGGGGAGACCATCACGTTGCGTACGAGCTCGTGGGTCTGCGCCGGCACCAGTCCGGTCGCCTTCAGCGCGGTGAGCACCTCGCCCGGAAGGCTGTTTTCGGAGCGGCCGCCGTCCACACTCGGCAGGCCGCGCACCTGCAGGTTGGCGCGACCGGTGAGATAGATCCGCCCGTCGCCGTAGGTCTCCGCCACGGAGATCAGCGAGAGCAGCGCCGCGGACGAGACGGACCCGCCGATCAGGCGCAGCCGCACCAGCAGGCCGTCCTCGGCCGCCCACGGACGACCGACTCCGGGGCACCGGTCGGTTCGGACTCGCGACATCAGGACACCTGCTCTGCGTCATGTGCCCTTGCGCGGGGCACGTGGTGACCTGGCGGCGGGCGCCGCCAGAGCCAGCAGGTCTTCGGACTCGGAATCGATCGGAACGGAGCGCCTTCCCGGAGCCAGGCTCCAGTGGCTGCCCTCCCCGGAAGGAGGGCGTGCCCCGCCCGTCATCCTCACCGCTGCGCGTCAGTCCCGGACTTTCACCGGGTTCCCTGACCCCATCAGGCATGGAGTACGACTGGCAGGGCGAGACTACCGACTTGCGGACACGGCGCCGAATTGCTCACCGCCCGGCCGGGGTTTGTGCCAGTGTTCGGCTACTCGAAATCTCCCGAGGCCACCCCCATAGATGGAGTCTCCCGTGACAGGCTCGGCTCACCGGCAGTTGTTCGTTCTCGCGCCCATCCCGGCGCTCGCGCTCAGCCTGACGGCCTGCGCCACGACCTCGGAGTCGAAGGTCTCGATCGGACTGGTGGTGCCGACCTCCGGCGTCCACAAGTCGATCGGCACCGACATGAGCCGGGGCTTCGACCTCTACCTCGACCAGCACGGCGGGAAGCTCGGCGGCCGGCTGATCGACGTGGTCGAGGCCGACGAGGGCGATCGCGCCGAGACCGGTGTCGCCGCGGTGACCAGGCTGATCCAGGACGACGAGGTCCAGGCGGTCGTCGGGGTGGTGAGCTCGGAGACGGCGCTGGCGGCCAAGGACGTCGCGAACAACAGCGAGACGCCGCTGATCGTGACCGGCGCCGGCGCCGACGAGTTCGCCGACGGCTCCGACTACCTGTGGCGTACGTCCTCGACCAACTCGGACCTTGGCGGCGCGCTCGGGAAGGCGGTCGCCAAGGAGACCGACCGAGGCACGGCGTACGTCATCGGGTCCGACGACGCGGCCGGTCACGAGTTCTCCGACAGCTTCATGATCGCCTTGGAGGCGGCCGGCAGCAGCGTGGCGGGTCAGAGCTACACGCCGGCCGGCGTGACCGAGGAGTGGTCGGGGCTCTTCGACAAGGCGAAGGACTCGGGTGCGGACGCGATCTTCGCCGCCTATGCCGGCAAGGAGGCGGAGGCGTTCGTGAAGCAGTACCGCGAGTCCGGGCTGGCCAAGAGCACCCGGCTCTACGGCCCGGGCTTCCTCACCGAGGGCGACGTGCTGTCCGCACTGGGCAGCGCCGCATCCGGCGTACGCACCGCGCTGCACTACAGCGATGCGATGGACTCGCTGATGAACGACGCCTTCGTGAAGGACTACCGCAAGGCGTACGACGCCACCCCGACCGTCTACTCGGTGCAGGCCTACGACGCCGCGGCCGCGCTCGACAAGGCGCTCGACCTCTCCGACGACGTCAACCGCAACGAGATCGCCGACTCCCTCGGGTCGGTCGGCACCATCGTCAGCCCACGCGGGAACTGGACCTTCGACCCCAACCACAACCCCGCCCAGCCCTACTTCCTGCGCGTGGTCAGGGGCACCGCCGACGGCCCTCGCAACGTGGTCCTGCACGAGATCGCCTCAGCGGGCAGCTGAGTCCGACCGCAGCTCGACCCGGGTCGCGGCCAGCTCCTCGCGTACTGCGGTGAGGTCCTCGCGCAACGAGGTGAGGATGGCCATCATCTCGGCGTCCGACTCCTCCTCGTGCTCGGCGAGGGTCTCGACGCTCTCCATGCCGGAGACGACCACGGCGAGGAAGAGGTTGAGGACCGCGAAGGTCATCACCAGGATGAAGACCACGAAGAAGATCCAGGCGGAGGGGTCCTCGGCCATCACCTCACGGGCGATGTCGGGCCAGGCCTCGCCGGTCATGGTCTGGAACAGCGTGAACGCACTGGTGCCGAGGTCGCCGAAGTACTCCGGCGCGATCGAGCCGTAGAGGTTGGTCGAGATGACCACCGCGACGTACATCATCAGCACCAGCAGCGCCGCGACCGAGCCCATCCCCGGCATCGCCGCGATCAGGCCGTCGACGACGCGACGCATGGACGGAACCGAGTTGACCAGGCGCAGCACGCGCAGGATCCGCAGTGCCCGCAGCACCGACATCGGTCCGGTCGCCGGCACCAGCGCGATCCCGACGATCACCGTGTCGAAGATGTTCCACGGGTCGCGGAAGAACTTCGGGCCGTACGCCACCAGCCGCAGCACCAGCTCGACGACGAAGACCCCGAGGAGCACGCTGTCGAGCAGCGCCAGCTCATGGGCGAGGTGTTCGGGGACCATCGTCTCCACACCGAGGACCACCGCGTTGAGGATGATCACCCCGATGATGATCTTCTGGAAGGTGTCGTTGTCGACCAGCGCGCGGATCCGGCCGCGCACCGAGATGTCTTCCGAACCCATGTTCGCTTCGTCCTCCTGTGACCCGTGACAGCGGCCGGAGCCTATCGGGCCGAGTCGGCTCGTTCTCACCAGCGCCCCGCCGAGTCGGCTCGTTGTGACGAGCCGACTCGGCAGGGATTTNGCCGGACCGGCCGGTGGTGGTGACCTCGCCCTACCAGCCCGGGTTCACCGCGCTGGTCATGCCCGTGCGACACAGCCCCGAAGGCTGAGTCCGTGGGAGTGACCCAGGGCCGGGGGTTCCGCCCCTGGCTGGCAGCGTCGACCGCATCGGTCTTCGGCGACTCGGTGACCTTCTTCGCGATCGGCTGGGCGGCGGCGGGGTTCGGCGCCGACGCGGCCAGCCTGGTGCTGACGATCGAAGGTATCCCGCTGGCCGTGCTGGTGCTCGCCGGGGGAGTGCTGGCCGACCGGATCGGGATCCGGCGGACGATGGCCGCCTGCGACGCCGCGATGGTGCTGGTCATGGCCGCGTTCGCCGTCGGCGCGATCGATGGTGCGGGACTGTGGATGCTGGTCGCGGTCGGTGCCCTCTCGGGCACCATCCAGGCACTGCGGCGACCCGCTGAAGGAGTCTTCCCGCGGCTGTTCGGGGCCGAGGATCTGGATCGGCGGATGGCCCTGGTCGGCTCGGCCCACCAGATCGCCCGCGCCGCGGGGCCTGCGGCCGGCGGCTTCCTGATCGGCCACGGCGGCCTGCCGCTGACCGCCGGCCTGGATGCGGCCACGTACGCCATCGTCCTCGTCGCGCTCCTCCTGGTCCGCCCGCCGCACGAGCCGGCTCCCGAGCCCGCCCAGGGCTCGGTCTTCCGCAGCCTGGCCGACGGTGCGAGGACGGCGGTGCGTACGCCCGGGGTCGTCCCGGTCCTGGTCGCCATCACCGGGCTCGCCGCGACAGTGCTCCCGCTGGTCATGCTCGCTCTGCCGCTCGCCGGCCGCGAACGCGGCTGGACGGCGGCCGAGACGGGGCTCGTCTCCGGCGCGTGGGTGGCCGGGGGACTGGTGATGACCCTCGCCGTCGCCCGCTGGGGCGCGCCGCGCGCACCCGTCGCGGTCGCCGGTCCGGTGCTCGCGGCCGGCGGGGTGGTGCTGCTGGCGGTGCGTACGGAGATCTGGGCGGGGATCCTCGCGGTCGGTCTCGTCGGCGTCGGCACCACCATGCTGACCAGCTACCTCCTCCCGGCCTATGTCGCCCGCACCCCGCCGGAGATGCTCGCCCGGTTCTCGAGCCTGACGCAGCTGGCTCAGACCGGCCCGGTACTGCTCGCGACACCGCTGCTGGGCGTGGCGGCCGGGGTCGACGTACGGCTGGCTCTTGCCGTGATCGCCGCACTGCTCCTGGCCACCGTGCCTGCTGCGGCCCGAGTCGCCCGGCTGCCTCACCCGATACCCCAGAGGGTCTGATACACGAAAGGTAAATCTGTTTCACTCGGGAGGCGGGATTCTCTCAGGGCGATGCGAAGGAGCACGGCATGACGAACGTGAGCAGACGACGACTGTTGGCCTCGGGCGGCGCGGCGGCGGCCGCGGGCGCGACCTTCCCGCTGTGGACGTGGTCGCCGAGCGCGTCGATCGCGGGCACGGGGGAGGGGCTGGATCCGGAGTATGTCTGGGACGTCCGCGCCGACCCGGTCATCGAGCGTCTCTACGGCGAAGGCATCGACAAGGTCGCCGAGGTCAACGAGACCCTGTTGGGCTGGACCACCAACGACCAGCCGGTTCCCGACGGGCTGCCGGGCTACCTGGCCGACTTCATCGAGGAGGCGCGCCGCCTCCCGACCTGGGCCGACCAGGGGAAGCTGCAGCTGGCCGGCACGTTCAACGAGGAGAGGTACGGCTTCTTCCTCGCGCTCCTCTACACCCTCGGCAGCGGCCTGATCAGCTGCGCGATCAAGCGCGAGGCGTGGTCGGTCTACTACTCCTACGGTGGCGCGAACATGCGCGACCGGATCGCCAAGACGACCGTGCTCGGCTACGACGTGATGGACGCCCAGGGCTGGACCGCGTCCGGCCGGTTGCTGGTCGACTCGGTCAAGACCCGGATGGTCCACGCCGCCGTACGCCACCTGCTGCCGCAGTCCCCGCACTGGACGAAGGTCGGCGCCGGCCAGGAGATCCCGATCAGCCAGGCCGACATCCTGGTCACCTTCCACAGCCTCGGCACCTGGGTGATGAAGAAGTTCACCGAGTGGAACATCGCGCCGAGCAAGGAGCTCGCCGACGCCTTCCTGCACGCCTGGAACGTCGACCTCCACCTTCTCGGCGTGCAGGAGCAGTATCTGCCGAAGGACTGGGCCGCGGCGTACGCGCAGTACGACCAGGTGATGGGACCGGCGACGGGTGGCACCCGGGAGGGCGTCGAGCTCGCCCAGGCGCTGCTCGACGCCGTGATCGGCGAGGGCAACCCGCTGCTGCGCCATGAGCTGGAGTCGCTGGGGCGCTACGTGATCGGGGATGCGTACGCCGACATGATCGCCTTCGACAAGGACCCGGTGCTCGCCCCCGTCTGGGCGGCCGCCGTGCCGCTGCTGGTGACCTCCTACCAGAGCACGGTCCCCAACATCCCGCTCGTCTCCAACCTGCTCCCCGAGGCGGTGCACACCTTCATCAAGATCTACTTCTCGCCCGGCGACCCGGCGCCGATCACGCTGCCGCTGAGCAATCGGCCGGAGTAGCGGCCCCAGAACGTCGGTCGGTCTAGGGTGGCGGCGTGGACGCCAGAGAACTCGCCGATGCCCTGCCCGACGGTGTCGTCGTCGCCGACGCGGATGGCGCGGTCGTCCTGGTCTCCGCCCTGGCCGGGCGGATGCTCGGCGTGGACCCGGTCTCGAGCCTGGGGAAGCCGCTGGGTGACGTACTCACGCTGAGCAACACCGAAGGGCAGACCTGGGCCGAGGCCAACCGGCCCTACGACACCCTGCGGACCGTCACCGGCACCCCGGAGCAGGCCTGGCTATTGCCCGACGGCACCGAGGTGCTGGTCGTCTCGACGATCCGGCGCCCGTCCCTGGACGCCGACGTCGACCAGGTCTCGATCTCGCTGCGCTCGGGCCGGGGCCGCAAACGCCTGGACCGAGACCGGTCGGATCTGGTCGCCGCCGTCGCCCACGAGCTGCGCTCGCCGCTGACCGGGGTCAAGGGGTTCGTCCAGGCGCTCCTGAACCGCTGGGACCGGCTCAACGACGATCAGAAGAAGCTGATGCTCAAGACCGTCGCCTCCGACTCCGACCGGCTCTCCAGGCTGATCGCCGAGCTCCTCGACGTCGCCCGGATCGACACCGGCCGACTGCAGCTCTACCCGCGCGCCAGCGACGCGACGGTGCTGGTCACCCGCGTGGTCGAGTCGGTGCGCTCGGCGACCTCCAGGCCGATCGAGCTCGACATCTCCGCAGGCGAGGAGGAGCTCGAGATCCACGCCGATCCGGACAAGTTCACCCAGGTCGTCACCAACCTCGTCGAGAACGCCGTACGCCACGGAGACGGCGTCGTCACCGTGAGCCTGGGTGTGCGGCCCGATGACCCCGACCAGGTCCTGCTGGTCGTCGAGGACCGTGGCGAGGGCATCCCCGCTGAGCTGCGCCAGCGCGTGTTCACCAAGTTCTGGAAGCACGGCGCCCGCGGCGGCTCGGGTCTGGGCCTCTACATCGTCGGCGGCCTCACCCGCGCCCACAGCGGCTCGGTCACGATCGCCGACGCCGACGGCGGCGGGGCTCGCATCGAGGTCAGCTGGCCCCGGAATCCGCCGTCGGCCTGAGGGTCGCTCCGTCATGGCCCAGCCTAACTGTCGCGAGCCTGTCTCCATGGGTCTACGGGATGGTCGCCGCCGACCGCTTCCTGATCCCGACGAGTGTGTACGTCAGTGCGATCGCCGCCACGACACACAACAGCAGCAACCCGATCGTGTAGGAGTGTGAGGCGGCGTCGTAGGTCGCCCCCATGACCAGCGGCGGGAAGAATCCGCCGAGTCCGCCGGCGGCGCCGACCAGGCCGGTGACCGCTCCCACCCGGGCGGGCGGGGCGAGCTGAGCGACCCAGGTGAAGACGGCGCCGGTGCCCAGACCCAAGAAGGCGGCCATGAGCACGAAGACCGTGCCGGCAGCCAGCTCCACCGGCGGTGTCAGGGACATCAGCACCGCGAGCACGGCCGCACCACCGAAGGAGACCGAGGCGACCGCGCGTGGCCCGAGCCGGTCGGACAGGACGCCCCCGAGAGGGCGGCACAGAACGGCGGCGATGGCGAAACCGGCCGTGCGCGTGCCCGCGGCCGTGAGGTCGAAGTCGTAGACGTCCTTGAGGAACGTCGGGAGATAGGTGGAGAAGGCGACGAAGCCGCCGAAGGCGACGGCGTACAGGAACGACATCTGCCAGGTCACGGGGAGCTTGATCGCGGCGGCCAGCTTCGGGAGCACGGGGTCGTCGTTGGGCCGCCAGGCCGGGGCGTCCTCCAGCGTGAACCACATCAGTGCCGCCGACGCGACCAGCGCGACCGCGAGGATCACGTGCGTCGTCGTGTAGCCGAACCACTCCACGAACCGCGGCGTGAAGAACGACGACAGCGCGGTGCCGCCCATGCCCATTCCGAAGACGCCGGTGGCGAAGCCGCGTCGTGACTTCTGATACCACGCGTTCGCGAAGGGGATCCCGACGGCGAAGGTCGTGCCCGCGATGCCGAGGAAGAAGCCGAAGACCAGCAGCAGCGTGAAGGAGCCGATGTTGCCGGCCAGCGCCACCAGCAGGACGAAGGGCGCTGCGGCGAGCATCAGCACCGGGAACATCAGCCGGCCCCCGTAGCGGTCGGTGAGGGCGCCGGCGAGGATCCGCCCCACCGACCCGACCAGCACCGGGGTCGCGACGAGGATCGACTTCTGGCCGGCAGACAGCGCCAGTTCACCGGTGTAGCGGACCGCCAGCGGCGCAATCATGTTCCACGCCCAGAAGCTGATGGTGAACGCCCAGGTGGCCAGCAGAAGATTCTTGAGCTGTCCGCTCTGCGTCGTCGCGGATACGGCCTGCGTACTCATCGGGCCTCCCTGTCGAAGGTTCCGGAGCCGGCCCATCCGGGCCGCTCCGGTCGGACGCCGGCACGAGGACGTGCGTCACGGCTGCGATAGACGATGTAGGGACGGAACAGGTAGTGCACGGGTGCGGTGAAGGCGTGCACCAGCCGGGTGAACGGCCAGATCGTGAAGAGCAGCAGGCCGACGAGGACGTGGACGTGGAACTGGATGGGCGCTGCGGCCATCGCGGCCACGTCGGGCTGCAGGACGAACAGCGAGCGGAACCAGGGTGAGACGGTCTCGCGGTAGTCGTGCGCCTGGTGCCCCTCGGCGAGGGCGACGACCGTGGTCCACAGCCCCAGGACGATCGCGGCCACCAGGACGACGTACATGAACTTGTCGTTCTTGGTGGTGGCCATGAAGACCGGTCCGGTCGTACGTCGCCGGTAGACCAGGAGGAGCAGTCCGGCCAGGGTGCAGACGCCGGCGATCAGGCCCCAGAAGAGCGCGTTGCCGTGGTAGACGCCCTCGGAGATCCCCAGCGCCTCGGTCCAGGACGCGGGGATGAGCAGCCCGGCGGCATGGCCGACGATGACGACCAGGATCCCGAAGTGGAACAGCGGTGAGCCGATCCGCAGCAGCCGTGACTCGTAGAGCTGGGAGGAGCGGGTCGTCCAACCGAACTTGTCATAGCGGTAGCGCCACCAGGTGCCGACGACGAGGACCGCGATGGCGACATAGGGGAGTACGCCCCACAGGAGCACGTCCATCATCGGGCTCCCATCATGGTGGCGGCCGAGACCGGTCCGGCCTTGGGGAAGGGCAGCATCTCCAGGCCGACCGACTCGGCGGGTGGTCCTGCCTGCGCCATGGCGAGCGCCTCCTGCCTGTCACGGGCCGACGGCCCCGGGAGCGTCGCGCAGACCGCGGCGAGAACGTCGGCGTAGGCAGAACCGCGATCGACCAGGGCGAGCCGGATCAGCTCGAGCGCCGACCGGTTCTCGATGAGCAGCCGGCGCCCGCCCTCGGGGTCGGCCAGGGCGGCGTACTCCAGCACCATCGGCAGATGGTCGGGCAGCTCCCCATGGGTGTCGACGACCCAGCCGTCGCCCTTCGTGGTGCCGTCGCGGAGCCGGGCCTTGAAGTCCGCGAGCGACTCCCCGCGGCGGCGGGTGTCACCATCGCGCCAGTAGGACAGGTGCAGCGTCTGCCGGCGGTGCAGGTCGAAGAGCTCGACGTAGACGTGCTGCAGCGCGTGCGGGTCCTGGCGGGCCAGCGTGTCCACGAAGCCACGCAGCAGCTTCACCGCCTCGGAGGTCGGTTGCTCGTCGAGCGCGCTGCGCAGCAGTGGGAGCTTCGCGATCAGCTCGTCGTCGGGGTAGCCGAGGCACCAGGCGGCGACCTGGTGGACGACGCGCCAGTCGGCCGTACGTCGCTTCATGACCGTTCTTCCCGCTTGGCGGGGAACAAGCCATCAGGGGTTCCGTTGCCGTCCCAGTTGAGCAGGTTGACCCGCCCACGCAGCGTCTCGTCGGAGGCAGCCTCGTCCGTGGTCTGGCGCTGCTTGAGCGCTTGATAGTTCTCCACGGCCATCGGCACGGGGCGGCCGCTGGCCTCGCCCATGGGCCCGGATTCGTACATGCCCGGTCCGTCGTCGTACTCCAGCGAGCAGCCCATCTCCTCGAGGTCGTGGGCCTGCTCGGAGTGGGCTGTGGGGATGACGTAGCGCTCCTCGTACTTCGCGATCCCGAGCAGGCGGTACATGTTGTAGAGCTCCTCCTCGCTCATCCCGACGGCGGCCGGGATCGAGGCGTCCGGGTCGCGTCCGAGGGTCACATCACGCATGTAGGCGCGCATCGCGGCGAGCTTCTTGAGCACCAGGTCGACCTCGGCGGTGTCGCCGGCGGTGAACAGCTCGGCCAGATACTCGATCGGGATGCGCAGCGAGTCGATGGCTCCGAAGAGGTTGGGCGCGGCCTCGGCATCGTGGCCCTGCTCCTTGAGGAGGTCGACGACGGGGGAGAGCGGCGGGACGTACCAGACCATCGGCATCGTCCGGTACTCCGGATGCAGCGGCAGCGCGACCTTGTAGTC
Organism: Nocardioides sp. YIM B13467; assembly: GCF_042788075.1. Taxonomy (NCBI): domain Bacteria; kingdom Bacillati; phylum Actinomycetota; class Actinomycetes; order Propionibacteriales; family Nocardioidaceae; genus Nocardioides; species Nocardioides sp. YIM B13467. Next base: position 1,748,153 of record NZ_JBHZPJ010000046.1, read on the forward strand.
CTTGATCAGGGCGTACGTCGGCGAGCGGCGCGCCGCGTCGAGCCAGTCCTCGGGGATGCCCTGCTTCTTCGCCTCGGCGATGACCTTCGGGTCCTTGGGGTCGAGGATGACCTCGAGCTGGGCGGCGTACAGATCCTCCTCCGACTCCGTCGAGGCGGCCCCGGTCACCGCGTCGGCGTCGTAGAGGACCAGACCGAGGTAGCGCAGCCGGCCCACGCACGTCTCCGCGCACACGGTCGGCAGACCGACCTCGATGCGCGGGTAGCACATCGTGCACTTCTCGGCCTTGCCCGAGCGGTGGTTGAAATAGATCTTCTTGTAGGGACACCCGGTGATGCACTGGCGCCAGCCGCGGCAGCGGTCCTGGTCGACGAGGACGATGCCGTCCTCCTCGCGCTTGTAGATCGCGCCCGAGGGGCACGAGGCCATGCACGATGGGTTGAGGCAGTGCTCGCAGATCCGGGGCAGGTAGAACATGAAGGTCTGCTCCAGCTCGAACTTGATCCGGGTGTTCGACTCCTCCCGGATCTTCTGCACGATCGGGTCGAGGTGTCCGTGCTCCATCGAGCCGCCGAGGTTGTCGTCCCAGTTGGCCGACCAGGTGATCCGGGTGTCCGCGCCGGTGATCAGGCTCTTGGGGCGAGCCACCGGGAAGTCGTCACCGAGCGGGGCGTCGATGAGGGTCTGGTAGTCGTAGGTCCAGGGCTCGTAGTAGTCGTCGAGCTCGGGCTGCACGGGGCTGGAGAAGATGGTGAGCAGCTTCTTCACGCGGCCGCCCGCCTTGAGGCGGAGGTTGCCCCTCTTGTCCAGCGTCCAGCCGCCGCGCCACCTCTCCTGGTCCTCGTAGCGCCGCGGGTAGCCCTGGCCGGGGCGGGTCTCGACGTTGTTGAACCAGACGTACTCGGTGCCGGCCCGGTTGGTCCACGCCTGTTTGCAGGTCACCGAGCAGGTGTGACACCCGATGCACTTGTCGAGGTTCATGACCATCGCCATCTGTGCCATGACTCTCATGAGGTCGCTCCGCTCCGGGTCATCAGTAGTCCACCTTCTGCGAACGCTTGCGGACCGTGGCGACCATGTCTCGCTGGTTGCCGGTCGGGCCGAGGTAGTTGAACGTGTAGGAGAGCTGGGCGTAGCCACCGATCAGGTGGCTGGGCTTGACCAGCAGGCGGGTGGCGGAGTTGTGAATGCCGCCTCTTCGCCCGGTGGCTTCCGACTTGGGTACGTCGATGGTGCGGTCCTGGGCGTGGTGCATGTAGACCACGCCCTCGGGCATCCGGTGGGAGACCACCGCCCGGGCGACCACCACACCGTTGGCGTTGGTGGCCTCGACCCAGTCGTTGTCGCGTACGTCGATGGCCTCCGCATCCTGTGGGGACATCCAGACGGTGGGTCCGCCTCGGGAGAGCGAGAGCATGAAGAGGTTGTCCTGGTACTCGGAGTGGATCGACCACTTCGAGTGCGGGGTCAGATATCTGACCGTCACCTGCGCGGAGCCGTCCTGGCCGATGCGTGGCTCGCCGAAGAGGCGGTGCATGTCGAGTGGTGGCCGGTAGAGCGGCATCGCCTCTCCGATGTCGGTGAGCCAGTCGTGGTCGAGGTAGAAGTGCATCCGGCCGGTCAGCGTGTGGAACGGCTTGAGGCGCTCGATGTTGACCGTGAACGGCGCGTAGCGGCGCCCGCCGGTCTCCGAGCCGGACCACTCCGGGGAGGTGATCACCGGCACCGGCGCCGACTGGGTCTGGGCGAAGGTGATCCGCTTCTCCTCCGAGCCCTCGGCGAGGTCGGCGAGCTTCTTGCCGACGCGCTGCTCGAGCGTCTTGAAGCCCTGCACCGCGAGCTCACCGTTGGTCGTGCCGGAGAAGAGCAGGATGGCCTCGGCCATCTTCTCGTCGGTGTCGATCGCGGGGCGACCCTCGGCCGGACCGCTCGGCATCACGCCGGTCTGCCTGGCCAGCCTCGCGGTCTGCTCCTGCATCCGGTAGGTCACGTTCTTGACCGTGAACCCGAGGGTGTCGGCCAGCGGCCCGACCGAGGCGAGCTTGTCGGCGATGGCGGTGTAGTCGCGCTCGACCACGGCGAGCACGGGCCTGGTGTGGTCGGGGTCGGCCGGGGTCTCGCCGGGGGTGTCGTGCTGGACCGGGACGCTGACGACGTCCTTGCGGGTGCCGAGGTGTTTCCTCGACAGCTCGGACAGCTTCTCGGCCAGCCCGTGGAAGAGGTCGAAGTCGGTCCGCGCCTCCCACGGCGGGTCGATCGCGGGAGTGAAGGCGTGCACGAACGGGTGCATGTCGGTGGAGGAGAGGTCGTGCTTCTCGTACCAGGTCGCGGCCGGCAGGACGACGTCGGAGAGCAGCGTCGTCGACGTCATCCGGAAGTCGGCCGAGACCAGCAGGTCGAGCTTCCCCTCGGGCTGCCGGTCGTGCCATCTCACGCTGCTCGGCCGGGGCGTCTTGGGGTTCTCGGAGCCGAGCACGTTGTGGTGGGTGCCCAGCAGGGTGCGCAGGAAGTACTCGTTGCCCTTCGCCGAGGAGCCGAGCAGGTTCGAGCGCCACAGCACCAGCGTCCGCGGCCAGGCGCTGGGAGCATCGATGTCGGCGATGGCGGGCTGGACGGTGCCATCGGCAAGGGCGGTCGAGACGTAGTCGGCGGCGGTGGCCGAGTAGCCCGCGGCGACGGCCTTCGCCGCCTCGTCGGCGACGTCGAGCGAGTTGCGGTCGAACTGTGGGTAGAAGGGCATCCAGCCCTTGGTGGCGGAGGTCGCGATCACGTCGGCGGTGTGGCCGCGCAGGTGTCCCTCGGCCAGCGGGGAGGCGAGAGAGTCGGCGCTGTAGCCGTCGTTGCGCCACTGTCCGGTGTGCATGTACCAGAACGAGGTGCCGGTCATCGTCCGCGGCGGCCGGGACCAGTCGAGCCCGTTGGCCAGCGAGATCCAGCCGGTGATCGGGCGGCACTTCTCCTGACCGACGTAGTGCGCCCAGCCGCCGCCGTTACGGCCCATGCAGCCGGTCAGGATGAGCAGGGACAGGATCGAGCGGTAGATGGTGTCGCCGTGGAACCACTGGCACACCCCGGCGCCCAGGATGATCATCGACCGGCCCCGGGACTCCTCGGCGTTGGTGGCGAACTCGCGCGCGATCCGGAGGCACGCCTCGGCCGGCACCGAGGTGATCTCCGCCTGCCAGGCCGGGGTGTAGGGCACGGTCGCGTCCTCGTAGCCCGACGGCCACAGGCCCGGCAGCCCCTCGCGCCGGACTCCGTACTGCGCCAGGATCAGGTCGAGCACGGTCGTCACCAGGTGACCACCGACCCGGGTCGTGGGTACGCCGCGATGCAGCACCTCACCGGTGCCGTCGGCGCTGGTGAACCCGGGCAGCAGCACCTCGACGGGTTCGCCGTCGTCGTGGAGGGTCAGCTTGGGACGTACGCCTTCCAGGTCGAGGTTCCACCTGCCGACGCCGGACTCGGCGTAGCGGAAGCCCATCGAGCCGTTCGGGACGACCGCGACACCGGAGCCCTCGTCGATGACCACGGTCTTCCAGCGATTCTCCGGCGGTGCCTCCGAGGCCAGCGGGTCGATGAGGTGGGCCAGGTCCGCGGCGGTGAGGAACTTCCCGGGGACGTAGGCTCCATCCTTCTCCTCGAGGCGGACCAGATGGGGGAGGTCGGTGTAGGTGCGGACGTAGTCCTCGAAGAACGGGGTCTGCTTCTCGACGAAGAACTCGCGCAGGATCACGTGGCCCATGGCCATCGCGAGGGCGGCGTCGGTGCCGGCCTGGGCGGGCAGCCACTCGTCGGCGAACTTGGTGTTGTCGGCGAAGTCTGGGCTGACGGTGACGACCTTGGTGCCGCGGTAGCGGACCTCGGCCATCCAGTGAGCATCGGGGGTGCGGGTGACCGGGACGTTGGAGCCCCACATCATCAGGTAGGTCGAGTCCCACCAGTCGCCGGACTCCGGCACGTCGGTCTGGTCGCCGAAGACCTGTGGCGAGGCGACGGGGAGGTCGGCGTACCAGTCGTAGAAGCTGGTCATCACCCCGCCGATGAGCTGGGTGTAGCGGGTGCCCACGCAGTGGGAGACCATCGACATCGCCGGGATCGGGGAGAAGCCGATGTTGCGGTCGGGGCCGTGGGTCTTGATGGTGTGGACCTGTGCGGCGGCGGCGAGCTCGAGCGCCTCGTCCCAGCCGGCCCGCACCAGGCCGCCCTTGCCGCGGGCCCGCTGGTAGCGGCGGCGGCGCTCGGGGTCGGCCTGGATGTCGGCCCAGGCCTCCACCGGGTCGCCCCCGGTGCGCTGCTTGGCCTCACGGAAGAGGTCGAGGAGCACACCACGTATGTATGGGTATCGGACCCGGGTGGGGGAGTAGGTGTACCAGGAGAAGGCGGCGCCCCGGGGACAGCCGCGGGGTTCGTACTCCGGCCGGTCGGGCCCGACCGAGGGATAGTCGGTCTGCTGGGTCTCCCAGGTGATGATGCCGTCCTTGACGTACACCTTCCAGGAGCACGACCCGGTGCAGTTCACTCCGTGGGTCGACCTGACCACCTTGTCGTGGCTCCATCGGTCGCGATAGAAGACGTCGCCGGCTCGACCGCCCTTGCGGAAGACGGCGCGACCGTCGTCGGTCTCGTCCCACCTGGTGAAGAAGCGACCTGCCTTGAGCAGGAGATCACTGGCCGGTCCGTCGACTCGGGGCATGCTTTTACTATCACCCCGGTAAAGGTATGGATACAAGGGACCACAAGTCCCCTACAGCACGGCGTATACGGCTGGTCCTCGGTGGAGTGCGGCGCCCGCGGGATGTCCGGTTCGCGCGGGGAGGTGCGAGGTTCCTAGACTGTCGTTCATTCATGACAACTGAGTCATCAGACGACGAAAGCCAGTGATGTCCGGTCCCAACACCGACTATGACCCGGTAGAGGTCACCCCCTTGAAGGCTGAGGAGGTCGAGGCCGCGCGCGACGCTGCGCTGAAGGCCATCGACGCCGCGACCAGTCTCGAGGAGCTCAAGCAGACACGGCTCGACCACGCCGGCGACCGTTCGCCGCTCGCCCTGGCCAACCGCGAGATCGGCGCGCTGCCGCCGGCGGCGCGCAAGGATGCCGGCCAGCGTGTCGGCAAGGCGCGCGGCGCGGTCAACCAGGCGCTCGCGGCACGGCAGAAGGTGCTCGAGGCCGAGCACGAGGCGCGGATGCTGGTCGAGGAGACCGTCGACGTGACGCTCCCGACCGACCGGATGCCGGCTGGTGGGCGGCACCCGCTCACCACCGGCGCCGAGTACATCGCCGACATCTTCGTGGCGATGGGCTGGGAGGTCGCCGAGGGCCCGCTCATCGAAGCCGAGTGGCTCAACTTCGACGCCCTCAACCTAGGCCCGGACCACCCCGCCCGCACCATGCAGGACACCTTCTGGACCGAGCCCGCCGAGAACCACGTCGTTCTCCGGACCCACACCAGCCCGGTGCAGGCGCGCACGATGCTGACCCGCGAGGCGCCGATCTACGTGGTCTGCCCCGGACGCGTCTTCCGCACCGACGAGTACGACGCGACCCACTCGCCGATGTTCCACCAGGTCGAGGGGCTGGCCATCGACGAGGGCATCTCGATGGCGAACCTGAAGGGCACCCTGGACCACTTCGCCACCCAGATGTTCGGCGAGGGCATCGTGACCCGGTTCCGGCCGTCGTACTTCCCCTTCACCGAGCCCTCGGCGGAGGTCGACCTGACCTGCTTCGTCTGCCGTGGCGCGCAGGTCGTCGACGCCGGAGACGGTCAGCTCGTCACCTGCCGCACCTGCAAGGGCGAGGGCTGGATCGAGTGGGGCGGCTGCGGGATCGTGAACCCGCGCGTCCTGGTGGCGTGCGGCGTCGACCCGGAGAAGTACAGCGGCTTCGCGTTCGGGATGGGCATCGACCGCACCCTGATGTTCCGCACCGGCCTGTCCGACCTGCGCACCCTCTTCGAGGGTGACGTCCGGCTTACTACTGCATTCGGGAGTGAACTGTGAAGGCCCCCCTCTCCTGGATCAAGGAGTACGTCGACCTGCCGGCCGATCTCGGCATCGAGGAGATCACCGACCGGCTGACCGCGCTCGGCCTCAAGCTGGAGGCGATCGAGACCTCCGGCGCCGGCATCGAGGGCCCGCTCGTGGTGGGCCAGGTGCTCACCCAGGAGCCCGAGCTGCAGAAGAACGGCAAGACGATCAACTGGTGCACCGTCGACGTCGGTGACGCCAACGGCACCGGTGAGCCACAGGGGATCGTCTGCGGCGCGCACAACTTCAAGCCGGGTGACAAGGTCGTCGTGATCCTGCCCGGGGGCGTGCTGCCGGGGAACTTCCAGATCTCGGCGCGCAAGACGTACGGCCACATGTCGGCCGGAATGATCTGCTCCGCTCGCGAGCTCGGGCTGGGGGAGGAGGCCGACGGCATCATCGTGCTGCCCCCCGACGCTCCCGCGCCCGGGACCGACGCCCGCGAGGTGCTCGGGCTCGGCGAGGAGATCATCGAGTTCGAGATCAACCCGGACCGCGCCTACGCGCTCTCGATCCGTGGCCTTGCCCGCGAGGCAGCCCTCGGGTTCGGAGCCGACTTCTCCGACCCGGCCCAGATCGATTTCGCGCTACCCAACGACTCCGGCTATCCGGTCTCGATCGAGGACCCCGACGGGTGCGACCACTTCGCCGCTCGCACCGTCACCGGTTTCGACCCGAGCGCGCCGACGCCAGACTTCATCAAGAAGCGCCTGGAGGCGGTCGGCGTACGGTCCATCTCGCTGGCGGTCGACGTCACGAACTACGTGATGTTCGAGCTCGGCCACCCGATTCACGCCTACGACAAGGCGAAGCTGCAGGGTCCGATCGTGGTCCGGCGTGCGGTCGCCGGAGAGAAGCTGGAGACTCTCGACGGCACCGTGCGTGTTCTCGACCCCGAGGACCTCGTCGTCTGCGACGACTCCGGCCCGATCGGCCTGGGCGGTGTCATGGGTGGGGCCTCCACCGAGATCTCCGAGACGACCACCGACATCGTCGTCGAGGTCGCCCACTGGGATCCGCGCTCGATGTTCCGAACCGGGCGTCGACACAAGCTCACCTCTGAGGCGGGCAAGCGCAACGAGCGGGGCACAGACCCGCTGCTGCCGCCCATCTCGGCCCAGCGAGTGGTCGACCTGCTCGTCGAGTACGGCGGTGGCGAGATCGACGCCGGCGTCACAGAGGTGGGGCCGTCGGCACTCCTCGAGACGCGCAAGCCGTTGACCGAGATCACCATCGCGGTCGACCTGCCTGCACGGATCATCGGCATCGACGTCTCGACCGAGACCGTGGTGAAGTCGCTGGAGCTGGTCGGCTGCGTCGTGAAGGTAGAGGGTGACTCGCTGACGGCGAAGGTACCGACCTACCGCACCGACCTCAACGACCCCTACGACCTGGTCGAAGAGGTCGCCCGCATCGTCGGCTACGACAAGGTCCCCTCGGTGCTGCCGCGCCGGGCGACCGGTGGTGGTCTGACCCGCGCGCAGCAGCTGCGCCGCCGGATCGGGCGTGCCCTGGCCGGCGCCGGGCTGGTCGAGGTCGTCGACTTCCCGTTCGTGGGCGAAGCCGACTTCGATCGCCTCGGACTGCCCGCCGACGACGTGCTGCGGCACACCGTCAAGCTCGCCAACCCGCTCAGCAGCGAGGAGCCCGGCTACACCACGACGCTGCTCCCGGGCCTGCTCAAGGTCGCCGCCCGCAACGTCTCCCGAGGTCAGGACGGGGTCTCTCTCTTCGAGACCGCGACCGTCGCCTTCCCGGTCGACCAGGCCGCGCCGATCTACGGCGTCGACCGGCGCCCGACCGAGGAGGAGCTCGAGAAGCTCCTCGCCGCGATCCCGCGCCAGCCGCTGCACCTGGGCGTCGTGCTCGCCGGGGAGCGTACGCGGGGTGGCTGGTGGGGCGCCGCCGAGACGGCCTCGTGGGCCGACGCCATCGACGTCGTACGCCGCCTGGGCACCGAGCTCGGAGTTCCTGTCGAGGTCGCCTCGGCCTCGCGGGCGCCGTGGCACCCGGGGCGCTGTGCGGTCGTCTCCGTCGACGGTGTCGAGTTCGGGCACGCCGGCGAGCTGCACCCCAACGTGTGTAAGGCGTTCGGGCTGCCGGCTCGTTCGGCAGCGGTCGAGATCGACCTCGACTTCCTGATCTCGAAGGTGCCCGCCACCACCGCCGGCCCGGTCTTCTCGACCATGCCGATCGCGAAGGAGGACGTCGCGCTGACCGTGCCGGTCGACGTCACCGTGGCCGCCGTCGAGGCCGCGCTGCGCGAAGGTGCCGGCGAGCTGCTGGAGACCGTGCGGCTCTTCGACGTCTACGAGGGCGACCAGGTCGGCGAGGGCAAGAAGTCGCTGGCCTTCGCGCTGCGCTTCCGCGCTCCCGACCGCACGCTGAAGGCCGAGGAGACCGCGGCCGCACGCGATGCGGCGGTCGCCAGGGCGGCCGAGCTCACCGGCGCCGTCCAGCGCTGAGGTTCTGACCAGAACGGGGAGGGTCGCTCGCGATGCGAGCGGCCCTCCCCGGCTGCGTACGGCCGCTATCCTCGGCCGCGGATGCCCAGCTCACGGGCGAGCGGCTCGGCGAGCTGGGGTGCGTACTGGCGCGACATGTGGGTGCCGTCGTAGTGGGTGATCGTGTCGCCTACGACGGCGGGGCAGGACCCGTCCCAGCAGAAGTAGGAGCTCATGTCGGCGACGTCGACGCCGACCTCCTCGGCCGCCCGGACCTGCACGTCGATCGACCGCTCCCGCGACTCCACCGCACCCATCAGGCAGTCACGCAGCGTGGCGCCGGGCCGGGACAGGCAGGTGCCGGCGTTGGCGTCGAAGCCCTGGATGTCGCGGATCAGCACCGTACGTCGCGTGTGCTCGTCCACGCGGCGAAGGAAGTCGGCGTAGGCCGGATGCATGAGCTCGTCGATCTCGTTCTGCTCGCCGACCCAGCTGCCGTCCTCGTCGTAGACGCCCTTGATCGGCGGGGCGGTGGAGACGACGGTCAGGTCGGGGTCGAGGCGCCGGTACTGCTTGAAGGCCCAGCGGTTGAAGTCGTCGCACTCGGTGTAGGGGTCGCGTCCGCCGCCGCGGTCGGTGGTGATCGAGGCCGAGACGCAGCGGTTCTTGACCAGGTAATAGACCCGGAAGCCGTGCTCCTTCGCGACCCTGTCGAGCGTCGGGACCCAGTGCAGGGCGTGGGAGTTCCCGAAGACCACCATCGTGCGCGTCCCGTCGGGATCGCCGTCGACGCACAGGTCGCGCTCGGTGTCGTCGGTGTAGTCACACCGGGTCCGGCTCGGCTTGAGCGAGTCGAGCTCGGTGAGCGCGGGACGCAGCTCGGTCGGGACCGGAGTGTCCTCGCGCGCCGCGAGCACCGACGCGCGCACCAGTGCCTCCTGCTTGTCCAGCGACGGAGGGGCGGCGGGTGCGCTGGCCAGGGTGATCGCCGGCTGGAAGTCGCCGCGGGTGGCCTCGAAGTCTGCGTAGACGGTGCCGCCGAGCGCGATGGTCGCCACGAGCGCGATGCTGACCGGGTAGAAGGTGAGCGCGCGCCGGGTCGGCCGCCAGAGCGCACCCTCGCGGAACGGGGCCTCGACGAGGCGGAAGGAGACGTACGCCAGCACGAACGCGCCCCCGACGGCCAGACCGCGCTCGGGCCAGGTGAGCTCACGCTGGAGGACGATCTCGGGCAGCACCAGGAGCGGCCAGTGCCACAGGTAGAGCGAGAAGGACCAGTCGCCGATCGCCCGCATCGGCGCCACCGCCAGCAGCCGGGCACCGATCGTCGTCTCGCCCGAGGGAAGAGCGCCGGCGAGGATGACGGCCGCTGAGCCGAGCACCGGGAGCGCGGCGTGGTAGCCGGGGAACGGGGTGGACTCGTCGTAGCCCAGGCAGGCCAAGACGATGGCGGCCAGACCGCCCAGGACGAGGACCTCCCGGACCAGGGGCGTGCCCCCGAGCTGCTGCATCACGCGGCCGCTGGTGACCAGGATCGCCAGCGCAGCGCCGACCCCCAGCTCCCAGGCGCGGGTGAGCGAGGAGAAGTAGGCCGCGGTCGCCTCGCCCGGGGTGTGGACGATCGACCAGACGAAGCTCGCGATGGTGATCAGCGCGATCGCGGCGAGGAGGTAGCGGCGAGCCCGTGCCGAGCCCTGCTGGACGTCACGCTGGCCGCGGCCCCGGGAGGCGCCGATCCTGCTCGCCAGGACGATGCAGATCAGCGCGACGAGCGGCCAGACCAGGTAGAACTGCTCCTCGACCGCCAGCGACCAGAAGTGCTGGACCGGTGAGGGAGGAAGCTCGGCCTGGAAGTAGTCGGTGCCGGCGGTGGCCATCCGGATGTTGGCGGCGAACGCGGATGCCCAGATCGCGTCGACGGCGAGCGGGGAGACCTGCGCCGGACCCAGCAGGGCCACCGAGGCGACCACGGTGACCGCGAGGGTGAGGGTGGCGGCCGGGAGGATGCGCCGGGCACGGCGCGCGTAGAAGCGTCTCAGTGATATCCGGCCGGTGCGGCCGAGCTCACCGACGAGCTGCTGGGTGATCAGGAAGCCCGAGATGACGAAGAAGACATCGACGCCGACGAACCCGCCGGCGAACCATGACACTCCTGCGTGGGCGGCCAGGACAGTGAGGATGGCGACGGCGCGTAGCCCTTGGACGTCGCCGCGCAGCTGCTTTGCGGGGGCCCTGGGGGGAGCCGTGGGGGTGGAGGGGGCGGGGGAGGGGACCGAGATGTCAGAAGACATAGGCAGATCAGGCTAACAATCCCTCTCGAGAACGCATGGCCCCCGCGGGTATCAGGCGCTGCCCAGGAGCTCCAGGACGTTGCGGATGTCCTCGCTCGTGGTCTGCCACGACGTCACGAACCGGACCTGCCCGCCGAGCCGGTAGAAGAGCACCCCGGCTGCCTCCAGGCGGTCGGCCGTCTCCTCGGGGAGATCCACCCAGGCGAGGTTGGCGTCGACGGAGTTGGTGATGCGTACGCCGGCCGTCCGTAGGCCGGCCGCGAGCTCGGCCATCCGCTCGTTGGCGTTGCGGGCGTTGCGGAGCCAGAGGTCGTCGGTGAGGTAGGCCAGCAGCTGGGCCGACTGGTAGCGCATCTTGGAGGTGACGTGGCCGCTGCGCTTGGTGCGGTAGACGAGCTCGTCGGCGGGAGCGTCGGTGAAGCAGACGATCGCCTCGGCCGAGAGGGCGCCGTTCTTGGTCGCGCCCAGGGAGAGTACGTCGACGCCGGCCCGCCAGGTGAGGTCCGCCGGAGCGGCGCCGGTGGCCACGACCGCGTTCGCGAACCGGGCGCCGTCCAGGTGCACCCGCAGGTCGCGGGTCTTGGCGATCCCGGTGAGCTCGGAGATCTCGGCGACGGAGTAGACCGTGCCGTAGTCGGACGGTGAGGTCAGCGAGAGGACGGCCGGCTGGGAGTGGTGCGGGTCGCCCCAACGTACGCCGTCCAGGTGGACCTGCAGCGCCTCCGGCGCCAGCTTGTAGCCCTCGCCGGCGAGGCCGGTCATCACCGCGCCGCCGCTCAGGTAGGAGGTGGCGCCGCCCTCGCTGCTGAGGATGTGCGCGGTCTCGTGGCACACCACCGAGCCCCAGGGCGGGGTCAGCGCGGAGAGGGAGAGCGCATTGGCGGCGGTGCCGCTCAGCACCGGGAACACGCGCGCCGTCGGATGCTCGAAGACTTCGCGGACGCGGGCCTCGAGCGCCGCGGTGACGTCGTCACCTCCATAGGCGAGCGCGGAGCCGGAGTTGACGGCGGCCATCGCCTCCAGGATCGCGGGGGAGACGGCGGCGGCGTTGTCAGAGCGCAGTTCGACGGTCACGGTTCTATTCTCGTCATGACGGTTCAACTCGTCCGCGTAAGGTCCGATAATCCCGTACGTACGCGATATATCGCTATGACAGAATGGCGGCTGTGACGACGCTGAGTGTGCTGGACGAGGTCACCTGGGCGGGCGCGCCGGTGGCCGGCGAGCGGACCCGGGCGCTGCTGCGCGCGCTGGTCGAGGCCGGTCCGCGAGGTGCCTCCGAGGCTGCTCTGGTCGAGGAGGTCTGGGGGCGTGACGACGTCCTGGCCAACCCCTCGAAGGCGCTCCAGGTGGTGGTCTCCCGCGCTCGGGCGGCGACCGACTCCAGCGCCATCGAACGTACGCCGCGGGGCTACCGCCTCAACCTCCAGGCCGGCGAGGTCGATGCGTGGTCGCTGCGTCCGGAGGCGCTGAGGCTGGCCGCCGAGAAGAGGTACGCCGAGGCGCTCCCGCTCCTCGAACGGCTCGTCGGGCTCGACCCCGACGAGGAGGTCATCGAGGCGGTGCTGCGCGCGGTCGCCGCGGTGCACGGTGTGCCGGCGGCGCTGGAGCGCTTCGAGGCGTACCGGACCGGGCTGGCCGACGGGCTCGGTGTCGACCCGAGCCCGAGGTTGCGGGCTGTCCATGCCGAGCTGCTCGCGCGCGACCGGCCGGTGCGCTCGGGGCTGCGTCACGACGCCGACGTGCTGATCGGTCGCGAGCAGGACGCCGCCGAGGTCTCCGCCCTGCTGAAGGGCTCGCGGGTCGTCACGATCCTCGGCCCCGGCGGGTTGGGGAAGACCAGCCTGGCCCAGGTGATCGCCCACGGCGCCGAGCAGCCGGTGGTCCACTTCGTCGAGCTGGTCGGCGTGACCGCTCCCGAGGACCTGGTCAGCGAGGTCGGCTCGGCTCTCGGCGTGCGCGACTCGGTCGCCCACCGTGACCGGCTCACTCCCGATCAGCGGGCCGACGTGCGGTCGCGGATCGCGCAGCAGCTCGACGGTGTGCCGACCCTGCTCGTGCTCGACAACTGCGAGCACATCGTGGCCGCCGTCGCCGACATGGCCGCCTTCCTGGTCGCGACCGTGCGCGACCTCACCGTGCTGACCACCTCCCGGAGCCCGCTCGCCATCGGCGCGGAGCGGGTCTACCCGCTCGGCCGCCTGGGCACGTACGACGGCAGCGAGCTGTTCCGGCGCCGCGCCGTCGCCGCGCGGCCCGGGGTCCACCTCGAAGAGGGCCGGGTCGACGAGATCGTCACCCGGCTCGACGGTCTGCCGCTGGCGATCGAGCTGGCAGCGGTGAAGGTGCGCGCGATGTCCGTCGACGACATCGCGCGGCGGCTGGAGAACCGGTTCGAGCTGCTGCGCGGTGGCGACCGCAGCGCTCCCGATCGCCACCAGACCCTGGTCGCGGTCATCGACTGGTCCTGGAACCTCCTCTCCGAACGCGAGCGGCGGGCGATGCGCTGGCTCTCGGTCTTCCACGACGGGTTCACCCTCGCGGCGGCCGAGGCGATGCTCGGTGCCGACACCTTCGCCGCAATCGAGGAGCTCGTCGACCAGTCGCTGCTGACCGTCGTCGACGCACCGCTGGGGTTCCGCTACCGGATGCTCGAGACCGTCCGCGAGTTCGGCCGGATGCAGCTGATCGACGCCGGTGAGGACGCCGCGGCCCGGGCGGCCCAGCGCGCGTGGGCGCGAGACTACGCCGACGCGAGCGCCGGCCGGATCTACTCCCCGGAGCAGTTCGACGCCATGGACGAGCTGCGCGCCGAGGAGAGCAACCTCGCCGACATCCTGCGCCAGGTCCTGGCCGACGACGAGGCCGAGTCGGTGATCCGTCTCTTCTGCGCGATGGGTGTCTTCTGGACCATCGCGGGCGAGCACCAGCGGGTGATCATGCTGGCCGGACCGGTCGCCGATCTGCTCGCCGAGTGGGAACCACCGCCCGAGCTGCTGGAGAAGACCAGGCTCGTGCTGGCCCTGCTGCTCTTCGGTGCCGCCGTGACCGGTGGCTCCGGTCTCGAGCGGCTGATGACGATCCTGGACCGGGTCGGAGCCGAGGCCCAGGACCCACAGCTCAGGGTGATGCTGAAGGTCATGCAGGCGATGGCCAGCACCGTGGCCGGATCCGCGACCGGCCCCCGAGCCGGCCGGCCGCTGGAGGCCGAGCTGGCCGACCTGGTCACCGACCCCGACCAGGACGTACGCGCTCGTGCCTACACCTTCCTCAGCCACGAGCGGGAGAACCTCGGCGACCCCGAGGGTGCGGTCGCCGCGGGGAGGGAGGCGCTGCGCCTGACCGGCACCGACGGCGGCCTCTGGCCGCAAGCGATGCTGCACGCCCAGCTCAGTGGCCTCTATGCCCAGCTCGGCCGTCTCGGCGAGGCGGCGGAGCACGCCCGCGAGGCCGTCCCGATCCTGCGCCGTCTCGGTGCCGACGACGACCTCGTCCAGACCAACGCCATCCTGGTGACGTACGCCGTGGAGCAGGGCCGCCTCGAGGAGGCAGCCGAGATGCTGGCCGAGCTCGCCGACGAGCAGCCTCGCGGCGGCTTCGGCTCCCGAGGCGCCGTCCACGGCGCCCGGGCCCAGCTCCTCCTCGCCCAGGGACGGGTCGGTGAGGGGCTCGCGCTGTTCCGCGAGGTGGTGGCGACGATGGGCGAGATGCCGTTCCCGGGTTTCACCGATGACCCCGACCTGGTGCCGTGGCGCGTGGCGGCCGAGGCGGTCACCGTGGTCGCCTGCGCCCGGCACGGTGAGGGCGCGGAGGGCGCCGACCTCTTCGAGGCCCTGATGGACAAGGCGCCGCGCCTGGTCTCCGAGGAACGCCGAGCTCAGGACTATCCCGTCACGGGCATGGTGCTGCTCGCGCTCGGGCTGTGGGGCCTGCGGCGCGACGCGCTGCCGCGCGAGGAGTCGGTGCGGCTGGTCGTGCTGGCCGACCGGTTCGGCTACTCCCGCTCGTTCCTGGACATGCGCTGGGAGCGTGCGGTCACCGACGCGAGCCGGCTCGCGCCGGGCGTGCTGGAACGGGTCTGCGAGGAGTACGGCGAACGCCGCGGGCTCGCCCTGCTGGACGAGGCCCGCGGCGTCATCGCGCGCCTGGCTTGAGGTCGGGTGCCGTCAGAGCTTCTTGCTGTAGCTCCACACCGAGAGCGGCGCGAAGATCGCGACGACCGCGGCGCAGCCGACGAGCGCCCATACGACACTCAAGGTGACGTCCCCGGCGTTCATCAGGTCGCGGGTGGCGTTGATGACCAGCGTGACCGGGTTGACATCGACGAAGTGCTGCAGCCAGTCCGGCATGGTCTCCTTCGGCACGAAGGCGGGGGAGAGGAAGGTCAGCGGGAACATGATCATCATCCCCAGGCCCTGCACCCCGCCCGCGGTCTTCAGGACCGTGCCGAGCCAGGTGAAGATCCAGCTCAGCGACCAGCCGGCGAAGATGGTCAGTGCCCAGCCGGCGACCACGCCGCCGACGCCGCCACCGGGCCGGTAGCCCATCAGCAGACCGACCACGATGGTCAGGGTTGCCGCGATCCCGTAACGGAGCAGGTCGGCGACCGCCGGACCGGCCAGCGGCGCGATCCGGGCGATCGGGAGCGCCTTGAACCTGTCGAAGACACCCTTGTCCATGTCCTCGCGCAGCTGGGTGCCGCGAGCCATCGAGGCGGTCAGCGCGGTCTGGGCCAGGATGCCGGTGATGATGGTCGGCAGGTACGACTTCACGTCACCGGAGATCGCGCCGCCGAAGATGTAGGCGAACATCGCGGTGAACAGCAGCGGCTGGATCGTCACGTCGAAGAACTGCTCCGGGTTGCGCATCATCTTGATGTACGCCCGGCGGGCCATGGTCAGCGTCTGGCCGATCGTCTCGCCCACGCCTGGGCGGGCCTTGAGCGGGCGGTCGGCGACGGCGTACGTGGAGATCAGTGCAGCCATGTCAGGCCACCTCCTCGGTGTCGATGTCGGTGTGGGCCGGGTCTTGGGGGATCTCGGTGCTGTGACCGGTCAGGGCGAGGAAGACCTCGTCCAGGGTCGGCTGCTGCACGTTGGCGGTGGTGATCGAGATGCCCGCGTGGCGAAGGCCGATGAGCACGTCGGCGGCCCGGTCGGCATCGGCCAGAGGTACGTTGACGCCGCCCGCCTCGGGCGTGAGCACCGGATGATCGCCGGTGACCTTCTCGACCACGGCGGCGGCGGTGGCGACCTGGGTCCTGTCGCTCAGGCGCAGGTGCAGAGTCGAGTTGCCGACGGAGGTCTTGAGCTGCTCCGAGGTGCCTTCGGCGACCTTGACGCCGCGGTCGATGACCGCGATCCGGTCGGCGAGCTGGTCGGCCTCGTCGAGGTACTGCGTGGTGAGCAGGACGGTGGAGCCGCCGGCGACCAGCGTACGGATGGTGTCCCACATCTGGCCCCGGGTGCGTGGGTCCAGGCCGGTGGTCGGCTCGTCGAGGAAGATCAGCGGCGGGCGGGACAGGAGCGAGGCGGCGAGGTCGAGGCGGCGGCGCATGCCGCCGGAGAACTTCGAGATCTGCCGCTTGGCGGCCTCCTGGAGCCCGAAGGACTCCAGCAGTTCCTCCGAGGCGGCCCGGGCGGACTTGCCGGACATGCCCAGCAGGCGGCCGAAGAGGACCAGGTTCTCGGTGGCGGTGAGGTTCTCGTCGACGGAGGCGTACTGTCCCGTCACGCCGACGAGCTGACGCACCTGGTGGGGGTGCGCCTTGACGTCGACCCCGAAGATCTCCGCCTTGCCGGCATCGATCGGGAGCAGGGTCGCGAGCATCTTCAAGGTGGTGGTCTTGCCGGCGCCGTTGGGGCCGAGCACGCCGAAGACCTCTCCGCGGCGGATCTCGAGGTCGATCCCGTCGACCGCGGTGAAGTCTCCGAAGGTCTTGACCAGACCTGAGGCCGATACGGCCAGTTCGGTGGTTGTTGTCATGCTCCCAGGGTGTGGGGCGCCGGTTTCAGGGCGCCTTCACCGTGGTTTCACGACTGCCGGCTGGATTTCAGTGGCCGGTTCAGCGGGCTGCGTCGAGGCGGGCCAGAACGTCGTCGAGGTCCTCGCCCACGACCAGCGACTCCGCGGGGGAGCCGTGCAGGAAGCCCGCTGCGGCGATGCGCTCCATCATCTCCACGAGCGGGTCCCAGAAGCCGTTGATGTTGAGCAGGCCGACCGGCTTGCCGTGCAGCGAGAGGGTCTGCCAGGTCCAGACCTCGAAGAGCTCCTCGAGGGTGCCGATCCCGCCGGGGAGCGCGAGGAAGGCGTCGGCGCGCTCGGCCATGAGCGCCTTGCGCTCGTGCATGGTGTCGACCACGACCGTCTGCATCCCCGGCGCGCCTTCGACGCGACCCCACTCGCGTTCGACCATGAACCGTGGGATCACGCCGAAGACCTTGCCGTTGCCGTCGATCGCGCCCTGGGAGATCTGGCCCATCAGGCCCCCGCCGCCCGCTCCGTAGACCAGCTCGATCTCGCGCTCGGCGAGCCCCTTGCCGACCTCGTAGGTCCTCTCCATGAGCGTCGGGTCGTTGCCGTCGCGGGAGCCGAGAAAGACCGCCAGGTGCTTGATCATGGGCGTGAGGTTAGTCGTCGTCGGTGATCGCCTGGTTCGTCAACGCGCGGAAGCGCTCGTAGACGTCCTTGTCGCCGGTGACCTTGATGCCCTCGTCGTCGCGCCGGCGCCAGAGCCAGGCGTTCAGGTCGGCCGCGATGCCCTCGATGACCGCGTCGGGCTCGGTGCCGTCAGGGATCTCGTCGGGGGAGACGACGCTGAGGTCGGGCTCGTCCTCGAGGCTGTCGCCGTTGGGGCGGGTGCCGGAGACGAGGCCCAGCTCGACCCAGGTCTGGGTGTCGGTGTCGACCGCGTCGACGCGTACGTACCGACCGCCGCCGGTGAACCTCGCCCAGTCGGGCTTGCCGCCGTAGAACACGTCGAGGATCTCGTCGATCCCGTCGGCGGCCAGGGCCGGGTCGAGCGGCGTCACGGCGCCGGCGGTGAGCTCGGCGTCGAGGCGGTGGATGAGGATCTCGTGGGCCTGCCTGCGGTAGGTGAAGGCGGCGGTCTGGTCCGGCGACCAGGACCAGGTGGGCTCCTCGGGCCCGGTCTGCTCCAGAGTCTTGATGAACCTGGCGTTGAGGTCGTCGAAGTGGGCGAGCAGGTCCTGGTAGGTCGCGTCCTCCGGGCGCTCCGGCTCGGAGTAGGTCTCGCTGCTGGGCTCGGCCGGCCGAGTCTCCAGGACGTACGTCCAGAAGTGCTGAACCTCGGCGGCGACGTGCCACAGCAGGTCGGCGGCGGTCCACTCCGGTGCGGTCGGCACCGGGGTGGTGGGGTCCGTGTCTGCGAGTACGGCACGGAAGCGCGCCGACTCCGACCGGATGTGGTCGAGGTAGGCGGTGGGGGTGAGGCGGGTTGTCATGGAGCGAACACTAGGCGCCCACGTCTCAATCTCCGAACGGGTTTTGCGACATACATGCAGTCTGACGTATGTTCATGCACATGACGAAGAAGCGCGTCGCCGTCGCCGGTGCCAGTGGATATGCCGGAGGTGAGCTGCTCAGGCTGCTGCTGGCCCACCCCGAGGTGGAGATCGGCGCCCTGACCGCCGCCTCCAGCGCGGGCAAGACCCTGGGGAGCCTCCAGCCCCACCTGATCCCGCTCGCCGACCGAGTCCTGGAGCCCACCACCGCCGAGACGCTGGCCGGTCACGACGTCGTCTTCCTGGCGCTGCCGCACGGCGAGTCCGGGCCGATCGCGGCCGGCCTTCCCGACGACGTGGTCGTGATCGACTGCGGCGCCGACTACCGGCTCGCCGACGCCGAGACGTGGACGAAGTTCTACGGCACCGACCACGCCGGCACCTGGCCCTACGGGCTCCCTGAGCTCCCCGGGCAGCGGGCCGCTCTCTCGTCGGCCAGTCGGATCGCGGTGCCGGGCTGTTTCCCGACCGTCTCCACCCTGGCCCTCGCTCCGGCGGTCGAGGCCGGCATCGTCGAGCCCGAGGTCGTCGTGGTCGCCGCCACCGGCACCAGCGGCGCGGGGAAGTCGTCCAAGCCGCACCTGATCGGTGCCGAGGTCATGGGCAACGTGAGCGCCTACGGCGTCGGCGGCGTCCACCGGCACACCCCCGAGATCGTCCAGAACCTCTCCGCGCTGGTCGACGGCGAGGTGTCGGTCTCCTTCACCCCGGTGCTGGTGCCGATGCCGCGCGGCATCCTGGCCACCTGTTCGGCCAAGCTCGGCGAAGGCGTGACGGCGGCCGATGCGCGTGCCGTCTACGAGAAGGCGTACGGCGAGGAGCCCTTCGTCCACCTGCTGCCCGAGGGCCAGTGGCCCCAGACCCAGGCCGTTCTCGGCTCCAACGCCGTCCACC
This sequence comes from Nocardioides sp. YIM B13467, assembly GCF_042788075.1. Lineage (NCBI taxonomy): Bacteria > Bacillati > Actinomycetota > Actinomycetes > Propionibacteriales > Nocardioidaceae > Nocardioides > Nocardioides sp. YIM B13467. The sequence goes on from NZ_JBHZPJ010000046.1 coordinate 1,767,337, forward strand.
TGCAGGTGACCGTCGACGAGGCCGCCGGGCGGCTGGTCGTCGTCGGTGCCGAGGACAACCTCGCCAAGGGCACCGCCGGGGGAGCGATCCAGTGCATGAACCTCGCGCTCGGCCTCGAGGAGACCGCCGGGCTGACCACGGTCGGAGTGGCGCCGTGATCGACCTCGAGACCGTGGCCCACGAGCCCGGCAGACCCGACCCCGCCAAGGCCCGCACCCTCGCCGGCGCCCTGCCGTGGCTGAAGGAGTATCACGGCAAGATCGTCGTGGTGAAGTACGGCGGCAACGCCATGACCGACGACAAGCTCAAGCGCGCGTTCGCCGAGGACATCGCCTTCATGCGGTTCGCCGGCTTCAAGCCGGTCGTCGTGCACGGCGGCGGCCCCCAGATCTCGAGCATGCTCGACCGGCTCGGCATCGAGTCGGAGTTCCGCGGCGGGCTGCGGGTGACCACCCCCGAGGCCATGGACGTGGTCCGGATGGTCCTGGTCGGCCAGGTGCAGCGTGAGCTCGTCGGGCTGATCAACGAGCACGGTCCGCTGGCCGTCGGGCTCTCCGGCGAGGACGCCGGACTCTTCACCGCCGAGCCGGCCAGCACCGTCATCGACGGCGAGGAGATCGACCTCGGCCAGGTCGGCGAGGTCGTCGACGTACGTCCCGAGTCGGTCCTCGACCTCATCCAGGCCGGCCGGATCCCGGTCGTCTCCAGCGTCGCCCCCGACATCGACGGCGCCGTCTACAACGTCAACGCCGACCGCGCTGCCTCGGCCCTGGCGGTCGCGCTCGAGGCCGAGAAGCTGCTGGTCCTGACCGACGTCGAGGGTCTCTACCTCGACTGGCCCGACCCCGAGGAGGTCATCGGGGAGATCAGTCCCGAGGCGCTGGAGGGCATCCTGCCGGAGCTGGCCAGCGGGATGATCCCGAAGATGAGCGCCTGCCTGGAGGCGGTCAAGGGCGGCGTCAAGCGCGCCACCGTCGTCGACGGCCGGGCCGAGCACGCCGTACTGCTGGAGCTGTTCACCGCTGAGGGGGTCGGCACCCAGGTGCTCCCCGGCGTCACCACCAAGACCCGCAAGGCAAGGGAGCTCGACAAATGACCACCACTGCGCCGAATTCTTGGCAAGAGCGCTACTCCGGCGCGCTGATGAACACCTTCGGTGCCCCCAAGCTGGTCCTCACCCGAGGCGAGGGCGCCCACGTGTGGGACGAGGACGGCAAGGAGTACGTCGACCTGCTGGCCGGCATCGCGGTCAACGCGCTCGGCCACGCCCACCCGGCGCTGGTCTCCGCGGTGACGTCCCAGATGGAGTCCCTCGGCCACGTCTCCAACTTCTTCACCTCCCACCCGCAGGTCGAGCTGGCCGAGGCGCTGCTCGCCCGGGTCCCCGGTGGCGATACCGGCCGGGTCTTCTTCACCAACTCCGGCACCGAGGCCAACGAGGCCGGCTTCAAGCTGACCCGGCGCACCGGGCGGAAGCACATCGTGGCTGCCCGGGGCGCCTTCCACGGCCGCTCGATGGGCGCCCTGGCGCTGACCGCCAAGGAGGCCTACCGGGCCCCGTTCGAGCCGCTGCCGGGTGAGGTCACCTTCGTCGCCTACGGCGACGCCGAGGCGCTGGCCGCGGCGGTCACCGACGAGACCGCGGCGATCATCCTCGAGCCGATCCAGGGTGAGGCCGGCGTCATCGTGCCGCCCGCCGACTACCTCGCGTCCGCGCGGGCCGTGGCCGACGAGCACGGTGCGCTGCTCTGGCTCGACGAGGTGCAGTCCGGTCTGGGCCGCACCGGTCGCTGGTTCGCCCACGAGACCTCCGGCATCACCGCCGACATCGTCACCCTCGCCAAGGGCCTCGGCGGCGGCTTCCCGATCGGTGCCTGCATCGGTCTGGGTCGGGCCGCGACGCTCTTCGAGCCCGGCAACCACGGCACCACCTTCGGTGGCAACCCGGTCGCGTGCGCCGCGGGTCTGGCGGTCATCGAGACCATCGAGTCCGAGGGCCTCCTCGAGCACGTCACCGTGCTCGGACAGAAGTTGCGTGACGGCCTCGCCGCCGACCCGCGGGTCGCGAGGGTCGACGGGGATGGCCTCTTCATCGGAGTGGTTCTCGCCGGTCTCGACTCGGGCGCCGTCGCCGCGGCCGCCCTCGAGGCGGGCTTCATCCTCAACAACGCCACGCCCGAGCGGATCCGGATCGTCCCGCCGCTGGTGCTCACCGAGGACGACGCCGAGAGCCTCCTGGCCGCGTGGCCCGCGATTCTGGACGCGGCGGAGGGGGCGAAGTGACCAGACACTTCCTCCGCGACGACGACCTCACCCCGGCCGAGCAGGCCGAGGTGCTGGCGCTCGCGGCAGCGATGAAGCAGGACCCCTACGCCGCCAAGCCGCTCGCCGGGCCGGTGACCGTGGCCACGATCTACGACAAGCCGACGCTGCGCACCCAGTCCTCGTTCTCCTCCGGGATCGCCGAGCTCGGCGGCCACTCGATGCTCGTCGACGGCCGCCTGGCCGGGATCGGCGAGCGGGAGTCCGTCGCCGACGTCGCCCGGGTGCTCGGCCGGCAGGCGGGGGAGATCGTGTGGCGTACGTTCGAGCAGTCGAGCATCGAGGAGATGGCGGCGTACGCGGGGGTGCCCGTCATCAACGCGCTGACCGACGACTTCCATCCCTGCCAGCTGCTCGCCGACCTGTTGACGGTGCAGGAGCACAAGGGATCGCTGGCGGGGCTGACCGCTTCCTTCCTCGGAGACGCGGCCTGCAACATGGGCAACTCCTGGGCGCTGGCCGGGGCGATCGCCGGGATGCACGTCCGGTTCGGTGCGCCGGAGGGCTACGTGCCCGACGCGGAGGTGCTGGTCAGGGCCAAGGAGATCGCCGAGGAGACCGGCGGCTCGGTCACGGTGACCTCCGACCCGGTCGCGGCGGCAGCCGGGGCCGACGTACTCATCACCGACACCTGGGTCTCGATGGGCAAGGAGAGCGAGACGGCCGCGCGGATCGCGGTCTTCTCGCCCTACGCGCTCACCACCGACCTGCTCGGCCACGCCGATCCCGAAGCGGTCGTGCTGCACTGCCTGCCCGCCTACCGCGGCAAGGAGATCGAGGCCGAGGTGCTCGACGGTCCGCGCAGCCTGGTGTGGGACGAGGCGGAGAACCGGCGCCACGCCCAGAAGGCGATCCTGGCCTTCCTGTGGGAGCGACGATGAGCGAGCGTCAGCGAGCGGCCATCGAGAATTTCAGCGCGCCGCGTCCGTATTCTGGCGCCTGCGCTACGGAGGTGGCGCGATGACGACCAACGAGACCCAGCGGCCCGCGACCAAGGGCGCGCGCCAGTCCCTGATCGTCGACATCATCTGGAGCAAGGAGATCCGATCCCAGACCGAGCTCTCCGAGGCGCTGTTCGCCCACGGGGTCAACGTCACCCAGGCGACGCTCTCGCGTGATCTGGACGAGCTCGACGCGGTGAAGGTGCGGGCGCCCTCGGGTGCGCTGGTCTACGCGGTTCCCGGTGAGGGTGGTGATCGCACCGCGGTCGCCCCGGGGGAGTCGGCCAGCGGACGCAGCAAGCTCGGCCGACTCGCCAGAGAGCTCTTGGTGAGCGCCGACGGGAGTGGGAACCTCGTGGTGCTGCGTACTCCTGCAGGGGGTGCCCAGTACTTCGCCTCCGCGATCGACCGAGCCGAGTATCCCGACATCCTCGGCACCATCGCCGGCGACGACACCGTGCTCGTCATCGGCCGCGAGCCCAAGGGCGGCGCTGCGCTCGTCAACCGCTTCCTCAGCCTCGCCGGCAAGACCACAGACATTCCGTAAGTTTCAGAGCAAGGAGCAACATCTCGTGAGCAAGGTCCTGACCTCCCTTCCCAAGGGTGAGCGCGTCGGCATCGCCTTCTCCGGAGGTCTCGACACCTCCGTGGCGGTCGCCTGGATGCGCGACAAGGGCGCGGTGCCGTGCACCTACACCGCCGACATCGGGCAGTACGACGAGCCCGACATCTCCGGGGTACCGGACCGCGCGATGGCCTATGGCGCCGAGATCGCCCGCGCCATCGACATCAAGCCGCAGCTCGTCGAGGAGGGCCTGGCCGCGCTCGCCTGCGGTGCCTTCCACATCCGCTCCGGTGGCCGTGCGTACTTCAACACCACGCCTTTGGGACGTGCGGTGACCGGCACCATGCTGGTGCGGGCCATGCAGGCCGACAACGTCAACATCTGGGGCGACGGGTCGACCTTCAAGGGCAACGACATCGAGCGGTTCTACCGCTACGGCCTGATGGCCAACCCCGAGCTGCGCATCTACAAGCCGTGGCTCGACGCCGACTTCGTCCACGAGCTCGGTGGACGCCACGAGATGTCGGAGTGGCTGGTCGCGCACAACCTGCCCTACCGCGACTCCACCGAGAAGGCCTACTCCACCGACGCCAACATCTGGGGCGCCACCCACGAGGCCAAGACCCTGGAGCACCTCGACGTGTCGCTGGAGACGGTCGAGCCGATCATGGGCGTGAAGTTCTGGGACCCGTCGGTCTCCATCGAGACCGAGGACGTCTCGGTGACCTTCGTCGAGGGCCGCCCGGTGGCGATCAACGGCAAGTCCTACTCCGACCCCGTTGCACTGGTCTACGAGGCGAACGCGATCGGCGGTCGCCACGGCCTGGGCATGTCGGACCAGATCGAGAACCGGATCATCGAGGCCAAGTCCCGCGGCATCTACGAGGCGCCAGGCATGGCGCTGCTGTGGGCGGCTTACGAGCGGCTGCTCAACGCGGTGCACAACGAGGACACCATGTCCAACTACTACAACGAGGGCCGCAAGCTCGGCCGGCTGCTCTACGAGGGCCGCTGGCTCGACCCGCAGGCGCTGATGCTGCGCGAGTCGATCCAGCGCTGGATCGCCTCGCTGGTGTCGGGGACCGTCACGCTTCGGCTGCGCCGCGGCGAGGACTACACGATCCTCAACACCGAGGGCTCGCACTTCTCCTACCACCCCGAGAAGCTCTCCATGGAGCGCGTCGAGAACGCCGCCTTCGGCCCCGTCGACCGCATCGGCCAGCTCACCATGCGCAACCTCGACATCGCCGACTCCCGCTCCAAGCTGGAGATCTACGCCGGGCATCCCCTGGACCAGGGAACGGTGCTCGTCGAGAACGGCACCCTCTTCGGCGAGCTGCCCGCCGGCGGCTTCGACCGCATCGCCGCCACCGACGGCAAGCCGCTCCCTGCCGCTCTTCCGGCCGAGGCGTCCGTCCTGGACGACACGATCCTGGACGAGGCCGCGCTGGAGGCGGGCAACGACTGATGGTGCGTGTGCACCGCGAGTCCGCGCGGGTTCTCCCGGTCAGCGCCGACGGCGAGGTGTTGCTTCTGCAGGACACCGACCCGGGGAACCCGTCGCGGGGCGCCTACTGGACCAGCATCGGGGGCGCCATCGACCCCGGCGAGGACGCGGTACGCGCCGCGGCGCGGGAGCTGTGGGAAGAGGCCGGCGTCCGGGCCCTGCCCGAGGCGCTGGTCGGACCTGTCCAGATCCACGCTGACGAGTACAGCTGGAACGGCGTCGACTACAGCGGCCACAACGCCTACTTCGCCCTTACGCTCGACCGCGGGGTCGAGATCAGCTTCGCCAACCTGGAGCCGATCGAGGTCGGGTCGGTCGTCCAGGCCGGCTGGTGGACGCCGGACAAGCTCCGCGCCCGAGGGCACCGCGACCCCGGGCGCACTTCCTGACATCATGGAGATCGCCATCAAAGCCGTACGAGGAGAGTCGTGACCACGCCTGCCAACACCACCAACGAGGGCAAGCTCTGGGGCGGCCGGTTCGCCGGTGGTCCATCGCCGGAGCTCGAAGCGCTCTCGCGCTCGACGCAGTTCGACTGGCGGCTGGCGCTCTACGACATCGCCGGGTCCCACGCCCATGCGAAGGCGCTGGGCGCGGCCGGGCTGCTCACCGGTGACGAGGAGAACGAGATCCACCGGGGCCTGGACGTCCTCGCCGACCGGTTCACCGCCGGACGGCTGCTTCCGGCTGCCTCGGACGAGGACGTACACGGCGCGCTGGAGCGGCTGCTCATCGAGGAGATCGGCCCCGACGTCGGCGGCAAGCTGCGGGCCGGGCGCTCGCGCAACGACCAGATCGCGACCCTCTTCCGGAGCTATCTGCTCGACCACGAGCGGGTGCTGCGTGGGCTCGTGCTCGACCTGATCGACGCGCTCGCCACCCAGGCGGACGAGAACATGGGCGCGATCATGCCCGGTCGTACGCACCTGCAGCATGCCCAGCCGGTGCTGCTCTCCCACCACCTGATGGCCCATGCCTGGTCGCTGCTGCGCGACGTCGACCGGCTCGCCGACTGGCGGAGCCGGGTCGTGTGCGACTCGCCGTACGGTTCCGGCGCGCTCGCCGGGCAGTCGCTCGGGCTCGACCCCGAGCTGGTCGCCTCCGAGCTGGGCTTCACCGGTTCGAGCGCCAACTCGATCGACGGGACCGCCTCGCGGGACTTCGTCGCCGAGTTCGCCTACGTGTGCGCGCAGATCGGGGTCGACATCAGCCGGATCGCCGAGGAGATCATCCTGTGGGCGACCAAGGAGTTCGACTTCGTCACGCTGCACGACTCGTGGTCGACGGGCTCGAGCATCATGCCGCAGAAGAAGAACCCCGACATCTCCGAGCTCGCCCGCGGCAAGGCCGGACGCCTGGTCGGCAACCTGACCGGGCTGCTGACGACGCTGAAGGCGCTGCCGCTGGCCTACAACCGCGACCTGCAGGAGGACAAGGAGCCGGTCTTCGACTCCCTGGACACCCTCGAGGTGCTGCTTCCGGCCTTCACCGGCCAGGTCGCGACGCTGGTCTACAACACCGACCGGATGGCCGAGCTCGCCCCTCAGGGCTTCTCGCTGGCCACCGACATCGCCGAGTGGCTGGTCCGGCAGGGCACCCCGTTCCGGATCGCGCACGAGCTCGCCGGCGCCTGTGTCCAGGCGGCAGAGAAGCGCGGCGTGGAGCTGGACGCGCTCACCGACGAGGAGTTCGCCACGATCTCGCCGGCGCTCACCCCGGACGTACGTCTGGTGCTGACCATCGAGGGCTCGGTCGCCTCCCGCGACGGCCGTGGTGGCACGGCTCCTGACCGGGTCGCGGAGCAGCTCGCCGAGCTCCGGGCCAAGGCAGCCGGGTTCCGTCCGTCGTAGTGCTCGCGAGCCTGTTGAACCAGCGCCCCGAGGTGACCGCTCCGCGGCTCCTCGGGGCGACGCTGTCCTTCGACGGCGTGAAGGTGAGGCTCACCGAGGTGGAGGCGTACGCGGCCGACGATCCCGGCTCGCACGCCTTTCGGGGTGAGACGAACCGCAACCGGGTGATGTTCGGTCCGCCGGGGCGGCTCTACGTCTACTTCACCTACGGAATGCACCATTGCGTGAACCTCGTCTGCCATCCGGAGGGTGAGCCCGGCGGGATCCTGCTGCGCGCCGGCCGGATCATCGAGGGGATCGAGATCGCCCGGGAACGACGAGGAGCGGTACGCGACGTCGACCTCGCCCGGGGACCAGCGCGACTCTGCTCGGCGCTCGGGATCGACCTGACCATGAACGGGACCACCGAGTTCGAGCTGGAGCTTGCGCCGGCCGAGACGTGGGCGGGGATCGAGGTCGCGGCCGGACCGCGCGTCGGGCTGCGTCTCGCTCCGGACCGTCCCTGGCGGTTCTGGGTCTCAGGTGACCCGACGGTTTCGCCCTACCGGCCGGCGAAAGCCCTCCGCTAGCTGGCCGGACGGGCCGATGACCGTCCACAGGCCCGGTTCGGACCGCGGTTCTCCACAGGCCGCACAGGCCCGAGCGGGACTGTCGGTGCCCCCGATCAGGATGGTGGTCGGAGGTGATCGAGATGACGGTCGCAAGGGTAGAGAAGGAGCCATCACCGGACGATGGCGAGCGGATGGCGCCGGCCGGCGGTCTGGCGACGGTCAACGAGGTGCGGTTGATCGGTCGGCTGTCGCTTGCCGCGGAGGAGAAGGAACTGCCGAGCGGAGATCAGCTCACCGCGTTCCGGGTGGTCGTGAACAGGCCGCGCGACAAACGCCGGGGGAGCAGCCGGGTGCAGATCGATGCGCTCGAGTGTCACACCTGGGTCGCCCGGGTCCGGCGAGCGGCGATGACTTGGCAGGTCGGGGACGTCATCGAGGTCAACGGCTCCCTGCGTCGCCGGTTCTTCAAGACCGGCGGCCGGCTGCAGTCGATGACCGAGGTGGAGGTGTCGTCGGCCAGACGGGTGAGCAGAGCGGCCGCCGCCACGAGGCAGGCCAGCTAGTGGCGCGACTTCTCCAGCCGTGCCGAGTCGAGAAGACGGATGAGCACGCCCGGGTGCGGCTTGGGCTGGAAGGAGGTCGCCTTCTCCGGGAGCAGTTGCCCGATCGAGGCGGAGGAGAGGATGGTGTCGAAGGTCGGTGCCGCCAACAACACGGCGACGTCGCGACCCGGGCGGGCCCGCTTCAGCGCGGCGTCGACCTGGTGGGCGTGCAGCACCCGCGACGGCTGCCGGCGCAGCTCCGGCAGGACGCGGTCGTGCAGATAGCCGACGTCACCCGTGATCGGGCTGTTGGCGGTGTCGACGTCGAGGGTGGCCCAGCCCCGGCCGTCGCTGAGCACGATGACACCGGGTCCAAGCCTGCTCAAAGCGGCATCGCGGCTGCCGGCGGTCCACTCGGCGCCGACGGACTCGGCCGCGGCCCGTAGGTCGCGCAGGTTCACTCCGGCCAGCACCCGATGGATCGCTCCGAGCTGCAACGGCGTGTCGTCCTGGTCGATCAGCATCGCCAGACCGAAGTCGGTCGCGGCGCCGTCGCCGGGCTCGGCGAGACCCTGGAGCTCGGCGTACGCGGCGTAGCGGTGGTGCCCGTCGGCGATCAGTGCCTGCTGATCTGCCCATGCGGTGCGCAGCTGCCCGATCAGCGCCTCGTCGGTGATCGCCCAGACGCGATGGTGCTGGCCGCCGTGGTCGTCGTACTGCTCCTCGGGCGTGCCGCTCTGCACCCGGTCGAGCAGGGCCGCGATTCCGTCGGGAGCGTGGTAGGTGAGCAGGATCGGCGCCGGATGCACCCGCATCTGCCGCATCCGCGAGGCGAGCTGCTCGGCCTGGGCGGTGCGTACGCCCTCGTGAGGGATGACCGCGGCGTCACCGGGTTCGTCGGTGCGGTGCGATACGTCGAGGATCCCGACGACGCCACGCACGGTGATCCCGGCGGCGGTGTACTCGTGGAGGTAGAGCGCGAGGTCCTGGTGCTGGCGCAGATCGCCACGCGCCAGCCACGAGCTGATCCGGGAGGCGACCCCTCGATACGGGCGGGAGTAGAGCCGTGCGGAGGTCGGGTCCCCGATCCGTGAAGGGGTCAACGAGAGCGCTCGAAACGGCTCCAGGCGCAGCGGACGCCCGAGGTACGGCGCCCTGACCACACCCGTATCGTCCATCCGCACATCGTAGGGTCACACTGGTGCCATTCGCCGAACCCCCGACTCAGAGAAGGAACTTCGTGTGCTGACCGGCCATCAGTTGAAGGGCTCAGCCCAGCCGCTCGCCGCCGCCCATGACGTGGCGATGCTCGACCTCGACGGCGTGGTCTACATCGGCGGGACAGCGGTCCGGCGCGCTCCCGAGTCGCTCGCCGCCGCACGCGAGGCCGGGCTCAGGCTGGCGTTCATCACCAACAACGCCGCCCGGCCTCCGGGCAAGGTCGCCGAGAACATCCGCAACCTGGGGATCGAGGCGACCGCCGAGGACGTGGTCACCTCAGCCCAGGCCGCTGCGCGTGTCCTGGCCGAGCGGCTCGCCCCGGGGGCGAAGGTCGTCAACCTGGGTGCCGCCGGCCTGCGCGAGCCGCTCGAGGCCGCCGGCCTGGTGCCGGTGGCCGTCGACGAGGACGCCGAGGCGATCGTCACCGGATACAACCCCGAGCTGCTGTGGAAGGACATCCTGCGCGCGGCCGTGCGGATCAAGGACGGGCTCTTCTGGGTCGCCAGCAACACCGACATGACCTTCCCTGCGGCCTATGGGATCGCGCCGGGCCACGGCGTCCTGGTCGACACGCTGCGCCGCTTCTCGGGCGTCGAGCCGGTCGTGGCGGGCAAGCCGTCGCGACCGCTGCTGGAGGAGACCATCCGGCGCACCGAGGCCGATCACCCGCTGATGGTCGGCGACCGGCTCGACACCGACATCGAGGGCGGCCGCAACGCCGGCATCGACACGCTGCTCGTGCTCACCGGCGTCACCGGGCTCGAGGATCTGGTCGCGGCCGAGCCGCAGCGACGGCCCTCCTACATCTCCGCCGACCTGGGCGGGCTGCTGGAGGCCCACTCGGCGCCGGAGACCGATGGCACGACCGCGCGGCTCGGCGGCTGGACGGCAGAGGTACGTGACGGAGAGCTGCAGGTCACCGGCGAAGGGAGGCCCGACGACTGGTGGCGGGTCGCCGCGGCCGGCGCCTGGGCACACCTGGACGCCACCGGATCGGTGGCCACGATCGGCGCACAGGCCGTGCCGCCTGGCCCGGATGCCGACGGCGGGACGGTAGTCTCAGCCTCATGAGCGAGCAGCATTTCGACGAGACTCCGGCTGAGGCCTCGGCCGGGCTGGGTGGCGCCGGCACGGCGCCGCACACCGGTGTCGCCCGCGTCGACGCGGTGCTCGAGACGCTCGACCGGCTCGACGAGCTGCCGCTGGCCGAGCACGTCGGCGTCTTCGAGGCCGCCCACACCGAGCTGCGGCGCGCCCTGGACCCCGACACCGGGACCTACGACGCGATGGCCCGGATCGCCGCGGCCTCCGGCGAGTCCCAGTCGACCGACCAGCCCTGAGAGGCGAGCGCATGCCTCCTCGCCGCCTGCGTCTCGACGCCGAGCTGGTCCGGCGCAAGCTGGCCCGGTCTCGCGAGCACGCCAGTGAGCTGATCGCCGCCGGGCGGGTCACGGTCTCGGGAAATCGAGCCACCAAGCCGGCCACAGGCGTCACCACCGACGTCGCGATCGTGGTCACCGAGGATCCCGACCGTCCCGACTTCGTCTCCCGCGGCGGGCACAAGCTCGCCGGAGCACTCGCGGCGTTCGAGCCGCTCGGGCTCTCGGTCAAGGGCCGCCGCTGTCTCGACGCCGGCGCGTCGACGGGCGGGTTCACCGACGTACTGCTGCGCAACGAGGCCCGGCAGGTCGTCGCCGTCGACGTCGGCTACGGCCAGCTCGCCTGGCGGCTGCAGCAGGACGAGCGGGTCGTCGTCCACGACCGCACCAACATCCGCGACCTCTCCCTCGACGTGATCGGCGAACCCGTCGACGTCGTCGTCGGCGATCTATCCTTCATCTCCCTCGAGCTCGTCCTGGATGCGCTGATCCAGGTGACCAGCCCCGACGGCGACCTGGCGCTGATGGTCAAGCCGCAGTTCGAGGTCGGCAAGGACCGCGTCGGCAAGGGTGGCGTGGTCCGCGACCCCGTCCTGCGAGCCGAGGCCGTCAACGCCGTCGCCGCGGCCGCCGCGAGGCGTGGCTGGGGCGCACGCGCGGTCACGACCAGCCCGCTCCCGGGCCCGTCGGGCAACGTCGAGTTCTTCCTGTGGCTGCGCCGCGGGGAGGCCACCGTCACAGAGGCGGAGATCGAGGAGGCCGTGCGCGAGCAGCGCGGCTTGGAGAGCCCCGCCACCGGGGCTGTGTCGGTGCCGTCTGAGAGGGTTGATCCGTGACCGACGCCGATACCGCTGCTGTGGACCCAGCGCCCGTGGACCCAGCCGAGGTTCGGCGGGTCTTCATGCTCATCCACACCGGGCGCGAGGAGGCCCGCGAGGTCGGCCTCGCCTGTGCCAAGTCGCTCGCGGTCCACGGCATCGTGGTCCGGGTGCTGGCGAGCGAGGCCGCCGACCTGGGCATCGACCCGGAGGCGTACGAACCGAAGATCGAGCTCGCCGCGGACGAGGACGACGCGAGCCGCGACTGCGAGCTGGCGCTGGTCATCGGTGGCGACGGCACCATCCTGCGCGCGGCCGAGATCGTCCAGCCCCACCGCACTCCGGTCCTCGGGGTCAACCTCGGACATGTCGGGTTCCTGGCGGAGGCGGAGTACGACGACGTCGAGTCGACGATCGAGGCGATCGTGCAGCGTCGTTACACCTCCGAGGACCGCCTCGCGCTCGAGGTCAGTGTCTTCGAGGACGGTCGACGCGTCTTCCGTACGTTCGCGGTCAACGAGGCCAGCGTCGAGAAGGCCGCGCGCGAGCGGATGCTCGAGGTCGTCGTCGAGATCGACGGCAGGCCGCTGTCGAGGTGGGGCTGCGACGGCGTCGTCTGCGCGACCCCGACCGGCTCGACGGCCTACAACTTCTCCGCCGGCGGCCCGGTCGTGTGGCCGGGCGTCGAGGCGTTGCTGCTGACGCCGATCAGCGCCCACGCGCTCTTCGCGCGGGCCATGGTGGTCGCGCCGACCTCGGTGCTGGCCGTCGAGGTCATCTCTCGGGCCGACGGCGCCGGGGTTCTCTGGTGCGACGGTCGGCGTTCCTACGACCTGGGCCCGGGTGCCCGGATCGAGGTCACCCGGGGGGTGGAGCCTGTCAGACTCGTTCGCCTGCACCAGGCCCCGTTCACGGATCGTCTGGTGCGGAAGTTCGGACTGTCTGTGGAGGGATGGCGAGGCGCCGCGGAACGGCGTCCGTTCAGGATGAACGGAGGCGAGAATGCTTGAGGAGATCAGGATCTCCGGACTCGGGATCATCGAGTCCTCGACCCTGGAGCTCGGACCGGGGCTGACCGTGGTGACCGGTGAGACCGGCGCGGGCAAGACCATGATCGTGACCGCGCTCGGGCTGCTGCTCGGCGGCCGCGGCGACGCCGGCTCGGTCCGCAAGGGCAAGAAGGCGGCCCGGGTCGAGGGAGTCATCGATGCCCGGTTGCTGCCCGGAGTCATCGAGGCGACCGAGGAGGCCGGGGGAGAGGTCGAGGAGGGCCGCGTCCTGGTGGCCCGCACCGTAGCCGCCGAAGGCCGAGCGAGGGCGTACGTCGGGGGAGCGACCGTCCCGGTCGCGACCCTCGGCTCGGTGACCTCACCGCTGGTCGCCGTCCACGGCCAGTCCGACCAGCACCGGCTGCTGCAGCCGCGCGCCCAGCGCGACTCGCTGGACCGTTTCGGCGGGGACGCGGTCGCCAAGCTCATTGCCGCCTACAGCGACATCCACGCCGAGCTCCAGAAGGTCGAGCGCGAGCTCGACGAGGTCACCACCCACGCCCGCGAGCGGGCGCAGGAGGCCGACCTGCTCCGCTTCGGCCTCGGCGAGGTCGAGGAGGTCTCACCCGAGTCCGGCGAAGACGTCACCCTCGCCCAGGAGGAGGAGAAGCTCGGCTACGCCGACACGCTGCGCACCGCCGCCGAGCAGGCCCGCGAGGCGCTCTCCTCGGAGGTCGACGCCCCCGACGCGCTGGGCGCCATCTCGGCCGCGCGCCAGGCCCTCGACGGCGTGCGCGACCACGACCCCGACGCCGCCTCCCTGGCCGACCGCCTCGCGGAAGTCTCCTACCTGCTCTCCGACCTGGCCGCCGACGTCGCCTCCTACGCGACCGCGATCGAGACCGACCCGGCGCGGCTGTCGGTGGTCTCCGAGCGCCGCGCGGCCCTGACCGCGCTGACCAGGAAGTACGGCGAGACCATCGACGAGGTGCTCGCCTGGGCCGAGACCGGCGCCAAGCGCCTGCTCGAGCTCGACTCCGACGACGACCGGATCGAGGAGCTCCGTGGGGAGCGTACGAGGCTGCGAGCCGCCCTAGCCGAGGCCGGTCTGGCGCTCTCGGCCGCCCGCACCGACGCCGCCGGCGCCCTGGCCGAGGCGGTGAGCGACGAGCTCACCGGACTGGCCATGCCGCACGCACGACTGGTGGTCGATGTACGCCAGAAGGAGACCGACGCGCCCGCATCCGAGGACGAGCCGCACGCACCGCTGAAGATCGGTTCGGGCAAGAACCACCGCTGGCTGCGCTACGGCTCCAACGGCCTCGATGAGGTCGAGCTGCTGCTGGCAGCCAACACCGGCTCGGAGCCCCGCCCGCTCCACAAGGGCGCTTCCGGCGGTGAGCTCTCCCGGGTGATGCTGGCGATCGAGGTGGTCCTGGCGGCCACCAGCCCGGTCCCGACCTTCGTCTTCGACGAGGTCGACGCCGGCGTCGGCGGCACCGCCGCGGTCGAGATCGGCCGCCGTCTGGCCCACCTCGCCCGCACCGCCCAGGTCCTGGTCGTCACTCACCTGCCCCAGGTCGCCGCCTTCGCCGACCACCACGTCGCCGTCGAGAAGACCAGCGACGGCGTGGTCACCAGCTCCGGCCTCACCGTCCTCGACGACGAGTCCCGCGAACGCGAGCTCTCCCGCATGCTGGCCGGGCTGACGGCCTCCGACACCGCCATCGCGCACGCCCGCGAGCTCCTCGAGGTGGCCCGCGCGGCGAAGGTCTGATCCCGCCGAAACCTCAGTTCTGGCGACCCGAGTGGGGGGTTGTGGCGAACGNGAACCGGCGCTCCTCCTGGGAGTAGACGCAGACCCGGTAGCCGGCCTCGACGATGCGCCGGATGGCCGTGGTGCCCTGCGAGGCGTCGGGCTGGCCGGTGTTGGCGAGGTGGAGGTCGAGGATCACCACGTCGGCCTCCGGCATCGCCGTCAGCAGCTCCTCGACGTTCTCGTGGCTGGACACGAAGGTGAGATCGGGCAGGAGCAGACTCAGCGAGGCACGCATCGCCGTCGCGTCGTCCACATGGCTGAAGCGCGGCCCGGAGGTCACCGCAGTCATCACGACACCTCCACGGCGGTCGTCTGCGCGAGCGTGACGGTGGTGCCGAGGTCGCGGATGCTGTTGATCCGGACGTCGACGCCCGAGCGCGCGAGCTGCTCGACGACCACCTCCCGCAGCCCGACCCCGTAGTCGGTCGCGGAGGTGTCGAAGCCGATGCCGTCGTCGTGCAGGGTGACCTCCCAACCGGTGCCGTCCTCGTCCTCGGCGGCATGCAGGACGACCCGGCCCGCCTGCGCGTGCTGGCGTACGTTGAGGAGCAGGCTGCGCAGGGCGGCGGCCAGGTCGTCGGCGAGATCCCGTGAGAGCGCGACGTCCTGGGCGAGGTCGGCGATCACCGTGATCGGGAGGTCGTCGAACTCCGCGCCGACGGCAGTGACCACCGCGGCCAGGTTGGTCGCCGCGCTCACCGGGGGCGGGGTCTGACCGCTCAGATAGGCGCGCATCCGATTGAGCTCGACCTCGGCCTGCGACCGCAGCGCACCGTTGCCGTCGGCGGTGTCGGTCTCCACGAGCAGCCGCATCATCGCGGTGCCGTTGTGGATGGCGAGCCGGGCACGACGCTCCTCCTCGGCCTTGGCCGCCTCGGCCGCATAGCGCCGCGCCTCATCGGCCTCCGTCCCGATCCGCACGATCGTCTGACAGCCGAACCAGGCCAACGGCCCGAGGACCAGCAGCGTCAGGCAGGTGCTCAGCGCACCGGTGAGGTCGGCCCAGCCGTCCACGGTCGGCGCGATGTAGACCACCTCGGCGACCGCCAGCGAGGCGAGCAGGAACATCCACAGCCACCGCGAGCGTACGGCCGAGAGTCCGCAGGACACACACAGCGCATAGCCCAGCTGGAACCCCACCCAGGTGCCCGTACGCAGCTCCGCGGGGACCGTCCACAGCCCCACGACCAGCAGGGCCACGGCCACGGCGACGTCGAGCACGGCGTACGTCACCCCCGGCGGCCGCCGGGTGACCAGGGTGATCGCCGCGATGGCGACGAGCATGACGGTGGCGAGGATCCAGCTGGCTCCAGTCAGCCACGGGTGGTCGGCACGAGACAGTGCGGGCATCGCCGCGAGCAGCGACGGCGCCATCTGCGCGAGGGTCGCCAGTCGCATCCCGGCCACGAAGAATGCCACCAGACGCACGGCGGCTGCCCGAGTCGAATGTGGCACCCGTGAATTGTCGCTGATGGTCAGGGGAACGGCGGAGCATGGGGCCAGGATCGGGCATCCGACGCCGGGGCGGTACCAACGAATCCGCTGGCGTCACCGGCCGATCAGGGCACGTCGCTGCTCGTCCATCTGCTCCCGCAGACCGCCCACGACGGCGGCCACGGCAGGCCGGCGCCAGGACTCGGGATGCACGACGGCCCAGTAGGGCAGCCGCTGATGGATGTCCTCGTGGAGCAGCCGGACGAGATCGGGGTGACGGTCGGCCATGAAGCAGGGCAGCAGGCCCAGACCTGCCCCGGCCCGGGTCGCCTCGACGTGGACGAACACGTTCGTGGAGGTGACCGCGTCGCGGATGCCGGGCAGCAGCCGCCGGGGGATGTCGAGGTCGTCGACCTGGAGCATCGAGTCGACGAAGTAGACGAGGCGGTGGCGTACGGCCTCCTCGATCGTGCCGGGAGCACCGTGGCGCTCCAGATAGCCGGGGGAGGCGTAGAGGCCGAGCTCGTACTCGCCCAGGTGCATCGCCCGGCCGCGGTTGACCGCCGGCTCGCCGACGACCACCTCGATGTCGACGCCGGAGCGGTGCTGCGCCGCCTGCCGGGTCACGGTGACGATCTCGACCGAGAGCTCGGGATGGTCCTGCCGCAGCGCGGCCACCGCCGGAGAGGCGATGTACGCAGCGAACCCATCGGTCGTCGACATCCGGACCACGCCGGCCACCGGGTCGGCCGGTTCGTCGGCAGCCAGCCGGGCCAGCGACTCGGCGACTCCCTCGGCGGCCCGCGCCGCGCGCTCACCGAGAGCGGTCAGCGCCCAGCCGTCGGAGCCGCGCACCAGGACCCGGCCGCCGAGGGCGCGCTCGAGGGCGGAGATGTTGCGGCTGACCGTCGTATGGGTCAGGCCGAGCGAGCGGGCGGCGGTGGTGAAGCGGCCGCTGCGGGCGACCTCCAGCAGCACCAGCAGCTGGTCGGCGGAAGGCGGTGTCGACGAGGAGGTGGCCATCGGGCCAGCCTATCGGGGAATGTGCATTTGCGTTCACACCGTGTGCCAACATGCGCGTTGCAAGCACATTATGATCACTGTCACACTCCGAGCCATGTCCACGACACAGCCGGGCGCCACCGCCGCCCCCAACGACCCCCCAGTCGACGAGAAGAGCCTGCTCCGCAGGACCGTGGCGGCCTCCATGGCCGGCACGGTCGTGGAGTGGTACGACTTCTTCCTCTACGCCACCGCCTCGGCGCTGGTCTTCGCCAAGGTGATCATGCCGGCCACCGGCAACGCCTACGACGCGATCATCGCCGCCTTCGTGACGTACGCCATCGGGTTCGTCGCCCGCCCCCTGGGCGGCGTCGTCTTCGGCCACATCGGCGACCGCCTGGGTCGCAAGTACACGCTGCAGCTGACCATCATGCTGATCGGTGTCGCCACCGTGCTGATGGGCTGCCTGCCGACGTACGACCAGATCGGCCTCGCCGCGCCGATCGCGCTGGTGGTGCTGCGGTTCGTGCAGGGGCTCGCCCTGGGTGGTGAGTGGGGCGGCGCCGTCCTGCTGGTCGCCGAGCACGCCCCCGACGACAGGCGGGCGACCTGGGCCGCCTGGCCGCAGGCCGCGGTGCCGGTGGGCAACCTGCTCGCCACGCTGGTGCTCACCGTGATGACCCTCGCGCTCTCCGACGCCGCCTTCCTGGCGTGGGGCTGGCGGGTCGCCTTCTGGCTCTCGGCCGTGGTGGTCGTCGTCGGCTACTTCATCCGCCGCTCGGTGACCGACTCGCCCATCTTCGAGGAGGCGAAGGCGGAGCAGACCGAGTCCGCCTCGACGGGTTACGGCGTCTTCGAGGTGCTCCGCCGCTACCCGCTGGGCGTGCTCAAGGGCATGGGCCTGCGGTTCGCGGAGAACATCATGTACTACCTGGTGGTGTCCTTCTCGATCGTCTACCTGGTCGAGGACCAGAAGATGGACCAGGGCGCCCTGCTCGGCCTGATCGCAGTCGCGCACGCCTGCCACTTCTTCTTCATCCTCGCCGTCGGCCGGATCGCCGATGGCGTGGGCCGCAAGCCGGTCTACCTGGTCGGTGCGGTGCTCGGCGCGACCTGGGGCTTCTGGGCGTTCCCGATGCTCGACACCAAGAACAACCTCGCGATCGTGGCGGCACTGATCGCCGGTCTGGCCATCCACGCGCTGATGTACTCCACGCAGCCCGCGATCATGGCCGAGATGTTCCCGACCCGGATGCGCTACTCCGGCATCTCGATCTCCTACCAGGTGACCTCGATCTTCGCCGGCTCACTGGCGCCGCTGCTGGCCATCGCCTGGCTCAAGGACACCGGCACCTGGACCAACACCGCGATCTACCTCGCCGTGGCCGGCATCATCACCGGCCTGGTCGTCCTCACCCTCAAGGAGACCCGGGGCGCCTCGCTTCGGGCCCTGGACCGTGCCGACGCCGAGCGTGCTGCCGAGCGCGAGGTGACCCCGGCGTGAGCTCAGCGACGACGGCCCCGCCCGCGCCGGCCGAGTCCGAGCGTACGCTGCGGGGCCGCCGCGCCCTGGTCACCGGCGGCGCCTCGGGGATCGGTGCGGCGGTGGCCCGTGAGCTCGCCGCCCGTGGCGCGCGGGTCGTCGTCGCCGACGTGGCGGGCGACGCCGCCCATGCCCTCGCCGAGGAGATCGGCGGCGAGGCGTGGGTGGTGGACCTGACCGTCACCGAGGATCTGGACGACCTCACCCTGGAGGTCGACATCCTGGTCAACAACGCCGGCATCCAGCGGGTCAGCCCGATCGAGAAGTTCGACCCCGACGACTTCCGCAGGATCCACTCGATCATGCTCGTCGCTCCGTTCCTGCTGGTCAGAGCCGCTTTGCCGCACATGTACGCCAACGGCTGGGGCCGCATCGTCAACATCTCCTCCGTGCACGGCCTGGTCGCCTCCCCCTTCAAGAGCGCCTACGTCTCGGCCAAGCACGGCCTGGAGGGACTCTCGAAGGTCACCGCCCTCGAGGGCGGCCCGCACGGGGTGACCAGCGTCTGCATCAACCCGGGCTATGTGCGTACGGCGCTGGTGGAGAAGCAGATCGCCGACCAGGCCGAGGTGCACGGTGTCCCGGCCTCCGAGGTCGTCGAGCAGGTGCTGCTGCAGGACGTGGCGGTGAAGCGACTGGTCGAGCCGGACGAGGTCGGCTCCCTGGTCGGCTGGCTCACCGGCCCGGACGCCTCGATGGTCTCCGGCGCCTCGTGGGCCATCGACGGCGGCTGGAGCGCCCGGTAGCTCCAGCTCTGCCGGGCTCAGGCCTGCGTACGCCACCAGTCCACCGTCGCCTTCGCCCCGGTCTCGAGCGGGGTGGGGGCCAGGCCGAGAAGTGACTCGCTGGCCGAGGAGTCCAGCACGAACGGCTTGTCGAACTGGTAGACCATCTCGGCCAGCTCCCGGGTGCCGGCGTGCACCGCGCCGATGGCCTTCATCGTCCAGGTGGGGATGCGGCCGACCCGGGGTGCGGCGACGCCGGCCACGTCGGCATAGAGTTGGACGAGGGCACGCTGGGAGATGGCGGGTGCGGTGGGCGCGTGCAGGAAGGAGTTCCACAGGCTCTCCTCGTCGGCCGCCTTGATCATCGCGGCGCCCAGGTCGGGGACGTACGTCCAGGAGTGCGGCGCGTCCGGGTCGCCGAGGACGCGCATGGTGCGGCCGGCGAGGACGGTGGGGACCATGCGCTCGCCGGCGTGGGCGGTACGCACCAGTGGGCCGTAGAAGTCCGAGGCCGCGACGCTGACCGTCGGGGTCGGGGAGGCGCCGCGCGCGCGGAGCAGCTCGACCCGCACTGCGGGCTTGCCGAAGTCGGCGTTGCGCGGCGTCTGCTCGGTCATCGGCCCGGTGACGTGGCCGTAGGCGTAGAGGCTCTCCGGGAAGACGACCACCGCACCGGCCCGTCCGGCGGCCTCGAGCACGACCTTCTCGGCCCGCGGGAGCTCGGCGCGCCAGGTGTCGGCGGCGTAGGCGCTGCCGTGCATGCAGTGGAAGACGGCGCTCACGCCGACAGCGGCCTGGGTGGCGGTGTCGAGATCCGTGGCGTCACCGCGGAGCCGCTCGATGCTCGCGTGCACCGGGCCGCTGCCGGAGCGGGTGAGGAGGCGTACGCGATCCCCGCGGGCGGCGAGCTGCTGGGCGATGGTCGCGCCGACGGGGCCGGCGCCGATGACGAGGTAGGTGCTGTTCATGGTTGTCTCCTTTGTTTCGGTGGTCGAGCCTGTCGAGATCCCGAGAGCAGTGCTCTCGGAATGAGTGTGGCGCGAGTCTTCGACAAAAGCAAGAGCAGTGCTCACTTTTGTTGACAGCGCTCTCTGGATCGGGTCACGATGGCGTCATGACAGCCACCTCACGAGACGGCACCCCGCGCGAACGGGCGCGGGCGCAGACCATGGACGAGATCGTCCGGATCGGCCGCGAGCACCTGGCGATCCATGGTGCCGCCGCGCTCTCGCTGCGCGCGGTCGCCCGCGATCTCGGGGTGGTCTCCTCGGCGGTCTACCGCTACGTGAAGAACCGCGACGAGCTGCTGACGCTGCTCCTCGTCTCCGGGTACGACGAGCTGGGCGACGCCGCCGACGCCGCCGTCGCCTCAGCCCCCGAGGACGACTACCGAGCCCAGTTCGTGGCGCTCGGCCGCGCGGTCAGGACCTGGGCGCTCGCCGAGCCGGCGACGTACGCACTGCTCTTCGGGTCGCCCGTCCCCGGCTACGCCGCCCCGGACGAGCGCACCAGCGTGCCCGGCACCCGCGTCCCGACCGCGATGCTGCGTCTGGCCGCCGGCGCCATGGCTGCCGGTCGGCTGAGCGTGCCCGAGGAGCCGGGGGAGATCTCACCCGCTCTCGCGATGGGGCTCCAGGGCATCCGTGACCAGCTCGGCCTCGACCTGCCCGACGCCTGCCTCACCCGCGGCGTACTCGTCTGGACGAGCCTCTTCGGCCGGGTCAGCTTCGAGGTCTTCGGCCAGTTCGGCCCCGACCGCTTCGGCGACCCCGCCGCGCTCTTCGACCTCCACCTGACAACCCTGGCCGACTCCCTAGGACTCGCCGAATAGTCAGTTTCTGGCGCCGAGAAGTCAAAAATTGACGGCGAGAAGTCACCGGAGTGACCTCTCGCCGTCAAGAATCGACTCCTCGGCGACTACTTGATCTCGGCGATGATGGCGCCGTTGGCGACGGTCTCGCCGACGGTGGCGTTGAGGCCGGTGATGGTGCCGGTCTTGTGGGCTTTGAGGGGCTGTTCCATCTTCATGGCCTCGATGACCACGACGACGTCGCCTTCGGTGACTTCTTGGCCTTCTTCGACCGCGATCTTGACGATGGTGCCCTGCATGGGGGAGGTGACCGAGTCGCCGGAGGCGGCCGCACCGGCCTTCTTCGCGGAGCGCTTCGGCTTCTTCGTCGCACCGGCGCCGCCGCCGACGGCGAGGCCACCGAGCCCGGCGGGCAGCGAGACGGAGAGGCGCTTGCCGCCGACCTCGACCACGACGGTCTGACGCTCGCCGTCCTCGGCGGGCTCGCCGGCAGCACCGGCGTACGGCGCGATCTGGTTGTCGAAGTCGGTCTCGATCCAGGTCGTGTAGACGTCGAAGGAGCCGTTCTCGGCGGTGTAGGCGGGGTCGGTGACCACGGCTTGGTGGAACGGGATGACGGTCGGCATGCCGTCGACCTGGAACTCGTCCAGGGCGCGACGCGAGCGTTCCAGGGCTTGGGTGCGGTCGCGGCCGGAGACGATCAGCTTGGCGATCAACGAGTCGAAGGCGCCCGGGATGGTCTCGCCCTTCTCATAGCCGCCGTCGAGACGTACGCCCGGGCCGGCGGGCGGCGCCCATTGGGTCAGGGTGCCGGGGGCGGGCATGAAGTTGTTGCCGCCGTCTTCGGCGTTGATGCGGAACTCGATGGAGTGGCCGCGGACCTCGGGGTCGTCATAGCCGAGCTCCTCGCCGGCGGCGATGCGGAACATCTCGCGGACCAGGTCGATGCCGGTGACTTCTTCGGAGACGCAGTGTTCGACCTGGAGGCGGGTGTTGACCTCGAGGAAGGAGATGGTGCCATCGGCGGCGACCAGGAACTCACAGGTCCCGGCGCCGACGTAGNGCGTGGGTCGAGGGCGCCCCAGACCCGCGTGACCGCGAGTCGTACAGCGCCCGAGACGACGGCGTCGTCGACCAGCGGCGACAGCTGGACCTCCGGAACGTTGACCAGCAGGTCGCGAAGCTCGGAGACGACGGCGTCGCGCAGCACCTCGCCGGCACGCGCGACTCCCCCACCGATGACCACGGCATGCGGGTCGAGCACGAGCATCGCCGGGGCAACGGCCCGGGCGAAGGTCCTCGCCACGTCACGCACGACGCCGAGCGCCTCCTCCTCACCCTCCGCGGCGGCGTCGAAGACCTCGGATGCGCGGGTGGCCCGGGAGTGAGCCCGGGCGATCGCGGAGCCCGCCACCGCCCGTTCCAGGGGCCCGCGCCCGTCGCTCTGCTTCGCCGGCGCGGCTCCGCCCGGAGTGATGAAGCCGACCTCCCCGGCGGCACCGGCACCCCGGTGGACGCGGCCGTCTATGACGACGCCGGCCCCAAGCCGCTCACCCCAGTGGATCGCCAGGATCGTGTCGGGGTTCTGACCGGTGTCGCCGTCTCGACTGGCGGCGATCGCGAGGGCGGCGAGGTTGGCGTCGTTGTCCACGAGGACACCGCAGTCGACGAGCCCGCGTACATGGCTCACGAGGTCGACGTCGGCCCAACCAGGGATGCTCGGTACGTGCACGACCCGCCCCGTCTCGGCGTCGACGACTCCGGGGGTGGCGACCACGACAGCCCGCAGCTCCTGCGCGGCCACGCCCGCCCCACCCAGCGCTGCCGCGACGACCTCGTCCACGACGTCGAGCAGCTCGTCCGCCGACCACCCGGGCCCGGACTCGTGCGTCCGGCGCCGTTCGCTGGCGAGCCACTCGCCCGCGGCGTCCGCCACGGCAGCGGTGACGGTGTGAGGTCCCACGTCCAGCCCGAGGACCGGCGCCGCCCGGCCACGGAGGGCGACGCGGATGGCCGGTCTCCCCGGGCCGCGGTCACGCTGGTCCGGGTCATGCTGCTCGAGCCAGCCGCCGGCCAGGAGCTCGTCGACGACCTGGGCCACCGTCGGCCGGGTCAGCCCGGCTCGCTCGGCGATCTCAGCGAGCCGCAGCGCCGCCGGCGATGCGCTCCGTAGGACGTCGAGCACCGTCGCGACGTTCATCGACCGCAACCGAGCCGTCCCGACCGTCGATCCCATCGCTGTGGTCACGCCTCTTGTGCCTCTCTCACTCCGGTGTTAAAAAAGGTCCGTTCTAAATTATCAAACCGACGGTTCCACCGCCCCGCCGCCCTCCTCCTCCTCGCAGAGAAGAGTTGACCGTGACCGTACCTTCCCGCATCGCCCATCGGGCGATCTACCGGCCGCCCACCACCATCGTCGCGCTCGCCGCCCTGGCCCTGGCCCTGACGACGAGCGCGACGACCATGCTGGCGACGGCGACGCCCGGCGCCGCTGCCCCGGCCCTCACCACCGCCGGCACCCTCGACGCGTCGGCGCACGAGGAGGCGGCCGGCGAGCTCCTCGAACGAGCGATCGGCGACGCCGCCTCCCAGGTGACCCTCGACCTCGTACCTGCCGACGACGACGGCTCGGAGACCTTCACCATCTCCGGCCGGCCCGGACGGATCACAGTGGCGGCCACCAGTCCCGTGGCGCTCACCGCGGGCGCGGGCTGGTACCTCAAGCACGTCGTGCACGCCGGGGTGAACCTCGGCAACCCGACCCCGAGCGTGCCCGACCGGCTGCCTGCTCCGGCGACGCGGATCGTCAAGCAGGCCCACGAGGCCAACCGGTTCGTCTTCAACGACACCAACGAGGGCTACACCGACCCCTACCTCGACTGGGAGGGCTGGCAGGAGCTGCTCGACAACTACGCGCTCCACGGGGTGAACCAGGTCTACGTCGGCGTCGGCACCGACGCGGTCTATCACGAGCTGTTCCAGCGGTACGGCTACACGGACGCCGAGATGAAGGCCTGGATCCCGCAGCCCGCCCATCAGCCGTGGTGGCTGCTGCAGAACATGTCCTCCTCGCAGGAGCCGATGACCCAGCATCAGCTGGAGGAGCGCGCCGACCTCGGTGCGCGGATCGTCAAGCGGGCCAAGGAGCTCGGCATGACCCCGGTGCTCCCGGGCTACTTCGGCACCGTCCCGACCGACTTCGAGACCCGCAACCCGGCGGCCGAGGTCGTACCGCAGGGCGACTGGGTCGGCTACCAGCGACCGGGCTGGCTCGACCCCACGAACCCGGTGTTCGCCGAGGTGGCGGCCGACTTCTACCGCATCTCGGCCGAGATGCTCGGCGCGGCCGGCGGCTACAAGATGGACCCGCTGCACGAGGGCGGACGGCCCGGTGACGTACCCGTCGCCGCGGCGGCGACCGCGATCCAGGATGCTTTGAGGGCCGCACACCCGCAGGCACTGTGGGTGATCCTCGGCTGGCAGAACAACCCCTCCGCCGCTCTCCTGTCCGGCATCACCGACAAGAGCCGCCTGCTCATCGTCGACGGGCTCTCCGACCGGTACGCCGACTTCGACCGGGAGACGAAGTGGCCCGGGGCGCCGTACGCCTTCGGCTCGATCTACAACTTCGGCGGTCACACCACGATGGGGTCCAACAGCCAGGTGTGGCTGAACCGCTATTTCGCCGCCCGCGCCAAGGCGGGGTCGAATCTCGTCGGGGTGGCGATCATGCCTGAGGGCTTCTACAACAACCCGGTGTCGTACGAGCTGCTCGCGGAGCTGCCGTGGCTCGACGCCAAGCCCGACCTCGGCGAGTGGCTGCGAACGTACGCGCTCGGTCGCTACGGCACCGACGCCGCCGCCGACGCCTGGGACGTCCTCGGCAGAACCGCGTACGCGACGCCCGCCAACGGCTGGTCGGAGTCGCAGGACAGCCTGTTCACCGCCGAGCCCAGCCTGTCGGCGAACCGCTCCGCGGAGTGGTCCCCCGGGTTCGCCCGCTACGACCTGGCCGCCTTCGAGGCAGCCCTGCCGGAGCTCGCGGAGGCCGCCCCCTCGATCGCGCAGCGGGAGGCGTACCGGTACGACCTGACCGACACGACCCGTCAGGTCATCGCCAACCGCAGCCGAGCGCTCCTGCCCGAGATCGCCGCGGCGTACCGGGCGAAGGATCTGGCGACGTTCGACACGCTGACCGCGGCCTGGCTGCGGCTCATGTCCCGACTCGACACCGTCCTCGCCGCGGACGACGACTTCCTCCTCGGGCCGCGGCTCGAGAGTGCCCGCGCCGAGGGTGGCGCCGTCGCCGAGCACGACCTGCTCAACATCCTCACCGCCTGGGGTCACCGGGCCGGCTTCGACAGCGGCCTCGGCGACTATGCGAACCGGGAGTGGCAGGGCCTCGTCGGCGACTACTACGCCAGTCGCTGGAAGCACTACTTCACGACCCTGCGTACGGCCTTCACCTCGGGTCAGGCACCGGCCACGACCGACTGGTTCTCGTTCGCCGAGAAGTGGGCGAACACCTCGCACCGCTTCCCGACGAAGGCCTCCGGCGATCCCGTCGCGCTGGCACAGGAGACGATCGCTGACCTGGCGACGGACCCGTCGTCGACCCGGGTCGGCATCTCGGCCTCCGGCGCCGTCCGCCCGACGTCGCCCGCGACGGTGACGACGACCGTGACCAACACCAGCGGGCTTCCTGGCGGGATCGACTCGGCCACCGTCACGCTCGAGACCCCAGAAGGGCTCGACGCCGAGGCCACCTCGCCGACGACGGTGTCGGCGATCGGTCCGGGCGAGAGCCGTACGGTCACCTGGCGCGTGTCGGTCGCCCCGGGTGGGTCACCGGACGTGCTCGCCACGCTGAAGGCGACCACGACGTTCACCTCCGGCGGAGACACCAGCACGCGCACCACCAGCACCCGCGTCCTCGTGGGCGACGCTCCGGGCGACCCGTGGCGTACCTTCGCGAGCACCGACTCGTCGTTGGCCACGAACGGGGACCGCATCGCCCTCTCGACCCGGGGTGCCGACATGTGGGGTACGACGCTGCAGTTCGGCACGGCGTATCGGGACAACGCGATGGTCGACGGCACCTCGGTCACCCTTGCGGTGAACCAGCAGGACAGCGAGGGCTCCCGCCCCTGGGCGCGCTCCGGGATCCTGGTGAGCTCGGACCTGTCGCGGGCGCAGTCACCGGGCACGGTCAACCTCGCCGTCACGCCGGCCAACGGCTGCGTGCTGTCCTGGAGCCCGGGCACGACCGGGTCGCTGTCGCAGTTCGTCCAGAGCCGCACCTTCGCCGCTCCCGTCTGGCTCCGCCTGACGCGCACCGGCTCGACCTACACGGGCGAATGCAGCGCGGACGGTACGACGTGGACGACCGTGGGGACGGCGACGCCGGGTGGCACCGTGTCGGCGCCCGACGTCGGCCTCTTCTCCTCGGCCGCCAACTCCGGCGGTGCGGACCGGCTGACGACGGTGTTCTCCGGCTGGTCGATCCGCACTCCCTGAGCGCGGTCACGCCCGGGGATGCCGCTGAGCTCGCTCAGCGGCATCCCCGTCAGCGGACGTGGTCCTGATAGGTCCGTGCCCCCAGGAACGGGGCGACGTGCTGGGCGAGGATCCCGACCGGGACGGTCTCGCGCTTGAGGACGCCGTACTCCTCGGGCCAGCTGCCGTCGCGCGGAAGCTTGAAGGAGCCCATCAGCATGTCGATCACCGGCAGGTGGATGGCGTAGTTGCGGTCCCAGTAGTCGAGGTGCCGGGCATGGTGCCAGTGGTGGTAGCGCGGCAGCACGATGAGGTACTCCAGCCAGCCGAACCGGATGCCGAGGTTGGCGTGGGCGACCACCGCCTGGATGCCGACGAGCACGGCGTACGCGTTGACGACCGAGGTCGAGAAGCCGAGGAACAGCAGCGGCAGCAGCACGATGCTGCGGGTCAGCACGGTCTCGACGAAGTGCACCCGGGAGCCGGCCAGCCAGTCGAGCTCGGGGCTGGAGTGGTGCACCGCGTGGAAGCGCCACAGCACCATGATCCGGTGGTAGCAGCGGTGCAGCACCGCCTGGGCGAGGTCGGCGAGGAAGACGGCGAGCAGGAAGGCCACGACGAACGGCAGGCCGTCGATCCAGGCCTGTACGCCCGGCACCTTCACCGACGAGACCACCAGCGAGGTCGAGGTCGTGACCAGGATCAGGATGAGCTGGACGAGGACGTGGCTCATGAAGAAGTAGCAGGCGTCGGTGCGCCAGCCGGGCCGGAAGACCGGCACCGGGCGGCGGGCGAAGGCGTGCTCGAGCGGGATGAAGACCAGCGCGGAGAAGAACAGGGCGAGCACGAACCAGTCGAGGCCGAGCGAGAACGGCGTGTCGTCGACCGGACCGTCGAACGGGACCTCGGTGCCGCCGAGCAGCACCGCGGCGGTCGCCGTCCCGACGCCGATGAACGCCACCCGCTTGTGCTGGTCGCGCAGCACCGCGATCGTGCCGGCGAAGAACGCGGCCGCCAGGCCGACGAGCAGCAGCGTACGCGCGAAGTCCTCGGTGTAGACGGCGCGGAACTCGCGGGTGGTGAGCAGCTCCGGAAAGTGGAAGCAGAGCACGGTGGCCAGGCTCAGGACGCCCAGGAAGCACGAGGCGGCCGGCGCGAGCAGGTGGTGGCGCAGCAGGGCGAAGCGCGGGCGCCGGGTGGCGCTTTCGGTCTCGGACATGGCAGCAGTCTTGCCGCCGGCCCACCGGCTGCGCCTGAGCCGGCGTACTCAATTCCGACGTGGACTCAGCCGACGGGCACGGCCGCGATGCGGTCGGTTCCGGCGTAGATGTTCATCGAGGATCCGCGCAGGAAGCCGACCAGGGTCAGGCCGTTGTCGTCGGCCAGGTCGACGGCCAGCGAGGAGGGGGCCGAGACGGCGGCGAGCAATGGGATGCCGGCCATCACGGCCTTCTGGACGAGCTCGAAGGAGGCCCGGCCGCTCACCATCAGCATGCTGTTGCGCAGCGGCACCAGACCCTCGCGCAGCGCGTGCCCGATGACCTTGTCGACCGCGTTGTGGCGGCCGACGTCCTCGCGTACGCAGAGCAGGTTGGCCTCCGCGTCGAAGAGCCCGGCCGCGTGCAGACCGCCGGTGCTGTCGAAGACGCGCTGCGCCTCCCGCAGCCGCTCCGGCAGGACGGAGAGGAGCTCCGGGGTGACCCGCAGGGTGTCCTCGGCGACCGTCCAGGCCGAGGACGTACGCACCGCCTCGAGGGACGCCTTCCCGCACAGTCCGCACGATGAGGTCGTGTAGAAGCTGCGCTCCAGGGAGGCGTCCGGCGGCGGGACGTGGGCGGCCAGCCCGACGTCGACCACGTTGTAGGTGTTGCCGCCGTCGGCAGTGGCGCCGGCGCAGTAGCGCACGCTCGCGACGTCGTCGGCGGAGTGCACGACGCCCTCGCTGACCAGGAAGCCGACGGCCAGGTCGAAGTCGTTCCCGGGAGTGCGCATCGTGACGGTCAGCGGCCGGCCGTTGACCCTGATCTCCATCGGCTCCTCGGCGGCCAGCTTGTCCGGCCGTCGCGAGATCACGCCGTCGCGCACCCGCAGCACGGGCCGTCCGACTGTCACTCTTCCCATGTCAGCTCCTGTTGTGTGGGGTCCTGAGAAGTCATGGTCTGGCGAGCCCTCGCGCGGACGCCGGCGTCGCAGCAGAAGCCCCGGCTGGTGCGCTTGAGGCAGAGGAGCCCGACACAGCGCCCGTCCTCGACCACGGCCAGCCTGCGGCATCGGTTGCCGGTCATCCACACCCAGGTCTCCCAGAGATCGGCGTCGGGGGCGACCGTACGGCCCCGCAGCGTGCCCATCGTCGTCGCCGGTCGGTCCCCGCTCGCCTCGACCTCGTGCGGTTCGATGACCGTGATCAGCCGGCCGCCATCGACGACCAGAGCCGCGTGCACGTGGTCGTCGCCGAAGAGATCTCGTACGTCGCGTCCGGTCGCCGTGACGGGGAGCAGCTTCGGCCGGCGGACCATGGCATCGGCCACGGTCGCCTCGCCGGGCGCGTACGCGAGCCGTCCGCCGCCGAACTCGACCCCACCCTCGTTGCGGGTGGTCGACTCCTCGATCCTGCTGAGGGGCACCTGTCCTCTTCTCGTTCGCGCTGCCGGTCCTGATGGACACCACGGTACGCTGCGCTCCCCGTCCTCGTCGCCGCTCACCCGGAGTCGCTGTCCGCACGCACACCGACAACTGTGACCGGCGACGACGGGTAGCCTGCAGGCGTGAGTCGGACGAGTTCGCACACGCCTCTCCCCTCCGCCGCCGGGGTGCGGCTGGCCGGCTCGCTGCTGGCCGGAACGGTGGCGGCCGCAGCCGGCGTACTTCTCGTCGACGCCCAGATCGGCACTCTTCTCGGGGTGGCGGTCCTCCATGCGGCGTTCGTCGCCTCCGGCTGGACCGCGCTGTGGCCGCTCGATGCCGGCACGACCCGCGCCAACACCCGCCGGGAGGACTTCCGGCCAGCGACCGAGGAGCTCGTCGTGGTCGCCATCTCGCTGTGCGGGCTGCTCGGGATCGTGATGCTCCTCGTCGTCGGCCACTCCTCCCAGGGACGTCTCGCCGCCGCGGTCGCGCTCGTCGGCGTCTTCCTTGCCTGGGCGAGCCTGCACCTGATGTACGCCGCGCGCTACGCGCACCTCTACTACGCCGACGACGCGGGCGGGATCGACTTCAACTCCGACGACAAGCCCGCCTACCGGGACTTCTTCTACTTCAGCTACAACCTCGGGATGACCTACCAGGTCTCCGACACCTCGGTGACCAGCTCCCGGATACGCTCCGTCGTGCTGAGGCACACCCTGCTCTCGTACGTCTTCGGCGCGGTGGTGCTGGCGAGCACGATCAACCTGGTGGCCGGGATCGCAGCGGGCTGACGTCCGGCCGCTTCCGCGCGTGGGTCGCCCACAGCTCGGTCGCCGAGGCGACCCGTAGGGCGTAGGCGGCAGCCGCCAGCTCGGCGACGTCCATCACCTCGGCCAGGGACCGGCCGGTCAGCTCCTGGATCCGGCGCAGCCGGTTGCGCACCGTGTTGGGATGGCAGTAGAGCAGGGGGGCGGCGCGGCGGAGATTATCGGCAGGGTGCCAC
Source organism: Nocardioides sp. YIM B13467 (assembly GCF_042788075.1). Taxonomy (NCBI): domain Bacteria; kingdom Bacillati; phylum Actinomycetota; class Actinomycetes; order Propionibacteriales; family Nocardioidaceae; genus Nocardioides; species Nocardioides sp. YIM B13467. Next base: position 1,797,479 of record NZ_JBHZPJ010000046.1, read on the forward strand.
CAGTTGGGCCGTCGACTCGGCACCGGATCGCCCAGCCACGTACGATCTGCCTACCTACGACTGGGGCCGGAGGTTCCGTGAACGAAATCCAGCTCAGCGACCTGACTCTGGGACGCCATCTCGCCCAGGGCTCCCAGGGCCGCATCATCGAGCTGGCCGACCACCCCGGGACGGTCGCGAAGCTGTACCGGACGCGAGAGCTCGGTCTCGTGGACGGCCGTGCCCTGGCGGAGCTGGTGCGGATCCGCGGGCTCGTCGAGAGCGAGGGTCTGCAGGTGGACCACTTCGCCGCGTGGCCGCACACGGTCGTCCTCGACGGGCTGCGCACCGCCGGCTTCCTGATGCAGCGGGTCCACGAGCCGTTCCTGGCCGGCTTCGGTCCCGCCACCGCGCTCGCGGAGCTGGGTCTGCTCGTGGACTCAGGCGACGTACGCAGCCCCGGGATCTACGAGCGGGTGCTGCTGATGCGGGCGCTGGCCGCGGTGATGGACGCGCTGCACCGGCAGGGACTCGTCCTCGGCGACCTCTCGCCGCGCAACATCGCCTGGTCGGTGTCGCCGATCCCCCGGGTGATGCTGCTCGACTGCGACGGGATCCGGCCGGCCGGCGAGGACGGCGTGCTGCCTCCTGCCGACACCCGCGGCTGGGAGGACCCCACCAACCTCGGCATGCCACCGACCGCCGACAGCGACCGCTTCAAGCTGGCCCTCACGATCGCCCGCGTGCTCACCGGCGACCGCAACGCCGCCCCCGCGCTCCGGCCCGACCTGACCTTCGCCGGCGAGGCCGGCATCCTGGTCGGTCCGTTGACCCGGCTGATGGACCAGGCCGCCGGCCCTCCCGGGCTGCGCCCGACCGCGTCACAGTGGGCCACCGTCCTGGACGTACGCAGCCCCTGGGCCGGAACGGCCCCGCCGGCGCCTCCGGCGATGCGCTCCCGGGGTCCGTCTCCCAGCGGGGAGATCCTGCGCCCCTTCCGACGATCGCGCTGATCCCGGCGCCTCAGATCGCCGACCAGCCGGTCCATCGGGTGACCTCGATGACGATCACCGGGCCGGTCGGCGGCTGCGTGCGGTAGTCGGCGTACTTCGCGACCAGCGGGTCGAGGTCGTAGGACGCGTGCACCCGGGCGACGCCGTCGGCACGTGCCCACCACAGCTGCGACCAGTCGTCGTCGTAGGCGTCGACCAGGAGCGATACCGTCGGGTTCGCCGCGATGTCCTCGAGCCGCCGCAGCCGGGTGGTCGACTTGGGCTTGTGGTCGACCGCGGTGAGGATCTTCTCGCCCGCCAGGGCGAACACGATCGGCACGATCCGGGGCGCCGCGTCAGACGAGACCGTCGCCAGCCGCGCCACCCGGGCACCGGCGAACCGCTCCCTGGCCCACTGCTCCTCGTGTCGCACCGTCCGAGCCTATCCGCGGTCGGCGAGGGCGGCGGGGAGACGGATACGGTGTCCCGCATGGCTCCCGAACCTCTCCCTCGTGCTGCCTGCTGAGGCCGAGCGGCTGCTCACCGTCGACCTGGTCGAGTGGCTCGCCGATCTGGTCGATCCGGCGCTGCTCCGGCAGGAGTCGCCGAAGGCGCGGCTGCAGGGGCTGCGCAGCGCGGTCGTCCACCGGATCGGGGTCAACGAAGCGTCCGCGCTGCTGCACTTCCGCGACGGGCTCGAGCACAACCCGCTGCCGCTGCGCGACCAGGACGGGCTGCGGCTGGTGCTGGTCACCAGCCGCGGCGAGGATCTGGCCGTCGACGACGTCGAGTTCGCCGACTGGAGCCGCGACGACGACTGCCAGCGCTGCCGGACCGCGCTGGAGAGCTGGGCGCCACCCGCCTTCGACAACGGTGCGCGGATCACGGCCGTCGGCGGCCTGCACATCGCCTACGACCACGCCGACCGCGCCGGCATGGAGCCCGAGAAGCTCTTGGCCAGGCTCCGGCCGGCGGTCGCCGAGGCCAACGCCGCGCTCGGCTCCTGGGACGCCTCGACGGTCGGTGCCTACTGGTATCCCGCCACCGAGACCTGGGCCCACGTCATCCCGCTGGCCCTGGACCGGGAACGCGACCCGGTGGCGGGCGTGCTCACCCGCCACCCGGACGGCTACCACCTCGTCACGATCCTGACGCGACGTACGGCGTTCTGGAACGTGGTCAGCGTCGGTCAGGTCCCGCCTGCGTGGCTGGACGACCCCGAGGATCAGTCCTCGGGGTCGTAGCCCAGGTTCGGCGAGAGCCAGCGCTCGGCCTCAGTCATCGTCCAGCCCTTGCGACGGGCGTAGTCGGCGACCTGGTCCTGACCGATACGGCCGACGACGAAGTACTGCGAGTCGGGGTGGCCGTAGTAGAGGCCCGAGACCGACGCGCCCGGCCACATCGCCATCGACTCGGTGAGCTCGATGCCGGTGTTCGCCTCGACGTCGAGCAGCGACCAGATGGTCTGCTTCTCGGTGTGGTCGGGGCAGGCCGGGTAGCCCGGAGCGGGGCGGATGCCGGAGTACTTCTCGGCGATCAGGTCCTCGTTGGGGAGCTTGCCGTCGCCGCCCTCATCGGCGGCGTAGCCCCAGAACTCGGTGCGTACCCGCTCGTGGAGCCGCTCCGCGAACGCCTCGGCGAGGCGGTCGGCGAGGGACTCCAGCAGGATCGCGGAGTAGTCGTCGAGGTCGTCCTTGAACGCCTTGACCCGGTCGGGCAGGCCGATCCCGGCGGTCACCGCGAAGGCGCCGACGTGGTCGGCCCCCTCGCCGACGGGCGCGACGAAGTCGGCCATCGACTTGTTGGAGATGCCGTCGCGGTGCTGGCCCTGCTGACGCAGCTGGAACAGTGTCGCGCGCTCCTCGGTGCGCGAGTCATCGGCGTAGACGACGACGTCCTCACCGGTCGAGTTGGCCGGGAACAGGCCGTAGACGCCGCGTGCCTCGATCCACTTCTCCTCGATGACCTTGTCGAGCATCTCCTGCGCGTCGTCGTAGAGCTTGCGCGCGGCCTCGCCGGTGGCAGGGTTGTTGAGGATGTCGGGGAAGCGCCCCTTCATCTCCCAGGCGTTGAAGAACGGCTGCCAGTCGATGTAGTCGCGCAGCTCCGCGATCGGGTAGTCCAGCAGCGTGTGCACGCCGGGCTGCGCCGGCTCCGCCGGCAGCAACGAGAAGTCGATCTCGGGCTTGTTGGCCTTCGCCTGGACGTACGTCAGGGAGACCCGCTCGCGCCGCTCGGCGTGGCGCTCGCGGAGCGAGTCGTAGTCGGTCTTGACCTCGGCCATCAGCTTCTCGCGACGCCCCGCGTCGAGGAGGGCCGCCGCGGTCGGCACCGAGCGGGAGGCGTCCTTGACCCAGACGACGGGGCCGTCGTAGGCCTTGTCGATCTTGACCGCGGTGTGGGCCCGCGAGGTGGTGGCTCCGCCGATGAGCAGCGGCAGATCGAGCCCGACGCGCTGCATCTCGGTCGCGAAGCCGACCATCTCGTCCAGCGACGGCGTGATCAGGCCGGAGAGGCCGATGATGTCGGCGTCGTGCTCCTTGGCGGCGTCGAGGATCTTCTGCGCAGGCACCATCACACCGAGGTCGATCACCTCGTAGTTGTTGCACTGCAGCACCACGCCGACGATGTTCTTGCCGATGTCGTGGACGTCGCCCTTCACGGTGGCCATCACGATGGTGCCGTTCTTGGTCTCGGCGTCGCCCGGCTTCTTCTCGGCCTCGATGAACGGGATCAGGTAGGCGACCGCCTTCTTCATCACCCGGGCGCTCTTGACCACCTGCGGCAGGAACATCTTGCCGGCACCGAACAGGTCGCCGACGACGTTCATGCCGTCCATCAGCGGCCCCTCGATGACCTCGATCGGACGGCCACCACGAGCCGAGATCTCGGCACGGAGCTCCTCGGTGTCGGCCTCGACGTAGGCGTCCAGGCCCTTGACCAGCGCATGGGTGATCCGCTCGCCGACCGGCAGCTCGCGCCAGGCCTCGGCCTTGGCCTCCGCCTCGGGTGAGTCCTTGTTGTACTTCGAGGCGATCTCCAGCAGCCGCTCGGCGGCGTCGGCGCGCCGGTTGAGCACGACGTCCTCGATCCGCTCCCGCAGCTCGGGGTCGACCTCGGAGTAGGGCACCAGGGCGCCGGCGTTGACGATGCCCATGTCCAGGCCCGCCTCGATCGCGTGGTAGAGGAAGACCGCGTGGATCGCCTCGCGCACGGGGTTGTTGCCGCGGAAGGAGAAGCTCACGTTGGAGATACCGCCGGAGACCTTCGCCCCGGGGAGGTTCTGCTTGATCCAGCGAACCGCCTCGATGAAGTCCACGCCGTACGTCGCGTGCTCCTCGATCCCGGTCGCGACCGCGAACACGTTGGGGTCGAAGATGATGTCGTCGGGCTCGAAGCCCACCTCGTCGACCAGGATCCGGTAGGCCCGCTCGCACACCGCGATCCGGCGCTCGTAGGAGTCGGCCTGGCCGTCCTCGTCGAAGGCCATCACGACCGCGGCGGCGCCGTAGCGCTTGCACAGCTCGGCGTGCTCGACGAAGGACTCCACGCCCTCCTTGAGCGAGATCGAGTTGACGATCGGCTTGCCCTGGACGAGCTTGAGGCCGGCCTCGATGACCTCCCACTTGGAGGAGTCGATCATGATCGGGACCCGGGAGATGTCGGGCTCGGAGGCGACCAGGGTCAGGAACCGGGTCATCGCCGCGACCCCGTCGATCATGCCCTCGTCCATGTTGACGTCGATGACCTGCGCGCCGTTCTCGACCTGCTGCGCGGCCACGGAGAGCGCGGTGTCGAAGTCGCCGGCCTTGATCAGGTTGCGGAACTTCGCCGACCCGGTGATGTTGGTCCGCTCCCCCACGTTGACGAAGAGGCTCTCCTCGGTCACGGTGAACGGCTCCAGGCCGGAGAGCCGCAGCGCGGGCTCGACCTCGGGGACGTCGCGGGGCGCGACACCTTCGACCTGCTTGGCGATCTCGGCGATGTGGGCCGGGGTGGTGCCGCAGCAGCCGCCGACCAGGTTCACGAACCCGGCCGTGGCGAACTCGTGGACGTGGCCCGCGGTGTCACTCGGGCCTTCGTCGTACTCGCCGAAGGCGTTCGGGAGCCCCGCGTTGGGGTAGCAGGAGACGAAGGCGTCCGCGACGCGGGCGAGCTCGGCGATGTAGGGGCGCATCTCCTGGGCGCCGAGCGCACAGTTGAGGCCGACCAGGAGCGGGTCGGCGTGGCGTACGGAATCCCAGAACGCCTCGGTGACCTGCCCCGACAGGGTGCGACCGCTGGCGTCGGTGATCGTCCCGGAGATCACGACCGGCCAGCGGCGGCCGTACTCCTCGAAGACCTGCTGGACAGCGAAGATCGCCGCCTTGGCGTTGAGGGTGTCGAAGATCGTCTCGATGAAGATCAGGTCCGAGCCGCCCTCGAGGAGCGCGCGGGTCGCGTCGGCGTAGGCGTCGCGGAGCTGCTCGTAGGTGACGTTGCGGGCACCGGGGTCGTTCACGTCCGGGCTGATGGAAGCCGTACGCGTCGTCGGGCCGAGCGCGCCGGCGACGTAGCGCGGCTTCTCGGGGGTCGAGTAGATGTCCGCGGCCGCACGAGCCAGGCGCGCCGCCTCGAAGTTGATCTCGTAGGCGAGGTCGGCCAGGTCGTAGTCGCTCAGCGAGACCGCGTTGGCGTTGAACGTGTTGGTCTCGATGATGTCGGCGCCGGCCTCGAGGTATTCACGGTGGATGCCCTCGATGATCTGCGGCTGGGTCAGGTTGAGCAGGTCGTTGTTGCCGATGAGGTCGGTGGGCCAGTCCTTGAACCGCTCGCCGCGGTAACCGGCCTCGTCGGGACGGTCACGTTGGATCGCAGTGCCCATCGCACCGTCGAGCACCATGATCCGCTCCTTCAGGGTGGCGGTCAGGGTCTCGGTGACATCAGGGCGCAGACTCACTCTTGTTTCCTCTCCCGGGCGGGCACGGTGGTGTGCACGGCTTTGCCTGAAACACGCTACGGCGTAGGTGCCCGGGCTATGCCATTTCATTCCGAATCCTGACACCGGCAGTCCACCAGGTGGGAATTGAGAAGGTGTACGCAGGGTGAACGACGCCGACTCCCTGGTCTCGGTGACTAGGGTGGAGGTGTGATCGAGATCGAAGAGACCCGCGACCTGGTCGATCCTGTGGTGATCGCCGCGTTCGAGGGCTGGAACGACGCGGCCGATGCCGCCTCCGGCACGGTTGACCATCTGATGGATGTCTGGCACGCGCGGGTGGTGGCCGAGATCGATCCCGAGGACTTCTACGACTACCAGGTCAACCGTCCGGTCACCGGCACCGACGAGAACGGCTTCCGTTCCATCACCTGGCCCACCACCCAGGTCGCCGTCTGCTCCCCGCCCGACCTGGACCGCGACATCATCCTGGTGCGCGGAATCGAGCCCAACATGCGCTGGAAGCAGTTCGTCAGCGAGATCCTGGAATGCGTCGACGAGCTCGGCGGCCAGCTCGTGGTGACCCTCGGCGCGCTCCTCGCCGACGCTCCGCACACCCGGCCGATCCCGGTCTCCGGCACCGCCACCGAGCCCGACCTCGTCGACCGCCTCAAGCTCGACTCGCCGTCCTACGAGGGGCCGACCGGCATCGTCGGCGTGCTCCAGGAGGCCTGCATCCAGTCCGACATCCCCGCGGTCTCCTACTGGGCCGCGGTCCCCCACTACGTCGCCGCCCCGCCCTGCCCCAAGGCCACCCTCGCGATCATCAACAAGCTCGAGGACCTTCTGCAGTGCTCCATCCCCCTCGGCGATCTCCCCGAGGACGCCCGAGCCTGGGAGCGCGGCGTCAACGACCTCGCCGAGGAGGACGAGGACGTCTCAGACTACGTACGCTCCCTCGAGGAGGCCCGCGACACCGCCGACCTTCCCGAGGCCAGCGGCGACGCGATCGCCCGGGAGTTCGAGCGCTACCTCAAGCGGCGTACTGACGAGTCGTAGAACCGGGCGCAGGGATACCCGGTTAACCGGGTATCCCTGCGCTTCTCGGGCAATGCAACACCCGAGAAGCGCAGGAAAAGCCTGAGCGGTGTGACGCATGTGGCCCCTGGGACCGACGTCAGAGCTTGATGCCGAGCGCGGCGTCGACGACCTTGGAGATCGTCTCGCCGGCGAGAGCGTCGGAGGTCTCGGCGAGACCGCCCTCACCGAGGGTGGCCGCGACCCAGGCGTCGACGGCCTCGACCGCACGCGGGGCGTCGAGGTCGTCAGCCAGGGCACCGAGGACCGTCTCGACGACCGGGGCGGCAGGAGCGCCGCGGCCGAGAGCGACGGCCTTGCGCCACTCGGCGATCTTGTCGACGGCGTCGAAGAGCTTGGCGTCGGTCCACTCCCAGTCGTCGCGGTAGTGGTGGCCCAGCAGCACCAGCCGGATCGCCATCGGGTCGATCTCGGAGTTGCGCAGGGCGGAGACGAAGACCAGGTTGCCGCGCGACTTGGACATCTTGTGGCCGTCGTAGGCCACCATCCCGCCGTGGGTGTAGATCTCGGCGAAGTCCTTGCCTGCCGACCGCGCGTGCGAGCCGGACATCTCGTGGTGCGGGAAGACCAGGTCGGAGCCGCCGGCCTGGACGGTGAACCCGGCACCGAGGTGCTCCAGAGCGATCGCGGTGCACTCGATGTGCCAGCCGGGGCGGCCGGGGCCGTAGGGCGAGGGCCAGGACGGCTCGCCGGGGCGCTCGGCGCGCCACAGCAGCGGGTCGAGCGGGTCCTTCTTGCCGGCCCGCTCGGGGTCGCCGCCGCGCTCGCCGAAGAGCTCGATCATCTCCGAACGGCCCAGGCGCGACTCCTCGCCGAATGCGTCGTCGACGGCCACCGAGGCGTACACGTCCTCGTCGACCTTGTAGATCGCGCCGGCCTCCTCGAGCTCGCCGATCAGCGAGACCACCAGCGGGATCGACTCGACCGCGCCGATGTAGTGCTGCGGTGGCACGACCCGCAGCGCCTCCATGTCCTGCCGGAAGAGCTCGGTCTCGCGCTCGGCGAGCGCCTCCCACTCGATCCCGACCTTGTCGGCCCGCTCGAGCAGCGGGTCGTCGACGTCGGTGACGTTCTGGGTGTAGCCGACCTCGTAGCCGGCGTTGAGCCAGGCCCGGTGGAGCAGGTCGAAGGCGACGTAGGTGTTGGCGTGGCCCATGTGGGTCGCGTCGTAGGGCGTGATGCCACAGACGTACAGCGAACGTCGCCCCTGCCCCTCCGTCGGGACGACCGCGTCCCGCTGATGGTCATAGAGCTGCACCTCGGGCCCGTTGACGGACAGTTCTGGGACTTCGGGTGCAGACCATGCGCGCATGGGTGCAGCCTACTTGGCGGGGACCACGTGTCTCAGAAGGGCGGCCACGGGATGACATGGCGGTCGTACTCCGGCCGCGGGAAGACCCCCTCGGCGAGCAGGGTCTCGCAGCGCCGGCCGAGCGCGTCGACCTCCCGGCCCGTCAGGTACGCAGCCAGCTCCCGCCCCAGCGCACCGTCGAGCCCCGCGTGGACCGCACGGATGCCGGAGAGCTCCTCGTCGGAGAAGCCCTGCCCCCGCCATCCCCACAGGATGGTGCGCAGCTTCGGCTCCTCGTGGAAGGTCAGCCCGTGGTCGCAGCCGTATCGGCGCCCACCGGAGACCGGCAGGACGTGGCCGCCCTTGCGGTCGGCGTTGTTGGTGATCGCGTCGAAGACCGCCATCCGTCGCAGCCCGGGCGTGTCCTCGTGGGCCAGGGTGACGACCCGGTCCCGATCGTCGAAGCCGTCGAAGACCCGGAGGTAGCCGTCCGGCACCGCCCCCTCCGGCACGATGGTGACCGGCTCGAGGCTCTCGTCGGCATGGACCCAGCGCTGGATCATCCCCGGGCCGTGCGGCCCGTCGCCGAGCCAGGTCTCGGGGACCACCGACCATCCCAGCGTCTCCGAGACGAGGTACGCGGCTACCTCGCGGTGCGCGAGCTGCCCGTCGGGGAAGTCCCACAGCGGCCGCTCCCCCGCGATCGGCTTGTAGACCACCTCGGACTCGCCGAGCGTGGCCAGGAACGTCGCGTTGGAGGCGGTGGTCAGCCGCCCGATGAGCTCCAGCGACCCCTCGTTCTCGGGGGCGCTGGGCGCGATCTCCGGGGCCGGATCCACAGGATCAGACCGGGTCACGCCGCTTGAACCCGTTCGCCCGGACGCACAGGTGTCCCTCGGGGTCGATCGGGCTGCCGCAGAACGGGCAGTTGGGGCGTCCGGCGCCCAGCACTGCCTCGGCCCGCTTGACGAAGGCACGGGCGTTGCGCGGAGCGATCCGGACCAGGAGCACCTCGTCGGGCTCCGGCTCCTCCAGCTCGATCGCCGCCACGGCGTCCTCGTCGACCAGCTGGCCCGACTCGTCGACCTCGGCGATGATCTCGGTCTCGCTGATCGGGAAGACCTCGAGGACGACCTTGTCCTCGTCTGGGTCCCAGGCCAGCGTCATCGTGCCGGCCCGGAACTCCTCCTCGATCGGCTGCTCCAGCGGTCCGTTGTCGTCGAGGTCGTAGGGAGCGATCGCCGGCACCACGGCGGGCGCCGACTTCATCACCTCGTCGAGGAGCTCGTCGAGCCGTTCGGCGAGCACCGTGACCTGCTGCTTCTCCAGGGCCACGGAGACGACTCGCGCTCCCTCACGCGCCTGGAGGAAGAACGTACGCGCCCCGGGCTCGCCGACGGTGCCGACGACGAATCGTTCGGGCGGGTCGAAGGCGTGCATCACAGGCATGGTCAAACCTTATCCAGACCTGGCTCAGGACCCGAGCCACCGCCCACGACGGCGTCGTCGTTGCGCCGCCGCGACGACTTGCGTCCCTTCTTCGCGGCCGGCTTCGGGGCCAGCCAGGACAGGTCGCCGGCGTGCGTGTTCGTGGCCAGGATCGAGGGACGCCCCTCGCCGTAGCGGACGACCGAGATCGAGGCGGGGTCTACGTGCAGCCGCTGGAAGAGGTCCAGGTGCATCCCGAGCGCGTCGGCCAGGATCGACTTGATCAGGTCGCCGTGGCTCACGCACAGCCAGACCGCGGCGTCGCCGTGCGCGGCCGTGACGGCGGCGTCGTGGCGGCGTACGGCCTCGACTCCTCGGGCCTGCATGGCGGCCATCGACTCGCCACCGGGGAAGGTGACCGCGGAGGGCTGGGTCTGCACCGTCTTCCACAGCTTGCGGCGCGCCAGCGTGGTGATCTTCTCCCCCTGCCACTCGCCGTAGTCGCACTCGGAGACGCCGTCCTCGACGACGACGGTGGGCTGCTCGGCGCGACCCTCGAGGATCACCGACAGCGTCTGCTGGCAGCGCTCCATCGGACTGGTCACCGCGAGCGCCAGCGGGACCGGCGCGATCCGCTCGGCGGCTCTGCCCGCCTGCTCCACGCCGCGCTCGTCCAGCCTCACCCCGGGAAGCCGACCGGCCAGGGTGCCGGATGCGTTCGCCGTCGTACGGCCGTGTCTCACCAGGATCATCGTCGCCACGACTCGCGACCCTATCCACACCGGTGAAGCCGGCCCACAATGCCGGGCAGCATGCCCTAACCTGACAACGTGATCGTCGACAGCGCTCTCTACCGCGGCGGTGCGCGCGACAGGATCGACTGCGCACCCCACGACTACGCCACGCTGCGCAGCGGCGTGAAGGACGAGGGCGACTTCGTCTGGCTCGGGCTCTATCAGCCCAGCCAGTACGAGCTCGAGGAGGTCGCCGAGGCCTTCGGGCTGCATCCGCTCGCCGTCGAGGACGCGCTGACCGCCCACCAGCGGCCCAAGCTGGAGCGCTACGAGGGCGGGATGTTCCTGGTCGTCAAGACGCTCTGGTACGTCGACTCCGAGGACGCCGTCGAGACGGGCGAGGTCGCCTTCTTCATCGGCCCCGACTACGTGATCACGGTCCGCCACGGTCGCGGAACCCGGCTCGCGCCGGCCCGTGAGCTCCTGGAGAACAGCGACGAGCACCTCCTCACCGAGGGGCCGTACTCCGCAGTCCACGCAGTGGTCGACTACATCGTGGACGGCTACGTGGACGTCGCCACCGAGCTCACCAAGGACGTCGACGAGGTCGAGACCTCGGTCTTCTCCGACGAGCGCACCCACGACTCGGCCCGGATCTACCGGCTCCGCCGGGAGATCGCGGAAGTACGCCGCGCGGTGATGCCTCTTCGCGAGCCGGTGCGCCGCTTCGCCAACGGAGAGGGCGGGATCGACCCCGACCTGCGCCCCTACTTCCGCGACGTCCTCGACCATCTCGCCTCCATCGTGGAGTCGATCGAGAACCTCGAGACGTTGCTGTCCTCCGCCTTCGAGGCCCACCTGGCACAGCTCTCGCTGCAGCAGAACGACGACATGCGCAAGATCTCGGCGGGCGCGGCGATGATCGTGGTGCCGACCCTCATCGCTGGGATCTACGGGATGAACTTCACCCACATGCCCGAGCTCGACTGGAGGTTCGGCTACCCGTTCGCGCTGCTGCTGATGGGTGGCGTGATCACCGGGATGTGGATCTTCTTCCGCAAGTCCGGCTGGTTCTAGTCGAGCTGCTCGACCGGGCGGGCGTCGAGGTGCTCCCGGTCGCACCACAGCGAGAGGTCGTCGGCGAACTCCGACTCGGCCTCGCCGCCCCGCGAGTCGAGCTGCTCGCCCTGGTTCCACTCGGTGAGCATCACCGCGTCGTCGTAGCCGGCCGGCATCCGCGGGCCCTGGTAGCGGACCGCGACGACCTCCTTCTCGCGCACCGAGATCATCCACGCCCAACCCACGTCGTCGCCCTTGGCCGGCTGCCACGCGAAGACCAGCGGGCCACGTTCGCCCTTCGTGGTGACGCAGTGCTTGCGCAGCGTCGGCGCCGAGCAGGGCTCGCGGGTCATCCAGGCAGGCGGGGACGGCGCGGCGAGGACGTCGATGTCGGCATCCGGCATGCCTGTGAAGTCAGGTGAGGAGCGCTGCAGCAACCGGCCGCCGATGGCATCGGGACCGAACTGCTTGCGGAGCGGCGACCGGATGACGCCCTTGTAGTAGCCGTAGCCACCGCGGCCGCCGACATAGGCCTGGGCGATGCCGTGGTCGGTGTTGCGAACCAGCTCGTACGCGGCGGGGTCGGGCTCGCCGCCCTCCCAGTCGTCGAGCTCCTCACCGAGGGCGAGGGTCGAGGAGGTCGCCTGGTAGCGGAGCCGCGGGTCCTCGACGACGGCGACCAGCTTCTCGACACCGATCGGCAGGTCGAGCCTGCGGGGGTCGCCGGTGATCGTCGGCCCGGCGTAGCCGACCGAGGCGGTCTCGCCGCCCTCACGCAGCAGCACGACCCCGACGCCGCCGGGGTCCTCCTCGGGCTCCTCCTCGGTCCAACGCAGCTGCATCTCGGCGTTCTTCACCTCGGTCGGCAGGTCGACGCAGTGCTGCCCGAGCTCGCCCCGGCACCCACCCTCCGCGGGCGGCTGAGCCGAGACGGCGACGCTCACCAGGTCGCCGTCGTACTCGCCGTCGGCGCCGTAGCGGAGGTCGACCGAGACCTGCTCGGGAGGCGTGGACTCGTCGGTGTAGGAGGCGGCCCGGCTGGAGGTGTCGGTCGGCAGGTGCTCGAGCGCGACCGCCGCGACGGCGCGGTGGGTGATCCGGCCGGGATCGCTGCCGGCGCCGGCGTCGACAGCCTCGCCGGAGCACCCCGCGACTCCGACCAGGATCCCGACGACGCCGGCCACGGCGAAAGGCCTCACGACCTTGGCAGTGCGCATCAGTGGAGGAAGGTGAACAGGGGTGAGTCGGGCTCGATCCGCTCGATGAGCAGGTCGCTGGCGCCCATCCGCTCGAGCAGCCCGTCGAGACCGTCGGCGGAGTCGAGGTCGATGCCGATCAGCGCGGGACCGTGCTCGCGGTTGGACTTCTTGACGTACTCGAAGACGACGATGTCCTCGCCGTCGGCCAGCACGTCGTCGAGGAAGCCGCGCAGCGCGCCAGGAGCCTGCGGGAAGGAGACCAGGAAGTAGTGTCGCAGGCCCTGGTGGATCAGGGCACGCTCGAGGACGTCGGAGTAGCGGGAGACGTCGTTGTTGCCGCCGGAGAGGACGGCGCCGACACGTGAGGCGCCGCGCAGGTCGATCTGGCTCAGGGCCGCCACCGCGAGCGCGCCGGCGGGCTCGGCGATGATCCCCTCGGTCTGGTAGAGCTCGAGCATCTCCACGCAGATGNGTCGGATGCGACGACGATGGAGCTTGCGGTCCGCCCGGCTCGTCGCACTCCCGGGGGTTCCCGTCGGCCTGTCCCTCCGGCCGCACATCAACGACGGCCTCACGGCCGCGGCCAACAAGGGCTAGGGGCCGACGAACCATGCGCATCACGGGCTATCGCACGCTGACGACCGTGCACGACTGGGGCCGTCCCATCGGCGACGTCAACGGCGCTGTCGGATCGGGCAAGACGGCCGTTCCGATCGTCGTGCTCACCACCGACTCGGGACTCGAGGGCATCGGCCTCGGCCACCACCAGGGCCTCGACGTCGTCTTCCCTGCTCTGGAGGGCGAGGACCCGATTGCCGTGCAGGCGCTCTACGACCGGATGCTGTCGTGGGTCTTCAAGTCCGGGCACGGCGGTGCGGTGTTCGGAGCGATCGGAGCACTCGACATGGCGCTGTGGGACCTCAAGGCCAAGGCGGCCGGCCAACCGCTGTGGCGCCTGCTCGGCGGGCGCGACCGGGTCGTACCGGCGTACGCCTCCGGCTTGGACGGGCCGCTGACCGACGACGAGCTGGCCGCGCTCCAGACCCGGTTCGCCGACCGTGGCTTCACGGCCGTCAAGATCAAGGGCGGCCTGGACGTCGAAGCCGACCTGCGGCGCCTCCATCTGGTGAGCGACGTCTTCCACGACCGGACGGGTGCCGCGCCGGCGCTGATGCTCGACGCCAACGAGTCCTGGTCGCGCAAGGAGGCGGTACGCCACATCGGCCGCCTCGAGGAGTCGGTCGACCTCGCCTGGGTCGAGGAGCCGGTGCGCCGGTGGGACGTCGACGGACTGACTCGCGTCTCCCAGTCGGTGCGTGCGGCCGTCGCGACCGGGGAGAACCTCACCGGGCTCGAGCAGTTCCGGCCGCTGCTGCAGGCCAACGCGGTCGACGTCGTGCAGACCGGCAGCGTCTGGGGGATCAGCCACTTCCTGCGCGTGGCCGCCCTCGCGCTGGCCTTCGACCTGCCGGTGAGCCCGGTCGGCTACAACGCCAATCCGATCGCCCACGCAGCCACGGTCGTCCCCAACCACCTCTCCCTGGAGGTGCAGGACCTGCATCTGCCCTTCGGCATCGAGTCCGACCAGGAGATCGAGGACGGACACCTGGTCCTCGGCGACCTCCCCGGCCTCGGCCTGGTCGTCGACGAGGCGGCGATCGAGCACATGAACGAGGCCGCCGACTGGGGACGCCACGGCGGACCCCACGTACGTCCGGAGCGGGCCGGTCGCAGGCTCGTACGCAAACCCTCACTTCACCCGCGCCCCCAGGGCCCCGCCGCACGCTGACCTGCCCCACACGAAAGGACCAGCCAGATGACGTCCCAGACCCCGACCCGCGGTTGTGCCGTGGTGACCGGAGCGGGTGGCTCGCTCGGCCGAGCCAGTGCCGTACGCCTCGCGCAGGAGGGCTTCTCCCTCGCCCTTCTCGACCTGGCGGGGGAGGCACTGACCACCACGGCCGCCGAGGTCGAGGCGACGGGAGCCCGGCAGGCCACCCTGCCCGTGGACGTCCGCGACGCCGATGCGGTGGTCGCCGCCCTGGAGATGGCCGAGCGGGAGCTGGGGCCGCTCGAGGTGCTGCTCAACAACGCGGCGATCTATCCGGCCACGCCGTTCCTGGACATCCCGGTCAGCGAGTACGACGACGTGGTGGCGGTCAACCAGCGGGCCTACTTCGTCGCCGCCCAGGCAGCGGCCCGGCTGATGGCGCCGCGGGGGAGCGGCTCGATCGTCAACATCGGCTCGATCACCTTCTCCGGAGGCTGGGACAAGCTCGCCAGCTATGTCTCGACCAAGGGAGCGGCGGTGGCGCTGACCCGTGCGCTCGCGCGTGAGCTCGGCCCGCAGGGCATCCGCGTGAACGCGGTCGCCCCGGGTGCCTTCCCGACCAAGGCCGAGGAGATCCACGAGGATCCCGAGGCCTACACGGCCCACGTGCTGGACCACCAGTCCCTCAAACGGCGCGGGCGGCCCGCCGAGCTGGCGGCGGTGGTCGCCTTCCTGGTCGGGCCCGACGCGTCCTTCATGACCGGGCAGACCCTGAACGTCGACGGCGGATGGAACATGCAATGAGCGATCTCGACAACAAGCTCGACATCTTCGGACACCGACTCACGCCGCGGGAGCTGCGCGAGCGCACCGGCGACACCGAGTCCGTCGCAGGAGTACGCCAGGTCGTCCTCGACAACGGTTCCGAGCGCGGCGTACGTGCGGTGCAGCTGCGCACCTCGGCCGGGCTCGAGCTCGAGGTGCTGGTCGACCGGGCGCTCGACCTCGGCGCGGCCAGGCTGCGGGGCGTCCCCTTCGGCTGGCGCAGCGGCAACGGCTTCCGCCATCCGGGCCTGCACGAGCACCACGACGAGGGCGGGCTGTCCTGGCTGCGCGCCCTCGACGGCCTGCTGGTCTCCGGCGGCCTCGACCACACCCTCTTCGGCGGCGACGTGGACGCGACGGCGTACAACTATCCGCCCAAGCAGACGGTCAACCACGGCCTGCACGGTCGGCTCACCGCGATCCCCGGCCGGCTGCTCGAGGCTAGGGAAGTGTGGGACGGCGACCGTTGTGTGCTGCGGGTGCGAGGCGAGGTCGTCCAGGCGACGTCCTTCGGTGAGCACCTGCGCCTGACCCGCACGATCGAGGCCGACTTCGACGGGCTCGAGATCCGCCTCCACGACGTCGTCGACAACCTCGGCTTCGACCCGACGCCGCACATGTTCCTCTACCACCTCAACTTCGGCTGGCCACTGGTCGATGCGGGCACCGAGCTCGTCGCGGCGATCAGCGAGACCCCGTGGTGCTCGGACTCGGTCGCCGAGCAGGGCGTCTCCTACCGCACCCTCCCCGAGCCGCAGCCGCGATTCGTCGAGCAGGTCCACGAGCACACCCTCGTCGCCGAGGGCGACGGTCGGCATCGGGTCGCACTCGTCCGCGGCGACGAGACCCTCGGCGTGGAGGTCTCGTGGGACTCCGCCACGATGCCCCACTTCTTCGAGTGGCAGAACCTCCGAAGCGGCCAGTACGCCATCGGGCTGGAGCCGTCGACGCATGCGGTCGCCGGCGACGCCGCCGCCCGTGAGGACGGATCGATGACCTGGCTCGAGCACGGCGACACGCGCAGCTACACCACCACGATCCGCGTGCTCGACGGCGCGGAGGACGTCCGGGATTCCCGCGCCGCGATCCGCGCGCTCGGCGACCAGCCCGACTGACCCGCCAACCCACCCAGGCAAGGAAGTCCCGAACCGATGACCACCACACCCCGCATCCTCGAGGGCTACCGCGTCCTCGACTGCTCGATCGCCATGGCCGGCCCGTTCGCCGCTCAACGGCTGGGCGACCTGGGAGCCGACGTCGTCAAGGTCGAGCCGGTCACCGGCGAGTGGCAGCGCCACGCCGCGGCCGGTGGCGCGCAGGGCAACCAGATCAACGTCTCCTTCCTCTCCCTCAACCGCAACAAGCGCTCGCTGGCCGTCGACCTCAAGGCCGACGCCGGCAAGCAGGTGCTGCTGCGGATGGTCGAGACGGCCGATGTGTTCCTCCAGAACTACCGCCCAGGTGTGGCCGAACGGCTCGGCGTCGACTACGCGACGCTCTCGGCGATCAACCCGCGCCTGGTCTACGTCTCGATGTCCGGCTACGGCGAGGACGGCCCCGACGTCGACCAGCCCGGGCAGGACCTGCTGCTTCAGGCCCGCAGCGGCGCGATGCTCTCGACCGGTCGCCACGGCGAGCCGCCGCAGCCGGCGGGGCAGTACCTCGTCGACGCGGTCACCGCCTCCACCGCGTTCGAGGCGGTCCTGGCGGCGCTGCTCCACCGCGAGCGTACGGGCGAGGGGCAGCTGGTGAAGGTGAACATGCTGGACGCGATCACCACCTTGCAGATGCAGGAGCTGTCGGTGTTCGTGGCCGGCAAGGTGCCCCAGCAGCGCAGCGCGGAGCCGCACGCGCACGTCTACATCCGGGCGCCCTACGGCACCTTCAAGACGGCGGACGGCTTCCTCGCCCTCGCCATGCCCGACCTGCCGACGCTGGGGAAGGTCATCGACGAGCCCTCGTTCGCCGAGATGAGCTCGGAGGTGCACGGCTGGACCCATCGGGACGAGGTCCACCGCCGCACCGCGGACAGGCTGGTGCTGCGTACGACGGCCGAGTGGCTCGCCGCTCTCGGCGCGGCCGGCATCTGGTGCGGCCCGGTCCAGGACTACGCGGCCCTGGTCGAGGATCCGCAGATCAAGCACAACGGGACCTTCGTCGAGTACGACCATCCCACCGAGGGCCGGGTCACGACCCCCGGATTCCCGTACGCCTTCTCCCGCACCCCGGCCACGATCGAGCGGGGCGCTCCCCTGGTCGGGGAGCACACCGGCGAGCTGCTCGCAGAGGCCGGCTTCAGCGGCGAGGAGATCGCGGCGCTGACGGCCGACGGCGTGGTCGCCGAGACCCGTCCCGAGCAGCCGGTGCGATGACCCTGCCGACCCTGCGCGGCCTGACCTGGGATCACCCGCGCGGCCGGGATGCTCTGGTCGCGGCAGCCGAGACGAGCGGCCTGGACCTGACCTGGGACGTTCACCCGCTCAGCGGCTTCGAGTCCACCCCTGTCGAGGAGATCGCCGCCGACTACGACCTCGTCGTTCTCGACCATCCCCACCTCGGCGACGCCCTCGCACACGGCTGTCTGCAGTCGTTCGACGACCTCGTCGGTCACGAGCAGGTGGCGGCGTGGGCGGAGGCAGCCGTGGGTCCCAGCCTGGCGTCGTACGTCATGGACGGACGGCTGTGGGCGGTGCCTCTCGACGCCGCGACCCAGGTCGCCGCGACGCGCGTGGACCTCGTGGCTGTCGTGCCGCGGCTGTGGGCGGAGGTCGTCGCGCTGTCCCGGCGGGCGCCGGTCGCGCTCTCGGTCGCGGGCCCGCACGCGCTCCTGACCTTCGCCTCGGTCTGCGTCGCACTGGGAGAGGAGCCAGGTGGCGCTCATCGCTTCGTCTCCGACGAGGTCGGACGGCAGGCCCTCGAGCTGATGGCCGACCTGGCCGCGCGGGCGCCGCGCCACACCCTGGGCCTCGACCCGATCGGTCTGCTCGCCGAGATGACCGAGGGTGACACGATCGCCCATGTGCCGCTCGTCTACGGGTATGTCACCTACGCCGACACAACGCTCCACCGTCCGGTGCGTTTCACCGACGCGCCCACGCTGGCACCCGGTACGCGGCCCGGCTCGACCCTCGGCGGGACCGGACTGGCCCTCACGACACGGTGCGAGGTCACGCCTGAGCTGCTCGACCACGTACGCCACCTCATGTCAGCGCCGGTGCAGCAGGACTTCATCCCGGCTCACGCCGGCCAGCCGTCCGCACGCGCCGCGTGGACCTCGTCGGCGGTGAACGAGCCGGTGGGCGACTTCTACCGCGGCACCCTGGAGACGCTCGAGCGGGCGTGGGTCCGGCCCCGCCACCCGGGCTACGTGACGTTCCAGACCGAGGCCGCCGAGGTCGTGCGCGAGGCCCTGTCCGGCTCGATCAGCACCGCCGCCGCCCTGTCTCGGATCGACGACCGCCACCTGGCCGCCCTCGGCCGCACGAACCCGGAAGGAGCTGCCCCATGACCGCACCTGAGTCGACCTGCCCGGAGGTGCTGTTCGAGCAACACGGCCACGTCGGCGTGATCACCCTCAACCGGCCCGCCAAGCTCAACGCCGTCACCCAGGAGATGTCGGATGCGCTCGTCGCGCTGGCGCGCTGGTGCAACGACACCGACGAGATTCGGGTCGTGGTGCTCACCGGCGCCGGGGACCGCGCCTTCTGTGCGGGCTCGGACATCGCCGAGCTCGACAAGTACGCCAGCCCGTGGGCCTTCCGCAACCGGGAGGACTACTGCGACTCGCTCAAGGTGCTGCGCAAGCCGATCATCGCCGCCGTCAACGGGTACGCCCTGGGTGGCGGGCTGGAGACCGCGCTGATCTGCGACATCCGGCTGGCCTCGACCACCGCGAGGCTCGCCGCCGCCGAGGTGAAGCTCGGCTGGATCGGCGGCGGCGGGATGTCGGCGCTGCTTGCCCGCTCGATCGGCCCCAGCAACGCGGCGGTGATGCTGATGACCGGCGATCCGATCGACGCGCAGCAGGCGCTCGCCTGGGGCCTGGTCAGCGAGGTGCTCGAGCCCGACGCCCTCCTGCCGCGCGCCCTCGAGCTCGCCGAGACCATCGCGAGCCGCGCGCCCATCGCCGTCGAGACCGCCAAGGCCAACCTGGCCGCCGCCGCCAACATGCCCCTGGAGCAGGCGGTCACCTACGAGCGCGACATCCAGACAGTCTGCTTCGCGACCGCAGACGCCGCCGAGGGCCGCGCGGCGTTCGCCGAGAAGCGCGCACCCCGATTCGTCCGAACCTGACCGGAGGACCACCGATGACCGTCACCACCGACTGGGCGCCCGACGTGGCCGCCACCCTGCCCACCGATGGCGCCGCCCCGACGCTCGTGGGGCGTGTCTGGGACCCGCAGGCAGGAGGACCGAGCGTCGTCGTGGTGCGTGATGGCACGGCATACGACGTGAGCGGCACGTTCGCGACGGCGCGCGACCTCTGCGAGCAGACCGACCCCGTCGCCGCGCTGGCCGGTGTGCCCGGCGAGCCGCTGGCCACGGTGGCCGACCTGCTCGCCAACACGCCGCCGGAGGGCCGCGACGACGCGCGTCCCTGGCTGCTCGCGCCGGTCGACCTGCAGGCGGTCAAGGCCGCCGGGGTGACCTTCGTGGTCTCGATGCTGGAGCGGCTCATCGAGGAGCGCGCTCGCGGTGAGGCCGACGCCGCGGCCAAGGTGCGTGCCGAGATCACCGCGGCGATCGGCGGCGGGCTCGACGAGCTGGTCCCCGGCTCCCCGGAGGCGCAGCGGCTCAAGGAGGTGCTGCGCGAGCGCGGCATGTGGAGCCAGTACCTCGAGGTCGGCATCGGACCCGACGCCGAGATCTTCACCAAGGCCCAGCCGCTGTCCGCGGTCGGCACCGCCACCGAGGTCGGGGTGCTGGCTGCCTCGCGCTGGAACAACCCCGAGCCCGAGGTGGCGCTGGTCGTCGCCTCCGACGGCCGGATCGTCGGCGCCACCCTCGGCAACGACGTCAACCTGCGTGACGTCGAGGGCCGCTCGGCGCTCCTGCTGCCGAAGGCGAAGGACAACAACGCCGCCTGTGCCATCGGCCCGTTCGTACGGCTCTTCGACGACGGCTTCACTCTCGACCACGTGCGCGCGATGACCGTCTCGCTCGAGGTGCGCGGCGAGGACGACTTCGAGATGGTGGGCACCTCGTCGATGCGCGCGATCAGCCGCGACCCCGCGGATCTGGTGCGCCAGCTGGTCGGCCCACACCACCAGTACCCCGACGGGGCCGTGCTGCTGCTCGGCACCATGTTCGCGCCGTCCGACGACCGGGACGAGCCCGGCATGGGGTTCACCCACCACTCGGGCGACGTCGTCCGGATCTCCGCGCCCGAGCTCGGCACCCTCGTCAACCGCGTCAGGCCGAGCGAGGAGTGCGCGCCGTGGGACTTCGGCGTCGCAGACCTGATGCGCAACCTCGCCGGAAGGAACCTGCTGTGACCGTCCTGTCGTCCCGAAACCCCGCCACCGGCGAGGAGACCCCGACCGGTCTGCGAGCCACCAGCACCGAGGAGGTCGACCGGGTCGTCACGGAGGCGCATCTCGCCGTACCGGCGCTGACATCGCTGGGTCGCGAAGGGCGTGCCCGCCTGCTCGAAGCGATGGCCGACCGGCTCGAGGAGAGCCGCGCCCGGCTCGTCGAGACCGCGATGTCGGAGACCGGGCTGTCCCGGCCCCGCCTCGAGGGTGAGGTCGGCCGGACCACCTTCCAGCTGCGCCTCTTCGCCGCGGCCGTCCGGGAGGGCAGCTTCCTCGAGGCCGCGATCGACCACGCCGGCCAGACTCCGCTCGGGCCGGCCCCCGACGTACGCCGCATGCTCGTGCCGCTCGGCCCGGTCGCGGTCTTCGGAGCCAGCAACTTCCCGCTCGCCTTCTCGGTTCCGGGCGGCGACACCGCCTCCGCGGTCGCGGCCGGGTGTCCGGTCGTGGTCAAGGCGCACGAGTCGCACCCGCTGACCTCCCAGCTCGCCTTCGACGCGCTGCGTGCCGCGGTCGAGGACCTCGGGCTGCCGCCTCGGACGGTCGGCCTGGTTCACGGTCGCCAGGCCGGGGCCGACCTGGTCGTCCACCCGCTCATCAAGGCGGTCGGCTTCACGGGCTCGCCGGCCGGAGGCCGGGCGTTGCTCGATCTGGTCAACGCGCGCCCCGAGCCGATCCCGTTCTATGGCGAGCTCGGCAGCCTCAACCCGCTCGTGGTCACCCCCGGTGCCGCGGCGGCTCGCGGGGCAGCCATCGCCGAGGGTCTCGCCGCGTCGATCACCGGGTCGGCCGGGCAGCTGTGCACCAAGCCGGGACTGGTGTTCGTGCCGGCAGGGGAGGCCGGCGACGTGCTGGTCGAGGAGCTGGCGGCCATCCTTGCCGAGTCGGTCGCGCAGCCGCTGCTCAACGTCGGCATCGCCAGCTCCTACCGCGAGATCCTCGGTCGCCTCGGGTCGGCGCCCGGCGTCACCGTCGCCGTGACGGCGCAGGACCAGAACGAGCCCGCGTGGGCCGCCGCGGGACTCCTGGTGACCGGCTCGGCGGGACTGCAGGAGGTCCTCGAGGAGTGCTTCGGCCCCGCCGCTGTCGTGGTGAGGTACGCCGACGAGGCCGACCTCGTCACCGCGTTGAGGCAGGTGCCCGGATCGCTCACCGCGTCCGTCCACTCCGAGCCCGACGAATCCGCGCTGACCCGGCGACTCGTCGAGGCGGTCGCCCCGATCGCCGGCCGTCTGGTCTTCAACGGCTTCCCCACCGGCGTACGTGTCTCGTGGGCGCAGCACCACGGCGGACCGTGGCCGTCGACCAACACCCTGCACACCTCGGTCGGCGTCACCGCCGTGCGCCGGTTCCTGCGCCCGATGGTGTGGCAGGACGCGCCGCAGGAGCTGTTGCCCGAGGAGCTGCGCGACGGACACACCGGCACGCCGCGTCGCGTGGACGGCGCGCTGCGCGCCTGACCCCAGCCGAGGCGTCAGCCGCGTCGGCCGAGAGGTCAGCCGAGTCGGCCGAGTCGGCAGCGCCCTGCCAGCTCGGCCGGCGCAGGCGACGCCTCGACGTTGCTTGCTCTCCGAGCGGGCGGAGCCGTACTATTGCGCAAACGATTGATCGCGCGATGGGGGAGTGGCGATGCAACCGGAGGATCTGCCTCTCGCCGGGACCGTGGTCCTGGACTTCAGCCAGTTCCTGGCGGGTCCGGTCGCAGCGCTTCGGCTGGCCGACCTGGGTGCGCGGGTGATCAAGGTCGAGCGGCCGCACACCGGCGAGATCGGTCGGACGCTCGCGTTCGCAGGTCGCTCGGCGGCGGGGGACACGCTCTCGTTCCATGCGATGAACCGCAACAAGGAGGCGGTCGTCGCCGACCTCAAGGACCCGGCTGACCTGGCTCGGGTGAAGGACCTCGTCGCTCGCGCCGACGTCCTCATCGAGAACTTTCGGCCCGGGGTCATGGAGCGCATCGGCCTCGACTACGCGAGCGTGCGCGAGCTCAACCCGGGGCTCGTCTATGCGAGCGCCTCGGGCTACGGCGACACCGGCCCCTGGGCGAGCCGACCCGGCCAGGACCTGCTGGCTCAGGCGGTGTCAGGGGCGACGTGGCTCGCCGGCGCGGACCGGCCGATGACGGTCGGGCTCTCCCTCGCCGACCACCTGATGAGCTGCCACCTCGCCGAAGGCGTGACCGCACTGCTCGTACGCCGGGCCAGGACCGGCCGGGGCGGGCTCGTGGAGACCAGCCTGCTCGAGGGCATGCTGGACCTGCAGGCGACGCTTCTGACGCGACCCGAGGGCGAGGATCTGGCGGGCTCGCCTCGTCCGATGTCCGCCTGGACCCCGACCGGGATCTTCGCCACCAAGGACGGCTACGTCGCGCTGTCCGGAGCGCCTCTCGACCGACTCGCGGCCACGCTGGGCGACGCCGAGCTGGCCCGGATCGCAGCCACCGGAGCCTGGGAGACGCACCCCGACCGGGTGAACGACCTGATCGCCGCAGCTCTGGGAGGCGACACCACGGCCGCCTGGTTGGACGCGCTGCCTGCCCAGGACGGGTCGAGCGGGTGGCTGGCTCCGGTGCTCACTCTCGAGGAGTTGCTCGCCTCACCGGAGTTCGCCGCGCTCGAGATGACCCAAGAGGTCGAGCGCTCGGCCCTGGAACCGGACGGCACACCCGTGACCCTGAAGACCACGCGCAGCCCCATCCGCGTCGACGGCGAGATCCTCCGCCATCGTCGGGGCGCACCCCGGCTCGGTGAGCACGGCATCCTGCGCCACGGAGCCGACCCGATCGGGGGTGACCCGCATGGCCGGTGACGGCCAACCGGCTCCTGCCACGCCGGAGTCGCCCAGTCCCAAGCCGCCGCTGCAGGGCAGAGCTAGGCTGCGGCCCATGGCCACCCTCGGCGATGTCGCAGCCCTTGCCGGTGTCTCGATCTCCGCTGTCTCGCGGGTGCTCAGCGACGCGCCGTCGGCCCGGGTGAGCGAGGCGACCCGTGAGCGGATCGTGCAGGCGGCCAAGGACCTGCACTACCGTCCCAACTTCGCCGGTCGCGCGCTGAAGTCGGCGCGTACCCAGGTGGTCGGTCTGGTGGTGCCCGACCTGACCAACGCCCTGTTCACCGAGCTCATGCACGGCGCCGAGGACGAGGCTGCGGCGAGGGGCTACACCCTGTTGCTCGGCCGCGCCGACGACGTACGTCCCGGAGGCGAGATGATCGCCCGGCTCATCGGTGAGGGACGCGTGGACGGCATGGTCATCCAGGTGGGCGATGGTGTCGCCCCGGCGGGGATGGGGGAGCTGTTGGCCTCGGGCGCTCCGATCGTGCTGATCAACTCCACCTACCCGGGACACGTCGGCTCGGTCGCTCTCGACGACCGCACCGGTGCCCGGATCGCCACCCAGCACCTGATCGACCTCGGCCACGAGAGGATCGCCTTCGCCAACGGCCTTCCCCGGTCGTTCACGGCGAAGCGGCGGCGGGTGGGCTACAAGGAGGCCCTCCTCGGCGCCGGGCTGCCGGTCCGTCAGGACTACGAGACGCGGGTCGGCTACACCGCCGACAACGGCCGCACCGCCCTGCGGCGACTGATGGAGCGGGAGCCGAGGCCCACGGGAATCGTGGTCGCCAACGTCAACGCCGCCATCGGTCTCCTCGCAGCCGCCCGAGCCGACGGGATCCGTGTCCCCGAGGACCTCTCCGTGGCCACCGTGCACGACTCCTGGACCGCTGAGAACACCTGGCCACCGCTGACCGCGGTCAAGATGCAGTTCTACGACATGGGCCGCGCGGCCGTACGCAGCGTGGTCCGTCGCATCGAGACCGGTGAGATGGCCGACGAGATGATCACCGACCCCGCCCCGGAGCTCATCGTGCGGGAGTCCACGGCGCCACCGCGCCAAGCCGTCTGAGAACTCGGACGGAAGCGCACTCCGCGGCTGGGCGGTGGGTCTCGCGCGCCCTGAATCGGCGGTTCATAGGCCTCTCGCCTGCCTGCCCGGAAGGAAGATCCACTCAAACGATTGACCACTCCCATTGATCTGCTCTAACGTTTGAGCAAGTGGCCTGCGTCACACTGCACCCCGCTCGGGACACATCGTCGAAGGAGCCATGTCCATGAAGCGAAATCCACTCGGTTCACGTCACCGGGCGGCCCTGGTGGCCGCCGTGACCCTGCTGACAGCCTCGGCGCTGGGTGCCTGCGGCTCCGGCGGAGGAGATGATGCCGCGGGCGAGAAGACGGACTCGGGCGGCGCGATCACCGTCTGGGTCGACCCGCCGCGAGTGCCTGCCGCGAACGCCTTCAAGAAGGCGTATCCCGATATCGACATCAAGATCAACCAGATCGACGGGACCGTCGGAGGCAAGTCGCTCCAGCAGCAGTTCGCCCAGTTCAACGAGGCCGGACAGGGCTGGCCGGACGCCATCTTCTTCCCCTCCAACGACGACATCGCCTGGGCCTCCGGTGCGCAGATCGACTACACGCTCGACCTGACCGACCAGCTGCCCGACGTGCTCGACGGCTACGAGGGTTCGATCAACGCCGCCTGCGAGATCGACGGCCAGGTCCGGTGCCTGCGCAACGACGCGGCTCCCGACGTGTTCTGGTACAACAAGGCCTTCTTCGACGCCAACGACTACGAAGTGCCGACGACCTGGGAGGAGTACGGCGATCTGGCCGTCCAGATCGCCAAGGAGCACCCGGGCAAGATCAGCGGCTTCACCGGCGACGCGTACGCCCCGGACCGCTATCTGTGGGGGTCGGGCTGTCCCACCAACGACCGACAGTCCGAGACCGTGGTCCACATCGACACCTCGGACGCCAAGTGCACCCGAGCGGTGGATCTGATCGGCACGATGCTGGAGGGCAAGGCACTCTCGACCGTCGGCATCTTCGATCCGGACGCGGCCAAGGTCGGCAAGGAACTGGTCATGAGCCCCGGTGCCGCGTGGTGGGGGGACTACCTCTTCAACCAGACCTGGAAGATCCCGGCCGGTGAGATGACCGCCGTGGAACCTCTCGCGTGGGACGGTGAGAGCGAGCCCTCCACCGGCAACGAGGGCGGTGGCCTCTGGGGCGTCTCGAACCACATCACGGGCAAGCAGCTCGAGAACACGCTGACCTTCGCCGAGTTCGTCGCCACCGACCCGAGGTGGCAGGTCGAGCTCTCCACGGGCCTACCGGCGTACGGTCCCGTGCAGGACGCCTGGGCGGAGAAGCAGGCCAAG
Source organism: Nocardioides sp. YIM B13467 (assembly GCF_042788075.1). Classification (NCBI taxonomy): domain Bacteria; kingdom Bacillati; phylum Actinomycetota; class Actinomycetes; order Propionibacteriales; family Nocardioidaceae; genus Nocardioides; species Nocardioides sp. YIM B13467. The sequence continues at coordinate 1,823,529 of NZ_JBHZPJ010000046.1, forward strand.
GCCAACTACTTCGCGGACAACGAGACCACGTTCGAGGCGATGAAGAAGGCCAACGACTACGTCGTCGACGGCCACGCCTACATGCTCTACAACACCGGAGCGGTTTGGACCGAGACCGTGGCCGCCGCCCTCGCCTCAGGGGGCGATGTCGACCAGGCCTGGACGTCCTTCGGGGACGAGCTGGTCAGCCAGGCGAAGGCGATGGGCTACACGGTCGAGTAACCCGGCCACGCACGAGCTCCTTCGGCCCGGAAACGCCCGGGCCGAAGGGTGCCATCCCAGTCACATCGGGGCCTCACGGTGGCCCGGACACATCGGAGGAGCAACATGTCGACCGCCTTGATGGAGGACGTCGCCACCTCGCCGCCCGAGGTGGGCCCGAGGCGCCGTCCCCGGCGACGCGTCGCGCGGCCCAGCGAGACGCGTGGCGCCTGGGTGCTGATGGCGCCCTACCTCGTCCTGCTGATGATCGCGGGCATCATCCCCGTCGCGTACGCGATCAAGACATCCTTGGAGAAGGCGCCGACGCCGCTGGACCCCAGCGGAGGTTTCGGGGGCGTGGACAGCTTCAGGACCGTCGTCACCGACTACCGGTTCGTCGACACGTTCGTCAACATCTTCGCGACCCTGGTGGTCTGGCTCCCGATCATGACGATCGGCATCGTCGGGCTGGCTCTGCTGGTCCACGCCAGCCCCGGATGGTTCGGGTCGTCGATGCGATTCATCTACTACATCCCCGGGGCCCTGGCAGGCGTCGCCAACCTCGTGCTCTGGGTCTACCTGCTCAACCCGAGCCAGTCCCCGATCGAGGGGTTCTGGCAGGCACTGGGCGTAGACACCATCAAGCAGGCCGTCGCCGGCCCCGGAAATCTGCCCTTCATCCTGGCCGCGATGATGTTCTTCCAGGGCGTCGGTCAGTGGGTCATCGTGGTCAACGGCGGCCTCAACGGGATCTCGGAGGAGACGCTCGAGGCGGCCCGGCTGGACGGTGCCAACGAATGGCGGCTGGCCTGGCACGTGAAGCTGCCGATCATCCGGCCGTGGATCGGGTACGCCGTGCTGATGAACCTCGCCTACGGGTTCCAGCTGTTCCTCGAGCCACAGCTGCTCGACCAGGTCGCCAGCAACGCGCTCGACGATCATTGGACGCCCACCCAGCTGGGGTACGCCTTCGCCTTCAGCAGCTACAACTTCCCCGCGGCCGCCGCGATGTCGCTGATCCTGCTCGTGATCACGCTGGGCATCGGACTGCTGGTCGTCTTCCGAACCGGGCTGTTCGGCGAGGAGGAGCACCGATGAGCCAGACCACCCAGACCACCGTGGCCGAGCGCAGGGCGGCCGGGACGAAGCGAGGCATGTTCGACTGGAGCGTCGGCAAGACCGCGCGCGTCGTGACGATGCTGTTCGTCGCCTGCCTGTTCGTGCTGCCGATCACCGGCTTCATCGCGATGGCGTTCCGGTCCAACGAGGGTGTCGCATCCGGCGCCGGCGGGCCGTTCGGCTTCGGCGACGTGTCGTGGGACAACGCGCAGTACAGCTGGACACAGGTCAACGGTTTCGGACCAGACGGCGGCGGGCTGTACACCCGCTGGCTGCTCAACACGCTCGCCGTGGCCGGCGGGGGCGCGCTGCTGGCGGTCGTCGCCGCTCTGCCGGCGGGGTACGCGCTGGCCCGGCTGAGGTTCCGCGCCCGCCGGGCCGTCCTGCTGATCACCCTGATCACGATGGTGATGCCGAACACCGTGCTGGTCATCCCGATCTTCCTCGAGGTGAACGCCATCGGCGCGGTCGGCCAGCTGTGGCCGGTGGGGCTGATCATGGGCTTCTTCCCGTTCGGGGTCTACCTGGCCTACATCCACTTCATGACCACCATGCCCCAGGAGCTCGTCGAGGCGGCGCGGATCGACGGTCTCGGCGAGGTGTCGATCTTCTGGCGGGTCGCGCTCCCGATCTCCCGTCAGGCTGCGGTGCTGGTCGGCTTCTTCGCCTTCGTCGCCAACTGGATCAACTTCTTCCTGCCGCTGGCGCTGCTCTCCTCCAACCAGAACAACCAGACCCTCCCCGTCGGGTTGCAGCAGCTGATCGGCGCCAGTCCGCTGTTCAATCCGACCGTCGCCGCTGGGCTGGACGTGAAGCTCTACATGCCGCAGCTGGCGCTGGCGACCTTCATCTCGATGCTGCCGCTGCTGATCGTCTTCCTCGGCGCGCAGAAGTTCCTGATGCGGGGCGAGACGATGGGGGCGGTGAAGGGCTGATGGCCCCGCATCCACCGCCGGAGTTCGACCCGCACCCTGGCTATTCGGCCGAGCTGCCGAAGACCCCGCGTCCGATCGTGCTCGTGGGCGCCGGCGGGATCGTCCGTGACGCTCACCTGCCGGCGTACGCGAAAGCGGGGTTCGAGGTCGCCAGCATCACCGACCTCATCCCGGAGCGGGCGCGGGAACTCGCCGAACGGTATGGCATCCACGCCGTGCACGAGAGCGTCGCGGACGCGGTCCGGTCGGCTCCGGCGGACGCGGTCTACGACGTCGCCCTTCCGCCCGAGGCGCACGTCGAGGTCCTCGAGCAGCTGCCCGACGGCGCTGCGGTCCTGCTGCAGAAACCCTTGGGAAACCACCTGGCCGAGGGCATCCGCACCCGTGAGGTGTGCCGGCGCAAGGGGCTGGTGGCTGCGGTCAACACCCAGCTCAGGTTCGCGCCGTACGTCGTAGCTGCCCGTGAGCTCATCGCCGCCGGCACGATCGGGGAGCTCTACGACCTGGAGGTCCGGGTCTCGGTGCGGACCCCGTGGGAGATGTTCCCGTACGTGCTCGACCTGGACCGGCTCGAGATCAACATGCACAGCGTCCACTACCTGGATCTGGTGCGTTCCTTCCTGGGGGACCCGACCGGGGTCCACGCCGTCACCGTGCGCCACCCCGAGAAACCCCACGCCAACAGCCGCTCCGACATCGCGCTGAGCTATGGGGAGCGACCGATCAGGGTCGTCGTCTCCACCAACCACGACCACCACTACGGACCCCGGCACGAAGAGTCCTTCGTCAAGTGGGAGGGCACTCGCGGCGCCATCCGCGCGCAGCTCGGCCTGCTGCTGGACTACCCGCGCGGCGGCGAGGACTCGCTCGAGCTCGTCACCGACGATCGGCTCGACGCCGGCTGGCGACCGGTGCCGTTCGAGGGGTCATGGTTCCCCGACGCCTTCATCGGCTCGATGGCCGTCGTCCAACGCTTTCTCGAGGGATCGATCCCGTCCCTGCCCACCGGGGTCGAGGACGTCTTCCGCACCATGGCGGTCGTCGAGGCGGCGTACACGGACGCAGCCCGCGGCGGAGAGCCGCCGGCGTATGACCAGTGACCACCCCTTCCCGCACCGGTCCGCCTCGCCGACCCGCGACCATCTGAAAGGAACGCCGATGAGTGGCACCCGCCTCCGCGCCTCCGACCTGCCCCTGGAGGGTGTCACGGTCCTGGACTTCAGCCAGTTCCTGGCCGGTCCCGTGGCGGCGCTGAGGCTCGCCGACCTGGGCGCCCGGGTCATCAAGATCGAGCGACCCGCCGGGGGAGACGCGGGCCGGAGCCTGGCCTTCGCCGGGCGGACGGTGAACGGCGACAGCCTCTCCTTCCACGCCATGAACCGGAACAAGGAGAGCGTGGCAGCCGATCTGAAGGATCCCGCCGACCTCGAGCGCGTACGCGGTCTGGTCGCGGAGGCCGACGTGATCGTCCAGAACTTCCGCCCAGGCGTGATGGAGCGGATCGGTCTCGACTACGACTCCGTCCGGGTGCTCAACCCGAGCATCGTCTACGGCAGCGTGACCGGGTACGGGGGCGTCGGCCCGTTCCAGGACCGCCCGGGACAGGACCTGCTCGCCCAGGCGATCGCCGGGCTGCCCTGGCTCAACGGGTCGGCCGATGACCCACCGGTCCCAGTCGGGCTGGCGGTGGCCGACCACCTCGCCAGCTGTCACCTGGCCCAGGGCATCACGGCCCTGCTGGTCCGACGGTTCCGGACCGGGAAGGGCGGGCTGACGGAGACGAGCCTGATGGAGTCCCTGCTGGACCTGGAGTTCGAGCTGCTGACCACCCGGCTCAACGACCCGTCGGTCGAGGTCCGCCGCAAGGGACCCCGGTCGGCCCACGCCTTCCTCTCGGCTCCCTACGGCATCTACCCGACGAGCGACGGTTACCTCGCCATCGCGATGAACCCCGTACCCACCATCGGGCGGTTGCTCGGGCTCCCCGAGCTGGAGGCGATGACCGACCCGCAGACCTGGTGGGACCGGCAGTCGGAGATCGAGGAGGCGATCGGCGACCGTCTCCGGAGCGACACCCGGGATGCCTGGCTGGCCGTCCTGGACGCCGAGGACGTGTGGTGCGCCCCGGTGCTCACGCTCTCCGAGCTCGTGGAGCACAAGGGCTTCGAGGCCATCGCGATGACCCAGCAGATCCGTCGTGACGGCCTCACTCTGACGACCACCCGCAGCCCGATCCGCATCGACGGCGAGCGGTTGACCAATCCGCGCCCGGCTCCACGCCTGGGCGAGCACGACCTCGAGGGGGACCGATGACCGTCCTGCACGGCATGACCTGGGAGCACCCGCGTGGCTACGACTGCCAGGTGGCAGCTTCCCAGGAGTACGCGCGCCGGACCGGGGTCGAGGTGCGCTGGGAGTACCGCTCTCTGCAGGCGTTCGCCGACGCGCCGCTGGCTGAGCTGGCGGAGCGCTTCGACCTGATGGTCATCGACCACCCCCACGTGCCCGTGGCCGTCGCGGAAGGGGTGCTGGCACCCCTGGACGGCGCGGGGTACGACGTCGAGCTGGCCGCCCTGGCCGCCGATGCCGTCGGCAGCAGCCACGCGTCGTACCGCCATGGCGGGCGCCAGTACGGCCTGGCCACCGACGCCGCGGCCCAGGTCGCTGCGTACCGCCCGGACCGCCTGCCGGCTGTGCCCCGTACGTGGGAGGAGGTGCTCGACCTGGCCGCCGGGGGCAGGGTGCTCTGGCCGTGCAAGCCCATCGACGCCTACTCGACCCTGTGCACCTTGGCAGCCAACCGAGGGACGCCGGTCAATGCCGAGCCCGGGACCTTCCTGCCCGAGGAGGATGCGCTGAGCGTGCTCGACCTCATGCATCGGCTCTGCGAGCAGGTGCCGTCGTGGTGCCTGGACGCGAACCCGATCGAGGTCGCCGAGGCGCTGGCCGCCGACGCGCCCGAGCCGTGGGGCTACGCGCCGTTGATGTACGGATACAGCAACTACTCCCGGTCCGGGTTCCGGCCGCATCGCCTCAAGTACGTCGACATGCCCTCCGGTCCCCGCGGAGTGGCCGGCTCGCAGCTCGGAGGCGCCGGCGTATCGGTCTCGGCCCGGTCGAGAGATCTGGACGCGGCCCGCGCGTACGCACTGTGGGTCGCCTCGCCCGAGGTCCAGTCGGGCATCTACTACGACGCCGGTGGCCAGCCCGGCTACGCGTCGTCGTGGGACGACGACCGGCTCAACGAAGACTCCTGGAACTTCTTCCGCGGCACCCGGGCGACCCTCGAGGGCGCTTGGGTGCGGCCGCGTACCGCCGGCTATCTGGAGTTCCAGGACACCGTCTCCCCGTGGGTGACGGAGGCCCTGGCCGGCCGGATGACCGACGCCGACCTGGTCCGCCGGGCCGGCGAGCTCGCCGAGCGCCTGCTCGTCATGGAAGCCGACGCACACGGCGTCGAGGAAGGAGCATCCCGGTGAAAGTCGAGGAGCGCTGGTTCGAGGACTACGCGGTCGGTGAGTCCCGGACCACCCTGGGCCGCACGATCACCGAGGCCGACATAGTCCTGCACGCCGGCCAGACGGGCGACTTCTTCCCGCATCACATGGATGCGGAGTGGATGGCCACCCAGCCGGCCGGACAGCGGATCGCCCACGGGACGCTGATCCTCGCGGTGGCGGTCGGGATGACCGCGACCGACATCAACCCACAGTCCATGTCCTACGGCTACGACCGGATCCGGTTCATCGGTCCGGTGTTCATCGGCGACACCATCACCGTGACCGCCGAGATCACCGAGACGTCGGATCACAGGAAGAAGCCGGACGAGCTCGGCTACGTCCACGAGCTCGTCACGGTGACCAACCAGCGTGGCGAGACGGTGCTGGTCCTGACCCACCTCTACCTCGTCAACAAGCGCCACCCATCCCCACAGGAGGATCCCTCGTGACCCGTATCACCGCCGTCGACGTCACCGATGTCCGCTTTCCGACCTCTGTGTCGATGGACGGATCCGACGCCATGAACAAGGACGGTGACTACTCGGCCACGTACGTCGTGGTGAGCACCGACGACCCGGAGCTGTCCGGCTTCGGGTTCACCTTCACCATCGGACGCGGCAACGACATCTGCACCCTGGCGGCGCAGCGCCGCGGCGAGCCGCTGGTCGGGCGAGAGGTGAGCGACGTGGTGGGTGACCTGGGCGGGATCTACCGGGACCTCGCCTCGGACTCCCAGCTGCGCTGGCTGGGCCCGGACAAGGGGGTCGAGCACCTGGCCCTCGCCGCTGTGATGAACGCGGTCTGGGATCTGGCTGCCCGGGAAGCCGGCAAACCGCTGTGGCGACTGCTGGCCGAGATGACCCCCGAGGAGCTCGTCGACGTCGCAGACCTGACCTACCTCAGCGACGCCCTCACCCGGGACGAGGCCCTGGACATCCTCCGCGCCGGCGTCCCCCACCGTGAGGAGCGGATCCGGCACCTGGAGGAGACCGGCTATCCCTGCTACACCACGTCTGCCGGCTGGCTGGGCTACTCCGACGACAAGCTGCGCAGGCTGGCCGCCGAAGCCGTCGACTCCGGCTATACGCACATCAAGCTGAAGGTCGGCGCGAACCTGGAGGACGACATCCGGCGCTGCGAGATCGCCCGGGAGGTGATCGGCTGGGATGCGAAGCTGATGATCGACGCCAACCAGGTCTGGGACGTGCCGCAGGCCATCGAGTGGGTCAACGCCCTGGCGCGCTTCGAGCCGTGGTGGATCGAGGAGCCGACCAGTCCTGACGACATCCTCGGTCACGCCGCGGTCCGCAAGGCGGTGGCCCCGATCGGGGTGGCAACCGGTGAGCACGGCATGAACCGGGTGCTCTTCAAGCAGATGTTCCAGGCGGAGGCCATCGACTTCTGCCAGCTCGACTCCGCTCGGCTGGCCAGCGTCAACGAGATCCTCTCCGTCTATCTGATGGCGAGGAAGTTCGACGTCCCGGTCTGTCCTCATGCCGGCGGCGTCGGCCTGTGCGAGCTCGTCCAGCACCTGTCCGTCTTCGACTACGTCGCCGTCTCGGGCACGCTCGAGGACCGGGTCACCGAGTTCGTGGACCATCTCCACGAGCACTTCACGGACCCGTGCATCGTCGAGAACGGCGCCTACCGACTGCCGTCCCGGCCCGGCTACAGCGCGGAGATGCACCCCACGTCGGTGGCGACGTACGCCTATCCGGACGGCAGCTACTGGGCGAGCCGGTGACGCCTCAGATGATCATCGACAGCCACCAGCACGTCTGGGATCTCACCCGCTCGCCCTACCCGTGGCTCGGTCCCGACGTGCCCGAGTACAACCGCACGTTCACCTTCGACGAGATCCAGCCGCAGCTGAGGGCGCAGGGAGTGGACGCGACCGTGCTGGTCCAGTCCGACGACCACGACGGTGACACCGACCTGATGATCGAGGTCGCCGACCAGCATCCCGAGGTGGTGGGGATCGTCGTCTACGTGCCACTGGACCAGCCGGACCTGGCCGCCGAGCGGCTGGAGTCGCTGCGTGGAGACGACCGGGTGGTCGGCGTACGCAACCTGATCCACAACATCCCCGACCCCGACTGGATCCTCCGTCCGGACGTCGCCGAGGGACTCGGGCTGCTGGAACGGCTCGGGCTCACCTACGACCACGTCTCGGTGCTGCCACGCCACCTCGAGCACGTCGCGACGCTCTCCGAACGCCATCCGGACCTGAGGATCGTGATCGACCACCTCTCCAAACCGCCGCTCGGGGAGGCCGACCGAGAGCCGTGGTGGAGCCTCATCGAGCGAGCGGCCGAGAACCCGAAGGTGTTCGGCAAGGTCTCCGGGCTGTACCCGGGTGCGGCCCCCGACGGCTGGACCGTGGCTGGCATCCAGCCCTTCGTCGACCGGGCGGTCGAGGTGTTCGGCCCGAGCCGGCTGATGTACGGCGGAGACTGGCCGATCTCCACCGCCGCTGGCGGCTACGAACGGGTCTTCGCCGGGCTCCAGGAGGCCTTGGCCGGTCTGTCGGGTGACGAGCGTGAGGAGATCTACGCGGGCAGCGCACGCCGTTTCTACGGGCTCGACGAACAGCGGCTTGCCGTCGCGGATGCGTCAGCTCGGGAAACACGCTGATCTTGTAAAGATCAGATCATTTGTTTGTCCTGACTGTCACGCGAGGCCGACATCGGCCATATCAGCCCCAAATCTCGGCAACCATCGACATGACGTGTGATGTCTATTACATTGAAACAACCGATGTTTGCCCCGAGTGGGGCGTGAGTCAGGAGGAAGCTGATGGTGGACTTCACGAGACGACGGGTGCTGCAGGCGGCCTCGGCGGTGGCCGGCGGTGCCCTGGTGCAGCCGGTCGTGACCCAGGCGGCCGCGGCCGCCGACGAGCCGGAGACCAACCCGCTGGAGCTCTGGTACCGCCAGCCGGCGCAGGAGTGGCTCCAGGCGCTGGCGATCGGCAACGGCCGGATGGGCGCGATGGTCTTCGGCGGGGTGGCCAGCGAGAAGCTGATGCTGAACGAGGACTCGGTCTGGGCCGGTCATCCGCACAGCTACGACCCGCCTCGTGGCGCCGAGGTGCTCCCCGAGATCCGCAAGATGATCTTCGAGGAGAACTGGGTCGGCGCCCAGCGTCTGGCCGACAAGGAGTTCCTCGGCCGGCCCAGCGAGCAGGCCTTCTACCAGCCGGTCGGTGACCTGCTGCTCGAGTTCCTGGGCCTCGACGGCGAGCCCACGACCTACCGGCGCTCGCTCGACCTGCGGACCGCGACCGCGATCTCGGAGTTCGAGGTCGGCGGCGTGCGCTACCGCCGCGAGTCGTTCGTCAGCCACCCGGACCAGGTGATGGTCGTCCGCCTCACCGCGGACCAGGCCGAGAAGGTCTCGTTCAACGCCACCTTCCAGTCGCCGCAGCAGAGCGACGTGCAGCCCCACGATGCGCGGACGCTCGCTCTGGAGGGCATCAGCGGGGCCACGGAGGGGATGGAGGGCGCGGTCCGCTTCATCAGCCTCGTCCGCGCCGAGACCGACGGAGGCACGGTCCAGTGCGCCGATACCCAGCTGCGCGTGCGCAACGCCACCTCGGTGACGCTGCTGCTCACTATGGCGACCAGCTACCGCAACTACGCCGACGTCAATGCCGACCACGTACGCCGCGCGGAGAAGCCCCTCGAGGCGGCTACCGAGCGCGGCTACGGCCAGCTGCGTTCGGCGCACGTGCGGGATTATCAGAAGCTCTTCGGCCGCGTCGACATCGACCTCGGCACCTCCGCCGCGATCGAGAAGCCGACCGACGAGCGGGTGGCGGCGTTCCGTGACGGCGGCGACCCGCAGCTGGCGGCGCTGTGGTTCCAGTTCGGCCGCTACCTGCTGATCTCGTCCTCCCGGACCCCTGGGCAGCCGGCCAACCTGCAGGGTCTGTGGAACTACAAGATGCAGCCCGAGTGGCAGTCGAAGTACACCCTCAACATCAACGCGCAGATGAACTACTGGCCTGCCGGCCCGGCCAACCTCGCCGAGTGCTGGGACCCGATGTTCACGATGACCGAGGAGCTCGCGGAGGTCGGGCGGAACACCGCCAAGCAGATGTGGGGCTCGGACAAGGGTTGGGTCGCCCACCACAACACCGACGGCTGGCGGGGAACCGCACCGGTCGACTTCGCCTACTACGGAGTCTGGCCGATGGGAGGCGCCTGGCTCTCGCTGCTGTTCTGGGAACGCTACGAGTACACCGGCGACAAGGCGAACCTCGCCGAGCACTTCCCGACCCTGCGGGGAGCGGTCGAGTTCTTCCTCGAGACGATGGTGCGCGACGAGCAGTCCGGCTACATGGTCACCTGTCCGTCGCACTCGCCGGAGATCAAGCACCACGAGCAGGACGACGAGGGGGTCAGCATCTGCGCCGGCCCGACGATGGACTGCCAGATCCTGCGCGACCTGTTCACCGCGTTCGAGAAGGCGGCCGAGGCGCTCGGCAAGCACGACCCGCTCGTCGCTCAGGCCGTGGCCATGCGGGATCAGCTGCCGCCCAACCAGATCGGCTACCTGGGCCAGCTGCAGGAGTGGCTGATCGACTGGGAGGAGGCTGCCCTGGAGCGCAGCCGCCACGTCTCCCACCTGTGGGGCGTCTTCCCCTCCGACCAGATCAGCCCGTTGCGTACGCCGGAGCTGGCCGACGCCGCCCGCAAGGCGCTCGAGCTGCGCGGCCCGGCGATCACCACCGGGTGGTCACTGGCGTGGAAGATGAACATCCGCGCGCGCCTTCTGGAGGCCGAGAACGCCTACCTCCACGTTCAGCACATGCTGCACCCCTCCCGGACGGCGCCCAACCTCTTCGACCTCCACCCGCCGTTCCAGATCGACGGGAACTTCGGCGCCGTCTCCGGGATCACGGAGATGATCATGCAGAGCCACTCCGGCGAGCTCTTCCTCCTCGCTGCGCTGCCGGCAGCATGGCCGGAGGGGAAGGTTCGTGGCCTGCGCGCCCGCGGTGGTTTCGAGGTCGATCTGAAGTGGGCTGACGGCAAGGTCGAGGTCGCGCGGATCCGGTCGCTGCTCGGCAACCGGCTCCGGCTGCGTACGCAGCAGCCGGTCAAGGTGGCCGGGACGGATGTCTCCCGGCCGGAGGAGAACGTCGTCGAGTTCGGCACCCGGCGCGGCAGCACCTACACCGTGGTCCCGAAGTAGGGACCATCTCGGGTCGGCCGCGAGTGGTTCGCGGCCGGCCCGAGTCCGCCTACGGGTGGACCGGCGTCGGCGCGGGCTCGCCGGCGAGCACGGCTCGGGCGTTTTCGATCGCGAGCATCGCCATCCGGTCACGGGTGGCGCGGCCCGCGCTGCCGATGTGCGGCAGCAGGACCACGTTGGGGAGCGTCAGCAGGTCGGGGTGGATGGCCGGCTCGTTCTCGAAGACGTCGAGTCCCGCTGCGCCGATCGTGCCGTCGGCCAGAGCGGCCGCCAGGGCGGCCTCGTCGACGATGGGGCCGCGAGCGGTGTTGACGAGGACCGAGCCCGGACCCATCAGCCGCAGCTCCTCGGCGCCGACGAGATGCCGGGTGTCGGGGGTCAGCGGGCAGTGCAGCGACACGACGTCCGAGGCGACCAGGAGGTCGGGCAGCGGCAGGGTCTCGATGCCCAGGCGCGCCGCCTCCGCGCCGGCGGAGCGGGACGGGGTCGCCACGATACGCATGTCGAAGGCGCGGGCGCGCCGCGCCATAGCCAGCCCGATGCGGCCCAGACCGACGATGCCCAAGGTCGCGCCGCTGCTGACGTCGAGGCCCACGAAGAGGTCCGGCCGCCAGGACCAGGGTTCGCCGCTGCGTACGAATGCGTCGGCCTCCACCACGCGACGGGAGGTGGCGAGCAGCAGCGCGAAGGCGAGGTCGGCGGTCGCCTCGTCGAGCACGCCCGGTGTGTTGGTCACGGTGATGCCGCGAGCGGCGCAGGCGGCGACGTCGATGTTGTCGTGACCGACCGCCATGTTGGCGACCACGCGCAGCGACGGACCGGCCGCGTCGAGGAGCTCGGCATCGACCCGGTCGGTCAGCAGGCAGACGAGCGCGGATGCCCCGCGTACGTCCGAGAGCAGCTCTGCGCGCGTCTGCCCAGAAGGATCCGCGGCGCAGGTCACCGGCCCGGGCACCTCCTCCAGCGCCTGGCGGGCGCGGTCGCTGGGCCGGAAGCTGACATGCAGCCGGCCTTGATTCGGCGCGCTCACTCCTGCCCCTCCTCCCGGTCCTCGGCGAGGCTGCGGCGGATCCAGTTCTCGATGCCGGCGACGTGGGCCAGGGACAGCGCGGCGGCGATGCTCGGCTGTCGGTCCGCGATGGCCAGGGCGATGCCGCGATGCTCGCGCTGCGTCTGGTCGAAGGAGTCCTGCTGGGTCACGCCACGCCAGATCCGGGCCCGTTGGGTGCGGTTGGCGACGCCGTCGATGAACGAGCACAGCACGGTGTTGCCCGACGCACGGGCGATGCGGTGGTGGAACTCCAGGTCGTTGGCCACGACCTCCTCCAGCGACGTCTCGGGACTGACGGAGTCGACCAGCGCGAGCAGGTCGGTGGCCTCGTCCGAGGGCATCTGCAGGGCCGCCTTCTCGGCGGCCAGGGGCTCCAGCGCCCGGCGCACCTCGAAGAGGTCCAGGACGCTGGAGTCCTGGTGGAAGTCGATGACGAAGCCCATCGTCTCCAGCAGGATCTCCGGCGTCAGGCTGGTCACGTAGGTGCCATCGCCCTGGCGTACATCGAGGATGCGCATCATCGAGAGCGCGCGCACCGCCTCTCGCAGGGAGCTGCGGGAGATGCCGAGCTGAACCGACAGGTCGGCCTCGCGCGGGAGACGGTCGCCGGGCTTCAGGCTGCCGTCGAGGATCATCTCCTTGATCTTCTCGATCGCCTCGTCGGTCAGCGCCATCGGGATCCTGGTCCTCTCACTCGGTCGGTCGCAACCGTAACGTTGCCATGCCGCCGTCGACAGCGAGGGCCACACCGGCGGTCGACCCCGAGGAGGGGCTGGCCAGGTACGCGACCGCGAGGGCGACCTCGTCCGCGCTGACCAGACGGCCGTGCGGCTGCCGCGCGTCCAGCGCGGCACGCTCGGCCTCGGGGTCGTCGGCCGAGTCGAGCAGGCGCTGCACCCAGGGGGTGGCGGCGGTGCCGGGGTTCACGCAGTTCACCCGGACGCCCTCCCGGAGGTGGTCGGCGGCCATGGCCTGCGTCAGGGACTGGACCGCACCCTTGCTCGCGGAGTAGACGGCCCGTTGCTGGATGCCCGTGGTCGCGGCCACCGAGGCCACGTTCACGATCGCCGCAGCAGGGGAGCGCCGAAGGTGCGGAAGCGCGGCGCGCGAGACTCGTACGGCACCGAGGACGTTGACGTCGAAGACCGCGTGCCACTGCTCGTCGGGGTTGTCCTCCACGGTGCCCTGGGCGCCGATGCCGGCGTTGTTGACCACGATGTCGAGCCGGCCGAAGTCGGCGACCGCCTGTTCCACCGCGGCCCGGATGCTCGCGTCGTCGGTGACGTCGGCGCGGATGCCGAGGGCCTTGGGGTTGATGCCCTCGGGGTCGAGGTCGAGGGCCGCGACCTGGGCGCCCCGCTCCAGCAGGACCTCGACGACGGCGGCGCCGATGCCGGACGCGCCACCGGTGACGAGGGCGACGAGCCCGTCGAGCTCGCGCGTTCCCTGGGCGCTCATGCCTGGCTCCCGAAGGCGACGTACTCCTGGCGCTGGCGGCCGAGTCCGTCGATCTCGATCTCGACGACGTCGCCGGGCTGGATGTAGGGGAAGCGGCCGGAGAGCGCGACGCCCTCCGGGGTGCCGGTCATGATCAGGTCGCCCGGGTCGAGAACCATGAACTGGCTGAGGTGGTGGATCACCGTCGCGACGTCGAAGATCTGGTCGGCGGTCACGGAGTCCTGTCTCGGCTCGCCGTTGACGAAGGAGCGCATGCCGAGCTTCTGGTGCTCGACCTCGTCGGGAGTCACGACCCAGGGGCCGATCGGGCTGAAGCCGGGGGCGATCTTGCCCTTGCTCCACTGGCCACCGGAGATCTCGAGCTGGAACTCGCGCTCGGAGAGGTCGTTGGCGACCACGAAGCCCGCGACGTGCTCCAGGCTCTGGTCGGGAGAGTCGAGGTAAGACGCGCGCTTTCCGATCACCACGCCGAGCTCCACCTCCCAGTCGGTCTTGGTGCTGTCGCGCGGGATGGTGACGGTGTCGTTCGGCCCGGCGATCGTGTTGGGAGCCTTGAAGAAGATGACCGGGACCGCGGGCGGCTCCGCGCCGGACTCGGCGGCGTGCGCGGCGTAGTTCATGCCGATGCAGACGATGGCGCCGGGCTGGGTGATCGGGGCACCGACGCGGAGCGTGTCGGCCCCTTCGACGACGGGGAGGTCGCCCGCGGCGAGGGCGGCGGCGGCGCGCGCCGGTCCGTCGGAGGCCCAGAAGGCCCCGTCGATGTCGTCGGTGAGACCGGCCAGGCTGCGCACCTCGTCCTCGAGCACGAGGACGGGCAGCTCCTCACCTGCGGGTCCCAGGCGGGCGAACTTCATGGTGTGGCCTCCAACGTTGATTAATCGGATCTATGGTGGTCTGTGAGGGCCGAATACGGCACCCAATGCATATTGACAGCCTAAACATCAGATGTCTAGCCTCGACGTGACGGTCGAACGACCGTGGAGTCAGAGGTTGAGGAGGGCGGATGGAGATCCCGCTGTTCGGACTCGGCTGTGCGCCGATGGGCAACCTGTTCCGGCCGCGCACCGACGAGGACTGCCACGCCACGCTCGAGGCGGCCTGGCAGGCAGGCGTACGTCACTTCGACACCGCGCCCCACTACGGGCTGGGGCTGTCGGAGGAGAGGATCGGGCGGTTCCTGGCGACGCGACCGCGGTCGGAGTTCGTCGTCTCGACCAAGGTGGGCAGGCTCGTGCGGCCCAACCCCGCCTGGGACGGGGAGTCCCAGGACGACATGGGCTTCGCGGTCCCGGCGAGCTCGCACCGGGTCCTGGACTACTCCGCCGACGGCGTACGCCGCAGCCTGGAGGAGTCGCTGGCCCGCCTCGGCCTCGACCGGGTCGACATCCTCTACGTGCACGACCCCGAGCTGTCCGGCGACCAAGCGGCGGTAGAGACCGCGCTCACCGGCCTGGCGAAGCTTCGCGAGGAGGGGATGGTCGATGCGATCGGGACTGGATCCCTGTCGGTCCAGGCGCTCACCGCGACGGTCGAGACCGGCCTCGCCGACGTGGTCATGGTCGCCAACCGCTACACGCTCCTCGACCAGTCCGTCGCCGACGGTCTGCTCGAGGCGTGCGATCGGCACGGCACCAGGATCGTTGCCGCGGCCGTGTTCTCCAGCGGCCTGCTCGCCACCACCCCGCGCAGGGGAGCCATGTACAACTACGGCGAGGTGCCCGACGACATCCTCGAACGCGCGCTCCGTATCGGCGAGGTGTGCGAGGCGCACGGGGTCGAGATCGCCACCGCTGCGCTGCACTACCCGTTGCAGGACCCGCGGGTCGTGTCGGTGGTGGCGGGCGCGGGCCGGCCCGAGCAGGTGAGGCAGAACCTCGAGCGCCTGGCAGCCACGGTCCCCGAGGCGCTATGGGCCGACCTGGCCGACCAGGGGCTGGTGCCGTCGTGCGTGTAGCCCTCATGGTCACCTGCATCAACGATGCCCTCTTCCCCGACACCGGGCGCAACGTGGTCCGGCTCCTCCGCCGCCTCGGCGTCGAGGTGGACTTTCCCCAGGCCCAGACCTGCTGCGGCCAGCCGATGGTCAACACCGGCTACCTCGACGAGGCGGTGCCGGTTCTCCGCACGTTCGTCCGCGCCTTCGAGGGGTACGACGCCGTCGTGACGCCGTCGGGCTCGTGCGCCGGGTCGGCCCGGCACCAGCACGATCTGGTGGCCCGCCGCAGCGGCGACGAGGGCCTGCGGGCGGCGGCCCGGGAGACGTCCCAGCGTGTCTATGAGCTCAGCGAGTTCCTGGTGGACGTGCTGGGCGTCGAGGACGTGGGTGCCTACTTCCCGCACCGGGTGACCTACCACCCGACCTGCCACTCGCTGCGGATGCTTGCGGTCGGCGACCGGCCGATGCGGCTGCTCCAGCACGTCCGAGGGATCGACCTGGTGGACCTGCCCGGCGCGACCGAGTGCTGCGGGTTCGGCGGCACCTTTGCGATGAAGAACTCCGACACGTCGATCGCCATGGGCTCCGACAAGGCCCGGCACGTGCGCGAGACCGGGGCCGAGGTGCTGGTGGCCGGTGACCGGTCCTGCCTGACCCATGTCGGAGGCCTGCTCTCACGGCAGCGTGCCGGCGTACGCGTCATGCATCTGGCCGACGTCCTTGCCCAGACCGAGCCTGCCGCGGTGGTTGCCTCATGACCGGCACGTTCGTCGGGATGCCGGTGTTCCCCAAGGCCGCCCGCGAGGCGGTCGGCGACTCCCAGCTGCGCCGCAACCTCGCGCACGCCACCGGCACCATCCGTGCCAAGCGCGCCGCCGTCGTCGGCGAGGTCGAGGAGTGGGAGGAGCTGCGCCTGGCCGGTGCGGCTATCAAGGAGAACGTGCTGCTCCACCTCGACGAGCATCTCGTACGTCTCGAGGAGTCGCTCACCAAGGTCGGCGCGACCGTCCACTGGGCGAGCGAGGCCGCCGAGGCCTGCCGCATCGTCGGCGACATCGCCGCCGCTCACGACGCCACCGAGGTGGTGAAGGTGAAGTCGATGGCGACCCAGGAGATCGGTCTCAACGAGGCGCTGGCCGCCCGCGGCATCGACGCCTGGGAGACCGACCTCGCCGAGCTGATCGTGCAGCTCGGCGACGACCTACCGAGCCACATCCTGGTGCCGGCGATCCACCGCAACCGGGCCGAGATCCGCGAGATCTTCGCCTCCGCGATGGGTGAGGTCGGCCGTCCCGCTCCTGAGGACCTCACCGACGAGCCCGCGCGGCTCGCGGAGGCCGCCCGCCTGCACCTGCGCGAGAAGTTCCTGCGCGCCAAGGTAGGTGTCTCGGGTGCCAACTTCGCGGTCGCCGAGACCGGGTCCCTGGTCGTCGTGGAGTCGGAGGGGAACGGCCGGATGTGCCTGACCCTGCCCGAGGTGCTGGTCTCGGTGGTCGGCATCGAGAAGACCGTGCCGACCTGGGACGACCTCGACGTCTTCCTTCAGCTCCTGCCGCGCTCGGCGACGGGGGAGCGGATGAACCCCTACACCTCGGTGTGGTCCGGCGTCACCCCGGGCGACGGTCCGCAGGAGGTGCACGTCGTGCTGCTCGACAACGGCCGTACCCGTGCCTTGGCCGACGAGGTCGGCCGGCAGGCGCTGCGCTGCATCCGCTGCTCGGCCTGTCTCAACGTCTGCCCGGTCTACGAGCGCACCGGCGGCCACGCGTACGGCTCGGTCTACCCGGGTCCGATCGGAGCCATCCTCAACCCGCTGCTGAAAGGCGTCGGGCACGACGACCAGACCGACTCGCTGCCCTACGCCTCGACGCTGTGCGGCGCCTGCTTCGAGGCCTGCCCTGTGCGCATCGACATCCCTTCGGTGCTCGTGGAGCTGCGCTCGCAGGTGGTCGACGCCCACCGCGGCGGCGTACCCAAGCCTGAGGCGGTGGCGATGAAGGCCGCCGGCGCGACGCTCGCGTCAGGTCGCCGGCTCGGCCTCGCCGAGCGCCTCGTCGGCACCGGCGTCCGGCTTGCCCGCCGCGCCGGGGCGCGCCCCTGGACGCAGGCCCGCGATCTGCCGGACGCGCCCGCCGAGTCCTTCCGCGCCTGGTGGCGCCGCACCGAAGGAGGTGCCGATGAGCACCCGTGAGGAGATCCTGGGCCGTGTCCGGCAGGCGCTCGGCGACGCGCCTCACCCGACCGCTGAGGTGCCGCGCGGCTACCGGGGTGTCGGCGACGATCTCGACCGGTCCGCGGTGCTCGCTCGGTTCGTGGAACGGGTCGATGACTACCGCGCCACCGTCACCCGGTGCCGCGCAGCAGAGGTCGCCGAGGTGCTGGCGCGGGCGGTCGCCGGCCGGAGCGTCGTCGTACCCGCGGGCCTGCCGTGGCCGGTCCCCGGATCCGTGGACGACACCGGGCAGTCGGCCGCCGAGCTCGACGCGATCGACGCGGTCGTGTCAGGTGCCGCGCTCGGCATCGCCGCCACCGGCACGGTCGTGCTCGACCACGGCCCCGGTCAGGGACGTCGCGCGCTCACCCTCGTCCCGGACCTGCACGTGTGCGTGCTCGGCGCCGCCCAGGTCGTGGCAGGTGTCCCGCAGGCCGTCGCCCGGCTCGACCCGGCGAGGCCGCAGACCTGGATCAGCGGCCCGTCGGCGACCAGCGACATCGAGCTCGACCGCGTCGAGGGCGTCCACGGCCCACGCACCCTGCACGTCGTCCTCGTGGACGACCTCTGACCCTTCGCCACCACACCGAGAGGACCCCCACCATGACCCGACACGGCTCCGTGGTCCGGCTGCGCCCCGAGAAGGAGGCGGAGTACGTCGAGCTGCACGCCGCTGTATGGCCCGAGGTGCTCGAGCGCCTGACCGCCAGCGGCATCCGCAACTACTCCATCTTCCTGCGCGACGGCTGGCTCTTCAGCTACTTCGAGTACGTCGGGACCGACTACGAGGCGGACATGGCCGCGATCGCCGCCCATGCCGTGACCCAGCGATGGTGGGAGGTCACCGCCCCGTGCCAGGAGCGGCTGCCCACCGCCACCGAGGACGAGCAGTGGTCCACGATGACCGAGGTCTTCCACCTTGACTGAGTCCTCGGTCGAGTCGCGGCGCATCGACGCCCACCACCACGTGTGGGACCTCGAGGTCCGCGACCAGGAGTGGACGCGAGATCTCCCGGCCATCCGGCGCTCCTTCTCCTTCGACGACCTCCGGCCCCACCTGGACGACCACGAGATCGTCGGAACCGTCGTCGTCCAGACCGTCGCGGTCGCCGAGGAGACCCCTGAGCTGCTCGCGCTGGCGGCCGCCACGCCCGAGATCCTCGGGGTCGTCGGCTGGGTCGACCTCACCGCCCCGGACGTCGCCGACCGGCTCGCCGAGCTGCGCGAGCGCCCCGGAGGAGACCTCCTTGTCGGCATCCGGCACCTGGTGCAGTCCGAGCCCGATCCCGAGTGGTTGCTCCGTGACGACGTGCTGCGAGGGCTCACCGCCGTCGCTGATGCCGGCCTCGTCTACGACCTGCTGGTGCGCCAGCCCCAGCTGCCGGCAGCCGTCGGCGCTGTCGAGCAGGTCCCCGGCGGGCGTTGGGTGCTCGATCACGTCGGCAAGCCCGTGATCGACCCCACCGCCTTCGACGATTGGGCGGGACACGTCGCCGCGCTCGCCCGCCACGACTCGGTGGCGTGCAAGCTGTCCGGGCTCGTCACCGAGCTCGCCCCGGAGCAGCCGATCGACGCGGTGCTTCCCTGGGCCGGGCACGTCATCGATGTCTTCGGTGCCGAGCGCACCATGGTCGGATCGGACTGGCCGGTCTGCCTGCTGCGCTCGTCCTACGGCGAGGTGATCGACCTCGCCGACACGGTGCTCGCCGGGCTCGACGACACCGGCCGAGCCGACGTCCGGGGTGGCACGGCCGCTCGGGTCTACGGCCTCGCCTCCTGATCGGCGTCGGGCGCCTCGGAAACCTTGGAAAACGCTTGCCTGTACCTCGTCTGTGATGTTAGACACATGTCATACGTCATATCTCAAGGAGACGGACATGCAGACTCGCACGACACGCCGCGCCCGCGCGGCGGCGGCCGTGGTCCTGGCAGCACTCGGTTCGACGGTCCTCGTCGCCGGTACGCAGCCCGCCACGGCGGCCGAGACGACCCTCACGGTCCACGTCGCCCCTGACGGCGACGACGCCGACCCGGGCACGAAGAGCCGGCCGCTGAGGACGGTGGAAGCGGCCCGCGACGCGCTGGCCGGACGTACCTCCGCGGAGAACCGAGGCACGGTGATCGTGCACGGCGGCGAGTACGTCCTCGACGATGCCATCGACCTGACCGGTCCCGAGCACTCCTGGGTCACCTACCGCGCTGCGGCGGGGGAGAAGGTCCGCCTCACGGGCGCGCACGCCCTGGAAGCGCAAGGCTGGCGGCCGCTCGCGGACCTGTCCGAGGAGGAGCTCGCCCAGCCGCAGTTCTCCTCGAACGCCCGACTCGACTCGCCGGCCCTGCGCGAGGGCGTGTGGGTCTACGACCTGGGCGCCGAGGGCATCGACCCCGGCACGCTCTACAAGAACGGGTTCAACTGGCTGCCGCAGCCGTTCGCTCCCGAGCTCGTCGTCGACGGCGGGACGCAGACGCTCGCGCAGTTCCCCAACCAGGAGGGCTGCACCGGGGCGGACTCCAGCTGCCACCTCTACGGCGACGGCGGCAAGTGGAAGGTGCCCGCGACCAACGACCTCATCCAATGGACGCTACGTGACCGGTTCGGGATGGAACCGGACTGGGCGATCAGCGGGACGACGCCGCGTGCGCAGTTCGAGGACAAGAAGCAGCAGCTCGCGAACCCCGAGGACCGAGACACCTGGTCCCAGGACGAGATGCGCAAGATGACGCCTCCTCTCTACGAGGTCGGTGGCCGGCTGCTCGAGGGCAACCGCTACCAGGGCTGGGCTCCTGAAGGGGTGCCGGAGATCATCGACCACGGCACCCGCGGCTTCGGTGCCTACTCCCACATCCCGGTGCAGGCCGACCCGCAGGAGCTCGCCGACGTCGACAACGCGACGTACGAGACCGAGGCGTGGCTCTCGGGCTACCTCGGCAACAACTACGCCAACGACATGGTGCGGCTGGTCTCCTGGAGCGGCACGACGATGTACGCCAAGTACCCCTCGATGTACTGGCCCCGCAACGACTACACCAAGGTCAAGGCGATCAACATCCTCTCCGAGATGGACGTCGAGGGTGAGTACTACATCGACCGCCACGCGGGCAACGACGTCGTCTACTACAAGCCGTCGGGCGGGACGATGGAGGGCAAGAGCGCGACCCTGCGGGCCTTCGACGACAACATCTTCCGGCTCGAGGGCACCACGGGCGTGACGCTGAAAGGTATGTCGATGTCGGACTCGCTGATCAGCGCGGTCCAGCTGCTCGACGCCGAGAATACGCTGATCGACGGCGTCGACATCTCCAACGTCAGCATGGACGCGATCCGCATCGGCGAGACCACCGAGTCGATCACTGCCCTGCCCGACTACGAGACCGTACGCGGCGGCCACGACAACGTCGTGCAGAACTCCTACCTCCACGACCTCGGCGGTGGCGGAGTCCTGCTCGGCGGCGGTGATCGCAGCACTCTCGAGCGCGGCGACAACGTGGCCCGCAACAACGAGATCGCCCGTTTCTCGCGGCTGGCGACCTACACGCCGGCCGGCTACCTCTACGGCGTCGGCAACAGCTTCGAGAACAACTACGTCCACGACGCGCCCCACATGGCGGTGCAGATCATGGGCAACGACATGCGCGTCAACCACAACTACTTCTACGACCTGGTGAAGAACGCCGGCGACCAGGGAGTCGTCTACACCGGGCGCGACTACACCTATCTGGGCAACGAGGTCGCGTACAACTTCTTCGACACCATCGGCGGCTCCAACGACGCGTTCTACATGGACGACGGCGTCTCGGGGATGCGGTTCCACCACAACGTCGTGAAGAACGCGCACTCGGGTGTGTTCTTCCAGTCTGGCCACAGCAACAAGGCGACGGACAACGTGTTCATCGACGTCGACCAGACCGGCCACGACCAGCTCTACCACCGCAACGGCGAGACCGGTCTTCCCGTGCCCAACGGCTGGGTGGCGCAGAGCCGCTACAACTCGTTCCTCGACGTACGGCCGGGCGAGAAGTACTCGGCCACCGAGGAGGACGTCGCCGGCTGGCACCGTCACTACACCGACGGCAAGGCCCGCTACTCCGACGGGAAGCCGATCGTGTTCCCGGAGATCGGGGACTGGTACGTCCCGCGTGTCACCGCGACCGGCGAGGACTGCAAGAAGGCGGACTACGCGCCCGACGCCACCAACGGCTGCGACCGTGCGACCGTGTGGGAGAACCCCGACTCCCTCTACGTGCCCGCCCGCAACGCGATCGACCGCTCGGTCATCCTCGGCGGCGGCGAGTACCGCGCCGGGGAGAACTCGTTCGCGAACCCGGCCGCGACCTATCGCCTCGCCACGTGGAGCGACGCGATCAACACCAACCTCAGCAAGCCCGCGTCGCTCGAGGCCGCCGGGCTCGACCTCGACACGCTGAGCTTCAGCTACACCGGCGAGGTCGCGCAGACCTTCGGCCGGGAGTGGGTGGCGACCTGGAACCGGCTGGTCACCAGGGACGGCATCGGGCTCTCCGGCGGCCCAGCCGCAGGCTGAGCCTTCCCGGACAGAGCGGTCAGGTCGCCTGCGCGATCCACTCGCGCAGGCGGCCTGCCTCGCTCGGCAGCAGCGACAGGTCGTCGTCGGGCAGGAACTCCAGCAGGACGTCGGTCGGTCGCCCGGTGGCCGCGAGCATCTCCATGGCCGCTGGCCACAGGTCGGCGCGGGCCGCCAACGGGAGGCGCTCGTGACGTGGCCACCACGAGAACGCGTGCACCGCCCGCACGTGCGGGAGCAGCCGGGCGAGCCCGGCGAGGGCAACTTCTGCCGGCTCGCCCACCCGGGGCTGCCAGTAGGTGCCGACGTTCGGCCGGTCCACCTCGGCGAGGAGGTCGAGGGTGGACTCGACGGTGTCCGCCAGCGTCAGGTCGTGGTGCTCGAAGGCGAGCTCGAGGCCGTGGCCGGCCGCCTCGTCGGCCAGTCTCTGTACGCGGCGTACGACGTCGGCGCGCTCGACGGGGGAGGCCTCGGCCGAGCCGCTGGTGCCCGCCCAGATGCGTAGGCGTGTGGACCCCAGCGCCAGGGCCGCGCCGATCAGCGCGACCCCGTCGTCGTCCGGCGTGGCCCGCCAGTAGGTGCCGTAGGACGCGACGGCCAGCCCTGCCGCAGCGGTGGCCTCGGCCAGGCCGCGCAGGTCGCCGGCAGGTGGAGCATGGACGTCCGCGCCCCACTCGACGCAGGCCAGACCGGCCTCCGCGGCGGCCTCGAGCACCCCATCAGTCGGGACATGACGGGCGGTGACCGAGCACAGCCCCGGGCGCAGCAGGGGCCGGCCGGTGGGCGTGCTCAGAGCGTGCCCCGGTAGGTCGTGCCCAGCGTGGAGACGTCGGTCGGGCGATCGGAGGTGTCGACGCGACGCATGCCGTCGTTGGTCTCGAGGAAGAGTGGCGCCTCGGGGTAGTGCAGCTCGTCGTCGAGCGGCTCCTTGTCGGTCCACGCGAAGAACTCGCGCCCGAACACCGCCCGGTCCTTGCGGCCGTAGAGATGGAGGTCGCCGGCGGTCAGCGGGCTGCGGATGCACCAGTGCACGCCGTGCTCGGCCCATACGGCCCGATTGGTCATCAGCACCGACTGGCGCTCATCGGGCGTGAGCACGGTCGCCCAGAAGTCCGGGCCCGGGTCCTCGACGTCGTCGGCGAGAAAGACCAGGTCGTGGGCGTGCCAAGCGGTGCTCGGGGCGACGTCGGCCTCGGTGCCCCAGTGGGTCGCCGAGGCGAAGTAGCCGGCCGGGGCCTGATAGTGCGCGTACGTCGCCCGACACCGCGCCATGAACTCCTCGAGCTCGGCGTCGGGGCGCACCCGGCACACCTCGCGGATGCCGTGCAGCGACAGTCCCATGCCCGCGATCAGCATGGGGGTGTCGCTCTTCAGCGTCGTGCTGGGTGCGACGTACCAGTAACGGTGGAAGCGGGTCTGGCCGTCCGCGTCGGTCCACGCCGAGCGGGCGACGTGGCGGCAGAGCCGGACCGCCTCGTCGAGGTAACGCTGCTCGCCCAGGCGCAGGTGGCCGAGCAGCAGCGGCATGATCATCAGGCCGTAGTACTCCGCGGGCTCCAGGATCCCGCCGGCGACCCGATCCTCGGCCTGTCGCCAGGTGCCCGAGGAGTCGGCGTCCGGGACTCCGGGCTCGTGGTGGCGGGCGACGAGGAGGTCGAGGTCCTCGCCGATCTCGGCCAGGCCGCTGTCGTCGCCGGTCACCTCGGAGAGCAGCAGCTTGACCCACACCCGTGCGTACTCCTGGTTGCAGGTGCCGTCCTCGGCCGGGCGGCCGCCGCCGAAGGAGTAAAGGGCGACCAGGTTGCGGCGTACCACCTCGATGATGCGCTCGACCTCGGCGTCGTCGAGCAGGTGCCGGGCGTGCTTGAGCCCGAGGAGCAGACCGATGCTGCCGGTGGCGTTGTGGATCAGGCCGGTCGTGGCCGACTCCCCGACCTGGAAGCCGACGTGCTTGTACTGGCCGTCGTCCTGCAGAGCGCTGCTCTGGAAGCGCATCATCCGGCGCCACACCTCGGCGGCCCGGTCATCGGGCTGTGCGGCGAGGAGTTGTGCGACGGCGCCCAGCGCCGGCGCGGAGAAGGCGGCGTGGCCGCTGGTCCAGTCGAGGAAGGTCGCGGGGTTCGTGCCCCACACGCTGTGGTTGTGGAAGCCGTTGATCGCCCCTTCGTCGGTGACCCAGGTCAGGAACCAGCGGGTGAGGTGGGCGAGGTCGGGCGCAGGGGTGGGGGTCGTCACGTCGGTCTCCGGTTTCAAGGTGTGGGTCATGCGCTGGTGGCCAGGCTGGCGGGGTCGACCGGGCGCAGAGGCGGCCGGCCCTCGATGAGGGCACGCACCTCGTCGACGGCGCTGCGGCCCAGGCGGTGCAGCTCACCGCCCTGCGAGCCGGCGATGTGCGGGGTCAGGGTGACGTTGGGGAGGCTCCACATCGGATCGTCAGCGGGCAGCGGCTCGGGCTCGGTCACGTCGAGAACCGCGCGCAGCCGGCCCGACACGACCTCGGCGCGGAGCGCGTCGTGGTCGACGATCCCTCCCCGAGCGGTGTTGATCAGCGTCGCGCCGTCGCCCATCAACCCGAGCAGGCGGGCGTCGACGAGGTGCCGGGTCTGCGGCAGCAGCGGTGCGTGCAGCGAGACGACGCGCGAGCGCGCGAAGAGCTGATCGAGGTCCACGAGCTCGGCGCCCAGCGCGGCGGCGCGCGCTGCGTCGATCGTGGGGTCGCTGACCAGGACGGTGAGGTCGAACGGGGCGAGCAGCTCGATCAGCGCCCGGCCCGTGGCCGAGGCGCCCAGCACGCCGATGGTCGTGCCGTACGCGCCGTCGATGGTGTCGTCGACGGTGAGATCGGGAGCCACCCGCTCGGCGCGGAACCGCTCGGTCAGCGGCAGGACCGACTTCGTCGTCCACAGCACCGCGGCCAGGGCGTACTCGGCGACCGGGCGGGCGTTGGGCTCCACGCCGCAGGTGACCCGGAGGTCACGCTCCCAGGCCGCCGGGGTGAGGAAGTACTTCACCGAGCTGGCGGCATGGACGACGGCGCGCAGCCGTGACATCCGGGCGAGCGCCGACGCGTCGATGGTCGGCGTGCCCCAGGCGGTGATGAGCACCTCCACCCCGGCGGCACGTGGGTCGTCGTAGGACGTCAGCACCCGGTCGGCATCGATGTCGACGAGCTCGCCCAGCTCGGCCAGAAGGCGTGCATCGAAGAACCGATGCTGAAGATGGGGAGTCATCGCAAAAGCGGCGCGCACGAGGCGGATCCTCTCGGTCGTCGAGGCTGTCGGGCCGTTTCGGAAACGGCGAGATCTGGGCTTGCCCATTTAAACATAAGATGTGTTATCTTCGTCACGTTGGCGCCCGGGATAGCGCTTTCCTCACTCCGGTGGTCGGCAGTCCGAATCGCCAGAGTCCACGCGAACAACCTCCGTCGGATGAAGATCGACGGACGACGAAACGGAGATTCCTGTGGAGACACGACGCTTGTGGAGGGCGGGTGCTGTCGCAGCGGTTCTGCTTCCCCTGATCGCGACCGCGGCCTGCGGAGGCAACGGCGCCGCCAGCGACGACAGCAAGGAGGTGCGGGTGCTGGTCAACCTGACCGACAACCTCACCAAGGACTTCTGGAACGATCTGGTGAAGCCCTTCGAGGACGAGACCGGCATCGACGTCAAGATCGAGGGTCCGACCGGCACCAACGTGAGCGAGACCTTCAGCTCTCAGCTCGCGGCGGGCACCGCCCCCGACGTGGTGCAGTCGATCTTCCCGGACGACCAGATCGCTCCCGAGGTGCTCGACCTCTCCGACGAGAGCTGGGTCGAGGACACGCCGATGGTCGACACCTACGCCATCGACGGCAAGCGACTGGTCGCCGGTGTCGGCTCCCAGGCGCAGTCGCTCGTCTACTACAACAAGACGGCGTTCGAGAAGGCCGGCATCAAGGCCACGCCGCAGACCTGGGACGAGTTCGACGCCGCGCTCGGCAAGCTCGCCGACGCCGGCTACACCCCGCTGCAGACCGCGGGCCAGTGGGAGACCGGCCTCCAGCTCCAGCAGCTGTGGCACCCCACCCTCAACACCGAGCAGCCCGAGTGGCAGTCGGCCGTCGCCGACGGAAAGCTGACCCTCGGTGACGCCTTCGAGCCGATGTTCGAGCACTACGCCACCTGGCTGGGCGACGGCTACATCAAGAAGACCGATGTCGGCCTCGACCCGACCACGGCCGACGCCAACTTCATGGACGGCAAGGTCGGGATGTACCCGCTCGGAAGCTGGCTCGTCGCCAGCCTGGACAACGCGGGCGAGCTTCCGTTCGAGGTGGGCGTCTTCTCCCCGCCGGTGGACGAGGGCATGGCCTACCCCGGCCCGCAGGGCGCCACCATGGCCAGTCCCTACATGGTCTACGCCGGTAGCGAGCGCTCCGACGAAGCCCTCCAGCTCGTCGAGTACCTGGTGACCGACCAGGCCGCGATCGAGAGCCAGCTGACCGCCGACGGCGTGTTCCGTGCCGGAGCCTCCGTCGAGCAGTCCCCGGTCGCGACGGAGATCCAGGCGATCATCGATGAGGCACCCGAGCTGGTGGCGGTGGGCGAGGGCGCGGGCGACATCCGCCTTCCCGTCGTGGGCCTCAACGACAAGTTCACCGAGATCGTGCAGAGCCTCTACACCGGAACCAGCCCCGAGGACGCCGCGAAGGCGCTCGATGACTGGGCCGAGCAGAATGGCTGACCCCTCGGGGCCACGACGAGGAGAACGATGATGGCTCTCATGAGCGCCGGCAACACCGAAAGCCCTCCCGCGGCAGCGGACCTCCCGCGGGAGGGAGGGGCCCGGCCTCGCCGGGCGATCGGCCGGTCATCCGGTTCCCGTCCGCGCACCTCGCGGTGGGTGGAGGCCTCGATGGTGCTGCCCGCGTTGGTGGTCTTCGTCGGCCTCCTCGTCGTGCCCGTCGGGTACGCCGTCTACTACAGCTTCACCGACTACAACGGCTTCCCGACACAGACCCCGGAGATCGTCGGCTTCGACAACTACGTCAGGCTCTTCGAGTCCGCTGATGTCCGAGGCTCCATGGTCGTGACCGCGATCGTCGCGGTCGCGGGGTCGATGGTGATCAACGCCGCGGCACTGGGCCTGGCCCTCCTGCTGTGGCGCACCACCCGCTTCACCGCGTTCGCCCGGGTGGTCATGTTCTACCCTCACGTGCTCAGCCTGATCGTGGTCGGCTTCCTCTGGTCGGCGATCCTGGGCCCGCAGGGCGCCGTCAACTCGCTGCTGGAGGGCGTCGGGAGCAGCCCGCTCCCGTTCCTCAGCGACGAGACCTGGGCGCTCGCCACCCTGATTCTCGTCATCGCCTGGGCGCAGTTCGGCGTCCAGCTGCTCATCTATCTCGCCGGGCTCCAGGCCGTGCCCGCCGAGCTCTTGGAGGCCTCGCGCATGGACGGTGCCAATCGCTGGCAGACCTTCCGC
This sequence comes from Nocardioides sp. YIM B13467, assembly GCF_042788075.1. Lineage (NCBI taxonomy): Bacteria > Bacillati > Actinomycetota > Actinomycetes > Propionibacteriales > Nocardioidaceae > Nocardioides > Nocardioides sp. YIM B13467. Next base: position 1,851,144 of record NZ_JBHZPJ010000046.1, read on the forward strand.
CACGTCACCTGGCCGGCTCTCGCGCCGTCGGTGACGGTGGCCCTGATCACCTCGATGATCTCGCTGATCAAGACCTACGACGTCGTCGTCTCCCTGACCGGCGGTGGGCCGGCAGGCTCCACCAAGACCTTCGCCTACCAGATCCTCGCCGTGGAGTTCCCCAAGCGACAGGTCGGGCTGGCCTCGGCAGAGGCCGTGGTCCTCATCCTGGTGGCTGCGATCCTCGCGTTCGGTGTGCTCGCGCTGCGACGCCGTCACGACCAGGGGGTCCAGGAATGAGCGCCCTGCGAGCACTGACGGGTCGCCGGAGCCTGACCGGCGAACGTCGTACGCCGGCCTGGTACGCCGCGGTCACAGCGCTGTGCCTGTTCATGCTGGTGCCGATGTATCTCTTGGTCGTCAACGCGTTCAAGGACCAGCGCGACATCGTCAGCAGGCCCTTCTCGCTCTCGCCCGGCCAGTTCACGCTCGAGCATCTCGTCGCGGCCTGGAACAACCCGGACTTCGACATCGCGTTCGGGTACGCGGTGACCATCGGGTTGGTCATCTGCGTCAACATCGTCTCCATCGGCGTGTGCGCGCCCGCGGCGTACGTCATCGCGCGCTCGCCACGTCCGGTGTTCGGTGCGGCGCTGCTGTTCTTCATCTCGGGCATGTTCATCCCGACCCAGGTGATCCTCGTACCGGTGATCTTCGTGCTCCGGGCTCTCGGGCTGATGTCGACGTTCCCCGGGCTCGTGCTCTTCATGGCCTCGGCGACGGTGCCGTTCACGATCTTCGTCTTCACCGGGTTCATCCGGATGCTGCCCGCCTCGCTCGACGAGGCGGCGGCGATCGACGGTGCTGGTCCGTACCGGACGTTGTGGACGATCATCCTGCCGCTCATGAAGCCGATCGTGGCGACCGTGTTCATCCTGAACACCTTGAGCGTCTGGAACGACTTCGCCAGCCCGCAGCTGATCCTGGGGCCCGGCTCGGGCCTCTACACGGTCACCACCGGTGTCTATGCCTCGGTGGGGGAGTACTCCGCCGACTACACGCAGGTGTTCCCCACGCTCCTGCTCGCCGTGCTTCCCATCCTGGTGATCTTCGTGCTCACGCAGCGTTGGGTGATGAGTGGCCTGGCCGCGGGAGCGGTCAAGGGGTGAGGTGTGGGCGGCCAGGTGNGACCGGATCGGCGGCCGGTTCCGCGACGGGGTTGGCCAGCGTGCCGGCGAAGATGAGCGACTCTGCCTGGTCGGTGATGTCCACCATCTGCAGGGTGTTGCGCAGCTGGAGCCGGTTGAGGCAGGAGTGGCGGAAGCGCGGGCGGAGGAAGTCGTAGCGCGCGACCGCGTCGGCCAGCTCCGGGTGGTCGGCGGCATGGTCGACGATGCAGGCTCGCGCCTCGGCCCAGAACTCGCTCTCCGGCAGCACCCCCTCATCATCGAGGATCGCGGCGACGTAGCGCAGCACCCCGTCGAAGATGTCGGTGTGGACGGCCAACGCCTTGACGTCGTCGGGGAAGGAGCCGCGGATCCGGGAGACCTCCTCGGGCAGCGGCAGGTCCCCCATCACCGCCACCTCCTCGCCGATGTCCTTCATGAACATCCGCACCGGGACGTGGTCGCGCAGCACCATCACCAGGTTCTCGCCGTGCGGCATGAACACCAGGTCGTACGCGAGCAGGCAGTGCACCAGCGGGCGCAGGTAGGCGTCGAGGTAGCTGCGCACCCACTGCCGAGCGGGCAGCCCGGAGGCGCGGACCAGCTCGGCCGCGTACGAGGCACCGGCAGCGTCGCGGTGGAGCAGCGCCGCCATCGTCGCGCACCGCTCCCCCTCGGAGAGCCGCGGCACCGGCGACTCGCGCCACAGCGCGGCGATCATCTTCCGGTAGGGCGACGGGCTAGGCAGGGAGTGGAACACGTCGCCGGTCCAGCCGATCGAGGCGAGCTCGCGCAGCACCCCGAAACCGCGCTCCTTCAGCTCCGCGTCGCCCTCCACCAGGTCGGCGACCCAGTCGTTGATGGCCGGAGTGGCCGCCATGTAGGCCGGCGAGAGCCCCCGCATGAAGCCCATGTTCTGGATCGACAGCGCGGTCTTGACGTAGTGCCGCTCGGGACGGCTGGTGTTGAAGTACGTCCGGATCGACTGCTGCGGGCGGTGGACGTCCTCGCCCTCGCCGACCAGCACGATCCGGCGGGCGGCGACGTCGGTGGCGAAGGTGACCGCCAGCTTGTGGCGCCACTGCCACGGGTGGACCGGCAGGTAGCGGAACGCGTCCGGGTCCAGCCCGAGCCCGCGCAGCTTCGACGCGAACCGGGCCAGCGTCGCCTCGCCGAGCTCGGCCTCGTAGAGCGCCCGCTCGTCCTCGCCACGGCCCAGGGCCAGGTGGGACTGGTCCCGGGAGACGGCGACCCACAGCAGGCTCAGGTCGTTGCTCGTCTCCGGCGCCCAGCGGGCGTGGTCGTCGATGTCGAAGCCGATCCGGCCGTTGTTGGCGACGAAGGCCGGGTGGCCCTCGCTCATCGCACCCTCGACGCTCTGGTGGTCGGCGTCGACCAGGTCGGCGGCGGTCAGCGTCTGGTGCTCGAGCTTCCAGCAGGCCGAGGCGATCGTGGCCGCCAGCTCCTCCAGGTAGGTCGGCAACAGCTTGTCCGGGATGCCCAGATCGGGCGCGAACTCGGCGACGAACGCCTGCGCGTCGACCTCGGCCTCCTCACCCCCGGTCGTCCGGACGATCGAGGCCGGGTCCACGACCCAGTGGTCGAGCTGGAAGCGGCGCGCGGTGAAGGCGTAGGTCGAGGACGGCCCCTGCAGCTCCCACCCCGTGTCGGTGGCCACGGGCGCGATCATCCGCTCGTGGCTGAACTCCGCGATCGCCTTGGCGACCAGGTGGCGGTGCGCGACGCGCAGGTTCTCCGGGCGCAGGTGCGCGGCTGCGTACATCTCCCGGGTGCAGACCGAGAACATCGCAGTCTTCTCGCCGATGCTGATCTCGCGCAGCTCGACGAAGCCGGCCTCGGTGTTCTTGCGCCGGATCGCCTCGTTGCGTACGTCCGGCTCGACCACCACACGACGGACGCCGGGGTCCGCGAAGCAGTGCCGCATGACCGCCCGGAAGACCCGGGTCGTGTAGCCGGTGACGGGCTCGCCTGAAGTCGGCGCGACCAGGACGTGCATGCCCAGGTCGCCGGCGGCGAGGTCGGGCACGTGGGCCTGCCCCGGAACGCACAGTCCAGCGAGCTCGCTGCGGGCGGGGTCGTAGGTCTCGACCAGGAACGCCGGCACGCCGTCGACCCGGCCGAGCCAGGCGTCGTGGTGCGGGTGACCGGCGATGCGCGCGTACTCCGCGGCGACATCCTCCAGCGTGGCGTCCAGCATCATCCAGTACGCCGAGCGCGGGTGGGTCACCCAGGAGTGGACGGTGGCGAGGTGGGCCTCGATGTCGAGCGGCTCGATCGTGATCCTCATCGGTTCTCCTCCGTAGGCTGAATCTTGAAGCGGTCGGGGACGCCGAACTCCTGGAAGGCGACCCGCTTCTCGACCGGGTACGGCTCCCGGCCGAGGATCGCAGCGAGGATCACCGAGCTGCGGTAGGCGCCCATGCCGAGGTCGGGGGCGACGAAGCCGTGGGTGTGCTCCTCGCCGTTCTGCACCCAGATCTCGCGGTCGGCGGTGTCGACCGAGAAGGTCGAGCTGGCGGCGTAGCGCCCCTGCTCGTCCAGGCGGAGCCGGTCGCGGACGGGCTCCAGGAAGGCCGGGATACCGGCGCGGTATCCGGTGGCGAGGACGAGCGCCTCGGTCGCCATCTCGTAGTCCTCCTCCTGCTCCACGTGGTGCAGCGCGAGGTGGTAGCCACTCCCGGTGCGGGTCACGCCACGCACCTCGGTGTTGGTCAGCAGCGTGGTCTCGGCCGCCTCGGTGACCGACCGCGTGTAGAGCGCCTCGTGGATCGCGTCGATGGTGTCGCCCGAGATGCCCTTGTAGAGGCTCTGCTGCGCCTTCAGCAGCCGGTCACGCTTCTCGCTCGGAAGCGCCTGGAAGTAGGCGGAGTACTCCGGGGAGGTCAGCTCGAGGGTGAGCTTGGTGTACTCCATCGAGAAGAACCGCGGGCTGCGGGTCAGCCAGGCCAGCTGGTAGTCGTGGTCGGGCTGGGCGGTCAGCAGGTCGAGGTAGACCTCGGCGGCCGACTGGCCGCTGCCGACGACGGTGATGCTGCGTCGGGTGACGAGCTCGTCCTTGCGGGCCAGGTACTCGGAGCTGTGCAGCGCGGGCCCCTCCGCGGCCACGGCCTCGGCCGCACACTCCGGGACGCGTGGGGTCGTCCCGGTCCCGAGCACCAGCCGCCTGGTCCGATGGGTCTCGCCGGAGGCGGTGGTGACGAGGTACGTGTGCCCGTCGTGCTCCACGGAGGTGACCTGCTGCCCGAAGCGCACGGAGTCGAGCCGCTCGGCGACCCACTGGCAGTACTGGTTGTACTCACGCCGGTGGGGCAGGAAGTTCTCGCGGATGTAGAACGGGTAGATCCGGCCGGTCTGCTTGAGGAAGTTGAGGAAGCTGAACCGCGAGGTCGGATCGGCCATGGTCACCAGGTCGGCCAGGAACGGCACCTGCAAGGTGGCCTCGTCGAGCATCATCCCGGGGTGCCAGTCGAACCGGTCGCGTCCCTCGAGGAAGAGGCAGTCGAGCTCGTCGATCGGGTCGGCGAGAGCGGCCAGGCCGAGGTTGAACGGGCCGAGCCCGATCCCGATCAGGTCGTGGACGCGAGCTGATCCATCGGAGGCTGTGAACACAGTTGCGGGAGCCGTCGGCGTGGTCATCGGGCGACCTCCGGAACGGCACGGCCCAGAGAAAGGCCCAGCGTACGGACCTGCTCGATGATCTCGAGTACGTCCTGCACCGAGGCCTTGGGATTGAGCAGGGTGAGCTTGAGGAACTGCCGGCCGTCGACCTTGGTCGCGGCGACGACACCGCGACCGCCGCTCCACATCTCGGCACGGATGCGGCGGTTGAGGTCACCCAGAGCGTCCTCGTCCAGGTGCGGGTCGACATAGCGGAAGACGACCGTGGAGAGCTGGGAGGGCGTGATGACCTCGATGTCGGGCTGCACGCTGAGGATGTCGTAGACCTCGCGGGCGAGGTCGATCACGGTCTCCAGGTAGGCGCCGATCTGGTCGGGGCCCATCGTGCGCAGCGTCAACCACAGCTTGAGCGCGTCGAAGCGGCGGGTGGTCTGCAGGGACTTGTCGACCTGGTTGGGGTTCTCCGACTCCCGCGGGTTGAGGTAGTCGGCGTACCAGGAGGCGTGCTGCATGGTCGCCAGGTCGCGGACCAGGAGCGCGCTGGAGGAGACCGGCTGGAACCAGGTCTTGTGGTAGTCGATCGTGATCGAGTTCGACCGCTCGATGCCGTCGAGCAGGTGGCGATACCTCGGCGAGGCGAGCAGCCCACCGCCGTACGCCGCGTCGACGTGGAACCAGACGTTGAAGTCCTGGCAGGCGTCGGCGATGGCGTGGAGGGGGTCGATGACGCCGAAGTCGGTGGTGCCGGCGGTGGCCACGACCGCGGCCGGGACGAGCCCGTCGACGACGCACTCGTCGAGCGCCTCGCGCAGAGCGACGACGTCCATCCGGTGCTCGGCGTCGGTCGGGATCGCGATCGCAGCAGCGTCGCCCATCCCGAGCAGGCGAGCCGACTTGGCGATGGAGAAGTGGCTGTCCGCGGAGGTCAGGAAGCGCAGCCGGTCCAGAGGTACGCCGCGGCGCTCCGCCTCACCACGGGCCAGGAGCAGCGCCTGCAGGTTGGACTGGCTGCCGCCGCTGGTGAAGATGCCGTCGCGGGTCGCCTCCGGGTAGCCCGCGCGGGCCGCGGTCCAGTCGATGAGACGGCGCTCCATGAACGTACCGCCCACGGACTGGTCGAAGGTGTCCATCGAGGTGTTGACGGCCGCGATCAGCAGCTCCCCGACGAGGGAGGGGATCACGACCGGGCAGTTGAGGTGGGCGGCATAGGAGGGGTCGTGGAACCAGACCGCATCCTGGAGCCACAGCTTGCTGACCTCGGCCAGCGCGGCGGCGCCGTCGACGAGGGGGTTGTCCAGGTCGACCTCGGCGACCGGTCCGGCGGCCTCCTCGGGCGAGATTCCGGTGGTGGGGCCCTCGAGGGTGGCGAGCTGGTCGACGAGCAGCCGGATTGCTTCGGTGATGCCGCTGGTGTACTCACGAGCATTGTCGGGGTGGAACAGATGCTCCAAGTGCGGTGCGCTCACTGGTCTCCTTCGACACGGGGGGGATTAGGTTAGGCGAACCTAAGTGAGGCTACCCTAAATCCATCCCCGCCAGACAGGTGGGCCCGAGAGAGGACGATCACACCCGTGCCGCACTCCCCCACCCAGGCCACCCGCGTGCTCGCAGGTTTCGCCTTCGCCTCCCTCGGCAACGGCCTGACCCTTCCGTTCCTCTACGTCTACATGGCCCAGGTCCAGGACCTCGGGTCATCGACCGCCGGCTGGATGTTCGCCTGGATGGGTCTGGTCGGCCTGGCGGCCGCCCCCGGCGTCGGAGCTCTCCTCGACCGGTTCGGGCCTCGCGCCGTCCTGCTCGCCGCGCTGATCGCGGAGGCCGTCTCGATCGGGTCGCTCGGCTTCGTCGACGGGGCCGTGCCGACGATGGCGGTGCTGGCCGGCGTGGTCGTGGGCGCCTCTCCCCTGTGGCCGGGCACGACGACGCTGCTGGCCGGGATGGTCCCGACCGAGGACCGCGAGCGGGCCTACGGGTTCGCCTTCCTGGGGCTGAACGCAGGCATCGGCGTGGGTGGTCTGGTCAGTGCGTTCCTCATCGACGTCGCGCGGCCGGAGACGTTCCAGGTGCTCTATCTGTGCGACGCCGTCGCCTATCTCGTCTATGCCGCGGTGCTCGCCTTCCTGGTCCGCTCCCCCGCCCGTCCCGCGCAGGACGACGCGGACGACGCGACCGCCGGCTCCTGGGGCGAGGTGCTGCGGGACCGGCGAGCGGTGGCCCTGGTCGGCTGCGGCGTGCTCGCGGTGACCTTCGGCTACGGACAGCTCGAGGCCGGTGCGACCGCCTACGCCGTCGACGTGGCCGGGGTGCCGGCGACCGCGCTCGGCTGGGCCTTCGCCGCCAACGCCGCCGTGATCGTGTGCGGGCAGGTGATCCTGCTGCGACTCACCTCCGGGTGGCGGCGTACGACCGCACTGGCGTGCGCCGTGCTGACCTGGTCGCTGGCCTGGAGCGTGCTGGCAGCCGCCGACCTGATGCCCGTCGCCGGCGCGGTGGCCGCCGTCGTGATCGGCCTGGCGATCTTCGGCCTCGGCGAGACGCTGTGGGCGCCGATCGTGACCGGGCTGGCGAACACCATCGCCCCCGACCACCTGCGCGGCCGTTACAACGCCTCCCTCGGTCTCACCCTGACCCTCGGCCAGATCCTCGGCCCCGCGCTGGCCGGCTCCCTCATCGGCAGCGGCCTCGGCCACCTGTGGGCGGTGGTCGTGATCGGCGGCACCCTCACCGCGGGCCTGGTGCTGACCCGGCTCCGGTTCCTGCTCACCGCGGCCGAGGACGGCGCCCCGGAGGCCGAAACCTCCGGAGAGCCCGTCGACGCACGGATCTGATCGATCAACTGGAGAACGGAACCGCCTTCGTGGCATCGGTGTGCCAGTTGGTGCCGATCGGCTGGTCGACCTCGGCGGTGCTCGGCAGCTTCAGGGACACCGGGTCCATGTCACCCTCGTGCGCGGAGACGATGATCTCCTCGAACTGCACGCCACCCTCCTGCGGTCCGCTGTGCGGGTTCACCCCGGCGTACGCCTTGGTGGAGCCGGTCATCGTGATCGGCTCGCCCATCGCATGCTCGCTCGGCTTCACGTCGCCGGAGAGGTCCGAGCCGAAGCCGGCCTCGATCGTCGCGCCCTCGAGGGCGCAGGTCACGCCGGGCTTGGCGCTCGCGGTGACCAGGTAGTAGCCGCCCGCCTGGGACTCCTCCGAGACCGTGAACGACAGGTCGCCGGTGGCGCACGCCCCGCCGCCGTCGTCGGTCGGCTCCGTCGACGGCTCCATCGACGGGGTGGTCTCCGCCGACGGGCTGGGGCTGCTCTGCTCACGCCCGCTGTCGGTCGTCTCAGAGGAGCACGCCGTCGCGGCGAGCGCGAGGATCGCGGGGGCAAGGACGAGCGGCGCGAAGCAGCGCCGGACACTGTTGGGCATCGGCTCTCTTGTCATGGTCGGTCGAACAGATTCCACGAGGTGTTCGTGACGACTGCATTCATACCCGAGAAGTAAAGTGATCGCGCTCCTCCCGGTATCCGAGCCGCCCACGTGTCGCGAGGACGAGGAGCGCCGCGACGACGCCCGACCCGACCAGCAGCGCGAGCTGGAACTGGTCGGCGTCGACGTCGGGGAAGACCTCGGTGAAGGCCACCGACGCGAAGTTGTTGACGCTGACGTGCAGGAGCATGGCCAGCGGAAGGCTCTGCCCGGTGCGGTTGAAGACCCAGGTCATCACGATGCCGAAGGTGAAGCAGAAGCCCGCGAAGACGAGCGGCGCGAACCAGCTGACCTCCGGCCAGCTGGCCCAGTCGGTGAGGAAGAGCGGCATGTGCCACAGCGCCCAGATCGGACCGAGCACGAACGCAGAGCCGAGCGGCCCGACCCGGCGCTGCAGCCGGGGCAGAGCGAAGTCGCGCCAGCCCGGCTCCTCGGCGAGACCGGTCGTGATCATCTGCATCAACAGCCCCGGGACGTACGCCACCGCCACGATCAGCCACGCCTGCGACGGTGTCGCCATCTGCCCTCCGGTGGCCTGGACCGAGACGATGATCGCGGCCGGCACGCCGATCAGGATGCCGGCGTACCAGCGCCAACTCGCCCGCCAGCGCCACATCCCCTTGACCCAGGCGCGCAGCCCGGCGCGACCGCCGACGATCCCGGTGACCAGGGCGGCGCTGCCGATCGGGCCGAGGTAGGCACCCGGGAGCATCCCGAGGAGCTGGCCGCCGATCACACCGCCGGGGAAGGTGAGGTCCAGGACCCCGAGACCGCTGTTGGACAGCACATAGGGCGTCCACGCCATCCAGCTCGCCGCGAGGGCGAGCACGAAGAACGTGGAGAGCTCATGGCGGCGTACGAAACCTCGGAGACCTTGGTCCGGTTCGGTCACCGGCTGGGTCATTGGCTGGGTCGTGGTCATGGTCGTGCCCTTTCGAATCGGTCGAGTTCCTGGCGGTCCTGAACCTACGAACGGGACGGATCTGGTCGCGTCTGGCAAAAGGGCGAACCTTCGGACTTGCATCGAAAGATGCTGGTGACCGGGACCGGTTGCGGAAAGGATGATGGCGTGAGCGACGAGACGACCCGGATGGCCCCGCGACTACTTACGCCCATCGTGGTCTGGCTGGTCACCACGGCACTGCTGGTGGCCGCGCCCGGCCTCGACTCGGCCGAGGCCGAGATCGGCGGGAGCCCGGCGCTCGGCAGCGGCGGCTGGTGGTTCGCGCTGGTGGTGCTCACCGCCCAGGCGGTGGTGCTCCTCGAGCGGCGCGCGCGGCCGTTGGCCGTGCTGCTGGTCGTGGCCGCCGCCTCGGTCGTGCTGGCGGTCAGCGGCGCGGGCGACACCACCAGCCTCGCCTCGGCGGCCGTGCTGGTCGCGGTGTGGTCAGCGGTGACCTCGGTGTCCCTCCCCCGCCGGATCCGGCCGCTCGTCGGGGCCCTGACCGGCGCCGGGCTGCTGGTCGCGCTCGGCACCTGCCTGAGCCAGACGAGCATCGGCCTTGCGGTCGGCACGGCGGTCCTCGCCGGCCTCGTCCAAGGTGCGGGCGTGATCGCCGCTCCGGCGCTGCTCGCCGCCACCGTGCGCGCACGCCGCGACGCGCGGGCGGCCCGGACCGACCTGGCGGACGCCGTCGACCGCGAGCAGTCCGCCCAGATCGCCGCGGCGATCGCGGAGGAGCGCACGGCGATGGCCCGCGAGCTCCACGACATCGCCGCCCACCATCTGACCGGCATCGCGGTGATGACGGGCGCGGTCGAGCGGCAGATCGACACCGACCCGGCGGGCGCGAAGGAGTCCGTACGCCAGGTCCGCACCCAGAGCACCGCGATGTTGCGCGAGCTGCGTGGGCTGGTCACGCTGCTGCGAAGTCCGGGGCAGGCCGAGGAGGCGAGCGGCCATGAGCGCCTGTCCCAGCTGGGCTCGCTCGTCGACGACGCCCGTCGTGCCGGCCTCGAGGTGTCGTTCTCCACCCTGGGGGCCGGCACGGTCACCGAGACCGTCGGGCCGCTCGCCCAGCTCTCCGCCTATCGCACCGTGCAGGAATGCGTCGCCAACGCCGCCCGGCACGCGCCGGGTGCCCGGTGCGAGGTGGTCCTGGACGCCCGGGATCCGGCCGAGGTGGTGGTGACGGTGCGCAACGGGCCGTCGCCCATCCCACCCGCTGGGACGCCGCGTCGGCGTGGCCTGGGTCTGGTCGGCATGCAGGAGCGCGCCGACCTGACCGACTCGAGGCTCGAGGCCGGACCGACCGCCGAGGGCGGCTGGCAGACGCGGCTGCGGATCCCCGCCACAGCGACCGCGGAGGTGGCCGGATGATCCGGGTCGTGGTCGCCGACGACCAGCCGCTGGTGCGTGCCGGTCTGCGTACGCTGCTGGAGACCGAGCCCGACATCGAGGTCGTCGCGGTGGCCGAGGACGGTGCCGCCGCGGTCGAGCGGGCGCTCGCGCTGCGGCCCGACGTGGTCTGCATGGACATCCGCATGCCCGGCCGCGACGGCATCAGCGCCACCCGCGAGCTCTGCGGTCCCGACGTCACCGACCCGATCCCAGTGCTTGTCCTGACCACCTTCGACATCGACGACTACGTCTTCGGTGCCCTCGAGGCCGGCGCCTCCGGCTTCCTCCTCAAGGACGCCGACCCCGACGCCATCGTCGCCGCGGTCCGCTCCGTCGCCGCCGGCCACGGCACCCTCGACACCTCGCTGACCCGCCGCGTCCTCCGCGAGGTCGTCACCCGCAGGCGTACGCAGCCCGTCACCGCCGCGCGCGCCAGCGAGGTCCTCACCACCCGCGAGCTCGACATCCTTCTCCACCTGGCCGAGGGTATGTCCAACGAGGAGATCGCCCAGGCGCTCGTCCTCGAGGTCTCCACGGTCAAGTCCCACCTGGCCCGGATGATGCCCAAGCTCGGCGTGAAGTCCCGTCTCCAGGCTGCCGTGTGGGCCTACCAGTCGGGACTCGTCGAGACCTGAGGCGAGCCTGGTCGGTCAGATCAGGCCGGTCTCCTGCGCGACATGGATGGCACGGGAGCGGCTGTCGACGTCGAGCTTGGTGAAGATGTGCGCGAGGTGGCTCTTCACGGTGGCCTCGGTGACGAAGAGGGTGCGCGCGATCTCCTTGTTGGTCGCTCCCCTGGCGAGGTGCCGCAGCACCTCGATCTCGCGATCGGTGAGCCGCGGCAGCGGGCTGCGCATGCCCTTGAGCACCCGGGTGGCCAGGTCCGGAGCGAGGACCATGTCGCCGGCGGCGGCGCGGTGGATTCCCTCGACGATGACCTCGGGGTCGACGTCCTTGAGCAGATAGCCGGCGGCACCCGCCTCGATCGCACCGAGCACCTCGGCGTCGCGGTCGAAGGTGGTCAGGATCAATACGGCCGGCGCAGGGTCGAGGGCACGGAGAGCGATAGTGGTCCGGATGCCGTCGATCCCGCTCCCCAGACGCAGGTCGCACAGCACGACGTCGGGATGGAGGTGACCGGCGAGGACGATCGCCTCTTCGCCGGTGGCGGCCTCCCCGACGACCGTCAGGGCGTCGCCCGCCTCGATCACGGCGCGCAGTCCGCTGCGTACGACCGGGTGGTCGTCGACGAGGAGCACCGTGGTCATCGCGACCCCTCGATGTGGATGGGGAGATGCGCGGAGACCGCGGTGCCCTCACCGGGCGTGCTCTCCACGTCGAGACCACCTCCGAGCTCGCGTAGACGGGCCCGCATGAACCGCAGGCCATAGCTGGACGAACCGACATCGGCGTCCTGCTCCCAGGCGGCGACATCGAACCCGCCGCCATCGTCGCTGATGTCCAGGCGCACCGAGTCACCGTCATCGATCAACGTGACCACGACCCGGGTCGCCCCGGCATGGAGACGTACGTTGGAGAGGGCCGACTGAGCGGTGCGGAGCAGCGCGACCTCGACCTCGGTCCGCAGCAGCGGGAGCGTGTCGTCGACATGGAGCTCGACGTGCAGCCCGGCCTCCTCGTGCGTGCGGTCGAGCATGCGCCGAAGCGCCGAGGCGAGGGCGGCGTCCTCGAGCTCGGCCGGCGCCAGGGCCTCGACGATCCGGCGTACGTCCGCGAGGCTGTCGCCCGCCAGCGCCTCGACCTGCGCGAAGGTGCGCGACGACTCCGGGTCCGTGGTGCGGTTGCCTCCGGCGTGGGTGAGAAGCCGGATCGAGGAGAGCGCCTGCGCGATGGTGTCGTGGATGTCCCGGGAGATCCGGGTGCGTTCGGCGATCGCTCCGGAGTGCCGCTGGGCGAGCAGGAGCTCGTGCTGCAGCTCGGCCATCTCCTGCTGGGCTATCCGCAGCGAGGTGACCAGCCGTTCGCGCTCGGCGGCGTCGCGGAGGAGCTGCAGGTAGCCGCGGGAGATGCCGAACGCGAAGATGCCGCCGATGAGCGGTCCGAAGACGTCCGCGTAGCTGGTCGTACCGCGGTGCAGGATCGGGGCGACGACCACCACCACGAGGATCGCCGCAGAGAAGACCAGCCCCCAGCGCAGCGGCAGCAGGTGGCCGGCGAGCAGCCACAGCAGGAACGCGAGCCAGACGAACTCGTCCGAGACCGCGACCGCGGCGACCCAGATCACCGCGAAGCCGAGCAGCCACCACACCGGGAGCCGCCGCGAGTCCGTCCTGACCGGCAGGATCGTGCCGGCGGTGTGCCACCCGAGGATCGCGAGCCCCGAGACGACCGCGGCCGGAAGCGGCACCCCGTCGCCGATCGCCCTGCTGACGCCGATCGCCGTCAGCACGACGGCGATGACGTGCTGCCCGATCTCCATCGCCCGCACCGTCGAGGCGGCCGGGGCCTGATGCGAGACGCCGAGCTGCCTCAACGGCGCGTGTACGACACTCATGTGCTCGATTCTCCCCCGGCCCTCTGCAGTCGTCCCGGCCACCAGATGCGGTCGCCCACCAGGGCGAAGATCGCCGGCACGATCACCGTACGCACCACCAGGGTGTCCACGAGCACGCCCACACCGACGATCAGGCCCAGCTGTCCGAGAGTGACCAGCGGCAGCACACCGAGAGCGGCGAAGACCCCGGCCAGGACGATGCCGGCGCTGGTGATCACACCGCCGGTGTGGGCGACCGCCTCGACCACGCCCACCCGGGTCCCGAGCCGCGCCGCGTCCGCGCGCGCCCGGTGGACGAGGAAGATCGTGTAGTCGATCCCCAGCGCCACCAGGAACAGGAACGCCAGGATCGGCACCTGCTGGTCGAGCGCCTGCTGATCGAACAGGATCCGGCTCAGCCAGGCCCCGGCGCCGATCGCGGCGACCGCGCTGGCGAGGTTCACCAGGAGCAGCAGACCGGGCGCGATCAGCGAACGCAGCAGGACCAGGAGCACGAGGAAGCTCACCGCGAGCACCAGCGGCGCGATCACCAACAGGTCCCGCTCGCTCCCCTCGGCGGCGTCCAGCTCGGTCGCGACCGCACCGCCCACGAGAGCATCCGCGCCCTCGATCGGGCGGACCGCCTCCCGCAGGTCGGTGATCTGGTCGAGACTCCGCTCGGTGCCTGGCGAGTAGTCGCTGGTCACCATGATCTTCGTCAACGACCCGTCGTCGGTGACTCCGGCCGGCTGAGCGCGCACCACGCCCTCCACGTCACCCGCGGCCGAGGCCACCTCGGCGGCGGCCGCGCTGTCGGTCACGATGTAGACCGGCTGGGCCTCACCGGGCGGGAAGTGCGACGAGAGCGTCTCCAGACCGGCGGCCGACTCGGACTGCACCCGGAACTTCTCGATCTGGTCGAGCCCGACCGACGTACCGGAGAGGCCGGAGGCCATCACCGCGAGCAGCACGAGCCCACCCAGCAGGCTCGCCACCGGACGCTTCACCACCCGTGACGCGACCGCGCGCCACGTCCGGCCCTGCTCACGTGATTCACCCGGACGAGGCACGAACGGCCAGAACAGTCGCCGCCCGCACACAGCCAGGGCCGGCGGCAGCACGAACAGCACCGCGACGAGCGCGATCAGCAGACCGATCGCCGCCGGGACACCCAGTCCGCGGGTCATCGGGATGGTGGCCAGGACCAGCGTCAGCAGGGCGAGCACCACCGTCAGGTTGGAGGCGAGGATCGCGAGCGCAGTCCTCCGCCAGGCCGTGCTCAGCGCCAGCCGGTCGTCCTCGGTCCGCTGAAGCTCCTCCCGGTATCGCGAGATCAGCAGCAGCGCGTAGTTGGTCCCGGCCCCGAAGACGAGGACGCTGACCACGCCGGCGTCGAATCCGAAGTCCCACAGCGCTCCTGCCGCCGCGGTGACCCGCCCGGCGAGCGCGTCGGCGAGGGCGACCACGACCAGCGGGATCAGCCACAGCACCGGCGAGCGGTAGGTGATGATCAGCAGCACGGCCACGATCAGGACCGTCACCAGCAGCAGCGTGAAGTCGGCGCCGTCGAACGCGGCCGCCGCATCGGCCCCGAACGCCGGCCCGCCCGTCACTTGCAGGGTGAGCCCATCGGGAGCCTCCGCCGCGACATCGGTACGCAGCGCCTTGACCACCCCGGACGTCTCCGCGTTGTCGGCGCCGACCGTGATCGGCACGGCGAGAGCCGCGGCCTTCCCGTCCTCGCTGAGCATCGGACCGGCGGAGCCGGGCGCGGCCTGCGCACCGACCTGGACGCCGAGCCGCTCGAGGCCGTCGAGATCACCACTGGAGAGAGCGCCCTCGTCCTCCCGGGAGGCGACGACGAGCACGGACTCACGATCCGCACCTGGGAACTCCTCCAGCAGCGCGCTCACCCGCGTCGACTCCGACCCCGCCGGCGCCTGCCCGGTCCGCGCCGGGGCCTCCGCGCCGGCGAAGGCCCCGAAGAGCACCCCCATCACGACCACCGCGAGACCGAGCGCCACCCAGGCCCCACGGCGGGAGGTCAACCTGTCTGCGAGATGCGGACGAGCACCCGACCGCGTACGAACCAGAGAATCTGCCATGCCGACAACTCCACCAGCGGCGCCGTCTCAGATCATCGCGAGCAGGACTGAACCAGGAATCATCCATTTGGCTGATGCCGGCGGGGCCGGAGCGGTCAGGGACCGGCCACGGAAGGCTTGACCGCGAGCACCGGGCAGGTGGCGTCGAGCAGGATCCGCTGAGCTGTGCTGCCGAAGACCAGCTTGCCGACCGGCGTCCGCGCGCGCAGGCCCAGGACGACCAGGCGCGCGTCGAGCCGCTGGGAGACCTGGATGACGGTGTCGCTGGGATCACCCAGGTCTCCGCGCTCGACCTCGACCCGGCCGGCGAGCTCCGGCCACCGACCCTCGAGCTCCTCGGGATCGGGGACCCGCTCGCCGCGCACGGCGGGCACGATGACCACGGTCTCTCCCTCTCGGGACTCGGCGACCGCGGCCGTGACGGCGGCGTGTCCGGGCGGGGTGTCGGCGTAGGCGACGACGATGGTCATCGGCTTTCCTTTCGGTGGTTCGTGGACGGGCGCGAGGCTGGCAGGGTCACTGCAGCAGGCCCATGGGCAGGTCGACCGGCAGCAGCGACGGCAGGGCCAGCAGCACGGCGCCCAGGACGAGGGTGTAGATGATCGCCGTACGTGGCCGGGTGCGGGCTGCGTACAGCAGGAACACCGGGGTGAACACCAGGGTCGCCGCGAGGTAGCCGCCGAGCATGACGAGGACCAGGAACGCGGCCATCGCGACAAAGGTGCGCATGGCGATCACCAGGTCGTGGCGCCGAGCCAGGGCCCGGGCGTCGACCGCGTGGTCCACACGGGTGGCGACCATCGTGGCACCAGACCCACCCGTCGGCTCGAGGCTGTCATCGACCGTGTCGCGCCGAGCGACCTGCCGCCTCGCGCGCAGCTCCTGCCAGGTCAGGATGAGCGCCGCAACCAGGCCGCCGATGGCTACGAGTCGCGGCATCAGCGCGGCCTCTGCGGAGAACGACCCACTCACCCACAGCGCGCCGGCGAAGACCAGCACCGCGACGATGGCGACAGCGAGGGACCAGGGCGTACGGGCCAGCGAGCCCTCGAGCTCGTCGCCGTCCTTGTCATCGCTCTCGTGCTCGTCCCGGTGGCCGTCGTCGGCAGCCCCCGAGGCTCGCCGAACCCTCTTGATCAGGGACCACGCCAGCGGCACGATCAGCAGCGCGGCGAAGACGAGCACGCCGGGTCGCGCGACCCAGGAGGCACCGTCGTACAGGCTGGCGGTCAGGTAGTAGTAGCGCTCCATCGGGATGGCCAGGACGAAGCCGATCAGGAACGGAGCCCGGGGCATCCCGGTGGCTTTGAGGAAGAAGCCGACCACGCCGAGCGCGACCATCACCCACAGGTCGCCGATCTGGCCACCCTCCTGGAACGCACCCAGGAGCATCACCACGAGAAGGCCGGGCCCGAGCACCGCGAAAGGCACCTTGGTGAGCTTGGCGAGCGAGCCGGTGGCCAGGAAGCAGAGGAACGCTCCGGCGACCGAGGCGATCGCGAACGCCCACACGATCAGATACATGAGGTCGAGATGGTCGGTGACGATCGCCGGCCCTGGCTGGATGCCGTACGTCAGCAGCATCCCGAGCAGCATCGCCGACGGTACGCCGCCGGGGATGCCGAAGAGGAAGGTCGGGATCAGGTCGCCGGCCTCGACGGAGTTGTTGGCGCTCTCCGGTCCGACGATGCCGCGGGGGTCGCCCTTGCCGAACTTGCGCTTGTCCTTGGCCGTGGCGACGGCCTGTCCGTAGGCGAGCCAGGTGCCGGCGGTGGCACCGACGCCGGGCAGCACGCCGGCCCAGATGCCGATCAGCGCACCTCGGATGACATGGGTCCAGTGGGTCAGCCACTCGCGGATGCCGGATCCCCAGCCGCCGGTGAGCTCCACCGGCTTCTCGGTGACTCGTCGCTGACCCACCCGGCTGGCGATCTCGGCGAGCCCGAACACACCCAGCGCGACCGCGACCAGGGAGATGCCGTCGCTGAGGAACAGCGACCCGAAGGAGAACCGCTCCTCGGCGGTCGTGGGCGAGGTGCCGACGAGACCGAGCAGGAGTCCGAGCAGGCCGGCGGTCAGGCCCTTGACGACGTTGCCGCGCGAGAGCACGGCGGCGAGCGAGACCCCGAGGATGGTCAGCATGAAGAGCTCCGGGCTGCCGAAGGACAGCACCAGGGGCCGGGCCAGCGGAATCGCGAGCGTGAGCCCGACCGCTCCGATCAGGCCGCCGGCCATCGAGGAGAGGAAGGCGAGCGACAGGGCGCGTTTGGCCTGTCCTTGTCGCGCCATCGAGTAGCCGTCGAGCATCGTCACGCTCGCCGAGGCGGAGCCGGGCGCGCCGAGCAGGACCGCGGCGACCGTGTCCGAGGTGTGCACCACCGCCAGTGCTCCGATGAGCATCGCGAGTGCGGGTTCGGGTTCCATGCCGAACGTGACCGGGAGGAGGATCGCCACCGCGCCGGTGCCGCCGAGCCCCGGGATCAGGCCGATGACCAGACCGGCCACCACGCCGACGGCGAGCATCATGAGGAGCGAGGGATCGGCCAGGGAGGCCAGGGCAGAGAAGGCTGCGTCAGTCATGTGTCTGCCCTCAGTCGATCGTGATGTCGTAGTCGGTCTCGAGCAGCTCGAGGACGTCCTGGCGGACGCTCTCGTCCACCTGGTACGCCTCGCCGATCCGGTCGGCGAGGTCGGGTGAGGCGTCGAGCGGATAGCCACCGAGCACCTCGGCGGCGGACTTCTGGAACGCGGGATCGGCGCCCATGTCGTCGGCCGTCGAGCGCAGCAGCTCGACCGCCTCGTCCGGTGTGTCCTCGGGCACCCAGAGCGCCTTCTGGTAGGTGTAGGTCAGCGCCAGGATGGCGCGGTAGGTCTCCAGCGCCTCGGGATCCGGCTGCTTGCCATGGAGCTCCTCGTACGCCTCGACGACGGTCGGCAGATCCGGGAAGTTGGGATCGCGCACGATCTCGCCGTCCTCGTCGACCTGCCCGAGCGAGAAGAGCGGCACCGCGGTGCCGTCCTCGACCAGCGGCTCGACCGCGGGCTCGTACGACGAGGTCGTCTGGTAGTCGATGTCGACCTCTCCGCGCTGGAGCGCGAGGTTGACCGGCCCGCGACCCTCGAAGCCGAAGGTCGAGTCGATGTCGGCGGAGAGCAGGTCGAAGGCCAGCATGGTGGTGAGGTCGAGGCTGGTGGCCGCGATGCCACCGAAGATGAGCGGCTTGTCCCGGTCGACCAGGTCCTCGATGCCGTCCACCCCGGCTCCGGTGCGGGCGTAGACCACCGCGCCGGTGCCGTTGGCCAGGATCGGCCGCAGCTTGTTGAAGTCGTAGCGCACCGCCGGCATGTCGAGGAGGTAGGGCACCACTGTCGAGGCGGTGCTGACCAGCACCTCGGTGCCGTCGGTCTTCGCCGAGGTCATGAAGTGGTTGGTGCCGAGGATTCCCTCGCCACCGTCGTCGTTGACCGGAGCCAGGCCCGGGGAGCCGGGCACCGCCTCGGTCAGCTCGGCTCCGACGAACCGGGCCCAGGTGTCCGTGCCACCACCCTCGGCCAGCGGGATCATCATCTCGACGGTCTCACCCGAGTAGTCGCCGTCGGCCGTCGAGGCGGCCGGGTTCAGGAAGTCCCCACCCAGGACGGAGACGCCCACCGCCAACGCGGTGAAGCCGGCGAGGACAGCGCCGGCGAGCCGCGGGGACGGCGCGGGCCGTTCCGGCGGATCCTGGGAAGGACCGACGTCCTCTTTCGCTTTCGTCGTCAGGTCCTCTTCGTCGAGGTGCTGGGTCATGAGTTCCTCCAAATGAAGCGAGCCCCACACGGATGTCCCGTGTCAAGGGGGCGAACGGTTAAGCCGAGACCGAGGGCAGGAGCGGAGGCTCCGGCAACACCACGGACCCTTGGGCGAGACGGCGGTAGGTGCGTACGACACCGACGACAGGGACCCCGTCGTGCTGCTCCACGAAAGTGCTGACCGGTCCCGCCGGGGTGCCGAGCCGCAGACCCGTGGCGGGCCGGTCCGAGACGACGAGGTCGTTGACGATCGTCCCCGGGGCATCGGCGGCCAGGGTCAGCGCGACCGATCCGGTCACCGGCACTGCCGGATGGAAGCGCCCCATCGACAGCATGCGCACGGTCAGGGCGGTGCCCTCCTCGCTCGCCGGATCGGGAGCGGAGACGAGCGCGAGCTTCGGTACGGCCCGAGCAACAGCCTCCGGGCTCTCCGCGAGCCCCATCAGGACGCCGGCCTCACGACGGACCGCGTCGAGGCGGTCGAGCAGACCGGGGACGCGGTCGAGGTCAGCGATGTCCTCGTTGCCCCGCACCCCGAAGTCCGCGGCGCGGGCCGCGACGACCGGAGCACCCGCGTCGACGAGCGTGACCGTCACGCCACCCACGGCGTCCGACAGGACGTCGCGCTGGCGGCCGGTCGGAAAGAGGCGTCCGGTGCTCCGGCCCGCCGGGTCGACGAAACCCATCCGCACCGGCGCACCCAGGAAGGGAACGCCCGGGATGGACTCGGACGCAGCCTCGTCGAGCACGCCCCCAGGAGTGGGCACGCGCTGAACGATGAGCTGGTCGGTGTTGGTGTTGAGGACCCGGACAGCCGTCTCCGGCGCCTCGGTCCGCACCCATCCTTCGCGAATCGCGAACGACGCGACCACCGCCGAGCAGTTGCCACAGTTGCTCCCCCAGTCGACCTTGGCCTCCTCGATGCCGACCTGGGCGAACGTGTACTCCACATCCACCCCGGACGTCGCCGAGGGCGCGAGGATGACCGCCTTGCTCGTGGTGGACGTACCGCCACCGACGCCATCGACCTGGCGATGGTCAGGGCTGCCGTAGATCCGCAGCAGCACCTCGTCGACGGACAAGTCCGGGACCTGCAGGTCGTCGCGACGGAAGACCCAGCACTTGCTGGTGCCACCCCGCATCCAAGTCGCGGCGATCTCGCGCATATTGCCTCCTGGGCCGAGTCGTCCGGGCGTTCCGGACGCACTCAGACTGGAGCCGGGTGACGTGTAGCACAATCACGAATCTGAACACGACCATGAAGCAGAACTGCACGCTCAATGGACGCGTCCGCTTCGATCTCCGGATGACGGGCTCCTGAAGCACTGCTGCACGCCCCTTCATGGCCATGTAGCACGACTTCATGCAGACTGGGGCCGTGCTCGACATCAAACGGCTCCAGATCCTGTTGGCGATCGTGGAGGAAGGGTCAGTGACCAGCGCGGCCGCCGCGCTGGGCTACACACCGTCGGCGATCTCGCAGCAGCTGCTGAGGCTCGAGCGCGAGGCCGGGCAGCCGCTCCTCGACCGCCATGCCCGGGGCATGACGCCGACGGACGCCGGCCTCGTGCTCGCCACACATGCACGCAAGGTCCTGCGCCAGCTGGCTGCCGCCGAGTCGGACCTCGCCGACATCGCCGGCGTACGCCGCGGCAGCGTCACCCTGGGAACCTTCCCCACCATCGGCAGCTCGTTCCTGCCCCTGGCCGTCCGCCGATACCGCGAGCTCTACCCCAACATCGCGCTGACCATCCACAGCGGCCGCGAGGACGATCTCGTGCGGATGCTCGAGGAGGGCAAGGTCGCCATGTCGCTGCTGTGGGACTACGCATGGGAGCGGGTCGACAACGACGAGCTGGTGCTGACCGAGCTCTTCACCGACCCCACCGTGCTCCTCGTCGGCGCCACCCACCGCCTCGCCCGGCGGCGTACGGTCCGGATGGCCGAGCTCGCCGACGAGCCCTGGATCATCCGCGCGGGTGGACACCCGGTGGTCGAGGTGCTGCAGCGGAGCGCCGTCGCAGCCGGGTTCACGCCGGCCATCGCCTTCCAGGCCAACGACTACCAGGAGGCCCAGGCCATGGTCAGCGTCGGACTGGGCATCGCGCTCGCCCCCAGAACGGCAACCGTCAACCAGCATCCCGACGTACGGGTCATCTCCCTGGGCGACTCCGCACCGCCTCGCCGCGTGCTCGTCGCACACCGGACAGGCCGAGTCCGGAGCGCGGCCGAGCTCGCCCTGCACGACGTGCTCGTGGAGACCTCGTCGACCTACTCCTGATCAGCCACCCAGGGGCCGCAGACCGATCTCGGTCAGTCGCCGACCCCGGCGGCGCAGCAGATCCTGGAAGGCGGCGGCGAGGGTCGACGGACGGCGGTCGAGCCAGCAGGCACCGATGTGCCGCACCGCCTCGGGGTTCGTCAACGGCACCTCGACGCAGCCCGCGGCACCGTGCGGGTCGCGGGCTCCAGCCTCTTCGGTTGGCTCGGCGGCCTCGCCTTCGCGGCCGGCTGGACCGGCACCGCGAGCATGGTCATCGCGATCACCCTCATCGCGTTCGCCGCCGCCCGCACGCTCCTGCCCCAGAGGCAGGGTCCAGATTCAGAAAGAGCCGTGGTGGACGCAGAGGGACTCGAACCCCCGACATCCTCCTTGTAAGTCAGATGCCGGAAGCGGTGCCCTTCTCCCCCACCCTTACACCCACTGACTTTTCGTCATGGATGTTCATGGCCTATCGGGGCCGTTTCGAGTGCTCTGGGGACACCACGGGGGCATCGCTGGAGTCCGTATCGCGGGGGCGGAGCGTCACCCATTCCGGCACCTGGCCCCCTCGGCGGGGGTTCGGGGGCTTGCCCCTGACGTACAAGACGCTACCCCGGTTCGACTCGTCGAGGGCTGGAGAGCGTACGCCGCTACGGCTGCCCCCGCCCTCGTCATCAGCCGAAGAACTGGCCTGGGATGGAGGTGCGCTCGCCTACTTGACTCGTCGGAGCTGGTGGCGGATGAGAACCAGGATCAGGACGAGTGCGACCGCCAGGCCAGCAAGGAGGGTGGCTGCGACGACGAGGCCGAGCAGCCATTCGGCCACGGGTGGCAACAATGGCGATGTCTCGTTCATGGGCGGAACGGTAGCGGCTCGGTGAGGTCGAGGTTGCGGTAACGGATGATCGTGTCGGGCAGCTGGTCCGGCTGGAGAGTGAGCGCTTGGTCTACGGACTGGGCGCTCTTCTTCATTTGCGCGGCACGTAGGGGGACCGGCCGCCAGGCCGCACGCCCCCGGAGGCCGCGCTCGCGGCCGGAGGCCGCCTTGAGTCAGCAGAGAAAGTTCTCACGAAACCGGTCGGATGAGTCTGGGATCCGTCTGGCGATGGCGCGACAGGCCTCCGTCACCTGATCTGCCGCCCTTGGACCGCTCTCTGCGCGGCATTTGCGGGCGCGTCCTGCTCGACTACTCGTCGACGCACGAGTCTGGATCGTCGAATTGGTTCGTCTCCCGCTCACGGTGCGGTCCCACGTACGTGCGGTAGCCGACGAGCCAATCGGTGGACTTCCATTCGATGGTGCGGTGCGCGGACTCGAGATTGCCCACGCAGAAGTGGAGTCGGCCGCCCAACAGAACCAGGCCTCGCCGCCAAAGCAAGACCGGCAGAAAGTCGGGGAGGTGACTACGAGTCACCCATCGTGGTGCGACCCTGCGACCGTTTTCGGTCCTCACGACGCGCCACCAGCCCATATGCACAGTTTGGCACGGAGGAACGATCCGCAGGGTGGTTCCTCGCGGAGTGGTTAGGGGCGTCGCAGATCAGTTGTCCAGAGGTCGGTGAAGTCACTTTATGAGCTGGACCTGACGCTCGCACGCGTCATGAACTTCAACCTCGATCTCCGCCAGGCGCCGACCCCACCCACCCGCCACCTCGTCCTCGAGGCCGTAGAGCGCACCGAGCGGTTCGTTACGGAACTCGCGCCCGTAGTCGTTCTGCTCGAACACACCGGTAACTGCTGTAAGAACCCATCGCCAGCCTGCCTTGCCGTCGAGGTGCAGGCGTGCAATGTGGTCGAACGCAAGGCGCGCCGCCGCGCCGGCCTTGCTGATGGGTTCGACGCCCGCATCAGCCAGGGCGTCCAGGAGGAGGTCATGCACCTCTCGAATGTCACTGGAGTCCAGAGAAGCGAGCGCGACGATCCCTTCTCCGTCCTGGCCTTGCGCCAGCCAGTACGCCGCCCACATCGGAACGAGCTCTGTCCGTAGCGTCCCGAGGGCTTCCCAAGCACCGACCAGCGCTGGCGATGGGACGTCCTCTGGATTGGTGGCCACGCGTCCAGACTGGCTGATTCACCGCGCCCACGCCATCGGATTTGGCGGCGTCCGCGGACTCCAGGCGGTATCCACTCAAACCACGTGGAGTGCGTGGCTACCTGTCGCGGATCACGTGTCGGAGATCTGTCGGGTCATCACCTGACGGGTCAGACGACAGCACAGATGCGGACGACTGCGCTCTCACGACGCCGCAGTCTCGCGCTCCAACGGATGGGCTCTCGACTCATACGGAGGCGACGACGGGTCGCCCTACAGCCGAGATCGGCGGGAAGACGTCTGGCGCTTCTTCTGTCACCCACCAGTACTCCAGCACTGACAGCCGGCCGTCGTCCACGAACAGGAGGACACCACCGTCGTATCCATCACCGTCGACCACCGCCTGCACTGGCGTCCGGCCGACCACCTGAGCTCTAGGCAGGCTTTCGTCGATGACCAAACCGACGACCGTGTGCTCGCCCTCAGCGCTCGCAGACAGCGCCTGCTTCCTCAGCACGTCAACACCAGGGAAGTCGACGGACAAAAGCAGATCCAGGATGGCACGCTCGCGAGCGGCAAGAGGTCGAGGCACAGCAGGCATGGTTGCACGGACCGCACACAGCCGGGAGGTCGCCAACCGTGTCCTACAACCTCTGGGACTCGGCCAAGCGACTCGGGGGCATCCTGGGGCATCTGAGCCCGATGAGGAGACCGGAGAGGATCAGGGCGATGACGAAACAGGGTCCTGACCTGGCGAAACAAGGTGGTGGACGCAGAGGGACTCGAACCCCCGACATCCTCCTTGTAAGGGAGGCGCTCTACCAACTGAGCTATGCGTCCGAAGCGCCCCAAGAGTACGCGATCAGGGGCGGGCCCGACGAACCGGGCCGTAAATGGAAGTTGAGCCGCTGACGTCTCGGGTCATCAGCGGCTCAACAACTCAAGGTTAGATCCCACCCAGGGCATAGGAAAAGCGATGTAACCAGCCTGTTAACGGACCTTTGATGACCCGTAAACTACTTCGTCACACCGCCGCGTGGAGCTGCCGGAGGTGCTTGTCGAGGTCGCGGCCGTCGGCGTTGTCGTTGTGCACGGCCCACCGCACCATGCCCGACTTGTCGATGATGTAGGAGGAGCGGAGCGGGGCGCCGGTGCGCTCGTTGAAGACGTCGTAGGCCTTGGTGACCTCGCCGTGGGGCCAGAAGTCGGAGAGCACCGGGAAGTTGAGCCGGTCGGTGTCGGCGAACTGCCGAATCGCGTAGACCGGGTCGCACGAGATCGCCAGGACCTCGGTGTCGAAGGTGACGAATTCGTCGAGCCGGTCACGCAGGCCGCTCATCTCACCTGTGCACACGCCGGAGAAGGCGAAAGGGAAGAAGAAGATCGCCACCGCCTTCTTGCCGTGGAAGTCCGAGAGGGTGACGTCGGCACCGAACTGGTCGCGCAACGTGAAGTCCGGAGCCGGACCACCGATCTCAAGTCCACTCACTGCCCTGCCGCCCTCTCGCCGTTCGATCCCGCCGCCTCGATGTCCCAGTTGGCCAGCTCGCGCCGAAGCACCTTGCCGGTCGCGTTGCGCGGCAGAGCGTCGGTCACGACGATCTCGCGCGGCACCTTGAAGCGAGCCAGATTCTCCTTGACCCAGTCCTTCAACGCCGCATCGACGTCGCCCTCGGCGCCAGGAGCCAGGACCACGAACCCGCGCAGCCGCTTGCCGAAGTCGGCGTCGTCGACCCCGACACAGGCAGCGTCGGCGACGAGCGGGTGGCGGATGAGGCAGTCCTCGACCTCCTGCGGGAAGACGTTCTCGCCGCCGGAGACGATCATGTCGTCGTCGCGGCCCTCGACGTAGAGCCGGCCGTCGGGCCCGAACCGCCCGACGTCGCCGGTCGCCATCAGGCCGTCGACGACCTCCTTGCCGCCGCCGCTGGTGTAGCCCTCGAAGAGGAGCCCGTTGCCGACGAAGATCCGGCCGGCCTCACCATCGGGCACCGGGACGCCGTCGCCATCGAGGATCTTCATCTGTGTGCCCCATGGAATCTTGCCGGCCGACGTCGGCGCCTCCCGCAGGTCGACGGGGTCGGCGATCGAGGCGTAGGAGACCTCGGTCGAGCCGTAGATGTTGTAGAGGCTGTCGCCGAACCGGTCCATCCACTCCAGCGCGAGATCGCCGGGCAGCGCCGAGCCGGAGGACGCGACGGCCTTCAGCCGGGAGGCGATCCCCTCCAGGTCGTACGCAGCCAGCGTCTCCTCCGGCAGCGACAGGATCCGCTGCATCATGACCGGGATGACCACGAACGAGTCGGCTCGGGTCTCCGCGAGGGTCGCCAGCGCATCCTCCGGGTCGAACCGGCGGCGCAGGATCATCGTGGTGCCGAGCAGCTCGGCGAAGAGCAGGTGGGCGATCCCCCAGGTGTGGAAGAGCGGCGCGGCGATGAAGCAGCGCCAGCCGTCCTTCATCGGCATCCGCGACATCAGCGCGATCGCCGCGTCGACCCCGGCCTCCTGACGCGGCGCCGACTTGGGCGCTCCCGTCGTGCCGGAGGTGAGGATCACGATCCGCCCGTGCCGCTTCGGCGGCTGCACCGGCCGGGCGTCTCCGGAGACCAACGACTCGAGCGTCTCGCCAGGATCCGAGGAGTCGACCCACGCGACCAGCCTCGCGGCCGAGGTCGTCGAGGACAGCAGCCCGGTGAACTCCTCGTCGTGGATGATCAGGGCGGGCTTGTCCCGCTCCAGCACCCCGACCAGCTGCGGACCGGCGAAGGCGGTGTTGAGGTAGAGCGCGTCGGCGCCCAGCTTCGCGACCGCCAAGGTGGCGTCGACGAACCCGCGGTGGTTGCGGCACATGATCGCGACCCCGTCGCCCTCACCGACCCCCCGGGCCGCCAGGGCCCGGGCGATCGCGTTGGAGCGGCGGTCGAGGTCGGCGTACGTCAGCGACCCCAGCTCGTCGATGAGCGCGGTGCGCCGCGGGTAGCGGTGGGCGAGGCCGATGAAACCTCCGGCCGGCCCGGTGCCCCAGCGCGCCAGCGCCAGACCGGTCCGCGCGAGCCCGAGAGGGTTGACCGGCCGGACGATGCCGGAGCCGGCCAGGATCTTCGCCGCGGATCCGGCGGTGCGTGCCTTGGCAGCCGTAGTCGAGAACACCGTTGGGAGTCTAGCCACGCCCACGCTAGGTCTCCTGCGGGTGTCCAGCGATCCCGAGAGTCGCGGCCATCAGACAGGAGTCTTCGGCGCCAGCAGACGCGTCGCGGCCCAGTCCTTGCTCACAGATGCGGTGGTGGTCTGGGACAGTCCGGCGATCGGCGCGGCCTCGGCGATGTCGGCCGGGTCGACCGCACCAGGGCGACCAACCTTCGGCGTCAGCAACCAGATGACCCCACCCCCGACGAGGTCGGTCAGCGCATCGACGAGACCGTCGACGAGGTCACCGTCGTCATCTCGCCACCACAGCAGCACGGCGTCCACCACGTTGCCGTAGTCGCTGTCGACCAGGTCCGCGTCGACGGAATCTTCGATGGCGACCCGCAGCTCGTCATCAGTATCGTTGTCCCAGCCCAGTTCCTGGATGACCATGCCGGACTTGAGGCCCAGCCGGTCCGCAGGCCCTGTGGCTGCGGTCGAGCTCACGTGTCTTTCCTCCAAAGGCTTGATGTCCACGCCGCTTGCATGAACTTGGTTGGTGGTAGTCCAGCGGAGAACGCTGGTCCACGCAACCCCACCCGCCTGTCATTCGCTAGATAACGGCGTGTCGGAGGCCTTTCAGGCCCTCGGATCGAGCAGATGGAGCAGTACGTTGCGATCCTGCGCCGTCCCTGCCGACGGGTGCTCGGCGAGGCGCACCTTCGGTCCCTGCCAGTCGTTGGCGGACAGCTCACGAGACAGTGAGGCGAGGTGGCCGACCTCCTCGATCGAGCCGCTCCAGCGGGCGGGACCGGCGTGGTCGAGCATCGTGGTCGCGATCGTGAGCACGTCCCCGTCGGAGATGAGCTCGACGATCCGGCCCTGCTGCGGCCAGTCGATCAGGGACGGAGCGGTGACCTCCCACCACGAGCCGCGAGGCCTCACCGACGTACGATGCGTGTGCCCGTTGAGCCAGAGCACAGCGCTCTCATGGCGTGAGACGGTCTGCTCGATCTCGTCGCTGAGCACCCGGCGGTTGCCGCCGGCGCCGCTCATGTCGTTGACCAGCGAGGCCACGTCGTGGTGGCTGGCGATCACCGCGAGCCGCTCGTCGTAATCCGTGGAGGCGAGCACGGCGTCGAGCCACTCCAGCTGCTCGGCGTCGATCGATCCCTGGAAGCCGCCGGCCGGGTTGACCGTGTCGAGGACGACGAAGGTGACCTCGTCGTTGACGTCGTAGCGGTAGTAGGGCTTGCCGCCTGCCTTGAAGCCGTGGCCCGGGGGCTTCGCCTCGTCGTGCACGTGGGAGTCGACGAACTCCTGCAGCGTCGTCTGCCGGCGACGCCGGTCGGGGGTCACCTCGTACGGCTCGAGCTCGGCCAGCATCCCGAGCGCCACCGGGTCACCGGAGATCAGCCCGGCGATGAGCTTCGCCTTGGCCTCATCGGTCCAGTGCTCGGGCATGGCGATCGCCTTCAGGTCGCCGACCGCGATCTCGCCGATGGCGGAGCTGTCAGGCACGGTGCCCTGCAGCAGCCCGTCGTGGTTGCCGTTGACGGCCAGCCAGGGCACCTCCAGCCCGGGTGAGTCGATTGCGCGGCGCACAGCCTTCAGCAATCCGGGGACGAGCGGGAAGCCGTGGTCGCCCCGGCGCATGTCGTACGTCTCGCCCTGGGGGTGCCAGAAGCGCTTGTCCGGCAGAGTGGCGACGCCTTCGTAGTGCAGCATGTCGCCGGAGTCGGGGGTCAGCCGGCCGCCGTCGAGCAGGGTCAGATACCAGTCGAGCTCGTTGTACTGCCCGTTGTCGGTGTTGTCGCCGGTCGCGATCGCCAGGTCGAGCGGGCCACCGCCGATGGGACCCTCGGTGATCTCGTTGACCGCCTCGACCATCGCCGCGCCGACCTGGGCGGTCAGCAGCTCCTGGGCCCGGTACGTCCCGATCTCGTCGATCAGCTCACGGGTCGCGGTGTCGGGGTCCATGAGCCGGTCCAGGACCTCGACCCGAGCCGGCGACTGGTGGTCGCAGATGTGCATGTCGGACAGGTGCGCGACCGTCAGCACCGGGTCACCCAGATCCTCGGGCCTCCGCGCCAGATCGGTGCGCGAGATGTGGCGCTCCTGCGGTCCTTCGGCCAGACGTACGTAGTTGCCCTTCCGGCCGCCCGCGACAATCCGCCCGCTCTCGCTCGTGACACCCATCTAAGCCGCCTCTTCTCCCTCACGACCGGCCGCCGCGGTTCGTGGGCGAACGATACTCCCAGGCGCCAGGTCTCCGCGGTCCCGACCGGGTAGAGAATGGCCGCGTGATCGACCGGGCGGAACTAGATCGAGTGGAACAGCTGCGATCCCAGATGCTCCGTGCCTTTCCTTCGGTTGCGCCTTTGGCCGCTCATCACGCCGTCGACCTGGTTCCACCAGCCGAGTTCTCGTCCCCTGGCCTGATCCAAGAGACCAACAACGCCGAGTGGCCTGAGGTCACGTTTCACGGCGAGCATCTCGAGATTCCGAACCGGATCTACAACGCCTTTCCTGCAGGCACTCTCGAGCGCCTCACACCGCCGAGTCGAGCGGCTGCGGGCTGCATCTACACCCGGCACCACGACGGACGAACTCGACAGCGCGCGCTCGGCCTCGCATTGAGCGCGGATATGGACTGGTGCGCGCCCTTCGTCGTGCAACTGCTCGGCGAGTACGTCGTCGAGATCTGCATCGACGTCGAGGAGTTTTTGACTGACGGCGCGATGACCTATCCGAACGTGGCTCGCGGGCTCCAGCACTTCGCTGAGTCCAACCCGGCTTTCATGGCGCTCACACGAGCGCGCGCGACGAGCTACTGGTCGGAGTATTACCGGGCCGACTTCCCCCACATCAACACGTATCCCGCGATCCGTGCGCTCGACCAGATCAGGCGGCGAGCGTGAGTGGTGGGTCGATGTCGCTGCTGACGTCGATGGTGCCGGTTGGGCTGACGACGTACTCGTAACCGTGGGGCTGCGCCATCGGTAGGTGCCTTGTCGGATCCGGTGGTAGCGCCAGCCGTGGTGGGTCTTCATCCGATGGTGTTGTCGGCACAGCGGGGTGAGGTTGTGGCTGCTGGTCGGACCGCCGTCGGCGTACGCGGCGCGATGGTCGAGGTCGCAGCGCTCGGCGCGGGCTTGGCAGAAGGGGAAGGAGCACTTCTGGTGGATCAGCGCGGCCTGACGCCGCTGCCGGACGGTCGGGACATAGCCGGCTGCCTCGATGTCTTCGGCCAGGTCGACCACGATGATCGGCCTGACGACCGTGCCGGGGGTCGTGGCCCACTGCTCGAGGCGTTCGATGCTGACCAGGCCACGCGTGTTTCCGAGGCTCACCAGGCCGGTCCCGGCGAGTTCCCGCGTGTCGGTGTGGATGACCAGCTCGACGACCCGAGCAGCTCCGGGGACGCCGTCGAGGGAACCTGAGTTGTAGGTCCGCCCCAACACCCCGAGCGCCGCGGCCCGCCGTACGTCCAGGCTTGCATCGGCGTAGCCGTCCTGGCCGAGGAGACCGTGCGCGATCGCGGCAATGGCCTGCTCCAGATCCAGCGCGTCCGCAGCGTCGAGGACCCCATCGACATAACCCAGCGCCAGGACCGCTTGCCCTTGTTCGGCACCTGTGCCGACGAACGGGACGGTCTCGTTGATGGTGATGGTGACCGAGCGATGTTCAACCGCGTCGGCTTCGGCGATCGCAGCGGCGAGGTCGGGTTCGAACAGCGCGGCCGCCTGAGTGACCGCACGCTCCAGCTGGACCGGGCCCATCTTGTGGGCATGAGGACCGACCTGCTTGTCCACCCAAGCTGCGACCTCGGCATCGAGGTTCCGGGTCAGGTCCGCGATCCGTCGGGCGCGCCACGCCAACAGCGAACCGTCCAGGATCCGCGCCCAGACATGCTTGAGCCGGTAGCGCAGCTCGACCGCGTCCCCGAGGAACCTCTTGCCCGCTTGGCTCGACCGACCCAACGCAGCCGCGAGCTCCACCGCCGCAGCCTCTGACACCAGCGGCGCCCCGGGGCCGGCCAGGGGCAGCATCCGGTCCCCGAACGTGTCGCCATCCAGCCGCGCAGACTCCTCCACAGAGTCGACGGAATGCAGCGCCGCGAACCTGGCGGCAGCGATCAACACATTCCGATCAGCCTGCTCCGCGACCGCACGAGACGTACGCACTGCATCCAGCAGACTGCTGGCCGTGTCGCCCGGGTCGAGGAGTGCTTCCATGACCCAGATTTTACCAGAACGCAGCACCCCTGAGAACCATATTTCCGCAGGTCAGATGGCATATTGACGCCACATTCAGACTCTGGATTGGCGCGGATACGCCAGCCGACACGAAGAGGTCCGGCCCAAGCCGACGAACGCCGGCACCCAACCCAGACCCACGCCCGACAGGGCCTGCCGCCGACCCGATAGTCAGCCATCTTTTCGACCCTCCCGAAAGGGTCGGCGGCCAAGAATGCGGCAGCGAAGACACGCCAACCCCTGCAGGAACTCAGCCGGTATAGACGGTCGCCTTGCCGTACAGGTTGCGGGTGACGGTCGAGAGGTAGGCACTCGCGTCGGCAGAGCCCAGGTTGTAGGTGTTGAAGACGCCGTAGCCCTGGGAGACGGTGCGGGAGGCGAGGCTGGCGGCGGTCGAGGAGGAGGTGCCCTGGATGTTGATGGCCGCGGGCGCCAGCGAAGGCTTGCCGAGGCCGGGGACGTCGGGGACGCCCCAGGTGCCGTAGTAGGGGTTCCAGGCGTAGTCGAGCAGGTCACCGGCGTTGACCCCGCCGTAGGAGAGCCGCTCGGCGGTGGGGCCGATGAAGTAGAGCGTGATCAGCTTGTCGGGAATCCGCGAGCGCAGTGCCTCGAGGAGGTAGACGAAGGAGAAGTCGTTGGGCTGGCCGGTACCGTTGGCGCCGTAGTTGGACCACTCGTCGTCGAAGTCGATCCCGTCGAGCCCGTAGCGGTTGACCACGTCGGCGAGCTGGTCGGCGAACGCCTCGGCGGCGGCGCGGTCGGGGAAGTTGGCGAACCCGGCGCCCTGGTGGTTGCCGAGCACCGAGAGCAGGATCTTGATGCCCTTGGCCTGGGCCGGGCGGATGTGCACGTCGGCGGCGTCGAGCTGCGCCTGCACCTGCGGGTTGTTGTAGAGGTAGGCCCGCTGGCCGTCGTAGTTGATGTTGGCGGCGAAGATCAGGCCGATGTCGAAGACGTTGCCGCCTCCGGCGAGCTCGTACTTGGCGACGTTGCCGATGCTGTAGTTGTTGACCTCGACATAACCGGTCATCAGGGTCGGCGACGCGAGCGGCCGTGCCGCGCCGGCCGACGAAGCCACGCCGAGGCCGGTGGCAGCGAGGCCGGCCGCTCCGGCACCCAGGAGCATGCGTCTGCGTGAGATGTGGGGAACTGACATGGTCGATCTCTCCTTTAGTTGCGGTGGAACCTCAGGGTGCGGACCTCGAAGGCACCGAGACTGAGCGCGACGACACCGCCGTCAGCGCTCACCTCCGCGATCGGGTCCTCCACGAGCGAGATCTCTTCGACCCGCCCGAACCTCTCTCCGACGCGCAGCTCCCCCTGCGTACGCGCGCCGGTGGACTCATAGACACGCACGACCAGGTCGCCGGAGCGGTCGGCGGCGAGCTTCACGCTCGAGACCACCAGACCCTCGCCGGAGACGGTCACCAGCGGCTCGACCGCCCGTGCTCCGCTGACGTGGCGCGCGGGCGTGTTGAGCGCGGCGCCCGCCTCGGTCGCGGACACCACGTCGGCACCGATGACCAGGCCGTAGCGGTGGGTCTGCACGCCCTGGTCGGTCTCCGGGTCGGGGAAGCGTGGCGCCCGCAGCAGCGAGAGCCGCACCTCCGTGGTCATCGCCGAAGGACGCGTGACGTCGAAGCCGTACGTCGAGTCGTTGACCAGCGCGACCCCGAAGCCGGGCTCCTCGGCCAGCACCCAGCGGTGCATCGAGGTCTCGAACTTCGCCGCCTCCCAGGAGGTGTTGGTGTGCGTCGGGCGGCGGTGGTAGCCGAACTGGGTCTCGGCGAGCGTCTGCTCTGCCTTGACGTCGAGCGGGAAGGCGACCTTGAGGAACTTCTCGGTCTCGTGCCACTCGGTGCTCTGCGAGATGTCGAGCACACGCGAGCCGGGAGCGAGCGAGAGCACCTGCGTGGTCGAGGAGTCGGCAGAGATGGGCCGCTCGATGACCAGCCCATCGGCCGTCACCGAGATCGAGGTGACCTCGCGCAGGTCGGTGACCCGGTTGCGGTAGAACCGGTCCACGTCCCAGGCGTCCCACATGTTCGGGAAGTCCTGGTGGAGCTGGAGCAGGTTGGCCTCGGCCCCGGCCGGGATCGCCTCGCGCCCGGTCGCCAGATCGAGCGCCGAGGTGATCAGCCCCTCGGCGGAGACGGTGACCTGGACGATGCCGTTGTCCAAGACGTACGTCCCGTCCTGCTCGACCACGGAGACTGCCGCCACGGGGTCGGCCGCCGTGACCGCACCCGAGCGCCCATCGGCACGCAGGGCGACCGTGCCCTCGCCGGCGAGCGCGGTGAGGGCACGATCGACCAGGGCCGTGGCGGCCTCGGCGACCCGGGCATATTGGGCAGCAGCCTCGCGGTGGACCCAGGCGATCGAGGTGCCGGGCAGGATGTCGTGGAACTGTTGCAGCAGGATCTGCTGCCACAGCGCGTCCAGCTCGTCGTAGGGGTAGTCCGCGAGACCGCGTACAGCGGCGGTGGCCGACCACAGCTCGGCCTCGACCAGCAGGTGCTCGCAGCGCCGATTGCCCTGCTTGGTGAGGTGCTGGGAGGTGAGGGTGGCGCGGTGGAGCTCGAGGTAGAGCTCGCCGACCCACACCGGCGGCTCGGCGAGCTCCTCACGAGCCTCGGCGAAGAAGTCGTCGGGGTGACGCCACGACACCTGGGCAGACCCCTCCAGATCACGGAGCCGGCGGGCCTTGCCGGCCATCTCGCGGGTGGTTCCGCCACCACCGTCGCCCCAGCCGACCGGGGCGATCGACCCGGTGGCGAGCCGGTTCTCGCGGAACTGGCGCGAGGCCTTGGCGACCTCCTCGCCGGAGAGCCGGGAGTTGTAGGTGTCCATCGGCGGGAAGTGGCTCAGGATGCGGGATCCGTCGATGCCCTCCCACTCGAAGGTGTGGTGGGGGAACTTGTTGACCTGGTTCCAGGAGATCTTCTGGGTGAAGAACCACTCGAAGCCGGCCCGCTTCATCAGCTGCGGCAGGGCCGGCGAGTAGCCGAAGGAGTCCGGCAGCCAGACGCCACGGCAGCGGATCCCGAACTCGGACTCGAAGAAGCGCTGGCCGTAGAGGAACTGCCGCACCAGCGACTCCCCCGACGGCATCGTGGTGTCGGACTCGACCCACATGCCGCCGAGCGGGATGAACCGCCCCTCGGCGACCGCGGCCTTGACCTTGGCGTAGACCTCGGGGCGGTGCTCCTTGAGCCAGGCGTACTGCTGGGCGCTCGACATCCCGTAGCGGAAGTCGGGGTCCTCGCCGAGCAGCTCGGTCATCGAGGAGGTGGTGCGGGCGACCTTGCGGATCGTCTCGCGCACCGGCCACAGCCAGGCCGAGTCGATGTGGGCGTGGCCGATCGCGGCGATCTGATGGGCCGAGTCGTGCGAGGTCGCCTCGAGGACCCCAGTGAGAGCCGAGCGGGCCGTTGCCGCCGTCTCCGCGATGCGCTGCAGGTCGACCCGGTCGAGGGCGTGGTCGATGGCCTGCAGGATGCGGAACTTGCGCGGCCCCTCGGGCAGCTCGACCTGCAGCTCGTGGAGCGTCTCCAGGTCGAGGCAGAGCTCGAAGACGTCCTTCTCGAAGACGGCCAGCTCGATCCGTCGCGTCGTGTAGAGCCTCTTGGGCGAGGAGGTCTGGATGTCGCCTTCCTGGGTGGGCAGGAAGGGGTGGTAGTCGAGCAGCACCGGGTTGGCCGCGGCCTCCAGGAAGAGCTCGATCTCCTCGCCGCCGGTCGCCTCCTCGGCCACCAGCACCCACTGGTTGCGCGGGTTGAGGCTCTTGACCGGCTCGCCGGCGGGTGTGTAGACCAGCCCCTCGCACTGGAAGCCGGGCATGTTGACGTCGAAGCCGAGGTCGCAGACCAGTTCCACCCGCCTGCCGGCCCACTCCGCGGGCACGGTCCCGGTGATCCGGAACCAGGTCGTCCCCCACGCGGGACCCCAGTCGGTGCCGACCTCCACCGTCTCGTACGCCAGGGCCAGCCCTTCCGCTGGAGCGATCGGCTCCCCCGGCAGCTCGTGCCACTCGACGCTCACGGGCGCCGCAGTGGTGTGGACCGCCGGCCACAGGCGCTCCTTGAGAACCCGGCTCACCCGGCCTTCGGTGAGGTGTACGTCGTCGTGCATCAGTGCTCGTCCTGTCTGTTCTCGAGGTCGTCTTCGATGAGCTCCAGCTGCGTGAGCACGCAGTCGGACAACGCGGTGAACCGTACGGCGCCCGCCACGACCGGGTCGCCGCGCCGGACCCGGAAAACTCGGGTCTGACCAGCCCAGACGTACGTCTCAGAAACCCGCTCCTCGCGGGCCGCAGTGGCGCCGCCAGCGTCGAGGTAGTCCAGCGTCCAGGCCAGGTCGCCCGGCTCGGCGGAGGTCACGGTGTAGAGGGAGAGCCGCCGCTCGCCGACGAGCGGGACCTCCACCTGCTCCCCCGCCCTCAGCGCGATCGTGGTCTCGCCGGTGTCGTCGGTCAGCGAGGCCGGAACCACGACGGTCGCGTCGGTCACCGGCAGTCCGGGCGCGATCCGCGAGGCCGACGGCGGCCGGGAGTCCTGGGCCCAGCCGCACGGCACCTCGGAGAGCTCGATGACCAGGTGTGCACCGCCGACCAGGCGGGCGTGCGGGATCGAGATCTCGTCCCAGGGCTCGCCGTCGAGCGTCACCGAGCGGATGTGACCACCACTCCCGACCGCCTCGATCACGATCTTCTTGCCTGCGGCGGGTCGCAGCACCGTCCGCCGCACCGACGGCGGCACGATCACGTAGGAGCCCGAGCCTGGCACCAGCGGATAGAGGCCGATGGTGGCGAAGACGTACCAGGCCGACATCTCGCCGTTGTCCTCGTCACCGGGATAGCCCTGGCCGAGGTCGGAGCCGACGAAGAGGCGGCCGAGGCACTCGCGGACGATCCGGTGGGCGTCGTCGTGGCGCCCGGCGAACATGTACATGAACGGGATGTGGTGGGCCGGCTGGTTGGAGAGGCCGAGCATCCCCATGCGTACGTCCCGGGCCTCGGTCATCTCGTGGATCGCGAACCCGTAGTGGCCCGACAGCGATGCGGCGCCGGTCTCGGGACGCGCGAAGAAGTCGTCCAGCTTCGCGCCGAGCGCGTCCTCGCCGCCGTGGAGTGCGGCCAGCCCGGCGCCGTCGTGGGGTGCGGTGAACGCGGTCCCCCAGGCGTTGGTCTCGGTGTAGTCGTGACCCCACTCGTCGGGGTCGAAGTGGTCCCGCCAGCCTCCGGAGGGCGTACGCCCGACGAAGAACCCGCGAGAGGTGTCGAAGACGTTGCGGTAGCCCAGCGCCCGGCGCGCGAAGTAGATCTCCTCGGCGGCCAGGTCCTCATCGGCCCGGTCCTCGTTCAGGACACGGGCCAGGCGGGAGATGCCCCAGTCGTTGATCGCGTTGTCGAGCGTCCAGGACATGCCCTCGTGGGTCTCGGTGTCCACGTATCCGCAGAAGATCGCGCGCCGCAGCCCTTTGCGCCCGACCCGTACGTCGTCGGCCGGCACGGTCGCGTTCTTCAGCGCCGAGGCGTAGGCGGCCTCCAGGTCGATCCCGGGCACGCCCCGCAGCGCCAGGTCGGCGAGGACCGTGTCGAAGGTGGTGCCGGTCATGCAGTCCTCGGCGGCCGGAGCGCTCCAGCGCGGCGTCCAGCCGCGGTCGCGGAAGTGCTCCACGAAGCCCTCCGCCAGCTCGCCGGCGCCGGCCGGGTCGAGCAGCGCGAGCAGCGGCCAGGCGGTGCGATAGGTGTCCCAGAAGCCGTGGGTGACCGTCATCGGCGCGTGCCTGACCGTGGTCAGGTCGTAGGGCGAGGTGTGCGCGTGACCAGGCCCCTCGCCGTAGCGGTTCGGGTAGAGGAAGAGCCGGTAGAGGCCGGAGCGGATCGAGACCAGCTGGTCCTCGCTCGCCCCCTCGACCTCGACGGTCGCCAGCGCCTGCTCCCACGCGGCACGGGCAGTCGCAGCCATCTCGTCGAAGCTCCCGGCGGCGTCCAGGTTGGCCGCCGCCTGCTCGTCGCTGACGGTCGAGATCCCGAGACGTACGTCGACGGTCCCCGCCCCGTTCAGCGCGATGTGGCCGCGGAGCCGGCCCCCGCCCAGGCGCAGCTGGGAGGTGCCCTCGACGCGGAGGTGGATGTGCTGGGCGGGCTTGCCCTCGCGGCCGTCGAGGAGGGCGCGGACGCTCAGGCCCTCCCTGCCGTTCTCGCAGGTCAGCGAGCGGATCTCGCCATGGTGGTCGAGCACCAGCGAGCGGGCCCCCGTGAACCGCATCCCGAGCGCGAAGTCGCCGGGGACGAGCTCGGCGGTGACGCCACCGTCGAGCGCGACCTCGTAGCGGTGCGGCCCAGCCTCCTCGTCGGCATGGTCGAACCCCAGCGCTCGCGCGCGCCGGTCGTCGTCGGGATCGACGAGCGGGCTCGGCATCACCCCAAAGACCCCGTGGTCACCCATCCACGGGCTCGGGAGGTGCGAGGTCGCGAACGCCTCGATCGCGGGCCGGTTCGGCCCACCCGCCGTCTCGCGGTTGTGCGCGTGCCAGGCGTAGGGCCAGTTGCCCGCGGCAGCGTTCGTCATCGGCAGCCCGAAGACGCCGCCGTGCGGCAGCCCGACCAGTGGCGCGTTGTTCCCGCGCGAGAACCGGTCGCTGGAGTGCGTTCCCCGGCGGATGTCGACCTGATCGAGCGGCTCCGCCGGGAGCGGGCGGACGGGGCGTACGCCGACGTCGTCGACCCACACCCGCAGCGGCACCTCAGCGGCACGGGCAACGATCCGGAGCCGCTCGATCCGGCGCCCGGCCAGCCCGGTCAGCGCCACCCGGCGCAGGTTCCACTGGTCCACCCAAGCCCGCCGCCCCTCCCCCTGTGCGGCCGGGGTCAGCGCCTGCCCGTACTGGTCGACCAGCCCGACCTCGCTGAGCCGCCGCCCGTCGTCGAGCACCCCGTCCACACAGACGCACGTCGAATCCCACCGCCGCTCATCGGTCGATGCCGACTCCGGGAAGACCACGAAGCGCAGCTCGTCCCCGTCGGCCACCTCGATCGGTGCCGCCAGCGGAAACTCAGCCTCGACATCGCTGTCCCCGGGCGCCACCTCGAGAACCCAGGCGTCCTCCGACGAGTAGCCCACCCCGGCTCGGGCGGCAACGGGATCCCGAGGACCCTTCACGCCACTCCCCCACCGCTGGTCGCAAGGGCCGCCCCGGCGAAGCTCGCGCCCGTGGGGAGCAGGGGCAGGATCACCGTCTGATAGGCGTGATAGACGTCCGGCTTGCCCGGCCAGACGGTGGCCGAGGGCTGGTTGTGGGCGTCGAGCTCGTGGTGCCATGAACCACCCTCGCGGTCGACCAGATGCTCCTCGCAGTAGGCCCACCAGCGGCGTACGTTCGCGAGCGCATCGGCGGAGCCGGTGTCGCGGAAGAGGGTCCAGGCCGCGGCGACCGCCTCTGCGGCGACCCAGTGCATCCGCTCGCGCACGACGGGCTTGTCGGCGAAGTCGGTCGTGTAGACGAAACCAGGAGCTCCGTCGACCGACCACCCGCGCGAGGTCGCCGCGGCGAGGAGCGACTGCGCGTCCTCGAGCAGCCATGAAGGAGCCTCCGCCCCGAGCAGGGTGCGCGCGTGCAGCGCCAGCCGCGCCCACTCGAGGAGGTGCCCGATGGTGACGCCGTACGGCCGGAACGGGTGCCCCGGCTCGTCGACGTTGTAGTCCAGCCGCACCGCCCAGGCCGAGTCGAAGTGCTCCGGCAGCCGCCAGTCGTGCTCGCGGGCGAAGCCGTGCACTACCCGCTCCAGGATCCGCAGCGCGCGATCGAGCCAGACCCGGCGCCCGGTGACCTCGGCGACCGCGAGGAACGCCTCGACGGCGTGCATGTTGGCGTTCACGCCGCGGTAGCCGTCCAAGGTGGCCCAGTCGGCGCTCCAGACGTCGAGGATCATGCCGTCGTCCTCGCGCCAGAACCGCTCCTCCATCACGCTCAGCGCGTCGTCGAGCAGCGCCTCCGCGCCGGGGTGGCCGGCGGCGTACGCGGTGGTGGCGGCGAGCACGACGAAGGCGTGGGCGTAACCCTCCTTCACGGTGCTCATCACCTCGCCGGTCTCCGGCGAGACC
Organism: Nocardioides sp. YIM B13467; assembly: GCF_042788075.1. Lineage (NCBI taxonomy): Bacteria > Bacillati > Actinomycetota > Actinomycetes > Propionibacteriales > Nocardioidaceae > Nocardioides > Nocardioides sp. YIM B13467. Next base: position 1,889,928 of record NZ_JBHZPJ010000046.1, read on the forward strand.
ACGGAGTGCCAGCCGCCGTTGTCGCCGTCGTGGAGCAGCCCGGTCAGCGCGGCGATCCCGTGGTCGACGTACGCAGCGGCCGAGGCGTCACCGCGCAGCCGCGCGAGCCCGAAGACGTGCGTCATCCGGCAGGTGATCCAGGTCTCGACGGGCCGCTCGGGAGAGAGCCGGCCGTGTTCGTCGAGCCACCCGAAGCCGCCGCCGTCATGACGGGAGGCCCGGGCGAATGACAGCAGGCGCGAAGCCTCCTCCTCGAAGCGGGCGATCTCGGCGGTGGTCAGTTGCAGGTCGGTCATCCCTTGATGGCCCCTTCCTCGACCCCGCGGAAGAAGTAGCGCTGCAGCACCGCGAAGACGATCACGATCGGGACGAACGAGATCATCGTGCCTGCCGCGATCAGGCGGGGGTTGTTGGTGAATGTGCCCGACAGATACTGCAGGCCGACGGTCAGCGTGAGGTTCTCCGGGTCGGTCAGCACGATCAGCGGCCACAGGAAGTCGTCCCAGGCCCCGATGAACGCGAAGATCGAGATGACGCTGAGCATGCCGCGTACGCCGGGGAGGTTGACGTGGATCAGCCGCTGCCAGGCGTTGGCGCCGTCCACCTTGGCGGCCATCTCGAGCTCGTCGGGGATCGCGGTGAACGCCGCCCGCATCAGCAGGACGTTGATCATCCCGATCATGCCCGGCAGCGCGACGCCGAGCAGAGTGTCGGTGAGCCCGAGCGAGCGGACGGTGACGTACTGGGCGATGATCGTCGCCTCGCCCGGCAGGATCAGAGTGGCCAGCAGCGCACCGAGCACGAGCCGGCTCCCGCGGAAGCGCAGCTTGGCCAGCGCGTAGCCCGCCATGGTGGCGCCGATGACGTTGCCGCCCACGACCAGGATCGCGACGATGAGCGAGTTCATCGCGTAGTCGACGACCGGGACGACCTCGGCGACCTTGGTGTAGTTGGCGAACGTCGGGTCCTCCGGGATGAACCGCGGGGTCGAGGTGTAGATGTTCTCGTCGATCCCCTTCAGCGACGTCGACAGCTGCCAGAGGAACGGCAGGACCGTGATGACGAGCACCACCGCCAGCAGCACGTAGCGCAGCACGACCTCGCCCGCGGACATCCGGTGGAAGGCGTACGCCTTCTGCTTCTCTTTCCTGGCCATCAGCCGTCCTTCCGGTTGAGACGGACCAGCAGCACCATCGGCACCAGGGTGAGGACGAAGAGCAGCAGGCTCAGCGCGGAGGCGTAGCCGAGGTGGCCCGTGAAGCCGGTGGAGTACATCTGGATCAGCATCACCACCGAGCTGACCCGGCCTCCCGGTCCGCCGGTGCCGCCGGTCATCACGTAGAGCTCGGAGAAGACCCGCAGCGAGGAGACCGTGATCAAGATGGTGATCAGCAGCATCGTGCCGCGTACGCCGGGGACCGTGATGCTCCAGAACCGGCGCACCGGGCCGGCACCGTCGACGGCGGCGGCCTCGTGCAGCTCCTTGCCGACGTTCCCGAGCGCGGAGAGGTAGATGATCATGTAGTAGCCCAGGCCCTTCCAGACCGTCAGGCTGATCGCGCTGAACAGCAGCAGCCAGCGGTCGGTGAGGAACGGCAGCGGCTCCTGGACCACCTTGAGCGCCTGCAGGATCGCGTTGATGGCGCCGCGGTCGTCCAGCATCCAGTTCCAGATCAGCGCGACGACCACCGCCGAGGCGACCACCGGGGTGTAGAACGCCACCCGGAAGAAGGTCAGGCCGGGCAGCTTCTTCTCCACCAGCACCGCCAGCAGCAGCGGCAGCAGGGTGAGCAGAGGTACGCAGACCAGCATGTAGAGGACCGAGTTGGTCAGGGCGTAGACGAGCTGGTCGTCATCGAGCATCCGCTCGAAGTTGGCGAGCCCGACGAAGTCTCCTCCGCCGAGCGGCTTCTTGTTCGTGAAGGCCATGTAGACCGTGTTCAACGCCGGATAGAGGTTGAACACGCACAGCCACAGGGTCGCGGGCGCGACGAGCAACCAGGGCGTGAACCACTTGTGTTCACGCACCCGGCCGCTCATCCCGGTGGAGTCGGTCACTGGGGAGTCCGTCACTGCGCCAGCAGCTTGTTGCACTCCTCGACGGCGTTGTCGAGGGCTTCCTGCGGCGTCGCGTCACCGCTGATGGCGAGGCCGATCTGCTGGTCGATGATGGTCGACATCGCCGGCGAGACCTTCGGGTTGTTCGGGATGGCGGTGGTCAGGGTCTTCAAACCGGTGACCTTCGCCTTGGCGGCGACGGAGCCGTCGTCCTCGGTGAAGTAGGGGTCCTCCTGCGAGGCGACGGTGCTCGGGTAGACACCGGGGGCCAGCTTGGCGAACTCGCGCTGGTTGTCGGGGTTGGTCACGAACTGGGCCAGCGCGTTCGCGGCGGCGAGGTTCTTGCTGTTGGCGTTGACCGAGAGACCCTGGACGTAGAGCGGGCCGTCGCCGAAGGCCGGCGAGATCTCGGTGCCCTTCGCGAGCGCCGGGTTGGCCTCCTCGAGGCCGGAGATGTTGGAGCTGCCGGTCGTCCAGGCGGCCTTCTCCTGGTTGTAGAGCTCCGCGTTGCCCTGGAAGGTGTCGGTCAGGATGTCCTTCGGCAGCAGCCCCTCGGCATAGGCGTCGGCGTACTTCTGGACGAGCTCGACGGCCTCGGGGGTGTTGAAGGTGAGCTCGGTGCCGTCCTCGTTGAAGATCGGTACGTCGGCCTGCTGCAGGTCGTTGAGCCCGGGCTTGCGGGTCATCAGGTAGACCTTGCCGCCGGACTTCTCCTTGAGCGTCCTGGCCTGCTCGATCAGCGAGTCGAGGTCGGTGGGGAGGCTGGCGGGGTCGAGCCCGTTCTCGGCCAACATGTCCTTGTTCCAGTAGTTCACATCGGTGCCGAGGTACCACGGGTAGCCGTAGGTGCCGTCGAGGCCGTCGTACTGGTAGCCCTGCAGGCCACCTTCGACGAACGTCCCCTCCAGGTCGACGTCGGTCTTCTCGAGGTCGAGGAGCTGGTCCTGCTGGGCGAGCGGAAGAGCGAAGTCCGGCGGCAGGTTGGTCACGTCGGGAAGGTCGCCGGAGGACGCCTGGGTGAGCACCTTCTGGTCGTAGCCGTCGCCGGGCTGGTCGAGCCAGGTGACCTCGACACCCGGGTTCTCCTTCTCGAAGTCGGCGATCACGCCTTCGACGTAGTCGGTGAACTTGGGCTTCAGCGCCCAGGTCTGGATCGAGACCTTGCCCTCGATCTTGCCCTCGAGGTCACCGGCGGACGGCTCGTCGCCGGCCCCGCAACCCGTCATCGCAGTGATGCCCATGGCCAACCCAGCGGCGACCCCCACCAACCGGCGTACGCTCATTTCTGGCTCCTTGCTGAAAGCTTTTGATAAAGCGGTTAAGTTCGGGCCGTACTATTCACCGAACGAGGTGTGCCGTCAAGGCATCCGTGTGAGGGGCGCCACAATCGCCTCCGGCCTCGTCCCAGGAAGGACATGTCGATGGCACGACCCACGATCGCGGACATCGCAGAGCGCGCCGGCGTCTCCAAGGGCGCGGTCTCGTTCGCGCTCAACGGACGGCCGGGAGTCAGCGAGGAGACCCGGCGGCGCATCCTCGCCGTCGCCGACGAGATGAACTGGCGCCCCCATCGCGCGGCCAGGTCTCTCGGCAACGCGCGCGCCGGAGCGGTCGGCCTGATCCTGTCCCGCCCCGCACGTACGCTCGGCCTCGAGCCGTTCTTCGGCCAGATCGTCTCCGGCCTGCAGGCCGGCCTGGCCGAGGACGGCACCGCGCTGCAGCTGCTCGTGGTCGAGGACCCGGAGGCCGAGATGTCCGCCTACCGCAGCTGGACCGCCGAGAGGCGGGTCGACGGCTTCCTGCTCCTCGACCCGCTCATCGACGACCCCCGCTTCGCGGCGTTGGAGGCCCTCGAAGTCCCGGTGATGGTGCTCGGCGGGCCGCTCGAAGACACGTCGCTGAGCTTCACCTGGGCCGACGACAGCGAGGCCATGCACGAGGCGGTCGACTACCTCGCCGCGCTCGGCCACCGCCACGTCGTCCACGTCGCCGGCATGCCGCAGTTCCTGCACACCAAGCGCCGGATGGACGTGCTCACCGAGGCCAAGGAACGCCACGAGCTGGCCGAGGTCGTCTCGATCCCCACCGACTACAGCGACTCCGAGGGGGCGGTCATCACCCGCCGGGTGCTGTCGCGGCGGGATCGGCCGACCGCGATCGTCTACGACAGCGATGTGATGGCCGTGGCCGGCCTCGGCGTCGCCCTCGAGATGGGCGTGCGGGTGCCGCAGGACCTCTCCATCCTCTCCTTCGACGACTCGCTGCTGGCGCGGCTCACCCACCCCTCGCTGACCGCGCTGACCCGCGACACCCAGGGATGGGCCACCGAGGCCGCCCGCGGGCTGCTCCGGCTGATCGCCGACCCGACCCTCACCGTCCGCCATCAGTCGAGCACCCCGGTGCTCGTCCCGCGGGAGAGCACGGCTCCGCCCGCCGGACACTGATTGCCCGGTTTACTTAAACGGTTTATATTGCGCGGGTGCCAGCTCTCCCGACGCCCTCAGCCCCTGCCCCGTTGCGCTTCGGCGCCAACCACGTGCCCTCATCCGGCTGGTTCTACTCCTGGCTCGACTTCGACGCCGACGAGATCGCCCGCGACTTCGACGACCTCGCGGGTCTCGGCCTCGACCACGTACGCATCTTCCCGGTCTGGCCCTGGATCCAGCCCAACCGCTCGCTGATCCGGTCCGCGGCGCTCGACGACGTGCTCACCACCATCGACCTGGCCGCCGCCCGCGGGCTCGACGTCTGCGTCGACCTGATCCAGGGCCACCTGTCCAGCTTCGACTTCCTGCCCTCGTGGGTGCTCACCCACCACCAGCGATCGCTCTTCAGCCACCCCGAGGTGCGCGAGGGTCTGCGCACCTACGTCGACGTACTCGCCGGTGCGGTCGCCACCCGGGACAACGTCTTCGCGCTGACCCTCGGCAACGAGGTCAACAACCTGTGGCCGTCGAACCCGACCACCATCGCCGAGTCCCGCTCCTGGGCGCGGGAGCTCCTCGAGACCGCACGCAAGGCCGCTCCCGGCCTGCTCTGTCTCCACTCGCTCTTCGACGACGCCTTCTACGCACCCGACCACCCCTTCGGGCCCGCCGACGTCACCACGCTCGGCGACCTCAGCACCGTGCACTCCTGGGTCTTCAACGGCGTCGGCGCGATCGACGCGCCCCTGGGTCCGGCCACACTCACGCATGCCGACTACCTGGTCGAGCTTGCCGCTGCGTACGCCGCCGAGCCCGGGCGCCCGGTCTGGCTTCAGGAGATCGGCGCTCCCCTGCCGGAGATCGGCCCCGACAGCGTGCGCGAGTTCGTCACCGGCACCGTCGGCCACGTCGTCCAGAACCCGGCCCTGTACGGCATCACCTGGTGGTGCTCCCACGACCTGGACCGATCGCTGGTCGACTTCCCCGAGCGTGAGTACGACCTCGGTCTCTTCACCGTCGACCACCGGCGCAAGCCCGTCGCCGAGGCGCTGGCGGAGGCGATCGCCGAGCACAGCGGCCCTCGCCCCACACCCACGCCACGACGGCAGCTCGAGTGCCCCGTCGACCTGATCCGCGAACCCGAGCGCCGCGCCGAGGTCGCCCCCGGCAGCGACTTCCACCGCGCCTGGGTCGCCGCCCGGGTCGACGGGCCGATCGAGATCGTCGCGCCGACCCGCTCCCGCTGACCTCAGCCACCATCCCCGCGTCGAGCTCGTCGAGACCCCTCGTCCGGCGACGCTCGAGCCCTGGCGCGACCCCTTGACACGACGCGTGATGTTGATCACACTCTAGTCACTTCCAGTGTCGAACCGGTTCGAAAGTCAGGTAGCGAGTTGGCCACCATCCAAGACGTAGCGCGGCACGCGGGCGTCTCGCGGAGCACCGTCTCCTACGCCCTCTCCGGCAAGCGCACGATCTCGACCGAGACGCGGGAGCGGATCGAGCAGGCCATCCGCGAGCTCGGCTTCACGCCGAACGCCGGCGCACGCGCGCTGGCCACCTCGCAGACGATGGTGCTCGGACTGCTGCTGCAGTTCCACGAGGACGAGTTCGCGCCGGCCATGCTGCAGTACGTCCTGCCGATCTCCATGCGGGCCCGCGAGCTCGGCTACGACATCCTGATGGTGACCGACCCCGACGGCCCCTCCGCGATCCACCGGATCGCGGACTCCGGCATGGTCGACGGCATCGTCCTCCTCGACGTCACCGCCGAGGACCCGCGCCTCGAGGCGCTGAGGGCGGTCCGCAAGCCCGGGGTCCTGCTCGGTCTCGCCCGCGACACCGCCGGCCTGGACTTCGTCGACCTCGACTTCGGCGAGGCGGCCAGGATGCTCGTCGACCATCTGCACGAACGCGATCACCGCGAGCTGATCCTGATCGCGCCGCCGCACCACGTGGTCGAGCGCGGCGGGACCTATGCCTGGCGGTTCCGCGACGCGGCCGTCGAGCGCGCGGCGCGACACGGCATCCAGATCCACTGCTACCACGGCGAGTCGCGCCAGCCCGCGATCGGCGAGTCCGTCAACCGCATCCTCGACGCGCACCCGACCGCGACCGGCCTGATCGTGCACAACGACGCGACGGTCGCCGCGTTGCCCTCGATCCTGAGCGAACGCGGGGTGCGAGTCCCGGAGGACCTCAGCGTGGTGAGCCTCTACTCGCGTGACTTCGGCGAGGAGTTCTCGCTCCCCTATACAGCCGTGGACTCGGCCGCGGACGAGCTCGGGCGCCAGGCGGTCTCCCGGCTGATCGGCCGGGTCACCGACCCGGTCGCGGCCGGACCGCCGATCGTCCGGTTCGTCACCCCGGTGCTCCGCGACCGCGGCAGCACCAGCTGACCCACCGCCGGGATCGTACGGAGCGCCTCGTCGCGCCCGCTGTCGAACCGGTTCAACAACCCACGCAATGATGCGAGAGGACACGAGATGAACAGCACCCCCACCCCAGGCCGCCCCCACGGTCGTACGGTCGCCCTCCTCAGCGCGGCCGCGCTCACCATGTCTCTGGCGGCGTGCGGCTCCTCGGAAGAGTCGGGCAAGGTCACCGAGATCGGGTTCTGGGACCCCTACCCGCAGTACGACGACAGCTCGGACTGGGCCCAGTACGTCAAGTCGTGCGCACCGGAGGGCACCACCATCAAGCGCACCGCCGCCCCGAACACCGACCTGATCAACAACCTGACGACGGCCGTCCGCGAGGACAACGCACCCAACGTGGTGTTCCTCGACAACCCGGCGATGCCCGAGGCCTCTGCCTCCGGCCTGCTGGCCCCCATCGACGAGGTCGGCCTCGAGGCGACCGACGCCGATGCCAACCTCGCCGGCCCCGGCACCGTCGACGGCGAGACGTACGGGGTCCCCGTCGGCGCCAACACCCTCGGCCTCTACTACAACGAGAAGGTCCTCGCCGACGCCGGCGTCGACCCGGCGAGCATCACCGACTGGGCGAGCCTGAACGCCGCGCTGGCGAAGGTGACCGGAGCCGGCCACAAGGGCATCACGTTCGCGGGCGTCCCCGGCGAGGAGGGCACCTTCCAGTTCCTGCCCTGGTTCTGGGGATCCGGCGCCGACCTGTCCGACATCGGCTCGGCCGACGCCGTCGAGGCGGGCCAGCTCGTCTCGGACTGGATCGGTAAGGGGTACACCCCCAAGTCAGCCGTCACCGACAACCAGTCCGCGTCCTGGGACCTGTTCCTCACCGGCGAGTACGCGTTCGCCGAGAACGGCTCGTGGTTCGCCCAGGCGGCGACCGAGCAGAAGTTCCCCATCAAGATGATGCCCATCCCGAGCCAGGACGGCGGCGCGGCGCCGGTGCCGACCGGCGGCGAGTTCGGCGTGGTGCCGCTGCACAAGGAGAACAGCGACGCCCACTACGCCGCCGCCAAGGAAGTGCTCGACTGCCTGCTCGGCTCGACGACGCAGGTCGAGACGGACGACATGCTCGGCTACTTCACCGCCGCCGAATCCACTCGCGAGCAGCAGATCGCCGCCACGGAGCACTACCAGCCGTGGGCGGATGCCATCTCCAGCGCCCAGGGCCGGACGACCGACCTCGGCACCGGCTACCTCGCGACCTCGGCCGCGCTGTCGAAGGCCGAGCAGGCCGCGCTCAACGCCGCCGGTGACGCCGACCAGGTCAAGGAAGCGTTCGAGACCGCGGCTCAGGAAGCCAAGGGCAACTGAGCCGCGACCGGACCCTGGAGAACGGATGAAACAGTGACCAGGAATCCCACAGTCTCGACGCTGGAGCGCCGGACGGCACCGGAGACGGTGCCGGCCTCGGCGCCCCCTCCCCGGCGCCGACACCACCGGCGCCGTTGGGCCGGGGTGGCGTTCGTCGCGCCGCTGGTGACGTACCTCGTGGTCTTCTACGCCTATCCGCTGGCCGAGAACGTGTCGATGAGCCTGCACCGCTTCACCCGGGCGACGTACGTCACCGGCGAGGCGCCCTTCGCCGGGACCGACATCTACCGTGAGGTGCTCACCGCGCCACAGTTCTGGCCGATCGTGCAGCAGACCGCGATCTTCGTGGTCGGCTCGCTGGTCTTCCAGTACGTCATCGGGCTGGCGCTCGCGACGTACTTCCACCGCCACTTCCCGCTGTCGGTGCTCCTGCGTGGGCTCTTCCTGGTCCCGTGGCTGCTCCCGATCATCGTCTCGGCGACGACGTGGCAGTGGATGATGGACGCGGACTCGGGCATCGTCAACCGGTTCCTCGGAGCTTTCGGCATCGACTCCATCTGGTGGCTGAGCGCCGACAACTCGCTGTGGGCCGTGATGATCGCGAACATCTGGCTCGGGATCCCGTTCAACCTGGTCATCCTCTACTCCGGGCTGCAGAACATCTCGGCCGAGCTCTACGAGGCGGCCGCTCTCGACGGCGCCGGCCCGTGGCGCCGGTTCTGGTCGATCACGTTCCCGCTGCTGCGGCCCGTCAGCGCGATCACCTTGCTGCTCGGCTTCGTCTACACCCTCAAGGTCGTCGACATCATCTGGATCATGACCGCCGGCGCCGGTTCGTCCCAGACGCTGGCGACCTGGGCGTACGGGATGGCCTTCGGGAAGGGCACCTCGGCAGTCATCGAGTACTCCCAGGCGTCCGTCGTCGGCACGATCCTGCTGCTCGTCGCCCTGGTCATGGGCCTCGTCTATCTCGCCGTGCAGCGCAAGGAGGAGGCCTGACATGCGCACCTCGACACCGGCCACGCCGTCCACACGGACCGCCTCGGCCTGGGTGAAGACCGGCATCGGCCTCGTCCTCACCGCACTGATGCTGTTCCCGCTCTACTGGATGGTCAACGTCTCGCTGACCCAGCGCGACGCCATCCGCAGCGGCGGTCTGTTCCCGAAGGCGTTCACCCTCGACCACTACCAGGTGGTGCTCCAGGACCAGCTGCCCTATCTCGGCACGAGCCTGATCATCGGTATCGGGACGGTCGCGCTCACGCTGCTGGTCTCGGCCCCGGCCGGCTACGCGATGTCGTCGCTGTTCGTCCCGGGCCGACGAGTGCTCAACTTCTGCCTCATCGTGGCGCAGATGGTCCCGGGCGTCGTGATGGCGCTGGGCTTCTACACCGTCTACACCGACCTCGGGATCCTCGACACCGTCCCAGGCCTGATCGTCGCCGACTCCACGATCGCGATCCCGTTCGGAGTCATGCTGTTCTCCGCGTTCATGGCGGGCATCCCGCGGGACCTCCTCCACGCCGCGGCCATCGACGGCGCGAGCCACTGGAAGACCTTCACCCAGGTCGTCCTGCCGATCTCGCGCAACTCGGCGGTGACCGTCTCGCTGTTCGCCTTCCTGTGGGCGTGGTCGGACTTCATCTTCGCCTCCACCCTCAACCGCGAGGGCGGTTCGCTGCGCCCGATCACGATGGGGCTCTACGACTACATCGGCTCCCAGAACCAGGAGTGGGGCCCGCTGATGGCGACCGCCGTCGTCGCCTCGATCCCCACCGCCATCCTGCTCGTCGTCGCCCAGCGGTACGTCGCCGCCGGGGTGACGGCGGGCGCCGTCAAGGACTGAAGGACACCACGCATGCCGCTGCACGACACCTCGACCGAGGCCGCCTTCGACGTTCGGGAGATCCCGTTCTCCCGGCGCGGCTCCTGGCTCGACCTCTCCCCCGTGGTCGCCCTGCACACCCGCACCGACGCGATCCACCTCGTCTCCCACCGCAACGGGTTCCACGGCGTGCTCGCGCTGCGACCGGAGCGCGACGGCCGGCCGGTCGAGACGACCTGGTCCGCGGACCCTGCGGTCCTGACCTGGTCGCGGGAGGACGGCCGGATCGAGGCGGCCTTCGCCGGCCCGGACGCCGTACGCCTCCGCGGCTCCGGCCTCGCGCTGCGGCTCGGCGATGCCGCTGCCGGGCTCACCCCGTTCACCGGGACCTATCTGTTCACCGACCCGAGCGACGGTGCCGTCGTCTTCACCAGCTACGAGACCGGCCACCGCTACCGCGTCATCATGCTCCGCGGGGCGAACTCGGTCGAAGGCTCCGAGGCCCTCGGCCAGGCGACGAGGTCGATCCTGCTCGGAAGCGACGGCGGCGACTGGGAGGCCGAGGTTCGCGAGGCGACCTCGCAGCAGACGGTGCCAGCCGAGACAGCGACCTTCGAGGAGGTCGTCGCGGACTCGGCAGCAGACTTCGCCAGCTACCTAGACGACCTCGCCCCGTGGCGTGACGAGCGCACCCCGGCGGCGGCGCTGGCGGCGTACGTCCTGTGGTCGGCGACCGTCGCCCCGAGCGGTCTGCTGGGCCGGGAGTCGGTGCTGATGTCCAAGCACTGGATGGACAAGCTGTGGAGCTGGGACCACTGCTTCAACGCGATGGCGCTCGCACCCGGCCGTCCGGACGCCGCGCTCGACCAGTTCCTCGCGCCGTTCGACCACCAGGACGACCGCGGCGCGCTGCCCGACTCCGTGACGCACACCGAGGTCCTCTACAACTACGTGAAGCCGCCGATCCACGGCTGGGCTCTGGGCCGGCTGCGCGCGACCTCGGCCCGGGCCTTCGACACCGACGAGCTCGAGCGCATCCACGACGGCCTGGTCCGATGGAGCCGGTTCTGGATCGACTCCAGGCGACGGCCGGGCCACGACCTGCCCTACTACCAGCACGGCAACGACAGCGGGTGGGACAACTCCACCACGTTCGACCTCGACCGGGTCATCGAGTCACCAGACCTCGCCGCGTTCCTCGCGGTCCAGCTAGAGGTCCTCGCCGACCTCGCCGACGAGCTCGGCCACCCTTCGGCCGGCTGGCGCAAGGTCGGCGACGAGCTCGTCCGTACGCTGATCGACGAGCTCTGGACGGGAACCGAGTTCGTCGCCGTGGGCGCGCTCTCGGGGCGCCGTAGCACCGGAACCAGCCTGCTCAACCTGCTGCCGCTGGTGCTCGGCGACCGGCTCCCGTCCGACATCCGTACGACGATGGCGGACCGGCTCGGCGATCACCTGACCGACTACGGACCTGCCACCGAGCCGGTCTCCTCGCCCCACTACCAGGACGACGGCTACTGGCGGGGCCCGATCTGGGCGCCGTCGACCGCGCTCATCGAGGACGGCCTGCGCCGAAGCGGGTTCACGGCCGTCGCCGACGTCGTCAGCGAGCGGTTCAGGGCGCTGTGCGAGAAGTCCGGCTTCGCCGAGAACTTCGACGCCCGCACCGGCGCGGGGCTGCGTGACCGCGCCTACACCTGGACCGCCGCGGTCTACCTCCTCTTCGCCGCCGATCACGTTCGGCGGTCATGACCCCACAACAGAAGGAGCTACCGATGAGATCACCCTTCACGTCCACACCACCCAGGACGGCCACCGCCGCCGCGGCAGCCGCGGTCGCCGCCGTTGCGCTGGCCGCACCCGGGGTGGTCCCACGCGCCGGTGCCGCCGAGGTCACCGTGCCCGACCCCGTCGTCCACTACGCCTTCGACGACGACCCGGCCACCGGAACGGTCGCCGACGACTCCGGCAACGGGCTCGACGGCACCTTGGTGAACGGCGGCACCGCCGATACCGTCCCCGGAGACGGCGGCGGCCAGGCGCTGCACCTGCCCGGCGGGCCGTCCTCGTCGGACGGCGCCTACGTCACCCTCCCCAAGGGCGTCCTGGAGGGACGCACCGACCTCACCGTCACCGCGCGGGTGAGCTGGGACGGCGGTGGCGGCTCCTGGCAGCGGATCCTCGACCTGGGCAAGGACACCAGCCGCTATCTGTTCCTGACGCCGTCGAACGGGTCGGTGCTGCGTACGGCGACCGTGGCGGGGACCGGCGCCGAGGCGACCAACTCGGGCTATGCCCCGCTCCCCGAGAAGTCCTGGCACACCGTCGCCGTCACCCTGGACACCGAGACGGACCTGCTCACCACCTACCTCGATGGCGCAGCCGTCGCGGCTGCCACCACGAAGATCACCGCCTCCGACCTCGTCGAGGGCGCGTCCACGAGCGGGTTCCTCGGCAGGTCGATGTTCCCCGCCGACAACCTGTTCGGCGGCTCGCTCGATGACGTGACTTTCTACGGGGCCGCACTCACCCCGGAGCAGCTCGTCCAAGCCACCGGAGCCACCCCTCCCACGATCGTCGAGCCGGCACAGACTTCCTTCGACGTCTACACCCACGTCGGAACGGAGCCGGACCTGCCGGCCTCGGTGCGGGCCTCGTTCAGTGACGGCTACGACCGCGACGTACCGATCACCTGGGACGAGGTGGATCCGGCGAAGTACGCGGACCGGGGCAGGTTCACGGTGAGCGGCACCGCCTCCGGGCGATCGGTCTCGGCCGAGGTGACCGTTCGCTACGAGAACCAGGTCGACATCGACCTGGCCAAGCCCACCGGCGACGTCATGGGAGGCGCGTCCGGGACGCTCTACGGGGTCTACGGCAAGGACCTCCCCTCGAGCAACCTGATCGACGGGATCAACCTGCGTACGGTGTCGACCAAGGCCCAGGACGGTCCGCAGCACCCGGGTGCGGACGCCCTCGAGGTGCTCGAGCCGCTTGTCGACGGCTCCGGCGGCGACGTCTACATCTACATGACCGACATCTACCGCGGGTTCCCCTACCAGTGGCCGGGCGACACCCCGCAGGCCAAGCTGGACGACTTCAAGGCCAAGATCAGGACCCAGGTCGAGCAGGTCAAGGCACTGCCGGAGAAGTACCGCAGCCACGTCGTCTTCGTGCCGTTCAACGAGCCCGAGGGCAACATGTTCGGCACCGGCGCGTGGAGCTACAACAAGGTCAGCTGGCTCGACGACCCGCAGCACTACTTCAAGGCCTGGGACGAGGTCCACGCCCTCATCAGGAGCGAGCTCCCCGACGCCCGGATCGCCGGCCCGAACACGAGCATCCTCTATGGCCAGGTGCAGGGCTTCATGAAGCACGCGCTCGCCAACGACACGATGCCGGACGTGATCACCTGGCACGAGCTCAGCAACCCGGCCTCGATCCGGACCAACGTGGCCAGGTTCCGCGGCTGGGAGGACACGATCTACCAGGGCACCCCGTACGCGGGGAAGCATCTGCCGATCAACATCAACGAGTACGCCTTCAACTACCACACGTCCGTTCCGGGCCAGATGATCCAGTGGGTCTCGGCGCTCGAGGACAGCAAGGTCGACGGCGACATCGCCTACTGGAACATCGATGGGAACCTGTCCGACTCCGCCGTCGAGGCCAACAAGGCCAACGGGCAGTGGTGGCTGCTGAACGCCTACAGCCAGATGACCGGGCAGACGGTCAAGCTCACCCCGCCCCGTCCGAACGAAAGCTACACGCTGCAGGGCGTCGCGACCCTCGATCGCGATCGGCGACGGGCAGAGGCGATCATCGGGGGCGCCGACGGGGAGTCGTACGTCGGCTTCGAAGGGGTCGACCCGACGACGTTCGGGTCCAGCGTTCATGTCGCCATCAAGGAGATCGGCTGGTCGGGTCAGCTCGGCGACAACACCGGGCCGGCCGAGGTCGCGGAGATGAAGGTCCCGGTCAGTGACGGCGGTGTCGGGTTCTGGTTCGGCAAGGACGGCGTCCCCGCCCTCTCGGCAGAGTCCGCCTACCAGATCATCGTGACCCCCGGCGCCAACGCGACCGCGGAGGCAGTGCCGCCGCAGCAGTGGCGGGCGACGTACGAGGCCGAGGACGCCGCTCACTCGGGCTCGGGCTACTCCCGCAACGGCCCCGAGGGCAGCCCGTCCAACCTGGGCGGCTTCTACACCTCCGGCTCCTACAACGTCGGCGGCATCCGCACCGACTCGAACGTGAAGCTCGACTTCGCCGTGGACGTGCCGAAAGACGGGACCTACGACCTGAGCGTGTTCGCGAACTCTCTGAACACCTACAGCCTGGTCAAGGACCAGGGTCCGACCAACGCCTTCATCACGGTCGACGGCAAGCAGGAGCAGGAGATCCACCTGCCGCTCGGCTACAAGTGGGTGGTGTGGGACCACGCCGACACCACGGTCGACCTGACCGCCGGGAAGCACACGATCTCGATCGCGGCCCGGAGCCTCGATGGCACCGAGGGCACTCGCGGCGACGCGATCATCGACAAGATCGACCTCTCCTTGTCGAACCCGGCCGCTACGCAACGCACCTACGAGGGTGAGGACGCGACGCTCACCGGCGGGGCTCGGGCCGACTACTCGAAGGCCGGGGTGTCCGGGTCCGGCGCCGCAGACCTCGCCCGGGGTACCGCGACGTTCTGGGTCTACTCCCCCGACGACGGCGAGCACCGCCTCCGGTTCGACGCCCTCGGGTCCGGGCGCGTCCGGCTGGCGCTGAACGGACAGAACCTCGGGGTCGTAGCTCGGTCGGTGTCGCGTGACGTGTTCCTCTCCGGTGGCATCAACAAGATCACCCTGACCGCGGAGCAGGGCAGGCTGCTGGTCGACCGGCTCCGTGTCGGTCCGTCGGCGGGCGCGCTGAAATCGGTGACCACCCAGGCCGAGGACGGGGCCCTCGAGGGCTCGGCGAAGGTCGCGTCCTACCCGCTCGCCGACGGCGGCAAGGCGGTCACCGGTGTCGGTGGCGACCCGGGCAACGGCAACGCGCTGACGCTGGCGACCACGGCACCTCGGGCCGGGACGTACGCGATCACGGTGCGCTACTCCAACGGGGAGCAGTCGCCGGCGTCGCACTACAACCCGGACCCGCTGGCCCGGCACGCCGACGTCAGCGTCAACGGCGGCGAGGCCCGCCGGGTCTGGTTCCCGCACAGCTTCCACGACAACGGCTTCTGGACGTTGACGTTCTACGCAGAGCTGAAGGCAGGCGAGAACACGCTGTCCTTCCGCTCCGAGGAGCTGCCGGACTGGAACGGTGAGACCTACATCTCCGACCGCTACCCGGAGCTGGGCCTTCGGTCACCGTGGGCCCCGAACCTCGACCGGATGACGGTGACGCCGCTGGCCGCGGACTGAGTACGCCGCGGCCGCCCTCGCCGGGCGGCCGCGGCTCCGTCTCAGTGAGCTGCGTGCGCGACCTGGCGGTCGGCAGCCTGGCTGCGCTTCCACGTACGGAAGCTGTCCTCGTTGTTCCCGCGGCGCCAGTAGCCGGAGATCGACAGGTCGCCGCGCGGCACCCCACGATCGCGCAGCAGGTAGGGACGGATCCGCTGCATCGTGACCTCGGCCTCGCCGTGCACGAAGGCGTGCACCCGACCGAGCAGCCAGGGCAGTTCGCGGACGACGACCTCCAGGGGCGGGTCGACGGTGGCGTCCAGCCAGCGCACCTCGACCCCGGCCGGCGCGTCGACCTGCTGGAGGTGCTCCGCGGAGGGCACCTCGATCACCGCATAGCCGACCGCGTCGGCCGGCAGCGCAGCCAGCGCCGCCCGGATCGCAGGCAGACCGGACTCGTCACCGACGAGCAGGTGCCAGTCCGCGGCCGGGTCCGGAGCGTACGTCCCACCCGGCCCACGCACGGTGAGCACGTCACCAGGACCGGCCGTCGCCGCCCACCGGCCGGCGACGCCCTCGTCGCCGTGGTGCACGAAGTCGATGGCCAGGGTGCCCTCGGCGACCGAGGGGTCCAGCGCCGTGTAGGTGCGGCATACGGTCGAGCCGTCGCCGACCGGGATCTCCAGACGCACGAACCGGTCGGTGCACACGCTGCCCTCGAACGCGGAGAGGTCCTCGGCGCGGAGATGGACGCGGGTCATCCCAGCACTGAGACGCCGGGTCGAGGTGACCACGACCCTCGTCTCCGGCTTTGTCTCCGGCTTCACCGCGCGAAACATGAGGGGAGCCTAACCTAAATTCCGAGAAATGCGGATGATGGCCCGCGCACTGCCCTAGAGTTGCGCCGTGCTCTACTCCGCCGGGTTCGAGTTCGAGTATGCCCTGGTGACGGAGTCACCCGACGTAGGCGCGGGCTCGTTTCGCGACATGGGCATCTTCCATGACTTCGTGGATCTCGACTTCGACACCCTCCAACGCGCGCTTGCCGACGGCTCCGGCACCACCGACGAGGACCTCGTCCGCGGTGACCTGGGGATCAAGAGCGGCTACTGGTACCTCGAGGGCGACGAGCGGTTCGACGCCGACGGCACCTTCACGACGATGCTGGTCAAGGGGGTGGAGATCCGCACCCCGGTCTGCTCGAGCACCACCGAGGCCGCCGACCGACTGATCGATCTGCAGGACGACATCTCCAAGCGCCTCGCTCCCATCGGCCTGCACCTGGGCGTCGTCGGCTTCAACCCGGTCCGTGAGGCGTACGTCCTCGACCCCCCGCTCAACGAGTGGGAGCAGACGATGCGGGCCGAGCATCGTGAGTACGACCACGCCGAGGTCTCCAACCTGAGCTACGGCCCCGACATCAACCTCTCCTTCCCCGGGTTCTCCGCGGAACAGGTCGTCGAGGTGACCCGCCGGCTGACCCACTACAGCCCCTTCATGGTGCCGTTCAGCTTCAGCTCGCCCTTCCACGCCGGCCGGGCGTGGCACGGCCCCAGCAAGCGCACCTACGAGCGCACCTGGCGACGCGTGGCGGCGCGCTGCTTCGTCGAACCGCCCGTCGGCGCCGAGCCCACCATGGTCCACCCGCCGCGGATCCCGCGCGAGGAGGGACGCATCGAGTTCAAGGCCTACGACGCCTTCCTCTCCCGGGACCTTCTGCTCGCCGGCGCGGCGCTGACGCTCGGTGTCTGCCTCGCCGACGACCTGCCTGGACTTGCCGACCAACCCAGCCGTGACCTGCACCAACGCTCCGCGACCGACGCGTTCGCCGACCCCGAGATCGCCGCCGGTGCCGGCGAGGTGCTCGCGTCCGCCCGCCGAGCGCTCGCCGACATGCCGGAGGCGGGCCATCTCGACTGTCTGGACCAGTTGCTGAGCGCGGGGCGCACCCCAGCCGATAGCCTTCTGGACGAATATTCGCGCACAGGCCTGATGTACCTCCCGGAAGGACTTCGTTGACTGATCTCCCCGCCGACCTGACCGCTGACCAACTCATGACTCAGCCCGCAGAGGCCGACGTGGCGATCTGTGGAGCAGGCCCGATCGGCGCTGCGACAGCCACCTTCCTGGCCCGGCCCGGCCTGCGCGTGGTCCTCATCGACCACGACCCCGCCGACGACCCCGCCCATGTCGCGACCTACCGCTATTCGGGCGGCAGCATCCGGTGGACGTGGCCCGATCCGGTCAAGCGCGAGATGACGACCCAGACCGAGCAGTTCATCCGCGGCGCGGCCGGCGCGGAGCTGGACATGATCGAGAACACCTACCACCTGCTGCACACCGGCGAGCACATCCCCGCGCTCAACGTCTCCGCGACCGGGCTCGTCGGGCTGCTCCGCGACCAGGCGCAGGAAGCGGGAGCGACGTTGGTCGACGCGCTCGTCACCGGCGTACGCCCTGACGGCAGCGGTCATGTGGTCGAGACCTCGCGCGGCGCGATCCGCGCCCGCCGGGTCCTGGGCGCTATGGGCGCGGCGAACGCCTCGGTGTTCCCGCAGACCAGCGCCGAGGCCGAGAAGCGCCAGCTGTTCGTGCTGGACCTCCCGGTTCCCCCCGAACGGGAGCAGCTTCCCCACACGATCGTGCCGATCGGCGACGGCTTCGGCTACGTCTTCGTGAAGCTCATCGACGGCCAGCTGCGCGTCGTCGTCGGGCAGGAGGACATCGTCGAGGACGAGGACACCTCGGGCCCCGTCGACCACTGGAAGGAGATCCTCGACAGCGGGCTCGCCACGACGCTCCCCTGGCTCAGTGATGCCCGCGTCGACGACATCCTCTGGGGCGTCGACACCGCACAGAAGACGCTGGTGATCGACGAGCCCAGCCCAGGCGTCCTCGTCGCCAACTGCGGCAGCGCCATCCGCTCCGCGGCCTGGCTGGGACGTACGCTCGCCGAGCGCCTGGCCGCGTAGGGCGTCTCCACGACCGCCGTCAGGAGCGTTGCCACGGGATGGCCTCTATCCGCTCCATATGCGCCTCGCCCCACTCGCCGAGCGAGAACAGGATCAGCCGTCGGTCGCAGCGGCCTGGGACATGTTCGGCCGACTTCCCGAGCTCGAGGCGCTGCTCGTGTGACGCGGTCTTCCCCTCAGCGTCGGATTCGGCGATCCACGGCGATCCAGTTCGTCTCCCAGGTCGTCCCGCCGTCGGCCGAGAACGCCTGCTCGAACCTCGCTTCGTCCTGGCCCACGCGGACGATGAGGAACCGCACCTTGATCGGACGCCCGCCGAGCTGGTCGTCGCCGTAGAACTCGCCGACGCCGTCGCGGAAGCTGCCGTACACCGCTGGGGTGAGCAGACCGTCGCGCATATTCACGAAGGTCAGGCTCCACCGCTGCGCCTGCGGTTCGTACAGTCTCAGATTGAGCCCGTCGATCCGGCCGGCCGGCCCCGACGCCGCGAGCTCGACGACATTGGCCCGCCGATCCGAGAGCGGACGCACGGTGCTGGTCCCGGTGAACTGGAGCCATTCGTCCGGGGACTCCGAGAGCGGGTCGGCGAGTACTTGCACGGTGGAGCGCCAGGTACCGATCTCCCAGTCGAAGTCCCGTTGGCCGTCGGCGATCGTCGATGACGCGAGAGATGGTGAGGCGTCGCGCGATGCCGCCGTCGCGAACAGCAGGGCGGCAGAAAGGGCTACCGTCAGGATTCGTCGGTATGGAATGGTCATACTTCGACTATCGGGCGGAGCAGAACCATGAACAAGAAGGCACCTACAGGTAACCCCTCTCGTCCCAACCCACTGCCGGGGTGCCCGATGGCTGCAGCGTTCACCGCGATCGGCGGCAAGTGGAAGCTCACCCTGATCTACTGGCTCGCCCACGGAGAGTCCCACTTCGCCGGCCTCCGCCGCCGAGCGGCGCCCATCACTCCCAAGGTGCTGGCCGAACAGCTACGCGAGCTCGAAGCCGACGGGCTCGTCGAACGTGTGGCGACCGGACCGGTTCCTGCGCCCGTCATCTACCGGCTCACTCCCTACGGGGCTACGGTCCTCCCCGTCGTCGAAGGGGTCAGGGTATGGGGTGAGGCTCACCTGCGTCGCACCGAGAGCACTGTCGCACCGGACACGGCGATGAGCTGCGCCGACATGATCGGGTAGTCACCGTCACGGCACGATCACTCGCGGCTCAGCTCCTGCACTAGCCGTCCAGCTCGGCGCGGGTGGGCGGGTTGGCACCAGCACGCGAGACGGTGACCGCCGCCGCCCGGACGCCATGGGCGAGCACCTCTCGACGGTCGCGCCCGAAGTCGTCCCAGAGCGCGTCGACAAGGCCCGCGGAGAAGGTGTCGCCGGCACCGATGGTGTCCACGACCGTCACCTTCTCGGCCTCGACGTCGATCCGCTCGGACGCGGTGATCCAGCTGGCGCCGTCGCCGCCGCGGGTCACCGCGACCGCACCGGCACCGAGCTCGAGCAGCCGCGCGGCCGCCTTGTCGAGCCCGGCCCCGGGGTAGAGCGTCTCCAGGTCCTCGTCGCTCGCCTTGACCACATCGGCGTACGCCGCCGCCCGCTCGATCCGCGAGACGACCTCCTGGCCGGTTCCGGTCAGCGTGGGCCGCATGTTGATGTCGTAGAGGACCCGGACGGAGTCGGGGAGCCCGTCGAGCAGCGCGAAGACCGTCTCGGCACCGGGCGAGAGCACCGGCGCGAGCGAGCCGACATGGACGAACCGCGGCGTCCCCACCGCGATCTCGCCGAGCTTCCACTCCAGGTCGAAGACGTACGTCGCCGACCCGTCGGCCGTGATGGTGGCCTGCGCGGTCGAGGTGCGGGCCAGCACGTGCGGGTCGCATGCCATCCGGACCCCGGAGTCGGCCAGGTGGGCGGCCAACGCCTGCCCCCGGGCGTCATCGGCGAAGGAGGCCGCGTAGCGCACCGGACGGCCGAGCCGGCCCAGCGCGACCGCGACGTTGGCGCCGCTCCCACCGGGATGGTCCTGGGTCACGCCGTCGGCGGTCGTGACCACGTCGACCAGTGCTTCACCTACCACCAAAACGTCAGCAGCGGCATTGTCACGATCCAGGCTAGTCACGGGCGGCAGATTAGCAACTCGGCGTACGAACGAATTTTCGGGGTTGACCAGCAGAAACCTCCTACTGTCCAGTAACCCACCGCGGATGGGCACCCGCTCTCGACCGCGTGCGACCATTGAGGATGTGACCGAAGAATCCACCGAGACGACTGGTGGTCCGCAGGGCCCGACCCCCGCCCAGCCGACCGTAATCCACGAGGGTCTACCGACCCAGCTTCCGGACATCGATCCCGAAGAGACCAGTGAGTGGCTCGGCTCGTTCGACGCGATGCTCGAGTCGAGCGGACGCGAGCGAGCCCGCTACATGATGCTGCGTCTGCTGGAGCGAGCCCGAGAGAAGTCCGTCGGCGTCCCCGCACTGCGCAGCACCGACTACATCAACACCATCCCCTCCGACCGCGAGCCGTGGTTCCCGGGCGATGAGGACATCGAGCGACGCATCCGGGCCTTCATCCGCTGGAACGCCGCCGTCATGGTCTCCTCCGCCAACCGCAAGGGCCTCGAGGTGGGCGGCCACATCGCCACCTACCAGTCCTCCGCGAGCCTCTACGAGGTCGGCTTCAACCACTTCTTCCGCGGCAAGGACCACCCCGGTGGCGGCGACCAGGTCTTCATCCAGGGCCACGCCTCCCCCGGCATCTACGCGCGTGCGTTCCTCGAGGGCCGGCTCAACGAGGAGCAGCTCTTCCGCTTCCGCCAGGAGGTTCAGCACGGCGTCGGCCAGGGCATCTCGTCCTACCCGCACCCGCGTCTCATGCCCGACTTCTGGGAGTTCCCGACGGTCTCGATGGGCCTGACCGGGATCAACTCGATCTACCAGGCGCGGTTCAACCGCTACCTGCAGAACCGCGGCGTCAAGGACACCTCCGACCAGCGCGTTTGGGCCTTCCTCGGCGACGGCGAGATGGGTGAGCCCGAATCGCTCGGCGCCATCCGGGTCGCCGCCCGCGAGGAGCTCGACAACCTGGTCTGGGTGATCAACTGCAACCTGCAGCAGCTCGACGGCCCGGTGACCGGCAACGGCAAGGTCATCCAGGAGCTGGAGTCCAACTTCCGCGGCGCCGGCTGGAACGTCATCAAGGTCATCTGGGGCCGCGAGTGGGACCAGCTGCTCGCCAAGGACGTCGACGGCGCCCTGGTCAACAAGATGAACTCCACCCCCGACGGCCAGTTCCAGACCTACTCGGTCGAGACCGGTGCCTACGTCCGGGAGAACTTCTTCGGCTCCGACCCGCGCCTGCGCAAGATGGTCGAGCAGATGAGCGACGAGCAGATCCGCAAGCTCCCCCGCGGCGGCCACGACTACCGGAAGGTCTACGCGGCCTTCGACGCGGCCACCAAGACCGTCGGGCAGCCGACCGTCATCCTCGCCCACACCATCAAGGGCTGGACGATCGACGCTCTGGAGGGCAAGAACGCCACCCACCAGATGAAGAAGCTGACCATGGCGGACCTGAAGAAGTTCCGCGACCGTCTGCTCCTGCCGATCTCCGACAAGGAGCTCGAGGCGACCTACGAGCAGACCGGTGCGGCGCCGTTCTTCAACCCGGGTCCGGAGTCGGCCGAGATCGAATACATGATGGAACGCCGCAAGCAGCTCGGCGGTCCGCTCCCCCAGCGCCGGGTCGAGTTCAAGCCGCTCACCCTGCCGGGCGAGAAGGTCTACGCCGAGCTCAAGCAGGGCTCCGGCAAGAACAAGATCGCCTCCACCATGGCCACCGTCCGACTCCTCAAGGACTGGATGCGCGATCCGGAGATCGGCAAGCGCATCGTCCCGATCGCACCCGACGAGTACCGCACCTTCGGCATGGACGCGATGTTCCCGAGTGCGAAGGTCTACAACCCGGGTGGCCAGCAGTACGAGAGTGTCGACCGGAAGTTGTTGCTCTCCTACAAGGAGTCCGCGCAGGGCCAGATGCTGCACGAGGGCATCTCGGAGGCGGGGGCGATGGCCTCGGCGACCGCTGCCGGCACGGCGTACGCCACCCACGGCGAGCCGATGATCCCGTTCTACATCTTCTACTCGATGTTCGGGTTCCAGCGCACCGGCGACTCGATCTGGGCGATGGCCGACATGATGGGCCGCGGCTTCCTCGTCGGCGCCACCGCCGGTCGCACCACGCTGACCGGTGAGGGTCTCCAGCACGCCGACGGTCACTCCCCGCTGCTGGCGGCGACGAACCCGGCGGTCGTCCACTACGACCCCGCGTTCGCCTACGAGGTCTCGCACATCATGCAGAGCGGCCTCGAGCGGATGTACGGCTCGACCGAGGAGCACCCGAACGGCGAGGACGTCATCTTCTACCTGACCGTCTACAACGAGCCGGTCAGCCAGCCCAAGGAGCCCGACAACGTCGACCTCGAGGGCATCCTGAAGGGCATCCACCAGGTCTCGACCGCCGAGGGAGACGGCCCCAAGGTCCGCCTGCTGGCCTCCGGCGTCGGCTTCCCGTGGGTCGAGGAGGCTGCCCGCATCCTCGAGGAGGACTGGGGTGTCAAGGCCGACACCTGGTCGGTCACCTCGTGGAACGAGCTCGCCCGCGACGCCATCGAGGCCGAGCAGTGGAGCCTCAACAACCCCGGTGAGACCCCGCGCACGCCGTACGTCACCGAGAAGCTCTCGGCGTCCAACGGCCCCGTCGTCGCGGTCTCCGACTACATGCGGGCCGTCCCGCTGCAGATCGCCCGCTGGGTGCCTGACGACTACCGCGTCCTCGGTGCTGACGGGTTCGGCTTCGCCGACACCCGCCCGGCCGCGCGTCGCTTCTTCCAGATCGACGCCCAGTCCGTCGTCGTCCAGGCCCTCCAGGCGCTGGCCGAGGCCGGCGAGATCGACGCCGCGTTGGTGAAGAAGGCCTTCGACACCTACCGCATCGACGACCCGACGTCGACGAAGGGCATCATGCAGGAGGGCGGAGACGCCTGAGCGTCTGTCCGTCAGGTCGGGGGCTCGGAGCGACTGTTCCGGGCCCCCAGCCGCATCTCCAGGTGGAAGGATCAGCAGTGTGACCAATCAGGCGACCCTCGATACGCGACGGCGGACGGCAACGGCGCTGCGGCGCGCGACCGGCCGGCTGGCGACGGCCGCCACGTCGCGGATGGACGACGCGATGCCGTGGTTCAAGGACCTCTCCGCGAAGAACCGCTCCCTCGTCGGCCTGATCGTCCAGGCAGGCATCAAGGAGTTCGTCGGCTGGTACGGCGGTGGCGCCTCCGCCGACACCGCCAAGCCCGACCTGGCCGCGTCGATGTTCGGCGTGGCGCCTCGCGCGCNTCAGCGCACGCCAGTTGTTGTCCTCGAAGCAGGTCGCCGCCTCCGGGCGGGTGTGCTCGTGGCGGAACCCGAGGGCGTGACCGAGCTCGTGCGCGAGGATGTCACCCGGCTCCCAGTTGCCCGACGAGAAGATCGAGTCGTCGATGAGCACGTTGCGCGAGCGCTTCGAGGTCGAGGGGAAGAACGCCCGCGCGATGTACTGCGAGGTGCTGACCGGCTCGACCGAGAAGAGCACGTTGGAGTTGCGGGTGTTGCACGAGCCGTCCTGGGCGGGGACGTAGGTGAACTCGACCGCCGAGCTCGCCGCCTCCCACAGGCCCGCGCCCTGCTCCATCGCGGTGACGATGCCGGCCTTGTTGGTGCCGAACTTGTTCGAGACGCAGTAGGTCAGGTTGAGCGCCTGCGAGGCCGACCACTTGTCGTCCCTGCCGCTGACGGTGTTGACGATGAGGCCGTCCTCGGGGACGTGCTTCGGCGCCGAGACCATCGACTCGTAGAACTTGTGCAGGTCACCCTGGTTGGAAACGACCTCGTCGCCGTTGACGACGTACTGACCGTCGAAGTCGACGTACGTGGACGCCTCGAACTCCTTGTAGCTCGGTGCCTCTTGGGCGAATGCGGGAACCATCGACGCAGTCAGCGCCGCGGCACCCGCAGCCGCGGCGATCATCATGGGAATACGAACTCGCATAGCTCTTCCTCCTGAGATTTGTGAACGGCCGCCGGCGATAGACGCCGGCGGCCACAGGAGATTCAAGCGTTGGGCCTAGTGATGGGCTATAGAAACTTCGGTCAAATTCCCGTTGAACAGGCAAAACTTTCGAGACGATTTCCTGTGTTTGCCATCGGGAGCGTCACGGAGCGGGCCAGATCACCTTGTCGTCGTCGTCGACGACGGCCTCGGCGAAGGACGTGTCGAACCAGGAGGCTGCCTGCTCGGGCGTGACCTTCTGACCTGCGTACGCCGTCACGACCCCGGCCAGCGCGGCGACGTTGTCGGGGTCGACCGAGCCGAACCTGCCCGGGAGCGGGTTGTCGGCCGCGACCTTCACCTCGGTGCGCCAGATGGCGGTCTCGTGCTTCTCGTCGGACTCGGCGCCGGCCAGGTCGTGCTGGTAGCCGATGCACTCCTCGACGTGGTCGGCGGCGGCGCAGTAGGTGTAGGCCTTGAAGACGGCCCGCAGGAAGTCCTCGACGGCCGTGGGGTGCTTCTCGGCCCAGGCGGGGTTGACGGAGTAGGCGCCGAGAGAACCGGGCACGTCGAAGTCGGTCGGCTCCCAGACCGTCACGTCCTCACCCGCCTCCTTCAGCTGGTTGGGCTCGTTGGAGACGAACCCGACCAGCGCGTCGACCTGACCTCGCGGCAGCACGCCGGGGTCGTAGCCGACCTTGACCTGCTTCACCAACGCCTGGTCGACGCCGGCCTCGGCGAGCATCGCCTGCACGCCGACCGGCACCCAGCCCTTGTGGCCGAGGGTCTTGCCCTCGAGCTGCTTCAGGTCGGTGATCTTGGTGCCGGTCATCAGCACGTCGAGACCCGCGTTGGAGTAGGACGAGACGCCGAGCACCTTCAGGCCGCTCGCGTTGGAGGTCATGATGTCCTGCTCGGAGAGCGGCCCGACCTGCACCTTCCCGGCGGCGATCAGCTTGGCGTTCTGGGAGACGTCGCCCGAGCCCGGCTGGAGCTCGACGTCGAGGCAGAGGTCGTCGAAGTAGCCGAGCTGATCTGCGGCGATGGCCTCCATGATCGAGGCCGACGCCTGCCAGTAGTAGCCCGACATGTAGGTGATCTTGCCGGCCTTCTCGTTCTGCTCGCAGCGCTCGGCCGAGACCGCGCTCCCCTGCTCGCCGGCGGAGTTCTGTGCGGACCCGCAGGCGGTCAGCGCACCGAGCAGGACGACCGCCGACGTGAGGGCAGCGGCGATCGGACGTACGCGAGACATGAAGGGCTCCTTCAACTCAGTCAGGACTCGTGCCAGTGGAGCACTCGACGCTCGGCGAGCGTCACGAGCCAGAACAGCAACGACCCGAGCGCCGCGAGGACGAAGATCGCTGCCCACACCGTAGCCAGTCTGTTCTGCGAGCTGGCCACCTGTATCACGCTGCCGAGGCCGTCCGCCGACCCCGCGGCGGAGAGCTCCGCCACGACGGCGCCGATCATCGACAGCGGGAAGACGATCCGCAGGGACGCGAAGACGTACGGCAGCGAGGCCGGCACCCGCAGGTGGCGTAGCACCTCCAGCCGGCTCGCGGCCACGGTGCGGTAGACCTGCAGCACCGGCGAGGGCACCGCCCGCAGCCCGGTCGCCACGTTGATCAGGATCGGGAAGAAGCAGACCAGCGCGGTCAGGACGACCTTCGGCCCCATCCCGAACCCGAGCGCGACCACGAGCAGCGGCGCGATCGCCACCAGCGGCGTCACCGAGAGCACGACGGCCACCGGCATCACCGCGCGCCGCACCACCGCGATCTCGCTCACGACTACGGCGAGAGCGAAGGCGGCGACGAAGCCGATTCCGAGCCCCACCAGCGCCTCGCTGAGCGTGACCAGGGTGTTGGTCAGGAAGTAGCCGGGGTCCTCGCTCAGCACGCTCGCGATGTCGCCGAGCGGCGCGAACAGGTAGGGCATCCGCCGCGCACCCAGCTCCCAGGCGAGCCCGAGCACCACGACGAGGAGGACGAACGGGAGCCAGTAGCGCGGGCGGAGCAGCCGCGTACGGCGGCGCAGGCGGCGCGCGGCGAGCTGCTCGGGGGTGGGAACGACCAGATGTGGCCGCTGCCGAGGGGCCGGCTGCGTACCTGAGTCCAGGGTCACGAGACGACCTCTCCGTGGCTGAAGGCGTCCCTCAGGCTGCCCCGGAGGGCGAGCTCGTAGGCGTGGAACTCCGGCGAGGTGAGGAGCTCCTGGTGGCGCGGGCGGGGCAGGTCGATGTCGATGACGTCGGTGATCCGGCCCGGTCGCGGGGCCATCACCACGACCTTGTCGGACAACCTGACCGCCTCGGAGATCGAGTGGGTGACGAAGACGACCGTCGCGCGGGTCTGCTCCCACAGCTCCAGCAGCTGCTCCTGGAGTGCCTCCCGGGTGAACTCGTCGAGCGCACCGAAGGGCTCGTCGAGAAGGAGTACGTCGGGGCGCAGCCCGAAGGCGCGTACGATCGCGGTCCGCTGCTTCATGCCGCCCGACAGCTCGGCGGGGAGCTTGTGGAGCGACTCCCCCAGGCCGACCTCGCGCAGCATCGCCTCGAGGTCGGGGCGGCCACGGTCGCTACGGCGGTTGACCTTGTGGGGCAGGGTGACGTTGCCGAGCACGCTCAGCCAGGGCAGCAGCGCCGGAGACTGCGGCACGAACCCGAAGGCCTTCGCCTCGGCCGCCTCCTTCGGGGTCAGACCGCACACGGTGATCTTCCCGGCGTCGGCCGACTCCTGCCCGCTGATCAGCCGCAACAGCGTCGACTTGCCGCAGCCCGAGGGCCCGATGATGCTCACGAACGTGCCGGGCTCGATGGTCAGGTCGATGTCGTCGAGGGCGATCAGCTCGGCGAGATCTGCCTGCTCGTAGAGACGACGGACCCCGTGCATCTCGATCGTCGCGCTGCCCACGCCTCAAACGGTAGTCCAATACGTCTTCTGGATAGTCTGACGGGCGTGCGTATCGCCACCTGGAACATCAACTCCATCCGCTCCCGCATCGACCGCGTCGAGGCCTTCGTCGAGCGACACTCGATCGACGTGCTCGCCCTGCAGGAGACCAAGGCCAAGCCCGACCAGATCCCGACGATGGGTCTGGAGGCCCGCGGCTACGAGGTCGCCTCGGTCGGCTACGACCAGTGGAACGGCGTCGCGCTGATCTCCCGGGTCGGGCTCAGCGACATCCAGGTCGGGTTCGAGGGGATGCCGTCGTTCAAGGACGTCGCCGAGGCGCGTGCGCTCACCGCGACCTGTGGCGGCGTGCGGGTGACCTCGGTCTACGTCCCCAACGGCCGCAAGCCGGACGATCCCCACTACGCCTACAAGCTGGAGTGGCTCGCGGCCCTGCAGAAGGCCTCGCAGGCCTGGCACGACGGACCCTCGGCGATGGTCGGCGACTGGAACGTCTGCCCCTTCGACGAGGACTGCTTCGACCCCAAGCAGTTCGTCGGCAAGACCCACCTCACCCCCGCCGAGCGCGACGCCTTCTTCGCCATCGAGAAGGACTTCAAGGACGTCGTACGCCCCTTCGTGCCCGGTCCCGAGGCCTACACCTACTTCGACTACTACCGGCAGCGCTTCGAGCGCAACCGCGGCCTGCGCATCGACTTCGTCCTCGGCTCCCCGTCGTTCGCCTCGCGGGTGACGGGCGCGTTCGTCGATCTCGACGAGCGCAACCCCGCCATCGGCACCGGCTCCCCCTCCGACCACGCTCCGGTGATCGTCGATCTCGCCGACTGACGACGATGCCGTGAAACGGGAGCGCCGGGGAACGGCCTGGTCCCGCGGCACGGTGTGCGCGGTCCTCCTTCTCGTCACCGCCGGCGCGATCCTCTTCCGCGCCCACCTCCCATCGGCGTTCGGGATCGGCAGCCTCGTGGAGACGTTCCTGCCGTGGCTCGGTGCGGTCGCGGTGCTGCTCCTGCTCGTCGGGCTGGCGCGACGCTCGGCCACCGCGGTCGTCGCGTTCATCGTGCCCGCCGTTGCCTGGGGCTGGACGTTTCATCCGAAGCTCTCCGACGTTCCCGTTTCGCGCCGCGACCTGGTCGTCGTCCAGCACAACGTGAGCGACACCAACACGGACATCACCGGCACCGTCCGCGAGATACTCGCTGCCTCGCCCGACATCGTGACGCTGAACGAGGTGGTTCCCGAGCGGGTCGACGACTACAGCCGGGCGTTCGGAGATGTCCTCCCGCACCACGAGACGTACGGCACCGTCGGGGTCTGGTCGGCGCAACCCCTGGAGAACGCGACGCCTCTCGATCTGCGTCCGGCGGGCGTGGACGCGTCGTGGAGACGTGGGCTGCGTGTCGAGACCAGGCCGGCCGACGACGCCCCCGTCATCGCGGTCTATGCGGTGCACCTGCCCTCGATCCGGCTGGGCGTCCGCGGCCTGGATGTCACGGCGCGCAACGGAAGCATCGCGCTTCTCGCCGAGGCCTTGCGGGCCGACGACGCCGATGTCGTGATCGTCTCCGGCGACTTCAACGCAGACGCGGGTGACCGCGCGCTACGTCCGGTCATCTCCCAGGTCAGCGAACCGCAGCACCGCTTCGGGTTCACCTTCCCGGCAGCTCTCCCGGCCATCCGCATCGACCACGTCTTCGCGCGTGGCGCCGAGGTCGAGGACGTACGACCGTTGGACCGGACCGGGAGCGATCACCTTCCCGTGGTCGCGCTACTTCGGTGGCAGTGACTCGGCAGTGGCGACGCTGCGCTCGACCCAGGCGGCGAGCGCGTCGCCGCTGAGCAGGTCGGCGGCGACGTTGACGTAGCCGGACATCGTCCGAGCACCCATGATCATCGGCTCGGCGCCTGCCTCGAGGGCGGCCTCGTAGGCCGACTTGCCGGTGCGCACGAGCAGGTCGTCGGCGCCGACCGCGCACGCCATGTTGCCGTTCACCATGAACGCCAGCCCACCGAACATCTTCACCTCGGTGGTGCCGGCGGGCATCAGGTCCCGGACGCGTTCGGCCAGCTCGACGTTGTGGGCCATGCCTCCATGGAACCACGAACGACCGGCCGTGCCCATCCGAACAAATTGTCGGTGGTCCCTGCGAGGATCGATGTCATGGAGATCTGGATCCTCGTGCTCGGACTGATGATCGGTCTTGCCCTGGGCGTCGTGCTCGGGGTGCTGTGGGCACGCGCCCGGAGCGTGGGGACCGTCGCGGCGGGGATGGTGGACCAGGCCGAGGTGATGCAGGGGCTCGACCGGCTCAGCGACCAGATGCAGCATCTCGACCGGGAGCGGGCCCGCTGGCAGGGGCAGTTCGAGACGGAGGTCGGGCGGCTCCAGACCGAGACTCGGTCGCTGTCGACCGCGCTGCGGAAGCCCCAGGTCAGAGGGCGCTGGGGCGAGATGCACCTGCGCCGCGCGGTGGAGCTCGCCGGCCTGGTGGACAAGTGCGACTTCTCCGAGCAGGTCCATCTCGAGGACGGGCGGCTGCGACCCGACCTGGTGGTGCACCTGTCCGGCAACAAGGAGCTGGTCGTCGACTCCAAGGTCCCCCTGGACGCCTACCTCGACGCCGCGGCGGCGGACAACGAGGACGACTACCGAGCTCACCTGCGCAGACACACCGCCCAGCTGCGTACGCATGTGGACCAGCTGGCCTCGAAGTCCTACTGGCGCTTCCTGGAGGAGTCGCCCGAGTTCGTCGTGCTCTTCGTCCCGGCGGAGTCGTTCCTCTCGGCGGCGCTGGAGACCGAGCCCGGCCTGATCGAGTACGCCGCGGAGCGCCGGGTCGTGCTGGCCTCACCGACGACGCTGATCGCGCTGCTGCGCACGGTGGCGCACGGATGGTCCCACGAGGCACTCGCCGAACAGGCCCGGGAGATCCACCGGCTCGGCCGTGACCTGCACCAGCGCCTGTCCACGATGTCCGGCCACTTGGACGGGATCGGGCGCTCCCTCAACACTGCGGTGACCCGCTACAACCAGGCGATCGGATCTCTCGACAACCGGGTCCTGGTGGCCGCCCGTCGTTTCAATGAATTATCGGTAACCGATGATGAACTCGAGACGCCGCGTCCGGTGGAGATACGCGCTGTGGAGCGGCTCAGCAGCGTAAGGGAGGATGATCGGCGCGCCGCCGAGAATGACGGTGTGCCGGGCCCTACCGTGGGTTCGGATACACAGGCTGCATACGAGAGATCGTGACCCCATGAGTCAGCGCACCATCTGGGAGGAAGGACGCGAGTCCGGCCGCCATGTTGTCGCGCTCGGATCCGCCACTTCGCTGACGGTCACCTTCGTCGATCTGCTCATCGACGACCAGATCGGCCTGCTCTTCGACTTCACCTTCGTGGCGATCGCGCTGACGCTCGCGCTGATCGTCAGACCCAGCGACTTCTTCGTGGTCGGCGTGCTCCCGCCGCTGATCATGCTCGGCATCTTCATCCTGCTCGCCGCGACCCAGCCGGGGTCGATCGCCGACGCCGGGGACGGCTTCGTCCAAGCCGTGGTCAGCGGCCTCGGACACCACGCGATCAGCCTTTTCATCGGCTACGCCCTGTGCCTGGGCTGCCTGGTGATGCGCCGCCGGGTTCTGAAACAGCGCACCGAGACCCGCGACGAGGTCGAGCGCGAACGCGCCCTGGCCTCCTGATCAGTCCAGCGCCAGGAACCCGGAGACGTCGCCGGCACCCTCACGGATGACCTCGGGCTCGCCGTCGGACCAGTCGATGACCGTGGTCGGCTCGGCCGGGGTCTCTCCGGCCTCGATCACGATGTCGACCTGGTGGTCGAGCGCCTCCTTGACGTTCCATCCGAAGACCTCCGGCTCGGTCTCGCCGGGCAGGATCAGCGTGGAGGACAGCAGCGGCTCACCGAGCTCCTCGAGCAGCGCCTGCACGACGGCGTGCTCGGGGATGCGTACGCCGACGGTCTTCTTCTTCGGGTGCATCAGCCGTCGCGGCACCTCAGGGGTCGCCGGGAGGATGAACGTGTAGGGCCCCGGCGTCGCGTGCTTGATCGCCCGGAAGGCGCTGTTGTCGACGTGAACCATCGTGCCGAGCTGCGCGAAGTCCTTGCAGATCAACGTGAAGTGGTGGCGGTCGTCGAGACCACGGATCCGCAGGATCCGGTCGCGGCCCTCCTTGTTGCCGATCCGCGAACCGAGCGCGTAGCCGGAGTCGGTCGGATACGCGATCAGCTGGTCGTCACGCAGGGCATCGACGACCTGGCTGATCAGACGGGGCTGCGGGTTGTCAGGGTGTACGTCGAGAAATCGGGCCACCCCTCGACCCTAACGCCCATCACCAGGAAGGGATCAACCCCTCGCGGCAGCCGCTTTCAGGTCCTTGCGGAGTTCCGTGGGCAGCGCGAAGATCAGCGACTCCTCGGCGCTCTTGTGGGCCTTGGCATCGGGGAAGCCACGGTCCTTGAGGAACTCGACGACACCCTCGACCAGCTTCTCGGGCACGCTGGCCCCGGAGGTGACCGAGACGCTGCGTACGCCGTCGAGCCAGGACTCGTCGATCTCGCTGGCGTCGTCGACGCGGTAGGCGGCCTTGGCGCCGGCCTCGAGAGCGACCTCGACCAGGCGAACCGAGTTGGAGGAGTTGCCGGAGCCGACGACGATGACCAGGTCGCTGGACCCGCCGATCTCCTTGACCGCCTGCTGGCGGTTCTGGGTGGCGTAGCAGATGTCGTCGCTGGGCGGGTCGAGCAGCTCGGGGAACTTCGCCCGGAGCGCGGCGACCGTCTCCATGGTCTCGTCGACCGAGAGGGTGGTCTGGGAGAGCCAGACGACCTTGGAGGGGTCGGCCACCTCGAGGCCGGGTACGTCACCGGGCCCCTCGACGAGCGTGGTCGCCTCCGGCGCCTCGCCCATGGTGCCCTCGACCTCCTCGTGACCGGCGTGGCCGATCAGCAGGATGCTGTAGCCCTCGCGCGCGAACCGCTTGGCCTCCAGGTGGACCTTGGTGACCAGCGGGCAGGTCGCGTCGATCGTCTTCAGCTCACGCACGGCGGCGTCGGCGTGGACCGCCGGGGAGACGCCGTGGGCGGAGAAGACGACGGTCGCGCCCGAGGGCACCTCGTCGAGCTCGTTGACGAAGATCGCGCCGCGGTTGCGCAGGTCGTCGACGACGTGCTTGTTGTGCACGATCTCCTTGCGCACGTAGACCGGTGCGCCGTAGAGGTCCAGCGCCTCCTCGACGGTGATCACGGCCCGGTCCACCCCGGCGCAATAGCCGCGCGGCTCCGCGAGGAGGACAGCCTTCTCGTC
Organism: Nocardioides sp. YIM B13467; assembly: GCF_042788075.1. Classification (NCBI taxonomy): domain Bacteria; kingdom Bacillati; phylum Actinomycetota; class Actinomycetes; order Propionibacteriales; family Nocardioidaceae; genus Nocardioides; species Nocardioides sp. YIM B13467. Next base: position 1,922,664 of record NZ_JBHZPJ010000046.1, read on the forward strand.
GTCGGAGATCAGGCGTGGGGTGCCGAGGTCGATGCTCATGGGACCAGTCTAGAGACCGTGGCGTGACACCTCTAATGTCGGTGGCCCGCTCTAGGGTTGGCGGCATGGCCCTCGACACCTCCCCCGAGTCGCCCGCCCCGGTGCGGCAGATCGCGAACGCGATCGGCGGCTGGATCGACAAGCTCGGTGCGGTCTGGGTGGAGGGGCAGGTGGCCCAGCTGAGCCGGCGGCCGGGGATGCAGACCGTCTTCCTGACCCTGCGCGACTCGGTGGCCGACATCTCGGTGCCGGTGACGTGCACGCGGTTCCTCCTCGACAGCCTGAATCCGCCGCTGGTCGAGGGCGCCTCGGTGATCATCCATGCGAAGCCGTCCTACTACGCCAACCGCGGCACCCTGTCGCTGCAGGCCCGCGACATCCGTCCGGTCGGGCTCGGTGAGCTGCTCGCCCGGCTCGAGCAACGCCGGCAGCTGCTGGCCGCGGAGGGGCTGTTCGCTGCCGAGCTGAAGCGCCCGCTCCCCTTCCTCCCGACCAAGGTCGGGCTGCTCACCGCGGCGAACTCCGCGGCCGAGCGCGATGTGCTCGAGAACGCGAGGCGACGGTGGCCGCAGGTGCGGTTCGAGGTGGCGTACGCCGCGATGCAGGGTGCGCGCAGCGCTGCCGACGTCGTCGAGAAGCTGCAGCGACTCGACCGCGACCCCGAGGTCGACGTGATCGTCATCGCCCGCGGGGGCGGCTCGGTCGAGGACCTGCTGCCGTTCTCCGACGAGCACCTGATCCGTGCGGTGCACGCCGCGCGCACCCCGGTCGTCTCCGCGATCGGCCACGAGCCCGACTCGCCGCTGCTGGACCTTGCTGCTGACGTACGTGCCTCGACGCCGACCGACGCTGCCAAGCTCGTCGTACCCGACGTGGTCGAGGAGCAGCGGATCGTCGCGACCGGACGCGACCGGCTCCGCGGCGGGATCGCCGCACTGATCCACCGCGAGCAGACGCTCCTGGACGCGTTGCGCTCGCGGCCGGTGCTTGCCGACCCGCGCTCCCTGATCGACGCCCGGCGCGACGAGGTCACCTCGTTGCGCGACCGTGCCCGCCGCACCGTCGGGCACGCCCTCGATCGGGCCGCCGACGACATCGGCCACCATCGCGCCCGCGCTCGCGCGCTCTCTCCCCTGGAGACGCTGAGACGGGGGTACGCCGTCGCCCAGGGTTCCGACGGACACGTCCTCACCAGCGTCGCCGACGCCGCCGAGGGCGCCGCAGTCAGCATCCGCCTCGCCGACGGCCGCCTGACAACCACCATCACCTCGATCGAGAAGACTGACAGCAAGGATGGCACCGATGACTGACGACAACAGCGACCTGTCCTACGAGCAGGCCCGCGAGGAGCTGGTCGAGGTCGTCCGCAAGCTCGAGGCCGGCGGCATCACGCTCGAGGAGTCCCTGGCCCTGTGGGAGCGCGGCGAGAAGCTGGCCACGCTGTGCCAGGAGTGGCTCGACGGTGCCCGGAAGAAGATCGACGCCGCCATCGCCGAAGACTGACGAGACGTCGCTCCCGTCGCCCGAGACGTCACTCCCGCTGGCCGAGTTGTCACGGCGCTGCCACCTCGGCCGACGTATGTGACGCCTCGGCCGACGCGGGTGACGTCTCGCTACTTCAGGGGCTCGGTGGTGATGAGGGCGAGGTAGTCGCGTACGTCGCCGTCCTTGGGGCCCCAGAGCATCAGGGTCTGGCCGTCGACCTCTGCGGAGTAGCCGGTGTCGCCGCCGGAGTCGGACCATTCGGTCCAGGTGTCGGCGACGTCGGTGTCGATGCTGACCTCGTCGCCCTTCTTGGCCTGGGTGTCGACGTTCTTCTGAGCCAGCGCCTGCGCCGAGCGGGTCGAGAGCTCCAGGCCGACGTAGGAGGTCTCCCCCTTGACGAACGACATGGTCCACGCCGGCTCGCCACCGCCCTGGTAGGACGGGTCGGTGTTGGCGTACCAGCCCGAGGGCAGCTCGCGCGGGTAGACGACGTCGAGGTCGGCGACCTGGGCGCTGCGTACGGCCTCGGCCCAGTCGGCCTTGTAGGTCTCGTTGGCACCGCTGACCTCGCGTTCGAGGTTGCCGCGCCACTGCACGATCAGCACGATCGGGACGACGAGGACGAGCAGGAAGATCATCGACCCGATCAGGGCACCGAAGGTGCGTGGGTAGCTGCGCGCCGGGGTCTCCGGCTGCTCGCTCGCCGGCTCATTCGACGGCTGGGCGGGCTGCTGCTGATCGGTGTCGCTCACGCCCTCCATGGTCCCACTCGGTCGATGTTCCCTCGAATCGTGGTCGCGACAAGCTCGACCACCGCGTCCGAGCGTCCCGCAGATGAGGACATTTCGCGCATGATCACGCCGCAGATGCGATACTCCCCCCGTGACCGCCTACCGCATCGCCGAAGCTGCCGGCCTCCTCGGCGTCAGCGACGACACCCTGCGCCGCTGGATCGACGCGGGACGGATCGAGGCGAGCACGGAGAACGGCCGGGCGGTCATCGACGGCGTCGCCCTGGCCGAGCTGGCCTCGGAGCTGGCTGATGCCCCCGATCCGGACCGGGCGAAGGCGGTCAGCGCCCGCAACCGGATGCTCGGGATCGTCACCAAGACCACCCTGGACACCGTGATGGCCCAGGTGGAGATGGTCTGCGGGCCCTACCGGATCGTCTCGCTGATGAGCGCCGAGGCCGCCGTCGAGCTGGGTCTCGAGCCCGGCGTCAGCGCGGTCGCATCCATCAAGTCAACCAACGTCGTCGTGGAGCGCCCATGATCATGAACCGTGGAATCGGTGCCGCCGTCGCGGTGGCGACCGCCCTCGCGCTCGCCGGCTGCGGGAGCTCGAGCGAGGGGTCGGAGGACCGCGAGCTGACCGTCTTCGCGGCGGCCTCGCTGACCGACACGTTCACCGACCTGGCCGAGCAGTTCGAGAAGGACCACCCCGGCGTGAAGGTGACCACCAGCTTCGGCGGCTCCTCCGACCTGGTGGCCCAGATCGAGGACGGCGCTCCGGCGGACGTCTTCGCCTCGGCCGACACCAAGAACATGGACAAGCTCGGAGACCTGGCCGCCGATCCGCAGGACTTCGCCGCCAACACGCTGGAGATCGCCACGCCACCGGGCAACCCGGCCGAGATCACCGGCTTCCAGGATCTCGCCAAGGCCGGGACCAAGGTCGTCGTCTGCGCGGCCCAGGTCCCCTGCGGCAACGCGACCGCTCAGATGGAGGCGGAGACCGGCGTCGACATCGAGCCGGTCAGCGAGGAGCAGTCGGTCAGCGACGTACTCGCCAAGGTCACCTCCGGTGACGCCGATGCCGGGGTCGTGTACGTCACCGACGTGACCGCCGCCGGCGACACCGTGACGGGCGTCGAGTTCGAGGAGTCCGACCAGGTCGTGAACACCTATCCGATCAGCACCATCGACGGCTCCGACGACGCCGACCTCGCGCAGGAGTTCGTCGACCTGGTGCTGAGCGAGACCGGACAGAAGGTCCTGACCGATGCCGGCTTCAGCCAGCCCTGATCTTCTCGGGACCGCCAGGCGGACGGACCGGCAGAGGGGGGCCGGTCCGTCCGTCGGTATGCCACGCTGGCTGTGGTTCCCGGCGGCCTTGGCGGCGGCGTTCATCATCGTTCCGCTCGCCGCGATCATCCTCCGCGTCGATCTGGCGAGCTTCCCGGCGCTGATCACCTCGCCGTCCGCGCTGGAGGCGCTCTGGCTCAGCCTGCGCACCGCGGTGGCGAGCACCGCGCTGTGCATCCTCCTCGGCGTACCTCTGTCCACCGTCCTCGCCCGCACCAGCTTCCGAGGTCAGGGGCTGGTGCGTTCGCTGGTGCTCCTTCCGCTCGTGCTGCCCCCGGTCGTCAGCGGGCTGGCGCTGCTCTACACCTTTGGCCGCCGCGGGCTGCTGGGACAGTCGCTGGACCTGGTCGGCATCCAGATCCCGTTCACCACGCTCGCCGTGGTGATGGCACAGACGTTCGTCGCACTGCCGTTCCTGGTGATCAGCCTCGAGGGCGCCCTGCGCACCAGCGGCACCCGCTACGAGGCGGTGGCGGCCACGCTGGGGGCCCGCCCGACCACGGTCTTCCGGCGCGTCACCCTCCCGCTTGTCGGCCCCGGCCTGCTCTCCGGATCGGTCCTGGCCTTCGCTCGCTGCCTGGGCGAGTTCGGCGCCACGATCACCTTCGCCGGCAACCTCCCCGGCGTGACCAGCACGATGCCGCTGCAGGTCTACCTGCTCCGCGTCGACGACCCCGACGCGGCGGTCGCGCTCTCGCTGGTGCTGGTCGTCGTCGCGGTCGCCGTGATCGGCTTCGCCCGTCACGGGAGGGCCGTATGAGCGAGCTCCACCTCCGGGCGGTGATCGCCCAGCGCGGCATCGACGTCACCCTCGACGTGGCCGCCGGCGAGACGGTCGCGCTCACCGGACCCAACGGCGCCGGGAAGTCGAGCATCCTCGGCGTGATCGCCGGACTCCTGCGTCCCGACGAAGGAGAGGTACGCCTCGGCGACCGCATCCTCGACAGCACTCCCCCGCACGCCCGCGGGATCGCGCTCCTCGCTCAGGACCCGTTGCTCTTCCCACACCTGTCGGTGCTGGCCAACGTCGCCTTCGCGCCCCGGGCCCGTGGCGTACGCCGCCGCCAGGCCAACGAGCTCGCCACCCGCCACCTCACCGAGGTCGGCGCCGAGATGCTCGCCGGGCGCAGACCGATGGAGATCTCCGGCGGTCAGGCCCAACGCGTAGCGGTGGCCCGAGCCCTCGCGGCCGACCCCGAGCTGCTCCTGCTCGACGAGCCGATGGCCTCGCTCGACGTCGACGTACGTCCTGCGCTGCGACAGACACTGCGTACCGCCCTCGAGGACAGGACCGCGATCATCGTCACCCACGACGCTGCTGACGCCCGCGTGCTCGCCGACCGGGTGGTGGTGATCGAGCACGGTCACATCGTCGAGGACGGCCCCACCGAGCAGGTTCTGAACGACCCGCAGTCGGGTTTTGCTGTGAGGCTTGTCTCTGGATCGATCAAGTGACACCGTGGCCCCTCCACCGCGCCCGGCGGATAGATTGACCCCTATGAACGACACCCAGCCGCTCGGCGTCGCCCCCACCGCTCCTGACCGCAACCTGGCCCTGGAGCTCGTGCGCGTGACGGAGGCGGCTGCGATGGCCGCGGCCCGCTGGGTGGGGCGTGGTGACAAGAACGGCGCCGACGGTGTCGCGGTCAACGCCATGCGCACGATGATCTCCACGGTCGCCATGAACGGCACCGTCGTGATCGGCGAGGGCGAGAAGGACAACGCCCCGATGCTCTACAACGGCGAGAGCGTCGGCGACGGCACCGGCCCCGACTGCGACGTCGCGGTCGACCCGATCGACGGCACCACCCTGACCGCCAAGGGCATGAGCAACGCCGTCGCGGTGATGGCGGTCGCCCCGCGCGGCAGCATGTACGACCCCAGCGCCGTCTTCTACATGGAGAAGCTGGTCACCGGCCCCGAGGCCGCCGACGTCGTCGACATCCGCCTGCCCGTCGCCGAGAACATCGCCGCGGTGGCCAAGGCGAAGGACACCAAGGCCTCCGACATCACCGTGATCGTGCTCGACCGGCCGCGCCACGACAAGCTGGTCGACGAGATCCGCGAGACCGGCGCCCGGATCAAGTTCATCGTCGACGGCGACGTCGCCGGTGCGATCTCGGCCGCCCGCGCCGGCTCCGGCGCCGATCTGCTGATGGGCATCGGCGGCACTCCCGAGGGCATCGTCGCCGCGTGCGCGATGAAGGCGCTCGGCGGCACCATCCAGGGCCGGCTGTGGCCCAAGGACGACGAGGAGCGCCAGCGCGCCCTCGACGCCGGCCACAACCTCGACCCCGACTTCGTGCTCCACACCGACGACCTGGTCACCGGCGACGACTGCTTCTTCGTCGCCACCGGCATCACCGACGGCGACCTGATGCGGGGCGTGCAGTACCTCCCCCACGGCGCCATCGTCACCGACTCCCTGGTGATGCGCAGCCGCTCGGGCACGATCCGCAAGGTCACCTCGGAGCACCAGCTCGCCAAGCTCCAGGCTTACAGCGCGATCGACTTCTGATCCTCGCCCGGCGCTTGCGCCGGACCACATGCGCGGCAAGGACCTCCTGGTCCTTGCCGCGCTTCTCGTTGTGCTGCTCATCGCCGAAGCGACCGTCCGCGGCGCCATTTTGTTGCTATCTTGTGGTTCGACACGAGCATCAATGAGCGTCTCAGGTGTATGTCACTCGGGGAGGCATCAACGTGACGGACCCATTCTTCGCCGCGCTGCGCGAGCGTCGTCCGGACGTCGACATCGTCATCCTGCCTCCGGCAGACCCTCCCGAGCCCTTACCCGATGCAACGGCTGCTGAGCTGAGCCGGTCGGCGCAGATGGTGGACGCCACCGTCACAGCCATCGCAGCACGCATGCCAGAGCAGACCTCGGACGGACCGAGGTGGGAGGCGTACAACAGCGAGAACGTACGCCGCTGGGCCCAGCTCGAGGCTCGAGCAGCGGACGGCGACGCGATCCTGGCCGGCCTCGATCAGGCGTTCCGAGACGCGAGGTGGCACTCGACGGTCGCGGTGAAGGCGTTCCATCGATGGACCGCTTCACGAGCGGATGTCCAGATCGTCGGCACCTGGTCCGAAAGCCATCACGGACTCGTCGTGACCGTGACCGGCCGGACCCTCCGGCCCCCTGCGAACGTGCGGGAGGCGCTGGTATGACGCTGCACGTCGAACCCGCCAAGGTCCAGTCCACGGCTGCCGCGTGGGATACGGAGAATCTCCATCTCACCGCTGCGGCGAAGCAGATCCACGATGTCGGCGCAGGTGGTTTCACACCGAGCGTGGCCAGCCTGGTCGGTCAGTTCATCGAGGCGTGGCAGGCGATCGCGACGAAGTCAGCCCGCTCCGCCGAGTCCCAGGCCGACGGGCTGAGGAGCACCGCGATCGGCATCCTCGAGGCCGACGCGGAGACCGACATCAACGCGTCCTTGGTGCTGAGCAGCATCAGGGAGATCCGGTGAGCATCACCGTCTCCCTGCCCCCGAGACCGAGCGAGACGCCCGAGTTCACCGCGGACGGCCAGAAGGTGCAGGAGATCGGGTCCACGCTGCGTACCTCATCATCGATCTTCGACGACCACGGCTCGTTCGTCGGCGGAAAGGCCAAGGACTCCGGCCTTCTCGACGGCCAGGCGGCCGCCGCGTACGCGCAGGCGCTCAGCCCCATCGGCACGCACGCCGATGCCTGCTCGCTGGCGCTGCGCGCCGCGGCCAACGCCGTCCTGGGCCATGGCAACGACCTGGTCGACCTCAAGCGGCGTCATCAGGATCTGAAGGGCGAACGAGAGCGCCTGGCCCGCCAGGTCGACGAGCTCACCGCCCGAGCGAACCCGCTGCCCACCGACGAGGCCGAGCTGCGGATCCTCAAGTCGGACTGCGACCGCTGCACCGACCAGGTCGAGACGTACGAGTCCGACCTGGTGAAGTGGGCCGAGGACCTCGAGGCCAGCGAGGAGAAGGTCGCGGCCGCGCTCCGCGGTGCGATGACCGAGCGGCAGGTCGATCAGAAGTACGCCGGCGTCGCCGATCCCGCTGACACCGCCAGGGACTCGATGCCGTCCGGCAAGGACCCCGAGGCGGTCAAGGCGTGGTGGGACGGCCTCACCGAGGAGCAACGAGCGGGCATGACTGCCGCGTACCCCGAGATCGTGGGGAACACCGACGGCATCCCGGCGGCCGACCGCAATGACGCGAACACGATCTCGCTCGACCGCGACCTTGCCGAGCTCGGCGCCATCCCGGAGGACCACCGCACCGAGGACGAGCAGACCCGCTACGACAACGCGAAGGCCGCAGATGTCGCGCGTGACAAGATCGAGAGGTCCAAGGACCCGATGACGAACGAGAGCTACGACGCCCAGGTCTACATCTATGACCCGATGGCGTTTGGCGGCGACGGGCGTGTCGCGATGGCGGTCGGCGACCTCGACACGGCGAGCAATGTATCGGTCAGTGTGCCGGGCTTGACCACCGACATGGAGTCGTCCCAGTCGAATGCCGAGGATGTGATCAACCTCCATCAGGCAGCTTCGTTCGAAGGTGGCACCAGCACAGCCACCATGTTCTGGATCGGCTATGACGCGCCCAGCGGAGCCGACTCGGCAGGCGTCGCAGCCGAGGGCATGGCTACCGCCGGCGGAGAACGTCTCGCCGACACCCTCGACGGCCTCAACGCCATGCGTTCCGACGACTTCCACCTCACCGCGATCGGCCACAGCTACGCCTCCACCACCGTTGCCCACGCCATGACCGACGGCCGCCCTGACGTCGACGACGTCGTCCTGCTGGGCAGCCCCGGAGCCGGTGACGACGCCGACTCCGCCGACGACCTGGGCGTCGGCTCGGGACATGTCTTCGTCGGCACGAACAGCGAAGACCTCGTCGGCCGGCTGGGGCAGACGGGATGGGTCAGCCCCGCTGCTCTGGGCGCGGGTGTGCTCACCGGCCCCCTCGGTGGCGCCGTCGCCCAGCTGGCCGGCGCCGGCCTCGGCCACAACCCGGCCGAGGACGACTTCGGTGCCGTACGCTTTCAGGCCGAGAGCACCAGCAGGGGGTCGATCCCCAACATCGACGACCACGTCAAGTACTACGACCACGACTCGGAGTCACTCGCCAACATGGCCCACATCGTCAACGGCCAGTACGACGACGTGGTGCGCGCCGGACAGGTGCACGACCCGTGGTACCGCGACCCGGTCGACCCCGAGAGCGACCGCAGCCCGACCAGCCCGGACACGGACGGCCAATGACGGCTCGGGCCCTCGCCGCCGTGATGGCGACACTGACGATCCTGCTTACCGGAGGGTGTGGCGGAGTGAGCGACAAGACCTACGCCGAGCTCGAACAACAGCGAGACGACGTACTCACGTGGGCACGCGAGCTGTCGGCCGCTGCCTCGACGACACTTGCCACGTCCCCCAAGGACGCAACGGAGGCGTACGACGGCGTGGATCAGAAGGGGCTTTCGGACAAGTACAAGTCGTACAAGTACGACGTCCAAGCCGACTTCGTCACGGAGCAACAGGACCCGCTCAACGCGCTGCGCGACGAGCTCGAGGAGTTCAGCCCAACGTTCAGTGGGAACTCGCTGCGGCTTTCGCACGGTGACCTGACCGCCCACTTCCAGACCTACCCGAATGCCCCCGGGGCGGTCGGCCTCGTCGTTCAGGGGCCACCGATCGAGATCGATCAGGAAGACATGAGCGACTGGGAAGGCTTCGTCGTCGGTGAACCGGTCGACCTGCAATGACGACCCGGTAAAGTTTGCGCATGACCACCGCCGCCGAGCCGACCGAGTCCACCGCTTTCCTCCCCGGAGGGGTCGAGCTGGCGTACGACACGTTCGGCAGTCCCAGCGCTGATCCGCTGCTGCTGATCATGGGTCTCGGCGGCCCGATGACCTGGTGGAACACCGAGCTGTGCGAGCAGCTGGCTCAGGCCGGGTTCTACGTGGTGCGTTACGACAACCGCGACATCGGCCACTCCTCGCCGCATCCGTCCGACGAGCGGATCACGCTCGCGCGGCTGGCGCGGGCGTTCGCGGGGCTACCGACGCCGGCGCCGTACGCGATGGACGACCTCGCCGACGACGCCGCCGCGCTGCTGACCCATCTCGGCATCGACTCCGCGCACGTGTGGGGCGTGTCGATGGGCGGGATGATCGCCCAGACCCTCGCCATCCGCCACCCCGACCGGGTGCGCTCGGTCTGCTCGACGATGTCCACCACCGGCCGCCGCGGCGTCGGCTTCCAGCACCCGACCCTGCTGCCCGCGCTGGTCATCAAGAAGCCCGGCCTGGAGGGCTACATCGAACGCCAGATCAAGGGCGGCCTCCAGATCGGCTCCCCCGGCTTTCCCGAGCCCGAGGACGAGGTACGCCGGCGGGCGATCGACACCTGGAACCGCGGCGTCAGCGGGCCGGCCGTCGCACGGCAGATGCTCGCCGTCCTCACCCAGCCCGACCGCACCGAGGACCTCGGGCGCGTCAGGGTCCCGTTCAGCGTGATCCACGGCCTGACCGACAAGATGGTCCACGTCTCCGGCGGCCGGGCGACCGCCGCGGCCGTCCCCGGCTCGGAGATCACCCTGTTCAAGGGCATGGGCCACGACCTGCCCCGACCACTGTGGCCGGCCTTCATCAAGGTCGTACGCCGCACCGCTGACCGAGCCTCCGACCGCACCGTCACCGCGTAGCGGATGCGCGCCACGGTCCCCGAGGGCGAGTCTGGCTCGATGCTGGCGAGGGCGCTCGCGGACGTCGCCGAGCCCATCGAGGACGAGGCGGTGACCGCGAAGCTCCTCGACGCCGCCGCGGAGCAGTTCCGCCAGATCGGGATCAGGCGGACCACCATGGAGGAGGTCGCGAACCGCGCCGGGGTCGCCCGGATCACGGTCTACCGCCGCTTCGCCAACAAGGACGCGCTCGTCGAGCAGGTCGTACGCCGCGAGTTCCGGCGCTACTTCGACCAGTTCGTCCTCGACATCGCCGATGCCGCCGACGCCGCCGAACGCGTGGAGATCGGCTTCGCCAGCGCGATGCGGGCGATCCGCGGCAACCCGCTGATCGGTGGCCTGCTCACCGTCGAGACCGACTCGCTGGTGCACTCGATCGTCGGCGACGGCGGCCGCACCGTGGCCACGATCGCGCGCTTCGTCGCCGGCCAGCTGCGCCGCGAGCAGCGGGCCGGCAACGTACCTGCCGAGGTCGAGGTCGACCTCGTCGCCGAGCTGATGGTCCGCACCTCGACCTCGTTCCTGGTCACCCCGAGCGAGGTCGTCGACATCGACGACGAGGCGCAGCTGCGCGCGCTCGCGCGGCTGTTCCTGGTGCCGCTGATCGACCCCCGGCAGCCGCCCGAAATAACCTTCGGCCTGGCCCCGGAGATACCGTGAGACCATGCACGACCACGGCTCCCTGCCCCCGCTCGGTTGGTCCGAGTTCTTCACCACCTGGAGTCTCCAGCCCGGCTGGCTGCTCGCCGTGGTCATCCTCGCCGCGGGCTATCTCACGCTCCGCAACGCCGCCGGCCCGGCCTCCACGGTCAAGGGCTGGCGGGTGGCGTCTTTCCTGACCGGGCTCGGTCTGATGTACGTCGTCGTCGCCTCGGCCATCAACGGCTACGCGATGGCGCTGGCCTGGATGCACATGGTGCTCCACCTGACGCTGATCATGATCGTGCCCACGCTCCTGGTGCTCGGGCACCCGCTCACCGTCATCGCCGAGACCGGCCCCCGGGCCGAGCGGGCGATGCGCTCGCTCCCGGTCACCATCCTGGTCCACCCGATCACCGGCACCCTGCTCTACTCGGTGGTCATCATCGGCACTCACCTGTCCGGGTTCATGGACTCGATGGCGCAGAGCAGGCCGCTGATGGTCGGCGAGCAGGTGCTCTATGTCGTCGCCGGCTTCCTCTTCCTCACCGGCGCGATCGGCGAGGAGAAGGTACGCCCCGACCTGCCCTACCTGGGCCGGATCGCGCTCCTCGTCGTCGGCATGGTGCCCGACACGATCGTCGGGATCGTGATGCTGCAGACCGAGCGCGACCTCTACCCGGTCTACTCCGGCGCCCGGCCCGAGTGGGCGCTCGACGCGGTCAAGGACATCCAGACCGCCGGGGGCCTGATGTGGGCCGGCGGCGACGGCGGCATGATGCTGCTCGCCATCGGCCTGGTCATCGCCGTCGTCTCCTCACCCCAGCGCCGGGTCAAGATGACCGGCCGCTTCCTCGATGGCGTACGCAGCAGCCGGCTCGCCGAGGAGAGCGCCCGGGGCCTTGCCATCAATGGGGCGGAGGGCCCCGCCGAGCCGGGATCCGTGGATCCCGACAGCGACGAGGCCCTCGATGCCTACAACGCGATGCTGGCTCGGATGAACCAGCAGCACTGAGTGCGTCGGTTGGCGGTCAGTTGACGCGCAGGCCCGACTCGGTGTCGAAGACGTGGACGTCCTCGGGGTCGGTGGTGACGTAGATCGTGTCGCCCTTGCTGACGTGGTCCTTGGAGGAGACCCGGACGATCAGGGTCGAGGGAACACCCTCGACGTCGCTGGTGCCGTAGACGTAGGAGTCGGAGCCGAGCTCCTCGACCACGGTCACCTGCACCGGCAGCCCGCCCTGGCCCTCGCCGATGACCCGGAAGCTCTCCGGGCGCACGCCGATGGTGATCTGCGTGGGCATGTCGGTGGCGCCGACGGGGACGACGTACTCCCCGATCTTGGCGCCGCCGTCGGCGGCGGTGGCCTTGATGAGGTTCATCTGCGGCGAGCCGATGAAGCCGGCGACGAAGAGGTTGACCGGCTTGCGGTAGAGCTCGAGCGGGGTGGCGACCTGCTGCAGCTCACCGTTGTTCATCACCGCGACGCGGTCGCCCATCGTCATCGCCTCGACCTGGTCGTGGGTGACGTAGACCGTGGTGATGCCGAGGTCGGCCTGGAGCTTGGCGATGTCGGTGCGGGTCTGCACGCGCATCTTGGCGTCGAGGTTGGAGAGCGGCTCGTCCATGCAGAAGACCTGCGGCTGGCGGACGATCGCACGGCCCATGGCGACGCGCTGGCGCTGACCACCGGAGAGCGCCTTCGGCTTGCGGTCGAGGTAGTCGGTCAGGCCCAGGGTCTTGGCGGCGTCGGCGACGAGCTTGTCACGCTCGGCCTTCGGGACCTTGGCCATCTTCAGCGAGAACGCCATGTTCTCGGCGACGCTCATGTGCGGGTAGAGCGCGTAGTTCTGGAAGACCATCGCGATGTCGCGGTCCTTGGGCGCCACGTTGGTGACCTCGCGGTCGCCGATCTTGATGGCGCCCGAGTTGACCTCCTCCAGCCCGGCGAGCATGCGCAGGGTAGTGGTCTTGCCGCATCCGGACGGACCGACGAGCACCATGAACTCGCCGTCCTGGATCTCGAGGTCGATGCCCTTGACCGCGGGCTCGTTCGCGCCCGCGTACCAACGCTGCGCCTTCTCGAAGGTAACTGTTGCCATGATTCCGTTGTCTCCTTCACCGGCAGGTACGTGCCGGACGATCCGTTGTGAAGTGACCGAGGACACATTTCCTCGGCGGAGACACCATAGCCCAGATCAGTTATCAGCGCGTCAAAGCCCGGCACACAGCTGGTGCGCAACCCTCGTAGGCGTTCAATCTGCGCATCAGGTCACGGGCGTACGGCTTCGCGTGGTCCTCGGCGAAGACGTTGCGGTCCTCCCACGGTCGGTCGTAGCGGTAGAGCTCGTAGGCGTAGTCGGTGCCCTTCCAGGACTTGTCCAGGTCGAACCGGACCAGCAGCCCCTGCGAGCCACGCACCGCGATATAGGACGGGATGATGTCGATCGTGCCACCCGAGCCCTTGTCGAGGTCGACCTCGCCGGGATGCGACTTGGCGTAGGTGTGCTCGAAGAAGGCGTATCGCCCGCCCGGCAGTCGCGGCCGGCTCAAGGTCTCCGCGAACGAGCTCCCGGAGACGTAGGACGGGGTCGGAGCGCCGGCGATGTCGAGGAACGTCGGCGCGAGGTCGATGTTGTTGACGAACTGGCTGCGCTTGCCGGGCACCACGTCAGGGCCGACGACGACCAGGGGGACGCGGGTGTCGGAGTCGTACGGAGCACCCTTGCCCCCGTTGAGCTGGTGCTGGCCCAGGTGGAAGCCGTTGTCGGAGGTCAGCACGGTGTAGGTGTCCTCGCCGGCGGCCTCACGGACCTGGGCGATCATCCGGTCGATCGACTGCACCATCCGGGCGCGGTCGCGGTACTGGCTCAGCGCGGTCTGGTCACTCAGCGAGACCTTGTTGGTGCGCCAGGCAGGGGCCTGCGACGTACGTCCCCCGCGGCCGAGGTAGGTGGGCGCGTTGTCCCAGCGGTCGTCGCCGTAGCCGACCAGGTCCTTCAGCGTCAGGTCGGCGCACTCGACCCGGCCGCAGTTGCCGCCCGCGGGGTCGCCGGAGGGCGCCTGATCGGCGAACGCGGGCGGGAACCAGGTGTCCAGGCCCGGGTAGTGGTGGCCGAGGCGGGAGTGGGGCCCGTAGGCGGCGATCTCGAGGAAGTAGGGCTCCTCGTCGTCGCGGTGCTCCCGGATGAAGTCCAGGGCGTAGTCACGGGTGACGTTGGTGGCGTACCCGGCGTCCTTGACGGCCGGTCCGGCGGAGGTCGGCGGCCGCGGGTGGTTGCGCAGCTGCACCGCGCCGTTGCCGTCGAGGAAGGTGCTCTGGTAGCCCCAGCCGCCGTAGGCGCCGCCGAGGAGTGCGTTCCAGGAGTCCCAGCCGGGCACCTTGGGCGGCGGGACGCGCTTGCCGTCGGAGCCGATGGTGGCCTCGTAGGCGTTGATGTACTTCCCCACGAACCCGGTCGTGTAGCCGGCCTCCTGGAGCCCGATGCTGAACTGCTTCTCGACGTTGCCGTAGCGCTGGAACGCCGACCATCCGCCGACCGGGTGCTCCGGGTCGTTCTGGGTGTTGGTGAGCACCTTGGTGTGGTGCGGGGTCTGCCCGGTCAGCAGCGCCGCGCGCGAGGGGCAGCAGAGCGAGTCGATGACGAATGAGTTCTGGTACGTCGCGCCCTCGGCCGCCATCCTGGTCGCCTCCGGCATCGTGCGGAGCAGCTCCAGGGAGAAGTCGTCCATCAGGATCAGGACCATGTTGGGACGCTCGTCGGTCGTCGCGGCCAGCGCCGCCGCGTCCTCGACCGGCGCGGCCGACGGGTCGGCGGCGGCAGAGCCGGCGGCCACCGTCTTCGGGCCGAGGACCAGGAGTCCGGCGATCAGGGCCACGACGGCCAGGAGTGCGGCGCCCAGCAGTGCGCTCCACTTCGACTTCATCCCGAGACTCCTTTGTCTAGTATTTGACTGCACTATATCTGGTTCAAGCGAGGTTAGTGCCCGTTTCCAGGCACGACAAAACGGGTCCGCAGAGCGGACCCGAAGGGGCGTGCACAGCCCCGAGGTGTTGCTCAGTGCAGCTCGTGCGGCGGCGGCATCTTCAGATGCCTGGAGCCCTTCGCTTCCTTCAGCGGCTTGCGGATGACGGTGACGCCACCCATCAGCGCCAGGCCCTTGACCCGCAGCACCGGACCGCCGGTCGGCTCGATCCCGCGCGGACCGACGTAGCCGCCCATGATCCCGACTCCCTGCATCACGACCTGGACATCGGGGCCGACGGTGATGTTGACCCCGCCCATGATCGCGTTGGCGTAGATCACGGTCTCCTGCGCTGAGAACTGCGCCTGGCGCATGTCGAGCTCGGCGCCGCCCATCAGGGCGATCACGTTGCCGGTCGCCGGCACCGTCCACACGCCGCGCCGGTCGACGCCGCTCATGATCGCGACGTAGAGCTGGCTCTCGATCGGATTGGCTGCGAAGACGGCGGTGCTGTTCGCGGCGGCAGGCTTGGACACCGAAACCGGCGGCGCCGGGGTGCCCGCGGCCGGGAGGTCGACGGTGATCGGGATCAGGTCGGCGTACGTCTTGGCCTTGAAGGTCGCCTCGAGGCGGTCGTCGAGCTCGTCGATCTCCAGGCGGCCCTCGCCTGCGGCCTCGCGCAGGATGTCGGCCACCTTGTGGCGGTCGGCATCGCTGATCCGCAGATTCGGATCAGGATTCTGGCCGCGAAATGGCTCGGGGGTCGTTCCCATGGGGCGAATGGTAGTGGGGGTCTCGCAGGCGTGCCTCAACAATCCCCCCGATGGCATTCACTCGAGACCGAGGTGTTGCCTCAGTGTGCGCTTCGGGCCGCGCGGACCACGGCGCTTGACGGTCACGTCGCCGAGCACCGCGAGGCCCCGCACCCGCACGACCGGGGAGTCCGCGGTGAGCGCCTCGGGCACCTTCGCGGACGGCTCGTTGAACTCCCCCAGCACGCCGTTGCCCTCTACGATCACGTGCACGTTCGGTGGGACGGTGACCTTCACGCTGCCCAGGACGGAGGTCGCGTTGATGACCACCTCACGGGCTGAGTAGTGCGCCTCACGCAGGTCGATGTTGGCGTCGCCCAGCACCGCGTTGACCGAGAACTGCTCGGGAACCACCCACACGCCCTTGCGCTCGACGTTGCTCAGGAACGCGCTGGCGCTGTCGCTCGCCGCGCCCTCGCCGTAGACGACGGGCACCGGGCGGGCGGCCGGCGCCGCGGGCATCACCGGCGCCTGCCCCGCAACCGGCAGGTCCTGCGTGATCGGCTCCAGGTCGGCGTACGTCTTGGCCTTGTAGGTCTCCTCGAGCCGCTCCTCGAGCTCGTCGATGTCCAGGCGGCCCTCGCCGGCAGCCTCGCGCAGGATGTCGGCAACCGCGTGGCGGTCGGCATCGCTGACGCGCAGGTCGGCTCGGCGGGGCTGGCCGGGGTGCGGTTCAGGGAGTCCCATGGTCCTGAATGCTATCGGCGTACGTGTCGCCCGTCTCTCAGGTTCAACCCTGAGGCTGGGTACTGACCGATTGGTGCGTACCCCAGTAAATAGTGGGTACTCCCGCAGCCCGGCGACGTCCTCCAGCATGGATGACGTGTCAGAAACCAATCGAAACTCGATCCCCTCGACCGACGTCAGCGTGCTCGGCCTCGGCGCGATGGGCACCGCGCTGGCCACCGCGTTGCTCGACGCCGGCCGCTCCGTGACCGTCTGGAACCGCACCCCTGGCCGCGCCAAGGACCTGGTGGCCCGCGGCGCCGGTGCCGCGGACTCGGTCCCCGCGGCGGTGCTGGCGAGCCCCGTGGTCATCGCCTGCCTGCTCGATCACTCCTCCGTCGAGGAGACCCTCGGCCTGGCCGCCGGCGAGCTGCGCGGCCGCACCCTGGTCAACGTCACGACCACGACACCCAACGAGGCCCGTGCGCTCGCCTCCTGGGCGGTCGAGCACGGCATCGACTACCTCGACGGCGCCATCATGGCCGTGCCCGCGATGATCGGGTCCCGCGCGGGTCAGATCTTCTACAGCGGCTCGCGGGCGGCGTACGACGCCCTCCTGCCGACGCTCGACGTCTGGGCCACGAGCGAGTTCCACGGCGAGGACGCCGGCCGGGCGTCGCTGGTGGACCTGGCGATGCTGTCGGGGATGTACCAGATGTTCACGGGCTTCTTCCACGGTGCCGCGATGGCCGCCACCATCGGGATGAGCGCAGCGGACTTCGCCGCTCGGCAGGCTCCCTTCCTCGCCGCCATGACCGAGGAGCTCGCCGGCTACGCGAAGGTCATCGACGGCGGCGACTACACCGTCGCGGGCCAGCAGAGCCTGGAGTTCTCCGACCTCTCGCACATCGTGCGTGCCAGCGAGGAGCAAGGGATCGATCCCGCCCCGATCGCCGCCGTCCAGGCGCTGATCAGCAGACAGATCGAAGCGGGGTACGGCTCGGAGGGGCTCCCCAGGGTCGTCGAGAGCCTGCGCGCCGACGGGTAGCTGCCGCGACAGTGCCCGGGCCCGGCGACGGAGCCAGGGCACTGTCGCGTCGGGTCAGTCGGCGAGCGGGAGGTAGACACGGCTCCCTGCGGCCGCGAACTCCTTCGACTTCTCCAGCATCCCCGCCTCGATCTCCTCGGGGGACGCGCCGTTCTCGCCACCGAAGCGGTCGCGTACGTCCTGGCTGATCTTCATCGAGCAGAACTTCGGGCCACACATGGAGCAGAAGTGGGCGGTCTTGGCGTTCTCGGCCGGCAGGGTCTCGTCGTGGAAGCTCTCCGCGGTGACCGGGTCGAGCGAGAGCGCGAACTGGTCGCGCCAGCGGAACTCGAAGCGAGCCTTGGAGAGCGCATCGTCGTGATCGCGGGCGCCGGGGTGGCCCTTGGCGATGTCGGCGGCGTGAGCGGCGAGCTTGTAGGTGATCACGCCCGTCTTCACGTCGTCCCTGTCCGGCAGGCCGAGGTGCTCCTTGGGGGTGACGTAGCAGAGCATCGCGGTGCCGTGCATGGCGATCGTGGCCGCGCCGATGGCGCTGGTGATGTGGTCGTAGCCGGGCGCGATGTCGGTGGCGAGCGGACCGAGCGTGTAGAACGGCGCGCCGTGGCACCACTCCTGCTGCAGGTCGACGTTCTCCTTCACCAGGTTGAGCGGGACGTGGCCGGGGCCCTCGACCATGACCTGTACGTCGTGCTCCCAGGCCCTCTCGGTCAGCTCGGCCAGCGTCCGCAGCTCGCTGAGCTGGGCCTCGTCGTTGGCGTCGGCCGTGGAGCCAGGGCGGAGGCCGTCGCCGAGGGAGAAGGCGACGTCGTACTGCTTGAAGATCTCGCAGAGCTCGTCGAAGTGGGTGTAGAGGAAGCTCTCCTGGTGGTGCGCGAGACACCAGCCGGCCATGATCGAGCCGCCTCGGGACACGATGCCGGTGACGCGGTTCGCGGTGAGCGGGACGTATCTCAACAGGACCCCCGCATGGATCGTCATGTAGTCGACGCCCTGCTCGGCCTGCTCGATGACGGTGTCCCGGAACACCTCCCAGGTCAGCTTGTCGGCCTCGCCGTTGACCTTCTCCAGGGCCTGGTAGATCGGGACGGTGCCGATCGGGACAGGTGAGTTGCGCAGGATCCACTCGCGGGTGGTGTGGATGTCGTCGCCGGTGCTCAGGTCCATCACCGTGTCCGCGCCCCAGGTGATCGCGTGGGTGAGCTTGTCGACCTCCTCCGCGATGCTGCTGGTGACCGCGGAGTTGCCGATGTTGGCGTTGATCTTCACCAGGAAGCGCTTCCCGATGATCATCGGCTCGGACTCGGGGTGGTTGACGTTGTTCGGGATGATCGCCCGGCCCGCCGCCACCTCCTCGCGGACCAGCTCGGGGTCGCAGCTCTCGCGCACCGCTACGTAGGCCATCTCCTTGGTGATGATGCCCTGGCGCGCGTAGTGCATCTGGGTGACGTTCTTGCCTCTGCGCGGCGGCCGGCGCTCGCCCTGCCACTCCTGGGTGGCTTCGCCACGGCGTACCGCGGTCTTGCCGTTGTCCCGAAGGTCCGTCGGGCGTCCTTCGTACTGCTCGGTGTCGCCGCGCTCCTCGATCCATTCGAGGCGGCGGGGCGGAAGGCCCTGCTCCGGCTGCGAGCCGGGGCCCTCGGTGCAGTAACGGTCGAAGGTCTCGCCGTTGGTGAGCGCGACCCGGGTCACCGGGACCTTCAGGTCGCCGATCTCGAGGCGGGTGTGGGCGGGGTGGACGGTCATCGGATCTCCTTGGTGATCAGGTGGGCGATCGGTCCTCGGCCGCGGCCGAGGGTCCAGTGCTGGCTTCTGGTGAGCTGTCGGGTGACGTACGCCGCGGCCCGCTCGGCCGCGTCTCGCAGCGACGCTCCGTGGGCGAGGTGGGCGGCCAGGGCCGAGCTGTAGGTGCAGCCGGTGCCGTGGTCGTTCTTGGTCGGGACGGCGGGGTGAGTGAGCGGGATCGGCGGTCTCCCCGGCTCGGCGAGCCAGTCCGTGCACGTCCCGATTGCCTCCGGGTCGCCGCCGGTGACGATCACGGCCGGCCTCAACCCGGCCAGCTCCCTGGCCAGCTCCTCGGGCGATCCGTCGTGCCCGGCCAGGGCCCGGGCCTCGTCCAGGTTGGGGGTGACGACGGTGGAGACGGGGAGCAGGTGGTCGAGATAGGCGCGGCGTACGTCCTCCCCGCCGAGCACCGCGCCGGAGGTGGCGACCAGGACGGGGTCGACGACGAGCGGCCGGCCGGCGCAGAGGCGCGCGACGAGCTCGACCACCTCGGCGCTGCCGAGCATGCCGGTCTTGACCGCCGCGACCGGGAGGTCGTCGAAGACGGCGTGGAGCTGTGCCTCGACGGTGGCGACCGGGACCGCGTGGATATCGCTGACCCCGGTGGTGTCCTGGGCGGTGACGGCAGTGATCACGCAGGCTCCGTGGACCCCGATCGCGGCGAAGGTGGCCAGATCGGCCGCCGTGCCCGCCGCTCCCCCGGAGTCGGTGCCCGCGACGGTGAGCGCAACTGGCGGATTCAAGACGTCACCGCCGTCGTGCCGACGGCGGCCAGCAGGTCTCGTACGACCTCGGCCGGCTCCTCCGCGCGCATCACCGCACCCATCACGGCCACCCCGTGGGCCCCGGCCGCAACCGCCTCAGCGGCGTTGTCCGGGGTGATCCCACCCAGGGCGTACGTCGGGAGCGGCAGGTCAGCGAACGCCCCCGGCCCGAGCGGCGGTCCGTAGCCCGGCTTGGACTCGGTCAGCGCGTAGGGGCTGAGCATCGCGTAGTCGAACCCCTCCTCGGCGGCGGTGGCGACATCGGTGGGGCTGTGGCAGCTCCGGCCGAGGTGTAACACGCTGTTCGTAGGTCTATCCGGTCGTTCCGATAGGGCGAGTAGTCCTACGAACGACGTGTTACAGCTCGCGGAGGCGGGCAGATGCAAGCCGACTGAGGCGGGGAGAGGGGTGTGGGCGGCGATGACGTTCAGGCCGAGTCCAGCGAGGAGCTCGGCCAGCTTTGCTCGATGCTCCAGGGGCTCATCGAGCTCACGGAGTACGACGTGGGTCAGGCCGGCCTCGGCGCACGCTGCCATCGTCGCGACCAGGCTGCGGCCGAGCGGCAGCTGAGAGCGGTCGGTGAGGACGAGCAGTCGCGGCAGCCCGGTCATGCGATCCGGCCTTCCATCGGAGACGACGCCCGCGCGACCGCTTGGCGCGGGATCCGGCCGGCGGCGCGGGCAGCGTGCCCGGCCTCGACGGCCAGGCGCAGCGCGCGAGCCATCCCGACCGGGTCGTCGGCGCGGGTCACCGCGGTGGCGGCGAGGACCGCGGAGCAGCCGAGCTCCATCGCCAGGGCCGCGTCCGAGGCCGTCCCGACGCCGGCGTCGAGCACGACCGGCACGGACACGGCGGCGACGACCGCCTCGATCGCGTACGGGTTCAGCAGTCCCAGCCCCGAACCGATCGGCGAGCCGAGCGGCATCACCGCCGCGCAGCCGGCGTCCTCGAGCCGGCGGGCGAGGACGGGGTCGTCGGTGGCGTACGGAAGGACCGTGAAGCCCTTGCGCACCAGCTGCTCGGCGGCCTCGACGAGCTCGACGGCGTCTGGCATCAGCGAGGTCTCGTCGCCGATCACCTCCAGCTTGACCCAGTCCGTGTCCAGCGCCTCGCGGGCGAGCTCGGCGGTCAGCACCGCCTCGCGTGCCGAGAGGCAGCCCGCGGTGTTGGGCAGGATCGGCACCTTCGCTGCGCGCAGCGTCTCGAGCAGCCCACCGGAGGCCGTCGAGGACGTACGCCGCATCGAGACCGTCACCAGACCGGGCTCGGCCGCGTCGATCACGTCGGGGAGCAGGGCCAGGTTGGGCAAGCCACCGGTGCCGAGGAAGAGGCGTGAGGACAGCTCGCGCCCGGCGATCTTCAAGATGCTGCTCATCCGCCCTGCACCGCCGTCACGATCTCGACGACGTGACCGTCCTGGAGCTGCCATCGCGCCCAGTCGTCGCGCGGCACGATCTCCTCGTCGACGGCGACGGCGATGCCGCTCGGCCGCCGGTCACCGGTCCTGGCCTCGAGCAGGTCGGCAACGGTGCCACTGACCTCCATCGGCTCGCTGTTCACGATGATCTTCATCCGTCCTCCTTCATCCGGAACCGGCGCGGATCGACCGCGGGCTCCACTGACCCTGTCTCGATGTGATCGGCCACCAGCTGCGCGATGAGCGGCGCGAGCAGGACACCGTTGCGGTAGGCACCCGCGGCGAGCACGACGCCCGGCTCGTGGGTCGGGCCGACCAGGGGGAGGTTGTCGGCGGTCCCCGGGCGGTCCCGCGAGGTCACCTCCACCACGCTCGCGCGGTCGAGCGCCGGCACGACCCGGCGGGCGGAGTCGAGCAGCCGCCACACGCCCTCGACGGTCGGCTGCAGCGGACCGTCGCGCTCCTCGGTGGTGGCCCCGATGACCACCTCGTCGCTGTCGATCCGCGGCACCACGTAGATCTGCTCGCCGTGCGCCCAGGCCCGCACCGTCCGCTCCACCGGTTCCTGCGTCCGCACCCGCACGACATCTCCGCGCACCGGGCGGATGAGGGAGGAGTACGGAGCGGGGAGGTTCACCCCCGTGGCGATGACGGTGACGTCAGCGACTGTGTCGGTCTCGACACGGTCGCCGACCCGATCGAGCAACGCCGCGACAACGGCACGCGGGTCGACCGAATGGTCCTCGGCGAGGAAAGCCCCACCGGCGACCCGGCCGAGTCCGGGTTCGCGGGCGAGCAGCTCGCGGCGTACGAGTCTCTCGTAGGAGACCCCGGCGAGATCGAGCACCGAGAGCTGCCGCTCGACCTGCTGGACGTCCCCGGCATCGACACCGACCAGCAGCGTCCCGCGGGTGTGCACGGGCACCCCGAGCCGGGCGGCGAAGTCGGGCCAGAGCGCGAGGGAGGACAGGCAGAGCCGGGTCAGCTCCTCCTCGCCGTACCAAGCCTCACCGGCTGGGCTGAGCATGCCGGCCGCGGCGTACGACGCTCCCGAGCCCGGCGCCGGATCGACCACCGTGACCTCGTGCCCACGGCGGATCAGCTCGTCGGCAACGGACAGCCCGACGATCCCGGCACCGAGGATCCGCACGCGCATCAGCCGACCGCTTCCACGAGCTCCTTCGCGGCCTGGAGTGGGTCGGGTTGTCGCCAGAGCCCGCCGATCACGGCGACCCCGTGGGCACCGGCGGCACGTACGGCACCGGCGGACTCTCCCGAGATCCCGCCGATCGCGATCAGCGGCAGGAGACCCGCTGCGGCCGAGACGGCGTCGACGCCCAGCGGATCGGGAAGCCCGGCCTTGGAGGTGGTGGCGAAGACCGGTCCGAAGCCGGCGTAGTCAGCGCCCGCGGCGGCAGCCGCCTCGACCGCGGCACGGTCGCGGCAGGTCGCGCCGACGAGAAGACCCGGAGCGACCGCGTCGGCCATCCGCCGAGCCTCGGCCAGCGGCAGGTCGGAGGCACCGAGGTGGACGCCGTGCGCACCGGCAGCGAGCGCCACGTCGAGACGGTCGTCGACGACCACACAGGCGTCGTACGTCCCGACCCGCTCGATCACGGCCGCGGTCAGAGCGAGCAGCTCGCGGGTCGTCGCTGCCTTGTCGCGCACCTGGAAGCCGGCGACGCCGAGCTCCGCGAAGGCAGGCAGCAGCGCGAGATCTTCGCTCGAGGAGACCAGGCAGAAAATACGTGGAAGAGGCACAACCAATCACTTCCTTCGCCGGCATGATCCGGATCAGGTGTAACGGTCGGAGCGGCCTTAGCTCCCTCTCAGCCCGCTGCCGCGGACTCCCGTGTGGACGTCTCCGACCATAGCGCGCACCACCGAGAACCCCCAGCCCTAGGCCCATCCAGCGGGATACCTCTGGTAGGCCGAGATCCGCGGCGCCGTCGCCCCTGACCCCCGCGACGAGCCGATCGTGTCGATCGACGATCGCGGCGCGCGAAGGTCTGGCGCCGCGATGTGACGTGCCCTACAGTCTTCCCTGAGCGATTGATTCTGCCGATACAAGTGTTGATTCGATCAAAAACGATCACTCAGGCCGTGTCGGCCCGACCTCGACTTCGGAGCGAAGACATGCAGACGACGTCCATCACCACGCCCGACACCAAGCTCGCAACCGGGTTCTCCCGGCGCAGCGTCCTGGGCTCCGCCGCCGCAGTGGGCGGGGCAGCCCTGGGCATCGGCGCCCTCACCGCCGGCGCCACCCCGGCGCGGGCAGCCGGCCAGCGCACCATGGTCAACCAAGCCTTCGAGGCGCACGAGATCGTCCGCATCGGGCTGATCGGCCTCGGGAACCGCGGCTTCGGCATGGCCCGTGGCTGGGCCGACATCCCCGGCGCGCAGGTGGTCGCGGTGTGCGACATCCGCGCCGACCGCGCCACGCGGGTGGCCGACGACCTCGTCGCGCGCGGCAAGACCCGCCCCAAGGAGTACGGCGGCAAGCGTGGCTCCTTCAAGCAGATGCTCGACCGCGAGGAGCTCGACCTCATCTACATCGCCACCCCCTGGGAGTTCCACTACGACCAGGCGCGGACCTCGATGCTGGCCGGCGCGCACGTCGCCGTCGAGCTGCCGATCGCCACGCAGCTCAACGAGCTGTGGGACCTCGTCAACACCTCCGAGATGACCCGGAAGCACCTGCTGCTCGCCGAGAACTGCAGCTACGGCCGCAACGAGCTGGCGATGCTCAAGATGGCGCACGAGGGGGTCTTCGGCGACATCACCCACGGCGCCGGCGGCTACCTGCACGATCTGCGAGCCCTGCTGTTCAACGACGGCTACTACACCGACGACTGGCGGCGCCTGTGGCACACCCGCAGCACCGCCAGCTTCTACCCGATGCACGGCCTGGCGCCGATCGCTGCCGCGATGGACGTCAACCGCGGCGACCGAGCCGTCACGCTGGCCGCCACCGCGACCGCGCCGCGGGGCCTGGCCGACTACCGCGAGCGCTTCGTCCCCCGCGACCACCGGTCGTGGAAGGAGGAGTACATCAACGGCGACCGCATCAGCTGCGAGATCACCACTTCCGGGGGTCGCACCATCAGCGCCGAGCACAACGTGAGCCAGCCCCGGCCCTACAGCCGCATCAACAGCATCGAGGGCAGCCGCGGCCTGTTCGAGGACTACGTCGGCGGCGACTCGACCGGCGCCCGCGTCTACGCCGAGCCGCTGCACAGCGGCGACACCTGGCGCGGCTTCAAGGCGCTGCGCCAAGAGTTCGACCACTGGCTGTGGAAGGAGCTCGAGGACGACGCCTCCGGGAGCGGTCACGGCGGCATGGACTACATCCTGCAGTGGCGTCTCATCCAGACGATGCGCGCCGGGCTGGTCCCCGACATCGACGTCTACGACTCGGCCATGTGGTGCTCACCGGTCCCGCTGAGCGTCGAGTCGCTGGCCAAGAAGGGCAAGCCGGTGGAGATCCCCGACTTCACCCGGGGCAATTGGCGCAAGCCGAGGGTCGGCCTCGACTCGCACCAGACCGAGATGCCCCCCGTCCCCTGATCCCTACCGACCTCACCTTCCGAAAGGCACCTACCATGGTCGCTCCGTCGTTCATCGCCCGCGCGGCTCTCGCGCTCACGATCGCCCTCGGCGGTCTTCTGGTGGCCCCCGCCGCCACCACAGCGGCACCGGCAGCGGCTGCGGCGACCACGGACACGGTCGGCGTCACCATCGGAGCGGTCGACCTCGACGGGCCGGCCATCGTCGAGGTGCCGGTCACCGTCCGCAACCAATCGACGGCGGCGCTGCGCAAGCTCACGGTCTCGCTCCGGGGACCGGTGGGCTGGCAGGTCGCCCCGGCTTCGCGGTCGGTCTCGGGAGCCGTGAAGCCGGGCGCCAGCGCCACCGTCACCTTCTCGGTGCGGGTGCCTGCGCGGCGTCCGGGCTTCCATCTGCGCACCTTCACCGCCACGGCCGCCTACCGCGGCGGTGACGGCGCGGGTGCCGCGGTCGGCACGCGGGTGGAGCGCTCCGGCGAGCCGATGGCCAATCTGGCGGCGGCCTTCAACAACACCGGGGTCACCGACGAGAGCGCCACCACCACCGGGAACTTCGACGGTGCCGGCAACAGCTTCTCGGCCCAGAAGCTGGCCGACGTGGGCCTGGGCCGGGGGGCCGAGGTCGAGGCGCTGGGCGCCACCCTGACGATGCCCGACGTCGCGCCCGGCACGGCCGACAACGTCGCCAGCGGCGGCCAAGCCGTGAAGGTGAGCGGCAGCGGCGACGCGCTGGTCCTGCTCGGCTCGGGCAGCAGCTTCGGTGCCACGGGCACGGTCACCGTCTTCTACACCGACGGCACGTCGTCGACGGACGAGACCGGTCTGCCCAACTGGTCGTTCCAGGAGGCCGACGCGCACGGCGCGACGTTGGTCGCCTCGAGCGTCGGTCGCAACCGACCCGACGGGTACGGCGACGCGGCCTACCAGTACCGGGTCTTCGCCAACTCGGTGCCGCTGACCGCCGGCAAGACCGTCGACTTCGTGGTCCTGCCCGCCAACAGTGCCCTGCATGTGTTCGCGATGGGCCTCGCCGGCTGACCCGCTCGGGTAGGTTGCCGAAGTCAGGAGAGCACCCGAGCGAGTTCGAGGATCACATGTCCAGGCACACCCGGCTCGTGGCGGTGCTCACCGATGCCTGAGCGCGTCCTGCGCGTGGGGCTGGTGGGCTCCGGGCCCTGGGCCCGGCTGACCGTGGCGCCGGCGCTCGCCGCCGCACCCGAGGTGCGGCTGACCCACGGCTGGTCGCGCAACGACGCCGACCTCGCCGACCTGGCCCGCCGACACGGCTTCGAGCCGGCGAGCACCTACGTCGACCTGCTGGACCGGGTCGACGTCGTCGCGTTCTGTGTGCCGCCCGACGTCCAGGCCGGGCTGACGCCGGCGGCGTTGGACGCCGGCAAGGCGCTGCTGCTCGAGAAGCCGGTGGCCCGTCGGGTCGAGCAGGCCGAGCGGCTGCACGGACATCCCGAGCCGGTGCTCGTCCACTACTCCCGGCTGCTCGACAGCACCGTCGCCCCGTGGTTGGACGCCGCGGCTGAACGCACGTGGTCATCGGCGAGAGCGGTGCTCACGAATACGGCCACGGTCGGCGACGACCCCTTCGGCCGATCTGCGTGGCGGCGCGAGACCGACGGCGCCCTGTGGGATCTCGGACCCCACGTGCTCGCCGCCCTGCAGGTCGCGCTCGGTGACGTGACGACCGTCTCGGCCCGCCGTACCGACGAGGGCATCGTGCTCGAGACCACCCATGCGCGAGGGGCGAGCGCGCGGTCGCTGGTGTCGGTCTCGGCGTCCACGAAGCAGGACGTCCTCGAGCTGGTCGGCGCCGACGACTGCGTGCACCGCCTGCCCCGGGACCCACGGCAGGGCGGGGTCCAGACCTACCGCGCGCTCGTCTCCGGCCTGGTGCCGCCGTCCGGCCCGTCCCGCGGCCCGTGCGCCGCGGCGGTGATGGATCCCGCCTTCAGTACCTCCGTGGTGGCGACGCTGGTCGCGGCATCGGCGGCCCTGCGAGCCGGGCCCGCCGCCTGACGGCCGGCTCCCAGCCCCCGCCCCGCGCGTAACAGCCACGACTCCACGCCGCTCTCGAGCAGGCTGGCGCCAACATCCTCTGCCCTCGATGTCGGCCCCGGAGCCGAGGCCGGGACCGAGGCCGGGGGCGAGGCCGGGGGCGGCGTACGATTCTCTTCCGTGGCTGACGTTGAGTTCCGATACTCCGACCTCCTCCCGACCGGCAAGGACGACACTCCTTACCGCTTGATCACGAGCGAGGGGGTGGAAGAGATCGAGGTCGACGGGCGCAAGTTCCTCAAGGTCGACCCCGAGGCGATCCGGCGGCTGACCGCCGAGGCGATGAAGGACATCAACCAGTACCTCCGCCCGGCCCACCTCCAGCAGCTCCGCAAGATCATCGACGACCCCGAGGCCTCCGGCAACGACCGCTTCGTCGCCCTCGACCTGCTCAAGAACGTCAACATCTCCGCCGGCGGGATCCTGCCGATGTGCCAGGACACCGGCACCGCGATCGTGATGGGCAAGAAGTCCGAGGGGGTGCTGACCGGCGCCGACGACGCCGAGACCGTCAGCCGCGGTGTCTTCGACGCCTACACCAAGCTCAACCTGCGCTACTCCCAGCTGGCGCCGCTGACGACGTACGAAGAGAAGAACACCGGCTCAAACCTGCCCGCGCAGGTCGAGATCTACTCGACCACCGAGGGCGAGAACGGTCCGGAGTACAAGTTCCTCTTCATGGCCAAGGGCGGCGGCTCGGCCAACAAGTCGTTCCTGTTCCAGGAGACCAAGGCGATCCTCAACCCCGATCGGATCCTGACCTTCCTCGACGAGAAGATCCGCTCGCTCGGCACGGCCGCCTGTCCGCCGTACCACCTCGCCGTCGTCATCGGCGGCACCTCCGCGGAGTTCGCGCTGAAGACGGCCAAGTACGCCTCGGCCCACTACCTCGACAACCTCCCGACCGAGGGCTCGATGTCGGCCCACGGCTTCCGCGACACGGAGCTGGAGGAGAAGGTCTTCGAGCTCACCCAGTCCTTCGGGATCGGTGCCCAGTTCGGCGGTAAGTACTTCTGCCATGACGTACGCGTCGTCCGGCTCCCCCGCCACGGCGCGAGCTGTCCGGTGGCGATCGCGGTCTCCTGCTCCGCCGACCGCCAGGCGCTGGGCAAGATCACCCGCGACGGAGTGTTCCTCGAGCAGCTCGAGACCGACCCGGCGCAGTACATGCCCGACGCCGGCATGGCCGAGGAGATCTCGGCCGGCGAGGTCGTGGACATCGACCTGAACCAGCCGATGTCGGAGATCCTGGCGACGCTGTCGCAGCACCCGGTCAAGACCCGCCTCTCCCTGTCCGGCCCGATGGTCGTGGCCCGCGACATCGCGCACGCCAAGATCAAGGAGCGCCTCGACGCCGGCGAGGAGATGCCGGACTACCTGAAGAACCACCCGGTCTACTACGCCGGGCCCGCCAAGACGCCCGAGGGGATGGCCTCCGGCTCCTTCGGGCCGACCACCGCCGGCCGGATGGACTCCTACGTCGAGCAGTTCCAGGCCGCGGGCGGCTCGATGGTCATGCTCGCCAAGGGCAACCGCTCCA
Organism: Nocardioides sp. YIM B13467; assembly: GCF_042788075.1. Lineage (NCBI taxonomy): Bacteria > Bacillati > Actinomycetota > Actinomycetes > Propionibacteriales > Nocardioidaceae > Nocardioides > Nocardioides sp. YIM B13467. The sequence continues at coordinate 1,951,285 of NZ_JBHZPJ010000046.1, forward strand.
AGGTGGTGGCCGAGGCCTGCGGGACCTACGGCGGCTTCTATCTCGGCTCCATCGGTGGCCCCGCCGCCCGGCTGGCGCAGGACTGCATCAAGTCGGTCGAAGTGCTCGAGTACCCCGAGCTCGGCATGGAGGCGGTCTGGAAGATCGAGGTCGAGAACTTCCCGGCCTTCATCGTCGTCGACGGCGAGGGCAACGACTTCTTCACCGACCCGAGCGGGACGACCACCGTCCCCCTCACCGGGATCCGGGTCCGCTCCAAGGAGCGCTGAGCCGGGGTCCACCCAATTCGCTGTCGCACTTCGTCTATCGGTCGTAGTATTCCTGCTATGTCCGATAGCGAGAGCACAACAGCGCTCACCGACCTGGCGCTCGACGTGCGCGACCTGCGGGTGCGCTACGGCAGCAACGAGGTGCTCAAGGGCGTGACCTTCTCCGCTCGTCGCGGCGAGGTCGTCGCCCTGCTCGGGCCCAACGGCGCCGGCAAGACCACGACCATCGAGGTCCTTGAAGGATTCCGGATGCCGACGTCAGGCGACGTCTGCGTGCTGGGATCCGACCCGGCACGGGGGGACGAGCGGTGGCGTGCGCGGGTCGGCGTGGTGCTCCAGTCATGGCGGGACCACAGCCGCTGGCGGGTTCGCGACCTGCTCGACTACCACGCGCGGTTCTACGCGCCGTACGCCACCGCTGAGGTCCCTCGCCCGTGGGACGTCGACGAGCTCCTCGCCGTCGTGGGCCTCACCGCCCACGCCGAGCAGAGGGTGATGCGGCTCTCCGGCGGTCAGCGCCGCCGGGTCGATGTCGCGATCGGCATCGTCGGCCGTCCTGAGCTGGTGTTCCTCGACGAGCCGACGGCCGGCTTCGACCCGCACGCGCGACGAGAGTTCCACGAACTGGTGCACCGGCTCTCCGACTTCGAGAACACGACCGTGCTGCTGACCACCCACGACCTGGCCGAGGCGGAGAAGCTCGCCGACCGGATCCTCGTGCTCGACCGCGGCACGATCATCGCCGACGGCAGTCCCGACAAGCTGGCCCTCGACCTCGCGACCAAGGCGGAGGTCCGCTGGACCGCCGGAGGCGAGCGGCACGTGCACGCGGTCGAGGACCGCGACCCGACCGAGTTCGTACGCCGCCTGCTCGCGACCGACCCCGACGTGACTGAGCTCGAGGTGAAACGGGCCAACCTCGAGGACACCTACCTGGCGCTCGTCCAGCGGGTCGAGAGCGGCCAGGCCGAGGAGCACGAGCAGTTGGAGGCGCAGTCATGATCACCACCGGGACGAATGGTACGCGCGCCGTCGCCGTGCGCGCCGGGCTGCACCGCGGCTGGCTGGAGACCAAGTATTCGCTGACCGACGTCGGCGACATCTTCTGGATGCTTCTCTTCCCGATCAGCTTCACGGTGACGCTGCTGTTCATGCGCGGCAACACCGTGCCCGGCACCGACCTCGCACTGGGTGCGATGGTGCTGCCGAGCCTGATCGGGATGTCGATCGCCTTCGGCGGCCTCGCGGGCCCGGCGATGCAGATCGCCACCGACCGCGAGGACGGCACGCTGCTGCGGGCCAAAGCGACGCCCGACGGGATGCTCGGCTACCTGATCGGCAAGATCTGGTTCTTCGGGCTGACCACGCTGGCCAGCCTGGTGCTGCTCGCGATTCCCGCGGTGACGGTGATCGGCGACCTTCGGATCGACGGCCGCACGGCGCTGCTGCTCCCGGTCATCTTCGTCGTCGGCATGGTCGCGACCGTTCCGATCGGGTCGGCGCTCGGCTCGATCTTCAAGTCGAGCGCCCAGTCGATGCTGATCATGCTGGCCTCGATGCTGTTGATCGCGATCTCCGGCATCTTCTACCCGATCACCGCGATGCCCACCTGGCTGCAGTGGGTCGGGCAGGTCTTCCCCTTCTACTGGCTCGGGCTCGGCACCCGGTCCGCGATGATGCCCGCTGGGGCGGAGGCGGCCGAGATCGGAGACTCCTGGCGCACTGTCGAGATGTTCGCCGTCCTCGGTGTCTGGGCCGTCATCGGACTCGTGCTCGCACCGATCGTGCTCCGCCGGATGGCTCGCCGCCAGACCGGCTCCGCGATCGCGGCCGCGCGCGACAAGGTCATGACCAGGGGCTACTGACCTGTGGCCAACGAATCGGACACCGTCTACAACCGGATCGCGATGCTACGCGCCGAGCGCGGCATCTCCCGTCGGGAGCTCGCCGACGCCCTCGGCGTCCACTACCAGACCGTGGGCTACCTGGAGCGGGGCGAATACAGCCCCTCGTTGCATCTTGCTCTGCGGATCGCCGCCTACTTCGACGTCGCCGTCGACGTCGTCTTCGCCATCGAGCCGTTCAAGCGTCTCGGCGACTGATCCCATTCCTTCCGGAGCAGCCGAAGACCCACGATTCGACGGCACGAGGTTCGTCACCGAGCCCTCCGGCACCACCACGGTGCCGCTGACCGGACGTCCGCCTGCGCCGGGCCCTCGGCGATGCGGGGCGACCGGCTAGGTTATGGGCGCCGATCCCCGAAGACGAGGAGACCCCCATGCAGTGCCCCATCGACGGTGCCACCCTGGTGATGAGCGAGCGCCAAGGCATCGAGATCGACTATTGCCCGCAGTGCCGTGGCGTGTGGCTGGACCGCGGCGAGATCGACAAGATCATCGAGCGGTCCGTCGGCGCCCCGCAGCCCGGCAGCTACCAGCAGCCCCGCCAGGAGCAGAAGCGCGACGAGCGACGCTATGAGAAGCGGGAGTACGAGCGGCGCGACTATGACGACGACCGCCGCCACGACAACCGCCGCGGCCACCACCGCGAGTCCTGGTTGGGTGACCTCTTCGGCTGATCCTGCTGGTTACGGTCGCTGGCTCATGTCCTGTGCGGTACCCCGTTACTGGGAGAACCACTCCCGGCGCAGCAGCCCGAACACCCACGAGTCCGAGACGTCGCCGTTCACCACGCAGTCCTCGCGCAGCGTCCCCTCCAGCGTGAAGCCGAGCTTCTCCAGCACCCGGGCGGAGGCGGCGTTGCGGGTGTCGGCCTCGGCCTGGACCCTGTTCAGGTCCAGGGTGTCGAAGGCCCAATCCAGGAGCGCGCCCGCAGCCTCGGTCGCGACGCCCTGACCCCACCCTGCCCTGGCGAGGCAGTAGCCCAGCGAGGCGCTGCGGAAGTCGGGATTCCAAGAGTTCAGGGTGCACCAGCCGGCGAAGGTGGAGTCGCGTTCGATGACCATCCGCGCCCCGCTCCCCTCCTCGGCCATCGCATGGCTTCGGGCGATGAACTGCTCAGCACGCGCCCGCTCGGTCCAGGGTGGCGAGTCCCAGTAGCGCAGGACGTACGCGTCGCTCTGGAGGGCGAACAGCGGCTCGGCATCGGTGACGGCGAACGGCCGCAGCCGCAACCGCTCGGTCGTCAGCGTCGGGGTGGGCAGCGGCACTCGGCCATCTTGTCAGCGACCGAGTGCCCTCAGGAAACGGTTTTCTGCAACCCTCCGCGGCGTCACCCGATGATGCGATCCGCCCGGGCCGACTCCTCGTGGGCCGCCTCGACCGCCTTGGCAGCCTCGTGCTCGGCCTGTTCGATGGCGTCGCGAGGCGAGGGAACCGGCGGCGTACGTCGGGCGTCGTCGTCGCCGTTGTCCGAGACCTTCGCCGACCGCATAGAGGAGGCGTTGTCGGCGAAGGCGCCAGTCACCGTACGCATCGCCTCGGTGAGCTCGCCGGGGATGACCCAGAACGAGTTGCCGTGCGAGGCGAGCGAGGGCAGCATCTCGAGGTACTTGTAGGCCAGGACCTTGGCGTCGGCGTCGTTGGCGTGGACCGCCTGGAAGACCCGCTCGAGCGCCGTGGCCTCACCCTCGGCCTCGAGGATCCGGGCCTGCTGGTTGCCCTCCGCCTCCAGGATGGACTTCTGCCGGGTGCCCTCGGCCTCGAGGATCAGCGAGGCCCGCTTGCCCTCCGCGTGCAGGATGGCGGCACGCTTGTCACGCTCGGCGCGCATCTGCTTCTCCATCGCCTCCTTGATCGAGGCCGGCGGGTCGATCGCCTTGATCTCGACCCGGTTGACCCGGATCCCCCACTTCCCGGTGGCGTCGTCGAGCACCTCACGCAGCCGCGCGTTGATCGTCTCGCGCGAGGTCAGCGTGCTCTCGAGGTCCATCGAGCCGATCAGGTTTCGCAGCGTGGTGACGGTGAGCTGGTCGATCGCCTGCAGGTAGTTGGCGACCTCGTAGGCGGCCGACCGCGGGTCGGTGATCTGGTAGTAGAGCACCGTGTCGATGTTGACCACCAGGTTGTCCTCGGTGATCACCGGCCGGGGGTTGGAGGAGTAGACCGTCTCGCGTACGTCCAGCTTGGTGTTGACCCGGTCCACCAGTGGGATCACGAAGTTGAGCCCCGGCTGCAGGGTGATCCGGTAGCGCCCGAAGCGCTCGATGTTGTAGCGCCGGGCCTGCGGCACGATCCGCACCGTCGAGGCGACCGCCCCCACCACCAGCGCGACCATGACCAGAACGATCAGCAGAAGTTCCATCTCGTACGCCCTCCTCTATGGGGACAGCGACAGCGGGTCGCGCGGGTGCACGAGCGCCGTCGCGCCTTCGATCTCGAGCACGTCGACCCGGCATCCGACCGGGATGACCAGGTCCTCGTCATAGGGGCGGGCGGTCCATTCCTCACCCGCGAGCCGGACCAGCCCGTGCGCGTAGCTCACCTCGGCGAGGACGACCGCCTGACGGCCGACCAGCGCGTCGGTGCCGTCACGTGACGGCGGCGGCACGGCCAGGTGTCGACGCGCCACCGGCCGGACCAGCAGCACGCTGCCACCGCCCGCGAGGACGAAGACGAGCAGTTGCACCAGCACGGGCGCGCCGAGGGCGGCGCTGCCCGCGGCAAGGAGCGCCCCGCCGGCGACGAAAGCGAACGCCAGCGTCATCGTGAACGCCTCGGCAACTCCGAGCAGTACCGCGACGAGGATCCAGAAGAACGACCACATAAGCCCACCAGACTCGGTTTCCGACCAGCGTACTCCCGGTGTGGTGGTGATCACATGGGGTCAGCGAGAGTTGTTTCGCCCATTCAGCATCGGCAGGCCGGCCCACAGCGAGACGAACAGGACCAGGACACCCACCGCGGCGACGACCCCGGCTCCGAAGGAGAGGACGACGTCGAAGACGAGCAGCACCACCAGCGCCGAGGTGACCGCGAATCCTGCCAGTCCGGCGCGGGCACAGGCGTGCGAGGCCGTGACCAGCCACGGCCGCTGGCGACGCCGGAACAGGATCCGGTGGAAGGAGACCGGGGCGATGATGAGGGAGGTGGTGATGACCGAGCCGACCAGCACGACGAGGTAGATCGTCTGCTGATGGTCGGCCAGGTCCGGGAAGCGGGGCGAGAACGGGACCGTCAGCAGGAACCCGGTGAGGATCTGCACACCCGTCTGCAGCACCCGCAACTCCTGAAGGAGCTCGTTCCAGTTACGGGTGATCCGTTCCTCCGGCCCCTCGTCCGGACCGCCGCCCTCGACCTCCTCGCCGTGCAAGCTGCTCGCAGCCATCAGAACACCGGCCGTCCCCCAGTCACCCCGAGGACGGTGCCGGAGACGTAGGACGCCTCGGCCGGAGAGGCCAGGAACACGAACGCGGGCGCGACCTCGGCCGGCTGACCGGCGCGCCCCAGCGGTGTGTTGGCCCCGAACTTCTGCACCTTCTCCGGCGCTTGCGTCGCCGGCTGCAGCGGGGTCCAGATCGGCCCCGGCGCCACCGCGTTCACCCGGACTCCGTCGGGCCCGAGCTCTGCGGCGAGGGTGACGGTGAAGTTGTTGATGGCCGCCTTGGTCGCGGCGTAGTCGAGCAGGCTGGTCGAGGGTTCGTACGCCTGGATCGAGGCGTTGTTGATGACGCAGCCGTTGCTCTTCCGCAGGTGCGGGACGGCGGCCCTGGTCAGCCAGAGCAGGGCGTACAGGTTCGTCTTGAACGTCCGGTCGATCCGCTCGTCGTCCATGTCCGTCAGACCCTTGTCGCGGGCGAACTGGTAGCCGGCGTTGTTGACCAGGATGTCGAGGCCGCCGAGCTCCTGCACGGTGCGTTCGACGACCTCGTCGCACGCCTCGCGCTCGCGCAGGTCGATCGGGATGGCCAGCGGCGTACGTCCGGCCTCCTCGACGAGCTTCGAGGTCTCCTGCGCGTCCGGCTCCTCCTCCGGGAGGTAGGTGAAGGCCACGTCGGCCCCCTCACGGGCGTACGCGATGGCGACCGCGCGGCCGATGCCGGAGTCGGCACCGGTGATGAGCGCGACCTTGCCATCGAGGCGGCCGTGGCCCTGGTAGCTGGACTCGCCGTGGTCGGGCAGCGGGTCCATCTCGCCGGTGAGCCCGGGAGGCTCCTGCTGCTGGGCTGGGAACTGGGTGTCGTCATCGCTCATGACCTGTCCGGTACCCATATCGGACACAATGGAACCGTGAGCGGGAGTGAATCGGTGATCGTCGACGGTGGCTTGGCCCTACGGCACCGAGCGGACGGCCACCTGGAGCTGCGGGCCAACGGGATCTTCGTGATGGACACCCGGGAGACCTCGACCGAGAAGGCGCTGGCCACCCATGCCCTCGAGCTGCACCCGGCGCCGAAGCAGGTGCTCATTGGTGGCCTCGGGCTCGGGTTCACCCTCGAGGCCGTGCTGACCGACCCGCGGGTCGAGGCGGTCACGGTCGTCGAGATCGAGCCGCGCCTGGTCGAGTGGATGCGGACCGGCCGGATCCCCCACGGCCCCGACCTGCTGAAGGACGAGCGCGTCCACATCGAGGTGGCCGACGTGGCCGTGGTCCTGCGGGAGAGCCGGGCCGAGGCGTACGACGTCGTGCTGCTGGACGTCGACAACGGCCCCGGCTACCTGGTCCACGACGCCAACGGAGCGCTCTACGAGGCGCCCGCGCTGGCGGATGCGCGGCGAGCGACGGGCCCGGGTGGCACCGTGGTGGTGTGGTCGGCGGCGAAGGCTCCGGCGCTGCTGGAGGTGATGGCGCAGGTCTTCGACGACGCCGAGGCGCTCTCCTACCCGGTCGACCTGCAGGGGCACTCGGAGACCTACTGGCTCTATGTGGGCCGGCTCTCTGCCGGCGGGGTCTCGCGAGGGAATGGCACCAACTAGTCAAAGGTTGAATCAGACATGGACGACATGAGCTTTCGCATCGAGCACGACTCCATGGGAGAGGTCCGGGTCCCGAAGGACGCGCTGTGGCGCGCCCAGACCCAGCGGGCCGTGGAGAACTTCCCCATCTCGGGTACGCCCATCGAGCCGGCGCTGATCCATGCGATCGGTCATGTGAAGGCGGCCGCCGCCAAGGCCAACTTCGACCTCGGCGTCCTGCCCGGCGACAAGGCCGAGGCGATCATCGCCGCCGCGGGCGAGGTCTCCGAGGGCCGCCACGACGACGCGTTCCCGATCGACGTCTTCCAGACCGGGTCCGGCACCTCCTCCAACATGAACGCCAACGAGGTGATCGCGTCGCTGGCGGCTCGGGCCGGTTCCCCAGAAAATGGGCAGAGCGTACATCCCAACGACCACGTCAACGCCTCCCAGTCCTCCAACGACACCTTCCCGACCGCGATCCACGTCGCGGCCGCCGTCGCCGTCACCGAGCAGCTGCTGCCCGCGATCGACGTGCTGGCCGGCTCGCTCGAGGCGAAGGCCGAGGAGTTCTCCGGGCTGGTGAAGTCGGGACGTACGCACCTGATGGACGCGACCCCGGTCACCCTGGGCCAGGAGTTCGGCGGGTACGCAGCCACCGTCCGCTACGCGGCCGAGCGGCTCGAGTCGGTGCTCCCCAGAGTGCGCGAGCTGGCACTGGGCGGCACCGCGGTCGGGACCGGCATCAACACGCCCGCCGGGTTCCCGCAGGCCGTGATCGCCGACCTCTCCAACCGCACCGGCCAGCCGTTCACCGAGGCACGCAACCACTTCGAGGCCCAGGGCACCCGCGACTCGCTGGTCGAGCTCTCCGGCGTCCTGAAGACGCTCGCGGTCGGCCTGATCAAGATCAACAACGACCTGCGCTGGATGTCGTCCGGCCCCACCACCGGCCTGGCCGAGATCCACCTGCCCGACCTCCAGCCGGGCTCCTCGATCATGCCCGGCAAGGTCAACCCGGTCGTGCCTGAGGCGACCTTGATGGTGGCCTTCCAGGTGATCGGCAACGACGCCGCGGTGACCGCCGCCGGCGCCTCGGGCGCCTTCGAGCTCAACGTCGCGATGCCGGTGATGGCCCGCAACATCCTGGAGTCGATCCGCCTGCTCTCCACCTCGATGACCGTCCTGGCCGAGCGCACCGTCGACGGGATCGTCCCCGTCCCCGAGCGTCTCCGCGCCTACGCCGAGTCCTCCCCCTCGATCGTCACGCCGCTCAACAAGTACATCGGCTACGAGGCCGCCGCCAAGGTCGCCAAGCTGGCCCTGGCCGAGGGCGCCACGATCAAGGACACCGTCATCAAGCTCGGCTACGTCGCCGACGGCACCCTCACCGAAGCGCAGCTGGACGAAGCCCTCGACGTCGAGTCGATGACCCACCCCTGAAACGCCGAGTCGGCTCATCCTGACCAAGAACCACGTCGAGTCGGCGCGTCNCTCGCCGGCACCCAGGCCTACGAGGCCGACCCCGACCCCGCCGTCCGCTCCCGCTACGCCGAGGTCCGCGATCTGACCGAAGGAACCTAGCCGAGACGTCAGTCACGTCGCCCGAGACGTCAGTTGTACCGATCGAGTTTGCAGTTCGGTCGACCGAGTTGTCGGCGGAATCCGATAGCGTGGCCGCGCCATGTTGGATCACATCAAAGGCTTCGTTCAGGGAGTCGTCCTCGCACCCATCGTCCGGCTGTTCGTGGCGCTGAAGATCAGCCCCGATGTCGTGACGCTCGTCGGCACCATCGGAGTAGCGGTCGGAGCGCTGGCGTTCTACCCGCGCGGCGAGCTGCTGGCCGGCACGATCTTCATCACCTGCTTCGTCTTCAGCGACCTGATCGACGGGGCGATGGCGCGTGCCGTCGGTCGTACGTCGAAGTTCGGTGCTTTCTGGGACTCCACCCTCGACCGGTTCGGCGACGGCGCGGTCTTCGGTGGCCTGGCTCTCTACTTCGCCGGTCCGGGTGACTCCGACCTCTATCTCGCACTGTCCCTGTGGTGCCTCGTCGTAGGTGCGGTCACCTCCTACGCCCGCGCCCGCGCCGAGTCGCTGGGCTTCACCGCCAACGTCGGCATCGCCGAGCGAGCCGACCGTCTGGTCCTTGTCCTCGTGATGACCGGCTTCGCCGGCATCTTCTCCCTCGACCTGCTCATCTACATCGCGCTGTGGATCCTCGCCGTCGCCTCGACCGTCACCGTCGGCCAGCGCGTCTGGACCGTCCGCAAGCAGGCACTCGCCGAGGAAGCGGCCTCGTGACCGCGCCGACCGAGGCAGACGTACGCCTGGCCGCGGAGCTCGTCCGCGGCGCCGGCTCGCTCGCCGCGAAGATGCGCATCGAGGGAGTCGGTGACTCGATCGAGACCAAGACCTCGGTCTCCGACGTGGTCACCGCCGCCGACAAGGCCGCCGAGAAGGCGATCGTCGAACGGCTGACGGTCGAGCACCCCGGCGACGGCATCCTCGGAGAAGAGGGATCGGCCCGCGAGTCGACCACCGGCCGGGTGTGGACCATCGACCCGGTCGACGGCACCTACAACTTCGTACGCGGCCTCGACTGGTGGTGCTCCGCGCTGGCGCTGACCGACGGCGACGGCATCATCCTGGGTGCGATCTACTCACCGGCGGAGGACGCGGTCTACGTCGGCGGCCCCGAGCTGCCCACGACCCGCAACGGTGTCCGGCTCGACGCGATGCCCGACACGCCGCTCGCCCTCGCCTGCCTCACCACCTACCTCCACCCCTCGAAGCTGAAGCACCCGGTCGGCGAGGCGTACGTCCGCGTCGCCAGCGGCGCCGCCTCCATCCGGATCCTCGGCTCCGGCTCGATGGACCTCACCGCCATCGCCCAGGGAAAGCTCCACCTCTTCTGCCAGCACTCCGTCCCCGACTGGGACCGCCTCCCCGGCGCCGCCCTCGTCCTGGGGGCCGGCGGAGCCACGACCCAGGTGGAGGCCGGTGGCGTCACCTGGTCGCTGGCCGGCGCCCCCACCGCGGTGGCCGAGGCCGCCGAGGCGTTGGCCGGGTAGCAGTCCACTTGGAGCAGTCCACTTTGGGAACAGTGGCCTGACCAGGGCTTTCCGAGGGTGGCGTACGCCTTGTCCCGACCTACGATCGCCCCATGGCAACAAGCATGAATGAGACGGGAACCTCGCGGGTCAAGCGCGGGATGGCGGAGATGCTCAAGGGCGGCGTGATCATGGACGTGGTCACCGCCGAGCAGGCGAAGATCGCCGAGGACGCCGGGGCGGTGGCGGTGATGGCGCTCGAGCGCGTTCCCGCCGACATCCGCGCCCAGGGCGGCGTGAGCCGCATGTCCGACCCCGACATGATCGACGGCATCATCGAGGCCGTCTCCATCCCGGTCATGGCCAAGGCCCGGATCGGCCACTTCGCCGAGGCCCAGGTGCTGCAGAGCCTCGGGGTGGACTACATCGACGAGTCCGAGGTGCTGACCCCGGCCGACTACGAGAACCACATCGACAAGTGGGCCTTCACCGTGCCGTTCGTGTGCGGTGCGACCAACCTCGGCGAGGCTCTGCGCCGTATCACCGAGGGCGCGGCGATGATCCGCTCCAAGGGCGAGGCCGGCACCGGCGACGTGTCCAACGCGGTCACCCACATGCGTACGATCCGCCACGAGATCCGCCGCCTCGGCGCCCTCGCCGAGGACGAGCTCTACGTGGCCGCCAAGGAGCTCCAGGCTCCCTACGAGCTGGTCAAGGAGGTCGCCGCGAACGGAAAGCTCCCGGTCGTCCTGTTCACCGCCGGCGGCATCGCGACCCCTGCCGACGCCGCGATGATGATGCAGCTCGGCGCCGAGGGCGTCTTCGTCGGCTCCGGCATCTTCAAGTCCGGTAACCCGGTCCAGCGCGCCGAGGCGATCGTCAAGGCGACCACCTTCCACGACGACCCCGACGTCGTCGCCAAGGTCTCCCGCGGCCTCGGCGAGGCCATGGTCGGCATCAACGTCGACGAGCCCGCCAGGTCGATCCAGTTCGCGGAGCGCGGCTGGTGACCACCCTCGGCGTACTCGCCCTCCAGGGCGACGTCCGCGAGCACCTCGCCGCTCTCGACCGACTGGGGGTGAAGGGAACGTCCGTACGCCGCCGGGAGGAGCTCGACGCGTGCGACGCGCTCGTCATCCCCGGCGGTGAGTCGACGACGATGTGGCGCCTGGCGCGTACGTTCGAGCTCCTCGACCCGCTCCGCGAGCGGGTCCGTGGCGGGATGCCGGCGCTCGGCACCTGCGCCGGGATGGTGCTCCTGGCCGACCGGCTGCTCGACGCGGCCCAGGGCCAGGAGACCATCGGCGGGCTCGACATCACCGTCCGGCGCAACGCCTTCGGGCGGCAGACGGAGTCGTTCGAGACCGACCTGGAGGTCACCGGCCTCGACGACACGGTCCACGGTGTCTTCATCCGGGCGCCCTGGGTCGAGCAGATCGGCCCGGGCGTGGAGGTGCTGGCGAGCGTGGGGGAGCACCCCGTCGCCGTATGTCAGAACCAGCTCATGGCGACCTCGTTCCATCCCGAGGTCAACGCCGACGACCGCCTGCATCGGCTCTTCCTCGACACCTGCTGCTGACGGTGACGTACGGCACGTAGTTAGAATGGGCATCTGCTGCCCTGTGACGACTCCGGTGGCGGCTCGACAAGCATCAGCGACGACGCGGGGCAAAGGACGGTTTCCAGATGAGCGGCCACTCCAAGTGGGCAACGACGAAGCACAAGAAGGCGGCGATCGACGCCAAGCGCGGCAAGCTCTTCGCCAAGCTCATCAAGACGATCGAGATCGCGGCCAAGACCGGCGGTCCCGACCCGTCGGGCAACCCGACCCTCTACGACGCGATCCAGAAGGCCAAGAAGCAGTCAGTCCCCAACGACAACATCGACCGTGCGGTCAAGCGCGGTGGTGGGCTCGACGGCGGCGGGGTCAGCTACGACACGATCATGTACGAGGTCTACGGCCCCCAGGGCGTGGCGCTCCTCATCGAGTGTCTGACCGACAACCGCAACCGGGCGGCCATGGAGGTGCGCACCGCGGTCACCCGCAACGGCGGCACCATGGCCGACCCGGGCTCGGTCTCGCGACTCTTCGACCGCAAGGGCGTCGTCGTCGTGGCCAAGGCGCAGGAGGGCAAGGAGATCTCCGAGGACGACCTCCTCGAGGCCACCCTCGACGCCGGTGCCGAGGACGTCAACGACCTCGGTGAGTCCTTCGAGATCGTCTCCGACCCGTCCGACGTCGTCGCGGTCCGCACCGCGCTGCAGGACGCCGGCATCGACTACGACTCCGCCGAGGTCCAGTTCGTCGCGAGCATGGACATCCCGGTCGCCGACGCCCCGTCCGCCGAGAAGGTCTTCAAGCTCATCGACGCCGTCGACGACCTCGACGACGTACAGAACGTCTTCTCCAACGCAGACATCCCCGACGAGGTCATGGAGACCGTCGACGCCTGAGCACCACCGGCCGAATCGGTAGTTTCGGCGGGTCGAATCGTTGGTTGTGGGCGACGAAACTCCACTTTCGTCGCCCACAACTGCATTCTCGGCGGGGCGTGTCAGGGGCTGGAGAGACAAGCCCTAGTCTGTACGCTACGAACAGGCGTTCGATCGGACGAAGGAGTGGGCGTGCGGGTGCTTGGGATCGACCCCGGCCTGACCCGGTGCGGGATGGGCGTGGTCGACGGGTCGCTCGGCCGGCCGCTGTCGATGGTGGACGTCGGAGTGATCCGTACGTCCTCCGACCTTCCCGTCTGGGAGCGGCTGGTGAGCATCGAGAAGGGGATCGACGCCTGGATCGAGGAGCACCAGCCCGACGCGGTCGCGATCGAGCGGATCTTCGCGCGCTCGAACGTCTCCACGATCATGGGTACGGCCCAGGCCAGCGGCCTCGCCATGGTCTGCGCCGCCCGGCGCGGTCTGCCCGTCGCCCTGCACACGCCCTCGGAGGTCAAGGCCGCCGTCTCCGGCAACGGCCGGGCCGACAAGCAGCAGGTGACCGCGATGGTGACCCGCATCCTGCGGCTCTCGACTCCGCCGAAGCCTGCCGACGCCGCCGACGCGCTCGCGCTGGCCATCACCCACCAGTGGCGCGGAGGCGCCCAGAACCGCATCGAAGCCGCGGTCGCCGCGGCCGGAAGGGTCCGTAGATGATCGCGTCCGTACGCGGCAAGGTCGCCGCAGTCAGTCTCTCCACCGCCGTCGTCGAGGTCGGCGGCATCGGCATCGAGCTGCTCTGCACCCCCAACACGCTGGCCACCCTCCGCACCGGTGAGGAGGCGCACCTGCCGACCAGCCTGGTCGTGCGCGAGGACTCGCTGACCCTCTTCGGCTTCACCGACACCGACGAGCGCACCCTCTTCGAGCTCCTCCAGACCGCCTCCGGCGTCGGCCCGAAGCTCGCCCAGGCGATGCTCGCCGTCCTCTCGCCCGACGGCATCCGCCTGGCCATCGCGGGCGAGGACGCCAAGACCCTCACCAAGGTCCCCGGCATCGGCCAGAAGGGCGCCCAGCGGATCATCCTTGAGCTCAAGGACAGGATCGGCGCACCGACCGGCACCGCCTCCGTCCCAGCGCGCGCCGCCGCAGCGGCGCCGTGGCGCGACCAGGTCACCGAAGCCCTCGTCGGCCTGGGCTACAACGCCCGGGACGCCGACAAGGCGGTGACCGCGATCGAGCCCGAGGCCGGCGACCAGGCCAACATCTCGTTGCTGCTCCGGGCAGCTCTACGCACCCTTTCGAAGGCATAAGCACCCATGCATGAGGACGACCTGGACCGAGCCGAGGAAGACTACTTCTCCTCGCTCACCATCGCCGAGGCCGACGGCGACGACCGGGCCGTCGAGGCTGCGCTGCGCCCCAAGACCCTCGACGAGCTGATCGGCCAGCAACGCGTCCGCGAGCAGCTCGGTCTCGTCCTGGAGGCGGCGCGGCAGCGTGAGCGGGCCCCCGACCACGTACTCCTGTCCGGGCCGCCGGGCCTCGGCAAGACCACCCTCGCGATGATCATCGCGGCCGAGATGTCGGCGCCGCTTCGGATCACGAGCGGCCCGGCGATCACCCATGCCGGCGACCTGGCCGCGATCCTGAGCGGGCTCAACGAGGGCGAGGTGCTCTTCGTCGACGAGATCCACCGGATGAGCCGACCCGCCGAGGAGATGCTCTACCTGGCGATGGAGGACTTCCGGGTCGACGTGGTCATCGGCAAGGGCCCGGGCGCGACCGCGATCCCGATCGACCTGCCGCCGTTCACGCTGGTCGGCGCGACCACACGCGCCGGCCTCCTTCCCGGCCCGCTCCGGGACAGGTTCGGCTTCACCGGCCATCTCGAGCTCTACGACCCGCCCGACCTCGAGCTGATCGTGCGCCGCTCCGCGGGGCTGCTCGACGTCACCCTCAAGGACGACGGCGCCGCCGAGATCGCCGGCCGCTCCCGCGGCACCCCGCGGATCGCCAACCGGCTGTTGCGCCGCGTGCGCGACTATGCCCAGGTCAAGGCCGACGGCACGGTCACCCAGCAGATCGCCGAGAAGGCGCTCGATCTCTATGAGGTCGACCCGCTCGGCCTGGACCGCCTCGACCTGGCCGTGCTCGATGCCCTGTGCCGGAGGTTCGGCGGGGGCCCGGTCGGCATCTCCACCCTCGCCGTCGCGGTGGGGGAGGAGCGCGAGACCGTCGAGGAGGTGGCCGAGCCGTTCCTGGTGCGTACCGGCTTCCTGGCTCGTACGCCGCGTGGCCGGGTGGCGACCCCGGCAGCATGGGAGCACCTCGGGCTGCCGGTACCGGCCAACGCCGAGGCTGCGGCCTGGTCCAGGGACACGCTCTGGGATGAGGCCTGATTCACAGTCCCAACCAGGTGCCTGGTTAGACTTGCACGTCGCCGTGCGCCTGCCGGTGACCACTCAGACTGTCGGAGCCGAACCCCCGTGGAATTCCTTCCTTTTATCGTCATCATCGTCCTGTTCTACTTCCTGTTGATCAGGCCGCAGCAGAAGCGTGCGAAGCAGGCTCGTGAGCTCCAGCTCAACCTCCAGCCGGGTGACCGGGTGATGCTGACTGCCGGGCTCTTCGGCACGGTGACGGAGGTCGAGGAGACCACGACGAACATCAAGGTCGAGATCGCCGACGGCGTCGTCATCCAGGTCGTGCGCCAGGCCGTGGCCCAGAAGGTCACCGAGGCGCCTGCGGAGGAGTCTGACGAGGAGACCGGCGAGGAGCGCGAGGTCGAGGCTGCGGCCGACGAGACCTCCGCCGACGCCGAGAACGTCATCGTGGACCTCGACAAGAAGGACTGACCAACACATGGCACGCAAGACAGCGCGCCCCGGCCGGACACTCGCACTGCTCTTCTTGGCCATTGCGATCATGTTCGGCGGCATCGCGTTCGCCGGCACCTGGAAGCCCGAGCTGGGCCTCGACCTGCGCGGCGGCACCGAGATCTCGATGACCGCGGAGAACTCCGAGGGCGGATCGGTCCCGAGGGAGAGCCTCGACGAGGCCAAGTCGATCATCGACCAGCGCGTCAACGGCTCCGGCATCACCGGCGGCCGGGTGACCACCGAGGGCAACGACGTCATCAAGGTCTCCATCCCCGGCACCGGTAAGGTGCAGCAGGAGACCGCCGAGCGCGTCCGTCAGACCGCGAAGCTCCGCTTCCGCCTGGTCGCCTGCAGCCCGCAGAAGACGTGTGGCGCCGCGGACCCCAGCGGCTCGATGGTCGAGGACCCCTCGGCCGGCACCGTGCCGGGCACCTCGCCGCGCGCGGCGTTCGGTGGCGAGACCGCCAGCGCCTCCGAGAAGGCGACCGCCTCGGACAAGGCTTCCGAGAAGGCCTCCGAGAGCGCCGACCCGAGCGCCAGCCCCTCGGCGAGCGCCAAGCCGGAGAAGCAGAACGAGAACAAGGTCGTCAAGGTCGACGACGCGGTCGAATTCATGCGCAACGTGCCGCAGGAGTGGGCGACCGCCTACAACTCCTTCACCTGCCCCGCCCCGGGCGCCGAGCCGGCCGAGGACATCCCCGGAAAGCCGCTGCTGACCTGTGACGAGGACGGCGTCCCCTACCTGCTGACGCCTGCCGTCATCGAGGGCACGGAGATCAGCGAGGCCTCCTACGGCATCCCGCAGCAGCAGGCCAACTACGTGGTGACCCTGGACTTCAAGTCCGAGGGCAACAAGGTCTTCGCCGACACCACCGGCGCCATCGCCGGCACCGGCGAGCAGTTCGCGATCGTCCTGGACGCCAAGGTGATCTCGGCCCCGACCGCCGACTCGCGGATCAGCGGAGGTGCCCAGATCAGCGGCGACTTCACTCAGGAGTCCGCCGCCGCGCTGGCCAACAACCTGAAGTACGGCTCGCTGCCGCTCGACTTCCCCGAGGACGGCATCCAGACCCGGGTCATCGGCCCGACCCTGGCCGGAAACCAGCTCACCGCCGGACTCTGGGCCGGTCTGGTCGGCCTGATCCTGGTGGTGATCTTCTCGATCCTCTACTACCGCGCGATGAGCATCGTGGTGATCGGGTCTCTGCTCGTGGCAGGTGCTCTGACCTACGGGATGATCCTGCTGCTCAGCGAGACCGCCGGCGTCACCCTGGACCTTCCGGGCGTGGCCGGTCTGATCGTCGGTATCGGCATCACCGCCGACTCCTTCATCATCCTCTACGAGAGGATGCGTGACGACATGCGTGATGGCCGCTCGATGCGGGTGGCCGTCGACACCGCCTGGGTCCGGGCCCGCAACACCTGCCTGGCCTCCGACGGCGTCTCGTTCCTGGCCGCCTTCGTGCTCTACGTCTTCGCGACCAACGAGGTCAAGGGCTTCGCCTTCATGCTCGGCCTGACCACGATCATCGACGTGCTGGTGTTCTTCTGGTTCACCCACCCGATGACGAAGCTGATGGCCGGTTGGGGCTTCTTCAACAAGGGCCACGTGCTCTCCGGCATGGACAAGCGCGCTATCGGCACCGTCGACGCCCCTACGGGCACCACTCTGGTCGGAGGCAAGGCCTGATGAGCAAGTTCTCCTTCTCCCAGCTCGGCAAGGAGCTCTACACCGGCGAGAAGTCCTTCGACTTCGTCGGTCGCCGGATGGTCTGGTACGCCGCCTCCGCGGTCGTGCTCGTCGCGGTCGTCCTCGGTGTCTGGCTCCAGGGCATCAACCTCGGCATCGACTTCACCGGCGGCACGCGCTACACCGTGACCGTCGCGCAGGCCGACCAGGAGCTCGCCGACGACCTGCGCACGGCGGTCGGTGACACGGCGGTCGAGGCCGCCGACGGAGCCACGGTGCGCACGGCCGGCCCCAAGTCGATCGTCATCGAGACCAAGGCGATCCCCGACGGCTCCGAGGCTGACAACTCGCTCATGGAGGCGATCACCAAGACCGCCGACGTGGCCGAGGACGACATCAGCCGCACCGGCATCGGCCCCAGCTGGGGCCAGCGGGTCGCCTCGAAGGCGGCACTCGCGCTGGGCATCTTCCTCGTCGGCGTGGTCCTGTTCATCTGGATCTACTTCCGCGAGTGGAAGATGTCGGTCGCGGCCGTCGTCGCGCTGCTCCACGACGTGGTGATCACGGTCGGCGTCTACGCGATCGTCGGTTTCGAGGTGACCCCGGCAACGGTCACCGGCTTCCTGACGATTCTCGGCTACTCGCTCTACGACACCGTGGTGGTCTTCGACAAGGTCAAGGAGAACACCCGCAACCTGTCGCAGAAGAAGCAGACCTACGCCGCCGCGGCCAACCTGGCGATCAACCAGACCCTGGTCCGTTCGGTGAACACCTCGATCATCGGTCTGCTGCCGGTCGTCGCGATCCTCTACGTCAGCACCGTCCAGCTCGGCACC
Source organism: Nocardioides sp. YIM B13467 (assembly GCF_042788075.1). Taxonomy (NCBI): domain Bacteria; kingdom Bacillati; phylum Actinomycetota; class Actinomycetes; order Propionibacteriales; family Nocardioidaceae; genus Nocardioides; species Nocardioides sp. YIM B13467. Next base: position 1,969,303 of record NZ_JBHZPJ010000046.1, read on the forward strand.
TCCTCGCTGAAGGACATCTCCCTGGTCCTCTTCGTCGGTATGGCCGTCGGCACCTACTCCTCGATCTTCATCGCCACCCCGCTCCTGGTGCACCTGAAGTCGAAGGAGAAGGACGTCGTCGATGCCGACAAGCGTGCCGCCGCGCGGATGAAGGAAGCCGACAAGTACGCCGCGGTGCCGGTCTTCGACGAGGGCATGCCGGTCGCGGAGGGTGACGAGCCGGACGAGCTCCGCGACGCTCCCTCCGAGGACCTTCACGAGGCCGGTGTGAGCCGGGGCACCAGCCCCAACCGCTCCGCGACCGGCCGGGGCCGCAACGTACCCGACAACCGTCGTGAGGTCTCCGACAGCGGTGCCGCCGGGCGTCCGCAGCCCAAGCGCGAGTCGAGGTCGAAGCGGAAGTGACTGTCTCCGAGACGGCCGCTGGTGGCCGGTCGCTCGAGGAAACCCTCGAGCGGCTGGTCGCCGACGTTCCCGACTTCCCGGAGCCGGGCGTCGGGTTCAAGGACATCACCCCGTTGCTGGCCGACCACGCGGGCTTCAGCCAGGTGGTGGAGGCGCTCGCCGCTCCGGCGCGCGACGCCGACGGCAACGTGACCGTCACCAAGGTGCTCGGCATGGAGTCGCGGGGCTTCATCCTCGGCGCCCCGGCGGCGCTCCACCTCGGCGTCGGCTTCGTGCCCGTCCGCAAGGCCGGCAAGCTGCCCCGCGAGACCCACGCGGTCTCCTACTCGCTGGAGTACGGCGAGGCCACCCTGGAGATCCACACCGACGCGGTCGCGCCGGGGGAGCGGGTGCTGGTCATCGACGACGTGCTCGCGACCGGCGGCACCGCGGCGGCCACGATCGAGCTCGTCGAGCGCTGCGGCGGTGTCGTCGCGGGCGTCTCGGTTCTGCTCGAGCTCGGCTTCCTCGACCCGCGCAGCAAGCTGCCGGACACGCCGGTGCACACACTGCTCACCAGCTAGCAGGTGGCCCGCAAGTGTCCAACCCGCAAGTGTCGTCCTAGCCAACGCTCCGGGTCGGGCCGGTAGACTCTGGCTATGGCAGAGGATCGCATCGTCGCGCAGCCTCGTGCGCACAACATCGAGGCGCGGGAGAGCAGTGGCCCGGCCCCGTCGGGCCGCAGTGTCCGTGCGCGCCTGGCCCGGATCGGCGGACGTGGCACGCCGGGCAATCCTGTGCTGGAGCCGCTGTTCCGGGCGGTGAGGTCCAACCACCCGAAGGCCGACCTGGCGCTGCTGGAGCGGGCGTACGTCACCGCCGAGCGCCTCCACGGCACGCAGATGCGCAAGAGCGGCGATCCCTACATCACCCACCCGCTCGCGGTGACCACGATCCTCGCCGAGCTCGGCATGACCGAGCCGACCCTGGTGGCGGCGCTGCTGCACGACACCGTCGAGGACACGCCCTACACGCTCAAGGAGCTCACCCGGGACTTCGGCGAGGAGGTCGCCCACCTCGTCGACGGCGTCACCAAGCTCGACAAGGTCACCTACGGCGACTCCGCGCAGGCCGAGACGATCCGCAAGATGGTCGTGGCGATGTCCCGCGACATCCGGGTGCTGGTGATCAAGCTGGCCGACCGCCTGCACAACATGCGTACGCTGCGCTACGTCCCGCAGAAGAGCCAGGAGCGCAGCGCTCGCGAGACCCTCGACATCTACGCGCCGCTGGCCCACCGGCTCGGCATGAACACCATCAAGTTCGAGCTCGAGGACCTCGCCTTCGCGACCCTCTACCCGAAGATGTACGACGAGCTCGTCCGCCTCGTCGCCGACCGCAACCCGTCACGGGAGAAGTTCCTGGCCCAGGTCATCGATCAGGTCGAGCGCGACCTGCACGAGGCCCGGATCAAGGCGACGGTCACCGGTCGACCCAAGCACTACTACTCGATCTACCAGAAGATGATCGTCGGCGGTAAGGACTTCTCCGACATCAACGACCTGGTCGGCATCCGGATCCTGGTCGAGGACGAGCGCGACTGCTACTCCGTCCTCGGCATCCTTCACTCGCGGTGGAACCCCGTCCTGGGGCGCTTCAAGGACTACATCGCGATGCCGAAGTTCAACATGTACCAGTCGCTGCACACGACCGTGATCGGCCCGCAGGGCAAGCCGGTCGAGCTGCAGATCCGCACCTTCGCGATGCACCGCCGTGCCGAGTTCGGTGTGGCTGCCCACTGGAAGTACAAGGAGGACGGCCGCGCCGGTGTCGACACCGACCGGCCGATGGACAACGACATGAGCTGGGTCAAGCAGCTCATGGACTGGCAGTCGGAGGTCAACGACCCCGGCGAGTTCCTGGAGTCGCTGCGCTTCGAGATGAAGCGCACCGAGGTCTACGTCTTCACGCCCAAGGGCGACGTGATCGCGCTGCCGGCCGACGCGACCCCCGTCGACTTCGCCTACGCCGTCCACACCGAGGTCGGCAACAAGACCATCGGCGCCCGGGTCAACGGCCGTCTGGTGCCGTTGGAGTCGACCCTGGAGAGCGGCGACGTCGTCGAGGTCTTCACCTCCAAGTCGCCCAACGCCGGTCCGTCGCGGGACTGGACCTCCTTCGTCAAGTCCAACCGGGCCAAGGCGAAGATCCGGCAGTGGCACACCCGTGAGCGCCGCGACGAGGCCATCGAGAAGGGCCAGGACGCGATCGCCCGGCTGATGCGCAAGGAGGGCCTGCCCCTCAAGCGGCTGATGTCGCGCGAGTCGCTCATGCTCGCCGCAGACCACTTCGACCTCGCCGACGTCGACGCGCTCTACGCCGCGGTCGGCGAGAGCCACCTCTCCGCCCAGGCGGTCGTACGCCGCGTCATCGAGGACCACGGCGGCGATGACGGTGCCGCCGAGGACCTCGCCGAGGCCATCAACGTCGGCCGCAGGCGCCACGGCAAGGTCTCCACCGCCAACTCCGACGCCGGCGTGATCGTCAAGGGTTCCCCGGACGTCTGGGTCAAGCTCGCCAAGTGCTGCACACCGGTGCCCGGCGACGACATCCTCGGCTTCGTCACCAAGGGCGGGGGAGTCTCCGTCCACCGCACCGACTGCACCAACGCCGCCGAGCTCCGCTCCCACCCCGAGCGTCTGCTCGAGGTCGAGTGGGGCTCCACGTCCAACTCGGTCTTCCTGGTCAACATCCAGGTCGAGGCGCTCGACCGCGCCCGGCTCCTGTCCGACATCACGATGGCGCTCTCCGACGCCCACGTGAACATCCTCTCGGCCCAGCTGACCACCACTCGCGACCGCGTCGCGAAGTCCCGCTTCTCCTTCGAGATGGCCGACTCCAAGCACCTGGACACCGTCTTGAAGCAGGTACGCACCGTTCCCGGCGTCTTCGACGCCTACCGCGTCACCCAATGAGAAAGTGAGCATCTCGTGGATCCGTTCACCTGGTTTCTGATCGCCGCAGGCGTCGTCTTCATCGGCGCGATCGTGTGGCTGGTGCTGAGAAAGCCGTCGGGAGGCATCGATGAGTCCGTCGCGAGCCGGAACCGGGGCCAGGCCCTGGGAGAGGCCGAGTATCAAGGGCGCCCGCACCACGGCGGTTCGGACGGTGGGATCTCCGGCGTCTTGTGACCATCGCCGAGCCGGCGCGTCGTCGCTACTGATACCCCAGGCAACGGGACGTTCGTGCCGACTGGATCGTTGTCCTGGAAAGATGCGTCGACTCGGGCGCACGACAGAGGGAGGCACGACATGTTCACCTGGATCCTCATCATCGGCGGCGTACTTCTCCTCGCAGGCATCGTCTGGACCGCCCTGGGCAAGGGAGGGAAGGCCGTCGACCACAACGACGTGCGCCAAGCGAAGATCCGCAACTCCGCGAAGGGCGACTACTACGGCGGCGCCGGCCTGTGACCCCATGCCGAGTCGGCGCGTCATGACGAGCCGACTCGGCGGATATTTCCGTCAGGACGAGCCGGCTCGGCCGGATTCTGCGTCAGAACGCGCCGACTCGGCGCGCCTGAGTGGGACAGACGCGCCGAGTCGGGGTTGGGTCGTCAGCTGAAGTCGGCGCTGGCGCGCTTGGCCATCTCGAGGAACTGGCGACGCGACTCGAGGTTCTCCTCGAGGCTCTTGATCTTGCGGGCGTCACCCGAGGCCTGGGCCTTGGCGAGGTCGCTCTCGACCTGGGCGATGGCCTCCTCGAGCTTGGCGATCATGTCGTCAGCTCGAGCGGACTTCTCCGGGTCGGACTTGCGCCACTGGTCGTCCTCGGCGGACTTGATGGCCTGCTCGACCTTGCGCATCGCGCCCTCGAGCTCCTTGATGCGGTCGCGCGGGACCTTGCCGGCCTCGTCCCAACGGTCGGCGATGTCGCGGAAGGACCGCTTCACCGCGTCGAGGTCGTCGCCCTTCTCCAGCAGCGGGAGAAGCTCCTGCGCCTCGGCGAGCAGACCTTCCTTGACCACGGCGTTCTGCGCGAACTCGGCGTCGAGCGCCGCGTTGGCGGAGTCACGGGCACCGAAGAAGACGTCCTGGGCGGCCCGGAACTGCTTCCAGAGCTTGTCGTCGACGTCCTTCGGGGCCGGCCCGGCGGCCTTCCAGTCGCGCATCAGATCGCGGTAGCGCCCGGCGGTGGGGCCCCAGTCGGTGGAGGTGGAGAGCTGCTCGGCCTCGACGATGATCCGCTCCTTGATCACCTTGGCGTCCTCGCGCCGGGCGTTGAGCTCGGCGAAGTGGGCCTTGCGGCGACGCGTGTAGGCGGTGCGCGCCGTCGAGAAGCGTCGCCACAGCGCGTCGTCGGACCCGCGGTCGATGCGGGGGAGCGCCTTCCACTGGTCGAGCAGCTCGCGCAGCCGGTTGGCACCGTTGCGCCAGTCGTTGCTCTGGGCCAGCTTCTCGGCCTCGTCGACGAGAGCCTCCTTGGCGACCTTCGCCTCGGCCGCCTTCGCGGCCCGCTCGGCCTTACGGGCCTCGCGCTGCGTGGCGATGACCGGAGCGAGTGCCTCCAGCCGTGCCACCAGCGAGGCCAGATCACCGACGGCGTTGGCGTCGGTCACCTTCTCCACGACGGTCTTGACCGCCGCGGTCGCCTCGTCGGGCGACGTCTTGCCCGCATGCACGCGCCGCTCGAGCTGCTCGACCTCGAAGGCGAGCTGGTCGAACCGGTTGGTGAAGAAGGCAAGTGCCTCCTCCGGCGTGCCTTCCGGGTATTGCCCCACGGAACGCTCGCCCTCAGCGGTCTTCACGTAGACCGTTCCGTCTTCCTCGACCCGACCCCACTGCTCGCTGGTCACAATGTCCCTACTCTTCGCATGAGGCGCTAACCTCTTATGAAATCTCCCCCGCCGGACACCGTGCTCGTCACAGTCCCGGTCGGCTCAACTTGCAGGTCCCCGTGGTGTCCCGGCACACCTCGGGATGCCCATCGTAGTCAGACGCCACGATGCGGCGCTGCACTGTACCGCTGGATAGGGTGTTTCTCGTGTTGATCGCAGGCTTTCCCGCCGGTCCGTGGGGCACCAACTGCTACGTCGCCGCCACCGGTCCGGGCACCGAGTGTGTCGTGATCGACCCCGGGAAGGACGCCGCCAAGGGCATCGAGGAGATCGTCCGGGAGCAGCGCCTCAAGCCGGTCGCCGTGCTCCTCACCCACGGCCACGTCGACCACATGTGGTCCGTGACCCCGGTGAGCAAGACGTACGACTCGACGGCGTGGATCCACCCCAACGACCGTCACCTCCTGGCCGATCCGCTCCAGGGCATCTCGCCGGAGTCGGCGCAGATGCTGCTCGGTATGCCGCAGGGGACCTACGACTTCGTGGAGCCCGACGACGTCCGCGAGCTCACCGACGGCCAGGCCATCGACCTGGCCGGGATGAGCTTCCTGATCGACCATACGCCCGGGCATACCGAGGGGTCGGTCACCTTCCGGACTCCCTACCCCGACCACGCCGAGGTCAGTGACGTGATGTTCTCCGGCGACCTGCTCTTCGCGGGCAGCATCGGGCGTACGGACCTCCCCGGCGGTGACCACGCCACGATGCTGCAGTCCCTGACCACCAAGGTGCTGCCCCTCGCCGACGACATCGTGGTGCTCCCCGGCCATGGCGAACAGACCTCGATCGGGCGCGAGCGCGCCACCAACCCGTTTCTTCAGGACCTGATCACCACACCATGAACAAGCCAACACCGCTCTCCGGCTTCCCGGAGTTCCTGCCGAGCCAGCGCACCGTCGAGCGCGAGGTCATCGCGACCCTGAGCCGCACCTTCGAGCTGCACGGCTTCGGCAACATCGAGACCCGTGCCGTCGAGCCGATGGACCAGCTGCTGCGCAAGGGTGACACCTCCAAGGAGGTCTACGTCCTGCGCCGCCTGCAGGAGGAGGACAACGCCAGGGACAAGGGGATGGGGCTCCACTTCGACCTCACCGTCCCCTTCGCCCGCTACGTGCTCGAGAACGCCGGCAAGCTGGAGTTCCCCTTCCGCCGCTACCAGATCCAGAAGGTCTGGCGAGGTGAGCGCCCGCAGGAAGGCCGCTTCCGCGAGTTCGCGCAGGCCGACATCGACATCGTCGGACGCGACACGCTCCCGTTCCACCACGACGTCGAGGTCGCCCGGGTCATGCTCGAGGCCCTCGGCAAGCTGACGTTCCTGCCCGGGTTCACGCTCCAGGTCAACAACCGCAAGCTGATCCAGGGCTTCTACGCCGGTCTCGGCGCTCCGGACGTCGAGGAGACCATGCGGCTCATCGACAAGCTCGACAAGATGCCTGCCGACGAGGTCGGCAAGCTGCTGGTCTCCGAGGCGGGGCTGAGCGACGAGCAGGCCGCCAAGTGCCTCGAGCTCGCCACGATCACCGCAACCGACGACTCCTTCGTGGAGAAGGTCCGTGCCCTCGGGGTCGAGAGCGAGCTGCTCGAGGAGGGCCTGACCGAGCTGGCCACGCTGATCACCGCCACCGCGCCCCTCAACACCGATTCCGTACGTGTCGTGGCCGACCTGAGCATCGCCCGCGGTTTGGACTACTACACCGGCACCGTCTTCGAGACCCGCCTCGACGGCTATGAGTCGCTGGGCAGCATCTGCTCCGGTGGCCGCTACGACGCGCTCGCCAGCGACGGGAAGACCACCTACCCGGGCGTCGGGATCTCGCTCGGCGTCAGCCGCGTCCTGGTGCCGCTGGTGCAGAAGGGCGTGCTCGACGGGGACCGCAAGGTCCCGAGCACCGTCCTGGTCGCCGTCTCCGACGAGGAGAGCAGGGCCGAGGCCGATTCGGCGGCCCAGCAGCTGCGCGCTCACAATGTTGCCTGCGAGGTCTCGCCCAACGCCGCCAAGTTCGGCAAGCAGATCCGCTTCGCGGAGCGCCGCGGCATCCCGTACGTCCTCTTCACCACCGAAGGCGGCTACGAGATCAAGGACATCCGCACCGGCGACCAGGTCCCGGCCGACCCGGCCACCTGGACGCCGCAGAACGAGAGCGACCTGAAGCCTCAGGTCGTCGCGAACAACGAGGAGAAGAAGTGATCCGCACCCACGACGCCGGCACCCTGCGTGCCGAGCACGTCGGCCAGACCGTGACCCTCGCCGGCTGGGTAGGCCGCCGACGCGATCACGGCGGGGTCGCGTTCCTCGATCTGCGTGAGTCCAGCGGGGTGGTCCAGGTCGTCGTCCGCGACGAGGAGATCGCTCACCACCTGCGCAACGAATACTGCATCAAGGTCACCGGCGAGGTCGTCGCGCGCACCGAGGAGAACCTCAACCCGAACCTCGCCACCGGCGAGATCGAGATCGTCGCCAAGGACCTCGAGGTACTCAGCGCGGCCGCGGCCCTCCCGTTCCCGATCGACGACCATGTAGAGGTCGGCGAGGACGTACGTTTCAAGCACCGCTACCTCGACCTGCGCCGCACCGCCCCCGGCAACGCCATCCGACTGCGCTCGAAGGCCAACAAGGCCGCCCGTGACGTGCTGGCCGGTCACGACTTCGTCGAGATCGAGACCCCGACGCTGACCCGCAGCACCCCCGAGGGCGCCCGTGACTTCCTGGTCCCGGCCCGCCTGCAGCCAGGCTCGTGGTACGCGCTGCCGCAGTCCCCGCAGCTGTTCAAGCAGCTGCTCATGGTCGGCGGCATGGAGCGCTACTACCAGCTCGCCCGCGCCTACCGTGACGAGGACTTCCGCGCCGACCGGCAGCCGGAGTTCACCCAGCTCGACATCGAGATGAGCTTCGTCGAGCAGGACGACGTGATCGCCCTCGGCGAGGAGATCGTCGCGGCGCTGTGGAAGCTGATCGGCTACGACGTCCCGCTCCCGCTGCCGCGGATGACCTACGCCGACGCGATGGCCAAGTACGGCTCCGACAAGCCCGACCTGCGCTTCGGCATCGAGATCACCGAGTGCACCGACTACTTCTCCGAGACGACGTTCCGCGTCTTCCAGGCGCCCTACGTCGGCGCCGTGGTGATGCCGGGCGGCGCGAGCCAGCCGCGGCGTCAGCTCGACGGCTGGCAGGACTGGGCCAAGCAGCGTGGAGCCAAGGGCCTGGCGTACGTCCTGGTCCAGGAGGACGGCTCGCTGACCGGTCCGGTCGCCAAGAACCTCTCCGAGACCGAGGCCGCCGGACTGGCGGCCCATGTCGGCGCGAACCCCGGCGACTGCATCTTCTTCGCCGCCGGCGCGCCCAAGTCGAGCCGCTCCCTGCTGGGTGCCGCCCGGCTGGAGATCGGCAACCGTCTCGACCTCCGCAAGGACGGCGAGTGGAGCTTCCTGTGGGTCGTCGACGCGCCGCTGCTCGAGCCGGCATCCGAGGCGGTCGAGTCCGGTGACGTCGCGGTCGGTGCGGGGGAGTGGACCGCGGTCCACCACGCCTTCACCAGCCCGCAGGACGTCGAGGCCTTCGACAAGGACCCCGGTAACGCGATCGCGTGGGCGTACGACATCGTCTGCAACGGCAACGAGATCGGCGGCGGATCGATCCGTATCCACCGCGAGGACGTCCAGAAGCGGGTCTTCGACCTGATGGGGATCGGCGAGGAGGCGGCCGAGGAGAAGTTCGGCTTCCTGCTCGAGGCGTTCAAGTTCGGTGCCCCGCCGCACGGCGGCATCGCCTTCGGCTGGGACCGCGTCGTCGCCCTCCTCGCCGGCACCGACTCCATCCGCGACGTGATCGCCTTCCCGAAGACAGGTGCCGGCTACGACCCGCTCACCGCAGCTCCTGCGCCGATCACCCCCGAGCAGCGCAAGGAGGCGGGCGTCGACGCACGGCCGGCTCCTCAGGCTGCCGCCGAGGGCGAATCGGCGAACTGAGCGCGCTTCGAGCAAAGCCAACAGAGTCTCCGGGACCGGTCCGCCGGTCCCGGAGACTCTTGGCATTCTCTAAGGAATTGCGAGAAGGCATCCCGATCTGCCGTATCACTGGTTGAAATCGGATCGTTACCGGTCCGGGCTCCATAGGGGCAAAGGGATCACATAGAGTTCCATCCGTCGACCTCGTGGGTCGGACGCTGCCGTGCGACGGCGGCACCCAGGATTACGACTAGACAGAGGAACCATGAGCGAATCGGCCACCGTGTTCGAAGGTGAAGAACTCTCGGGTGGATCGACACCTTCTGCTTCGCCTGAAGAGGCGAAGAAGATCGCCGGCAAGTCGCCGATGAAGCTGGCATGGATGCGGCTTCGCAAGGACAAGCTGACGATGGTGTCGCTGACGGTTGTCGTCCTGGTGGTCCTGGCCGCGGTGCTGGCCCCCCTGCTCGTCAAGATGGGCGTGCTGGACCCGTTCAGCTACAACCAGGATCTGCTCGACGCCAACACCATCCCCGAGGGCAGGTTCAGCGGTGCGAGCGCCGCACACCCGCTCGGCGTGGAGCCCGGCACCGGCCGCGACGCGATGTCCCGGTTCTGGTACGGGATCACCTTCTCGCTGGCCATCGCTCTGACCGCGGCGATCCTCTCGGTCGTCATTGGCGCGATCATCGGAATCATCGCCGGCTTCAGCGGTGGCTGGATGGACGCGATCCTGAGCCGCTTCACCGACCTGACCCTCTCCTTCCCCTCGACGCTGATGCTGCTGGCGCTCTCGGCCCTCGGTCTCGAGCTCGTGCAACAGGTGACCGGGCTGCCCAACGGTCCACTCGCGCAGGGCATCTACTGCACTGTGGTGCTCGCGATCTTCGGCTGGACCAGCACGGCCCGTGTGGTCCGAGGGCAGGTGCTCTCGATCAAACAGCGAGAGTTCGTCGAGGCCGCGATCGTGCTGGGCGCCTCCAAGCCGCGGATCTACTTCAAGGAGATCCTGCCGAACCTCTGGGCTCCGCTGCTGGTCCTGGTCACCTTGATGATGCCGGCCTACATCTCGGCCGAGGCCGCCCTGAGCTACCTTCAGGTCAGCGTGAAGCCGCCGACGCCGACGCTCGGCAACGTCCTCGCGGACTCGCTGAAATACGCTCAGGTGGATCCGTTCTACTTCTTCATGCCCGCGATCATCATCGCGACGATCGTGATCTCGTTCAACCTTCTCGGGGACGGGTTGCGAGACGCCCTTGACCCCAAGGGTGACAGGTGAGCCTCGGGGCTCCGTACACACACAGGTGACCCGCCCGGGACACCGTTACGGCGTCAGTTGTCAGAGGCTGACGGCGACCACACCAAGGAGAAACGAATGCTCAAGAAGCGAGCTAAGTACGTAGCGGTGAGTGCCGCCGGCGTGCTCGGTCTTTCGCTGGGCCTGGCTGCCTGTGGCGGCGGGGACGGCGGCGGTGACTCGAGCGCCAAGGGCCTGACCATCGTCACCGAGGACCCGTGGGACCACCTGGACCCGCAGCGGATCTACGTGGGCGAGACGATCTCCCACACCACGCGTCTGGTCTACCGCAAGCTGCTCTCGAACCCGGCGTCGACCGACCCTGAGGTCTCGCAGAAGCCGATCCCGGACCTGGCGACCGACGAGGGCACCTCGACCGAGGGCGCGAAGACCTGGTCGTTCACCATCAAGGACGGCGTGAAGTGGCAGGACGGCTCCGAGATCACGTGTGAGGACTTCGCCTACGGCGCCTCGCGCAACTTCGCCGCCGACGAGCTCACCGGTGGTCCGGGCTTCTACCTGACCGCGAAGCTCGCGCTCAAGGGTGAGTACCCGGGCCCGTACACCGCGACCCCGGAGCAGCAGGCCGACTTCGACCAGGCGGTGACTTGCGATGGCAAGACCATCACCTACAAGTTCAAGTCGCCGTGGCCGGACTTCCCGCTGGCGATCTCGTCGCTGCACATGATGGACCCGTACAAGAAGTCCGAGGACAAGGGCGCCAAGAACGACGACGTCATCTTCTCCAACGGCCCGTACAAGGTCGACACCTGGAACGCCCAGAAGGGCGGCACCCTGGTGCGCAACGACGAGTACGACCCGGAGACCGACGACAAGTCGCTCCGTGAGGCGAAGCCGGACACCATCACCGTCGAGTTCGGTGAGAAGGCCGCGACGACCTACGAGAAGCTGTTCTCCGACAGCCCCGACTCGCAGACGACCATCGTCAGCGGCTCGCGCGTCCCGCCGGAGTTCTTCCCCCGCCTCACCGAGGCCGGTGTCAAGGACCGCTACGTCCAGGTCCAGTCGCCCTACGTCGACTACCTGGTTCCGAACCAGAACCAGATGAAGGACCCGAAGGTTCGTAAGGCCCTGGCCCTCGCGACCAACGTCGAGTCGTGGATCGCCGCCGGCGGTGGCGAGAAGGCCTACACCCCGGCCGACTCCATCGTGAACCCGGCCGTTCCGGGCTACGTGGCCAACCCGGCCTACAAGGACCGCAACCTCAAGGGTGACCCGGCCGCAGCCAAGAAGCTCCTCACCGAGGCCGGCGCCGAGATGCCGTACCCGATCACCTTCACCTACCCGCAGAGCGACACCGCTGACAAGCAGGCCTCTGCGCTGGTCGAAGGCTGGGAGGCTGCGGGCTTCAAGGTCACGCTCGACCCGCTGGGTGACGTCTACTACTCCAACATCCAGAAGCCGTCCAACAAGGCTGACGTGATGTGGGGCGGTTGGGGCGCCGACTGGGGCTCCGCGATGACCGTCACCGCGGCGCTGTTCGACAGCCGTCAGATCGAGAAGACCACCAACGGTCAGAACTACGGTAACTACAAGAACCCGGCCGTCGACAAGCTGTTCGACAACGCCGCCAACTCGGCCACCATCGAGGAGCAGAACAAGTTCCTCCAGGAGGCCGACGCGACCCTGGGCGAGGACGTCGCCTACATCCCGCTGGAGATCGCGACCTTCAACTGGGTCCACGGCTCCAAGGTGAAGGACTTCATCACCACCGATGCCTCCTCGTCCTACCCGGACCTGGCGACCATCGACGTCGAGGACTGATCCTTCAGCTCCGCAACACCGTTCGGACGGCCCTGAGCCGATCCGAACATGGAGGCGGGGCTCGCCAGAGCCCCGCCTCTCCCATGTACCTGGACACGATTCCCCCCGGACGACACCCCACGACGGTGGTGGTCCGGCCGATCCCAATGAAGGTGAGACCCACCGATGGTCGCCTACATCATCCGGCGCGTGATCGTCGGCTTGCTCATGCTGGTGGCGATGAGCTTCATCGTCTTCGCACTGTTCCTGAAGAACCCGGTCGACCCTGCGCAGTTCTCCTGCGGCAAGAACTGCCCGCCTGAGCGCATCGAGGAGACCCGTCAGGCCCTCGGCTACGACCAGCCGCTGTTGGTCCAGTGGGGCAACTTCGCGAAGGGCGTCGTCGTCGGCCGCGAGTACCCCGCCGACGAGGCGATGCGCGAGGCGAACCCCGAGCTGGTGACCGAGTGCCCGGCGCCCTGCCTGGGCTACTCCCAGCAGCTGCAGATGACGGTCAACGATGAGATCGCGGAGGCAGCGCCGATCTCGATCTCGATCGCCCTGGTCGCGGTCACCATCTGGGTCGTCTTCGGAGTTCTGTTCGGAGTGCTCGCGGCGGTCTTCAAGGGAACCCTCGTTGACCGCGGGGTCGTCGGAGCCACACTGTCCCTCTATGCCTTCCCGACCTTCTTCGTGGGTGCTTTGCTGATCAACTTCGTAGCCATCAAATGGGGGATCTTCCCGGCGCCGGGATACGTACCGATAGCCGAGGGTGGTGTCGGGCAGTGGCTGGTCCAGCTCATGCTCCCCGGGTTCACTCTCGCGGCGGTCTACATGGCGGGCTACGTACGCATGACCCGGGCGTTCGTGCTCGAGTCGATGAGCGAGGACTACATCCGCACCGCGAAGTCGAAGGGCGTCAAGAGCAACAAGGTGCTCTTCAAGCACGCGCTGCGCGCGGCGCTGACCCCGCTGGTGACGATGTTCGGTCTCGACTTCGCTGCCGTCCTCGGCGGCGCGATCATCACCGAGGACGTCTTCAACTACTACGGTCTCGGAAAGCTCGCGGTGACCGCGAACGAGACCTACGACCTTCCGACCATCGTGGGCCTGGTGTTGCTCCTCGGGGCTCTGGTGATCCTCGCCAACATCGTCGTCGACGTCCTGTACGCCTTCATCGACCCGCGCGTGCGCCTCGCCTGAGGAGGATCTGATCCATGACTGACCTTTCCACGACGCCCGAGACGAGGCCCGCCAACGATGGCGCGTTCCTCTCGGTGCGTGACCTGAAGGTTCACTTCTCCACCTCCGACGGCATCGTCAAGGCGACCGACGGCCTCTCCTTCGAGCTCGAGCGCGGCAAGACGCTCGGCATCGTGGGCGAGTCCGGCTCCGGCAAGTCGGTCTCCAGCTCGGCGATCATGGGGCTGCACCGCGGCACCAACGCCATCCTCAGCGGCGAGATCATGCTCGACGGGGTCGACCTGCTCAAGGTGAGCAACGAGGAGATGCGCAAGCGACGCGGCCGCGACGTGGCGATGATCTTCCAGGACCCGCTCTCCGCGATGCACCCCTACTACTCGGTGGGCAACCAGATCATGGAGGCCTACCAGGTCCACAACAACGTCACCAAGAGGGAGGCGCGCAAGCGCGCCATCGAGATGCTCGACCGCGTCGGCATCCCGCAGCCCGACCGTCGCGTGGACGACTACCCGCACCAGTTCTCCGGCGGTATGCGCCAGCGCGCGATGATCGCGATGGGCCTGATCAACAACCCGAGCCTGCTCATCGCCGACGAGCCGACCACCGCTCTTGACGTGACCGTCCAGGCGCAGATCCTCGACCTGCTCCAGGACCTGCAGCGCGACTTCGACGCGGCGGTCATCATCATCACCCACGACCTCGGCGTCGTGGCGGAGATGGCCGATGACGTCCTCGTGATGTACGCCGGCCGCGCGGTCGAGTACGGCCCGTGCAAGGAGATCCTCACCCACCCGCAGATGCCTTACACCTGGGGCCTGCTCTCCAGCGTGCCGGACCTGACCGCGTCGACCGAGGCCAAGCTGATCCCGATCCGGGGCAACCCGCCCTCGCTGCTGAACGCGCCGCCGGGATGCGCCTTCGAGCCGCGCTGTGACCACGTTGCGAAGGTGGGCGGCGACCTGTGCCGGACGACCCTTCCCGACCTCACCCCGGCCAGCAGCGGTGGCAACCACACCAAGCGGTGCCACATCAAGAACGCCGACGAGGTCTATGTGGCAGAGATCCTGCCCGAGATCGCCCCTGACCTGGTGGAGGACTGATGAGCGACACCACGACTGCCACCGCGGCCTCGGTCGCGCCGGCGAGCACGGAGACCGTGCTCTCGGTCGAGAACCTGAAGATGCACTTCCCGGTCAAGGGCAGCGGCGTGATCCGGCGTACGGTCGGGCACGTCAAGGCCGTCGACGGGGTCTCCTTCGAGGTGGCCAAGGGCAGCGCCCTGGGCCTCGTCGGTGAGTCCGGTTGTGGCAAGTCCACCACCGGGCGGATGGTGACGCGGCTCTACCAGCCCACCGAGGGGAAGATCAACTTCGAGGGCACCGACATCGCCAACTACTCGGGTAGGAAGCTGCACCCGATGCGCCGGGAGATCCAGATGATCTTCCAGGACCCGTCGACCTCGCTGAACCCGCGGCACACGGTCGGTTCGATCATCGGCGCGCCGCTGCGGATCCACAACATGGTGCCGAAGAACAAGGTGCTCAGCCGGGTCCAGGAGCTGCTCGAGCTCGTCGGGCTCAACCCCGAGCACTACAACCGCTACCCGCACGAGTTCTCCGGCGGTCAGCGCCAGCGCATCGGCATCGCCCGGGCCATGACCCTGCAGCCGAAGCTGCTCGTCGCCGACGAGCCGGTCTCCGCGCTGGACGTGTCGATCCAGGCCCAGGTGATCAACCTTCTGCAGGACCTGCAGAAGGAGTTCGACATCTCCTACCTGTTCATCGCGCACGACCTCGCCATCGTTCGCCACTTCTGCCCCGAGGTCGCGGTGATGTACCTCGGCAAGATCGTGGAGATCGGTGACCGCGAGTCGATCTACGAGCACGCTCACCACCCCTACACCCAGGCGCTGCTCTCCGCGGTGCCCGACGTGAAGCAGGCCGCGATCGGCGGCCGTCGTGAGCGGATTCGGCTGGAGGGCGACGTACCTTCGCCGATCAACCCGCCCTCGGGCTGCCACTTCCGCACCCGCTGCTCCCTCGCCAAGGACATCTGCTCCGTGGTCGAGCCGCCGCTGCTGCAGATCGGCAAGAAGCACAAGGTCGCCTGCCACTTCCCGGGTGAGATCCACCAGCACCCGGAGAAGCCGATCACCGCGCCGCTCCTGGGCGTCGACGAGTTCGGGGCCCCGGACCCGGGCGCCAGCCCGGCCGAGGTCCCGGGCGACGGCCCGGGGTACGCCGACACCTGGTACGACCTGGCGAACAACTCACGGGGTCGTGCCTGAGAATCTCCCGTATATCGTCGAGATTACGAAAGACGGTCCGCAGCCTTTGGCTGCGGACCGTCTTTGTTACGTATGTGTCACACGTCACTGTCGGTATCGAACCGTTATCCGTAGTCCCGCCCGAACCGCTGGAACTTGGCATAACTTGATGCAGCGCGTTGGCTCGGGGCCGCGCGAAGTGGTCTGTTCTTGGGCGTACCGAGCCTTGGCATCGAACGGAGATCCGAGCGTATGACTGTGTCCGAAGTGTTGATCCAGGGTCCTGATCCCGAGATCAGTCCGGAACCCAGGACGGGCGATGTCGCCGGCCGTTCGCCGATGCGGATCGCGATGGACCGTCTCCTCTCGGACAAGGTCGCGATGATCTGTGCCGGGATCGTGCTGCTCTTCGTCCTGATCGCGATCTTCGCGCCACTGCTGTGCAAGCTGTTCGGCGTCGAGGTGCGAGCCGGTGACCCGGTCGCCGACACCGACTCGTTCAACTACCCCGTCATCGGCCCGCCCAACTACGGGTTCACCTGGGAGGCGCCGCTCGGCCTGGAGCCCAACTCCGGCAACGACCTGCTCGCGGAGTGGTTCTACGGCGCGCGTACGTCCCTGCTGGTCGCCACGATCGCCACGGTCGTCTCGACCTTCGTCGGCGTGGTTCTCGGCCTGATCGCGGGCTACAGCCGCGGCTGGGGTGACCGGGTGATCACGTTCGTGATCGATCTCTTCCTCACGCTGCCGTTCCTGCTGGTCGCGATCGCGATCTCGCCGATGCTCGTGGAGCGCTGGCGGGAGAACCCGACGATGCTCGACAACGCCTCGCTGATCGCACTCATCGTGATCCTCTCGATCTTCGGGTGGATGGGCCTGGCCCGGCTGATCCGCGGTGAGGTGATCTCGCTGCGCGAGCGCGAGTTCATCGAGGCCGCGCACGTCCTCGGGATGCCGACCCACCGGATCCTGTTCAAGGAACTGCTGCCCAACCTGGTGGCGCCGATCGTCGTCTCGTTCTCGCTGAGCCTGCCGGCCACGATCGCCGCGGAGGCGACGCTGGCCTACCTCGGCGTCGGCGTCACCGGCCGCCCGTCCTGGGGACAGACGATCCTGCGTGCCCAGAGCTGGTTCGACGAATACCCCTTGTACCTCTACGCGCCGATCGTCGGGATCGTGGTCCTGGTCTTCGCGCTCAACCTGCTCGGAGACGCCATTCGCGACGCCTTCGACCCCAAGTCTTTCCGGTGAGCACGTCGTCGGAGAGAGGCATCAACCATGGAAGGTGGACACCTACGATGCGATTGAAGAGAACAGTGATCGCCGCCAGTGCGATCGCTGCGCTGACGCTCACCGCTGCTTGTGGTGGCGGGGGCGGCGGTGGCGAGGACCCGGCCGGCGAGTTCAAGGCCGGCGGCGGAGCCGGAGCCGGCAAGGACGCCACGGCCGAGGGGCCGCTGGAGATCCCGTCCGACGCCAAGAAGGGCGGCACGATCACCGTGCTGTCCAACGCCGCCCCGCACACCCTCGACCCGACCCGGACCTACTACACCGACTCCGGTGCGATCATGTCCGGCCTGGTGACCCGCTCGCTGACGCAGTACGTCTATGACGAGGAGAGCGGCGACTCCGTTCTCGTCCCCGACCTCGCCACCGACCTCGGTCAGGTCTCCGAGGACGGCCTGACCTGGACCTTCGAGCTGAAGGACGGGATCAAGTACGAGGACGGCACCGACGTCACCGCCGAGGACGTGGTCTACGGCATCAAGCGCTCCTTCGCCATCGACACCCTGACCGACGGCCCGACGTACCAGACGACGTTCTTCAAGGACGGCCAGAAGTACAAGGGCCCGTTCGCCGACACCGACGCCGAGCTCAAGAAGCTCCCCGACTACGACGCCAGCGCCGGCTGGTACGGCGGCGAGGACTACGACGGCGTCGAGGCCGACGGCAACAAGGTGATCATCCACCTGGCGCAGCCGTTCCCCGAGCTCGACTACTACGCCTCGTTCCCGGTCTTCTCGCCGATCCCGAAGGCGAAGGACAAGGACCCGCTGGCCTACGAGAGCCACCCGATGTCGACCGGCCCCTACAAGTTCGAGTCCTACAAGCCGGGCACCTCGCTGAAGCTGGTCAAGAACGACCAGTGGGACCCCGACACCGACCCCGGCCGCTTCCAGGCCGCGGACGCGTTCGACTTCAAGTTCGCCCAGGACACCGCGAAGCTCGAGAACCAGATCCTCGGCGACAAGGGCGCGGCGCAGACGATGATGACGTACGACGACGTCACGCCGCCGACCTACAAGTCGATCAAGGAGAGCGCCCCGGACAACCTCATCGAGGGCACTTCGCCGTGCACCTACATGTACCGTCCGGACCAGACCAAGATCACCGACAAGAAGGTGCGCGAGGCCATCAGCTGGGCCTACCCCTACCAGGCTGCCTGGAAGGCATCCGGCGAGATCGTCGGCGTCACCATCCAGCCCGGCACCTCGCTCCTGCCCCCGGGCACGGCGGGTCGGGTCGAGTACCAGTACCCGAAGGGTCAGGACGGCCAGACCACCGACCCGGAGAAGGCCAAGGCGCTGCTGAAGGAGGCCGGGGCCGAGGGCTTCGAGCTGAAGTGGCACTACCAGCGTGACGACGAGAACTCGGTGGCCAAGAAGGACCAGATGGTCAAGGGCTTCGAGGCAGCCGGCTTCAAGGCGACCCCGGTGGCCTCGACCGACGAGACCTACCGTGACGACGAGAGCAACCTCGACGCTCCGGTCAACCTCCGCTACGGCGGCTGGTGCTCCGACTGGCCCTCGGGCGGCTCCTGGTTCCCGGCGCAGTGGATCGGCTCGAACGCCAACAAGGCGGGCATGCCGAACCCGACCAACTTCAAGGAGGCCGACGCTGACGCGAAGCAGGCCGAGATCCTGAAGATGGACGCCGACGAGGTCCCCGCAGCCTGGGGCGAGTTCGACAAGTGGATGCAGGAGACCTACATGGTCGAGATCAACGCCGGCTACGACGCGAACGCCTTCATCAAGGGCTCGCAGGTCGGCGGGGTCGTCAACGACCCGGTCAAGGGCATGCCGAGCTTCTCCATCATGTACCTCAAGTGAGCTGATCCGGCCGGCGTGGGCGCACCCCACGCCGGCCGGACCCGCACATAGGACCCCGCAACTCTGGGCCAGCGCCCGTGGACACCTTCTAGGAAGCGAGACCTCCGTCCCATGATCGGTTTTGTCGTACGCCGGTTGATCTCGGCGATTCTCGTGCTGTTCGTGATCTCGGTGGCGGTCGTCGCGCTCTTCACCTATGGCCCGAGCGACCCGGCGGACGCGATGTGCCCTGAGCCCAAGTGCACCGCCGAGCGTCAGGACGCGATCCGGGAGGCACTCAACCTGGATGCTCCGCTCCATGTTCAGTACACCGAATACATGACCGGCATCTTCAAGGGTCGCGAGATCGCCTTCGGCTCCGAGTCGTACGACTGTGAGGCCCCGTGCTTCGGGGTCAGCTTCATCTACCGGGTCAACGTCTGGGACGACATCAAGGACCGGATCGGGCCGACGGTCTCGGTCGCGGTCGGCGCAGGCGTCACGATCCTGCTCATCGGCGTGCCCATCGGGATGTTCGCGGCCAGACGCCGGGGGACCTCGGCGGACAAGGCGGTCATCGGCGCGACGCTGGTGATCGAGTCGATCCCGTACTACCTGTTCGTCCTGCTCGCGTTCCTCTATCTCGCGGTCAGCGCCGGTATCTTCCCGCAGGAGGGCTATCACCCGCTGACCGACTCGCCGCTGAAGTGGGCGTGGGGCCTGATGCTGCCCTGGCTCGCGCTCGGCCTGGTGAACTCCTCCAAGTACGCCCGGTTCACCCGCGGGTCGATGATCGAGGCGTACAACCAGGACTACGTCCGGACGGCGCGAGCCAAGGGCCTTCCCGAGCGCAGGATCGTCAACAAGCACGCGCTGCGCGCGGCCGTCGTGCCGATCGTGACGATCTTCGGCATCGACTTCGGATCGCTGCTGACCGGCACCATCTTCACCGAGCTGATCTTCGGCATCCCCGGCCTCGGTCTGCGGGCACTCAACGCGGTCAGCCAGAGTGACCTGCCCGTCATCGAGGCCACCACACTGATCTCCGCCTTCATCATCGTGGTCACCAACCTCCTGGTCGACCTCTTCTACAGCGTGCTCGACCCACGCGTACGCCTCACCTGACCCCCCCACCCCTGTCGGCTGAGTCTGTCGGTGCCGGCCACTAGGGTTGGCGTGTGGACGGGTTGTTTGAGATGGGGGCTGCTGCCGGCGCCTCGCGCGGCGGATCGCTGAGTCACAGCGACCATGCGGCAGCGCCGCTGGCGGTCCGGATGCGGCCGCGTACGCTCGAGGAGCTCGTGGGCCAGAGCTCGCTCAAGGCGTCCGGGTCGCCGCTGCACCAGGTGGTGGAGGGCGGGCAGTCGCTCTCGCTCCTGCTGTGGGGGCCGCCGGGGACCGGGAAGACGACCATCGCCTCGATCGTGAGCCGCTCCACCGACCGTCGGTTCGTCGAGGTCTCCGCGGTCTCGGCCGGGGTCAAGGAGGTCCGCGCGGCGATCGACTCGGCCCGCGCGGAGCTGGTCGCGACCGGCAAGGAGACGGTCCTCTTCGTCGACGAGGTCCACCGGTTCAGCAAGGCTCAGCAGGACGCGCTGCTGCCGGGCGTGGAGAACCGCTGGGTCACGCTGGTCGCCGCCACCACGGAGAACCCCTTCTTCTCGGTGATCTCGCCGCTGCTGTCGCGCTCGCTGCTGCTGCGGCTCGAGTCGCTCACCGACGACGACATCCGTGGCGTACTGCTGAAGGCGGTCGAGGACGAGCGTGGCCTCGGCGGCTCGGTGACGCTGACCGAGGAGGCGCTCGACCATCTCGTACGCCTCGCCGGCGGCGACGCGCGCCGGTCGCTGACGTATCTGGAGGCCGCGGCCGGAGCTGCGTCCGGTGGGAAGATCACCCTCGAGGCCGCCGAGCGGGCCGTCGACCAGGCGGCGGTGCGCTACGACCGGCAGGGCGACCAGCACTACGACGTGGTCAGCGCCTTCATCAAGTCGGTGCGCGGGTCGGACGCCGACGCGGCGCTGCACTACCTGGCGCGGATGATCGAGGCGGGGGAGGACCCCCGGTTCATCGCCCGCCGGCTGATGATCCTCGCCTCCGAGGACATCGGCCTGGCCGACTCGACGGCGCTGCAGACCGCGGTGGCCGCGGCCCAGACGGTGCAGCTGATCGGGATGCCCGAGGCCCAGCTCACCTTGGCGCACGCGACGATCGCGCTCGCCGTCGCGCCGAAGTCCAACGCGGTCACCAACGCCATCTTCGCCGCTCGCGCCGACGTCGCGGCCGGGAAGATCGGCAACGTCCCGCCGCACCTGCGCGACGCCCACTACGAGGGCGCGAAGAAGATCGGGCACGGGGAGGCGTACAAGTACGCCCACGACGAGCCGTTCGGCATCGCGACGCAGCAGTACGCACCCGACGCTGTGGCGGATGCGGAGTACTACCAGCCGACCACCCACGGAGCCGAAGCCGGAGTGAAGGAACGTTGGGAGCGTGTCCGGAAAATCGTGCGCGGACAGGATGGATAGGGTAGGCGCACCATGACGAACTCGAGCATGCCCGGGTGGGCGCTGGTGGTGACGCTGACCGCGGTGGCGGTCCTGGTCCTCATCTCGCTGGTGGCCGTGCTGCTCGCGCTCCGGGCGCGCCGCGCCGCGCGGCGCCGGCTCGAAGAGGCCGAGGCCAGTGAGGCAGAGCTGCGCGAGCGGCTCGAGGCGCTGGAGAAGCGGCTGACCCCGCCCGAGGCGGTCGGCCGGCGTCGGCGCCGGGACGTCGCCGAGAGAGAGTATGTGATCACCTCCCTGGGGGAGGACGGCGAGCCTGCCGAGGTGGAGCGGGTGGTGCAGCGTACGTTGACCGCACCCGCCTTCGCGGACGCTGTGTTCCGGGAGACCGTGGTGCACGGCGCCGCGCTGGTCCACGGGGTGCGCCGGGCGCTCTCGCCCGAGGTGCGGTTCAAGATCCGATACGAGATGCACCGCGAGGTCAAGCGGGCACGCAAGGACCGGAAGAGCGAGATGCGCGAGGCGCTGCGCGAATACCGTGCGCGCCAGCGCGCGGCAGTTGACGAGGACGTACGTATGGAGGACTCCCTATGAGGGGCGCGATCTGGTTCGCGGTCGGCGCGGGTGCGGGCGTGTACGCGATGGTCAAGGGGCGGCGGGCCGCGGAGGCCTTCACCGCCGACGGACTCCGCGACCGTGCCCAGGCGCTCGGCGTCGGCGCGCGGATCTTCCGCGACGAGCTGGCCACCGGCAAGGCCGAGAAGGAGCTCGAGCTGCGCGAGTGGATCGAGGCCAGGACCGCGGGACCGAAACAGATTGGCGCCAACGGCGCCACGCAGCAGAGACTTGGATTGAACGGGCCAACCGAGGACCCGATGCAGAACACGGAAGGTAGTACCCCCTGATGGAGTGGTTGAGCACGGCGGAGATCCGCCGCCGTTTCACGGCGCATTTCGCCGAGAACACGAGTGTCGGCGAGCACACGGTGGTGCCGTCGGCATCGCTGCTGCTCGACGACCCCAACCTGCTCTTCGTCAACGCAGGCATGGTGCCCTTCAAGCCCTACTTCCTCGGCCAGGCCACGCCGCCCTACGACCGGGCGACCTCGGTGCAGAAGTGCATCCGTACGCCCGACATCGAGGAGGTCGGCAAGACCACCCGGCATGGCACCTTCTTCGAGATGTGCGGCAACTTCTCCTTCGGTGACTACTTCAAGGAGGGCGCGATCACGCTCGCCTGGGAGCTGGTCACCAAGTCGGTCGCCGACGGCGGCTTCGGGTTTGACGAGTCGGTCCTCTATCCGTCCGTGCTCAACGGCGATGAGGAGGCGGTCGCGCTCTGGAAGAAGATCTCCGGCCTGCCCGACGACCGCATCGTGCGGCTGCCCCCGAGCGAGAACTACTGGTCCATGGGCGTGCCCGGGCCGGGCGGTCCGTGCTCGGAGATCCTGATCGACCGCGGCCCGGAGTTCGGCGCGGACCGTGACTGGGACGCCGGCGACCGCTACCTGGAGTTCTGGAACCTGGTCTTCATGCAGGACAACGTCGTCGCGGCGCGGTCCAAGTACGACGTCGACATCGACGGCGCCCTGCCGCAGAAGAGCATCGACACCGGCCTCGGCCTCGAGCGTGTCGCCTACCTGATGCAGGGCAAGGCGAACATGTACGAGACCGACGTCGTCTTCCCCGTCATCGAGAAGGCGATGGAGCTGACCGGGAAGAAGTACGGCGCCTCCTACGAGGACGACGTCCGCTTCCGCGTGGTCGCCGACCACGTGCGCTCCTCGCTGATGCTGATCGGCGACGGCGTGACCCCCGGCAACGAGGGCCGTGGCTACGTCCTGCGCCGGCTGATGCGCCGCGCGATCCGCAACATGCGCCTGCTGGGCTACGAGGACCCGGCGATGCCGGAGCTGCTGCCGATCTCCCGCGACAAGATGGGGGAGACCTACACCGACCTGCACACCGGCTGGGACCGCATCAAGCGGGTCGCCGACGCCGAGGAGGAGGCCTTCCGCAAGACCCTCGCGGCCGGCACCCAGATCTTCGACCTGGCCGCGACCGAGGTGAAGTCGAGCGGGTCCACCACGTTCACCGGCGCCAAGGCGTTCCAGCTCCACGACACGTACGGCTTCCCGATCGACCTGACCCTCGAGATGGCCGCCGAGGCGGGCCTCGAGGTCGACGAGCCGGGCTTCCGCGGCCTGATGACCGAGCAGCGCGAGCGGGCCAAGGCCGACGCGCGCGCCAAGAAGGGCCAGCACGCCGACGTGTCGGTCTACCGCGGCATCCTCGACAGCAACGGGCCGACCGACTGGCAGGCCTACACGACCCTCGACACCGAGTCGAAGGCGATCGCCCTCCTCAAGGAGGGCAAGCCGGTCGACGTGCTCGGCCCCGAGGAGATCGGTGAGATCGTCCTCGACCGCACCCCGTTCTACGCCGAGTCCGGTGGCCAGTCCGCCGACGCGGGCATCATCGAGTTCGACGGCGGCCGGCTCGAGGTCGTCGACGTGCAGCGGCCGGTCAAGGGCCTCGTGGTGCACCAGGTCCGGGTCGTCGACGGCGAGTTCTCTGCACATGGAACGAGCGGCGAGTCGCTCGTGCACGCGCAGGTCGACCCCGAGTGGCGTCTCGGCGCCCGCCAGGCCCACTCCGGCACGCACGTGGTGCATGCGGCGCTGCGCGAGGTGCTCGGCCCGACCGCGCTGCAGTCGGGTTCCTACAACCGCCCCGGCTACCTGCGTCTCGACTACGGCTGGACCAAGGGCCTGACCCCCGAGCAGATGCACGAGATCGAGGAGGTCTCCAACCACGCGCTGCGGGCCGACCTGCCGGTCTCCTGGGACTACATGACCCTTCCGGAGGCCAAGGAGTGGGGCGCGATCGCGCTCTTCGGTGAGACCTACGACGACTCCAAGGTGCGGGTCGTCGAGATCGGCGGCCCTTGGTCGCGCGAGCTGTGCGGCGGCACCCACGTGGACCACTCCGCCCAGATCGGCACGATCGTGGTCACCTCCGAGGCGTCGGTCGGCTCCGGCAACCGGCGCATCGAGGCCTACACGGGCGTCGAGGGCTTCAACTACCTCGCCCGTGAGCGCGACGTGGTCTCCGAGCTCAACCTGCTGCTCAAGACGAAGTCCGACGACGTCGTCGGCCGGGTCTCCGACCTGATGGAGCGGCTCAAGGCCGCCGAGAAGGAGATCGCCCGGGCGCGCACGGCACAGCTGCTCGCCTCCGGTGGTTCGATCGCGGCCTCCGCGGTCGACGTCAACGGCGTCCAGCTCGTCGCCCAGCGGGTCCCGGGTGTGGGCGGCGGCGACGCCCGCACGCTCGCCCAGGACGTACGCGCCCGGCTCGGTGACGCGCCGGCGGCTGTGGTGCTCATCGGTGACGCCGACGACAAGGTCGCGGTCGTGGCCGCGGTCAACCCGGCCGGCATCGCCAAGGGCGTCAAGGCGGGTGACCTGATCAAGGAGCTCGCGCCGGTCGTGGGTGGTCGCGGCGGCGGCAAGCCGGACTTCGCCCAGGGCGGCGGCACCGACGTCTCCAAGATCGACACCGCGCTCGGAATGGTCGCGACGCTGGTCGCGCAAGCCTGATGCGGCACGGCGTACGCCTCGGTCTCGATCCTGGCGACGCCCGGATCGGCGTCGCCAGGAGTGACCCCACGGGGTTCCTGGCGACGCCGCTCGAGACGGTCAAGAAGGGTCGCGGAGACCTCACGCGCCTGCAGGCGATCGTCGCCGAGATCGCCGAGGAGTCGACGATGCTCGAGGTGGTCGTCGGGCTGCCCAGGTCCCTCAAGGGAGGGGAGAACCCGGCGACTGCTAAGGTCCGGGACTTCGCCGCGTCCTTGGCGCGGCGAGTGGCCCCGGTCCCGGTTCGCCTCATCGACGAACGACTCACCACAGTTTCCGCGGAGGCTATGCTCCGAGACCGGGGGCGCAAGGGTCAGGACCGCCGAGCCGTGGTGGACATGGCCGCGGCGGTTGTGATCCTGCAACACGCATTGGACAGTGAGCGCGCTTCGGGCACCGCGCCTGGAGAGATCGTTGAGGTCGGTCATTGAGTGAGCGCTACTACCCCCCGGACCCGCGCGACCCACGTCGCCCTGGCCAGGGGTCATATGGTCGCGATCCGCACGGTGGCCACCCGCCACGGCAGCAGCCTCCGCAGGATCCCCGAGACCCACGCCGAATGCCGCCGCAGATGCCGGGTCAGATGCCTCCGCAGCAGGGCCAGCCGGGTCGGCGCCCTGGGCCTCGTCCGGTACCCGGTGCCGGCACGCCCCCGCCGGGCTACGGCCGGCAGGAGCCGCCGCAGCGGCCGGGCGGCTACGGCGGGCCGACCTACCAGCAGCAGCCGGCCTTCTTCGAGGGTGGTCCCTCCGATCACGATCCCTACTTCGACGAGGAGCCACCGAAGCGCAAACGACGCTTCGGTGGCTGTCTGGCCGTGCTTGTGGCCATGGCGGTGGTCCTCGGTGGGTTCTACTTCGTGGGCGACCGGGCGATCGACTACGTCAAGGACATGGTCGCGCCGCCGGCCGACTACGCCGGTCCCGGCACCGACCCCGTCTCCTTCGAGGTGCACGAGGGCGACTCGGTCTCGGCGGTCGGGCGCAACCTGAAGGAGGCCGGCGTGGTGAAGTCGGTCGACGCCTTCATCGAGGCGGCCAACGAGGAGGGGCTGACCGTCCAGGTCGGCTTCTACCCGTTGAAGAAGCAGATGAAGGCCGCCGACGCCGTCGATGTCCTCGCCAACCCGGAGAACATCGACACGGTCAACGTCACCATCACCGAGGGGTCGCGCGCCAAGGCGATCTACAAGGTGCTCGCCGAGAAGACCGGGAAGAAGCCGGCCGACTTCAAGAAGGCCGCCCAGGACACCGAGGCGATCGGGCTGCCCGACTACGCCAAGGGCAACGTCGAGGGCTACCTCTTCCCGGCGACGTACGCCTTCCCGCCCGACGCCACGCCGACCGACATGTTGGCGATGATGGTCGACCGGTGGGAGCAGGCCCTCGGCGACAACGACATCGAGGCGCGCGCCAAACAGCTCAAGTGCGGCGGCGGCAAGGCGTGCACGGCAGAGCAGATCATGACCGTGGCCTCCCTCGTGGAGGCGGAGGGTCGTGGCGACGACATGTCCAAGATCGCCCGGGTGATCTACAACCGGGTCGAGAACCCCGGCAAGGCCGGCCAGGCGGGCTTCCTGCAGATCGACGCGACGGTCAACTATGCGCTCGGGAAGTCTGGAAGCACCGAGCTCGGCGGCGTCGACGTCCAGTCCGTCGACTCGCCCTACAACACCTACACCAGCAAGGGCTTGCCTCCGGGGCCGATCGGTGCGCCGGGTGACGACGCGATCCAGGCCGCGCTCAACCCGGCGGAAGGTGATTGGTACTACTACGTGACCGTCAACCTGAAGACCGGTGAGACGAAGTTCGCCAAGAACTATGACCAGTTCTTGAAGTTCAAGGCCGAGTACAAGGACTACTGCGCAACCGAGTCCAAGAGTTGCTGAGGAGAAGACCTGAGTGAAGTGTGCTGTTCTGGGTGATCCGATCGATCACTCGCTCTCGCCGACCCTCCACCAGGCGGCGTACGCCGAGCTGGGAATGTCTGACTGGTCCTACACGTCCACGCGCGTGCAGGCCGGTGGCCTGGCGAAGTACGTCGCCGACCTCGGCGGCGACTGGCCGCCGAGCCGGTGGCGT
This sequence comes from Nocardioides sp. YIM B13467, assembly GCF_042788075.1. NCBI lineage: Bacteria > Bacillati > Actinomycetota > Actinomycetes > Propionibacteriales > Nocardioidaceae > Nocardioides > Nocardioides sp. YIM B13467. Next base: position 1,996,376 of record NZ_JBHZPJ010000046.1, read on the forward strand.
GGGCTGTCGGTGACGATGCCGCTCAAGCGGGAGGCGTACGAGCTGGCGCGGTCGATGTCGCCGCGGGCGCGGCTCGTCGGGGCGGTCAACACCCTGGTGCGCTCCTCGCACGGCTGGGTCGGGGACAACACCGACCTGCCCGGTGCGGTCGCGGCGATCCGCGAGCGCGCGGGCGAGGGATTCTCCTGCACGTCCGGCGCGATCCTGGGCGCCGGTGCGACCGCGGCCTCCACGGGCCTCGCGCTCGCCGAGCTGGGTGCCTCGCGGATCACGCTGCTGGCGCGCAACCCGGGTGCGGCGGGGGAGACGATCGAGATGATCTCGCGTCACCCGAGCAAGCCCGTCGTCTCCGTGCTGCCGCTGGACTCGGCTGCCCAGGGATCGGTTACCAGTGGGGTCGACGTGGTCGTCTCCACGGTTCCGGCGAAGGCGCAGACCCCGGAGCTCATCGACCGCTGGGCATCGACGCCGGTCGTCTTCGACGTCGTCTACGACCCGTGGCCCTCGCCGCTGCTGTCCGTCGCGCCTGGCGTGGCGGTGAGCGGCCTGGATCTTCTCGTACACCAGGCGGTGCTGCAGTTCGAGCTATTCACCGGCCGTACCGCGCCGCTCGCTGCCATGCGGGCAGCGGGGGAGAAGGCGCTGGCCAGCAGGGAGTCCAGTATGGAGCCGACACCGGCATGAGCCCCGGGGCGGTCGTGCTGGTGAGTGCGGCCGTCGCCGGTCTGCTCGCTCTCGGGGTGCCGGCACTGCTTCGCCGGCTCCCCGAGCCGGTCGACGATCCGCCGGCGGTCTCCTATGCGGCCATCGCAGGGTGGGCTCCGCTCCTGCCCCTCGCGGTGGCCGTCTCGGCGGCGCTCGCCGGGCTGCTCGCCTGGCAGGTGGAGCCGTCGCGGCTGATGGTGGCGCTGGTGCCGCTCCTACCTCTCTGCGTGCTGCTCGCCTATGTCGACTGGCGCGTCCAGCGGCTGCCCAAGGCCCCGATCCTGATGGCGACCGCGGTCGGGCTCGGGCTGCTCGCCGCCGAGTGGCTCTGGACGCGCGACACCGCGGCGACCCTCGGCGCCATTGCCGGACTGGTGATCGCGCGCTCGGCGTTCTGGCTGCTGTGGCGGATGCTGCCGCACGCCATGGGCTTCGGCGACGTACGACTCGCGGCGCTGGTCGGCCTGGTCCTCGGTCGGCTCGGCTGGGAGCAGCTCGCGGTCGGGCTGTGGGCAGGGCTGGCGATCTTCGGCGTCTGGGGCATCGGACGCGCCGTCGCGCAGCGCTCGCGCACGGCGATGCGCGAGCCCCTGGCGTACGGGCCTTTCATGATTCTGGGCATGCTCGTCGGTGCGTTCGCCGTCTCGCTTTGAGCCCGGGTGCACGGGGTTGCGTGACCGGGATGAAACACTGGCCTCATGTTGCGTTGGCTCACTGCGGGCGAGTCCCATGGTCCGTCCTTGACGGCCGTGATGGAGGGTCTGCCCGCCCACGTCCGGATCACCTCTGACGACATCGCTGATGCCCTGGCCCGGCGGCGCCTCGGCTATGGCCGCGGTGCCCGGATGAAGTTCGAGAAGGACCAGGTGCGGATCACCGGCGGCGTACGCCACGGGGAGTCGCAGGGCGGTCCGGTCGCGATCGAGGTGGGCAACACCGAGTGGCCCAAGTGGGAGACCGTGATGGCCTCCGACCCGGTCGACCCCGACGTGCTGGCCGGCCAGGCCCGCAACGCGCCGCTGACCCGTCCGCGGCCCGGTCACGCCGACCTTGTCGGGATGCAGAAGTACGACTTCGACGACGCCCGTCCGATCTTGGAGCGGGCCTCGGCTCGCGAGACCGCGGCCCGTGTCGCGCTCGGTGCCGTCGCCTCGGCCTTCCTCGAGCAGGCGCTCGGTGTCCGGCTGGTGTCCCACGTTCTCGAGATCGGCGGAGTCCGTACACCCGGCCGCGAGGTCCCCGCTCCCGAGGACGTGGCCCGCCTGGACGAGGACCCGGTGCGGGTGCTCGACCCCGACGGCTCCAAGCAGATGGTCGCTCGCATCGACGAGGCCCACAAGGACGGTGACACCCTCGGCGGCGTCGTCGAGGTCGTCGTCCACGGGCTGCCGCCGGGCCTGGGCTCCCACGTGCACTGGGACCGCCGCCTCGACGCGCGCCTGGCCGGTGCGCTGATGGGCATCCAGGCGATCAAGGGTGTCGAGGTCGGCGACGGCTTCGAGCTCGCCGCGACCCCGGGCTCCAAGGCCCACGACGAGATCGTTCCCTCCGCCGACGGCATCCGCCGCGCCTCCGGACGCTCCGGCGGCACCGAGGGAGGCATGTCGACCGGCGAGATCCTGCGCGTGCGCGCAGCGATGAAGCCGATCGCGACCGTGCCCCGTGCGCTGCGTACCGTCGACGTGGCCACCGGCGAGGAGGCCGTCGCCCACCACCAGCGCTCCGACGTCTGTGCGGTGCCTGCCGCCGGTGTCGTCGCCGAGGCGATGGTCGCGCTCGTGCTGGCCGAGGCGGCGCTGGAGAAGTTCGGTGGCGACTCGGTCGCCGAGACCGCGCGCAACGCCAAGGCCTACCTCGAGAACCTGAGGCTGCGTTGAATTCCCGGGGCCTGATGCCCGCTGTCGTGCTCGTCGGCCCGATGGGCGCGGGCAAGTCGACCGTCGGAGCGCTGCTCGCCTCCCGTCTCGGGGTCACCCTGCGCGACACCGACCAGGACATCGCTGCGGCCGCCGGCAAGAGCGTGCAGGACATCTTCGTGGACGAGGGCGAGGCCCACTTCCGTGCGGTCGAGGCCGACGCCGTCGCTGCGGCGCTCGCTGAGCACGACGGGGTCGTCTCCCTCGGTGGCGGCTCCGTTCTGGCCGATCGGACCCAGATCCTGCTCAAGGAGCACACCGTCGTCTACCTGCGGGTCGGGGTCGCGGACGCGGTCAAGCGGGTCGGGCTCGGCTCGGGCCGTCCGATGCTGCTCGGCAACGTACGCGGCCGCATCAAGACGCTCCTGGAGGAGCGCGCACCGATCTATGAGTCGGTCGCGACCCTGGTCGTCGACACCGACGGCCGCTCCGCCGCCGACGTCGCCGCCGAGATCGCCACCGCCCTCACCGCGCTGAACACCACGGAGTAGAAGTGACCGAAACCGTCATCAGGGTCGAGAGCGCCGCGGCGTACGACGTCGTCATCGGCTCCGGCCTCGCCGGCCGGCTCCAGGGACTGCTGGGCGAGAGCGTCCAGCGGGTGGCGTTCCTCTACGCCGCCGAGCTCGCTGAGTACGCCGAGCCGGTGCTCGAGGAGCTGCTGAAGCACTACGACGTGCTCGGCCTCGGGCTGCCCAGCGGCGAGGACCAGAAGACGGTCGCGGTCGCCAACGACTGCTGGGAGGCGCTGGGGGAGCGGGGCTTCACCCGCTCCGATGCCGTCGTCACCTTCGGTGGCGGCGCGACCACCGACCTCGGCGGGTTCGTCGCGGCCGGCTGGCTGCGCGGCGTACGCGTCGTGCACGTGCCCACCACGGTGCTCGCCATGGTGGATGCCGCGGTCGGCGGCAAGACCGGCGTCAACACCGGCGCTGGGAAGAATCTCGTCGGTGCGTTCCACGAGCCCGCCGGCGTGCTGTGCGACCTCGCGCTGCTCGAAACGCTTCCGGAGGCCGACCTGATCGCGGGGATCGGCGAGGTCGTCAAGTGCGGCTTCATCGCCGACCCCGAGATCCTGCGCCTGGTCGACGAGAACGACAAGATCACCGCCACCTCGCCCGTTCTCGCCGAGCTGGTCGAGCGGGCGATACGGGTCAAGGCCGAGGTCGTCGCCGCCGACCTGAAGGAGACCGGTGGCGCCGACGGACACCCCGGCCGCGAGACGCTCAACTACGGCCACACGCTCGCGCACGCGCTCGAGAAGCACTCCGGCTTCTCGATCCGCCACGGTGACGCGGTCGCCGTCGGGTGCGTGTACGCCGCCGAGCTAGCCCGCCTCGCCGGAGTCCTCTCCGACGACGTCGCCGCCCGGCACGCGCCGACCTTCGCGAAGGTCGGCCTCCCGACCACCGTCAAGGAGCTGGGCGTCGAGGCCGGCTTCGACGACCTGATCGGGGCCATGCGCGTCGACAAGAAGGCCCGCGGCTCCGTCCTCCGCTTCCTCGTCCTCCACGACCTCGCCACCCCCCGCATCCTCACCGGGCCGACCGAGGATCAGCTGCGGGAGGCGTACGCGGTCGTCGCCGGCTGACCAGGATCGCTTGGACGGTGCCGGTCGGCGTGGAAGGAAAATTCCTTCCGTAGTTCGGCTCACTTCCCGGACCAGCGCGCGATGTCCTCGTCGGTGACCTCGACGGGGCCCTCGACACGCTGGGTGGCGCGGATGTGGTTGCCGAAGGGGTCGCGGAAGGCGCAGTCGATGCCGTAGGGCTGCTTTGTGGGCTTGTCGGTGAACTCGACACCCTTGGCGGAGAGCTCCTCGAAGAGCTTCTGGCAGTCGTCGGTGTTGAAGATGACGACCGCGCCCATCGCGCCCTTGGTGACCAGGTCGCGCAGCTGGGCGGCCGTCTCGGCGCTGTGGGCGGGGGAACCACCGGGCACCTCGAGCAGCAGCTGGTGGTCGGGGTCGCCGGGAAGGTGGACGGTGAGCCAGCGCATGAAGCCCATGTCGACGTCGCTCCCGACCTCGAGCCCGAGCTTGCCGACGTAGAAGTCGAGCGCCTCGTCCTGGTCGAGCACGTAGATTCCGGTGATGTTGATGTTGGTCAGCATGCGACCAGTCTGCGACGTCTTCGACGCCCCGCGCTTCTCCGAAACTGCTCAGCTCGCGGGCCGCATCCAGGCGCGGGCGACACACCCGGGCACGGCCGGGCTGTCGGCCCGGGCGCGGTAGTCGGTCGGCGAGGTGCCGACGATGTCGCGGAACGTACGGCTGAAGGTGCCGAGGCTGGTGAAGCCCGCGGTGAGCGCGACATCGGTGACCGGCGTCGCGGTGTCTCGCAGCAGCGCCATCGAGCGCTCGATCCGTCGCCGCTGCAGGTAGCGGTGCGGCGTCTCCCCGAAGACTGCCTTGAACCGGCGGCTGAAGTGCGCCGGTGACACATGGGCGACGCGGGCGATCGCAGCAACGTCGAGCGGCTCGGCGTAGTGCCGGTCCATGGCGTCACGCGCGCGCAGCAGGCGACGGTTCTCGTCCTCGCGCGGCGTCATGTGCCCGAGCGTATGCCGAGTCGGCTCGTCATGACGAGCCGACTCGGCAGGGCTTCTAGCAGGTCACAGACCCATGTCCTTGGCGATGATCAGCTTCATGACCTCGGAGGTGCCGCCGTAGATGCGGTTGACGCGGTTGTCGGCGTAGAGGCGGGCGATGGGGTACTCGTTCATGTAGCCGTAGCCGCCGTGGAGCTGGAGGCAGCGGTCGATGACCCGGTGGGCGACCTCGGTGCAGAACAGCTTGGCCGAGGCGGCCTCGGCGGCGGTGAGCGTGCCGAGATCCTCGGCCTCGATGGCGCGGTCGACCACGGCCTCGGCGGCGTCGACCTCGGCCTTGCAGGCGGCCAGTTCGAACTTGGTGTTCTGGAACGAGGCGACGGTGGTGCCGAAGACCTTGCGCTCGGCGACGTACTTCTTGGCGAACTCGACGGCGGCCGCGGCCTGGGCGTAGGCGCCGACGGCGATGCCGAGACGCTCGACGGGAAGGTTCTGGCCGAGGTAGGAGAAGCCCTTGCCGACCTCGCCGAGTACGTCCTCGACCGGGACCTGCACGTCGGTGAAGGAGAGCTCGGCGGTGTCGGAGACCTTGAGCCCGAGCTTGTCGAGCTTGCGGCCGACCTCGTAGCCCGGGAGCGAGGTGTCGACGGCGAGCAGGGTGATCCCGCCACGCCGATCGTCGGCGGAGGCCGGCGCGGTGCGGGCACAGACGATCACGCGGTCGGCGTTGACGCCGCCGGTGATGAAGGTCTTGGCGCCGTTGAGGACGTAGTGCTTGCCGTCCTCGGTGAGCTTGGCGTTGGTGGTCATGCCGGCGAGGTCGGAGCCGGTGCCGGGCTCGGTCATCGCGATCGCCCACATCTCCTCACCGGAGACGAAGCCGGGCATCCAGCGCTCCATCTGCTCCTTGGTGCCGAGCTTGAGGAGGTAGGGCAGGCAGAGCCCGACGTGGGTGCTCGAGCCGCCGAAGGAGACGCCGGCGCGGGCGAGCTCCTCGGTGATGACGGCGGAGTACTTGAACGACTCGATCCCGGCGCCGCCGTACTCCTCGGGCACCTGGATGCCCCACACGCCGAGCTCACCGAGCTTGAGGTAGAAGTCGTGGGGGACGATCCCGGCCTCGTACCACTCGTCGTAGACGGGAGTGACCTCCTTCTCGATGAACGAGCGGATGGTCTCGCGGAAGGACTGGTGGTCCTCGGTGTAGATGGTGCGGCGCATGACGGTGTTTTCTCCTCGGGTGCTTTCCGGTAGGGGTCAGGGGCGAGCGCCGACGGCGCGGAGCGCGAGGTCGGCATAGAAGTCGGCGAGGGCCTCCGGGGTCCAGGAGCCGTCGTCGCGGTACCACCGGGCCAGGTCGATGCCGAGCGAGAGCAGGGCGGTGGCGGCCTTGGCGGGGTCGGGGGTGTCGAAGTCGCCGCTGCGTACGCCTTCCTCGACGACCTCGCGCATCACGGTGTCGATGGCGCGGCGCAGTCCCGCGATCTCGCGGAAGTGCTCCTCGGTCAGCGCGGCGAGCTCGTAGTTGATGACCCGGGCCGTCGTGTGGGAGCGCGCGTGGAAGAGGACATAGGTGCGTACGGCGGCGGCGACCCGCTCGGCGGGCGTGGCGTCGGCGCGGGTCGCGTCGGTGACCGCCTCGAGGATCACCTCGTGGCCACGCACCGCGATCGCGTGCAGGAGCTCCTCCTTGGAGCGGTGGTGGACGTAGACCGCGGCCGGGCTCAGTCCGGCCGCCGTGGCGATGTCGCGGGTGCTGGTGCCGTGGAACCCCTTGGCGGAGAATGCCTGGACCGCCGCGTCGAGCAGACGGGCACGGCTACGGTCGCCGCGCGCCTGGGTGCTGGTGCGGAGCTCGTTCATCGCCCTCCTCATGTCGGAGTCTCGTGTCGGAGTCTCCTGGTGTCGGATCCAGTGTCGCACAATATAAGTGAGCGCTTAGATTGGGATCACCGTCACGGGTGTCGAGACGGCCTGGGGAGCGCCCGGGGCCCGTGACAGGATGACCGGGTGAGCAAGAAGCTACAGCCGGTCCTGGTCCTCAACGGCCCCAACCTCGGTCGTCTCGGGAAGCGTCAGCCCGAGATCTACGGGCACACCACGCACGACGAGCTCGCCGCGATGTGCGTCGACTGGGGTCATGCGCTCGGCTTCGCCGTGGACGTACGTCAGTCCAACCATGAAGGCGACATGGTCGACTGGCTCAACGCCGCGGCCGACAAGGACATCCCGGTCGTGCTCAACGCCGCCGCCTGGACCCACTACTCCTACGCCATCTACGACGCCTGCGCGCAGCTGACCGCTCCGCTGATCGAGGTGCACATCTCCGAACCGCTCGAGCGGCCCGAGGTCTTCCGGCACACCAGTGTCGTCACCCCGCACGCGGCCGCGGTCGTGGCGGGCAAGGGCATCGACGGCTATCGCGAGGCGCTCGAGGTCATCGCCGCGAAGCTCGGCTCCGCCTGACCTGACCCATATTGGCGATCGCCGCTGGCCGTCGTCGCGGAGCGGTGGATCCTGGCCGCATGGCCGGTCCCGCCTCAGACGGGGCTTGCGGGCAGCGCCACGCTGTGGGTGCTGCGCGCGCTGGCGCTGGTCGTCGGCGTACTGTCTCTGGTGGATCTCGCCGGGAAGACCGCGGTCGTTGCTTGATTCGGCCCTGTGCGGACTCGCGGATAGGATTCTCCGAGGCCCTCAGGGGCCCTGCGAACCTTGACGGACATTGACAATTGAAGCCTGCATCGGTGCAGGTCAAAGAGACGAAGGCTGACGGACGGTTATGGCGACGACGAACGACCTCAAGAACGGCATGGTGCTGAAGATCGAGGGCCAGCTCTGGCAGGTGGTCGAGTTCCAGCACGTGAAGCCCGGCAAGGGTCCGGCCTTCGTCCGCACCAAGCTGAAGAACGTCGAGTCGGGCAAGAACGTCGACAAGACCTTCAACGCCGGCACCAAGGTCGAGACCGCCACGGTCGACCGCCGCTCGTTCCAGTACCTCTACAACGACGGCACCAACTTCGTCTTCATGGACGTCGCGGACTTCGACCAGGTCGAGGTCGGCCCGGAGATCATCGGCGACGGCGCCGGGTTCCTCCTGGAGAACCAGGAGGTCATCCTGGCCACCAACGAGGGTCGCGTGCTCTTCGTCGAGCTCCCGCCGTCGGTCGAGCTCGTCATCTCCTACACCGAGCCGGGTGTCATGGGTGACTCGGCCACCGGCCGCACCAAGCCCGCCACCCTGGAGACCGGTGCCGAGATCCAGGTGCCGCTCTTCATCGAGCAGGGCGAGAAGATCAAGGTCGACACCCGCGAGGGCGGTTCCTACCTCTCCCGCGTCAAGGGCTGACCTGTGGCTCACGTCGCCACCGCCCGCACCAAGGCCCGTAAGCGCGCGCTCGACCTGCTCTTCGCCGCTGAGGCCCGTGGACTCTCCGCCGGTGATCTGCTCGACCAGCAGATCCGCGAGGGTGAGGTGCCCAACAACCCCTTCACGGTCAAGCTCGTCCGTGGCGTGGTCGCCGAGTCCGAGCGCATCGACGCTCTGATCGCCGCCTTCGCCAAGGACTGGTCGCTGGCCCGGATGCCCGCGGTCGACCGCAACGTCCTCCGCCTCGGCGTCTGGGAGCTCCTCGACGGCGATGTCGCCTCCGAGGTCGCGATCAGCGAGGCCACCGCCCTGGTGACCGAGCTGTCCACCGACGACTCGCCGTCTTTCGTCAACGGCGTGCTCGCCGCGGTCGCGAAGGACCTCGCCAAGGCCTGATCGGCATGAGACGTACGCCTGTCCGGGACCGTTCCGGGCAGGCGTAGCGTCATTTCGGGTGCGGCGCGACGCGTGTGTTTTCCGGTTATCGACGATTGCTTCGGTCGGGACCGTATGTTTGGACCCAAGGCTGTGATGGAGGCCGTAACCAAGCACCCGTATTCGGAGAGCGCATGACGCAGGAGAACAACCCCTACGACGAGCCGGACTCGCGCACCCGACCGGCCGGCGCACCCTCGCACTGGGTGACGCCGCCCCCGCCGAACACGGCGGGAAGGCCGACGACGCCCCCCACCCAGCCCCATTCGGACCCGAGTCAGGAGGCGACTCGCATCACCAACCCACAGGTCACCACGACACCCGCCCCGCCCCCTCCGGTGGCGGTGACGCCGCCACCCCCGGGCGTGCACGGGCAGGAGGTCCCCAGCGCCACCGACTTCCTCGACCGGCGCGCGGAGTCGGCCGGTTTCGGCCCCGCGACCTGGGGCTGGCGAGGCGCGATCCGCAGAATGTCCGGCGGGTTGATCAGCCCGAAGATGGGGCAGGACGAGGTCGCCTACGAGCAGGACCGGGCGATGATCCAGCGCGACTTCGACGGACCGCGCACGATCGTGTTCATCAACCCCAAGGGCGGCGCCGCCAAGACCACCGGCGTGCTCGCGGCGGGCTACACCTTCGGCACCGTGCGCGGTGGCGGGATCGTGGCCTGGGACAACAACGAGACCCGCGGCACCCTCGGCATCCGTGGCATGCGGAGCACCCACCGCAACACCACCCGCGAGCTGCTCGACAACCTGGCCGCGTTCAACAACGTCTACCAGTCCCGCATCGGCGACCTCGGTGCCTTCGTACGCTCCCAGGGCGACGCCCACTTCGATGTGCTCGCCTCCGACGAGCGGCCCGATGTCACCGGCCAGATCCACGCCGACGACTTCGGGCAGGTGCACCAGCTGCTGGAGCGCTTCTACAAGGTGATCCTGGTCGACACCGGCAACAACATGCGTGCCGAGAACTGGCTGGCCGCCGCGGACACCGCCGACCTGCTGGTGGTCACCTCGACGGTGCGCGAGGACACCGGCTACAGCGGCCTGTGGATGCTCGACGCGCTCCAGGAGTCGGGATACGCCGACCTCAAGCTGAAGACGATCACCGTGCTCTCCGACCCGTCCCCGAAGGTCGACACCAACCTGGCTCGCGACCTCACCGAGGTCTACCAGCAGCGCACTCGCGGGGTCTACCGGGTCCCGTTCGACCCGGTGCTCGTCGCGGGGTCCACGGTGCAGTACTCCCAGCTCTCGGAGGACACCAAGATGTCGTGGCTCAAGGCCTGCGCTGGGATGGCGCACGCGCTCTAGCCGTGGGCCGCTAACGTCGGAGTCATGCGCGCAGTCGTCTACTCCGAGAACGGTCCCTCCTCCGCCATGCGTCTGACCGAGCGCCCGGTGCCGAAGCCCGGCCCGGGCGAGGTCCTGGTCAGGCTGGTGCGGGCGGGGGTCAACCCCACCGACTGGAAGGTACGCGCCGGCATCAGCGCGACCCTCACGACTCCCGAGGCGACCCCGGGCCAGGACGGCGCCGGCGTGATCGAGGAGATCGGTCAGGGCGTGACCGACCACGTCGTCGGTCAGCCGGTCTGGCTCTTCATGGTCCAGCACGGGCAGGCCTGGGGGACCGCGGCGGAGTACGTCACCGTGCCGGCCCACAAGGCCGTCGAGCTGGCCGTGGGCGCCTCCTACGACCTCGGCGCGTCGCTCGGGGTTCCGGCGATGACCGCCCACCGGGCCCTGACCTCCGGCTCGGTGGAGCGGGTGGCCCCGCAGTCGTTCAACGGCCTCACCATCCTCGTCCACGGCGGTGCCGGAGCGGTCGGCAACGCCGCGATCCAACTCGCCGTGTGGGCGGGGGCGAAGGTGATCACCACGGTCAGCTCCGCGGAGAAGGCCGCGCTGGCGAAGGCCGCCGGGGCGCACCACATCGTCAACTACCGTGAGGGCGACCCGGCCGCTGCGATCCGCGAGATCGCGCCGGACGGCGTCGACCAGATCGTCGAGGTCGCCCCGGCGGTCAACAACGACCTGGACCGCGCGGTCATCGCCAAGCGCGGCACGATCGCGATCTACGCCAACAACGGCGGCGACGAGCTCACCATGCCCGTGCGGGCCACCTTCTCGCTCAACCTGCGCTACCAGTTCATCCAGCTCTACGGCATCGAGGAGGCGCAGATCCAGGCCGCGGCCGACGACGTCGCCGCCGCCGTGGCGGCAGGGGCGCTGCGAGTCGGCCCGGAGGGCGGCGTACCTCTTCACCACTACCGGCTCGAGGAGACCGCCGCCGCCCACGACGCGGTCGAGGCCGGTGCGGTCGGGAAAGTGCTGATCGACCTGGAGTGAGGATAGGGTTGTGCCGATCCTTTAACGAGCCGTCCCGTGAGGCGGAGAAGGAGACCACAACCTTGTCTGCAGAGCCTGCCCGAGAGCCGTCGACCGATGGTCGTGTCGTGCTCGATGCCCGTGACATCTCCCGGGCGCTGACCCGGATCTCCCACGAGATCCTGGAGCGCAACCGCGATGCGGAAGACCTGGTGCTGCTGGGTCTGCACACCCGCGGGGTGCCGCTGGCCAAGCGGATCGCCACACGGATCGAGGCTGCCGAGGGTCACCCGGTCGCGCACGGCGCGCTCGACGTGACGATGTACCGCGACGACCTGCGCACCCATCCCACCCGCGCTCCGCACCACACCGAGATCCCGCCCGGCGGCATCGACGGCAAGACCGTGGTGCTGGTCGACGACGTGCTCTTCTCGGGCCGCACCGTCCGCGCCGCGCTCGACGCCCTGGCCGACTACGGTCGCCCCGCCGTCGTACGTCTGGCCGTTCTCGTCGACCGCGGCCACCGGCAGCTGCCGATCCGGGCCGACCACGTCGGCAAGAACCTCCCCACCGCCCGCTCCGAGCGGGTCGGGCTGAGCCTGGAGGAGATCGACGGCATCGACGAGGTACGCATCGTGGAGCTCGAGGGGGTTCCGGCATGACGAAGCATCTGCTGTCCATCGACGACGTGAGCGCGGAGGAGATCCAGCAGCTCTTCGCGACCGCCGCCGAGATGCACGACGTCCAGAAGCGTGAGGTCAAGAAGCTCCCGGCGCTGCGTGGGCGTACGGTGATCAACCTCTTCTTCGAGGACTCGACCCGCACCCGGTCCTCCTTCGAGATCGCTGGGAAGTGGCTCTCGGCCGATGTGATCAACCTGTCGGCGAAGGGCTCCTCGACCTCGAAGGGCGAGTCGCTGCGCGACACCGTGCTGACCGTGACCGCGATGGGCGTCGACGGCCTGGTGATGCGTCACTCGGCCTCCGGCGCGGCCCATCAGGTCGCCGGCTGGCTCGACATCCCCGTGATCAACGCCGGCGACGGGATGCACGAGCACCCCACCCAGGCTCTGCTCGACGGCTACACGCTCCAGCGCCAGCTCGGCGGGCCCGGCTCCCTGGAGGGCAAGCGGATCGCGATCGTCGGCGACCTGACCCACTCGCGGGTGTTCCGGTCGAACGTGAAGTCGCTGACCAAGCTCGGAGCCTCCGTGACCGCCGTCGCCCCGCCCACGCTGATGCCCTCGGGTATCACCGAGTGGGCCAAGGCCGACGGGTTCGCCACCTCCTACTCTTTGGACGACGTGTTGCCGGAGGTCGACGCGGTGATGATGCTGCGCGTCCAGCGGGAGCGGATGAGCGGTGGCTACTTCCCGACGTCGAGGGAGTACACCGTCGGCTACGGGCTCACCCGTCAGCGGCTCGGAATGCTGCGCGAGGGTGCGCCGATCCTGCACCCCGGGCCGATGAACCGCGGCCTGGAGATCTCTCCCGAGGCCGCCGACGCCGCCTCCTCGCGGATCCTCGACCAGGTCTCGGCCGGGGTCGCGATCCGGATGTCCGTCCTCTACCACCTGCTTGCCGGCGAGGAGTCCGCATGAGTTTGTTGATCAAGGGAGTCTCGGTCCTCGGGGCCGAGCCGACCGACGTACACGTCGACGGGGGAGTGATCCGAGAGATCGGCACGCTCTCCGCGANCTCATCGCGTCCTGCGCCCGGACCGGGTCGCCCTCGGAGATCGCGGCGTGCACCGCCTCGTGCTCACGCAAGGTCACCGCGAAGGCGTCGGGCGTGTCGACCCCGTGGTAGCGCGAGCTCTCCAGTGCGTGGTCCATGAGCGTACGAGCGATGTTGCCGGCGAGCCGGTTGCGGGAGAGCTCCATGACGGTCTCGTGGAAGGCCACGTCGGCGGCGCGGAAGACATCCTCGTCGGCGGTGCTCTCCCGCATCCGCTGCATCGCCCGGTCGAGCTCGGCGACCTGCTCGTCCGATCGTCGCTGGGCGGCCTCCGCAGCCATCACCGACTCGAGCTGGGCGCGGACGACACTGAGCTCGTCGAGAATGCCCAGCGTCTCGTCGTGCTTGATCAAGGCGGAGAGGACCACTCGGTCCATCGTGTTCCACGCCGTCATCGGGCGCACCTCGGTGCCACGCCCGCGCGCGATCGTGACGAGGCCCTTCTCCTCGATGCGCTTCACGGACTCGCGTACGACGGTGCGGCTCACGCCGAACTGCTCGCTGAGAGGTCCTTCGGGCGGCAGCGCGTCGCCCGGAGCCAGGCGCCCNGTGAGGACTGGGACTCGGGGCGGCTCGTGGGCTCGGCCAGCTCCGGGCCCTTGAGCGCCTCTTGGTTCTCGAAGTCCCAGAACCACGTCTCGCCGGGCTCGAAGCTCTGCATGTAGCGGTGGCCGGTCTCGCGGAAGTGGCGGGTGGCGTGCTGCGCCGGGGAACTGTCGCAGCAGCCCACGTGGCCGCACTCGGCGCACCGCCGGAGGTGTAGCCACCATCCGACCTCGCTCGCTAGGCACTCGGCACATCCTGTGCCGGACGGCGGAGCAGCGACGTCGATCCCTGGTGTGGCGGTCATGCCGGTCACGTTACCGGTCGAGGCCCTTCTACGCGGGCCGCCCGCCGAACTCCCACCGATGGACCTCGACCCAGACGTAGCGGCCGGGGGAGAGGGCTTGCCGAGCCGCATGCTCGGAGGCTGCCTCCAGCAGCACTGCCGCGCCCAGCACCACGGTCGCGTCGTCGGAGAGCAGCGGCCCGGCCGCGATCAGCTCGTCGCCGCGCGGCAGCTCGATCGGGTCGGTCGTCGGCTCGGTGAACCCGAGGACGAGGTAGCGGTCGGCGTCGGGCCGGCCGTCGAAGTCCCACATGGTCCGGCCGAGCTCGTTGTGCCACCGCCGCAGCAGCACGTCACGGTAGGCGCCGGCCTGGTAGCCGGGCTCCTCGAAGGCGAACGCGCGAGCTGCGCTGGCGTCCGGGAGGTCGAGGATGTGCACGCTCCCGGTCAGCGTCTCGTCGCTGGTGAAGGTCGGGCCGCGGGCGATCATCGTCGCGGCGAACCGGTCCATGTAGCTCCAGTGCTCCTCCACCATCTCGGTGCGCAGCGGCGTCGACCCCGGGCGGTCGCGGTGATAGCAGAAGAACTCCATGGGCTGAGACTCACCGGCCCCGCCGTCCCGTGCAATCGGTTATCTCAGTGGGTCCGTAGGGTGGGAGCCGAGGAGGCCGACATGGTGAGCGATCGCGACCGGAACGAACAAGGGCGGGCACAACAGGCCCGACCGCGTGACGCGCTCGGCCGTCCTTTGCCGTACGGCGCAGTCGGCGTCGAGCCCATCTCCGAGGAACCGCTCCCGCCGGAGGAGACCCTGGCGTACGCCCGCAGCCTGCTCGACCAGGGGCGCCCCTTCGCGGCCCACGAGGCTCTCGAGGTCCGGTGGAAGTCGTGCCCGGAGGAGGAGCGCGAGCTGTGGCAGGGCCTGGCCCAGCTGTGCGTCGGCCTGACCCACCACGAGCGCGGCAACACCGTCGGCGCCTCCCGGCTGATCGAGCGGGCGGCGGGTCGGCTGCAGGCGTACGAACAGGGTGCTGGTCCGACGTACGGTCTCGACCTCGGTGCCCTCATCGCGTGTGCCCGAGACCGGGTATAGCTCCACCTGCCTATTGACCGTGAAGGTCCGTGCCGTGCTTTGGTGGAGGCATGAGCCGCACGGTCGATGTCGACTACCTGGTGGTGGGTGCCGGCGCCATGGGGATGGCGTTCACCGACGCTCTGACCGGGCACGCCGACGTGCGGGTGGCGCTGGTCGATCGCCGCCACGGTGTCAGTGGACACTGGCTGGAGGCGTACCCGTTCGTCCGCCTGCATCAGGCCTCCGCCTTCTACGGTGTCCCTTCGACCCTGCTCGGCGGCGGGCAGCTTCAGCAGCGCGGTCCTGAGAAGGGTCTTCAGGAGCGGGCCACCCAGGCGGAGATCTGCGCCTACTACGCGCGGATCCTCGATCGGATGGTGGAGTCGGGCAAGGTCGAGTTCTTCCCGAACAGCGAGTACGTCGGCGACGGCACCGTCGTCTCGCGCATCTCGGGGGAGCGGTTCGAGATGCCCGGCGCGCGGATCGTCGACGCCCGCTACCTGGCTCCCAGCATCCCTGCCGAGAAGCCGCCGCCGTTCGGTGTCGGCGAGGGTGCCCGGGTGCTGCCGGTCAACGATCTCGCCCGGCTCGAGGAGACCCCGAGCCAGTACGTCATCGTCGGATCCGGCAAGACCGCGACCGACGCGTGCATCTGGCTGCTGTCGCGCGGCGTCGACCCCGACGCGATCTGCTGGGTGCGGCCGCGGGACCCGTGGATGTTCAACCGGGCCGTCGTCCAGCCCGATCCCGCGATCTTCCTCGGCATGGCCGCCGACACGATGCAGCTCGCCGAGAGGTCGACGTCGCTCGAGGACCTGTTCCTCGGGCTGGAGGACGCCGGCATCATGCTCCGTATCGACCGATCGGTCATGCCGACGATGGCCAAGACACCGACGCTGGCGACCTGGGAGCTCGAGCAGCTGCGTACCCTCGAGAACGTCGTACGCCGCGGCCACATCCAACACGTCGACCGCGGCAGCCTCACCTTCGCCGATGGATCCCTGGCCATCGCCGACGACGCCCTGGTCGTGCACTGCGCGGCGGACGGGCTGAAGTATCCGCCGCTGCTCCCGGTCTGGCGCCCGGAGGCGATCACGCTGCAGCCGATCCGCGCCGGATTCCCCTGCTTCGGTGCCGCGGTCATCGGCTACGTCGAGGCCACCCGTGACGCCGACGCCGAGAAGAACCGGCTCTGCCCGCCGAGCCCGTTCCCCGACTCGATGGCGACCTGGGCGAAGATGAACGTCCTGGGCACACAGGCGGCGATGTCGTTCTTGTCCGAGCCGGACATCAAGGCGTGGTCGGACGGGGTCGCGCTCAACCCGGCTCGGGTCGCGCCCGGGTATCCCGGATCGGCTGCCCTCGACGACGCTCGCGAACGGCTGGCGAAGCACACCAAGCCCGGACTCGCTCAGCTGGCTCAGCTGGCTCAGCCGACCTGAGTGCACGTCCCGGCTCCGTCTTTGTTCAGGAGGTGTTGTTCATGCTGTTGAACCGTTCGCTCCTCGCCGCCATCCCTTGTGCACTCCTGCTCCTGGCTGCCTGCGGCTCGTCCGACGGAGAGTCGGAGGTGGACGTCGCGGATGCGAGCTCCGCGGAGACCGGGCAGGGGGATCCTGATCCCGATGATCCGACGGATCCCGACGAGCCGGTGGTGTCCGTGCCGACGCTCCCGATCGGCGGCGGGTCGTACCCGCTCGACGGCAGCCCCGGCGTGGTCTGTGCCGACGTCAGCTGGCTCTGGCCGAGCGGTAACGACCCGTCGATGCCCGAGGGCGTCTCGGTCGTCGTCACCGGCTACGAGGTCGAGCCGGAGGTCTTCGAGCCGGCTGACGCGGCGTGCGACGGCGTGCCCTGCCTGGACGGATTCGTCTTCACCGCCGACTCGCTGAGCTGCCAGGTGGCGATGCGGTCCCTGGTTCCCTGGACCGATGAGCAGGAGGGTGAGGACGCCGCGCTGCGGCTCAGCGGCGAGATGACTTGCCCGGCCGAGCCCTGCGAGCTCGAGGACGTGGAGGGTGGCGACACCGAGGCGTTCCTCAACGCGCCGGAGGTCGACACGGAGTCCGAGTCGACCGAGTCGTCCGAGTCGACGGACCCGGCCGAATCGGGCTGAGCCATGACCGATACGCCGCCGACGGGGATGGACCGCTGGGTGAGCCTGGCGACGAGCTTCGTCGCGCCGGTGACGGTGATCAGCGGCGTGCTCTTCTACTTCGGGTACGTCGCCGCCCGCGCCCAGTACGACTACTTCGGCCTCGACGTCGACGTGATCGGGCTCAGCACCCGCGCGTATGTCATGCGCAGCCCGCAGCCGCTGCTGACTCCGATGCTGGTCCTGGTGCTGGGCGGCGTCGCGGTGGTTGCCCTCCACCATTGGGTTCGGCGACAGGCCGCGGAGCCTTGGTTCGGCCGGCTCGTCACGATCGTCCTCGGCGTCGGCTTGGCCCTCCTGGTGGCCGGAACCGTGCTGCTTGCGGGCTTCTCCCTCGTTGGTGGCTGGGCCTACTACGCCCTGGTGACGCCGGTCCTGCTCGGTGGTGGCGCGGCACTCGTGGCGTACGCCCTGCGCCTGCGCGGGGGCCGCCTCGAACCGCGCATCATGCTGCTCTGGGCGGGCGTGGCCGCCTGCGTGATCTGGGCGACGGCCACGACCGCGCAGTGGACCGGCCGTGGCCTGGCGATGGAGCAGGCCCGCAACCTGCGCAGCCTGCCCAGTGTCGTCCTCGACACCCGCGAGCGGCTGCACGTCCCGGCCACCGCGGGAGTCGAGGAGGTCGTACGGCCGGATGCAGGCGAGGACGAATACCGCTTCCGCTACTGGCGACTGAGGCTGCTGATCCAGGGAGACGACCGGATGTTCCTCGTGCCCGACACCTGGAGTGCCGGTGGCACCACGATCCTCGTCCGGCTCGACGACGACGTACGGGTCCAGTTCCAGTTCCGGAACTCGCCACCGAGCTAGCGCTTCAGCCCGGGTGGGACCCGGTCAGACCAGCGCGTTCTTCAGCCGCGCGGCAAAGGCACTCGGGTGATCCACGAAACCGGTGTGGTCGCCGGGGAACCGCATGGCGGTGAGTCCGAGTCGCGCGGCGAGCGCCTCGGTCGTACGCTCGCACAGCTGACCAGCCGACTCCTCGCCGATGCCGAGGACGATCCGTGGTCCGCGGCGCAGCGCTTCCTCGTCCGGCTCCCACCGCACGGAGGCAGGCAGCTCCTGGGCGTACCAGAACGCCTCCTCCGCCAGGGCGCTCGCGTTGCGCTCGCCGCCGAACATGGCCTCGAGCATGCCGTCCGGCACGACGATGTTCGCTTGTTCGAAGAACATGCCCCATGCGCCGACCACGTCGCCGTCGGCATGGCGGCGCCTCATCGTGTCCGTCAGGGTGCGCTGCTCCTCGCGGTCGTCGAGGAGCTCCAGCAGCGGGGGCTCATGGGCCACGATCGTCGTGGCGAGCTCGGGATGGCGCTGGGCGAAGGCGAGGGCCGTCACGGCGCCGCCGCTGGACCCGAGGATCGCGACGGGGCCCAGGTCCGTGCGGCGTACGAGCTCGGCGAGATCGTCCGCGCGCTGCTCGGGTGTGGAGCCGACGGACCGATCGGCCATGACGCTCCCGCCGTGCCCGCGCGGGTCGTGGGTGAGGACGGTGTGGTCGGCGGCGAGCGCCTCGGCGAGCGGGGCGAACTCCTCGGCGGTCATCGGCGATCCGACGAGCGCTATGGCGGGCCCGGATCCGCGTAACTCGTAGTTCAAGCGCGTTTCGGGCAGGTCGATCTGGACGGGTGCGTACATGGCGTTCTCCTCGGTGTCGGTATCGGTGAAGGCAATGGGCGGGTCGGTTCCAGGTGCAGGAGCCGGGAGACGAGAGGCGGCGCGGCCGCCGCGAGCAGGACAGTGAGCGTCGCGGGTAGCACCATCGCGCCGGCCAGTCCCACCCCGGCGGCGAGCCCGCCGATGAGAACCGGCCCCACGAACCCGCCGAGATATCCGATCGTGGTGACGACCGAGAGCCGCCGCGGGTCGATCCGGGAGGCGCCGAGGCTGCCGATCACGATCGGCCAGACGAGGGCCGTGCCCGCGCCGGCGAGCGCCCATCCGCCGGTGGCGACCACGACCTGGGCACCCTCCACGACGATGGGGGAGAGGAGGACGAGTACGAACCCGAGCATCGTCACCCCGGCGGCCGCCGCTACGAGGATCGGTGCGACGACGATGCGGCGCAGACGGTCTCCCGCGAAGCGGACGACGGTCATCGCAGCGAAGAAGACGGCGTACATCATCGCTCCGGCGGCCGGATCCGCGCCGAGGACGCGAGTCGTGTGGATGCCCGCCCAATCAGTTGCGGCGCCTTCCACCACGAAGGCAGCGGCGGCCACGGCGCCGGCGCCGATGAGTACGGGGCTCACCGCGCGAGTCGGTCCCTGGGAGGCCGCCGCGTTCGGATCCGCGACAGTGTCCGGGTCGGTGCCGGTGCGGTCAGCCGGAAGCCGCAGCGCCAGCAGAGTGAGCAGGGCGCCGGCGCTCAGTGCGGCTGCGGGCAGGAGCAGGACGCTGTCGCCGCCGGCGCGCAGCGCCGCCGCCAGTGCCGACGACCCCAGGACGGCGCCGAGCGTCCAGAATCCGTGCATCCGGGCGATCACGGGTCGTCCCGCTGCGCGCTCGGCGGCCGTCGCCTGCGAGGTGAGCCCGACGTTGATGCCGCCGCAGCAGAGGCCGAAGACGGCGGCGAGCGCGATCATCGGCTCGGCTGTGGGCATCGCGCCGATCGCGGCGAGGAGGAGCGCTGCCGAGGGGAGGGCGACGCGCAGAACGGCGGCGTCGCTCCAGCGGTGGGCGAGCTGTCCCGCCAGCGGCATCGCAACCGCAGCGCCCAGCGCGAGAGCGAGGAGCAGGAGCCCGAGTCGTGTGGGGCCGAGATCGACTCGGGCGTCGAGGACGGGAAGCCCCGCGCCCCAGACCGCGACGAGAATGCCCACGCCACCGTGCAGCGCGGTGATCACGCGAGGGCTTTCCGGCGCGGGGCTCGACGAGGACATGCCTCCAGGTTCCTCGCGGCTCCGGACGCGCGTCCAACACCAGCGAAGCGCGGATCGACGCACTTCTGTTGTCGATCGGCTGCCGCCCGGTTCGCCGACCGGACAGAATGGGCCCGTGGCAGCCGACCTCGAGATCAGGCTCCTGCGCCGTTTCGTGGCGGTCGCGGAGGAGCTGCACTTCGGGCGCGCGGCCGACCGGCTCTTCATCGCCCAGCAGGCGCTCAGCCGAGACGTACGCCGGCTCGAGAGCGCTGCGGGCGTCCGCCTCCTCGACCGCTCCTCGCGCCGCGTCGCACTCACACCGGAGGGCCGGCGTCTCTTGGACCGAGCGCGTGAGCTCATCGCGCTGCACGACCGTGCCGTACGCGACCTGCGTGCCGATACCGGCAGCCTTGTCATCGACGCCGTCGCGCCGGGAACGACGCCTGCTCGTGTGCTGGACGCGGCTCGGCGGGCAGCCCCTGACGTCGAGTTCATCGTCCGCTTCGGCGGCGGATCCGCGGACACGGTGGTCGGGGCAGACGTCGGCTTCGGCGCCACCCCACAGGGCGTCGCGGCCCCGCGTGGGCAGGCGGTCCGCCATGAGCGGATCATCGTGCTGCTCCCCGACGACCATGAGCTCACCGCGCTCGACGCCGTACCGCTCGAGGCCCTCCGTACGGCCCAGGTGTGCACGCGCTCCGGAGACCACGTGACTCCCGCATGGGCCCGCGCGATGGGTCAGCTCCTCGCGCCGTTCGGTGTGGACCCGACGGACGGGCATCCCCATGTCCTCGGCGGTGCCGAGCTCGCCGCGCACCTACGGCTGCACGGTGCGCCCGGGCTGGCCCTGGAGAGCCAGCCGCCGGTCGAGGGCATCGTCATGCGTCCGCTCGTCGAGCCTGTCGCACTGTTCCCCTGGACGATGCGCTGGCGCGCGGATCTCGATCACCCCGGTCTCGACGTGCTGAGACGCAGCGCACGCGCGTTGTCCGAGACGCATGGCTGGATCACGGTGCCCGACGACGCCTTGCTCCTGAGTGCCTGATCGGCCGCAACCGGCCGGTCCCGTCGAGCGGGTCGCGGATGGCCTGAGGGCGTCTGTCACCGAGTGAGAGGACGAAGGCCCCTCGTCGGCCACGACGTCCTCGGGTTGCCTTGGAAGCACCGAGTAGTCATCCGTCGGACGAGAGGATCCGCCGATGAGCACGGACGACCCGAAGTCGATCCCCGGCGGCTCCAGATCAAGACCGCTGCCTCCCGCGGCGGCGTGGCGTGCGGTGGCACGCTGTGTCGTCGATTCGGCGCGAATGCTGGCCACCGGGGTCGTGCACTGGCCGCGCGGCAACGTGGGGCGCCGACTCCGGTTCGCCGACGGCACCACCGGCGAGGTGTACCGAGAGACAGTGGTCGCAGTGCCACCTGTCGAGCCGTGCCTCCTGGTCGTCTGCTTCCGGCTCCGCCGGGTTCGCGGTCGCGGACACGTGCTGTTCCGGTGGGAGAGCTGGCTGAACACCCCGCTGTTCGTGGGGTTCCCGGGATTCGTCTCCAAGCTCTGGCTCGCCGACGACGAGCGTGGCCGCTACCGCGGTGTCTACGAGTGGGACGGGGCAGACCTTGCCGATCACTACGCCCGGTCGCTGTGGAGGGTGCTCGCGCTGGTGAGCGAGCCGGAATCGATCGACTTCAAGGTCGTGCCCGGGCTGCGACGCGACGAGGTGCTCGCGGATCCCGGCCTTCTCGCCGACCCCTCGGCCCCCGACTGGTGGTGCCCGGTCGGCACGTCGTGAGCTCCTCGGACGTACTCGTCGTCGGGGCCGGCCCCACCGGTCTCACGCTTGCTCTGCAGGCCCACGAGCACGGCACCACGGTACGCGTCGTCGATCGCCGGAGCGAGGCGTTCCGGCGCTCGCGAGCGATGATCGTGCACTCCCGGACCCTCGAGTGCCTGCGCCCGCTCGGGGTGACGGCTGCCCTGCTCGACCGTGCCGACGGGAGCCCCCGCGCGCAGCTGCACCTCGGGAGCCGGTTCGTGGACGTCAAGCTGGGGGAGGCGGCGATGCGGGGCACGGCGTACCCACACCTGACGATGGTGCGGCAGGCGGACGTGGAGGAGGTGCTGCGGGAAGCCCTGCGCCGACGAGGCGTCGAGGTGGAGTGGGGAGTCGAGCTCGACGCTTTGGACGTGGTCGACGAACGCGCGCGGGCGACCCTGAGCGGGGCGCGTGGCCACGAGCTGGTCACGCCTCGGTACGTCGTCGGCTGCGACGGTCCCACGAGCAGGGTGCGGAACACCGCGGGGATCGCCTGGGAGGGCGGCCCCTACCGCCAGGAGATCGTGCTCGCCGACCTCGAGCTCGAAGCCGACCTGACGCCGGACGTGCTCCACGTGGTCGCCGGTCGCACCGGCCTGCTGTTCCTGTTCGCACTGGGCGAGGGGGCGACCTGGCGCCTGCTCGGCACTCGCCCGGCCCGCGACGGCGACCAGCCCTACGGCCAGCCCGGCGAGGCGGTGGCCGTCGCCGAGGTACAGGCCCTCATCGACGACGCCGGACTCGAGGCACGGGTCCGCGAGATGCCGTGGTCGGCGCAGGTGCGACTCCAACATCGCGTCGCTCGAAGGTTCCGGCACGGGCCGCTCTTCCTCGCCGGCGACGCCGCGCACACGCACTCACCCGCAGCCGCCCAGGGCATGAACACCGGCATCATCGACGCCGTCAACCTCGGCTGGAAGCTCGCGTACGCCGACCACGCGCGCCCCGCGCTGCTGGACTCCTACGACCGCGAACGTCGGCCCGCGGCGCGGCAGGCGCTCGCCCTCACCCACACGGTCTTCTTCGCCGAGGCATCGACCCACCCGTTGCCGCAGCTCCTGCGCGGCACGGTGCTGCCTCTGCTGGCACCCCTGCTCCCGGTGATACTGCGACAACCCCACGCCATGGCTGCCGTCGTCACCCTTCTCTCACAGCCGTGGGTGCGCTACCCGGGCAGTGCCCTGTCGGTGACGGACGGCTTCTTGGCCCGAGGGCCGCGCCCCGGCGACCGGCTGCCGGACCGCGTCGTCACGTGCGCTGGTCGGCAGGCGCGGCTGCACGACCTCACGGCCTCGCCCGGCGTACACCTGCTCCTGGCTCGTGAAGCCGAGCGCACCGAGCTCGACCGTCTCGGTCCACGCGTCACCGTCCACCGCATCGACAGCTGGTCCGGTACGGGCGTCACCGCGGTACGTCCGGACGGTCATGTCGGCTACCGATCGGCGCGCAGCGCGCACGCTCTCACCGACTGGCTGGATCTCGTCGGAGCGATCTGAGATCTGAGCCCGCCCCTGCGAGCCGTCAGTGGCCCCTGCAGGCCTCGCCGGGAGACGGCACGAACTCCTTGAGTCCGGCTCGGGCGAACATGCCGTAGCTCTGCGTCCCGTGGTAGCGGTCGGTGCCGCCTGGGCTCTGGTTGCCTCGTACTGCCAGCCCGTCGTCGTCGAATCCCTCCGGGTTGCCCTCGATGGAGTCTGCGGTGTCCAGACCCGAGAACACGCACTCCGAGGAGGCGCGGTCCGGCGCGGGGATCTCGCCGCCGTTGCCGTTCACCTCTCCCGCGCTCGCAGCTCCGGCTCCCGCCAGCATGAGCCCCGCCGCGATGGCACAGCTTCCGATCCAAATCCTCATGATCTCTGTTCCTTCCGTCTTCGATGGCCCTGACCTGCCCTGCCGTGCCACCGAGCTTGTGGTTGGCGGTCCGCTCAACCAGACGAATGGCCGGAAGGCCGAGATGTCGTTCTAGGGCTAGCACTTTCATCATCTGTCCGGCCTTGACGCGTTGCTATACGCCAATCTGGGGGCTTTCCAGCTCGGCCGGCTGCTCCGCCGGCGCAGAGTCCAGCTCCGGTAGCAGCCGATCGAGCCACGCCGGCAGCCACCAGTTCGCGGCGCCCAGGAGCTTCATGGTGGCGGGGACCAGGATCAGTCGTACGACGGTCGCGTCGAGGAAGATGGCCGTGGCCAGGCCCACGCCCATCATCTTCACCACCGGGTCACTGCCGAGGACGAAGCCCGAGAAGACCGCGACCATGATCAGCGCGGCTGCGGTGATGGTGCGGCCGGTGCCGGCGATCCCTTCGATGACGGCGCGGGTGTTGTCGCCGTGGCGGCGGTACTGCTCGCGCACCCGCGACAGCAGGAACACCTCGTAGTCCATGGAGAGCCCGAACAGGATCGCGAACATGAACAGCGGGATGAACGACACGATCGGCACCGTCGACTCCACGCCGATCAGGCCGGCCGCCCAGCCCCACTGGAAGACCATGACGAGCACGCCGTACGCCGCACCGACGCTCAGCAGGTTCAGCACGACCGCCTTCAGGGGCACCAGTACCGACCGGAACAGCACGGCGAGCAGGAGGAACGACAGCAGCAGCACGGCCGCGACGAAGCGCGGCATCCGCTCCTGCACCCGGTCACCGAGGTCGGCGAAGGTCGCTGTCTGACCGCCGACGTGGGCGGTCGCCGAGCTGCCGTCGAGCACGGTCGGGAAGACCTCGCTGCGGAGCCTCGTGACGGTCTCCTGGGTGGCGACGTCCTGGGGCGACGTGGTCGGCTGAGCCGCCAGCGTCGCCACGCCCGCGGAGAGATCGATGATCGGTTCGCCGACCGAGGTGATACCCGGGTCCGTGGCCACCGCCTCGGCCAGCGGCGCCACGACGGACCTGTCCTGCGAGATGTCGACCGCGATCACCAGAGGCCCGTTGGCGCCGGGCCCGAAACCGTCGGCGATCAGGTCGTACGCGCGGCGTTCGGTCCTCGACTCGGGCTTGGTGCCGTCGTCCGGGAAGCCCAGGTCGAGTGCGAGAACGGGTGCGGCCAGGGCGATCATGAGGACCGCTCCGCCGACGAGGTACGCCGTCGCGTTGCGGGTCACGTGAGCGCCCCACCGGTACCAGCCGGTGCTCGGCCGGTGCGCCCCCATCTCGACCCGTCGCCGGCGTCCGTTGATCCGGTGTCCCGCCAGTCCGAGAAGTGCCGGCAGCAGGGTGACCGAGGCGAGCACCATCACGAGCACCATCGCGGAGATGGCGACCCCGCCACCGGTCACGAACGGGATCCCCGCGACGAGCAAACCGAGGATCGCCACGACGACCGTGCCGCCGGCGAAGATCACCGCCTGTCCTGCGGTCGCCAGGGCTCGGCCGACCGCTTCGGGAACCGGCATCCCCGCAGCCAGGTTCTCGCGGTGCCGGGTGACCAGGAAGAGCGCGTAGTCGATGCCGACGCCGAGCCCGACCATGGCCGCGAGCTCCGGCGCCCACGCCGGGATGTCGACCAGGTACGTCACCAGCTTCATCGAGGTGATGCCGATGACCAGACCGAACAGCGCCATCCCGATCGGCAGCCCCATCGCGACGAAGGAGCCGAAGGCGATCAGCAGGACGATCATCGCGACGATGATCCCCGCGACCTCGCCGAGCCCGGTGGGTGCCTCCTCGAACGCGAAGAACAGGTCGCCGCCGGTCTCCAGCGTCAGCGACGACCCCTCACGCAGGTCGGCGACGGCGTCCTTGAGGTTGTCCAGGTCGGAGGCTTCGAGGTGCTCGACCGCCGGGTACTGCACCCGTACGAGCGCGATGTCACCGTCCGGCGAGACGCTGCTCGTCGTACCCAGCACACCCGGGAGCTCCGCGAGGGCCGCCTCCACGGGCGCCACCTGCGTCGAAGCGTTTGGCGCTTCGAGCACGACGTGGGCGCTGATCCCGCCCTCGTCGGCCTGGGCCTCGGAGAGCAGCTCCGCGGCTTGGTAGGAGTCGAGGCCGGGTGCCTCGAAGCTCTCCTCGAGCTCTCGCCCGAAGGCAGCGGAGGAGGCGATGACGACGAGCGCGAGAACGACCCAGGCGCCGATGGCGGTCCAGGGACGGGTCGCGGCGGACCGGCCGAGCCGGTAGAGGAGATTGGTCATGCCTCCACCGTGGCCCGACGACGAACGATCCACATCGGGCCAAGGAGCAGTGGGCTCCTCGGCCGAAAGTACGAGGTGAGGATCGTGCTTGTGCCCCGTACGAGGAGGCCGTCCGCTCGCTAGGGTCGAGAGGTGGTGACCGCCTTCGTCCGCTCAGTCCTAGCCGAGCCCCGTGCCCCGGACCCGCCCGCTCGGGCGTGGTGGGACTGGGCCCTGGTCGGCGCCCTGCTGGTCTCGGCCGTGGGCGAGGCGATCTTCCGCTCCGACGTACCGTGGCGTCCCTTGGCCACCGTGGTCGCGCTCCTGGTGATCCCGGCCCTGCTCTGGCGGCGTACTCATCCACTCCTGGCGACCGTGGTCGGCTTCGGTGGCGGCGCGATGGTGCTGCAGATCCCGACGATCCTCGACGGCGTCGGCGAGGTGGGGCTCAACACCATGGCCTGCGTCCTGCTGTTGCCTTACTCCTTGTACCGCTGGGCATCAGGACGCGAGGCGCTGATCGGGACAGCGATCGTCGCCGTACCGGTGACTCTGGGACTTGCTGCGACCGAGAACGTCGGGGACCTGATCGGCGGCGCCATGGTGGTGGTCGCGTCGTTCGCCCTCGGGGCCGCGATGCGCTACCGCGCGGTGGCGCGCCAGCGCGAGGTCCAGCAGGTCCGTACGCTCGAGCGCGGTGAGCTCGCCCGCGAGCTGCACGACACCGTCGCGCACCACGTCTCCGCCATCGCCATCCAGGCGCAGGCGGGGCGGGCGGTGGCGGCCATAGACCCGGCCTCGGCCGTCGAGGCGCTGGCGGTGATCGAGGCCGAGGCGTCGCGTACGTTGTCCGAGATGCGCACGATGGTCCGGGTGCTCCGCGATGGCGAGGCGGCCGACGCGGTGCCGGTTGACTACGCACCGCAGCGGGGCATCGGCGATCTGGACGAGCTGACCCGGATGAGCCCTTTGGTGGAGGTGCGGTGCGTGGGCGATCTCGCCGACCTGCCGCAGCCGGTCGAGGTGTCGGTGTACCGGATCTGTCAGGAGTCGGTCACCAACGCGATCCGGCACGCCCTCTACCCCACGAAGGTCAGCGTGGAAGTCCGGGGCGAGGCCGGCGTCGTACGGTTGCGTGTGCACGACGACGGAGAAGCAGCCCGCCCCGCGACCACCATGGGCTACGGCCTGCTCGGGATGGCTGAGCGGGCCAAGCTGCTCGGCGGCGTGTGCCAGGCCGGGCCGGACCCGGCCGGTGGCTGGACCGTCGAGGCGACCCTGCCGCGCGAGGTGACGCGGTGACCAGCCAGGGGACCATC
The DNA here is from genome assembly GCF_042788075.1 of Nocardioides sp. YIM B13467. Lineage (NCBI taxonomy): Bacteria > Bacillati > Actinomycetota > Actinomycetes > Propionibacteriales > Nocardioidaceae > Nocardioides > Nocardioides sp. YIM B13467. Next base: position 2,023,579 of record NZ_JBHZPJ010000046.1, read on the forward strand.
CGGGTGGTGGTCGCCGACGACCAGCTCCTGGTCCGCACCGGCCTGACGATGATCCTCAACGCGCAGCCCGGGATCGAGGTCGTCGGCGAGGCGATCGATGGTCATCAGGCAGTGACGATGGCCCGCGAGCTGCGTCCCGACGTCTGCCTCTTCGACATCCGGATGCCGGGCATAGACGGCGTCGAAGCCACCCGCCAGCTCGCCGGCCCCGGCGTCGAGGACCCCCTCGCCATCGTCGTCATCACGACCTTCGACCTCGACGAGTACGTCCACGGCGCCCTCAAGGCCGGCGCCCGCGGCTTCCTGCTCAAGGACGCCGGCACCGAGCTGCTGGTCCAGGCGATCCACGCAGCTGCGAACGGCGACGCGCTCATCTCGCCCAACATCACCCGCCGTCTCCTCACCACGCTGGCCGGCCTGGAGCGAGCCACCCCGCCGGCCCAGCCGATCGAGCCGCTCACCGAGCGCGAGGAGGAGGTCCTGCTGACCGTCGCGCGCGGCCGCACCAATGCGGAGATCGCCGAGGAGCTGAACATCACCCTGAGCACGGTGAAGACCCATGTCGCCGCGCTGATGAACAAGCTCGGCGCCCGCAACCGCGTCGAGGTGGCGATGTGGGCGTACGAGACCAAGCGCATGAAGGAATAGGGCCGTACCGCATCTTGAGGAGATGGCTCGCGCTACCGTAGCGCCGCGCGGGGATCTGCTTAGACCTGTTGTATGCGGTCGCGCGGGCGACCAGGTCCGTCCTGCGGAGGAGATGGCTATGGCTGTGGCTCAGGGCGATGACTCCGAGACCGGGAGCGAGGACTGGGCTCGCACGCGGGACTACTTGCAGAACGACCCGACCAAGTGGAACAGCCTCTCCTGGATCGCCGCACGCACCCTCATCGAGTCGGTCAACGACGTCTTGGGACGCGGTACGCAGGGGCTCGTCGAGAACCTGCGTGCGCACTGGACGAAGAAGGACCAGCCCCTGACGATCCCCGCCTCCGGGGTCTCGAGGTTCCTGGTCATCGGCGACACCGGCGAGCAGGACCCGTCGCAGTACGTGGTCGCGCCCGCCCTGGCGCGCGCCGCGGAGCAAGCCGGCTTCGTGCTCGTCCTGAGCGACGTGATCTACCCGTCCGGCAACGTCAACGACTACGTGGACGGTTTCTACAAGCCGTACCGGTCGAACCGGGTGCCGGACCTCAAGGCGCCCCTCGACGTACGCGACAAGTTCTCGCTTCCGGAGAATGTCCCGGTCTACGCGATGCCCGGCAATCACGACTGGTACGACGGCCTCTACGGCTTCGCCCACCAGTTCCTGTACCCGGCGGACGCACCGCCGACCTGGCCCAGCGATCTCCTGACGCCGTCGTTCGACGAGCCGCTAGGAGGATGGCAGCTGATCCGGGACCGCTTCGGCCGCGTCATGTGGCGCACACCCAGCGAACCGGCCGGCAGAGCCGCGCCGGCGCGGTGGGGGCAACCGGCCCCGGATGGCGAGCCGGCACCAGAGGCCGAGCTGCAGCCGGCGCCGTACTTCGTCATCGAGACCGAGCACGTGGACCTGGTGTGCATCGACACCGGCATCGACGGGACCATCGACGGCCCGCAGTTCGACTGGCTGAGCTCGCTGGGCGGCGAGAGGCCGAAGATCCTGATGACCGGCAAGCCGCTGTTCGTCAACGGTGAGCGCCGGAAGGGTGCGGTGGACGGACGCCCCGGCGAGACCGTCTACGACGTCGTGGCCGACAGGAACCACCGCTACGTCGCGACGGTGGGAGGTGACACCCACAACTTCCAGCTGTACGACCCGACGACGCCGGACAGCTCGCGCGACGGCCTGTGGCACATCGTCAGTGGTGGTGGCGGCGCGTACACCCACGCCACCCATCCCATCCGGACGGCCACCTCGGATGCGCGAACCAACCTGCGATTCCGGCCGACCAGGCTCTTCCCGGGATCGGCCGAGTCGCTGGCGTACTTCGCCCAGCAGCTGGTCCCCAGCATCTGGCGGCTGCTGCTGGCCGTCGTGATGTTCGGCGGGGGAGTGGTCCTGGGCCGGTGGCTCGCCGAGACCGGGTGGAGCCGTCAGCTCCAGCTCGGGGACCAGCTCGTTCGAGTCGGTCCCGGGGGTGCGGCCATCGCCGCGATGACCGTGCTGATGCTGCTGCACCTGATGCCGCAACGTCCCGGACGCAGTCGCTTCGTACGCCGCCTGCTCCTGCGTCTCGAAGCGCTGGTCGTCGGGGTGCTGGCGACGCTGTTCCTGCACCACTACCTGCCCGATGCGGCCGGAGCGCTGCTGGTGCTGTTCGGGGCGAGCACCCTGTGGATCTGCCTCAACGCCTGGTGCGTGCGGTGGTCGAGATGGTGGAGCCCCGTCGAGCGGGTGCCTGGTTGGCATCACGTCGCGTTCGCGTGCGTGCTGGCGGCTCTCGTGGTCCTGGCTCTGTTGCCGATGGGCTTGGACTCGGGAGGCTCGGACGACGGACGTACGGTGTCCTGGGTCCTCGTCGTCGCGGTCGACCTCTACGCCGTCCTGGCGATCATCGGGTGGCGGCAGCGGATCGTTACCACCGTGAACGGCGCGAGGGCCGCGCGCTGGCTCGAGCGCTCGGTCGTGTGGGCCGTGATCGCACAGGCGGCCGTCGTCTCGGGCGAGATGCTGCGCGTGATGAGCGGCGAGGGCCTGACCGTGCTGTTCCTCAGTGGCCTGCTCGGACTTGTGCCGTTGGCGGCGATCGCGGTGGTGGTGCTCGCGGCCGTTCTGGCCCCGGACTTCCTCACCCGCCGCCTGCACGATGAGCCCGTACGCCGGGCGCGTGCCTGGATCCGCTGGCGGCGCTGGCTGGTTCAGCCCCTCGCGTTCCTTGCGCCGCCCGTGACGCTGGCGCTCTGGTGGTGGGTCGCCGAAGCCGTCGACTCGGCGTGGATGCGGGCCGCCTTCGCCCTGCCGGCGCTCATCGTGGTGACCGCGATCGGCATGCTGGTCGTCGACTGGATGCGACGGGAGCACGAGCGCCTGTACATGCCGCTGCTGGTCGTCGCCGTCCTCGCCCTCGGGGTGCTCCTGCTGGGGGCAGCGGTTCCGGGCCTGCTCGACGTACCGGGCTTCTCGGCGCCCGGCCAGGTTGCGAACGAGCTCAGGATGTGGTGGCCGGCCGTGGCGGTCGGCGCGGCCTTCTTCACGGTCGTCGCGATCGGCGCCGCGGTCCTCCTCGCCCACCTGGTGTTCCTCGGCGCCTACTCGCTGATCGCCGATCCCAAGGCGTGGGTGAGTCCCCGCTACCGCCAGGGCGACCCGGCGCACCACGACTTCATCAGCGAGGCGGACGCGACGTCCATCATCGAGGCCGAGCAGGAGCAGATGGGTAGCCAACCTGCAAAGGTCGAGGGCGTCGGCTGGCGGACCAGACGTCGGGCGCAGATCGCCTTCCCCGGCCTGAACCCGCCGTTCGGGCCGATCCAGAAGTTCGTCTCCGAGATCTACTCCCTCGACGAGCCGCCGTTCTTCAAGCACTTCCTCGAGTTCGAGACCTCACCCACCGAGGTCGTGGTGAAGATCCACCGGGTCCGTGGCGACCAGTCGGTCGAGATCGAAGAGGTGGCGAGGATCAGTCTCACGGATGCGGCGCCGCAGGTGACTGATCGCTCCCAGCCGCGCGAGACGCGCGCGTCGGATTCAGGCCCGACGAGTCCCACCACCTCAACGTTCCGGAGGTCGACGTGAGCCAACGCGACCGCGTATGCAATCCCATCTTGTTGTCTCCAGATGAGCCGGGCATGCCTCGGTTCCAGTTCGTCGCGCTGGACGCATACAAGCCGCGGGGCGACGTGACCCGCATCGAAGACGACATCAACCTGCATTCATTTCCCTGGTTCGCTGAGATCGTCGGACGCTACTCCGATCGCCAAGGCCAACCGATCGACACATGGTGGTGCATCAACCGCATGCCGGTCGTCGGCACGGACTTCGAACTGTTGTCGGCGTGTATCGATGGCGCTCCGGAGTCCCTGTTTCACGTGCTGTCCGGACGTGACTACGGCGATGCCCTCGCCGGCATTCTGAGGAGAGACTGGCCCGACATCTACGCAATGCTCGAAGCGAGTACGTCGGGCGATCTCAGCCGAAGGCTCCTTCTCGCGGTGGACGTCGGCAACGGCCGGCAATGGATGGTCGCGGACGTCGTGGCCGGTGAAGCCCGGCACAACATCGAGCCGGCGCAGGTTGAAGACCTGATCGTCACGGCTCTGTCCGTGGCCTTGCGCACCAACGACTGGCTCACCAAGCTGCCGGGCATTCTCGAGCTCGGCCCGGACCTGACCACTCGCCGGCTCCGAGGGATGGCGGGAATACTCGGAGGATTCGCAGACGTCGGGGGAGGGCTCCAAGCGCTCGCGCAGAACAATCTCAATCCGCAGGCAATCACATCCGCGATACAGGCCGCCAGCGGGCTACCTGACCACGTTCGATCTGTCTTCCGCTAGCAAAGCGTGGGCTGCGCTCACCAGCCGGTGCCGATGACGTTTCCCGAGCGAGCGATGAACCCGCTCGCGCCAGTCTCGTCCCGTTCGCCCTGACCTCGGTAGTGGAACCAGCGGAGGTCCCCGGCTCGGTTGACTGCGAACATGCTGTGCCCGAAGCCACCCTGATTGGTGACTCCGCCGAAGAGGTGCACGATGTCACCGAACCCGCGGCCGATCGGGTTGCTGGTGTTCGGGGCCCAGCCCAGCACGCCGGACGGGTCCTGCTCACCGTTGCCGGAGTAGGAGTACCAGCGCAGCAGGTTGTCCTCGGTGACCACGAAGAACACGTTCGCCGAGGCGTACACCAGGCGCACGCCCTGCCAGCCCTGCCCGACGATGTGTCCCGAGTTGGGGTGCCAGCCCATCGTGCCGCCCGGGTCGTGCTCGCCGTTGCCCGTGTATCGGTACCAGCGCAGGAAGCCGTCGGTCTCGACGGTGAAGATGTTGAACCCCTGGAGGCCGATGCCGAGGCGCGGCGCGACGAACATCTTGGTCACGTTCTCGAACCCGCTGCGGATGGTGTTGCCGGAGTTCGGCACGAACCCCGCGGCGCCGGTGATGTCGGGCTCGCCGTTGCCGTCGTAGCCGAACCAGCGCAGCGTCCCGTCGGGGTGGACCACCAAGATCACCCCGTCTCCGGCGCCGACGACCTGCTTCAGGTGAGCGAACCCGCGGCCGATCAGGTTCCCGGTGTTGGGGGACCACGACTGGAGGGCCAGCGGGTCACCGGCCTGCTCGCCCTGGCCGTTGTAGCGATTCCACTCCAGGTTGCCTTCGGTCGTCACTCCGAAGAAGACCCCTTGGCGGGTGAGACCACCGACGCCGTCGGAGCCGTTGCCTCCATGGAACAGCCGCAAGTGCCGCACCGAGCTGGCGTGGGTCAGCGCCTCACCCCAGGAGACGCGCACGCGGCCGTCCGGAGCCGCGGCAAACTTGAGGGTCACGTTTGTCGTCGTCCCGTCGGACCACACAAGGGGAGGGGTCTCCTGGCCCACCTGCCAGACTCCCTGGACGCCGGCCAGCAGGTCCGGCGGGCGCAGGTTCTGGACGATGGGTCCGTTCGGGGTCGACTTCTGCACTCGCCAGACGCAGACGCCGTCACCGGGGAAGTCAGCGTCGTAACGCCGGGCCGGCCCGCCGGACCTGCGGCGCTCGACCAGGAAGTACTCGCTGTCCCGCCGGGTCTCGTCCCAGAGGATGAAGGCCCCGTCGGCGGTGTCGTCGCGCACGTCCTCGGACCGTTGGCTCTTGAGCGCGAACCGGCGTGGTTCCGCCCAGCCGAGCTGCATCTTGTGCCACATGTCGAGGTGCACGATGACCTGATCGTCGCTGGTGAAGGAGAAGGAGCTCATCAGCGTCATCAGTACGTTGCCGTTGTTGGGCTGCTGGCCCATGTTGTACATGTCGATCGTGCGCAACAGGTGGGAAGCTTCGTGGGCCAATTGATAGAAGGGTGTCAGGGGGCCACCTCCCGCCAATCGGATCCGAATCTGGATGCCGTCAGGGAGGAAGGGGATGGTGCTGCCGGTCAGGGTGAAGGCCTCGTTGAAGGCGATGCCCGGCAAGGCGCCGGCGAAGTTCTCCACCATCACGATGCTGAGTTCGCTCTCCTCGAGCATGGCGTCAGCGTCGACGTTGTGCTGGGCAAGCATGTTAGGCGGAAACGTCTCCAGCACCTGCCTGCAGCGTTTGGACGGCACCCCGTCCGGAACCGTCGATCCCATCGTGACTTCGAACAGGCCAACCCGGGTGAAGCCGAAGCGGCCCAGGCTGTTCTCCCGGAAGTACTCGGTGAGGCTGGCCGGGTTGACCGGGTCGGCCGTCGAGAACGGCGGCGTTGGGTTACCGAACGCCAACTGCTCGTAGTAGCCGAGTCCGTGGAAACTCGCGATCTTGCTGGGATTGCTGTCCCAGTCGACAAGAAGGGCCATCAGCGGACGGCTACCCAGGGCTTTCGTTCCGTCGCCCAGAGTCATGGAGCCGTGGCCGAAGTCGGCCAAAGACGCAGGAAAGAAAGCCATAACCCATGGAACTGCTGCTCATATACGGAGTCATGCCCTATCTAGGCGATGTTGACCTGCCTCTCCTGAGCGGGTCAGGTTGTGCCAGACCCCGGGCCGCCTCGTGTCAGCGACTGCTGGATCTGCCATGCGGCGAAGGCGGTCAGCAGGCCCCCGGCAATGCCGACCCACCCGGCGGAACGCACCTCGCCTTCCTCGCCGATCGCCTGCCAGGCCGCTATGACGACACCGACGTAATGGACCGCGGTGAGGACACCAGCAGAGATCAGGACGGCGGTGGCGAACCGGCGCCGGGAGGAAAGAGACAGCATGCCGAGGGCCAGGCATCCGACCACTGCCGCTGGCTCGAAGATGAACTCGGCGCTTGCGCCCTCCTCGACCTCGGTCCAGAACGAGCTGAAGCCGTCGTAGGGGATGAACAGCGCGAGAATGGCCAGTCCAGCGCCCGCCATGGCCGATACGAGCCAGACGGGGTCGGCAGGACCAAGGTCGCGATCCCTCGAGGACACGCTCAAGCACGCCCGGCCTGCCACGACAGCCCCCACTCCGCCGCACACGACAAGAAGACTCAGAACAACTCCGATGGCGCCGATCTCCTCGAGGGAGAACTTCACCAGTCCGATGCCGGCGGCGCCCATGAGGACCCCGACCACGATGAACAGTCCTGCCGCGTCGGCGGTGGCCAGCTGCTGACGGCGGAGCCGGACCGCAGCGAGGAGGAGAGCAAGGGCGGCAAGCGCTGCCTCGAACGGCGTGACGACCGCGAACGAGTCCCAGGACGACGGGGCCTCGGCCAGCAACGGCAACGGAATCGCAGCCAGGAGCGCCACGGCAGCTGTTGACGCGACGGCCGGCACCCACGCGGGCGGCCGGGGCTCGGTAGCTGCCACCGGCCGCGGGCTGTGCTCGGGCTCGCGCGCGACAGCGGCTTCGGCCGCCGGTGCGGGTGTGTCTGGTAGGGGCGGCACGAGTGTCGGCTGCTCGGGGGCGGCCGGTGACGGTTGGGGCGAGGCCTCGGCGGGCGTACGAGCTCGTTCGGCCGACCCTCGAACGACACGCTGTGCGTCATGCTCAGCCATGTCGTCCAGCGCCATGCGAGCCGCGGCGGCGCGAGCGGAGTCCGCGTCGTCCAGCAACGCGGCCAGCTCCTCCACTGCACCGAGACGCACATTGGTGAACGGACTCGAGATGGCGCCACGCAAGTCGGCCAACAGGTCCACCGGTTCAGGTGGGCGGTTGCTGCGGGCGATGTAGAAGTCCCCCTGTACGTCGAAGACCCACTTGCCCGGAGTCTGCGACGGCGTGACGGTCCGCACCCGGTCGAAGGCGAAGTCGTACAACTCATCGACCGACACGAACCCGTCACGATCCCGGTCCGCCTCGCCGGTGGCCAGGCCCTCGACCAGAGCCGAGGTGAACACCGACGGCTTGCCCTGGCCGGCAAGCTGGTCGCCCTCGAATGAGTACTCCATCGCGCTCGACGCCGTCAGCACGATCCGCCCGCGGCCATCGAAACGCTCCATGATGTCCATGCGCGCATCGCCGCGATTCATCATCCCGCGCGCGAACGCGCCGCTGTAGCAGCAGTCCAGGAGGAGCACGATGCGCCGGGAACGACTCTTCGTCATCTGCCTGTTCACATAGTCGGCGGGCAGGGACGTGGCGTCCAGGTGGTCGACCTCGGTGTCCGGCGTAGCGAAGTAGAGCCTCCCGTCCTCATCCTTCACCCCGTGGCACGAGAGATGCAGCAGGAGGAGATCGTCAGGCCCGCGGTCATCGAAGAAGCTGGAGATCTTGCGCCGGACCACATGCTCCGGCTCGTTGAGTGACACCTCGACCTCGAAGCCGCCGATCTCGGCGTTCCGGAGCACGCGTGCCAGTTGCTCGGCGTCGGTGGCGGGCGCGCGAAGCCTGCTCAGCCGCTGGTCGTCGTAGGTGTCGTTCGCCACCACCAGTGCGCTGCGCCGACCCGCGGTCATGGCACCGGTGAGGAAGCAGGTGGGTCCGGCTCGCCTGAACCGTGCAGGGCTGCGACGAACTCATCGATGAGTCGATCCTGCTGCTCCCGCGACGCCGAGTCGATCTTGAGTGTCTGGTCGCCGATGGTGAGCTCGACCGCGTTGGCCCCGCGAGTAGAGGACATCCATCCCCGTATCGCCCCCACGATGGCGGTCACGGCGACCAGTGACTCCTGGAAGGCCACGAGCAGAACCCCGATCGCCGCGACGTCGATACCACGGGTGCCAGCAGGCGCCTCGCCCGCGCTCGCGCGTTCGACATCATCGACGCCGAGGTCCAGCAGCTCCCGGCGCAAGACCGAACTGAGCTCATCGAGACGCTCCACATCAGGATCGTGGATCGTGATGGTCATCTGGCGACTCATCCTCGGCTCCTCGCTTCAAAGGACTCCCTTACGGTCAGTGTCCTCCCAGACCGGGGGCTCGTCAGCGGATTCACCGACACGATGGCCGAGCCCGGCCAGTGCGGGCTCGGCGAAGACGTGGACGTCAGGCCATCTCGGGGACATGCAGGTGCGCGTACGCGAGGTCGAACTCGTGCACGTCGACGATCTCGCCGCCTGCGTCGCTCGCGGCCCGGCTGCGCATGTCGTCGGCCGCCGAGCGGCTGGCCTCCATCGCGGCGCGGGACTCCCAGGCCGTGGTGGCGCAACCCAGGCCGGACGACCGGTTCATCAGCAGGCTGGCGCTGCAGAACCCAGCGGTCTGCTCGAGCTGGGGAAGAATCCCTACCCGGAAGGTCTCGGCCATGGCGTCGAGGTCACCCTGCAGCCAGCTGACGCGGGCGCACTCGCCGTGATGACTACGGTGCATGACGACGATCTCCCACTCGTCGATCTGCATGGATCCGCCGAGGATGTCCTTCCCTCGATCGCGTACCGGGCGAAGCTGCTCATCGCTGGCGCGCATGGCCGCCTCGTCTTCCCACGAACTTGTTGCGATGCACTGCCCGGTCTCGCGGTCGACCAGCATCGAGAGGCCGCGACAGCCCTCGATGCTGTCGAGCATGGGCCCGACCTCGTCCTTGACGAATGCTATGCCCGCGTCGATGTTGCCGGGACTCCCGTGGAACGTACTGGAACGTGCGTACACGGCCCGCTCCTTTCTAGGACAGGGCAGTGCCCGACCGGCACCGCCGGTAGTTCCCTGTCTACTCCTCTGGGCGCGGGGACGCCATAGCCAAGCTCCGCGGTTCTCGGCCCCATAGGGATGGGGAGCGGCGGCGGTTGTCGGCGCCGCGCCTGAACGAAACTGTCGGTACGCACGCCTAGAGTTCGTCAGGTGATTACACAATGAGCAAGGACGCCGCAATGCGGGCGATGCGCGAGGCCCGGTATCGCGAAAGGCAAGATGCGTCGACCGCCGACTCGACGCCGACCAGATCGGCGGTTCGACCTGCGAAGGCCCAGGCCGTCAAGACGGCTGCTCCGCCTTCGCCCGCCGAGGCGCTGTGTGGCCACCGTTCGATGAATGGACGCACCTGCACACGCGAGCAAGGCCACGCGGCAAAGAGCCACCGCTACTCCTAGCGCTCAGCCGACTTGCCACCTCGAGGCAACGCGCCCGCCCATCGATGGGAGCCGGCGCATCGAACTCGCCGACAGGCGGCGAAGTGACGCAGGCCCAGACCTGACGCAGGACGTGGATCAACCATGGATCTGACGGTCAGGCAAGGAATGCCGTCATGCGAATCGAGACGAGCAGTCCTGGTATCTCGGCTCCTAGTTTGGCGGCGTAGCGGGTGGGCGGATCGACGGGGAACCAGTGGGCGTATTCCTCGTTCATACCGGCGAAGTCATCCGGGTCAGTGAGCAGCACGCCTACCTCGACGACGTCATCGAGGGTCGCGCCGGCCTCTCGCAAGATGGCCTCGCAGTTTGCCAGCGCCTGGCGGGTCTGGGCCTGGATGCTGTCGCCGGTCATGCGACCGGTGCTCGGGTCGATACCGGTGGTTCCCGAGATGAACACCTGGGAGCCGGCCTTGACTCCCTGGCTGAAGAGCGGCGAGCTCGGTGCGTTTGATGTCGTGATGATCTGACGTGGGATCTCAGACCTCCTGTTCTGATCGTCCCATCAAAAGGGTCCCCGCAGAGGGCCGAGGGCGAGTGCGCATGGCGAAGGTGTGCGGCTGTCACCCGTCAGGGATGGCCAGACGAGCACCAGGCGAACACCTGTGAAAGCGGTGCGGCGATCTCCGTGTCAGGCGCGGGACATGCCGCGATGCCGGCCTCAAGCAAAGCGCCTAGCCGTCCGTCGCAGTCGGCGCTGGCGTTCGCCACGACCCCGTCGACGGCGCACCGGACCATCGTCGGCGCGCAACGCTTGGCGAAGGTGTTTTCGTCGATCCGGCCTCGGATCCCGAGTCGATCGACCCAGGCGACCGCGCCAGGAACCATGCCGAGCGCGTGCTGGGCCTCCCGCCGGGTCGCCGCCAGATCGGGTTCGGCATCCGCGCACAAGCGCTCAGCTTGAAGCAGGCCAGCTGCCAGCGCACGCTGCTTCGCTTCGGGGACGTCGAGGATGGTCTGCGCCGCTACCGCGACCGCGACCGCGAGCCACGTCCGGTCGTTCCCACGCCGGCACACGACCGAGGGGATGAGTGGCGCCAGCCGCTGGCGTCCGTCGTCGCTGGTGTGATCGTTCACCAGCCTTGCCAGATACGCGAGCAAGGGATGAGTGCAGGAGGGATGATCGCTCCACCGCTCACCGGCGAGCACCGAGGCGAGCTCCATGAAGCATGCGCCGCGTCGTGGCGTTCGATGCCGGCCACGCGACAGAATCGGGATGCCATCGGGAATGCGTGAGTGCTTCATCGCAACCTCCTACTCCGAGGATGCGCCGACGCGCTGGCGCGGTCAACCTTCGGCACTCAGGAAGAAGACGACGCGGAAGCTTGATCGCTGCCGATGACGGGGAACGGGCAGCAGGCACCACCGGGATCGGAGAGTTCCTGGCGGGATTGGGCGTTACCGGCGTAGTAGCAGGCTGGCGTCCGGCGCGAGATCGATCTGTGAGCCGAGGCCACGGCTGGCCTTGCGCAGAACCCGGTGCAGCCACCTGGCGTCCTCCACCGCGGCGCGCCGCAAGCGCATCTGCCGCGACTGCAGGGGCACCATCCGTAACTGGTCGAGCCCTCCGACCGGATCGAGCATGGCAACGTACAACAGCCGCAGGTCCCCCCGGAACCGTTCCTCGCCCGGGATTCCCTCGTAGTCGTTGATCAAGTCGCCGCAGCCGTAGAGCACGAGCCGGTCCCGATAGACCTCGACCGGGCGCGGGTGGTGTGAGGAATGCCCATGGACCACGTCCACCCCGCTGTCGATGAGCCGATGGGCGAAGCGGACCTGCGCCCGCGGCACGTCGTACCCCCAGTTCGATCCCCAGTGCACCGACACGACTGCAATGTCTCCCGGCTGCTTCGCCCGCCGCACGCGCTCGCAGAGCGCGTCGGCGTCAGCGTCGGAGGCCTCGCTGAGGAAGGCCACGCCAGGGCGTTCCGGTCCTGCCGCCCAGCTTCGCGGTATGCCGCTGGAGGCCGACCCCGCCGACCAGACCAGGACCCGATGGCCACCGGCGGTGAGCGCAACTGGGCGCCATGCCTGCTGCGCACCGCGTCCCGCGCCCACCGGTGCAAGGCGCTCGCGCGTGAGTACGTCGAGTGTCTCCTCGAGTCCGCCGACGCCGAAGTCCAGCACGTGGTTGTTGGCGAGCGCGCAGGCATCGAGCCGAGCAGCGGTCAGGCAGCGGACGTTGCCTGGGTGCATCCGGTACGTCACCGCCTTGGCGGGCTGGACGTCGTCGCTGCTCGTGACGCTGGTCTCCAGGTTGACGATGCGCAGATCCGGTGCGAATTCGTCGAGGACCTGCAAGGCGTCGCCCCACGGCCACGAGTAATCCACCGGTTTGGGGATGGTTCCTGACGCTGCCTCGGCAAGCGCGACGTAGTTCTGGGCGCTGGCGACGTACCGCTCCCACAGACGTGGGTCACCCGCCGCGGGCAGAATCTGGTCCACACCCCGGCCCGTCATCACGTCCCCGGTCAGGCACAGCACGACCACCCTCCCATCGTGCCACTCGCCGGCCGCATGCCCAGGTCGGGCGGGTCTGATGGGTCCCTCGCAGCCCAGGGCTTCGGTGCAGACGCGGCGGTATGACGCGGGACCCTTTCTGTCAGCCGGGGTTGCACGCCAAGTCAAAGTCCGATGCGTAATGGCAAGATGACTACATGGCATCGGACTCCCGGATGGTGGCATTGGGTTTCGGAAAGTTCGCGCGCGCCGACCGTATCTTCGCCCTGGAGCGCATCACCGGGGAGGAACGCGGCGATGGCCGCCGCACTCGAGTCTGGATCGACGGGGTCACCGACCCCTTGATCGCGTCCAGGACCGAGATCACAATCCTTCGCGATATGGGCCAGGAGTCCGCGGTCACCGCACCCGAGCTCGACGAGGCAATGGACCTCGCCGCGCGTCTGGCGGCCGCGGCTGAGGAGGGTCGGGTGGATCTGAGCGATCTGGGTCGTCGTGCGCGACGCCTCCTCGCCACGACGACGCCATAGGAAAGGGAGACCTCGACAGCCCGCCCCTTCGGCGAGTGACCCAGCGCGGCGATGTAGCGCGCTCGCGGCGGAATGCCGCGCCACCTCTGCATGGGTTTCTCCACGGTGCCGGTGTGCCTTGCATGAGCCGAGAGGTCAGGCGCCGTCCTCGGTCAGGGTGGTGGAGGGAAGCCAGTCGGCGCCGAGGAGCTGGGCGAGGGCGGTGAGGCCGGTGGTGTCGCTTCCCACCGTGGCAGAGGCCGCAGCGATCCGCTCGACCATCACCCTGCCGACCTGCTCCTCGACGGTGCCCTCGGCGTACGCGATGTGCCACGGCGAGAGCTGGTGGTCGCGGTGGGTGCGGCCGGTCACCTGCCGTCCCGCGATACCCGAGAAGCGGGCCTGGTGGAAGACGCCGACCCGCGGCTCGCTGCTGGCCCGGCGACCGTCGGCGAGGGTTTCGCCGGCGTGCAGGCTGATCGAGGCGACCGTGGTGAAGACGCAGACCTTCGCCAGCCCGGTCTGGAACCGGAGCCGCTCGGCCTCTGCGTCGAACCGGTCGCGGCCGTAGATCGTGGCTACTTCGAGGCCGGAGTCACGCAGCCGGTCGGCGATCGGGTCGGCGGCGGTCGCGACGAACTCGACCGAGCACGCCACCTGTCGCTCGGCTTCGACCTGCTGGACGATCCAGGCGACCGTGGAGTCGACGCGTATCAGCCCGGCCTTCTGCCGGAAGCGCAGCAGCGCTGCCCGCCCTTTCGCGACATTGCGGCCACGCCGGGCGATGTCCATCTCGCGGCAGAACTCTCCCCATTCGGCCTCGTACGCCGTCCGCTCCGACGGGGTGAGTGCCACCGGCATGCCGGAGATCGGCACCGGCCCCCACGGTGCCGCGCGGTGCAGCATCGCGGGCGGCCGCTCGTCCTCGAGCCAGCCGCGTACCAGCTTGAGGTCCGCGGCGCGCCGCGCCGGGTCGGCGGTCCACGTTGCGCCGTAGCGTCCGCGCTCGACCCCGACGCCGTTGCGCTCGAGCGCGGTGGCGAACGTGGCGCCGGGCTGGGTCGCCGAGGTCCACTCCTGCATCGGCTCGCCGAGGACCTGCGCATAGGCCGGGGCAAGATATGGCAGGTCGAGCGGCGTGTGTCCGGGCGTCGCGGTCGTCGCGATGACGAAGGGTGCCTTGTCGTGCGGCCGCCCGTGGCCCGAGATCCGCGCCCAGAGCTTCCACCGCTTCGTCGACGTACGTCGCAGCGCGTGGGCCTCGTCCGCGATGATCACGTCCCACGCGTGATCCTTGACCTTCTCCAGGCGGTCCCAGGTGATCACGACCCATTCGAGACCGCCGTCGCCCAGCGCCGCGATCGTGCGGCACCAGTGGCCGATCGTGATCGCGGCGGGACGGTCGGCGACGACCAGCACCCGTCGCGCACCGCGGAGGTCGCTCACCGCTGTCGCCCCGAGGACCGCGGAGATCGTCTTGCCCACGCCGGGCTCATCGGCCAGCAGGAACTGCCGCCCGCCCGCCGCAGCGCGCGCCGCGATAGCGTCGGCAGCCTCGTACTGGATCTGCCGCGGCTCGAGCGCGTCGGTCGGCTCGAGGCTCTGCGTCGGAAGGTCGGGATTGAGGGTGCTCTCGATGAACCGACCGAGCGTGTACGGACCCGGAGCGTAGGGCGCGAGGTGCGCCGGCACAGCGTGCCCGACGTACAGGTGGGTCTTGACTCCCGGGTGCCACGTGGCGCCCTCGACCTGGGTGCCGTACGGGATGTCGAGCACCCACAGCCGCTCGCCCGGGCCGACGGCCGGCAACGGCCGCTTCGGTTGTCGCGTCCCGCTCCGGCGCGGACGCCCGCCGCGGCGACGAGCACTGGATCGGCGAGGACTGGCCACACCCAGACGCTATCCTCCAGGAGAGTCGACCCGCCGCTCATCTTCCGCGGCGGGGATTGTTCGTACGCGCGGTGGCTGGTGCGCTGCGGGGATCCTCCGGCCAGGCGTGCTTGGGATAGCGCCCGCGCAAATCAGCACGTACGCCGGGGTAGCCGTTGTCCCAGAAGGACTCCAGGTCTGCGGTGACGGCTGCTGGGCGTCGCGCGGGGGAGAGCAGATGCAGCAGGAGCGGGACCTGGCCGCCCGCGAGGACCGGCGCTGCGGTCCAGCCGAAGACCTCTTGGATTCGCACAGCGAGCACCGGTTGTTCGGCGGAGTAGTCGATCCGCACGCTCGACCCACTGGGGACCTGCACTCGCTCGGGAGCCAGATCGTCGAGCCTGCCTGCCTGCGGCCACGGCACCATCGCCCGCAGCGCGGCAGCCACGTCGACGCGACGAAGATCCTGGGCCGAGCGAACCCGCGCCAGCTGGGGCCCGAGCCACGACTGGAGGTTCTGCGTCAGTGCCACGTTGCTCACATCGGGCCACGGGTCACCGAGCGCACGGTGCAGGAAGTCGAGGCGGGCGCGCAGCGCCGTGGCCGCCTCCGACCACGCGAAGAGAGCGATTCCCTCGCTCGCCACCGCCTCTCGGATCGCTTCGGTCACGGCGTGGGCCGGTGGATCGCTGAGCGGGACGGAGCGGAGCTCGATCGCGCCCAGCAGCGTACGTCGGCGAGCCAGCACCCGCCCTCCGGTCCAGGTGACCTCGTCCACCTCGGTCCACAGGGATCCGGCCGCCTCCAGCGCGAGGTCCTCGGTGAGCGGGGCCGCCGCTCGGATCCGGGCTTCACGTTGCCCGGGCCGCCGCTCCGCGTCCCCGACCGCGAGCCACTCCAGCCCGTCCAAGGGCCCCGAAGCACGCGGATCGAGCGCCGCGCCCGTCCCGGACGCCATCAGGTAGCTCGCGGAGCTCGAACGCTTGCGCGCAATCCGGTCCGGATGCGCCAGGGCCACCACCAGCCCCGCCGCCACGTCATCGGTGAGTGCTCGGGCTGCTTGGGAATGGTCCGACGCGCTGCTCCGGCCGCCTGTGGGACCCTGCTTCTCGACGATCTTCTCCAGGCGGGTGGCCTGGCTGCGCCACGAGCCCGCACGCTGGTTGCCACGGAGCGACCGGAGCGCAGCAACCAGGTCGCCGCCGGGAGCGCGCACGTCCTCGCTCAACATCGCGACCACCTCTGAGGCCCGCCTGGCCCCGACGAGACCAGCCCCGTCGATGAGGGCACGCGCCAGCCTGGGATCGGCCGGTACGCCAGCGATCACCCGGCCCCGCGAAGTGGCTCTCCCTTCCTCGGTCATCGCCCCCAGATCCACCAGCACCTCCTTGGCTGCCGACATCGCATGCGCCGGTGGCTGGTCGAGGAGCGCCAGGTCGTGCACGTCGTCACTGCCCCAGCACGCCACCTCCAGGGCGAAGGCCGTCAGGTCGGCGGTCGCGATCTCGGGCTCCGGGTGAGCGGCCAGATGCGCGTGCTCCGCCTCGGACCAACAACGCAGCACGGCGCCCGGCCCCAGCCGTCCGGCCCGACCCGCCCGCTGCTCGGCCGCTGCCCGGCTCACCGCGACGGTGACCAGAGAAGCCAGTCCGCGACGGTGGTCAGTGCGTGGCTCGCGCGAGAATCCGGCATCCACCACGACACGTACCCCAGGTACGGTCAGCGACGACTCGGCGACCGCGGTCGAGACGATCACTCGTCGACGCGCGCCTTCGCTGAGCGCACGATCCTGCTCGGCGCCGGACAGACGTCCATGCAGGGCGTGGACGGACGCGTCCACGTCGGCAAGGCGGCGTACGGTCGCCTCGACCTCCGCGACACCCGGCACGAAGACCAGGACGTCACCCTCGTGCTCGACGAGCGCACGACGTACGGTCGCTGCGACATGGTCGTGGAAGGCCGGGGTGATGCCCCGGTCGTCGGTGCGGCGCACCCCCGCAGGCAGCGGGCACCAGACCGCTTGGACCGGGTGCAGAGCACCCAGGACCCGGATCACCGGAGCGGTGTCGACCCCACCGAGCAGGGCGGCGGTCCGTTCGGCCTCGATGGTGGCCGACATCGCCACCAGGGACAGGTCCTCACGCAGGTGGGCCCGGACGTCGATGAGCAGCGCCAAGGTCAGGTCGGCGTCGAGGTGGCGCTCGTGCACTTCGTCGAGCACGACGGCCCCGACGCCGACCAGCTCGGGATCGTGCTGGATCCGCCGGAGCAGCAGGCCGGTCGTGACGATCTCGACACGTGTACGTCGACTGGTGCGTCGGTCTCCGCGCACGGAGTATCCGACCGTCTCGCCAACCGGTTCGCCCAGCAGGTGCGCCAGCCGACGGGCAGCAGCACGGGCTGCGATGCGGCTGGGCTGCGTGACGACGACCCGTCCGGCGACAACCTCGGCGACCGCGGGCGGGACCAAGGTGGTCTTGCCGGTGCCCGGCGGTGCGTGGACCACCGCGACTCCGCGGGCACGAAGCGCCTGGTCGAGAGCGGCCAAGCCGGCGGTGACCGGGAGATCGGGCGGCGCGGCGAGCAGACTGCGCAGAGGGTCGGACACTCCTGCAGTGTGCCTGACGTGCCTCGGCCGGTGTCGCGTCGGCGCCGAGGGCTGTCACCACGACGACGCCCGAGCAGACGAGTCATCGTCCGACGCATCGCATCGGAGGTGACGATCTGGGACTGGTGGATGTGGGAAGCAGTACTGAAAGGGCCATGTGTCTCAGGCTCGTCGCGTCCGCAGCCTGTCGCTATCCGGTGTCCGCAGCGCTCCAGTCGATCGGTGCAGCGTCGGCCACTCGCACTTCCGTCCACCACCGCCTCAAGCCTCGACACAGTTGGTGCGCCCCACTGGCGGCGGATAGACGCAGGTCCAGAATCGCTCGGATGGCGGGATGTGAGTGCGCTTTGGGTGAGAGGATCACGGGTCGTAACCCGAGAGCCTTCCACCCGACCTCGACGCTCGCCTGAATCGCGTGGCGGTCGCCTTCATCTGTCGCCGCGCTGAGCTGCAACAGCCCGGGCAGCGAGGCTGAGCCGCTCGTGCGGGCGATGCTCACTGAGCATCGCATCGACGTGCCGGTCACCTAGGACGAAGAGTCGGAGTACCGGGTCCTACTGCGGGCGTCCGGCTATTGGGACCTGCCGATCCACTCCTTCGAGGGACCGTTCTACGTGCGGATTCCGGCGTGGGATGACTAAGGTCCGCTAGACCGCGTCCTGGTCACCCTGCTGGATCAGCGCGATCAGCTGCTGACGCCAGCGGAGCGCGATGCCGTCGAGCAGGAGATGCGCGCTGTGGTGCGGGACCACATCGCTGCTACGTAACTCGGCCTACCGCTGATCGGCAGGTCCGTGCGCGATCAGCGGCATAGGTCATGCTGTCATCCGGTCACGAAGTCCGTCGAACGCCTCCGAAAGGCTCACGAAGATCTCTCCAGGGCCACGGAGTTCAAGGGGCAGGTTCTGCGCATGCAGGAGCAGATTGCTCAGCGCAAGCACCTCGGCCCGAGACAACTCAATCGTGGCGCTGGCGTCGGAAACTGACGAAAGGTGCATGACCGGAAGTGTGCGCCGTCTATCCGCACATCGGCATGAGAGGACGTCGGAGTTGTCGCAGACTCGCGGCGGCGTGACGTTGTCTGCTCACTCCTTCGCGACGGCGGATCTGACAGGATGCGCTGGTGGATCGCGCGTACTACGAGGAGATCGCCGGGCGGCTGCGCGGCCTCTTGATCCGGCTGGCTGACCGGCTTTCTAGCGAGGACATCACGCTGATCGCAGAGTTGGTGGACGCGAACGAACTCGGTCTCGCCCTCGAACAGTTGGCCGACGTGCTCTCGGAGGATGAACGGCCACTGACGGAGGACGAGCGCGCCGACATGGTTGCGCTTGCCGACCGCATGCATATGGGTGATCGGGTTCCTCATGCCCTCGCGTTCTGTCCGGAGAGATGACTTCGCCGGCGCGCCGGCCGAACTCGTAGTCCTCGCGCAAACGCGGCGGAAAGACGCAGTACGCGGGCCGGGCGCGCCGACGACCCGGGTGCGCGTTGAAATGGACAGAATGAAGTGCCCAACTGCTTGTTGGGCAAAGGGATCGTGATCCGCCGCGTCAGCCTGACGAGCGGTGCGAATTGCAATGCCGTGTCGCCATCCCTTGTTTCGACGAAGCCGATACCTTGCGGGTGTGCTCAAGCCGACACCGATACCAACGCCGACGCCGTCTGCCACAACTGCGACGTCGCCGGAGCCTGCCCTCGCGACCGCTACGACTGCGCCGTCGCAGCCCGCGGAGGGGGCAACAACAAACAAGGCACATGACGGATCCCTCCTGGCGACCCTGGCGCTTTTCGCAGCGGTGATCGGCGTGGCAGTCGGCTGGGCCCTAAATGAGATCACCTCCTACTTCAAGTCGAAGGCTGACGCTAAACGGCGAACGAAGGATGCAGAGCAGGAACGCGTCCTCGACTTCATTCACAGCGCCGAGGTGCTGTCGACAGCTGGCAACGGAATCGCCGTGTGTTACGCGGCCGCTGCCAGCAGCAAGGCTGTGGATCGGTCGATGCTGCTGGATCTCGCCAGGCAGTACAACGAGGCCTTCCTTCAACTGAACAGGCTGCGGCTGGAGATTTCGATTGTTGGGCCAGCGTGGGTAGGAGATGGCGCTTTGGATGTAGAGAACGCGGCGACCTCCGTGCAAGCCGCCATTCAGGAGGCGGAACGGACAGCAACGTTAGCCAAGTACGAGGAGCTGATTGGGAAGATCGATAAGTTCAAGGAGGTCCGGACGGCCCTCATCGCGAAGGCGACCGAAAATCTAAAGGACTAGCTCCTGCGGTTACATCGGTGGCAAGGATGTCGCCGTCAGTGCTCGTGGCGCCACATCGAAACCCATTAGGCGTCTGTGGAGCCAGGCGTCTACGATCTCGACGTGACGACGCCTTCGAACCTCAGTTGGCTACCCGAAACGTTGTTGCCCGTGGCGCTTCGGCTTGGCCGCGCGGACGCACTTGCCGGCGAACTAGGCGACGTGTGCTTGTCCTGGTCTCGGGGCGAGAACGGCGAGGGTCCACTTGACGTCGTGCAGGTCGAGCGGGAGCCCGGCTTTGTCGCTCTAGAGATTCGGCGGATCAGGACTGTTCCTCCGATCGCTGGGATGCTCTTCAGTGAGATCATCAATCATCTGCGCGCTGTCATCGACAACGTGGTGTATCGGCTTGCCGAGCAGGCGCACGGGCAGCCGTTCACGCCCAAGGAGGCGACGCAGGTCGCGTTCCCCATTCATTACGACGAAGCTTCGTATCTGGGGAAGGCGAGGCGCCTTCAGAAGAAGTATCCGCAGTTGGCCCCGGGCCACCCGCTCGGCGACCGGATCCAGGCGCTGCAGCCGTTCAACGATCCGCGGACCGTGTCGGCAGTTCCCAGCGGTCTTGGTGGGATGTTGCTGGGGGACGGGGCGCCGGACATGCATCCGCTGATCCTGTTGCAGCGTTACTCCAACGACGACAAGCATCGAGCTATTCGGCTTGCGAGCGGACGGACTATCACCCGGCGCGACGACGAGCCGCCGCAGCCGGTCGAAATGAAGCACGTACAAGTTGGCGATGTTGTTGACCGTGGACCTGTCGGGACGTACTTCGAGGTGGTCACGATGCCGGCGCTGTGCGTCCAGCGGCCCGATGGTGGGCCTTGGGTCAGCCCTGGACATGAGCTCAATAAGCTGTTCGGCTATGTCGCTGACGTGGCAGTACCTCGGCTCGTCACAGGCCTCGACCTCCCTGACGGGTTTCCGGCGCAGATCGACCTTTCCGACAACAATGTGACCGACGTGAACCGGCTCGAAGGGGCGTCAAACGTCCGGGCGCACGACCGGATGCGTCTGGCCGCGGCAAGGGAGTACGCGAAGATGATGGCCCAGCCTGCGAAGCTCCCCGAGATCGTGGAACCGAACTGATTCGCACGACGTGAACTCGAATCACACACGCCCAGCCACATCTCAACACCTTTGCGGTTAACGGCCGGTTCGCGGCGGAATGACACGGGTCTGAACTCACATCGGTTCACACTGGGAGATCAGGACTCGAAGACTCGCGGTTGGCCGGAGGTCGGCTAAATGCGTTCGGCCGTGAGCGATCACGACAGTAAATTCGGGGGGTGTCCAGGAAGCGCAAACCGCCGGTACGGACTGAGTTCAGTTTCGATCACCAGGGTGAGGAACTGGCGTACAGCAAGTACGTCTCCAAGGAGACCGGGCGCATCGATGTGCTGATGGTTCCGCGCTATTGCTTTCGGGCGTGTCCGATCTGCTTGGAACCGGACCCGGATGTGGCGGAGCACGTGCCTCCGGAGTCGCTTGGGGGCAGGGTGATGACCTGGACATGCCAGAAGTGCAACAACGACTTCGGCCCTGCGGAGGACAAGCTACGGAGTTTCATCGATCTCGAGACGACAGCTCACGCCGAAGCATCGGATGGGTCAGTTCCGGGCAAGCGCGCAGCCAAGGTTGCTTTCCGGTCTTCCGACGGTCGACCGAATGGGATGTTTATCCGGAGTGCCGCGACCGGGTTCGACGAGATCATGGGCTCCGGGGCGAGCAGAGTAATTGTGCAGCCCCTCGACATGGCGCTCGTCCACGCAACGCTGTTGAAGCACGCGTACCTCGCTGCTTGCCTGACGAACCGGGAGATCCCGAGGACAGCCGAGGCGGACGAGATTCGAGCCGTTCTCTTGGCGGCACGCGATCGGGATACCGATGGACTCAATCGCGCTCAGCTGGCTTTGGGCTTCGAGCCGGCTGTCGGTTGGATCGAGGCACCGGACGCTCCACCGATCCTCTTGACGCAAACCAAAGAATCCGGCGAACTGCACTGGATCTTCATGCTTGGTGGACGGTTCGTTGTGCAGTGGCCATTCCGGGACGGGGCGCCTGCTGTCGGTCGGCCCGTTGCAGACGAGAAGCATCAGTCGCTAGACGCGGGGCATGCGGATGGTGACCGGGAGTAGCCACAGCAGAGGTCATCGACCGTTATTCGCAGCTCATGATCACGGGTAGTACGCGGTGGAGTGGTCCAGCGGTGGCCGGCTCCACTGTTCGGGTGATCAGCCTTCCGGGCTGATGTGCCGTTCGTAGGCGGTCATGTCGACGGCAAGAACGGTGCCGGTCAACTGCAGCATGCGGAAGAGTCGTGCGGCGAAATGGATGAGTTGGTTGCCGTCGTGGCGGTACTCCCGAGGCGGGTTCTCGGCGGTGGACGTTTCTTCGCCTTCGACAGGGTTAGGTGTGTGGTCGAAAGAGATCGTGTCCAAAGCGATCCCAAGATCGAGGAAACCGGGGTCGCCGTAGGCGGGGAGGTAGGCATCGAGGCCCTTAATTGCTCCTTCGTGGGTAGACCAGCCGGTGGTGGTCGCGAGTAGGCCGCCGATGATCGGTCGGTCTTCGGGGTCGAGTGCCCGGAACTTGCCGCCCGCGTGGATGATCGGCGCTGAGGTGCGGTGGAGGGCCCGAACAGACCTGACCTTCTTGGCGGCGTATTCGATGTATTCCTTGTCGATGTGCGGCTTCACCTCGAAGACGCCGTAGACGGCCTCCACGGGAACGAACCGAGTCGCCGCCTGGTGCCCGAACCACAGGGGTGAGTACTGACGGTCAAAGAGTGCGACGTCGATCTGCTCACTCTGTGCGCCGTTCGAATCCACCGCGATGATCGGCCCGACCTCATATCGCTCGGGCAGGAAGTTGCGCAAGATTGCCACCCAGTCCTGCTCGCTCTGGTCACCGACGGTTGTCCCGTGGTTGGTCATCGCGCGGATGGCCTCGTGGTTGCCGAGGATGCGTGCTTGGTGGCCGAGAAGGGATTGTCGGATGTTGAAGGTGCTGGTCATGCGGGGTCGCTTTCGATGGTGAGCGGGGTGAGTGTTGCGGCGTCGCGGGTGACGACCCAGCATGCGGCTACAGGAGGCTCGTGGCCGGGGCTGACGATGATGCTGATGAGTCGGTCGAATCCGAGTTCGTCATCGGTGAGGTGGCGCAGGTAAGAGTCGAGGTCGATTGCGCTGGGCACGGGGTCCGCTCGCGGGTGGGTGTGCCATTCGCCGACCCAGACTGATTGATCGTGTTCCCAGCCTGCGGCTGCGATTCGTTGGGCGTGGTTGAGGTCGCGCAGGAACCGGGTGGGTTCGTGGACGGCGTTGGGGCCCGGATCTCCCGCGACGCCGATTGTCACTCCGTCGCTTGTGTCTTTCCCGAGGAGGATTCCGCCGGTTTCGAGACCGTCCGGTGCTGCCGCGACCTCGCTGCGGATCGCTTCCCATGCCCGACAGCCCACGGTGATCCTCATGTGCCGGGATTGCATGTTGGGCAGACGGGTCGGGGTTGCGGGATGTCATGCCATGCGACGTCGATGGTCCGGGCGAGGTCGAACGGTGCGGCGAGGTCTCCGGTGGGGCGTAGGCCGATGGTTGCAAGTTCGCCGGGGAGCCGGGCGGTGTGGTCACCGAGGTGGGTTTCTAAAAGTGTGGAGATCGCGGCCTTGGCAGCGAGCTGTCCGACGAAGTGGAGGTCGGGTCCCACGGCTGTCATGGCTCGATGGACGGAGCCGGTGCCGTAGTCGAGTTCTTGTGCCGCCTCGACGTCGATGCCTCCACCGGCGGCGAGATGGGCGCGGAGGCACATCAGGCATCCGTGCCGTGGCGCGGGTTGAAGGCGCACGATTTCGCCGACTGCACCGTCGTCGAGGACGCAGGCGAGCACGGCTGGCTTGCCTGCACGGCGAGCGAGGTGGGAGACGACTCGTCGCGGGGCAACGCCGTCTGCGGCGCACACAATGACGTCAACGTTGGAGAACAGGGAGCGCATGAGGTGTGCCTGATCGACGACGTCGTAGGTGTACGGGTGGACGTCGGTGTCCGGCCAGCGTGCGTTGAGGCGCTGTTTCATTGCGTCGACCTTCATGATGCCGACGCTCTCGGGGCCGAGTACATGGCGGATCATGTTGTGCCACAGGAACCGGTCGGGGTCGATGAGATGAAGTTCTCCGACGCCGTACCGGGCCAGTGCGTCGGCCACGACGCCGCCGATGGATCCGACACCAACGACTGCGACCTTGAAGTCGAGCACCTCGTCGACGGGCCAGTGTCCGTCGAGTTGGGCGAGACCCGTCTCGGGTTCTACGGCGACCGGCATCGGGGTTACGAAGTCTCGGGTGGTGAGCCACGCGGAGAACTCGGTGGCTCCTGCTCTGATCCAGTCTTCCGGCATGTCGGGGACGTGGGTAACGAGGAGGCCGTTGTCGGTGCCGCTGGGTTGGCGAACTTCGGGCACGAGTTCCTTGAAGTCGTCGAATCCGAAACCGACGCCGCGTCCGCGAGCGATGGTGGCCCGGTGTTGGATGTTGATGTCGCTGCCGGTCATCCGGACCCACCGCCCGGCGACCGTTCCGCCTTGATGGCGAAGCGCGGCGTACTCGGTGGGGACCGTTACCGGCAGCCAGAGATTCTTGGAGGTCTCGACCTTCTGGGCGACGTACATGTTGTTCCACTCGTTGGCATGGAACAGGAGCCGACCGCTGGACCCTTCAGCGCCCTGGATCTTCTCTACCGCTTCGCCGGGGAGCGCGACCCACGGGTATCCGGCACTCACAGATTCGCTGCCTCCGTGACGAGGTGATCACGGGAAGGGTCGCTGACGATGCCATTGGTTGTCATGGACTCAATGAGCCCGGCTTCCATGAGCGCGAACTCGATGCGCCAGCCGCACGCCTTGAGGAGCAGGGCAACGGGCGTCGTCTCCGGGGTCCAGTCGTTCTCGGTCTGCAGAAGGCAGAGGGACCCGCCAGGCGCGACGTGCCATGCGTGCTGTGTGTACTGCTGGATCGTCGGCTCCGGGTCGAGGACGTACACGCGTGGTGGCACCATCGGATAGGCCGATGGGTAATGGAGCGATACAAGCGCACCGCCGGGTACCAGCGCGTCGAGCCCTTCCGGCGCGGGACGGTCGAAGGGCCATATTGGTAGGCGTCCTGCCCACGAGCCGTGGGTGACGACCATTTCGTCGACATTGGGCGGCACGTACTGGAGGTCCGCCGCGAAGGCGGCGATGGCAGCCTTGTCACGTTCTTCGAGTTGGGGATCGGCTTCGTTCCACAACTCAATCTGAAGGACCGGCTTGCTCATCCCTGCGGAGTGTCCTTGACTGGACGCGGGAGGACGGGCGGGACGACAGCCGGGGCCGGAACAGTCGAGGGCGGCCTCGGGAATCCTTCACCGAACACGTCGCGCCATGCACGAATCGCGCCAGCGTCATCACCGACGCTCTGCTTCACCACCGCGAGCGCCGCGTTGTCGGCTGCCGCCCGGAGTCGGTCGCCGAGCGTGTCGTAATCGAGGTCGGTCTGAATGGGGCCGCAGTACCCGGCGGGGTCTTCGACCGCGTAGCCGCTCTCGATGTAGTGAGCGGCCTTGACGAAGAACTCCTTCACCGCGACCGGCTGAGTCCGGCCCAGCGGGAGGTTGTCGAGTGCGAGGACCTCCATGACGAGAGACTTGATGTTGACGTCCGTCTGGATCGATGCCCAGTCCTTGAGCATGCGGACCGTGCCCGGGTAGTTGCCCCACTGCTCGCGCCGCTTCTGGACCTCGTCAATCAGGTGCTCGGGGTCGCATGCGACCCACCTGCGGGACAGGAACTCGGGGATGAGCAGGTAGCCGTCCTTGCGGAGGGCGGGCATCGCGTCGACGGTGAACGCGTCCTCGTCGTCGGGGTCGTCGATGAAGCACTTGACGGCGTGGTTGCGCCAGCGTGCGAGGCGGACCAATCGGTCGTACGTGCCGTTCGTTGCGCCGAGGAGGGCGTTGACCTTCTCGCGGGTGTAGTTGAGGGCGTCCTCGGAGGAGTCGCCTGCGCCACCCCAGCCGGGGTGGTCGACTTCGTTGTAGATGATGACGACGTCCACGTCGTGGATCGGGTCCTTGTGCGTCTTGCGGGCCAGCGACCCAGACATGAAGACCTCGTCCACGTCGCTGAGCGTGTTGAACGCGCCCTTGAAGGAAGCCGCTCGCCCGCGCGCGTCCTTAACCTGAGCCGGGTCTGCGTCGACGTACCACTGGTACTTGGCGAAAGCGTCTGAGACGTTCACGTGCCACTCCTGCCCTTGCGGACCGTCACCGTGACGTCACCGCATCGTTCGAACCTGTGTTCGGACCCGCAATCACTATAGCGGGTACTACCGACAGATTCGGCATAGGTTTCTACGGCCCCATGGCGGCATGCCGAAGCTGAGCTAGCCTGGTGAAGTTGTTCCGACCGACGCTGTAACGCATCGCATCTAGAACGATTCGTCTGTTGCGCGTTCGGGGGCACCTTTGAAGACGACCACGTTGGTCGGGTTGGTGGCAGTCAGCGGACCAGTCGACGTCGGTGATGACGGCTGGGTTGGTTGCTTGAGGTGCCTCGGGCAGTCGTGTGACGAGGTCACTCGTGGGCTTCGGGCACTCGACGAGATAGCGAAAGCAGCACAGGAAGCTCGAGGCGCGCCATTCTGGGCGAAGTTGACGTGCCCTGCTGAGCGGTCAGACGCCGGCGACGTAGGCGGTGAGGAAGTGGACTCCGTGTCGGTCGAGGTTCCCGCGGGCGCGGTCGTAGTGCTCGGTGGTCCTGGGGTCTGCGTGACGGGCCAGGATCTGGGCGTCACGGAGCGGAACGCCGGCGTCGAGGGCGTTTGTGATCGCCGCGTGCCGTAACGAGTGCGGGCTGATGTGCCGGGGTATCCCAGCGGCCTTCGCGATCCGCGTGACCATCCGGTAAGCATCGCGTCGGTCGATCGGCTTGCCCGACAGCGGCCGCAGGATCAGTCGACCGGTCTCCCGTTCGCCTCGGCAAGCCTCCAGAACTCGGAGGACCGGGACGGTCAGCGGCATGGTCGCGGGCTTGTCGCCCTTGCCGACCAGGTGGAGCACTCGGTGGCCCCGTAGTGTCTCGGCGTAGTCCTCGATCCGGACCGCCGCTGCCTCGGAGGCACGCAGCGCGTTGATGCCCAACAGGTAGGCCAGGGCACCGTGGTGGACGGTGATGGTCTGGGCGACCTGAAGGAAGCGGATCAGCTCGAGCCGGTCGAGACCTTGGGTTCGGGATTCGTCCGCGTGCATCTTTGGTAACCGTGCGTAGACGGCGGGGTCGGCCGGGATCAGTCCGTCGATGTGGGCGAACCGGAAGAAGCCCCGGACCCCGTGCATCATCGTGTTGATCGAGGACGCCATCAGACCGGCCTCGCCCAGGTTGCGGATGTAGAGCTCGACATGGGCACGTTGGATCCCGGTCAGTGGGTCCAGCCCGTTGGTCTGGCACCACGTGAACCAGCGGCGCAGCTGGTAGGAGTAGAGCTCGTGGGTATGGCCGGAGTAGCGGGCTAGGAACGAGACCGCGGCCAGTTCGGCGGTCGTCATCGACAGGGGCTGGAACGGCAGCAGCTTCGATGTGGTGGACATGCGACACCTCACGCGACGACTCACAGCGAGGCCTAGGTGTGATGTCCAGGGACGTTGGTCAGTCGGCTGATTGGTGGGTGGCCTCCGATGGCGCTGTGGGCTCGGTGGTGATTGTAGAAGTGGAGCCAGCCGGGGAGGGCTGCTCGACGTTCTGCTTCTGAGTTGTAAAAGCGTGCGTAGGCCCATCCCTCGCCCAGGGTTCGGTGAAACCGTTCGATCTTTCCGTTGGTCTGGGGTCGGTACGGACGTGTCCGCTTGTGCTTGATGTTGAGCTCGGCGCAGGCGTCGCGCCAGGCGAAGGAGCGGTAACAGCTGCCGTTGTCGGAGAGAACTCGTTCGACGATGACGCCGTGCTCGGCGAACCAAGCCACTGCTCGTTGTAGGACCCCGACGGCGGTATCGGCCTTCTCGTTGGCGCAGATCTCGACGTAGGCCAGGCGTGAGTGGTCGTCGATCACGGTGTGCGCGAACGCCTTGCCGGTACGTGGCTGGTAGTCGGCACCTTTCGGAAGCCCTGGGGTGGCGCGTTTGTTGAGGTCGCCCTGCTGGCGGCCGACGTAGCGGTGACCGCCCCCGTCGGGGATGTTGCCGAACTTGGTGACATCGACGTGGATCAGCGATCCCGGGTGTGGGTGTTCGTAGCGGCGTATCGGTTCGCCGGTGGCCCGGTCGATGTGGGAGAGCCGGTTGATCCGGCAGCGCACCAGCACGGCGTGCACGGTCGAGGCCGGCATCGCGAGCCGGCCGGCGATCTGGACCGGGCCGAGGCGGTGGCGCCACCGCAGGCGCACGATCTGCCGGACCAGGTCCGGGCNCCGCCGAGATCGTCGATCGCATCGCCGACCGCTTCGAGGATCGGGGTGCGCTGCTCGGCGGTGAGGCGGGTGAGGAATCCCTGGG
This sequence comes from Nocardioides sp. YIM B13467, assembly GCF_042788075.1. NCBI lineage: Bacteria > Bacillati > Actinomycetota > Actinomycetes > Propionibacteriales > Nocardioidaceae > Nocardioides > Nocardioides sp. YIM B13467. Next base: position 2,051,972 of record NZ_JBHZPJ010000046.1, read on the forward strand.
TCGGAACGAAGTCGAGCCACTCCGCGCGGGTGTAGTGGCGTTCCCACGGGAAGCGCCACTGCTCCGGCTCGCCGAACCCGCCGACCTCGCCGAAACGCTCGCCTGTCGTGACCGCACCCTTCTCGTACGCCTTGTCGGCCCGCATCAGGGCCGCAGGATCGAACGGCAGGTCGGGGACGACGTCACGTACGGCCTCGATCAGGGCGGCTCCGATCGGCTCGGGGGCGTCGAACACGTGCCAGAACGCCGCGAAGAGCCCTCCGGGCCGCAGCGCGGTCTTCACCTTCGCGGCGCCTGCCACCGGGTCGACCCAGTGCCAGGCCTGGGCGGTGATGACGGCGTCGAACGTGCGCCCTGCGGCCTCCCAGTCCTCGAAGCGCGACTCCTCCACGTCGAGGCCGCGACCACGGGCGTACGCGGCCATTCGCCTGTCCGGTTCGATGCCGAGGACGCGGGCGCCTGCGGCCTCCAGCTGTCTGGCCTGGATGCCGGTGCCGCAGCCGACGTCGAGCACGTCGGGGCCGGGCGCCATGGTCCGGATCCGGGCCATCAGTTCGTCGGGATAGGTGGGGCGCGCGCGGTCGTAACGCTCGACGTCGGAGCCGAACGACTCCGCGACCTGACGTTCGTGGTGGGCTTGCCGGGGCGAGTCCTGCGATGAAGTGGGCATGTGCCCACCATAGTGGGCGGATGCCCATTCGCATAGGATCGAGTCTCTGAGACCGCCGAGAGAGGGGCTGGCCGGTGCCGACAGGAGTGGCGCTGCAGGACGTACGCTCGCAGCTGTTCGTTGCCGCGGAGAGGGTCCTGCTGAGAGAGGGTCCGAGCGCACTCACCAGCCGCGCGGTCACCACCGAGGCCGGGGTCGCCAAGGGCGTGCTGCACCGCCACTTCGACGACTTCGACGACTTCTTGGCCGAGTTCGTCCTCGACAGGCGTGCGCGAATGGCGCCGCAGGCGGAACAGCTTCTCGGTGTCGCCGGGACGGGCGACGTGGTCGACAACATCGCCTCGGCCCTGAGCAGCGTCTTCGGGTCGGTGGCGATGGCGATCCTCCCGCTGATCACCTTTCGGGCCGTGCTGCGAGCGCGGTTGCGTGAGACCTGGCCCGCGGGCGTACCGATCCTGACCGACGCGGTCGAGATGATCGCGGACTATCTGGCCGCCGAGCAGCGCCGAGGTCGAATCGCGCCGGCCGCCGAGGTCAACAGCCTCGCCCCCATGCTCGTCGGGACCGCGCATCTGCTGTACGGCGACAGCCCGCCCACGGAGGCGACCCTGCGTACCTCCGTCTCCGCCGTGATCGCCTCGTCGTTGGTGGCCGACGCGTAGGCCATCATCAGGACGGGCCCAGGAAGCGGATGACGACGCCGTCGTCGTGGTGCACCCGGGCCCGCACGCCGTAGACCTCGGCGATGAGGGCCTCGGTGAGGACCTGCGCGGGCGGTCCGCCGGCCACGACGCGGCCCTCGGAGAGCACGAAGACCTGGTCGCAGTAGGCGGCGGCGAGGTTGAGGTCGTGCAGGGCGACGAGGCAGGTCGTGGGCATCCGGCGGACCAGCGAGAGCAGGGCCAGCTGGTGACGTACGTCGAGATGGTTCGTCGGCTCGTCCAGGAGCAGGATCTCGGGCTCCTGGGCGAGCGCCCGAGCGATCTGCGTACGTTGCCGCTCGCCGCCCGAGAGGGTCGAGAAGCGCTGGTCGAGTCGGTCGGCGATGCCGGCGTGGGTGGCGGCCTCCTCGATGACGGCGCGGTCGTGGGCGCTGTCGGGGGCCCAGGCCGGGCGGTGCGGGATCCGACCGAGCGCGACGACGTCGCGTACGCGGAGGTCCTGGCTGGTCGCCGGCTCCTGCTCGACGACCGCGAGTCGGCGCGCCAGCCGGCGCCGGGACATGCCGGCGAGCGGGCTGCCGCCGAGCAGTACGTCGCCGGAGTCCGGCGGCCGGAGACCGGCCAGGATCCGGATCAGCGAGGACTTCCCGGAACCGTTGGGACCCAGCAGCCCGACGGTGGTGCCGTCCTCGACCTGCAGGGACACCTCGTCGATGACGAGCCGGCCACGGGGAGCCCAGTGGACCCGGCCGGCCTCGAGCGCGGTCATCGGGCCGCCTCCGTAGCGCAGGCGCCAGAATACGGACGCGGCCCGATGAAGGGCTGACGGGTCGCTCGCTGAGGCTCGCTCATCGGCGGGCCCTCAGCAGCACCAGCGCGAAGGCCGGCACCCCGATCAGCGCGGTCGCCACTCCGACCGGAAGCTCCTCGGGATCGATCACGGTCCGGGCGGCGGTGTCGACCCAGATCAGGAAGATCGCGCCGAGCAGCGCGGTGGTCGGGAGCAGCAGGCGGTGCCCGACCCCGACCAGCGCACGGGCTAGGTGGGGCAGGACCAGCCCGACGAAGCCGATCGCCCCGGACGTGGAGACGATGACGGCCGTCATCAGCGCCGTGAGCACGAGGAGCACGGCCCGGATGCGCGTGACGTCGATGCCGAGCGAGGCGGCCGCGTCGTTGCCGAACGCGAACGCGTCCAGCCACCCGGCGCCCGCGATGCAGCAGAGCAGCCCGCCGAGCACGATCACCCCACAGACGAGTACGTCGGTCCAGCTCGCCGAGGAGAGCGACCCGAGCAGCCAGAAGAGCACCCCACGTGTCTGCTCGGCGTCGGCCGAGGTGAACACGATGAAGGACGTGAGTGCCGAGAAGAGCTGGGTCGCGGCGATGCCGGCCAGTACGAGCCGGTCGGTGGTGCCGCCGGCGAGCGAGGCCAGCAGCAGCACGAGTGCGAACGAGACGAGCGCACCCGCGAACGCCCCGGTGGAGAGACCGATCGCGCCCGACCCGACGCCGAGCACGACGACCGCGACCGCCCCGGTGGAGGCTCCCGAGGAGATGCCGAGCACGAACGGGTCGGCGAGCGGGTTGCGCAGCAGCGACTGCAGGATCACGCCGCAGATCGCCAGTCCGGCCCCGCAGATCCCCGCCAGCAACGTACGCGGCAGCCGCAGGTCCCACACGATGCTCTGCTGGAGCAGGGTGAGGTCGGAGAGCCCGAGCCCGGTCCGGTCGGCGACGACGCCGTAGACGTCGGCGACGCTCAGGTCGGAAGGCCCCACGGTGATGGCGCCGGCGACCGAGGCCAGCACCACCAGCGGCGCCACCAGCAGGACGCCGGCGCGGGGGAGGCGTACGGACATCAGCGGAGGTCGAGGTCGGCCAGCTGGTCCGCGACGTTCTCGACCGCGTAGACGGTGCGGATCGAGGGGTTGAGCTCGGCACCGGACAGCGTCACGAAGCGATCCTTCTGGACCGCCTCCATCCGGGCGGTGACCGGGTTGCTCTTCAGGTAGTCGATCTTGGCGCGCGCGGTCTCGGCGGTCTGGCTCTTGCGGGTCAGGTCACCGAGGACGATGACATCGGGGTTGCGCTCGGCGACGGTCTCCCAGTTGATCTGCGGCCACTCGTCGGTGGTGTCGTCGAAGACGTTCTCGATGCCGAGGGTGCGGCCGATGATCCCCGGGCCGCCGCAGCAGCCGGCCAGATAGGGCGACTCGGAGTTGGCGAACCAGTACATCGCGCTCACCTCACCGGTCGGTGCCTCGGTCCGGGCGGTCGCCAGCCTCTTCGACAGGTCGGCCACGAGCTCCTCTCCCTGCTCGGGGACGCCGAAGATCCGCGCCAGGTCGGTGATCTCCTGGAAGATCGTGTCGATCTCGAGGGGGTCGTGGCGGGTGCCGTCGTCATCGCCCTCGTTGTCCTTGAGGCACTCGGCGGGGGAGAGGTAGGAGCCGACGCCGAGCTTCTCCAGGTCCTCGGGTGTGGTCACCCCGCCCTCGCCCAGCGTGCTGATGAAGGAGGCCGTGACGAAGTCCGGCTCGGCCTCCAGGACGCGCTCGTAGGAGGGCGCGTTCTCGGCCAGCCGGGGCACCTGCTCGTTGTCCGCGGCCAGCGAGTCGAGCACCGGGTCGGTCCAGGTCGCGGTGCCGACCATCCGGTCGGCGAGACCGAGCGAGAGCAGGATCTCGGTGGAGCCCTGGTTGAGCGAGACGACGCGCTCGGGCGGTGCTTCGATGGTGATCTCGCGCCCGCAGTTGGTCAGGGTGAGCGGGTAGCCTGCGGTGTCGGCGGCTGCCTGCTGTGTGCCGGAGGGCTGGTCGGCGGCGCAGCCGGCCAGCGCGGAGCAGAGCACCAGGACGGTGCTCGCGGTGAACGTTCGGATGGTGCGGGAGGGGTGCACGTCGGTCCTCGAGCGGGTCGCGGGCTGGTGCGCGTCGCCCGTCCTGACCGGCAGCGGTCTGCTGCAGGGCCAGCAGGTCTTCGGACTCGGGATCGACCGGCGCGAGACGCCTTCCCAGGCCCGAGGGCCCAGTGGCACAGTGTCCCGTCCGTCACCCACACCGCTGCGCGTCAGTCCCGGGCTCTCACCGGGTTCCCGTGCCGGGACTACGTCCCGAGCGGCTGGCCAGAAGACCGTAGCAGGCGGCCCCGCCCGCGTGGGGGACGACCTCAGCCCTCGCGATGGGCGCTCAGCCCGTCCTCTCCGGGCGAGACCGAGTCGTGGAGCCTGATCGTGTGGTCGTAGTGCTCCTCGGCCATCGGCCGGTAGTCGATCCGCGGCTCCGTCATCACGCCCTCGAGGCGTACGCTCAGGTCGGCCTCGATCCGCGCCATGACCTGGGCGTCGATGGTGTCTGTATCGGTGATCAGGTGCGGGCGCAGCGGGTCCATCCCGGTGTACCAGAACGTGCCGTGCAGCAACGGCCACAGGACGTCCTCGATGTCGCCGCTGATCCCGCGCGGACCGAGGGTCGCGGCGCGGTCACCGGCGGTGACGATCGTCAGCGCGCGCTTGCCGACCAGGCCGCCCTTGCCGTACTTGAGCGGCTTGCCGGTCTCCGGATCCGGTACGTCGAAGGCGAACCCCGACTCGAAGACCCGGTCGATCCAGCCCTTGAGGATGGCCGGCACCGAGTACCACCACAGCGGGAACTGCACGACGAGCAGATCGGCCTCCCGCAGCCGGTCCTGGTGGCGGCGTACGTCGGCCTCGCCCCGCTCCACCAGAAGTGGATTGAAACCTTCTCGATAGAGGTCGATCTCGTCGACGCTCCAGCCGGCCGCGCCGAGCGCGTTCACGCCGACCTCGCGCAGCCGTCCGTTGAGTGATGACGCGTGCGGATGTGCCCATACCCAGAGTGCATGCATGGGGCCCTGAACGCCGTCTGACGCGGCGGGATTCCCGCCCGGATGCGGGCGGGCGCCGACGCGGTCTGATGACAAAGTCCGGATCTCGCTCAAATTAGCGGCCTCAGAGTGTTGACGTATGTGATTGCCATCACTAGCGTAAACCAGGCTTGAAACCTTTCAATTCGAGGAGCTGCCCATGCCGGACACACCCGCCGCACTGGAGCTGCGGGACGTGGCCAAGTCGTTCGGCCCCGTACGCGCCCTCCGGTCCGGAAGCCTCCGGGTCGAGGCCGGATCCATCCACGCGCTCGTGGGGGAGAACGGTGCCGGGAAGTCGACCCTGGTCAAGATCGTCGCCGGGCTCTACCGCCGCGACGCCGGCGACTACCTGCTCTCCGGGGAACAGGTCGACTTCCGCAACACCGCCGACGCCAAGCAGGCCGGGGTCGCGGTCATCTACCAGGAGCCGACCCTCTTCCCCGACCTCTCCGTCACCGAGAACATCTTCATGGGACGCCAGCCGACCAACCGCTGGGGCAAGATCGACCGCGCCGCGATGCGCACCGAGGTCGTCGAGCTCTTCGCCAGGCTGGGTGTCCCGATCGAGCCCGACCGTCCGACCGAGGGCCTCTCGATCGCCGACCAGCAGCTGATCGAGATCGCCAAGGCGCTCTCGCTCGACGCCAAGGTCCTGATCATGGACGAGCCGACCGCCGCCCTGTCGGGCAACGAGGTCGAGCGGCTGATGAGCGTGGCGCGCACGCTGCGCGACCAGGGCTGCGCCGTCGTCTTCATCTCGCACCGCTTCGACGAGGTGTTCGCGCTCTGCGACACGATCACGGTGATGCGCGACGGCGCCTACATCTCCACCGACCCCATCTCGGCGGTCACCGAGGACGAGATCGTCCAGCGGCTCGTCGGTCGCGAGGTCTCCGACCTCTACCCGAAGCTCGAGGCCACCGTCGGCAAGCCCCTGCTCGAGGTCAAGGGCCTCACCCGCACCGGCCTGTTCCAGGACATCAGTCTCACCGTCCGCGAGGGCGAGATCGTCGGCCTGGCCGGCCTCGTCGGTGCCGGGCGCAGCGAGGTCGCGCAGGCGATCTTCGGCGTCGACCCCTACGAGAGCGGCGAGGTCACCCTCGAGGGCCGGCCGGTCCCGCCGGGTGACCCGAGACGAGCGATCGAGATGGGGCTGGCGTTCGTCCCCGAGGACCGCCGCCAGCACGGTCTCGTCCTGGAGGCGCCGATCTCGCGCAACATCACCCTCCCGACGAGCGGCCGGCTCGCCCGCACCGGGCTGATCAGCACCGGCATCGAGAACCGCTCGGCCGCCGACTGGGCTGCCCGGCTCGAGGTCAAGGCCGCGACGCTCGACACCCTGGCCGGCACGCTCTCGGGCGGCAACCAGCAGAAGGTCGTCCTGGCCAAGTGGCTCTCGACGCGGCCCAAGGTGCTGATCATCGACGAGCCCACCCGAGGCATCGACGTCGGCACCAAGTCCGAGGTCCACCGCCTGCTCTCGACCCTCGCCCAGGAGGGTCTCGGGATCTTGATGATCTCCTCCGAGCTCCCCGAGGTGCTCGGTATGGCCGACCGCGTGATCGTCCTCAGCGAGGGTCACCAGACGGCCGAGCTGAGCCGCGCGGAGGCGACCCCCGAGGCCGTCATGCGCGCGGCGACGGCCCACCACTCCACCACCCTGAACGTCAGCGAGGCATCATGACCACCACGCTCGACGCGCCTGCCCCGGCCGCGCCGCAGCCACGCCACCGAGCAGCCAGCCGGCTGACCTGGCTCCTGAAGCAGCGCGAGACCGGCATCGCCGTCGCCTTCATCGCGCTGCTCGTGGTGACCACGGCGGTGAACCCCAACTTCCTGTTCAGCACGGATGGTTGGCGCGACCTCACCCTGACCCCCGCGATCCTCGTGTGCCTGGCGATCGGCCAGGCGATGGTGATCGTCACCCGCAACGTCGACCTCAGCGTCGGCTCGACCCTCGGGCTCACGGCCTACCTGGCCGGGCGGCTCTTCCTCGACACCGGGCTCCCGGTGATCCTGGTCGTCCTGATCGCGGTCGCCGCGGGCGCCGTGCTCGGCCTGATCAACGGGGCGCTGGTCGCCTTCGCCAAAGTGCCGGCGCTGGTCATCACCCTCGGCACGCTCTACGTCTACCGCGGGATCATGCTCGAGTGGGCCGGCAGCGACCGGATCAACGCCTCCGACATCCCGCCCGGACTGCTCGACTTCGGCACCGGATCGTTCCTCTTCATCCCCAACCTCGCCTGGATCTCTTTCGCGCTGCTGGCGGTCGCGATCTACCTGATGCGCTCGACCCGCGTCGGCCGCGAGTTCTACGCGATCGGCTCCGACCCCGACGCCGCCACTCTCTACGGGCTGCGTGACAAGCGCCGGGTCCTGCAGGCGTTCGCCACCTCGGGCGCGCTCGCCGGCCTCGCCGGGATCCTGTACGTCTCCCGCTACGGCACCATCAGCTCCGGTGTCGGCCAGGGCATCGAGCTCGAGGCCGTCGGCGCCGCGGTCGTGGGTGGCGTGGCCATCTTCGGTGGCAGCGGCACCGTCCTCGGAGCAGCCCTGGGGGCGTACCTCCTCACCACCATCAACCGGGCGCTCCCGGTCCTGGGCATCCCTGACTTCTGGCAGCAGGCCGTCGTCGGTGCGCTGATCATCGGCGCGATCGTCCTGGACCGCTACTTCGCCCGCCGTCAGCACGACAAGCTCCTCGCAGAGAGGGAAGATTCATGAGTCTGCTTGCCGAGAAGGGACCGACGAGGACGTACGCCGCCCACGCCAAGCCGTGGTGGCAGCGCACCCTGATGACCAGGGACTCGGCGATCATCGCCCTGCTCGTGGTCGTGTGGCTGTACGCCTCGATCGCGATCCTCAACTTCTCCGACCCGATCACGGTCTACTTCCTGGTCCTCGACATCGCGCCGATCCTGCTGATCGCGCTGCCGATGACGCTGATCATCATCACCGGCGAGATCGACCTGTCGGTCGCGAGCGTCGTCGGGCTCTCCAGCGTCCTGTTCGGGGTGCTCCATCGCGAGGGCGTCCCCCTGGCCCTCGCGATGGTGCTCGCCCTGCTCGCCTGCGCGGTCGCGGGAGCGCTCAACGGGGTGCTCGTCACCCGCTACGGGCTGCCGTCGCTGGCCGTCACGATCGGCACCATGGCGCTCTTCCGCGGCATCGCGGTCGGGGCGCTCGGCACCACTGCGATCACCGACTGGCCCGACGCCTGGGGCGACTTCGTCCAGGCCCGGATCGGCGGCTCCCAGATCCCGCTGATGACGATCCCGCTGGTCGTCCTGATCCTGATCTTCGCGGTGATCCTGCACTTCACGCCCTTCGGGCGCGGCATCTTCGCGGCCGGTCTCAGCAAGGACGCGGCCCGCTTCTCCGGCGTCAACGTCGACCGTACGAAGCTGATCCTGTTCACGCTCAGCGGGCTGGTCTCGGGGCTGGCGGGCATCTACTTCACGCTGCGCTACGGCAGCGCACGTGGTGACAACGCCACCGGCCTGGAGCTCCAGGTCGTGGCCGCGGTGCTGCTCGGCGGGGTCTCGATCTTCGGCGGTCGCGGGGCCATCCCCGGGGTCATCGCCGGCGTCGTCCTGATCGGGACGATCGGCAGCGCGCTGCGCCTGGACGGACTCAGCGCCAACATCATCCAGATCATCACCGGCGTACTTCTCATCGCAGCGGTCATCGCGGCCAGCGTTCTCGGTTGGACCGGTCGCATCGTCGGCACCTATCGCCGGCAACACAGCTCGGACGAACCATCCTCAAAGAAATCGGAGTGAGAGACATGACCAGCAAGTTCCGACGCGCAGGCAGTGCCGTCGCCATCGTTGCGGCCCTCGGCCTCGCCCTGTCCGCCTGCGGCGGCGGGAGCGACAGCGGCAGCGATGGAGAGGGTGGCGGCGACACCAGCAGCATCACCTTCATCCCGAAGAACCTCGGCAACCCCTACTTCGACGCCTCCGACACGGGCGGCAAGAAGGCCGCCGACGAGATCGGCACCACGTGGGAGCAGGTGGGCCCGACCGAGTCGACCCCCGACTCCCAGGTCAGCTTCATCAACACCGCGACCCAGCAGCGCGCCGGAGCGCTCGTCGTCTCGGCCAACGACCCGACCGCCATCGGCGACGCCCTCGACGAGGCCCGCAACGCCGGCACCAAGGTCGTCACGATGGACTCCGACACCGAGCCGCAGTTCCGCGACGTCTTCGTCAGCCAGGCCGACGCCGCCGGCATCGCCAAGAGCCAGGTCGACCTGATCGCCGAGCAGATCGGCGACGAGGGTGAGATCGCGATCCTCTCCGCGGCCGCCAACGCCACCAACCAGAACGAGTGGATCAAGCTGATGGAGGAGGAGCTGGCCGCGAACCACCCGAACATCAAGCTCGTCCAGACCGTCTACGGTGACGACGACGACCAGAAGTCGTTCGACAAGACCGCCGGCCTGCTGCAGTCCCACCCGAACCTCAAGGGCATCATCAGCCCGACCACGGTCGGCATCGCCGCGGCCGCCCGCTACCTGTCCGACTCGGAGTACAAGGGCAAGGTCGCGCTGACCGGTCTCGGCACCCCGAACCAGATGCGGGAGTACGTCAAGGACGGCACCGTCAAGGCCTTCGCGCTGTGGGACCCCGAGCAGCTCGGCTACCTGGCCGCGTACACCGCCGACGCGCTCGTCTCTGGTGACATCGAGGGCAAGGAGGGTGACACCTTCGAGGCCGGTGACCTGGGTGAATACACCGTAGGCGCCGACGGTGTGGTCGTCCTCGGTGAGCCGACGGTCTTCGACGAGTCGAACATCGACGACTTCGACTTCTGAGTCTCCCGCCCCGGGTAACACGCTGTTCGTAGGACTACTCGCCCTATGGGAACGACCGGATAGTGCTACGAACGACGTGTTACCCGAGTTCGCCGCCGAGCTGTGAGAGCAGCTCGGCGGCGTTCGTCATGCAGCGCTCGGGGTCGGGCTCGAGGTCGGTGAGCGCGCGCACCTCGGCGGCCCCCGCCTGCTCCGCCTCGATGGGGGAGAGGGTGGTGCGGCCGCAGACGACGACGGCGCGGATGCTCGCCTCGCGTGCGGCCTGGAGCACGCCCATCGGCGCCTTCCCGGACAGGGTCTGGTGGTCGAAGGAGCCTTCGCCGGTGACGACCAGGTCCGCGCCCACAATCGCCTCGGCGAAGCCCACGAGGCCGAGCAGCAGCTCGACGCCGCGCTCGACCCGCCCGCCGAGCACCGCGAGGGCGGCGAAGCCGACACCCCCGGCCGCTCCGGCGCCGGGAGCATCGACGATCTCGGCGTGATCGCGCCCGGTGGCCGCGGCGACCGTGGCTGCGTACGTCATGAGGGCTGTCTCGAGCAGTTCCCGGTCCGCGGGGCCGGCGCCCTTCTGCGCGGAGAAGGTGGCGACCGCCCCGCGGGGTCCGAGCAGTGGGTTGTCGACGTCGCAGGCGACCACGATCTCGGTCTCCTGGAGCCGAGGGTCGAGGCGCGAGAGGTCGATCTCCGCGAGGCTTCGGAGCGAGCCGCCGCCCTCGGCGATCTCTGCGCCGGAAGCGTCGAGGAGCCGCGCGCCGAGGGCGCGGAGCATTCCCGAGCCACCGTCATTGCTGGCACTACCGCCGAGGCCGATGACGACCGTGCTGGCACCACCCTCGACGGCGGCGAGCACGGCCTCACCGAGACCGCGGGAGGACGCGGTCAGCGGGGCGAGCCGGCCGGCGGGCAGCCGCAGCAGCCCGCAGGTGTCGGCGAGCTCGACGACTGCCAGGTCGCCGCGGACGGCGTAGTGCGCCGCCACCGGCTCGAGGGTCGGGCCGGCGACCTCGACCGACACCAGGTCGAAGCCGGCGCCGGCCAGGGCCGCCACGGTGCCGTCGCCGCCGTCGGCGATCGGCACGATGCGTACCTCTGTCTCGGGGTCCGCCGCGAGGATCCCGGCGGCCACCGCCTCGTCGACCTCGCGCGCCGTCAGGGAGCCCTTGAACTTGTCGCAGGCGATGACGACCCGACGAGCCGGCATCACAGGTGGGGGAGGACGAGGTCGCGGTAGCGCTGCGCCATGGTGGCGAGCACCTCGTCGGGGTCGCTGGCCCAGACCGCCTCGTTGAAGATCTCGACCTCGACATCGCCGGTGTAGCCGGTCGCGGCGACCATCCGCGTGATCGGCGCGAAGTCGATGACCCCGTCGCCCATCATCCCGCGTGCCAGCAGCGCGTCGGCGGGGATCGGCAGGTTGAAGTCGCAGACCTGGTACGCCGCGATCCGGCCCTCGGCGCCGGCCCGCTCGATCTGGGCCGCGATGTCCGGGTCCCAGAACACGTGGAAGGTGTCCACGACCACCGCGACCGCGTCGACCGGGTGCGGCGTGGCCAGATCGAGCGCCTGGCCGAGGGTAGAGATGACCGCGCGGTCGGCGACGTACATCGGGTGCAGCGGCTCCAGGACGAGCTTCACGCCGTGGTCACGTGCGTAAGGTGCCAGCTCGGCGAGCCGCTCGGCGACCCGCTCCCGGGCGCCGGCCAGATCCACATCGCCCTCGGGGAGGCCACCGACGACCATCACCAGCGCGTCGGTGCCGAGCGTCGCGGCCTCGTCGACCGCCCGCTTGTTGTCCTCGAGCGCGCAGGCGATCCCGGCCTCGTCGGATGCCGTCAGGAAGCCGCCGCGGCAGAGCGAGGAGACGCGGAGCCCGGCGTCGCGTACGAGCTTGGCGGCCTTCTCCAGCCCGGCCTCGTGCACGCGGTCGCGCCACAGCCCGAGGGCGGGGATGCCGGCGCGAGCGGCTCCGTCGACGGCCTCGGCGAGGGTCCAGGAGTTGGTGGTCTTGGTGTTGAGCGAGAGGCGTTCCAGCCCGGTGCTGCTGTCGGTCACTGGTCGACTCCTTGCACGGTGAGGAAGGCGCGCATGCGTGCGGCCGCGAGGTCCGGGCTGGTCAGCAGGCCGGCCGCATCCGCGAGCCGGAACACCTCGGCCAGATGGGGCACCGAGCGACCGGCGTGCAGGCCGCCGGCCATCGAGAAGCCGGGCTGGTGGCCGTTGAGCCAGGAGAGGAACGCGATCCCGGTCTTGTAGTAGTAGGTCGGCGCCTCGAAGATCTTGCGGCCGAGCGCCTGGGTGCTCTCCAGCAGTTGCTTGGCCGTCTCGGGATCACCCTCGTCGAGCGCCTGCAGCGCGGCCGAGGCGGCCGGGTAGATCGCGGCGAAGATGCCGAGCAGCGCGTGCGAGAACTCGCCCTCCGTGGTCCCCTCGCCGACGATCAGCTCGGGGTAGTTGAAGTCGTCCCCCGTGTAGAGCCGTACGCCGCCGGGCAGCGCCCGGCGCAGTCCGACCTCGTGCTCGGCGTCGAGGAGCGAGACCTTGACCCCGTCGACCTTGCCGGGACGGGCCCGGATGACGTCGAGGAAGGTCTCGGTCGCCTCTTCGACCGAGGAGGAGCCCCAGTAGCCCGCCAGCGCCGGGTCGAACATGTCGCCCAGCCAGTGCAGGATCACCGGGCTCTCGGCCTCGTCGAGAATGGTGGCGTAGACCTCGGCATAGTCCTCGGCGCTCCGGGCGACCCGGGCGAGCGCGCGCGAGGCCATCACGATCGTGGTCGCGCCGGTGTCGGCGACGACCTTCATCTGCTCGCGATAGGCGTCGACGACGGTGGCCAGGCCGGCCCTGCCCTCGGGGACGGCGTCGAGGGCGAGCTGGTCGGTGCCGGCGCCGCAGGCGATCGACCCACCCACGGCGGCCGCCTCGGCGGCGGAGCGGCGGATCAGCTCGGCCGCGGCGGTCCAGTCGACGCCCATGCCGCGCTGCGCGGTGTCCATCGCCTCGGCGACGCCGAGACCGTAGGACCACAGCTCGTGCCGGTAGGCCAAGGTGCGGTCCCAGTCGATGTCCGCGGGGGCGCCGGGCACGTTCTCGGCGAGCGCGCGGGGGACGACGTGGGCGGCGGCGTACGCGGTGCGGGAGGTGAACGGCGCACTCGGCTTCGTCCACTCCGTGGGGGCCGCGAGCGTGTAGAGCTCGGTGCCGCCGCCGGGCAGCGGGAGGCGTACTGAGGTCACAGCTGGATCTCTCCGAGCTCGATCCGACGGCCCTCGGTCGAGGAGGCGAGCCCGGCCTCGGCGAGCCTGACCCCGCGGACCCCCGCCATGAAGTCGTAGGGGTGGTCGCCGTCGCCCTCGACGTAGCGGATGAACTGCTCCCACTGGGCCTTGAAGCCGTTGTCGAAGGGCTGGTTGTCGGGCACCTCGGACCACTGCTCGCGGAACCGGATGCTCTCGACCAGGTCGGGGTTCCAGACCGGCTTCGGGGTCAGGTTGCGATCCTGGGCGACGCAGTGGTGCAGGCCGGCGACGGCGGAGCCGTGGGTGCCGTCGACGTGGAACTCGACCAGCTCGCCGCGGTTGACCCGGGTGGCCCACGAGGAGTTGATCTGCGCGACGATCCCGCCCTCGAGCTCGAAGATGCCATAGGCGGAGTCGTCGGCGGTGGCGGCGTAGGCGTTGCCCTTCTCGTCCCAGCGCTCGGGGATGTGGGTGACGACCTTGGCGGTGACGGCCTCGACCTTGCCGAAGAGGTTCTCCAGGACGTAGTTCCAGTGGGGGAACATGTCGGTGGTGATGCCGCCGCCGTCCTCCTTGCGGTAGTTCCAGCTCGGCCGCTGGGCGGGCTGCAGATCGCCCTCGAAGACCCAGTAGCCGAACTCGCCGCGCACGCTGAGGATGCGGCCGAAGAAGCCGGAGTCGACGAGCCGCTTCAGCTTGAGGAGGCCGGGTAGATAGAGCTTGTCGTGGACGACGCCGCTCTTCACGCCCGCGTCGGCCGCCAGACGCGCCAGGCGCAGCGAGCCCTCGACGTCGTCGGCGATCGGCTTCTCGGTGTAGACGTGCTTGCCGGCCGCGACCGCCTTGGTGATGGCGGCCTCGCGGACGTTGGTCAGCTGGGAGTCGAAGTAGACCGTGTCCTCGGCGTTGGCGAGGGCGTCGTCGAGGTCGGTGGTCCAACGGTCCAGGCCATGCTCCTTGGCGATGTCCTGGAGCTTCTCGGCATTGCGTCCTACCAGGACCGGGTCGGGCAGGATCCGGGTGCCGTCGGAGAGCTCGACACCGCCCTGCTCCTGGATCGCCAGGATGCTGCGCACCAGGTGCTGGCGGTAGCCCATGCGTCCGGTGACGCCGTTCATGATGATGCCGAGCCGTCGTGTGGCCATGTGAGGGTTCCTCGTCTGCTGGAATCGCGGGAAAGCGATGGGGGAAAGCGCTTTCCAATACGGTATGGCAAATGTGATGGCCGTCGCAAGAGGGGTGTTCCGTCAGACTGGGCTCAGGAGCGCGGGGGAGTGCTCTCCCGCAGCACGACCTCGCCGTGGACGGACCGCTTGCGTAGCTCCGCCGACGGCTTGCCGAGGACGAGCTCGAGCGCGAGCCGGCCGATGTCGGCCAGGGGGAGACGTACGGTGGTCAGCCCCGGTGTCACGTCGCGCAGCGTGGCGATGTCGTCGAAGCCGGCGACGGCCAGATCGGGCCCGACCTCGACGCCGGCCTGCCGGCAGGCGGCAAGGGCGCCGACCGCCATCAGGTCGTTGACCGCGAAGACGCAGTCCACCTTCGGGCCGTCATCGAGCAACCGGGTCATCGCCCGGCGTCCGCCGTCGCGGCTGAACTCGTCAGAGACGTACGCCGGCTCCGAGCCGGTCGCCTCCAACCACCCCTCCGCGAAGCCGGCGTGACGCTCGGCTGAGACCAGCAGGTCCTCGGGGCCGGTGAGCACCGCGGCGCGGCGGTAGCCGAGGCCGACCAGCCGCTCGGCCAGCGCCTTGGCGCCGCCGTGGTTGTCGATCACGACGGTGTCGACGGGCAGGCGCGGCTGGCTGATCGCGGCCGCCCGGCCGCCGCCGTCCAGGTAGGACGTCAGCAGGTCGGCGACCTCGCTGGTGTGGCGTACGTCGGCCGTGTCGCTTCCCGCCAGCACGATCGCCCGGCTGCGCTGGCGCCGCAGCGCGGCCAGGAACTTCTGCTCGCGCTCGGGCTGACCGCCGGTGTTGCAGAGCATCACCAGCAGGCCGTGCTTCTCGGCCTCGTCGGCGAGGCCGCCGGCGATGGTGGAGAAGTAGGGGTCGGAGATGTCCTTCACCAGGAGTCCGACAGTCTCGGTCGAGCCGCGCGCCATGGCCTGGGCGTTGGCGTTGGGCGTGTAGCCGAGCTTGTTCGCCGCGGCCAGGACCCGCTCCTGCAGCTCGGGGCGCACCACCCGGTCACTCCCGTTCAACGCGCGCGACGCGGTGGCCAGCGAGACCCCTGCCTCGCGGGCGACATCGCTCAGCGTCGCTGCGCGTTCTCCGGCCAACTGACTCTCCTTCGGCTTCCGATCCAGGAGCCTAAGGCATCAGCCGAAGACGTAGGCGCGGTCAGGAGGGGCGTCCGAGCGTGGAGGCGCGCGCGACGAGCTCGGGGGTGAAGACGACCTGCTCGTGCTGGTGGGCGGGGTCGCCGACCTCGTCGAGGAGCAGCTCGGCGGCTCGGCGGCCGAGGTCCTGGCGGGGCTGGCGTACGGAGGTGAGCGGGACGGCCGCCGCGGCGGCGAACTCGATGTCGTCGTAGCCGACGATCGCGAGGTCGCCGGGTACGGTCCGGCCGCTGGAGATCGTCTGCTGGAGCAGCCCGAGCGCGAGCAGGTCGTTGGCGCAGAACGCGGCTGTCGGGCGTCGCCGGGCGGACAGCCCGACGAGCCGCTCGCCGGCGGCGCGGCCACAGGCGACGGTCGGCGCCTCGCAGGAGAGCACCACCAGGTCCTCGGGCGGCAGCCCGGCCTCGGCCCAGGCCTGCCGGGCGCCCTCGCCACGGTCGCGGACCTGTCCGATCGACTCCGGCCCACCGACGTACGCCACCCGCTTGTGGCCGGCATCGATGAGGTGCTCGACGGCCAGCCGCCCGCCCAGGACGTCGTCGACGGCGACGGAGCAGAACGACGACCCGGCCCGGGTGCGGTCGACGATGACGACCGGGGTGCCCCGCTCGATCAGCTGGTCCAGCTGCGGATCGTCGGGGTCGACCGGGGTGATCAGGATGCCCTGGACCCGCTGCTGCTGTAGGTGGGCCAGGTGGGCGCCCTCGCGGGCCGAGCGGCCGTCGCTGTTGCACAGGAACAGCGAGAGCCCGGCAGCCTCGGCGGCCAGCTCGATGCCGCGGGCGACGTCGGTGAAGAACGGGTTGCCGGCGTCGAGCATGACGTAGGCCAGCGACTGGGTGCTGCCGGTGCGCAGCGAGCGCGCCGACTCGTTGCGTACGAAGCCGAGGTCGGCCATCGCGCGCTCGACTCGCTCGCGTGTCGTCCGGCTGACCCGGTCGGGGCGGTTGAGCACGTTGGACACCGTGCCGAGGGAGACGCCTGCGGTGGCCGCGACATCCTTGACCGAGGCGCTGCGCGGGGTACCCGCACCTGGGGTTATCGCCACCTGGGCTCCTTCCTGAAACGTTCAATCGCAGCATAGGCCGTGGGCGGCGCTGTGACGAGGAGGGACGCTACCGGGATTGACCGATGTCGGACATGCTCATTAGCGTCCGTGCGTAAATCGTTTCATCGGAGGTCGTCATGGAGCGCGTCTGCTTCCAGCTGCAGGTCAAGCCCGAGCGCATCGAGGAGTACAAGCGGCGCCACGCCGCCGTCTGGCCCGACATGCTCCAGGCACTCGCGGAGACCGGGTGGCACAACTACTCGCTGTTCCTCCGCCCCGACGGCCTCCTCATCGGCTACGTCGAGACCCCCTCCATCGAGGCTGCTCAGGCGGGGATGGCGGCCACCGAGGTCAACGCGCGCTGGCAGGCGGAGATGGCGGAGTTCTTCGAGGACCTCGACGGCGTCGCGCCCGACGAGGGCTTCCTCCGCCTCGAGGAGGTCTTCCATCTCGAGGACCAGCTCGGTCGCTGATTCACCCCGAGGAGTCAGTTCTCGACGCCGAGCGGTCAGTTTCTGACCTTGAGGCGTCGATTCCTGTACGCGGGAATGGGTCGGCGGCCAGGACTGACTTCTCGCAGCCAGGAACTGACGCCTCGCGGTCAGAAACTGACGCCTCGCGGTCGGCGCTGAAACGCAACGAAGTTCGCGCTGCTCTTGACGCACGTGACGTGCGCCACTAACGTCGGATGCGCGCTTTGAAACCTTTCAACCGCACACAGAGAGGCTCTCCGATGACGACGTTCGACCAGATCTCGGGCGACCTGGCCGCCCTTGAGATCGAGGTCCCCTCGTGGGCCTACGGAAACTCGGGGACCCGGTTCAAGGTCTTCGGCACCCCGGGCACACCGCGCACCCCCGAGGAGAAGGTCGCCGACGCGGCCACCGTCCACCGCTTCACCGGCCTGGCGCCGAGCGTCGCGCTGCACATCCCGTGGGACAGGGTCGAGGACTACGCGGCGCTGCGCAGCTACGCCGAGGACCAGGGGATCGCGCTCGGCACGATCAACTCCAACACCTTCCAGGACGACGACTACAAGCTCGGCGCGCTCACCCATGCCGATGCGAAGATCCGGCAGAAGGCGATCGACCACCACTTCGAGTGCATCGAGGTGATGAACGCGACCGGCTCGCGCGACCTGAAGATCTGGCTCGCCGAGGGGTCCAACTATCCCGGCCAGGCCGACATGCGCGGCCGCCAGGACCGGCTCGCCGAGTCGCTCGCGACCATCTACGAGCGCCTCGGTGAGGAGCAGCGCCTGGTGCTCGAGTACAAGTTCTTCGAGCCGGCGTTCTACCACACCGACGTCCCCGACTGGGGCACCTCGTTCGCCCAGGTCAGCGCCCTCGGCGACCGGGCCGTCGTGTGCCTCGACACCGGCCATCACGCGCCCGGCACCAACATCGAGTTCATCGTGATGCAGCTGCTGCGCCTGGGGAAGCTCGGCTCGTTCGACTTCAACAGCCGCTTCTACGCCGACGACGACCTGATCGTCGGTGCGGCCGACCCGTTCCAGCTCTTCCGGATCCTCGTCGAGGTGGTCCGTGGCGGCGGGTTCAAGCCCGTGGCCGAGGGCGGGGTCGCCTTCATGCTCGACCAGTGCCACAACATCGAGAAGAAGATCCCGGGCCAGATCCGGTCGGTGCTCAACGTCCAGGAGATGTCCGCACGGGCGCTCCTCCTCGACACCGATGCTCTCGCCCAGGCTCAGGAGGACGGCGACGTACTCCTGGCCAACGAGATCTTCATGGACGCCTTCTACACCGACGTACGCGCCGACCTCGGCGGGTGGCGTGAGGACCGTGGTCTGGCCGCGGACCCGATGCGCGCCTACCTCGCCAGCGGCTACCAGGAACAGATCGAAGCCGCCCGTGTCGGCGGCACCCAGGCCGGATGGCTGTGAACCAGATGGACGAGAATCAGATGACCACTGCAGAAGACCTGATCGCGCGCTCGAACCGACTCGGCGCGGATCCGAAGAACACCAACTACGCCGGCGGCAACACCTCCGCCAAGGGCACCGCGACCGACCCGGTGACGGGCCAGGACGTCGAGCTGCTCTGGGTGAAGGGCTCCGGCGGTGACCTCGGCACCCTCAAGGAGAGTGGCCTCGCCGTGCTCCGGCTCGACCGGATGCGCGCGCTCGTCGACGTCTACCCGGGCGTCGAGCGCGAGGACGAGATGGTCGCCGCGTTCGACTACTGCCTGCACGGCAAGGGCGGCGCGGCGCCGTCGATCGACACCGCGATGCACGGCCTGGTCGACGCCAAGCACGTCGACCACCTCCACCCCGACTCCGGCATCGCGATCGCGACCGCGGCCGACGGCGAGAACCTCACCGAGGAGATCTTCGGCGACCAGGTCGTCTGGGTGCCGTGGCGCCGTCCCGGCTTCCAGCTCGGTCTCGACATCGCCGAGATCAAGGCGAAGAACCCGCAGGCGGTCGGCTGCGTGCTGGGTGGTCACGGCATCACCGCGTGGGGTGACACGTCCGAGGAGGCCGAGAAGAACTCGCTGTGGATCATCGACACGGCGGCTGCCTACATCGAGGAGCACAGCAAGGCGGAGCCGTTCGGTCCCGCGCTCGAGGGCTACGCGGCCCTGCCGGAGGAGGAGCGGCGTACGAAGGCCGCTGCTCTCGCCCCCACGATCCGTGGCATCGCCTCTGCGGACCAGCCGATGGTCGGTCATTTCAACGACTCCGAGGTGGTCCTCGACTTCCTCGCCCACGAGGCTCACCCGCGCCTGGCCGAGCTCGGCACGTCCTGCCCCGACCACTTCCTGCGCACCAAGGTCAAGCCGCTGGTCCTCGACCTTCCGGCGAACGCGACCGTCGAGGAGTCGATCGCCCGCCTCAAGGAGCTCGCGGTCAGCTACCGCGCGGACTACCAGGCCTACTACGACCGGCACGCCGACCAGAACAGCCCCGCGATCCGCGGCAAGGACCCGCTCATCGTCCTCGTCCCCGGCGTCGGCATGTTCTCCTTCGGCAAGAACAAGCAGACCGCCCGGGTGGCGGGGGAGTTCTACGTCAACGCGATCAACGTGATGCGCGGTGCCGAGGGGCTCTCGACGTACGCCCCGATCGACGAGTCGGAGAAGTTCCGGATCGAGTACTGGGCGCTCGAGGAGGCCAAGCTCCAGCGGATGCCCGCCCCCAAGCCGCTCGCGACCAGGGTCGCCCTGGTCACCGGCGCCGCCTCCGGCATCGGCAAGGCCACCGCGAAGCGGCTCGCCGCCGAGGGTGCCTGCGTCGTGATCGCCGACCTCGACCTCGCCAAGGCCGAGACCGCGGCCGCCGAGATCGGTGGTCCTGACGTCGCCGTGGGCCTCGCCGCCGACGTCTCCGACGAGGCCGCGGTGCAGGCGATGTTCGACGCCGCGGTGCTCGCCTTCGGCGGTGTCGACCTGGTCGTCAACAACGCCGGCCTGTCGCTGTCGAAGTCGCTGCTGGAGACCACCGAACGCGACTGGGACCTCCAGCACGACGTGATGGCCAAGGGCTCGTTCCTGGTCTCCAAGGCTGCGGCGAAGGTGCTGATCGAGCAGGAGATGGGCGGCGACATCGTCTACATCTCCTCGAAGAACTCGCTCTTCGCCGGCCCCAACAACGTCGCGTACGGCGCGGCCAAGGCCGACCAGGCCCACCAGGTCCGGCTGCTGGCGGCCGAGCTCGGTGAGCACGGGATCAAGGTCAACGGCATCAACCCCGACGGCGTGGTCCAGGGCTCCGGCATCTTCGCCGGGGGCTGGGGCGCCAAGCGCGCCGAGGTCTACGGGGTCAAGGAGGAGGAGCTCGGCAAGTTCTACGCCCAGCGCACCCTGCTCAAGCGCGAGGTGCTCCCGGAGAACATCGCCAACGCCGTCTTCGTGCTCTGCGGCCCCGACCTGACCCACACCACCGGTCTGCACGTGCCGGTCGACGCCGGCGTCGCCGCCGCATTCTTGCGATGAGCCCTCATCTCCGGGTCGCGGCGGTCGACCTGGGCGCCACCTCCGGCCGGGTCATGTCCGGCCGGATCGGTGGCGACCGGGTCGAGATCGACCAGCTGCACCGCTTCCCGAACGGGGCGGTACGCGTCCGCGGCTCGCTCTTCTGGGACGTGCTCGGCATCCATCGCGAGGTGCTCACCGGCATCCGCGAGGTTGCCCGGACCGGACCGCTGCACGGCATCGGCATCGACTCCTGGGCCATCGACCACGGGCTGCTGGACCACGACGGCCAGCTCCTCGGGCAGGTCTTCAGCCACCGCGACGCCCGCGTCGAGGGGATCGCCGAGAAGGTGGTCGCCCAGATCGGCGGCGCCACGCTCTACCGCACCACCGGCATCCAGCAGCTCCCGTTCAACACGATCTACCAGCTGGTGGCGGCCCGCGGCACCACCGCGCTCGACGCCGCCGAGACGATGCTGCTGCTGCCGGACCTGCTCGGCTACTGGCTCACCGGTGCGATCGGCGCGGAGCGCACCAACGCCTCGACCACCCAGCTCTACGACGTACGACAGGGCGCCTGGGCGGTCGACCTGTGCCGGGAGCTCGGGATTCCCGAAGGGGTCCTCCCGCCCCTTCGGGACCCGGGCTCTCTCCTCGGCACGCTGCTGCCCGAGGTCGCTGACGAGCTGGGTGTCACCACCGACGTACCCGTGGTCGCGGTGGGGTCGCACGACACCGCCTCGGCGGTCGTCGGCGTCCCCGCGGCCACCGGCAGCAGCGGGGACTTCGCCTACATCTCCTCGGGCACCTGGTCGCTGGTCGGCCTCGAGCTCGACCAGCCGGTGCTGACCGAGGAGGCCCGGCTCGCCGACTTCACCAACGAGGTCGGCGTCGACGGCACCATCCGCTTCCTCAAGAACGTGATGGGCCTGTGGGTCCTGTCGGAGTCGCTGCGCTCGTGGAGCGAGCGGCGCTACCGGGGCGCCGAGCTTCGCTCGCTGCTCGCGGCGGCGGCGGAGCTCGAGCCGCTGCGTACGGTGGTCGACATCAACGATCCGCGGCTGCTCTTCCCGAGCACGTCGGCCGACCCGATGCCGGAGCGGATCGCCACGCTGGCCGAGGAGTCCGGCGAGGCGATCCCGCACTCGCCGGCCGCGATCACCCGCTGCATCCTCGACAGCCTCGCTGTCGCCTACCGTCGCCATGTCCGCACCGCCGCCGCCCTCGCGGGCACCTCGCCCGAGGTCGTCCACGTCGTCGGCGGCGGCTCTCAGAACGAGCTGCTCTGCCAGCTCACCGCGGACGCCTGCGGCCTGCCGGTGCTCGCCGGCCCGGTCGAGGCGGCCGCACTCGGAAACGTCCTGGTCCAGGGCAGGGCTCTCGGGGCCGACCTGCCTGACCTCCCCGCGATGCGGGACCTGGTCCGCCGCTCCTACGACGTACGCCGCTTCGAGCCGCGCGACGGCCTCGACTGGGCCGCCGCAGAGGCCCGCATCTNGGCTGGCGGCTGCTGCCGATCACGCTGGGGCCGCAGGCGTCGTGCAACCCGCACTTCCCGCGCTACCGCGACGACCCGCGGATCAGCGCCCGCTCGACCGACCAGTACGCCACGGCCAAGCGTCAGGGCATCAGCCAGGCCAACGCGACCGTGGACGCCGCCAAGCGCTACGGCATCGCCGCCGGCAGCACGATGTTCTACGACCTCGAGGGCTTCGACATAGGCAACAAGCGCTGCCGTGAGTCGGCGATGTGGTTCGTCTCGGCCTGGAGCCACCGGATCAAGGAGCTCGGCTACCGCCCGGGGATGTATTCGAGCGCGTCGTCGGGGATCAAGGCGATGTACGCCGTCTGGCACGCCCAGCCGCGCGGGTTCGTCTACCCCGCGGACCTGTGGATCGCCGACTGGGACGGTCGCGCGGGCACCTCGACCAAGTACATCCCCGACAAGCCCTGGAACCCGCACCGCCGCGTCAAGCAGTACCGCGGCCCGCACAAGGAGACCCACGGCGGAACCACCATCGAGATCGACTCCAACTTCGTCGACCTGGGCCGCGGCTCCTACGCCCGCCCGGTGACCCACTGCGGCGGCGTCCCGGTCAGCTTCACCAGCTATCCGGACCTGAAGCCACGCACCAGCTCCTACACCCCCTCGCCGATCTACACGAAGGCGCTCGAGTGCATGCTCCGCGAGCGCGGCAACTTCGGTGGCCCCATCGACGGGACGTACGACGCCGGGCTGGTGCGCTCGATCAACGCCTGGCAGCGCTCGCACGGGCTGACGGTGCGCAAGACCTGGACCCAGGGTGCCTGGAAGACGCTGTGGGCGGCCAACAGCCGCCCGCTCCTCAAGCGTGGCTCCGCCGGCGAGAGCGTCCGCGACCTCCAGCGCGCCCTCAGCGCCACCTCCGCGCCCGAGCGTCCGAAGATCACCGGCGTCATGGACTGGAACACCCACGTCGCCCTCGTCGCCTACCAGAAGCGCCTGGGCCGCACCGCGAACGGCATGGCCACCGAGGTCACCTGGTACGACCTAGCCCACGGCCGCTGAGTTGGAGCAGAAGATCTGCTGGGACTCGGCGGCCGAGTCGGAGTGGGCGAGACCGGTCACCTCGGCCGGGACGCCCTTGGGGTAGAGATCACGGAGGTCGAGGACACCGACGCAGAAGATGACCTCCTCGACCGGGTCCGGGAGGTCCGGGACCGAGTCATCGGTGAACGGGCGATACTCCTCGAGCGGCAGCGGCACACTTATGTTCCGCTTCATCTCCTCTCCCGACGCCAGCTTGGCCCAACCGACCGCCGGCATCTGGGCGAACGACTTGTCCTCCGGCAGCGCGAAGACCCGCTTGCTGACCTCGGCCCGGCTCCCGCCGCTGCCCAGGACGTAGACGGTGTCCGCCGACGCCGGCTGCAGCGCCCCGTTGGCGTACGTCGGCACCGAGTCGACCACGTAGACGTCGGTGTCCGCGTCGTTGACCACCCGGTAGCTGATCTCGAGCGCGTCCCCCGCCGTGACGATCTCCGACTCGAACCGGACTCCCTCGATCTCCTGCTCTCCTTCGGGAACCTTCGCGCAGCCGCCCATCACCAGACCTCCCGCCGTCAGCAGCGATGCCAGGAGCATCAACCTAGTAGTGGTCACGGTGCGGAGCTCCCATCTCGTCGCGGAGCCCGTTCTCGGTGTAGACGTACGGGTGGTCCGGGTCGATCTGCTCCGGCGTGCTCGGGTCGTTGTCGTGGTCGACGGGAAGACCGGCAGCCTCACGTTCACGGTTGTTCGTCCCCTGGTTCTCGGGGTCGTCGCCGTGATATTCGCCGGGCTCGAGCGTGTCGTGCATGTAGTCGTAGACGTGCGCCATCTCGTGGTAGAGCACCGCGACCGGCGGGCCGTCGACGGGCGTCTGAGGAGCACGGTTGCCGGTGTTCATCGTGTCGATGTCCGGCATGTACTCGATCTCGTTGCCGCCCATCGGTCCGTTGGACGCCGAGCTGTTCGGAGCCTCACCGGGCTCGGGGACGTACTCGCGGATGGTCAGGCTCTCCTGCCCGATCCCGAACACGCCCGAGTCGTCGTGTCTCCGGTCCAACGCGGCGAGCATCTGCTGGCCCGTCGGCGACGCGGCCAGCATCTCGAGGTCGGCGCGGGTCCGGGCGACGAACTCCGGCGAACCCTCGATCTTGATCCATTCCGGGACCTCGGTGATCTGGACCGTCACGTGCTGCTCGACGTCCTCGTCGGCGTCGCCGGACTCGCTGTGGGCCTTGTCGTCACCCGAGCCGCCGTAGGTGGTGTCGGTCCCTCGCCCGGCGTACGTCACGTCGTCGCCGGCGCCGCCGTGGATCCGGTCGTTGTCGTCTCCGCCGGAGGCGATGTCGTTGCCGTCGCCGCCGACGAGCAGGTCGTCGCCGTCGGCCCCTTCGAGGTAGTCCTGGCCACGACCACCGCTGATCCGGTCGTTTCCGGCCATGCCGTAGACGGTGTCGTCGCCGCCCGCTCCGGTGGCGAGGTCGTTGCCGCCCTGGGCGTCGATGTAGTCGCGATCGGTGCCGCCCGAGACCCGGTCGTCGCCGTCGCCGGCGAAGATGTGGTCGCGGCCC
The DNA here is from genome assembly GCF_042788075.1 of Nocardioides sp. YIM B13467. Lineage (NCBI taxonomy): Bacteria > Bacillati > Actinomycetota > Actinomycetes > Propionibacteriales > Nocardioidaceae > Nocardioides > Nocardioides sp. YIM B13467. The sequence continues at coordinate 2,076,670 of NZ_JBHZPJ010000046.1, forward strand.
TGGCCACCGAGGATGCGGTCGCTCCCGCTGCCGCCGTTGAGCCGGTCATCACCTCGACCACCAAGCAGAGAGAGATTGACGTTGGTGCCTTGCGGGACGTTGATCTCGTCATTGCCTTCGCCGGCACGGATGACGATCTCGTTGCCGGGAGGTACGTCGTACATCTGACCGTTGACGGTGACGACCTGCCTGCCGGTCAACGGGTTGATCCCGACCGTCACCACGTCGTCGCCGCTGCCGGTGTTGATGTACGTCTTTCCGTCGACGTTGATCATGCCGACCGAGTCCACGTCGGCGGGGAGGTGGAACGGGTCCTGTCCGGACTCGGCGATCGCCGCCATGCTCGTCGACAGCCCCTGCCAGGCAGCGGTCGTCTCGACCAGCACCTGCCGGTCGGCGTTGAGATCACGGTCGAGGCCGGTCCGGATCTCGGAGGCACGCGCGATGGCGTCGGTGACCAGCTTGCTGTCCTCGGGGGTCTCGGGTTCGAACCGGATGTCGCCCGACGGACTGCCCTGGTGCGGGATGTGGGCCACCGTCGCCCAGGACTGGTCGAGATGGCCTTGCGCGATGCGTACGGTGCCGGCGATCCGAGCCGTCGCCGAGGCGGCCTTGTCGGCGAGGTCGCGTGCATTGTCGAGGTCCGTCAGGAGCGTCTTGCGATGCCCTTCGTAGGACTCGGCCGTCTGTCCCTCCCAGTCGGCGACGACGTCCTTGGAGCCGCTGATGAACGCCTCGGTGACGCCGTCGAGCGCCTTCGCGATCGAGGTCCAGCCTCGCGACGCGTCGTCGATCGATGACGCGTCGTCCCACAGCTTCCACGTGCCTTCGGACATCTCGGTGCCTCTCAGCGCGGGGTCGGGGTGGGGCCCGGCGACGGGCTCGGAGTGGGCGAGGGCGGCGGCGGCCCCGGAGTCGGCTCCGGAGGCCGCGGCGTCGGGCCCGGCTCCAGCGAGTTGCTCGACTGGGCGGCTCGGGCGACCTCCTCGTCGGTCGCGGAGATGTCGAACGCGCACAGCATGAGGGCGTCGGCGTCCGCCTCGAAGACGGCCGCGAACGACTCGAGTGCGCTGGACGCGGCCTCGACCAGCGGCCCGTGGGCAGCCGTGGTGTCGTAGCCGCCCTGGGTGTTGCCGGCGTCGCGCGAGGCGACCACGAGAGCGCCGGCGTTGTCCGTGGTCGCGCCGGTCAGGTCCATCGCCCAGTCGATGCAGCGGTCAGCGAGCTTGACGAGCTCGGCTGGACGTACGTTGATCTGAGATGACATCGGGGCCTCCTTCTCCAACGGAGTTCTTCCCCGGAACACGCGTGACTACACGCGAACGCCGCGCCTATCTCACGATCCGAGACGCCGGCGAGTGTCGGCCCGTCAGGAGAAGGGGTTGGGGAGGGCACCCGGGAGGTCGGCGAGGAGCTCGCGGGCACGGGCGGCGACCTTGTGCTCGACCAGGACCTCGTACTTGGTCGGCACGATGACCTTGACGCTCGAGAAGTCACGGGTGCCCCGGGTGGCGGCGTAGCCGATCAGCGACCAGATGAGGCCGAAGACGACGCCGAGGAGCACCGTCGACAGCAGGATGAAGAGGAAGTTCTCGTTGCCGAAGAGCGACATGATCAGGCCGACGAAGACACCGAGCCAGGCGCCGGAGAGAACGCCGGCGAGGGCGACCTTGCTCCAGGTGAGTCGACCGGTGATCCGCTCGATCTGCTTCAGCTCGGTGCCGACGATCATGCAGTTCTCGACCGGGAACTCCTTGTCGGAGAGGAAGTCGACCGTCTTCTGCGCGGCGGCGTAGTCGTCATAGGTCGCGAGCGACTGGGGAAACTCCAGCTTCAGCGGGCTCTGCGGGCCGCGGACCGGCGAGGTGAAGGACATAGCCCCAGTGTGCCCCAGGCGGGGTCAGTTCTTGAGGACGCCGTTCGCGATGACGTCGAGCATGGGACGTACGTCCTTGGCCTCGAGCGAGGAGTGGTCGGCCATGGTCGCGACGCCGCCGAGGAGGCGGCACACGTCGAGATTGTCGACACCCTCGCGCAGCGCGCCGTGCTCGGCCATCTCCGTCAGGACGCTCTCGTTGGCGTCGGCGTAGGTCTGGCACTTGGTGCGCAGCGGAGAGTCCTGGCAGCCCAGGGAGGCGGTGATCTTGGCGGCGGCACCCTGGTGGCGCGTCAGCAACGAGACGTACTCCTCGAACCAGGCGAGCAGCTTCTCCCGGCACCCGCCCTCGGTCGCCATCGCCTTCTCGACGTGGGCTGCGACTTCCTCGATCCAAGTCGCCATGATCGCCTCGTGGAGCGCCTCGCGGGTCGGGAAGTGACGGTAGAGGGTGCCCGGGCCGACGCCTGCACGTCGAGCCACCTCGTCGAGAGGCGCGTCGAGACCGCGCTCCTTGAAGACGGCATGGGCGACCTCGATCAGCCGTTCGCGGTTGCGCTGCGCGTCGGCTCTCATCCGGACCTCCTCAGTGGCTCCCGCCGCTCTGCGGGGGCCTCACGTTAACAGCAGTGACCGCTGGCACAGATAAATGCGTTGCTAACCGGAGACACCCTCCGGTAGTGTTCCATCCAAGCGGAGACTTCCTCCGCTTCACTGTACTCCTTTTCCGTCTCCAACAGGAGCTCTCGAATGACATCCACCGTGGCACCACCCAAGCCACCCGCGGCCGCCAAGGCCGCCGGCGCCGGGATCGCCCTGGTCCTGGTCGCCCAGCTGATGATCGTGCTCGACTCGGCGGTCGTGAACGTCGCGCTCCCCCGGATCGCCGACGACCTCGCCTTCACCCCGGCGGCACTCACCTGGGTGCTCAACGGCTACACCCTCGCCTTCGGCGGCCTGCTGCTGCTCGGCGGTCGCCTCGGCGACGTCTTCGGCAGGCGGCGCATGTTCGTCGTCGGCCTGTCCGTCTTCACCCTCTTCTCCTTGGCCGGCGGGCTCGCGCCGACCGACGACCTGCTCGTCATCGCTCGCGCCCTGCAGGGCTTCGGTGCCGCGATCGCCGCTCCCCAGGTGCTCGCCCTGCTGACCACGTCGGCGAAGGACGAGGCCGGCCGCGCCCGGGCGATCGCGCTCTTCGCGGCAGTCTCCTCCAGCGGCGCCTCGATCGGGCTGATCCTCGGCGGCATCCTGACCGACATCGCCTCGTGGCGCTGGACCTTGTTCATCAACGTACCGATCGGGCTCGTCGTGCTCGCTCTCGTCGGCCGCCTCGTCGCCGAGACGGCCCCGCGACCGGGGCGCTTCGACATCGTCGGCGCCGTGACCGCCACCGGCGGTGCGGCCGCGATCGTCTGGTCGCTGATCGGCGCACCGGAGCACGGCTGGACCTCCGCGCGGACCATCGGCGGGATCGCGGTCGGCCTGCTCCTGCTGGTCGCCCTCGTGCTCACCGAGCGCCGGGTCGCCCACCCGCTGCTGCAGCTCCACCTCTTCAACAGCCACCGCCGCGTCGCCGCGTTCATCGCCGCGGTCGGGCTGGTCGGGGCTCAGTTCGCGACGTTCTACCTGACCGTGATCTACCTGCAGGGCGTGCTGGGCATGGGGCCGCTCGCCTCCGGGCTGGCGTTCCTGCCGCTCACCCTGATGATCTTCGCGATGTCCCGGGTGGCGCCTCGGATCGCGGCCCGGATCGGGATGTCGCGGGTGCTGGTCCTGGGCGCCGCCGGCCTCACGGTGTCGTTCCTGTGGCTGAGCACGCTCTCGGAGACCAGCACGTACGCCGGCGCCGTCCTGGCTCCGTTCCTCCTCAACGGTGCCTTCGCCTCGCTCGTCTTCACCTCCACCACGGCTCTCGGCCTGGAGGGTGTCGACGCCGCCCACGCCGGCTCGGCCTCGGGTCTGGTGCAGACCATGCAGCAGCTCGGCGGCTCGATCGGGCTGGCCGTGATCGCCTCGGTCTACGTCGCCAACGGCACTCCCGGCGAGGTGGTCCCGGGGATGCGCGAGGCCTTCTACGCCGCGGCCGCTCTGGGCGCGCTCGGCGTCATCGCCTCGCTGAGCGTGGTGCTCCGCCGACCCTCCGGGAGACGTTCGTACGTGCCCGGGCGAGCGGCGGTCGAGATCGACTGAGATCACCGCGCACGACAGCGGGGACATAGGACCCATGGCACGAGTCGTTCGGCCCCTGACGCCCGAGGGAGCGGCCCTGCTATTGACAAGCCATGGGGGTTTTCACTCGATTCAGGGGCACCCGGCGCATCCTCGCCGCCGGTGTCATGTCAGGCATCATGGTCGTCGCGGGGCTGGCTTCGGCCGGCCCCGCGACGGCCGCCAACCCGGTCACTCCGGGCAACTTCACCGGCTTCGGATTCGACCAGTGCCAGGCACCGTCACAGACCGCGATGGACCAGTGGTGGAAGGACTCGAACTTCACCGGCGTAGGCATCTACATCTCCGGCAGGTCGCGTGCCTGCCGAACCCAGACCTACCTCTCGGCGACCTGGGTGCGCAACCAGCAGACACGTGGCTGGCGGCTGCTGCCGATCACGCTCGGCCCGCAGGCCTCGTGCAACCCGCGCTACCCGCGCTACGGCGACGACCCGCGGATCGACCCCGACCCGACCAGCCAGTACGCCGCGGCCCGGCGCCAGGCGATCAACGAGGCCAACGCGGCTGTCACCGCCGCCAAGGGATACGGGATCGCGGCCGGTAGCACGATGTTCTACGACCTCGAGGCCTTCGACATCGCCAACCGGGTCTGCCGGGAGTCGGCGATGTGGTTCATCTCGGCGTGGAGCTACCGGATCAAGGTGCTCGGCTACCGCTCGGCGATGTACTCCAGCGCGGCGTCGGGGATCAAGGCGATCTACGACGTCTGGCGCGCCCAACCGAGCGGGTTCACCTTCCCCTCGGATCTGTGGATCGCCGACTGGGACGGCCGCGCGAACACCTCGACCACCTACATCCCGGACTCGGTGTGGAGCGACCACGACCGCGTCAAGCAGTACCGCGGCGGCCACGACGAGACCCACGGTGGCGTCACGATCAACATCGACTCCGACTACCTCGACGTCGGCCGCGGCTCCTACGCCCCGCCGGTGGTCCGGTGCGGCGGCGTACGCGTCGACTTCGACTACTACCCCGACCTCAAGCCGGCGACGACGACCTACACGCCCCCGGCGGCGTACGTGAAGGCGCTCAAGTGCATGCTCAGCACCCGCGGCACCTTCGACGGTGTGATGAGCGGGTTCTACGGCTCCGCGCTACGCGCCGCGGTCCACGACTGGCAGCGTACGCACGGGCTGGCCGTCCGCGACCTGTGGACCCGGGGCGCCTGGAAGACCCTGTGGGCCGCCAACCGGCACCCGCTCCTGAAGCGCGGCTCTGCCGGCGACCAGGTCCGCGACCTCCAGCGCGCGCTCAACTCCACCACCCGCACCGAGGAGCGGGTCAAGGTCACCGGGGTCCTCGACCTGACGACCCATATCGGCCTGGCCAACTACCAGCGGCGGCTCGGGCGCACGGCCAACGGGATGGCGACGGCCGTCACCTGGTACGACCTCGCCCACGCCCGGTGAGAGATCAGGCGAAGGCCTTCTCGGCCAGCGAGGTGAAGAAGCCCAGGCCGTCGGTGCCGGAGCCGGTGAGGGTCTCCACGGCGTGCTCGGGGTGGGGCATCAGGCCGACGACGTTGCCGGCCTCGTTGGTGATGCCGGCGATGTCGTTGACCGAGCCGTTGGGGTTCACGTCGAGGTAGCGCGCGACGACGCGGCCCTCGCCCTCGAGCCGCTTGATGGTGTCGGCGTCGGCGACGTACTGCCCCTCGCCGTTCTTCAGCGGGACCACGATCTCCTGGTCCTGGGTGAAGGCGGAGGTCCAGGCGGTCGAGGTGTTCTCGATGCGCAGCTTCTGGTCGCGGCAGATGAACTTGAGGTGGTCGTTGCGCAGCAGGCCGCCGGGGAGCAGGTGGGACTCGACGAGCATCTGGAAGCCGTTGCAGATGCCGAGCACCGGAAGGCCCTTCTGGGCGCCCTCGATGACCTCGGTCATGATCGGCGCGAAGCGGGAGATGGCACCGCAGCGCAGGTAGTCGCCGTAGGAGAAGCCGCCCGGCAGGATCACCGCGTCGACGCCCTGCAGGTCGTGGTCACCGTGCCACAGCGCAACGGCCTCGTTGCCACCGACACGTACGGCGCGCTGCGCGTCGACGTCGTCGAGCGTGCCCGGGAAGGTGATGACGCCGATCTTCACTTGGCGGTCTCTTCCACGCGCACGACGTAGTTCTCGATCACCGTGTTGGCCAGGAAGGTCTCGGCCAGCTTCTCGATCTGGGCGAGCGCGTCGTCGGTGACCTCGGGGATCTCCAGCTCGAACCGCTTGCCCTGACGGACCTCGGTGACCCCGGTGAACCCGAGCCGCGGCAGGGCGCCGAGTACGGCTTTCCCCTGCGGGTCGAGAATCTCGGGCTTGGGCATGACGTCGACGACAACGCGAGGCATGGCTGCAGTCTAGGTGGGCCATACGCCGCTCACCTAAACCGTTGGCACCCCTCCCGGCCCGGTCTTTACGATCGCTCCTCGTGCGCCATCTGCTGATCGACATCACCCCGCTGCGTACGTCTCCTGCTTTCCGCCGGTTCTTCATCGGGCGGGCGGTCTCGGGGCTGGGTGGGCAGATCTCGGTGGTCGCGGTGATGTACCAGGTCTGGGAGTCGACACACAGCCCGTTCTGGTCCGGCAGCGTCGCGCTCGCGCAGCTCGTCCCGATGCTCACGATCGGGCTCTGGGGCGGCGCGGTCGCGGACCGCGCGGACCGCCGCTCGATCCTGATGGCCACGACCGTCGTCCAGCTGACGCTGGCTCTACTGCTGGTCGCTCAGGCCTTCTGGCTCGGCACCTCACCCGCATCACTCGGGCCCGTCCTCGCGCTGGTCGCGCTCATCGCCGCCACCGGCGCGGTCGCCGCCCCTGCGAGCATGGGCGTGATCCCGCGCCTGCTCCCGACCGACCAGGTCGCCGCGGGGCTCGCGCTCAACCGGCTGAGCTTCCAGGGATCGATGCTCCTGGGCCCGGCGCTGGGCGGCCTGATCATCGGCTATGCCGGCCTCGAGATCGCGTACGCCGTCGACGCGGCCTCCTTCGCCGCCGGGTTCCTCGGAGTCGCCGGCCTCCCGGCTCTCGCGCCCTCAACCCGGACGAGCGGCGGCGGAGTCCTCGAAGGCCTGCGCTTCGCGGCCACCCAGCCGGTCGTACGCGGCGTGCTCCTCGTCGATCTGGCGGCCACCGTCCTGGCAATGCCGGTGAGCCTGTTTCCGCTGGTCAACGAGGCCCGGTTCGGCGGCGACCCACGCACCCTCGGGCTGTTCCTGACCGCGATCGCGGTCGGCGGCGTGGCGGCCTCCCTCGTCTCGGGCTCGTTCACCAGACGCAGCCGGCCAGGCCTGATCACGATCGGCGCCGCGGCCGTGTGGGGTGCCAGCCTCGGCGCCGTCGGGCTGGTCACCTCACCCTGGCTGTGCCTCGCCCTGCTCGCCGTCGCCGGAGCCGCCGACTCGGTCAGCGTGGTCACCCGCGGCACCCTGATCCAGCTCGCCGTACCCGACGACCTGCGCGGCCGGACCGCCGCGATCGAGATGATCGTCGGCGCGGGCGGTCCGCAGGTCGGCAACCTTCGCGGCGGCGCCGTCGCCGAGCTGACCTCGGGGTCGTTCGCCCTGGTCAGCGGTGGCATCGCCTGCCTGCTCGCCCTCGCCGCCGTCGGCGCGACCTCCCGACCGATGCTCGCCTTCCGGACGGGGCCCACAGACTCGAAGATTCCAGCCACCGGGTGACTGCGATCTTCGAGCTAGTCACGCAGTGTCCGCCGGGCAGTCCGGGCACGAGCGAACCTGACCTTCCCAGCCCCCGAGCCGAAGCAGCTCACCGATGCGGGTGGCCGTTCGACACGGGTCCCCGAGCACCTGGCCGTAGGTGAGCCGGACGGTCCGCAGGCCCCGCACAGCCGCCGCATCCAGGTCACGAGCATGGTCAGCGTCTCGAGCCGCAGCGCTGCCGTGGAAGGCACGGCCGTCCAGCTCGACGACCAGACCGTACGCGGCGTAGGTGACGTCGCGCTCGACGGAGACTCCCGCGACCGAGTCGGCGACCTGGCGCTCTCCCGCGGGCAGGCCGTGGGCGCGCTCGACGCGGCGGAGGTACTCGCGTTCGAGCACCGAGCACGCGCCGTCGTTGAGATCTTCGAGCAGCTCGCCGAGGAGGCGCCGGTCGCGCATCCGAGGGCGACGGCGCAACGCTTCGACCAGTGCCGCGGCCCGTACGGCCTTGGCCTGGACGAGGTCGGCGAGCACTGCGAACGCCTCGTTGACACCACCCGCCTCCGAGGCCGCGTCGATCGCTGCTTCCGCGAGGAGCTGCCGGGGCGGGTAGGCGGACCAGTCGACGTATCCGTCGAATCGTGCGCGACGGCGAACGATCACGCCGTCCGGCGCGCTGATCGTCCGGCTCATCGGGATCATCACCTCGATCGGCGCACGCTCCGGCGGCTTCGGCAGCGCCGACCTCCCCGTCAGCGCGGCCGGCCAGCACACCAGCACCGCTGCCCAGGCACGTTGGCCCCAGGTCGGGTTGCCGGTGTGATTGACGTAGACCCCCGGATGAATGACCGCGAGCTCACGGTTGCGTACGAGCCGACGGATGTCGTGGTCCTGCGCATGCAGGTCACGCAACTGTCGCCGCGAGATGACACCGCCCTGGATCTCGTCACGCAGTCGCACCATGCCGTCACGGTCGAACGGCTGCTTCGCGTCCCCCGAGTGCTCCACGAAACCGTTCTACCCCAGATCGGAACTTCGTAAACTCGAAGATCGCGGCCACGAGGTGACTGCGATCTTCGAGCTACGGCTGCTGCCGGCGTACGGGAATCAGTTACTTGAGCTCGCGCTTGAGGATCTTGCCGGTGGCGGTCATCGGGAGGGCGTCGACGATCTCGACGATGCGCGGGTACTTGTAGGCCGCCATCTGCTCCTTGCTCCAGGCGACGATCTCCTCGGAGGTCGCGGAGGCGCCGGGCTTGAGCACGAGGACCGCCTTGATCTCCTCACCGTGCGAGTCGTGCGGGACGCCGATCACGGCGGCCAGCGAGACCGCCGGGTGGGTCAGCAGGACCTCTTCGATCTCGCGCGGGTAGACGTTGAAGCCGCCGCGGATGATGAGCTCCTTGGCGCGGTCGACGATGTAGTACCACCCGTCCTCGTCGCGCTTGGCGAGGTCGCCCGAACGGAACCAGCCCTCGTCCGTGAGCACCTCGGCGGTGGCCTCGGGGCGGTTGTAGTAGCCCTTGAAGATGTTGTGGCCCTTGATCGCGATCTCGCCGATCGCGTCGGGGGTCCACTCGATGTCGTCCCACGACGCCGGGTCGATCAGGCGCATCTCGACACCGGGGATCGGGACACCGATCGAGCCCGGACGCACCGGCTGGCCGTAGAGCGAGAACGACGCCACCGGCGAGGTCTCGGAGAGGCCGTAGCCCTCGAGGATGGTGACGCCGAAGCGCTTCTCGAACTCCTTGTGGATCTCGACCGGGAGGGCCGAGCCACCGGCGGCGGCGACGCGCAGGTTCTTGGCGAGGGTGGCCACGTCGGTGTCCTCGGAGAGGGCACCGAGCAGGCCCCAGTACATCGTCGGCACGCCGGCGAAGAACGTGACGCTCTCCTTGAGCATCGTCGCCAGCGCGGCAGCGGCGTCGAAGCGAGGCAGCAGCACGACGGTGCCGCCGAAGGCGATGGCGCCGTTCTGCACCACGGTCTGACCGAAGGCGTGGAAGAGGGGCAGCACGGCGAGATAGGTGTCGGGCCGCTCGGACGAGGCACCGAAGAGGTCGGCGCCGGCCAGCGCGTTGTCGCGCATGTTGCGATGCCGCAGCTCGGCGCCCTTGGGCTGCCCGGTGGTGCCGGAGGTGTAGAGGATGACCGCGGTGTCGTCCTCGTCGGTGGCCACGGTCTCGAAGGTCGGCGGCTGGGTCCCGATGCCCTGGCCGAGCGTGGTCACGCCCTCGATCGGCGACGTGGCGGTCGGGTCGGCGGTGATCAGGAAGAAGTTCTCGATCCCGGCCTCCTGCGCGCCGGCGTGCGCCTCGGCACCGATGGCGAGCTCCGGGGTGCCCTCGAAGGCGAAGAGGGCCTTCGCGTCGGAGTCCTTGAGGTGGTAGGCCACCTCGCGCCCCTTGAGCAGCACGTTGAGCGGCACGACGGTGGCGCCGGCCTTGAGGATGCCGAAGTAGACCATCGTGAAGTAGGGCAGGTTCGGGCTCATCAGAGCAACCCGGTCGCCCGCGCCGATGCCCTTGCTCGCCAGCAGGTTCGCGACCTGGTTCGCGGCACCGTTGACCTGGGCGTAGTTCAGACGGATGTCGCCAAGGACGATCGCAGTGCGCTCGGGATAGCTCGCCGCGGAGTCTTCGAGCAGCGAAGCGAGGTTGTACGTGGACACATGGCCTCCAGTGATGGTCGTGTTACGCGTCACAACTTACCCGCGCGTAGGTTCTCAGGGAACACGGTCTCGACTTTTAGTGCGACACGTGTCCCTGAAACTTTGCCTGGAGTTTCAGAAGCGGTGGCCGGTGAGCTTCTCGTACGCCTCGACGTACTTCGCCCGCGTGCGCGCGACGATCTCCTCGGGCAGCTCCGGCGGCGGACCACCAGCAGCGCGGTCCCAGCCGGACTCGGGCGAGAGCAGCCAGCGCCGGATGACGTCCTTGTCGAAGCTGGGGATCGCTGCGCCGGGGTGCCACTGGCTCGCGTCCCAGTAGCGGGAGGAGTCCGGGGTGAGCACCTCGTCGGCGAGCACGATGGTGCGGATGCCCAGGTCGTCCTGGCGTACGCCGAACTCGAACTTCGTGTCGGCCAGGATGAGGCCGCTGCCGCGGGCGATCTCGTCGGCGCGCTGGTAGACCGCCAGGGTGAGCCGGCGGACCGCGGCGGCGTCGTCCTCCCCGATCAGCTTGGAGATGTATTCGTAGGTGACGTTCTCGTCGTGGTCGCCGAGCTCCGCCTTCGTGGCCGGGGTGAAGATCGGCGGGGTGAGCCGGGAGCCGTCGACCAGGCCGGCCGGCAGCCGGATGCCGCAGACCTCGCCGGTGGCCTCGTACTCACGCAGGCCCGACCCCGTCAGGTAGCCGCGCGCGACGCACTCTACAGGCAGCATGTGGAGCTTCTGGGCGACCACCGCCCGACCGCCCACCGACTCCGGGACATCGGTCGAGAGCACGTGGGTCGGCACCAGGTCCTCGAACTGCTCGAACCACCACAGCGACAGCCGGGTGAGGATCTCGCCCTTGTCCGGGATGACCGTGTCGAAGACGTGGTCGAAGGCCGAGATGCGGTCGCTGGCGACCATCAGGAGCTGGCCGGCGTACGGACCCTCCTCCAGCTCGTAGAGGTCGCGCACCTTGCCGGAGTGGAGGTGCTTCGCGCCCGGGATCGCCGGCGCCGGCGGGATGTTGAGTTCAGCCACGGGATCAGCCTAAGAGATAGGCGGCCGCGGGCTGTAACACGTCGTTCGTAGGACTACTCGCCCTATCGGAACCGCCGGTTGGATCCTACGAACAGCGTGTTACACCTCCGCCCGCTGTGGCATGGTTTCGAGCCATGGCCGAGACAGCTGATCAGATCTACGCCCGCGTCCAGGCCGGCGGTGACCTGCCCGCACCGAGCGTGACCGAGTGGGACGTCTTCCCGTGGGTGGTACGCGACGGCGAGATCGCCCCCAAGCCGCTCGCTCCCCCGGCTCCCGAGGAGCCGCGCAGCGGTGAGGACGGGGTGGACTGCACCCTGTGCGGCACCGATCTGCCGGGCGTGATCTGGCAGGACGAGAGCTGGCGGGTCAAGCACCTGGCGCAGTCCGGGCTGCCGCTGGTGCTGATCCTCGAGCCGCTCGAGCACTACGACCTGCCCGACCTCGATGAGCACCAGGCGGCCGAGTTCGGGGTCCTCACGGTGCGGCTCGCCAGGATCGTGGAGAGCCTGCCCAACATCGCCCGCTGCCACGCGATGCGGATCGGCGACGGCGCCGAGCACCTGCACATGTGGTTCCTGGCCCGCCCGAAGGACCTGCTCTCAGTACGCGGCAGCTTCTCGCCCGACTGGGACGACATCCTCCCGCCCGGCCCCGAGGAGATCTGGCGCGCCGACCTGGCCGAGGTCGCCCGCAAGCTCGCCACCCACGGCGGCGAGGCCCTGGTCTGATGGACCTGACCGACGAGGCAGACGTACGCCGCCTGCTGGACGTGATCGAGCAGGAGATCGTCCCGCTGACCCGTGCCGGCGTGGCCGCGGGCAACAAGATCTTCGGCGCCGCGATCGTGCGCCGCGCGGACCTCTCGACGGTGGTCGCCGAGACCAACAACGAGACCGAGAACCCGCTGTGGCACGGGGAGATCCACGCCATCAAGCGCTTCTTCGAGCTGCCGGCCGAGGACCGGCCGGATCCCGCCGACTGCCTGCTGCTGGCGACCCATGAGCCGTGCTCGCTGTGCCTGTCGGGGATCGCCTGGTCAGGGTTCCCCGAGTTCGCCTATCTCTTCAGCCACCAGGACTCGGCCGACTCCTTCGCGATCCCCTACGACCTGGCGATCCTGAAGGGCGTCTACGCCGTCCCGGACCCCGACCGCGATGAGGTCGCTCCGGGGCGCGACCTCTACAACCGCACCAACGCCTACTTCGTCAGCACCGGACTCGCCCCGCTCGCCGACCCCGACCAGCTCGCCCGGATCATCCGGACCTACGACGAGCTGTCGGCGACGTACCAGGAGAGGAAGGGCGGCGGCGCGATCACGCACCCCTGACGCGGTCAGTCGCCGCTGCGCCAACGCAGCACTCCGGCCACGGCGGAGAGCACCGCGACGACGACGCCGTAGACGTAGGTCGTGGTCGTGAGACCGATCTGCGGCGTCAGCAGCCCGGCGACGACGGCCGGGATGCCGAAGGCGAGGTAGGACACGATGAAGATCACCGCGAAGACCTCCGCCCGCTCATGGGCCGGCAGGAGCGGCATGATCGAGCGCAGGATGCCGAAGAAGGCGGTCCCGAAGCCCGAGCCCGCGACGACCACTGCGACGAGGTACGCCGCCACCGAGCCGGTCGGGAGCGCGAGCAGGCTCAGCACCGTGCCGCCGGCCAGCGCGGCCGTGCCGTAGAGCGTCGTCGCCCGGGCCGAGCGGTTCCGGAAGAGGTACGCCGCCACCGCCCCGGACCCGGCGAGGGCACCGATCGCGAGCCCCTGGAGGACGTGACTGCTGGCGCCCAGCTCGGTGCGTACGATCGCGGCTCCGAGGGAGAGGAAGAGCCCACCGGTCGCCCAGCCGGCGAAGATCGCCGGGGCGCTGCGGCTGAGCAGGCCCCGGATGGCCGGCGGCACGGCGATCCGTGGACGCAGCGAGTCGAGCAGACCTTCGTGACGGGGCGCGGTCTCGGGGACAAGCCACACGCCCGCCGCGAGAAGGAGGGAGAGCATGACGAGGGCGTCGAAGACGATGAGCTGCGCGTCCGCCGCCACCTGCAGGACCACGCCGGCGACGATGGCGCCGATCGCCAGTCCGACCATCGGAGCGATGGCGTTGACCACCGCCGCGGAGCCCGGCCGCGAGGGCCGCTCGAAGTCTGCGATGGCGGCCGAGAGCGTCGAGAGCAGCAGTCCGCTCGCGACCCCCTGCAGGATCCGCGCCTCGAAGAGGACGGCGGCGGTGTCGGCTCCCTGGAAGAGCGCGAAGCTGGCCGCCAGCAGGAGGAACCCGACGGTCACCACCGGACGCCGGCCGACGTGGTCGGAGACCGAGCCGAACACGAGCAGGGTGGCGAGCAGCGCGACGGCATAGACGGCGAAGACAGCCGTCATCACCCACGGCTCGAGCCCGAGGCCAACCTGGAGGTCGGGATAGAAGGGGGAGGGCGCGCTGGCCCCGGCCATCATCAGCACCACCGCCCCGAGGGCCACCCCCGCGCCGAGTCGCCGCCCGACGACGGCGTCCGTCGTCGTACCGCTCACTACACCTGCCGACATCACCACTCCATCCATCGTTCGAATTTTTTCGAACCTTTTATGGAGAGTACGTGCCTTCCGCTGACTGTGCAACTATTATCGAACCATGAGTTCTTCCCCGGACCTCCCGCATCCCGATCGGTCGGAGCTCTCACTGACGACCGTGCTCTTCGCGCTCAGCGACCCCGAGCGCCTGGCGATCGCCCGCCAGCTGGTCGACGGACCTCTCGACATGGCGGAGTGCCACCTGAGCAGTCCGGACGTGCCGAAGTCGACCAAGTCGCACCTGATGAAGGTGCTGCGTACGTCGGGTGTGGTCCGCAACGAGGCCAACGGCCGCGCCCGGCGCCTCTCGCTGCGCCGTGAGGACCTCGACGCGCGGTTCCCCGGGCTCCTCGACGCGGTGCTCTCCGCCGAGGACGGCGGCCCGAGGGCCTAACCTCGGCGCCAGGGCGCCGGGCGGCCGTGCAGGAACCACTCCATGTTGCGGGTGATCCAGGGCAGCCCGAAGTACGTCATGAACGGCAGCGTCACGACCATCACCCCGAGCACCTTGAGCGGCAGCGCCCACTCCGCGACCAGCGGGCCGAGAAGCCAGTTGGCGAGCAGGCTGACCGGGTAGAACATCAGGAAGATCGTGATCGTCTGCTTCCACCGTGGCGGGGCCGTCGCGACCCCGGAGACCTGCTCGACGTCGTAGGTGCTCGGCGGGTCGAACCAGCCCTCGATGCCGGTACGCCGCTCGATCCGGGTCTCCTCGACGAACGGCTCGCCCGCACCCAGCCACCAGCCGCGCTGTCGGCTGTTGTCCCAGCTGCCCAGGGTCTCGTGGGAGTCGAAGCGGTAGAGCAGGTGCCACTGGTCGGAGTCCGGTGACGGCCGCACCCAGCCCGCTCCCAGGAAGCCGGGGAACTCGCTGGCCAGCCGGATCCCGGCCTGCATCCAGGCGACCATCTCGTCGCGGCGCTCCACGGAGACTCGACGGGCGATGGTCACGGTTACCGGCTCGGACATGCCGTCCATCGTCGCAGGCACGTACGCCGCCTCCCCAGCCCTCGCATAGGTTTGCGGCATGTCTGTGGTGAAGATCAATGCAATCCAGGTGCCGGCCGAGGCGGGCGCGGAGCTCGAGAAGCGGTTCGCGGCGCGGGCCGGTGCGGTCGAGAAGTCTCCGGGGTTCCTGGGCTTCCAGCTGCTGCGCCCGGTCGCCGGCGACGACCGCTACTTCGTCGTCACCCACTGGGACTCCGAGGAGTCCTTCGCGGCCTGGCGCGACGGGGATGCCCGGGCCGCGCACGCGACTCCGCCGGGTGAGGCGCCGCGCAAGCCCGTCGCCACCGGCGCCGACCTGCTGGAGTTCGAGGTCGTGCTGGACGTCAAGCCGGCGTGACATCGGAGACGCCGGGGATGCTGACGCCTCCTCGGCGCACCAACGCCTGCTCACCCTGCTGGACGACCTTGTAGAAGCGCTCGCTCCGCCCGCGCAGCAGCGGCGTGGGCCCGAGGAGCGAGAGGCGGCCGTGGGCGAGGCGGCTGGCGGTGCGTACGGCCCGCCATCTCCTCTCGGCAGCGGCCGACCACGGGATGCCGTAGTGCTCGCGGACGAGTGTCGGGAGGCTGCCCTGGACGACGGTCCGGAGCGTCTCGGAGGTCGGCGGCCCGCCAGGGAGGTGGTAGCCGGCGGTGCCGGCGATGTGGCGGCCGACCAGGCGCGCCTCGTCCACGAGATACGGCTCGTCCGAGGCGAGCCAGGCGTCGAAGCGGCGGCGGAAGTCGGGATAGGACGCCGGCGCGGCCGAGGCCGGCATGCCGAAGAGACCGGCCCAGGTCACGAACCCGTCGAAGAGCTCCTCCCGCTCGTCCGGGCGGAGCGGGCGGACCAGGGCGTCGTACATGAACTCGACCGAGTCGAGCGCGAACGCCGCCGTCCACCACATCAGCTCGGGGTCGGCGGCCGAGTAGGGCGCACCGGCCGGGTGCGCGGGGCCACCGTCGACCTCCATCGCCCCTTCGACGGGATCATGCCGCTTCGCCGTGAACGCGAGCGCCCGGTCGGCCTCCTCCTTGGTCCCGAGGAAGACCGTCTCCATCAGCCGGGCGGTCAGCGCGAGCCGCGTGTAGGGCGTAGCCCGGTGCACCGTGTGCTGCGCGGTGCCGACGAAGAGCCGTGGGTGCAGGCCGCCGATCACCAGCGCCCGCTGTCCCCAGCTCAGCCCGACGACCCGCTGACGCATGGCACGGACGACCATCGAGTCGGCGGCGAAGTACCCGGACACACCGACAGTCTGACACCGTGCCGCGGCCGGCCGGGACGGTTCAGGCGGGCTCGAGGGCGGGGACGACGTACTCCCTGGTCAGCGGGGCGAAGTCGGCTCCGTCGGTGATCTCGGCGAGCGTCGCCCAGCGCAGCTCCGCGATCTCGGCAGCGGCGTCCGGGGCGACCCCGCCGGCCCAGGTGAAGACCGTCGAGCGCACCAGGTGACCCGGCTCGTTGGCGGCGTCCGCCTCGAACTCACCGAGCAGCGCGAGGTCCTCGACCCGAAGCCGTACGCCGAGCTCCTCCGCCACCTCGCGCACGGCCGCCTCCGCGGCCGACTCCCCCGGCTCCAGTTTTCCGCCGGGGAGCATGAACTTCGCGGTGCCGTTCTTGCGGACGGTCAGCATCCGCCCGTCGCGGTCACGGAAGACGACCGCCGCGACGGTGATGACCAGACTCATGCCAGCAAGGATGTCATCGCTTCACGACGCGGTCGAACTCCGCCGCCTCGACCCACTTCAGGGTCTTCAGGACCCTGGCGAACTCGTCCGCGTTCAGGGTCGTCGACTCGATGAGGATGCTCGAGGGCCCGCCGACGGCGCTCGACTCGTCGATCGGCGGTGTCACCGCGAAGACAAACCCTTCCTCCGGAACGGCGCCGGTCAGTGCCTCCACACCGGCGATACGGGTCTCACCGGTGAAACGGGTGCAGTATTTGTCGTTTCCGCGCGGGTCCCCGCCGGTGCTGGTCACATAGACCTCGCCACCGGGACCGGTCCAGCGCTCGGCCCCTTCATGGTCCACGCCCGTCCAACCGGGGGTATCGACGATCAGCTGCTTGCCCTGGGCCACCTGTGGGACGGCGACGGTCGTGGCCTTGTACGCCGGGCACGGCTCGTTCACGGCCGTCTCGGGCTCAGCTGGACCTAGGGAGGGGGTCCCGCCCGCCAGGGTCTCACTCGACGTGGGAGCCTGGCTCGACTCGTCAGCGGCGGGCGGCGGGCCGGCCGCCGGCACAGCGGTGGTCTCCGGCGTCTGGGTGGCCGCCCAGACGCCGAGGGTGATGGCGGCAACCGCCGCGGCTGCGGCGGCGGGCACCAGCCAACCTCGCTGGCGCCTGCGGGTCGTGGTCTCGTCGGACATGATCTCCTCCAGGAGCAGTTGTCGCTCCCGAGAAGACACAGCGCGGCGAACCCGGTCTGCATCGACCGGGTTGTGGCGCCGCAGTCTTTCGATCGGGTCAGTCATCGGCCCTCCTCGGTCGCGAAGTCGTGGGGTACACCCCGCACATGTCCAGCCGCCGGCGCAGCGTCACCCAGGGCCTCGGCGAATCGCGCCCGCGCCCGCGCGAGCCGCATCCGCGCAGTCCCCGCGGCGATCCCGAGAACGGCCGCCGCCTCGCTGGGGCTCAGATCATCCCAGGCGATCAGGGTGAGCAGCTCTCGGTCGGCCTCCGACAGGACCGCCAGGGCGCGGCGTACGCGATCCTGCTCGGCCACCCCGTCGGCCAGGTCTGAGACGTCTGAACTCGCCAGGAACGTACGCAGCCGCTCCGCCAACCGCCCCCGACGCCGGGTCGAGCGGTGCTGGTTGAGGAGTACGTTGCGGGCGATCCCGAACAGCCACGGCCGGAAGTCACCGGGCGGGGCGTCCTCGAGCCGCCGCCACGCGACCAGGAAGGTCTCGCTGACCACGTCAGCGGCGTCGGCCGGCTGGTCGACGCGGCGCAACGCGTAACCGAGGACGGCCTCGAAGTTGGCGTCGTAGAGCGCCCGGAAACGCACGGCGGGCGGATCGGCGAGACGGGTCACGACCCACCATGTCCGGCTCGTCACCGGGCGTCACACACGACCTCTAGAGAATCTCACCAGGAGCGTAGGCGGCGGCCTCGGGGTGGCGGGCGGTGACGGCCTCCACGCGGCGTACGACCTCCTGGACCTGCGCGACGGCGGCACCGGTGAACTCGATCGGGTCGGCCACCAGCGACTGGATCTGGTCCTCGGTCAGACCGAGACGGGAGTCAGCTCCGAGCTTGGCGAAGACGTCGTTCTCGGCCTGGCCCTTGCGCATCGAGAGCGCGGTGCCTACGGCGGCCTCCTTGATCGCCTCGTGCGCCTCCTCGCGGCCGACGCCGTTGCGGACGGCGGCCATCAGCACCTTGGTGGTCGCCAGGAACGGCAGGTAGCGGTCGAGCTCGCGCTGGATCACGGCAGGGAAGGCACCGAACTCGTCGAGCACGGTCAGGAAGGTCTGGAAGAGGCCGTCGGCGGCGAAGAACGCGTCCGGGAGCGCGACGCGGCGCACGACGGAGTCGGAGACGTCGCCCTCGTTCCACTGGTCGCCGGCCAGCTCGGAGATCATCGAGAGGTAGCCGCGGAGCACCACCGAGAGGCCGTTGACCCGCTCGGTGGAGCGCGAGTTCATCTTGTGAGGCATCGCGGAGGAGCCGACCTGGCCCTCCTTGAAGCCCTCGGTGACCAGCTCGTTGCCGGCCATCAGGCGGATCGTGGTCGACAGGTTGGACGGGCCGGAGACCAGCTGGACCAGCGCGGAGACCGCGTCGAAGTCGAGGGAGCGCGGATAGACCTGGCCGACGCTGGTGAAGACGTTCTCGAAGCCGAGGTGCGACGCGACCCGCTCCTCGAGCGCGGCCAGCTTGTCGGCGTCACCGTCGAGCAGGTCGAGCATGTCCTGCGCCGTCCCCATCGGGCCCTTGATCCCACGCAGGGGGTAGCGGGCGATGAGCTCCTCGACCCGCTGGAGCCCGACCAGCATCTCGTCGGCGACCGTCGCGAACCGCTTGCCGAGCGTCGTCGCCTGGGCAGCGACGTTGTGCGAACGGCCGGCCATGACGGTGGTCTCGTGCTCGGCCGCAAGCCGCGCCAGGCGGGCCAGCGTCGCCACGGCACGGTCGCGGATCACCTTCAACGACGAGAGCACCTGGAGCTGCTCGACGTTCTCGGTCAGGTCCCGCGAGGTCATGCCCTTGTGGATGTGCTCGTGACCGGCCAGCGCGGCGAACTCCTCGATCCGCGCCTTCACGTCGTGGCGGGTCACCCGCTCGCGCGCCGCGATCGAGTCGAGATCGACGTCCTCGACGACCTTCTCGTACGCCTCCACGACCCCGTCGGGGACGTCGATGCCGAGATCCTTCTGGGCCTTGAGCACCGCGATCCAGAGCTGACGCTCCAGGACGATCTTGTGCTCGGGACTCCAGATCCCGGCGAGGTCGGCCGCGGCATAGCGGTTGGCAAGGACGTTGGGCACCACAGTCACGGCGGACATTCTCCCATGCTCCATGCCCACCCCCACTAACGTGGCGGTATGGCCCTGCGGATGCTCGCCAGCCGGCCCGATCCGGCCCTCTACACCCTGCCCTGGTCGCTTCCCCTGGAGGAGTGGCCAGACGACGTCGTGGTCCCCTTGGCGCGCGGTCTGAGCCGCCATGTCGTACGCATCGTGCGCGTGCGCGGCAACGTCTACGCGGTCAAGGAGACCCAGGCCGACATCGCCCGGCGCGAGTACAACATGCTGCGCGAGCTGCAGCGCCTCGGCCTGCCGACCGTCGTCGCGAAGTGCGTCGTCACCGGCCGCAAGGACCGCGACGGCAACGACCTCGGCGCCGCGCTGATGACCGACCACCTCACCTACTCGCTCCCCTATCGCGCGCTGTTCGAGCGGGGCCTGGCCGCCGACCGGCTCCCCAGCCTGATCGACGCCCTCGTCGTCCTGCTCGTACGCCTCCACCTGGCCGGCTTCTACTGGGGCGACGTGTCCTTGTCGAACGTCCTCTTCGTCCGCGACGCGGCCGGGTTCGCCGCCTACCTGGTCGATGCCGAGACCGGGGAGCTGAAGCCGGAGCTCTCCGACCGGCTGCGGGAGTACGACCTCGATGTCGCCTACCAGAACATCTACGGCGAGCTGCTCGACCTGCAGGCGAGCGAGTCCCTGCCCGAGGCCTTCCCGATCGACGCGATCGTCGAGCGGCTGCAGAGCCGCTACGACGCACTGTGGCGCGAGCTCACCGAGGAGCAGGTCTTCTCCGCCGAGGAGATGTGGCACATCGAGCAGCGCATCGAGCGCCTCCACGACCTCGGCTTCGACGTCGAGGAGCTCGACATCACCACCAGCGAGGACGGCGACACCGTCGCCCTCCGCCCGCGGGTGGTCGAGCTCGGCCACCACCGCCGCGAGCTGCGTACGCTGACCGGGCTGGACGTCCAAGACGCCCAGGCACGGCGGATCCTCAACGACATCTCCGCCTTCCGCGCCACCCGCGAGCTCGGCGACCTGCCGATCGAGGTCGCGGCGAGCCGCTGGCTGCGCGAGGTCTACGAGCCCATCGTCGCGATGCGCCCGCCCGGCGCCGCGGCCAAGCTCACCCCGGCGCAGATGTTCCACGAGATCCTCGAGCACCGCTGGGTGCTCTCCCAGTTCGCCGGCGAGTGGGTCAAGCTCATCAACGCCGCCGAGTCCTACTACGAGGACGTCATCCAGCACCGTCCCGACGAGGCCGTCACCCCGCCCGCCGAGGAGTGAGCCGGGCTCGTCATAAGGTGGCCACGTGAAGATCCTCGTCGTCGGCACCGGTGGTCGTGAGCACGCGCTCGCTCTGAAGCTCTCCCAGGAAGGTAACGAGGTGTACGCCGCGCCCGGGAACCCCGGGATCGCGGAGTTCGCCACGCTCCGGGACGTTGACATCATGTCCGGTCCCGCGATCGCCTCCCTGGCCGGCGAGCTGGGCGCCGATCTGGTCGTCGTCGGACCCGAGGCGCCGCTGGTGGCCGGGGTGGCCGACGCGGTCCGTCAGGCGGGGATCCCGGTCTTCGGACCGTCGGAGGCTGCCGCGCAGCTCGAGGGGTCGAAGGCGTTCTCCAAGGACGTGATGTCCGTGGCCGGCGTGCCGACCGCGGGCTCGCGGGTGGCGACCACCCCCGAGGAAGCCGCCGCCGCGCTTGACGAGTTCGGCGCTCCGTACGTCGTCAAGGACGATGCTCTGGCCGCGGGCAAGGGCGTCGTCGTGACGCGTGACCGCGAGGAGGCGCTGGCCCACGCGGCCGCATGCGAACGGGTCGTCATCGAGGAGTTCCTCGACGGCCCCGAGGTCTCGCTGTTCGCGATCTGCGACGGGACGAGGGCCTACGCGCTGCAGCCGGCGCAGGACTTCAAGCGGATCTTCGACGGCGGCAAGGGCGGCAACACCGGCGGGATGGGTGCCTACTCGCCGCTGCCGTGGGCGCAGCCGGACCTGGCCGACGTCGTGCTGACGACTGTCGTCCAGCCGACCCTGGTCGAGATGGAGAAGCGCGGCGCTCCGTTCGTCGGGTGTCTCTACGTCGGGCTCTCGCTGACCGCCAAGGGGCCGAAGGTGATCGAGTTCAACTGCCGGTTCGGTGACCCCGACATCCAGCCGGTCCTCGCTCTTCTGGAGTCCTCCCTCGGCGACCTGCTCCTCGCGGCGGCCACGGGCGCGCTGGACACCGTCGAGGCGCCGACCTTCTCCGACGGTGCCTCGGTGACGGTCGTGCTGGCCTCGGCCGGCTACCCGGAGTCGTCCTCGAAGGGCGACGTCATCACCGGCGCCGGCAACGCCAACTCGATCAACGACGTGGACGTGATCCACGCCGGCACAGCGATCGTCGACGCCTCCACTCCCGAGGAGCCCGACCACCGCCACCTGGTCACCGCGGGTGGGCGTGTGCTGGCGGTCCGCGCGAAGGGCTACGACATCGACGACGCGCGCTCGCGGGCGTACGCCGCTGCCGACCTCGTCAGCTTCGACGGTCTCCAGCGGCGCTCCGACATCGCCGCCGAGCCGCTCGGCGTCGTCGAGGGCGCCTCGCTGCTTTGAGCATCGGCGTAGTCTGCCGAACATGACCTGGGTCGTGTTCGGCGTCGCCGTCGTTGTCGTGCTCGGCCTGATCATCACGGCCTGCAACAAGGCCCTGCGCTCCTCGCGCCGCGGCGTCTCCTCCGGGATCGGCGACGGCCTCGGCAACTTCATCGACGTCTTCGACCCGGGCAACGCCCGCGCCGCGCGCGACCTCAAGGAGCAGGACAACATCGGTCACGTGGTCCCCTCGCCCGACGGCGACGACCCGCCACACGGGGTCGACCTGAAGGCCGGACGGGTCACCATCCGTCGTTCATGACAGGCTGAGAGTGACCGATCGGCCACTCTCAGCCCACCACGTCAGGTCAGCGAGTTGATGATGACGGTCTCGTCGCGGGCCGGGCCGACGCCGATGACCGACATCGGGGCGCCGGAGATCTCCTCGACGTACTTCACGTACGCCTGAGCGTTGGCCGGGAGGTCGTCGAACGACCGCGCGCCCGAGATGTCTTCCTTCCAGCCCGGCAGCATCTCGAAGATGGGCTTGGCGTGGTGGAAGTCGGACTGGTTGACCGGCATCTCGTCGTGGCGGACACCGTCGACGTCGTACGCCACGCACACCGGGATCTCCTCGAGCCCGTCGAGCACGTCGAGCTTGGTGAGGACGAAGTCGGTGACGCCGTTGACGCGGGCGGCGTAGCGGGCGATGACCGCGTCGTACCAACCACAGCGACGCGGGCGTCCGGTGGTGGTGCCGAACTCGTGGCCGTTGTCGCGCAGGTAGTCGCCGGACGCGTCGAAGAGCTCGGTCGGGAACGGCCCCTCGCCCACGCGGGTGGTGTAGGCCTTCACGATCGCGACGACGCGGTCGATCCGGGTCGGCGGGATCCCGGAGCCGGTGCATGCGCCGCCCGAGGTGGCGTTGGACGAGGTCACGAACGGGTAGGTGCCGTGGTCGACGTCGAGCAGGGTCGCCTGGCCGCCCTCGAGCAGCACGGTCTCGCCCCGGTCGAGCGCCTGGTTGAGCAGCAGGCCGGTGTCGCAGACCATCGGCGCGATCCGGTCCGCGTAGGACAGCAGATCCTCGACGACCGCGTCGACGGTGAAGCCACGACGGTTGTAGACCTTGGAGAGCAGCTGGTTCTTCAGCTCCAGGGCGCCCTCGACCTTGCCCCGCAGGATCGACTCGTCGAAGAGGTCCTGGACGCGGATGCCGATGCGGTTGACCTTGTCGGCGTAGGTCGGGCCGATCCCGCGGCCGGTGGTGCCGATCTTGCGCGAGCCCAGGAAGCGCTCGGTGACCTTGTCGAGCTGGCGGTTGTAGTCGGCGATGACGTGAGCGCTGGCCGACAGCTTCAGCTTGGAGATGTCGACGCCGCGCGCTTCCAGACCGGTCAGCTCCTCGAAGAGAACCGCGAGGTCGACGACCACGCCGTTGCCGATCACCGGCGTCACGCCGGCAGTCAGGATGCCGCTGGGCAGGAGGTGGAGGGCGTACTTCTCGCTCTGCCCGTCTTCTTGGCGAATCACCACCGTGTGGCCGGCGTTGTTGCCGCCGTTGAACTTGACGACGTAGTCGACGTGCTCACCGAGCAGGTCGGTCGCCTTGCCCTTGCCTTCGTCGCCCCATTGGGCACCGATGATCGTGATCGCGGGCATGTGTGTCGCTCCTTCGCTCCGGACGGAGTCCCTCCGCCGTGCGGCGGCTGCTCAACGCACCAATATCTAGTGTGTTCTGGATCCACCTACGCTGGACCCATCTAGAACGCAAAAAACCCTGGCAAGACCAGGGCTCTTGCGACCACACGCTAGCAAATTCAGGCGCGTACGTCACAGCCAGGCTCGCCGGGCGGCCTCCACACCCGCCTCGAACCGTGAGGTCGCCCCGAGCTCCTCGAGCAGTTCGGCGACCCGTCGCCGGACCGTACGCAGCGAGACCCCCAGCCTCCGGGCGATCTGCTCGTCCTGGGCACCGCTGGCCAGCTCGGCGAGCAGCAGGCGGCGCTCGGCGCTCGGCAGGTCCTCGAGCTCGGCCGCCGGGAGGGCGCGGCGCCACAGCTCCTCGAAGTAGCTGGTGACCACCTCGACGATGCCCCGCTGGCGTACGTTGATCATCGGCTGCTCCACCGGGCCGAGCGGGTCCGGGAACATCGCGTGCGTGCTGCCGACCACCATCAGGTGGGTGCCGACGCGCGGCAGGATCCGGATCTCCTCACCGATCTCGAC
The DNA here is from genome assembly GCF_042788075.1 of Nocardioides sp. YIM B13467. Taxonomy (NCBI): domain Bacteria; kingdom Bacillati; phylum Actinomycetota; class Actinomycetes; order Propionibacteriales; family Nocardioidaceae; genus Nocardioides; species Nocardioides sp. YIM B13467. Next base: position 2,100,954 of record NZ_JBHZPJ010000046.1, read on the forward strand.
CCGCATCCGCAGCACGTCGGGTGCCTGCTTCAGAGCCGCCACCGGATAGATGCCACGGCACCGGCGGCCCGACTTGATCGTGGACTCGATGACCGAGATGAACCGCATCTCCGAGGGGTGGACGGTCACCGCCGGGCGCAGCCACATCATGTCGCCGGAGGTGGCCGAGACCAGCCGCTCGAAGGTCTCCGGCGTGAACTCGGTCGCGATCACCTCGCCCTCGATCGGGTGCTCCTCGCCGATCTGGGCCGGGAGGCGCGCGGCGGTGCCTGCGACGTACGGGACCGACTGGGAGATCTTCAGCAGATGGTCGTGGGCGTCCTGAGCCCTGGTCGCGGCCCGCTCCAACATGTGGGCGACCACCGCTGTCGGGCTGAGCACGGTCAACGTCTCACCGCAGCTGATGACTCCGCTCTCGATCAGTGGCTCGGCCTCCTCCTTCAGCTCGCCCTCGGAGGTGGACAGCGTCGCCGCCACCACCATGCACGGCCACCCGGTGAGCGGAAGGAGGCGGCTGTAGAGCTGTGCCGCGCCCGGGTCGAACCCGAGCGCGGTCATCAACGTCTCCGACTGGCCGTTCTCCATACCTGGCACTCTAATGCCAGGTAGTTGTCAGGCCTCCGGCTTGAGCAGCGGGAAGAGGATCGTTTCGCGGATCCCGGCGCCGGTGAAGAGCATGATCGCCCGGTCCAGGCCGAGGCCGAGGCCACCCATCGGCGGGGCGCCGTACTCCAGCGCCCGCAGGAAGTCCTCGTCGAGCTGCATCGCCTCGACGTCGCCGCCGGCGGCGAGGACGGACTGGGCGGTGAGCACCTCGCGCTGCACGACCGGGTCGATCAGCTCGGTGAACCCGGTGCCGCGCTCGACACCGCCGATGATCAGGTCCCAGGCGAGCACCTTGCCCGGCTCCTCGTCGTTGATCCGAGCCAGCGGCTGGGCGATCGCAGGGAAGTCGCACAGGAAGGTCGGCTGGATCAGGTGGGGCTCCACGAGCTCGCCGCACAGCTCCATGACGATCTTGGCCGCATCCCAGGCCGGGTCGAGCTCGACGTCGTGCTTGTCGGCGAGCGCCTTCAGCGTCTCGATATCGGTGTCGGGGGTGACCTCGACACCGACCGCCTCGGAGACGCCCTCGTAGACCGGCAGCCACTTCCACTCACCGTCGAGGTCGATGACGCCGGCGTCCGTCTCCACCTGGCGCGAGCCGACCGCGTCGGCGGCGGCGAGGTACATCTGCCGCATCTCCTCGGCGATCGTGAACTGGTCGCCGTAGGCCTGGTAGGCCTCGATCATCGTGAACTCGGGGCTGTGCGTGGAGTCGACGCCCTCGTTGCGGAAGATCCGGCCGATCTCGTAGACCTTGTCGATCCCGCCGACGATCGCCTTCTTGAGGTTGAGCTCGAGCGCGATGCGCAGCGTCATCGGCTGGTCGAACGCGTTCATGTGGGTCTTGAAGGGCCGCGCGTGCGCACCACCGTGGATGAGCTGCAGGACCGGCGTCTCGACCTCGAGGTAGCCGTCGTCCTCGAGACGGCGGCGGATCGCCTGGGTGATCTTCGCGCGCGTACGCACCATGTCGCGCGCCTCCTGGCGCACGATCAGGTCGGCGTAGCGCTGCCGGACCCGGGCCTCCTCGGAGAGGTCCTTGTGGAGCACCGGCAGCGGCCGCAGCGCCTTGGACGCCATCTCCCAGCTCGAGGCCATGATGGAGAGCTCGCCGCGCCGCGAGGAGATCACCCGGCCGGTGACGGCGACGTGATCACCGAGGTCGACCAGGCTCTTCCACTCCGCGAGCGACTCCTCCCCCACCTCGGCGAGCGAGAGCATCACCTGGAGGCGGGTGCCGATGCCCTCCTGCAGCGTCGCGAACGCGAGCTTGCCGGTGTTGCGGACGAACATGACCCGACCGGCGACGGTGACCACGTCCTGGGTCTCGTCACCCGCCTCGAGCTTGTCCTCGTAGGCCTCGCGCACCTCGGCGAGCGTGTGGGTGCGGCCGACCCCGATGGCGTACGCCTTCTTGCCCTCGGCCAGCAGGCGCTCACGCTTCTCGCGCCGAACGATCATCTGCTCGTTCAGGTCAGGCTCGGGCGCGTTGGTGGTCTGCTCAGTCACAGGGCAAGGCTAGGCGAAATCGCTGGTCCTACGCGATTCGGTAGTTCACCCCAGAAGCGTGTCGTACGCCGTCGGGCTGCTGTCGCGCAGGAACTCGCTGCAGCGCTCCCACTCCTCGGTCTCGCCGATCGCCTTGGCCTGCTCGGCGAGCAGGGCGAGGCTGGTCAGGAAGCCGCGGTTGGGCTCGTGCTCCCACGGCACCGGGCCGTGGCCCTTCCAGCCGTTGCGGCGCAGCATGTCGAGCGAGCGGTGGTAGCCGACGCGGGCGTAGGCGTAGATGGTCACGTCCTCGGCGCCGGCCTCCTTGGCGGCCGTGGCGAGCGCGGCCCAGGCAGAGGGCGAGGCCGGGTGGCGGCGGACGACCTCGGCGGGGTCGGTGCCGGCGGCCAGCTCGTCGGTCGCGGGGTCGGCGGGGAGGTGGGTCGGCGGCGGTCCGGCCATCAGGTCCTGGTGGGTCATACGCACCATTGTGCCCGCAGCCACCGAGCGTCTATCCCGGGGCAGACCGATCAGGGAGATGTCGGCGCGCGGGTGTTGACTGTGGCCATGACCCAGCCCGTGACGCAGACGCCCGTAGCGCAGACGACCGAGCACCCGTGGCGGGCGCTGTTCGCGCTGTGCATCGGCTTCTTCATGCTGTTGGTCGACATGACGATCGTGACCGTCGCGACGCCGGACATCATGGCCGAGCTCGACGCGAGCGCCAACGCGGTGCTGTGGGTGACCAGCGCCTATCTGCTCGCCTACGCCGTGCCGGTCCTGATCATGGGCAGGCTCGGTGACCGCTTCGGGCCCAAGTGGGTCTACATCGCCGGCCTGGCCGTCTTCACGGCCTCGTCGCTGTGGTGCGGGCTCGCCGGAAGCATCGAGTCGCTGGTGGCCGCCCGGGCGGTGCAGGGTCTCGGCGCGGCGATGATGACGCCGCAGACGATGGCGACCATCACCCGGATCTTCCCTGCGGAGCGGCGTGGCTCGGCGATGGCGCTGTGGGGCGCGACGGCGGGCATCGCGACGCTCGTCGGCCCGCTCGCGGGCGGGGCGCTGGTCGCGGTCGGCGGCTGGGAGTGGATCTTCTTCGTCAACGTGCCGATCGGCATCATCGCGATCGTCCTCAACTGGCTGATGGTTCCCGCGCTGGAAACCCACTCGCACGTCTTCGACTGGCTCGGCGTGGCGCTCAGCGGCGTCGGCATGTTCTGCGTGGTCTTCGGCCTGCAGAACGGCGAGCAGCGCGGCTGGGACGCCGTCACCTGGGCGCTCGTCGCCGGCGGCGTCGCTATCATGGCGCTCTTCGTCTGGTGGCAGGCGCGCAACCGCAAGGAGCCGTTGGTGCCGCTGTCCATCTTCACGGACCGCAACTTCTCCGTGTCCAGCCTGGCGATCTCCTGCATGGGCTTCGCGGCCGTCGCGCAGGGCTTCCCGCTGATGCTCTACGCCCAGCTCGTCCGCGGCTACACCGCGCTCGAGGCTTCGTTGCTGATGGTCCCGATGGCGCTGGTCTCCCTCGTCGCCGCGCCGCTGGTCGGCCGACTGAGCGACCGGATGCATCCGCGGCTGCTGACCGGCGTGGCCTTCTTCCTCTGTTCCGTCTCGCTCTTCTGGCTCGCGGTGCCGATGACCGTCGACTCCCAGCTGTGGCAGCTGCTGGTGCCGATGGCCGTCTTCGGCCTCGGCTCGGCCGCCGTGTGGGCACCCCTCGCGGCGACCGCCACCCGCAACGTGCCGATGCGGCTGGCCGGCGCGGGCGCCGGGGTCTACAACGCCACCCGGCTGGTCGGGTCGGTGATCGGCTCCGCCGCGGTCGCCGTGCTCATCGACCTCCGCCTCAACGCCCACGGCCTCGGCGGATCGCTGGCGGGCGGCCACGAGACCGCGGCAGGCTCTTCGGTTCCGCCCGCAGTGGCCACGGAGTTCGCCGAGGCGATGTCAGAGGTGATGCTGCTGCCGGCGGTCGCGCTGGCGGTCGGCTTCGTGGCGGTGCTCTTCTTCACCACGCCGCGTCACATGGCGAAGCCGTCAGCCTAGAGCGACGGAGAGCGGCAGCCCGCGGCACGGGATCATGTCCCGGGCGGTGGTGAGCGGGGCGCCGGTGGCCAGCTGCGGGTCGGCGGAGACGATCGCCTTGCCGTGACCGTTGACCAGCGTCGCGCCGGCCTCGCGCAGCCCGGGCAGCAGCATCGTCTCGAGCGTCTCGACCAAGGTGTCGGCCCCGGCGACGCCGACCATGCGGCCCCCGGCGTAGACCGGCATCGTCGTGGTCATGACGTACTCGTCGGTGCAGACGAAGTCGACGTACGGCCCGACGAGGGTCAGCTCCCCCGTGCGCTCCGGGGTGCGGTACCAGGGCTGGCGGGTGTAGTCGATCGCCTCTCCGGTGCCCGGCGCATCGGCCTCACCGAGGAAGTCACGCTCCTCGCCCTGCCACCAGACGAGATAGAGCCGGCGGTCGCTGAGCACGCCCGGGGCCACGACGAAGCCGCCCCCGATGAGGTTGGGGTTGCGCAGGAACTCCAACGAGCCGGGCTCGAGCCGCTCCCGCAGGGATGCAGTGGTGACCGGGCCGACCTCGAAGAGGGCGGCCACCTCGTCGCGTACGCGCTCGAGCTCGGTCACGATCGGCCCGAAATGCTGCTCGACCTGAGCCACACAGTCGATGGGAGTCATCGTCTTCGTCATCGTCGCACCGCCTCATGGATCTCGGCCAAGCGTTCAAGGGAGTGGGCGACGTGCTCGCGTACGCTCTCCCGTGCGCGGACAGCATCTCCTGCTGCGAGGGCTTCGACAAGCTCCTGGTGGCGGGTCGCCGTGGCCTCCCGGAAGCCCGGCTCGTTGAGCGGGATCCGGAGCAGCGCGCCGAAGTCGGCCTCCTGGCGCACCACCTCGCGAGTCATCCGGGCCGACTGGGTCAACGCGGCCACCGACAGGTAGAGCTCGCTGTCGGCGCTGCGCCAGCGGGCCACGTCGCTGACGTTGAGCGGGATCAGCAGGTCGCGCAGGTCCTCGACCTCGTCAGGGTCCGTACGCTCCGCCGCGATCTCCGCACAACCGGTGAGCACCACCAGGTAGACCGTGGCCCGGTCGCGCAGCTCGACCCGCGACATCGACGCGAGCCGGTCCTCGACGAGGTCGCCGCTCTCGGGGGCACGTACGAACGAGCCACCGCCCCGCCCCCGGGTCGTCACCACCAGGCCCTTGGCGCGCAGTGCGACCAGTGCCTCGCGTGCGGTGACCGTCGCGACACCGAGCATCTGGGCGAGCTCGGGCTCGCTCGGGAGCCGCTCGCCGTGTGCGAGCACGCCGGAGCGGATCGCCTCCGCGAGCCGGTTCTCGACGCGCGCAGCCCGGCCCTCGTCGCCGATCGGGGCGAAGATGGCCGCGCGAGCTCGGGAGGTCATCACACGCACACCGAAATCGTAATGTATGGATCTAGATGATTCGGCCCCCAGATCTGTTCGAATCTGTTCGAATGCGCACAGGAACTTCATGAATTTCGTCTTAACCATCTGGATCCATGGGCGTTTCTATGCCTAACCTGAGCGCATGACTGACGCACACTGGTGTCGGTCACCCAAGATCGTCGGATGTCCAGGGCTTGTGGGGGGCGCTGGGCATCCGACTCCTTGGTTTTCGGGCGTCTGTGCGGATGAATGCAGACCGAGTTACCTCGGGTGAGCATCAAGCGGGCTCGCGACTGTCTACGCATACGAACAGGGCGGGGAGAGCCTCTCGGCTCTCCCCGCCCTGTTTCTCGGCGTGTGTCGGCTAGAACACCGCGGCCACGGCGCTGGTCAGCGCGTCACCGATGTTGTCCAGCAGGCCACCCTCGTCCTCCTCGGCGGGAGCTTCCTCGGTCGCCTCCTCAGCTGGCTCCTCGGTCGTCGGCCGCGCGGCCGGGGACTCCGACTCGCTCGGCGTCGCCTCCGGCTCGGCCGGCTCCTCAGCAGGAGCCTCAGCGGTGTCCTCGCCGCCCGGGAGGATGTCATCCAGACCCGGCAGCAGCGGCGAGTCCTCCTCGGCCGGCTGCTCCTCGGCAGGAGCGTCCTCGCCCGGAGCCTCCACGTCCGGAGCGCCGGACGGAACCGGGCTCTCGCCCGGGGCGTCGGACTTGTCCGCGCCCGGGGTGTTCGAGCGGAGCGCGCTGTTGCCCTTGAGCTCCCTCGCCTCGCTGCCGTCGGAGTTCACCGTGAGCTTACGGCTGGGGGCCGACTCATTGCCGTCACCGTCGATCGCCGTCACCGTGACCTCGGCCGTGTCCCACAACAGGACGCAGGTCGCCCGGAAGGTGGTCTCACCGGTGACCGTGCCACCGAAGCACAGTCCGCCGTTGACGCTGATCCGGTAGTCGATCTCCGCGGCCGGCGTGACGCCGTCCTCATCCTGCGACGGGTTCCACTTGAGGTCGAAACCGAGCGGACCCTCGTTGCTCGCGTCGAGACCGGTCGGGACCGTCGGCGCGATCTTCGTGGTCGTGCCCGAGACCCCGGCGGATCGCGCGGACTCGTTGCCGGCACCGTCCACAGCCTGCACGGAGTAGGTGTACTCCGTGCCAGCCTTCAGGCCGGTGTCCTCGAAGGAGGTGTTGTTGCCGGCCGCGATGAGCTCGCCGTCGCGGTAGAGGTTGTAGGAGACGTCGCCGACGCCGTTCTCGTTGTCCTCGGAGTCGGACCAGCTCACGTTGAGCGTGCTGTCGCTCGGGTCGCCCTCTTCAACGGTCAGGTCCGCAGGCACCTCGGGCGCCGTCACGTCCATGACGCAGTCGACCTCGTTGCTGTCCTCGGACTCGTTGCCCGCCTTGTCGGTCGCGGTGACCCAGAACGTGTAGGTCTCCCCGGCCCGAAGGTCGTTGAAGGTCGCCGAGGTCCGGTCGGTGTCACCCGGGTCGCCGGCGTTGGGCCGCGACGTCACCGTGTAGTGGGAGATCCCGCTCTTGTCCTGCGCCGCCGACCAGTCGATGGTCACGGCGGTGTTGCTCAAGACCTTGCAGTTGGCGACCGTCACCGGGTCGGGAGCGGTTTCGTCTTCCTCGCCCGGCTCCTCGCCGTCGTCACACTGTGGCAGCCACGGGAACAGCTCACACTCGGTGGGCTCCTCTGTCGGCGGGGTCGTCGGCGGAGTGGTCGGCGGGGTGGTCGGCGGGGTCGGCTCCTGGCACTGGGTCAGGTCAGGGCGGATCTCGCAGATGTCCACACCGGCGCCCGGCGGACGAGTGTCCTCACAGGCGCTCGGGTCGAGCTCACAGGTGGGCGTGCTGCCCGACGGGACGTTGCCCGCGGGGATGAAGGTCACACCGGTGTTCGCAGCCGGGACGATGTCGTCATCGACGACCTCCGGCTCGTCGGAGTCCTTCTCCGACGGCTTGTCGTCGGGCTCGAGAGTGTCAGGATCGCTGGGGAGCGAGGACTCCCCCGTTGTCGGATCCTTCGTCGGCGAGCTCTCCGGGTCGCTGTTTACGGTGCAAGAGAACAAGACGAGAAGCAGGATCAGAATGATCGCGCCTATGACGATCCCGCCGATTGTGCGGTTTCGCGCAGTGGTTTCCATACCGAGGATGTCCCTCCCAAGATCAACGCCGAAGGGACGGTTCGACCTTGTTACCCGAGGGTCGCCGTCCAGCTAGGGCATTGAATCGCTTTACCAATGACCGGCACAACGACATAAGCCCGAGTTTGCTATGCCGTGTGCCACAACGTTTTCCGAACCGGGACCATTGGCCCATCCCCGGCGTGTCGCTCAGCCGATGGAATTGCCCGCAGAACCGAGATGCTGGGCACCCTCGACGACCCGAGCGGCCATACCGGCCTCAGCGAGCTTGCCCCACGCGCGAGGATCGTACGCCTTCTTGTTTCCGACCTCGCCGTCGACCTTCAGAACGCCGTCGTAGTTGGCGAGCATGTGGCCGGCGACCGCGCGGGTGTAGGCGTACTGGGTGTCGGTGTCGATGTTCATCTTGACCACGCCGTAGGAGACCGCCTCGGCGATCTCCTCGGCGCTCGAGCCGGAGCCGCCGTGGAAGACGAGGTCGAACGGCTTCGAACCGGAGGGCAGGCCGAGCTTGGCGACGACAGCGTCCTGGGCGTCGCGCAGGATCGCGGGACGGAGCTTGACGTTGCCCGGCTTGTAGACACCGTGCACGTTGCCGAAGGTGAGCGCGGTCAGGTAGCCCTCGACGCCCAGCGCGTCGGCGGTCGCGATGGCGTCCTCGGGGGTCGAGTAGAGCTTGTCGTCGATCGCTCCGACGATGCCGTCCTCCTCGCCACCGACCACGCCGACCTCGATCTCGAGCACGATGTGGGCGGCCTTGGCCTTTGCCAGCAGCTCCTCGGCGATCTGCAGGTTCTCGGCCAGCGGCACCGCGGAGCCGTCCCACATGTGGCTCTGGAACAGCGGCGCCTCACCGCGCTGGACGCGCTCTGCGGAGAGCTCGAGGAGGGGACGTACGAAGCCGTCGAGCTTGTCCTTGGGGCAGTGGTCGGTGTGGAGCGCGATGTTGACGTCGTAGGACTTGGCGACCTCGGTCGCGTACGCGGCGAAGGCCACCGAGCCGGTCACCATGTTCTTGACCGTGGGGCCGGAGAGGTATTCCGCGCCGCCCGTGGAGATCTGGATGATGCCGTCCGAGCCGGCCTCCGCGAAGCCGGCCAGTGCCGCGTTGAGCGTCTGCGACGAGGAGACGTTGATCGCGGGGAAGGCGAAACCCTTCTCCTTCGCGGTCGCGAGCATCTCGGCGTACTTCTCGGGGGTGGCGATGGGCATCTGGAGGTTCTCCTTGAGATCCGTTGTCGACCGGTGCGCTGGTGGCCAGCGTAATGCGCCCCTGACCACCCGTTGCCAACGCTCGGAGTTGGATCGATCAAGCAGGACAACCGATCTGCCGCGAGATCCGTATCCACAGGTGAGACTGATCTTGGAGGCAACATGGACTGGCAGGAAACCCTGGAACGGGCGATCCCCCAACCCCCGCCCACGCACCCCGACCCGGCCGCGCTGCTGGCCGACGGGAAGAAGCTCGTACGCCGCCGGCGGCTCGCCGTGGTCGCCGGCACCGCCGCCGCGGTGGCCGCGGTGGTCGGGATCGGCACGGTCGTCATACCTTCTCGCGACACCGCCACGCCGAACCCGCCGATCGCGACACAGTCGACGGCCGAGGACTGGCCGCCCGAGGCGGACATCCCGTTGAGCGATCTCGCTCCGGTCGCGTACGACTTCGGGACCGGGGAGACAACGCTCCAGAAGGGCTGGACCGAGGTCGACCGGGTCGGTCCGTTCACGTCCGGAAACTCGCTGGCGGTTGCGGCGACCAACGGCGAGAAAACCATCTATGCCTACTTCGAGAGCCCGAGCGAGATCTCCTTCACCGATGCTTCCCGCACGTTGACGAAGGACTTCCAGACCTGGGCCGAGGACATCTCGCTCTACCCGCTGGAGGCCGAGTGGAGCACCGACGGCAAGCTCAGCCTCGGCGATGACGGCTGGAGGGTCGTCCGCGAGATCCCCAACCCGATGGGTTACGCGGCGCCCTGGGACTCGATCGGGGCTGTCGTCGAGCGTGACGGCCTCGAGCGGTGGATCCTCCTCCGCGGAACCCTCAGTGAGGACGGCGAGTCGTACGGGGACACCGAGACCTACGCCATCCCCGGTCAGACCATCGAGGAGTGGCTGACCGAGGCCGAGGAGGCTGACCGCCGGGACTACCGCCCCGGAGGCACCGGCTTCGAAGCGTCCCAGACCGAGGTGGTCGAGTTCGGATCCGACTCTGAGGTGATCCCGGCCAAGAGCGGGGTGACGATCGTCGAACAGGCCGCGGGTCCGGACATCTCGGAGTCCTTCTCGGACGGGACGTCGCGGACCGCGGCCGCTCGGATCACCGTCGGCGACGACGAGCAGTACGTCCTGGTCCGCGAGAAGGGCGGAACCACCCAGGCATTCTCCTACAGCTTTCTCCCGGCTCCGCGAGCCGCGGATCGTAGGCCGCTCACGCTCGACGAGTTCGCCGGGTTGGTCAAGGATCGCACTCCGACCGGAGCGGAGATGTGGCGATGAGCGCGCACGACGAGGCCTTCACCGCGTTCGTCGCGGCTCGGCGGTCGCACCTGGTGCGGGTGGCGTACGCGCTGTGCGGCGACTGGCACCGGGCGGACGACCTGGTGCAGACGGCGCTGCTGAAGCTCTACGCCGCCTGGCGCCGGGTGGAGCCGGGGTCGGAGGAGGCGTACGTCCGGACGATCCTGGTCCGCGCCCACATCGACCAGACCAGGAGACCGTGGTGGAAGCGGGAGCGCTCGGGTGAGCTGCCGGAACGGCCCGGCCCGGCGGAGCAGGTCGAGGAGCGGTCCGAACTGTTCGACGCACTCCAGGCGCTCCCGGAGATGCAGCGCAAGGTGGTCGTCCTGCGCCACTGGCTGCAGCTCTCGGTCGCCGAGACCGCGCGCGAGCTGCGGATCAGCGAGGGCACCGTCAAGAGCCACTCCTCGCGCGGGCTCACCGCGCTGCGTACCGGCCTGGAGTCGGGGGACGCCTCCCGGACCTGACCGACCAGCGGGAGACAGAGCAAGAACGGTCGGGCGGCCATGCCCCTGACGCGCCTAGCGTCAGGGGCATGCCCAAGGTCACCTACTTCACCGCAACGTCGCTGGACGGCTACATCGCCGACGAGAACAGCTCGCTGGACTGGCTCTTCGAGACGCCGCACGGCGACGACGAGACGTCCTGGGAGCGGCTGATGGCGGAGTCTGCGGCGCTGGTGATGGGCGGCACGACGTACCGCTGGATGATCGACCACGATCCGGAGATGCTGACCGGGCCGGAGAAGTGGCGGGAGTACTACGACGAGCGGCCGGTGTGGGTCTTCACGCACGCGACCGACCTGCCGGAGGTCCAGGGTACGCAGGTGCGCTTCGTGCAGGGCGACGTCAAGCCCGTCTACGACGAGATCGCGGCCACCGTCGACGGCGGGATCTGGCTCGTGGGCGGCGGGGACCTGGTCGGCCAGTTCGACGACGCCGGTCTGCTCGACGAGGTCGTCGCCGGGATCTGCCCGGTCACTCTCGGTGCCGGAGCACCACTGCTCCCCCGCCGCATCACCAGCAAGCGGATGAGCGTCATCGACGTCCTGCAGACCGGCGAGCAGGTGCAGATCCGCTATCGGATCGAGAGGCACTGAAAGCCCCCGCTGCCGCCCGGCCCCGAGGCCACGCACCCACGAAAGTGGGGCACATCCGGGCGACCCGGGAGTTAACTTTAGCGGATCCAGTTTTCGCCGAGGACACCGGGGCGTAACCGCTTTACAACCACCCGAATTGACTATGCCCCACCCCGCATCTCGCTGCGATGATTCAGCGGCCACATCCCACTCATTCGAAAGCACGATCATGTCTCGTCTTCGTGCCGGCGCGCTCGCGCCTGCGCAGAAGCCCATGACGGCTGCCCTCATCCTCGGGCTCGTCATCGGTGTCTTCTCCCTCATCGGACTCACCGCCACCAAGGCCGACGCGGCAGTGCCGCCCAAGCCCACGGTCGGCACCTGCTACAACTACGGCTGGACCGCCTACGGCGCCTGGTCCCAGACCGGCAAGAAGGTCTCGTGCAGCAGTGCCCACACCGCGAAGACCATCGCGCTGGGCACCCTCGTCGCCGGTACGACGCGCACCGAGGCGTCCCTCAGCCGCGAGGCCAACTTCTCTCACATGGCCAAGACGTGCATCCGCGCGCTCCGGGACAAGCTGGGCAGCACCTACTCGAAGCGGAACCAGTCGGCGTACACCACCGCGATCTTCGTGCCGAACGCCGAGCAGTTCAGGGCCGGCCAGCGCTGGTTCCGTTGCGACGTCGTGCTGCCGGGCAAGGACACCCTCAAGAACCTGCCGACCAACCGGGCGAAGTTCCTCGAGGGCGTATCGCTCACCCAGCGGACCCGTGGCTGCCTGAGCGGGACGTACGCCGGGCCGTACTCCTGCCTGAGCTCGCACACCTACAAGTCGATCTCCGCCTTCAAGAAGGCCGGTACGACCTACCCGACCACGGCCTCGTTCGAGCGGGCCGTCGGCGCCAACTGCCCGGCCCGGACCAGGGCTTACGGCAAGCCGAGCAAGTACGAGTGGCAGACCGGCGACCACTGGGTCGTCTGCTACGAGCGGAACACCAACTGATCCGCTGATCGGTCACGACGCTCGATCCCCGGGGTGCGCCCCGGGGATCGATGCGTTTTGAGCTGATCCGATCAACCGCGCCAAGCCTCGTCGGAACCCAGATCAGCGTGCTGGACGACCCAGGAGTGCATCGCGATCGCCGCGGCGGCCGAGGCGTTGATGGACCGTGTCGAGCCGAACTGGGCGATCGAGAACGTCCCGTCGACGCTCTCGCGGGCCTGCTCGGAGAGCCCGGGTCCCTCCTGTCCGAACAGGAAGCAGACCGACTTCGGCAGCTCCATGGTCTCCAGGTGGAGCGAGCCGGGCAGGTTGTCGATGCCGAGGAGGCGTACGTCTCGTTCATGGAGGTACGCCGCGAGCGCGGGCACGTCCACATGGTGATGGACGTGCTGGTAGCGGTCGGTGACCATCGCGCCGCGACGGTTCCAGCGGCGGTTGCCGACGATGTGCACCTCGGCGGCCAGGAAGGCGTTGGCGGTGCGGACGATGGTGCCGATGTTGAAGTCGTGCTGCCAGTTCTCGATGGCGACATGGAAGCCGTGGCGGCGCTGGTCGAGGTCGGCGACGATCGCCTCGAGCGTCCAGTAGCGGTAGCGGTCGACCACGTTGCGCCGGTCGCCGTTGGCCAGCAGCTCAGGATCCCAGTGCTCCCCCTCGGGCCATTCACCTGGCCAAGGGCCCAGTCCGACCTCCGGCTGCCCGTGGGGCATCGGGTCGTAGGGCGCTCTGGAATCAGCCTCGGACGGTCGTGTCTCGTTCATCGGCTGATAAGAATATTCGACAACAAGAGTTGTTACCTATGGGTACCGTAGGGGCCGTGACAGGTGCGGGGAATTTTGCGCCGATGTTGGCCGGTTTGGAGTGGATGAGTCCGGACTTTCTGCTGGCCACTTTCGGCGAGCCGCTCTTCTGGATCAGCCTGATCATCATCTTCATCGAGTGCGGCCTCTTCTTCCCGTTCCTCCCCGGTGACAGCCTGCTGATCGCGCTCGGAATCTTCATCGCGACCGGCAAGATCGACATCTTTCCCGGGCCACCCGGCATCGAGATCGTCATCGCGATGCTCTTCTTCGTCGCCGCGGCATTCGCCGGCAACGTGACCGGCTATGAGATCGGCCGAAAGATCGGTCCGCGGCTCTATGAGCGCGACGGCCGGTTCATCAAGAAGCGGCATTTCGACCAGACCCGCGAGTTCTTCGACAAGCACGGCAACAAGGCGTTGGTGATCGGCCGGTTCATCGCTTTCGTACGCACCTATGTCACCGTCGTCGCCGGAGTCACCCACATGGACCGGCGACGGTTCTACTTCTGGAGCCTCGTCGGCGGGGTGCTGTGGGTGCTCGCGGTGACGCTGTTCGGCTTCTTCGTCGGATCCCGCTGGCCCTGGCTGGCCGACAACATCGACTACCTGATCCTGCTGCTCTTCGCGCTCGCGTTCCTGCCCGCGATGGTGGAGTGGTGGCGCCGGCGGCGTACGGCCTCCCGGCTCGCCGGGGACCTCGACCACGACGGTCACGCGGACCGCGACCCTTCGACAAGCTCAGGACATCGCATCCTCGGCGTGGCCGTCCCTCCGCGTACGCCGGCGGACGACGACGCCGAGACCCGGGCCGACCGCTAGCGCGTCAGGCGCCCTCGGGCGAGTCGCTCCAGGGCTTCCTCGATCACCTCGCGCTGCTTGGTGAAGGTCCACCTGACCAGCTGCTTGCCGGCATCCGTGTCGTAGAACCCCTGCAACGGGATGGCCACGACGCCGGCCCGCTCGGGCAGCGCCCGGCAGAACTCGAGCCCGTCGTTCCAGCCGAGGTCGGTGATGTCGGAGACGGCGAAGTAGGTGCCCTCCGGGATCGTCACGTCCAGGCCGATCTGCTTCAGCCCGTCGCAGAGCAGGTCGCGCCGCCCCTGCAGGTCGAGGGCGAGCTCCTTGGGCCAGTGGTCGAGATGCTCGAGCGCGTACGCAGCAGCCGGCTGCAGCGGGGCACCAGAGGTGAACGTCAGCCACTGCTTGGCGCCCAGCAACGCCTGGACCAGGTGCTCGGGGCCGGTCGCCCAGCCGACCTTCCAACCAGTGAAGGAGTAGGACTTGCCGATGCTCGACAGGGTCAGGGTGCGCTCGCGCATCCCGGGGAGCGTGGCGATCGGGATGTGTGGCGTCCCGTCGAAGGTCAGGTGCTCGTAGACCTCGTCGGAGACCACGGTCAGGTCGTGCTCGACCGCGAAGCCGGCGACCGTCTCCAGCTCCTCGCGGGTGAGCACCGTGCCGGTCGGGTTGTGCGGGGAGTTGAGCAGCAGCACCTTGGTCTTCGGCGACACAGCGGCTTCCAGCGCCTCGCGCGGCAGTCTGCCGCCCGCCGCGGACGCGTCCAGGCTCAACGTCACCGGGCGACGTACGCCGCCTGCGAACTGCACCATGGCCGGGTAGCTGTCGTAGTAGGGCTCGACGAGGATCACCTCGTCGCCGGGGTCGACCAGGGCGAGGATCGCCGCCGCGATGCCCTCGGTGGCGCCGGTGGTCACCGCGACCTCGCGCGCCGGGTCGAAGGTGAGGCTGTAGTGGCGTTCCTGGTGGGCCGCGACCGCCTCGCGCAGCGCCGGGATGCCCGGGCCGGGGGCGTACTGGTTCCGTCCGCTCTCCAGGGCGCTGACGGCTTCCTTGATGATCTCGTCGGGGCCGTCCACGTCGGGGAAGCCCTGGCCGAGGTTGACCGCGCCGGTGGCGGCGGCCAGGGCGGACATCTCGGAGAAGATCGTCGGCGGGATGCCGTGGAGTCGTCGTGCCGTCATGCCGCCACCTCCGTAGGGCAGACCGAAGAATACGGACGCGGCGGCCTGACATCTATGGTCGTTCGCTGGCGCTCACTCATACGACTTAGGCTAGGGGCCGTGACCACGGACCAGACCCTTGCTGCCGACATCGACGCCACCTGCCGCCTGCACGGGGAGTTCACGCTCCGCTCGGGGCAGGTCAGCGACACGTACTTCGACAAGTACCTCTTCGAGGCGAACCCGGCTCTGCTGGACCGCGTCGCAGCACGGATGGTCGAGCTGCTTCCTGAAGGGACCGAGCTGCTCGGCGGCCTCGAGCTCGGCGGCATCCCGATCGTGACCATGGTGTCGGCCAAGACCGGCATCCCGGCGATCTTCATCCGGAAGAAGGCCAAGGAGTACGGCACCGCCAAGCTCGCCGAGGGCCCGTCCTTCGAGGGCAAGCGCGTGACCCTGATCGAGGACGTGATCACCTCCGGTGGTGCCGTACGCGACGCGGTCAACGCGCTCCGTCCGCTTGGTGCGGTCGTGGACACTGTGGTGTGTGCGATCGACCGGTCGCCCGAGCCCGGCGAGTCCCTGCGCGACGTCGAGCTGGAGATCCGGTCGGTGCTGACCCGGGCCGACCTGGACGCGGTCAACGCGGCCTCCTAGGGGATCCACAACTCAGGTCGCTAGGCTTCGGCCGCCCCGGCCCACCCACACACTTCGAAGAGAGCATCATGATCCTCACCGCCACCCAGCCCGAGGAGCTCACCGGCGTCGCCGGCTGGGCGGTCGACCTGATGGACAAGCTCGGCCCGGTGGGTGCGGGGCTCGGCATCGCGCTGGAGAACCTCTTCCCGCCGCTGCCCTCGGAGATCATCCTGCCGCTGGCCGGGTTCACCGCCGCGCAGGGCCGCTTCACGATCGCCGAGGCGCTGATCTGGACCACGCTCGGCTCGGTCGTCGGCGCACTCGCGCTCTACCTGATCGGTGCGGCCATCGGCCGTGAGCGGGTCTACTGGATCGGCGAGAAGCTGCCGCTGGTCAAGACCTCCGACCTGGAGAAGACCGAGGCGTTCTTCGAGAAGTACGGCGCCTGGACGGTCTTCTTCGGCCGCTTCATCCCGATCTTCCGGTCGCTGATCTCGGTGCCCGCCGGGGTCACCCGGATGCCGATCTGGAAGTTCCTGATCCTCACCACCGTCGGCTCCGCGATCTGGAACACAATCTTCGTCGTCGCCGGCTACCAGCTCGGCGACAACTGGGAGAAGGTCGAGCCGATCGTCGGCCGCTTCCAGAACATCGTCATCCTGGTCGTGGCCGTCGCCGTCGTGGCCTGGATCGGCCTGCGCATCTACAAGATCGTCCGCGGATCCGACAACGGGGCCAAGGACGACTCGCTCGTCTCCTGACCCCGTCGTCGGAGGTCTGCGTCAGTCGGTGAGCTCCTTCACCTGGACGTTGCGGTAGTTGACGGTCTCGCCACCGCCGTGGTTCTGCATGCCGACGAAGCCGGCCAGGTCACGAGCGGGATCGGTGCTGGTGAAGTCGTTCACCAGCTTCCCGTTGAGGAAGATCTTGACGTTCGATCCCTCGACCCGGATGTCGTAGGAGTTCCACGACCCGACCGGCTCGAGAGCCGCCGCGACGGCCTCCGGATCGGCTCCCTGGAACGTGTAGATGGCGCCGGTGGTGCGGTCCGGAGCGTCGCTGGCGTCGATCTGGACCTCGTAACCCTGGTTGACCGCGACCCAGGGGTCGTTGCCGGGGTTGGGGAAGCCGATGAAGACGCCACCGTTGTCATCGCGGACCAGCTTCCAGTCCAGCTTCAGGCTGTACTCGCTGAACTCCTGCTCGGCGTACCACAGCAGGCCCAGGCCGTTGGTCGTACGCAGCGAGCAGTCGTCCTGCCGGCCGAACGAGCCCGGGCCGGCCATCCGCCACGAGGCCAGTGAGCTCAGGGTGCCGTCGAAGAGCGACTTGTAGCCCCGGGCGGGTCGCTGCGGCCTACAGATGTCCTCGCCGCCACCGACCTTGAGGGAGTCGAAGTTGACGTTCCCCTCGTCACCCTGGTCATAGCTCAGGGTGATCCGGTTGACCCCCGCCTTCAGCCTCATCGACCGGGTCGCGGTGCCCCAGGTCTGCCAGTCGCCGGTGGACTCCAGCGCCCACGGCTCGACCTCGGTGCCGTTGAGGTAGACCGAGACCCGCTTGGTGCCGGGCGCCGGGTCGGGGCCGTTGGCGTAGCGCAGCCGGACCGGGTACGCCCCGGCACGAGCGACCTTCGCGTCGAAGGTGACCGAGGCGCCGACATTGCCGAAGCCGTCCACGAACCCGGAGCCGGAGTAGCCGTTGTGCTCGACCGCGACGTTGGCGCTGCCGCGCAGGGTCGCCTGCTCCGCCTCGAGATAGTTGCGGTCGGCGGGCGAGACGTACCCCGGGATCTCGTTGAGGGTGTACCAGGCCTCGGTGTTCCACAGCTGGTCACCGCCCACGCCGGTGAACGGCCGCGGCGAGCGCAGGTGCACGACCCGGCCCTCCTCCAGGCCGTCGACGGTGAGCGTCACCTTGGTGCGATCGGCGGACACCCGAGCACCGGAGACGAACAGCGGTCGCTCGTCGACCTTCGGACCGCCGTACGTCGGCCGCGGCGCGTAGCGCCAGTGGGTCATCCGGAACGCGGCGTTCGGATCCGCGGCGATCTTGTCGACGGTCTCCTGGGACAGCGCCTGGGTGTAGCGGATCTCGAAGCCGGTCCTGGTGGCGCGCATCTGGTGCATGTCGAACGCCTTGCCGTCGGCGGGGCTCATCCGCTGCAGCCCGTAGCGGAGCTTGCCCGGCTCGCTCCAGTTGCCGGCCTCGCCGATGCCGCCGACGTAGATCGATCCGTCAGGCCCGAGCAGGGTGCGGTTCACGCCCGCCTCGAGGCCGGCGGACCAGCGGAAGACCGCGCCCTGGTACTCGCCCTCGACCTTCTCCAGGAAGCCACGCTGGAGGCCGCCGTAGGTGACGTCGCCGAAGATCATCTGCCCGGCGTACGCGCCCTTCTTCAGCATCATGGGGCTGCTCGGGGAGTTGCCGATCTCGCCCTGCGGCACCCACAGGGCCGGGCCGGTGACCGGCTGGTCGTCGAATGGGCCGGACGGGTTGGTGTAGTGGTTGAAGAACCGCCCGGGCTTGACGTGCACCAGCTTGGAGCTGGGCAGCCAGGCGCCCTGGTTGTCCATCACGAACAGGTCGCCGCCGGGCCCGCGCATCATCCCGTTGGGCGTACGCAGCCCGCCGGCGAGATAGGTGATCTCACCGGTGTCACGGTCGATCTTCAGGGTGGTGCCGCGGTTGCTCGCCGGCTGAGGGTTGGTGGTCTCGCCTCCGAAGTTGATCGCGACGGAGAGGTTGACGTAGAAGCTCTCCTTGTCGTGGAGGAGGCCGAAGGCGAACTCGTGGAAGTTCTCACCGAAGGGCCACTCCGCCACCTTCCGGTGGTCGTCGTAGAAGCCGTCGCCGTCGGGGTCGGTCAGCTCGGTGAGCTGGTCGCGCTCGGAGACGAAGATCGACTCGCCGATCACGGCGACGCCCATCGGGTTGAACAGGTCGGTGGCGACCTTCTCGACCGTGACGTCCTCGGGTCCGGTGGCGGTGCGGGCGTTGCTGAGCAGGAAGATCTCGCCGGGCTCGGGGTCCTCGACCCAGCCCGACGGGCTCACCGACCCGGAGGTCACCACGGCGAGCCGGCCGTCCGCCGCCCAGTCCAGCGCGGACACCATCGGCTCGAAGCCCTCCGGCCGCAGGTCGGTCAGGTCGTACGCCGGGTGGACGCTGTCGAGCTGCATGCCGTCACCGGCGGTGTCGTTCTGCCCCTCGCAGTACTTCGTGCCCGGTGCGGTCACCCGCACCACCCCCGCCTCGGTGCTCAGGACGTCGGTCGGCACCAGCGAGAAGTCCGAAGCGCCCGGCGGGCGCCACTGCAGGCGCAGCACCTCGCCGCCGCCGTCCTCGAAGTGCTCCACGCGCAGGTCGTGGAACCCCTCGCTCAAGGTGACACTGCCGTCCTTCGGAGTCTCCCCGTGGAGGCCGTCGTGGTCGATGACCTCTTCGCCGTCGATGACCAGTCGGGAGCCGTCGTCGCTGATCAGCCGGAAGTCGTAGGACCCGGCAGTAGCGATGTTCAGGTTGGCCAGGGCGTGGGAGATGAACCGGTCGGCGAGACCGAAGTCGGCCGGCGAGTCGTAGTCGATGAGCGAGGTGAGCTTGTCGACGTTGGGCGTCTGGCCGGCGCGCAGCGTGCACAGCTGGTCGATGGGACGTGCCATGTCGTAGGTGCGCAGCGTGACGCCGGGCTCCTGCGGTGGCAGGTCGGCTGCCTCAGCGGCGGCGGGGCCGCTGCCGAGGAGCGCGGCCACGACCGACAGGCCGACGAGTGAGCCGAGCACGGCCCTGGACGGGGGGATACGGGTCATCGGGGCCTCCACGAGGGGATGTGACGAGTGCCACATCAGAAGGTAGAGGCGCCGATGAACTTCGTCAAGAAGTTTTGAAACTTTCGCAAGTCAGTTTGAAATGTCCTGGCTCGGCTGGTCTCGAGGTCGTCAGAACTGCTGGTGGGTCGGCGGTCCCGCGCCCGGCATCGGCGGCTGCCAGGGGTCGGCGGGCTTCCTCCGGGCGAACCAGTTGCCTGCCCTGCCGACGTACAGCATCAGCAGCGCGGCGATGATCAGCGCGGGATAGAGCACCACGAAGAGCGAGAGCAGCGCGGCGACCGAGCCGACCACGGTGAGCAGGATCCGGGCCACCTTGGAGCGGAACAGCACCATGATCCCGAGCGGGATGGCGATCAGGCTGAGTACGCCGCAGACGGCGAACCAGATGATCATCGCCAGCGTCACGCCCTTGTCCGAGGACGTCGGGTCGTTGTAGTCGGCGATCCCCGCAGGCACCATGAACACCGAGATCAGCAGGGCGATCACCGACCCCACGATCGTCATGATCGACGCCGCGACCACCGTCCCCGGGCGGGTGTCGGGATCGGGCTGCGGATAGTGAGGGCGAAGGTACGCCGGGGGCTGCTGACCCATCGCGTACTGGCCGTAGGCCGGGGGCGCCTGGCCCCATCCCTGGGGCTGCGGCGGCTGTGTCGGCTGCGGGGCGGCGTACGGCTGGGGTGTGGCGTACGGCGTCGGGGGCGGCGGCTCCTGCCCCTCGAACGGCGGCTTGCCGCCGTAGGGGTTGTCGAAGGAGCCGAACTGATCTGACATGCCGCGGAGCCTATCCGGCCCGCCGTGTCACCCGTTGCGGAACCACGCGGCGACCTCGGGTCGCAGCAGGAACGAGAAGGTCGCGACCGCGGCGCCGAAGATGACCACGGCCGGCGGGAAGGCGAGAGCGAAGAGGAGCAGCGAGAGCGCCGAGACGCCTGCCGAGATCATCAGCGCGACCCGGGCCCAGGAGTGGCGGCGGATCGCGAAGGCGGCGAACACTGCGGCGGCGACGCAGACGAGCGCCACCAGCACGGCCATGACCCAGACCGAGGCGACGATGATGTCGGCGGTGTAGAGCTTCGCCACCTCCCGCATGTTCGGGTCGCTCTCCGCCTGCTTGCGCACCTCGTCGAGGATCATGTCTGGGTTGGCGGTCGCCGTCACCGCCGAGGCCAGCATCATCAGCGCGGTCAACCCTGAGCCGATCCAGGTGAGCACCGCCGCCGCCATCACGGCCCCCGGGCGGCGCCTCGGCGCCGCCTTGGTGGGCTGGGCGATCGCACCGGTCCACGGCGGCGGCTGCTGCTGCGAGAGCCGAGCCGGTCCGGAGGTCGAGCCGGTCGGGGTGGTCGAAGCAGCCGAAGCTGTCGGGCTCTCCGGCGGAGCCGGCGCGACGTACGACTCCTGGTCGGGGTCGCCGCTGTCGAGCGCTTCCCGCTTGGTCGGCGAGACGCCGTCGAACCAGTCGCGGGTGGGCGACATCCACAGGAGTACGACAGCCACCGCGGACAGCGTGGACCAGAACCCTCCGCCGAACATGCCGGCGAAGAAGAGCGGCGCCGCGATGACCGTGAGCGCGAGCCGGGCCTGCTTGTTGCGCTGGAGCACGTGCCAGCCGAGGATCACCGCCGCTGCCGCCATGGCGCCGGTGACCAGCGCCATCACGTGCATCAGATCGAGGATGTTGTCGAGGCCGATCCCCGAGCCGGCCAGCGGCGGCTCGGCCAGCACCTCCTCCACCCGCTCCCGGGTGTCCAGGCTGCGCAGCCCGGAGATCTGGTCCCAGGCCGTCACCACGGTGAGCAGTGAGCCGAGCACGATGAGCCACCCGGCGAGGGTGGCCTGACCGGGGCGGGGAAGCTTCGTTTCAGACATGTCGGGAACCATTTTCTCATCCCTGCCAACCCCACCCGCCGAGAGGGCGGTCGCGTCGGCCGAGAAGTCGCCTACGTCGGCCGAGAAGTCGCCTACGTCGGCCGAGAAGTCGCTCGCGTCGGCCGAGTGCGCACGGCGATGACAGCTCGGCCGACGCACGTGACGCTTCGGCTCGCGCAAGCGACGCCTCGGCCGATGGGAGCGCCTATTCGGCGCGAAGGCGGTCGAAGGCCTTGGGCGCGGTCAGGGCGGGAAGGGCCTCGGCGATCTCCTTCGCGCACCCGGCCGGGCTCGCGGTGGTGGAGTCGACGCGGATGTCGTACGCGTGCGAGTAGACCAGGGTCTGCGACCGGGCGAGGCCGGCAGGACGGTCGCCGCGAGCGGCCTCCCGGCGTTCGAGCTCCTCCGGCGAGCACCAGACCTCGACGAGGGTCACGTCGTAGCCGTCGAGCACCTCGAGCAGATCCTCGAGCCGCCAGGTCTCGCTGAGCGGGTAGTCCATGATCACGTCGTTGCCGACCGAGGCCAGGGCCGCGACCGCGCGGTGGTAGCCCAGCCGGGTCCGTCGCAGCATCTCGGCGATCCCGGGGTCGTCGAGCTCCCGCGTATGGACCGTCGACCGCATCCCGCTGATCCCATCGACCGGCACGAAGAACCACGGGTCCTCGAGCAGCGGCAGCAGCTCCTGCCCGATGCTGCTCTTGCCCGAGCTCGACGCCCCGTTGAGCAGGATGATCCGACCGTTGCGCACGCGAGGAGACTACTGCCGAGGCGTCACGTACGTCGGCCGAGTGGGCACCTGTGTGCCCACTCGGCCGACCGGGGTGNGCCATGATCCGCATCTCGATCTGGCTGTAGTCGGCCGTCATCAGCGACTCGAAGCCGTCGCCGACGACGAAGCCCTTGCGGATCCCGCGACCCTCCTCGGTGCGCACCGGGATGTTCTGCAGGTTGGGCTCGGTCGAGGAGAGCCGCCCGGTGGCTGCGATGGTCTGGTTGAAGGTGGTGTGGATCCGGCCGTCGTCCTGCACGGTCTTCAGCAGGCCCTCGATGGTGACCCGCAACCGGGTGACGTCACGGTGGCGCAGCAGCGCGAGGAGGAACGGGTGCTCGGTCTTCACGTAGAGCTGCTGCAACGCGTCGGCGTCGGTGGTCCAGCCGGTCTTGGTGCGCTTCGTCTTCGGCATGTCGAGCTCGTCGAAGAGCACCACCTGCAGCTGCTTGGGCGAGCCGAGGTTGATCTCCTTTCCGATCACGCCGTAGGCCTCGTCGGCCGCCTGCTTCATCTGGCCGGCGAAGTGTCGCTCCAGGGCGTCGAGGTGCTCGGTGTCGACCGCGATGCCGGTCTTCTCCATCCGCGCCAGCAGATGCAGCAGCGGAAGCTCCACCTCGGAGAGGAGCCGGTGTCCGCCGGCGGCCTCGACCGCCGAGTCGAGCTCGACGGCGAGGTCGATCACCGCCCGGGCGTAGAGCATCGAGGTCCTGGCCACGCCGTCGCCACCGACCTCGTCGTCGCCGAAGAGCGACTCCTGGCCGCCGTCGTCCTCCTGCTTGAGCTCACGCTTGAGGTAGCGCAGCGTCAGGTCGGCGAGGTCGTAGGAGCGCTGGTCGGGCGCCACGATGTAGGCCGACAGCGCCGTGTCGGTCACCAGCCCGCCCAAGGACCAGCCGTGGGCGTCGATAGCCAGCTCGGGCCCCTTGGCGTCGTGCATGATCTTCGGCCTCGAGGCGTCCGCGAGCCAGCCCGCCAGCGCGGCCTCGTCCTCGGGGGTGAGCTCCTCCACCCCCACGTACGCAGCCCGCTCCTGTGTCGCGAAGCCGAACCCGTCCACGCGGCCGGTGCCGGAGCCCCAGGTGCCGCGCACATGCACCCCGACGGGCGTGGCCCCGAGCTCCTCGAGGAATGTCGCGACGGCGCCGGGAGCCAGCGTCTCGCCCTCGAGCGCGAAGCCGCTCTCGTCGACCGGGACGTCGTCCTCGGGCGCGAGCACGTCGGTGATCCGGGTGCGGATCTCGCCACGGAACTCGAGCTCGTCCAGGAGCTCCAGCGCCGCTGCCCGGTCCCACTCGACCCGCCCGAGGTCCGCCGGGCCGACCTCCAGGGTCAGGTCTCGCACCAGGGCGTTGAGCCGCCGGTTGCGCATCACGTCGCCGAGGTGGGCGCGCAGGTTGTCGCCGGCCTTGCCCTTGATCTGGTCGGCGTGGGTGATCAGGTTGTCGAGGCCGTCGTAGGTGTTGATCCACTTCGCGGCGGTCTTGGGGCCGACGCCAGGGATGCCGGGCAGGTTGTCGGAGTCCTCCCCCACCAGCGCGGCGATCTCGGGATAGCGGTGCGGCGGGACCCCGTACTTCGCCTCGACGGCCTCGGGCGTCATCCGCGCCAGGTCGGAGACACCACGCATCGGGTACAGCACGGTGGAGGACTCGGTGACCAGCTGCAGCGAGTCGCGGTCGCCGGTCAGGATGAGCACCTCCATCCCGGCCTCCAGCCCCTGGGTCACCAGGGTCGCGATGATGTCGTCGGCCTCATAGCCCGCGAGGGACAGGTGGCGGATGTGCAGCGCATCGAGCAGTCGCTGGATCAGCGGCAGCTGGGACTTGAACTCGTCGGGGGTCTTGTTGCGCTTGGCCTTGTATTCGGAGTATTCCTCCAGCCGGAACGTCTGGCGCGACAGGTCGAAGGCGACCGCGACATGGGTCGGGGCCTCGTCGCGCAGCACGTTGACCAGCATCGAGGTGAAGCCGTAGACGGCATTGGTGTTCTGCCCCGTGACGGTCGAGAAGTTCTCCACCGGCAGGGCGAAGAAGGCCCGGTAGGCCAGCGAGTGCCCATCGAGAAGGAGCAGTCGGTCACGCGTCACGTCAGCCACGGTCCGACTCTATCCACGACCACCGACAACGGCGCGACCGCGGGTCGAGACCCGCGCGTCCCCCAGGTCCCGACCCCGTGCGGCACATGCGACGATGCATCCATGACCGATGCATCGACCACCGACCAGACCGTCTCGCCGACCGACAAGACCGCGGGCGAGACGTTCTTCGCCTCGCTCCCCCACGGCATGGGCGGCCTCAACGACAAGATGGGCGTCAAGATCCTGGAGATCTCCGCCGAGAAGGTCGTCGGCACCATGCCGGTCGAGGGCAACACCCAGCCCTACGGGCTGCTGCACGGCGGCGCCTCGGTCGCGCTCGCCGAGACGCTCGGGTCCACCGGCTCCGGCATGCACGCCGCGTCCTTGGGCAAGATCGCCGTGGGCGTCGACATCAACGCCACCCACCATCGGTCCGCGACCTCCGGAATCGTCACCGGCACCGCGACCGCCATCCACCTCGGCCGCAGCTCGGCGGCCTACGAGGTCGTGATCACCGACGAGCGCGGCAAGCGGGTCTGCACCTCGCGGATCACCTGCTCGCTCATCGACGCCGATCGGATCTCGATGTAGGAACCAACGGAGAAGGGCCCCGGAGCGTGCCGCTCCGGGGCCCTTTCACTGGGTGGATCTGGCTCAGACCTCGCCAGCGATGTACTTGACGGGGGCGTAGGTCGCCTTGTCGTTGTACTGGTAGATACCGATGGACGCGGCCGTCGGGCTACCGGTCTCGCCGAGCTCGATCGGGCCGGACTTGCCGTCGTAGTCGATGTCCTTGCCGTCCTCGATGAGCTTGACGCAGTCCGCGTACGTCTCGCACTTCTCACCACCGGTGGTGATGTCGACGATCTCCTCGGCGATGGCCTCACCGGCGTCGCTGTCGGCCTTGATCGCCGCCAGCGCGGAGACGATGGTGGCGTCGTAGGACTCGGCGGCGTAGGAGTAGTCGGCCAGCTTCGGGTCGACCTTCAGCAGCTGCTCCTTGAAGTCACCAGTGGTCTCGGCGCCCGGGAGGGTGCCCTTGACACCCTTGAGCTCACCCTTGGTGAAGTCCTTGGAGTAGTCCGACAGGTTGCCGTCGACGAAGTACGTCGGCAGCTTGGCCGGACCGGCACCCGCGGCGATGAGCTGCGGGATGAGCTTCTTGGTCTCCTCGAAGGCGATCACGACGACCGCGTCGGCACCGGAGCCGGCGACATCGTTGATCTGGGCGTCGAACGAGGTGGCGTCCTCGGAGTAGAACGCCGTGGTGGCGACCTTGGAGCCGGCACCCTCGAGGTTGGCCTTGACCTCCTCGGCAAGCGTCTCGCCGTAGGCGTCCTGGCGGGCCAGGATCGCCACGTTGGTGCGCTTGTCCTCGAGCAGCAGGTTGGCCATGACGGCGCCCTGCAGGATGTCGGACGGAGCCGTGCGGAAGTAGAGGTCCGGCTTCGAGAAGTCGCCCTCGTCGAACTCGGTCGAGGTGTTCGCCGGGGAGAACATCACGGTGCCGGACGACATGATCTTGTCGATCACGGTCATCGACACGCCCGAGGACGCGGTGCCGACGATGACGTCGGACTTGGCGTCGATGAGCTTGTCGGCCTCGGTGGGGGCGATCGCGGAGGTGGTGTCACCGGAGTCTGCTACGACGGACACGACGTCCTTGCCGAGCACACCACCGGCGGCGTTGATGTCCTGGATCGCCAGGTCGGAACCGGCGAACTCGGGCGGGCCGAGGAACGCGAGGCTACCGGTCTGCGGGAGAAGCTGCCCGATGGTGAGAGTGCCGTCGCCCTTGGCGGCGGCCTTCTTCTCCGGCTCCTCGGAAGCGGTCTCGCCACCGCAGGCGGCGAGGGTGAAGCTGAGCGCCAAGGCGCCGGCGCCTGCGGTCAGCTTCATCCAGGTAGAGGATGATGAGTTCACTGCTTAGTCCCTCTTTCGTATGGGCTGGCCCGGCTCACGCCGGACCTTGCGGAGACACATTAGAGACGCTCGGAGGGTGAATCACCCGAGGGACCTGTCTTTTCACCAATCCGTTACATCTCCCCCATGGCATCATTGCCTGGGTTGCCGCCATCATCGGCTCCGTAATATCGGCGCCGTGGTGACCCATAATCACTCGGGAAACCCGATTCCGCCCAGGAACAGCCACGATCGTGGAGGAATTGTGATCATCTGTACGCACGGCACTCTCGGAGGACGGACTCGATGAGGGTGCCGGTGACGATGCGAGAGGCACGAGCCGATGACGCGCTCTTCCTTCTCGGCATCTGGCAGGACTCGTTGCGGATGGCGGACGCCCAGGAGCAGCTGAGCGACCTGGAGACGATCATCCGTGCAGCCGACGCCTCCCCCGACCAGCGTCTCCTGGTCGCCGAGTGCGGCAGCGAGCCCGTCGGAGCGGTCTACGTGCGTGCGACCACCTTCGGTCCGCTCAACCTGGAGCCGACGGTGCAGATCTTCGCGCCTCACGTCGTTCCCAGCTTCCGCCGCCGTGGCGTGGGCCGGATGCTGATGGAGTCGGCCGTCTCCTTCGCCGAGGAGCGCGGGGTCAGGACCATCGCGGCCGCGGCCTCCGCCGGTGGCCGTGACGGCAACCGGTTCCTCGCCCGGATCGGCCTCGGCGCCCAGGCCGTGATGCGGGTGGCCCCGACCGCGGTCGTACGCTCCCGGCTCACCGTCCTGGGCCGGGCCCTGCCCCACCACGCCCGCCTGCAGCGCGGCCCGAAGCAGTCCAGCGCCGTCGGCGAGCTGCTCGCCGCCCGGCGCTCCCAGCGACGCTCACACACCGTCGCCTGAGCACGAACGGCCGGGCCCCGGAGCAGCATGCTGCTCCAGGGCCCNTGGTCAGCCGGGCTGGGTGGGAGGCGAACGAATTTTCGTTCGTCCGGAACTTGCCCCAGGATTCGCGCGAGTAGGGGCCTCGTGGGGAGGTGAACGAATTTTCGTTCGCCTCAGAGATGGCTCGGCCGGGGGTGGGGTTGGTGGGGTGAAAGAAACCTTTCTTTCACCCGGAGACCCCATGCCTGGCGTAGGTGTGGAGCGGTCACCTTCCGTGGGTGAGTGTGCCGTGGCCACACCCGGGCCGCCGCCCCGATAGCCAGCCAAATCTTTTCTCGACATGGTCCGGTGTCAAGGATCGCCGCAGGCGACCGGCGTAGCCGGCGGCCGCAGGCCGTCCTTTACTCCGGGGCAGGTCGAGAAGACCCTCGAAGAACGGGTCGGCGGCCCAGCCCAACCCCGTCGAACAGAGCGCAGACGAAGCAGCACCCGGCGTACGACCAAAATCTTCTGACCAACCCCGCAGCGCTACAGCCGTCCGAGCGCCGCCCGAAGAGGATCGAGGCCGAGCGAGCCGAGGTCGAGCGCCGCGCGGTGGAAGGCCTTCATGTCGAAGGCGGCGCCGGCACGAGCCCGCGCGTCCTCGCGAGCCTGGAGCCAGATCCGCTCACCCACCTTGTAGGACGGGGCCTGGCCCGGCCAGCCTAGGTAGCGGGCGACCTCGAAGTCGAGGAAGGCATCCTCCATCAGGCAGTGCTGTCCGATGAACTCTCGGCCGAGCTCGGGCGTCCACACCTCGCCGGGGTGGAAGCCGAACGGGTTGTCCTCCGGGATCGTCAGCTCCAGGTGCATGCCGATGTCGATGATCACCCGCGCGGCCCGGAAGGACTGGCCGTCGAGCATGCCGAGGCGGTCACCGGGGTCGTCCAGGTAGCCGAGATCGTCCATGAGGCGCTCGGCATAGAGCGCCCAGCCCTCGCCGTGGCCCGAGACCCAGCACATCAGCCGCTGCCAGCGGTTGAGCAGCTCGGCGCGGTAGGCGGTCTGGGCGACTTGGAGGTGATGGCCCGGCACACCCTCGTGGTAGACCGTGGTCAGCTCGCGCCAGGTGCCGAACGAAGTGACTGACTCGGGCACCGACCACCACATCCGGCCGGGCCGGGAGAAGTCCTCGGAGGGGCCGGTGTAGTAGATCCCGCCGTCGGTGGTCGGCGCGATCATGCACTCGATCCGCCGGACCGGCTCGGGGATGTCGAAGTGCACGTCGGCCAGCTCCGCGATGGCGCGGTCGGCGGCGGTCTGCATCCACTCCTTGAGTGCGGCGGTCGAGGTCAGCTGCCGCGCGGGATCCTTGTCGAGATGGGCCGCCGCCTCGACGACGCTCGAACCTGGCAAGATCCGGTCGGCGGTGGCCTCCATGTCGTCGGAGAGTCGCTTGAGCTCCTCCCAACCCCAGGCGTACGTCTCCTCGAGGTCGATCTCGGCGCCGAGGTAGCGCCGGGAGGAGAGCTGGTAGTGGTCGCGCCCGACGGCCTCCTTCGGAAGCCCGTTGGGCACCAGGTCGGCGGCCATGAAGCGCCCGAACTCGGCGAACGCCTCGTTGGCCTTCGTGGCCGAGGCCTCGAGCTCGGCGCGCAGGGAGGCAGGAACGGCGTCGGGGGCACGTGAGACCAGACCGGTGAAGAAGTCGCCGGCGCCCTTCCGCCCGGTCCAGCTCAGGATCTGGTCGGCGACCTTCTCGTACTGAGCCGTCGCCGAGACCCGTCCGGCCGCGGCCTCCTCCCGGAGGGTCGCGGTGTAGCCCGCGACCGCGTCCGGCATCCCGGCCAGCCGGGCGCCGATCGCGGCCCAGTCGTCCTCGGTGCCGGTCGGCATCAGGTCGAAGACCTCGCGCAGGTTGTGGATGCCGCTGGTGATGACGGAGACGAACTTCCGGTCCAGCTGCGCGTCGGCGAACTCGATGTCGAGCCCGACCCGCTCCAGGAACGCGTCCTTGGCGACCTGCTCACGCTCGTCGACCGGCTTGATCGCGGCCACGTCGGCGTAGGCCGCCCGGTTGAGCTCCTCCATCGCCTGCATCCCGTCGGGGGAGAGGTCGGGGAGCTCCGCGTCGTGGCCGGCGACACCGACGTACGTCGCGGTCAGCGGGTCGAGGGCGCAGAGCTCCTCGACATAGCGGTCGGTGCGGGCGTCTACTTCACGGGTCACCCGGCCAACCTTAGGACCGGGACGACTTCGGGCAACTCAATTCCCCGCTACACGCAACGAACGCGCCAGACTTCGCGTAGGAGGTGTGTGAACGTGCCAGAGGAGGTGTCCGTGGATGCCGAAGAGCAGGAGAGGGATCCGGACTTCGGGGCCTGGGTGGCCTCGAGGGGGCCCGCGCTACAGCGGTTCGCCTATCTGGTGACCGGCAACAACTCCGACGCTCCTGACCTGGTGCAGGACGCCCTCGCCCGTGCGCTGCCGCGGTGGGAGTCGCTGGCGGCGTCCGGGACGGCGGAGGCGTACGTGAAGAGGAGCATCGTCAACGGGTCGATCAGCGGCTGGCGCAAGCGGCGCCGGCTGGTGCTGGTCGAGGACGTCGAGCCGATGGCGACCAGCCATGAGCCCGGCCCCGAGGAGCGGGACGCGGACGAGGCGTGGGAGCTGGTGCAGACGCTCCCGTCCAACCAGCGAGCGGCGGTGGTCCTCCGGTTCTACGAGGACCTGTCGTTCGCGCAGATAGCAACGGTGCTGGACTGCGCCGAGGCGACGGCCCGCTCACATGTGCACCGGGCGCTGGCCAAGCTGAGGCAGCGGTTGAACGAGCAAGGCTCTGTTGATCAGAGAGGGAACGAGGGGGTTGACAATGAGTGACTTCGAGCGCGAGGAGCGGGCCTTCCGGGCCGCCCTGGCCCGTGCGGCCGACGGTTTCGAGCCGCGGGAGCTCGCGATCCCCGGGGCCTCTGAAGAGCCTGGACCGGCTGACCTGTCCGACGAGACCGAGAAGGCCGAGGAGAAGGCATCCGTACGCCGGAAGGCGCCCTGGATCCTGGCCGCTGCCGCCGCGGTGCTGGCCGTCGTCGGCCTGGGTGGCGTGGTGGCCAACCTGCAGCCCACCGGCAGTGGTGGCGAGAGCACCGCCGCGAGCGACGCCTCCGGCGACGAGGACCGTTCCGACAGCGCGCCCAAGGCGCTCGGTGCCGATGAGGCGGCCCCCGAAGGCACCTACATCGAGCGCGGCCGCACCGACCTGCCCCCGCCCGCGGACGGCAACCGCTGGGCGGTCCGCTACGACATCGCCTTCCAGGTGCCCGAGGAGTGGGCCGACGCCACGGCGCCGGCGCTGCCGGAGTGCATCGCGAAGCCCGGCGACCAGTGGGACACCGTGCCGCGGACTCCCTACGTCGCGAACATCACCAACCAGCCGGTGCCGAGTATCGCCTGCAACGAGACCGAGGACCGTGACTTCCCGCCGCAGTTCGGCAAGGTGCCGTTCGCGCTGTGGCAGCCCTACGTCCTGATCGAGAAGCCGGGCAAGGGCGCCACCCTCCAGACCGGTTCCTGGGAGCACGAGGGCTGGCTGCTGACCCGGGTCCAGGTCGGGGATGACGCGTACGCCACGATCCTCACCGGGCCGGGCGACGAGCGGGTCAACCAGGAGATCAAGGGATCCATGAGGACCGTGGCGAAGGATCCCTACGGCTGCGAGACCGCCTCGCCGCTTGCCGAGGGCGACCCGGTGCGGCCGAAGACCGACCCCGCGACCTCGCCGCTGGAGGGCGACGACCCGGAGTCGATCGCGATCTGCCGGTACGAGCCGTCCTCGGCATCGCTGACCGGGTCGCGAGAGATCACCGGCTCCGACGCCGCCGGCCTCGTCGAGGCGATCCGCAGCGCGCCGGCCCGATCCGGTCCCAACACGCCGCAGAACTGTGCCGCCGGGCAGCCGGTCACGGCGTACGTCATCCTGCGGATCTTCCGCGACGGAGGCGAGCCCGGGGAGGTCTTCGTGAACTACGAGAACTGCGACGACCACGGGTTCTACGACGGCGTCACCGTGCACGAGCTCACCGCGGCGGCCTGCCGGCCGGTGTTCGCCGAGGAGCCGGTCACGATCTACTCGGCTCAGGGCGACGTCGCCCGGGTCTGCCTGTCGTGACCTCGGCTGCTGGCTCGTCGTCGCTCGACGATGTGGCCAGCAGCCGGGTCGTGCGCCACGCGGCGTAGAGGAAGAGAAGCACCAGCAGGCCGTTGCGCCAGGCCAGCACCTCGGTGATCCACGGCGAGCCGATGTCGTTGAAGGTGAGCATGTAGCCGTACATCCGCGGGAAGATCTCGTGGGTCAGCAGCGTCACCACGACCAGCACGACCGACCAGATCCCGAGCTGACGGCGAGCCCGGCCGCGGAGCAGGACCAGCCCGGCGGCGGCGGCGGGGAGCAGCCAGAGCATGTACTGTGGGCTGAGCACCTTGTTGGTCACCAGGAACGCGGCCACCGTCGCGAGCACCAGCCACACGATCGTCTCCTCGGTCCTCTCGCCGAGGGGGAGCCGACGCCAGGCGAGCATCCACCAGACGATGACGAGCGCCCCGGCGACCACGGAGGCGACCGTCGCCGCGAGGAGCAGCGACTCGACCAGCGGCCCGCTGATGTCGTACGCCTTCCACTCGGTGTAGTCGATGGCGTAGCCGCTCTCCGGACCGCCGTGGCCCCACTCGTACATCGCCGGGGTCGCGAAGACCGACTCGATCTGCAGACCGCGCTCGCTCTGGTAGTTCAGCGGTGTCCAGAGCCGCTCCCAGCCACCGAGGACAAAGCTCAGCCCGGCCAGGGCGATGCCGGTGCCGGCGACAGTCAGGATGACCCCGCGGCGGGTGGCGCGGTTCGCCGCGAGGGCCGGGATGACCAGGATCGGCCAGTACTTCGCGCCGGTCGCGAAGGCCGCGAACGCGGCGGCCACCTTCGGTCTCCTGGCCGCGTAGAGCACCGCCAGGCCGACCATGATCCCGGGGAAGAGGTCGAAGCGGGCGTACGCCGTCGCCCCCAGCGCCGGGACGGCGACCAGCCACAACGCCTCCGCGGCGGAGATCCCGAACCTCGGGTGCGTCCCGCGGCGGTTGCGGACGAGCAGCACCATGAAGAGCAGGTCGGTCAGCGCCGCCATCGCCAGCACAGCCACGATGTACGCCTCCCCACCCAGCTGGAGCAGGCCGATCGCGGCGTACGGGATCCAGAGCAGCAGCAGCGCCGGCACCGGATACTCGACCAGCGTCCCCGCGACCCCGTCCGTAGCCAGTGCGTCGAGGCTGTCGCGGTAGTAGTTCACGTCGCCCACCACGCCCCACTCCGCGCCCCACCAGGAGAACGAGCCCTCCGCCGCGGCCGGGAAGCCGTAGAGGATCACCACCCACCCCCGGGTCACCAGCCATGCCAGGGTGACCAGGAGATATCGCCGAGAGAACGTGATCACGGAGCGATCATGACATTGCGGTCCTCGTCAGTGAGGCAGGCCGCTGGCGCGCCAGGCGCCGGGGCCGGGGTGGAGCGGGGTACGCAGCTGGGGGGTGGCCCACAGGGAGCGGGGCTTCTTCTTGGGGGGCTCGGCTGTGCCGAGGGCTGCGAAGACGGCCACGATCGCGGCGATGTCTTCGGGGGTGGCGTGTTGGTCGATGACCTTGAGCAGGGGCTTCTGCTCGGCCTTCTGCTCGGTTGTCGGCTCGGCCTTCTGCTCGGGTGTCGGGTTTTCGGGGGTGGTCACAGCGGGATGTTCCCGTGCTTCTTGGCGGGCAGGGTCTCGCGTTTGGTGCGCAGTAGCCGGAGGGCGCGGGTGACTTCGGTGCGGGTTTCGTGGGGTGGGATGACGGCGTCGATGTAGCCGCGTTCGGCGGCGATGTAGGGGTTGGCCAGGGTGGTCTCGTACNGCCTCCCTTGGTCTGGTCTCTGAGGCGAATCCGGCGTTCATGGCCACCGATCAGAAGGCCGCCACCCTGGTGGAGATCGCCCGGGCCAAGGCGCAGCTGGCTGAGCTCGAACTCCGGGTGATCGCGGCCGCTGACGACGTCGCCGCGGACAGTGCCGCTCGGGATGTGGCGGCGTGGTTGCATCACCACACCCATCAACGCCCCGAGACCCTGCGCGCCGACCTCCGGCTCGCTGAGGCCCTGGACCGTTCCTACGGGCTGGTCGCGGCCGCGATGCGCCGTGGCGACTGCAACCCTGCCCAGGCCCACGTCATCGTCGATGCCCTCGACGACCTCCCGGCCGATCTCGACCCTGAGATCAAGGTGAAGGCCGAAGAGGCCCTGGTCGCCTACGCGACCCGGTTCGACCCCACCCAACTGCGCCGCCTGGGCCGCCGGATCCTGGACGTCATCGCCCCCGAGATCGCCGAGGCCGAGGAAGCCCGACGCCTCGCCGCCGAGGAGGCCCACGCGCGGAAGAAGACCCGGCTGACCATGCGGCGCCTCGGGGACGGCACCACCCGCATCACCGCGGTCATCCCGGATGCGGCCGCGGACAGGCTCGCGACCAACCTCGAAGCGTTCGCCTCACCCCGCCGCGACGACGGCACCCGCACCGACACCGGCGACTACCTCCCCTACCACCGCCGCCTGGGCCGGGCGTTCTGCCACATGCTCGAAACCCTCGACCCCACCCGGCTCCCGATCCACGGCGGGGACGCCACCACCGTGATCGTCACCATCGACCTCGACCAGCTCCGCAACGAGGCCGGCATCGCCCACATCCTCGGCGGCACCCCGATCACCTCCGCTGAGGCCCGGCGGCTGGCCTGCACCGCAGGCATCATCCCCGCCGTCCTCGGCGGCGATTCCGAGGTCCTCGACCTCGGGCGCAAGGAACGCTTCTTCACCGCCGCCCAACGCCGCGCCCTCCTACTCCGATCGGCGACCTGTGAGGCCGAGGGCTGCGACATCCCCGGCACCTGGGCCGAAGCCCACCACTGGATCGAATGGGCCCAAGGCGGTCCAACTGACCTCGACAACGCCGCCCTCCTCTGCTCCCATCACCACCACCGCGCCCACGACACCGCATACCTCTATGAGCGCCTCCCCAACGGCGACATCCGCTTCACCAGACGCACATAAGCCGACCGATCGCAGCGATTCACCGCACCGCCGAGCGGACGACCTCCGCTTGGCCAGGCCGAGTCGGCGCATCTGCCTCACATCCGCGGTAGCGGGTGCATACGTGCGACGATACGCCTATAATTTGCGCATGCATGCAAATACGCAACCTCCGGTGTGGGAGGACGACGTCGTCACTCTTGCCGTCGAGGTGCTGCGGATGCTGGCTGATCCGACGCGCCTCCAGATGGCGGGGCTGTTGCTGGATGAGGAGCGGTCCGTCTCCGAGCTGGCCTCGATGCTGGACAAGCCGGTGCCGGGGGTCTCGCAGCATCTGGCGAAGATGCGGATGGCTCGGCTGGTGA
Source organism: Nocardioides sp. YIM B13467 (assembly GCF_042788075.1). Classification (NCBI taxonomy): domain Bacteria; kingdom Bacillati; phylum Actinomycetota; class Actinomycetes; order Propionibacteriales; family Nocardioidaceae; genus Nocardioides; species Nocardioides sp. YIM B13467. The sequence goes on from NZ_JBHZPJ010000046.1 coordinate 2,135,387, forward strand.
CGACGCGGAAGGAGGGGACCTCGGTGCTCTACCGGGTCGAGAACGGGCATGTGCGCCAATTGGTCCTCGACACGATCGGGCATGTGGAGCATCTCCTGGACCAGGTCCCGGCGCATCACCGGTCGGGGGAGGAGTCGGTATGACGCATACGCTGCGCGATCACCCACGCGACCATGCCCACGACAGCCACGGCCACGGTCATGGTCATGACCACAGCCACGCGCACGACGGGCGGTGGGCCCGGGTCCGGCATGCGGCCTCGGACGTCTTCGGGGCTCACTCCCACGACGCGGCGGATCAGGTCGACGAGGCGTTGGAGGCTGACGTACGCGGCCGGCGGGCGCTGTGGATCAGTCTCGGTGTCCTCGCGCTGACGGCGGGACTGCAGGCAGTCGTCGTGAGCCTGACCGGGTCGGTGGCGCTGCTGGGGGACACGCTCCACAATGTTGCCGACGCGCTGACGGCGGTGCCGTTGCTGGTGGCGTTCTGGCTCGCTCGGCGTCCGGCCAACGACCGGTTCACCTACGGGTACGGCCGGGCGGAGGACCTCGCGGGTCTCTTCGTTGTCGCCATGATCGCCCTCTCCAGCATCCTCGCCGGCTGGGAGGCCATCGACCGGCTCTTCCATCCGCGCGAGGTCGAGCACGTCTGGGCGGTCGCGGCGGCGGGGGTGGTCGGGTTCCTGGGCAACGAGATCGTCGCGCGCTACCGGATTCGGGTGGGCCGCCAGATCGGCTCGGCCGCTCTGGTCGCGGACGGGCTCCACGCGCGTACGGACGGCTTCACCTCGCTGGCGGTGGTGTTCGGTGCTGCCGGGGTCGCGGTCGGGATGCCGTGGGCCGACCCGGTGATCGGGCTGCTCATCGCCATCGCGATCCTCGGCGTGCTGCGCTCGGCGCTCAAGCAGGTCGGCGCGCGGCTGATGGACGCGGTCACTCCTGATGACGTACGCAGGGCGAGGGAGGCGCTCGGCACGGTCGAAGGTGTGCTCGAGGTCCGCAGCCTGAGGCTGCGGTGGATCGGGCACACCCTCCACGCCGACGGCGACATCACCGTCCCAGCCGAGCTGCCCGTCTCCGCCGGGCACGACATCGCCCACCACGCCGAGGAGCATCTCCTGGAGGCACTGCCGCGGCTGACCAGCGTGGTCCTCCACGTCAGCCCCGACGGCGCGCACGCCTAGGATCTGCGTCGATGAACATCTTCGAATTCGACGGCAAGAGTCCGCAGATCCATCCCGACGCCTGGGTGGCGCCGACAGCGACGCTGATCGGTGACGTACGCCTCGGGCCGAACGCCAGTGTCTGGTACGGCGCCGTGCTGCGTGCCGACGTCGGGCCGATCATCATCGGCGAAGGTTCCAACGTGCAGGACAACTCGGTGCTGCACGTACGCCCCGGCTCCTCGCTGGAGATGGGCCCGCACAGCACGGTCGCGCACGGCTGCGTGGTGCACGGCGACCGGATCGGGACCGGGTCGCTGATCGGCAACGGGGCAGTGGTCTCCGACGCCGTGGTCATCGGCGACGGCTGCCTGATCGCCGCTGGCGCGATGGTGGTCGAGGGGACCGAGGTGCCCGACCACAGCCTGGTGATGGGCGTGCCGGCGAAGATCCGCGGCACGATCGAGCCCGACACCAACCCCGCGGCGATCCTCGAGCTCAACGCGCCCGGCTACGTCGAGTTCATGAAGCTGCACCGTGCGACCGTACGCCCGGTCATACCCTGACCCTGAGGTTGAGGGTTACTCCGCCCCGCAGGCCACACAGTGGATGGAGCCGACCCGACGGTCTGCCTCGCAGGTCGCGCACGGGGCGATGGTCTCGCGACCGCAGCCCTCGCAGTGCTTGCCGCGAACCGGATAGCCGCAGTACGGGCAGTCGCCCTTGCGTACGCGCATGGCCGGGATCCGCTTGGCCAGGAGCCGCTGGACGGCGACGAACACACCGACGGTGGCCGCGGCGCCGAACAGCGACAGGATGAGCGGGCCGAAGTCGGCGTACTCGAAGGTGTAGTGGAAGGCGAAGACCAGGGCCATGATCACCCCGGTCGCGGCGAGCGCGAAGCCGAGCGGGAGGAAGCGGGAGCCGCTGCGGCGCAGCCGGTAGAGGACCCAGAATCCGACCAGGCAGAGCAGGATGATGAAGCCGAGGCGGATCCCGATCTGGATCGCCTCGTGGCCGGGGATCTCGCACGCCGTCTGGCCGTTGTTGCACTGGTCCCAGTCCATGTAGAGCGGCCACCAGTCGGCGACCTTGACGTAGAACCAGACGGTGCCGACGAGCAGGAAGGCGGTCAGTGCGACCGCCAGGAACCGCTCGCTGCGGGTCGACTCGACCTCATCGGCGGAGATGGGGGTCTTCATGGCGTGCTCCTGTGGGCTCGGGTGCGGGCGTGGAAGCCGACCTCGAGGCGGCAGTCGAGGGCGGCTGCTACCCGGAGAAGGGTGTCGATCTTGGGCGGGCGAGACCCGGACTCCAGCCGAGCGATCGCCGACTGGGTCGTGCCGCAGAGCTCGGCGAGCTCGCGCTGGGAGAGGCCCCGTGCGACCCGGTGCTCGGTGACCTGCGCGGCGATCCCGACGTAGAACGCGGTGTCCTCGTCGTCGGTGCTCATGAAATCGAAGATATCGCAGTTCTGCTATGACTGTCCATAGCAGGACTGCTATCGGCTCGGTGAGACGATTCGGGGGCCGGGTCGCGTACGGCCTAGGCTTGACGCTCGTGAAGACGTTCGACGAGCTCTGGGCCGAGCTGAGTGAGAAGGCCCGGACCCGACCTGAAGGATCCGGCACCGTGGCACAGCTCGACGCCGGGGTCCATGCGATCGGGAAGAAGCTGGTCGAGGAGGCCGCCGAGTCCTGGATGGCGGCCGAGTACGAGGGCAAGGAAGCGACCGCGGAGGAGATCTCCCAGCTGCTCTACCACGCCCAGGTGCTCATGCTCGCCAGCGGGATCTCGATCGACGACGTCTACTCACACCTGTAGGGGAACCCTCATGACAACCGATGAAAAGCTTCTCCGGATCGCCGTGCCCAACAAGGGCTCGCTCTCCGTCGCGGCCTCCGAGCTGCTGCGCGAGGCGGGCTACCGCCAGCGCGACGACTCCAAGCGCCTGACCCTCATCGACGAGGAGAACGGCGTCGAGTTCTTCTACCTGCGCCCGCGCGACATCGCGCTCTACGTCGGCGAAGGCACCCTCGACATCGGCATCACCGGCCGCGACCTGCTCCTCGACTCCGGCGCCAAGGCCGACGAGGTCATCGGGCTCGGCTTCGGCCGAAGCCGGTTCCACTTCGCCGGCCGCGCCGGCGCCTTCACCTCGGCCGAGGAGCTGCGCGGCAAGCGGATCGCGACCTCCTACGTCGGGGTCGTCTCCGCCTACCTGGAGCGCGAGGGGATCGACGCGAGCGTCACCCGGCTCGACGGCGCCGTCGAGACGTCGATCCAGCTCGGTGTCGCCGACGCGATCGCCGACGTGGTCGAGACCGGCTCCACGATGCGACAGGCCGGCCTGGAGATCTTCGGCGAGCCGATCATGCGCTCCGAGGCCGTGGTGATCACCCGATCCGGCGGCCTGGATGTCTCGGGCTCCGCTTCGACGCAGCTGCCGGAGGCGTACGAGACGTTCAAGCGCCGTCTGGACGGCGTCCTGATCGCGCGCAGCTACGTCATGATGGACTACGACATTCGCGCCGAGGACCTCTCCGAGGCCTCCGCGATGACGCCCGGCCTCGAGGGGCCGACGGTCAGCCCGCTGCACCGCGAGGGCTGGGTCGCCGTCCGCGCGATGGTGCCGCGTGCCGGTTCGCAGAAGCTGATGGACGACCTGTACGCCGTGGGCGCCCGCGCGATCTTGCTGACGGAGATCAATGCCTGCCGGATCTGACCTGCCGGTGAAGCTGCCGCACACCTGGCGCCCGCTCGGGGCGCGCGTCATGGGCTGGTTCCTCGTGGCCGCTCTGGCGATCATGTGCACGATGGTCTGGGTCGGGTTCACGCCCGAGATCAAGGCGCAGGTGACCATGTTCGAACGGCTCACCTTCGGCTTCGTCGGCCTGCTGATCCTGACCTGCGTGCACGCGGTGACTCGGTCGCGGGTGGTCGCCCGTGAGGACGGTCTGACCGTGGTCAACGGCTACAAGCGCCGTGACCTGGAGTGGGCCGAGGTCCTCGCGATCAACTTCCCGCGTGGCGCGCCCTGGCCCAACATCGACCTGGCATCGGGCCACAACATCTCCGTCCTCGGCATCCAGGCCTCCGACGGGGGCTCGTCGAAGAAGGCCGTACGCACGCTGCGCACGCTGGCCGAAGAGCTGTCCTAGCAGCGACCCGCCGGCGAACCACTTACTACGCTTCGGGGAAGACTCGCCCGAACCTCTGATCGCGGCGTCCGTGGCGGCTTAACGTGTCTGCGTGATCTCATGGACTCGTGCTCTCGCGGCGCTGGCGGCTGTCCTCACTCTGGTCTCGACCGTGCCGGCCCAGGCCGCGCCGGTGCATCCGGTCGGCACCTGGGGTGCCTCGGCCGACGAGGTGGGTGGTGCGACCGGCGCCGCCGGCCTGGCGGACCGGTCGGTGCGCAACCTGGTGCACACCTCGCTGGGTGGCTCCGGCGTACGCATCACCCTCTCCAACGTGTTCGGCGACCGTCCGGTGACCTTCGCCTCGGCACACCTCGGTCTGGCCGGGGACGGAGCCTCGGTGGTGTCCGGCACGAACCGCCCGCTGACCTTCGACGGGGCCGATGAGGTCACCGTCGCCCCCGGCACCGAGGTGCTCAGCGACCCGGTCGACGCGACGGTGCCGGCCGATACGACCCTCGCGGTGAGCTTCCATGTCGTCGGCGAGAGCGGCCCGATCACCGGGCACGACGTGGCCACGCAGACCTCCTACGTCTCCGGGACAGCGGGCGCGGACGTGGCCGGCGAGGAGTCGGGAGCGGCGTTCACGACGGAGATCTCCAGCTGGTACTGGGTCGAGAGCGTCGTGGTCGAGAAGCCGCGCCGGGTCAAGACCGTGGTGCTCTTCGGTGACTCGATCACCGACGGCAACGGCTCCACCGTCGGAGCCAACCGGCGCTACCCCGACGTGCTGGCCGACCGGGTGGCGGCGAGCACGTACGCCGACCGGTTCGGGGTGATGAACGAAGGCATCTCCGCCAACCGCGTGCTCGTCGACAGCACCGGTGGCCAGCGCGGTCTGGACCGCTTCCGGCGAGACGTCCTGGACCAGCCCGGCGTCTCCACGGTCGTGCTCCTGGAGGGGATCAACGACATCCGGTGGGACGACGCCGACGAGGCCTCCGACCTGATCGTGGCCTACCGCGATCTGATCGCGCAGGCGCACGCCGAGGACGTGTGCGTCGTCGGTGCCACCCTGACCCCGTACGAGGGCGGCAGCCGCTACACCCCCGCGCGCGACCGGGTGCGGGTCGCGGTCAACGAGTGGATCCGGACCTCCGGCGAGTTCGACGGCATCGTCGACTTCGACGCGGCCACGCGTGACCCCGAGCGACCGGCGCGGTTCCTGCCGGCGTACGACTCCGGGGACCACCTCCACCCCGGCGACGCCGGCTATGCGGCGATGGCCGAGGAGTTCGATCTGGGGCTACTGGAATGTGACCGCTGAGCCGGCTCAGCGGCGGCCGACGAGCACCCCGAGCGTCACGACCGAGATCGCCATCGAGACGGTGGCGCCGAGGGCGTCGGGGGCGAACAGCGCCGGGATGCTCACCAGCCCGGCGATGTCGAAGCCGCGCACCGCGTTGCCGAACAGCGAGACCGGCATCGCCCCCATCGGCGTCGAGACCATCGCGGAGGCATAGTCGGGTGGGGGAGCGACCAGCCACCGAGTGAGCGTGGCCAGTGCGCCGAGCCCGATCGCTGGCGCCAGCAGTGGGTGTGGCAGCGCCCACAGACAGCCCAGCCCGTACGACATCAGCAGCACCGCCGGCACCACCAGCGTGCCGAGCCGCAGCTGCCAGGAGGAGGCGCCCAGCAGCCGTGCGAGACTGCTCGAGCGCGACAGCACCCGCAGCCCGGCGCCGAGCGGGATGGCCGCCCCGAAGCCGAGCACCACCATCACCGGCACGACCAGCGCACCCGCGCCCGCCTGCGCCAGGGCGTACGCAGGCACCACCGCGACGGCGGGCGCCAGGACGCGCAGCGGCGCCCGCCGCAGTCGGACCAGGTCGGCGGTGACGAGCGCGAGCGGCCCGCGAGGACCCCGGAGGCGCCGCGCCCGGACGACGGCACGCTGGCTGCTGGTGTGCTGGAGTACGACGTCGTAGGCGAGGGCGGTGTCCATCCCGGCGAGGGCGCCGGAGAGGCCGTTGGCCAATCCATGCCCGCGAGTCAGGTCACGACGGTGCAGGCCACCGAGGCGACGGCGTGCGAGCACCGCGGCCCCGGCGGTCATCGGCGCGAGCACAGCGGGCACCAGCCACCACCGCACGTCCGCGGGCGGGGCCAGATGGGCCGTGACGCCGGCGGCCACGGCCGCCACCGCGGCCAGGGCGACGAGTGCGGTCATCGGCCCGACCATCCGCCATGCCGACCCCGGTCGTGCCTGGGCGACGGTCCCGGCGGCGTACGTCGCCGGCGCCAGCAGCGCTGAGGCGAGCGCCAGCGCGCCTCCGGTGAGCAGTGGCCACCCCGCGGTCACGGCGGCGAGGAGGGCCGGGACGGCAGCGGCGAGGGCTCCTAGCGTCAGGACCGTCGCGTACTGCCGTCCCAGCCAGCGGCCGCGATCCACCGGCGTGGAGAGCACCAGCGCCGAGGTCGCGGGCGAGACCATGAGCGGTCCCAGGAGCCGGAGCGTCGCGGCGCCCAGGGCCAGCCAGATCAGCACGAGAAGGACCGGTCCGGCGGCGCGGGTGCCGACGCAGGGCCCGGTGGTGCATCCCTCCACCGCCTGCCCGGCATTGACCACCGCGCTGACCAGCCCGGAGCCGTAGATCAGGACCGTCAGGAGAGCGAGGTAGGCCTGGTAGAGCACCTCACCCCAGGGTGCGGTGACGTGACCGCGACGCCACTCACGGATCAGGCCGCGGATCTCACCCGGCGTCGGCGCCGGTGTCTCCGTGCTCATGCTTCGTCGGAGGAGGAGCCCAGGCGTACGACGTCGTCGGCCACGGCATCGACAAGAGCCGGGTGGTGGCTGGCGAAGAGGATGCCGACCCCGGCCTCCTTCTCCCGTTGGAGCAGGTCGGCGAGCCAGATGGCGCCCTCGGCGTCGAGCCGCTGTTCGGGCTCGTCGAGGAGCAGCAGCCGGCGGGGCCGGACCAGGAGGAGCGCGAGCGCGAGCCGCTGACGCTGACCCGAGGAGAGCGACCCGGGCAGCTGGTCGGCCTGGTCGTTGAGGCCGACCTCGTCCAGCACTCCGTCGACGGTGCCCTCGGGATCCTCGACCCGATGGGCGTGCGCGACCAGGTCGAGATGCTCGATCACGGCGAGGTCTGGGAAGAGGTCCAGGTCGTCGAGCAGAGCGGCGACGTCGCGGCGCATCTGCGCAGAGCGCTCGTCGTAGGGCCTGCCGTCCAGCAGCACCTCGCCGGTGGTCGGCTCGTCGGCCCCGGCCACGCAACGCAGCAGTGTCGACTTCCCCGACCCGTTCGTTCCGGTCAGAGCGATCGCCCGGCCGGCCGCGAGGGTGAGGTCGAGCCCGTCGAGGACGGCGCGGTCGCCGTAGGTCCTGCTGAGTCCGGAGACGGTCAGCAGCGTCATGGCAGCGCGGTGATGCCCCAGGTGACCTCGAGGCGCTCGTCGGGGGCGAGCGAGACCAGATCGGTGCCGGAGTTGAACGCGTCCGGGGGAGCGGTCATCGGCTCGACGGCGAGACCGCCGCGGGCCGGCGACTGGTCGTCGGCGCTGTAGACCATCAGCCACGGGTGGTGCTCGTCGACCCAGAGCGCGACGCCGCCGTCGGGGCCCTGGATCGTGACCGTCGCCCGCCCGTCCTCGCCACGGTCGAGATCGGTGAAGGCGTGGTCGAGGACCACGTCGCCGATGGGCTTGGCGGAGGTGAAGTCGTAGTCCGTTCCCGCCGTCGCCTCGCTCGCGGTGGGCAGCTTGCGCTCGGGGTCGGAGAGCAGTCGCGTCCGCGCCGGAAGGGTGAGCGCCCACTCGTCGACCGGACCGGCCCCGACGGTGAGATAGGGGTGCGCGCCGGCGGCGTAGGGCGCGGGGGAGTCGGCGTGGTTGGTCGCCGACTGGGTCACGGTGAGCCCGTCGGGCCCGATGGCGTACGTCACCTCGAGGTCGAGCGTCCACGGATAGCCGCTCTGCGCCATCAACCGGGTGGCCAGGGTGATCGAGTCCTTGGCCTCGTCGATGGGCAGCCACTGCGACCAGCGCACCAGCCCGTGGGAGGCGTTGTTGCGCGCGACCTCGGTGAGCCCGAGCTGGTAGGTCTTCCCGCCGAACTCGTAGCGGCCGTCGCGGATCCGGTTGGGCCACGGCGCCAGCAGCTGACCCTTGCCGCCGCTGGACTGCTCGTCGTCGCCGAACCCGGCGATCAGGTCCCGCCCCTCGTAGGACAGCAGCCGCAGCGCGCCGCCACTCTCCGTCACCGTCGCGGAGTAGCCCCCGCCGTCGATCGTGAACTGCTCTCCACTCGGTCTCAGCACGGTCACAGGCTATCGAGGTGGCTGGTCGGTCCCGGTGGCCGGTCGGGTCAGCTTCGGCCTCCAGCCGCCTGGACGAGTTGATCTCCTGACCCCGTCGGCTCGACCGATGGGATCAGGTCGTCACGATGATGTCGGCGCGGGCGGCGGTCAGGTCGCGGGCGAAGTGCTCGGTCTCGGCCGCTGCCCAGGCGTCCCAGTGGGGTGCGAAGGTCTCGCCGTCGCGGTCGATGCCGCGTCGCCGGCGCTCCTCCTCGGGTGCGTCGACCCAGGCTAGGGAGGTGCGGAAGCCGTCGTACGCGGCGGCGCCGCTGCCGACGCCCTCGATGACGAGCAGCGGGCTCGGTGGGACCAGCACGGTCTCCCCGAACTCGCCTGCGTGCCAGTCGTAGCGGCGGTAGGAACCGGGGGCTCCCTCGACGAGGGGAAGCAGGATCGTCTCGAGCTGGGCGATGCCGTCGGTGAGGCCGTCCCAGCCGGCGTACAAGTCGTCCATGTGGACCACCGGCGCCTGCGTCATGTCGGCCAGGGCAGCGGCCAGCGTCGTCTTCCCGGAGCCGGCGGGCCCGTCGACGCAGATCAGACGTCCGGGGCCGAGGGTGGCCGGACGGCTCATCGCGATCGCGAGGAGGTCGGTAGCTGCCTCGCCGAAGCGGAGCCCGAGGCCATCAGCGGAGTCGGTCAACTCAGGAGATGCCGTACTTCTTCAAGATGTCGTTGACGTCGGCCATGTCGTCGTCATCGTCGTCGACCACCGGACCCTTCGCAGTCTTCGGAGCCGCGACCGAGGCCGGGCCGGCCGAGCCGGCGGGCGCGGCACCGGCGGCGGCCTTGCGGGCTGCTCGGCTCGGCTTCTCCTTGGTGGGCAGGAGGCGGGCGACGAAGATCAGCACGATCGCGAGCGCGGCGATGCCGAACCCGATCCAGACGGTCGGGCTGAAGACCAGGCGCGCGGCCCAGTCGGCGACCGCGTCGACGATCCGGCCGCCTGCGCGCAGCAGACCGGTCAGGTAAGCCGCAGGGGCGAGCAACGTCCACCCCGCGGCCTTCACACCGGCTCCGAGGCCGCGCCGTCGGAACGCGACCCAGGTCCAGATCGCGCCCAGAACGGTGAGCGCGGCGGCTAGTGCGAGGTAGGCGCCTTGGTCCATACCTGCAGTCTTCCACCGTCGTGGTCGTATGGCACCCGGACTGTCCCCGATATCGGCCCTGATGTTGCTCTGTTGTTGAATGGGGAGGCGATGAACGACAAACGACTCCTCGGCACGGCATTTCCCGGCGACACCGGCGAGACCAGCCCTGAGGTCGCGACCGTGATGAGGTCGTACGCCGCGGGACAGGCCACGCACGCCGATGTGCTCACCACCCTGGCCGCTGCCCGGGTGCTCGTCCCGGTCGTCGCGGTCCTCGGGGAGGTCGAGGTCGACGAAGCCGGTCTGGCCCACGACAAGACCTCCGACATGGCCACCGTGCTGCTCACCGGTGCCGACGGGCGGCAGGCGCTGCTCGGGTTCACCGGCACCGCGCCGCTGCAGGCGTGGCAGGCCGACGCCCGCCCGGTTCCGGTCTCGCTGCGGGACGCAGCCCAGGCCGCCGTCCACGACGGCGCCGACGCGCTCGTGCTCGATCTCGCCGGCCCGGTCCCGTTCGCGATCGAGGGCGATGACCTGCAGAAGGTGGCCGAGGGCTGGCAGCTGGCGACCGTCGGGCCGCGTACCGCCTGGGTGCGACCCTGACGATTGGGACAGCGGGGAATGTTGCAGTAGTGTTCCGTGTTGACCGATCAGCCGACGTACGCCGTCGGTTTGATCCAACAAGCGGAGATCACGACAGCGTTCTCCCACCCGCATCGACCGCCTGGCAACAAAGGTCGTCGGGTCCGGTCCCGAAGACATTGCCCCAGAATTCCAGGGGTCAATGGATTAGGTGGTGCGAGCCCGTTCGCGGGTGAGCGTCTTGACTGGCTTCCGCTTGTGACAATCCAGCGGGAGCCTTTTTCGATTTCCGGACCGCCCGTGCACGCGGCCCGGAAGCCGAGATCCAGAGCCTCCGCAGCCACAACAACTGGAGGACACATCAGCACTGAGCTTCGTATCAACGACCGGATCCGGGTTCCCGAGGTCCGCCTCGTTGGTCCCAACGGAGAGACGGTCGGCATCGTGCCGACCCCTGACGCGCTGCGCCTGGCCCAGGAGGCCGACCTCGACCTCGTCGAGATCGCCCCGCAGGGCAAGCCGCCGGTCTGCAAGCTCATGGACTACGGGAAGTTCAAGTACGAGAACGCCCAGAAGGCCCGTGAAGCCCGTCGAAACCAGACGAACGTGATCATCAAGGAGATGAAGCTTCGTCCGAAGATCGACAAGCACGACTACGAGACCAAGAAGGGTCACGTCGTGCGGTTCCTCAACGCTGGGGACAAGGTGAAGATCACGATCATGTTCCGCGGTCGTGAGCAGCACCGTCCCGAGCTCGGCTTCCGCCTGCTGCAGCAGCTGGCCGACGACGTCCAGGAGCTGGGCTTCGTCGAGTCCTCGCCGAAGCAGGACGGCCGCAACATGATCATGGTGCTCGGCCCCCACAAGAAGAAGGCCGACGCCAAGGTCGAGGCCAAGGAGGCCAAGGAGGAGAAGGCCGCCGAGCGCGCTGCCGACGAGGCCGCCGAGAAGGCGGAGCGTACGGCTGCGAACGCTGCCCGTCCCGCCTCCACTCCGAAGGTCAAGCGCCGCTCGGAGAACCTCGACCCGGACATCGACCTGTAGCCACCACCCGGTGGTCGAGCCTGTCGAGACCCCAACTGACTTCCGCCGCCGCGGCGCCCCGTGACCGGCCGGACGACGAGAGAAGGAAGAACTATGCCGAAGAACAAGACCCACTCCGGTTCCAAGAAGCGCTTCAAGGTGACCGGTTCCGGGAAGATCCAGCGCTTGCAGGCCGGCCGTAAGTCCGGCGCTGCGTTCGCCTCCGCGCCGACGACCGGCTCGCGCAAGAAGCACCGTCGCAACGCCGGTCTGGTGGAGCTCGCCCCCGCCGACGTGAAGCGCGCGAAGAAGCTGCTCGGTCGCTGAGACCGTTTGATCACCCGAACTTTCCCCAGAGCATTCAAGGAGCACTGAAATGGCACGCGTCAAGCGCGCAGTGAACGCTGCGAAGAAGCGTCGCACCACCCTCGAGCGGGCCTCCGGTTACCGGGGCCAGCGCTCGCGCCTCTACCGCAAGGCGAAGGAGCAGGTCACCCACTCGCTGGTCTACTCCTACAACGACCGCCGCAAGAACAAGGGCAACTTCCGCAAGCTGTGGATCCAGCGGATCAACGCCGCGGCGCGTGCCGAGGGCATGACCTACAACCGCTTCATCCAGGGTCTCAACCTGGCCGGCATCGAGGTCGACCGCAAGATCCTCGCCGAGCTCGCCGTGAACGACGTGGCCGCGTTCAACGCGATCGTCGCCCAGGCGAAGGCTGCTCTGCCGGAGGACGTCAACGCCCCGGCGAACGCCTGAGCTTGCGTTTGAAACGACGCCCCCACCGGCCGCTGTGCCGGGCTGGGGGCGTCGTTCTCTGTTGGGACGTGGGAGTCTTCGTCAGTGAATGAGTCGGGGGAGAACGTGAAGCTGTCCGCGGGGAACTCGCGCCTCAAGGAGATCCGCAAGCTCGCGCGACGTGCGGTTCGCTCGGAGCGGCGAGTCTTCTTGGCCGACGGTCCGAAGGCGGTCGAGGGTGCGCTCGGGGTCCCTGGTTGCGTGCAGGAGATCTTCGCGACCGAGGCCGGAGCCGAGACGTACGCCTCGGTGCTGGCCGACCAACCGGTCACGCTGGTCGAGGACCGAGCGATGGCCGGCCTCTCCGACTCGGTGACTCCCGCCGGGGTGGTGGCACTGTGCCGGTTCCTCGATGTGCCGCTCGGCGAGATCGCGGGCCCGCTCGTGGTGATCTGTGCCGACGTACGCGATCCCGGCAACGCCGGCACCGTCATCCGCTGCGCCGACGCCGCCGGTGCTTCCGGGGTGATCCTGGCCGGCGACTCGGTCGACCTCTACAACGCCAAGACCATCCGGGCCTCGGTCGGCTCCGCCTTCCACCTGCCGATCGCGATCGAGCGGGACCCGCTGGTCGCGGTCAAGGCAGCCAAGGCCGCCGGCCTGACCGTCCTGGCCGCCGACATGCACGGCACCGCCGACCTGTTCAGTGCTGACGCGCTCCTCGCTCGGCCCACCGCCTGGCTGATGGGCAACGAGGCCTGGGGTCTCCCGCCCGAGCTCGCCGCCGAGGCCGACGAGATCGTGAGCATCCCGATCTTCGGCAAGGCCGAGTCGCTCAACCTCTCCACCGCCGCCGCGCTGTGTGTGTACGCCTCGGCGCGGGCGCAGCGCCGACCGGAGTGACGCTTCGGCGGGGGCTTGACCTTCAACTCGCGTGAAGGACGATGGTTGCGGCATGGACGAGCCACTGTTGACGATCGGGGCGTTCGCGCGGGCGGTGGGCCTGACCGCGAGCGCGCTGCGGCATTACGACGAGTGCGGGTTGCTGGTGCCGGCGGAGGTCGACTCCGGGACGGGCTATCGCTACTACACGCCCGAGCTCGCCGACCGGGCCCGGCTGATCGTGGGCATGCGGGAGGCCGGGGTACCGATCGAGACGATGCGGGTGGTGCTCGACTCGCCGGCCGGCGAGGCCAGGGCCGCGCTGGCGGAGTTTCTCCAGGACCAGAGCGCGCGCACGGCGCGAGCCGAGGAGGCCGTACGCGGCGTGCTGGCCGCCGTCGACGCCGGGCCTGCCGCGAGGCCGGCGCTCGTCGAGCTGCCCGGTCCCGTGCTGGCCGCAGCGATCCGGCAGGTGCGGCACGCGGCCGAGTCCGACCCGGCCTCCGAGCTCGCTTCTGTCCTGATCGACGTCGGCGGCGGTAGCGGTGGATCGGGCGTGGACGTGGCGGCGACCAACCGCTACTGGATGGCGGTGCGGGAGCTGCCGGCGGCCGCCGAGGGCGATGGCGGCCGGGCGGTCCTGTCACTGCCCGACGCCGCCGCGTTGGCCGACCGCCTGGACGCGATCGCCACCGCCGAGCTGCGCATCGCCGACGGCACCCTCACCCTCGCCGGGCAGGAGCTGGGCCGCGACACCACCTACCCGGCGCACCGGCTCGTGCTGGCCGGCCTGGAGCCGGCTGTCACCCGAGCGGTCCTCGCCAAGGCCGATCTGCTCGCGGGTCTCGACGCGGCCGCCTACGCCGAGGTCGACCTCTTCCTCGGCGACCAGACACGGCTCCGCTCGCCGCACACCGCCGAGCAGAGCGACGTACGCGGCGTCGTGACCGGCCCGCCGAGCCGGCTCCGGCTCGGCACGGCCCTGTTCGGCCGCGCGCTGGCAGCGTGCCTGGGTGACGAGATCCAGCTGTCGGTGACCGCGCCGGNAATCGGTTAAGGTCCTTCGCGAACCCCATTCTCGCGAGGGAGACGTGCCATGCGTAAGCGTTCGAGAACAACCGTCACGATCACGGCCTGGCTCACGGCGCTGGCGGCCACGGCCGCGATATCGCCCCTGGGGCCGGCCTCGGCCGGCGCCGACACGGCGCCGACGAGCGCAGCGGCACACCCGCTCCCGACGATCTCACCGACGCCGCGGTCGGTGGCCCGGGCAGGTTCGGACGTGCCGGTTCCCGAGCGGGTCGAGCTCGTCGTCGGCGACGACACCGACGCCCCGGCTCAGGAGCTGACCAGCCGGTTGTTGCGTGAGCACGGAGCGACGCGTCTGGACGTGGTCACCGACGCCACCGGCACGGCGCCGCTGACGGTGCTGCTCGGGTCGGCGGAGCGCAGCGACGTACGTCAAGGGCTCGGTGACGTGGTGGTCCCAGCCGATGCCGAGGGCTACGCGGTCCTGGCCGACGCCTCCTCGGGCGGCGTCGGCACGGTGACACTGGCCGGGCGCGACCGGGCGGGCCAGTTCTACGCCGCCCAGACGCTGCGCCAGCTCTTCGTGGCGGCCGCCGACGACTGGAAGGTCGCCGGCGCTGAGGTGAGCGACGCCCCGAGGATGCCGCTGCGCGGGAGCATCGAGGGCTTCTACGGCAAGCCGTGGAGCCACGCCGAGCGTCTCGACCAGCTGGGCTTCTACGGGCGGGTCAAGGCCAACACCTACATCTACGCCCCCAAGGACGACCCCTACCACCGCGAGCGCTGGCGCGAGCCGTACCCGGCCGAAAAGCTGGCTGAGCTGCGCGAGCTCGTGGCGGCGGCCACTGCGAACCACGTCCGGTTCACCTTCGCGCTCTCGCCCGGCAACACCGTCTGCTACACCGGCACGAGCGATCGGGCGGCGCTGACGGAGAAGTTCCAGGCGATGTACGACATCGGGGTACGAGCCTTCTCGCTGCCGCTGGACGACATCGCGCTCTCGTTCAACTGTGCGGAGGACACCGCGGCGTACGGGGAGGCGACCCAGGCCAGCGTCGGTCGTGCCCAGGCCGAGCTGCTGAGCTGGCTGCAGGAGTCGTTCGTCGCGACCCACGACGGGGTCCAGCCGCTGCAGACGGTGCCGACGCAGTACGGCGACCTGACCGAGACGCCCTACAAGCAGGCCTGGCGCGAGCATCTCGCCCCTGAGGTCGAGGTGATGTGGACCGGCACGGACGTGGTGCCCCCGGCGATCACCGTCGACCAGGCCTCGGCCGCCCGCGAGCTCTTCGGCCGCAAGGTGTTCGTCTGGGACAACTACCCGGTCAACGACTTCGGGCAGACCGCCGGCCGGCTGCTCCTCGGCCCATACGCCCATCGCGAACCGGGTCTCTCCGGGCATCTTGCGGGCATCGTGTCGAACCCGATGAACCAGGCGTACGCCAGCAAGCCGGTCGTCTTCACGATGATGGACTTCGCCTGGAACGACCTCGGCTGGGACCGGGCGACCTCCGCACGCCAGGCCGCACGCGACCTCGCCGGTGGCGATCCGCGGGTGACCGAGGCGGTGGAGATGTTCGTCGACCTCAATCATGCGGCTCCGACCTTCGGGCCGGACCTGTGGCTTCCGCAGTCACCCGAGCTCGCCGCGCGCATCGATGCGTTCTGGGAGAAGTGGACGGCCCGCCCGCAGAGCGCGATCAAGGACCTGCGACCCACGGCGCGGCTGATGGCCTCCACCCCCGCGACCATCAGGGCCGGGGTCGAGGACGGGTTCGTCGCCGATGCCGACCGGCATCTGCGGGCCACCGACCTGTGGGCGAAGGCGATGGGTGAGGCGCTCGCGGTGCTCGACGCCGTACGCCGCGACGACAAGGACGCCGCCGCGGCCGCGCGGTCGCGGATGGAGGCGTTGGCCGAGGAGGCCTCGCAGATTCGCTCCGAGCCCGGCAAGAACCGGGTCGAGGGTCTGGTCATGATCGGTGACGGCGTGCTGGACGCCTTCATCGAGGACGTCGCCGCCGAACACGACTCCTGGCTGGGGCTGCCGCCGCTGCGCAACATCTCCGAGGGCAAGGCAGCCACCCAGATCTCCGACTGGTCCTCGGCCTACGGCGCGGAGAAGGCGATCAACGGCAGCACCTCCGACTTCAGCACCACATCCGGTAGCGAGGCGCAGCCATGGTGGCAGGTCGACCTCGGTGCGTCCTTCTCGCTCGAGACGGTCAAGATCTACAACCGGCTGGACTGCTGCGCCGAACGCCTTCGCGACTACCACGTCCTGGTCTCGGACTCGCCGTTTCCTGCCACTTTGGCCCAGGCGCTGGCCGATCCTGCGGTGACCTCACACCACGAGACGGCCCAGGCCGGGCGACCGACGAATATCGAGCTGCCCGCGCAGGGGAGGTACGTCAGGGTCTGGCTGTCCTCGCCGACCCCGACCGAGCTCAACATGGCCGAGGTCCAGGTCCTCGGCCGCGCTCGATGATGTCGATACTGTCTGAGGCATGAATCGGGTCGAGGAGCTCAATGCCGCTCTGCTGGAGGCCGGCGCCACCGTGGCGACGGCCGAGTCGCTGACCGCCGGCCGCCTGGCCGCGCTGCTCACCGAACCTCCGGGGGCGTCGAAGACGTTTCGCGGGGGCTTCGTGACGTACGCGACTGAGCTGAAGCACACCGTGCTGGGTGTCCCTGTCTCGGTGATCGAGACCGTCGGGGTGATCTCCGCGGAGTGCGCCGCGGCGATGGCCGCGGGAGCGCGGGAGCGGTCCGGGGCGACGTACGGGCTCGCGACCACGGGTGTGGCCGGGCCTGACGAGCAGGAGGGAAAGCCCGTCGGGACGGTCTATGTGGGCGTTTCCGGTCCGCACGGTGAAACAACGGCGTTTCTCGGGCTGTCGGGCTCGCGCGCGGAGATCCAGCGTGATACGTGTTTGTTCGCTGTTGATGAACTACTCGGACTACTTCGGCGGGAACATCGAAGGGTCAGGTAGCGTTGGAGCCAGACGTCACCCAGATGTCGGTGACTTGTGAACTGTAGGAGGCTGACCGCAATGGTGCTCTTCCGTCGACTTCTCGGCGAGGTGCTTCGTGCCCAGCGGCTGGAGCGTGGGATGACCCTGCGCGAGGTCTCCGCGCAGGCGCGAGTCAGTCTCGGCTACATCTCCGAGGTCGAGCGTGGCCAGAAGGAGGCCTCCTCCGAGCTCCTCGCCTCGCTCTGCAGCGCCCTCGACGTCGCCCTCTCCGACGTCCTTCGCGACGTCTCCAACGCGGTCGCCGTCGAAGAGGCCACCATCCTCCGGATGCCGGTCCGCGCCGCGGCCGACGCCGCCGCCGCTTGATCTTTCCCCAATCTGGGGGAGTTTTCGTCACCCGTGTCTCAACGCGGACCGTTCCGTCTCCTTGCCGATGTGAGCCCACCACGGGCTCGCGCATTCATGGGGAGATGGTGCGATGACCATGGCAGTCGAGAACGAGCTTCCAGACCATACGGTGCCGTCACCGTGTCTCGAGGGCGACGTGCATTCCCCCGACCTGCTCGAGGCCGAGCTCTTCGGGCTGGAGGAGACCCTGAACATCCTTCGCGACGAGTTCACCTCGGTCGCTCCGGGCGAGCGGACGCATGTCGCCCGCCACATGCGTGACACCCGCGTCCGGATCGCCCAGATCCGGTTGCGCCTGCTGCACGGGCGCTAGGCCTGGCAGCTCGCGCAGTAGTAGGCCGGGCGCTCCTTGCCCGGAGGGCCGACCCGGGCGACGGTCACCGTGCCGCCGCAGCGTCGGCATGCCCGTCGGCCATAGACCCACATCTGCCGGGAGAGTGACCAGTCGGCCTGCATCAGGTCGCGGGTGCGTTGGAGGATGCGGGGGAGTCTGTCGCCGGCATCCGCGACCGTACGCAGCGGGTTGATCCCGGCGATGAAGCAGGTCTCGGCGGCGTAGATCGTGCCGATCCCGGCCAGGTTGGTCTGGTCGCGCAGCGCGTCGAAGAGTGGCCGTTCGGGTTGCCGGGCGAGGCGTTCGACGGCTGCGTCGGGGTCCCAGTCGTCGGCAAGGATGTCCGGGCCGAGGTGGGCGACCAGTTGCTCCTCCTGGTCGCGGGGGACGAGCTCGACGATGCCGAGCAGGAAGCCGACCGCCTCGGTCTTCTCGGTGCGGAGGACCACGCGTGCCTGGAAGCCGGGCTTCGGCCAGCGGCGGCCCGCCTCGAGGACCCGCCAGGATCCCTCCATCTTCAGATGGGTGTGCAGCGTCCATTCGCCGGTGCGGTGGTCGATCCGGGTCAGCAGGTGCTTGCCGTGGGTCAGCGTCCCGCGCACGGTGCCGCCGGACAGGTCCGCCGTGGCCAGCTGTGGCACCCGGAAGTCCGTACGCGTGAGCACCTGCCCCGCCAGTCCCTTGTCGAGCCTGCGGGCGGTCCGGAGCACCGCGTCACCCTCGGGCACGACCTCACCTGCTCGGCGAGGTCAGGCGCAGGCCGCGCGGGGTGGCGACGAAGCCGGCGTACTGGAGCGCCTGGCGCAGCGGGGTGTCTCCCGAGCCGAGCAGCGGGGCGCCGTCCGCCTTCTCGACGGTGAGCCGTCCCAACGCCCCCCTCCGAACCGCTTCGGCGAGCGCCTCGGCGCCGGGTTCGAGAAGGTTGGGGTCCTCCGACCAGGTCAGCAGGGTGCGGCCGCCGCGCTCGACGTACATCGCCAGCTCTCCGTCGACCAGCACCACGATCGCGCCCGCCTTGCGGCCGGGCCGGTGGCCCTCCTCCGCGACCGGCCACGGGAGGGCCGCGCCGTAGGGATTGGCAGGGTCGGTCGCGGCGAGCGCGAGGGCGACCGGCTTGTCGGCCGGCTCGACCCGCGAGAACGTGCGCAGCCGGTCGACCGAGCCCGCGGTGCCGAACTGGGCCGCGCCCAGGCCCTCGACGAAGTAGCCCCGGCGGGCCCGGCCGGAGTCCTCGAACGCGCTGAGCACCTTGTAGACGGCGGCGAACCCTCCGGGGGTGCGCTCGGACTGGACCGCCCCACGGGTGACCACTCCGTGGCGGTCCAGGAGTCGCTCGGCGGCCGCGTGGGCGCGCTTGGTCGGGTCGGAATCGGGCTCGGGCAGGATCGTCCATCGCCCGGCCGTCTCCGGTAGACCGGCCCGGGCCGGCATCCGCGCACCGCCGGTGTAGCGCCCGCCGCGGGCGCGCGGCGGTGGTCGGCGGGAGCGGTGCGACGGCGTGCCGGAACGGGTCAGCGCCCGCAATGGCAGCAGGGTGTCGTTGCTGACCCTCCCTGACCAGACCAGCTCCCACAGCGCCGCGCTCAGGTCGGCGTCGCTCGGAGTCGCCTCGCTGTCGGCCGCGATCGTCCGGGCGAGCTGGTGGAAGAACCAGGCCCCGCCTGGCGCCAGGGCTTCGAGGAGCCGCTCGGCGAGCGGTCCTGGCGGCATCTCAGCGGGCGTCGGCAGCGTCAGCTCGGCGGTGTCAGCCGGGTGCAGCGAGACCCAGCCGTCGGTGCCGGGCAGGGTGCCGTGGCCGGCCCAGAGCACCTCGCCGCCGGAGGTCAGCTCGTCGAGGAACGCCGGCTCGTAGTCGACCACCCGGGCCGGCAGGATCAGGCTCTCCAGCGCGCTGGCCGGGACCGGGCAGCCAGCGAGCTGGTCGACCACGCTCAGCACCCCGTCGACCCCGCGCAGCGCGCCCTTGCGTACGGATGTCTTCTGCCACGCCGGCAGGAACCTGCCCAGCGCTGTCGGCTCGACGGGCTCGACCTCCTTGCGCAGCCGGGCCAGCGAGCGTCGGCGCAGCATCCGGAGAACGTCGGCGTCACACCACTCCAGCCCGCTTCCACCGGGCCGGAACTCCCCGTCGAGCACCCGCCCACGCGCCGAGAGCCGCGCGAGGGCGTGCCGGACGACCGCCTCGCCCAGTCCCAGCCGCGAGGCCACGTCGGCGGCCGTGAACGGACCGTGCGAGCGCGCATACCGCGAGACCAGGTCGCCGACCGGGTCCTCGACGGGCTCGGTGAACGCCGACGGTACGCCGGGAGGGACCGCCACCCCCANGACCGTCCCGCGGATCACGTCCACGCGGTTGAGCTGCGGGATGAACTGCGACCAGTTCGGGACGTCTTGGGCAGCGATCGTGACCACCAGCTCGACGCGGCTGCCGCGTGGCGCCTGCAGCGTGCCGCCGAGGGTTTCGGAGACCGTTCCGCGGCGGCTGGTGGCGACCACCCGTACGTCGAGACTCTTGACCAGGCTGCCGTGGTCGACCCAGACCCGGCCGTCGCGCATGCCGCGCATCACCGCGCCGTAGTCACGGGTGCTGGTGCCTACATGGGTGCGGCTGTAGAAGCCCGGCCAGAAGTCGGCCAGATCGAGCTGGATCCCGCTGCCGTAGACCGGGTCGTCGTAACGGCCGTTGGCGTTGAAGTCGCCGCCGCCGCGGACGGCGGTGTCGCTCCAGTTGCGGTGCGAGTCGGAGTTCGCGGTGATCGACCACGGCTTCCCCTCGGCGAGCAGGGAGTCCCACAGGCCGCCGACGGTCGAGGTGTAGAAGTCGAATCCGCCCCAGGAGCGGTAGCTCTCCGGAGGGTAGCCCGGGAACGAGTCGGCGCCGGCGGAGTTGCCGTAGCCACCGCGCGCGCTGCCTGGACCGTAGCCGGTCGGCAGCCCGCCGGCCTGGTGTCCGGGGGCGCCTTCCCATCCGATCGCGATCCGGGGATCGGCGTCGCGCCATGCCCGCACTTCGTGGGGGCTGTCGATGCCGTTGCGGGCGGGATGGTTGGCGAGGAACAGCGCGTCCTCGATTCGGCGCTTGGCCTTCTGGGTGCCGAGCCACTGGATCGCGGCGACGGCGAGGGCCTCGTTCTCCGGGGTGTTGGCGCGAGCGTTCTTGACGCTGCCGTCGTAGTCGTTCTCGAACTGCTTGAGCACCGCGACCTCGTTGCGTCCCGGTGCGACGAAGACGGTGCCGTGCTCGGCGGCCGGGATGTTCCACTCCAGCCCCTGGAAGATCAGGGTCTCCGGAAGAATCTTGCGCGCGGCCACGATGTCTGGGTTGACCAGGTCGACGCCGAGCTTCGCGTGCGTCGCGCCGCCGTGGTCGGTGATGACCAGCCAGTCCAGGCCGTACGCGGCGCCGTGCTGCGCCTGGTCGATGACCCGGTACATCCCGTCCGAGCTGTGCTGGGTGTGGATGTGGTGGTCGCCGGCGAGCCAGTGCCGGATCGTGGCCCGGTTGCCGCTCTTCGCGGTGGCGGTCGTGGCGGTCTCGGCCATCGCCGGGGTCACACCGGTCATGCCGGCCATCCCGGCGGTCACAGCGCCGGCGATGCCGGCGGCGCGGAGCAGGTTGCGCCGGGTGACCTCGGCGGGACGCAGGTCGCTGTCGGATGCGTCCGAGGAGGCGGCGAGGGTGATCTCGTCGACCTCGTGGGAGTGAGTGTGGTCGTGGCCGTGCGCGTGGGCGTGGTGGTGCCCGTCAGGCCCGTGCGAGTGGGGGTGGTGCTCGTGTGACACGTTGAATCCTCCGCTTGGATAGGGCGTCTCCCGCGTGCCCGAGCAGCGGCGCTCAGAGCAAAGCGGCGCCGGATGGCCGCCGTACGTCCGCCGGTTGCCCTCCCGGTGAAATTTTGCCGAGGCGTCACCCCCGTCGGCCGAGGCGTCAGTCCGGTCGGCCGAGAAGTCGCTTACGCGGACCGAGACGTCACGCGCCTTGCAAGTAAGGCTAGCCTTACTCGTGTGACGACCACCGACCGCCGCAACGAAGACGCCGAGACCCTCGCCGACCTCCTCGGAGGCGCGCGCGGCGCGATCGACGCCACCGTCCCGCCGGTCGCGTTCGTGGCCGGCTGGCTGGTCAGCGGTGAGCTGTGGATCGCGACCGTGGTGGCGCTCGGGCTGGCCGCGATCGTGGCGGTCTGGCAGTGGCGCAAGGGCCGCAAGCCGCGCGCCGTGCTGCTGGGTGTGGCGGGGGTCGCGGTCGCGGCGATGGTCGCGCTGCGTACGGGGCGGGCGGAGGACTTCTTCGTGGTCCAGCTCGCGGCCAACATGGCCAGCGCCCTGGTGTGGACGGTCAGCATCGCGTTCCGCTGGCCGCTGCTCGGCGTGGTCGTCGGGCTGATCCTGCGCCAGCGCGGCGCCTGGCGGCGCGATCCCGTCCTGCTGCGCGGCTATGCGCTGGCGAGCTGGGTCTGGGTCTGCCAGTACGTCATCCGGGTCGCCATCTTCGGCCCGCTGTGGTGGTCGGGCGACGTGGTCGCCCTGGCGATCGCCAGGGTCGCGCTCAGCTGGCCGCTTGTTGCGCTGTGCCTGCTGGTGAGCTGGGTCGTCCTGAGGCGCTCGTTGCCCGAGGACCATCCCGGGCTGCGCCACCCGCAGGCCGCCTGAGCCCTCAGGTCAGGGCCGCGCGGAGCAGGTCGTAGAGCCGCCGGGTGGCGCGCTGCTGGTCGCCGTCGCGAACCACGAGCGCCAGCCCGGCGCGCACCGCCGCGTCGACGATCGGCGTCGCGACCAGATCGGTCCCCGCGGCCATCGACTCGGCCAGCACGCAGACGCCCAGCCCGCGGGCGGTCAGCCCGAGCAGCGTCTCCGGGTTGGACCCGGACAGGTCGACCTTGGGCTCCACGCCCGCCCGCGCGCACGACTGCTCCAGGGCCGTGCGGATGCCCGTGCCCGGCGGGATGCAGAGCACCGTCTCCTCGTGGAGGTCGGCGAGCCTCGGCCGGGCGCCGGCGAGGCGATGGCCGACCGGCGTGATCACGGCGAGCCGCTCGTCGCTGACGGACTCCGTGGCCAGGCCGTCGACGACCGGACCAGCGTGGGAGATCAGCGCCAAGTCGAGCTCGCCGGCCAGCGTACGTCGCTGGAGACGGTCGGAGGTGTCCTCGACGAGCTCCACGCTGACCCCGGGATGCTCCCGGTGGAAGGTCGCGACGGCGTCGAGGAAGCCGGGGATCGTGCAGCCGGCGATCATCCCGAGGCGTACCTGGCCGTGGATCAGGTCGCTCAGCTCGTCGGCGCTCTGCCGCACGCCCTCGATCGCCCGGATCGCGTCGCGGGCGCGGGGGAGGAGCGTCTCGCCGGCGTGGGTGAGGCGTACGTTGCGGGGTCCCCGGACGAGCAGGTCGTGGCCGAGCTCGCGCTCGAGCTTGGCCAGCTGGGCGCTGATGCCCGACTGGCTGACGTGGAGACGCTGCGCCGCAGCCGTGAACGAGCCGTGGTCGACGACGGCGACGAAGTAGCGGAGCTGTCCGATTTCCATCACCGTTGATGCTAGCAAGCAGCAGAACTATCTGTTTGAGTGTTCGCTGGAGGCGAGTCAGGCTGGGTGGTGAAAGCCGATCCGACCTGAGGAGATCCGATGACCGCATCCGCTGCCGAGCTCGCCGAGGCGTACTTCACCGCCTGGCAGGAGCGTGACTTCACCCGCCTGCGCGCGCTGCTGGCCGACGAGGTCAGCTTCGCCGGCCCGCTCGCCACGATCGAGGGCGCCGACGAATGCGTCGCCGGACTCGAGGGCATGGCCCAGGTGCTCGACAAGATCGAGGTAAAAGAACGGCTCGCCGACGGGCCGAGCGTGATCACCTGGTTCGACCTGCACACCACCGTCGCCGAGCCCGCCCCCACCGCCAACTGGATGCGCGTCGAGGACGGGCTGATCACCGAGGTCCGGGTCGCCTTCGACCCACGCGGGATCCTCGCCGCTCGGGGCTAGGCGACCTGCTGGTCGCGCGGCTGCGTTCGTGCGGTCTCGCGGATGACCTCGGCCACCAGGTCGGGGTCATCGTTCATCGGTACGTGACCGCAGCCCGCCAGCCATCGGTGGGTCGCGTGCGGAAGACGCCGCGCGGCCACCTTCGCCTGGTAGGGGAGGAGCGTGAGGTCGCGCGAGGCCCAGGCGACGGTGGTGGGGACTTCGGTCTGCGTCGGCCCTGGATAGCTGTAGCGGTAGACGCCGCTGAAGAACGTCCTGATCCCCTCGCGCGAGGCGACCATGTTGGCCGTGTCGGCGGCCGCGACGGCTGGGTCGAGCCGGTCGGGGTGGGCGAAGAAGCAGCCCATCGTGACCGTACGCGCCACCCGCGACTGCAGCAGCGTCCCCGCCACCGGCGCCAGCGGCCGCGCGACCGCCTGGATCCCGGCGAACAGGCCCCTTACGTAGAGGTAGTCGACGCCGTTCATCCAGAACCCGGCGGGGGAGAGCGCCGTCACCGATCGCGCGTGCCCGGCATCGGCCATCTCCAGCGCGAGCAGCCCGCCGAGGCTGTTGCCGGCGACGTGCGGCCGTTCGATCCCGAGCTCTTCTCGCAGCTCGTTCAACTCGTGGGTCACCGCCTCCCGCACCGTACGCCCCGCCAGATCGAACGCCGGCGACTCACCGTGCCCCGGCAGATCGATCGTGATCACCTCGAACTCGTCGGCCAGCCGCTCCACCACCCCGCCCCACGCCTGCCTGCGGTGCGCGATGCCATGGATCAGGAGCAGCGGCTCCCCGCTGCCGGTCCGTTCGTACGCGAGCATCCTCGCTCCTTCGGTTGCGTCTGGGCGTTGTGCCGAGGACTGAGAGCGTACGTCCGGCGTGTCCCGAATTGCGGGTCTGGCGGGATCAAAGAGCGTGTGCCACTCCGACGCGGCAGGCAGCCACGCTCATGCGGCGAACTCGTCGACCGCGGCCAGCACGCGGCGGTCAAAAGCGCGGTGCTGGCTGGCAAGCTCCTCTCCAGCCGGCGCTTCACCGACGATGAGGTTCCCCAGCTCATCGACCGACTGAGGCTGGTCCTCGGCATCCGGAAGCACTGCGACGGCAGACTTCGCGAAACCGCAGTAGTAGGCGATGCCCTCACTCAACTGAGCCTCCAGCAGGTCGGCCATGGGCGCGACGATCGGGTCCTCGGCGGTAGCACCGGCGAGCCCGACCCACAAGACGCGCTTCCCCGCCAACCGCGGATCGCTGCGGCCGTACGCGAACCCGTAGTTCCACACGCGGTCGATCCACCCCTTGAGGAGCGCCGGCGTGCTCTGCCAGTAGATCGGGAAGACCACGACCAGTAGGTCGGCGGCGAGGATTCGTTCCATGTGCTGCTGCACCTGCACCGAGTACGCCTTGTCCCGGTCGGTCCAGTCAGGCTCGTCCTCGACCGTCATCCTGGGGTCGAAACCCTCGGAGCGAAGGTCGAGGACATCAATGTCGTGCTCGGCTGCACGGAGACGTTCGGCGACCAGCTCGGCGACGTGCGCGGTTCGTGAGTCGGGTCGGTGATGCGAGACGACGACAAGCGTTCGTGTAGTTGTCATGAGACGAGTACAGCGCGATGTGTTTAGACGATCCATGGTTTCCTGGCTCTGATTGATAGGAGATCGTCTACGCTTTGAGCATGGATCCGCTGAGCTCACTTCTGTCAGGCATCCGTGCCGAAGGCTCCGTCGTGACCTCGGCCGTGCTGAGCACACCGTGGTCCATCCATTTTGCGGACCAGGCGGCTTTGACGATGGTCACGGTGCTGCGCGGTGGCGGCGTGCTTCATCTCTCCGACGGAGACAGCCGGAGGGTGAGGCCGGGGGAGACCGCACTCGTTCGCGGTCCTGCTCCGTTCCTGCTCGCCGATCGCGCCGATCGTGCCGACCGTGCCGACGTCGTCGACGACCCCGCGACGCGCTACGAGGTCGCCTGCTTCCTGTGTGACGACGAGGACCAGTACGTGACGCCATCACCCGATGTGGACGCGACGACCCTCGTAGTCGGGGTCTACCGGACGGCTGGCCTTCGTTCGGACAGAGTGCTCGACACGCTGCCGCCAGTGTTGATCGTCGAGGAGGAGCCTGGCGTTTGCGACTGGATGGAGACGGTCGCCTGCGACGCTGCGAACCTTCAACCGGGGTCGCAAGCACTCATGGATCGGATGCTCGACTGGGCCATGGTGTGCACACTGCGCACCTGGTTCGAACGAAGCGGCGCCGACGCGCCGGCGTGGTATCGCGGACTGGCAGACCCTATCGTCGGACCAGCCCTCGAGGCGGTCCATCGCCGACCGACCGAGCGATGGACGGTGGCTGGGATGGCGGCGGAGGCTGGCGTGTCCCGGGCGCTGTTCGCCCGCCGATTCCGCGAGGTCGTCGGCAGTCCTCCCCTGACGTACGTCACCGAACACCGTCTCGACGAGGCCTCCGACCTGCTGACGAGCACGGACCTCGGCGTCGCGCAGATCGCCAAAGCGGTCGGGTACGCCGACTCGTTCGGGTTCAGTGCGGCATTCAAGCGGGCCCGTGGCAGCAGCCCGACTGCCTTCAGGCACGCATTGTCATACGCTTCCCGCCCATGAGCGGACCGTGGGCGGCCCCAGGCGTCGAGGCGTCCTCGCGTGAGGGTCCGCTCCGGTGCCCGTGGCTTGGCGAATGTGATCCGATGGACGGGTTGCGGTAGGGTTTCGACAGCAGCGAGCCGCTCGGCGGCAAGCGATTGCGTGATTGGCGCAGTGGTAGCGCACTTCGTTCACACCGAAGGGGTCACTGGTTCGAACCCAGTATCACGCACCACCTTGAAAAGGCCGTCTGACCTGCTGAGAAGCAGATCAGACGGCCTTTCTGGTCGTCGGCTCACCGTGGTTCCGTGGCATCCGCCAAAGTGGGCGAGCAGAGCGATGTCCGGTGCGATGCCCTCGACCGTCGCGTCGCGAATAACGGCCCCGCATTCGTCGCCGGAGGCCGGTTCTTCTGGCAGCCCTTCTGACGCCGGCGCGCCTGTGTCTGCCGGCGGCTGCCGTAAAGCATTGACAGTTGTCGATATGAGGCGCAAGATCTCATATCGACAACCATCAATATCTCCCTCAGGAGGAGCCATGTCTCGCATCCAGCTCGCGCTCAACGTCGACGATCTCGAGGAGTCGGTCGCGTTCTACTCGACGCTGTTCGGCGTCGAGCCGGCCAAGACCAAGCCCGGCTATGCCAACTTCGCGGTCGCCGAGCCGCCCCTCAAGCTGGTGCTCGTCGAGAACCCTGGCCGAGGCGGCACCGTCAACCACCTCGGCGTCGAGGTGGCCGACACCGACACGGTCGACGCCGAGCAGAACCGCCTGCACGCCGCCGGGTTCGCCTCGGTCGACGAGCGCGCCACCACCTGCTGCTACGCCAAGCAGGACAAGTTCTGGGTCGAGAACGCCCCGAACGGTGAGCGCTGGGAGGTCTACACGGTGCTCGCCGACAGCGACACCTTCAACGCATCACAGGCCGTTGGTGGCGACGAGGCCGGCGGGTCGACCTGCTGCGGTTCGTCCGCGGAGTCGGTCCCTGAGTCGGTCTCTGGGCCGGCCTCTGAGCCGGCCGCCGCCGGATGCTGCTGACTGTCGGCCGGTCAGAACCACCATCATCAGAAAAGGAGGAGATCCCGTGAGACCAGTGGACCTCACCAGTGCGGTTGCCGAACAGCAGATCGGCGACCGGATCGAGCAGGCACGCAAGGCACGCCTCATCGCGATCGCTCGTTGCTGCCACCCGAGCACATGGAGGCAGGCACTCGCCCGAGCGGTTGCCTTGGCTCGATCTGCTGCTCAACGCTCACCGTTGCAGCAGCCCGGCGTCTGCTGCAGCTGAACGACAGGACCGCGACGATGGTCGCACCGGTGGGGCCATCGTCGCGGTCCTGCAGCAGGTCGATGGGACGGTTCAGCGGGGTGCCATACGCAGCGCGCCGTCCATGCGGACGGTCTCGCCGTTGATGTAGTCGTGCTCGACCAGCTGCGTGACGAGCTGGGCGAAGTCGGCCGGCTGGGCCAGTCGCTTCGGGAACGGCACGCCCTCGGCCAGCCCGGCGCGGAACTCTTCGCTGATGGTGGCGAGCATCGGGGTCTCGACGATGCCGGGGGCGATGGTGTTGACCCGGATGCCGTGCTGCGCGAGGTCGCGAGCGGCGGGCAGCGTGAGGCCGACGACACCGCCCTTGGACGAGGAGTAGGCGACCTGGCCGACCTGGCCCTCGAAGGCGGCGACAGAGGCGGTGTTGATCACGACTCCCCGCTGTCCGTGCTCGAGCTGCTCGGTGGCTGCGATCGCCTCCGAGGCGAGCGCGAGCACGGTGAAGGTCCCGATCAGGTTCACCTCGACCACCTTGCGATACAGGCCGAGGTCGTGGACGCCGCCGCGTCCGAGCACCCTGGCCGAGGGCCCGATCCCGGCGCAGTTCACGACGACCCGCAGCGGCCCTGCCTCCGCGGCGAGGGCGACGGCCTGCCGGACCTCCGCCTCGCTGGTCACGTCTGCCTTCACGTACGTGACGTTCTCCAGCGTCGGCGCGTCGGTGGTGTCGAGGTCGATGCCGAACACGCGTGCTCCGCGTGCGGCGAGCGCCGCGGCGGTGGCATTGCCCAGCCCCGACGCTGCGCCGGTGACGATGGCCGAGATGTTGTCGATCTGCATGGGAGGTCTCCGATCTGGTGGATGGTCAGCGGTTGAGCGCGCGGCTGATGACGAGGCGCTGGATCTGGTTGGTTCCCTCGAAGATCTGCATGACCTTCGCCTCGCGCATGTAGCGCTCCACCGGGAAGTCGCGGGTGTAGCCGGCACCGCCGAGGACCTGGACGGCGTCGGTGGTGACCTTCATGGCGTTGTCGGTGCACACGAGCTTTGCGATGGAGGCCTGGCGGCTGAACGGCCGACCTGCGTCCCGCAGCCGGGCCGCGTGGAGGTACGTCGCTCGTGCCGACTCGGTCGCGGCGGCCATGTCGGCGATGAGGAAGCCGAGGCCCTGGTGCTCGATGATCGGCTTGCCGAACGCCTCCCGCTCCTGCGCGTACGCCAGGGCGGCATCGAGCGCGGCCTGGGCGACGCCGGTCGCCACCGCGGCGATACCGAGGCGCCCGGAGTCCAGCCCGGCCAGTGCGATCGGGAGTCCCTGCCCCTCCGCGCCGAGGCGTCGCTCGGCCGATACCCGCACGCCGTCGAAGAGCATCGTCGCGGTCGTCGAGCTCATCAGGCCCATCTTCTGCTCCGGGGTGTCGACGGTCAGGCCCTCGGCGTCGGCAGGGACCAGGAAGCACGAGATCCCTCGGCCGCCGTCGTCGGACGTCCGAGCCATGACCTTGTAGAAGTCGGCCTTGCCGCCGTGCGTGGTCCAGGCCTTGGCTCCGGTGATCACGTAGTCGTCGCCGTCGCGGACGGCCCGGGTGCGCATCGCAGCGGGGTCGGAGCCGGCGTGAGCCTCGGACAGGCAGTACGCCCCGAGCAGGTCCCCGGAGAGCATCTCGGGCAGCCACCTCTCCTTCTGCTCCGTGCTGCCGGCGTGGAAGAGACCGAAGCAGCTCAGCGCGTGCACGCTGGTGCCGACCCCGACGGCCGCCCATGCCGAGGCGATCTCCTCGACGACCTGGAGGTAGACCTCGTAGGGCTGGCCGCCACCGCCGTACTCCTCGGGGTAGGGGAGTCCCAGCAGGCCTGCTCGGCCCAGGGTGCGGAAGACGTCTCGTGGGAACGTCGCGGTGCGCTCGGCCTCGTCGACCGAGCTTCGGAGCTCCTTGTCGACGATGGTCCTTGTCAGGTCGATCAGGTCGGCCGACTCCTCGGTCGGCATCAGCCGCTCTGCGGGCATGGGTGAGTTCCTCTCGGGGCGGGGATGGGTGGTGGCTGAGGCGTACGGAAGTCAGGACAGGTGCGCCGGAGCCGGTCGACGGTGGCGGGGGAATGGGCTACAGTCAACACTGACTGTAGTCAGCGCTGACTGCAGCTGGCAAGCGCCATCGGGAGAATCACGTGCGCGGGCGGTCTCGCTTGCGGCGCGCCCCGCACATGCGCTCGGCCAGGCCCGTAGGCTTGGCCGAGCGGTGAGTCGAGCAGGAGGTCAGGAATTGGTCGGCGGCAAGGCTGCGGACGCACCCAGGTACGGGGACTACGAGGCGCGCAGCCGGATGACCCAGCAGCACATCCTCGACAGTGCGATGGAGGTGCTGATCGAGTTCGGCTACAGCGGCGCGTCGACCTTGAAGATCCAGGAGCGCGCAGGTGTCAGCCGCGGCCGCCTGCTGCACCAGTACCCCCACCGTGACGCCCTCCTGGTGGCAGCGGTGCAGCACATTGCCGAGGCACGGGTCGGGAGCGCCGGTGAGCGGAGCGTGTGGCCGAGTGACCCGGGCGAGCGCATCGATGCGGCGGTCGACACGCTCTGGTCGATGTACCAGCAGGGCTACTTCTGGGCGTCCACCGAGCTGTGGCTGGCGGCGCGGTCCAATCCGCACCTGGCCGAGGCGCTCGCGCCGAAGGAGCAGGCGCTCGGTGCCACGATCCGTGCCGTGATCGACGAGATGTTCGGCCCCGAGCTGACCGCACGCCCGGCCTACCCCGACGTCCGCGACATCCTCAACACGAGCATGCGCGGGGTCGCCCTGACGTACGCCTTCGATCAGCGCGACCCCGTCTCCGACCCCCATCTGGCCAGCTGGAAGCGGATCGCTCGCAGCCAGCTCATCGCCTGATCGCGGTCTCCTCTCCGCCACCACGCGACAGCGGTTCCAGGGCGGCCCGCTACCTTCCGCTCAGACCATCGCCGCTGGTTTCGCGGCTGGTCAGGAACGCGATGGCGCGTGCCATCGTCGTGAGGTCGGGGTAGTCGGACTCGTCGATGCGGATGCCGGTCGCTCCGCTGAGCAGTTCGACGAAGGAGAGGAAGTCGAGCGAGTCGAGCTCCAGCTCGTCGCGGATCCGCGCGTCGTCGGCCAGGGTGTCGAGGTCGGCATCGGGCACGATCCGCCTGACCGCGGCGGCGATCGCGGCCCGGGCGGCATCGGGAGACATGGTGGTGGCGTCGTGGGTCATAGCTCCTCCGGGTGCTGCAGCCGTTGTTCGATGTCGGCGAGGAAGCGGGCACCGGTGAAGCCGTCGGTGGCGCGGTGGTCGCCCGCGAGAGTGAGGGTCGTGACCGGACGTACGCCGATCAGGCCGTCCACCGCCCACGGGCGTTCCACGACGCGGCCGAAGCCGACCAGCGCCACCTGCGGCGGGTAGATGACCCCGTACACCGTCTCCACGCCCTGGTCGCCGAGGTTCGTGACGGTGATGGTCGAGTCGCTCAGCTCGCTGCCGCGCAGGCGGCCCGTGCGGGCACGAGCCACGAGGTCACGCATCCCCGCCATCAGCTCCTCGATCGGGAGGTCGGCCGCGTTGTGCAGCGCGGGCGCGATCAGACCACCGCCGCGGAGGGAGATCGCGATGCCCAGGTGCACCGACCCTCCGGGGCTGAAAGCGTTGTCGACCCAGAAGCCGTTCATCGCCGGCGTCGCCTGCGCGGCGAGGGCGGTCGCCTTCAACATCAGCGCCGCCGGCACCAACCGGTGGCTCACGTCGAGGGCACGGTTGCGCTCGTGCAGCCAGTCCAGTGCACGCCCCAGATCGACCGTGGTCGAGAGGTAGTAATGGGGGATCTCCCGTTTCGAGCGGCTCATCAGGTGGGCGATCGCCGTGCGCATCGCCTCGGCCTTGGACGGCTGTTGCGCCGGGCGGGCCTCCTCGTGAACCGGCTCCGGCAGAGCAGGCGAGGGTGCTGCGGGCGAGGGCGCTGCCGCGGCACGTACGTCCTTGGCGCGGATCGGCGCGCCGTCCGCAGTCGTCAAGGTACGGAGGTCGACGCCCAGCTCCGCGGCCAGGCGTCGTGCCAACGGTGTGACGCGGACGGACTCAGGTCGCTCGGAGGCTTTGGTGGCATCGGCCTTCGTGGCGTCGACCTCCGCGACCGCTGGTGCGGCAGGTGGTGCTTCGGCCGCGACCGGCGGCGCGACGGATGCCTCGGGAGATGGCGCTGCGGCGACGCCGTCTCCCAGGACTGCCAGGACCTGCCCGACGGGGACCGTCGTCCCCGGCTCGACGAGCAGCTGCTGGACGACGCCCTCGACGAAGGACTCCACCTCGATGTTGGCCTTGGACGTGTCGACCACGGCGACGACGTCGCCCTTGTGGACGGTGTCACCGGGCTTGACCAGCCACTCCTGGAGCGTGCCCTCGTCCATGTCGGCGCCCAGCGAAGGCATCGTGAAGTCGGCCATGGCTCACCTCAGGACCTTGCGAGCGGCGGCGACTATGTCCTCGGTCTGCGGGAGGGCCGCGTCCTCGAGGTGCTTGGCGTAGGGGAGCGGCACCTCGGCGGTGCAGACCCGTTCCACCGGGGCGTCGAGGTCATAGAAGGCATGCTCCATGATCCGGGCGGTGACCTCGGCGGAGAGGCTGCCGCTCCGCCAGCCTTCGTCCACGATGACCGCACTATGGGTACGGCGTACCGAGTCGATGATCGTCGCGTCGTCGAGCGGGCGCAGGGTGCGCAGGTCGACGACCTCGGCGGAGATCTGGTCCTCGGCCAACATGTCGGCGGCTTCGAGCGCCTTGTGCAGGGTGCCGCCGTAGGCGATCAGCGAGAGGTCGGTGCCTGGCCGACGGACGACGGCGTGGTCGATGTCGACCGGGCCGGCATCCGCGGCGACCGTTCCCTTCAACGCGTACAACGAGCCGTGCTCGAAGATCAGCACGGGGTCGGGGTCGGCGAGGGCGGGGGCGAGCATGCCGCGGGCGTCCTCGAGCGTGGCCGGCGCGAGCACCCGAAGGCCGGGGATGTGGGCGTACCAGCCTTCGAGGCTGTGTGAGTGCTGGGCGGCGAGCTGCCGTCCGGCGCCGGTGGTCATCCGGATCACCAGCGGTACGTTGTACTGGCCGCCGGACATGTAGAGGATCGACGCGGCCGTGTTCATGATCTGGTCGAGCGCGAGCAGGCTGAAGTTGACGGTCATCACCTCGACGATCGGTCGCATCCCGCCGATCGCCGCTCCGATGCCGGCGCCCACGAAGGCCGACTCGGACAGCGGGGTGTCCCGGATCCGCTCGGTGCCGAACTCCTCGATCAGGCCGAGACTCACCGCGAAGCAACCCCCGTAGTCACCGACGTCCTCGCCCAGCAGGAACACCCGGTCGTCCTCGTGGAGCGCCTCGCGCAGCGCCTCCCGGAGCATGTCGCGGTAGGTGGTCTCCACCGCGGTCGTCGTGGTCATGATGCTTCCTTGTCCGAGGTCACGAATCGGGTCAGGTCCTCGACCGGCTCCAGTGGGCCCTCCTCGGCGGTCGCGACGGCCAGGTCGATCTCGGCGGCGATCTCGGCCTCCATCGCGGTCAGCGCCTGGTCGGTGAGCTGGGCGTCGGCTCGCATCACCTTCTGAAGCGCGTCGATCGGGTCGCGCTTCTTCCAGGCCTCGATCTCCGCCTTGTCCCGGTAGCGGTCCGGGTCGTACATGGAGTGCGCCCGGAACCGGTACGTCGCCAGCTCGAGGAAATGCGGCCCACCGCCAGATCGGATCCCGTCGACCGCCAGGCGCGTCGCGCGCTCGACGGCGAGCACGTCCATGCCGTCGACAGGTGCCGCGACGAGGCCGTAGGACGAGGCGCGCAGCGCGAGGTCGGTCCGGCCGTGTTCCTTGGCGAGAGCGGTGCCCATCGCGTACCGGTTGTTCTCGCAGCAGAAGAGCACCGGGAGCCGCCACAGGCTGGCCAGGTTGAGCGACTCGTGGAACTCGCCCTCCGCCGCGGCGCCCTCGCCGAAGAAGCACACCGTTACTCGGTCCCGTCCCTGCAGCTTGTCGGCCAGAGCCAGGCCGACCGCCAGCGGGATCCCGCCACCGACGATCGCGTTGCCTCCGACGAACGCGCTGGGCTTGTGGAACAGATGCATCGACCCGCCGCGGCCGCGGCTGCAGCCGGTCTGCCGGCCGAACAGCTCCGCCATGATCGCGTCCATCGGTACGCCGCGGGCCAGCGCATGGCCGTGCTCTCGGTACGTCGACACGATCGCGTCGTCCGGGGCCAGCGCGGAGACGACGCCGGTGGCGATCGCCTCCTCCCCGACGTACAGATGCAGGAACCCGCGGATCTTGGTGGAGCTGTACAGCTCGGCGCACCGCTCCTCGAAGCGGCGGATGGCCAGCATCGTGCGGAGCAGGTCGGCCCGGTGCTTGGCCACGGGGGTGTCCTTCGTCTGCGGAGAGCGGCGCCGGGTGGTCATGACGGGCGCTCCAGGGTGGACAGGTCGCCCTCGGGCAGGCCGAGCTCACGCGCCTTCAGCAGCCGGCGCATCACCTTGCCGCTGCTGGTGTGCGGGAGGTGCTGATCGAACGCGATCTCCTTCGGCGCGAGACCGCCGAGCCGCCGCCGACAGAAGGCGAGCAGCTCCAGGGAGAGATCGTCGGATGCCTCGAACCCGGGTTTGAGCGTGACGAACGCCTTGACGAGCTCACCCGCCACCGGATCGGGCTTGCCGATGACTCCGGCCTCGAGCACGGCGGGGTGCTCCATCAGCGCGGTCTCGACCTCGAACGGTCCGATCAGATGTCCGGCGGACTTGATCACGTCGTCGGCTCGGCCGACGAACCAGAAGTAGCCGTCGGAGTCGACCCGTGCCAGGTCGCCGGTGAGGTACCAGCCGCCGGCGAAGCACGACTCATAACGCTCTCGTTCGTTCAGGTAGCCGCGGAACATCGAGGGCCATCCCGGCCGCAGGGCGATCTCGCCGACCTCGTCGGTGCCTGCCTCTTGGGCGGATCCGTCGGTGATCGCGGCCCGGCCATCGTCCCCACGGGTCAGCACCGCGGCCCGGATGCCCGGCATCGGCCGGCCCATCGAGCCGGGACGTACCTCCGTGCCCGGGTAGTTGCTGATCATGATCGCGCCGGTCTCGGTCTGCCACCAGTTGTCGTGCACCGTCAGGGCGTAGGCCTCGCGGCCCCAGAGCACCACCTCGCGGTTGAGCGCCTCGCCGACGCTCGCGATGTGCCGCAGCGCGGAGAGGTCGTGCTGCCGGGGGAGGTCGGTGCCGTACTTGACGAGCATGCGCAGTGCGGTGGGCGCGGTGTACCAGACATCGACCCGCTGCTGCTCGAGCAACCGGTACCACGCGCCGGCGTCGAACTCGCCGGCATAGCTGATCAGGGTGGCGCCGTGGGTGAGCGGCGCGATGATGCCGTACGACGTGCCGGTCACCCAGCCCGGGTCGGCCGTGCACCAGAACACGTCCCCGCGGCGCAGGTCCAGCGCGAAGGAGGAGGTGGCGTGGTGCGCCACGACGGCCTCGTGCACGTGCACGGCTCCCTTGGGCTTGCCGGTCGTGCCGCTGGTGAAGTGGAGGAGGGCCATGTCCTCGGGGTCGGTCTGGGGGATCGAGTAGTCGGGCGACGCCGCGGCCAGCGCCGGGTCGAGCGCGATCGTCCCCTCGACGGCGGCGTCGCCCACGACCAGCACGTGTTCGAGTTGCGGCAGGTCGGCGCGGATCGGCGCGACCTTGCGCCGGTAGAACTGCGGGGTGGTGACCAGCACGCGGGCACCGCTGAGCAGCGCCCGGTCGCGGATCGGCCCGGGGCCGAACGAGGAGAACAACGGCGAGAAGACCGCGGTGTGCTTGAGCGTCCCGAGCGCGACGACGTACTGCTCGGGCTGCCGGCCGAGCAGGCTCATCACCCGATCACCCTTCTCCACGCCGAGTCCGGCCAAGAGGTTCGCGAAGCGGCTGGTACGTGCCGCCAGCTCGGCGTAGGTCAGGTCCTCGAACGTGCCGTCCTCGGCCACGCACCTGATCGCCACGACGTCGCCGCGGCCCTCGGTCAGGTGCCGGTCGACGGCGACATGGGCGATGTTCAGCCCGCGGCCGCCGGGAACGTCGGGGAGGCCGGCGCGCACCGACTCCCAGGTGAAGTCGCGGCACGCATCCTCGTAGTCGGTGAAGGCCCGGAGCTCTCCGTCGATGACTGCCTGCATGCCAAACCCCCTCGCGACGCTCTGTCGGTACGACTCTCGCTCGTGGGGGAGGCGGGCCGGCAGGGCCCAAAGTGGGACCAGCGAAGGGCTTTGGTCACCGCGGGGGGACTAGCGCGCGAGGTCGGCGCGCGCCTGCTCCAGGACGCGGTCGAGCTCCACGTAGATCTCGTCGTGCCGCTCCCGGAGTTCGTCGAGACCAGGTGCGTCGTTGAGGTCGCCGATCGCCTGGCGGAGGGCTTCGAATCCCTTGGGGATCTTCCCGCCCGCGCTGAGGATGCTCAGCTGGCCGATGGCTGCGCGAGCGGCTGAGTTGTTGCGGTACGCCTCCTGACGCAACGACTCCCGCTCTGCCGCCGGGAGGTCGGCGAGGCGAGCCTTGACGCGGCTGTAGGTGACGCGTTCGAACTCGTACAGGCTCGCAGCGCACTCGCCGTACACGCGCACCCTGGCGTCCAGCAGCTGAAGGTCGCGGGAGTTCCGGTGCTGCCAGTACGCGCCCCACCAGGCCCCGAGGAGGGTGGCGAGGATGCCCATCGCGGTCACAACGACAGTCGTAGTCACGTCGGAAGACCGTAGGGCATGCGACGAGGCCGCGCATCGGAAACCGTGCCTGGCTGCCGTCCGAGCCGGTGCCAAGCGGCCTCAGCCGTGGCGTAGCGCAGTCGTGGGGTGCCGATCACAGTCAAACGCGGTCTACGGGTTAGGTTCTGCGGCGGCATTCCCCCGATCTTGGAGTTTCTCGATGTCAGACCTGACCTATCAAATGCTGGCGTTGGTGGCCTATATGGTCGCCATGCTCGGCATCGGCGCCTGGGCGTACCGGCGCACCTCGAACCTCGACGACTACATGCTGGGCGGGCGCGATCTCGGCCCGATGGTGAGTGCGTTGAGTGCGGGTGCCTCGGACATGTCGGGGTGGTTGCTCATGGGCCTGCCTGGTGCGATCTACGCGACCGGGCTGATGGAGGGCTGGATCGCTGTCGGTCTGACCGTCGGCGCCTGGCTCAACTGGAAGGTCGTGGCGCCGCGGCTGCGGACGTACACCGAGGTCTCGGGTGACTCGATCACCGTGCCCAGCTTCCTGGAGAACCGGCTCAAGGACTCCTCGCGGCTGCTGCGGATGGCCTCCGGGGCCGTGATCCTGGTGTTCTTCACCTTCTACGTGTCCTCGGGCATGGTCGCCGGCGGCGTCTTCTTCGAGAGCTCCTTCGGCACGGACTTCCACACCGGCATGCTGGTGGTGGCCGGGGTCGTGGTGGCGTACACGCTCTTCGGTGGGTTCCTCGCGGTCTCCTACACCGACTTCGTGCAGGGCGCGATCATGCTGCTCGCGCTGGTGCTGGTGCCCGTCGTCGGTGTCTTCGTGACCGGCGGGCCCGCCGAGACCGTGGACAGCATCCGCGCCGTCGACCCGTCGCGGCTGAGCATGCTCGAGGGTGCCACCGCGCTCGGTGTCATCTCGGCGGTGGCGTGGGGGCTGGGCTACTTCGGCCAGCCGCACATCATCGTCCGGTTCATGGCCCTGCGTACGGCGGGGGAGGCCGCCTCCGCGCGGCGGATCGGCATCGGCTGGATGCTGCTGAGCCTCTTCGGCGCTGTCGGCACCGCCCTCGTCGGCATCGCCTACTACCAGCAGAACCCCGACGCGAAGCTCGACGACCCGGAGGCGGTCTTCATCGTGCTCGGGCAGATCTTCTTCCACCCGCTGGTCGCGGGCATCATGCTCGCCGCCGTGCTCGCCGCGATCATGAGCACGATCTCCTCCCAGCTCCTGGTGACCTCCTCGGCGCTGGTGGAGGACCTCTACAAGGCGGTCTTCAAGAACGACGCCTCCGACCGCCAGCTTGTCCTGTTCGGCCGGCTCGCCGTGCTCGGCATCGCCGTCGTGGCTGCCGTCCTGGCCTGGCCCAAGAGCGGGACCGTGCTCGACCTGGTCGCGTACGCCTGGGCGGGCTTCGGTGCCTCCTTCGGCCCGATCATCCTGCTGGCGCTGTGGTGGCGGAAGCTCACCGCGGCCGGCGCGCTGGCCGGCTTGGTGGTCGGTGCCGTGACCGTCGTGGTGTGGGGCAACATCGACGCGCTCAGCTCGCAGATGTACGAGATCGTGCCGGGCTTCGCTCTCAACGCGATCGTCGCGGTCGTGGTCAGCCTCGCGACCTACCGGGAGAACCCGGACATCGAGGCCGAGTTCGACGAGGCGATCCGGTTGCTGGACGCTGCCGATTCGCGCGAGGAAGCGGCGCGGGTCTGACGCAACAGGCCCGGGATCTCGTGGAAACCACGATCCCGGGCCTGATGGCGTACTGTTGATCTTGTTGAAGGGATGGCTCTGTAAGCCATCCTGGCCGCACACCACGTCGCGGCTTGTATCTTTTATCTGGTTTTCGGTTCGCTGGACATCAGCACAGATGGATGTCTTCAGCGGCTTGGGGCACAGTGTCCCTTGCACCGAACAGAGGAAAAGATCATGGCTCAGGGAACCGTCAAGTGGTTCAACGCTGACAAGGGCTTCGGCTTCATCGCGCAGGACGGCGGCGGTGAGGACGTGTTCGTTCACTTCTCCGCCATCCAGACCAGCGGTTNAGGGATCATGTAGCTGGAGTTGATCGCGCCGCGGTGCGGGTGGGGCGTGAGGAACGGGGCATCGGTCTCGACCAGGATGCGGTCCTGGGGAGTGATCGCGAGGGCGTCGCGGAGGTACTGCGCGTTCTTGAACGTCACCGTGCCGGCGAAGGAGAGGTAGGCACCCCGGTCGAGGCACTGGCGGGCGAACTCGGGATCACCGGAGAAGCAGTGCATCACCCAGCGCTCGGGCGGTCCGACGCTGTCGATCACCTCGAGAACCGCCTCGTGGGCGTCGCGGTCGTGGATCATCAGGGTCTTGTCGAGGCGCTTGGCGATGTCGATGTGGCGCCGGAAGGAGTAGGCCTGGGTCTCGCGACCCTCCTCGTCGGTGCGGAAGAAGTCCATCCCGGTCTCCCCCACCACACGCACCTTGTCGTGCGCCCCGGCGAGCTTCTCGATCTCGTCCAGTGCGGCCTCCAGGTCGGGCTGGCGAGGCGCGTCGTTGGGGTGCAGCGCGACCCCGGCGACCATGTTGTCGTACGTCTGGGCCGCCTCGACCGCCCAGCGCGCACCGGGCAGGTCGCAGCCGATCTGGACCACCCTGGTCACCCCCACCGCCGCCGCCTGGGCGAGCGCCTCCTCGACCAGGAGAGCCTCGTCCCCCCTGACGATGTCGAGATGGGTGTGGTTGTCGACGACGGGCGCGGGCAATGACTCGGGAAGCGGCGGAAAACTCACGCCCCGATCCTAGTTCGCCCCGAGAAGTCAGTTTCTGACGCCGAGGCGTCGATCTTTGACGTCGAGGCGTCAGTTTCTGACCGCGAGAGGTCAGTCGAGCGACTTCGCGTGGTCAAGAACCGACTTCTCGGGGTCACGAACTGACTTCTCGGCGTCAGAAACTGACTTCTCGCGGTGAGGGGTCGGGCTCGCCGACATACTTCGCGCATGGATGTTGCCCTGCCTTGGTGGCGAGTGCCGCGGATGTTGGTCGCTGTCGGAGCGGTCGTTGCGGTGGGCGCTGGCGCCGGAGCGTACGCGGGGCTGCGCTCGCCCTGGGGCGCAAAGCACGCGCAGGTGGCGATTGGCGTCGCCATGCGGGCGAACCCGGACGACGATCTGGTGATGTTCGACGCCGACGATGGCGAGCAGCTCGACTTCCGCGCAGATGGGGTGCGGTGGGAGTCGGACGGCGTGGAAGGCGAGGGGGATCCGCCGTGTGTTCGTCGACCGCTCGCGAAGGCCAGGGTCGAGGTC
Organism: Nocardioides sp. YIM B13467; assembly: GCF_042788075.1. Lineage (NCBI taxonomy): Bacteria > Bacillati > Actinomycetota > Actinomycetes > Propionibacteriales > Nocardioidaceae > Nocardioides > Nocardioides sp. YIM B13467. The sequence goes on from NZ_JBHZPJ010000046.1 coordinate 2,174,962, forward strand.
GGGCACATATGGGTCGTCGGACCAAAAGGCGGACGTTCACCGCAGGTGGTGTGGGTGAAGTGCCTATGAGAACCGACTTTTCGGCGTCAGATTTCGCCTACTCGGCGGGTTTGTGGACTAGGTCGTAGACCTCGCGCTTCGGGACGCCGGCTCGTTTGGCTGCTTCGGCGATGGCTTCCTTCTTGGTGAGGCCGTCCTCTTGGAGGTCGGCCACGGCGGCGCGGAGGCTCTCGGGATCGTTGCCGATCTCGGCGGATGGGTCGGCACCGGTGACGACGATGGTGACCTCACCGCGTACTCCCTCAGCGGCCCAGTCGACGAGCTCGGCCAGTCCGCCGCGGCGTACTTCTTCGTGGGTCTTCGTCAGCTCGCGGCAGACGGCCGCAGCGCGGGCGTCGCCGAAGGCGTCGCGCATGGCTTCCAAGGCTGCCTGGGTGCGGTGGGGGGCTTCGAAGAAGACCATGGTGCGCTCCTCCTTGGCCAGCGAAGCGAGGCGGCGCGAGCGCTCACCGGCCTTGCGGGGCAGGAAGCCCTCGAAACAGAACCGGTCGACGGGGAGGCCGCTGACGGCCAGGGCGGTCAGGACGGCCGAGGGGCCGGGCACCGCGGTGACGCGTACGTCCTTCTCGACCGCGGCGGCGACCAGGCGATAGCCGGGGTCGGAGACCGATGGCATCCCGGCGTCGGTCACCAGCAGCACGCGGTTGCCGTCGAGGAGGTCGGCGAGCAGCGTCGGCGTACGCGCGGTCTCGTTGCCCTCGAAGTAGGAGACGATGCGGCCCTTGATCTCGACGCCGAGATCCGTCGTCAGCCGACGCAGGCGGCGGGTGTCCTCGGCGGCGATGACGTCCGCGGTGGCGAGCTCGGAGGCCAAACGGGGTGGGGCATCCTCGACCCGTCCGATCGGGGTTGCCGCAAGTACGAGCACGCCGTCCTCTGGAACTACCACCCCGATATTGTTGCAGGCTTATAAGGTTCCCTCGTGACGACGACGGTGACCGAGGAGCCGGAGCCCATGGAGGGCCTGGCCAGCACCCCCTCCGGTCACCTCCTTCCGACCGCCTGGGAACGCGCCCGGCGCCGCATCAACGGCTCGCCGCGGGCCGGCTGGGCGGCGACGATCGGGATCACCGCGCTCGCGTTCCTGCTGCGGCTGTGGCACCTGGGCACCCCGAAGGTCTTCGCCTTCGACGAGACCTACTACGCCAAGGACGCCTGGGCGCTGCTCGAGTACGGCTACGCGCGCAACTTCATCGAGGGCGCCGACGAGAACATCCTGGCCGGGCAGCTCGAGGGGCAGTTCGCCGACGGGCCGTCGATGATCGTCCATCCCGACGTCGGCAAGTGGCTCATCGCGATCGGCATCAAGCTCTTCGGGATGGACCCGTTCGGCTGGCGGATCGCGTCGGTCGTGGTCGGGTCACTGCTGGTGCTGCTGACGATCCGGTTCGTACGCCGCGTCTCCGGCTCCATGCTGCTCGGCCTCGTCGGCGGCATCCTGATCACCTTCGACGGGCTCGCGTTCGTGCTCTCGCGCCTGGCCCTGCTCGATCTCTTCGTCGCCTTCTTCCTGCTGCTCGCGGTGCACCTGATGGTGATGGACCGCGACTGGTACCGGCGGCGGTTCTCCGCCCTCGCGCCCACCCAGCTCGCCGCGCCGGGCGCGTGGGGACCCGTCCGCCAGATGCTGTTCCGTCCGTGGCTGCTCTGCTCTGGAGTCGCGTGGGGCCTGGCCATCGGCTCCAAGTGGGAGGCGCTCTACCCGCTGGCCGCCTTCGGTCTCCTCTACGTGGCCTGGTGCGCCGGGATGCGGCGCTCCTTCGGCGTACGGCTTTCCTGGCTTCGTGCCTGTGTGGCTGACGGGCCGACCGCTTTCGCGCACCTGGTCGGCGTCGCGCTGGCCGTCTACGTGATGACGTGGATCCCGTGGATGACCCACGCGGACGTCTACGAGGAGTCGCTCTCGGCGACGCAGTACACGCGCTACACCGGCGAGGGCCACTGCGAGAACAAGTCGTACGTCCCGGAGAACCTCAACGACAAGCGCTGGCCGACCGCCAACGAGCCGGACGCTTCCGGCCTCGGCGAGGTCAGTCAGTCGCTGCGGTCGCTGTGGTACTACCACCGCGACGTCTTCACCTTCCACACCCACTTCCTGGAGTGTGCCGAGCACACCTACGGGTCCCATCCGATCGGCTGGCTGGTCCTGAACCGGCCGGTCGGGGTCGCCGCCGACACCGGGATCCTGTCCGGCGCGAAGTCCCGCGGCGAGATGTGCGACGCCTCCCCCTCCACCGATCCCGACGGCGACGGTCCGGAGGAGGCGGGGACGTGCCTGCGACAGGTGCTGCTCCTGGGCACCCCGGTGCTGTGGTGGGGAGCGTTCGTCGCGCTGATCGTCTCGGCGTTCATGTGGGTCGCCGCGCGGGACTGGAGGTTCGGGGTCGCCGTGGTCGGAGTGCTGTCGACGTGGCTGCCCTGGCTGCAGTACGCCGGGCGGCCGATCTTCTCCTTCTACATGATCATCGCGCTGCCGTTCCTGGTGCTCGGCCTGTGCCTGTGTCTGGGCAAGCTGCTCGACCGGCCACCACCTCACGCCGGCGGCACGCCCGCCGCTCGGCGTCGCGTCGGGGGTGCCGTCGCCGCTGGCATCTTCGTCGTGCTGGTGATCTGCAACTTCGCCTGGTTCTGGCCGATCTACACCGATGAGCTGCTCACCCGGCAGGAATGGCTGACGAGGATCTGGTTCAAGCGATGGATCTAGAGCATGTGGTGCGCGGCCGAGTGCCGCGGCCGGGCGGCTTCGACGACGTCGTCGTGACGGTGTCCGCAGGGCTCGTCTCCGACGTGCGGGCGGCCGTCTCCGGCGACCCCTCGTCCTCGGGGATCCTGCTCCCGGGGCTGGTGGACATCCACAACCACGGCGGTGGCGGTGCCTCGTTCCACACCACGTCGCCGGACGAGATCGCCACCGCTGCCGGCGTTCACCACGCTGCCGGCACGACCACACTGCTGGCCTCGACCGTGACCGACTCGCCTTCCCGGTTGCTGTCGGTCGTCGCGGCGCTGGCCACGGCTGCCGAGGCCGGGCTGATCGCCGGCATTCACATGGAGGGGCCGTTCCTGGAGCACTCCTGCCGCGGCGCGCACGATCCGGCGCTGCTGCTCGCGCCGGACGTCGGGCTCGCCCGTGAGTTCGTCGCCGCCGCCCGGGGGCACCTGCGGGTGATGACGCTGGCCGCGGAGCTCCCCGGGGCCGACGAGGTGGCCTCGGTGCTCACCGAGGCCGGGGTCGTGGTGGCGCTGGGACACACCGCCGCGTCGGCGGAGCGGGCTCGCTCGTTCCTCTCCGGACCGGGGAGCCTGGTCACCCACCTCTTCAACGGGATGCCGCCCGCGCACCATCGTGACCCCGGCCCCGTGCTCGGATCCCTGGGCGCCGCCGGTGTCGGCGATGCCTGTGTGGAGCTGATCGCTGACGGCGTACACCTCGACGACGAGACGGTCCGGGCCGTGATGTCGATGGTGCCCGGCTCGGTCGTACTCGTCACCGACGCGATGGCCGCGGCCGGGATGGCCGACGGCGACTACCAGCTCGGACCTCTGTCCGTGGAGGTACGCTCCGGGGTCGCCCGCGTGGCCGACGGGACCGGCAACGGGTCGATCGCCGGAGGCACGTCGCGACTCATGGACCAGGTACGCCGCCATGCGGCCGCCGGTATCGACCTGGCCATGCTGATGAAGGCCGCGAGCCTGCGGCCGGCATCGGTGGTGGGCCTCGACGCGGGCCGCCTCGAGCCCGGCGCTCGCGCCGACCTGGTGCTCACCGACGAGTCGCTGCAGCCGACCCGGGTGATGCGCGGCGGGGCCTGGCTGACCACGCTCGCCTGATTCGCCGGCCAGGCTCGTATCCTGGGCACCATGTCCTCCACGAAGCCCGACGCCTCCTCCCCACTCATCGCCGGCCTCGTGCCCAGGTGGGCGGTCGCGGCCTTCGCCGTCGATGTCTTCTTCGTGCTCCTCTTCGCCTTCGCCGGGCGCCAGTCGCACGACTCCGGCCCGGCGCTCGTCGTGCTCCGCATCGCCTGGCCCTTCCTGATCGGGCTCGCCGTGGCCTGGGCCGTGCTGATCTGGCGCCGCTGGCCCGCCGCTCGCGCCTGGCCTGCGGGCGTGGTCGTCTGGCTCGGGACGTACGTCATCGGGATGGTGCTGCGCGGCCTTTCCGGCGAGGGCCTGGCGCCGGCCTTCCTGGTCGTCTCGCTCCTCTTCCTCGGCATCACCCTGGTCGGCTGGCGCGGCTACGTCAGCGCCAAGCTCCACTACCGCTCCCGCCGCCTGGCCGAGTAGCCCGGCTAGAGGGTGGCGGCAGCCGCCACCGGGTCGAAGCCGAAGGGGAGCTCGAGGCGGTGGGCGCGCATCAGGTCGGCGTTGGAGAGTACGTCGACCGTGCGGCCCTCGGCGGCCACGATGCCGCCGTCGAGGATGACGGAGCGCTCGCAGAGCTCGAGGGCGTACGGCAGGTCGTGGGTGACCATCAAGACGGTGACGTCGAGATCGCGGAGGATGTCGGCGAGCTCGCGACGGGATGCCGGGTCGAGGTTGGAGGAGGGCTCGTCGAGGACCAGGATCTCGGGGTCCATCGCCAGCACGGTGGCCACCGCGACCCGGCGGCGCTGACCGAAGGAGAGGTGGTGGGGCGGGCGGTCGGCGAAGTCCTCCATGCCGACCTTCGCGAGCGCCTCGGTCACCTTCGTGTCCAGGGCCTCGCCGCGCAGGCCGAGGTTGGCGGGACCGAAGGCGACGTCCTCGCGGACGGTGCCCATGAAGAGCTGGTCGTCGGGGTCCTGGAAGACGATGCCGACGCGGCGGCGGATCTCCTTGATGTTGGCCTTGGTGACCGGCAGCCCGGAGACCGCGACCGTTCCGGCGCCAGCGAGGTGGATGCCGTTCAGGTGCAGGACCAGCGTCGTCTTGCCGGCCCCGTTGGGACCCAGCAGCGCGACCCGCTCACCACGGTGGACGTGCAGGTCGACGCCGAAGAGCGCCTGATGGCCGTCGGGATAGGCGAAAGCCAAGCCGCGTACGTCCAGGACTGGAGTGGTCACCGGGGCATCCTCCCTGTGTAGCCGCGCGAGACCATGGCCAGGTGCACTCGCTCGCCGCGCTCGAAGGAGCGGATGAACAGCGCACCGACCGAGCGCGCGAGCACGGGCCAGTGGAGCGGGTTGCGGGCCTCGAAGCCTCGTGAGGCGCGCGCGACCGCCATCCGGCGCATCTCGTCGGTCACCACCTCGAGGTAGCGCACCATGAACGCCATGATCTGCACCAGCTGCTGAGGCAACCGCAGCCGCTCCAGGCCATGGACGAGCTCCTGGGGCGTCGTGGTCGCGGCCAGCATCAGCCCGGCGATCACGCCGAGCGTGCCCTTGGCGAGCAGCCCCCACGCCGAGAGGAGACCCGACTCGCTGAGGCTGAGTCCGAGCACCTCGACCCGCGGCCCGTGCGCGATGAACGGCATCAGCACCGCGAAGACCACGAACGGCGTCTCCACCACCATCCGCTTCAGCACCCACCCCGGGCGCACCCGCGCCACCGCGCCGACCGTCACCAGGACCGCGAGAAAGAAGGCGTACGCAGCGAACCACTCCCGCGGCGTCGCCACCACGACGAGCATGAAGCCGATCAGGGCGAGCACCTTCAGATGGGCGGGCACCGGCTCAGGCCTCGTCGGAGTTGGCGGATCGGCGACGTACGACCACGGCGAGGCCGCCGGCGAGGACGAGCACCACCACGGTGCCGATCACGCCGGCGAGGCCGCCGGAGAGCCGCTCGTCGTCGACGCCCTTGGTGCCGTAGTCGGCCAGCGGGCCGTCGGCCGCGCCGTGCTCCGAGGCGCTGTCAAGGAAGCCGGTCTTGCCGGCGACGTACTCGAGGCCGTCGGGGTTGGCGGATGCGTAGTAGGAGACCACCCCGGCCAGGAGCAGCGCGACGACGGCGATGCCGACGGCGACCCACCGGAACGGCACGGTCCGCTTCGATGCCGTGCTCATGCCACCGACTCCTTCGGCTTGATCACCAGGTCGCGCTCGGCGATCACGCCTCGCGCGGCGTAGACGAGGTCGGGGCGTACGGACAGGATCGCGCCGACCGCGAGGAACGTGATCGCACCCTCGCCCAGACCGATCACCGTGTGCCAGCCGAGCATCGCGGTGGCCAGCGTGGTCAGCGAGATGTCGGCGGTGCCACCGACCGCGTAGAGCGCGGTGAAGACGGCCGCTGCGGCGGGGACGGAGAGGAAGGCGCCGATCGCCGCCGCGGGGGCGACCAGGCCGACCCGCTTCGGCAGCACCTTGATCAGCACCCGGCTCACGAACCAGCCGACGAGCACCGTGGTGACGGCCATGAGCAGGATGTTGGTGCCGAGCGCGGTGATGCCGCCGTCGGCGAAGAGCAGGGACTGCACGATCAGCACGACCGAGACGCACAGCACCCCGGTCCACGGCCCCACCAGCACCGCCGCCAGCGCGCCGCCCATCAGGTGACCGCTCGTGCCCGCCCCCACCGGGAAGTTGAGCATCTGGGTCGCGAAGACGAACGCGGCCACGAGGCCGGCCAGCGGGGCGGTCTTGTCGTCGAGCTCACGGCGCGCGCCGCGCAGCGCGACGCCGACCGCGACGACAGCGACTGCACCGGTGGCGATCGACGTCGGAGCGTCGAGGAAGCCGTCGGGGACGTGCATGGTCACCTCATTGATCTACGTGGGGTGGTCGAAGTGGAACCCGAGAGGAAACTGCTAACGCGAACTTATCGCAATAGCCTCACCCGCGCACTGTCCGGTCGGACAGTTGATCAAGACTTCGGGAGTGTCAATCGTGCCCAAATGAATACTTCTCAAGTCATGACTGCGCGCGTACCGTCGATGGCATGAGCAGCTCCGCCAACGACATCGTCATCTGCGAGCCCCTCCGCACCCCGGTCGGCCGGTTCCTCGGTGCCCTGGCGCCGTTGACCGCGACCGACCTCGCCACGACGGTCCTGCGTGAGCTGGTCGAGCGCACCGGCCTTCAGGAGGGCGACGTCGACGACGTCATCCTCGGCAACGGCTACGCGAGCGGCGAGAACCCCGCGATCGGCCGCATCGCGGCCCTCGACGCCGGGCTCGGCAACGGCGTCCCCGGCCTCCAGATCGACCGTCGCTGCGGTTCTGGCCTCCAGGCGATCCTGTACGCCGCGGGCTCGGTCGCCACCGGTGCCGCGAACCTCGTCGTGGCCGGCGGTGCGGAGTCGATGTCCAACGTCGAGCACTACGCGCTCGGGCTGCGCGGCGGGGTGAAGCAGGGCGGCATCGAGCTGCTCGACCGCCTCGACCGGGCTCGCGAGACCGCAGGCGGCAAGGACCACCCACTCCCGGGCGGCATGATCGAGACAGCCGAGAACCTGCGTCGTGAGTACGGCATCGGGCGCGAGGAGCAGGACGAGCTCGCGCTGCGCTCCAACCAGCGTGCCGTCGCCGCCCACGAGGCCGGCAAGTTCGCCGACGAGCTCGTTCCGGTGACCGTCCCCGGCGGCCGCCGCAAGCCCGATGTCGTCGTCGACCGCGACGAGCACCCGCGTGCCGACATCTCCCTGGAGAAGCTCGCCTCCCTGCGCCCGATCCGCCTGAAGGTCGACGAGGAGTCGACCGTCACCGCCGGCAACGCGTCCGGCCAGAACGACGGCGCCGCGATGTGCATCGTGACCACGCGCGCCGAGGCCGAGAGGCGCGGGCTGACTCCCCTGCTGGCGCTCAAGTCGTGGGCCGTCACCGGCTGCGAACCCGAGCGGATGGGCATCGGCCCCGTCCTCTCCAGCAAGGCGGCGCTGTCCCGGGCCGGGCTCACCCTCGACGAGATCGACCTGATCGAGCTCAACGAGGCCTTCGCGGCCCAGGTCCTCGCCGTCCTGCGCGAGTGGAAGATCGACGCCACCGACGAGCGGCTCAACCCCAACGGCTCGGGCATCTCGCTCGGCCACCCGATCGGTGCGACCGGCGCCCGCATCCTCGCCACCGCCGCCCGCGAGGCGCAGCGGCGCGAGGCCCGGTACGTCCTGGAGACGATGTGCATCGGCGGCGGTCAGGGGCTCGCCGCGGTGTTCGAGTCGGTCCGCTGAGGCAGCCAGCGAAGCGACGTACGGAATTTCTTTCATCAGTAGAGCCTTCGAGAGAGCAGAGAAGACATGGGTCTGGACAAGGTGGTCGGGTCGGCCGCGGAGGCGGTTGCCGACATCCACAGCGGGGCCAGCCTGGCCGTGGGCGGCTTCGGGCTGGTGGGAATCCCGTGGTTCCTGATCGAGGCGCTGCGCGAGCAGGGTGCGGACGACCTGATGGTGGTCTCCAACAACTGCGGCGTCGACGGCGCCGGGCTCGGGCTGCTGCTCGACGACCACCGCATCTCCCGGGTGATCGCGAGCTACATCGGCGAGAACAAGGAGTTCGGCCGCCAGTACCTGGCCGGCGAGATCACGCTCGAGCTCACTCCGCAGGGCACGCTCGCGGAGCGGATGCGCGCGGGCGGCAGCGGGATCGGCGCCTTCTACACCCCGACCGGCGTCGGCACGATGGTCTCCGACGGCGGCCTCCCCTACCGCTACAACCCCGACGGAACGATCGCCGAGGCCTCCGAGCCGAAGGAGGTCAGGGAGTTCCACGGCAAGCAGATGGTGCTCGAGGAGGGCATCATCACCGACTTCGCACTGGTCCGCGCGACCCGCGTCGACCGGGCCGGCAACGCCCAGTTCAACGCCTCCACGCGCAACTTCAACGTGCCGGCGGCGATGGCCGGCCGGGTGACCGTCGTCGAGGCCGAGGAGGTCGTCGAGGTCGGTGAGATCGCTCCGGCCGACGTCCACCTTCCGGGGATCTTCGTGAAGCGAATCGTCGCGCTGACGCCCGAGCAGGCAGCGCGCAAGGACATCGAGAAGCGTACGACGCGCGGCGAGCGCCCGACCACGAACCAGGAGGCCTGAGTCATGGCTTGGGACCGCAACCAGATGGCCGCGCGCGCCGCGCTGGAGCTGCAGGACGGCGACTACGTCAACCTCGGGATCGGCCTGCCGACGCTGATCCCCGACTACATCCCGGAGACCTCGACGGTCGTGCTGCACGCCGAGAACGGCATCCTCGGCGTCGGCCCGTTCCCCTACGAGGACGAGGTCGACCCCGACCTGATCAACGCCGGCAAGCAGACCGTGACGGTGCTCGCGGGTGCTTCCTACTTCGACTCCGCGACCTCGTTCGCGATGATCCGCGGCGGCCACATCGACGTCGCCGTCCTGGGCGCTATGCAGGTCTCGACCAACGGCGACATCGCCAACTGGATGGTGCCCGGCCAGATGGTCAAGGGCATGGGCGGCGCGATGGACCTCGTCTCCGGCGCCGGGCGGGTGATCGTGCTGATGGAGCACGTCACCAAGAAGGGTGCGCCCAAGCTGCTCTCGGCCTGCGACCTGCCGCTGACCGGTCGCGGGATCGTGAAGCGGGTCATCACCGACCTGGGTGTTCTGGACGTCGCTGGTTCGTCGTTCGAGCTCGTCGAGCTCGCTCCCGGGGTGACGTACGACGAGGTCGTGGCGGCCACGGGCGCGCCGGTCGTCGACAAGACCGTCGCCGTGACTGCTTAGTCTCACTATTCAAAACCCGGGACCGGCTACGTAACTCGCGTTTGCACTCCGTCGTTCGAGGTGTGATATCCAACACACCCCTGGAGTGAGTCGTGAAACTCGGCAGACTGGCATTCCTCGTATCGTTCCTGGCTCTGGTCACGACCTTCCTGCCACCGGCGCACTCCGCGACCGCCGCCCCTGCGGCGGCGTCTGTCGGAACCGCCGCGGCGCAGGCTCCCCAGGCGAGGGCCGGGGCGTGGAAGCCTCGCCCGGCGACGTACGGCGTAGTGGTCGAGAAGGACATCCAGCTCACGATGTCCGACGGGGTGGTGCTGCGCGCCGACGTCCACCGTCCCGCGAAGGCGGACGGGACCGCGGCGCCGGGCCGGTTCCCGGTGATCCTGACCCAGAACCCCTACAACAAGAACGTCTCCGGCGGGAGCGGCGGGGACTACTTCGTGCAGCGGGGCTACGTCTTCGTCCAGACCGACGTACGCGGCACCGGCTCCTCCGCGGGCCAGTGGGACGCGTTCGGCGACCGTGAGCAGAAGGACGGCCTCGAGGTCGCCAACTGGGCGACCTCGAAGAAGCGCCCGTGGAGCAACGGCGAGCTCGGGCTGTGGGGTCCGTCCTACATGGCGATCAACCAGTTCTTCACCGCCGCTCAGCACCCGCGCGGGCTCAAGGCGATGTTCCCGATCGTGCCCGCCGGCGATGTCTACCGCGACGTCGTCGCCTCCGGCGGACAGATCGACGCCGGGTTCGTCCCGCTGTGGTTCGGGCTGGTCACGGGCGCCGGGCTGGTGCCGCCGGCCGTCAACAAGACCCGCCCCGACGCCACCTTGACCACGCTGCTGCAGCACGTCGGCGGTGCGCTCGGGTTCCAGGTGCCGATGCTCGTCAGCGCGGTGATGGGCAGCGACGCCGGCTACGACGGCCCGTTCTACCGGAAGCGGTCACCGTTGAGCGTGGTCGACGAGATCGACGTACCGACGTTCGTGACGGCCGGGCAGTACGACATCTTCCAGCGCGGCACGCCGATGCTCTTCGACCGGATGCAGAAGAACGGCGTGGACACCAAGCTGCTCATCGGTCCGTGGACGCACGCCGAGGCGGCCACGGGCGCCGGCCTGGAGGGCAGCGGGATCAACAGCATGGGCGAGATGGCCCTGCGGTGGTTCGACACGCACCTCAAAGGTCTGCCCGACGCCACCCTCGACCGCGACGTCGCGCCGGTGACCTACCACGAGATCGGGTCCGGGAAGTGGCGGACGATGCAGTCGTGGCTCGGGAGCGAGGTCCGCGCGAAGACGTACGCCCTCGGGTCGGCCCTGAAGCCCGTCGGCGGCGACACCATCGTGCCGCTGCCGGTGCAGGGGCTGTGCTCGCGCAGCACCGCGCAGTGGACCGCCGACGCCCTCGCGATCCCCGGCTGCGAGACCGACAACCGGATCAACGACGCGCTCGGGGTCTCCTACGAGACCGCGCCGGCGACCTCGGACCTGGCCTTCTCCGGCCCGCTCAACGCCGACCTGTCCGTCTCCACGACCGGCACCGACGGCCTGATCTCGGTCTCGGTCGAGGACGTCGCGCCCGACGGCTCCGTCGACCGCATCACCGGCGGCTGGCAGACCATGCGTCACCGTGCCGTCACCGTGTCGAAGTCGCGGACGCTGAACGGTCAGGTCGTACAGCCCTGGCATCCGTTCACCCGTGAGGCCGAACAGCCCGTCAAGCCGGGTCAGGTCTATCGCGTGCAGGTGGAGGTCTTCCCGACCGGCGCGGTGATCGAGAAGGGGCACCGCCTCCGGGTCACCGTCCACTCCTACGACGTCCCCCACCTGCTGCCCAACGTGAAGCAGCTGGTCCGCGGCATCGCCGGCGTGGTCACGGTGCACCACACGAAGACGAACCCCTCGACGCTGGTCCTCCCGGTCCGGAGGTAGCGCCGAGGGGTCAGATTCTGACGTCGAGACGTCAGAATCTGGCGGCTTCGTCCGGCACGCGCTCGGAGATCCTCGGGTCCCGGGCGCGTGCCGCGTCCACGAGCAGGTACGCCGCGACGGCGGCTCCGGTGCCCAATGCGATCGCGGCCGAGGCGTACGCCGCGCCATAGCCGACGGTCGTGACCAGGCCGGCGGCGATCAGGGTGCCGAGGAACCCGCCGAGCTGCTGGGTGGTCGTGGTCAGGCCGGAACCGATCCCGGCGTGCTCCGGCGCCAGCGCGCCCATCGCCAACGCCGTCACCTGCGGCATCGCGAGGCCGAAGCCGAGGCCCATCACGACCGCGCCGGGGAGAACGTCGAGAGGGAAGCCGCCGGCTCCGGGGAGGCGGACCAGGTAGAGCATGCCGGCGACGAAGGCGAGCACACCGACGAGCAGGACGCGCTCGGACCCGAACCTTTCGGCCAGCGTGGCGCTGAAGCCGAGGCTGGCGATGGCGATCACCACGCTGACCGGAAGGAACGCCAGGCCGGTCGAGAGCGCTCCGAAGCCGAGGACGTCCTGCAGGTAGAGCGTCGTGACGAACTGGAAGGTGAACCCTCCGAAGGTCAGGGTCAGCAGGATCAGGTTTCCGAGCACGAACCTTCGCTGGGCGAACAGGCCGCGCGGGAGCAGGCCACCCTGGACGCCGGTCGGCGGCGTACCCTCCACCGCGCGGAGCGCGACGATCAGAGCGATGATCCCGAATGGCACGTTGATCAGGAAGGCCCAACGCCAGGAGGCGACGTCGGTGAGTACGCCGCCCAGGACCGTCCCCACCGACGCACCGATCGAGCCTACGAAGGCGAGCACCGCGAAGGCGCGGAGGCGCTCGCGGGGCTCGGCGTAGAGGCCGGCGATCATGCCGAGCACCACGGCCGAGGCGATGCCGCCGCCGAGGCCTTGGACGAATCGCGCGAGGACCAGGGAGATCGGGTCCCAGGCGATGCCGCACCATGCCGAGGCGAGCGTGAAGATGCTCAGCCCGGTGAGGAAGACCGGGCGGGTGCCGAACGCGTCACCGGCCCGGCCCGCGGGGAGCAGGACGAGCGCGAAGGCGAGCAGGAAGCCGTTGACGACCCAGGACAGCGAGGTGTCGCCGAAGCCCAGGTCGTCACGGATTGCGGGAAGGGCGACGGTCACGACCGTGCCGTCGAGGATCACCATCAGCTGAGTGGCTGCGAGGGTCGCGAGCGCGACTGTCTTGGTCGTCATAGATACGACCATAGAAGATTGTTTGTTATGAAACAATCTATTTCGGGATATTCAGTTGTGAACCCATCCCTAGCGGGACGAGGCAGGCGCGCGACGCCGCAGCGTCATCGTGTGCGACGGCGTCGCCCACGGCCCTTCGACGAGGTGCTGCAGCGCCTCGATGAACGCCTCGCCCTCGCTCGGCGCCAGACCCTCGAGCGCCTTGGCGACGGTCGCGTTGTAGGCCTTCGAGGCCTCCTCGAGCGCCTTCACGCCGGCCGGCGTGAGCGCGACGATGCGGGCACGGCGGTCGGTGGTCGAGACCCGCCGCTCGGCCAGGCCGCGGCGCTCGAGGTTGTCGAGAGTGGTGACCATCGTGGTCTTGTCCAGCATCGCCATCTCGGCCACGGCGTTCTGGGTGTACTCCCCCTCGGCGGCCTTCATCAGCACGCAGTACTCCCGTACCGAGAGCTCCAGGTCGGCCAGCGCCTCACCGACCTGGGCCGCAAAGGCGTGCGCGGACTGGTTGAGCAGGAACAGCAGGTCGATACGCGGTCCGGTCATGAACTAGATCTTAACGAACCATCTGATACCGAACTATCTTCTGACCAACTATCTAACCCAAACGGCGCCCGCCCCCGCAGATATCAGGATCGAGCGCCGTCCGGCATCGCCTCGGAGATCAGAGATACTGCGCGAGGTCCGCCTGGATCTCTTCGGGCGTCACCTGCGGCTCGTAGCGCTTGACGACCTCTCCCTCGCGACCGATGAGGAACTTGGTGAAGTTCCACTGGATGTCGCCCGGCGCCTCGGCACGCAGGAACTCGTAGAGCGGAGCAGAGTTCTCCCCGTTGACATCGACCTTGGAGAGGACCGGGAAGGTCACGTCGTAGGTCGTCTTGCAGAACTCCTGGATCTCGTCGTCGGTGCCGGGCTCCTGACCCATGAACTGGTTGCACGGGAACCCGATGACCTCGACGCCGGAGTCGCTGGTGGCGCGATAGAGCGCCTCGAGGCCCTCGTACTGCGGCGTCAGACCGCACTTGCTGGCTACGTTGACGATCAGCAGCAGCTTGCCCTTGTAGTCGCTGAGCGAGACGGTGCTGCCATCAGCGGCGGTCACTTTGAAGTCGTACGTGGTGGTCACGGGTCTCTCCTCGATCGAGTTGCGGTGCTGGGGACAACCTTGCTGCGCCCGAGGTTATGCCCCGCGCTGGTGCGGAACAGCCGAGGCCTCCTCGGCCAGGCGCCGGTCGCGGGCGACCGTCATGATCGCGGCCGACATCCATTCCAGCGCCTCGGGCATCTCGAAGGCGATCTCCTCGAGCAGCGTCGGCATGTCGTGCCGGCCCACCGAGAGGAGCATCTCGCTGAGCGAGCCGTCGGGCGCGGTGACCATGAACCGGAACTCGATCGCCTCAGGGGTCACCGTCGCGGCGCACCGACTGGTCTCGAACGTCCACGGCGCACGGCGGGCACTGCCGTGGGTGCCGGGTGTCGTCATGACCGCGCATCCTATTCAGGTTGCTGCCCCGACCGCACCCCTTTCACGCCTCGGATCAGCCCTCGAACAGTGATTCGAATCTCGTCACCAGACACACCACCCCGACGCACGCGAAGCGCCCCGAGGACCGGTACGTTCGTCCGCGGTCATTCAGCGGGGGAACACTGGAGAGGGACACAACTTCACATGATGGGCGGGCATCACGCGGCCTCTGGAGCTGCCGCGTGGATCGCAGTGACATCGTCGGCACCGATCGCGTTCGGGTGGTACCCGGGCGTCTCGGACATAGGCGTGATGACCGGCACTCTGGTGTGCGCCGGCGCCGCGCTGCTTCCGGACGCGGACCACCACAACGGCACGATCGCCCACTCGCTACCACCGGTCTCCGAAGGCCTGACCAAGATCGTCGGACAGGTCTCCGGCGGCCACCGCAACGGCACCCACTCGATCCTCGGCGTACTCGCCTTCACCGGACTCGCCTGGGGCGCGGGGAAGCTCTCGGTCGAGACCGAACGTTTCGGCAGTGTCCTGATCGGCCCGGGCATCATGTGCGTCCTTCTGGTCGCCTTCGCCATGGACGCGCTGAAGCTCACCCGCAAGGGCGTCCACTGGCCATGGATCCCGGCGGTGGCTCTGGCGGCGGTGATCGCCATCTTCGCGCCCGAGGAGTGGTGGTGGATGCCCTTCTCCGTTGGCCTCGGCTGCGTCGTGCACCTGCTCGGCGACTTCGTGACCACGATGGGGATCCCGCTGTTCTGGCCGATCGCGCCGAAGCCGCCGAGGTGGGTCCGGCGCAACAAGTGGCTGCCGTTCGACAACATGTGGACCCGGGGCGGCCACTTCGCCCTCCCGATCCTCGGCGACGCCGGCTCCATCCGGGAGTGGGTCGTGATGACCCCGATCAGCCTCTACGCCGTCCTCGGCTTCGGCTGGGCGCTGCTGAGCCAGATGGGATTCGACGTCGACAGCCGCTGGGAAGCCCTGGTCTCGAGCCTCAGCACCCTCGTCTGACCGACGGCTCGCCGCTCAGCTCTCCACGGACCGCCGGCGCCCGCGGAGCGGGCGGACGAGGAACATCCCGGCCAGCAGCGCGAGCGCGGCGAGGAGCGCGGCGACGGTGAGCACCCCGCTCAGGACGACCTTCGTCTGGATGCCGCGGTGCTCCTCGCCGACGTCGTCGGAGACGATCAGCGTCATCGACACGATGGTGTCCTTGAGGAGCTGGATGAAGCGGGTCATGTCCTCGGACCAGACCTGCGCGGCCGGCCGCCCCGGGGCGTGGGACTCCAGGTCCCGGACCGCGCCCGCGAGGGAGCCGTCGTTGATGACCTGGACGACCGCGTTCTGCGACACCAGGCCACGGGATCCGTCGGCGAAGGTGCCGTCCGAGATCTTGTCCAGAGCCTTCTGGGTGGCCTTCGGGGCGTCGCCGTAGAACGAGCGCGAGGTGAGCTGCCAGGACGTACGCGCCTCGCTCATCGCCTCCATCGACTCCTCGTCGATCTTCCCGGTCATGAGCGCGGGCACCATCACCGTGCGTTCGATTCCCAGGGACTCGGACGCCGACCTGACGTACTTGAGGTTGGTGACCTGCTTGTAGATGTTCTCGTTGCGGATGTTGGGCATCTCGGTCGCGAAGTCGAGCAGCTCGTAGGCGGTGTCGGTGTAGGCGGCGATCGCCGCCTCCGTGCTCGCCTTGTCGCCGTCCTCGAGGTCGGTGCGGTAGGCGTCGATGCTCTTGAGAACCGTGTAGGTGCGCTCGACGCGCTCCCGCAGGCTCGGGGTGTCGGCGAGGTCGACCTTGGTGATGTCGTCGTGCCACGCCTCGATCGAGTCGTCGGTCACCTGGCGATAGGCCTGCCGGACCGCGTCCGGGACCTGGTCGGAGCCGAGCGCGTCCCGCTCGAAGATGAGGTCCATCCCGAGCTCGTAGCTCTCCGGGAGCGCTCCGGCGATCGTCACCGCGCGACTGGAGACGGCACGCTCATCGAGCGCATCGGCGAAGGTCAGCCCGCCGAGGACGAGGGCGATCAGCACCGGGACCAGCAGCACGCCGAGCACCCGGGTGCGTAGGAACCGCGGCTTCGGGGCGGCATGGGACCGGGGCGTACGCTGCACCGACTCGACCACGCCGGCGACCGCCGTCACCGACGAGACGGACGGGGCCGAGGAAGCCGAGGACGACGCGGACGACGGGAGCGCCAGGGGCTTGAGCCCGGCGGAGAGCTCGCGGCTGCCGACCGGAACGGCGGGCACGACCTCGGGCCGGCGCGCGAAGGCGACGACCTCGCCCGCGGTGGGCCGCCGGGAGGGGTCCTTGTCCATCATCGACGCCACGAACTCGTCGACATGGGACGGCACGGTGACCACGTCGTTGACGTGCGGGACCGGCGCGGTCACGTGCTGGTAGATCATCGAGACCGGCTCGGAGCCGGCGTACGGAGCGCGTCCGGTGAGCAGCTCGAAGTACACGCAGCCGAGCGCGTAGATGTCGCTCGGTGGGCCGACCACGTTGTCGGCGGCCTGCTCGGGCGAGATGTAGGGCAGGCTCCCCATCACGTGGCGGGTCGAGGTGAGCCGCTCGGCCTGGTGGTTGGCCAGCTGGGCGATGCCGAAGTCGAGCACCCGGATCCGGCCGTCACCGTCGTAGACGAGGTTGGACGGCTTGATGTCGCGATGGATGATCCCGGAGGAGTGGACCGCGGTGAGCGTACGCGCGACCTGGACCATCGCCTCGCTCGCCTCCTCGACGGTGAACCGCCCCTGCTTCTCGAGACGGTCGGCCAGCGTAGGGCCGGGAAGCAGCTCCATGACCAGGTAGACGATGCTGCCGTACTCGGTCTGCTCGACCCCGACGTCGTGCACCTGCACCGTGCCCGGGTGGCTGGCCGCCGTCGTCGAGAGCGCCTCACGCCGGAAGCGCTCGGTCACCTTGGGGTCGGCAGAGGTCTCCACGACCTTCACGGCGACCCAGCGTTCGAGCCTGATGTCGGCCGCCTGCCAGACCTCGCCCATCCCGCCGCGGCCAAGCAGTCGGTGCAGGCGGTACCGGCCTGCGATCGGGGGGCGCGTTCGCATGCGCATATGTTGTCGGACTCACACCCCGTGCGTCTCGTGTACGCACCGATGAAATCCGCCGATCTTTGCTATTGTTGCCGGTTTACGCATCAACTGACCGCCTTCGCGCGCGGAGCAGCGCGACCCCGAGCCCGGCGAGCACCGCCAGCACGATGCCGGTGAGGACTCCCCAGGCGATCGTCCGGTTCTGAGCGTCCCGGTGCTCGCGCTCGACGTCGTCGGCGAGCCGGCTGGCGGCGTCGACGACCACCTCCTTGAGGTCCTGGACGTAGCTGGCGGCATCGGCCAGCCAGAGCTGTTCCACGGACCTGCCGTCGGCGCTGTCCTCCAGCTGCCTGACGACGTCCTCGACGTCACGGGCGTTGAGCACCCGGATGACGGCACGCTGGGACGAGACCGCGTAGGACCCGAACTCGAACGACCGGCCCGAGATCCTGTCGAGCCGCTGCCGCGTCGCCGGGTCGGCGCGCGTATAGATCGACTCCGAGTGGGTTGCCCAGGAGTCCTGGGCCGCGCTCAGGTCGGCGATGCCCTGGTCGCTGATCCGCTCGTTCCGCAAGGCGTTCGCCATGATCCTCCGCTCGAATCCGAGCACCTCCGAGACGGATCCGATCAGCTCCAGGTTCCGGGCCTGCTTGGCCAGCTCGTCGTCCCGAAACGTTGGCAGCTCGGCGGCGAGGTCGAAGAGCCCGTTGACCGCGTTCGTGTACAGCTCGACGGCCACCAGCTTGCCGCCCCTGTTCCCCGCCCGGGCGGCCGCGCGGATGTCCGAGAGCCGCTCGAGGGCGGCCGCCGACCTCTCCGTACGCCGCCGCAGACCCGGATCGCCGGCGGTGTCCAGCTTCTCGACCTCGGCGGTCCAGGCCTCGATGGACCGGTCGGTGATCTGGAGGAAGTCCTCGGTCAGCGCCGCATCGGTCCGGAGCGCGTCGCGCTCGATCGAGAGGTCGAAGGCGAGCTGGAAGCTGGTCGGCAAGATGTTGGCCAGCGGTGCGGCGCTGCCGACGTTCGACATCGTGTCGCCGGCGCGGAGCGTGCCCCAGCCACCGAGGACCAACCCAGGCAGGACCAGGACCATCAGCACACCCAGCAGCGTGGGCGAGAGCCGCGGGCCCCTGATGTCGGGCGGACGTACGATCCGCTTCGGCGGCGGAGCGACGCCGCTCGCGAGCACCGTAGCCACCTCGTCGGCTCGGGGCCGCTTGGCAGGGTCCGGGTCGAGCATTGCGGTCGTGATGCCGTCGAGGTGGCCGGGCACGGTCACCAGCGTGCCGACCCGCTCAGGTTCGAGCCCGGCGTACGGCGGGCGGCCGGCGAGCAGCTCGAAGAAGACGGCGCCGAGAGAGTAGATGTCGCTCGCCGGGCCGATCCGCTGGCGGTCGATATGTTCGGGGGACATGTACGGCAGGCCCTCCCCGCCACGGGGCGCGGGCGCGCCGAGCAGTGCGATCCGGCCGTCGGGGGCGTACCCGATGGTGGCCGGTCTGATGTCTCCGTGCACCTGCCCTGCGGCGTGGCCCGAGGCGAGGAGGCGCGCGACCTGCGCGACGATGCTCGAGGCCTCATCAGGGGAGAACGGGTGCTGCTCGACAAGCCGGCCGGCAAGATTCTGACCGCTCAGAGCGGGTCCGCCCTGTCCGGTCAGATGGTTCAAATGCTGGCGACCGGCGCGTGGGGGACGGATACGCATGGGTCCATAGTCCCTGGTGAGCACCCCTGACGCCCCGGCCTCATCCGAGAGTTTTCCTGGACTTGGCCAAGAGTTCGACTCCCCCGCGGACTAGCCCGGCCGAAGCCGGATCCCGTACTGCTGCACCTTCCGGTAGACGGTGGCGCGCGACATCCCGAGCTCCGCGGCCGCTTCCTGCATGGTGATCCCCGGCCGGGTCAGGACGCGGACGATCTCGCCCCGTTCGAAGGCGTCGATGCGGGACAACGGCCGCCTGGTGTCGGAGAGTACGTCGGCGGGAAGGTGACGCAGGTCGATCAGGTCACCCGCGCTCACGGCCCGCTGGACGACATGGACGAGCTCGGCGACGTTGCCCGGCCAGCCGTGGTCGTGCAGCGCGCGCTCCGCGGCCGGTGTCAGCGCGATCTCCCGGCCCCGCACCCGCAGCCCCACCTGATGCGCCAGCGGAAGTACGTCCTCGGGCCGCTCCCGCAGCGGCGGCACCTCGACCACGGTGTCGACGAGGTCGGCCAGGGCCGCCGGGATGCCGTCGAAGGTCTCGGCGGTCATCGCGAACGGCACTCCGGCGACCGCCCCGGGCGCCGCCTCGACGAGAAGGGCGTGCAACCGCTCGGCCACCCAGGCCGGAAGCATGTTCACGTCGCGTACGACCACCGCGGTGTCCTGCTTGGCGAGCTCCGGAGTCCACAGCGACAGCCACGCCTCGGCGTCGGCCGGCTCCGGGGCGGAAGCCGCCAGGATCCGGTCGCGGGGCCGCAGGTCGCGGAACGCCTGGGCGACCAGGGTCGTACGCCCCACCCCGGGCTCCCCGACCACGGCGACCCGCCGGCCGACCCTGAGCGCGTCGCGGACGCTCCCCAGCGCCTCGCACCAGGCGGAGGAGAGGTCACGGAGGCTGCCGGCCCCCGGCTCCAGCCGGGGCGCCTCGACCCGGAACACCTCGCCGCGGGGAGCCGGCCGCGGAGAGCGGCCGTGGGCGCGGGCGAGCATGAGGGATGCGGTGTTGCTGGCCGCCGACTGGGCCAGGGCGAGCAGCAGGTCGTGGGACGACTCCGACCATGTGGTCAGGTTGACGCTGCCCTCCAGGCGTCCGCTGATCGGGTCGATCACCGGCGCGGCGGCACAGGTGTAGCTGCACAGCGAGAGCGAGTAGTGCTCCTCGGCCCGGACCACGGTCGGTGTCCGGTCGGCCAGCGCGAGGCCGAGCCCGTTGGTGCCCGCCGCGCGCTCGGCGTAGCTGAACCCGGGTGCGAGGTGGACGGCGTCGAGGTCCCGGAGCAGCTGCTGGTCGCCGCTGAGCCGGTTGAGCACCAGGCCGACGGGGTCGGTGAGCATCAGGCTGACCGGCTCGCCGACGAGCGTCCGGTGGAGGTCGTCGAGCACCTCCTGGCCGCACTGGAAGAAGAGCGACTCCTGGTCGTAGGCGCCGGAGAAGACCGGGTCGACCTCCTCGACGGAAACCCCGTACTCCTGGCTCCGCTGCCAGGAGGCACGTACGCGCGGCGCCAGTGCCGACGCGTCGACGGCCGCGGTTCGCTGCGCGATCGGATGACGCCCTGTCATGTGATCGACGTTACATCTGCCGGCCGACGGAGACAGCCGGGCAGCGTCTCAGATTGAGACGGTCGAGGTCTCACATTGAGACGCCGCACCCCTGATCCGCGCGTCGCGGCCGCCCTAGCGTCCTGTGACGAAAGCCACAGACCGGAGGAACCGATGTACACCAAGAACAACGAGTCGTACTTCATCGTCGACGCCCACGTCGCGCTCTGGGACGCCCGTCCGGAGAACCAGCGCAACATCCACGGCAAGCAGTTCATCGACTGCTTCTACGACTACCACCGCAACCTCTCCCCCGAGTCGGAGCAATGGTCCTACGAGGACTACCTCTACCAGGGCGGCGAGCGGCTCATGCACGACCTGTTCGAGGTCGGCTACGTCGACCACGCGATCTTCCAGCCGGCCCACCTCGGCGAGTTCTACACGAACGGTTTCGGGCAGACCGAGGAGGCGTCGCAGCTGGCCGCGAAGCACCCCGACAAGCTGACGTACAACCACAACTTCGACCCCCGCAACGGCGAGGCCGGACTCGAACAGCTCCACGCCGACGCCGAGCGGTTCGGGCTCAAGGGCGTGAAGCTCTACACGGCCGAGTGGCACGGGGAGTCGCGCGGCTGGAAGCTGACCGACCCGTGGGCGTACCGCTACTTCGAGGCCTGCCGCGAGCTCGGGATCACCAACATCCACATCCACAAGGGCCCGACGATCCGGCCGCTGGACCGCGACGCGTTCGACGTCGCCGACATCGACCACGTCGCCAGCGACTTCACCGACCTCAACTTCATCGTCGAGCACGTCGGCCTGCCGCGGCTGGAGGACTTCTGCTGGATCGCCACCCAGGAGCCCAATGTCCACGGCGGGCTGGCGGTGGCAATGCCGTTCATCCACACCCGGCCGCGCTACTTCGCGCAGATCCTCGGCGAGCTCGTCTACTGGATCGGCGAGGACCGGATCCAGTTCTCCTCCGACTACGCGATCTGGACGCCGAAGTGGCTGATCGAGCGGTTCGTCGACTTCCAGATCCCGGAGGACATGACCGAGTACGCCCCGCTCACCGTCGCGCAGAAGAAGAAGATCCTGGGCCTCAACGCCGCGAAGATGTACGACCTGGAGGTGCCCGCCGAGCTGCGGCTGCCCGAGGCGGACGAGACCGCGACAGGTCCCCGTGAGCCCGAGCGGGCCGACCTCGCGGCGGTGTGACATGTCGCTGCTGACCCAGGAGAGCACCCGCGCCGCCGAGGCGTACGCCGCGCTCCACGCCGTCGTCGACCCCGAGCTCGACGAGCCCATCACCGACCTCGGCTTCGTCCGGTCGCTGACCGTCTCCCCGACCGCACCGGACGGCGAGAGGGTCAGGGTCGAGGTCCACCTGCGGCTGCCGACGTCGTTCTGCTCACCCAACTTCGCCTACCTGATGGCCAGCGACGCCAAGGACGCGCTGACCGCGTTGCCGTGGACCGGCCAGGTGGTCGTGGAGCTCGACGANGAGGCGTACCGGGGCGTTGCCGGCGCCGTAGCCGTCGTAGCGCTCGCGGCGCTCGACGAGCTCGAAGAAGACCTCGCCGACGGTCTCGGTGTAGCAGTGCAGGTATTCACCGTCGGCGTCGCGGTCGTAGAGCAGGTCGAGCTCGCGCAGGGTGGCGACGAGGTCGTCGGCGAGGCCGAAACGGGCGACCAGGTCGTCGTAGTAGTTGCCCGGGACCTCGAGCGGGCGCAGGCCGCGCTCCCGGGCGGCCGTGACGACCCCGATGATGTCGTGGCAGGCGAGCGCGATGTGCTGGGCGTGGCCCTGCTGGTCGTTGGGGAGCTGCCCGGTCGGGAGCAGGTTGAGCGGTAGGCGTACGCCGCCGGCCGGCGAGCTCATCACCTGGCTGCGTACGAGACCGGACGGGCCGGCGACCTCCTGGGTCGGCTGCGGGGTCAGCGACAGCACGCTGGTGTAGAAGAGGACCGCCTCGTCGAAGCTGTGCCAGGGCTGGACCAGGTTGACGTGGTCGATCCGGGCGCCACGTCCGGTGCTCGACACCCCGCCGTCGAACTCGCCGATCCAGTCCTCCGCGTGCGAGAGGAAGACCTCGGTGCCGTCGGGGGAGGTGAAGGCGCGCAGGGCCTGCTCGCCGGCGTACGTCCGGCGGTGGACCGGCGGCGCCATCAGCCGGGCGGCACGCTCGGCGGCCGGGTCCGAGTCGGCGACGTCGAAGCCGACGGCCGCGATGCGCGGCTCGGGGGAGGCGCTGGGCACGTCGTTGCACACGACGCGCGCCGCACCCCAGGTCCACAGGCGCACCTGCTTGCTGCGGTGGCGGCCGCCGAAGTCGAAGCCGAGCTGCTCGAGCAGCACCTCGACGCCGGAGGTGTCCGGTGCCTTGATCTCGACGAAGTCGAACGCCTCGGGCGCGGCCACCTGGGGCAGGCGGGGGAGCGGACCCCCGTCTCGGCCGGCCTCCTCGCCGAGCAGGTCGGCGGTGCGGTCGGCGAGCCAGCGCAGCGAGCGCTGGGCCTGACGGGCGGTGCGGACCGGGTCGGTCTGACGGAAGGTGTCGTTGAAGACCTCCAGCGACAGCGGGCCGTCATAGCCCGCGCGCAGGACGTGACCGAGGAAGGCCGGCAGGTCGAAGCTGCCCTCGCCGGGGAAGAGCCGGTGGTGACGGCTCCAGGAGAGCACGTCCATGCTGAGTGCCGGAGCGTCGGCGAGCTGCAGGAAGAAGATCTTCTCGGCCGGGATCTCCTCGATCTGCTTGGGGTCGTGGCCGCGGGAGAGGATGTGGAAGCTGTCCAGGCAGATCCCGACGTTGGGGTGGTCGGCGAGCTCGACGATGCGCCACGAGCGCCGGTAGTCATCGACGAACCGTCCCCAGGCGAGCGCCTCGTAGGCGAGCCGGATGTCGTACGTCGCAGCCAGATCACCCAGCCGCCGCAGCTGTCCCGCGGAGACCTCGTCGTCGTCGACGGTCGCGGTGCCGACGTTGCTGCAGACCAGCATCAGGTCGATGCCGAGCCGGTTCATCAGCCGGAACTTCGCCTCGGCGCGGTGAAGCACGTCGCCGAAGGCGGTCTCGTCGACGCCCTCGGCGTCGCGGAAGGGCTGGTAGAGGTCGAGGGTGAGCCCGAGCCGGTCGGCGAGCGCCCGGATCTCCTCGGGAGACTGAGGTGCGGCGATGAGGTCTGGCTCGAAGATCTCGATCGCGTCGAAGCCGGCTTCGGCCGCGGCGTACATCTTCTGGACCAGGCCGCCGCTGAGGCAGACCGTGGCGATCGAGGTGCGCATGGTTCTCCGTTCGTCGCTAATGTACGAAACGGTACATACATTGTTGTGAGTTGGGAAGCCGGTCGTGCTCTAGGCTCGGGGACATGGTCGACACCCAACCGTCCGCCCAGAAGTCGGTCCAGAAGTCGGCAGAGCGGCTGCGAGACGCCGAACGTACGCAGGCCGATCTGCTCGAGATCGCGACCCAGATCTTCTCCGAGCAGGGCTACTCCGGTGCGCGGGTCGACGAGATCGCCGAGCGCACCCGCACCACGAAGCGGATGATCTACTACTACTTCGGCGGCAAGGAGGGGCTCTACCTCGCCGTCCTCGAGGCCGCCTATCGGCGCATCCGCGAGACGGAGCAAAGCCTGCATGCCGACCACCTGAGTCCCGTCGAGGCGGTGCGACGGATCGCCGAGCTGACCTTCGATCACCACCACGACCACCCGGCCTTCATCCGTCTCGTCTCGGTCGAGAACATCCATCACGGCCAGCACCTGGGGAAGGTCGAGTCGCTGCGCGACCTCGGCACGCCGGCCGCCTCCCTCCTCGATGAGGTCCTCGCCCGCGGTCGCGCCTCCGGTGAGCTGCGCGACGACGTCGACGCGGTCGACGTGCACATGATGATCAGCTCCTACTGCGTCTTCCAGGTCGCCAACAGCGCCACTTTCGGCTTCCTGTTCGGCCGCGACATGCTCGCGCCCGACGTACGCGAGCGCCATCGCCGCATCCTCGGTGACATCGTCGTCGGCTGGCTCACCGCTCGCTGACGCAAACCCCCGAAGAGCCCGTCCTCGCGCTGCGGGGACGGGCTCTTTGCTGTGCGGGGTTGACGACGCGGGGCCGGATGTGATCCCCTTCACTTTCGTAACGTACTAGTTCGTACATTAAGGATCGTCTGGATGAAGTCTTCGTTTCTTGTCGGCCTGATCGGCGCGGGCGTCGGACCCTCGCTGAGTCCGGCGCTGCACATGCGCGAAGGGTTCGAGCACGGGTTGTCGTACGTCTACAAGACGCTCGACATCACCGAGCTGGGGATCCCGGCCGAGGGTGTGGGCGACCTGATGAGGGAGGCGCGGCGACTCGGCTTCGACGCGCTCAACATCACCCACCCGTGCAAGGAGCTCGTGATCGGCCACCTCGACCGGCTCGACGAGACCGCGGCCCGGCTCGGTGCGGTCAACACCGTCGTCTTCACCGACGAGGGTGCGGTCGGCTACAACACCGACACGACCGGGTTCGGTCACGCGCTGCGTACCGGGATGCCGGGTGCCCCGCTCGGCACCGTCGTGCAGCTCGGCGCGGGAGGGGCGGGCTCGGCCGTCGCTCACGCACTCGTGAGCCAGGGCGTCGACAACCTGGTCATCGCCGACATGGACCTCGACCGCGCCCAGGCGCGGGTCGAGGAGATCCGGCGTCACCACCCGGAGAGCACCGTCGAGGCGAGTCACGTCGACAAGCTGCCGGCGCTCCTTCCTGTCGCCGACGGACTGGTCAACTGCACCCCGGTCGGCATGGCCGACCACCCCGGTACGCCGCTGGAGACGAGCCTCCTCCGCCCTGAGCTGTGGGTGGCGGACATCGTCTACCGGCCTCTGGACACCGCGCTGCTGCAGGCGGCGCGTGAGGCCGGCTGCCGGACGCTCCACGGAGGCCACATGGCGGTCTACCAGGCCGTCGACGCCTTCCGGCTGATCACCGGCATCGACCCCGATGCCGAGCGGATGCTCGCCCACCTGCGCGAGCTGGCCGCGGCCGGCTGACCTCCCCCAAGAATTCGAAGAGCCAGAAAACTCCACCCCCCCCACCCGTCCGCGGTCAGGAACCGCGGGCCTACCCGAGGAGGACCCGATGGCGGGACCTGACACCGAGAACCAAGAAGGCAAGACCCCGGTACGGGCCGCGCTGGCCAGCTTCATGGGCAGTGCCGTCGAGTACTACGACTTCTTCGTCTTCGGCTCTGCCGCGGCGCTGATCTTTCCGCACGTCTTCTTCCCCAGCACCGGCGACGCCGCGCTGGTGATGTCGTTCGCGACGTTCGCCTTCGCGTACGTCGCCCGCCCGGTCGGCGCGGTCTTCGTCGGCCACTTCGGTGACCGGATCGGCCGCCGGAAGGTGCTGCTGTTCACCCTCCTGCTGATGGGTGGCGGCACGTTCCTGATCGGCTGTCTGCCGACGTACGACCAGGCCGGCTGGATCGCGCCAGCACTGCTGGTCTTCTGCCGGCTGCTCCAGGGCCTCTCGGCCGCGGGCGAGCAGGCCGGCGCCAGCTCGCTCACGCTCGAGCACGCCCCCGACGACAAGCGCTCCTTCTACACGTCCTGGACGCTCACCGGCACCCAGGGCGGCCAGATCCTGGCCGCGCTCGTCTTCATCCCGGTCGTCGCGCTGCCCGACGACATCAAGTACGGCATCGGCTGGCGGATCCCGTTCTGGCTCTCCGCGATCGTGGTCGTGGTGGCGTTCTTCATCCGCAGCCGCCTCAACGAGACCCCGGAGTTCGAGGAGGCCAAGGCCAACAACGAGGTCGCCAAGCTGCCCCTCGCGGTGCTGCTGCGTGACCACTGGGTCGACGTGCTGCGGGTCATCTGCTGCGCCTTCATCGCGGCCGTCTCCACGGTCTTCGGCAACCTGGCGATCGCCTACGGTGTCGCGGTCGGCATGGTCGACTCGATCACGCTGTGGCTGGTCGTCGCGGCCAACGTCGTCGCGCTGTTCACCCAGCCGATGTTCGGCCGGCTCGCGGACCGGATCGGGCGCAAGCCCGTCTTCATCTACGGCGCCGTGGCCAGCGCGGTGATGATGCCGTTCTACCTGCTCTCGATGAGCCAGGGCAACGAGCTGCTCGTCTTCGCGCTCGCGATCGTCACCTTCTCCTTCGGCTACGCGGCAGCGAATGCGACCTGGCCGTCGTTCTACGGCGAGATGTTCTCGACCCCGGTGCGCTTCTCCGGCGTCGCGATCGGCACCCAGATCGGCTTCATGCTGGCCGGGTTCACGCCGTCGATCGTCACCGCTCTGGGTGGCGTGCAGGAGGGTGGCTGGGTCGTCACCGCCGGCTACACCGCGGTCGTCTGCCTCGTCGCGTCGATCGCTGCCCTGACCGCCCGCGAGACCAAGGACGTACGCACCGCCGACCTCGGTATGCGGCCGGCTCCGACCCCACAGGGCGCGGCGGCCTGACCCCGATCCGCCGAGTCGGCGCATCCTGCCACTGATCCCCGCCGAGTCGGCGCGTCATGACGCGCCGACNGTTGAAGGCGTTGATCAGGCAGATCAGGCCGACCAGGGCCATCAGCTGGTCTTCATCGAAGTGCTTCGCCGCGTTCGCCCACGCCTCATCGGTGACACCGCTGGAGTCGGCGAGGCGAGTGCCCTGATCGGTGAGCTCCAGCGCCGCCCGCTCCGCATCGGTGTAGACGGTCGTCTCCCGCCATGCCCCGACCAGGTTGATCCGCATCGCGCTCTCACCGGCGGCCGCGGCGTCCTTGGTGTGCATGTCGAGGCAGCCGCCACAGCCGTTGATCTGGCTGGCACGGATCTTCACCAGCTCCTGTACAGCCTTCGGCAGTGTCGAGCCGGCGATGATCTTGTTCGACGAGATGATGTGCTTCGCCCACGCGGCCCCGATCTCGTTGCCCATGGGGTTGATCCGGCTTTCCATCTTGGGTCTCCTTCGTCTTCGGATGCTTGCACCACTACGACGAAGGCGTTCTCCAAGAAGTAACCACCCGGGGCTACGACGGGCGCGCTACTCGGGTCGCGGGGGCAGATCCATGGCGTCGAGGCGCTTGCGGTCGCTCACGGTCAGCAGCTCCACGATCCGGCCCTCGACCACGGTGCACGCCACCAGGCCGAGCACCTTGCCGTTGGCGCCCCAGGCCACGAACCCGGGCTCGCCGTTGACGCGGACCGGGAGCGCCGAGGTCATCGAGCGGGCACCGCGCAGGACCGGTTCGGCCACCTCGGCCGCGCCGACCGTGGTCAGCACGCCCTTCGGGTGGTACGTCCGCCAGGTCACGTTGGGATCGAGCAGGGTGACGAGCCCTTCGAAGTCCCCGTTCCGCGCTGCGGCAAGAAATGCGTCGACCACTGCGCGCTGGCGCCGCGGCTCCTCTTGCGGCTGCGGGGTGCCCTGCACCTTCCGGCGGGCCCGGCTGGCGAGCATCTTGGTCGCGTCGGTGGACCGGCCGATGATCTCGCCGATCTCGCCGAAGGGCACCGCGAACATGTCGTGCAGGACGAACGCCAACCGCTCTGTGGGCGTGAGGGAGTCGAGCACCACGAGCAGCGCCATCCCGACCGACTCAGCGAGCATCGCGTCGTCCTCGGGCGCTGCACCGCCGTCGACGGCCACCACGAGCTCGGGCAGCCGATCCTCGTACGACAGCTCCGGCCGGGTCTTGCGCGAGCGGAGCACGTCGATGCAGACCCGCCCCACCACGGTGGTCAGCCAGCCGGCCAGGTTGTCGATCGAGGCCTCGTCCTGCCGCGCCAGCCGGATCCACGCCTCCTGCACCGCGTCCTCGGCGTCCGCCCTCGACCCGAGCATCCGGTAGGCGACCGCCACCAGGCGCTCGCGCTGCTGCTCGAAGGCCTCCGCCGTTGCTTCGTGTGCACCTGATCCGGTCATGTCGTTACCTTCCTCGCGCGAGCTCCGTCATGGTGATGACGGCCCAGCACGCGTCAAGGTAACCGTCCGTCCACGGGCTCAGCTCGCGTCGAGCCGCTTCTCCATGTCATCGAGGATCGACTCGACCCTCCGATAGGTGTGCGAGCTGTAGGCACCGATGCTGCGCTCGGCGGCGAGCGCGTCGCGCATCGCATCGAGGTAGCGCATCTGCAGGATCATCGTCTGCTCCATCACCGCGGGCCTGAGTCTCGGCGTATCGCGCACACCCGCGAGCACCCGCGGGAGGATGCTGTCCTTGAGCTTGGTCACCAGCTTCGGGTCGATCGGCTCGCCGTCGATGGTCTGCGACTCCAGCGGTCCGAGGGTGTCGATCGCATCCTCACCGACCTGCCGCAGCAGGGCCCGGAACGCGTCGTGCCGATCCTTCGAGGACTCACCGGGGAACCGCATCCGGCGGATCATCGCCGGGAGCGTGAGACCGAAGAGCACGAGCGTGATGAGCGCGACCAGGAAGGCCGCGAGCACCACGGTCGCCCGGTGGGAGGTGCCGGCCGGGATGGTCTGGGCGGCGGCGACCGTGACGACGCCGCGCATCCCGGCCCAGCCGATGATCAGGAAGCCACGCCTGGTGATCGGCTCGCGCTCCTCGAAGTCGATGTCAGCGCGGCCCCGCGCCAGCCGCCTCCGCGCCGAGGTGATCCGGGCGTCCTCCCGGTCGTCGGCGGGGGTCAGCGAGTCGAGCTTCTCCTCGAACTGGTCCAGGCGGGTGCGTACCTCTTCCTGGTTGTCCTCCCGGTCCCGGAGCGCCGGCACGGCGAGCCCGGCGAACCGGAGCGCGACCAGAAGGCCGACCACGATCGCGACCAGCCCGGCCATCTCGCCCAGCGTGGTCTCGCCCTGCGCGGCGTCGACGAAGTCGGGCAGCTGGTAGCCCATCGCCAGGAAGACGCCGCTCTCGAGGATGAAGCTGAACGTCGTCCACGTGATGGCCTGGGTCTGCCGGTCGCGAGCGCTGAACCGGCGGCTGCCGAGCGCGCCGGTGACCAGCCCGGCCACGACGACCGCGAGCACCCCGGACGCGTTCAGCTCCTCGGCAGGGAAGTAGGCGATGAACGGCACCGCGAACGAGATCGTCGTGTTGAGCACCGGATCGTCCAAGCGCTGGCGGAGCAGCGCGGTGAGCCAGCCGACGACGGCGCCGATCACGAGCGCGCCCAGCACCGCCCACCCGAACTCGAGCGCCGTACGTCCCAGCGAGAACGAGCTGGCCGCCGCGATCCCCGCGACGGCCGTCCGGAGGACGACGAGGGCGGAGGCGTCGTTGACCAGGCTCTCGCCCTCCAGCACGGTCATCACCCGCGGCGGCAGCCCGACCCGGCGCCCGATCGCCGTCGCCGCCACCGCGTCGGTGGGACTGACGACCGCGCCGAGCGCGACCGCGAGCGGGAACGAGATCTCCGGGAACAGCCAGTGGACGACCGCCCCGATCACCAGCGCCGAGACGATCACCATCACGACCGAGAGCCAGGTGATCAGCCGGAGGTTCCGCCGGAAGTCGATCACCGGCAGGTTGACGGCGGAGGAGTAGAGCAACGGCGGCAGTACGCCGGCCAGGATCCATTCCGGATCGAGCTCGATCTCCGGCGCTCCCGGCAGATAGCTCGCCCCGATCCCGAGCCCCACGAGCAGCAGCGGCGCCGCCACCCCCGTACGCCGCGCGAACACCGACGCCGCGATCATGATCGTCAGCGCCGCCCCGGCGATCAGCAACACGTGTTGGTCCACGATCGGGAGTCTAGGTTCGCGGGCGACGACTCAACCGGAGGTCGCGACGGCGTTCATCGATGAAGTTGCTCTGCGAGGTCGCGGCTGGTGCGGTCCGAGATCGGCAGGCCCCCGAGCCGGTGGCGTCACCAGCGACCTACCGCCGATAGTCACGGGCGAATCTGCACCACGTCGAACTCGGTGCCGGGAGGTGCTCCAGGACCGAACGGCGGTGGGAAGCCGAGGTCGAACCGGCCGTTGACCAGGGCGAGCGTGCTGCCGTGGAGGTCGACCGTGGTCGGCACCCGGAACAGGTCGGACTCGATCACCTCGACGACCTCGCCGCTGGTGAGGTCCGGCGAGAGCTCCACGCGGGCCACGGAGTTGGCGAAGTTCTGCACCACCCAGGCGGTGCGGCCCTCGAGCTGCAGCCCGTCGAGCGTGCCCGGCACCAGAGGAGGGCCGGACAACGGGATCTCCTGGCTCTCGCCGGTCTCCGGGTCGACCAACGCGAGGATGCCGAGCGCGGTGTGGTTGACGATCAACCACCCTCGGTGGGTCGAGTCGATGCCGTTGAGCCCGAAGCCGCCGGTCTGAGCTGCAACGCCGGTCACCTCGATCGGTTCCGTCGCGCCGAACGATCCGTCCGGAAGGATCGGGACCCGGTAGATCAGGGCCGCGAACGTGTCGGTGAAGTACAGCGCGTCCCTGGTGATCGCGACGTCGTTGCTGAAGGTGGTCGCGGCCGGGCCGAGCTCGAGCTCGTCGACGGTCGACCCGTCCCGGGTGTCGTAGACCCATGCACGGCCGGTCGCACCGCCGGCCGCGACGAGCCAGTGGCGTGCCGTGTCGACCCGCATGCCGACCGCCACCCGGCCGTCCTCGGGTTCGAGGTCGATGAAGGTCGAGCCCTCACCGCTGCGGAGGTCGCCGCGGTAGATGTCGCCGTCCAGCAGCGAGCCGACGTAGAAGGTGTTGCCCCCGCCGATCGCGATGCCCTCGGGCTGGAAGTCGTCGGGAAGGGGGATCGAGGACGGACGTGGCACGGCCACGGCGGGCGCGACGAGAAGTGGGACGAGTGCCACTGACAGCAGTGGGGCGAGGAGACGCATCGTTGAGCTCCGATCGCAGGAAGACCTCTCCTTCACGATGCGCCCCCGCGAGCGGTGATGTGAATCCCCTATTCAGGGCACCCGCGCTTCCGACGGGGTAGCGCGCTGCTCGATCGTCTTGAGCACGAGATGCTGAACCGGGAAGGTGCTCCTCAGGCGCAGTCACGCCCGAGGAGCACGGCCCCGCGATCAGCGGAAGCGGCGCAGTCGGAGGCTGTTGCTCACCACGAACACCGACGAGAAGGCCATCGCGGCACCGGCGAGCATCGGGTTGAGCAGTCCGGCGACCGCCAGCGGGATCGCGGCGACGTTGTAGGCGAACGCCCAGAACAGGTTGCCCTTGATCGTCGCCAGCGTCCGCCGGGACAGCCGGATCGCGTCGGCCGCGACCCGCAGGTCACCACGGACCAGGGTCAGGTCGCTGGCCTGGATGGCGACGTCGGTGCCGGTGCCCATCGAGAGACCGAGGTCGGCCTGGGCGAGCGCCGGCGCGTCGTTGACGCCGTCACCGACCATCGCCACGACGCGACCCTCCTCCTGCAGCCGGCGGACCACCGCGACCTTGTCCTCGGGGAGCACCTCGGCGATGACGGTGTCCGCGGAGACCGGGATGCCGACCTCGGCGGCGACCGAGCGGGCCACCGTCTCGTTGTCGCCGGTGAGCAGGACCGGGGTCAGACCCAGGCGCTGGAACTCCGCGATCGCGGCGGCCGAGGTCGGCTTGATCACGTCGTTGACGACCAGCACGCCGCGCGCCTGTCCGTCCCAGCCGACGGCGACGGCGGTGCGGCCCTCGCTCTCGGCGACCGCCATCGCGGACGCGAGGTCCTCGGGGAGGTACTGGCTCCATTCCTCGAGCAGGCGGACCCGGCCGACGAGGACGGCGTGGCCGTCGACGATGCCCTGCACACCCAGGCCCGGAACGTTGACGAAGTCCTCGGCCACCGGCAGGGTGCCGACGCGGGCCTCGGCCCCTGCGGCGATCGCGCGGGCGATCGGGTGCTCCGAGGCGTACTCGAGGGCGCCGGCCAGCCGCGCGATCTCGTCCGCGTTCTCGCCGGGTGCGGCGATCACGTCGGTCAGGGTCATGCTGCCGGTGGTGACCGTGCCCGTCTTGTCGAGCACGATGGTGTCGATCGCGCGGGTGCTCTCGAGCACCTCGGGTCCCTTGATCAGGATGCCCAGCTGGGCGCCACGTCCGGTCCCGACCATCAGTGCCGTGGGCGTGGCCAGACCGAGCGCGCACGGGCAGGCGATGATCAGCACCGCGACCGCCGCGGTGAAGGCGGTGGCTGTCCCCGCGCCGGCGCCGAGCCAGAACCCGAGGGTGATGGCCGAGAGGGCGATCACGATGGGTACGAAGATCCCCGAGATGCGGTCGGCGAGCCGCTGAGCCGCGGCCTTGCCGGTCTGCGCCTCCTCGACCAGGCGCGCCATCTGGGCGAGCTGGGTGTCGGCGCCGACCCGGGTCGCCCGGACGACGATGCGACCGCCGGCGTTCACGGTGGCCCCGGTGACGGCGTCACCGGGTGCGACCTCGACCGGCACGGACTCGCCGGTGAGCATCGCCGCGTCGATCGCGGAGGACCCGTCCTCGACGATGCCGTCGGTGGCGACCTTCTCCCCGGGACGTACGACGAACAGGTCGCCGACGGCGAGCTCGTCGATCGGGATCCGGATCTCGGATCCGTCGCGGAGGACGGCGACCTCCTTCGCGCCGAGCTCGAGGAGCGCGGTCAGGGCGGCACCGGCGCGGCGCTTCGACCTGGCCTCGAAGTAGCGGCCGGCGAGGATGAACGTCGTGACGCCGGCTGCCGCCTCGAGGTAGATGTTGCCGAGCCCGTCGGTGCGCTCGATGGCGAAGCTGAACGCGTGGGTCATGCCTGGCTCGCCGGCGGTGCCGAGGAAGAGGGCGTATAGGGACCAGCCGAAGGCTGCCAGGGTGCCGATCGAGACCAGCGTGTCCATGGTCGCGGCGCCGTGGCGCGCGTTGGTCCAGGCCGCCCGGTGGAACGGCGCCGCGCCCCAGACGACGACCGGTGCGGCGAGCGTGAGCGAGAGCCACTGCCAGCTCTCGAACTGCAGGGCCGGCACCATCGCCAGGAGCACCACCGGGACGGTGAGCAGAGCCGAGATCAGCAGCCGCCGCCTGAGGAGGGCGACCGGGTCGACGGTGTCTCCATCAGTGGCAGGGGTGCTGGACGACGGGGTCTCGCGGCGAGGCTCCTTCGCGCCGTACCCGGCGCTCTCGACGGTCGCGATCAGCACGCTCGCGTCGATGTCGGTGCTGCCCGCGGCGACGGAGATCTTCGCCTTCTCGGTCGCGTAGTTGACGGTGGCGGCGACACCGTCGAGCTTGTTGAGCTTGCGCTCGATGCGGTTCGCGCACGACGCGCAGGTCATGCCGTTGATCTCGAGCTCGAAGTCGGTCGTGGGGGCAGAGGTTCCGGAGACGGTCATCACTGGTGTCCTTCGGGTGGGTGGATCGTGGTGCGCGTCGGCTCCCCGCTCACAGGGAGCCGACGCGGGTGGCTCAGCCGGCCAGCTGGTAGCCGGCCTCCTCGACCGCGCGCTGAACCTGCACGCGGTCGAGCTCGCTCTCGGAGGTGACGGTCACCTGGCCGGTGGCCAGGTCGACGTCGACCGAGGAGACGCCCGCGATCTGGGCGACCTCCTCCGTGACGGAGCTGACGC
This sequence comes from Nocardioides sp. YIM B13467, assembly GCF_042788075.1. Lineage (NCBI taxonomy): Bacteria > Bacillati > Actinomycetota > Actinomycetes > Propionibacteriales > Nocardioidaceae > Nocardioides > Nocardioides sp. YIM B13467. The sequence goes on from NZ_JBHZPJ010000046.1 coordinate 2,209,066, forward strand.
AGTGGCCGCAGGTCATTCCGGAAACGGTGTAGGTGGTGCTGCACATGGCGCTTTCCTTTCTCTGTGGTGGACCCTGCTCAGGCAGGGAGTCAGTGGGCCTCGGCGACCGCGGTGAAGGCCGCGGTGCGCACCTCACCGGCGTGCTTGAAGTCGAGGAACAGCCGGTACGTCCCGGCCGAGGGCACCTCGGCGGAGAAGGTGATCTCCGGGCCGGGGTCGGTGCGCCCGTCGCCGGGCGCCCCTTCGGGGTGGACGTGGAGGTAGGCGAGGTCGCCGTCGCGGAGCGCGACCAGGTGTCCATACGCCTCGAGGTAGGGCTCGAGGTCGGTGACTGGCTCGCCGCCCCGGGTCACGGTCAGGGTGAGGCGCGAGGTCTGGCCGGCCACCAGATGACCGTCCAGCTCCACCTCGTAGGGGCTGACCGTGCTGGTGGTCGCGGCCGGCGGCAGGGTCGCGGGCTCGTAGGGCCCGCCGACGAAGAGGTCCTGACCCAGGGTCAGTCCCTCGGTCTCGGTCGCCGGCCGGAAGTCGGCGAAGACGCGGTAGGTCCCGGCCGCGGCCAGGTCGGCGGTGACCGACCAGGTGCCGTCGGCGGCCATCACCGGGTGCAGGTGCTCGTAGGACGCGAGGTCGCGGCGTACGACGATCAGGTGCAGCAGCTTGCCGTGGGCGGTCTCGAACCGGGTGACGGGCTCGTGGTCGGCGCCGAGGATCCGGAACCGCAGCGTGGCGGATGCCGAGCGCTGGTGGCGGTCCTCGACGAGGTCGAGCGTGTAGCCGGCCTGGCTGACGTCGAGCCCGGTGGCCTCGGGCGCCTTCTCGGCGCCGTGGCCGGCGTGGCCGCCGTGGCTGCTGCTCCCGGCCGCGTGCTTCTGGTGGGTCGGTCGCTCCGGCTCGCCGAGGGGGCCGACGGAGGCACCCACGGCGGAACCCAGGCCGCCGAGGGCAACGACGGCTCCGGCGAACGCACCGACCTTGGCAATGGCGTTCATGTGATCTCTCCTGGCTCGAATCTCGATGACTCTCGTTGACGTGCCAGAGGTTGCTCGGCCGATCTGTCCGCGTACTGTCCCGGGGTTGTCGGGGCCAGGACAGATATCTGTTCGGCGCCCGAGCCGGGTCTGACTACGCTTTCGACGTGCTGCCGACTCCGACGACTGACATCCGATTCGGGCTGCTCGGCCCCTTCGAGACGACGGTCGACGGCGACACCGTCAAGGTCCCCGGGTCGGCGGAGCGGGCCCTGCTCGCGGTGCTGCTCCTGGCGCGCGGCCGGATCGTGCCCGCCTCGGCGCTGATCGACCGGCTGTGGGCCGACTCGTCGTTGCCGGCCGACCCGTTGAACGCCCTCCAGCTGCGGGTGTCCAAGCTGCGGCGGGTGTTCAAGAACGCCGGTCTCGACCTGGTGCAGCGCGACGGCGGCGGCTACCGCGCCGCGGTCGACCCGGCGACGATCGATGCCGAGGACTTCGAGCGCCGGATCCGACGGGTCCGGGCGTCGGTCGCGGGCGGCGACAGACCGACCGAGACGGACCTCGATGCCTACGACGCGGCGCTCGGGCTCTGGCGCGGCGATGCGCTCGCCGACTTCGCCACCGAGCCGTGGGCGGTGCCCGAGTCCGTACGGCTGGAGGACCTCCGCCGGACGGCGTACGCCGAGCGTGCCCAGATCGCGCTGTCGCTGGGCCGGCACGCGGAGGTCGTCACCGATCTCGAGCCGCTGCTGCGGACCGACCCGACCCATGAGGCCATGGCCGGCCTGCTGATGGTCGCGCTCTATCGCGCCGGCAGGCAGGCCGACGCCCTCGAGGTCTTCACCCGCACCCGGACGACCCTGGATGCCGACCTCGGTCTGGAGCCGTCGGCGTCCCTCCGCTCGCTCCACGAGCGGGTGCTCCGGCAGGACCCGTCGCTCGGCTCCTCCGGCGAGGTCACCCTGTCGACCCCCGCGACCGGGCCCCACCGCCCGAGGTCCGGACTCTCCAACCTGCCGACCGACCTGACACCACTCGTCGGGCGCGAGGAGCTGCTCGCGTCCCTGAGCGAGCGGGTCGGCACATCCAGGCTCATCACCCTCGTCGGACCGGGCGGGTCCGGGAAGACCGTCCTCGGCCTGCAGACCGCCCAGCGGGTCGCCGACCGGTTCCCGGACGGCACCTTCCTCGTCCGTCTCGCGGCGATCCGCAGCCGGGAGCACATCGTGCCGGCCGTCGCCGCGGCCGTGGCGATGCCGCAGGACGGCTCGGCGATCGACCTCCAGGAACGGCTGGCCGACTTCCTCGCCGACAAGCACCTGCTCCTGGTCATCGACAACTGCGAGCATCTCGTCGACCCCGTCGCGACCCTGGTCGAACAGCTTCTGGCGCGCTGCCCCCGGCTCACCGTCATCGCCACCAGCCGCGAACCCCTCGCGCTGCCGAGCGAGGTCCAGACCCTCGTCGGGCCGCTCCCGACGCCGCTGGAAGACGATGATCCCGAGGCGATCGCGGCGACCGCCTCCGTACAGCTGCTGATCCGCCGGATCGCGACGGTCCTGCCCGGGATCGAGACAGACCAGGAGGCGTACGCCCCGCTCGGCCGCATCGCCCGCGCGCTCGACGGCATGCCGCTGGCGTTGGAGCTGGCTGCCGCCCGGGCTGCCACGCTGTCCCCGAGCGACCTCGCCGACCGGCTCGACCAGCGGTTCACGCTCCTCACCTCGGGGGCCCGGACGGCGGAGGACCGCCAGCGCACGCTCCGTGCGACCGTGGACTGGAGCTACGACCTGCTCGACGACCTCGAGAAGCGCGTCTTCGAAGGGCTCGCCGTGTTCCACGGCGGCTGGACCCTGACCGCCGCCGAGCAGATCCTCGCCGACGACGAGACCGACTCGAACCAGATCATCCACGCCGTCGGCAGGCTGGTCGAGCAGTCTCTGATCGTCGCCGAGCGGGGGCCGGTCACCCGCTATCGCATGCTCGAGACGCTGCGTGAGTACGCCGCCGACCGGCTGGCGCGGACCGGCCGGAACGACGCCCTGGCCGCCCGTCACGCGCACTACTTCGCCCAGGTCGCCGAGCGGTCCGCGCAGGCGATGCGCGGGCAGGGGGACGCCCGAGCGAGACACCTCCTCGTCGACGAGCAGGCCAACGTACGCACGGCCATCGCCTGGCTGGAGGGCCCGGCCGGCGACATCGACGCCGCGCTACGCCTGGCCGGTCATCTGGGCCTCTTCTGGCATCAGGGCCGTCACCTCGAGGGCCGCCGGATCCTGCGTCGGCTCCTCGAGCAGGACCGCGGCTCGGCCGCCGCGCGAGCGGCTGCCCTCCAGGCAGTCGCGCTGGTCGAGCGTCCCCGGGCCTGCGTCGTCCACCCCCATCCGCGCTGCGCCGAAGCGGCCCGCGAGAGCCTCGCGATCTTCCTCGCGGACGGTGACGCCGACGGGGCCGCGGTCTCGCGGGTGCTGCTCGCCGTCGAAGGGGTCAACGGGGCGGACCCGGAGGCCGCCGCGCTGCTCGACGACGCCGAGACATGGTTCCGCGCGCAGGGGGACCGATGGGGACTCGCCGTCGCCGGCTTCGTCCGGCTCGAGACCGCACTGAAGGCCAGGGACGAGCCGGCTGCCATACGCCTCGGGCGGGCCACCGCGGCCGAGTTCGGTCACCTCGACGACCCCTGGGGTCAGAGCGCGGTCCTGTACCACCTCGGCTACGGCCTGCGGCACTTCGGACGCCTGCGGGAGTCGGCACGGACGCTCGAGCAGGCGATCGACGTCGCCGCCTCCGCGGGCATCCACAACACCGTGCAATGGGCTCTCGCCGACCTCGGCATCACCCATCTCGAGCTCGGGGACGAGGAGTCGGCCCGGGACGCCTTTCGTCGCGCCGAGCTGGCGTCTCGTCACGTCGGCGACCGCGCCGGGTCGGTCCTCGCGGCGTACGGACGTGGCCGGCTCGCCGAGCGTGCGCAGGACTGGTCGAGCGCCATCTCGCTGCTGTCGAGCGCCATCGCGGGCTTCGAGACACTGGAGACGCCCGCGATGACGGCGAAGGCGACGCTCGCGCTGGCCCGGTGCCACGAGCAGGTCTCCGAGACGGAGGCGGCCGCGGAGCGCTACGACGAGGCCCGCGCGCTCGGTCTCGCCGCCGGTGAGACCGCCGTTGCCGCCCGGGCGGAGGAGGCGCTGGCTCGGCTGAACAACGGCCGGACAGTCCAGGGACAGTGACCCGGGACAGGTTCTCTTCACGCGGTCGGAAGGCCGCCCTGACGAAAGAGAGAACCATGTCTTCCACAGCATCCCCGGCGGCGGGTGCCAACAACCGCCGCTGGCTCGCCCTCGGCCTCATCGCCGCCGCCCAGTTCATGGTCATCATGGACACCTCCATCATCGGAGTCGCACTCCCCGAGATACAGCGCGATCTCGGATTCGCCCCGCAGGACCTCAGCTGGGTGTTCAACGCCTACGTCGTGGCCTTCGGCGGGCTCCTCCTGCTGGGCGGGCGGCTCTCCGACCTGCTCGGCGCCCGACGGATCTTCGCCATCGGGTGGCTGGTCCTCGGAGTCGGCTCCCTCGTCGCCGGCCTAGCTGACGGCGTCGCCGTCGAGATCGCCGGCCGTGCCATCCAGGGCGCCGGATCCGCACTCATCGCACCGTCGGCACTGACGCTCCTGTTCATGACCTTCGGGGCGAACCCGAAGGAGCTGACCAAGGCCCTCGCGCTCTACGGCGCGGCCGCCCCGGCCGGCGGAACGGCCGGCGTGTTCCTCGGTGGTGTGCTCACTGAATACCTGTCCTGGCCGTGGGTCTTCTTCATCAACGTGCCGATCGCCATCGGCGTACTCCTCCTGACGCCCGGTGTGATGCCGGCGGGCCAGGCGCAGCGCGGCCGCATCGACGTTCTCGGCGCGCTCACCGTCACCCTGGGCCTCGCCGCGGTGGTGTTCGCCGTCGTACGCGTCCCCGAGCAGGGTTGGGGATCGCCCAGCACGCTCATCGCCGGTCTCGTCGGCATCGCCCTGCTCGTCGCCTTCGTGGTCCTGCAGGCCGGCTCGGCGGCTCCGCTGATGCGTCTGGGCATCTTCCGGGCGCCGAACCTGGCCGCCGCCAACATCGCCCAGCTCCTGCTCGGCGCGGCCTGGATCCCGATGTTCTTCTTCATCAACCTCTACCTCCAGCAGGTGCTCGGGCTCGGTGCCTTCGAGTCCGGCGCCGCCCTGCTGCCGATGACGGTGACGATCATGCTCGGCATGGTCGCCGTCGCCCCGCGACTGACCGCCGCGTTCGGGCCCAAGGCGATGACCGTCGGCGGCCTCGTCGTCCTCGGGATCGGCCTGGTCTGGCTCTCCCGGATCGACGCCGATGGCAGCTTCGCCGTGGACGTGCTCCTGGCCACGCTGGTCACCGCGGCGGGCATGGCGCTGGCGTTCATCCCGTCGCTGAGCACGGCGCTCGGCGCGGCCGCACCCGAGGAGGGCGGTCTCGCCGCCGGGATCGTCAACACCAGCTACCAGGTCGGCTCCGCACTCGGTCTGGCCGCGATGACCGTCGTCGCCGCTGCGTACGGCTCCGACCAGGTCGGCGACCTGGCCGCCATGACCGACGGCTTCTCGGCCGGCTTCCTCGGCGCGGCCGGCATCGCCCTCGCCGGTGCCGTCGTCACCGGGATCGGCTGGAAGTCGGCGCGCGCCGCGACCGCCCCCGAGTCGGTTCCCGCCGGCCGCTAGCAGTCCACCCTCTTCGTGGCCCCGGAGCGTTCCCGGGGCCACGACGGCATCAGGAGACCGCCATGCAGACCATTCAGCTGTACGTCGAGGGCATGCGTTGCCCTCGATGCGTCCGTCAGGCCACCGCTCGGCTCCGGGACCTCCCCGGAGTCGCCACCCTCACCGCCGACCGCGGCACCGGCCAGATCACCGTCACCGGAGACGTCGCCGCCACCGACCTGCTCGAGGCACTGGCCGGCAGCAGCTTCACGGCGAGCGTGCGTCCGCGGCCGTGAACCCTCCTCGTCGTGGTGGGATCACGTGGTCCTCAGGGATCCCGACACGGTGCGGGTCGGGCGTGCTGCAGCGGAACAGTCAGCGCACCACCGGGAGATGTCCTCGGACCGCAGATGCCAGAACGCGTGCCACCCCAGGGCCGGCGCACCGCAGAGGGTCATCTGGGTGCCGATCCGCTTGAGATGCGCTTCGCCCCATGGCGCAGGATCCCTTGTCCCCGCAGGCTGTCGGTGCCTGGCCACGACGATCCAGCTGCGCCCGATCGTCCTGGGGTCGACGCCTGTGGCGGGCACAGCCATCTCATGCCTCCGCGGCTGCAGCGTGTTCGACGTCTTCGGCGTCGCGGTTCGCGATCAGGGCCATGACGCTCGGGTCGCTGAGCGTGGTGGTGTCGCCGACGTCTCGGCCCTCGGCGACATCGCGCAGCAGGCGGCGCATGATCTTCCCGGACCGGGTCTTGGGCAGCTCCGGGACGATCGTGATCTGCCGCGGCTTGGCGATGGCCCCGATCTCCTTGGCCACATGGTTGCGCAGCTCCTGGATCAGGGCCTCGCCGGTGTTGCCGTCTCCGGAGCGCAGGATCACGTAGGCGACGACCGCCTGGCCGGTGGTCTCGTCGGCGGCGCCGACGACGGCTGCTTCGGCGATCCGTGGGTGGGAGACCAGGGCGGACTCGATCTCGCTCGTGGAGAGGCGGTGACCGGACACGTTCATCACGTCGTCGACGCGGCCCAGGATCCAGATGTCGCCGTCCTCGTCCTTCTTGGCCCCATCGCCGGCGAAGTAGTAGCCGAGGTCCGCGAAGCGGGTCCAGTACGTCTCGACGAAGCGGTCGTCGTCCTGCCACAACGTGCGCAGCATGGCGGGCCACGGCTTGGTGAGGACCAGGTAGCCGCTCGACCCGTTCGGCACCGAGCGACCCTCCTCGTCGACCACGTCGGCGCTGATGCCAGGCAGCGGCCGCATCGCCGAGCCGGGCTTGCCGGCGGTGACCCCGGGGAGGGGACTGATCATCATCTGACCGGTCTCGGTCTGCCACCAGGTGTCGACGACGGGGCAGCGGTCGCCGCCGATGACGCTGCGGTACCAGAGGTACGCCTCGGGGTTGATCGGCTCGCCGACCGATCCGAGGAGCCGCAGCGAGGTGAGGTCGTACCCGTCCGGGATCTCGCGTCCCCACTTCATGAAAGTCCGGACCGCCGTCGGGGCGGTGTAGAAGAGCGTCACGCCGTACCGCTCGATGATCTCCCACCAGCGACCCCGGTGCGGGCTGTCAGGAGTGCCCTCGTAGAGCACCTGGGTGACGCCGTTGGCGAGCGGGCCGTAGACGATGTAACTGTGTCCGGTGACCCAGCCGATGTCGGCGGTGCACCAGTAGACGTCCGTCTCCGGCTTGAGGTCGAACACCGCATGGTGCGTGTAGGCCGCGCCGGTCAGGTAGCCGCCAGTGGTGTGCAGGATGCCCTTGGGCTTGCCGGTCGTGCCCGAGGAGTACATGACGTACAGCGGGTGCTCGGCATCGAACGCCTCGGGCGTGTGTTCAGGGGAAGCGCTGTCGACGACGTCGTGCCACCACAGATCGGTGGCGTCGTCGAACGGCACGTACTCCCCGGTGCGGCGTACGACGAGGACGTGGTCGACCGGGCTCTCGCTGCCCAGTCGTGAAAGGGCGGCGTCGACGGCCGGCTTCAGCGGCGACGGAGCCCCGCGACGGTAGCCGCCGTCGGAGGTGATGACCAGCTTGGCTCGGCAGTCCTCGATCCTCGAGGCGAGAGCCTCGGCCGAGAACCCGCCGAAGACCACGGTGTGGGTGGCCCCGATGCGGGCGCAGGCCAGCATCGCGACGATGGCCTCGGGGATCATCGGCAGGTAGATCGCGACCAGATCGCCACTGACAACTCCGAGGTCGGTCAGCGCGTTGGCAGCTCGGGAGACCTCGTCCTTGAGATCGGCATAGGTGAGGTCTCGGGTGTCACCGGGCTCGCCGACGAAGTGGAAGGCCACCTTGTCGCCGCGCCCGGCCTCGACGTGACGGTCGACGCAGTTGTACGCCGCATTGAGCTTGCCGTCCGCGAACCACCGCGCGTTGGGTGCGTCGGACCAGTCCAGCACCTCGGTGAACGGCACGGCCCAGGTCAGACGCTCCGCCTGCTCGGCCCAGAAGCCCTCGACGTCGGACTCGGCCCGGGCGTACGCCTCTTCGGTGACGTTGGCGGCAGCGGCCAGGTCGGCCGGAGGATCGAAGCGGATCGGTTTGCTGGGGATCGTCAGGTCGGTCATTGCGTCGTGCTTTCTCGGGAGGGCGGGAGGGGAGGCGCTAGCCGAGCAGGGCGGCCTCGTCGTCGGTGAACAGTCGCGACCGGATCAGGAACCGCACGCCCTCGGGCGCCTCCAGGGAGAAGCCGGCGCCGCGTCCGGGGACGACGTCGATGGTGAGGTGGGTGTGCGACCAGTACTCGAACTGCGAGCGCGACATCCAGACCGGCACCTGCTGGTCCAGCCCGATGTCCAGGTCACCCAGGTGGATGTCGGCGTCGCCGAGCATGAAGTCGCCGCTCGGGTAGCACATCGGGGCGGAGCCGTCGCAGCATCCACCGGACTGGTGGAACATGACCGGCCCGTGGATACCGACGAGGCGGCGGAGAAGGTCCGCCGCCCCGTCGGTCACGGCGACCCGCGCCGGAAGGGAGGAGGCGTGGGTCGCGCTCATCAGAAGAACCCGAGTGCGTCGGGGCTGTAGCTGACGAGCAGGTTCTTGGTCTGCTGGTAGTGGTCCAGCATCATCTTGTGGGTCTCGCGACCGATGCCGGACTGCTTGTAGCCGCCGAAGGCCGCGTGGGCCGGGTAGGCGTGGTAGCAGTTCGTCCAGACCCGGCCGGCCTTGATCTCCTTGCCGGCCCGGAAGGCCTGCGACCCGTCACGCGACCAGACGCCGGCGCCGAGGCCGTACAGGGTGTCGTTGGCGACCTTGAGGGCGTCAGCCTCGTCGTCGAAGCCGGTCAGCGACACGACCGGACCGAAGATCTCCTCCTGGAAGATCCGCATCGAGTTGTCGCCCTCGAAGACGGTCGGCTGCACGTAGTAGCCCTCGGCGAGGTCGCCCTCGAGGATGCTCCGCTCGCCACCGGCGAGGACCTTGGCGCCCTCGTCCTTGCCGATCTCGATGTAGGACAGGATCTTCTCGAGCTGGTCGTTGCTGGCCTGGGCGCCGATCATCGTGGTGTCGTCGAGCGGGTTGCCCTGCTTGATCTTCTCGACCCGGGCGATGGCGTCGCCGACGAAGTCGGAGTACATCGAACGCTGGACGAGCGCACGCGACGGGCAGGTGCAGACCTCGCCCTGGTTGAGGGCGAACATCGTGAAGCCCTCGAGCGCCTTGTCGTAGAAGGCGTCCTTCTCCGCGGCGACGGAGTCGAAGAAGATGTTCGGGCTCTTGCCGCCGAGCTCCAGGGTCACCGGGATGATGTTCTGGCTCGCGTACTGCATGATCAGGCGGCCGGTGGTGGTCTCGCCGGTGAAGGCGACCTTGGCGACGCGCGGCGAGGAGGCCAGCGGCTTGCCGGCCTCGACGCCGAAACCGTTGACGACGTTGAGCACTCCGGCGGGCAGCAGGTCACCGACCAGCTCGACGAGCTTGAGGATCGACCAGGGCGTCTGCTCGGCCGGCTTCAGGACCACGCAGTTGCCCGCGGCGAGCGCCGGGGCGAGCTTCCAGACTGCCATCAGGATCGGGAAGTTCCACGGGATGATCTGGCCCACGACGCCCAGCGGCTCGTGGAAGTGGTACGCCACGGTGTTCTCGTCGATCTCACCGATGGTGCCCTCCTGGGCACGCAGCACGCCGGCGAAGTAGCGGAAGTGGTCGATGGCGAGCGGGATGTCGGCGGCCAGCGTCTCGCGGACCGGCTTGCCGTTCTCCCAGGTCTCGGCGACGGCGATCGCGGTGAGGTTCTCCTCCATCACGTCGGCGATCTTGAGCAGGATGTTGGACCGCTCCGTCGTCGAGGTCTTCCCCCACGACGGAGCGGCGGCATGTGCGGCGTCCAGGGCGGCCTCGATGTCCTCGGCCGTGCCCCGGGCGATCTCGGTGAACGGCTTGCCGTTCACCGGCGAGATGTTCTCGAAGTAGGCACCCTTGACCGGGTCGACCCAGGCGCCACCGATGTAGTGGCCGTAGCGGCCTTGGACGGTGACCAGCGAGTCGGGCTGGCCGGGAGCTGTGTATACGGTCATCGGGATTTCTCCTCAGGCAGTTCAGGCATTGGGGCGTGATCGTGGTCACAGACGCTAGGAACGACGAGGTTGCAGCAACGTTGCGGTGACCGCAGGAGACCGATGCAACGTGAATGCAACCTTCAAATGTGACCCTCATCACTTGAGGAGGTCCGGATGAACGATACGAAGCAGAGCCCTTCCATGCGTGCAGCCGTGGCGGACTCGTGGCACCGGTCCGCTGCCGCCGGGGTGACCGCGGACGACACGTGCGCGCCGATCACCCTGCCCGAGGACCAGCTTCGGGACGTACGCGCGGCCCACCCGCTGGCTCGCGTGTTCCCGCTCCTCGACGACGTGCTCGGACAGGCGGCGCGCGACTGCGACGCGATCATGGCCGTCTCGGACGAGGCCGGTCAGCTGCTCTGGGTGTGCGGCTCTCCGGCGACGCTCCGGCGCGCGGAGCGGATCGGTTTCGTCGAGGGGAGCAACTGGGACGAGCGCCTCGCCGGCACGAACGCACCGGGGCTCGCGCTCCGGCTCGATCGGCCGACCAGCGTCGTCGCCGCCGAGCACTTCCGGCGCGCCGTGCAGCAGTGGAGCTGCGCCGCCACCCCGATCCACGACCCGGGCGACTCGCGCCTGCTCGGCGTTCTCGACATCACCGGAGGGGACTCCATCGTCGTGCCCCAGACGATGGCGATGGTGCGCGCCGCCGCGAGGCTCGCGGAGTCCGAGCTCGCCCGCGAGCAGCTGCTGCCGAGGCAGCCCGAGACCCGGCCCGGCTGGGCACGCATCGCCGTGGAGACCTTGGGCCGTCAGGACCTGCTGCTCTCGATCGACGACGGCCGCGGTCACCGCGCGCAGCTGCGGCTCTCACCACGCCACAGCGAGATCTTCCTGCTCCTCGCCAGCGCCCCGCGCGGCCTCTCCGGCGACGAGCTCGCGGTCCTCCTCTACGAGGACGACGGCGGCTCCTCGACGCTCCGCGCCGAGCTGAACCGGCTGCGCAACCTGCTCGGGGAGGAGTTCCTCGCCTCCCGGCCCTACCGGCTCACGACCGAGGTGACCGGGGACTGGCTGGGCGTGGAGGCACGGCTCGCGGTAGGCGACGTCGCGGGCGCGCTCCGCTGCTATCGCGGTCCGATCCTGCCGCGCTCGGTCGCACCGGGCGTGGTCAGGCTCCGCGAGACGCTGGCGCAGCAGTTGCGCGCGGCGGTGCTGCAGTCGGGTCAGCCGGACCTGGTCTCGACCTGGACCCGGTCGGCGTGGGGCGCCGACGACTACGAGATGTGGCTCCGGCTCCGGACCCTGCTGCCGTCCGGCTCCCCGTTGCTGGCCCTCGCCGACGGCCAGATCGCCCGGCTGGACCGCGAGGTCGGTCTCTGAGATGAGCGCTCGAGTGGCGCCGACGACGGCGGTGATGGCACGCAGCTGGGAGATGGCTCCTCGGCAGGAGCAGGTCCCGGCGACCGCTGCCCCGCTGGACCAGGTGGTGAAGTTCCAGGCTCCCGAGGTCGTCTTCGGGCACAACTCGCTCGAAGAGGCGGGCTACTCCGCCGCCCGGCTCGGGGCTCGGCGGCCGTTCGTCGTCACCGATCCCGGCATCGTCGAGGCCGGCTGGGTCGACGTGCTGCTCAGGCTGCTCCGGGCCGAGGGGCTCACCCCGGTGCTGTGGACGGACGTCACGCCGAACCCCAAGGACCACGAGGTACGCCGCGCCTACGAGAGGTACGTCGAGGCCGAGGCCGACGTCATCGTGGCCATCGGCGGCGGCTCCTGCATGGATGCGGCGAAGGGCGTCGCGGTGCTCTCGGGCAACGGCGGCGACATCCTCGACTACGCCGGGATCGACCAGATCGCCCGGCCGATCCCGCCGATGCTGATGATCCCCAGCACCTCCGGAACCGGAGCCGACGTCTCCCAGTTCTGCATCGTCACCGACACCGACCGTCGGGTGAAGATCACGATCATGGGACGCGCCCTGGTGCCGGACGTCTCGATCACCGATCCCCGGCTGCTGACCACGATGCCCGAGGCGCTCAACGCCGCGACCGGCCTGGACGCGCTGACCCACGGCATCGAGTCGTACGTCTCGCTGGCGCACAACCCGCTGGCCGACGGGCACGCGATGAGCTCGGTCGCGCTCGTCTGCCGGCACCTGCGCTCGACCGTCACCGACCCGACCGCGATGGAGCACCGCGCGATGATGGCGCAGGCGAGCCTGCAGGCGGGCCTGGCCTTCACCAACGCGATCCTCGGTGCGACCCACGCGATGAGCCACCAGGTCGGTGGGCTGCTCGACGCCCCGCACGGCGTGGTGAACGGCGTCCTGCTCCCGCACGTCATCCGCTACAACGCGCGCTCCGTCCCCGAGCGGTTCGTCGGGCTGGCCAGAGCCGCCGGACTGCCGGTCGACGGCGTCCCCGGGGACGTCGCGGCCGAGATGCTGGCCGACCACGTCAGGCGCCTGGCCGACGATGTCGGCGTACCCCGGCGGCTGCGGGACCTCGGGGTGACCGACACCGATCTCGACACCCTGTCGGTGACGACCCTCGACGACGCGTGCCTGACGACGAACCCGCGACCGGCGAGCCGCGCCGAGATCCACGCGCTCTTCCGAGAAGCCCTGTGAAGGCGATCCAGTGAGCGCACCCGATCTGGCAGCACTGACCGGCGTACGTTCCGGCAAGCGGTCCTACTACCGCGCCTTCCTGCGCTCCGACGAGCGCATGCAGCAGGCCGTACGCGCCATGGACTCGATCTCGCGTGCGCTGGTGCGCACGGTCGAGGGCCCGCGAGCACTCCTGGAGGAGGTCGCCCGCGCAGCCGCGGTTCACCTCGCCGCGGAGTGGACCATCCTGGCGCTGGCCGACGGCCACCTGACCGGTGCCAGACCGAGGTTCATCGTCGTCGGTCACGACGGCCGGGTGGTCGGTGACGAGGAGGAGCTCCCCGGAGTCGTACGTCGCGAGCTCGGCGCCATCCGGGCCGGGCACGCGACCGGAGCGCCCGGGCCGGCTCGCTGGGTGCGGGTGCCGATGACGCTGGAGAGCGTCATGATCGGCAGCCTGGTCGGTCTCCACGGGCTCGCCGACGACCCGGAGCCCGGGGACCTGTCGGTGCTGCGGATCCTGGCCAACGAGGCCGCCGTGGCGCTGCACACCTCCGAGCAGTACCAGGCCGGGCTCGCCCAGCACCGCCGCGCCCAGCGGCTCTACGACGAGGTCGGCGCCCGGGAGCGGGACCTCGAGCAGCGGACCCGCGAGCTGCGCCAGGCCGAGGAACGGCTGCTGGTGGCACGCCAGCGCGAGCTGGTCGACCACGAGCGCCATCGCATCGCGCGGGAGCTCCACGACAGCGTCACCCAGTTCGTGCTCTCGGCGGGGATGTCGGTCGAGATCGCCCGGGGCGAGACGGAGGACCTGGGGCCGGCCGGTGAGCGGATCGCCGAGCTCCTCGGCACCGCCAAGCAGCTCACCCAGGACGCCGTCGAACAGCTCCGCCGGGCGATCTACGCCCTGCACCAGCCGCACCGCGACACGGTCTCCTCCCTTCCCGAGCTGCTGCACGAGGTCGCCGAGCACCACCGTCCCCACCTGGACGTGTCGGTGCGGGTCGAGGGCGAGGTGTGCCCGATGCCCGCGGAGGCCAAGCACGACATCGCCCGCGCGGTCGGAGAGGCGCTCTTCAACGTGGCGATCCATGCCGAGGCCACCCAGGCGGTGCTCCGGCTCCGCTACCGCAAGCACGAGCTCTACGTCGGGGTCGCCGACGACGGCCGTGGGGATCCGGGCCTGCTCGCCCGGAAGCTGCGGCTCGAGCGCGGCGCCTCGATCGACGGCCGACACCGGGGCCTGGCGAACATCGAGACCCGGATCAGCGAGCTCGGTGGCACCGTCGCGTTCCGGCGCTCGCACCTCGGCGGGGTCCGGGTCGAGCTCCGGGTGCCGCTGCCGGTCGTGGACCGCGGCCGAGGAACGATCTGCGGGCTCATCGAGGACCCGCAGTAGCCGCTTCGAGGAGGAACCGATGAACACGCTCAGCCCACCCCAGCCGGCCCCGGTCCAGACCGCTGCCGGCATCGACGTACTGCTGGTCGATGATCACGCGATCGTCCGTCAGGGCCTGCGCTCGATCCTCGAGCGCGAGCCCGGCCTCCGGGTCGTCGCGGAGGCGGCGACGGCGGCCGAGGCGCTGGCCCGGGTCAACAGCGCTCGTCCGGACATCGTGCTGCTCGACCTGAAGCTCTCCTCGTCCTCCGACGCCGAGGGGCTCGAGCTGTGCGCCGCGCTGACCCAGCGGCACCCGGAGGCGCTGATCCTCGTGCTGACCACCTTCCTCGACGAGCAGCTGGTGATGCAGGCGATCCGCGCCGGCGCCCGTGGCTACGTCGTCAAGGACGTCGACACCACCGGGCTGGTCCGCGCGATCCGGGACGTCGCGAGCGGCGGGAGCGCCTTCGACGCGCGCTCCGCGGCGGCGATGATCCGTGGCGTGAACATGCCGGTGACCAGCGACGACTCCGAGCTCACCGCCCGCGAGCTCGAGGTGCTGGAGCTGCTCGCGCACGGGCTGTCGAACCGTGCCATCGGCCACCGGCTCTACATCTCCGACACCACCGCAAAGTTCCACGTGGGCAACATCCTCCGGAAGCTGGGCGTCAGCCGCCGGGCCGAGGCGGTGTACGAGGCGTCCAAGCTCGGCCTCCTCTGACCCGGCGGCCGCAGACGTCACGGCACCGGCAGGACGGTGCGGTCCCAGGTCGTGTTCACGATGATCGCGGCGGAAGCGTAGAGCGCCACCAGGGCGTCGAGGATCAGCACGTAGCCGGCGGTCTGACCGAGAGCGGCGCTGCCGAGGAAGGACCCGAAGGCCGCGAGGTAGAAGACCCCGGCCAAGAGCACGAAGATCACGATCGTGGTGGTGTTGGTGCGCAGCGCGGCCAGCAGCATGTACGTGGTGAACACCGCCCAGGCCAGCAGGAACATCCCCGTGATCTCGGCCCCACCCGAGGTCACCATCGGGCCGTAGAACTGCACGAGCAACGCGTAGGAGAGCCAGAACCCGGCGTACGCGGTGAAGACCAGGGCCGGGAACGTCTCGCCCCGCCGAAAGTGGACCAGGCCGGCCACGAGCTCGGTCGCGAAGCCCAGCGCCAGCGCGAGGGGAAGGACTGCCGGCAGGGCGGCCGCGTCCACGATCCCCGACATCACGGTGGCCAGGACGAGCGCCGAGATCCCGAAGCTGGCCAGTCCGAGCGCGAACGGGTCGCCCCACGTCGTCGGTGCGGTGCCTTGCGTGGTGTCCAGTGCATCGATGGATGTGTTCGTCATCGGTTCCTCCAAGGGTTCAACCGTCGTCCGGCTGGGCCACGGTTCTCACAAAGTAGTGACGTACGACACACCGACGGACCCGCCGAGTGGGCGGTAGCGCACCTGTCCTCGGGTAGCCCTCCAGCACGGTTGCGTGCGGCCGACGGACAGGTCGGACCGGGCGTTGACCAGGCCTGACGCGGTGCCGGGAGGACGACTGCCCGTCCGCGTCGCCGACGGACAGGTCGGCACCGGACCGGCCGGGGAGGCGCGATCAGCGGTCGGTGTCGACGACGAGCCAGCCGCCGTGGTGGTCGACGACCCGGTGCGGGTGACCCGAGGCCGCGCCCCAGGCGGCGAGGTCGTCGAGCGAGACCGTCCGGACGTGCCCCCAGGTCTCGTCGGGCTCGTCCTCGAGGGGTACGGCGATCACCACCCGGCGTCGCGCCACCCGGATCGCCTCGGCGACCGCCCGGTCGCCGAGGCTCGGCTCGATGTGCTCGAGGAGGTGGATCAGCAGCACGTTGTCGGCGGCCCCGTCCGTCCACGGCAACCGGGTGGCGTCGGCGGCTCGCGTGGCCAGCGGCACCTCCAGCCGGGCCGCCGCGGCGCTGAGCAGCGTGACGGTGCCGGCGGAGAGGTCGGAGGCGGTCACGTCGCGTCCCGCGGAGGCCAGCCGCAGCGAGAGGAACCCGAAGCAGCAGCCGACCTCGAGGACCGAGCCGGGTGCCAGCTGCTGCTCGACGTAGCGGTAGACGGGGGCGTACTCGGCGACGGTTCCGTGAGCAGGAGCGGCGGGACCGGGCCGGTGCAGCGCCTGCTCCACGCGGCGCAGCGTGTTGCGGTAGAACGCCGCCCACGCCTGCTCCGGGTCCGGAGCGCTGCTGACCACGACACCGGTGAAGAGCCGCTCGAAGAGGTCGGGGCCTCGCAGCCAACCGGGCTGGAACAGCTCCTCGGCCAGCAGACCGGAGAGGTCGTCGTCGATCTGGTCCGTACGCAGGCAGTGGATCAGATGGACCTGGTGGCCCTCGCGGTGCACGTCGAAGTGGCGGGTGCGGATCGTGCCGAGATGCCGCCGCGGGCGCGGGCCGTGCCAGGCCCGGACGCTGACGAGCTCGTCGCGGTAGACCCCGGCCTCGGGACCGGGTCGAAGCGCGTCGATCACGTCCAGCTCGCCGGGCGGCGTGGTCATCGGCCGACCGACATCGTCTGGGTGACGTTGTCCAGCCCGCGCAGGTTGCGTACGACCTGGACCTTGTCGCACCACTCCGCGTACTCCGGCAGGTCACAGCCACCGAGCGCCCACGAGTAGCGCGGCTCGGGGGTGAGCCAGATCGTCGACCGGGCGCGCCGGGTGAGCTCCTCGAAGGCGGTGAAGCCGGGATCCTTGCCGTTGCCACGGCCGTCGCCGAGGATCACCAGCGTGGTCCGCCGGTTCACGGCCGAACCGAACTGCTCGAGGAACTGCTCGAAGCAGGCGCCGTAGTTCGAGTCCGCGTCCACGTCGAGCACCCCGCCGGCCGGCAGGCCCGCCAGCACCAG
Organism: Nocardioides sp. YIM B13467; assembly: GCF_042788075.1. Classification (NCBI taxonomy): domain Bacteria; kingdom Bacillati; phylum Actinomycetota; class Actinomycetes; order Propionibacteriales; family Nocardioidaceae; genus Nocardioides; species Nocardioides sp. YIM B13467. Next base: position 2,226,117 of record NZ_JBHZPJ010000046.1, read on the forward strand.
CGACAGCGCGTCCTCGATCCGGTGCTCGGCGAAGAGATCGGTGATCTCCACCAGGTCCTTCACGAACGCGAACGACCGGACGGACGTGGCGACCGACTGCAGGCTGTGCAGCAGGTGCAGCGTGAAGCGGGCGGTGGAGCGTACGGACAGGGAGACGTCGCAGAGGACGAGCAGTCGGGGCCGGTCGTGCGCCTTGGCGACGGTCACCGGCCGGAACGGCACCCCGTCGTACTTCATGTTGGTGCGCATCGTCCGCCGGCCGTCGACGATGCCGCGGGCGGCGACCGTACGCCGCGGGCGCGGGGCTCCGTGGAGCTTCCTCAGCAGTCGTCGCAACGATTCCTCCAGCGCGGCGCGGTCGTGCTCGGCCACGGTCTCGGCCTGCGCCGCCTGGATCTCGCGCGACTCGATCTCGCGCTCCATGCTCATCAGCCGCTCGAGGTGGTCCCGGATCCGCTCGGGAAGCGTCGCCAGCCACGGGGCCAGCGCCTTGCGCAGCTCGGCGAGGTCATCGTCGTCGTCGATGCCGCCGTCGGGCTCACGCTCCTCGAGCCAGCTCAGCAGCGCGATCTCCTCCTGCACGGACAGCTCGGTGTCGAGCTGCATCCCGACGTCCCGGATCAGCTCGCCCGGGTTGCCGGGGTTGTGCATCCGGCTGGTCGAGAGCTGGACCCGCGCGGCCTCCCCGGGGCTGGACTTGGGGTCGTTGGAGAGGACGATCTCGTCGGTGAGCGCGGCGATGTCGATCTTGTTGGCCTCCTGGTGGAGGTTGTAGCGCTGCGCCATGTCCTCGGGCTTGAAGTACTCCTTGATGTCGTCCGGCTTGCCGTGGCTGTGCCCGTCCTCCGGCACCTCGCCCGGCTCCTCGGAGAGCGTGAAGTCGGTCAGCCGCCCGTCGTCGGAGAGGTCGTCGTGGGTGTGCCCGTGCTCGTCCTCCTCCTCGACGACCGGGCGCAGCCCGAAGAACCGGTCGAAGACCAGGTCGAACGTGTCCAGGTCGCGACGGTCCTTGACCAGGCTCGCGGTCAGCGCGGCGTGGAGCAGGTGGCGCTGCTCGAGCACCCCGGGCTGGGCGACCGCGTGCATCGCGTCGATCACCTCGGCGGTGCTCACGCGTACGCCGTAGAGCCGGAGCAGCCGGATGAAGCGGTGCAGTGCGGTCTCCATGTCGGGCCTCGCTCCCGCCTCAGACCGGACGCTTGCGGGTCGACGGGAACGCCCGGGTCCCCTGACTCGTGGACACCGCAGGTGCCGTACGCGGCCCGGTGCCGCCGGCCCCGCCGTAGTAGCCCGCGTTGTGCCGACCGGGCTGGTCCTTCGCCTTGCGCTCGGCGCGGCCGTCGACGTCGTCGTGATCCTCGGTGGACGGAGCGTGGGAGTGGCCGTGACCGTGGCCATGCCCGTGTCCATGGCCGTGCAGGTGGTCGGGCACCTCCGCGTTCGGGTCGACCAGCCGCGGCAGGGCCTCCATCACCCGCTTCAGGTCGCGCTCGTACTTCACCACGACGTTGAGGGTCGTCGAGAGCACGTCGGCGGTGAGCTCCTCGACGCCGAGCACCGCCAGCGTCCGGGCCCAGTCGACGGTCTCGGAGATGCTGGGTGCCTTGCGCAGCTCCAGCTCGCGGATGCCCCGGACGATGTCGACCAGTCGCGCGGCGAGGGAGTCGGCGAGCCCGGTCTCCTTGGACCGGATGATCTCCAGCTCACGGGGTGCGTCGGGGTAGTCGAGGAAGAGGTGCAGGCACCGGCGCTTGAGCGCGGCGGAGAGGTCGCGGGTGTTGTTCGAGGTCAGGACGACGTACGGCATCGTCCTGGCGGTCACGGTGCCGATCTCGGGGATGGAGATCTGAAACTCGGCGAGCAGCTCGAGCAGCACCGCCTCCAGGGCCTCGTCGGCCCGGTCGACCTCGTCGATGAGCAGGACCACCGGGGTGTCGGAGTCGATCGCCTCGAGCAGCGGCCGCGCGGCCAGGAACCGCTGCGAGAAGAACACCGAGTCCTGCTTGGCGATCCTCTCGACGGCCTCGTTCAGGTCGGCGGCGTCCTCGACGACCTGGCCGATCTTCTCGCGCAGGATCTGGGTGTAGAGGAGCTGCTTGCCGTAGTCCCACTCGTAGAGCGCCTTGGTCTCGTCCTGGCCCTCGTAGCACTGCAGCCGGATCAGGCGCCGTCCGGTCGCGGCGGCCAGGCTCTCGGCCAGCTGGGTCTTGCCGACTCCCGCCGGGCCCTCGAGCAGGACCGGCTTCTCCAGCCGCGTCTGCAGGAACACCGTGGTGGCGAGCCGGTCGTCGGCGAGGTAGCCGCACGTCGCCAATTGGGCGCGGGTGTTCTCGACGTCGGTGAAGCCCTGGATCGGTTCGGTGGTGGTCGACACGTGCACTCCTCGAGGTGGTGGATGGGGCGAGGTGGCTGGTCCGGCTGGTGTTCTCAGCGGGCCGGACCCGCCACGGATCGATCGGCAGGGACGATCAGCCGAGCAGGTCGTCCAGGTCGCCGTTGAGGCAGTGGTCGACCACCGGACGTACGGTCTCGAACGTGCACTCCTTGGCGTTGCCCGGCGTGCAGGCGTCACCCAGGACGTGGTTGGTGATCCGGTCGACGTCCGTGTCGTCGCCGACGATCTCCTTGGCGTTCTCGTAGTACGCGGTCGGCCCCTGGCCGAGCCGGTTCTTCGAGTACGTGTCCTGCTTGACGTCGACGAACCGCTCGGTGATGCCGACGTCGCGCAGCAGCCGGATGGCCGCGGCGAGCGCCGCGTCGGCGGCCTGCACGTCGGTCATGCCGTGGGTGTCGACACCCATCGCGCGGGCGATGTCGGCGAACCGCTTGTAGTGCGTGGGCATGTTGAACGCCCACACCCGCGGCAGCGCGATCGCGTTGTTGAGGCCGTGGTGGGTGTCGTAGAACGCACTGATGGCGTGGCTGATCGAGTGGATGATGCCGAGGCCGCCGGAGTTGAACGCCTGAGCGGCGATGTACTGGGCGTACATCATCCCCTCGCGGCCGCCGAGGTCCTGACCGTTCCAGACCGCCTGCCGCAGGTTCTCCGAGGTCAGCTTGATCGCGTGCAGCGCGTTGCCGAGCGAGGGCTGGAAGTTGATCCGGGAGACGTACGGCTCGCTGGCGTGCGCCAGGACGTCGAAGCCGCACTGCGCGGTGTAGTCGACCGGGCAGTCGAAGTAGAGCACCGGGTCGTCGATCGCCAGGCTGGCCACCGAGGCGTCGTCGAAGGCGACGTACTTGTGCGGGTTGTCCGGGTCCGTGGTGGTGTCGGTGATGACGTACGCCCAGGACGTCTCGGAACCGGTGCCGGCCGTCGTCGAGACGGCGATGTGCGGCGGGTTCTTCGGGTTCTCGGACATGTTGAAGCCCTCGAACTCGTTGACGTTACGGCCGTCGTGGGCGACCGAGATGCGCGCGCCCTTGCAGGCGTCGTGCGACGAGCCGCCGCCGATGGAGACGAACGAGTCGCACTCGTTCTCCTGGTAGAGCTTCACCGAGTCCATGACGTTGTAGTCCTTGGGGTTGGACTCGACCTTGTCGTACACGACGACCTCGAGGCCGTGGTACTTCATCGACTCGACGATCTTGGTGACGATGTCCGTGCCGCGGAGGCCGGACGTCATCACGAGGGTCTTGCGGAAGCCCATCTTCAGAGCCTCGGGCCCGATCATCTCGTGAGCGCCGGGCCCCATGAGGGCTCGAGGGAACGGGTGGAACTCCTTGATGGGGAAGGGCTTGAGTAGTTCGTCGACCTGCATGGCAAACCTCCGTTGGTGTGTGACGCTCAGCACATTAGGTACGCCGAGCGAGCCGCGAACAGGCGAGGAACGGGAAACAGGCCACCCCGGGAGGGGCCTACCTACCCGTTGGGAGAGGTGCCTCCCTGGCCGGTCTTCTGGCCGGTCTTCTGGCCGGGTCGACGCGGCAGCAGACAGGTGATCGAACGTGCTCTGATCGCACCCGCCCACAGCCCCGCGCCGTACGCCATGTCGTCGAGGCGCCGGGCCAGCGGCCGGTATCTCGTGCCGGGGTTGTCGACCTGGGCGACGACCACGTCGACGAGCAGCGAGGCGGCGAGAGCACGCCGCAGGAGCCTGCTGTGCGGGGCGAGGAGCACGGTCAGCGGCCACCAGTGGCGCAACAGCAGCGCGGCCTCCTGCCGGACGGTCCAGCCGAGGCCCTGGGCGCAGAGCTGGACCGCGAGCCGGTCCCGTCCGGGGGTCTCCGGCAGCCGTCGTCGCAGCGAGAGGACCCCGTAGGCGATCCCGGCGGCGGCGACCGGGAGGGACCACCGGCGGTGCACCATCAGCGCGGCCGCGGTGGCCGCCATGCTCGCGGTCATCACCGCCGGCGCGCCCTTGCGGCCGTGGCGTGCGGCGAGGTCGGCCCCGCCGGTCCCGTAGAGGTACTTGCGGCCCAGCCAGCCGCGGATCGTGGTGCGGGTGTCGTGCCAGGCCACCTGGTCGGGGTCGTAGCGGACGACCTCGCCGGCCTCGACCAGCCGCCACACCAGGTCGACGTCCTCGCCCACCCGCATCGACTCCTCGAAGCCCGCCCCGAGGCGGGACGTACGTCCGACCAGGCAGGCGCTGGGCAGCCAGCCCACGGCGGCGCCGGGGCGTACGACGCAGGCACGGGTGCCGAGCGCGAGCGAGGAGTCGTCCTCGTCGAAGCGCTCGAACCAGCGTGGCGCCCGGCTGCGGGCACGGCTGCGGACCAGCGGCGCCACCAGCGCGACTCGGCTGTCGGCGAAGTGGCGGGAGAGTGCCAGGAGGGTGCTCGCCTCGACGGTGACGTCGGAGTCGACGAAGGCGACGTACGGGGTGCGGACGGCCCGCAGGCCGGCGTTGCGAGCGCCGGCGGGGCCGAGGTTATGCGGGAGCCGGATGACGTGCGCCCCATGGCGGCGCGCGACCTTCTCGACCGCGTCGGGATCATGGGAGTCGTCGTCGACGACGATGCGGCCGAGACCGGCCAGCGGGCGCAGGGCACGGTCGAGCTGGTCGGGTCTGTCGCGTACGGGGATGACGACGGTGACCTCGGCCGGGTCCACCCCGAGGCCGCTGAGCACGGGATCGGCCAGGTTGCCGCCGACGAGCCTGGCCGCGAGCGCCTCGGTGGCCGCGTCGACCACCGTGATCTCGCCGTCGTCGAGACGGGCCAGCGCGGCGTCGGTGAGCCGGACGGCACGCAGCGGCGAGCCACCGACCAGCAGCCGCCGGTCGATGCGGCGTACGTCCTCCCGGACTCGGACCCGGAAGCCGATCGGGAATCTCACCCCACTGCCACGCCGCCGGGAGCCAGCACGTCCATCGTGGTCTGCTCGATCATCGTGGTGAGCGCATCCGCTCCCTGCGCCGCGGTGGCCCCGGTCGGGTCGCCGAGGACGCCGTTGGCGGAGACCGCCGCGACCCCGCCCGCCCGCATGGCCGGGAGGATCTCCGCGAGCGGCCGGGTGTCGCCGGGCTCGGCCAGGTCCATGCGTACGGCCTCGGGCCGCAGGTGCAGCATCAGGGACGTCTCCGTGCGGCCCGCGTGCAGGTCGAACTCCTCGGTGCGGCACGGCAGCCAGCACGCCGACTGCCGCTCGAAGGCGAGCTGGTTGACCGCGCTGGTCAGCGCCGCGGCGTTGCCGCCGTGGCCGTTGACGAGCACGACCCGTTCGGCCCAGGTGCGGGCCGAACGGACGAGCTCGACGATGACCAGATGGAGCGCATCGCTCCCGATCGACACCGTTCCGGGGAAGGACTGGCGCTCGCCGCTGGAGCCGATCGCTATCGGCGGCGCCGTCCAGCTCTGGACGCCCTGCTCCGCGAGCCGTTCGGCCACCCCCTGCGTGACCGCCGTCGCGATGGTGGTGTCGGTGTCGAAGGGCAGATGCGGTCCGTGCTGCTCCAGCGAGCCGACGGGCACCAGCAGGACGGTGCCCCTACCCGCCTGCGGCCAGGTGGCGTCACCGAGTGCTGACATGGAAGCCGTCCGGGACGATCAGGTGTTCCGGGCTCAGCTCGGTGACCGACCCGACCGCGAGCCCCCGCAGCGCCGAGTCGATGCCACCGCTGAGCACGTCGAGGACGTTCTCGACCCCGGCCTGGCCGTTGGCGGCCAGACCCCACAGATAGGCCCGGCCGATCAGCACCGCCTTCGCCCCGAGCGCGAGCGCCTTGACGACGTCGGAGCCGCGGCGTACGCCTCCGTCCATCACCACGTCGACCTGGTCGCCGACGCGGTCGGCGATCGGCTTGACCATCCGGATGGCTGCCGGGGTGCCGTCGAGGTTGTTCCCGCCGTGGTTGGACACCGAGATGCCAGCAACCCCGGCATCGACCGCGCGGAGCGCGTCGTCGACCCGGCACACGCCCTTCAGCACGAACGGGGTGCCGCTGATCTGGTGCCACTGCTCACGCATCCAGGCGACGTCCTCCCAGGTCGGCGGCGGAGTGGTCATCCACTCGTAGTAGGCACCAAAGAACGTCGGCGCGCTGCCGCCCGGCGGGGCGAGGTTCGGGGCGGTGAGGTCGGGGAAGGAGCCGGTACGCCCGAACTGCCACGCCCACCGGGGCCGGGCCGCCACCTGCGGCGCCAGCCGCATCATCGTGCGCAGGTCGACCTTCTCCGGGATCTCGGGACTGCCCCAGTCGCGGCCGATCGAGAAGGACCAGTCGAGCGTGGCGATCAGGCCCTGGGCGCCGGCGGCGTGCGCCCGCTGCATGCGCTGGACGATCGTGTCGCGGTCGCCGGTCCAGTACATCTGGAAGAACGTGGTCGCGCCGGTCGCCGTCACCTCCTCCACCGACCTCGAGGCGAAGTTGGACAGCCCGATGATGGTGCCGCGGGCCGCGGCGGCNATGCGCAACCTCGTCCTGGCCGCCTACCACCACGCCCAGCGCAACCCCGGCGCCGCCGGATATGGCAAACCCCTGGACGAGGCCGGCTACGACGCCTCGCCCTTCATCGTCGAGCCCTTCCACCTCTTCGACTGCTCGCGTGAGAACGACGGCGCGGTCGCCCTGATCGTGGTCTCGGCAGAGCGCGCCCGCGCGATGGGGCGTCCAGCGGCGTACGTCCTCGGTACCGCCCAGGGGGCACCAGGCGGATACTCCGCGCTGAACGAGAACGACGAGCCGTACACCTCGGCGGGCTTCGCCGACTCAGCCTCCGGTTCGGGAGTCGCCTCGCGACTGTGGGCAGAGGCTCGGGTGAAGCCGGCCGAGGTTGACGTCGTCCAGGTCTACGAGAACTTCAGCGGCCCCGCGGTCGCCTCCCTCATCGACCACGGACTCTGCCCGCCCGGCCCGGCGGCTGCCGAGGTGATGACCGTCGAGAACCTCACCGCCCCGGGCGGCCGGCTGCCGGTGAACACCTCGGGCGGCAACATCGCCGACTCGTTCGTCAACGGCATGGGCCTGGCCGTGGAGGCAGTCCGCCAGATCCGCGGCACCTCGACCAATCAGGTCGATCGAGCCGACACCTCGCTGTTCATCGGCGGACCGATGGCGCCCTTGGTCAGCTCGGTCCTCCTCGGCAGCGAACAGACCCTCTGAGAAGGAGCCCAATGATGTATGACCGCACCCGACTCTTCGTCGACGGAGAGTGGATCGATCCGGCGAAGGGGACGACCTACGAGGTGATCGAGGCCGCGACGGGCGAACCCTTCGCGACCACGGCGCTCGCCACCGCGGAGGACGTCGACGCCGCCGTCGCCGCGGCTCGGGCCGCGCTGGCCGGTCCCTGGAGCAGGATGACGCAGGCCGAGCGCGCCCAGATGCTCGGCGCCTTCGCCGCCGCTCTCGGTGCCCGCCGCAAGGAGACCGCCGGCCTGGTCAGCCGGGAGAACGGCATGCCGATCGCCCTCTCTCACGTCGTCAACGGCATCGCCCCGGGATTCATCACCGGCTACTACGCCGAGCTGGCAGCGTCGCTGAGCCTCGAGGAGAGCCGCCGGAGCCCGACCGGCGGCGACACCCTGGTGGTGCGCGAGCCGGTCGGCGTGGTCGCCGCGGTGACTCCGTGGAACTATCCGCAACCGCTCGCGGTGATGAAGATCGCCCCAGCGCTCGCGGCCGGATGCACGGTGGTGCTCAAGCCGGCGCCCGAGACCGCCCTGGACGCTTTCGTCTTCGCAGACGTCGCGGAGGAGGTCGGGCTGCCGCCCGGCGTGCTCAACGTTATCCCGGGCGACCGCGATGCCGGCGCCCACCTGGTCGAGCATCCCGGCGTCGACAAGGTCGCCTTCACCGGCTCGACCGGTGCCGGGCGGGTGATCGGCGCGACCGCCGGTCGGCTGCTGCGCCCGGCCACGCTCGAGCTCGGCGGCAAGTCGGTCTCGCTCGTCGCCGAGGACGCCGACCTCGGGCTGGTGACCTCGAAGCTGTTGGAGGTCTCGCTCCCGAACAACGGCCAGACCTGCCACGCCGCGACTCGGGTGCTCGCCCCGCGCAACAGATACGCCGAGGTGGTCGATGCGATCACCGAGACGGTGCGCGCGCTGAAGATCGGCGACCCGCTGGACCGGGCGACCCAGATCGGCCCGCTGGTGTCACGGGCCCAGCAGCAACGGGTGACCGGATACATCCAGCAGGGCCGTGACCTCGGGCGCCTCACCGTCGGTGGGGGCGTCCCCGACCGTCCGGGCTGGTTCGTCGAGCCGACGGTCTTCGCCGACGTCGACAACGACTGCGCCATCGCCCAGGAGGAGATCTTCGGGCCCGTGCTGGTGATCACGCCGTACACGGACGAGGACGAGGCCGTCGCGCTGGCCAACGCCTCCGACTACGGGCTCGGCGGAGTCGTGTGGAGCGCGGACGACGAGCACGGCCTGGCCCTGGCTCGACGGATCAGCAGCGGCACCGTCGGTGTGAACCACTACGAGCTCCACATCAACGCGCCGTTCGGCGGTGTCCGCTCCAGCGGCCTGGGCCGCGAGCTCGGCCCCGAGGGCCTCGAGCCCTACCTGGTCGCGAAGTCCATCTACCGCCGCTGACCGACTCTGCTGGTCGAGCCCCGGAGATCCGGCGGCTCGACCAGCAGCGGTTTTCAGCGCAGCAGGTCCTTGGCGACGATGTCGGTCATGATCTCGTTCGCGCCCCCGTAGATCCGCTGCACGCGTGCATCGATGTACGCCCTCGCGACCGGGTACTCCAGCATGTAGCCGTAGCCGCCGTGCAGCTGCACGCCGACGTCGATGACCTCGTGCTGCAGGTCCGTGGCCCATGCCTTGGCCTTCGCGGCATCGACCGGCGACAGCGTGCCGGCGTTCCACTCGCGTACGCATCGATCGATGTAGGCCCGGGAGACCTCGACCGCGGTGCGCAGGTGTGCCAGCTTGTGCGCGGGTACCTGGAAGTCGGCGATCCGACGGCCGAAGGCGGTCCGCTCCTTGACGTAGTCCACCGTCCAGCCCAGCACGGCCTCGGCCGAGGCCTGCCCGGCGATGGCGATGCCGAGACGCTCCAACGGCAGGCTCTGCTTCAGGTACGCCAGTCCCTGACCCACCTCGCCGAGCAGGTTGTCCGCGGGCACGTGCACCTGGTCGAAGGAGAGCTCGGCGGTGTCCTGGGCACGCAGCCCGACCTTGTCGAGCTTGCGACCACGAGTGAAGCCGGGCGTGCCGTCCTCGACTACGAAGAGGCTGAACGAGTCGCCGGTGCGGGCGAAGACGATGACCAGGTCGGCCAGGATGCCGGAGGTGATGAACGTCTTCGAGCCGTTGATCAGCCAGCCATCGCCGTCGGGTACGGCGCTGGTCGTGATCCCGCGCAGATCACTGCCCGCCCCCGGTTCCGTCATGGCGATCGCACCGATGGTCTCGCCGGTCACGAACCCCGGCAGCCAGCGCTTGGCCTGCTCCGGCGTCGCGTGCCGCAGCAGATAGTTGAGCACGATGTCGTCGTTGGTCGAGAAGCCCGACTGCAGCGAGCTGGCACCCACTCGGGCGATCTCGAGCTGCAGGATCATCCGGTAGCGGTAGTCCGTCTCGGCCGGACCGCCGAACTCCTCGGGCACGGCCAGACCGAGGAGGCCCTGACGGCCGGCAGCCAGCCACGTGTCCCGGTCGATCTCCCGCTGCTCGTCCCACCGCTCGAGGTTCGGCTCGACCTCCCGGGAGACGAACTCCCGGACGACCTCCCGGAACTCTTCGTGGTCCGTTTCGAACAGGTCGCTCTCCATGTCCATCCCCTTCCAGTAAACCTATCGTCAGTAGGTTATTGGAAGACGCACGTCTCCGCCAGGGGGTGGGCCGTGGTGCTGGGTCAGGCGGTCCTGGCGAGGTCGGCGTCCGATGCGGGGGCATCGGTTCCGGTGCCGGCGTCGATCGAGCCGAAGTGGGCGACGCCGAGGAGGTAGCTGCGTACGGTGTGCTCGAAGATCTGCTTGGTGTTGAGCTGGTTCGCTGCGCCGGCGGCTGTCAGGGCCGGGAAGCGCTCGGGGTCGGCGTGCTCGAACCGGACGCGAGCGCGCGACGGCGGCCGCATCGCCTCCGCGATCGCGGCGCCGAGCGAGACCTTCTCCAGGCCGTCGAGGATCTGCACGTGGAGCTCGACCGGCACCCCGCACTCGCTCAGATAGATGGCTGCCTGCTCGTACATCTCGGTGAGCAGGTCGCGCGGCATGAACCGGAGCAGGATCGGGGCGGCGTTGCGGTGGCGCAGCACCGACGACCTGAAGTTCAGGGCGAGCTGTGTGAACCACTCCGCCCAGTCGTTCTGTGACGGCTTTCGGGGGAGGGGGGTCTTGGCGACGATCGCGTGGGCCACTGCCGCGAGGATCTCGTCCTTGTCGCTGAAGTGGTGATAGAGCGACGGCGCCTTGACGTTGAGCTCGCGGGCCAGCCGCGGCAGGCTCAGGGCATCGATGCCGTCTCCGTCGATGATCTCCAAGGCGGCCTTGATGGTCGCTCCTCGGCTGATCAGCGGTGTGCTCGGTCGTGCCATGGTGCCCTCCTCTGTCCTGCGGCGTCCGATAACCGCATCGCTTTAGATTCTCGCACGTCTTGGCCGACTCGGCGGCGACGCCTGCGCGTTTTGCTGGTTACACTCTTGTAAACCTAATGACGAAAGGTTTAGTGTGATCGCGACCCCATAGTCGTGAACGTCAGGAGCCCCTATGACCAACGCCGTGATCGTCGACATCGCCAGGACAGCCTCGGGCAAGGGGAAGCCGGGGGGCGCGCTCTCCGGCGTCCACCCCGCCGATCTCTTCGCTACGGTCATCCGTGCCCTGGTCGAGCGCAACGACCTCGACCCGGCGCTGATCGAGGACGTCATCGGTGGCTGCGTGGTCCAGTACGGCGACCAGGCCCTCAACATCACCCGTACGGCCCTGCTCGCTGCGGGACTGCCGGTGGAGGTCCCGGGGACGACGATCGACAGGCAGTGCGGCTCGTCCCAGCAGGCCGCGCACTTCGCCGCCCAGGGCGTGATCGCCGGCGCGTACGACATCGTCATCGCCGGCGGGGTGGAGTCGATGAGCCGGGCGCCGATGGGCAGCTCGGTCGGCACGGGCGACCCCTTCGGGCCCCTCGCCGCCCGCTTCCCGAGCCTGCCGAACCAGGGCATCGGTGCCGAGCTGGTGGCCGCGCGCTGGAAGCTCGACCGCGACCGGATCGATGCCTACTCCGCCGAGTCGCATCGCCGTGCCGCCACGACCGCCCTCTCCGGCAGCTTCGGCCCCGAGATCGTCCCCGTGACCCTGCCCGATGGCAGCAGCCACGTCGTCGACGAGACCGTCCGGCCCGCTACGACCGCGGAAGGGCTCGGCGGGCTCAAGCCGTCGTTCTACACCGAGGAGATGGCGTCCCGCTATCCCGAGATCGGCTGGCACATCACGCCGGGCAACTCCTCGCCGCTGACCGACGGCGCCTCGGCGGCGCTGATCATGAGCGAGGAGAAGGCCGCCGAGCTCGGCCTGACCCCGAGAGCCCGCTTCCACACCTTCGCGGTCACCGGGTCCGACCCCGAGATCATGCTCACCGGCCCCATCCCGGCCACCCACAAGGCGCTGAAGAAGTCGGGCCTGAGCATCGACGACATCGACGCGTACGAGGTGAACGAGGCCTTCGCGCCGGTCCCGATGGCGTGGGCACAGGAGTTCAACGCCGATCCGGTGCGACTCAACCCGAGGGGCGGTGCCATCGCCCTCGGCCATCCGCTGGGCGGTTCGGGCACTCGCCTGATGACCACCCTCATCAACCACCTCGAGGAGACCGGCGGGCGGTACGGCCTGCAGACCATGTGCGAGGGCGGCGGGATGGCCAACGCGACCATCATCGAGCGTCTCTGACCACCCACATCCCCGGAAGGACCAGCATGAACATCACCGGCAAGTCTGCCCTCGTCACGGGCGGAGCCTCCGGCCTCGGCCTCGCCACCGTACTGCGGCTCCACTCCGCAGGGGCACGAGTCGTGATCCTCGACCTACCCGGCAGCGAGGGCAAGCAGGTCGCCGCCGATCTCGGTGAGCACGCCGTCTTCGTGGCGGCCGACGTCACCGACGAGGAGCAGGTGCAGGCTGCCGTCGACACGGCCGTCGCGCAGGCACCGTTGGCGGTGACCGTGAACTGCGCGGGCATCGGCAACGCGATCAGAGTCGTGGGGAAGGACGGTTCGGCGTTCCCGCTGCCCGACTTCGCCAAGGTGATCGGCGTCAACCTGATCGGCACCTTCAACGTCCTCCGGCTCGCGGCGGCCGCGATGGTGGCCAACACGGAGATCGACGGCGAGGAGCGCGGGGTGATCGTCAACACCGCCTCGGTCGCTGCCTTCGACGGTCAGATCGGCCAGACGGCGTACTCGGCCTCCAAGGGTGGCATCGTCGGGATGACCCTGCCGATCGCCCGCGACCTGGCCAGCCACCGGATCCGGGTCAACACCATCGCGCCGGGCCTGTTCCGCACACCGCTGTTCAACGCGCTGCCGGAGGAGGCCATCGACTCCCTGGGAGCCCAGGTGCCTCACCCCAGCAGGCTCGGCAAACCCGAGGAGTACGCCGGCCTGGTCGCGCACATCGTCGAGAACCCGATGCTCAACGGCGAGGTGATCCGGTTGGACGGAGCGATCCGGATGGCGCCTCGCTGAGGTGGACGGTCACGCTGACGGCACGGCGACCGGTCACGCCGAAGCCTGGGAGACTCGCATCGGTGTACCGGAGTCGTTCACCGCGGCCGAGCTCGAGACAGAGCCGGACGAGCTGCCGGGCGGCGCTGCGTGGGGACCACTCATCGAGGCGCTGCGCGAACTCCTGGACGAGGTCGCAGGATCGCTGCCGGAGCAGGAACGTGCCATCGCGCTCACCCGGCAGGTCGAGCACTGGTCGGCACAGTTGAGACAGGACCAGGTGCCTGAGGTGCTACAGGCGTTCGGCCACCGCGTAGACCTGCACGGCCGCGGCCAGGTGATGGCCCCCGCCTTCGTGCTCACCGCTCGCGGCCCGGACAGCGTCGAGGGAACCGTCACCTTCGGACGCTACTTCCTCGGCGGCAACGGAGCGGTCCACGGAGGAGCGATCGCGCTCCTCTTCGACGAGGTGCTCGGGCGTCTCTCCGACACGTCCTCGCGACCACCGGGCCGCACCGCCAGCCTGACGGTGAACTACCGGGCGGTCACGCAGATCGGCAAGCCGCTCACCGTACGGGCCCGCTTCGAGGAGGAGTCCGGTCGCAAGCGATACCTGGTCGGGGAGATCTGGGACGACGGGATCCTCTGCGCCGACGCCCGCGCCCTCTTTCTCGGCCTGCGTGCGGACCAGGACTGAGACGCCTTGCGCCAGACAGACGGATTCAGACAAGGAGCATGCGATGACTGATGTTGCCGCGATCGCGGAGGCGACCCGGAGGCTGGTCGAGACCCATGTCCTCCCGGTGGAGGACGAGTACGACGGTGACGTCGAGGCCGCGGGCGGGGAGGCGTTGCGTGTCCGGTTGCAGGCCGAAGCCCGCGCGGCAGGGGTCTTCGCCCCGCATGCGCCGGTCGGCCACGACGGCCTCGGTCTGGGGATGGTCGACCGCGCGCCGGTCTTCGAGGCTGCGGGGAGGGGGCTGTTCGGTCCGATGGCTCTCAACATCAACGCGCCCGACGAGGGCAACATCCATCTGCTCGCCCACGTCGCTGACGCGAGGCAGCGGGAGCGGTTCCTGGCGCCCCTGGCACGTGGCGAGGTGCGTTCTGCGTTCGCGATGACCGAGCCGTCTCCGGGGGCTGGGGCGGATCCGTCGGCGTTGGTGAGCCGGGCGGAGCCGACCTCGTCGGGATGGTTGCTCAACGGTCACAAGTGGTTCATCACCGGTGCCGACGGCGCTGCGTTCCACATCGTCATGGCGCGTACGTCCGGCGAGCCCGGTGGTGCGGGTGGAGCGACGATGTTCCTGGTGCCCGCGGACGCTCCCGGCGTCGAACTGGTACGTCATGTCGGCACGCAGGACCGCTCGATGCTGGGCGGGCACTGCGAGATCACCTACACCGATGTCGAGGTGGGCGAGGACGCGGTCCTGGGCGAGGTCGACGAAGGGTTCCGCTACGCGCAGGTACGCCTCGGCCCGGCTCGGATGACCCATGTGATGCGCTGGACCGGCGCCGCCGCCCGTTCCCATGAGACAGCCGTACGCCACGTCGCCGGGCGCCGGGCGTTCGGATCCCGGCTCGCCGAGCAGGGGATGGTGCAGCAGATGGTCGCCGACAACGAGATCGACCTGGCCGCGACGAGGGCGCTGCTCCTGGCCGCCTGCCGCGAGCTCGACGACGGCGGCCGAGCGTCGGAGTCGACCTCGATCGCCAAGACCTTCGCTGCCGAGGCGCTCTGCCGGGTCGCGGACCGCGCGGTGCAGATGTGCGGCGGCCTGGGAGTCTCCCGTGACCTGCCGGTGGCCCGGATCGCCCGTGAGCTTCGCCCGTTCCGGATCTATGACGGGCCCTCCGAGGTGCACCGCTGGTCGATCGCCCGCCGCGCCGTGCGCCGGATCGCGGGAGACGCCTCATGAGAGGGGTGCTCGCCGAGATCGAGCTGGCCGCGGTGCGCGAGCGGATGCTGGCCGCCGGCGCCGAGGTCGGTCCTGGGCTGGATGGCAGCCTGATCTCCGGTGGCCGCTCCAACCTCACGGTGCTCCTCCACGACGGCGTACGCCGCTGGGTGCTGCGCACGCCTCCCCGGCACGGCCGCACCCCGTCGGCGCACGATGTGGGGCGTGAGTTCCGTGTCACCGACGGGTTGGCAGCCACCGACGTACCGGTCGCGGCGCCGGTGGTCTTCTGTGAGGACGAGACGATCCTGGGCGGACCCTTCTCGGTGTGGGAGTTCGTCGACGGCGTGACCGTCCAGTCCCGTGACCAGCTCGACGCTCTGGATCAGGGCGTCATCGACGGCATCTCCGGTGCCCTGGTCGAGACGCTGGCGGCGCTGCACCGGGTCGACCATGTCGCGGTCGGGCTGGAGCGTTTTGGCCGGCCCGATGCGTACGTGCGTCGTCAGATCACCCGGTGGTCGGGCCAGTGGGAGCTGGTCGCGCCGAGCGACGCCCACGTGCGCGATGACGCGACTGCGGCGCGCAGGCTTCTCGAGGAGCAGATTCCCGAGCAGCGGCACACCTCGATCGTCCACGGCGACTACCGCATCGACAACGCCCTGCTGGACCTCACCGGAAGCGCGCCACGAGTCGCGGCGGTCGTGGACTGGGAGCTCTCCACGATCGGCGACCCGATCGCCGACGTGGCCACCATGTGCGCCTACCGACACGCCGCCTTCGACCGGGTCCTGGGCTTCCGGACCGCGTGGACCAGTCCGCGACTCGATGACCCGGCTGCCCTTGCCCGGCGCTATGAGCGAGCCGGCGGGGTCGAGCTCGAGAACTGGCCTGTCCATCTGGGGCTGGCCTACTACAAGATCGCCGTCATCGCCGCCGGCATCGACTACCGCTGGCGGGCCGAGGGTGCACCGGAAGGCGGCAACGACACCGCGGGATCCGCGGTCGTGCCCTTCCTGGAGGCGGCCCTGACCACCCTGACCGCTGACCGTCCCGCCGGCCGGCCGACCCGAGGAGCGAGATGTCGTTCGACAACCTGCTGAGTCCGTTGCGGCTCGGCACCCTGGAGCTGCCCAACCGCGTCGTGATGGGCTCGATGCACACCGGACTGGAGGACACCGACGACGACATCCCGCGGCTGGCCGGTTACTTCGCCGAGCGTGCCCGCGGGGGCGCCGGGTTGATCATCACCGGCGCCTACGCCGTCAACGCCGAGGGCCGCCTCGAAGAGGGCGCCGGCGACATGGCGACCGACGACCGGATCGACGCCCATCGCCAGGTCACCGACGCGGTGCACGCCGAGGGCGGTCGGATCGCGCTGCAGCTCATCCATGCCGGCCGCTACGGTCGCCACGCCGCCAGTGTCGGTGCATCCTCGATCAAGAGCCCGATCAACCCGTTCCAGCCGCGCGCGCTGACCACCGAGCAGGTCTGGCAGGTCGTGGAGGACTTCGCCGCGGCGGCTGCGCGTGCGCGGGCCGCCGGTTATGACGGGGTCGAGATCATGGCCTCGGAGGGCTACCTGATCAACCAGTTCCTCGCGCCGCGGACCAACGACCGCACCGATGAGTGGGGTGGTTCGGCGTACGCCCGGACGCGTCTGCCGGTGGAGATCGTGCGCCGTATCCGCAACGAGCTGGGACCGGACTTCCCGGTCCTCTACCGGATCTCCCTGCTCGACCTGGTCGACGGTGGCCAAACCTGGCAGGAGACCATCGAGCTGGCACAGGCGCTGGAGGCCGATGGCGTGACCGCGTTCAACACCGGCATCGGCTGGCACGAGGCTCGCATCCCGACGATCATCACCCAGGTGCCGCGCGGTGCCTGGCTGCGCTACACGCGGTTGCTGAAGGCCGCGGTGGACGTGCCGGTGTGTGCTTCCAACCGGATCAACACACCGCAGCTCGCCGAGGACATCGTCGCCGACGGCGACGCCGACCTCGTCGCGATGGCCCGGCCGTTGCTGGCCGACCCGGACTTCGTGGCCAAGGCGGCTGCCGGCCGCGCCGACGAGATCAACACCTGCATCGCGTGCAACCAGGCCTGCCTGGATCACGGGTTCTCGGGTCTGGAGGCGACCTGCCTGGTGAATCCGCGCGCCTGCAAGGAGACGGTGTGGACGATCGAGCCCGCGCCACGGCGCCGCCGGGTCGCGGTCGTCGGGGCCGGTCCTGCCGGGCTCGCCGCCGCGGTGACCGCGGCGGAGCGCGGGCTCACGGTCACTCTCTTCGAACGTGAGCAGGAGGTCGGCGGGCAGTTCCGGCTGGCGATGGAGGTGCCCGGCAAGGAGGACTTCGCCGACACGCTGCGCTACTTCCGCCGTCGTCTGGAGGTGCTCGGGGTCGATGTACGTCTCGGGGCCGAGGCGACGCCGGCCGACGTCGAGAGCTTCGACGAAGTCGTCATCGCCACCGGGGTCAGGCCCCGGATCCCACAGATCCCCGGAATCGACCACGCCAAGGTGGCGAGCTATGCCGACGTACTCGCCGGGCGAGTGACACCGGGCGAGCGCGTCGCGGTGGTCGGCGCCGGGGGGATCGGCGTCGACGTGTCCCACTGGCTCACCCACGACCCGAAGGAGGACCTCGACGGGTGGCTGGCGCGCTGGGGCGTCGACCCCACTCTGACCCAGCCCGGAGGGCTCGCCGAGCCGCGGCCGTACGAGCCGTCCCGGAAGGTCACCCTCCTGCAGCGCAAGGCGACCGCGATCGGCAAGGACCTCGGGAAGACCTCGGGCTGGGCTCATCGAGCGGTGCTCGGCCAGGCGGGGGTCAGGCTGGTCCCGGCGGCCTCCTACGAGCGCATCGACGACCGCGGCCTGCATGTCGTGGTCGACGGGGTCTCGCGCACCATCGAGGCGGACACCGTCGTGGTCTGCGCCGGCCAGGAGTCGGTGCGCGACCTCTACGACGCCCTGGTCACTGCCGGTCTCACGCCGCACCTGATCGGTGGTGCTGAGCTGGCCGCGGAGCTCGACGCCAAGCGCGCGATCGCCCAGGGAACCTCCGTCGCAGCGGCGCTGTAGCGGCAGTCTCAGCTCGAGAGGTAGTCGCGCAGGTGAGTCATGGTGGCGTCGAGCAGGTCGGGGAGCGAGGCGTCCTCGTCGGCGAGCCATGCCTGGTAGGAGGTCAGGGCGAGGGCGAGCGAGACCTGGCCGACGGTCTGGGGGAGCAGATCGTCGGGGCGCCCGTCGACGCGCTCGGCGACGTACTCGGCGATGACCTCGCGCCAGCTGGCGTAGCGGAGCACCGAGTGGGCCTGGAGCGCCGGAGTGGTCAGGATCAGGCGCATCCGGTCGCGGTGGCTGGGGCTGGCGTCGGCGGGGAAGTCGTTGAAGGCGAGTACGCCGCGGTGGACCGCCTCGTGCAGCGGGAGGTCGGCGGGCATGGAGCGCAGGATCTCGCGGAAGCCGTCGAGCGTGCGGTCGAACTGACCCCAGGGGATGTCGTTCTTGGAGGGGTAGTAGCGGGTGATGGTGCGCCGGCCGACCCCGATCGCCGCGCCGATGTCGTCGAGGGTGGTGGCCTCGAAGCCCCTGGTCACGAAGAGCTGGAAGGCGGCCTGCTCGATCTCCGCGTGCGTGGTGGCAGCTGGGCGTCCGCGGAGCGAGCCGCGCGGCTTCGCGGAGGCGGGGCTGGTCGGCATCCGACGCAATCTATCAGCACGGCTTCGGCAAAAGAACAGCTTGTTTCGGTGAACCTCTTTATTTTTGACCCTCGGTGTCATTAATGTGTCGTGTGTCACGTAATCGCGTCGTCAGGCGCATCGAGGATGAAGGAGATTGTCATGAGCCCAGAGGAGACCACCCAGGTCGTGGACGAGGCCCTGACCGAGGAGTCGCTGATCGAGGAGGTCTCGATCGACGGCATGTGCGGCGTGTACTGATGCTCGTCACGCTGGAGAGCGCATGGGCGCTGTCGCCGTCGGTGGCGCTGCGGCCGGAGCCTTTCGGAGCGCTGGCCTACCACTTCGGGAACCGGAAGCTGACCTTCCTCAAGCGTCCCGAGCTGGTGGCGGTGGTGCGTGCCCTGGGGTCGCACCCGGACGTGCGCGGTGCGCTTGTGGCATCCGGAGTCCCGGAGGGCCAGCACGCTGCGTACGTCGCTGCGCTCTCCGGCCTCGCCAAGACCGACATGATCCGCCCCGTGGTGTGAGGAGCCTGTGATGAAGCTGGTGGAGAACTTCGAGCTCGGCCTGGATGCGCCGATCTGCCTGACCTGGGAGCTGACCTACGCGTGCAACCTGGAGTGTGCGCACTGCCTGTCGAGCAGTGGCCGGCGCGACCCGCGTGAGCTGAGCACGGAGCAGTGCGAGGCGGTGATCGACGAGCTGCAGCGGATGCAGGTCTTCTACGTGAACATCGGCGGCGGTGAGCCGACCGTACGTCCCGACTTCTGGCACCTGGTCGAATATGCCGTCGCCCACGACGTCGGGGTGAAGTTCTCGACCAACGGCGTCCGGCTGACCCCGGAGCGGGCGCGCTGGCTGGCCGCGAGCGACTACGTGGACGTCCAGATCTCCCTCGACGGCGCCACCGCCGAGGTCAACGACCGGGTGCGGGGGACGGGGTCGTACGACACCGCGATCACCGCGCTGCGCAACCTGCACGAGGCGGGGTTCCGCGACGCCAAGCTGAGCGTGGTCTGCACCCGGGAGAACATCGGGCAGCTCGACGAGTTCAAGGCGATCGCCGACCGGTTCGGTGCGACCCTGCGGCTGACCCGGCTGCGTCCCTCGGGCCGCGGTGCGGATGTGTGGGACGAGCTCCATCCGCTGCCCGAGCAGCAGCGGGAGCTCTACGAGTGGCTGGTGGCCAACGGTGACAATGTGCTGACCGGCGACTCTTTCTTCCACCTGGCCGCCTTCGGGCCCGAGGACGGCAGCGGCGCTCTGCCAGGGCTGAACCTGTGCGGCGCCGGCCGGGTGGTGTGCCTGATCGACCCCGTCGGCGACGTCTATGCCTGTCCGTTCGCGATCCACGACCAGTTCCTGGCCGGCAACCTGCTCACCGACGGCGGCTTCGACTCGGTGTGGAAGACCTCGGCGCTCTTCCAGGAGCTCCGCAGCCCGCAGACCGGTGGCGCCTGCTCGGGCTGTGCCCACTACGACTCCTGCCGCGGCGGTTGCATGGCCGCGAAGTTCTTCACCGGTCTGCCGCTGGACGGTCCGGACCCGGAGTGTGTCCAGGGGTACGGCGAGACCGCGCTGGCCGGTGCCCGGACCATTCCCGCGGTCGGCCAGGACCACTCCCGCAGCGCCCCCAGCCGTAACGCGCCGGTGCTGCTGACGCTCTCCCGTCGGCGTCCGGACGCCGATCTTGCCCCGCCGGTGAGTGCGTGCGCCGAGTCCCCGCTGGCCGGCTTCGCACCCAACTGACCCTGAGAACAGAAGCGAGAGAACAGACATGGCCTGGAAGAACCCCTGGAAGCAGAACCCGTGGTTCGAGTCCGTCGCGGTGGCGCAGGAGCGTGCCCGCAAGCGGCTGCCGAAGCCGGTGTACGCCGCGCTGCTGGCCGGCTCGGAGCGCGGCCAGACGATCGCGGACAACCAGCAGGCGTTCGCCGACCTCGGGCTGGCCCCGCATGTGGCCGGCCATCACGACAAGCGCGAGCTGGCGACCACGGTGCTGGGCCAGGAGATCGGGTTCCCGGTGATCATCTCGCCCACCGGCGTACAGGCCGTCCACCCCGACGGTGAGGTCGCGGTCGCGCGGGCGGCGGCGGCTCGGGGCACGGTGATGGGGCTGTCCAACTTCGCCTCGAAGTCGGTCGAGGAGGTCGTGGCGGCCAACTCGGCGACGTTCTTCCAGATGTACTGGACCGGTGACCGTGAGGTGATGATCCGCCGGATGCGCCGTGCCCATGCCGCCGGGGCTAAGGCGCTGATCGCGACCCTGGACTGGTCCTTCTCGATGGGCCGTGACTGGGGCAGCCCGGAGATCCCGGAGAAGGTCGACCTGTCCGCGATGCTCAGGTTCGCGCCGCAGGTGATGAGCCGGGGGAGATGGCTGGCGGCGTACGCCCGCAGCGGCGGCATCCCGGACCTGACCGCCCCCAACCTGGCGCCGATCGCCGACGACGGCAGCCTGGGGGAGCCGCCCACGTTCTTCGGCGCCTACTACGAGTGGATGACCACGCCGCCGCCGTCGTGGGACGACGTGGCCTGGATGGTCAGCACGTGGAAGGACCTGACTGCCTACAATTCTGGTCAGGGCAAGCCGTTCATGCTCAAGGGCGTGTGCCGAGTCGACGACGCGCTGCGCGCGGTCGACGCGGGCGTGGACGCGATCTCGGTCTCCAACCACGGCGGCAACAACCTCGACGGCACCCCGGCCACCATCCGGGTGCTGCCCCCGATCGCCACCGCGGTGGGCGACCAGATCGAGGTGCTCCTCGACGGTGGCGTACGCCGCGGCTCCGACGTCGCCAAGGCGCTCGCCCTGGGAGCGCGTGCGGTGATGATCGGCCGTGCCTACCTGTGGGGTCTGGGTGCCAACGGCCAGGCCGGTGTCGAGAACGTCCTCGACATCCTCCGCAACGGCCTCGACTCCGCGGTCCTCGGCATGGGCAAGGCCTCCGTCCACGACCTCACGCCGGAGGACCTGGTGATCCCCGACGGCTTCGAGCTCGCCCTGGGCCGACCACTGGGCCGACCACTGGACCGGCCGTGAGCCTGGTCGACCGTCCCTGGCCGGAGATCGTGCCGGGCGGCACGGTCCTGGTGCCGGTGGGCTCCACCGAGCAGCACGGCCCCCACCTGCCCCTCGACGTCGACACGGTGATCGCGACCGCGGTGGCCGACGAGCTCGCCCCGCTCATCGGGGCCTCCGTCGCTCCGGCGGTGCCGATCGGGGCCAGCGGGGAGCACCAGTCGTTTCCCGGGACCATCTCGATCGGGACCGCGGTGCTGACCTCGGTCCTGGTCGAGCTCGGCCGCTCGCTGACCACCTGGGCCTCCCGGGTCGTCCTGGTCAACGGTCACGGCGGGAACCTGGACGCGGTCACGGCCGCTGTCACGGTCCTTCGTGCCGAGGGGAGGGAGGTGTCCTGGGTGCCCTGTCAGGTCCCGGACGCGGATCCGCACGCCGGCCACACCGAGACCTCGCTCATGCTGCATCTCGCCCCCGAACGGGTACGCCTGCGGCAGGCCGTCCCCGGCAACACCCACCCGATCGCCACGCTGCTGCCGGTGATGCGGGCGGGCGGCGTCGAAGCCGTCTCGGCCAACGGGATCCTCGGCGACCCGACCGGAGCGAGCGCCGAGCAGGGCAAGCGCATCCTGGAGGCGATGGTCGTCGGTGCCTATGACCGGCTCCGGATGGGAGCGGCGGCACGATGAGTGACGAGACGACACGGGTCGCGCTGGTGACCGGTGCCGCGCGCGGGATCGGTGCGGCCACCGTGCGCGGCCTGGTGGGCGAGGGCGTACGCGTCGTCGCGCTCGACTGGTGCGCGGGGGAGGACTCTCCGGCCGGCTATCCCCAGGCCACGAAGGCCGACCTGGACACCCTGGTCGCCTCGCTCCCGACCGGCTGGGTCGAAACGGTTGTCGGTGACGTACGGGACCCGGCGGCGCTGACCGCCGCGGTCGATGCCGCGAAACAGAGGTGGGGCCGGCTCGACGTCGCCGTCGCAGGTGCGGCGGTGATCGCCGGTGGACGCCCGCTGTGGGAGGACACCTCGCTCGACCTGCAGTGGCAGATCGACGTCGCCGGGGTCTGGAACACCGCCGCGGCCGCCGTCCCCGCGATGATCGCCGGGCCCGATCCCAGCGGCTGCCGGTTCGTAGCGCTCGCCTCCGCAGCGGGCTCGCGAGGGCTGTTCCACCTCGCCGCCTACAACGCCGCGAAGCATGCCGTGGTCGGTCTGGTGAGGGGCCTGGCGGCCGACCTGGCCGGCACGGGCGTGACCGCGTGCGCCGTCTCGCCGGGCTCCACCGACACCGCGATGCTCGCGGCTACAGCCGACCTCTACGGCGTCGGCCCGGACGACCTCGCAGCACACCAGCTCCTGCGCCGCCCGCTCGCGCCCGACGAGGTCGCGGCCACCGTCGTGCACGCCTGCTCGCGTGCCGGGGCGGTGCTCAACGGCTCGGTCGTCTCCGCCGACGGAGGCTTCGGCGGATGACGCTGCCGCCTGGGTTCACGGTGCGGGTGCGCGATGACGTACGTCTCCTGCCCACGGCAGATGGTGGGTTGTCGCTGGTCGGCGGCTCGCCGTTGCGGTCGATGCGCCTGGCGCCCACGGCTGCCGACCGGGTGGCCGGCAGACAGGTGCAGGTGCACGATGCCACGTCCGACCTCATCGCTCGCCGCCTGCTCGACGGCAACCTCGCCGATCCCGCGGGCCTGGCACCCATCGACCCGGCCGAGCTCACCGTCATCGTCCCGGCCCACGACCGACCCGAGCTCCTCGACGGCTGCCTCGCCGCCCTGAGCGAGCTCGGCGTCATCGTCGTCGACGACGCCTCCCATGACCCGGAGGCGGTCGCGGAGGTCGTACGCCGCCACGGCGCCACCCTCCTCGCGCTGACCGACAACCTGGGGCCCGCCGGCGCCCGCAACGCCGGGCTGGCCCGGGTCGCCACGACCTACGTCGCCTTCGTCGACTCCGACGTCGCCGCCGCCCCGGAGATGCTCGCGCAGCTGGCCGGTCATCTTGTGGACCCTCGGGTCGCGCTGGTGGGGCCGCTGGTGCGGGGGCACAGCGACAAGGCCCGGCCGGCGTGGTTCGAACGGCACGACATGGCCGCCTCCTCGCTCTCCCTGGGCACCAGAGCGTGCTCGGTGCGCCCCGGCGCGGCCGTCGGCTGGCTGCCGTCGGCCTGCCTGGTCGCCCGCACCTCGACCCTGCGAGAGGCCGGCGGCTTCGCGAGCGACCTGCGCGTCGGTGAGGACGTCGACCTGGTCTGGCGACTGGTCGAGGCCGGGCACGTGGTCCGCTATGCACCCGACCTCGAGGCCCTGCACGAGGTCCGCGGCACCGTACGCGGCTGGCT
Source organism: Nocardioides sp. YIM B13467 (assembly GCF_042788075.1). NCBI lineage: Bacteria > Bacillati > Actinomycetota > Actinomycetes > Propionibacteriales > Nocardioidaceae > Nocardioides > Nocardioides sp. YIM B13467. The sequence goes on from NZ_JBHZPJ010000046.1 coordinate 2,250,130, forward strand.
CGGCCGCAAGGTCGTCTACGGCACCGGCGGTGCCGAGCTCGGCCGCCGTCACGGCTCCGCGGTCGCCCCAGCCGTACTGTCCCCGGCCATGGCCGCCGCCGGAGCCGCGATCCTCGCCTGCCGCTGGTGGTCGGCACCGGCGGCGCTCGCCTCGCTGGCCTGGGGCAGCCGCGTCGTCTCGGAGGCTCTCCCCGACGTACCCGGCCGCCGTGGCCTCGCCTCGCGCCTCGCCGTGAGAGGACTCGGCTGGTCATTGCGCCAGGAGTCGGCGCTCCTGCTGCGCCACTGGTGGCCACTCACGCTGGTCGCCTGCCTGTTCAGCCACACCGCACGCCGCATGGTGCTCGCCGCGCTCGTCGTCGACACCGCCGTCGCCTTCCACGAGACCGACGTCCGGCCCATGACCCTCCTCGGCCGCCGCCTCGACGACCTCGCCTACGGTGCCGGACTCTGGCTCGGCGCCGCGAGATCTCGGTCCCTGCAATGCCTCACCCCGCGCCTCGTGCGCCGGGCAGCCCGATAGGCCGTATGGACTTTCGAAAGAAACTTTCTTACTTTCGCATAATGAATTTGGACTATTGACGAGTGCTTCGCTGGAACCGTAAGTTGACGATCGCACAACGTGACGCAGGTCACAGTTGCGGCTCACTTGGCTTCACCCTCCCGAAGGAGCACTGATGCGCAACCGTCCCACCCCTGCCGCGAACCACGAGGTTCCGGCTATCGCACGCAAGCTCGGGCTCAACCGTCGGCAGCTGCTGGCGGCCACAACAGGCATGGCCGCGGCGGGAATCGCCCTCGGCGGTGTCCCTCTCGCCGGATCCGCCGCAGCCGACGCGCTGCTGATCCCGCGGCCGCGGCGCGGAATCATCCTCTACACGGTGCGCGACGCGATCAGTCGCGACCCGGCCACCAGCCCGTACGCCTCGGGGTTCAAGGCGGTCTTCGAGGAGCTGTCGAAGATCGGCTACCGGCAGATCGAGTTCGCGGGCTACAACCAGAACGCCAACGCGCCCGGCGGCAACGTCAACAACGTCGAGGGCGCACACCTGCTGCGGATGTGGCTCGATGACAACGGTCTCGAGGCCGAGGGGAACCACGGGTCGGTTCCCTCCACGATCACCGATGCGTCACTGGCTGCGTTCGACGCGGCGTGCGAGGTCGCGAACATCTTGGGGATGCGGCACATCGGGACCGGAAGCGATCCCACGGGGTCGGCCTACCTTGCCGACTGGCAGGCCGCAGCCGATCGCTGGAACATCCTCGGTGAGCGCGCTGCCCGACACGGGCTCAAGCTCTACACGCACAACCACGACGTCGCGTACAGCTTCCTCCTGGACAGCGGGCCCAACGATGCGCTGGGCCGCCCCACCCGGTCTTCCGGCGTGCGCCGGCTGGAGTGGTTCCTGGCGAACACGGACCCTGCTCACGTGTGGCTGGAGATGGACATCTACTGGGCACATGTCGCCCAGCACAAGCACCGCGCCTACACCGCCCCCGACGGCAGTCTCGTCGAGGACCGCTTCGACCCGCTCGAGGTCGTCAAGTCCGCACCGATGCGCTTCCCGCTGTTCCACGCCAAGGACGGCAAGAAGGACGAGACGCAGGCCAACGGCTATGTGATGGCACCGTTCGGGGAGGGCGACATCGACTACCAGGCCTTCTTCGGTGACATGCCGGCGCGTGGCTACCACAACCCGATGTGGGAGCAGGACACCGCGCCCGGCGGTGCGATGAACCCGGGCCAGTCCCTGGCCCTGGCCAAGCTGAGCTACCAGAACATGGACGAGCTCCGCGGCTGACCGGCCGCCACGCCTCTCTTCGCGAACAGCCGGAGCGCGCCCTCACCGGGTCGCGCTCCGGCCACGGGCGTGCTCGCACGCCCTCCTCCGGCTTCTTTCGCCCTCGCTCTCCAAGGAACCGTCATGCCCAAACACAGCTCAGTCGGTGGGGTACCCCGCCGTCGTGCCCGGCGATCACTCTTCGTGGTGACCTCCGGGCTCGCACTCGCTCTCACCTCCGGGCTCGCACTCGCGACGCCCGCGGCCGCCCACGACGGTGTCGACCATGGCACCGAGCCCGGGGCCGGCCTCGCCCTGGACTGGTCCAACTACGAGAAGGTCACTCTCACCAAGGACACCGGCGAGCCGATCGACATGGCCGTTCTGCCGGACCGGCGCGTGCTCACCACAGCGCGCAACGGCGACATCCGGCTCGTCGACCCCGACGCCGGTACGACCCGCGTGGTCAACACGATCGCGACGTACAACAACTCTGAGGACGGCCTGCAGACGGTCACCCTCGCGCCGGACTTCGAGGAGTCGGGCTGGGTCTACCTCTACTACGCGCCGCGCACCATGACCGGCCCCTACCCGACGACCACGCCGTCCGGCTCGGCGCCCAACGCGCTGCCCGCCGGTCAGACCGAGGCGTACTGGGACCAGTGGAAGGGCTACAACCAGCTCACCCGCGTGAAGTGGGACGAGGCCGCCGACAGGTTGGACCTCGCGACCGAGCAGGTGATCATCAAGGTCGAGGTGCAGCGCGGTCAGTGCTGCCACGTCGCCGGCGACGTCGACTTCGACGACCAGGGCAACCTCTACCTGGCCACGGGTGACAACACCCCGGCAGGAACCCCGGGTGCGAACGGGTTCGCGCCCAACAACGACGCCCCCGGGTTCAACCCCGGCTTCGACTCCCGCCGCGGCGCGGGCAACACGAACGACCTGCGTGGCAAGATCCTGCGGATCGCGGTCCAGGAGGACGGCTCGTACACCATCCCGGAGGGCAACCTCTTCGCCCCCGGCACGGACGGGACGAGACCGGAGATCTTCGCGATGGGTCTGCGCAACCCGTTCCGGATCGATGTCGACGCCGCCACAGGCGCGGTGAGCTGGGGCGACTACGGCCCGGACGCCGGGGCGCCGAACCCGGAGCGTGGCCCGATGGGGTACGTCGAGTGGCAGACGACCGCGATCGACGAGCCGATCAACGGCGGCTGGCCGTACTGCACCGGCGACCAGTTCAACTACAACGAATGGGACTTCGAGACGGCGACACCGGGGGACTTCTTCGACTGCGCCGCTGGTGCGGAGAACAACTCGCGGTGGAACACGGGGCTCTCGACCGTGCCGCCGGCCAAGGCTGCGACCCTCTACTACGGCGACAACAACACCCACCAGCCGTGGCCGGAGCTGACCGACTTCAGCCCTGCCGGCGGCCAAGGGCCCATGGGCGGTCCGGTGTACCACTACGACGCGGACAACCCCTCGCCGACGAAGTTCCCCGAGTACTGGGACGGCAAGGCGTTCTTCGCCGAGTTCTCCCAGGACTACCTGGCGGCGTTCACCGTCGACTGGCCCAGTGGCCCGGTCTCGCACATCGAGCAGTTCCTGCCCAACACCGATCTCGAGACGAACCGGCAGCCGATCACCGACAGCCCGATCGACATCGAGTTCGGGCCGGACGGGTCGCTCTACGTCCTCGACTACGGTGATGGCTTCTTCCGCGCCAACCCGGATGCCGGGCTCTATCGGATCGACTACAGCGTCGGCAACAAGGCACCGCGCGCGGACATCGTCGCCGACCCCATCTCCAGCAGCTCGGCACCGCTGACCGTCGAGTTCGACGGTTCGGGCTCGGTGGACCCGGAAGGCGGTGCGCTCACCTACGAGTGGGACCTGGACGGCGACGGCACCTTCGACGCGACCGGGGCGACCACGTCGCACACCTACGACGAGCTCGGCCGCTACACCGCCCGGCTGCGGGTCACCGACGCCGAGGGGCGTCGCGGCATCACCTCGACCTCGATCAGCGTGGGCAACGTCGCGCCGACGATCGAGGTGGCCACGCCGGCGGAGGGCGGCTTCTTCGACTGGGGTCAGGCGGTGCCGTTCCAGGTGACGACCGACGACGCCGAGGACGGGGACGCGACGGTGTGCTCCCGGGTGACCTGGACGTTCGGCCTCGGGCACGACGTCCACGCCCACCCGCTCAGTCAGGGGACCGGCTGCCAGTTCGCGATCCCGACGCCCGCCGACGCCACCGAGCACGGCGAGACGGAGAACATCTACGGAGTCGTCGTCATCGGCTACACCGACAACGGCGCCAACGGTGTGCCGGCGGCCCGTTCCGAGGTGTCGATGATCCTCAACCCGAAGTCACAGGAGGCCGAGTGGGCCGATGCCTCCGAGGGCGTCGCGATCGCTCCGGACGACACGGCGAGCGGCCTGCGGAAGGTCACCTCGCTCGATGCGGGCGACTGGCTCTCCTGGAAGCCTGTGAACCTCGCCGGCATCACCTCGGCGAAGCTGCGTGCCAGCGGCACCGGCAGCGTGGAGCTGCGATGGGGTTCGGCCGACGCGACGCCGTTCGCCTCGTTCGACGTCGCCAGCGAGGACTGGTCCGAGACGACGTCCGACCTGACCGGAGCACCGTCGGGCAGCGGCGAGCTGTTCGTGACCTCCACCGGCGGCGTCACCCTGGATCGGATCAGGTTCGTCGGTGACGGCTTCGCCGACGTCACGCCTCCGACGGTCTCCGCGACGCTCAACCCGGCACAGCCGACCGGCCAGAACGGCTGGTGGACGGGGAACGTGTCCGTGGCGGTGGCGGCGACCGACAACGGCACCGTCGCCTCACGGCAGCGCTCGACCAACGGCGGTCAGACCTGGGAGAACGCGAACAACCCGCTCACGGTCTCCGCGGAAGGTGTCACGACCGTGCAGTACCGCGCGACCGACAACGGCGGCAACGTCTCCGAGGTCGGGCAGGTCGTGGTGCGGATCGACAAGACCGCTCCGCAGGTCGCGGTCGACGGTGTCACCGACGGCGCCACGGTCGGCAACTCCGGTGATGCATCATGGTCGGCCACCGACGCCACCTCCGGTGTCGGGTCCGTGACCGCGACCCTGGACGGTGCCGCGGTCGCCGGTGACGAGCTCGCCCTGTGGCGACTCTCGCTCGGGTCACACTCCCTCGAGGTCACCGCGACCGACAAGGCGGGACACGCGACGACGAGAACGGTGACGTTCACGACCACCACGTCGCTGACCGAGCTCACCGCCCTGACCGAACGACTCGCCCGCTCCGGCGAAGTCACCCCTGCCGGGGAGAGCGTCCTCGAGAAGCGGCTCAGGCAGGCCGCCAAGCACGCCGAAGCCGGTCGCCTCGCCGCTGCGCGGTCGCAGCTGCAGGAGTACGCCGACCTGGCGGCCAGCTCGCTCTACGTCACCGATGCCGACGCTCGTGCCGCGCTCCAGCGGGACGCCCGGGCGGTGATCAGCCAACTCTGAGGTGACTCTTCCGTGCGGGTCCAAGGGGCATGCCCCTTGGACCCGCACGTCCGCACCGGTGCGGAGGCCAGTCGGTGAGGAAGTCGGCGGNCGGGGCCGACCGGCTCGTAGAGCGCGAGGAACTCGCCGTCGGGGGCGAAGACCGCGGTGAGCCCGTCGACGGCGATCTTCAGCTTCCGGCCGAAGCGGACGTCCTGCGCCTGCTCCTCGGAGAGGTCGTAGGGAGTGAACGCGGCACGGGCGGCTTCTGCCAGCGGCAGCGCGGCGTACTCGTCGCTGAGCTCGTCGAGCGTCTTGGCGACGTCGAGGCCATAGGGTCCGACCGCGGTGCGGCGCAGCATCGTCAGGTGGCCACCGACCCCGAGCTCCGCACCGACGTCGCGGGCGATCGCCCGGATGTAGGTGCCCGAGGAGCAGCGCACGGAGATGTCGACGTCGACCACGTCGCCCTCGCTGCGGACCTCGCCGACGGTGAGCTCGTGCACCGTGACCGGCCGGGCCTTCAGCTCGACCTGCTCCCCGTCGCGTACGCGCTGGTAGGCGCGCTTCCCGTCGACCTTGATCGCCGAGACCGCGGTCGGCACCTGGAGGATGTCGCCGACCTGGGCGGCGAAGGCGCTGCGTACGCGCGCCTCGTCGATGCCCGCGGCCGAGCGCGTCTCGACGACTTCGCCCTCGGCGTCATCCGTGGCCGTCGAGACGCCCAGCCGCACCGTCGCCGAGTAGGACTTCTCGGTCAGCATCAGGTGGCCGAGGAGCCGGGTGGCACGCTCCACCCCCAGAACGAGTACGCCGGTGGCCATCGGATCCAGGGTGCCGGCATGCCCGACCTTGCGGGTGCCGGCCAGCCGCCGAACGCGCGCGACGACGTCGTGGGAGGTGACCCCGGCAGGCTTGTCGACGATGACCAGCCCACCAGCCGAAGCGGAGCCCGAGGAGGTTCGCGGAGCGGGGGCGCTCACTCCTCGTCGTCCTCGTCCCACTCGTCCTCGGCGTCGCGGGGCTTCTTGTAGGGGTCCGGCTCGCCCGCGTAGGTCTCCCCGCGCGCAGCGGCGACCGCGTCGTCCTGTGCCTTGGCGCGCGCGAGCACGTCGTCGAGGTGGCGGGCGGTCTCCGGCAGCGCGTCGTGGATGAACTCCAGCGTCGGCGCGGTGCGGGTGCCGAGCTGCTTGGCGACCTCGGAGCGGATCAGCCCCTTGGCCGACTCCAGTGCGGCGGCCGTGCCGGCCAGCTCGGCCTCCGAGTCGGCGCCCAGCACCGTGTAGAAGATCGTGGCCTGCTGACTGTCGCCGGTGACGCGCACGTCGGTGACGGTGACGAACCCGATCCGCGGATCCTTGATCCGTCGCTCCAGCATCTGCGCCACGATGACCTTGATCCGGTCAGCGATCCGGCGAACCCGTGGGCTACTCATGTTCACACTCTCTCAAATAATCGAAGTAAATCGAGACGTTGGCCGGGCCGCGACTGCGACCCGGCCAACGTCAGAGGCTCATCTTCAGCAGTGCTAACCGCTTCAGCCTCGGGGAATCTCCACCATCTCGAAGGCTTCGATGATGTCGCCTTCCTTGATGTCCTGGAAGTTCTTCAGGACCAGACCGCACTCGAAGCCCTCGCGGACCTCGGAGGCGTCGTCCTTCTCGCGGCGCAGCGAGGCCAGGTCGAGGTTGTCGGCCGCCACGGCGCCGTCGCGCAGGACGCGAACCTTGGCGTTGCGGCGGATGAGGCCCTCGGTGACCATACAACCGGCGATGTTTCCGGCCTTCGACGAGCGGAAGATCGCACGGATCTCCGCCTTGCCGAGGACCTTCTCCTCGTACTCCGGCTTGAGCATGCCCTTGAGGGCCGCCTCGATCTCCTCGATCGCCTGGTAGATGACCGAGTAGTAGCGGATCTCGACACCCTCGCGATCGGCCAGCTCGGTCGCCTTGCCCTGCGGGCGGACGTTGAAGCCGATGATGATCGCGTCGGAGGCAGCAGCCAGGTCGACGTTGGTCTCGGTGATCGCACCGACACCGCGGTCGATGACCCGGATGGAGACCTCGTCGCCACCCACGTCGATCTTGGCCAGTGCGTCCTCGAGCGCCTCGACCGAACCGGACACGTCGCCCTTGAGGATGAGGTTGAGCTCCTGGCTCTCGCCCTTCTCCATGGAGGCCATGAAGTCCTCCAGCGTGCGGCGTACGCGGCGCTTGGCCTGCTGCGCGGCACGCTCGCGTGCCTCGCGCTTCTCGGCGATCTGGCGAGCCATCCGGTCGTCCTCGACGACCAGGAAGCTCTGACCGGCACCCGGCACCGCCGAGAGACCCAGGACCATCGCCGGACGCGACGGGGTCGCCTCGGTGATCTCGTGGCCGTACTCGTCGATCATCGCGCGGACACGGCCGTGGGCCGGGCCGGCGACGATGGACTCACCCACGCGCAGCGTGCCGCGCTGGACCAGGATGGTCGCGACGGGGCCGCGACCGCGGTCGAGGTGGGCCTCGATCACGATGCCCTGCGCGTCCTGGCTGGCGTTGGCCTGCAGGTCGAGCGAGGCGTCGGCGGTCAGCACGACGGCCTCGAGAAGGCCCTCGATGTTGATCCTCGACTTCGCCGAGATCTCGACGAACATCGTGTCGCCGCCGTACTCCTCGGGGATGAGGCCGTACTCGGTCAGCTGGCCACGGACCTTGGTCGGGTCCGCCTCCGGCTTGTCGATCTTGTTGATCGCGACCACGATCGGGACACCGGCCGCCTTGGCGTGGTTGAGCGCCTCGATGGTCTGCGGCATCACACCGTCATCGGCCGCGACCACGAGGATCGCGAGGTCCGAGGACTGCGAACCACGGGCACGCATGGCGGTGAACGCCTCGTGACCCGGGGTGTCGATGAAGGTGATCTTGCGCTCGTTGCCGTCAACCTCGGTCGAGACCTGGTAGGCACCGATGTGCTGGGTGATGCCACCGGCCTCGCCCTCGATGACGTTGGCGTCACGGATGGCGTCGAGCAGCTTGGTCTTACCGTGGTCGACGTGACCCATGACGGTGACGACCGGCGGTCGGACCGTCCAGTCGGACTCGTCGCCCTCGTCGCCGAGCTCGATGTCGAAGGACTCCAGCAGCTCGCGGTCCTCGTCCTCGGGGGAGACGACCTGGACGATGTAGTTGAGCTCCTCACCGAGCAGCTCGAGGGTCTCGTCGTTGACGGACTCGGTCGCGGTGACCATCTCACCGAGGCCGAACAGCATCTGCACCAGCTGAGCCGGGTCGACGTTGATCTTCTCGGCGAAGTCGGTCAGCGAGGCGCCACGGGCGAGACGCACGGTCTCGCCGTTGCCCTTGCGTACGCGGATGCCGCCGATGGTCGGGGCCTCCATGGCCTCGAACTCCTGGCGACGCGCCCGCTTCGACTTCCGGCCACGGCGCGAGGGACCACCCGGGCGACCGAAGGCACCCTGGGTCGTTCCGCGGCCACCGGGACGACCGGCACCGGGGCGACCGCCACCGGGACCGCCGCCGAAGCCGCCGCCACCGGGACGACCGGCACCGCCGCCGCCACCGGGACGACCCGGAGCACCAGCACGACCACCGCCGCCACCGGGACGACCCGGAGCACCAGCACGACCACCGGGACCGCCACCAGGACGGGCACCGAACGCGGCCGGGGACTTCGGCATCATCGCCGGGTTGGGACGCGGCATGCCGGGACGGCCACCTGCCTGGCCACCCTCACGGGCAGCAGCAGGACGCGGCGGACGCTGGTCGCCGCCGGCCGGGGCACCGCCCTGGCCACCTTGACCCTGGCCTCCACCCTGGCCGCCGGGACGCGGACGCCCCATGCCCTGGTTGGAGGAGAACGGGTTGTTGCCCGGGCGCGGAGCGCCGGGCTTGCCGACNGGCGGGGCGGGGTCACCGCCCGCGGCGGTGGCGGTTGCGGCGGCGTACGACGTCCTTCAGGTCGGCGACCGGGCCCAGGTGGCCCAGCTTCTCGGGGTTGGTGACCGAGCGGATCCGCTGGATCTGGCCGTCGAGGATGTCGAGGGTCCAGGTGCCGAGAATGGCGCCGTCGGCGTCGCGCAGGATGGCGCCCGGCTCGCCGTTGAGCTCACGCTGCTCCAGGCGAGCGCCGATGGCGAGCAGCGGCGGCACCGCCGCGATCAGGATGCGCGCGGCCTTCTCCGCACCGAACCGGCCGCCGATGCCACCGGCCACACCACCACCGTCGTTGACGGTCTCCACATCGGCCGCCAGCAGAGCCTGGAGCTGGTCCAGGTCACCGTCGCGCAGCGCCTCGAAGAACCGGCTGGACAGCTCGACGCGCTTGCGCCGGTCGGCCTCGAACCGCGGCTTGCCCTCGTCCATGTGCCGCCGCGCCCGGGAGGCGAGCTGACGGCAGGCGGCCTCCGATCGGTCGACCGCCGCAGCGATGTCGGCGAAGCCGAAGTGGAAGACCTCGCGCAGCACGAAGACCGCCCGCTCCAGCGGGCTGAGCCGCTCGAGCAGCAGCAGCGCTGCCATGGACACCGAGTCGGCCAGCTCCGTCGCGCGCTCCGGGCTGGCGTAGAGGCCCGCATGATCATCGACGTGGGTGTCGGTCGGCAGCGGCTCGGGGAACCATGGACCGACGTACGTCTCCCGCCGCACCCGCGCGGAGCGCAGCACGTCGAGGGAGATCCGGGTGACCACGGTCGACAGGTAGGCCTTGAGCGAGTCGGGTTGCGTCGCGGTCCCCTCCAACCGGATCCAGGTCTCCTGCACGGCGTCCTCCGCCTCGGTCACGCTGCCGAGGATCCGGTAGGCGATCGAGAACAGCAGCGGTCGCAGCTCCTCGAACTCGATCTCGGTCTCAGGTGTCACGGTCGTCCTCCCTCGGGTCAACATCTTCCACCCTTGGGACGAGACGGCGCCCGGGACTGTGACATGTGCCTGTGACATGTGCCTAGGACACGTGCCTACCCGTTGGCGGTCAGGAAGGCGTCCAGGTCCTCGAGGTCGTCGGTGTTGATGTGGTCGACGCCCGCTGCGAGCAGCTCGGACCAGACCGCCTCGCGCGCGGCGCCGTCGGCGTCCGGCGTCGCCCAGAAGCGCACCCGGTAGCCCTGGGCGTGAGCGTGGTCGACGATCTCGTGAAGCTTGCGGCGCTCGGTCTCGGGCATCGGGCCGATGCCCTGCCAGACGAAGACCTTGGTCCAGTTGTCGCTGACCAGCGGCATCAGCGAGGCCGGCATGCCGGAGCGGAGGTCGCCCATCCGGCCGTCGTAGAAGCCGAACCGCTCGGTCGCGCTCCGCATCGTCTCCAGCGGCCGGTCACCGCTGATGACCGCCTCGACCGGACCGTCCTTGACCCTGCCGTTCTCGTAGCGGGTGAAGAGCTCCTCGTAGCCGCCGAGCTCCTTCTCGATCGCCGCGTAGGTCGCCTCGCCGGTGTTCTTGATGTCGATCAGGAGCTGGAAGGTGCCGTCGTAGCCCGGGTAGACGTCGCGCCCCTTGCCGTTGACCAGCTTCTTGAGCGGGGCGAGGTAGAGACCCTCCAGCGTCCGGGCGGGGTCGAGGTCCTCCGCGTCGTGCGCCACCAGGAGCTCGCCGTCGACCAGCCACACGTCGGCCTCGACGCTCGTGAAGCCGTGCTCGAGTGCGTCGAGCAGCGGACGCTCGTGCTCGTAGTCGTTGTGGGCATGCGCCTGCGCGTGCGGCGTACCGAGGTCGGCGGAGGGCCGCGCGGATTCGGTCGTGCTCGCCGTGGCGGCGGTGGGGGAGAGGAATGCCGCCGCGGCGAGCNGACCTCGATGGTGGGAGCGAAAAGTCGCGCGAACATGCGGGTCCTCTCAAAGAGTGTTCATGTGTCCTACGGATTGCGACACTACTCCGCATGGAAGACATCGCGGCCAGGGCACCCCGACACAGCTGGGGGATGGCGAAGGTCGTAGGGGTCTCGATGGAACCGACGCTGCGGGCGGGAGACCGGTTGTGGGTCTCCTACGGACGTACGCCGGAGCCCGGGTGCATGGTCGTCGCTCGGCTCGCCGACGGGGCGGTCGTGGTGAAGCGGGCGGTGGAGCGGCGTACGACCGTCTCCGAGCGCCCGGGGTGGTGGTTGCTCTCGGACAACCCGGCCGCTCCCGGGGTGATCGACTCCCGTCACCGGGGGCCTGTCGCGGACGCCGACGTGATCGGCGTCGTCGTGGCCCGGCTCTGGCCACGCCCACGCATCCTGGGGTGAGTCTCTGGATGAGGGCTCCAGATGAGGGCTTCGTCACCTGTAGGAAACATCAACCGCTTCCTCCGGTAGCCTGTGGGAAACTGCCATCCGGGCATCACATCCCTGTAGATGGCGCCTGGCGCGGCTCCACCCTTCGGCTCGCGTTCGACCGCCCGACGTCCGAGTCCGTAGTTTTCTGGAGGCCCCCAATGACCGAGTCCACCCTGTCCACCGAGACCACCGCCTATGACGGCGACCCGGTGTTCGAGCTTCACCGCGGCGGCAAGATGGCGATCGCGGCGACCGCTTCGGTCTCCGACAAGGCATCGCTGTCGATGGCCTACACCCCCGGTGTCGCCCGGGTCTGCACCGCGATCGCCGAGAACCCGGAGCTGGCCCACACCTACACCTGGGTGCCCAACACCGTCGCGGTCGTCACCGACGGCACCGCGGTGCTCGGTCTCGGTGACATCGGCCCGGCCGCCGCGATGCCGGTGATGGAGGGCAAGGCGGTCCTGTTCAAGGAGTTCGGCGGCGTCGACTCGATCCCGATCTGCCTGGACACCACCGACGTGGACGAGATCGTCGAGACCGTCATCCGGATGGCGCCCAGCTTCGGCGGGATCAACCTCGAGGACATCTCCGCGCCGCGCTGCTTCGAGATCGAGGACCGCCTCAAGGAGGCGCTCGACATCCCGGTCTTCCACGATGACCAGCACGGCACCGCCGTGGTCACGCTGGCCGCGCTGATGAACGCGCTGAAGCTGACCGGCCGCAACCCGGAGTCGACCCGCGTGGTCATCTCGGGTGCCGGCGCCGCCGGCGTCGCGGTCGCCAAGATCCTGCTCGAGTTCGGCATCAAGGATCTCGCCCTGCTCGACCGCAAGGGCGTCATCTCCTCCACCCGATCGGACCTGACCGAGTCGAAGAAGGCGATCGCCGAGGTGACCGCGGACGTCACCGGCCGCTCGGGCTCGCTGGCCGACGCGCTGGCCGGCGCCGACGTCTACGTCGGCGTCTCCGGCGGCACCGTCCCGGAGGAGCTCGTCGCGACCATGGCCCCGCAGGCCATCGTCTTCGCGATGGCCAACCCGAACCCCGAGATCCACCCCGACGTGGCGCACAAGTACGCCAGCATCGTCGCCACCGGGCGCTCGGACTTCCCCAACCAGATCAACAACGTTCTCGCCTTCCCCGGCATCTTCCGGGGTGCGATCGACGTGCACGCCTCCTCGATCACCGAGGGGATGAAGCTCGCCGCCGCGCAGGCGCTGGCCGCTCTGGTCACTGACGAGCTCTCCGCGGACAAGATCATCCCCGAGCCGTTCGACCCCCGCGTCGGCCCCGCCGTCTCCGCTGCGGTCGCCGAGGCCGCTCGGATCGACGGCGTCGCTCGCGCCTGAGCGTTCCTTCAGGAAGGGATGCAGGCGAAGGCACACATCCCCGGCGGAGCTCCGCTGGGGATGTGTCCCGCGATCTGCACACCTTGATCGAGGAACCGCCCAGGTCGGTAGGGTCGGACGCATGTTCGCTGCGTACGCCGAGAAGTTCTCATCCGACGATCCGATCTCCGGCCTCGTGCTGGGGGAGCGGCCCGACCCTGTCGCTCCGGACGGGTGGACGACGGTCACCGTCAAGGCGGCCTCGCTCAACCACCACGACCTGTGGTCGCTGCAGGGCGTCGGCCTCAAGGCCGAGGCGCTGCCGATGATCCTGGGCTGCGACGCGGCCGGCCTCGACGAGGACGGCAACGAGGTCGTGGTGCACTCGGTGATCTCCTCGCCCGACTGGACCGGCGACGAGACCCTCGACCCGAAGCGGTCGCTGCTCTCCGAGCGTCACCAGGGCACCTTCGCCGAGAAGGTCATCGTTCCGCGGCGCAACGTCGTGGCGAAGCCCGCCGGGATGTCGTTCGAGGAGGCGGCCTGCCTGCCCACGGCATGGCTGACGGCCTACCGGATGCTGTTCACCCAGGGCGGGCTCAAGGCCGGCGACTCGGTGCTGGTGCAGGGCGCCGGCGGGGGAGTGGCGACCGCGGCGATCACGCTCGCGCGGGCGGCCGGCCTCAAGGTCTACGCGACCTCGCGTGACGAGGCGAAGCGGAAGCGTGCCCTCGAGCTCGGTGCCCACGCGGCCCTGCCGTCCGGGGAGAGGCTGCCGGTCAAGGTCGACGCGGTGATCGAGACCGTCGGACGCGCGACCTGGAAGCACTCGGTGCGCTCGCTGCGTCCGGGCGGGGCGATCATCATCAGCGGCACCACGTCGGGGGCGAACCTCGACGACGTGCTGCTGACCAACATCTTCTTCCTGCAGCTGAAGGTGATCGGCTCGACGATGGGCACCCGCAACGAGCTGGCCAGCCTGGTCTCGCTGCTCGAGGCCACCGGCACCCGCCCGCTGATCGACCGCACCATGCCGCTGACCGAGGCCAAGGCCGGCTTCGAAGCGATGCAGGCCGGTGATCTCTTCGGGAAGGTCGTCTTCACTCTGTGACACAGCACTCTGTGATGCCGGCAGCGTGACGTAGGTGATGTGACCTACGGAATATCGTTCGACTCTCCCCGGTTCAACAAGGGACCATTGAGTGTCACTGCCGGGGGGCTCGAAAAGTTTCTCGTGGCGTGATGTCGAAATCGGCCCCGCCCGTTCGATCTATGTATAGAGCGGGCGGCAACGGGCCCCTGCGTACGACCCGAGGAACTCGTCATGACTGCTGCCGTCACAACATCGCACCGTCCCGCGGACGGTGAGAAGCGGCGTACGCCTGCCGTCATCACCCTGCTCGTGCTGGCCACCTTCGTGGTGATCCTCAACGAGACGATCATGCTCAACGCGATCCCGAACCTGATGGACAGCTTCGGGGTCACCGAGCATGCCGCTCAGTGGGTCTCGACCGCGTTCATGCTGACCATGGCGTCGGTGATCCCGGTGACCGGCTGGTTCCTGCAGCGGGTGACAACCAGGACGGCGTACGCGACGGCCATGTCTGTCTTCATCGCCGGCACCCTGATCTCGGCGATCGCGCCGGTATTCGGGGTCCTGCTCGCCGGCCGGGTCATCCAGGCCGCCGGCACCGCGGTGATGATGCCGCTGCTGATGACCACGCTGATGACGGTGGTCGACGAGAACGACCGGGGCCGGGTGATGGGCAACGTCACCATGGCGATCTCGGTCGCGCCGGCGCTGGGCCCGACGATCTCCGGGCTGATCCTCGGCTTCGGCTCGTGGCGACTGCTCTTCCTGCTGGTCCTGCCGATCGCCATCGGCGTCGCCTGGTCCGGGCTGCGCCGGCTGGAGAACGTCAACGAGCCCGCGGAGTCGAGCGTCGACTGGGCCTCCGTGGTCATCGCCGCGCTCGGGTTCGGCTCGCTCGTCTACGGGCTGAGCCGGTTCGCCGAGGGTGAGGTCGGGCGTCCGGTCATCATCGCGGCCTTCGGTGCCCTGCTGATCCTCGCGTTCGTGCTCCGTCAGCTCCGGCTGCAGCGGGTCGGATCGCCGCTGCTCGATCTGCGAGCGTTCCTGCACCCCACCTTCACCAAGTCGCTGGTCCTGATGGCGATCGCGTTCCTGGCGATGATGGGCTCGATGATCCTGCTGCCGCTCTACCTGCAGACCGTACGCGGTCTGTCCCCGCTGATGACCGGTCTGCTGGTCATGCCCGGTGGCTTGGCCATGGGTCTGCTCGGCCCGACCGTGGGGCGGATCTTCGACACCTACGGTGGCCGGGTGCTCGTCATCCCGGGCTCCGTCGGCATCGTGGTCGCTCTCGCCGGGCTCTCGCAGATCTCGCTGACCACGCCCTACCTGCTCGTGCTGGTGTTCCACCTGGTCCTGATGGTCAGCCTGGCGGCTGCCTTCACCCCGGTCTTCACACTGGGTCTGGGGTCGCTGCCGTCGCACCTCTACTCCCACGGCTCCTCGATCCTGGGCACGCTCCAGCAGGTCGCGGCCGCGTTCGGCACCGCCCTGGCGGTCACCGTGATGTCCGTACGCAGCGACCAGGTCATCGACGAGGTCGGTGCCGTCGCGGCCCAGGTGAGTGGCCTGCAGGCTGCGTTCATGGTCAGCGCCGCGCTGGCTCTGATCGTGGTCGTGATGGCCGTCCTGCTGCCGGCTCGGGCCGAGGGGTACGGCGAGTCCGACGAGGAGTCTGCTGGGGAGCCGGGTGCCGATATCGATGCCGAGCTCGCCGAGCTGTGCGAGCACGGGCGCGAGCCTGCTGTGTGCGGCTGCTGAGCCGTACTCCTACGACTCCGAGCGCCACTGATAGACGCCGATCAGCAGCATCCTCAGCTGGGTGCGCACGGTGGCGACGATCTGCTCCTCCTGCTCGGGGCGGGTGGTGGAGAGGATCTGCTCGGCGGTCGCGACGAGGACGGTCACGAACAGCGACGAGAGCACGTGCAGGTCCTTGGCCGTCCAGGTGTCGGTGCCGGTCATCAGCGCCAGATCGGTGGCGAGCTCGCGCTCGCAGAGCTCGATCTCACGTCGAATGGCATCGCGCACCGAACGCGGCCCGGCGACACGCTCGCGGGCGATGAAGCCGAAGTGGTCGCGGCGCCGGTGGACGTGGTCGACGAGGGCGTCGATGGAGCCGTCGACAACATCTTTGTCGGCCCGGGCGTTGCGGCGTACGTCTCGGAAGAGGTCGCGCAGCGAGTCGAAGGACTCCTCGACCAGCGCCAGCCCGAGCGACTCGATCGAGTCGAAGTGGCGGTAGAACGCGGTCGGCACGATGCCGACCTGCTTGGCGACCTGGCGTAGCGAGAGAGCCGTCAGCGAGCTGTCGGTGCACAGCTCCAGCGTCGCGTCCAGGATCGCTCGCCGGGTCCGGAGCTTGCGCTCCGCACGGCTCTCCGGCTCCGCACCCGTATCGATCACCAGACCATCCTAGGGGCAGCGGCCGATGGATCGTCAGGTGCACACCTGTACACCGTGATCTGGACCACGTCCGTGGCGTCTTGACGCGTGCTGTGATGACCCGCCATGGTTGTCGGTGTACAGATGTTCACTGAAAGGCGAAACACATGGCACTCGACCTCGGCGGCCGGATCCTCCGCTCCCGCACGGTTGCGGCGCTCGCCTCACCGCACGGCATCGACCGCTACCTGACCCAGATCAACCCGATGCTGGCCGCGCACGAGGTGCGCGCCCGCATCACCGACATCCACCCGGAGGTGAGCGCGCCCGGCGCGCCCCGGGTGGCGACCGTGACGCTCCAGCCAACCTCGACCTGGCGCGGCCACCGCGCCGGCCAGCATGTCAGCGTCGGCATCGACACGGGGGAGGGGCGGCGCACCACTCGCGTCTTCACCGTCTCCAACACCGAGGGGAAGCCGGGTGAGCCGCTCACCATCACGGTGCGTGCCCACGACGACGAGCACGCGACCCCCTACAGCATCTCCAAGTACCTGACCGAGCGGGCCACCGTCGGCACCCTGGTCCACCTGTCCCAGGCCGAGGGCGACTTCGTCCTCCCCGACCGCGTGCCCGAGCACATCCTTCTCATCTCCGGGGGCTCCGGCATCACCCCGGTGATGTCGATGCTGCGCTCCCTGCAGCGGCGTACGCACCGGGGCAAGGTCACCTTCCTGCACTGGGCGCCCAGCGCCGACCGCCAGATCTTCGCCGACGAGCTCGAAGAGATCCGTCACCAGGGCCACGGCGTCGACCTGCACATCCTCCACACCGCCGACGGGGCGCCCTACCTCTCCCCGGCGCTGCTGGAGAAGCTCGTCCCGGGCTACCGCGAGGTGCCGGCCTGGGCCTGTGGGCCGGCGTCGCTCATCGAGGCGGCTCAGGCGGCGTACGAAGGGACCGAGTCGCTCCGGGTCGAGTACTTCAAGCCGCCCAAGAACGCCGGCGTGGCCGGTGGCGAGATGGAGTTCGCGCGCACCGGCAAGACCGTCGCCAACGACGGCGCCACGATCCTCGACCAGGCAGAGGCCGCGGGGCTGACCCCCGAGTCCGGCTGCCGGATGGGGATCTGCTTCTCCTGCACGACCAACAAGAGCTCCGGACGGGTCCGCAACGTCCTGACCGGCGAGACCTCCGAGCTCCCCGACGAACAGATCCGGATCTGCGTGAGCACGCCCGAGGGCGACTGCTCCGTGGACCTCTGACGATTCCTTCAAGGAGACACCCCCATGACCACTGTTGAGAAGACCGGTAACCGCCGGCTGAGCCCCGAGGAGCTGGAGGCGTTCGGCGCCGAGATGGACGCCATCCGCCAGCGGATCGTCGCCGACCTGGGCGAGAAGGACTCGGCGTACATCTACGACATCGTCAAGAAGCAGCGCGCCTTCGAGCTCGCCGGCCGCGCGCTCTTCTACCTGCCCGTCATCGGGTGGGTCCCGGCCGTCGCCTGTCTGTCGATCTCCAAGATCCTCGACAACATGGAGATCGGGCACAACGTCATGCACGGCCAGTACGACTGGATGGGCGACCCCGACCTCAACTCGCGCATGTTCGACTGGGACACCATGGCGCCGGCCGACAACTGGAAGTACGGCCACAACTACATGCACCACACGTTCACGAACATCCTGGGCAAGGACCGCGACGTGGGCTACGGCATCCTCCGGATGGACGAGGACCAGGAGTGGCACCCGTACTACCTCGGCAACCCGCTCTACGCGTTCCTGCTGATGACGTTCTTCGAGTGGGGCGTGGCGCTGCACGACCTCGAGGTCGACGAGCTCGTCGCCGGTCGCCGGACCTGGGCCGAGAACAAGGAGATCGGCGCCCGGATCTGGCGCAAGGTGAAGAAGCAGACGCTCAAGGACTACGTCCTCTTCCCGCTGCTCACCGGTCCGTTGGCACCGCTCACCTTCGCGGGGAACTTCACCGCCAACATCATCCGCAACGTGTGGACGTTCAACATCATCTTCTGCGGCCACTTCCCGGCCGGCGTCGCCTCCTTCTCGCAGGAGGAGTGCGAGGACGAGACCCAGGGTCACTGGTACTACCGCCAGCTCCTCGGCTCCGCGAACATCACCGGCGGGCGCACCTTCCACATCATGTCCGGGAACCTGTCCCACCAGATCGAGCACCACCTCTTCCCCGACCTCCCGGCGCGTCGCTACCCGGAGATCGCCGAAGAGGTCCGTGAGATCTGCGAGCGCTACGGCCTCGCCTACAACACCGGCCCGCTGCACCAGCAGCTGTGGGGCGTCTTCAAGAAGATCTGCAAGTACGCCCTCCCCGACCGTAGGAAGCCGGCTTCTGCCCCGGTCGAGAGCGTTCCCGCCTTGGAGGGGGTCGCGGCATGACGCCTGACCAGCCACAATGGGTTGTCATGGAGCCCGAGCTGAGCAAGAACGAGATCCGCAAGGATGTCGCGCAGAGCGCCGTCGAGGTCACCGCGACCACCGTCGGCCAGGTCACCATGATCATCACAGGGGCCGTACGCGACGTGGCCGGTGCCATCGGTGGCCTCGCCACCGAGCTCTTCGAGCTCCGTGCCGCCGCCAAGCGTGCCGAGAAAGACCTCGCCGAATAGGTAGTTCTGCCGGCCGAGACGTCACTTAGGCAGGCCGAGACGTCAATTACGCAGATCGAGTCGTCACTCAGGTGACGACTCGATCTGCATTTGTGACCTCTCGGCCGACCGGAGTGACGCCTCGGCTGGGGGTCAGTCCTCGGGGTCGTCGAGGCGGGCCAGCCAGGTGGCGAGGCGCTCGATGGCGGTCTCGTGCTCGGGGTGTACGTCGACGAAGGCCTGGAGCTGCTCGGCCAGCCAGGCGAGGGTGACCTCCTCGTCGCCCCGACGGGTGACGAGCTCCTCGATGCCGCGGTCGGTGAAGTACATGGCGTCAGTCTTTCATTCTGCGTTCAGCGGTGCGTCGGAGGCCGGGCCTCCGGAGAGGCCGCGTACGACCATGCCGAGGGTGGCGTTGATGAGCCGATCGCGCTCGGGGTCGGGGCAGGTGCGGTAGGGCCCGTCGATGAGCAGGACCGCGAGGCCGTGGACGGCGGACCAGGCAGCCGTCTCGGCGTCGGGGCGCAGTTCCGGAGCCAGCCAGCCAGCCGCGACGAGGTCGTCGAGGGCCGTGGTGAGGAAGGCGTAGGGCGGGGCTTCGGCGAGGATCGCGGACATCTCCCCGGGCGGGTGTGGGTCGCCGTCGTGGGGGCGGAGGAAGGCGGTGCGGAAGAGGCCGGGCTGAGCGAGTGCGAAGCGGATGTAGCCGCGCCCGGCCGCCGCGAGGCGTTGCACCGCAGCCTCGGCGGGATGCGGAGTCGGCTTCTCGGCGGCCAGGAGGTCGAGGATCGTCGCGGCCAGACGGTCCATCGCCTCGTGCTTGGCCGCGTGAAGCAGGTCCGACTGGTTGGCGAAGTGGCGGTAGGTGGCGGTCGGGGTGACCCCCACCGCGCGGGCCGCCGCGCGGATCGTCACCGCGTCCGGGCCGCCCTGCTCGGCAAGCGTCGCTGCCGCATCGACCAGCGCGTTCCGGAGGTCGCCGTGGTGGTAAGGCCGGGCGCCCTCGCCCGAGATCTCTGAAGAGTTCACGGAATTCATGTTGACACCTGCCCACATCAAAGGGAAAGTTAACACCTGCAAAGTTTACGCCTGCCCACATTCATTCTGGAGGAATCGTGTTCCACCGACTCGGCACCCTCGTGGTGCGAAATCCGCGCCGGGTCCTGGTGATCGGCCTGGTCGCCCTCCTCGGCGCGATCTATCTGGCCACCTCGGCCTTCGGCAAGCTCGACGACGCCGGCTTCGACGACCCCGCCTCGGAGAGCAGCCGCGCGGCCACCGCGCTGGAGGAGGGCTTCGGCAACGGGGCCGGCTTCCTCCTGACCGTCAGCGCCGCCGACGGCGCGGTGACCGAGGGCACCGCCGCGAAGGACGCTCAGGCGCTCGTCGACCGCCTCCGAGCCGACGACGTCCTGACCGACGTCGTCTCCTACCTCGACGCCCCCGGTCCCGGCATGATCTCGGACGACGGCACCCACGGACTGATCTCCGTCGGCGCGAAGAACCCGGACACGGTCGACGCCGCCGCGGTGATCGACCGCTACACCGACGAGACCGCGGCCGACGGTGCCACGACGGTCCACGTCGGCGGCCAGCTCGCGACCTTCGAGGAGGTCGGCAGCCAGATCGGCGCCGACCTCGCCCTTGCCGAGGCGATCGCGATCCCGCTGATGATCGCGCTGCTGGTCCTCGCCTTCGGCAACGTCGTCGCCGCTGTCGTCACGATCGGAGTCGGCGGGTTCGCCATCGCCGGCACCTTCGCCGAGCTCTCGGTGCTCGGCAACTTCACCGACGTCTCCATCTACGCCCTCAACCTGACGACCGGCCTCGGGCTCGGCCTCGCCGTGGACTACGGCCTGCTGATGGTCGCGAGGGTCCGCGAGGAGCGGGCCGCCGGAGCGGAGCACGCCGACGCCGTCGTGCGCGCCGTGGAGACCGCCGGTCGGACGATCGTCTTCAGCGCCACCACCGTCGCGGTCTCACTGGCCTCGCTGCTCGTCTTCCCGCTCTACTTCCTGCGCTCCTCGGCGTACGCCGGCATCGGGGTCATGGTGATCACCGCGGTGGTCGCGGTGGTGCTGCTCCCCGCCACGATCACCCTCCTGGGCGACCGGATCGACGCCCTCCGTGTCCCGGGCGTACGCGGTCTCCGCGGTGGCGCCGCCCCGTTCTGGACCCGGCTGGCCGGCTTCGTCACCAGGCGGCCGTGGGTCGCGCTCCCCGTCGTGGCGGTCCTGCTCGCGATGGCCGCGCCGCTGGCCGGCATCGAGTTCGGCACCCCCGACGACCGCGTCCTCCCAGCATCGGCGGGGAGCCGCCAGGCCGGCGACCTGCTGCGCGAGGAGTTCGACGGCGACGGCACCAGCCCGATCCGCGTCGTGACCACCTCGACCGTCGAAGACGAGAGCCTGGCGACGTACGCCGCGGACCTCTCCCGGGTCGACGACGTCGACCGCGTCGACACCCGCGTCGGGACGTACGTCGACGGCACCCTTGTCTCGAAGACACCGGTACTCCCGCCCGGCGACGGCGCGGACGAGCTCGCCGTCGTCAACCAGCTCGACCGCCAGTCCGAGGAGGCGCGTGACCTGGTCCGTGACGTTCGCGCCGTTCCGTCACCAGCCGGGACCGACGCGCTCGTCGGTGGCGGCGCCGCGGAGCTGCTGGACTCCCTCGACGCGATCGGCGCCAAGCTCCCGTACGCCGTCGGCGGGCTCGCGATCGCGATGGTGGTGATCCTGTTCCTGTTCACCGGCAGCCTGGTGCAGCCGCTCCGGGCGCTGGTGCTCAACGTCATCGGTCTCGGCGCGACGGTCGGGACGACCGTGTTGATCTTCCAGGAGGGATTCGGTGCCGATCTGCTCGGCTTCACCGCGATGCCGTTGAACGTCTCGATGGTCGTCCTGCTGCTGGTGATCGCGTTCGGGCTGTCGATGGACTACGAGGTCTTCGTGCTCGGCCGGATCACCGAGATGCGCCGGCGCGGTCTCGGCAACGTCGAGGCGGTCGTGCAGGGGCTGGCCCACACCGGCCGGATCGTCACCACGGCCGCCGCCCTGATCGCGACCAGCTTCTTCGCGTTCATGGTCAGCGACATCAGCTTCATGAAGTTCTTCGGCCTCGGGGTCGGGCTGGCGATCCTCATCGACGCGGTCCTGATCCGCGGCATCCTCCTCCCGGCAGCCATGCGGATGCTCGGGGAGGCGGCCTGGTGGGCGCCGCGACCGCTGCGGCGCCTGCACCGCAAGGTCGGGCTCAGCGAGGAGCCGGTCCCGGTCCCCGTCTGACCAAAACCACGCCGAGTCGGCGCGTTAGAACGCGCCGACTCGGCATTGGGTTCGATCCGGAGATCAGGAGAAGGCGCGCTCGATGAGCTCCTTCTGCTCGACCGTGTGCCGCTTGATGGTGCCGACGGCGGTGGTGGAGGAGGCCGGGCGGGTGATCGGCTCGACCTCGCGGCCCAGCTCGGGAACCACGTTGAGGTAGTAGCTCGGCCACGGGCCCTGGTTGAACGGCTCGTCCTGGACCCACTTGACCTTCGCGTTGGGGTACTTCGCGAGCTCGGTGGCGAGCTCCTCGGTCGGCCACGGGTAGAGCTGCTCGACGCGGACGATCGCGACGTCCTCGCGGCTCCGCTTCTTACGCTCGACCGTGAGGTCCCAGGTCAGACGGCCGGAGACCAGCAGGACGGTGCTGACCTTCGAGGCGTCCGTCTCGGTGTCGGCGATGACCGGCTGGAACGAACCCGAGGTGAAGTCGGCCGGCTGGGAAGCGGCCTCCTTGCGGCGCAGCATCGACTTCGGGGTGAAGACGATCAGCGGCCGGTGCTCGGCGCCGAGGGTGTGCGTACGCAGCAGGTGGAAGTACGACGCCGGCGAGGACGGCTGCGCCACGACCATGGCCTCGTCGGCGCACAGCGTGAGGAACCGCTCGATGCGCGCCGAGGAGTGGTCGGCGCCCTGGCCCTCGTAGCCGTGCGGCAGCAGCAGCACGACACCGGAGTCCTGGCCCCACTTGGTCTTGCCGGCGGAGATGTACTCGTCGATCACCGACTGGGCGCCGTTGACGAAGTCACCGAACTGCGCCTCCCACAGGACCAGCGAGTCCGGCCGGGCGACGGAGTAGCCGTACTCGAAGCCGAGGGCGGCGTACTCGGAGAGCAGCGAGTCGTAGACGTAGAACTTCGCCTGGTCCTCGGTGAGGTTGTTGAGCGGCGTCCACTCGTCGGCGTTCTTGCGGTCGATCATGGTCGCGAAGCGCTGCACGAAGGTGCCGCGACGCGAGTCCTGGCCGGCCAGGCGCACCGGGCGCCCGTCCATCAGGAGCGACCCGAACGCCAGCGTCTCGCCCGTGCCCCAGTCGATGCCGCCGTCGGTGATCTGGGTCGCGCGACGCTGCAGCTGCGGCATCACCTTCGGGTGGACCGTGAAGCCCTCCGGCGGGGTGACGTACGCATCCGCGATCCGCTTCAGCACATCGTTGGTGATCGCGGTGACGGTCTCGCCGGCAGGCTTCTCGGGGTAGTCCGGGACGGTCTCCCAGGCCTGCGGCATCTTGTCGGCCTCGCGCACCTCGGTGAAGACCTGCTCCAGGCGAGCCTGGTAGGCGGCCAGCACCTGCTCGGCCTCCTCGATCGTGATGTCACCACGACCGATCAGCGACTCGGTGTAGAGCTTGCGGACCGAGCGCTTCTGCTCGATCAGGTCGTACATCATCGGCTGGGTGAACGACGGGTCGTCGCCCTCGTTGTGACCGCGGCGGCGGTAGCAGATGAGGTCGATGACGACGTCCTTGTTGAACGCCTGGCGGTACTCGAAGGCGAGCCGCGCGACGCGCACGCAGGCCTCCGGGTCGTCGCCGTTCACGTGGAAGATCGGCGCCTGCACCATCCGCGCGACATCGGTGGCGTAGAGCGAGGAGCGGGAGGAGCCCGGCGAGGTGGTGAACCCGACCTGGTTGTTGATGACCAGGTGGACGGTGCCACCGGTGCGGTAGCCACGCAGCTGGGACAGGTTGAGCGTCTCCGCGACCACACCCTGGCCGGCGAAGGCTGCGTCACCGTGGACCAGCAGCGGCAGGACCGGGAAGACCGCGCCCTGGTCGAGCACGTCCTGCTTGGCGCGGGCGATGCCCTCCAGGACCGGGTCGACGGTCTCGAGGTGGGACGGGTTGGCGGCGACGGAGACCTTGATCGTGTCGCCCAGGTCGGAGAGGAACTCGCCCTCGGCACCGAGGTGGTACTTCACGTCGCCGGAGCCCTGGACCGTGCGCGGGTCGATGTTGCCCTCGAACTCGCGGAAGATCTGGTTGTAGGACTTGCCGACGATGTTGGCGAGCACGTTGAGACGGCCGCGGTGGGCCATACCGATCGTGACCTCGTCCAGACCGGCCTCGGCAGCGGCCTCGCAGACCTCGTCGATGACCGGGATCGCGGTCTCGCCACCCTCGAGGGAGAACCGCTTCTGGCCGACGAACTTCGTCTGAAGGAAGGTCTCGAAGGCCTCGGCCTCGTTGAGCTTCGACAGGATCCGGAGCTGCTCCTGGCGCGGGGTCTTGTCGTAGGGCCGCTCGACGCGGTCCTGGATCCATCGGCGCTGCTCGGGGTCCTGGATGTGCATGTACTCGATGCCGGTGGTGCGGACGTAGGAGTCACGCAGGACACCGAGGATCTCGCGCAGCTTCATGAACGGCTTGCGGCCGCCGGCGAAGGAGCCGACCGGGAACTCGCGGTCGAGGTCCCACAGGGTCAGCCCGTGCGACTCGATCTGCAGGTCGGGGTGCGAACGCTGCTTGTACTCCAGCGGGTCGGTGTCGGCCATCATGTGACCACGCACGCGGTGGGCGTGGATGATCTCGCCGACCTTGACCTGCTTGGAGATCTGGTCGTCGTGGGTGGTGTCGATGTCCTGGTTCCAGCGGATCGGCTCGTAGGGGATCCGCAGCGACGCGAAGATCTCGTCGTAGAAGTCGTTCTCACCGAGCAGGAGCCGGTGGACGGTGGCCAGGAACTCGCCGGACTGGGCGCCCTGGATGACCCGGTGGTCGTACGTCGAGGTCATCGTCATGATCCGCGAGACCGCGTTCTGGGCGAGCTTCGAGGGGGAGGCACCCTGGAACTCGGGCGGGTAGTCCATCGAGCCGACGCCGATGATCGCGGCCTGGCCCTGCATCAGCCGCGGCACCGAGTTGTTGGTGCCGATGCCGCCGACGTTGGTCAGGCTGACCGTGGTGCCGGAGTAGTCGGCCATGGACAGCTTGTTGTCCTTGGCCTTGCGGACGATGTCCTCGTACGCGGTCCAGAAGCCGGCGAAGTCCATCAGCTCGCAGCCCTTGATGGACGGCGCGACGAGCTGGCGGGTGCCGTCCTTCTTCTGCTGGTCGATGGCCAGACCGAGGTTGATGTGCGGCGGAGTCACCTGGGTCGGCTTGCCGTCGACCTCGGCGTAGGTGTTGTTCATCGCCGGCATCGCCTTGATCGCCTTGATGATGGCGTAGCCGATGAGGTGGGTGAAGGAGACCTTGCCACCGCGAGCGCGCTTGAGGTGGTTGTTGATGACGGTGCGGTTGTCCCACAGCAGCTTGACCGGCATGTTGCGCACGGAGGTCGCGGTCGGCACCGCGAGCGACACGTCCATGTTCTTGGCCGTGGCGGCGGGGATGCCGCGCAGCGTGGTGTAGGTCGGCTCGTCGGTGACGGCGACCGCGGTCGGCTTCGGGGCGTCCTTGGGGGTGGGCGTCGCAGTGCCCTTGGCCGGCTCGGCGGCCTGCGCGGCCGGGCGCGGCTTCGCCTTGGGGGCCGGAGCCGCCTTGGCGGCCGGCGCCTCAGCGGAGGCGGGGGTGGTCGGCGCGGGCGCGGTGGCCGGCGCGGGGGAGACCGGAGCCTTGGCTGCGGGGGCGGCGGCGGGCGTCGCCGGGGCAGCGGCGCCGTTCGGCGACGCGCCAGGCTGTCCGTTGGTCTCGAAGAACTTCACCCACACGGGGTCAACACTGCTGGGATCCTTCGTGTACTGGTCGTACATCTCCTCGACCAGCCACTCGTTGGCGCCGAATTCCGCTGGGATGTCGGCAGTGTTGGGGGACGGGGTGCCTGAGGACACGGCTTGATTCGCCTCTTCCGAATTTTCGCACTGTAAGAAATGGGTTGCCCACTGGCAAGGCTATCCCCACGAACACGCAAATGCCCGATGCAGGTTCTCCCTGTGGACAGGATGTAATCCGTCCCACATCTTGCGTTACCGACCGGGTGTACGCGCAACCCGGGTCGGTGTGCGTACAGTGGCCCGGTCCCGGAGCAGGTCTATGAGGCGGATTCCCCACATGACGAGCAGCAGTACGAGGCGCCTTTCGCGCGTCGCAACGGCACTCACGGCGGCGGCCCTGAGCAGCACCTTGGCACTTACCGGATGCGGTGGCGAGCCCGACAAGAAGGCCGCCTCGCCGTCCCCGTCGCCGACCCCGGCGGCCACGGTGAAGTCGGCCGCGAAGCTCGTCCACGTGCAGGGCAAGTTCCCCAGAAGCCGGCACCAGGCGGTCTCCACCAACGTGGCCAAGGTCGTCGACCGGTGGCTGCAGGCGGCGTACGTCGGGGGTGACTACCCGCGCGAGACCTCCACCTTCACCGCGAAGTCCTTTCCCGGCTTCTCCAAGGGCGCGATCGCCCAGGCCGGCAAGCAGATGAGCCTGATGAGCAACGCCACGATCGCCCCTCACATCGACGGGGTCGATGTGGTCGCCAGCGACGTCCACGTCGATCTGCTGGCCAACAACAACTACCCGGTCGGCGCGGTCGCACGAGTGCGGCTGGTCTACGACACCACGGGTGACCGGGCCTCACGCCAGACCGTCCGCGGCACCCTGGACATGGTGCCGACCAAGACCTCCTGGGCCGTCTTCGGCTTCAACATCACCCGCGAGGAGAAGCTGGCGCTGGACCCGTCCTCGGCGCCCTCCGCCTCGCCGAGCCCCTCGGGAGACAAGTCATGAACCGCATGACGACGCTCGTACGCCGCCGCCTCCTGACCACGCTGGCCCTGGGCGTGGTGCTCGCGCTGACCGCGGTCCTCGTGCCCGACGCCGAGGTCGCCGAGCCGCGCGCGGAGCTGATCGCGACCAAGTGGGCCAAGGGTCTCGACGTCGCCAAGTACACCCGCAAGGGCGGCACGATCTGGGTCCTCGCCGTCGGCTCGGACGCCCGCCCCGGCCAGAAGGTCACCCGCACCCGCGGCGACGCGCTGCACCTGATCGGCTTCAACCCGTCCTCCGGCTATGCGACCGACATCAGCATCCCGCGCGACTCCTACGTCAACATCCCCGGCCACGGGCGCGACAAGATCAACTCGGCGCTGCTCTACGGCGGCCCGAAGCTGATGGGCCGCGCCGTCGGCAACCTGGTCGGCGTGCAGCCGCAGTACGTCTTCGTCACCTCCTTCTCCGGCATGAGCGACATGGTGATCGGGATCGGCGGCGTCGACGTCGACAACCCGCGTGCCTTCAGCGATCCGTACGTCGCGCGCTACGGCTTCAAGAAGGGCCGGATCCACATCAACGGCCCGCACTCGGTCGACTTCGCGCGGGCCCGCAAGACGCTGCCCGGCGGCGACTTCGACCGCTCGGCCAACCAGTCCCGGGTAATCCGCGGCATCCACCGCAAGATCGTCGCCCGGCAGTACGACATCGGCTTCAAGGCCAAGGGCGTCTCGCTGGTGATGAAGAAGATGCACACCACCGGCCTCTCCGGCCGCGACCTCTACCAGCTCGCCAATGCCGTCGCCGCGATCAACCCGGGCAAGATCCGCACCTGCGTCGTCCCCGGCGGGATCGGCAACGCCGGCGCCGCCAGCGTTGTCTTCCCCAACGTCGGTGCGGCCCGGGCGATGGGCAACGATGCGCGCAACGACGGCCGGCTCAACCGCGGCTGCCGCGGCTGAGCGATCGGCTGAGTCACCGGCTGAGTCACCGGTGCGCGGCCACGAAGTCGCGCACCAGCGGAGCGATCCGCTCGGGATGATCGGCGACCACCCAGTGTGAGCCGGCGACCTCGCGGACCGTCAGGTCCGCGACGTACGGCTGCGGGGCCTCGGTCGCCAGCGCCCGGCTGACGTAGACGTCACCGGTCGGGGCGATGACCTGTACCGGGACGGTGACCGGCCGCGGCTGAGGGTGTCCCATCCGGGCGATCGCGTTGGCGCGGTAGAGCTCGAGGCCGTTGATCCGGTCGGCCTGGGTGCGGTCCACGGCCGAGCCGCCGACGATCCGGTCGAGGAACCCGGAGCGCCAGGCGAGCTCGGGGAGCAGTGGGGCCAAGAAGATCCCGATGTAGGTCGACTCGGCACCCTGCTTGAGACGTTCGAGGACGCCGCGCGCGGTCCGTGCCGGCGTACGCAGCCAGGCCCCGGTCTGGTCGAGGCTCGGTCCCGAGATCGAGGTGAACGACGCGATCCGCTCGGACGGCACGTTGCCCGCGACCGCCTCCCAGGTCTGGGTCGAGCCCCAGTCGTGGGCGAGCAGGTGCACCGGCGCCGACGGGCTGACCGCGTCGATGACGGCCTGCAGATCCGCGTTGAGCTGCTCGATCAGATAGCCCTCGCGCTTGGCAGGTGCCTGTGAGCTGCCGTGGCCGCGTACGTCGTAGGTCACGATCCGCAGCTCGCTGCCGAGGATCCTCACCAACGGGAGCCAGACGCTGGCGTTGTCGGGGTAGCCGTGGACGCAGACCAGCGTCGGGCGGGTGTCGTCGGGAGACCCGAAGTCGGTGACGGCCAGCCGGAGCCCGTCGGTGGTCGTCACGTAAAGGGTGCTCACGTGGGCGAGGCTAGTCCGGCGGAGTTGAGACCGACGTGACACGATTCGGCCATGGACATCAGCTATCCGGTCACGATCGCCGCGGCTCGCACCTGGTTCAAGCTCGGCGACATCAAGATCAACATGACCGGCGTGGAGCACATCCCCGAGAAGGGCGGTGCCCTGCTGGCGGTCAACCACCTCTCCTTCGTCGACTACATCATGGCCGGTTTCCCCGGGGCCGAGCGCGGCCGGCTGACCCGCTTCATCGCCAAGAAGGAGGTCTTCGACCACCCCGTCGGCGGCCCGGTGATGCGCTCGTTCCACCACATCCCGATCGACCGCAGCTACGGCGCGGCCGGGATGAAGAAGGCCGTCGAGTACCTCCAGAACGGTGAGATCGTCGGGATCTTCCCCGAGGCCACGATCTCCCGCTCGTTCCTGATCAAGGACCTCAAGACCGGCACCGTACGCATCGCCGCCGACGCCGGGGTCCCGCTGATCCCCGTCGTGCTGTGGGGCACCCAACGGATCATGACCAAGGGCCAGAAGGTCGACCTGTCGCGTCACAAGACGATCGGGATCGAGATCGGCCCGCCGCTTCCGGTGACCGGGGAGGACCCGGCCGCCGAGACCGCTGCGCTCAAGGCGCAGATGGAGGCCATGCTCGACCGGCTGATCAAGGCGCACCCCGCCGAGGAGCAGCCTCCGGGCTCGTGGTGGCTGCCGAAGGCGTACGGCGGCTCGGCCCCCACGCTCGAGGAGGCCGAGGCGATGTACGCCGAGGAGCGCAGGCTGCGCGCTCAGCGGAAGGCCGCGAAGCGGAAGTCCTGAGCTCGCCCTAGGTCGGTGCGCCGGCGCGCTCGGCGACGGCGCCGGTCATGTGCTCGGCCGCGGTCATCGCGGTGATCGCAACATCGAGGAGCTCGTCGACGACGGCGTCGTAGCTGTGGGCGATTCCCAAGAAAGGACTGCGTCGGGGATTCTGGCCGGTGGTATCGACGAGTGCGGCGATGGCTTCGCCTGCCTCTTCGCTCACCTTCGCGACTCTCCCCCAGAGAACGGCTTCCGCGTCGCGATCGCCCTGGGACTCATCGAGCCACCGGGACAGATACGCGAGCAGAGCCGGCGTAGCGTCGGTCATGCGGTCGGAGTCTAGGGCGGTCCCGGTAATTCGGTCGAGCCTTAGGTTTCCGCGAAGCGGGTCGAGACCTAGCCTCCAAGCCTCAGTTACTCGGCAGGCTGGTAGACCCCGAGCCGATTTCCGGACGGGTCGGTGAAGATGAACCGACGCCCGCCGGGGTAGTCGTAGGGCGCTTCGGTGATCGTGCCGCCGGCCTTCTCGACGGCCGCCACCGCGGCCTCCAGGTCGGTCGTGCGGATCAACGGAAGCGGAGCGACGGGGGTCTCAGAGGCGTACATCCCGCCGTTCTCGTCCTTGCCGTCGGGCCCGACGATCCCGGCGTACATCCCGCCGTAGTCGTTGAAGGACCAGCCGAAGGCGGATTCGTAGAAGGTGCGGGAGCTCGGGAGGTCGGTGACCGCGAGCTCGAGGTAGTCGATGTGGAGTGCATTCATGCCCATCGACGCTACTCGCGACCACCGACACTCCTGGTCAGCCGAAGTCGATCTCGAAGCCCTTGCCGCGGAAGGAGCCGAGCTTGGTGGCGTCGCCGAGGTAGGCGAGCGGGCCGTCGGGGTCGAAGGCCCAGGTGCCGCGCGCGGGCAGGAGCTTGGCGCGGCCCTTCATGGTGAGCCAGGCGGTGTCGGGGTGCTCCTCGATGCCCGGCTGCTCGACGTTGCCCTGCATCGGCACGCGCGGGGCGAGCTGGGTGACATCGTTGAACTTCGCCGTCGCGATCGGACCCTCGTCGGAGCTCGCCTCCCAGGTGTGGGTCGCCAGCGGCCCCTTGGTGGACGAACCTCCGCTGAACTTGGCCAGCCCCTTCGGGATCGCCCACAACGTACGCCCGCCGGCCACGGAGTCGGGGGAGTCCACCCAGATGTCGACGACGCTCACCGCCTTCTTCCCGTTGGACGCGGTGATCACCCGGGCGGAGAGGAGCTCGTGGTAGGTCAGCGGGCTCGGGTCGGTGTAGTCGACCAGGGCGACGGCGTAGATGCCCTTCGGGTGCTGCTCGTCGACGTCGTGGGCGAGCCGGTAGACCGAGAGCCACATCGATCCGTGCATGTGCCAAGGGGCTGGGGGATAGCTGGTCACGTGGTCTCCCGAATTTCTGTTGTGGTCCGTGTCGAAGCGGTCATGCTCGGTTCGACGCGTAGGCGTGTGGCGATCGTCGCCACGCTTTACCCAAGGAGACCAGAGATGACCGACCAGGTGAAGGGCCCCGCCGCCTACTTCCCGTCCATCGAGAAGAAGTACGGCCGCCCGATCGCGGAGTGGCAGCAGATCATCCGCGACAGCGGGATCACCAAGCACATGGAGCTCGTCGGCATGCTGAAGACCGAGTACGCCCTCGGGCACGGTCACGCCAACGCCCTCGTCGCCCACACGCTCGCCGAAGGGCTGTGACCCGGCGGCGAACTGGTTCCGGACCCTGGAGTTGAGGCGTGCTGCTGGTTGACTTCGCCCATGCGCGACGGACCGTTGGAGATCACCGACCTGCTCTGGTCAGGCTCGGGCGAGCCGGTGGTGCGGGCGGAGGCGGTCGCGCTGCTGCGGTCGCGTGGGCAGGTGCGGGCGGCCCGGATCATGGAGCGACTGCCGGCTCGGGACGGACTGCTCGACGTCGCCGGCGTGGATGCGCTCGGGCTACGGATCCATCGGGAGCTGCAGCGGCTGGGGGAGGAGCTGCAGCTTGGCCGCCGGGTGGCGTCGGTGGTGCGCACGTTGCTTCCTGCCGGTGACGAACCGGTACGGGTGGTCGACGTCGGCTGTGGACTCGGGCATGTGCTGCGGTCGATCGCGGCTCGCGGGGAACTCCCGCCGTGCGTCGAGCTGGTCGGGGTCGACCTCAATACCGTGCTCGTCTCCGAAGCCGCGCGACTGGCCGCAAGCGAGGGATTGGACTGCCGGTTCGTATCTGGTGACGCGTTCGAGCCGGGCGTCGCCATCGATGACGGAGCCCGGACCGTGGTCGTGTCCAGCGGACTCATGCACCACCTCGCACCGGAGGAGCTGGACGGGTTCTTCGCCGCCCAGGCGCGGCTGGGGGTCGCAGCGTTCGCGCACTGGGACATCGCGCCGTGCCTGTGGTCGACGATGGGTGCCTGGATATTCCATCAGGCGCGGATGCGTGAGGCCGTCTCCCGCCACGACGGGGTGATGTCGGCACGCCGGGCCCATCCGGCCGAGACGCTGCTGGCGGCTGCAGGCCGTGGTGCGCCCGACTACGCCATCGAGGTGCGCGAAGGTTCGCGCTGGCATCCAAAGGCGCTCGACGTACTCCGTCCGGTCGTCGGGGTGCGCCGATGAGCCTGGTGATCCTATTTCTGCTCGGCCTCCTCGATGCCGCCTCCTGCGGGTTTCGATCGGCCCAGGGCCGCAGCGGCTTGGTCAATCACTCGGCCGAGGACCGCGCCGGCATGCTCCGCGGCGCCGTCGTCTTCGTTCTTCTGGCGTTCCCGGCTCTCGTCGTTCTCGGGCTCGATCTCCGCGTCCGCGGTCAGGGTGTCGACGCGTACGCCACGGCAGCTGGCGTGTTCTTGCTGGTCATCGCCCCGTTTGCGGCTGTGGTGCTGCTCGCGCTGGCGGCGTACGGAATATTGCGCTGGGAGCTGAGATACCTCGCTTCCGCGATGATCCTCGGCCCCTGCATCTTCCTGCGCCCGTACGTCGTGGCCGCAGCTGCCGTCGTCGCCGTCGCCCGAGCCGGCGAGGCCGGAATGACGATCGCTGCCGTGTTTGCTGTCGCTGCCGTCCTCGCTGTCGAACCGATCCTCGACGTACGAAGTCGGATCAGAGGCGAACTCCATGAGCGTCCAGCTGCGCGATGAGGGCGGCGTGCCCCGTGTGCTCGGCCGGCGCCGCGTATCCGGATGTCGCGAACTGGTCGCCGACGTCGGACTCGACGTTCTTGGCTCGCAGGCGGTGCACGACATCGGCCGTGGCACCGACGCGCTCGGCGGTCTCGCGGTCGGGAGAGAGGTGGACGTGATGGCGCCGGCGCCGGTCGAGGCCGGAGGCGAGGATCGACTCGATGTTGGTGCGTGGTGTGCCGTGGAAGAGCACCGCCGGCGGTTCGGAGGGAGTGAGGTCCAGGTCCACCTCGACGGTGTGCCCTTGCCTCGCCCGGATCCGGTCGAGGGTTGCGTCGACCTCGAAGCGCTGTTTTTCGTTGCCGCGTACGACTCGATCGATGTCATCGCGAGTCATCGGGGAGCCGTGGGCGGCGAGAGCGTCGAGGAGGGAGGGCAGATCGACCCAGCCGCGTGGGTCCAGCTCGATGCCCACCGACTCGGGGCGGTGCCGCAGCACCTGTGAGAGCCGCTTGGAGCGGCGTACGTCTGTCTTGTCCATGCTGGCCACAGACTGGCATGCCGTCGGCCTCGTCCGCTGCCGGTTATCGGTCGAAAATGAGAGAAACCGCTGGTCACCCAGCGGTCTCATCTGTGCCCCCGGCAGGAATCGAACCTGCGGCCTACGGTACCGGAAACCGGCGCTCTATCCCCTGAGCTACGGAGGCGATGCACTGCTCGAGCAGCGCAGATGGAACCCTACAGGCTGGGACGGATAACGGTGAAACCGACTGGCGCTTATACGCTGGACCTCGTGACTCCTGAGCAGCTTTCCACCGCGGTCGTCGATGTCCTCACCGCGCTCGTCGATGAGGGTGCGATCACCCTTCCCGACGGCGTTCCGAGCACTGTCACGGTGGAGCGACCCCGGCAGAAGGGGCACGGCGACTACGCCACCAACGTGGCGCTGCAGCTGGCCAAGAAGGCGGGGATGAACCCGCGTGCGCTGGGCGAGCAGGTCGCGGAGAAGCTGAAGGCGACCGACGGGATCGCGGACGTCGAGATCGCCGGTCCGGGCTTCCTGAACATCTCCGTCGAGGCCGGTGCCCAGGGCAAGCTGGCGGGCGAGATCGTCGCCGCCGGAGCTGCGTACGGCAACAACGAGGCCTTCGCCGGCCACAACATCAACCTGGAGTTCGTCTCCGCCAACCCGACCGGTCCGCTGCACCTCGGTGGTGTCCGCTGGGCCGCGGTCGGGGACGCGCTCGGTCGGGTGCTGGAGGCGTCCGGCGCCGAGGTCACCCGGGAGTACTACTTCAACGACCACGGCGGCCAGATCGACCGCTTCGCGCGCTCGCTCCTGGCGTGGGCCCAGGGCCAGCCGGTCCCGGAGGACGGCTACGGTGGGGC
Source organism: Nocardioides sp. YIM B13467 (assembly GCF_042788075.1). NCBI lineage: Bacteria > Bacillati > Actinomycetota > Actinomycetes > Propionibacteriales > Nocardioidaceae > Nocardioides > Nocardioides sp. YIM B13467. The sequence continues at coordinate 2,284,192 of NZ_JBHZPJ010000046.1, forward strand.
GTACATCGAGGAGATCGCCAAGCAGGTCCTCGCCAAGGAGCCGAACGCGCTCGAGAGCGACGACCCGCAGGAGGTCTTCCGGTCGATCGGTGTGGAGCTGATGTTCGCCGAGATCAAGCAGAGCCTGCACGACTTCAACGTCGACTTCGACGTCTACTTCCACGAAGACAACCTCCACAAGTCCGGAGCCGTGGAGCGCGCCATCGAGAAGCTCCGCGAGCTCGGCAACGTCTACGAGAAGGACGGCGCGATCTGGCTGGCGACCGAGAAGTTCGGTGATGACAAGGACCGCGTCGTCATCAAGGCCGACGGCAACGGGGCCTACTTCTCCGGCGACCTCGCTTACTACCTCGACAAGCGTGAGCGCGGCTTCGACCGGTGCTTCATCATGCTGGGCGCCGACCACCACGGCTACGTCGGCCGGATGATGGCGATGTGCGCCGCCTTCGGCGACACGCCCCACGAGAACCTCGAGATCCTGATCGGCCAGATGGTCAACCTCCTCAAGGACGGCCAGCCGATGCGGATGTCGAAGCGTGCCGGCACCGTGGTCACCATCGACGACATCGTCGAGGCGATCGGGGTGGACGCGGCCCGCTACGCGCTGGCGCGCTACTCCAGCGACTCCAACATCGACATCGACCTCGACCTGTGGGCCAAGGCCGACAGCGCCAACCCGGTCTACTACGTGCAGTACGTCCACGCGCGCACCTGCCGGATGATGGCCAACGCGGCCGACTTGGGCATGCAGATCGACCTCGACACCTTCGAGCCGGGTCTGCTCACCCATGAGCGCGAGGGCGAGCTGCTGCGTGCGCTGGCCGAGCTGCCTCGGGTGGTCGCGACCGCCGCCGAGCTGCGCGAGCCGCACCGCGTCGCCCGCTACCTGGAGGACACCGCCGGAATCTTCCACCGCTGGTACGACGATGACGACTGCCGCATGCTGCCCAAGGGCGACGAGCCGGTCGCGCCCGTCAACCTGGCCCGGCTGGCGCTCGTCTCCGCCGCCCGCACCGTCTTCGCCAACGGCCTCGGTCTGCTCGGCGTCTCGGCCCCGGAGCGTATGTGATGACGTCCCACGCATCGCCGGGCTCGTTCACCGGCACCTCTCCGGTATGGCTCAAGACCCCCGACGACGTCAACGCCCTCGTGCCCGCGCTGTGGTCGGCGACGGCCGAGAAGACCGACGGTGTCCTCACCGTCGGGGGTGTCGCGGTGCCCGACCTGGTCGCGAACATCAACACACCTGCGTACGTCCTGGACGAGGCCGACTTCCGCGAGCGCGCCCGCGCGTTCCGTGACGCGTTCACGGGCTACGACGTCTACTACGCCGGCAAGGCGTTCCTGTGCACCGAGGTGGCGCGCTGGGTGGCGCAGGAGGGGCTCTGCCTCGACGTGTGCTCCAACGGTGAGCTCTCGGTCGCGCTGCGCGCCGAGGTCGACCCGGCGAAGATCGGCTACCACGGCAACAACAAGACCCCGATGGAGCTGCGCCGGGCGATCGTCGCGGGCGTCGGACGGATCATCGTCGACTCCTTCCACGAGGTCGAGCGGGTCGCCGCGATCGCCGCCGAGACCGGCATCACCGCCCGGGTGATGGTGCGGGTGACCGCCGGCGTCGAGGCCCACACCCACGAATACATCGCCACCGCCCACGAGGACCAGAAGTTCGGCTTCTCGATCTCGTCCGGCGACGCCTTCGAGGCCGTACGCCGGCTGCTGGATGCCCCGAACGTCGAGATGCGCGGCCTCCACTCCCACATCGGTTCCCAGATCTTCGACTCCTCCGGCTTCGAGGTCGCCACCCGGCGGGTGCTGGCGCTGCAGGCGCGGATCCGGGACGAGCTCGGCACGGAGCTTCCCGAGATGGATCTCGGCGGCGGCTTCGGCATCGCCTACACCACCCAGGACGACCCCTCGACGCCCAAGGCGCTCGCCGAGGAGCTCACCGCGATCGTCGAGCACGAGTGCCGCGGCTTCGGTCTCGCGGTGCCGCACCTCTCGATCGAGCCGGGCCGCGCCATCGTCGGCCCCTCGATGTGCACCGTCTACACGGTCGGCACGGTCAAGGAGGTAGCCCTCGACGGCGGCGTCACCCGCACGTATGTGAGCGTCGACGGCGGAATGAGCGACAACATCCGCACGGCTCTCTACGACGCCGACTACTCCGCCACCCTCGCCGGCCGGTTCTCGTCCGCCGGGCCCGTGCTCGGCCGCGTCGTCGGCAAGCACTGCGAGGCCGGCGACATCGTGGTCAAGCACGAGTTCCTCCCTGCCGACATCGCTCCCGGCGACCTGATCGCGGTCCCGGGCACCGGTGCCTACGGCCGCTCGATGGCCTCCAACTACAACCACGCCCTGCGGCCGCCGGTCGTCGCCGTCCGCGACGGCGAGGCCCGGGTCATCGTCCGGCGCGAGACCGAGGACGATCTGTTCGCCACCGACATGGGCTGAGCGGGCGCGTTCCTCCAGCAAGGTATGCAGACGAAGGCACACATCCCCGGCTGAGCTCCGCTGGGGATGTGGTCTTTTTCATGCATACCTTGATCGAGGGTCACGACCGCAACGCCCGAAGCACCGCCCGCCCACGCGGTGAGAGCCGGTAGCCGACCGGGAGGGACTCGGTGAGGCCGAGCTCCTTGAGTCGGCGGATGTCGGCCTTGAACGGTTTCTTCTCCCGTCCGATCGAGGCCGCGATGGTTTCGGCCAGCTCACCGGGCCGGGCCTCGATGAGCTCCAGGTGCTCGCGCGTCCACGGGCCGCGGCGGCTGCGCCGGTCCATGTCGGCCAGCTTCGCGACCAGCGCGGCGGTCTCGGTCCTTCCCGGGCGCTTGGTGCGCAGCGCGACCCGCTCGTCCTCGCCGGCGTAGCGCATTTCGATCCGGTAGACCTCGCCGTCCTTGCGGGACAGGAAGGCGAGCAGGTCCTCCAGCGTCGTGCCGGCCCGGCGGGCGTCCTCGTCGGTCAGCGTGTCGCAGGACACCGGTGAGACGGAGACGAACTCGACCACGCCCATCCGGGTGCGCTGGCGGCCGCCGGCGACATGCATCGGACGTTTCCAGCGGCGGAAGGCGAGGTCGACCTCGCCGGTGCGGATGCGTTCGAGGTCGGCGTTGGGAAACAGCACCCGCCCATCAAACCGCGTGGCGTACGAAATTCGGTTTCGCCTTCCCGAAATCCCGGGGTCCGTGAGCCTACGATGGGGCGCATGCCGAGGGGGGTCTACTCAGAGAGACCGCTCGCGACGCCGTCCCAGGCGCCGCGAGCGTCTGTCGCCCGGCTGACGAAGGAGCGGCGGGACAGCGTGTCCCGAGCGGCCCAGACCTTCGGCTGGACGGTGGTGACCGGCAAGGCCGCCGCGCAGCGGCCGGTGCGGTGGGAGGTGCTCGGGCCGGACGTACGCGCCGAGCGCTGCGACCTCGTCGTCGACGGCACCTGCGACGGGATCCTGGTCGAGTACTGGCATGGCAAGGCGTCCCCCGGGAAGGGTCCCTGGCGGCCGGCGCGCTGGGTGGTGGTGCGGGTCCCCGCGCACCTGCCGAAGACGGCGGCGATGATCGGGCTCTCGCCGGGCTCGGGCAACACCGGCACCGGCCGGGTGCCCACGCCGGTCTTCTTCCCGCCGGAGTTCCGCGCCAAGACCAACGTGACCACGCCCGACGGTGCCGTCATCGCCGCCGACGAGGAACATGCGCGGTCGCTGTCGCGGTTCGCCAGCCACGTCGTCGACGAGCGGCTGTGGGTGGTGGCTCGCGACGACGCCATCACCGTCACCACCGACGTGGAGCCGGACGCGGAGGAGCTGCTCCGTCGCGTACGTCTGGCGCGTGATGTCGCCGCGGTGCTGCGGCCGATCCCCGAGCTCGCCTGAGGTCTTCGGCAATCCCCTTGACCTCAAGTGAACTTGAGGATGTTGACTCGAGACATGCGAGCGATCAGACAGCACGAGTTCGGCGGCCCGGAGGTCCTGCGACTCGAGGAGGTGCCCGACCCGACACCAGGTCCGGGCCAGGTACGCATCAGGGTGGAGGCCGCGGGCGTCCACCGTCTCGACACCTCGATCCGAGCGGGCGACCTGCCGCCGACGATGCCGCGACCGGAGCTTCCGATGACTCCCGGCCGCGAGGTCGCCGGCGTGGTCGACGAGCTCGGTGAGGGTGTGGACGAGGCCTGGCGGAGCGCGAAGGTCGTCGCGCATCTCGGTCCGGGAAGCAGCGGCGGCTACGCCGAGCTCGCGGTCGCCGACGAGACCCAGCTCTACCGACGTCCCGACGGGCTGGAGTCGGCCGAGGCCGTGGCTGCGATCGGCACCGGCCGCACCTCGGCAGCGGTGCTCGAGGCCGCCCAGATCACTCCCGACGACGTCGTCGTGGTCACTTCGGCCGCCGGTGGCATGGGCGCGATCCTGCTCCAGGGCATCCGCAACGCGGGCGGCCGCGCGGTCGGGCTCGCAGGCTCCGACGCCAAGCTCGAGATCGCCCGCGGCTTCGGCGCGCAGACGGCGATCGACTACCGCACGGACGGCTGGCTGGAGCGGCTCCACGCCGAGGAGCCCCGGATCACGGTCCTTCTCGACGGGCTCGGCGGTGACGTACCCAGGCAGGTCTACGCCCACCTCGAGCCGGAAGGACGGATGGTCCGGTTCTCCGGCGACCAGGACGGCTACGAGGGCGCCGCGAAGATCATCGACATCCTCGGCCCGTGGGTCCAGGGCCGGATCAAGGAGTTCGAGCAGGCCTCGCTCGAGGCTGCCGCGGACGGCTCCCGCACGCCGTACGTCGGCTCCGCCTTCTCGCTCGCCGAGGCGGCAGCCGCCCATCGTGCGCTCGAGGCCCGGGAGACCACCGGCAAGGTCGTGCTGCTGACCTGAGCCGAAACGTGGCGGAGGTGTCCGCGCCTAGAGCGGAAGTCGGACCCTGGAGCCTGTCCCGGATACCCTTGGGCGCGTGAGCAGCAACAAGACGACCGCGCACGCCGTCGATCCCCTGGGCGTCGCCGTCCTCGGCTGCGGTGTGGTGGGGTCCCAGGTGGTCCGACTCCTGCTCGAGGGCGATGCGGATCTCGCCGCCAGAGTGGGTGCGCCGCTGGAGATCAGGGGCGTGGCCGTACGCCGCCTCGACGCCCCTCGCGATGTCGAGGTGCCCGCCGAGCTGCTCACCACGGATGCCCAGGCTCTCGTCGCCCGCGACGACGTCGACCTCGTGGTCGAGGTGATCGGCGGCATCGAGCCGGCCCGCGGCCTCATCCTCACGGCGCTGGAGAGCGGCGCCAGCGTGGTCACCGCCAACAAGGCGCTGCTCGCCGAGGACGGCCCGACGCTCTACGAGGCCGCCGAGAAGGCCGGCACCGACCTCTACTACGAGGCCGCGGTCGCCGGCGCGATCCCGATCCTGCGCCCGCTGCGCGACTCGCTCGTCGGCGACCACGTCACCAAGGTGATGGGCATCGTCAACGGCACCACCAACTTCATCCTCGACAAGATGGACACCTACGGTGCCGGCTTCGAGGAGGCCCTCGCCGAGGCCCAGGAGCTGGGCTACGCCGAGGCCGACCCGACCGCCGACGTCGAGGGCTTCGACGCCGCCGCCAAGGCCGCCATCCTGGCCAGCCTCGCTTTCCACACCCGGGTGACCGCCAGCGACGTCTACCGCGAGGGCATCACCGAGGTGACCGCCGGCGACGTCGCCTCGGCCAAGGCCATGGGCAGCGTCGTCAAGCTGCTCGCGATCGCCGAGCTCGATGATGACGACGTCTCGGTCCGGGTCCACCCGGTGATGATCCCGCGCACCCACGCGCTGGCGACCGTACGCGGCGCCTACAACGCCGTCTTCGTCGAGTCCGCCTCGGCCGGCGACCTGATGTTCTACGGCCAGGGCGCGGGCGGCGATCCCACTGCGAGCGCCGTCTTGGGCGACCTGGTCACGATCGCCCGCAACAAGGTCCTCGGCACCCGCGGCTTCGGCGAGTCCGCCTACGCCGACCGCGCGGTGCGCCCGATGGGCGAGACCGTCACCCGCTACCACGTCAGCCTCGACGTGGCCGACAAGGCCGGCGTGCTCGCCGCCGTCGCGACCGCCTTCTCCGAGCACGGCGTCTCGATCAAGGCCGTACGCCAAGAAGGCAGGGGAGAGGACGCCCAGCTCGTCGTCGTCTCCCACGAGGCCCCCGATGCCGCGCTCGCGGCAACCGTGCAGCACCTGCGCGAGATGGAGTTCGTCCGCGACGTCGCCTCGGTGATGCGCGTAGAAGGAGCAGTCTGATGGCCGAAGCGAAGCCCGAGGCAATGAATACCGTCAACGGCCAGTGGCGCGGCGTGATCGAGGAGTATCGCACGCTCCTCGACATCCCTCAGGACACCAAGGCGGTCACCCTCGGCGAGGGTGGCACCCCGCTGGTCCACTCCGAGTGGCTCTCCGGCGCCACCAAGGGTGAGGTGTGGCTGAAGGTCGAGGGCCAGAACCCGACCGGCTCGTTCAAGGACCGCGGCATGACCGCGGCCATCTCCGTCGCCGTCCACGAGGGCGCCAAGGCCGTGGTCTGCGCCTCGACCGGCAACACGTCGGCCTCGATGGCAGCGTACGCAGCCAAGGCCGGGATCACCCCGGTCGTACTCGTCCCCAACGGCAAGATCAGCGCCGCCAAGATGGCCCAGGCGCTGGTCCACGGCGCCGAGGTGGTCAAGGTACGCGGCAACTTCGACGACTGCCTCAAGCTCTCCCGGGCCCTCGCCGACAGCTACCCGGTCGCGCTGGTCAACTCCGTCAACCCGGTCCGTCTCGAGGGCCAGAAGACGGCCGCCTTCGAGGTCGTCGACCGCCTGGGCGACGCCCCCGACTACCACCTCATGCCCATCGGCAACGCCGGCAACCTCTCCGCCTACTGGCTCGGCTACGAGCAGTACGCCGCGGCCGGCCACGCCACCAAGACCCCGGTCATGCGGGCCTTCCAGGCCGAGGGTGCGGCGCCGCTGGTGCTCGGCCACCCCGTCGAGCACCCGGAGACCAAGGCGACCGCGATCCGCATCGGCAACCCGGCCTCGTGGCAGCTCGCCGAGGCCGCGGCCGCCAAGTCCGGTGGCCGCTTCCGCGCCCTCTCCGACGAGCAGATCCTCTCCGCCCAGTCGCTGCTCGCCCGCAACGACGGCGTCTTCGTCGAGCCCGCCTCCGCAGCCGGTGTCGCCGGGCTCCTCGCCGACCTCGAGGCGGGGGAGACCTACGCCGGAGCCACCACGGTCATCACCGTCACCGGCCACGGGCTCAAGGACACCGCCACCGCGCTGGAGTTCTTCGGTGAGCTTCCCGAGATCATCATCGACGCCGACCTCGAGGCCGCGGCCGCCGCAGCAGGACTCGCGTAGCACTCATGACGTTCGTAGAAGGCCCCGTCACCGTCACCGTTCCGGCCACCTCCGCCAACCTCGGTCCCGGCTACGACTCGCTCGGGCTGGCGCTCGACCTACGTGACGAGCTCACCGGCGAAGTGGTGCCGGGCGAGACCTTGGAGGTCACCGTCGAGGGTGCGGGTGAGGGCACGGTCCCGCTCGATGAGTCCCACCTCGTCGTACGCTCCATGCGGGCCGCCTTCGAGATCATCGGCAAGCAGCCGGCCGGTCTGCGGCTGCACTGCCACAACCGGATCCCGCACGCGCGTGGCCTGGGCTCGTCCTCGGCCGCGATCATCGGCGGCCTCGTGCTCGCTCGTGCCCTGGTCGCCGGGGGCGAGCTGATCCTCGACGACGACACCCTGTTCCAGAAGGCCGCCGAGATCGAGGGCCACCCCGACAACGTGGCTCCGGCCTTCCACGGCGGATTCACGATCGCGGGCGACGACGACGGCTTCTTCGCCGTCCGCACCGCCGTCGACCCGAGGGTCAGCGTCGTGGTCTTCGTCCCCGCGACCGGCGTCGAGACCAAGGCCGCCCGCGGGCTGCTGCCCGACACCGTCCCGCACTCCGACGCGGCGGCCGACGCCGGACGTACGGCTCTCCTGGTCGCGGCGCTGAGCGATGCGCCCGAGCACCTGCACCGCGCCACCCGCGACTTCCTTCACCAGGAGTACCGCCGACCCGCCATGCCGGAGTCGCTCGCCCTGGTCGACGAGCTGCGCGCCGATGGCGTTGCCGCGATCGTCTCCGGTGCCGGGCCTACGGTTCTGGCGTTCAGCAGCGGGGTCGAGTCCGCCGAGACCACCAAGCTCATCGGGCGCTGTCCCGAGGGCTGGGCCTGCCATGCGCTGAGCGTCGACATGGACGGCGTACGCATCCTCTGACCCGCGTTCCGGGCCCCTGCTGTGAGGGGTGCCATGCGTGTTAGCCTGGGCATACATCCGTTGGGCCGTTCAGGCCTGCGAATGTGCTATCCCCCTTTCGTGCCGTGCCACTTCGTTTGGCGCGCATCGGCGCGTCAGGGGTTCTGACAAACGAGCCGTCGGCGTCGTACGCCGATCGGCGATACGTGGGAAAGGACTCACGTGACTGAAACCATGGAATCCACTGCGCCGGAGCCGAACGCAGCCCCGAAGAAGCGCGGTGGCCTTGGCGGAATGCTCCTCGCCGACCTCAAGGCGATGGCGAACGGTATGGGTATCACCGGGGCCAACTCGATGAAGAAGGCCCAGCTGATCGACGCGATCAAGGCTGCGCAGAGCAGCCGTGCGCAGTCGGCGCCGGCGGAGAGGGCCGAGAAGCCTGCCGCCGCCGAGAAGCCTGCTGCCGAGAAGCCCGCCGCTGAGAAGCCTGCGGAGAAGACCGCAGAGAAGCCGGCCGAGAAGGCCGAGAAGCCCGCGGAGAAGTCCGCCGAGGCTGCTGACGCCGGCAACGAGGGCGCCCAGCGCCCGCGTCGCCAGCGCAACCAGAACCAGAACAAGACCGGCGGCCAGGGCCAGGGCCAGGGCGGTCAGGGTGGCCAGGGCGGCCAGTCTGGTCAGTCTGGTCAGCCCGCCGGTGGTGGCCAGAGCAAGGGTCCGGCCAAGACCGGCCAGCCTGCCGCCGAGAAGAAGAACGAGGACGCCCAGAAGGAGCGGCCGGCCGAGTCGGCCGACGACGCGGGCGATGACGACGGCGAGGGCGGCAGCCGCCGCAACCGCCGCCGCCGTGGCCGCGACCGCGACCGCAACCGCCCGGGCCGCGGCGAGCCGGACACGACCGTCCTCGAGGACGACGTGCTCGTGCCCGCGGCAGGCATCCTGGACGTACTCGACAACTACGCCTTCGTCCGCACCTCCGGCTACCTGCCCGGACCGGACGACGTCTACCTCTCCCTGTCGCTGGTCAAGCGTCTCGGCCTGCGCCGTGGCGACGCGATCGTCGGCCAGGTGCGCCAGCCCCGCGAGGGCGAGCGCAAGGAGAAGTACAACCCGATGGTGCGCATCGACTCGGTCAACGGTGCCGACCCCGAGGTCGCCAGGCACCGCGTCGAGTTCGACAAGCTCGCCCCGATCCACCCCGACCAGCGGCTTCGCCTCGAGGGCGGCTCCGACCCGGTCACCGGCCGGGTCATCGACCTGGTCGCGCCGATCGGCAAGGGCCAGCGCGGCCTGATCGCCTCGCCGTCGAAGGCCGGCAAGACGACCGTCCTGCAGGCGATCGCCGGAGCGATCACCGCCAACAACCCCGAGTGCCACCTGATGGTGGTGCTCGTCGACGAGCGCCCGGAGGAGGTCACCGACTTCGAGCGCAGCGTCAAGGGCGAGGTCATCGCCTCCACCTTCGACCGCCAGCCTGCCGACCACACCGTGGTCGCGGAGCTGGCGATCGAGCGGGCCAAGCGCCTGGTCGAGCTCGGCCACGACGTGGTCGTCCTGCTCGACGGGCTGACCCGCCTGGGCAAGGCGTACAACCTCTCCGTCCCGGCGTCGGGCCGGATCCTCGGTGGCGGCGTCGACTCCGCGGCGCTCTACCCGACCAAGCGGTTCTTCGGTGCGGCCCGCAACGTCGAGGACGGCGGCTCGCTGACCATCCTCGCCACGGCTGCGGTCGAGACCGGTTCGAAGACCGACGAGATCATCTTCGAGGCGTTCAAGGACACCGCCAACTCCGAGCTGCGACTGAGCGAGGAGTACGCGGAGGCCGGGATCTTCCCCGCCGTCGACGTCAACGCCTCCGGCACCCGCCGCGACGACCTGCTCTTCACCGGCGGCGAGGGCGACGCGGTGCGCAAGCTGCGCGCTTCGCTGGCGACGCTCGACGGTGCCAAGGCCGCCTCGGTCCTGGTCGACAAGGTCACCGGGTCCGCCACCAACATGGTGCTGCTCAACGAGGTCGCCAAGAGCTGAGTGCGATGTGCGTCCTGGGGCCGCCGGGAATTATTGGCGGCCCCAGGCGTTCACATACACTGAATCCTCGGTGCCGGTTCACGTCCCGCAACCTGCGGTGGCGACCCGGAACCCAATGTCTTGAGAGGAACCTCATGAAGTCCGACATCCACCCGACTTACGTCGAGACCCAGGTCACCTGCACCTGCGGAAACTCGTTCACCACCCGCAGCACCGTGGCCGAGGGCGCCATCCGCGCCGACGTGTGCTCCAACTGCCACCCGTTCTACACGGGCAAGCAGAAGATCCTCGACACCGGCGGTCGCGTGGCTCGCTTCGAGGCTCGCTTCGGCAAGCGCAACAAGTAGCTCTCAACGCGCCGGCCCCCACGTGTCCTGTGGGGGCCGGCGCGGCGCACTNATCGAGCCGGCGACCTGCTCCTGGTACCAGCCGAAGTCCTCGCCGCCGAGGCTCTGCGCGGAGACGACGGCACCCCGCTCGCCCAGAACCTCGCGGACGCTCTCGACGAGGATCTGGTGGGACTCCTCGTCGTTGCTCACCGGAGGTACACCGCGGGTGTAGTCGACGGCGGCGGTCACGCCGTAGGGGGCGATGATCTCGGCGACGACCTCGCGCACGACGTGCTCGACCTCGCTCCAGGCGTCGCTGTCGAGGATCCGCACGGTGCCTCCGACGGAGCCGTGGGCGGGGATCACGTTGTGGATCTGACCGGCGGTGACCTTGCCCCAGACCACGCTCACGCCGGCCCGGGGGTCCATGCGCCGGCTCAGGATCACCGGCAGCTCGGTGGTCACCTTGGCGAGCGCGAAGACCAGGTCGCCGGTCAGGTGCGGGCGCGAGGTGTGACCGCCGGTGCCGCTGAGGTGCACGTCGATCATGTCGGCGGCGCTGGTCAGCGCGCCGGAGCGGATCCCGACCCGGCCGACGTCCACGGTCGGGTCGCAGTGCAGCGCGAAGATCCGCTCCACGTCGTCGAGCGCGCCCAGGCTCATCAGGTGCAGCGCCCCTCCGGGCATGACCTCCTCGGCGGGCTGGAACAGCAGGCGTACGCCACCGGACAGCGGTGACTCGCGATGCAGGTCGGCCAGCGCGAGGCCGGCACCGAGCAGTGCCGCGGTGTGCACGTCGTGGCCGCAGGCGTGCGCGACCCCGGGGACGGTGCTCGTCCAGACGTCGGTGGTGACGTCGTCGACGGGCAGGGCGTCCATGTCGCCGCGCAGCGCGACGACCCTCGAGTTCTTCCCGTCGCCGCCGAGGTCGGCGATCAGACCGGTCGCGGACGGCCGGTCGACATGCCAGCCCGCCTTCTCCAGTCGCTCGGCGATCAGCTCGGTGGTGCGATGCTCCTGCCAGGAGAGCTCCGGGTGCGCGTGGATGTCCCGGCGCAGGTCGGTCAGCTCGGCGTCGTAGGCATCGACTCGCTCGGCGAGGAAGGCAGCAGGTTCCAGCATGGTCCCGTCAGACTAATCCTTGTCGTAGGCGGCCAGGATCCTGTCCGCGGCGACGGTCGCCGGAAGCTCCCCGGAGAGCACCTCGTCACGGATCTCGTCGCGGATCGCCTTGACGCCCGCGGAGTGCTTGAGCCGCTGGTCGAGCTCGTCGCGGACGAGGGCCCAGGTGAAGTCGAGCTGCTGCTCGGCGCGCTTGGTGCGCAGCCCCTCCTTACCGAGGTGGGCGCGGTGGGCCATCACCTGCTCCCAGACGGAGTCGACCCCGTCGTCGTGGAGCGCCGAGGCGGTGACCACCGGCGGGGCCCACTCCTCGCGGGAGCGCACCAGCCGGAGTGCGCCGGCGAGCTCGCGCGCGGCCGCGCGCGCCTCCTGGGCGCGGTGGGGGTCGTTGGGGTCGGCCTTGTTGACCGCGATCACGTCGGAGATCTCCAGGATGCCCTTCTTGATCCCCTGGAGCTGGTCACCGGTGCGCGCGATGGTGAGGAACAGGAACGTGTCCACCATCCCCGCCACGGTCACCTCGGACTGCCCGACGCCGACCGTCTCGACCAGCACCACGTCGTAGCCGGCCGCCTCGAGCACCGCCATCGCCTGCACGGTCGCCCTGGCGACCCCGCCGAGCGTGCCGGCGGACGGGGAGGGCCGGATGAAGGCGTTCGGGTCCACGGAGAGCCGCTGCATGCGCGTCTTGTCGCCCAGGACGGACCCGCCGGTGCGTACCGACGACGGGTCGACGGCCAGCACCCCCACCTTGAGGCCGTTGGCGGTCAGCCGGCTGCCGAGCGCCTCGATGAAGGTCGACTTGCCGACCCCCGGCACCCCGGAGATCCCGACCCGCACGGTGTCGCCCGCCGGGAGCTTGGTGAGCAGCTCGCGGGCGATGTCGCGGTGCTGGGGCTTGGTCGACTCCACCAAGGTGATCGCTCGTGACACCGCCGCCCGCTTGCCGTCGCTGATGCCGTCGAGAAGGTCTTGTACGTCGGGCCCTGGCATGGCCAGCACCTTAGCCAATCGCGAACCGGGTCAGCGAGCGCGCCGCAGGACGTCGCGCACGACGCCGGGCAGCTGACCCGAACGTACGTCGTCCAGCGGCACCCACGAGACACCCATCTGCACCGCGTACCAGCCGGCCGCGGCGGCGATGATCGCCAGGCCGACGACGGCGACGACCCATCGCTGCGACGGCGAGGAGGCAGCGCGGGCAACCGGTCCGACGGTGTCACGGATCCGTTGCGAGGCGAGCCAGGCCGCGGACATGAAGACCATCGCGGCGACGTAGAGCACCACGGTCAGCGGCAGCCCGAGCGCCATGCAGCCGACCGCGACGGCGGCCGCGATCACACCCGTCAGCGCGGTCAGCGCCGCCGTGCCGGGGACGGCGCGCACCAGGTCCCACGGCGAGCGGACGAGCGCCCACAGGCCGTCGTACCACTTCCGTCCTCGCGCCTCGCGACGCTTCGACAGATGGTCGGCGGCCAGCGAGACCGCCCGCAGCAGCCAGACGCCGAGGCCGAGCAGGGTGGCGCCCAGGAACGGGTACGCAGCCACTACCCCGGCGAGGATGGCGGCGAGCGCGACCAGGATCAGGAAGTGCATCGGCCCCGGCCAGCGCTTGAGGTTGGCGTGCTTGCTGGGTGGGCTCCAGCCGGGCTCGGGCGACGGGGCCGGTGGCGGAGCCTGCGGGTCGAACCGGCGCACCACCACGGGCTCGGCCGGCGCGTCGGCGACGGTCACCGCGGTCGGCGGCACCTCCTCCACCTCCGTCACGGCATCGCCGGCGGCGTCCGGGTCCACCAGCGTCGGCTTCAGCTTCGCGTCCACCGGTGCGGCGGCCAGCGGCATCGTCACCGGCAGCACCTTGGTGACCGTCGAATCGGCTCCGGACCACGGCACCTCGGGCTCCATCAGCCACTCCCGCAGCTCCTCGAGACCCGGCCGGTCCGCGGGATCCGTCGCCAGCGCCGCCGTCAGCACCTCCCGCATCGACCCCTCGATGCCGTCGAGGTCGTGCTGGCCGCGGCGTACCCGATCCAGGACGGCCATCGACGGACCGGTCCCGAACGGAGGTCGGCCCAGCAGCGCATAGGCGGTGGTTGCGGCCCAGGAGTGCACGTCGCTGGCCGGCGACGAGGGCGTCCCCTCCAGGATCTCCGGGGCCAGGTAACCCGGGGTGCCGACGAGCCATCCGGTGAGGGTGATCTTGGGGTCGTCGGCGACCCGGGCGAGCCCGAAGTCGATGAGCACCGGCGTACGCCCCTCCATCACCACGTTGGAGGGCTTCACGTCACGGTGCAGCACGCCGGCGTCGTGGCAGGCGGCGACACCGCCGGCCAGGCAGCGCGCCAGCCAGAACCGGTCCTCGCCGACGACGGGTCCGTCGTCCTTGATCCGGTCGTGCAGCGTCGGCCCCGGCACGTAGCGGGTCGCGACGTAGGGAAGGTCGGCATAGGGGTCGGCGTCGACGATCTCGGCGATCCAGGGGCTGCGCACCTGCCGCAGCGACCGCACCTCGCGCTCCAGCCGGGCGCGGGTCTCCTCGTCCCCGACGACATGCGTACGCAGCACCTTCAGCGCCACCCGCTCGCCTGTCTCTTCGTGGCGGGCCAGATGGACGACGCCCATACCGCCCTCACCGAGCTTGCTGAGGATCTCGTAGGCGCCGACCCTCATCAGCCCGTCCCCGGATGCCCGCCCGGGGCGTAGGTCCGTCACAGCTCTGAGGCTAGACGAGCCCGACGCCCCCGGCGAGGACATACTCGGGACGGTCAGTGATCGAGTTGCTCCCGCAGACGACCGAGCAGGTCGATGGCGGAGTCCGCGATGACGGTGCCGGGCAGGAAGACCGCAGCGGCACCCATCTGCTCGAGTGTGGCCACGTCGTCGGGCGGGATGACCCCACCGATGACGATCATGATGTCCGGGCGCCCCTGCTCCTCCAGCGCCGCCTTCAGCGCGGGGAGCAGCGCGAGGTGACCGGCAGCCAGCGACGAGACCCCGACGATGTGCACGTCGGCGTCGACCGCCTGCTGCGCGACCTCCTCGGGCGTGGAGAACAGCGGGCCTACGTCGACGTCGAAGCCGAGGTCGGCGAAGGCCGAGACCACGACCTTCTGGCCACGGTCGTGGCCGTCCTGGCCCATCTTCGCGACCAGGATCCGCGGGCGGCGGCCCTCGGCCTCCTCGAACTCCTTGGTCGCCTTCAGCACCTCGGTGACCTTCGAGTCACCCGACGTCGTCGCCTCGTCCCGATACACACCGGAGATGGTACGGATGACGGCCTGGTGCCGTCCCCATGCCTTCTCCATCGCGTCGGAGATCTCCCCGACGGTCGCCTTCGCCCGGGCCGCGTCGACGGCCAGCTTGAGCAGGTTGCCGTCCAGGTTGCCGGTGCCGCTGGGCTTGCTCGTCGAACCGGCCGCGTTGGTGATGGCCTCCAGGGCCCGGCGTACGTCCTCGTTGTCGCGCTCCGCGCGCAGACGCTCGAGCTTGGCGAGCTGCTGCTTGTAGACCTGGTCGTTGTCGACCTTGAGCACGTCGAGCGGGTCCTCGGAGGGGAGCCGGAAGGTGTTGACGCCGATCAGCTTCTGGGCACAGGAGTCGAGGCGCGCCTGGGTGCGGGCGGCCGCCTCCTCGATACGCATCTTCGGGATGCCCTGCTCGATCGCCTTGGCCATCCCACCGGCCGCCTCGGCCTCCTGGATGTGTGCCCAGGCGCGCTCGGCCAGATCATGCGTCAAACGCTCGACGTAGTAGGAGCCGCCCCACGGGTCGATGATCTCGGTCGTGCCGGACTCCTGCTGCAGGAGCAGCTGGGTGTTGCGGGCGATGCGGGCCGAGAAGTCGGTCGGCAGCGCGATCGCCTCGTCCAGCGCATTCGTGTGCAGCGACTGGGTGTGGCCCTGGGTCGCGGCCATCGCCTCGATCGCGGTGCGGCCGACGTTGTTGAAGACGTCCTGAGCGGTCAGCGACCAGCCGGAGGTCTGCGAGTGGGTCCGCAACGAGAGCGACTTGGGGTTCGTCGGGTCGAACTGCGAGACCAGACGCGACCACAGCGCGCGGGCCGCGCGCATCTTGGCGACCTCCATGAAGAAGTTCATCCCGATCGCCCAGAAGAAGCTGAGCCGCGGCGCGAACGCGTCTACGTCGAGGCCTGCGGCCAGACCGGTCCGCAGGTATTCGACCCCGTCTGCCAGCGTGTAGGCGAGCTCGAGATCGGCCGTCGCCCCGGCCTCCTGCATGTGGTACCCGGAGATCGAGATCGAGTTGAACCGGGGCATCTTCGCGGCGGTGTAGGAGAAGATGTCGCCGATGATCCGCATCGACGCCGCCGGCGGGTAGATGTAGGTGTTGCGGACCATGAACTCCTTGAGGATGTCGTTCTGGATGGTCCCGGCCAGCTTCTCCGGAGGCACCCCCTGCTCCTCGGCGGCCACGATGTAGAGCGCCAGCACCGGCAGCACCGCACCGTTCATGGTCATCGAGACCGACATCTGATCCAGCGGGATGCCGTCGAACAGCGTCCTGGTGTCGTAGATGGAGTCGATCGCGACGCCCGCCATGCCGACATCGCCGCGTACGCGCGGGTGGTCGGAGTCGTAGCCACGGTGGGTGGCCAGGTCGAAGGCGACCGAGAGGCCCTTCTGACCGGCTGCCAGGTTGCGGCGGTAGAACGCGTTGGACTCCTCTGCGGTCGAGAACCCGGCGTACTGCCGGATCGTCCACGGCTGGGTCGTGTACATCGTCGGGTAGGGCCCGCGCAGGAACGGGCTCAGGCCCGGGAAGGTGTCGAGCGCGTCGAGACCCTCGAGATCCGCAGGCCCGTACGCAGGCTGGATCTCGATGCCCTCGGGGCTCAGCCACGGCGCTCCGTCGGTTGAGCCGCGAGCGCCAGCGAGCGTTTCGAAACCAACAGGGTCGCCCAGGAGCGGGATCCCCTTGAAAGAGCCGGGAATCGTCATGAGAGCTTCTCCCTCGTAGCGGTCAGGAAGGCGAGCGCGTCGACACCCATCGAGGCGGCGTCGTCCACCTCGGCGTCGACGGCGTCGGGCTTCCCGGCGATGATCACGTGTGTGGCGCCGGCCTCGCGGAGGGCCGCGATCGCGGCCGCACCCCACTCGGCGTACGTCTTGTCCGACCCGGCCAGGCAGACGACCTGCGGTGCGCCGGCATGCGCCCGAGAAAGTGCACGGTACTTACCGGCAAGCTCCTCGGCGTCGCTGGTCGGGCCCGCGACCTCGACGCCGATGCCACCGGCGGCGAGGAGGTTGGTCGCGAAGGTCGCCCGGGCGGTGTGCTGGGCGACCGTGCCGATGGTGGCGAGGAAGACCTTGGCCGTGGCGGGAGCGTCGCGCAGGGCCTCGAAGGAGGCGCCGTAGCGCACCACCCGTTCGTTCAGCGGGTCGACCGGCCGCTCCGGGAGCGTCTCGGCGAGGTTGGGGAACTCGGTGAGCCCGGTGATCGGGCGCCTGCGCCGGGCGATCGCCTTCTCCCGCTCGGCGGAGACCGCCGCGATCCGGTCACGGAAGGGAGAGAAGTCGTGACCTCCGACGGCGTTCGCCCCGGTCCACTCCTCCTCGAGCTGGATGAACGCCTCCCAGCCGGCGGCGGCCATGTCGGCGGTCAGCTGCTCGACGGCGAAGGAACCACCGGCGGGGTCGGCGACGGCCGCGACGTGGGACTCGTCGATCAGCAGGTGGGACACGTTGCGGGCGATCCGTCGCCCGAACCCGTCGGGTACGCCGTTGGCGGAGTCGAAGGGCAGCACGGTCACCGCGTCCGCGCCACCGACACCGGCGGCGAAGGCGGCGACGGTGCCCCGCAGCATGTTCACGTAGGGGTCGTACTTCGACAGCATCGGCCGCGAGCTCACCGCGTGGACGCGCATCTCCACGCCCTCGGCCCCGGAGAGCTCGAGGACTCGTGCCCACAGCTGACGGGCGGCCCGTAGCTTGGCGATCGTCGGGAACTGCTCGTCGGTGGCCGCGAACCGGAACTCGATGAGGCTCGCCGCGACGGCGGGCGAGAATCCTGCCTCGGTCAGCGCTCGCAGGTAGGCGACGCCGACCGCGATCGACCAGCCGAGCTCCTGCACGTCGGACGCGCCCAGATCGTGCGCAGCCGTGGCATCGACAACGATCGCGCGCACCCCGATCCCCTGCGCGAGACGAGCCAGATCGACCAGCTCGGCGAACGCCTCGTCGGGCGCAAGCGGCAGGTCGCGCAGCAGCGCGCCCATCGGGTCGGCGCCCAGGTTGGTCGCGGCGTGCAGCCCGGTGCCACGCTCGGCGATCAGCGCGAGCAGGTTCTGGGCGACCTTGACCGCACCGATCGGTGCGTCGAGCACGATCGGCGCCAGGTCGAGGAGCACCTTGTCGAGGAGCACCGCGAGGTCGGTGGTCTCGTCGGCGGCCACCCACAGCGAGGAGACCCCGCCGTCCAGGTCGACCAGAGCGGCCTCGTTGGCCGCCTTGGCGTCCACGCCGGAGAGACCGGAGACGAGCGAGCGGATGTCCCAGGCGCCGGCGCGCGTGGGACGGGCCGCGTCGGCGAAGGATTCCCCAGGCAGGCCGAGCGGGGCGATCCGGAGTCCGTCGAGGGAGGTGCGCGTCAGCTTGTCCCAGACGAGCGAGTCGGCGTCGTCAGCGGTCAGCCGACCACTCTTGCGGAGGACGGCAGCAGTCGCCGCCTCCCACTCTGCCTGGGAATGGGCATCCGCCGGCTGGGCAAGGCGCAACGAGTCGTCGCGAGCGGCGTCGTTCATGGGTCGAACCTTAGGCCGATGAAGTGGCGGTGACCACAAAGTGTGAGGTTTACAACCGCTAACTGAGACACGCCGCTAGGTTGACCGCCGTGAAGGTACGCACTCCGGGCGGACAGGTCTATCGAGTCACCCGACGCTGGGTCCCGTGGCAGCGGAAGTCGCGCCGCCTGAGTCTCGACGGACTCGAGGTCCCCCTCGGCGCGCCTTCCGGCGACGATCCGATCAGCATGATCCTCATGGTGCTCTGGCTCATCATCGCGCTGCCGATCCTGGTCGTGGTCGTCGCGGTCATGCTGCTCACCGGCATCGAGCTCCTCCTCCTGCTCGCGATCCTCCCCTTCGCCATCGGCGCCCGGGTCGTCTTCGGCCGTCACTGGACCGTCGAGGTCCGCCGCAGCTTCACCCCCATCCACGAGGAGCGCGCCGGCAACTGGACCGCCAGCGGCGTACGCATCAAGGAGCTCGCACGGGAGATCGAGTCGGGCAACGTCCCCGCCGACACCCTCGCCAAGCAACCTCAGGAGCGCCAGTCACCCATGGCGTGACCTTCGCTCCTAGGGTCGGCGCGAATCGGGCAGTCGCTCGAGCAAGCAGCTGGGCTCCCGGCCCAGCCACGGGATCTCAGGATCCGCGCCACGGCCTGGGCCGTGCGACACGGAGTGTCGAACACCTGGTGCCAGCGCAGCCGAGCCGTGACCGTTCCCGACGCGGCGAGGTCGTCCAGGGCACGATCGGCGTCCCGCGCCTGATCGCGCCACGCGCCGTGACCAAGTGCGCCATCGAGCTCGACCACGAGTCCGTACGCCGCATACTCGACATCGCGGAACTGGCTGCCGCTTGACGTCGTGCGCGGCGCCTGCCGCTCGGCCGGCGGGAGACCGTGCGCGCGCTCGACCTTGGTGAGGTAGCCGTGCTCGAGAACCGAGTGGCTCCCAGACTCAAGGTCGTCAACAATCGTGGCGATCCACGCGCGCCGCCGTAGCGAAGGGAATCGACCAAGCGCCGCCCGCATTGACGCCGGCGTGACGTACGACCGCCCAACAACCTGCGCAAGACACGCTATGGCGTCGATCTCCGAACGCGCTTCGTGCGCCATCGCCAACGCATTGTCCTCGAGCTTCAGCCGCGGCGGGGTGCCACCAAAGGCATGGCTCTCGAGATTGGTGAGCCGGTGGATCACAATGCCGGGCTGCGCCCTGACCCTGCGAATCTGGTCGATCGCGACGTGGATCGGATCGGGGACGAAGCCCGGCCGCGCCAGCTGCTCGGTCCTCGGAGGCTCCGCGCTCGGACCGTACAGATAGGCGGGCGCGGCATAGAGGACCGCTGCCCACGCCCGCTGATGCCAGTTGAGCGGACCGGTGTGGTCGACGTAGATCCGGGGATGCACCCGGCGAAACTCCTTGCGACGCTGCATCCTCGCCAGTTCAGCACGCGTCACACCACCAGCCACCAACTGAGAATGGGTGAGCACCCCGTCCTGCATCCGTCGCTGACTCTCCAACCGCAGGCGGACCCGCTCCTGCTCCCACTCGTCGTCGTCCGCACGAGACCCACCCGAGACCCCCATGATCCAGTTATCCCACGAAGGCTGGCTGATCCCTAGGAGCGCTAGGCACGTCGGGCGTGACTGGCGCTCCTAGGGATCAGGGAACGCAGCAGCGGCAGGCCCGTGTAGACCAGCACCCACACCGGCCAGAAGAACCCCCTGCCGGTGAGGTGCCAGACCAGGACGGCGATCGCGCCGCAGATCAGGAACACCAGAAGATCGCGTACGAGACGGGGACCCGCCCCGCCAGGCGGAGCGGGATCCTCACCCAGGTCGTCGACGACCGTGGCGAGGTCGGCGGACAGGGCGGCACGCCACACCGCCTCGGCACGCGATTCCAGCTCGGGCGCGTCGATCCTCCCCGCGGCGTACGCCTCGACGAGCCGCGCCCGCGCAGCCTCGCGCTCCAGGTCACCGACCCTCGTCACAGCGCCTCCAGATCGAGCGCCCGGCCGGAGGCGTACAGGTCCTTCGGGCAGGTCGAGGCGGCACAGTCCTGGTAGCGGTCGGCTAGCCTGGCGAGCGCCTTGACCGTCTCCGCGACCGACGGGTCCGCGGCGAGGTTGTGCTGCTCATAGGGGTCCGAGGAGCGGTCGTAGACCTCGACCTGGCCGGTGTGCAGGCGGGCGTAGGTCCAGGAGCCGACTCGGATGCCGGACCACAGCTGTCTGCTCCCGTCAGTCACCCGCCAGCCGCTGATCGGGATGGCGCGGACCTGCTCGGGCGCGCTCAGCCACGGCATGATGTCGATCCCGTCCGGCGCCCGAGGTGGCCGAGCCCCGGCCGCCGCCAGCAGGGTGGCGGCGAGATCCGGGTTGGTGACCGGGGTCCGCACCGTGCGGCCGCGCGGCACCCCGGGACCGCTCATCAGCACCGGGATCCGCAGCGACTCGTCGTAGTGCCACAGCTTGCCGTTGAGGTTGTGGTAGCCGTTCGAGAAGCCGTTGTCGGAGGTGAACACGACCAGCGTCCGCTTCAGCTCACCGCTCTTCTTCAGCGCGCCCAGAAGCGAGGCGATGTTGCGATCCAGGCTGCGGATGGCCTCGAGACGGCGCTGGTAGGCGATCCGGAGCGCGTCCTTCTTCCGCGGGTTGAACCTCCCCCGCCCGGGCGAGCCCTTCGCATAGCCGGAGGTGTCTTCGGGAAAGAGGTTGGGCCGCGCCGGGATCTGGACGTTGTCGTAGAACCCGCGGTCCTGGGTGTCGGGCACGGTCACCGACAGGGCGGCGTCGGTGCCCGGGTAGATCTTCTTCGGATCGTCGGGCCCGGACGGCCCGCCGTGGTGCGGCGCCACGTAGTTGACCCAGGTGAACCAGGGCTTCCCGCTCGCGCGTTCGGCCCCGATCCCGGCCTTCGCGTGCTCGGTGATGACGGTCGAGGAGTAGCCCTTGGACTTGATGATCTCGCCGTTGACGTTGAACTTGGGCGAGCGGAAGTTGTAGGTCGACGGGTCGACGGTCGCGCGCCACTGGTCCCACCCGGGCGGCACGTCGCCGCGGGTCGCACCCTCGCCGTAGCCGTTGAGGTACTTCCCCGCCAGGATCGTCGAGTAGCCCGCGTCCTGCAACGACGTGGCGACCGTCGCTGAGTCGTCAAAGGCGTGATACCCGCCGTACGGCCCCTCGATCGTGCGCGCACCGTGGTTGTGGGCGTACTGCCCGGTCAGCAGCGAGGCCCGCGCCGGCACGCAGATCGGCGTCGGCGCTATCCCCTCGGCGAAGGAGACCCCGGTCCGCTCGACCAGCTTCCGCACGCGCGGCAGGTAGTCCATGTCGAGGGCGGAGAGGTCGTCGACGGTCACCAGCAGCAGGTTCGGCCTCTCCGCGGGCCGCTCCAGGGCAGGCGTACGCGTCGGGCCAGCCGCCACGGCGGCGGGCTCGTGCACCAGGCCGGTCACCGCGACGGCGCTCATCGCCACCGTCGCCACAGCAGCGCGCTTGCGACGCGTGAACAGGTTGACGACCGGCATGACCAAACACTCCCAAAGTAATAAGAGTTATTTAGTCTACTTTAACCCGTCAGAGTCCTGCCAGGTCGAGAGGGCGGTCGGCGGCGTACATCTTCTTGGGACAGCTGTCGCCGGCGCAGTCGCGGTACTTGTCGGTCAGATCGGCGAGGCGCGAGACCGTCTTGGCATGGGCCGGGTCGTCGGCGAGGTTCTTCATCTCGTACGGATCGTTGGTGCGGTCGTAGAGCTCGACCTCACCGGTCGTCAGCTCGACGTAGGTCCACCGCCCCACGCGCACTCCGGACCAGAGCCGGGAGGTGCCGTCGGAGGTCGGCCATGCCTCGATCGGGACGACACGGGTCTGCTCGGGCGCACGCAGCCACGGCAGGATGTCGATGCCGTCGGGCTCGTGCGGGTCGCCGGCTCCGGCCGCCGCGAGCAGCGTCGTGGCGATGTCCGGGTTGGTCAGCGTGGTCCCGACCTCGCGCCCCTTCGGTACGCCGGGACCGCTCATCAGCACGGGGATCCGCAGCGACTCCTCGTAGTACCAGAGCTTGCCGTTGAAGTTGTGGTAGCCGCTCGAGAAGCCGTTGTCGGAGGTGAACACGACCAGGGTGCGTGCCAGGTCGCCGCTCTTCTTCAGCCCAGCGAGCAGGGAGGCGATGTTGCGGTCCAGGCTGCGCGCCGACTCGATCCGCCGCTGATAGGAGAGCCGGTAGGCGTCCTTCTCTATCTGCGAGGGGTTCTTCCGCGACGGGGACCCCTTCGGGAACTTCTTGCGCGCCTCCGGGAACAGGTTGGGCTGTGGCGGGATCGGCTTGTCGGCGTACTTGTCGCGGTCCTGCTTGTCCGGCACCGGCACGCCGATCGCGCCCTTGGTGCCCGGGAAGCGCTGCTTGGGGTCACCCTTCTCGGTCGGCCCGCCGATGTGCGGTGCCACGTAGTTGACCCACTGGAACCACGGCTTCTCCTCGGCCCCCGCCTTCTTCCCATCCTTCTGCACAGCCGTCAGCGCCGCCTTCGCCTGCTGGGTGATGACGGTGCTCGAGTAGCCCTTCGGCTTCACCATGCGCCCATTGACGTTGAACTTCGCGCCCAGATAGTTGTAGGTCGAGGGGTCGACGGTCGCGCGCCACTCGTCCCAGCCCGGAGGCAGGTCGCGTTCGGTCCCCGCCTCGCCGTACTCGTTGAGGTACTTCCCGGTGAACACCGTCGAGTAGCCCGCCTCCTGCAACGAGGTGGCCAGGGTCGCGGAGTCGTCGAAGGAGGGATAGCCACCCTCGGGGCCGTGGATGGTGTGGGCACCGTGGTTGTGGGCGTACTGCCCCGAGAGCAGCGAGGCGCGGGCCGGCACGCAGATCGGCGTCGGCGCGACCGCGTCGGTGAAGGTGACGCCGCTGTCCCCCACGAGCTTCTTCACGCTCGGCAGGTAGTCCATGTCGAGGGAGGAGAGGTCGTCGACCGTGATCATCAGCAGGTTGGGCTTCTCGACCGGCATCTCGAAGGCCGGCGTGGCGGTCGAGGGCTGTTCAGAGACGCGCTCGTCCGACGGCTGCTGAGTCGGCGCCCGACCACAGCCCGCCAGCCCCATGACTCCGCCCATGACCCCAGCCACCGCGACTGCTGCTGCCGAAAGCGTCCAGACCCGTCTGGGTACCGCCACTGATTGTCCTCATCACGCTGGTCGTCTACTGGTCGTGCCGATGGTTCATCCCAGGTCAACGCACACGTCGCGCTCTCGCCATCCCCGGGCAGGACGCTGGTCCTATGAAGATGGCGCTGGTCACCGAGAGCTTCTTTCCTACCATCGATGGTGTCACAACCACGGTGAAGGCCATCGCCGACCGCATGATCGAGTCGGGCCACGAGGTGCGCTTCATCGCGCCCGGCCCCGGACTCTCGGTCTACCGCAACAGCCGGGTCGTCCGCGTCTCGCCTATCGCCAAGACCGGTCGCCAGGTACGCAGCGCCCTGGAGTCCTTCGAGCCGGACGTCGTGGTCACCTTCGACCCCGGTCGCCTGGGCCGCAAGGCGCTGTCCTCGCCGACGGCGGCTGCCGCGACCACGCTGGTCGTCCAGCAGTCCCCTCTCTCGCCCAAGGCGGCGCTCACCTGGAGCACCTCGATCGCCGCGTACGCGGATGAGATCTTTGTCACAAGCGAGTACCTGCGCCGCATGCTCGCGGCGATCGACGTCGCCGCCGAGGTGTGGGAGCCGGGGGTCGACACGGCCGCCTTCTCGCCCAGTCTGCGCGACGGCTGGCTCCACCGGCGCTGGTCCAAGGCGAAGTCGCGACCCACACCGCTGGTCGTGGTCGGCTACGCGGGCAACCTGGCCAAGAGCCATGGCGTACGCCGTCTCGCCGAGCTCACCGTGGTGCCGGGGATCCGCCTCGTCATCATCGGCGACGGGCCCCAGCGCGGCTGGCTCAAGCAGCGGGTCCCGCAGGCGAAGCTGACCGGTCCGCTGGGCACCGGCGACCTGGCCATCGCCCTGGCCTCGCTCGACGTTCTCGTCCACCCCGGCGAGGAGGAGGGATGTGGCCACATCCTGCGTGAGGCCGCGGCCAGCGCCCTCCCGGTGGTCGCCCCGCGCGCCGGCGCGGCGGCTGAGATCGTCCAGCACATGGAGACCGGCCTGCTCTACAACCCGGCCCGCGCCCGCGAGCTCGCGGACGCGGTCGCGTCGGTGGTCTCCGATCCCCGTCGGCACCTGCTCGGCGACCGCGGTCGGGAGCTGGTCGCGACGCGGCCGTGGACCGATGCGGTCGACGAGCTGCTGGCCCGTCTGGTCGCGCTGAGCGAGGCCCGGTCCTCACAATCTCACGCCATCGCCGCGGAGAATACACACCCTGCTGTTAGGCTTGCCTAACCCGTTACCAAGATACTCGCCAGTAACCCCACCCGCCCACGCAGCGCCGAAAATGTCACATACTCCCTGCGTACAAGTTCGGGTATGAGGGGTAGTAGCGTGCGTGCCGTGGCAACCACGACTCTGATCAAAGGCGCGCGGTCGACGCGCTCGACGATCGCCCTGAAGCTCCTTATGGCGGCCAGCGGCATCGTCTTCATCCTGTTTGTGCTGGCGCACATGTACGGCAACCTCAAAGCCTTCAGCGGCGAGCTGGCCTACAACGAGTACGCCGAGCACCTGCGCACGTTCGGGGAGCCGATGCTGCCGTACGGCGGGCTCCTCTGGATCCTGCGGGTAGTGCTGCTGGGCTCACTGATCGCGCACGTCGGCTCGGCGGTGGCGCTCTCCATCCGTGCCCACGCGCAGCGCCCGGTGAAGTACGCGGTGAAGAAGAACAAGGCTTCGTCGCTCTCCTCGCGCACCATGCGCTGGGGCGGCGTGGCCCTGCTCCTCTTCGTCGTCTGGCACCTGCTCCAGTTCACCATCGTGAAGATCAACGTGGGTGCGGGCGGACAGGCTCCTGACGTCACCGAGAACCCGTACCGGCTGCTGATCGCAGCGTTCCAGCCGGAGCAGTGGTGGATGGTCATCATCTACCTGCTCGCGATGCTCGCGCTCGCGTTCCACCTCCACCACGGCACCTTCAGCGCCATCCAGACGCTCGGGTTCACCAACACCGCTGAGTCGCGTGCCAGGGCCCGCGTCGCCGGCTGGGTCGTCGCGATCGTCGTCGCCGGCGGCTTCTCGCTGGTCCCCCTGTTCACCGTCTTCGGCGTCATCTCGTAAGGACATCTGACACACATGGCTGCTGGAACCCACTACCTGCCCGGCCTCACCCCGACCAACGAGGCACCCGTCCAGAAATCCGACGACGCCGCGGGCTACTACGTGCTCGGCGACAAGCTCGTCGACCCCAAGGCTCCGACCGGTCCGATCGCGGAGCGCTGGACGACCCGCCAGTTCGAGAACCGCCTGGTCAACCCGGCCAACCGCCGCAAGCTGTCGATCATCATCGTCGGCACCGGCCTGGCCGGCGGCGCCGCTGCCGCCACGCTCGGCGAGGCCGGTTACAACGTGAAGTCGTTCTGCTACCAGGACTCCCCGCGTCGCGCCCACTCGATCGCCGCCCAGGGCGGCATCAACGCCGCCAAGAACTACAAGGGCGACGGCGACTCGGCCTACCGGCTCTTCTACGACACGGTCAAGGGCGGCGACTACCGCGCCCGCGAGTCCAACGTCTACCGCCTCGCCGAGGAGTCGGTGAACATCATCGACCAGTGCGTGGCCCAGGGCGTGCCCTTCGCCCGCGAGTACGGCGGTCTGCTCGACAACCGCTCCTTCGGTGGCGTGCAGGTGTCGCGTACGTTCTACGCCCGCGGCCAGACGGGGCAGCAGCTCCTCATCGGCGCCTACCAGGCCATGGAGCGCCAGGTCGCCGCCGGCACCGTGGAGCAGTTCACGCGCCACGAGATGCTCGAGCTGATCGTCGCCGACGGCAAGGCCCGCGGCATCATCGCCCGCGACATGGTCACCGGCGAGATCGAGACCCACCTGGCCGACGTGGTCGTGCTCGCGACCGGCGGCTACGGCAACGTCTTCTACCTCTCGACCAACGCGATGGGGTCCAACGTCACCGCCACGTGGCGTGCGCACCGCAAGGGCGCCTACATGGCCAATCCCTGTTACACGCAGATCCACCCGACCTGCATCCCGGTGACCGGCGCCCACCAGTCGAAGCTGACCCTGATGTCGGAGTCGCTGCGTAACGACGGCCGCATCTGGGTGCCCAAGAACGCCGAGGACTGCGCCAAGGACCCGCGTGAGATCCCCGAGGAGGACCGCGACTACTTCCTGGAGCGGATCTACCCCTCCTTCGGAAACCTGGTCCCCCGCGACATCGCCTCGCGCGCCGCGAAGTACATGTGCGACGAGGGCCGCGGCGTCGGTCCGGAGGTCGACGAGACCCAGCCCGACGGCACGGTGAAGAAGTTCCGCCGCGGCGTCTACCTCGACCTGGGTGCCGCGATCGAGCGCCTCGGCAAGGCCGCGATCGAGGAGAAGTACGACAACCTCCTCGACATGTACGAGCGGATCACGGGTGAGAACCCCTACGAGCTGCCGATGCGCATCTACCCCGCCGTCCACTACGTCATGGGCGGCCTCTGGGTCGACTACGAGCTCTCGACCAACATCGAGGGTCTCTACTGCACCGGTGAGGCCAACTTCTCCGACCACGGCGCGAACCGCCTCGGCGCCTCGGCGCTGATGCAGGGTCTGGCCGACGGCTACTTCGTGCTCCCGAACACCATCCGCGAGTACCTCGCCGACGGGCCGTTCGAGCCCATCTCCGAGGACCACCCGGCGGTCGTCGAGGCGAAGCAGTCGGTCCAGGAGCGGATCGACAAGTTCATGTCGATCAACGGCTCCCGCTCGGTCGAGTCGATCCACAAGGAGCTCGGCCTGATCATGTGGGAGTACTGCGGCATGGAGCGGACCGAGGAGGGCCTCAAGAAGGCCATCGGCCTGATCCGCGAGCTCAAGAAGGAGTTCTGGACCAACGTCAAGGTCCTCGGCTCGGCCGACTCCCTCAACCAGGACCTCGAGAAGGCCGGCCGTGTCGCCGACTTCATCGAGCTCGGTGAGCTCATGTGCATCGACGCGCTCAACCGGCGCGAGTCCTGCGGCGGCCACTTCCGAGGCGAGTCGCAGACCGAGGACGGCGAGGCGATGCGTCACGACGACGAGTTCGCCTACGTCGCGGCCTGGGAGTTCGGTGGCGAGGACGGCGCCCCGATCCTCCACAAGGAGGACCTGATCTACACCGCCATCGAGATGAAGCAGAGGTCGTACAAGTGAAGCTCACCCTCAAGATCTGGCGGCAGGCCAACGCGTCCGAGAAGGGTGCGCTCAAGACGTACGAGCTGGACGGGGTGTCCTCGGACATGTCGTTCCTCGAGATGCTCGACCTGCTCAACGAGCAGCTCCTGCACAACGACGAGGAGCCGGTCGCGTTCGACTCCGACTGTCGCGAGGGCATCTGCGGCATGTGTTCGCTGATGATCAACGGCGAGGCACACGGCCCGGAGGTCACCACGACCTGCCAGCTGCACATGCGCTCGTTCAAGGACGGCGACACGATCACCATCGAGCCGTGGCGCGCATCGTCGTTCCCGATCGTCAAGGACCTGATCGTCGACCGCTCCGCGTTCGACCGGATCATCCAGAACGGCGGTTACATCTCGGCCAACACCGGCTCGGCCCCCGAGGCCAACTCGGTGCCGGCCCCGCGCGACAAGGCCATGCGGGCGTTCAACACCGCCACCTGCATCGGCTGCGGCGCCTGCGTCGCCGCCTGCCCCAACGGCTCCGCCTCGCTGTTCCTCGGCGCGAAGATCACCCACCTCGGTGAGCTGCCGCAGGGCCAGCCGGAGCGCTACTCCCGCGTGCAGTCCATGGTCGGCCAGCACGACGCCGAGGGCTTCGGTGGCTGCACCAACATCGGTGAGTGCGCCTCCGCCTGCCCCAAGGAGATCCCGCTCGACGTGATCTCCCAGCTCAACAAGGACCTGCGCAAGTCGCTCATCCTCGGCTGACTCTCCGGTCCTCTCGACGCGGGGTCGTCCCTTCGGGGGCGGCCCCGCGTTCGTTCGTCAAGGCGGTGTCCTGAGCCTGTCGAAGGGTATGCAGCAAAAGGAACACATCCCGTGCGGAGCTCCGCACGGGATGTGTCCCTTCGCCTGCATACCCTTCTGGAGGAACCAGCTCAGACGACCGTGAGCTTGACCTCGATGTTGCCGCGGGTGGCGTTGGAGTAGGGGCAGACCTGGTGGGCCTGCTCGGCGAGCTGCTGGGCGGTCGCGGCGTCGGCGCCGGGGATGGTCACCTCGAGCTGCACGGCGAGACCGAAGCCGCCCTGGCCGTTCTCGCCGATGCTCACGTCGGCGACGACCTCGGAGTCGGTCATGTCGACCTTGGCCTTGCCGGCGACGAGCTTGAGCGCCGAGTGGAAGCAGGCGGCATAGCCGGCGGCGAAGAGCTGCTCGGGGTTGGTGGCGCCGCCGGCGCCACCCATCTCCTTGGGGACGCGGACGTCGGCGTCGATGAGACCGTCGGAGGACTGGACGTGGCCGTTGCGGGCGTCGCCGGTGCTGACTGCGGTGGCTGTGTAGATCGGTGTCATGTGCACAACTATATTGCGCACAACTTAATAGCGCAAGGGGGTAGACTGATTGATGTGTCCGGACGTACCTATCCGCAGCTCTCGCTCGACCTTCAGCTCTGCTTCCCGCTGTACGCAGCGACCAGAGCCGTGACGAAGCGCTATGTGACGCTGCTCAAGGGGACCGGGCTGACCTATCCGCAATACCTGGTGATGCTGGTGCTCTGGGAGAGCGAGGAGCCGCTCTCGGTGACCTCCCTCGGGCAGCGGCTGCGGCTCGACTCCGGCACCCTGACGCCGCTGCTCAAGCGGCTCGAGGCCGCCGGGCTGGTGCGGCGCGACCGCGACCCCGGCGACGAGCGCCGGGTGCTGGTCAGCCTGACCGAGGACGGCCAGGCCCTGGAGGAACAGGTCTCCGGCGTGCCGCAGGAGCTCGGCGCATCGATGGGGATCACCCGTGACGAGGCGCTCGCGCTGCGCGACCAGCTCACCGAGCTGGTCGACCACCTCGACACGGCCGAGTCCTCCTGAGGACTATCCCCTGGTCAGCAGCCGCTGCACGCCGAGCTTGACCAGCAGGCCGCCGAGGAGAACATCGACGACCACGAGCACCGCATGGGCGATGTAGTAGGGCTTCGGACGGGTCTGCTCCGGGTCCTTGGCGGTCTTGACGAGGTTGCGGCCGAAGTTGGTCCAGATCGCGATCGTCCAGACCCCGATGACCAGGAGGAGTGCGCCGTCAGTCTTCTCGAGCTTCATGGGTACGACTCTCTCATCCGCCGGCCAAGCCCCGGCGGTCAGCAGCCCGTATAGCGGGCGATCACGTCGATGCGGCGTCGGAACTGGGTTCAGCCGGGGTCGCCCGCACGTGGGCGTAGCAGGCGGCGTACAGGATCACCATCGAGGTGTAGTGGATCCAGACGACCAGGATGAGGGAGATGCCGAAGGCCTGGAAGGCCGGCTGCCCCTGGGTGGCCTTGAGCAGCAGGGTCGAGGCCTGCTTGAGGATC
Organism: Nocardioides sp. YIM B13467; assembly: GCF_042788075.1. Classification (NCBI taxonomy): domain Bacteria; kingdom Bacillati; phylum Actinomycetota; class Actinomycetes; order Propionibacteriales; family Nocardioidaceae; genus Nocardioides; species Nocardioides sp. YIM B13467. Next base: position 2,314,254 of record NZ_JBHZPJ010000046.1, read on the forward strand.
TCGAAGCCGATCGCGCCGAGCACGGCGCCGGCCCACAGGGGGCCCTTCGGGGTGTCGTTCTGGGGAGCCAGGTGGAACATCGCGAAGAAGAGCACCGTGTTGGCCGCGAGGCCGAGCACCAGGGTGAGGAGGACGATCAGCCAGCCGAAGCCTTCGTCGAGGCCGATCCAGTCCAGGACGTTGACCGAGAAGGTGCGTACGAGGCCGGTGAACGCCACCGCGACCAGCAGGATCAGGCCGAGCCCGATGAGTGCGACCAGGTCGCGGCCCTTGGCCGCCAGGAATCCTGGCTTGTGCTCGTCGGGCACCAGGAAGACCGCCTCGAGGGCCTTGCGAAGTCCGTCGATGAATCCGAGGCCGGCGTAGAGCAGACCGATGACACCGATGATCCCGACCGTGGCGGCCGCACTCTCGATGTCGGCGATCTTCAGCTGTCCGGCACCGTCGCCGACCAGCCCGGGCAGGACCTGGTCGATCGCCTCGACGAGGTCGCTCTCGGCTCCGGAGTAGACCTTGGCGATCTGGCCGACGGCGAAGAACGCGAGCGCGAGGATCGGGAACGTCGACAGGAAGCCGAAGTAGGTGATCGCGCCGGCCTGTTGGGCGGCCCCGACGTCGCCGTAGTGCTCCTGCGTGCGGATCACCCGGTCCAGCGCCGGGAAGCGCGCACGCAGCTCGGCGATCTTTGCCTTGACCTTGTCCTTCATCCCGAGGTCCCCATCCGTCGTTCGTGGGCGGACCCGAGCCCGCCTCAACCGGTCAGTGCTGCTCTCAGCGCGAACTCCCGCGTCGGGCGCCAGCCATCCGTGTCGTCGTGGACATAGAGGTGGAACTCCTCGACCGACCATTCGCACTCGAAGTCGGCCAGCTCACCGAAAGCCTTGTCGAGGCTAGCGTCGGGAAGGTCGTGAGCGATCGTGACATGCGGGTGATAGGGAAACGTGAGCTTCTGGTCGAGCGGACCCTGCCGGACCGCGTTGGCCAGCTGTTCGCAGCCCGATATGCCCTGCACCACTGCCACGAACACAACCGGTGAGACCGGCCGGAAGGTGCCGGTGCCGCGCAGGTGCACGCTGAAGGGGTCGACCCGCGAGGCCGCGGACTCGAGATGGCTCTCGACGTCGGGCAGCAGGTCGTCGTGGATCTCCGTCGGGGGCACAAGAGTGATGTGCGTCGGGATCATGGTCGCCGTCGCGTCCCCGAGAGACGTCCGGTAGTCCTGGAGCTGACTTGCCCATGGCTCCGGGATCGCGATGGCAACACCGATGGTGCGCATGCGCCGACCTTACTAGCCGAGCGGCGACGCGGGGGCCACAAAGCCGACCCGCTCGTAGACGTCGGCCAGAGTCTTGCGAGCGACCACGCCCGCCTTCTCCGCACCCTGCTGCAAGATGCCGTCGAGGTACGCCCGGTCCTCGAGAACCTCGAAGGTCTTCTCGCGGAACGGGGTGACGTAGTCGACGACGACCTCGGCGAGATCCTTCTTCAGATCGCCGTAGCCCTTGCCGGCGTACTTGCCGACCAGGGTGTCGATCTCGGAGCCGGTCAGCGCGGAGTAGATCCGGAGCAGGTTGGAGACGCCCGGCTTGGCCTCCTCGTCGAAACGGATCTCCATCTCCGAGTCGGTGACCGCGGAGCGGATCTTCTTCGCGGAGATCTTCGGGTCGTCGAGCATGTCGATCAGGCCGGTCGGGCTCGAGGCCGACTTGGACATCTTGATCGTCGGGTCCTGGAGGTCGTAGATCTTCGCGACCTCCTTGAGGATGTAGGGCTCGGGCAGACGGAACGTCTTCTTGTAGCGGCTGTTGAACCGCTGCGCGAGGTCGCGGGTCAGCTCGAGGTGCTGTCGCTGGTCCTCGCCGACCGGGACGTACGCCGGGCGGTAGAGCAGGATGTCGGCGGCCATCAGCATCGGGTAGGAGAAGAGGCCGACCGAGGCCGCGCCCTCACCGCCCTTGGCGGACTTGTCCTTGAACTGGGTCATCCGCCGGGCCTCACCGAACGAGGTGATGCACTGCATCACCCAGCCGAGCTGAGCGTGCTCGGGCAGGTGGGACTGGACGAAGATCGCGGACCGCTCCGGGTCGACACCGGCGGCCAGCAGCTGGGCGGCGGCCCGCCGCGTACGCTCGCGGAGCACCTTCGGGTCCTGCTCGACCGTGATCGCGTGCAGGTCGGCGATGAAGAAGAACGGCTCGTGCTCCTCCTGCAGGCTCACCCACTGCCGGACCGCGCCGAGATAGTTGCCGAGGTGGTAGGAGTCCGCCGTCGGCTGGATGCCGGAGAGGACCCTGGGCCTAGTCGTAGGAGCAGTGCTGCCGGTCATGTGCGCATTGTGTCAGCCACCCGCTGAAAGGCTCGAAATGGTGGGAGGAAGAGGATCGGGAACCGATCCGTACGAGCTGTGGACCCTGCCCGCGGCACCGACCTGCGTGCCGGCCATGGGCCTCGGCGCCCCCCGTGATCAACGTCGAGGACCGTGGTCGCCCGCGGTCTTCGTGAAGGCCGCGGGCAGGATCCGCATGACCCATCAACGACAGATTCTCGACGGAGTTATCGAACAGGTGCATCCAATTTCTTACGAGTTTGTGGACCTCCTGAGAGGCTCTACTCAGCGGGGATTCGATAGCCCGTCAAATGCCCGTTTCCGGCCTGACACATGCCCCTGTTAGCCTGTTTGGTCGACCCGCGGATCCTCCAAGGGGTCCGCAGCCTCGGGCCAGCTGCCGAATCGGCCTCGAGGCCAGGCGACCCTCGAGGAGACTTGTGAACGACACGTCCGCTGCCAACGCACGCATGCTGCTTGCGACCGACCTGGACGGAACCTTCCTAGCCGGCGACCCCGAGGCGAAGGTCAAGCTGTACCAGACGCTGAGCCGCCGCGAGGACGTACTTCTGTCCTTCGTCACCGGCCGTGGGCTGGAGTCGGTGCTGCCGCTGCTCGCCGACCCGACCATCCCGACGCCCGACTTCATCATCTGCGACGTCGGCGCCACCATCGTGACCGGACACGACCTGCTCGCCGTCGAGCCCATCCAGCAGGAGATCGCCGCCAAGTGGCCGGGCGAGCTCACCGTGCTCGAGAAGATCGGCGACCGCCCCGGACTGGTCCGGCAGAACGTGCCCCAGGACCGCCGCGTCTCCTACTTCTGCGACCCCGAGGCGGTCACCGACGACCTCGCCCCGCTGGTCGCGCAGATCGGCTGCGACCTGCTCTACTCCGCCAGCCACTACCTCGACGTGCTGCCCGGCGGGATCAACAAGGGCCACACCGTGACGAAGCTCGTCGAGCATCTCGGCATCCCCAAGGACCGCGTGCTGGTCGCCGGTGACACCCTCAACGACCTGTCGATGTACGACATCGGGTTCCCGGGCGTCTGCGTCGGCGAGGCCGAGGACCTGCTGCTGGACGCGACCCGCGACAAGGGGCGTACGTTCCACGCCACCTCCCCCGGCACCGGCGGGATCCTGCAGGCGATCAGGCACTTCAACCTGCTCGACGACGAGCACATCTACGACCCGGAGAACGACGCCGACGACCCCGGGAAGTCCGACCTCGTCATGGTCTACCACCGGCTCCCCTATGACGAGGTGATCGAGGACGGAGAGGTCAAGCGTCGGCGTCCGAAGTCGCCCAACGGCATCATCCCGACTCTGCTGTCGTTCTTCACCGAGCGCACCGGATCCTGGGTCGCCTGGTCCATCGACGACCCCAAGCGCGGCAAGTTCGCCACCCATACGGTCGTCGACCCGAAGCTCTACCCGGGCCTGGTGGCCTCCCGGCTGCCGCTGTCGAAGAAGGACGTCGACGTCTTCTACAAACGCTTCTCCAAGGAGGCGTTCTGGCCGCTGCTGCACACCTTCTGGGAACGGGCGAAGTTCAAGGAGGATGACTGGAAGGTCTACTGCCGGGTCAACCGGGCCTTCGCCGAGCAGGCGGCGGCCGAGGCGGCGTACGGGGGCATCGTCTGGATCCACGACTACAACCTGTGGATGGTGCCGGCCTACCTGCGGGAGATGCGGCCGGACGTGAAGATCGCGTTCCTGCACCACACCCACTTCCCCGGCGCGGACGTGTTCAACGTGGTGCCGTGGCGCCGCGAGATCATCGGCTCGCTGCTGCAGTGCGACTACATCTCGTTCCACATCCCCCGCCAGGTCGAGAACTTCGTCGACGTGGCCCGCGGCGTGGCACCGGTCGAGGTCGTTGAGACGGAGGACTGTGCTCCCCGCTTCCGGACGTACGGCTTCGCGCTGGGTCTCGATGTCATGCCTTCGGTGATCGACGTCGGCGGACGCCGGGTGCACCTGGGCGCCAACCCGGTCAGCGTCGACACGAAGCGGATCGAGCAGACCCTGGCCTCCCCTGCGGTGCAGAGCTCGATCGCTCGGGTGAAGGACGAGTTCGAGGGTCAGCGGATCGCGCTGGCCGTCTCCCGGCTCGACTACACCAAGGGCGTGCTGCAGCAGCTCGAGGCCTTCGAACGGGCACTGCTGGAGGACCCGTCGTTGCTGGGCGAGCTGTCCCTGGTGCTGGTGTGCGTGCCCGCGGCCGGCGAGATGACCGTCTACAAGACGCTGCAGAACCAGATCGAGCAGGCGGTCGGGCGGATCAACGGCCGGTTCTCGCGGATGGGCTGGATGCCGGTCCACTTCTACTTCCGCCCGATCCCGTTCGAGGAGCTGCTGGCCTACTACGCCAACGCCGATGTCATGTGGATCACCCCGCTGCGCGACGGCCTCAACCTGGTCGCGAAGGAGTACGCCGCGGTCCACGGTCTCCGCGGCACGAGCGGCACGCTGGTGCTCTCCGAGTTCGCCGGGGCGGCCGCCGAGCTGCGCGGGGCGGTGCTGACCAATCCCCATGACGTCTCCGACATGGTCCGGGTCTTCCTGCAGGCCGTCGACATGGACGAGGCCGAGGCCAAGGACCGGATGCGCGGACTGTGGGACACCATCCGCCACCACGACTCCAAGGCCTGGGCCGACGGGTTCCTGGCGGCGGTCGAGGCGGCCACCGCCACGGACGGCAACGAGGAGGCCCTCTAGGCCCGGCGCCGGTGGATGCTGGTGCTCCACAGCAGCACCAGCATCCCGGCGGCGGCCAGGCCGGCGCCGACCAGCGGCGCCTCGCGGACGCTCCAGACGTCGAGGGCCAGGCCACCGGCGAAGGCGCCGAGGGCGTTGGCGATGTTGAGGCTCGCGTGGTTCATCGCGGCGCCGAGGGTCACCGCGTCATCGGCGACGTCCATCAGGCGCACCTGCAGGTTGATCACCAGCACCGAGGCGATCGCGGTGGTCAGGAAGGCGACCGGCGCGAGCCACCACCCGGCCGGGGCGACCAGCCAGAAGAGCGTCAGCACCGCCACCATGCCGAGACTGCTGGCGAGCAGTGAGCCCATCACCGACCAGCGGGCCAGCTCCCCCGCGACCCAGGTGCCGACGACCATCCCGGTGCCGAACGCGAAGACGAACCACGGCACAGCCCCCTCGGCCAGACCGGCGGTGTCGGTGACGATCGGGGAGATGTAGGAATAGGCCGCGAACATGCCGCCGAAGCCGATCGCGCCCGCGAGCATCGTCAGCCAGACCTGCTTGTTGGTGAAGAAACGGCCGGCCTCGCTGCGGCCGGTCGCGTTCGGGTCGCCCGGGAAGTGGGGCACCGAGAGCTGCACCAGGACCGCGGTCAGCAGGGCGAGGCCTGCTGCAGCTGCGTACGGTGCCCGCCAGCCGGCGGTCTGACCGAGCCAGGTCGCGAACGGGACGCCGATCACGTTGGCGACCGAGAGCCCGAGCATCACCAGGGCGACCGCTCGCCCGCGGTGCTTGGGCGCGGCCATCGACGTCGCGACGATGCTCGCCACGCCGAAGTAGGCGCCGTGCGGGAGACCGTCGAGGAACCTCGCGACCAGCAGCATCTTGTAGTCGACGGCGACGGCGCTGAGCAGGTTGAACAGCGCGTACGCCGCCATCAGCGACAGCAGCAGCCCCTTGCGCGGAAGATGGGCGACGAAGAACGAGAGGATCGGTACGCCGACCACCACTCCGACCGCGTAGGCGCTGATCAGGTGGCCTGCCGTGGAGGTTCCGACGCCGACGCCCTCGGCGATCTCGGGCAGCACGCCCATGGTGACGAACTCGGTCGTACCGATCGCGAACCCGCCCGTCGCGAGGGCGAGCATGGCGATCACGAACTGGACGGTGGTGACCGGCCTGACGGCGGTCTCGGTGCTGGCGGTGTCGGTCACTACTGCCTAACCTTCGGCGATTTGTGGGCTATTCCGTGAATCGGTGTGACGCGGGTCCCGACGCCCACGGTCTCGTCAACCTTGGTTGACACGAGGTGAATGTCAACCTATATTGACAGCATGACGGATGCGAAGGACCTTGCCGAGTCGGCCGCGAGCGCCGACCCGAGCACCGGGTTGCGAGCCGCGCTCGCACTGCGTCGCCTCGCCGACTCGCTGGAGCGGCTGCAGGTGGCGAACGCCCGCCGACAGGGATGGGCGTGGCAGGAGATCGCCGACGCGCTGGAGGTCAGCCGGCAGGCGGTCCACAAGAAGTACGCGAAGGAGATGTGATGTTCGAGAGGTTCACCAAGCCGGCCCGCGATGCGGTGACCGCTGCCCAGACGTACGCCGCCGAGCTCGGTCACGAGCGCATCGGCGACGACCACCTGCTGCTGGCGATCGGCTCCAGCGCCGGCTCGTCCGCCGCCCGGGCGCTCGCCGAGGCCGGGGTCGATGCCGCCGCGCTGCGGGCGGAGATCGAGCGCGCCCACGGGCGCCTCGGCAACGACGACGCCGACGCGCTGTCCACGCTCGGGATCGACCTGGACGCGGTGCGCTCCAAGGTGGAGGAGGTGTTCGGCGCCGGTGCCCTGGACAGTGGGAAGCCGCGCCGCCGTCTCGGCGGGCACATCCCCTTCACCAAGGACGCGAAGAAGGTCCTCGAGCTCTCGCTGCGCGAGGCGATCCGGCTCAAGGACCGCTCGATTGGCACCGAGCACATCCTGCTCGGCATCCTTCGCGCGGAGGGGGAAGGACATGCTGCACTACAGGCCCTCGGCGTGGATGCTGCTGCGCTGCGCCGCACACTCGAGCACGGCGAGGCCGCCTGAGGTCTCACCCCCGCCTCCCGATGAGGCGGGCGTCAGCCGGCCAGGTGGGACCAGGCGGGAGCCAGCTCGGTCCATGGACCCACAGCCGCGATCTCGCCGTCGACCATGACGACGACCCGGTCGGCCTGGGCGAGAGCGGCTCGCTTCGAGGTGGCGCCGATGACCGTCGTGTGCCGGTCACGCAGCGCCCGCCAGAGCTCGATCTCGGTGGCCGCGTCGAGCGCACTGGAGACGTCGTCGGCCAGGAGCAGCTCGGTGTCGGCGGCCAGCGCTCGCGCCAGGGCCAGACGCTGGACCTGTCCCCCGGAGAGGCGTACGCCACGGTGACCGACGATCGCGTCCGCGCCGCCCGCCTCCTTGACGTCGAGCTCGAGCCGCGCGTCGGCGACCGGACTGTCGAAGGGTCGGTCGTGGCCCAGCCGGATGTTGTCGGCAAACGTGCCGGAGAGCACCCGCGGCACCTGGGCGACGTACGCCACCTGCCCCGGCCTCAGGAAGGACTGCGGGTCCTGGACCAGCTCGTCGTTCCACCGGATCGTGCCGGTGTGCTCGATCAGGCCGGCGAGCGACGCCAGCAGGGACGACTTGCCTGAGCCGACCTGCCCCACGAGCAGGACCAGCTCGCCGCGCGAGATCGTGAGCGAGACGTCGGAGACGCCGATCGTGCCGTCGTCGTGGACCGCCGACAGGGCCGAGAGCTCGAGGGACTCGAGCGGCACCTGGTCGACCGGACCCGGATCCGGCGCCTCGCCGGTGACCAGGTCGACGCCCGGCGGCAGATCCATCAGGTCGCGACCGCCGGCGAACCGGCTGGTCTCCTTCTGCCACGCACGCGTGCCCGGAGCCTCGGTGACGACCATGCCGGCCACCCGGCCGAACCAGTCGAAACCCGAGACCGCGTTGGCCACCAGCAGCGCGGTGGCCAGACCCCAGCCGCCGCCGAAGTAGATCCCCCAGGCAGCCACGACGCCGCACTGGACCATGAGCGCGGGAACCCCGTCGAGGAACGCCTGCACCCGGTGTTCCTTCACCGCCGCCTCGACCCGTCCCGAGTCGACGTGCTGCAGATGGGCGTGGACCTGCGGGGTGGCCGCGGCCAGCTTCACGGTGCGTACGGACTCCAGCGCGGAGACCACGGCGCGGCCGAACCGCGCGCGAGCGGCGGATGAGGCCGCGGCCGAGCGGCCGGCGATCGGCCGACCGACCGCGGAGGCCAGCGCCGAGGCGATCATGACGACCAGGAGCACGGCGCCCGCGAGCGCGGTGCCTGCGAGCAGGGCGGTGATCGTCGCGATGACGAGGCCGTTGACGAAGTCGACCCAGCGGTCGGCATAGCGGGCGTAACGGTCCGCGTCCATCGAGCGGGCGACGACCTCGCCCGGCGGTGTACGCGTCAGGCGGTGCTGGCGGGTCTGGCCGTAGAGCACGGCCATCCGGGCCCGCAGCATGACCTCGATCCACCAGCGCGGGTAGCGGTAGAAGGCGTCGGCGAGCATCAGCGGCGCGGCCAGCAGGCTGAGCACGAGCAGCCCCGACATCACCGTCGGCCTGCCGCCGTCCTGCAGCGACTCGACGATCCGGCCCCACAGGAGCCCGGTGAAGGCACCCTGCGCACCGGTCATCGAGGCGAACAGGAACAGCAGCGCACCCGCGACGCCCCACTCGGGGCGCAGGAACAGGACGTGCAGCATCCCGCGGGCGAGCGACGGCCCGGTGCCTACCTCGGGGACGTCCGGCGGAGCACCCGAGCGGCGCTTGCCGCCCACGTTGCCCTCCGCGACATGGTCGAGGGTGGAGTGGTCGGCAGGCTTGGCGATCGGTGAGGGCGAGTCGTGGTGATCGGTGCGGCTGGCCTCGAGCAGGTCGTGGAACGGTCCCGGCGTGGTCGCCAGCGAGGCCCGCAGGCCGTGCTGGATCACCCGGCCGTGGTCGAGCACGGCCACGTGCGGCGCCCGCTCGATCGTGGAGAGCCGGTGGGCGATCAGGATCCCGGTGCGCCCGGTCAGCAGCCGGTCGGCGGCCGCGACCACCCGGCGCTCGGTGAGCGGGTCCATCCGCGCGGTCGCCTCGTCGAGGACGACCACTCGTACGTCACGGACCAGCAGCCGGGCGAAGGCGACCAACTGCTCCTCCCCCGCCGACAGCGAGGTGCCGCCGGGGCCGAGCAGGGTGTCGAGCCCGTCGGGCAGGCCGGCGACCCACTCCGAGAGCCCCAGCCGGGCGACCGCCCGCTCGATGTCCTCGCGCGGACGCAGGTCGTCGAAGAGCGCGATGTTCTCCGCGAGCGTGCCGGCCAGGATCTCGGTGCGCTGAGTCACCACGCCCACGGAGGCGCGTAGCTGCTGCAGGTCGAGGTCGCGTACGTCCACGCCACCCAGGAACACCGAGCCGCGCGGCGGCTCGACGGCCCGGGAGAGCAGCGAGGCGAGCGTCGACTTGCCGGAGCCGGTGCGGCCGACAAGGGCGATGGTGTCGCCGGCCGGCACCGTGAGCGAGATGCCCTGGAGGGCGAAGGTGCCCTCGGCGTAGGAGAAGGTCAGGTCGCGCAGGTCGACCTCGAGGGCTCCCCCGTCGGGCACGGGCGCGCCGCCTTCGGGCTCCGGCTCGGAGCCCATCATCTGGCGCAGCCGGATGACCGCGCCCAAGCCGGCCTGGATGTCGGGCAGGTGGTTGGCGAGCATCGCGATCTGGCCCACGAACGTGCTCGTGACCAGGAACAGCGTCACCAGAGCGCTGATCCCGAGGCGGTCGTTCGCGGCGAGCGCCACGCCGGCCAGACCGATGCCGGCGAGCAGGGAGTGCAGGAGCACGCCGGCGCGGCGGCCGACCTTCGCCTCGACCGTGACGACCGCACGGAACTTCTCGTGGACCGTCGCCGACAGCCGCGCCACCCGGGCGACCACGTGGTCCTGGCCCAGGCTCGTACGCAGGTCGTCACGCCCCGCGATGCCTTCCTCGAGCACGGCGGCGTGGTCGGTCCAGGAGGCCTCCTCGATGACCTTGAGCTCGGAGATCTTGCCCAGCAGGCGGCGGATGGCGAACCAGGTCACCGCGGCGAGCAGCGGGAACAGGATCGCCGCCGGCCACCAGGTGAAGCTGGCCACGATCCACATCGGCAGTGCCGCGAAGACCGAGCGGAACAGCATCCACAGCTGCCAGCGCAGCAGGTTGCCGACCTCGTGGGAGTCGTCGTCGACCCGGTCGAGGATCTCGCCGACGGCCTGCTCGCTCAGCTCGGAGAGCGGCTGCCGCATGGCGGCCTGGAGCACGTCCTCGCGCAGCTTGCCCTCTGCCCGGTCGGAGACCCCGACCCAGGCGATCTTGGCCGTCGAGTCGATCAGCGAGGCACCGATGACGCACAGCGCCAGCCAGCCGACCAGGCTCGCGGTCGGGTTCTCGGCGAGCCGTCCGGCCACGACGGTGCCGATCGACTGGGCCACCATGGCCACAGCCAGCGCGATCAGCGCGGCGGCCGTCACCGGCCCCTTCAGGCGTCGCCAGTCGACCTGCCGGCTCGGGTCGGCAGGGTCGGTGGGGACTCCAAGAGCCTTGCCTGAGGTGGGCACGGGCGGAGTCGAGAGCGTCGCAGTCATCAGAAGATCACGGTAAGTGCGACCACCGACACTCGCCTAAAGGTTTTCCGCCTTCACGCGCCAGCAAACACCACGCTGACCTGCATCTATAGGAATCAGAAGAAAGATCTGGAGAGCAAAGTCACGTACGCCCGGAAGGTGTCCCGAAATGGGACGACGGCCCGGCACGGAGTCCGTGCCGGGCCGTCGTGAGGTGCATCAGAAAGAGTCGATCGCCTCGTTGAGCGTCGCGGAGGGACGCATCACGGCGGTGACCTTCTCGGGGTCGGGCAGGTAGTAGCCGCCGATGTCGGCGGGCTTGCCCTGGACCGCGAGGAGCTCCTCGACGATCTTGGCCTCGTTGGCAGCCAGGGTCTCGGCGAGACCCTTGAACGCGGCGGCGAGCTCGGTGTCCTCGGTCTGCGCGGCGAGCTCCTGGGCCCAGTAGAGACCCAGGTAGAAGTGCGAGCCGCGGTTGTCGGTGGTGCCGAGCTTGCGACCCGGGGAGCGGTCGTTCTCGAGGAAGGTCGCGGTCGCCCGGTCGAGCGCACCGGCGAGCACCTTCGCGGCCGGAGCGGAGGCCTGCTCGGCGTACTTCTCGAACGAGGGCACCAGCGCGAAGAACTCGCCCAGCGAGTCCCAGCGGAGGTAGTCCTGCTCGACCAGCTGCTGCACGTGCTTCGGCGCCGAGCCGCCCGCACCGGTCTCGAACAGACCGCCACCGGCGATCAGCGGGACGATGGAGAGCATCTTCGCCGACGTACCGACCTCGAGGATCGGGAACAGGTCGGTGTTGTAGTCACGCAGCACGTTGCCGGTGACCGAGATGGTGTCCTCACCGTTGCGCAGGCGCTCGAGGGAGTACGCAGTGGCGAGCTCGGGCGAGAGGATCTTGATCTCGAGACCCTCCGTGTCGTGCTCCGTCAGGTAGGTCGTGACCTTCTTGATCAGCTCGGCGTCGTGGGCGCGCGACTCGTCGAGCCAGAAGATGGCCGGGGTCTTGGAGTCGCGGGCGCGGCTGACGGCCAGCTTGACCCAGTCGCGGACCGGGATGTCCTTGGTCTGGCAGGCGCGCCAGATGTCGCCGGCCTCGACGTCGTGCTCGATCAGCACGTCGCCGGCCAAGTTCTGCACCCGGACGGTGCCGGCGGCCTCGATCTGGAAGGTCTTGTCGTGGGAGCCGTACTCCTCGGCCTTCTGCGCCATCAGACCGACGTTGGGGACGGTGCCGATCGTGGCCGGGTCGAGCGGGCCGTTCTTCTTCACGTCGTCGATGACGGTCTGGTAGACGCCGGCGTAGGAGGAGTCCGGGATCACCGCGAGGGTGTCGTCCTCGCCACCGTCGACACCCCAGAGCTTGCCGCCGTTGCGGACCAGAGCCGGGATCGAGGCGTCGATGATGACGTCGGAGGGGACGTGCAGGTTGGTGATGCCCTTGTCGGAGTTGACGTAGGACAGGCGCGGGCCGGCCTCGATCGCAGCCTTGAAGGCGGCCTCGATCTCGGCGCCCTTCTCCAGGCCGGGGAGGCCGGACAGGATCGCGCCCAGGCCGTCGTTGGCGGACAGGCCGGCGGCCTCGAGGTCAGCGCCGTACTTCTCGAAGACGTCGGTGAAGTAGGCCTTCACGACGTGGCCGAAGATGATCGGGTCGGAGACCTTCATCATCGTGGCCTTCAGGTGCAGCGAGAAGAGCACGTCGTCGGCCTTGGCCTTGGCGAGCGCGTTCTCGAGGAAGGCGTGCAGGTTGGCCACCGACATGTACGTCGCGTCGACGATCTCGCCCTCGAGCACCGGCAGCTCGGCGAGCAGCGTCACCGTCTCGCCGTCGGCCTTCTCGAGCACGATGGAGAGCGTGTCGTCGGCCGGGAGGGTCACGGACTTCTCGTTGGACTTGAAGTCGTGCGAACCCATCGTGGCGACGGTCGTCTTGGAGTCGTCGGAGAACGGCTTGTTGGTGTGCGGGTGAGCCTTGGCGTACGCCTTGACCGAGCCCGGCGCACGACGGTCGGAGTTGCCCTCGCGCAGGACCGGGTTCACCGCGGAGCCCTTGACCTTGTCGTACTTCGACCGGATCTCCTCCTCCTCGGGCGTGCTGGGCGCCTCGGGGTAGTCGGGGATCTGGTAGCCCTGGGTCTGCAGCTCCTTGATCGCGGCCTTCAGCTGCGGGATGGAGGCGGAGATGTTGGGCAGCTTGACGATGTTGGCTTCCGGCGTCTTCGCCAGGTCACCGAGCTCGCCGAGCGCGTCGTCGGCCAGGCCGAACTGGGCCAGGATCCGCGAGGCCACGGAGATGTCACGCGTCTCGACCTCGACCCCCGCCTTGGCCGCGTAGGCCGAGACGATCGGAAGGAAGGAGTACGTCGCCAGCAGCGGCGCCTCGTCGGTGTGGGTGTAGATGATTCGTGCGGCCATTGCTGTGGCTACTCCTGACAAGTTGCGATCTGCGTATGACTGAGGCCGGGGTCCCGGACGAAAGAAAGTGTCTTGACATCAAGATATCAGAAAGGGTGATGAGACACCGCCCCGCCCCACCTAAGCACCACGATGTGCCGTCGCAAAAGAGTTACTGTGTGTAAACACCTCATGTTGTTCAGGTGACTGCTGATACCTGAGTGCTTCTCGGGTGTCGATGGGTCTGACCGACGTCAACAGACATTGAAGGGTTAAGGGGACATGACTGAGGAATCACTGTCGGCGGCTGAGCCGACCTTCATCCAGAAACTCGCAGCCGAGGTCATCGGGACATTCATCCTGGTGTTCATCGGGTGCGGCTCGGTCGTCGCAATCGTCGCCGGCGCCACCCACGCTGGACCCGAGAACGCGATCTGGGGCCTCGAGGTCGCCGCTGTCGGCCTGGCGTTCGGTATCGCCGTCGTGATCGGCGCCTACACCTTCGGTCGCATCTCCGGCGGCCACTTCAACCCGGCGGTGACGCTTGGTGTGGCCACCGCCGGCCGGATCAGCTGGAAGGACGCCGGCGCCTACATTGGCGCGCAGTTCGTCGGCGCGACCCTCGGTGCGATCGTGCTCTTCCTCGTCGCGCTCTCCTCGGACTACAACTCGTGGAACGACGGCGGCCTCGGCGCCAACCGCTTCGGCGACGGAGCCGGCACCGGCCTCATCGGCGCGATCCTGGTCGAGCTGGTCCTCACCTTCATCTTCGTCTTCATCATTCTCGGCGTCACCGACGTCCGGGCCGGGACCAACGCCACCGCTGCGCCGCTCGCCATCGGCCTTTCGCTGGCCGCGATCCACTTCGTCGGCATCCCCCTGACCGGCACCTCGGTCAACCCCGCCCGTTCGTTCGGCCCCGCTCTCTTCTCGGGCACCGACGCACTGGCCAACCTCCCGGTCTTCCTGATCGTCCCGGCTCTCGGCGGCGCCGTCGCCGGTTTCGTCTACCCGCTGCTCTTCGACAAGGACGGCTCCGAGATCGCGGGCGCCGGCCTCGCCTTCGGCGGCGACAACCTGACCCCGGCCCAGAACATCCCGTCCTGGGACTCCCAGGCTGCCACCCCGGCGGCGCCCGCGGCCCCGGCGGCTCCCGCGGCTGCTGCTCCGGCGGCACCCGCCGCGCCCGCCGCCAACCCGACGCCTCCGGCTCCGGACACCGGCGACCGCACGGTCGTCTCCGGCGGCGGCGGTCAGCCGGCCTGGCAGCAGCCGACCCCGGCCGCCGAGGGCGACCTCCCGGTCTACGAGCAGGACGGCTGGCGCTGGGACTACGCCAAGCAGGAATGGGTCCCGATCGAGCAGTAGTCTCGAGAAGCACGAAGGCCGCCCCTCGGGGCGGCCTTCGTCAATTTGTACGTCTCACTCGCCTGGAACGGTCACCGCGAGGATCCACAGCGCGCCCGCGGTCAGCGCCAGCAGGGCCACGTCGAACCAGCGGTTGCGCACCGCCAGCATCCCGGCATCCTTCGTACGCAGCACCGCACGCCCCAGCGACGCGGCACCCACCCCGGCGGCGAGGACGATGATCCCCACCCGCCAGTGGCCGAAGCCGACCAGCCCGAGACCGACGATCGCCGCGGTCAGCACCCCGAGGTAGACGAACCCGCCGATGGTCGAGGGAAAGCCGCGTACGTCCTGGAGGTCCGTCTTCTCGTGCTCAGGCGCCGCCGCCACCGGTGCGGGAGCTGCCGGTGTGGGACTGAGCGGGGGGTGGACGGACACGGTGTCAGAGCCTTTCGAGAGCCTTCTCGGCGCTGAGGACGATATTGGAGAGCAGCATGGCGCGTGTCATCGGACCCACCCCACCCGGGTTCGGCGACACCCAGCCAGCCACGTCCCACACGTCCTCGGCCAGGTCTCCTGCGATCTTACCGTCGACCCGGGAGACGCCGACGTCGAGCAGGGCCGCGCCGGGCTTGACCATGTCCTTGGTGATGATCCCGGGCACGCCCGCGGCAGCGACCACGATGTCGGCGTTGCGGGTGTGGGCGGCCAGGTCGCGGGTGCCGGTGTGGCACAGGGTGACCGTGGCGTTCTCGCTACGGCGGGTGAGCAGCAGGCCCAGCGGACGCCCGACGGTCAGCCCTCGGCCGACCACGACGACCTCGGCGCCGTTGATCTCGACCCCGTGACGCCGCAGCAGCTCGATGCAGCCCACCGGGGTGCACGGCAGCGGCCCGTCCTCACCGAGGACCAGCTTGCCGAGGTTGTAGGGGTGCAGCCCGTCGACGTCCTTCTCCGGAGCGACCCGGGAGAGCAGCGCGAACTCGTCCAGACCGGTCGGCTGCTGGATGAGGTAGCCGGTGACGGCAGGATCCGCGTTGAGCTCGTCGATGACCTTCTCGACCTCCGCCTGGGTCGCGGTGGCGGGCAGGTCGACACGGGTCGAGGCGACACCGATCTCGGCGGCGTCCTTGTGCTTGGCGTTGACGTACCAGTGCGAGCCCGGGTCATCACCGACCAGCACGGTCCCGATCCCCGGGGTGATCCCCTGGGCCTTCAACTTCTCGACCCGCTCTGCGAGCTCGGCCTTGATCGCCTTCAGCGTCGCGGTGCCGTCCAGCTTCTGTGCGGTCACGTCTTCATCCTGTCACTCGAGTCTGTGTGTTTCTTGTACGCGACGCCGAGCCGGCTCATCTTGACCAAATCCCAGGCCGAGTCGGCTCGCTCTGACACGATTTCCCGCCGAGGTGGCTCGTCNCGTATGTCGGGAGGTGACCGTGATGACCACGCTGCAACAACCCCAACACCCCGTGTTGGGGGCCGTGGTCGCGGTCACCACCTCGCTTGGTCTGGTCTCTGAGGCGAACCCGGCGTTCATGGCCACCGAGCAGAAGGCCGCCACGCTACTCGAGATCGCCCGCGCCAAGGCACAGTTGGCCGAGCTCGAGCTCCGGGTGATCGCGGCCGCTGACGATGTGGCCGCCGAGAGCGCGGCGCGGGATGTGGCGGCGTGGTTGCATCACCACACCCATCAACGCCCCGAGACCCTGCGCGCCGACCTCCGGCTCGCCGAGGCACTGGACCGGACCTATCACCAGGTCGCGGCCGCGATGCGCCGTGGCGACTGCAACCCTGCCCAGGCCCACGTCATCGTCGATGCCCTCGACGACCTTCCCTCCGATCTCGACCCCGAGATCAAGACCAAGGCCGAAGAAGCCCTGGTCGCCTACGCGACCCGGTTCGACCCCACCCAGCTGCGCCGCCTGGGGCGACGGATCCTCGATGTCATCGCCCCCGAGATCGCCGAGGCCGAGGAAGCCCGACGCCTCGCCGCCGAGGAGGCCCACGCCCGGAAGAAGACCCGCCTGGCCATGCGGCGGCTCGGGGATGGCACCACCCGGATCACCGCGGTCATCCCAGACGCGGCCGCGGACCGGCTCGCGACCAACCTCGAAGCGTTCGCCTCACCCCGCCGCGACGACGGCACCCGCACCGAGACCGGCGAGTACCTGCCCTACCACCGGCGCCTCGGACGGGCGTTCTGCCAGCTCCTCGAGACCCTCGACCCCGCCCGGATGCCCATCCACGGCGGGGACGCCACCACGGTGATCGTCACGATCGATATCGACCAGCTCCGCAACGAGGCCGGCATCGCCCAGATCCTTGGCGGCACCCCGATCACCGCAGCTGAGGCCCGGCGGCTGGCCTGCACCGCAAACATCATCCCCGCCGTCCTCGGCGGCGCCTCAGAGGTCCTCGACCTGGGCCGTAAGGAACGCTTCTTCACCGCCGCCCAACGCCGCGCCCTCCTGCTCCGATCGGCGACCTGTGAGGCCGAGGGCTGCGACATCCCCGGCACCTGGGCCGAAGCCCACCACTGGATCGAATGGGCCCAAGGCGGTCCAACTGATCTCNGCAGGTCGGTGCAGATGGCGGTGACGCGTACGTCCCAGGCCCCCGACGGCTCGTGCCGGCCGCGGAGCAGGATCTCGTCGGCCACCGCGGCCAGCAGGGACTGCTTGTTGGCGAAGTGGTGGTAGAGCGCGCTGGGGCGTACGCCGAGCTCGGTGCCGAGACGGCGCATCGTCAGGTCGGCGAGACCGTAGTCGTCAAGGACCTGCAGCGCGCGGGCGACGACGTCCTCACGGCGGTATCGCATGTTGCTCCCAGGGGCCGGGTGGTGGGACGAAGTGGACGAAGACGTACGTCGACCTTAACCTGAACACCGTTCACCTGACCAAGGTTCAGGTCTGAGTACGCAGGAGCGAGTATGACCGAGTCCCCCACCAGTGCGACGTCGACCCCGGAGGCCGACGAGTCGAAGCCGGCCCGTTTCACGACCACCGACATCGCCCTGATCGCCGCGTTCACCGGGCTGATCTGCGCCTCCACCCTGGTCGGCGACATCCCGACCGGCACCGCAGTGCCGATCACCCTGCAGACCTTCGCGGTCGCGCTCTCGGGCGCGCTGCTCGGTCCCGTACGCGGGTTCCTGGCCGTCGCCCTCTACCTGCTGCTCGGCGGCATCGGGCTGCCCGTCTACGCCGACCACACCTCCGGCTTCGCGAAGTTCGCCGGGATCTCGGGCGGCTACCTGATCTCGTTCCCGCTGATGGCGGCGCTGGTCGGCTTCCTGGTGAAGTACGTCGCCGGGCCCGCCCGCACCCGGGCCGTCGTGGTGTTCCTGTGCTCGATCGCCGGCTCGATCCTGATCGTCCACCCCCTCGGCATCGCGGGGATGATGATCTACTCCGGCGAGCCGCTGAGCACCGTGTGGAAGTGGGACCTGCCGTTCTGGTTCGGCGACCTGGTCAAGACCGGGCTGGTGGCGATCGTCGCGGCTGAGGTGCACCGAGCCTTCCCGAACCTGCTGCGCCGATGATCGAGCTCGATGCCGCGGGGGTCGCGCTTCCGGAGGACGAGGGCGGCCGGGTGCTGCTCTCCCCCACCTCGCTGACGCTCACCGAGGGCCGGATCGCGATCATCGGCGGCAACGGCTCCGGGAAGTCGACGCTCGCCCGGCTGCTGAACGGCCTGGTGTCCACGACCTCGGGGCGTGTTGTCGTTGACGGGCTCGACGTCGCCCGCAAGGGCAAGGAGGTACGTCGCCGGGTCGGCTTCTGCTTCACCGACCCATCCGCTCAGCTGGTCATGCCGACCTGCGTCGAGGACGTCGAGCTGTCGCTGCGGCGGCTGGTGCGCTCCTCGTCGGAGCGGCGGACTCGGGCCCTCGAGGTCCTGGCACGGTTCGGGCTGGAGGGCCTGGCCACGCAGTCGGTGCACACGTTGTCGGGCGGGCAGCGGCAGCTGCTCGCGCTGGCCGGGGTGCTGGCCGCGGAGCCGTCGATCGTCGTCGCCGACGAGCCCACCACCCTCCTCGACCTGGCCAACACCCGACTGGTCGCCGACGCACTCTTCGGGCTCTCCCAGCAGCTCGTCCTGGTCACCCACGACCTCGACCTGGCCGCGCGGTGCGACCGCGCGCTGGTCGTCGCCGACGGGGCGGTGACCTTCGACGGACCGGCCCACGAGGCCGTCGCCTACTACACGCAGTCGGTGGGGGTGTGATGTTCGCGGGCGCCGGGCAAATTCCCGCCATGGCGGGGTTGTGGGGGCGGGTGGCGGCTCGGCGGGCGGCAGTTTCCCGCCATGGCGGGAAACGGCGGGCAGCCGACGACCGCAGCCGCGGCATTTGCCCGCCATGGCGGGAAAGTGCCGCAGACCGGGGATGGCGATGAGCTACCTCCTCGGCGCCTATCTGCCCGGCGACAGCCTCCTGCACCGCACTCCGGCGGGTGCGAAGCTGCTCGGGCTGCTGGTGTTCAGCACGCTACTCGTGGTGCTCCACGGCCTTGTCGCCACCGGGGTTCTCTTCGGGATCGCGGTGGTGGTCACGCTCATCGCCCGGCTGCCGATGCGGCAGGTGGGGCGGGCGGCCCGCGGCGTACTCCTCGTCGCGCTCGTCCTCTCCGCGCTCCAGGGCTACGCCCACGGATGGCCACGCGCGGTCGAGGCCGGCGTCGACCTGCTCTCCCTCGCGCTCGGCGGCCTCATCCTCACCGCCACCACCGAGGTCAACGCGATGCTCGACCTGTTCACCCGGCTCATCACGCCGCTGAAGCCGATCGGCGTCAACCCGGACGGGGTCGCGCTCGTGATCGGCCTGGCCATCACCAGCATCCCGGCGAGCATCGCCCTCCTCCTCGAGACCCGCGACGCGGCTCGCGCTCGCGGCATCCGGCACCCCAGGGCGTACCTATCCCCCTTCGTCATCCGCGTCGTCGCCCGCGCCCACGAGACCGGCGACGCCCTCAAGGCCCGCGGCCTCGGCGACTGACCCCCGCCGAATCGGTAGTTCTGCCGGCCGAGTCGGTAGTTGTGGGTGACGAGAGTCGACTCTCGTCACCCACAACTACCGNCTACGCCAACTCGAGAACGCCGCCAAGAAACTCGCCATCACCCTCGACCAAGCATCCGTCGTCGCCAGGGCCGCCAACGCAGAGAAGGACCGCCGCGTCAGCCTCCGCCCGGCACCCGACACGATGACCTGGCTCGGTGCCCTGCTCCCGGTCAAGGACGGCGTCGCGGTCTTCGCGGCACTGGACCAGGCGGCGAAGGCTGCCCACGCAGCAGGCGATGAGCGGACCCGGGGCCAGGTCATGGCCGACACCCTGGTCGATCGGATCACCGGGCGCGGCGCCACCGACGGTGCGAAGCCTCGGGTCGAGGTCAAGATCGTGATGACCGCCGACGCCCTCACCGGCGACGCGGATCAGCCAGCCCTGGTCGAGGGCTACGGCCCCGTCCCCGCGGCCTGGGCCCGTGAAGCATTGGCCGATGCCGAGGTCTTCGTCCGCCGGTTGTTCACCGACCCAGCCGGGCGACTGGTCGCGATGGAATCACGCGCCCGGAAGGCACCCGACGGACTCGCCGAGTTCATCACCACCCGCGACGGTGGGATCTGCCGGACCAATGGCTGCGATGCCCCGATCCGCAACATCGACCACATCGAACGCCACGCAGACGGCGGCACTACCAGTGCCGACAACCTCCAAGGGCTGTGCGAACGGTGCAATCAGGCCAAGGAGGCCCTTGGCTGGCGGGCCAGACCGGGGCCCGACGGCAGCATCATCACGATCACCCCCACCGGGCACACCTACATCAGCCCGCCGCCCGGCACCTGGCCGCCGGATCCACGATCCTTGTCGCCGGCAGAACGCAGGCTGCGCCGCGTACTCCACACTCACCGCCTCGCGGCCTGAGATCCCAGGGCTTGCGGGAACTTTCTTCGGATCGGTGCTTGACCTTGACGCTACGTCAGGGCTGCACGCTTCTTTCACGGCCCCAAACACCGGAGCCAGGAAACAAACACCAACCGATCCAAAGGAGCACCACCATGAACAACCTCCTCAGCCGCCTCGTAGGCGACAAGAAGGACTGGAAGCGCATGGAAGCCCGCGCCGCCGAACTACCCGCCGACTACCGCACCGTCTACACAGAGATGAAGAGCTACATGTGGCGCTTCACCGCCGGCGACGGCATGGACATCGTCGAGATCCTCCGCGACGTCTTGGACCTGTTCGAGACCGAGGCCGCCAACGGCCGCAAGGTCATCGAGGTCACCGGCACCGACCTGGCCGCCTTCTGCGACGCACGCCTGCCCGAACAGCACGACGCCTACCGCACCAAGCTCCGCGCCAACCTCAACGAGGTCGCCCAGAAACTCGCGTGAGCCCGGCGATGCTCCCCGCACCTCCCCTGTCGCGAGCCGAGAAGGCCGCTCGCGGCAGGGGATGCGTTCTACCCGGGGCGAAAATGTCGGGATAAGACTGTGGTTGACCTCTTCCACATGGTCCACTGTGACGCACGTCTCTTCGGGCCGTCCGTGGCGGCGGCCCCGCATGTTGGAGGAACACAGTGAACGACTCGGCCCTACTCTCGGTCGGCCTCCCCATCGCCCTGGCCATCATCATGTTCGGTCTGGGCCTGAGCCTGACCCCGGGAGACTTCCGCCGGGTCGTACGCACCCCGCGAGCCGTCTTCGTCGCGCTCACGCTCCAGATCGTGGTTCTGCCGATGATCGCGTTCGGACTCGTCGTGGTCGCGGACGTGGATCCGCTGATCGCCGTGGGCGTCATGCTGCTGGCCGCCTCGCCGGGCGGGACGACGGCGAATCTGTTCAGCCATCTGTTCCGTGGCGACGTCGCGCTCAACGTGACGCTGACGGCGGTCAACTCGGTGCTCGCTGCGGTCTCGATCCCATTGATCACCAACGCCGCGATCAGCTACTTCGACGCCGGCGACACCCTGGGCCTGCAGTTCGGCAAGGTCCTCCAGGTCATCGCGATCGTGCTGGTTCCGGTCGGCATCGGGATGCTGGTGCGGAGCCGGTCAGCGACGTTCGCCGCACGGGCGGATCGTCCGGTGCGGATCTTCTCGATCGTCGTACTGGTCATGGTCTCGGTCGGCGCGATCCTCGGTGAGCGGGAGAACATCGCCGACTACCTCCGCGAGATCGGCGTGGTCGTGACGCTGTTCTGCTGCGCGAGCCTCTGCCTCGGCTACCTCGGCGCTCGGGTGTTCAAGCTCGGCCAGCCGCAGGCGATCGCCACCTCGATGGAGGTCGGGATCCACAACACCACCGTGGCTCTCACCATCGCGCTCAGCGTGCTCGACAACACCACCGTCGCGATCCCGGCCGCGGTCTACAGCATCGTGATGTACGTCCTCGCCACCGCCTTCGGCTTCCTCATCACCCGGTCCCGAGTGGCAAGGCCGGCCGAGCCGCACGACGTCACCACCTGAGCGGCTACTCGCTCGCGAGGAGCGGGGCGATCCGGTCGACGACCACGTCGATCGGCGCCGTCGACCTGGTGACGCGAGCCATCATGATCGCGCCCTCGAGGGAGCTGATGGCCAGCACCGCGAGGTCGTCGGCCTCGCTCCTGGTACGCCCCGACCCGGCAAGCAGGTCAGCGAGCGCGCCCTGCCAGTCGGCGACGATGCCGTTGACGACAGGCCCCAGATCGGCGTCGTGATGGGCCTCCTGCATGGCCGCCCCGATGGGGCACCCGGCCGCGAAGTCGGTGTCGAGGAGCTGTGCCCGGTAGTGCTGGCAGATGGCGACAAAGACCCTCGAAGGGTCGACTCCCGCGCCTGCCGCCTCGCGCAGACTGCCGGTGACGCTCTCCCCCGCCCACGTGAGCGCATCGGTGATCAGCTCACGACGCCCTCCCGGGAAGTGGAACCCCACCGACCCGCGAGGGCCGTTGCTGTGCGCCAGGACCTTGGCCACCGACGTACCGGCGACGCCGTGCTCGCGCAGCAGGAGCGCCGCGCTGGTGACCATGCGCTGCCTGGTGTCGGTGCGCAACCCCATGTATCCGTTCCTCCGATCCCGCCACTATGCTGTGTTGCATAGCATAGCAAAAGGAGAAGGGCATGCGTGAGCTCAACCTGATCAAGCCCGGCCACCTCGGCTGGGTGGAGAAGCCCGACCCGGTGCTGGCCGATCCCGGCGATGCGCTGGTGCGGCCGTTCGTCGCGAGCCGCTGTGACGGCGATGCGCTCCCACTGCACCTCCACGGGCTCAAGCACCGGGCGATGCAGGCCGCGATGAGGTCGGGGGCGATCGACCCGGCAGTCGCCGACATCATCGGCAAGGAGCCGTTCGCCGGCCCGTTCGGCATCGGTCACGAGGCCATCGCCCAGGTCACCGCGGTCGGCGATGCGGTGAGCGACATGCGGGTGGGCGACATCGTGGTCGTACCCTGGGCGGTGTCGTGCGGCAACTGCTACGAGTGCCGACTCGGCCTGACCGCGAAGTGCTCGACCTTCGTGCCCACCAGTCCGGGCGGAACGCTGTCGTGCTTCGGGTTCGGGCCCACGTCCGGGGCCTGGGGCGGCGTCATCTCCGACACCCTCCGCATCCCGTTCGCCGACCACATGCTGGTGCGGGTCCCCGAGGGTGTCGACCCGCTACGGGTCGCCTCGGCCGGCGACAACCTCACCGACGCCTGGCGCGGCGTCGCCCCGACCCTCGCGCAGCGACCGGGCGGTCGCGTCCTCGTCATCGGCGGCGGCGCGCAGAGCATCGGCCTCTACTCCGCCGGTCTCGCCGTGCTGCTCGGCGCCGAGCGCGTCGACTACTTCGACGATCGCGACAGCCGTCTGGAGATCGCCGAGAGCTTCGGCGCGACCGTCCACAGGATCGACCGGTCACGCCGCAGGTCACTGATGCCACGGATCGCGCAGCGCTACGACATCGCCGTCGAGGCCTCCTCGACCGGACAGGGCCTGCGTGACGCCCTGCGCGCGCTGCGCCCTGGTGGCATCTGCACCGGCAACGGCTACTACCTGGGCGCCAACACCCTGCTCCCGGTGATGGACATGTACGCCACCAGCGCAACCCTCCAGGTCGGCGTCTCCCACGTCCGGCCACACCTGCCGGAGATGCTCGACTTCATCGCCCGCACCGGGTTCGAGGCCGAGCGCGTCACCAGCCTGCTCGCCGACTGGGACGACGCCATCGAGGCCTACCCGGCTCACACCACCAAGGTCGTTCTCCACCGCGACCCGCTCGACCTCGCCTGACGACCTCCACCGATGGGCCCGCTCGGGCGGGCGCCAGGATCGGCGCGATCGCCGTGGCTCTCGGCGACGAGCTCGAGTCGCTCGAGGTCAACCCGCTGCTGGTCTCCGGGGACGGATCGAGGCGCTCGACGCGCTGATCACCTGGCGGAGCTGAGCCGCCCACGATGCCCGGGGTGCGAACAGCGCCTCGGGCCGGTGCGGCCTCGCGACGACCGGTCCCGGCGTCGGCTAGATTGCCGTGACCGCAAGCCCGAGGAGGAGCTCAGATGACCGCACCACTGGCACGTACGGCACAGATGATGGCGCTCACGTTCATGACCATGGTCGTGGGTCTGGGCGTCATCGTCGCGCTCAGCATCCCCGACGCCGACCTGCAGCTGCCCTCGGCGTACGTCATCGGCGGGCAGGTCGCGGCCGGCGTGGTCATGGCCGCGCTGTGCTCGGCGATCGGCTTCCGCGCCGCTCCGATCACGCCCGGGACCCCGCCGGAGAAGGCGACCAGCGAGGGCCTGCAGAAGCACCAGACGTCGATGATCCTGCGGCTCGTCCTCAGTGAGGTGATCGCGCTCGTCTCTCTCGCCCTGGCCTTCGTCCTCACCGAGGGACAGCTGATGACGTACCTCATCGGCGGGGCCATCTCGCTGGTGCTGATGGCCTACTTCGCCTACCCGTCGGCACGCAACATCCGCAAGGTAGAGGCCAGCCTCGACGGCGCGGGTGCGCAGTCGAGGCTGGCTGAGGCGTTCGGCGTGGGTGACGGTCCGTCCAGCACCCACAAGGTGCTCTAGACCGTCAGGTCGATCCCCTCGGCGGCGAGCGCCTCGCGGTAGGCCTCGACGTTGCGCATCTTCACGTTCTCGTAGCCCCGCACCATGTCCGGGAGCTCCGCGAGGCGGACGGCCCGGGCGTAGGACTCCTCGGTGAGGTCGGCGGCGAGGCCGGTGACCAGCGCGGAGTAGTGCGCGAGCAGGGCACGCTCGGTGCGGCGCACGTGGGCCTGACCGAACGGGTCGAGGAACGTGCCGCGGAGGAACTTCATGGTCGCCAGCAGGCGGAGCATGAAGTGGGTGCGCGGACCGAAGGTCATCTTGCGACCCTTCAGGAACGCCCCGAACACCGGCGGGGAGAGCTTGAAGCTGATCCTGCCCTGCACCTCGGCACGGACACCGTCCAGGGCGGCCGGCGCGGTGAGCAGCCGGGCGACCTCGTACTCGTCCTTGTAGGCGGTGAGCTTGAACAGGTAGCGGGCGACGGCCTCGGAGAAGCGGGTGTCCTCGGTCACCGCGCGCTCGGCGTTCCAGATCCGGTCGACGGTCTCGACGTAGTCACGGGCGGTCGCCTGGTTCTGGAAGGCGACGAGCTTCGGGGCACGGACCTCGGCGAGGCGACGCACCTCGCCGTCGAACGTCGCGGCGTCCAGAGCCGGCACGGCGATCTCCTCGACAGGAGCGGTAGCGGTGCCGGTGACCTTGGCGAACTCCTCCGGCGCGGCGACCGAGGCGCGGCCCCAGCGGAAGGCGGCGACGTTGGCGCTGACCGCGACACCGTTGATGCCGATGGCCTCCTCGATCGCCTCGGCGGGGATCGGAAGGGCGCCGGTCTGGTAGGCGGCGCCGACCAGCAGGAAGTTGGCCGCGGCGGTGTTGCCGAAGAGGGTCTCCGCCGCTGCCAGCGCGTCGAAGGCACGCAGCGAGGACGTCGCGCTGTTGACCCGGGTGAGCAGCTCGTCGTCGGCCGGGTAGGCGATGTCCTTGTCGTAGACCATCGGTCCGGTCGGCGTCTTGCTGGTCGACACGACCGCACGGGTCCGCGCCGGGTCACCGTAGGCGAGGTTCTTACCCTCGGCCAGGGTGAGCAGGTCGAAGCCGAGCAGCGCGTCGGCCGACCCCGGGGTGACCCGGTTGGACGGATCGATCGAGCCCGGGCCGAACCGCAGGTGAGCCGTCACCGGGCCCGCCTTCTGGCTCATCCCGACCTGGTCGAGCGACTCCACGCCGAAGCCGGCGCGCAGCGCGGCGGTCGCGAGCACCTGGTTGACCGTGACGATTCCGGTGCCGCCGATGCCGGCCATGAAGACGCCGTACGTCCGCTCCAGCTCGCCGTAGCCCGGGTCGGCCACCGTCGGCGGCTCCGGGGTCGACTTCTTCGCCTTCTTGGCGGTCGGGTCGGTCTCGACGGCCATGAAGGAGGGGCACTCCCCCTCGACGCAGGTGTAGTCGGTGTTGCACGAGGTCTGGTCGATGCGGGTCTTGCGGCCCAGCTCGGTCTCGACCGGCTGCACGGAGAGGCAGTTGGACTTCACGCCGCAGTCGCCGCAGCCCTCGCACACGGCCTCGTTGATCACGATCCGGGTGTTGCGGGCCTCGATCGTGCCCCGCTTGCGCTGACGCCGCGCGTCGGCGGCACAGTGCTGGTCGTAGATCAGGACGGTCACGCCCTCGACCTCACGCAGCTCCCGCTGGGCGTCGTCGAGGCGGTCGCGGTGCCACAGACGTACGCCTGCGGGGAAGTGGGCGCGGCGGTAGCGCTTCGGCTCGTCGGCGACGACGATGATCGCCTTGACGCCCTCGTTCATCAGCTTGTGGGTCAGCTGCGCCATCGCGACCTCGCCCTGCCGCTTCTGGGCACCGGTCATCGCGACGACGTCGTTGTGCAGCAGCTTGTAGGTGATGTTGACCCCGGCCGCGACGCACGCCTGGATGGCCAGCTGCGCGGAGTGGAAGAAGGTGCCGTCACCGACGTTCTGGAAGGTGTGGCCGGCGTGGCTGTAGGGCGCCTGCCCGATCCACTGCGAGCCCTCGCCGCCCATCTGGGTGATGCCGACGACCGCGCTGTCCTCACGCTGGGATGCGGTCACCAGGGTGTGGCAGCCGATGCCGCCGCCGCCCAGCGAGCCGTCGGGCAGCGCGGTTGAGCGGTTGTGCGGGCAGCCGCTGCAGAAGTAGGGGGTGCGCGAGGTCGAGAGCAGCGGCAGGTCGATCCGGGCGGGCCCGGCGGCCTTCAGCTGGGCGTGGCCCTTCAGCGCACGACGCAGCGGCGCGAGCAGGCGACCGGCGGTCAGCTCGCCGTCGAGCGGGACCAGCGGGACACCGTTGCGGTCCTTCTTGCCGATGATGACGGGAGCGGAGGGCGCGCCGTAGAGGATCTCGCGGATGCCCTGCTCGATGAAGGAGGTCTTGTCCTCGACGACGACGATCTCCTCGAGACCGTCGGCGAACTCCGAGACGATGGTCGGCTCGACCGGCCACATCATGCCCAGGCGCAGCACTCGGATCCCGGCAGCCATCAGGTCGTCGTGGTCGAGGCCGAGGTCCTTCAGACCCTGGCGCATCGAGTCGTAGCACGAGCCGGAGGCGACGATGCCGACCTTGGCGTTCGGCGCCTTGACCTCGATCCGGTTGAGCCGGTTCTCCGCGGCGTACGCCTTCACGACGTTCATCCGGGGGCCGTAGAGCTTCGCCTCGGCACCGACGATCCGGTCGGGAAAGAGCTCGATCTTGGTCGGCTCGTAGGTGTAGGGGACGCCCTCCCACTCGGTCTTCGGCGTGACCGGGTCGAGGACGCCGATCTCCGGGTTGACCACCCAGGCGCCGTCGGCGACGTCGGCGACGATCTTGAGCGCGACGACGCAGCCGGAGGCGCGGGAGAGGGCGATGCCCTCCATGCCGTACTCGACGATCTCGGAGGCGTTGCGCGGGAACAGCACCGGGATGCCGAGCGAGGCCAGGGTGCGCTCGCTGACCGCGGGCACGGTGGACGACTTGGCGGCCGGGTCGTCGCCGACCAGCATCAGCATGCCGCCGGTGGGGTGGGCGCCGTACATGTTGGCGTGACGCATCGCGTCGAGCGCGCGGTCGACACCGGGACCCTTGCCGTACCAGACCCCGGTCACGCCGTCGTAGCGCTCGGTGTCGAGTGTGACCGCGGACTGCGAGCCCCACACAGCGGTGGCGGCGAGCTCCTCGTTGAGGCCGGGGACCACGGTGATGTCGGCGTCGGCCATCTCCTTCGGCAGACCCAGCAGCAGCTGGTCGAGACCGCCCAGCGGGCTGCCCGGGTAGCCGGAGATGAAGGTGCCGGTCCGCAGGCCGCGGCGCTGGTCGAGGGCGCGCTGCTCGACGAGCATCCGCGCGATCGCCTGGATCCCGGTGAGCAACACCGGGCCGGCTCCGACTCGATAGCGATCTGCCAGGTCGTAGGCCTCGAACGAGGTCCCGGGCTCGAACACTGCGGTCATATGGGTGACTCCTCAATCTGCCGGGCGGCGCTGGTGGTCCGTCTGGAGCGTTTTGCCGGGACTGCCGGGTGAGGCTGTCCCGAGGAACCACCCGCAGGGTGTGCGGGTGGCCTGAGTCACATCATCGGGGATGGAGCCAGCGTGATGCCAATCACCAGACGACTCACCAGGCGACGCTGAGGTACTGGGTCTCCAGGTACTCCTCCAGCCCGGCCCGAGCGCCCTCGCGCCCGATGCCGCTCTGCTTCACCCCGCCGAACGGCGCCGACGGGTCGGAGACGAGGCCACGGTTGACCCCCACCATCCCGGCGTCGATCCGCTCGGCGACGTGCAGCGCCTCGCCCATCTCGCCGAAGACGTACGCCGCCAGGCCGAACTCGGTGTCGTTGACGGAGGCCAGCAGCTCCTCGGTGTCGTTCCAGACCACGATCGGGGCCACCGGCCCGAAGATCTCCTCGCGCAGCAGCGGCGAGTCTGCCGGTACGCCCGTCAGGACCGTGGGCGCGTAGAAGTAGCCCTCCGAGGTGGGGACCTCGGCGCGGTGGGCGATCACGGCTCCAGCGGCCACGGCGGCGTCGACGAGGCCGGTGACGGTGGCGTACGCCTTCGCGGAGATGAGCGGGCCGATGTCGCTGCCCTGCTCTGCGGGGCCGACTCGGAGCGCCTCCACGGCCGCACCGAGACGGGCCGTGAACTCCTCGGCGACATCGGCGTGGACGTAGAGCCGGTTGGCCGCGGTGCAGGCCTGTCCCCCGTTGCGGAACTTGGCGACCATCGCCCCCTCGACCGCGGCGGCGACGTCGGCGCTCGAGGTCACCACGAACGGCGCGTTGCCGCCGAGCTCCATCGAGGTGTTCACGACCCGGTCGGCGGCCTGGCGGAGCAGGATGCGGCCGACGCCGGTCGAGCCGGTGAAGGAGATCTTGCGGACCCGTGCGTCGGCGAGCCAGGTGCTGACGATGCCGGGGGCGTCCAGGCCCGGCACCACGTTGACGACGCCGTCCGGCACGCCCGCCTCGGAGATCAGCCGGGCGACCGCGAGGGCCGTCAGAGGAGTCTCGGCGGCGGGCTTGAGCACGACGGTGCAGCCGGCCGCGAGGGCCGGGGCGATCTTTCGGGTGGCCATCGCCGCCGGGAAGTTCCACGGCGTCACGAGGGCGGCCACGCCCACCGGCTTGTGGGTGACGATGGTGCGGGTGCCACCGGCCGGCGAGGACCCGAAGTCGCCGTGCGGGCGCACGGCCTCCTCGGCGTACCAGCGGAAGAACTCGGCGGCGTAGACGACCTCGCCGCGGGCGTCGGCGAGGGACTTGCCGTTCTCGAGCGCGATCAGGGCGGCGAGCTCGTCGGCGTCGCGCAGCATCAGGTCGCGTACGCGGCTGAGCAGGTCGCTGCGGGTCCGCGGCGGCAGCGCCGACCATGCGGGCAGCGCCTCGGCGGCCGCGTCGACGGCGGCGGTCGCGTCCTCGGTGGTGCCGTCGGCGACGTCGGCGACGAGCTCACGGGTGGCGGGGTTCTCGACCGCGAAGACGCCGGCGGTGCCCGGACGCCACCGGCCGCCGACGAGGACGCCGCTGCCGGGCTCGAGGGCGTCGAGGTAGCTGGTCTCGAGGCCGGTCTTGGGACTGGTCTTGGGGCTCGCGGTCACTTGGTCTCCTCCAGTGCGGTCGTGAGTACGTCCAGGGCCTCGTCGAGCAGCTCGTCGGAGATGCTCAGCGGGGGCAGGAAGCGGATGACGTTGCCCCAGGTGCCACAGGTCAGGGTGATGACGCCCTGGCTGTGAGCGTAGGCGGCGACGGCTTTGGCCACCGCGCCGTCCGGGTCGCCGGTGGCCGGGTCGACGAACTCGGCGGCGATCATCGCCCCCCGGCCGCGTACGTCACCGATGCGCGGGTCGCTCGCCTGCAGGTCACGGAGCCGACCGAGGAGACGCTCCTCGATCGCGCGGGCCCGGGTGAGCAGGTCCTCGGCCTCGATGGTCTCGATCACGGCCAGCGCGGCGGCGCAGGCGAGCGGGTTGCCGCCGTAGGTGCCGCCCAGACCGCCGGGGTGGACGGCGTCCATGACGTCGGCGCGGCCGGTCACCGCGGAGAGCGGCAGGCCGCCGGCGATGCCCTTGGCGCTGACCACCAGGTCCGGCACGACGTCGTCGTGCTCGACGGCGAACCAGGTGCCGGTGCGGCCGAAGCCGGACTGCACCTCGTCGGCCACGAAGATCACGTCGTTGGCCCGGCACCACTCCGCCAGCGCGGAGAGGAAGCCCGGTGCCGGGACGATGAAGCCGCCCTCGCCCTGCACCGGCTCGATCACGACTGCGGCGAGGTTGTCGGCACCGACCTGCGTCTCGATCAGGGAGGTCGCCCGGGCCGCCGCCAGCTTCCCGTCGATCTCGGAGGCGTCGCGGAACGGGTAGGACATCGGCGCCCGGTAGACCTCGCCGGCGAACGGCCCGAAGCCGTGCTTGTAGGGCATGTTCTTCGCGGTCATCGCCATGGTGAGGTTGGTGCGCCCGTGGTAGGCGTGGTCGAAGACCACGACCGCGTCCTTGCCGGTGAACGAGCGGGCGATCTTGACCGCGTTCTCGACGGCCTCGGAACCGGAGTTGAACAGCGCGGTGCGCTTCTCGTGGTCGCCGGGGGTGAGCCGGGCGAGCTGCTCGGCGACGGCCACGTAGCCCTCGTAGGGCGTGACCATGAAGCAGGTGTGGGTGAAGGCCGCCACCTGGTCGGCGACCGCCTCGACCACCTTGGCGGCGCTGGAGCCGACGGTGGTCACCGCGATGCCGGAGCCGAGGTCGATGAAGCGGTTGCCGTCGACGTCCTCGACGATGCCGCCGGCCGCGCGCGCGGCGAAGACGGGCATGGTCGTGGCCACGCCCTGGCTCACGGCCGCGACCTTGCGGGCCATGAGCTCCTGGGAGCGCGGACCGGGGAGCGGCGTACGCAGGAGACGGGACTGTTCGAGGGTCGAGGGCTCGGTCATGGGTTCAGCATGAGCCTCGGCGACACATGTCGTCCAAGACCTTTTGACTACTACAATCATGCCTCATGAGCATGGATCTGCGGCTGCTGCGCTACTTCGTCGCCACCGCCGACGCGGGCTCGGCGACGCGCGCCGCCGAGGTGCTGCACGTGACCCAGCCGGTGCTGTCGCGGCAGCTGCGCCAGCTCGAGGCGAACCTGGGTGTTCCGCTGTTCGCGAGGGAGGGACGGCGGCTGCGTCTCACCCGGACTGCCGAGGATCTCCTCCCCCGCGCCCGGGACCTGCTCGCGCACGCCGACGACCTAGAGCGCGCGGTCGGTGTCCTCGCCTCCGGCCGGCTCGACGAGCTCCATCTCGCCGTGCCCTCCACGACGCTCACCGACGTGCTCGCACCGTTCCTGGCGACGCTCGGGCCCGACGACCCGGTCGCGATGGTCCGCGAGCTCGACCCGCGCGGCGCTGCCGCGGCCGTCCGTGCCGGCGCCGACCTGGCGATCGTCACCCGGCCGCCGGCCCGGTCCCTGGCCTCGCGTGCGCTCGCCGTGCTGCCGGTGTGGGCCTACGTCCGGCCGGACGACCCGTGGGCGGGGCGGGGGTCAGTGGACGTACGCGATCTGGTGGCGCGGCCGCTCGTGCTCCTCACCGAGGACCTGCGGCCGCGGCCGCTCCTGGACGCAGCGGTCGAGGACGCCGCCGTGGGCTACGGCGACGTCCTCGAGGTGTCCAACGCCCAGGTCGCGCAGGCGCTCGCGGCCTCGGGCCGCGGGATCGCGGTCGTCTCCGACGACCCGCGCTTCGGCCTGGTGCCCCTGCACATCGAGGCACCGGCCGGAAGGGTCCGGATCAGGCTGTACGCAGCCTGGGACCCGCAGCACCACGCCGCCGAGGCCCTCGCGGCCCTGGCGGAGCGGCTCTCGGCGTTCTGCGTCGAGCGCTACGGCGCCGAGGTCGCCGTCCGCTGAGCCGACACCGACGTCAGGGCGGCCAGGATCCGCTCGGTGACCTCGTCGACCTGGCCGAGCCCGTCGACGGTGGTGAGCAGGTCGCGCTCGGCGTAGATGTCGGCGAGCGGGCCGGTCTCCGCGGCGTACACCTCCAGCCGCCGGCGGATGACCGGCTCGGTGTCGTCGGCTCGGCCCTGCTCCGCGGACCGGCCCACGAGCCGGCTCACCAGCTCGTCGGGGTCCGCCTCGAGCAGCACCACCGCGTCGAGCCCGACGCCGGCGATCGCCAGGATCTCGTCGAGCTCGACGACCTGCTGCGGGGTGCGCGGATAGCCGTCGAGGAGGAACCCGTCGGCACAGTCATGCTCGGCGAGGCGGTCGGCGACCATGGCGTTGGTGATCTCGTCCGGGACGTACTCGCCCGCGTCCATGTACGTCTGTGCCGCAACGCCCAGCGCGGTCTGCTGGGCGACGTTCGTCCGGAAGATGTCGCCGGTCGAGATCGCCGGCACGGCGAAACGCTCGGCGATGACGGTGGCCTGGGTGCCCTTGCCGGCACCGGGCGGGCCCATGAGGAGGAGGCGCATACGAACGGTGGACCTTTCTCGAGGGTGGCGCGCTCACCCCCACGATGAGCGCGCCCGGTCGGAGGCTAGGTGCCGCTTCGCTGCGATCACGTTGCATCCGTGAGGATCCGGCGAGCGATCTCCTCGCCCACACGTACGGCCCCGTCGACGTGCTGGAAGCCGTGACCGGCGACGTCGCTGCTGCCGAACTCGATCGGCCCGAGCGGCTCGCGCAGCACCGCGCCCCAGCGGGTCAGCCCACCCAGGTCGAAGCTCGTCCCGTACGCACCGCCGGTGAGCTCCTGGTGCTGCCAGTCGCTCTCGACGAAGGTGAGCGGCTCGAGCGCCGCCTCCCCGAAGTACGCCGCCAGCGACTCGAGCACCTGGCGCCGGCGCTCGGCGTCGGAGAGCCGGCCGACCGCGTCCGCGCGCTCGTCGGAGACGAACCCGACCAGCGTGCCGCGCTGCTCGCCCTCGGGGGTGTTGTCGTAGACCTCGTGGACCAGCTGCCAGGGCGCGAAGCCGGTGCCGCTGAGGCCGTCGGCACGCCAGAACGGCGTCTCGTACTGCGCCTGCACCTTGATGACCAGCCCGAACGACTGGTGCTCGCGGGCGATCCGGTGCTCGGCCGGAAGCTCGGGGCTGAACCGGATCCGTTTCACCAGGGTCGGCGGGACCGCGAGGATCAGCCGGCGGGCCGCGTGGATCTCGGTGCCGACATGGATGACGGCACCGTCCTCGTCCCACTCCACCAGCGTGACGTCCTGGCCGAGGCGGACCCGGTCCCCCAGCCGCTCGGCCAGCGTCAGCGGCACCCGTTGCAGGCCTCCGACGACGCGGCGGTCGAGGATCACGTCGGCGTCGACGAGGTTGCTGAACGACCCCGCGCTGGCGGCCATCTGCACGGCCTGGAGCGCGGAGAACGAGTGGGCGGGCTTCGTCAGCATCGCCGGCCCGATGTAGAGCGCGACGTTGTCGACCGCGACGGGATCGTCGCACTGCTGCTCGAGCCAGGCACGGAACGAGACGCTGTCGAGGTGGTCGGCGTCGTCGAGCTCCCACGGCCGGGCCGGGTCCATCGCCGCGGCCAGCCCGTCGAGCGTCTTGGTCAGCTGCGCGATGGCCGCCGAGGTGGCCTCGCCGACCGGCAGGTCGCCACCGAAGCGGTGCGCCACT
Organism: Nocardioides sp. YIM B13467; assembly: GCF_042788075.1. Classification (NCBI taxonomy): domain Bacteria; kingdom Bacillati; phylum Actinomycetota; class Actinomycetes; order Propionibacteriales; family Nocardioidaceae; genus Nocardioides; species Nocardioides sp. YIM B13467. Next base: position 2,347,841 of record NZ_JBHZPJ010000046.1, read on the forward strand.
CCCGCCTGGTCGACGTAGAGCGACTCGCCCTCGCGGAAGCGCGGGTACGTCGGCAGGCCGAGCTCGTCGAGGATCCCGATCAGGGCGTCCTGGTCCGGCGAGACCCACTGGCCGCCGATCTCGAAGTCGGCCTCTTCCCCGGGCGCACCGTGCGCCTCGGTGCGCAGCCGGCCGCCGACGCGGTCGCGCGCCTCCAGGACGAGCACGTCTTGGCCCGCCTGGGCCAGTCGCCAGGCCGCGGTCAGGCCGGTCACGCCGGCGCCGACCACGATCACGTCGTGGGTGGTCATGTCAGTTCTCCTGTTTTGTCGGTGGGCCGCTGGTCGGGCCGCTGGTCGGGGCGCTGGGCGAGTAGCGGAAGGGTCGGGTCCCAGCGGGTCCCGTCGGCCTCGTCGCGCTTGCGGCGGGCGATGCCGGAGAGCGCCTCGAGGACGACCCGGTTGGCGAGGAACGAGGTGATGTCGGCGTGGTCGTAGGGCGGGGAGACCTCGACGACGTCGATGCCGACCACCGGGAGCTCGTAGGCGATCCGGCGGACCGAGTCGAGCAGCTGGCGGGCGGTCAGGCCGCCCGGCTCCGGGGTGCCGGTGCCGGGGGCGTGCCCGGGGTCGCAGACGTCGATGTCGACCGAGAGGAAGACCCCGTCGCACTCGTCCGTGGCGATGGTGAAGGCCTCGGTGAGGCACTCCTCCAGGCCGCGGTGCACGATCTCGGTCATCTCGTAGGACCGCATGCCCTGCTCGGCCATCCAGTCCAGCGTCTCGGGCTCGGGCCAGTAGCCGCGCAGCCCCATCTGCAGGAACCGGTCGCCGCGCAGCGCGCCGGACTCGATGAGCCGGCGCATCGGCTGGCCGTGCCCGATCAGCGAGCCGAACTCGATGTCTCCGGTGTCGGCATGGGCGTCGAAGTGGATCATCGAGACGCGTCCCTGACCGAGGTGCTGGGCGACGCCGGCGGCGTCGGGCCAGGCGATCGTGTGGTCGCCGCCCAGCACCAGCGGGATGGCGCCGTTGCTCGTCACGGCGTGCACGGCCTCCTGCAGGTCGCGCACCGACCGCTCGGCGTCGCCGGAGTACATCTCCACGTCACCCGCGTCCAGCACGCGAAGGTCCCGCAGCGCGTCGACGCGCATCGCGAGCGAGGGCCGCGACCCGTCGTGGGGCAGGTAGCAGGTCTGCCGGATGAACTGCGGGCCGAACCGGGTGCCCGACCGGTGCGACGTACCTCCGTCGAAAGGGGCACCGAGGATGACCACATCGGCCCCCTCGTACGTCGCGGGATCGGCCCAGTCACACCGGTCGACACCCAGGAAGGTGATGTCGGGGCCGAACTGGGTTCCGTAGCGAGCCATGGCGTTCTTCTCTCTCGTTCGATTCTCGTGATGGGTGGAGGTTTCTATTCCTCGGTCGGGTCGACGACGAGGAACCGCTCGCCGGGACGACGGGCGAGGTAGAGGTAGTAGTAGGCGAGGGCAGCGACCACGACGCCGGCCGTGATCAGGATGTCCATCCGCGCGGAGCCGGCCAGCGCGTAGCCGATCGCCCCGATGACGACCAGCGGCGGCAGCGGCCACAGCGGCATCCGCCAGCCCTGGGCGGCGGGCGCCTGACGGCGGGCGCGGAGCGCAGCGATCGCCACGACGACGTACATCGTGGAGATCACCACCGAGGTCACGCCGAGCAGCGCCTCGATCTCGACGGCGCCGGCGAGGATCGCGCCGGGGATGCCGATGACGAGGGTGGCCAGCCACGGGGTGGCGTAGCGGGGGTGCAGCTTGGTGAGGACGCCGTTGACCGCTGCCGGCCAGGAGCGGTCGCGGGCGGAGGCGTAGACGACCCGGGCGTTCTGCAGCACCATCACGATGACGGCGTTGAGGATCGCGATGGCGATGGCGACGTTCACGGCGACCGCGACGCGCTCGCCGCCCCAGGCGGCGACCCACTGGGAGAAGTTGCCGGAGGCGAGGTCGCTGAGGTCGTCGACCGCCAGGACCGTGGTCACGGTCGGGACGAGGATGACGAGGCCGCCCAGGCCGAGGGTCCAGAAGATGACGCGGGCGACGTTGCGGCGCGGGTCGACGATCTCCTCGGAGAGGTACACGGTGGTGCCGAAGCCGCTGACCAGGAACGTGCTGACAGCGAGACCGGAGATGAGGATCGCCAGGGTGAACGGCTCCAGGCCGTTCTCACCGATGACGTGCGGCGAGACCAGCTCGCCGGGGCCGCGCTGGACGTGGCCGAGCCCGAGAACGACGACGACGGCGGCGGCGATCATCTCGAGAGCGAGGAAGGTGCCGGTGACGACGGCGTTGGCCTTGATGTTGAGGATCGCCGTGGCGGTCGAGAGGAGCATGACGATCGCGCCGGTCGCGGCCCGCGGCAGCTCCACCAGGTCGGCCAGGTAGTCGGCGGTGCCGAGGGCGAAGATCGGCGGGATGAGCCAGAGCAGCACGCCCGCCAGGGAGAACGTCAGCCAGCCCATCGACTTGCCGAGGGTCTGGGTGACCATCGCGTACTCACCGCCGGAGCTGGCGGTGCGGGTGCCGAGCTCGGCGTAGCACGCGGCGATCGCGATCGAGACCGCGAAGCCGGCGACGACGGCGAGCACCGCGCCGCTCCCCTGCGTCGCGAACAGCTCCGGGACGATGATGAACAGGCTCGAGGCCGGCGTGATGCACGACAGCACCAGCAGGACCGCGGCGCCGGGTCCGAGCACCCGCGCGAGCCGCCGCCGTTCCTGCGCCGGCTTCACCCCGTCGGGGCTCACCTGCATGGATTCGATCATCGCGGGTCTCCTTGTGATGAGGGTACAGCGTGTTTTGAACGCTGTACAAAACTTTGAACGGCATTCAAAGTGACCCAGATCACCGCTAGAGTCAAGGGGTGGGACCGAAGATTTCACCCCGCGAGCACAAGGAGACACTGTCGAGGTGACGCGCACACGCTCCAACAGACGCCTGGAACGACCGCGCGAGCAGGTGCTCGCGACCACCCTGGAGATGGTGGCCGAGCAGGGGCTCGCCAAGGTGACGATGGCCTCGCTCGCCGCCCGGCTCGGCACCAGCGGCGGCCACCTCCTCTACTACTTCGGCACCCGCAACGGCCTGCTTCTCGAGACCCTGCGATGGAGCGAGAACGAGTACGCAGCACAGCGGGCGCCCATCTTGGAGAAGGCCGAGAAGGACGGCTCCGGAGGCGTCGACGCGTTGGTGTCATTCACCGACGTCTACCTCGCCCTCGACGAGCGCGACCCGCGCTGGCTCCTCTGGCTCGAGCTGTGGGCACGGGCGCCGTACGACTCCGAGCTCGCCGCCGCACAGCGCGCGATGGACGACGAGTGGCACGCCGACCTGGTCCGCCTGTTCGCCGCAGCACTCCCCGAGGTGTCCGATCGTGAAGCCGTCTCCGAGCGGCTGCGGGCGATGTGGGACGGCTTCAGCATCGGTATCGTCACCGGCGGCGGCACCACCCTGCGCGAGCACGCTCTCGCGCACACCCGCGCCGTCGTCACCGGACACGAGGGGTAGCGGGCATGCCGATCGCGTCCTGGTTCCCCGAGGCCCAGCTGGGCATCTTCGTCCACTGGGGCATCTACAGCGTCGACGGCGTCGCCGAGTCCTGGTCGTTCTACGACGGCCGGGTCCCCTACGCCGACTACATGGCCCAGCTCGACGGCTTCACCGCCTCCAGGTTCGACGCCGACGCCTGGGCCGAGCTCTTCGAGCGGGCGGGGGCGACGTACGTCGTGCTCACCGCCAAGCACCACGACGGGGTCGCGCTCTACGACACCGCCGCCAACGACCTCTCCGTGGTCAGCAGAACCCCGGCGGGCCGCGACCTCGTCGCCGAGTTCGTCGAGGCCGTACGCCGCCGGAGACTCAAGGTCGGCCTCTACTTCTCACACCTCGACTGGTCCCACCCCGACTACGCGACGGTGCGGCCGGTCGTCCAGCATCCCGTGGTCCAGGACAACCCGTACGCCGTCCCGCGCCCGGGCGACGAGGAGCCCGAGCGCTGGGAACGCTACCTGGAGTTCCACCGCGCCCAGATCCGGGAGCTGGTGACCCGCTACCAACCGGATCTGCTCTGGTTCGACGGCGAGTGGGAGCGCGACGAGCGGCAGTGGCGGATGCGGGAGCTGCGTGCGGAGCTGCGCGAGCTCGCGCCCGAGATGGTCGTCAACGGCCGGATGCTCGGCCACGGCGACTACGTGACCCCGGAACAGGGCGTTCCGATCGTGCCGCCCGACGGTCCGTGGGAGCTCTGCCTGACCATCAACGACTCCTGGGGCTGGCAGCCGCAGGACGACAACCACAAGTCACCGCGCCAGCTCGTGCGTACGTTCGTGGAGACCATCGGCGGTGGCGGCAACCTGCTGCTCGACGTCGGGCCGCGCGAGGACGGCACCATCACGCCCGAGCAGACCGAGCGGCTCGAGGCGCTCGGCGACTGGGTCGCGCGCCACTCCCCCGCCGTCCGCGGCATCCGCCGCGGTCTTCCCCACGGTCACTTCTACGGCCCCACTGCGGTCTCGGCCGACGGCCGGACCCTGTTCCTCTACGTCCTCGACCGGCCCAACGACTACGTCGTGGTCCGCGGCCTGCGCAACCAGGTCCTCAAGGCGTACGTCCTCGGGACCGGCACCGAGCTCGACCATCAGCGCATCGGCGGGCTCCACGAGGTCCCCGGCTGGGAGTACGTCTTCACCACCGACGACGACCTCGACCCGCTGTGCACCGTGATCGTCCTCGAGCTCGACGGCGAGGCCTCGGTCCACCGCGAGCACGCGGCCCACTAGACGTGATGTCCGGGGACCTCCTTCATCAGCACTCGCCCTGACAGGTGCGCTGCCGACAATCCCGACGGCGAACACGGAGGACAGCAGTCCTGCCCTACAGAAGGAAGGCATCACGATCTCGGCTCATGTGCGTCGGGTGAAGCGGATGTCGCCGTTGGGGAGGCGTTCGTGGAGGTATGCGGTGTCGTGGGCGCGGTGGTGGTGATGGGAGCAGAGGAGGGCGGCGTTGTCGAGGTCGGTCGTTCCGCCTTGGGCCCAGGCGATCCAGTGGTGGGCTTCGGCCCAGGTGCCGGGGATGTCGCAGCCCTCGGCCTCACAGGTCGCCGACCGCAGGAGGAGGGCGCGGCGTTGGGCGGCGGTGAAGAAGCGTTCCTTGCGACCGAGGTCGAGGACCTCGGAATCGCCGCCGAGGACGGCGGGGATGATGCCTGCGGTGCAGGCCAGCCGCCGGGCCTCAGCTGCGGTGATCGGGGTGCCGCCAAGGATCTGGGCGATGCCGGCCTCCTTGCGGAGCTGATCGATGTCGATGGTGACGATCACCGTGGTGGCGTCCCCGCCATGGATCGGGAGCCGGGCGGGGTCGAGGGTCTCGAGCATGTGGCAGAACGCCCGGCCCAGGCGCCGGTCGTAGGGCAGGTACTCGCCGGTCTCGGTGCGGGTGCCGTCGTCGCGGCGGGGTGAGGCGAAGGCCTCCAGGTTGGTGGCGAGCCGGTCCGCGGCCGCGTCTGGGATGACCGCGGAGATGCGGGTGGTGCCATCGCCGAGGCGTCGCATGGACAGGCGGGTCTTCTTGCGGGCGTGGGCCTCCTCCGCAGCGAGCCGTTTGGCTTCCTCGGCCTCGGCGATCTCGGGGGCGATGACGTCCAGGATCCGGCGCCCCAGGCGGCGCAGCTGGGTGGGATCGAACCGGGTCGCGTAGGCCACCAGCGTCTCCTCGGCCTTGGTCTTGATCTCGGGGTCGAGGTCGGCGGGCAGGTCGTCGAGGGCATTCACGATGACGTGGGCCTGGGCAGGGTTGCAGTCGCCACGGCGCATCGCGGCCGCGACCCGTCCGTAGGAACGGTCCAGGGCGTCTGCCAGCCGGAGGTCGGCACGCAGGGTCTCGGGGCGCTGGTGGGTGTGGTGATGCAACCACGCCGCCATATCCCGTGCCGCGCTCTCGGCGGCCACATCGTCGGCGGCCGCGATCACGCGGAGTTCGAGCTCAGCCAACTGCGCTTTCGCGCGGGCGATCTCGAGTAGCGTGGCCGCTTTCTGCTCGGTGACCATGAACGACGGATTCGCCGCCGCGACTCCCTCGAGGGAGGTGGTGATCGCGACCACGGCCCCGAGCACGGGGTGTTGGGGTTGTTGCAGCGTGGTCATCGAACCGGTCACCTCCCGACGTACGAACTCTCCACACCCGCGCACGCGGATGTGTGTTGGTTCGCTGGTCTCGNGCTATGGCTGACGAGCGCCGTAGCAACAGAGGCGGTAAGCCCGCTGGACGCCCTGGGCGTCCGAAGAGCTCGGGTTCATCCACCGGTGGCCGTGGCGGCCGATCGGGTGACGGCAAGCCGGGCGCTGGTCGACCGAGCGGTGGTCGGCCCGGTGCTGGTCGGAGCAGTGACCGCCGTGATGGCGCCGCTGGCGGCGGAGGTCGCGGAGGCGACCAGCGTCGTGACAGTGGCCGCGGAGGCGACGAGCGTCGCGACGGCAAGCCGTCGACCGGACGCAGTGGCCCCCGCGCCGGCGGCCGCCCTGACGGCCCGAAGCGCTCTGACGCCCCGAAGCGTGGTGGCAGCAGCGACCGCAAGGGTGGCTACTCCAAGGACCGTGGCGGCAAGCCCGGTGGCAGGCCGCAGCGTCGCTTCGACGAGCCGCGCGAGGAGCGTACGGCCGATCAGCGGATCTACGACGGTCCGGAGCTGCCGGAAGAGGTGACCGGCAAGGAGCTGGACCGTGCGATCTCGGCTCAGCTGCGAGGCCTGCCCGAGAAGCTGGCGGCGCGGATCGCCCGCCACCTGGTCGCTGCCGACATGTTCATCGACTCCGACCCCGAGCTCGCCTACCAGCACGCCAAGGCGGCGAAGTCGCGTACGCAGCGGATCGCTGTGATTCGCGAGGCGCTGGGTGAGGCCGCGTACGCTGCCGGCCACTACTCCGAGGCGCTCGCCGAGCTGCGTGCGGCCAAGCGGATGAACGGCGCGACGGCGTACCTGCCGATCATGGCGGACTGCCACCGCGCGCTCGGCCAGCCCGAGCAGGCGATCAAGCTCGCACACAGCCCGTCGGTGGCGAACTTCGAGGCACCGGCGAAGGCCGAGATGACGATCGTCGAGGCCGGCGCTCGTCGGGACATGGGTCAGTTCGACGCGGCCCTGCGGATCCTCGAGCAGTCGCCGCTCAACAACAAGAGCCGTGAGGCCTGGGTCGTGCGGCTGCGCTACGCGTACGCCGACACGCTCCAGGACGCCGGCCGGGACAAGGACGCGCTGACCTGGTTCCACCGCACCTACGCGATCGACTCCGAGGAGATCACCGACGCCGCGGCGCGGGCCGAGACCCTCGAGAAGACGGTCGAGAGGGACTGAGGTCCACCTCAAACGCGCAATCAGTGGCGATCGGCAGCAATGCCGGTCGCCACTGGCCGTTTTGCTCCGATACTGGAGATCCTGGGCGCGGTAGGTAAGAATAGACGCACAACTACATCCGTGTGATCACCGAAATGTTCCTTCACGCATGATCGAGCCCGCTGGGGAAGGCGTAGCTCGCGCCGCAACGAAGGAGATATTCGGTGACCACTCAGATCAAGGACCCGAGCGCCTCGCGTGGCATCGCACGAGGCGTTGTGTTCGTGCATTCGGCTCCCTCCGCGCTCTGCCCTCACATCGAATGGGCCGTCGCGGGGGTGCTAGGTGTGCCGGTGAACTTCGACTGGACGGCGCAGCCCGCCCAGGCCGGCACCTACCGAGCCGAGCTCTTCTGGTCCGGTGCGGTCGGTTCCGCAGCGGCGATCGCGTCGGCGCTGAAGGGATGGACGCACCTGCGCTTCGAGGTCACCGAGGACGGTACGTCGACCTCTGAGGGTGCGCGCTACTCCTTCACCCCCGACCTCGGCGTCTTCCATGCCGTCACCGGGATGCACGGCGACATCATGATCCCGGAGGACCGGCTCAAGGCCGCGGTCGTCAAGGCCGCCCTCGGTGACACCACGCTCGAGCTCGAGGTCGACAAGCTCCTCGGCAAGCCGTGGGACGACGAGCTGGAGACGTTCCGTCACGCGGGGGAGGGCGCCCCCGTACGCTGGCTGCACCAGGTCGTCTGAGCGACCCCGTCGGCCGCAGAGCACGGCCGACGACGACTGAGGCCCCGGAGCGTGAGCTCCGGGGCCTCAGTCTGTCTCTGAACGGTGTCGGTCAGAGTGGGATGTTGCCGTGAGCACCACGGCGTACGCCGACGGTCTGGATCGCGTCCTCGAAGGCGGCCGCGATCGCGCCGCGGGTCGCCGACGGCTCGATGACTTCGTCCACGACACCGATCTCGACAGCCTTGTCGACACCGCCGGCGAGACGCTCGTGCTCGGCGGCGAGCTCCGCCTCGACCTGAGGACGGAGGTCGGGCGCGACCTCGGCGAGCTTGCGGCGGTGCAGGATGCGGATCGCGGCGACCGGGCCCATGACCGCGACCTCCGCGCCCGGCCAGGCGAAGACCTTGGTCGCGCCGAGGGAACGGGCGTTCATGGCGATGTAGGCGCCGCCATAGGTCTTGCGGGTCACCAGGGTGACCCGGGGGACCACGCACTCCCCGAAGGCGTGCAGGAGCTTGGCGCCACGGCGGACGACCCCGTCCCACTCCTGGCCGACGCCCGGCAGGTAGCCGGGGACGTCGACGACGACGATCAGCGGGACGCCGAGGGCGTCACAGAGGCGTACGAACCGGGAGGCCTTCTCCGCGGAGAGGGAGTCGAGGCAGCCGCCGAGCCGCAGCGGGTTGTTGGCGACGACGCCGACGGTGCGGCCACCGAAGCGACCGAGAGCGGTGACGATGTTGGGCGCCCAGCGAGCGTGCAGCTCCTGTGCGGTGCCCTCGTCGAGGATGTTCTCGACCAGCGGGTGCACGTCGTAGGCGCGCTTCTTCGACTCGGGCAGCTGCTCGGCGAGGTCCTTGTCCTCGACCGCGGCGACGTCGAGGCCACCCTGGGAGCCGAGGAGAGAGGCGACCGTGCGGGCCTTGTCGAGCGCCTCGCGCTCGGACTCGGTGAGGATGTGCACGACGCCGGAGCGGCGGCCGTGCGGCTCGGGGCCACCGAGGCGCAGCATGTCGACGTCCTCACCGGTGACGGAGCGTACGACGTCGGGACCGGTCACGAAGATGCGGCCCTCGGGGCCGAGGATGACGACGTCGGTGAGGGCAGGACCGTAGGCAGCGCCGCCGGCGGCCGGGCCGAGGACGACCGAGATCTGCGGGATCTTGCCGCTGGCCTGCGTCATCGCGTGGAAGATGCGACCGACCGCGTGCAGGGAGAGGACGCCCTCGGCCAGCCGGGCGCCGCCGGAGTGCCACAGGCCGATGATCGGGATGCCGTCGGTCATCGCGCGGTGGTAGGCGTCGACGACCACACGGCAGCCGAGGTCGCCCATCGCGCCGCCCATGACGGTGGCGTCCGAGCAGAAGGCGACCGCCCGGGTGCCGTCCACCTCGCCGACGGCGGCCAGCATGCCGGACTCGTCGTCGGGGGAGATGAGCTGAACGGTGCCTTCGTCGAAGAGCGCCCTGAGGCGGGTCAGCGGGTTCCGCGGGTCCTGGTCGCGAGGAAGCTTCTGCTGTTTCCTCGCGGGAGCAGGCGCCGTGATGGTCATCAGATGCTTCCGTAGACGACCGCTACGTTCGCGCCACCGAAACCGAAGGAGTTGTTGAGGGCCGCGATGTCGCCGACCGGCAGGTCGCGTGCCTTGGTGGCGATGTCGAGCTCGACCGCGGGGTCGAGGTTGTCGAGGTTGATCGTCGGCGGCGACTGACGGTGGTGGATCGCCAGGACGGTCGCGACGGTCTCGAGGGCTCCGGCACCGCCGAGCAGGTGGCCGGTCATCGACTTGGTCGAGGTGACCACGACGTTCTCGACCTGCTTGCCGAGGGTGGCGTGGAGCATCAGGCCCTCGGCGATGTCGCCCTGAGGGGTCGAGGTCGCGTGAGCGTTGACGTGGACGATGGTGTTCGGATCGATGTCGCCGTCCTCGAGCGCGCGCTTGATAGCGCGGCTGCCACCACGACCCTCGGGGTCGGGCTGGGCGATGTCGTGGGCGTCGGCGGTCACGCCGGCGCCGAGGACCTCGGCGTAGATCCGGGCGCCGCGGGCCTGGGCGTGCTCGAGCGTCTCGAGCACGACGATGCCGGCACCCTCACCGAGTACGAAGCCGTCGCGGCCGGTGTCCCAGGGGCGGCTGACCGCGGTCGGGTCGCCACCATCGGGGCCGGACGCGGTCTTGGACAGGGCCATCATGTTGGCGAACGCGGCCATCGGCAGCGGGTGGATCGCTGCCTCGGTGCCACCGGCGAGGACGACGTCTGCGCGGCCCAGACGGATCTGGTCGGCGGCCAGGGCGATCGCCTCGGAGCCGGAGGCACAGGCAGAGATCGGGGTCTGAGCCGCGGCGCGGGCGCCGTAGATCAACGAGATGTTGGCTGCCGAGGCGTTGGCCATCAGCATCGGGACGGCCAGCGGGCTGACCCGGCGCGGCCCCTTGGCCAGAAGCGTGTCGTAGTTGTCGAGCAGGGTGGTGACCCCGCCGATGCCGGTGGCGACAGCGACACCGAGGCGCTCGCCGTCGAGGCCGGCCTCGGTGGCCGTTCCCTCGAAGCCGGCGTCCTTCCAGGCCTCGGCCGCGGCGACCACGGCGAACTGCGCGGAACGGTCCAGGCGTCGCGCCTTGACCCTCTCCAGGACCTCGGACGGCTCGACGGCGACACGGCCGGCGATGCGTACGGGAAGGTCCTGGGCCCACTCCTCGGTGAGCTCGCGGATGCCGGAGCGGCCGGCGATCAAGGCATCCCAGGTGGTGGCTACATCTCCGCCTACCGGGTTGGTGGTGCCCAATCCGGTGACGACGACTCGGGTGCGGCTGCTCATGTGGTCTCCGTGTGAGGTGTTGGCGCGTTGGGTCAGGTGAAGCAGATCCGGCGGCTCGGCCTGGGAGGGTTGGCCGAGCCGCCGGGGCGCGTCAGGCGTTCGCGGAAGCCTTCTCGATGAAGCTCACCGCGTCGCCAACGGTCTTGAGGTTCTTGACCTGCTCGTCGGGGATGGAAACGCCGAACTTCTCCTCGGCAGCGACGACGACCTCGACCATGGACAGCGAGTCGACGTCGAGGTCATCGACGAAGGACTTGTCGAGCTGAACGTCGGCGACATCGATGCCGGCGACCTCGTTGACGATCTCGGCGAGGTCGGAGCGGATCTCTTCGGTGGTGGCCATATGTGGTGCTTCCTCTCGGATTTCTGTGTGGTGAAACTCTGAAGTGGTGCGAGACTACGGAACGACGACGACCTGGGCTGCGTAGACCAGTCCGGCGCCGAACGCGATGAGCAGGGCGGTGTCGCCCGACTCAGCCTGACCCTCCTCGATCATCCGCTCAAGAGCAAGCGGGACCGAGGCGGCCGACGTGTTGCCCATGGTGGCGATGTCGCGGGCGATCTTGACCGACTCCGGAAGCTTCATGGAGCGGGCCAGGGCGTCGACGATGCGCATGTTGGCCTGGTGCGGGACGAAGCAGTCGAGCTCGTCGGCCGTGATGCCGGCCTTGTCGAGCGCCTCCTGGCCGACCTTTGCCATCGCGTAGGAGGCCCAGCGGAAGACGGGGTTGCCCTCCATCGTCAGCCAGGGAGTCTCCTTGGCCTCGATCGCGTCGAACCAGTCGGGGGTCTGGATGTGGTCGGCCTTGTCGCCCGAGGAGCCCCAGACGACCGGGCCGATCCCGGGCTCATCGCTCGGGCCGACGACCGCGGCGCCGGCGCCGTCGGCGAAGATGAAGGCGGTGCCACGATCGTGCGGGTTGGTGATGTCGGAGAGGCGCTCGACACCGATCACGAGTACGTTGCGGGCGCTGCCGCCGCGGACGAGGTCGCTCGCCATCGCGATGCCGTGACAGAACCCGGCACAGGCCGCGGAGATGTCGAAGGCGGCCGGGTGGTCGGCGCCGAGCTCGTCGGCGATCAGCGCGGCGACTGCGGGCGTCTGACGCATGTGGCTGACGGTGGCGACGATGACGCAGTCGATCTGGTCGATGCCGATCTTGGCGTGCTCGAGCGCCTTGCGGGAGGCGGTGACCGACATCATCTGTACGGTCTCCTCCTCGCCCGCCCAGCGACGCTCGGTGATGCCGGAACGGGTGCGGATCCACTCGTCGGAGGAGTCGATCAGATCGACGATCTCGCTGTTGGGGACCACCCGGGTCGGGCGATAGCCGCCTACGCCGAGGATGCGGGCGTGCGGGGAACCTGTCGGGGCTGAGATCACGAGTGCTGGACTCCTGTCGGGTGCAGACGCAGCAGCGGCTGACCGGGGGATACGAGGTCGCCGTCCTCGACGAGCCATTCGATGACCTCGCCGCCGTGGGCGGACGTGATCGCGATCGTGTCGCGGAGACTGGCGATGGCGCCGATCTCAGCGCCTGCCGGAATCACGTCGACCCCGGACACGGTCTCGGAGAGCTTGAAGGTGCCCTTGGACGGGGAGACGACCATGCGCCAGGTCGGCGTGGTCTCGATCGGGTTGGCCTCGCCGTGCTTCTCGACGAACGCACGGGCGTCGTCGAGCTGGTCGGGAGTCTTCAGGGCGAAGGTCTCGACGCCCTTGAGGGCGCGCTTGGCGATCCCGGTCAGTGTGCCGGCCGGCGGCATCTCCAGGATGCCGGTCACGCCGATGTCGGACATGGTGTCGAGGCAGAGGTCCCAGCGCACCGGGTTGGCGATCTGGCCGACGATCCGGTCCAGCGCCTTGGCACCGTCGTGGACGATCTGGCCGTCCTTGTTGCTGATCAGGCGCGTACGCGGGTCGTGGGTCGAGACGCTCTGGGCCAGCCGGGCGAGGTGGCCGACGGCGGGCTCCATGTGCTTGGTGTGGAAGGCGCCGGCGACGCTGAGCGGCATCAGCCTGGCCTTGGCGGGCGGATCGGCGGCGAAGGCCGCGAGCTGCTCGATGGTGCCCGCGGCGACGATCTGGCCGGGGCCGTTGTCGTTGGCGGGGGTGAGGCCGTGCTTCTCGATCGCGGCCAGCACCTCCTCGCGGACGCCGCCGAGGACCGCGGTCATGCCGGTCGGCGTCTTCGCGGCGGCCTCGGCCATGGCCTTGCCGCGCTCGCGGACGAGCACCATCGCCTGCTCGGCGCTGATCGCGCGTGCGCCCGCGGCGGCGGTGATCTCACCGACGCTGTGGCCGGCGACGGCCCCGATCTTGCCGAACGCGTCCGCGGGCTGCGGGAAGAGCTCGAGCGCCGCGACCAGGCCGGTGGCGACCAGCAGCGGCTGGGCGATCTCGGTGGCGCGGATGGTCTCTGCGTCGGCATTGGTGCCGTAGTCGATCAGGTCGATGCCTGCGACGGTCGAGAGCCACTCCATCCGAGCGGCGAAAGCGGGGTCCTCCAACCACGGGGTGAGGAATCCTGGTGTCTGAGCACCTTGTCCTGGGGCGACAATGACGAGCACGGAACGATGGTCCCTTCTGGAGGGGGGTCGGATCACCTTTAGCGGCAACGAATATCTGTCACGCAATCTTGTAGGGGTCCTACAAGATTGCGTCCATGCCAGGGTCAGTGGTCCTGTTGCCGACCGAGGATCAGGGCAACCTGCAGGGCGAGAGCGTCGCGGGAGTCGGTCGGAAGGAAGCCGGTGAGCTCTGCGACCTGCTTGAGACGGTAGCGCACGGTGTTGGGGTGCACGAACAACGTGCGACCGGTGGCCTCGAGGCCACCTCCGGCGGCGAAGTACGCAGCCAGCGTCTCGATCAGGGTGCTGCGGGCCTCCACCAGCGGTCGGTAGAGATGCTCGATCAGGTAGCGGTGGGCCCACGCGTCGCCGGCGAGGGCACGTTCGGGCAGGAACGACTGGCTCCGTGCCGGGCGGGGCGCGTCAGGCCAGCCCGGCGCGGCCCGATAGGCCGAGAGCGCGGCCCGGGCGGACTCGGCGGCGGTGGCGAGCCCGGCCGCCATCGGCCCGACCACGACGGGCCCGTCGGCGAACAGGTCGGCGATGCTCTCGGCGGCCTCCAACGGGTCCTCGATGCCGCCGAGCAGGGCGACGAGGCGGTCACCCTGGACCGCGCACAGGGTGTGCAGGTCGTGGGCGCGCCCGCGGCGGCGTACCTCCTCCATGGCGGCGTCGAGGCGGACGCCGTCGGGGGCGTGGCCCAGCACCGCGCACAGCGGCAGGTCGGCGTCCCAGCCGAGCGCGCTGGCTCGGGAGAGGACGACCTCGTCGGTCTCGGCACGCAGGACCGCGTCGACCACGAGCGCCTCGAGCCGGGCGTCCCAGGCGCCGCGCTGCTCGGCGGCGCGGGCGTAGACCTCGGCCGTGGCGAAGGCGACCTCACGGGCGTAGCGGCCGATCGCCTCGTGGACGTCGGCGGCGTCCTCGGGCCCGAGGAGGTGGTCGATGTTGGCCTCGACCACCTCGATGGAGAGGCGTACGAGGTCGACGGTCTGCTGGAGCGTGATGATGCCGGTCAGCGCGCGAGGCGCCACGCCGAACATCGACGCGGCCAGGTCGGGCTTGGCGGTGTCGGCGGAGGCGCCACCGCCGTACCAGNACGGCGTCGGCGCGCCGGGTGACGGCAGCCTCGACCAGGGAGGGCACGGAGACCTGGGCGCCGAGGTTCACGACCTCGATCTCCTTGTAGTACTCCAGCCCCTTCTCCCCCGCGAACCCCTTGATGTTGAGGATCGCGTCGATCCCGACGGTGTGGGCGTCGGTGCCGATGCAGGCACCGACGACGACCATCGGGCGCCGCAGCGTCTCCTTGATCACCGCGTTGGCCTCCTTCGGCGTCAGCAGCGGGAAGTCACGCTCGACGACCTGCACCTTGTCGGTGTCGACGAGATGGTTCACCTGCCCGTAGACGACGAAGAAGGTGAAGTCGTCGCCCATCGGCTTGGAGTGGACGACCATCGCCGGCTCCATGCCCATCTTGTTGGCCAGCTGCAGCGCGGCGCCGTCGGCGACCTTCGAGTGCTTGATCGGCAACGTGAAGGAGACCTGCACCATCCCGTCACCGGTGGTGTCGCCGTACGGCCGGATGATGCTCACTTGCCCTCCAGGATGTCGCTAGCGGGGTTGTAGTACGCCTCGGACTTCAGGGCCACGCCCTCGAGGCCCTTGCCGGCGTCGGCGGGGCGCTTCATCAGGCCGAAGGTGCCGTCCGCGATCGCGTCGAGGAGCCCGTTGGGCTCGTCGATGATCTTCCCGAGCAGGTCGATCGACTCCCCAAGGACCTCGCGCGCCCGATTGGCGATGAACCCGTCGGGCGCCGGGTGGAAGTCCTCGCCGAGGCGTCCGGCCGCGTCCATGACGTACCGGACGTTCTGCAGGGCCAGGTCACGGTCGGAGATCCACGGCGTCACCACCGCCTCGGTCATCATTCCGACCAGCAGGATGCCCTGGTCGGTCATCGCGCCGGCCAGGTTGAAGAACCCGTCGAGCAGGTAGCCCTTGAAGATGTCGCCGGTCATGTGCCGGGTCGGGGGCATCCACTTCAGCGGGGCGTCGGGGAAGATCGTCTTCGCCAGCAGCGCATGCGCGAGCTCGAGACGGAACGAGTCCGGGACATCGGGGTTGATCTCGAAGGCGTGGCCCAGACCCAGCTGCCAGTCCTCGAGCCCGGCCTCCTTGGCGAAGTACTCGTTGAGCAGCTGCGAGGTGGTCACCGTGTGCGCCGCCTCGACCGCGTCGGCCGTGGTGAGGTAGTTGTCCTCGCCGGTGTTGATGATGATCCCCGCCCGGGCGTGGATCTGGCGCGAGAGCCGCTGGTCGACGAACGTACGCACCGGGTTGATGTCGCGGAACAGGATCCCGTACATCGAGTCGTTGAGCATCATGTCGAGACGCTCCATGCCCGCCAGCGCGGCGATCTCGGGCATGCAGAGCCCGCTCGCGTAGTTGGTGAGCCGCACGTAGCGCCCGAGCTCACGGCTCGTCTCGTCGAGCGCGGCCCGCATCAGCCGGAAGTTCTCCTGGGTCGCGTACGTCCCGGCGAACCCCTCCCGGGTCGCGCCCTCGGGCACGTAGTCGAGGAGCGACTGGCCGGTCGAGCGGATCACCGCGATGATGTCGGCGCCCTCACGCGCGGCCGCCTGCGCCTGCGGGATGTCCTCGTAGATGTCACCGGTGGCGACGATCAGGTAGATCCACGGCTTGCGGGGTGCATCGCCGATCTCGGCGATCATCCGCTCGCGCGCCACCCGGCTGGCGTCGAGGCGGGCGATGCCGACCCCGACCGCCTCGCGGGCGTGCTTCGCGGCCAGCTCGGCCTCGGCGCCCTCGGGCAGGTGGAAGGTCACCTGCCCGGCGGCGGCCTCCTCGGCGAGCCGCGAGAGATCGTTGTCGTGGGCGGCCAGCGCCTGCCACACCGGCAGCGTGACGCCGTGCTCCAGCCCGATGTCGGCGCGCACCGCGTCGACCAGGTGGTTCACCCACGGGGTGCCGTCCGGGTCGGCGCCAGCGAGCCCGGCCAGGCGCAGCGTCGCTCGCTCGACGGCG
This sequence comes from Nocardioides sp. YIM B13467, assembly GCF_042788075.1. Taxonomy (NCBI): domain Bacteria; kingdom Bacillati; phylum Actinomycetota; class Actinomycetes; order Propionibacteriales; family Nocardioidaceae; genus Nocardioides; species Nocardioides sp. YIM B13467. The sequence goes on from NZ_JBHZPJ010000046.1 coordinate 2,364,363, forward strand.
ACCGTGGTGTGCTTCTTGGCCATCTCGACGATCGGGTCGCCGACCTTCGCGGCCAGCGCGCGGGCCTGGGCGATCGTTCGTGGGTCCAGTTCGAGTCTCACAGTTCCAGTCTTCCTTCGAACAGTGCCCGGACCCCGGCATTGGCGCGGAGAAGATCCAGGGCGTAGGCGGCGTGACCGGGGACGTAGCCGTTGCCGACGAGCATCGTGACATCGGCGGCAAGGCCCTCGGCGCCGAGCGCGGCGGCGGAGAAGGAGGTGGCCATCGAGAAGAAGATGACGGTGCCGCGGTCGGCGGTGGCGAGGATGGCGCCGCCCTCGCAGCCGGGTACGTCGACGCAGACCACTGTGACGTCGGCGGGGCCTCCGGCCTTGGCGACCGCGTCGCGCAGGGCCACCGGGTTGCGGGCGTCGGTGACCACGACCTCGTCGGCCAGGCGGGCCTCGCGGAGCCGCTCGGCCTCGGACTCGGTCGGGACGATGCCGATCAGGTGGCCGGCTCCCGCGTCGCGGGCCGCGGCCAGCGACAGCGATCCGGACTTGCCGCCGCCACCGATCACTGCGACGACGCCACCTGCGTAGCGTTCCGAGACGACCCGCCGGGTCAGTGCCGGGGCACCGCACACGTCCATCACCGACAGCGCGAGCTCGGGGGCGAGGTCGTCGGGCAGGACGGCTGCGATCGAGCGGCCGAAGAGGATGGCGTAGCCGTCGCACGGAACCTGCTCGGAGTCACCGCCCCAGCCGGCGAGCCCGTCCTCGATCACCAACGGGGTCAGGGTCAGCGAGACCAGCGTCGCGACCCGGTCCCCGACCTTCAGCCCCAGAGGCGAGTCGGGTCCGACCTCCTCGACGACACCGACGAGCATGCCGCCCGACCCGGTCACCGGGTTCTGCATCTTGCCGCGCTCGGCGACGATGTCGAGCACCTCGCGGCGTACGGCCTCTCCGTCGCCGTCGTGTGCGGACTCGAGCTGCCGGAACGAGGCGGCGTCCAGGTTCAGACGCTCCACCCGGATCCGCACCTCGTCGGGCCACAAGGTCTTGCGGGTGTCGAGTCTCCGGGCCGCCTGGGGCAGCGGCAACGAGCCGCCCACCGGCTCATCGAGCACCCGGTGCAGGCCTGTCGGGTCAGAAGTGGTCATCGTCGTACGCCTCCTTGCGTCCATCTCACGGCGGACCCTACCAGCGGTTGCGGGAAGAATTGCGGCCGATGGTTGCAGATGCCGCAGGATCTCCCGCTATGGTGGAGGACATGACGGCAACCATCGAGCCTACGACCCGAGACGGACAGCCCTACGCCTACCAGCGCGTAGAGCTGGTCGAACCTGACTGGACCCGGTTCCCAGGCTGGGCCGACATCACCGACGAGCAGTGGCGCGACGTGCAGTGGCAGCGCGTCAACTGCATCAAGAACATCCGCCAGCTCCGCGCGCTGATGGGCGATCTTCTCGACGAGCGGTTCTACGCCGACCTCGAGCGCGACATGGCCGAGCGGGCGACGATGTCGATGCTGGTGCCGCCGCAGATGATCAACACGATGGTCCCGGCTGCCGCCGGGGAGACCGGCGAGGAATTCACCGCCACCTTCACTGAGCGCTTTTATGGCGACCCGATCCGGCACTACATGATCCCGGTCTTCTCCGACCGCCGCACCGACTGGCCGTCACACCCGCAGGCGAGCCGCGACTCGCTGCACGAGCACGACATGTGGGTCGCCGAGGGGCTGACCCACCGCTACCCGACCAAGGTGCTCGCCGAGCTGCTCTCCACCTGCCCGCAGTACTGCGGCCACTGCACCCGGATGGACCTGGTCGGCAACTCGACCCCGGTCATCGACAAGCTCAAGCTCACCGGCAAGCCGGTCGACCGCCACGAGGCGATGCTCGAATACCTCCGCAACACCCCGCAGGTACGCGACGTGGTGGTCTCCGGCGGCGACGTCGCCAACCTGCCCTGGCCGCGGCTGGAGGACTTCCTCACCAAGCTGATGGCGATCGACAACATCCGCGACATCCGGCTGGCCACCAAGGGCCTGATCGGCCTCCCCCAGCACTGGCTCCAGGAGCCGCTCCTGGAGGGGATGAACCGGGTGACCACGATCGCCCGTGAGCGCGGCGTCTCGCTGGCGATCCACACCCACGCCAACCACGCCAACTCGGTCACTCCGCTGGTCGCCGAGGCATCCAAGGCGCTGCTGGCGGCCGGGGTTCGCGACGTACGCAACCAGGGGGTGCTGCTGGCCGGAGTCAACGCCGACAGCCACAGCCTGCTCGACCTGAGCTTCCGCCTGCTCGACGGCGCGCAGATCATGCCCTATTACTTCTACATGTGCGACATGATCCCGTTCAGTGAGCACTGGCGGGTCTCGGTCGCCGACGCGCAGCGGCTGCAGCACGACATCATGGGCTACCTGCCCGGGTTCGCCACCCCGCGCATCGTGTGCGACGTACCTTTCGTCGGCAAGCGCTGGGTCCACCAGATCGCCGACTACGACACCGAGCGCGGCATCTCCTACTGGACCAAGAACTACCGCACCTCGATCGAGGCGTCGGACGCCGAGGCGCTGACCAGGACCTACGAGTACTACGACCCGATCCACACCCTGCCCGAGTCGGGCCAGGAGTGGTGGCGTACGCACGGGGAGTGACCCGAGCGTGACTGGGACCCGGCGCTGGGCGCCGGGTCTCAGTGCGTCATGGTGGGGCGGTTCTCGTAGTAGGTGTACATCGCGATCGTGGTGCGCGTGGACACGTTGGCGACCGAGCGGATCCGGCCGAGCAGCTCCTCGAGCGCCTCGGGCGTGGCGACGCGCACCTTGAGCATGTAGGACTCGACGCCGGCGATCGACCAGCAGGCCTCGACCTCGTGGAGGTCCGCCACCCGCTCGGGGGTGTCGTCGGGCTGGGAGGGATCCATGGGCTGCACCGCGACGAACGCGGTCAGCGGCACGCCGATGGCGGCGTAGTTGACGGTGGCGCCGTAGCCGGTGATGAGGCCACGCTGCTCGAGCCGCTTGACGCGCTGGTGCACCGCCGAGGTCGACAGGCCGGTCGCCTTGCCCAGGTCCGTGTAGGACATCCGACCGTCCTCCGCAAGAAGCTGGAGGATTTTACGGTCGGTGGCCTCGATCTCAGGTGCAGTCACGGCGACAGCGTACCCACAACAGCAATATCTCCGCCGCAACGTCCAAAAAAGTAGTTGATGTCGAAAGATTTCCGGCCTCAGGAGGGCCAGCCGGCGAGCGTCTTCAGCTCGCCGCGACCGTCCGCAGAGGGCTGGACCACCGACAGCGGCCGCGCGCCACGAGCTTTGTCGGGGACGGCGTTCATGACCTCGCCGGTGGCCAGGTGCGGGTCCGCGGATACGACGACCCGGCCGTGCGAGTTGACCAGCGTCGCACCGATCTCGCGCAGGCCGGGCAGCAGCATCCGCTCCAGCGTCTCGACCGAGGTGTCGGCGCCGGCGACACCGACCATCCGGCCGCCCGCGTAGACCGGCAGCGTCATGGTCATGACGTACTCGTCGGTGCAGACGAAGTCGACGTAGGGCCCGGCGAGGTGCAGCGCTCCGGTGCGCGCCGGGATCCGGAACCACGGCTGGCGGGTGTAGTCGAGAACCTCGCCCGTCGCCGGCACCACTGCGTCACCGAGGAAGTCGCGGCCGGCGCCCTGCCACCAGGCCAGGTAGAGCCGCCGGTCGACGAGCGCGGCCGGTGCGACGACGAACCCGCCGCCCAGGAGGCTCGGGTCCTGGAGGAACGCGAGCGTCCCGGTCTCGACCTGCGCGATCAGCTCGTCCGAGGTGACCGGTCCCGCGGCGAAGAGCGCGCCGACCTGGGCGCGCACTCGCTCGAGCTCGGTGAGGATGGCACCGAAGTGCTGCTCGATCCGGACGGCACAGTCGGCCGACACATCGATGTTCATGGTCGTACCACCTCATGGATCTCGGTCAGACGTTCAACGGCGTGGGTCACGTGGTCGCGTACGCTCCCCCGCGCCGCGGCGACATCGCCCGTCTCCAGCGCGGCGACGAGCGCCCGATGCCGCGCGGCGGATGCCTGACGGAAGTCCGACTCGCTCAGCGGCACTCGCAGCAACGTACCGAAGTCGGCCTCCTGTCGCACCACCTCCCGGGTGAGCCGCGCCGACTGGGTCAGCGCCGCCACAGAGAGGTAGAGCTCGCTCTCCGCATCGCGCCACCGGCCGACGTCGTCCTCGCCGAGCGGGATCAGCAGGTCCCGGAGGTCCTCGACCTCGTCAGGAGCCGCTCGTTCGGCCGCGAGCTCCGCACAGCCGGTCAGTACGACCTGATAGAGGCTCGCCCGGTCGCGCAGCTCCACCCGCGACATGGTCGCGAGTCGCCCCTTCACGATGTCGCCGGGGTCCGGTGCGCGCACGAAAGAGCCACCGCCGCGGCCTCGTGTCGTCACCACCAGGCCCTGTGCCCGCAGCGACACCAGCGCCTCCCGGGCGGTCACCGTCGCCACTCCCAGCATCTGGGCGAGCTCCTGCTCGCTGGGGAGCCGATCGCCGTCGGCGAGCACGCCGGAGCGGATCGCCTCGGCCAGACGGTTCTCGACACGTACGGCTCTGCCTTCGTCGCCGATCGGCGCGAAGATCGCCGACCTGGCGCGCGAGGTCATCGCACGGGCGTTGGCCACGATCCGGGTCCCTCCTTCGAGTGGGTTTACAAAGAACTTACGCAGATACCCTTTAAAATCTAAGATCTGGTTCCATATGATTCAGCAATGGGACCGACCGAATCTCCGCAGATCCAGCTCGAAGCCGTGACCAAGGCGTACGGCGACGTGATGGCTGTCGACGCTCTCGACCTGACCATCGGCGACGGTGAGTTCTTCTCGATGCTCGGGCCCTCCGGCTCCGGGAAGACGACCGTGCTGCGCCTGATCGCGGGCTTCGAGCACGCCGACTCCGGCACCATCCGCCTCGGCAGCGAGGACGTCACCGCCCTGGCGCCCTTCGACCGCGACGTCACCACCGTGTTCCAGGACTACGCCCTCTTCCCGCACTTCAACGTGCTCGAGAACGTCGCGTACGGACTGCGCGTACGCGGCGTCCCGAAGGCCGAGCGCAGCGCCCGGGCACGCGAGGCGCTGGAGATGGTCCGCCTCGGCCACGTCGCTGCCCGCAAGCCGACCGAGCTCTCCGGCGGGCAGCGGCAGCGGGTGGCACTGGCTCGCGCCATCGTCGTACGTCCTCGGGTGCTCCTCCTCGACGAGCCGCTCGGCGCGCTCGACCTCAAGCTCCGCGAGCAGATGCAGGTCGAGCTCAAGCAGATCCAGCGCGAGCTGGGGATCACCTTCGTCTTCGTCACCCACGACCAGGAGGAGGCGCTCACCCTCAGCGACCGGATCGCGGTCTTCGACAGCGGCCGGATCGTGCAGCTGGGCACGCCGAAGGAGATCTACGAGCGTCCGACCTCGCAGTACGTCGCGGACTTCGTCGGCACCTCCAACGTCTTCGACGAGCAGGCGTCGAAGCGGATGCTGAAGATGGACGGCGCCTTCGCGCTGCGGCCCGAGAAGATCCTGCTCTCCCCGGAGACCGCGAGCGCCCCTGTCGGCGCGATGACCGCCGCCGGCGTGATCACCGAGTCCATCTACATCGGCACCGGGCACCGAGTCCACATCGAGCTCGAGGACGGCACCAGGCTGGTCGCCCTCGAGCAGAGCCGTGGCTCGCTGCACCCCGATGCCGCCGAACCAGAGTCTCGGGGCGACCGCGTGGTCGCCTCCTGGTCGCCGGGCGACCTGGTCCCCCTGGGCACCGATTCGTCCCGTGCCGTGCAACACCGATGAGCCAGAGAACACCAGAGAGGTTGACCATGCGAAACATCCGAACCAGACACACCATCGGGGGCGTCCTAGCGGCCCTGTCCCTGATCACGCTGAGCGCCTGTGGCGGGGACGACGGCGACTCCTCGACCGGAGCGGTCGAGAAGCTCGGCGAGAACGAGGGCGAGGTCTCGATCCTGGCCTGGCCCGGGTACGTCGAGGACGGCTCGACCGACCCCGAGGTCGACTGGGTCTCCAGCTTCGAGAAGGAGACCGGCTGTCAGGTCACCGCGAAGGTCTACGGCACCTCCGACGAGGCCTTCAACCTGGCCAAGTCGGGCGAATACGACGTCGTCGCCGCCTCCGGCGACCTCACCCTGCGCATGATCGCGGCGGGCGAGGCGGCCGAGGTCAACACCGACCTGATCCCCAACTACGAGGGCATCTACGACTTCCTCAAGGACCGCGAGTGGAACACCGTGGACGAGAAGAACTACGGCATCCCGCACGGCTACGGCGCGAACCTGCTGATGTACAACACCAAGGACGTCACCCCCGCCCCGACCTCGTGGAAGGCGGTCTTCGAGGACGCGCCGAAGCACAAGGGCCAGGTCACCGCGTACGACTCGCCGATCTACATCGCCGACGCCGCGGTCTACCTGATGGCGCACCAGCCCGACCTGGGCATCGAGAACCCCTACTCGCTCGACGAGAAGCAGCTCGCGGCAGCCGTCGACCTGCTCAAGTCGCAGCGGGCCTCCGTCGGTGAGTACTGGTCCGACTACACCAAGACGCAGGCCTCCTTCGAGACCGGCGACACCGTGGTCGGCACCACCTGGCAGGTGATCGCCAACCTGATCGACCCGAAGAAGGCCTCGGTCGAGGCGATCCTCCCCTCGGAGGGAGCGACCGGGTGGAACGACACCTGGATGATCTCCTCGAACGCGAAGTCCCCCAACTGCGCCTACGCCTGGCTCAACCACATCTCCGACCCGGAGATCAACGCCCAGGCGACGGAGTACTTCGGCGAGGCGCCCAACTCGGACAAGGCCTGCGAGTTCGCCTCCGAGGGCCACTGCGAGACCTTCCACGCCGGCGATGAGGAGTACGCCGAGAAGATCTGGTTCTGGAACACGCCGATCGAGAAGTGCCTGGACGGCCGGACCGACGTGAAGTGCACCGACTACCAGGACTGGACCAAGGCCTGGGCAGAGATCAAGGGGTGACCTTGAGCTCTGTCAGCAGCACGCTCAGCAGGAGGCCGGGGTTCCGCCTCGGCCTCCTGCTGGCCGCACCCCTCACCTGGCTGGTGCTCGTCTACGTCGTCGCCCTCGCCGCGCTGCTGGTGACGGCCTTCTGGACGATCGACTCCTTCACCAACGAGCTCGAGCGCACCTTCACCCTCGACAACATCCGTGAGATCACCGGTCAGGCGCTCTACCGGACCGTCACGCTGCGCACCATCGGCGTCGCGCTCCTGGTGACGCTCATCGACTGCCTGATCGCGCTGCCGGTCGGCTTCTACATGGCCAAGGTCGCCTCGCGGCGCTCACGCCACCTGCTGGTGATCGCGTTCCTGACGCCGCTGTGGGCGTCCTACCTCGTCAAGGCGCTCGCCTGGCGCTCGCTGCTGTCCAACGGCGGACTGCTGGACTGGGCCGGTGGCCTGGTCGGTCTCGGCTCGCCGGGATTCGGCTTCACCGCGATCGTGCTCACCCAGGCGTACATCTGGCTTCCGTATGTCATCCTGCCCGTCTACGCCGCCTATGAACGTGTCCCGGACTCGCTGCTCGACGCCGCCGGCGATCTCGGTGCCCGGCCGGCGCTGACGTTCCGCACGGTGGTGCTGCCGCTGGTCGTCCCAGGGCTGGTGGCAGGCTCGATCTTCTCGTTCTCGCTGACCATGGGCGACTACATCACGGTCAACATCGTCGGCGGCGCGAACCAGATGCTCGGCAACCTCGTCTTCATCAACTCGGGGTCCAACCTGCCGCTGGCGGCCGCGATCGCGCTGATCCCGATCGTCGTGATCATGATCTACCTGGCGTTGGTACGCCGCACCGGAGCTCTGGAGAACCTATGACCATCTCGAGATCGACCCGGCGCCTGCTCGCCGTGATCACCGGCCTCGTGCTCGCCATGCTGTACGCGCCGCTCGCCCTGGTCGTGGTGAACTCGTTCAACACCTCCCAGGCGCTGACCTGGCCGCCCAGCGGCTTCACCACCCAGTGGTGGCAGCGGGCGGCGGTGAACCCGGGAGCCCACGACGCGATCCTCACCTCACTGACGGTGGCCGCGTGCGCGACCGCGATGGCGCTCCTCCTCGGCACCCTGCTCGGCCTCGCGATGCAGCGCTACTCCTTCTTCGGGAAGGACACCGTCAACCTGCTGGTGGTGCTCCCGATCGCCCTGCCCGGCATCGTCACCGGGATCGCGCTGTCCAACGCGTTCTCCTCGATCCTCGGCGTACGCCTGGGGTTCTTCACCCTCGTGGTGGCCCACGCGACCTTCTGCATCGTGACCGTCTTCAACAACGTGCAGGCGCGGCTGCGGCGGATGGGCGGCAACCTCGAGGAGGCCTCGGCCGACCTGGGAGCGGGGATGTGGACCACGTTCCGGCTGGTCACGCTCCCCCAGCTGCGCTCGGCGCTGCTGGCCGGCGGGCTGCTGGCGTTCGCACTCAGCTTCGACGAGATCATCGTGACGACGTTCGCCGCCGGCCCCGGTGTGACCACGCTTCCGGTCTGGATCCTGACCAACCTGTTCCGGCCAGGTCAGGCGCCGATCGTCAATGTCGTGGCGGTCGTCATGATCGTCGTCTCGGTCGCGCCGATCTGGCTCGCCCAGCGACTCTCGTCCGACCCGAGCGATACCACGAGGGCGATTCACTAGGCCTGCCCTCCGCGTCAGCGGATAATGTGCACAGCGTGGCTGAACCTCGAATGCTCCTGCTGGACACCGCCTCGCTCTACTTCCGCGCCTACTTCGGCGTGCCCGACATCCGAGCCGAGGACGGCACCCCGGTAAACGCCGTCCGCGGCCTGCTGGAGTTCATCTCCCGGCTGGTCAACGACTACTCCCCCACCGACCTGGTGTGCTGCTGGGACAACGACTGGCGACCGCAGTGGCGGGTCGACCTGATCCCGTCCTACAAGGCGCACCGGGTGGTGGAGGAGGTCGAGACGGCGCCCGACGTCGAGGAGGTGCCCGACCCGCTGCAGGTGCAGGTGCCGATCATCCGCGAGGTGCTCGCCGCGGCCGGGATCTGCGTCATCGGCGCCGACGGCTACGAGGCCGACGACGTGATCGGCACCCTCGCGACCGGCGCGGGGATGCCGGTCGACGTCGTCACCGGCGACCGTGACCTGTTCCAGCTGGTCGATGACGCTGCAGGCGTACGCATCCTCTACCCGACCCGAGGCGTGAGCGACCCGGATCTGGTCGACGAGAAGTGGGTGCTCGCCAAGTACGGCATCAGCGCCGCGCAGTACGCCGACTTCGCCACGATGCGTGGCGACACCTCCGACGGTCTGCCGGGGGTGAAGGGCGTCGGCGAGAAGACCGCCGCCAAGCTGCTCGAGCAGTACGGGGACCTGGAGGGGATCATCGCCGCCGTCGCCGATCCGACCACCCCGATCACCAAGGCGCAGCGGCAGAAGTTCATCGACGCCGTCGAGTATCTGGCGGTCGCGCCGAAGGTCGTGGCGGTCGCTCGCGACATCGCGCTGAACCGCACTGGCACCGCTCTGCCGAGCTCTCCGGCCGACCCGGAACGCCTGCACGAGCTGGCCGCGACGTACAACCTCGCCTCCCCGGTCGCCCGCCTGGAAGCCGCGCTCGCGCGGGTGTGACACAGGTCTCCACAACTCGATTCAGAAAGTTCGTAGAAACGGCATCATCAGCCGCGTACCGCTCCGTCTCCTTGGCAAGACCACCAAGAAGGAGCGGACGAATGAGCGACATCAAGCACCCGGCAGTGCAGCAGGACATCAAGATCTCGTGCCTCGACCCCTGGGGCCGGACCGTGGAGGTGCCGACGACCCTCGGCTACCGCGAGAACGACCCGTACGCAGTGAGCCTGACCTTCCACTCCGGCGCCGGTGACGTCGAGTGGGTCGTGTCCCGCACACTCATGCTGCAGGGTCTGGCCGCCCCCGCCGGTGAGGGCGACGTGAAGATCTACCCCAGCATCGACGAGGACGCGAAGGCCGTCGCCGTCTTCGACTTCAGCTCCCCCGACGGTCGCCTGATCGCGACCGCCGACTCGCGCGAGGTGCAGATGTTCCTTGGCAAGTCCTTCTCGGCCGTCCCGGTCGGCTCCGAGAGCCAGCACCTGGATCTCGACGCGCTGATCGCAGACCTGCTGGGCAGCTCGTTCGACGCTGAGTAGGCACTCCGCCCGCCTGCTCATTCGTTCACGAACCCTCCCGTCCCGGATTCCCCGGGGCTGGAGGGTTCGTACTTTTCGCTGGCCGGAAGCGATCGCTCGCCGTTGCCACGTCAACTGTGGTAGTGATGTGCGTCACCCGCACCACCACCTCGGAGGTCACAGTGCTGCCAGCTTTCCTTTCTCGCGAGCGAACGGTGGCCGGTCCCGGCTTCAGTCGCTGGCTCATCCCGCCCGCCGCCCTCGCCGTACACCTCTGCATCGGCCAGGTGTACGCCACCAGCGTCTACAAGACCGCCCTGGTCGAGCACTTCGACACGAGCCAGACCGCGATCGGGGTGATCTTCTCGATCGCGATCGTGATGCTCGGCCTCTCGGCCGCGGTGATGGGCACCTGGGTCGACCGCAACGGACCGCGTGCGGCGATGACCGCGGCCGCGATCTTCTGGTCCTCAGGCTTCTTGATCGGCGCCCTCGGCATCGGCACCGGCCAGCTGTGGCTGGTCTATCTCGGCTACGGCGTCATCGGCGGCATCGGACTCGGGATCGGCTACATCTCGCCCGTCTCCACGTTGATCAAGTGGTTCCCGGACCGGCCGGGCCTGGCGACGGGCATGGCGATCATGGGCTTCGGCGGCGGCGCCATGATCGCCAGCCCGCTGAGCGGCCGGCTGCTGGCGCTCTACGATCCGTCCTACACCGGTGACGCCAGCACCGTCCCCGACGGCCACGCGGTGATGATGCTGTTCCTCACCCTGGGTGTGGTCTACCTGGTCTTCATGTCCTTCGGCGCGGCCACCGTCCGCGTACCGCCGGAGGGCTGGACGCCGGCGGGCTGGGACCCGGCCAGCGTGAAGGAGAAGAAGCTCGTCACCACGGCGAGCGTCTCGGCGAACAACGCGATCAGGACCCGGTCGTTCTGGCTGGTGTGGATCGTCCTCTTCTGCAACGTCACCGCCGGCATCGGCATCCTCGAGCAGGCGGCTCCGATGATCCAGGACTTCTTCCGCACCGACGGGGTCTCCTCCGTCAGCGCGGTCGCGGCCGGTGGCTTCGTCGGGCTGCTCTCGATCGCCAACATGAGCGGCCGGTTCATCTGGTCCTCGACCTCCGACGTCATTGGTCGCAAGCCGATCTACATGATGTATCTCGGGGTCGGTCTGGTGCTCTATCTCCTGCTGGCGACCATCGGGGACACCTCGATGGCCCTGTTCGTGCTGCTCGCCGTCGTGATCCTGTCCTTCTACGGCGGCGGCTTCGCCACGGTCCCGGCCTACCTACGCGACCTCTTCGGCACCTTCCAGGTCGGCGCCATCCACGGCCGGCTGCTGACCGCCTGGTCGGCTGCCGGCATCGCCGGACCGCTCATCATCAACGCCTTCCTCGACGCGCAGGGTGAACCCGGCACGCTCACCGCGGCCGCCTACCGGCCGGCACTGCTGACCATGGTCGGCGTCCTCGCGATCGGCTTCATCGCCAACCTGCTGGTGCACCAGGTCCCCGACCGGTTCCACGAGCCGAAGTCCGCCGACTCCACCGAGACCGAGACCGAGAGGAGCGCAGCATGAACGCCAAGATCGCAGGTGCCTGGGCCCTGGTCGGGATCCCGCTGGCCTACGGAGTCATCGAGACGCTGCGCCGTGCGGCGCAGCTCTTCACGGGCTGAGCTCGGCTTCAGTCAGGTCAGAGGCCGAGCAGGCTCGGCTCGTTCGTACGCCACGCCTCCTGCGCCGCCCGGGTCACCGGGCCGTGCGGGAGGGTGCGCGTGCCCCACTCGGTCACAGCCTGGACGTCGCGCAGGCTGGAGGTGAGGAAGACCTCCGTGGCGTACTCCTCGACCTCGGCCAGCGGCTCGTCGGTCTCCTCGGCGCCGAACCACTCCAGCACCAGGGCGCGGGTGATCCCGGCCAGTGGGCCGCTGGAGAGCGTCGGAGTCTTGAGTGCGCCGTCGAGCACGTAGAAGATGTTGCTCCCGGTGCCCTCGCACAGGTCCCCCACGGTGTTGGCGAAGATCGCCTCGGTGGCCCCGTGCTTGCGGGCCTCGGCGAGGGCGATGACGTTCTCGGCGTACGACGTCGTCTTCAGGCCGCTCGTCGCGCCGTGCTCGTTGCGGCGCCACGGCACGCTGACGACCTTGGTCTCGGTCGGGTTGGGGTCCGCGTCCTCGAGGCCGATGATGATCGTGGGCGCCACCTCCGCGCGGCCGGACCCGAACGGCGCCGGCCCGCCCGTGACGGTGATCCGCAGACGTCCGTACGCCGTCGGGGCCGCGCCCAGCACCGCCTCCACACCCTTGGTGATGAGCGAGCGGTCGGGCGTCGGCAGGCCGAGGCCGCTCGCGGAGCGCTCGAGGCGGTCGAGGTGAAGGGCGAGCGCGAACGGCTGGTCCTTGATCACCTTGAGCGTCTCGAAGACGCCGTCGCCGACCACCAGACCGTGGTCTCTGATGGAGACCGCCGGGGCGGCCGGGTTGTCGAGAAGCTGACCATCGATCCACGCGCGCATGCGGCAACTCTAAGACGTCCCAGGTCAGAGCCGGGAAAGCGCGCCGGTGTGGTGGTCGAGATGACGGGCGAATGACACGCAGGTGACCCCGGATTTGGCCTCGGGCAGCGGCTCCGATAATGTTCTTCTCGTCGCCAAGGGCACGGGAAACCGGGCCTGAAGCAGCAAGCGGACGTAGCTCAGTTGGTAGAGCGCAACCTTGCCAAGGTTGAGGTCGCGAGTTCGAGCCTCGTCGTCCGCTCGGAGTAGGTCTCCACCGGAGGCATTGCCTCCAGCGGTGGGTTGGCCGAGAGGCGAGGCAACGGACTGCAAATCCGTGTACACGGGTTCAAATCCCGTACCCACCTCGAAGCACCACCCTGATAAATTGAATAAGCACGGACGATTGGCGCAGCGGTAGCGCGCTTCCTTGACACGGAAGAGGTCACTGGTTCAAACCCAGTATCGTCCACAGAAATCAGGCCCTGAACTGCAGAGATGAAGTTCAGGGCCTGATTCGTTTTGTCGCTCCGGTCGGACGTTGCCGAAAGACCCTTGTATCGCGGACGTCGTACCCTCGGCGCAGGTCCTCGGATCTCCTTAGCGTCTGGGTATGAGCACCGTTCGACAGCACCGCCACCCGACGCGAAGGGCTTGGATCGCGGCCGCCTTCATCCCGGTGGGGTTTGTCGTCTCGATGGTGGTCGGCGAGGGACTGCTGACGCTGCAGGGCTATGAGTCCAAAGACGAGGATTTGCCGGCCGGCGTCGTTGCACTGGCGAGTGGTCCGGCCATCATCGCGTTCGCGCTACCTTGCATCCTCACCTGGATCCTGGGCCGCCGTGCCGTGGCCGCGGGCGACCCGCAGGGGAACGTCCCCGCGATCGTGGCGGCGTCCGTCGGTGCCGGCTTCGTGCTGCTGAACCTCGTCGGCGTCGTCGGCCGGATGCTCGGGCTCTGAGGCGCTGGCGGACAACGAGTCATCGCTGCGGGGTCTCGAGACGTACGTTCGACGCGGACTGGGTGACATGCCAGTACGCCGAGATCGCGGCCGCCGCGGTGACCGAGCCGAGCCACCCGAGCGTCAGGTCGCCGATGGTGTCACGGTAAGCCCAGCGGAGCTCCGACGACCTGGTGACGAACGAGAAGTACTCGAACAGCTCCCAGCCGACCGAACTGGTCATTCCCACCGCTACGGCGCGTTCGAGCACCTGTCCGAGGGTGCCGTGGCGCATGGTGAGCAGGACGGCGGCCGCGCTGAACAGCCCGGTGGCCGCGAAGTGACTGGCATCGTCGAACCAGACGACCGCGTCATAGAGGTCCAGGCGGTTGCCGAGAATGTCGCTGAAGCACGCCGCCGTGACGAGCAGATCCGCGCCCCACGGGTATGCGGCGTCTCGGCGGCGAACCACCCAGACGAGCGGGATGGCGAAAGCCAGCATCGGGTAGAGGACCGCTCTGGCGAACGGAGCCTTGCCCTCCAAATTGCCCCACGTCGGTTCCAGGGTGACCCGGATGATGAACAGCAGGAGCAGCATCTTGACAGCAAGGTCCAGGAGAACGATCGCGTCGCTCCCCGACCGGCTTGACCGGTGAATGCCAGCTTCTCCGTATGTCACATGTCGATCGTTTCGCCCGCACACCCGGCCCTGGCAAGGTCGCTGGTCCCGGACCGAAGTGCCGTCGGGCCCTGACCGTTGGCCGGTCTAGAGGCGATCTGTGGCCCGTTGCGCGGCGTCGACGATCGCTCCCCAGGGTAAGGCCTGGTCCGGGGGCATCTGACGTGGCGGGTAGAGCGGCCAGAGGTCGGGGCCCTCGATGAGGTCGACGCCGGCGCTGCGTAGGGCTGCCATATGGGAGGGCCAGGCGGGGTGCTCCGCGTGCGCGGCGTTGATGAGTGGGAAGAGCACGACGGGAACGGTGGTGAGGCTCTCGGTGACGACGGTGAGGGCCTGGTTGTCGGCGAGGCCCAGGGCAATCTTGGCGGTGGTGTTGAAGGTCGCGGGGGCTACGACGATGGCGTCTAGCTGTGCCGGGTGGGTGCGCGGTTCCCACGGGAGGCGGCTCGGCCCGCGTACCGGGAAGCCGGTGGCGGCCTCGATCCGCTCGGCCTCGCCGTTCGCGCTCAGCCAGCTGAACGCCGTCGGTGTCAGCGTCACCGGAACCTGGTGGCCGGCGTCCAGCAGCGGGGTGACCAGTTCGTCGCAGAGTTGCTCCACACCGCCTGCAGCGCAGGCGATGACTCCGACGATGGCCACCCCGCGAGCGTACGGGACGAGGATCGGGGCCGAGGGGTCAGCCCATCTTGCCGGCGCCGGCCTTGATCGCCTCCCGGATCCGGAAGTAGGTGCCGCAGCGGCAGATGTTGCGGATCTGGTCGATGTCGGCGTCGGTGACCGAACGGCCCTCGGCGTGAGCCTTGTTGACGGTCGCGACGGCGGCCATGATCTGCCCGGGCTGGCAGTATCCGCACTGGGCGACGTCGGCGTCGAGCCAGGCCTCCTGCATGGGGTGCAGGTCCTTGCCGACGGAGGCGGCGAGGCCCTCGATCGTGGTGATCTCGTCGTCCTCGTCGAGGGCGCTGACCGGGGTGGCGCAGGGGTTGAAGGCCTTGCCGTTGATGTGGGACGTACAGGCCTTGCAGACGTTGATGCCGCAGCCGTACTTGGGGCCACGCACGCCGAGTACGTCGCGCAGCACCCACAGCAGGCGCTCGCTGTCCTCGACGTCGACCGTGACCTTCTCCCCGTTGAGCTTGAAGGTGTAGTTGGGCATTGGCCAATCCCTTTCGATCAGTCTCTGTTCAGTAGGTGTAGCTGAGGCCGTCGGTCGGCGAGGCGGGCACGGGCGGGACGAAGGACTTCACCTCGAAGGAGATCGGGTCGTGGTGGTTGATCGGGAACGAGGTCGGGGTGGTGCCCGTCGCGCGGGCGTAGGCGCAGGCCACCGCCGCGAACGAGGCGGCGACGCCGGCCTCCCCCGCGCCGCCGGGGATGTCGGTGACCGGGTCCATCACGAAGACGCGTACGTCGGGTGGGGTGTTCCACTGGCGGGTGTAGAAGTAGTTGTCCCAGCTGGCCTCGAGGTAGTGACCGTCCTCCAGGTGAGTGCTCGCCGTCAGGGCGAGCGCGATGCCGTCCATGATCCCGCCCTGCATCTGCGCCTCGACGCCCTTGGGGTTGATCACCTCGCCGCAGTCGATCGCGAAGGTCACCTTGGTGACCCGGGGGCCCGTGACGCCGTTGTAGACCTTGCGGTTGACGGTCTCGGGACGGCAGTCGATCTCGACGAGGCAGGCCGAGTAGCCCTTGTACTCCTGGTGGACCGCGATCCCCTGGGCCGTGCCGGCGGGCATCGACCTGCCCCAGTTGCCGGCAGCGGCCACCTGCTTGATGACGCGCCGCAGGCGGTCCTCCTTGGCGTACTTCAGCCGGAACTCGACCGGGCTCAGCCGCATCTTCTTGGCGACCTGGTCGATCGTGAGCTCGAGCGCCGTGCGTACGTCGGGCGAGTAGACGTTGCGCACCGCCCCGGAGTTGATCGCGCGGCTGGTGGTCTCCATGAGGCCCTGGGTGGTGACGCCGAAGTCGTACGGCACCTGCTGGGAGGTCACGAAGATGGTCTCCGAGACACCCAGGTTGCTCACCCCGGCCGGGAGCGAGATGGCCGACGAGGTCAGGATCTCGCCGAAGCCGTGGCGGTAGTCGGTGGCGGTGCAGGTGTGCTGCTGCTCGACGGAGAGGATGTTGTCCCCCGCCCAGACCGTACGCACCCGGGACGTCGCCATCGGATGGTTGCGGCCCTGGCGGGGCTCGTCCGCACGGTGCCACATCAGCCGGACCGGCGCCTGGCACTTCTGCGAGATCAGAGCGGCTTCCAGCGCCGCGTCCCAGAACAGCTTGCGGCCGAACGAGCCGCCGGACTCCACGACGTTGAACGTCACCGCGGTCGGCGGCAGGCCGAGCTTGAGCGCGATGTCCTCGGCAGCCACGATCGGCGTCTTGGAGCCGGCCCAGATCGTTGCCTTGTCGGCGCGGACATCGGCGACGGCGCAGTTGGTCTCCAGCGGTGATCCGCTGCGGGTGTAGAAGACGAAGTCGGTGTCGAGCGTCTTCACGTCCGCCGCGCCGAGCCCACCGGTGAGGCCACCCACCGCGTCGGTCACCGTGCCGAGGAGCTCGTCCACGTCCGGCACCAGCATCGGGCGCTGGATCCCGCGGAGCTCCTCGAGGACATCGGCGTCGGACCTGCCGCTCACCGAACCCGGGTTCCACTCGACATCGAGGGCACGGATGGCGTTGATGCACTGACCGAACGTCCCGGCGCGTACGGCGACCCCGGTCGGGATGGTGACGACATGCGTCACGCCAGGCATCGCCTCGACGGCCTTCTGGTTGCGCACCGATCGCACCGTGCCGTTGTGCTCGGAGGCGCGGCAGACCATCGCGGGCAGAGCATCGGGGACGTCTAGGTCCATGGCGAACTGCTTCGTGCCGGTGACCGCGTCCACGGCGTCCTTGCGGCGCTGCGGGGTGCCGATGACCGCGAAGTCGGACTTCGGCTTGAGGTCGACGTCGACGACCTTCGTGACCAGAGCCGCGGCGGAGGTGGCGAGATCGCCATAGGAGATCGAGGCACCGCCGGGTGCGGTGATCACCCCTTCGTAGACAGACAGGGTGTCGTGCGGCTGCGCGAGCGCGATCGCCGCGGCGTCCAGCAGCGCGCCACGAGCGATGGCGGCGGCCACACGTACGGGCGTGTACATGGCGTGGATCGTGTTGGAGCCGCCGGTCATCTGGTTCCAGATCAGCTCGGGACGTGCCTTCGACAAGGTCACGTTCACCTTGCTGAGGGGCAGGTCGAGCTCCTCGGCGATCAGCATCGCGATCGAGGTGGTGATGCCCTGCCCGACCTCTGCGCGGGGCAGCTCGAACGACGCGGTGCCGTCCTTGTCGACAACGACCTGGATCAGGTTCGCGGTCGGGCGGGCGGCATCGGTCAGCAGGTCGTTGAGGTCGTAGAGGTCGGCCGGCTGCGGGACTCCCGGGACGACTGCCGCGGCCGGGCTGCCGAGGCCGATCCCGAGCTGGGCCGCGCCGGTGACGGTGGCAGCGGCCACGAGGTAGCCGACGAAGCGACGGCGTCCGATCTCGTGCTCGGCCAGGCCAGATACCGACAGGCCTGATGACGTCTCGGGATGTGTTGACAAGGCGGTTACCTCCGTTGGTCCGGTCGGGTCCTGGTCACGTTATGTGCGGCCCGTCACACCTGTGTCGCCATGGAACGCCAACTTCGTTGACTTTCCGCGCCACCGTCGCGCCGGAGTGCGCCTGGTGTGACTCCGAAGCGTGACCGGAAGGTTCGGGCGAAGTGCGATGGGTCGGGGAAGCCCCAGCGCGAGGCGATCGCCGCCGTCGAATGGGAGGCGTAAGCCGGGTCGAGCAGAGCGTCCCGGATCGCCAGCAGCCGGAACTCCCGCAGATGGGCCATCGCGGAGCGCGGCTGGTCCTCGAAGAGCCGGTGCAGGCTACGCGGCGAGAGCCCGTGGGCGGCCGCCACCGCATCGTGGCCGAGGTACGGGTCGGAGGCGTGCGCCTCGACGTAGGCGATGATCCGGGCCCTGAGCGTCTCCCCCGGATCCGCCTGCTCCACACCCACCAGGCTTGACAGCAGCTGGATGGCGGCCTCGCCCAAGTGCGCCGCTCCCCCGGCCTGCGGCGCCTCGCGGACGGCGCTCCGCAGCAGGTGCCCGAGTACGCCGGTCCGGCCGTCGAGCGACGTCCAGCCGCGCGCCATCGACCGCTCGATCACGGCGTCCGACGCCGCCAGTGCGCGGCGCGGAAGCGTCATCGCGAGACACTCCCACCCCTCGTCGAAGCGCAGCTCGTAGGGGCGGCTGGTGTCGTAGATCGCGATGTCTCCGGGCGCCAGGACGAGCTCGATGTCGCCCTGCCGGACGACCGACTGCCCGCGGCGCTGGATGCACACCTTGAACGGATCGTCCGGTACGTCCGCGAGGGAGCGGCGGGTGCGGCGTACGACCTGCGGGGTGCCGCCGACCCGGAACGCGTCGACGCGTCCCAGGCTCGCGTGCTCGATCGCCCCGGCCAACGGCCCGGCCACCGCGTGCAAGCCGGGCGGCAACCGCTCCGACTGCAAGCCCGCGAAGGCGTCCGCCAGCGCGGTCCGCCACCTCTCCGACACGTCGCCCGAGTCCCCATGCGTCATGCCGTGATACTGCGTACGCCGCGGGCCGGGCGGTACCCCCGTACGAGGGCGTCAGTCGATCAGGCCGGCCTCGCGCGCCATCCGGACGGCGTGGACGCGGTTGTTGGCGTTGAGCTTGCGGGTGGCGCTCTTGAGGTAGGACTTCACCGTGCTCTCCACGATCCCGAGGGCCTCGGCGGCTTGCCGGTTGCTGCTCCCGAGCGCCACCTGGCGCAGGACGTCGAGCTCGCGGGCGGCCAGACGTACGGCCGGAGCGAGCTGTGCCGGCTGCTTCTCCCCCGGTGCGGCGGTGAGCCGGAGGACCATGGCCTCGAGGCGGCTGCGGACCTCGGGGTCGACCACCTGGCAGGCCAGATCGGTGAGCTCGGCTGCCATCTCCCGGCGTTCGGCGAGATCGCGCTTCGCAGCCGTCTCGTCCGGGCGAGGAGCCCGGCTCGGCGCGGGCGCCAGCCGGGAGAGCCGGTTGCGGACCTCGTCATCGATCAGGATCTCGCGCTCGAGGGTGCGGATCAGCGGACGCAGCGAGTCGAACCAGACGCCGCCGAGACCGAGCCGCGAGCGGGAGGCGAGGTAGATGAGCATCCGCGGGGCCCGGTCGACCATGATCGGCAGGGCGGCGACGGTCTGGATCTGCTCCTGAGCGACGGCGGTGTCGTAGAGGTGGGTGATCCCGCGAGCGGTGTAGTAGTGGTCGACGGAGCCGGGTTGCCGGGTCTGCAAGGTCTTGCCGCCCAAGCCCTCCCCGTTGACCACCCGCAGGCCGCGCAGCGAGGCGCCCTTCGCGCCACAGGTCGCGGTGATGTCGATGGCCGTGCCGTCACCGCGCACCGGGCCACCGAAGGCGAGGTCCAGCCCCGACGCGGTCCGGAAGGAGGCCAGCGTCTGGGCGATCCGGGACCCGTCGTACGGCGCCTCCGGGGCGATGGCGGTAGTGCTCATGGCGTTGAGCGTAAGTGACGACCATCACAGGCAACAAGAGGGACACCCCCTCTTTCGAGGGCACTCTTCCGGGGGTATCGGCCAGGTGGTGACAGTCCCACACTCGGTTCACCAATCCGAGTAGGAGGCACGATCATGGCCCAAATCGCGGCTGACCGAGCCGAGGTCGACGGGCGCACCATGCGCCGCGTCGCGACGGCGTCACTGACCGGCACCACCATCGAGTTCTACGACTTCCTCATCTACGGGCTCGCGGCAGCCCTCGTCTTCAATGCCGTCTTCTTCCCGTCCATGGGCGGACCCGAGGGCACCTTGGCCTCGATCGCGACCTTCGGCGTCGCGTTCGTCTTCCGACCTCTGGGGGCGATCCTCTTCGGCCACTACGGCGACCGGATCGGTCGCAAGGCCACGCTGATCACCACCTTGATGATCATGGGCACCTCGACCTTCGCGATCGGTCTGCTCCCGAGCGTGGAGTCGATCGGCAAGGGCGCCGTGGTGATCCTCGTTCTGCTGCGCGCACTGCAGGGCATCGCGCTCGGCGGTGAGTGGGCGGGCGCCGCACTCCTCACCACCGAGTACGCCGCGCGCGGCCAGCGCGGGCGCTACAGCATGTTCCCGCAGCTCGGTCCCAGCCTGGGGCTGATCCTCGCCGCCGCGGCCATGCTCACCACCTTCCGCCTGATGGAGCCCGCCGCGTTCGCCGCCTGGGGCTGGCGGATCCCGTTCCTGGCCAGCGCCGTCCTCATCGCGGTCGGCCTCTGGGTCCGGCTGAAGATCGCCGAGACGCCGTCGTTCAAGAAGGTCCAGTCGGCAGGCACCCGCAGCACGCTGCCGTTCGTCGGCTGCATCCGTGACCAGTGGCGCCAGGTGCTGCTCGGCGGCGGCATCATGGCGGTCGTCTTCGGCGCCTTCTACACCGGCGCCAGCTTCATGGTCGCCCACGCGGTCGGCACCCTCGGCCTGAGCATGAGCCAGGCCCTGCTCGGCGTCATCGTCGCGGCATTCGCGATGAGCGTGACGGTGATCGCCTCCGCGTGGCTCTCCGACGTCCTCGGTCGCCGTGTGGTCCTGCTCATCGGCGCCGCCTTCGGCCTCGTCGCCGGCCCGCTGTCCTTCGCCATCATGGAGCCCGGCAGCTTCGCGAGCTTCGCCCTCGGCAACAGCCTGATGCTGTGCGTACTCGGTCTCAACTATGGTCCGATCGCGGCGTTCCTGCCCGAGATGTTCCAGGCGAAGTACCGCTACACGGGAGCCGGTCTGGGCTACAACATCGCGGGCATCCTCGGCGGCGCCGTCCCGCTGGTCATCGCCGAGGACCTGCTGGCCCGGTGGGGCACCGACGGAATCGCGTACTTCCTCAGCGCCCTGGCCGTGCTGAGCATCGGCTGCCTGCTGGTGGCCAAGGAGACCAGCCGCGTGGAGCTCGACGCGGAGCCCGCACTCGCCTGATCCGGCACCGCTCACCCTCCTTCGGGGGTGTGGCTGCCACCGAGGTCTCGGTCATGCTCGCGGCATGACCGAGACCTCATCCATCACCGCTTCGTCGGCTCGTGGCGACATCGACGTTCCGCTGCTCGAGGAGACGATCGGAGCCAACTTCGAGCGCACCGTCGCCCGCCACGGAGACCGTGAGGCGCTCGTCGAGATCGCCACCGGACGACGCTGGACCTACGCCGAGCTGGATGCCGACGTCGACGCCCTCGCGGTCGGCCTGCGCAAGGCCGGCATCGGCAAGGGTGACCGCGTCGGCATCTGGGCTCCGAACTGCGCCGAGTGGACGATGGTCCAGTTCGCCACGGCCAAGATCGGCGCGATCCTGGTCAACATCAACCCCGCCTACCGGACCCACGAGCTCGCGTACGCGCTCAACCAATCCGGCGTGAAGCTGCTGATCAGCGCGACGGAGTTCAAGACCAGCGACTACGTCTCGCTCGTCGACGAGGTGGCCGGCGACTGCGGCGCGCTCGAGCAGACCATCTTCCTGGGTACGCCGCAGTGGGATGCGCTGCTGGCCGCCGGCCGGGGCGAGCGGCTGGCCGACCACGTCGACTACACGCTCGACCCGAACGACGCGATCAACATCCAGTACACCTCCGGGACCACGGGATTCCCGAAGGGCGCAACGCTGTCGCACCGAAACATCTTGAACAACGGCTTCTTCGTCACCGAGACGATCCACTTCACCGAGCAGGACCGGCTCTGCATCCCGGTGCCCTTCTACCACTGCTTCGGCATGGTGATGGCGAACCTCGGCTGCACCACCCACGGCGCGACCATGGTCATCCCGGGCCCGGGTTTCGACCCGGCCACGACGCTGCAGACGGTCCAGAACGAGAGGTGCACGGCGCTGTACGGCGTGCCGACGATGTTCATCGCGATGCAGAACGACCCGGGTTTCGCCTCCTACGACCTCTCGACGCTGCGCACCGGGATCATGGCCGGCGCGCTGTGCCCGATCGAGGTCATGAAGCGGTGCGTCAGCGAGATGCACATGAGCGAGGTCGCGATCGCGTACGGGATGACCGAGACCTCGCCGGTCTCCTGCCAGACCCGCACCGACGACGACCTCGAGCGGCGTACCGAGACGATCGGCCGGGCCGCCCCGCACGTCGAGATCAAGATCGTCGACCCGGCCACCGGTGAGGTGGTCCCGCGCGGTACGGCGGGTGAGTTCTGCACCCGCGGCTACTCGGTGATGCTTGGCTACTGGGACGATGAGACGAAGACCGCCGACGCGATCGACGCCGACGGCTGGATGCACACCGGCGACCTGGCCGTGATGCGTGAGGACGGCTACTGCGTGGTCGTGGGAAGGATCAAGGACATGGTCATCCGTGGTGGCGAGAACATCTACCCGCGCGAGATCGAGGAGTTCCTCTTCACCCATCCCGACATCGCCGAGGCCCAGGTCGTGGGCGTCCCGGACGAGAGGTACGGCGAGGAGCTCTGCGCCTGGATCCGGATGCGACCCGGCGCCGAGCCGCTGGACGCCGAGGCCGTACGCGCCTTCGCCAGCGGCAAGCTCGCCCACTACAAGGCACCGCGCTACGTGCTGCTCGTCGACGAGTTCCCGATGACCGTGACCGGCAAGGTCCGCAAGATCGACATGCGCGAGCAGAGCGTCGCCCTGCTCGGGCTCTGAGCCGCCGATGAGCGAGCGTCAGCGAGCGACCATCGGCCCGATGAGCTACTGGCACCGGACCGGTCCTTGCACCTTCACGCCGACCCGGCACGTCGGCGGTGCCTGGGACCTGGACACACAGCACATCGCCACCCTGCTCGGCGTGCTCGCGCACGAGGTCGAACGGGACCGCGACGCCCGCCGCGACGACGGGCTCCAGATCACCCGGATCGGCTACGACATCCTCGGCACCGTCCCGCTCGAGCCGGTCGACATCGAGGTGACCGTGCTCCGCGCCGGGCGCACCATCGAGCTCGTCGAGGCCCGAGCCTGCCATGGCGGCCGGCCCGTGGTGCTCTTGCGTGCGTGGCTGACCGCCGGCTACCCGACCGCGGAGCTCGAGGGCACCCGGCACGGGCCGATGCCCGCGCCGGACGAGGTGCCGGCTTGGGACATGACCGCACTGTGGGACGGGGGCTTCATCGCCTCGGTGGAGGTACGCCGCCACGACCTCGGCCCGGGGCGGGCGCGGTCCTGGGTGCGTACGGCTCATCCCCTCGTCGCCGACGAGGAGGTGAGCCGGCTGGCGCAGGTCGCCGGGCTGCTCGACATCACCAACGGTGTCGCCGTCCGGGTCGACCCGAAGGTCGTCAGCTTCCCCAATCTCGACCTGACCGCGCACCTGTTCCGTGCTCCGGCTCCTGGCTGGTTGGGGCTCGACACGACCGTCTCGTTCGGCCCGGAGGGCGCCGGCGTGACCACATCCGTGCTCCATGACGAGCAGGGCGCCTTCGGCGTCAGTACGCAGTGCCTGACGGTCCGTCCCTGACGGCTCAGCTGGCGGCCGCGACCGTGACCGGCGCGGTCCACCTGCTGGCACGCCGGTGGGCGGTGAGCATGACCACGGCGACGATCACGGCAAGGGCGTAGAAGCCGGTCGCCACCTCGAAGACGGTCGAGTAGCCATGGGCCTGGGCGACGGCGCCCGGCGCGGCGTCGTGGTGCACCGCGCTGCCGTACACGACGGTGAGGAGCGCGAGTCCGATCGAGCCACCGATCTGGTGGGCGGTGTTGACCAGACCGGAGCCGGCGCCGGCGTCGCCCGGGTCGACCTCGGCCATCCCGAAGTCGGTGAGGAGGATGATCGCGATGCCTTGGCCGATGCCCAGCACGAGCAGCGGCGGCAGGATCGACGCCACCGGGGTCGTCGCGTCGATGCGACTCAGCCAGGCCATGCCGATTCCCGCCGTGACCAGGGAGGTCAGCAGCAGCACGGGCTTGCTGATCCTCGGCCCGGCCCAGCGCACGGCGTACACCATGGCGAAGAACATGCCGGTCATCGGGATGTAGACGAGTCCGGTGGCGAGCGGGCTGAGGCCACGTACGTTCTGGAGATACTGCGAGAGGAAGTAGAACGTCGAGAACATCGCGCCGACGATCAGGACCCTGCCGATGTACGCCCCCGAGCGCTGCACGCTGAAGAAGAGCCGGATCGGCACGATCGGCTGGGTGGCCCGCAGCTCGATGAGCACGAAGGCGACGAGCAGGATCACCGACGCAGTCAGCGGGACCAGCGTCTGGGCGCTCCCCCAGCCGATCTCAGCTGCCTCGACGAGGCCATAGACGAGCGCCGACATGCCGACTGTGACGCTCAGCGCGCCCAGGATGTCGACCCGGCCGGGCCGGGGCTCGGTCTCGGGGAGGTAGCGCGGTGAGAGGGCGAGGATCAGGATCCCGAGCGGGACGTTGACCAGGAGACCCCAGCGCCAGGAGAGGTACTCGGTGAAGACGCCGCCGACGATGATCCCGACGCTGGCTCCGGCACCGATCACCGCGCTGTAGATCGCGATGGCCCGGGTGCGCTCCTCGGGCTCGGGGAAGCTCGTGATCAGCAGCGCCAGCGTGGACGGGATCGCGAAGGCCGACGCCAGTCCCTGCAGCGTGCGCGCGGCGATGAGGAGTTCGGCCGACGGCGCGAGCCCGGCCAGGAGCGAGGCTGCGGTGAAGAGCGCCGTCCCAGCGATGAACACGCGGCGTCGGCCGAGCAGGTCACCGGCTCGTGCGCCGAGCAGCAGGAGGCCGCCGAAGGCGAGCACGTAGGCGTTCTGGATCCACGACAAGGACGAGTCGGTGAAGCCGAGCTCCGCCTTGATGTGGGTGAGCGCGGTGGTCACGATCGAGGCGTCGAGGGTCATCATCAGCTGGCAGCCGAGGATCACCATCAGGACCACCGCCCGGTGACGGGCACCGGCGCGCGGGGGTGTCGGAGACATGTGTGCACTTCCTAAGTAACTAACGAGTTGGTTATTTCAGTGAAGCACTGAACGCCACGAGATGCAACTAACTAGTTACTTGCTTTAGGGTGGACGCATGGCCAGAGACTCCGAGGCGACCCGCACACGCATCCTCGACGCCGCCGAGGCCGAGTTCGCGGCGTACGGCATCGCCGGCTCGCGCGTCGACCGGATCGCCGAGACGGCGCTGGCGAACAAGGCGCTGATCTACAAGTACTTCGGCACGAAGGACGAGCTCTTCGACGCCGTCTTCGCCCACCGGGTGCTCGCGTTCGTCGACGAGGTCGAGTTCGACGCCACCGATCTTCCCGCCTACGCCGGACGGTCCTTCGACCTCTACGAGCGCTTCCCCACGACGCTACGGCTGACGACCTGGTACCAGCTCGAGCGCCCGACCGGGAAGCTCCCGGCGATCGTCGCCTCCAACGACGCCAAGCTGGCCAAGATCGAGGAGGCCCAGCAGGCAGGGAAGCTGACGACCGCCTACTCGCCGCTCGAGCTGCTCACCGAGGTCCGCGCGCTCGCGATGAGCTGGCATCTGCACACGCCCGAGCTCGCCCTGGTGAGCCGACCGAGCCGCGCTCGGTGCCGGGAGATCGTCGTCGAGAGCGTCCGGCGCCTGGTGGCTCAGGACTGACGGGAGAAGAAGTCCTCGTAGCGGTGCTCCCCCGGCGGCCGCTGGTCGACCACCTCCTGCTCGCGGGTCCGGAGCTCGACGCGCCGGATCTTCCCCGAGATGGTCTTGGGCAGGTCGAAGAACTCCAGGCGGCGTACGCGGAGATAGGGCGGCAGGTGGTCGCGGGCGAACTCGAGGATGGCCCTCGCGGTCTCGGCGGTGGGCTCGTGGCCGGCGGTGAGGGAGACGTACGCCTTGGGGACGGCGAGCCGCACCGGGTCCGGGGCCGGCACGACCGCCGCCTCGGCCACCGCGGGGTGCTCGATCAGGACGGACTCCAGCTCGAAGGGCGAGACCTTGTAGTCGGAGGCCTTGAAGACGTCGTCGGTGCGGCCGACGTAGGTGATGTAGCCCTCCTCGTCGCGGCTGGCGACGTCGCCGGTGTGGAAGAAGCCGCCGCGCATCGCGTCGGCGGTGCGCTTCTCGTCGTCGCGGTAGGCCGTCATCAGCGTGGCGGGTCGCGCTGAAAGGTCCAGGCAGAGCTCGCCCTCACCCGGCCCCTCGATCACGGTCCCCTCGATCGGGTCGACCAGCACCACCGGGACACCGGGCAGCGGCCGGCCCATCGAGCCCGGACGTACCGGCTGGCCCGGGCTGTTGGCGACCGTCGCGGTCATCTCGGTCTGCCCGAAACCGTCGCGGATGGTCAGGCCCCACGCCTGGTGGACCTGGCTGATCACCTCGGGGTTGAGCGGCTCACCGGCACTGATCGCCTCGCGCAGCGAGCCGCAGCCGCCGGAGAGGTCGGCCTGGATGAGCATCCGCCACACGGTCGGAGGAGCGCACATGCTGGTGACGTGCTCCTCACGGATCCGCTGCAGCAGCGTGGCCGCCTCGAAGCGCGCGTAGTTGAGCACGAACACGGTCGCGCCGGCGAGCCACGGCGCGAAGAAGTTCGACCAGGCATGCTTGGCCCACCCAGGGCTGGAGATGTTCATGTGGACGTCGCCGGGGCGCAGGCCGAGCCAGTACATCGTCGACAGGTGCCCGACCGGGTAGGTGTAGTGAGTGTGCTCGACCAGCTTCGGACGGCTCGTGGTGCCGCTGGTGAAGTAGAGGAGCAGCGCGTCGGTGGTGGCGTTGCCGGGGTGCTCGAGCCGCTCCTGGCTCTCGGCGGCGGCCGCGGCGTAGTCGTTCCAGCCCTCCCGCTCCCCCGCGCTGACCCCCACGCCGATCCGTACGTAGTCGCCAGGGACGCCATCGAACTTGTCCGTGTCCTCGGCGTTGCAGACCACGGCCTTGGCCCGGCCCCTGGCGAGCCGGTCGATCAGCTCGGCGGTGCCGACAGCGGTCGTCGTCGGCATCAGCACCGCACCGACCTTCATCGCCGCCAGCATCGTCTCCCACAGCTCGACCTGGTTGCCGAGCATCACGACCACGCTGTCCCCCGAGCCGACGCCGAGGCGGCGAAGGTAGCGGGCCACCGCGTCCGAGCGACGGGCCAGCTCGTCGAAGGAGTACTCAGCCCGCGACCCGTCCGATTCGGCGATGACCAGCGCCGGGGCGTCGTTGTCCCGAGCCATCGGGTCGAACCAGTCGTGGGCGAAGTTGAAGGTCGCCCCGACATCGGGCCAGCGGAAGGTGTCGAGCGCCTCGGCGTAGTCGAGGCGCTGGGCGATCAGCGCGTCCCGGGCGGCGAGCAGGGCGTCGGTCGAGGTCGATCCAGTCATGGCGCTCATCATCGTCGCGAGGCCGACACCGCCCTACCCCCGGAAGAGGGGGCAAGGTGCACTGGTGCGGTGTCACCCGAGACGGGTGACGCGGCGGCCCCGCCCGTGACCGCATCCTGAGGGTTCAGCTCGTACGACGAATCGAGAGTTCCATGGGGAAAGCCGCCTACGAGATCCGCGCCACCGAGGAGCCTGCTCTTCCGGGCGATCTTGGCCGAAGCCACCCCGGGGTCGGATGGCGACTGCCTCTAACCAGCGGAGAGCCCGGTGGCGAGCCGTCGATCATATGAGAAGAGTCCGCGGTCCAAGGCGTGGTTGCGTCCGATCTGGACCTTCAGCGGCCTACTGGTCGCCTACTACGCCTTCCCGTTGAGGTGGACCGCAGACTCGGTGGTGGCCGTCGGCGCGAGCTTGCTGGTGACAGTGGGGGCACTCTCACTCGTCGGGACGGTGATGATCAGGGAGCTTGGCTCCGTCCGCAGAGGCGCGCCTGGACGCAGCACGCGCGTGCTGGCCATGTTGCTGATCCTGCTGGTGATGGCAGCGTCGCTGACCTTCTTCCTGCTCAACCAGATTCGCCCTGACGAAGTCATCGGCCTGGATACACGGACCGATGCTCTCTACTTCACCTTGAGCACCATGACGACGGTCGGGTACGGCGATGTCCACGCCGAGGGTCAGATCGCGCGGGCGTTGGTGTGCGTGATGATCGTCTTCAACATCGTCGTGGTGGCGTCGCTCGTCCGGGCCCAGACCAGTTCCCCGACTCGCCCTCGGACCGACTAGAGCGTCAGCCCACCGACGATCACGGTCGGCTCGACGTCGACAGGGAAGTTCACGCTGCTCGCGATGAAGCAGTCCAGGTGGGCCTGGTGGTGGGCGGACGTCGCGGCCTCGATCATCGCCGCGTCGGTGACGGTGACGACCGGGTGCAGCACGGCGCGGGTGAACCGGCCGCCGGTCCCCTGCGTCTCCATGGTGGCGGTCGCGGCGTCGTGGTAGTCGAGGACGACCACGCCAACCGTCACCGCCTGGTGCAGGTAGGAGAGCATGTGGCACTGCGCCAGCGAGGCCAACAACAGCTGCTCGGGGTTGTGTCGGCTCGCGTCGCCGCGGAAGGTCGGATCGGAGGAGCCGAGGATGTCGGGCAGGCCCTCGATGCGTACGACGTGGTCCCGGGCGTAGTCGCGGTAGCCGCTCGTCCCGGTGCCACGGTTGCCCGTCCACTCCACCGAGACCGTGTAGTCGTGGGTCAGTGCCATGCCAGCACACTAGTGCGGCTCGCTGCCCGACCCGAGCTCAGTGATCGTGGTCGGCCGGGTGCAGCTGAGTGCCGGTCACGCCGCAGTGCGCGCAGGTCTCGATGTGCACCCGGTGCTCCTCGAGCTCGGATCCGGCGGCGAGCGGGCGGCGTACGAACACCACGGAGAGTGCCGCGCCGAGGATCAGGAGAGCGGCGTTGATGATCATCGCCATGCCGTAGCCCTCGTCGAAGGTCTGCGGGTCGGTGTAGTCGTCGCCGGCGACCCCGACCACCGCCGGGATGACCGCGACTGCCAGTAGCCCGGCGGTCCGGGCCACCGCGTTGTTGACGCCCGAGGCGATCCCGGCATGCCGGTCGTCAGCGGCGTCGAGCACGGTGGCGGTCAGCGGCGCGACCAGCAGCGTCAGCCCGATGGCGAAGAGCAGGACAGGCGCCAGCACGTCGCCGACGTACGACGCCTCCGGGCCGATCTGCCCCATCCAGAGGGCGCCGCCGGATGCGAGCAGCGGCCCGAGGGTCATCGGCAGGCGCGGACCGATGCGCTGTGCCAGCGCGCCCGCACGCGACGAGAAGAGCAACATCACCACGGTCACCGGCAGCAGCGCCGATCCCGCCGCGATGGGCGACCAGCCGCTGACGATCTGGAGCTGCAGGACGAGGAATACGAAGATCACGCCGAGTGCCGCATACACGAGCAGGGTGACGGCGTTGGCCGCGCTGAACTGGGGATTGCGGAACAGCTCGAGCGGGACCAACGGGTGGGTGGAGCGGGACTCGACGACGACGAAGGCGACCAGGCACGCGACTCCGGCTGCCGCGGTCACCGCCACCGAGCCGTTGAACCCCACGTCGCCCGCCCGGGTCAGCCCGAAGGTGAGTACGCCGAGCCCAGCCGCGGCGAGCACGGTGCCGGTCAGATCGAGCCGGCCGGCGGCGTCCGGGTCTCGGCTCTCCGGGACGTGGCGCAGGGCGACGATGACGATGAGCACCGCGACCGGCACGTTGATGAGGAAGACCAGCCGCCAGTCGATCTCGACCAGCCAGCCGCCGACGAGCGGTCCGACCGCGGCCGCGATGCCGCTGAGACCCGACCAGGCACCCACGGCCGCGGACCGGTCGTCGACATGGAACGACGCGGCGATGATCGCCAGGCTCCCCGGTGTGAGCAGCGCGCCGCCGACGCCCTGCAGCGCCCGCGCGGCGATCAGCAGCTCGATGTCGGGAGCGAGCCCGCAGAGCAGCGAAGCGACGGCGAACCACACACCACGCCGACGAGGAACACCCGGCGCCGTCCGAAGCGGTCACCGAGGGAGCCGCCGAGGAGGATCAGGGACGCGAGGCTCAGCGTGTAGGCGTTGACCGTCCACTGCAGACCGGAGAAGCCCGCGTCGAGGTCCTCCCCGATCCGGCCGAGGGCGACGTTGACGACGGTCGAGTCGAGCATCGCCAGGCCAGAGCCCAGCACGGTCGTCGCCAGCACCCAGCGTCCGCGGGCGGTACCCAGCCGGAGAGGAGCCCGATCACTCGTGGATTCCTTCATGATCGGGCTCCTTCCCTCGGCGACAGAGACGCGGTGCGAGCAGTATCCCAGTCAAGGGCCGGGCTCAGGGCTGGTCCGCCACCCACGTACGCAGCCCGGGCCCGTGCTGGTCGAGGGTGGGCGGCGCGGCGTGGTCGGTGGGAGTCACCTCCGACCCGTCGGAGAAGAACCGCAGCGGCGGCCCAGGGAGGGTCAGGTGGCCGAGGGTGGAGTGGTCTACGTCGATCAGCAGACCCTGGCTGGCGGTCTGCTCCCAGGCGTAGACCTCGTCCAGGGAGCGCACCTTGCCGGCCGGGACGCCGGCCTCGGCGAGCTTGGCGAGCAGTTCCTCTGCCGGCCAGGGCGCGAAGAGCGTCTCGACCAGCTCGACGACCTTCTCGCGGTTGGCCGCCCGCTCGGGGTTGGTGGCCATCCCCTCGAGGTCCGGCGAGATGTCGAAGGCGGTGCAGAACCTCCGCCACAGCCCCTCGCTCCCGACCGCGATCTGCACGGTCCCGTCGGCGCAGCGGAACAGGCCGTACGGAGAGATGCTCGGGTGATGGTTGCCCTGGGCACGCCCGACCTCGCCTGCCACCGTCCAGCGGGTGCCCTGGAAACCGTGGACGCCGACTACCGCGGAGAGCAGCGAGGTGCGTACGACCGTGCCGTGGCCGGTGCGGTCCCGCTCGTGGAGAGCGGCGAGCACGCCGTAGGCGCCGTACATCCCGGCCAGGAGATCGGCGATCGGGGTGCCGACCCGTTGAGGGTCCTCGGGACTCGATCCGGTGAGCGACATCAGCCCGGCCTCGCCCTGTGCGATCTGGTCGTAGCCGGACCGGCCGCCCTCGGGGCCGTCGTGGCCGAACCCGGTGATCGAGAGCACGACGAGGCGTGGGTTGCGGGCCTGGAGCTCGTCGATGCCGAGTCCGAGCCGGTCCAGGACGCCGGTGCGGAAGTTCTCGATGAGCACGTCGGCCCGGTCGACCAGGCGCAGCAGCACGTCCTTGTCGTCGGTGTCCTTGAGGTCGAGGGTGATCGACTCCTTGTTGCGGTTGGCGGAGAGGAAGTAGGTCGCCTCCCGCTGCCCCTCCTCCCCGACGAACGGCGGGCCCCAGCCCCGGGTGTCGTCGCCGTGCCCGGGCGCCTCCACCTTGATCACGCGGGCGCCGAGGTCGCCCATCATCATCGCGGCGTGCGGCCCTGCCAGAGCGCGGGAGAGGTCGAGGACGACGACGTCGTCGAGCGGTCCACGCATACCCGTCACCAGCCCGGGAGGACCATGGTGGCCCAGACCAGGAGGGGACCGACGAGCACCACGATGACGCTGTAGCCGAGGATCTGCTTGTAGTAGCGCTCCTCGGTGATGGTGTCTGGCCGGTTGGCGAGCATCAGCGCGCCGTTGGTGGAGAACGGGCTCACGTCGACGATGGTCGAGGAGATCGCCAGCGCGGCCACGAACATGGCGGCGGAGATTCCGCCCTCGGCGATCAGCGGCACCGAGATCGGGATGATGATCGGAAGCAGAGCCGTCGAGGAGGCGAACGCGGAGACGACCGCGCCTACGTAGCAGAGGATGAGCGCGCCGATGGCCGCGACACCCAGGCTCGCTGCCCAGCCACCCACGAACTCAGGCGATCCGGCGGTGTTGAGGATCGTGGCGTACGTCGAGACGCCGGCGACCAGGAGGACCGTCGGCCAGGCGATCTGGCGGATGGCGTCCTTGTGCTGGCTCGGCGAGAGCGCCGCCAGGACGGTCGCCGCGGTGATCGAGGCGAAGCCGATGTTCTTGTCGAAGAACAGGGCGACGGCGGCGACGATCACGAAGGCGGCCAGGGTGAGGACCTGCTCGGTGCGGATGCCGGGCTTGGTCCCGGTCGGGGCGACGGTGCCGTAGCCGCGGGCCGGGACGGTCACGCCGCCCTCGTTCAGCTCGCCCGGTACGCCGGCGGCGGCGTTGGCCGCCTTGGCCGGGTCGAGCCGCATGCTCATCAACGATCGCCCGCCGAGGGCGAAGAACAGGATGGTCGCCATGATCAGGTTGACCACCAGGCTGGCCACGAAGATCGTCATCTCGCTGGCGGGCAGGCCGTTGTCGACCATGACCGAGTTGGTGATCGTGCCGTAGATGCTGATCGGCGAGAAGCCACCGCCCTGGGCACCGTGCACGACGAACATGCCCATCATCAGCGGGTTGATCTTGTAGCGGCCCGCGAACCCGAGCGCCACCGGCCCGATGATCGCGCAGGCCGCCGGACTGGCGGCACCCATGGCGGTCAACAGCGCGGTCACGCCGAACATCACCCACGGGATCAGGGCGACCCTGCCGCCCACCGCGCGTACGGCACTGCTGACGATCAGGTCGACCGTGCCGTTGTTCCTCGCGATCGCGAACAGATAGGTCACACCTATCAGCGTCAGGATCAGGTCGGCACTGACTCCGGCCAGGATCTCCTTCTCATCGAGGTTCAGCGCGAACATCCCGACAAGCCACGCTGCGACGTACGCGAGCGCTCCCATGTTGATCGGCAGCAACGTGCCTGCCACGAACAAGGCGACCAGCGCGATGATCGCCACCCATTCCGGTCCCATCGGACTTCCCTTCTGTTTGGCCCCCGTCTGGCACCGGTGTGACTCGCATCACCATCGGCTCAGTGGCCTAGCCAATAGGACAATCGGCCGAACGTCAATACCCTGTAGCCATGAGTGAGTCCGCGCGCTTTCCACGTCCACTGCAGCGAACCCGCCTGTACGAGCAGGTCGCGGAGCAGATCACGGCCTGGATCTCGGAGAACGATCTGAAGTCCGGAGACCGGCTGCCGCCGGAGAGACAGCTCGCCACCAGTCTCGGCGTGAGCCGAGCGACCCTCAGCCAGGCCCTGGTCGCTCTCGAGGTCATCGGCGTCGTCGCGGTACGCCACGGCGACGGCACGGTGCTGATCGACAAGCCTCGGGTCGAGCGCATCACGGATGCGATCCGGGCGCACGCGGAGCGGATCCCCGACGTCATCGAGGCACGTGACGCGCTGGAGACCAAGCTCGCCGCGCTGGCGGCACAGCGGCGTACGCAGGAGGACCTGGACCGCATCGATGCGGCGCTGAAGGCGATGGACGAGGACATCGCTGGCGGCGGGCGCGGCGTCCACGGCGACGAGCTGTTCCACCGGGCGGTGACCCAGGCGGCCCACTCCCCTCTGCTCGAGCAGATGATGTCCGAGATCAGCGAGCTGATCCGCGAGACCCGCATCGAGTCGCTCTCCCAGCCCGACCGCCCCAAGACGTCGCTCGCCGGCCACCAGAAGATCGCCGACGCTATCGCTGCCGGCGACGCCGAACGTGCCGCCGCCGCCATGCACGGCCACGTCATGATGGTCAGCGACGTCGCGCTGCTCCGCGACGCATGACGTGGGTCGACCAGCTCGTGGTGCTCGCCGCGGGCCTGGGCGCGGGCATCCTCACCTCCACCGTCGGCGTCGCCTCGCTGCTCAGCTTTCCCGTCCTGGTCGCGGTCGGTCTCCCGCCGGTCGTGGCCAACACGTCCAACACGGTCGGGATGACGCCGGCCGGACTCAGCGGCTCCTTCGGCTACCGGCGCGAGCTGGCCGAGCATCCGGGAGTGACCGCCGCGGTGCTGATCACCGCGGGCGCCGGCAGCATCGCCGGAGCGTTGCTGCTGCTGTGGTTGCCGGGATCGGTCTTCGAGGCGGTCGTGCCGTGGCTGATCCTGGGCACCTGCGTCCTCGTGGGCGTGCAGCCGCGGCTGAGCCGCTTCCTGCGCCAGCACGCCACCGATGACGAGCCGCGGGTGCGGATCTCCGGGTTCACCTCGGTCTTCGCGACGCTGACCGGCGCCTACGGCGGCTACTTCGGTGCCGGGTCCGGGGTGATGATGATGGCCGTGCTCGGGCTCGGGACCGACCTGGAGTTCCGTACGGTCAACGCGCTCAAGACGCTCGCGGTGATGGCCTCGAACGTGGTCGCGACGGTCATCTTCCTGGCCATCGCCGACCTCGACTGGCGGGCCGTCGGCCTGCTCGCCGCTGGATCGGTCGTGGGCGGGTACGTGGGGGCGCACATCGGCCGCCGGCTGCCGGCCACGGTCCTGCGGTCACTGATCGTGGTCGTCGGGATCGGCGCCGCGACGCTCATGCTCGTGCGCTGAGGTTCATGTCGGCGTCAGAACGGCGGCTTTCCCGTCCCGGAGACACGGAACCGTCCCCAGGGGTCGATGTCGGAGAGCCGCCCCTCGGCCTCGCCATGGTCGGTGCGGACGGTGACGCTCTGGCCGTTGCGTACGCCGTCGAGGGCCGTGCCGACGCGGCCGTACCAGTGGAAGTGGCCATCGATCGGCTGGAAGACGCCGCGCAGCGCGACATCGACCTCCCAGGTGCCTTGCTCGGACTCGAGGCGCGCGGGGCCGTCGTAGAGGTGCTGGGGTTCGTGGTCGCTCATCGGGGGCTCTTTCGCAACGGGGTGACGATCTCGGGACGGTCCAGAGCACTCAGGTCCACGCCGTATTCGGCGGTGGTGCCCTCCAGTGCGTGCCAGACGAACACGCTCAGATAGCGGGTGAACGCGGCGCGGGACATGGTGCGCCGGTCGAGCCACCACTGGCCCGCGGACTCGCCGATCCCGACGAGGCTGTGTGCCCACGGCTCGGCACCGGCGGCGTCGACACCGAGCCGGCCGAAGGTGTCGCCGAGCAGCCGCGCGAAGGTCGCCGCGATGAGCTGCTTGCCGTCNGGGGGCGCGAGGTGGCGGACGCCAAGGACCTCACCCTGGTGGCGGTCACGTTCGACCCGCACCCGATGGCGGTGCTGCGGCCCGAGCACGCCCCCGGTGTGCTCACCACGATGGAGGAGCGCGCCGAGCTCCTGCTCGCGGCCGGTGCCGACGCCGTACTCGCGCTGCCGTTCGACATGGAGATGGCCAACTGGTCACCCGACGACTTCGCCCAGCGCGTGCTCGTCGACGCGCTGCACGCCGAGGCGTGCGTGGTCGGCGCCAACTTCCGCTACGGCTGCAAGGCCGCCGGCGATGTGGCCGACCTGGTCGCCTACGGCAAGATCCACGACTTCTCCGCCGAGGGGATCCCGCTCGACGGCGGGCCCCAGGTGTGGTCCTCGACCTACATCCGTACGTGTCTGGCGACCGGTGACGTCACCGGCGCCGCCGAGGCACTCGGCCGCCCCTACTCGGTGCGCGGCGTCGTCGTGAAGGGCGACCAGCGTGGCCGCGAGCTCGGCTTCCCGACGGCCAACGTGCCCACCGACTCGCTGACCGCGGTGCCGCCCGACGGCATCTACGCGGGCTGGCTGACGCGGCGCGACACCGGCGAGCGGTTCCCCGCGGCCATCTCGGTCGGCACGAACCCCACCTTCGAGGGCGTGGTCGGGCGCCGGGTCGAGTCCTACGTGCTCGACCGCGACGACCTGGAGCTCTACGGCGTCGAGGTCGAGGTCGCCTTCGTGGAGCGGCTGCGCGGCATGGTCGCCTTCGAGGGGATCGACGCGCTCGTCGAGGAGATGCGCGCCGACGTGGTGCGGGCTCGCGCCATCCTTCAGCAGGGTCTTACCGAGCCGTAGACCCCGCGGCCTGTTCAGCAGGGTCCAGGTGCGGTTGAATTGTTGGCTATGGATCCCCACCCCACCCCAACGTCCGCCTACGAGACCGAGGTCGAGGCCGAGCGCCCGCGCGGCGGCATCCCGGCCTTCCTCAACGCGGTCCTGGTCACCGGTGGCCTCTGGGTCCTGCAGTTCCTCTCCGGCTCCGCGCCGTTCTCGACCTGGATGGAGGAGAACGGCACCGACTCGGCCGGCTGGGTGGCCGCGCTGCTCGGCGACCGGCTCACCTACTTCGGCGACGGCTCCTTCAGTGGCCTCTTCTCCGGCGACGACCTGGTGAACTCCGCCGTCCTCACCGGCACCGTCTTCGTGCTCACCTGGCTGCTGACCTGGCTCGGCACCATCGGCATCTGGCCGCGGGCGTTCTGGCCGGTGTTCCTCGGCTGCTGGTTCGCCGCGATCGTGGCCACCGCCGCCGGACAGGTCGCCGGGAGCCTCTACTCCTACCTCGCCGGCAACTCCGCGTCGTTCGTGGCCACGCTCGGCGAAGCGCTCGAGTCGGGTGCTGCGTACGGACTGACCTACGGCTGGGCGACCGGGTTCCTGATCGCGCTGATCTGGCTCGCGGTGCCGGGCAAGAGCGACGAGGTGGAGGAGTACACGCCGATGTCCTCGCTCATCTCCGGCGGATCCGGCGGCCCTGGCGGTCCCGGGGGTCCCGCGGGTCCCGGCGGTCCCGGTGGCCCTGGGGGAGCGCCGGGTGGCTACGGCCAGCAGCTGCGCTCCAGCGTCGCGGTGCCGACCGCCCAGACCCGCCTCGCGCCCGCCTCGCCGTCGGGGCGGCCCGTTCAGCCTGTCCAGGTGCGCACCTTCACCGGCCCCACCCGGGCCTCCGGGCCGGCCGGCGACACGGCCGCCTGGAAGGACTTCGTACGCGACGTACGCGGCCGGTCCTAGCCGAGGCCGTTCCAGGGCCGGGTCCAGGGCCGGGTTCAGGCCGGCTCGTCGACGTCGCTGAGCTCTTCGGCGGCGCGCGGTGCAATGCTCTGGCAAGTAGTGCGCACTGCGTAGTAGTGTGCCAAGCATGGATACCACCCAGCTGCTCAAAGGGGTGCTCGACCTGACCGTCCTGGCCGTCGTCGACGGCGAGGACGCGTACGGCTACGACATCGTCCGCAAGCTCCGCGACAGCGGGCTCACGGACGTCGGCGACGCGTCGGTCTACGGCACCCTGCGGCGGCTGTACGCCGCCGGCGCCCTGACCTCCTACGTCGTCCCGTCGGAGTCCGGTCCGCACCGCAAGTACTACGGCATCACACCTGCCGGGCAAGGCCAGCTCAAGCAGCAGAGCGAGGACTGGTCCCACTTCTCCACCACCGTCACCGAGATCCTCCGAGGGGCAAGCGCATGACGACCACAGATGCCGAGCCGAACGTCGCGCCGGAGGTGCGGCTCTTCCTGGCTCGCGTACGCCGCGAGCTCGACGACCTCGACCCGGAGGTGCTCAGCGACATCACCGACGGGCTCGAGGCCGACTTCACCGAGCTGGTCGAGGAGCGCGGTCCCGACGCGCTCGGCGACCCGGTCGAGTACGCCAAGGAGCTGCGGGCCGCGGCGGGCATCCCAGTAGGCGTGAAGGCGCCCCGGGGCTTCGCGGAGCGGGTCGACGGGCTCCTGGACGCCGGCCACGACCGCTTCGACGCTGCGGTCGCCAAGGGCGGCGAGCTGCTGCGTACGGACCTGGGGCCCGGGGTCGCCTGGCTGCGGCCGCTGTGGTGGATCGTGCGCGCCTGGGCCGCGGCCTGGCTGGTCTCGGCGATCTTCGGGTGGAGCATGTCGAGCGCCCCGGCCGTGCTGCTCCTCATCGTCGCGGTGGCGGTCAGCATGTTCATCGGCGCCGGTCGCATCTGGCCCGGAGGTGAGCGGGGGACCGCCGCACGGGTCGTGCTCCTGGGTCTGAACGCGTTCGCCGCGTTCGTGCTCTTCATGACCTGGGCGAGCGGGGGTGGTGGCAGCACCGACTACGACCGTGGCTGGAGCGACGGCTTCAACGAGGCCGGTGCCGGCAGCGGGTACGCCGCGCCGATCGACGAGCAGGCCGGGATCTACTCCAACGGGAAGTGGGTCAGCAACATCTACCCGTACGACGCCTCGGGCAAGCCGCTGACCGGCGTCCAGCTCTTCGACCAGGAGGGGAAGCCGATCGACGTCGTCACCCAGCCCGACTGCACCTCGACGGCCGCAGCTCCGCTCCCGCCGGTCACCGGCGACGAGCTCGACATGGCCGAGGTCGTCTGCACCGACGAGATGACCGGTGAGCCGCTGCAGCCGCGGATCTTCTACCCGTGGTCCAACGGTGCCGCGCAGCTCTACAACGTCTTCCCGCTGCCCAGCCGGGTCCAGCCGGACACCGCGCTCGACCCGAACGCGTTCGCTGAGGGGAGCGAGGACGCACCGGCGATCCAGGAGCCGCCGCTGGCGACCGTACCGAAGGCGTCGCTTCCCGGGATCACGGCGAGCTCGCCCAGTGCCTCGCCGAGCGCCGCTGAGAAACCATGAGCTGATCGATGCAACCGAACCCGGCTCCACAGCGTCGAACCCATTGGCGGGAGAGACGAGGGGGAGAGTGATGAAGTTCTGGTGGAGGTTGCGCCGGCTGGTGGCGCGTCTCGTGCTCGTGGCCTGATCCGGCGGCGATTCGGGGCGTACGCCGGCTCGCTGTTAATCTTCTCGGGTTGTCGACCCATGGGGGTCGGCGGCTCAAGCCGTGAAATCGGCCGCGGACCAAGAGTGCCCCGGTGAACAGGCCCGGGCGCGCCGCGCAACGAGTAGGCCTACGGGCCGGAAGGGAGCCTTCGCATGGCAGTTGGAACTGACGCGGAGACCAAGAAGAAGATCATCGCCGAGTACGCTACGACCGAGGGTGACACCGGCTCGCCGGAGGTGCAGATCGCGCTGCTGTCGCACCGCATCTCCCACCTGACCGACCACCTCAAGGAGCACAAGCACGACCACCACAGCCGGCGTGGTCTGCTGCTGCTCGTCGGCCAGCGCCGCCGCCTTCTCAACTACCTTCAGAAGAAGGACATCGAGCGCTACCGTTCGATCATCGAGAAGCTCGGCCTTCGTCGTTGATCTCCTGATCTTCGCAGCAGCGGGCCGCCCCCACATCGGGGGCGGCCCGTTCGCCTGTTTTAGGGAAGGTTGCGCCCGAGTGGGCATTCCTGCCCGTTCTCGGGTGAATCAGGCGCAGTGTTGAGACCGTGCATCGACAGATTGCGGGCAAACTGACCGGGCCGAAGACCAAGTACGTCGTGGTGGTGTTCTGGCTGCTCGCTGTGGTCGCCCTCGGCGGGTTCGCAGGGAAGCTGACCGAGGTGCAGAACAACGAGGCCAGCTCCTGGCTGCCGGAGTCGGCGGAGTCGACCCGCGGGTTCGACAAGATGAGCCCCTTCCAGAACCCCAACGCGATCCCCACCACGCTCGTCTACACCTCGACCACCACCACCGGAGCCGACCTCGCTGCGGTCGCCTCGGGTGACATCGCCGAGCTCGGCGGTCTCGACGGGGTCGAGGGCGAGATCGAGCCGCCGCTGCTGTCCGAGGACGGCGAGGTCGCCCAGCTCACCGTGACCTTCGACCTCGGCTCCGACGGCTGG
Organism: Nocardioides sp. YIM B13467; assembly: GCF_042788075.1. Lineage (NCBI taxonomy): Bacteria > Bacillati > Actinomycetota > Actinomycetes > Propionibacteriales > Nocardioidaceae > Nocardioides > Nocardioides sp. YIM B13467. The sequence goes on from NZ_JBHZPJ010000046.1 coordinate 2,403,964, forward strand.
AACAAGATGCCCGACCTCGTCGACGAGGTCCGCGGGATCGCCGACCACGACGGCGTACGGCTGCACGTCACCGGCCAGGGTGGCTCCGCGGCCGATGCGGCGGAGGCGTTCGGCGGCATCGACACGACGCTCCTGCTGGCCGCGCTCGCGGTGGTCGTGGTCATCTTGCTGTTCGTCTATCGCAGCCCCGTGCTCTGGCTCTTCCCGATCGTCTCGGTGGTGGTCGGCCTGGGTGTGACGATGGGCCTGGTCTACTTCCTGGCGAAGGAGGCAGGGCTGACCGTCAACGGCCAGAGCCAGGCCATCTTGAGCATCCTGGCGATCGGTGCCGGCACCGACTACGCCCTGCTGCTGGTCTCCCGCTACCGCGAGGAGCTGCGCAACTTCGAGGACCGTCACGACGCGATGGCGCATGCCCTGCACCGTGCCGCTCCGGCGATCCTCGCCAGCGCCGTGACCGTGGCCCTGGCCATGCTCTGCCTGACCTTCGCGGAGATGAACTCGACCGCCGGCATGGGGCCGGTCGTGGCCGTCGGGATCGGGGTGACCTATCTGGTGATGGTCACCCTCCTGCCCGCTCTGCTGGTCATCTGCGGCCGGTGGGTCTTCTGGCCGAAGCGGCCGGCGTACGGATCCGTGGACCCGACCGGTACCGGGCTGTGGGCGAGGGTCGGCCGGATGGTCTCGGTCCGGCCGCGCAGGGTCTGGGTCGTGACGACCGGCATTCTGCTCCTCGCCTGCCTCGGCCTGTTCCGGCTCGACGCCAACGGACTGGCGTCGGACGAGACCTACACCAAGGAGTTCGACTCGATCACCGGCCAGCAGGTGCTGGTCGACCACGAGATGGCCGACCAGTCCAACCAGCTGCTCGTGGTCGCGGACGCGGCGGCGCAGGAGCAGGTGCAGCAGGAGCTCGACGGCGTCGACGGGCTGGTGCCCACCGAGACCCCGGCGGGGGAGATGGTGAGCTTCCCGCTCGGCCCGCCACAGGACGGCGTCGTCGCGATCGCGGCGGTGGTGGACGCCGACGTGACCTCGCCCGAGGCGTACGACATCGTGGCCGCCGCACGCTCCGCGGTGCAGGAGGTGGACGGCTCGGCCGCGCTGGTCACCGGAACCTCGGCGATGATGCTCGACACCCTCGATGCCAGTCAGCGCGACAACCTGGTGATCATCCCGATCGTCCTGCTGGTCGTGCTGCTTGTGTTGATGGTGCTCCTGCGGGCGCTGGTCGCCCCGTTGATCCTGCTCGGCACGGTGATCCTGTCGTTCGGGGCAGCACTGGGCATATCGGTGCTGCTCTTCGAGTTCGTCTTCGGCTTCGCCGGCACGGACCCGGGGTTCCCACTGTTCGCCTTCGTGTTCCTGGTCGCGCTGGGCATCGACTACAACATCTTCCTGATGACCAGGGTGCGTGAGGAGGCGCAGGTCCTCGGCACCCGGGCAGGGTCGCTCGTCGGCCTGACCTCGACCGGTGGCGTGATCACCTCGGCGGGCGTCGTCCTCGCCGCGACGTTCCTGGTGCTCGGCTCGCTGCCGATGGTCTTCCTGGCCGAGATCGGGGTGACCGTCGCGCTGGGGGTCATGCTCGACACGATGATCGTCCGGTCGATCCTGGTCACCGCCATCAACCTCGATGCCGGCGATCGGATCTGGTGGCCGAGCCGACTGGCGAAACCTAAACAAGAGTAAGTTGGTCATGTTAATATCCCGGCATGACGTCCCCAGGTCTGAACCGACGCACCTTCCTCACCACCGCGGCACTGGGGGTGGCAGCGGTGGGCACCACCCAGGTCACTGACTCAGCGACGGCCGGCGCTGCCGCTGGTGCTCCGGCGATCCTCAAGCCGCTGCCCGTCGAGCGGTTCATCGACTACGGCACCAACGCCGAGACCCGCTGGGACTCGGTCGACCCGCGCCGCTACCTGACCCCGCAGGCCGACCTCTTCGTGCGCAACCACACCGCGACCCCGCAGATCGACCCGGAGACGTATGAGCTGGAGATCTTCGGTGACGGGCTGCGCGACCCGGCCGGCGTCAAGCTCACCCTCGACGACCTCAAGGCCTTCCGGCACGTCGAGACGACCTCGGTGCACGAGTGCACCGGCAACGGCCGCAGCTTCTTCACCACCCAGCAGGGCCAGGAGGTCAGCGGCACCAGGTGGACGCTCGGTGCGGTGGGCGCGGTCCGCTGGAAGGGCGTACGCCTCGGGGACGTCCTGACCGCCGTCGGCATCCGTCAGGACGCGGTCTCGGTGCAGGCGAGCGGGCTCGACGCCAGCTATGTGGACAAGGGTGTCGACTACGGCCGGGTGCGGCGCCCGTTCCCGATCGAGAAGGCGTTCGACGACGCCCTGCTCGTCTGGGGTGCCAACGGTGAGGACCTGCTGCCCGACCACGGCTTCCCGCTACGGCTGCTGCTGCCCGGCTGGATCGGCATCGCGAGCATCAAGTGGCTCGGCTCGCTGGAGGTGTCCACGAGCGTGCTGACCTCGCCGTGGGACACGAAGTGGTACAACGTCGACGGGCCGCTCACCGTCAACCCGGTCCGCTCCGCCCTCGAGCTCGAGTGGAACGCCGAGATCCCGGCCGGCGACCGGATCGTGCTGAGCGGCCGCTCCTGGTCCGGTGCCGCGCCGATCGCGCGCGTCGAGATCAGTACTGACGGGGGAGAGACCTGGGCGCGGGCGGTTCCGCACGCCCCGGGCCGCCCCACCGGCGGCCACGGCCTCGGTTGGGCGCAGTGGGACCACACCTGGCGCAACCCCGAGCCGGGGGCGTACGAGATCCTCGTCCGGGCCACCGACCGGGCCGGCCGCACCCAGCCCGACGTCGCCGCCCACAATCCCGGTGGCTACCTCTTCGACGCCGTCGTACGTCACCCCGTCACCGTCGTGTGATGTCGTCGCGGAGGCACGCACGTGCCTCCGTTCCGCATTTCGGGCAGGGGACGGATAGGCTGAGCGATGAGTGCTAGCGCCAGCCGCGCAGGCACTCGGAAAATGGAACACATCACCAGGAGCGGCCCGCCCGTCCGGCTCGGTCCTCGGTAGTGATTCCCAGGTCCGTCGCGGACCTGAGGGTCTCGATCGAAGACCGGCCCCGTGCACAACGAGTGCACACGCCCGGCGCGGGGGCGCTCCGAGACCTAGACAAGGACGAATCCTTGACTGAACCAGTCATCACCGCCGTCGAGACGACCATCGACAACGGCAAGTTCGGCACCCGCACCGTCAAGTTCGAGACCGGGCTGCTTGCCCGGCAGGCCGCGGGTTCCGTGACCGCCTACCTCGACGACGAGACGATGCTGCTCTCGGCGACCACCGCCTCCAAGCAGCCGAAGGACCACTTCGACTTCTTCCCGCTCACCATCGACGTCGAGGAGCGGATGTACGCCGCGGGCAAGATCCCCGGCTCCTTCTTCCGCTCCGAGGGTCGCCCGGGCGAGGACGCGATCCTCACCTGCCGCCTGATCGACCGCCCGCTGCGCCCGACCTTCAAGAAGGGTCTGCGCAACGAGGTCCAGGTCGTCATCACCGTCATGGCGCTCGACCCCGACCAGCCCTACGACGTGCTCGCGATCAACGCCGCGTCGATGTCGACCCAGCTCTCCGGCCTGCCGTTCTCCGGCCCGGTCGGCGGCGTGCGCGTCGCCCTGATCGAGGGCCAGTGGGTCGCCTTCCCGACCCACAGCCAGCTCGAGAACGCCGTCTTCGACATGGTCGTCGCCGGCCGCGTCACCGACACCGGCGACGTCGCCATCATGATGGTCGAGGCCGAGTCCACCGAGCAGACCTGGGACCTGGTCCAGTCCGGCGCCCAGGCGCCGACCGAGCCGATCGTGGCCGGTGGTCTGGACGCCGCCAAGCCGTTCATCAAGCAGCTGGTCGAGGCTCAGGCCGAGCTGGCCAAGCAGGCCGCCAAGCCGGTGCAGGACTACCCGGTCTTCCTGGACTACCAGGACGACGTCTACGAGGCCGTCGAGGCCACCGTCGGCGCCGACGTCACCGACCTCTACAGCGTCAAGGGCTCGCGCGAGCGCGTCCTGACCAAGCTGGAGCGCGAGGAGGAGGGCGATCGGATCAAGGTCGCCCTGCTCGAGAAGATCGGCGCCCAGTTCGAGGGTCGCGAGGGCGAGATCGGTGCGGCGTACAAGGCCATCACCAAGAAGGCCATCCGCACCCAGGTCCTGCGCGACAAGGTCCGCATCGACGGTCGCGGCCTGGCCGACATCCGTCCGTTGCACTCCGAGGTCGGCGTGATCCCGCGGGTCCACGGCTCGGCGCTCTTCGAGCGCGGCGAGACCCAGATCCTGGGTGTCACCACCCTCGACATGCTCAAGATGGAGCAGCAGCTCGACACGCTCTCCCCGGAGAAGCACCGTCGCTACATGCACAAGTACATCTTCCCGCCGTTCTCCACCGGTGAGACCGGCCGCGTGGGCTCGCCCAAGCGTCGCGAGGTCGGCCATGGTGCGCTCGCCCGCCGCGCGCTCCTGCCGGTGCTCCCGAGCCGCGAGGAGTTCCCCTACGCGATCCGCCAGCTCTCCGAGGCGATGGGCTCCAACGGCTCCACCTCGATGGGCTCGGTCTGCGCCTCGACGATGTCGCTGCTCAACGCCGGTGTCCCGCTCAAGGCTCCGGTCGCCGGCATCGCGATGGGTCTGATCTCCGGTGAGATCGACGGCGAGACGAAGTACGTCGCGCTGACCGACATCCTCGGTGCCGAGGACGCCTTCGGCGACATGGACTTCAAGGTCGCCGGCACCGCGGAGTTCGTGACCGCGCTGCAGCTCGACACCAAGCTCGACGGCATCCCGGCCGAGGTCCTCGCCCAGGCCCTCAACCAGGCCAAGGACGCGCGTACGACCATCCTGGACGTCATGCACGAGGCCATCGGCGGCGTCGAGGAGATGGCTCCGACCGCTCCGCGGATCATCACCGTGAAGGTCCCCGTCGACAAGATCGGCGAGCTGATCGGGCCCAAGGGCAAGGTCATCAACCAGATCCAGGACGACACCGGCGCCCAGATCTCCATCGAGGACGACGGCACGGTGCTCATCGGCGCGACCGACGGCGGCGCCGCCGAGGCCGCCCGTGCGGCGGTCAACGCGATCGCCAACCCGACCATGCCCGAGGTCGGCGAGCGCTACCTCGGCACGGTCGTGAAGACGACCAACTTCGGCGCGTTCGTCGCCCTGCTCCCGGGCAAGGACGGCCTGCTCCACATCACCAAGCTGCGCGCCCTCAACGGCGGCAAGCGGGTCGAGTCGGTGGAGGACGTCGTCGAGGTCGGCCAGAAGATCCAGGTCGAGATCGCCGAGATCGACGACCGCGGCAAGCTCTCGCTGGCCCCGGTGCTCGAGGAGGAGGCTCCTTCCGAGGAGACTCCTGCGGAGACCGCCACCGAGGCCGCAGACGAGGAGTGACCTTGGTGTCACGCACCACGGAGCGGATTGCCTCTGGCTCCGCTTCGGCACGGGGGACCGGTCGACACGCAGGTGTCGGCCGGTCCTCCGGCTATAACCAGGAGCCCGGCACCACCGTCACCCTCGAGCAGACCGAGGTCAACGGCGCGGTGACGTCGCTCGTACGCCGCACGGTCCATCCCTCGGGCCTGCGGATCGTGACCGAGCAGATGGCCGGGGTCCGTTCGGCAGCCATCGGCGTATTCATCGGCGTCGGGTCCCGCGACGAGACCGCGCGTCAGCACGGCTGCTCGCACTTCCTCGAGCACCTGCTGTTCAAGGGCACCCCGTCGCGTACGGCCTTGGAGATCTCCTCCTCGATGGACCGCGTCGGCGGGGAGTTCAACGCCTACACCGCCAAGGAGTACACGTGCTTCCACGCGCGGGTGCTCGACGTCGACCTGCCGCTGGCGATCGACGTCGTGGGCGACATGCTGACCTCCTCGCTGATCACGGAGGAGGACGTGGAGGCCGAGCGTGACGTGATCCTCGACGAGATCGCGATGCACGACGACGACCCCGACGACGTGATCCACAACCTCGTCTCAGCGCAGGCGTGGGGGGCCGAGACACCGCTCGGGCGGGGCATCGCCGGCACGGAGGCCTCGATCGCCGCGCTGACCCGCGAGGAGATCAACGACTTCTACCAGGCGCACTACGTCGCGCCCAGGATGGTCGTCTCGGTCGCCGGCAACGTCGACCACGACGAGGTCGTGGCGATGGTGGAGAAGGCGTTCTCCGGCTCGGGCTTCCTGCGGGGATCGACCGCGCCGGTGCCTCCGCGTGAGGGGTCACCGCTCGAGGTCGCTCCCGGTGAGGTCAGCGCCCAGCGTCCGCTGGAGCAGGTCAACGTCATCCTGGCCCGTGAGGGGCTGCAGCGTGGCGACGACCGCCGCTTCGCCTTCGAGGTGGTCAACACCGCCGTCGGCGGCGCCACCTCCTCACGGCTCTTCCAGGAGGTCCGCGAACACCGGGGCCTGGCCTACTCGGTCTACTCCTACGCCTACAGCCACGCCGAGACGGGTCTCTTCGGGGTCCAGGTCGGCTGCCTGCCGGCCAAGCTCGACGAGGTCCTCGATGTCGTACGCTCCGAGTTGGCCGCCGTCGCCCGCGACGGCATCACCGCCGAGGAGCTCGAGCTCGGCAAGGGCCAGCTGCGTGGCGGCCTCGTGCTGGGTCTGGAGGACTCGGCCTCCCGGATGTCCCGCATCGGCCGCGCCGAGCTGGTCCACCGCGAGCTCTACTCGATCGACGAGGTGCTGGCGCGGATCGACGCGGTCACTCTGGAGGAGTGCCGTGAGGTCGCTGCCGAGATCCTCACCCGTCCCGAGATCCTGGCGGTAGTGGGACCGGCCTGACGCCGAGTCGGCGCGTCCTGACCGGACTTTCGGTCGAGTCGGCTCGTCATGACGAGCCGACTCCGCGCTTCGCGCGGTTACTCNAGTACGGGCTATTACTTACCCTCGCAGCTCAGCGTTCACGCCCCTGGTTCCCCTGGATTACCCCACCCCCGTTGTCTCCCGGGCAGAAAGAGCACGCCTCTTTCGAGGTGGTCGGCCTTCACGTTTACGCCTGCGCCGAGCCTACCACACAACGCAAAACATTCGAACCCAATCAGGGACAGGTATCCCCAACAAAACCCAGACCGCTGCTGGAAGCCCGCAAGACAGCCAAATGGCACCCCACCCAGACACCCTGCTTCTAAATCTCCCAACCCAAACACCGTATTGGCCCCACCCACGCTGGGACTCAAGCCCGCTCAGCCCGCCAAAACCGCCCGGGCCATGACGAGACGGTCGGCGCAGCGTACGGGCATGGTCTGCCAGTAGTAGGGGAAGGTCATGAGGGAGATGAAGAGAGCCCAGCCGCGGCTGCGGAGCCAGGTGGCGTCGTCGATGTCCAAGATCCTGCGGAACTCGTCGCGGCCGGCGGCGTCGAGGAGCTCCCAGGCGCAGATCAGATCGACGGTGGGGTCGCCGACGGAGAGAGCGCCGAAGTCGAGTACGGCGGTGAGGCGACCGTCGCGGGCGAGGAGGTTCTCGGCGAGCAGGTCGCCATGGAGCCAGTGCGGCCCGGCCTCCGCCGGGGGCAGGGCCATCACCTCGTCCCAGACGGTCTCGACCGCGTCCAGGTCCAGCTCGAGATCGGCGAGCTCGCGACACTCACGCAGCTTCGACCGGACGTCGGCGTCGAAGCCGGCGATCGGCTCGCCGCGATACCAGCGCAGCTCGGGGTCATCGAGTGCCTCCTGGGGCACCTCGGTCCGGCGGAGCCCGGTCACGACCGAGGCCAGGTCCGCGGCGGTGACGTCACCCGCGCCGGGGGCAGGCTTCTCGCCGTCGAGCCAGCGCACCACGCTCCAGCGCTCGGGGTAGCCGAAGCCTGGCTCGCCGACCGTCACCACCTCGGGCGTCGCCACCGCGAGGTTGGTCGCGAAGCCGGGCAGCCAGCGCGCCTCCTGCGTGATCGTGGCGGATCCGCGGGGCTGGCGGGGGAGGCGTACGAGATGCTCCTCGCCCAGCCGGAAGAGCCGGTTGGTCGACCCGGTCGAGTCCAGGGGGCGGAGGGGAAGCTCTGCGTACGCGGTGAGGTCCCGCCTCAGCAGGGACCGCACCAGGTCCGCGTCGATCATCAGCTCGTCGTCGTGCATCCGGGCGCTCATCGTGGCCGAGCCAACCATGCCGGTGCCCGGCTCCGCGCGGGATTTTCGCGAAGGTCAGACGAGGGTGATCGAGACGAGCGCACGGTCGCCGACCTGGAGGTCCTCGCGCCGGCGTACGTCCTTCTTGATCGGCAGCGCATAGCCCTCCTGGCCTGGGAAGACCGACGTCCTCCAGGTGGTCGTGCCGATCCGCGCCTCTACCCTCACCGACCCGAAGCCGCGGGGCGGACCGGTCGCGATCGACGCCTCGCGGATGTCCTCGGTGACCTCGGGTGGCGCGGTCACGAAGATCCAGGCATCGGTCGTGTCCTTCCACGGCCACAGGTCGGCCTCGAACTCCCAGGTCTCCATGTGCCCATCTTCCCCCCAAAGCCTCATCCGGAAACCGCTACGCCGCCGGGGCGACCGCGGCTTAGGGTGCGGCCATGGCCGCCGACCCTCGCTCCCTCGCCCAGAGACTCTCCGACACCCGCGCCCGTCTGGAGAACGACATCGACCTGTGGATCGCGTCCGCGCACGACGACCAGCCGTGGCTGGTGCCGATCTCGTTCGTGTGGTGGGAGGGCGAGATCTGGATCGCGAGCATGGGCGGGGCGCGCACCCAGCGCAACCTCACCGCCTCCCCGGTCGTACGCCTGGCGCTCGGCGAGCTGCGCGACGTCGTGATCATCGACGGTCGTGCCGAGGTCGAGCCGATGGAGCGTACGCCGAAGCGGGTCCTGGAGATCTACGCCGAGAAGCAGGGCGGTGACCCGAGCAGCTGGGCGGACAGTCTGATCCGCGTCCGGCCGACGAAGATCCAGGCGTGGCGCGAGTCGAACGAGCTCGAGGGACGCCACCTGATGCGGAACGGCCGCTGGCTGGACGAGGGTGGGTCCGATGGAAGCTGAGATCCCGCTGACCGAGGACACCTTCCGGGCGCTCGCCCGATCGTCGCCGTGGCGCTTCTCCGCTCTGCGCTTCACCTGGCGGACGCTGGACGACGGCGACATCGAGTGCTGGTTGCGCAGACCTGGCTGGCTCCGCGTGCACGATGCCACCGGTGATCGCGTGATCAGGGGTGAGGCTCCGGTGTTCGATCCGGAGCCGGTCCTGCGCGCCGACGGTCTCGTGGAGAGCCGGTCGCGGGCCTACACCCACGACATCGACGACCCGATGTGGAACAACTACTTCTTCGTGTCGATGCTCGATCCCGAGGAGCTCTCCGCCGACGTCGTGCTGAGCGACCTGCGTTCGGAGGAGCGAGCGGGTCGGGAGACCTGGTGGGCGAGAGCGGTGCCCGGGGACGGGTACGAGCCGCGGTGCGGTTGCTGTCCGCTGCTGTGGTCCTGGGTCTCCGACCGCTACGAGTACGGCGACGGCGACCCGGGTTGGGAGCCGTCCGCGGGGACGGTCTACCCCGAGGCGTACGACGTCGCGCTGGACGTCGCGACCGGGGTCGTCGTGCAGCTGACCCCGGTCGGCGGCTCACGGCCCGATCTCGGCTTCGAGACCACGATCCATGAGGCAGAACTGTCGGTGGTCTCTGTTTAGGTGGTGGTGAGGACGACATCCGATCCAGACGGAGGAGATGTCATGACCATCAGCACGACCATCGATGAGGAGATCGAGCGGCTCGAGGAGGAGCTCGGCGAGCGGCCTGCCTGCGAGTGCAGCTGTGGCAGCCCGGACAGCGACGCAGAGCCTTGTGGCGAGGTGGCGGCGTACGCGGTGACCGTGCTCTGTCCCGACGACCGGTGCACCCACACCTACCTGTTGTGCCGGGAGTGCCGGGATCAATGGGTGCAGAACTGTCCACCACCTCACCAGCTGCGCGTCGTTGCGCTCGGGTGAGGCTCATGCCACCGGCACCACCCAGACGTCGGCGACCGACGGGTCGTAGTCGGCGCCGGTGTCCCGGAACCGGATCCGCACCGAGCCGTCCGCGGCCTGCGCCGACGGCTCCACCAGGAACTGGTGGGTCATCGTGCCCTGCCCGCCACTGGCGCGGGTCAGGTCGACGCTGTGTGCGACCTGACCGTCGAGCTCGACGTCGTAGGTCTTGCGTCGTGCGCCGTCGAACGTCTCGACGATGCGGACCACGAACGATCGGTCCGTCGGCACCGCGGCGTCGAACTCGAACCAGCCACCTGGGTAGGAGGAGTGCGTGTAGCGGCGGGTCAGTCCGGCCTCCTGATTGGTCCCCGATCGCTCGGAGGCGGTCAGTCCGTGCGCCGTCTCCGAGGTGGCCTCGCCGAGGTCGATGTGGTCGGTCGACTCCGACGGTGGTGCCGCGAGTCCGACGGTCACGGTGGCCGCCGCCTGCTCCGCCGGCGTCGCTCCGGTCGCCAAGGTCAGGGACACCGGGCCGGCGACGACCGTCTGCGGCACCACGACCTCGACGTCCACATCGGCGTCCTGACCGGTCGGGATCTCGTAGCCCACCGGCTCCGCCGACCAGCCGGCGGGACCGGTCAGTGACAGCTCGCCGCTCTGGGTGACGTCGCTGCGGTTGTGCAGCGTGGCGGTGATGGTCGCGGTCTGTCCGCCGTCGACCGATGCCGGGGCGCTCGACGTCGCGGTGATCTGCACTCCGGGTCCGACCATCAGGGTGCCTCCCACCGGGAGCCTGGCGGTGCCACCCGAGCGGCTGTAGGACAGCTCACCGCTGAGCTCCGTGGGACCCACGGCGGCATCTTCCGGCACCGTGACCTCATAGTCGTGCTCGACCTGTCCGCCGGCGGGCACGGTGCCGGCGGGCGCACCGACCGGCTCGGCGGTCCATCCGTCCGGCACCTCGAGCGACGAGGTCACCTCCTGCAGTGACTGCTTGCCCGAGTTGTCGACCCGCACAGACACCTCGACCACATCGCCGGGGAGGACCTCCTCGTCGGGCACCTGCAGGACGGCGACGGCCCCGACCAGCCGGGCCGAAGTGCGCGAGAGACTCTTCTCGATCGCCGTCAGCCGATCGCGCAGACCCGCCGCGGTCGCTTCGGTGAGCATGCCGTTCTCGGCGTACATCTGTACGGCGCGATCCAGGTTCGCGGCCGCCGCGAGGGCACGATGGACCGCCTCGGCGACCCGCTCCTCCTCGGCGTCACCAGCGGCGAGGTCCCATGCCCTGTCGATCTGGTCGCGCAGGAGGGCGGTCCGCTTCGAGAGGTCGCGCTTGGCGGCCCTGCCGGCCGGGCCGGCGAGGCTCAGGGAGGAGACCTGCGCAGCTGTCGCGGAAGCCTCCGCCCGAGCGGCGCCGAGGTCCCCGAGGGCGGGGGCGACCGCGAAGCTGTAGTCGCCGGATCCGACCTCGAGAACGACCACGTCCTCGTCCTCACGCACGAACTCGACGTGCTCCGAGTCCTCGATCGGCGAGCCGCCCTCGGTCACCGCCCACCGGTTGGCAGCGGGGATCCGCACCTCGGCGGTCGTGTTGGCCGGGACGGTCACGTCGAGGGTCATCGGCCCGTCGCCGGTCGCCCACGCGCTGCGTACGGTGCCGTAAGGGGTCTGCAGGCTGTAGTCGACGTCGTCGACGCCGTCTCCGGGCTCGGGCGCGATCGTGATCTTGCGGTAGCCGGGCTCGGCGGCCGAGACGCCGGCCATGGTGCGATACATCCACTCGCCGACGGCGCCGTAGGCGTAGTGGTTGAAGGAGTTCATGCCCACGTCGTTGAACGTGCCGTCCGGGTTGATCGAGTTCCAGCGCTCCCAGATCGTGGTGGCGCCCTTGCCGATCTCGTAGCCCCACGACGGGTAGTCCTCGTGCTGCAGCAGCCGGTAGGCGATGTCGGTGCGCCCGGCCTTGGTCAGTGCCGGCAGCAGCCCGTCGACGCCGAGGAACCCGGTCGAGAGGTGGTAGTCACGCCGCTCGAGCGTCTGCACGAACTGGTCGTAGACCGCGTCGCGCCGGTCCTCGGGCTCGAGGTCGTTGGTCAGGGTGAGGATGTACGCCGTCTGGCTGTCGCCCTTGACGGAGCCGTCGGCCGCGATGAACGCCTGCTGGTACGCAGCCCGGATGGCCTCGTAGCGCGCCTGGTAGGCAGCGGCGTCGGCGTCCCTGCCGATGGCCTTCGCCATCTGCGCGAACTCCCGGGTGCTCTTCGCGACGAAGGCGGTGTCCAGGACGTCCGCGGGTGTCGGGTCGTCGAGGTTGAGCCAGTCCAGGTAGCCGCCGGCGGAGCGGATGTGTCCGTTCGAGTCGGCGTCGAGGAAGTCGACGTAGCGCTTCATCATGTCGTAGTTCTCGGTGATGACGCCGGTGTCGCCGTAGGCCTGCCACAGCGTCCAGGGCACGTGCACGCCCGCGTCCATCCAGCCGGCCGACTCGTAGCCGCCGTCGAAGCGGCCCGGGACGACCGGGGCTACGCCGGGCAGCGATCCGTTGGGCCGTTGGGTGTCGCGCAGGTCCTGCAGCCACTTGGTCAGGAACGACTCGGAGTCCATGTTGTAGACCGCCGTCCGGGCGAACACGTTGATGTCGCCGGTCCACCCCATCCGCTCGTCGCGAGCCGGAGTGTCGGTCGGGATGGAGAGGAAGTTGCCGCGCATGCCCCACACGATGTTGCTCTGCAGTTGGTCGACCAGGGCCGAGCTGGTGTCCAGCGTGCTGGCCAGGTCGCCGTCGGTGCCGACCACGACGCCCACGATGTCGGAGGCATCGGGCGCCTCGTCCAGCCCGGAGATCTCGACGTAGCGGAAGCCGTGGAAGGTGAAGGACGGCTCGTACGTCTCCGGCTCGTCCGACCCGAAGGTGTAGGTGTCGGTGGCCTTCGCGCTGCGGAGGTTGGCGGTGTAGAGGGTGCCGTCCGGGTTGAGCACCTCGCCGTGGCGGATGGTCGCCGTCTGACCCTTCTCGCCCTGCAGGGTGAGACGGACGTGGCCGACCATGTTCTGGCCGAGGTCGTAGAGGTAGACACCATCGGTGGGCGAGTCGATCCGCTTGGCTGTCTCGAGCTCCTCGGTGACGCGTACGTCGACGGCCGTCTGCGGCTCGAGCACGTCGGTCGGCTCGTCCCTGACTGCGACGGCGGCCCAGTCCTGGTCGTCGTACCCGGCCCGGTCCCAGCCTTCGACCTCTGCCGCGCGGCGGGCGTCGTACCACTCGCCGTCGAGGAGATCGGCCTCGCGGGTCGGTCCGCCGGTGGTGCGCCAGGTGTCGTCGGTGCGTACGACCTCGCTGGTGCCGTCGGAGTAGTCGACGACGAGCTCGGCGATCACGGAGTTGTCGGTGCCATAGACGTCGGTGCCGAACATCGCGACCTTGCCGGAGTACCAGCCGGGCGCGACCTCGGCCCCGAAGACGTTCGATCCCGAGCGCACCAGCTCGGTCACGTCGTAGGTCTGGTAGTCGATGCGCTTGTCGTACGCCGTCCACCCGGGCGCCAGCTCGGCGTCGCCGACGCGCTTGCCGTTGAGGCGGAGCTCGTAGACGCCGCGCGCCGAGGCGTAGACGCGGGCACGGGTGACTCTCTTCTCGCCCAGGTCGACCTCCTTGCGCAGCAGCGGCACCGCGTCGTCGCCGCGCAGCCATGCCTCGCCGCCGGCGTTGTCGACCCGGAGCCCGTCGGCGGTGACGGTGCCGGCGGTGAAGGTGCGGTCGCCGGTCGGGAAGTCGGTGTCCACGAGGGCGGTGCCGCCGGCGCTGGTGACGGTCACGTCGTGGACCAGCCCGTGCTCGGCTCCGTTGGTGCGGAAGCCCATGACCCCGGGCCCGGCGAAGGTGGCATCGGTGCGCTGGTCGAGCTGCTGGCCGTCGATCGTGGTCGTGATCGTGTCGCCCGCGACGGTGATCGCGTAGTCGTGCTCCGCGGCGAAGTCGAAGCCGCTCGGGACCGGCTTCGCGGGCAGCACGGAGTAGCCGCCGTTGCGCTTGACGTGCGGACGAAGCGCGTCGTCGGACTCGCTGAACTGCCACATGTAGGCGTTCTCGGTGCTCTCGCCGCGGAAGTAGACGCCGAGGGCTCCGCCGATGTCGGAGGCGGTGAACTCGATCGTGTAGTCGGTCCACTCCGCGCCCAGCTCGGGAGTCTCCGCGCCGATCCAGTCCGCGGTCCACGCCTCCTTGCCGAGGCCGGTGGCGAAGGTCGCCGGCTTGCTCCAAGCGGAGGCGACGCCGTCGTCGTCCCAGACCCGAACCGACCACACGTAGTCCGTGCGAGGCTTCAGCGCGGGCCCGGCGTACCGGACGTCGACGGACTGTCCGGACCTCACCTTCCGGCTGTCCCACACGTCGGGCGAGGTGAGCCGCCGCTCCGAGGACGCGACCCGGATCTGGTACGCCTTCTGGGTCACCCCGCGGCGCTCGGAGTCGAGCTGCCACCCCAGGGTGGGGGCGGTCGTCGCGATGCCGAGCGGGTCGACCAGCGCATTCGTACGCAGCTCGCTGACGACGGGGACGGAGCCCACGCTCTCGGTCGATGGGACGGCGCTGGCGGCTAGTGGGGGTAGCGCGGGGGAGAGGACGACGGCGAGGGTGGCCGTGACCAGCCCGGCGATGTGTCGGCGCACGCGGACTCCTGAGGTCGAGGAATTGAAACGCTTCACCGAGTATGGCGTGCGTCACATTCCGCGTGCAGCGACTTGGCCGCATCCGGCCACGGAGAACGATTCAACCGCGGTCCGGTCGCGAGGTCAGGAGGTGAGGTCGTCCAGCGAGTCGGCGTCGACGATCCGGTACGCATAGCCCTGCTCGGCCAGGAAGCGCTGGCGGTTCTGGGCGAAGTCGGCGTCGACGGTGTCGCGGGAGACGATCGTGTAGAAGTGCGCGGTCTTGTTGCCGTCGCCGGGACGCAGCAGCCGGCCGAGCCGCTGGGCCTCCTCCTGACGCGAGCCGTAGGCCCCGGAGACCTGGATCGCAACCTCGGCCGAGGGCAGGTCGATGGAGAAGTTGGCGACCTTGGAGACGACCAGCAGGTCGATCTCGCCGGACCGGAAGGCGTTGAAGAGCCGCTGTCGCTCCTTGACCGACGTCTTGCCCTCGATCACCGGGGCGTCGAGCGAGGCGGCGATCTCGTCGAGCTGCTCGAGATACTGCCCGATCACGAGCGTCGGCTTGCCGGCGTGGGAGGCGACGATCTCCTTCACCACATCGATCTTGTGGTGGGTGCACGAGGCGATCCGGTAGCGCTCGTCGGGCTCCGCGGTGGCGTAGACGAGCCGCTCGTCGGCTGGCAGCGTCACCCGCACCTCGACGCAGTCGGCCGGCGCGATCCAGCCCTGCGCCTCGATGTCCTTCCACGGAGCGTCGTAGCGCTTGGGACCGATCAGGGAGAACACGTCGCCCTCGCGCCCGTCCTCGCGCACCAGCGTGGCGGTCAGGCCGAGCCGGCGGCGGGCCTGCAGGTCGGCGGTCATCCGGAAGATCGGCGCGGGAAGAAGATGCACCTCGTCGTAGACGACCAGCCCCCAGTCGCGGGCGTCGAGCAGCTCCAGGTGGGGGTAGGCGCCCTTCCGGCGCATGGTCAGCACCTGGTAGGTGGCGATCGTGACCGGCCGGATCTCCTTGACCGACCCCGAGTATTCGCCGATCTCGTCCGGGGTCAGCGAGGTGCGGCGTACGAGCTCGTCCTTCCACTGCCGCGCGGAGACGGTGTTGGTGACGAGGATCAGCGTGGTCGCCTGGGCGTGCGCCATGGCGGCGGCGCCGACCAGCGTCTTGCCGGCGCCGCACGGGAGCACGACGACCCCGGAGCCGCCGTGCCAGAACGACTCGGCCGCCTCCGACTGGTAGGGGCGCAGCGTCCAGTCGGTGTTGTCCAGCGCGATCGAGTGCGCCTCACCGTCGACGTAGCCCGCGTAGTCCTCGGCCGGCCAGCCGAGCTTGAGCAGCGCCTGCTTGAGGTTGCCGCGCTCGGAGGGGTGGACGACGACGGTGTCCTCGTCGAGCCGTTCGCCCAGCATCCCGGCGACCTTCTTCGCCCGGATGACCTCCTCCAGAACCGCCCGGTCGGAGGAGACCAGCACCAGCCCGTTGACCGGGTTCTTCTCGAGACGGAGCCGGCCGTAGCGGGCCATCGTCTCGGCGACATCGACTAGCAGGGAGTGCGGTACGGGATAGCGGGAGAACTCGAGCAGGGTGTCCACCACCTGCTCGGCGTCGTGCCCGGCCGCGCGCGCGTTCCACAGCCCCAACGGAGTCAGCCGGTAGGTGTGGATGTGCTCCGGTGACCGCTCCAGCTCGGCGAACGGCGCGATCGCCTTGCGGCACTCACCTGCCCGGGCATGGTCGACCTCGAGCAGCAGCGTCTTGTCCGACTGGACGATCAGGGGGCCGTCGTTCACCGGACCAGCCTACGGCGGGGTCGGGCGCACGCTCCTGATCCGGGACAGCGCGAAGGAACGTACGTCGTCCTCGACCCGGGCCGCGAGAGAGCCGCCGTCGATCCCCAGCGGCTCGACGCGCGCCTCGCCGCCGACGCCCCGGCCGTCGACGTAGGAGATCACGACCTGTTCCCCGGCATCAATGGCCTCGTGGAGGATTGCCATGGTGGAGGCCGGCTCGGCCGGAGCCGGGCGGGAGGCGGCGGTCTCGTCGCCCGCCTTGATCCTGGCCGCCACCGCGGTCGCACGCGCGGCGAGGTGGGCCTCCTGGGCGCCGGCCGGGCGCGCGCCGTTGCGGGCCTTGGCGCGCTTGGCGTCGGGGCGCGCGACGTGGATGGACCCGTCGGGTGCCTCGACGACCGGGGCCAGACCCAGCTCGCGCAGCCGGGGGAGGAGCGAGTCGAGCGCGACGGTGCTGACGACCACCGTCGGCGCCAGCCGCCGTAGCCCCAGGGACTCGGCCGCCGGGTGGGCCAGCAGCTCGGCCAGCGCCGCCTCGTCGTCGCTGCGCAGGTAGGCGGCGGCGAACCCGACCCGGACCGTCCCGAACGTACGCGCCGTGTCGTCGACCAGGTAGGTCAGCGCCTGCGGGACGGGGGTGCGGGAGGCGGCGGTGAGGAACGCGTGGATCTCGGTGGCGGTCCAGCCGCGGTCCATGGCCCGGCGCACCGACTCCTTGGTGAACCGGTAGACCGTCGCCCCGCCGTGCGACTCCACCGTGGCCACGACGGCCAGGGTGCGCGCCAGCGCGGGCTCCAGCGGACCCGGCGCGACCGCGGTCAGGTCGCCCTGGAGCAGCACGTGGTCGACGGGCTCCGGCAGCAGCCCGGCCAGGGTCGGGACCGGGTCCTCGCCCGCCACCAGCAGCCGACCGTACGCAGCCAGCCCCCCGAACGCGGCGAGCCCGAGGGTCTCCGCCTCGGTGAGCGTCCAGTCCACCAGGGCCTCGCGGGACTCGGTGCGGGTGCGCGGCCGGCGCGGCCGCTCCCAGGCGAGGCGGGTGACGATCGCGGCCGGTCCGGCCGAAGCGGAGCCCGAGGCAGTTGGTGCGGTTCCGGCGGCGAGGACCTCACCGTCCGGCAGGGCGGCGAGCAGGCCCAGGGTCTGCCGCCTGGTCGCCACGGCCGAGGCCCCGGCCAGGTCGGGTGCCAGCGCGTTCCAGGTCTTCCCTGCGGGGTCGCGCTGGCCGACGAGCCCGGGTAGGCGCGGCGAGGCCAGCCAGGCGCCGGCGACGTGCGACCAGCGGGCCGCCAGGGGTTGCTGGAGCCACTGGTCGAAGAGCTCGGTCGGCATCCAGGACGGATCGCCCTCCTCGTCGGTGCCCAGCGCGAGCAGCCCCGAGGCCCAGGCGACCTCGATCAGCAACGCCGCGGCCGGTTCGGCGACATGGAGCCGCTCGGCGGTCGTCTTCAGGTCCCGGACCGTCAGCCCCGCCCCGCCGCGCAGCGACCGGGGTGGCGCGGCGCTCCAGGCGTCGAGGAGCAGCTCGAGGTTGCGTACGAGCTCGAAGGCGGCGCCCGCGGCCGCCCGGTCGACCAGCGTGGACGCCCGTGAGGAGGACGGCAGGGGTGGCGGGACATCCACGGGGGCGACCGTCGTCCGCCCGCCCCGCAGCGCGAGCCCGACCTCGCCGGGCAGGGTCAGCATGCCGTCGCCCGAGGACACCAGCAGCCCGTGGGCGATGAGCTCCTCGGCCGGTCCGGCCGCCTCGGCCACGGATATGCCCGGGCGCGCGCGTGAGGAGGAGGCCTGCCCGCCGCCGGCGTCGACGGCCTCCAACATCGCGCGTGCCTCGGCGGACACATTCGGCAGGCTGCGTACGACTTCTTCCTGGTCAGCGGCGAACGGCTGCAACCCGGAGGTGCCGGGCGAGCCCCGCAGCAGGGCCGCGACACCGGTCACCGCGCGAAGGCCGTCGAGGGAGTGCCACACCAGGCAGGTGTCCTCCAGATGAGAAAGTGCCCGTGTCGCGGCGTCCACATCAGCGTTCACCATGGAAGATAAGTGGGCTTTGGTGGTTTGATTCGCGAGGACAACGGCATCAAGCACGATCAGCTCGAGATGGTTAAGGTCATCCATCGCGTAGTGCAAGGATGTGCGAGTGGCTGCTCGGGCGGCGAGTTGGCCGGAGTCATGAGGGGACGGCGTGGCGAGATCAGGACGAGCAAGAAGCAGGCGTGAGATGCGCTCTGTGGGCCAAGAGCGCAACTGGTCTGCGAGAGAGCGGAAGCCTGTGTCCATCGGCATCACGCTATCCCGGCAGGCCTAGGGGGCGAGATGTCCAGGAAAGTAGTGATCGCGCACGGGGCCGCGACAGATGTCGGTCAGGTGCGGAAGGTCAACGAGGACTCCCATGTGGCCGAGCCACCGGTCTTCGTCGTCGCGGACGGTATGGGCGGCCACGACGGTGGTGACATCGCCAGCGAGATGGTGATCCAGGAGTTCGCCAAGCTCGGCGGCACCCATTACGTGTCCGAGTCCGGCAGCCAGGCGATGGTCGAGGCCCTCCAAGCGGCACAGGACCGGATCGTGGCCTTCGCGCTCGAGCAGCGCTCGCGCGGGGCCTCGGACTACCAGTCCGGCACGACCTGCGCCGCAGCTCTGATCGCCGACGGCGGAAGCAGCCCGTTGTGGATCCTGCTCAACGTCGGCGACTCGCGCATCTACCGATACTTCGACGGCACGCTGAGCCAGCTCAGCCGCGACCACAGCCTGGTCCAGGAGCTGGTCGACTCGGGGCAGATCACGCGCGAGCAGGCCGAGCACCACCCGGAGCGCAACGTGGTGACCAGGGCGCTGGGCGGGATGGCCCCGGCGGTCCCGGACATCTTCCAGGTGACTCTGCCAGTGGGCGCCCGGCTGATGCTGTGCTCCGACGGCGTGAGCGGGATGATCTCGGATGCTGAGATCGCCGACATCCTCGCGGCGGAGGACACCGATGCCCGCGACACGGCCGAGAAGCTCGTCGCCGCCGCGGTCGAGGCGGGTGGCCGGGACAACGCCACCGCGATCGTGGTCGATGTGATGGGATTGACCGAGGAGAACCCGTATGACTCGGAGCAACAAAGGGTGAGTATGGAGCAGAAGCTAGGAGTGCTGCCATGAGTGAGCCAGCAACCATCGCAAGCACGTCCTACATGCCGGGCACGTGGTTCGGCATCATCGGTGAGAGCGCCACGGTGCTGCTCCCGCCCTCGGAGAAGAGCCGCGCGGGCGCGCTGTGGGCGCTCGTCGACGACGGCGCCGGGTTCGACGAGGTGCTCGACGCGCTCGTCGCGACCGGGCTGAGCTCGTTGCCGGGCTTCGTCCTCATCTCCGGGGACGTGACGCCTGACGGCGGCAGCGTACGCACGGTCGTGCGCGGCCCGTCCGTGGTCTCGTTCGAGGCCGGCGAGGGCACCGTCGAGGTCGACGGCTCGTCGTCGAAGACGTGGGTCGAGCGGACCCTCGAGGGTGTCACCAGGATGTCCGTCTCGCTCGGCGAGGAGGGCGCGACCGGAGAGCCGATGACGGCGCTCGGTGGCCTGCTGCGGGTCTCGGGTCTCGAGGTTCCGCCGCCGGTTCCGGAGTCCGCCCAGGACGACTCGCCGGAGAGCCGCGCCGGTTTCGTCGCTGCCCCGGTGGCCGTCGAGGAGGGCCCCGACGAGAGCGTCGACGAGCCGGCCCCGGGTGACCCGCTCACCGATCCTCTTCCCGAGGACAGCTACGCCGACTCCGCCGACGACCTGGACTCCGCCGAGGAGCAGGGTCTCGACGAGGACGAGCCGGTAGCGGCTCCGCCCTCCCTCTCGGTCGTGCCGCCGATCCCGGTCTCGGGTGACCTGCCCGGTCTCGGGGCGGACGCTGAGTCGGATTCCGGCTCGGAGGCAGACCTCGGCCCGGAGCCCGACTTCGACGCGGACTCCGAGGCGGACGAGCCGATCTCGGTCAACCGTGGCGATGAGTCCGGCGAGGCGTCGGCGCCGCGTCACGACAACCTGACCGAGCCGACCGAGGCGTTCGAGATGCCGGCCGCCTCCCAGGACGCCGACGACCAGGACTTCCCGGAGCCCGCTACCGGCGGCTACGAGGACGACTACGCCAGCGACGAGCACGCCGCTGCCGTAGCGTCCTCCTTCGGTCCCTCCGCTGTCTCCCCGGAGCCCGTGTCCGACGTGGACGTCGCCCCCGACGCCGAGACCGAGGTCCTTCCGGCCGTCGACGATCAGCCCTACGACGGGCCCGAGTCCTACGACGAGCCCGAGTCCGCCCCGGCGCCCGGCTTCGGCCCGCCGTCGATGCCGCCTCCGCCGCCGCTGACGACGCCTCCGCCGCCTCCGGTCGCTCCCTACGAGGAGGCGCCGGCAGAGGGTCTGATCGACTCCGTGCCGAGCGAGGCACCGATCGAGGCACCGGCCTTCGACGGCCCGCCTGTCGACGCTCCGGTGACCGACATCCCTCCGGCACCCCCGGCCCCTCCGGCGTTCCCGGCCCCGCCCGCGCCGCCGGCTCCGCCCGTGGCGCCGATCCCCGAGACCCACGACGAGCCGGTCTGGGAGGAGCCCAACCCCGATGAGGACGACCACGACGGTCTGACCCGCATCGGCGTCGGCGAGGACCTCAACGCCGGTCTCGCCGGGATCCCCGGCCAGCCCGAGGCCCCGAAGGTGACCGCCTACCCGGTCGCACGCCTGGAGTTCTCCAGCGGCGACCGCGTCGAGGTCGACCGGGTCGTCCTGGTCGGCCGCGCCCCCGAGGCGAGCCGGTTCACGCCCACCGAGCAGCCGATGCTGGTGACCGTGCCGAGCCCGCACCAGGAGATCTCCTCGACCCACTGCGAGATCCGTCCCGGTGCCGGGGTCGACCACGGCGCAGCGGTGGTCACCGACCTCGGCTCGACCAACGGCACCGTGCTGGTCCAGCCCGGTCTCGGCCCGGAGGACCTGCGTCCCGGCGTACCCGTCCAGCTCATGCCGGGTGCTGTCATCGACCTCGGTGACAGTCTGACCATCCGGGTGACCAACCCATGATCGAGCGGCTCTCGCTCATGTCGCCGGCCCCCTTGGAGGCGGCGGCATGAGCGTGGCCGGCTTCCAGGCTCCGGCTGCAGAGGCAGCGATCGCGGAGCCGGACCGTCGGTTCTACGCCTTCGCCATCGACCGGGTGATCGCCTGGGCGATCTTCGCCGCGGCCGGGTTCGCCGCCTGGCTGATCTTCTTCCGCAACGACAACCCGCTCCCCGGCGTCGGCCTGATCGCCAGTGTGGTGCTGGGGGTCTGGCTGGTCGGCACCGTACTCACCGGCTCCGGGGGCAAGACCCCCGGGAAGATGGCCCTCGGGCTCCGCGTGGTCAGCGACGACTCCGGAGCCGCGGGCCGTCCCATCGGCGTCGGCAAGGCGTTCGTACGCCAGGCCCTGCTCGGTCTCTGCACCATCCCGACGCTCGGCATCGGCACCGCCACCTTCGCCTGGGTCGCCGCGATGGACGACCGTGGCCGGCGCCAGGGATGGCATGACCGCCGTGCGGGCTCGGTCGTGGTCGACGTACGTCCTCCGGCGGTCGTCGAGACCGAGGAAGAGGCCCCGGCGCCTCGCCGCATCGTCAACCTGACCACCATGCGCCTGAAGCAGGCCGAGGCGACCCCGGAGCCGGCCGAGCGGCCGCAGACTCCCGCCGCCCCGACCCAGAGCGCGGCTCAGGCCGCGGCCGAGGCTCAGGCGGCCCCGACTCTGGTCCCGGCACCGATCGCCCGTCAGGCGCCGCCGGCCCCCGTGCCACCGACGCCCACGCCGCCTGCTCCGCCCGCCCCGCCGGTCCCTTCGGCACCGCAAGCGGCGGCTCAGCCTGCCCCTCCGCCGCCTCCCGTGCCTGCTCCGCAGCCCGCGGCGACGGCTCGCTGGCGGGTCACCTTCGACACCGGCCAGAGCTTCGTGGTCGAGGGTCTCGCCATCGTCGGCCGCGGCCCTGAGCCGCGTCCGGGCGAGGAGGTCGCCCACCGGGTGGCCCTCTCCTCGAGCGACATGTCCCTGTCCAAGACCCACGCCCAGTTCCAGATCGCGGCCGACGGCACCCTCGTGGTCATGGACCGCGGCTCCACCAACGGCACCACCCTGATCCGCCAGGGTGCCGCGCGAGCCCTCGGCGCCCGCCGCCCCGCGGCTCTCGTAGACGGCGACAAGGTCAAGTTCGGCGACCGCACCATGGATGTGGTTCGCGAGGCCTGACCGCCGAAAGGTCACCCGCGCCGGCCGAGACGTCNGCTCCCTGGCCGATGAAGTCGCGTGAGGGACGGGTGGTGCCGTCCGGGTTCGGGAAGCCCGCCGAGACCCCGGCGCCCTGGACCAGTCCGACGAAGGCGAGCGCGGCGGCGGGGAGGAGGAGGTCGAGCGTGGCCGACAGGTCGGGGAACACCGGAAGGGGCAGCGAGCCGGGGACCTCGGCGACGTCGGCGACGAGCGCCACGGTGTCGCTTCCCAGCGTGTTGAGCAGGGCAGCCAGCGCGGAGCCCGCGGCGACGGCCACCACCAGTCCGGTGGCGCCCAGGCGCGTGCGCTGCAGGACGAGGATGCCGGCGACGGTGGTCAGGCCGACCACCAGGGACGCGAGGTCGATCCCGCGAAGGTGGAGGAGCAGGTCCAGCGCTGCGGTGACGCGGTTGCTTCCCTGGGAGTCGTAGCCGGTGAAGTTGTCGAGCTGGCCGAGCACGATGCTGATCCCGACCGCGGAGATGAACCCGGTCATCACCGACTTGGACACGAACCGCAGCAGCCGGCCCAGGCCGAGCGCGCCGGCGACGATCATGACGACGCCGGTGAGGATCGACAGGGTGGCCAGCGCTCGCACCGGATCGTCGTAGGCGTCGAGGTCGACGTCGGCGACGATGATGGCCATCGCGCCCGTGCCCTGGATCGCCATCGCGGCGGTCCCGGTGAACAGCGCCCCGCCGGCGAGCCCGAACAGGTAGCCGTAGAGCCCCGCCACCGGGTTCACCCCCGCGAGGAGACCGCTGGCGAGCCCGTCCGGGACCGACTCGATGCCGAGCACGGCACCGGCAGCGGCATCGCGTCGGACCGTACGCCGATCGAAGAGATGGCGAGGAAGCGGTATCCGCTCGCGCAGCCAGGTCAGCACCGCACCATCGCAACGTCGCCGGCCCGGGGCCGCCTCACCTGACTCGGGTGAGGCGAGTTACCTCGAACTTACGAACCGAAACGGGCTTCGTATTCCAGGCGTAACCAGTCCGAAACGACAGGGTCGAAGGCTTGATGCCATGAACAAGCCCCTCCACGACGCCCACCGCCACATCGGCCGGCTGCCGGCGTACCCGTTCTACGGCGGCCCGGCGATCACCGCCGACGTCACCGCGCGCGGCACCGTGAAGGAGCTCGTCGCCGACCTCGACGCCGATCGGATCGAGCGGGCGCTGGTGCTGCCGAACTACGGCGTGCCCGACCCCGACGCCGCCTTCGCCCTCAACTCCCTGGCGATCGAGGCCGCCCAGAGCGACGACCGGATCCGGTGCGGCCTGTGGGTCTCGCCCAAGGCCACCGACTCGGCCCGCAACGACAGGGCCCTCGCCCTCGCCGGCGAGGAGGGCGTGGCCGCGCTCAAGACCAGCTTCCTGCTCGGTGGCCATCCCACCGACCCGGAGTGCCTCGAGCAGCTCGACAAGGTCTTCGCCGCCGCCCGTGAGCACGATCTGACCGTGCACGTGCACACCTCGCCCGGCGCCGCCTCCGACGTCGACCAGATCGGCGCGCTCGTGGAGCGCTATGCCCTGGACGTACGCCTCCATCTCGTGCACCTCGGCGGCGGGATGAGCGGCCACATGAAGCTCATCGGTGGCCGGCTCTTCGACTGGATCGAGGCCGGGATGCAGGTCTACACCGACACCAGCTGGGCGATCGGCTTCGCGCCGGCCTGGCTGGTCCAGGAGATCGAGCGCCGCGGCGTCGGCCACGACCGCATCCTCTTCGCCACCGACGCGCCCTGGGGCGACTTCGCCGGCGAGCATGCCCGGCTGGCCGCCGCGGCCGGTGACGGCGAGCTCGCCGACGCCTTCTTCCACCACAACTTCTCAGCCCTCTACGGCTGAGACCGGCAGCTCGACTGCCGGCCACTCGTCAAGGACGACGAGCTCGCCCCTCCCGCATCGCCTCTTCCACCCCTTTGGAGAACCCAGTGACCACTGACACCGCTGACATCGACGCCCAGATCGCCGAGAACATGGCCAAGTCGCTCGGCGAGATCCCGCACCCCTCGCAGCAGCCGGGCACCAACATCTACGGCTCGACCAAGATCTTCCCCGACTACCAGGCCGAGGCCGGGGAGACGTACTTCACCCTCGTGCACGGCATCCCGCACGAGTCCTCCGTCAGCTTCGTCGCCGTCCTGCAGGCGACTCGAGCGCTGCGCAAGGGCTTCGAGTCCGCCATCTACTTCTACGGTCCGGGGACGCTGGCGTGCATGGCCTCCCGTGGCTTCCCGACGATGGGCGACGCCGGGTTCCCCGGAGAGCTCAACACCAACGGTGCCATCGAGACGTTCATCAAGGAGGGCGGCACCGTCTTCTGCTGCCGCTTCGGGATGGGACTCCACGGCCTGCGCGAAGAGGATCTGATCGAGGGTGTCGTGCCCTCGCACCCGCTCGACGTCCAGGACGCGCTGATCCACTACGCCCGCAAGGGCGCCATCATCAACTCGACCTACAACCTCTGAGGGCCGGGCCATGACCTCGCCGATCTCGTCCAGCACCCGCGTCGACGTCGCCATCCAGGGGATCCGCCTGCTCGACGCTCCCGTCGCCCGCCGTTCGGGTGCCGGGCCGAGCGATGACGGCCACGTCCTCCTGGACGGGGTCGGCGCGGCCATCCCGCTGAACCCCCGCAGCCCCTATTCCGTACGCGGCGGCAAGCTGCTCCTCGACGGCGCCGACACCGGTCTCGGGGTCGAGGCCGTCGCCCGGCCCCGCTTCTACGACCTGGTGACCGCCGACGGCGTCGGCTACGACAAGATCGCCCGGCTGCACTCGGCCAACGTGCTCGCCACCACCGTCGTGCAGACCTGTGCGCGCTACGCGGTGGATGACCGCTGCCGGTTCTGCGCGATCGAGGAGTCGCTGCGCCAGGGCTCCACGATCGCGGTCAAGCAGCCCGCCCAGCTCGCCGAGGTCGCCAAGGCCGCGGTCGAGCTCGACGGGGTCACCCAGATGGTCATGACCACCGGGACCTCCCGGGGCCGTGACCGTGGGGCGACCCATCTGGCCCGCTGCGTGCGCGCGGTGCGCGAGGCGGTGCCCGACCTCCCCATCCAGGTGCAGTGCGAGCCGCCTGGAGACCTCGCCTCGATCCAGGAGCTGTACGACGCCGGTGCCCGCTCGATCGGCATCCATGTCGAGTCGCTCGACGAGTCGGCCCGGCTTCGCTGGATGCCGGGCAAGGGCGCGGTGCCGATGAGTGAATACCGGGCGGCCTGGGCCGAGGCGGTCCGGGTGTTCGGCTGGAACCAGGTCTCGACCTACCTCCTGGTCGGTCTCGGCGAGGATCCCGACGAGCTGGTCGCCGGCTGCGAGGAGCTCATCGCCATGGGGGTCTATCCCTTCGTCGTGCCCTACCGCCCGCTGGCCGGCACCCTCGCCAAGGACGTCGACGGCATCGAGGCGCCGCCGCACGCCGACGTCTACCGGGTCACCTCCCGGGTCGCCGCGCTCCTGCGCCGGGCCGGAATGGCCGGCGCGGACCAGGCCGCCGGCTGCGCGTCGTGCGGCGCCTGCTCCGCGCTCGGAGCCTGTGGCGAGGAGTCGGCATGACCGAGCTCCTCGACGACATCATCCTCGCTGGTGCCGTACGCCGCTCGCCGAGCCTCGAGGGCTACACCGTGGTCCGGGCCGAGACCGCGGCCGACCTGGAGGCGTACCTCCGGCTGCGCCGGGAGGTCTTCGTCACCGAGCAGGGTCTCTTCGCGGGCTCCGACGTCGATGACGTCGATGACGACCCTCGGCGGATCGTGCTGCTCGCCCGCTCGGACGATGGCGAGGTCCTGGGCGGCGTACGTCTCCACCCGGCGCAGCCGGATGGCCGCGATGTGGGCTGGTGGCGGGGGAGCCGGCTGGCGGTCAAGCAGGACGCGCGCCAGCTTCTCGGTGTCGGTGCGGCGCTCGTGCGGGCGGCCTGCGCCGCCGCGGAGCAGGCCGGTGCGCTCCGTTTCGACGCCACCGTCCAGTCCCGGAACGAGGGGCTGTTCCGCAGGCTCGGCTGGATCCCGCGCGAGCGGGTCCACCTCCACGACATGACCCATGTCGTGATGGAGTGGCCGGTCCGACGCATCCGGCAGCTGTCCGAGGCGACCAAGGCGCCGCTGGGCGACCTGGTCGGTGCCCTGGTGGGGCAGTCGACCCCTGGATTCCGGGGTGACGACGGGGCTCCGGTCCCGGGAAGCGACCTGGTCGCGGCCTGCGACGCGATCCTTCCCTCGATGGTCGAGCGCGACCCGGAGTGGGCCGGGTGGTGCGCGGTCCTCGTCAACGTCAACGACCTCTCCGCGATGGGCGCGGCGCCGGTCGGGCTGCTCGATGCCATCGGAGCCCGCGACGCCTCCTTCGCCCGCCGGATCGTGCGTGGTCTGGCCGAGGCCGCGCGGGCGTGGGGTGTACCGGTCCTCGGTGGGCACACCCAGCTCGGCGTCCCGGCCGCGCTCTCGGTGACCGCTCTGGGACGCACCGAGCGGCCGGTCCCGGGCGGTGGGGGAGCACCGGGCGATCTCCTCCGGCTGAGCGCGGACCTGGGCGGAGGGTGGCGCCCCGGCTACCGCGGCCGTCAGTGGGACTCGTCCTCACACCGCACCTCGGCCGAGCTGCGGGCGCTGTCCGGTGTCGTGCCCTCGCTCGCGCCGACGGCGGCCAAGGACGTCAGCATGGCCGGAACGGTCGGCACCGCGGGGATGCTGGCCGAGGCCAGCGGCTGCCGCGCGATCATCGACGTCGGCGCCGTCCCCACCCCGCCCGCCGCCTCGACCGCGGACTGGCTCACCTGCTTCCCGGGCTTCGCGATGCTCACCGCGGAGGCGCCCGGCCGCACCGAGGTGCGGCCCGAGCTGCCCGGCTTCGTCTCCTCCGTCGTCTGCGGCGAGCTCGTCCCCGGCACAGGCGTCGGCCTGCGCTGGCCGGACGGCACCGTCACCGACGCCATCGACCACACCGTCACCGGACTAGGACCAGCGACATGACCACCAGCACCCAGCCCAACACCCAGCCCAACACCCGGCGCGGCACCGCCGTGGCCGCCGTCTGCGCCGGCTTCGGCCGGGACGTGGACCAGAACCTCGCCCAGATCGGCGGCCTCATCGAGGACGCCCGACAGGCCGGCGTCGGTCTGCTCGCCCTTCCCGAGGCCTGCCTCGGCGGCTACCTCTCCGTGCTCGGGGCGGGTCGCGACGGCAGCCACGACGAGACGCCCGAGGACCTCCCGCCCGTGATGGACATCGACGGCCCCGAGCTCCGGCGGGTCGCCGAGCTGGCTGGGGACATGACCGTGGTCGTGGGTCTGTGCGAGTCCGACGGTGCGGACCGCTACAACACCGCCGCCGTCGTCACCGGCGACGGAGTGCTGGGCGCCCACCGCAAGGTGCACCAGCCGCTCGGCGAGAACCTCTACTACGCGGCCGGGGACGGGTTCGGCTGCGTGGACACGCCGGCCGGCCGGATCGGCACCATGATCTGCTACGACAAGGCGTTCCCCGAGGGAGCGCGGGCGCTGGCCGTCGACGGCGCCGAGGTCATCGCCTGCATCTCCGCCTGGCCGGCCTCACGCACCGCCACCAGCGCCTCGATCGAGGACGACCGGTGGACGAAGCGGTTCAACCTCTTCGACGCCGCCCGGGCGCTCGAGAACCAGGTGGTCTGGCTGGCCTCCAACCAGCACGGGACCTTCGGCAAGCTCCGTTTCGTCGCCAACGCGAAGGTGGTCGGGCCGGGAGGCGACGTCTTGGCGACCACCGGCGTCGCGGCCGGAATGGCGGTGGCCGAGCTCGACGTGCCCAGCGCTCTGGCGACGGCGCGCCGGGCGATGTTCCATCTCCGTGACCGCCGGCCCGAGGCGTACCCCTCGGCGCTGGCGACCGCCGAGCCGCTCTCCTCGGTGGGTGAGGGTCATGCCTGAGATGACCTTCACCGTTCGCTGGCCCGACGGCAGGGTCGAGGACTGCTACTCACCCTCGCTGGTGGTGCACGACCATCTGGTGACCGGCCGGACGTACGCCGTCGAGGACTTCCTCGACCGCAGCCTCACCGCCCTGGCCACCGCCTCGGAGCGGGTGCGGGCGAAGTTCGGCTTCGCCTGCACCAGCGCGATGGCGACCTCCGAGCAGCTGCGGGCCTCCGCCGCGACGTACGCATCCGACCAGCGGGTCACCGTCCTCGCCATGCATCCGCCCCTCCCCGTCACCTCGAACCCGCAGGAGTTCCGATGACCACCCACCGCACCACCGTCGCGATCGTCGGCGGCGGGCAGGCCGGCCTGGCCGCGAGCTGGTTCCTCGTCCGTGACGGCGTGGACCATGTGGTCCTCGAGGCGGGCACCGCCGGCCACGAGTGGGCCGACACCCGCTGGGACAACTTCACCCTCGTGACGCCCAACTGGCACTGCCGCCTGCCCGGCTACGAGTACGCCGGGCCAGACCCGGACGGCTTCATGACCCGCGACGAGGTGGTGGACTGGCTCGCCGGCTACGCGCCGACCTTCGGTCCGCCGCTGCGCGAACACACCCGGGTGACGTCCCTGACTCAGCGCGCGGGAGGCGGGTTCCTGGTCGAGGCCGAGGGCCCCGACGGCGCCGAGTCCTGGGAGGTCGAGCACGTCGTGGTCGCCACCGGCGGCTACCACGTACCGGTCGTCCCGGCCTGGGCGCCCGCGCTCGACCCCGCCATCGACCAGCTGCACTCGGCCGACTACAAGAGCGCCTCGCGGCTTCGCCCGGGCGCGGTGCTGGTGGTCGGCTCGGGCCAGTCCGGGGCACAGATCGCCGAAGACCTGCACCTGGAAGGACGCCAGGTGCATCTCGCGATCGGCGACGCGCCACGGGTCGCCCGGTTCCACCGCGGCCGCGACTGCATGACCTGGCTGGCCGAGATGGGCCTCTACGACACCCCGGTCACGAGCTATCCCGGCGGCCTGGCCGCACGGGAGAAGACCAACCACTACGTCACCGGCCGCGACGGCGGACGCGACATCGACCTGCGTCAGTTCGCGGCCGAGGGCATGCGGCTCTACGGCCGGCTCGCCTCCGGGGCAGGCGCCGATCTCGTGCTCGAGCCGACGCTGCGAGATGCGCTCGGCTCGGCCGACGACGTCTACCGCTCGATCTGCCGCGACATCGACGCCCACGTCGCCTCGCGCGGCCTCGACGTCCCACCGGCGGAGCCCTATCGCCCGGTCTGGGAGCCGGAGTCGGATCCCACCGCTCTCGACCTCGCCGCGGCTGGAGTCTCGACGGTGATCTGGGCGATCGGCTACCGGCCCGACTACCGCTGGGTCCGGGTCGGCGTCTTCGACGGCACGGGACGACCGACCCACACCCGTGGGGTCACCGCGGTCCCCGGGCTCTCCTTCCTCGGCCTGCCCTGGCTGCACACCTGGGGCTCGGGGCGCTACCTCGGCATCGCCGCCGACGCGGAACACATCGCGGGCACCATCACGGGCAACGGCCTCCGGACCGTCGAGCCCGCCGCCGAGCTGGCCCGGCGCCGATCACCCGGCCCGCTGAACACCTCGGCGGCGGTCGCCTGAGGCATCGCCCACCCAGCATCGAGGACGGATAGGTTGAGGAGCATGTCGAAGGTACGCATCGGGGCGGTCGCGGCCCACTTCGGACGCGATCTGCCGCGCGCGGTCGCCAAGCTCGAGGGGATCGTCGAGGACGCCCGGCGCAACGACGTACGCCTTCTGGTGCTGCCCGACGCGACCCTCGGTGGCTACCTCTCCGACCTGCGTCACCCCGACCCGCACGCGTTGCCGCCGGCCCTGCACGAGGACTCCTTCGAGATCGGCCGGATGATCGCGATGGCCGGTGAGATGGTGATCTGCCTCGGCTACGCCGAGGAGGTCGTCGTCGAGGGTCAGGCGCGGCTCTACAACTCCGCCGTCTGTCTCAGCGGGGACGGCGTGCTCGGGCGGCACCGCAAGGTGCATCAGCCCGCCGGCGAGTCGCTGGTCTACGCGGCGGGGGAGGGGTTCGCGGCCTTCGACACCCCGGTCGGGCGGCTCGGGATGCTCATCGACTACGACAAGACCTTCCCGGAGGCGGCTCGCACCCTCGCGCTCGACGGCGCCTCGGTGATCGCCTGTCTTTCCGCGTGGCCGGCATCGGTGACCGACCGCGCCTCGCGGCTCCCGCAGGACCGCCAGTCACGGCTCTTCGACCTCTACGACCAGGCCCGGGCCGCCGAGAACCAGGTCGTGTGGGTCTCGTCCAACCAGACCGGGGTCATGGGCGGGCTGCGGTTCCTGGGACAGGCCAAGGTGGTCGGCCCCGGCGGCGAGATCCTGGCCCGCACGACCTCCAAGGGCGGCCTCGCCGTCGCGGAGATCGACGTCGAGGCGGAGATCGCCCGGTCCCGGCGGGTCCTCCACCACCTCAAGGAGCTGACCCCGACGGCCTACACGTTCCCGGGGACCTCGCGATGAGGATCGCGCTGCTGACGTACTCCACGCGGCCCCGCGGCGGGGTCGTGCACACGCTGGCGCTGGCCGAGGCGCTGGCTGCGCTCGGCGAGGACGTCCATGTCTGGACCCTGGGCCGCCACGGCGACACCGCGTTCTTCCGGCCGGTCGACCCCGCCGTCACGGTCCACGCGGTGCCGTTCGAGGCCGACGACGAGGAGTCGGTGGGGGAGCGGATCGTACGCTCCATCGACGTGCTGCGTACCGCCTTCGCGCAGCAGCGGGACGGCTACGACATCGTGCACGCCCAGGACTGCATCAGCGCCAACGCCGCCCTGCCCTGCGTCCGCACCATCCACCACCTCGACCACTTCACCACCCCGCAGCTCGCCGCCTGCCACGAGAAGGCCGTCGTCGAGCCGTACGCCCGGGTCTGCGTCTCGCAGTCGGTCGCGGACGAGGTCGCGGCCGGATGGGGGTTCACGCCCACGGTCATCCCCAACGGCGTCGACGCTGCCCGGTTCGCGGCCGGAGCCGCCGACGTTGCCGGGCGGGCGGCCTGGCGGGCGCGGCTCGGCCGCTACGTCCTCGCTCTCGGTGGGATCGAGCCACGCAAGGGATCGCTCGACCTGCTCGAGGCGTACGCCGCGCTGTGCGCCTCCGATCCCGACCGGGCCGACCTGACGTTGGTCTTCGGCGGTGGGGAGACCCTCTTCGACTACCGCGACTACCGGGCGGAGTTCGACGCCCGGGCTCGCGAGCTGGACGTGCCCGTCGTCGTCACCGGAGTGCTGGAGGAGGACGAGCTCCCGTCCCTGGTCGCCGAGGCCGGCGCCCTCGCGATGGTGTCGACCAAGGAAGGGTTCGGGCTCGCTGCCCTGGAAGCCCTGGCTGCGGGCGTACCCGTCGTCGCCCGCGACCTGCCCGTCCTGCGCGAGGTCTTCGGCGAGACCGTCGCCTACGCCACGACGGCGGCAGAGATCTCCCTCGCGCTGGGCAAGATCCTGGACACTCCACCTGATCCGACCGCGGGGCGTGCCCTCGCGGCCCGGTACACCTGGGTGCGCGCTGCCCGCGCTCACCAGACCTTCTATAGGCGCGTCCGCGGTTGAGCGGTCCTGGCAATCACCCGTTGCGGGTGAAGGGAACTCCTGCCGGAGCGCCAACCATGGGGCCATGCTGCTGAGCTGACCTCGGGTGCTGGCCAGCATTCTCTGCCTCATCCCGAATGAAGGAGAACTTCTCACATGAGCTTCTGGGACATCATCTGGTTCATCATCGTGTCCTTCGCCTTCGTGGCGTACCTGATGATCCTGTTCAATATCGTCACCGACCTCTTCCGGGACAAGTCGGTCTCCGGTGGTATGAAGGCCGTCTGGATGATCGGTCTCGTCTTCTTGCCGTTCCTCATCGCCGTGATCTACCTGATCGTCCGGGGTAAGGGGATGGCGGAGCGGCAGAACGAGGCAGTCGAACACGTCCGGGCGGCACAGGACGACTACATTCGCTCGGTCGCCGGCGCGTCTCCCGCCGAGGAGATCGCCAAGGCCCAGCGGCTGCTCGATGCCGGGACCATCACCCAGGACGAGTTCGCCGCCCTCAAGGCGAAGGCCATGGCCCCCTGACCGGCCCCCGCGTCAGCGAGATCGTCATCGCGCTGTTCCTGGACCCAGTCGTCCGGCCGGGGTGATGCCCCGGCCTTCTCGGGGTGGAAACGTGATCGACCATGTCCACAAGCACTCAGCCACCGGGACTGCTCTCCGCCGAGCAGCTCGGTGAGCTGCTCGAGCTGACCAAGCAGGCCGACAGCGTCGAGCTCAAGATGACGGTACCGAACGCTGAACGGCCTCTGGCGGTGACCGCCCTGGAGCTGGATCCGCTGGATGCCCAGATCCGGCAGGTGTTCTTCTTCGACACTGCTGACCTGGCACTCAACCAACGCGGGGTCGTCGTCCGCGCCCGTCGGATCCAAGGACGGAACGACGACTCCGTCATCAAGGTGCGGCCGGTTGTCCCGGCAGAGCTCTCGACGGCGCGAAAGTCCAAGAGCCTCACCGTGGAGGTCGATGCGATGCCAGGCGGCTTCGTCTGCTCGGCCTCGATGAAGGCGACCCTTGGCCGGACCGACGTCAAGGAGGTCGCCGCGGGCACGCGCGCGATCCACAAGCTCTACACGAAGCAGCAGCAGAGCTTCTTCCGGGCCAACGCCCCGGACTTCGAGCTCGATGATCTGGTGCGCCTTGGCCCGATCACCGTCCTGAAGCAGAAGCTGAGACCAGAGGAGTACGCCGGCCGGCTGGTCGCCGAGCTGTGGTTCTACCCGGATGGCACGCGAATCCTCGAGCTCTCCTCCAGATGCGCACCCGTGAACGCCTTCCAGGTCGCCGCGGAGCTCAAGGCATTCCTGGTCGGGCGCGGACTGGAGATCTCGGGTGACCAGCAGACCAAGACCGCAACAGCGCTCAAGTACTTCGCAAGCGAGCTGACCGCGTGAGCCGCATGGCGAGGCCGTGGTCTTCATCCACCACGGACGACGCCGAGTCGCTGGTTCCGCACCAGGCTTGCTTCAGCTGTGGTCGACGATGATGCGATCAGCAGCCGAGGACGCACCGAGCGCGAGAAGTCGAGTTGAGATCATGGATCAGAACCCGCGGGAGCCGG
Source organism: Nocardioides sp. YIM B13467 (assembly GCF_042788075.1). Taxonomy (NCBI): domain Bacteria; kingdom Bacillati; phylum Actinomycetota; class Actinomycetes; order Propionibacteriales; family Nocardioidaceae; genus Nocardioides; species Nocardioides sp. YIM B13467. The sequence goes on from NZ_JBHZPJ010000046.1 coordinate 2,437,686, forward strand.
GAACCGCCGGTGCCGCCGATGCTCAGGCCTTCGAGATACGGGTCGCCGGACTGGTCCCGCAGCAGGTCCTGCTGCAGCTCGCCGACGTCGAAACCTCCTCACGCGAGATGAGAACCGTGTTGATCTGCCGGTGTCGAGACCAAGCCGAGCTCCACGGGCTCCTCGCGAGACTTCGGACCTTCGGCCTCGACGTCGTGGAGGTCCGACGGCTCATCACCGGGACGGCGGACGAGGAGGCGACCGGGGGTGACGCATGAGTGAGGCTGGGCCCGACGCAGAGGTCGTGTTCGAGCTGACCGTCGAAGGCGAGCTGGGTCCGGTGCTCCGCTGTGCGCTGCAACCGGATGCCGTTGAGCGGCAGCCGTGCACCACCTTTCGAGCCACGGCCGGCGCGGGTCTCGGCGTCGCCGACCTCGTGGGCATGCTGGATGCGGAGGGGCTGACGGTGGAGAGCATCCGTGTGGCCGGCCTTCGATGAACAGCGAGGATCCGCGGTTCGGTCGCGGGCCCCGCGCGGTCGCCGGCGCCGTCTACGGCCTCGTCTCGGTGATCGCCGTCATCGCCGGAGCCTCACACTTCGACGACTCTGCCGGCCGAGTCCTCGCCTTCGCCGTGGTCTCCAGCGTGGTGATCTGGACGGTGCACGTCTACGCGACGATATTGGCTGACTCGGGGTCGGAGGTCGCGCCGTGGCGCAGCGTCCTCATCGCGGGCGTGCGTCACGAGATCGGAATCGTGGAGGGCGTTTTCGTCCCGCTGCTCATCCTGCTCCTCGGGGCGATCGGGTGGGTCGAAGACGGACGTGCCATCGCCTGGTCGATGTGGTCCGGCGTCGTGCTCCTGGTCCTCATTCCGCTGTTTTGGCTTCGTCGGACGGGCCGCTCGTGGGTTGGGTCCTTGGTCGCGTCCGGGGCGTGTGGGCTTCTCGGCCTGGGTCTGACCTGGATGAAGGTCCTTCTCCACTGACCCACACGAGCTGACGCATACGAGCTATGTACGGCATCAGGACGTCGTACTAACGTGATGAGTTCCTCGGGACTGACGTTCCCCCTGCTCTATCAGTTGGGCGCTGCTCTTGCGCACTGGTTCGATCTAGGAGGCACGTCGACGCGATGGGACCTCACCCCGGCGATGGCTGGCTCGGCATCCCTTCGGTTCCCTCGGGATATGTGCCGCGACCCCGCCTCTTTCAGATGCTCGATCGCAGTGACGCCTGCCCGCTCGTGCTGGTCAGCGCGCCTGCTGGAACCGGGAAGACGGCTCTGGTGGCGGATTGGGTCGCGGCAGGCCGGGAGCAGGATCGCACGGCGTGGATCACCTTCGAGGGGACGGATGTCGCGTTCTGGCCCGGTCTCTTCGGGTGCCTCGAGAGCCTGGGCGTAGCGGTTTCACCCGATACGGTCCGCAGGGACGACGGCCCGATCGACCGCCAGGTTCGCCGGGCGGTTGCGGAGGCGGTCTGCGACCACCCGGCACGACTGACGGTCGTGGTGGACGGGTACGACCTGCTCTCTGCGGACGTGGCGGAAGATCTGGACTTCCTGTTGCGCCACACCGGCCACCGTCTCCGGCTGGTGATGGCGACGCGGGCCGATCCGGTGCTTCCGTTGTACCGGTACCGGCTCGATGACACGGTCGTCGAGGTGCGGATGTCGGACCTGGCCTTCACCGATGAGGAAGCCGGTGAGCTGACCCTGCGGGCGGGACTGACCCTGACGCCGGATTCCGTGCACGCGCTCAACCTTCGGACGAAGGGGTGGGCGGCCGGGCTGCGGTTCGGCGCACAGCTACTGAGGCTGCGACAGGACCCGGATCACGCCGTCGCGGAGATCGTCGGCGACACCGGGAACATCGCGGAGTACCTCGTGGGCGAAGTGCTGGCGGCCCAGAGTCCAGACGTACGAGCCCTGCTCCTGGCGACGAGCGTTCCCGACGCGATCCAACCGGGACTGGCCGAGGCGCTCGCCGGTCCCACGGCCGAACGTACGCTGAACTTTCTGACCCGGGACAACGTGCTCATCGAGCCCGTATCCGGTCGTCCCGGGTGCTACCGCTACAACCCGCTCTTCCGGGATCTCCTTCGCGCTGTGCTCGCCTACGAATCGCCTGATGAGATGAGACGCCTGCAGCGAACGGCGGCTGAGTGGTACGCCCGCGACGGCCAGGTCACTGCGTCCGTAGGTCACTTCGTGGCGATCGAGGCCTGGGAAGAGGCGGCCGCAGAGGTGGTCGACGACCTGGCAGTCGGCCAGCTGTTACTCGAAGACAGCACGAGCGCCTTGACCCGATCGTTGCGGTCGATCCCGTCCGAGCTGGAGGACCCCGCATCCACTGTCGTGAGAGCGACCCTCGCGTTGGGAGCCGGCGACACGACCGGTTTCACGAACGAACTGGCCCAGGTGCGGACCGAGCCGGATGAGTCATCAGGTTCTCGTCTCTGGGCCACGAACGTCGCGGTCCGGGTGCTGGAAGCCGTGGGAGCGCAGACGTCGGAGGACCCGGGTGAAGCGATGTGCCTCGCGACGGCGGCCGAACAGGCATTGGAAGGGCCAGACCTCGGGCCGACGGGGAACCCCCGCCCCGAGCTGTTTGCTCTCGTCCTTCTCAGCAAGGGCATCGCGGCCCTGCGCCAGGGGAGGCTGGCGACGGCTGATGCGATGTTCAAGTCTGGTGTCGCAGCGGCCGTGGGAGCCGGGTCCGAGGCCGTACTGGTGGAGTGCCTGGGCTACCAGGCCGTCATCGCCTGTTGCCGGGGCAAGCTCACCAGGGCCACGAAGCTCGGGGATCGAGCGATCGGTGCGGCCGAGCGCGTCGGTGTCAACGCAGCAGACCGGTCGGCCGCCGCGCGGATTGCGCTTGGCTGGGTGGAGATGGAGCGGTACGACCTGCGCGCGGCAGCCGATCACGTTCAGTCGGTCGAGCGACTGGACCTGCCGCTGCGTGATCCGATTCCACATGCCTTCCTGGCCCTGATCAGGGCGCGCCTCCAGGTGGCGCACGGTGACCGGCTGGGCGCAGCCAGCAGGCTCGAGCAGGCAGCCGCCGGATTCGTGGACGAGCGTGGCTGGCTTGGTGAGCAGCTGCGCATCGAGCTCGCCCACGTCCGAGTCGCCGCTGGTGAGCCGGCGGCGGCGGCTGAGGTCGAGAGTCTCGACGGCGAGCCGGAGGCGGCCCTTGTGGTCGGGCTTGCGCAGCTGCAGCTGGGGGATCAGGACGCGGCCGACACCGCGATGTCGAGGGTCCTGTCCAAGCGGGCTGCCGCGACGATCCAGGTCTCCGGATGGCTGGTGGAGTGCGCGCGCCGGCTCCGCGACGGAGCGTCGGTGCGGGCACGCGCGGCGCTCGACCGGGCACTCACGCTGGCCTCGCAGGAACGAGTGCGACGCCCGTTCCACGAGGCGCCCGCTGTGGTGCGACAGCTGCTCCTGCGGGACAAGCAGCTGAGCGCTGAGCACGAATGGCTCTTCGAGATCTCGACGGCGCCCTCACGGAGGTTGTCCGTCCAGAAGGGTGCGCTGACTTCCGCCCCGGAGCGCCCTCCCGCCCCCGTTTTCGAAGAGCTTACGGAGAAGGAGCTGGAGGTCTTGGGTCACCTGGCGAACCTCCTCAACACCGAGGAGATCGCAGGCGTCATGTACATCTCCGTCAACACGATTCGCACCCACGTGCGCAACATCCTTCGGAAGCTGGGTGTCAGCCGCCGTAACGCCGCTGTCAGGCGTGCGCGCGAACTGGGGCTCCTACCGCAGTGAACTGTGGCCCCGAACCGCGTCGGTTCATCCGCCGGGGGTGAAGTCATCGGCGCGGACATGGTCCTACGGTCAGACGGCTGGAGTCCCACCGGCCGGAGACCTGGAGGAAGCTGTGACCACATCAGACGTGAACGCCCCGAAGCCTGGGCTGAGCGTCGGGCCGACGAGCGAGTTCAGCCTGTTCTTCCGGGTCAAGCCCGGTGAGGCGGCGTCCCTGCGCAATGCATTGCGGGCGCTCCAGGACACTCCCGGCTACCGGCCGGGCGACTACGGGATGGCGATCCAGACCATCCACGAGGCGCGATTCGTGCTGTTCGACGACGACACCCGGCTGGCGTTCATCACCAGCTTCGACGGTCCGTGGGACGCCTACATGGAGGACTTCTTCACCTCGGGTCCGACGCTGGCCCTCTTCGACGTGATCTTCAGACACGTCGAGGGGTACGACGGACTGCCGGACGTCGCGGCCGTGCGCTCGTTCGTCCTGGGAGCCGAGCAGAGCGCAGCTGCGTACGCCCGCAACTACGGTGGCACGGTCAAGGAGATCCGCAAGGCGCAACGTGTCAACAGCGCCTTCCAGCAGGTCCTCGACCACCCGCAAGCCGGCGAGGTCCTCGAGCACCCGGCGATGCAGCCCTTGCTCGACGAGGCTGGCGACTAGCCGCGCGAGCGGGGCGAGGAGCAGCAGTGTCCGATCACATCTCTGGGCCGCGCGCCCTGGCCGATCCGATCGCGGACATCACCGACTTCTACGCGTTCCCGAGCCCCGACTCCCCGGGTCGCCTCGTTCTGGTGATGAACACCCTGCCCATGGCGAAACCCACCGATCTGTTCTCGGCGGGGTTGCTCTACCGCTTCCGGCTCCGGCCGCTCAGCGCTCCTGCCGCCGGCTCTGCCAGCGGGGTGTTCGTCCCGGGTGGCGACGAAGTGGTCATCGACTGCGTCTTCGACTCGCCGGAGCATGTGACGGACCCGGCCACCGGTCGGCCGGACCACGAGCAGCACGGCAGCTGCGTGGCTCCGGGCGGCGAGATGGTCGCCTTCCGCGTCAACGACGAGTCCGGAGGTGCCAACGGGGGAGTACGTGTCTTCGCCGGAGCGCGGTGGGACCCGTTCATCATGGATGCCCGCGCCGCGCTGGCCACGATCGCGACGCGGAAGCTCGCGTTCACGGAGAACGGGTCGATCTTCCTGGACGGCAAGAACGTGCTGAGCGTCGTGGTCGAGATCGACTCGGGTCTCCTGCCAGGCGGGATGCTCGTGGGTGTTGTCGCCGAGACCCTGACCCGGGGCGAGTTCAACGTCCGCATCGAACGGGTCGGCCGGCCCGAGGTGAAGAACATGATGCTGGCCCCGAAGGACTTCGACCAGGTCAACCGGGACCTGGAGATCCGCGACCTCTACAACATGGAGGACGCCTTCCACCTCGGCGAGTCGTACTACGGGGCATTCCGGGCACGCCTGGATGCCAACCTCGCGTTCTGGGACTGCCTCGACGGCAAGCAGGACTGGCCTCTCGGAGAGGACGGGAGCCACCCGCTCACCGACCTCGTCCTCGCCGACTATCTGGTCGTCGACCCCACCTTCCCGTACGCCGAGCAGGGGTCCTTCCTCGAGATCGAGCTCGCCGCCCGACGTGGCGAGCCGCATCAGACCTGCGGAGGCCGGGCCCTGAACGACGACGTGATGGACGCGCTCTTCACCCAGCTCGTCAACGCAGGTCACGGCCCCACGATCCGTGACGGCGTCGACTCCGCCAGCCGCCCGGCCACCAGCACGTTCCCGTATCTGGTCGCGGCGAACCCGGACCCACCTGAACCTCCGGAGCATCACTGACATGGACGACGTGACCCTCGAGCTCGACGACATCCAGTCGGGTGCGCTGTTCGAGCGCCCGTCGCCGTACGTGGGTGTCTACCTGCTGCTCAGCATCCACGATCGCAGGGACGGCCGTGAGCTGGTCCGGCGGCTGCACCGGCTCCTCACCGCCGCCGGTGAGGCCAGCGAGACGGGCGATACGTCGCTGACGGTCGCTTTCACCTACCAGGGGCTGAAGGCGCTCGGCGTGCCGCAGGCGTCCCTCGACAGCTTCGTCCCCGAGTTTCGGGAGGGCATGGCGGCACGGGCCGAGATCCTGGGTGACGTCGGTGAGAGTGGTCCCGACCACTGGGAGAAACCCTTGGGCAGCACCGACGTCCACGTCGCCATCTCTGTGCTCGCCCCGGACGAGGGCCGGCTCCGGGCTGTCGCCGACCAAGCCCGCCGAGCCCATGCCGAGCTGCCCGGGATCGAGCTCATCTGGCGCCAGGACTGCTACCAGCTCGCGACGGGACGGACGTCGTTCGGCTTCAAGGACGGCATCGGCCAACCGGCTGTCGAAGGAAGCGGCCGACCTGCCACCGACTCGCGCGAGCCCCCGCTCAAAGCCGGAGAGATCATCCTCGGCTATCCCGACGAGACGGGCGAGCTCGCTCCGATGCCGTCCCCTGAGGTGTTGGGACGAAACGGCACCTACGTCGTGTTCCGCAAGCTGCACACCAAGGTGGCGGCGTACCGGTCCTATCTGCGTGCGAAGGCGCAGTCGCGCGCCGAGGAGGACCTGCTCGGGGCGAAGATGGTCGGCCGCTGGCCGAGCGGCGCCCCGCTTGCGCTCGCGCCTGAACGCGACGACCCGGAGCTCGGGAGCGACCCGGTCCGCAACAACGACTTCGCCTACGGCGACGACCCGCGCGGCTTCAAGTGCCCGGCCGGTGCGCATGCGCGCCGTGCGAACCCTCGCGACGCCTTGGACCAGGAGGGCAGCGTCGACGTGCGGCTGCACCGGATGATCCGACGCGGCACCAGCTACGGCCCGGCACTGCCCGACGACGTGCTCGAGGACGACGGGGCCGAGCGCGGCATCATGTTCGTATTCGCCGGTGCGCACCTGAAGCGACAGTTCGAGTTCGTGAAGACGCAGTGGCTCAACGACGGGATCTTCATCGGCGCCCCGCACGAGGCGGACCCTCTCGTCGGCCCTCACAGCGAGGCCGCCACGTTCACGATCCCGCAGCGACCGATCCGGCGCCGGCTCCAGGAGCTTCCGCCGTTCGTGGTCACGCGCGGCGGCGAGTACTGCTTCGCCCCGAGCCTGAGCGCGCTGCGCTGGCTCGCAGACCTGGAACCCGACGACCCCGCCACCCAGAGAGGAAGCAGATGAGCACCTCGAGCACCGACCGCTGGGCCGCACTCGACTTCGCCCCACCGGCCGCCGACGTCGAGGAGACCGAGCCGCCGGTCCTCCTCGACTACCTGTCCGACGGCAGCGTCGCCCGAGTCACGCTCAACCGCCCCCATGCCGACAATGCGATCACGACCGAGATGGGCGCTCTGCTGACCGAGGTCATCGAGGGCATCGCGGTGCGAACCGGCGTACGGGTCGTCATCCTGACGGGTGCCGGGGAGCGGGCGTTCTCGGTCGGTAGCGACCTGCGACAGCGCAAGGCGATGACCAAGGAGGACTGGCTGCGCCAGCGTCAGGCCTTCGACCGCACCCTGTACACGGTGCGCCAGCTGCGCAAGCCGATCTTCGCCGCCGTCAACGGCATCGCGTACGGCGGCGGTTGCGAGCTGGCTCAGAGCACCGATTTCATCGTGGCCTCGACCACCGCGACGTTCGGTCAGCCCGAGGCGATGCTCGGCCTGGCTGCTGGGGGCGGCTCGCCTGCGCTGCTGCCCCGCCTGCTGCCTCGTGGCAAGGCGCTGCAGATGCTGATGACCGGCGACCCGGTCCCTTCGGCGGAGGCATACCGGCTGGGCATGGTCAACGAGCTGCACGAACCCGATGACCTCGCCTCAGCGGCGCTGAGGATCGCGGACAAGATCGCCAGCAACTCGCCGACGGCGGTCCAGGCGGTGAAGCGGGCCGTGCACCTGGGGGAGGGGCAGCCGATCGAGGAGGCCATCGCGATCATGATGGACGCCCACTGGCGCTCCGCGGTCCACCCCGACCGCGTCGAGGGCATCGGCGCCTTCAACGACGGCCGCGAACCCACCTTCGCCGACTCCGACTTCTGACCACACCCGCCCCGAGGAGGCTGAACCAACATGACCGTTGCCGATGAACTCGAGGCAGCCCGCGCCGCCCTGGTGATGATCAACCCCGCGCCGTACAACGCCGAGGCACCACCGGCCGCCCTGGCCGCCGACCTCACCCCGACCGAGCTCCACTACGTACGCAGCAACTTCGCGGTGCCCGACCACGACGGCACTCTGGAGATCGGTGGCGCGGTCGGCAAGCCCACGACCCTGACGCTCGACGACCTGCGCGCGATGCCCGCGCACGACCGCACGGTCACCCTCGAGTGCGCCGGAAACGGCCGCCTGGAGATGAGGCCGCTACCGACCGGGGAACCCTGGGGAGACTTCGCCGTCTCCACGGCACGGTGGACCGGAGCCCTGCTCCACGACGTCCTCGCGAAGGTCGAGCCGGCGACCGACGGGGTCGAGCTCCTCGCCACCGGCGCCGACCACGGGCCGTACCACCTGCAGGCGATCCTCCCGGAGACCGACCAGGACGACCTCACCTTCACCCGCGCGCTGCCACTGTCGCAGGCCACCGACCCGGAGTCAGGGATCCTCATCGCCTACGAGATGAACGGCCAGCCCCTCGGGCGCGACCACGGCGCCCCGTTCCGGCTGATCGTCCCGCACTGGTACGCCGTCGCGTCCGTGAAGTGGCTCGAACGCCTCGACGTCCTCACCGAGCCGTACACCGGCGAGTTCCAGACCGGTCACTACATCTACGAGTGGCCCGACCAGCCCCACGAGCCCGTCACCCTCATGCGCGTCCGGGCCCGCATCACCGAGCCCAGACCTGGCTCGGTCCTCACCCGTGACGTCTGCACCGTCCGCGGGAAGGCCTGGTCAGGCACCGGTCCGGTCACTAAGGTCGAGGTCAGCCTCACGGGAGAGGGCGACTGGCGGTCGGCTCAGCTGGAGCCTGCCGCCCCGGGCGACTTCGGGTGGCAGGACTGGAGGTTCACCTGGGACGGCATCGGCGTCGGCCGGCACACCCTTCGAGCCAGAGCGACCGACGCTGCCGGGAACGTGCAGCCCGACGTACCGCCGTGGAACCGCCTGGGCTACGGCAACAACGCCATCGAAGTCATCTACGTCGACCGCCGTTAGAGCCCGCGCCAGGCCGACCACAGCTGGGAGTAGCGGCCATCGCCCGCGACGAGCTCGGCGTGGGTGCCGGTCTCGACGATCCGGCCGTGCTCCATGACGACGATCCGGTCGGCGGACTCGGCCTGGGTGAGGCGGTGGGCGATCACCAGCGATGTACGCCCGGAGGTGACCGCCAGGGCGGCCCGCTCGAGGTCGCGCGCGCCGCTCGAGCCGGCCTCGGCGGTGGCCTCGTCGAGGACGACGGCGACCGGGTCGGCGAGGAGGACGCGCGCCAGGGCGAGCTTCTGCACGAGCGCTGGGGTCAGCTGGTGGGCGCCGTCACCGACGAGGGTCTCGAGCCCGTCCGGGAGCGCGGCGAACTCGGCCCAGGCCTCGACCTCGCGCAGCGCCTTCTCCAGCACCGCATCGTTCGCGTCGGGTGCGGCCAGAGTGAGGTTGTCGCGGATGCTGCCGGTGAAGGTGTGTACCTCCTGGGTGACCAGGGCGGCCCGACTCCGGCCGTCGCGGACCGGGAGCCCGCCCACCACTACGTCGCCTGCGCTCGGGGTCAGCTGGCCGGCCACGGCTGCGCCGAGCGTCGACTTGCCCGCACCAGAGGCGCCGACCACCGCGATCAGCTCCCCGTCGGCAAGAGTGAGGTCGACGCGGTCGAGAGCCGGCCGGCCCGGCACGTACTCGTGATGCAGGCCGGTGACCACGATGCCGGAGCCGTCCGGCTCGCCGGCGGCCGCGGGGGCCGGCCGCTCGAGGAGGGCGAGCCCGGCGAGGCGTACGAGCGAGGCGCCGACCGACTGCACGTCGTCGAAGAGAGCGATGACCGCGCCGATCGGGTTGAACAGCCGGTGGAAGTAGAGGGCGGCGGCGGTGACGGCGCCGACGCTGGCGGCATCCGCGCGGACGAGGAAGAAGCCGGTGCCGAGGATGGCCAGCAGGCCCATCAGCTCGGCGCGGTTGTTGCGGCCCAGGAAGCGCATCAGCATGGCGAAGACCTCGACCGAGATCGACGCCGAGGTCCATGAGGCGGCGCGGACCTTCTCCTGATGCTGCTCGGCGATGCCGTACGCCCGCAGAGTCCGGTTGCCGTGGACGCCGGTCAGGAACGCCTCGGCGCGCACGCCGTTGGCCTCGCGCTCGCGGCGGTAGTAGGGACCCGAGCGCGGGAGGTACCAGCGCAGCGCCATCACGTAGAACGGTGCGGCGAACAGGCCGGCGAGCCCGAGGCGCCAGTCGAGAGCCATGAGGCCGGCCGTCGTGAATACGATCGCGATCACCGAGTTGAGCATGAGCGGGACGACGTCGGCCATGGAGCCGCCGATGAGGCGTACGTCGTCGCCGACTCGGGACACCAGGTCGCCGCTGCCGCTCTCCTCGAGCCGCTGGGTGTCCAGGTGCAGGGCCCGGTCGAGAACCTCCTCGCGGAGCTCCGCCAGCGCAGGCTCGGCCACCCGGGCGAGCAGGTGGATCGAGACCGCCCCGGCCGCGCCGGCGACGAGCGCGGCACCGAGGATCCAGACGCCGGCGGTGATGATGTCGGACTCCGGTGAGCCGGCGCGGACCAGGTCGACCATGCGGCCGAGCATCCAAGGAGCCACCAGGCCGGCCAGCCCCTCGAGGGCGAAGACGGCCAGGCATGCCGCCAAGAGGAGCGGACGGCGGGTGAGCAGACGCCGCGCAAGGCCGGCTGCCTCTCGAGGGGTGGAGACGGGGAGCTGTGTCATGGTCGGGGCCCGGGTGGTCATCGCAGCACCGCCGCGCAGTAGTCGGTGTGGGCGGCCAGCTCGTCGTGGGCGCCCCGGGCCTCCACCCGGCCGGCTCGGACCCAGACCACCTCGTCCGCGGCGGCCAGGAGCAGCGGGCTGCTCGTGAACAGCAAGGTGGCGCGGTCGGAGCCAGGGCTGTGCCGGCGGCGGCGTAGCTCTTCTGCGACGTACTGCTCGGTCACGGCGTCGATCGCCGTCGTGGGGTCGTGCAGGACGAGCACCGGCGCCTCTGCGGCGAGAGCCCGAGCGAGACCCAGCCGCTGGCGTTGGCCACCGGAGAGGCTCTGCCCGTCTACTGCCACGTGCGTGGCCAGGCCGTCGGCCGCGACTGCCACCAGCTCGGTGGCCGAAGCGGCCGCCAGAACGGCCGTGACCTGGTCGTCGTCGAGACGGTCGAGCGGGTCGACGTTGTTCCGCAGGGTGCCTTCGAAGAGGTCGACGTGGTGGTCGGTGACGAGCAGCCGGTCGCGTACGTCGGAGAGCGCGAGGTCGGTGAGGGGCTCGCCGCCGAGCCGGACGGTCCCGCGCTCGGGCAGCGACTCGCCGTGGAGCAGGGAGAGGAGGGTGGCCGGCACCGCCGGATCGTCGGCGACGACCGCCACCAGCCGCCCCGGCGGCACCGCGAGCGACAGCTCGGCGACCGGTCCGGCAGCGACGTGGTCGAGCTCCAGGTCGTGGCCGTGCGCGCGCCGCTCGCCGTCGACGACCAGCGCAGGCGTCGAGAGGAACCCCACGATCCTCGCCGCCGAGGCGCGAGACTGCGCTACCCGGGCGACCAGGGCGCTGAGCATTCGCATGGGCTCGGCCACGAACTGTGCCAGCCCGACGACCGCCACGAGCTCACCGATGCTCAGGTCGCCGGAGAGGGTCCGCAGACCGGCGACGATCGCGATCACCGCCAGGAAGACACCGCTCCCGGCGGACGTGATGCCGGTCAGCAGGCCGGCCCAGCCGGCCGCGGCGACGCTGGTGTGGGCGGCCGTACGACTCTCGCGGCGATAGCGCTCGAGCGCCACCTCCACCCCGCCGATGCCCTTGAGCGGCCGGATCCCGCGGATCAGGTCGCTGGCGATCCCAGTCGTACGTCCCAGCGCCTCCTGCCGTCGCGCGCTGCGGTGGGCCAGGCCCGGCGCGACCAGGTGGGTGGCGCCGAGGACGAGGGGGACCCCGACCAGGACGATCAGGGCGAGCCACGGGTCGATGACGGCGAGCACCACGCCGCTCACCACCAGCCCGATCGTGCCGGCGGTGGACAGAGCCACCTGGCGGATGACCTCGCCGACGAGGTCCGCGTCGCCGGTGGCCAGCGCCAGCAGGTCCCCGGAGAGCCGGTCGGTCCGCGCGCCGCGCGGGTCGAGCACGTGCCCCGAGACCTCGGTGCGCAACCGGTGGCTCTCGACGTGGACGGCACGGTTACCGATCCGGGCGCCGAAGCGGTAGGACAGACTCAGCACCAGGAAGTGCAGGCACAGGACCACCGCCCACAGCACCAGCTCGCGCAGGTCGCCGGTCGTCACCGCCCGGTCGATCATCACGCCGATCAGCACCGTGACCATCGCCTCGCACAGCTGCCACAGCGTGATCAAGGCCGACGAGGCGAGCACGGCGCGCCGCTGACGGCGCAACGACCGCCGCATCAGCGCACCCGGCGTACGGGGTGTGGACACCGGGCCCTCCAGAAGTCCGAAGCGGTTGGGTTAGGTCAGCCTAACTTGGGCCTGTCTGGACGGGAGCCTCGGCTCCGGCTCCTCGGGCGGCTCTCGCGGGTCATCAGCGTCTCGCCGCGGCGGCGTGGCGGAGGAAGAGGCACTCCATCGCCACCTGCGCGGCGAGGCTCGCCGTGATGCCCAGGTGGTCGTGGGGCGGGCTGACCGTGTTGATGTCGAAGGCTGCGAACTCGAGCCCGCGCAGGCCGCGCAGGATCGCCAGACCCTCCCGCACCGTGATGCCGCCCCAGGACGGCGTGACGACGCCCGGCGAGACCGAGGGATCGAAGACGTCCATGTCCCAGCAGAGGTAGATCGGCACGCCGACGAGCCGCTCCTGGAGGCGAGCGACGAGTGCGGGAATGCCCATTTCGACGATCCGGTCCATCGTGATCACCTCGTAGCCGAGGCCGGTCGCCACGCCGACGATGCCGGGCCGCCCGTCGTACGCGGTGTCGCGCATCCCCACGTGCAGAGACCCTGCCGGATCGATGAGCCCCTCGCGGACGGCGTGCACGAACGTATTGGCGTTGTTGTACTCGTAGGGGTAGATGCCCTCGTAGGCGTCGGTGTGGGCGTCGAAGTGCAGCACCGCGAACTCGCGCCCGAGCGTCTTCTTGAGTGCGCGCAGCTGTGGCAGGGTCACGGCGCCGTCGCCGCCGAAGGTCAGCGGGGTCGCGCCGGCAGCGAGGATCGCCGCGACCCCGGCCTCGACCGCGTCGAAGCTCTGCTCGACGTTGCCTGGCAGCACCTTCGCGTCGCCCGTGTCAACGACGCCGAGATCGCCCAGCAAGTCGACGTCGAAGCCGTCCAGATGCTCGGCGACGAGGGCCGAGTGGGTGCGTACGTGGGCCGGGCCCGAGCGCGCGCCGACCCGGGTCGGGTGGTAGCCCATGTCGAAGGGAACGCCCATGACGGCGACCGAGCTGGTTGCGTCCGCCGGGCGGGCGGGAACCCCGAAGAGAGTGCCGACAGGGGTGAGCGAGGCGTTCTCCATGTGTTCAGCATGTCAGAGCCAAGTCGCGAGCCGGCTGGACGATCGTGCGGCCCCGTGAAATGTGAGAAACCCCAGGTCTCCCTGGGGTTTCTCTCTGTGCGCGAGGGGGGACTTGAACCCCCACCCACTAATACGTGGACTAGCACCTCAAGCTAGCGCGTCTGCCTATTCCGCCACCCGCGCGCAACAGGAAGAACATTATCAGGACGGCGCTCCGGCACCGAATCGGGGTAGCCCTCCACACGGGGTGCTGCCCGGGGACGAGAGAAACCCGTGGTGAGCGCGGGATCCACCTCTATGAGGTGGACCCACGTGGATGCGTGGGGCACGCTGGAGGCGGGGGAAACAAGCCCTCGAGACTGGTGGAGGTGGGTTTCATGCTCTCTCTGATCGTGATGATCGGGTTCCTCGCCATCGTCGTGGCGCTCGGGGCCGGTGTCGTACTTGCGGTGCGCCAGGGAAGCGGTGACGGTGCGACGGATCTCGACGGTGACGGGGTGCCTTATGACGGCGTCGGTGCGGTCGGGCGTACGAAGGCCGAGGAGGAACGAGCCCAGGCGGGGAGTCTGGACTCGCTGGGAGATGCGGGTGGACCGAGTCCGAGCACGGCCGAGGTGGAGGCGGCGCGTCGGCTCGACGAGGAGTCGCGCCGACGGCGCTGAGCCTGCGCTCGACCTGCCAGGTGAGGATCAGGCCGGGAGAAGGGCGCGGGCGGGGTGGTTGCTGGTGACCATCCAGACGCGCTTGTCGTGCACGAAACGGCGCAGGCGGCCGGGGTTGTCGACGGTCCAGACGAGGACCTTGATGTTGCGGCGGTGGGCCCAGCGCAGCAGCCAGACGTCGGCGAGGCGGTGCTCGACGACGACCAGGTTGGAGCGGCAGCGGCGGATGCGGCCCTCGGGGAAGAACTCCGAGAGCTTGAGGCGGACGAGCTTGAGCGGGTGGTGGCGGAAGTCGACGCCACCGAGGGAGAGGCCGACGAGGGTCTCGGGGGCGCGGAGGTCGGCCCAGTCGCGGAGGACGCGTACGGACTCGTCGACCATCGTGGTCACGATGAAGCTCTCGTTCATCACCTCGAGGGCGACCTCGGCGGCGTCGACCTCGTGTGGGAGGCCGAGGTGGTTCGACGGCGAGGCGAACTTGAGGTCGATGTGGGCGTGCTTGCCGTGGGAGGCGAGCAGCTCGAGCGCCTCCCGGTAGCGCACCAGGCGGAACGGCGCGAGCCTCGAGAGCGCTGCGTACGTCCTGTCCTCGATCTTCACCCTGCGGCCGATGCGGTCGCGGATGTGGCCGTCGTGGTGGAGGACGAACTCGCCGTCGCGGGTGCGGTGCACGTCGAACTCGACGTAGTCGACCTCCATCCGCACGGCCTCCAGAAGCGACTCCCAGGAGTTGTCACGGTGCCCCGACTGACGCGCCGCGGCGCGGTGAGCGGAGAGGAGGGCACGCTTCTGCATGCGCCAATGGAAACCCACGCATCCAACCGCACTGAAATCCTCAGGTTGCGCATAGGTGGACGTCAGGGGGCGGTTTGTCGCATGCGGTCGATACGGTGGCGGTATGACCAGCGCCGAGACCGAGGTCGTCGACCTCTGCCGTGACCTGATCCGCATCGACACCAGCAACTACGGAAACGACCCGGGCCCGGGGGAGCGGAAGGCGGCCGAGTACGTCGCGGCGCAGCTCGACGAGGTCGGCATCTCCTCCGAGATCTACGAGTCGGAGCACGGGCGGGCCTCGGTCGTGGCGCAGTGGGGTGGGTCCTCCGGTGACGGGTTGCTCCTGCACGGTCACCTCGACGTCGTGCCCGCTGCCGCCGAGGACTGGCGGATCGACCCGTTCTCCGGCGAGATCCAAGACGGGTACGTGTGGGGGCGGGGCGCCGTCGACATGAAGGACTTCGACGCGATGCTGCTCGCGGTCGTCCGTGAGCGCCAGCGCACCGGGCGGATTCCGGAGCGCCCGATCACGCTCGCCTTCACCGCCGATGAGGAGGCCGGCGGGATGAAGGGCGCCCACGTGCTCGTCGAGGACCACCCCGACCTGCTCGCCCACTGCACCGAGGCGGTCGGTGAGGTCGGTGGCTTCTCGACGACGGTGAAGGGACGCCGCCTCTATCTCATCGAGGCAGCCGAGAAGGGCATGGCCTGGATGAAGCTGACCGCCCGCGGAACCGCCGGGCACGGCTCGATGATCAACCGCGACAACCCGATCACCAGGCTCTCCGGCGCGATCGCCCGCATCGGCGCCCACGAGTGGCCCGTGCAGCTGACCCCGACGATGCAGACGCTGCTGGCCGCGGTCGGCGAGATCGCGGGGGAGGAGCCCACCCCGGAGAACGCCGAGCGGCTCGTAGAGGAGTTCGGCCCGGCAGCGCGGATGATCGGCGCCACTCTGCGCAACGTCACCAACCCGACCATGACCAGCGCCGGTTACAAGGTCAACGTCATCCCCACCGAGGCCACCGCTCACGTCGACGGCCGCTTCCTGCCCGGCTTCGAGGACGACTTCTTCGAGACGCTGCGCAAGCTGTGCGGCGAGGGGATCGACATCGAGTTCGATCAGAACCAGATGCCCTGGGAGACCCCCTACGACGGCGCTCTCGTCGCCGCCATGGAGCGCTCGCTGATCGCCGAGGACCCCGACGCCCTGGTCGCCCCCTATCTCATGTCCGCAGGCACGGACGCCAAGCACTTCAAGCGGCTCGGGATGAGGACGTACGGCTTCGCGCCGCTGCGGCTGCCCGAGGAGCTCGACTTCACCGCGCTCTTCCATGGCGTGGACGAGCGGGTGCCCGTCGACGCGCTCCAGTTCGGCGCGCGGGTCATGGACCGCTTCCTCGACCAGGTGTGACCGTCGCGAGCACCCGATCACGTCGAGTCGGCTCGAACTGACGAGAAACTGCCCCGAGTCGGCTCGTACTGACGAGAATCTGCCCCGAGTCGTCTCGTACTGACGAGAAACAACGTCGAGTCGGCGCGTTATGACGAGCCGACTCGGCGGGGATTTCGGTCAGGACGAGCCGACTCGGCGTCGGTTCAGGGGACTAGGCCGGTGAGGGTCTCGGTGCTCAGGGCGGCTACCTCGGCGTGGCCGGTGCGGTGGGCCCAGGCCGCGACGGAGATGGCGTCGCGGACCTGGAGGCGGTGCCAGGCGTCGGGCTCGCGGGGGTCGGAGCCGTAGCCCTCGAGGAAGGCCTTCTCGAAGGTGTCGTTGCGGGGGAAGTCCTGCGCGGAGAGCCGGGAGAGGTCGTAGAGGGCGGGGCGGAAGCCGAAGCGGCCGGAGTCGATCACGCGCAGGGTGCCCTCGTCGACGACCCAGCTGGTCGGCTGCCAGTCGCCGTGGGTGGAGACGAGGACCGTCGTCGGCGTCGGCCACGAGGTGATCTCGGTGCGAAGACGCTCGGTGAGGTCGGCCTCGAGACCCGCGCCGTCGAGCGAGGCGAGGGCGCGCTCGTCGAGCTCCGGCTCGTAGTCCTCGTCCTCGACGCTGGCCTGGCCGTGGAACGTCGCCAGCAGCTCGCCAGCCTGGCGGTAGATCTCGGGGTCGTGGATGGCGGCCGAGGTGCTCGCCGGCTCGCCGTCGAGGTGGGTCATCACGATGATGCGGGCGTCGAGGTCGGCCTCGACGAGGCTCGGCGCGCGGCCGGCGTCGGTCCAGGGGCCCAGCCAGCTGCGGTGGGCCGCGAGCTCGCGGTCGATGTGGCGTACGCCTTCGGCCGTGGTCTTCACCAGGAAGCGGTCGTCGCCGGTGGAGAGTACGAGGGCGGTGGTGCCGGCGCGGTGCAGTGCGCTGCGGTCGGCGACCACCTCGGCTCCGGGGAGCCACTGGTCGAGGAGGTCGCGCTGGGCGGGGGTCAGGGTGTCGAGTGCCGAGATCACGGGCGGATCCTGCCAGCGCTGGGCAGGACATGACGGCCGTGTCGCGGCGACATGTCCATGTTGTTGGCGCCTTGTGGGCGCCGGTTATCCAGATCGGCCCAGATGAGCCCGGATAGGTCAGATCGGGAGGATGACCTCGGCGTTGAACGTCTCGACGACGGGCTCACCGGCGAGGTTGGGTCCGATGCTGGTCAGGCTCGCGTTGCCGATCGGACCGATGCGCATCCAGGTCGCCGGCGGGGCGTTGAGCACCTCGCGTACGAACCAGGCGACCACGAACGCATGGGTGACCAGCACGACCTCCTCGTCGTGGTGCTCGAACCAGAGCTTGTGCCACGCGGCGGTGAGCTCGGCACCGTCGAGATCGCGCTCGGCCTCCGGGACGTCGTGGAACCACTCCCAGCGGTGGGTCGGGTAGTCGCCGCTACGCGCGGGCGACGGCACCGGGGTGCGGTCGGCGAGGAGGTCGGAGGCGGCAGCGCCGGCGCCGAGGTTCTCGGTGAGGACGCTGGCCGTCTCGGACGTACGCCGGCTCGGGCCGTGCAGGACCTGGCGAACAGGACGGAACGCGAGACGGTTGGCGAGCGCCTGGACCTGGCGTCGGCCGAAGTCGGAGAGGCCGGGGTCGACAGTGTCCCCGCCGGCGGCTTCGCCGTGGCGTACGAGATGGATCACCCGCAGGACCCTATTATCTGGACGCGCGAGGAGCGCGGAGACGCGCTCAGACCGTCAGCCGCTGCCGGATGATCTTGCGCCGAAGCGTCACCCGGCGGGTGCCGTCGGCGGTGATCCGGACGCGGTCGAGCTCCCAGCCGCCGTGCTCGGCGCGCTCGACGAGGAGCTTGGTGACGATGTTGCGGGAGAACTCACGCGAGAAGATCACCTTGTCGTACTCCCACATCACTCCCGGGCGGGGCGGACGGCGTTCGGCTCGAGCCAAGGCAGCACTCCTTCTGATGGACTACTCAGGAGAACCAGTGTGCCTGAAGAGATGTTCCCTCGGGGTGGTGTTTTCAGTCCCCAGAATCAGACGGCGGAGACGTCGTCGAGAGCGAGCGCGATCTCGGGCGGGAGAGTGAGGTCGGCGACCTGCAGCGCCTCTTTGAGCTGAGCCGCGGTGCGCGCCCCGAGGATCGGCGCGGTGACGCCGGGCCGGTCGCGCACCCAGGCCAGCGAGACCTGCAGCGGCGTCCACTCCAAGCCCTCGGCGGCCTTGGCGACGGCGGTGACGATGCCGCGGGAGCGCTCGTCGTCGAAGGCGTCCACCCGGGCGGAGAAGTTCGGGTCGGCACCCCGGGAGTGCGACGGGATGCCGGTGCGGTACTTCCCGGTGAGCACGCCACCCGCCAGCGGGGACCAGGCCAGCAGGCCCATCCCCAGTGCCTCGGCGGCCGGCAGCACCTCGTACTCGATGTCGCGGGCCAGCAGCGAGTACTCCACCTGCGTCGAGGCCAGCGTCGCCCGCCCCGGGACGGCCCGCTGCCAGGTCGCGGCCTGGGCGGTCTGCCACCCGCTGTAGTTGGAGACACCGACGTAGGCGGCCCGGCCGCTGCTCAGCGCCATGTCGAGCGCCGTGAGCGTCTCCTCGAGCGGCACCTCGGAGGACCAGACGTGCACCTGCCACAGGTCGACATGGTCGACGCCGAGCCGCTTCAACGAGGCGTCGAGGCCGGTCAGCAGGCCACCGCGAGAGGTGTCCACGCCCCGGTTTCCGCCGCGCCAGGTGATGCCGCCCTTGGTGGCCAGGACGACGTCGTCACGACCCACGACACGCTCCTCGAGGAGCGAGCCGAGCAGCGCCTCCGAGGCGCCGTCGCCATAGCCCGCGGCGGTGTCGACCAGCGTGCCGCCGGCCTCGGTGAAACCGGCCAGCTGCTCACGGGCCTCGTGCTCGTCGGTCACGCTGCCCCAGGTCATGGTGCCCAGGGCGAGAGACGAGACTCGCAGCCCAGTGGCTCCGAGGAGTCGGCTCTGCATGAGAACAATCTATCCGTGCCCTGCTTGAGGCCCCGGCCGGACACGCTGGAGTGACGGCGGACACACCGACGGGGAGGCAGCGGTCGGGTGTGGCGTACATGCCCCTTAGAGTTTCCGCCCGTGGATTATCTGCAGGCGATCGCACTGGGCATTCTTCAGGCACTCACCGAGTTCCTGCCCATCTCATCCAGCGCGCACCTGCGCATCTTCCCCGAGCTGCTCGGCTGGGGAGACCCCGGCGCGGCCTTCACCGCCGTGATCCAGATCGGCACCGAGCTGGCCGTGGTCTTCTACATGTGGCGCAACATCCGCGACATCATCGTGACCTGGTTCCGCAGCCTCTTCAACGCCGAGCTGCGCAGCCACACCGACGCCCGGATGGGCTGGTTCATCATCGTCGGGTCGATCCCGATCGTGGTGATCGGATTCGTGATGAAGGACATCATCGAGCACGACCTGCGCAGCCTGTACGTCGTCGGCACCATGCTCGTGGTGATGGGCATCGTCCTCGGCGTTGCCGACCGGATCGGGGCGAACCGCAAGCAGTTCGACGACCTGTCCTGGCGCGACGCGATCCTGATGGGCTGCGCCCAGGCCTGTGCGCTGATCCCCGGCGTCTCGCGCTCGGGGGCGACGATCTCGATGGGCCGCGCGCTCGGTTACGAGCGGGCCACCGTGACCCGCTACGCCTTCCTGCTGGCGCTGCCGGCGGTCTTCGGGGCCGGTCTGTTCGAGATGGGCGAGATCGCCCACGGCGCGAACCTCTACGGCTGGGGCCCGACGATCGTCGCCACGATCGTCTCGTTCGTCCTCGGCTACGCCGTGATCGCGTGGCTGCTGAAGTACCTCTCGCACAACACCTACACCCCGTTCGTGATCTACCGGGTCGTCCTCGGTCTCGTGGTTCTGGGGCTCCTCGGCGCGGGTGTGCTCACCGAGTGGTGATCGTGACAAACTCAGGCATGTGTCTGAGTCTGGCAAGAAGCCTGCCGTAACACCCGCTGCCATCGAGGAGGCCGCCGCGCGCACGATCGCCACGCGCACGGCGGTCGAACGCTCGGTCAGACTCTCGGAGAGGTACGCCGCCGAGGTCCTGCTCAAGCGGGAGGACCTGCAGCTGGGGCGCTCCTACAAGGTCCGGGGCGCCTACAACCTGATGAGCTCGCTGACGCCCGAGGAGCTCGAGCGCGGCGTCGTGTGCGCCAGCGCCGGCAACCACGCCCAGGGCGTCGCGATCTCCTGCGCCCGCCTCGGGGTGCCCGGCCACATCGTGGTGCCGACCAACACGCCCAAGCAGAAGCGGGACCGGATCACCGCCCTCGGCGGCTCGCACGTGACGCTCACCCTGCACGGCTCGACCTACGACGAGGCCTCGGCCTATGCCTACGAGCTCGGGCGGGGGCTCGGCGCCACCTATGTCTCCGCCTTCGACGACCCGCGCACGATCGCCGGGCAGGGCACCGTCGGCTACGAGCTGACCTCCCAGATCGGCGAGCCGCTGGACGTGCTGCTGCTCCCGGTCGGTGGCGGTGGGCTCGCCTCGGGCGTGGCGACCTGGGTGCGCGAGGTCTGGCCGCAGACCCGGATCATCGGGGTCGAGCCCGCGGGCGCCGCGTCGATGGCGGCTGCGATCGAGGCCGGTGAGCCGGTCCGGCTGGACACGCTCGACACGTTCGTGGACGGCGCCGGGGGGGGGGGGGGGGGGGGGGGGGGGGGGGGGGGNGACGTGGCAACGCAGGGACCGGGACAGCAGAGTCAGAGCAAGCGCGTACGCGGTCCTCGGGCCCCGCAGGGGCCGGGGCGACGCCCGCGTGCCCCCATCCCGGCGCGCCCGGCGTCGACCGGCGGCATCGATGCACTGCGAAAGCGGCTGCGCCGGCCCAAGCTGACCGGCCGGGCGATGATGATCATCGTCGTGGCCGCCGTGATGGTGATCTCATACGCCTCCTCGCTGCGCGCCTACATCCAGCAGCGCCATGACATCAACGCCCTCCAGACCGAGATCGCCGAGCGCAAGGAACACATCAAGCAGCTCGAGGAGCAGACCCGTCGCTGGGAGGACCCCGCCTACGTCCAGCAGCAGGCCCGGGAGCGGTTCGGGTTCGTGATGCCGGGCGAGACGGCGTACGTCGCCCTCGACGAGAACGGCGAGCGCATCCAGACCGAACCGGAGCTCACCGACCCCGGCAAGGTGGGCAGTGCGGAGCAGCCGAAGGCTTGGTGGGACGATGCGTGGGGTTCCGTGCTGCTGGCCGGTGACCCGCCGGAGCAGACAGGAGACGGGCCGGAGTCGGAGATCGACCCGCCCAAGCAGAAGAAAGACTGAAGACATGGCGATCGATCCCAAGGACGTGTCCGCGATCACGGCACAGCTGGGACGCGAGCCACGGGGGATCCACGAGGTCGGGCACCGCTGCCCGTGCTCGCTGCCCGATGTGGTGACCACCGAGCCGCGGCTGCCCAACGGCACCCCGTTCCCGACGACCTTCTACCTCACCTGCCCGCGTGCCGCTTCGAAGATCGGCACCCTCGAGGGCACCCACGTGATGAAGGACATGGAGGCGCGGCTGGCGTCCGACGAGGAGCTGGCCGCCGCCTACGCCAGGGCTCATGAGGCCTATCTCGAGGCGCGTTACGAGCTCGGTGACCCGCCCGAGATCCACGGCATCTCCGCAGGTGGGATGCCCAACCGGGTCAAGTGCCTGCACGTCCTCGCCGGCCAGGCGCTCGCCCAGGGCCCCGGCGTCAACCCGTTCGGCGACGAGGTGCTCGAGCGCCTCGGCGAGTGGTGGAAGTCCGGCCCCTGCGTCGATCTGGAGTTGGAGGACGAGGAGCAGTGAAGGTCGCTGCCATCGACTGCGGCACCAACACCATCAAGCTCCTGATCGCGACGGTCACCGCCGACGGCCTGAACGAGGACGTACGCGAGGCCCGCATGGTCCGCCTCGGCCAGGGTGTCGACCGCACCGGTGTGTTCGCCGAGGAGGCCCTGCAGCGCGCCTTCGGGGCCATCGACGAGTACGCGACGCTGATCCGCGAGCACGGTGTCGAGAAGGTGCGCTTCGTGGCCACCTCGGCCACCCGGGACGCCGCCAACGCGGCGACCTTCATCGACGGCGTACGCGCTCGGCTCGGGGTCACGCCCGAGGTCGTCACCGGGGCCGAGGAGGCGGCGCTCTCCTTCGGCGGCGCGGTCCGCAACCTGCGCGGCACCCCGGAGCCACCAGTGCTCGTGATCGACATCGGCGGCGGGTCGACCGAGCTGATCCTCGGCGCCGGCCCGGCGCTGAGCGTCGGCGAGGCGGACAGCATGGACATCGGCTCGGTGCGTCTGCATGAGCGTCACCTGCGCTCCGACCCGCCCACGCGGGAGGAGATCGAGGCCTGCGTACGCGACATCGACGCCCACCTCGACGACTGCCCCGTCGACCCGGCCAAGGCCAACACCGTGGTCGCCGTCGGCGGCACCATGATCCAGCTGACCATGGGACTGCTCGAGCTGGCTGCGTACGACCGCACCGCCACCGATCACGCCGAGGTCGCACCCGACGACGTCTACCGGCTTGTCGACCGCCTGCTGGCGATGACCGTCGAGGAGCGCCTGGCGCTGCCCTGGATGCACCCCGGCCGGGCCGACGTGATCGCCGCCGGTGGGGTGATCCTCAGCCGGATCCTGAGGCGCTCGCGGGTCGAGTCTCTGCTGGTCTCCGAGTCCGACATCCTCGACGGAATCGCCTGGTCCGTTAGAGACTAGGCATGTCGGGGGACTTGATCTGTGTTTGACGCTTAGGTTTGGTTCACCGGCGTACACATCAAACCGAACCAAATGCTGTCTCTCGGAAGGTCAAGAAGTGAAAAAGCTCATCCTGCTTGCCATCGCTGCCGTTGGTGTCGGCGTGCTGGTCAAGAACAAGTCTGAGCAGCTGAAGGCCGGCGCGAACAAGGTCACCCATGACCCGCGCGTCCAGTCGGCCCTCGCGACCGCCTCGGAGAAGGCGGCGCCCATCAAGGAGAAGGCTGCTCCCTATGCCGAGGCCGCCAAGGCCAAGGCCGGTCCCTACGCCGCCACGGTGAAGGAGAAGGCCGGTCCCTACGCGGAGCAGGCCAAGGAGAAGGTCTCGGCTGCTGCCGGGGTCGCCTCCGAGAAGCTGCACCGCAACGGCTCCGTCCCGGAGTCCACCCCGGAGTCCACCCCGGAGGCCCCGGAGTCGACCACCGACTCATCCTCGAGCAGCGAGTACGGCGGCTACCCGCCGGCTCCGCCGTCTGCTCCGCAGGCCGAGGTCACCGGTGACCCGCTCACCGACCCGATCGCCCCGGCCGACCCGTACGCCACCGAGGTTCCGCCGCCCCCGCCGGCCGACCCCGACAAGGCGTCCTACGACGACCTGGGCGGTGGCGACACCGCGGTCAAGCCCACCTCGGAGGGCACGCCCGAGTTCGCTCCCGAGCCGGTCGACTCTCCCGAGGAGGAGAAGGACAAGTGGTTCCGCGGCTGAGCTGCGGCTAGAGACGTCCATCTGAGTCACCCGCGGTCCGCCATCGGCGGGCCGCGGGTGACAATGGTTTGGTGACCATCCACGCCATCACCGTCCTGGGACACGACCGCCCGGGGATCATCGCCGACACCACCGCCCGCCTGGCCGGACTCGGACTCAACCTCGAGGACTCGACGATGACCCGGCTCCGCGGACACTTCGCGATGACGCTGCTCTGCGCGGGCGAGGCGACCACGGAGGCCATCCAGGCCGATCTCGAGCCGATCGCGGCCGACGGCACCCTGACGGTCACGGTCTACGAGCTCCCCGAGGAGCAGGCGCCGGCCGGCGCCGGTCAGCTCTTCGTACTCTCCGTCCACGGCGGTGACCGCCCGGGCATCGTCTCCACGGTTACCGCCGAGATCGCCGCCGTCGGCGGCAACATCACCGACCTGACCACCCGTCTCTCCGGGGACCTCTATGTCGTCGTCGCCGAGCTCGAGCTGCCGGCGGACGTCGACGTCTCCGTGCTCGAGGCGTCGATCAAGCGGGTCACCCAGGAGCTCGGCGTCGATGCCACCCTGCGGCCGATCGAGGCCGACGACCTGTGAGCAGCGTCAATGAGCGGGTGCTGGCCTGGACCGAGGCCGAGCTGGGTGTCGAGGGCAAGGTCCTCGACGTCGTACGCGCTCCGGCGCAGGTCCTCTCCGTGCCAGGCAAGGACGTCGACCCCACCGCCCCCGAGATCGTCCAGCTCGCCGCCGACCTGATCGCCACCATGCGGGTCTCACCCGGCTGCGTCGGCCTGGCCGCCGACCAGGTCGGGGTCTCGGCCCGGATCTTCTGCGTCGACGTCTCCACCCACGCCAAGACGAAGACCCACCACGGGACGTACGTCCTGTGCAACGCCGAGGTCATCGAGGCCAGCCGCAACGAGAAGGCGCGCGAGGGCTGCATGTCCGTCCCCGATCTGACCGGTGACGTGAAGCGGGCCTCCCGGCTGACCGTACGCGGCCAGCTCCCGGTCACCGGCGAGACCGTCGAGATCGTCACCGACGCCTTCGAGGCCCGCTGCCTGCAGCACGAGATCGATCACACCAACGGCTTGCTCTTCATCGACCGCGTCGCCGGCGCCCACGCGCTGCACCAGCGGCAGACGTACTTATGACGCTAAGGTCTGGCTGTCGCCCCGGTGTCCCAACTGGCAGAGGATGACGACTTAAACTCGTCCAGATGTGGGTTCGAGTCCCACCCGGGGCACCTACACACAAGGATCGAGCCTTGGCCGACCAATCGTGGGCCGAGGTCAAAGCCTTGTCTGTCAGCTGCTCAGGTGAACGCAGGCGTCGAGGCGGCGGACCACCTGCTCACGCTCAATGTCCGGGTGTGACGATGCCGTCGAGGAGGTTGTCCAGGAGCGCGTCGATGAACGCCGGCGTGATCGGCTCGTCGGGGATCAGCAGGCGATGGTAGACGGCGCCCCATAGCTGGTCGACGACGACCTGGGGGTCGACGTCGGCGCGCAGCTGTCCGGATGCCTGGGCGCGCTCCATGCGCGCGACCGCGAGGTGGCGTCGTTCTGAGGAGTAGAGCGCACGGTAGGCGACGGCGAGCTCGGCATCCGTCTGCGACGCCCCGATCAGTTCGGCGAGCAGCCGGCCGGCGGGTGTTTCTCCCACGAGGTGCCCGAAGGCGTGGAGCTGTGAGGAGAGGTCGGCGCGGATGTCGCCGGTGTCGGAGAAGGCGAGCGTGGGCTCGACGGCGTGGAAGTAGCCGTCGAGCGCGAGCGCTCCCCGGGAGGGCCACCATTTGTAGATCGTGGTCTTGCTGACCCCGGACAGGCGTGCGGCCCGTTCGATCGTGAAGTCCGCGAGCCCTTCGGCCAGCAACAGCTCACCGACGGTGCGCAGCACGTCGGCGCGGACCTCGTCGGCTGGGCGTCGGCCACGCCCACGGCGCGGCGGCGCTGGCGAAGGGGTCTCGATCGCGGTCGCGGGCTTGGGTGTGCTGGGCACGGCGGGACTCCTGTCGACTTCTGGGTCAGTCTAGGTGGGGTGGTGGGCTCAGCTGATGAGCAGCCGGGCGATGAGCCCGTCGCGCAACTCGAAACGCATGGGGCCGGTGCCGTTGTAGCCGTCGCCGCTCACCTCGAGGGTGACGATGTAGGTGTCGGGGGTCTCGCCGAGGCTGACGTCGACGAGGCCGAAGCGGGAGCGCTTGCCGATGTTGTCGGTGCGGTCCCAGGACCGGATGCCGGCATGGCCGTCGAAGCCGCGGCCCCAGTCGTCGAGGTGGGCATCGGTGGTGAACGCTGCCACGAAGGCGTCGGAGTCGCCACGGTTGGTTGCGTCGACGAACGTGCGGATTGCGGCGGGTAGTTCGATGGTCATTGATGGCTCTCTTCGTGACGGTTGTTTTACTCGGCGACGTCGAGGAGGTCCCCGAGGTCGACACGGGTGAGGAACTCCCGGCGGATCTGGTCGGCCACATCCGAGACCTCCTCCGAGCCGTCGCCGGCCGGGTCGACGTGCACCCGGTACGGACGCTCGCCGGCGGGCAGCGCCACGATCCGGGCGATCTCATCGGAGACCAAGGAAGCGTCCGCGCCCTCCGGGGCCAGTGCGGCGAGCTTGCCCGCCACCTGCTCCATCAGCCCGGCGTACTTCGTCTCGTACTCCGCCTCGACCGCCGTGTCCTGCGGACGGCCGGAGTGCGCGAAGTGGTTGGTGCCAGAGGTGAAGGAGCCGGGGACCACGATCGTGGTCTCCACACCCCACCGGGCCAGCTCGGCGGCGTAGGAGACCGCAAGGGAGTCCATACCCGCCTTCGCGGCGAAGTACGGCGACAGGTACGGCGGGGTGCCACCCTTCACCGAGGAGCTGGAGACCCACAGCACCAAGCCGGCGCCGCGGTGGCGCATGCCCGGCAGAGCTGCACGGTTCACCCGTTGGGTGGAGAGCACGTTCACGTTGTACAGCTCGGCGAGCTGCTCGGGTGTGAAAGCCTCCGCTGGGCCGACGACCATGTGGCCGGCGTTGTGGATCAGCACATCGATGCGGCCGTGCTCGGCCTCGACCTGCTTGATCGCGGCGTCGACCGACTCCTGGCTGTTGACGTCCATCTCGATCGCGCGCAGGTCGACACCGTTCTCCTTCGAGAAGTCCGCGGCGGCTTGGGCCTGTGGGGCGTTGCGGCCGGTGGTCTCGCGCATGCCGGCGTAGACGGTGTTGCCGGACCTCGCGACGGCACGGGCGCTGAGGGCGCCGAAACCGCTGGAGGCTCCGGTGATGACGACGATCTGGTTGCTGTTCATGATGACGCTCCTTCAGGTGGGGTCGAGTTCGGGTCGAGGTGGGTCGGCGTGCTCAGGCGAGTCCGCCGTTGGCGTAGATGACCTGGCCGTTGACCCAGCGGGCCGGGCCCGCTAGGAAGGCGACGGTCTCGGCGATGTCCTCGGGCTGCCCCAGGCGCTCCAGTGGGGCGGCCTTGGAGAGGTTCGCGATGGTTGTCTTGTCCTTGCCGTCCAGGAACAGCGGGGTGGCGGTCGGGCCGGGGGCCACCGCGTTGACGGTGATGTCCTTGCCCCGCAGCTCCCGGGCCAGGATCAGCGTGATGGCCTCGACCGCCGCCTTCGACGCGACATAGGCGCCGTAGGTCGGGAAGGAGGTCTTGGTGACGGTTGTGGAGAAGTTGATGATCGCCCCACCCGCTCGCAGATTGTTCGCGGCGAGCTGGGACACGACGAAGGTGCCGCGGATGTTGGTGCGGTGCATCCGGTCCAGATCGGCCAGGTCGAGAGTCGCGATCGGGCTCAGTAGCATGATGCCGGCGGTGTTGACGACGACGTCGATGCCACCGAACGCGGCGGTGGTGGCCTCGAAGGCCGCCTTCATCGCGACCTCGTCGGCCACATCGCCGCCCACGGCGATGGCTTGACCGCCCTTGGCGGTGACCTCGGAGACGATCGCCTCAGCCTTGGCTGCGTTGCCGGCGTAGTGGACCGCGACGGCGAAGCCGTCCGCGACGAGCTTCTCGACGACGGCGCGGCCGATCCCGCCCGAGCCGCCGGTGACCAGTGCGACGCGGTTGGTGCTGGAAGTGCTGTTCATGGTGGATGTCCTCTCGCTGGCCGCCGCTCTAATGGACGGTACGTACATATAATCACAAAATGAACGTTGCGTCCATATCTTGTTCTGTCCTCTGCGATCACCGCTCTTCGGGGAACTCGAGCTCGTTACGAAGGTGCGCTCTTCCGCCCCGGAACATCAGGGTTGTCCCGGACGTTGAGTGAGACACAGGGCCGGTACGCTGGCCGCAGGAGCCGCCACCGTGGCGGGACCTTTCCAGTCGCTTTCGAGGAGTGACCCCCAAATGCAGAGCAACAACCCGGTGTTCCGTAGGGCAGAGGGCTTCGGGCAGCCGTCGCAGAACGCCTACGGCAACGCGACCTACGGTGGCAACGGCGGTTCGTACGCCGGCTACGGGCAGGACCCGAGCCAGTGGTCGACCGGCGGCCCGCAGGCTCCCACCACGAGTGCCCCCATGACGATCGACTCGGTGGTCCAGAAGGGTGCGATCACGCTCGGCGTGGTCTTCCTCGCCGCCATCGCGACGTGGGTCGTGACCCCCGACATCAACTCCACCGCCAGCCTCGGTCCGCTCTACATGGCCGCGACCCTCGGTGCCGGTGCCGCCTTCATCCTGTCTCTGGTCAACTCGTTCAAGCGAGTGGTCAGCCCGGCGCTGGTCCTGGCCTTCGCCCTTGCCGAGGGCATCGCCCTGGGCGCGCTGAGCAAGGTCTTCGACGCCATGATCGGCGGCGGGATCGTCGTCCAGGCCGTGATCGGCACCTTCGCCGCGTTCGCGGGCACCCTGGCTGCGTACAAGTTCTTCAACATCAAGGTCGGCAACAAGTTCCGCACCTTCGTGATCGCCGCCATGTTCGGCATGGTGGGTCTGAGCCTGATGGAGCTCGTGCTCAGCATGTTCGGCGCCAGCTTCGGCCTCTTCGGCCTCGGCACGCTCGGCATGATCACCGCCATCGCCGGCCTCGCGCTCGGTGTGTTCATGCTGATCCTCGACTTCGACCAGATCGAGTACGGCATCCGTGCCCAGCTCCCTGAGCGTGAGTCGTGGCGCGCCGTCTTCGGCCTGACCGTCAGCCTCGTCTGGATCTACACCAACCTGCTCCGCCTGCTGGCGATCTTCCAGCAGGATTGATCAGTCGTACAAACAGAACCGCCCCGTGCCTATCAAGGCGCGGGGCGGTTTGCTGTCGTCAGCGCTGCGCCGTGTGGCGCTCGGCGACCGGGGGAGTCTCGGCGGGGCGCTCGCCCCGACGAGGCTCGCGCTGCTCGTTCTCGAAGGAACGGGCACGGGCCCAGTTGCGGCCGAAGCGGCCACGGGGGCGCGGGGCCGGGTCGATCTCGGTTCCTGGCCGGATGACGGCGCGGAGCGAGGCTGCCGCCAGCGGCATCACCTGCTTGCCGTTGTAGGTCTCCAGGATGGCGTTCTCGTCGCCGACGAGGCCGAGCACAGAGAGCGTCGGCGGCACCAGCACCTCGCCGAGGGCGTGGTAGCCGGCGGCGGAGGGGTGGAACTGGTCGGCGCCGAACCAGAACGCCGGGGTCGCCTTGAAGGCCGGACCGAGGACGTCACCCAGCGACACCGTGTGGCCGCCGGCGCGGATGACGTGGAAGATCTGGCCGGCGGCGATACGGATCGACCAGGCCCGCATGATCGACCGCAGCGGCGGCAGGATCGGGGTGGCGGTGCTGAGGTCGGGGACGGTGCCGACGAGCACCGTCACCCCGGCCTCCTGGAGCCGGATGACGGCTTGGGCCAGGTGGCTCACGGCGACCCGCGGGCGCACCCGGCGGATCACGTCGTTGGAGCCGACCAGGATGACCGCGATGTCGGCGTCGGCGGCGATCGCCTTCTCGACCTGCGGGTGCAGGTCGGAGGACTTGGCCCCGATCTCGGAGAGGTCGTGCAGGCGTACCGGCCGGTGTGCCTTCTCGGAGACGCCGGAGGCGAGGACGGCGCCCGGCGTGTCCTCGACCTCGGTCATCCCGTAGCCCGCGGCGCTCGAGTCGCCGAGCAGCGCGATGCTGATCGGTCGCCCCGGTTGCCGTGCTCCGTACCACCCGGTCGGGGAGGGTGCCACCGGCATCTTGACCTGGTGCGTCGCCCTGACGGCAAGCGCCGCTTCCGCGACGAGGACCCCGGCGAACGCGGCCGTCGCGGCCAGAACACCCCCGCCGGCGTACGCGGTCTTGCGTGCCAGACTCTTCTTCGCCACGGGGACCACTCTAAAGTCTTCGGCCCATTACCGGGCACTCAGTATCGGGATATAGGGGATCTCACCTAGTGGACATACGCTGTCGGCATGGAGTACGTGGACTCGCTTCTCGACCTTATTGGCAACACTCCGCTCGTGCGGCTGGGGCGTGCGCTGGACGGCGCTGGGGCGTCCGAACCCGGTGCGGGACCGCTGGTTCTGGCCAAGGTGGAATACCTCAACCCGGGCGGTTCGGTGAAGGACCGCATCGCCACCCGGATGATCGAGGCGGCCGAGGCGTCCGGTGAGCTGAAGCCGGGCGGGACGATCGTCGAGCCCACCTCCGGCAACACCGGTGTGGGCCTGGCGATGGTCGCCCAGCAGAAGGGCTACAAGTGCATCTTCGTCTGCCCCGACAAGGTCAGCGAGGACAAGCGCAACGTGCTGAAGGCCTACGGCGCCGAGGTCGTCGTCGCGCCCACGGCCGTACCGCCGGAGCACCCCGACTCCTACTACAACGTCAGTGACCGGCTCGCCTCGCAGCCCGGGGCCTGGAAGCCGAACCAGTACGCCAACCCCAACAACCCGCGCTCCCACTACGAGGAGACCGGCCCCGAGATCTGGCGCCAGACGGAGGGGAAGATCACCCACTTCGTGGCCGGTGTCGGCACCGGCGGCACGATCTCCGGGATCGGCCGCTACCTCAAGGAGCAGAACCCTGACGTCCAGGTGATCGGTGCCGACCCCGCCGGGAGCGTCTACTCCGGCGGCAGCGGGCGGCCCTACCTGGTCGAGGGCGTCGGCGAGGACTTCTGGCCGGAGACGTACGACCGCGACATCGCCGACCGGATCATCGAGGTCTCCGACGCCGACTCCTTCGCCTACACCCGCAGGCTCGCCCGCGAGGAGCAGCTGCTCGTCGGCGGTAGCGCCGGCATGGCTGCGTACGCCGCCAAGCAGCTCGCCACGGAGCTGGCCGGCACGCCGGAGGGCGAGAACGCCGTGATCGTCGTGCTGCTGCCCGACTCCGGGCGCGGCTACCTGACCAAGGTGTTCAACGACGAGTGGCTGGCGCAGTACGGCTTCGCGACTGGCGAGGCCGGCAAGCAGACCGTCGGCGACGTGCTGCGCGGCAAGTCCGGCCGGCTGCCCGACCTGGTCCACACTCACCCCGGCGAGACGATCGCCGAAGCGGTGCACATCCTGCAGGAGTACGGCGTCTCGCAGATGCCTGTCGTCCGCGCCGAGCCGCCGATCGTGGCTGCCGAGGTCGCGGGCTCGGTCTCGGAGCGGACCCTGCTGGAGGCGCTGTTCACCGGCAAGGCCAAGCTCACCGACTCCGTCGAGGAGCACATGTCCCCGCCGCTGCCCTCGATCGGCTCCGGCGCCGACGCGCACGACGCGGCCCACACCCTGGGCTCCTCCGACGCGCTGCTGGTGCACGAGGACGGCAAGCCCGTCGGCGTCCTCACCCGCCAGGATCTGCTCTTCTTCCTGACCAGCTCCTGAGGCAGCCGACCCTCCCCCTGGCGGGGGAGGGTCGCGTACGCCATGATGCGTGCTCATGATCGCGTACCCCCACACCCGCCGAGTCGGAACCCGAGGCAGTCGGCATCGCCGGTCCGCGTTGGCGGCGGCCTCTCTGCTCACGTTGTTCGCGCTGACCGCATGTGGTGGCGGCGAGGGCAGCGGCGGTGGCGGGGGCGATCGGCCCAGCGTCGAGGACATCGAGGGCCAGATCACCCAGAGCAGCGGCGACCAGGTGACCGAGAAGCAGGCCGCATGCCTGGCGAAGACCTACTACGAGTCGGGCCTCTCCGACGAGGCGGTACGCCTTCTCGTCGAGGCCGAGGACGTCTCCAAGATCAGCCCGGAGGATCTCTCGGAGGCGGACCAGAAGGCCAGCAAGGAGCTCTACGAGCCGCTGGTGAAGTGCCTGTCGCCGGCTGAGTAGTCGCCGTTCGGCGCCGGCCGGAGCCAGGTGTCGGCCACCCGGGCGAGGTCTTCGCGACCCGAGACCCCGGTCTTGCGGCTGATGTTGTGCAGGTGGGTCTCGACGGTGCGGGTGCTCATCTCCAGGTCCGCGGCCAGCGAGGCGGTCGTGGGTCCCTCGGGGAGCAGCCGAAGCACCTCGCTCTCCCGTCCGGAGAGCCCGATGTGGGTGGCCGCGCGACGGAACATCCCGGCTCGGCTGCCGGAGATCTCGGAGCGCTCCCAGGCGGTGTCGAGGGTCTCGGCGGCGCCGGCCAGGTCGCCTGCCTCGCGCTGGAGGATCGCCAGCGAGATCGCGGCTCTGGTCACGAACACGAGGGCGCCGGCGTCGGCGAGCTTCACGATCGCCTCGCGGAGGCCGTCGACGTCGCCGGCGGCCATGGTCGCGGCGTACGCTCCCATGCCCTGCAGCAGCGGGCTCTCGGTGCCGGCCGCCAGGCTGGCGGCCCGGGTGATGTGCTTGTTCTCGTTGGCGCCGCGCTCGACCGCCTCGACGGCGAGGAAGATGCCGCCGGTGATGTAGCCGGCGTCCAGTCGCTGGCCGACGAGCTCGCACAGCTCCTTGAGGCTCGGCATCCGGCCGCTGGCCGGCGCCATGATGCTGGCCACCATCCCGGGCCAGGGGCCGAAGGCGACCTTCGCGCCGCCGATCTGGGAGGCGAGGCTGCGGGCGTACTCCGGGCGGCCCTGCGCCATCGCGATCTCGGCGCCGAGGGTCAGGATGCCGGTGTGGGCGACGTCGCGGTAGGCCGCGACGCTCGAGGAGGAGAGACTCTGGAAGGCCGCCTGGCTCGCCTCGGTCAGCCGGCCGGCGATGCTCAGACCGAGCACGCAGAGATAGGCGTGGGCCTGGATGAGCATGGCGCTCGAGCTCTGGTTGGCCGCCTCGAGCTGCTCGCGGGCGAAGTCGATGCCGCGTTCCAGGTCGCCGCCGAGCATGTCGGCGAGCCCGATGAGGAAGGCGTGCAGACCGGCGGGCAGCGGGTTCTCGGGGTGCTGGCTCTCGAGCAGGTTGCGCGCCTGCTCGACCATCCCGGCGGCGAGGAGGCGTTCGGCGGCGACGACTCCGAGCATCTCGGGGCCGACCGTGTCGCGGGGGTCGGGCTCGACCGTGGGCACCTCGGGGACGTACTCCGTCTGGAACTGCAGGTGGGCGCGAGAGGCCTCGAGCGTCGCGGCGAAGGTGGGCAGCCGCTTCAGGCCGTCGTCGAGCACCGCCTTGGCGGCGTTCAGGTCGCCCAGCTCGACCGCCTTCCAGGTGGCGAACCAAGCCAGCATCCAGGCCGACTCCTGGGTGTCGGTCAGCGGCGTACGCCGTTCGACCTCCTCGATCTGGTCGCTGGGCGCCGCCGTGTTGCGGAGCGCCACGAGCAGCGGCAGCGCCGTCTCGGGCGAGGGCATCTCGGTCCAGGAGCGGCGCGCGCGGGTGACCTCGTCGGCCATCTGGCGCAGCGAGCGCTGGTGGAGCAGGGCGGCGTCGGCGCCGCGGGGCCGGTGGTTGGCGTAGTCGAGGAGCGGTTGTTCGGCGGCCAGGTGGTTGCGTGCGATCACCAGCCCGAACGCCGACCCCTCGGTGATCAGGTAGTCGCCGATGAGCGGCGGGTAGAGGCCGACGACGCCGCTGCCCGGGCCGTCCTCGCTGTGGCGCGCCAGGCCGTGGGCGAAGAGCGCGTCGAGCACGTTGCGCTCGATCATCTTCTCGGCCTCGTCCAGCGGCACCGGACCCGTCACCGCGAGCGCTGTCGCGCCGTCCCAGGCCTCCTGGTCGAGCCCGGCGACCAGCGGCTCGACGGCAGAGGCCAGCTCAGGAGCCCAGCCCGTACGCCGCGGCAGCCGCCACAGTCCGTCGAGCTGCTCCAGCACCCCTGCCCGCGGCCCCACGGTGGCGATCGCCCGGACCAGGCCGAGCAGGCCGCCGGTCGCCATCGCGATCCGGGCCAGGGACCCGGCCTCGACCGGGCCGCCGAGGATGCCGCGGCACACCTCGTGCACCTCGTCGACCTCGAGCGCGGGGGAGCGCACCTGGACCGACGGCGCGATGCCGAGCATCAGCGTGTTCTCGGCGACGGGGTGCTGGTGGCGGCTGCTGGTCACGGCCAGGAGCCGTCGCTGGCGGTGGATGTTGCGCAGGGCGCCGACCGAGTAGGTGTCGAGCGCGTCGGCGTCGTCGATCACCAGCACGGTGCCGTTGCCGAGCTGCTTGCTCAGCGCCGTGGTCATCTCGCCGATGGTGCGACGGGGGCCGGTGGGCGTCGCGCTGCCGATGCCGGCGGCGGTCAGCGCGGCGAACGGCTCGTTCTGCCAGGCGCGGTGGCCGCTGATCTGCAGCACCGAGCGGCCTTCGTCCTCGAGCCGGGTGGCGACCAGGGAGCAGAGCTCACTTCGCCCGGATCCGCGGGGCCCCACCAGGTGGACGCTCAGGCCCGCGCCGACGTAGTCGATGACCTCGTCGACCACCCGCGCGAGGACACCTTCGCGATCCGACATGCTCACCCCCTACCTCAAGGTACATCCAAATGCATACCGGATTTCCTGTGGGGACGCTGTATCGCCCGCGTATTAGGTCTACTGATACGCAGGTTACCTGTTTACAGTACGTAAACAGTCCGTCCGAGACCGCAACGTCTGACCCCAGATGATGAGATAGTGATCTCACGGGCTGAGGTTCTCCTCGGCCTGAACACTGAGTGACACCAGGTTGCCGCATCGGCTCCCCCATCTGTATGCGGCCCTGGTGGCACGAAGGCCTGAAGAGCCCGGCCGTCCCGGACTCGAGGTCGCGATCATCCCCCCGCGGTCGTGACCTCGAGCCCAGGGCGGCCGGGCTTCTTTGTGCTCGCGAGCGTGGTCGGCGGCGTGATCGGCAAGGGACGTAAGCCACGACACACGGGACGTAGGCCTAGCAGAGGGGGTGCTGTGGCCG
Source organism: Nocardioides sp. YIM B13467 (assembly GCF_042788075.1). Taxonomy (NCBI): domain Bacteria; kingdom Bacillati; phylum Actinomycetota; class Actinomycetes; order Propionibacteriales; family Nocardioidaceae; genus Nocardioides; species Nocardioides sp. YIM B13467. Next base: position 2,472,601 of record NZ_JBHZPJ010000046.1, read on the forward strand.
ATGTGGCGGCAGTGACATAGTGGCTGCCGTGGACAGCGTCCTGGAGTTAGCCAGGTGGCAGTTCGGCATCGTGACCGTCTACCACTTCCTGTTCGTCCCACTCACGGTGGGACTCACCATGCTCGTCGCCGTGCTGGAGACGATCTGGCTGCGTACGAAGAACCCTGAGTGGCTTCGGCTGACCAAGTTCTTCGCGAAGCTCTTCCTGATCAACTTCGCGCTCGGTGTGGTCACCGGGATCGTGCAGGAGTTCCAGTTCGGGATGACCTGGTCGGACTACTCCCGCTTCGTCGGGGACGTCTTCGGGGCTCCGCTGGCGATCGAGGCGCTGCTCGCCTTCTTCCTGGAGTCGACGTTCCTCGGCCTGTGGATCTTCGGCTGGGACAAGCTGCCGCGAGCCTTGCACAACGCGTGCATGTGGATCGTCCACCTCGGCACCCTGGCGTCGTCGTGGTTCATCCTGGCGGCCAACTCCTGGATGCAGCACCCGGTCGGCTACAAGTTCAACGAGGTCACCGGCCGCGCCGAGCTCACCGACTTCTGGGCGGTGATGTTCAACAAGGTGCAGCTGGGTACGTTCCCGCACGTCATCCTCGCCGCCTACCTGACCTCGGCCGCCTTCATGCTCGGCATCCTGGGCTGGCTCTACCTGCGCCGGCCGGGCGAGAACAACGCTGATCGTCCGATGCACCGGCGCGGGATGGTGCTGGCGGCCTGGATCATGGTCTTCTCCGGCATCGGCGTGGCTGTCTCGGGCGACATCCAGGGCAAGATCATGACCGAGGTGCAGCCGATGAAGATGGCGGCCGCGGAGGCGCTGTGGGAGACCTCCGACTCGTGCGCGCCGTTCTCCATTCTGACCATCGGCACCCGCGACGGGAAGCACGAGAAGTGGGCGCTCGAGGTGCCCTGCGTGCTCTCCTTCCTCGGCACCGGCACCTTCGACGGCAAGGTCGAGGGCATCTACGACCTGCAGGAGCAGTACCGGGAGAAGTACGGGTCGACGCCGGGCGCGACCTACTACTCACCCGGCGACTACACCCCCAACATCCCGGTCACCTACTGGACCTTCCGCTGGATGATGGGCCTGGGCGTCGTCGGCGGCCTCATCGGGCTGGCGGTCCTCTGGCTGACCCGCCGAGGGCGTACGCCGACCGGGCTGGTCGGGCGCTTCCTGCCCGCGCTGGCGATCTCGGCTCCGGTGATGGTGCTGCTGGGCAACTCGATGGGTTGGATCTTCACCGAGATGGGGCGTCAGCCCTGGGTGGTCTTCGGGGTACTGACGACCGCCAACGGCGTCTCGCCGGGCGTCGAGCCCTGGGAGGTGTGGATGTCGCTGATCGGTTTCACGTTGCTCTACGCCGTGCTCGCGGTGGTCGAGGTCGGCCTTCTCATCAAGTACGTGAAGAAGGCTCCGGACCCGTTCGTCGAGCCACCCGACCCCTCCCTGCGCGGCTCCGACTCGGATGCCGACGAGCCGATGAACTTCGCGTACTGAGGAGCAACTGATGGAACTCACGACTGTCTGGTTCTGCCTCATCGCCGTGCTGTGGATCGGCTACTTCGTCCTGGAGGGCTTCGACTTCGGCGTCGGGATGCTGCTCCCGGTGCTGGCCCGCGACGACCGCGAGCGGCGCGTCATGATCAACACGATCGGCCCGGTCTGGGACGGCAACGAGGTCTGGCTGCTGACCGCAGGTGGGGCGACGTTCGCGGCGTTCCCGGAGTGGTACGCCACCCTGTTCTCCGGCTTCTACCTGCCGCTGTTCCTCATCCTGATCGCGCTGATCGTGCGTGGCGTCGCCTTCGAGTACCGCCACCAGCGGCCCTCGGTCACCTGGGCCGGCTGGTGGGACCGCGCGGTGATCTTCGGGTCCTACGTCCCGGCGTTCCTGTGGGGTGTGGCCTTCGCCAACATCGTGCGCGGGGTGCCGATCGACGCCGACTTCGAGTTCACGGGGACGGTGCTGACGCTGCTGAACCCGTACGGGCTCCTCGGCGGACTCGTCACGCTGTCGCTCTTCGTGACCCACGGTGCGCTGTTCATCGCCCTCAAGACCGACGGCGAGATCCGCGGCCGGGCTCGTGCGCTGGCGCTCAAGGTCGGGGTCGTCGCCGCCGTGCTCGCCGTGGTGTTCCTGGTCTGGACGCAGGTTCTGACCGGCAACCTCGGTACCGCCGTGATCTTCGTGGTGGCGGCGCTCGCGCTCGTGGGCGGGCTGGCGGCTGCGTACGTCGGTCGTGAGGGGTTCGCCTTCGCGGGCACCTTCCTCGCCATCGGGCTGTCCGTGGCGGGGCTCTTCGTGGGGCTCTTCCCAGACGTGATGCCCTCGAGCACCGATGTCGCGAACTCGCTGACGACGACCAACGCTGCGGCGACGCCCTACACGCTGAAGCTGATGACCATCGTGGCGGCGGTGTTCACGCCGATCGTGGTGGGCTACCAGGCCTGGACGTACTGGATCTTCCGCAAGCGGATCTCGATCCATCACATCCCCGCCGCCCATTGAGATGCGCCCGAACGACCCGCGACTGCGCGCCCAGCTGTCGGTAGCCCGGCGGCCGCTGGCCGTCGTGGTGGCGGCCGGGGTGCTGGGTGCGGTGCTGCTGATCGCCCAGACGTACGCCGTCACCGGACTGCTCATCTCCGCGATCCGCGACACGGGGTCGGTGAGCGGCTGGGCCCTGGCGGTCGTGGCCGTCTTCGCCGGGCGCGCCGTCTTCGGAGCGGTCTCCGACGTGGCCGGTGCCCGGGCAGCCGGTGTCGTCGGGGCGGACCTGCGGCGCCGGGTGGTCGGGGCGATCCTGCGCGGCCGGTCGGAGAGCTCGGGCTCGCTCTCGGCGCTGGCCACGCGCGGGGTCTCGGCCGCCGAGCCGTACCTGACGCGCTATGTGCCGGCGCTGGTGCTGGCGTGCGTGCTGCCGGTCATGGTGCTCGCGGTGATCGTCTGGACCGACCCGCTCAGCGGTCTCATCGTGGGGCTCACGCTGCCACTGATCCCGATCTTCGGGGTGCTGGTCGGGCTGGCCACGCGTGACCAGGCGGCCAGCCAGTGGCGGGCGATGTCGGCCCTGGCCGGTCACTTCCTCGACGTGATGAAGGGCTTGCCGACCCTGGTCGCCTTCGGTCGCGCCACGGCCCAGTCGCGCGTCATCGCCACGATCACCGACCGCTACCGCCGCCGCACCCTCGAGACCCTGAAGATCGCGTTCGCATCCTCGGCGGTGCTCGAGCTCGTCGCCACCATCTCGGTCGCCCTGGTGGCGGTGATCATCGGGGTCCGGCTCGCTGCCGGCTCGGTCGACCTGCAGACGGCTCTCGTCGTCCTGCTGCTCGCCCCCGAGGCCTACTGGCCGCTGCGCCGCGTCGGCACCGAGTTCCACGCAGCCGCCGAGGGTACGGCGACTCTCGAGGCCACCGCGGACTGTGTTGGCCTCGACACGCCTTCGCCCAGCGGCTCCGGCGGCTCGACCGACGCGCGCGGGCTCCAGGTCGGCGACGTGTCCGTCACCTACCCGGGGCGTGAGCGGCCGGCGCTGGCTCCGGTTTCCGCGACGGTCCCCGGCCGGGGGATCACCGCGATCGTCGGGCCGAGCGGTTGCGGGAAGTCCACGCTGCTGGCGACGATCGCGGGCCTCCACGAGACGTACGCAGGCACGGTCGAGCTCGACGGACGAACTCCGGCCGCGGGCGACGAGTGGCGGCGGCGGTTCGCCTACCTGCCCCAGCGTCCGGTGTTCGTCAGCGGGACGATCGCCGACAACCTGCGGCTGGGGTCGCCGGAGGCGACCGAGAGCGACCTGTGGCGCGTACTCAAGCGGGTAGCCCTCGCCGACCGGATCGCCGACCTCCCCGGCGGTCTCGGCGCCGACCTGGCCGAGGACGGCCGCTCCCTCTCGGCGGGCGAAAGGGCCCGGCTGGCGCTGGCCCGCGTCGTACTCTCCGATCGCTCCTGGGTCCTCCTCGACGAGCCGACCGCCCACCTCGACCCCGACACCGAGCGGATCATCGCCGACACCGTCACCGACCTCGCCCGCGACCGCGCCGTCGTCCTCGTCGCCCACCGCCAGGCCCTCATCGACATCGCCGACCAGGTCATCACCCTCTCCGCCGAAACCCCGCCCGCCGAGGCGTCGCCCGCGTCGGCCGAGACGTCGCTCTCGTCGGCCGAGACGGCAACCGCTGACGCCTCGACCGACGTACCTGACGCTTCGGCCGACGTATCTGACGGGTCGGCGCGGGTGGCGCTGTGGGGGTCGGCAGTGGTCGGTGGTCTGAGCTGGGCGTCGGGGGTGGCGCTGACGGCGCTGGCGGGATGGCTGATCATCAAGGCCTCCTACCACCCGGTGATCCTGACGCTGGTGGCGGCGATGGTGGGGGTGCGTACGTTCGGGATCGCTCGGCCGGTGCTGCGCTACCTGGAACGGTTGTGGTCGCACGACAGTGCGCTGCGGCTGCTGGCCAGGCGGCGGGTGCAGATCTACGACGCGCTGGTGCCGTTGGTGCCCGGCGCGCTGCCCGGCCGCAGGGGAGACGTGCTGGCCAGCGTCGTCGACGATGTCGACGCGGTGCTCGACGAGGAGCTGCGGGTGCGGCTGCCGATCCGGGAGTACGCCGTCGTGGCGGCCCTCGCGGTCCTGGCGACCGCGCTCATCGACCCGGTCGCTGGGGCTTTCACCATGGCCACGGTGCTGGCGGCGGGAGCGGCCTTCGGGATCGCGTACGCCGGAGCAGCACGCGCCGAGAACATCTCGGTCACGGTGCGGGCGAAGGTGTCCGAGCAGGTGGTCGAGGCGACCCAGACGGCGACCGAGCGCCGGATGTGGCAGGCCGGCGAGCCGGTACTGCAGACCCTTGACGACCTGGCCGACGCAGCCACCAGGGCCACCACGACAGCGGCGTCGGCCTCCTCGCTGGCCAAGGCCATCGTGCTGGTCAGCGCCGGCGCGGCGGTCGCCGCGACCGCCGCCTACGCGACCGTCGGCGACGGCCCGATGCTCGCACTGCTCACCCTGGTCCCGTTGGCGCTGGCCGAGCCCGCAGCGACGCTCGCCGACGCCGGCGCCGCCCGGGCCCGCACCCGTGCCGCGCAGCGCCGCCTCGACGATCTCACCAGCCGCCCGCCGGCGGTCAGAGCCCCGGAGCATCCCGAGCGGCCCACCGACGACACCACGATCACGATCACCGGCGTCACCGCCCACCCTGGCGACCAGACGGTCGGCCACGGCGTCGAGATCCCCGACCTGCACGTCGAGCCGGGCGCGCGGATCGGCATCGTCGGCCCCTCCGGCTCCGGCAAGAGCACCCTGGCCGCGCTGCTGCTGCGCTTCCTCGACCCGGACACCGGCACGATCACGCTCGGCGGCCGGTCGACCCGCGACATGGATCCACAGGACGTACGGAAGATCGTGGGTCTCGTCGACGACGACCCGCACGTCTTCGCCTCCAGCCTCGTCGAGAACGTCCGCCTGGCCAGGCCCGGAGCCACCGACGAGGAGGTCGAGCAGGCGATCCGGCGCGCCCGCCTCGGCGACTGGCTCGATGCCCTCCCCGCAGGGATGCAGACCAGGCTCGGCGACGGCGCCGCCGAGGTCTCCGGCGGCGAACGGGCCAGACTGGCGGTGGCGAGGTCGCTGCTGGCAGGGCACAAGGTCCTGGTTCTGGATGAACCTTTGGCTCATCTGGACACCGCGACCGCCGCGTCGCTGGCGCGTGAGGTGCTCGCGCGGGAGGATGGCTCGACAGCTGGCGCAGAGCCTGGTCCGCATGGCGGCACGAAAACCGTATTGTGGATGACTCACACATCGACCGGACTGGGGCTGACCGATACCGTGGTCTCCCTTCAACGAATGGGGGAAGTGAGACGGTGTTGACCGAGACAAGGACGATCCGGGTCTACCTGCTCGACGACCACGAGGTCGTGCGCCAAGGGTTGACGACACTGCTCGACAGTCATGACGACATCGCCGTCGTCGGCCAGGGTGGCACCACCGCCCAGGCACGCGAGGACATCGACCGCCTCCAGCCGGACGTGTGCGTCCTCGACGCCCGCCTGCCCGACGGCTCGGGGATCGAGGTGTGCCGTGAGGTCCGTGCGGCCTACCCCGAGATGCTCGCGCTCATCCTGACCTCCTATGACGACGACGAGGCGCTCTTCTCGGCGATCATGGCCGGGGCCAAGGGCTACGTCCTCAAGGACATCCGCGGCAACGACCTGGTCGAGGCGATCCGCACCGTCTCTGGTGGCGGCTCGCTGCTCGACCCGCTGATGACCGCGAAGGTCATGGAGAAGATGCGCAACCCCGATGGTGAGTCGCCGCAGATGCAGGCGCTCACGCCCCAGGAGAAGCGCCTGCTCGCGCTCATCGGCGAGGGCCTGACCAACCGCGAGATCGCGGGCCGGATGTTCCTGGCCGAGAAGACGGTCAAGAACTACGTCTCCAGCATCCTGGCCAAGCTCGGTGTGCAGCGACGCACCCAGGCAGCGCTGATGGCCAAGGAGCTGCTCCACCCCCGCCGGGGTCAGTAGTAGGAATCAGACCCCAGCGCCGAGCGGCACCTGCCAGACGAGCTCGGTGCCGCTGGGGGAGCGCGGGCCGATCTCGAGCTGCCCGCCGAGCTGGACCGCGCGACAGCGGGCGTTCTTCAGCCCGCTCTCCTCGGCCTCGTCGGGGACGCCGCCGCCGTCGTCGCGTACGACCAGCTTGATCTCGTCGTCCTGAAGGCTCAGCTCGATCTGGGCGCTGTGGGCCTGGGCGTGCCGGGCGAGGTTGGAGACCGCCTCGCGCAGCACCGGCAGCAGGTGGTTGCGGACCGAGTCGGGCACCGCGGTGTCGACCGGCCCGGTGATCTTGATCTCCGGGGTGAAGTCCATGACGCCCGCGTACTCCCGGACGACCTCGCGCACCTGCGCGCGCAGCGAGGAGGCGTCGTGGTTGCTGAGGTCGAAGATGGAGCCGCGTACGTCCTTGATGGTCTGGTCCAACGCGTCGACCTGCTCCGAGAGGCGCTTGGGCAGGTCCTCGACCCGCTGCGGGTTGCGGCCGAGGGTCTCGAGCTGGAGCCCGATCGCGAAGAGGCGCTGGATGACCACGTCGTGCAGGTCGCGGGCGATCCGGTCACGGTCGGTGATGACGGCGAGGTCGGCCCGGTCCTCGACCGCGCGGAGGCGGTCCAGAGCGAGGGCGGCCTGGCCGGCGAAGCCGAAGAAGAGCTCGCGCTCGTGCTCGTCGTGGGCGGAGCTGGCCTTGTCGTAGATCGCCAGCAGCGCGCCGCGGCCGGCGAGCGAGGAGCGCACCGGAGCGACCACGACATAGAGCCCGTCGACCTCGAGGTCGAGCGGCTCGACGATGCGACGGTCGATCAGGAGCGGGACCTTCTCGGTCACCGCCCGGACCCGCTCCTCCTGGCCGGGCGCGGCAGCGACACCGGAGACGAGACCGTGCTCGATGCGGGTGCCGGCACCGACCCCGATCGCGCGCATCAGCGGGAGCGCGGTCTCGCACATCCGCTCGAGGGCGACCAGGTGGTCCAGGGGCGGGCTCAGGGCCCGGCTGAGCTCGGCGCTCGCCTCGAGCCACTTGCGGCGCTGCTCGCTGAGCTCGAGCTCGCGCACCTTGTCGATCTGGGCGCCGGCGGCCCGGGCGAGGGCGACGACGAGCTGCTCGTCGTGGCTGGTGAACTCGGCGCCGCCGACCTTCTCCGACAGCAGCAGGTGGCCGAAGTCGCGGTTGTCGATGCGCAGCGGCACCTCGATGAATCTGCGCTTGCCGGGGTCGCCCGTACGCAGCGCGTGGCTGCCGCCGCCATCGGAGGTGCGGGGTGAGACCAGCAGGAGAGGCTCGGGAGCGGTGATTCCTCTGGGCCGGGTCGTCGATGCCGGCTCGTCGTCATCGCCATCATCATCGACACGAGCCCGGCGGCCCCGGCTCTTGCCGACGACCTGCAGCGTCGGCTCCTGCTGGTGACCGTAGGTGATCAGGTCCTGCAGGTCACCGTCGGGGCTGAGGACGCCGAGGGCGCCGTAGCTCGCACCGGTCAGCTCGCAGGCGGAGCGGGTGATTCTCTCCAGCATGGCGCTCAGGTCGAGCTCGCTCGACATCGCGATGACCGCGTCCAAGAGCGAGCGCGCCGATGGCTCCAGACCGGTCAGGTCCTCGGTCGCGTCAGTGGTCACTTGTCAGAGTCTGTCGTGCTGGACCCGGTCGCGTCCACATATCGGCAACAGTTTCTCCACTGTCTGCCTCAAAATCACGCGAATGCTTGCGTTTGGTCATTGGCTCGCGATCTCGCCGTCGACGTAGAGCCACCGTCCGGCACGCACCTCGAACCGGCTGTGCTCGGCGAGCACCCCGTCGCCCGACGGTGCCTGGTAGGACGCCCGGAACGCGACCCAGCCGTGGGTGTCGTCATCGAGCCCGGAGCCTTCGATCTCCAGCCCCGTCCACCTCAGCCGCGAGTCGGGTGCGGCCACGCTCAGGTCGTCGGGGCGGGTCCCCGGATGCCAGGTGCGGAAGATGTAGTCCCAGTCCCCGAGGGCGTACGCCGCGTAGCGGCTGCGCATCAGCTCCTCCGGCGTCTCGGCCAGGGCGCCGCCACGGTGCAGCCGGTGGCAGCACATCGCGTAGCGCCGCCCGCTGCCGCACGGGCACTCCTCGGGCAGGGGCGAACCGGTGGCGGTGCGGCCGAAGGGAGACATGCGCCCCATTGTGTACTGGAATGGGCGCATTCTCGTCGTGGGCCCGGAGCGCCCCGTCTATTGTGTGGGGGTGGCTCTCAGGCGCAATCGGCTCGGGACGGCGGGGGTGCATCGGTGACGGATGTGAACATCTGTCTGCTGGGCCCCCTGATCGTCACGCGCGCAGGCGAGCCCGTGGAGGTCCCGGGACGACGCCCGCGCACCTTGCTGTCGTTGCTGGCCCTGGAGGCCGGCACCCCGGTCTCCGCCGACCTGCTCGCCGACCGGATCTGGGGCGAGGAGCTCCCCGACAATCCGCGCGGCAGCCTGCACACCTACATCGGGCGGCTGCGTCGGGTGCTCGGCAAGGAGGTCGTACGCCGCGCCGCCGGCGGCTACATCCTCGACCTGCCGCGCTCCTCGGTGGACGCGCTCACCTTCATCGACCTTCTCGACGCGGCTGAGGGCCCGGAGGCCTACGACCGGCTCGAGGAGGCCATCGCGCTGTGGCGTGCAGAGCCGTTCGACGAGCCTTCCGGGGACTCGCTGGCCGAGCGCACCCGTCCATGGCTGGTCGACCGCTACCTGGCCGCGCTGGAGCATCGCGCCGAGCTCGACATCGCCGCCGGCCGAGCCGCGAAGGCGGTCGCCGACGTGCGCCTCGTGGTGGGCGACCATCCGTTGCGGGAGTCACTGTGGGTGGTGCTCCTGGATGCGCTGGACGCGGCGGGGCGTACGGCCGAGGCGTTGGAGGCCTATGAGGAGGTCCGGGCGCGACTGGCCGACGAGCTCGGCGCCGACCCCGGCGCGGAGCTGCGGTCCACGTTCACCCGGCTGCTGACCGGCTCCTCGCCCGCCCTGGAGGTCGAGGCATCCCAGGGTCAGGCGACCGTGCCCGCGCAGCGCGTCTCGGAGGAGGACATGGTCCCGAGACAGCTCCCGGCCGACATCCCCAGCTTCTCCGGGCGAGAGGCCGAGCTCCGGCTGCTCGACGCGGTGACCATCTCCCACGACGCCGGCTGGCCGAGCGTGGTCGCCGTGCACGGCATCGGGGCGGTGGGCAAGACCGCGTTCGCGGTGCACTGGGCCCGTGCCCGGACCGAGTACTTCCCGGACGGTCAGCTCTTCATCGACCTGCGCGGCTTCGGGCCGGGCGAGCCGCTCTCGCACGCCCAGGCGCTCACGACCCTGCTGATCGGGCTCGGCGTCGACGCCGCCTCGGTGCCGGCCGAGGTGGATGCGGCGTCGGCCCTGCTGCGTACGACGCTCGCGCAGCGGCGCATGCTGCTGGTGCTCGACAACGCTCGCGACTCCACCCAGGTGCGACCCCTGCTGCCGGGTGGTGACTCGCTGGTGCTGGTGACCAGCCGGAGCCAGCTGCGTGGCCTGGCGACCCGCGAGGGCGCTCGCCGGCTTGCGCTGGACACCCTCGCACCGGCGGAGTCGGCGGTCTTCCTGAGGCAGCGGCTCACCGACCGGACGGCCGACGAGGCGGACGTACGCGCCCTCGCGGACAGGTGTGGACACCTGCCGCTGGCTCTCGCCGTCGCGGCGGAGCGCTGCAGTCGCTACCCCGACCTCACGCTGACCGCCCTGGTCGCCGAGCTCGACGGCGAGACCAGCCGGCTGGCGGCGCTGGAGGCACCGCTCGACCCCATCTCCGACCTGCGCGCGGTCTTCTCCTGGTCCTACGACTCCCTCGACGAGGAGTCGCGGCGTGCCTTCCGCCTCCTCGGTCTCCGCCCGGGTCATGAGATCGGGATGCCCGCGATGGCGGCGCTCTTCGCCGTCGACATCGCCGCCGCCCGGCGCCTGGTCGACAAGCTGGTCGACGCCAACCTCGTGCGCGAGCACCGCCCCGGACGCTTCGTGCTCCACGACCTGATCCGCGACTACGCCCTGGAGATGGGCTCGGAGAAGGAGTCCGGCGAGGCGCTGCTGCGGCTGGTGAGCTGGTACACCCACTCCCTGGTCGCCGCTTCGGAGGCCGACGGACGGTCCTTCCGGCTGATGAGCCTCGACCCCGTGGTCGAAGGGGTGACGCCGCTGAGCTTCGCCACCTCGCAGCAGGCCCGCGCCTGGGGCGACCGGGAGTGGCTGACCATGGGCAGCGCCGTACGTCTCGCCGTGCGCGCGGGGCTGCTGGGCCCTGCGTACCAGCTGGTCAACAAGATGTTCAGTCTCTCGATGCGGCACCCACCCGCGGAGACCATCCCGCTCCAGGAGCTCGGCCTCGACGCCGCCCTCCGCGCCGGTCAGCACGTCGACGCGGCCTACATCCGCAACCAGTTCGGGATCAGCCGGGCGCGGGTCGGCGACCTGCCCCGGGCGATCGTGGAGTTCCGTGGCGCCGCCGAGGTGTTCCGCGAGGCCGGGACCGCCGCCGGCCTGGAGATGGCGCTGTCCAACTGTGGCCAGGCGCTCAGCATGACCGGCTCCCTCGACGAGGCCGTCGCGGTCCTCGAGGAGGCGTACGCCGTCGCGGATTCGGCCGGGATGGACGACCGTGCCCGCGCCAGCCTGATCGGGCTGGCCGAGGTCTACGTCCGGATGGAGCGCTACGAGGACGCCGTGCGGCTGGTCGAGGAGGAGATCGGCTACGCATCGGTCGACGTCGACTCCTCCGCCTCGCCGCGGATGACCCTGGTCGATGCCCTGATCGGCCTGCGGCGCTACGCCGAGGCCGAGACCCATCTGCGGCTGGAGCTGGCCCACCGCCTCGAGGAGCGCAACCGGTGGGGTGAGGCCAACGTCCTCGTACGCCGCGCCGTGGTCGAGCGCGAGACCGAGCGTGTCGCGCAGGCCCGGGCGACGCTCCACGAGGTCGTCGCGATCCTGGACGAGGTGGGGGAGCTCGACCGCACCGCGCTGACCCGGGAGCGGGTCGAGGAGCTGCTCGCCAGCGTCGGTTCCTCGGCATCCGCGGATCGGGACGTCGACGCCGAGGCCGCCCAGGGGTTGGGCGGCGGCGTAGCGTTGCGTCCGTGACTGCCGCACCCACGATCAGCACCCTCGGCCAGCTTCGCGCGAGTGGCCATGTGTTCAAGTCGCTCCGTGAGGAGATCCGCGACAACCTGCTGGCGAAGCTGGCAGCCGGAGAGGACCCCTGGCCCGGGCTGCATGGCCTGGAGGACACCGTCATCCCGCAGCTCGAGCGTGCCCTGATCGCCGGGCACGACGTCGTCCTGCTGGGCGAGCGTGGTCAGGGAAAGACCAGGCTGCTGCGTACGTTGGTGGGGCTGCTCGACGAGTGGACACCGGTCATCGAGGGATCCGAGCTCGGCGAGCACCCCTACGAGCCCGTCAGCGTGGGGTCCCAGCGGTTGGCGGCGACCGCCGGTGAGGCGCTGCCGATCGCGTGGAAGCATCGCTCCGAGCGCTACTCGGAGAAGCTGGCCACCCCCGACACCTCCGTGGCCGACCTGATCGGCGACGTCGACCCGATGAAGGTCGCCGAGGGACGCTCGCTGGGTGACCCGGAGACGATCCACTTCGGCCTGATCCCGCGCTCCCACCGCGGCATCGTCGCGATCAACGAGCTGCCCGACCTCGCCGAGCGGATCCAGGTCGCGATGCTCAACGTGATGGAGGAGCGCGACATCCAGATCCGCGGCTACGTGCTGCGGCTGCCGCTCGACCTGCTCGTGGTCGCCTCCGCAAACCCGGAGGACTACACCAACCGCGGCCGGATCATCACGCCGCTGAAGGACCGTTTCGGCGCCGAGATCCGCACCCACTACCCGCGCGAGCTCGCCGCGGAGATGGCGGTCATCCGGCAGGAGGCCGCCCTGGTCGCCGACGTACCCGACCACCTCCTCGAGATCCTCGCCGTCTTCACCCGTCACCTGCGCAGCTCCTCCGCGGTCGACCAGCGCTCCGGGGTCTCCGCCCGCTTCTCGATCGCGGGCGCCGAGACCGTCGCCGCCGCGGCGCTGCACCGTGCCACCGTCCAGGGCGAGGCCGACGCGGTCGCCCGCATCGTCGACCTGGAGACGGCCGTCGAGGTGCTCTCCGGCAAGATCGAGTTCGAGTCCGGCGAGGAGGGCCGCGAGGCCGAGATCCTCACCCACCTGCTGCGTACGGCCGTCGCCGAGACCGTCCGCAAGTCCTTCCGCGGCCTCGACTTCGCGCTGCTCATCGACGCCATCGAGGACGGCCGCATGGTCACCACCGGCACCAAGGTCGCTGCCGGCGACTTCCTGGCCGGCCTCCCCGTCCTGGGCGAGTCCGACCTCTACGACCAGATCGGCGACCGCGTCTACGAGTCCACCGGCGGCCCCAAGAACGACGGCCAGCTGGCCAGCGCCATCGAGCTAGCGCTCGAGGGCCTGTTCCTGGCCAGAAAGATCGGCAAAGACACAGCCGACGGGGAAACGATCTATGGCTGAGCCGGGAGGCATCGGCCGGGGGTAACACGTCGTTCGTAGGACTACTCGCCCTATCAGAACGACCGGATAGACCTACGAACAGCGTGTTACATGCGTGAAGGAGCACCAACCATGAGCCGCTACAAGAAGTACGCCGGGGGTGACCCGCTCGCGCCGCCGGTCGACATCGCCGAGGCGCTGGACGCGATCGGTGAGGACGTGATGTCCGGCTACTCGCCCGAGCGGGCGATGCGGGAGTTCCTGCGGCGCGGGGGACAGGACCAGCGCGGGCTCGACGACATCGCCCGGCAGGTCGCCGAACGGCGCCGTGAGCTGCTGCAGCGGCACAACCTCGATGGCACGCTCGAGCAGGTGCGTGAGCTGCTGGACAAGGCGGTCCTGGAGGAGCGCAAGCAGCTGGCCCGCGACGTCACCATGGACGACGGCGACCGTGCGTTCCGGGAGATGCAGATCGACAACCTCTCGCCGAACACCGCCGCCGCGGTCAGCGAGCTCGCCTCCTACGACTGGACCTCACGCGAGGCCCGAGAGGCCTACGAGGAGATCAAGGACCTGCTCGGCCGCGAGCTCCTCGACCAGCGGTTCAAGGGCATGAAGCAGGCGCTCGAGGGGGCGACCGACGAGGACCGCGAGGCGATCGCGGAGATGCTGCGCGATCTCAACGAGCTCCTCGACAAGCATAACCGCGGGGAGGACACCCCCGAGGACTTCGACGAGTTCATGGCCAAGCACGGCCAGTACTTCCCCGAGAACCCGCAGAACATCGACGAGCTGCTCGACACCCTCGCGCAGCGTTCGGCGGCCGCCCAGCGGATGCTCAACTCGATGTCGGCCGAGCAGCGGCGCGAGCTGATGGAGCTCTCCCAGCAGGCCTTCGGGTCGCCCGCACTGATGGAGCAGATGGCACAGCTCGACGCCAACCTGCAGGCGGCGCGGCCCGGCGAGGACTGGTACGGCTCCGAGGAGTTCGGCGGCGGCGAGGGCCTGGGTCTCGGTGACGGCACCGGCGTGCTGCAGGACATCGCCGAGCTCGACCAGCTCTCCGAGCAGCTCCAGCAGTCCTACGCCGGTTCGCGGCTCGACGACATCGACCTCGACGCCCTCTCCCGTCAGCTCGGTGACCAGGCCGCGGTCGACGCGCGCACCCTGCAAGAGCTGGAGCAGGCGCTGCGTGACTCCGGTCAGCTCGAGCGGGGCTCCGACGGCGACCTCCGGCTGACCCCGAAGGCGATGCGCCAGCTCGGCAAGGCCCTGCTCCGCGACGTCGCGCAGCGGCTCTCCGGACGGCAGGGCGAACGCGACCTGCAGCGCGCCGGCGCGGCGGGCGACCTCTCCGGCTCCTCGCGGCCCTGGGCCTTCGGCGACACCGAGCCCTGGGACGTACCTCGCACGATCACGAACGCCGTCATCCGGGAGGTCGGCGAGGGCCGACGCGGCCCCGGAGTGCGGCTGAGCGTCGACGACATCGAGGTGCAGGAGACAGAGGCCCGTACGCAGGCAGCGGTCGCCCTCCTGGTCGACACCAGCTTCTCGATGGCGATGGACGGCCGTTGGGTGCCGATGAAGCGCACCGCGCTGGCCCTGCACACCCTGATCAAGAGCCGCTTCCGCAACGACGACCTGCAGCTGATCTCGTTCGGCCGCTACGCCCAGACGATGGAGATCGAGAAGCTGACCGCGCTCGACGCGATCTGGGACAAGGGCACCAACCTGCACCACGCGCTGCTGCTCGCCAACCGGCACTTCCGCAAGCACCCCGGCGCCCAGCCGGTGCTCCTGATCGTGACCGACGGCGAGCCCACCGCCCACCTGGAGGCGGGCGGCGACGTCTGGTTCTCCTACCCGCCCCACCCGGTGACGATCGCTCGGTCCGTCGAGGAGCTGGAGAACTCCCGCCGCCTCGGCGCCCAGACGACCTTCTTCCGCCTCGGCGACGATCCCGGCCTGGCCCGCTTCATCGACTCCATGGCGCGCCGCGTCGAGGGCCGCGTCGTCGCCCCCGAGCTGGACGACCTCGGCGCGGCCGTGGTCGGGTCCTATCTCGGCGACAGGACGGCGCGGCGTACGTCGAACTCCTACGGCGGCGGCTATCCCGACGCGTTCGGTGGCCGCGGCTGGTGGGCCGGCTGAACCGAGTTAACTCGGCGAGCATCAGGCCGCGTAACCTGCGCTCGTGCCCGAGGAGACGCTGAACGTACTTGCCCTTCTCGCCCTCGCGGCCCTGGCCGCCGGTTACGTGGACGCGGTGGTCGGCGGAGGCGGGCTGATCCAGCTCCCCGCGCTGCTGCTTTTCCTTCCCGGCGCCGCGCCGGTGCAGATCCTGGCGACCAACAAGCTGGCCTCGATCTTCGGCACCTCGATCAGCGCGGCGACCTACTACCGGCGGGTGGGGCCGGACCCGAAGACCTTCATCCCGCTCATGATCCTCGCGTTCGCGGGCTCTGCGCTGGGGGCGGGGGTGGCGTCGTACCTTCCCGAGTCCGTCTTCGAGCCCATCGTCCTGATCGCGCTGATCCTGGTCGGCGCGTGGGTGCTCTTCAAGCCGTCCCTGGGCGAGGCGACCGAGCTGAGGTACGACGGTCACCGGCATCTGATCGGCGCGATGGCGGTCGGGTTCGCGGTCGGCTTCTACGACGGTGCCCTGGGCCCCGGGACCGGCAGCTTCCTGGTGATCGGGCTCGTCGGCCTCCTGGGATACTCCTTCCTGGAGGCGAGCGCGAAGGCGAAGATGGCCAATGTCGCCACCAACCTCGCTGCCCTGGTCGTCTTCATCCCGCAGGGCGCGGTGCTGTGGAAGACCGGCCTGGTGATGGGGGTGTGCAACCTGATCGGCGGCTACCTCGGGGCGCGGACGGCGGTGGCGAAGGGCGCCGGGTTCGTACGCGTCTTCTTCATCGTCGTCGTCGCCGGGTTCATCATCCGTCTCGGCGGTAGCGTGCTGGGACTGTGGTGACATGGGCTCTGGGGTGAGATGCACTATCTGACCATCGGCCGCGACGGCGCCGCCGAGATCGAGGTGAAGCGGTCCCGGTTCCTGTGCACCCTCGCCCGGGTCGAGGACGAGGCCGATGCGCGAGCGGTCGTCGAGCGTCTCCGCAAGCAGCACTGGGACGCTCGCCACACCTGTTCCGCCTTCATCATCGGCCCACCACCGCAGCCGGTCGAGCGCTCCAACGACGACGGCGAGCCGGCCGGCACCGCCGGGGCGCCGATGCTCGAGGTGCTCCGCGGCGCCGGAGTCTCCGACACGGTCGCCGTCGTGACCCGCTGGTTCGGGGGAACGCTGCTCGGCGCGGGTGGCCTCGTCCGGGCCTACTCCGACGCCGTCCGGAACGGGCTCGACGAGGTCGGCACGCTGCGGCGAGAGCTGGTCCGGGAGTATCGGATCGAGGTTCCGTACGATGCCGCCGGCCGCCTCGAGACCGACCTGCGATCCGCCGGTGTGACCGTGCTCGACACTGCCTATGGGACCGCCGTGACCCTGCGGGTCGGGGCTCCTCCGGAGGACGAGAACCGACTGGAATCGTTGCTCGCCGAGCTGACCGCCGGAGCATCGTCGCTGGTCCCAGGCACGGACCGCTGGGTCGACCGCTGACTCTCTTTGGGAGAATGGACGGGTGAGCGACCATAGCGAGACGCCCGTGGAACTCCCTGCCGGATGGACGGCGAAGGTCCCAGACCTCGACGATCTGCCCGCCCTGCTGAGGCTGCGGGCGGCCGACAAGACGCCGTTCGAGGGCTCCGGAAAGGTCGATGCCGACGCCATCACCGGTCAGATCGCCGGGCCTGCTTCCTGGACCCGCCAGCAGCTCGTCGCGATCGACCCCGACGGCGACATCCGCGCCTGGGCCATCGCCCACGACCGCGCCGCCGGGCGCACGCTCGTCTACCTCTACGTCGACCGCACCATCGCCCAGGCCGCCGAGGTCGCCGCCGGGCTCTACGCCTGGCTCGAGGACCAGGCCCGGTCGATGGCCGAGCTGCGCGGCATCACCGAGTCTCACCTCGACGCCAGCCCGTTCGCCGACGACACCGTGCAGCGCGAGTGGCTGGCCGCGGCGGAGTTCACCAACAAGCGCACCTGGCTGCACATGAGCCGGCCGGTGCTGCCCGACGAGAAGGTGCCCCCGCTCCGCGAAGGGGTGACGATCCGCCCGGTCGAGACCCACGAGAACGGCATGCCCGTCGCGGCCGACCTGCAGACGGTCCACCAGACCCTGGAGGAGTCCTTCCAGGACCACTTCAACTCCTACCGGGAGAGCTTCCCGGAGTTCGTACAGCGCCTCCGTGAGGACCCGGGTCACCGCTGGGACCACTGGTGGCTGGCTTACGTGGACGATGCCGAAGCGGACCCCGAGGCAAACGGCTCAGTGTTGCCGGCGGGCTCGCTGGTCGCCTCGGTGCTGCCCGCCAACGCGGCCGGGGTCGAGGGGACGTACGTCGAATACATCGGCGTCAACCGCAACGCCCGCGGCCGCGGGGTGGCGAAGGGACTGCTCTACGCCGTCATCGGCGACGCCATCGAGCGCGGCCGTGACCGGGTCTCGCTCGAGGTCGACGCCGACAGCCCCACCGGGGCCGACGGGCTCTACAAGTCGATGGGCTGGGTGACCGACTACGTCACCGAGTCCTGGCACAAGGACGTCACGGTCTAGACCTCTAGGCGCCGACGTCGGGGAGCTTGAGGTCGAGCGTCGGCGCCTCGGTGCCGCCGTCGACCTCGAGCATCTTCCCGGTGACGAACTTGCCGGCCCGGGAGGTCAGGTAGACCACCGCGGCGGCGATGTCCTCCGCCTCCCCGATGCGTCCGAGCGGGGTCTTCGACTCGATCTCGCCACGCATGGTGTCGTCGCCCGCCACGAACTCGAGGGCACTGGTACGCACCGAGCCGACGAAGATGCCGTTGACCCGGATCCGCGGTGCCAGGTCGGTCGCGGCCAGCCGCGTCCAGTGCGCCAGCGCGGCCTTCGCGGTGCCGTAGGCGAGATAGCCGCGCCCTGCCGTACGTCCCATCATCGAGCTGATCGACACCACCGACTGCTGCCCGTCCGGGCTCTTCACCAGATACGGCACCGCCGCCCGCGTCAGCGCGTGCGCCGTGGTCACGTTGAAGTGGAAGGCCTCCTCGAGATAGCCCTCGTCGGTGTCGAGGAACGTGTTCGGGATCGTCCCGCCGACATTGTTGACCACGATGTCGAGACGCCCGAACGCCTCGTACGCCTGCTCCGCGAGCCCCGCGGTCGCGGCTGTGTCGGCCAGGTCCGCCGGCACCACCAGCGCCCGCCGTCCCACCGCCTCGATCCTCTCGGCAACCGCCCGGAGCTGGCGCTCCGTCCGAGACGCGATCACCACGTCCGCCCCGGCCTCCGCCAGCGCCACCGCGGCCGCAGCCCCGATCCCGCGCCCCGCCCCCGTCACCACCGCCACATGGTCTGTCAGTCTGAATCGTTCGAGAATGCTCATCTGTTTCCTCCATGTCGAGACGTCAGGGCGGTCGGCCGAGACGTCGCTTGCGTCGGCCGAGAAGTCAGTGGGGTCGGCCGAGGCGTCGCCTGCGTCGGCCGAGATGACATACGTGACGTGTCGGCCGACGTCGGTGACGCCTCGACCGTCGTACGTGACGTCTCGGCCGACCGGAGCGACTTCTCGCTCATCGGGTGACGAGGCCGCGGCCGGTGATCAGGGGGAGGTCGAGAGGGGAGACGAGGCCGGGTTCGGCGGCGACGACGGCGGGGATGGCGTTGACCAGGCGCTGGGCCGTGACGATCATCCCGGAGACGTTGTGGTCGCCGTGCTCGCCGTGATGGCTGAACTCGACGGTCATCGACGGCTCGCCGGTGACCTCGATGCGGTAGCAGCCGTCGCCCTTCGCCGGGACCGGCCAGTCGGGGTCGGAGGTCGCGTCGGTCCGGGTGACGTGCTCCAGCGTGATCCGGGGGATCCCGTCGACGGTGCCGGTGACGGTGAAACGTACGGAGCCCTGGGTGCCTTCCGCGATGTCCACCGACACGGTCCTGGTGTCCTTGACCGCCGCCCGTCGCTCGACCGACTCCACCAGCGGCTCGTCGAGGGTCACCCCGAGACCGGCGGCCAAGAGCCGGACGACGGGGCCCCACGCGGTGCTCAGCACGCCCGGCTCCCACAGGAACGGCTTGTCCTCCAGCGAGCCACCGAAGCCGAAGAGATCCTTCATCACGACCGGCTGGAAGTACGTCGAGTAGTCGGCGATCTCGCTGACCCGGAGGTGGTCGATCCGCTGTGAGAGCGAGGTCAGAACCAGCGGCAGGACGTCGTTGGCGAAGCCCGGATCGATGCCGTTGACGTGCAGCGACACACCGCCCTCCCGCCCGGCCTCGTCGATGCCCGAGATCATCTCGTCCGGCAGCGTCCCCTGCGGGTGCACCAGGATCACCGGGCCGGAGGAGACGACGTTGACCCCGTCGCGGATCAGCCCGATCAGATCCTCGATCGCCTCGAAGACCCGGTCGTCGGTCATCGCCGCGTGGACGACGCAGTCAGGCGCGAGCGCGAGGAGCTCGTCCCGCGACGTCGTCGCCGCCACCCCGAGCGTACGTCCGAGCCCGGCCAGCTCCCCGGCGTCCTGACCTGCCTTCGCCGGCGTCGAGGTCCAGACCCCGACCAGCTCCAGGTCGGGATGCGCATCGACTCCCGCGATCGCGTGACGGCCCACCGTCCCGGTGGACCAGACGACGACTCGGAGGGGCTTCTCGGGACTCTGTGGACCTCTGGGTGCGTGGGGCATGACGCCAATCTAGAACGTGTTTCAGTTTGGCGAAAGTGATTCGCCGCGGAAACTCCCCACCGCTACGTTGGCGCCCATGACCGAGGCACTCTTCGAGGACACCCGACATCCGACCGGTGCCCCCTATGTCGCGGACGAGTCCACGACCCTGCGCACGTTCCTGGACTTCCACCGGGCGACCCTGCTCAAGCAGGTCGAGGACCTCGATCACGAGCAGCTCAACCGCCCCTTCCCGCCCAGCACCATGACGCTGGCGGGACTCCTCAAGCACATGGCGTACGTGGAAGACATCTGGTTCGGCGTACGCCTGGCGGGCAACGGCCCGGTCCCGCCGTTCGACACGGCTCCCTGGGACGACGACGAGGACTGGGAGTTCAGCAGCGCCGCCGCGGACGACCCCGAGGCGCTGCGCACGCTGCTCCGCGAGGCGATCGCTCGCTCCAACGAGCTCACCGACGCGGCCGGCTCCCTCGACCAGATCGCGGTCGGCACGACCCGAGACGGCAAGACGATCAGCCTGCGCTGGATCCTGGTCCACATGATCGAGGAGTACGCCCGGCACTGCGGCCACGCCGACCTCATGCGCGAGGCCATCGACGGAAAGGTTGACCTCTGATGCAGATCCGCGAAGCGACGGCCCAGGACTGGCCGCAGATCTACCCGTTCTGGTCCGAGATCGTGGCGGCGGGGGAGACCTACGCCTACCCCGAAGGCCTGTCCTCCGAGGAGGCCAAGGACATGTGGATGTACGACCACGTGGTCGTCGCGGTCGAGGGCGACGCCGAGAACGAGCACATCCTCGGCAGCGCCAAGATGGGCCCCAACCGCCCGGGCCGCGGCAGCCACATCGGCACCGCCTCGTTCATGGTCTCGCCGAACGCCCGCGGCAAGGGCGTCGGCCGCGCCCTCGGCGACTACTGCGTCAGTTGGCACCGTGAGCAGGGCTTCCACGGCATCCAGTTCAACGCGGTCGTGGAGACCAACACCACCGCCGTACGCCTGTGGAAGTCCCTCGGGTTCCAGATCATCGGGACCGTCCCGGACGCGTTCGACTCGACGTCGCACGGCCGGGTCGGCCTCCACGTGATGTATCTGCCCCTGACCTGACCTCAGGCGGTCGCGGGGAAGGCGATGCCCGTGTTCGCGTGGCAGCGGTAGCCGTTGGGCACGCGGTCCAGGTACTGCTGGTGTGCGGGCTCGGCGGCGTAGAAGGTCGGGACCTCGCGGATCTCGGTGGTGATCTCGCCGTAGCCACGCCGGGCGATCTCGTCGCCGTAGACCTTGGTCAGCTCCTCAGCGGTCTCCCGCTGCGCGTCGGAGACGTAGTAGAGCGCCGAGCGGTACTGGGTCCCGACGTCGTTGCCCTGCCGCATCCCCTGCGTCGGGTCGTGCACCTCGAAGAACTTCTTGACGAGGTCCGCGTAGGACACCACGGTGGGGTCGAAGACGACCCGGACCGCCTCGGTGTGGTTGGTCTGACCGCTGCAGACCTCGTCATAGGTCGGGTTGGCCGTGGTGCCCCCCTGATACCCGACGGCGGTCGAGTAGACCCCCGGCGTCTGCCAGAAGATCTCCTCGGCGCCCCAGAAGCAGCCGAGACCGAAGTACGCCACCTCGGCCCCCTCCGGCGCGGTGCCGTCCTCGGGGGAGGCGAGCAGCGGAGTGCCCAGCACGCGGTGCTTGGCGGGCAGGTCGAAGAGGGCCTGGTCGCGCCCGGCGAGGGTGCGGTCCTCGGGGAAGAGTTGAGTTGGCCGACCGAACATGAGTGACCTCCAGAAAGTCAGGGTTGCTATCAGTCTCCAACACAGTTCGACGCGCGAACGTTCCCGGATGGGCGGCGGGACGAGATCGGACGTAGGCTCGGCGTGTGAGCGAGCAGCAGCACCTCGGCAAGGCCGGTTTCGAGACCAAGGCGATCCACGCGGGCTACGAGCCCGACCCGACCACGGGTGCGGTGATCCCGCCGATCTACGCCACCACGACCTACAAGCAGGACGGCGTCGGTGGCCTGCGCAACGGCTATGAGTACAGCCGCTCCGCCAACCCGACCCGCACCGCGCTCGAGGGCGCGCTAGCGGCGGTCGAGGAGGGCGAGAAGGGGTTCGCCTTCGCCTCCGGTCTGGCGGCCGAGGACACCCTGATCCGCAGCCTGATGCGGCCCGGTGACCACATGGTCATCCCCGACGACGCCTACGGCGGC
This sequence comes from Nocardioides sp. YIM B13467, assembly GCF_042788075.1. Taxonomy (NCBI): domain Bacteria; kingdom Bacillati; phylum Actinomycetota; class Actinomycetes; order Propionibacteriales; family Nocardioidaceae; genus Nocardioides; species Nocardioides sp. YIM B13467. The sequence continues at coordinate 2,494,630 of NZ_JBHZPJ010000046.1, forward strand.
ACCCATCGGCTGATCGACAAGGTCGAGAGCCAGTGGGGCATCGCGCACACCCCCGCCCAGGTCGCCGACGTCGACGCGGTCGCGGCCGCGATCCAGCCGGGCAAGACCAAGGTCGTCTGGGTCGAGACGCCGACCAACCCGCTGCTCAACATCGCCGACATCTCGGCCCTGGCCACGGTCGCCCACGAGGCCGGCGCGCGGCTGGTCGTCGACAACACCTTCGCCAGCCCCTACCTGCAGCAGCCACTCACCCTCGGCGCCGACGTCGTGGTGCACTCCACGACGAAGTACGTCGGTGGCCACTCCGACGTCGTCGGCGGCGCCGTGGTCGTCCGCGACCTCGGGATCGCCGAGAAGATCGGCTACCTCCAGAACGCCGCCGGCGCGATCGCCGACCCGTTCGGTGCCTGGCTGACCCTTCGTGGCCTCAAGACCCTGGCCGTACGCATGGACCGCCACTGCGACAACGCCGAGCGCGTCGCCGACTTCCTCACCTCGCACCCGAAGGTCGGCGAGGTCATCTACCCGGGCCTGGAGACGCACCCGGGTCACACGACCGCCCAGAAGCAGATGAAGCGGTTCGGCGGCATGATCTCCTTCCGCGTCGAGGGCGGCGAGGCCGCTGCGCTCGCGGTGTGCGAGCGCACCAAGATCTTCACGCTGGGCGAGTCGCTCGGCGGTGTCGAGAGCCTGATCGAGCACCCCGGACGCATGACCCACGCGAGCGTTGCGGGCACCGACCTCGAGGTGCCGGCCGACCTGGTGCGGCTCTCCGTCGGGATCGAGTACGCCGAGGACCTCGTCGCGGACCTCGAGCAGGCCCTTGACCAGAGCTGACTCGCCACAGACCGCCGTCTGCGTCGACTTCGGCTCCACCTGGACCAAGGCGCTCCATGTAGATCTCGTCTCCGGCGAGATCCTCGGCACCGCGAGTGCACCGACGTCGCTGCACGAGGTGATGGAGGCGTACGACGCCTGTCTGACCGCTCTCACCGAGAAGGACTCCCGGGCGGCCGGCGCCGAGATCCTCGCCTGCTCCTCGGCCGGCGGCGGTCTCCGGATCGCCGTGGTCGGCAACGAGGAGCTGGTGACCGCCGAGGCCGGGCGCCGGGTGGCGCTGTCCAGTGGTGGCAAGGTCGTCGCGGTGATCGCGACCGCAGATCGTGAAGCCGAGGGTGACCTGGGGGCCACTCTCAGCGTCACAACCCCCGACCTGGTGCTGCTGACCGGCGGCACCGACGGAGGCAACCGGGATGCCGTCGTCTCGGCCGCACGCGAGCTGGCCGCGGCCGGCTGGCGTGGACCGGTGGTCGTGGCGGGCAACCGCGAGGCGAACCAGGAGATCGACGAGATCCTGGCCAATGTCCCTCATGTGACCTGCGACAACGTCGTTCCGAAGATCGGCGTGCTGGCGCCCGAGAGCGCCCGCGCGGCGGTCCGGGAGATGTTCCTCGAGCACGTGATCGGCGGCAAGAACCTCAGCAGCCGGACCGACTTCCGGCGGATCGTCCAGGGGGCGACCCCCGATGTCGTGCTCCAGGGAGTCGAGACGCTTGCCGAGGTGCTCGGCGAGGACGTGGTCGTCGTCGACGTCGGTGGCGCCACGACCGACGTGCACAGCGTGGTCCGCCCCGACCCCGAGGCGGAGCACGTACGCGAGGAGGTCGTCGCCGTCACCCCGGTGACCCGGACCGTCGAAGGTGACCTGGGCATGCGCTGGTCGGCGACCACGACCCTCGCGGTGGCCGACCACTCCGACCCGAGCCTCGCCGAGTCGGATCTCTCCGGCGAGGTCGAGCATCGGCGCAACCACCCCGGCTGGCTGCCGCGCACCGAGCAGGACAAGGACATCGACGAGCTCTTGGCGAGGATCGCGATCTCCACGGCCCTGCAGCGGCACGCGGGTCGCTCGCGGGTCGTCCTGTCCCCGAGCGGCAAGGTCATCGAGCGTACCGGCACCGACCTGCGCCGGGTCGGCGTGGTGATCGGCTCCGGCGGCGTGCTCCGGCACGGACGCCACGGCATCGAGGAGCGGGTGATGCGCTGGTCGGCGCGCGGCGGATGGCAGCTCCCGGAGGCGCCGCTGCGGGCGGTCGACAGCGACTACGTGCTCGCCGCGGTAGGGCTCCTCGCGCGGTCGCACCCCACGACTGCGCGGCACCTTGCGACCCACCTCACACCCTCCCGGTAGCCTCTGTCAGGTGACAGATCAGGGGGATGTTCCCGGGGGCGAGAAGCGGAGTGCCAAGGATGGCCTCGAGCGGATGAAGGGCGCGCTCAGACGCAGCCGAGAGACGCGTGAGGCGCATCGCTTCGCCCAGGAGGAGGCCGACGCGCGCGAGTCCGCCGAGGTCGCCAAGGAGGCCGCCGCGGAGGCCCGTGAGTCGGCCGAGAACTTCGCGCTTCGCCTCGTCAACCAGTTCGAGCGCCTGCGCGAGGAGCGCCAGGAGCAGCTGGCCGCGCCGGAGCCGGTGACCGCTCCCAAGGCCGTCAGCCGCACCGACGTCCCCTACGGCGTCGAGCTCTCTGCGCAGTGGGCTTGGCGGTTCCTGGTGATCGTCGCCGCCGGCTACCTCATCGTCCGCGCTCTCGGCTTCCTCAGCATCGTCGTGGTCCCGGTGGTCATCGCGCTGCTGATCGCCGCGCTCGTCTCCCCGGTCGTCAACGGCCTGGCGCGGATAGGCCTGAAGCGGAGCATCTCGGCACTCTTCGTGGTGATCGGCGTGCTCGTGGCGGTCATCGCCATGCTGAGCTTCGCCGGCACCCAGGTCGCCAACGGCTTCAACGACTTGGCCGGGCAGACCGTCAAGGCGCTCGACGAGATCCGCGACTGGCTGATCAACGGCCCGTTCAACGCGAGCGAGACCCAGATCGACACATGGCTCAACACGGTGCAGACCACGCTGGAGGACTGGGCGGCGGCGTACGCCTCCAACCCGTTCTCCCGGGTCAGCGAGGTCGGCGGGGTCGCTCTCGACGTCTTCGCCGGCCTGTTCATCGTGCTCTTCTCCACCTACTTCTTCTGCGCCGAGGGCGAGCGGATCTGGGGCTGGCTGGTCCGGCTCGCGCCGCGGGCCGCGCGCAGCCGGATGGACAGCTCGGGCCGGGTCGCCTGGGTGTCACTGACCCAGTTCACCCGGGCGACGGTCATCGTGGCCGCGGTCGACGCGGTCGGCATCATGATCATCGCCACAGCCCTGCAGGTCCCCTTCGTGGCGGCGATCGGCGTGCTCGTCTTCCTGAGCTCGTTCGTGCCCCTGATCGGTGCCACCGTCGCGGGCGCGGTCGCCGTGCTCGTCGCGCTCGTCTCCCAGGGCCCGGTGACGGCGCTGCTGATGCTCGGTGGCGTGATCCTGGTCCAGCAGCTCGAGGCCCACGGCCTGCAGCCGTTCCTGCTCGGCCGCTGGGTCCGGGTCCACCCGCTCGGCGTCATTCTGGCGGTCGCGACCGGCATCGTGCTCGGTGGCGTGGCCGGTGCGCTCGTCGCCGTGCCGCTGGTGGCCGCCCTCAACGCGGTGGCCAACCACCTGACCGCCACCGCCCCGGCCCAGGCCTTGGCCCAGGCTCAGGCGCCGACGCCCCCGTTGACGGCCAACGGGCCGACCTCCCCACCCCCGCCGAGCCCAGGAGCAGGCAGTGCCTGAGATGCATGGTCAGCCGACGTACGAGGACATCCTCGAGGCCCGCGAGCTGCTGCGCGAGCACATCACCGAGACGCCTGTCCAGGGAGCCCGCTGGCTCACCGACATGATCGGCGACAAGGTCATCCTCAAGTGCGAGAACCTGCAGCGTACGGGCTCCTTCAAGGCCCGCGGGGCCTTCGTACGCATCGCCCGGCTGAGCGAGGAGCAGCGCAAGAACGGGGTGGTGGCCGCGAGCGCGGGCAACCACGCCCAGGGCGTCGCGTTGGCGGCGACGACCCTCGGCATCCCGTCCACCGTCTTCATGCCCGAAGGCGCGCCGATCCCGAAGGAGAAGGCCACCCGCGCCTACGGCGCGGAGGTGATCTTCGAGGGGCAGTACGTCGACCAGTGCCTCGAGGCCGCGATGGCCTTCGCCGAGCGCACCGGTGCCGTGATGATCCACCCCTTCGACCACCCCGACGTCGTCGCAGGCCAGGGCACGATCGGGCTCGAGATCCTCGAGCAGGCGCCGGACGTGAAGACGGTCGTCATCCCGCTCGGCGGTGGTGGCCTGCTCGCCGGTGCGGCGCTCGCGATCAAGGCGAAGCACCCCGATGTGAAGGTGATCGGCGTGCAGGCCGAGACGGCCGCCGCCTACCCGGTCTCGCTGCGCGAGGGCCGGCCGATCCGGCTCGACAAGATGCCGACGATGGCCGACGGCATCGCTGTCGGCCTGCCGGGGGAGACCAACTTCCCGATGATCCAGACCTACGTCGACGAGATCCGTACGGTCTCGGAGGAGGCGATCTCGAGCGCGCTGCTGGCGCTCGTCGAACGGGCCAAGCTGGTCGTCGAGCCCGCCGGCGCGGTCGGCGTGGCCGCTCTGATGGACGCACCCGAGGCCTTCGAGGGACCCGTCGTGGTGGTGCTGTCCGGCGGCAACATCGACCCGCTCCTGCTCGGCAAGGTGATCCAGCACGGCATGACGTTGGCCGGGCGCTACCTGCCGGTCGCGGTGAAGATCCCCGACCAGCCCGGGGCGCTGGCCGCCTTGCTGTCGGTGATCGGCGACACCGGGGCCAACGTCATGGAGGTCGTGCACTCGCGTACGAACCCAGGGCTGCGGCTCGCCGAGGTCGGTGTGCAGCTCCAGCTGGAGACCCGGGGTCAGACCCACGCCGAGCGAGTTCTCGAACAGCTGCGCAGCAAGGGATATCCAGCGACCACGCCCTAAGCGTTCGACCTGACGTTCCGGGGAACGGTCCCGAGGTCAGATTGCGCGACGTTTCGGTCGCGAACTGTCTTCGGGTGTGGTTGCCTTGTTAAACTGAACCTTCTGACGATCTCCCGCGGAACGTTCAGCTGGGTGAAACACGCCCGCTCAGCAGGGAGAAAAGGCGCCGGTTGATGGGGGTTGACCGGCGCCCCTTACCTATTCACTACCCATCAGGAGTAACTCGCTATGACTCAGTCGACCGAGACCACGGCTGCCACTATCTGGCTCAGCAAGGGTGCATTCGACAAGCTCACCGCCGAGTTGGAAGACCTGAAGGGCCCCCGACGCCAGGAGATCCTTGCCGAGATCAGCTCCGCCCGCGACGAAGGTGACCTCAAGGAGAATGGCGGCTACCACGCCGCTCGCGAAGAGCAGGGCAAGCTCGAGGGCCAGATCCAGCAGCTCGAGGCACTGCTGCGCAAGGCCGACACCACCGTCCCCGAGGACGACGGTGTCGTCTCGGTCGGCAAGCTGGTCACGTTCAAGTTCGAGGGCGATGACGACGACGAGGCCGAGACCCGCCTCATCGCCTCGATCGAGATGAAGGACTACGCGGGCGGCGTCGAGATCTCCTCTGCCGCCTCGCCCATCGGCGCTGCCCTCATCGGTGCCAGCGTCGGTGACACCGTGACCTACGAGGGTCCTCGCGGGCCGCTCAAGGTCGAGATCCTGAAGACTGAGGTCTTCACCGGGTGACCGGTGTAGGGATACCCGGTTAACCGGTGATTCCTGCACTTCTCTGGCATTGCATTGCCCGAGAAGTGCAGGAAACACCTGAGAAGTACGGTCACTCGACCGTGCACTCGCCCCATTCGACCCGCAGCGCGCGGCGCTCGGTCGGGATCGTGATCGTCTGGCGCCCCTCGGTGGCGGTGAACTCGAGGTGGCCGACCTTCTCCTCCTGGTCGTCCTCGGCCTCGACGGTGCAGACCGGCTTCGCGTCCTTGTCGTGTAGGCGTACGACGAAGGTCACCTCGACCTCGTTCTCGCTGACGGCCTCCCACTTCTCCAGCCCGGAGGAGACCTCGGGGTGCAGGGCCAGCCACAGCGCCCAGCCGAACCAGCCGATGATCGCCACCAGGGCGAGGATCAGCCCGATCATGAGTACGCCCGGGCGACGGCTCGGGCCGCGGCCGTAGCGGGCCGCGATGCGGGATTCTTCGGAGTTCATGGCTTCGGGCTCCGCTTCAGCAGGCTCACGGCCTCGGGCTCCGCTTCGGCAGATGACGGCGTGCTCACGGGAAACATGGTCCCACCCCGCCGAAGGAGACCGCACATCCGTCCCCGGACACCTACCACCAAAGTTGTCCGCGGAGTGGGAGCGGGTAACCGATTGGTGAGACGGAGCGTGGTTAGGATTGAACTCATGCCAGAGCAGCTCCAGCAGGCGTTCCGCCTGATGCACGTGCACGCGCACCCCGACGACGAGTCGAGCAAGGGCGCCGGGATCACCGCGAAGTACGTCGCCGAAGGGGTCGACGTCCATGTCGCGACGTGTACGGGCGGCGAGCGGGGCGACATCCTCAACCCGAAGATGGAGCGCCCCGGGATCCTGGAGAACATCCACGAGATCCGCCGCGAGGAGATGCATCGCGCCCGCGACATCCTCGGCATCAAGCAGGACTGGCTCGGCTTCGTGGACTCCGGTTGGGTCGAGGAGTTCATGCTGGTCAAGGAGATGGGGGCCAAGGACTGGTCGCTGCTCCCCGACGGCTGCTTCGGCCGGACGCCGCTCGAGGTGAGCACGCGCCGGCTCGTCGAGATCATTCGCTCCTTCCGGCCGCATGTGGTCACGACGTACGACGAGAACGGGGGCTACCCGCACCCGGACCACATCATGTGCCACCGGGTCTCGGTGGAGGCGTTCCGGGCGGCGGGCGACCCTGACCTGTTCCCGGACGCGGGCGAGCCGTGGCAGCCGCTGAAGCTCTACTACAGCCACACCTTCAACTACCCCCGCATGATCGCCCTGCACGAGGCGATCAAGCGTCATGGCCTGGCCTCGCCGTACGAGGAGCGCCTCGAGGAGTGGAAGCCGGACCCGGGCTGGGACGAGCGGGTCACCACGAAGGTCGAGTGCGCCGAGTTCTTCGGCGTACGTGACCAGGCCCTGCTCGCGCACGCCACCCAGATCGACCCCGACGGCCCCTGGTTCGCGGTGCCCCGGGAGATCGAGAAGGAGGCGTGGCCGACCGAGGACTACGAGCTGGTGACCTCCTACGTGCCGGTGCCCGAGGCTACGAGGCGCGAAGAGACCGATCTGTTCGCCGGTCTCGACGTCTCCACCGCCGATGACGAGGGCAAGGCCGCAGTCGGTCGCGAGATCAGCTTCGGCAAGGTCGTCACCGCCTGAAGATCTCTCAGGCAAAGGTGAGACAATGTCGGTATGTCCGGCCTCCCGATGACGACGCAGACTCTGCACACCTCCCAGCCCGCTCCTGAGCCCACCCCGCCGCAGGACGAGGACGTGGTCGCGGGCTGGACCGCCTTCGGCATCTTCATCGCGCTCTGCGTCGCCGTCGCGGTGATCGGGTGGAGCATGCTGCGTCAGTTCAAGAAGGTCGAGAAGGCCAAGGTCGAGGGTGTCTTCGGCGAGGAGGCCCAGGCCGAGGCGATCGCCCAGCAGGCCGCCAAGGACGAGATCAAGAAGCTGAAGCGCTAGCTTCCGCCTGCCGGCGGCGTCGCACGAGCCACCACCCGCCGGCACCGACCAGCGCGATCGTGCCGAGGGTGCCGCCGAGCTGGAGCAGCGCGCTGAGCCCGGTTGCCGCGGCCCGGGACTCGTCGAGGGACCAGCCGTGGGAGCGGGTGGTCCCTGCGTACGCCGCCTTCTGACCGTTCGGCCCCGAGGCGAGGGTCTGGTACGCCGGGTGCAGGTCGGTCATCATGTCGATCTCGATCTTCGTGGCCGAGGCCGGTGACGGGCAGTCGAAGGTGACCGTGGTGCCGTCGGCGATCGGATCCTCGCCCGCCTCGACCGACCCGTCGCAGCCCTCGATCCGGATGTGATCGAGCACGTAGTCGGCGTAGGCCTCCGACCGCGCCAGCGCCTTCTCGTCACCGGGCTCGTAGAGGACGACGCCGTCGAGCGTCATCCGGTCCGGGGGCAGCGCGCCGACCTGCACGGCGAGGTAGGCGATGTCGTCGGTGGCCCCGAACCGCCAGGTCACCTGGGGAGCGCCGGTGGTGCCGGCGATCGTCGCGGTCTGCGGGGCTCCGAACGGATGAGCGGAGGCGGGCCCGGCCGCGGTGGCCGCCAGCAAGATGCCGGCGACCACCGCGAGTGCCCGGAGGAGACGAGCCACTAACGCTGCCTGACCGTCAGCGTGAGGTTCGTCGTGGCCGGTGCGTGCTTGTCGTCACCGGGGTAGATGACCTGCACCTGGTGACGGCCCGGCGGCGGCAGCACGTCGACCTCGCACTCGGCGATGCCGCGACGCACGCGCGCCTCGCACAGGACGTCCTCCCCGATGAGGAACTGCACCGTGCCGGTGGCGCTGCGCGGTGCGATCGACGTACGCAACACCAGGTCCCGTCCGAAGCGGACCGTGACGTCCTTCGCGGTGAGCTTGACCGGGGTCAGCTCGGGGACGTCGACCTCCTCGACGACGACCGCGCGCGAGGCGACGGCCTGGTTGCCGTTGGCGTCGGTGACCGTGTAGGTCAGCGGGTAGGCGCCCGGCGTGTTCACATCGACGCTGCCGGAGACCTGGATGCTGCCGGTGAGGTCACCGTCGGTGTTGTCGGTCGCGCTGACCCCGTCGAGCGGGTCGAACTCCGCGCCCACCTCGATCGTCGTCGAGGCCGGCACCGTCAGCACCGGCGGCGTCGCGTCGGTGCCGGCCGCGGTGGCCAGGAAGACGCCGCCGAACTGGTCGATCGAGCCGAGTGTCTGGGCCTCACCGGTGCGGGAGGTCGAGGTCCAGGCGTACACCTCGCCCTCGGTCAGCCCGGCCCACTCGACCGTCGCCGGCCAGCCCGAACGCGCGGTGTCGGTGCCGATCACGGTGTCGGTCGGGGTGACCACGGTCAGCGCATCGGTCGTGAAGGACGTACGCCTGGTGGAGAGGTCCACAGGGAGCGTGAGGTTGTCCTCGGCGCCGTTGTAGCGGTGTCGGTCGTCGTACTCCGTCGCCCCGAAGTCGTCCAGGTGCGGGGAGTAGGTGTCGATCGACATCTCCGCGCGCTCGGTGTCGAACTGCAGCAGGCGCAGGTAGGAGGCGCCGAACTGCAGCAGGTCGGTCGACTTGTGGTCCACCGTCCCGTCGCCGTTCAGGTCGATGTTGCCGGAGGCGTCGACGGAGTCGGGGAAGAGCTCACCGGCTGTCACCTTGTAGAACTGGTAGTCGGCCAGGAGCTCGACCACGTTGTGCGAGACCGTGGCGCCGATGCCGCGCTTGAGGTTGGTGCCGACACCGTGCTCGTGGCCGGCGAGGACCAGGAACACGTTGGGGTTGGCCTCCACGACCTGGTCGAAGAGCCGGGAGCCGTCGGTGGAGAAGTTGGCCCCACGTCCGTCGGGAGCAGCGGAGGGCGCCAGGTAGGCGTGGGTGCTCAGGATGCCGTTGCGGTCGGGGAAGCGCGCGAAGATCTCGCTGGCCCAGTCCGCCTCCTCCGGAGTGACGCCGTAGGAGAGACCGACGGCGACGAAGTCGAGCCCGCCGGCGGAGAAGAGCACGTAGTTGTTCTGGTTGTCCGTGCCGCGCGTGACCACGTCGCCGGAGGCGTCGGTCTCCTCGTCCCAGGCGTGGTAGGACGCGCCGTCGGGCCACGCCTGCGCCGCGTCGTAGTAGCGCGAAGGGCTGAAGTAGCGGCTGAACCGCGACTGGGCTCCGGTCTCGCGGCCACCCTGGTTGTCGTGGTTGCCCGCGACCACCTGGTTGACCACGCCCGCCTCGTCGAGGATCCCCTGCGCCTCCGAGGTGAACTCGAACTCGCGGGTGACCTGCTCGTCGAGCCCCGGGTAGAGCAGGTTGCCGTTGGCGTCGGTGGCCAGCGGGTCCTTGGTGTCGTTCTCGGTCACGTCACCGGTGTGCGAGGTGAACGCGATCTTGCGCTGGTCGGCGTTGTCGCGGATCCACTCGGTCTCGGCGCGGTAGGCGCGCTGCCACACCGCCTGCTCCTCGACCAGCTGGATGTCCGAGGGCTCCTCGATCCCGTTGAAGTTCTCGTACGTCCCGCCGGCCGCACCCTCGGCGATGTACTGGGTGTCGGTGAAGTGGGCGAAGGAGAAGTCGTAGTCGTCGGGGTTCTCGAAGTGGTCCTTGTCATCGGCGGCCGAGTCGTCGCGCGGCGAGAGGTCGTCGGCGAACGGGTCGATGCCGGTCACCAGGACGTGGACGACGCCGTTGTCGACGTGGGCGGCGAGCGCGCGGCCCTGCAGCGTGGTGTCGCCGTCGGCGATTCCGCGTCCGGCGGCAAGCTCGTCCCAGCGGCTCTCGACGGTGTTCCACACCCGCAGCGAGACCGAGCGGGCCGGGTCGGCCGTGCCGGTCCAGACCACGTGGCGACGCGAGTCGGAGGCCGGGACGGAGACGTCGTAGCGCTGGAACGGGATCAGCTTGCTCGAGGCGCTGTCGGTGGTCTGCCCGTCCGGCTTCTGGCTCCCGGCGATCGTCTCGGAGGAGGAGTAGTCGAACTCGAGCGCGCTCGGGAGCACCGGCACGACCCCCTGGAAGCCGCCGTCGGCGACAGAGGCGGAGGCCGCCTTGAAGGTGGTGGTCACGTCCGAGCCGTCGGGGCTGTTGGCGATCGCGGAGAGCGTCACCTTCCCCTTGCCCTGACCGGTGTCGGTGCCGCCGCCGGTCGGGATGGCGTCGGAGGTGAAGGTCGAGGTGTGCGCGACCGGCCGCCCGAAGACGTCCTTCGCGGCGATCTCGATGGTGTGCTCGCCGCGAGCGAGGCCGGCGCCGATCTCCTGACCGGGCCGGATCGGCTCGCCGTCGAGCGTGTACGTCCATCCGGAGGCGTTGCCCTGGTTGGTGATGTCGACGGCGAACTCGGTCGGCGTGGTGATGTGCGAACCGGCCGCGGGGGTGGTGCCGTTGACGACCACTCCGGCGTCGCGTACGTCACCGAGCGCGGCCACGTTGAGGGCGTTGGCCTGGTCGGCGGTGAGCACGTCGGTGAAGATCCGCGCGTTGCGCACGGTGACCGGCGACCAGAACTGGTTGACCGAGTCGGCCCCGACGTAGAAGGAGTTGAGGGCGTTGCCACCGGGACGGGTCAGCGGGGCGGGAGCAGCGAGTGAGGCCGCCAACGCGCCGTCGACGTACAGCCGGGCGGTCGAGCCGTCCCAGGTGCCGACGGCGTGGTACCAGCGGCCGGTCTCGATCTCGACCTGGGCGTTGCGGTAGGCACCGCCGGCATGGACCGCGAACGTCAGCTTGCCGCTGTAGACGACGATCGAGTAGCCGCCGCCCTCCTTCTCCGAGCAGATCGAGTGCTCGGTCCCGTTGGGGAAGGTGCCGTTGTCCTTGAAGGTGCACTCGATGGAGACCTGCTCGTCGATCTGGTCCCAGGCCGCGGAGCCCATCGCATAGGCGTACGCGTCGTTGGAGCCGTCGAAGGAGGCGACCTTGGCGTCCAGCGCGGTGTCGTCGGAGATCACCGGCTCGCCGACCGTGGTCACGGCGCGGCCGGTGTCGTCGGCCGGGGTGCCGTCATCGAAGTCGACGTCGAGCACGTCCGCGGCCGGTACCGGGGGAGCGGTGTCGTAGGAGCCGGCCAGTGCCGCGGCCTCGGCATCGGTCACCGCCCGGGCGAAGAGGGAGGCAGCCGCGAACGAGGCGGGCGGGGCCGGCTGGCCGATCCCGGTGGGAGCCGAGTCGGCGCCGACCACGAAGCGGCGCGAGGTCGCGGCCGGGGCCTGCAGCGCGCCGGTGGCGGCGGTCGAGCCGGCCTTGGTGCCGTTGACGTACAGGTTCAGCCTCTGGCCGTCCCAGACCGAGAGCACGTGGTACCACCGGTCGGCGGTGATCGGGGTCAGCACCGTCTTGTAGCCGCCGCCGATGTGGGCCATCGTGCCCAGGTTGGAGCCGGTCACGTAGACCGAGTAGCCGCCCGCCTCCTTGTTGGAGCAGAGGTCCTTCTCGTTGGTGGTGGGCAGCGGGGTCTCGACCCGGAAGACGCACTCGATGGTGAAGCCCTGCTGCAGGTCGGCCCACGGGTCGTGCTCGACGGAGACTGCGTCGTCGGTGCCGTCGACGGTCATGACGTCGGTCGGCGTTTCGGCGAGGGTGTCGTCGGTGCCGTACGTCGGCGCACCCCAGGTGCGCGGCTCGAGCGACCGGGCGCGCTCGTGCGGGGCGCCGCCCTCGAAGTCGATGTCGAGTACGTCGGGTGTCGGGGCGTCCACGGTCGCCAGCGCGGCGCGCGGCGGGCCGGTCAGCGGTGAGCCGACGGCGGTGTAGGTCGACGCGCTGGCCGACGTGACGGCGTCACCGGGCAGGGCGGCGATGACACCGCCGGCGAGGGCCAGGCCGGCGGCAACGGCGACCAGTCGCCTACGTCCGGGTCTGGCGAGGCTGGCACTCGTTGGTGCGAACACGATGCTCCTTGGGGTCGTGCGGCATGACGTGCGGCATCGCCCGAGGTGCCGAACGGCCGAGGCACACGCCCGGCCATTGGATGAGGATCCTCAGATCCGGTGAACGTGGCCGAGCGGCGTTGTCGACGCCCGTCTGTCCGGTGGGTAAACGCTTGCCGCAGCCGTATCCGGCGACGAAACTCTGTGCCATCGTTTGCGCCTGACATGGACGATTTCTTGACGGGTGACTGGTTCGGCGCGGCGGCCCTGGTCGAGCGCGTGCAGGGCTATCTGGACGAGCCCGGCATCGCCGCGGCGGCCTTCGTGCTCGCCTTCGCCGCCGGCGCGGCGCACGCGATCGCGCCGGGCCACGGCAAGACCCTGGCGGCGGCGTACCTGATCGGGGCGGAGGGCCGGGTGCGCGACGCGGCCTGGCTGGGTGGTTCGGTGGCGGTGATGCACACCTTCTCGGTGCTGGTCATCGCGGTAGCGTGGGCGTTCTTCTCGCTCTCGGATCTCGTACGCCTGGAGAACCTCACCGCCGGGCTGCAGATCGTCGCCGGGGTGCTGGTCGTCGGCACCGGGCTCTGGCTGCTGCGCCGGCACTGGCGCGCTGCCCGCTCGGGGACCGGACACGGGCACTCCCACGGGCACTCACATGGCCACTCGGGCGGGCACGGTCACGGCCAGTCAGGCGTACGCCGCCCCGGCATCGTGCTGCTCGGTATCTCCGGCGGCCTGACGCCGTCCCCGGGAGCGTTCCTGGTCCTGGTGACCGGCCTGTTCGCCGGCCGCTCGGCGTTCGCGCTGCTGCTGGTGATCACCTTCGGCCTGGGCATGGCGACGATCCTGTTCGGAGTCGGCCTACTGGCGCTGGCCGGGAACAACCTCGTCGTCCGCGTCGCCGAGTCGAAGACCTACCTCCAGGTCGCGGCGAAGGTCACCCCGATCCTGGCCGCGCTCGGCGTCACGGTCCTCGGCGCCGGCCTCACCGTCGTCGGCGTCGGCTCACTCGGCTGACCGCGACCTCACTGCTCAGAGCGTCGGCGCGATCGAGGGCAGCAGGTCCTGGAACGTACGCCCGTTGCCGATCTCGCCGAGCGCGGTCATCGCCCAGCCACCGTCCTGACGGCTGACCTTGGCCATGATCTCCGCGGTGTGCGGGCCGGTCTGGCTCACGTCGAAGCGGGCGATCTCGGTGTGGGTGTTCTCGTCGACGAGACGGCAGAACGCGTTCTGGATCTGGGCGAAGCTCTGTCCGGTGAAGGAGTTGATCGTGAACACGATCTGCGCGACATCGGCGGGCACCCGGTCGAGGTGGACGATGATCGACTCGTCATCGCCCTCGCCGGCGCCGGTGCGGTTGTCGCCGGTGTGGACGACGGCGCCGTCCCTGGACTTCAGCTGCCGGAACCAGGCCTGGTCGACGTGGGCGCCGGCCGCGTCGTAGAGGATCGCGGAGGCGTCCATGTCGACGTCGGCGCCACGGAAGCCGCCGAAGAGGCCCTGTCTGACCGCGTCCCAGCCGAGCGCTATCCGTACGTGCGTCATGCTGCTGCCGTCACCGGTCGTGAGCGAGACCGACTGTCCCTTGGCGAGCGAGACGGACAACTGATCCTCCGATGGCTGGGCCGACGAGCGGGCATGGCCACCTTAGTCAATCGTGACCGTCACCGGTTCCGTTCCGGTCGCCTCGACCAGGATCCGGTTGTGCTCGGCCTCGCCGACGACCCGGCCGCCCTCGACGGCGATGTCCGGCCCGTCGGGGTAGTGGATCGGGCTGACGAAGATCTCGGTCGGCTCGTCGATCTCCGCGGACGGCTCGTAGGTGTAGCTGAACGCGCCGGTGGCGGGGTCGAAGGAGAGGTCGACGGGGGTGCCGGCCGTGGCCTGCGGGTAGGTGCGGACCAGCGTACGCAGCTTCTCGGCCTTCACCGTCGAGAGATCGGCGTCGTCGGTGAACATGCCCTGACGGCCGTCGGCGGTGGTCGGGTCGTCCCAGTGCTTGTAGGCCCAGTGCATCCAGGAGGTGAAGTGGTCGTCGGCCGAGGCGGTGTCGATGGCCAGCAGCTCGGTGTTGTCGGTCGCGCCGAACTCCGACATCAGGTTGGTCGCGCCCATCGTCTCGGCCTGTTCGAGCGCCTTGAGGTTGTGCGTCTCGTCATAGTCCTTGCAGCCGCTGACCCCGATCGGGATGCCCTGGGAGTCGAGGTAGCCGTAGGGGCAGTAGCTGTGCCAGGAGTAGCCGACCTGGTCGTCGTCGGCCGGCCCGAAGCTCGAGTTGGGGACCTGGTTGGCGAGCAGCTGCGACTCGTACCAGACGATGCCGTCGGGGTCGGACCGCCGGATCGCCGCCGTCGCCCTCTCGTACGCCGGCTGGAACTCGTCCCGGTAGGAGCTCGGGCACCCGGTGATCGGGCAGGTCAGCCACTCCCGGCCCGCCCACGGCTCGTTGATGAGGTCGTAGCCCATGGAGTAGGGCTGGTCGCCCCAGCGCTGCGCGACCGCGCCCCAGGCCGCGGCCCAGCCGTCCTGCACACCGTTCTTGTTCGCCCAGAAGTTGTCGTAGACGGTGGCCAGCTCGGGCGTGATGTACGTCGCCGGGAAGGACAGCTTGATCGGCGGGTGGAGGTTGTAGGGCGCCGGCCGTTTCGCTGCCCAGTCGGGTACGCCCTCGCCGCCGTAGGTCTCGTGCCACATGTCCTGGTGGAAGTCGTACTGCATCCAGATGCCCTTGTCGGCGAGCAGGTCGATCACCCGCTGCCAGTCGTCGAGGTAGTCCTCGTCGACCTGCCCGGGGGCGTCCGGGGTCACGCCCGCCCACAGGGTGCCGATCCGGGCGCCGTTGAAGCCGTGCTCCGCCAGCCATTCGGCGTCGGCCGCGGTGAAGCCCTCGGGCGAGTCGGGTGGGACGTACGGATCGTGCTTCCAGACGAGGTTCTGCCCGTGCACGAGCACGATCCGGCCGTGCTGGTCGACCAGCCAGCGCCCCTCGCGGGACAGCCGTGGCGTCTCCTCCGCCGGGTCCGCGCCGGCGGGCCCGACCGGGCTCAGCAGCGAGGTCCCGAAGGCGAGCACGGCCGCCGCGGCGGCCACGATTCCGAAGCTTCCCGAGCGACGAGGCATGTCCGGAACCTATTGGTCCCTGCCACCACCGACAAGAACGTGTTCTCATTCTGGACGTATGGCCCGCCAGGACGGGGCCTGCAGTGGACATGGGTGCCCTACGTGCGGTTGAGTCAGACGAGGAGCATTGGGGGAGAATGTCACCTGTGAGAGACGAAGCGAGCGGCTGGTCAGGCACCTGGGTGGCCGAACGTCTGGGCGTGCGTCTGCGGACGACCGACGCGCCGAGCGGGATGATGCTCACCGATCTGGTCGGTCTGGCGGTGCGGCGCAACCCCCGCCGGGCGCAGCTCCTGGTCTCCTCCGTCCTCGGCAAGCACGTCCCGACCGACCCGCGTCTGGTGACCGACGCCGGGCTGCGCCTGGGGGCCAAGGCGCGCGCCGCGGCCACCGGTGACGCGGTGGTCCTCGGATACGCCGAGACCGCGACCGCGCTCGGCCACCTCGTCGCCGACGCCCTCGGGGCGCCCTACCTGCACTCCACCCGCCGGGTCGTCGACGGTATCGAGTCCGTCGCCGACTTCTTCGAGGAGCACTCGCACGCGACCGCCCACCGGCTGCTCCCCGCCGACCCGGCTTTCCTCGCCCGTGCCGAGACCCTGGTGCTGGTCGACGACGAGGTCATCACCGGCAAGACCGTCGTCAACACCATCCGGGCACTGCACAAGAAGTTCCCGCACAAGCACTACGTCGTGGCCGCGCTCGTCGACCTGCGCTCGGAGGCCGACCGCGGCCGGATGGAACGCTCGATCAAGCGGTTGCGCGCGACCTTGGACGTGGTCTCCCTCGCGAGCGGCGAGATCGAGCTGCCCGAGGACCTCGCCGACAACGGCAACCGGCTCATCGACACCGTCGAGAACCTCCGCCAGCTGGCCGGCGTCGAGCCGAACCGGCGTCCGCGCGGCGAGGTCGTCCAGGTCGTCGCGACCTGGCCGCGCGCCGTCCCGGAGGGTGGCCGCCACGGCTTCACGGCCGGCGCCTCCGGCTCCTACGAGTCGGCCGTCACGGTGACCGCGGCGGCCGTCGCCGCCCGCATCCCCGACGGCCCGGTGCACGTCCTCGGCACCGAGGAGCTGATGTACGCACCGCTGCGGATCGCCTCCGCGCTGGCGGACCGGCGCGCGGCCGAGGGCCGCCGCCACGAGATCACCTACTCGACGACGACGCGGTCGCCGGTGCTCGATGTCGACGACCCGGGCTACGCGATCCGCACCGCGATCACCTTCCCGTCCCACGACGCCCCGGCCGACGGCGACGGGCCACGCTTCGCCTACAACCTGCGTGAGGGTGCCTTCGAGACGATCGTGCTCGTCGTCGACGAGCCGGCCGACACCCCCGCGCTGCACGAGGAGGGCGGCCTGGTCGACCAGCTCGCCCGGCTCGCGCCTCGGGTCGTGGTCGTGACCATCCCGGCGTACGCCCCGGAGCCGCGCCACGACCAGCCGGCCCGGCAGCTGTCTGCTCCGCTCCACGGGCCGGTCTTCGGCTCCTACGACCGCGACGACGTCGCCTGGCTGCTCAAGGACCTGTCCGAGGACACGGCCGAGGCGCCGGCCGAGGAGCACGCGGAGGCTCAGCGGGAGCTCTTCGACGAGGCCCTGACCGCATCGGCCCAGCGGGTCGCGTACGCCATCGGCCTGGTCACCGAGCAGGTGCTGGCCAGGCGCGGGCAGGACGCCGTGCTGGTCTCCCTGGTGCGTGCCGGCGTCCCGATCGGGGTGCTGATGCGGCGCTGGGCGCAGCGCGTGCACGGGCTCGACCTGCCCCACTATGCGATCTCGATGATCCGTGGGCGCGGCATCGACCAGACCGCGCTCGCCTATCTTGCCGCCCACCACGACCCCGCGCAGGTGATGTTCGTGGACGGGTGGACCGGCACGGGCGCGATCGCCCGCGAGCTGGCCGCGTCGGTCGAGAAGGCCAACTCGACGCTCGACGCCCATCTGGCCTCGCCGTTCTCCCCGGAGCTCGCGGTCCTCGCCGACCCGGGCCGGAGCGTGGCGGTCTACGGCACCCGCGAGGACTACCTGATCCCGTCGGCGTCCCTCGGGTCGACCGTCTCCGGTCTCGTCTCGCGTCCCATCATCGACGACGACCGGGTCGGCCCCAACGACTTCCACGGCGCGGTGTTCCACGCCGACCTGGCTCCGGCCGACGTGTCCAAGAAGTTCATCGACACCGTCGCGGCCCGCTTCCCGATCGTGCGCACCAAGGTGATGCTCGACCTCGATGCCCACCTCGGCGGCGACCACACGCCCACCTGGGTGGGCTGGGACGCGGTCGAGGAGGTCGCGGAGAAGTTCGCGGACGGCGACGTCAGCCTCGTCCAGGCCGGCGTCGACGAGACCCTCCGGCTGCTGCTGCACGGTGAGCCGGCCAAGATCCTGGTGGACCCGGCCCACGACACCGACCTGGGCCCCGTCAAGAAGCTCGCCGAGGCGCGCGACGTGCCGGTGGAGCGTATCTCCGGCCTGCCCTACTCCTGCATCGGTCTCGTACGTCCCTGATGCCGGTGCGCCCGCCACAGGACCTGGTCGTCGTCGGGAGCATCAACGTCGACCTGACGGCGCTCGTCGAGAGGTTGCCCAGCGCCGGAGAGACCGTCGGTGGTGGTCGGCTGCGCCGTGACGTCGGCGGGAAGGGTGCCAATCAGGCCGTCGCGGCGAGCCGGCTGGGAGCCCGGGTGCGGATGATCGGCGCGGTCGGCTCCGATGCCGACGGGGCCTGGGCGGTCGAGACGATCCGAGCTGCCGGGGTCGACGTCGCCGGGGTTTGCATCGCCGACTCGCCGACCGGCACGGCGCTGATCGCCGTCGACGCGGCGGGGGAGAACCAGATCGTGGTGTGCGCCGGCGCCAACGCGTCGGTCGGCGCCGACGGGATCTCGGTCGGGGCGGACGAGGCCGTGCTGATGCAGCTCGAGCTGTCCCTGGAGGTGATCCGCGCCGTCGCCGCGCGGGCGCCGGGGTTCGTCGCGCTCAATGCTGCCCCGGCCCAGCACCTCCCGGCCGACCTCGTCGAGCGGGTGGACCTGTTCATCGTCAACGAGACCGAGTACGCCGCCATGCCCGAGCTGCGCGCGGCCCGGCGGGTCGCGGTGACCTACGGCGCCGCGGGTGCGGCCATGATCGCCGAGGGCACCGAGACCGCTCGCGTCCCCGCCGCGCCGGCGCCGGACGTGGTCAACACCGTCGGCGCCGGCGACGCGTTCTCCGCTGCGCTCACCCTCGCGATCCAGGCCGGCACACCGGACGGTCAGGCGCTGCGTATTGCCTGCGCGGTAGGCGCTGCCGCGGTCGCGCACCCCAGCGCCCAGCCGCCGCTGGAGCGTCTGGAGACGTACGCCTAGCCCAGCTCCTTCCGGAAGAAGTGGGTGGCGTGGGGGTTGTCGTTGTAGCGGTCGATGCGCTCGTAGCCGGCCCGCTCGTACATCCCGATCGCCTCGCTGAGGACGTCGCGGGTGTCGAGGCGTACGACCGTGTGGCCCAGCCGCAGCGCCTCGGCTTCCAGGTGGCGAAGCAGGCGTGAGCCGAGGCCCGCGCCGCGCCAGGCGGGATCGACCCACATCCGCTTGATCTCGCCGGTGCCGTCGAACTCGCGGACCGCACCGGAGGCGACCGGGGCGCCGTCGCTGGCAGCCACGAAGAAGGCGCCGTGCGGCGCGCGCAGGGAGGGGTCGTCGCCGAAGCCCTCGTCGCCGACGGTGAACCCGAAGCGGTCGCCGATCTCGGCGAAGTAGTGGCCCATCGCCTCCTGGGCCATCGGGTCGCGCGGGTCGACCTGCTCGATGGTGATCGTGGCGGCGCGCACCAGCAGGTCGGCCGTCGCCAGCGCCTCGTTGAGACGGTCGCGCTGCCGCTGGGTCAGCGGATCGAGCAGCAGGTGGGCGTGCTCCTCGGAGCGGCGCTCGAGGTCGTCCCACTGCTTGAGGCCGTCCTCGGTGAGCGCCACCAGCCGGCGCCGGCCGTCGGAGGGGTCGCGGTCCATCGCGACGTACCCCTTGCTCTCCAGCGTCCGCAGCATCCGGCTGACGTAGCCGGAGTCGAGGCCGCCGAGTCTGGTCCTGAGGTCCTGAACGGTATGAGCGCCGAGCCCGATCTCGTAGAGGATCCGAGCCGTGCCATAGGGGAGGCCACTGCCGAGGAAGGAGTCCTCGAGCGCTCCCACCCGACGGACGTAGCTCATGTTGAACTTGCGCATCACCGAGGTGTCCACTGTCATATACCTGACTTTAGTCAGGTATATGAGTGAACCCAAGGGCGGATTCCCTACAAATGACAAACGGCCCGTCCTCTCGGACGGGCCGTTCTGATGGGGTGAGCGACGGGGCTTGAACCCGCGACCCTCGCGACCACAACGCGATGCTCTACCAGCTGAGCTACGCCCACCATCGGCTCGGACAGCGCATGTCCGAGCCAGCAAGAATCATAGGGGAATCAGACCGGATCTGTGGAATCGGGGGTGGCCATCGGGTCGCCGAGGCCGGTGATCGAGGCTCCGTGCCGGCCGGCGATCTCCTTCGCCGCCTCGGAGTCCGGGCCGGGCATCGGCACGAAGACCGCCTCGCGGTAGTAGCGAAGCTCCTCGATCGACTCCTGGATGTCGGCCAGCGCACGGTGGTTGCCGCGCTTGGGGGGAGCCGAGAAGTAGGCCCGCGGGAACCAGCGACGCGACAGCTCCTTGATCGAGGAGACGTCGACGTTGCGGTAGTGGAGGAAGCCCTCCAGCTCGGGCATGTCGCGGGCGAGGAAGTTGCGGTCGGTGGCCACCGTGTTGCCGCCGAGCGGCGGCCGGGAGTCCTTGCCGCAGTGCTCCCAGACGTACGCCAGGACCTGCTCCTCCGCCTCCCGCATCGGCACACCGTTCTCCAGCTCGACCAGCAGGCCGGACTTGGTGTGCATGTCGCGTACGAAGTCGTCCATCTGCTCCAGCGCCTCGGCCGGGGGTTTGATGATGATGTCGACCCCGTCGCCGAGCACGTTGAGATCGAAGTCGGTGACGAGGGCTGCCACCTCGATGAGCGCATCGTGCTCGAGGGACAGCCCGGTCATCTCGCAGTCGATCCAGACCAGACGTTCGTTCAGTGAAGCCACGCAGAGCACCATAACGCCGCTGGTCAACGGCTTCGCGGAGGGTTAGGAGACGATGTGATAACGGTTCCCATGGCGTGGTTTCAGCCTCCGCTCAGGAGACCGACCTATGTTGGCTCCATGAGCACGGATTCAGCCAGCAGCCACTCGCGCAAGGAGAAGCGTGAGGCACGCGCTGCCAAGGCCGCCGCGGAGCTGGAGGCTCTGCGCAAGAAGCAGGCCCGCAAGTCGATCCTCACCGTCGCGGCGGTCGTCGTCGCCATCGCGGTGATCATCGGTGGCCTCGTCTGGTTCAGCGTGAACCGCTCCGGCGACGACAAGGTCACCGCGGTGGAGGCCGGCAGCAGCGAGCACGGCCTGGTGATCGGACCCGACGACGCGCCTCACAAGGTCGTCATCTACGAGGACTTCCTGTGCCCCTACTGCGCCGAGTTCGAGGCCGCGTCCCGCGACGATCTCGCCGAGCTGGCCGCCGACGGCAAGGTCCAGGTCGACTACCGCCCGTTCGTGCTCCTCGACCAGGTCGGCCCCTACTCCGAGCTCGCCACCTCGGCCTTCGCGGTCGTCCAGGAGGAGGCCGGTGACGAGGTCGCCAAGACGTTCCACGACCTGCTCTTCGAGAACCAGCCCAGCGAGTCCGGCCCGTTCCCGAAGGCCGCTGACCTCGTCGACCTCGCCGTCGAAGCCGGCGCCGACGAGTCCGCCGTCAAGGACCGCATCGAGAGCCTCGACGGCAAGGCCTGGGCCGACGCCGCCACCAAGGCCGCCGCCGACGACGGTGTCCAGGGCACTCCGACCGTCCTGCTCGACGGAGAGCAGTTCCAGGACGGCAACACCGTCCAGGAGTACGCGGACAACCTGGTCGAGCAGATCTCCTGACGCTGGCTCGAGCTGCGCGGCCTGATCCGCGTTGGTCCACGGTTCGACTCGCGTTTCCGTAGGCACTTTAGGGTTCGGCGACAGCCAATGGCGGCTGGGCCGGAAGACCCCTATGCGAAGGTGCTCGAGATGGCGTACGCGACAACCGAAGACGGGCATCGGATCTATGTGAAGCCGACGGACCCGCGGGCTCTGGGCCTGATCGCCAACAAGGGCCGGATCGTCCGTGGCTCGCTCGAGCTGTGGCGGTTGGCGCTCGGGCTGCACGAGTGGCGGACCGTGATCGACATCGGCGTGAACTACGGCGAGATGCTCGTCGGGGTGGACATGCCCGAGGGGGTCGAGCTGATCGGGTTCGAGCCGAACACCTCGCTGCACAAGGTCCTGCGCAAGACCCTCGATACCCGCGGGATCACGATCGACCTGCGCGCGCAGGCCGTCGCCGACAAGCCCGGCGCGGCACGGTTCGCGGTCGACCGGACCTGGTCGGGGACGTCGTCGCTGTACGACGAGCGCCATGACGGCTCGGCCCGCTGGCAGCTCCGTGACGTCGAGGTCACCACGCTCGACGAGGTGCTCGGCGGCTCCGGACGGCCGTTCTGCGTGAAGGTGGATGTCGAGGGCTTCGAGCGCGAGGTCGTCGACGGCGCGGCGCGGTCGCTGGCCGATGTGGCCCACTGGGCACTGATGCTCGAGATCGAGCACATGGACCGTGGCTACCTCGCCGAGCTGGCCAGGACGCGCGACGTGTTCGTGAAGGAGAAGGACTCGACCTCGTTGCGTCGGGTGCCGGGCGGACGGGTCGCCGTCGAGGAGCTTCTCGATGATCCGGCGCTGCATCGGCAGGACTGTCTGGTCCTGAGCCCGGCGCTGGCGGCTGAACAGCGATAACGTGGCGACATGACCGAGATCCAGATCGTCGAGCAGTTCCTGGCCGCGCTCGAGACCGGCGAGGTCGACGCTGCGCTGGCGCTGTGCGCCGACGACGTCACCTACCAGAACGTTCCCCTTCCGCCGGCGCGTGGCCTCTCCGAGGTCGGGCGCCAGCTACGGGTCATGGGGAAGTACACGACCGGCTTCGAGGTCCGGATGATCAACATCGCGGCCAACGGCCCGGTGGTGCTCACCGAGCGCATCGACGTGCTCAGCCGCGGCTCGGTCTCCGCCGAGTTCTGGGTGTGCGGCACCTTCGAGGTGCGCGACGGCAAGATCGTGCTCTGGCGCGACTACTTCGACTGGACGACGTTCATCGCAGCCGGCATCAAGGGCGTCGGCCAGGCGGCGTTCGGCGCGATCCGGAAGGCCGTCGGCCGCTGAGCCCTTGTGCACAATGCACGAGGCAGATCGTGCGCTGTTCTTGTGACGCCAGTCACAACGAGCCCTACTCTCAGGAACATGCCTCGTGCGTCAGCCGCTCTCCTCGCCCTGGTCCTGACCGCTTCCGCTCTGGTCGCCTCGACCGGCACGGCGCTCGCTGACCCCGAACCACCCGGTGACCAGCCGCTGCCCGGCTACACGATCAGCAACCCGCCGGTCGCGCCGATCGTCGTCGGCGGCCAGGAGACGACGGTGCGCCAGGGCGTGCACGAGCACGCCGCGTACGTCCTCGAGGTGCCGGCCGACTGGAACGGCGAGCTGGTGATGTGGGCCCACGGCTACCGCGGGCTCAGCTACACGCTGACGCCCGAGACGCCGGGGTTCGGGTTGCGGCGTACGTTCCTCGAGCAGGGCTACGCCTGGGCGGCGTCGAGCTACTCGACCAACGGCTACGACGTGGGTGCCGGGGTGCGCTCGACACGGGACCTGGCGACGTACGCCTCCGATCTGCTGCCGCGGAAGGCGACCCGCACCTATGTGACCGGGGTGTCGATGGGCGGGCACGTGATCGGGCGCTCGCTGGAGCAGTATCCGGGCTTCTACGACGGCGCGATGCCGATGTGCGGGCAGCTGGGGGACATGGAGCTCTTCGACTTCTTCGTCGACTACAACCTCGGCGCGCAGGCGCTCGCCGGGCACGACGCCTACCCGTACACCAAGGACTACCAGAGCGTCGACGTCCCGGTGATCAAGGAGCGGCTCGGGCTCGGCGGCACGCTGACCCCGGAGGGGGAGCAGTTGCGCGCGATGACCATCGAGCGCACCGGCGGCCCGCGGCCGGGCGCGGTGGCGGCCTTCGGACAGTGGAAGGACTTCCTGTTCACGCTGCCGTCGGTCGACGACGGCGGCACCCTGGGCTTCAACATCGGCCGGGTGGCGACCAACCAGGACACCGTCTACACCCCGAGCTCGCCGGTGGACCTGAACACGGAGGTCGAGCGGATCGACCCCGTCGACCCCGCCGGGCGCTACAGCCACCGGCTCAACGCCCCGTCACGGATCTCCGGTCGGCCGACCGCCCCGGTGGTGAGCCTGCACAACCTCGGCGACATGTTCGTGCCGTTCTCGCTGGAGCAGATCTATCTGCGCGAGGTGAAGCGCCACCACCGCGGCGGTCTGGTCGTGCAGCGGGCGATCCGCTCGGCCGGGCACTGCGAGTTCAGCCCAGCCGAGGCCTCGGCCGCCTGGGGCGACCTCGTCGACTGGGTCGAGCACGGCGACCGTCCGGCGGGCGACGACGTGCTCGACCGAGCAGCCGTCGCCGCGCCCGACTACGGCTGCGCGTTCACCGATCCCACGGCGTACGGGACCGGTTCGCGTCGTCTCTACGCGCGGTGCCCCTGACCGGCCCCTAGCGGACGACGTCGTAGACGAGCTTGACGATGCCGTTGGCGTAGGTCTCCGACTCGACCAGCGCGAGCCGCTGCTTGTCCTTGTCGGTCTCGCTCCACATCGACTTCCCGGCGCCGAGGACGACGGGGAAGACGAGCAGGTGGTAGCGGTCGATCAGGCCGGCGTCGGCGAGGTTGCGGGCGAGCTCGGCGCTGCCGGCGATCAGGATCGGGCCGCCGTCGCCCTGCTTGAGCTCCTCGACCTCGTCCAGCGACCTCAGGATGGTCTGCGGACCCCAGCCCTCGACCAGGGCGTCGTCGCCGAGGGAGGTCGAGACGACGTACTTGGGGATCTCCTTGACCACCGTGAAGTCCTCGATGTCGGGCCAGATCGGCGCGAAGGCCTCATAGCTGCGCCGGCCGAACATCATCGCGCCGGCCTCCTCCATCTCGCTGCCCTTGATCGCGTAGGCCTCCGGCAGGAACTCGATGTCCTTGTAGGTCCAGCCGCCGCTGCGGTGCTGCTCGTATTCGGAGCCGCCGCCGGGGGAGTCGACGACGCCGTCGATGGACACGAACGCGGAGTAGATGAGTGTGCGCATGGACCGATCCTGCCGCGCGGGTCTCCGTACCGCCACAAGTATTTCGTTGCGTATCTCGGTGCCGCACGTGATGGTGAGGCATGACCTTGTACGACGACCTCGGCGGCGAGCCCGCGCTGCGCCGGCTGAGCGACGCGTTCTACGAGAGGGTGCTGGTCGACGAGCTCCTCGCGCCGGTGTTCGCGAACTTCACGCCCACCCATGTCGAGCGGGTCGCGATCTGGCTGGGCGAGATCTTCGGTGGCCCGGCCGACTTCACCGCCAGGCTCGGCGGCCATCAGGCCCTGCTGAAGGTCCACCTCGGCCTCGGGATCCGCGAGGAGCACCGGCAGCGCTGGCTCGAGCTCATGCAGGCCGCGATCGAGGAGGTACTGGCCGACCGGCCAGACCTGCACAAGACGCTGATGGCCTACTTCGACTGGGGCACCGCTATCGCCAAGGATGTCTCCCAGGAACCGCCGGGGACTGACCTCGGCGACCCGGGCCCGACGCCCCGTTGGGGTCGCGACCGGCTGGTGAAGGACTAGCCTGGCCGGGTGACCGCTCGACGACGTGCTCAGGAGTTCTGCGAGGCGTACGGCCTCTCGATGCCGATCCTTCAGGCGCCGATGGCGGGTGCCTGCCCGCCCGCGGCGGCGGCCGCGGTCGCCGACGCCGGAGGGATGGGCGCGGCGGGAGTGGTGCTCGACTCGCCGGAGCGGATCTCGGAGTGGGCCGCCGAGTTCCGGTCGATGTCGACGGGGCCGCTGCAGCTGAACATCTGGATCCCGGACCCTCTCCATGACGACCCGGCCAGGGTCTCGGCCGCGGAGGAGTTCCTGGGAAGGTTCGGTACGCCGGGATCCGAGCAGCCGCCCGCGCCGTCGTTCGAGGAGCAGTGCGAGGCGATGCTCGCCGCCGGGCCGACGGTCGTCTCCTCGATCATGGGTCTCTTCTCGCCCGACTATGTCGACCGTCTGCACGAGGCCGGGATCGCCTGGTTCGCGTGCGCCACGACCCTGGCCGAGGCGCGGGCTGCCCAGGAGGCCGGTGCCGACGCCATCGTCGCCCAGGGACTCGAGGCCGGTGGTCACCGCGGCGTCTTCGAGGCGAAGACGGCGGAGCGTACGGCAGTCGGGCTGTTCGCGCTGCTGCCGCACATCGTCGACGGGGTGGACGTGCCGGTCATCGCCGCCGGCGGGATCGCCGACGGGCGCGGCGTCGCCGCGGCGCTGACCCTCGGGGCGAGCGCCGTGCAGGTCGGCAGTGCACTGCTGCGGTCGCCCGAGACCAGGATCGCCGATGCCTGGGCCGCCTCGCTGGACGGGCTCGAGCCTGAGGACACGGTCGCCACCCGTGCCTACTCCGGTCGCCTCGGTCGCGCGGCGCCGACTCCCTATGTGCGCTCCTGGGAGGCGCCGGGTGCGCCTTCGCCTGCCCCCTACCCGCACCAGCGCCGCCTGGTCGCCAGGTGGCGCAAAGGCACGCCCGACCCGGCCGCCGAGGTGGCCCTGGACTTGGCCAACCACTGGGCCGGCCAGGCCGCCGGGCGCGCCGTCCCCGAGCCTGCGGGCGAGATCGTCACCCGGATGTGGAACGAGGCCCGGGCACAACTGCCGCCGCTGGCCTGATCCGTCGCACGTCCGGCGCGCAGAATCCCGCCATGGCGGGAAAATGCGCCGGGACCGAGGCCCGCGTCGCCGAAGCGGGAGGATGCCGACCTCCCGCGGTGTAGAACGGAAGACATGAGCGAAACCTGGCCCCAGCGACTGCTCGCGGACGGCTTCGGCCGGATCGCGGAGACCCTTCCCGAGATCATCGACGGCCTGTCGGTCGACGACCTGTTGTGGCGTCCCTACGACCGCGCCAACTCGATCGCCTGGATCCTGTGGCACATCGCCCGGATGGAGGACGCCCAGATCGCGCCGCTCGCCGGCGCCGACGAGGTGTGGGCGCGCGAGGGCTGGGTGGAGCGGTTCGGACTGCCGTACCGGCCGCGCGCGATGGGCTACGGGCAGAGCGCCGAGGAGGTCGCGGCCTTCCGGCTCGAGGACCCGAAGCTGCTGACCGGCTACTACCAGGCCGTCCACGAGGCTACGATCGAGCTGGTCGGCTCGTTGAGCGAGGAGGACCTCGCCCGCGTCATCGACGAGCGCTGGGACCCACCCGTCACCCTTGCGGTGAGACTGGTCAGCGTCGTCGACGACGCCGCCCAGCACATCGGCCAGGCGGCGTACGTCAAGGGCTTGCTGGGTCTTCGCTGATTCAGAGGACGGCGGCGATGGCCTCGTCGATCGAGGCGTCGCCGGAGACCAGTTCCCACTGCTTGCCGACGGTGGCGTCGTCGTCGATCACGGCGGCGATGACCGCGGCCACGTCGGCACGCGGGATGGTGTGGCGGTCGAGCTTCTCGGCCAGTTTCACCCGCCCGGTGGCGGGGTCGTCGGTGAGGCCACCGGGACGCAGGATGGTCCAGGCGAGGTCGCTGTCGCGCAGGGCGATGTCGGCGTCGCGCTTGGCTTCGACGTAGGCCTTCCACACCTCGCCCGCATCGGCCGGGACCGGCTCGTCGACGCCGATCGCCGAGACCTGCACGAAGCGCTGGATGCCGGCGGCCTTCGCGCCCTCGATCGACTTGGTCGAGCCCTCCAGGTCGACGGTGCGCTTGCGCTCGATGTTGCCGTCGGGGCCGCCACCGGCGGCGAAGACCACCGCGTCGCAGCCGGCGAAGGCGGCGGTGAACCCGTCGGCGTCCTGGTTCTCGATGTCGAGCAGGCCCACCTCGGCGCCGAGCGCTTCGAGCTCGGCTCGGTAGCTCTCGCTGCGTACGAGCGCGACCGGGGTGTGGCCCGCGGCCGCGAGGATCGGATGGAGATGCAGGGCGACCTTGCCGTGGCCGCCGACGATGGCGATGCGCATGCCTCCACGATAGGCACATCCACCACTGACAATTGTCACCGTCGGGTCCGGACAATCAGATCTGACGTCCGGGTGCCTCAAAGCGCGAGTCTGGGGACACCGCCCACGGTGGGTGGTGGAGACGGAGGACACGCATGACGACCATGACGAACGAGACCTCGCAGCGCACCCGGGTGGGGTGGCCGCGGATCGCGGGGACGGCGGCCATCGCGGCCGTGGCGGCGACCGCCGTGTGGCTGCTGTGGACCGCGGCCGGGGGAGTCGAGCTGGAGGTGAAGTCGGGCGCCGGCAGCCAGCAGATCGGGGTCGGGTCGGTGATCGTCAGCAGCCTGCTGATCGCACTGGCCGGCGGGGCGCTGCTGAGGTGGTGGGAGGGCCGTTCCGAGCGCGGGACGCGGCGATGGACGATGCTCGCCGTCGGGATCGCCGTGCTCTCCCTGATCACCCCGACCAGCGCGCTCACCGTGGCCGCCGGACTGGGGCTCGCGAGCCTGCACGTCGTCGTGGCCGTTGTGGTCATCGTCGGCCTGCGGCGACGGTAAAGTGGCGCGCGTGTCCGGCCTGAGGTGTCACCTCCAGCGCCACGGCGTGGTGCTGGTGTGGCTGCCGGTGCTGCTGCTCTTCCCGCTGCTCAACCTCTCCGGCGACACGTTCGCGGCCGCCGGCCAGGTAGTCCTGGTGCTGGCCCTCGCGGCGACCGCGGTCGCTCTCGTGGTCACCGGCCGGGTCCCCGTCCTGCTGCCCGTCCTCGTCGCCCTGATCGTGCTCGCCGCCATTCAAGGCGAGGGCTGGCAGACGGTCTGGGGAGTGCTGGCCATCGTGTCGCCGGCGGTCCTGCGGGGCTGGCGTCTACTGGTGGCGATCGTCGCGGCCACGGTCGGCGTCGCGGTCTCGATCGCGGTGATCGAGGGCATCGGCGACGCCTACCTGCTCAGCGTCGGAGGCGTCTTCCTCAGCGGCGTGACGACGACTTCGTTCCTCCGCCTCGTCGAAGCGGTCGAGCAGCTCCGCCGCACCCGGGAGGAGCTCGCCCGGGCTGCGGTCGCCGAGGAGCGTGCCCGGATGTCGCGCGATCTCCATGATCTGCTCGGGCACACCTTGAGCGTGATGGTCGTCAAGGCCGAGGCCGTACGCCGCCTGGCGGCTCGTGATCCCGAGGCAGCTGCCGCGCACGCGGCCGACATCGAGGAGGTCGGGCGTGCCGCCCTGGCCGACGTCCGGGTCGCCGTCGACCAGATGAAGACGCTCTCCCTGGCCGACGAGCTCGACGGCGCACGTCGCGCACTCGACGCCGCCGGGATCCGTACGTCGGTGACCGCTGCCCCGGCCGAGGTGCCCGACATCGCCGGCCAAGCGCTCGCCTGGGTCGTGCGCGAGGGTGCCACCAACGTGCTCCGCCACTCCGGGGCGGCCAGCTGCCGCTTCGAGCTCACCGAGGACGGCGGCCAGTTCCGGCTCGCCGTGGTCGACGACGGGGTCGGTGGTCCGGTGGACACGAGCGAGAGGTCGGGCGGACTCGAAGGCCTGCGCCAGCGGTTGCGGGCGGTCGACGGTCGCCTCGACGTACGTCCTGGTGCCGACGGGTTCCGCCTCGAGGCGAGGGTGCCGGCATCGTGATCCGCATCCTGCTCGCCGAGGACCAGGCGATGATGCGCGGCGCGCTCGCCGTGCTGCTCGGGCTCGAGGACGACCTCGAGGTGGTCGCCCAGGTCGGGACCGGCACCGAGATCGTGCCGACGGCGCTCGAGGTGCGCCCCGATGTGGCCCTGCTCGACATCGAGCTGCCCGGGATCAGCGGGCTCGAGGCCGCGCGGGAGCTGCGCGCGTCAATCCCGGAGTGCCGGGTGATGATCCTGACGACGTTCTCCCGGCCCGGCTACGTGCGCCAGGCGATGGCCGCGGGAGCGGTCGGCTTCCTGGTCAAGGACGGGCCGGTCGAGGAGCTGGCCGACGCGATCCGCCGGGTGCTGCGCGGCGAGACGGTCCTCGATCCCGACCTGGCCGCCGCGACGCTCCGCGCCGCCCCGAACCCCCTGACCGCACGCGAGCGGGACGTGCTCGCCGCCTCCGAGGACGGGTCGAGCATCGCCGACATCGCCGGCCGGCTCTACCTCTCGCCGAGCACCGTGCGCAACTATCTCTCCGCGGCCATCGGCAAGACCGGCACCCGCAACAAGACCGAGGCCGCACTCACCGCTCGCCGCAACGGCTGGCTCGCCTGAGCCTGCGCGATCAGGCCGGAGCCGGCGACAACGACCCGAGCGCGTGCACGAGCGGCGCGAGCTCGGGGATCTCGGCGGCCTCGTCCAGTGCCGTACGCAGCACCTCGTCGTGCAGCGGA
The DNA here is from genome assembly GCF_042788075.1 of Nocardioides sp. YIM B13467. NCBI lineage: Bacteria > Bacillati > Actinomycetota > Actinomycetes > Propionibacteriales > Nocardioidaceae > Nocardioides > Nocardioides sp. YIM B13467. The sequence goes on from NZ_JBHZPJ010000046.1 coordinate 2,524,701, forward strand.
CGAGCCTTCTTCAGCAGGGCGCGTCCGGCGGGCGTGAGCTCGGTGTAGATCCCGCGGCGGTCGTCGGCGCACAGGATCCGGGTGAGGAGATCGCGGTTCTCCAGGCGCGTGACCAGGCGGGTCGTGGCCGAGGAGGAGAGGGCCGCCGCGCGGGCCAGCTGCTGCATGCGCATGTGCCAGCCGTCCTGGCGGCTGAGCGCGTCGAGGACGGTGAACTCGACGACCGACAGCCCGTGCTCGCGCTGCAGCGCCTTCTCGAGCGCGGCCTCGATCAGGCCGTGCACGGCCGCCAGTGTGCGCCAGCCCTGTGCGCGGATCTCGACGGCGTCGTCAGCGATTCCCATGGGTCCTCCTTCGTGGACACCTCAAGCATACCCGAGTTGCGCGGATAGTGCGCGCGTGCAACTATAAATACGAAGCGTGTGCAACTACTGCGCACGCGGACTATCGACAGACGCAACCCGTCCACGTTCAGGAGTCATCCATGCCCGTCGCACTGCTAGCCCTCGCGATCGGAGGGTTCGGCATCGGCCTCACCGAGTTCGTCATCATGGGCCTGCTGCCCGAGGTCTCCACCGACTTCGGGGTCAGCGAGACCACCGCCGGCTACCTCATCTCCGGCTACGCCCTCAGCGTCGCGATCGGCGCCGTCGGCCTGACCCTCCTGCTCACCCGGGTGCCCCGCAAGATCGCCCTGCTCGGCCTGATGGTGCTGTTCATCCTCGGCAACCTGATCTCCGCGCTCTCGCCCGACTACGCCACGATGATGGTCGGCCGGATCGTCGCGGCCCTGTGCCACGGCGCCTTCTTCGGCATCGGCGCCGTCGTCGCCGCCCAGCTGGTCGCTCCGGAGCGCAAGGCCAGCGCGATCGCCTTCATGTTCGGCGGCCTCACCCTGGCCAACGTCCTCGGCGTACCTCTCGGGACGCTGCTCGGCCAGGCCGCCGGCTGGCGCTCGACCTTCTGGGCGATCACCGTCATCGGCGTCATCGCCTTCATCGGCATCGCCCTCCTCGTCCCGGCCCACACCGGTCGCAGCGAGGCGGCCGCCCCGGCCGTACGCACCGAGCTGGCCGCCTTCGCCAGCCCGCAGGTCTGGTTCTCGATCGCCCTCACGGTCCTCGGCTACGGCGGCATGTTCGGCGGGTTCACCTACATCGCCTTCACCCTGACCGAGGTCAGCGGCTTCTCCGCGGGCGCGGTCCCGCTGCTGCTCGTCCTCTTCGGCGTCGGCCTCTTCTTCGGCAACATCGTGGGCGGCCGCGCCGCCGACCGCGACGTGGTGAAGACCCTCGGTGTGCTCCTGACCGCACTGACCCTCGTACTCGCCGCCTTCGCCCTTGTCGCGAGCAGCCAGGTGCTGACCGTCGTCGCATTGGTCCTGATGGGCGCGGTCGGCTTCGGCACGGTGCCGGCCCTGCAGATGCGGGTGATGGCGTACGCCGACAGGGCCCCCACCCTCGCCTCAGGGGCCAACATCGCCGCCTTCAACGTCGGCAACGCGCTCGGCGCCTGGATCGGCGGCCTCACCCTCGCCGCCGGGCTCGGCTACACCTCGCCGCTGTGGGCGGGTGCCGGGGTCACCGCGCTCGGTCTGCTCGTGCTGCTGGTCGCCGTCCGTGCGCCCGGGGGCGAGCGGCGTACGTCCGTTCCTGTTCCCGCCTGAACCTCATCCCGACAACCCAGAGAAGGAAGTCTCATGACCATCCCGAACATCACCCTGAACAACGGCGTCGCGATGCCGCAGCTCGGCTACGGCGTCTTCCAGGTGCCGGACGACGAGACCGAGGCGGCCGTGACCGCGGCACTCGAGGCCGGCTACCGCAGCATCGACACCGCGGCGGTCTACGGCAACGAGGCCGGCGTCGGCCGCGCGCTCGCGAAGTCGGGCATCGCCCGCGAGGAGCTCTTCATCACCACGAAGCTCTGGAACGCCGACCACGAGCGGCCGGTCGAGGCGTACGAGAAGAGCCTCGAGCTCCTCGGTCTCGACCAGGTCGACCTCTACCTGATCCACTGGCCTACTCCCGCCCGCGACCTGTACGTCGGTGCCTGGCAGGGCCTCGAGGAGCTGTACGCCGCGGGGCGGGTCCGCGCGATCGGCGTCTCCAACTTCCTGCCCGAGCACCTGGACCGGATCGTCGGGCTCGGCGGCACGGTGCCGGCCGTCAACCAGATCGAGCTGCACCCGGCGCTGCAGGAGCGCGCCACGGTCGCTGCCGGTGACGGGCTCGGCATCGCGACCGAGGCCTGGAGCCCGCTCGCCCAGGGCGCGATGCTCCAGAACCCGGCGATCACCGCGATCGCCGACCGCCTCGGCCGTACTCCTGCCCAGGTGATCCTGCGCTGGCACCTCCAGCAGGGCCGGATCGTCATCCCCAAGTCGGTGACCCCGTCGCGGATCGCGCAGAACCTCGACGTGTTCGGTTTCGATCTCACCGACGCCGACCTGGCCGCGATCGACGCCCTGGAGAGCGAGGGCCGTACCGGCCCGGACCCGGCGACCTTCAACGCCGCCTGATATCTGCGCCTGATATCTGCGCTTGATACCTGGGGAGCAGGTGTTATCGATCGGTGATCAGCCCGGGGCAGATGTCCGGACCGGTTGAGGGCATGCTTGGCATCATGCGATTGACCGAGCATGAGCTCACCGTGGCCCTGACCGGGACGGCCAAGTCCGTCCTGGCCTCCGGCCGGAGGTTCCGCAAGGGCGGTGCCGACATCGACAAGGTCTGGGACGAGACCGACCGCTTCCAGCGGTTCAAGCTGCTGGACAGCATCGGCACCCAGATCTTCCCGGTGCTCACCGACCTCCCCGACATCGATGTCCCCGTCGGTGGCCGCCCGAGCTTCCCGGAAGAGCAGATCCGTGAGTCCGTCGAGCGCAGCATCGGTGACGACGTCGGCCGGCTCCGCCGCGCGGTCACGGTCAAGGCACGCGTCGCGCTCGTCCAGGCCGCCCTCTCCAACCTGCCGCCCCGGGCCGAGGGCGACCTGCGCCTGGCCGACTGACGACGCGGAGCCTCGCCCGACCGCTCAGGGCAGACGCTTGGCGACGTTGTCGCTGAGGTGCTCCAGCGAGTCCTTGAGGGCGGTGAACTCCTCGGTCTGCAGCGCCATCACCTCGGCGATGGTGTCGGGTACGCCTTCGGCTCGGCTGCGCAGCTCGGTGCCGGCATCGGTCAGGCGCAGCCGGACGCTGCGCTGGTCCTCGGGGCGCTTCTCGCGGGTGATCAGCCCGGCGGCCTCGAGCCGCTTGACGAGCGGCGTCACGGTGCCGTAGTCCAGCCCGAGCTGCTCGCCGAGCTCTCCCATGGTGATGGGGGAGCTCTCCCACAGCACGAGCATGGCGACGTACTGGGAATACGTCAGGCCCAGGGCGTCCAGGATCGGTCGGTATGCCGCGGTCACGAGCCGCTGCGCGGTGTAGAGCGAGAAGCACAGCTGCTCGCTCAGCTCCAGGCTGTGGCGAGTCTCCGTCATGCGACCCACTCTACAACCTTGCGCGCAATCTTTTTCGAGGAAAACCTTGCGCGCAAGGTAAATGCGGCGTAGATTCCTTGTACGCAAGGTAATCCACAGCAAGGAGTGAGACGAGATGTCCAAGCCCGTTCTGGAGCCGGCCGCAGCCGAGTTCGCCGCTGCCACCGCCAACCCGCCCTACCTGTTCGACCTCGGTCCCGCCGCGGGTCGCGAGGCCGTCAACCAGGTCCAGTCCGGCGAGGGTGTCGACAAGCCGGAGGTCGACGAGGAGTGGGTCACCGTCGAGGGTGGTCCGACCGGAGAGGTGAAGGTCCGCATCGTCAGGCCCGCCGGTGTGAGCGGCACGCTTCCCGTCCTCATCTACATCCACGGCGCCGGCTGGGTCTTCGGCAACGCCGGAACGCACGACCGCCTGGTCCGCGAGCTCGCCGTCGGGGCCGGCGTCGCCGTCGTGTTCCCGGAGTACGACCTCTCGCCGGAGGCGAGGTACCCCGTCGCGATCGAGCAGAACTTCGCGGCCGCCCAGTGGGTCGTCGAGCACGGCGCCGAGAAGGGGCTCGACGCCTCCCGTGTCGCGGTCTCCGGCGACTCCGTCGGGGGCAACATGGCCGCGGCGCTGACGCTGATGGCCAAGGAGCGCGGCGGGGTCGAGCTGAAGCAGCAGGTGCTCTTCTACCCGGTCACCGACGCCTCCTTCGAGACCGAGTCCTACCACCAGTTCGCCGAGGGCTACTTCCTGCGCCGCGACGGGATGCAGTGGTTCTGGGACCAGTACACGACCGACGAGGCCGAGCGCGCCCAGATCACCGCCTCACCGCTGCGGGCGACCACCGAGCAGCTCACCGGCCTCCCGCCGGCGCTGGTGATCACCGGGGAGGCCGACGTGCTGCGCGATGAAGGCGAGGCGTACGCCGCCAAGCTCCGGGAGGCCGGCGTGCCGACCGTCCAGGTACGTCTCGGTGGCATCATCCACGACTTCGTGATGCTCGACGCGCTGCGTGACACCTACGCCAAGAAGGCGGCGATGACCCTGGCGATCGACGCGCTGAAGGCCGCCCTCGCCTGAGCTGGTGACCGAGCGGCGTCAGGCGCGAGGTCGTCCCGACGACCGTCGCCCTGAGCCGCTCGGAACTCGGCCCTGCCCGCCGACCGCACGCGGCCCTCGGGTCGGATTGGCGGCGGTCTCGATGGCGCGGACTCCGGGTGTCAGTCGCCGAGCGAGGCCGGTAGCACGTCGTCCACGATCGCCAGCAGGCACACCCTCAGCAGCTGGTGGACCTGCTCGCGGGTGAGTGCCTTCTTCACGAGCCACTCCCGGCCCGCGGCCCGGGCCAGCTGTCCATAAGTGCGGATGAAGGCCCGCAGCTCGTCGCGGCGGCCCTCCGTCTCGGACACCCCGATTGCATCGATCAATCGGTCGACGGAGTCGTTCTCGGCCTGAACCAGGATCTTCTCCAGCTCCGGGTCTCTGCCCATGCCGTGGCTGCCGGTCGCATTGATCCAGCTCGCGCCCTGCTGGTCGAGGGAGTCGAGGAACCAGGTGACCGCGGCGTCGATCCGCTCCTCGAGCGTCCCGTTCGGGAGCTGGGCGACCGCGATCTCGGGGACCGTGGCGGCTTCTCGGACGACCTCGAGATAGAGGTCGCGTTTGGTGCCGAAGTAATGGTTGAGCAGCCCGCGGGCGACACCGGCCTCTCGGGCGATGTCGGTGGTCGACACCTCGGCGTACGGCCGCTGGGTGAAGAGTCGCTGGGCGCAGGCGAAGATCTCCTCGCGGCGCTGGTCGGCGCCGAGGCGTCGCCAGCGGGGTTCAGACATGCTCACCCGGAGCAGTCTGCCCTGCCGCCTTCTCCGTGAGCCAGGGGAGCCAGGCCGGAAGGTCCTTCTCGACCGTGTTGGCGAAGACCGGAGGACGTTTCTCGAGGAACGACATCACGCCCTCGACGGCGTCGGCGTTGGTCGGCAGGCCGGCGATCAAGCGCGAGTCGACGTCGTGTGCGCAGAACGGCGAGAGCTCTCCGCTCAGTCTGTTGAGCATCTGGCGGATGACCGCCACGGAGACCGCTGCGGTGTTGTCACGCAGGTCGCGGGCCAGCTCGTACGCCGCCTCCAGCACCTCGCCCGGAGGGTGGACGGCGGTGAGCAGGCCGGCGGAGAGCGCTTCGTCGGCACCGAACACGCGCCCGGTGATCATCCAGTCCTGGGCCTTGGTCGTGCCGACCAGGCGAGGCAGGTACCAGACCGAACCGCCCTCGGGGAAGATGCCGCGGCGGGCGAAGACGAGACCGAACCTCGAGTCGGTGGAGCCCAGTCGGAAGTCGCAGGCGAGCGTGATGGTCAGGCCGGCGCCGACCGCCGCCCCGCGCATGGCAGCGATGACCGGCTTGTTCATCGTGAAGATGCGCTTCGAGCACCGGCCCGCCGGTTCCTGCCATGTGTCGGCGTCGCTGCCCTCCTCGTTGACGTCAAAACCGCCACCGGAGAGGTCGGCGCCGACGCAGAAGTGGTCTCCGGCCCCGGTGAGTACGACGGCCCGGACGTCCTCGTCGCGGTCCGCACGCTCGAGGGCCAGGTTCAGCTCGTCGGCCATGGTCAGCGTGTAGCCGTTGCGCGACTGCGGGCGGTTGAGCGTGATCGTCGCGATCCGCTCGTCCACGGCGTAGGTGATGGCGGTGTAGGTGTGCTCCGCCGTTGGTGTGCTGGTGTCCACGGTTGGCCTGCTTTCGTGCGGATTTCGATGACCTTGTTGACCGAGTGCCAACAATAGGCCACTATTGGCGCCATGCCAACAACGACGTCCTCCTGGATGACCGCGGACCTCCAGGCCGTCCGCGACCTCGCGGCGACCTACTTCACCAAGGAGGTGCTGACCCGGGCCGACGAGCATGTCGCTCAGGGTCACGCCAGCCGCGGGGCCTACCTCAAGGCCGGCGAGCTCGGCCTGGTCGGCATGTCTCTCGATGAGGCGTACGGCGGGGGAGGCGCGTCCTTCGCGGCCGAGACCGTGCTGCTCGAGGAGCAGGTCCGAGCCGGTGACACCTCCATGGGATTCGCCGTCTCGGTCGGAATCGTGGCCCACTACATCGCGGCGTACGCCACCGAGGAGCAGAAGCGACGCTGGCTGCCCAAGGTGTGCACCGGGGAGTGGGTCCTCTCGATCGCGATGACCGAACCCGGCACCGGCTCGGACCTGCAGGCGATCAAGACCCGCGCGGTCAAGGACGGCGACGACTACGTCCTCAACGGTGCCAAGACCTTCATCTCCAACGGCCACGTGTGCGACCTGATCGTGATCGCCGCCAAGACCGGCGACGACCAGGGTGCTGCCGGCATCTCGCTGATCGTGGCCGAGGTCGACGACGAGACTCCCGGTTTCACCCGCGGCCGGGTGCTCGACAAGATGGGTCAGAAGGACCAGGACACCGCGGAGCTGGCCTTCGAGGACCTACGGGTTCCACGGGCCAACCTGCTCGGCCCCGAAGAGGGGCAGGGCTTCTACCAGATGATGGAGCAGCTCCCGCAGGAACGGCTGATCACCGCGATCCTCGCCCAGGCGCAGATCGAGAGGGCCGTCGCGCTCGCGGTGGCGTACACCAAGGAGCGCCACGCCTTTGGCAAGCCGCTGATGGCGTTGCAGAACACCCGTTTCGAGCTGGCGGAGTGCGAGACCATCTCCCGGCTCAACCGCGCCTTCCTCGACCAGTGCATCGAGAAGCACCTCCGGGGTGAGCTCGACGCCACCGAGGCCTCGATGGCGAAGTACTGGATCTCCGACCGGGCCACCGAGGTCGCTGACCGTTGCCTGCAGCTCTTCGGCGGCTACGGCTACATGAACGAATACCCGATCGCCCACATCTACACCGACGTGCGCGTGCTGCGCATCCTCGCAGGCGCGAACGAAGTGATGAAGGAGCTCATCGCCCGTTCGCTGTGACAGCCGCTCTGATCTCCGACGGAAGGACCGCTCACCATGAGCAACCACGCATTCATCTACGACCACATCCGTACGCCGCGAGGCCGCGGGAAGAACGGCTCGCTGCACAGCGTGAAGCCGGTCAGCCTGCTGGTCGGGCTCATCGACGAGCTGCGCGAGCGCAACCCGGACCTCGACACCAACGCGGTCGACGACTTCATCGCCGGTGTCGTCTCGCCCGTCGGTGACCAGGGATCGGTGATCCCGAAGGCCGCGGCGATGGCCGCCGGCCTGCCCGACACCGTCGGTGGCCTGCAGATCAACCGCTTCTGCGGCTCGGGCCTCGAGGCCTGCAACACCGCCGCCCAGAAGGTTGCCTCTGGGTGGGACAAGCTGCTCCTGGCCGGTGGCGTCGAGTCGATGTCGCGGGTGCCGATCAGCTCCGACGGCGGCGCGTGGGCGATGGACCCGGCCACCAACTACGACTCCTACTTCATCCCCCAGGGTGTGGGTGCCGACCTGATCGCCACGATCGAGGGCTTCAGCCGTGAGGACGTCGATGCCTATGCCGTCCGCTCGCAGCAGCGTGCCGCCACCGCATGGGAGGAGGGCCGGTTCAAGAACTCGGTCATCCCGGTGCTCGACCAGAACGGTCTCGTCATCCTCGACCGTGACGAGCACATGCGTCCCGAGTCGACCGTCGAGTCGCTGGGTGCGCTGAAGCCGTCGTTCGCCGCGATGGGCGAGATGGGCGGCTTCGACGCCGTGGCGCTGCAGAAGTTCCACAGCGTCGAGCGCATCGACCACGTGCACACTCCGGCCAACTCCTCCGGCATCGTCGACGGTGCCTCGCTGGTGCTGATCGGCAGCGAGCAGGTCGGCACGGACTTCGGTCTGACGCCGCGCGCTCGCATCGTCGCCACCGCCACCTCGGGTGCCGACTCGACGATCATGCTCACTGGTCCGACGCCCGCCACTCACAAGGTGCTTGCCGCCGCCGGCCTGGCCCCCGATGACATCGACCTCTGGGAGATCAACGAGGCCTTCGCCGCCGTCGCCCTGAAATGGCAGAAGGACTTCAACGTCCCCGACGAGAAGCTCAACGTCAACGGCGGCGCCATCGCCATGGGCCACCCGCTCGGGGCCACCGGCGCGATGATCCTCGGCACCGTGGTCGACGAGCTGGAGCGGACCGGTGGCCGGCGCGCCGTGCTCACACTCTGCATCGGGGCCGGCATGGGCGTCGCCACCGTCATCGAGCGCATCTGACCTCCCTCCTCGACCCGAAGGGCTTCACCATGACTGAACGAAACACGACCGAGCCGAACACGATCATCTGGGAGCAGGACGCCGACGGCATCGTCACGCTGACGATGGACGACCCGAACCAGTCTGCGAACACCATGAACGCGGCGTACATCGCCTCGATGAACGCCGCGGTCCAGCGCCTGGTCGCCGAGAAGGAGTCGGTGACGGGTGTCGTCCTCACCTCGGCGAAGAAGACCTTCTTCGCCGGTGGCGACCTCAACGACCTGCTGGCCGCCAAGAAGGAGGACGCCCAACGCGTCTTCGACATGATCACCGAGATCAAGGCGGCCCTGCGCACCCTGGAGACCTTCGGTCGCCCGGTCGTCGCGGCGATCAACGGCGCCGCGCTCGGCGGTGGCCTCGAGATCGCACTGAGCGCCCACCACCGCGTCGCGGCTGACGTGAAGGGAAGCCAGATCGGTCTGCCCGAGGTCGGCCTCGGTCTGTTGCCCGGCGGCGGCGGGGTGGTGCGCACCGTCCGCATGCTCGGTGTCGTCGACGCGTTCGTGAAGGTGCTCGGCCAGGGGCAGCGGCACACCCCGGCGAAGGCCCTCGAGATCGGCCTCATCGACGAGATCGTCCCGGTCGACGGGCTGGTCCCCGCCGCGAAGGCATGGATCAAGGCCAATCCCGACGCCGTACAACCGTGGGACGTCAAGGGCTACAAGATTCCAGGCGGAACGCCGGCCAACCCGGCCTTTGCGGCCAACCTGCCGGCTCTTCCCAGCAACCTGCGCAAGCAGCTCAAGGGCGCCAACTACCCGGCTCCGCGCGCCATCCTGGCAGCGGCAGTCGAGGGCACTCAGGTCGACTTCGACAACGCCCTGGTCATCGAGTCGCGCTACCTGGTCGAGCTGGTGACCGGGCAGGTCGCGAAGAACATGATCAAGGCGTTCTTCTTCGACATGCAGCACATCGCAGCCGGCGGCAGCCGCCCCGAGGGCCATGAGAAGTACGTCGCCAAGAAGGTCGGCATCCTCGGCGCCGGGATGATGGGTGCGGCGATCGCGTTCGTGTGCGCCAAGGGCGGGATGGACGTCGTGCTCAAGGACGTGTCGCTCGAGAACGCCGAGCGCGGCAAGGGCTACTCCAAGGACCTGCTCGACAAGGCGGTCTCGCGGGGCAGGATGAGCCAGGGGAAGGCTGACGAGCTGCTCTCCAAGATCCGCCCGGCAGCCGACCCGAGCGACCTCGCCGGCTGCGACCTCGTGATCGAGGCGGTCTTCGAGAGCGTCGAGCTCAAGCACAAGGTGTTCCGGGAGGTCGAGGACATCGTCGCGCCCGGTGCGGTGCTCGGCTCCAACACCTCCTCGCTGCCGATCACGGGACTGGCCGACGGGGTGAAGAGGCCCGAGGACTTCATCGGCCTGCACTTCTTCAGCCCGGTCGACAAGATGCCGTTGCTCGAGATCATCGCGGGTGACAAGACCAGCGACGAGACGCTCGCCAAGGCGTTCGACATCGCCCAGCAGATCAAGAAGACCCCGATCGTCGTCAACGACAGCCGCGGGTTCTTCACCAGCCGGGTGATCGGCACCTTCCTCAACGAGGCCCACGCGATGGTTGCCGAGGGCATCTCGGCCGCCTCGATCGAGCAAGCCGGTCTGCAGGCGGGCTACCCGGCCGCGCCCCTGAAGCTCTCGGACGAGCTGAACTTCTCGACGATGAGCAAGATCCAGAAGGCCACGCAGAGCGGTCTCGAAGCCGACGGCAAGGGTCACCTCTACTACCACCACCCGGCGTACGACGTCATCGACGCGATGATCGAGAAGCACGGTCGCACCGGCCGTGCGCAGGGCGGCGGCTTCTACGACTACGTCGACGGCAAGGCCACCGGCCTGTGGCCGGGCCTGGCCGAGAACTTTGGCGGAGCCGAAAATGGACAGAGCGGCGGAGCCGAAAATGGACAGAGCGGCGGAGCCGAAAATGGACAGAGCGGCGGAGCCGAAAATGGACAGAGCGGCGGAGCCGAAAATGGACAGAGCGGGGGCACCAAGGAGATCCCGTTCGAGGACATGGTCGAGCGGATGCTTTTCGCGGAGTCCATCGAGACCGTCAAGTGCTTCGACGAGGGCGTGCTGCGCTCGGTCGAGGACGCCAACATCGGCTCGATCCTCGGCATCGGCTTCCCGGCCTGGACCGGCGGCGTCGTGCAGTACATGAACGGCTACGCAGGTGGTCTGCCCGGCTTCGTGAACCGCGCCCGCGACCTCGCCGACAAGTACGGCCCCCAGTTCACGCCGCCGGCATCACTGGTCGCCAAGGCCGAGGCCGGCGAGACGTACTGATCACGGAGCTCCGGATCTCGGCCGGGCCGCACCAACTCGAGACCCACCACTTCAGCAGGAGACGACATGTACCTCACCCAGGGACTGCACCGCGCGATCCAGGCCACCCCGAACAAGACGGCGACGATCTACGGCGAGCGCACCCGGACCTTCGCCGAGCACGGCGACCGGATCGCTCGCTTCGCCGCCGGCCTGCACTCGCTCGGTGTGGTCGCCGACGACCGAGTCGCCATGCTGTCGCTCAACAGCGACCGGTACGCCGAGTACCTGCTCGCCGTCCCGTGGGCCGGAGGCGTGGTCAACCCGATCAACATCCGGTGGAGCCCGGCCGAGATCGCCTACTCGCTCAAGGACTCCGGCACCACGGTTCTGCTGATCGATGACGCCTTCGCTCCGATGGCGCCAGTGCTGACCGCCCAGTGCCCCGAGCTCACCACGCTCGTGCACTGCGGCGACGGCCCGCTCCCGGAGGGCATGGTCTCCTACGAGGCCCTGGTGGCCGAGAACGAGCCCGTCGAGGATGCCCGCCGCTCCGGTGAGGACCTGGCCGGAATCTTCTACACCGGTGGCACGACCGGCTTTCCCAAGGGCGTCATGCTCACCCAGGCCAATCTGACCACGTCGGCGTTGGGCACCGTGGCCAGCGGTGAGCTCCTGGGTCGGGGCGCGATCTTCCTGCACGCGGCGCCGATGTTCCACCTCGCCGACCTCGCGGCGTGGGCCGGACAGGTCGCCCTCGGTGGGACCCACGTGATGGTGCCGTTCTTCGAGCCCGCGGCTGTGCTCGGGGCCGTCCAGGCGCACAAGGTGACCGACGTCCTGCTCGTGCCGACGATGATCCAGATGCTGGTCGACCACCCCGGGCTTCCCGACTACGACCTGTCGTCGTTGAACCGCATGCTCTACGGCGGCTCGGTGATCTCCGAAGGTGTCCTCAAGCGCACCATGGACGCATTCCCGGGTATCAGGATGACCCAGGCGTACGGCATGACCGAGGTCGCACCGGTGGCGACGCTGCTGCTGCCGCAGGACCACCACGACCAGTACCTCCGGTCCGGAGGGCGTGCGGCCCCGCACTCCGAGATCAAGGTCGTCGACGCCGACGGCAAGGACCTCGCGACCGGCGAGGTCGGCGAGATCTGCGTACGCGGCGGGCATGTCATGAAGGGCTACTGGAACAAGCCCGAGGAGACCGCCGCCGTGCTGCGCGACGGCTGGTATCGCACCGGTGACGGTGGCTTCATCGACGAGGAGGGCTTCGTCTACGTCGTCGACCGGATCAAGGACATGATCGTGACGGGTGGCGAGAACGTCTACTCCGCCGAGGTCGAGAGCGCCCTGAGCAAGCACCCCGCCGTCGCAGCGGTGGCCGTCATCGGCCTGCCCGACGAGAAGTTCGGCGAGCGCGTGCATGCCTGCATCGTCCTCGCTGCCGACAAGACGGTCACCGCCGAGGAGCTGCAGGCGCACTCCCGCGGCCTCATCGCCGGCTACAAGACGCCGCGCAGCTTCGACTTCGTCGGTGAGCTGCCGATCAGTGGTGCGGGCAAGGTGCTCAAGCGCGAGCTGCGCGACGGCTACGCCCGATCCACCGACCCGGCCGACGACTTGGCCGGCGCGTGAGCCTCGACTCCCTCTCCCCGGAGGACGGTGCGCTGGTCGCCAGCTTCCCGGTGATGGGCGAGGACGAGGTGCGTGCCGTGGTCGCGACGGCTCGCGCCGCCTCGACGTGGTGGCGTGACTTGGGCTTCGACGGTCGTTCCGCGCGCCTGGCCGCATGGCGCAAGTACATGTGGCGCCGCGTCGACGAGATCGCCGACCTGCTCCACCGCGAGAACGGCAAGCCTCTCGACGACGCCGTGCTCGAGGTCGTGCTCACCGTCGAGCACCTGCACTGGGCGGCCCGGAACGCCGGCAGGGTGTTGCGCTCGCGCAAGGTCAGCCCGGGTCCGCTGTTCTCCAACTACGGTGCCCGCGTCGACTATGACCCGCTCGGTGTCGTTGGTGTGATCGGGCCGTGGAACTACCCCCTCTACGCGCCGAACAGTGCTGTGTCGTTCGCCCTCGCGGCCGGCAACACGGTGGTCCTGAAGCCGAGCGAGTTCACGCCCGCCGTGAGCCGGTGGTACGTCGACGTGTTCGCCGCGGCCAACCCGGACGCGCCCGAGGGCGTGCTGTCGCTGGTCACCGGCTTCGGCGCGACCGGCGCCGCCCTGTGCAACGCCGGCGTCGACAAGATCGGCTTCACCGGGTCGACCCGCACCGGCAAGCGGGTGATGGCCCAGTGCGCCGAGACGCTCACCCCGGTCGTCCTCGAGTGTGGCGGCAAGGACCCGGTGATCGTCGTCGCCGACGCCGATGTCGCCGCAGCGGCCCGGGCCGTTGCGTGGGGCGCCTTCACCAACTCGGGGCAGACCTGCGTCGGTGTCGAGCGGGTCTACGTCGTCGAGGAGGTGGCCGAGGAGTTCGAGTCGGCGCTGCTGCGCGAGCTCGACGAGGTCCGTCCTGGGTCGGACGCGGGCGCCACCTACGGTCCGATGACGATGCCGGCTCAGGTCGACGTCGTACGCCGTCATGTCGCCGATGCCGTCGCGCGCGGAGCGACGTTCCTCAGGGGAGGACCCGAGTCGTTCGGTGACCGGCTGATCGAGCCGATCGTGATCACCGACCTCCCGGAGGACGCGGCCGCGGTGCGCGAGGAGACGTTCGGGCCGACCGTCACGTTGCGCCGGTGCGCCGATGTCGCCGAGGCGATCACCTTGGCCAACGACCACGACTACGCGCTGAGCGCCTCGGTGTTCTCCCATGCCCAGGGCGACGAGATCGCCGATAAGCTGCGCGCCGGCCAGGTCACCGTCAACTCCGTGATCGCCTTCGCCGGCATGGGGGCCGTGCCGATGGGCGGGGTGGGCGCCAGCGGCTTCGGGCGGGTGCACGGCGCTGACGGGCTGCGGGAGTTCGCGCGGCCGCGCGCGGTCGTACGCCAGAAGTTCGCGCTGCCGGGGTTCGAGCTGATCACGCTGCGCAGGGCGGGCCACGTCATGCCGGTGATGAGGAAGGTGCTCAGCGTCCGTCACGGGCGCTGACGGCCGGGCCGCTCAGTGTCGGGTCGCGGCGCGCAGGACCATCGGCACGAGATGCGTACGCGCGAAGTCGCGCAGCTTCTGGTGACTGTCGAGGTCGATCAGAGCCCGGGGCGTGAGCATGTAGGAGTGCACGATGCGCACCAGCAGCTCGGCACTGGCGTCCATGCCGTCGGTCGTCTCGAGGAGGCCGTCCTCGACGGCTTCGCCGAAGAAACCCAGCGTGGCCGTCGTCGCGCCCGTGACCAGTGGGCCACCCTCGGTGGTGAGCTGGAGCAGCACCGTCTCGGGCTCGACCTGCAGCATCCGCGCGAGCATGGCGTTGCCGCGTACCTCCTCCATCATCGAGGTGAATCCGAGCTCGACGCGCTCCTCGATGGTGGCGCCGCGGCGGGCCGTGGCGGTGACCAGCTCGAAGAGGCGGATGGCTTCGCGAGTGACCACGGCCCGGATCACGGCGTCCTTGTTGCCGACCCGACGGTAGATGGTGACCCGGTCGATGCCGGCAGTGCGCGCGATGTCGCCGATGGTCGTGCGCTTGATGCCGAACTCCGCGAACTGCTTCAGCGCGGCATCGAGGATGCGCTGGGTCTCCGGTGACCGCCGTGCGGCTTCGTCAGGGCCGGGGGAGTCGACGACCGCGTTCACGGCACGGCTCAGAGCGTCCTTCATGGCGATGAGCATAACGTGACCACGGCTGAATCATTGCAACAATCAATGTTGCTTTGTTACAGTCGGGTGACCCGTTGACCAGGAAGGGAAGACGATGGCAACCACGCAGCACGAGTACTCAGACGAGGCGCTGGCGATCCACGCCCGCGACGTCTCCTTCGACTGGACGGACGTGCCCACCGAGTACATCCCCGGCCGCCCCTACGCCACGCACTTCTGGAACGTCATGCACCTCGTGCTGCCCGAGGGCGAGCGCGCCATGGCCGACGTGCTCGGTCGCGCGCTGCCGCAGATCGAGGACCCACGCCTGGCCGAGGAGCTCGTCGGCTTCATCGGCCAGGAGGAGACCCATGCCAGCTCGCACGAGTCGTTCCGGATCTACCTGGAGGAGAAGGGCTTCGACATCCCCGAGATCATGCGGCTGATGGAGTTCCTGATGGACCAGGTCTTCGGCGACCACGGCCTGAAGGGCCGCGCCGGCGAGGCCTGGTTCCACGAGCGCCTGGGTATCTACGCCGCCGCCGAACACTTCACGGCCACGGTCGGCGAGTGGTTGCTCGACAACGAGCGGTTCGACGAGATCGGCGTGGACCCGACGATGCTCGACCTGCTGCGCTGGCACGGCGCCGAGGAGATGGAGCACCGCAACGTCGCCTTCGACGTGTTCCAGTACGTCGATGGCAGCTACGCGCGCCGCGTTCGCACCGCACTGCTCGCCTCTGCCGGCCTGCTCGTGCTGTGGCTCTACACGTCGTCCTGGATGTACGCCAACGACCCGTCGGTCACCCGCCCCCGCTGGACCTGGCCGATCGAGTTCGTCAAGGACACCCGCAAGGGCCTCATCCCCGGCCTGAAGTTCATCTTCAAGGAGATCCCGCAATACCTCCGCCCGGGCTTCCATCCCTCCCAGATGGGCCCGATCGACAAGGCCGTGCGCTACCTCGCGCAGTCGCCGGCGGCGAGTGGTCTCTGATGGCTGCGACGTTGACGCCGCAGCGATCCGGCGAGCCCTCAACCAGACTCCGGGCCCTGGCCAGAGGGGCTCAGGCCTACTCCGCCCTGTTCGCGGCCAGCCCCGCGGCGCCCTACCTCTCGAGATCGCGGCCCGTGCGCCGCACCGGGTTCGATCTCGACCTCGTTGTCGAGTCGACCGCGCGCGAGGTCGATGACGTGGTCAGCTTCACGTTGCGCCGCCCAGGCGGCGGTCCACTGCCGGCCTGGGTGCCTGGTGCCCATCTCGATGTCTTCCTGCCTTCGGGAACCCAGCGGCAGTACTCCCTCTGCGGCGACCCGTCCGACCTCACCAGCTACCGCATCGCCGTACGCCGCATCGACGACGGTGGTGGCGGCTCGCTGGCCATGCACCGCGAGATCTCGCAGGGCGACCTGCTGACGGTGCGCGGGCCGCGGAACGCGTTCCCGTTCATCGACGTCGAGTCCTACCTGTTCGTCGCGGGCGGCATCGGCATCACCCCGATCCTGCCGATGGTGCGCGAGGCCGCACGTCGTGGCGCCCGCTGGACGATGGTGTACCTCGGTCGCTCGCTCGCCACGATGCCCTTCGTCTCCGAGCTGCAGGCGCTCGAGGGTGGCCGGCTCGAGCTCCGGCCCGACGACGAGTTCGGCGTCTCCGATGCGGCAGATCTGCTGGGTCGGGCCGAGGAGGGTGCCGCGATCTACGTGTGCGGTCCTCCGGCGCTGATCGATGCCGCCCGTGCCCTGCAACCGACGCTGAACCCGACCGGCTCCCTGCACAGCGAGCGGTTCTCCGCGCCGCCCGTCGTGGGTGGTCGCGCGTTCGAGGTGCACCTCGCGCGCACGGGCGTGACGGTGGCCGTCGGCGCCGACGAGTCCGCGCTGGCCGCGATCCGCCGCAAGGTCCCGGGCGTCCGCTACTCGTGCCAGCAGGGCTTCTGCGGCTCGTGCAAGCACGCCGTCCTCGAGGGCGACGTCGAGCACCGGGACACCAAGCTGCGGCCCTCGGAGCGCGACGACTCCATGCTGATCTGCGTCTCGCGCGCCGCCGGCGACAGCCTCACCATCGACCTGTGACCCGGAGGATCTGAGATGAGCCAGCACGTGAGGATCGCCGTCATCGGCGCGGGCTTCGGAGGCCTGGGCACCGCCATTCGCCTGAAGCAGGAAGGCATCGACGACTTCGTCGTGCTCGAACGCGCCGACGCGGTCGGCGGCACCTGGCAGATCAACGACTACCCGGGCGCCCAGTGCGACGTACCGTCGCTGATCTACTCCTACTCCTTCGCGCCCAACCCCGACTGGAGCCGGCTCTACCCGCTGCAGTCCGAGCTGAAGGACTACATGCACAGGTGCGCGGTCGAGCACGACGTGCTGCCGCACGTGCGCTTCCGCACCGAGGTGACCGACGCCTCGTGGGACGACCACGCGCAGCTGTGGCGCATCGCCACCAGCGGTGCCCGACATCCCCGGCCTCGACACGTTCGCCGGCACCGTGTTCCACTCCCAGGGCTGGAACCATGACCACGACCTGCGCGGTGAGAGGGTCGGTGTGATCGGCACCGGCGCCTCCGCGGTGCAGTTCATCCCTCGGGTGCAGCCGGAGGTCGGCCACCTGACCGTCTTCCAGCGCACGCCCACGTGGATCCTGCCGCACCCCGATCGACCGGTCGGCGCGGTGACCCGCGCGCTCTACCGCCGCGTGCCGGGCGCACAGAAGGCGGCACGCAAGGCATGGGAGCTCACCTTCGAGGCGCTGGTGCCGGGGTTCATCCATGAGCCGAGGCTGCAGAAGCCGCTCGAGCTGATGGGGCGTGCGTTGCTCAGGAGACAGGTCAGGGACCCTGAGCTTCGCAGGAGGCTGACGCCGACGTACGCCGTGGGCTGCAAGCGGCCGACCTTCTCCAACGCCTACTACCCGGCGCTCACGGCCGACAATGCCACCGTGGTCACCGACGGCATCGTCGAGATCACCGAGCGCGGCGTCGTGACCGCCGACGGCACCGAGCACGAGCTCGACACGATCATCCTCGGCACCGGCTTCCGGATGACGGACCACCCGGGTTTCGACCTGATCCACGGCCGCGGCGGTGCCAGCATCGGCGACGTATGGCGGGACGGGGAGATGGCCGCCTACCTCGGCACGGCGGTGCACGACTTCCCGAACCTCTTCCTGATCCTCGGTCCAAACTCTGGCGTCTACACCTCGGCGGTGATCACCATCGAGGACCAGGTGCACTACATCATCGAGGCGCTCGGCGAGATGGCGAAGGCTGGTCTGGCCTCGCTCGAGGTGACCGCCGAGGCCCAGGACGAGTTCCTCGAGTGGGTCGACAAGGGGTTGAGCAGGTCGGTCTTCCTCACCGGCGGCTGCCGCAGCTACTACCTGAGCTCGACCGGCCGGAACTTCACCCACTACCCGGGCTTCTCGGCGGGCTTCCGCGCCCGTACCAGCAAGGTCGACCTCGGCCACTACGCCGTTCGACGCGTCGTGAAGGAGGGGATCCGGGCATGAGCGGCTGGTTCGGCAAGAAGTACGACGTACGCGACCGGGTCGTGATGGTCACCGGAGCCGGGCAGGGCATCGGCCTGGCTTTGGCCCGGCGGTTGCACGACCAGGGCGCCCGGCTGGCGCTGGTCGACCTGAACGAGTCGGGGCTCGAGGTGGTCGCATCCAGCCTCGGCGCCGAGCGTGTCCTCACCGTCGTCGCCGACGTCACCGACCGTGCCGCCATGGCCGGCGTCGTGGCTCGGACCCTCGAGCGCTACGGGCAGCTCGATGTCGTGGTGGCCAACGCCGGGGTGACGCCTCCGCCGGCCACGATCCGCACGATGGACCTGGCCGACTACGACCGGGTGGTCGCGATCAACCAGACCGGTGTGCTCAACACCGTGCAGCCTGCGCTGGACGCGGTGATCGCGGCGAAGGGGCACGTCGTCGTGGTGGCCTCCTGTGCCGCCTTCTCGCCCGGGGTCGGCGGCGTCGGCTACATGTCGAGCAAGGCCGCCGCCGAGCAGATCGGCCGGGCCCTCAAGCTCGAGCTGGCGCCCCACGGGGCGAGTGCGGGCGTCGCCTACTTCGGCTTCGTCGACACACCCTTGGCCACCGCAACCCTCGACGACGACCCCGTCGGACGCCGCCTCGACGAGCTGCTCGGCTGGCCCCTGAACCACCGCATCTCCGCGGACGCCGCGGCCGAGTCGATCGCCGACGGGATCTCCGAACGGGCAGGCGCCACCGTCGCCCCTGCCCGGTGGGTTCCCTACTCCCTGCTCCGCGGCGTGCTCAACGCCGGCGCCGACCGGGTGCTGGCCCGCGACCGCCGGGTGCACGAGATGGTGCGCGACCTCGAGGCCCGTGCGGAGACACGGGGGTGATCCGCTACCTGAAGCTGCTCGGTCCGAGCGCGACGAGTCGTGTGCTGGTGGCCGGTGCCCGGCTCGCGGTGCGTCCACAGATCGACCGCCTGCGCCTCGAAGGACTGCAGCTGCGCTATCTGCGCGGTGTGATCGCGGCCGGTGGTGTCCTGGCCGGCTGGCCGACCACGGCACGAGCCGAGCAGGTCCGGACCACGCGCTTCGAGGGTGAGTGGGTGCGCGCCCGCAACGCCGAGGCCGGCGACGACGGCGTGATCATCTACTTCCATGGTGGGGGCTACGTGGCGTCCTCCCCGCGGTCCTACCGGTGTGTCACCGGTCCGCTCTCAGCACTCAGTGCTCTACCGGTGCTGGCGGTCGGTTATCGGCGCGCCCCCGAGCACGTCTATCCCGCCGCGCTGGACGACGCCGTGGCGGCGTACGACTGGCTGTTGGCGCAGGGCCACCCGCCGGAGCGGATCGTGGTGGCGGGCGACTCGGCCGGCGGCCACCTCGCCCTCGGCCTGCTGACCACGCTCGCCCGGTGTGGACGCGACCTGCCCGCAGGCGTGACGCTCTTCTCGCCGCTGCTCGACCCGGCGCTGACCGAGGCGGTACGCCGCGATGCCCGGCACCACGACCCGGTCCTGACACCTACGTTCGCGGCGCGGTGTGCGGAGGCCTTCCATCCTGGTGGCGACTTCCACGATCCGTGCCTGTCACCACTCACCGTGAAGATCGGGCTCTTGCGTACCTTCCCGCCGATCCAGACCCACGTCGGGGGCACGGAGTGCTTCGCCGGAGACTCCGAGCGGCTGCATGAGCGGCTCACCCGCGCCGGCGTGCCCAACAAGCTGATCGTCTCGCGGGGCCAGATCCACTCCTACGTCACGATGTATCGCCTGGTTCCCGAAGCCCGCCGAGCGGTTCGCCGCGCCGCGACGTTCCTACGATCCTGTATCGACGAAGATGTCGTCGTCCCCTCCTCGAGCTCACAAAGGTTGGCCACATGACCCGCTGGTACCCCCTCGATCCCGCCGACGACGACTTCCTGCGGACCGCACGCACGGTCACGACCAAGGTGCTCGATGTCGACGTGCCGGTCGAGACGTTGTGGGAGGCGCTGGCCGCAGACGACGCCGTGGTTTCGTGGGGGCCTGGGGCCACGAAGACGCGATGGGTCGGCCCGCGACCGTACGGCGTCGGTACGGTGCGAGAGGTCACCATGGGCGGTGTGGCGACGGTGCGGGAGAAGTTCTACCGCTGGGACGAGAACGAGCGGATGACCTTCGCGGTCGCCGAGTCGAACCGCCCCGGCATCCGCCGCTTCGCGGAGGACTACGTCGTCGAGTCGACGCCGACGGGCTCCCGGCTGACCTGGACCGTCGCTCTCGAGGTGGCGAAGGGATCTGGGCCCACTGCCCCCATCGTCCGGGCTGTGCTCTCGCTCGCGGTCGGCTCGATGACCAACGGGCTGAGGAAGAGGCTCGAGCGCAGCTGAGGGTCAGGTCCAGGGGTTGTCCCAGCGGCCGTCGGCCTGGGCGGCCTCGACCTCCGCCAGACCGGCGGGCCGCATCCGGCCCTCGGCGGTGAGGCGCTCGACCTTGGAGATGTTGAGCCGGGACCACTTCGAACCCGGGCGCCGGCGGGTGTAGCGCTGCAGGTAGGTCTCCTCATCGCCTCGGCGACGTACGGCCGAGATCCAGCCGAAGCAGAGGCCGACATCGACCAGCTCGTCGGAGGTGAGGGAGGCCGGCTCGAACCCCTTGCGGGTCAGGCGCAGCCACACGGCACGTGTCTCGGGGGCGGCCGTCTCGAAGTACGCCTCGACCTCGGCCACGGTCGGCCGGTCCAGCACCGGCTCGCCGTCGATGGTCTCCACGCGGCCAATCTAGTGGCTGGCCGCGTGGAGACCTTGCCGGCTAGCCGGTGAAGGGTGTCGCGAGGCGGGGTGCGGCGTCGGCCGAGCAGTGGTAGTCGCGCAACGGCCGCTCACCCGTGGTCAGATAGGTCGTCACCACGTGGTTCGCGCAGCGGTTCCTGCCGCCCGGGTAGACGCCGTGGCCGCTCTGGTCGGCGGTCACCATGGTGGCCCGCTTGCCCAATGCCGCCCGCATCTTCCGCGCACCCTCGAGCGGCGTCGCCGGGTCGCGAAGGTTCTGCACCATCAGTACGTTGGACGGACCCTGATCGGTGATCCGGACCAGCGGTTCGGCGGGATCCGGCCAGTACGCGCACGGCGTGATGTTGGCTCCGGCGGCACCGAACAGCGGGTATCTGATCCGGTCGAACGCGACGTTGCGCTGGTACGTCGCGACCGACGACGGCCAGCGCGCGTCGTTGCAGATCATGTAGTAGCGACCGGAGATGAGGTTGTCCACGTCGGTCACGGCGCCGCCTCCGGGCAGGGGTGGTGGCGGCTGGTTCGCGTCGACCGCCTGCCAGATGTCCGCCAGCAGCGGCAGCTGGGTCGGGCCGTACAGCAGACCGAAGTTGATCAGCCGGAACGCGACGTGATCGAAGGGGCCGTCGGGCGTCGGGATCGGCTTCTTCTCCAGCCGCTCGGCGAGCTCGAAGTACTTCGCGCGTACCTGCGCCGGTGTCTTGCCCAGGCCGTACTCGCGGTGGTTCGCCGCAGCGAACTTCGCGAAGGCCGGGAAGGTCTCCTCGACGCCCTGCGACCACAGCCGGTCGCTCGCGTAGTCCCAGCCACCCGGGCCCAGGTTGCTGTCGAGCACGATCCGGTCGCTGCGCTGCGGGAACAGGGTGGTGTAGACCGCACCCAGGTGGGTTCCCCAGGAGGCGCCGGCGTACGACAGCTTCGACTCGCCCAGCGCGGCCCGGATCCGGTCCATGTCACGTGCGGTGTTGGCCGGGCTGACGTGCGGCAGCATCCAGGATGTCTTGGACGTCTCGCACTGCTGGGCGATCTGCTTGCTCATGGCCGCCCGCTCGGTCACGTCGGCGGCGTCGAGCGCGTACGGCGGGATGTTCCCGGTCAGCTGCTGCTCCGCGGTGAGGTCGCACGTCACCGGCGTGCTGCGACCGATCCCGCGCGGGTCGAAGCCGACCACGTCGTAGCTGTCCAGGACGCTCTGCGGGAGCCCGGTCGCGACGAGCATCGCCGGGTAGCCCTCGCCCGCGGAGGGACCGCCTGGGTTGGTCACCAGGATGCCGCGTCGCTTGCCGGGGTTCGTGCTCGCCAGCCGTGAGACCGCGATATCGATCGTCGGGCCGTCAGCGGCGCCGTAGTCCAGGGGGACCTTCAGGGTCCCGCACTGCATCCCCTTCGGGATCGGCACCGGAGAGATCTCGGCGGGGCACTTGCCCCACTCGATGGTGTCCGGTGGCGCGGCCTGTGCCGCGGCCGGACCTGCCAGCGAGACCCCTGGGACCAGTGTGGCCGCCAGCGAGACGACGGCGACGGTCAGCGGTACTGAGATGCGTTTCATTCTTCCTCCCGAGGATGGTGCTTTGACGGTTTCAGTCTTCGCTGATCGGACGTCGGGAACATCCGGCCGAAGACCATTTGCGGGGTGGCCGAAAGGACTATTGACCGGTGGGGAAAGTAGTAGTCAGCGACGACGGTTGGCGGTTGGCCCGCGATCGGCGAGGATGTCTCCGTGATCGACGAGCGCCCCATCAAGACATGGCTGACCGACATGGACGGTGTCCTCGTGCGTGAGGAGGAGCCGATCCCCGGCGCCGCCGAGTTCCTGGCGAAGCTCACCGAGGCATCGGTGCCGTTCATGGTGCTGACCAACAACTCGATCTACACCCCGCGGGACCTCCGGGTCCGGCTGCTCCGGTCCGGCCTCGACGTCCCGGAGAAGTCGATCTGGACCTCGGCGCTCGCGACCGCGCAGTTCCTCGCCGACCAGCGGCCGGAGGGCTCCGCGTACGTCGTGGGCGAGGCCGGTCTGACGACCGCCCTGCACGCGGTCGGCTACGTGATGACGGAGAACGACCCCGACTACGTGGTGCTCGGCGAGACCCGCACCTACTCGTTCGAGGCGATCACCCGGGCGATCCGGCTGATCGAGGGCGGCGCGCGGTTCATCGCCACCAACCCCGACCCGAGCGGGCCGAGCCCGCAGGGCACGCTGCCCGCGACCGGCTCCGTCGCCGCGCTGATCAGCGCCGCGACCAACCGGGCGCCCTACTTCATCGGCAAGCCGAACCCGCTGATGATGCGCAGTGCCCTCAACCAGCTCGAGGCCCACTCCGAGACGACCGTGATGATCGGCGACCGGATGGACACCGACATCATCAGCGGCCTCGAGGCCGGGATGCGCACCATCCTCGTCGAGACCGGGTCGACCAGGCCCGAGCAGGTCGAGACCTTCCCGTTCCGGCCGACCCGGGTGGTCGCCTCCATCGCCGACGTACTGCCGCTGCTCGAGGCTCAGTAGGGGAGCGGGCCGTGGCCCGACACGTACGTCCCGGTCGGGCCGTCCGGGCCGAGCTGCGCCATCCGGACGATGATCTCGGCCCCTTCCTGGACGGTCTGGGTGCCGGTGTGGCCGTTGAGGTCGGTGTCGGTGAAGCCGGGTTCGACCGCGTTGATCCGGATGGTCGGGTAGGCCTTGGCGAGCTGGATGGAGGCGGCGTTGACGGCGGCCTTGGACGCCGGGTAGCTCAGACCTCGGTAGAAGTAGGTGAAGCCGTCGGGATCGCTCAGCATGCTCAGTGACGCGAGCCCGCTGGAGACGTTGACGATGACGGGCGCCGGCGACTTCAACAGCAGCGGCACGAAGGCCTGGGTCACCCGGATCCCACCGAACAGGTTGGTCTCGAAAGTGGCACGTACGTCCTCGACGCTCTCCTCGGCTGCGGTGGGGATGGCGTTGTCGGCCAGTCGCGGCTCGACGCCGGCGTTGTTGACGAGTACGTCCAGGTCGCCGTCGGCGGCGATCCGCTCGGCAGCGGCGGTGACGGAGGCGTCGTCGGTGACGTCGATGCGTACGAACCGGGCGCCGAGCTCGGCGGCCGCGGTCCGGCCTCGGGCCTCGTCACGGGCTCCGATGTAGACGGTGTGCCCCGCGGCGAGAAGGCGGCGGGCGGTCTCCTTGCCGAGGCCCTTGTTGGCCCCGGTGATCAGTGTGGTGGTCATGCCTCCAGGCTGCGCCGGCGACGCTGGCTCAGGAAGCGGTCCGGTTTTCGTAGGACTGGCGGGGCCAGGACATCGGCTCCGCCATGTCGGAGACTGGTCAGGTGGAGTCATCGGAGTTCGGCCGGATGCTGCGACACCGGCGTGATCGCGTGGAGCCCGCCTCGGTCGGACTGCCTGAGGGTGGCCGTCGCCGAGCCTCCGGGCTGCGGCGCGAGGAGGTCGCGCACCTGGCGGGTATCTCGGTCGACTACCTGACCCGGCTCGAGCAGGGCCGAGCGACCTCGCCGTCGGCGCAGGTGGTCGAGGCGCTCGCCCGGGCGCTCCGGCTCCCGGACGCGGACCGCGACGTGCTGTTCCGTCTCGCCGGACACGTCACGCCCGGGAGAGAGGTGATCTCCTCGCGGGTCTCGCCGAGCGTGCAGCGGCTCCTCGACCGCCTGGCGCACACCCCGGTCGTGGTCTACGACGCCGCGTGGAACCTGGTGATCGCCAACGACGCGTACGACGCGCTGATGGGGGAGACGACGACCTGGCGCGGCCGCGAGCGCAACGCGGTGTGGCGCAACATCGTCCTGGAGAGCAGCCGAGCCCTCTCCACCCGGGCGGAGACGGAGGCGCTGCAGGCGGGTCTGGTCGCCGACCTGCGCCTCACCGCTGCCCGCTACCCCGGGGACCAGCCGCTGCGTCGGCTCATCGCCGACCTGCGCGCAGCCAGCCGGCGCTTCGCCGACCTGTGGGAGAGCGCGGACCCGTCCCGTCACCACGAACCGGCGCGACACAAGATCATCGACCACCCGACCGTCGGCCGGATCGCGCTCGACTGCGACACCCTGACCGTCGCCGTCGAGGACCTGCGGATCATGGTCTACACCGCCGAGCCCGGCACCGAGGACGCCGAGCGTCTCGCATTGGCGACGGTCGTCGGCAACCAGGCGCTCGGCTGATCCTCGGGCGGGGCCCGATTCGTTGGGTTGTGTAAGGAAAACCCCCTCAGGGCCTCTTCGCATAGACGCGACTGTGTCGACCGTCACATAGTCGGGCGTCCGGGTGACCCAACCCGGAGAAGACCGAGGAGTTACAACTGATGACTGTCATCGATGACAAGTCCGCAGGGGCCGTCCCTCGCTGGCGCTTGATCGGACCCGGCCTGGTCGTCGCCGCGACCGGTGTCGGCGCTGCCGACCTAGTGGCCACCATGATCGCGGGCAGCAAGTACGGCTATGCGCTGCTCTGGGCCGTCGTGCTCGGGTGCCTGATGAAGGTCGTGCTCGTGGAGGGCGCCGGCCGCTACAGCCTGGCGACCGGACGCACGATCTACGAGGGCTGGAGCAGCCTGGGCCGCTGGACCCACGCCTACTTCGGGCCGTATCTCGTCATCTGGGGCTTCGTGTACGGCGCTGCGGCCATGTCCGGCACCGGGCTCGCCGCCCACGCCCTGGTGCCGGTGCTGTCGGTGAAGGCCTGGGGCATCATCGCCGGGATCTTCGGCCTCGCGCTGGTCTGGACCGGCCGCTACGGGCTGTTCGAGAAGGCCCTCAGCATCATGGTGCTGCTGATGTTCATCTCGATGGTCGCCGCTGCGGCGCTCACGGTGCCGAACCTGCCCGAACTCGCCGCCGGCCTGGTGCCTCGGATTCCGGACGGGTCGCTGCTCAACATCCTGAGCGTCGCCGGCGGTGTCGGCGGGACGATCACGCTCGCCGCCTACGGCTACTGGCTGCGTGAGAAGGGCTGGGCGACCCCGGCGTACATGCGGGTGATGCGCATCGACAACTCGGTCGCGTACATCGTGACCGGAATCTTCGTCGTCTCCACGCTCATCGTCGGGGCCGAGCTGCTGTATTCGGCCGGCATCGCGGTCGACACCGGCGACAAGGGGATGCTCGATATCGGGAACGTTCTCGAGGATCGGTACGGCCCGGCCGCCGGAACGATCTTCCTGATCGGCTTCCTCTCCGCCGCGCTGAGCTCGCTGGTGGGGGTGTGGCACGGGGTCAGCCTGATGTTCGCCGACTTCGCCGGTCACGTGCGGAAGGCCCCCGAGGACGCGCCCGAGCGGATGGCCGGCGGCATCTGGTACCGCGCGTACATCCTGTGGTTGACGTTCCCGCCGATCATCGCCCTGTTCCTGGACCAGCCGGTCTATCTGATCCTCGCCTACGGTGTGCTCGGGGCGCTCTTCATGCCGTTCCTCGCCATCACGCTCCTGTGGATCCTCAACACCGACCGGGTGCCGCGTGAATGGCGCAACCGGATCTCCTCGAACGTGGTGATGGGCCTGTGCGCACTCGCCTTCTTGGCACTGGCAGTGCATCAGGTCCGCGTGGTCATCACCGGCGCGCTCTGATCACCGCACCACGTTAGGTTTGCTCCGTGCGGATTCTGGTGGTCGAGGACGACCCGAGCGTTGCGGAGGCGTTGGTGGACGCCTTCCAGGACGTGGGGTGGACCACGACGCACTGCAGCCGCGGCGACGACGGCCTGCACCAGATCGCCGGAGCCGACCTGGTGGTGCTCGATCTCGGCCTGCCGGACATGGATGGACTCGACTTCCTGCGTACGGTGCGGCGGGTCTCGACGGTTCCGGTGCTCGTGCTCACGGCCCGTGACAGTGACGGGTCTGTCGTCCTCGGCCTGCGTGCCGGCGCCGACGACTACCTGGTGAAGCCGGTCGGCAGGGCGGTGCTGCTCGCGCGTGTCCACGCGCTGGTTCGGCGGAGCCGGATGGCCTCCGCCGAACCGCGGCCGGCCGAGCGTGTGGTCACGTTGGGCGAGCTGAGCGTCGACGTCGCCGCGCGCACCGTTCACCGTGGTGGGTCCCCGGTCTCGGTGACCGCGACGGAGTTCGACCTGCTGGCCGCGCTGATCGCTCGCACCGGCGAGGCGGTGAGTCGCGACGAGCTGCTGCTCCAGGTGTGGGGTACGCCGGCGGTCGGCAAGTCGCGGTCGCTGGACTTCTTCGTGACCGCGCTTCGCAGCAAGCTGGGTCGGGACCTGCCGCTGCACACGGTGCGCGGCTACGGGTTCCGGCTCGGCTGATCGAGAAGGGCGGAGGCGTCGGTGATGGAGCGTCGGGTACAGCTCGTGGTCGGCCTGCTCCTGCTCGGGACGCTCCTGGCACTGGCGTTTCCGTTGGCGACCACGCTCGCTGACCGACGGACCGCCCGGCTCGCGTCCGAGCGGGACCGGCAGATGGCAGTGATCGCGGAGGCGGCCGCCTCAGGCCAGCCGGTCGCAGAGCTGGTCGATCGCTACCACGACGTCTACGACGAGCCGGTTCTCGTCGTCGATGCCGACGGCCGGGAGCTCTCCCTCGCCGGCGACCTCGACACCGGCGCCACCTCCGTCACGGGAGCGCTGCGTATCGGACTGGTGGGCGTGCCTCCCGTCGCGATGCGCCGGATCCTGCCCTGGACCACCGCGGACCCGCTGCGCGGAGCGCCGGGCCGCGAGGACGGCGAGGTCAGGTCGTACGCTCTGACTCGCGTCGACACCTCGGCTGCCGCCGCACAGGTCAGGCGGGACTGGGCGCTCATCGCTGTCGGGGCGTTGGCGCTCCTGCTGCTGGCCGCGGCGCTGACGAGGCGGCTGTCGCGATGGACCATGCGTCCGGTGCACTCGCTCGAGGCAGCGGCGCGAACGATCACGCACGGGGACCGCAGCGCGGACGTGCTCGCGACCGGCCCGGCGGAGCTCCGCGGTCTGGTCGCGGAGTTCAACCGCATGGGTGCCGCCGTCGAGAAGTCCTTGGAGCAACAGCGTCAGCTGGTCGCCGACGCGTCGCATCAGCTGCGCAACCCGCTGGCGGCGCTGCGCCTGCGAGCTGACGGACTGGAGTCACATGTGAACAGCACCGGTGAGCGGTCCTATGCGGGTCTGACCAAGGAGCTGGAGCGCCTGGAAACGCTCCTCGACCAGCTGATGTCGCTGGCGCGGGCCCAGGAGGCAGGGGTGGCCCGTGCCGGTGGACGCGTCACCGTCGCGAACCAAGTGGTGGACACCGTCATCCGCGAGCGCGTCGAGGCCTGGCGGCCGGCCGCGGAAGCGGCGGGGCAGTCCTTGTCGATCACTGGAGACCTACCCGAGGTGGAGGTGGCCGGGGTGCTCGACCAGATCCTCGACGTCCTCATCGACAACGCCATCCGCTATGCCGGTCCGGGCGCCCACGTCGAGCTCTCGGCGACCGTGACCGCCGACGGGGTCGTCGGCTGGGTCCGAGACGACGGTCCGGGGCTCGAGCACGACGAGTGGCACCTGGCCATCGAACGGTTCTGGCGATCCGGTGACCAGCGGACGGGATCCGGCCTCGGGCTGGCGATCGCCGAGGAGCTCGCCGGCGCCAACGGTGGTCGCGTACGCCTGCGTCCCGCCGAACCGGTCGGGACGATCGCCGAGTTCTCGCTGCGGGTGGCGTCGTGACCTGGCATCAGCCGCTGACGAGGCGGACGTTCGTGCGCACGGTCACCGCTGCGGCCGTCGCGCCGACAGTGGCGTCCTTGGCCGGATGTCGCGACCCGGAGACGGCGCCCGTCACGATTGCCGCAGGCACGGAGTACGGGACCTATGCGGTCTTCGCGGGCCTGCTCGCCGATCAGCTGCGTGCCGTGAGCCCTGGGCTGGAGCCGACGGTCGTGGCGACGGAGGGAAGTCTCGACAACGTACGTCTCCTCAGAGACGGCGAGGCCGCGCTCGGGCTCGCGCTCGAGGACGGCCTCGATCGGATCGTCGCCGATATGCCCGAAGCGGATCGGCCGCTGGCGTTGGCGCGTATCTATGAGAACTATCTGCATCTTCTCGTGACCGATGACAGTCCGATCCGCGAGGTCGACGACCTTCGTGGGCGGCGCGTCGTGCTCGGAGCCGCTGGGTCCGGCGCCGCCGTGACCGCTGTCGTGCTCCTGGAGGCAGCTGGTCTACGGACCCGCGATCTCACGGTGAGCCATACGGGATTGGCTGCCGGTCTGGACCGGTTGCTCGAGGACGAGGTCGACGCCGTGTTCTGGTCCGGCGGGATCCCGACGCCCACGATCAGCAAGGCGGGGCAGCGGCGGCCGCTCCGGATGATCGATCTCGGCGCGCTCGCCGCCCCGATGTCACGACAGTCCGGCTACCGCTACTCCACCCGGAAGGTGCCACCGGTCGACTACGGTCCCCGCTCGGGTGGCACGACGATCGGCGTTCCCAACCTGCTGTTGGCGCGCCGCGACCTACCGCACCGGGTGGCGCGCGAGATCGTCGACGTCATGGTCAGCCGCGCGGACCTGCTGATCCCGGACTTCGTCCGAGGGCTTCAATACCTGGAGCCCGCCACGATGATCCAGACGGGGCGGATCCCCCTGCATCCCGGCGCCCTGTCGGCGTATCGCGCCCTGCACGGATGACGTGCCGTGGACCGGCCTCGGGAATAGCCGGGCGGCGGTCGCACGCTGGGCCTGATGTGAACGAGGACCGTCCGTCGTGGGAGATGACGCTCGCCTACCAGGAGGAGCTGGCCGCCGGCTCCGCCGGTGAGGACGTACGCTCCGCCACCTGGTTGCTCGTCGACGACGGGACGGTCGTGCTGACCGCGGCCGGGCAGTCGCACCTGCTCCGCGCGGGGGATGCGGCTCTGGTCGGAGGCCAGGTCAGGCACCGGTTGGCGACCCACGACGGGGCCGCGGTGACCAGGGCTGATCTGCGGGCGGTCGCGGTGGCGTACCCGCTCGCCAACCCGCTGGTCGTGCGCGACTTCGTCGGTCGCCACGGCGGGGTGGCCGAGCTGGTGCGACGCTGTCCGCTGGCGGGGCCGTGCCGGCCGACGGCGCTGTTCGCGTCGGGCTACGCGTCGCTGCTCGGCGCCGCGATGACGGCCTCCTGGCTCGAGGACACCGGGCGCGGAACCGACGGTCCTGCGCCCGTCCTCGACCCGACGGTGGCGCAGGTGCTGTCCGCGTTGATCGCGGATCCGGGACGGGCCTGGTCGGTCGAGGCGATGGCGGAGTCCGTGCACCTGTCGAGGTCGGCGCTGGGGGAGCGGTTCCGGCGCAGCCTGGGGCAGAGCCCGAGCGAAGCGCTGCGGGACGTGCGGATGCGCGCGGCCCGCCACCTGCTCGCCGGCGGAGACCGTCCGGTCGAGCAGGTGGCGTACGCCGTTGGCTACGGGTCGGGCGCGGCGTTCAGCCGGGCCTTCACCACGGTCCACGGGACCGGGCCGCAGGCGTGGCGGGACGCGTCAACCACGCGGGACGCGGACCGCGCCGAAGCCCGCCGCGGCGATCACCGCACCGACCGCGCCGATGACGAGCACCCGCCCGACGCCGTACTCATCGAGGACCGCGCCTCCTAGCGCCGCCCCGAGGGCGATCGAGACCTGGAACGCGGTGACCTGGAGCGCCAGCGCCGACTCGGTGCGCTCGGGCTCGACGCGGGTGACCCACAGCTGCGTGCCGACCGGCACCAGGTTGAACCCGAAGCCCCACACGATCATGGCCAGCGCCATGACCGGCGTGCTCTCGGCGAGGAACGTCAGCACCAGCCCGCCCGCGAGCAGGAGCGGCGCGACGGTGACGACGACCCGCAGCCGGTCGGCGAACCGCCCGGCCGCGAGGTTGCCGAAGAGTCCGCCGAAGCCCCACAGCGCCAGCATCCACATGCCGTCGCCTGGCGAGGTGGTCGAGATCGCGATCCGGATGAACGGGTACGCCACGAAGTTGCCGAGCACCACCACGACCACCAGGACCACCCCGGCGACCAGCCGCGGGTTGCGGAGGGCCTGACGCATCATGGTCAGCCCGGCCGACGGATGGGCCGGCACCGGCGGCAGCGCCCGGGCCAGCGCGGCGGCGGAGATCAGGCTCAGCACCGCCGCGGCCGCGAACCCCCAGCGCCAGCCGGGGCCGTCGGCGAGCAGCGAGCCCAGCGGCAGGCCGACGATCGTGGCCACCGTGACTCCCAGCGCGATCGAGGTCGAGATGACGTGGTCGCGGCCCGGCGACGCGTACGTCCCGACGGCGAACGCGAAGGACCAGTAGCCGGCGATCGCCGCGCCGAGCACGAGCCTGCCGAGGAGCAGGACGATGAAACCGGGGGATATCGCGACCGCCAGGTTGGCGATGGCCGCGGCGACCAGCAGGCCGACCAGCAACGTACGCCGGTCCATCCGGGGAAGGATCATGGCGATGGTCGGTGCGGTCGCGGCCCCGGCGATCGCGGTCGCGGCCACCGCGAGCCCGGCAGTCCCCTCGCTGATTCCGAGGTCGCGCGCCATCGTGGGCAGTACGCCTGCGGGCAGGAACTCGCTCGAGACCAGGATCGCGATCCCGGCGGCGAGCGCGACCACCGGCGCCGCTCGGCCTCGGGAGGTGGTCGGGGACGGGGTCGTTTCGGGCGAAGTCGTTGTCACCCTTCGATCCTCGCCGCGATCCGAGCGCCCGCGTTGATCGTCCGTCGCCCGTGCTTGACCGGATGACCGCCATCGCTGGTTTCATCGAGGAGGACCGAAACGGTTACGCCGCCGAAATAACCGCTCCTTACGCTCGAAAATGTTCATCTCATCAACATTTGAGCCGGAAGGGGTAGTCGATGGCCGTGGCACGAGATGCGGAACGGGTCGGGCCCGTGGACGGCCCGGCGCAGCTGGCCGGCGTGGAGCTGACCGCGCTGCGCAACGTACGCCTACTCGACGGCAGCCTCGCCGATCTCGATCTAGCGGCCGGAGAGATCACCGCCGTCCGGGCGGCGAAGAAGCCGTCCGCCGGGACCGACGCCACGGGCTGGCGGCTGATCCCCGCCGCCGGGGAGCCGCACGCGCATCTCGACAAGGCGCTGAGCGCGGAGCAGATCGAGCCGGGCCCGCAGGCGGGGAACGACCTGGTCACCGCCATCGAGCAGTGGCGCTCACTCGTTCCCACGCTCACCTCCGACGACTTCGCCGACCGCGCCCGGCGGGCGGTCCGCCGCTATGTCGCGAACGGCATCACCACGATCCGTACGCATGCCGACGCGCTCCTCGCGGGTGACCCGCTGCGTGGGGTCGATGCCCTGCTCGGCCTGCGCGAGGAGCTCCGCGGAACCATCACGCTCCAGGTCTGCCTGCTCGCCGGCCAGGACGTCCCGGACGCGGTGATCGAGGACGCGATCGGTCGCGGGATCGACGTCCTCGGCGGGTGTCCGCACCTGGCCGACGAGCCCGCCAAGGAGACCAGCCGCATCCTGGACCACGCCGAGCGGTCCGGCCTCCCCGTCGACCTGCACACCGACGAGCAGACCACCACCGGCCACCTCGACCTGGCCGATCTCGCCGAGCAGGTCATCGCCCGGGGGATGCAGCAGCGCGTGACCGCCTCCCACTGCGTACGCCTCGGCATGCTCGGCCACGACCGCCGAGGTCCCGTCGTGGACCTGGTGGCGAAGGCGGGGATCGGCATCGTGACGCTGCCGATCACCAACCTCTACCTGCAGGGGCGCGACGCCGACGCGGCGGTGCCGCGCGGGCTCACCGCCGTCCGGGCGCTGCTCGAGGCGGGGGTGCCGGTCGCGGCCGGCGCCGACAACCTGCGCGACCCCTTCAACCCGGTCGGCCGGGCCGACCCGTTCGAGACCACCTCGCTCCTGGTCGCCGCCGGTCATCTCCGGCCGGCCGAGGCCCTCGCCGCAGTCACGACGACCACCCGCACCGTGCTCGGGCTCCCCGACGCGGGCACCGGACCGGGCAGCCGGGCCGACTTCATGCTCGTCCCCGACGTACCTCTCGACGAGGTCGTCGCCGGAGCCCAGAGCGCCCGCGTCGTCGTCCACGGCGGCCGCGTGCTCGCCGACACCCGCGTCAGCACCGTCCTCGATCTCGATCCCATGCTCGATCCCATGCCGAGGTGACATGAACACGACGACCACCACCGCCACGCTCGCCCTATCGGGGGTGACGAAGCGATTCCCGACCGGTACGACCGCGCTGACCGGGGTCGACCTCAGCGTCGACGCCGGGGAGTTCGTCTCCGTCGTCGGCCCGTCCGGCTGCGGCAAGTCCACCCTGCTCCGGCTGGCCTCGGGACTCGAGGACGCCACCGTCGGCCGGGTCGACGTCGACGCGGACACCACCAGCTACGTCTTCCAGGACCCCACCCTCCTGGAGTGGCGCAGCGCCCGGAAGAA
This sequence comes from Nocardioides sp. YIM B13467, assembly GCF_042788075.1. Classification (NCBI taxonomy): domain Bacteria; kingdom Bacillati; phylum Actinomycetota; class Actinomycetes; order Propionibacteriales; family Nocardioidaceae; genus Nocardioides; species Nocardioides sp. YIM B13467. The sequence goes on from NZ_JBHZPJ010000046.1 coordinate 2,558,022, forward strand.
CGTCGAGCTGATCGGCGAGCTGAGCGGGCTCCCCAAGGAGCAGCGCCGCCGCGCGGCCCAGGAGGCCCTCGACCTGGTCGGCCTCGCCGGCTTCGAGAAGCAGCATCCGCGCCAGCTCTCCGGAGGCATGCGGATGCGGGTCTCGATCGCCCGCGCCCTGGTCGCCGAGCCCGACCTCGCTCTCTTCGACGAGCCGTTCGGAGCGCTCGACGAGATCACCCGGCTGGCGATGCAGACCGAGCTGCAGCGGCTCTTCAAGCTGCTGGGCTTCGCCGGCCTCTTCATCACCCACTCCGTGGCCGAGGCCGTCTACCTCTCGACACGTGTCGTCGTGATGAGCGGCCGGCCCGGCCGGATCGTCGCGGAGATCCCGGTGCCCTGGGAGTTCCCACGCCCACCCGAGCTGCGTTTCGAGTCCGACTTCGCCCACCTCGTCGGCCAGGTCTCCGAGGCACTGGAGGAGCACGCATGAGCACCGAGCTGAGCACCGACCTGAACACCGGGCTGATCGTCGAGCCGGACGTCGAGCCCGCGACCGAGGTCGCGCCCGCAGAGCCGCCCACCAGACGTACGTCCCCGGTGCTCCGCGGGATCATCGCCAAGGTCCTGCCGATGATCGCGGCGCTCGCCGGCCTGGCGGCCGTGTGGTACGCCGTGACGTACCTCGTGCTCGGTGAGGACAAGCGGTTCCTGCTGCCGCCGCCGCACCAGGTCTTCGGCGAGACGCTGGGTCGTCCGGAGATCATGCAGCCGATGCTCGCCGCGCTGTGGCAGTCGGTGATGGTCGCGCTGGCCGGTCTGGTGATCTCGGTGGTCATCGGGATGGCCTGGGCGATGGTGATGGCCCAGACCCGGCTGCTGGAGAAGGTGCTCTACCCCTATGCCGTCATCCTGCAGACGGTCCCGATCCTGGCGCTGACCCCGCTGATCGGGATCTGGATGGGCTACGGCATCGCGGCCCGGATCGTGGTCTGCGTGATCATCGCGGTCTTCCCGATGATCGCCAACACCCTCTTCGGCCTGCAGTCGGCGACGGCCCCGGCGCACGACCTCTTCACCCTCAACCGGGCGACCCGGCTGCAGCGGCTGCTCAAGCTGCAGCTGCCGGCCGCGATGCCGGCGATCTTCACCGGCCTGCGCAACGCCGCCGGGCTGTCGGTCATCGGCGTGATCGTCGGCGACTTCTACTTCCAGCAGGGCAGCCCCGGCATCGGCGGCCTGCTCCGCGTCTACACGCTCCGGCTCAGCATGGAGCCGCTCTTCCTGGCGATCATCCTCACCGCACTCTTCGGTGTCGTCGTCTTCTCGGCCTTCGCCGCTCTCGACCGTGCCGTGATCGGCAAGTGGTACGGCGAGCGCTGACCTCACTCCATCCCCCAAGAAACGGACACAGCATGAACCGACACATACCCCTGCGCGCCGCCACCCTCGTGGCACTCTCGACGATCGTCCCGTTCGCCCTGTCCGGCTGCGGGAGCGACTCCGGCTCCGCCAACACCGCCACCGCAGGCGAGGTGACGAAGGCGGAGAAGGGCAGCGCGAAGGACCTCTCCGACGTCTGTCCCGCGACCGTGGTGATGCAGCAGGACTGGCAGCCCGAGGCCGAGCACGGCGGCATGTACAGCCTGATCGGCGAGGGCTACACCGTCGACACCGACAAGAAGACCGTCACCGGGCCGCTCGTCTCCGGGGGCGTCGACACGGGCGTGGAGATCGAGGTCCGCTCGGGCGGTCCGGCGACCGGGTTCCAGCCCGTCCCCGCGACCATGTACCTCGACAAGGACATCCTCATCGGAGCGGTCAACACCGACGCCGCGATCGCGGCCGCGGAGAAGCAGCCGACCGTCGCGCTGGCCTCACAGCTCACCGTCTCGCCCCAGATCCTGATGTGGGACCCGAAGAGCCAGGACGACGCGAAGACCATCGCCGAGGCCGCCGGCGACGGCGACCCCGTCGTCACCGCCGGCGACGTGATCCCGGCGCTGCTCGAGTCGCAGGGGATGATCGAGAAGAAGCAGTCCGACCTCTCCTACGAGGGCACCCCGCAGCGCTTCGTCACCGAGCCCACGATCCTCCAGCAGGGCTTCGCCACGGCCGAGCCCTACATCTACGAGAACGAGATCAGCAGCTGGGCCAAGCCGATCGGCTACCAGCTGCTCGCCGAGGTCGGCTACACCATCTACCCCGAGCCGATCGCGGTGCGTGCCGAGGACGTACGGACGGAGGCCGACTGCCTCGAGAAGCTCGTCCCGGTGATGCAGCAGGCCGAGATCGACTACCTGGCCGACCCGGACTGGGCCAACGGGATCATCGTCGACATCGTCGAGCGCTACCAGACCGGCTGGACCTACAGCGAGGGCGTCGCCACGTACGCCGCCAAGACGATGACCGACCTCGACCTGGTCCACGACGACCCGAAGTCCGGAGTCTTCGGTCAGATCGACGGCGAGCGGATGAAGGAGGTCGTCGAGACGTTCGCGCCGATCATGAAGCAGGCCGGCACGATCACCTCCGACGACATCGACCCGGAGTCGCTCTACGACAACCGGTTCATCGACGACTCGATCTCGATGAAGTGATGTCGATGACCATCTCGCAACGTACGTCCCAGGTGACCGCCCTGGTCGCCGACCGTCTCGGCGCGGACCGGGTCGAGACCGGCCCGGCCGCGCTGGTCAAGCTCTCCTCGGACTGGTCCCGGATGTCGCCGGTGCTCCAGGAGAAGGTGCCGAGCGGCAGGTACGTCGCCGACGCCATCGTCCGGCCGCGCACAGAGCAGGAGGTCGCCGACGTGCTGGCGGTGGCCTACGAGCACGACGTGCCGGTCGTCCCGCGCGGGGCCGGGACCGGCAACTACGGCCAGGCGACCCCGTTCACCGGCGGGATCATCCTCGACCTGCGCGGCCTGGACTCGATCGAGGTGCTGGCCGACGGCAACCTACGCGCCGGGGCCGGTGCCCGGATGACCCGGATCGACAAGGTGGCCCGGGAGGCGGGGCGCGACCTGTGGATCTTCCCCTCCACCAAGGGCTCCACGATCGGCGGCTTCATCGGTGGCGGCAGCGCCGGCACCGGGACCATCGAGCACGGCACCACCTCCGACGGCTTCGTCACCGAGCTGACGGTGGCCCCGATGGACGGCAGCGGACGCCTGCTCACGGTGACAGGCGAGGAGACGCTGCCCTACATCCACGCCTACGGCGTGACCGGCGTGGTGACCTCGGTGGTCGTCCGCACCGACCCCGCGCGGGACTGGGTGGCGGTCTATGCCGCCTTCGACAGCTGGGACGCGATGGTGTCCGTGCACCGCCGCCTGCTCGACCTGCCGGTGCTGCCGAGGCTGGCCTCGGGCGACGAGCCGGCCCTGGTCCCGACCCTGACCACCAACGTCGAGCTCGACCCGTCCCAGCACAGTCTGCGGGTGATCGCGGAGGCGTCCACGGTCGCCGAGATCGAGTCGCTCGTGATTGCGGCCGGAGGCAGCGTACGGGCTCGTCTGGAGGACTATGCCGCGACCGATCTGCTCTCCGGGATGTCCTACAACCATCCGGTCTACTTCCTCCAGCGTGCGCACCGTGACCGGAGCTGGTTCCACATGGAGACCGGGGGCGAGCTCTACTGGAGCGACGCCGACCAGGTGCGGCAGGTCTACGACGGCCCCGTCTGGCTGCACCTGGAGCTGATGGGGAACGCCCCGCTGGCGATGGTGGTCGCCGAGTACGTCTCCGAGGAGCAGGTCCTCGCCGGCATCCCGCGCTTCGACGAGATCGGGGTCGGTGTGCACTCACCCCACCAGTGGCACGTCGACCGCAACGTCGAGCTCGTCACCGCGGTCGCGCGCGAGCGCGACCCCAAGGGGCTGCTCAACCAGGGCAAGCTCACCGACCACGCGCTGGTCGACACCCGCATCAACATCGGAGTCCGCTGATGCCCCGTTTCGCCGACCTCACCGCTCCCGAGATCGCCGCTCTGCCCGAGGACACCGTCGCGGTGCTCGGTCTCGGCGCGATCGAGCAGCACGGTCCCCACCTGCCGGTCTCGACGGACTACGTCATCGCCGCCGAGGCCGCCGAGGCCGCGGTGGCGACGGTCGCCGCGGCGGGCAGCGCGTCCGTGGTGCTGCTGGAGCCGCTGGCCTACACGAAGTCCGACGAGCACTCCTGGTCGCCCGGCACGATCTGGCTCTCCTGGGACACCCTGATGCGGGTCCTCGTCGACATCGGCCGCTCGCTGAGCACCTCCGGGATCACCCGGCTGCTCTTCGTCAACGGGCACGGCGGGAACTCCGCGCTCGGGCAGGTCGCCAGCCGCGAGCTGCGCAAGCAGTTCGGGCTGGCGACGTTCTTCGCGCATCTCTCGGTGCCACCCGACCAAGGAGGACGTTCCTCCCGGGAGGACGAGCTCGGCCTCGGCATCCACGGCGGCCACGGCGAGACCTCGATGATGCTCCACCTGCGTCCCGAGCTGGTGCACCAGGAGCGAGGGGAGCGGAAGGTGCCCGAGCAGCTGGCTGGCTACCGGCACATCGGCTTCGGCAAGCCGGTCTCCTTCGGCTGGCTCTCCGACGACTTCGGCACCGACGGCTACCTCGGCGACCCGACCACCGCCACCGCCGAGGACGGCAAGGTCCGCTTCGAGGCCGGGGTCGCCACCCTGGCCGAGGTCATCGTGGAGGCCTCCCGATTCACGCCGTCGGCATGACGCTGCGGATCACCGGTGCAGTCTCGGGCGATCTCTCGATCGAGGGGCCCGACGACACCCTCGATGCCTCCGGCTGCTTGGTCACGCCGGGTCTGGTCAACGCCCACCATCACCTGCTGCAGACCGCGTTCCGCGCCCTGCCCGGGACGCGCGGTGTCCCGATGGCGACCTGGCTGCCGACGATGGCGGCGGCCTACGACCGCGTCGGGGTCGACGCCGAGCTCACCTACGCCGCCGCGCGGGCGGGGCTCGCCGAGTCGCTGCTCTGTGGGGTGACGACGGTGGCCGACCATCACCTGACCTGGCCGGGCTCCCTGACACCGGAGGAGACGGTGCCGCTGGCGCAGGGGACCGCGCGAGCGGCGGCCGAGCTGGGCGCCCGCCTGGTCTTCGTCCGCGGTGCCGCCCGGGACGACCCCGAGACCGCGGCGCACAGCGCCGACCTGGTCGCGGAGGCGCTGGTGGGGGATGCGCCCGGCGGGGTGAGCGCCGACGGCATGCTGCAGGTCGCGGTCGGGCCGGCCGGGGTGCACTCCGATCCGGAGCCGACCTTCCGGCTGATGGGGGAGGTGGCTGCCCGGCGCGGGCTGCGGCGGCGTACCCAGGCCAACGAGCAGGTCGACGTCGCGATCGCGGCCGAGCGCTACGGCCGCCGTCCGATCGACCTGCTGGAGGAGTGGGGCTGGCTCGCGCCCGACGTGACCCTGGCCCATCTGTGCGACGTGACGCCGGACGAGATCCGGAGGCTGAGCGCGGCCGGGGTCAGTGCCACCCATGCGCCCGGCTGCGACCTGCCGATGGGGTGGGGGATCGCGCCGGTCGCCGCCCTCCGCGCGGCCGGGGTCGAGGTCGGGCTCGGCACCAGCGGCGGCGGCAGCAACGACGCCGGCCACCTGCTCGCCGATGCCCGTCTCGCCATGCAGGTGGCGCCGCTGGTCGGTCCTCCGCTGGCGGCCGACGACGTGCTCGCGATGGCGACCACCGGCTCAGCGGCCGGCCTCGGCCGACCGGGGCTGGGTTCGGGGACGGATCTGTGCGTCTGGGACGTCTCCGGGGTCGCCGACGCCGGCGTCCACGACCCGGTCGCCGGCCTGCTGTGGGCCTCGCCCGGGCGGCGTCCGCGGCACGTGGTCGTGGCCGGCCGGGTCGTCGTACGCGACGGGGTGCTCGCCACCGCCGACGAGCGCGAGATCGTCGCGGATCTGGGGCGGCTCAGCGCCTGCGCTGCTCCTTGACCACCAGCAGCCGGAAGAGCTCGCCGTCGGCGCTGGCCCACCGGTGCCGTACGCCGCCGGGGATGTAGACCGAGTCGGCGGTCTCCATGACCTGCTCCTCGCCGTCCAGGTCGATCCGAAGGGTCCCGCCGACCACGTAGACGAACTCGTCCTCCTCGTGCTGCCAGTAGCGGTCCCAGGTCGGCTCGTCCCCGGCGAACTCCATCGGGATGAAGGCGTGGTCGGCCCCGGCGACCAGTGCCTGCACCATGCCGTTGGACGCCTCCGCGGTGCCGGGGTCGGAGCGGCGTACGACCGCCGCGGGGCCGGCGGAGGCACTCTCGACGCTGTCCGCGAGCAGCCCCTGCTGGGTCGTGCCCAGCGTCTCGGCGATCCGGAACAGCGACGACATCGAGGGGCGGGCCATCCCGCGCTCGATCTGGCTCAGGAACGGGTGCGACAGGTCGGTCGCCTCGGCGAGCTGGACCAGCGTCATCCCCTGCGCCTTGCGCAGCTCCCGGACACGGGCGCCCAGCCGCAGCACCGAGCGATCCAGGGACTGTCGCGGGTTCCGAGTCACCTGCTCAACCTAGCCGTCGACGGCGCTCCGCGTTCACTGCGTCACGAGGAACTCACGGAGCCGTCGTATGTCGGAAACAACACATCCGTGCCGGCTCCGTGAAACGGAGTTTCGAAATGCTGTCGACAGCGGTAGTAGGTTGATGGGCATGACCGTTCCTCCTGTGGTCAGACAGGAACAGCTCATCGACGAGATCGCCCTCCACCTCGCTGACGAGGTAGAGGGCGACTGGTCCACGTTGGTCTTCAACCACCGCAACCTGTCCATGTTCTTCACCGGGCGCGTCGATGTGCACCGGCCGGACGGCAGCCTCGCCCACGCCCGGCCGCCCGACACGATCCTCGCGCTGACCGACGAGCTCAGGCGGGTGATGTACGAGCCCGGCCGCGGCGCCTGGTTCTCCGCGCGCTGGACCATCGCGTGCGAGGGCGGCGAGACGCCGACGACGAACGTCGCGTTCAACTACGACGACGAACCCGTCTGGCGCTGGCCCGCGCACCCAGGGCTGTACGCCCTCGATCTCGAGACCTTCCCACGTGACGAGGATCGCATCCCCGCCTGGCTTCGGCAGAAGGTCAACGGCGCCCGCCGAACGCTGTAGGGACGCCGGTCGACCCGTCTCGCTTGGGAAGGACCCACAAGGAATCCCGGCGAAGCCTGTCGGAGTCGAGCGGTCACAGGAGCGACGCCAGATGAAAGGGTCTGCACCGTGCCACAGGTCTCTCGAATAGCCATCGTCAACCGCGGCGAAGCCGCGATGCGTCTGATCCATGCCGTCCGCGACCTCAACGCGCGGGATACGTCCGAAGGGACGATCCGCACCATCGCGCTGCACACCGACGTCGACGCCGGGTCGGCGTTCGTACGCGAGGCCGACGAGGCCTACTTGCTCGGCGCCGCCGCGGATCGCCCCTACCTCGATCTCGCCGTGCTCGAGCAGGCGCTGGTCGCCTCCCGGGCGGATGCCGCCTGGGTCGGCTGGGGCTTCGTCGCCGAGGATCCCGCCTTCGCCGAGCTCTGCGACCGGCTGGGCGTCACCTTCATCGGCCCCAGCGCCGAGGCGATGCGGAAGCTGGGCGACAAGATCGGCTCGAAGCTGATCGCCGAGGAGGTCGGCGTCCCGGTCGCTCCCTGGAGTCGCGGCGGCGTCGACGACCTCGAGTCGGCACTGGCCAGCGCCGAGGAGATCGGCTACCCGCTCATGCTCAAGGCCACCGCCGGTGGCGGCGGCCGCGGCATCCGGAAGGTCACCTCCGGTGCCGAGCTCGCCGAGGCGTACCAGCGAACCCGGGACGAGGCGGAGCGGGCGTTCGGCAGCGGCGTCGTCTTCCTCGAGAAGCTGGTCACCGATGCCCGCCATGTCGAGGTCCAGGTCATCGCCGACGGTCAGGGCACCTCCTGGGCGATCGGCGTACGCGACTGCTCCGTGCAGCGGCGCAACCAGAAGGTGATCGAGGAGTCGTCCTCCCCGCTGCTGAGCGAGGCCCAGGCCGCCGAGCTCAAGGCGTCCGCCGAGCGGCTCGCCACTGCGGTGGGCTACGCCGGAGCCGGCACCGTCGAGTTCCTCTACCACCCGGGCGAGAAGACGTTCGCCTTCCTCGAGGTCAACACCCGCCTCCAGGTCGAGCACCCCATCACCGAGGCCGTGACCGGCACCGACCTGGTCGCGCTGCAGATCCAGGTCGCTTCCGGCGTACCGCTCACCGGCGACCGGCCGGTCGAGCGCGGCCATGCGGTGGAGGCCCGGCTCAACGCCGAGGACCCGGACCGCGACTTCGCGCCCGCTCCGGGCCGGATCAGCCGCCTCGAGTTCCCCGCCGGCCCCGGCATCCGGGTCGACACCGGCGTGGCCGAGGGCGACACCATCCCGGCCGACTTCGACTCGATGATCGCCAAGGTGATCGCCTGGGGCGCCGACCGTGAGCAGGCCCTGGCGCGACTGCGCCGGGCGATGGGGGAGACCACCGTCATCATCGACGGCGGCGCGACCAACAAGAGCTTCATCCTCGACCTCCTCGACCAGCCCGAGGTCACCACCGGCAGCCCGGCCTGGGCCGACACCGGGTGGATCGACCGGGTGCGCGGCGAGGGACGGCTCCAGGCGGCCCGGCACGCCGGCGTCGCGCTCGTCGCCGCCGCGATCGAGGGGTACGACGAGGCCGAGCGCGGCGAGATCGCCCGCATGCTCCAGACCGCCCAGGGCGGCCGCCCCCAGATCCAGCACGACCCTGCCCGCACCATCGAGCTCAAGCTACGCGGGGCGACGTACGCCCTGACCGTGCGGCAGTCCGGACCCGCCCGCTACCAGGTCACCATCACGGCCGGCGGCGAGCGGCGCACCCTCACCGCCACCCTCGACCGGATCGACGAGGTGCACGGCCGGCTCACCGTCGACGGCCACCGCTACCGGCTGGTGACCGCCACCCACGGCCCCGTCCATCTGGTCGAGGTCGACGACGTGATGCACCGGGTCAGCCGCGACGAGGGCGGCATGGTCCGCGCGCCCGCGCCGGCGCTCGTCGTGTCCACCCCGCTCGCCGTCGGCGACGAGGTGGCAGCCGGTCACCCCGTGCTGGTGCTCGAGTCGATGAAGATGGAGACCGCGCTGACCGCGCCGTTCACCGGCCGGGTCAAGGAGCTGCTGGTCCGGGTCGGGAGTCAGGTAGAGACCGCGGCGCCGCTGCTGCGCCTCGAGCCGACCGGCGAGGCCGAGGGCGAGGCGACAACCGCCACCCTGGCCGACCTCGATCTGCCCGTGCCCACCACCGAGCCCGGCCGCAGCAACGGTGCGCTGGACGACCTGAGCAGCCTGCTGCTCGGCTACGACGTCGAGGAGGACCAGCGCCCGGCGTTGCTCGCCGCCCATCTGGCCTCTCGCTCCACCGGCGCGCCCGCGGACACCCTCCGCACCGAGATGGACCTGCTGACCCTGTTCACCGACTTCGCCGAGCTCAGCCGCAACCGCCCGGCCGGTGACGAGCCGTCCACCGAGCTGCGCGTGCACAGCTCGCGGGAGTACTTCCACACCTACCTGCGCAGCCTCGACCCCGACCGGGGCGCGCTCCCGGACCACTTCCGCGACAAGCTGCTGCGGGTGCTCGCGCACTACGGGGTCTCCGACCTCGAACGTACGCCGGAGCTCGAGCGTGCCGTGTTCCGCATCTTCCTCGCCCAGCAGCATCCCTCCGACGTCGACGTCGCGATCGGGGTGCTGCAGCGCTGGCTCGGCGACCCGCCGCCGGCGACGGAGGACGCCGCCGCGGTCCGCGCGCTGCTTGAGCGGATCGTGCGCGCCACGCAGCTCCGGTTCGCCGTGGTCGGCGACCTGGCCCGCTCGGTGCGGTTCGGCTGGTTCGACCAGCCGCTGGTCGACGACGAGCGCCGCGCGGTGCTGGAGGGTGTGCCGGCCGAGGTCGCCGCCCTCACCGACCCGGACGCCCCGGACCGGGCCGCCCGGATCGACGCGCTGGCGGCTGTCCCCGAGCCGCTGGTCGGCTTCCTCCGGGACCGGCTGATCGAGGGACTTCCCGAGACCGAGCCGCTGTTGGAGGTGCTGATCCGGCGCCACTACCGCGACTACCACCTGCACGACCTGACCGTCACCGGCACCGGCACGGACGATGACGGCGGACGCCCGGTCGCGCACGCCGAGTACGCCACGGACGAGAAGGGCGCGACCCGCGTGGTGTCCACCATCGGCGACGTCACGGAGCTCGCCCAGCCCGACGGCCCGCTCGGTGCCGCCATCACCTCGGCGCTCAGCTCAGACCACGACGACGTCGTCGAGATCTACCTGCGCTGGACCGACGCGCCCACCGATCCGGACCTCGCCTCGACCGAGATCGCCAAGATGCTCGCCGGGCAGGAGTTCGCCCGCCGCGCCCGCCGCGTCTCGGTCGCGGTCTGCCATGCCGCGCCACAGCCGATCGACTACTTCACCTACCGCCACCACGCAGACGGCGCCCCTCACATCCCGACAGCCGAGCTGGTCGAGGACACACTGGTCCGGGGCATGCACCCGATGGTCGGTCGCAGGCTCAACCTGTGGCGCCTCAGCGAGTTCGACGTCACCCGGCTCGCTGCACCCGACGACGTCCTTCTCTACGAGTGCGTCGCCCGGGCCAACCCGGCCGACCGCCGGCTCGTCGCGGCCGCCCAGGCCCGCCAGCTCGCCGTGGTCCGCGACGACGAGGGCCGCGTGATCGCGCTGCCGCACGTCGAGCGTGCCGTGGAGAACTGCCTCGAGGCGATCCGCCGCGTACGCACCGCCCGAGGCCGCGAGGGCACCAAGCTCGACGTCAACCACGTGTGGGTGACGGTGTGGCCGGTCGTCGAGGCGGACCTCGACCAGATCACCGCGCTGCAGAGCAAGATCACACCGCTCAGCGAGGGCGCCGGGATCGAGGAGGTGCTCGCGCAGGGCCGTGTGGCCGGACGGGACGGCGACGCCCCGACCCCGCTGGCCATCCGCTTCCACGCCAAGCCAGGTGCTGGTGTGGTGGCCGACGTCATCGAACCGCCCACCGAACCGCTCGCCCCGATGGACGAGTACGCCGCCAAGGTGCTGCGCGCCCGACGCCGTGGCCTCGTCTACCCCTACGAGCTCCAGCGCGCCCTGGCCGGGAGCGGCACGGTCGTCGAGCACGACCTCGACGCCGACGGCGTACTCGTACCCGTCGATCGTGCTCCTGGACTCAACAGCGCCGGCATCATCGTCGCCGTCGTGACCACGCCGAGCACTCTCTACCCTGACGGCATCAGCCGCGTCGTGCTCTGCGGTGACCCGCTCAAGTCGCTCGGGGCGCTCTCGGAGCCCGAGTGCGCCCGGGTGATCGCGGCCATCGACCTCGCCGAGCGGATGGAGATTCCGGTCGAGTGGTTCGCGGTGTCGGCCGGTGCGCGGATCTCGATGGAGAGCGGCACCGAGAACATGGACTGGGTCGCGGCCGCGCTGCGCCGGATCGTCCAGTTCACCCAGGACGGCGGCGAGATCAACATCGTCGTCGCCGGGATCAACGTCGGCGCCCAGCCGTACTGGAACGCCGAAGCGACGATGCTGATGCACACCAAGGGCATCCTGGTGATGACCCCGGACAGCGCGATGGTGCTGACCGGCAAGCAGTCGCTCGACTTCTCCGGCGGTGTGTCCGCCGAGGACAACCACGGCATCGGCGGCTACGACCGGGTGATGGGCCCGAACGGGCAGGCGCAGTACTGGGTGCCCGACCTGGCCGGCGCCTTCCGGGTGCTCATGGCGCACTACGAGCACAGCTACGTGGTCCCCGGCGAGACCGGGCCGCGCCGCGCGCCGACGGCCGACCCGACCGACCGCGACGTGTCGTCGTTCCCGCACGCGGGTGACTTCGCCACGGTCGGCGAGATCTTCTCGGCCGAGCACAACCCCGACCGCAAGCGACCCTTCGACATCCGCACGGTGATGCGGGCGCTGGCCGACGCCGACCACGAGATGCTCGAGCGGTGGGCCGGCATGGCCGATGCCGACACCGCCGTGGTCGTCGACACCAGGATCGGCGGCTACCCGGTCAGCCTGGTCGGCATCGAGTCCAAGCCGGTGCCGCGCGCCGGCTTCCCTCCCACCGACGGTCCGGACACCTACACCGCGGGCACCCTGTTCCCGCGGTCGTCGAAGAAGGTCGCGCGCGCGATCAACGCGGCATCGGGCAACCGACCGCTGGTGGTGCTCGCCAACCTGTCCGGCTTCGACGGCTCCCCGGAGTCGATGCGCAACCTGCAGCTCGAGTACGGCGCCGAGATCGGCCGCGCGGTCGTCAACTTCCAGGGCCCGATCGTCTTCTGCGTCATCTCCCGCTACCACGGGGGTGCGTTCGTGGTGTTCTCCAAGCACCTGAACCCGTCGATGACGGTGCTCGCCATCGAGGGCTCGTACGCCTCGGTGCTCGGTGGTGCTCCTGCGGCGGCCGTCGTGTTCGCTGCGGAGGTCTCCAAGCGGGCGGCGGCGGACCCGCGGGTCGCCGCGCTCGAGGAGCGCATCGACCACGCCGAGGACGGGGAGCGCGGCGAGCTCGTCGTCGAGCTGGCCGAGCTCCGCGCCCAGCTGCGGGCGGACAAGATCGCCGAGGTCGCGGCCGAGTTCGACGACGTGCACGACATCCACCGCGCCGTCGAGGTCGGCTCGGTCGACGAGGTGATCGCGGCCAGCGACCTGCGGCCCAAGGTGATCGACGTCATCGAGCGGGCGTGGGGCAACGGGTGACCGTTCGAGGTCACCACGTGCCCTAGGTAACCGGGCTGGAGCCCAGGGAGGCGGTTGGCTCCCTGGGCCGGCCGGCTCCGACCAGAACCTGGAGAACGACCAGCAGGCCGAGCACCAGAGCCAGGGACCACCAGAGTCGGTCCATCGTGACGTCGTTGCCCCAGAGCAGGACCACGCCGCCCAACACCACCACGGCGACTCGCAGCCAGGTCACGTTGGCGGCGACCCAGCGGCCCGCTCCTCCGACGGGGCCATCCCCCAGGCGAGCGCCGACGCTCTCGAGACCCCCGCCGATGGTCGTACGCGCGGTGGTGCCGTACCTGTTGGAACCGGCGAACCAGCCAGCGAGCACGATCACCAGACCGAGCCACAGGACCACCTGCTGGCCGCGGTCGAGGTAGGCGAGCAGGGTGTCGAAGAAGACCCTGCTCGCCGGCCCGAAATCGGTGCCGGCGAGCGCGTTGATGAACATCTGCTGCCCGATGGACAGCGCCCACGCCAGCAGTAGAGCGTTGGCAGCCACGATCGCCCCGATCCACACCGCCATCCGTGGCCGGCGCCGGGCCAGCACCAAGGCGGCCAGGAACAGGACCCCGACCACGGGAAGGAGCCACTGGGCCACCGGGTTCGAGAACGCGTAGATCGTGCGCACCTGCCTGAGCTGGGGTGCCTCCATCAGCACGATCTGACGGTCGGTCTCGGGGATGGGCAGGTTCTCGACGATGGTCAGACCCCGGGCGACGAGTCGCTCCTTGACCCGTTCGATGACCTCGTCGACCTCGAGCACCACCTCTTCGCCCTGGAGCGAAACGGCACCGGAGTCGTCGCCGTTCAGGATTCGCTGGAGGGTCTGCTGGGCTCTGGTGTTGACCAGGACCCAGATGTCGGCGAACTCGTCGGAGGCGATGAACGCGCGGACCTCGCGCTCCACCAGACCGTTGATGGCAGCGGCGAGAGGCGCCACGAGCTGCTGCAGGCGCGGCTTGTCGTCGATCACGCCGGCGAACACGGTGTTGAGCATCGCCTCGATGTCGACCTGCTGCTGGATCGCCCCGGTGACCCGGGTCGCGATCACGTCCTGCACCTCGGGGGACTCGATCAGAGGGCCGACGGTCTCGACGTACCGCTCGGCGTCGTTCAATGTGCGCTGCCCCCAGTAGGCAACCGCGGCCGGCGTGGTCAACAACCCGGCCAGTACCAGGCAGATCACCGCCGCGATCGAGCGGCCACGTGAAGGTCGGTCGGCGGCGGTGGTCATGGGGTCGTCGGTGGGTTCTCGGGGTTCGCGTGCTGCACTGGACGCGTCGTTCGACATGACTTGGCACCCCTTCGGTGGTCTTGCGAGTGGCTTCGAACCAGGCAAGTCCCCAGGTTGTCTGGCGGGTCGGTCTGAGACCTCACCCGAAGCGGACGAAACCGGTGGCCAGGTCAGCGGGTGATGTCGCGCCCGTGCACCGTCAGCGCCCAGATGACGAAGATGTCGACGGCGATGATCAGCGTCGACCAGAACGGCGAGTAGGGGATGAACGCGAAGTTGGCGAAGGCACTCAGTACGGCCAGGGCGACTCCGATGATGCGACCCCAGACCATGCCGTTGAGCACAGCGAAGCCCGCGAGCACCACGAGCAGTCCCAGCAGCAGGTGGATCCAGCCCCAGCTGGTGGCGTCGAGCTGGAGCAGATAGTTGGGGGTCGTGACGTAGAACTCGTTCTCGAAGATGGCGACCAGGCCGGCGAAGGCCTGGAAGCTGCCGGCCATGATCATCATCACGCCGGCGAACATGATGAAGCCGGTCGCCCAGCCACTGGGCGGCGGTTCCTGCGCCTGCCAGGTGGTCTCATCGTTCAATGGGGTCTGTTCGGTCATGACGGGACGCTCCTTGGGTTGCCGCCGACCACGAGGGACTCGATGTCGGGTCGTGAAATGAACGGACGATCTCAATCTGGTCGCCAGGACCTGTCGGCGAATCATTCTCATTGTGTGAAAGGTGGGGGCCGCAGGACTGAGAAGGTGGCCGGGACCGCGCCGGGTCCACCGACAAGTCATCCGTCAGGGATGAGACGTCGGGCTGCCCGGATCTCTAGCGTGCGAATGGTGGAAGACGCTGGCGAAGCCGCGCGAACGGCTGCCGGGCTCGACGAAGTTCTGCTGGACGTCAAGCTTTCGGTTCCCGAGCTGCCGCTCAGACTGGTGAGCAGGGCCCCTCTGATCGAGGCGGCCCGGAGCAGCGGCGCACCGTCGGTCGGAATCACCGCGCCCGCCGGCTACGGCAAGTCCACACTCCTGGCGCAGTGGGCACAGGCCGAGGACCGCCCGGTCGGTTGGGTGTCACTCGACCGCCAGGACGACGACTCCAGCGCCCTCCTCGTGCTGCTCGCCTCGGCGTACGCGCGGGCCGTGCCGGATCAGCAGGGCGTGGTCGCCGACGTGAGCGGTCTGGGCGTCTCTCCGCTGGGACGCGCCGCACCGCGCCTGGCCGCCGCCCTCAGCCGAAGTCCGGAACCTTTCGTGCTGATGGTGGATGACCTGCATGAGCTGCACTCCTCGGCCTGCCACGATGTGTTGAGCGTGGTCATCTCCGGTGTCCCGATCGGCTCCCAGCTGGTGTCGGCGAGCCGGGTCGAGCAGCCGCACCTGGCTCGGCTGCGCGCCACCGGCGCGGTCCTCGACGTGCTGGGACCCGACCTGGCGCTGGACGTGACGGGTGCCGAGCAGATCTTCACCGCGGCACAGGTGCCGCTCACGCGTGAGCAGGCGACGGTGGTGACCGAACGGACGGAGGGTTGGGCGGCCGGCCTGCACCTGGCGGCGATGATCGCCAGGGACACGAGGCAGGACGTGTCGAGCATCTCCGGCGACGACCGGTACGTGGCCGACTACTTGTACCGGGAGTCGCTGAGCCAGCAGGACGAGGCGACGCAACGGTTCCTGCGGCGTACCGCTGTGCTCGACCGGCTCTGTGGCTCCCTCTGCGATGCGCTGTCGGGGGATACCGACGGTCAGGATCGGCTTCTCGCGCTCGAGGGATCCAACTCGTTCCTGCTCCCGCTCGACCGGCGGCGGAAGTGGTACCGCTATCACCCGCTGTATCGAGAGTTCCTGCTCGGAGAGCTGCGTCGGGTCGAACCCGAGGTCGTCGCGAAGCTGCACCTGCGGGCCGCCGACTGGTTCGAGGCCAACGAGTCTTCGGCGGTGGCCCTCGAGCACCTGCTGAACACGCCCGAGCGTGATCGGTGCGTCCAGATCGCGACGCAGCTGGTGCTGCCGACCTACAGCGCCGGGCAGATGTCGACCGCTAGGCGGTGGCTGTCCGTGCTCGGTGACTCGGCCATCGAGGAACACCCTCCGTTGGCCGTGCTGGCCGCCTGGATGGACGTCCTGGGTGGCGACCCCCTCGGGGCGCAGCGCTGGGCTGCCGTGGCAGAGGCTGCGGAGTACGACTGGGTGCCGATGGACGGCACCGCATCGTTCGAGTCGGCGCGCGCCATGTTGCGGGCCGCGATGTGCCCGGCGGGACCCGCGGCGATGATGCGTGATGCCGACCTCGCCATGGTCCAGGAACCGCCGTGGAGCCCCTGGCGCGACACGGCCCTGGCCGAGGCTGCCGAGGCGCATCTGCTCTTGGGGGACGTCGAAAGGGCCGCCGCGCTGTTCGCCGAGAGCTCCACCGCCGGAGCCGAGCTCGGCAACACCGACACCATCGTCAACGCTCAGGCCGAGCTCGCGCTGTTGGCGATGGAGCACGGAAGATGGGACGAGGCGGCGGAGCGGGTCGCCGTCGCCCTCGCCGTCGTCGAGAAGCACCGGATGTACGACTACGCGATGAGCGTCCTCGCGTTCGCGGCCGCTGCCCGGCTCGGGTTGCACGACGGGAATCTCGGTGAGGTGGACCGGCAGCTGACGCGGGCCATGCGTGCGCGTCCGTCCTGCACGTACGTGCTGCCGTACCTGGCCGTGCGTAGCCGCCTCCAGCTGGCCAAGGTGTTCTGGGCACGCGGCGACCAGACGTCCGCCCGGCACCTGCTGCGCGAGATCGACGACGTGCTGCAGCGCCGACCGGATCTCGGGGTGCTGGTCGACCAGGCCGCGAGGCTGCGTGCCAGGATCAACTCCTCAGAACGCACCACCGCTGGAAGGCCGCCCCTGAGCCCGGCCGAGCTGCGCCTGCTGCCCTACCTCCAGACCCACCTCACCATCGGCGAGATCGGCGAGCGACTGTTCGTCTCCCGCAACACCGTCAGCTCGCAGGTCGCCTCGATCTACCGGAAGCTGGGCGTCACATCGCGGAGTGATGCGGTCCGGCAGGTGATCTCGATCGGGCTCCTCGGCTCCTAGCCTTCCACTGGCGGTCCTTTCGCGGGGGAAAGGGTCGCCGGGGGGNCGAGCTGCGGACCACGTTCCATCGCAAGGCTCACACGGCGGCGCTCGAGCGCTGCCTGACCCGACTGTTGCGGGGGCAGCCGGAACTGGCCGAGGACGCCGTGGGCGAGGTCCGTCTCGAGGACCTGCCCGACGACGACTTCACCGCCTCGCTCCGGCGACGCCGGGCGGTCCTCGGGCTGCCCGACCTGCCGGAGGCGTACGTCCTGGTCGACCACGACAACGAGCGACCCGGCGACATCCCGCTGGCGTTGCGGAGGGCGCGTTCGACCCGGATCTCGATCGACGGGAACGCGCACTTCTGCCGTGGCCTGCTGGCGACGCGCTACGGCGAGGAGGTCACCTCGCCCGCCTTCGTACCCCTGACCGACCTGCATCGAGAAGGAGCATCATCATGAGCACCATGCGAGCTGTCCAGGTGGTCGGCTACCACCAGCCGCTGGCGATGTCCGAGGTCCCGGCCCCCGAGCCGACCGGCCCGTTCGACGTCGTCGTCAGGATCGGCGGCGCCGGCGTGTGCCGCACAGACCTGCACATCCTGGAGGGACAGTGGGAGGAGAAGTCCGGCGTCACGCTGCCCTACACGATCGGCCACGAGAACGCCGGGTGGGTGCATGCGGTCGGTGACGCCGTCACCAACGTCGCCGAGGGCGACAAGGTGATCCTGCACCCGCTGATCACCTGCGGCCTGTGCCGCGCCTGCCGCTCGGGCGACGACGTGCACTGCGAGCTCAACCAGTTCCCCGGCATCGACACCAACGGCGGCTACGCGGAGTACCTTAAGACGTCCGCGCGCTCGGTGGTGAAGATCGACGACTCCCTGGAGCCGGCTGATGTGGCCGCCCTGGCCGACGCCGGCCTGACCGCCTACCACGCGGCCGCCAAGGCGGCCCGGCGGCTGACCCCGCGCGACAAGTGCGTGGTCATCGGTGCCGGCGGACTCGGCCACATCGGCATCCAGGTCCTCAAGGCCCTCAGCCCGGCCGAGCTGATCGTCGTGGACCGCAACCCCGACGCGGTGAAGCTCGCCCTCGACATCGGCGCCGACCACGGCGTCGTCGCCGAGGGCACCCAGGTCGATCAGGTGCTGGAGCTGACCTCCGGTGCCGGCGCCGAGGTCCTCGTCGACTTCGTCGGCGAGGGCGGTGCGACCGCGGAAGGTGTCCGGATGCTTCGCCAGGCGGGCGACTACCACGTCGTCGGCTACGGCGAGAACATCGATGTGCCGACCATCGACATCATCTCGGCCGAGATCAACTTCATCGGCAACCTGGTCGGGTCCTACAACGACCTGTGCGACCTGATGGCGCTCGCCGCCCGCGGGGCCGTCACGCTGCACACCCAGAAGTACGCCCTCGACGACTTCCAGTCCGCCATCTCCGACCTCGACGCCGGCCGCGTCCGCGGCCGCGCGATCCTGGTCCCCTGAGGAGGCGACGACATGAAGAAGCTCCTCGGAATCGGCATCTCGGTCGGCGTGCTCGCGGGCATCTGGACCCAGGTGAGCATCGAGCTCGCGCTCATCACCTGGGTCGGGTTCGTCGCCTGGGCCTGCTACTTCGCCGCAGGAGGTGGACGTGAAGGCTTCCAGAAAGGTCTCGCGGCCAACCTCGCCGGCGCACTGTGGGGGTACGGAGCGAGCCTGGTGCTGACGTACGCCACCTTCACCGGCGCGGTGGCCCTGGTGGTCACGGTCGTCGCGTTCATCCTGTGCCTGCAGGCGGCGGTCGCCCTGCTGTCCTTCATCCCCGGCGCCTTCGCCGGCACGGCAGTCATCTTCGGCACCTCGTTCGACCTCAGCGGCACGCTGATCGCGCTGGTGGTCGGGGCCGGGCTCGGGTGGCTCTCGGACATCGCCGGGCGCCGGATCCAGGCAGCGGTCGAACGACCCGGGCAGCCGGTCCGCGCCGCCCAGCCCTGATCGCCGCCGCACGATATCGATCCCATCCAGACGAAGGAGAACCCGATGATCTTCATCGCCGCCCGCTTCCGCATCAAGCCGGAGTACGCCGAGGACTGGCCGGCCATCTCCGGCGAGTTCACCGAGGCCACCCGGGCCGAGCCCGGCAACCTCTGGTTCGACTGGGCTCGCAGCCTCGACGACCCGAACGAGTACTTCCTGCTCGAGGCCTTCGCCGACGACGACGCCGGCGCCGCCCACGTCACCTCAGCCCATTTCAAGCAGGCCCAGGCCGACCTCCCGCGCCATCTCGCCGAGACGCCGCGGATCGTCAACACCAACGTCCCGGGACAGGAGTGGTCCGAGCTCGGCGAGCTCGCGGTCACCGGCTGAACCCATCGATCCCGCTTGACCTGGGGTGATTCCAGGTCAAGCGGGATCCGTACGTCATCCGCGGGCCGCAGTTCGCCTTCCCAGGTAGGCGAGGCAGGCGACGGCGAGCGCGACGCCCCACAGCGGCCACAGCATCTCCGGGGCCCAAGCCGCCCAGTCCGAGGTGGCACCGGGGACCGTCCACAGGTCGCCGGCGAACACCATCCGCCAGAAGGACAGCCCGGCGGAGGTGACGGCGGCGGCGACCAGGATGCCGGGCACCAGGGCCATCCCGACCGGGACCGGACGGCCGCCCACCCGGGGCACCCACGACCAGAAGACCTCGCCCCAACGGGCCGACAACCCCCAGGTCAGCAGGGCCCCGACGACCGCGAAGAGCGCCAGGCCGAGGCCGGCCCACCTCCCCGAGCCGAGCTCGTCCAGCATCTCCTGCCTGACCCCGAGCGGCAGGCCCACCGCCCAGGCGAGCCGGGTGACGGCGTAGAGGAGAGGTACGACGACCGCGACCGCGACTGCCGGGCGCCCCCAGCGCGCCCAGCGGCCCCAGTCGATCCGGCCGTCCGGTTCGGCCCGCTCCAGCAGGCCGACCCCGGCGACCACGGTGGCCAGTCCGCCGACCGCGTGCGCGAGGGCCGTGCCCGAGTCGAGCGTGACGTCCCAGCTCAGGTGTCCCGCGGCCGGTCCGAGGCCGACGAGCGCGAGCAGCGTCTGCGGCAGATAGCCGAGGAACGACAGCGCGCGTACGTCGGAGACGACCAGCGCGACCACGAGACCGACCACGACCAGCAGCCAGCCGGCACGCCGCTGCGCGATCGGCCCCCGGCCGACAGCTCCCATCACCCCGGCAGCAAGCACCAGGAGCGCGGCGAGGGTCACCATCCAAGACATCTGGGTGCCACTGAGGCCGCCGAGCGGCGAGGCCGCCTCGGGCGCCCACGGGTCGGGGATCCGGCCCAGGAGCGCGAGCCCGGACAGCGCACCGAAGGCGAGCGCCCAGGCACCGGCCAGCCAGGGCGCGGCGCGGCGTACGGACGATCGTGGGTGCGTACGTTCCATCGTGGTGCTCATCGGGTCGTCACCCCCTGAGCGGTCTCCCAGCGCCGGCCGACCGTGCGCAGCAGCGCCGGGTAGACGACGAGGTAGCGGAACGGCTTGATGAACCTCATGTAGGCGTCTCCGAGCATCCCGTTGGGCCGCACCAGCACGCTCATCTGCGCGCTGTACCCGTCGGGCGAGCTCTCGTCCTCGACCCAGCCGAGGTGCAGGACACCGTGCATCGTGCGGTTGGCGATCTCTGCGGCGTACTCCCGATCGGTCAGGTAGAGCGGCTGGAACGGGCTGTCGTCGCGCGCCGGCGCGGGGTGGTCACGGAGGTCATCCGGCAGCCGGTCGCGCAGCGGGGCGACGCGGCGGCCGAGGCCGTGCTCGTCCTCGTCGGCGCCGAGCATCCGGCCGAGCGCCCAGCGGACCGCGAAGAGGAGGCGGTACGCCGCCGGGAAGTCGCGGTCGTCGCTGCTCATCATCGCCTCGACGAAGGCGCGGAAGTCGTCGGGTCCGCCCTGGACCGGGAGGGCCCAGACGTCCTCGAGCTCGAAGTCGTGGGTGATCTCGTGGATGCGCCAGGACTGGCAGGAGTAGGCGCCCGACGGTATCGGGCCCGTCCGGATCGGGCTGAGTCTGATGGGTGCGTGTGTGGTCATGTCTCCACACTGGTCCGCGCGCGCCGGCGGTTCGTCGCCCTCAGGTCGCGGGCCTCTCAACCTCTGGGATGAGACTCAGCTCCGGGGACCGACCAGCCCCGTCTCGTACGCCAGCACGACCGCCTGCACCCGGTCGCGCAGTCCGAGCTTGGCGAGCACGTGGCCGACATGGGTCTTCACCGTCGCCTCGGAGAGGTGGACGCGGCGGGCGATCTCGGCGTTGCTGTCGCCGGTGGCGAGCTCGAGGAGCATGTCGAGCTCACGCGGTGTGAGGGTTGCCCGGATGTCGGCGACCCGACCGCTGTCAGGGGCCGGCACGGTCGCCACATGCTCCAGCAGACGGCGCGTCGTCGACGGCGCAACCACCGCTTGACCTGCGTGGACGGTGCGGATCGCGGCCACGATCTCCTCGGCCCGGGCGTCCTTGAGCAGGAACCCGCTGGCCCCGGCCCGGATCGCCGGGAACGCGTAGTCGTCGAGATCGAACGTCGTCAGCGCGACCACCCGCGTGCCCGGCTGCTCCGCGGTGATCGCGGCCGTCGCCTGGATCCCGTCGAGGCGGGGCATCCGCAGGTCCATGAGGACGACGTCGACCCGCTTCGTACGCACCAGGGCGAGCGCCTCGTGACCGTCGGCCGCCTCCCCGGCGAGCTCGAGGTCCGGCTGGCTCTCCACCATCATCCGGAGCGCCGAGCGCATCAGCTCCTGGTCGTCGACGATCGCGACACGGATCGGGGTCTCTGGGGTCTCCGGCTCGCTCACGTTGCCGATGGTCGCTCGCTGACGCTCGCTCATAGCGGCATCATGGCGCGCACGCGCCAGCCCTCGTCGCTCGGCCCGGCCTCGAGGGTCCCGCCCACCGCCGCCACCCGTTCGTGCATCCCGCGCAGACCGCGGCCGGGCGGGCGCTGGATTCCCACGCCGTCGTCGCTGACCTCGATCGTGAGGTGGCGTGCGGTGCGGGTCACCGACACCGTCGCGACGGCTCGCGAGCCTGCGTGGCGGGTGACGTTGGTGAGCGCCTCCTGCACGACGCGGTAGGCGGTCAGCCCGACGGCAGGCGCGACCGGACCGGGCTCGTCCGCCTCGAGCCGGACCGTCAGCCCTGCCGCACGCATCCGCTCGACGAGGTCGTCGATGTCGGCCAGCCCCGGTTGCGGCTCGGTCGAGGACTCGCCGCCGAGAACGCCGAGCAGCCCGCGCATCTCCATGAGCGCCTCCCGCCCCGTGGTCGCGATGGTGTCGAGGATGCCCGAGGCGCGTTCCGGCTGCTGCCCGACGACCATCCGGCCGGCCTCGGCATGGCTGACCACGACCGCGAGCGAGTGCGCGACCACGTCGTGCATCTCGCGCGCGATGCGCTGGCGCTCCTCGGCGGCGGCGCGGTCGGCGAGCTGGTCGATCCACGCGGCCCGGGTCGCCCGGAACCTGCCGAGCGCCCATGCCGCCACCGTGGCCGCCACCGTCGCGGTGGCCACCATCAGCCACCACGTCCACCCCTGCAGACCGGTGCCGTCGAACCGTGACAGACGTACGACGGTCAGCAGGCATCCCACCAGCCCGATGCCGAGCACGATCCCCGGCCACGGTCGCCGGTCCTGCGCACTCACGGCGTAGAGCAGCACGAAGAAGCACAGGCTGCTGGGCAACAGCACCGGGCCGTAGGCGCTTCCCGCCGCCTCGGCCGTCGGCCCGCTCAGATCCGGCGCGGCCACGAGCACCAGCTCGGCCAGTGCCCCGACGGCGTACGACGGCAACGGCCAGCGCCGGGCGGTGGCCACGGCGGCGTGAAGCGCCACCAGCGCGACCAGGAGCGCGATCTCCCACGCCGTGCTGACCTCGCCGTCGACGACCGAGGCCCACCCGACCGGCAGCAGCACCAGCGCCAACGCCGCGGCCAACGCGACCTGGCCGGCGTCCCCGAGCCAGCGGGGTCCGGGAGCGGCTGCCACGGTCATGGGCTCACCCTAGTGCTGCCCGAGAACGCCCGCAGGCCCTCTCCGATCGGAGAGGGCCTGCGGGTTGTCCCGGCTCAGCGGGACTGTCGACGAAGCGTCACATGCTGCGCGGACCGGTGGCGTCGTCGCGCTCCTTCTCGGTCATGCTGCGCGACTTCAGCAGGCTCAAGATGGTGGTGATCGCCAGGATGCCGACGATCACGCTGAGGGAGACCTCGATGGAGACCTCCGGGGCCCACTCGACGTGGTGGCCACCGTTGATGAACGGCAGCTCGTTCTCGTGGAGCGCGTGGAAGACGAGCTTGAGACCGATGAACCCGAGCAGGATCGCCAGACCGTAGGACAGGTAGACGAGCCGCTCCAGCAGACCACCGATGAGGAAGTAGAGCTGACGCAGACCCATCAGCGCGAAGATGTTGGCGGTCAGGACCAGGTAGGCCTCGTTGGTCAGACCGTAGATCGCCGGGATCGAGTCGAGCGCGAACAGCAGGTCGGTGGTGCCGAGGGCACAGATCACCACGAACATCGGGGTCGCGATCCGCTTGCCGTTCTCACGGATGAACAACTTGGCGCTGTCCCAGCTCGAGGTGAGCGGGATGTGGCGTTCGAGGAACTTCACCACGGCGGGCTCCTCGTACTCGTCCTCGTCCTCGCCGCCCTCCATGGCCAGCTTGACCGCGGTGTAGATCAGGAACGCGCCGAACAGGTAGAAGACCCAGCTGAAGTTCTCGATCGCCGCCGCGCCCACGGCGATGAAGATGCCGCGGAAGACCAGCGCCAAGATGATGCCGATCAGCAGCGCCTTCTGCTGGAACTGCCTCGGCACCGCGAACTTCGACATGATGATGATGAAGATGAACAGGTTGTCGACCGACAGCGAGTACTCCGTCAGCCAGCCCGCGAAGAACTCCGTGCCGTACTTCGGGCCGGAGAACACGAAGACACCGATGCCGAACAGGATCGCCAGGCCGATGTAGACGCTCAGCGCGACGATCAGCTCCCGACGCGAAGGCTCGTGCGGACGCCGGCCGATGACGAGCACATCGAAGAGCAGCACGGCGCTGGCGATGCCGATGGTCAACCACCAGATGAGAGGGGAGACGTCCACGAAGGGACTCCTTAGATCGTGAGGCAGAGCGGTTCTTTGGGAAGGTTAGGCGACCGAGGTCAAACCTTCGAAGTCGTAGCGGGCGCGGCGTCCATCGACGGCATCGGCGACAGAACCGGAATCGGCGTACGGCGGCACACCCACCCGAGTTGTATGACAAGCGCGCAACCAGTCTAACAAGTCACACCCTCGCCACTCCACATGATCCCAGCCGCGGACAACCAGATGAGTCGGCGATCACAGCGTGGATGGCTGGACCTCAACCGGACTTGATGTTTTAGCGTCACTGCCAACAGAGAGAGGAGGGGGTGTGAGCGACACACTCACCGACCAGTTCAAGGCCGGCTTCCGTCGATATCCCACCGGCGTGGCCATCGTCGCCGCCTCGACCGAGACGGGACCCGTCGGGGCGACCGTGTCGAGCGTGGCCTCGGTCAGCGCGAACCCGCCGATGCTGTCGTTCTCGGTCTCCCGGTCCGGGCGGTCCGGGCCGGCACTCACCGGGAGCGACCGTCTCGCGGTGCACGTCCTGACCGAGTCCCAGGCCCACGTGGCCGCAGCCTTCGCCGACCGGACCGCGCCGCGATTCACGGTCGCACAGGGCTGGACGCTCCCGCACGGGGAGCCGCCGGTCCTGGACGACGCCGCGACCAGCTTCTACGGACGCGTGGCCCGCGTCATCCCCGCCGGCGAGGCGTGGCTGGTGCTGCTCGAGGTCGACACGGTCAGCCTCGGCGAGTCCGCCGACCCGCTCCTGCACCACGACCGGAACTACTGGTCGCTCGGCCCCTCCGTCAGCACCCTCCCGCTCGGCCGCATCCTGCCCGAGAAGGCTTCCTGACCGTCGACCCCGACGGCCGCTCCACCACACCACCGAGAGGAACCATCATGCGTCTGTTCGCTCCCACGATCGAGGTCTCGGCCCACTGCGACCTGCCCTGCGGCGTCTACGACCCCGCCCAGGCCCGCATCGAGGCCGAGTCCGTCAAGGCCGTCATCGCCAAGGCCCTGGACAGCGACGACCCCGACTTCCGCACCCGCGCCATCGTGATCAAGGAGCAGCGCTCCAACCTGGTCAAGGAACACCTCTGGGTGCTGTGGACCGACTACTTCAAGCCCCCGCACTTCGAGGCCTACCCCCAGCTCCACACCCTCGTCAACGAGGCCACCAAGCTCGCCGGCGCCTCCGGCACCAAGGGCACCCTCGACCTCGAGGTCGCCGACAAGCTGCTCGCCAAGATCGACGAGATCGCCGAGATCTTCTGGGCGACCAAGAAGGCCTGAGGAACGAAGGCCGACTTGCGAGAAGCCAGATCACTGCGTCAGCCGGGATCTGAAGGCAAGAAGGCCTGAGCCCCTCTCGACACAGCCCGTACGTCACAGCCGCTCCGTTCACGGAGCGGCTGTGGTGCGTTAACAGCGCGGCGAGGCCGGTCTCGTTGCATAATCGTCGGGACTCCCACAGAAGGACTGACAAACCCAGATGCCCCAGGTCGAGCTGCGCCTTCCCGCAGAAGGCGCTTACGTCTCCGTGCTGCGTACGACCACCGCCGCACTCGCCGCGCGCCTCGACTTCACACTCGAGGACATCGAGGACCTGCGGATGGCGGTCAGCGAGGCGGCGGCGATCTGCCTGGAGTGCGCTGCGGAGGCCGCTGACCTGGACGTCGTCTTCGACCTGGGCGAGGACACCATCGGGGTCACCGTGACCACGACCTGCGACGCCGAGGCCGAGATCGACGAGGAGAGCTTCGCCTGGCAGGTGCTCACCACGCTGGCCAGGGAGGTCACCGCCACCCCCGACGGTGATCAGCTCAGGATTTCCCTGGTCGCGGGAGCGACCCCGCTTGGAGCCGCGCGCTGACATGGCGCAGGAGACGATTCGGTCGTCGAGGTCCAGGAGCACCAGCGAGGTGGATGACGCCCGCGCGCGCTCCCGCGAGCTCTTCAGAGCCCTAGCCGGGCCGGACCTGCCCGACGCGGAACGGACCGCCGCTCGCGACGAGCTGGTCCACCTCAACATGGCGCTGGTCGAATACTGCGCCTCCCAGTTCTACGGCCGCGGCGAGCCGCACGAGGACCTCGTCCAGGTCGGCGTCGTGGGCCTCCTCAACGCCGTGGACCGCTACGACCTCTCCCGTGACGTGGAGTTCTCGACGTACGCAGTACCCACGATCCTCGGCGAGATCAAGCGCTACTTCCGTGACAGCCGGTGGGCCGTCAGCGTGCCGCGCCGCCTTCGCGACCTGCAGCAGAACCTCCGCGACGCCACCGCCGAGCTCTCCCAGGAGCTCGGCCGCTCCCCCACGGCCCGCGACCTCGCCACCCGGCTCGGGGTCAGCCTCGAGACCGTCGTCGAGGGTCTGGAGTCCAGCAATGCGTACGCAGCGCTGTCCCTCGACTCCGAGAGCGACGAGACCGCGCCGATGCTCGACTCGCTGACCGCCCACGACCTGCGCCTGGACGACGTCGAGGTGCGGGAGTCGATCAAGCCCGTGCTCGACAGCCTCTCCGCACACGAGAAGCAGGTGCTGATGCTGAAGTTCTTCCGCAACAAGACCCAGACCGAGATCGCCGCCGAGCTCGGAGTCTCCCAGATGCAGGTATCCCGGTTGCTCAACCGCTCGCTCCTCCAGCTCCGCAAGGCGCTGGAGGAGGACTAGCTCAGCGCTCCTCGAGCGCCGCGATGCTCGGCGGCGCGAAGATGCCGACGAGGGCGACGACCGCGACCAGGGCCAGTCCGCCCGCGAGCGCGAGGTCCTCACGCAGGTTCCAGGCCAGACCGAGCACGATCAGCTGGACGAGCACCAGCGGCGCGCGCGCCCACGACTCCAGTCGCCAGAACATGAAGGCGCACCAGCCGATGCCCGCCGCGCAGAGCAGGAAGAACAGGCCGCCCGCGATCGCGGTCGTGAGCGAGGCGGCGTCGGGGATGCGTACGAACTCCAGCGCTCCCCAGAACAGCATCGCCGCGGTCTCGACGCCTGCGGCGATCACGGTCAGCAAGAGAGTCCAGGGGCGATGCGGCGCGGTCACTTCAGCAGCCTAGGCCATGTCCGTACACTGGGCCTCACGGGCGTGAAAGCGACGAGAGCATACACCACCGGTTTTGCGGGTAACTCACCGCGTTACCGAATTGTCTAGCCCCAGGAAGACTGAGTGTTACGGTCCGGTGACGAACCAGACACTGGTTAGGGGTTGTTTCGGCGTCCATTTCTTGGAACTCTAGAGACCAGCACGCACGTGAAGACATTCACACATCCCCGCCACGTGCCGACTCGCAGGGTCTCGAACCACCAGGGCCTTGCCCATCCTACGTCAGAAAGAGGGTCTACCCAGCCATGGATTGGCGCCACCGTTCGGCTTGTCTCGATGAAGACCCGGAACTGTTCTTCCCCATCGGAAACACCGGTCCGGCCATCCTCCAGATCGAGGAAGCCAAGCAGGTCTGCCGGCGTTGCGACGTCCGGGAGCAGTGTCTTCAGTGGGCTCTTGAGGCCGGTCAGGACCACGGCGTGTGGGGTGGACTGAGCGAGGACGAGCGTCGTGCGCTGAAGCGCCGCAACGCCCGCTCCCGTGTCCGCACCGCCGTCTGACCAAGCCCTAGAGGCCATCAACCCCTAGCGATCCACCTAGAGCTCCAACGGCAGCTCGACCGCAGCTCTCGCCCCATGGCCATCAGGCCGGGGCCCCAACGAGAGCCGACCCCCGAGTTCGCCTTCGACGAGAGTCTTCACGATCGACAACCCCAAGTTTGTCGATGTGTCGAGACTGAACCCGTCGGGTAGTCCATGACCGTCGTCCTCGATGGTCACCTGGAGATGCCCGGCGGGTTGCTGTCGTACGGACATCACGATCTTGCCGGTCTCGGGATCACCTGGACCGTTGCCGCGGTAGCCGTGCTCGACTGCGTTCTGCAGCAGCTCGGTGACGATCATCGCCATCGGCGTGGCCACCTCCGAGGGCAGCGACCCGAACGAACCCTCCCGGCGCACGCGCACGGCGACGCCGACCGAGGTGACCTCTCCGACCATGGAGGCGAGCCGGTCGGCGATCTCGTCGAACTCGACGGTCTCCTCGACGGCCTGCTGCGAGAGGATCTCGTGCACCAGTGCGATGGATCCGACACGCCGTACGGCCTCGTTCAGCGCATCTTGTGCGACACCGGAGTCGACCCGGCGCGACTGCATCCGGAGCAGCGCGGCCACGGTTTGTAGGTTGTTCTTCACTCGATGGTGGATCTCGCGGATCGTCGCGTCCTTGGTGACGAGCTCACGATCGCGTCGGCGCAGATCGGTGACATCACGCAGCAGCACCAGCGCACCGATCGCCTCGCCACGTGGCCGCAGCGGGATCGAACGCATGATGATCGCCATCACCCCGGTGTCGATCTCGGTGTCGCGGTGCGCCCGACCGCCGAGGACAGCGCTCAGCGTCTCCTCGTCGGGGCGCTTGCGCGGCGGCACCAGGGCGCGGGTCATCCCAGCCAGGGACTGGCCGGCGAGGTCGCCGGAGAGCCCCAGCCGGCGGAAGACGGAGAGCGCGTTGGGGCTGGCGTAGTCGACGACGCCGTCGGCGTCCACCCGCACGAACCCGTCTCCCACCCGAGGAGTGTCGGTGTGGTCGCTGCGCTGGCCCACCGCCGGGAAGTAGCCGTTGGCGACCATCTGGGTCAGGTCTGCGGCGGTCTGCAGGTAGGACAGCTCGAGCTTCGAGGGCGTGCGTACGCCGAGCAGGTTGGTGTTGCGGCTCAGCACCGCGATGATGCGGCCGGCGCGGCGTACGGGGATGGTCTCGACCCGCACCGGGAGGTCGTCGCGCCACTCCGGGTCACCCTCACGGACGAGCCGGCCGGCGTCGACGGCGTCGTCCAGGGTGGCGTGGCGCCCCTTCGGCACGAACATGCCCACGATGTCGTCCACATAGGCCGTGGGACCGGTCGTGGGACGCATCTGACCGGCCGCCCAGAAGCCGTTCCCGGACTTGTCCGGAAGCCACAGCACCAGGTCGGCGAAGGAGAGGTCGGCCAGGATCTGCCAGTCGGCCATGAGCAACTGAAGCCACTCGACATCATCGCTGTCGAGTTCGGTGTGGCTCTGGGCGAGCTCACTCAGGGTGGGCACGCGGACAGCGTAGATGTAGACCTTGGTAGGGCATTGCGCGGGTCGGTGGTCGGCGCGTGGCCGGGTTTGGCAGGATGTTCCCCATGTCGGAGGCGTACTGGCGGGAGGTTCACTCAACCGGTCTCGCCGTACCCACCGACCGGCCGCTGGGCGACCTCACCATCGAGCTCACCCGGATGCTCGGCGACCCGGACCCGGACGTACGCAGCGGGCTGGCCGTGCCGGCCCTGTCGACGTGGATCCAGCGCGGTGTCTACGACGACCTGCTCGGGGGTCTGGGCGACGGCATGGCGGCCGGCCTCGTGGTCGGTCTCGGCGACTCCGGCAACAACGGCGTCTTCCGCCGGGCCTCCTCGGTCGAGGCCCTGGCCCAGTGCATCGCCCGCGACAACGCGCGCTCGCTGGTGCGCGCGGAGAAGGTGCTGGAGTGGGGCGACCGGATCGCCACCTGGCTGCTGCGCGAGCGCGACCTGCGTGCCTTCGTCCCCGAGCGTGGCTGGGCCCACGCGGTCGCCCGCGGTGCCGACGCGCTCGGCACCCTGGCCGCCTCCGAGCACCTCGGCAAGCCCGAGCTGACGGTGATCCTCGACGTGGTCGCCGACCGAGTGCTGGCCCGAGGAGACACCATCTACGCTCACGGCGAGCCCGACCGGCTGGCGGCGGCCACGATGTCCGTGCTGCGCCGCAACCTGGTCCCGCTCAACATCATGGAGCCGTGGATCAACCGGATCGTCACCGTCGCCACCGCCACCCCGGAGACGCCCGACCGCGACCCGTTCCTGCTCACCGGCAACGCCGAGGCGTTCCTGCGGGCCCTCTACATCCAGCTCGCGCTCAGCAACGACATCCCGCAGATCCGCGGCGACCTGCTGCTGGTCGTCGTCGCGGCCCTGAAGAAGTCGAACGCCACCTACCTGACCTGAATCTCAAGCGACATCGTCACCGCGAGGCACGAGCGGAGACGAGACGCAGACGAGATCGAGCGAGCGCACGTCCGAGCCTGCGAGGACGTGACTGCGGGTCGAGATTCGCCCTCCCGCACCTGGGTTTGAGAGACTGTCCCGAGGCCCCTCGGGGTCTACGTACCCCAATGGAGGAGATCATCATGGGCAAGACTGGCCGCAAGCGCCGCGCGCGCCGCAAGAAGGGCGCGAACCACGGCAAGCGCCCCAACGCCTGACCGCTGTCCCTCTTAAGGGTCAGAGCTGTCAAGACGTAAGAGCCCCAGCCAATCGGCTGGGGCTCTCGTCGCGTCTGGGGCCGGTTCAGGACCTGGTGCGGAGCTCCTGGATCTGAACCATGATCTTCGCGCGCAGGTCGCCCGGAGCGACCTCGGTGCACGAGCGCGCCACGACCGCCTTGACGATGCGCTGCTGGTCGTACGTCTCCAGGCAGGGGTTGCAGCTCTGCAGGTGGAGCTTGACCTGGTCGGCATCCGCCGCGGTGAGCTCGTTGTCGATCAGGAAGACGATCTGCTCGAGGAAGTCCGCGCAGTCGGTCGGTGACGCGTCATGTTTGTGGGCACTCATGACGCACCTCCACGAGCGCCGGTGAGGTCGTTGGTGCGGACGTAGTCCGAGAGAAGATCGCGCAGCTGGCGCCGGCCGCGGTGAAGCCGCGACATCACGGTGCCGATCGGGGTTTCCATGATCTCGGCGATCTCCTTGTAGGCGAATCCCTCGACGTCGGCGAGGTAGACAGCGAGCCGGAACTCCTCCGGGAGGCGCTGCAGCGCGTCCTTCACCTGAGAGTCG
Source organism: Nocardioides sp. YIM B13467 (assembly GCF_042788075.1). Lineage (NCBI taxonomy): Bacteria > Bacillati > Actinomycetota > Actinomycetes > Propionibacteriales > Nocardioidaceae > Nocardioides > Nocardioides sp. YIM B13467. The sequence goes on from NZ_JBHZPJ010000046.1 coordinate 2,589,068, forward strand.
GGCAGGTGCTCGAGCGCCTCCATCTCCGCGGACTTCAGACCGGTCGAGCTGTGCGACTCGGCCCGCGCCAGCTGCCAGTCCTCGACGTCCTCGGACATCGACTGCTGCGGCTGGCGCTGCTTCTTGCGGTAGGTGTTGATGAAGGTGTTCGTGAGGATGCGGTAGAGCCAGGCCTTCAGGTTGGTGCCGGGCTTGAACTGATGGAAGGAGGAGTAGGCCTTGGCGAACGTCTCCTGCACCAGGTCTTCCGCATCGGACGGGTTGCGGGTCATCCGCATCGCCGCCGAGTAGAGCTGGTCGAGGAATGGCAGCGCGTCCCGCTCGAAGCGCAGCGCGCGCTCCTCGGGAGTCTCGGTGGCCAGGTCGACGACCTCGTCCGTCTCAATGTTGTCGCTCATCACGTCCCAGGGTACGCGCGCGACCATCGGGGCGCTCATCGGCGACATGTTCTCCACCGGGCGTTCGAGCAGAATGGTCATGTTGCGTGAACGCCACGGCGGCCGCCAAACATTCCCGTCAGACGATGACCTCGCGGACCAGCCACTCCAGGGTGGACTCGACCAGGATCGCGTCGGCGTCGGCCTGCGTGATCGGGCCACGCTTGCCGACGACGAGGGAATGGTCGGCCCCCGGGATCGGGGTGACCTCGATCCCCTCCGGGAACTCCTCGGGCTTGCCGAACCTGTCCCGCGTGCCCTGCAGCACCAGCGTCGGCACCCGGGACTCCAGCAGCTCGTAGGCGCGCGAGATGCCCGGCTTGGCGATCGGGTGCAGGGGGAAGGCCAGGCACAGCGCCCCCGCGGCGCCGAACCCGCGTGCCGTACGGACCGCCGAGCGGGCACCGGCGGAGCGGCCTCCGACCACCAGCGGTGTGCGCACCCGCATCCAGTTGGCGGCCAGCGTCAGCGCAGCGTCGAGGGACTTGGGCGGGGTGGCCACCGGCTTCCCCTTGACCCGCCAGGGCTGCTCGAAGCGGACCACGGTGATGCCCTGGGCCGGCAGAGCGTCGTTGAGCGCCATCAGGTCGTGGGTGTCGATGCCGTTGCCGGCGCCGTGGGAGAGCAGCAGGGTCGCCTGTGGTCGCCGCGCCCGGCGGGTGTAGAGCCGCCCCTGTCCGTAGGGCGTGTCGATCATCTGCGTCGTGGTTCCACCCATGTCATCCCCAGGCTTCCTCGATCGGCAGCGGCTCGACGAGCTCGCGGCCGTTGTTGCGTACGTTGCTCACCAGCGTCGAGACCGGGTAGGCCTCCAGCCGGCCGGGCGCCGCCGGGGTCAGCAGTTCCAGGTCGCCCGGACGGGCCGGGTCGAGCCATTGGTCCCAGCGCTCACGTTCCACCATGAGCGGCATCCGGTCATGGATCCGCCCCAGGGAGTCCTCCGCCTCGGTGGTGATCACCGTGCAGCTCCACAGCCACCGGCTGGGGTCGTCCTCGGCCTTGGCGGGGTCGGGCCACAGCTCGTAGAGCCCGGCCATCGCCAGCACTCCCCCGTCCTTCGGAGTGATGAAGTAGGGCTGCTTGCGGGGCTTTCCTTTCGCGTCCTTTGCCTCGGTGGCGTACCACTCGAAGTAGCCGTCGGCCGGCAGCAGGCAGCGACGCTTGGCGAAGGCCCGCCGGTAGGCGGGCTTCTCGCCCACCGTCTCCATCCGGGCGTTGATCATCCGGTTGCCGATCTTGACGTCCTTGGCCCAGGACGGGACCAGGCCCCAACGTACGGAACGGAGCTGGCGCTCGGTGGAGGCGTCGTCCTCTCGCGGCGGGCGCTCGAGGACGGCATAGACATCGTCGGTCGGGGCTACGTTGTAGCTCTCGGTGAGCGGCTCCTGCAGGCGCAGCTCATCGATCTCGAACTCCTCGGCCAGCTCGTCGGGTTGGCGGCTGGACGCGTAACGACCGCACATACGTTCACCTTAGCGCCGCGCGACAGTGGTGTTCGGAGGTATTTCTAGGCTCCGCGGGCGAGCTCGTCGAGGAGGATGCCCGCTGACCGGTCGTTCTCCGGGAGTCCCTCGATCCAGATCCGGTCGGCGCTGTGCTCGACCATCCGCTTGAGGAGCCCGAGCCGCTTGACCAGCGTCTCGTCACGGGGGGCGACCACGACCATCCGGCTGTGGCCGACCTGTCCGACGGCAGCCGCGGTCGCGAAGACGGTGCGGGCGGTCTGGCCGAGCAGCGACATCCGGCGGGCGGTGGCGATGCTGTCGGTCTTCCCGCCGGGGGCGCCCGGGAGGTGGGCGTCGGTGACGACCAGCGCGTGGCTGCGCGCCGTGGCCTCCCGGTAGAGGTCCGAGATGCGCTCACGCAGGTGCGCGAGGGTGGCGAGGCCGGTGAGCGGGTCGGCGCAGGAGATGGTGTGCAGGTAGCCCAGCGTCGCCTCGCTCCAGGCGACGGACAGCGCGTGCACCTCGACGAAGGCCGGGTCGCGATCCTCCATCGCCTGGGTGGTCATCCGAAGGTCCTCGAGGCACTCCCCGAGGGACACACCTGACCCGGCGAGGTCGTGGCCGGCGACCCAGCAGGCCTCGGCGACGTAGTTGCTGCGCTCGACGAGCGCCTCCGCGACGGCCTCGAACCGCGGCGGGAGAGCCGCGCGCTGCTCGTCGGAGAGCTCTGTGACCTCAGGCGAGGTGGATGCAGGCGCACGCCGACCTCGGGAGAACAGCCGCACGACTCACCTCTTTCCTCGTGTTTCCTGGCGTTGGTGTCGTTCCTTGTCCGAAGTTGCTGGGTCATGGATACAGTGGTGCGCGCGCTGATCTACCGCGTGCCCACATGGACTTGACGTACGAAATCGGCAACCATGACGCGGTAGCGACCCACATTTTCTGGGTTTCGCGAAACTTGTTGTCAGATCCGGGGAGGGGGCGTGACGTGCGGGCTTCCGCAGTCGTTAGCACATCGCATGTCTCCCGTTGGCGCAACCCGCGTCATACCTCCGTCCTTCTAACGTCTCTGATGCTGTGAGCGAATCGACCCCCACCTCTCTACCTACCCTCGACGCCCCTGGCGACGCCGAGCTGATCACCGCTGTCCGCGGCGGTGACCTGGATGCGTACGGGACGCTGTTCGAGCGCCATGTCGAGGCCGCCCGCCGCCTCGCCCGCCAGCTGGTGTCGCCCGGCGACGCCGACGACCTCGTCTCCGAGGCGTTCGCCAAGGTGCTCAACGTGCTGCAGAGGGGCGGCGGCCCGGACCTGGCGTTCCGCGCCTATCTGCTGACGTCGCTGCGCCGGCTCCACGTGGACAAGATCCGGGCCGCCTCGAAGCTGACCACCACCGACGACCTGACCCCGTTCGACCCGGGCGTGCCGTTCGAGGACACCGCCGTGTCGGGCTTCGACAACCAGGCCGCCGCGAAGGCGTTCCAGCAGCTTCCGGAGCGCTGGCAGCAAGTGCTGTGGCACACCGAGGTCGAGGGCCAGAAGCCGGCCGAGATCGCGCCGATGCTCGGCATGTCGGCCAACTCGGTCTCTGCGCTCGCCTACCGAGCTCGCGAGGGCCTCAAGCAGGCGTTCATCTCGATGCACGCTCAGGACGCCGTCGAGGAGGCCTGCGCCACCACGCGCGCCAACCTGGGTGCCTACATCCGCAACGGTCTGTCCAAGCGTGACTCGACGAAGGTCGACGACCACCTGAAGGACTGCCGACCGTGCACCGCGATCTACCTCGAGCTCACCGAGGTCAACTCCGGGATGGGCGCCTGGCTCGCCCCGGCTCTGCTCGGCGCCGCGGGCGCGGGCTACCTCGCCGTCGGAAGTGGCGTTGCCGCCAAGGGTGGCGTGGTGCTCTTCTTCGGGCGGGTCAGGGACTGGGTGCTGGGCGATCCCGTGGGACGTACGGTCGGTGCGGGTGCTGGTGTCGCGGCCGCTGCGGCCGTGGCCGCGGGGCTCGCGCTCACCGGCGGTGACCCGGCCCCGAAGGTGCCGGCCGCCGAGGAGCCTGCCGCCGAGGCGCCGGCCGACCCTGCTCCGGCTGACCCGGCCGCCCCGGCCGCACCTCCCGCTGACAATCCTGCGGCGCCGCCGGCAGCGGCGCCTCCCGCCGACCAGCCGGCCGACCAGCCCGCTGACACGGCTCCTGCCCAGACGCAGCAGGCGCCGGTCATCAACCAACCGCTGTCGACCGTGAACGGGCAGCCCGGTGGCAAGACCGTCATCGACCTGACCCAGGGAGCCACCGACGCCAACGGCGACCCGCTCTCGGTCAAGGAGGCCACTGTCGCCTCCCCCGCCCACGGCACCGTCACCATCGGCGGCGCATCGACCTCCGGCGGTAAGGGCGGCAGCGTCAGTGGCGCGATCTTCGGCGGTCTGCGGATGGCCGGCGAGCCCGTCACCACGGTGACCTACCAGGCCGACATCGGCTGGCGGGGCACCGACACCATCGAGTACGTCCTCACCGACGGCAACGGTGGCGAGGTCGCCGGCACCGTCGACATCGCCACCCCCAACGCCGACCCGAAGGCCGCCAACGACGCGGCCACGGCGACGGTGACCGGCGGCAACGGAAACGGCCAGGGCAACAACGGGAACGGCAACGGCAACCCGCCGAGCTCGGCCAAGACCACCATCGACGTGCTCGCCAACGACGCCGACGACAACGGCGACGCCCTCGAGCTGGTCGAGATCGTCGAGAAGCCCGCGCACGGCACGGCCGAGATCGTCGACGGCAGGGTCGTCTACACGATGACCGCCGGCTACGACGGGGCCGGCGACACCTTCAGCTATCGAATCTCGGATGGCCACGGCGGCAAAGACGTCGGTGCTGTGGAGGTGACCTTCGAGCAGGCTCCGAAGAACGACCCAAAAGTCGGGGTTAGCCACCGTCACGAATCGGGCGTGGGCGGTGTCTTCATCATTCCCGGCGTCTCCGACCTGCACGCGTACGAGGACGTCGTCGTCTCCGTCGACGGCCTCCCCGAGGCTGCCGAGGGCCAGTCGACGATGCTCCGGATCACCATGACCGGCGTGGCGTCGCCCTACTTCGGACCTGGTTTCGCCTGGTCGGCCTGCGGCGCTCCCGCCACCACGATGCCCGTCAACGGCACGGTCACCCACGAGTGCACGCTCTCCGGTGACGGCGAGGCCGCCCACTTCGCCTTCATCCCGCAGTCGGGCGCGACGTGGACCTTCGAGGCGAGCATCGAGCCCACCGGCTACGAGGACGGCGACACGACCAACAACACCGCCTCGACCAGCGGCACCGCCGCCCCGGAGCCGACGCCGACGCCCACTCCGACACCCACCCCGACGCCGACTCCCAGCGAGACGCCGGACGTGCCGCAGGTGCCCACGCCGCCGACGACTCCCGACGTACCGCAGGTGCCCACGCCGCCCACGACTCCCGACGTGCCGCAGGTGCCGACGCCGTCCTCGGACCTTCCCAGCGTCCCGGGCAGTCCCAGCGGCAGCCCCTCGCTGCCCGAGGATCCTGAAGTGCCCAGCGCCAGCGCGACGCCCGAGGTCGAGCGCGGCGCCGCAACGGGCGGCCTGACCTGGAAGGGTTTCCTGAAGGCGCTCGGGATCGAGTGATTTCATCCCTGGTGACCGACGGCCGCCTCTGCTCGCGGAACCTCTAAAGTTGGACCTGTGACTACCACGACCGACCGTTCCGCTGACCCTGCCAACGGGCCGGCCGACCCCTGGCCGGCGCCCCGTGCGCGCGGTCCGGTGACGGCGACGGTGTCGCTGCCCGGGAGCAAGTCGCTCACCAACCGGGCGCTGGTTCTCGCCTCGATCGCGGACGGGCCCAGCGTCGTACGTCGTGCGCTTCGGTCCCGCGACACGCTGCTGATGGCGGCAGCGCTGACGTCGTTGGGGTCACAGGTGGACACCTCGGGAGACGACTGGGTCGTGACTCCTGGGGCGTTCGGCGCCGATGCCGACGTCGACTGCGGGCTGGCGGGGACGGTCATGCGGTTCGTACCTCCGGTGGCCGCGCTATCCACCGGCACGGTCGCCTTCGACGGCGACCCGCACATGCGCAAGCGGCCGGTCGGCGAGGTGCTCCGTGCACTTCGCGATCTCGGCGTGGACATCGAGGGCGACGGTCTGCCGTTCACGATCCAGGGGCAGGGCGGCGTGCCCGGCGGGACCGTGGTCGTCGACGCCTCGGCCTCGAGCCAGTTCATCAGCGCGCTGCTGCTCGCGGGTGCGCGATACGAGCAGGGTGTGGACGTACGCCACGACGGCAAGCCTGTGCCGTCGCTCCCCCACATCGACATGACGGTCGCGATGCTGCGCGAGCACGGCGTCGCGGTCGACGACTCTGACGCCAACCGATGGACGGTGGCACCAGGACCGATCAAGGCGCTGGACCGCACCATCGAGCCGGATCTGTCCAACGCGGCCCCGTTCCTGGCCCTGGCCGCGGTCTCGGGTGGCACCGTGACCGTGCGCGACTGGCCGCAGGCCACCGACCAGCCGGGCGACCAGCTGCGCGAGGTGCTCTCGCTGATGGGCTGCGAGGTGCGGGTCACCGACGACGGGCTGACCGTCACCGGGCCGGAGCGGCTCACCGGGATCGACCTGGACATGCACGACATCGGCGAGCTCACCCCCGCCGTCGCGGCGCTGTGCGCGCTCGCCTCGACGCCTTCGCACCTGACCGGCATCGGCCACATCCGTGGCCACGAGACCGATCGGCTCGCCGCCCTCGCGCGCGAGCTGGGTGCGCTCGGGGCTGACGTCACCGAGCATCCCGACGGGCTGACGATCCGGCCGGCGGCTCTGCACGGCGGGGTGTTCCACACCTACGCCGACCACCGGATGGCCCACGCCGGCGTGATCATCGGGGCTGCCGTCGAGGACGTCCTGGTCGAGAACATCACCACCACCAGCAAGACCTTCACCGACTTCGCGCCCTTCTGGGCTGGTCTCTTCTGAGCATCTGATGGCGAAGGCACAGCGACGCTACGGGACCGAGGACGTCGAGCACTACGACCGTCCCCGGCGCCGCACCCGGCCGCGGACGAAGGACCGGCCCAGCTACGACGAGGCCGACCTCGGGCGAGTGATCACGGTCGACCGTGGGCGGTTCACCCTGGTCATGGACGAGGCCCCCGACGTCGAGGTGTGGGCGGTCAAGGCCCGCCCGCTCGGCCGCAAGGGCGTCGTCGTGGGCGACCGGGTGAAGGTCGTCGGCGACACCTCGGGCGCGGAGGGGGCGCTGGCACGGATCGTCGAGCTCGAGCCCCGGGAGACCGTGCTGCGGCGTACGGCCGACGACGACGACCCCGTCGAGCGGGTCGTGGTCGCCAACGCCGACCAGCTGGTGATCGTCACCGCGATCGCCGACCCCGAGCCGCGCACGGGGTTCATCGACCGCGCGCTGGTGGCTGCCCTGGAGGCTGGCATCGACCCGCTGCTGTGCATCACCAAGGCCGACCTGGCCGACCCGGAGTCGCTCGTCTCGATCTACCGGACGCTGGGGGTGCCGTGGGTGGTGACCGAGCGGGGCGGCGACATGAGCGCGCTGCAGGAGAAGCTCGACGGACGTACGTCGGTCCTTCTCGGCCACAGCGGCGTGGGCAAGTCGACGCTGGTCAACGCGATCGTTCCCGACGCCGGCCGCGAGGTCGGGCACGTCAACGCGGTCACCGGCCGGGGGCGGCACACCTCCACGTCGGCATTGATGCTGCGGCTCCCGGGGGCCGGCTGGATCATCGACACCCCGGGGATCCGTACGTTCGGGCTGGCTCACGTCGAGCCGGAACGGCTCATCGTCTCCTTCCCCGATCTGCAGGAGGCGACGGCCGAGTGCCCGCGCGGCTGCTCGCACGCCGCCGATGCGCCGGAGTGCGGCTTGGACATCGCCGTCGAGGACGGCAGGCTCGATCCGGAACGGGTCGCCTCGTTCCGTCGCCTGCTCGAGGCGCGCTCGGTGCCGACGTACGCTCTCTGACCTGGTCTAGTCCCCCAATGCCCCGACCGGTGTTTTCGTGGGGAACCGGTTACCAGGGGAGGGTTCGCACGGAGAGCGGAGCCACTAGAGTGGATCCTCGTGGCGAGCACTCCTGACTACAACGACGACCTGCGGCTGGCGCACCTGCTGGCCGACGACGCCGACTCGCTGTCGACGTCGCGGTTCAAGGCGCTCGACCTGCATGTCATGACCAAGCCCGACCTGACCCCCGTCTCGGACGCGGACAAGGCCGTGGAGGAGTCGATCCGGCGTACGCTCTCCCGCGCGCGTACGCGCGACGCGATCACCGGCGAGGAGTCGGGATCCTCCGGCTCGTCCAGCCGCCGCTGGATCGTCGACCCGATCGACGGCACGAAGAACTTCGTGCGCGGTGTGCCGGTCTGGGCGACCCTGATCGCGCTCGCGGTCGACAACGAGGTCGTGATGTCGGTCGTCTCCGCGCCCCAGCTCGGGCGGCGCTGGTGGGCGGCGAAGGGCCAGGGCGCCCACACCGGCAAGTCGCTGATGAAGTCGACCCGCTGCCAGGTCTCGGACGTACGCCGCCTGGAGGACGCCTCGATGTCCTACTCCTCGCTGCACGGCTGGGAGGAGCGCGATCGGCTCGAGGACTTCCTGGCGCTGATGCGCAGCTGCTGGCGCACCCGCGCCTACTCCGACTTCTGGTCCTACATGCTCGTCGCCGAGGGCGCGGTCGACATCGCGGTCGAGCCGGAGCTCGAGCTCTACGACATGGCCGCGCTGGACATCATCGTGCGTGAGGCCGGCGGCCAGTTCACTTCGCTGGCCGGCGACCCGGGACCGTGGGGCGGCAACGCGCTGGCCACCAACGGTCACCTGCACGACGCCGTGCTCTCCTTCCTCGGCGGGTTGCCCGACGGCAACAACGACGCCGACTGGCCGGCCGCGCAGCCGGGATCCGTCACCGCGTTCCGCCGTCCGGGGACCGAGTAGGCGCGTTCCGGAACAGACCCTGGCGTGACGCACGTCACGGCCGCTACCGTTGGTGCATGAAGATCGCGGACGTACTCACTCGCAAGGCGATCGCAGAAGTCGTCACGATCGCATCAACCGCCACCGTGCGTGACCTGCTCGGGGTGCTCTCCGAGCACGGCATCGGAGCCTGTGTCGTCAGCACCGACGACGCCGCCGTCGCCGGGATCGTCTCCGAGCGCGACGTGGTCCGGCGCCTCCACGAGAACGACGCGCTGCTCGCCGCCGAGGTCTCCTCGATCATGACCGCCGAGGTCGAGACCTGTGCCCCCGAGGCCACCATCGACGAGATCCTGGGCATCATGACCAAGCGCCGGATCCGGCACATGCCCGTCGTCTCCCCCGACGGCGACCTGGTCGGCATCGTCAGCATCGGCGACCTGGTCAAGCACCGCATCGACCAGCTCGCCTTCGAGCGCGACCAGCTCGAGGCGTACGTCCACCAGACCTGAGGTCCCGTCCGGATCCGACCTTCACAGGACCTGCACAACTTCTGCAGCCTTTCCGGCGACTCGGGCTTCTAGCCTGAGCATGTGCCAGAACATGTGACCGTGACACGCCGGGTCCTCGTCGTCGAGGACGAGCCGGTCATCAACCAGGCCGTCTCGGACCGGCTCGAGGCGGAGGGATACGACGTCGTCCGGGCGTGGGACGGCCCCGGGGCGGTCTCCTGCTTCGAGGAGACCTCGCCCGACCTGGTCGTCCTCGACGTGATGCTGCCCGGCTACGACGGCCTCGAGGTGTGCCGCCGGATCCAGGCCGTACGCCCCGTGCCGGTCCTCATGCTGACCGCGCGTGTCGACGAGGCCGATGTGCTCGTCGGGCTGGGCGTCGGGGCCGACGACTACCTGACCAAGCCGTTCCGGGCTCGCGAGCTGGTGGCGCGGGTCAACGCGCTCCTGCGGCGGGTGGAGCGGGCCGCCGAGCTGGCCGGGTCGCCGCGGCGTACGGCTGAGATCGGGGGGCTCCGGATGGATCCGGCGGCCCGACGGGTGTGGGTCGACGGCGACGAGGTCAGGCTCACCCCGACCGAGTTCGACCTGCTCGTCTGCCTGGCCGCCGACCCGGGCGCCGTGGTCACCCGCGAGCGACTGCTCGCCGAGGTCTGGGGCTGGAACGACGCCTCCGGAACCCGCACGGTCGACAGCCACGTGAAGGGGCTGCGCGCCAAGATCGGGTCCGAGCGGGTCCGGACCGTGCACGGCGTCGGCTATGCCTTGGAGGCCGGCGAATGACTCCGCTGGAACGAGTGTCCTCGATCAAGGTCAAGCTCGGGCTCCTGGTCGCCGCGAGCGCTCTGGTGGCGGCGGTCGTCGCCTCCGTCGGGCGGATCACCGGGGTCTCCCCGTGGATCTCGATCCCGGTCACGATCGGGATCGCGCTCGCGGTCACCCAGCTGCTGGCGGCCGGGATGACGTCCCCGCTGCGGCAGATGACCGTCGCGGCCAGGCGGATGGCACGGGGCGACTACTCGGTCTCCGTGCCTGCCGTCGGTGCCGACGAGGTCGGTCAGCTGGGCCGTGCGTTCAACACGATGGCCAGCGACCTCGGCGCCGTCGACCGCCAGCGCCGCGACCTGGTCGCCAACGTCTCCCACGAGCTGCGTACGCCGCTGGCGGCCCTCACCGTCGTGCTGGAGAACCTCGTGGACGGCGTCGGCTCCGACCCGGCCGCGCTGCAGACCGCGCTCGGCCAGGCCGAGCGGCTGAGCCGGCTGGTCGAGGACCTGCTCGACCTGGCGCGCGTCGATGCCGGCAAGGCACCGCTGAGCACCGCCTCGGTCGAGCTCGGCCCGCTGCTGGAGGCCTGCGTCGCAGAGACGCTGGCCAACGGGCGGCCGGTCACCTACGAGATCGACGCACCGGCCGACATGGTCGTCGACGCCGACCCCGATCGCCTCAGCCAGCTCGTCGTCAACCTGCTCGACAACGCCTCCCGGCACAGTCCCCGCGGGGGCGTGGTCACGGTGCGCGCCGGCATCGACGGCGAGCGCTACCACCTCGAGGTCCTCGACTCCGGGCCCGGCATCCCCGTCGCCGACCGCGGGCGCGTCTTCGAGCCCTTCGGCACGCTCAGCTCCTCCGGCGAGGGTGGCGGGACCGGGCTCGGGCTCGCCATCGCCCGGTGGGTCACCGACCTGCACGGCGGCTCCATCGCCTTCCTCGACCCGCTCCCCGGCGCCGCCGGCGCCCGCGTGCGCGTCGACCTTCCGCTGCGGCCACCCGCACGCGTTGTCCCCGATCAGCTCAGTCCCAGCCATCTCACCCCCACCCACGAGGAGAGCCAGATGCCCACCACTCCCCCGGCGGCAGAGCCCGCCGAACCGGCCCAGCCGGTCGACAACCCCAGCGCGGACACCGGGGCCGCCTATGCCACACCGTCGGTCCTCGACGACATCTTCGGCACCTACTGGCCCGATTCAGGTGTCGCGGGCAGGTTCGGGCTCTTCATCGGCGCCGTGGTCGCCGGCCTGCTCGGCGGGCTGCTGATCCCCGACCGCAACGCCGGGCTCGGCACGGTGATCGTGCTGCTGGCCGCCGGCGGGGTCGTGATGCTGGCGAGCGAGAAACGTCGAAGCCTGTTCCCGATCGTCTGCTACGTCCTGTTCGCGCTGCTCTCGTCGGTCGCGGTGTTCCGCGACGCCGAGTGGCTCGTCGTGCTGTGCCTGCTCACGGCGATCGCGGTGATCCTGTGTGCCTCCACCCAGGCGAAGACGCTGCTCGGGATCGTGCTGACCGGGATCTCGTGGCCGCTGGCCGGGCTGCGCGGGATCCCGTGGCTCGGACGCACGCTGACCAGCGTCTCCGGCAGGGGTCACGGGGCGGCGGTCGCCCGCACCACGGTGCTCTCGCTGCTCGGCCTGGTGATCTTCGGGCTCCTTTTCACCACCGCCGACGCGGTGCTGGGCAGCTGGGTCGACCAGTTCTTGCCGGACGTACGCCCTGACACCTTCGTGGCTCGGATCTTCATGACCGTCTTCGTCTTCGGGGTCGTGATGGGCGCTGCGTACCTGGCTGTGAACCCGCCCCGGATCGACCGCAACGAGCGTACGTCCCAGCCCGTCGCCAACCGCTACGAGTGGCTGGCTCCGGTCGGTGTCGTGGTCGCCGTCTTCGCCGCGTTCCTGGTCGCGCAGGCGACCGCTGTCTTCGGCGGCGAGGACTACCTGCGCGAGACGACGGGGCTGACGTACGCCGAATACGTCCACCAGGGGTTCGGCCAGCTCACCGTCGCGACCGCACTGACCCTGCTGGTGATCTGGGCGGCGGCGCGCAAGGCGCCGGTGGAGACCGTCGCCGACCGGCTGTGGCTGCGGATCGCGCTCGGGCTGCTCGCCGCGGAGGCCCTGGTCGTCGTCGGGTCGGCGCTGTACCGGATGCACCTCTACCAGGAGGCGTACGGCTTCACCCAGCTCCGTCTGCTCGTCGATGTCTTCGAGGCCTGGCTGGGCCTGCTCGTCATCGCCGGCCTGGTCGCCGCGGTGACCGGCACGGCGATCGGCGGCGGGCTCTGGCTCGGCCGGTTCGCGCTGGTCAGCGGCGCTGTCGCGCTGCTCGGGATCGCCGCGATCAACCCGGACGCGTGGATCGCCGAGCACAACGTCTCGCGCTATGAGGAGACCGGCAAGATCGACACCGACTTCCTCGCCGGGCTCAGCGACGACGCGGTGCCTGCCTTGAAGAAGCTCCCCGAGGACCTACGCAGCTGTGTGCTCGGACCCAACGACCGCGAGGGCGACTGGCTGGAGTGGAACCTCGGCCGCGAGCGAGCCGACGGCCTGACCCCGACCTACCCCGTGACCGCCGACGCGACGGCGTTGTGCCCCAGCGAGAATCGATACGTAGACTGATTTTCATGAGCCAGAAGCCTGAGATCGACTTCGTCGACCCCACCCCTCCGACCGACCTCGTCATCAAGGACATCACCATCGGTGACGGCGAGGAGGCCACCGAGCGCGACCGCGTCTCGGTCCACTACGTCGGCGTTGCGCTGTCCACCGGTGAGGAGTTCGACGCGTCCTACAACCGCGGCGAGCCGCTCGACTTCCGCGTCGGCATCGGCCAGGTCATCCAGGGCTGGGACCAGGGCATCCTCGGCATGAAGGTCGGCGGCCGCCGCCAGCTCGTCATCCCGCCCCACCTGGGCTACGGCGACCGCGGCGCCGGCGGCGCGATCAAGCCCGGCGAGACCCTGATCTTCGTCTGCGACCTGGTCAAGGTCGAGAAGTAGCGGGTTGGAATACCCGGTTAACCGGGTATTCCTGCACTTCTCAGGCAATGCAACGCCGGAGAAGTGCAGGTTTCACCGGTTAACCGGGTATTCCTCCGCACTACCAAGGAACGTCGAAGTCGGCCTCGTCGGAGACCCGGGCGGCCTGCCCGGCGTACTCCACGACGTCGCCGACGCGGAGCTGGCGACCGCGGCGGAGCTCGACCTCACCGTTGACCTTCACCTCGCCGGCGGTGATCGCCGGGCGCGCCTCGGAGCCGGCCTCGACCAGGTTGGCCAGCTTCAGGAACTGACCGAGACGGATGATCTCGTCCGAGATGGGTACGTCGAAGGGTTCACTCACGCGGCCCATCCTCCCCCATCACTCCATCAGGACGGCGACGGTGTGGATGATCACGCCGACGAGGCCGCCGACGATGGTGCCGTTGATGCGGATGAACTGCAGGTCGCGGCCGACGAAGAGCTCGATGCGGCGGGCGGCCTGCTTGCCGTCCCAGCGCTGGATGGTGTGGGTGATGACGGTGGTCGCCTCGCGGCCGTAGCGCTTGACGACGTAGACGGCCACGTCGGAGGCGAGCGCGTCGTAGCGGCGCTGGAGGGTCTCGTCGAGTACGACCTTCTGGGCGTAGCGGACGACCTCGTCCAGGGCACGGCGGCGGACGACGCCGTCGGGGTCGCGCAGGGACGTGGTCAGCGCACGTCGTAGGGCGTCCCAGATCGAGATGGCGGTGTTGATGACGCCGGGGTGGTCGAGCACCCGCTCCTTGAGCCGCTCGGCGCGCTCCATGGTCGCCTCGTCGTGCTGCAGGTTGTCGGCGAGATCGGCGAGCATGGTGTCGATCGCCTTGCGGGCACGATGCTCGGGGTCGTCGCGGATGTCGGCGATCCAGCGGACCAGCTCGACGTGGATGCGGGCGGTCACCGGCTCGCGCAGCACCTGCGGCGTCCACCACGGCGCCCGCTCGCCGAGCACCTCGGTGACGATCTCCTCGTTCTCCTCGAGCCAGCCGTGCAGCTCGACCAGCGCCAGGTCGACCAGGCCGTGGTGGACACCGTCGTCGAGCGCCGCCTGCAGCGTGCCGCCGAGCAGCGGCGCGATCTGCTCCTCGCGCAGACGAGGTACGAACCCGTCCTGGATGATCTCGACGATGTGCCGGTTGCTGATCCGGGAGAGCCCGTCTGCGACCACGGTGGAGACCTCGTCGACGACCCGCTTGGCGTTGGGCTCCTCGGCGAGCCACAGCGCGAGCCGAAGCGACGGCATCGCGACCCCGAGCCGCTCGCGGATGGTCTCCTCCTGCAGGAAGTTGTCCTGGACGAACTCCTCGAGGCTGGCGCCGAGCTCGTCCTTCCGCTTCGGGATCAGCGCGGTGTGCGGCACCGGCAGCCCCAGCGGGTGACGGAACAGCGCGGTGACCGCGAACCAGTCGGCCATCGCGCCGACCATCGATGCCTCGGCGCCGGCGTTCACGAACCCCCAGAACCCGTCCAGCCGAAGGGTCAGCAGATAGACGATGGCGGCCACGACCAGGAGCCCGGTGGCGACGATGCGCATGCGGCGCAGTGCCTGGCGGCGTACGACATCGGCCTCGGTCTCGACCATCAGGCCGCCGATGCCGGCGCCCCCAGGAGAACTCATGGGCTCAATTGTGCCGGGTCGCCCCACGCGAGGGCGATCTGCAACACCAGGGTCATGGTTTCTATAGGTTACTCACGGGTCGGCCCACAGGTGAGTTACAAAGCACCCAAGGGCGTCACCGATCCCTTCCCCTGCTCGTTGGAGTGGGCGAGAGTGCCTCGGGGGAGGCACACGTCCCACCGAGGAGATACATGTCGTCGCACAACGCGGACGGTGTGGGGTCGCATCTGTTCGACTCGTCGAGGAGCGCTATGTCGTTGACCACCGCCGCCAAGGTGGAGGTTCTGAGCGTCCTCGTCCGCGCCGGCCGGGAGGCCCGCGCCCCACTCACCCCGCACGACTGCAACACCGTGGTCGAGACCAGTGCCCATCTCGCCGAGATCGCGCCGACCCTTTCAGAGGGCACGCCCGGCGAGCGGGCCCGCGCGACCCGCTCCGCGATGGAGCTGTTCCTCTCGATCGACTGCCCCCAGCTCGCGCCCGAGCTCCGCGAGGAGCTCGCCAGGGCCGTCGAGCACGTGGTCGTACGTCATCCGGCGACCGCCGCCTAGATCCGAAAAGTTTCAGGCGCGAGATAGTTTCAACAAAATTGCCGTCGCGGCCCCAAGGGCCTCGGCGGCATGTTTGTATTTGAGAGGTAACCCAGGGGAAACGACTCCCAGGAACGATTGCGGGACTCGTAGCTCCGCGGGTTCATGACTGGGAGGTAGTTGCATGACCATCGTCAAGGCCGCGATCAGCCAGACCACCTGGACCGGGGACAAAGCCTCCATGCTGGACAAGCACGAGGGCTTCGCGCGGGACGCCGCCGCGCAGGGCGCCCAGGTGATGTGCTTCCAGGAGCTCTTCTACGGGCCCTACTTCGGGATCACCCAGGACAAGAAGTACTACCGCTACGCCGAGCCGGCCGACGGGCCGATCGTGCAGCGCTTCGCGAGCCTGGCCAAGGAGCTGGGCATCGTGATGGTGCTGCCGATCTACGAGGAGGCGGACACCGGGGTCTACTACAACACCTCCGTGCTCGTCGACGCCGACGGCACGATCCTCGGCAAGTACCGGAAGAACCATCTGCCCCACGTCGAGAAGTTCTGGGAGAAGTTCTACTTCCGCCCCGGCAACCTCGGCTACCCGGTCTTCGACTCCGCGGTCGGGAAGGTGGGGATGTACATCTGCTACGACCGCCACTTCCCCGAGGGCTGGCGCGAGCTCGGGCTCAACGGGGCCCACATGGTCTTCAACCCCAACGCCACCAAGCCCGGGCTCTCCAACCGGCTCTGGGAGATCGAGCAGCCTGCCGCCGCGGTCGCCAACGGCTACTTCGTGCTCGCACCCAACCGGGTCGGCCTGGAGGACAACGAGTACGGCGACGAGGCGGTCAACTTCTACGGGATGTCGCAGGTCGTCGACCCCCGCGGCAACTACGTGGGCGAGCTCGGCTCGGGCGAGAAGGAGGAGCTGCTCGTACGCGACCTGGACATGGACATGGTCCAGGAGATGCGCGACGACTGGCAGTTCTACCGCGACCGGCGGCCCGATTCGTACACCGCCATCCCCCGACCCTGAGGAGGGCCTCCGCATGACCACGCTCATCACGGGCGGCACGGTCGTCTCCGCGACCGGCCGCACCCAGGCAGACGTGCTGGTGGACGGCGAGAAGATCGTCGCGCTCATCTCCCCCGGGAGCACTCCGCTGGGGACGATCGAGGCCGACGTGACCATCGACGCGACCGGGAAGTACGTCATCCCCGGCGGCGTCGACGCCCACACCCACATGCAGCTGCCGTTCGGTGGCACCAACGCCAGCGACACCTTCGAGACCGGCACCCGGGCCGCAGCCTGGGGCGGCACCACGACGATCATCGACTTCGCGGTGCAGCGCTACGGCGAACGCGTACAGGACGGGTTGGCGCACTGGCACGAGCTGGCCGCCGGCAACTGCGCGATCGACTACGGGTTCCACCAGATCATCGGCGGGGTCGACGACGACGCGCTCAAGGCGATGGACTCGCTCGTGGACGAGGGGATCACCTCCTACAAGCTGTTCATGGCCTACCCGGGTGTCTTCTACTCCGACGACGCGCAGGTGCTGCGGGCGATGCAGAAGGCGACCGACCACGGGCTGCTGACCATGATGCACGCCGAGAACGGGCCGGCGATCGACGTGCTCGCCGCGCAGCTGGCCGAGTCCGGCAAGACGTCTCCCTACTACCACGGCATCGCGCGTGCCTGGCAGATGGAGGAGGAGGCCACCCACCGGGCGATCATGCTCGCCGACGTGACCGGGGCTCCGCTCTACGTGGTGCACGTCAGCGCCAAGCAGGCGGTCGCGCAGCTGGCCACGGCCCGCGACCACGGGAAGAACGTGTTCGGCGAGACCTGCCCGCAGTATCTCTACCTCTCCCTCGAGGACCAGCTCGGCGCGAGGTCGGAGGAGTGGGGCGACTTCGAGGGCGCCAAGTGGGTCTGCTCGACCCCGCTGCGCTCGCGCGAGGAGGGCCACCAGGACGCGATGTGGCAGGCGCTGCGCACCAACGACCTGCAGATGGTCTCCACCGACCACTGCCCCTTCTGCATGAAGGAGCAGAAGGAGCTCGGCAAGGACGACTTCCGGGCCATCCCCAACGGGATCGGGTCGATCGAGCACCGCGTCGACCTGCTCTACCAGGGCGTGGTGACCGGGCAGATCACGCTCGAGCGGTGGGTGGAGCTGATCGCGACCACACCAGCGCGGATGTTCGGGCTCTACGGCCGCAAGGGCGTCATCGCACCTGGGGCGGACGCCGACATCGTCGTCTACGACCCGAACGGTCACACCTCCATCGGAGTCGGCAAGACCCATCACATGAACATGGACCACTCGGCCTGGGAGGGCTACGAGATCGACGGGCATGTCGACGTGGTGCTCTCCCGCGGTTCCGTGGTCGTCGCCGACGGCGAGTTCAGGGGCACCAAGGGCCATGGCAGCTACCTCAAGCGCGACCTCTCCCAGTACCTGGTGTGACGTCATGGACTTCGGTGTCGTCCTCCAAACCAACCCGCCCGCCTGGCGGGTCGTCTCCCTGGCGAAGCAGGCCGAGGCGTACGGCTTCGACTACGTGTGGACGTTCGACAGCCACCTGCTGTGGATGGAGCCGTACGTCATCTACAGCCAGATCCTCGCCGAGACCCGCACCATCAAGGTCGGTCCGTTCGTGACCAACCCGGCGACCCGCGACTGGACGGTGACGGCGTCGGTCTTCGCGACCCTGAACGAGATGTACGGCAACCGCACCGTCTGCGGGATGGGGCGCGGCGACTCGGCGGTGCGGGTGCTCAACGGGAAGCCGTCGACGATCAAGGAGATGCGCGAGGCGACCCGGGTGATCCGCGAGCTCGCCAACCGGCGCCCGGTCGAGATCAACGGCACCACGCTGCAGTTCCCGTGGGCCAAGCGCTCCGAGCTGGAGGTGTGGATCGCCGCCTACGGCCCGCTCGCCTTGAAGGCGGCCGGGGAGGTCGGCGACGGGTTCATCCTGCAGCTGGCCGACCCCGACATCACCGAGTGGATGATCGGGGCGGTCAAGAAGGCGGCCTCCGACGCCGGCCGTGACCCGGAGTCGCTCACGTTCTGCGTGGCCGCTCCCGCGTACGTCACCGACGGGTCGCCCGAGGTCCTGGATCATGCCCGCGAGCAGTGCCGCTGGTTCGGCGGGATGGTGGGCAACCACGTCGCCGACATCGTCACCAAGTACGGCAGCGGTGCCGTCCCGCAGGCGCTCACCGACTACATCAAGAACCGCGAGGGCTACGACTACAACGAGCACGGGCGGGCCGGCAACGTCCACACCCAGTTCGTGCCCGACGAGATCGTCGACCGGTTCTGCATCCTCGGCTCGGTCGAGGAGCAGGTCGCCAAGCTCGAGCAGCTCAAGAGCCTCGGCGTCGACCAGTTCGCCGTCTACCTGCAGCACGATGCGATGGACCAGACCCTGGCGGCGTACGGCGATCTGGTGATCCCCCGGGTGAACCGGCCCGCGACAGCGAAGGCCTGAGGGTGGGTCGCGTCGTCACCGGGGTCACCCGGACGGTCAGCGGGCTGCTCGGGCTGGCCCTGGTGGTGGCGCTGTGGGAGGGCTACAAGCAGTTCGGTCCCGAGGCCGGCTGGGGCATCGGGGAGGCGCGGATCCTGCCGCGGGCGACCGACCTGGCGATGCCGCACGTGTGGGAGATGGGCACCCGGCTCCTCGAGCCGGAGACCTCCGCCTCGACCTCCTCACCGCTGTGGCTGGTCATCCTCCAGGCGGCCCTGGTGTCATTGGGGATCGCGTGCGTCGGGCTGCTCGTCGGCACCGTCGTCGGACTCGCGTTGGCGCTGGCCATGGACCGGTTCCAGCTCGCCGAGCACGGCCTGCTGCCGTGGATCGTGCTGTCCCAGACGGTGCCGCTGATCGCGTTCGCACCGATGGTGAAGTCGTGGGGATCGAACATCGCCATCGGCGCCTGGGAGTGGCCGGCCTGGATGTCGGTCGCCGTGATCGCCTCCTATCTCGCCTTCTTCCCGGTCGCCGTCGGAGCGCTGCGAGGGCTCCAGTCGCCGACCGTGGCGCAGCGCGAGCTCTTCAGGACGTACGACGCCGGCTACTGGCCCACGCTGCGCAAGGTCAAGCTGCCCGCCGCCGTGCCCTACCTGCTCTCCTCGCTGCGCCTGGCAGCGGCCGCCGCTGTGGTCGGGACGGTCGTGGCGGAGGGATCGATCGCCTACCTGGACGGCATCGGACGCAAGCTGATCGGCTACGGCGGCCAGGCCTCCGGCGACCCTGCCAAGGCGTGGGCGCCGATCTTCGGCGCGGCCGTCCTGGGGCTGCTCGCCGCCGGGGTGGTCTGGCTCGTCGGTGTCGCACTGCGGCGCTATCGGCGGGGTGAGGCGACATGATCGACGACGGAAAGGCCACCGTGACCTCTGACTCCCCCTCGACGACGCCCACACCCGAGAGCGGCGACGAGCCGGTCACCCCCGCCGTCTCGCTGGCCGGGGTGACCAAGCAGTTCGCGAGCAAGCAGGGCCAGGTGCAGGCGCTGGCCGACATCGACCTGAGCGTGGCACCGGGCGAGTTCGTCTCGCTCATCGGGCCCTCGGGCTGCGGCAAGTCGACGCTGATGAGGCTGGTGGCCGATCTCGAAACCCCCTCCGAAGGGATTGTGCAGGTGTTCGGCAAGACCGCGACGCGCGCCCGGAAGGACCAGGACTACGGGATCGCTTTCCAACAGTCGGGGCTGCTGGCGTGGCGTACGGTCGCCGACAACATCGCGGTGCCGCTGGAGCTGCACAAGGTCTCCAGGCGCAGGCGACAGGAGCGGGTCGCCGAGCTGGTCGCCCTGGTCGGGCTGGAGGAGTTCACCGGGCACTACCCGGACCAGCTCTCCGGCGGCATGCAGCAGCGGGTGGCGATCGCCCGGGCTCTCGCCGAGCAGCCTCGGCTGCTGCTGATGGACGAGCCGTTCGGCGCGCTCGACGAGATGACCCGCGAGCGTCTCCAGACCGAGCTGTCCCGGCTGGTCCGCAAGACCGGTGCCGCGGTCGTGTTCGTCACCCACTCGATCCCGGAGGCGGTCTTCCTCTCCGAGCGGGTCGTGGTGATGTCGCCGCGGCCGGGCCGGATCACCCGGATCGTGCCGACCGGCCTCGGCCCCGACATCGTCCGCGACGAGGTGCTGCGCGAGTCGGAGCGCTTCTACGAGCTGGTCACCGAGGTCCGCGAGGCGCTGCACTCGCGGCTCGCCTCCGGGGCAGGCTCATGACGCTGTCGCCCTCGCGCCTGCTCGCCCCGCTCGTGGTCGGGCTCCTCGGCCTCGCCCTGTGGGCGCTCATCGTCGACGGGCTCGGCATCGGCACCTTCTTCCTCCCTGGTCCCGGCGAGGTCGTCACCGCACTCGGGGAGAGCTGGGAGCCGATCCGCGCCGCCTTCTGGGTCACCGCGGTCAACTCGCTGTGGGGCCTGGCTGCGGGCGCGGTCCTCGGCGTCGCGCTCGCCGGCGTCGCCGCCGCCACCCGGCTCTTCGACGGCATGCTCGGACCCCTGGTCGCGATCCTCGCGGTCATCCCGATCGTCGCGATCGCGCCACTGCTCTACACGATGCTCGGCACCGACCAGGAGACGCCGCGGCGCATCATCGGCGGCATCGCCGCGTTCGTACCCGTCTTCATCAACACCCTCCGCGGCCTGCGGCAGACCACTCCCCTGCAGCGCGATCTGATGAGGACGTACGCCGCCGGGCCGGTGCAGCGCTTCCGCACCGTCACGCTTCCCGTCGCGATCCCGTACACCTTCACCGGGCTTCGCGTGGCCGGCTCGCTGGCGGTCATCTCGGCGCTGGTCGCGGAGTACTTCGGCGGGGTCAACAACGGTCTCGGCAGCGCCATCAAGAACGCCGCGACCTCCAACCATGCCCGGGCATTCGCGTACGTCGGGGGCGCGATCGTGCTCGGCCTGCTGGTCTTCGCGATCACGGCCGCACTGGAGCGGCTGGCGCGCAGGGCCTATCCGTCAGGAGAGAGCCGCTAGGCGTACGGCCTCCTTCTCGCAGTGTCGCGCGGAGGTCTCGACAAACTAGGACCACCGGAGGAGAAATGAACAGTTTCATACGACAAGGGCTCGCTGCCGCGGCCGCCGTGGTACTGACCTTGGGGCTCGCCGCCTGCGGCGGCTCCGACAGCGAGGGTGATGGCGACGGCGACCTCACCCAGGTCAAGCTGCAGCTGCAGTGGCTGCCGCAGGCACAGTTCGCCGGCTACTACGCGGCGATGGACCAGGGCTTCTTCGAGGACGAGGGGCTCGACGTCGAGATCATCCCCTCGGGTGGCGACATCGTGCCGCAGGACGCCCTGGCCAACGGAGACGTCGACTACGCGGTCGCCTGGGTGCCGAAGGTGCTGGGCTCGATCGAGGGCGGCGCCAACCTGACCAACATCGCCCAGATCTTCCAGCGCTCGGGCACGCTGCAGGTCTCCTGGGCGGACTCCGGCATCGAGTCGGTCGCCGACTTCGAGGGCAAGAAGATCGGCTCGTGGGGCTTCGGCAACGAGTGGGAGATCTTCGCGGCGATGGCGGCGGAGGGACTGGACTCCAAGTCCGTCTCGATCGTCACCCAGGACTTCAACATGAACGCGTTCCTCCAGGGCGACATCGACGCGGCTCAGGCGATGACCTACAACGAGTACGCCCAACTGCTGGAGGCCGAGAACCCCGAGACCGGGGAGCTCTACCAGCCCTCGGACTTCAACGTCATCTCCTACGAGGACACCGAGGGCGCGATGCTCCAGGACGCGCTGTGGGCAGACACCGAGCGGCTCTCGTCGGACGCCGACTACGAGGAGACGACCGTCAAGTTCCTCAAGGCGGTCGTCAAGGGCTGGGCCTACGCCCGGGACAACGCCGAGGAGGTCGCCCCGACCATGGCCGAGCACGAGTCCACCTGGGGACCCTCGCACGAGCTGTGGATGCTCAACGAGACCAACAAGCTCATCTGGCCGGCCGAGAACGGCGTCGGGGTCATCGACGAGGCGGCCTGGAAGCAGACCGTCGACGGCGCGCTCTCCGCGACCAACGAGAAGGGCGAGAAGCTGATCAGCAAGGCTCCGCCGGAGACCGCCTACTCCAACGAGTACATCGAGAAGGCGCTCGACGAGCTCGGCGACGAGGTCGACAGCAAGGGCACCGACTTCAAGCCCATCGAGGTGGAGGTCACCGCCGGCGGCGCGTGATTCAGTCGCCTATAGCACCCGAATGTAACGAAAACGTAGCCGTCGACCTGATATACCGTCGTAATCGGTATTCCGGTTCGGCGGCTACGTTGCCGTTTCCGGCGTAGAGTGAGAATCCAGATCCATGTCCGCCCACGCACCCCAGGGGACAGCCTTGACCAGCGCCGAAACCACCTCAGCGGGGGTCACCCCCGACCCCGTCCTCGATGCCCGCGCCTACGATCTCGACCGGGCGCACGTCTTCCACTCCTGGTCCGCCCAGGCGTCGCTGAAACCGCTGGTCATCGCCGGCGGCAAGGGCTCGCGGGTGTGGGATCACTCCGGACGTACGTATCTGGACTTCTCCTCCCAGCTGGTCAACACCAACATCGGCCACCAGCACCCCCGAGTGGTGGAGGCGATCAAGAAGCAGGCCGAGACGCTGACCACGATCGCGCCGACGACGGCCAACCTGGCCCGCGGCGAGGCGGCCGAGCGGATCACCGACATCGCGCCGGTCGGCTTCAACAAGGTCTTCTTCACCAATGCCGGGGCCGACGCGGTCGAGAACGCGATCCGGATGGCGCGCATCCACACCGGCCGCGACAAGGTGCTCTCGACCTACCGCTCCTACCACGGCAACACCGGGGCGGCGATCGTCGCGACGGGCGACTGGCGACGGATCCCGAACGAGTACGCCCGCGGCCACGTCCACTTCTTCGGCCCCTACCTCTACCGCTCGGAGTTCTGGGCGACCACGCCGGAGCAGGAGGCCGAGCGCGCCCTCCAGCACCTGCGCCGGGTCATCGAGTCCGAGGGACCCGCCTCGATCGCGGCGATCCTCTTGGAGACCATCCCCGGCACCGCCGGGATCATGATCCCGCCGCCGGGCTACCTCCCCGGGGTCAGGGCGCTGGCCGACGAGTTCGGGATCATGCTCATCCTCGACGAGGTCATGGCCGGCTTCGGCCGCACCGGCGAGTGGCTGGCCCTGGATGCCTACAACGTCGTTCCCGACCTGATCACCTTCGCCAAGGGGGTGAACTCCGGCTACGTACCTGCCGGCGGGGTGATCATCTCCGACCCGGTCGCGGCGACCTTCGACGACCAGGTCTTCCCCGGCGGGCTCACCTACTCCGGGCACCCGCTCGCGATGGCGTCGATCGTGGCGACCATCGAGGCGATGAACGAGGAGGGCATCGTCGACAACGCCGCGACCATCGGCACCGACCACATCGCCCCCGGCCTCGCCTCGCTGGCCGAGAAGCACGACGTGATCGGCGAGGTACGCGGCACCGGGGTCTTCTGGGCCCTCGAGCTCGTCGCCGACCGCGAGACGCGGGAGCCGCTGCCGGCCGCGACGATGGGCCGGATCAAGTCCGACCTCATCGCCCGCAACCTGATCCCGTTCACCATGGAAAACCGCATCCACGTGGTGCCCCCGTGCGTCGTCACCCCCGACGAGGTCGCTGAGGCGATCTCGATCTACGACGACGTGCTCGGCTCGCTGTAACAGCTCTCTAAAGGACGCATGACATGACCGATCTCCCCATCCTCGACCACTGGATCGGCGGGGCCACCAACCCCGGCACCGGCACCCGTCTCGGCGACGTCTACAACCCCGCGCTCGGCACCGTCCAAAAACGCGTGCGCTTCGCCTCGGCCGCCGACGTCGACACCGCCGTCTCCGCGGCCAAGAAGGCGTTCGAAGAGTGGAGCGAGACCTCGCTCACCCGGCGTACGGCCGTGCTCTTCAAGTTCCGCGAGCTGCTCAACGCCCGCAAGGGCGAGCTCGCCGAGATCCTCACCGCCGAGCACGGCAAGGTGCTCTCCGACGCCGCCGGCGAGATCGCCCGCGGGCTCGAGGTCGTCGAGTTCGCCTGCGGGCTCTCCCACCTGCTCAAGGGCACGGTCTCCGAGCAGGTCTCGTCCGGCGTGGACGTGACCACGCTCAAGCAGCCGCTCGGCGTGGTGGGCATCATCAGCCCGTTCAACTTCCCCGCCATGGTGCCGATGTGGTTCTTCCCGATCGCGATCGCGGCCGGCAACGCGGTCGTGGTCAAGCCCTCGGAGAAGGACCCGACCGCGTCCAGCTGGATCGCGGAGCTGTGGTCGGAGGCAGGGCTGCCCGACGGGGTCTACAACGTCGTGCACGGCGACAAGGAGGCGGTCGACGCGCTCCTCGACAACCCCGACGTCGCCTCGATCTCCTTCGTCGGCTCCACCCCGATCGCCCGCTACGTCTACGAGCGCGGCACCGCCGCCGGCAAGCGGGTCCAGGCGCTCGGGGGCGCCAAGAACCACATGCTCGTGCTGCCCGACGCCGACCTCGACCTGGTCGCCGACTCGGCGGTCAACGCGGGCTTCGGGTCAGCCGGCGAGCGCTGCATGGCGATCTCGGTGGTGCTCGCGGTCGACTCGGTGGCCGACAGCCTGATCTCGAAGATCACCTCGCGGATGGCCACGCTCAAGACCGGCGACGGCACCCGGGACACCGACATGGGGCCGCTGATCACCGGCGCCCACCGGGACAAGGTGGCGAGCTACGTCGACGTGGCCGCGGCCGACGGTGCCGAGGTCGTCGTCGACGGGCGAGGGATCGAGGTGGACGGCGACCCCAACGGGTTCTGGGTCGGGCCCACACTGGTGGACCGGGTGCCGACCACGTCGACCGTCTACACCGAGGAGATCTTCGGCCCGGTGCTCTCGGTCATCCGCGTCTCCGGCTACGAGGAGGGCCTCGAGCTGATCAACTCCGGCCAGTTCGGCAACGGCACCGCGATCTTCACCAACGACGGCGGCGCCGCCCGCCGGTTCCAGCGTGAGGTGCAGGTCGGGATGGTCGGCGTGAACGTGCCGATCCCGGTGCCCGTCGCCTACCACTCCTTCGGCGGCTGGAAGGCCTCCCTGTTCGGGAACGCGAAGGCGTACGGCCCCGCGGGGCTGGACTTCTTCACCCGGGAGAAGGCGGTCACCACCCGCTGGCTGGACCCGTCGCACGGCGGGATCAACCTGGGTTTCCCGCAGAACTCCTAGTAGTCGTAGTCGTCGTCGGGGCCGACCGCGTCGAGCTTCTGCTCGGCGTAGTCGGCCTCGTTGACGTCGTCCGGCGTCGAGGTCACCGTCTCCTCGGCGTCCAGAGGCGCCTCGTCGTCGACGGTCTCCTTCACGACATCGGTCGCCTGCTCCTCGAGGTCTGCCTCTGCTGCGTTCTCGCTCATCTACCCTCGCTCAGATCGATCCGTGTGCTCGGTCTCCAGTAGACCACCGCCACCCGGGTGCCGCCACGGATCGCTGTGGCTCAGCGCCGGCGTGGGGCCCCCAGGGCAAGGCGGAGATCCTGCTTCAGGGTCGTGTACGCCTCCTTGGGCTGCCGATTCACATCCCAGAGCAGCGCGTAGCCCTCCCCTTCGAACCAGCCAGGTACCCAGGAGTGGGTGTCATCGATGCCCCAGACCGTGAACGATGTGCAGGCGCGTACGGCGAGGCAGGCCTGGAGCATCTGGGAGAACTCATAGGGGTGGGCGAAGAGCGCCAGGTTGTCCGTCGGGACCTGGGTCTCGGCGGAGTCGACGAAGGCGCGTACGTCGGCCTCGGTGACCGCCACCTCGAGACCGAGGTCGGCATAGCGCTGCAGGTCGGCGCGGAAGCGCTCGCCGGAGAAGCCGTACTGGGTGTCGAGGTGGCCCTGATTGCCGACACCGTGGATGGGTACGCCCTGGGCGACCAGGCTCTTGACGAACGCGTAGACCGCGTCCGCCTTGGCGTTGTGGCCGTCCTCCCCGGCGATGTTGTAGTCGTTGTAGAACAGCCGCGCCTTCGGGTCGGCCTGATGGGCCCAGCGGAAGGCGTCGGCGACCACCTCGGGTCCGAGCCGGGAGACCCAGAAGTTGTCCGGGTTGAGCCGCGACGGGTTGGTGTCGGTGAAGAACTCGTTGGCGACGTCCCACTGGTAGACCTTGCCGCGGAAGTGGGCGACCTCGTCGGTGATGTGCTTCTTCAGGATTCCGCGGAGCTCGTCGTTGCTGATGGTGCCGTTGTTGACGCCCTCCGTCAGCCAGGCGGGATTCTGGTTGTGCCAGAGCAGGGTGTGGCCGCGCACCTTCTGGCCATGGGCGCGGGCGAACTCGACAACCTCGTCGGCGCCGGACCAGTCGTAGGTGCCCCGAGTCGGCTCGACGGACTCCCACTTCATCTCGTTCTCGGGAGTGATGCTGGAGAACTCGTCCGCGGCGATGCCGGCGAGCTCCTCGTCCGCGAGCACCTCGGGGTTGGCGGCGACACCGAGGTGCAGCCCGATCTGGGAAGCGTAGGAGCGGAGCGAGTCGGACGGGGGCCGGAAGCCACGTGGCTCGGCCTGGGCCATGGATGACGCGGTGGCCGCGATGGTCGCCGCCGCGGTCACGGTCACGACGATGTGACGAAGTTTCACGGTGCCTCCAGGTGCACTAAGTGTGATCGGCATCACAGACAGGGATCAGGATGTCGAGAGGCCCACAACTTTGTCAATCGTTGTCGATAACGTTTTCCGAAGACGGGCGCCGGAGCTGAATCCCGGCTACGATCCGGTCCATGCCCACCGAGACCTCTGCCCGCGAAGCTCCCGGATCGACGTGGGCCCGCAGCTACGACTACACCGCGCGCGAGCTGGTGCGCCCACGTTCCGTGGATGACGTACGCGACCTCGTGCTGCACGAGCCGCGGCTGCGCGCGTTGGGGTCTCGGCACTCCTTCACCGATCTCGCGGACACGCCGGGAGTGCTGGTCTCGCTAGACCTGGAGAACCCGCCGAGCCTGGCGGGGGACGTGGTCCGGGTGCCCGGCGGGATGCGCTACGGCGAGCTCGCCGCCTGGCTGCAGGAGCATGGCCGGGCGCTGCCCAACCTGGCCTCGCTCCCCCACATCTCGGTCGCCGGCGCGGTCGCGACCGGCACCCATGGCTCCGGGGTCGGCAACGGCTCGCTGGCCACCTCCGTGACCGCGCTGGAGATCGTCGACGGCCGCGGCGACCTGGTTCGGCTGGAGGCCGGCTCGCCCGACTTCGCCGGGGCCGTGGTCGGCATCGGCGCCCTGGGGATCGTGACCCATCTCGAGCTGCTGACCTCGCCGACCTACCAGGTCGCACAGACGGTCCACGAGGGTCTCACCTACGCTGACCTGCGAGAACACCTCGCCGATATCCTCGGCGCCGCCTACTCGGTGTCGATCTTCACGCGTTGGGCCGACGAGCCCGGCGGGTCGGCCGCCCGGGTCTGGGTGAAGTCGCGCTCGACGACGCCGGAGCTCCCCGGGACGGTGCTCGCGACCGAGCCGCGGCACGTCGTCCCCGGCCTCGACCCGGCTCCGTGCACCGAGCAGCTCGGCGTGCCCGGACCGTGGCACGAGCGGCTGCCCCACTTCCGGCTCGACTTCCAGCCGAGCGTCGGCGCGGAGCTGCAGAGCGAGTACCTGATGCCGCTCGATCGCGCACAGGAGGCGGTCGATGCCGTACGGTCACTCGCCGACCGGGTCCGGCCGCTCCTGCAGGTGAGCGAGATCCGCGCAGTCGCCGCCGACGAGCTGTGGCTCTCCCCCGCCTACGGCACCGACACGCTGGCGCTGCACTTCACCTGGAAGGCCGACCCCGTCGGCGTACGCGAGCTCCTGCCCGACCTGGAGCAGCGGCTTCCGGCCGGCACCCGGCCGCACTGGGGCAAGCTCTTCGCCACCAAGGACCCCGGCGCCGAGTTCCCGCGCTGGGACGACTTCCGGGACCTCGTACGCCGCTTCGACCCGGACCGCCGGTTCTGGAACGCCTGGCTGGACCGGGTGCTCGGCTGAGGCTCGCTCAGTCCTCGACGAACTGGCGGTGGTTGCGGATCACCTCGGCGATGATCACGTTGAGGATCTTCTCGGCGAACTCGGGGTCGAGACCGGCGTCGTCGGAGAGCCGGCGGAGTCGCTCGATCTGGACCGCCTCGCGGCTCGGATCGGCCGGCGGGAAGCCCGCGCGCGCCTTCAGCCGGCCGACCTGCTCGGTGCACTTGAAGCGCTCGGCGAGAAGGTGGACAAGGGCGGCGTCGAGGTTGTCGATGCTGCCGCGCAGGCGCAGGAGCTCGTCGTGGGCGTCTTCGGTCACAGCGCTATCAAACCTGATCCGAGTCCCCGAGCACCGACGAGTCTTACTCGCCGGACTCCTTCGAGGACTGCTCGGCCAGGGCCTTGTCGATGTCGAGCTCGACGACGGCATCGATGACCTGCTTGAGCGCGGGCGCGGGGAGCGCACCGGGCTGCGAGAAGACGAGGTTGCCCTTCTTGAAGGCCATCAGCGTCGGGATCGAGGTGATGTTGGCGGCACCGGCGAGCGCCTGCTCGGCCTCGGTGTCGACCTTCCCGAAGACGATCTCGGGGTGCTCCTGGGAGGCGGCGTCGTAGATCGGGCCGAACTGGCGGCACGGGCCGCACCAGGACGCCCAGAAGTCGACGAGGACGATCTCGTTGTCGGTGACGGTGCTCTCGAAGTTCTCTGCGCCGAGCTCGACGGTGGGCATGGGGCTCTCGCTTCCGGTATGGGGTGGGTGCTCGCCGGATCGGCAGGCACGTACGTCTCAACGCACGTGCGCCACTGAGGATTCCCCGTGCGGTTTCCTCGTGGGATCAGGGCAGACGCTTGGTCTTCGACCCGATGTGCCGCTCGATGCGGCTGCGTGGCTGCCCGGTCAGCTTGGCGACGATCGGAACCCGGAACACGTATCCACCGACAGCCGCTGCGATGACCAGCAAGATAATCCAGAACATGTGGTCCAGCGTACGCCGGACCACCCAGGCCCCACCTCAGGATTCTCCCTGAGATGGGGCCCGGATCAGTCCCGGGTCGGCGTCAGGCGGCGCGCCGGCCGCGGCGGCCGGACTCGCGCTTGCGCAGAGCGTCGGTGAGCAGCGAGACCAGGGCCTCGAGCTGCACGTCGGCGGAGTCGGTGACCTCTTCGTCGGAGCCGTCCAGGGCACGGGCCGCGAGGCCGGCCTTGGAGTCGATCAGCTCGGCGATCCGGGTGTCGATGGTCTGCGAGGCGATGATGCGCCAGGCGGTGACCGGCTCGGTCTGGCCGATGCGGTGGACGCGGTCGATCGCCTGGGTCTGCTCGGCGTCGGTCCAGGAGAGCTCGGCCAGGATCAGGTTGGAGGCGGCCTGCAGGTTGACGCCGACACCCGCGGCGCTGAGCGAGCAGACGATGACCTTGACCTCGGGGTCGTTCATGAACTCGTCGATGGCCTTCTCGCGCGCCTTCGAGGTCTGGTCGCCGCGGATCATGGAGTAGCGGATGCCGCGCTCCTCGAAGAGCTTCTGCGCGGTGTCCATGACCTCGATGTGCTTGGCGAAGAAGACGACCTTGCCTACGTTGCGCGCCAGCTGGGCGGCGTAGTCGGCGGCCAGCGAGGCCTTCGCACGACCGATGCGGCGCATCATCCCGAAGACGTTCTCGCCGGTGGAGGCGTCCTGGTCCTCGCGCTCCCAGGTGGCGACGCGGCGGATCAGCTCGAGGTCGAGCTCGCCGGGGGCCGGCTTGGCGCCGGTCACCCGGGTCTCGATCGCGGTGTCGTAACGCTGCATCATCCGCTTGGCCAGCTCAGCCTCGGCGGCCCGGATCGAGCGGCCCTCGGCGTCGTCGAGCTCGACCGGCAGGTCGGCCACGCGGCGCGCCGGGATGTCGCTGGCGACGTCGATCTTGCGGCGGCGCACGATGCCCTGGTTGACGACGACGCGGCGGGCCGCGCCGTAGAAGCTGTTGTCCTGCGGGGTCAGTCCGGTCTCCTCGAGCCCTTCGAGCAGGCCGTTGAGCGGCTTGACGTCATCGATCCAGCCGAGGAACTGCCAGATCGCCCGGAAGTCCTCGATGTCGTTGATCAGCGGGGTGCCGGTCAGCGCCATCAGCAGCGGGTTGGCCGTACGCTGCCGGATCTTCTCCGAGAGCGCCAGCACGTGCTGGGAGCGCTGGGAGGACTTGTTCTTGATGAAGTGGGCCTCGTCGACGACCATGCCCTTGAAGCCGAACTCGCCGAGCCAGCCGACGTGGCGGTCGAGGATCTCGTAGTTGACCACGATGATGTCGGCGAAGCCGTCGATGTCCTCGCCGTTGCCGTGGACGACGGTCGCCTTCTTGGACGGCGTCCAGAGGTCGACCTCGCGGGCCCAGTTGGCCTTGACGACGTTGGGCACGACCACGAGCAGCGGGTAGGCGTTGGCCGCCTCGGCGGCCAGCAGGGCCTGCGCGGTCTTGCCGAGGCCGGGCTCGTCGGCCAGCAGGTAGGAGCGGTGGCCGTCGGCGGCCGAGGCGACCAGCTGCGCCTGGTGGTGCATGAGCTCGCGGGTGCCGGGCGCGTCGATGTGGCCGGGGCCGTAGGCGGGCGGCTCGGGCAGCGGCATGCAGGAGGGGCCAGAGTCGGCGTACTCGAAGCTTCGGAACAGCGGCCCGAGGAGCTCCCAGCCGGACAGGCGGCGGGCGTGCACCGGCGGGCGGGCGTTGGTGAAGTCGGGCACCAGGAACGGGTTGGAGAGCTGGCGCTGGATGACGCTGGTCGGCACCACGCGCTTGTCGGGGACCACGACGGCAGGCGTCTCGTCCTCGTCCTCCTCCTCGTCCTCCGGCACGTCGACGCCACCACGGGCCATCAGCTCGTGCTTGAGGTCGACGGCGGCCTCGGAGATCTCGGCGTCCTCGGCGAGCAGCTCGAACAGGCGCGAGTCCATGGTCGCGGTCTTGGCGAGGATCGTGGCGATCCCGTCCAGACGCTTGAGCTGCTCGGCGCGGCGGCCCTCGTTGAGGGTCTCGTCCTCGAGCACGCGGTGGCGCTCGTCTCGCGCGAGGAGCGCGACGACCTGGAACTTGGTCCGTACGTCGGGCATGGCCGAGCGGCGCTGAACGGCCGACTCCACCTCGCGGACCACCTGCGCGAGCACCGGAATGATGCCCTCGTTGTCCTTGTGGACGCCCTTGCGGCGACCGTTCTGCCCGGACTTGCCGGCATTGCCGTTGCTACGTGAACGGCCGGACCGGTTGTTGCGCCGGGTAGCGGCTCCCTGAGCCAACTGAATCCTCCTTGGGGCCACGCACGGGTGAGTGGCATGTCCAAATGCCGACCCTCATCGGCCGGTCGCCCTCCCAGGGCTCACGCAGATCGATGGCAGACGACTGACGACCGCGTCCAAACAGCGGATACGCGCGATCGGCGCCTCATCGACCGGGCCAGTGACTCGTTCGGTCCCCACGACGAACGTCCACGAGCCGGGCGCTTGCAGCGAGTGTAACCCCACCCACACCGGTTAGCGGAAGTCTCGTTCGGCGTTTTCTGTCAATTGATCAAACACGGGGCTCAGGCAGGCGTCGGATGAGCCCCGTAGAACTCGCGTGCGCGCCTTCCGAGACGGTTGGTGGCGACATCCGAGAGCACCACACCGAGCGGGATGTTGAGCACCGGGATGCCGCGCAGGGCGACACGCCGGGCGACCCGGACACCGACGAGGTGCGCCATCGACCTGGTGGCCTCGACGGTCTTGTTCGCCGCCCAGCGGGAGACGGCCCGGACGCCGAAGCGGCTTCCCGCGGCGCCCGCCACGCTGCCGCCGCCGTCGAAGAGCAGGTTCACGCCGGCCAGCTTGAGGAACTCGTCGATCCGGGCCGGATCCTCCAGGTCGTGCCCGTACGCGGCGGCGATGTGCATCACCAGGCGCTGCTCGATCCACGCCAGCGCGATCAGGTCCCCGAGGATCGCGGTCCCGGCCGCGGCCGCGACCGCAGCCGGTCCGCCGATGACCGCCGGTACCTCGGCGAACGCGATCATCGCGCCGCCGCCGGCACCCTGAAGGCGAGCGAACCAGCGGTGCGTCCTGACCAGCTCGTCGACGTACGCCTCGGTGTCGAAGCCGGGCTCGGCCCGGTCCGCGGCCACCTTCCTGGCGATCTCCGGACCCTGG
Organism: Nocardioides sp. YIM B13467; assembly: GCF_042788075.1. NCBI lineage: Bacteria > Bacillati > Actinomycetota > Actinomycetes > Propionibacteriales > Nocardioidaceae > Nocardioides > Nocardioides sp. YIM B13467. The sequence goes on from NZ_JBHZPJ010000046.1 coordinate 2,621,521, forward strand.
GTCGCGACCAGGTGGCCGACCAGAACCTGCGGTGCCGCAGACCCTGCCTTGATCAGCTCCTTGACCGGGAACTTCGGCTTCTTGATCATCTGCCCTCCGCGTCGCTCGGCGACCGTGCCACCGTCTGATGTCCCGAACCTATCCGAGTCCGACGCGGCGACGGCCCTGCGACTCAGTCGATCAGGTACTGATCCGCCCAGGCCGAGATGATCCGGGCGGCGCGCTGGGCCTGGCCCCGCTTCGTGAGGAGGTGGTCGGAGCCCTCCAGCGCCACGAAGGACCGCGGGTGGCGGGCGGTGTTGAAGATGTCGGAGGCGTTCTCGATGCCGACCGTGGTGTCGGTCGGGCTGTGCATGACCAGGAGCGGCTTCTTGAGCTGCATGATCTTGTGGCGCAGGTCGGCGCGGCGTACGTCATGGACGAAGTGCTTGCGCAGAGTCAGCGACTTGCCGCCGGCCATCCACGGCGCCTGGCCGTCCTCGAGCACGCGGGAGAGCACCGCGTCGTAGTTGTGCTCGACGTGCGCCGGCTGGAACGGGGCACCGACGGTGGCCACGGCGTCGACACCGACAGCCTCGTTGGCCGCGGCCAGGACGGCGGCACCACCGAAGGAGTGGCCGACGAGGAGCTCGGCCGGGGTGCCGCGCTCGGCCATGAAACGGGCGGCCTCGACGGTGTCGGCGACCTTGTGGGTGAAGGAGCCGTCGCCCCAGTCGCCCTCGGAGTCGCCGAGCCCGAGGTTGTCGAAGCGCAGCATGCCGATGCCCTCGGCGGCGAGCTGCTTGCAGATCCGTGCGGCCGCCGGAGAGTCCTTCCCGAGGGTGAAGCCGTGACTGAACACGCCCCAGCCACGCACCTCACCCTCGGGCAGGTCGATGAGACCGGCCAGCATGGGTCCGGACGTACTCTTGAAGGTCACCTTCTCAGCCACGCCCAGGATTCTCTCAGAATCCGGCGCGACTGCTCGGGTCTGCTCAGCGCTCGACGTAGAACAGACGCTTGTTGAGGAACTCGTCGATCCCGAGCGGGCCGAGCTCGCGGCCGAAACCGGAGCGCTTGGTGCCGCCGAAGGGGACGTCGGCGCCCTCGCCGGCCGGCGTGTTGACGTTGGCCATGCCGACCTCGAGCTGCTGGGCGACGGCGATCGCGCGCGCCTCGTCGGTCGAGAAGACGGCACCGCCGAGGCCGTACTCCACCGCGTTGGCCAGCTCGACGGCCTCCTCGTCGGTGCTCACCTTGTAGACGACGGCGACCGGGCCGAAGAGTTCCTCGGTGTAGGCGCGCATCTCCGGGGTGACACCGGTGAGGACGGCGGGGGCGAAGAAGGCGTCGGGGCCGTCGGAGATCTCGCCGCCGGCGTGGAGCGTGGCGCCCTTGGAGACCGCGTCCTCGATCTGGTCGCGCAGTGCCTCGGCGGCCTTGCGGGCCACCAGCGGGGAGTAGACGGTGTCGTCGCCGTCCTCGCCCTCGAGCGGCTTCATCGCGGTGGCGCGCTTGGTGAGGGCCGCGACGAAGTCGTCGTAGACGCCCTCGTTCACGATCATCCGCTTGTTGCCGTTGCAGACCTGGCCGACGTTCTCCATCCGGGTTGCCCAGGCAGTCTCGGCAGCCTCGTCGATGTCCTCGGAGTCGAGGATGATGTAGGGGTCGGAGCCGCCGAGCTCGAGGACGACCTTCTTCAGGTGGCGGCCGGCGGCCTCGGCGACGGCCGTGCCGGCGCGCTCGGAGCCGGTCAGGGAGACCGCGCGGACCCGCGGGTCGGCGATCATCGTGGCGATCTGCTCGTGGGTGGCGTAGAGGTTCTGGTAGACGCCCTCGGGAAGGCCGGCATCGGCGAAGATCTGCGCGATCGCGGCCGAGGAGCGCGGGCAGTTCTCGGCGTGCTTGAGGATGACCGTGTTGCCGGCGACCAGGTTGGGCGCGGCGAAGCGGGCGACCTGGTAGTAGGGGTAGTTCCACGGCATGACACCGAGCACCGGGCCGAGCGGGAGGCGCTGGATGACCGCCTTGCCCTCGTGGCCGGGCAGGTCGGTCTCCGCGAGCAGCTCGGGGCCGTGGTCGGCGTAGTAGGCGGTGATCTCGCCGGAGAACTCGGCCTCGCCGGCGCCGGAGGAGGCCTTCTTGCCCATCTCGGTGCGGATGATCTTCCCGAGCTCCGCGGCTCGCTCGGTGAAGGGGTCCGCGGCACGCTTCACGATCGCGGAACGCTCCTCGATCGGGGTCGAGCGCCAGGCTTCGTACGCCTTCTTGGACCGCTCCAGCGCCTCCTCCACCTCGGCGTCGGTGGCGAACGGGAAGGTCTCGATCACCTCGCCGGTTGCGGGGTCGGTCACCTGGTAGGGAGGCGTGGTGCTCATCGTCATCCTCTTCGATCGGGGCTGCTTTTGGTGCGATGGTACGTGGTTTTGGAGTGCTTTTGATGACGGAACCGTTACTCTTTACCGGTTTTCGCAACTGAATCCGAAGTTAGGACACGTTCTAGAATGTCCGCATGGATCTCGCATTCTTCCGGCGCACCGATGATGGTTTCGAGCCTACGCCGATGGCTCGCAGCATGTGGGCCGAGGACCACATGCACGGAGTGGCCGCCAGCGGCCTGATCGCCCGCGGCCTCGAGGACCAGATCGAGGAGCTCGGACGTGCCTCGGAACTGGTGCCCTCCCGCTATCACGTGGACCTGTTCCGACCGCCGCGGATGGTGCCGACTCGGATCCGCACGAGGGTCGTACGCAACGGCCCGCGCATCGCGCTGCTCGACGCCGAGATGGTCCAGTCCTCCGGCGACGGCGAGGAGCGGGTCGTCGCCCGCGCGACCTGCACCTATCTGCTCGCCGGCGAGAACCCGGCCGGCGAGGTCTGGTCGGCGACCGAGCGCGCCACTCCCCCGCCGCTCGAGGTCGCGCCGCCGACCTCCGAGCCGCACGTACCGTTCTTCGTCTCCGAGAACCCCTGGTCCGACGACTTCGGCAAGCACCAGAACGCCGGGCGCCACGTCACCTGGCAGGTCGCCGTACCGACCGTCGCCGGCGAGCCGATGACCCCGTTCCAGACCGTGGCCTCCATCGCCGACGCCACCTCGATGGTCACCAACTGGGGCAGCAACGGCGTCGAGTGGATCAACACCGACATCTCGCTCGCCCTCGCCCGGCGGCCGGCAGGGATGGAGGTCGGCCTCGCCACCATCGATCACGTCGCCCACGAGGGCATCTCCGTCGGCACCGCCGAGGTCTTCGACCGCGAAGGCACCATCGGCACTGCCACCGTCACCGCCTTGGCCAACGCCAAGCGCACCGTCGACTTCACCGCTCCTGGGGAGGGTGGCCCCGCCACCCCGGTCTAGCCGAGGCGTCACCCCCGTCGGCCGAGGCGTCACTCACGCTGGCCGAGGCGTCACCGTGGTGCCGTCTCGGCCGACGTACCTGACGTCTCGGCCGACGCTTGTGCCTTCTCGGCGAGGGCGAGGTTCTGGTCGACGAGGGCGGCCATGAGGGCTCGCTGGCGGGTCGGGGTGAGGCCGAAGCCGGAGGGGGTGAGGTCGGGGGTGGCCAGGGACTCGTCGATGCCGTGGAGGCGGGCGGTCGCGTGGTTGACGTCGGCGATGGCTTGGCGGAGGTCGGTGGTCGCGGGGTCGTGGGTGTCGGGGTCGCCGGCGAGGTTGAGTACGCCGGTGATGCCGATCCGGCGCTCGTCGCCGACCCGTTCCAGGGCGGCCAGGAGCGCGACGCCGGCCGGGCGGAGCGGCCCGAGGTCCGCGGGGAACGGGTAGGTGGCACGCAGGCGCGAGGGGTTGTAGCGGTAGGCGGTGTTGAGCATGGTGCCGCCGGCGCGTACCGCCCAGACCCGGTGGAGGTCCGAGGCCAGGAAGGCGTACGCAGCCGCGTCCTGTGTCGGGTAGACGACCAGTCCGTTGGAGAAGACGTGGTCGGCACCGACCAGCACTGGCCACAGGTGTTTGCTGTGCTTGCTGAACGCGATGACGTGCGAGAGCCCGGCGGCGTCGCGGTAGAGCTCGTCGACAGGGCTGAGGAAGCCCCACCAGCGCTCCTTGAGCTGGGGGTACTTCACGAACTGGCGGCGGCGCTCGGCACGCACCTTCGACCGCACCAGACGCGCGAGCGGGCGGTCCTCGGCGAGCTCCTCGAGGCCCAGCTTGCCGACGTCGAGCACGAAGCGGGAGGCGGTCGAGCCGCAGGGCGTCACCAGGTCCTCACCACTCAGATAGGGGCGCACGGTGTGCCCGAGCGGACCGCGTCCGAGAGCCTCCGCCTCGGCCGGCGTCAGGACGAGCGTGCGGCCGAGCACGATCGTGCCCTGATAGCCGTGCGGTAGTGGTACGTCGAGATCCAGCCGTGCCGGCTCCGGAAGCGAGAAGCCGTCCTCGAGCGTCCCGGTGATCGCCGGGACCGAGCGCCCGTCGAGCCACGCGCCGTCGAGCGGCCTGGTGGTGAGCCAGATCTTCGCGAACCGCACACCCGCCGTCGGCCACGGGGCCGAACGCTCCGCCCGGGCGACCTGCCAGCCGCGATCCAACAGCGCACCGAGGCCGAAGCGCGCGGTGTCGCCCTCGCTGATGGAGTCGGTCGTGATCAGCCCGATCTCGCCACGGCTGAGGGCAGCGGCCCGGAGCAGGAAGTAGATGACGTAGTCGGCCCGCCTCGTCGTGCCCGCGGCGAGCGTGTGCGCGAGGTAGTCGCGCAGCTCCTGGCCGATCGCGTCCCGCACCCGCTTCACCCCGAGGTAGGGCGGGTTGCCGACCACCGCGTCGAAGCCGCCGCGCGCCATCACCTCGGGCGCGGCCAGCGCCCAGTGGATCGGCCTGACGGCGGGAACGGGCAGGCGCCGGCCTCGGGCCAGCGCCGCGTACGCCTCCTCGAGCCGTCTCCCCGGCCGACCGCCCAGCGGCAGCGCGACCGCGACCATGGCATCGGCGTACGCCTTGGGGTCATCTACGCCGGCAGGAAGCTCGTCCGCGTCGACGAGCCCGACCAGCGAGTTGCCGCACAGGATCCGGTCGTCGAGGAAGGTCAGTGGGAGCGAGGGGTCCTCGCAGAGCAACCAGAGGGAGAGCTTGGCGAGGTCGACCGCGAACGGGTCGATGTCGGCACCGTAGAGGCAGCGAGTGACGATCTCGGCCACGGGCCGCTCGCACGAGGACGCCAGATAACGGGCGGAGGCGAGGAGGAAGACGCCGGTTCCGGCGGCGATGTCGACCACGGCCGCGTCGGCGGAGGCGACCGGTGCCAGGGCGTGGGCGACTACCTCGTCGGCGAGCTCGGGCGGGGTGTAGTGGGCGCCGTTGTCGCGTCGCGAGGAGACCTCGAGGAGCGCCTCGTAGACGTAACCGATCTCCTCCAGAACCAGATCGTCGACCGCGGCCCCATCCAGGAACAGATAGTTCGACAGCAGATGATCCGGCTTCGGACCGTCCGCGTACGACAGCAGCCCAGCCGCGTCCAGGGCGGCATCGGTGAGCACCATCCCCCGTGCCCGCGCGAACCCCGCCACGACGCTGCGCATCACCGCCGCCACCGCCGAGGGGCCACCGCCCAGCTCGGCAACCGCCGACCGCGCTCGAGTGCGCAGTGCCCGGGGCGTGATCACAGGATGAACCATAGAACGCCCGCAGGTTCACGGAGACGAACCGATGGTGAAGAGTGACGCGCCGGGGTGCCCCCGTTCACCACAACGTCACACCGTGCGTACAGAATCCGGCGCATGTCAATCGACTCGGAGCGGCTCGGGCCCCTCCTTCACATCCGGCCCGGCACGGCTCCCCGCGTGGCGATCATCTCCGCGAGCTACGGCGCCGGCCACAACTCGGCGTCCCGGGAGATCTCACGAGCACTCGGGGAGGCCGGATGCGACGTCGAGATCTTCGACTTCGTCGACCTGATGCCCTGGCGGCTCGGGCACGGGCTGAAGGTCGGCTACAAGATGCAGCTCCAGGTCAGCCCCGACTCGTGGGGCACCACGATGAGTCTGGTCATGCCGGGGCGCCCGCTCCACAAGCCGTTCAACCAGTTCCTGCGTCTCTCCACGCGCAACATCACCGAGGCCATGCGCGGCGCCGATCTGGTCATCTCCACCCACCCGTTCTGCTCCCAGGTCATCGGCCACCTGCGCACCAGCGGACAGCTCACCGTGCCTGCGGTCACCTATCTCACCGACGCCGCGGTCCCGGCGCTGTGGATCAACCCCGGCATGGACCTCAACCTCGCCATCCACGAGGTCGCCGCACGCGAGGCGCGCATGCTCGGCGGCAACGCGGCCGTGGTCCAGCCGCTGGTCCCGCCGGGGGCGGCGTACGTCCCGGGGCAGGTCTTCCCCGATCCACTCGCGGACCTCGACCTGGAAGGTCCGCGGGCGCTGGTCACCGGCGGCTCGCTGGGTGCAGGTGCGCTCGAGCAGACCGCCCGCGACATCCTCGAGCACAGCGACATGACCCCGGTGGTCCTCTGCGCGACCGACCCCTGCCTCAAGCGCCGCCTGGAGCGGATCCCCGGTGTCGTGGCGCTCGGCTGGCGCACCGACGTACGCGCCCTGATGGCGACCAGCGACTGCGTCGTCCAGAACGCCGGCGGCTTCACCTCGCTCGAGGCTCTGGCCTCGGGCACGCCGGTGATCACCTACCGCTCGATCTCCGGCCACGGCGCCGCCAACTCGGCCAACCTGGACCGTGCCGGGCTGATCCCGTGGGCCCGTGACGAGCTCGAGCTCGCCAAGCATCTGGAAGTCGCCGCCGAGTCACCCCGGTTCAACCGGCTCGCTCTCGGCGTCCCCGACATCGTCCAGATCCTGACCGACAGCTACGACGAGACCGCCGTGGCCTAGCCGGCCAGCGGCAGCCCGAAGAGCCGCGCGGCGTTCTCGTAGAGCACCCCGCGCGTCCACTCGTCACCGAACCCGAGGCCCAAGACCCCGTCGACCGCCTCGAGATAGGGATAGGGGATGTTCGGGAAGTCGCTCCCGAACAGCACCCGCTCACCCAGCGCCTTCAGCCGCGGCAGCTCCTCGGCCGGGAAGGGCGTCGACGCCTCGGTGAAGGCGGTGAAGGCCATGGTGGTGTCCAGGTGCACGCTGTCGTACTTCTCCACCAGATCGAGGAACCGCGAGTAGTCCGGCAGCCCCATGTGAGCGACGATCAGCACCAGATCCGGATAGCGTCCGAGCAGCGACTCCATGCCACCCGGCCCGGTGAACCGCCCCGGAGCCGGCCCGTGCCCGGAGTGGATCACCAGCGGCGTACGCGACTGCGAGAGCACCTCCCAGACCGGGTCGAGGAGCGGCGAGTTGGGGTCGTAGTCGCCGACCTGGACGTGCGCCTTGAAGATCCGCGCCCCTGCCTCGACGGCCTCATGCACATAATCCCCCGCGCCCGGCTCCGGGTAGAACGTCGCCGACTGCAGACAGTCCGGCTTGTCCGCCGCGAACTCCGCACCCCACTGGTTGAGCCACGCCGCCATCCCCGGCTTGTGCGGATAGGTGAGCGCCGAGAAGTGACGTACGCCGAGATCCCGCAGCACCTGGAGCCGCTCCTCCTCGGAGTGCCGATAGGCGATCGGCCACGGCTGCCCGGTCAGCGGCCCGACCGCATCGAAGTAGGCCCACACCTTGTCGAGCATCCGCGCGGGCAGGAAGTGCGTGTGTACGTCGAAGATGCCGTCCAGGCCCAGCGCATCGAGCCGCGAGCGGAGCTGCGCGGGCTCGTCGGGGGCGACGGTGACGGTCGGAGGGTTCACGAGGGCCGAACTTACCTGGCTGGAGCGAAGCCCGAAGCAATCTATCCGGCGGTGGCGGAGCCGGACGCCACGGGCGCAGCGAACGTCTCCGCGATCGCGCGTGCCCTCCCGGGCACCTCGTCGGCGGTCAGTCCCCAGGTCCCCTCGGCGAAGCGCCGGGCGAGCTTCGCGAGCGAGTCGGCACCCTCGTTGAGCGCCTCGCCGACGTGGCCGCGCACCCACTCGAACGAGAGCCGGTCGGACTCGCGACACAGGTCGTCGTGCATCCGGGTCAGGCCGGCGAGCTCGGCGCGGTGCTCGCTCTCATAGCCCTTCGGCATCGACAGCTCGCCCCGGAGCCAGTCCTCGATCATCGCGAGCGCGACCCGGGAGTCGGTCCGGATGGTCAGCGTGCGGCGGGGCAGCGCCCGCACCGCCTCGGCGATCGCCTGCAGCTCGGCCAGGACCACCAGCGACTGCGGGTCGCGGATCCGGGCGTTGGGCACCTGCCGGCCGAAGCCGTGCTGGCCGTCGCCGGCGAGCCATCCCCAGCCGATGAACCCGCGGTGGGCCGAACCGTCGGTCGCCACCACCAGCGGCGGCATCGGGCCGGCCCGATGGATCGCCAGCGCCTCCACCGCCTCCGCGCGGATGTCCGCGTCCTCGTCGGCGAACGGCACCACGGTGACCCCGGGATAGGCGTCCGCGATCTCGTCGGTCAGTATCCAGAACCGCGAGTTGGACGGCAGCGCGACCACGACCTGCACAGGCGCGAGCGACTCCAGCGAGTCGTACGCCGCTCCGACCGCCGCGATGATCGCGTCCTCGGTGCCGCGGGCGCCCAGCGATCCCGCCGCGCGCAGCCCTGGACCGGCCAGGACCCAGTCCCATCTCTCGGCATCGCTGCGCTCCTTGACGACGACGAAGCAACGCATTGCTGACCTCCTGACCCGCCCGAACAAGTCGTCCTCGACGTTACCGGGCGGCCCCTGAGAAAGAGACTCCGGCGTCAGGATCCGGACACCGCCGACCGGAACGGTCAGACGAGCCCGAGCTCCCGGGCGCGTACGCCCGCCTGGAACCGGGACGCGGCGCCGAGCGCCTCCATGAGCTCGGCGACCCGGCGCCGGTAGGTGCGTACGCCGAGCCCGAGGGTGCGCGCCGCGGCCTCGTCCTTCACGCCCCGGCCGAGCAGGTCGAGCACCTGGGGCGCGATGTCGCGCAGCTCGGCGATCCGGGCGTCGTAGGCGTCCACCGTCGTCGCCGAACGCCAGGCCGCGTCGAAGAGCGAGGTGACGCCCTGGACGACCTCGGGCTGGGCGACGATGCTGAAGCTGCGCTCGCCCAGGCGCGGGTCGCCGGCGAGGATCGCGACCCGGCGGTCGATCAGGATCGTCTCGTTGATCTCGTCGGAAGTGATCCGGATCTGGGCGCCGCGGGTGTCACGGATCTCGCGCAGATGGGCGGCGGAGACCGGGTCGAGCAGCACGTTGGGCCGGTAGACCTTCCGCAGCCGCACCTCGGCGCCGTCACGACCGCACAGCGCGGCCCTGATGCCGGATTCGGTGCGCGCGGCCGACCAGGTGCGCAGGTCGATCGCCGCACAGGCGATGTCGGTGGCGGCCGCGAACAGGTGCGAGGTGCGCCGCACGAGCTCCTCCTCGCCGCGTACGACGGCGACGGTCCCGCCCGTCCGGATCGTCCCCACCGTGTTGGTCACGGCATCGATTCTCCCCCGCCCACCAAGGCACGAGCCGTGATCGGCAACAACCTGCCAACGGCGTGAGTACGCGGCGTCGGGTCGCGACGCTGGAGGGCATGACCACGAACCACATCACCGCCGGTGCCGCCGGCACCTGGCAGCTCGGCGACAAGCGGATCAACCGGATCGGCTTCGGCGCGATGCGCCTGATCGGCAACCTGTCCACCCCGATCGCCCCCGACCGCGAGAGCGCGATCGCCGTCCTCCGCCGCGCCGTCGAGCTCGGCGTCAACCACATCGACACCGCGACCATCTACTTCACCCCGACGCGCTCGGCCAACGAGCTGATCGCGACCGCCCTCCAGCCGTACGCCGACGACCTGCTGATCGCGACCAAGGTCGGCCCCACCCCGCGCGGCCGCGACGGCGCCTGGCAGTCCGAGCCCCGACCCGAGCGGCTGCGCGACCAGGTCGAGGAGAACATCCGCCAGCTCGGCCTCGACCACCTCGACCTGGTGAACCTGCGCTGGGGAGTCGGACGCGAGCGCGGCACCGGATCGATCGCCGACCACTTCGGCGCCCTGCTCGAGCTGCGCGAGGCGGGCCTGGTCGAGCACGTCGGCCTCTCCAACATCGGCCCCGAGCAGCTCACCGAGGCGCTCGCGATCGGGCCGGTGGCCTGCGTACAGAACCAGTACGGGCTCACCACCCGCCGCGAGGACGACGCCCTGCTGCGGCTGTGCGGCGAGCACGGAGTCGCCTTCGTGCCCTTCAACTCCATCGGTGCCGCCGTCGCCGGCGCCGTCCCCGGCACCGCCCCCGACGAGACCGGTCGCGACGTCGTCGAGGCCGTCGCGGCGGCCCACTCCGCGACCCCCTCCCAGGTACGTCTGGCCTGGACGCTCCACCAGGGCCCGCACGTGCTCGCCATCCCCGGCACCGCCGACCTCGCCCACCTCGAGGAGAACATCGCCGCCGGCGCCCTCCGGCTCACCGACGAGGAGGTGAGCCGTCTGGACGCCGTCGCGGGGTAGGCCGCTCCGGCTCACTCCTGGGTGTAGAGCCCGTCGATGATGTCGGCGTACTTCTTGCTCACCACGCGCCGCTTGAGCTTCAGGGTCGGGGTGAGCTCCTCGGACTCGGCGGTCCACTCCTCACCGAGCAGCTCGAATGCCTTGACCTGCTCGGGGCGGGAGAGGCGGGCGTTGGCGGCGTCGACGGCCTTGGCGACGGCGCCCCGGATGACCGGGTGCTGGGCCAGCTCGGCGAGCGAGCCGGCCTCGACGCCGAGCTTCTGAGCGACCACGGGAGCGATCTCGCCGTCGAGGGTGAGGACGGCGACGACGTACGAACGGCCGTCACCGACCACCATCGCGTGACCGACGAGCGGGCTCTCCTTGAGGAGGTTCTCGATGTTGGAGGGGGCGATGTTCTTGCCCGCGGAGTTGATGATCATCTCCTTCTTGCGGTCGACCACGGTGAGGAAGCCGTCCTCGTCGATCGAGCCGATGTCGCCGGTGTGCAGCCAGCCCTCGGAGTCGAAGAGCGCGGCGGTGGCGTCGGGTCGGCCCACGTAACCCGGGGTCATGATCGGACCACGGAACAGGATCTCGCCGTCATCGGCGATCCGCAGCTCGATCCCGGGCTGGGCGCGGCCGACGGTGCCGAGCCGGAAAGCCTCCGGCCCGTTGCCGGTGGCCGCCCCGGTGGTCTCGGTCATGCCGTAGACGTCGTAGATCTTCAGTCCCAGGCCGGCGAAGAACTTCGCCACCTCGATCGGCATCGGCGCGGCCGCGCTGGCCGCCCACTCGACCCTGTCGAGACCGAGCAGCGCGCGCATGGTCGACAGGACGGCCGCGTCGGCCTGTTCGAACTGTGCCTGGAGCTCGGGCGAGGTGGTCTGCCCGAACTGCTGCGACTCGACGTAGGCCAGCCCGACCGCCATCGCCTTCTCGACACCGGCCTTCTTGGTCTCGTCGGTCTCGGCGGCGAGCAGCGCGGTGACGCCGGTGCGGATCTTCTCCCACACCCGCGGCACCCCGAAGAAGCTGGTCGGGTGCACCTCCTGGAGGGTGGCGAGCAACAGCGCGGGGTCCTGGACCAGGTAGACGTGGCCGCCGTTGAACTGCGGGATGTAGAGGCTGAGCACCCGCTCGGCGATGTGAGCGAACGGCAGGTAGGAGACGAGCACCCCCGGCTCCTCGACGCCGGAGACGGTCAGCGAGCTGGTCGTCTCGAAGACGATGTTGCGGTGAGTGAGCACCACGCCCTTCGGCTGCCCGGTCGTGCCCGAGGTGTAGAGCATCGTGACCGTGTCGTCGGGGGTCACCGCGGCGCTGCGCGCGTCCAGCTCCTCGCCGACCTCGGCCAGCGCGGCCGCGCCCGAGGCCACGAAGTCGTCCCAGGCGATCGCCCGCGGGTCGTCCTCCACGGCGGTGTCGATGGTGACGACGCGTACGATCTCCTCGCGCTTGAGCCCGAGCGCCCAGCGGGCGACGTGGTCGTCGGTCTCGAGCACGACGATCCGGGGGTCCGCATGCTCGGCGACGTAGCCGACCTGGTCGGGCGCGAGGGTGTTGTAGATGCTGATCGGGACACCGCCGGCGAGCACCGTTGCCATGTCGGCGACGACGTGCTCGATGCGGTTCGCGGCCATGATCGCGACCGACTCCCCCGGCTGGAGACCAGCGGCGATGTAGGCGGCGGCCAGTTCGCGGGCGCGCTGGTGCAGCTCGCCCCACGTAAGCGTGCGCCAGCCCGTGCCGTCAGGGGTGTGCCGGTCGGAGAAGGCCGGCTCGGTGCCGCGGTCGGCGACCACCTTGGCGAGCACGTCGACCATGGTCTGGTCGCCGATCTGGGACTCGAGGGCGGCACGGTCGGCGAGGACGTCGGGCATCGGAGCGCTCCTTCTGTGGTTTGTGACTCGGGTCACAATCGGGGTGCCTCGACCGTAGGGACGAGTTGGCGCGGACACAAGGGCCCGTTCGCGCCATTTGGGAATCCTCCCCGGCGGCGTGGTTTCCATTCAGTGGAAGAACGCGCTGGCGGCAGCCGCCCGAACAGGAGTTGACTCACCCCATGGCAGAAGAACGTACGCAGGTTGTGATCGTCGGCGCCGGCCCCGCGGGGATGCTGCTGAGCCATCTCCTCGCCGCCGACGGGGTCGACTCGGTCGTGGTCGAGACCCGGTCGGAGGAGTACGTCGCGGCCCGCATCCGCGCCGGGATCCTGGAGCAGTCGAGCGTCGATCTGCTCACCGAGGTCGGTCTCGGCGACCGGCTCGCCCGCGACGCTGACAAGCACCGCGGGATCTACCTGCAGTGGCCCGAGGAGCGCCACCACCTCGACTTCGTGGACCTGGTCGGCCGGGCGGTCTACGTCTACGGCCAGACCGAGGTGCAGAAGGACCTGATCGACGCCCGCAAGGCCGCCGGTCAGGTCGTCCACTACGAGGTCAGCGACACCGCGCTGCACGACATCGAGTCCGACCGGCCTTCGGTGACCTTCACCGACCCCGCCGGGCTCCCCCAGCGGATCCGGGCGGATGTCATCGTCGGCTGCGACGGCTCCTTCGGCCCGAGCCGCGCCGCGATCCCGGCGCGCGAGAGCTGGGACCGCACCTACCCCTACAGCTGGTTCGGCATCCTCGCCGACGTCGCGCCCTCGACCGACGAGCTGATCTACGCCTGGCACCCCGACGGCTTCGCGCTGCACTCGATGCGCTCGGAGAGCGTCTCGCGGTTCTACCTCCAGGTGCCCAACGGGACCGACCCGGCGACATGGTCCGACGACCAGATCTGGGACGCGCTCGCCGCCCGGCTCGGCCACGACCAGTTCGGCTGGAGCCTGCAGCCGGGCCGGATCACCGACCGCAGCGTCCTCCCGATGCGCTCGCACGTCTCCACGCCGATGCGCCACGGCCGGCTCTTCCTAGCCGGCGACGCCGCCCACATCGTCCCGCCGACCGGCGCCAAGGGGCTCAACCTCGCGGTCGCGGACGTCGCGCTGCTGGCGCCCGCGCTCGCCGCGCTGCTCAAGGGAGACTCGCGACTGGCCGACGACTACTCCGAGACCGCGCTGCGCCGCGTCTGGCGCTGCACCCACTTCTCCTGGTGGATGACCACGATGCTGCACACCGCCGAGGACCCGTTCGACACCCAGCTCCAGCTCTCCCAGCTGCGCTGGGTGACCTCCAGCGAGCACGCCGCCGCCGGGCTCGCGGAGAACTACGCCGGTCTCCCGATCGGCTTCTGAGCGGTTCGCGGCACCGGGTGGCATCGGCGATGGTGGCGGGGCGGGACCGGTCGGCCGGGGCTCGGGCACACTGTGCGCATGCTGCATCTGCGGATCACCGCTCCGACAGACCTGGCCTCCAGTGCCGTCGAGATCCTCGAGGAGGACCCGGCCGTGAGCGGGCTGGTCGTGATGCCCTCGGCATCCAGGAAGCCCGAGGGCGACCTCGTGCTCGCCGACGTCGCCCGTGAGGCCGCCGACGGCGTGATCGGCCAGCTGCGCTCCCTCGGCATCCACAAGAAGGGCAGCATCCATGTCGAGCCGGTCCAGACCTGGCTCTCGCAGTCGGCCTTCGAGGCCGAGCAGGCGGCGCCAGGCAGCAGTGCCGACACGGTCGTGTGGGCGCAGGTCACCCAGCAGACGTACGAGGAATCCGAGCTCAACTGGACCTACATGACCTTCATGACCCTGGCGACCGTGCTCGCCTCGATCGCGATCGTGCTCGACTCCCAGATCCTGGTCATCGGCGCGATGGTCCTCGGCCCGGAGTTCGTCGCCGTGGCCGCCCTCGGACTCGGGCTGGTGCGTGGCCGGACGACGCTGTTCAAACGCGCCGTGCGTACGCTGCTCATCGGGTTCGCGGTGGCGATCGCGGTCACCGCGCTGGCCGCGTTGGCGGCCCGCGGACTCGGCTGGATCACGGAGGCGGACGTCACCGCCGAACGCCCCAGCACGGCTTTCATCTACACCCCCGACAAGTGGTCGTTCATCGTCGCCCTGATCGCGGCCGCCGCCGGCGTACTCTCCCTGACCTCCGCCAAGGTCGGCGGCCTCTCCGGCGTCTTCATCTCCGTCACCACCGTCCCCGCCGCCGGCAACGTCGCACTGGGGCTCGCGTTCGGACTGGGCGACGAGATCTGGGGAAGCACGCTGCAGCTGGTCGTCAACCTGGCCGGTATGGCGGCAGCGGGATGGCTGACGCTGGCCATCCAGCAGGTGGTGTGGAAGCGGATCTCCGAGCAACGCGCGAAGATCGTGGCGCGCCGTCGAAAGCGCCTCGCGTAGCTCCGAGCAACCGACGCGACGGGGCTGCGTCTCTTGCCATCCCAGCGCCACACATGTTTAGGTAAGCCTTACCTAAACAGGAGGTGCCATGGATCCGACCGCCAGCATTGCCCGCAGCATCCTGTCATGCCCCCGTGGCGGCAGCGTGGTGATCGACGGCATCCCCTACTCGATGGAGGAGCTGGAGATGCAGGGCTTCGCCGACGACGGCGGCCGCCCGACGTTCCTGTGCCCGCCCGAGCAGCGGATGGCGTACGCCGGGCGCCGCGGCAGCCATGTCGTGCTCGTCCTCCAGGGCGTGCTCGGCGACGGCGAGGCGGTCCGCCTGACCGGGACGCTGAGGTGGCTGCGTACGGATGCCTGCACGTGCTGCGAGACGGAGTGGGAGGAGGTCGTCATGGACGTCTCCAACGTGATGCTGGTCCGCCGCACCGGCGAGGCGGTCCCGATCCCCCTCGACGCCTTCACCGACCGCGACCTCGATCTCAACGACGGCGTGCTCCACCGCAACCAGGACCACCTCAACAACCACCACGGCAACGAGCTCCGCGAGGCGGTCGCGACCCGCTCCTACATCCCGGTCGACACCATCCTCGCCGCCCAGATCACCGGACTCTGCGCCGACGGCTTCGAGTTCCAGTGGGTCGACGAGCGCGGAGCGCACAGCGCGCGCACCACGTTCGACAGCCCGGCACGGACGCCTGAAGACCTCGTCGCCGGCGTCCGGAAGGCCCTCGCCGCCGAGATCTGCTGAGCGGAACACGCGCTCGAACCTGTTTCCTGGTACACAAATCCCATGTACCTTGGATGACGTATCAACGTCGTGCAAGGAGGCTCGGATGGTTGTGCAGACACTTCGCTCGATCGGTGGCTACGTGGGTGCTGTCGCCGGCGCCCCGGTCCGGATGATCACGCCGACCAGGCCCCTGCCGCACAAGGAGTACGACGAGACACTGCGTACATTGTCGGAGGCGTCGGTCGAGAAGTACTTCAACGCCTTCAAGGACATCGACTGGGACGCCCCCGAGATGGCACTGCCCGAGGACGACGAGCGCTGGATCCTGCCCACGCTCGACCTGCTCGGCGCGCACCCGTGGTACCAGTCGCTGCCCAAGGCGCGACAGATCGAGGTCGGCCGGCACCGCCTCACCGCAATGGTGAAGACCGGCTCCCAGTTCGAGCAGCTGCTCCTCCTCGGCGGCACCCAGTTCCTGATGGGCGTCGACAACGGCGACCCCGAGTTCCGCTACTTCATGCACGAGCTCACCGAGGAGACCCACCACATCCAGATGTTCCAGGAGTTCACCAACCGGGTGTGCCCCGACGTCTCCGGAGCACCGGGGTGGCTGATGCGCGCCATCCCGCTCGTCGGCCACCTCGGCGGGCTCTACCCGGCCCTCTTCTTCTCGATCATCCTCGCCGGCGAGGAGCCGATCGACCACGTGCAGAAGGAATATCTGCGCTCCATCAGCGACGGCCACCCCCTGATGACCCGGATCATGGCCATCCACATCGCCGAGGAGGCCCGCCACATCGGCTTCGCGCACGCCTGGCTCGAGGAGCACGCGCCCTCGCTCAACCCGGTCTCGCGCCTGGCCCTGGGGGTGCTCACCCCGCTCGCGATGCGCCTGGGCGCGGACGCGATCATCATCCCGTCACGCGCCGACCGCGAGCTGATGGGCATGCCCGACGAGGTCGTGCGCGAGGTCTGGGGCACCGGCCCCGAGGCCGCCGCGTTCCGCCGTCACCTCTTCGCCGACGTCCGGATGCTCTTCGACAACCTCGGACTGCGTACGCCGCTGACGCGGTGGTCCTGGAAGGTGCTCGGCGTGGATGGGCGGCCGGCGCGTTTCCGGGCCGAGCCGCCCAGCGCCGCCGCTTGACGAGCAGAGTTGAATGGCATCACCGACTCAGCAGAGGAGCACGATGCCGAACAACGACAATGGCCGCGCGAACATCGGCGTGGTGGGCCTGGCCGTGATGGGGTCCAACCTGGCCCGCAACCTCGCCTCTCGCGAGGGCAACACGGTGGCGGTCTACAACCGCACCTACGCCCGCACCGAGGAGCTCATCACCGAGCACCCGGAGGCCGGCTTCCTCGCCTCCGAGACGATCGACGACTTCGTGGCGACCCTGACCAAGCCGCGTACGGCGATCATCATGGTCCAGGCGGGCAAGGGCACCGACGCGGTGATCGAGCAGCTGGGCGAGCGGTTCGATCCGGGCGACATCATCGTCGACGGCGGCAACGCCAACTTCAACGACACCATCCGCCGCGAGCGCGAGCTGCGTGAGCGTGGCCTGAACTTCGTCGGCACCGGCATCTCCGGCGGCGAAGAGGGTGCGCTCAACGGGCCCTCGATCATGCCCGGCGGCTCGGCAGAGGCCTGGACGACGCTCGGCCCGATCCTGAAGAGCATCGCCGCGGTGGCCGAGGGCGAGCCGTGCGTGACCCATGTCGGCACCGACGGCGCCGGCCACTTCGTGAAGATGGTCCACAACGGCATCGAGTACGCCGACATGCAGCTGATCGCGGAGGCCTACGACCTCCTCCGGCGGGTGGGCGGGCTCTCCGTGGAGCAGCTCGTCGACGTCTTCAAGGACTGGAACACCGGCGACCTGGAGTCCTACCTGATCGAGATCTCCGCGGAGGTGCTCGCCCAGAAGGACGCCGAGACCGGCCAGCCGCTCGTGGACGTGATCCTCGACGAGGCCGGTTCGAAGGGCACCGGCGTCTGGACGGTGCAGAACGCCCTCGGCCTCGGCATCCCGGTCTCCGGCATCGGCGAGGCCGTCTTCGCCCGGGCGGTCTCCTCCAAGCCGGCCCAGCGCAGCGCGATGCGGGCCTCGGTGACCAACCGCCCGAAGGCGCCCGAGGTCCCCGACACGTTCGTCGACGACGTACGCGCGGCTCTCTACGCCTCGAAGGTGGTCGCCTACGCACAGGGGTTCGACCTGATCGTGGCCGGGGCGAAGGAGTACGGCTGGGACATCGACCTCGGTGCGCTCGCCAAGATCTGGCGGGCGGGCTGCATCATCCGGGCCCGCTTCCTCAACCGGATCGTCGACGCCTACGCCACCAAGCCCGACCTGGAGACGCTGCTGGTCGACCCCTACTTCGCCGACGCGGTCGCGTCCGGCGAGGAGGCGTGGCGACGCGTCGTCGGTATCGCGGCTGCCTCCGGCGTACCCGCACCGGGGTTCTCCTCGGCGCTCGCCTACTTCGACTCGCTCGCCGCCGACCGGCTTCCGGCCGCACTCATCCAGGGTCAGCGGGACTTCTTCGGCGCCCACACCTACAAGCGCACCGACAAGGACGGCACCTTCCACACGCTGTGGTCCGACGACCGCTCGGAGATCCCGACGACGCCCTCGACGCACTAGGACACCAGGCATCTGGAGATACCGAACTTAGGGCTGTCGGCGTCGCCGACGGCCGACCTAGCCTGAAGCATGGGGTTCGACGTCACCGCGGAGAGGTACGCCCGTTTCATGGGCCGCTACGCCGAACCCCTCGCACCACACTTCGCCGAGTTCGCCCGGGTCAGCATGGGCCAGCGGGTGCTCGACGTCGGCTGCGGGCCGGGCACGCTCACCCGTCAGCTCGTGACGCTCACCGAGGCCCACCTGGTGGCTGCCGTCGACCCCTCGCCGCCCTTCATCGAGGCGGTCGCACGGCAGCTGGCCAGAGTCGACGTGCACACCGGCGTGGCCGAGGCGCTCCCCTTCGCCGACAACTGGTTCGACGCCTCACTGGCCCAGCTCGTCGTGCACTTCATGACCGACCCAGAGGCCGGCATCAAGGAGATGGTCCGGGTCACCCGGCCCGGCGGCACCGTCGCGGCGTGCGTGTGGGACGGCGACACCGGTGCCGTCGCGCCGTTCTGGGCCTGCGTGCACGAGATCGACCCGGAGGCCGAGGACGAGGCCTTTCTCGCCGGCTCCCGGCTGGGTGACCTGGAGAAGCTGTTCAAGAAGGTCGGCCTCCGCAAGGTCGAGCCCAGCGGCCTGGTCGTCCGCGTCACGCACCCCACGTTCGAGGACTGGTGGGACCCGTACACCTTCGGTGTCGGGCCTGCGGGCGACTACGTGCAGTCCCTCGACGACGCCGGGCGCACCGCGCTCGAGGAGGTCGCTCGACGCCGGTTCGGCAACGGCCCGTTCACCGTGACCGCGACGGCCTGGGCGGCCCGCGGCACCGTCGCCTAGCAACACGCCGGGTCCTGCCGGATTTGCATTGGACCCCTATCCTCCATATGGTTGTAAAAGTCAACCAACTTGGAGGGATGATGATCGGGCACGCGACGTACCAGGAGCTGATCCATCAGCTCAGCGAGGTCGGAGCCGTACGGAAGGGCCTCGTACGCAGGCTTCCGCCCGAGCTGTCGGCCGGCTCCGCGGGGGTGCTGACGATGCTGCGCCGACACGGCGACATGACCATGAGCGAGCTCACCGAGCTGCTCGCCGTGGACATCTCGGTGACCAGCCGACACGTGGCGTGCGTCGCCGACCAGGGCTGGATCGAGCGCTCCCCCAACCCGGCCGACGGACGCTCCCGCATCCTCCGTCTCACCGACGCCGGGCGCGACCTGCTCGACAACGCATCCCACCAGCTCACCGACCTCATCGCAGACCGGCTCAGCGGCTGGGACGAGAGCGACGTACATGAACTCGTACGGCTCGTCACCAAGCTCCGCGACAGCCTCGGCCACTGCGGCACCACCAGCAACTAGGCAGCACCACCAGAAAGGAAGTCCATGGCAACGACGACAGCCGAGCGGACTCACGCCGGTCCACCGGGAGGCCCGTCCGAGGGCTCACCCACCTCGCACGGTCAGATGTCTCACCGCGAGATCATGGAGGCGCTCTCGGGCCTGCTGCTCGGCATGTTCGTGGCGATGATCTCCTCCACGATCGTCTCCAACGCTCTGCCCGAGATCATCGCCGACATCGGCGGCGGGCAGTCGGCCTACACCTGGGTGGTCACCGCCTCCCTGCTGACCATGACGGCCACCACCCCCTTGTGGGGCAAGATGTCCGACCTGTTCAGCAAGAAGCTGCTCATGCAGATCGCACTGGTCCTCTTCGTGGCGGCCTCAGCCGTCGCAGGCCTCGCCCAGAACCCGGGTCAGCTCATCGCCGCCCGGGCGGTCCAGGGCATCGGCATGGGCGGTCTGACCGCTCTGGCCCAGGTCATCATGGCGGCGATGATCTCTCCGCGTGAGCGTGGCCGCTACTCGGGATACCTCGGCGCCGTCTTCGCCGTCGCCACCGTCGGCGGCCCGCTGATCGGCGGGGTCATCACCGACGCCGACTCGCTCGGCTGGCGCTGGTGCTTCTACGTCGGCATCCCGTTCGCGGTCATCGCCTTCATCGTGCTGCAGAAGACCCTGCACCTGCCCGTCATCAAGCGCGACGGCGTCAAGGTCGACTGGGCCGGTGCGTTCTTCATGGCCGCAGGCGTCTGCCTGCTGCTCGTCTGGGTCACCTTCGCCGGCGACAAGTACGACTGGGCGTCCTGGGAGACCGCGGCAATGGTCGGCGGCTCCGTGCTGCTCCTGCTGATCTTCGTCCTCGTCGAGTCGAAGGCCGCCGAGCCGATCATCCCGCTGCGGCTCTTCGCCAACCGGACGATCACGCTCTCCTCGCTGGCCTCGCTCTTCGTCGGCGTGGCGATGTTCGCCGGCACGATCTTCTTCAGCCAGTACTTCCAGCTGGCCCGCGGCGAGTCGCCGACGATGGCCGGGGTGATGACGATCCCGATGATCGCGGGGCTGTTCCTCTCCTCGACCGTCTCCGGTCAGGTCATCACCCGCACCGGGAAGTGGAAGGCCTGGCTCGTCGTCGGCGCCGTCCTCATCGTCGGTGGGCTGGGCCTGCTCGGCACGATCCGCTACGACACCGAGTACTGGCACGTCGCCGTCTTCATGGCGGTCCTCGGCCTCGGCGTCGGCATGACGATGCAGAACCTGGTCCTCTCCACCCAGAACCAGGTCGCACCCGCCGACCTCGGTGCGGCCAGCTCCATGGTGACGTTCTTCCGCAGCCTCGGCGGTGCGATGGGCGTCTCCGCGCTCGGCGCGCTGATGGCTCACCGGGTCACCGACTACGTCCAGGACGGCCTCGCCGACCTCGGTCCGCGCTACGCCGCGCTGGCCCAGGGCACCTCGGGCGAGATCCCGGACATGGACAAGGTCCCCGAGCCGCTGCGGTCGGTGCTGGAGAGTGCGTACGGGCACGGCATCGCCGACATCTTCCTGGTCGCCGCGGGGGCAGCCGTCATCGCGCTGCTGTTCGTGGTGTTCATCAAGGAGGTTCCGCTGAAGACCAAGGGCGGGATCGCCCAGGCCGCCGCGGAGGCTGCCGAGGTCGACCGGCCCGCAGCGGTCGCCGAGGCCGTCGCCGGGGTGCCCGAGCAGCACGCCGCCGCTCCCGCGCCGGTCGCCAACGGGATCGCGCTGCACGGCTTCGTCCGCGGCTCCGGAAGCATTCCGATCCCGCACGCCGCGGTCACGCTGATCTCGCTGTCCGGGCGCCAGCTCGGCCGCTCGGTCGCCCACGCCGACGGCTCCTACGCGGTGGACGCGCCCGGGTCGGGGACGTACGTCCTGATCGCCTCGGCCGACGGCTTCCAGCCGCAGGCCTCCACGGTGGTCGTGGGTGGTGAGCCGGTGGCGTACGACCTCCTGCTCAGCGGCACCACGGGCCTGAAGGGCATCGTGCGCGGCGGCGAGGACGGCGCGCCGATCAAGGACGCGATGGTGATCGTGACCGACGTACGCGGCGACCTGCTCTCCACCGGCACCACCGTCGCGGACGGCACGTTCTTCATCGACGAGCTGGTCCCGGGACCGGCGACGGTCGCGGTCAACGCCGAGGGCTACCGCCCGCGCGCGGTGCCGATCGAGATCGGCGCCACCGGGCTGACCCGGATCGAGGTGGAGATGGTCACCGGCGCTCGCCTGACCGGTGTCGTCAAGGCGGCCTTCGGGCCCCTCGCCGACGCCCGGGTCACGCTGGTCGACGCGGCCGGCAACGTGNCAGCAGGACGAGCGCGACGGCGCTGAGGCCGATCATGTGCGAGGCCTCGATGGGCTCCTGCGGGTAGCGGCCGACCCACCAGAAGGGGGAGATGCCGGCGACCGAGTCCGGGAGGTCGAACAGCGGACCGAACATCCCGGTGATGCATGTGAACGCGAAGAGCGCCCAGATGACCGGCGTGATCTTCGGGACCCAGGCGTACAGCGCCGCGGTGAGGGTCATGAAGACCGCGATGGCAGGCAGGAACGCCGCGCCGCCCTTCAGGAAGGTCCCCAGCTCGACCTCACCGTTGACCAGGGCTCCTGCCCACAGCGCGAGGGCACCCGAGATCATGGTCAGGACGAACGCGCCGACCGCCACGACCGCGAGGTGTGAGGCGAACCAGCGACCGCGTGAGACCGGCTTGGCGAGCGTGATCTCGAGGCGGCCTTCGGTCTCCTCCGACTTGGCCCGCAGGGTGGTGGCGATCGCGTACCCGGCGGCGGCCAGCGCGGCGTACAGGATCATGATCGCCAGGAACCCGGTGAGCGGGTCGTCGCCGAACATCTTGGCAGCCTCGGGGTTGGACGCGGCCATGTCGGCGACCATGTCCTCGACCCCTTCGCCGAGGTAGGTGCCGGTCGCCCCGAACATCACGAACGTGCCGAGAAACCACCAGAACAGGGCCGTACGCTGCTGGCGCCACGCCATCGCCACGGGCGACGCGAGCATCCCGGGCGCCTCGGCCCGGCCGGAGCGGCCGGCGAGCAGCGCCCCGTCGAAGTCGCGCTTGGAGGCCAGGAAGGCACCGACAGCGAGCAGCACGAGGACCGCCACGACGCTCAGCGCCAGCGGCCACCAGCGCAGGTCGACGTACGCCCTCATCTGCTGTGTCCACGCGATCGGCGAGAGCCACGAGAGCCAGGTGCCGTGCTCGCCGGGTCCGGCCTGCAGGTCCCCGATGCCGCGCACCAGCACCGCGACCCCCAGTACCGCGAGGGCGAGACCGGTGGCGCCTCGGCCGTGCGTGGTCAGCTGCGAGGTGACCAGGGCGACCGCGGCGAAGACCAGGCCGCTGACGGCGATCGCCGTCGACATCGCGAAGGTGTCCTCGACCGCGAGGTCACCCCCGGAGATGAGCAGAGCGCTCCCGAGCGCGGCGAAGACGACGTTCACGATGACCACCGTCAGCAGTGAGGCCGCGACCGCCGCGTGCCGCCCCACCGCACCGGACCGGACCAGCTCCGCCCGTCCGCTCTCCTCCTCGGCGCGGGTGTTGCGGACGACCTCGAACATGTTCATGACCCCGAGCAGAGCGATCATCCACAGGGTCATCTCGTTGGCGAACATGGCGCCGATCGTGTAGTCGTCGAGTCCGTAGTTGGGCCCGCCGAGGAACACCGACGCTGGCTGCTGCATCAGGTCGGCGCGTCCCTGCCGGTCTTCGGCCGTCGGGTAGACGGCGCTGAGCGCGGTGACGAAGTAGGCGTACAGCGCGAGCAGCGAGACGGTCCAGACGGTCAGTCGCACCCTGTCGCGCCGCAGCATGAACCGGGTCAGATGCCAGGTGCCGGCGAAGGAGGTCAGTGGCGTACGCCGGGGGAGGGCCGGAGCGAGCGTGCTCATCGCGCCTCCTCCGTCTCGATGACGTCGCCGTAGTGCCGCATGAAGAGCTCCTCGAGCGACGGCGGCGTGATGGTCAGGCCACGTACGTCGAGCTCGGTGAGCGTCTTGAGTACGTCGCCGACGGCGTGGTTGTCCACGTCGAAGGCGACCCGGGTCCCGGCGCCGTTCTGGCTGGTCACGAGGTCGTTGACGGCCTGCAGCCCGCTCAGCGCCGACGGGTCGCCGCCGACGGTGGCGACGACGGAGGAGCGGGTCAGGTGGCGCAGCTCGTCGAGCGTGCCGGACTCGACGGCGACCCCGGCCCGGATGATCGTGACGGTGTCGCAGACCTTCTCGACCTCGCTGAGGATGTGGCTGGAGAGCAGCACCGACGAGCCCCCGGCCTTGGCCTCCCGGGCGTACTCGGTGAAGACGGCCTCCATCAACGGGTCGAGACCGGAGGTCGGCTCGTCGAAGATGTAGAGCTCGGACTCGTCGAGGAACGCCGCGACCAGGGCGACCTTCTGGCGGTTGCCCTTGGAGTAGGTGCGCGCCTTCTTGGTCGGGTCGAGCTGGAACCGCTCCAGCAGGTCGGCCCGACGTGCCTTGCGCTTGGCCTTGTCGCCGCCCGGCTTGAGACGGGTGAGGTAGTCGATGCACTCGCCACCGGTGAGGTTGGGCCACAGCGACACGTCGCCGGGGACGTACGAGATCCGCTTGTGCAGCTCGACGGCGTCGCTCCAGACGTCACCGCCGAACAGCTTTGCGGTGCCGGCGTCGGCGCGCAGCAGCCCGAGCAGGACTTTGATGGTGGTGGACTTGCCGGCGCCATTGGGGCCGAGGAAGCCGGCCACCTGGCCGTGCTGGACGGTCAGGTCGAGGCCGTCGAGGGCCTTGAAGGAACCGAAGGACTTGTGCAGGCCCGCGATCTCGACCGCGGGGATGTTGTCGGACATGGGAACTCGCTTCCGCGTTGGGAGGGTTGGAGGACGTACGCCGACGGGCCTGGCGTCATTCAGACGGGGGCTCCGTGGCGGCGTCCTGCGGCGGGTCCGGGACGTAGAGCAGGTATTCGTCGAGCATCCGGCGGTTGGTGAAGAAGCCCTCGGAGTAGAGCTCGAGCATCGGGAGGTAGCTGGTCATCAGGAAGCCGCGCACGAGCCCGCTGATGTCGCTGGGGTCCTCTTGCGGGTTGAGGGTGAGCTCGAGCATGAGCGTGCCGAGTGCGGAGAGCACCAGGTAGCGCGCTCGTGCCGCCTCGTCCAGGCTCGGTTTGACCAGGCCGGCGTCGACGCCGTGCTTGGTGTAGCCGATGGCGTCCTCGACCATCTGCTCGATGAAGCTGCGGCCGACGGGACCGCCGTCCTGCAGGGAGCGGAGGACGTAGCCGAGCAGTGGTGCGTACTCATCTGTCGCCGCGAACCGGTGCAGGATGCTCTGTCCAGCGGCCAGCTCGTCGATCGACTCGTTCTTGGCCTTACGGATCTCGGCGAGCACCTGCTCGTCGCACTCGGCGTGGAGCTCGTCCTTGGAGCCGAAGTGGTGGATGACCAGGGCTGGACTGACCCCGGCGTCGGTGGCGATCGAACGGATCGAGGCCCCGAAGCCGTCCCGCGCGAACCGAAGCACCGCCGCGTCGCGGATTCGCTCGCGGGTAGTGGAGTCGGCAGGGGCTGAACGCATGTTCAATGCTAAACACGCGTTCAGTCGGAGCGCAAGGGGTAAAAGGCGCCGTGATACCCCGGCGCGTGGCGGCCGATCAGCGACCTCAGTCGGTGGTCCAGGCGAAGTCGACGGCGATCGGGAAGTGGTCGGAGAGCATCAGGCCGGTGCCGTCCTCGCGGAAGTCGGCATCCAGATTGCGGTAAGAGGTCGCGCTCAGGTCGACCCCGTCGCCGTCCCGGTAGAGCACCTTGTCGACGACCTCGCACTCCACGCCCGGGACCACCTGCGGACACCCCAGCGCAGGGCTGCCGCGGTCGGGCTCGTCCCCGTTGCGTACGAGCTCGACCCAGGCGTCGGTGAGGCCGTTGGCGGCGGCGAAGTCGGAGATCCGGTCGCCCTCGGTGGTGTAGCGGGTGTTGGTGTCACCCATGACGAGGACGGCGTTGTCGGCGGAGTGCTCGGAGATGTACGCCGTCAGCTGCTCTAGGTTGCCGCGGCGCGCGGCTTCGTCCAGGCGGTCGTCGCCGGCGTCGGCGTGCAGGTTGTAGACGTCGATCCAGGTGTCCGGAGCGATCTGCGCGCGGTGGAAGGTGAACCCCTTCGGGGTCAGGCAGTCGGCCTGATTGATCCAGCAACGGTTCCAGGTGACGCGGTCGAGCGCCTCGTACGGATGGTGGTGCAGGCTGTTCAGACCGCTCCCGAACGGCACGCCGCCCGAGGTCGGGGTGCGGTGGACGTGCACGTCGGTCTCGTAGAGGTAGGCGTGGTAGTTGAAGTCCTCCTGGACGTTGACGATGTCGAACTCGTCGATCCGCCGGCCGATCTCGTTGGTGGCGGACTTGCGCGGGGTCGGCGCGCTGGAGAGGAACTCCGGGAGGCCGGCGATGTTGTAGGTCAGGGCGCTGAAGCTGCCCTCGGCCGCCTGCGCCGGGGCGCCGAGGAGGGGAAGAGCCGCAGCGAGCGAGGTCGTGGCGGCTAGGGCGAGGAGACGCTTGATCTGAGGCACGAGAAACTCCGATCGAGTGTGGGGGCGAGGGGCTCGCGGGGAGCCCATCCCATCGTGGCGGAGTTCGTGGTGCGTGTCCGAAGATCTCCCGCGTACGTCCTCAGCCCGCGTAGCGTGCGGCCCGAGCGGTCGGTTCGCCCGGCCCGGAGGCGAGCAGCGCGAGCAGCTCGCCCTCGAGGACTCCTCCGACCCGGCGGCAGAACGTCTCCGGCTCGTCGGCGGCGTCGGGGGACTCTGCGACGATCCGGTCGACCACGCCGATCTGCTGGAGGTCGACGGCGAGGACGCGCTGGGCCTCGGCCATCTCGGCGGCGTGGTCGGAGTCGCCGTACACGATCGCGCTCGCGCCCTCCGGCGGAAGCGGGGAGAGCCAGGCGTGCTGGGCGGCGACCACCCGGTCGGCGGGGAGGAATGCGAGCGCGCCACCGCCGTTGCCCTCGCCCAGCATCAGGCTCAGTGTCGGGGTCTCGACATTGACGAGCGTGCCCAATGTACGCGCGATCTCGCCGGCGATGCCGCCGTTCTCCGCCTCCGCCGACAGCGCGGCACCGGG
The DNA here is from genome assembly GCF_042788075.1 of Nocardioides sp. YIM B13467. Lineage (NCBI taxonomy): Bacteria > Bacillati > Actinomycetota > Actinomycetes > Propionibacteriales > Nocardioidaceae > Nocardioides > Nocardioides sp. YIM B13467. Next base: position 2,648,088 of record NZ_JBHZPJ010000046.1, read on the forward strand.
GGTGTCGATGACGGTGACGACGGGGAGCCCGAGCCCGGCGGCGAGCTTCATCCCGCGCTGCGCCTCGCGCAGGCCCTCCGGCCCGAGCGGCTGGTGTGCCTGCTCGCGGCGGTCCTGGGCCAGCACCAGGCACGGCGCTGAACCGAACCGCGCCAGCGCGATGATCAGGCCCGGGTCCCGCTCGCCCTGCCCGGTGCCGTTGAGGGGTACGACGTCCGAGGCCGCGATCCGGAGCAGCGCCCGTGCCCCCGGCCGGTCCGCGCGCCGGGACCGCGTGATCGCATCCCAGGTGTCGACCGCCGAGAAGTCGGCCCCGTCGGCCGAAGCGTCACGGGCTGACCTCTCGGCCGACGCGAGCGACGTCTCGGCCGACGTGGGTGGCTTCTCGGGGCGGAGATCGAGGATGGTCAGGACGCGGTCGACGAGCCCGGCGAGCTCGTCGGGAGGTACGACGCCGTCGACGAGGCCGTGGGCGAAGAGGTTCTCCGCGACCTGGACGCCGGAAGGGAAGGGGCGGCCGTTGAGCACCTCATAGACCTTCGGCCCCAGGAACCCGAGGAGTGCTGCGGGCTCGGCGACGGTGACGTGTCCCAGTGATCCCCACGAGGCCATCACGCCGCCGGTGGTGGGGTGGCGCAGGTAGACGAGGTAGGGGAGACCGGCGGCCTTGTGACGGGTGACCGCCTCGGCGATACGCACCATCTGCACGAACGCCGGAGTACCCTCCTGCATCCGGGTCCCGCCGGAGGCCGGGCCGGCCAGCAGCGGCAGCCCCTCGCGGGTCGCACGCTCCACGGCCGCGATCAGCCGCTCGGCCGACGCGCGCCCGATCGACCCGGCCAGGAACCGGAACTCGGAGAGCACCACGGCCACCCGGCGCCCGGCGATCCGGGCCTCGCCGGTGACCACCGACTCGTCGGTCCCGGCCCGCTCCCGGGCGCGCACCAGGTCGGCGGCGTACGCCTCGGGGACCTCGCCGTGGACGGGCGGGATGTCCCAGGACGTCCAGGTGCCGGGGTCGAGGACGAGGTCGATCAGCTCAGCGGAGGTCAGGCCCATGGATCGGACGATACCCAGGAATTGGCTCAGTGGCTGAGCCTGTCCCGAGGATCGACATCAAATGCGTTAGTCTATTAATTCAATAAACAATTTGAAGGAGTCTGGAATGAGCGCCCCCACGAACCCCGAGCTCCTCTGGTATCTGCCCAACTTCGTCGAGACCGGCCACCGTGGCGACACCGCGTCGCCGGAGGACGGCTACGGCACCCTCGACTACCAGGTCGGCCTGGCCGAGGCGGTCGAGAAGGCCGGCTGGGCCGGTGCCCTGCTCGGCACCAGCTGGGGGAGGCCGGACACCTTCACCGTCGCGACGGCCCTGGCCGCGCGCACCACGACCTTCGAGCCGCTCATCGCGATCCGCCCGGGCTACTGGCGCCCAGCCAACTTCGCCACCTCGGCCGCCACCCTCGACCGGCTCAGCCGCGGCCGCGTGCGGGTCAACATCGTCTCCGGCCAGGACGACCTGGCCGCCTACGGCGACCGCGAGGACTCACGCGCGGCCCGCTACGCGCGGACCAAGGAGTTCATGCGACTGGTGCGGCGGCTGTGGACCGAGGAGAACGTCACCTTCGACGGCGACCACTTCCAGGTCGCCGGCTCCACCATCACCCCGCGTCCGTACGCCACCGAGGACCGCCCGCACCCCAGGCTCTACTTCGGCGGCGCGTCCCCGGAGGCCGAGGCGGTGGCCGCCACCGAGGCCGACGTACAGCTCTTCTGGGGCGAGCCGCTGGACGGCATCGCCGAGCGGGTCGAGCGCCTGCAAGGCCTGGAGCAGTCGCTGGGCCGCGACCTCGCGCCACTCGAGTTCGGGCTGAGGATCACCACCCTGATCCGCGACACTCGCGAGGAGGCCTGGTGCGACGCGGAGGAGAAGGTGCGCCGGATGGCCGACTCCGTCGGAGACCGCGAGTTCCGCCGCGGTCGGTCAGCGGTCGGGCAGAGCCGCCTCCTCGACCTCGCCGACCGTGGCGACGTGCTCGACGAGTGCCTCTACACCGCTCCTGGGAAGTACGGCGGCGGCGGCGCCGGAACCACCTGGCTGGTCGGCTCCGCGGACGACGTCGCCGCCGCGCTGAGCCGCTACCAGGAGCTCGGCGTGACCCACTTCGTCCTCTCGGACACGCCCTACCGGACCGAGGTCACCCGGGTCGGCGAGGCGCTGATCCCGAGGCTCCGAGATGCGGGCCGGGCTGCGCTAACGGGCCCAAACGGCGTACGTCGGGCGTAGTTAACCGGAAAGACACGGTCCTGACCTGCGAAAACCGTTGGTAGGAGGAGGGTGTTCGCTCTATCCTGGAAGCACCCGGTCTCACCACCGGGTCAAATTCACCTGACCAATTGAAGGGCCCACGCATGAGCACGCAGCACTCGACCACCGCCCCGGCGGCCTGGTCGCTGACCGCTGCGCACGAGCGCGACCCTCATGCCCGCGGGAGCCGACAGTGACCTGGGTGCATAGCTGCACCGGATCACTCCGGGCCGCTCCTGCGAGACATGTCTGTCTCGTCGGGGCGGCCCTTTTGTTTCTGTCCGATCTGCATGCGATCTCTATCCGACTCTCCTGGGAGGTAACCGAGTATGACCACGACCATGGGCGCCGTGACCCTGTATAACGCCTCCTTCGAGCCGCTCGGAAGGGTGTCGTTCAAGCACGCCGTGCGGATGCTGTTCCGTGAGGTGGCAGTGGTTCACGAGCAACAGGGCGACAAGATGATCGGGCCACATCCATGGCCCAAGGCGGTGCGGCTGGTCCGCTACATCGCCATGCATTGGATGTATCGGCCGGCTGGCTACTCCCGCGAGGGAGTGCTCAAGCGCGACCAGCATCGTTGTGCCTACTGCGGCGGCCACGCCCGCACCATCGACCACCTGCTGCCACAGTCACGCGGCGGCAGATGGACGTGGATGAACACCGTGGCGGCATGCGGCAAGTGCAACGGCCGCAAGGGCAACCGCACCCCCGAGGAGGCCCACATGGTTCTCCGCATCGAGCCGTACGTCCCGACCCGTGCCCAGCTTGCCGCCATCATCTGACCCACCGAAAGGTCAGTTTCTGGTGCCGAACGCTCCGGAAGCCGAGGTCTCGGTGGCAGAAACTGACCCTTGGGCGTCAGAATGTGACCTCTCGGCGAGGAAAACGTCGTGTCGACTTGACGCAGCATTAATAAGTACGATGGACTAACAAACATGTCCAAGGCGAGACGTCGTACGTTGCGGCCGATCGGTAAGTTGCTGCAGGAGGATGCGCGGCGGCATCACCGATCCCTGGTGCTCCAGCACCTCTTCGCGGTGGGTCCGGCGAGCCGCGCCGACCTGGCTCGAGCCTCGGGCCTGACCCGGGCGACGGTCTCCGATCTGGTGGGCAGCCTGCTCGAGGACGGTCTCGTCGAGGAGCTCGGCGCGCCGGTGGAGAGCCGGGTCGGGAAGCCGCCGATGCTGGTCGGTCTCGCCGCCGACGCCACACACATCGTGACCATCGACGTCTCCGGTGACGACCAGGTCGCCGGGGCCGTGCTCAACCTGACCGGCGACGTCGTCCACCGCACCACCAGGTGCCGGGAGGGCCGCACCGGAAGCGAGGCCGTACGTCTCGTGAAGGAGCTGGTCACCGAGCTGATCGCGAGCACCGACCGGCCGATCCTCGGCATCGGGATCGGTAGCCCCGGCGTGGTCGCGGCCGACGGCACCGTGATCGCCGCACCCAACCTGGGCTGGACCGACGTCGCCCTGGCCGATCAGGTGCGCCGTGAGACCGGCCGACCGACGTACGTCGCCAACGACGCCAACACCGCGGTGCTGGGGGAGTACACCTTCGGCCAGTCCGGCGACGGCGGGCTGATGCTCGTGCGGGTCGGGACCGGTGTCGGTGCCGGGCTCGTGCTCGAAGGCGCCCTGCTCCACGGCTTCGTCGACGCCGCCGGTGAGGTCGGGCACGTGACCGTCGACCCCGAGGGCCCGCTGTGCGCGTGCGGCCGCCGGGGCTGCCTGGAGACCTTCCTCGCGGTGCCGCGCCTGCGCGAGCGCCTCGAGACAGCCCACGACGATGCGCTCGTGGAAGCCGGCGAACATCTTGGAAAGGCATTGGCCCCTGTGGTCGGAACCCTGAATCTTCACGAGCTGGTCCTCTCCGGGCCGACCGAACTGCTGGACGGACCGCTGCGCGAGACCGCCGACCGGATCATCCGCGAGCGGACGATGCCGGTCAGCGGCGAGCCGCTGGAGTTCCGTACGTCGACGCTCGGCGAGGACGTCGTCATCGTCGGCGCCGCGGTGCTGGTCCTCGCCGGAGAGCTGGGGGTCTCGTGATGTCCTCTCCGACAAGCGTCGAGACGCTGGCGCTGCGCGTCCAGGTCTCTGCCTTCGCCGGCCCCGCCCTGCCGCCCGGTTACGCCGAGCTGCTCCGCGAGGGCCTGGGTGGGATCTGCCTCTTCGGCCCCAACACCGAGGCCGGTGAGGATTCCGTACGCAGCCTGGCGGCCGAGATCCGGGCCGCATCCGAAGAGGGTGGCTGGACGCCGGTGATCACCATCGACGAGGAGGGCGGGGACGTCACCCGCCTGGAGGCGCTCACCGGTTCCTCGGTGCTCGGCGCCGCCGCCCTCGGCGCGGCCGACGACCTGGCGCTGACCGAGGAGACCGGGCGGGCGGTCGGGTTGCGGCTGGCGCGAGCAGGCATCAACCTCAACCTGGCACCCGTCGCGGACGTGAACTCCAACCCCGACAACCCGGTGATCGCGACCCGGTCGTTCTCCCACGACGCCGGCGTGGCCGCCAAGCACGTGGCCGCATGGGTGAAGGGCCTGGAGTCGACCGGCGTCGCTGCCTGCGTCAAGCACTTCCCGGGCCACGGCGACACCGGCCAGGACAGCCACGTCTCCGTGCCCGTCCTCGACGCCTCCCTGGACACGCTGCGTGACCGTGAGCTGGTCCCGTTCCTGGCGGCCGCCGAGGCCGGTGCCGCCTCGGTGATGACCTCCCACATCGTGGTACCGGCGCTGGACCCCGAGCTGCCCGGCACGCTCTCCGCGCCTGTGCTGGGACTGCTGCGCGAGCTGGGCTACGACGGGCCGATCGTCTCCGACGCCCTCGACATGGCCGGTGCGTCGGCGAGCCGGGGGATCCCGGCCGCTGCGGTGCTCTCGCTCAAGGCAGGCGCCGATCTGCTCCTGCTCGGCCCCGACAAGCCCACCTCGCTGGTCCACGAGACGACCGCCGCGATCGTGGCGGCGGTCGACTCCGGTGAGCTGCCGCTGGAGCGGCTCCAGGACGCGGTCGCGCGCATCGACCGGCTGCTCGCCGACCTCGCCGGCGCGCAGCAGCGGCCCGAAGGCGCGCTCGACCCCCGGTTCGAGGAACGCTCGGTCGAGGGCGCTCGCCGGGCGCTCGCAACGGCCAGCGACGACCTCGCCGCGATCCCCGACCTCGCCGGCGCCCGGGTCGTGACCGTCGACACCGAGGCCAACATCGCCGTGGGTGACGTGCCCTGGGGGCTGCCGCCGGACATCGTCATCCGCCCTGGCGACCCGCTCCCGGATCTCCCCGACGCACCCCTCATCGTGCAGGTGCGTGACGCGCACCGCCGTCCCGAGGTCGGCCGGACCGTCGCCGAGCTCCCGGGCGCCGTGGTGCTGGTGGAGTGGGGGTGGCCCGGGGCGTACGACGGACCGGGGGTGCCGCGACTGTGTCCGCAGGGGTTCTCCCTGCCGGGCGTGGTCGCCGTCACCGAGGTGCTGCGACGATCGGGTTGGAACCGGTGAACGGCGCACGGGTGGGCCTCGACATCGGCGGCACCAAGGTCCACGGCATCGCGATCGGCGCCGACGGGGCGGTGCTGGCCGAGGACCGTGCCGCCACCACGCCCGGCGGCGAGGGTGTCGTGAAGAGCGGGGCCGCGGTGGTCGCGAGCCTGCGTGACGCGCTCGACGGCGGCGAGATCCGCTCGATCGGGGTCGGCATCCCCGGCATCGTCGACACCCGCGCCGGAACCGTGAAGCATGCGGTCAACCTGGGACTGGACGGCGACGCCTTCCCGCTCGCGGAGCTGCTCGGCGCACGCACGGGAGCGATCGTCACCCTCGAGAACGACACCAATGCGGCGACCCTCGGCGCGCACGCCGTCGAGGATGTCGATGACCTGGTCTACCTCTCGCTCGGCACCGGCCTGGCGGCCGGTCTCTACCTCAGCGGCACGCTCCGCCGAGGCTTCCACGGCGCCGCCGGAGAGGTCGGACACCTCCCGGTCGACCCGAAGGGCCCGGTGTGCGGGTGCGGCCAGCGCGGCTGCCTCGAGCTGGTCGCCTCCGGTGCCGCGCTCGCGGCGGCTTGGCCGACTGCCACCGGCCACCCTGCCGCGGCGCTCTTCGCCGCAGCCGCCTCGGGCGACCCGGCGGCCGTGATCGTGCGGGACCGCTTCGCCGACGGCGTCGCGGCGGCCGTACGCGCCCTCGCTCTCGCCGTCGACCCCGAACGCGTCGTCATCGGCGGGGGTGTCGCGACGGTCGGTGAGCCGCTGCGGGAGGCGATCGCGCTCGCGCTGGTCCGGCAGACCGAGACGTCGCCCTTCCTCGCCTCCCTCGAGCTCGCCTCGCGCCTGCGGGTGGTCTCGGCCGCCCCCGTCGCCGCCATCGGCGCCGCCCTGATCACCCCGACGAAGGACTGACATGGAAGTAGTTGTCCTCGACACCTCGGCCGAGGTGGCATCCCTCGCCGCGGACACGATCGAAGACGTCGTACGTCGCCGGGCGGCCGCCGGCACCCCCGCGGTGCTCGGGCTGGCCACCGGCTCGACGCCGCTGGCGACGTACGAGGAGCTCATCCGGCGTGCCCGGGACGGTCGCGGGCCGTCCTATGACGGTGTGGAGACGTTCAACCTGGACGAGTACGTCGGCCTCCCCGACGGGCACGAGCAGTCCTATCTGGCGACCATCCGGCGCGAGTTCACCGACGCGATCGGCATCCCGCCCGAGCGGGTCCATGGGCCCGACCCGACCGAGGAGACCCTGCCGACGGCCGGGGAGCGCTACGAGGCGGCGATCGTGGCCGCGGGCGGGATCGAGGTGCAGATCCTCGGCATCGGCTCCGACGGCCACCTGGCCTTCAACGAGCCGGGCTCGTCGCTGGCCTCGCTGACCCGGATCAAGACGCTCACGGCCACGACGCGCAAGGACAACGCGCGCTTCTTCGGCTCACCCGACGCGGTGCCGCACCACGTGCTCACCCAGGGCCTCGGCACCATCACCCGAGCCGGCTATCTGCTCCTCCTCGCCACGGGCGAGGGCAAGGCCGAGGCGGTGGCCGCCGCGGTCGAGGGCCCGGTCTCGGCGACCTGCCCGGCGTCGGTCCTCCAGCTCCACGGCCACGTCTCGGTCCTCCTGGACGAGGCCGCGGCCTCCCGGCTCGTACGCCGCGACTACTACCGCGAGGTCTTCGCCGGGAAGCCGGACTGGCAGGGGCTTTAGGGCCCGGCCTCAGAACGCAGTGCGGAGCCGCTCGGCAGCGGTCTCCGGCGGGATGTCGTTGACCCAGAGCGCGACGCCGGACTCGATGCCGGCCAGGTACTTCAGCCGTCCCGGCGCCCGCCGGATGGTGAAGATCTCGGCGGCCAGGTGCCAGGTGTCCTCACGTCCGGTCGGGGCCTGCTGCCAGCCGGCGATGTAGGGAACCGGGCCGGCGTCGTCGAGCCCGTCCATCCGCCGCAGGCACTCCTGGTAGAGCGCGGCGAGGTCGTTCATCTCGTCGGCGGTCAGTCCGGGCAGCGAGCCCACGTGGCGCCGCGGCACGACGCGGATCTCGTAGGGCCAGCGACCGGCGTAGGGCACGTACGCAACGAACGTCCCGTTCTCGGCCACGACCCGCGACCCATCGGCGATCTCGTCGGCGAGCACCGCACACTGCAGGCACTCGCCGGTCTCGTCGCGATGGGCGTCGGCGGCGTTCACGAGCGACTCGATCCGCGGCGGCAGCACCGGCATGGCGTAGATCTGCCCGTGCGGGTGCTGCAGCGTCACCCCGATCTCCTCGCCACGGTTCTCGAAGCAGAAGACGTACGCCACCTCCGGCATCGCCGTCAGCTGCTCGGTGCGATGAGCCAGCGCCGCGAGCACCGTCCGCACCCGCTCGGGAGGGAGGTCGACGAAGCTCTGCTCGTGGTCGCTGGTGAAGCAGACCACCTCGCACCGGCCGCGCCCCGGCTGGGAGACGAACGGCTCGCCGGTCGCCTCGCCGACCGCGACCGTCGAGAGCGCCGGGAACCGGTTCTCGAAGGCCACCACGTCGTAGCTCTCGGCCGGGATCTCGGTCAGCCGTCCGTCGACGGACGGGCACAGCGGGCACTCGTCCGAGGGCGGCTTGAACGTACGCGTCTGCCGGTGCCCCGCCACCGCCGTCCAGGTCGCGGTCAGCCGGTCCCAGCGCAGCTGCGACCCGCCCGCTCGCGGCTCCAGCGGCCGCTCGTCGTGCACCGACCGCAGCGTCGGCTGCTCGTCGAAGAACCAGATCTCGCGTCCGTCCGCCAGCTTCGCTGACGTCGCCACCGGGTTGGTCGGCGCAGGGGTGTTCGGCATGCGCCCAGTATCGCCTGCGCCGGGCTACTTGCTGACGCAGGCCTGGGCTGCGCCCTGGGAGACGTTGCCGTTCTCACCGAGGGAGCGGACCTGGATGCAGACCTTGGTGGCGCCGTCGAGGAGTACGACAGCCTTGGGACGGTCCACGTTGCCGCTGGTGGAGTTGTCGCCGACCCACTTGTAGCCGGTCGCTCCGGGCACGCCGGACCAGGTGAAGACCGCGCGGTTGCCCTTGAGGGTGCCCTTGACCTTGCCTGGGGCGGCTGGGCCGGTGACACCGGGGAGGTCGGTCTCGACGGGCGGGGGCGGCACCTCGTCGGGCTTCTCGTCGTCGCCGCCGCGGGAGAGCACGATGCCGATGGCGGCGGCGATGAGGAAGAGGACGACGACGCCGATGATCGCCGGGGTCTTGCTGCGGCCCTCCGAGGGGCGCGCGCCGGTGAGGACCGACGGGCCCTCCTCCGTCCGCGGGTAGCTGAACCGGGTGCGGTCGGCCGAGGCCGAGCCGGCATCCGCCACCGGCGCCGATGCGAGCGAGGCCGGCGGCTGGGTGATCGGCGCCTGCGCGATCACCTGGGACGGTGGCTTGAGCTCGGTGGCCTTCTCCATCTCCGGGTCGGAGGGCGGAGAGGGGAGACGCGAACGGCCCGAGCCCGTGGTCGGACCCTCACCCCGCGCGGCCGGAATGTCGGGAACGACCGGGATCGACCCGCTGCCGCCGGCGTCGCGGTCGAGGACCTGCACCTCGGTGCGTCCCAGCCGCAGCTCCTGCTCGATCCGCTGGAAGTGGCGGGCCAGGTCGAGGACCGTCCTCGGCCGGTAGGTCGGGTCCTTCGCCATCGCCTGCTGCAGCACCCGGTCCAGCGACGGAGGTACGTCGGGCCGGCCCGTGGCCGGCGGAGCGGTGTGCAGGATGCGGGAGAAGACGGCGCGGTCGGAGTTGTTGCCCCGCTCCGCGAACGGCGAGCGGCCCACGAGCAGGTGCCAGACGGTCGCGGCCAGCGAGTAGACGTCGGAGGCGACCGAACCGTTGGAGGCCGAGGTGAGGACCTCGGGCGGCGACCACGGCAGCGAGACCCCGATGTCACCCTCGTCGTCGCGCGGGCGGCCGGCGATGCCGAAGTCGGCCAGGCCGGGCACGTCGTAGCGGGAGAGCAGGATGTTGGACGGCTTGATGTCGCGGTGGATGATCCCGGCGCGGTGCGCGGTCTCGACCGCCGACGCCATCTGGATCCCGAAGCGCAGCGCGTCCTGCACCTTCATCGGGTTGTTGCGTACGCGGGCACCGAGGTCGGCGTTGGGGTAGTAGCCCATCACCAGGTAGGGGCGGCCGTCCGGCGTCTCGCCGGCGCTGTGCACCGGCACGATGAACGGATGCTCGGCCAGCTCGGCCATCACCGCCGCCTCCGCGGCGAACTGTGCCCGCTGCGCCTCGGCGAGGTCGGAGGACCGCATCAGCTTCACCGCGACCCGGACCTTCGGGTGGTGGCGCTCGTAGAGGTAGACGTCGGCGAAGCCGCCCGAGCCGAGCCGGCCCAGGCAGGTCATCCCCGGCAGCTCGGGACCGAGCTCGGGGTGTGGTGTCTGGGTCACGCGACCACCCCCGTAGCGCAAGCGCCAGGATACGGGCGTGGTCGCGTGATGATTGGTTGGCTCACTCGCTGGCGCTCGCTCACCCGAGAACCTCATAGGTCAGGTTGATGGAGCCGGCGAGGCTCACCACGGCGCCGGGCTCCAGGGCGTACTCCTCCATCGGCCGCATCTGCTGCGGACGTCCGCCGGGCAGGGTCAGGTAGGACCCGTTGGCGGAGCCGAGGTCGCGGACGAGCACCTGCCACTCCTCCAGGCGCACTTCGGTGTGCAGCCGGCTGATGTCGGGCAGCATCACCTTCACCAGATGCGGAGGTACGCTACCGGCCCCCGTGTTGCCGTTGGCATCAGCGCGGGGCGACCGCCCGAAGACGGCACCCCGGTCCAGGATGACGACTCGGCCGTCGCCCAGCTTGAGCTGGCCCAGCGCGGGGCGCGGGACCGAGACCGGCTGCTGGTGCGGCGGCAGCGCCATCCGGCAGATGCGGCAGGTCGGGGAGTAGGGCGGCGAGGCGTGGCCCTGCGGGCAGTAGACCGCCCATACGGTCGGCCCGCCCGCCGGCGGTACCGGGGTCGGCGTCGCGACGTCGCGGACCCGGGTCGCCATGTCGTTGGGCGGCGTCGGCGTGGGCGCCGGCGCGGGCATCGGGGGAGGAGGCGCTGTGGGCCGCGGCGCCGGCGGTGTCGCGGACGGGGGTGAGGGCTGCCGGTCCGGCGGACCCCACGCGTTCGGGTCGGGCTTCTTGGCGCCCTTCTTCCGCCACGGAAGCCCGTCGATGATGCCCTTCTTGGACTCGGGCGCGGGCTGGGACGGCGCCACCGGTGGCGGCGGCACGGGCGACGGGGGAGGGCTCTGGAACGACGGGACGCCCGGCATCCCCGGAGGGGGAGCGGCCGGCGGCATCGCGGGCGGCGGGGAGGCGGCCAGGTCCGAGCGCCGGATGGTGTGGTCCAGCGGCGTCATGGTCGCGTCGGGCTGCACCTGGGCGTAGAAGTCGGGGTCGAAGACGACGTCCAACGAGCGCGCGTGGGCGGTGTCGACCAGCGGCTGGTCCTCCTCCATCCCGCCCCAGGCACCGTTGGCGAGCTCGGCCCGCTCAGGGACGGCGGCGAAGTGGCCGTCGGCCCACTTGCCGGAGACGTCGATGCCGTCGATGAAGACCGGAACCTCGTTGACGACGGCGGTCACCTTGGCAGGGGAGCGTACGGCGTACCGCACCCGTGGGCCCTCGCGCCCGACCAGCGCGAAGCCGGGGGCTCGCGGCCCGTCGGCGGAGAGCAGCCCGGCGATCGCGTCGACCGGCCGGGGGTCGGCAAGAGCGGCCTGGACGCCGCCGACCCGCGGATCACCGGGCCCGAGCTGCACCAGCGCCCAGCACCGGTCGCCCTTCAACGCGAGCCAGTGCCCAGCACAGTAGGTAGCGGTATCACTCATGGGACGACGAGACGTCCCCTGCGGATCGTGAGGAGCCTGATGTCGAGACGTCAGCCTCCGCGGGGGCGGCGAAGAGCGAGGGAGGGGGTGTCACGAGTACCACAGTGACATTGTCGCGCCCGCCCGATGCAACCGCAGCGTCCACCAGCCTCTGGGCGAGGTTGTCGATGCTTCCGCCGACACCGAGCGTCTTGGACGCGATCTCGTGGATCTCGTGGTCCTCGAGCTCGCCGGTGAGGCCGTCGGAGCAGAGCAGGAAGATGTCGTCGGGCGCCACAGCCATCAGCCAGGTGTCGGCCTCGGGAGACGGGTAGGTGCCGAGCGACCGGGTGATGACGTTGCGCAGCGGGTGGACGCGGGCCTCCGCGGCGGTGATCATCCCTGCCTGGACCATGACGGCGACCTCGGAATGGTCGATGGTCACCTGCGTGACGCCGGCCGGCGAGAGCCGGTAGACGCGCGAGTCGCCGACGTTGAACACCAGCCAGTGGGGAGCGCCCTCGAACTCGACGAGCGCCACGCCGGTCAGGGTCGTACCCATGCCCTGCTTCTCGGAGTTGCGAGCCGCCTCCGAGGTGATCGCGGAGTTGGCGGCGTGGACGGCGTCCTGGATGTCCTCGGGAACCGGGCAGATGGTCGCGAAGCGACTCTGGAAGGTCTCGACCGCGAGGGCACTGGCGACATCGCCGCTGGCATGACCGCCCATCCCGTCGGCGACGACGGCCACCGCGGGCAGCATGACGAACGAGTCCTCGTTCACTTCGCGGACCCGGCCGACGTCAGTCGCCCCCGCGGCACGCAGGGCTGGGTAAGCGGTCATGCTGTTCCTTTGCGGTGCCAATTCATCGGGGACATCCCAGGCAGGATGCAAAAATAGTGGTGCTGGAAGCGGACACTTTAGAACATCCCGTACGGTATCGGTGAGCGTGTTCACTGAGCCGTGTGCCACGTTTGGCTAGTTCGTGTGGCTTCTACCCTGAGGCGCGCCTAGAGTAAGCCAGACTTTTTGTGTCGGCTGGCCATTTGGCATGGAAGGACTTGGGGAGAGTCTTGGTGGCACGTTTCGGGATGGCGCCCGGGTGGATGCGGCGTCATCGGACCTCCATCGCGTCCTGGGCAGCACTTGCCGTCGTTGCGAGCGGTTTGACCGTCTACGCGATCCAGTCGACCGGCTATCCCGTGCACAAGGCCGATCTCGACGACGGCGGCATCTGGGTGACCAACCAGTCCTGGGGCACCCTGGGCCGCCAGAACCGCCCCGTCGCCCAGCTCGACGGTGTCGTCTGGGCGGGCAACGAGACCGGGTCCAGGTCCGAGCGCGCCGGCCTCGACGTGGTTCAGAACGGCATCGCGGTGGCCTCCGTCGACCGCGACGCCCGCACCATCACGCCGGTCAACACCAAGCTCGCCGAGGGCATCGACGACGACGCGGTGACCGTGAAGGACAGCCGCGTGGTGATGGGTGGCAACACCATCGGCGTCGCCGAGCAGAAGACCGGCAAGGTCTGGCTCACCTCCGTCGACCCGACCGCCGGCGTCGGCGACCTCTCCGACCTCTCCGGCTCCACGAAGCCCACCGAGACGGTCGGCGCCGACGCGGTGCTCACCATCGGCACCGACGGGACCGCGTACGCCGTCTCCGCCGCAAAGCGGACGCTGACCGCCTTCGCCCCGGACGGTGAGCGGTTCGCCGATCCCGAGAAGACCAAGCTCCCGAAGGCTCCGGAGTACGCGGAGACCCCGACCTCGGCGACCGTCGTCGGCGACGACGTCATCACCCTCGACCAGGCCGGCTGGCTGCTCGGCGCCTCCAAGGGCTCCGACATCGCTGTGGACTTCGGTGACACCGCGGAGAGCGCGGTCCTCCAGCAACCCTCCGTCAAGGCCAAGGAGGTGCTCGTCGGCGACGCGACGGGCCTCAAGGCCGTCGCCCTCAGCAACGGCGAGATCCGCCACGTCGCAGAGTCCGCCGGCGACCCGGCCGCCCCGGTCCGGCTCGGCGACTGCGTCTTCGGTGCCTGGGCCAACGGCTCGACCGGCTCGGTGGTGACCCAGTGCGGCGAGGGCGAGCCGATCCTGGGCGAGATCCCGACCCTCGGCCCGGCCGCCGAGCTGGAGTTCCGGATCAACCGTGGCCAGCTGGTGCTCAACGACCTGCGCAACGGTGATGTCTGGGAGATCGACGGCGCCGACATCAAGAAGATCTCCAACTGGGAGGCGTTCCAGCCGCAGACCCAGAAGCAGAACCAGAAGAAGGACAAGCAGCAGCAGCAGACCAAGGCCGCCCAGGCGCCGAAGGCCAAGGATGACCAGCTCGGTGCCCGCGCCGGACGCACCACGGTCCTGCACGTCCTCGACAACGACTCCTCGGCCAAGGACTCGATCCTGAGCGTGGTCTCGGTCGGCGAGGCCTCCGTCAAGGGCGTCGAGGCCACCATCGCCCCCGACCGGCAGTCGGTCCTGGTGACCGCTCCCGAGTCGGCGCAGGGGAAGAAGACCAGCTTCAAATACACCGTCGACGACGGGATGAAGGGCAAGGCCGGCCAGGACGACGCCAGCGTCGAGCTCAGCATCGAGGGCTCGGGCGGCACCGGCAAGCCGACGCTGCGCGAGCACTACACACCGACCGACTACACCGTCGCGGCCGGCGGCACCGTGGAGATCCCGGTGGTCGGCGACTGGCGCGACGAGCGCTACGGCGACCCGGTCACCGCTCAGTCCCCGACCGCGTCCAAGGGCAAGGCGAGCGTGACCCCCGACGGGCTGCTGCGCTACACCGCCGCCGCGGACGCCTCCGGCAGCGAGAACCTCGGCTATCAGGTCAGCACCGGCGGCAAGCCGTCGAAGGACAAGGTGCGAATCAACATCGTCGCCGGAGCGACCACCGCCTCCCCGGAGCCGAAGGACGACGTCGCCGAGGGCACCCAGGGCTCCTGGGTGACGATCCGCCCGCTCGACAACGACATCCCCGGCGCCGACCCGTCCAACCTCGACGCGAGCCTCACCCTCGCCGGCGACGTCCCGCCCAAGGGCGGCCTCGAGGTGAGCACCGACCGGGAGACCGGCGTCGTGCGCGCCAGAGGGAGCTCGCCGGGCACCTACCAGCTCAGCTACAACGCCGGGTTCGGGGCCGCGAAGCCCGCCGCGGCGAAGATCCGCGTCGACGTCAAACCGGCCTCGCAGGCGGCGGACGAGCCGATCGCGACGCCGGACACGACTGCCGTCCTCGGCACCTCGACCCGCACCCTCGACGTCCTCGCGAACGACTACGACTCCCGAGGCCGGCTGCTCGCCGTGACCCATGCCGAGCCGGTCGGCGACAGCGACCTGACGGTCGCAGTGCTCGACGGTCGCTGGCTGCGGATCCAGGCGTCCAAGCCCGACATGGACCCGTCCACCCAGGCGATCCGCTACACGATCAGCAACGGCGCCGCCGAGGCCGAGGGGTCGGTGACGGTGAGCCAGCGCCCGGCGCTGCGCGGCGCCGAGAATGCTCCCGAGGCGGTCGACGACGAGGCCACGGTCCGGGCCGCCGACTCCGTCTCGATCCCGGTCCTCGACAACGACTCGACGCCCTCGGGCGACCCGGTCGGCCTGGTCGTCGACCAGACCATCGAGACCAAGGGCCAGCTGCAGGTGCTGGGCCAGCCGACGGTCGGTGAGGCCTACATCGACGGCAACCGGGTCCGCTACGTCGCCCCCGACGACGTGAAGGGGCCGGTCGACGTCGACGTCCGTTACGTCGTGCAGAACACCGGCGACCCCTCCGCGGAACACTCCTCGGGCAACATCCGCATCCACGTCAAGCCGCTGCCGAAGAAGAAGGCCGACAACTCCGCGCCCGCGCCGAAGGCGCTGGAGTCGCGGGTGGTCCAGGGCGACGAGGTCACGCTGCGGCTGCCCACGGTCGGCACCGACCCCGACGGCGACTCGGTCTCGGTGACCAGGATCAACAGTGCGCCCGCCTACGGCCGCGTCCTGGCCCACGGCGCCAACACGATCACCTACCAGGCCTTCCCCAACGCCGCGGGCACCGACGAGTTCACCTACGAGGTCAGCGACCCGTTCGGTGCCGTCGCGACCGGCACCGTGCGGATCGCCGTCGTCGCGCCCGGCGCGCCCCAGCGCCCGGTCGCCGTCGACGACCTGGTCACGCTCGACCCCGCCAAGAAGCTGACCTACGACGTGCTCGCCAACGACCTGCGTACGCCGGGGACCGAGCTGCACCTGGCCTCGACCGACGCGACCGAAGGCTCCAACGTCAAGCAGCGCTCCGACGGCATCGTCACCGTCCAGGGCGGCTCCGGGGAGCCGTTCCAGCACGTCCCCTACCGCGCCACCACAGGTCTCCACGAGGACACCGGCGAGCTCGCGATCCGCTATCAGGAGGGCTACGACAACCCGCCGATGGCGGGGATCGTGGTCGCCCACCCCGAGGGCGACTCGTCGACCACCACCGTCGACGTGATGACCAAGGTGACCGACATCGACGACTCGCTCGAGGACCTCACCGTCGACGCGGTCAAGGGTCCCTCGGTCGGCGAGGACGAGTCCAAGCCGAAGATCGAGGACGGCAAGGTCACCCTGCCGGTCGGCGACAACACCCGGGTGTGGACCTACCGGGTCACCGACCCCGACGGCGCCCAGGCGGTCGGCTCGATCTACGTCCCCGCACGCCCCAAGGACGCCCCCTACCTGAAGCCGGGCTCCGAGCTCCAGCTCAACCCGGGCGAGACGAAGAACGTCGACATCACCGACTACGTCGAGGACCCCGAGGGCGACCCGGTCGTGCTGACCACGACCGACAAGATCGTGGCTGCTCCCGAGGGCATGCTCAACACCGGCGACACCACCGCGACGACCGTCAAGGTCACCGCCGGTGAGACCAAGGGCCCGGCGACGCTGACGTTCGAGGTCGCCGACCGCGAGAAGATCACCTCCGCCGACGCTCACCTCTCGGTGATCTCGCTGCCGGTCCAGATCGGCAAGGAGGAGCCGGAGATCAACTGTCCGAGCACCCCTGTCGAGGTCCCGGAGAGCGGCAACGGCGCGCTGGTCGACATCGCCGCCATCTGCCACGTGTGGACCGCCGACCCGGGTGACGCCGACGATCTCGACTTCACCGCCGAGGTCGGCGACGGGCTCGACGGGGTCGAGGTCAAGCCCGAGGCCGGTGGCCTGCGGCTCACCGCCGAGCACGCCGACGCCGGCGCTCAGGGCGCCCTGGAGATCGGCGTCGAGGGCACGGACGCGACCGGCCAGCTCCTGGTCACGGTCATCGCGCTGCCAGCCCCCTCGCTCTCTCCGATCAAGCCGCTGCAGACCGAGGCCGGGAAGACGGTCGCGATCGACATCGCCGACTATCTGCAGACACCGGTGCCGTCGGAGTCTCAGGAGGTGGTGATCACCAAGCTCGACCCGATCGACAGCGAATCGCCCGACATGGGCAAGGCCAGCGGCTCGAAGATCACCTTCAACACGCCCGAGGAGGGCCACGGCCACTACCGCTACGCGATCGAGGTCAGCGACTCCGGCAAGGACTCCAAACGGGTCAAGGCCAACGGCGTCATCGAGGTGGACGTGATCGACGTCCCGGGTGCGCCGACGGGGCTGCGTACGACCTCCGACTTCCTCTCCAACGTGGTCGCGCTGTCGTGGAACGCGCCGAAGGACAACGGCGACGACCCGATCCAGCGCTACGAGGTGGAGGCCAACGGCGACCACGTCCAGGACTGCCCGTCGACCTCGTGCCGGATCACCGGGCTGAAGAACGGCGTCGTCTACGACTTCCGCGTGCGCGCGGTGAACTCCGTGGGACCGAGCCGCGAGTGGAGCAACTCGGCCGAGGGCGAGCCCGACGCCTACACCGGTCCGGTGCAGAACCTGCGGGTCACCCGCCAGCGCGACCACAAGGTCGAGCTGAGCTGGAGCAAGCCGGCCCCGTGCGACTGCTCGGACGTGCAGAAATACCGGATCAGCTGGCCGGGCGGCGGCATCAAGGACATCTCCGCAGGTCAGACGACCTATCCGGCCGCGGTCAGCTCCAACGGCGACCCGGTGCAGTTCACCGTCGTGCCGCTCAACGACAAGGGCGTCAAGACCAACAAGGGTCCGACGGCGACGGTCGAGGGGATGGGTGCCGGCAAGCCGGACACCCCGGCGACCCCGACCTTCCAGTGGAACGACACGGCCAACAACACGGGTAAGTCGGTGACTGTCTCGTGGAGTCCGGTCGCGGCCAACGGCCCCGGGCCGGTCACCTATGAGGTACGCCGCACCGGCGGCACGGGCGAGAAGATCGTCTGCTCGTGGGTGGCCGAGACCAGCTGCCGCGACGACGTCGCCAACGACGGCACGATCTACACCTACGCCGTCAGGGCACGGAACGCGGAGGCGACCTCGCCGCGCGAGACCGGGTCGGGCGGCTCTCCGGAGGCCCACATCTCCAGCTACTCCGCGGGCGGCCAGGTCGAAGCGGCCGCGACGCCGGACGCGGTCTCCTTCGCGAGTGCGACCCCGACCGGGGCCAACGGCACCGCCGAGATCGTCTTCACGCCGCGGGCCTCGCACGGCAAGACCAACCGGGTCGAGTGCGTACGCAACGGCTCCTCCTGCGGCAGCTGGACCTACCCGCCCGAGGGCGCCGGCCAGCAGACCAAGACGATCACCGGCTTCACCAACGGCAACTCGACGACCGTCCAGCTGCGCGCCTGCAACGACTCCTCCGGTGGCACCGGCGCCGGGGCGTCCTGTGGCGCCTGGGCATCGAAGAACGTGACCACCTACGGTCCGCTGGGCACACCGTCGATCTCGGCGAGCGTCGACGGCAACAAGGTCAACTGGCGGGTCAGCTACGACCCCAACGGCAAGGCCGCGACCGTCACCGTCAAGCGTGGCGGCACCCAGGTGGAGCAGTTCACCACGGGCACCGGTGCGGGCAGCCGCTCGGGCACGGACACCGCGCCCGAATGGAACACGTCCTACACCTACACCGTGACCATCAGTGACTCGCCGCGAGCGAGCAAGTCCGACTCGGTCACGGTGCGGACCGACCCGCCGCCGGACCCGACGCTCCAGGTCAACAAGGCCGGCGAGTGCAACGGCGCCGGCTGCCCGGATCCGGACGTGGCGTGCGGCGGCACCTGCTGGTACGTCGGCTCCACCATCACCGACCGTGCGTTCCCGGGCAAGACCTGGGAGTGCCGCACCGACTCGACGTCCTCGCGCTGGAACGTGACGATCGGGAACGACGGCACAGGCTCGGGAAGCGGGCGTGGCTGGGTCGGCGCCAACACCCCCTTCGTCGTCACCTGCACAACCTCCGGGCGACCCACCCTGACCAAGGCCGTAACGTGGTAGGAGAGAAGAAATGACCGTCACGACCGAGCAGGCTCGCTGGTTCCACGAGACCTTCGAGAAGCTTGCCGACAACGTCGAGAAGGCGGTGCTGGGCAAGCGCAACGTGATCCGCCTGGTGCTGACCGCGCTGCTCTCCGAGGGCCACCTGCTCCTCGAGGACTACCCCGGCACGGGCAAGACCCAGCTCGCCCGCGCGCTGGCCAACACGGTCCAGGGTTCGCACGCCCGCATCCAGTTCACGCCGGACCTGCTCCCGTCCGACGTCACCGGTGTGACCGTCTACGACCAGGGCAAGGGCGCCTTCGAGTTCCACCCGGGCCCGATCTTCCACTCGATCGTGCTGGCGGACGAGATCAACCGCGCCTCCCCGAAGACCCAGAGCGCCCTGCTCGAGGTCATGGAGGAGGGCCGGGTCACCGTCGACGGCGCCACCCGCGACGTCGGCCGCCCGTTCATGGTGATCGCGACCCAGAACCCGATCGAGCAGGCCGGGACGTACCGGCTGCCCGAGGCTCAGCTGGACCGCTTCCTGATGAAGACGTCGGTCGGCTACCCCGACCAGGCCGCCACCGTCGAGCTGCTGATGAACTCCTCGGTCCGCGACCGCGCCACGCTGGTCACCCCGATCATCACCGCCCCGACGGTCACCCAAATGGCCGAGATGGCCGACCAGGTCTACATCGACCCCGCGATCGTCGCCTACGTCTCCGCGCTGGTCGACGAGTCGCGTCGCCACAAGCACGTACGCCTCGGGGCCTCCATGCGTGGCTGTCTCGCCCTGGTGCGCACCGCCAAGGTGTGGGCGCTCGCCGAGGGTCGCTCCCAGGTGCTGCCCGACGACGTCAAGTCGCTCGCCGAGCCGGTGCTCTGCCACCGCCTGATCCTCGACCCGGAGGCGATGTTCAACGGCGTCACGGTCGAGGACGTCATCGGCGACCTGCTCACCTCGGTCCCGGCTCCCACTGAGCGTGTCGCCTGAGATGAGCAGGCTCAGTGTCCGCAACATCGTTGCTGACCTGCGGAAACGGCTCGCCCCGGTAGCGTCCGGGGCGGGTTCGGTCTACTCGTTCGTCGCCGACCGGGTCCGTCCGTGGTTCGGCACGGTCACCTCGATCGGCTGGGGTGTGCTGCTCCTCGGCGCACTGGCCTGGGTCGCCGCGACCGCACTCGGCTGGATCGAGGCGTCCGTGGTGGCGATGGCGGCGCTGTTCCTCGTGATCGGCGCGGCCTTCTTCATGATCGGACGCACCCGGCTCGCGGTGGCGACCGTGGTCGAGCCACCGCGCGTCGCGGTCGGCCAGGCCCTGACCGGCGAGCTGCGGGCCCGCAACGAGGCGCGCGGCCCGCTCGTCTCGACGAGCTTGGAGTTCCCCATCGGAGCGGGTGGGGTGACGTACGACCTGCCGATGCTGCTTCCCGGCGCCGAGCACACCGAGCTGTTCGTGGTGCCGACCCAGCGCCGCGGCGTGATCGACGTCGGTCCCGTCCGGACGGTGCGTGGCGACCCGCTCGGGCTCTTCCGGCGGGTGCAGGAGTGGACCGACCGCACCGAGGTGTTCGTCCACCCGCGCACCACCCACCTGGAGCCCTTCGGGGTCGGTCTGGTCCGTGACCTCGAGGGGTCCACGGCACAGAACACCTCGATGAGCGACCTCGCCTTCCACGCGCTGCGTGAGTACGTCCCCGGCGACGACCTGCGCCACATCCACTGGCGCTCCTCGGCACGCCACGGTCAGCTGCTGGTGCGCCAGTTCCTCGACACCCGCCGCTCCCACATCGTCGTCATCGTCGACTCCTCGCCGATGTCCTACGACAGCGAGGACGAGTACGAGACCGCGATGTCGATCGCGGGCTCCCTGCTGCGCCGCGGGATCCTGGACGAGTTCGACGTCTCGTTCGCGACCGGCGACGTGCTGATGGTGCGCGCCACCGCGGCGAACGGGGGAGGGCGTACGGCCCTCGACGCCTGCTCCCGGGCGAAACCGCAGCAGACCAACCTGATCGAGATCACCGCCGAGGCAGCCCGGCAGGCGCCGGACGCGTCGCTGGTGATGCTGGTGACCGGGCGCTACCCGGAGTTCGTCGCGCTGCAGCGCGCGGCCGGCCAGTTCTCGGTCGATGCCACCACCGTCGCCGTCCGGGTCGACTCCTCGCAGCGTGCCGGCTTCAAGGCCGTCGCCGACCTGCCGATGCTCACCCTGCCCGACCTGGACCAGCTGCCGATCGTGCTGTCGAAGGGGTTGTCCGGATGAAGAAGCACCACGCCGTCGACGCCCTCCTGCTGTTCCTTCTCGGCACCATCGCCTTCCTCGGCTTCGACGACACCTACGCCGGCTGGACCTACCTGGTCGCCGGCATCGCCGGGCTGCTGCTCGGGATCCTCATCGCCTTCGTCGGCCGCGGACAGCCGGTGGTCGTGCTGGCCGTCGGGCTTCTGGCCGCCTTCTTCGTGCTCGGCGGCGCGGTCGCGCTGCACGGGATCGGCGACCTCTCGTTCCTCCCGGTCCCCGACACCATCGGCACCCTCGCCGACAACTCCGTGCACGGCTGGAAGCGACTGCTGACCACGCTGCCGCCGGTCGACGGTGGGGCACTGCTGACGATCCCCTACATCCTCGGCCTGGTCGCCGGCTGTGTCGGCTTCGCGCTGGCGGTGCGGATGAAGGCGGCGCTGCCGCCGGTGCTCGTCGCGTTCGCGCTGATGGCCGGAGTGATCCTGCTCGGCGTACAGGACCCGTCCAAGACCGCGCTGCTCGGCGCGCTCTTCGGAGCGATCGCGATCACCTGGCTGTGCATCCGCGGGATGCGGGCCCGTGCCCTCGCCGCCGGCGGCCGCCGTCTCTCGCGGACCGCGATCGGAGCCGGCCTATGCTTGGGTGCGGCCGGGCTGGCGTTCCTCGGCGGGCCGCTGCTCCCGGGCCTGGCGCCCGAGCGCACCGTGCTGCGTGGCGAGATCGAGCCGCCCTTCAACGTCGGGCAGTACCCGTCGCCCCTGGCCGGCTTCCGCGTCTACACCAAGGGCTACCAGACGCCGGAGGACGACCGCCGACTCTACGAGAAGGACCTCTTCACCGTCTCGGGCCTGCCCGAGGGCACCCGGGTCCGGGTGGCCGCGATGGACTCGTACGACGGCACCGTCTGGCGCGCGGCCAACGACTCCGGCGAGACCGAAGGTCCCGACGACACCTTCCAGAAGATCAGCTCGACGCTGCGCAACCCGCTCGCCGACGGCAAGCAGGTGCGCGGCACGATCACGATCGGGGAGGACTTCGGCGGCGTCTGGGTGCCGCTGCCGACCGCCCTCACGCACATCTCGTTCGACGGTCCCGACTCCGACTCCTTCCGCTACAACCTGGCGACGTCCACCGGTGTCCTGCCCTCGGCGCTGAAGCCCGGCGACTCCTACTCCTTCACCGCCTCGGTCGCCGACGAGAAGGTCGGGGAGAAGAGCGAGACCTGGTCGGGTGGGTCGCCGATCGGCGACGAGGCCGCTCAGTTCCAGGCGCTCGCCGCCGAGTACGCCGGCGGTGGTGACTCACCGATCACCAATGCGCTGGCGGTGGCGGGGAAGCTGAAGGAGGAGGGCACCTACACGGACGGGGAGCCGCCGAACCAGCAGTACCCGGCCGGTCACTCCCTGCGTCGTCTCGCCGACTTCACCGCCAAGGGTGGCCAGCTCGCCGGCAACGACGAGCAGTACGCCGCGCTGATGGCGATCCTGGCCAACCAGGTCGGCGTGCCGGCCCGGGTGGTCCTGGGTGCTGTCGTCGGCTCCGACGGCGTCGTCCAGGGCAAGGACATGCACGCCTGGGTCGAGCTGCGGATGTCGGACGGGTCCTGGGCCACCCTGGACTGGTCCGAGTTCATGAACACCGAGAAGCCGCCCGAGCAGAACGCTCCTCAGCCCGAGGAGCTCGTCACCGGCAAGGTCGTCCCGCCGCCGGCGCCCGTACGCCCGCCCGCGACCTCCGGCGACCCGCTGGACGAGTCGGTCAACCAGAAGGCCAACTCGCGGCCCGACGGGTTCACGCTGCCGGGCTGGCTGATCGCCGTCTTCACGTACGTCGGCATCCCGCTGCTGCTCATCGCCGCCGTGTGCGGGGCGATCATCGGCGCCAAGATCTGGCGGCGACATCGCCGACGGACACGCGGGACTCCGGTCGCCCGTCTCTCCGGTGGCTGGCGCGAGACACTCGACCACGCCCGTGACTTCGGGGTCGGAGTGCCCGTCGGGGCCACCCGCCGCGAGCAGGCCTCCGCGCTGTCCGGGTCTCCGGGCATGGACGGTGTGCCGGGGCTGGCGCTGCTCACCGACACCACCATGTTCGGCGAGTCCGGGCCGCAGGACGACGAGGTCGCCGCCTTCTGGGAGCAGGTCGGGACGCTTCGTTCGTCGATCTCCGACTCACGCACGAGGTGGCAGCGCATCCGGGCGGCGATCAACCCGCTCTCGCTGGTGCCGGCCCGGCTGTTCCAGAAGCGCTGAGTCAGTCACCGAGTCCGTAGTCCCTGATCGAGTCCGCCGTGATCCGGAGGACCTCCCGTGAGGTCCCCGGCATCGGCGGATCCACGTCCGTGAGCGCCTCGGCGGTGCCGCGGATCTCGACCATCCGCGGCTTCCACGGGTTGGTAGACTCCAGATCGTCGACCACGAAGGCCACCTTGGCGTGCTTCTGGGCGTTCCGGAACTTCCGTGATCGGCCCATCTCGAAGCCGCCGATGACGATCCGGTGCTCCTCATCGATCTTGAACCCCACGGGGTTGTCCTGCAGGCCGCCGTCGGGGGCGAGGGTCGCGAGCCTTCCCAGCGGCTGGGTGCGGAGGTAGCGGAGCTGCGTGTCGGTGAACTTCATGGCTCCAGCCTCGATGCTCAAGTCAGGTTGAGGTCAACCCGACGATGCCTCCATCGACCACGGCCACGTCTGCGGTGAGATCCGCCTTCGGACCCGTGTTGAGCGTGGCGAACCACGGCCGCTCGGCCGTGGCCAGCCACACGCTCGTGTGCTCCGTTCAGAGCGCGCCGGGTCGATCCGCTGTGCCCGGGGTCCGTCCCAGTCCTAGGCCGAGCGCCAGCATCCCGGCGCCCAGCACCAGATGAAGCCAGTTGTCGGCGCCGTTGACCGGCACGAAGTTCGCGCTGCTGCCGTGGTCGACAGCCAGGCCGTAGATCAATAGGACCATGTAGATCGCCCCGCCGGCGATCAGGTAGGCGCGGGCTCCGCGCCAGCTGGTGGCCAGGACGAGGCCGGCGATGCCGAACAGGAGGTGGACGATGTTGTGCAGGATCGACACCTGGAAGATGCCGAGGAGCTGGGCGTTGGACTCGTGGCCGGCGAAGGCCATCGAGTCATAGTCGGTGGTGATGCCCGGGATGAACCCGAGCACTCCGACGAGCAGGAACGTTCCGGCCACGACCGTCGCTGCGGTCTGCAGCGCCGTTGCTGTCATGGACCGATAGGCAGTGGCGTCAGTCATGGCTCGCTCGGTACCCAGTTCGCCGGCCCGCATGCCGCTCCACGGCTGCACAGCCCCGTTAATCGGAAGGCTTGTGTCCGGAATTCGGCCTAGCGTGAGCGGCATGACGATCGAGATGACACCGGTCATGGACGAGACCGGGACGCTGCTCAGTACGCTCGACCGGATCCGGCGTACGTTCGCCTGGAAGTGCGGCGGGCTGACCGATGAGCAGCTGCGGCAGCGGCTCGAGCCGTCCAGGATCACGCTCGGCTGGCTCCTCAAGCACCTCGCGTTCTGCGAGGACCACTACTTCACCGCGATTCTCGCCGGCAACGGCTATCCGGACGTCTGGGCGCCGTACGGCCCGGATGAGGAGGGCTGGGACTGGAAGACCGAGGCCGAGGACACGGCCCATGGGCTGATGGAGCTGTGGGAGGGGGCGGTCGCCAGGTCCCGCCGATCGATCGCCGAGGCCCTCGACAGGAACGGCATGGACACGCTGGCGACCAACCCCGAGTGGCAGGTCGAGGCCAACGCCCGCCGCTACGTCACCGACATGATCGAGGAGTACGCCCGCCACACCGGCCACGCCGACCTGATCCGCGAGTCCATCGACGGCCTCGTCGGCGAGGACCCGCGCGATTGACAACTATGTAGAAAAGTTCTACGCCGCGAGTTATCGTTGTGGCATGAGCGAAGTACGCGTGGGGGAGTTGAACCAGCAGACGGGCCGGGTGCTGAGGCGCGTCCAGAATGGCGAGTCGTTACTCGTCACGGATCACGGCCGTCCGATCGCGGTGATCTCGCCCGCGCCGAAGAGCAGGTTCGACCAGATGGTGGCTCTCGGCCAGGTCCGCATGCCGAAGGGCACTGGCGGGGGGTGGAGGTCCGTGAAAGGCGTGTCGCGGGACGAGGACCTGGACGAGGTCCTTGCAGAGCTGCGCGAGGAGAGCATCTGATGCTGGTCTACGTCGATACCTCTGCGCTGGGTCGAATCCTGCTGAACCATGCCGACAGGCCGGCGTTGGAGGACCACTTGGACGAAGTCCTGGAGCGTGGCGATCGGCTGATCTCGTCAGACCTCCTCGACATCGAGCTGGCTCGGCTCTGCGTGCGGATGGACCTTGATCCGGTTGACGTCGAGCGGGTCTGTGAAGACGTCCACTTCATGGGCATCCTTCCTGAGGTCGTCGAGTCGGCGAAGGACATCAAGCAGACACTCAAGTCGCTCGACGCCATCCATCTCGGCACGGCCCTCCTGCTGGCCGATGAAGCCGAAGGAGAGGAGGCTGTCGAGCAGGTGGTGACCTACGACAAGCGGATGGGCCAGGTCGCCGAGGAGCTCGGCTTCGAGGTGGTCAGCCCAGGGCGACGGTGAGGGCGAGGAGCATCGCGGGGTCGTCCAACCGGTCCCCGTACACATCGCGCAGCTGCCCCATCCGGTAGCGGACGGTCTGGGGGTGGATGAAGAGGTCGGCGGCGACCTCGTCGCGCCGGCCCTGGTGGAGGAGCCAGGAGCGGAGGGTCTCGGTGAGCTTCTCGGCGGTGGCGGGGCGCATGTCGGCCAAGGGGGCGAGAACCTGCGCGCGCAGGTCCTCGCGGGCGTCGGTGTCGGCGGAGAGGACCAGCTCGACCAGGTGCTGCTCGGTGTCGGAGCCGAGGCCCGCGTCCTGGGCGCGGCGTGCGCGCTCGTACGAGACCCGAGCCTCGCGCCAGGGCTTGGCCGGACCGGCGACCGACCGGCGACCCTCCAGCGCCTTCATCAGCGCCCGGCGCCGGCGACCGTGCGCGTCGGGGACCAGCAGCAGGGTGTGGTCGTCGAGGTCGCGCAGGTCGTCGTGCTCCAGGGTGCCTTGGTTGACCTTGGCGAGGATGGTGCCGACCTGGGAGTTGGGGACGAGCACGGCGGTCAGTGTGCTCGGCGGGGTCCATTCGGCCCGTACGGCCGCGTCGTCGAGCTCCTCCGGGGTCGACTCGGCCAGCAGCTTGCGGGCGAGCCGCTCGCGCAGCTGCCGGCGTACGCGTCCGGTCGTGGCGCGCTCGTCGGCATGTCCGGCCGCCGACGCCTCCGAGATCTCGTCGATCCAGGCGAAGACCAGCGCGGAGAACTCGACCAGCATCGCCGGTTCCATGCCGCCCTCGACGGCCTTGCCCGCGAGCTCTCGCCAGGCCACGCGGGCGCCGATGCGGTAGGCGGCCAGCAGGGCCTCCATCGTGCGCCCGCTCCTGGCCTCGCCTCGCCCCAGGTCATAGGCGCCCTGGACCGCGGGCGGCGTCGCGGCTGACACGTCGGAGGCCAGGCCCGCCCCGGAGGCGAGCGACAGGAAGCCGCCCAGCGCCACGCCCACCGCGTTCCGGATGGTCTCGCCCATGTGTCCCGAGAGCGCGTCCTGATACGGCGGTACCTCGGCGATGATCGCCGCGACCACGTCATCGCCGACCTGGGGGAGGACGGCACGGATCGAGGCGACGACCTCGGGCGTCAGGTGGACGTCATAGGACGAAAGATCGGGCACATCTCGGGAACTTTTGTTCGTCACGTATAAATCCGCCTATCAGATTCACGTCGCTAACACAGGAGTTTACCTCGCATAAGTAGCACTATGGATACATGGCTGAGATCTCTACATCCCCCGCCCTGTTCGCCCCGGGCGAGGCCAGGCGACCCGCGCTGCGGGAGAGGCTCTCCCGCAAGGTGTGGGGAGTCGCCGAGAAGATCGCCACGCCCCTGGCGCCGGCCGACTACCTGGACATGTTCAACCCGCTCCGACCCGGCGCTGACCTGCGAGGACGCGTCGTCAAGGTGACCCCGGAGACCGCCGACGCGGCCACCATCGAGATCAAGCCGGGCGCCGACTGGAACGGCCACACCCCCGGTCAGTACGTCCGCGTGGGCGTCGACGTCAACGGCGTACGCCACTGGCGCGCCTACTCCCTGACCCACGGCCCCCGCAAGGACGGCCTCATCTCGATCACGGTCAAGGCCGTGCCCGACGGCAAGGTCTCCAGCCACCTGGTGCGCCGCCTGCGCCCCGGCAAGATCGTCCACCTCGAGCAGGCTGCCGGCGACTTCGTCCTGCCCAGCGACCTGCGCGGCCACAAGTTCCTGATGGTCACGGCCGGCTCCGGCGTGACCCCGGTCATCGGGATGCTGCGCAACCTCTTCCCGGTCACCGACGAGGGCGTCGTCGAGCACCAGCGGCTCGACGTCACCGTCGTGCACGTCGCCCCCAGCCGCCCCGACTCGATCTTCATCCGCAACCTCGAGTCCCTCGCCGAGGCCGGCGCGATCCGCCTCGTCACCCGCTACACCGGCTCCGAGGGCCGCATCGACATCGACACCCTCACCGAGCTCGTCCCCGACCTGAGGGAGCGCAAGGCGTACGCCTGCGGTCCCGCCGGTCTCCTCGACAACCTCCAGGCCTGGTACGACGAGGCGGGCCTGCCGCTCCAGACCGAGCAGTTCCGACTGGCCACCGTGGTGACCAGCGAGGGCGGCACCGTCGCCTTCACCGGCAAGACCGTCGACGCGCCTGGTGACAAGCCGATCCTCGACGCCGCCGAAGAGGCCGGCGTCCTCATGCCGAGCGGCTGCCGTATGGGCATCTGCTTCGGCTGTGTGCTCCCGATGAAGGAGGGCGCCGTCCGCGACCTCCGCAACGGCGAGCTCACCGTTGCCCGACCGGGTGAGACCGGCCCCGAAGGGGTACCGATCCAGACCTGCATCTCCGCCGCCGCCGGCGAGTGCGTCATCGACCACCCTGCCTCCTAGGCAGATCCCCCACGACGAGAGAAGCGAGACAGCCATGACCATCGCACCTGACGCTCCGGCCTACACCGGCCCGATCGCCCACCTGACCCGCGAGGACATCGAGCAGCTCGGCCGCGAGCTCGACGCCATCCGCCAAGAGGTCATCGACACCCGCGGTGAGCGGGACGCGGCCTACATCCACAAGGTCATCAAGGTCCAGCGCTCGCTGGAGCTCGGCTCCCGTGCCGTCCTGCTCGCGAGCATCTTCCCGCCGGCGTTCGTCGTCGGCACCGTCGGTCTCTCGATCGCCAAGATCCTGGACAACATGGAGATCGGCCACAACATCATGCACGGCCAGTGGGACTGGATGCGTGACCCGAAGATCCACTCCACCGTGTGGGAGTGGGACAACGCCTCGACGAGCGAGGGCTGGAAGCACTCCCACAACGAGCTGCACCACACCTACACGAACATCGTCGGCAAGGACAACGACCTCGGCTGGGGCATCATGCGCGTCGACGAGGAGCAGCGCTGGACGCCGGCGAGCCTGTTCCAGCCCGCGATGAACTTCATCAACATGTGCATCTTCGAGTACGGGATCGCGATGTACGACCTCGAGCTCGGCCGGGTGATCCGGCAGAAGAAGAAGGGCCGCCGCCCGTCCGCCGAGTGGCAGATGGCGGCGAAGCGTACGGTCGCCAAGGTCCGCCGCCAAGCGTTCAAGGACTACGTCGCCCACCCGCTCGTCTCGATGGTCACCCTGTCGGGCCCGACGACGCTGCTGGCCAACGTGATCGCCAACTTCACCCGCAACGTCTGGACCCACTCGGTGATCATGTGCGGTCACTTCCCCGAGGGCGTCGAGACCTTCGAGCTCAAGGACATCCCGGAGAACGAGACCCGCGGTGAGTGGTACGTCCGGCAGATGCTCGGCTCGGCCAACATCTCCGGCTCGAAGTTCCTGCACATCATGTCCGGCAACCTGTCCCACCAGATCGAGCACCACATCTTCCCGGACCTGCCCTCGAACCGCTACGCCGAGATCGCGCCGAAGGTCCGCGCGCTCTTCGAGAAGTACGACCTCAACTACCACACCGCGCCGATGCCGCAGCAGGTCGCTTCCGCGTGGCACAAGGTCGTGCGCCTCTCGCTGCCCAACGGCTTCCTCGAGTCCACCAACGTGCGCAATGCCCCCTCGCAGGTCGTCAAGCTCGTCAAGGCGGTCCGCGGCGACACCCGCACCCGTCGCCGCCTGCTGAAGGAGTTCGAGGCCGCCGGCGCGGCCTCGGTCGGCAAGGCCATCTAGGCGCGATACGACGGGGAGTTCTGCAGGGGTACCCACCGGTACCCCCTGCAGAACTCTCCGTCGTTTCCGTCAGGCGTCGTAATAGCCCGCCGCGATATCGGACAGCAGGGTCGGGCCTGTTGGGGCCCAGTTGAGGGCTTTCTGGGTCTTCTCCGAGCTTGCCCAGCCGTCCAGGCCGAAGAAGGTGCTGAGCCAGCCGAAGTGGGCCTCCGCCTCTGCCGGGTCGATCGAGGCGGTCGGGAGTCCGAGGCGTCGGCCGATCGTCTCGGCGATGTCCCGGGTGGGGATGCCCTCCTCGGCCGCGGCGTGGGCGCGGAAGCCGGCCGGGGCCTTCTCCAGCGCGAGCCGGACCATCCGGGCGGCATCGGCGCGGTGCACCGCGGGCCACCGGTTCTGGCCGTCGCCGATGTAGCCCGAGACGCCGTGCTGCCGGGCGATCGAGGACAGGACCGCGACGAAACCGTGGTCGCCGCCTTCGCCGTGTACCGAGGCCGCGAAGCGCAGTGCCACGGGACGTACGCCCCTCTCGGCGTAGCCGAGCGCGAGATTCTCGCTGCCGCCTCGCATCGAGTCGGGGCCGTTGTTGGGGTTGGCGTCGTCCTCGGTGAACGCTCGTCCGGCGACGTCTCCGACCAGACCGGAGGCGAGCAGGAAGGGCTTCTGGGTGCCCTCGATCGCGTCGAGCATCGCCTCGACCGTCGCGCGCTCGGTGTGGCCTGCGCCGGCGTAGTCGCTGAAGTCGTGCTTGAAGGCCAGGTGGATCACGCCGTCGGACCCCTTGGCGGCGGTGGCGAGGGTGTCGGGGTCGTCGAGGGAGCCACGATGGACCTCGACTCCCTTCGCCTCGAGGGCGGCGGCGCTCGCGTCGGAGCGCGCCAGGCCGGTGACGGAGTATCCGTTCGCGAGCAGCTCGTCGGTGACCGCCGAGCCGATCCAGCCCGAGGCGCCGGTGATGAAGATGTTGGTCATGCTTCCTCCTATGTCAGTGACTGACATCAACGGTAGCACGTGATGTCATTGACTGACATCACGTTAGGATGGGCCCATGGCGAGATGGGAACCGGACGCGCGTGGTCGGATGCTGGCCGCTGCCCTCGACCTGTTCGCCGAGAAGGGCTACGACCGGACGACCGCGGGCGACATCGCCGCCCGCGCCGGGGTGACCGAGCGCACCTTCTTCCGCCACTTCGCCGACAAGCGTGAGGTGCTCTTCGCCAACCCCAACTCTCTCGACGAGGCGGTCATCAAGGCGATCGCGGCCGCCGACGAGCAGGCGACCCCGCTGCAGATGGTGCTCGACGGCGTACGCGAGGTGGCGGTCGGGATCGCCGAGGCACGCACCCGGGAGCAGGCGGCCCAGCGCGCCCGGATCGTCGAGGCGACTCCCGCGCTCCAGGAGCGTGAGCTGCTCAAGATGGCCGCGATGACGACCGCGGCACAGACCGCGCTCGCCGAGCGGGGCGTGGGCGAACCGACCGCTTCGCTGGCTGCGTACAGCGCTGCCGCGGTGTTCCAGACGGCTTTCACCCGATGGGTATCCGGAGAAACCGACCTCAGCCTTCCGGAGTGTGTCGACGAGGCCGCGGCCAGTCTGCGAGATCTCCACTGAGTCACGGTGACGAATCTCGTATGGACATCGTCCGCCAGGACCGGTAGACAACTAGCCACTATGGAGAACGAGTTGATTCCCGGAACCGGGTCGCCGACCGCGGTGCGCAGCTATGTGACCGCAAACAAGCCGAACCCGTCGGCGCTCGCCGAGGGTCTGTGGGTGCTTCCTCCCGACGTCCTCTCCAGCGGCGACCGCGCGATCCTCTTCGACCAGTACAAGCTCTATGTCGCCGAGGCCGAGCGGCTCAGCGTGCGGCGTACGCTGACCAGCGCGTTCCTGCTGGTCCTCAACGTCGGGCTCCTGGTCGCCGGCACCGCGCTCGTGGCCAGCTCTCCGGAACGGCCGTGGCTCTTCACTGTCGCCCTGATCGCCGCCCTCGGCTCGTGCCTCGGCTGGTTCTGGATCATCCGCTCCTACCGCCAGATGGCGAGCGGGAAGTACTCCGTCATCTCCCACCTCGAGAAGCAGCTCCCCGCGGCGCCCGGCGTCGCGGAGTGGTCGGCCGTCGGCCTCGGTCGCGACAGCTCGCGCTACCTGCCGATGAGCAACGTCGAGGTGTGGGCGCCCGCGCTCTTCGGGTTCTGCCACCTCGCGACGTACGCCCTGCTCTACCTGCCTTAGAGCACTCTCACCTCGAGCGGGGTCTCCCCGTCCGGCCCGACGGCGTAGGCGACTCCGTCGGGCCGCTCGCTGATCGCCTCGACCAGCTCGCCGTCGCGCCACAGCAGGGCGACGCCGTCGTCGGCCGCGTAGCCGGAGGGCAGCGCCCCGGAGCCGACGAATCGGACGTACGTCTCGCGCCGGTCCTCCTCGCCGAGGTAGTGCGGGCAGAACGAACCGGGGAGGAAGCCCAGTCCGTCGGGGAGCGGCGCGGTGGGGCCGAAGGAGTCGGTCGAGGACGCCTGGTACCAGCAGTTGGCCCCGGCCGAGATCCCCGCCAGGATCGTCCCGCCGGCGGCGGCCTTCTCCAGCAGCGCGGGCAGCCCGTGCAGCCGCCACACCGCGAGCAGGTTGGCGGTGGACCCGCCGCCGACGTAGACGATGTCCTGGTCGAGCAGCTGCTCGAGGCTGTTGATCGGAAGCTCGTGGCCCTCCGGCGCCTTGTTGAACAGCGACAGGACCCTCGCCTCGGAACGGTCGGCGTACGCGGCGAGGAACTTGTCGTGGTAGCTGTCCGCGTCCCCGCTCGCGGTGCCGATGAAGCAGACCTTGGGCCGCTCCTTGCCGGTCAGCCGGTTCAGCTCGGCATCGATCGGCGAGAAGTCACGCCCGTGCACCTCCGGCATCGAGAAGCCGCCACCGCCCATGGTCAGAATCGTTCCGCGCATGGCGTGAGTGTAGGGATACAGAGGGCCCCGCCGAACTGGTTTGTTCGGCGGGGCCCTTTGATGGTGTGACGGCTACTTGACCCTGACGGTCACCGTCTCGGTGATCGCCTCGTTGTTCCGGTCACCCGAGTAGACCACCTTGTAGGTGTGGGTGCCTCGGAACGCCCGGAAGGTCGCCTCCTCCTTCTTGAGGGTGAAGCGGCCGACGCGGATGCCGTTCTCGCTGACGACGATCTGGCCGGAGGCGCGCTCGCCGTCGACGGTGATCTCGACCTTGCCCCGCTTGGGCGAGGTGGCGGAGATCTCCGGGACCGCCTTCTCGGTGCAGTAGCTCACCGAGACGTTGTCGATGGCCCAGCCCTCGACGCCGTTGCAGCCGTCGCGACCGAGGTCGAAGCGGAACTTCACGGTGTCACCGGCGTCGGCGATCGCATCGAGGTCGACGATCGTCGTGCCCCACTGACCGGTGAACTTGCCACCGTCGGTGCCCGTCCAGGCGGGCTCGCTGGCGAGGTAGCCGCTGTCGGGGTCCATCGTCGCGCCCGGTGCGTTGAACAGGTACGCAGCCTGGTCGACGAGAGTGAAGTCGCCACCGTTGACCGACACCTTGACGTTGCCGCCGTCCCAGCTCGACTCGGTGCGCACCGAGTGGTCGAACGTGAGGCGAGGTGTCTGACCCGCGGGCACGGTGATCTCCGGGGAGATCAGGCCGTTGCGGCTGGTGATGTCACCGACCGGGTCACCGCACTGGCCCTCGACGGGGTCGGGGCCCCACGCCGCCTTGGTCTCGTTGCCCTCGACGCCGCTCAGGGTCTCCCAGGGGTAGTCGTTGCCGGGGACCAGGGACTCGGCGTCCTGGGTCCAACCGGTCAGACCGTCCTCGAAGTCCTCGGTGTAGGTGGTGACCTCGTTGGTGCCCTCGCCACACAGGGCGGGGGTGTTCGGGTCGAGCATCGGGCCGAAGTTGCACTGAACCGGCTCGTCGGCGAGCTCGGTGGCCGTGTTGGCCGCCGCGACCGCCGCACAGTCAGCGGCCGTGATCGGCTCCAGAGCCGGAGCCGCGGCCTCGCCACCCGGAGTCTCGCCGCCGCCGGTCTGCGGCGTCGAGGTGCCCAGGGTGAGCTTCTTGAGCGAGGTCACGCCGGTCAGGTCGGCGCACGAGGAGACCATTGCCTGGGCGTACTCGGGGAAGCCCGAGGTCGGCGTCAGGTAGTTGGTCTGGGCGTGCCAGATCAGGTTGGCCGCCTTGTCCAGGCCGATGCCGGCCACGTTGACGTCGTTGTAGGCGCCGCCGTCCACGAGCAGGGCGTAGTGGTGGTTGATGACACCCGAGTTGGAGTGCACGCCGCCGGAGTCGTCGGTGGTGCAGTGATACTCCTCGTCGGAGACCTTGCCCGGGTCGCCGTAGCAGGTCGGGTTCCACATGTCGCGGATCGCGCCGCCGAAGGCGGTCGAGTCCTCACCCATCAGCCAGCGTACGGACTCGTCCTTGGACTCGGCCGAGGCGTCCTTGATGGTGATGTTGACCGTGCCGGTGGCGTTCTTGATCTTCTGGCCGGTGGCGTAGTCGGTGGTCGCGCCGTAGATGTCGGAGTTGCCGGAGATGCTGCCGAGCGGCTGGCCCTCCAGGAACGCGATCACGACGCCCTTGGCGCCGGCGTTCTTGGCGTTCGCGACCTTCTGGGTGAACGGGCAGGTGCCACGGTCGACGAGCACGAACTTACCGTTGACGGCAGCGGCGTTCTCCAACGGCGAGCAACCGTCGGTGGTCGTCGGGCCACCGCTGTTGGCGGCGTCGAGGCCGACGACGATGTCGCTGGTCACTCCGGCGGTCGGGTAGACCGGGCCGAAGTTGGCAGCCGCGGCCGGACAGTCTCCGGCCACGTCGGCCGGCGAGTTGATGGTCAGCGCGATGGCGCCGCGCGTGGAGGAGGAGCAGTGCCCATCCGTACGGGCCACGTCGTCGGTGGTGTTCTCACGGGTGTTGAGGAAGTCGAGCGTGTTGCCCCACATGTCGGAGTACGCCTCGTTGAGCGCACCCGGCTGCCACTGGTAGATCAGGCCGGAGGTGTGCTCGGTGTAGGCGTGGCCCCACTCGTGCGCCACCACGTCGTCGGAGGTGACCCCGGAGCAGTAGTTGGTGGTCGCGCCGTTCCAGTTGGCGTTCGGACACGAGATCGCCGGGTCGTTGTTGACCGTGACCATCTTCGCTCCGGAGCCGTCGTAGGAGTCGCGGCCGAAGGTGTTCTTGAAGAGCCAGTAGGACTCGCCGGTGGTGGCGACCTCGTTCTGCTGGTCCTGGTCGAGGGTGCCCGGGAAGGCGTCGTTCTCGACCCAGACGGTCGCGTCGTCGCCGGTGTCGGGCGTGTTGTGCTTCTCGACCAGCTCTCGCTCGTTGGCCGAGTGGATCATCGAGTAGCGGTTGACCGGCTTGCCGCTGGCGGCGTCGAGCACGACGGTCTCGCGCACGGTGGACCGGTTGGACACCTCGACGACCCAGGCGAGCAGGCTCTTGCCGCTCACGCCCTGGGCGGCTCCCATGCGGTAGACGTTGAGGTCGGCCTTGACGACCTTCACGTCAGTGGTGTCGACCTTGCTGTCGGTGTGGGCCTCGGCCGGCTTCGACTTCACCAGCTCGAGCGCCCTGGCGGAGGCCTTCTCCTTCGACCACTTCGGGGTCGTGCTGAGATCGAGGTTCGGGGCGGCGAAACCGTTGACCGAGGTCAGGTCGCCCGCCTTGTCGACGTGGGCCTTCAGGACGCCGCCGAAGACCGGCACGTCCTTGTAGGCCTGCTCGAACTCGACGGTCCACCCGGCCGGGGTGGTGCTGACCTTCGACTGGTCGAGCTGGTCGGCCTCGGCACCGAAGACCGGGGCGTACTTGTCGAGATACTCGCGTGCCTTCGCGGCCGCCTCCGACTTGCTGTCAGCGGCGACGCCGGGCAGCAGGTCGCCCTTGGTGGACGCGTAGCCGATCAGGCCGGTGGCGCCCTCCTTCTTGAGCGTGACGGTCTGATCGGCCGCGGCCTTCAGTTGGTCGATGCCGCTGGGATCCGGTTCCGCGGCGAAGGCGGCGATCGGTGTGGCCACCAGGCCTGCCGCGACGAGCGCAAGGCTGATTCCTTGCTTTCCGAGCTTCACGGGTTGCTCCTCTCGGGGTTCCGCCGCGTCGAGTCGCGGCGATTTCGCATCGTAGAGAGATTTGCGATGAAGAAGGGTGCAAACGCGAAACACGAGTCCGAAACGATTCGCCCTCGGGAGATTCTCAGTGGAAGCTCCTCAGGGGAGATCTAAGGTAGTTTCCCGATGTGCGGGCCTACCTCAGGCGCAGATTCTCGAGGGGTGCCCTTGGAGATCATCCCGCCTTTGTACGCCGCCGGCCTTCCGTGCCACGGAGACGACTCTGCGTTGTGGTTCTCAGAGTCCCCCGCCGCCCTCGAGGTGGCCAAAGATCGCTGCCTCGACTGCCCGGTGATGCGTGAGTGTCTCTCCGGTGCTCTGGCCCGTTCCGAACCCTGGGGCGTCTGGGGCGGCGAGATCGTCGAACGCGGCCAGGTGGTCACCCACAAGCGTGGCCGCGGCCGACCCCGCCGCCAGGCCGCCTAGGCCTGGCCGTGCGCTGACTCCAGCCCCAGGCTCGCGGCGAGCTTCGCGACCTGGGCCGGGGCGGCGTACGCCTCGATCTCGGTGATCCGCCCGTCGACCACGGTGAACGCCATGACGCTGTAGAGCTTCCCGTGGAAAGTGATCGCGACGCCGGCGGAGCCGTTGACGAGGGCGGGGTGGGTGACGCGGTCGGCATGGGCGTACATGACGGCGTTGCCCGCGACCTTGGCCGCGCCGCGGTATGTGGTGATCCCGGAGCCGAGATCGGCGTGCAGGACGACGTCGGGGTGGAGCGCACCGATCAGGCGGTCCAGATCGCCGTCCTGGGCGGCGGCGAAGAACGCGTCGACGACCTCGCGCTGCGCGGTGACATCGCGATCCGGCGTACGACCTCGGACTCTTCGGCGGGCGCGGCTGGCGAGCTGGCGGGTCGAATCGGACGAGCGGTCGAGCATCGTCGCGATCTCGTCGAACGGCACGGCGAAGAGATCATGGAGTACGAAGGCCAGCCGCTCGTCCGGGGAGAGCTGGTCGAGCACGACGAGGAGAGCGATGCTGACCGAGTCGGCGAGCATGGCGCGCTCGGCCGGGTCCTGGGTGGTGGCGTCGTCGAGGACGACCGTGGGTTCCGGCAGTCGATCTTCGAGAGGGAGCTCGCCGCGGGTCTTGCGCGAGCGGAGCATGTTGAGCGAGACGCGTGCCACCACGGTCGTCAGCCAGCCGCCGATGTTGTCGATCTCGTCGGCGTCGCTCCGGCTCAGCCGGAGCCAGGCGTCCTGGACGGCGTCCTCGGCCTCGGAGGTCGATCCGAGCATCCGGTAGGCCACTCCGAACAGGTGCCGCCGCTCCTCCTCGAAACGCTCGGCCAGCCATTCCTGCTGCATCGTCGGTCCTCTCGATCGTCGGCCCGTACAGTCCGGACCCGTATAGACCCGACCCGCGAAGCAGACCAGATGTGACCGCTTCGGTGAAAGAATTTTTTTCTTTCACCGGTCTGTCACATAGGTGCGCCGGGGCGGGTCAGGGATGGCATGAGCAACCGAATGAAGAACCCCGCAGAAGTCATCCCGCAGGCATTCAAGGGCATCGGCAACCTCCTGGCTGCCGTGGCCGACGGTGGCCTGCCCGAGACCACGACCGAGCTCGTCGCCATCCGGGTGAGCCAGCTCAACGGCTGCGCCGCCTGCCTCCAAGGTCATGCCGTACGTCTCGCCGACGTCGGCCTGCCGATCGAGAAGGTCGTCGGCCTGGCCGCCTTCCGTGAGTCGCCCTTCTTCGACGAGGCGGAGAAGGCGGCCCTCGCTCTGGCTGACGCCGTCACCCGCCTCGCCGACTCCGAGGACGCCGTGCCGGACGAGCTCTGGCGTGAGGTCACCAAGCACTACGACGAGAAGCAGACCGCTGCCCTGGTCCTCTGCATCGCCACCCACAACCTCTTCAACCGGGTCAACGTGGCGGTGCGGGAGGACGCCGAGCACCCGTTCTGGATGCGTTGATCTCGGGCTGGGGCGAACGGGAGGTCAGGCCAGGGCGGCGGAGACGACCGCCTTGGCCTCCTCCTGGACCTTCGCCAGGTGGTCAGGCCCTCGGAACGACTCGGCGTAGATCTTGTAGACGTCCTCGGTCCCCGACGGCCGGGCCGCGAACCAGGCCGACTCGGTGGTCACCTTCAGGCCGCCGATGGCCGCGCCGTTGCCGGGCGCCTCGGTGAGCTTGGCGGTGATCTCCTCACCGGCCAGGGTCGTCGCGGTCACGGCATCGGGGGAGAGGGCGGCGAGCTTCGCCTTCTCCTCGCGGGAGGCCGGGGCGTCGATCCGGGCGTATGCCGGCTCACCGTGCTGGGCGACCAGCTCGGCGTAGCGCTGGGACGGGCTCTTCCCGGTGCGCGCCAGGACCTCGGAGGCCAGCAGCGCCAGGATGATGCCGTCCTTGTCGGTGGTCCAGGCGGTGCCGTCGAAGCGCAGGAACGAGGCACCCGCCGACTCCTCGCCGCCGAAGCCGAACGAGCCGTCGATCAGCCCCGGTACGAACCACTTGAACCCGACCGGCACCTCGACCAGAGGCTTGTCGAGCGCACCGGCGACCCGGTCGATCATCGAGGACGAGACCAGGGTCTTGCCGATGCGCGCGGTCGCCGGCCAGCCGGGACGCGCGCCGCCGAAGAGGTGGTCGATCGCGACCGCGAGGAAGTGGTTGGGATTCATCAGCCCGGCGTCGCGGGTGACGATCCCGTGCCGGTCGGAGTCGGCGTCGTTGCCGGTGGCGATGTCGAACTCCGGGGTGCTCTCCAGGAAGCGCACCAG
The DNA here is from genome assembly GCF_042788075.1 of Nocardioides sp. YIM B13467. Taxonomy (NCBI): domain Bacteria; kingdom Bacillati; phylum Actinomycetota; class Actinomycetes; order Propionibacteriales; family Nocardioidaceae; genus Nocardioides; species Nocardioides sp. YIM B13467. Next base: position 2,686,459 of record NZ_JBHZPJ010000046.1, read on the forward strand.
CTCGGCCATCGCGCTGGGGGAGGAGCAGTCCATCCGGATCTTGCCGTCCCAGTCCAGCGGCATGAAGCGCCAGGTCGGGTCGACCAGCTCGTTGACCACGTTGAGGTCGATCTTGTGCCGCTCGGCGATCTCGCCCCAGTACGCGACCGAGGCCCCACCCAGCGGGTCGGCGGCGATCCGCACCCCGGCATCGCGGATGGCGGCCAGGTCGACCACGTTGGGCAGGTCGTCGACGTAGGAGCCCAGGAAGTCGTACGCCTCGGCTCGTCGCTTCGCGGCGGCGAACGGCACCCGCTTGACGCCCGAGAGCCCGGCGCGGATCAGCTCGTTGGCGCGGGCGGCGATCACCTTGGTGGCATCGGAGTCCGCGGGACCGCCGTGGGGCGGGTTGTACTTGAAGCCGCCGTCGGAGGGCGGGTTGTGGGACGGGGTCACCACGATCCCGTCGGCGAGGCCGGCGCCCGACAGGCGCCCGGCGTTGGCACGGAGGATCGCGTGCGAGATCGCCGGCGTGGGCGTGTAGCCGTCGCGGTCGTCGACCAGGACGCGTACGTCGTTGGCGACCAGCACCTCGAGCGCGCTCGCCCACGCGGGCTCGGAGAGGCCGTGGGTGTCGCGCCCGATGAACAGCGGCCCGTCGAAGCCCTGCGAGGTCCGGTAGTCGACGATCGCCTGGGTCGTGGCCAGGATGTGCGTCTCGTTGAAGGCTGACCTGAGCGAGGACCCGCGATGGCCCGAGGTGCCGAAGACGACCTGCTGGGCCGGATCGTCCGGGTCCGGCTGCAGGTTGTAGTAGGAGGCGACCAGGTGAGGTACGTCGACCAGGTCGGCGGGCGTAGCGAGCGTTCCAGCGCGTGGGTCAGCCATGTGCCCCATCATGCCTACTGCCCCGTAATGTTCTCCCCATGCCCCTCGTCACCACCGAAATCAACGACGGCATCGCCCAGGTGCGTCTCAACCGCCCGGACAAGCTCAACGCGCTGACCCTCGAGCTGCTCCAGGAGCTGGTCGACACCGCCAAGGTGCTCGGCAAGAACCACGACCTGCGTGCCGTGGTCATCGCCGGTGAGGGGGACGCGTTCACCGCCGGTCTCGACTTCGCCTCGGTCCTGCGTGACCCGAAGAAGATCGTCGGCGCCTTCCTGCCCCGACCCTTCCGCGGCACCAACCTCTTCCAGGAGTCGGTGTGGGCCTGGCGACGGCTGCCGGTTCCGGTGATCGCGGCCGTCCACGGTCACTGCCTCGGCGGCGGCGTACAGATCGCGCTCGGCGCCGACTTCCGCATCGCCGAGCCCGACTCGCAGTGGTCGGTCCTCGAGGGCAAGTGGGGCATCATCCCCGACATGACCGGGATCCGGTCGCTCTCCGAGGTCGTCGGCATCGACACCGCCAAGAAGCTCACCATGACCGCCGAGCAGTTCTCCGGCGAGCGCGCCTACGAGCTGGGCCTGGTCACCGAGCTCTCCGCGGACCCGGTCGCCACCGCGACCGCCTTCGCCCGCAAGCTCTCCGAGCGTTCCCCCGACCAGCTCGCCGCAGCCAAGCGCCTCTTCAACGACACCTGGTACGCCCCGATCAAGCGCACCTTCTCCCGCGAGCGCATCGAGCAGCTCCGCCTCCTCTTCGGCGAGAACACCAAGATCGCCCGCGAGGCCGCCTTCAAGCGCGAGAAGCCGACCTACAAGCCCCGTCGCTGACCCTCCTCCACCGAGACGTCACCCGCGTCGGCCGAGGCGTCACCCGTTGCCTTCTCGGCCTGCGGGAGTGACGTCTCGGCCGACGTACCTGACGCCTCGGCCTGCGCGGCGGACGCCTCGGCGTGCTTGCGGCGGCGCTTGATCTCGCCCTGGGCCAGGACGAAGGCGAGGACGACGGGCCAGACGTACTTCACGTGGTTGGCGACCCACTTGACCCATTCGGGGACCTGTATGTTCGGCAGGTCCGGCCACGGGATCGAGGGCCACGGGATGCTGGGGAGGTCGGGGAGCGGCAGGTCGGGGAGATCCGGCAGGTTCGGGAGCGGGAGGTCGATGTCCGGGAGCGAGACCCGGGCGAGGATCCATGCGACGACCATCGCGGCGACGATGCCGCCGACCACGCCCGCGGCGCCGCCGAGGGTCTCGATGAGCGCATAACGCTTGGGGTGGTCGATCACCCGCTGTTCGTACGCAGCGGCCCGCGACCCCGGCGCCGGGGTGAGGTCGACGCCGCCGATGCCGGCCATCCCGGCCAGGTCCTCACCGGGCGCGAAGTAGGTCGCGCGACGCGGTGTGCCGAGCCCGGAGTGGATCACGAGCAGGCTCCCGTGAGCCTTGCTCTCCAGCCGGGCCCGGTCGTCGGAGGTCTTCCGGGTGAGGACCTCCTCGCCGTCGACGGTCCACACGAACGTACGGATGATCTCCCCGGTCACCTCGAGATGGTGGGTGTGCCCGGAGATCGTCCGGGACCAGATCTGGACCTTCTTGCTCACCCTGGTGAATCTAGGATCCGAGGCACCTTCGGGGCATCGGCCGGAGGTAGCGACCGGGCTCAGACTTTGGTCTGGGCCGGTCAGGGATAGGCGATGCCGGTGGTCTGCTCGGAGAGCTCCCACAGCGCCCGCGCCGCCTCGGGGTCGCGCGCGAGGCGCGAGGCGTTGACCGGCTTCGGCACACCGCGTGCCTCGAAGGCGTCGCTCGGCCCGACGTACGTCCCGGGCTCCAGCCCTGGCAAGGTCGCCGCCATCAGGGCCGGCCAGGCGCCGGCCTCCGGGGTCTGCGCCATCGCCCGGACGGCGGCCTCGCCGATGCTCGCGATCGGCGCGATCATGGTCCGGGAAGCACCGTTGGCCATCAGACGGGTCGAGGCTAGCCCCGGGTGAGCGGCGTACGCACCGACCGGCAGTCCCGCCTTCTCCAGGCGCCGCTGGAGCTCGAAGGTGAAGAGCAGGTTGGCGAGCTTCGACTGGGAGTAGACGCCCCACGGCGAATAGCGCCCGACCTGCACCGTCGGGAATCCGAGCGGCGCCTTGCGGGCCACCTTGTGCGCCACGCTCGCCATGGTCACGATCCGCCCCTCGCCGCTCTCGGCCAGCGGCTCGAGCAGCAGTCCGGTCAGCAGGAACGGCCCGAAGTGGTTGGTCGCCATCTGCAGGTCGAGGTCGTCCACGGTCCGCGACTGCGGCGTCGCCATCACCCCGGCGTTGTTGACCAGCAGGTGCAGCGGCCCGCCGCCGTCGAAGGTCGCCGCCGCGATCGCCTCGGCCCCTGCCCGCACCGCCTGGAGCGAGGACAGATCGAGCGCGACCCGGTCGAGGCTGGCGCCCGGAACCTCCTCGGTCAGTGCCTCCGCGGCCGCGTCGAGCTTCTCCCAGGACCGCCCCGCCAGGATCACCCGTGCCCCCGCGGCCGCGAGGCCGCGCGCGATGAAATACCCGATCCCGCCCAGCGTCGGTCCGGTCACCACGGCGTTCTTGCCGGTCAGGTCAGGAATATCGGAGGTCGTCCACGGCATGCGGCCACACTAGGCGGCTGGTCAACACATTGGACGGATTTGAAAGTCGGCCCGCCCGGTCAGCCCAGTCCGCCCAGCGCGAGCCCGCCCGCGATCGCGAGCATCATGCACCCGATGAGGCTGTCGAGCACCTGCCAGGCACGTCGGCTGGCGAGCAGCGGCGCGAGGAGCCGAGCGCCGTAGCCGAGACCGGCGAACCAGATGATGCTGGCCAGGCAGCCGCCGATGGCGAACCCCCATCGCGCCGAGCCGTAGGTCGCCGCGATCGACCCGTGGAGCACAAGTGTGTCGATGTAAACATGCGGGTTGAGCCAGGTGAAGGCGGCCGCCTTGGCGATCACGCGGGGGAGTGTCTCGCGGGGCGCGTCGGCGGCATCCAGCCCCGCGGGCCGCAGCGCTCGCCGGAACGAACCGATGCCGTACCAGCCGAGGAACACCACCCCGAACCAGCGCAGCACCTCCACCGCCCACCCGGCGCTCTCGACGACGGCCCCCATGCCGGCGACCCCGGCACAGATGAGCAGGAGGTCGGAGACCGCACACACGGCCACCACGGCGAACACGTGCGAGCGCAGGATGCCCTGCCGCAGGACGTACGCGTTCTGGGACCCGATGGCGATGATGAGGCTGAGTCCGGTGAGGAGTCCGGCGAGGCTGGCTTGGATCACACCAGCGACGCTAGAGCCGCCACGTGCCTACAGGCCAGCGAAAGAATCTTACCGAAGATAAGCCACACTTAAGCTATGCCCGCCCTCGACCCGACCCAGCTCGAGACCCTCGTCGTGATCGCCGAGGAAGGCACCTTCGACGCCGCGGCGAGACGCCTCCACATCACCCCGAGCGCCGTCAGCCAGCGGATCCGGGCGCTCGAGCGCGCGGCCGGCCAGGTGCTGGTGCGGCGTACGACTCCCTGCACCCCCACCGAGGCCGGTGAGCCGCTGATCAGGCACGGCCGACAGCTCCGCCTGCTGCTCGACGAGGCTGCCGCGACCCTGAGCGCCGGCGACAGCAGCGACGACACCGTCGTCGACCTCTCGGTCGTGGTCAACGCGGACACCCTCGCGACCTGGTTCCGTCCGGTGCTCGACGAGGTGGCGACCTGGGACCGGACCGCGCTGCGGATCACCGTGGAGGACCAGGGCTACTCGGCCGACGCGCTACGCCGCGGCGAGGTCCTCGCCGCGGTCACCAGCGAGCCGAAGCCGGTCCAGGGCTGCACGGTCGAGCCGCTCGGCCGGCTCCGCTACACGCCCGGCGCGACCCCGGCGCTGGTCGAGCGCCACCGCAAGGGCCGAGGCATCGACTGGGGTGCGATCCCGATGATCGTCTTCAACGAGAAGGACCACCTCCAGGACGAGGTGCTGGCGGCGCACGGCGCGACCCGGCCGCCGGTCGTCCACCGGGTCCCGAGCAGCCACGACTTCCACGAGGCCATCAGGCGCGGCCTCGGCTGGGGGATGCTCCTCGACGCCCAGGCCGAGGCCGACCTCGAGTCAGGCGCGACGGTCCCGCTCCCCGGCGCGAAGCCGATCGACATGCAGCTCTTCTGGCAGCGCTGGCGCCTCGACTCGATCGCTCTCGACGACCTGAGCGAGGCCGTACGCCGCGCCGCCCGTGACCAGCTACGCCGGACGATCAACCGCTGATCATGTCGTGCGCCGCGTCCCGGTCACCCCGCGAGCCGCGACCCCGAGCAGCACCAGCAGGAGCGCGCCGAAGGCGAGCATCGCCGGCTCGGTCGCGACGAACTGCACCAGGATTCCCAGCAGCACCACCGGCACCGTGATCCCGAGGTAGGCCATCAGGAAGAGCCCGGCCAGCGCCTCGCCGCGGCCGTTCGCCGGCGCCACCGAGATCACGGTGGCGACCGCCGCCTTGAACGACATCCCGGACCCGGCGCCGGTGACGACGGCCCCGGCGACCAGCACCCAGAACGTGCCGGACAGCAGGGCACCGACCACGAGGACGAGCCCGGCGGTCAGCGCGACCAGCCCGGTGACGTACAGCTGACGGCGCGGCCAGCGCCCGGCCAGCACCTGGAAGAGCGCCGCGGCGCCGAAGATGGAGAATCCGATCACGCCCGCGACGGCGTGCGAGTGCATGCCCAGATCCTCGGCGAGGAACGACGGCACCAGCGAGGTGAAGAAGCCGAACATCGCGAACGCCACGAAGCTCGCCATCCCGGCGGCGAAGTAGGCGCCGCGCGCGTCTGCCGGCACCCGCACCCGCTGCGGCCGGTAGGTCCACCCCGGCTGGTCGGTGTCGACCGTCTCCGGCGCGGCCACGACCGCGAGCAGCCCGAGCACCATGAGGAACGCGAAGACCGCGTACGGCGTGTAGAGCGGTCGCGGCGCCCACTCGGCCAGCGCGCCCGCGACCAGCGGGCCCAGCCCCAGACCGCCGATGTTGGCCGCGGTCGCGACCACCTCGGCCCGGGTCGCCGGCGCCTCGGGACGCGCCGTCCGGTGCAGCTCGGCGAGGTGGGCCGTCGCGGTCGCGGTCAGCATCCCGACACCCAGCCCGGACAACAGCCGCGCCAGCAGCAGCCAGCCCAGCTCATGGGTGGAGAGGAAGATCAGCGCCGAGAGCACGTTGAGCAGTACCGCCGGCGCCACCACCCGCCGCCGCCCGAACCGGTCCGAGAGGTGGCCGGCGAGGAAGAGCGAGATCGCCACCCCCGCGCCGTACGTCGCGAACACCACCGTGATCACGAACGAGCTCCAGCCCTGCTCGTCGACGTAGAAGACGTAGAGGGGCGCCGGCGCGGCCGCGAAGCCCATCGTCACCGCGAACAGGAACGCCACCGACCAGAACCCGCGGACGTGGTGGTGCCGCTCGGTGAGGGGCGCTGCCTGGATTGTCGTCATGCCTCCATGCTCGCCGATCTGCATGATCATCTCCAACGAATCTTGTCGAAGGTAAGCATCACGATCTGCGATAGTGAGGAGCATGCAGCCCCACCAGCTGGAGTACTTCGTCGCCGTCGCCGAGACCGGCAGCTTCACCGCCGGCGCGGACCGGGTCGGTGTCGTGCAGTCCGCGGTCTCCGCGGCCATCAAGCAGCTCGAGCGCGGGCTGGGAGCGCCGCTGATCGAGCGCGGCTACCACCGCCTCGCGCTCACCGCCGAGGGCGAGGCGCTGCTCCCGCGCGCTCGCGACGTGCTCGCCGGCATCGAGGCTGCTCGAGAGGCGGTCGCCGGCGCGCGCGGACAGGTGGTCGGCACCGTCCTCTTTGGCACCCTCTCCTACACCGGCCGCTGGAACATCGCCGAGGTGCTGCAGGGCTTCGCCGCCCGCCATCCCGGCATCACCGTGCGCCTTCGCCAGACCATCTCCGGCAGCGCGACCAGCGAGGCAGACGTACGCTCCGGGGCCCTCGATCTCGCCCTGATCTCCACCGCGGCGGCCTCGCTGCCCGGGCTGACCCTGACCCGCATCCACGGCGACGAGCTGGTCTTCATCTGCGCGCCCGGCCACCGCCTGGCGCGGGTCGGTGCGGTGTCCGCCGCCGACCTCGCCGAGGAGACCTGGGTCGACTTCCCGACGGGGTGGGGCAACCGTACGGTGGTGGACGCCGCGTTCGCCTCTGCTGGCGTCTCCCGGACCGTTCGCACCGAGGTCACCAGCTTCGGGCTCGCCCGCAACCTCGTCTGCCGCGGTCTGGGCGTCTCGGTCGTGCCCCGCGCGTCGGTCGAGGGCGACCCCGGGGTCGCCGCCGTCCCGATCGGCCTGGAGTGGTCCTTCCAGCTCGCCGTCCCGAGCAACCGACGGATCTCTGCGGCCGCCGCACGGCTCGCCGAGGCGGTCACGGCCTCCGCGATGTGAGCAGCAGACGACGAAGCGGCCCGCCCGGTNCTTCTGGGTGCAGCAGATCCTCTTCGGGTCGTTCCCCTCGAAGCTCTTCGGCGCCCGGGCGGCGCGGGTGCTCGGGCCCGAGGCCGAGCTGTTTCGCACCGAGGGCCTCTCCGGTGGGTCCAACGCGTACGCCGTCGGCGGCGGCCGCACCGTCTCCGGTCTGCCGCTGGTGGCGGGTGATCCGCACCGGGTCTTCGAGGCGCCCAACGTCTATCTCCAGGTGCGGCTGGCGTGCACCGACCCCGACGATGCCTTCGACGTGGTCGGGATGACCTTCCCCGGCGTACCCGGCGTGCAGCACTTCGCGCACGCCGGTCAGGTCGCATGGGGGATCACCAACGCGATGGCCGACTATCAGGATCTCGTACGCGTCGACCTGCGCTCGGGCGGCGATGTGGTGCGGCGGAGCGTGGAGACGGTGCTCGTCCGAGGCCAAGAGCCGGTCGAGGTCGAGGTGCTGGAGACCGACCGCGGGCCGGTCGTGCTCGGCGGTTCCGACGAGGGCTGGGGAGAGGTGCTGCGCTCACCGGGCCACGAGCTCGCCGACCTCGGCTTCGGGGCGCTGCTGCCGCTGCTGCGGGCACGCTCGGTCGCCGACGTGGAGGCTGCGGTGGCGCACTGGGTCGAGCCGGTCAACAACTGGGTGATCGCCGACGTGGCGGGCGACGTCGTCCACACCGTCGGCGGCCGGGTGCCGCGGCGCGACGAGGCGGGGGAGTGGACCGGCTGGGTCGACCCGCTTCCCCGGCGTACGGCGTCGGCGGATGGTTCTGTCGTGACGGCCAACGACCGGTGCATGCCGGAGTTCGACGTGCTCGCGGCCGGCTTCGCGCCACCGTTCCGGGCGGACCGGATCGGACAGCTCCTCGACGATGCCGGGCTCCTCGACGCCGAGCATGCGGTGGCGGTGCTCGCCGACACCACCCAGACCGCGGGCGGGCCCCTGCTCGCGCTGCTCCCGGTCGATCTTCGTCCGCCGGCGCTGGTGGACTGGGACGGCGCGATGGACGATTCCCCGAGGGCGGCCTGGTACGCCGCGTTGCGGGCCGAGGTGGTCGACCGGATCTGCGCGGCACCGGCGCTCGCGCCGCTGCGTGAGCCGTCGGAGCACGGGCCTCTCTACGAGCCCTGGTTCAGCCTGCCGTCGCGGGTCGCGGCCTGCTTGCACGTCATCCTGTCGGCGAAGCGGCCCTTCGGCCTGGACCCGATCGTTCTCGTCGAGGAGGCTGCCCGGGCCGTCTACCTGGCCGAGTCGGCGCCCACCGACCCGGAAACGCCGAGCCAGCTCGTCATGACGAGCCGACTCGGCAAGGACAGTGGTCAGGACGTGCCGACTCGCCGGGGGCACTTGCCACGCTGGCCCGAGAGGCACCGGTTCTGGCCGTTGCACGCATTGGAGCAGTTCGAGCTGCCGCACACGCGGACCGCCCCCGCCACCCCTCTGCCCGGCGACACCGACACGGTGCGCTGCAACGCCTGGATCCCAGGCACCACCGTGACCGTCCGAGGCTCGGTGGCGCGCTACGCGTGGGACCTGGCCGACCGTGACGACAGCCGTTGGGTCGTACCCCTCGGTGTCAGCGGATCCCCCGACAGCCCCCACCACACCGACCAGCACGACGCCTGGGCCAGGGGAGGCGCGGTCCGCGTCGTCACCGACTGGTCCCTGCTCACCGAGGAGAAGACATGCCCCTGAAAGACGCAGCCCTGACCATTCGTGACCTGGAGCCGTCGGCCGACATCGACCTGTTGTGCGGCTGGCTGCACGACGATCGGGCCCGGTTCTGGGGCATGGTCGAGAAGCCGCGCGAGGAGATCGAGGAGATCTACACGTGGCTGCAGGAGCAGCCCCATCTGGCTGCGTACATCGTCGAGCTCGACGGCGATCCGGTCGCGCTCTTCCAGACCTGGGACCCCGAGGTCGACGAGCTCGGCACCTTCTACGACCGCCGCCCCGGCGACATCGGCGTCCACCTCTTCCTCGCCGACACCCCGACCCGCAAGGGCCGGACGGAGGAGGTCCTCGAGTTCTTCATCGAGGAGGTCATCTCCCAGTCCGGCGCCCGCCGCGTAGTCGTCGAGCCCGACGCCTCCAACGAGGCCTCCCTCGCCAGGCTCGACGACTACGGCTTCAAGCGGGGCCCTGTCGTTCAGCTTCCGCACAAGGTCGCCCAGTACGCCTTCCTCGACCTTCCCTGATTCACGCGAGCTTCTGGGCGACCTCGTTGAGGTTGGCGCGGAGTTTGGTGCGGTAGGCGTCGTGCTGTTCGGGGAGTCGTGCGTCGCAGAAGGCGGCCAGGTCGGTGCCGGTGACCTCGATGACCTTGCGGCCGTTGGCGGCTTCGGTCTCGAACAGGTCCAAGACGTCGCGGAGGATCTCGACGATGTCCATGCCGTCGCCGGCGGTGAAGCGCCACATGTAGTGCTTCATCTCCGTGTAGACGNTGCGGCGACGGGTCGGAGAGCGAGCGTACGCCGAGGTCGTGCTGCAGCCGCGTGAACGACTCCAGGTCGCCGGTGGCATGGAGCGCGTCGACGTCCGCGCGGGCCTCGACGTGCCGGCTGAGGCCGTTCTGGATCGGCATCGCCAGCACGCTCGCCAGCGCGAAGACCGCCATCAGCATCGGGACGGCTTCGGGGGCGGCGTACTCGTCCTGGCGCCGGTAGGACAGCAGCAGGCCGAGCAGACCGACGCCCGCGACCGCGCCGGCGGCGCCGATGACCGTGCCGACCAGGACGTCGTCGTGCTTGGCGTGGGCGAGCTCGTGGGCGACGACGGAGAGGACCGCCCCGCGCGCGGCCGCGCCCCGCTGCGAGTCGACGAGGTTGTCGTAGAGGACGACGCGGCGGGTGGAGCCGAAGCCGGTGACGTACGCATTGAGCGAGGTCGTACGCCGGGAGGCGTCGACCACCAGGACGTCGTCGAGCTCGACGCCCTCACGCTCGGCGATCGCCATCACCTCGGTCCGGAACTGGCCGCGCGGCAGCGGCTCGAAGTCGTTGAACAGCGGCTCGATGACGACCGGGTAGACGAACGAGCCGACCACCACCAGTGCCGCGACCAGAGCGGCTGCGACGGCCGGCCACCAACGCCGGCCGAGGCGGATGCAGGCGAAGAGGGCGAGCAGCGCCACGGAGGTGGTCACGATGCTGACGACCTGGTTCAGCAGCGAGTCGCCCAGCCAGGGTCCCCACGCCTGCCGGGAGAGCCCGTAGCGCATCTGCAGCCGGTGGATGGCCACCCCGAACGGCAGCGTCGCGATCCAGCCGAGCAGCGTGACCACGGCGACGGCGAGCACCACCCGGAGCAGCCACGGTCCGCGCAGCCGCGCCACCAGACGCCGGCCCAGCGAGGTGAACCCGAGCACGCAGGCGACCACCAACGAGACGGCCAGCGAGGCCCGGCTGATCCAGCGAGCGGTGCCGGAGTAGGCGAGCATCCGCTCGAGCTCCTCGGGCGTGAACACGTCACGCTCGTCGGGTAGGTCGAGCGCGCCGCCCGGGTAGGGATGCCATGGGATCAACGTCCAGGCGAGCACCACGAACGCCACCGCCCCGAGGACGAGAACCACCCAGGACGTGCGTCGCGTTGCACTCACTTCTGCCCCCATCATCGAGCAGATTGTGACAGATGGGTCCGCCAGCGGGCGGTCAGCTCGTCCTCGCCGAAGCCGAATCCGGCCTGCAGCGCCTTCTCCAGACCGATGCCTCGGCCCGTCTCCTCGTAGAGGTCGACCAGGGCCTGCTCGCCGCCGGCCTCGGCGAGCACCTCGCAGGCGAGCCAGGCGGCTTCGTACTCGGCGCCGAAGTGCTCCGAGCGGGTGTTGAACTCGGCCTTGCCCGGCAGGTGTTCGGGGGCGCCGTTCTCGCGGACCTGGGCGAGGATCTGGCCTGCGGTCTTGGACAGCGGCAGCTTGGTGTCGCGGAGCGCGACGTAGTCGGCGAAGCCCTCGACCAGCCACATCGGCCGGCGGGTGTTGGTCGCGGCGTCGGTGGCCGCGTGGGTCGCCTCATGGGTGATGACGATCTGGGCGCCGGGGGCGTCGAGATCGCCGATGACGCCCTGGTTGACCCATACGTGCAGCGGGGTCCCGGCCTTCGTGGACCCGTCGACGGTCGCGGTCACCGCCGCGACGGCGGCGTAGGTCCCCGGCTGCGCGCCGAGCGCGGAGTCGAGGCCGTTCGCGGGCACCTCGAGGACCAGGCGCGGGTCCTTCCAGGGGATCACCTTGCGGACCCCGGCGACGGCGGTGGTGGCCAGCTCGGCGTAGCGGTCGGCGACCTCGGCGGACGCCTGGGCGACCACGAGGGTGGAGCCGGTGCGGCGCACCTCGACCGGGCCGCTGAGCCACAGCGGCAGCCGGGTGCCCTGGGCCGCCGAGAACCCGGTGATCGCGCCCTCGGCGTCGAAGCCGACCTTCAGCTCCTCGGTCAGCGCCGGGTCGCCGGGGGTGCGCCACGACATCTCGACGTCGGCCGTCCAGGAGCCGTCCGGCTCCACGTTGCCCGACTCGGCGACGTATTTCGCGGTGACGTCCCCGATGCCGATGGCCCGGGCGTTGCGTACCGCCACCGAGGCGGCGTCCTCGCCCTCGGGCTCCGCCCCGTCACGTACGCCGTCGACCAGCGCCTCCAGCGAGGCCCGGGCGCCTTCGGTGTCGGCGCGCACGACCGGCGCGCTGCTCGGGGTCGGCGCGACGTACTCGCCCCCGCCGGTCAGCCGCCAGCCGACGAAACCGGCGAGCAGCATCACCAGCACGAGCCCGGCCCCGATCATGGCGGGATGGGCCCGGATGCGGGAAAGAAGAGAGCCGACCGTTCGCACCTGCGAACGATCGGCCTCTTCGGGATGCTGGGTCAAGCTCAGCCCGGACGGACGGCGCCCGTGTAGGGCATCTCGTCCATCGGCGAGACCTTCACACCGGTGCTCGGGTTGGACGCGTGCACGATCATGCCGTTGCCGATGTAGATGCCGACGTGGCTGATCGGGCTGTAGTAGAAGACCAGGTCACCGGGGGCGAGCTGGTCGCGCGAGACCTGGGGTCCGCTGCTGTACTGCGCCGAGGAGGAGTGCGGGAGCGAGACACCGGCCTGGCCCCAGGCACCCATGGTGAGGCCAGAGCAGTCCCACGACTCGGTGCCGGTGGCGCCGTAGACGTAGGCGTCGCCGACCTGGGCGAGGGCGTAGTCGACGGCCACCTTGGCGCGGCCCGAGGGCGGCGGCAGGTTGGAGGGGATGCTGGTGTCGGTGGACTGGAACTCCTCCAGCTCATCGGCCTCCAGCTCGTCGAGCTCGGCCTGGGCCGCCTCGTACTTCTTGTCGATCTCGCTCTTCTTCTGCTGCATGGTCGTCTTGACCTTGGCCATCTGGGACTTGGCGTCCTCAGTGGCCTCGCGGCGAACCTGGAGGGCCTCCGCCTCGGTGTTGTACCGAGCGAGCAGGTCGGCCTGCAGCGCGTTGTAGGACGAGACGGTGGAGAGACCGGCGAGGAACTCCTGCGGGTCCTCGGAGGTGATCACCTGGCCGACGGCAGAGACGTCGGAGCCCTCGAACTGCCGCAGCACGGAGTCACGGAGCTCGGCGCGGATCTTGTCGAGCTCCTTGCTCTGACGCTTCTCGTCGGAGCTGAGGTCCTCGAGCTGGTCCTTGAGGTCCTGAAGCCGCAGCTTGGCGTTGCTGTAGTCCTCGTTGGCCGCCTCGGCCTGGGTGTAGAGCTTGTCGACCTTCTTGCGAACGTCGTCGATGTCAGGGTCTGCCTGGGCGGGGGTCGCTGCGGGAATGATCCCGGCGACTCCGATGGCGGCGATGCCGGCTGCTCCGGCAATGAGTCGCTTCCGGTCGCGTGTCACGAGCGGACGGTCTCCTTGTGTGTAGTCGTTGACGCCTACCGGGTGAGCTGACGGGTTCAGGCACGACCTGCCTTACCACCGCTCCTCGATCTGGTCTCCCAGATCGCCCTTGCGGCGGATGCACCCCAGGTGATCGCACTCCGTATTCGCGGCGTACGACCGGTGTGGTTCCCCGGCTCCTGGCCCGCCCCGAAGCGGGCCTGGACTAAGCGCGACACTCGCGTGGGCCGGTTGACCCACTTCCACGAGCGCCAAGTTCCTGCGCACACTAGCCGACGGCATCCCCCACCTGCCAACCACCCACGCCCAAAAGTTCGGCTACATCCCTTCCACCATGCGCAGCGGCGGGACCAGTCCACCCTCGGCCAGCACGTCGAGCGCCCGGCGCTCGTCGTCCTCGATGGTCAGCTCCGGCGGCGGCCCCAGAAGCACGGTGACCACGCAGTCGTGGCACGCCAGTCCCCGCACGAGGCAGGTGTCACAGTCGATTCTCGTCGTCATGTTGTGACGGTCTCACCGAGCACCGACATTTTTGCTTTCGTCCGGTTGCGTCCGGCGTGTCACCACCATCGCAGCACGGTAAGGGCCCCGCCAGGAACTGGTCGGCGCTTCGCGCCGCCATGGCACGCACTCGGCGGCGTTGCCCCGCCTCGAAATGCCCCGGCATGCCATCGACGGGGCGCCTTGCCGAGCACGCACCCTGACGACGCGAAACATCCACCCAGTTCCTGGCCGGGCCCTATTCGAGGCGGCGATCGCGGACCGGGTCCCTACACTTGGAACATGGAGGTCTCCGCGTACGCGACGCTCCCCGACACGGTCCGGGGGCGCATCGTCGCGCTCACGGCCGGGGTGCTTCCCGACGTGGTGCGCCTGCCGCCCGCGCTCAAGCGGATCGCCGACTTCGCGCCCGCCCGGCGCGCCAAGGCCGGCGGCGCGATGATCGCCTCGGTGCTCGAGAGCGACGACGAGGTCCGGGAGAAGGTCGGCAGCCAGCTGCGACCGGCGTACGTCTCCGAGGGCTCCTCCGACGACGTGGTCCTCCCCGAGGATCCGGCCGAGGCGGCCGCGGTCGTCTGGCTCATCCGCCCCGACGGCTGGGAGGTCTCGCTCAAGGAGGCCCTGGACCGGCTGGAAGCCGCCGCGGTGCCGGTGGTCGACGCCGAGGTGGCCCGGCTGCGCGGCAAGCTCGCCGCGGCCGAGGACGAGCTCCGCGAGGTGCGTGCCGACCGCAAGGCCCGCCTCGACGACCTCAAGGCCGACAACACCGCCCTGCGACGCAAGCTCGGCGAGGCCCGGGCCGCGGCACGCGAGGCCGGCACCGGGCTGGACGAGGCGCTGACCGAGGCTCGCACTGCGCTCGCCCGCGCCGAGGACGAGCTCGCCGCTCGTGACCGCCAGCTGCGGCAGCTCCGCAGCCAGATCGACAAGCTGGAGCGCGAGGCAGCCGCCGAGCGGCGTACGTCCAAGACGGACCGCGAGGACGCCTCGCTGCGCGCCCGGTTCCTGCTCGACACGCTGCTCGACGCGGCCGGTGGCCTGCGTCGCGAGCTGGCGCTGCCGCCGGTCACCGGCACCCCGGGCGAGCGGGTGGAGGCCGAGCTGGCCTCCGCGGACGCCGCCGCCGGTGCCGGGGTCACCAGCAGCGCCCACCTCGAGCAGTTCCTGGCGATGCCGCGGGTCCGGCTGATCGTCGACGGCTACAACGTCTCCAAGGCGCTGTGGCCCGGCTCGGCGCTCGATGCCCAGCGACTACGGCTGCTGCGGGCGATCGCGCCGATCGCCGCCCGCACCGGCGCCGAGACGACCGTCGTCTTCGACGCCCACTCCGCATCCGTACGTCCCACCTCGGTGCCTCCGCGCGGCGTCAAGGTCCTCTTCTCCCCCGAGGGCGTCATCGCCGACGACGTCATCCGCGACCTCGTCGACGCCGAGCCCGCCGGCCGCGTCATCCTGGTCGCCACCGACGACGCCGAGGTCGTCAAGGACGTACGCCGCGCCGGCGCCCGCACCGTCCCGCTCTCCTCGCTCTCGCCCCTGCTCGGTTGATCCAGCAGGCTTCCTGCGCCACCCCGGCCTGATTCGATAGGTTCTCCCGACGTTCGAATCATCGGGAGTGGGAGACCAGCGCGTGCGGCACACCCTCAGCGCGATCGCCAGGATGATCCTGTGCGCCGCGGGATTCGTGATGTCCATCTACGGCAGCGTCCAGCTCAACGCCCTCAAGTCGCCGGGATTCCGCGAGCTGCTGCACGAGTCGAGCTTCTGGGTCGCGGCCGTCGGGGGTCTGATGACCGCGATCGCCTTCGAGGCGATGCGACGGGCGCAGGTGCCCGCGGCTCCCGCCCCGCAGCCCGCTGAGCCCGTCGCGCCCGTCGCGCCCGTCGCGCCAGGCACGCCTGTGGCCCCCGATGAGCCCACGAAGGACGAGAGGGACGAGCGACCCGCCGATCAGGCCGACAAGCTGAGCCTCGTCGAGGTCGTCGGTCTCGCCGCGGGCGGCGTCATCGGATCGGGCTGGCTCCTGGCCGTTCCCGCCCTCCACGAGAGCCTGGGCGAGGCCGCGCTCCTCGGCTGGGCCGCCGGCGGCGTACTCATGCTCACGATCGCGGTCGTCATGGTCGAGTTCGGGCTCATCTCCCAGCGCACCGGCGGGCTGCTGTTCCACCCGCACGACGCCTTCGGGCCGCTGGTGGTGATCATCCTCGCGGCGTCGCTGTGGATCTCGTACGCCATCAACCCGGCCGCCCAGGCGGCAGCGGCGGTCAACGGGCTGGCCGAGATCGTCCCCGCCCTGGCCGGCGACGGCGGGCTCACCGGGACCGGATCGACCCTGGCGGTGCTGGTGACCGCCGCGATCATCGCCTTCGTCCTACTGCCCCGACGGCTCGTCCTCCGCACGAACGCGGCCCTGACGCTGCTCAAGATCGCCATCCCGGTGGTCTTCGTGGTGTGCCTTGCGCTCGCCGTCCCCGCTCCCCTCACCGGCCCCGGACCGGCCGCCGGACCGACGTCGACCGGCGTGCTGAGCGCGCTGATCACCAGCGGCGTGATCTACGCCTACATCGGCTTCCAGGCGCCCCTGGACGTGACCGGCGAGGTCCGTGGCGGCCGTCGCGAAGTGGCCAGACGAGTGCGCTGGGCGGTCTACGGCACGGTCGTCGGCTCGTTCCTGCTCTACTCCGCCCTCCAGCTGGTCTACGCCGAGCACATGGCCGGCTCCGGGGCCGAGCACGGCACCTCCTACGCTCGCCTGACCGACGCGGCCACGCTGGCCGGGGCGCCGCTCGACTGGCTGGTCGTGCTGGTCCGGATCGCCGCGATCCTGGCCCCGATCGGGTCCGGCATCGTGTTCACCTACGCCCTCAGCCGCGAGGTCTACGCGCTGAGCGCGGAGAGGTACGTCCCCAGCGGCCTGCACGAGCCGCGGGCATCACGGCTCCCCGGCCGCACCGGCGACTCGTTCTGGCTGATCCTGCTCGTGAACCTGGTGCTCGCGCTGGTCGTCCTGGTCGCGGTGGGCGGCGACTGGCAGGCCCTGGCCGTGCTCAACACCATCCCGATCCTGATCCTGTACGCGGTCACCTGCGTCGTCCTGGCCGTGCGCTCCGACCTGCTCGGGACGGGTGCCCAGCGGCTCCTCCCGTTAGCGGCGTACGCGGCCTTCGTCGCCATCGCGCTGGTCGTCAACGAGTCCGCCTGGGACCGGGTGTGGAAGGGCGTGGCGGTGATCGGCTGGGGATCGCTCGTCCTGCTCGTACTCCCCTGGCTCCATCATCTCCGGGTCCCCGGCCTGGGCTGGTACGACGCGAAGAACCACGGCGCGCGCCTGGTCTCGCGCGACCCGGCGAACCGTCCGTTCGTCGTGCTGGCGCTGTACCTGGTCGCGCTGACGCTGCTGAGCGCCGTCCGCCACCGGATCGACGACGACTCCGTGTGGAGCGTGTGGAGCCTGCGTGCCCTGGTGATGATCGTCGCCTCGGGCGCGTTCGTCCTCCTCGTCGGTGCGGGGCGCCGCTACCTCAGGCAGACCCGGCTCACGACGACCCGGCCCTGACCCACTCGGCCTCCTCCTCCTGGCCGGCGGCGACCAGGGCCTCCACGACGGCATCGACCCGGGCCCGGTCCTGCCACCGCCCAACCGAGCGGCGCAGGACCCCGGCGCGACTCGCCTCCGGATAGCGGTGCAGGCGCAACCGCGTGGTGATGCCGACGATGTCGGTGGGTGTGACGCTCTGCGCCTGGTCGAGATAGCGGATCAGCAGCCGATCGGCCGTCCCGCCGAGCTCTTTGCTCTGGAGCTGATGGGCGGTCTCGGCGATCGTCGGCCCGGCGCCACGGCGGTTGATCGCCTCGTCGGCGAGGTGATGCCAGGACGTACGCACCGCGTCGGTGAACCCGGCCGACTCGAGGGCGGCGAGGCACTCGGCGTACCAGGCGACGTACGTCTCCTCGGTCGGCGCCGGGTAGACGAGCAGATCCTCGGCCAGCCGCCAGCCGACGTCGGCGGCGACGGCCGACCGGCCCCGCCTGCCGACCCGGGAGGGCACGTGCCCGAGCAGACCCACGATCTCCTCGGGCGGGCGGAGCCTGACCAGGGTCGCGGCATGGCGCCGAAGGTCCTCGCCCAGCGTCCTGCCGTGGCCGTCGGCGAGATAGCCGGCGATGCCCTCCACAACGGCGGACGCCATCGGCTCGCGGTCCGCGCCCTCCGGAGTGAGCACCCAGTGGAGCAGCTTTCGGGTGGTGTCGGCGGACGGCTGCGCCCACGACCACCGGTCGAGGAAGTCGCCGAGTCGCTCGATGTGGCCGCTGTGGGCGAGCGCGCGGACAAGCATCGCCGCCTGGGCCTCGTCGCCCTCCTCCATGAGGGTCTCGCAGATGCGCTTGAGGTTCATCGGCGTCGCGTCGCCGGCCATCGCCGCCAGGAGGCTGTCGCGGCCGGGTCCCCGGCTGCCCCGCAGCAGCAGGACCACGTGCTCGCGCGCCTCCTCGGCGTTCTCGCTGCCGTCGAGGCGCAGCTTGAACCAGTCCTCGAGCACGCGGCCGCCCGGGCACAGCTCCCAGAACGCCGCGACGAGATCCTGCTGCTGGGCGGGACCCGGCGCCCGGCCGAGGTCACCGATCGCGCCGAGAGTGCGCCAGAGCAGGTCCAGGGCGATCTCACGCAGCCTCGGGCTGGCGTACAGCGCGACGTAGAGCAGGGCCTTGTCGAGGTTCGAGCGACCGCTGGCCGGGGCCGCGAACTGCTTCACAGTGTCGTTGACCAGGTCCGGTGCACCGAGCAGGTGCAGCGCCCGGAGGAACCGGGCGATGTCGGGGACGGTCCGCTGACGGAGCACGTCGTGGATGACGGCGTAGGCGATGGAGGCGTCGTGCTCGGTCTCGATCGCGAGCCGCGCCGCGTCCTCGGGAGGGCGGTGCAGCGCGGCGGCCGCGATCAGGATCACCCGGTCCGCGGCGGACTCCAGCGAGGTCGCCACCGCGGCCAGATCACCATCGGCGAGCCGGCCGTAGGCGTGCAGCGCCTGCACCGCGATCGCCGGATGGCCCTGCGTACGCAGCTCCGCGAGCCAGGCCACGAACCGGTCGACACCTTGGGCCGAGACCCGGGCGAAGGCGTTGTCGATCAGCTTCTGGGTGTTGAGGACCTCGTCGGCCTTGGCGCCGTCGAGGACGGTGACGTACTCGACCAGGCCGGCCAGGTCGCCGGTCAGCGTGTCGAGCACACGTTCGTTGAACCGCAGCGCCGCGGTCTGTCCGTCCTCGCTCAGCAGTGTCCTGGCCTGCTCGCCGGCCTCGGCCGGCTCGACCTGCAGCGAACCCGAGCGAGCGAACCAGCGCGCCCAGGGACGGTCCTCGTTGCCGGACGCCGACCCCTCGATGCCGCTGTTTCTCGCAGCGATGACCCACACCTCCCATGTCAGGTGGCCACACCCTAGTGCCGCAAGACTGTCGGCGGCACTCGCTAATGTGTTCGCATGAGTACGGCAGCGGTGAGAGAGGCACGCAAGGAGATGCGCGCCCGGGCCGTGGCACGTCGCCAGCGCGAGCAGGCCACCGGAGGCTGGGAGGCCCAGCGGGGCTTCGACGAGCTCGGCAGGCCGCTGCGCGACCTGACCTTCTGCGTGGTCGACCTGGAGACCACCGGCAACAGCCCCGACAACGGCGGCATGATCACCGAGATCGGCGCGGTGAAGGTGCGCGGCGGTGAGGTGCTCGGTGAGTTCCAGACCCTCGTCAACCCCCACACCGGCATCCCGCCCTCGATCGCCGTGCTGACCGGGATCACCAACTCCATGGTCGCCTCCTCCCCCACCATCGAGTCGGTGCTTCCGGCGTTCCTCGAGTTCGCGGAGGGCTGTGTGCTGGTCGCCCACAACGCCCCCTTCGACGTGGGCTTCCTCAAGCACTTCGCCGCGAAGCAGGAGCGGCCCTGGCCGCGTTTCGAGGTGCTCGACACGGTGAAGATCGCCCGCCGGGTGGTCACCCGCGACGAGGCGCCCAACCACAAGCTCGGCTCCCTGGCCCGGGTCTTCGGCTCCCCCACGACCCCCAACCACCGCGCCCTCTCCGACGCCCGCGCGACGGTCGACGTCCTCCACGGCATGATGGAGCGCCTCGGCAACATCGGCGTGCAGACCCTCGAGGACCTGGCCGTCTTCTCCGCCAAGGTCACCACCGCCCAGCGCAAGAAGCGTCATCTGGCCGAGGACCTGCCGCACGCCCCCGGCGTCTACCTGTTCAAGGACGACAAGGGCCGGGCGCTCTACATCGGCACCTCCAAGGACCTCCGCACCCGCGTACGCACCTACTTCACCGCCTCCGAGACCCGCTCCCGGATGGGCGAGATGGTCGGCCTGGCCGCGACCGTGCAGGGGATCGAGTGCGCGACGGCGCTGGAGGCCGGCGTGCGCGAGCTGCGCCTCATCGCCGAGCACAAGCCGCCCTACAACCGCCGCTCGCGACGCCCGGAGAAGATGCACTTCGTCAAGCTCACCCAGGAGCCGTGGCCCAGGCTGTCGCTGGTCAAGCAGGTGCTCGACGACGACGCGGACTACCTCGGCCCGTTCGGCTCCAGGAAGGTCGCCGAGAAGGCGCTCCAGGCGCTGCACGACACCTTCCCGATCCGGCAGTGCTCCGACCGGCTCCCGCTGCTGCCGCGCAAGACCCCGTGCGTCCTCGCCGAGCTCCACCGCTGCCTGAGCCCGTGCGACCAGAGCATCCCGTCCGAGACCTACGCGGCGCTGGTGTCCCGGGTCCGCGAGTCGCTGCTCCACCGGCCCGACGAGGTGGTCGAGACGGTCACCGAGCGGCTCACCGGCCTGGCCGAGCAGGAGCGGTTCGAGGAGGCGGCCGTCCACCGCGACCGGCTGACCTCCTACCTGCGCGCCGCCGCGCGCACCCAACGGCTCACCGGCCTGACCCGGCTGCCGGACCTCACCGCGATCCGCCGGGAGGACGACGGCCGCTGGGCGGTCCACGTGGTCCGTCACGGGCGCCTCGCCGGGGCCGGGGTGATCCCGCGTGAGGCCAACGCCCACGCCTACGTCGCCGACCTCCAGCTCAGCGCCGAGACGGTCCTGGCCGCCCCCGGTCCGGTGCCGGCCGCGAGCGCCGAGGAGACCGAGCTGGTGCTGCGCTGGCTGGAGTCCCCAGGCGTACGCCTGGCCCACGTCGAGGGCGAGTGGACCTGCCCGGTCGGCGGTGCGGGCCGGCGGGCAGCGATGCTCTAGGAGGATCGGCTAACGTGACCTGCGTGATCACAGCGATCGTCTTCATCAATGCCGAGGTCTCCCAGATCCCCGAGGTGGCCGAGGCCGTGGCCGCCATCGATGGCGTCAGCGAGGTCTACTCCGTCACCGGCCAGATCGACCTGATCGCCCTGGTGCGCGTCCGTGCCCACGAGGATGTGGCCAACGTCGTCGCCGACAAGGTCAACAAGGTCCCCGGCGTGCTCGAGACCGAGACCCACATCGCCTTCCGCACCTACTCCCAGGTCGACCTGGAGGCAGCCTTCTCCATCGGGCTGGACTAACGGGCGCAACGGGCGCAGCCCGTCGTGTAGCCGACTCGGCGCGAGATCATCTACTTCAGCGCGAAGTAGCAGCAACCCACCGGTCGAGCACAGCCTGAGCAGCCCCGGAGTCGATGGCCTCGGCCGCACGAGCGATGCCGCCGGCAAGCCGCTCGTCGACGCTGCCGGACCCGGCATCGTGGACGGCGAGAGCAGCACCGGCGTTGAGCACGACGGCGTCGCGTACGGCGCCCTTCTCCCCGGCGAGCAGACGGCGGACGACGGCGGCGTTGTAGGCGGCGTCGTCGCCACGCAGGTCCTCGGCGGTGGAGCGCCCGATGCCATGGTCGAGGGGCTCGACGCTGGCCTCAGTGACGACCCCTTGCGAGACCATCCACACGTGCGAGGTCGTGGTGGTGGTGAGCTCGTCGAGGCCGTCGTCGCCACGGAAGACCCAGGCGTCGACGCCACGGCGGGCGAAGACGCCGGCCATGACCGGCGCGGCTGAGGCGTCTGCGCAGCCGATCGCGGAGGAGGCGGGGCGCGCCGGGTTGGTCAGCGGGCCGAGCAGGTTGAAGACGGTGGCGATGCCGATCTCACGCCGCGCGGCGGCGGCGTGGCGCATCGCGGGGTGGAAGGCCGCGGCGAACAGGAAGGTGATCCCGGCCTCCTCGGCCACCTCACCGACCCGCGAGACATCGAGGTCGAGCCGGATGCCGAGCGCCTCGAGCACATCGGCCGACCCCGACTTGGAGGAGGCGGACCGGTTGCCGTGCTTGACGATCTTGGCCCCGGCACCGGCCGCGACGATCGCCGACATGGTGGAGATGTTGACCGAGAAGGACCGGTCACCACCGGTGCCGACGATGTCGAGCACCCGCCCGGGCACGAAGATCGGGTTGGCCTTGGCCAACATCCCGTCGGCGACCCCGGCGAGCTCGTCGACGGTCTCCCCCTTGGCACGCAGGGCCACCGCGAAGGCGGCGATCTGCGAGGGCGTCGCCTCTCCCGAGAGGATCTCCCCCATCGCCCACGCCGCCTGGTGCGCGGACAGGGACTGTCCAGCGACCAGCGTGGTGAGGACCTCGGGCCAGGAGTTGGGCGCGGACGTCATGCGCCAACGTTAACGGGCCGCAGCAGTCCCACGACCGTCCGGGCCAGCTCGAACGGGTCGAGCGGGTGCGGCACGGTGGCTTCCGCACGCGACCAGGTGCCGAGCCACGCGTCCTGAGGACGACCGATGAGCACCACGATCGGCGGAGCGTCCTTCACCTCGTCCTTGACCGCCTTGGCGATCCCCAGCCCGCCGGCCGGAGCGGCCTCGCCGTCGAGCACGGCCAGGGCCAGGCCACCGGCATCGAGCTGCGCACGCACGGCCGGCTCGGTGGCCACCTCGACGTACTCCACCTCCGGCAGAGACGGGTGCGGGCGGCGCCCCAGAGCGAGGATCACCTGCTTGCGTACGTCGACGTCGTCGCTGTAGACGAGGATCTTCAGTGAATTCGAGGTGGTGTCGGTCACACCCTGATGCTAGCGCCAACACCATGCCCTGAGGCCACATGTCACACACCGAACCTGAGCGGTGTCTAGAGGTGTAGCAGCACCCTGAAACACGACACACAGGGTCCCAAGAAGACTCTGGGAAAGGGGCAGGACATAATGGCGGGCGTGGCGACAGTATCGACTCTTCCAACAGCCCGCCTGCACGGGCATCACGACCGTCCGAGCATGGTCAGCGTGGGGACGATCATCTGGCTCGCAAGCGAGCTGATGTTCTTCGCGGCGCTGTTCGCGGCCTACTTCACGATCCGCGCGGTCAGCCCCGAGGTGTGGGAAGCCAACACCTCCGGGCTCAACATCCCGTTCGCGGCGGTCAACACGACCATCCTCGTGCTGTCGTCGTTCACCTGCCAGTTCGGCGTCTTCGCCGCCGAGCGCGGCCAGGTCGGACGTAAGGGCTCGCTGCTCGCGATCCGCCTGTGGGGCCTGCGTGAGTGGTTCATCCTCACCTACCTCATGGGCGCGGTCTTCATCGCCGGCCAGGCGACCGAGTACGCAGCCCTGGTGCAGGAGGGCATCGCCCTCAACCGCGGCATCACCGGTCCCGACGACCCCTACGGCTCGGTCTTCTACCTGACGACGGGCTTCCACGGTCTGCACGTCACCGGCGGCCTGATCGCCTTCCTGTTCGTGCTCGGCCGGACGTACGTCGCCAAGCGCTTCACCCACGAGCAGGCCGTCTCCGCGATCGTCGTGTCCTACTACTGGCACTTCGTCGACGTGGTGTGGATCGGCCTGTTCGCGACCATCTACCTCCTCAAGTGACCAAGGACTGAATGTGCGTCTACTGAACCGCTCCGTCGGTCGACTGTCGCGGCACCGTCGCCGCCCGTTGGCCGGTGCCGCCGTGCTCCTGGTCGCCCTGTTGAGCACCGGCGGCGCGTACGCCGCGCTCGCCCCGGCCTCCCAGGCCGAGCAGGAGAAGGACAACGCTGCTCTCGTCGCCGAGGGCAAAGAGCTCTTCATGATCAACTGCTCCACCTGCCACGGCTCCAACGGCGAGGGCATCACCACCCAGAACGGGAAGCTCTACGGACCCTCCCTGATCGGTGTCGGTGCCGCCTCCGTCGACTTCCAGGTCGGCACCGGCCGGATGCCGATGGCCCAGCCCGGCGCCCAGGTCGAGGTCAAGGACCCCAGCTTCAACCAGGACGAGATCGATGCCTTGGCCGCGTACGTCGCCAGCCTCGGCCCCGGCCCGGCCGTCCCGGAGCCGGAGCAGTACGACCCGGACACCTTCGAGTCCGAGGAGGAGAGGGAGGCCGCGGTCGCCCTCGGTGGCCAGATCTTCCTGACCAACTGCACCGCCTGCCACAACTTCACCGGCGCCGGCGGCGCGATGCCGCGCGGCGGCGAGGCTCCGAGCATCCTCAACACCGACCCGAAGCACATCTACCAGGCGATGCTGACCGGTCCGCAGTCGATGGACACCTTCTCCGACGGCAACATCAGCCCGGAGGAGAAGAAGGCGGTCATCGCCTACGTCGAGTCGATGAAGGAGCAGCCTGACTACGGCGGTTTCAACAACGGTTCGCTCGGTCCGGTGACCGAGGGCATCGTCGCCTGGGTCGTCGGGCTCGGCGTCCTGGTGGCATTCGCCTTCTGGATCGCCGCGCACACCACGCGCACCAACCAGACCAAGAAGGGATCTGCCAAGTGAGCAGCGACCTCAGCGAGATCGAAAAGCACGACGACTCGCACCCCGAGCTCAACGCGCACACCGACGCGCTGCTGCCCGACCCGGGCATGCACGAGCATCACTGGCGTCCCACCGACGTCGACCCCAAGGCGGAGAAGCGCGCCGAGCGCCAGGTGAGCGCCTTCTTCGGTCTCTCCGCGATCTGCTCGGTGCTGTTCGTCGTCGCTTACTTCACCATCGAGCCCGGCTACGACGGTGACGTCTGGGCCGGCTTCGGCGCCTCCAACCTGGCGCTGGGATCGAGCCTCGGCTTCGCCCTCCTCTTCCTCGGCATCGGCGTCATCCAGTGGGCCCGCAAGCTCGTCGTCGACATCGAGCACTCCGAGGACCGCCACCCGGCCTCCTCCTCCCCCGCCACCCGCGAGGCCGCCGTCGCCGAGCTCAAGGCCGCGCTCCACGAGTCCGGTATGGCTCGCCGTCCCTTCATCCGCAACGCGATGATCGGCTCGGCCGCCCTGCTCGGTCTGCCCGCGGTCGTCATCCTCAGGGACCTGGGTCAGACCAACGCCCAGATCACCGAGGAGCAGCCCTACCCGGGCGCCGGCCTCGAGCACACCGTCTGGGATGCCGGCGTGCGGGTCGTACGCGACGTGGTCGGCACCCCGATCCGCCCGGGCGACCTGGAGATCGGTGACCTGGTCAACGCCGAGCCGGCGACGATCTTCGACGGCAGCCTGCACGGCGCGCCGCTGCAGATCGCCAAGTCGAAGGCGGCCACCATCCTGCTGCGGATGGACCCCAACGACATCGACAACGACGTGACCCGCAACTGGTCGGTCAACGGCATCGTGGCCTACTCCAAGATCTGCACCCACGTCGGTTGCCCGATCTCGCTGAACGAGCGCACCACGCACCACCTGCTGTGCCCGTGCCACCAGTCGACCTTCGACCTCGCCGACCACGGCAAGGTCATCTTCGGCCCGGCCGGCCGCCACCTCCCGCAGCTGCCCCTGGGCGTCGACGCGGACGGCTTCCTCGTTGCCCTCTCGGACTACCCTGAGCCTGTGGGCGTCAGCTTCTGGGAGCGCAACACCTACGACATCGACGAGATCTTCGACGACTGGTCCAAGGACCACGCCGCCGATGCTGAGCAGTACGGCTACAAGGAGGGCGGCCAGTGAGCACCGACACGTCCAAGGTTGCCGCCAGCAACGGCACCGAAGCCGCTGCCCCGGCGGGCAAGCCGACCAAGGCCGGCGCAGCCGCCAACTGGGCCGACGAGCGCCTCGGCATCGGCGGCCTGAGCAAGTTCCTCTCCCGCAAGATCTTCCCCGACCACTGGTCGTTCATGCTGGGTGAGATCGCGCTGTGGAGCTTCGTGGTCCTGCTGGTCACCGGCACCTTCCTGACCCTGTGGTTCAAGCCGTCGATGGCCGAGATCACCTACCAGGGCTCCTACGCGCCGCTGCGCGGCATCGACATGTCCGAGGCGATGGCCTCGACGCTGGACATCTCCTTCGACGTACGCGGCGGCCTGCTGCTGCGCCAGGTCCACCACTGGGCGGCGATGCTGTTCATCGCCTCGATGATGATCCACATGATGCGCGTCTTCTTCACCGGCGCGCACCGCAAGCCGCGTGAGATCAACTGGGTCATCGGCGCGACGCTGCTGCTCCTCGGCACGCTCGAGGGCTTCACCGGCTACTCGCTCCCCGACGACCTTCTCTCCGGCACCGGCATCCGGGCCGCGGACGGGTTCATGATGGCGATCCCCATCGTGGGGACGTACCTCTCGTTCTTCCTGTTCGGAGGCGAGTTCCCAGGCGACGACATCATTCCACGCCTGTTCACGATCCACGTG
Source organism: Nocardioides sp. YIM B13467 (assembly GCF_042788075.1). NCBI lineage: Bacteria > Bacillati > Actinomycetota > Actinomycetes > Propionibacteriales > Nocardioidaceae > Nocardioides > Nocardioides sp. YIM B13467. Next base: position 2,712,733 of record NZ_JBHZPJ010000046.1, read on the forward strand.
CTGCTGATCCCAGCGATCCTGCTGGCGCTGATCGGTGCCCACCTGATCCTGCTGATCTACCACAAGCACACCCAGTGGCCCGGACCCGGACGCACCGAGAAGAACGTCGTCGGCTACCCGATGGTGCCGAACTACATCTCCAAGATGACCGGCTTCTTCTTCATCACCTTCGGTGTGACCGCCCTGCTCGGCGCCTTCTTCTCGCTCAACCCGGTGTGGAAGTTCGGTCCGTACGACCCGACCAAGGTCACCGCGGGCTCGCAGCCTGACTGGTACATGGGCTGGCCCGACGGCGCGCTGCGCATCATGCCGGGCTGGGAGTCGCACTTCTGGGGCTCGACCTGGTCGTGGAACATCTTCTTCCCGGTCATCGTGCTGCCGATGGCGGCCTGGATGGTCGTGCTGATGCTCCCGTTCATCGAGGCCTGGATCACCGGCGACAAGCGCGAGCACCACCTGCTCCAGCGCCCGCGCAACGCTCCGACCCGCACCGCCACGTTCGTCGCGCTGATGACGTTCTACGCGGGCTTCTGGGCCGCGGGCGGCAACGACATCATCGCGATCAAGTTCGACCTCTCGATCAACCAGATCACCTACTTCCTGCGGGCGTTCGTGTTCCTGGGTCCGATCGTGGCGTTCATCATCACGCGTCGTTGGTGCATCTCGCTGCAGCGTCACGACAACGAGAAGCTGCTGCACGGCTACGAGACCGGCACGGTCATCCGTACGCCGGAGGGCGCCTACCACGAGAAGCACCTGCCGCTTCCCGAGGACGAGGCCTACGCCATGACTGTCCGCGACCGCGGCCGGGCCGGCGAGGAGCCGGAGCTGAAGAAGAACGGCAAGCAGTCGTTCCGCGCGAAGCTCCGGGCCTTCTACTACGACCACGACGTGGACAAGCCGACCCCCGAGGAGCTCAGCGAGGCGCACCACCATGCCGAGCACGAGGCCCACGAGCTGGCCGCCCATGAGGGTCACCAGGTCGACGGTCACGACTTCGACGATCACCGTCACTCGGCGATCGAGGAGCCGCTCAGCCACTGAGGCTGACGCGCTCGTACGCCACGTGGCGCCGTTCCCTCCGGGGGACGGCGCCACGTGCGTTTCTGGGCGTTCTAACGGCGGAAACCCGGTTGCCCGCGGCCAGACGCGCACCCTAGGGTCCAGCACATGACCGGCCTCCAGGCTCGACTCCGAGCCGACCTCCTCACCGCCCGCAAGGCCCGCGACACCACGGCCACAGCCGTGCTCCGATCGACGCTGTCGGCCATCGCCAACGCCGAGGCCCTCCCGGTGGCGGAGGCGGCCCTCTTGGGCGACGGACCGATCGCCGGCGCCGCGAGCGGCGTGGGCGCCACCGAGGCCACGAGGCGCGACCTGACCGATGACGACGTACGAGGCATCATCACCGACGAGCAGACCGAGCGGCTGAGCGCCGCGACGGACCTGGAGTCCCACGGCGCCGGCGAGAAGGCGGAGCAGCTCCGCGCCGAGGCGGAGCTGCTCGCGGCGTACCTCTAAGGGGTTTAGCCCTGCGGGTCGAGCTCGCCGCCGACGACCTCGAGCACCCGGGCGCGTACGTTGGCGGCGGCCTCGGGGTCGCGGGCGGCCACAGCGGCGACGAGTGCGTTGCCGAGGATGAGCTGCGGGATCCGGATGATCGAGTCGAGCTCCTGGCGGAACCCGGCGCGACCGCCCTGCGGGGTGACCAGCTCGACCTCGGCGAGCTTGGTCAGCTGGGTGCCGGTGAAGGAGGTCAGCGCGATGACGGCCGCTCCCCCGGCGACGGCCGCCTGGGCGACCTGGATGGTGGGCGCGGTGGCGCCGGTGCCGCTGACCACGACGCAGACGTCGCCCGGCTGGAGCAGACGGGCCCGGATGAGCTGGTCGAGGTGATCGCTGGGCGCGACGGTGCTCAGTCCTTGCGAGCCCAGTCTCATCGCGATGTCCTGGGCGACCGGTGAGGAGACGCCCGTGCCGGCGACCAGGATCGAGCGGGCCTCGGCGAGCAGCTCAACGGCCCGCGTGACCTGCTCCTCGGAGAGGAGCCCGACCATGTCGGAGGCGGAGTCGGCGATGTCGGCGAAGAAGGAGCGCACCACGGTCAGCGGGCTGCCTCCCTCGGTCGTCTCGGTCTTGGCCGTGCCCAGGTCACGCGCCAGCAGCACCTTGAGGTGCGGGAAGCCGCGGAACCCGAGTCTCTGCGCGGCTCTGACCACGGTCGCGGTCGAGACGGAGGCCTCGGCGGCGATCTCGGCGGTGGTCGCCTCGATGGCCCACTCCGAACGGGTCAGCACGACCTCGGCGACCGCGCGCTCGGAAGGGTTGAGCCGCGGCATTGCGGCCCTGATGGCTGGGAGAACCGGCGCACTCGTCATGCCGCCACCGCAGTGGCTTCGGCGCCGTGCAGGATCCGGTGACGCAGCGTTGCTGACAGCTGGTCGACCAGGATCGTCACGATGATGATCACAGCTAGCATGATTCCACCCCACTCCCACTCTCGGCCCCGAAGGACACGGTTTAACAGTGCACCAATTCCACCAGCGCTCACGACTCCGAGGATCGCGCTTGCCCTGATGTTCACCTCGAAGCGGTAGAGCCAGAACGCCACGGTCTCCGGCATCATCTGCGGGATGACCGCCGTGCGGATCCGCTGCCACCACGTCGCGCCGGCCGCCGTGACGGCCTCGACGGGGCGCGGGTCGACCGCCTCGATGTTCTCCAGCGTCAGCTTTCCGAGCGAGCCGATCGAGTGGATGCCGATCGCCATCGCTCCGGCCATCGGGTTGAGCCCGAACAGTGGCAGCATCACGATCACCGCGAGCAGGATCTCCGGGACGGCACGGATGGCGTTGAAGAAGAGCCTCACCGGGAGGCGTACGAACAGGGGCGCGGTGGTGGAGGCGGCCAGGAAGGCCAGCGGGAACGAGAACAGCGCCCCGACGCAGGTGCCGATCCAGGCGAGCGCCACCGACTCCCCCATCAGCTTCAGCGACTGCAGCCACCAGTCCCCGTAGGTGAGCTCGGGGTCGGCCTGGCCCTCGGGATGCGCTCCGGGCCAGGTGAGCACGCCGTCGAGCATCTGCCCGGCGTACTGCAGGATCTCTCCGGGGAACTGCGGCAGCCGCTCCCACTTGGCGTCGTCCAGCGACCACCCGGCGACCAGCACGATGCCGATCAGCGCCAGGCCGACCGCGGTGTAGGGCCACTTCGGCGGCGGATTCGGCCGCGCCACGGTCGCGGGGCTCATACCAGCCTCCGGCGCAGGAACTGGGAGAGCAGGTCGATCGCGATGACCACCACGAAGATGACGATCACGACCGCCGCCAGCCGGGCGTAGTCGGCCCGGTTGAAGTAGAGCATGATCAGCTGCCCGATCCCGCCGGCCCCGACCGCCCCCAGCACCACGGAGGCGCGGATGTTGAGCTCGAAGACATAGAGGACGTACGAGGCGTAGTTGGGCAGCACGGCAGGCACGATCGCGACGCGGGCCCGCTGCCAGCGGGTCGCCCCGGCGGCGTCGAGCGCCTCCAGCGGGCCGGGATCGACGGCGTCGATGCTCTCCGCGGTCAGCTTGGCGACGATGCCGATGTTGAAGATGGTCAGCGCCAGGATCCCCGGAAGCGGGCCGGTGACGACGGCGACGAAGACCAGCGCGTAGGCCATGTCGGGCAGCGACCGGATCACCGCCATCACCGACTTGGTGACGCGGTAGACCGCGGGAGGCGCGCTCACCTTGGAGCCCAGCAGAGCCACCCCGAGGGCGATCAGGGAGCCCACGAAGGTCGCGATGATCGCGATGGCCGCGGTCTCCTTCAGCGCCGTCCACAGCCGCGAGGACGGGTCGGTGATCTCCGCCCACTCGGGGTGCACGACCTCCTCGAGGATCATCACCAGCATCGGCCACTGCTCGATGACCGGCGCGAGCGAGAAGTCGATCGCCCATCCCGCCACCACGGTGACGGCGACCGCGCCGAGGATGCCCCCGATGAGCAGCGGGCTCGGCGGCGGCTGAGCCGGACGTACCTGCTTCGGCGAGTCGCCCGGGCGCTCGAGGGTGGCCTGACTCATGCCAAAACGTCCTCGGCGGTCAGCGAGCGCCCGTAGATCTTCTCGAAGACGGCATCGTCGGCCTCGGCCGCCGGACCGTCGAAGACCACCTCACCCGCGCGCATGCCGATGATCCGGTCGGCGTAGCGCCGGGCGAGATCGAGAAAGTGCAGGTTGACCACAGTGGTGATACCGAGATCGCGGTTGATCCGTTGCAGGTCACGCATCACCAGGTTGGCCGTCGGCGGGTCGAGGGAGGCGACCGGCTCGTCCGCGAGCACCACCGACGGCTGCTGCGCCAGGGCGCGGGCGATCGCGACCCGCTGCTGCTGCCCACCGGAGAGCTGAGAGGCGCGTACCCACGCCTTCTCGACGATCCCGACGCGCTCCAGCGCCTCGAAGGCGATCTCCTTGTCGGCCTTGGTGTGCAGCCCGAGGGCCGACCGCATCCACGACTGGGCGTGCAGCCGCCCGGTGAGCACGTTGCCCATCACCGAGCGGCGGGTCACCAGGTTGAACCCCTGGAAGATCATCCCGATCTCGGCACGCAGCCGGCGCAGTCGCCGCCCGCGTGCCGTGGCCACCTCGGTCCCGCCCACCGACAGCGATCCCGAGGTGACCGGCACCAGGCCGTTGATCGTGCGGACGAGCGTCGACTTGCCGGCACCGGAGAGCCCGACGACCACCACGAACTCCCCCGCCGGGATGGTCAGGGAGACCTTGTCCAGGGCGCGGGTGCCGTTCGGGTAGACCACCGAGACGTCATCGAAGACGATGCTGTGCCCGCCGTCGCTCATTCGCCGAAGTTCTCCTCCACGGACTTTGCCTTCTTCAGCGCGGCCGTGTCGACCTTCTCCAGACCCTCGATCTCGTAGACCGCCCCCAGCGTCTTGAGCCCCTTGGGATCCTTGGCCATCGCGATGAACGCGTCGGTCACCTTCGTACGCAGCTCCTTGGAGAGTCCGGCGGCGACGACGATGCCGTCGTTGGGGATCTCTGTGGAGTAGGCGAAGACCACGACCTCGGAGGCGACCTTCGGCTCGTCGGCCGCGACCTCCTCGCGGGCGTCGTCGAAGCTCACCCCGATCGGGTAGTCACCGCGCGCCACGGCCAGGACCGCGGCGTCGTGGTCGCCGGCGAACTGCGCGTCGAGGTCGACGAGCGCGTCACCGCCGGTGACCTGTCCCCACTGGGTGGCCGGGTAATAGTAGCCCGAGGCGGAACCCTGGTCGACGAAGGCGATCGAGGTGCCGGGCTTGATCTTGGCGAGCGCATCCTCGCCGGCTGGACCGGTCTTGGCGGCGTCGGTGCCGTTGCAGTACTTGAAGCCCTCGACCACCTTGACGTCGTCGGCGCAGTAGGTCTCGGGGTCGTTGGTGAACCACTGGGTGTGGTAGGTCCCCGAGCCGAAGCGCACCGACTGCAGGACCGGCACCGCGCCGGCCTGGTCCTCGGCCTGGACCATGCCGATCGGGCCGAGCATGGCGACCTGGGCCTGGTCGGCCTTCATCGCCACGATCGCGGCGGCATAGCTCTCGGTCACCTCGGCGCGTACGGGGATCCCGATCTTGTCGCTGAGGAACGACTCCAGCCCCTTCGCGCTCTCGGTGATCGAGTCGACGTCACCGGAGGGCACCAGCGACAGCACGATCTCCTCGGGGTCCTCCGCGGGCGCGGTGCTGTCCTCACTGCCGCCGCAGGCGGCGAGCGAGAGGGCGAGCGATGCGGCGGCACCGACCGCCAGCAACCGGTTCCTGGGGGTTCTCAACATTGGACAGACTCCTTGAGGGGGTGAGCTGCTATGAAGGATGACGGGTCACTCGACCAGTCCGTGACTGCGGGGTACAGGTCCACGAACGATCCTGCACGAACGTGGGCCGGTCCCTGCCGGCGGTCGAAGGCGTCAACGTATGCAGCAACACAACCACGCTCGACGGCGGGGGCAAGGTCATTGCGCCAGATGTCGCCGACCGACATCAACCACTCCGGCGTGTCGGCGGCACCGACGTGGTCGAGGAACGCGTCCAGGTGACCCTTCATCCTGGTCGGCTTGAGCGCGTCGGTGCACACCTCGTCGACCACGTCGCGTACGCCGAGGTGCTCCAGGATCGCGTCGAGCCCGCTGCCGCCGGGCGAGTTGGTCAGGATCACCCGGTGCGCGTCGATCCCGTCGAGCAGGTCGATGAGCCCGTCGGGCGTGCGGATGTCACCCGGTTGCTCGCTGATCGCCTCCCGGCTCGCGACGTACGCAGCGCTGAGCTGCTCCTCGGAGACCCCGGCCGCCAGGCCGAGGATCTTGACCGCCTCATAGCCGTCCTGAGCGCCTGTCAGCGTCTTCGGAGCGGTCTCCGGCAGTCTCTGCCCGAGGAAGGCCGCTGCGGTCTCCAGGAGCGCCTCAGGGGCGTCGGTGAGGTCTGCCACCCGGGTGGCATAGAGAAGTGCCGGTGTGTCTCCGAGACACACCGTGCCGTCCAGGTCGAGCACCAGCACAGGCCGAGGCAACGAGTCCACCTTCCAGGGCGGCGCGGGCCGTCGGGGTCGGCCCTGCGCAACGCGATTACGTGTTAGATGGAAAGTAAGTAAAGGGGCTGACGATGGCAAGCATCAACCGCATGATGTCGCACGCTAATTGCTGCAATGCACAACATCGACTCAGGCGAGTGCAGACCCCGCCCGGTATTCCTCGTAGGAGGTGTTCCAGTCGCCCCAGCCGTTGCTGAAGGTCATCTCGCGGTTGGTGCCGACGGTCTCGACGACGTCACCGCGGCGGGTCATGTCGTAGAGGAACTTGGCGTTCTCGTCGCTCATCCCGGTGCAGCCGTGGGAGACGTTGGCATTGCCCTGCTGCGCGACCGACCACGGCGCGCCGTGGATGAACTCACCGGAGAACGTCAGCCGCATGGCCCACTTCACGCCCTCCATGTTGTAGTACTCCCGGTCGCCCTGGTTGATCCCGATGGTCTCGGAGTTCATGGTCTTGCGCTTGAACTTCTCGATGATCACCTTCACGCCGCTGCGGGTGATGAACCCTTCCTTGCCGGTCGTGATCGGGATCGTCTTGATCTTCTGCCCGTTCTTGAAGACTTCCATCTGGTGGGTCTGCGCGTTGGCCCGGTAGATGTGGGCGTCACCGGTCTTGAACGTGATCTCGCGGTCCTTCTGGCCGAAGATGCCGCCACCGGCGGGGACCGAGTTGATGTTGAGCTTCACGTTGATCGTGGAGTTGGCCTGCCAGTAGGTGCGCGGGCGGTAGTGCACTTCCTTGTCGCTCACCCAGTACCACGACCCCTCCTGCTTGGGGGTCGACTCGACGATCATCTTCTTCTCGAAGGCGGCCTTGTTCTTCACCGGCAGGTCGTACGTCACGATGATCGGCATTCCGACGCCGACCGTCTCGCCGTCGAGCGGCGCGATCGACGGGAAGGTCTGGCGGTCCAGGCCGAGATCCTCCGTGGAGAACTTGATCTCGCTCGTCTGCTCCAGACCGTCGTCACCGGTGGCCGTGACCGCGAGGGTGTAGGAGGCGGTCGGCTCGAGCACCTCACCCGCGCTCCAGCTGAGCCCGTCCTCGGTGATCGTGCCCCGCACCTTGGTGCCCTTGGCGCCGGTCAGCATGACCTCGTCGAGACGCCCCTTGGCCACATCGACCTTGACGACCTTGTCGACCGCGACGCCGGTGGCGTTGTCCTCGATGTTGGGCGTGATCTGCACCGTCGGCTCGGCGGGCTTCTTGGGCTCCTTCGAGGCCGGGTCCGCCCCGCACGCGGCGAGCACCGGCGCGAGGGCCGCCGCTGCCGTGGTCAACAGCACCCGGCGACGGGCGAACACGGACGGGCGGCGAAACGGTGACTGCGTTGACACGGTGAGACTGCTCCAGACCTGATTCATTTACCCCGACGCCCTGAACCGGTACGTGGGCGCGATAACCCTACCGGGCATCACCAAGAGCTTCCCAAGAAGGGAAGCGGGGCCCGATCCATCTCGGATCGGGCCCCGCGTACGTTCATCTGCTCAGTGCTTGAACTCGCCTCGGTAGTACTCGAAGTTCCAGCCGGCGAGGGCCAGCAGGCCGAGCACGGCGGCGATGATGAGGAGCCACCACGCGGCCATCGCGACGGCGAGGACCACCAGACCGAAGGTGAGGCCGGCCCACAGCGGCCACCAGGAGAACGGCGGGAAGAAGCCGTACTCCCCGGCACCCTCGGCGATCTCGCCGTCCTCACGGTCCTCGGGACGCGGGTCCATCTTGACGGCGTGGAAGCCGAGGTAGACGGTGATCATCGCGAACAGCAGCGTGCACATCACCAGCGCCGAGGTGCCGGTCCAGTCGCCACCCTCCTCGGAGGCCGCGGTGACGAACCAGTAGGCCGGCGTGACCAGCACCATGAAGACGGTGCAGACCACGAACATCCAGGCTTCAGACTTCATCGTGGTCAGCCTTCCTTGTTGGAGCTGGTCGAAGCGAAATCGTCCTCATCGTGCTCGAGCGCGGCGATCTCCGGGTGGTGGAGGTCGAAGGCCGGGGACTCCGAGCGGATCTTCGGGATGGAGACGAAGTTGTGGCGCGGCGCAGGGCAGGCGGTGGCCCACTCCAGCGAGCGGCCCCAACCCCACGGGTCATCCACCTCGACCTTGGGGGCGTTGCGCGAGATGTAGAGGTTGTAGAAGAAGGGCAGCATCGACAGGCTCAGCAGGAACGCGCCCACCGTCGAGAACTGGTTCAGGAAGGTGAACCCGTCGCTGGGCAGGTAGTCGGCGATGCGTCGCTGCATACCCTCGACACCCAGCCAGTGCTGGACCAGGAAGGTCGCGTGGAAGCCGACGAACAGCAGCCAGAAGTGAACCTTGCCGAGGCGCTCGTCGAGCATCCGGCCGGTCATCTTCGGCCACCAGAAGTAGAAGCCGGCGAACATCGCGAACACGACGGTTCCGAAGACCACGTAGTGGAAGTGCGCGACCACGAAGTAGGAGTCGGAGACCTGGAAGTCGAGCGGCGGGCTCGCCAGGATGATGCCGGTCAGACCACCGAAGAGGAAGGTCGTCAGGAAGCCGATCGACCAAAGCATCGGGGTGTCGAAACTGACCGATCCGCCCCACATCGTGCCGATCCAGTTGAAGAACTTCACGCCGGTGGGCACTGCGATCAGGAAGGTCATGCCGGAGAAGAACGGCAGGTTGACTGCGCCGGTGACGAACATGTGGTGCGCCCACACCGCCACCGAGAGGATCGCGATGCCGAGGGTCGCGGCGACCAGGCCGATGTAGCCGAAGATCGGCTTGCGGCTGAAGACCGGGAGGATCTCGGAGATGATGCCGAAGAACGGCAGCGCGATGATGTAGACCTCGGGGTGACCGAAGAACCAGAACAGGTGCTGCCACAGGATCGGGCCACCATGGGCGGCGTCGAAGACGTGGGAGCCGAACTGGCGGTCGGACTCGAGCATCAGCAGGGCGGCGGCCAGGATCGGGAACGCGATCAGCGCGAGCAGCGCGGTGATCAGGGTGTTCCAGGTGAAGATCGGCATCCGGAACATGGTCATGCCCGGCGCCCGCATGCAGATGATCGTGGTGATGAAGTTGACCGAGCCGAGGATCGTGCCCAGACCGGCCATGTAGAGACCCATGATCCACAGGTCGCCACCGACACCCGGCGAGTACTGCGCGCTGGACAGCGGCGTGTAGGCGAACCAGCCGAAGTCGGCCGCGCCGGTCGGGGTGAGGAAGCCGCTGGCCGCGATCAGGCTGCCGAAGAGGTAGAGCCAGTAGCTGAACATGTTGAGCCGCGGGAAGGCGACGTCAGGTGCGCCGATCTGCAGCGGCATGATCACGTTGGAGAAGCCGAAGAACAGCGGCGTCGCGAAGAGCAGCAGCATGATCGTGCCGTGCATCGTGAACAGCTGGTTGAACAGCTCGTCGTTGACGACCTGCTGTCCAGGGAAGGCCAGCTCCGAGCGCATCAGCAGCGCCATCAGGCCGCCGATCAGGAACCAGACGAACGACGTGACCAGGTACATCTTGCCGATCAGCTTGTGATCGGTGGTGGTCAGCAGCTGGTAGATCTGCGTTCCGAGCGGCTTGCGGCCCTCGGTGACCGGGCGCGCAGCGGTGGCGGTCACTCGCCCTCCTCCTCGTGAGTGGGGATGTCGTCGGCGGGGCGGGTGGACTTGCCACCACCGAGCAGCGGGCGCTCGGCCTCGAAGCCGTTCTGCGCCAGCGTGTCGACGTAGGACTTGTAGTCGCTCTCGGAGAGGATCGCGACCTTGAAGATCATCCGGGCGTGGTAGACGCCGCAGAGCTCGTAGCAGGCGCCGCGGAAGGTGGTGCCCTCGATGAGGTCCTCCGCGCTCGGGTCGAAGGTGGCCGTGGCCTCCTTCGTGGTGATCGAGTAGTGGTTCACCCGACCCGGGATGACGTCCATCTTCATGCCGAAGTCCGGGATGCCGAAGTTGTGGATGACGTCGGCCGAGCGCAGGTTGAACCGCGTGGTGGTCTTCTCCGGGAGGACCAGCGTCGGGATGTGCGAGCCGGTGCCCACGACGTAGCCGTAGCTGTCGTAGGCGAACTCGTCGTCGACGAGGTTCTCGTCCGCGCTCAGGTCGGGCTCACCGATGCCGTGGTTGAAGGTCCACTGCCACTGCTGGCCGGTCACCTCGATCACGTTGGTCGGGTTGCCGTCATCCAACATCTCGTTCTGGACCTTGACGGTGTGATCGAAGAACACGATCACCATCAGGACCGGGGCGATCGTGTAGAAGATCTCCAACGGCAGGTTGTAACGCGTCTGGACCGGGACGTCGGAATCGCTGCGGCGCCGGTAGCGCCAGATCGCCCAGAAGATGAGCCCCCAGGTCAGGACACCCGTGATCAACGCGGCGATCCATGCGCCCTGCCACAGGGCGAGGTTGTGCTCCCCCTGCTCAGAACGTGGCTCGGGGAAGCCGAAACGCGCCGCCTCGTCCGAACAGCCACTCAGCAGGAGGGCGCCGGCCGTCAGCGTCGCCACCAGCGCACCACGTCGGGCGCGGGCGTGGGACGGAGTCGTTCCGGCCCCTGGCAAGTGCAGACCCACTACGAGCCTCTCTCTCATGCGAACACTCAGATGTCGGCAGACTACCGCGAGCGCCTCCGGATTCATCTTCAGGGGTTCCTCATGTCGCGTATGGCTACCGTTGGGTTCTGTGACCGACCGCTTCACCTACCTCGACGCCGCCTCGGCCGAACCGCTCCATCCCGCCGCGCGGGAAGTGCTGCTCGCCGCGGCGGATCAGGGGTACGCCGACCCCCGCCGCCTCCACCGGCCGGCCCGCAACGCCGGGCTGCTGCTCGCGAACGCCCGCGAGGTCGTCGCCGAGGCGCTGGGGGTGCGTCGAGATGAGGTGCTTTTCACATCCTCGGGAACCGCCGCCGTGCACGCGGGCCTCCTGGGGCTCGGATCACGTGGCATAGGTCACAGCGCCGTCGAGCACCAGGCCGTCATCGACGCCGCGCGTTGGTCGCAGCGCTCCCCCGTCACCGAGCTGGCCGTCGACGGCGAGGCCCGGGTCGAGGTCGCCGCCGTCCGGGACGCGGTGCAGACCGGGGACGTCGACGTGATCGCCGTCCAGCAGGCCAACCACGAGGTCGGCACGCTCCAGCCCCTCGACGAGGTCGCCTCCGCCGCCGGCCCGGCGTCCCTCTTCGTCGACGCCGGCGCCGCCATGGGGCGGCTGCCGCTGCCGTCGGTCGGAGATGCGATCGCAGGCTCCGCCCGCAAGTGGGGTGGCCCCGGTGGCGTGGGAGTGCTGGTCGTACGCCGGTCCGCCCGGTGGCGCTGGCCCTTCCCGGGCGATGAGTGGTCGCGTACGGATCAGGGGTTCACGAACATCCCCGGGGCGCTGGCGGCCGCGGCCGCGCTCCAGGCGGTCGTCGCCGAGCGCGAGGAGGTCAACGCCCGCCAGCACGAGCTGGTCGCACTGGTCAGGGAACGGGTCAGGACGGAGATCCCGGACGTGGACGTCGCCGGCCCTGCCGAGGGCCGACTCCCCCACCTGGTGACCTTCTCGGCGCTGTACGTCGACGGCGAGGCGCTGGTGACCGCGCTGGACCGCATCGGCGTCGGTGTCGCCAGCGGCTCTGCCTGCACCTCCGACACCCGCGAACCTTCTCGGGTGCTTGCTGCCATGGGAGCGCTGACACACGGTAACGTTCGGCTATCGCTGACCCGCGACACGACGCGAGAGGATGTGGAGCGCGTGCTCGACGCACTGCCCGGGATCGTCAAGGACCTACGCGCCGAGGCCGGGCTGTGAGCGCCCCGACGGTCACCCTCGACTGCCGCGGCCAGGCCTGCCCGCGACCGATCATCGAGCTCGGCCGCCACCTCGGCGACGTCGAGGTCGGCGAGGTCATCGCCGTCGCCGCCGACGACGTGGCCGCCCACCACGACGTACCCGCCTGGGCCCGCATGCGCGGCCAGGAGTTCGTCGGCGAGGCGGAAGCCGAAGACGGCGTACCCGTCTATCGGATACGCCGTCTGAGCTGAGCGGAAGGAATACCCGGTTAACCGGGTATTCCTGCACTTCTCTGGCGTTGCATTGCCCGAGAAGTGCAGGAATTGCCAGAGAAGTTCAGGCCTTGATGTGCGGGGCGATCTGGTCCGCGGCGGTGTCGCCGTAGGACTCACGGACCCGGGCGACGAACTCCTCGGCAGTGAAGGAGTACTCCTGCGGGCCGACGGTCTCGACGCAGTAGGCGGCGAGGACACAGCCGACCTCGGCGGCCTGCTCGAGCTCGCAGTCCCAGGCCAGCGCGGCCAGGAAGCCGGCCCGGAAGGCGTCGCCGACCCCGGTGGGCTCGACGGCGTTGACGTTCTTCGCGGCGGGCAGCTCGATCGCGTCCTCGCCCTTGCGCTGGATGCGTACGCCGTCCTTGCCGAGCGTGGTGACCTGGGTGCCGACGCGGGCGAGGACCTCGTCGGCGGACCAGCCGGTCTTCTGCTGGAGGACGTGCGACTCGTACTCGTTGGTGAACAGATAGGCGGCGCCGTCGACGAGCTCGCGGATGAGCTCACCGTCGCCGAAGGCGAGCTGCTGGCTCGGGTCGGAGATGAAGGTGTAGCCGCGCTGGCGGGCCTCCTGGGTGTGGCGCTTCATCGCGTCGGGGTCGTCGGGCGCGATCAGCACGAACGACGGCTCGCCGACCTTGTCGGCGATCGGGCCGAGCTCGATCTCGCGCGCCTCGGCCATCGCGCCCGGGTAGAAGCTGGCGAACTGCGCCATCGCGGTGTCGGTGGTGCACACGAACCGCGCGGTGTGCAGCGTCTCGGAGACGTGCAGGTGGTCGCAGTTGACGCCGTGGCGCTCGAGCCAGGAGCGGTAGTCGGCGAAGTCCTCGCCGACCGCACCTACGAGCACCGGCGCCAGGCCGAGGTTGGCCAGGCCGAAGGAGATGTTGGCGCCGACGCCGCCGCGGCGGATCTCGAGGTCGTTGACCAGGAAGCTCACCGAGAGCTTGTCGAGCTGGTCGGCGACCAGCGAATCGGCGAACTTTCCACCGAAGCTCATCAGGTGGTCGGTCGCGATGGAGCCTGCGATCAGGAGTGAACCGGACATGCGCGGAACCCTACCGGCGAGACCTCGGGCGACGTTAAGGCTCGACCGTAGACAGCAGATGAAATATTACCGCTGAGTCGGCCTTCTTCTACCCGTTGGTAGTGCTTACCGTCGTTTGCATGACAGACATGCGCGTTCCGTACGACGACCTCGACAGCCCCGCGCAGCTCTGCGCCGACTGCGCCGCCGCCGACAGCGCGCTGCGCCTGCCCGCGCCACGAGTGCGCGAAGCGGCCCGCCCAGCACCCGCAATGCGGATGCAGGCCCGCGAGCCGGGCGACACCGCCGTGCTCGAGGCCTGCGGACACGTCGCCGATGACCTCGCCCTGACCTGATGGTTTCGGCCTCCTGGAATGTGGAGGCCACCAAATACCAGCAGCCCCTGCCGCGTAGGCAGGGGCTGCTGACGTTCTGGGACTCAGTGGAAGGAGTCTCCACAGGCGCACGAGCCGGTGGCGTTGGGGTTGTCGATGGTGAACCCCTGCTTCTCGATGCTGTCCACGAAGTCGATCATGGCGCCGTTGAGGTAGGGAACGCTCATCCGGTCGACGACGACGGAGACACCGTCGAAGTCGGTGACGACGTCACCGTCGAGGGTGCGCTCGTCGAAGAAGAGCTGGTAGCGCAGGCCGGAGCAGCCACCGGGCTGCACGGAGATGCGCAGGCTCAGGTCGTCGCGGCCTTCCTGCTCCAGGAGGCTCTTCACCTTCGCGGCGGCAACGTCGCTCAGGTTGATGGAGTCGGCGCGGCGTTCGGTAGTCTGCTCGGTCATGTAGCTGGGCTCCCTGTGCGTGGGTGCGGGTGTGTCTTAAGGCTCAATCGTCGCACATCATCGGTTATTCCCGCTGGTCGGCGGACCACGTTCGGGCCACTCTGGCGGCGACCTGGACCAGGGAGTCGTACGCCTGGCCGAGCGCCTGCTCCTCGCCGACGCTGTCGACGAGCGAGTAGGCGGCGTCGATGCCGAGCGTACGCATCTCCCGCCCGCTCATGCTGACCTTGCCGGCCAGCACGATGCAGGGCCGCAGCGCCTGCTCGGCCAGTCTGGCTACCCCGGCCGGCACCTTCCCGGCCGCGCTCTGCGGGTCGAAGGAGCCCTCACCGGTGATCACCAGGTCGGTCCGGGCGGCCAGCTCGGGCAGCCCCAGCAGGTCGGCGACGACGTCGAACCCCGGCCGCCGGGTGGCACCGAGGAGCAGCAGCGCGAACCCGATCCCGCCGGCCGCCCCCGCGCCCTTCTCGGTCGCGGTCTTACGCGATGTGGCGGCGGCCAGGTCCTGGAGCACACCGTCCCAGCGGGGCATGGTCTCCTCGGCCAGCCCCTTCTGCTCGCCGTAGACCTTGATCGCGCCGAAGAGCCCGGTCAGCGGGTTGTCCACGTCGCTGGCGATCACCATCTCGAGGCCGAGCGGCTCGGGGAGCGTGACCTCGGTGATGCCCTCGAGTCCGGCGACACCGGCATCGAGCGGCCGGTCCGCAGTGGCGCCGAGCGCGGCGAGCAGCCCCGCTCCCCCGTCACTGGTGCCCGAGCCGCCGAGGCCGATCACGACCCTGCTCGCGCCGGCGTCGCGGGCGGCGAGGAGCAGCTGGCCCACTCCGTACGAGCTCGCCTGCTCCGCTCCCTTCCCACCGGTCAGGTGCACGCCGGCGGCCTGGGCCGACTCGACGTAGGCGGTCTCGCCGTCGACCAGCACCTGCGCGGTCACCGGCTCACCGTGCGGGCCCCGGACCTCGACCTCGTGGAGGTCGCCACCGAGGACGTCGTGCAGCAGCTCGAGGAATCCCGGTCCGCCGTCCGCCATCGGCGCGAGCGAGAGCTCGTCGCGGGGCGCCGTACGCCGCCAGCCCTCCGCGATCGCGGCGGCCGCCTGGGCGGCGGTGAGTGTGCCTGCGTACTTGTCGGGGGCGATCAGCACTCGCATGGCCGAAACCTACCCGCGCACGGAAGCACCAGGTGTTCCACCTGACGTTTTCAGTGTCGTAACCATTCCGCATGCGTCGCGTTAAGGTCGTTTCGTGCGGATCTTCGGGCGGCGCGGCGCCGGCGACTCAGAGACCAGGCGGATCAGCGGCTTCTGGAGCTGGTGGGCCCAGAAGGGCGCTCTGGCCTGCGGTGCGGCGCTGGACGCCGACGACCAGGACGCTCTCGTCGCACTGCTGGCCAGACGGATCGACGCGATCGAGGCCGGTCTGAGCTGGGAGGTCGGCCCCGGGCCGTTGGGCGGCCGGCTGCTCGTCGTCTCGGCCGGCGGCAACCCTGACCATCGTGCGCTGGCACGCCGCTGGCTGCTCGCCGCCCCCGAGCCCGACGGCGTCTCACTCTGGGAGTTCAGCGACCAGCGCCCGCCCGTCGACGATCCGGTCGAGGCGGTGCTCACCACCCCCGGCGGCGCCGCGATCCGGCTGGCCGACGTGCTCGTCACCGCCCGGCAGAACGGCGCTCACTTCGACCTCACCCTCTTCCACCCGGCCTTCTCCGACCTCGCCGACGACGCCCGTCTCCAGGTCGCCTTCCACGCCCTCGACACGACACTGGGCGAGTCCAGCACCGAGCTGTGGATCGGCGAGGTCGATACCACCACCGCCCGACCCCGCGACGGCTTCGGGCTCGACGGGCTGCGCGTCGCCGTACGCAACCTCCGCAAGGAGTACGTCGACCCCGACGGCAACCCGGCCTGGGTGCTGCTCCACGGGGAGAGCCCCCAGGGGCCGGTGATCGCGAGCGCGGTCGTGCCCCTGCACCCGGTCACCGCCCCCAATCTGACCCATCATGTCGGCGTGGTGGTCCCCTACATCGGCTTCGCCGAGCGGGGCCTCCCCTCGGCCGACGCCCTTCGCGAGCTCGGTCAGCTCGAGGACCGGCTCGCCTCGACCCTCGGCCCCGACGGCCGCGTCGTGGCGCACGAGACCACCAACGGCGTACGCCTTCTCCACGCCTACGTCGACCCCACCACCTCGGCCCCGCAACGGCTCGAGGAGACGGTCGACGGCTGGGTCCACGGCGACGTCGTCACCCGGGTCGACACCGACCCGGCGTGGGATGCCGTACGCCCGCTGCGGGCCTGATCCATACCACCATGTGACCCATGCCACGAGGGCGCCGAGCCGTCGACATGTATTATCGTCATCATGACGACTGTCGACCTCCCGCTGCTCCCCCTGGGGCGTGGCACCGACCTGAACTCCGAGCGTGGCGTCGAGTGCCCCGGCGATCTGCCGGCCGCCTCCGACCCCGACCTGGTCAAGCGCGCGCTCGCCGCCAAGGAGAAGCTCGGCGAGAAGGTGTTCGTCCTCGGACACCACTACCAGCGCGACGAGGTCATCCAGTTCGCTGACGTGACCGGGGACTCCTTCAAGCTCGCGCGCGACGCCGCCGCCCGGCCGGACGCGGAGTACATCGTCTTCTGCGGCGTGCACTTCATGGCCGAGTCGGCCGACATCCTCACCTCGCCCTCGCAGGCGGTCATCCTGCCCGACCTCGCAGCCGGGTGCTCGATGGCCGACATGGCGCGCCTGGGCCAGGTCGAGAAGGCCTGGGAGGCGCTCTCCGAGGCGGGCGTGGCCGAGCAGGTCGTGCCGGTGACGTACATGAACTCCTCCGCCGACATCAAGGCGTTCTGCGGGCGCCACGACGGCGTCGTGTGCACCTCCTCCAACGCGCAGGCCGTGCTGGAGTGGGCCTTCGACCAGAAGGACGATGCCAAGGTCCTCTTCTTCCCCGACCAGCACCTCGGCCGCAACACCGCCGTCCTCAAGCTCGGTGTGTCTCTGGGCGACTGCGTGGTCTGGGACCCGCTCAAGCCCGGTGGCGGCCTCAGCGCCGAGGAGCTGCGGGCGGCGAAGGTGATCCTGTGGAAGGGCCACTGCTCGGTCCACGGCCGCTTCTCCCCCGACACCATCGACGACCTGCGCGCCGAGATCCCGGGTGTGCAGATCCTGGTCCACCCCGAGTGCCAGCACGAGGTCGTCCTCAAGGCCGACCTGGTCGGCTCGACCGAGTTCATCATCTCGACCATCGAGGCCGCTCCCGCCGGCTCGGCCTGGGCGATCGGCACCGAGCTCAACCTGGTCAAGCGCCTCGCCGACGCCCACCCGGACAAGCGGATCGTCTTCCTCGACCGCACCGTCTGCTACTGCTCGACGATGAACCGCATCGACCTCCCCCACCTCGTCTGGGCCCTCGAGTCCCTGGTCGAGGGTCAGGTCGTCAACCGCATCGAGGTCGACCCCGACACCGAGCGCTACGCCAAGCTCGCCCTCCAGCGCATGCTCGACCTCCCCGGGCTCAGCCCAACTCAGGCACAGGACGACTGACTCGTTCGTCCGCCCGGCGCCGAGAAGGCGCCGGGTCAGGTGTCGTTGAGCCAGGCCAGGACGGCGAGCACGCGACGGTTGTCGTCGCTCGCCTGGGGCAGGTCGAGCTTGGTGAAGATGGAGCTGATGTGCTTGCCGACGGCCTTCTCGGTGACGAAGAGCCGGGCGGCGATGGCGGCGTTGGAGCGCCCCTCGGCGATCAGCGTCATCACCTCGCGCTCCCGCTCGGTGAGCCGGTCGAGCGGGCGTTCGCGGCGGGTGAGGAGCGCGGCGACGACCTCAGGGTCGAGGACGGTCCCGCCGCCGGCGACCTGGCGCACCGCCCCGAGGAAGGCGTCGACGTCGGCGACCCGGTCCTTGAGCAGGTAGCCGACCGCGCCCTCTCCCCCGGCGAGCAGGTCGCGCGCGTAGAGCGGCTCCACGTACTGGCTCAGCACCAGCACCGGAAACCCCGACCGCGCCTGTCTGACCTCGATCGCCGCGGTGATGCCCTCGGTGGTGAAGGACGGAGGAAGACGTACGTCGACCACCGCCGCGTCCACGTCTGGCCGGACCAGGGCCCGAGCCAGGGCGGGAGCGTTGTCGACGGCCTCGACGACCTCGATCCCGCCCGCTTCGAGGATCCGGGTGAGGCCGACGCGGAGCAGCGCCTGGTCCTCGCCCAGGACCACCCTCAGATCCGGCAAGGCACCTCCAGGGTGATCAGGGTCGGACCGCCGGAGGGGCTCTCGACCTCGACGGTGCCGTCGAAGGCGGCCAGCCGGGTCGCGACCCCGGCGAGCCCGTGCCCGGTCGCGTCGGCGCCGCCGCGGCCGTTGTCGCCCACGACGATACGCAGCCGCTGCCCGTTGTGGCTGCCGCGTACGAACGCCCGGTCGGCACCGGAGTGCTTGACCGCGTTGGCCAGGCACTCGGCCACCGCGAAGTAGGCCGCCGACTCGACCGGGTCGGGCAGGCGCCCGGGCAGCTCGATGGCGACGGTGACCGGCAGCGGCAGTCCGGCGGTGAGGGCCTGGACGGCTCCCACGAGGCCACGGTCGGCGAGCACGGGTGGCAGGATGCCGCGTACGACTCCACGCAGGTCCTCCAGCGCGGACACCGTGGTCTCGCGGGCCTCGCGCAGCAGCGCCGCGGCGGCGTCCGGGTCGGTCGCCATCAGCTTCTCGGCCAGCCCGACGCTCATCCCGACGGCGGCGATCCTGGCCTGGGCGCCGTCGTGGAGGTCACGCTCGATGCGGCGCAGCTCGGCCGCCGAGTGGTCCAGCGTCTCGGCACGCGTCGACTCGACCTTCTCCACCCTGGCGGCCAGCGTGGCGGCCTGTCCCTGACCGAAGATGCCGCGCTCGGCCAGCGCCCGCGCCCGGACCAGGCCCGGGGTCGTCACCCACCACGCCAGCAGCAGGGGACCGGTGAGCAGGAGCAGCAGCCAGGCCACCCAGGTGATGCCGGTGAACGCCAGGATCAGCCAGGTCAGCGGCACGGTCAGGAACGCCGCGGGCAGCAAGGAGAGCACGAAGCCCCCGGTCGCCGAGAAGCAACAGAAGGCGAAGTCGCGCCAGCGCGCCTTGTCCCGGAGCCACCGGAACGGCCGGGCGAGGACCGGCAGCGCACTCAGGTCCGCGTACGTCTCCGGGATGGTCTCCCCGAGGAGCATCCCGCTCACCCGACGATGCACCCCAGCGACGGCCTGGGTGGCCGGCACCGCACCCAGGGCGATCCCGATGCCGACCCCGAACACCAGCCCGAGCGGGATCGAGAGCACGGTGAGGATCGCCAGCACCAGGGCGGGGGCCATCATCAGGGCATAGCCCAGCGACAGTCCGGTCAGCCGGAGCCGCTCGACGAGCGCCTGCCCGCTGAACGGCTCCGGTCGCACGGTCCGGATCGGTGCGTCCCAGTCGGTCATCAGGAGTGAGCGTGACATCAGCGGGCGCCGGACGTCGTGCGTAATGCCCGGCTCGTCGCGCCGGCCGCGGAGGCCAGCGTGAGCACCACGGCACCGGCGATCAGCAGGGGCGGCAGCCAGAGCTGCGCGTCGGGGACCAGGCCTTCACCACGGACGTAGGCGAACGGGACGATCGTCGCCTGGGCGGCGAGCAGCCCGACGACGGTGCCGACCGCGGCGACCACGCCGGCCTCGGCGAGGATGGAGCCGCGCACCTGACCTGGAGTGGCGCCGAGCAGCCGCAGCCTGTGCAGCTCCAGGCGGCGGTCGGCGAGGAGGGCGGCGAAGGCGTTGACGACCATGATCGCGGCGAACGCGCAGATCATCGCGGTGACGACGTTGTTGAGCAGGTTGGCCGTCTCGAAGCCCTCAGCGACCTCCGGGGGCAGACCGGTGGGCAGCGTTCGCTCGTCGATCCCGACCAGCATCAGGATGCTGACCGCGGCCGCGGAGAGCACCATCACCGGAGCGAGCACCCCTGCAAGCAGGTGCGACCTGCGCGAGGTGTTGTACGCCGCCAGGTGACCGCTCGTGCCGCCCAGCAGCGGCCGCAGCACCCAGCTGCCGGCCCGCAGCAGCAGCGGTGCCAGCGCCGCGAGACCCACCGCGACCACAAGGCCGAGGGAGCCGGTCATCGCCATCGCCTCAGACGGGTCAGCGGCGTCCTTGCCCGTGGCCATGGTCATCGCGACCATGGACGCGGCGAGGCCGACAGCGACCACGGCCACCACCCAGCGCCACCAGGCGATCCGACCGGTGCCCGTCCTGGCTTCGGAGAGGGCGACCGTCGCCGGTCCCCGGGAGGCACGTGACCCGGCCATGCCGGCGGCGGCCAGGGAGACGAGCACGAGCAGGACGACCGTCGCGGCGAGCGCGGCCCAGCCGCCCGAGTGGGCGACCTGCTCGCTGACGACGCCGCCGGACTGCAGCAGGTCGAGGAGCGCTCGGCTGGTCAGGCTCGCCACGACGGCTCCGAGGACGGCGGCGACGAGTGCGACCAGGAGAGTCTCCGCCCGCACCAGGGCGCGGACCTGACGGGGCTCGGCACCGACGGTGCGCAGCAGACCGATCTCGACCTCGCGCTGCCGGACGGTGACCCCGACGGTGGAGACGATCGAGAAGAGCGCGATGACGGTGCCCCAGGCTCCGACCACTCCCCCGAGGATGAGCAGGGTCTCCCGCTCGGCGCTCGGCGTGCCGGGTTCGAGGGCGACCTGGATCAACGGCGTGAACGACCCCATCACGGCCGTGCCCAGCAGGATCGCGACGAAGGTCGCGGTCATGGCGGTGGCGCGGTGGCGCAGCGAGCGCAGTGCCAGGGTCAGCATCACACGAGCTCCTGCTCGGTCCGGGCGGTGAGCTCGTCGAGATGTGCCATCTGGCCGGCGACGGCCTCGGCGGCGGGGTTCTCCATCCGCCCCACGGCACGGCCGTCGACGAGGAAGACCACGCTGTCCGCGTACGCAGCGGCGACCGGGTCGTGGGTCACCATCACGACGGTCGCGCCGAGCTCGCGGACGAGGCTCCGGAGCAGGGCGAGCACCGAGGCCGCCGTGTGGGAGTCGAGGGCTCCGGTGGGCTCGTCGGCGAGGACGATGTCGGGACCGGTCACCACCGCCCGGGCGATCGCGACCCGCTGCTGCTGGCCGCCGGAGAGCTGTGCCGGCAGGTGGCCGATGCGATCGCCGAGGCCGACGCGGTCGAGCAGCTCGCGGATCCGGCGGCGGGCAGCCGCGTCGATCCGGCTCCCGGCCAACCGCAGCGGCAGTGCGACGTTCTGCTCGGCGGTCAGGTAGGGCAGCAGGTGGAAGCCCTGGAAGACGAACCCGATCCGCTCGCGGCGCAGCCTGGTCCGGTGCGCCTCGGTCAGCTCGGTGACGTCCTGGCCGGCGATGACGACCCGGCCGCCCGTCGGCTGCTCCAGCGCTCCGGCGCAGGTCAGGAAGGTGGACTTGCCGGAGCCGGAGGGCCCCATCACGGCGGTGAAGGTGCCCGGCGCGCAGGCCAGGTCGAGTCCGTTGAGCGCGTGCACGGCGGCCGCACCGGCGCCGTAGGTCCTGGTGAGGCCGGTGACCTCGAGGGCGGGTGTGGTCATGGGTGGCTCCTGGGGTTTCGGGTGGCTGATGTCACCCTTCGACGCTAAGGAACCTGCCGCTCACCCACGATGGGCCCAAGGAGCCGACCCGGGTAGGGAAAACCCCACCTCATCCTTCGGCCGAGCGCGGGAGGCGTACGGCGATCGTGGTGTCTCCGGGGGCGCTGGTGAGGGTCACGGTGCCGCCGTGGGAGGTGACGATGGCGTGGACGAGCGCGAGGCCGAGACCGGCGCCGCCGTCACGCTGACGGGCCTCGTCGGCGCGGGTGAAACGCTCGAACGCGCGCGGGACCAGGGCCGGAGGGAAGCCGGGGCCGTCGTCGTGGACGTCGAAGCCGTCAGGACGTACGCGGACGGTGACCGTGGTGCCGGCGGGCGTGTGCCGGCGCTCGTTGGTGAGCAGGTTGCTGATCACCTGGTGGAGGCGCTGGGCGTCGCCGGTGACGATCACCTCGGCGCCACCGGAGTCGGCGTCGGCCGGTAGCTCGAGCCGCCAGGTGTGCGAGGGGTCGACGACACGGGCGTCGTCGACGGCCTCCAGGAGGAGCCGGGTCAGGTCGACCGAGTCACGAGCGAGCGGGCGGCCCTGGTCGAGGCGCGCGAGCAGGAGCAGGTCCTCGACCAGTGCGGTCATCCGCAGCGACTCCTCCTCGACCTTGCCGAGCGCCGTCGGGACCGCTTCGGGTCGCTGCTGCGCCAGCTCGGTGTAGCCGCGGATGGTGGTCAGCGGGGTGCGCAGCTCGTGGGAGGCGTCGGCGACGAACTGGCGTACCTGCTGCTCGCTGCGGTGACGTTCGGCCAGCGAGGTCTCGACGTGGTCGAGCAGCGAGTTGAGCGCGGCGCCGACCTGGCCGACCTCGGTGTCCTCGTCGGTGAGCCGCTCGGGCACCCGCTCGGTCACCGAGACCTCGCCGGAGGAGAGCGGCAGGGCGGCGACGGTGTGCGCGGTGGCGGCGACCTCGCGCAGCGGGCTGAGCTGGCGGCGTACGACGACATAGCCGGCGCCCGCGGCGGCCAGGACACCGAGCAGGGTCAGCAGGGCCTCCCAGAAGATCAGGCTCTCGATCGTGTTGTCGACCTCGTCGGTCGATTGGCCGGTGACGAAGACCACCGTCTGACCGAGGGCGGGGGTGAAGACGGACTGGGCGATCACCCGGTAGGTGCCACGGTCGGGCAGCTCGATGTCGTGGGGGCGCGCGTCGACGCGTACGTCCGCCATCAGCTCCAGGTCAGCGGCGCTGAGCGACTCCATCTGGTTCGGGTCGAAGTCGCCGAAGTTGCCCTGCGCCTCACCGTTCTCGGGGAATGCCGCGATGACCGAGTCCGGTCCGATGTTGAAGTCGCCGCGCCGGCCCGGGTCGGCCACTCCGCGAGCCATGTCGTGTACGTCCCGGTCAAGACGGTCCATCAACGTCTCGCGCAGCGCGA
This sequence comes from Nocardioides sp. YIM B13467, assembly GCF_042788075.1. NCBI lineage: Bacteria > Bacillati > Actinomycetota > Actinomycetes > Propionibacteriales > Nocardioidaceae > Nocardioides > Nocardioides sp. YIM B13467. Next base: position 2,736,155 of record NZ_JBHZPJ010000046.1, read on the forward strand.
TCGTGGCGAAGGTGGCGATCAGGAGCGAGACGACCAGCACCAGGGCCACCGCGGTGATGACCAGGCGCGAGCTCAGCGGCGCGACCAGTCGCTTCAGCCGCTCGTTCACTCAGCGGCCTTCAGCACATAGCCCGCGCCGCGCATGGTGTGGATCATCGGGTCCCGCCCGGCGTCGATCTTCTTGCGCAGGTAGGAGATGTAGAGCTCGACGACGTTGGCCTGGCCACCGAAGTCGTAGGACCAGACCCGGTCGAGGATCTGGGCCTTGGACAGCACCCGGCGGGGGTTGCGCATCAGGAAGCGGAGCAGCTCGAACTCGGTGGCGGTGAGCGGGATCTCCTCCTCACCGCGGTGCACCTCGCGCGAGTCCTCGTCCATCGTCAGGTCGCCGACGCGGATCACCGAGTGCTCCTCGACCCGGGTCGCGCCGGCCCGCCGCATCAGCCCACGCAGCCGGGCGACGAGCTCCTCGAGCGAGAACGGCTTGATCACGTAGTCGTCACCGCCCGCGGTGAGCCCGGCGACCCGGTCCTCGACCGCGTCCTTGGCGGTGAGGAAGAGGACGGGTACGGCCGGGTTGGTCGACCGCACCCGGCGCAGGACCTCGAGCCCGTCGAAGTCGGGCAGCATCCAGTCGAGCACGATCGCGTCGGGGGCGAAGTCGCGGGCGGCGCTGACGGCCTTGGTGCCGGTGTGTGCCGCTGACACCTCCCAACCCTCGTAGCGCAGTGCCATCGCGATCAGCTCGGCGATATTGACCTCGTCGTCCACGACGAGAACGCGAAGGGGCGACCCGTCGAGGCGAGTCATGTCGGGGGTGGCGGCGGTCATGTCACCCATACTCCACCGCGAAACTGTGTGAACCCTGTGTAGCCTCTGTGCGTGTCATCTGGACGGCGGACCACCACCAGGGAAGCCGCCACCACCGCCGGAGAAGCCTCCAGACCCGCCTCCGGTGCTGAAGGCACCGCCGCCGCCGGAGGAATCGTCCGTGGTCGGTAGCGGGGTCGAGAGGTCGGCCAGCACGATCTCATCGCCCGCATCGATCCCTTCGGTCACCTCGACCGTGGTCGTACCCGTGAGGCCGGTGGTGACGCGTACGCTCTCAGGGTTCCCGTCCTTGTCGAGGACGGTCACGGCGCCGTTGGAGACGGCCGAGGCCGGGACGGTGAGTACGTCCTCGGCGGCGCCCAGGACGACCTCGACCGTCGCGGTGTTGCCGGCGAGCAGGTCCAGGCCCTCCTCGTCGAGCGTCACGGTCACCGAGAACACGCTGCTGCCCGAAGACGTGTCCGGCACCTTGCCGACCAAGGTGACCTTGCCGGGCAGGTCCTTGTCGACACCGGCCGGGGAGACCGTGGCCGTCTGACCCATCTGCAGCTTGCTCAGCTGCGCGGACGTGACCTCCAGCTCGACGCTCGTCAGTCCCTCGGCGATCACCGTGACCGCAGCGGCACCGGCGCTCACCGAGGAGCCTTCGCTCACGTCCACGGCGGCGACCGTGCCGTCCGCGGGAGCCTTGATCACCGCGGCTGCCAGCGCTGCCTTGGCGTCGATGACATCGACCTTGGCCTGGTCGATCTCTGCCTGGTCCTGGGCGATCGTCGCCGCCGTGACCGACTGGCCGGCGCCGCCCATACTGCCCTCGGCGCCGCCCTCGGCGCCGCCTTCCGCGCTGCCCTGGCCCTCCATGCCCTTCGGCGGGGTGCCCGCACCGCTTTGACCCTCCATGCCCCCTTGCTCCTGCTGGCCGGACATCTCTCCGCCGGGCTGGCCGGTGCCGCCCTGGGCACCGCTCCCCTGGGAACTCCCAGGCTGCCCCGATGACGAGCCGCCGGGAGTGCTGCCGCCGGTGCCACCGCCGCTCCCGGCGGAGACGAGGAGGTCGTTGAGATCAGCGCTCGCCTCGGCGAGCTTCGTGCCGGCGGCGTCCACCGCCTCCTTGGCCCGGGTCACGGAGCCCTGCGCAGAGCTCAACGCACCTTGTGCCTCACCGACGTCACCTTGCGCCTTGTCCTTGGCGCCGACGGCCTTGTCGAGGTCACTGCTGCACGTCGCAGCGTCGCCCTCCACGCCGCAGGTCGTCTTGGCGCTCTCCAGCGCCGACGAGAGCTCACCGAACGTGCCGTTGTCGGTCAGGCCCTGCAGCTTGTCGATGGCCGTCTCCAGACTCGTGTTCGCCTTCTCGAGCTCGCTGCTCGTAGTGCTGAGCTCCGTCTGGGCATCGGTGACCTTCGTCTGCAGCGCCTTGATCTGGGCGACGACGTCGGTGTCGCTGACCACCGTCGCAGTCGTGGTGGTGCCGGTCCATACCGCGGTCACCGCGCCGCCCGAGGAACCAGTGGTGGTGCTCGACGGGCTGGTCGTTCCCGATGAGGAGGACGAGGTGGTCGAAGAGACCCCGGAGACCTGAGCCTCCTTGTCGGACTCCAGCTGCGCCTTGGCTGCGGCGAGGGACGCCTCGGCCGTCTTGAGGTCCTTCTTCAGCGAGGTCTTGTCCAGCTTGGCCAGGGCCTGGCCCTCCTTGACGGTCGCGCCCTCCTCGAGGACCGAGGCCACCGTGCCACTGGTGCCGAAGCTGAGGTCGGCGCGGCCGTTCGGCGCGACCGTCCCGGAGAGCGAGAGGGTCTGCTCGACGTCGCCCGTCGAGGCCGCCGCGAGGCGGTAACCGTCGGCTGGGTCCGTCAAGGCGGCGTACGCCACGTAGCCACAGCCGGCGAGCACCGCCAGCGTCGCCACCCCCGAGGTGGCCTTGACCCAGCGAGCCGCGGGCCGCCTCACGACGACGCCCCGTCCTGCGAGCCGCCGCCACCGCCCGGGAAGCCACCGCGACCGAAGCCGATGGAGCACTCTCCGTCGACCGCGTCGGAGACCTCGATCCGCTCGGCGCTCACCGCGCCGGTGTCATCGGAGGTGCCGGTGGCGGTGACGCAGCGCCCGATGGTCAGCGCAGTGGCGTCGGCCGTCTTGGTCGTCGTCACCGTGGTCTCGCCGGTCGTGGTCACCGTCACCGACGTGGTCTCGGGCTCAGCGCCCTCCTCGGCCTGCGGGTCGAAGCTCATCGCGGCGACGGTGATCGTGTCGCCGGAGACGGCGGTAACCTCACCCGACGTACCGAACCTGCCACCGGCTCCCGGACCACCTGAGGGCATCCCGCCCTCCGGCATGCCCGACGGCATCCCGCCCTCCGGCATGCCCGACGGCATCCCACCCTCGGGCATCCCCGAGGGACGGCCACCCCCGAAACCGCCCTGGCAGGACCCGTCGCTCTTCTCGGTGACCCGGACCGACCCAGCGGTCACCACGGTGTCGGAGCTCTCCGAGCCGTCGGCCGGGGTGACCGTCACGCACAGCCCGGCCTTCACGTCGGAGAGGCTCCCGGCGACCTGCTGGCTGATCGTGGTCTCGTCGGTGTAGGTCACGGCCGTCTGGCTGTCGTTGCCCTGCACCTGGATGGTGGAGCCGTCGGCCGCGGCGATCTTGCCGGAGGCTCCCGGCATCCCGCCGCCCTGGCCGCCGCCCTGTTGACCGGACCCCTGAGTGTCGGCCGCGGGCGGGTCCTGCCCCGTGTCGTCGGAGCCGCAGGCGGTGAACATGAACAGCCCGCCCACGGCGATGGCTGCCAAACAGATGCGCTTCACAAGTTTTCCTTCGTACGTCGAGATGGGTGCGTCACTCGCTGCGGAGTGCGTCGATCGGGGTCAGGCGCGCGGCGCGGGTCGCGGGGTAGACCCCGAAGCCGATGCCGAGCGCGAGGGAGGTGGCCAGGGCGGCGACGGTGGCCACCAGGGAGAGCGAGACCGGTTGGTCGATCAGGTCGGGCAGGCCCCACGCGCCGACGGAGGCGATGATGATGCCGACCACCCCACCCGCCAGGCCGAGAAGAGAGGCCTCGACCAGGAACTGGTTGCGGATCACCGACGGGGTGGCGCCGAGCGCCTTGCGCAGCCCGATCTCGCGGATCCGTTCGGTGACCGAGACGAGCATGATGTTCATGACGCCGATGCCGCCGACGAGCAGCGAGATCGCCGCGATGCCGCCGAGGAGGACCGTGAGGGTCTCGTTGGTGGCGTTGGCGGTCTCGACCAGCGAGTCCTGCGACGAGATGGTGAAGTCGGCATCGGCCGCGCTCACGTCGTGCAGGTTGAGCAGCAGCGCGTTGATCTCCTGGTACGCGGCCGAGAGACCCTCCTCCGAGGACGCCTCCACGTAGATCGTGGACACGCTGGAACTGGAGGATCCGGTCAGCGCCTTCGCCGTGCTGATCGGGGTGACCGCGGTGTCGTCCTCGGTCGAACCAGACGAGGAGGAGCCGCTCGAGGCGAGCACGCCGATCACGGTCAGCTGGGTGCCGCCGACGCTCACGGTCTGCCCGACCGGGTTGGCCGGTCCACTGAACAGCTCCGCGGCGGTGTCGGAGCCGAGCACGACCACCTTCGCCCCTCGAGAGACCTCCTGTGAGGTGAAGAAGCGTCCAGAGGAGAGCTCCCGCTGGCGTACGTCGGGCCAAGAGGTGGTGGCACCGACGAGCGACGTGGTCCAGTTGGTCGTGCTGGTGTCGAGCAGCGTGTTGGACGAGGTCACCGGGGCCACTCCCTTCACGTCCGGCGCCGCCTCGTCGTCCGCGATGGCGTCGGCGTCCTGGAGGGTCAGCGTGGACGCGGACCCGAACCCGCCGCGTACGCCCTCGGAGCTGATCGTGCTGCCCGGGGAGACGATCAGGAGGTTGCTGCCCAGTGCGCTGATCTGCGACTTCACCTGGTCCTGGGCACCCTGGCCCAGGCCGACGGTGAGAATGACCGAGGCGATTCCGATCACGATGCCGAGCATGGTCAGCATCGACCGCAGCCGGTGGGAGCGGACCGCGTCCCAGGCGGTGCGGAAAGTCTCGGCCCAGCTCATGCCCGTCGGCGTCCGCGCGGCGACCGAGGTGTCGCGACGTCGTCCCGTGATCCTCATCGCGCCCCCACCAGGTCGTCGGCGGTGATCAGGCCGTCACGGATGGTCAGGTTTCGGCTGGCCCGGGCCGCGACGTCGTGCTCGTGGGTGATCAGCACGATCGTGCGGCCGCTGCCATGGAGCTCGTCGAGAAGACCGAGCACGGCCGTGGTCGAGCCGGAGTCGAGGTTTCCGGTGGGCTCGTCGGCCAGGATGATGTCCGGCTCGGTGACCAGCGCCCGGGCCACGGCGACCCGCTGCTGCTGACCGCCCGAGAGCTCACCGGGCCGGTTGTCGACCCGGTCACCGAGGCCGACGCGCGTGAGTGCCGCCACGGCACGCTCGCGCCGCTCGGCCCTGCCCAAGCCGGCGTACACCAGCGGCAGCTCGACGTTTCGCCAGGCCGCCAGGCTCGGCAGCAGGTTGAACTGCTGGAACACGAAGCCGATCCGGCGGTTGCGTACGTGGGCGAGCTCGGTCTCCGACATCGTCGAGACGTCCTCGCCCCCGAGGTGGTAGCTCCCCTGCGTGGGTACGTCGAGGCAGCCGAGGATGTTCATCAACGTCGACTTTCCCGACCCCGATGGGCCGACCACGGCGACGTACTCTCCCGCCGTGATCCGCATATCGACCCCACGCAGTGCCTCGAACTCGATCGAACCGGAGTGGTAGGTCTTGCGTACGCCCTCCAGCGACACCACCGCTTCGGTGGGCTCGGGGATCACGTCGAACGCGCTCACTGGCCACCGCCGCCCGGGAAGCCGCCGCCGCCGGGGAAACCGCCGCCGCCCTCGAAACCGCCGCTGGGGAACTCGCCGCCGCCTGGGAAGCCGCCTTGACCGCCCTGACCTCCCTCGCCGCCACCGGTGGGCCTGGTGAACCCCCGCATCTCGACGCTGTCGCCGTCCTCGAGTCCCTCGGTGATCTCGGTCGTGGCGCCGTACACCTCGCCGATCTTCACCTCGGTCTTGACCGCCTTCCCGTCGACGACCTTGTCCACGTACGTCTTGTCGTCCTCGGTCCGGATGGCGGCGCTGTTCACGGTGAGCACGTTCTCGCGCTGCTTGACCGTGATCGCTGCGGTGACGCTGGTGCCGGGATAGACGTCCTCGACGTCGCCGGTCACCGCGATGGTGACCGGGAACACCGCGGCGCCGGTCGAGCTGGACTCGGCGACCTGCCCGATCGTGGAGACGGTGCCGTAGATGTCCTCCTCTGCTCCGTTGAGGGTGAGCGTGGCCTGGAGCCCCTGCTTCACCGTGGCCGCGTCGTCGGCGCTGACGGTCGCCTCGACGACGAACGAGTCGGTGGAGACGACCGTGACGGTGCCGCTCGAGTCGGTGGCGCTGTCGCTCGAGGAGTCCGATCCTGAGTTGGTGGCCCCGGGCATACTCCCGCCGCCTCCGGCAGCGCTGTCGCCCGAGCCGGAGCTGCTGCTGGAGGATGAGGAGCCGGAGCCGACGGTGTCGCCGACCTCGATGTCGAACGCCGTCACGGTGCCGGAGATGGTGGAGCGCAGAACGGCGTCCTTCACCGCCTGCCGAGCGCTCTCCAGGTCAGCCTCGGCGGAGACCACGGCGGCCTCGTCAGAGGCGAGCTGTACGTCGGAGGCACCCGAGTCCTGATCGGTCTCGTGCTGCTCCTGAGCAGCTGTCAGCGCGGACTCCGCCGCAGTGCGGGACGCGATCAGCGACTCGTCGTCGACCTCGGCGAGCGGCTGGCCCTTCTTGACGACGTCGCCCTCGGCGACGTGCACCTTCGTCACCGTGCCCGAGACCTCGAAGGTCAGGTCGGCGGTCTCGGCCGCCTCGACGGTGCCGCTGGCCGACACCGTCTGCTTCACGGTGCCCGAGGACGCCTGCACCGTCATGGTCTGGGACTGCGTGGTGTCCTCGCGGGTGAGCGCCCAGGCGCCCGCTCCGCCACCGACCACCACTGCCGCCACCCCGGCTGCGAGCAGGATCCGGGCCGTACGTCCCAGCCTCCGCCACCGCTCCGTGAGTCTCTTGCGCACCACACTGCCTCTCTCCTACGCCCCGGCGGCGCCGGAGGCCTGACGAGAGGACTGTCGTGTGCGTGGCTATGCGGGAGGTCGGCTCCGGCTGTGGGGAGCCTATGAATCAGGCGCGTCGTCGGCCCGGCGGGCGGTGTGGACCATCAGGTCCGCACGCACCTCCACCTGCTCGGGGAGGACCGCGGCCAGGTCGGCGAAGAGTGCGGACCGGTCGGCGGCCGAGAGGAGCCGGATAGCGGAGATGGTGTCGAGGTGGCGCACGTAGTCCGCACGGGCAAGGGTGAAACGGCGCGGCACCTCCCGCTGACGTACGTCGCACAGCCGGTCGTCGGCCAGCATCTCGTCTCCGGGGAACAGCATCGGCGCGTCAGCCGCGGACGGCGGCGGCAGGTGGCGTCCCTCCGGGGCGTACGCCGCGATCATCTCGTCCTCGATGACCGCGACCTCGTCGTCGGCCAGCACGAACGGGCCGCCGAAGAAGGCCACCGCTCCCCCGTCGCGGACCAGGGCGGTGGCCAGGTCCCACCGCGTCGCCGGTGCCGTCCAGTGCCAGGCGGCGGCCGCGTAGAGCAGGTCGAACGGCTCGTACGCAGCCGGGTCGAGCTCCTCCAGAGCAGCGTGCACGGTGGTCACCGGCAGGCCTGCGCACTCGCGCCGGAGCACGCCGAGCATGTCCGCGTCGGGGTCGGTGGCGACCACCTCGATCCCGGCGGCCGCGAACGTCCGGGTGGCCTTCCCGGTGCCGGCACCGATCTCGATCGCCCGTCGCACCGGACCGTCGGCGACCTCGCTCACCAGCGCGACCAGATCCTCGGGGTAGCCGGGACGGAAGCGCTCGTAGTCCTCCGCCACCGCTCCGAAGCTCCGTGCCCGTTCCATAGGTCTCAGAGCCCGGGGGCTCCCCAGACGGCGAGCCAGCGGGAGAGGTCCTTCTCGACCGGCAGATCGCCCTCGATCGCGCTGCGGACGTTGATCTCGAGCAGGTTGTCGCGCTGCTGCGGGCCGGTCGGGACGAACGGGTAGAAGGTGCCCTGCTTGTAGAGGTAGATCAGGCCGACGCTGCGCCCGTCGGCGCCCGTGCTGTCACGAAAGGCGATCAGCGAGCAGAGCAGCCCCGGGCCGAAGCCGTTCATCTCCAGGGTGGTGTTGACCGCGTGGAGGTCGGTGACCAGGCCGGTGATGTCGGGGTTGTCCGGGTCCAGCGGCTCGTGGTCGACGCTGAGCCAGGTGAAGCCGAACTCGTCGACGCTCGTGGTCACCGTCGGCGCGCCCTCGGAGGCACCGAGCAGCTCGACGATGTCGCTCTGCGTGCCGGCGAACCCTGCGCCGGCCGCGGCCCGGTAGCAGACCGCTCCGTCGCCGGTCGGGACCAGCCCGAGCGAGGTCTGCATGGTGAGCGCGGCGGTCGGCACCGCGAACAGTGCGTCGAGGTTGGCCTGCTTCGGTCGCGTACGACCCGTGATGACGTCCCAGAAGCCCACGTCGCCGACCCTACTGGGTCGGGCGGCCGAGCTCGGCCTCGATCCGGGCGAGCTGCTCCAGGCGCTGCTCCAGCGAGGGGTGCGTCGAGGTGAGCGTACGCAGCGACTGGCCGCTGATCGCCGGCGCGATGAAGAACGCGTTCATCGCCTGCGACGACCGCAGGTCCCGGCTCGGGATCGCGGAGATCTCACCGGTGATCTTCTGCAGCGCACTGGCCAGCGCGCCCGGCTTCATGGTCAGCTGCGCGCCGGCCCGGTCGGCGGCCAGCTCGCGGTAGCGCGACAGCATCCGCAGCAGCAGCCACGACACGGCGTAGACCGCCAGCGAGACCAGCAGCACCACCAGCCAGACCGGGAGACCGTTGTTGTTGTCGCGGCGGCCGCCACCTGCGTACGCACCGTACTGGGAGCCGCGGCTCAGCATCCCGGCCACGATGCCGGCCGAGGAGGCGACGGTCATCACCAGCACGTCGCGGTGGGCGACGTGGGAGAGCTCGTGGGCGAGCACGCCCTCCAGCTCCTCGGCGGTCAGGCGCTGCATGATGCCGGTGGTCACCACGACCGCGGACCGCTTCGGCGATCGGCCGGTGGCGAAGGCGTTGGGCATGTCGGTGTGCGCGATCCCGACCCGCGGCTTCGGCATGTCGGCCAGCGTGCACAGCCGGTCGATCATCGCGTGCAGCTCGGGCGCCTCCTGGGCCGACACCTCGCGCGCGCCCATGGCGCGCATGGCGAGGGTGTCGGAGGCGTACCACTGCCACCAGGCGATGCCGAGCCCGACGATGCCGATGATCGGCGCCCACTGCGCGGGCATGACGAACATCAGCGCCACGATGAGCCCGACGAACAGCGCGCCGAGCAGGAACATCACCGTGGTCATCCGGACGGTCAGCCCGGCATCACCCTGGAAGCGTGACATGTTTCTAACCGGGGATGAGGCCCTCGTCGCCGAGCATCTCGGAGACCTCGGCGAGCGTGGAGCCGGGTCCGGGAATGATCAGGTCGGAGGAGTCGATCGCGTCGATCGGGTGGGCGGTGCCCAGCGAACGTACGCCATCGAGCAGCGCCTCCAGGGCCGCGTCGAAGACGGCCGCGTCGGTGCCCGCGCAGGCGGCCTCGACCGCGGCGTCGAGCTCGTTGAGCTTGTCCACGGCGGCCTCGTCGAGGTCGTACTGCCCCTCGCCCAGGATGCGTACGATCACTGCTCGGCCTTCTTCTCGGTCGACTCCACGTCGATGACCGGCGCGTTGGCGTCGGCACCGGGCAGCGCCTGGGTCTGCTGCGGGGCGTTGATGCCCTTGAGCGCGGCGAGCTCGGCCTCGACGTCGCTGGTCGAGCTGAGCGCGTCGAGCTGGCGGGTGATGTCGTCGGAGGGACCGGCGGTGAGGTCGTCGAGGGCACCGGAGGCGAGCAGCTCGTCGACGGCGCCGGCGCGAGCCTGCATTTCCAGGGTCTTGTCCTCGGCACGCTGCATGGCCATGCCGACGTCGCCCATCTCCTCGCCGATGCCGGAGATCGCCTCGTTGATGCGGGTCTGCGCCTCGGCGGCGGTGTAGGTCGCCTTGATGGTCTCCTTCTTGGTGCGGAAGGACTCCACCTTGGCCTGCAGTCGCTGCTGCGCGAGGGTGAGCTTCTCCTCCTCGCCCTGGAGGGTGCCCAGCTGGGTGTTGAGGTCGTTCATCTGCTGGGTGAGACCGCTCTTGCGCGTGAGGGCCTCGCGGGCGAGGTCCTCACGGTTCATCTCGATGGCCTTCTGGGCCTGCTGGGTGAGCTTGTCGGACTGCTGCTTGAGCCCGTTGATCTGCAGCTCGACGCGCTTGCGGCTGGTCGCGACGTCCGCGACACCGCGGCGCACCTGCTGCAGCATCTGAAGCTGCTTCTGGTAGCTGTAGTCGAGCACCTCCCGTGGGTCCTCGGCCTTGTCGAGCGCCTTGTTTGCCTTCGCCTTGAAGACCAGGCTCAGCCGCTTCATCACACTCATCGGTTCCCTTTACGCCTCTCATATGCGGCCGACCGCCGGCCGCCCCGCGTCGTCGCTTGCCGCTGGACTCTCGTCGTCCTAGGACAAGTGTTGCCTCTCACCTTAGGCCGGGTCCACAAAACTCGCTGTCAGGGTCCTTCGGGATATCCTGTATGTGTCCCAGCCAACAGTAAGAGGTCCCTCCGTTGTTCGGTCGTAAGTCCCCCGCCCCGCAGGTCGTCGAGCCCGAGAACCCGGTCAAGGAGACCGGTAAGGGTCGTCCGACTCCTTCGCGCAAGGAAGCGGAGGCGGCCCGCAAGGCGCGCCTCAAGCAGCCGCGCTCCCGCAAGGAGATCAACGCCGCCAACCGCGCCCAGCGCTCCGAGCAGGGCGACAAGATGCGCCAGGCGATGAAGACCGGCGACGAGCGCTACCTTCCGCTGCGCGACAAGGGCCCGGTCAAGCGGTTCATCCGCGACTGGATCGACGCCCGGTTCACCTTCGCCGAGATCGTGCTCCCGGTGCTGATCATCGCGCTCGTGGTGCCCTACATCAGCCTCGAGCTGGCGATGTACTCCCAGCTCTTCACCCTCGTCGTGATGGCCACCGTGATCATCAACCTGATCGCGCTGCGCTTCCTGCTCCGCAAGGAGCTCAAGCGCCGCTTCCCGGACAACGACCTCAAGGGCACCACCTACTACGCGATCATGCGCGCCATCCAGATCCGCCCGCTGCGCCTGCCCAAGCCGCAGGTCAAGATCGGCTCCCAGCTCCCCGACGACTACCGCTGAGGCTCGCCGGACCCGGGAGGGTCCTCGATCTCGCAGATCAGGCTGGCGCCGCCGGCGCGGTGCTGGAAGCTCCAGGCGCTGGCCAGATCGGTGAGCTTGTCGGCGATGAAGGGCTCCGGCGCCGCTGCGGGCATCGAGGTGAGGGTCCAGACCGTGGCGAGCTCGACCCGGGTCGGCGTGCGCCACGCCAGCTTGACCCAGATCTCGCCGGGCAGGTTCGAGATGGCCACATGGACGCCGAAGGCGGCGAGCACCTCGAGCCGGTTGGCGGCGCGGTCGCCGACGACCCGTGAGTCGGTCCACGCCCGTACCTGGCTCATCGCCTGGTCCGGCGTCAGCAGATCGACTGCATCCTCGCGGTCGGTCTCGTGGACGTGGTTGCTCATCAGTTGACCTTTCGGGTGGGGGTTGGTGTTGCCGGAGCCGTCTGGATGTCCCAGATGGTGTCGAGGCCCCCTCGTCTGAGCCGTCCGGCAAGCGCCGGATCGGCGTTCCGGAGACGCAGGGGCACGCCACGCGTCCCGCAGCGCCGCTTGGCCCACAGCAGCGCCGCGACGGTCGTCGAGGAGAACTTGGTCAGACCTGCCAGGTCGACCACGACTGCCTCAGGACCGCCCGCGAGCATCTCCGCCAGCCGCCAGCGCAGGTTGTGGATCGCCCGCAGGCAGGTGGCGTCCGAGAACGGGACGACGACGGTCTCGTCGACCGGGTAGAAGTCCGCCTCGCTCATGTCCCCCACACTGCCCAGGATGTATGGAGGTCCTTTCGCAGTTTCGTGTCAGTTTCGTGTCACTTCGGGGGGGCAGGCAGCAACGGGTCTGTGCCCTGACCGCTCGGGTGAGACGATGCGAGACGTGCAAGAGGCAGCGAAGCGAGTGCTCATCCTGGAGGACGACTACGGGCTGCGTACCTCCCTCCGACTCTTCTTGGAGCAGGAGGGTTACGCGGTCGGTGAGGCAGACGACGCCGAGGTCGCCCTCGATCTCGACGCCGTCGAGCCGTTCGACGTCATGCTCGTCGACCTGATGCTCGGCGGCATCGACGGATTCACCTTCATCCGCAGCGTGCGCCCGCGGACCACCGCTCCGATCATCGTGATCAGCGCTCGCGACGGCGCCAAGGACGTGATCGCGGCGCTCGAGGCGGGAGCCGACGACTACGTCCGCAAGCCGTTCGACGTCGCCGAGGTCAGGGCCCGGATCAAGGCCGCCCTGCGGCGCCCGGACTACCCACTCGTGCCCTCTTCGGGTGGCTACACCCCGATCGGGGGCATCGTGCTCGACTCGACGGACGGACCGCTGGTCTTCGACCCGGCGGCCGCCACCCTGCGCCGCGGTGCGGAGGACCTGCATCTCACCAGCACGGAGTTCAAGCTCCTGCTGGCGCTGACGGCCAGCCCCGGCCGGGTGATGACCCGCGAGAACCTGGTCAGCCAGATGTGGCCGGAGGGTCACCACGGCGACGTCCGGGTCGTCGATGTGCACGTCAGCCGGTTGCGCAACAAGGTCGACAGCGACCCGGCGGCCGGCGGCGTCATCTCGACGGTCCGCGGACTGGGCTACCGGCTGGATCCGCGATGATCCGGTGGCCGGCCAGGCGCGGGCTGCGCGCCAACGTCGTGGCGGCGTTCGCTGCCGGCGCACTGCTGATCAGCCTGATCCTCGCCTTCAGCACCTACTTCTCGGCGCGTCACTACCTGATCGTCCAGCGCGAGCGGAACGCACTGCAGCAGGCCTACATCGACGCTGCCCTGGTCAAGGAAAGGCTGCGCACGAACGGCGTGAACGTCGCCGAGGTCCTGTCCGAGATCGCCCCGCCGAGGCGCACCACGGTCTTCGTCCACCAGGACGGCCAGTGGTACTCCTCCGATCTCACCACGAGGGTCCACGACGCCACGAGCAACGTCGCGACCAGCGTCGAGGCCGGAGACGTGGCGCTGTCCTGGACCGACACCGGCGGCCGGCCCAACGTCGTGGTCGGCGTCCCGCTCGAAGGGGTCGACGCCGACTACTACGAGGTCACCCACGCCAAAGAGCTCAGCGAGACCCTCGACACGATGGGTTACGCGCTCGCGATCTCCGCGGCCATCACGACCCTCGCCGGCGGAATCCTGGGGTGGTACGCGGCCCGGCGGGTGCTGCGGCCACTGCGGCAGGTCGCGCTGGCCGCCGCCCGAATCTCCGCCGGAGAGCTCGACACCCGGGTCGAGGCGACCGACGACCCCGATCTGGCCACGCTCACCGGGTCGTTCAACACCATGGTCGACACCGTCGTCGAGCGCCTCGACCATGACGCCCGCTTCGCGGCCGACGTCAGCCACGAGCTTCGTACGCCGGTCGCCACCCTCACCACCAGTCTCGGTGTCCTGCAGGGCGACAGCACGCTCTCGCCAAGCTCGGCGACCGCCGTCGGGCTGATGGCCGGCGAGCTGGACCGGTTCCGCGGTGCGCTCGAGGACCTGATCACGCTGGGACGACTCGACGCGGGCGTGCGCGAGTCGGAGTGGGAGGTGCTGGGTGTCGCGGACCTGGTCGCCGCGACCCTTGCCGAGGCCGAGATCGGCGGCAGGGCCACCGTCGACGTCCCCGCGGACCTCGCGATCTATGCCGACCGGCTCCAGGTGCACCGTGCGCTGGCCAACCTGGTGCGCAACGCGGAGACCCACGGTTGCGGCCTGACCGCGGTGCGCGCGATCGCACGCCGCGGCTACGCCGAGATCCATGTCACCGACTCCGGTCCCGGCGTCCCCGCCGCCGAACGAGAACGCATCTTCGACAGGTTCGCCCGGATGGGCGCCCGCGGCGCGACCACCGGGAGCGGGCTGGGGCTGAGCATCGTCGAACAGACCGCGCAGCTCCACGACGGCTCGGTCTGGTGTCGCGAGGCCGACTCCGGCGGCGCCGACTTCGTGCTCTCCTTCCCGCTGGCGCCCACGGCGAGGACCGCCTCGGGTCGAGAGGCGACATGAGGGCGGTGCGTACGTCTTGGGCGGCGGGCGCCGCCGGCCTCCTCCTGCTCGCGGTGGTGTCGTGCGGAGTCCCCGACGACGACGAGGTGCGCACCGTCGACCCTTCGGACGTGCCGTACCACCTGCTCGAGGACGTGTACGACGTCCCCTCTGGCGCGGCGAACGGTCACGCCGGTCCCCGGCTCTACTGGGTCGACGCCGAGGACCGGCTCGTCGGCCGGCCCGCGGCGAGCTTCTGCGCGAAGACCCTCGCGGGTGTCGCCAGGGACATCCTCGGCCAGCTCGGCGACGGGCCCTCGGCGCGCGACCTGGGCTCCGGCCTGGGCACGGCCCTGCCGCCGGACAGATGGCTGAAGCTCGTGGCGATAACCCACCGCACCGCCCACCTCCGCGTCTCCATCGACGACACGATCGCCACCAACCGGGTCGTGCTCGCAACGGCGCAGACGGTGCTGTCGCTGACCTCGATCCCCGGCGTGGACCGGGTGGAGATGGAGTACGACGCCGGGCCGCTCCAGGTACCGCGGTCCTCGGGTGAGCTCGCCGACGGACCGTTGCGGCACGACGACTATCGCAGCCTGCTCGCCGACCCCGCCGAGCAGCCCAAGGACGAGCCGCTCGAACCCGGCGACCTCTGCCCGGGCTGACCTGACGCCCCGCCGGTCTCAGACGAGACCGAGGACCTCCTCCAGGCCGATCGTGAGCCCCGGCCGCGAGCCGATGCCGCGGATCGCGGCGAGTACGCCGTGGGCGAAGGAGGCGTGCGAGAGCGAGTCGTGACGGATCGTCAGGAGCTCGCCGACACCGCCGAGGATGACCTCCTGGTGGGCGACCGATCCCGACATCCGCAGGGAGTGGACCGGGATGCCGTCCACAGAGGCCCCACGGGCCCCGTCGAGGGCCGAGGTGGTCGCGTCGGGCGCCGGGCCCACCCCGGCCTCGCGGCGCGCCGCAGCGACGAGCTCGGCGGTCCGGCGTGCCGTACCCGAAGGAGCGTCGGCCTTCCGCTCGTGGTGGGTCTCGACGATCTCCACCGACGGGAAGTGGGCGGCGGCGAGCTCGGCGAACCGCATCATCAGCACCGCGCCGACCGAGAAGTTGGGCACCACCATCGCGCCGACGCCCGGGTTCTTCGCCAGCCAGACCTCGAGCTGCTCGACGCGGTCGGGCCCGAAGCCCGAGGTGCCGATCACGGTGTGCACGCCGTGGGACAGACAGAACTCCGCGTTGCCCATCACCGCCTCGAGCGTGGTGACGTCGACGGCCACCTCGGCGCCGGCGTCGGTGATCGCCGACAGCTCGTCGTCTCGACCGATCCTGGCGACGAGCTCCAGGTCATCGGCGGACTCGACTGCCTCGCAGACCGCCGAACCGAGCTTGCCACGTGCACCGAGAACAGCCACCTTAGTCATGAGGCCACACCTTATCGATCACGCTCCAGCAACGATCGACCACCATCCGGTGAACAATTCGCAAGGCTCGCCATGAGCTTGTCGAAGGGGCTGTGAGCGGAACCGTAGGAGGATCTGGCAGTCTTGGACCCATGGTGGTGCAGACGATCCCTGCTCGGATCCGTTGGGCCGTTGATTTCATGGACATTCAACCGAACGATCATGTCCTTGAGATCGGCTGTGGCCCGGGGGCTGGTGCCGAGCTGATCTGTAGCCGGCTGGAGACCGGAAAGCTGTTTGCGATCGATCGCTCGGAGTCGGGTGTCGATCGTACGAAGCGACGCTGCGCGAAATACCTGGAGGCAGGACGCCTCACGGTCCGACAGATCGACCTCGCGACGCTGCGGGTCCCGGTCAAGCGGCTGACGAAGGTGTTCGCGTTCAACGTCAACCTGTTCTGGGTGCGTGACGCATCCGCCGAGATAGCGCTGCTCCACGAGCGCGTGCTCCCCGGCGGCACGGTCAACCTCTTCTACGAGGCCACCCAGCGCGAGCAGGTCCCCGAGATCATCGAGAAGTCGAGCAAGGCCCTGGCCGACGCCGGGTTCCGCGTCTCCATCGTCGACTCCAAGGTCCCCGCCGCCGTCGGGATCATCGGCAAGCGCTGACCCAGATCACGCCGAGACGACTGGAGCGAGGTCGAGCGGCGAGCTTGCTCGTCCGCTCGCGCCGAGCGAAGGAGTAACCGCGCGAAGCGCGGAGTCGGGTTGTCATGACAANGCGAACCCACGACCCACATCGAGAAGAACTGCGACCCGCCGCCGTAGGCGTGCCCGAGCGCCCGGCGGGCGCCGTCGACCTGGTGCTCGCCGGCCCGGCCCCGGACCTGCAGGGCGGCCTCGGCGAAGCGGAGCATGCCGGAGGCGCCGATGGGGTTGGAGGAGAGTACGCCGCCGCTCATGTTGACCGGGAGGCTGCCGTCGAGGGCGGTCTCGCCGGCCTCGGTGAGCTTCCAGCCCGAGCCCTCGGCGGCGAAGCCGAGGTTCTCGAGCCACATCGGCTCGAACCAGGCGAACGGCACGTAGATCTCGGCACAGTCGATCTCGCGGGCCGGGTCGGTGATCCCGGTCGCCTTCCACAGCGCCGCCGCGGCCTCGCGGCCCGCCTGCGGGTTGACCTGGTCGCGCTCCGCGGCCGAGGTGGGCTCGGAGCGCATCACGGTGCCGTGGATCCAGGCGGGTGCCTCGTACGTCTTGGCGACGTCCTCGGCGGCGATCACCATCGCGCAGGCACCGTCGGAGGACGGGCAGGTCTCGTCGTAGTGGATCGGGTCCCAGAGCATCTGCGAGGCCAGGACCGACTCGACCGTGGTGCCCTCGTTGTGGAGATGCGCATAAGGGTTCTTCAGCGCGTTGTTGCGGTCCTTGGCCGCGACGATCGCGCCGATGTGCGAGGGCGCGTTGGCGCGGCGGATGTAGGAGCGTACGTGCGGGGCGAAGTAGCCGCCCGCGCCGGCGTGCACCGGCATCACGAACGGGATCGGCACGGAGAGTGCCCACATCGCGTTGGACTCCGACTGCTTCTCGAAGGCGACGGTGAGCACCTTCTTGTGGACGCCGGCCTGCACCAGCGAGGAGGCGACGATGGCGGTCGACCCGCCCACCGAGCCGGCGGTGTGCACCCGGAGCAGCGGCTTGCCGGCCGCGCCCAGCGCCTCGGCGAGGTAGAGCTCGGGCATCATCACGCCCTCGAAAAGGTCCGGTGCCTTGCCGATGACGATGGCGTCGACCTCGTCGAGGGTCAGCCCGGCGTCCTCGAGGGCCCGGTCCATCGCCTCACGGCACAGCCCGGCCATCGAGACGTCCTCGCGCTTGGCGCGGTGGTGGGTCTGGCCGATCCCGATCACGGCCGCGGGAACCTTGCTCACTTGCCACTCCCGTTCTCTTGGGCTTCCATCACGCACACGAGGTTCTGCTGCAGTGCCGGACCGCTGGTCGCGTGCCCGAGCACCTTGTCGGCCGACCCGTCCCAGATCCGCTTGGCTGCCTCGCCGATCCGGATCGCGCCGGCGCTGAACATCGGGTTGGCGGCGAGCGCGCCCCCCGAAGGACTGATCTGTACGTCATCACCCAGCCCGAGCGCCGAGCGCAGGACGAGCTCCTGGTGGCTGAACGGCGCGTGCAGCTCGGCGACCTGGACACCCTCGGTGCCGCCCACGGCGGCAGCTGCCCGCTGGGCCGATCCGGATATCGTCAGGTCGCGCGTGCCGAGGTGGAGACCGTCGGAGCTGTGCGCGATGCCGGTGATCCAGGCCGGACGCTGGTTGGCGTCGTACGCCCGGTCGCCGGCGGCGAGCACGATCGCGGCCGCGCCGTCGGTCACCGGAGCGCAGTCGTGCTTGCGCAGCGGGTCGGCGAACATCGGCCGGGCGAGCAGCTCGCTCACCGAGGAGCCACCGGCCCGGACGGCGTACTCGTTCTTCTCCGCATCGGTCAGCGACCGGTTGGCGACCTCGGCCAGCGCGGCCTCGTCCCAGAGCCCGGCGTCGAGCCCGAGCCGCGCCTGGAGCGCGGCCAGGGAGACGGTGTCGGGCCACAGCGGCGTCATCGTGTAGGGGTCGAGCTGCAGCGACAGCGTCCGGCGCAGGACGCCCGCCGACGCCTTGCCGAAGCCGAAGACCAGCGCGGTGTCGACCTCGCCGGTCTGGATCTTGATCCAGGCCTCGTAGAGCGCCCAGGCGGCGTCCATCTCGACGTGCGACTCGTTGACCGGGGGCAGCACCCCGATCGCGTCGATCGCGCTCACGAACGAGAACGACCGGCCGGCCAGGTAGTCGGAAGAGCCCGAGCACCAGAACCCGATGTCCTTCTTGGCCCATCCGGTCTGCTCGTAGCACTCGGCCAGGATCGGCACGAGCAGCTCGGCCATGCTCGGCGACCCGTCGAAGTCCTTCATCTGTCGCTGGGCGAACCCGACGACGGCAACGTCTCTCACTGAGCGCTCCTCACAGGTGGTGCTTGTAGCTGTCGAAGTCCGCGTCCGGCTCACCGGTCGGCGCGAAGTGGCTGATGTTCTCGATGCTGGTGCCCCACTCGTCGCGCGGCTTCCAGACCGCCTTGACCCGCATCCCCATCCGGACCTCTTCGGCCGGGATGTCCAGGATCAGGTGCTGCAGCGCGATGTCGGCGCCGTCGAGGAGGACGTACGCGGAGACGTACGGCGGTTTGATCTTCTGTCCCAGGAACGGGACGTTGACGACGCAGAACGTGGTCACCGTGCCGACGTGGGAGAGCTCGATCTCCTCCGCGGTCGGCACCCCGTCGGTCGGGCAGGCGCCGCGCGGCGGGACGTAGACCTTCCGGCACTTCGGGCACCGCTGGCCCAGGATCCGGCCTTCGGCCAGGCCGCGGAAGAACGATGACTCCTCCGGCGAGGCCGCGTAGTGGTAGTCGAGGCTGACCGGGGTCACGATCAGGCTGACGTCCTCGCCTCCGGCGGGTGCCGGGGTGCCTGGCTGGTCGCCGCCGTCGGCCTCGAAGACGAGGTCGTTGACCGAGCCGGTCCGCTCTTCGGCCCATCTGGCTCGGACCTTCATCCCGGTCTCGATGTCGTCGGGGGAGGCGACGTCGACGGCATGCAGCCACGGCGTGTCGGCGCCGTCGATGGTGATCAGGGCGTATGCGAACGGCCTCTCGAACGGCTGGCCGGCGACGGGCTCGCTGACCCAGGTCCACGAGGTGACCGTGCCGGTATCGGGGAGCTCGACGAACTCGCTCACGGCCTGGTGCGTGACCGGGTCGTACTCAGGGGGTGGGACCGCGACTCGACCGTCGCCGAGCCGGCCGCCGACGATGGTGGTGTCTCGCAGTCCGGTGAGGAAGCGGCCGATCACCGGGCCTGTGGATCTGGTGTAGTCGAAGGCGACCGTCACGGGTGCCTGAAGAGTGCGACTCATGCCGCCACCTCCGTAGCGCACGCGCCAGAATACGGAGGTGGCGGCAAGAGGGCTTCGATGGTCACTCGCTGACGCTCGTTCATGACAGAAAGTGAAACACGTTCTAGTATTGGCCACAACCCGTAAGAGGCGACGAAGGAGTCGATGAGAGTGAAGCTGGGGCTACAGCTGGGCTACTGGGGAGCACAGCCACCGACCGGGGTCGGCGAGCTCGTCGCCGCCGCCGAGGAGGCCGGGTTCGACGCGATCTTCACCGCCGAGGCCTGGGGGAGCGACGCGTTCACGCCGCTGGCGTGGTGGGGCCGGGAGACCTCCCGGGTCCGTCTCGGCACCTCGATCGTGCAGATGTCCGGGCGCACGCCGACCTCCATCGCGATGCACGCGCTGACGCTCGACCACCTCTCCGGCGGCCGGTTCGTCCTCGGGCTCGGCGTGAGCGGTCCGCAGGTGGTCGAGGGATGGTACGGCCAGCCGTTCGGCAAGCCGCTGGCCCGCACCCGCGAGGTCGTCTCGATCATCCGGCAGGTGCTTGCGCGGGAGGCGCCGGTGACCAACGACGGACCGCACTACCCGCTGCCCTTCACGGGCGAGGGCTCGGTCGGGCTCGGCAAACCGCTCAAGCCGATCGTGCACCCGCTGCGCGCCGACATCCCGATCTGGCTCGGCGCCGAAGGTCCCAAGAACGTGGCCCAGACCGCCGAGATCGCCGACGGCTGGATCCCGATCTTCTACACCCCCAGATCCGCCCCGATGTACGCCGACTGGCTGGCCGAGGGCTTCGCGAGACCCGGGGCGCGGCGTACTGCCGACGACTTCGAGATCGCCGCGACCTGCCATCTGCAGATCGTCGCGGACGCGGAGGAGAAGCAGGCCGCGCTCGAGGCGATGAAGCCGTTCGCGGCTCTCTACATGGGCGGGATGGGCGCCAAGGAGCAGAACTTCCACAACCAGGTCTTCGAGCGGATGGGCTACGCCGAGCTCGCCGGGCAGGTCCAGGCGCTCTACCTGACCGGCGAGAAGGAGAAGGCCACCGCACTCATCCCCGACGAGCTCGTCGACGACCTGCACATCATCGGCACCGAGGACGAGGTACGCGACAAGGTGGCGCAGTGGGAGGAGACCGGTGTGACCACGCTGCTGCTGAGCCTCGGCTCGGCCGCCGACGTCCACCGCATCGCCGAGGTGCTCGGATGACGGCTGCGCGCATCTCCGGGACAGCCCGCTGATGGCGGTCTACGCCGTCACCGGATCGGCCTCGGGCATGGGTGCCGCCGTGGTCGCACGGCTCCTCGCCGCCGGTCACCGGGTCGTGACCGTCGATCTGCGCGATGCTGACGTCGTCGCGGACCTGTCGACGCCGCAAGGCCGGCGCGACGCGGTCGAGAAGGTGCTGGCCGCCGTCGGTGGCCGGCTCGACGGCGCGGTCCTCGCGGCCGGGCTCGGGCCGGCGCCGGGGCGCGAACGGCCCGCCCTGATCACGCAGGTCAACTACCTCGGCGTCGTCGAGCTCCTCGAGGGCTGGCGCGAGGCGCTCGCCGCCACCGGGAACGCCAAGGTCGTGGTCTTCTCCAGCAACTCGACCACCACGATGCCGCTGATCCCCGCACGGGCGGTCGCGGCGCTGCTCGAGGGCGACGCGGAACGGGCGCTGAAGGCGTACCGGATCTTCGGGAAGGGGGCGCCGGCGATGGCCTACGGCGCCTCGAAGGTCGCCGTGACCCGCTGGGTGCGGCGCCGCGCGGTCGAGCCGGAGTGGGTGCAGGCCGGGATCCGGCTCAACGCGATCGCGCCGGGCGCGGTGCTGACGCCGCTCCTGGAGAAGCAGCTCGCCACGCCGGGGGAGGCGAAGGCGATCCGGTCGTTCCCGGTCCCGGCCGGTGGCTTCGGCGACCCTGGGCTGCTCGCCGACTGGGTGATCCACATGCTCGGCCCCGCGGCTGACTTCATGGTCGGCAGCGTCGTCGTGGTCGACGGCGGCACCGACGCCTGGTTCCGGGCCGACGACTGGCCGCGGCCGGTGCCCGGCAGGCGGCTGCGGAGCTATCTGCGCAGGATGCGTGAGTTCAGGAAGGTACGCGCGTGACCGACTCCACGACCGACCCGCTCGCTCCGGCGACGCTGGGTCCGGTGACCCTGCGCAACCGGGTGATCAAGGCGGCGACATTCGAGGGAGCCTCGCCCCGGGCGTTGGTCTCGGACCGGCTGATCGACTACCACCTCGCCGTCGCCGAGGGCGGCGTCGGAATGACCACGGTCGCCTATCTCGCGGTGTCCCCGGAGGGACGTACGCATGCCGACTGCATCTACTGGCGCCCGGAGGCGCTGCCCGGCCTGCGGCGGCTGACCGAGGAGGTCCACGCGACCGGCGCCAAGATCTCGGCCCAGATCGGTCACGCCGGCCCGGTGGCCAACGCCAAGTCCAACGGGGTACCGTCGCTGGCGGCGACGCGGTCGTTCAACGCGCTGGGGATGGCGTTCAACCGCGCTGCGACCGCGGCGGACCTCGCCCGGGTCGTCGAGCAGCACGGCGCCGCGGCCCGGATGGCGGTCGAGACCGGCTTCGACGCGATCGAGGTGCACCTGGGCCACAACTATCTGCCCAGCTCGTTCCTCAGTCCGCGCCTCAACTCGCGCACCGACGAGTTCGGCGGGTCGCTGGCCAACCGGGCCTCGTTCCCGCGCCGGATCCTGGCCGCGGTGCGGGAGGCGGTAGCCGACGTGGGTGGCGGCCGGGTCGCCGTGCTGGCCAAGATGAACATGCGAGACGGCTACCGCGGCGGGTTCGACCTGCCCGAGTCGATCGAGTTCGCGCGGCTGCTCGAGTCCGATGGTCACCTCGATGCACTCGAGCTCACCGGCGGCTCCTCGTTCATGAACCCGATGTATCTCTTCCGCGGCGATGCTCCCTACCGCGAGATGGCCGCCAACATGCCGCTGCACCCGGTGATCCGGATGGGCATGCGGATGGTGGGCAAGGGCTTCTTCAAGGAGTACCCCTACAAGCCGCTCTACTTCCTCGACAACGCCCGCGAGTTCCGCCGCGCGCTGAGCATGCCGCTGGTCCTCCTCGGCGGGGTCACCGACCTGACCGGGATGCGGACCGCGATGGACGAAGGCTTCGAGTACGTCGCGATGGCCCGCGCGCTGCTTCGCGAGCCGGACCTGGTCAACCGTCTCCGAGCCGACCCTTCGGCCGTGTCGCGATGCACCCACTGCAACCTGTGCATGTCGACCATCTATCCGGGGACCCACTGCCACCTCGATGCCGAGCACGTCTACGGTGAGGCTCATCCGATCCAGGAGACGAGGACCTAGATGTCGATGCACTACGGACGAGCCCACCACCCGCAGGCTCCGGCCGGATACGTCCACGACGACATGACCGACGCTGAGGTCAAGGAGCGCGAGGCCACGCTGGTCCCGCTGACCGACTCGGTGCGCAGGCTCGTCGATGCTGTCGTACGCACCCAGGTCGCGGACTCGGTCCTCGACGACGTACGCCGCCGGGTCGAGGTGCTGACCGATGAGCTGCTCGCCGAGGCGCTGCCCGGTCCGCACGGGGTCCGGTTCGGCGCGGACGGCGCCTTCCGCAACTACGGCAACCCGGTGGTCGGGAAGGGCAACGCCTTCGCCCCGCCGCTGGCGGTCCAGCGCGACGGCGAGGACGTCTGGGCCGACTTCTCACTCGGGCCGGCCTACGAGGGCCCGCCGGGGCTGGTCCACGGTGGTGTCTCGGCGCTGATCCTCGACCAGCTGCTCGGCGAGGCCGCCTCGGCGGGTGGTCGCCCCGGGATGACCGGCACCCTGACGATCGTCTACAAGCAGGGGACCCCGCTGGGTCCGCTGCGTGGCGAGGCGCGGATCGCGTCGACCGAGGGAGTGAAGGCGGTCGTACGCGGCCGGCTGCTGACCCGGCCGACCGACGGCTCCGAGCCGGTGGTGTGCGTCGAGGCCGAGGGCATCTTCATCCTGCCGCGCTGGGCACGCGAGGCGATGGCCGCCGTCGACCGGGACCACGTCGGCGACGCCTGATCGGCTCCCGACGCAGCAGCCTCCCTCAGGGCTAGAACACGTTCTAGTTTCGCGGTAAGGTGCGGGCATGGATACCAGCCGCATCGGTCCCCACAACGGTCATCTGATGGTCTCGGCGCTGGAGCGCCACAAGAGCCGTCCGATCATTCATCTCGGCGACGTGAGTCTGACCGGGGCGGAGGTGGCGGCGCGGATCAGCCAGTACGTCCAGGCCTTCGAGGCGCTCGGAGCCGGCACCGGCTCGGCGACCGCGCTGCTCGCGCTCAACCGCCCCGAGGTGCTCTTCATCCTCGGCGCCGGCCAGACCCAGGGATTCCAGCGCACCGCGCTGCACCCGCTGGGCAGCGCGGAGGACCAGGCGTACGTCATCAACGACGCCGGGATCACCGGTCTGATCATCGACCCCTACTTCGCCGATCGCGCGGTCGAGCTGCTGGAGATGTGCCCGGGGCTGAAGCGGGTGCTGACCATCGGGCCGGTCCCGCCGCAGCTCGCGGATGTCGGCGTCGATCTCGTCGCCGCCGCGGAGACCTATCCGGTCGAGCCGCTCGCAGCGAGGCTGCTCCCGCCCGACCACGTCACCTCGATCACCTATACCGGCGGGACGACCGGGAAGCCGAAGGGCGTGATCGGGCTGTCCGGGTCGTTCGCGACGATGACCCAGGTGCAGCTCTCGGAGTGGGAGTGGCCCGAGGCGCCCCGGTTCCTGATGTGCACACCGCTCTCGCATGCCGGTGCCGCCTTCTTCGTGCCGGTGGTGATCAAGGGCGGCACGCTCTTCGTGATGCCGAGGTTCGACCCGGCCGCCGTCCTGGAGACCATCGAGCGCGAGCGGATCTCCTCTCTCATGGTGGTCCCGACGATGCTGTACGCGCTTCTCGACCACCCGGACTCCCGCACCCGCGACCTGTCGTCGCTCGAGACCGTCTACTACGGCGCGTCCGCGATCAACCCGGTGCGCCTGGCGGAGGCGATCGAGCGGTTCGGGCCGATCTTCGCGCAGTACTACGGCCAGTCCGAGGCGCCGATGGCGATCACCTACTTCGCCAAGGGCGACCATGTCGACGCCGACGGGAAGCCGCTCACCCATCGGCTCACCTCCTGCGGCCGGCCGTCCGCGCTGGTCCGTACGGCCCTGCTCGACGCGGACGGCCAGCAGGTCGCTCCTGGCGAGCCCGGCGAGATCTGCGTCGCCGGACCGCTGCTCTCCGGTGGCTACTGGCAGCTTCCGGACGAGACCTCGGCAACATTCAGGGACGGCTGGATGCACACCGGCGACGTCGCCCGGGAGGACGAGGACGGGTTCTGGTACATCGTCGACCGCACCAAGGACATGATCGTCACCGGCGGCTTCAACGTCTTCCCCCGTGAGGTCGAGGACGTCATCGCGACCCATCCCGCGGTCGCCCAGGTCGCCGTCATCGGCACCCCGCACGAGAAGTTCGGCGAGGCAGTCACCGCCGTGGTCGTCCCTCGTCCCGACGCCGTCCTCTCGGACGAGGTCGTCGCCGAGATCCAGGCCCTGGTCAAGGAGCGGAAGGGCTCCGTCCACGCACCCAAGTCGGTCATCGAGATCGACGCGATCCCGATGACCGCCCTCGGCAAGCCGGATAAGAAGGCCCTCCGCGCCCGCTTCTCGCAGTGACGTACGTCAGGGGTAGCGCACCGCGTACCGCAGGTGGGTCACTCCGCGCCCCTCGAGGCGCCGGGTGAGCTCGAGCTCGACGGGCCCGACGCCGTCGTCGGGGAAGAGGCGGCGGCCGGCGCCGAGGAGCACTGGCACCAGATGGATCTCGATCTCGTCGAGCTGCCGCGCGGCGAGGAGCGACTGGGCGACGCCGGCGCCGTGTGCCATGACGGCCTTGTCGCCGGACGCCTGCCGAGCCTCGTCGGCGCACCGGTCGACGTCGGTGAAGTAGCGGGCGCTGCCCGGCGGGACGTCGTCGGGATGATGGGTGAGCACGTGGATCGGCACGCCGTCGTGGTGGTCGCCGCCCCAGCGGTCGGCCAGCTCATACGTACGCCGCCCTGAGATCAGCGCCCCCGTGGCGAGGTATTCGCGGAAGACGTCGCCGTTCACGCCGGCACCATGACGGTCGTCGAGCCAATCGAATATCCGCCCGCCGTCCCGGCCGAGCCCCTGTCCGTGGCGATCGTCAGGGCCGGTGACGAACCCGTCCAGGGTCATCGACATGGACAGACGGACGGGTGTGCGTGAGGTGCTGGACATGGATCCTCCTGGTGGTGGTCAGGCACCGCGGACGGCGGCGCTCACCAACACCACGATCGAGATCCTGCCGATCCGACACGATGAGCTCGGCGCTCCCGCTACGCTGCCTCCTGATGTCAGGCGCGTCGGCAACGGGCTATGGGGTCCTCGCCAAGACCCTGCACTGGCTGACCGTCGCTGCCTTCGTGCTGCAGTTCGCGGTCGGCTATGCCATGTCGACAGAGACCGACTGCGACCCGTCGGGGGAGGACCGCAGCGGCGGTGACACCTCCGACGCGGAGGAGGAGCAGATCGACCGCCTCGAGGAGGCCTGCGAAGCCCGGGTCGGCGACGAGGGCTCGCTCGGCGCTGCGTGGTCCGACCTGTGGGGCGGAAGCATCGGCGTCGACGGCATCAGCCTGCCCGAGCTGCACATCCTGCTCGGCCTGGCCGTCCTGCTTCTCGGCGGTCTTCGGGTCGCTTGGCGCATGGTCGCCCCGCTACCCCCGTGGGCCCCGCGACTCACCGCGGCCGACCGGCGGCTGGCCCATGTCACCGAGCGGATGCTGCTCTCGCTTATGTTCGTCGTCCCGCTCACCGGCCTCGCGCTGGTGGCGGTCTCCGACGACCTGGTCGCGCTGCACATCGCCGCCCACATCGCGTTCTTCGTCGCGCTCGGCGCCCATCTGCTGCTGGTGCTGCGGCGGGGGCTGCTTCCGCGGATGCTGCCAGGGGCTGCGTACGTCTCGAAGGACAGGGTCTGAGCCTCAGCGTCCCTTGAACTCGGGCTTGCGCTTCTCCAGGAAGGCCTTGGGGCCCTCCTTGGCGTCCTCGGAGGCGAAGACGGCGGCGCCGACCTTGGCGTCGTCGGCCCAGGCCTCCTCCTCGTGCTTGCCCTCGGACTCGCGCATGGTGCGAAGGATCGCCTGGACGGCCAGAGGCCCGTTGGCGGCGATCATGTCGGCGAGCTCGTGGGCCTTCTCGAGCGCGGTGCCGTCGGGGACGACGTGGCCGATCAGGCCGAGCTCCTTGGCTTCGGGGGCGAGCAGCGTACGCCCGGTCAGCAGCAGCTCGGCGGCGACGGTGTAGGGGATCTGACGGGGGAGACGGACCGCGGAGCCGCCCATCGGGTAGAGCGACCAGCGGGCCTCGGCGACGCCGAACTTGGCCGACTCGCCGGCCACCCGGATGTCGGTGCCCTGCAGGATCTCGGTGCCGCCGGCGATGGCGGGGCCCTCGACGGCCGCGATCAGCGGCTTGGTGAGCCGGAAGCCCTTGAGCAGGCCTTTGATCACCGACGGGTCGAAGCCCTCCGCGAACGACTCCGAGGGCGGCTTCTCGTCGGCCTTCTTCAGGTCCATCCCGGCGCAGAAGTAGCCACCCGCGCCGGTCAGGATGCAGACCCGGATCTCGGGGTCGGAGTTCACCCGGTCCCAGGCGTCCTCCATGATCCGCAGCATCTCGGAGGAGAGGGCGTTGCGGCGCTCGGGACGGTTCATCGTGACGATGAGCTTGTGGCCGTCCTGCTCGACGATCGCGTGCGGCTGAGCAGAAGTTTCTGTGATCGGCATAACACCAGACCCTAGCGGAAAACTGAAACGTGTTCTAGTCTCGCAGTCATGGCGCTGAACCTTGCTGACCTCTTCGAACACGCCGTCGACGCCGCGCCTGAGAAGGTGTCGGTCCAAGTCGGCGACCGCAAAGTGACCTACGCAGAGCTCGAGCGTGAGTCCAACAAGCTGGCCCACTACCTGGCCGGCCAG
Organism: Nocardioides sp. YIM B13467; assembly: GCF_042788075.1. Classification (NCBI taxonomy): domain Bacteria; kingdom Bacillati; phylum Actinomycetota; class Actinomycetes; order Propionibacteriales; family Nocardioidaceae; genus Nocardioides; species Nocardioides sp. YIM B13467. The sequence continues at coordinate 2,763,657 of NZ_JBHZPJ010000046.1, forward strand.
GGGATCGGGAAGGGCGATCACGTCGGGCTCTACTCCAAGAACTCCGTCGAGCACGTCATCGCCCTGCTCGCGATCCTCAAGATCCGTGCCGTGGCTATCAACGTGAACTACCGCTACGTCGCCGGCGAGCTGGAGTACCTCTTCGGCAACGCCGACCTCAAGGCCCTGGTCCACGACCGCGTCTACGCGCCGCTGGTCGCCGAGGTCTCCCCGAAGCTGGAGGGGCTGACGACGTTCGTCGCCGTCCCCAACCCGCTCGAGCCCCACGACGACTCCGACCTGAGCCCGTTCGGCGGCGTCACGCTCGAAGAGGCCCAGGCCGGGCAGTCCGACGCGCGAGACTTCGGCGAGCGCAGCCCCGACGACATCCACGTCATCTACACCGGCGGCACCACCGGCTTCCCCAAGGGCGTGATGTGGCGCCACGAGGACTTCTGGCGCGTGCTCGGCGGCGGCATCGACTTCATGACGGGCGTACCGCTGGAGGAGTACGACCAGTCCAAGCAGGCCGCCGGCGACGGGCTCATCACCCTGCCGCTCAGCCCGCTGATGCACGGCGGTGCCCAGGCAAGCCTGCTGATGCACCTCTTCGCCGGCCAGGTGACGATCCTGGAGCCCAAGTTCGACCCGGTACGCACCTGGGAGATCGTCGACCGCGAGAAGGTCCAGATGATGTTCATGACCGGCGACGCGATGGCGGTGCCGCTCATCGACGCGTACGAGGCCGGTCCCGGCAACGGGCAGAGCTTCGACGGCCAGTCGCTGTTCGCCATCGCCTCCAGCGCCGCGATCTTCTCCAAGTCGGTCAAGGAACGCTGGATGAGGGCCTTCCCGAACGCGGTCTTCACCGACTCGATCGGCTCGACCGAGACCGGCTTCCAGGGCACCGGGCTGCAGGACGCCTCCGCGCTCTCGACCGACGGCCCCGTGGTGACCGCGGGTGCCCACACCGCTGTGATCGGCGACGACGGCCACCCGCTCGACCTCGCCACCGACGTCGGCAAGATCGGCCGCACCGCCCGCAAGGGCCATGTGCCGGTCGGCTACTACAAGGACCCCGAGAAGTCGGCGAAGACCTTCGTCGAGATCGACGGCATCCGCTACGCGATCCCGGGAGACTACGCCCGGATCGAGACCGACAACCGCCTCACCCTCCTCGGACGAGGCTCCAACTGCATCAACACCGGCGGCGAGAAGGTCTACCCCGAGGAGGTCGAGGCCGCCATCAAGGCGCACCCCGACGTCTACGACACGCTCGTCGTCGGCATCCCGGACGAGCGCTACGGCCAAGCCGTCGCCGCGGTCGTCCAGCCGCGACCGGGCGCGACGATCGAGCTGGAGGGGCTGCGTACGTTCCTGCGTGCTCACCTGTCCGGCTACAAGCTGCCGCGTGCCCTGACCATCGTCGACGAGGTGCCCCGCAATGCCACGGGCAAGGCCCAGTACCCCAAGGCCAAGGAGATCGCCCTGGCCACCCAAGCGACCGCAACAGAGCAGGACCCCGAAGGAGCAAAGGCATGATCCGTACGGCACTGTGCGAGGCGTTCGGGATCGACTACCCGATCTTCGCCTTCACCCCATCGGAGCACGTGGCCGCGGAGGTCTCCAAGGCCGGCGGGCTGGGCGTGCTGGGCTGCGTACGCTTCAACGACGCCGAGGAGCTCGACCGCACCCTGACGTGGATGGACGAGAACACCGACGGCAAGCCCTACGGCGTCGACGTGGTCATGCCGATGAAGGTGCCGACCGAAGGCACCTCGACGGACCTGTCGGCCTACATCCCGGCGGAGCACACCGAGTGGGTCGACAAGACGCTGCTCGCCCTGGGCGTACCGCCGCTGCCGGAGGGGGAGGGGCGCGAGGGCGTGCTCGGCTGGCTGCACTCGACCGCGCGCTCACACGTCGACGTCGCGCTGCAGCACCGGCCGGTGCTGATCGCCAACGCGCTCGGCACCCCGCCCAACGACGTGATCGAGAAGGCCCATGAGCACGGGGTCAAGGTGGCCGCCCTCGCGGGTGCCCCGAAGCACGCGGTGTCGCACGTCTCGAACGGCGTCGACATCATCGTCGCCCAGGGCTACGAGGCCGGCGGGCACACCGGGGAGATCGCCTCGATGGTGCTCCAGCCCGACATCGTCGACGCGGTCGGGCCGGACGTGCCGGTGCTGGGTGCCGGCGGGATCGGCTCGGGCCGTCAGATCGCCGCGTCGCTGGCGCTCGGTGCGCAGGGCGTCTGGACCGGCTCCATCTGGCTCGGGACCTCGGAGTACCGCAACCTGAACACCCACGCCGGCTGGGAGAGTGCCTTCACCCGCGCCACGTCCGCAGACACCCGCCGGATGCGGATCTACACCGGCAAGCCCGCCCGGCTGCTGAAGTCGAAGTGGACCGACGCCTGGGAGGCCGAGGGCTCACCGGCGCCGCTGCCGATGCCGCTGCAGAACCTGCTCGTCTCCGACGCCCACAACCGGATCAACGCCGCCGGGGATCCCGACGTCGTCGCGATGCCGGTCGGGCAGATCGTCGGCCGGATGAACGAGGTACGCCCCGTCGCCGCGGTCATGGCCGACCTCATCGCCGAGTTCGAGGCCACCGTCAAGCGTCTGGACGCTATCGCCGAGGGATAGTCGGAAAGCACCACGAAGGCGGGGGGTCNTGTCGATACGGGCCACCGGCGGCCAGTACTTGTCGGGGTCGATGCCGCGCGGGAAGACGGCCTCCTCGCGGGAGTAGGCACGGTCCCAGTCGCCGACGAGGGCACGAGAGGTGTGCGGGGCACCGCGCAGAACCGAGTTCTCGGCGGTCCACTCACCCGAGGCGACCCGGTCGATCTCGCCCTTGATCGCGATCATCGCGTCGATGAACCGGTCCAGCTCGCCGAGGTCCTCGGACTCGGTGGGCTCGACCATGAGCGTGCCGGCGACCGGGAAGGACATCGTCGGGGCGTGGAAGCCGTAGTCGATGAGCCGCTTGGCGACGTCGTCGACCGTGACACCGGTCTCCTTGGTGATCGGCCGCAGGTCGAGGATGCACTCGTGCGCGACCAGCCCGGTCTCGCCGCGGTAGAGGACCGGGAAGTGCTCGTTGAGGCGCGAGGCCACGTAGTTGGCCGACAGCACCGCGGCGGACGTCGCCCGGGTCAGACCCTCGGCGCCCATGAGCCGGACGTACGCCCACGAGATCGGGAGAATGCCGGCCGAGCCGTACGGTGCCGCCGAGATGGCGCCGATGCCCGAGCGCTTCGAGGTGTCCGGGTGCAGGGAGTGCGAGGGCAGGTAGGGCGCCAGGTGGGAGCGGACCGCGACCGGACCGACGCCCGGACCACCACCGCCGTGCGGGATGCAGAAGGTCTTGTGCAGGTTCAGGTGGGAGACGTCGCCACCGAACTCGCCGGGCTTGGCGTAGCCCAGGAGCGCGTTGAAGTTGGCGCCGTCGATATAGACCTGACCGCCGGCCTCGTGCACCAGCGAGCAGACCTCGGTGATGCCCTCCTCGTAGACCCCGTGCGTCGAGGGGTAGGTGACCATGATCGCGGCGACGTTCTCGCCGTGGGCGTCGAGCTTCGCCCGCAGGTCGTCGAGGTCGACGGTGCCGTCCTCGGACGACTTCACGACCTCGACCTTCATCCCGGCCATCACGGCCGAGGCGGCGTTGGTGCCGTGCGCGGAGGAAGGCATCAGGCAGATCTTGCGGTGGCCCTGGCCCTGGGCGTCCAGGTAGCCGCGGATCGCCATCAGGCCGGCGAACTCACCTTGTGAGCCGGCGTTCGGCTGGATGGAGACCTCGTCGTAGCCGGTGACCTCGGCCAGCCACCCCTCCAGCTCCCCGACCAGACGCGTGTAGCCGGCGGCGTCCTCGGCGGGCACGAACGGGTGCAGGTCGGCGAAGCCAGGCAGCGAGATCGGCTCCATCTCGGTGGTCGCGTTGAGCTTCATGGTGCACGAGCCGAGCGGGATCATGCCCTTGTCGAGCGCGTAGTCACGCGCGGCGAGCTTGTGCAGGTAGCGCAGCATCTGGGTCTCGCTGTGATGCGCGTTGAAGACCTCGTGGGTGAGGTAGTCGGTGGTGCGCAGCAGCCCGTCAGGCAGCGCGCTGGCCGTGGTGCGGTCGATCTCGTCCAGGTCCGCACCCGAGACGCCGAAGGCGTTCAGCACGGCCGACAGGGTCGAGCGAGTCGTCGCCTCCGAGGTCGAGATGCCGACGGTGTCGGCGTCCACGAGACGAAGATGTACGCCGAGACGACGCGCCGCGGTGACGACATCGGCCGCCCGACCGGGGACGGTCACACCCAGCGTGTCGAAGAATGTCTCCGAGACCAGCGGGAGCCCGGCCGACTTGAGCGCAGCGGCCAGGACTGCGGCGTAGCGGTGGGTCCGGGTCGCGATCGTCCGCAGCCCGTCGGGGCCGTGGTAGACGGCGTACATCGAGGCGCCGACGGCCAGCAGCACCTGGGCGGTGCAGATGTTGGAGGTCGCCTTCTCCCGGCGGATGTGCTGCTCGCGGGTCTGCAGCGCGAGACGGTACGCAGGCCGTCCCTCGGCATCGACGGAGACGCCGACGAGACGACCGGGCAGGTGCCGCTCGATCCCCTCGTGGACGGCCATGTAGCCGGCGTGCGGGCCGCCGTAGAAGAGCGGGATGCCGAAGCGCTGGGTCGAGCCGACCACGACGTCGGCGCCGAGGGTGCCGGGCGCCTCGAGGACGGTGAGAGCGAGCAGGTCGGCGGCGACGACGGCGAGCGCGCCCCGCTCATGGGCGGCCTCGATGACCGGCTTGAGGTCGGGCACGCGACCGGAGGCGCCCGGGTACTGCACCAGCACGCCGATCACGTCGCCCTCGGGCAGGCCCTGCGAGAGGTCGGCCACGACGACCTCGAGGCCCATCGCCTCGGCGCGCACCTTCACGACCTCGATCGACTGCGGCAGGGCGTCGGCGTCGATGACGAACGGAGCCCCGCCATTTTTCTGGGAGACCTTGCGGTTGGCCCGGTGCACCAGCGCGAGCGCCTCGGCGGCCGCGGTGCCCTCGTCCAGGAGCGAGGAGTTGGCCACCGGCAGGCCGGTCAGGTCGCCGACCATGGTCTGGAAGTTGATGAGCGCCTCGAGGCGGCCCTGGGAGATCTCGGGCTGGTAGGGCGTGTAGGCGGTGTACCAGCTCGGGTCCTCGAGCACGTTGCGACGGATCACCGGCGGCGTCACGGTGGCGTGGTAGCCGAGTCCGATCATCGCCTCGCCGGGCTTGTTGGAGGCCGCGATCTCCCGCGCCAGCGAGGCGACCTGCGCCTCGCTCAGCGCGGCCGGCAGGTCCAGCGACTCGATCGAGCGGATCCCGGCCGGGACGGCGGCGTCCATCATCGCTGCTACCGAGTCGTACCCGAGCCGCGCGAGCATGGTCGCCTCGTCGGCGGCCGAGAGTCCGACGTGGCGCTCCACGAACGGGGAGGCGGCGTCGAGCTCGGACAGAGTGGGCGTGTCGGACACAGTGGCTCCTGAGGGCATCTAAGACAACTCGTACGCCCTCCCCCTCTGTCACCGCATCTGCGCCGCTTCAGAGTTGCCTGGTCCGCACAGTCGTGGATGCCTGAGAGTTTCCGGGGAGGAATTGCCCCTTCGGCGCCCCTTCGAGAGGAGCTCTCCCGTGCGGGATGGTCAGCACCACCAGCATAAACGACTCGACCCCGAGGCCCCGCCTCTGCGGGACCTCGGGGTCGAGTGTTACGTGAGGTTTACGTCACCCGGCGTTGCGCGCCGCGCGGCGGGCGGAGAGCTCGTCGGACACAGAGGCGACCTGCTCGCCGTCCTCGGTCGTACGCTCGCTGGGGAGCTCGGAGAGCGTGCCCTCGATCTCGCGCCAGACGCCACCGATCGCGATGCCGAAGACGCCCTGCCCGCCCTGGAGCAGGTCGATGACCTCGTCGTTGCTGGTGCACTCGTAGACCGAGGCGCCATCGCTCATCAGCGTGACGCGGGTCAGGTCGTCGGTGCCCCGCTCACGCAGGTGCTGCACGGCAGCGCGGATCTGCTGCAGTGAGATGCCGGCGTCGAGGAGCCGCTTGATGACCTTGAGGATCAGGATGTCTCGGAAGGAGTAGAGCCGCTGGGTGCCGGAACCGGTGGCCCCGCGCACGCTCGGCTCGACGAGACCGGTGCGAGCCCAGTAGTCGAGCTGGCGGTAGCTGATCCCCGCAGCGTTGCAGGCCGTGGGCCCGCGGTAACCGGTGTCGCTCGGCAGGGGCGAGACATCGTCGGTGAAGAGAAGGCCCTGCTCGTCAGCCTGCTCCGCCGCGCGTTGCGCGTCGTCGGCGCCGTGGCCGGGCTTCTGCTCGTGGTCGAACACGATGTCCTCCATCGTCTACTCCGTTGTGCGTAACTCCACTCGGGGAATGAACGGCTGCGGCGGGGGGACCACATCGTTGGAGTTACAACAGAGACAACTACAAGGTAAGCGCCGCAAGGGCCCTGGTCAAAGAACCCCCTCCGGCGTGTCGTCGGGGCTAACCCTCAAGTAGAGCTTTAGCCTTTCGGCGCCTGGCGGTCGCAATCAGTGCGGTCAGCACCAGCACGCCGGCTCCGACGAGGAGACATGCCTGCATCCCAGAAAGGGTGAGGATCCCGGTCGCACCGGCACCCAGACCACCGAAGACGGCGACCGCGATCGCGCCGCCGGTCTGCCGGAACGTGCTCAGCGCGCCGGTGGCGACACCCACCCGGGCGGGCTCGACGGCATCGATCAGGTCGGCGGTGACGAGGGTGATCGCCAGCGCGCCGCCGGTGGCGAGCGGGACGAGCAGCACCAGGACCAGCCAGACCGGCGTGGTCGTCGAGAGCGGGATCAGGGCGAGCATCCCCACCGCGAGGATCAGCTGGCCGCCGACGATGAGCGGGTGCCGGCCCACGACGTACGCCAGGCGCGGCGCCACGACGTTGGCGCAGGTGGTCATGGCCGCCGGGATGACGAACATCAGCCCCGCCTCGGCACCGCTCCAGCCCCGCACCTGCTGGTAGTAGAGCCCGAGCAGGAAGATCCCACCGTAGAACCCGAAGTTGATACCGAACCCGGAGACCAGCGCGACCGCCACCCTGCCCCGAGCCACCAGGCCGAGCGGCAGCACCGGCGCCGCGGAGCGGTGCTCGACCACGACGAAGGCACCCGCCGCCGAGACCGATATCGCCGCCGCGAGCAGCGCGCCCGCGTGCCAGCCGCCGTGGCCGGCCTCGATGACGGCGTACGTCAGAGCCGACAGCGCGACCACGGCGAGCGCCTGGCCAGGGAGGTCGAGCGGCGACCGGCGCCGCACCGCCCGGATCCGCAGACCGGCCAGCAGGGCCACGATGAGGATCCCGACCGGGACGTTGACCAGGAACACCCAGCGCCAGCCGGCGTACTCGCTGAGCAGGCCTCCGGCCACCGGACCCAGCGCCATCGCCGCCGATCCGCCGACGGTCCACACGGCGATGGCCTGACCCCGGGCCCGCGCGTCGTCGTACGCCACCCGCACCAGCGCCAGCGACGCCGGCATCACCAGCGCGGCGGCAGCACCCTGGAGCACCCGCGCCGCGATGAGTGCCGGCATCACCGGAGCGGCCGCGCAGGCCACGGAGGCGACGGTGAACAGCACCACCCCCAGGGCGTAGGCCCGGACCGGTCCGACGCGGTCGGTCACCGCGCCCGCCGAGAGCATCAGCGCCGCGAACATCAGCGTGTACGCGTCCACGACCCACTGCAGCCCGGCCATCCCGCCACCCAGGTCCCGGTGCAGATAGGGCAGCGCGATGTTGACCGCGGAGACGTCGACGGTGATCACCGTGAACCCCAGGAGAGCGGCGAGCAGCGCTCGAACGCTCCCCGCCGGCGCCGCTGCCGGGCCTCCGCTCGGCACCTCGTGGGCAACTGCGGTCATCGTGCTCCTCCTCCAGGTCGTTGTCCCCGAAAGTCTGGTCTCGCCTCGCGCGCAGAGGCAGACCGCGCGACGCCGGGGTGTCGCCAGGGGTGGGTGTGACACGGCCCCTCACCCGAGCCGGACCTGCGGCACACTGGTAGGGATGAGCGACATGGCTGCGACCGAGCTGGGGCGCTACCTGCGCGCCCGCCGAGCACGGGTGACCCCGGAGGAGGCAGGTCTGCCCGCCGGCACCGGCGTGCGGCGTACTCCTGGGCTGCGACGCGAGGAGCTCGCTGCTCTCGCGGGCGTGTCGGTCGACTACTACACCCGGCTGGAGCGAGGACGGGAGACCAACCCGTCGACGGCCGTCCTGGACTCGCTGGCTCGCACACTGCGCCTCACCGGCGATGCCCATCAGCGCCTGCACGAGCTGGCCGAGGTCGCCTCGGGACGCGTCAGCGTGCCGCAGGCGACGACCGACACGACCGTACGTCCCTCGGTGCTCGTCATGCTCGAGACGCTGCGCCCGCTGCCCGCCTTCGTGTTCAGCAGGCACAACGACATCTTGGCGGCCAACCGGCCGGCCCGGCGGCTCTACCCGGGTCTTTGGGACGGCCCGCGGGAGCACCGGAACCTGACCCGCTACCTCTTCCTCGACCCGATCGGGCGACACCTGCTCGACCCATGGCACCAGACGGTGACCAGCTCGGTCGCCAACCTGCGCGCCGTCGGCGGCACCGACGTCGACTCACCCCGCCTGGCCGCGCTGGTGGGCGAGCTCCTGCTCAAGTCGCCCGAGTTCGCCGCGATCTGGGAGCTCTACGACGTGTGTGAGCGCAGCGGCGGCACGAAGACCTTCGAGCATCCGCGGGTGGGCCGGATGACGCTCACCTACGAGGTCATGCAGCTGGCCCGCACCGGCGGTCAGCGCATGATCGTCTACCAGGCGGAGGCAGACACGATCGATGAGAAGGCGATGCTCGCGCTGAGCGAGTGATCCAGCCCTAGTGGGACTCGAAGTCCTCGGGCGTGATCTCGTCGAGGAACTCGCGGAACTTCTCGATCTCGTCCTCCTGCTCGGCCGGGACAGCGAGCCCGGCCTCGTCGAGAACCTCGTCGGAGACCACGATCTTGGTCCCCGTACGCAGCGCCAGCGCGATCGAGTCCGAGGGCCGCGCGCTCACCTCGACACCCGAGGCGAAGACCAGGTTGGCGTAGAAGACGCGGTCGGTGACCGAGGTGATCTGCACCTCGGTGAGCTCGTTGCCGGTCGCCTCGAGCACGTCCTTGAGGAGGTCGTGGGTCAGCGGCCGCGGCGGCACCACGCCCTGCTGGGCGAAGGCGATGGCGGTCGCCTCCACCGCGCCGATCCAGATGGGCAGGTATCGCTCACCCGCCACCTCGCGCAACAGCACGATCGGCTGGTTGGAGGGCATCTCCACTCGGACTCCGAGCACATCGACCTCGCGCATGACATCCACCCTACCCGTCTCCGGGTCGCGACAGCAGCCCGGTTGACCGGCGACATGAACCGAGTCAGCGGTCGCGCAGTCCCGACTTCACCAAGGTGGCGTGCATACGGACCGCCAGCGAGGCGATCTCGCTGCCGATCTCCTCTGCCCGGCCCTGCGCTCCGGCGTTCCCGGGGCGCCGCAGCGGCGCCACGATCTGCTCGATGAGACCGACCTCGCGGTCGGCGGCGGCCTTCATACCGCGCAGGTGACGAGGCTCGATGCCGAACTCGGCCAGCTCCTTGGCCGTGCGCGCGATCGCGAGGGCGTCGGTGTCGTAGTGACCGCTGCGCAGCGGCACCACCAGCGCCATCTTCTCCAGCTCGGTCAGCAGCGCGTCGTCGACCTCGGCCACCTTGAGGAGCTCGCGTCGCGAGATCCGCATGTTGTCCGTACGCCGGAACGACTCCGCCCCCGGCGCGCCACTGGGCGTCAGGGCCACTGTCGGGACCGTTGGCACGGTCGCCTCGATCGCCGGCGGCTCGAGGCCGCGGTCGATCGCGTCGAGGTGCTCACCGATGACCTTGAGCGGCAGGTAGTGGTCGCGCTGCATCCTCAGGACATAGCGCAGCCGCTCCACATCACGGCGGGAGAACTTGCGGTAGCCCGCGGGCGTACGCTCCGGCTTGATCAGTCCCTTGTCCTCGAGAAACCGGATCTTCGGGATGGTGACCGTGGGAAAGTCCGGACGCAGCTGATCCAGGACCTGCCCGATGTTGAGCCGCTCCCCCGAGTCGCTAGCCGGCCGTTGTGGGTCAGGCATCGCGGCGGCGGCCATCGGCTACGCCCCTTCGTGTCCGGCGTAGAAGACGAGCCGGAACTTGCCGACCTGGACCTCGTCGCCGTCCTTGAGGACGACCTTCTCGATCCGGTCCCGGTTGACGTAGGTGCCGTTGAGGCTGCCGACGTCGGAGACCTCGAAGGTGTCGCCGGTGCGCGCGAACTCCGCGTGGCGACGCGAGACGGTGACGTCGTCGAGGAAGATGTCGCTGTCCGGGTGACGACCCGCGACCACGGTGTCCTGGTCGAGCAGGAAGCGGCTTCCGGCACCGGGACCACGCTGCACGACGAGCATGCCGTTGCCCCGCGGCAGGGCCTCGACGGTGGCCGCCTCGACCGGGCTCAGCACCCGGTCAGAGGTGTCGGCGTCAGCCCCGAGCTGAATCGTCGAGGTCTGGTCGGTCCCGGTCAGGCTTACGCCACACTGCGAGCAGAACCGCGCTTCGTCGGGGTTCTGGCTGCCGCAAGCGGGGCACACGGACATTTTTGAGCTCCAGGTTCATCGAGGGCCGGGCACCTACCCTCAAGTGAACGTTGAGGGATGGTATCCGCAACCTATCAGGTCGGCCCAGGTGTTCGGTTGGGCTGCGCCCAATTCTTAGTGCATAGCCTCAGGCGTCGAGTGATGCCTCGTACGCCGCGGCGTCGAGGAGGCTCTCCAGCTCGGCAGGATCGGACGGCGTGACCTCGAACAGCCAGCCACCGCCGTAGGGGTCGTCGTTGACCAGCTCGGGCGTGGCGTCGAGCGATCCGTTGACCGCGACGACCTCGCCGGAGATCGGCGCGTAGATGTCGCTGACCGACTTGGTCGACTCCAGCTCGCCGCAGCTCTCGCCGGACTTGATCGTGTCGCCGAGGGCGGGCATCGACACGTAGACGATGTCGCCGAGGGCGTCCTGGGCGTAGTTGGTGATCCCGATCCGTACGGAGCCCTCGGTCTCGCCAGGGTTGCGCAGCCACTCGTGCTCGCTGGTGTACTTCAGGTCCTCGGGGTACACGGCCATCTCCTCATCAGGCGTACTGGTCTGGCCGCGGGAGATCGTCCCGCGAGCCGTTGTCGAAACCCTACTGCGACCCACCGACGAAACGGTCAGCGGGACACGGTGTGAATCGACTCGATGTCGATCTTCTCCTCCGACTCCACCTTTACCTCCGCGCCCTGCTCCTCGAGCTGGTCCTGCGGGCCCTGGTAGAAGTCGATCGCGCCGGCCAGCGTGTCGGGCGGGCCGATCACCTGGAGGCGGTAGGGCGGGCTGATCAGCTCGCCGCCCACGTTGAGTCCCTGGCCAGGCTGGCTGACCTCGATCGAGGACGATGCGACCAGGCGTACGGCCTCGCCGTCGGCCCCCTCGACCTCCATCGCCTCGGCACCGCTCGTACGCAGTTCCTCGATCAGGTCGAGGAGCGCGGTCAGCCGTATCGGGTCGGCGCCGGGGTCGATCTCGATCGTGATGCCCGGACCGCTGACCGGCACCGTCCCGGCGATCACCCGGAGCGTGTCGACCTGGTCCTCGGCACGCTGCAGCGCGGTCTGCTGCTGGAGGGTCTGGTCCTCGAGCTCGTCACGGGTCGCCTCGAGCTCCTCGATCTGCTCCTGGGCCTTCTGCGTCGTGCCGGCCAGGCCGGAGAGGATGTCGATCAGCTCCTGCTCGCGCAGACCGGCGTACGTCGAGTCCTCGGTGTTCGTCTGGACCTGCACCACGGCGGCGTAGCCGAGTACGCAGAGCAGGACCGCCACGGCCACCTGGCCGCGCCGGAAGTGGGTGAGCGCGTCGAAGAGCCGCGCCCGGCCGATCAGCGGCGCAGGCTCCTCCTCGGGCTCATCAGACTCATCGGACTCGTCAGACTCATCGGGCTCATCCGACTCGTCAGGCTCATCGGCCTTCTGGGTCTTCGGCAGCTCCTCGGCTTCGGCGACCTCGTCGGCCTCATCGACCTGCTCGTCTTCAGCCGCGTCCTCGACCTCGTCGGGCTCGGTGCTCTCAGCGGGCTCGTCGGCCTTCTCGACCTCGTCGGCGGCCGGTTCCTCAGCCCCGGCCGACTCGACAGGCTCAGCAGGCTCGACGTCGTCCGCCTTGTCGGTCGACTCGACCGGCTCGTCCTCCGCGACCTCGGTGTCGTCCGATTCCTCGGCCACCGGCTCCTCAGGCTCGTCGACAGCCTCATCGGACTCAGCCTCGTCGGGCGCGTCCGTCTCCGACGGCTCCTCGTTCTCGGCGGCGTCGGTCGTCTCGGCAGACTCCGCCGGTGCCTGCTCAGCAGGCGGCGTACCGACGTCTGAGGCCTCGGGCTTAGCGACGTCCTCGGTCACGGTCTCCTCCGCGGGCACGGCTGGCTTCTTCGCCGGTGCCTTCTTCGCAGGAGTCCGCTTGGCCGGGGTCCGCTTCGCCGGTGGCCTCCTCTTCCGGTCAGGCATGGAAGATGTGCCTCCGGATGGCTGCGACGTTGGTGAAGATGCGGATGCCGAGGACGACGATGACGCCGGTGGACAGCTGGCCGCCGACGCCGAGGCGGTCACCGAGGTAGACGATGCCGGCGGCGATGACGACGTTGCTGATGAACGAGACGACGAAGACCTTGTCGTCGAAGATGCCGTCCATGAACGCGCGCAGCGCGCCGAAGACGGCGTCCAGCGCGGCGACGACGGCGATCGGCAGGTAAGGCGCCAGGCCGACAGGCACCTCGGGCTGGAAGAACAGTCCCAGCACGATGCCGATCACTAGGCCGATGACGGCGATCATTCTTCGCGGTCCCCTTCGCTGTTCTCTTCGGAGTCTTCGTCGGTGTTTTCGGTGGGCTTCTCGGAGCCCTGGGTGCCCTTGTCCTTGGACTTGGCCCCGAGGTGGGTCAACTCCAGCAGATCAGGCGGCGCCGCGGGAAGGGTGAGCCGGTCGATGTTCTCGACGTCGTAGGGCATCCCGTAGTCCTGCGTCGTGGTGTGAATCATCGCGCCGGAGACCGTCTCGGCGAAGCGTGCGGCCAGCGTACGCGTGTCGCCGATGGCCGACACCTCATAGGGCGGCGAGAGCGAGACGTCGTTCATCCGGAGGGTGGCACCGGAGGTGATCACGCCGCTGCGCGGGGTGACCCGTTGGCCGTCGACGGCGACGGCGGTCGCGCCTGCCTGCCACAGTCCGTTGACGATCACGGCGAGATCGTAGTCGCGGACGGTGCCGCCCTCGCTGCCGTCGGCGGCGTTGTCGATCGTGATCCTGATCCCCGAGCCGGTCACCGGAGCGAACCCGGTCTCCTCCGCGGTCGCCGCGGCGGTCGAGGAGGCCGACTCGGCCCGCAGGCCGAGCGCGTTGAGCGCCGCCTCGCGGCTCTGGTTGCTCTCACGCAGCTCGGAGATCTGCTGGTGCAGGTCGGAGATCCGGTCCTGGCGCTGCTCGATGCGGTCGACCAGGACCTGCCTGCTGGTCTGGCGGATGTCCTCGTTGCGGGAGGTCTGCACCGCGGCGGTCGTGGCCAGCAGCGCGAAGAGCCCGACGACCACCATCGCCCACAGGCCGGGCCGGCGACGCCGCGTCGGCTCCTCCCCCGAGGGCTCGCGCCGCTCGGCGGCGGCCATGTAGTCGGAGTCGATCGCCTGGTCGGTGATGCGGTCGAGCAGTGGCTTGGTGACGTAGGCCCGCAGGTCCTCGGAACCGGGGATCTCGTCAGGCACGGGTCGTCCCGCCCTTCTCCAGCGGCGGCGTGGTGGCCATCAGGCGCCGCGCCTCCTGGGCGTAGAGGACCAGGCTCCACCACAGCAGCAGGATCCCCCACAGCGCGAAGGCCCAGCCGAAGGCCTGCGCCACCTGGATGGGCAGGCTCGGCTCCAGGCCGAGGTCGAGGGTCTCGGGGATGTCGTGGCTGAGGTAGAGCAGCGGGAAGGAGGCCAGCATGCAGAAGGCGGCCACCTTGCCGAGGAGATGGACGGGCAGCGTACGCACCCCACGGCTGCGCAGGGCCGGGATCATCGCCAGCAGGCCGACGAGCCGCAGCGGCACCAGCAGCGCGATCGGCCACGGGATCACGTCGATCTGCCAGAGCGCGAGCGTCGCGGCCAGGACGAAGACGGTGTTGGCCACCACGTCGAGAAGCTCGCCCGAGCGGCGGCGGCCCAGCTGCTTGCGGTTCAGCCAGCTGTCGAGCAGGTCGGTGACCACCGCGAGACCGAACGCGGACAGTGCGATCGTGTCGTCCTCGGCGATCATCACCGCCCACAGCATCACCGGCGCGTAGACGAGCCGCAGGATGCTGAGCAGCTTGCCGAGCACGGGCTGGTTGCGGTCGGCCGAGCCCCGCGGTCGCCGCGTGTCCCGGCCATGTTGCAGGCGGGGATCACCGGATCGACGGTTGGGCATCTGCGGGCTCTCCTCTGTCACCAGACGCGGCACGAGCCAACCCTAGTCGGTAGCCGTTGAGTCGTCGGCGTGGGCGGCGTCGCGGATCTCGCCGACCAGCTCCTCGATGACGTCCTCCAGCGTCGCCAGCCCGATGGTGCTGCCGTCCTCACGAACGACTCGGGCCAGGTGCGCACCGCGGCGCTGCAGGGTCTCGAGGGTCTCGTGGAGTGCGTCGTCGGGGGTGACCGTCGCGAACGGGCGGATCCACTTGTTCTGGACGGGCTGCCGGCGGCGTACGTCATCGGGCTCGAGTACGTCCTTGATGTGCAGGTAGCCGACCAGGTCGCCGTTGTCGCCCGCGACCGGGAAGCGGCTGTAGCCGGTCGTGGCGCACACCGCCTCGATGTCGGCACCCGAGGCGCCGCGCGGCACGATCGTCCAGTCGGAGATCGGGATGGTGACCTTGGCGACCGTCTTCTCGGTGAAGCCGAGTGCGCCGGCCAGGCGGCCGTACTCGTCCTCCTCCAGGAGCCCCTCGCCACGGGACTCCTCGACCATGGCGGCCACCTCCGCGCGGGTGAAGGCGGAGCTCACCTCGTCCTTGGGCTCGATGCCGAGCGCGCGGATGCAGACGTTGGCGGCGTAGTTGAAGGCGACGATGATCGGGCGGAGCACGTAGACGACCGCGTAGATGGCCGGACCGAGGACGAGAGCGGCCTTGTCGGGGCCGGCGAGTGCGATGTTCTTCGGCACCATCTCGCCGACCACCACGTGCAGGTAGGTGACCACGAGCATCGCGATCACGAAGGCGACCGGGTGGTGGAACGCCTCGGGCAGCCCGATCAGGTCGAAGCCGGGCTCGAGCAGGTGGGCCAGCGCCGGCTCGGTGATCGCCAGAAGGAGCACCGAGCAGACGGTGATGCCCAGCTGAGCGCCGGCCATCATCAGGCTGATGTTCTCCATCGCGCGCAGAGTGATCCTGGCCATCTGCGAGCCGGCCTGGGCGGCGGGCTCGATCTGGCTGCGCCGGGCCGAGACCAGGGCGAACTCCGAGCCGACGAAGAAGGCGTTGGCGAGCAGCAGCACCAGGCCGAGCACGAGTCCCATAGTGGTGCTCATCAGCCGATCACCTGCATCGAGATCCGGTCGATCCTGCGCCCGTCCATGATCTCCACGGTCAGCTTCACGTACCTCGCGTAGACGTCGTCATCGTCGGAGTCGGGCGGCGGAGTGCCGGGCACCGTCAGCTCGGCGCTCGCTCCCGGCTCGGGAATGCGGCCCAGCAGGCTCAGCATCAGACCGGCGACGGTGTCGTAGTCCTCGCTCTCCGGCAGTGCGACACCGGTGATGTCCTCGACCTCGTCGGGACGCAGTAGGCCGGACAGCGACCAGCCGCCGTCGCGGCGCAGCCGCGCGCGGGCACTGAGCGGGTCGTGCTCGTCTGCGATATCGCCCACGATCTCCTCGATCACGTCCTCGAGGGTGACGATGCCGGCCTGGTCGCCGTACTCGTCGAGCACCACGGCCAGCTGGAACCCCTCGGCGCGCAGCAGCGCCATCAGCGGGTCCAGGCGCAGCGAGTCGGGTACGACCACCGGCGGCACCATCAGGTGCTTGACCTTGGCCGTGGGCCGCTCGTGCACCGGCAGGGCCACGGCCGCCTTGACGTGCACGGTGCCGACCACGGCCTCGTTGTCGTCGAGCACCGGGAAGCGGGAGTTGCCGGTACGCCGGGTGAGCTCGATCAGCGCTTCGGCACGGTCGTTGTGGTCGAGGCTGTGGACGCGTACGCGCGGGGTCATGATCTCCCCCGCCGTGCGGGTGCCGAACTCGACCGAGCGCTCCATCAGCTCGGCGGTGTCGGCGTCGAGGGTGCCCTCGTGGGCGCTGCGCTGGATCAGCGAGGAGAGCTCGGCCGAGCTGCGCGCCGAGCGGAGCTCCTCCTGTGGCTCCATGCCCAGGCGGCGCACGATGGCGTTGGCGGTGCCGTTGAGCACCTTGATCGGGCCGCGCATGAGCCGGGTGAAGGCCCGCATCGGGCCCTGGGTGACGCGCGCCGTCTCCAGGGGCAGGGCCAGCGCGAGGTTCTTGGGGACGAGCTCACCGAAGAGCATCGTGACGATGGTGGAGAGGGTCAGCGCGATGGCCACCGCGACGCCCGCCACCGCACCCTCGGGCAGACCGGAGGCGAGCAGCGGCGCGTCGATCAGCTCGGCGATCGCCGGCTCCGACATCCAGCCGATGCCGAGGTTGGTCACGGTGATGCCGACCTGCGCGCCGGAGAGGTTGCTGGAGAGCTCCTTCATCGCGCGGAGCACGCCTTGGGCGCCCTTGTCGCCCTGCTCGGCGGCCATCTCCACCTGGGAGTGGTCGACCGTGACCAGGGAGAACTCGGCGGCCACGAACACACCACAGGCGGCGACCAGCAGCAGCGCCAGGAGGATGAACAGAACCTCGGTCATCACGCCAACCTCGACGGGTACGGCCGCGAATCACTCAGCGGGCATGGATATTGGCCGGGTTGCGGTCCGTCCATCGGGGTTCAGATCGTCCTTAACTGTTGGAAGTGCGGTCAGCCTACATGGCTGTGGTTGCGCCTCCTGCGTTGCTGTGCCGGGCTCTCCGGGACGTGTCGCGTTCCGGACACAGTTGTCCAGAACGGGGCTATGAACCTTGACACACTTGGCCCGTTCGTCAACTCTTACGCGGCAGTAACCGACGATTCACGAGCCGAGGGAGTCCCCTTGACCATGTCCTCAGCCTCACGACGTACGTTCTTGGCCGGTGCTGCCGGCGCTGCCGGTGCTGCGGCGTCCGGCCTGCTCGCCGGTCCGGCCGGAGCCACCTCGCCCCGCCGCGTACGACTGGTACGGGAGGAGCACCGGGCGGTCGTCATCGGGTCCGGGTTCGGTGGCGGGGTGGCCGCGCTGCGGCTGGCCGAGGCCGGCGTACCTGTCACGGTGCTCGAGCGTGGCCGCCGCTGGCCGACGGGTCCGGACGCGCAGACCTTCCCGACGATCCGCTCGCTCGACAAGCGGGTGCTGTTCCACACCACCGCGCCGGAGGCGCTCAAGCCCCTGCAGAAGTTGCTCGGCACTCCCCTGAACTTCGGCCCGTACGTCGGCCTCCTCGAGCCCGTCCTCGGCCAGAACATGCTGGCCATGTGCGCGGCCGGCGTCGGCGGTGGCTCGCTGGTCTACCAGGGCATGACTCTGCAGCCCTCGGCCGAGGTCTTCAACACCTGGTTCCCGAACGAGCTCGACTACGAGCTCATGGACCGGGTCCACTACCCCCGTGTGGCCAAGATGCTCGGCGCCGCGACCGCGCCCGACGAGCTGATCGCCTCGGACAACTACCGGGTCTCGCGTACGTTCGGCGAGCGCGTGAAGGCCGCCGGTTATGACCTGCGGAAGATCCCGATGCCGATCGACTGGTCCTACGCGCTCGCGGAGCTGCGCGGCGAGATGGCGCCGTCCTACACCAACGGCGACTGCGCCCTCGGCGTCAACAACGGCGGAAAGCACTCCGTCGACGTCACCTACATCGAGCAGGCCGAGGCCACCGGCCTGGTGCAGGTCGCCACCCGTCACAACGTGACGAGCGTGGCCCGGGCCGCCGACGGCCGCTGGGAGGTCCACGTCGACCGCACCAACGACGCCGGCGACGTGGTGGAGCAGAAGATCCTGACCACCCGCGCACTGGTCATGGCGGCCGGCTCGCTCAACACCAGCAAGCTCCTGGTCCGCGCCGCAGCGACCGGCACCATCCCGGACCTTCCCGAGAAGCTCGGCCAGGGCTGGGGCACCAACGGCGACCGGATCTACATGTGGCGCCCCTTCGACGAGAACCTCACCGGCACCCAAGGCGGGCCCGTCGTCTACCAGAGCCAGGACTGGGCCGACCCGACCAGGGCCAACACGGTCATCCAGGCGTCGGTGCCACCACTCCCCCTCGGCCTCGACCTGGGCGCCACGATGCTGGTCGGCTTCGGCGTCAGCGCGGACCGCGGCAGCTTCCGCTACAGCTCGCTGACCGACTCGGTGAGCCTGCGCTTCCCCTTCGGTGGCGACTCGGCGAGCTATCGCGCCATCCACGAACGGGTCTCGAAGATCAGCGGCGGCCTCGGCGCCCTGATCGACACCAACACCATCGTCAACAGCACCTGGCACCCGCTCGGCGGCGCCAACATGGGCACCGTCTGCGATCTCGACGGCCGGGTACAGGGCCAGGACGGCCTCTACGTGCTCGACGGAGCGCTCATCCCCGGCACCACGGGAGCGTGCAACCCGTCGATGACCATCGCCGCCGTCGCCGAACGCGCGATGGACAACATCGTCGCCAAGGACGTCGGGACGGTCATCTGACGGGTGCCGCGTGAAGCCGTTTCGGACTCACCAGGATCTTGCAATGCAAAATTCTGCAGATTTTGCCGAAAGGGGGTGACAACCCCTTAGGTGATGCGGCAACATTGTTCTTGCCCCGCTGGTGACCCGAGACGCCAGCGGGGCTCTTACGTTTTCCCGCCACGTCATGCCAGCTTCTGGGCGACCTCGTTGAGGTTGGCGCGGAGCTTGGTGCGGTAGGCGTCGTGCTGTTCGGGCAGGCGTGCGTCGCAGAACGCCGCCAGGTCGGTCCCGGTGACCTCGATGACCTTGCGGCCGTTGGCGGCCTCGGTCTCGAACAGGTCCAAGACGTCGCGGAGGATCTCGACGATGTCCATGCCGTCGCCGGCGGTGNCGAGGGTCGAGGCGTACGACGACCGACTTCGAGGTCGGGGTGCGGCTGCCGTCGGCGTAGGAGTCGAGCGGGATGAGAACGTTCGTCTCCGGGAAGTACGCCGCGGCGGAGCCGCGCGGGGTGGCGTAGGCGACGACGCGGAACCCCTCGGCGCGGCGTTCGCCGTCGGTCCAGACCGAGACGATGTCGACGGTGTCGCCGTCGGCGATGCCGAGCTCGCGGAGGTCCTCGGGGTTGACGAAGACGACGTGTCGCCCGCCCTTGATGCCGCGGTAGCGGTCGTCGTAGCCGTAGACCGTGGTGTTGAACTGGTCGTGAGAGCGCAGCGTCTGCAACAGCAGGTGTCCCGGGGGAGCCGAGACCGCGGTCAGCGGGTTGGCGGTGACCAGGGCTCGGCCGGTCGCGGTGTTGAAGCTGCGCGAGTCGCGGGGACCGTTGGGCAGGGCGAAGCCGCCGGGTGCCTTCAGCCGGGTCTCGAAGTCCTCGAACCCGGGGATCACCGCGGAGATGTGCCAGCGGATCCGGGAGTAGTCCGAGCCCATCGTTGCCCAGTCGACGCCCTGATCCGAGCCGAACAGCGCCTCGCCGATCGCGCAGACGATGCCGACCTCGCTGCGCAGCTCCTTCGAACCGGGAAGCAGCCGGCCGTAGGAGGCGTGGACCATGCCCATCGAGTCCTCGACGGTGACGTACTGCTCGCGGCCGCCGGTCTCGTCGCGCTCGGTGCGGCCCAGGCAGGGGAGGATCAGGCCCTCGCGGCCGTGGTGGAGGTGGCTGCGGTTGAGCTTGGTCGAGATCTGGACGGTGAGGCCGACGTTGGCCAGGGCGGCCGTGGTGACGGCGGTGTCGGGGGTCGCGGCGGCGAAGTTGCCGCCCAGGGCGAGGAAGACATCGACGGCGCCGTCGCGCATCGCCTCGATGGCAGCGACGACGTCGAAGCCGTCCTCACGGGGCGGTGTGATGCCGAACTCGGCACCGACCGCGTCGAGGAACCACGCCGGCGGCTTCTCCCAGATGCCCATCGTGCGGTCGCCCTGCACGTTGGAGTGGCCGCGGACCGGGCAGGCGCCCGCGCCGGGCTTGCCGATGTTGCCACGCAGCAGCAGGAACGAGGCGATCTCGCGGATCGTGGCGACCGAGTTCTTGTGCTGGGTCAGTCCCATCGCCCAGCACACGATGACGCGCTCGCGGGACTCGACCAGGTCGGTCAGGGACGCGATCTCCTCGCGGGAGATGCCGCTGAGCCGGGTGATGTCGTCCCACTCCATGGCTGCCCAGGCCTGCGCCGCGACCTCGAAGCCGTCGGTGTGCTCCTCGATGAAGGGGTGCGCGATGGCGTCGCGCTCGACGAGCAGCTTGTTGATCCCGGCGAACAGCGCCAGGTCGCCGTTGACCTGCACGGGCACGTGGACGTCGGCGAGCTGGGTGCCGACGCCGGTGACGCCGCGTACGGTCTGGGGGTTGCGGAACCGCCCCATTCCGGCCTCGCGCAGCGGGTTGATCGAGACGACCTTGGCGCCGTTCTCCTTGGCGGACTCGAGCGCGGTCAGCATCCGGGGGTGGTTGGTGCCGGGGTTCTGGCCGACCACGAAGATCAGGTCGGAGTGTTCGGCGAGGTCGTCGTAGGTGACCGTGCCCTTGCCGATGCCGATGACCTCGCCGAGCGCGGTGCCGCTGGACTCATGGCACATGTTGGAGCAGTCGGGCAGGTTGTTGGTGCCGAGCTGGCGGGCGAGCAGCTGGTAGACGAACGCGGCCTCGTTGGACGCCCGGCCGGAGGTGTAGAAGACCGAACGGTCGGGGTCGGTCGCGCGCATGCGGTCGGCGATCAGCGAGATCGCGTCGGACCAGGTGATGGGGGAGTAGTGGGTCTCGCCGGGGGCGACGTACATCGGCTCGGTCAGCCGGCCCTGCGACTCCAGCCAGTGGTCGTCGCGCTCGTTGAGCGAGGCGATCGAGTTGGCCGCGAAGAAGTCGCGGTCGACCCGCTTGCGGGTCGCCTCCCACGCCACCGCCTTGGCGCCGTTCTCGCAGAACTCGGCCGCCTTGCGGTGGTCGGGGTCCGGCCAGGCGCACGAGGGGCAGTCGAAGCCCCCGACCTGGTTGACCTTGAGCAGCGTCTG
This sequence comes from Nocardioides sp. YIM B13467, assembly GCF_042788075.1. Classification (NCBI taxonomy): domain Bacteria; kingdom Bacillati; phylum Actinomycetota; class Actinomycetes; order Propionibacteriales; family Nocardioidaceae; genus Nocardioides; species Nocardioides sp. YIM B13467. Next base: position 2,785,021 of record NZ_JBHZPJ010000046.1, read on the forward strand.
CAGGCTGCGCTTGGGGCCCATCTCGCGCAGCGCGTACTCCATCGAGTGGGCCACCCCGGGGAGTCCGACCGCGGCTGTCTCCGGCTCGCTGACGCGGAGGGTGGGTTCGGGCAGGTCTACGGAGTGCTCGGTGCTCACCCGAGGCACACTACTCCGACGCGATGGCCTTGAGGACGTCTTCCCTCCCGGCGCGGATGGCCGGGAGGAGCGCGGCCAGGACACCGACGACCACCGCGATCGCCATGAAGACGGCCAGCTGGTCGAGCGGCACCCACAGGCTGGTGAGGTCTTCGCGCAGCGCGTCGCGCAGCAGCACCCCGAAGAGCACCCCGAGGGCGAGCCCGAGGACCGCGCCGAGCACCGCGATCGTCACCGACTCCAGGGTGATCATCCGGCGCAGCTGGCCGCGGGAGAGGCCGATGGCGCGCAGCAGCCCGATCTCGCGGGTGCGCTCGATGACGCTGAGGCCGAGGGTGTTGACGATGCCGATCACGGCGATCACGATCGCCAGTGCGAGCAGGCCGTAGATCATGTAGAGCAGCTGGTTGACCTGCCCCTTGATCGACTCGGCGAACTCGTCCTTGTCCTGCACCGCGACCACCGGCCGGTCCTCGACGAGCTTGTCGAGACGGGCGTGGACGACGGCCGGGTCGGCTCCGCGGGCGAGCATGATGCTCAGCGAGGCGTCCTCGCGCGGCACCTTGGCCGCGACGAGGTCCTCGATGCGTACCGTGATGTCACCGGTGACCTGGGTCCGGGCGATGATCCCGCTGATCTGCGGGCGCTGCTGGCGCCCGCTGACGAAGGTGAGGTCGATGCGGTCGCCGAGCTGCCACTTGTGCTCCTTCGCGGCCTCGTCGGTGACCAGCACCTGGCCGGGCTTGACGTCCTCACTGCCCTCGAGCACGTCGAGGTCGTAGACCTGTGGCAGGTGCTCGTCGACGCCGAAGAGGAACGCGACCTCGTTCTTCTTCGGGTTCTGCAGGTCCACCTTGCCGACGACGGCCTGGGCGATCTGCGAACGGGAGACGGTCGCGACGCCCTCCACCTTCTCCATCTCGTCGCCGATCGAGGTCGGGAACGGGGTGAAGGTCGGGCTCTGCACGACCAGGTCGGGCTTGAACTGCTCCTCGACCACGTCGGAGATGGAGGCGTTCATCGAGGCGGCGAGCACGCCGATCAGGGAGACCAGCGCCAGGCCGATCATCAGCGCCGACGCCGTGGCGCCGGTGCGCCGTGGGTCGCGCATCGCGTTCTGGCCGGCCAGCTTTCCGGTCATCCCGAAGAGCGCCCCCGAGACCGTACGCAGCGCCGCCAGCACAGGGCGGCCCAGGAACGCGCTGATCCAGGCGACCGAGAGGATCGAGATCCCGGCGCCGACGCCCACCCACAGCGCCGGGCTCGTCGGCACGTCGAAGCCGCCGGGAAGAGTGATCTCCGGGACCCCGATCCGTGGCACCGCAGCGATCGCGAGCCCGGCGACAAGAAGGACGAGTCCCACCGACGTACGCAGGATGGTGGATCTGGCCGGAGGCTGGGTGTCCTCGCGCATCGCCGCCACCGGCGGGACCTTTCCGGCCCGGCGGGAGGGGAGCAGGGCCGCGGCGAGCGTGACGCAGACGCCCACGGCGTAGGAGATCCAGATGGTGCGCGGGGTGAGGACGAGGACGTCGGAGGCGATCTCCAGCCCCGCCTGGCGGAAGGCGGCGGCCAGGCCGTGGGCTAGCCCCCAGCCGGCGAGGACGCCGATGGTGGCCGCGACCAGCGACATCACCAGCGCCTCGAAGAGCACCGAGGTGGTGACCTGGCGGCGGGAGGCCCCCAGGGCGCGCAGCAGCGCCAGCTGGCGGGAGCGCTGCGCTATCAGGATCGAGAAGGTGTTGACGATGATGAAGGCGCCGACGATGACCGCGATCACCGCGAAGACGATCAGGAAGACCGAGATCACGTCGAGGAACTCGCCGATCGCGTCCTCGGACTCCTCGACCATCTTGTCGCCGGTGACGGCCTCGAACCCCTTCGGGACCACCGTCTCCGCGGCCTCGACGAGCTCCTTCTGGGAGACCCCGGGGGCGGCCGTCAACGAGATCCCGGAGTAGACGTCCTTGCCGTCGGTGAACAGGCTCTGGGCACCTGCGGTGCTGAAGATCAGCAGCTGTGCCCCAGCGGTGCCGCCGCCGTTGAAGGAGGCGGTGCCGGTGAGGGTGACCTTGCGGCGGGTCTCGCCCTGGGGTGCGATCAGGGTGACGGAGTCTCCCACCTGGTAGCCGGCCTTCTCCGCGGTCGCCTCGTCGAGGACGAGCTCCTTGTCCCCGGTCGGCCAGCTCCCTCGGATGAGCTCGAGCGACGGCTCGCCGAGCAGGTTGGGGGTTCCGGTGTGGTTGAACGCCAGCGTCGGCGCACCCGAGCTGCTGACCAGCTTGTCGTCGGTGTCGAGCACGTAGAGCCCCGCGCCCTGGACGACGCCGTCGGCGCGGGCGACCTCCGGCAGCGTACGCAGCTTCTCGATGGCCGCCGGTGCCAGCGTGGCCGCGCCGCCACTGCCGGGGCGGCTGGCCTCGGCCGAGCTCGCGCTGTTGGCCGGGCGTACCTGCCCGTCGGGCGTGGAGCCGTTGATGATCCCGGAGAAGGTGCGGTCGAGCCCGTGCGAGAAGGTGAGTACGCCAGCCAGGAACGCCACGCCCAGGACGATCGCGAGCGTCGACATGAGCAGGCGCACCTTGTGCGCGGCGAGGTTGCGCAGCGTCAGCCGGAGCACGCCGCCACCTCCCCGCTTCGCGGGGTCACTCCCTCGCTCGACCTCGCTCCGGTCGTCGCCGTTGCGCAAGCGCCAGAGTACGGACGTGGCGGCGTGCCGATTGTTTGCTTCACTCGCTGACGCTCGTTCACCCTCAGGCGCCTTCGCCGATCGGAGCCAGGCCCATCGCCCGCGCCTGCAGGTCGGCCATGTGGGCCAGGATCTCCTCGCGGCTCGGCTTGGCCAGCTCGTCGACGACGCGCCCGTCGGCCAGGAAGATCACCCGGTCGCAGTAGGAGGCGGCGACCGGGTCGTGGGAGACCATGACGATGGTCTGGCCCAGGTCGTCGACGCTGTGGCGCAGGAAGTCGAGCACCTGGGCGGCGGAGGTGGAGTCGAGATTGCCGGTCGGCTCGTCGGCGAAGACGATGTCGGGCTTGGAGACCAGCGCCCGGGCACAGGCGACCCGCTGCTGCTGTCCGCCGGAGAGCTCGCTCGGCTTGTGAGAGAGCCGCGGCCGCAGGTCGACCGTGTCGATGACCTGGTCGAACCACCCCGGGTCCGGCTTCTTCCGGGCCAGCGAGAGCGGCAGCAGGATGTTCTCCTGCGCGGTCAGCGTCGGCACCAGGTTGAACGCCTGGAAGACGAACCCGATCTTGTCGCGCCGCAGCGAGGTGAGGCGGCGGTCGCGCAGCTTGCCGAGCTTGCGGCCGCCGACGATCACCTCGCCCGTCGTAGGCTTGTCGAGCGCGGCCAGGCAGTGCATCAGCGTCGACTTGCCCGAGCCCGAAGGACCCATGATCGCGGTGAACTGCCCCGCGTAGAGGTCCAGGCTCACGCCGTCGAGCGCGCGGACCTCTGCGGCGCCCTTGCCGTAGGTCTTGTGCAGGTCGATCGCCTGGGCGGCGATCTCACGCTGTGCCGGTTCTGTGAGGCTCACGCCTCAACTCTTGCCTACAGGTGGTTGGGGCGCATGCCATTTCAGGGGTAGATCTCGACCCGCTTCGCGGGTGCGCGGCGTCAGATCTTCTGGTTGAGCAGACCCGTGTCGACGTCGTAGATGAATCCGCCGACCTTGACGTCCTCGGGGACGAACGGGTGCGAGCGGACCTTGGCGACGTCCTCGGCGAGCGCGCGGACCTGGTCGTCGACGACGTGCAGATGGAGCCAGGACGCGTCCTGACCGGCGGACTCGGCGAGCTTGGCACGCAGCTCGGCCTCGGTGTTGGAGGCGACCGCACAGCGGGTGTGGGGCACGATCAGGATGCGCTTGACGTTGAGGAGGTGCACGCCGAGCACCAGTGCCTCCATCGCCTGCGGGGTCACCCGGCCACCGGGGTTGCGGAAGATCTTGGCGTCCCCGAGGCTCAGTCCCAGCATGGCCAGCGGCTCGATGCGGGAGTCCATGCAGGTCACGATCGCTACTCCGGCGTGGGCGACACCGTCGAAGCCGCCGGTGTCGAACGTGTCGGCGTAGGTCTGGTTCGCGGCAAGCAGGTCATCGAAATCGGCCATGACGCCAAGGTAGCCGATATCCGCGGGCCGTCCGCGGGCTGTTTCAGATAGCGTGCGCGATGTGATCGACGCCCTACTCGAGCCCAGTGACCTGCCCCACCGCCTGCCCCGTTTCGCGGACATCTCGATCGAGGACTACGGCCCGGCGATCGAGCAGGGGATGGCCGAGCAGCTGGCCGCACTCACCGCGATCACGTCCTCCACCGAGGAGCCGACGTTCGAGAACACCTTGGTCGCCCTGGAGCGGTCCGGCGAGCGGCTGGACCGGGTCCTACGGGTCTTCTTCTCGCTGCTCTCCGCGGACTCCGACGACGATCTGGAGGAGCTCCATGCTGCGTACGCTCCGCGGCTTGCGGCCCACCACGACGCGCTGCTCCTCGACGACGCGCTCTTCGCCCGGGTGAACGCGGTCTATGAGAAGCGGGCCGAGCTGGAGGGCGAGGACCGCTATCTGGTCGAGCGCTACCACCGCGACTTCGTGCTCGCCGGTGCTGCCCTGGGGTCCGCGGAGAAGGCACGGCTGCGAGAGCTCAACCAGGAGATCTCCGGCCTGGAAGCGGCGTTCGGGCAGGCGGCGCAGGCCGACTCCAACGACCTCGCCGTGGTCGTGGACACCGTCGAGGAGCTCGCCGGGCTGACCCCGGGGGAGATCTCCGCGGCTGCGGCGGCTGCCGAGGGCAGGGGGCTGGCGGGCAAGTTCCTGATCACGCTGACCCTGTTCACCGCCCACCCCTACCTGTCGGTGCTGGAGAACCGCGAGCTTCGTCAGCGGCTGTTCGAGGCACAGCTCGCCCGCGGCTCGCGTGGCAACGCCAACGACACCCGCGCCATCGCGCTCGACGCGCTGCGGCTGCGGGCGGAGAAGGCGCAGCTGCTCGGCTTCGACAGCTACGCCGGGCTGGTGACCGCCGACAATACGGCCGGCACGCCGAAGGCCGTCCGCGACATGCTGGAGCGGCTGGCTGCGCCGGCGGCTCGCAACGCGCGGGCCGAGCAGGCCGCCCTCGAGGCGTCGGCGGGTGGGCCGATCGAGGCCTGGGACTGGCCCTTCTACGCGGAGAAGGTCCGGGTCTCGGAGTACGACGTCGACCTGGCCGTCCTGCGGCCGTGGTTCGAGGCCGACCGCGTGCTTCGCGACGGCGTCTTCTTCGCCGCCGGCCGGCTCTACGGGCTGACTTTCGAGGAGCGCCCCGACCTGCAGGGCTACCACCCCGAGGTACGCGTCTTCGAGGTCTCCCGCGACGGCGAGCCGATCGGGCTCTTCCTGCTCGACCTCTACACCCGGGACTCGAAGAAGGGCGGTGCGTGGATGAACTCCTACGTCACCGCCAACACGCTGCTGGGTGAGCCGTCGGCGGTCGTGACCAACAACCTCAACGTGCCCAAGCCGGCGCCGGGGGAGCCGACGCTGCTCACGTTCGACCAGGTCAACACGCTCTTCCACGAGTTCGGGCACGCGCTCCACGGGCTGCTGGCGCGGGCGACCTACCCGCGGTTCGCGGCGACGTCGGTCTACCGCGACTTCGTCGAGTACCCGTCCCAGGTCAATGAGATGTGGATGCTGTGGCCCGAGGTGCTCGCCAACTACGCCGTGCATCACGAGACCGGTGAGCCGATCCCGGCCGACGTGCTCGGCAAGCTCGAGGCGTCCGCCACGTTCAACGAGGGGTTCGCAACCTCCGAATACCTGGCCGCCGCGCTCATCGACCTGGCCTGGCACGAGCTCGGCCCGGCCGATGTGCCGACCTCGCGGGAGGCGGTCGAGGAGTTCGAGGCGGCCGCGCTCTCGGCGGTCGGCCTGGACAACCCGGCGGTGCGGCCCCGCTACTACACGGCGTACTTCAAGCACATCTTCGGCGGCTACGCCTCGGCCTACTACTCCTACATCTGGTCCGAGGTCCTCGACGCCGACACGGTCGCGTGGTTCAAGGAGAACGGTGGCCTGACCAGGGAGAACGGCGAGGCGTACGTCCGCTATGTGATCGGCATCGGCGGCACCCGGGACCCGCTGGAGTCCTATGCGGAGTGGCGCGGCCGCCCGGCCCCGATCGCTCCGCTGCTGGAGCGTCGCGGCCTCGCCTGAGGCGCTCGGATCACGTCAAGCGGCGCCATTTGTCAACCAGTTGGTTGACAAATGGCGCTGCTTCGCGCTTTCCTGGTAGTCAACCAATCGGTTTACTAACAGAGAGTGGTGGGGACGATGACGGTGATCATGCAGGCGGTGGTGTCGGTCGACGGGTTCATCGGCTACGAGGACGACATGCCGGGGCACCTGTTCGACTGGTACAACAACGGCGACGTCGAGGTGCTCGGCGGGGCCGGACGGATCTCCAAGGCGTCGTGGGACTACGTACGCGACTTCTGGGAGACGTCGACGACGATGGTGATCGGGCGCCATCTCTTCGACATCACCAATGGCTGGGAGGGCAAGCCACCGACCGGCGACCATGTGGTGGTCGTCAGCCACCGGCCCAAGCCGGAGGGGTGGCACCCCGAGGCCAGCTACCACTTCGAGACCTCGGTCGAGGCGGGCATAGCCAAGGCGAAGGAGCTGGCCGGCGGCACCCCGATCGGCCTGTGCGCCGGCGAGGTGGCGGGTCAGGCGCTCGCTGCCGGGCTGGTGGACGAGATCCAGCTCGATGTCGCACCGTTGCTCATCGGCAGGGGAAAGCCGTTCTTCGGGACGTACGCATCTTCGGTGCTGCTCAGTGATCCCGAGGTGGTCCAGGGCGACCGGGTGACGCATCTGCGATACCGCGTCGAGGGCCCGGCCGACCCTGGCCACTCGGCCTGGAACGCCTGAGGATCAGCGATCCCGCGGATCCGCGGGACCTGCCCAGCTGGACTGCGGGTCGCTGGCGGGGAAGGTCTCTTCCTCGGTCTCGTCCTGGCGATCACGCTCGGCGTCTTCCTCCTCGACCCGCTCCGGGGTTGGGAAGGGGATCGGGGACTCGGTGCTCTCGTCGGCGCCGGTCACGGGGTCTTGGGTTTCCTTCTCGACCATGGTTCTGCTCCCATCTGAAGAATTCGATGATGTCGTCGGTGCCGCTCAGTACCCACTGTGCCACGTCACGAACGGCTCATCGCGTCCCTGACTCGGTCCACGATCGAGTGGAACGGCATCGTGGCCAGCTGCTTGGGCACCGATCCGGCGGAGCCGGGGTGAGGGTGGGTCGGTGCGACGAGCTCGGCCGCTGACAGCCGCTTGCCCATCATGTGCCGGGACGTCTCGTCGAGCTGGCCGAGAAGCAACGGGAACTCGACCCGCTCCTCCTCCTCGGTGTGCTGCTCGACCGCGATCTGGAAGATCGGAAAGATCTCATCGAACTCCGGGCCGTCGACGCCGACCTGCTCGAGCCGGGCCAGCATCTCGGCGACCTCCTTCTCGTCGGCGCTGAGCGCCTTGGCGAGCGTCTCGGAGCCATGGGTCGAGGTGACCGTGTGGACGACGATCTGCTCGGCGGTCTCGTGCACCGCGAGCAGGACCCGGAGGTCGTCGAACGCCTGGCGTCTGGCCGGGCCCTCGGAGCTCCCCACCGTCGCGCAGAGCTGCCGGATGCCGGCGTGCTGCTGCAGCAGCATCCTCACCACGTCGCCCTGGGGTAGCTCGGAGGCCTTCTTGAGGTCTTCGGTCACGTGGGACATGGGCTGCTCCTGTCTCAGGGTCTGCGTGGACATCCGCCCTGGTACCCACGGCGTGTTCTGCCCATACGCCTGTCCAACTGACCACCGATCTGAGAAGGTTCAAGCATGATGAGGACGGGGGTGGTGCGGGTCGCGGTTGTCAGTCCGCAGGAGGTTGTCATGCGGGGGCTCATCAGCATGCTCGCGGACTATCCGGACCGGTTGGTCGTGACCGCTCTTTCGTCCGTACGCGGCCGGGCGCCGGGCGTCGATGTCATCCTCTACGACACCCTCGGTCTGCACCTGACCGACGGCTCCGACCTCAGGCATCTGCTGCACGAGACCGATGCCAACGTGTTGATCTTCAGCCGCGACATGCGCCCCGATCTGCGCGCGAAGGCCTACTCGCTCGGGGCGAAGGCTTGGGTCTCGATGAGCGTGCACGCCGGAGACCTCGTACGTAGTATCGAGCTCACCGCCGTCGGCAAGCCGATCGGCGAACAGGAGGACCGGCTCGGCACCGTCGCCGGACTCACCACCCGGGAGGTCGAGGTGATCGCGCTGATCGCCCAGGGCCTCTCCAACAACGAGATCGCCGCCAAGCTCGTCTTGAGCGTGAACACGCTCAAGAGCCACATCCGGCAGGCCTACCGCAAGATCGAGGTCACCACCCGCAGCCAGGCGGTCAGCTGGGCGATCACCCACGGTTTCGCCCCGCCCGACGAGAATTCTGTGGAGTCGGGCGCATCCGTGGGTGCCCGGATGGTTACCGAGGCGGTGTCGACAGAGCAATCAGGGTGACTTCCGCGTGCATTGGGTTGACACCACGGTGCGCTGTCGGTGCCGCGGTCTCGGCAACGGACCCGGGGCCGCGGTTCTAACCCTCAGGGGTGAGCGTGTTGTCTGCTGTGGGGGTTGAGCTCACCCCTGAGGGCCATTTCGCTTCCGAAACCGGTGATCTGGCCGGTCGGCGCGACAGACTCGGGTCATGGACATGACACAGGATTCAACGCTCCGGGCTGACCTGGTCGTACGCCACCTGCCGGTGGCACGCTCCCTGGCCGCCCGCTACGCGGGCCGAGGTATCGAGATCGACGACCTCCGCCAGGCCGCGAGGATGGGGCTGGTGAAGGCCGCGCGCCGCTACGACCCCTCGCAGGGCGAGTTCTTGAGCTATGCCGTCACGGTCGCCAACGGCGAGATGCGTCACTGCTTCCGCGAGCAGGCCCGCGGAGTGCGTACGGAGCGCCTTGACGACGACACCGAGAGGCCGCTCTCGGAGCGGCTGGGCGCCCTCGACCCGGGCTTCGAACGCGCGGAGGCGCGGGTCATCGTCGAGGAGGCGCTCGACCAGCTCGACGAGGCAGACCGGACGATCGTGCGGCTGCGCTTCGTCGACGGCCTCAGCCAGGCCGAGATCGGCGAGAAGATAGGCGCGACCCAGGCCCAGGTCTCCCGGGCCCTCGCCCGGATCATCCGCCGCATGCGGGTGGTCGTCGCCGCGTAGTCCGGGTGGGTGCTGGGTACCGGACACCCATGAGCACCCCAGTAGTCATCTTCGTCGTGATCGGCGCGATCGTCGTCCTGGTCGGCATCGCCGCCTGGCTCTATGACGCCAAGCGGAGCAAGCAGGTCGCCGACGACGACGAGCGCGCCGATCAACCGTGAAAGAGGAGTTGAGATGCCGCAACGTGCCTGGAGCAAGAAGCGAGAACGACAGTACGAGCACATCAAGGAAGGCCTGCTCGACCGCGGTGAGAACGAGGACACCGCCGAGGAGATCGCGGCTCGTACGGTGAACAAGGAGCGCGCCCGTGGGGGAGAGTCCCGCGAAAGCAGCCGCACCTCGACCAACGACATCTCCTCAGGCCGCCGCGGTGGCTTACGCAGCCACCGCGGCTCGGGTGGGAGGACCAAGGCCCAGCTGTACGAGGAGGCCAAGGACAAGAACGTCAAGGGACGTTCGAAGATGAGCAAGGCCGAGCTCGAGAAGGCGGTTGGGCGCTAGCTTCAGTTGGCGCGTGGCCCTGTGGCCGCCGACTCGGCCAAGCGACTCGGCCAAACATTTGCCGCCGGCCCTTCCGTGAGGAAAGGGCCGGCGGCAAAGCATTCCCAAGAGCCAGCAGCGGCAAGGGGCTAGGGATGCGGCCGAGAGACGTAAGCCGTCGACGTGCGGTCGATGACGTCGTCACCGGTCTCCGGCGGCTGGGTGGTAGGAGCTCGGTGGTCGCCGGCCCGTCCCAGTGGGAGGGACTCGGTCATGATGCCGATCCGCTCGCGGGCCAGGCCGACGGTCACACCGGCTCCGTCACGTAGCTTCTCGTACGTCGCAGCGGGGTAGCGGCCGACGATGTAGCCGGCTACGCCACCCAGCGCGAAGGTGAAGAGGTTTCGTTTGGTCCTCACTTCTTCTTGCCTCCCCTGATGCGTCGCAGCACCGCGTCGGTGCCCTTCTTGCGTACGACGGTGGTGGCGACGGCCATCACGATCGGGACCAGGACTGCGGCGGCAGCCGTGATCCGCTTGCCCCAGGACGATTCCTGCCACTTGGTCTTGGGCGTCGTGCCGTTCCACAGCGTGCGCTGAGGGGTGTCGGTGCGTTCGCCGGTGATCGTTGAGTACGTCATGCCAGATCTCCTTGTGTCGGGGTCGGCTCTCGTGTCCCGTACCCGTCGTGGGTGCGGGTCATGCGGCCATTCCTACGCCTTCGAGCTGATCACGCAGCTCGTCGATGATCCGGGTCAGGATCCGGGAGACCTGGGTCTGGGTGACGCCGATGGCCTCGCCGATCTCTGCCTGGCTGCGGTCCTCGATGAAGCGCAGCCTCACCACGAGCTGGTCGCGCGGACACAGCACGCGGATCGCCTGCTCCAGGGCGAGCCGGGTCTCGCAGCCGTCGAGTCCGCCGTCGATGCCGGGCAGCATGTCTCCGATGGTCGCCTCCGTCGACGACCCGGCGTCGCCGGGGCGCAGCGGGGCGTCCAGCGAGGAGGGGGTGAAGCAGCCACGGGCGTCGAGCGCCTCGCGTACCTTCTGCTCCGGCACGTGGGCGATCTCGGCCAGCTCCGAGGTGGGCAGGTTGCCCCGCTCCGACCCGATCCGCAGCAGCGTGCTCTGCAGCTCCTGGATGGGGCGCGGCGGCCGCACCGTCCAGCCGTGGTCACGGAACCAGCGCTTCACCTCACCGCGGATCGTGGGTACGGCATAGGTGAGGAAGTCGTCGGCGCGATCGGGATGGAAGCTCTTCGCGGCCCGGACGAGCGCGATGTATGCGACCTGCTCGAGATCGGCGCGGGGGATGCCGCGGCCCGTGTAGCGGTGGGCGATCGAGCGGGCGACCGCCGCGTTGAGCAGGATCACCTCCTCGAGGATTCGATCCCGCTCCTCACCGTCCGCATCGTGTGCCTCCGCCAACAGCTCTGAGGTCAGACGCTGGCGTTCGGAACGGGGGAGGTCTGTCTCGAAAGTTGTCGTCGTCATGGGTAGTTAGTGCCGGTCCGGACCGTCTTCCAACGGCTCCAGGGGGAACTTCACCCCGGCGGGTGTGCGCCATCGGAGGCGCAACCACCCCTTCGGGTGAATCTCGGACGACTTTGTCCCGCCGTGCCGCATCAGCGCAGGCCCGTCCGGGCACCGGGAGGGAATGAGAATCCTGATCTGGCACGTGCACGGCGCCTGGACGACGGCGTTCGTGCACGGTCGCCACGACTACCTGCTCCCGACCACTCCGGACCGGGGCCCCGACGGGCGAGGACGCCCGCCCACCTGCGAGTGGCCCGCGGCAGCGCGGGAGGTCTCTCCCGAGTCGCTGGCGGACGAGGAGGTCGACGTCGTTCTCCTCCAGCGTCCGCACGAGGTCGAGCTGGCCGAGCAGTGGCTCGGCGGTCGGCGGCCGGGCCGCGACGTACCCGCCGTCTATCTGGAGCACGACACCCCGGCCGGGAACGTCCCCGACACCCGCCACCCGATGGCGGGCGGCGATGTCCCGATCGTGCACGTCACCGGTTTCAACGACCTCCTCTGGGACTGTGGCGGCACCCCGACCACGGTGATCGAGCACGGCATCGTCGATCCGGGTCGCCGCTACACCGGGGACATCGAGCGCGCCGCGGTGGTCGTCAACGACCCGGTACGCCGCGGCCGCTCGGTCGGCGCCGACCTGATCCCGGAGCTGGCCGAGGGTGTCGGCGCCGACGTCTTCGGCGCGCGTGTCGAGCACCTGCCCGCGTACCGGGGCCTGAGGACGTACGAGAGCCTGTCCCAGCGCGACCTGCACGACCATCTTCCGCGGCGCCGCGTCTATGTCGACCTCAACCGCTGGACGTCGCTGGGGATCTCGCTGATCGAGGCGATGTACCTCGGCATGCCGATCGTCGCCCTGGCCACCACCGAGACCCCGCTCGCGGTGCCGTCCGAGGCGGGTTTCGTCACCACCCGCCGCGACCAGATCGTTCCTGCCGTGCGTTACCTGATGAAGGATCCCGACGTCGCGGAGCAGGCCGGCCGGATCGGCCGCCGTCACGCCAAGAGACGCTACGGCCTCGACCGATTCCTCGCCGACTGGCACGACGTGCTCCATACGGTCGTCGCGGGGGCCGCACCGTGACCTCGGAGGAACGTTCGGAGGATCGCAAAGGACCTCGGGAGGTTTGAGCACGCGCCAAGTGGGTACCGAAAGGGGCATCCCCCGCAACAACTACACACCGAGGTGAGATCCAAATGGCACTACTTCTCTGGCTGATCGCGGCAGTCTTGGTGATCGGCGGCATCCTGGCGCTGGTCCGTGGCCAAATCCTATGGGGAGCAGTCCTCATCGTGGTCGGCTTGTTGGTCGGCCCCGGTGGGGTGAGCATCTTCACGTAGACACCATGCGGCCCGGTGCCCGCGAGGGTCCCGGGCCGCGTGGCGTCCGGTGTGAAGTCCGGTAAGCAACTGGAGCGAAAGGACCGACCATGGGTAAGTGCGTCACGTGCGGTAACGACTACGACGAGACCTTCGAGGTGACCACGGCCTCGGGTGAGCGTCATGTCTTCGACTCGATCGAGTGTGCTGTGCCGGTGATCGCGCCCGTGTGCGTCAACTGCGGCACCCGCGTCCTCGGGCACGGGGTGCAGAACGAGCAGCACATGTTCTGCTGCGCTCACTGTGCTCAGGCGGTGGGTGTCACCGGGGTGCACGACCGGGTCACCAGCGGCTCCTGAGCCGGTACTCCCGGCTCGACCATCAGCGGCGCCCTGCGAAACGCAGGGCGCTGTGGTGTTCGTGGGCCAGTCGGCGTAGGCAGAGCAGGAACTCTCCGAGGACGACCTGGCCCAGAACCATCTGCTCCATCATCGCCTCGCGGTCCTGGGTGTCGTCGATCTGATCGAGCTCGTAGGCGGCGATCGCGTCCACGAGGGGGAGGTAGGTCGCCGCACCCTCGGGGTCGGTGGGGAGGCCGCTGTCGAGGATGACCTTGATGATGCCGGCGAGATGGTCGCGCTCGGGGGCGTCGGGCCGCACCTTGGTCCATCCCGCCTGGGCGACGATCTGGTCGGCGAGCTCCCGGGTGTGGGCGTCGCGGGCCTCGGGGACGGTCGTCTCGGTGCGGAGCGCGTCGCAGGCTTCCCCGAACATGTCGTGCACCGACGCGCTGCGGTCCTGGGTCGCGTCGACGAGCGCCTTGAGCGCTCCGACCGGGACGGCACCCACATCGCGTAGCACGCGGAGCAGGCGCAGGCGGCGTACGTGCTGGTCGTCGTAGTCGGCCAGGCGCTCGGAGAGCTTCCTGCCGGGGGAGAGGAGGCCCTCGCGTACGTAGTACTTGATCGTCGCGACGCTCACGCCGGTCGAGTCGGCTAGCTCGGAGATCCGCATCGTTCCTCCGGGAACTGGTTGACAGCGCTGCTGGATAGGAGCACTATCTTAGACTAGATACTATCACTATCCAGTCAGGGGGACCGGAATGTCGAAGATCGCCCGGGCCTATCGGGAGGCTCCCAAGAACGTGCCGGACGGCGTCACGCCGGGGCATAGCGTCGCCGACGTCGGAGCGGACGAGGTCGTCGTGTTCCTGATCGGGATGCGCATCCATCGCTGGCACAAGGTGCGCAGCTGGTTCCCGGCGTTCGTCGGGATGCCGCGGATGCTTGCCGAGCTCGCCAAGAACCCCGACCTCGGGCTGCTCTCGGCGCGCAGCTATTGGTCGGGACGAGTGTTGCTGACGGTGCAGTACTGGCGCAGCGTCGAGGAGCTCGGCCGGTTCGCCAAGGACCCGTCCCTCACGCACGCTCCCGCCTGGGCCGCCTTCAACCGGCGCGCGGCTTCGACCGGCGACGTCGGGATCTGGCACGAGACCTATCGGGTTCCCGCCGACCAGGTCGAGACGCTCTACGGCAACATGCCGGCCTTCGGCCTCGGGGCCGCGCTCGGGGTCGTCGAGCGTGCCGCCGGTCGGCGGAACCGGACCCACGAGCGGATGGGCTCCACCCGTCCGGAGTACGTCGAGACCTCTACAGGGCGGTGACGGTCTCGGTGGGGGAGAGTGCCCGGGTGGGCGCGCCTCGCAGCAGCACCACGGAGAGCAGGGCGGCGATCCCGGCGCAGACCGCGGCGCCGGCGAAGACGGTGTGCTCCTGGGCGATGGCGGCGCCGACGAGCAGATCCTGGTAGTCCTCGCACATGCCGCCGCCGGTGCACACCGACGACAGCGACGGAAGGTCGGCCTGGGCGGCGTAGTAGCTGCGCAGTCCGATCGTGGTCAGCGCCGAGATGCCGACCAGCATCCCGACCATGCGGGCCACAACCGTGAACGAGGTGGTCAGGCCGTGCATCGACTGCTCTGTCGTGGCCAGGATCGCCGCGTTGACCGGCGCCAGGGCGAGGCCGAAGCCGAGGCCGCCGGCGACGAGCACGACGGTCGCCGACAGCGAGCGCAGCGCGTCGGCGTCCCAGCGGGCCATGAGCACGAACGCCACCGCGGCCAGCAGCATCCCGCCACCCGCGATCACACCCGCGGGCAGTCGCCGGGTGAGGAAGCCGCCCGCGACCGCACCCACCGGTAGCGCGACCAGGAACTCGAGCAACACCAGGGCCGCCTTCAGCTGGCTGTCGCCGTAGATCGTGGTGCGGGCGAAGAGCGGTACGTCGATCAGCGCCGCCACCAGCGCGGCACCGACGAAGAACGAGATCAGCACCGAGCCCCACGCCGGGGTCCGGGCGAACGCGCCGCGCGGCACGATCGGGTCCTGCGCCCGGCGCAGGTGGAAGACGAAGCCGAGCAGAGCCAGCCCGCCGGCGACCAGGTACCAGGTGCCCTGCTCGGAGAAGACCGCCACCTCGGGGTCGGCGGTCGCGAAGGCCAGGATCACCCCGGCCAGGGCGAAGGAGAGCAGGAGCGCCCCGAGGAGGTCGACCTCGGCGGCGATCCGGCCGAGCACGCGGCGTACGTTCGGCCGCAGGCCGCACTTCACCAGGAACCCGAGAGTCGCGATGATCGTGACCAGACCCAGCGGGGTCAGCCAGCGCGTCGACCCGGCCGCGGGCACGTAGAGGGCGCCCCAGGTCAGATCCTGGACCAGGGTGGTCGGCTCGATCGCCAGCAGTACGAACGCCGCGCCGGCGACCAGCAACAGCAGCAGCGCGATCAGGTCCGGTCGTGGGCGACCCCGGGCGGCAGCGCCAGGGTCCGAGTGGCCCAGCCGCCGGATCGCCACCGCCAGTACGACGCCGACGACGAGGTTGAGCACGAAGATCGCGCGCCAGTCCGCGATGGCGAGCACGGCCGCTCCGATGAGCGGCCCGAGCACCGAGCCGAGCTCCTGGACCGCCGAGACCAGCCCGAGCGGAACCCCACGGCGCTCAGCGGGGTAGAGCGCCGCGACGAGCGCGAGGGTCGCCGGCACGAGCGCGCCGCCGCCCAGCCCCTGGAAGAACCGGCCGACCACCATCGCGGACAGGTCCCACGACAGAGCCGTCAGGAACGAGCCGAACGCGAAGACGACCAGCCCGCCGACGAGCACCGGCAGGTGCCCGAGAAGGTCGGCGAGGCGCCCGATCAGCGGCAGCACGGCCACATAGCCCAGCAGGAACCCCGAGATCAGTGGCGCGGCCCGCTGCAGCTCCTCGATCGAGAGCCCCACGCCGGCCATCATGTCCGGCAGCGCGAGCACCACGACGTAGGTGTCCGCGGCGGCGAATGCCACCGCGATCGCAGCGAGCCAGAGAACGGCTCTCACGGCTTTGCGATCTCCTTCTCGACGCCGTACTCGGTCACGTCGATCGTGTAGGAGTACGCCGCCTCGCCCTCACCGCTGAAGTGGCCCTTGATGGTGGCCTCGGTGAGCTCGTCGGAGTCGTTGATGATGTAGGTGACGTCGAAGTCGCCGGTCGCGCCGGCGAGGATCTTCTGGACCGCGGTGTCCGGGAGCGTGCCGGTGTAGGTCGAGAGGATCTCGTCGTTGTCGGCGCCGCCGCGTACGGACTTGCCGATCTTCACGTCCTCGGTCGCGGCGAGCAGCGAGGAGATGCCGGTCTCCGGAGCGATCAGCGCGGCCGGGTCGGGCACGCCGTAGTCGGCCGGGTCGAGCTCCTGGAACGTGGTCGTGAACGGCAGCTTCGCGTAGACGACGTCGTCGACCGAGACCACCTCGACCTGCGCCTCCGCACCCATCACCGGCACTGTCAGGGTGCCCTCGAAGGCGGGCTCGCGGGTCAGCGTCCCGGTCGCCGCCTTCAGCGTGGTGATGCCCTCGGGCAGGTCGTCGGAGGCGATCGAGAAGTTGATCCCGCTCGTCTCGTCGAGGTGCTTCTGCGCCGCCGCGAGCACCTGCTTAGGCGTACGTCCCTTGGCCGGGTCCTCGTCGCCGCACGAGGTCATCACGAGAAGCGCGGCCAGAAGGGCGACGAGAGCGAAGGCGAGGCGTGGCAGGCTCATGGGCATGCGGCTCAGGATGCCACGCCCCGCAACCCTCAGGGAGTCCAGGTCACCCCATCGGAGATGCGCCGGTCGTTCGCTGTGCTCGCGAGCACGCGGCGGGTGAGGAAGGCGAGGAGAAGCGCAATGGCTCCGACGAGGGCGACGGCGGCGCCGAGGCCGCCGAGGGCACCGGTGAAGGCGACGACCAGGAGCGGGCAGACGAACTCGCCGAGGAACTGGGCCGCGGTCCACAGGCCCGTGCCGCGACCGCGCTGCTCGAAGGTGAGGCCGGACTGGGCCCAGACGAGCAGGGTGGGCAGCATCAGGCCGGTGCCGGCCGAGGCGATGACCGCGCCGAGCACGATGACCGGCACCATCGAGGTGGCGCCGAGCAGCACCAGGCCGATCCCGGCCAGCCCGAAGGCGATGGGCAGCAGCGTGGCGGTGCCGCGGGCGGAGACCCGGCCGAAGGTGTACGCACCACCGGCCGTGGCGAGGGAGGCGAGCGCGGCGAACGCGCCGATGGTGGGGACGGCGGTGATCCCGGCGGCATCGAGCACGTAGGGGAGCTCCACGATCGGGGTGTAGAAGACGATGCCGCCGACGACGCTGACGGCGCAGGGCAGCGCGAGGGCGCGCGCGGGCAACGGCGGGAGGGGCGTGCGCTCACCGGCCCGGGCGGTCTCGCCGGAGGGCTGCCAGATGAGCGCGGCGGCGAGGACGAGGAAGAGCAGGCTGGAGGCGTAGAGCCAGAACGGGTTGCGCCAGTCCTGGGCGCCCAACGCTCCGCCGAGAGCGAAGAACAGGGTCGCCGACAGCGACGCGAACACGGTCTGCATGCCGAGCCAGCGGTCGCGCTCGGTGCCGGCGAAGTAGTCGGAGATGAGCGTCGTGCAGCAGGTCATGATCGCCGCCTCGGCGACGCCGACCCCTGCCCGGCTGAGCACGATCGCAGCCAGCCCGTCCAGCCACAGCGGCGCGGTGCCGAAGACGGCGTAGACGGCCAGGCCGGTCAGCAGCAGACGCTTGCGTCCGAAGCGGTCCACGATGCTGCCCGCGAACGGCGCCAGCAGCGCGATCATCAGTGCGGGGACGGTGAGCGAGAGCGGCACCAGTGCGGTCGCGGCGCCGCTGTGGCCGAAGTGATCCTGCATCCGGGGCAGGACGGGAGCGAGCAGCACCGCGCCGAGGACCGGCAGGCAGCTCATGAACATCAGCAGGAAGCCCTGCGTGCGTCCGGCTTTCCGGACGGGCGTGAGGGTGTCGGGCATGGGGTCTCCATGGATCAGGCCGAGATCGTGTGACAGCAGTCACAGCATCGTGGGAGATCCAGGAGGTATCGCGGAAGCCAAACCTGCTTCTGCTGGGTATCAGCCCCGTCGATACTCGAAGGTCAGCCCGACTGCTCCAGCCGCGCGGCGGCGAGCGTCATCATCCGGCGCAGCCACCCGTGCGCCGGATCCGCGCGATGGACGGGGTGCCACCAGAACGCCTCCTTCAGTGGGAGGACGTCCCAGGGGCAGTCGAGGGTGCGCACGCCAGCGGCGCCCGCCAGCCGGGTGGCGAGCTGGCGCTGCAGCAGGGCGACGCGCGGGGTCCCGGCGACCAGGAACGGGACCGGGAGGAAGCTCTCGGTCACCACGTGGATGTCCGGCTCGACCCCGATCATGCTGAGCTGGCGTACGGCCGGGGTGAAGGCGGTCGGGGCGTGGTGGGTGACGACCCAGGGCATCTCGGCGAGCTGCTCCATGGTGATCTCATCGCCGACCGCGTCGTTGTCGGCGGAGACGACCAGCACCCAGCCGTCGGTGTGGAGCTCGACCGCGGGCAGGTCCTGGAGGAAACCGTGGGGAAGGATCATCCCGTCCACGTGCCGCAGCGACTCCGGCGCCTGATCGACGTCGAAGTGGGTCTGCAGCTGGAACCGCAGGCGTACGCCGGGGGCCTCCTGGGCCACCTCGGTGGCGAGGTGGTCACCGAGGATCGTCGTGGAGTAGTCCGAGGCGACCACGGTGAACTCCCGGGTCGAGGTCGCCGGGTCGAAGCCCGGCTCGGCCTCGAAGACCCGGCGTACGCCGACGAGCGCCGTCGTGGTGGTGCCGCGCAGCTGGGTGGCCAGTGGGGTGAGGTCGTAGCGGTTGCCGGTGCGGACGAGGAGCTCGTCGCTGAAGTGGCGCCGCAGGCGCCGCAGCGCCGCCGAGACCGCCGGCTGGCTCAGTCCCAGCCGCTCCGCCGCGCGGGTCACGTTGCGCTCCTCGAGCAGCGCGTCCAAGGAGAGCAGCAGGTTGAGATCGAGGTTGCGGAGCGGATCGGTCGCCATGGTCTGACTATAAACACGGTGTATAGGCGGGATAGGAAATCTGCTCTTCCCGAATAGTTGTGTGCGGTTCAGAGTGGTGCTCGTCACTCCACCATCTCGCACATCAGGGAGATCTCATGCCCGCCATCAGCTCGGTTCTCGTCATCGGTGCCGGAACCGCCGGGACAGCTACCGCGATCCTGCTCGCCGAGCGCGGCGTCTCGGTCGACCTCGTCGAGGCCAAGCCGGACCTCGCCGCCCTCGGCTCCGGGATCACGCTGCAGGGCAACGCACTGCGGGTGCTGCGCGACCTCGGCGTATGGGAGCAGGTCCGCGCGGAGGGCTACCCCTACGACACCCTCGGGCTGCGCGCGCCGGACCCGGCAGGCAGCCTGCTGGTCGAGCTCGAGGACCACCGCACCGGCGGCCCGGAGCTGCCCGCGACGATGGGTATGTATCGCCCCGCCCTGGCCCTGATCCTCCTCGAGCGGGCGGTCGCGGCCGGTGCCAAGGTGCGGTTCGGGGTCACCCCATCCGGCATCGAGCAGGACGAGACGGGCGTCGACGTCGCCTTCGCGGACGGGTCGCACGGCCGCTACGACCTCGTCGTCGGTGCCGACGGGGTGCGCTCGTGGACGCGCCGGGCGATCGGCATCGACGTCGAGCCCGAGCCGGTCGGCATGGGCATCTGGCGCGTTTTCACCGACCGGCCTGCCTCGGTCACCGGCACGGACCTTTTCTACGGCGGCCCGTCCTACATCGCGGGTTACTGCCCGACCTCGGAGGCCAGCCTCTACGCCTACATCGTCGAGCCGGACCAGGACCGCAGCGGGCTCAGCCCCGAGGAGGGGCTGGCCGTGATGCGGGAGCTGGCCGAGGCCTACCACGGACCGTGGGACGAGATCCGTGGCTCGCTGACCGACCCGAGCCGGGTCAACTACACCCACTTCGAGAGCCACGTCGTCGCCGGTCCGTGGAACCGGGGCCGGGTCGTGGTCATCGGCGACGCCGCCCACAGCTGCCCGCCGACCCTGGCCCAGGGTGCCGCCCAAGCGCTCGAGGACGCCGCGGTGCTCGCCGAGCTGCTGACCGGCCACGACGACCTGGCCACCGTCTGGCCCGCGTTCACCGAGCGCCGGCTGACCCGCGCACAGACCGTCGTCGAGGCCTCGCTCCAGCTCTGCGCCTGGCTGAAGGCGCACGAGCGCGGTGACGTACCCGGGCTGATCGCCCGCGTCGCCGACCTCGTCAGCGACCCCGCCTGACCACCCACCGATCTCACGAGGAGAACACCGTGACCGAGACCATCATCGAGACCCCGCCCGCCGAGCGGCTGATCACCCACCTGCGCCACGTCGACCTGGCCGTGCCGGACTACGAGCGGCAGCTGGAGTTCTACACGAACACCTGGAAGCTCAAGGCCGAGACGACCGACAGCGGCCTGGCGTTCCTGGCCGCGGAGGGCTCCCCGGAGCACTACTCCGTCCGCCTGCGCCGCGCCGACGACAAGCGCCTCGACCTGATCGCGTTCGGTGCGGCGAGCCCGGCCGACGTGGACGCGATGGCCGAGCGGCTCGGCCGTGCCGGGGTGAAGCTCGTCAGCGAGCCGGGCCCGGTGCTGACGCCGGGCGGCGGCTACGGCTTCCGCTTCTTCGACAACGACGGACGTACGGTCGAGGTCTCCTGCGATGTTGCCGTGCGCCAGCATCGGAAGATCGAGGAGGGCGAGTCGGTCCCGGTCAAGCTCTCCCACGTCGTCATCAACTCGCCCAACCCCGAGCAGACCGTGGCGTTCTACCAGCGCCACCTCGGCTTCGCACTCTCCGACACCCTGATGCACCCGCGGCTGGGCTCGATGATGTGGTTCCTGCGTACGAACCGGTTCCACCACAGCCTCGCGATCGCCCGCGGGCCGCACGTCGCGCTGCACCACGCCTCCTTCGAGATGCGCGGCCTGGACGAGTACATGCGCGGCACCGGGCGGCTGCTGCGGGCCGGCGTGGAGAAGATCTGGGGGCCGGGGCGGCACCTGGCCGGCAACAACACCTTCAGCTACTTCCTGGACCCGCACGGCAACACCGTCGAGTACACCACCGAGCTCGAGGAGCTCGTCGAGGACAACTGGCACCCGCATCTGTACGACTTCAGCGACCCGGACGTCTCCGACCAGTGGGGCACCGCCAACCCGATGGACGAGCTGGTCGCCGGCAAGTCCTTCAACGACCCGGACAAGGGCGTCTTCGTCGCCCCGCCGGTCTGAGGAGGGCCGATGAAGCTGGCAACCTTCCGCGATCCTGACCTCGACGTGCCGCGCGTCGGCCTGGTCACCGAGGACGGACTCCACCCGTTCGCCGTCCGGCACACGATGCGTGCGCTCATCACAGCCGGGCGCGACGTGCTCGACCGTGCCGCCGACCATGCCCGGGCGGCGGAGGCCATCGACCTCGCCGAGGTCGAGCTGCTGGCGCCGCTGGAGCCGGCCTCGGTGCGCGACTTCGTCGCCTTCGAGGAGCACGTCGAGGGCGTACGCCGCTCGGTCGACGGCGTCAGCGGCGTCCCCGACGCCTGGTACGACGCCCCGGCCTTCTACTTCACCAACCCGCACGCGATCCTCGGACCGGGCGCGGAGGTCCCGTTCCCCGCGGCCTGCGCGGCCCGTGACTTCGAGCTGGAGGTCGCCGCCGTCGTCGGGGCCGAGGGCCGGTCGGTCCCGCCCGAGGAGGCCGGGGCGTACGTCTTCGGCTACACGATCTTCAACGACTGGTCGGCGCGTGACCTGCAGGGCCGCGAGATGCAGGTCGGTCTCGGGCCGGCCAAGGGCAAGGACTTCGCGACCACCCTCGGGCCGTGGATCGTGACGGCCGACGAGCTGGAGCCGTACCGCGACGAGGACGGCTTCCTCGACCTGCTGTGCACGGTGACGGTCAACGGTGTCGAGGTCGGTCGCGACCGGCTCTCGAACGCCGGCTGGACCTTCGAGACGATGATCGCGTACGCCTCCCGCGACTCCCGCGTGGTCGCCGGCGACGTCCTCGGGTCGGGCACCGTCGGCAACGGCGGGTGCCTGGCCGAGCTGTGGGGCCGTCATGGCTCGCAGGAGCCGAAGCCGCTGCAGCCGGGTGACGAGGTCACCCTCGAGGTCGAGGGGATCGGCACCCTCACCAACACCGTCGCGGTCGCGCCGCCCGCTCCCGGGCTGCCGCCGGTGCGCCGACGCGACCCGGTGGCCCGATGAGCGGGCTGGCCGGACGCACGGTCGTGGTCACCGGAGCGGCCTCCGGGATCGGGGCCGCCGTGGCGTCTGCCGTGACCGCGGCGGGCGGGACGGTGGTCGGCCTCGACCGCGACACCGCGTCCGGCGTACGAACCTTCGATGTGCGTGACGAGGATGCCTGGGCCGACCTGGCCGCCGAGCTCGCCGGGCCGGTTCACGGGTTGGTGAGCTGTGCCGGCGTGACCCGCCGCGCCCGGGTCGGCTCTGCGAGCGTCACCGACATGCGGGAGACCCATGACGTCAACGTGCTCGGGCCGCTGCTCGGGATCCAGGCGCTGGCTCCGCTGATGCCGCCAGGAGGGTCGATCGTCACCATCGGGTCGCTCGCCGCCCTGCAGGGGCACTATCCGGTGGCCTACACCACCAGCAAGTGGGCCGTTCGCGGGCTCACGCACACCGCGGCCCTCGAGCTGGGGGAGCGCGGGATCCGGGTCAACGCCGTACACCCGGGCTTCATCGAGACCGCCATGACCGCCTCCGCGCCGGTTGCGTTCCGAGAAGCCTCGGTCGCCGCCGCTCCGCTCGGCCGCGTCGGCACGCCCGAGGAGGTCGCGTCGGTCGTGGTCTTCCTGCTCGGCGACGGCGCGGCGTACGTCACCGGTGCCGAGATCCCCGTCGACGGCGGGGCCGCGTCGCACGCCGGCGCCAAGGCCGTCTCCGACGCCCTGCGCTGAGTTTCATCGATAAGAAGAGGACAAGAGATGTTCGAGTACTTTCCCGGCAACTACGTCTGGAACCTGGGTGTGGTCGCCACGCTCAACTCCGACGGCCTGATCGACGAGGTCGACCGAGCCTGCCGGCCGCTGAAGGAGCTGGCCGCGCAGGGCTCCGACGTGGGCACCGCCGAGTTCATGGCCGCCTGGCGCGGTGTCGCCGACCAGCTCGAGGAGCAGGCGGGCGAGGCCGAGAAGGCCGGCCACCGGCGTACGGCCGGGCAGAAGCTCTTCCGCGCCTCCGTCTACGTCTCCCAGGCCGAGCGGATGCAGAGCGCGAAGGACCCGGGCCGCAATGCCGAGTACCAGCGCAGCGTCGACCTGCTCGTCCGCTCCTTCGAGCTGCTCGACCAGCCGACGGTCAAGGTCGCCATCCCGTACGCCGAGGACGGTCGCGAGACCTCCCTGCCGGCCTACTTCCACCCGGCTCATCGGGACGGGACGCCGGCGCCCGTGATGATCGTGTGGAACGGGCTCGACTCGACCAAGGAGATGATGGTCGGCGCCGGCGTCCACACCGAGCTGGCCGCTCGCGGCATCTCGACACTGATGGTCGACTGTGGTGGCGCCGGGGAGGCGCTGCGCCTCGACGGGCTCGCTGCGCGCGTCGACACCGAGGCCTGGGCCGCGGCCTGCGTCGACTGGCTCGAGACGCGCTCGGACGTGCGTGCCGACCGGATCGGGCTCGTGGGCTGGTCGCTCGGTGGCTACTACGCACCTCGCGCCGCGGCGTACGAGAAGCGGCTGGCGCTGTGCGTGGCCTGGGGTGCCAACCACGACTGGGGCGCGGTGCAGAAGCGCCGGCTCGACCGGGAGGGCGAGAACCCGGTGCCGCACTACTGGGACCACGTGCTGTGGGTGTGGGGGCAGCCCGACATCGACACGTTCATCGACTTCGCCGAGGATGTGAACCTCGACGGCGTGGTCGAGGAGATCACCGTGCCGTTCCTCATCGCCCACGGTGAGAACGACCGCCAGATCCCGCTCTCCTACGCGCATCGCTCCTACGACCAGGCGGTGAACAGCCCCAAGCGCGAGCTGCGGATCTTCTCGCCCGAGGAGGGAGCCACCGAGCACATCGGGCTGGACCACTTTCCGCATGTCATGGGCTTCATCGCCGACTGGGTCGCCGACACCTTCGCCGAGCTGGACGCGTCGTGACCTCCCTTGATCGGAGCGATCCCGAAGGCGAGATCGCGAAGACGGTCGCCCGCGTCTCCAACTGGGGGCGCTGGGGCGAGGACGACGTACGCGGGACGATGAACTTCCTCACCGACGCCAAGCGGGTCTCGGCTGCGGGGCTGGTGCAGACCGGCCGTTCCTACTCGCTCTCGCTGCCCTTCGACATGGACGGGCCGCAGAACGGCTGGCGGCGGCGTACGAATCCGGTGCACACCATGCTCGACACCGGCACCGACGCGGTCGCCGGCGTTCAGGGGTTCCCGCACGGGATCGGCGGCGCGGACGACGTCATCGCGATGCCGCTGCAGTGCTCGACCCAGTGGGACGGGCTCGGCCACATCTTCGACCACGGGCGGGCCTGGAACGGCCGCCCGGCGGAGTCGGTGGTCACCTCGTTGGGCGATGGTGTCACCGGGATCGAGACGGTCGCCGACGTGGTCTGCGGTCGCGGCGTGCTGCTCGACGTCGGCCGCGCGGTCGGCACCGACGGAGAGCTCCCCGACGGGTTCGCCATCACCGAGGAGCACCTGGAGCGCACCATCGCCGCCCAGGGGTCCAGCGCGGCCGTGGGCCGCGGCGACATCGTCGTCGTACGCACCGGGCAGCTCTCCCGTGCCCGCCGGGGCGTCGCCGCAGGTGAGGGCTGGGGTGGCTATGCCGGGGGAGCGGCCCCCGGCCTCTCCTTCACCACCGCCGACTGGCTGCACCGCACCGAGATCGCCGCGATCGCCACCGACACCTGGGGTTTCGAGGTGCGCCCGAACGAGTTCGACGACGCCTTCCAGCCTCTGCATCAGGTCGCGATCCCACACCTCGGCCTCTTCCTGGGCGAGATGTGGGACCTGGACGGCCTGGCGGCCGCTTGCGCCGAGGACGGCCGGTACGACTTCCTCCTCACGGCTGCCCCGCTCCGCGTCACCGGCGCCGTCGGCGCCCCGGTGAACCCCATCGCCCTCCGCTGACGCACGCCGAAGAGTCAGTTTCTGACGCCGAGGGGTCGGTTCTTGACGCCGAGAGGTCAGTTTCTGGCACTGACGAGTCGGTTTTCGACGCCGAGAAGTCGATTCCTCGCGTCAGAGAACTGACTCTTCGCGGTCAACAACTGACGTTTCGGCGTCAGAAATCGACCCCTCGCGGTCAGAAACTGACGTCTCGGCGGGCTATCTGTTGGCGACCGGGCCGGCTACGGCGTCGATGGGCTGATCGAGCGGGACTCCGGAGCCGTCGCGGCGGGGGTCGATCTCGGGCAGGTCGATGGGGGCGCCGGAAGCTGCGGCGGCCATCGGAGGTGCGGCACCTACCCAGGCGAAGACGAGGGTGTCCTCGCCCTTGAGGTAGCGGTGCGCGCGTACGCCGCCGGTGGCTCGGCCCTTGGCCGGGTATTCGCTGAACGGCGTGGTCTTCACCGAGCCGGTCTCGGTCCCGGGCAGAGCGCTCGACGATCCGGCGACGGTCACGACCGCGGCGCCCTCGGGGGCGTCGGGGGAGACGACACCGAAGAAGACGACCTTGGAGCCGTGGGCCATCCGGACGCCGGCCATCCCGCCGGCGCTGCGGCCCTGCGGACGGACGACGTCCGCCGGGAAGTGCAGGAGCTGGGCGTCGGAGGTGACGAAGACCAGCGACTCGGTGCCGGTGCGCAGCTGGGCCGCGCCGACCACCTCGTCGCCGTCGGCGAGCTTGATGACCTCCCACTCGTCCTTGTTGAGCAGCACCTCGGGGTTGACCCGCTTCACGACGCCCAGGCGGGTGCCGAGCGCGATGCCGGGACCGTCGGTGGCCAGCGTCGTCAGCGCGAGCGCCCGCTCGTCGGACTCCAGCGAGAGCAGCGCGGACAGCGGCAGCCCGCCGGAGAGGTTCGGGTCGCCGTGGGTCGGCGGCAGCGCCGGCAGGTCGAGCACCCCGAGACGTACGAGACGACCGCGGGAGGTCAGCACGCCGATCTGGCCGCGCGCGGTCGCCGGGACCACCGAGACGATCACGTCGTGGTTGGCGCGGCCGGAGCCGGTGGAGAACGGCTCGGCGTCCGAGGAGCGGGCCAGGAGACCGGTCGAGGAGAGCAGCGCGAAGCACGGGTCGTCGGCGACCTCGAGGCTCATCGACTCGAGCGCCGGGGTGCCGGCGGAGGCGAGCAGCACGGTGCGCCGTGGGGTGCCGAACGTCTTGGCCACCTCGCCCAGCTCGTCGGAGACGACCTTCCGCAGCATCTCGTCGTCGCCGAGGATCGAGTCGAGGTATTCGATCGTCGAGCGCAGGTCGTCGCGCTCCTTCTCCAGCTCGATCTTGGAGAACTTCGTCAGCCGGCGCAGCGCCATGTCGAGGATGTACTCCGCCTGCGGTTGGCTCAGGTCGAAGACCGAGATCAGCCGCTCCTTCGCCTCTCCGGCGTTGTCGGAGGAGCGGATCAGCTGGATGACCTCGTCGATGTCGAGGATCGCGATCAGCAGCCCGTCGACCAGGTGGAGGCGGTCGGCGGCCCGGTCGCGGCGGAACTGGCTGCGACGGCGGACGACGTCGTAGCGGTGTCCCAGGAAGACCTCGAGCAGCTCCTTGAGGCCGAGCGTGCGCGGCTGCCCGTCGACGAGCGCGACGTTGTTGATCCCGAAGGAGTCCTCCAGCGGCGTCATCTTGTAGAGCTGCTCGAGGACCGCCTCGGGCACGAACCCGTTCTTGACCTCGATCACCAGGCGGGTGCCGTGCTCACGGTCGGTGAGGTCCTTGAGGTCGGCGATGCCCTGGATCTTCTTGGACTGCACCAGGACCTTGACGCGCTCGATGATCTTCTCGGTGCCGATGTTGAACGGCAGCTCGGTGATCACGATGCCCTTGCGGCGCCCGAACGGCTCGATCCGCGTGGTGGCGCGGATCTTGAAGGAGCCGCGCCCGGTCTCGTACGCATCCCGGATCCCGTCCAGGCCGACGATGGTGCCGCCGGTGGGGAGGTCGGGGCCGGGGATGAACTTCATCAGCGTGTCGAGCTCGGCGCCGGGGTGCTTGATCAGGTGGCGCGCGGCGGCGATGACCTCGATCAGGTTGTGCGGGGCCATGTTGGTGGCCATGCCGACCGCGATGCCGGTGGCGCCGTTGACCAGCAGATTGGGGATCGCGGCGGGGAGCACGCTCGGCTCCATCTCCCGCGAGTCGTAGTTGGGCCGGAAGTCGACCGTGTCTTCCTTGATGTCATCGGTCATCGCCTGCGCGGCCGGACCCATCCGGGCCTCGGTGTAACGCATCGCGGCAGCCGGGTCGTCACCGCCGGGGGAGCCGAAGTTGCCGTGCCCGTCGATCATCGGCAGCCGCATCGCCCACGGCTGCGCCATCCGGACCAGGGCGTCGTAGATCGCGCCGTCACCGTGCGGGTGCAGCTTGCCCATCACCTCACCGACGATGCGGGCACACTTCACGTGGCCGCGGTCTGGACGTACGCCCATGTCGTTCATCGTGTAGAGGATCCGGCGCTGCACGGGCTTGAGACCGTCGCGGGCGTCGGGCAGTGCCCGGGAGTAGATGACGGAGTAGGAGTACTCCAGGAATGAGGACCGCATCTCGTCCCCGATGTCGGTGTCGAGGATGTGCTCCTCGAAGTCGTCGGGTACGTCCTGCTTGGTCTTGCCGCGTGCCATAAGGGGCATTGTCTCGAATCCCTGTGCGAACGCCACACCGGGCTCGCCGACGGTGCCAATTTCTGGGTGCGATCCGAGGCACTTAGCCCCTTTCGTACGCCGCACATCCGCGTACATTGGCTGTGTAGATCAAACCGTCCAGGAGTCACCGGTTCAACGCACATGGAGGTGCTTGAAGATGGCTGTCACCCAGATCGAGCTCGACGACGAGCTGCTCGCGGAGATCCAGCGGATCTCCGGCACGACCACGCCCCAGGAGGCGGTGGAGTTCGCCGTGCGTGAACTCGTCATCCGCAACCATGAGGGCGACGCTCCCAAGCACGCCCAGAAGCTGGCGCGGAACTGGGACTATGACGGCTGGCGGGTGCTCAACGAGCGCGACCGGGCCAACGTCGTACGTCACTGAGGGTTCCTCGAAGGGTTGGTGCGTTTTCGCTGCCGCGTTGGCCGCCGACCCTTTCGGGAGGATCGAGAAAACTTGGCTGGCTGTCGGGACGTCGCACATGCGTCGACATCAGGTGGCCGACGGGTCGTCGAGCACCAGGTCGAGCAGGCCGGGGAACCGACGGTCGAACTCGTCGCGCATCAGCCTGTTCATCCGCCGGTTGCCCTCGTCGCGCTGCTCGAGGAGACCGGCGTCGACGAGTGACCTGAAGTGATGGGTCAGTGTCGACTTCCCCACCGGGAGGTCGAACTGACCGCACGCGATCGTCCACGGCTCGGCCGCGGCCAGCTGCCGGAGGATCGAGCGGCGTACGGGGTCGCCGACCGCGTCGAGGGCACCCTGGAGCGCCGCGTCGGTTGCAGTGGTGCGGAAGTCGGTTGACATGTTCGATCTCCGTCGTACAAGGTTTGAATGTTCGATCATCGTCGAACATAACCTATCGGAGGGGTTCTGGCATGCCTGACCAGCAGAAGGTGGACGAGCTCAAGAGGCGGCTGACGCGGTACGGGGTGTGGACCGGTGCGCAGCAGTGGACCGACCTCGGCCGGGCGCGCGAGGTCGCGGCCGAGGTGGAGAGCCTGGGGTACGGCGCGATCTGGGTCGGAGTCTCCTCGCTGCCGTTCGAGGTGCACGAGGCGCTGCTCGCCGGCACCACCGACCTGCTCGTGGTCACCGGCATCGTGAGCATCTGGGACAACCCCGCCGCGGAGGTGGCGGAACGTCATCGAGAGCTCAACGCGACGTACGGCGACCGGTTCGTGCTCGGTCTCGGCAACAGTCATGCGCAGCGGGTCGGCGAGCAGACGTACGTTAAGCCGTACAGCCGAACCGTGGCCTACCTCGACGAGCTCGACGCTGCCGGCACGGTCCCCGAGGAGGGCCGGCTCCTGGCCGCTCTTCGCCCGCGCATGCTCGGCCTCGCCGGCAACCGCACCGCCGGCGCGCACCCGTACCTGATGCCTCCGGAACACACCGCACACGCACGGGCCGCTCTCGGCGCCGGCCCCTTGCTGGCTGCCGAGCAGAAGGTGGTCCTCGAGGCCGATCCGGCACGCGCTCGGGCCATCGCCCGGCAGCGCCTGTCGATGTACCTCGGCCTGCCCAACTACACCGGCGCGCTGCAGGACTACGGCCTCGAGCCTGAAGACTTCGAGGGCGAGGGCAGCGACCGCTGGGTGGACCTCGGCGCCGCCTGGGGCGACGAGGACGCGGTGCGGGGGCGCCTGCAGGCGCATCACGACGCCGGCGCGGACCACGTGCTGGTCCAGGTGCTCACCGAGGACAGCTCCTCCGACCTGCCGCTTGTCGAGTGGCGCACGCTTGCGAGCACTCTTCAGCTTCGCGCCCGCTGTAGTTGACTGGGGTGTACCGCTAGATTTCTCTCGTGACCGCACAGCAGACCCCGCCGTACCCCTCCCACTGGGAGGCGGACGTGCTGCTGCGCGACGGGCGGACGGCCCACATCCGGCCGATCCGGTCGGCGGACAAGGACCTGCTGGTTGACTTCTACGACCACCGGGTCAGCGACGAGTCGAAGTACTACCGCTTCTTCTCGCCGATGCCGCACCTGTCCGCGCGCGATGTCGCGCGCTTCACCGAGGTCGACCACAAGGACCGGGTCGCCTTCATCCTCACGCTCAGAGGCCGGATGATCGCGGTCGGGCGCTACGACGTGGTCAAGCCCGGCGAGGCCGAGGTCGCCTTCCTCGTCGAGGACGACTACCAGGGCCGGGGGATCGCGCAGATCCTGCTCGAGCACCTCGCCCAGGCCGGGCGTGAGCGCGGGGTCACCAAGTTCACCGCCGACGTGCTCCCCGACAACGCGCGGATGATCCAGACCTTCCGCGACGCCGGCTACAAGGTCGCCAGCGTCTACGAGGACGGGGTCATCTCGCTGCAGTTCGGGATCGACGTGACCGACACCGCGGTCGGCCGGCTCGCCCTGCGCGAGCACGAGGCCGAGTCCGCCTCGATCCACCGCTTCTTCAACCCGCGCTCGGTCGCGGTCATCGGCGCCAGCCGGAGGCAGGAGACCGTCGGCCAGGCGCTGGTCCGCAACCTGGTGATCGGCGACTTCACCGGCCGGGTCTACATGGTCAACCCCAGCTCCACCGCGGTCAGCGGGATGCCGGCGTACAAGAGCGTCCAGGACATCCCCGACGACGTCGACGTGGCGATCGTCGCGGTCCCCGCCGACGCTGTCCAGGACGTCGTCCTCGACTGTGCCGCCAAGGGCGTGCACGGGCTCGTGGTCATCTCCAGCGGCTTCGCCGAGACCGGCGAGGAGGGCCGCCAGCGGCAGCGGCGGCTGGTGAACCTGTCCCGCTCCTACGGGCTGCGGCTGATCGGGCCCAACGCGCTCGGCGTCATCAACACCGACCCGCAGGTCAAGATCAACGCCAGCCTCGCCCCGACGATGCCGCCGCGCGGTCGCGCGGGCTTCTTCTGCCAGTCCGGCGCGCTCGGCTCCGCGATCCTGGAGAAGGTCAACAACCGAGGCCTGGGCCTGTCGACCTTCGTCAGCGCCGGAAACCGCGCCGACGTCTCCGGCAACGACCTCCTGCAGTACTGGGAGGAGGACGTCTCGACCGAGGTCGTGATGATGTACCTCGAGTCGATCGGTAACCCGCGGAAGTTCTCCCGCATCGCCCGCCGCGTCTCGCTGCGCAAGCCGATCGTCGCGGTCCGCTCGGGCCGCACCACCCAGGGTGTGCCGATGGGTCACGCGGTCCGAAAGATCAGCGCCCCGCCGGCCGCCGTCGACGCGATGTTCCGCCAGGCCGGGATCATCCAGGTCGACACCCTCGACGAGATGTTCGACGTCGCCCAGCTCCTCGCCCACCAGCCGCTTCCGCGCGGCCGCCGGGTGGCCATCGTCGGCAACTCCGACGCCCTGGGCCTGCTGGCCGCCGACGCCGCCGTCTCGGCGGGTCTGCAGGTCAACAAGCAGGTTCCGCTCCCCACCGAGCCGAGCGCCGAGGACTTCGAGGACGCGCTCGACGCGGCCATCGACGACCCCGAGGTCGACGCGGTGATCTCGGTCTACATCCCGCCGCTCAACGTCTCCGGCGAGGAGATCGCCAACGTGCTCGCCGCGGTGGGGGAGCAGTCAGACAAGCCCCTGGTCACCAGCTTCCTGGGTGCCGAGGGTGTCCCCGAGCTGCTCCGTGTCCCCGACGTCGCCGGCTCGACCGCCGGTCGCGGCTCGGTGCCGTCCTACTCCTCGGTGGAGTCGGCCGTACGCGCCCTGGCCAAGGTCGTGGAGTACGCCGTGTGGCTGCGCTCCGCCGATGGCGAGACCCCGTGGCTCAGCACCGACGAGTGCGACCCGCGCACCGCGCGCAAGATCGTCACCGACGTGCTCGCTGCGCGCCCGGCCGGGGGCGACCTGAGCCGCGAGGACCTGGGCATGGTGCTGGCCGCCTACGGGATCAAGCTGTGGAACACCCACAGCGTCAGCACCCTCGAGGAGGCGATCGCCGCTGGGGAGGACCTCGGCTGGGGTGTCGTCCTCAAGGCGACCGTCGAGAGCGTCCGGGAGCGGCCCGACCAAGCCCATGTCGTACGCAACATCGACGACGTCGACGAGATGACCGAGGCCTGGGAGCTGATCACCAGCCGGATCCCGCCCGAGACCGGCGGGTTCACGGTGCAGCGCACCGCGCCGCCGGGAGTCCCGGTCGCGATCCGCTCGATGGAGGACCCACTGTTCGGCCCGGTGGTCTCCTTCGGCATCGCCGGCCCGATCACCGAGCTGGTGGCAGACAAGGCCTACCGGATCCCGCCGCTGTCCGAGCGCGATGCCGCCTCGATGGTGCGCGAGATCAAGGCCGCGCCGATGCTCTTCGGCTACCGCGGCGGCGACATGGTCGACGTCGACGAGATCGAGCGGCTCGTGCTCAGGGTCGCCCAGCTGCAGAACGACCTGCCCCAGATCTCCTCCCTCGACCTCTCGCTGGTCCTCGTCGGGCTCGAGGGATCCGCCGTCCTCACCGCCGGCGCCAGGGTCGACCTGGTCGCCGATCCGCGCTCCGACTGGTTCGTACGCAGGCTCAATCCCGCGGTGGGCGACACCCTTCCTGGCTAGGCGGCCTGTGGCGGCGCGTGGAAGGATGGGTGTCATGAGCACCCGCACCGATGATCTCGACCGCGCCGACGACCTGCGCGCCGAGATCGACCGCACCGGCTACTACCCCGAGGTGGTGGCCGACTGCGTCGCCTCCGCAGTGGCCGGAGAGAAGGTGTCCTCCTTCTTCCTGCACCACGAGCCGACGTTCGACCGTGACGAGGTGCGTCGCCACCTCTCCGTGCTGGTGCTGACCCCGACGCGGCTGATCCTGGCCCACACCGACGAGCACGCCGGTGACGACCTGCTGCCCGAGCCCTACACCTCGACCTCGACCGAGGCCGTACGCATCGACTCGGTCAACTCCGTGGTGGTGACCCGGATGATCACCAACCCGACCAAGGGATCGAGCAAGCCGGCCGAGGTGGTCATGACCATCGGCTGGGGCGGCGTCAACCGCGTCGACCTCGAGCCCGCGGGCTGCTCCGACCCCAACTGCGACGCCGACCACGGCTACACCGGCGTGCTCACCCCCGACGACTTCTCGCTGCGCGTCTCGGCCGCCGCCGACGGTCACGACTCGGTCGACCGCCTGCTCTCCTTCGCGGAATCGCTCTCGGCTCGCACCCACAACCGGTGAGGGGCTGGTGACCGGGTTCGTCGCCCCCGCCTACGGGGAGCGTTCACTGGGTGATGTCCTGCCGGCGGTCGCCGCCGCGATGGGCATCCCGTTGGGCACCTCCGAGGCGCGACCCGGTCTCGAGCTGCCCTCGGCCGCTGCGTACGTCGTGTTCCTGGTCGACGGGATGGGCACCAACCTGCTGCGCCGCTATGCGCACGCCGCGCCGTTCCTGGCCTCGCTGAGCGAGGACCAGGAGACCGGTACGGCCGGGGTGCCGTCGACGACGGCGACCAGCCTCACCTCGTTCGGCACCGGGCTGACGCCCGGCGGGCACGGGCTGGTCGGCTACACCTCCCGGATCCCCGGCACCGAGCACCTGCTCAACGCGCTGCAGTGGCGCAAGGACGTCGACCCGGTCGAGTGGCAGCCCAACCAGACCGTCTTCCAGCGGCTGGGCGAGGCCGGCGTGCCGGTCACTGTGATCAACAAGCGCGTCTTCGGCGGCTCGGGACTGACCATCGCCGCCCACCGGGGCGCGGAGTTCGTCGGCGCCGACCGCGTCGGCGAGCGGATCGCCTCGGCGGTCGCGCTCTCGCGGGTGCCGGGGTCGCTGACCTATCTCTACGACGGTGACCTCGACTGGACCGGCCACAAGTACGGCGTCGCCTCCTCACCTTGGCTGCAGCAGCTCTCGATGATCGACGCCGAGGCCGAGCAGCTGCGGGACGCTCTGGACCCGTCCGTACGCCTCCTGGTGCTCGCCGACCACGGCATGGTCGACTCGCCCGCGACCTCCCGCACCGACATCGACGACTTCCCCGAGCTGCGCCACGGGGTCGCGCTGGTCGGCGGCGAGGCTCGCTTCCGGCATCTCTACTGCTCGCGTGGCGCGGTCGAGGACGTGGTCGCGACATGGTCGGAGACGCTGGGGGACAAGGCTGACGTGATGACCCGGGAGACCGCGATCCGGCGTGGCTGGTTCGGGCCGGTCACCCCGTCGGTGCTGCCGCGGCTCGGCGACGTCATCGTCGCCTCCCACGGCGAGCACGCGGTCGTCTCGACGAGCCTGTTCCAGTACGAGACGACGCTGGTCGGGTTGCACGGATCACTGACGCCAGACGAGATGCTCATCCCGCTGCTGGTCTCCTAGCCGGGGAATGAATCCCGGATCTAATGGTTAGAACCTGTATAACCATTAGAGACGCTCGCCGTTTCCCGGCGGGAAGGGGTTGTCATGGGGCAGCACAGAGTCGAGGGCCGGCGATGACCGGGCACTACGGGCAGGTCGCGTTCACGCCGCTGGTGGCGGAGCACCAGGCGATCCACGGGAGCGCCGCGGCGTACGCACGCATGGCCGAGGCCGACAGCGCGCCGGACCGGATCGGCAGGGCCGAGGCCGCGTTCATCTCGTCGCGGGACAGCTTCTTCCTGGCCACGGTGAGCGAGACGGGGTGGCCCTACGTCCAGCATCGCGGCGGGCCGCCGGGGTTCCTGAAGGTCATCGACGAGACCACGCTGGGTTTCGCCGACTTCCGCGGCAACCGGCAGTACATCACCCGCGGCAACCTCGATCACGACGAGCGGATCTCGCTGTTCCTGATCGACTACCAGCTGCAGGCCAGGATGAAGATCTTCGGTCGCGCGCGGGTCGTCGAGCCCGACGACGACCCCGAGCTGGTCGCCTCGCTCGCTCCGGTCGGTCACCCGGCGCGGGTCGAGCGCGGGGTCCTGATCGACGTCGAGGCGTACGACTGGAACTGCAAGCAGCACATCCCGCAGCTGGTGCCGCTGGCGGTTGCCCGGAACACCGTCGCGGAGCTGACCGAGCGGATCAGCGAGCTCGAGGCCGAGCTGGCCATCGCTCGCGGGCGCATCCCGACCGAGACCTAGACTCACCATGAGATCGACGACGGAGGAGACGGCCGTGGAGCTGCAGGTGCCGGTGCTGTATCCGACCCAGCCCCGGGCCGTACGCCTCATGAACACGATCTGGGCCGACCGGACGTCGGTCCACGACTCGCTGGAGACCGTGGCGCACCTGCGCGCCTGGGCCGAGGAGGCGGGGCTCGGGCGACACCAAGACGTCGACGAGCACGACCTGGGCCGGGCCCGGGCGCTGCGGGACGCCCTGCGCCGGCTGGCCGCCGAGGTGACCGGCGACAGTCGGCCGCACAGCGTCGCCGACGGGCTCGGCACCGATGCGGCGCTCGCGGTGCTCAACGACTTCTGCTCACGCTGCACGCCGGTGCTGCGCCATGGTCCGCAGGGCGGTTTCGCCCGCCAGTGGCTCACCGACGGCTCCGGTCTGCAGCGGGAGCTGAACCTGGTCGCGCTGGAAGGGTTCGAGGTGCTGGCCCAGGAAGCGCCCCAGGAGCTGAAGGCGTGCGGCGGCCCCGGCTGCGTCCTCTACTTCGTCCGCGACCACCCACGTCGTGAGTGGTGCTCCGAAGGCTGCGGCAACCGGGCACGGGTCGCGCGCCACTATCGACGGAACAAGTCCGGCCTCGAGGGTCCTGCCACGGGCCGCGGCGCCGCCCACTAGGCTTCCGCGAGTGGCTGAGCTGACCTTCTGGACCGGGACGATGGACGCGGGGAAGTCGACCCTCGCGCTGCAGACCAACCACAATCACGCGGCTCGCGGCAGAGTGGGACTGATCTTCACCGCCCACGACCGCTCCGGGGAGGCGGTGGTCACCTCGCGGCTGGGTCTGACCCACGACGCTATCGAGGTCACCGACGACTTCGACTTCTGGCGCCACGCCGTCGACTCACTGACCCACGGCGCCAGGATCGACTACCTCATCTGTGACGAGGCCCAGTTCTACACGCCCCAGCAGATCGAGGAGCTGGCCAAGATCACCGACGAGCTGCAGATCGACGTCTTCTGCTTCGGCATCCTCACCGACTTCCGCACCCGGCTCTTCCCGGGCGCCGCTCGTCTGGTCGAGCTCGCCGACCGTACGGAGGTGCTGCAGGTCGAGGCGCTGTGCTGGTGCGGCAAGCGGGCCACCCACAACGCCCGGGTCGAGGACGGCGTCATGGTCACCGAGGGCGACCAGGTCGTCGTCGGCGACACCGACGAGGCCCCCAGCGCCGTCTCCTACGAGGTCCTCTGCCGCCAGCACCACCGCCGCCGCCTGACCGCGGCCCGGGCCCAGTCGGTCTCCCTGGTGCCCGAGCCGCTGCCGTTCGGCTGACCTCAGCGGTGGCTAGCGGTTGAGCGTCGGCATGGGCACGTCGGCGTACCTCGTTCCGACGGGGGTGCTCTTGGTGTCGAGCTGGACGCCGGGGCGGCCGTTCTCGACGACGTAGGTCGCGCGGGTGGAGATCGGGGCGCCCGGGCGCTGGACGTACGGCACGACCCGGAAGTCGCTGGAGAGCTCCTCGGGCGTGACCTTGACGCGTACGTAGCCGCGCTGGCTGTTGAAGAACTTCAGGTGGTCGTTGGCCCGCAGCAGGGTCTCACCTCCGGTCGTCATGTCAGCGCCGTCGCCGCCGCTGGCGATGGAGGTGCCGACGAACTCGCTGCCGACGACCGCTGACTCGGGGTCGTCGTAGTCGGCCAGCAGGTTGCTGGCGTAGTTGTGGTGCCGGTCGCCGGTGATCACGACGAGGTTCTCGATCCCGCTGGTCCGGGCGCCCTCGAGGAGCCGGTTGCGGTTGGCGACATAGCCGTCCCACGGGTCCATGTAGAGCGTCTTCTTCTCGGTCTCGTCGAGGTCGGTCTCGGCCATCGGCGCCTGGTTGGCGAGCACCTGCCAGCGGGCGGTCGACCGGCGCCAGTTGCGCTGGAGCCACTTCTCCTGCTCGAAGCCCATCATCGAGCGCGACGGGTCGTAGATGTCCGGCGTCAGCTCCGGGCTCGCGGGGTCGCTGCCGTCGGCGTACGCCTGGTCGTCCCGGTACTGGCGGGTGTCGAGCACGTTGAAGTCCACCAGGTCGCCGTAGCGCAGGCTCCGGTAGATCTGCATGTCCGGACCGTCCGGCAGCGAGCTGGCCCGGAACGGCAGGTGCTCGTAGTAGGCCTGGAAGGCAGCCGTACGCCGCGGCATCCACAGCTCGCCCTGGGACTGGCTCCGCTCCTCGGGGATCTCGTCGGCCCAGTTGTTCTCGACCTCGTGGTCGTCGGGTGCGACAACGAACGCATGGGACTGGTGGGCGGCCATCAGGTCCGGGTCGGACTTGTAGAGGCCGTACTGCAAGCGGTAGCGCGCCAGGTCGAGCGTCTCCCCGCCGACGGCGGGGGAGACAGGGGTGTTGCGCCAGTTGTTCTCGGGGGTGACGCCGGACTCGTACAGGTAGTCGCCCAGGTGGAAGACGACGTCGACGTCCTCGTCGGCCAGGTGGCGGTAGGCGGTGTAGAAGCCGTGGCTGTAGAGCGCGCAGGAGGCGAAGGCGAAGCTCATCTGCGAGAGCGAGGAGCCGTACGCCGGGGCGGTCCGGGTGTGCCCGGTCTGGCTGACCTCGCCGGCGGCCAGGAAGCGGTACCAGTAGTCGCGGCCGGGACGCAGGCCCCAGACCTCGGGGTGGACCGAGTGGCCGAAGTTCGGGGTGGCGGTGACGGTGCCGGACTTCACGACCTTGCGGAAGAGGGGGTCCTCGGCGACCTGCCAGCGGACCTTGACCGGCTCCTGCGGCATGCCGCCGAGACCATCGGCGGCGAGCGGTTCGGGGGCGAGGCGTGTCCAGAGGACGACGGAGTTGGGGAGCGGGTCGCCGGAGGCGACGCCCATGGTGAACGGGTAGCCGGAGAGCGACGTGGCGCCCTTGACGGATACCGCGTCGGCGGGGATCGAGCCGGTGCCGAGCAGCATGGCTGCGGATGCGGCGAAGCCGGTCGTGGCGGTGCTGGAGAGGAGGGAGCGTCGGCTCAGCGAGTTGGGCAGGAGCATCGGGGGGCCTCCGAGAAGGGTGGAAGTGCTTGCCTCCACTCACTTCATCGGGGGCGCGTGAACTGCGCCCGACCCGCTGCCGACTCTGTCGGGTCGGGTCGCCGACGTAACACGGACCGGCCGATGGCCGGTCCGTGAACGGGTTCACACCAGTCGGTTCACTCCGACTTGCCGCCGCCGAACATGATCTCGTCCCAGCTCGGGACCGAGGCGCGCTTGCGGCGCGCGGACGACTTCTTCGCCGGCTTCGGCTCAGCCTCTTCGGACTGCTCGGGATCGGCCGGAGCGTCGGCGGCCGCGGGCTCGACGACCGTCGGCTCGAGCTCGGGCTCGGCCGGGACCGGCGCCTGCTTCCCGGTCGGGGTCTCGTCGCCCAGGAACGCCTCGAGCGGCGTGTCGACATCGACCTGAGCCGTCTTGGCCGGCTTGGCCTCCTTGACCGGCTGGGGAGCCGGGGGAGGAGTGACCGGAGCCGGTGCCGGGGCGGGCGCTGCCGGAGCTTGCGCGGCCGGGCTCGCCGGGGTCGAGCTCTGTGCGCGACGACGCCGGGCGGCGAGCATGTCGTCGGTGATCGGCTCCGGCTCGGGCGCCGTGGCCTCGAGCTTCTCGCCGGTCAGCCAGCGGGCGTCGTCGTTGTCGAGCTCGACGAAGTTGCCGGGGGCGTCGTAGGTCAGCTCGGCGATGCCGGAGCGATCGGGGGTCTCGTACTCACCGGTGAGCTTCCAGCGCCCGTCAGGACGCCGGTAGGAGTCCCAGTTGACCGACTCGGGGTTGATGTACATCGTCTGGAAATGGGCGCTGACCGCCTCGCCCAGGGTGCGGGCGGTGCTGGCGGCCTCACCGGGCCGACGGCGCACGGAAGCCTGCTGGGCGCGCTGTGCCATGTGCTCGCGCTCGGCGAGGACGGGACCGGCGAAGGCCAAGATCTTCTCGACCGTGGTGCCGGCGACAGCGGCGACCTCCTCGGCACTCTCGCCCGAACGAATACGGGTCTGAATGTCACGGGGCCGCAGGCTGCTGCTCGGGGTCTTGTTCACGGTTTGCTCCGATCGGCGGGTCGACACAGCCTCGAGTGCTGCACGGAGACGGTCGTCGATGTCGGCGGTGTATTCACGGTCCTCGTCGTCGACGAGAAGCATGCGTAAACCATCGTCACTGACCGAGATGAGCCGCAGAAGGACGGGTCCAGCCTCATCCGGAGCCTGCTCTTCGAGCTGGCCCGGAGTCAGGGGCAATCCTTCGGCTGACATCCTCTTCTCAATTCTAGATACGGTTGTGACGACCCTACGCCACAGACCTGCATCGTATTGGGTGGCCGTGCGGCGTGGCCGTGGCATTTGGGGTTTTTGGGACGAACGAGGCGACCATTTGGCGGTGGAACAGACGCTGACCCTCCTCGTGCTCGACCTGGTCGGGTGCTTCGTCTTCGCGATCTCCGGCGGCCTGATGGCGGTCCGCAAGGAGCTCGACATCTTCGGCGTGATCGTCCTCGCCTGTGTCACCGGCCTCGGCGGCGGCTTCCTGCGTGACATGGCCATCGGCGCGACCCCGGTCGCCGCGCTCTCCGACTGGCGCTACCTCGTGGTGCCGATGGCGGCCGGTCTGTTGGCCTTCTACTTCCATCCCGCGCTGGGCCGGCTCGGGCCGCTG
This sequence comes from Nocardioides sp. YIM B13467, assembly GCF_042788075.1. Lineage (NCBI taxonomy): Bacteria > Bacillati > Actinomycetota > Actinomycetes > Propionibacteriales > Nocardioidaceae > Nocardioides > Nocardioides sp. YIM B13467. The sequence goes on from NZ_JBHZPJ010000046.1 coordinate 2,824,559, forward strand.
ATCAACGTCTTCGACGCCCTGGGCCTGGGCCTGTTCGTCATCGCCGGGGCGGTCAAGGCGCTCGACTTCGGGCTCTCCCCGCTGTCGGCCGCGATCATGGGGCTGGCCACCGGCGTGGGCGGCGGGGTGCTCCGCGACGTGCTCGCCGGCCAGGTGCCGATCATCCTGCGCCGCAGCGTCTTCTACGCCATCCCGGCCTTCGCCGGCGCCGCGATCGTGGCCTTCGGCCTGTTCCTCGCGCTGCCGCAGCCGCTGGTGATGACTGCCGCCTTCGCCGTCTGCGCCGGGTGGCGGCTGCTGGCGATGTGGCGCCACTGGGAGGCGCCGTTGCCGCGAGGCTCCGCGTCGGTCTGAACCTCAGTGGTCCGAGCAGCAGGGGATCTGGTGCCGCACCTCGAACGGCACCAGACCGGTGGCGGAGCGCTGGACCAGGAGTACGCAGCGCCCCTCGCGCCACACCGGCCGCGCGAACCCGGTGAGATCGAGGGTGTCGCCCGGCTCCAGCGAGATCCCGGCCAGGCCCTCGACGGCGTCGACGACGCTGTCCGCCTCGACCGCGGCCACCGTGGTCACGGTCTCGATCGCGGTGCGTCCCGGGTAGCGCGCCAGCCGCCCGGCGCTGCGCGCGGCGGCCTCCTCGATCGCGGGGGAGTCGGGGGTGACGTACGCCTGGGGGAGCTGGTCCGCGAGGAGCGCGGTCAGCTCCTCGATCGCCGGGCCACCGGGCCAGTCCAGGACGGCGACGAAGCGGCCGGTCGGCTCGCGCACGACATGGGTGCTGATGACGTACGCATCCTCGGGCTGCCCCGCGCCGAGCACCTCGTCCAGACGATGGACGAGGTGCTCGGCGGCGGCNGTATCCCAAGCCGAAGCCAGACCGCTGCTGGAAGCCCGCAAGACAGCCAAATGGCACCCACCCCAGACACCCTGCTTCTAAATCTCCCAACCCAGACACCGTATTGGCCCCACCCGCGCTGGAACTCAGGCACCATTGGCCGCCGTGGATCAGCCGCGCGCCTGACGGTCGTACGCCGCGTAGCTCCGCTGCGTCGCGATGTGGCCGGCGACGTGCTTGGCGTCGTGCCACACGCCCCAGATGAAGGACGAGCCGCGACGGGAGAGCCAGGGGAGACCGACGAAGTAGACGCCTGGCTCGGTGGAGACGCCGCGGCGGTGGACCGGGCGGCCGTTCTCGTCGAGCGCGTCGACCTGGAGCCAGCCGTAGTCGGTCGCGAAGCCGGTCGCCCAGATCACCGTGGTGATGCCGGCCTCGGCCAGGTCGAGGGAGAGCAGCGGAGCGGTGGCGGCCGACGGGCTGGGGCCGAGCTCGCGGGCCGCGGGCTCCTCGGGCAGGTCGATGCCGTTGCGGGTGACGTACTCGTCGGCGGCGTCGAGGAGGGCGAGGTAGTTGGCGTCGCCCTGGGCGATGTTCTCGGCCAGGTCCTCGCGGAAGGTGAGGATGCCGGCATCGAATCGGTCGGTCATGCCGACGAGCTGGATCCCGCTCGCCTCGAGGGCGCGGAAGTCGACGGTGTGGCCGCCGCGGGCGCCGCTGACGGCAATGGTGACGTGCTCCGCGCCGGCGGCCGGGGTCTCGAGGTCCCAGAGGCCCAGGACGCCGAGCCACCAGCAGAAGTCGCGGCCGCGGTAGCTGCGCGGGGGACGGTCGTGGGGGCCGACCGAGAGGTGGACCTGGCGGCCCGAGCGCTGCAGCTCGTCGGCGATCTGGACGCCGGAGGAGCCGGCGCCGACGACGAGGACGTTGCCCTCGGGAAGCTGGTCGGGGTTGCGGTAGTCGCTCGAGTGCAGCTGCCGAACGACCGCGCCGTCGGGGACGATCGGCGGGTAGACCGGCCGCTGGAACGGGCCGGTCGCGGCGACGACGAACCGCGCGTCGATGACGCCGTCGGAGGTCTCGACCCGGAAGCCCGGACGGCCCTGGTGACGGGTCACCGAGGTGACCTCGACGCCGGTCCTGATCGGGGCGGCGATCTTCTCGGCGTACGCCTCGAAGTAGGCGGCTACCTGGTCCTTGGTGGCGAACGCGTCCGCGTCGACGTCCTGGAACTCCAGGCCCGGGAACCGGTCGTGCCAGGCGGGGCCGTTGGCGACGAGCGAGTCCCAGCGCATCGTGCGCCAGCGCTCCGCGATCCGGTCACGCTCCAGCACGAGATGGGGGACGCCGTTGTCGCTCAGGTGCTCGCTCATCGCCACTCCGGCCTGGCCGGCGCCGACTACGAGGACCTCGATCTCTTCGTTTGCCATACCGAAATCCTGAGCCGCGGCCTTGGTCATGTCCAACAGATGTTGTTGGCCTTACCCATCGGATCGACAGATGCAATCGGGGCAACACCATTGCATCTGTTTCATTGACGATAGTCCTTGGAAACATCTGTTGGACACATGCTCCGGGACGAGGTGGACTGGTCGTCGTGGAGACCAACAAACCCAGCAGCATCGTCGTCGGCGGACACACCCGCATCCGCCCGTTCAACACCAGCGTCACCTACCCCGAGCAGAACCTCGACAACGACCTGTGCCAGGCCGTCGTCGCGGGCAACACCGTCTACGTGCGCGGTCAGATCGGGCAGGACCTGGACACCAGCGATTCTGTCGGCATCGGCGACGTCGAGGCGCAGACCGAGCAGGCGATGGCCAACATCAAGATGCTGCTCGAGGAGGCCGGTGCCGAGATGGAGCACCTGGTCAAGCTCACCATCTACATCGTCGACCCGCGCTACCGCGAGACGGTGTACCGGACGATCGGCCGCTGGACGAAGGGCGTGCACCCGATCTCCACCGGTCTGGTGATCTCCGCCCTGGCCCGCCCGGAGTGGCTGGTCGAGGTCGACGCGATCGCCGTGATCCCGGGGGAACAGCAGTGACCTTCTCCGTCCTCGCCACCGACGGCAAGGGCGCCGTCGGCATCGCCGTGACCTCCTCCAGCCCGGCCGTCGCCGCGCGCTGCATCCACCTACGCCCCGGCGTCGGTGGCGCTTCGTCGCAGAACATCACCGACCCCCGGCTGGGCACCGAGCTGCTCGACGCGCTCGCCTCGGGGCTCGACGCCCGGGCAGCCCTCGCGTCGGTCACCCAGGGCCGCGAGCACATCGACCACCGCCAGCTAACCGTGCTCGGACTCGACGGCGCCGGTGCTGCGTACAGCGGGTCGGGGTCGCTCGGCATCCACCACCACGCCGTCGCGCCGCAGGTCGTCGCCGCCGGCAATCTGCTGGCCGGCACCGAGGTCGTCGACGCCGTCGTCGCGGGCTTCGAGGCCGCCCCAGGCGATCTCGAGGAGCGGCTGCTGACCGCCCTCGAGGCGGGGCTGGCCGCCGGCGGCGAGGCCGGACCGCTGCACTCGGCGGGCCTGTCGGTCGTACGCGACGTCGCCTGGCGGGTCACCGACCTCCGCGTCGACTGGAGCGAGCGCCCGGTCGAGGAGCTCCGCGACCTGCTGAAGGTCTGGATGCCGCAGCGCGACGACTACGTGACCCGCGGCCTCGACCCCACCGCCGCCCCGTCCTACGGCGTGCCCGGGGACGAGTGAGTCGATGACCACCTCGAAGCAGTACGCCGCGACCACCGTCGGCAGCGACGCCGAGCGTCTGATCCGGCTCTCCGAGCAGCTGCACGCGAACCCCGAGACCGGCTGGGAGGAGCACAGCTCCTCGCGCTGGGTCGCCGAGTCCCTCGAGGAGGCCGGGTTCACCGTCACCCCGGCCTACCTCGGGCTGGAGACAGCCTTCCTGGCGACCTTCGGCAGCGGCCCGTTCCGGCTCGGCCTGTGCGCCGAGTACGACGCCCTCCCCGGCCTCGGCCACGCCTGCGGCCACAACCTGATCTCCGCGATCACCGTCGGCGCCGCCCGTGCGCTGGCCCCGCTGGCAGACGCCGCGGGGCTCACGATCGAGGTCTACGGCACCCCCGCCGAGGAGGGCGGTGGCGGCAAGATCGAGCTGCTCGAGCGCGGCGCGTTCGCCGGCCTGGACCTGGCCATGATGGCCCACCCCGCTCCCGTCGACGTCGCCGAGGCCGAGCCGTTCGCGGTGTCGCACTCGCACGTCGAGTACCGCGGCAAGGCAGCCCACGCGGCGGCCTATCCCGAGCAGGGCGTCAACGCCGCCGACGCTTTCACCATCGCCCAGGTCGCGATCGGCCTGCTCCGTCAGCAGCTGCCGCCGACCGTGCGTGTGCACGGCGTGATGACCAACGGGGGAGAGGCACCCAACGCCATCCCCGCGCGGACCGAGGGCCGCTGGTACGTCCGCGCCGAGAGCCTCGCCCAGTTCGCCGAGACCGAGGAGAAGGTCTGGCGCTGCTTCGAGGCCGGCGCGCTCGCCACCGGCGCGACGCTCACCGTCGAGCCGGAGAGCAAGCCGTACGCCGAGTTCCGCACCTTCGCACCGGCTCTGGCGGCGTACCGGCGCAATGCCGAGGAGATCGGCCGGGTCTTCGACCCGGGGACTCCCGCTCGCCGGATGAACCGAGCCTCCACCGACATGGGCAACGTCTCCCAGGTCGTGAACGCGATCCACCCTTACGTCGGCATCAACTCCGGGACCGCCCTCAACCACCAGCCCGAGTTCGCCGCGCACTGCGTCGGCGGGGACGCCGAGAAGGCGCTCCTCGACGCCGCGACCGCGCTGGCCTGGACCGCGCTCGACGTCGCCGAGGAGGCGGCCGCACGATGACCACCGTCGACGCCCCGCCGACCCGCACCGAGCAAGACTCGCTCGGCCCGTTCGAGGTCCCGGCGACCGCCTACTGGGGCGTGCACACCGCCCGCGCGCTGCGGAACTTCCCGATCAGCGGCACGACCGTCGGGAGCCACCGCTCGCTGGTCGCCGCCCTCGGCGCGGTCAAGCTCGCCGCCGCCCGCGCCAACCACGAGCTCGGCCTGCTCGACGACCGCCGCCACGGTGCCATCGCCGCCGCCGCGCAGGACGTCCGCGACGGAAAGCTCGACGACCAGTTCGTCGTCGACGTGATCCAGGGCGGCGCCGGCACCTCGACCAACATGAACGCCAACGAGGTCGTCGCCAACCGCGCGCTCGAGATCCTCGGCCTGCCGTTCGGCAGCTACGACGAGATCCACCCGCTCGACCACGTGAACCGCTGCCAGTCGACCAACGACGTCTACCCGACCGCCGTCCGGCTCGCCCTGGTCGGGGCGATCGACCGCCTGGTCGAGTCCACCGAGGCCCTCGCCGACTCCTTCGCCCGCAAGGCGGCCGAGTTCCGCGCGGTCCCCAAGATCGGCCGTACGCAGCTCCAGGACGCCGTCCCGATGACGGTCGGCCAGGAGCTCGGCGCCTTCGCCATCACGCTGCGCGAGGAGCTGGCCCGGCTGGCCGACTCGCGAGTGCTGCTGTGCGAGATCAACCTCGGCGCCACCGCGATCGGCACCGGGATCACCGCCCACCCCGGCTACCGGCGGCTCGCCGTCCGGCACCTCGCCGAGATCACCGGACTGCCGGTGGTGGGTGCGGGAGACCTGGTCGAGGCGACCAGCGACACCGGCGCGTTCGTGCAGGTCTCCAGCGTGCTGAAGCGGATCGTCGTCAAGGCGTCCAAGATCTGCAACGACCTCCGGCTGCTCAGCTCCGGCCCGCAGGCCGGGCTCGGCGAGCTCCAGCTCCCTGCCCGCCAGGCCGGGTCGAGCATCATGCCCGGCAAGGTCAACCCGGTCATCCCGGAGATGGTCAACCAGGTCGCCTTCTGGGTGATCGGCAACGACCTCACCGTCACCATGGCGGCAGAGGGCGGCCAGCTCCAGCTCAACGCGTTCGAACCGGTGATGGCGCACGGGCTGCTCCAGGGCTTCACCTGGACCGCCGCCGCCTTCGACTCGCTGCGGGAGATGTGCGTCGACGGGATCACCGTCGACGCCGCCAAGCTCGCCGCCGCTGCCGCCGGCAACGCCGGCCTCGCCACCGCACTGACCCCGCTGCTCGGCTACGCGCGCTCCGCCGAGATCGCCAAGGCCGCGCTGAGCGGTGCCGGCGACGTACGGGATCTGGCTCTTGCCGCCGGTGGGCTCGACCCGGTCGTGCTCGACGCGCTGCTGCGTCCCGAGACGCTCGCGAACCTCGACGCAACCGGCGTCGACAGCGTCAACGGGGCCAAACGAGAGTGAGAGATCGCGCAGGCAGGGGCCGCCTGCTACGCGCCCCCTACCTGCGCGATCTCTAGTTCGGGCAGGATGTCCCGCATGGCCGAGCCGTCCTTCACCCTGACCCAGCTGCGCTACTTCGCCGCGGCTGCGGAGCTGGGCAGCATGACCGCCGCGTCGCGGCAGCTCGTGGTCTCGCAGTCGGCCGTCTCGACGGCCGTCGCCCAGCTGGAGAAGGAGCTGGGCGTCCAGCTGCTGCTGCGCCACCACGCGCGCGGCCTGACCCTCACTGCCGCCGGCGAGGAGTTCTTCCGCGAGCTGCGCAGCTACCTCGTCCACACCAGCGAGCTGGTCGAGGTCGCACGCTCCGCCGGCCAGGCGCTCGTCGGCGACCTCGCCATCGGCTGCTTCACCACCTTGGGCCCGTTCGAGCTGCCGCGGCTGCTGGCCGCCTGCGAGCAGGACCACCCTGGCATCCACGTCTCCGTCGTCGAGGACGAGCACGCCGCGCTCAAGCACGCGCTGCGCTCGGGCAGCTGCGAGCTGGCGCTCATGTACGGCTACGACCTCGACGACGACATCGACCACGTCCGGGTCGGCCTCGCGGCGCCGTACGTCCTCATCGGCAAGGGCCACCGGCTGGCGCGCCGCAAGAAGGTCGCGCTCGCCGAGCTCGAGGAGGAGCCGATGGTGCTCCTCGACCTGCCGCACAGCGGGCAGTACTTCGAGCGGCTCGTCGAGTCTGCCGGATTCCGCCCGCAGATCCGCCACCGCAGCGCCGGCTTCGAGACTGTCCGGGCGATGGTCGCCAACGGCCAGGGCTGGTCGGTCCTCAACCAGCGCCCGGCCAGCGACACGACGTACGACGGTGCGCAGATCGTGACCCTCGAGATCACCGACCCGGTCGAACCCCTCGAGGTCGTGCTGGCCTCGATGAAGGGCGTACGCCTCACCGCCCGCGCCCAGGCGTTCGTCCGCTCCTCGGGCCGAGCAGCACGACGGCGGGAAGGCCGCTGACGCGACCTCCCCGCCGAGTGAGTGCTGATGGCTGGGGCGCTGTGCCTCAGGCGTGCGAGGCGAGCGCCATCTCGCTCGGCGCGAGCTTGCGGCCGCGCGCCAGCAGGTAGTAGATCGGCGCGGTGGCGACCAGGCCGATGATCCAGCTCAGGTCCGCGCCGTTGAGCCTGTCCGCGACCGGCCCGGTGTAGAGCGGCGTCGCCATGAACGGGATCTGGACGACGATGCCGATCACGTAGGCGAGGATCGCCTGCCCGTTGAAGCGGCCGTAGATGCCGCCGTCGGCCGCGAAGATCGAGTCGAGGTCGTAGTTGCCGCGGTGGATCAGGTAGAAGTCGATCAGGTTGATCGCGGTCCACGGGACCAGCACGACGAGCAGCGCGAGCACGATGTCGACGAAGTGCGAGATGAAGTTGCCGGACACGCCGATGGCGAAGTACGTCGAGGCGGCCATCACCACCAGTGAGAGCACCACGCGGCTGCGGGCGGTCGGGATCCAGCTGGCGACGAACGTCTGCACGCAGGTGATGACCGAGAGCACGGTGCCGTAGAGGTTGAGCGCGTTGTGGCTGATCACCGAGAGCAGGAACAGGACGAGCAGCGGCGTACCGAACGCACCGGTGGTGTCGCGGACCCCGGTCATGACCTCGACGCCCGGCTTCATCGCCAGCGCCACGATCGCGCCGAAGACGAAGGGCAGGATCGAGCCGAGGGTGCAGCCGAGGTAGGTGGCGGTGAAGGTCGCCTTCACTCCGACGCTCGCCGGCAGGTAGCGCGAGTAGTCCGAGACGTACGGCGCGAACGCGATCTGCCACAGGGCACCCAGCGAGACCGTCGCGAGGAAGCCGGCGGTGCTGTAGCCGCCCTGCGTCCAGAAGCCCGCGGGCAGGCCGGAGACGAAGATCGCGACGGTGCCGAGCACGATCCCGATGCCGAGGACCCAGGTGGCGACCTTGTTGAGGGAGTGGATCACCTTGTAGCCGATCACGGCGATCAGGCCGGAGCCGAGGGCCCCGAGGACGATGCCTGCCTCGACCGGGATCGGGTCGGCGATGCCGTGCAGCGACTGGCCCGCGAGGACGATGTTGGAGGCGAAGAAGGCCAGGTACATCACGGCCGCGATCACCACGACGATCAGTGCCCCGTAGGAGCCGAACTGGCCGCGGCTCTGGATCATCTGCGGGATGCCCATCTGCGGGCCCTGCGCCGAGTGCAGTGCCATGAAGACACCGCCCACGAGGTGGCCGACCACGATGGCGACGACGCACCAGAACAGATCGAGGCCGAAGACGGTGACGCCGGCGGCACCGGTGACGACGGGCAGGGGAGCGATGTTGGTCCCGAACCACAGGGTGAAGAGGTCGCGCACCTTGCCATGGCGGTCCTCGGGTGGGACGTAGCCGATGGTGTGCTTCTCGACGACTGGCTGGTCAGACATGGTCATTCTCCAAAGGGTGTGAGGCGCCCCACCATGGTCGTGACTCGCCTGTTCCTCTGGCAAACGAATCCTTTTGGCGCAATGCATCAGCAGAACCGATGCTCGCTCGATACGAGACCGAGCGCCGGCCGGACACCGGGTACTCTCGCGTTCGCGATCTTAGGTAAACCTTCCTAAGGTGAGGCTTACCAATTGAAAGGACGGCCGTGAAGCCTATCTCAGCTGTTGTGGTCTCGGTCTCGGTTGCCCTTCTCGGGGCGACGCTCACCTCCTGCTCCTCCGGCGACGCGCTGGTCGTCTACAACGCTCAGCACGAGCAGCTCATGGAGGAGCTGGTGCCCGCGTTCGAGAAGGAGACCGGGATCGACGTCGAGCTGCGCAACGGCAAGGACCTCGAGCTCGCCGCGCAGCTGGTCGCCGAGGGCGAGAAGTCGCCGGCCGACGTCTTCCTCACCGAGAACTCCCCGGCGATGGCCGCGGTCGAGCGTGAGGGCCTGCTGGCCACCCTGCCGGACGACGTGACTGCGCCGATCCCGCAGCAGTACCGGCCGGAGAGCAACGCCTGGACCGGGTTCGTGGCCCGCTCCACCGTGCTGGTCTACAACACCGACCAGATCACCGAGGCCGAGCTGCCCGCCTCGCTGCTCGACCTGGCCGAGCCGGAGTGGAAGGGCAAGATCTCCTTCTCGCCGACCGGCGCCGACTTCCAGGCGATCGTCGCCGGAGTCCTGGCCACCGAGGGCGAGGCGGCCACGAAGGCATGGCTGGAGGGGATCAAGGCCAACGGCACCGTCTACGACGGCAACAACGTGGTGCTCGAGTCGGTCAACGCAGGCGAGGTGCCGGTCGGCGTCATCTACCACTACTACTGGTATCGCGACCAGGCCGAGTCCGGCGAGGTCAGCGACAACTCGAAGCTCCACTTCTTCGGCAACCAGGACCCCGGCGCCTTCGTGAGCGTCTCCGGGGCGGGTGTGCTGGCATCGGCCGAGCACAAGACGGATGCCGAGAAGTTCATCGGCTATCTCACCGGCAAGACCGGGCAGCAGGGGCTGGCCGACAGCTACGCGCTGGAGTACCCGCTGAACCCCGAGGTGCAGCTCGACCCGCCGGTCAAGCCGTTCTCCGAGCTCGATCCGCCCGCCGTCTCGGTCTCCGACCTCGACAGCGACGCCGTGGTCGAGATGATGACGGAGGTCGGTTTCCTCTGAGCAGCGTGCATCTCGGCACGTTTCCGGCCACCTCCTCAGGGAGATGGCTGATGCCGACGGTTGCCGGCGCGATCGCCGCCGTCTGCCTGCTTCCGGTGGCGTACGTGGTGTGGTCGACCGCCTCGCTGGGGCCGGCGGAGGCGTACGACTTCCTGGTCCGCCCGCGCATCGGTGAGCTGCTGTGGAACACCGGCAGGCTGCTGGTCGGCGGGGTTGCGCTCTCCGTGGTGTTCGGGGTCTGCGGCGCCTGGGTGGTCGAGCGGACCTCGCTGCCCCTGGCCGGCTGGTGGCACGGAGCGCTGTGTGCGCCGCTGGCCATCCCAGCCTTCGTCAACGGCTACGCCTGGGTGGCGACGACCCACGCGGTCCAGTCCTATCTCGGGGCCGTGCTGGTCGTCTCGCTCTCCTACTACCCGCTGGTCTACCTGCCCACGGTGGCGGCGCTGCGACGCCTCGACCCGTCGCTGGAGGAGGTCGCCGCTTCCCTCGGGCGGCGGCCACGGGAGGTGTTCCTCCGGGTGGTCCTGCCGACCGTCGCGCCAGCGGTGCTCGGTGGTGCGCTGCTGGTCGGGCTGCACCTGCTGGCCGAGTACGGCGCGCTCCAGCTGCTCAACTACCCGACCCTGACGACCGCGATCCTGCAGCAGTACGGCGCCGCCTTCAACGGTCCGGCGGCCACCCTGCTGGCCGGCGTGCTGCTGCTCGCCTGTCTCGGGCTGCTCGCCCTGGAGATGCTGGCCCGCGGCCCGGCCCGGCGTGCCCGCGTGGGGAGCGGCGCCGCCCGTCCCTCGAGCCGGCTGCGGCTGGGGCGGGGGACCGCTCCGGTTGTCGTCGCCCTCGGGATCTTCGTCGCGCTGGCCGTCGGTCTGCCGGCCGTGAGTCTGGTGCGCTGGCTGGTCCGGGGTGCCTCGGCCGAGCTCGACCTGAGCCGCCTGCTGCCAGCCGCCGGTACCAGCATCGCGCTGGCCGCCGTCGCCGGAGTCGTCGCGACCGCCGCCGCGGTGCCGGTCGTCTGGCAGGCCGTCCGCCGTCGGACGAGCTGGTCGCTGGGCGTCGAGCGGGTCGCGTACGTCACCAGCGCGCTGCCCGGTGTGGTGGTCGCGCTCGCCCTCGTCACCGTCGCCATCGGCTGGGTGCCAGGGCTCTACCAGACGCTGCCGCTGCTGGTGGCGGCGTACGTCATCCTGTTCCTGCCACGCGCGCTCGTCGCCGTGCGCGGGGTGCTGGAGCTGGTGCCGCCGCGGCTGGAGGAGGTCGCGCTCAGCCTGGGGCTGAGCCGGGCCGGTGCGATGCGCCGGGTGACCCTGCCGCTGCTCCTGCCCGGGCTGGCGACGGCGACCGCGATGGTCGCGCTCGCGGTCTCCACGGAGCTGACCGCGACGCTGCTGCTGGCCCCGATCGGGACCACCACGCTGGCCACCGAGTTCTGGAGCGAGGCGTCCTCGGTCGCCTACGGCGCCGCCGCGCCCTATGCGCTGGCGCTGGTGCTGCTCGCGATGCCGGCGACCATCCTGCTGGGTCGCTCGTCGAGAGGAGAGGCGCGATGACCGCCGCGTTGGAGATCAGCGGGTTGCGGGCCGGACACGGCCGGCGGGAGGTGCTCGACGGGCTCGACCTGACCGTCGAGGGCGGCGTGACCGCCGTGCTCGGTGCCTCGGGCTGCGGCAAGACCACGCTGCTGCGGTGCGTGGCGGGCTTCATGACGCCGACCGCGGGCGAGATCAGGATCGGCGGGCGCTCGGTCGCCGGGCTGGCGCCGCGCCGCCGCGGGATCGGGTACGTCCCGCAGGAGGGCGCGCTCTTCCCGCATCTCGACGTCGGCGGCAACATCGCCTTCGGGCTGCGCCGGTCGGTGTCCCGAGCCGAGCGGCAGGAGCGCGTGGCCGAGCTGCTCCGGCTGCTCGAGCTGCCGGCTGACCTGGCCGATCGGCATCCCCACGAGCTCTCCGGCGGCCAGCAGCAGCGGGTCGCCGTGGCCCGCGCGCTCGCGCCCCGGCCCCACCTGGTGCTCCTCGACGAGCCGTTCTCCTCGCTCGACGCGGGGCTGCGCGAGGAGTCCGGGCGCGCGGTCGTGCGGGCGCTGCGTACGGCCGGCGCGGCAGCGCTGCTGGTCACCCACGACCAGGGCGAGGCGCTCTCGCTCGCCGACCAGGTGGCCGTGATGGCTGCCGGGCGCTTCCTGCAGGTCGGCTCCGCGGTCGACGTCTACCTGACACCGGAGCATCCCGGGGTCGCGGCCTTCCTCGGCTCGGCGACGCTGCTTCCCGGTGAGGTCGGCGTCGACGGACGGGTCGACTCCCCGCTAGGCGAGGTCGCGCTCATCGCCCCGCTGCCCGCCGGGCCGGTCACGCTGGTCGTCCGCGCGGAGCAGGTGCAGGTCTCGGCCGACGCCACCTCCGGCACCAAGGGCGTCGTCGAGGAGGTCTCCTTCTTCGGCCACGACGCCACCATCCGGGTGCGGCTGAGCGATGACGTCCGCGTGACCGCTCGGGTCCCGGGCACCGGGATCCCGGACATCGGAGCCACGCTCACGCTCGATGTCGTCGGGCCGCTGGTCGGCTATGCCGGCGAGACGCCATGAGCGAGCGCAAGCGAGCGAACAATCAGATCGTCACGCCGCCGCGTCCGTGTTCTTTCCGCTCTGCCACGGAGGTGGCGGCGTGAGCTCGACGATCGCCACCGGTGAGCACCTGCTCCTGAACGGGCGGCCGGGGGACCCGGCGGTCATCACCGACGAGACGACGCTCACCTACGCGGAGCTGGAGAAGGCGGTGATGGACCGGGCGGCCGCGTACGGTCCCTCCTGCGGGGTCGTGCTGCTCGAGGCGGGCAACGACCTGGACTCGGTGATCGGCTACCTCGCCGCCCTCGCCGCTCGTCGTCCGGTGCTGCTGACTCCGCCCGGAGGTGATCACGCCGAGCTGCGGATGCGCTACCGGGCCGCGTTCGACGGCCGGGCCGATCTCCATCCCGACCTCGCGCTGCTGCTGTCGACCTCGGGGTCGACCGGGTCGCCGAAGCTGGTCCGGCTCTCCCGGGACAACCTGGCCGCCAACGCGGCCAGCATCGCGGCCTACCTCGGGCTCACCTCCGCCGACCGGGCGATGAGCTCGCTGCCGCTGCACTACTGCTACGGCCTCTCGGTGCTCAACTCCCACCTGAGCGTGGGAGCCGCGGTGATCCTCACCGACCTCTCGGTCGCCGACGAGTGCTTCTGGGACGTCGTGGCGCGCCACGGCGCGACCTCGTTCGCGGGCGTTCCCTACACCTTCGACCTGCTCGACACCTCAGGGTTCGCCGACCGCTCGCTGCCGTCGCTGCGCTACATCACTCAGGCCGGCGGCAAGATGCCGTCCGAGACGGTCCGTCGCTACGCCACGCTGGGGGAGTCGCGTGGCTGGGACCTGATCGTGATGTACGGCCAGACCGAGGCCACCGCCCGGATGGCCTACCTCCCACCGGCACTCGCCGCGAGCCGGCCCGAGGCGATCGGCATCCCGATCCCCGGCGGGCATTTCCGCCTCGATCCCGTCGACGGCGCAGGTGCTGGCCTGGAGGACGGCGTCGGCGAGCTGGTCTACACCGGGCCGAACGTGATGATGGGGTACGCCGAGAGCGTCGCCGACCTCGCCCGCGGACCCGAGCTCACCGAGCTCCGCACCGGCGACCTCGCCCGGCAGGCCGACGACGGGCTGTGGGAGATCACCGGCCGGCGCAGCCGGTTCGGCAAGATCCTCGGGCTGCGCGTCGACCTCGACCGGATCGAGTCCGAGCTCGCGGCCTCGGCCGGGTGTGGGACGGTGCGAGCCGTCGCTCCTGGCGCCCGACTGCACCTGTTCACCGACGATCCGGGGTCCGTCGACCGGTTGCCAGGGCTCGTGGACGGCATCGTGGCGCTGCCGCGCGCGCTGGTCCAGGTCCACCCGATCGAGGAGGTGCCGCGTACGCCGAACGGCAAGGTCGACTACGCCACCCTCAACGCCTGGGCGAGCGTGGCGGACGCGGCCGGGCCACCAGATGCGGGGCTGGCGGAGGGATCGGACGCCGAGGCGCTGCGTACGGTCTATGCCACGGTGCTGCGGCGACCAGATGCGACGGTGGCCGACAGCTTCGTCTCGCTCGGCGGCGACTCGCTCTCCTTCGTCGAGATCGCCACCCAGCTCGGCGAGCGGCTCGGCACCCTGCCCGCCGGCTGGCAGCACCGGAGCATCGCCGAGCTCGCCGCGAGCGCGCGGAGCCCGCGGCGGTGGCTGCGGCCCGTCGAGATCCCGGTGCTGCTGCGCGCGGTGGCCATCGTCGCCATCGTCGGCAGCCACGCGGACGTGTGGACCCTCCTCGGCGGTGCGCACATCCTGCTCGCGGTGGCCGGCTTCAACCTCGCCCGCTTCGGGCTCACCGCTCCCACCCGGACCCTGCGTGCGCGTCGCCTGCTCCGGGGCGCCGCCGCGGTCGCGCTCCCGGCGGCCCTCTGGGTGGCAGCGGTGGCTCTGGTCAGCGACCGCTACCACTGGCCGACCGCACTGGGGCTCAACCAGGCGCTGGGCAGCGACGAGTGGACCCGCGACTGGCAGCTGTGGTTCCTGGAGGTCATCACCTGGTCCTTCGCCGGTCTCGCGCTCCTGCTGCTGGTGCCCGTCCTCGACCGGTGGCAGCGGCGCCACCGCTTCGGCACGGCTGTCGTGGCGGTGGGTGCGACCCTCGCGGTGCGGTACCTGTGGGTCGGCATCGAGGCCGGCGCCACCGAGCGCTACACGATCGGCTGCGTCCTGTGGTGCCTCGCGCTGGGATGGGCGGCGGCCGAGGCGCAGCGCCCCTGGCAGCGTGTGCTCGTCGCGACGACGGTCGTGGTCGCGACGTACGGCTTCTTCGGTGACCCTGTCCGGGAGGCCACGGTCGCCCTCGGCATCCTCGTCCTGCTGGTCCCGTGGCCGCCCCTGCTGCCCTGGCCGCTGGCCCGGCTCGCCGCCGTGCTCGCTGCGTCGTCGCTGTGGATCTACCTCGTCCACTGGCAGATCTACCCCGGCCTGGAGGCCGCCGGGCTCGGATGGCTGGGCGTCCTCGCCTCCCTCGCGGCCGGCGTCGCCGCAGCGCTCGGCCCGGCGGCCTGGGGCGCCCGAGCCAGGGTGGCTAGATTGACGGCGTGAGGATCACGGTCGTACGCGGGGACATCACCGAACAGCAGGTCGACGCGGTCGTGAACGCCGCCAACTCCTCGCTGCTGGGCGGGGGAGGGGTGGACGGGGCGATCCACCGGCGAGGCGGCCCCGCGATCCTCGAGGACTGCCGACGGCTGCGGGCGGGCGACCTCAGTGGTGGCCTGCCCGTCGGGCAGGCGGTCGCGACGACGGCGGGGGATCTACCGGCGCGGTGGGTGATCCACACGGTCGGGCCGGTATACACCGAAGGCCAGGACAACCCTTCGACAGGCTCAGGACATCGCATCACCCTGCTGACCTCGTGCTTTCGCGAGTCACTCCGCGTCGCCGACGAGCTCGGGGCGCGTACGGTCGCGTTCCCGGCGATCTCGACCGGCGTCTACCGCTACCCGCTCGACGAGGCTGCGTACGTCTCCCTGTGGACCCTCGCCCGGGTCCCGACCTCTGTCGACGAGGTGCGTGTCGTGCTCTTCGACCAGAAGGCGTACGACACCTTCGACCGCGCCCACGAGGCCCTCGATCCTTCCGATGCCCAGGTCGAGGCTGAGCTGCGGAGCGTGCCGGAGGCGACGTGGCTTGAGGCCTTCGAGGCGGCCGACGCGCTGACCGCCGAGGACCGTGACTTCGCCTGGGGTGGTGGTCAGAGGACCGAGAGCGGCGCGATCCAGGCGCCGTATCCCGTCTACAGCGACCGGGTCCGTCAGCTCTACCGCTCGCTCCCGGGCGCTTCTTCTATCGACTGGATGAAGTGGATGCGGGGCAATCCGCTGCTCTCCGATCCTTCGCTGCTCGGCGCCGCGCCGTTCGCGGATGCTGCTCGGCTCGCGACGGTCTACGTTCGTGGTGAGCGGTTCAACGACGGTGTCTTCGGGCGGGCTCTTCAAGATGGGTCCATCGACGCGATCGTCGCTCGGTTGCGTACCTGGTTCGAGAGCGAGCGCTGAGCAGCGATGACCCATGTCTCGGGACTGAAAGGAAGCATTGTGAGCACTCGTACTGTCGTCATGGCGCTCGCGATCGCGCTGATGGCGTCGTCGTGTGCGGCCAACCGGGGCGACCAGCTGGCCGATGAGCTGAGCGAGCGGCTCGAGGGTGTCGATGGCATCGAGCGGGTGGAGGTCGGGGGCAACAACGTGCTGCCGTTCGCGGGTGACGCCAGCGGAACCATCGTCCTGGAGGACGGCATCAGCGTCGCGCGGGCCGGTGAGATCGCTGCGATCCTCGAGCCCTACGTGTCCGGGGAGAGTCCCGACTACGAGCTCACTCTCGGGATCGACCGCGTCGATCTCCAGGTGAGCCCCTCCGAGGAGAGCAACGTGAGCGGGTTGCGGTTGCTCGACGAGGTGCGGCAGCGCACCGATCTGGACAGCGCGACGATCGCCTACGGTGCCGGGTCTCAGGCCTGTGTCGTCGAGGCGGAGGCGAGCACGGATCCGGTGACGGTCTACGACGGCTTGGTTGCGCTCCGGGCCGCGACGCCGGGCTGTGAGCGCGCCGGTGTGCTGGTGACCCACGGAGAAGATCAGAGCGTCACCGATGCGGCCGACTACTGGGAGCACGTCGACACGTTGCCTGAAGCGGTTTCGATGACGGAGCCGCTCGCCGGCCTCCGCGAGATCCGGGATCGGCTCGACGTCGTGGGCTATGCGATCAGGCCGGGCGCGCTGGTGCTGGAGATGAGTCGCGGCGAAGATGTGGTCGCGGCAGACGAGCTCGCGCGCAAGATTCCCGGCCAGCAGGTCAGCGTCAGCGGCGGCAAGATCAGCGCGTGGAGCCGGGACGTCCCTGCGGCTCAGCTCGTCCTCGATCTGGCGGCGCTCTCGTCGGTGGGGTCGGTCAGCAGCGATGCTCGCGGCCTCCAGATCAGTGGCGTCGACGTGAACGACGTCGTCGCCATCCATCAGCAGGTCGCACGGGAGCCCGAGGCCGCCGGTCTCACCAGGATCTCGATCTCCGGCACCGTCGCCGGGGATGAGAGATTCCAGATCGCCGGACCCCCGGACGTGGTCGCTGAGCGAGTTGCTGCGGCGCCGCGGCTGGCTGCCTACGCGCCGTTCACGGTCACCGATGACGACTTCTCGTTGACCGTGGCCATCGATGAGATGCCCGACATGGTTCGGGTGATCAAGCCGCTCGCTGGTTTCGGGACGCTGGTCACTGTCCGCGACGACGAGGGGCGAGTGGTCACCTTCCGGAGCGCCGGGGACGAGATCGAGGTGTCCGAATCCGAACGGCGCGAGGAGGTCCGGCCTTTGCTCGACGCGATCTGGAGGGCGTGGCGGGGGTGATCGGTCTGGCGCTTGCTCCGGACTTCTTCGGGGTTGGGGTGGGCCGCCGACCCTTCTTCGAGGGTCTTCTCGACGAACCCCGGAGTAAAGGACGGCCTTCGGCCGCCGGCTTCGCCGGCCGCTTCGCGGTCCTTGACACCGGCGCCCGTCGAGAAAAGATTTGGCTGGCTATCGGGGCGGCGGCCCGGGTGCGGCGCAGCGGACTCTTGCCTGGGAAAGGTCAGGTTTCTGGGGCGGAAGGGTGGCCCTTCGGGCCACTTACCATCCACAGATGCTAGGGCGTTCGCTCACCGCGAAAACAGCGTTTGACCTGGGGAAATAGATAGCCAGAGAAGGGTGGATGGCGTAGAATCAGACCCATCACAACACCTCTTTGGAGGAGGGTACGCGATGAGTCTCGGCCGCTCGATCGACCACTGGGGCGCCAACTCAGGTGATGCGATCGACGCTGCCTTGAAGGCCATCGAGTCCGCCGTGCAGGAGTTGCTGGCCATCGATCCCGCCTATTGGCGCACGGGGCAGAAGAAGGATCTGCTGGAACGGCTGGAGAAGCTCCAGGCCCAACAGGCTGCACTCAGACTCCGGGTACTCGCATCTGCCGGCGACATCGCCGAAGAGACCGGTGCCAAGGATGCCTCGGGGTGGATGCGGACCGAGCTCTTGGTCGACAAGGCCGTCGCGCGGTCGCAGATCAAGCTCGCGGCCAGTGTCGCCAAGTACGACCTCGTCGCCGCCGGCCTCGCCGAAGGTGTCGTCTCCCAGGACAAGGCCCTGGTGATCACCCAGGCCCTCGACAAGATCGAGACCAACCCGGTCGCCAGTGCCGAGGACCTGGTTCTGGCCGAGAAGCTGCTGGTCGACTACGCCACCCGGCTGACCGCCAACGAACTCCGCATCGCGGGGAAGCGGATTCTGTGCGAGGTCGACCCGGCCCGGTTCGAAGACGCCGAAGCCAAAGCCCTCCTCGCCGAGGAAGAACGCGCCCACCAGCAGACCGCCCTACGGGTCTGGGACAACCACGACGGCACCATCGGGTTCGACGGCGTCCTCCCGGTCTCGATCGGGATGAGGTTCAAGCGGCTGGTGGAAGCCTGGGCCCAACCCCGCAAACAGCAGCTCATCGGCAAGGGTGCGCCGCTGCCTCCCTGGGAGCGGTTGATGGGCCAGGGGTTCTCGCGGCTCCTGGAGACCGTCGACCCAGCCGCCCTGCCCCGCCACGGTGGCGACGCGACCACGATCAACGTGGTGATCAGCCTCGAGGAGCTCCGCAAAGACCTCGGCGTCGCGACCCTGGGCTACGACGAGACCAACGGGGCCACGATCTCCGCCGCGGAAGCCAGGCGGATGGCGTGCAACGCCACCATCATCCCCTGGGTCCTCGGCGGCGACAGTGAGGTCCTCGACGCCGGGCGGAGCAGCAGGTTCTTCCAACCCATCCAACGCAAAGCGCTCCGGTTGCAGCAGAAGTGCTGCCAAGCCGAAGGCTGTGACATGCCACCGGAATGGTGCGACGCCCACCACCTCGACCCCTGGGCCGCCGGCGGGAAGACCAACCTCAAAGACGGGGCGTTGTTGTGCCCGCATCATCACCGTCTGGCGCACAACCCGGCGTACGTCCATGAGCGACTACCCGATGGCACGATTCGGTTCACCCGCCGTCCCTGACTGCGTCGTCGGATACCCGCCGGAAGTCGCCGGTGACGCCCCCTAGTTTCGAGGCATGGGTACGCATGTCGACATCGATCCGGCCATCCTCTACTTCGGTACGCCGGTGGTATTGCTCTCCACTCTCAACGAGGACGGCACCACGAACCTGATGCCGATGTCGTCGGTCTTCTGGCTGGGACGTACGGCGGTTCTCGGGATCGGCGCGTCGTCGCAGACCGCGCGTAATCTGAGGGATCGGCCCGAGATCGTGCTCAATCTTCCTGGCGTCGACCTGGTCACCCAGGTCGACCGGCTCGCGCTGACCACGGGCAATGCGGCGATGTCCGCGGCGAAGGCCGAGCGCGGGTATGTGCACGTGTCCGACAAGTACGCGCATGCCGGGCTGACGGCGTACGGATCCGACACGGTGCTGCCGACGTCGGTGGCGGAGTGCCCGGTGCACATCGAGGGGACGGTCGCGGCGCTCCACGAGCTCGGTGAGCCGAAGCTGCTCGCCGTCGAGGTCGCGGTCACCGCGGTGCGGGTCGCACCGGAGCTGCGCCTCGACGGCCACGACCACCGGATCGACCCCGATCGTTGGCGGCCGCTGGTGATGAGCTTTCAGCAGTTCTACGGGCTGGGGGAGCGGGTCCACCCGTCGCGGCTGGCGAGCATCGACGAGGAGCTCTACCGGTGACCGGCGCCGGATCGATACATCCGAGCGCCGGATTGTGGTCCGCGTCGACATAGACCTGTGGCGGGCGTCACATCTACGGTCGGTCTGCCTGCCGGGAGGCGGCGGGCGGGTCTCGCTCAGGAGGATCGGTCATGGGTCTCGGGTTTCGGATCTCGTCCAGGCTTCGGCAGCAACGAATCGGCGCCGCGCTCGCGGGCCTCGGCCTGGTGCTGGCCGGGGGAGCAGCCGTCGCGGTAGCGCCACCCGCCGAGACGTCCACAGCCGCGGCGGGCACGTGGTCGGCGAGGACGGCGGGCGGGATGACGACCCAGTTGTACGTCCCCAGCACCGCTCCGACGCTCGGCGCCGGGCGTGCGCTCATGGTCAATCTGCACGGCTGCGTCCAGACCTCGGCCGCCCTGCGCGACGGCGGCAACTGGGCCGCGACCGCGGATGCGCGCGGGATGGTCGTGGCGATCCCCGCGGCACCGAACGGCGGCGTGATCCTCGGCTGCTGGGACTACTACGACAGCAACCACTCCCGGACCTCGCCGGGGCGCCACGACGACAACCTTCTCCAGCTGGTCAGCGACCTGCTCGCCGATCCGGCGCTGGACATCGACCCCGACCAGGTCTATCTGTCCGGGCTGTCCTCGGGCGGCGGCGAGACGATGGTGATGGGCTGCCTCGCGCCCGACGTGTTCGCCGGGATCGGGATCAACGCCGGGCCCTCGGTCGGGACGACCTCGGGGCAGATCGGCTCCGTGGCGGTCACCCAGTCGCAGGTCACCAACACCTGCCGCACCTTCGCCGGCTCCGCCTCGTCC
Source organism: Nocardioides sp. YIM B13467 (assembly GCF_042788075.1). NCBI lineage: Bacteria > Bacillati > Actinomycetota > Actinomycetes > Propionibacteriales > Nocardioidaceae > Nocardioides > Nocardioides sp. YIM B13467. The sequence goes on from NZ_JBHZPJ010000046.1 coordinate 2,844,934, forward strand.
GGTTTCGGCAGCCAGGTCACCTCGGTGATCTACGGCTCCAACGACACCACGGTCGCGCCCGGCTACAACACCCTGAACGCCCAGGTCATGGCCGGGATCTACGGTGCCGCCTCGCAGTCGTCCTTCGCCCTGTCCGGCTTGGCCGGCAACAATACCGCCGGCACCGGCACACTGTGGTCGGACGGCAACGGTCCGCGGGTGTCGCTGATCCAGAACACCGGCATGGGACACAACTGGCCCGCCGGTGGCGGCCCGGGTGGCTCGTACATCACGACGAACTCGATCGACTACCCGGCCTACGTCACGGACTTCTTCTTCGACAACAACCGCCGGGTCGAGCGGGGCACCGAGCCGACCGACCCGCCGACCGAGGAGCCCACCGACCCGCCGACCGAGCCGGGCCTCTACTGCGGCTCGGCGACCAACGCCCAGCACGAGGCCGCCGGACGCGCCCACTCCTACGGCACCAACCCCTACAACCCGTTCTACGCCGATGTCTCGGAGGACTACATGGGCCAGGGCGACGCCACCGTGACGACCCTTCAGGAGTCGGCGGGAGGTCGCTTCGACGTGGTCACGACATGCTGACGTAGACCTCGTCCCCGGACCGGAACGAGGTGCAGCATGACAGCGACGGGTCGTGCTCCTTAACTTTCAGGGCGACTGGGTTTATGCTGCCTACAGAATCAGTGCGGCAAGTCGCGTCCTCCACGCAACCATCCGAGCGCGGCTGCCGGGGTGCCAGACGACTGTTGTCGTCAGGTCGCTCGAGGGCCGGGACGTGCTCCGTGCGATCCGGCTGCTGCGGTCCCAACTGAATCAGGTCCCCGATCGGGCGGTAGTACCAGACGTTCGGCAGTTCGGACTCAGAGAGCAGAGCAAGCTGCTCCAGCCAACCAACCGGGGTCGTCGCGACTGACGCTAAGGAGGGCGGCAACGTGCGGCGCCAGAACACTCCGGCCGGTCCCTCCGTGGGGTGAGCTCAATGTCGAACGAACGCGTCGCCGGTGGTCGCCAGCCCTCCTTGATCGATTCCCTCCTGCCCTTGGCGGCCCTGGCGCTCCTGATCGGCGGAGCCCTTACGCTGTTCGGCCTCGACGCCCTTGACGGGCCGATCCAGGTGGCGCTGCTGCTCTGTTGCGCGCTGGCCGCGTTGATCGCGATGAAGAATGGACACGACTTCGCCGCCGTCCAGGAGACCGGCCGAGGCGCACTGGCCTCGGTGACCAGCGCGATCTTCATCCTGCTGGCGGTGGGCGCCCTGATCGGTGTGTGGAACCTCAGCGGCACCATCCCGACGCTGGTCTACTACGGGATCCAGATCCTCTCCCCGGGCTGGTACTACGTCGCCACCGCCGTCATCTGCGGGGTGGTGGCGCTGAGCATCGGCAGCTCGTGGACCACCGCGGCCACGATCGGCGTCGGACTGGTCGGCATTGCCGGCCTGATCGGGGTGTCTCCGGAGATCACAGCCGGCGCGGTGATCTCCGGCGCCTACCTCGGCGACAAGACCTCACCGCTGTCGGAGACGACGATCCTGACCGCGCAGATCGCCGGTGTCGACGTGTACGAGCACATCCGCCGCCAGGTCTGGACGTCGGTGCCGGCGTTCCTCGTCGCGGTCGTCGTGTTCGCGGTTCTCGGTATCACCGGATCGGACACGGTCAGCCAGGCCGAGACCGACTCCGACCTGTCCCGCCTCGACGAGGTCTACTGGATCACGCCGGTCGCGCTGCTGCCGCTGGTGCTGCTGGGGTATCTGTCGATCCGGAAGATTCCGGCCTCGATGGCCCTGCTCACGTCCACCCTGTTCGCCGGAGTGCTCGGCGCCTTCCTCCAACCCGACGTGTACGCCGACTTCGTTGCCGGCGCCGGGAACATCGTCGTGGAGTCGGTCAAGGCGGTCTGGCTGGCGATGGCAAACGGCTTCTCGATCGCCACCGGCATTCCCGACGTCGACCGGCTGCTCTCACGCGGCGGCATGGACAGCATGCTGCTGACGATCTGGCTGATTCTCGGGGCGGTCACGTTCGGGGCGTTGCTGGAGGAGTTCGGACTGATCGACCGACTGGTGCAGCCCATGATCGGGGCCGCGCGGTCGACCGGGCGCCTGTTCCTCACCGTGTTCGCCTGCGCCTTCGGGCTGAACGTGGTCGCCGGTGACCAGTACATCGCACTGGTGCTGCCCAGCCGGATCTTCCGTGCCGAGTTCGCCCGCCGTGGGCTCGCGCCGACGAACCTGTCCCGGCTCGCCGCGGACAGCGGCACCGTCACCTCCCCACTCGTCCCGTGGAACTCCTGCGGCGCCTTCATGGGCGCAACTCTCGGCGTCTCCACGCTGCTGTACCTCCCTTACGCCGTCTTCTGCTACGCCAGCCCCACGCTGAGCGTGCTGTACGGCGTCACTGGCTTCCGCATCGAGAAGACCGGGCCGACACAACTCGAGGAGAAGGAATGAGCACGCAGACTGAGACGGCGCCGACGGCCGTCGCGAAGATGAGCCCTCCTCTACGTCAAGGCCCGGAGCGAACACGGCCGACGACTGTTCAGCCCGGGGTCCGGGGCTGGCTGCAGGACCGCAAGATCGTCCCGAACCGGGTTGGCCTTGGGCTCGTCGACGCCATCCGCGCCGTCCTCGACTCCCTGCCCGGGCAGCAACTCGCGGAGTTCCTCATCGGCGGGCTCGCCACGCAGGACCGGGGCCGCGGTGGGGGACACTGCATGACCTGCCCGATCGTCCGCGAACCGGTGACGTTCTGATGCCCGGCCGGCGGAGCATGGACGTCCTGGTGCTCGGGGCCGTCCTCGTTCTCGTCCTCGGCGTGCTCACCGGCTGCGGGGGCTCCGGTGACACGTCGGGCGACGAGTCGACCACGACCGCGGACGAGTCGCCGGCGGCCGTGGACGCAGCGGCCCTCGAGGGGGCGACGTACGAGTCCACTTCGGTGGAGGGCCACGACCTGGTCGAGGGGTCGACCATCCAGCTGGCGTTCGAGCACGACACGATGTCGGTTTCGGCCGGGTGCAACACCCTGTTCGGACCGTTTGCCGTGACCGACGGGACGCTCGCCTGGACCAAGCCGCCGGCCAGCTCGATGATGGCCTGTTCACCGGAGCTTGACGAGCAAGATCGGTGGCTGACCGATCTGTTCACCGACGGTATGCAGGGCACGGGCGACGGGCCCACCCTGGCCCTGACCAACGGAACCGTCACGATCGAGCTCGCCAGTATCTCCGCCCCACCCCTCGACACCCTGCTCGGCAGGGTCTGGACGGTAGTCGGCACGATCGCCGACGGTGCCACCGCGCGGCTCCCGGTGAACACGCGCCGCCCGTGGCTGACCGTCGGTCAGGATGGGCTCGCCCGCCTCTTCACCGGCTGCAACAGCGGACGCACAACCGTGCGGGTCGTGGACGACCAGATCGCCTTCGGCCCCGCCACCGTGACACGCGGCGGGTGCCAAGGGGCCGCGCGGCTCAACGAGGAGGCCGTCCTCGCGGTCGTCGACGACCAGACCACCGATCATGTCGAGTTCGACGGGAACGTGCTGATCGTGACCGTCGGTGACAAGGGGCTCGTCTTCCAGATCCGCTGACGCGGCGGCCGGAGCCCATGAACAACCCGACATACGGAGGCACGACGCGGCCATGACAGCAATCCGTTGGGAGAGAGCCTAGAAGGGAGGGTGCTGCGGCGAACTGTCCGGCGTAGCTGACGTACGCTTCATCTCCCGACCAGAACGAGGTGCAGCATGACAGCGAGCAGGTCCGCTCGTGAGCGGAAGGCCGCCTCGCAGGCCGGGCCCCTGGCCACGGTGAGGATCGATCTCGACGCCCAGGAGCAGTTCGTCTACAAGATCACCTGCACGGAGTGTGTCGTCAGGGACCGGATCAAGTGGGCGACCTACCGCTCCGGTGAGGACAACGGCTTCATGGCGGCGATGGACCGATGGATCTTCCACCTCATTCAGAAGCACCCTGAGGCGGACGCGCCGTGCCTGAAGTTCCTGCCCGAGGCACAGCAGCGGCAGCAGGAGCGGCGCGAGGGCCGACCGGCCGAGTAGCCGGTCTCAGCCCCGCATCGCGGCGGCCTTGATCTCCTCGAACTGCTCGCCCATGCGGGCGGCCAGGGCCTCGGCGGCACGCAGCGGGCGGACCATCACCTTGAAGTCGACGATCTTCCCCTCCGCGTCGTAGGTCAGGAAGTCGCAGCCGTTGAGATCGAGGCCGTCGACCTTGGCGGTGAACTCGTAGGCGTGGTGGGCACCGTCGTGGATCTCGCGGACGTAGGTGAAGTCCTCGAACACCTTCACCACCGCGCGCAGGATCGCGGCGGTGATCGCCCGGCCGGGGTAGGGCTTGAACGCGACCGGGCTGGTGAACACGACGTCATCGGCGAGCATCGCCTCCACTGCGTCCATGTCCTTGGCCTCGATCGCTTCGCGGAAGGTGGTCATCTGGGCTCCTCCTGGGTCGGTTGCTGGGGAGAGCCTAGAGGGACGGGTGGTGCGGCGTGCTCCGCGCGAGCCTCCGACCGCTGTTGAGGGCGTAGCCGATGCCGATTCCGACCGCGGCGGGGGCGAGGACGAGGCCGGCGAGGAACGGGGTCAGGTTCCACAGGTCGCTCCACAGCACGCCGAAGTCGCGACCCTCCTCGAACCAGATCCGGAACGGGCCGCTGAGCCCGACCACGCCGGCGATCAGCGCCCAGCGTACGAAGACCGGAGGGAGGGCCTTCGCGTGATGGCCGTCCCACAGCCCCCAGACTCCCGAGACGGTGAGCAGCAGTACGAAGTAGATCAGGCCGGCGCCGATGTTCGCGTCCTCGGTCGGGAAGAGGTTGGTCATCACGATCGAGAACAGGAGGCTGCCGCCGAGGATCACGGCGAGGCGTACGAGGAGCTTCATGTCTCCAGCCTCTCTGATCGGGCTGCGGGGCGCATGAGTGCGAGTACTCAGACTTGCGAGAACGACTCGGCCCTTGACACGGGTCAGCCATGCCTCGATCGTTTTCGATAACGATTTCGAAGGAGAGGGGAGAGGAGATCACCACGGCGGAGAAGAGAAGCGACTGGCAGCGCAGCCAGGACCCCGGGTTCGTGCCGGGAGGCGCAGTCCGTCCGACGTCGACGCCGCTCGCCGCCGCCAGGGGCACGGGCAACGTTGCCGCCCTCACCTTCGACGACGGCCCGAACCCCGGCGAGACGGATCGCTTGCTGGACATCCTGGCGGCTCACGAGGTGACCGCGGTGTTCTGTGTCATCGGCCAGAACATCACCGCCCCTGGCGGCGCCGAGATCCTGAGGCGCATCGTCGCCGAGGGCCACACGCTGTGCAACCACTCCACGTCCTACGCCGACATGGGCAGCTGGCCGCACGCCCAGGTCGAGCGGGATCTCGAGGCCAACCTCGCGACGATCCGGGAGGTGCTGGGAAACCCGGCTCAGAAGGTGCCCTACTTCCGGGCTCCCAACGGCAGCTGGGGCAACACCGGAGAGGTCGCCGCATCCCTCGGCATGCAGCCGCTCGGGCTGGGCAACGTGATCTTCGACTGGGACGGCAACGACCTGTCCGAAAGGACGTTGACGAACAACCTACGGGCGGCCATCCAGCCCGGCGCGGTGGCCCTGGCCCACGACGGTGGCGGCAACCGCGAGAACACCGTCCACGCGATCGAGACGGTGCTCCCGGAGAAGCTTGCCGAGGGATACACCTTCACCCTGCCGCAGGGCGGCATCCCGGGCGCGGACTGGACGCCCAGGGCGTAGGTGGCTCGGCCTCGGCCCGGGCACGGGCCGTCGACGTCGGCTAGATTCGCGTCGTGAGTGGATCGACGAGCAGCCGGAGTGCCCTGGTGGTCGGTGCGGGGATCGGCGGGCTCACCGCGGCGCTCGCGCTCTCCCGGGTGGGGTGGCAGGTGACTGTGCTGGAACGCGCGCCGGAGCTGGGCGAGGTCGGCGCCGGCCTCTCGATCTGGCCGCGGGCGTGGAAGATCCTCGCCGATCTCGGGGTCGCGGATCGGCTCGTGGACGGGACCCGGCCGGCCATCCAGGCGGGGTTACGGCGGCCCGACGGGCGCTGGCTGGCGAAGATCGGTCCCGATGCTGCCGAGCGGACCCCGGTGATGGTGCATCGGGCCCGGCTGCACGAGGCGCTGGTGAGCGAGCTGGAGACGCGCGACGGGATCGAGGTACGCACCGGAGTGACCGTCACCGGTCTGGCCGATCTCGACGACGTCGACGCCCGGGGTCCGGCCGACGTGGTGGTTGCCGCCGACGGGATCCGCAGCACGATCAGGAACGAGCTGCACCAGCGCGAAGACGTACGTTATGCCGGCTACACCGCCTACCGCGGCGTCACCGCGGAGCCGGTGCCGGGCGAGGCGTCGAGCACGGGAGGCGAGACCTGGGGGACCGGGGTGCGCGTCGGCTATGTCCCGCTGGTGGACGGCCGGACCTACTGGTTCGTGACCGCCAACCGGCCGGCGGGGGAGACCGGTGGGGACCACCACGCCGACGTCACCGCCCTCGTCGGCGACTGGCACGAGCCGATTCCGCAGCTGCTGGCGGCGACGCCGCCGAGCGCCGTACTCCGCGGAGACATCTGTGATCTGCGGCTGCCGCTGAAGCGGTTCGACCACGGGCGGGTCGTGCTTCTCGGTGACGCCGCGCACGCGACCACCCCCAACCTCGGCCAGGGTGCCTGCGCCGCGATCGAGGACGCCGCCGTCCTGGCCGCGCAGCTCGCCGGCCACGCCCGCGTCGAGAGTGCGCTGGTGGCCTACGACCGCACCCGGCGGCCCGTGACCCAGCGGCTGGTGCGGGCGTCTCGGCTGGTCGGAGTGCTCGGCCAGGTCGACAACGGCCCGGTGGTGGCGGTCCGTGACGCCGGCCTCGCGGGGCTCGGCGCGATCGCGGGGCTGTTGAGCCGGTAGGTCCGCGTCACAGCCGGGCGGCCGCCGGTGTCTGGATGGCCATGACGGCTACCTATCTCACCCTGACCCTCATCGCCTCGATCGCCGCGCTCGGCGGGGCGGTGCTCAACCTGACCGGTCACCGGATACCGGTGAGCGAGGCCCAACGGCTCTCGGTGCCGATGGAATGGCTGAGGTTCCCCATCGGGACGTCGTACGGCCTGGGCTTCCTGGGCCTGCTGGTCGGTCTCGCGGTCCCGGCGGTCGGGATCGTCGCCGCCGCCGGGTTCGTGGTCTTCTTCGTGCTCGCGATCGGGGCGCACCTGCGAGTGGGGGACCGGAGCCTGGGCCGTGCGGTCGGTGGTCTCGCGCTCTCGCTGGCCACGCTCGTCGGCACCGGGATGTACGCGGCCGAGCAGGACGACCCTTCGACAGGCTCAGGACATCGTCTCGGCGGGGTGGTCGAGGCGTACGTCAACGATCGTCCGGACCTGTGGTGGCCGGTCGTGCTGCTCGCGGTGATCCAGATCGGCGACGCGGCGATGTGCTTCAAGCCGGTCGGCTTCATCGCCCAGTGCTTCACCGATGTCGGGCTGCCGCGGGCGCTGTGGCCGGTGATGCCGTGGGTCAAGATCGCCGCCACTGCCGGCCTGATCTCCGGGCTGTGGGTGCCGTACGTCGGAGCGCTGACCAGCGCGGCGCTGATCGTCTACTTCGTGTGCGCCGTCTCCGCGCACATCCGGGCTCGGGATATCGGCCGCAACCTCGTCCTCAACGCCACGTTGTCGCTGGTCCTGTGCGTGGCCGTCTTCGTGTTCTGCTTCCTGCGCTGAGTCCTAGGCGGCGCCGAACAGGGGCAGGCACGGCTGCAGGCCGCTGACCTCGATCTCGCTGCGGTCGTTGAGCTCCCACCGCTCCCGGCCGAGCCGGAGGCGGTGGGAGACGAGCACCTCGCCGTCGCGTACGTCGCGGGAGATGCCGTCGGGCTGGTAGCCGAGCTTGGTCGACACGCCGACCGAGGCCGCGTTGTCGGGGAAGGCCTCGGAGGTGGCGTAGGCGCCGCCGAGGTGGTCGAAGACCAGGGTGAGGGCGCCGAGGCGGGCCTCGGTGCCGTAGCCGCGGCGGTGGTGAGACAGACCGAGCCAGGACGCGGTGCTCACCTCGCGGCGCTCGGCGAACTCGGTCGCCGAGACCCACACGACCCCGATCGGCTGCGCGTCGAGGAAGACGGTCAGGCCCAGGCTCCAGTCGCCGGGTTTCCAGTCACCCCGGCTCGACCAGGCGCCCTGCACCACGTGGCGGGCCCGCTCCAGTGGTGGCCGCTCGGCCCACGGGGTCAGGAACGGCCGCTGCGCCGACTCATGCACACCATCGAAGGCGACCTGCGCCAGCCGGGCGAGCTCGACGTCGGTCGGGAGCCGCAGCTCCAGGCGTGGAGTCCGGATCACCAGGCCGAGCAGCGGCCACACCTCGGTCGGAGTCATCCGGCCATCATTCGAGAGCGCGTACGCCGCGGGCAACCGGATATCACCCCGCGGAGTGACTCCTCACGTGGTCGAGCAGGTCGGCTGCCGCCGAGGTGTAGCGGTCGACCTCCTCGCCGCTGTCGCAGGTGCAGAGCACGATGGTCACCTCACCGGCGCGCGGCCAGATCGCCTCCCAGGTCGCGCCGGCCTGCTCCCAGCGGAGCAGTCGCTCGAGGTCGTACGTCATCGTGTGATCCGTGCGGTCAGCCGAGGACGGCGTCGACGGACTGGGCCCAGAGGCCGGCGGCCTCGTCGATGGCGGCGGAGTCGACGACGAGGGCGGGGATGAACCGCACGACCTGGCCCCAGGCGCCGCAGGTGAGCAGCAGCAGGCCACGTCGGGCAGCCTCCTGCTGGGCCGCGGCGGCGGTGTCGCCGTCGGGCTGGCCATCGGGGGTGCGGAACTCGTTGCCGAGCATGAGCCCGAGGCCGCGTACGTCGGTGATCGCCTCGTGCTTGCTCGCGACCTGCTCGAGCGCGGAGCGGAGCTCGGCGCCGCGCTCGGCGGCGTTCTTGACCAGGCCCTCCTCCTCGATCACGTCGAGGGTCGCCAGGGCCGCGGCGCAGGCGACGGCGTTGGCGCCGTAGGTGCCGCCCTGTGATCCGGGCCAGGCCTTCGACATCAGCGCCTCGCTCGCCGCGATCGCGGACAGCGGGAACCCGGAGGCCAGGCCCTTGGCGGTCATGATGATGTCGGGACGGGAGCCGAAGTGGTCGTGTCCCCAGAACTCGCCGGTGCGGCCGAAGCCGGTCTGGACCTCGTCGATGATGAGCAGGATGCCGTGCCGGTCGGCGCGCTCGCGCAGGCCGTCGAGGAAGGCCCGATCAGCCGGGACGTAGCCGCCCTCGCCGAGGACCGGCTCGACGAGGAACGCGGCCGTGTCGGCCGGGGCGCTCTGGGTCTGCAGCGTGTAGTCGAGCTGGCGCAGCGCGAACTCGGTCGCCTGCTCCTGCGGCCAGCCGAAGTGGGGTGCGTCGGGGAAGGGGGAGACCACGACGCCGGCCATCAGCGGGCTGAAGCCGGCGCGGAACTTGGTGCCCGAGGTGGTCATCGAGGCCGCCGCGACGGTCCGGCCGTGGAAGCCGCCGTGGAAGACGACGATGTTGGGGCGGCCGGTGGCCTGCCGGGCCAGCCGGATCGCGGCCTCGGTGGCCTCCGAGCCGGAATTGGCGAAGAAGAGACTGTCCAGGCCGGCGGGGAGCACGGGGCCGAGGCGGTCGACGAGGTCGAGGAGCGGGCGGTGCCTGACCGTCGTGTACTGGCCGTGGACCAGGTTGGCGATCTGGCGCTGGGTGGCCTCGACGACCTTCGGGTGGCTGTGGCCGGTGCTGGTGACGCCGATGCCGGCGGTGAAGTCGAGATAGCGGCGGTCGTCCTCGTCGAAGAGCTGGACGCCTTCGCCGCGAGCCGCCACGACCGGAGTTGCCTGCTTGAGGATGGGGGAGAGCTTGGCCACCGTGAACTCCTGTTGATTGTCGACAATCCGACTGGCTACTACAGTAGGCGAGCGTTCGACGGCTGTCAGTAGGACAGTCGAATGCTGACCTTGGAGGCTGATGCGGGATGGGCGGAGAACCGAACGAGGCACGGGTCGTGGCAGGGGTGCCGAAGGGGCTTCTTGTCGCAGGTCAGTGGGTGGATGCCGGCGACGGCGCGACCTTCGACGTGCTCGACCCGTCGACAGGGGAGGTGCTCTGCGCGGTCGCCGACGCGACCCCCGAGGACGGCCGCCGCGCACTCGATGCCGCGGCCGGCGCGCAGAAGGAGTTCGCCGCGACCGCGCCGCGCGCCCGGGCCGACATGCTCATGGCCGCCTTCGACCTCCTCCACGAGCGGATCGAGGGCCTCGCGCTGCTGATGACGCTCGAGATGGGCAAGCCGCTGGCCGAGGCGCGGGGCGAGATCGCGTACGCCGCGGAGTTCTTCCGCCACTTCGCCGAGGAGGCGGTGCGGATCGAGGGCGGCTACCAGACCGCGCCCGCCGGTGGCTCCCGGTTCCTGATCACGAAGCAGCCGGTCGGGCCGGCGCTGCTGATCACGCCGTGGAACTTCCCGATGGCGATGGGGACGCGCAAGATCGGGCCGGCGATCGCGGCCGGCTGCGCGAGCATCATCAAGCCCGCCCAACAGACGCCGCTCTCGATGCTGGCGCTGGGCGAGATCCTGCGCGAGGCCGGTGTGCCCCAGGGGGTTGTCAACATTCTGCCGACGTCCCGGCCAGGTGAGCTGACCGAGCCGCTGCTGCGCTCCGGCGTGATCCGCAAGCTCTCCTTCACCGGCTCCACGGCGGTCGGGCGGGTGCTGCTCGCCCAGAGCGCGGAGCAGGTGCTGCGTACGTCCATGGAGCTCGGCGGCAACGCCGGCTTCGTCGTCTTCGAGGACGCCGACATCGATGAGGCGGTCGCGGGCGCGATGGCCGCGAAGATGCGCAACACGGGGGAGGCGTGCACGGCTGCCAACCGGATCTTCGTACAACGCTCGGTCATCGAGGAGTTCGGCGACCGGCTCGCCAAGGCGATGTCCGAGCTGCCCGTCGGTCGTGGCGTCGAGGAGGGCGTACGCGTCGGGCCGCTCATCGACGAGGCCGCCAGGGAAAAGGTGCAGACCCTCGTGGACGACGCGGTGGCCGGCGGCGCCCGGGTGCTGACCGGCGGCACCGCTCCTGACGGTCCCGGCTACTTCTACCCGCCGACCGTGCTCACCGACGTCCCCACCTCCGCGAAGATGGGCAGCGAGGAGATCTTCGGGCCGGTCGCGCCGCTGACGCCGTTCGACACCGAGGACGAGGTGGTCGAGGCGGTCAACGACACCGAGTACGGCTTGGTCAACTACGTCTTCACCAACGACCTGCGCCGCGGCCTGCGGGTCGCCGAGGCGCTCGAGTCCGGCATGGTCGGGCTCAACCAGGGCGTGGTCTCCAACCCCGCCGCGCCCTTCGGCGGCGTCAAGGCCTCGGGGCTGGGGCGGGAGGGCGGGCGTACCGGGATCGAGGAGTTCCTCGAGACCAAGTACGTCGGGATCGCGATGTGAGCCGAGGACCTGGCCCATGCCTGCGCCCCGTAACGGGGCGCAGGCATGGCCACGTCAGAGCAGGATCGCCTTCAGCTCGGTGAACTCCTCGATCCCGGCCTTGCCCATCTCGCGGCCGGTCCCGGACTGCTTGCGTCCACCGAAAGGCGCCAGCGGCGTGAACGCCCCACCGTTGACGTGGACCTGGCCCACCTCGAGCCGCCCTGCGATCGAGAGAGCTCGGCTGGGACTCCCGAACACCGCCGCCGTGAGGCCGTACGGCGTGCCGTTGGCGATGCGCACCGCATCGTCGTCGTCGGTGTAGTCGATGACGACGAGCACCGGTCCGAAGATCTCCTCCTGGGCGATCGTCGAGTCCGGGTCGACGTTCGCGAAGATCGTCGGGCGGATGAACGCACCGCCCTCCAGGCCGGGCACCCGTCCAGGCCCGCCGACGACGAGCTCGGCTCCCTCCGCGAGACCCTTCTCGATGTAGCCGTTCACCCGTTGCCACTGGGCCTCCGATGCAACCGGCCCGAGTCGGGTCGCCTCATCGGCAGGGTCGCCTACCGTGTACTCGGCGGCGGCCTCGCGCAGCTTCGCCACGATCTCGTCGTGTCGTGCGGCCGGGACGAGCAGCCGCGTCCAGGCGCCGCAGGCCTGACCGCTGTTGCTCCAGGCGTACTGCAGGGTCTCGGCGACCACTTCGTCGAAGTCGGCGTCGTCGAGCGCGATGCTTGCGGTCTTGCCGCCGAGCTCGAGCCCCACTCGCTTGACCGTGTCGGCCGCGACCGCTGCGACACGCCTGCCCGCGGCCGTCGAGCCCGTGAACGACACCATGTCGATGCCAGGGTGCGCCGCGATGGCCTCGCCGACGACGCTCCCCGTGCAGTAGACGATGTTCAGCACGCCAGCCGGGATCCCGGCGGCCGCTGCTGCCTCGGCCAGGATCGGCCCGGTCAGCGGGGCGGTCTCGGCAGGCTTGAGGACCACCGTGTTGCCGGCCAGCAGCGCCGGGACGACCTTCGTCACGACCTGCTGGAGCGGGAAGTTCCACGGGGTGATGGCGCCGACGACACCAACGGGCTCACGGACGAGCAATGCGTTGCCGGCCCGATCCTCCCACGAGATCTCGGCTGCCAGGGCGGCGACTGCGTTGGTCACCAATGGTGGGAACGCCGCCTGCGCGAGCCGGGAGAACCCGATCGGCACGCCGATCTCGGTCGAGATGGCGTGAGCGATCCGCTCGCTGCGAGCGCTCAGTTGGTCCGCGAGGGCTCGCAGCACATCGGCTCGGGCGGCGGGGCCGAGGCCGGCCCAACCCGGAAGTGCCGTACGAGCGGCCTCGACCGCCCGGTCGACGTCGGCGGCCGTGCCGAGCGGAGCGGTGGCGACCACGCGTCCGTCGACAGGGCTGACGATCTCCATCGTGGTGGTCGTGTGGACGACGGTGCCGGCAACCCAGTGGCCGGGGACGTCATAGGTCAGGTCGATGCTTGTCATGCCACCACGGTGCTTCGTCCGGCGGACCCCATCCATGCCCGGTCATGACAAGGCTGGAGGGGAGTAAGAGGTGGCGTGCGGTTGTTGGAACGATGTGAATCGCGTACGACTCGCAGAGTTTCTGCGCACGCGCCGCGAGGCGCTTCAACCAGAGGACGTCGGAATTCCCAGGGGACTCCACCGCCGGACGCCAGGACTCCGGCGCGACGAGGTCGCGGAGCTCAGTGGCATCTCCACGCACTACTACACCCGCATCGAGCAACCGCGTGGCCCGGTGCCGTCAGCACAGGTACTCGCGGCCATCGGCCGAGGGTTGCATCTCAACTCCGACGAGCTCGATCACCTTCAGCGCCTGGCGGGCCATCCAGCCGTACGTCCGGCCGACCCGGAACACGGGATCAGCCCGGGACTGCGGCGGATCTTCGACCGGCTCCAGGATGAGACGGCTCTCGTCGTCGACGAGGTCGGCGAGACCCTCCTGCAGACTCCCGCGGCGGTCGCTCTGCTCGGGGACGAAACCCGCTACTCCGGGATGATGCGCAGCCGCGCCTATCGGTGGTTCACCGACCCTGCGGCCCGCCAGCGCACGCCCCCCGAGGATCATCCGGCCCATAGCCGTGCACTGGTTGCCCAGCTCGCGCGGGCCGCCGCGTCCGGCATGGGTCCCCGCGCCGACGCGTTGATCACCGCGCTGCGGCGCTCGAGCACCGAGTTCGAGGAGCTGTGGAGCCATCACCCGGTGGTCGGGCCCTACTGTGACGCGAAACGCCTGATCCACGACGAGGTCGGCGAGATCGAGCTGCACGGCCAGACTCTGCACGACCCCGATCGACCCCAGGCTCTGACAGTCTTCACGGCCGAGCCCGGGAGTGAGAGCGAGCGTCGACTCAGGATGCTGTCGCGGGTCTAGACGTAGCCCTCGTCGTTGTCCTCGGCGTGGATCAGGCGCCGCAGCGCCTCGTCCATGTGCAGCTCGACGCGCTTGAGGGTCAGCTTCACGTCGCCCGCCTCGATGGCGTCGACGATCTGGTTGTGCTCCTCGACCAGCTCGAGCGGCTGCTGGTAGGTGCCCTCCAGCGCGGTCAGGCACATCCGCGTCTCGACGATCAGGGTCTGGTGCATCCGGGCCAGGCGCCGGCTCCCGGAGCACTGCACGAGCACGTCGTGGAAGTGGAAGTCGGCATCGCTCAGCGCCGCCGGGTCGCCCAGCTCGAGCGACTTGGTCATCGCGTCGCAGGCAGCGCGGAGCTCGCGCAGCGCCGCGGGGACCCGTGCCTTGGCGATCATCGTGGCGGCGGCACCCTCGACGGCTGTCCTGGCCACGTAGATGTCTCGGATGTCGGCCTCGTCGAGCTCGATCACGAAGAGCCCGCGGTTGGGCTCGCTGCGGAGCAGGCCCTCCTGGACCAGGCGCTGCATCGCCTCGCGCAGCGGGCCGCGGCTGACGCCGAACTGGGCCGAGAGCGCGGTCTCGCTCAGCTGTGCACCGGGCTGCAGGGTGCGCTCCATGATCGCCGTGCGCAGCTGGCGAGCGATGACCGAGGCCGTCGACTCCCTGTGCACGGGTTCGAAGCTCGATGTCACTGTCAACGTGGTCTCCGATAGGTCATCGAGAAAGAGTTTGATTGTTGACAATCATTGCATGTGGCCGGTCCGGCAGTGAGCGGATCGACCGAGCGTGCCGGGTACGCGGGACGCACCCGGCGCGCTCGTTCGCGGATGTCGGTCAGACGGTCTTGTCGAGGCTGTCGAGCTCGGCCAGCTCCGCCTCGGACTCCGGGGTACCCGGGATCTCGGTGCCCCGGATCGACTTGCCGGCCGTCTCGACGACGAAGAACAGCGCGATCAGGCCGACCACGGATCCGGCGATCATGTAGTACGCCGGCATCAGCACGTCACCGGTGGCGCCGATCAGGGCGTTGTTGACGTACAGGGCCGTGCCGCCGAACGCGGCGGTGGAGATGTTGTAGCCGATCGCCATGCCGCCGTAGCGCACCTGCGAGGGGAACATCGCCGGGAAGGTCGCCGAGATGGTCGCGAGCTGGGCGACGTAGACGATGCCCAGCACGGTGAACCCGAGGACCGCCGGCCAGAAGCCCTGGCCGATCAGTAGGAACATCGGGACCGACAGCACGATCAGCCCGATGAAGGAGCCGCCCCACATCGGCTTGCGGCCGACCCTGTCCGAGAGCGCTCCGGCGATCGGCAGGAAGACCAGCATCGCGATCTGTCCGAAGATGACCAGCAGGTCGGCGTCGGAGCTGCTGAAGCCGGCCTCCTCCTGCAGGTAGGTCGCCATGTAGGCGAGCAGGGTGTAGTTGGCGATGTTGAGCGCGGCGACCAGGCCGATCAGGGTGAGGATCGGTTTCCAGAACAGTGCGAAGAGCTCCTTCAGCGCGGCGCCCGCACCACTCTCGACGGCGTCCTGCGTCTCGAGCTCCTGGAAGACCGGGGTCTCCTCGAGCTTGGTCCGGATGTAGAGGCCGATGAGGCCGATCGGACCACCGATCAGGAACGGGATCCGCCAGCCCCACTCGGTCATCGCTTCCTGGCCGATGCTCTTCTCGGTGATGAAGACGACGGCGATGGCGGCGGTGAAGCCGACGATGGTGCCGAACTCCAGGAAGCTGCCGTAGAACCCGCGCCTCTTGTCGGGTGCGCACTCGGCCATGTAGGTCGCGGCGCCGCCGTACTCGCCGCCGGTCGAGAATCCCTGGATGACCCGGAGCAGCACGAGCAGGACCACGGCCCAGACGCCGACCGAGTCGTACGTCGGCAGGCAGCCGACCAGGAAGGTCGCGCCGGCCATCAGGATGATCGTCATCGCGAGGACGCGCTGGCGCCCGATGCGGTCACCGAGGGGGCCCCAGAAGAGGCCGCCGAGCGGTCGCAGGATGAACGAGATCGCGAAGGTCAGCGCCGTGCCGGCGAAGCCGTACTCCGGGAAGAAGTTGGCGGTGATCTCGGTCGCGACGTAGGCGAAGGCGCCGTAGTCGAACCACTCCGTGGCATTGCCGACCGCTGAGCCGGTGATGGCTCTTCGGAGCTTCGATTTGTCGGGTTGTGCCTCGTTGGAGGGGATGGTTGGGGTTCCTGACATTTCTTCTCACCTATTCGGTGTGATTGATGGCTGGGGACCGCTTTTGACCCGCAGTGTCGACTGTAGGTTTGTCAACAATTTGCGCCACGTTAGCGCTGTCTGTGCGCCCTGGCTAGGGCGCGCTGAAGGTGGCGCGGGGTGGGACGGGAGGTTTATGCAAAGCCTCGACGCTACCTGAAGAGGGCTCCGAGCCCGGGCAGGGGGCGGAGCGCCGCGGCGAGTCGCAGGCCCTCCCAGACGGTCACCTGGTTGGCCGTCAGCACCGGTTTCCCGAGGGCTTTCTCCAAGGCATCGATGCAGTTCAGCGTGTGCAGCGCGGTGTCGGGGACGAGGACGGCCTCGGCCTCGGGAACGTCGACGGCCAAGGTCATCTCCAAGACCTCGTCCGGGCCCAGACGGCCGGCGTCGACGGCGGTGAAGATCCCGCTGGCGCCGAAGGAGACCACATCGATTCCGCCCGCCGCCAAGAAGGTGCTGAAGTGGCCGGCCAGCTCCTCGGGGTAGGAGGCGGCGACGGCGACATTCTCGAGCCCGAGGGCTCGGGCCGCCTCGACGAAGGCGATCGAGGTCGACGAGGCGGGGACGCCCAGCCGCTCGCTGATCGCGGCGGCCTGGGCCGCGGCGCCGTCCCGGCCGTAGACGAAGCTGCCCGACGTACACGCCCACATCACCGCGTCGGGGGAGTGGGCCGCGATCGCGTCGGCACCCGCAGCGAGCCTGTCCGCGGAGCCGGTGTCGAGGAGAGCCTCGACGGTGTGCTCGTCGCGGCCCATGGAGGTGTGGACCAACGGCAGCCAGATCGCACCGCCGAGCGCGTTCTCGAGCGCCGGGAAGTCGTCCTCGGCCGCGTAGCCGGGATAGAGCAGCCCGATGACCGGTGGCCGGGTCATGAGGCATGCCCCCACAGATCCTCGGCGGCCGGCGGGGTGCGTCCGACCATCCGGAGTGCGGCCTCCATGGTCGCCCGGTTCGCGGAGATCACCGGCTTCCCGAGCTCGGCCTCGAGCCGGCCGATGATGTCGTACGTCGCCAGGTTCGTGCACGAGACGACGACCGCCTCGGCGGCGTCGGTGTCGGCTGCCCGCACGAGCTCGAGCGTGGTCTCGTAGGGCACCTCCCAGATGTGGTGACCCAGCCCGAGGTCGCCGGCGCTCACCACGGTGACCCCGGCCTCGGCGAGGAAGCCGGCGAACCGGCCCGCGAGAGCGACGTCGTAGGGCGTGGCGACCGCGACCCGGGAGACGCCGAGAGTGGAGAGCGACTCCAGCACGGCGCCGGAGGTGGTGATCGCGGGAGCATCGCCGGCTCGGCTCATCGCCGCGGTCAGCCGCCGCTCGCCGTGCCGGCCGTGGACGAAGCTGCCGGAGGTGCAGGCGTAGACGTAGAGGTGGGGTTCGGCGGCCGCGAGATCGCGCACGGCCCGTTCGACGACCGCGGTCTCGCTGATCTCCTCGGCCATCTCGAGGGTGACCGCGCGGTCGGTGTAGGGCGTCCGGTTGAAGAGCAGGCTGGTGTCGGGCGGGGCCCACCGCCACAGCTCGTGGTCGAGCACCATGTCATGGGGAACGACCACGGCGATGCGTACTGTCGGGGACATCGCACCTCGCTAGGATTGTTGACAATCTGCAATCGGCTCTCCTAGCGTAGTCTCGGATTGTTGCGGAGGTGTGTCGATGCGACGGAGGATTTTTCTTGGAGACGTCCCGGCGCCCCGCGATCACGGTCCTCTGTCCGCCCGACGGCGGCAGACCCGCCGGGATGGAGCGCCTCGAGGCGGATGCCGAGCTCACCTACACCGATGCCGCGGGCTTGGCCGAAGCGCTTCGCGGAGCCGAGGCGCTGCTGCTGTGGGACTACTTCTCCGAGGCCGTCCGTGACGCCTGGCCGAGCGCCGGCTCGCTGCGCTGGCTCCATGTCGCCGCCGCCGGGGTCGACAAGCTGCTGTTCCCGGAGCTGGTCGCCTCCGACGTGGTCGTCACCAACGCCCGCGGGATCTTCGACCGGGCGATGGCGGAGTTCGTGCTCGGCTCGATCCTGGCCGTGGCCAAGGACATCCACCTCAGCCATGACCTGCAGTCGGCCCGGAAGTGGCTGCGCCGCGAGACTCGGCTGATCAGCGCCGAGACCGCGCTCGTGGTCGGCACCGGCGCGATCGGTCGCGAGACGGCCCGGCTGCTGCGCGCGGCCGGGATGGACGTACGCGGCGCCGGCCGCACCGCTCGCAGCGGCGATCCCGACTTCGGTGAGGTCGTCGCCAGCGCCGACCTGGCCGTACACGTCGGCTGGGCCGACCACGTCGTCGTCACGGCCCCGCTGACCGACGAGACCCGTGGCCTGATCAGTGCGAACGTGCTCGCGGCGATGAAGCCGGGCAGCCACCTGGTCAACGTCGGGCGCGGGCAGATCGTCGACGAGGCTGCGCTCGTCTCCGCGCTCCGTGACGGCCCGATAGAGGCGGCGTCCCTGGACGTCTTCGAGGTCGAGCCGCCGCCGGCCGAGAGCCCGTTGTGGACCATGCCGGGAGTGGCGGTCTCGGCACACATGTCCGGCGACTACGAGGGCTGGCGAGAGGCGCTGGCGGACCAGTTCGTCGACAACGCCCGGCGCTGGCTGAGCGGCGAGCCGCTGCTGAACGTCGTCGACAAGCACCGCGGCTTCGTCGTCGCGGAGCAGGGGGAGAGGCCATGACCGACCCGATGACCGACCCGATGACCGCGTCCGGATCCGAGCTCAGCGCCTTGACCGCCGCCGAGCTGGTGGCCGGCTATCGCTCGGGCGCCTTCACCCCGCTCGACGCGACGCGGTCGGTGCTCGACACGATCGAAGAGCGCGACGCCGCGGTGAACGCCTTCGTCCGGGTCGACCCCGACGGCGCGCTCGCGCAGGCGACCGCGTCCACCGAGAGATGGCGGGCCGGGCAGCCGCGAGGCAGCGCCGACGGCGTACCGACGTCGGTCAAGGACATCCTGTGGACCGCCGGATTGCCGACAGTCCGCGGCACCTGGCTCATCGACGAGGCCGGCCCGTGGCTCGAGGACGCTCCCGCGGTCGCGCGGCTGCGCGAGGCCGGGGCGGTGATCACCGGGAAGACGACGACTCCCGAGTTCGCCTGGAAGGGCGTCACCGACTCGCTCCGCTACGGCTCCACCGGCAACCCCTGGGACCCGGGCCTGACCTCGGGCGGCTCCAGCGGTGGCGCCGCGGCAGCGGTCGGTCTCGGCATGGGCCCGTGGGCGCTCGGCACCGACGGCGGCGGCTCGGTCCGGATCCCGGCCTCCTTCACCGGCACGGTGACGATCAAGCCGACCTACGGGCTGATCCCGCTCTATCCCGCCAGCCCTTTCGGCACCCTCTCCCACGCCGGCCCGATGACCAGGACCGTGACCGACGCGGCGGCGCTGCTCGACGTCGTCGCCGGCTTCGACTCCCGCGACTGGTCGGCGATGCCCACGCCGGAAGCCTCCTTCCTGGCCGGTCTCGAGGACGGTGTCGAAGGGCTGAGGATCGGGTTCTCGGCCACGCTCGGGTACGCCGAGAACGACCCGGAGGTCGAGCGGCTGGTCCGCGAGGCAGTCACCGTGCTCGAGTCCGAGGGCGCCCAGGTCGAGGAGATCGATCCCGGTTTCGCTGACCCGGTGGAGGCGTTCGAGGTGCTCTGGTTCTGCGGTGCGGCGAAGGTGCTCGACGCCTATCCCCCCGGCGCGATCGGCAAGATCGACCCGCTGCTGCGCGAAGGCATCGAGACCAAGGGCCGCGGCTCCGCGGCCGACTACCTGGACGCCACCGCGGTACGGATGGACCTCGGCCGGTTGATGGGGCGGTTCCACGAGACGTACGACCTGCTGGTCACCCCGACCATGCCGATCACCGCCTTCGAGCGGGGTCTGCAGGCGCCCAAGGGCTGGCCCTCGCAGTGGTGGCCGAGCTGGACGCCCTACACCTACCCGTTCAACATGACCCAGCAGCCCGCGGCGAGCGTGCCCTGCGGCATCACCGAGGAGGGAATGCCCGTCGGCCTCCAGATCGTCGGCGCCCGCCACGACGACGCCCGGGTGCTGCGAGCGGCGCGGGCCTATGAGCGGGCCAGCGGTGAGCTGTTCGTCCGACCTGTCGACAATCCTCGAGGAGCCCGATGAGCCGTTACATCACCGTCACCCTGGAGCGCCGCGGCGTCTCCTGTCTCGCCCGGCTGCTCGACGAGGAGGCCCCGCGCACCGCCGGCGCCGTGTGGGACGCACTGCCGCTCAGCGGCCAGGTCTTCCACGGCAAGTACGCCCGCAACGAGATCTACAACCTGGTGCCCGCCTTCGCCGCGAAGGAGCCCGGCAAGGAGAACACCACGGTGACCCCGATCCCCGGTGACCTGTGCTACTTCGCCTTCTCCGCCGACGACCTCGGCAACCCGTCCTACGGCTACCCGGAGGACCGCGGCCCGGGAGAGCTGACCGAGATCGTCGACCTCGCCCTCTTCTACGGCCGTAACAACCTGCTCATCAACGGCGATCAGGGCTGGGTGCCGGGCAACGTCTTCGGCACTGTTGTCGACGGACTCGAGGCGATGGCGCAAGCCTGTCAGGACGTCTGGATGAACGGTGCCACCGACGAGATCCTCACCTTCGCGCGCTCCCACGAGGACGCTCCGTAGGCGACGCGCACGGCATCCGCCTACTCCTGCGGGGGCAGGCCGAGGACGGCATTCATCGCGGTCAGCGCCCAGGTGTGGACCGGTGCGCCCGCCTCCATCTGGTGGGAGGGCGTGATGCCTGACGCGATGGCCTTGATCGCGAACGCCGCTTGGTCAGGGTCGAGAGTCTGGGGGAGGTCGCCGGAGTCGATCGCGGTGGCGATCTCGCGACGCAGGGTCTTGCGCCATCGAGCAGAGCCGCTGGCGAGAAGGTCGTGTACGGGGCCGGCGCGGCCGTCGAAGTCGAAGGTCATCTGTTCCACCGCGCATCCGCCGGGATAGGGCGGGTTGACGGCGTAGTCGACCCACGCGCGGCACAGCGCACGAAGGCGTACCAGCCCGGGTTCGTGGTGGGCGACCGGTGCCCAGACGAGCTCGACGAAGCGCTGCTGGACGTACTCGACCGCGGCCAGCTGGAGGTTCTCCTTGCTGCCGAACTGGCCGATCACGCCCGACTTGCTCATCCCCAGCCCGGTGGCGAGGCGGCCGATCGAGATGGTGTCCAGGCCCTCGACCGAGGCCAGGTCGGCGGCCTCCTTGAGGATCGACTGCCGGGTATCGAGGGCTGCCTGAGCCGATGCGCGTCCCGCCATGCCGGTGACTATAGCGCACGGTCGTATTCTATTGACGTACGAACGATCGTACTCTAAAACGGAGGCATGACTTCTACGACCTTTGCTCAGCGTTATCCCGCTGAGGCAGCAGACCGCGACTGCCTCGATCCGGACCTCGCGCAAGCCGTGCTCGACAACGGCCGTTGGCACCGGCTGGTGATCCTCGGTGACAGCGTCGCCGCGGGCGTACGTGATCCTCTGGAGGGCTATCGGGATCTCTCGGCGGGGGAGCGGCTCTCGGAGGCGCTGGCCGCGACGCGGCCGGAGTTCAGGCAGCGTACGCTCGCGCAGCCGTTCCTGCGGACCGCCGAGATCCGGGAGAAGTTCCTCCCCGATGCGCTGGCTTTCGAGCCGGACCTGGTCCTGGTCAGCGCCGGCGGGAACGACGCCTTCTCGCGTGGTTTCGACTCGGGGCGGTTCGCCGCGGAGCTCGACACGCTGTTGCGGCCGTTGGCTTCGACGGGCGCTACCGTCGCGACGATCGGGCTCTACGACTGGGCTCACTCGGGGCTGCTTCCCGCCGAGACGGCGACGCAGACGGCGCTCAGGCTCAACGAGGTCGACGCCGTGCAGCGTCGCGTCGTCGAAGGCGTCGGCGGGATCCATCTGCGGGCCCAGCAGATCGAGGCCGGGCGGGACCCGGCGATCTACTCGGCGGACAGGATCCATGCGAACGCCCGCGGGCAAGCGATCGCCTTCGCGAACGTCGTACGTCATCTCTCGGCCTATCGGGCCGTGCCCGACTGGCTTCGCTGAGCCGGCGGGCGCTCCCGCCCGCCCACCACGGAGACGCTGGGCGGTTGTAGTCACCTCGTCGATGGATGCTGTTCGAAGCCGGCCCGTAGGGTTTGAGCATGTCTTGGTTGGAGCGCAACACCCATCATTGGGACGACTGGTCCCTGGCTGATCTGGTCGCAGCCAAGCAGGGGCAGCGGGTGAGCCTCGTGGTGCCGGCGCGCAACGAGGCCGCGACCGTCGGCGGCCTGGTCGACAGGCTGCGGACCAGCCTGATGGAGACCTCGGATCTGGTCGACGAGCTCGTGGTCATCGACTCCGACTCCTCCGACGACACCGCGCGGATCGCCGCCGACGCCGGCGCCGCCGTCTACGCTTCGGCCGCGATTCGGCCCGATCTCGGCTCATACCCCGGCAAGGGCGAGGCGATGTGGAAGTCGCAGTTCGTGACCACAGGCGAGCTGATCGTCTTCATGGACGCCGACCTGACCGACTGGGACACCCATTTCGTACGCGGCCTGGTCGGCCCCCTTGTCAACAATCCGACGATCGAGCTGGTCAAGGGCTTCTACCGGCGGCCGGGAGAGCACGGTCTCGACGGTGGCCGGGTCACCGAGCTCGTCGCTCGCCCGCTGCTGGCCCTCCATCGCAGGCCGCTGCGGGACCTGATCCAGCCGCTGGCGGGGGAGTGGTCGATCCGGCGCTCGCTGTTCGAGCGGCTGCGGGTCCCGACCGGCTACGGCGTGGAGCTCGCCGCCCTCGTCGACACCCTGGACACGCGAGGGATGGACGCGATCGCCCAGGTCGACCTCGGCCAGCGCGACCACAGCCACCAGGACCTCTTCGATCTCGGCCTGATGGCCACCCAGATCGTGGGCATGATGTCGCGCCGCCTCGGCACCGGTCCGGCGGGCGACGACGTCGAGATGCGGCAGTACATCCCGATCGACGGCTCGACCAAGGTCGTCGACCGGTCCGTGAGCCTCCTGGAGCGGCCGCCGGTGCGCGACGGCTCGGGCGATATGGTCGCCTGATGCTGCGCCTCGGACGACATGACTTCGGTGATGACGAAGCGCTGATGATGGCGATCGTCAACCGCACCCCGGACTCGTTCTTCGACAAGGGAGCGACCTGGGCCGAGGACGCGGCCTTCGAGCGCGTACGCCTGGTGGCCTCCCAGGGCGCGGAGATCGTCGACATCGGCGGGATCAAGGCGGCCCCGGGGGCCGAGATCGACGCCGCGGAGGAGAAGGCCCGGGTGGTCGACTTCGTCGCGCAGGTGCGCGAGGAGTTCCCGGAGCTGGTGATCTCGGTGGACACCTGGCGCGCGGAGGTCGGCGACGCGGTGTGCGCGGCCGGCGCCGACGTCATCAACGACGCCTGGGGCGGGGCCGACCCGGAGCTCGTCGACGTCGCAGCCGCCCACGGCGCCGCGATCGTGTGCACCCACACCGGCGGCGTGACGCCGCGGACCCGGCCCTACCGGATCGAGTACGACGACGTCGTCCGCGACGCGATCGACTCGACCCTCGGCTACGCCCAGCGTGCCCTGGACGCCGGAGTCGCGAAGGACTCGATCGTGATCGACCCGGCCCACGACTTCGGGAAGAACACCTTCCACTCCCTCGAGATCACCCGCCGGCTCGGCGAGATGGTCGCGACCGGCTGGCCGGTGCTGGTCTCGCTCTCCAACAAGGACTTCGTGGGGGAGACGCTCGACCAGCCGGTCGGCGAGCGCCTCCTCGGCACCCTGGCCGCGACCTCGGTCTGCGCGCTGGCCGGCGCCCGCGTCTACCGCGTCCATCAGGTGCCGGAGACCCGGCAGACCGTCGACATGGTCTGGACGATCGCCGGACGGCGACGCCCGAAGCGAGCGATCAGGGGGCTGCAGTGACGCGATTGGCGCTGGTTCCGGGATGCCTGGCCCTGCTGCCGGAGTACGCCTCGCTCGACGACCCCGTCGCCGAGCTCCGCGCGGCCTGCCTGGCCGCCGTGGCCTGGCTGGGCGAGGACGTACATGTGATCGCGGGTGCGCAGGGTGCCCGGGTGGCCTCCTCGCTGCTGGCGGAGGTCGGTGCGGCTCCGGTGACCACTGGCGAGGCGGCGTACCTCATCGTCGGCAACGGCTCCGCCCGCCGCAGCGAGAAAGCCCCGGGGCACCTCGACTCACGGGCTGCCGGGTTCGACGAGATGCTCGGCAAGGCGCTGACGACGCCCGATCCCGAGGCGCTCGGCGCGCTCGATCTCGGGCTGGCCGATGAGCTGTGGGCCGACGTCGGCCCGATCGTGGAAGCGGCCGACCTGCTGGCCGGAGTCGGGACCGTGGCGGTCGACTACGACGACGACCCGTACGGGGTGCGCTACTGGGTCGCCCGTTGGGCGGACGGGCCGGCGTAGTCGAGTAGGTCGCCGAGCCCGGCCGCGTACACCTTCGGGTTCACGTCGCCCAGCATGAGCCGCTGCAGGATGAAGCCGGGCAGCAGGCCGGTGAGGACCATCGCGATTCGTTCGGGGTCGGCGTCCGGGCGGAACCGGCCGGCCGCGATGGCGCCCTCGGCGTAGGTGCGCCAGGCGGCACGGATACGTCGCGCCTCGGGTGCCATCAGTTCGCGGACCTCCGGGTCGCGGGCGGCCTCGGCCCAGGTCTGCAGGGCGATCCGGGGGAGGTCGACACCGAGCTCCTCGGAGAGGTCGAGGAGATGCTGGGTCGCGGCCTCGATCGCCCGCTCGGGCGGGGGAGCGCCTTCCTCGGAGCCCGGGTCGGGGGTGAACCGGGTGATCGCCTCCGCGATGGTCGTCAGACCTGACTCGGCGATCACGCGGATGATGTCGCTCTTGCCGCGGAAGTAGGTGTAGACCGAGCCCGCGGACAGGCCGGACTCCTTGACGACCGCGGCCATCGTCGTCTTGTGGAAGCCGTCGCGCTCCACGCAGCGCAGCGTGGCCGCGATGATCTGCTGGCGTTTCTCGGCGCGGTGCTCCTCGCTGATCTTCGGCATGCCGGAAGCATACCTCAAAAGAAAACGAACATTCATTCTTGATAAATCCGACGAGGCAGAGGAGAGTGTCCTTCAAAGAGAATGAACATTCGTTTTTTTAAGAAGGAATCCGACATGTCCAAGTCTGCGAAAGCCGTGATCGGGGTCAGCCTCGGTCTGGTCACCTTGCTCACGTTGCTCATCTCCGCGTTCGCCTGGCCCACCAGCGAGCTGGAGCCCAGGTCGCTGCCGCTGGTCGTCGCCGGCCCCGAGGCCGCGGTCACCCAGATCGAGACCCAGCTCGCCGCCAACGCGGGGGAGGACGGCTTCGAGATCACCGCCGTCGACAACCGCGAGGAAGCTGTCGAGGCGATCGAGGACCGCGAGGCGTACGGCGCGATCGTCGCCGGTCCCCAGGGCCCGGAGTTCCTGGTCGCCTCCGCGGCCAGCGCGAATGTCGCCCAGCAGCTCACCCAGATGGCCACCGCCATGGGAGCCGAGACCGGGACGCAGCCCCAGGTGACCGACGTCGTTGCCAGCGCGGAGGACGACCCGCGGGGCGTCGTCTTCGGTGCGTCCGCGCTGCCGTTGGTGATCGGCGGCATCATGGCCGGCGCCATCACCTCGCTCGTGCTGACCCGCACCCGGGACCGGGTGGCGGCCGCCTTCCTGATCGCGATCGGCGGCGGTCTCGCGATGACCGGTGTCGTCCAGGGCTGGCTCGGCGCCCTGGAGGGCAGCTACCTGGCCAACGCCGGAGTCGTCGCCCTCGGCATCCTCGCGGTCGCGCTCCCGATCATCGGCCTGCGCCACCTCATCGGGCCGGCAGGCGTCGGCATCGTCGCGCTCCTGATCCTGCTCGTCGGCAACCCGCTCTCCGGGATCACCTCCGCGCCGGAGATGGTGCCGTTCGGATGGCTCGGCCAGTTGATGCCTCCGGGTGCGGCCGGGTCGGCGCTGCGCGGCTTCTCCTTCTTCGACGGCGCCGGAACCACGACGCCACTGATCGTCCTCGCCTGCTGGGCGGGAATCGGCCTGCTCCTGACCGTGCTCCCGCACCGTGAGGAGGGCAGCGCCGAGGCTGCGGGTGCTGGACGGACCGAGCGTGACCTGGACCCCGTGGCACGGTAGAACTGTAGGGATGAGCCATCCACACGAGCCGGTCGAGGAGTGGTGGCGCGGCCAGGTGGTCGCGCTCCACCGCTGGGGCCGGCTCGTGCTGCGTGACGAGGACGACTCGGTCCACCAGATGCGCGTGACCGTACGCAGGATGCGCAGCGTGCTGGCGACCTACCGTCCCTTCCTCGACCAGGAGCGGAGCGAGCCGCTCCGGGAGGAGCTGAAATGGCTCGGCGCCCTCCTCGGAGAGGTACGCGACGCAGAGGTTCTCCGCGGACGGCTGCGGCGCTGGGCGGCCGAGCACGGTCCAGGACCCACCGGTGTCGACGAGCTCCGGGCGGCGCTCGCCGAGCGCCAGTCCCAGGGGCGCGGGCTGCTGCTGCCGGAGCTGGACGGCGACCGCTACCGCACGCTGACCGCAGCCCTCGCCAACGGTCTGCCCTGGTCGGAGGCGCTCCCGGGCAAGAAGGCTCTGCGCAAGCGGCTCCGCCGCGGCTGGCGACGGCTGACGGCCGCGGCCGACGCGGCCGCGAATGCCGGCGATGCCGCCGAGCGTCACCGGCGCCTCCACGAGGTGCGCAAGAAGGCCAAGCGGGTCCGCTACGCGGCCGAGTCGCTGCGAGAGGTCTTCGGCAAGGACGCCGAGCTCGTCGAGAAGGCCGCCAAGTCGATCCAGTCGAACCTCGGCGACCTCAACGACGCCGCCGTCATGATCCGGACGATCCAGCTGGTCCCGGCGCCCGATGCGGCCGTCCGCGAGCTCCTGGCCGTCGAGCGAGCGGCCGCCGACGAGGCCGAGGAGCGGTTCGCCCCGGTCTGGAAGAAGGCGAACCGTCCGAAGGCCGTCGGGTGGCTGAGTCCCTGAGTCAGCAGGCGGGGCTCTAGCCGACGGGAAAGTCGAAGTAGGTGTCGAGGTAGGGCTCCTCGACCAGCGAGTAGTGCCACCACTCGCTGTCGTAGCGGCTGAACCCACACGCCTCCATGAGCGAGCACAGCTGCGACCGGTTGTGCGCCGCGACGTCGGAGACCCCGGCCGCACCGTGGTGGGAGATCTCGTCCATCAGGTCGTGGTCGCCACCCATGTCCAGCAGTTCGCCGGAAGCCAGGTCGAAGAGGGTCAGGTCGACGGTGCTGCCACGGCTGTGGCCGGATTTGGTGGCGACGTACCCCTTCTCGAACATCTCCGGTCGGGTGATCGAGGGATAGTGGGTGCGTTTACGGGCATCGTCCTCGGGCGAGGGCTCCTCGGCCCAGCGCAGGAACGCGTCGACGGCCCGCTGGGGGCGGTAGCCGTCCCACAGCAGGATCCCGAACCCGAGGGCGGCGGCCTTGTCCCGCGCCTGGGCGAGCGCGGCGCACAGCTCGCGGGTCCCGACGATGCGGTTCACCAGGTAGCCGTCGACGGGCTTGCCGGTGAAGTTGTCCCAGGTGGCGTACTTGCTGTCCCAGCGGATGCCCGGCGCCAGCTCGTCGACGAAGCCGAAGCCGTCTCTCATCGCGGGGTCTCTTCAAGAGCCAGGATGATCGCGCGGTCGAGGAACTCGGTCATCGAGATCCCGGCCGCGGCCATCATCCGTGGGTAGCGGCTGTACGAGGTGAGCCCGGGCAGGGTGTTGACCTCGTTGAGCACCACGGTGCCGTCCGCCTTGAGGAACATGTCGACCCGCGCCAGACCACGGCAGCCCAGCGCGCGGTAGACCCGCTGCGCCTCGGTCTTGACCAGCTCCTGCGCCTCGGCCGGGATGTCGGCGGGCACGATGAAGGTCGCGTTCTCCGAGCCGGTCTCGGGGGCGTCCTCCTGATGGATCTTGAAGAAGCCGTGCGAGAGCGCGACGTGGTCGACCTCGCCGGTGACCAGCTCGGCACCGGTGCCGAGGATCGCGCAGCCGATCTCCTCGGCGACGACGCCCTCCTCGATGAGCACCTTCTCGTCGTACTGCCGCGGGGGGGGGGACGNGCTTGATCTTCTCGGAGACGAGGACGCCGCCGGTCTCGAGGGCGGCGTTGAAGGAGAGGCCCCAGTCGGTGCGGTTGATCGCGACGGCACCCTCGAAGCCGACGCGGGTGTTGCCGAACGGGTCCTTGGCGGAGCCGGTCTGCTCGAACGGAACGGTGACCGACTTGGTGACGCCCTTGATGGTCAGGTCGCCGGTGATGTTCCAGGTCTCGCCGTCGAACTCGACCTCGGTCGACTCGAAGGTGATGTTGGGGTGAGCCTCGTTCTCGAAGAAGTCACCCGAGAGCAGGTGGCCGTCACGGTCGGCGTTGCCGGTGTCGACGGAGGCTGCCTTGATGGTCAGCGAGACCTTGGACTTCGCCGGCTCGGCGGTGTCGATCGTCGCCGTGCCCTCGAACTCCTTGAACGAGCCGCGGACGGTGGTCACCATCGCGTGGCGAGCCGAGAAGCCCAGGCGGGTGTGGGCGACGTCGAGGGTGTAGTCACCCGCGATGTCCTCGATGGCGGCGGTCGGGGTGTCGAACTCGGTCTCGGCGGGTGCCGTGTCCTTCTTGCTGAAAATGCCCATAGCGAATGTGCTCCTGGAAGAATTGGTTGAAACTGCAAGCATCATAACGGGGGAATCTCTCCCAATGTTCCCGCTCGCGTGGCCTTTCCTGACGACGAGGGAAAATTGGTTGCAGTGACAACGCTATCCCTAAACGCACGAGGCCCGCTCCCCTGTCGGGGGCGGGCCTCGGGAGCGTTGAGCGGTTGTCAGGCAGCGTGACGAGTGGTCGCGGGCGCACTGACTTCGACCCAGCGGGCCTCCATGTGCTTACGGCCGCGGCGGTCGACGACGGGGAGCCAGCGGAGCTCGAGCTTGCCAGTCACTTTATTTCCGTTCATCAGACACCTCCTGTTCACCTTGTGTTCACCTAAGGTACCGCACCCCCACTCCTATGTCCAAGTAGTCGGCCAGATGACGTGTGGTGCTCCACTTCGAGACACCGAAAGGTGCGATGCGGGTGCGTGGCGCCCCACTTGGGCTTAAAAGGCAAGTTCTGCCCGAAATCGGGCAGAAATTTGAACCTTGTTCCGTGGGTGGGTCACAGTTGGTGGAGTGAAGGCCGAGCAAGCGCTGATCGACCACCTGGTCGCCACCACCGGGCTCCTGCCCGCGGAGGCGGCGCGCGTGATCGAGGACGTGGTGGCGTACTTCGACGAACCGGTCGAGGCATACGTACGCCGCCGGCATGCACAGCTGAAGACCTACGGCGCGAAGAACGACGCGATCTTCGCGCAGCTCGCCGAGGAGCTTCGGGCGCGGGTCGTTGCCGCGCCGCAGCTGACCGAACGGCAGCTGCGACGGCTCATCTACGGATAGAACGGACAGGACACATGTGCGGAATCGTCGGCTACATCGGACCCCAGCAGGCCGCCGGCCTGCTCACCGAGGGGCTGGCCCGGCTGGAGCACCGCGGCTATGACTCGGCGGGCGTCGCGGTGCTGGGCAGCAGGCTCCAGGTGGTGAAGAAGGCCGGCCGCGTACGCGACCTGGTCGATGCGCTGCCGAAGCGGTTCTCCGGCAAGGTCGGCATCGGCCACACCCGGTGGGCGACCCATGGTCCGGCCAACGACACCAACGCCCACCCGCACGTCTCCGCCGATGGCCGGGTGGCCGTCGTCCACAACGGGATCGTCGACAACGCCGCCTCGCTGCGGGAGCGGCTCACCGAGGCGGGCGTCGAGCTGGTCAGCGACACCGACACCGAGGTCTTCGCCCACCTCATCGGAGCGTCGACCGCAGACACTCTGGAGGCCAAGGTCGTCGACGCGCTCTCCCAGGTAGAGGGCACCTGGGGCCTGGCCGTCGTGCACGCCGACTTCCCCGACCGCATGGTCGTCGCCCGCAACGGCTCGCCGCTGATCGTCGGCGTCGGCGACGGGGAGATGTACGTCGCCTCGGACCTGGCCGCCGTCGTACGCCACACCACCACCGTCGCCCACCTCGACGACGGCGAGCTCGCGACCATCACCGCGACCGGGTTCACGACCTTCCGCCAGGACCTGACGACGACCACCACGACGGCTCGCGAGGTCGATGTGGATCCGTCGGCGTACGAGTACGGCGAGCTCGCCGACGAGCCACGGATGTTCACCGAGATCCTGGAGCAGCCGTCCTCGGTCGAGCGGGCGCTGCGCGGCCGGCTCGACGAGCGGTTCGGCACGGCGCATCTCGGCGGGCTCAACCTCGACCCGCGCGAGCTGCGCGCGATCCGCCGGGTGAAGATCCTCGGCTGCGGCTCGGCCTATTACGTCGGCCAGATGGGCGCCGGACTGATCGAAGAGCTCGCGCGGGTCCCCGCCGACGCCGAGGCGGCGTCGGAGTTCCGCTACCGCAACCCGATCATCGAGCCGGACACCCTCTACGTCGCCGTATCCCAGTCCGGCGAGACGATCGACACGCTGCTCGCCGTCCAGGAGATCAAGCGCAAGGGCGGCCGGGTGCTCGGCGTCGTCAACGTCGTCGGCTCGGCGATCGCGCGCGCGGTCGACGGCGGCATCTACCTGCACGCCGGTCCGGAGATCGCGGTCGCCTCGACCAAGGCGCTCACCAACATGTTCGTCGCGTTCTCGCTCCTGGCGCTCCAGCTGGGACGCGTGCGTGACCTCTCGATCGCCGACGGGAAGCGGCTCATCGCCGGCCTGCAGGCGCTGCCGACCCAGATCGAGGAGATCCTCAAGAGCGAGTCCCACCTCGAGGAGGTCGCCGCACGGCTGGCCGAGGCCGAGTCGATGTTCTTCGTCGGTCGCGTACGTGGCTACCCGGTCGCGCGCGAAGGCGCCCAGAAGCTGAAGGAGATCTCCTACCGGCACGCCGAGGCCTATCAGACCTCCGAGCTCAAGCACGGCCCGCTCGCGCTGATCTCGGAGTCCGTTCCGACCGTGGCGATCGTGCCCCAGGACGAGCTGACCGACCGCAACGTCGCGGCTCTGCACGAGATCAGCGCCCGCCGCGGGCCGCTGGTCGTCGTCACCCACCCCGACGTCGACCTCGGCGAGCTCGACGCGCTGCGCGTGGACGTACCGAAGAACGAGGTCGAGCTCGACCCCATCCTGCTGACGATCCCGCTCCAGCTGATCGCCTTCCACGCCGCCAAGGCCCTCGGTCACGACGTCGACAAGCCCCGGAACCTCGCTAAATCGGTCACGGTCGAGTAGCGGTGTCCGCTTCAATGGGCCACATGCGCCTCGCAGGGATCAACATCCATCCGGTGAAGTCGACGGCGATCAGACCGGTCGAGGAGGCGTACGTCGGCAGGGCCGGGATCGTGGGAGACCGCGAGTGGATGGTCGTCGACGGCAGCGGCAAGCTGGTGACGGCTCGCGAGGTGAGGGAGCTGTTCAAGGTCGTGGCGGACACGCCCTCGACCGGCGGGCCCGCGGGCGTGGACCTGCTGCTGAACGCTCCCGAGACGGACCCGCTGGAGGTGGCGGTGCCGGAGCGGGAGGCGCCGGCCGTCGGCGTACGGTTCTTCGCGAAGTCGCTCACCGCGCAGGCGGTCGGGGAGCCTGCCGACGCGTGGCTGAGGAAGGCGCTCGGCCGCGACGATCTGAGGCTGATGTGGTGTGCCGACCCGACGAAGCGGGCGATGAACCCGGACAAGTATCGGCCCGGTGAGTTCGCCGCGTTCCACGACTCCTCGCCGGTGTCGCTGATCACCGACGCCTCGACCGACCAGATCGACGCGTGGGCCGAGGGCGAAGTCCCTGCGGAGCGCTTCCGTGCCAACCTGCTGATCGAGGGTGCCCCGGAGGCGTTCGCCGAGGACGGCTGGAGTGAGGTCGCGATCGGTGGCGCTCGGTTCCGGGTCGCAGCCCCGATCGACCGGTGCGTGATGACGACCATCGACGCCGACACGCTGGAGTCGGGCAAGGACCCGCTCCGGGCGCTCGCCAAGCATCGCCGCTGGGACGGCAAGGTCTGGGCGGCGGTGCATCTCGCGGTCGCTCATCCCGGCGAGATCGCGGTCGGCGACGAGGTCATCGTCTCCTGAGCGCCTCGAGCGAGGGGTGAGTGACGGGGCCCACCGCGCCGAGAAATGCATAGAACGTGCTATATGGGCCTACCGTTGCAGGGTGAGCACCGACCCTGAATCTGCCGTATCCACCACTACCGCGCCCGAGGAGCCGAGTGCGCCCAGCGGTGGGTCCAGCGTGGAGGCTGAGCAGGGTCCGACGTTCGACTCACTCGGCCTCTCCGCCGGTGTCCTCGAGGCCGTGAAGGCGCTCGGCTACGAGACGCCTTCGGCGATCCAGGCAGCGACGATCCCGTCGCTGCTCGAGGGCCGTGACGTCGTCGGTCTCGCGCAGACCGGCACCGGTAAGACCGCCGCGTTCGCGCTGCCGGTGCTCTCGAACCTCGACGTCTACCAGAACGCGCCGCAGGCGCTCGTGCTCGCGCCGACGCGCGAGCTGGCCCTGCAGGTGTGCGAGGCGTTCGAGCGTTACGCGTCCAACCTCGACGGCGTACGCATCCTGCCGGTCTACGGCGGCCAGGGCTACGGCCCGCAGCTGACCGCGCTGCGTCGTGGCGTCCACGTCGTCGTCGGCACCCCCGGCCGGATCATGGACCACCTGGAGAAGGGCACGCTCGACCTCTCCCAGCTGCGCTTCCTGGTGCTCGACGAGGCCGACGAGATGCTCAACATGGGCTTCGCGGAGGACGTCGAGACCATCCTCGCCGACACCCCCGAGGACAAGCAGGTCGCGCTCTTCTCGGCGACGATGCCTGCGCAGATCCGCCGGCTGTCGAAGAAGTACCTTCGCGACGCGAAGGAGATCTCGGTCAAGGCGAAGACCCAGACCGCCACCAACATCACCCAGCGCTACCTGATGGTGTCCTACCCCCAGAAGGTCGACGCGCTCACCCGCATCCTCGAGGTCGAGAACTTCGAGGGCATGATCGTCTTCACGCGCACCAAGTCCGAGACCGAGTCGCTGGCCGAGAAGCTGCGCGCGCGTGGCTTCGCCGCGACCGCGATCAACGGCGACATCGCCCAGGCCCAGCGCGAGAAGACCGTCAACCAGCTCAAGGACGGCTCGCTGGACATCCTGGTCGCGACCGACGTCGCGGCTCGCGGTCTCGACGTCGAGCGGATCTCGCACGTGGTCAACTACGACCTGCCGACCGATGTCGAGGCGTACGTCCACCGCATCGGCCGCACCGGGCGCGCCGGTCGCACCGGCGATGCGATCTCGTTCGTCACCCCGCGTGAGCGGTGGCTGCTGCGCGCGATCGAGAAGCACACCAAGGCACAGCCGGTGCAGATGCAGCTGCCCTCGGTCGACGAGGTCAACGCGACCCGCCTCTCCCGCTTCGACGACGGCATCACCGCCGCCCTGCAGGAGGGCGAGCGCATCGAGTTCTTCCGCGACGTGGTGCGTCACTACGTCGAGGAGCACGACATCCCCGAGGTCGACGTCGCGGCCGCTCTGGCCGCGGTGCTCCACGGCGAGGAGCCGCTGCTCCTCGACCCCGAGCCCGAGAAGCCCGCCTACGAGGACCGGCGCGGACGTCGCGACCGCGACGACCGCGGCAGCGACCGTGGCCCCCGCCGCGAGACGGGTACGTCGCGTCACACCGGGCAGCCCCTGGCCACCTACAAGATCCAGGTCGGCAAGCGCCACCGCGTCGAGCCCCGCCAGATCGTCGGCGCCATCGCCAACGAGGGCGGCCTGCGTCGCGCCGACTTCGGCAACATCTCCATCCGCAACGACTTCTCGCTCGTCGAGCTTCCTGCGGACCTGGCTCCCGAGACCTGGAAGGCGCTCGAGTCGACCCGCATCTCCGGCAAGCTCATCGAGCTCTCCGAGGACTCCGGCGGCGGCCCCGTGCGTCGTTCCGGTGGTCGCTTCGACAAGGGCGGCCGACCGGGCAGCTCCGACTTCGGCGACCGTCCCCGCAAGCCGCGGCAGAAGCGCAAGTTCGACTGACGTTGGGATACCCGGTTAACCGGGTATCCCTGCACTTCTCAGGCATTGCAACGCCTGAGAAGTGCAGGCATTGCCTGAACGCCGTGACGGAAGTGGCGAGAGGGACGGCCTGACGAGCCTTCGCCCACGCGTCAGCCCGCGGGCGACCGCTGCCTGAGCGGCTGCGGCATTCGTGTTTTCAGCAGGCGGCGAGGGTGCGCTGGGCGGAGAGGGCGACCAGGGCGAACGGCGCGGCCATGAAGGCCAGCGCGCTGAGAGCCAGGAACACGGTGAGGCCGCCGGTCAGGGCCAGCATGGTGAAGCCGATGATCGGCACGATCATGGACGTGGCCAGGGACCAGGCGGCGGTCAGCCGAGCCGTACGGCGCCCTATCCGGAGCCAACGCTGACCGATCGCGGTCACCGCCAGGGCGACCAGGGCACCGAGGGCGCCTGCTGTGCCTACGTACCCGATGACGATGTCGAGGAAGTGGAAGAGGCCGCTGTCCGGAGCGGCTGAGTGGGCGCTCGCGCCGAGGTCGATCCCGCCGTCCCACAGGAAGGCCTGGGGGAGCATGACGAGGACGAGCAGGACGGCCGTACGTCGGGCGGCGCCGATCGCGACGGTGTCGCGGAATCCGGGGGCGACGTCGTCGACCGAACCGAAGTCGCGCAGGGCGAGCGCCTCGGCCTCGGTGGGCGTGTAGCCCGCGGCGGTGTAGGCGTCGGTCGCGTCCTCGAGGTGGTCTCCGGCCTCGCGCAGGAGGTCGCGCCGGGTCCAGCTCGGGCCGGGGATCGCGGCGCGCAGGTCCGCAAGGTAGACGTCGACGGCGCTCATGCGCTCATCTTCTGTCCTCGGCCGTGTCGGCCACATCAGGGAACTCCCTGAATGACTCTCCAGAAGTGCCGTCTCGGCCGGCAAAAGTGCCGTCTCGGCCGACGCGACTGCCGTCTCGGCGAGGGGTCAGGCTTCGCCGAGTACGCCGGAGACGACCTTGGCGAAGGTCCGCCACTCCTGGCGGTGGGCGGCGAGGGCGTTGCGGCCGGCGGAGGAGAGCTCGTAGGTGCGGCGCTTGCGGCCGCCGACCTCGGACCATGAGCTGTCGAGGTAGCCGGCCTTCTCCAAGCGACGCAGCGCGGGGTAGATGGTGCCGGTGGGGAGGTCGAGCTCGCCACCGCTGCGCGCGCTCAGGGCCTCGATGATCGCGTAGCCGTGGAGGGGCTGCTTCTCGACGACGGCCAGGATCAGCGAGTCGAGGTGGCCGCGGAGGGCATCGGCTTTCATGTAGACAGCCTACACAGTCCGTCGTACATTGTCTCCATACATGTTGCCAGGCTACCTATAGCCAGGCGAGACACGACAGGAGACATGATGACCACACAGACGATCACGAGACCCAGTCCGCTGCGGCGGCTGGCGTCCTTCTCCCAACGCCATCACTGGACCGCGCTGCTGCTGTGGGTGGTCGTCCTGGTGGGCGTGACGGCGGCGGCGCAGAGCATCGGCGACGACTACCGCAACTCTTTCGACATCCCGGGCACCCAGTCGCAGGAGATGGCCGACCTGCAGGCGAAGCACGGCGGATCGACCGGTGACGAGGTGCGCGCGGTCATCCACGACGAGCGCGGTTGGAACACCGACGAGCAGGCCGTGGATCAGCTGCTCGCCGACCTCGCCGAGGTTCCTCACGTCGAGACTGTCGAGGCGGCGGATCCGCAGCGCGGGTCGGTGAGCGAGGACGGTACGACCGCGCTGGTCACCGTCGTGATGGACGCCGAGGCCGGCGAGCTCCCCGTGAGCGCCTACGAGCCGTTCCTCGAGCTGGCGGACGAGACGTCGACCGAAGACCTCCAGGTCGAGATGGCCGGCGACTCGATGCGCGAGGTGAACGAGGGCGAGGGCGGCAGCTCCGAGGGGATGGGCATGCTCGCCGCGCTGGTGATCATGCTGTTCATGTTCGGCTCGTTCCTGGCGGCGAGCCTGCCGCTGATCACCGCGATCTTCGCGGTCGGCACGACCTTCGGCGTGGTCACGCTGCTCTCGCACCTGACGACGATCCCGGACTACACCGCGCCGATGCTGATGATCGTCGGGCTCGGTGTGGGCATCGACTACGCGCTGCTGGTCTTCTCGCGCTACCGCAGCGAGCTGCTCGGCGGCGCCACCCGCGAGGACGCCACGGCGACCGCGATCGACACCGCCGGCCGCTCGGTCCTCTTCGCCGGCGTCAGCGTGATCCTCGCTCTCTGCGGCCTCTACGTGCTGCAGCTGACCTCGATCCAGGGGGTCGTGCTCGGCGTCGCCCTCACCGTCCTGATGACGATGATCGCCGCGGTCACCCTGCTGCCGTCGCTGCTGACGGTGTTCGGCAAGCGCCTGGAGAAGTCCGTACGCAAGCACGCTGCCCGGTCGCGGCGGGAGCCCGGCCAGCGCTGGCGGGCCTGGGCCTCCGGTGTCCAGCGGCACCCGTGGGCCGCGCTGGTCGTCTCCCTGGTCGCTCTCGGCGCGCTGGCCACCCCGGTCCTTGGCCTCCAGCTCGGCTTCGCCGACGCCGGCAACGACGACCCATCCTCGACCACGCGGAAGGCGTACGACCTGGTCAGTGACAAGTTCGGCCCCGGTGCCAATGGCCCGCTCATCATCATGACCGAGGGCTCCCAGGAGCAGGCGGTCGCTGCGTACGAGAAGGTCACGGGGTACGAAGGCGTGGCCTCCGTGACCCCGCCGCAGCCGTCGGCCGACGGTGCGGTGTACACCTCCATCGCCTTCCCGGAGACCGGCCCGCAGGACGCCGAGACCACCGAGCTGGTCAAGGATCTGCGCGCCGATCTCGGCGACGACGTTCTTGTCGGCGGATCGACCGCGGCACTGATCGACTACTCCGACGCGGTCGGGGAGAAGCTGCCGCTCTTCATCGGGCTCGTCGTCGGGCTCTCCGCGCTGCTGCTGATGTGCGTATTCCGGTCCGTGGCGGTCGCGATCAAGGCGGCCATCCTCAACCTCCTCTCGATCGGTGCCTCGATGGGCGCGATGACGTACGTGTTCCAAGAGGGGCTGTTCGGGGTCGAGCCCGGTCCGATCGAGGCGTTCCTGCCGGTGATGACCTTCGCGATCGTCTTCGGGCTCTCGATGGACTACGAGGTCTTCCTGATCTCGCGGATGCGGGAGGAGTGGCTTCGCAGCGGAGATGCCCAGGAGGCGGTCCGGGAGGGGCTGGCGCACACCGGCGGCGTCATCACCGCGGCCGCCGCGATCATGGTGGTGGTCTTCGGTGCCTTCTGGTTCAGCCCCGACCGGATGCTGCAGGAGATGGGCTTCGTGATGGCGGTGGCGGTCCTGCTCGACGCGGTCGTGGTGCGGTGCCTCATCGTGCCGGCGGTGATGCGGCTGCTCGGCGCCGGTGCCTGGTGGCTGCCGCGGTGGCTCGACCGGCTCCTGCCGAGGCTGCAGAACGTCGGATGAACCCGGGTAAGCGGGTTCCGGACAGTTACTTGGACGTGAAACAAATTTCCTGCGGAGAGACGTAAGGGCGCGTACAACCGAAGGGAAGGACCGCAACCCCAAGCGGTCCCTGGCTTTCGGGAGTTGCCATGAACGGTTTGACCTTCCGCCTGTCCAAAGTCCGCCTCGCGGTCTCCCTCACCTCCATCGCCCTTCTCGGCGCCGGCCTCGCCGTCGCCCCCGGCTCCCCAGCCGCCGCGGATCCGATTGCTTCGGGCTTCGCTTCAGCAGCTGGGGAGCCTTACGTCGCGCTCGGCGACTCCTACTCCTCAGGAGTAGGAACCCGCAGCTACATCAACGACGGCAGCAACTGCATGCGGTCGACCCTGGCGTACCCGAGCCTGGTCGCCGCGGCGAAGAGCTACAGCCTCAACTTCCGCGCCTGCTCGGGCGCGGTCGTCGCCGACGTCACCAACAGCCAGCTCAGCGCACTGTCCAGCTCGACCCGTTACGTGACCATCTCCGTCGGTGGCAACGACGCCGGCTTCGCCGACGTGATCACCGAGTGCGCTCTCCCCGCCTGGGCGAGCGACTGCGCGGGAGCCGTCGCGGGTGCGCAGAACTACATCCGCAACACGCTTCCGGCCAGCCTCGGGACGCTCTACTCGAGGATCCGGTCGGCCGCGCCCAGTGCGAAGGTGGTGGTCGTGGGCTACCCGAAGCTGTTCATGGGCGAGGACTGCAACGCGTTCACCTGGTTCAGTCCGTCGGACGAGGCGATCCTCAACGACACCGCGGTGCTCCTCAACAACACCACGGCCTCGCGGGCGAGCGCTGCCGGGTTCGGCTACGTCAACCCGATCAGCCGGTTCACCGGACACGCGGTCTGTGACGACCCCGAGTGGGTCAACGGGCTCTCCAACCCGATCGAGGAGTCCTACCACGCCAACACCGCCGGCCATCGTGACGGCTACACCCCTCTGGTGAGCTCGCCGCTCACCGGCGCCGCCGTCACCGCGACCCCAGGCGTGGTCGCCGCGGCCGAGGCGACCGGTCCCGCACAGGCCGCCAAGCAGAGGAAGTACGCCGCCCTCGACCGCCACATCGAGCCGAAGGTGTTCCAGCCGCCGACCCGTGAGCGTCTGGAGAAGCTCGCCGACCAGCGCGGCGTCGACCTGGACGCCTGGCTGGAGACGCACTGATCCAGGTGGTGGTGAAGCCGGGCGTGTCCACCAGGCGCGCTCGGCTTCACAACCTCCGCGTTGGACGGGTGTAACCCAATCTTGGGGGCAAGGCTGATAGAACCGTTCCATGCGAGTCTCCCGGGGCATAGCGGCCCTTGCTGTTGCCTTACCGCTGCTTGCCGCATGTGGTGGGGCCAAGGAACCGGGTCCGAGCATGTCGACCCTGACCACGGCGCTGGAGACCGGCACCTTCACGAAGGTCGACTTCGTGGCGAAGACCGATCCCGCTGCCGTCGCCGCCGACTACAGCGATCTGACGGGCAACCTGTTCGGGAAGCTGGGCGCGCCCGACGTGTCCGCGACCAAGCCGGTCTTCTCCGGCCACGGCACCGACAGCGCGAAGTCGACGCTCACCTGGGCGTGGGGACTGCCGGGCGGCCGGTGGACCTATGAGTCGGAGGTCGAGCTCCGCAAGACCGACGAGAAGTGGGAGTTCGTCTGGGAGCCGACGGTCGTCGCCCCGACGCTCGCCGAAGGACGCAGCCTCCACGTCGAGACCGTCCAGCAGCAGCGCGGCGAGATCCTGAGTACGTCCGGAGCGACCCTGGTCGCGGATCGACCGGTCGTCACGGTCGGCATCGACAAGACCCTGATCGACCCGGTGGCGGCTCCCGCGGCCGCCCGCGACGTCGCCGCGATCGTCGGCATCAACCCGAAGCGCTACGCCAAGCGCGTCAAGGCGGCCGGTGACAAGGCTTTCGTCGAGGCGCTCTCGATCCGCAAGCCGATGATGACGAAGGCCAAAGCCGCGAAGATCGCCAAGATCAAGGGCGCCGCGATGCTCAACCGGACCCTCCCGCTCGGCCCGACCAAGGAGTTCGCCTCGCCGGTCGTCGGCATCGTCGGTGAGGTCACGGCGGAGATGATGAAGAAGAAGCCCGGGACCTACCTCCCGGGTGATCTCGCCGGTCTCTCCGGCCTGCAGGCGCGCTACGACGAGCAGCTGCGGGGGAAGCCCGGGCTGCAGGTCGCGGTGCTCGGCGACGAGGGGGAGGTCCTCAAGCGGCTCTACAGCACCGACCCGATCGATGGGAAGTCGCTGACCGTCACCCTCGACGAGCGGCTGCAGAAGAACGCCGAGAAGATCCTGAAGCGCGTCAAGCCCGAGAGCGCCCTGGTGGCGATCCGGCCCAGCGACGGTGCCGTGCTGGTCGCCGCCAACGGCGAGGACAACAAGATGAACCTGGCCACCTACGGCCAGGCGGCGCCGGGCTCGACCTTCAAGGCCGCGACCACGCTGGCCCTGCTGCGCAAGGGGCTCAACGCCAAGAGTCAGGTCAAGTGCCCGGCCAAGGCCACCGTCGACGGCAAGACCTTCAAGAACGACTCCTGGTATCCGAAGTCGGCCCTCGGCGAGATCACCCTCGCCCACGCGGTCGCCGAGTCCTGCAACACCGCCATGGTCGGCGTGGCCGGCGAGGTCGGCCACGCCGAGATCGCCTCCGCCGCCGCTTCGCTGGGCTTCGGCATCGACCGCGACGCCGGCTTCACCTCCTACTTCGGCCAGATCCCCGAGCCCGCGGGCGAGACCGAGCACGCCGCGGACTTGATCGGACAGGGCAAGGTGCTCGCCTCGCCGCTCGTGATGGCCGCCGTCATCGGCTCCATCCAGGCCGGTCACACCGTGGTCCCGACCCTCGTCGAGGGCCAGGTCGCCAAGCCGTCGGGCGTCGAGCCGCTCGCCGCCGACGAGGCCGAGCAGCTGCGTACGATCTTCCGGGGTGTGGTCACTGACGGCACCGGCCGCGGCCTGGCCGATGTTCCGGGCAAGCCCGTGATCGCCAAGACCGGCACGGCCGAGTTCGACCGCAACGGCAAGCGCCTCACGCACACCTGGATGATCGCGGCGCAGGGCGACCTGGCCGTCGCCGTCTACGTCGACGAGGGCGAGAACGGTGCCGCCACCTCGGGCCCGCTCGTCGAGGCGTTCCTGCGGATGGTCAACGAGCGATAGAGACCGGCAAAATAAGATGTGGCCCGGCCGTGAGGCCGGGCCACATNCACTGGCAGCCGAGACCGGCCTGAAGGTCACCGTCTGGGACGAGGATCAGCTCGCGGCGGAAGGTTTCGGAGGCATCGTTGCGGTCGGCCAGGGCTCGGCGACCCCGCCGAGGCTGATCCGTCTCGACTACACGCCCCGCAAGGCGGGCCGGCTGAACTCCTTGAAGACGGCTCCGACCGTGGTGCTGGTCGGCAAGGGCATCACCTTCGACACCGGCGGGCTCAACATCAAGCCCGGCGACGGCATGCTCAACATGAAGCGCGACATGACCGGCGGCGCGGTGGTGCTCGCGGTGATGTCGGCGCTGGCCGAGATCGGCTGCCCGGTCAAGGTGGTCGGCCTCATCGCCGCCGCTGAGAACGCCATCTCCGGCTCGGCGCTGCGCCCCGGCGACGTGGTCACCCACTACGGCGGCCGCACCTCCGAGGTCACCAACACCGACGCGGAGGGCCGCCTCGTGCTGGCCGACGCGATGGCGTACGCCGTCGACAAGCTCAAGCCGGCCGCCCTGGTCGACATCGCCACCCTCACCGGTGCGATGCGGGTGGCGCTCGGGCAGACGATGGCCGGCTACTTCGCCGACGACGACGCGCTTGCGACGCTGCTGGCCGAGGCGTCCGAGGCCTCCGGCGAGACGCTGTGGCGGATGCCCTTGGTCGCCGACTACGAGGACAAGCTCTCCTCGAAGGTCGCCGACGCCGACAACGCACCCGGCGGGCCCGGTGCCATCACCGCCGCGCTCTTCCTGCACCACTTCACCGGTGGTGTCCCGTGGGCCCACATCGATGTCGCCTGCGGTGACGCGTACGCCGACGTCCACGAGCTCACTCCCGGCCCCACCGGCTTCGGTGCCCGGGTCCTCCTCAGCTGGCTGGCGAGCGCCGACCCGCTCTCCGGCGTCGGTTCCTGACGAGACGTCACCCGCGTCGGCCGAGAGGTCACGTACGTCGGCCGAGATGGCACTCAGGTGCCGCCTCGGCCGACGGGGCTGACGTCTCCGCTAGGACTTTCGGGCGAGCAGGAGGCCGTCGCCCACCGGGAGCAGCAGCGGGATGAGGCCGTCGTTGTCGGCAACCTGCTGGTTGAGCTCGCGGATGGTGGCGGTCTCCTCGTCGCGTACAGACGGGTCGGCCACGCGGTCGTGCCACAGCGCGTTGTCGAAGGCGACGACGCCGCCGGGACGGAGCAGGCGCAGCGCTTCCTTGAGGTAGGCCGAGTATTCGGTCTTGTCGCCGTCGACGAACACCAGGTCGTAGTGGTCGTCCGTGAGCCGGGGGAGCACGTCGAGGGCGGCGCCGGCGATGCACCGCGCCTGCCGCTGGCCGAAGCCGGCCTCGGTGAAGCTCTGGCGGGCCAGCCGCTGGTGCTCGGTCTCGATGTCGACGGTGGTCAGGACC
This sequence comes from Nocardioides sp. YIM B13467, assembly GCF_042788075.1. Taxonomy (NCBI): domain Bacteria; kingdom Bacillati; phylum Actinomycetota; class Actinomycetes; order Propionibacteriales; family Nocardioidaceae; genus Nocardioides; species Nocardioides sp. YIM B13467. Next base: position 2,887,116 of record NZ_JBHZPJ010000046.1, read on the forward strand.
CCCTCGGGGCGCATGCCGCGCAGCAGCCACAGCCCGGAGACACCCGTGCCGGTGCCGACCTCGACGACGTTCTTGGCGTCGAGGACGGAGGCGAGGAAGCGCAGCGCCGCACCGCCGCCGGGCCCGATGGGTGCGACTCCGACCTCCTCGGCCCGGGATCGGGCGGCTGCGAGGAGGTCGTCCTCCGCGACGAACTCGTCGGCGTAGGTCCAACTTGCGGTCGAGACAGGGCTGGTCACACCCCAAAACCTAACCTGTTTCGCGCAACGGTGCGGGAACGCCTGATCCAACTTGTGCGTTAGTAAGGCACGGGAAGAGGAAAAATAGGAGCCTCACAGGCAACTCTCAGCCCTTCAGGTCCCAGGCGATCTAACGTAGGAGATGTCAGCGATCAGCGAGACAGACGACAGGAGCACCATGACCGCGGAGCCCACGCAGACCCCGACCGTAGAGCCGGGCGTTCCGACGTGGGACGAGATCGTGGAGAAGCACTCCGACCGGGTCTACCGGCTCGCTTACCGTCTCACCGGCAACCGCCACGACGCGGAGGACCTCACCCAGGAGGTCTTCGTGCGCGTCTTCCGCTCTCTCGACACCTACAGCCCCGGCACCTTCGAGGGCTGGCTGCACCGGATCACCACCAACCTCTTCCTCGACCAGGCCCGTCGTAAGCAGCGGATCCGCTTCGATGCCCTCTCCGACGAGCGCGCCTCGCGCCTGACGAGCAGCGGCCCGACGCCGGACGTGGCCTACACCGACCAGCGCTTCGATGACGACATCGAGCGTGCGCTGGCCACGCTGCCGCCCGACTTCCGGGCCGCGGTCGTGCTCTGTGACGTGGAGGGGCTCTCCTACGAGGAGATCTCCGAGATCCTCGGTGCCAAGCTCGGCACCGTCCGCTCGCGTATCCACCGCGGCCGGGCGATGCTCCGTGACGCCCTCGCCCACCGCGCCCCGCGCGGCGGACGACTGCGTCACTCCGGGCCCAAGGTGTTGTGGGGCGGGGCTTCATGAGTCTTCTGGGCAACCACCTCGGCGCGCGCATCAGCGCCCTTCTCGACGGACAGCTCCCCGCAGCAGAGGAGGAGCGCGCCTGGGCGCACGTGCACGAGTGCTGCGCCTGCCGTCGCGCCGTGGAGCGTGAGGGCTGGCTCAAGCGACGCCTGGCCGGCCTCAGCGTCGACCCCGGCGTCACCGCACCGGCCGACCTGAAGGGCTCGCTCCGCGGCGGCGCCCTGGCCGCCGCGATGTGGCCTGCCGACGACCTCGACGAGACCTACTCCGACCCCCGGTCGATGCGGCGTACGTTGGTGATGGTCGCCGCCGGTGGCGGTGCTGTCAGTGCGGCCGTCTTCGGCATGTTCACCTTCGCCGCCGCGCCGGCAGACGCGCCGGTCCCCAGGAATCTCCCGGTCACCGCGGTCACCCAGCTCCCGGGCACTCCGGGCGCTCCCGTCGTCGCCCACGTACGCCGCTGAGCGTCGGCCCGGCGACGCGACACGAGACCCGGGCTGCCCATTGTTGGGGCGAGTGGGAAGAATGGGTGTCGTGACGCAGGAACCACAAGACGACCAGTCGCGGCCGATCTCCCGTTGGGCACCACCGTCCGACGTGCCCCCGGCCCGGCAGTCGTCCCCTGATGACCTTGTCGACGACGAGAGGGACACGGCCGAGGTGCCGTTGCCGGGCATGCCGAGACCCGCCGTCGAGCCGGTTCCGGCCGCCGACACCGCTCCGCTGCCGCCCATGGTGCCGCCACCGCCAGGCGGTTCCCTGCCCGGGTTCGGCAGCCCGACTGCGCCACCACCGTCCTCACCCCGGACCGACTCCGCGCAGCGCCGCCGTATCCCCGGCCCGATCTGGGCGCTCGCCGCCGCCGTCGCGTTCCTGCTCGGAGTGCTGGGAGGCTATGCGGGCGGCGTACTCGAGGACCAGGACGACATGTCCAGCCTGGCCGGCGGTGGGCTCGACCCGGGCTCCATCGAGACCGACGCGCCCCTGGAGGGCGACGACGCCAGCATCGTGAAGGTGGCCGCGACGCTGCTGCCCTCGACGGTCCAGATCTTCGCCGAGTACCAGGGCGTGGAGGATGCCGCGACCGGCTCCGGATTCGTCTTCGACCGGAGTGGCCACGTGGTGACCAACAACCACGTGGTCGCCGACGCCGCCAAGGCCAAGGGCAGCATCGAGGTGGTCGACCACAAGGGGCGCCGCTACAAGGCCGACGTGGTCGGGCGCAGCGCGGTCTACGACCTCGCGGTCCTCGACGTTCCCGAGGTCAAGGAGCTCGAGCCGGCCTCGCTCGGCAGCACGTCACGGCTGAGGATCGGTGAGGGCGTCGTCGCCATCGGGTCGCCGCTCGGCCTCAGCTCTACGGTGACCTCGGGCATCGTCAGTGCGCTCCAGCGCCCGGTGAGCACCGGGCAGACCGAGGACGACACCTCCTACATCAACGCCGTTCAGACCGACGCGGCGATCAACCCCGGCAACTCCGGCGGTCCGCTGGTCAACCTCGTCGGCCAGGTGATCGGGGTCAACTCGGCCATCGCGACCGCGGGCGGCGGAGAGGGCGGAGAGAGCGGGAGCATCGGCGTCGGCTTCGCGATCCCGATCGACCAGGTCAAGGTGACCGCCGCGCAGATCCTGAAGACCGGCAAGGCGACCTACCCGATCGTGGGTGCCTCCGTCGACGTGCAGGCCGCCGACCACAAGGGAGCGCTGATCTCGGTGGTCGACGCCGGCTCGCCGGCCGCCGCCGGTGGGCTCAAGGACGGCGACCGGGTCACCAAGGTGGGAGACGTCACCGTCACCGACGGGATCGGCATGATCGTCGCGATCCGTGCTCACCAGCCCGGGGAGACGGTCGAGTTCACGGTGATGCGCAACGGCGCCCGCCACGAGCTCAAGATCAAGCTCGAGGCGCAGACCGAGAATCTCGCCTAGACGTCGACGCCACGCTCCGCCGCGACCAGCTCCCGCACAGCCGGGGCGATCTCGGCGCCGAGGCGCTCGGTGATGGCCGGGTCGTCGCCCCCGATGAGGTACGCGGAGAAGCCGTGCTCCAGGGTGAGTCCGGCGAGATCCTCGACCCACTGGTCCGCCGGGCCGTCGAGGAGCCCGCGGCTGGCCGGCTGGAGCGAGACGTTCATTATGTTGAGAAGGCGGCGTACGTCGCCGGGCGAGCGGCCCGCTGAGACGGCCGCCTCGTCGATGCGCTCGTTGAGGCCGGGAACCGCGGCCGGGCCACCCTCGATGTACTCAATCGTGGGCAGCCACCCGTCGGCGTGCGCGCCGGTCAGCGCCAGCATCCTGGGCTTGTAGGAGCCGACCCAGATCGGGATGTCGTGGGCGGGGGCGGGGCCGCGCTTGACGCCGTCGGCGACGTAGTAGTCGCCGCGGAAGTGGACGCCGCCGGGGCTCTCGGTGTCCCACACGTCCCGGATGATGCCGATCGCCTCGCGCAGGGCGTCGACGCCCGCTCCCGCGCCGAGCCGGCGACCGCCCATCGCGGCGATTCCGTCCCAGAATGCTCCGGCGCCGAGTCCGAGCTCGATGCGGCCTCCGGTCAGCCGGTCCAGGGATGAGACCGCACGGGCGAGCGTCGCGGGCGGGCGCAGCGGCAGGGAGAGGACGTTGCCGGCCAGGTGGATGCGCTCGGTGCGCGCAGCGGCGTACGAGATCAGGGTCCAAGCGTCGAGGAGCGCCGGTTGATAGGGATGGTCCTGGAAGGTGACCAGGTCGAGTCCCGCTCGGTCGGCGGTGACGGCGAGGTCGACGACGCGTTGCGGCGTCCGTGCGTTGGGGGTGACGAAGGTGCCGAAGAGTAGGTCGTGTCCGTAGTCGCTCATGCGTCCTCCGCCGGGTCGTTGTCCGAGTTGTTCGAGTTGTTCGAGTTGTCCGAGTTGAAGTGTGGTGCGATGTTGAAGTTGTCGCGGAACAGGTTCTGCGGGTCATAGCGTCGCTTGATCTCCCGCAGCCGATCCAGCGCCCGGGTCCCGAAGGCATCGGTCAGCCGGTCCGGATCGGTGTCGGTCTCGAAGCTGAGATAGAGACCGTCCAGACGGTTGCGCAACCCGTCCCAGGCTGCGTCGAGTGCACGCCGGTTCCCGCCGAGTGCGGTCACCTGGAAGGCGGCATCGCGGTGCGAGAACGCGGTCGCGCCGGGGTGCACCTCGGCGATCGCGCCGCCCATGGTGCGCAGCTGGAAGAACTGCACACCTCCGGTACGCAGCATGTCGGCCGCGTCGCGCGCGAACTCCGGGGTGAGCGCGCCGATCAGGCCCGAGTGCGAGTGTGGCTCGCCGTGGCCGTGGTGTCCGTCGCTGCCGACGTCCGGCGCCTGGTTCATGACGTCGGTGTAGCGGGCCAGCACCACCTGCTGCTGGACGAGACTGCCGAGGCCGGCGAACGGGTTGAGCCGCTCGACGATGGTCTCGGGATCGGGGGAGTCGACCAGCCCGTAGAGCTGGATCACCGAACCTCCCGACCGCGGCGGGCCGGTCACCAGGAACACCGTGGTGTCGCGAGGCGCGGAGGTGGCGAGATCGCCGAAGCGGAGCAGCGCCTCCTCGAGGTCCGGAACGACCAGCATCAGCTGGGCCGAACCGACCTCGGCGACCTCGTGGGTCTCGAGCTCGAAGGCGGTGACCACGCCGAAGTTGGCCCCGGCACCGCGTACGCCCCAGAACAGGTCGGGGTTCTCGGTCGCGGTGGCGCGGACCATCGACCCGTCGGCGAGCACCATCTCGACCGCGATCAGATGGTCGATGGTCAGTCCGTGCTCACGCGAGAGGAAGCCGATGCCGCCCGCGGTCGCCAGACCGCCGACACCGACACCGCCGTAGTCGCCGGAGCCGATCGCCCAGCCGTACGCGTCGAGGGCCGCGGCCACCTGCTTCCAGGTGGCGCCGGGGCCGATGCGGACCCGGCGCCGCGCCGGGTCGATCACCTCGATCCGGTTCATGGCGCTCAGGTCGATCACGATCCCGCCGTCGTTCGTCGAGCGCCCGCTCACCCCGTGGCCGCCGCTGCGGATCCCGAGGGGCAGGTGGGTGTGGCGGCGGGCGAAGCCGAGCGCGTCGGAGACCTCTGCCGGCGTACGTGGCCGCAGCACCAGGCCGGGGCTCCCGCCGCGCAGATAGGTCGAGCGTACGCCGCGATAGCCCGGGTCGCCCGGCTCCACCGCGCCGGCCACCAGGGTCGCCGGGATCTCGTCGTAGGCGATCCCCGGCCGGCGCAGCGCGCGCACCGCCGCGGGACGTCGGGGCCTGCCCGAAGCGGGGCCGCCTAGCTCGGCGAGCAGCCCCGCGACCCGGTCGACCTCGGCCTCGGTCGTGGCCGGGACGACCACCGCACGGCCGTCGGGGCCGCTCAGCTCGTCGGTCGAGGTCAGCAAGGTCAGCGACTCTGCGGTCGCCCCCGCAGGAGCGACGATCCAGGTCGACGCGTCGGTGAGCAAGCGGGCGCCGGCCACCTGGTCGAGGCTCTGCCTCGCTTTCTCGGCCACCTGTGGGAACCACCCGTCAGGGGCCGAGAGGTCCGCCATGCCCGCCGCCTCGATGTCGACTCCGACCTGGATCGCCTTGGTGCTGCCGAGCAGCCAGGTGGCAACGGTCCAGGGGTCATCGGCACCGGGGTCGAGCACGACCAGGTCCAGACCGCCCTCCTCAGCCCGGCGGGCCAGGGCGAGCAGTCGGTCCGGGGCGAGGCCGGCAGCGAGGGCGACGCCCACTTCGATCGTCATGCACATCCTCCAATACGCGGTGAAGAAGATCGTATGTGAAACAGACGATTGGTTCAACAGCAGGAATTGATAGGATGTTCCCGTGACCACGAACGCAGACGAGCAGACCGATGCCGACCTCGGATGGAGCCTCGGCACCCTGCTGCGCGGCTACCGGGAGCACGTCAACGCCGCGATCGGAGAGTTTCCCCACGGGCAGCGCGGCTACGAGACGATGTGCGCGGTCGTCCGGGGCGACCAGCCCAGCCAGCTCGCCCTGGCGACCCACCTGGGCATCGACCGCACGGTGATGACCTACCTCGTCGACGACCTGGTCGAGGCGGGACTGGTCGAGCGGCGCGCCAACCCCGCCGATCGTCGCCAGCGCCAGGTGGTCGCGACCGAGGCCGGCGCGGAGGCCGTCGCCGCGCTGTGCCGCCAGGTGGCCGCCGCCGAGGCGGGCGTGCTCTCCGGTCTGGAGCCCGAGGAGCGCGGCACGCTGCGCCAGCTGCTCCGGAAGGCGGCCGGCGCGGCCCCCGCGCACAGCCCGGAGGCCTGTGCGGTGGTCACCGGTGAGGACCACAGGGCGTGAAAAGACGCGAAGAGCTGCTCGGCAACATGCCTGGCAGCTCTTCGCGTTGTTGTGGGGAAGGTTTTAGTTGTGGGGGTTGAGGTTGCTTTGACTCAAGAAGCGTCCGGCGTGGCAGCGGGCGCGGGGGCCTCGGCCTCGACGAACGGGTGGTCGGCCACAAAGGCCTTGGTCTGCGAGTACATGTCATCGATGAACTTCTCGAGGACGCTGGACTCAACGCGCCACTGGCCACGCCCGCCGATCTTGATGGCGGGGAGCTCACCACGGCGGACAAGGGCATAGACCTGTGCGCTCGAGGTGTTGAGCACCTCGGCGACGTCGGCAAGAGTCAGGAAGCGGGGGGTACCAGACATAAGGATCAGTCTCCCAGACTCTGCAAGCGGCCGTAAACCATCGCGCCAACCTGTTAGTCCGCATTAGGTACTGTTGCGCTGCTTTGTGGATGCGTGGTGGGTGAACCGTGAAGCGGAGACGCGCTATGCGGCGAACAACAGATACAACCCACCCACAGTGAAGCCGACCATCGTGAGCAGAAGCGGGATCTGCCCGGTCACCAGGTGCTGCGGCGGAAGCACCTGGAGCGCCCGGATGTGGGCCGACCAGACTCCCAGCACGTGTCCGATGATCACCGCGGCCACCTTGATGACGGCCAGCAGCGTGGCGTGGAAGGCGAAGAAGTAGGAGACCGGCAGGTCCGCGGTTCCGAACCAGTCGCTTCCGTTTCCGAACGGATCCGAGGCGTTGCGCAGCGTTGCCAGCCCGCTCTCCCAGAAGTAGCTGAGGTAGTGGGCCACGACGTAGCCGACGATGATCGGCACCAGCGAAGGCGCCAGCTCGCCGGGCAGCGCCCGGCGAGGCACGTCACCGACGCCGGTCAGCATCGTCCCGGTGCAGTAGAAACCGGCCACGAGCAGCGGGAACGCGATCAGTGCGACGTTGCTGATCAGGTAGGCGGTGCCGGCCGAGATCTCCGGGTTCTGCACGAACTGGAGCCACGCCGGCGACTCCCGGTAGGAGTCGTAGACGATGGTGCCGAAGAGCACCGAGACGACCGCGACCAGCCCCGGGGTCGGACGCAGGGTGTCCAGGTTGCCGAGCGGGGTCCGCAGGACCAGGTTGCCGGCCTGCGTGCGTCCCCACACCGACAGCCGCGCGGTCAGTGACGAATAGACCTCGAACGGGTCGCAGCGCTCCAGGAACTCCTCGCCGAAGAGCACGCCGCCGAGGATCATCACGGCCAGGTAGACGGCCAGCCACAGGCGTACGGGGCCGAGGTAGTTGTTCTCCGGGTAGACCAGCTCGAGCCAGGCGAAGGCGAGCAGCATGAACGCCGCCGGCCAGTAGCCGAGACGCTCGGGCAGGCGCAGCGGCGGATCACCGGCACCGCGCAGCCAGGTCAGTCCGGCCACGATCGTGCGGGCCGGGCTGATCGCCCGGAAGACCCGTCCGAAGAGGAGGGAGAACGGGACGAGGCCGACCCACAGCCAGACGTACGTCATCCCGAAGATGGGGTTGTTGGCGTTGTCGGAGCCGGCGAAGGCGACCAGCACGAAGTAGGCGAAGATCAGCAGCCCGACGACGCGCCACAATGCGGTCCACGCGGGGGAGTCGACGACACGCCCGAGACGGGGCACCGGCCAGCCGCGTGGGTTCCGTACACCTACGACTTGACCCTCGGCTGCGCGCTTGGTGGTCAGCACCAGAAGCCCGAAGGAGACGAGGAGGGCGAGGACTGCGCCCGCGATGACGTACTCGAGCGGCAGTGGGAGGTCTTGGCGACCACCCACGCCGTGGGTGAGGATCACTTGACTTCGAGGGTGACGATGGTCTTGCCGAGGGTGTGTGACTCCACCTCGTACTGACCAGGGATCTCGAACGCGCCCAGGCTGATCCGCGTGGTGCCCACGCCGTAGGCGGCGGACTGCTCCGGGTCGGAGTGCACGTGGATCTCGCCGGCGGCGTCGGCGGTCACGTCGAGCTCGACTCCGTGGCCGACGGGGACGTCGATCTGGGTCCCGTGCGGGTCGACCGAGTCGCCGGAGAAGTTGATCTGGACGACCACCGGGTCGCTGTCTTTGCTGGGCTCGGTGGCGACGTCGTTTCCGCAGGCTGTCGCGACGCACGCGATCCCGCAGATTGCTGCCACGACCGCGATTATCCGGGCCGTGAGGCGCATTGCTCCCCCGTTTCGTGGGCTAAGTTCAAGCTGGCGTCTGCCACAATCGCACATGAACCAAAGAGGGGGCTGAGAGGGCATGAGCGAGCGCCAGCGAGCGAATCATGGGATCAACATGCCGCCGCGTCCGTACCATTGCGCCTGCGCTACGGAGGTGGCGGCATGAGTGATCGGCTTGGGGCACGTGACGTGGCCTTCCTGGACGGAGAGACGCTGTCCGTTCCGCATCAGGTGGCGAGCATCGAACTGATCGAGCCGAAGGCCGAGGGCTTCGACTACGGCGCCTTCCTCGAGCACGTCGAGGACCGGCTGTCCTTCGTGCCCCGCTACCGCCAACGGGTCCGTGTCGTGCCCGGCCGCATCGCCTACCCCGTCTGGGCGGACGACGACCGTTTCGACCTCACCTACCACGTACGCCGCTCCGCGCTGCCCCGTCCGGGCTCGATGGATCAGCTCCTCGACCTCGCCGGACGGATCGTCTCGCGGCCCCTGGACCGCTCCCGGCCGCTGTGGGAGCTGTACGTCATCGAGGGGCTGGCCGGCGACCGGGTCGCGCTGATCACCAAGACCCACCAGGCGCTGGTGGACGGCGCCGAGACCGTCGACCTGGTCCAGCTGCTCCTCGACGACAAGCCCGAGGTCGGGCCGGTCGTGCCGGACCTGTGGGAGCCGCCCGAGCCGCAGTCGAGCGCGCGTCTGGTCGCCGGCGCGGTCTTCGACGCGGTCACCTCGGTCAGCGGCCTGACCGGCACGGCACGCAGCCTGGGCGGCTACGCCCTGGGCCGCGTCACCGGGGTGGCCAAGGACGTCCAGAACGCGGGTGTCGGCATCGCCCGGGCGCTCACCCGCCGCGCTCCGGAGCGGCCGACGCCGCTCAACGGGACGCTCTCCCAGCAGCGGCTCGTGGTCACTCTCCAGGCTGACCTGGCCGACTTCCGCCGCATCCGGGATACCCACGGCGGCACCGTCAACGACGTCATCCTGGCTGCCGTCACCGGCGGTCTGCGCGCCTGGCTGATGACCCGGCAGCAGTCCCTGGCCGGCGTACGCCAGGTGCCGGCGCTGGTGCCGGTGTCGGTGATCGACGAGGAGCTCGACCCGACCCAGCTCGGCTCCGCGGTGGCACCCCACTTCGTGGTGCTCCCGGTGGCAGAGCCGTCGCCGGTGGTCCGTCTCCACCAGGTGTCCTACTCCTTCGAGCAGCACCAGGCCAACGCCCGCACGGTCAGTGCGCAGCGGCTGGCCGGGATCAGCGGCTTCGCCCCGGCGACCTTCCACGTGGTCGGCTCCCGGGTGGCCGCCGAGAGCGAGCACGACTACCTGCTCTCGGTGTGCAACGTGCCCGGCCCGCAGGAGCCGCGCTATGCGGCTGGCTACCGGCTGGTCGCCTCCTATCCCATCCACCCGCTGGCCGAGGGGCACACCCTCGCGATCGGGGTGACCTCCTACGACGGGCAGGTCTTCTTCGCGATCACCGCCGACCGTGACCTGGTGCCCGACGCGTCGCTGGTCGGACAGTGCATCAGCGAGGCCCTCGATGAGCTGCTCGACACCATCTCCGGACGCCGGTTCCGGGCGCCCCGGGGCCTGCGCGTGGTCAAGAACTCCGGCGAATGAGGCAGAATCCGACCCGTGACCCGCATCTACGTACCCGCCACGCTCGAGCTCCTCGCTGACTGGTACGCCAAGGGCGAGCTGCCCGGCACCGCCGACGGCTACGCGGCCCCCGACGACAGCGAAGAGGCCGAGTACGCAGCCCTGATGAGCGCCGCCGACGACTCGGCGGCACTCCTGGCGGGCGCCGGGCGCAGGGTGGTGGTGGTCGTCGACGCTCCGGCCGCCTTGGGTGATCAGGTGGTCCCGCTCAAGCTCGTCGCCGCCGTCCACGCCGACCTGGCCGACCGGCCTGCCGACGCCGACCCCGACGAGGACCTGGGCTGGTTCGCGACCCAGGAGATCCCGCAGCTCATCGGGTGATCGACGCCGGCAGCGCCGGCTCAGGCCGGGCTCACTCGTTCCACCAGGTCTCGGTGTCGACGCCCTGGTAGGGCGGGACGGTGACGGTGCGGGCACCGGCCTTGCCGCCGATGATCACGGTGCGGTGGCTGACGTTGTTGGACCGGGTGGTCTCGTAGAGGTTGCCGTCCGGGTTGACGGTGACCTTGATCCGGTAGGTGCCGTTCTTGACCTTGGAGAGGTCGAAGGCCTGGGTCTGGGACTGGTCGTAGGTGTCGCCCCAGCCGGACGGCAGGCTCTCCCGCAGCCACAGCGCCGACTTCGAGCCGCACGCCGACTCCAAGCCGGTCTGCCCCGGCCGCAGCGTCGCACCGGGCACGGTCAGGTCCACCGGGTCGGTGGGCACCAGGCACCACGACTGCTTGCCGCTGGTCGAGACGACCTTGTCCTTGGCGTCGACCAGCTCGTACTTCGCGAAGTCGAGGAAGTGCCAGTGGTTGTGCTCCGGCGCCTCGTGGAACTCCATGGTGCCGGTGCGCTTCATCCCGACCTGCTTACCGTCGCGGTAGAACATCTGGTAGGCGTCCATCACCGGAGCGGTGCCGCGACGGAAGCCCTCGACGATCATCGGAGCCGGTCCGGCGTTCCACTCGTTGGCGGCGAAGTTGAGGCGGTCGATGCCCTCCTCGTCGACCGCGGTCGAGATCTGCCAGGCGGGGACGGAGACGAGGTCGGGCAGGCTGCTCTTCTTGGGCTTGCCGTGGGCCGTACCTCCGGCGCCGCCGCCGAGCGGGAGTCGTCCGCGACCGTCCTCGGCGCCTTCCAGCGACTCTCGCGGAACCACCGTGCGAGCGCCCTGGTCGTCATCGGCTCCATGGGCACCATGGGCTGAGCGAGCGCCCATCTCGCCCTCACCCTCGCAGCCGCCCTCGGGGCAACCGTCGACGATGACGAGGTTCTGCTTGGCGCTGCGGCTGGCCTTCGGCAGACCGAGGAAGTCGGCGACGGGCTTGCTGATGCTCATCGTCATGGTCAGCTTGGTCTCGCCCTTGGTCTCGAACTCGAGGTCGGAGACGGTCGGGACCGCCATGCCCCGCTCGATCCCGTACAGCACGCCCTTGGTGAACCAGTTGCCGCCGCAGAACTCCGGGTAGACCGGTCCGGTGGCACCATCGGTCTGCACCCGCTGCCGGTCGTAGCCGCCGGGACACAGCGGTCGGCTCTCGTCGAGGACCACCTTGCCGGCCTTGTTCTTGAGTGTGACCCGAAGGCCGTCCTTGAAGCCCTTCATCCCGTCGACGATCGCGGCGGGCGCGGTCGTGGTGGTGCGCTTCTTGCCCCGGATGATGGTCTTGGTCAGCTTGACCGGCTTGTCGTAGGCCGTGTGGCTGGCGCGGAACTCGAAGGCCGCGTCATAGGCGGCCAGCCAGACCGACGGTTCCACGTACGCCACCCCGTCGTATGACGCCACCTCGACGGTGTCGGCAGCGGCGACGAGCTTCAAGGTTCCCTTGCCGGTGGTGCCGCTCGCGGCACCGTAGTTCGCCGTCACCGTCGTGGTGACGACGAGTGCAGCTGCCACCAGCCCGATGCCGGCCGAGACCAGCTGCCGCGTGCGAGTACGACGTTTTACCATCGAGATGTCCCCTCATGAGTGGCCCGAATCCCTCCTGATCCGAGACCTGATGCCCGGCAATGTATTGCCGGGCACATATGGGGACGGTTAGCTTTTCAGTTCGGTTGCATCAGACCGGTGAGATTCTCACCGAGAAAGGTACGCCGCGCCGACCGCCTGCTCGAGGTCGAAGGCCTTGAGCATCAGCTCCTCGACGTACTCCTCGAGCTTGGCCCCGACCAGCGGCACGGGCACCTTGATGTTCAGCCGCACGCTCTCGGTGGTGCGTCCGTCGGACTCGGACAGCGAGATGTTGCCGCGCAAGGTGGCCAGGCCACCGGGGACGGTGATGTCGACGACGGCGACCGTGTCGGAGGACCAGACCTCGTTCTGATGGACGGTGAGGTCGCCGGAGACGATGCGCTTCGCGAAGGAGGGTACGCCGACGGTCGACTGCACCCGGTCGATCCGGACCTCCCGCGGCGCACCACCGATGGTCACCCGGCGGCGGAGCGCTCCCTGGGCGTCGGCGACCCGCTCGCGGAAGCCCGGATCAGCGAGCATCGCGGACACCTCGCCCATGCGGGCGTCGTAGACGAGCTCGTGCTGAAGGGTCGTCGTCATTGCCGAATCCTTTGGGGCTCTTCTGCGGGTTGGGACGGGGGATGAGGGGGCTCAGGCGGCGAGCCAGCGGGTGCCTACCTCATGCTCCTTCTCGAGCGCCTTCTTGAAGATCGAGAGGATGAGATCCTCCAGCTTTCCGCTGACCAGGGGCACATTCACCGTAGCGGTGAGGGTGACGGTCTCGATGGTCTTCGTGCCGTTCTCGGCCAGCCGGGCGATGCCGGAGAGCGAGCCCGGCTTGCCCGGAAGGGTGACCTTGAGGTCGCCGGAGGTGAAGTCGGCCGACCAGATCTCGTCCTGGTGCACCTCGATGGTGTCGCCCACGAACTTCTTCGCGAACCCGGGCACTCCGCTGACGGCCTGGGCGTAGCGGATGCTCACCGTCGACCCGGTGATCGCCACGCTCTTGGACAGCGCGTGCTGGGCGTCGCAGACCTGCTCGCGGAACGCCGCGTCGGCGAGCATCCCGGAGACGGCTGCGATCGGGGCGTCGTAGGCCAGATCGACCGACAGCTTTTTGCTCATAGCCACACATCATGACGCCTAGTGCGGCCAGAGTCATCAGCGGAGCCGCCGAGAGAACCGACACATTCCCGGAGTATGCTCTTTACCCCCAGGCCTGCGGCAGGTCGTGAGCCTATGACTCACATCGGCGATTCCTTCGGATCCAGCCGCCTACTCAGAGCCCTCGCGGGATACCGTGACAGGTGTGTCAACGGAGACGCATATCAAACCTGTCCAAGCTCAGCAGAACGTCCTGCAGAACCGCCTGCCGAGCACCACCTACTTCCGCCACGTAGCCCCCGAGGAGCTCACCGGCCGCAGCGAGGCTGATCTCGCCGGCGCGGTGGGATCGCATCTGGCGCTGGCAGCGAACCGCCCGCAGGGCACCGCCGCCGTGCGCATCCTCACCCCGACCACCGCCGCAGACGGTTGGTCCGCCGGAGGCCGCAGCGTCGTCGAGATCGTCGTCGACGACATGCCCTACCTCGTGGACTCGGTCAAGACCGAGCTCTACCGTCGTGGCCTCGACGTACATCTCGTCGTCCACCCCGTCATCGACGTCGCCCGTGACGTGACCGGTGCGCTCGAGGGGGTGAACGAAGGCGACATCAGCGAGTCCTGGATGCACATCGAGATCGACCGTCTCGCCCCCGACGCCGCCAAGGAGATCGTCTCCGGCCTCGAGGGAGTCCTCGAGGACGTACGCGAGGTCGTCGAGGACGAGCCGAGGCTGCACCGCCGGCTGGCGGAGATCGCGGCCGGTCTGCGCTACACCCCGCCCAACAGCGTGCCGCGCGAGGAGGCCTCGGAGGCCGCCGAGCTGCTGGCCTGGCTGGCCGAGGACCACTTCCTGCTGACGGGCTACCGCGAGTATCGCCTCGACGGCGACTACCTGCGCGGTCGCTCCGGCACCGGCCTGGGCATCCTGCGTGCCGACCCGCCGCAGGCGCCCGACCACGGCAAGATGCCGCCCAAGGTCGCCGCCCACGCCCGCGACAAGGTCATGCTCGTCCTGGCCAAGGCCAACTCACGCTCGACCGTCGGGGAGCCCGCCTACCTCGACCACGTCGGCATCAAGATCTTCAACGGCGCCGGTGAGGTGATCGGCGAGCACCGCTTCCTCGGCCTCTTCACCACGAAGGCGGCTCGCGAGTCGGTGACCCGGATCCCGGTCGTACGCGGCAAGGTCGCCGCGGTCCTCGACCACACCGGCTACGACGCCCGCAGCCACACCGGCAAGGCGATGCTCGACGCGATGGAGTCCTACCCGCGCGAGGAGCTCTTCCACGCCTCCACCGAGGAGCTGATGGACCTCGCCGAGGCCGCGCTGGGAGCGATCGAGCGTCGCATCCTGCGGGTGGCCGTCCGGCCCGACACGTACGGTCGCTATGTCTCGGTGCTGGTCTCGCTGCCGCGTGACCGCTACAACACGACGGTCCGCGAGCGGTTCTCGAAGGTGCTTCTCGACGCGCTCGGCGGCACCGACCTGGAGTTCACCGTACGCATCAGCGAGTCGACCACCGCCCGCGTGCACTTCGTGGTCCACGGCACCACCGAGTCGCTGGGGGAGGCCCTGGACACCCCGGGGCTGGTCGACAGCCTCGAGTCGCGGCTGCGCAAGGCCGCGCGGAGCTGGCGCGACGACCTGGTCAGCGCGGTCATCGCCCATGCCGGCGAGGAGGGCGCGGCCCGGCTCGCGCACGTGCTCGACGCGTTCCCGGAGGCCTACAAGGAGGACTTCGACGCCGACACCGGCGCCGCGGACCTGACCCGGCTCGAGATGCTCTCGCACCAGGGCGAGGCGGTCGACTTCTCCTTCTACAAGGACCCGGAGAGCCCCGGCGGTTTCCGGATCAAGATCTACCGCACCGGTGGCCCGCTCTCGCTGTCCCTGATGCTCCCGATCCTGTCCTCGTTCGGCTTCGAGGTCACCGACGAGCGGCCCTACGACCTCGAGGGCGTCGGCACGTCCGGGTCGGAGGAGTGGTTCATCTACGACTTCGGGCTCGCCTACTCGGGCACCCCGGTCGGCACCCCGACCCAGCTGGTCGCCGCGCTGCACCAGGCCTGGTCCGGTCGCAGCGAGGTCGACGGGCTGAACGCGCTCGTCCTGGCCGGTCTCGACCACGGTCAGGTGACACTGCTGCGTGCCTACGGTCGCTACCTGCGCCAGGCCGGCACGCCCAACTCGTTCCAGACGATCGCGGGCGCGCTGTGCGCCAACCCGGGCATCGCCCGGCAGATCGTGGAGCTGTTCGAGACCCGTTTCGACCCCTCGCTCACCACGCGTGACGAGGCGAAGCGGGCCGAGGCGATCATCGAGGCCCTCGACGACGTCGCGAGCCTGGACCAGGACCGGATCCTGCGCAGCTACGTCACCACGATCCAGGCGACCACGCGGACCAACTACTACCGGAACCGGCCCTACCTGGCGCTCAAGTTCGACCCGCAGCAGGTGCCCGACCTGCCGCTGCCGCGCCCGGCGTACGAGATCTTCGTCTACTCGCCCGACGTCGAGGGCGTGCACCTGCGCTTCGACGCGGTGGCCCGTGGCGGGCTGCGGTGGAGCGACCGGCGCGACGACTTCCGCACCGAGGTGCTCGGTCTGGCGAAGGCGCAGCAGGTCAAGAACACCGTGATCGTGCCGGGTGGCGCGAAGGGCGGCTTCGTCCCCAAGGGCGGCGCGGCCGGTCCGGACGCGTACGTCACGTTCCTGCGTGGCCTCCTCGACGTCACCGACAACCGGGTGGACGGCGAGATCGTGCCGCCGCCCGACGTGGTGCGCCACGACGGCGACGACTCCTACCTGGTCGTCGCCGCCGACAAGGGCACCGCGACGTTCTCCGACCTGGCCAACTCGGTCGCGGCGGAGTACGACTTCTGGCTCGGCGACGCGTTCGCCTCCGGCGGCTCGGCGGGCTACGACCACAAGGCCATGGGCATCACCTCGCGTGGCGCCTGGGTCTCGGTGCAGCACCACTTCAAGCGGCTCGGGATCGACCCGCAGACCGACGAGATCACCGCGGTCGGTGTCGGGGACATGTCCGGTGACGTCTTCGGCAACGGCATGCTGCGCTCGGATCGCATCCGGCTCGTGGCCGCCTTCGACCACCGGCACATCTTCATCGACCCCACGCCCGACGCGGCGGTGGGTTTCCAGGAGCGGAAGCGACTCTTCGAGATGCCTCGGTCGACCTGGGAGTCCTACGACACCTCACTGATCTCGGCGGGCGGCGGCGTGTGGTCGCGGCAGCTGAAGTGGGTGCCGATCAGTCCCGAGGTGCGGCAGGCGCTCGGTCTGGCGACCGACGTCAAGCGGCTCACGCCGCAGGAGCTGATCAGCGCGATCCTGCGCGCGCCGGTCGACCTGCTGTGGAACGGCGGGATCGGGACGTACGTCAAGGCGTCCAGCGAGACCGACGCCGACGCCGGTGACCACGCCAACGACGGGGTCCGGGTGGATGCCGCCGAGCTGCGGGTGCGGGTCGTCGGTGAGGGGGGCAACCTGGGTATCACCCAGGCCGGCCGCGTCGAGTTCGCCCGCAAGGGTGGACTGATCAACACCGACGCGATCGACAACTCCGCCGGTGTCGACACCTCCGACCACGAGGTCAACCTCAAGGTCCTGCTGGACCGAGAGGTACGCGCGGGCTCGCTGACGCTTGCCGCGCGTGACGAGCTCCTCGAGGAGATGACCGACGAAGTCGCTGCGCTGGTGCTGGCCGACAACGAGGCCCACAACGTGACCCTGACCCGTGCGGTGGCCTCGGCCCCGCAGCTCTTGGAGGCTCACGAGCGCCAGATCGCGGAGTGGGTCACGGCAGGCCTGCTCGACCGCGACGTGGAGGGACTGCCCTCCTCGACCGAGGTCGCGCGCCGTCTGGAGGCGGGGGAGGGGCTCACCGCCCCCGAGCTCGCCGTCGTGCTCGCCTGGACCAAGATCGAGCGCCGGCGCGAGCTGGTCGCCGAGGGCGTCCCCGACCCGGCCGCGGACCCGGAGATGACGAAGCGCCTAGTGGCGTACTTCCCGACCGCGATCCGCGAGCGGTTCCCCGAGGCCATCGTGGATCACCCGCTGCGGTGGGAGATCTGGGCGACCTCGGCGGTCAACGAGGAGGTCAACCTCGCATTCGGGACGCTCGACGCGCTGTCACGGTGAGCACCGTGCCGGCGAGCAGGAGCGAGATGCCGAGCGCGGCGAACACCCACGACGGGCCGCCGGTCTCGGGGAGCGAGCTCTGAGGTGAGGTCTCCGTCGGCGGTCCCGGGGTCGGGGTCGCCGGCGGATTCTCATTTCCACCAGGAGTCGGCACGTCGGTCGGGTCCGGCGTGGGCGTCGGATCCGGGGTCGGCGTGGGATCCGGGGTCGGGTCCGGCGTCGGGGTCGGGTCCGGCGTCGGGGTCGGGTCCGGCGTGGGGCTCGGCGAGGGGACCTCGTCGATCCTGAAGTCCTGTCCGCCCCGGATCTCGCCGGCCGAGGTGATCGTGACCGTACGCGAGGCCTCACCCACGACCCGCATCCCATCGGGTGCGGTGACGGTGATGGTGTAGTCGCCCGGCGGGAGATCCTCGACGATGTAGCCGCCGGCGTCGTCGGTGGTGGCGGTGACCGGGCCGTCGGGCCCGTCGACGGTGACAGTGACGCCGGCGACCGGGTCTCCGGTGGACGCGTCGGTGACCCGCCCGGCGATCGTGCCGGGGCGGGTGAGGTCGAAGTCGACCCCGGTCACGTCGCTCGTGGCCACGGTGACAGGTCGCGTGGTGGTGCCGGTGTAGCCCTCGGGCGCGTCGATCTCGGCGGTGTAGTCGCCGGGCGGCACCCCGTCGAGCCGGTAGTTGCCGTCACCGTCGGTGACGGTGGTGATGGGGTCGCCGCCGCCGGCGGGGACCAGGCGCACCTGGACGCCGCCGAGCCCGCTGCCGCCGCCGGTCACGGTGCCGGAGACGCTCGCCAGCTGGTTGACCACGAAGTCCTGGTCGGTGATCGGGCTGTCGTCGACGGTGATGTCGGAGCGGGTCGTACCGTCGGGACCCGCGGTGTAGCCGTCGGGCACCGTCAGGGTCACCGAGTAGCCGGTGCCGACGGCGTTGTCGTCGAAGAGATAGCTGCCGTCGGTGCCGGTGGTCGTGGTCGCGGTGGTCCCGTCGGGCCGGGTCAGGGTCACGGTCGCGCCCGGGACCGGAGCGCCGGCGTCGTCGCGTACGGTGCCGCTGATCGCCTGCGGGATCACCTGCCGCACCTCGAAGTCGGCCCGGGAGGCGGGGTCGCCGTCCTCGCCACGGTTGCTGACGGTCGCCTCGGTCTGTCCGACGATCGCGCATCCGTCGGGCTGGCTCAGCCGGACGGTGTAGCCGTCCTGGGTGGCGAACTCGCCGAAGGAGTAGGTGCCGTCGGCGGCGGGGCTCGTGGTGGCCAGCGTCTCCCCGTAGGGCGAGACGAGGGTGAGCACCGAGCTCTCGACCGGGCACGGCCCGGAGGTCGACACGTCGGTGACCGTGCCGCCGATCGGCCGCGCCCGGCTCACGAACCAGGTCTGGTAGACCGGGAACCCGGCACGGCGGGTGAAGACGAAGGTCAGGCTGGTGAGCCGGATGTCGGGCTCGTACCAGCCGCTGGCGCCGTTGGTGTCGGTGGCGGTGGGGTTGCCGGTCAACGTCGAGGTGGCCGGGTTCCAGGTGGGCTGGTCGGTGCCGCCGCCGTAGTTGAACGACCCCTGGAACCACGAGGAGATCTCCGCGGCCGGGACGGCCTCGCCGTTCTCGTCGGTCGCCTGGACCTGGACCTGGTCGGAGTCGATGTCACCGAGCACGAACGCCCAGCCGGTGTCGGGCGTGGGGTTCTCGAAGGCGTACGTCGTGGTCGAGGCGCCGGTCGGGGTGTCGGCCTTCGGGCGCAGGTTGATGTAGGCCGACCCGCGGCTCGATCCGTACTTCGCTCCAGGAGGCGTGCCCGCGTCGAGGAACGTGCTCGCGCCGCTGGGAAGGGCGACGTTGGCCCGGGAGTCGCTGGCCATCTGGGCCGCGGGGAAGCCCGCAGACCTCTGGGTCATCGTCGTGGAGTAGTCGTTGGACGTCCCGGAGACGGGTGCCCACTCGGCCCAGGAGTCGGTCACGGCATGAGCCGGTCCCGGAGACAGCACCGTGACGAACACGCCGGCCAGAAGTGCCAACGCCAGACAGGCCCGGTTGAACATGCGAGGGGATCCTTTGCTTCCGAGGAGCAAAACGTTGCGTTGGGGGACTTTGAGAAGGTTAGACCTGCGGAACCGGATTTTTGCCCTCTGAAGCGCGTGTGTGGCCGAGGTTGTCGTCGTTCGAGGACAGCGTCTGCCAGTCCGCGGGGCGCGGGATCGACCGCACCGAACGGGCGAGCGTGGGGATGAGAGCGGCGAGAGCGACCAGCGCCGTGACCGCGAGGACCGCGGTGGTGCCGCCGGTGACGGCGAGCAGCGCCCCGGCCAGGGCGGGCGCGAGCGGGATCGAGAGCATCGAGACGAACTGGGCCGCGGACTGCACGCGTCCGACCAGCTCCGGTGGGGTGATCGCCATCCGGTACGCCGCGACGCCGGCGTTGCCTGCGGGGTTGAGGAAGAGGCCGACGGAGACGGCCAGGGCCATCACGGCGGGGTGGGTCCAGAACGCGAGCGGGATCGAGAGCGGCACGAAGCTCCACGCGACCAGGGCGGTGAGTCTGCCCGTCGGGATCGTGTCGATGAGCCAGGGAGCGACCAGTGCGCCGAGGATCCCGCACGCTCCGATCGCCGCCTCGGCCAACCCGATCTGCCAGGCCGGGAACCCAGCCTCGATCAGTCGCAGCAGCGCCATGAAGAAGAGCGCGTTGACGGCCAGGTTGGCGGCGGGTCCGAAGAAGAGCAGCGTACGCAGGAACGGCTGCTGCCAGCTGTAGCGCAGTCCCGCGACCAGGTCGGCCGAGGCCTTCTCGCGAGGCGCACGGGCGCGGGCGGGCGGTGCCGAGAGGTCGGCGCGGACGCGTCCGAGGAGCAGCCAGCCGGCGGCGTACGCGATGGCGTTCCCGGCGAACGGCGCCCAGCGGGTGAAGCCGAGGAGCACGCCGCCGAGCGGACCGCCGAGCAGTCCGGCGATGTGCTGGCGTGCCTGCTGCTGGGAGAGGGCCGTCGGGAGGTCGTCCGCCGCGACGACCGATCTGATCGCTGAGTTCTCGGCCGGGAGGAAGAGCCCGTTGAGCGCTCCGGTGAGAAGGGCGACGAGGAGCAGGTGGGGGAGGGTGAGCGAGCCGAGGATCCCGGCGAGAGCCAGCGAGGCGTACAGGACGGTGCCCGAGCCGTGGGCGAACCGCATGATCCGCAGTCGATGGCGGCGGTCGGCGATCAACCCGGCGGGCAGCAGCATCCCCACCATCCCGATGAGGTGGATCGCCTCCGCGGCCGCTGCCCAGAAGGCGGATCCGGTCAACGCGTACGCGACCAGGGGCATCGCGAAGAGGCTCACCCGGGTCCCGAGCTCGGCGACGGTGGCGCCGATCCAGAGGGCGGTGAAGTCGTGGTTGCGGGCGAGCTCGCGGTAGGAGGGCATACCCGCACCATAAGGTGCGCAAGTCATGTTGCGCAATATGTATTGCGGAATTCTGTAGACTGCGGCCATGGCTACGTACGACGACCCGCGGATCCTGCGCGCGATCGCCCACCCGACTCGCAACCGGGTGCTGCACGAGCTGTCCGCAGCGGGATCCCTCCGTGCCGCGGATGTCGCGCAGCGCACCGGCATCCCGGCCAACCAGGCCAGCTTCCATCTGCGGCAGCTGGCGAAGTACGGCCTGGTGGAGGTCGACCCCGACGCCGGCCGTGACAAGCGCGACCGTGTCTGGCGGCTCACCGACGACGACATCACCATCAGCCCGAGAGAGATGGTCCAGCAGCCGGGAGGCGAGGCGGCTTACACGGTGTTCCAGCGCAGCTCCGTCGCCTGGGGCCACCACCTGGTCGACGAGGCCTTCAAGGTCTCCTCGGAGCTCGAGGACGATCCGGCCAGGCGGCTCGTGTCGGAGTCGTCCCTGCGGCTGACGAAGGACGAGGCCCTCCAGCTGCAGCAGGAGCTGAACCAGGTCGTCGCGCGCTACCGCGAGACCGGCCGTCAGCCGTCCGGCGAGGAGCGGGACCTCTACTCGGTCTACCAGATCGTCCAGCCGATGCCTGACCTGGCCCGTGAGGCCGATCCGGGGGTGGCGACGTGAGTCATGTCTCAACGCCTGCCTCAGGCCGCCTCCTACTCGCGAGTCACCGAGAAGTTGGTTTACCGTCCGAAGTCGCGCCCATCCCAGGACGCCAGTAGGGAGATAGACGAACGATGAGCACGAGCCAGATCGCCGAGAAGCGCGAGGTCCGCGAAGCCAACCGAGTCGAGGGCCACAACGCCCGGTCCTGGCTCCTGGTCTCCGCGATGCGTACGGAGATTTTCGACGACGCCCAGCTGAGCCGAGCCGACCAGATCATCCTCGACATGGAGGACGCGATCGACACCTCGCTCAAGTCGCAGGCGCGCGAGAACGTGACCAGCTGGCTCAAGGGTGGCGGCCGTGCCTGGGTACGCATCAACGACTGGACCACCGAGGACTGGAGCGAGGACATCGCGGCGCTCGCCGGGATCGAGACGCTTGCCGGTGTGATGCTCGCGAAGACCGAGTCTCCCGACCAGGTGACCGACACGTTCCAGCGACTGGGTGGCAAGACCCCGGTGATCCCGCTGCTCGAGTCGGCGCTGGGGATCGAGGACGCCGCGACGATCGCGCGCGCCCGGGGCGCCTACCGGCTCGCCTTCGGCTCCGGTGACTACCGCCGCGACACGGGCGCGGAGAACGACCCCCTCGCGATGGCCTACCCGCGGACCAAGCTGGTCCTGGCCTCGCGGATCGGCAACCTGTCCGGTCCGATCGACGGCCCGACGGTGGGCAGCAGCCACCCGCTGCTGCGTGAGCAGTCGGCCGACGGCGTCGCGATGGGTATGACCGGCAAGCTCTGCCTCGACATCGAGCAGCCCTCGGTGATCAACGAGTCGTTCAGCCCGTCCCCGTCCGACGTGACCTGGGCCTACGAGTTCCTCCACAAGTTCGAGGAGGGTGGCCGCGTGATCCGCGACGGCAGCGACAAGCCGCGTCTGGCCCGCGCCGAGACGATCAAGCGCCGTGCCGAGCTGTTCAAGATCAAGCCGGACACCGAGGCCTACGACGCCCCCACCTCGGGGCCGAGCGTCTACTGATCGACGCCGACTCGGCGCTCTGGGGTGGGACAGCCGCGCCGGGTCGGCACGGCTCGGCTAGCGTTGATGCCGTGGATCTGCAGCAGCGCATCAATGACCGGGCCGGTGAGATTCTCCTGTTCGCCGTCACCCCGCCCAGGGTGACGACGGCACCCGAGAGGGTGCAGCAGATCGCGGAGGTCACGCTCGAGCGGATCCGGCCCCTCGATGTCGACGGGCTGATCCTCTACGACATCGACGACGAGTCCGACCGCAACCCGGAAGAGCGGCCGTTCCCGTTCGTACGCACCCTCGACCCCGCCGAGTTCCTCGAGCGCAACCTCGCTGGTCTCGACGTGCCGGCCGTCGTCTACCGGGCCACGGGGAAGTACGACGAGCCGACGCTGCGCGACTGGGTCAAGACCCAGGACCCGGCCAAGGCACTGTCGGTCTTCGTCGGCGCCTCCTCGGGTGAGAAGCGGGTCGCCACCAGCCTGCGCCGCGCCCAGCAGATCCGGAACGAGGCCAACCCCGACCTGCTCCTGGGCGCCGTCGCGATTCCTGAGCGACACACTGCCAAGGGCGACGAGCACCTTCGCCTGATCGCCAAGCAGGAGGCGGGCTGCTCCTACTTCGTCACCCAGGTCGTCTACGACGTCAACGCCGCCAAGAACCTCGTCTCCGACTACCGCTACGAGTGCGAGACCCGTGGCCTGCAGCCGGTGCCGATCGTGTTCACCTTCTCCGTCTGCGGCTCCATGAAGACCCTCGAGTTCCTCCGCTGGCTCGGTGTCGACGTCCCGCGCTGGATCGAGAACGAGCTGCGCCATGCCACCGACACCCTCGACGCCTCGCTCGAGCAGGCCGAGGCGACGGCGATCGAGCTGATGTCCTTCTGCCGCCAGCTCGGCGTGCCGTTCGGCATCAACATCGAGTCCGTCTCGATCCGCAAGGTCGAGATCGAGGCCTCCGTACGTCTCGCCGAGCGGCTCCGCGGCAAGCTGGCGCGCTGACTCACAAGCCTGTGCGCATCGCCCACAGCTCGGGGAACAGGATGATGTCGAGCTGTTTGCGCAGGTAGGAGACACCGCTGGTCCCGCCGGTGCCGACCTTGAACCCGATGATCCGCTCGACGGTGGTCACGTGCCGGAACCGCCAGACCCGGAAGGCGGTCTCGAGGTCGGTGAGCTCCTCACCGAGCTCGTAGAGGTCCCAGTGCTTCTCCGGGTCGCGGTAGACCTCGCCCCAGGCGGCCTCGACGGCGTCGGAGGCGGCGTACTCCTGCTTCCAGTCCCTGTCGAGATGATCGGCCGGGATGTCGAAGCCGCGCCGGGACAGCAGGCGCAGCGACTCGTCGTAGAGAGACGGACGTCCGTACGCGGCGAGCACATCCTGCTCGTGCGGCCGGCCCTCGTGCACGCGGAGCGTGTAGGCGGCCTTGTTGCCGAGCGCGAACTCGATGCAGCGGTACTGCCACGACTGGAAGCCCGAACCGGTGGCCAGGTAGGGGCGGAACTTGTCGTACTCGGTCGGGGTCAGCGTCGAGAGGACGTCCCAGGCGTGCACGAGCTGCTCCATGATCCGGGATACCCGAGCCAGTCCCTTGAACGCCGGACGCACCGCATCCTCGGCGAGAAGCCGCTGCGCCTCGGTCAGCTCGTGCAGCGCGAGCTTCATCCACAGCTCCATCGCCTGGTGCTGCACGATGAAGAGCATCTCGTTGTGGTCGCCCGAGAGCGGATTCTGCGCGCCGAGCACCTCCGGCAGGTGGAGGTAGTCGGAGTAGTCCATCGGAAGATCCTGCGTGCTGCTCATGTGACTGCTCCTCGGGTCCAGAAGCGCTCGTCGCGCCATTCGTCGTTGTCCATCACCGAGACCAGGTGGTCGACGGCGTCCCACACGTCGACGTAGCGGGTGTAGAGCGGGGTGACGCCGAAGCGCAGGATGTCTGTCCCACCGGCCGGTCCGGCGCGGAAGTCGCCGACCACACCTCGCTCGATGAGCGCCTGCACGATCGCGTACGCCCCGTCGTCGGCGACGCTCAGCGACAGCTGGCTGCCTCGGCGGGTGTCGTCCAGCGGGGACTCGATCGTGAACCCGGGAAGCCGAGAGGAGACGAGGTGGGCGAAGAGACGGGTCAGCGCGAGCGACTTCTCCCGGATCGCCTCGAGACCGCCGTACGTCTCGGCCGCCAACAGCGTGTCGACCCCGCACTCCAGGGCGGAGATGCCGATGACGGCGGGGGTGCCGGACAGGTAGCGCGAGACCCCTTCCGCGGGCCGGTAGCCCGGCGACATCTCGAACGGCGCCGCGTGACCCATCCAGCCCGACAGCGGCTGCTCGAATCGGTCGACGTGGCGAGGGTTGACCCACAGGAACGCCGGCGATCCGGGGCCACCGTTGAGGAACTTGTAGCCGCAGCCGATCGCGAAGTCGGCGTCAGCGCCTCGAAGGTCGACCGGCACCGCGCCGGCCGAGTGGCACAGGTCCCAGACGGCGAGCACGCCGTGCTCGTGCGCGAGCGCGGTCACCGCGGCCATGTCGTGCAGGTAGCCGGTGCGGTAGTTGACCTCGGTCAGCATCAGCACCGCGGTGCGGTCGAGCAGCCCCTCGATCTCGTCGGGCGAATCGACCAGCACCAGCTCGTAGCCGCGCTCGCGGCACAGCGAGGAGGCGATGTAGAGGTCGGTGGGGAAGTTGCTCCGCTCGCTGACCACGACCCGGCGATCGGGTGAGTCGACCGAGGCGATCGAGAGCGCGGAGGCCAGGACCTTGTAGACGTTGAGGGAGGTCGAGTCGGCGACCACGACCTCGCCCTGACCTGCGCCGACGAGCCGGGCGATCTTGTCGCCGACGCGCTGGGGGAGAGTGATCCAGGAGGCGGTGTTCCAGGACCCGATCAGCCCCTGCCCCCACTCCTGCGTGACCACCTCGGCCACCCTGCCGGCGGTGGCTCGGGGGAGTGCCCCCAGCGAGTTGCCGTCGAGGTAGATCGTCTTCTCGGGCAGGTCGAAGAGGTCCCGCAGCGGAGCCAGCGGGTCGGCCTGGTCGAGAGCGACGGCATCGTCGCGGTTCATTCGGCAGTCTCCTTGATCGGCCTGAGCACGGCCCGCACGGGCGCTGCGTCGGCGGTGGTGAGCTTGAGGGGGAGCGCGATCAGCTCGTAGTCGCCCGCGGGCACCTCGTCGAGCAGCAGGTTCTCCAGGATGCGTACGTCATGACGGTGGGTCGCGAAGTGGGCCGGAAGATCCTTGGAGGAGGACGGGTCCAGGCTGGCCGCGTCGGTGCCGACCAGCCGCACCCCGTTGGCGGCCAAGAGGTCGATCAGCGCGGGGTCGAGCGCGCAGAAGTCGTCGTCCCAGGTCGTCGGCTGGGCGGCGTACGTCCGGAACAGCACGCGTGGCGGCAGGTCGGTGACGTCGATGTCGTCGACGGTGACCAGCGGCCGGACCCCCGACACGTCGACCACGCGGCACGGACCGAGGAACGGCTCCAGCGGCATCTCGCCGGCGGGCGTGCCGTCGTCGGTGAAGTGCAGCGGAGCGTCCGCGTGCGCGCCGACGTGGGCCGACAGGCTCAGCTCGGCGACGTTGACCGGGCACCCGGGGCCGATCCGGAACGTCCAGCCGACCTCGGTGGCATGGTCGCCGGGGAAGACCGGCGAGGATGCGTGGACCGGTGGGGAGATGTCCCAGAGCTGCGCCATGGCGCCAGGATAGGCCGCCCTCCGGCGGGGTCGGTCAGGCGGTGAGGAACTCGGCGGCCACCGGAGCCAGGGCGTCGGCCTTGACCATGTGGTCCTGCCCGTCGAGGACGACGTAGCGTCCCTCGGGAACGGCCTTGGAGATGGCCTGCTGGGCGTTGGTCATGTGGGTCGGGCTCTTGCTGCCCGCCATCGACAGCACGGGCACCGACACGTTCTTGTAGTAGCCGCCCGGCAGGGGCAGACCCTGCTGGAACGGCACGCACATGCCCAGGTCGTAGACCAGCGTGTGGGCGACCGGGGTGAGCTTCTTGAAGGCCGGAGTGAGACGCATGATCTTGACCGCGACCAGTGGCATTCCGACCACGCGCATGAACAGCTCGACCGCGGCGGCCCGCTTGCCGTTCTCGACCAGAGTCTCGACCTGCTGCGCCAGGTCCGCATCGTTGGGGCGGTGGGTGTCGTCGAGGATGAGCGGCGCCTCGTAGGCGACGATCTTGTCGATCGGCAGCCCGGCCCGCGCGGCCTCGAGGGCGAGGAACGCGCCCGAGCTCAGGCCCAGCAGATGGGCGTGCCCGCCGGCCGCCTCGATCACCGCACCCAGGTCGGCGACCTCCTGCTCGACCGCCTCCATGGTGCCGGCGGCAGCCGGCTTGGCGATGTTGCTGTCGCCGCGGCCGCGACGGTCGTAGCGGTAGACGGTGAAGCGGTCCGAGAATGCGTCGGCCAGCTCCTTCGACGGCCCGAAGCCGCGATAGCACATGGCCCCGTCGACCAGGACGAGCGCCGGGCCGGAGCCGACCACGTCGTAGGCGATCGTGGTGCCGTCGGCGGAGGTGGTGGTCTTGGTCATCGTTCTGCTCACTTCTGTCGCGGTGGTCGAGCCCCTCGAGCGTCGTATCGAGCTTGTCGAGATGACCCGGTTGATACTTACGCGTCGGACGAGACCTCGTCGCTTCGACACGCGGCCGCACGTTTTTCGAGAAGCTCCTGTTCCCCGGCGTTGGTGGTCAACGAGGCCGCCTCGTCGAACGCCGCCGAGGCCTCGAGATGCCGTCCGGCCCGGTGGAGCAGGTCACCACGTACGCCAGCGGGGAGATGCGACCCCGGAAGTGCTCCCTCGGGGAGCGCCGCCAGGATGGCCAGCCCGGCCTCGGGACCGAAGGCGCGTCCGTGCGCCACCGCCCGGTTGACCTCGATGACAGGGCCGGGGACGCCGGTCGCGAGCATGTCGTAGAGGCGGGCGATCTCGGCCCAGTCGGTCTCCTCGGCCCGCCGGGCGCGGCCGTGGCACGCGGCGATCATCGCCTGCACCAGATAGCTCCCGCCGGGGGTGCCGGAGGAGGCCAGCGCCGTCGCCCGGTCGACCGCGGCCAGGCCGCGTCGCAGCAGCAGCTGGTCCCAGCGGGTCCGGTCCTGGTCCTCGAGCAGCACCGGGTGACCCTCGGCATCCGCCCGGGCAGCGAGCCGTGAACCCTGGATCTCCAGCAGCCCCTGCAGCGCCTGCGCGTCGGGATCGCCCGGGGCGTGCGCGGCCAGCATGCGGGCCAGCCGCATCCCCTCCAGGCACAGCTCGGGCCGGGTCCACGACGGCCCCGACGTGGCCGCGTAGCCCTCGTTGAAGACCAGGTAGATCGTCTGCATCACGTCGCGCAGCCGCGCCGTCCGCTCCTCGCCGGTGGGCAGCTCGAACGAGGCCCCGACCTCGGCCAGGGTGCGCTTCGCCCGCGAGATCCGCTGTCCGACGGCCGACTCCTTGGCGAAGTAGGCCCGGGCGATCTCGGCGGTCGTCAGACCGCCCACGAGCCGCAGCGTCAGCACGGTTCGGGAGTCGGGCGCCAGCGTCGGATGGCAGGAGAGGAACATCAGCCGCAGCACGTCGTCCTCGATGTGATCGACCGCGGCAGCCAGGTCAGGCATCTCACCCTCCTCCAGTTCGTGGCCCAGCAGGGCGACCTTGCGGCGCAGCACCTCGTCACGGCGGAACCCGTCGATCGCGCGCCGCTTCGCGATCGACATCAGCCACGCGCCGGGGTTGCGAGGGATGCCCTCGTGCGGCCACTGCTCCAGCGCCGCGACAAGGGCATCCTGGGCGAGGTCCTCGGCCAGGTCGAGGTCGTGCGTCATCCGCGCCAGGCCGGCGAGGAGCCGTACGGACTCGTTGCGCCAGACCGCGACGATCGCGTCCTCGGTGGGCGAGCTCATTCAGCCGGGGTCGGCGGACCGAACAGCGGCCGCATCTCCACGGCCACGTCCTGCCCCGGCCACAGCTCCTCGTGGAGCTGGATCATCCGGCGTCCGAGCTCGATGGCCTCGTCGGGAGAGCGGACCTCGAAGAGCGAGAACCCACCGGCGACCTCCTTGGCCTCCGCGAAGGGCCCGTCGATGTGGGTCACCTCCCCGGCGGTCAGCCGGATCTCCACCGCGGGACCGAGCCCGTCGGCGTCGAGGAGGATGCCGTCGGCGTACTGCTGCTTGATCTCGGACTCCACCGCCTCGATCAGCGCGGCCGGGGGCGGACCCGCGTTCGGGTCCATCTTCACGAACATCATGTAGCGCATCTGCTTCTCCTTGCGTGTCGGCGGCGCGTCCGTTGCGCGTCGTCGCCTACGCGTCGAGAAGAGCCTGCCGCTTTCGACACGTCCGCACCAGAGAATTCAGTACGTGTCGCTCCGGTCGTCTCAGGACGCCTCCGACTTCTTGTCCTCGGCCTCCTCGGGGACCTCTTCGCCGCGAGACTTCTTGGCCGCGGCGACCGAGCGCTGCAGGGCTGCGAGCAGGTCGACGACCTCGCCGGAGGTCTTCGTGGAGGTGGGGGTCCGCTCGACCTCGCCACCCTCGATCTTGGCCTTCACCATCTCCTCGACGGCACTGGCGTAGTCGTCGGAGAACTCCTCGGGATGGAAGTCGCCCGCGAGAGTCTCGACGAGCATGTTGGCCATCTTGATCTCGGAGTCCTTGATCTCGCCGGCCTCGACCTTGAAGTCGGGCACGCGGATCTCGTCGGGCCACATCATCGTCTGCAGCACGATCACGTCGCCGTTGTCGGTCGGCCGCACCCGCAGCGCCGCGACCGTGGTGCGCTGACGCAGCGCGACGGTCACCAGGGCGACCCGGTCGGCCTCGAGCAGAGCCTGGCGCAGCAGCGCGTAGGGCTTGACCCCGGTGTTCTCCGGCTCCAGGTAGTAGCTCTTCTCGAAGAGCATCGGGTCGATCTGGTCGCTCGGCACGAACTTCTCCACCGCGATCTCGCGCGAGGAGGTCGTCGGCAGGTTGGCGAAGTCGTCGTCGGTGAGCACGACCATCTCGCCGTCCTCGGTCTCGTAGCCCTTCGCGATCTCGGAGTAGGGCACCTCCTCGCCGTCGATCGAACAGATCCGCTGATAGCGGATCCGGCCACCGTCGGACTGGTGCACCTGACGGAAGGAGACGTCGTGGGACTCCGTCGCCGAATAGAGCTTCACGGGCACGCTGACCAGCCCGAACGAGACCGCGCCCTTCCAGATCGCACGCATCGTGAATCCCCTCATCAAATGGCATCTGATAAGCCAGTATCTGCCGGTATCCGAATTTGGGGAAGATCATTCCCCTGCACGACCGTGACGAGCTGCGACAGGCACGATCCGCGTGAAGGTCGCGAGGAGGGTGCACATGTGCGGATCTGACGTCGTCGGCCAGGAAATGCGCTGCGACTTCCACGCACATGTGGGGAACTGGCAGATGGTGTCCCTGTGACCGTCCGGACCATCGTGGTCGTCGTTGTCGGCGTGGGCATTGCCTACCTCGCGTTGATGGTCGGAGCAGCGGCTGCGATCACGTGGGTGATCGCGCCCAGGGAGTACTCGGTCGACTCGGCCGTGGAGCAGCAGGTGATGACGGACTTGGAGCCGTGGTCCGACCAGGTGATGGCGGTGCAGGCGCCAGCGGGCACCACGCTGACCGAGGACTCCGGAGTCCTCGGCTGCCTCTATGACGACTCGGTCCAGACAGCTCATCAGCCGAACGCAGGCATCTACTGGCACGGGGCCTATGACGCTGACGCCGCCAAGAATGGGCCCGGCAAGGTCGCGCGTTCGGAGTTCGGGCTCCTGGTCGATCGCCTCGAGGCGCTGGACTGGCAGGTCGAGTCGGAAGGCCTCGTCGAAGGCGCCGACCAGATCGAGCCGAGCCGGATGGAGGCGATTCTGGTCAGGGGGTCCGGTGACGATCTGGTTCGTCTGGAGCTGACCACCGAAGGGTGGAGCTACGGTGCGGTGCTCACGCTTCCGCATGCGCCGCAGGCATGCCGTGTCGACGTCGACTGGCCGTGAGGATTGGACCAGATCTGCGCGGCGCAACGACGTCCTAGAGGCAAGATGGACGCATGCGTCCGATGCTCGCGACCCCTGGTACCCACGTGCCACCGGGGGACGAGTGGGTCCACGAGGTCAAGTGGGACGGCATCCGACTCCTCGGCGACAGCCCGGAAGGAGGTACGCAGACCCGGCTGACCACACGCAACGACAACGACGCGACCCCCGCCTGGCCCGAGATCGCGACGGGCCCGGAACGCGACATCGTCGTCGACGGCGAGGTGATCGCGCTCAACGACGCCGGGCTGCCCGACTTCCGGGTGCTCATGGACCGGATGCACAACCGCGACGTCCGTCGGGCGGCGCGGTTCGCGGAGAAGATCCCCGCGACGTACATGGTCTTCGATCTTCTCCGTCTCGACGGGCGGCTGCTCATCGAGGAGCCCTGGGCCGAGCGCCGCAAGCTCCTCGAGGCCGTCCATGCCGAGGGCGACCTCGGCTCGTGGCAGGTGCCGGCGACGTACGACGACGGCCGGATGCTCCACGAGGTGACGCGGGCGCAGGGGCTGGAGGGGATCGTGTCCAAGCGGCGCGGCAGCCGCTACCGGCCGGGGGAGCGGAGCAAGGACTGGATCAAGCTGGCCCATCGCTACCGGGCCTCGCTGGTGGTCGGCGGCTGGCGCCCCGAGGTGGGCACCGAGGGCGGCACGGAACGTCTCGGTGCCCTGCTCGTCGGGCAGCCGACGCCCGAAGGTCTGATCTACCGCGGGCGGGTCGGCAGCGGAATCACCGGAAAACGGGCCCACCGGCTCGGGGAGCTGCTCCGCGAGACCGGCCGGAGCCCGTTCGCCGGTCCCGACGTCGACCCCGACGGAGGAGTACCGCCGGTCGACGCTCGCGGCACCCACTGGGTCGAGCCGCTCCTCGTCGTCGAGGTGGAGACCCACGGCACCGCCGTCGCGGCGGCGAGCTACAAGGGCCGGCTGCGGCAGCCGAGCTTCATCGGGATCAGGGACGACGTCTCACCGGAGGATCTGTGATGGTCGAACGAGAAGAGGTACGCGTCGAGGTCGACGGCCGGGTCCTGACCCTGACCAGCCTCAGCAAGGTGCTCTATCCGCGTACGGGCATGACGAAGGGCGAGGTGCTCAACTACTACGCCCAGGTCGCGCCGGCGCTCCTGCCGCAGCTCCGGGACAGGGCCGTGACCAGGATCCGGTGGCCGCACGGCATCGGCGACATGTCGTTCTTCGAGAAGAACGCACCGGCCGGCACACCCAGCTGGGTCCGCACGGTCACCGTTCCGACAACGGGATCCCGAACCGCCGACCACAGGGAGGGAACACTCACCTTTCCGATCCTCGACAGCCTCGCCGCCCTCACCTGGGCCGCGAACCTCTCCGCGCTGGAGCTGCACGTCCACCAGTGGACGGTCGACGCCGACGGCACCCCGGCCGGCGCGAACCGGATCGTGATCGACCTCGACCCCGGCGAGCCCGCCGGTCTGCAGGAGTGCTGCGAGGTGGCGCTGCTGGTGCGCGAGGCGCTGGGCGCCCGTGACCTCGCGGCGACCCCGGTGCTCAGCGGGAGCAAGGGCCTGCACCTGTACGCCGCCCTGCCGGAGCCCGTCGAGCCGGACGTCGCCACCGCGCTGGCCAAGGAGATCGCCGAGGACCTCCAGAAGGCCCACCCGCGCAAAGTGACCGCGACGATGACCAAAAGTCGCAGGTCAGGCAAGGTTTTTCTGGACTGGTCCCAGAACTCGGGGTCGAAGACGACGATCTGCCCCTACTCGCTGCGAGGCAAGGAGATCCCGACGGTCGCGGCCCCGGTCACCTGGGACGAGGTCACCGAAGGGGCCGAGGATCCGCTCGGTATCGACCAGCTCGGACCTAACAATGTGATCACGCGCTTATCTGAAAGGGGGGATCTCTTCACAAGCCCTACGGGGCTGTAACTATTGTTCTCTTCATGTCGAACTCCGTGCTTGTCGTAGAAGACCAAGAGGACATCGCTGCTCCCCTGGTGCGCACGCTCCAGCGTGAGGGCTATGACGTCACCTGGGTCGACTCCGGCAAGAAGGCGCTGGAGCTGCTGGCACCTCCGTACGACGCCGAGCTGGTGCTGCTCGACCTGGGCCTTCCGGACATGGACGGGCTCGAGGTCTGCAAGGCCGCTCGCGACAACGGCTACGAGGGCGGGATCATGATCCTCACCGCCCGTGACGCCGAGATCGACCTGGTCGTCGGGCTCGACGCCGGTGCCGACGACTACCTGGCCAAGCCGTTCGCGCTGGCCGTCCTCCAGGCGCGGGTCCGCGCCCTCCTGCGCCGCTCGGGTCCGGTCGAGCCCGGCGCCGACGACGACGCTCTGCGCATCGACGTGGCTGCCCACCGGGTCTACGCCGGCGAGCGCGAGGTGACCCTGACCGGCAAGGAGTTCGCGCTGCTGGCCGTTCTGGCCGCATCCCGCGACAAGGTCGTCTCCCGTGACCGGCTGATGGCCGAGGTCTGGGACGAGAACTGGTACGGCTCGACCAAGACGCTCGACGTCACCGTCGGACGCCTGCGCCAGAAGCTCGAGGCGGCCGGTGTTCAGGAGAAGGTCGTCGCCGTCCGCGGCGTCGGTTTCCGTCTCGAAGCAGCGGAGTAAACGCAAGTTCGACACGGTGTCATATGCGTGTTCAGTGGGTGAGATGTTTCACAAACGACGGCAAAGTCACGCGTGAACACGCCGAATGTGCTCCAGATTCGGCCATTCGGGATTGGATCCGTTCCAGATCGCATGTCACCTTGGATGAGCCGTGCAGAACGCACGACCGGCCCCGGTACACGCCGAATCCTGTCCCTCCGGACGCCGGCCCCAACTACTGAACCCCCTTTACCCTCACACTCAGCAGTACGTATGGGACAGGAGCGGGGGACCCAAGTTCCACGCGACTAACTCGGACGGTCGCTTGGGGTGAAGCCATCGCAGATGGCCGGGCAACCTTCTAGCCCGAACCCGACAGCTCACCTCGCAGGCGTGGGAAGGAACTCACGCATGTCCAAGTCCGTATCTCATCCTGCCCATCGAGGCGCGCCCCGCCCGTTCCGGTCGCCGAACGTCTCGATCGCCCGGACGATCGCAGGATCTCTCAGTGGCCACGGCAAGCTCGTCGGCCGCATCACACTCGCCAGCGGTATCGCCGCCGGTGCCCTGGTGGCGGTCCCCGCCGCCAATGCCGCGCCGGTCTCCCACGACACCACCACCTCCGTCGAGTCGACCGTCGAGCCGGCCAAGGTGGTGGAGGCTCCGACGCTGGAGGCCTCGGCCACCCCCGCGGCGATGCTCACCGACATCAAGCAGCTCGAGAGGGCTGTCGAAGTGCAGGAGCGCAAGGCCGAGGCAGCCCGCAAGGCCGCCGAGGCGAAGCGCAAGGCAGCGATCGCCGCCAAGAAGGCCGCGGAGGCGAAGAAGAAGGCAGAGGCTGAGGCGAAGGCCTACGCCGCGAGCCAGGAGGGCAAGATCGAGCGGGCGATCAGTGTCGCTTCGGAGCAGATCGGCGACCCGTACGTCTGGGGTGCCACCGGTCCGAGCTCGTTCGACTGCTCCGGCCTGACGCAGTACGCCTTCAGTGCCGCCGGCATCGAGCTTCCCCGGGTCTCACGGGACCAGGCCGCTGCGCTGCCGACGATCCCGAACGACCAGATCCAGCGTGGCGACCTGATGTTCTGGGGCAGCCCCGTCTACCACGTGGGCATCTTCCTGCGCTGGGAGAATGGCCAGGCGATCATGCTGCACGCCCCCAAGCCGGGCGCGTCCGTTCGTGAAGAGGCTGCCTGGGACGGCTGGTTCGCCGGCTCGACTCACCAGGCCTGAGATTTCTCGGGGCCCATATATCCCCCTGGCGCTCGCCCTCCGGTTCCCCTACCGGAGGGCGAGCGCATATTTGAGGGTCGGCGAATCGGGTGCGGCACCACGCGTCAAGTAACCTGTAAGACGTGGCAGGCCCCGAATTCGACACCGAGATCAAGCAGCTCCAGGCAACGATGCAGACCATCGGCCAGGTGCTGGACCTGGACGCGATGCGCAAGGAGATCGCCGACCTCGGCGAGCAGGTCGCCGCGCCCGACCTCTGGGACGATCAGGACAACGCCACCCGCGTCACCGGACGTCTCTCCCTGCTGCAGGGCGAGCTCAACAAGTTCACCGAGCTCCGCACCCGCATCGAGGACCTCGGCCTGATGGTCGAGATGGCCCAGGAGGAGGGCGACGCCGACTCGCTCGCCGAGTCCGAGGCCGAGCTGAGCCGGG
This sequence comes from Nocardioides sp. YIM B13467, assembly GCF_042788075.1. Lineage (NCBI taxonomy): Bacteria > Bacillati > Actinomycetota > Actinomycetes > Propionibacteriales > Nocardioidaceae > Nocardioides > Nocardioides sp. YIM B13467. Next base: position 2,921,809 of record NZ_JBHZPJ010000046.1, read on the forward strand.
TCAAGAAGGCCGTCGAGAGCCTGGAGATCCGCACCCTGCTCTCGGGGGAGTACGACGCCCGCGAGGCCCTGGTGACGATCCGCTCCGGCGCCGGTGGCGTCGACGCCGCCGACTTCGCCGAGATGCTGATGCGGATGTACGTCCGCTGGGCCGAGCGCAACAAGTACCCGGTGGAGGTCTTCGACACCTCCTACGCCGAGGAGGCCGGGCTCAAGTCCGCCACCTTCGCGATCCACGCTCCCTACGCCTACGGCACCCTCTCCGTCGAGGCCGGCACCCACCGTCTGGTGCGGATCAGCCCCTTCGACAACCAGGGCCGCCGCCAGACCTCCTTCGCCGCGGTCGAGGTCGTGCCTGTGCTGGAGCAGACCGACGAGATCGAGCTCGACGAGAACGAGATCAAGGTCGACGTCTACCGCTCCTCGGGGCCGGGTGGCCAGTCGGTCAACACCACCGACTCCGCGGTCCGGCTGACCCACATCCCGACCGGCACCGTGGTCTCCTGCCAGAACGAGAAGTCGCAGCTGCAGAACAAGGCCGCCGCGATGATCGTCCTCAAGGCCAAGCTCCTCGCGCTGAAGAAGGCCGAGGAGGAGGCCCACCTCAAGGACCTCAAGGGTGACGTCGCCGCCTCGTGGGGCGACCAGATGCGCAACTACGTGCTCAACCCGTACCAGATCGTCAAGGACCTGCGTACGACCTACGAGACCGGCAACCCGCAGGCGGTCTTCGACGGTGACATCGACGGGTTCCTCGAGGCCGGCATCCGGTGGCGCCGTGGCGCCGAGAAGGCCGAACAGAACTGACCTGATGGTTGCGCTGACGCGCACCAGGCTTCCACTCCCGGGCCGCGGGGCGGCGTACGTCTATGACGCCTACGGCCCTGAGGACGGGGTGCCGATGGTGCTGTTGCACGAGCTCGGAGGCAGTGCGAAGCGGTGGCAGGGTGTGGTGCCGCCGTTCGCGACCGCCCACCGGGTGCATGCCTTCGACATGCGTGGACACGGGGACTCGGACTGGGCCTCGGAGTACTCCCACCGGCTCATCGCCGACGACGTCATCGTGGCGATGGACGCGCTCGGGATCTCGGGTGCCGTGGTCGTCGGGCACTCGACCGGCGGCAACGTCGCCCTCCTGGTCGCGATGCACCGGCCCGACCTGGTCTCCCGGCTGATCATCGAGGACGTGGTGCCACCCGCGCCGCGCCGGCGCAGGTCGCCCGGGCGCCCGGCGCGGCCGATGCCCCACGACTGGGAGTGCATCGCGTCCCTGCTGGTCGAGGCGACGATGTACGACGCGTGGATGTGGGAGCAGCTCGAGCTGCTGCCCATGCCGACCCTGATCGTGGCCGGTGGCGGCAACAGCCACATCCCGCGGTCGGACCTGGAGAAGGTCGCCCAGCGGATTCCGCAGGCCGACCTCGTCCACTTCGACGTCGGCCACTTCGTGCATCGCAACCAGCCCGCCGAGTTCGCCGAGACCGTCCTGGCCTGGCTCGCGTCGCGGGTGGGATCCCCATCCCTAAGGACCCCACCCGCTCTCGCCAGCCGGCTCTGCTCTGACTCAGTGCCCGCGGCGGCGCACGCCGCCCGGTGAGGTGCCTACCCGACCCGAGCGACTAAGTCGATTAAAGCACTCGACTTTAGGTCGGTGCAAACGACGCGCCGGGACCGGGTCTCGATCGAGAACCTCAGGCGTCAGCAGCGGCCGCGGTGAGGGTCACCAGGCACCAGCGGGAGGCGCGCTTCTGGACCGTCGCGGGCGCCTCGCCGGCCTTGCCGGTGAGCTCGCAGGAGAGCCAGGCGTCGCCGAAGAGGCCGCGGTGGACCACCTTCGTCTGCTTCTTCGCGTCGGTGCAGGTGAGGGCGACCGACGGCTTCCCGTACGCAGGGGTCGACGCGGCCTTGCAGCCCTTGGGCACGCTCTTGGTCATCTGCGTGGCCCAGTCCAGGGTGACCGGCGGCGCGAAGACCCAGGCCCGCGCCGAGGTGGCCGAGTTCTCCGGCCCGGTCCAGATGCAGCCGTACTCCTGCGCGACGTCGTTGACCTCGCCCGAGATGGCGGTCTGGTCGCCGTCGCCGTAGGCCTTCTTCTCGGCGGCGGCGCCGCCAAGGGCCTCGGTCGCGTCCTCGGTCGCGACGCGGTCACAGAACGCGCCGCGGCGTACGTGCATCGTGGTCGTGTCCGTGGTGCTCAGGTCGCCCTTCACCTCGGCGACCTCGGGCTCGTCGTCTTTCAGGGTGAGTACGCCGACCCCGACCGCGATCGCGGTGAGGACTACGGCACCGATGAGGATCCGGACTGCAGAGCGCACGCCGTCAGAGTACAGGGGCAGGTATCTCCGAGCCGAAGTGCTGAGCCCACCACCGTTGCACTACCCTCGGTGCGGTGATCCGCTTCGAGAAGGTCAGCAAGGCCTACCCAGGGCAGGCGCGCCCCGCCCTCAACAGCCTTTCGATCGACATCCAGAAGGGGGAGTTCGTCTTCCTCGTGGGCCAGTCCGGCTCGGGGAAGTCGACGGCGCTCAAGCTGATGCTGCGCGAGCAGCGCCCGACCACCGGCCGGGTCTACGTCGCCGGCAAGGAGATCAACCGGCTTGCCGGCTGGAAGGTGCCGCGGCTGCGCCGCCAGGTCGGCACGATCTTCCAGGACTTCCGCCTCCTGGCCAACAAGAACGTCGCCGAGAACGTCGCCTTCGCGATGCAGGTGACCGGTCACTCCAACCGCGAGATCCGGGAGCGCGTCCCGGAGACGCTCGAGCTGGTCGGTCTCGACGGCAAGGGCGACCGGATGCCCGACGAGCTCTCCGGTGGTGAGCAGCAGCGCGTGGCCGTCGCCCGCGCGTTCATCAACCGGCCGATGATCCTGATCGCCGACGAGCCGACCGGAAACCTCGACCCCGGCAACACCGTCGGCATCATGCGCCTGCTCGACCGCATCAACCGGTCCGGCACCACGATCGTGATGGCGACCCACGACGTCCAGATGGTCGACCAGATGCGCAAGCGCGTCATCGAGCTCGAGCACGGCCACCTCGTACGCGACCAGGTCCAGGGCGGCTACGGAGCCCAGTTCTGAGGCTTCGGCTTCTGAGCCGGCACCCTCGCCTTCGACCAGGTTCCACAACCCAGAAAAGGTTCCTCGACCCGCCATGCAGCTGCGCTATGTATTCACCGAGCTCCGCCAGGGGCTACGCCGCAACCTGTCGATGCACGTCGCGGTGGCCCTGACGCTGCTCGTCTCGCTCACCCTCGCCGGCGTCGGCCTGCTGCTGCGTGAGCAGGCCCAGCTGACCGAGGAGGTCTGGGGCGACGAGCTGCAGATCACCTTCTACATGTGCAACGGCGCCAACGACCGTAACCCGCAGTGCGCGGGCGCCGTCGACGACAGCCAGAAGAAGGTCATCACCGACGCCCTCGACGACAACAGGTACGTCGACAAGATCGAGGAGGAGAGCCAGGAGCAGGCCTACGAGCGGCTGCAGGCTCTCGACGTCGAAGGCGTCAGCGGTCCCGACCCGGTGGTCAAGTCCAGCGACATGTGGGAGTCCTACTGGGTCACGATGACCGACCCGCACCACTCCGCCGAGATCATCGAGGCGGTCGCCGGCCTGGACGGCATCGACCACGTCGGAGACGTCCACGAGGTCACCGGTCCCATCCTCGCCGCCGTCGACGGGCTGCAGAGCGCGGCGCTGGTCGGCGCGATCGTGCTGGTGATCGCGGCGCTGCTGCTGGTCGCCAACACCATCCGGCTGGCAGCGTTCGCCCGCCGCCGTGAGATCGGGATCATGCGACTGGTCGGTGCCTCGACCCTCTACATCGCGCTGCCGTTCCTCCTGGAGTCGCTCGTGGTGGCCCTGGTCGGGATCGGGCTGTCCGGGATCGCGCTGGCTGCGGTGATGTACTTCGGCGTCGAGCAGCGGCTCTCGTCCACCGCGGTGACCCAGTGGGTCGGCTGGGAGGAGTTCTTCAGCTCCTTCGCGGTCGTCGCGATCCTCGGCATCCTGCTGACGCTCGTCCCGACACTCCTGCTCACCCGCAAATACATCAAGGTCTGATCCGGATCCCCTACCGTCGAGCCGTGCACGCCTTCCCCCGTGCCGGTTCGCTCGCCGCTGTGCTCTGCTGCGCCGTGGTGGCTGCCGTGCTGCTCTCGCCCACCCTTCCCTCCTCCGCCGACGAGAAGGACCGCCTCGAGCAGGAGCAGCGCGAGGTCCAGCAAGACCAGAAGGCCGCCGCCGAGGATCTCGAGCACTCCAGCGCCGGCCTGCGCAAGGCGTCGGCGACGTACGCCGCGGCCCGGAAGAAGCTCGACCAGGCCCAGACCCGTCTCGATGAGCTCAACGCCAAGCTGGTCGAGGTGCAGGCCGCGCACGACAAGCTCGAGGCAGAGCTCGCCGAGCAGAAGCTGCTGCTCGCCGAGGCGAAGCGGGAGCTCGCCGAGGGCCAGGCCGAGGTGAAGGTGCAGCGCGAGGAGATGCGCGACGCGATCCTGACCCGGTTCACCGGGGGAGACCCGCAGCTCGCCCAGGCGGCGGCCCTGCTCTCCGGAGGCTCCCTCGAGGACCTGATGCGCCAGCAGACGTACGTCGACGCGGCTTCCGCGGGCCAGGACGCCACCCTCCAGCGGATGGAGGCGACCGAGACGATGCTCGTCGTCCGTGAGGGCGAGGTGCAGGAGGCGACCGACGCGATCGCGGCCAAGGAGAAGAAGGCCCGGCAGCTGGTCGCCGAGGTCGACTCGCTCCGGGACCAGGCCGCCGCGGCCCACGCCGAGATGTCCACGCTGGCCGACCAGGCAGCCACCGCGAAGCAGTCGGCCGAGGCTGCCCGGGCGGCGGACGCCGCCGAGCTGCGCAAGCTCGAGGCCGAGGAGTCGGCGCTGCGTACGAAGATCCGGTCGCTCGCCTCGGCGGGCTCCGGCTCCGACCGCAACGTCGGGTCGGTCGGCGGGCTCTTCGGGCCGCCGGTGACCGACACCTACGTCACCTCGCCCTACGGCATCCGCAAGCACCCGATCTACGGCTACGTCTCGCTGCACAACGGCACCGACTTCTCCGCACCCTGCGGCCGCCCGCTGCTCGCCGTCGACTCGGGGCAGATCATCTCGACCTCGTACTCCAGCGTGTGGGGCAACCGCCTGCACCTGTATCTCGGCAAGGTCAACGGGCACTCCTACACCGCCGTCTACAACCACATCTCGAGCTACGCGAGGACCTCAGGGTCCGTCGGGCGCGGTGAGACCGTGGCGTACGCCGGGACCACCGGCTGGTCCACGGGCTGCCACCTGCACTTCACGATCCTGCGCGACGGCACTCCGGTCGACCCGATGCCGCTGCTCGGCTGAGTTCGGGCGGCTGACGGCTAAACGTTTCGCGGTCATGACCTTGCGCCTGAGAGAATGGAGGAATGGCGAAGGAGCAGGGGCGCAAGATGATCGCGCAGAACAAGAAGGCGCGGCACGACTACCACATCGAGGACACCTACGAGGCCGGCATGGTCCTGCAGGGCACCGAGGTGAAGTCGCTGCGTGAGGGTCGCGCCTCCCTGGTCGACGGCTTCGTCGACATCGACCGTGGCGAGGCCTGGATCCACGGGATCCACATCCCCGAATACCTCAACGGCACCTGGACCAACCACTCCGCCCGTCGCAAGCGCAAGCTCCTCCTGCACCGTGCCGAGATCGACAAGATCGAGCGCAAGGTCTCCGAGAAGGGCCTCACCGTCGTCCCCCTCGCCCTCTACTTCCTCGACGGCCGCGCCAAGGTCGAGATCGGCGTCGCCAAGGGCAAGAAGTCGTGGGACAAGCGCAACACCATCGCCGAGCGTACGGCCAAGCGCGAGGCCGAGGTCGAGGTCGGCCGCAAGCTCAAGGGGATGAAGGGCTGACCGCCTTCCTGCGAGGAAATAACCGAGTGGGGAATGTTCGCAGGGGACTGTAGTGTTGTCCTGTTGCCTGGTTGCAGGCGTTGAAAACTCAAAAGGGGCTGATCGGTTTCGACTTGGGACGTTGCTCCCAGGGGAAGCGGGTCGAGGAGCCAGCGTCATCTCGTAAACGATCGCTGGAAACCAATAACTGCCAACGCTAAGCGCAGTTCCTTCGCTCTCGCCGCCTGACGCGGTGATCGAAGCGTCTGACCGAGTATCCGTCTCCGGCTCGGATCCAGGCGTCATCTAGGAGACTCAACCTCATGCACATGCCGACGGGGCATGAGGGACATCTAGTCGGCTGAGCCTGTCGGGGACGTGTCTGCGTCGAGCCCCGGGGATGAGAGAACGCCACCCACAGACTGCACCCGGAGAAGACCTGGCACGGCGCTCGAGGACCGGGGTTCGATTCCCCGCAGCTCCACAAACCTTTGGCCGACGTGTGCCCTCCATCGGAGGGCCACGTCGGTTTGTCATTTACGGGCGACGCTCCGCGTCGCGGCGGGGGAGATCCCCCGCACCCCCTTAGTTCCGCGTAGTGGTGTTGTGCGCGCGGTGGCGAACCCTAGGAGTGCCAGTCACACCAAACGTGACTGGCACTCCTAGGGTGGTTGGGCGTAAGTGAACGGATCTGGGTGTGATGTGGCCGCGGGCTACTTCACTCATGTTCCGCGGCGTGAACGCCGTCTGACCTTGACGTCACCCAGGAGTGCAACCAGGTCCAGGTGCTCCTTGAGAAGGTGCAGAAGCTCAGGGCCTTCGATGAGCTGGATCCGACCGTGGCGGGCTGCGTAGGCGTGAGCGTCTGGTCCGAACCCCGATGTCGTCACCACGACTCCACGAGCCGCTCGTTTGTCGTCCATCGTGCCGGCCAATGCACGTACGGCGTCCATGGGCACTGTGTTGCGATAGCGCTTGGCCTGGATGACACAGACGCCGCCCATGATCGGATCCTCGTTGACGGCGATCGCGTCCACGCCGTCGTCTCGACTCGCCTGGGTCACCCAGGACTTGAGCCCTCTGGCTTCGAAGAGACGCTTGACGAGGTGCTCGAACTCGTACGGAGGCATCTCGACGAGCACAGGTCGCGAGTCGAGCGGAGTTGCAGCGTCCTGGACGTCAGCGATCTTGTACTTGGACAGATCGGGATCGAAGATGGGGCGAACCGGTTCCAGGTCCCAGGGATGCTGTGAGACCAGTGCGTTGAGATGCCTCAGACACAACGCAGGGTCGAGTTCGTCGAGAATGAGCTCCTGGAACTGGTCGCGGGTGGTGATGACGCTCACTAGGCAGGGATGTTCCGGCTGGCCAGTTGCTTTGTTCTTGGTTGAGACATGACCGTTGATCGAGACCTCATTGAGGATCTCGGGCGGCATCAGTCGAAATGCCTCGTGCATCGTGAGCAACGCGAGCTGGGCAACGAGATTCGCGTAAAGCCCACGGATCTCCTTGTCGGGTCGAAGCTTCGAGGTGATCTCGTCGCGAGACTTCACGTAGTTGAACTCCCGCTCTGGAGGGATGACCTCGAAGCTCGGCAGGTCACGATTGATCAGCAAGCGGCGATTCTCGGGGAGGTATGCCACCTCTACCCTGTCCGGCAGCCCGTCGGGCAGTGGGACGGTGTCCAGTTGTGGGCGTACATACTTCTCAACCGCGTCAGCTGCGCCGGCAAGCACCAACTGCTCGAGCTCATGGACCTCGGCGTTGTGCTTCCGTACGTCGCGCTGGCGTTGTTCCTCGGCGCGGGCGTGCTTCGCATGAGCATCGGCCAAGGCCTCTTTCCGTGAGGCCTCGTTCCCCTGATGAGCTTCTTGTGCCGCGGCGAACTCGGTTCGCGCATCGGCCACCTTCTGCTCGTGCGCGCTCCTGAACAGCTTGCCGAAACCGGTCGGCGCAGATGGCTCGTACTGCGTCCACTGTGGTGGAGGTGCGGGCGTCCCCAACTCGACTGGTGGGGCGAACTGCGTCGGCACATACGTGCGCCGAAGGCTCTCGAATCCGGTCGGGCCGGTGTCTTTCACCCCGTTGGCGAGTAGTTTGCTCAGCTCGTCGACGCGCACCTGAACTGCACGCGTGCGCGACGCTGCCTCGGTCAGTTGCTGCTGAACATGGAGCTCGGCCTGCTCGCGAGCCGCCTGCTTCTCCGCTCGATCGCGCTCGCGCGCAGCCTTCTCCGCCTCGCGATCCTGCTGCCTCTTCCAGCGGATCGCCTCTTGCTCGGCACGCTGGTTCAGTCGCTCGCGCTCGGCGCGCCCACCCTGGTTGCTTGCCACTATCGACTCCCGAGATCTGGTAATCCCATCGGTCATTTCAGAGTAGCGACGCAGCGCTTCCGGGATAGTGAGTTCCCGAAGTTCACCCGTCAGATCGGAAGACTTCCGGTTGTTCATCTCCCTGGCGGGATGACTTCTCTTGCGTGCGCGATAGGGTTGTGAGGCGTACGTCACATGGAGGTAAGGATGTTCGAGGAAGGACAGCTCTACTCACCCGTCACCGTGGGCGAGGATGGGCAGGTCGAGGTGCATCTGGGGGACAACCACCCCGGGTTCGCAGACCAGGACTACCGGGCACGGCGGAGCGAGATCGCTGCCGCGGCGCTGGGTTGGAAGCCGGGGGACGCAGTGCCCCGGATCGACTACACCGAGACGGAGAACGAGATCTGGCGCACGGTGTGCCGTGAGATCGCACCGCTGCACGCGAAGTACGCCTGCCGCAACTACATCGCGGCCGTGGAGGCTCTCAACCTCCCGCAGGACCGGGTGCCGCAGCTCGACGAGGTCAGCGCCGGACTGAAGCCGCTGACCGGCTTCGAGTACGTCCCGGCCGCGGGGATCGTCCCGCTGGAGGAGTTCTACGGGAGCCTGGCCGACGGGCAGTTCCACTCGACGCAGTACCTGCGTCACCACGCCGTGCCGCTCTACACCCCTGAGCCCGACATCATCCACGAGGTGATCGGCCACGGGAACCTCCTCGCCGACCCTCAGGTCGCCGAGGTCAAGCGCCTGGCCGGCGCCGCCGCGCGTCGCGTCCAGACCAGGGAGGCGCTCCAGGTCGTCGCCGACGTCTTCTGGTTCACGATCGAGTTCGGCGTGCTGTACGAGGACGGTGACATCAAGGCCTACGGGGCAGGGCTGCTCTCCTCCTACGGCGAGATCGAGGAGATGCACGAGGTGGAGGTGCGTCCGCTCGACTTCGCCCAGATGGCGACGGTCGACTACGACATCACCCACTACCAGCCGGTGCTCTTCGCGGCGGAGTCGTTCAGTCACATGGTCGACGAGGTCGGCAACTTCTTCGCGACCTGCGACGACGACACGCCACAGCGTCTCGGCGCCGTCTAGACCGTTTCGACCAGTTCCGAGGCGTTAGCCTCGGAAGATGATCGATGGCTACCGCAACCGCGCGCTGGAGGTGGCGCTCGCCGCCGCCGACGCCGACGCGGTCGGTGCCGCGCTGCGTACGGGGCAGGTTGTCGTTCCCCAGCTCGACGAGGCCCGGATCAGGGTCTTTCCCGGGGATCGCGGCAACCGGCCACCGTACGAGGCGATGCTCTTCTCCTCCCAGGAGGCGCTGGAGACCTTCCTCGCCGAGGACACCCGCCGGCGCGCGCAGCTGCGCAATGCCGACGGGCTGCGGGAGTTCCTGACCGCCAACATCGAGGAGATCGCGTACGTCACCTTCGACCCGGCCGGGCCGAACCGGTTCCGGGCGGGCATCAAGGACGTGCTCAAGGCGATCGGCCCCAAGCCGCACGTCGACCTGCGGCTGCCGAAGGCGCAGGAGTGGTACGTCGTGGACATGTCCGACGAGGACGTACGCGACTACCAGCTCGCCGACCTGGCCGCCAAGGTCCTCCCGAAGGTGCAGCGGTCCAGGGTCGAGCAGCCCGACTGGACACGGTGGATGGCTGCCGCCAAGGATGCGGCCGTCGAGCAGGGCGCCGCGTTCCTGGCCTACTGGCTGCAGCGGGTCGGGCGGCGCCCGGCTGGGCTGGCCGTCGCGCTGAGCCGGCCGGCTCCGTTCGGCGTGGTACGGCACCCGCTGCAGGCCGAGACGACGACCGTGGGGGAGCGGTGGGTGGCCTCGCCCGACCGGCTCTACGAGTCGCGGCTGATCTACTCCTTCCCGCACCCCGACCTCGCCGACTTGGCCCTGCCGACCGTCGACCTCGTGGTCGCGACGCTCTCGTGGGGAGATGAGTCGTGAGCGTGAGCTGTGTCTTCTGCGACGTCGTCGCCGGTGAGCTGGCGGCCGAGGTGGTCTTCGAGGACGAGGGCTTCCTGGCGTTCCTCGATCATCGGCCGGTGCAGAAGGGCCACATCCTGATGGTGCCCAGGCAGCATCTCGCGACGCTGCTCGATCTCCCGCCTGACCTGCACGAACGCTTCGTCGCCAACGCCCAGCGCCTGGCCGCCGCGGTCGTGGACGGGCTCGGCGCCCAGGGCAGCTTCGTCGCGGTCAACAACGTGGTCAGCCAGTCGGTCCCACACCTCCACCTGCACGTCGTCCCCCGCACCCGTGGGGACGGCCTCAAGGGCTTCTTCTGGCCCCGCCACAAATACGGCGAGGGCGAGCAGAAGGAGTACGCCGACCGGCTGCGTGCCGTGCTGGGCTGACTCCGGGCTGAGTTCACCGAGGCGTACGGCTTCGGCCATCAAGGCGTCGAGGCAAGGTCGGCGGCGACCGATTCACTCGAGATCAGTTGTTGTCCACTGATCCGGGGAGTGCGCAATGTCGCTGTCGTCCGTCGCGTCCAAAACCTTCACCTCAGCATTGGCCGGCGTCGCGCTGGCAGCAGGCACGATGATCGTTCCGGTGGCGGTCAACGCCGTCGAGGCCAACCGGGCCGACGACATCACCGTCACCGCTCACCGTGGGGCGAGCGCGTACGCACCCGAGAACACCCTCGCGGCCTTCGCCGCAGGCATCGAGCAGCGAGCCGACTGGATCGAGTCGGACGTGCAGGCCACCAAGGACGGCGAGCTCGTGCTGATGCACGACACCACCTTGTCGCGCACCACCGACGTCGAGCAGCGCTTCCCCGGCCGCTCGCCGTGGAACGTCCAGGACTTCACCCTCGCCGAGATCAAGACGCTGGACGCCGGCTCCTGGTTCGGCGAGAAGTACGCCGGCGAGCCGGTGCCGACGCTGAGGGAGATGGTCGAGCAGGTGCGGCCGACGCGGTCCGGGATCCTGATGGAGCTCAAGTCGCCGGGGCTCTACCCGGGCATCGAGAAGAAGGTCGCGGCCGAGTTCGACTCGTTCCCCGGCTACGTGGCCGCCGCGGTCGCCGCCGGCCGCCTCGCCGTGCAGAGCTTCGACTTCGACTCGATGAAGACCTACAAGAGCATCCAGCCCGAGGTGCCGGTCGGCCTGCTCGGCACCCCGGCCTACGCCGATCTGGACAGCTATACCTGGGCCGACCAGATAAACCCGCACTTCGGCTCCTTCGACGCGGGCTACGTCGCCCGGGTGCACGCGCTCGGGATGCACATCCACTCCTGGACGGTCAACGACGCCGCCACGATGAGCTCCGTCCTGGACCGTGGTGTCGACGGCATCATCACCAACAACCCCGACGTGCTCCGTGAAGTGATCGCAGGGCGGCGTACGCCGTCCCTGGACTTGGGCGATGCCGCCTGAGTCGCTTCGGCAGATCGTCACGCCGCGTTCACCGCACACCGGCCCCGGAGACTCCCGGGGCCGGTGTGATCTGGGCATGATCACGCTGAACCCCACTCGCATGCGTACTCTCGCGCTTGCCGCCGCCGCGGCGCTCGCCGCCGGGACCGTTCTGGTCTCGCACCCCGCCTCCGCGACGGCCACCGCCACGACCGCCGTCCAGGCGGCCAAGCACAAGCACGCCGACCCGATCGTCTTCGGTCACCGCGGTGCCTCCGGCTACCGGCCCGAGCACACCCTGGCGGCGTACGACCTGGCCATCCAGCAGGGTGCCGACTTCATCGAGCCCGACGTGGTCTCGACCAAGGACGGCGTGCTCGTCGCCCGCCACGAGAACGAGATCTCCGGCACGACCGACGTCGCCGACCGCCCCGAGTTCGCGGCGCGGAAGACGACCAAGACGATCGATGGCAAGGCGCTGACCGGCTGGTTCACCGAGGACTTCACCCTCGCCGAGCTGAAGACGCTGCGCGCCAAGGAGCGCATCCCGGGCGACCGCCCGGCCAACACCGCGTACAACGGCCTCTTCGAGGTGCCGACCTTGGACGAGGTGCTCGACCTGGTCGATGCCAAGGAGGCCGAGACCGGCCGCACCATCGGCGTCGCCCCGGAGACCAAGCACCCGACGTACTTCGACTCCATCGGTCTCTCGCTGGAGGAGCCGCTCGCGAAGAGCCTCAAGCGCCACGGCCTCGGTGGAAAGCGCGCCGCGGCGGTCATCCAGTCCTTCGAGGTCAGCAACCTCAAGGACCTCAACCGCATGGTCGGCACGCCGCTGGTGCAGCTGATCGACTTCGGCGGCGCGCCCTACGACCAGGTGGTTGCCGGGACCGGCGTGACCAACGACTACCTGGTCACCGACAGGGGTCTGCGAGGCATCAAGAGGTACGCCGACCAGGTGGCGCCCTACAAGTACTACTTCATCCCGCGCAACGCGGATGGCACCCTGGGTGAGCCGACCGACCTCGCCGCCCGCGCCGAGCGCGTCGGGCTGCCGACAGTCATCTGGACCATGCGCGCCGAGAACAAGAACCTCCCGGTCGAGTGCCGCAAGGGCACCGACCCGATCGCGATCGGCGACCTGGCCTGCGAGGTCGGTCCCTACCTCGACGCCGGTGTCGACGCGTTCTTCACCGACCACCCCGACCTGGGCGTCGCCGCGCGGGACGCCTGGCTGAAGAATCGGTAGAACCTACCAATCAGTAGACACCTCGCGACATGACGTACGGCCCTCGCTATTGTCGGCGGGGGCCGCACGTGTTCGTGGGCCCGGTCACAACCAAAGGAGTTTGAGTCATGGGTCGTTTCGACGGACGCGTCGCAGTCATCACCGGTGCAGCGCGCGGGATCGGTTTCGGAGTCGCCACGCGTTTCGCCGAGGAGGGTGCCTCGGTCGCGATCATCGACCTCGACGAGGCCGCCGCCGCAGAGGCCGCCGCCAAGCTTCCGCTGGCCGAGGGTGCCAAGTCGGTCGGCATCGGCGCCAACGTCGCCAAGGCAGAGGACACCGAGGCCGCGGTCGCCCGCGTCGTCGAGGAGCTCGGCGGCCTGCACATCCTGATGAACAACGCCGGCATCACCCGCGACAACCTGCTCTTCAAGATGACCGAGGACGACTGGGACCTGGTCATGAACGTCCACCTCAAGGGCCACTTCCTGATGTCGAAGGCCGCGCAGGCGGTCTTCGTGAAGCAGAAGTACGGCAAGATCATCAACGTCTCCTCCACCTCGGCCCTGGGCAACCGCGGCCAGGCGAACTACTCGGCCGCCAAGATGGGCGTGCAGGGCTTCACCCGCACCCTCGCGCTCGAGCTCGGCCCGTTCGGCGTCAACGTGAACGCCATCGCGCCGGGATTCATCGCCACCGAGATGACCGACCAGACCGCGGCCCGCCTCGGGCTCGACGTGGACGAGTTCCGCAAGCTCTCGGCCGACGCCAACCCGGTCAAGCGCGTCGGCGAGCCCGCCGACATCGCCGCCGCCGCGGCCTTCCTGGCCAGCGACGAGGCCTCCTACATCACCGGCCAGACCCTCTATGTCGATGGTGGCGCCACCGTCGCCTGAGTCCTTCGAAGAAGGAACCCCGGGCGCGGGCCGGTTGACCGCAACGATTACCGTCTGACACTCGTCTTGGTACTGAGCCGATTCAGATGGAGATTGATGATGCGTACGTCCCGCCCGGGGTTCCTCCTGCGAGCAGCGGCGACGCTGACCGCCGCGGGTCTGGTCCTGACCGGCTGTGGGTCCTCGGAGGAGCCGACGGACGCGAAGCCGTCGCCGTCCGCACCCGCTGAGCCCGACCACGAGCCGCTGACGGGCGTCGAGCTCCCCGAGGGGCAGACCGCCGCACGCAAGCACCCCGCCTACATCGTCAAGATCGACAACACCGCGGCCAGCGACCCGCAGTACGGTCTCGCCAAGGCGGACATGGTCGTCCAGGAGCTGGTCGAGGGTGGCGTGACCCGGTTGGCCGTCGCGTACTACTCCCAGCTTCCGAAGGAGGCCGGTCCGGTCCGCTCGATGCGGGCGACCGACGCGGGGATCGCCGCGCCGATCAACGCCAAGATCATGACCAGCGGCGCGGCGCCGTACACCTTCGCGCAGCTGAAGAAGCACGACATCTCGTGGATCGACATGTCCACCCCCTACGTCGTACGCGACACCAGCAAGCCCCACGACTTCCTGCACAGCGTGGTCGGCAAGGTCGCGAAGGCCGGCAACGCGGCCGCGAAGGACGGCAAGGCGAAGCGGCCCGGCGACTTCATGCCCTGGGGCGACGCGACCACCGAGCTGACCGGTGGCAAGCCCGCCAAGGCTGTCGACGTGAAGTTCTCCCAGGCGCGCACGGACAACTGGGTCTTCAAGGGCGGCAAGTACCGCCTGCAGAACAACTACATGTCCAAGAGCGGCCAGTTCCTCGCCGACACCGTCGTGGTCGCGCAGACCAAGACCACCATCGCCCCCTACAAGGACCCGGGCGGCGCGATCGTGCCGGTCTCCCACTTCACCGGCCGGGGCAAGGCGTGGATCATGCGCGCCGGCCAGATCGTCGAGGCGACCTGGGTCAAGAAGGGCGAGAAGGGTGCGGTGACGTTCACCGACGCCAGCGGCGCCGCGATCGAGATCCCGCCGGGCAAGGTCTGGCTGGACCTGATCCCGAAGGGCAACGGCCAGGTCGAGCCCGGTGGCGTGATCGTCAAGTAGTGCCCAGAGATCGGGCTCTCAGCGCATGTCCTCGACCTTGACGCCCTGCTTCGCCAGGGTCTGGACCCCGGTCAGCAGGTAGGTCACGGCCAGCTCGATGCGCTCGGCCGCGTCCTCGGGATCGCTGGCCTCGGTGACGGACTCGCCGGCCGCCGACATCGCGCCGAAGAAGAGCCGGGCGAAGGTCGCGACCATCTCGTCGTCGACGGTCCGGTCACCGGCCCGCAGGACGGCGGCGACGATGTCCTCGACGACGGTGAAGGTGGAGCGTTCCTCCTGCTCGCGGTAGCGCTGGTAGCCGAGGACAGCGGGCCCCTCCTGCACGACGATGCGGCGGTAGGTGGGCTGCTGGACGGCCTCCAGGAACGTACGCAGCCCGGCCCGGGCCTGCTCCCAGGGGTCCTTCGTCTCGCGCATGGCGGCGTCGATGCTCTGCGCGGTGGCGGCCTCGACCTTCTCGAAGACGACCTCGTAGAGCGCCTGCTTGCCGCTGAAGTGGTGGTAGAGCGCGCCCTTGGTGACCTCGGCTCCGGCCACGATGGCGTCCAACGAGGTGCTCGCGTAGCCGTGCTCGGTGAAGAGTCTCTCGGCGACCTCGACGAGCGTCTTCTTGGTCGAGGCGGAGAACTGCTGCCTCCGTGACATCCCCGGCACCGACGGAAGCGGAGGAACCTTGGGGACGAGCTTGCTCACGGACGACTTTGCCACTCGTCCACTCTAACGGCCGTGTTCGGAATCACCGTCCCAGGTGTTGGCCATACCGTCGGTATGTCCAATACTATAGGTACGTACTCACGGTATGTGAGTGCTCACCTTCCGCAAGGAGCCGACAAATGAGCTGGACCAGCCATCACAAGCGCGGGGAGATCCTCCGCGGCGTGGTCGCCGTCATCGACGAGCGTCGAGACGGTCTGCTGCCCATGGACCTTCCCGGCGTCACCGAAACCTTCACCGACGAGCTCGACCTGCTCGCCGCCCTGCAGCTGCGCTGGCACACCCGTCTGTCGGGCCGCATCGAGAGCGAGCTCGCCGCCCAGCCGATGGACCTCGAGGACGCCGTCGTCCGGGCCTGGCACGGCGCCGCCGACGACCTGCCCGGCATCCGCACGGTCCTCGATCGCTATCACGCGCTTCCCGTCGACGAGGCGATGGCCACCGCGCTCGCCAAGTCGCAGGCCAAGGAGCACCTGACCCTCGCGGTCATGGCCGGCCGCGGCGCCTTCGCCGACGCCGAGTGCGTCCGTCTCGGCTCCATGATCGAGGCGCGTGCCCGTGCCGAGTACGTACCGGCCGTCGAGGTCGTCGAGCGGGGGCCCTTCGCCGGCCTCGTCGACATGTTCCGAGCGGTCCGCTCGGCAGCCTGAAGTCACCTACGGGCCGCCTGACCAGGCCCCGGGTGCCGGTGCGCTCCCTCCGCGGACTCCCTCCGCACCTCCCTAAGTGCCGGCCCCGGGGCCTTTCCTGTCTCGTTCCGATCGGCGTGGATTGTTGGTTTCTTGTTGCGGGTGGCGTGACCGAGGTGGTGCGATCATGGCGTCATGACGGAGCAGAAGGACGTACGCGCCGGGCGGCTGCTGGTAGCCACCCCGGAGCTTCGTGATCCCAACTTCGTCGACACCGTGGTGCTCTTGATCGAGGTCAACGACGAAGGCGCGCTCGGCGTGGTGCTGAACCGTCCCTCGCCCGTGCCGGTCGCCGAGGTGCTGCACCCGTGGGCGACCTCCGTCGCCGATCCCGACGTCCTCTTCCAGGGTGGCCCGGTGAGCAAGGACTCCGCGATCGCGGTCGCGCTGCTGGTCGACTCCGACGACCCACCGCTGGGCTTTCGGCCCGTGGTGGGCCGCCTCGGGCTGCTCGACCTCGACACGCCCGTCGAGCTGGTCGACGGCACCTTGTCGCGGCTGCGCATCTTCGCCGGATACGCCGGCTGGGGCGCGGCTCAGCTCCAGGGTGAGGTCGACGAAGGGTCCTGGTATGTCGTCGACGGCGAGCCGTACGACTCCTTCCTCGACGACGTGAGCTCGATGTGGGCAGCGGTGCTCCGGCGCCAGCCCGGTGAGCTGGCCTTCCACGCCACGCGACCGCCCGACCCCGAACTGAATTAGCGGGCTAGTAAGGTTGGGGGCATGGGCATCCTGGGATTCGGCACGAAAGAAGCCGTCAAGGAACGGGAGGACATCCGCGAGCAGGACGTCCCCACCGAGGAGGGTGACCACGACCGCTACTCCCACTACGTGGAGAAGGACAAGCTGACCGAGGCGATGGTCATGGGCACGCCCGTGGTCGCGCTGTGCGGCAAGGTGTGGGTGCCGAGCCGCGACGGGTCCAAGTTCCCGGTCTGCCCCGACTGCAAGGAGATCTTCGAGGGGATGCCGCCTAGCGGTGGCGAGGGCGACGACGAGTGAGTCGCGCCGATCTTCCTGGCGCACTCACACCCGCGTGGCCCAACAAGGCTGCTTGGGGAACTGCGACCAAGCTGCGCGCTTGGCAGCAGGAGGCGCTGTCCAAATACCTGTCCGAACAGCCCCGTGACTATCTCGCCGTCGCGACGCCCGGCGCCGGGAAGACGACCTTCGCGCTGACCGTCGCCGCCGAACTCCTCGGCCGCAGGCTGATCGACCGGGTCACCATCGTCGCGCCCACCGAGCACCTCAAGGTCCAGTGGGCCGAGGCGGCCGCGCGGGCCGGGATCGCGATCGACCCGACCTACTCGGCCGGGCAGGGCAAGACTTCGGCCGACTATGTCGGGATCGCGGTGACGTACGCCGGGGTGGCGGTCAACCCGCTCGCGATGCGGATCCGCACCGAGCGGTTCAAGACGCTGGTGATCCTCGACGAGGTGCACCACGCCGGCGACGCGCTCTCGTGGGGCGAGGGAGTCCGGGAGGCCTTCGAGCCGGCCGCACGGCGGCTGGCGCTGACCGGCACGCCGTTCCGCTCCGACACCAACCCGATCCCGTTCGTCACCTACGCACCCGGCGAGGACGGGATCCCGCGCTCGGCGGCCGACTACACCTACGGCTACGCCGAGGCGCTGCGCGACCACGTCGTCCGGCCGGTGCTGTTCATGGCCTACTCCGGGCAGATGCAGTGGCGCACCCGGGCCGGCGACGAGATCGCCGCCCACCTCGGCGAGCCGTTGACCAAGGACCTGACCTCGCAGGCGCTGCGGACCGCGCTCGACCCGGCCGGATCATGGATCCCATCCGTGCTCGCGGCCGCAGACAAGCGCCTGACCGAGGTGCGGCGCCACGTTCCGGACGCGGGCGGGCTCGTCATCGCGACCGACCAGGACTCGGCGCGCTCCTACGCCAAGACGCTGAAGACCATCACCGGGCAGAGCGCAACAGTGGTGCTCTCCGACGAGAAGGCCGGCTCGAAGAAGATCGCCAAGTTCTCCGAGTCCGACGACCGCTGGATGGTCGCGGTCCGGATGGTCTCCGAGGGTGTCGACGTGCCCCGGCTCGCGGTCGGGGTCTACGCGACCACCACCTCGACGCCGCTCTTCTTCGCGCAGGCGGTGGGTCGCTTCGTACGTGCTCGTACGCGGGGCGAGACCGCCTCCGTCTTCCTGCCGTCGGTCCCGAACCTGCTCGGCTTCGCCTCGGAGCTGGAGCTGCAGCGCGACCATGTGCTCGGCAAGAAGGTCACCAGCGAGGATGACATCTTCGCCGCCGAGGACGCGCTGATGGCCGCGGCCAACGCCGAGGAGGGCGCATCCGAGGAGGAGCTGGGGGCCTGGGAGGCGATGGGCTCCGAGGCGCGCTTCGACCGGGTGCTCTTCGACGGCGGCGAGTTCGGCCACTCCGGCGAGGTGCACGTCGGCTCCGAGGAGGAGATGGACTTCCTCGGCATCCCCGGGCTGCTCGACGCCGACCAGATGAGGACCGTGCTCCAACAGCGGCAGAGCGACCGGGCGCGCAAGCAGAAGTCCGCGTCGGCCTCGGCGCCGGTCGCGGCCGACGAGCCCGTGGCCGCGGTCGCCGCCCACGAGCAGCTCGCCGTGCTCCGCCGCGAGCTCAACGGCCTGGTCGCCGCCTGGCACCACCGCACCAAGACGCCCCACGGGGTCACCCACAACAGGCTCCGCAAGGAGTGCGGCGGCCCGCCCGCCGCGGTCGCCAACGCCGACCAGCTCAAGGCCCGCATCGACACCCTGCGCGACTGGGCCGCGCGCGGCTCGGCCTGATCTTCGGCGAGTCGGCCCGTCCTGACCGAAATTCCCGCCGAGTCGGCTCGTCAAGACGAGCCGACTCGGCGTCGGAACTGGTCAGGATGAGCCGACTCGGCGGGAGGGTCGAGGAGTCGGGCACACTGTCTGTCGTGAGAACGCGATGACAGCGCTGGAGATCGCCGTGACGTCGGTGGCAGGCGCGCTCGCCGCGCGTGCGGGCGGGGCGAACCGGGTCGAGCTCTGCTCTGCCCTCGAGGTCGGTGGCGTCACGCCGTCGCAGGGGTTGGTCGAGGGAGCCCTCGACGAGGTCGGTGGCGTCGACGCCGATGACGGCTGGCAGGGCGTCCACGTGCTCGTCCGGCCCCGGCCCGGCGGGTTCGTCTACTCCGACGAGGAGCGCGACCTCCTGCGACGCGAGGTCGAGACGGTCCTGGAGGCCGGAGCCGACGGGATCGTGATCGGCGCGCTCACCCCGCACGGGGAGCCCGACGTGGAGCTGGTCCGGGCGCTGGCGGATGCTGCCGCTGCGTACGAGGCGACGGTGACGTTCCACCGGGCGATCGATCTCAGCGCGGACCCGGTCGCGGCGATCCGGGCGCTGGACGGCGTGGTCGACCGGGTGCTGACCTCAGGTGGCGCGCCGGCCGCCGCGGCAGGGGCCGCGACTCTCGCCGAGATGGTCGCGATCGGCGGACCGGACGTACTGGCCGGAGGTGGCGTGACCGTCGACGCGATCGAGGCGCTCGCGGCGCTCGGCGTCGAGGGTGTGCATCTCTCCGCCAAGCGACGGGTCGTCACGTCCGGCCGGGTGGCGCTGGGAGTCGCCGACGACGGTGGGCACTGGGCGACCGATGCCGACGTGATCGCCGCAGCGGCCGCCGCCTTGGCCTAGGCCGGGGAGTCGCCCTCGACCAGGTCGCGCAGCAGCGCCACGGCGCCCTCGAGATCGGCCTGGGTGCGGTGATGCGACTCCAGCCGCTCGGCGATGAGGTGGGAGATGCGCTCACGTACGTCGGCGAGGTCGGCGCGGCCGGCGTCGGTGAGGGTCACCAGGCTCGCCCGCGCGTCGGCTGGGTTGGGCTCCTTGCTGACCAGGCCGGTCTCCACCAGCTGGGCGATCTGGGCCGACATGGTCGGCTGCGAGCAGCCGTCGGCGCGGGCCAGGTCGGTGATGCCGAGCGGTCCGATGGCGTCGAGGATCGTGAGGACCCGGACGCTGGCCGGAAGGTCGAGCGCCCGGCGGACCAGGCGCATGAGCCGAGCCGCGTAGACGACGAGGTCGCTGGAGAGGTCCAGGGTCTTCGCCGAGGCCGTGGGCGTCGCCGAAGCGGAGCCCGAGGCGGTCGGGGCTTCCGAGGGAAGCAGCTGCTGTGAAGGCATCGATCGGAATCCAGAGTTGGGGGTTGCGGCGCGGTGAACGGGTGGAGACTATCTGAGAATGACTACGGAACGGCACACCTGGATCGCGTTCCTGCGCGCCATCAACCTCGGTGCGACCCGGAAATTCCCGAAACAGGCGATCTCCGCCGCCGTGGTGAGGGCGGGCGGAACCGACGTCGAGACCTACATCAACACAGGCAACGTACGCTTCGACCACCCGGTCGGCGACCGGACCGAGATGGAGGCGATCCTGGAGGAGGCCTTCGCGGCTGACCGCTTTTTCGAGGTTCCCACGATCTGCGTGACGCCTGCTGAGCTGAAGGTGATCGCCAACGACGCCGCGGCGGTCGGGATGGGGCACGAGGGCAAGCAGTTCGTGTTCCTGTGCAAGGAGCTCACCGACTCCGGGTCCCGGGACGCTCTGGTCGCTCGGGCGGGGGAGGGCGAGCGGGTCTATGTCATCGGCCGCGCCGTGCACCTGCTCACCGAGAGCTTCCAGCAGACGAAGATCACCAATGCCGTCGTCGAGCGCCACATCGCCATCAGCACCAACCGCAACATCAACGTGATCCGCACGCTCGCCGACAAGTGGGCCTGAGGTCTACTGGGTCTCGATGCGGTCGAGGTAGGCACGGCGTACGTCGTCGTGGACGGCGCGGCGGATCAGCCGCATCACCCGCTCGAGGACGAGCGGGGCGCTGTTGGCGGCGAGGCCGATCCTGGGACAGCGGGTCATGCGCTGACCTCCTCGGTCTCCTTGACCGTGATCTCGAAGTCGGCCGGGTCGAAGCGGCTGATCCGGCGGACCAGCTCGCCGGTGGACCACGGCCAGGAGAAGCTGTTGCGCCCGTTGGCGTCGATGAAGTAGCTGTGGCAGGACGCGCCGCTGTAGGCGGTGCCGGCGAGCGCGGCCTGCACGTCCGCGACGTACGCGGCCTGGGCCCGCGGACTGACGTCGAGCTCCGCCCAGCCATGTGCGCGGGCGGTCGTGATGGCCTCGGTGATCATCGCCACCTGCGACTCGGCGACGGCGAAGGCCGAGCCGTGACCGGTGCCGAGGCTCGGGCCGAGCACCACGAACGCGTTGGGGAAGCCTGAGACCGAGGTGCCCTGGTAGGCCTCGGGGGAGCCGGCCCAGTGCTCGGCGAGCGTACGGCCGTCCGCTCCACGGATCAGGTCGGCGACCGGCATGTCGAGGATGTGGAAGCCGGTGCCGAGGATGATCGCGTCGACCTCCGCCGCGCTGCCGTCGGTGCCGATCACGGTCGCGCCCTCGACCCGGGCGACGCCGGTCGCGTGCACCTCGACGTTCGGCTTCGTCAGCGACTGGAGGTAGTTGTTGGAGAAGAGGATCCGCTTGCAGCCGAGCAGGTAGTCGGGCGTCAGCTTCGCCCGTAGCTCCTTGTCCCGGACTGCGGCGCGCAGGTAGGCCCGGCCGACCTGCTGCAGGCCCTGCATCAGCGGCTGCGGGCGGCGGAAGGCGATGCCGACGGCCTCCATGGCGGCGTACTCGACCGCCCCGAGCGCCTTCTCGAAGAACGGCACGTGGTGTTTCACCCACTTCTCCGCGTCCGGCACCGGATGGTCGACCTTGGGCAGCACCCAGTGGGCGGTGCGCTGGAAGAGGTGCAGGGCGGAGACCTGCTTCTGGACCTCGGGTACGAACTGGACCGCCGACGCCCCGGTGCCGATCACGGCCACCCGCTTGCCGTCGAGGTCGACGTCGTGGTTCCACCGGGCCGAGTGCCAGACCTCGCCGGGGAAGTCGGCCAGACCGGGAAGGTCCGGGATCTTCGGCTCGTTCCACGGTCCGGCGGCGGCGACCAGGAAGCGGGTGGTGATCTCGCCGTCGCTGGTGTCCAGGTGCCACCCGGCGGCCTCGGCGTTCCAGGTCGCGCCGCGGACCTCGACCCCGAACCGGGTGATGTCCTCGAGGCCGCGATCCCGGGCCACGCCGTCGATGTAGGCGAGGATCTCCGGCTGGTTGCCGTAGACCCGTGACCAGTCGCTGTTGGGCGCGAATGAGAACGAGTAGAGGTTGGACGGTACGTCGCACGCGCACCCCGGATAGGTGTTGGCCCGCCAGGTGCCGCCGTAGGTGTCGGCCTTCTCGAGGATGACGACGTCCTCGACGCCCGCCTCGCGCAGCTTGATCGCGGCCGCGATGCCGGAGATGCCGGCACCGATGACGACGACCTCGTGGTGGCTCATGCGGTTGCTCCTTCATTGGACGAGATCGCGATAGCGACCCGGTCGGGGACGTGTCGGCGGGCCGCGGCGAGAGTGGCCTCGCGGCGGCCGAGGTCCATGAAGTTCGGGCCCATCGCGGCCAGCTCCGCAGGCCCGGGCTCCACCCGGACGACGCGTACGCCGGCCTTTCGGAGCCGGACGACCTCGCGGTCGAGCACGGCGGTCATCTGGGAGCGCAGCAGGCGTTCGATCCGGTGGACGCCACGCGCTGGGACGCCGCCCTCGGTGGTCATCGGGGCGACCACGACGACCTCGTCGACCGCCTGGCCGAGGAGGAGGTCGGCCGAGACGGAGGAGACCGCACCGCCGTCGACGTAGCGACGCCCCGCGATCTCGACCGGCGGGAACCAGCCGGGGATCGCCCAGGAAGCCGCGACCGCCGCGCCCAGGGTGGCCGAGGGGGCGTCCGCGGAGCCGAACGCCACCCGGGTGCCGGTGGCCGCGTCCGCCGCGACCAGCCAGGTCGCGGGGTGGTCGACCCAGCCGTCGGGGCCGGCCAGCGCGTCGCCGTACGCCCTCAGCCAGCCGGCGTCGCCGCGGCCGCGGGGGAGCAGGCCGGCCAGCGCGCTGTAGGGCGAGCGGCGGCAGAGGCCGGGGCGGACCAGGCCGAGGGCGGGCAGCGCGGGAGCCGGCACCGGTGGCGCCGTGCCGGGATGGGCAGCGACGTGGGCCGCCAGGACGGGGTCGGCGCCCGGTGTCCCGTCGAGAGCGTCGAGCAGGTCCTGCGGCGTACGGCCGGACCCGAGGGTCGC
The DNA here is from genome assembly GCF_042788075.1 of Nocardioides sp. YIM B13467. Lineage (NCBI taxonomy): Bacteria > Bacillati > Actinomycetota > Actinomycetes > Propionibacteriales > Nocardioidaceae > Nocardioides > Nocardioides sp. YIM B13467. The sequence continues at coordinate 2,945,181 of NZ_JBHZPJ010000046.1, forward strand.
GACGATCTCCGAGCCCGCGGAGGTGCCGACGAGGACGTCGGCCGTGCGGACGTCCCAGTCCAGCGCCTCCTCGAGGGCGCGGAGGGCCACAGCCGTCCAGGCGAAGCCGAGGGTGCCGCCGCAGCCGATGGCCAGTGCGCGTCGTGGGGTCATATTCGGATACTAACGGTATTTGAATACCGGCGGTAGCCCGAACTGGTAAGATCTGACCCATGGGCCGGATCACGCGCAAGGAGTCGCACGCGCAGACGCGTGAGCGACTCATCGCGACCGCGCACCGGCTGTTCCTCTCCGACGGCTACAACGCGACCTCGCTCGACAAGGTCGCCACCGCGGCGGGCTTCTCGAAGGGCGCGGTCTACTCGAACTTCTCGACCAAGCACGAGCTCGGCTTGGCCGTGCTCGACGTGATCCATCGGGAGCGGGCCCAGTCGCTGGCGGACGCCGTCAGCGGCGTCGACACCGTCGAGGGCCGGATCGACGCCTTCGCGGCGTGGGCCGAGGCCAACATCGGCGACGTCGGCTGGACCGCGCTCGAAGTCGAGTTCGCGACCAGCACGCGCCGCGTCCCCGGGGTGAGTCAGCAGCTCGCCGACCGGCGCCGCGAGCTCACCGCGGCCATCGCCGGCCTCATCGAGCGGCAGGCCGCCGACCTCGGCCTCACACTGGCCTCACCGGCCGAGGACGCCGCTGTCCAGCTGCTCTCCCTCGGCATCGGGCTCGGTGTCCAGCGTGCGTTCGACCCCGACCTCTCGGTCACCAGCCTGGTCGACCTGCTGCGCTCGCTGCTGGAGAGCGCGACGCCTGCGTCGTAGTGCCCTAGTGGGCCGGAGCGCCGTTGCGCCCGGGGGCCGGGAAAGGAACCCGGTTCAGGCCGCGCACGGCCGGGCTCAGCAGCGTCGCCAGCGAGATCACCACATAGGCGATGCCGGCGATCGCGAGCATGTTTTCGATCCCGTACGCAGCGGCCAGCGGTCCCATCGCAAGCTGCCCGACGGGGATGGCGATATAGGTGCCGAGCTGGTCGTAGGAAGAGGCGCGGGAGAGCAGTTCGGTCGGGACGTTCTCCTGCATCGAGAGCTGCCAGCCGAGACTGAAGACCTGGATGCCGGCGCCGGAGAGGGCGGCCGCGGGCAGCAGCACGGCGAGATCGGTGGAGAACCCGAGAGCGGCGATCGGCAGCCCGAACAGGGCCATGCCGATCATGCCGTAGAACAGCGGCCGCTCGAGCCGGACCTTCATCAGCACGAGCGTCGCGGCGAGCACGCCGATCCCCTGGAAGGTCAGGATCAGGCCCCAGCCGCCCGCACCCAGCGTCGAGCCATCGGCCCGCTGCGGGCCGAGCGTGAGCAGCCCGCCCTCGTAGAGGGCGTTGAGCATGGTCGCGGCGCCGACGCAGAGCCACAGCCAGCTCGTCGAGCGGAAGTAGTCCCACCCCGTGCGCAGATCGCCGATGACCGAGGCCTTGCCGACCGAGCCGCTGAGCTTGACCGGCAGCAACAGCAGCGCCGCGATGATCCAGGTGGCGGCGTCGAGCGCGAGCGCCCAGCCCGCGCCGACGCTGAGGACGAGCAGGCCGGCGGTGCCGGGACCTGCGACCGCGACGACCGCCCGGGTCAGCGACATCAGCACGTTGGCCTCCTGCAGCATGGTGCGAGGCACCACGAGCGGGATGATCCCCTGCTGGGCGGGCAGGCCGGCGGCGGAGACGATGCCGTTGAGCGCGGCGAGTGCGATCAGGTGCCACAGCTCGGCGACACCTGTGATGACGAGGACGGCGATGACCGCCTGGCTCAGTCCCGAGACCAGGTTGGAGGCGAACAGGATCCGGGCTCGGCCCATCCGGTCGGCGAGCACGCCGCCGATGAGCATGAAGACGATCATCGGGATGGTGCGGGCCGCGAGGACGGCCCCGATCGCGATCGGCGCGTCACTGATCTCCAGGACCGCGAAGGCCAGGGCGACGGGCGCCATGAAGTTGCCCACCAGGTTGATCGATCGCGAGGCGAAGAACCAGCGGAAGTGGGGTTCGCGAAGTGGGGCTGTCGCCGAGATCCGAGCCATTCGAGAGAGAATAGACCTTCGGGTGATTTCTATCTGCCGTAAATTCGCAATTCTGTCACGAGACCGTTATCCCGGCTGAGCGCATCTCCTCGATGGCAGCCGAGGTGCTCGCCGCGGCCACGCCGGCGGCCAGATCGGCGAGCAGCGTGGTGTGGAATCCGGCGGCTCGGGCGTCGAGCGCGGTGGCACGTACGCAGTAGTCGGTCGCCAGCCCGCACACGTCGACCTCCTCGACGCCGTGGGCCCGGAGCCAGTCAGTGAGATTGGCGCCGCCGGTGGCCGCGCCCTCGAAGCCGGAGTAGGCCGCTGCGTACTCGCCCTTGCGGAAGATCTCGTCGAAGGTGACCGGGTCGAGGTTGTGGTGGAAGGCCTCGCCGTCGGTGCCGACCACGCAGTGCGCCGGCCAGGAGTCGACGTAGTCCGGCGGGTTGCCGAAGTGGTCGCCCGGGTCGATGTGGTGGTCCTTGGTCGCCACCACCAGCCCGTACGTCTGCTCCGGGTCCTTGCTCGCCGCCCGCTCCCGCAGCAGCTGACCGATGTCGTAGGCCACCCGGGCCCCGCCGTCGACCGGCAGGGACCCGCCCTCGCAGAAGTCGTTCTGTACGTCGACCACGATCAGTGCACGCGTCATGCCGTCAGCCTAGACCGGGCCGGCGAGACATCACTGGCGAGACATCACTGGAAGAGCGTCGGGATCGCCGGATCGCCCTTCAGGAGCGAGTGGGCGACGACGGGGAGCTCGGCGACCGAGGCCCGGTGACGCTCGCGCGCGGCGTCGAGGGGCTCGCGGCCCACGACCTCGCCGTTCTTGACCAGCTGGGTGAGCAGCGGCCGGTCGTTGCCGTCGCCCTCGGGTGCGGTGCCGATGCCGATCACCTCGGCGTCGGCGACATCCTTGCGGTTGCGGCGGCGCAGGGCGTACTTCCGGCCGCCGATCGACGCCTTGGACGCGCTCTTCTTGGCGACCGGCTCCAGGTCGCCGGAGGCACCCTCGCGGGCGACGAGCTTGTAGACGAAGCCGGCCGTCGGGTGGCCCGACCCGGTGACCAGCTGGGTGCCGACGCCGTAGCCGTCGACCGGGGCGGCCGCGAGGCCGGCGATGGCGTACTCGTCCAGGTCGCTGGTGACGATGATCTTCGTCTCGGTGGCGCCGAGGTCGTCGAGCTGGCGGCGTACGTCATGGGCGAGGAGCCCCAGGTCGCCGGAGTCGATCCGCACCGCACCGAGCTCGGGACCGGCGATCTCGACCGCCTTCGCCACCGCCTCGGCGATGTCATAGGTGTCCACCAGCAGCGTGGTGCCCTTGCCGAGAGAGGCGACCTGGGCGTGGAAGGCCTGCTCCTCGGTGTCGTGCAGGAGGGTGAAGGCGTGTGCGGAGGTGCCGGTCGTGGGCACACCGAAGCGAGCGCGGGCGGCGAGGTTGGAGGTGGCGGTGAAGCCGGCCACATAGGCCGCGCGGGCCGCGGCGATCGCGGCCGCCTCGTGGGTGCGGCGCGAGCCCATCTCGATGCACGGACGCTCACCGGCCGCGAGCGTCATCCGGGAGGCCGCGGTGGCGATGGCCGAGTCGTGGTTGTAGATCGAGAGGAGCACCGTCTCCAGGACGACCGCCTCGGCGAAGCTGGCCTCGACCACGAGCAGCGGCGAGTGCGGGAAGAAGGTCTCGCCCTCGGCGTACCCCCAGATGTCGCCGGTGAAGCGGTAGCCGGCCAGCCATTCCAGGGTCGGGCCGTCGACGACGCCCTCCAGGATCGCCAGCTCCTCCGAGCCGAAGCGGAACGCCTCGAGGGCGTCGAGCGCCCGCCCGACCCCGGCCACCACGCCATAGCGCCGCCCGCCGGCCAGGCGCCGGGGGAACAGCTCGAAGACCGCACGACGCTCCGCGGTGCCCGCCTTCAGGGCGGCCTGGAGCATGGTCAGCTCGTAGTGATCTGTCAGGAGCGCGGTCGAGTCCGCTGTCGAGTCCACGGGCACATCGTGGCACGATGGAGTGCATGAGCGCGCCAAGCCCCGTGGAGCTCGACGAGCCGGAGGTCGACGACCTCGTCGCCCCGTCGACACCATGGGTGACCATCGTCTGGAACGACCCGGTCAACCTGATGTCGTACGTCACCTTCGTCTTCCAGAAGTACTTCGGCTACTCCAAGAAGAAGTCGGAGAAGCTGATGATGGAGGTGCACAACGACGGCAAGTCGGCCGTCTCCTCCGGATCGCGCGAGGAGATGGAGCGCGACGTGCAGGCGATGCACGAATACGGGCTCTGGGCGACGCTGGAGAAGCAGGATTGATGGGCGGGTTCAGTTACCACCGCCGCAGCAAGCAGATCATCGCGACCTTCTCCGGGTTCGAGGCCGACCTGCTCCGTTCGTTGGCCTCGCAGCTCGTCGAGCTGTTGCGCAACGAGGTCGCCGCTCCGGCCGAGAGCGACGACCCGCTCGAGGCGCTGCTCGACTTCTCGGGGCCGACCACCGAGCCCGAGGACCCGGTCCTGAAGCGGCTCTTCCCCTCTGCCTACGGGAACGACGAAGAGGCCGCCGGGGAGTTTCGGCGGTTCACCGAGGGTGGGCTGCGCGACGGCAAGGCGCGGGCCGCGTGCACGATCATCGACTCGCTCGAGGAGGCGGGCCTCCCGCCCGAGCTCGACGAGGACGGGCTGGTCATCGACGTCGAGCTCCCGATCCCGGACGCCGAGGCGTGGATGCGCTCCTTCACCGACATCCGGCTCGCGCTGGCGACCCGGCTCGGGGTCGAGGAGGGCGACGAGGACTTCTGGGACTCGCTGCCCGACGACGACCCCGCCGGCCAGGTCTACGGGATCTACCAGTGGGTCGGGATCCTGCAGGAGACCATGGTCGAGGCGCTGTGGGCGGCGTCCTGACTACACCACGTCGTGGGGCGGTCGTGACCGTGTCCGGCACCCGGTCACGTACGTCTTCGCTGCTCGGCCCGCCTAGGCTGATCCCGTGCTGACCATCGACCAGGCGACGTACGACGCGATCGTCGCCCACGCGAAGCGCGACCATCCCGACGAGGCGTGCGGGATCGTCGCGGGCCCTGAGGGGTCCGACCGGCCGGAGCGGTTCATCGAGATGATCAACGCCGCCGGCTCGCCGACCTTCTACGAGTTCGACTCGACCGATCTGCTCCAGCTCTACAAGGAGATGGATGCGAACGACGAGGAGCCGGTGATCGTCTACCACTCCCACACCGCGACCGAGGCCTACCCGTCCCGGACCGACATCGGGCTGGCGATGGAGCCGAACGCGCACTACGTGCTGGTCAGCACCCGCGACTGTTTCACCGATGGGGGAAACGACGACGGCCCGGTCGAGTTTCGATCATTCCGCATCGTCGACGGCAACGTCACCGAGGAAGAAATCAGCATCGTCGCGACGTTGTCGTGACGCGCCCAAGAAACATCCAGCTAGGAGAACCCATGGCCATCGAGGTCAAGATCCCGACCATCCTCCGCACCTACACCGCCGGTGAGAAGGCAGTCAGCGCCGAGGGCAAGACCCTGAGCGCGCTCATCGACGACCTCGAGGCGAACCACTCCGGCATCAAGGAGCGCCTCATCGACAACGGTGACCTGCGCCGCTTCGTCAACGTCTACATCAACGACGAGGACGTACGTTTCATCGGCGGTCTCGACGCCGAGCTCAAGGACGGCGACCAGGTCGTTGTCCTCCCCGCCGTCGCCGGCGGCTGCTGAACCCTTCAGCCCAGAATGCCGCGGTCGTACGCTCGTGCGACCGCGGCTGCTCTGTCTGTGACCCCGAGCTTGTCGAAGATGTGACCCAGGTGGGTCTTGACCGTCGCCTCGCTGACGAAGAGCTTTGCGGCGATGGCGCGGTTGGTCGTGCCGCGCGCGACGAGGGTGAGCACCTCGCGCTCGCGGGGGCTCAGCTGAGCCGTCGGACCGGGTGAGCGCAACCGGGAGGCGAGCCGGGTCGCGACCGCGGGGGAGAGGACGGTCTCGCCGGCCGCCGTCGCGCGGACGGCCTCGACGAGGTCCGGTGTCGGCGCGTCCTTGAGCAGATAGCCGGTCGCGCCAGCCTCGATCGCGGCGACCACGTCGGAGTCTGTGTCGAACGTCGTCAGGACCAGTACGCCGGTCCGCGACTCCAACGCCCGGAGCCGCTCGATCACCTCGACCCCGCCGGTGCCGGGCATCCGCAGGTCCAGCACGAGTACGTCCGGCTCGAGCTCCTCGACGAGGGCCAGGGCCTGCGCCCCGTCGCCCGCCTGGCCGACGACCTCGAAGCCTTGCGCGCGGAGCACTCCGACCACCCCGTCGCGTACGACGGGGTGGTCGTCGGCGACCACGATCCTGATCTGAGTCATGCGGGTCCTCGGGGGAGTGCGGGGATGCTGGCGGAGACGGCGGTGCCGGCGCTGGAGGCGGACTCGAGGGTGAAGGTGCCGGTCAGGCGCTGGGCCCGCTCGCGCATCACGCCCAGCCCGAACGAGGACGAGCGGCGCGGAGCGGCAGGGTCGAAGCCGGAGCCGTCGTCGCGCACGTCGAGGATGACGTCGGACTCGTCGAAGGTGAGGGTGACGCCGACCCGGGATGCATCGGCGTGCTTGGCGACGTTGGCGAGGGCCTCCTGGGCGATCCGCAGCAGCGACGCCTCGACCTCGGAGTGCAGCGGCGTGGCATCGCCGACGACGACGAAGGAGGCTTCGAGGCCGTGGTCGTCGCGCCAGCTCGTGACCAGCGTCGAGAGGGCGTCGGCGAGACCCGCGTCGGCCAGCTCGGCGGGGGTCAGGTCCTGCACGGAGCGTCGGGCCTCGACCAGCGCGGTGCGGGCCATCTCGGTGGCCCGGGNTCGCAGGCCTTGATGGTGAGCTCGTCGCGGATGGAGCCACCGGGCTGGACGATCGCCTTGACGCCGGCGTCGATCAGGATCTGGGGGCCGTCCTCGAAGGGGAAGAAGGCGTCGGAGGCGGCGACGGCGCCGCGGGCGCGCTCGGAGCCCTCGGCGAGTGTGTTGGCCCGCTCCACGGCGAGCTTGCAGGAGTCGACGCGGTTGACCTGGCCCATGCCGATGCCGACCGAGGCACCGTCGGAGGCCAGCAGGATCGCGTTGGACTTGGCCGAGCGGCAGGCCTTCCAGGCGAAGGCCAGGTCGGCGAGGGTCGCCTCGTCGGCGGCCTCACCGGTTGCCAACGTCCACGAAGCCGGGTCGTCGCCCTCGGCGTCGACGTGGTCGACCTGCTGCATCAGCAGACCACCGGAGATCGGGCGGGTCTCGACCGCGGCGCGCTCGTCGGCGGCGGCGACCAGGATGCGGATGTTCTTCTTGCCCTGCAGGATCTCGACGGCGCCGTCCTCGTAGCCCGGAGCCACGATGACCTCGGTGAACACCTCGGCGACCTGCTGGGCCATCTCGACCGTCACCGGCCGGTTGGAGGCGATCACACCACCGAAGGCGGAGACCGGGTCGCAGGCGTGCGCCCGCCGGTGCGCCTCGGCGATGTCGGCACCGACGGCCAGGCCGCAGGGGTTGGCGTGCTTGATGATCGCGACCGCCGGCTCGGCGAAGTCGTTGGCTGCGCGCCGCGCGGCGTCGGTGTCGGTGTAGTTGTTGTAGGACATCTCCTTGCCGTGCAGCTGCTCGGCACGGGCGAGCCCGGCGGGGCCGAACCCGTTGAGGTAGAGCGCGGCCTTCTGGTGCGGGTTCTCGCCGTAGCGCAGGACGGTCGCCTTCTCGTACGTCCCGCCGACCCACGCCGGGAAACCGGTGCCCTCGGAGGTGTCGGTGAGCACGGAGCCCATCCAGGAGGCGACGGCCACGTCGTACGTCGCGGTGTGGACGAACGCGGCCGCGGCGAGGGCCTTGCGCTGGTCGTAGGTGAACCCACCGGCAGCGAGGGCAGCGAGGGTCGCGGCGTACTGCTCCGGCGAGGTCACGATCGCGACGGAGGGGTGGTTCTTGGCGGCGGCGCGGACCATCGAGGGGCCGCCGATGTCGATCTGCTCGACGACCTCGTCCGGCCCGGCGCCGGAGGCGACGGTCTGCACGAACGGGTAGAGGTTGGAGACGACCAGGTCGAAGGGCTCGACCTCGAGCTCCTTGAGCTGCTCGACGTGGGACTCGAGGCGGCGGTCGGCGAGGATGCCGGCGTGCACGCGCGGGTGCAGCGTCTTCACGCGGCCGTCGAGGCACTCGGGGAAGCCGGTCAGGTCCTCGACCTTGGTCACCGGCAGGCCCAGCTTCTCGATCAGCGCCGCCGAGCCACCGGTCGAGACGAGCTCGACGCCGGCGTCATGGAGCCCGCGGACCAGGTCCTCGAGACCGGTCTTGTCATAGACGGACACCAGGGCCCGCTTGATGGTGATCTGATCGAGCACAGCAATCTCCTCATCGGTCAACGATTTCGATGAGGGCACCCAGGCGGTCGATGCCACTCGGCCCAATCTCTCGGGTCACACTCCCCGGTGGTCCCCCACCTGCGCCAGTCGTGTGCTCATCACTTTAACCGCTCAGGCAGGTCCGAATCGAACTCGCCTGCCGTCGACGGTGTAGCCCTCGCGGGCGATCCGCCCGACCGTCTCGACGAGCATCGACCGCTCGACGACCTTGATCCGCTCGTGGAGCGTCTCCTCGGTGTCGTCGTCCTCCACCGGCACCGTCACCTGCGCCATGATCATGCCGGTGTCGACCCCGGCGTCGACGATGAAGAGCGTTGCACCGGTGACCTTCACGCCGTAGTCCAGCGCGTCCCGCGCGCCGTGCATCCCCGGGAAGGACGGCAGCAGCGCCGGGTGGGTGTTGAGCGTCTTCCCACCGAACCTCTCCAGGAACGAAGCCCCCACCAGCTTCATGAAGCCCGCGGAGACCACGAGATCAGGCTCGTACGCCGCCACCGACTCGGCCAAGGCCGCGTCCCACTCCTCGCGCGACCCGAAGTCCTTGACCCGGTGCACGAAGGTAGGGATCCCAGCATCGGTCGCCCGGGTCAGCCCCTGGATCCCGTCACGGTCGGCCCCGACCGCGACGACCTCTGCCCCGAACTCCGGGGAGGCGCAGGCATCCAACAGGGCCTGGAGGTTGGTGCCCGAGCCGGACACGAGGACGACGAGACGCAGCGACATGCTGCGAACTCTAGGCGGCCGGGTCGGTCGGGAGGGAACGCCGGTGCCACCAGGTCATGGTGAGCCCGGCGAGCAGACCGGCGAGACCGAAGAAGGCGATGGCGTTGACGAGCACCTGCCCGGCGTACGGCCCGACGTCGGCCATCCGGCCGGGGCCGACAGCACCGCCGGCGACACCGGAGAGAATGGCGAGGAGGAGGCCGGCGACGACTCCGGCGCTGACGCCGCGGAGCGCGCCCTCCGACCAGCGCAGGGTGGGCCGGACCCGGCTGACCCGGCAGACGGCCCAGAAGGCGGTCAGCGGGCCGAGCGCCATCACCGCGGCGACCCAGGCGGGCGGGGCGCCGTTGTCGGGCAGGGCGGCGAGCATCGGGAACATCGGCAGCGGGCCGAGGGTCACCGCCGTCGGGGTGACGGTGGTTCCGACACCGACCGTGAAGCCCGGGCCCAGGGCGTACGCGCTGGAGAAGAGCACCGCGTTGGGGAGCACGAGGACGGCGAGCAGCGAGTAGAGGATGATCCCGCCGACGTCGAGGTGGAGCTGGGAGACCACGTTGACCGACGTGGTGAAGTCGGTGAAGAGGGCCGCGAAGAACACCAGCGTGCTGACCGCGAACCACCAGAGCAGGATCGACCTCACCATGACCAGTACGTCCACGGCGGCGCGTGGCAGCAGCGTGATCCAGAGCGCCGCGCGGCCGGAGCCGACCGCGATCGCGGGCAGCGCCAATACCACGCAAAGCCCGACCGACCAGGCGAAGACGCCGGCGATGCTCGGCGCGGTGGCTGGGGTGCCGGCGACGAGCGCCGTCACGATCGCGGTCACCGTGTAGCCGAACGTGAACAGCCCGGCGACGACCGGGACGGTCAGGTCACGCTCGCCGTCGGCGAGGGCGTTGGCGTCCGGGCCGTGCAGCGAGACCGAGTCGCCGACCCGGACCGCGACCTGCCACATCGCCCAGGCGAGGACGAGGGTCAGCCCGAGCGGGACGACGGTGACCGCGACCCCGGAGACGAGGACCCCGGACCCGTGGCCGAGCAGCCACCCGAGCGCGGCGACACGCAGGGCGTCCGACGGCTCGCCGTGAGCACCCATGTCGCTGATGAACCAGCCGAGGATGCCGATCGCCAGACACACCACCAGCGTGGCGGCGGCGGTGCCGACACCCCCGAGCAGCGCGACCGCGACCAGCGGGCGGCGGTGGCGGAGATCATGAAGATCGTCCGCAGAGAGCCCGCGGTCAGGGGTGCGAGGAGGCAGCAGTGACGACATCGCGAATCATCCTCCCAACCCCGGCACCCTCGATCTCGGCGACGCGCCGCCAGCGGCGGTCCCCGGGTTGGTCACAGCGGTTGATACCCGCCTGTGCATCTGCGGCTATTGCCGTTCATTCGACCGAATCACCTACAGTTGACCGCTGACATGGGCATGACCACGGCAGACCACGAGACCTTCGAGGCGTTCTATCAGGACGTCCGTGGACGCCTCCTTCTCCAAACCTGGTCGCTGACCGGGGATCTGGAGGCCGCCAAGGCCGCCGTGCGCGGCGCGCTGGTCATCACCTGGCACCACTGGCGCAAGGTGAAGCCGATGGACGACTTCGAGCGCGAGGACTGGGTCCGCCCGATCGCCTGGTCCAAGGCGATCCGCAACCACTCGGTGCCGCTGCTCCACCGCGACCAGACGATCGCGCCGGAGGCCCGCCACACCCTCTCCGCGCTGCGCGGCCTGCCGCTCCACGACCGCAAGGTCTTCCTGCTCGGCCACCTCACCAGCGTCGACCTGGCCCAGCTGGCCCGCGAGGTCGGCACCCCGATCAGCCGCACCGAGACCGACCTGCAGGGCGCCAACGCCGCCATCTGCGCCGAGCTCGGGATCGCTCCGGAGCAGCTGCAGTCCATCTTCGACCCGCTCGTCGACGTGCTCACCGAGCAGCCCTGGCCGAAGACCTCGACGATCACCACCGCCGGCGCCGTGCGCCGCCGGGTGCACACCACCATCGGCGCGGCGGCGGCCATCGCCGCCCTGGTCGGCACCGGATTCTTCGTCACCCAGGACGCCGAGACCGAGCCACGGCTCAACACCCTCTCGATGCAGTCGGCGGCCGAGGAGTTCGAGGTCGAGCCGAGCCAGATCCCCGGCAAGAAGCTGACCGCCAAGGACCTGATGACCGAGGAGGAGGTCGCGAAGATCTACGGCGGCTCCTGGGCCGTCGACATCTCCTCCGACAACCTCGAGGGCACCGGCCTCACCATCCCCTGCCAGGCCGACACCTCGGCCGACAAGCGACCGGTGGCGAGCCTGGCGCGCACCTTCATCGCCAAGGCGAAGGCGACCACCGCCGGCACCACGATCGAGTCCTCGGTCGACGCGAAGGCGGCGGCTGGGGCGTACAAGAAGATGCAGGGGTGGTACGCAGCGTGCGCCGAGCCCCGTTACCAGCTGATCTTCACCGAGTCGGTCGACGGCATCGGCGACCAGGCGACCCTCTTCACCTACCGCGACTGGGAGAACAACCGGGCGGTCACCTACGGCGTCGCGCGCACCGGCAGGCACACCGCCGCGGTCACCGTGAAGACCGAGGGCAAGTCGAGCACGACCGCGTCCAAGACCTCGACCATGCTCGGCACCGCCGTCCACAACCTCTGCTCCATGCCCGGTGCGGGCGCGTGCGTCGAGACCAAGCGACCGCGGACGACGGTGGTCCCGATCGCCACCGGCAAGGCGCCCGGGTTGATCAACGAGACCGATCTGCCCCCGGTCAGCACGATCGGTGACCCGTGGGAGGGCACCGAGGCGAAGCCGGCCAAGTCCAACCCCGCCCAGACCCGCTGCGACGAGACCCAGTTCAACGCCAAGGGCATGTCCGGCGCCCAGACACGCTCCTTCGTGATCCCCGAGACGAAGAAGAAGCTCGCGCCGATCTTCGGGCTCACCGAGACGGTCGGCAAGTTCGGCTCCGCCAAGGAGGCACAGGCCTTCAACGTCGCCATCAAGGGCCGGCTGGACAAGTGCAGCGACAAGCAGCTCGGCAGCCACGTCACCCAGGTCGCTACCGAGTCCATCAAGGACGGCGCGATCACGGTGTGGTACATCCGGGTGGAGCTCGAGAACACCTCGATCTACTACCGGATGGCTGCGATCCGGCGCGGCGCCAACGTCGCCCAGATGAGCTTCGTTCCCGACGGCGACGCTGATATCAGCAACTCCGACTTCGTCACCCTCGCCAAGCGCGCCGCCTATCGGCTCGACTATCTCTGAGCCCAGAATCTGAGCCCAGTTTCCTCCCGGATGCAACCGGACCTGCCTCCCATGCATCTGACCCTCTGAGGCTGGCGCAGCGCCAGATCAGGGTCCGGCCAGTCTGGGGAGGCAAGCGATGGACGAGGACGAGTTCGACGCGTTCTACAACGCGTCCTTTCGTCGCGTGTGCGCTCAGGTGTACGCCATGATCGGCGACTCCGACGAGGCCGCCGAATGCGTCCAGGAGGCCTTCGCCCGAGCCTGGGCCCACCGGCGCAAGATGTCCTCGGTCGACTACCCCGAAGCCTGGGTCCGCACCACCGCCTACCGCCTCGCGGTGGGCCGCTGGCGCCGGAAGAAGTACGCCGGCCGCGTCACCGACAGAGCCGTCGGCGTTCGCACGGAGATGCCCGCCGTCGACGAGACCCATGTCGCGCTCGTCGCCGCTCTCAAGAAGCTTCCCGAGGCCCAGCGCCAAGCCATCGTCCTGCACCACATCGCCGACCTGCCCGTCCACCAGGTGGCCGCAGAGGTCGGCGTGCCGACCGGAACCATCAAGGCCCGCCTCTCCCGCGGGCGCTCTGCGCTGGCAGCTCTGCTGGCCGACGAAGCGCCCGGCACTGCACTGGAAGGAGGCGTGCGATGAGTGACCCGATCTCGCGTCTGGACCAGTTCCGCGCCGACACCCCTGGAGCACCGATGAAGTCCGCAGCCGAGGTACGCCACCGGGGTGACCAGATCCGCCGCCGCCAGCGCACCCTCGTCGCCGCCGGCGCGGTCGCCGTGGCCGCGGTCGTCGCCGGACCGATCATCTTCCTCTCCGCCGGCTTCGGCGACAAGGCCATCGAGCCCGCGCCGGCGCCCAGCGAGACTCCGAGCACGGTCGCCCCCAGCCCGTCGGCCTCGGCCTCCGCGCCGGCGTCGGACCTCACCCGCGCCGCCCTCCCGATCGCGGCCGACCTGGTCGCGGACGACCCGTTTCCGCCCTGGGTCGAGGAGCAGACCTACGACGGCGAGGGCAAGAGCGGCTCCAACGAGTGTCTGACCGAGTCGCTGGCCGACGCTGGTGCGCTGGCCACGGTGCGCCGCGACTTCGTCCCCGAGCCCGGGGACGAGCTGTCGGCCTCGGCCGGGACGTTGAAGGCCGTCGTCGCCGAGTTCGGGTCGCCCGAGGATGCCGAGAAGGCTCGCGGCGACCTCGCCGAGGCAGCGGCCGCGTGCCCCGGCGTGGATGAAGCGGAGACCGCCGGCTCTCTCCCGGTCAGGGGTGGCGTGATCTCGGCCGGAGACATCGGCGTGGTGACGTACCAGCCTGACGACCCGGACATGAACGCTGTCTGGGAGGTCGCGACGGCCGTCATCTCCGCCGAGGACCGGGTTCTGGTGATGACCCGGAAGCGTGGCGTACAGAGCTACGTCTCCCCGACCGACCTGCGGACCTCAGCCATCAACGCCGCCCACCGGATGGTCGGCGCGAAGAATCCGGTCGAGCCGTCCTCGAACTCGCCGGCCACGGCACCGGCGACCAGCAATGCTCCCGAGCCGGCCCTCTCGGCGCGCAACCTGCTCACCGGCGAGGAGGCGATCTACCCCAACGGCGGAGCGCTGGACTGGGTCGAGAGCTCCGGGTCGACGACCACCGGCGAGACCGCGCCTGCGGCCAACGCCTGCTGGCAGGGCTCCATGAAAGCCCGCGGAGCGATCGCCACCATGCAACGGGACTTCCTCCTCGTGACCTCCGAAGGCGGCGACTCCGACGCCGACGCCTACCTCAACGAGACGATCGCCGAGTTCCCCTCGAGCGAGGAGGCCCAGGCGGCGTACGAGGACGTGCTCACCTGGCTCGACGGCTGCAGCCCCGAGGGCTCGGACAGCTTCAAGTCCAACCCGTTCGGCGACGTGCCGGTGTCGGCGCAGGCGGAGGGTGTGACCGGGCTCGCCATCTACGGCCCGATCACGGCCGCCCCCGGGACCCAGTACGACCCCGCCGGCCGCGAGGACGACGGCTGGTTCCTGGAGATGGGCGTCGTCCTCAGCGGCAACCGGATCGCCGTCCTCAGCCACCTGGTCAGCGGGCAGGACTACAACTGGCCGGCGGAGGATGGCGGTACCCCGGTGCAGCAGATGCTCCCCGCCGCGGCCGATCGGCTCTCGTCCAGATGACCGGATATGCAACCCATGTGGACGCTCGCACGTATCAATCCGCGACACTGACGCTCCTGCAAGGGTCGGGGAAAGCCAGCCGGGGAGGCAAGACGATGGACGAGGACGAGTTCGACGCGCTGTACAACGCGTCCTACCGCCGCTTGTGTGCTCAGCTGTATGCCATGATCGGCGACTTCGACGAGGCTGCGGAGTGCGTCCAGGAGGCGTTCGCCCGTGCCTGGGCGCATCGTCGGAAGATGTCCTCGGTCGACTACCCCGAAGCCTGGGTCCGGACCACCGCCTACCGCCTCGCGGTGGGCCGCTGGCGCCGGAAGAAGTACGCCGGAAGGGCCGCCGACAGAGCCGTCGGTGCCCGCACGGAGATGCCGGCGGTCGACGAGTCCCACGTGGCTCTCGTCGCCGCGCTGAGGCAGCTCCCCGAGGCGCAGCGCCAAGCGATCGTCCTGCACCACATCGCCGATCTGCCGGTCCATCAGGTGGCCGCAGAGGTCGGCGCCCCCACCGGCACCATCAAAGCCCGCCTGGCTCGAGGACGAGCCGCCCTCGCGGAGCTGCTCGCCGAGGACAATCCCGGCGCCGTCTGGAAGGAGGCCTGAGATGAGTGACCCGATCTCGCGTCTGGACCAGTTCCGCGCCGATGCCCCCGGAGCGCCGATGAACTCGGCCGCCGAAGCACGGAGGCGGGGTGACCAGATCCGACGCCGACGTCGTGCCGTCGTGACCGCAGGCGTCGCGGCCGTGGCCGCCGTCGTCACCGGGCCGGTCATCTTCCTCTCCACCGGACTCGGCGACAAGGGGATCGACCCCGCACCGGCCACGAGCGAAAGCGCGGTCGCATCCAGCCCGTCCGGCTCCGCATCTGCGTCCGATCTCACCCGCGCCAACCTGCCGACCGAGGACGACCTCGTCGCCGACGACCCCTACCCGGCCTGGGTCCAGCAGCAGACCTATGACGGCGAGGGCACCGACACCTACAACGACTGCCTCACCGAGTCGCTGGGTGACAGGGGTGCGGAGACGACGTTCCGCCGCGACTTCGTCGCGAAGCCCGGGGAGGAGATGGCAGACGCAGCAGGCACGCTGAACGCCGTCGTCGCCCAGTTCGACTCGGCCGACGAGGCCGAGAAGGTGAGCATCAACCTCTCCGACGCCGCGATCTCCTGCTCCGGCGTGGACGGAGCAGAGCTGGCCGGCACCCTCCCGATCGAGAGCCGCGTCATCTCGAGCGGCAGCATCGACGTGGTGACGTACCAGCCCGACGACCCGGACATGAACGCGGTCTGGGAGACGGCGACGGCCGTCGTCGCCGCGGAGGACCGGGTGCTCGTGATGACCCGGAAGCGTGGCGTCCAGGACTACGTGCCACCGACCACCCTGCAGACCTCGGCCGTCAACGCCGCATACCGGATGATCGGTGCCGCGCCCCCGGATGAACCGTCCCCGGACCCGACGGCGACCGGCTCCCCGACAGCGGAGCTCCTCGGCGAGGCCAACCTGGTCGCGGCCGGCGACCTCCCGCCGCTCGACCGCTTCGAGAGTGCCCTCGGCTGGAACCGCTACACGCCCACGCCAGACGTGCCCACCCTGGCCTGTCAGAAGGAGTGGCTCTCCTCGCTCTCGGCCTCGGCGAAGGTCGCGACCGACTACCGCTGGGACACCGACAGCGCAATGGTCGGCCAGGTCCACGTGGCGGTGCTGGAGTTCTCCGACGCGAACGCCGCGGGCGCTGCGTACAACGAGATCATGGAGTGGATGGAGGTCTGCCCGGCCAACAAGCTCGGGGTCGACCCGAACGTCACCGCGCTGCCCATGGACGTCAGCTCCGACCTGGATGCCGGGCCCAAGCGCGCGGCCCGCTCACAGGCGACCTACCCGGGCCTGGAGGGCGGCGACAGCACGTGGTTCGAGACCGAGCTGGTCGCGGAGTACGAGACCCGGCTGGTCCTGGTCGGCTACGGCGAGCTCGCCGGTCCCTGCCCGCCGAGCACCGGCGACAAGGAGGACCCGTGCTACCAGCCCGACCAGCCCGACTCCTGGCCCGACCGGGTCCTCGCGATCGAGAAGGCGGCGGTCACCGCCGGGATCAGCGACCTGCGCTGACAGACACCACTCAAACACGATATGGTTGATCGTCTTTCATGACTTAGCGTGTGGAGACTCCTGTCACAACGCGCTCGCCCAAGGAAGACACGTACTGGTCATGGCGTTTGGGCCCATCAGAGCCCCGACCCGCATCAACCTTGGAGTAGCCCTCTCGTGTCCACCGCCCCCACTGCACCCGCCAGGCGGCGGTTGCCGCTTCCGTCCTTCTCGGTCCAGATCATCCTGGGCCTCGTCCTCGGCGTCGCCCTCGGCGCTGTCGCGCGAGCGATCGGTCCCGGGGCTGGCGACGAGGCCAACTGGCTGACGACGACCCTCTCGACGATCGGCGACTCGTTCGTCTCGCTGCTCAAGGCCGTCGTCGTACCGCTGATCTTCACCGCCATCATCGCCTCGATCGCCAACCTGCGTACGGTCAGCAACGCGGCTCGGCTCGCGGGCCAGACGCTGCTGTGGTTCGCCATCACCGCGGCGATCTCCGTCGCCATCGGCATCGGCCTCGGGCTGCTCTTCCGGCCCGGCAGCAACACCGCGGTCAGCACCGCCGACGCGGCCGAGGCCGGCGCATCCGCCTCGTGGCTCGACTTCCTCCAAGGCCTGATCCCCGGCAACTTCCTCGGCCTCCAGGCATCGACCAGCGTCGAGCAGGTCGGCGGGAGCCCGCTCGCGGAGACCGCGCTGAGCTTCAACGTCCTCCAAGTGCTCGTGGTCGCCCTCGCGATCGGCATCGCGGCGCTCAAGACCGGCGAGAAGGCCGAGCCGTTCCTCGCCTTCAACCGCTCCGTCCTGGCCATCGTGCAGAAGGTGCTGTGGTGGATCATCCGGCTGGCGCCGATCGGCACCCTCGGCCTGATCGGCAACGCGGTCGCCTCCTACGGCTGGGACTCGCTGAGCTCCCTGGCCTGGTTCGCGGTCGCCATCTACGTCGGCCTGGCCCTGGTCCTGTTCGTCGTCTATCCGGTGCTGCTGCGGGTCAACGGCCTCAATCCGCTGGCGTACTTCCGCGGCGCCTGGCCGGCGATCCAGCTCGCCTTCGTCTCGCGCTCCTCGGTGGGCACCATGCCGGTGACCGAGCAGGTGACGGTCAAGAACCTCGGCGTCCCCCAGGAGTACGCCTCGTTCGCCGTCCCGCTGGGCTCGACCACGAAGATGGACGGCTGCGCGTCGATCTACCCGGCGATCTCGGCGATCTTCGTCGCCCAGATCTTCGGGATCGACCTGGGCATCACCGACTACCTGCTGATCGCCTTCGTCTCGGTCGTCGGCTCGGCCGCCACCGCGGGCCTCACCGGCGCCGTCGTGATGCTGACCCTCACGCTCTCGACCCTCGGCCTGCCGCTGGCCGGCGTCGGCCTGCTGCTCGCGATCGACCCGATCCTCGACATGGGACGTACCGCGGTCAACGTCGCCGGGCAGGCGCTCGTGCCGACCATCGTGGCCAAACGCGAGGGCATCCTCGACATCGACCGCTACCGCTCCGCCTCCGCGGCCGGGCTCCTGGCCGACGACGAGCCCGTCAAGGAGACGGTCGCCGCCTGACGTCTCCCCGGTGTACGCGATCGAGCGCCCCGGCAGCCAGCTGGCTGCCGNGACGACCTGCGGTGAGACCGAGTAGGGCATGCACTCCAGGCGGCGTTCGACGGAGAAGTCCTCCATCGCCTCGCGGGAGTACTTGTCGCCGAAGTCGACGTTACGGGCCTCGAGCAGGGTGTCGACGGGCTGGATCCGCTTGTCCTCGGCGAACGCGGCGACGTCGGCACGCGGGGTGAGCACCACGTCGACCTTCTCGCCGCTGTTGACCGCCGCGGTGAGCTGGTCGGCGGTCGGCCAGGACTTCACCTCGACGGTGACGTTGGGGACCTCTTGGGTGTATTCGGCGGCCAGCTGCTTGTAGGTGTCAACCAGCGTCTTGTGGCCGGAGACCCCGAAGACGAGCTTCACCTTGGTCGGCGCCTTCGTCGTGGTGCTCGGCGAGGGCTTCGAGGCCGGGTCACCACCACCGCAGGCGGCGAGGGACGCCGAGAGAACCGTCACCATAAGCGCCGTTGCCAGCCGCGTGCGCCGCACCATTTCCTCCATCTCAACACCAGGACCGGGTCTGTGATGCAACCACAGACCCGGTTTACCAGCGATTCACTTTACGATACGTACCTGGACACTTCCTGAGAAGGCACGTCAGAACAGCCCCAGGACCGCCTCAGGCGAGGTGATCGCGTGCGGCCTTGATCACATCATCGAAGATTTCCTTGGCCAGCACATCGCCCTCACGGCGTACGTCTGCGGGATCCATCCGGATCAGCCGGTCCAGACGCACCTCGGAGGGCCGCCCCTGGCGGTCCCAGCCGCCGGTGCCGACATCCATCCAGTGGCGCCCGTTGCGCGCCTCCTGCGCCTCGTCGCGGTCGTGGTCCTTGCTGGTCAGCATCAGGCACAGGAGTACGCCGGCCTTCTGGCCGATCACGAGAACGGGCCGGTCCTTGCCCTGGGTCTCGTCGTCCTCGTAGGGAACCCAGCCCCACACGACCTCGCCCGGGTCTGCGTTGCCGTCACCGATCTCGGGCTCGTAGGAGATGGCGCCCTCGCGCGGTGCGGGCTGGGTGTCGGTCACTACGGCTCCTCGGTCGGTGGCTGGCGTCATGGCCGCCCAGCCGAGGTGCACCGAAAAAGATGATGAACACGCCGGACCGGGAGCGCCTCACGGCGCAAGGCCGCTCGAAGCGGCTGAAGTTGGGACCCGGGGCTGCCGCAGCCCGACGTGTTCGGCACCAGTGTAACGGTGCCCCCAACCTCCTCCGCATCAAAGCGAACAGGAGGCTACAGCACCCTTCGCTTCGGGCTTCGCTTCAGCAGAACTTCAGATCAACCGCTGCTCGAGCTCCGCATGACCCGCCGCCTCGAGCTGCTCCGACAGCTGCAGCATGTTGCGTACGTCCTTCGCGGCCGCGTCCGGGTCCAGGGCCGCCCGCCCGGCTGCGATGACGCGGGAGAACGCCGCGGCGCGGAGGAGCACCACGGCGAAGTCGCTGCCGGCGATGCCGCGCAGCACCTCGTCGACCATCGCCTTGAGCTCCTCCGGGCCGGGAGGCTCCGCGACACCGGCCACGACCTGCGCGACCTGGGCCTTCGCCCGGCCGGCGTCGAACTCGCGGGCGGCGCCGACCGGGTCGGCGTAGACCCAGCTGCGGAGCAGGTAAAGCCGCCACAGGCAGCCGGCCAGCGACTCCGCCGGCGAGCTCGACCAGACCTCAGCGATCGTCTCGATGCCCTCGGACTCGGCGAGATGGAGGATCCGCTCGGCGACCGCGGGGTCGTCGCTGTCCCGCGCCCCGCGTACGAGCGCCGTCGCCGCCGCGTCGGCCGCCTCCTGCACCAGGGCAGGGTCGTCGCCCCCGAGGAGGGAGTCGAAGAAGCCGTCCCCGGGACGCATCGGCGAATGAAACTCTCTGGACATCGGATCGAGCGTAGCGGCCGCCGCCCGCATGTAACAGCCTTGCGGCGCTACCCCAGCAGCTTGCGGATCCGCGCGTCGGAGACCTTCTCGGCGGTGCCGAGATGCTGGGCCCAGAGCTGGACGCGGTACTCCTCGAGCATCCATCGCACCTGCCGCAGCCGCGGCCCGGGCGGCCGGCCCTCGGCCAGCGCCTCGACCTGGTGCAGGTAGGCGTCCTGGAGCGACGCGATCCGGTCGTGGGTCGTCCGGTCGGCGCGCAGGTCGGCGTCGAGCTTGCGGCGGCGTTCGACGATGGCCTTCAGATAGGTCGGATACCGCCTGATCTGCTGAGTGCCCGCCTCCGCGACGAACCCACGGTGCACCAGCCGAGCGAGCTGGTCCCTCATGTCGGTCAGCGCGGGGAGCTGGAACATGTCGGCCCGCCCGGAGAGTGCCTTGTCGGTCTCGCGATAGGCCTCGAGCGCCCGCATCACGTCGGCCAGGACCGCGCGGACGGCCGCGACCAGGTCGGCCGGCGTGCCCGCGGCGGCCAGGACGGTGGCGTACGCCTCCTGCGTCCGCGGCAGCGGACGGGCATCGACCAGCTGGCGGACGACGGCGGCACGGCAGTCCTCGACGAGCTCGGCGGCGCTCGGGTAGGGGGATCCAGCCAGCGCGAGCCTCTCCATGGTGGAGAGCCCGTCGACGACTTGCTTGGTGACGTCGGGAAGCGCCAGGAGCAGCAGGCGTGCGACGCCGAGACGATGACGCGCCTCGGCCTCCTCAGCGGATCCGGCGACGACTAGACCGACCGTCGTGCCCTCGTCGGAGAGGCACGGGAAGACCGTGACCTCATGACCGGCACGCTTCTCGGTAACCGTGGTGGCGATGTCACCGAAGACCCAGCTCGTCTCGCCGGTGCGAGTGTGACCGGCCGAGGCCGCGACCTCGGCGATGGCCGCCTTGAACTCGCCCTCGAGCGGCGCCTTGAGCGCGTCGAGGTCCTTGCCCTTCGCGGTCTCCTTGCCGTCCTCGCCGACGACCCGGTAGGTCGGGCGCAGGTGCTCGGGCACCTTGGTCCAGTCCCAGGCCTCGCGAGGGATGTGTACGCCCGCTGTCGAGCGCGCCCAGCGCTCCAGCGCGGTCAGCAGCGGCTCCTCCCCCGGCGGGGTCTCCTTCAGGAAGGCGCGCGCCTTGTCGGGAGCAGGCACGAAGCTGACCCGCAGCGGCTTGGGAAGCGACCGGATCAGCGCGGTCACCAGCTCCTCGCGCAGCCCCGGCACCAGCCAGGAGAAGTCGTCGGCGCCGACGCGGTTGAGCGTGGCGACGGGTACGTCGATCGTCAGTCCGTCATCGGCCGCGCCCGGCTCGAAGTGGTAGCTCAGCGAGAACATGAGCGGCCCCGCGTCCCACTCGGCCGGGAAGTCGCTCTCGGTCACCTCTCCCGCGGCGTCGTTGGTGAGCATCGACAGCTCGAAGGTGAGCAGGTCGGGCGTCTCCCGCCGGGCCTGCTTCCACCACTGGTCGAAGTGGGCCCCGGAGACGATCGTGGCCGGCAGCCGGCGGTCGTAGAAGTCGAAGAGCGCGTGCTCGTCGACCACGATGTCGCGGCGCCGGGCGCGGTGCTCGAGCTCCTCGGCCTCCTCGACGAGCTTCGCGTTGTCGCGGAGGAAGCGGTGATTCGTACGCCACTCGCCGTAGACCAGGGCATGCCTGATGAAGAGCTCGCGCGAGAGCTCGGGATCGATCTTGCCGAAGGCGACGGGACGGTCGGCGACCAGCGGCACGCCGTAGAGGGTCACCTTCTCCCGCGCCATCACCGAGGCGCGCTTCATGGACCAGTGCGGCTCGGAGTAGGTGCGTTTGACCAGGTCACGGCCGAGGCTCTCGGCCCACTCGGGCTTGATCGAGGCGTTCTGCCGGGCCCAGAGCCGGGAGGTCTCGACCAGCTCCGCCGACATCACGAACTGCGGGTTCTTCCGGTGCAGGGCCGAGCCGGGGAAGATCGCGAACTTCGCGCCGCGGGCGCCCTCGTACTCCCGCGGACCCGGTCGCCGGCGGTCACGTCCGGCCGCCGCCTCCGCCTTCTTGTCTCGCTCCTCCAGCGCCCCGATGTGGGAGAGCAGCCCGGAGAGCAGCGCCTGGTGGATCCCGTCAGCGTCGTACGCGACCTTGTCCTCGCCTGCGTCTTCGCCGGCTTCGATGACGTCGCGGTGTCCCTTGCCGAGGTCGATCTTCATCTCCCGGCACACCTGACGCAGCTGCGACTCCAGGTCCTGCCACTCCCGGACGCGTACGTAGTGCAGGAACTCCCGCTTGCACAGCCGCCGGAACGCGCTGGAGGAGAGCTCGTGCTGCTGCTGCTTGAGGTAGCGCCACAGGTTGAGCCAGGTGAGGAAGTCGGAGGTCTCGTCCTTGAACCGCGCGTGCAGCTGGTCGGCCTGCGCCTGCTCCTTGGGGTGGTCCTGCCCCGGCCGCTCACGCGGGTCCTGGAGCGAGAGCGCGGCGGCGACGACGATGACGTCGCGTACGCACCCGAGCCGCTCGGCCTCGAGGACCATCCGGGCCAGCCGCGGGTCGATCGGCAGCCTGGCCAGCCGGCGGCCCAGCTTGGTCAGCCGCTGCCCCCGCATCGCGCCGAGCTCCTCGAGAAGCTGTACGCCGGCGGTGATGTTGCGCCGGTCCGGCGCCTCCACGAACGGGAACCGGGCGATGTCTCCCAGCCCGAGCGAGGCCATCTGCAGGATGACCGAGGCCAGGTTGGTGCGCAGGATCTCCGGGTCGGTGAACTCCGGCCGTCCGAGATAGTCCTCCTCGGAGTAGAGCCGGATCGCGATGCCCGCCTCGACCCGGCCCGTACGTCCCGACCGCTGGTTCGCCGAGGCCTGCGAGATCGGCTCGATGGGCAGCCGCTGCACCTTGGTGCGGGCGGAGTAGCGCGAGATCCGGGCGACACCGGTGTCGACGACGTACTTGATCCCGGGGACCGTCAGCGAGGTCTCGGCGACGTTGGTCGCGAGCACGATCCGGCGGCCGGTGTGGGGCGAGAAGACGCGATGCTGGTCGGCGGCCGACAACCGCGAGAACAACGGGATGATCTCGACCAGACCCGTCCCGGAGCGCCCCTTGTTCAGCCCGAGCGCATCCGACAGCGCGTCGGCCGCGTCCCGAATCTCCCGCTCACCGGGAAGGAAGACGAGGACGTCGCCCGGTCCCTCGGCCGAGAGCTCCTTGACCGCGTCGACGATGGCCTCGGTCTGGTCGCGAACGACGACCTCGCCCTCCTCGTCCTCCTCGGAGAGCTCCATCAGCGGCCGGTAGCGGACCTCGACCGGATAGGTGCGGCCGGAGACCTCGATGATCGGCGCGGGATCCCCCGAACGCGGGTCGGCGAAGTGGGCCGCGAACCGCTCCGGGTCGATCGTCGCGGAGGTGATGATCAGCTTCAGATCCGGGCGCCGGGGCAGCAGCCGGCGCAGGTAGCCGAGCAGGAAGTCGATGTTCAGCGAGCGCTCGTGGGCCTCGTCGATGATGATCGTGTCGTAGCGGCGCAGGTCGCGGTCGCGCTGCAGCTCGGCGAGCAGGATCCCGTCGGTCATCAGCTTGATCCGCGAGGCGGCCGAGGACTTGTCCATGAACCGCACCTGATAGCCGACCAGGTCACCGAGCTCGGTGCCGAGCTCGGAGGCGATCCGCTCGGCCACCGACCGGGCCGCGATCCGCCGCGGCTGGGTGTGCCCGATCAGTCCGGCGGACCCGCGCCCGAGCTCCAGGCAGATCTTCGGCAGCTGGGTCGTCTTTCCCGACCCGGTCTCACCGGCGACGATCACGACCTGGTGGTCACGGATGGCCGCGGCGATGTCCTCGCGGCGCTGGGTGACCGGGAGCTCGGCAGGGTAGGTGATCGCGACGGAAGTGGCGGCGGGCTGGTCGGACTCGGACATGAGGTCACCCATTCTCCCCCGGCGTACCCCTCGACCGCACATCGGTTTCTCGCAGAGCCCGGCCCGCCGGATGGCGGGGGCAGTCGATGTGATTCCCGCCACAGGCCGGGTACCGTGACCGGCGGCGCCGGGAGGAGGCTGGATCCACCCCCGTTCACCGAAGGAGCACCCCCATGACCGAGCAGACCGCCGACCAGATCTTCCCCGACACCCCCGTCCGACCGCCGTTCGATCCCGAGCTCGTGCCGGTCCTCGAGGCGGTACGCCAGGCCCTCCCGACGTTCTCGGCGGAGAACCTTGCCGCGGTGCGGCAGCAGACCGCGGAGGGCTTCCCCGGCATGGACCCGGTCGACCTGACCGTAGGCGGTGCGGTCCAGGTCGAGGAGCGACAGGTCCCCGGTCCCGAGGGCGCTCCGGACATCACCCTGCTGATCCTGAGGCCCACCGCCGACGGCGCCCCGCGCCCGGCGGTCTACCACACCCACGGCGGCGGGATGGTGGTCGGCGACCGCAGCTTCGGCGTGGAGACCTTCCTGCCGCAGGTGGCCGAGGGCAACGCCGTGGTGGTGTCCGTCGAGTACCGCCTCGCACCCGAGCACCCGGACCCTGCTCCCGTGGAGGACTGCTACGCCGGCCTCGTCTGGACCGCGAAGAACGCCGCGGAGCTCGGCATCGACCCCGAGCGCATCATCATCGCGGGAGCCAGCGCCGGTGGGGGTCTCGCCGCCGGCACGGCCCTGCTCGCCCGGGACCGGGCCTTCCCGAGGCTGAGCCACCAGATCCTCATCTGCCCGATGCTCGACGACCGCCTCGAGACCCACAGCAGCCGCATGCTCGACGAGGAGGGGGTCTGGGACCGCAACTCCAACCTGTTCGGCTGGACGGCGCTGCTCGGCGAGCGCCGCGGCGGTCCGGACGTCTCGCCGTACGCCGCGCCGGCACGTGCCGAGGACCTCACCGGCCTCCCGCGGACCTACATCGACACCGGCTCGGCGGAGTCGTTCCGCGACGAGACGCTGACCTACGCACGCCGGCTGTCCGAGGCCGGTGTCAGCGTCGATCTCCACATGTGGGGCGGCGGATTCCACGGGTTCGACCTGATGGCCGGACACACGGCGCTCTCTCGCGCCTCGGTCGCGACGCGTGAGGAGTTCATCCGCAGAGCACTCGAGGCCTGATCCCCTGGCCCGCTCGCGTCCCGTGGGCGATAGTGGCGGGGGAGGTTCCAGGTGCGAGATCTGATCGGCAAGCTCGAGGTGGTCGATGACGACACGGCCAGTGCGCTGCGCGTCATCGACCACTTCGACCGGCTCGTGGACGAGCGGACGTCGACGGCCGCGGTCGTGCGCGCCGCGGCGGCGCTGGCCGGCTCCCCCGCGGGCCTCCACGACGCCGCGCGCGGCCTCGTCAAGCGGTTCGCGGCCGACGGCCGCGCGCTGACCGGCGAGGCCGAGGGCGGCTGGCGTCACGAGCCGATCCCCGGGCAGCCCGGCTCCTGGCTCTGGCTCGAGCGCACCGGGGACGACGGCCCGCTCGACGCGCTCATCCTCGAGCGTGCCGCCCGCGCTCTGCAGGCGCTCAGCACGGGCGCGTCCGATCCCTCGACGAGCGGGCTGGTCAGGATCGCGTGCGACCCCGACGCGACCGACGCCGACCGGCGGGACGCGGTCGCCCGGCTCGGCCTGAGCGGCCCGGTCACGGTCGTGCTGAGCACCTCGGCCCACCTGCGAGCGACGCTGATCAGCACGGTCGGCGCCCTGGTGGTCGCACTGCTTCCCGGCACGCCCACCATCCCGGAGGGCGTCCGCGCGGGCGCCGCCGTCGCCCCCGACCCGCTGCAGCTTCCGACCGCGCTGGAGCAGGCACGTACGGCCCTCCGGCTGGCCGCCGACGTCGGTGGCCTCGCGCCCGCGATGGTCCGCTACGACGACCTCGGGGCACTTGCCGTCATCGCCGAGCGGATCAGCGCCGGCGAGGCGGCGGGGGTGGGCGACGTACGACGTCTGGACGAGCTGCTCGCCGGACATCCGTGGGTCGTGGAGACGCTCCATGCGGTGCTCGACCAGCCGAGTCTGAGGCAGTCGGCCGCGATGCTCCACGTGCACCATTCGACGCTGCAGGAGCGGCTGACCTGGCTGGGTGGCCAGCTCGGCTACTCGCCCACCAAGGGGCGGGGACGGCAGCGCGCGGCGGTCACGCTGCTGCTGTGGCGTGTGGCCCACGGCACCGAACAGCAGGTCGTGGACGATCCGCACTAGGCGAGTCTTGGTCCGGGCACCTAGATTATGTCCCCATGACCGGGGAGCCGAGCGAGACCGAGGTCCAGGATGCGCTGCGTGCGCTCCGAGGAGAGGACGACACCCTCAACGAGCGGTCGGTGCAGACCGCTCTCGACCTCCATCGGCTGCGCGATGCGCTGACCCGGTTCGGCGACGAGGAGCCCTCCGGCGACACCAAACCGGCGCGGGACAGGTTCCGGCTCTGAGTCGAAATCGGCCAATTGGTGGGACGCCGAGTTACGTAGGGGATTTCAAGAGGGTTACCGTTGCTGATCGTGACCGAATCTCTAACAGTGCGTGACAACCGCACCGGGGTGGAGTACGACATCCCGATCACCGACGGCACCATCCGCGCCGCCGACCTGGGGAAGATCAAGGCCGCTGACCCGGCCACCCAAGAAGAAGGTCCTGGCCTGGCCGTCTATGACCCCGGCTTCGTCAACACCGCTTCCTGCCGATCTTCCGTCACCTTCATCGACGGTGACAAGGGCGTGCTCGAGTATCGGGGCTATCCCATCGAGCAGCTCGCCGAGAAGTCGAGCTTCCTGGAGGTCTCCTATCTCCTGGTCCACGGCGCGCTGCCGACCAAGGAGGAGTACGACGCGTGGGTGCACGAGATCACCTTCCACACGTTCGTGCACGAGAACATCAAGGAGTTCATGCAGGGCTTCCGCTATGACGCCCACCCGATGGGCATGCTCATGGCGTCGGTCGGTGCGATGTCGACGTTCTACCCGGACGCCGCGAACATCTCCGACCCCGACAACCGTCGTCTGCAGATCATCCGACTGATCGCCAAGATGCCGACGCTGGGCGCGTGGGCGTTCCGGCACGCGCAGGGCAAGCCGTACGTCTACCCGGACAACGACCTGTCCTACACCGGCAACTTCCTCTCCATGCTCTTCAAGATGAGCGAGAGCAAGTACGCCTCGGACGACCGCATCGAGAAGGCGCTCGACACGCTCTTCATCCTGCACGCCGACCACGAGCAGAACGCCTCGGCCAACGCCGTCCGCAGCGTGGGCTCGACCCAGGTCGACCCCTACTCCTCGGTGGCCGCCGGCGTCGGTGCCCTCTTCGGCCCGCTCCACGGCGGCGCCAACGAGGCCGTGCTCCGGATGCTGCGCCGCATCGGCAAGGTGGAGAACATCCCCGCCTTCATCGAGGGCGTCAAGGCCGGCAACGAGCGGCTGATGGGCTTCGGCCACCGGGTCTACAAGAACTACGACCCGCGCGCGACGATCATCAAGCAGCAGGCGCTCAACGTCTTCGAGGTCACGGGCACCAACCCGCTGCTCAACATCGCGATGGAGCTGGAGAAGATCGCGCTCGAGGACGAGTACTTCGTCAAGCGCAAGCTCTACCCGAACGTCGACTTCTACTCCGGCCTGATCTACGAGGCCCTGGAGTTCCCGCCGGAGATGTTCACCGTGCTGTTCGCCATCGGGCGTACGCCGGGCTGGCTCTCCCAGTGGCTGGAGCTCGTCCAGGACAAGGAGCAGAAGATCGCCCGTCCGAAGCAGATCTACACCGGCGAGCGCGGACTCACCTTCGTCCCGCGCGACGTTCGCTGGGCGTGACGGTCCCCGGCACGCAGACCCCGTCCACCCCTGTGGTGGATGGGGTCGTCTGGGATTTCGGGAACGTCCTCATCCGCTGGGACCCGCTCCCGGCGATCGCGGCGGGAGTCGGGGACGCCGACGCCCGCGCGTTCCTGGAGTCCTACGACTTCCGGTCGTGGAACCATGTCCAGGACGCTGGCCGGACCTGGGCACAGGCACTCGCCGTCCTCGAGGGCGACGCGCCCCAGTGGCTCAGCGCCGGAGCGGCGTACGTCGACAACTTCCCGCTCTCCCTGCTGGGGCCGGTCCCCGGCACCCATGAGATGGTCCGCGAGCTCGCCGCGGCCGGCTTCCCCCAGCTCGGACTGACCAACTGGTCGGCCGAGCTCTACCCGCATGCTCCGTCGACGTACGACGTGATCGAGCTGCTCGGCGACGTCGTCGTCTCCGGTGAGGTGCGCCTGGCCAAGCCCGACCCGGCGATCTACCGGCTCGTCTCCGAGCGCGCCGGGATGCCGTTGGACCGGCTGGTGTTCATCGACGACAGCGTCGCCAATGTGGCCGCCGCCGCGGCGCTGGGCATGCACGCGATCCAGTTCACCGGGGCCGAGCAGCTCCGCAAGGACCTGGTAGCGCTCGGCCTCCCGCTCTAGACCTGGTCGGGCGTGCGCTCCAGACGACGTACGCCCGCGAAGGAGATCGACAACAGGGCGCTGCCGGAGATCACCGCGGCGACCACGAGGAGCCAGGTGTCGAAGCCCACCGCGACGGCGACCGGGCCGACGAGCGCGAGCCCGAGGGGACGGGCGACGAACGAGCCGACGATGTCGAAGGAGTAGACCCGGGAGAGCTTCTCCTCGGGGATCTCCTGCTGGATCGCGATCTGCCAGAAGATGTCGAAGACCTGCAGCCCGAACCCGTGCAGGAACGCGCCGAGGAGGATCGGCCAGAGCGTGTCGGAGACCGCCATCGAGATCGGGAAGAGACCGGTCATCGCGAGGAAGAACACGCCGACGGAGAGCAGCCGGCGTGGACGGAATCTCAGGCAGAACAGGCCGCCGACGATGAAGCCCGCCATCAGGGCGGCGAGCGCGAAGCCCCACGATGCCCGGCCGATGCCCTCGCCGACCACGATCGGTCCGAGCACGCTGTGCGCCCCCGACCAGAACAGGTGGTAGAGCAGCGCCTGCAGGATGAGGAACCACAGCCACGAGTGCCGCATCACCTCGCGGAAGCCCTCGGCCAGGTCGCCGAGCATCGATGCCTTGTGGGGCGGGCGCTCATGGGGCACACGCATGCCGGCGTACGCGACGGCGGCGACGGCGAAGGTGAGCGCGTCGACCGTGATCGCCCAGCCGGGGCCGACCGCCGCGACGAGCACCCCGCCCAGGGCGTAGCCGATGGTCGAGGCGGTGGTCTGGAGCAGCGACCGGAGCGAGACGGCGGCGCCGAGATCCTCCGCGGGCACGACGACCTTGGTCATCGCCATCGCGGAGGGCTGGTTGAGCGCGGCGACGATGCCCGCGAGGCCACCCATCACCGCGATCGACGGGATCGTCGCGATCCCGAGGATCACCGTCGCGGCCAGCGCACCGGCCACCACGGCACTGATCGCCGCCGTTCCTTCCATCATCACCTTGCGCGAGACCCGGTCGCCGAGCACTCCCCCGGCCAGCGTGGTCACCACCTGGCAGGTCGCGAAGACGGCCTCCACGATGCCCAGCTGGGTGACGGTCCCGCCGAGGTCGAGCACCGCGAACGCCAGCGCGACCGGCGTGATCGCGTTGCCCAGCGACGAGGCCGCCGTCCCGGTCACGAGCCGGCGGAAGTTGCGGTGCCGCAGCGGCGAACGACGCCCGGTCGGCGGGTCGGTCGGTGGATCGGTCGTGACGGTCATGTCCCCAAGGTACTTCGCTGGCGAACTATTCGCCAGCGAATTATCAGCCGGCGAAAGGTAGGATCGGATCATGCCCGAGTTGCGACCCTCTGAGACGTCCGGCGACGACCTCACGGAGGACGGTGCCGACCGTCACGTAGCGCGGTGGCGCGACCACTGGCTCGACATCGACTTCGACGACGAGATCGAGGCGATCACCGTGCGGATCGGGCAAATCTCGAAGTTCTTCAATGACGCCCGTGCCGACGCGGCGGGCGCGGTCGGCCTCGCCGACTTCGAATACATGACGCTGCACGAGCTGATGATCCGTGACACCCCTGGGCACGCCTCCCCCACGGCTCTCGCGAAGGATCTGGGGATCAGCCCGGCCGGGATGACGGGCCGGCTGGACAGCATGGAGAAGGCCGGGTGGTTGCGGCGTACGGCATCGGTCGAGGACCGCCGCAAGATCAGCATCGAGGCGACCAAGGCCGGCATCGAGATCTGGCGGCGGGCGATGGACCTGCGCGGCGAGGCCGAGACCAGGCTGCTGGAGACACTGAGTCCGGAGCGGCGTACGGAGCTGGCGGCCCTGCTCAAGCAGGTGACCCTGCGGATCGAGGCCGAATAGGGCTGCGCGGATCTGCGTACGCCGCGGTCGCCGGTGAGCGGATCCGCTCACGCTCCCCCAGGACCAGCCTGGAGGCATGACCACCACACCTGAGACCAGACCCTTCCGCTTCGGCGTCGTCGCGGCTCAGGCGCCCACGGGCGCCGCCTGGACCGACCTCGCCCACCGCGTCGAGAGCGCGGGCTACGACACGCTCGTCATGCCGGACAACGTGTCCTTCGGCCACGCCGTCTTCCCCGCCCTGGCGGCCGCCGCGGCGGTGACCACGAGGCTCCACGTCGGGACGTACGTCCTGGCCAACGACTTCCGCCACCCCGTCCAGGTCGCCAAGGAGTCGGCCACGCTCTCCGTGCTCTCGGGCGGCCGCTTCGAGCTGGGCCTCGGCGCCGGGCGCCCCGACTCGGCCCGGGAGAACGCGATGCTGGGGCTGGGCTTCGACCGGCCAGGCGTACGCGTCGACCGGCTCGTCGAGTCGATCGGCATCATCAAGAGGCTCCTGGCCGGTGAGACCGTCACCGTCGACGGACCCCACCACCGCGCTGTCGAGGCCTCGGTGCTCCCCTACGGGACCGCACCCCAGCAGGTGCCGATCCTGGTCGCCGGCGGTGGCCCGCGGATGCTGCGGATCGCAGGCGAGCACGCCGACATCGCCGCCCTCGGGGTCCCCTTCGACGCCGAGGAGTCAGCCGTGCGCACCGCAGTCGACCAGGTACGCTCCGCCGACCGCCCCGACGGCGGCACCGCCGAGCTCAACATGAACCTGATGGCCGTGGGCGACGCCGTACCGCGCTATCTGGCAGGACGGCTCGACCCCGCCGCGCTCGCCGCGCAGGGCGCGGTCGGCGTCGTCAGCGGCTCTGCAGAGGAGATGGCCGACCAGCTCCGCGAGCGCCGGGCACGGCTGGGCGTCTCCTACGTCCTGGTCGGCGACGAGCTGATGGAGGCCTTCGCCCCGGTCGTCGGCCTTCTCGCCGGATCCTGAGGCATCTCTTCGAGACCGCATAGCCCAGTCTCAGCAGGTTCACAGCGACGCTGAGCACACTGAATGACATGACCGAACCCACTCCTCAGCAGCAGCCCGGTGGGACCCCGCCGCAGTGGGCGCCGCCAGGCGCCGACGCAATCGCGACGACTCCGCCCCCCGCCGCCCCGACCACACCGCCTCCCGGGGTGGCTCCGACCGCAGTCCTGTCGACGGCCCCGGCGGCCCTCGCCACTACCCCCAAGCCGAAGGCGCGCCGGGCCACGCTCGCCGCCACGGCACTCGTCGGCGCCCTCGTGCTCGGCGGCGGAGCCGGCTTCGGTGGCGCGGCACTGTTCTACTCGACCCAGGACGACGGCGCCCGGAACGGCGGCAGCTCGGCGACCGGCTCCCAGGTCGTCGACAGCGACGCACCTGAGGGCACCGCCGAGAAGGTGGCGGCCAAGGTGCTGCCGTCGGTGGTCAAGATCGAGGTCTCCACCCAGGCCGGCAGCGGGTCGGGTTCGGGGATCATCCTCTCCTCCGACGGGCTGATTCTGACCAACAACCACGTCGTCGACCTCTCCTCCGAGAGAGCTCAGGAGACCAACCCCGGCTTCCCCGGCTCTCCCGACCAGGACCAGCAGGGGCAGGAGCAGCAGCAGGGCTCCTCGATCACCGTCGACTTCAGCGACGGCACCTCGGCCGCGGCCAAGGTGGTCGGCACCGACCCGCTCACCGACACCGCGGTGATCCAGGCCGAGAACGTCTCCGGCCTCACCCCGGCGACGATCGGCAAGTCCAGCAACCTCGTGGTCGGGCAGGACGTGGTCGCGATCGGGTCGCCGTACGGCCTGGACTCGACCGTCACCACCGGCATCGTCAGCGCCCTGGACCGCCCGGTCAACGTCGGGTCGGACTCCTCCGGCAACGCGACCGTCTACCCGGCGATCCAGACCGACGCCGCCATCAACCCCGGCAACTCCGGTGGGGCACTGGTCGACATGAACGGCAACGTCGTCGGCATCAACGCCTCGATCAGGTCCAACTCCTCGTCCAGCGAGGAGGCCGGCTCCATCGGCCTCGGCTTCGCGATCCCGATCGACGAGGTGCTCCCGATCATCGACCAGCTCAAGGCTGGAGACGAGGCCACCCACGCCCGGATGGGGATCTCGGTGGGCGACAGCTCCCCCGCCCAGTCCGGTGAGACCACCGTCACCGGTGCTGTCGTGCAGGAGGTCACCGCGGACAGCGCCGCCGAGAAGGCCGGGCTGAAGAAGGGTGACACGATCACCAAGGTCGACGACCACCAGATCAACGGCTCCGACTCGCTGGTCGCCACCGTCCGCTCCTATCGCCCCGGCGACGAGGTCGAGGTGACCTGGTCTCGCGACGGCAAGGAGCAGAGCGCCAAGATCACCCTGGACTCCGACGCCACCTGATCTCCCCGCAAGGCGCTGGGCCCCCTGCGGGACTCAGCGCCGCGGGGTGCCAACGACCGAGCGCCTCATACCCGACACCGACNACCGACCGGCCGTGGCGGGCCGAGGTCAGCAGCCCCGCGGCGCGCATCGCCCGCAGATGCTGGTTGACGGCCGTGGGGGTCACCCCGAGGCGTACGGCCAGCTCGGTCGACGAGGCCGGAGCCTCCAGCAGGGTCAGGAGCCCGGATCGGGTCTCGCCGATGAGGTCGCGCAGCGCCCGCGGCGCCTGCGGCCGGTCGCTGGTCCACAGCGTGCCGAGGCCACGTGCCGGGTAGAACATGACCGGCGGCTCCTCGGGCGAGATCGGCGTCGACGGGTTGCGGGTGAACAGGGTGGGCACCAGGGTGAGCCCGTCGCCCGCGGTCGTACGCCGATAGTCGACCTTCGACGTGGTGAGCCGGATCGTGAGGAGGTCGTCGGAGAGGGTGACTCGCGGCGAGATACCGGCGAACATCGACGCCATGCCGGAGTGGACGATCGTCCGGCCGCGATGGACGATGTCGGCCTCCAGCACCGCTCGCATCCGCTGCCAGTGCGGTTCGAAGCAGGCGTCCCAGTAGCCGCGCAGTGCGGTGAGGACGCGGCGCAACACCACCTGTGGCCGTCCGCTCAGGATCGCCGGCGGGCCGCTGTCGAAGTGGACCGCGTCGAGATCGGCGCGTACGCGCTGGGGCGAGGTCGCGGCGATCACCTCGAGCTCGTCCTCGAGCCGGGCGAGCGGGTTGCGTGGTCGCGGGTTGAGGAAGTCGGGGGTCCAGAGTCGCTCGTTGGTCAGTGCCAGCAGGGTCTCGCGATCCAGGTCCGCGGCGCGGACCGTGCGGAGCCAGGGCAGGTGGAGCGGGAACCGGCCGGGGTCGCGCAGCGCTCGCAACGAGAGGGTGAGCTCGTTGAGCGGCGAGATGGCGAACCGGACCTCGCTCAGGTCGGGACCGGCCAGCTCGTACCTGATCATGAAGCAATACGCTACATCGTTAGTGCGCGCGGGCGGGAGGTGCGACAACTGGACCCGTGATTCGCCTTCCCAGCGACCCGGTCGAGCGCCCGCTCGTCGGCGCCGTCGCCGCCCTCTCGCTCGCCCGCGGCATGTTCTTCGCGGTCAGCGCGCTCTACTTCACCCGCACGATCGGCCTCTCGGCGGTGACCGTCGGCATCGGCCTGACCGTTGCCGGGGGAGTCGGAGTCGTGGCGACGTACGCAGGCGGGCGCCTCAGCGACCGGTGGGGCGCCGATCGGGTGCAGCTGTGGGCGATGGCGAGCTACGGCATCGCCCTGCTCGCCTACGCCCTGGCGCGCGACGTGGTCGCGTTCGTGCTGGTCGCGACGTGGGTCTCGGCCTCGCGAGGCTTCCAGTCGAGCGCCCAGTCGACGCTGGTCGCGCGCTGGTTCGACGGCCCCGACCGGGTCGCCGTACGTGCCCGGCTGCGCGTGGTCATGAACGTGATGATCGGGGTGGGCACCCTACTCGCCGCACTGGCGCTGGCGGTGGACACCGGGGCCGCCTATCGCACCACGATGGTGCTCGTCGGGGTGCTCACCACGCTCGCGGCGGTGCCGCTCATCGGGCTCAGGCGCCGGGTCGCCGGCCTGGCCGCGTGCATGGACGCCGGCTCCGGGCCGACGGTGGCCGCGGGACCCTCGCCGTTGCGCGACCGCACCTATGTGACCGCGACCGTGCTCAGCGGGGTGATGGCGATCCACTTCGGGGTGACCTCGATCGGGGTGCCGCTCTGGGTGGCCGACCATACCGACGCGCCGACCGTCCTCGTCTCGCTGCTCCTGGTGGTGAACACCGTCTACGTCGCGCTCTTCCAGGTGCGGGCCTCGCGCGGCACCCATGACATCGCCACGGCGGGTCGAGCTGTGAGAGGCGCCGGGTTCCTGCTGCTCGCCGCCTGCCTGCTCTTCGCGGGGGCGGCCTATGCGGGCCCCGTGTTCGCCACGTGCCTGCTGCTGCTCGCCGCGCTGGCCGCCTCGGCAGCCGAGACGCGTGGCGAGGCGGGCAGCTGGGGGCTGGCCTTCGAGCTCGCCGACCAGGAGCGGGCCGGTGCCTACCAGGGCGTGAGTCAGATGGGCTACGCGCTGGCGCACATGCTCGCGCCGCTGGTGGTGACCGCCACCGCGATCGACCACGGCACCGGCGGCTGGATGGTGCTGGGCGCGCTCTTCGCCGTCACCGGCATCCTCACCGCGGTGCTCGCCCGGCACGCGGCCGCGGCACGCGCCCAGGCTCAGCCTCAGCGCAGCGAGTACGTCGCCAGCGAGACGCCCGTGTAGTGCGCGACGAATGCCAGGATCGTGAAGGTGTGGAAGACCTCGTGGAAGCCGAACCATCGCGGCCAGGGGTTGGGGCGCTTGAAGCCGTAGATGACGCCGCCGGCGGTGTAGAGCGCGCCGCCGACACAGATCAGCGTGAAGGTGGCGATCCCGATGCCGACGCCGAGCGCCACGGCGCCGGTGAAGAACGACGGGATGAAGAAGATCGCCGCCCAGCCGAGCGCGATGTAGTTGGGGACGTACAGCCAGCGCGGGGCGTCGTTCCAGAAGACCCGGAACAGCACACCGAGGATCGCACCGGTCCACACCACCGAGAGCAGCACGATCTGGGTGACGCCGTCGAGCAGCAGCAGCGAGAACGGCGTGTAGGAGCCCGCGATCATCAGCATGATGTTCGCGTGGTCCCAGCGCTTCATGATCGTGTACCACCGCTCGTTCCACCGACCGAGAGCGTTGACCCGGTGGTAGACCGCGGAGACGGTGAAGAGCAGGAGCGCGGCCATGGTGAACACTGCCGCGCCGACCCGCGGCGCTCCCGCAGGCGCCAGCACGATGAGGACGATGCCGGCCGCGAGCGTGAGCGGTGCGGTGGCCAGATGGATCCAGCCGCGCAACTTCGGGAGGGCCTCGTGAACGGTCGAGGAGACCGAGTCGGTGATCGTGCCGACCTTGACGCGCATCGCGTCCGTCATCTCGCTCATAACGGTCAAGACTATCGGCTCGACCTGAAGATCGGGTGAACCCCGTCCCGCTGGGAGATGTGGGCACGGCGCCGATACGCTTCTGCACGTGGCAGACTGGAAGGAAGGCGTACGGCGGGTTCTCTACCCGGCCTACGAGGCGCGGATGCTCCGCAAGCTCGATGCCTCCAAGCTGCCCAAGCACGTCGGGGTGATGCTCGACGGCAACCGTCGCTGGGCCAAGGAGGTCGGCCAGTCGACCGCCCACGGCCACCGGGCCGGCGCGGCCAACATCGAGCCGCTGCTCACCTGGTGTGACGAGATCGGCATCGAGGTGGTCACCTTGTGGCTGCTCTCCACCGACAACCTCAACCGCCCCGCCGACGAGCTGGCCCCGCTCCTCGAGATCATCGCCGACGCGGTCGACTCGCTGGCGGACGTACGCCGCTGGCGGCTGCACCCCGTCGGCGCGCTCGACCTCCTGCCCGACTGGCTGTCCCAGCGCCTCAAGGCCGCCGAGGAGGCGACCCGGGACGTCGACGGGATGCTGGTCAACGTCGCGGTCGGCTACGGCGGCCGCCGCGAGATCGCCGACGCCGTACGCGCCCTGCTCAACGAGCACGCCACCCGCGGCACCTCGCTGGAGGAGCTCGCCCAGATCATCGACGTCGAGCACATCGCCGATCACCTCTACACCAAGGGCCAGCCCGACCCCGACCTGGTGATCCGTACGTCGGGGGAGCAGCGCCTGGGCGGATTCCTGCTGTGGCAGAGCGCGAAGTCGGAGTTCTACTTCTGCGAGGCCTACTGGCCCGACTTCCGGCGCACCGACTTCCTGCGGGCCCTGCGCGCCTACGCCCAGCGCGAGCGTCGCCTCGGAAGGTGACCGCTGTCCTGACCACTGGCCGGAACAATTCGGTGGTGTCACCAGGAGTTCACAAAGAAAAATCGTTCGTGTTGCCACGGACCGTTGGTCCGGCGTCGTAGCGTTGTACCAACGGCGGGGAACAAATTCCCGTCGCACCTGGAGGCCCGTTACGTGAGTAGTCACGAACCGAACCTGCGTCAGGATCTCATCGATCCCGACGGGTGTGAGGCGGTCGGCACCCCGACTGACGGTCCACCGTCCGGTCCATCTGATTAGTGATGAAATGACCGGACTCATGGGTGTATGAGCCGGTCGCGAGAGGTGATCCGCGTGGCCAACCCAACCACGAACGAGCATGTCACCGAGGCCGATGCGTCGGCCGCTCCGACACCGGCGTCGGAGTCTTCGCCCTCCGAGAGCGAGGCGCCTTCAGTGCGTACGTTCGTTCTCGACACCAGCGTCCTGCTCTCGGACCCGAAGGCCATGACGCGCTTCGCCGAGCACCAGGTCGTGCTCCCGGTGGTGGTGATCACCGAGCTGGAGGGAAAGCGGCACCATCCGGAGCTGGGCTACTTCGCCCGCTCCGCACTCAGGCAGCTCGACGGGCTGCGGATCACCCACGGCCGCCTGGACACGGCGGTCCCGGTCGGCGAGGAGGGCGGCACCATCCGTGTCGAGCTCAACCACACCGACCCGTCCTCGCTGCCGAGCGGATTCCGGCTCGGCGACAACGACACCCGGATCCTCGCGGTCGCGCGCAACCTGAAGGGCGACGGGCTCGACGTCACCCTGGTCTCCAAGGACCTGCCGATGCGGATCAAGGCGTCCGCGGTCGGGCTGAAGGCCGAGGACTACCGCGGTGAGCGGATCAACGACTCCGACCCGGGCTACTCCGGGATGGCCGAGCTGGACGTCGCCTCCGCGGCCCTCGACGAGCTCTACGACGACGGCGTCCTCGAGCTCGACACGGCCCGCGACCTGCCCTGCCACACCGGTCTGGTGCTGATGTCGGACCGCGGCACCGCCCTGGGCCGGGTCGGTCCCGACAAGCAGGTCCACCTCGTCCGCGGGGACCGGGAGGTCTTCGGGATCCACGGCCGCTCCGCGGAGCAGCGGATCGCGCTCGAGATGCTGCTCGACCCCGAGGTCGGCATCGTCTCCCTCGGTGGCCGGGCCGGCACCGGGAAGTCCGCGCTGGCGCTGTGCGCGGGCCTGGAGGCGGTCATGGAGCGCAACCAGCACAAGAAGGTGCTGATCTTCCGCCCGCTCTTCGCCGTCGGCGGCCAGGAGCTCGGCTACCTCCCCGGCACCGAGGGCGAGAAGATGTCGCCGTGGGGCCAGGCGGTCTTCGACACGCTCTCCGCGGTCACCACGCAGGACGTGATCGACGAGATCATCGACCGGGGCATGCTGGAGGTGCTGCCGCTGACCCACATCCGCGGCCGGTCGCTCCACGACTCGTTCGTGATCGTCGACGAGGCGCAGTCGCTGGAGCGCAACGTGCTCCTGACGGTGCTCTCCCGCATCGGCGCCAACTCGAAGGTCGTGCTCACCCACGACGTCGCCCAGCGCGACAACCTCCGGGTCGGACGCCACGACGGGGTGGTCGCGGTGATCGAGAAGCTGAAGGGCCACCCGCTCTTCTCCCACGTCACCCTGACCCGCTCCGAGCGCTCGCCGATCGCCGCGCTCGTCACCGAGATGCTGGAGAACGTGGTCCCGTGATGCCGTAATCATTGTCACGTCAACGGCCCCAGACCGGTAAGGTCTGGGGCCGTTGTGATTGTTGTGACTCGTGTTACGAAAGTGATGCTCAGGACGGTCATTTCTGACCTACAAACGGTGCGTCCGGTTTGATACGAGGTTGGTGCTCATGCATTGTTTGCGGGTCTGTAATGCCTCAGCCCCCGAATGAGAGCCCGTGACCAAGCCCGTTCATCGTGCCCCGCGACATCGCGGTGCGCCAGCGAATCCGCTTGTCGACGTTCCGCACAAGGCTGCGCGTACGACCGCCAAGACAACCCTCCTCCTCTCCGTCCTCGCCCTCGGCGGGACCGGCGCCGCAGTCGCAGGTGGGGTGGCCTACACCGGCCCCGCCACCGACGACCCGACGCTCAGCGCAGGTGAGTCGGCAGCCGCCGACATCCCCGAGCTCACCGACGCCCAGCGCGCCGCGATCGAGGCCGAGTCCGCCGCCCGCGGCAACGAGACCTCCCTGTCGCGTTCGGCCGGTGACCGCCGCGAGGTCGCCGACCCCGGCAAGCAGGCCGCCCTGTCGGCCGGCAACGACGTACGGGCCATCGCCGGCGTCGAAGAGATCGAGATCGATCTGCGCAACCCCAAGGACATCGCCAAGTCGATGCTCGGCGACTTCGGCTGGGGTATGGACCAGTTCTCCTGCCTCGAGCCGCTCTGGGAGAAGGAGTCGGGCTGGAACCCGACCGCCGCNTCGCCCTTCACACAGGTCTGGATGACCGGGAAGGCGAGCGTGCCCTCCTCCTCGGGCAGCTGCAGGGAGACCTCGAAGGCGTCGCGCTGACCGTCGGGCAGCGGCGTCTTGGCGGTGTAGACGACGGTGGAGTCGCGCTCGGTGACCTTGTTGCCATGGGCGTCCTCGATCGGCTCGGCGAGCTTCTCGGTGACGACCTTGACGTCGTAGAACGGCTGCCGCGTGGGCGTCACGTCGTTGATCCCCTCGGGGACCTGGATCGTGACCTGCTTGGTCGGCGATCCTTCGCAGCCGTGGCCGTTGCTGAAGGTCAGCACGGTGTAGGCGCCGGCCGCCGTCTCGGTCGGGGTGACCGTGACGTGCGCGGAGGCCGGAGCGGCGACGAGGAGGGTGACGGCCGCGGCAGCGGCGGCGGGCGCGCCGAGGCGCGTGAGGGTACGTCGAGACATTGGGTTGTTGCTTTCTGTGGAGTGTCTGCTGATGGGCGATGCCCAGTTGTCGGGGTCGGGTCCTCAGGCGAGGACCGGCGGACCCCGGCCAGCAGCGACGTACGTCCACAGCCCGGTGCGAGGCACCACCGGCTGCGCCTGGACCGGCAGGCGGAACGGGATCGGGTTCCGGATCGTCGTGAGTGCCCGGGCGATGACCTGCCAGGCCCGGCGGTGCAGCAGCCAGACGACCACGGTGAGCACTGCGGCAGCGGTGTGCGCGACCAGCATCGACGTATCGCCCGAGCCGGCGTTGTGCATGTGGGCGGCTGGTGCCGCGTACGCCTCGAAGGCCTCGTGCATCCCCAGCTGCGCCGCGCCGGCGAGCAGCGCGCCCAAGACGATCCCGACCCGTCGTTGCAGCACGACGACCCCGGCGCCGAAGGCGGCGAACCCGGTCGCCACCAGCCACAACGCGTCCGGCAGCTCCCCGCCGCCGGCCAGGTGGGCCAAGCTGGACCCGGTGGTGATCTCGATGGCCGCGAGCAGCGCCAGCCACACGCTCCCGCGCGTCGGCCGCACCACCCTCAAATCCACGCCGCACATTGTCGCAGATGCCGAGAAGGCCCGCGCGTCGACCGACGCGCGGGCCTTCTCGGGCGGTCAGCGGAGGATCGGAGGCTCTGTCTTCTCCTCGACCTCACCGAGCGTGACGCCGGGGGCGAGCTCGACGAGGCGCAGGCCCTCGGGGGTGATGTCGAGGACGCAGAGGTCGGTGATGATGCGCTGCACGACGCCGAGTCCGGTGTAGGGCAGCGAGCACTCGTTGACGATCTTGTAGGAGCCATCGCGGGCGACGTGCTCCATCAGTACGACGACCTTCTTGGCGCCGTGGACGAGGTCCATCGCGCCGCCCATGCCCTTGACCATCTTGCCGGGGATCATCCAGTTCGCCAGATCGCCCGAAGCAGAGACCTGCATGGCGCCGAGGATCGCGGCGTCGATCTTGCCGGAGCGGATCATCCCGAAGCTGGTGGCGGAGTCGAAGAAGCTCGCCCCCTTGCGTACGGTGACCGTCTCCTTGCCGGCGTTGATCAGGTCCGGGTCGACGGCGTCCTCGGTCGGGTAGGCGCCGGTGCCGAGGATGCCGTTCTCGCTCTGCAGCACCAGCTCGACGTCGTCGGGGACGTAGTTGGGCACCAGCGTCGGCAGCCCGATGCCGAGGTTGACGTAGTCGCCGTCGGACAGCTCCGCGGCGGCGCGGGCGGCCATCTCTTCACGTGTCCATGCCATGTCAGCGGACCGTCCTCTTCTCGATGCGCTTGTCGGCGGCCTGTTCGGGGGTCAGGGGGACCACGCGGTGGACGTAGACCCCGGGGAGGTGGACGTCGTTCGGCGGGATCTCGCCGGGCTCGACGAGCTCCTCGACCTCCGCGATCGTGATCTGGCCGGCCATCGCGGCCAGCGGGTTGAAGTTGCGGGCGGAGTCCTTGAAGACGAGGTTGCCGTGGCGGTCGCCCTTCCACGCGCGGACGATGCCGAAGTCGGCGACGATGGCCTCCTCCAGGACGAACTCCTTCTCGCCGTCAGGCGTCTCGAAGGTCATCACGGGCTTCTCGGGCGAGGTCTTGATGACGTTGCCGGCGTCGTCGTACTTCCACGGCAGCCCGCCCTGCGCAACCTGTGTGCCGACGCCGGTGCGGGTGTAGAACGCGGCGATGCCGGAGCCGCCGGCGCGCATCCGCTCGGCGAGCGTGCCCTGCGGGGTCAGCTCGACCTCGAGGTCGCCGGAGAGGTACTGCCGCGCGAACTCCTTGTTCTCACCGACGTACGAGGCGACGACCCGCCGCAGGCGTCCGGCGCCGAGCAGCAGGCCCAGGCCCCAGTCGTCGACGCCGGCGTTGTTCGAGACGACCTCGAGGTCGGTCACACCGGCTTCGAGCAGAGCATTGATGAGCACCGACGGGATGCCGCACAGCCCGAAACCGCCGACCGTGAGGGTCGCTCCGTTCGGGATGTCCGCGACCGCCTCGGCGGCTGAGGAGATGACCTTGTCCATGATGATCAGTCAAGGGTGGGCAGGCCGCTCGGTCAATAGATGAGCGCGAGTTCACGCTCGATCTCTCGTTGAACGACCTCGCTGCCGCAGATGCGTTCACTGAATGGACGTCGCCTATCGTACGTCCCATGGAACCCGGTCCCGGCGCGACCCAGCCCAGCGTGATCCGCCGCAGCGCGCACCTGCTGCGGCTGCTCGCCGCGCGCGAGCCGGAGGGCGCGACGACCACCCACCTCGCGACGACCGCCGCCATCCCGCGCCCGACCGCCCACCGGCTGCTCAGCGCCCTCCAGGAGGAGGGGCTGGTCGAGCGCGACAACGACACCGGCGCCTGGCACCTCGGCCCGGAATGCTTCCTGCTCGGTGCCGCCGCGACCACCCGCCACGACATCACCCCGGCGGCCCGGGCGGCAGTGCTGCGCATCGCGCGGGAGACGGGGGAGAGCGCCTTCTTCTCGATCCGGCGCGGCGATGAGACGATCTGCGTACTGCGCGAGGACGGCAGCTTCCCGATCCGCTCCCACGTGCTCCACGAGGGGATCCGGTTCCCGCTCGGCGTCGCCTCGGCCGGCCTGGCGATCCTCGCCTTCCTGCCGGAGTCGCGGCGCGAGGCCTACCTGGCCCGCACCGACCTCGTCGGCGCCTACGGCGACCAGCACTCCGCCGACGCCCTGCGCGAACGCGTCGCCGCGACCCGCGAGCGCGGCTTCGCGGTCAACCCAGGTCTCATCGTGGTCGGCAGCTGGGGCCTCGGCGCCGCCGTCTTCGACGCCCACGGCCAGCCCTACGGGGCGCTCAGCATCACCGGCATCGAGGCCCGCCTCGCACCCCCGCGCCAGGCCGAGCTCGGCCGCCTCCTCCTGGAGACCGCCCACACCCTGACCACTAGCTCCGGCTCGTAGTCCCGATCATGATCCCGGCGAGCGCGGCGTCGGAGGCGAGCTGGGCGTCGCGGTCGTAGGTGGAGGTGAAAGCGAGGAGCTCGTCGGCTCCGGTGGCCTCGGCCAGCTGGTCGAGACGACGCCGGACGGTCTCGGCAGATCCCGCCGTCGTACGCGCCAGATGCGCCTCGACCCGTTCGCGCACCTGGTTCGACCAGGCCTGGTCACGGATCGCCGCGACCGGCTCGAGCGGACCGAACTCGCCGGTCTGCCGCGACCTTGCCATCGCCCAGGCCTCCGGCAGGGCCAGCTCGGCGGCCTCGGTGTCGGTGTCCGCGACGAGGACGTCGACGGAGACGATCACCGAAGGCTCGGCCGCTCGCGAGGAGGGCTGGAAGTCCTTCCGGTACGCCCCCAGCACCTCGTTCAGCCGCGGGCTGTCCAGCACCGGACCGCCCACGACGACCGGCAGCCCGAGCCGAGAAGCGAGCGCGACGCCCCGCCCGGTCGCCAGCACGAACAGCGGGATCTGATGGGCGGCTGCGGGCCGGGCGGTGACCGCCGCGGTGCGGTCGAGGAAGCCGCGGAGCTCCTCGATGTCCTCGGCGAACGTGTCGGGGTCGTCGAGATCCTGGCGCAGGGCGCGGCGTACGGGTGCGGTGAAGCCCAACGTACGTCCCAGACCGAGGTCGATCCGGCCGGGATAGAGCGCGTCGAGCATGAGGAACTGCTCGGCGACGACCAGCGGCTGGTGGTGCGGCAGCATCACCCCGCCCGATCCGAGCCGGATCGTTGAGGTGTGCGCACCGAGCGCACCGATCAGCACCGGCGGTGACCCCGACGCGATCCCCGGCACCGCATGGTGCTCGGCGACCCAGAACCGGTGGTAGCCGAGCCGCTCGGCCGCCACCGCTCGATCGATCGTGTGAGTCAGCGCAGCGCCCTCGGCGTACCCCACCCGCGTGCGGGACCGGTCCAGCATGGAGAGCTTCACAACAGCCTCAACCACGCCGGACCTCCGACACTTCCCGGCCCGTATCAAGCAATCAGGTCGGTGTCTCGCCGCTGAGGAACCACACGGTCGTGTCCGGCGGCAGCAGGCGACCGTCGATCGGTGCGCTGGCGAAGAGGATCGTTCCTTCGGGCAGCGGGACCGGCCGTGAACCGAAGTTGGTGATGCAGTCCCAGCCTTCGGGTCGGACGAAGTGGAGCGCCTGAGGTCGGGTCTCGTCGTGCCACGCGAAGCCACGACCTCGCAGCTTCGACCGGAGCGCCAACGCGCGTCGGTATATCTCGAGGGTGGAGTGGGGGTCGGCATCCTCGGCGGCGACGGAGTAGTCGGCGAACCACTCGGGCTGTGGCAGATGTGGAGTCCCGCGCGAGAACCCGAACGACGGCCCATCGCTGGTCCAAGGAATCGGCACACGGCAGCCGTCCCGACCCTTCCGTGTGCCACCTGACCTTCGGAACTCGGGATCGTGGATGAGCTCCGTCGGGAGGTCGCCGACCTCGTGGAGGCCGAGCTCTTCGCCCTGGTAGAGGTAGACGGAGCCGGGCAGAGCCAAGGTGAGCAGGGTGGCAGCCCTGGCGCGCCGGAGCCCGAGATCACGGTCGAGCGGAGGCTCGGTGCCGTCGCTG
This sequence comes from Nocardioides sp. YIM B13467, assembly GCF_042788075.1. Taxonomy (NCBI): domain Bacteria; kingdom Bacillati; phylum Actinomycetota; class Actinomycetes; order Propionibacteriales; family Nocardioidaceae; genus Nocardioides; species Nocardioides sp. YIM B13467. Next base: position 2,989,298 of record NZ_JBHZPJ010000046.1, read on the forward strand.
AGCAACCAAGCGGCGGCCGTCTCCCGCGGGTTGTCCTCGGCCCCGGGCAGCCCGTATCGAGTCGCGTGCCGTACGACGTCGTGGTTGGACAGGACCCAGGTGGCGGAGGCGCCGGCGCTCTCGGTCTCGGCGACCTGCCGGTCGATGCGGGCGCGGAACTCCTCGGCGTCCCAGGCGGCCTCGAGGAGGTCGAAGTTGAAGGCCTGGTGAAGTCCGTCCACGCCTACGTACCGGTGCCTACGCGACGGCGCCACGCAGGCCTCGGCCACAGCCATTCGCGGCGGGTCGTACTCGTCGAAGACGCGGCGCCACTCGGCGTAGATGTCGTGGACCTCGTCGCGGTCCCACAGCGGGTGGGAGCCGTCAGCATCGGCCAGGTCGGGGAGCTCCGCCGTGGGCGTGAGCGGCTCGGACAGGTCTTTCGTGAGGCCGTGAGCGACGTCGATACGGAACCCGTCGACACCACGGTCGGCCCAGAACCGCAGCGTGGTGAGGAAGTCGGCACGCACCTCGGGGTTGTCCCAGTTCAGGTCGGGCTGTTCGGGCGCGAACATGTGCAGGTACCACTGCCCGTCCGGGGCCTGAGCCCAGGCGGACCCGCCGAAGATGGACTGCCAGTCCGACGGCGGGCTGGCCCCGTCCGGGCCCGTGCCGTCGCGGAAGACGTACCGGTCACGAGCCGGCGAGCCCTTGGGCGCGGCCAGGGCCTCGGTGAACCAGGCGTGCCTGTCGGAGGTGTGGTTGGGGACGAGGTCGACGATCACCCTGATGCCCGCGCTGTGGAGCGCGGTGACCATCTCGTCGAAGTCGTCCAGGGTGCCCAGTCGCGGATCCACGTCCCGGTAGTCGTCGACGTCGTACCCGCCGTCGGCAAGAGCAGAGGGGTAGAACGGGCTCAGCCAGACCGCGTCGATGCCGAGCGAGCTCAGGTAGGGGACGCGGGACGTGACGCCACGGAGGTCGCCGAGGCCGTCGTCGCCGGAGTCGGCGAAGCTTCGGGGGTAGATCTGGTACACGGCGGCATCAGCCCACCAGTCGGAGGTCATGGCAGTGGTCCTTGCGTGGTTGAGGTGGTGGAACGTCATCCCTTGGTGGCTCCCTGGAGGAGAGCCTTGGTGAACTGGCCCTGGAGCAGCAGGAAGACGATGATCGTGGGCGCCATCAGGAGCAGGGCGCCCGCGTTGAGCAGCACGATGTCGGTGCTGTACTTCGACTGGAACGCCTGCAGGGCGCCGGCCATCGTGCGCTTGTTGGGGTCGTTGACCAGGACCAGGGCGAGCAGGAAGGTGTTCCAGGTCGACAGGAACATCAGCAGCACCAGTGAGGTCACGGCCGGCGTGGCCAGCGGCAGGTGGACATGTGTCAGTGCTCTCCATGGTCCGGCGCCGTCGAGCGAGGCGGCCTCGGTCAGCTCCGCCGGGGCGTTCAGGAAGTGCGCTCGCATCCAGAAGACGGCGAACGGCATGTTGAGACCGACCAGAGGCAGGATGAGGCCGAGCTGACTGTCGAGCAGACCCAGCTGGTTGACCTGTTGGTAGAGCGGCACGATCACGATCTCGTACGGGAGGGTGAGCGTGAGCAGCAGGAGGAGGTAGAACGCCCGGCCCAACGGGATCCTGAGCACGGTGATGGCGTACGCCGCCATGGTTGCGATGAGCACGGAGAGAGGCACCACGCCGAGCACGATGAGAACACTGGATTTCAGCAGCGTGGTGACGTTGGCGACGGTCCAGGCGTCGACGAAGTTGTGCCACTGCGGATCGGTCGGCCAGGACAGACCGTCGGGGATCGTCCCCTGCGGCGCCAGGGCAGCCGAGAGCATGCTGACCAGCGGGACGATGGAGTAGACGCCTGCGATGAGGATCAGTGCGATTCCGGGTCCCCGGCGGCGCAGGGCAGGTGCGCGGACTACGGACGGCGATACGACGGCCACGGGTCAGTCCTCTCGGAAGAGACGTTGGAGCGGCAGGATGATGGCGATGATGAGCAGCGCCAGGACCACGGCGAGGGCGGAGGCGTCACCGAGCCGGCTCTCGCTGAAGGCGAGGTCGTAGACCTTGACCCCCGGGACCATGGTGGCGCCGCCGGGGCCGCCATGGGTTGCCAGGTAGACCACGTCGAAGCTGGCGAGCGCGCTGATGATGGTCACCGTCGTGCACACCCCGATCTCCTGCTTGAGACCGGGGACGGTGATGTGGCGGAAGCGTGCGACCGCGCCGGCTCCGTCCAGACGTGCTGCTTCGTAGAGGTGGGATCCGATCTTGCCCACGCCCGACATCAGCAGCAGCGTGCAGAAACCGGTCGACAGCCAGGTGCCGATGAAACCGACCGCCACCAGCGCCCAGTCGAAGTCGCCCAGCCAAGCACGGGTGAATCCGCCGAGGCCGATCAGGCGCAGGACCTGGTTGACGACGCCGTTGTCGGCGTACATCCAGGTCCAGGCCACACCCGCCGCGGCACCGGGGATGATCTGCGGGAGGAACAACACGGTGCGCGCCAACGCCCCGGTGAACCGGCCCTGGATCGACTGCATCGTCGCGGCCGCCACCAGGCCGAAGCACACCGGGAGGACCGTGAAGAACAGGATCAGCACGAGCGCGTGGAGCAACGGCTCGAGCAGCTCGGGGTCGGTGAGGATGGCGACGTAGTTGTCCAGGCCGACCCAGGTGGATGGACCGATGCCGTTCCAGTCGTAGAGCGAGTACCAGACCGACTGGAGGACCGCGCGGAGATTGAAGAAACCGTAGAAGGCCAGCGCGGGCAGCGCGAAGAGCCAGCCGCTCCAGCGCCGGGCCGCTGAACGGATCCGCCGGCGGGGGAGCGGCCGTCGTCGCGGCTCGGAGATCGTCGGCGACGGCGTTGTCGGGATGGATGTGCTGACGTCGGTCATCATCATTCCTACAAGCCGCTCTGGTAGGACTTCTGAAGGTGCTCGACCACGTCCTCGGGCTCGGCCTTGCCGCTGATCAGCAGCTGTAGCTGCACCGGCAGGTCGGTGTTCACCGCAGGGACGGAGTTCTGGATCCAGGTGAAGAACCCGTCGGACGCGGTGACGGCGGCGTACCCGGCCTGGATCTGGCTCTCGACGTCGGCGTCCAGCGTCAGCGGGTCCTGGTCGGTCGCGTTCGCCGCCGGGTAACCGTTGTCGGTTGCGACCGCGGCGGCCTCGGGCGAGGTGAGGAAGTCCAGGAACAGGGCGGCCGAGTCCTTGTGGTCCGAGCGGGCCGCGATGGAGAAGGCCAGGGTGTTGGCGGTCATGCTGATGGGCGGACCGCCGGCCTCGACGGGCGGGATCGGGAAGACGCCGTACTTGCCATCGAAGGATTTCGGCAGCGACTGCGTCATCCAGGTGCCCTGGACCATGAACAATCCCTCACCAGCGGCGAACCGGCCGTAGGAGGCGTCCTGGTTGATCGCGTTGGCGTCGGTGTTGAAGTAGCCGGCGTCCGCCCACTTCTGCAGGCGGGCGGTGGCCTCGGTCGCCTCCGTGGTGTCGAGAGAGGCACCGGGCTTGCGCCACGCTACGTCGAGAACCGACTGCGCCCCCATGTAGTCGCCCAGCAGCAGGTTGTACAGGTGCCCGATGAGACCGTCGGCGTTGGACGCGACGATCGGCGTGATTCCGATCGACTTGGCCTTCGCCATCACGGCCTCCCACTCGTCGAGGGTCTGCGGGATCTTCGTCATCCCGACCTTCTCGGCAAGGTCGCGGTTGTAGAACACCCCGGCCAGCGGACCGGCCGCACCGCCACCGACATAGAGGGAGCCGGAGCCGATCTCGCCACCCTGGACGCGTCCGGCGTCCAGCACGCTGGCCGGCACCTTCTCGTTCCACCCGTATGCGGCGTCGTAGGCATCCAGGTTGGTGACGAGCCCGTCACGGACCGCGCCGCTCAGATCGCCTACGAGAGCGAGGTCCGGCGGGCTGTCCGACGCGAGCAGTCTGGGCAGCACGGTGTTGTAGTTGTTGTCGGCCTCGACCTGGAGCTCCACCGTGATGGCTGGATGCTCCTTCATGAAGGCGTCGGCCAGCGCCTGCTGGTAGTCCTCGAGCCCGGCCGCCGTGAAGAGCGTGACTGTCGCTTCCTGCTCGCCGACGTCGGTTCGTACGTTCGTCGGACTCACATCCGTCGCAGGCGCCTCGCCGCCTGGCCCGGCGCACGCCGACACCGACGCCACGGCGACGATCGCAGCTGTCACCCCCAGGGCTCTAAGTCTGCGCATCAGCCTCATGTCTACTCCTGTCTGGATGGCCTGGAATCGTTTCCAGTCACAACTGTGATCCCGGTCACCAGGACTTGTCAAGACCTCAGAGGGGAGCGTGAACTCGAGCCGCGAGTTAGGTGGAAACGTTGCCAGCTGGTCACGTATCATGCTCGACATGGACTCTGAGTTGCCACGCGAGCTGACGTTGGCGGACATCGCCCGGATAGCGGGGGTGGGCCTCGGGACGGCCTCACGAGCACTCAGCGGCATGCCCAATGTCTCTCCTGCGACGCGGCAGAAGGTGCTGGACGTCGCGAAGAAGCATGCCTACGTCGTTTCCCCCGACGCCTCGAGGCTCAAGAAGGGCTCCACGGGTCGGGTCGCGGTCGTGGCGCCGCATCTCTCGCGCTGGTTCTTCGGTGCGATCCTCGAAGGCATCGAGTCAGTGCTGCGCGAGTCCCAGTTCGATGTGCTGCTCTATCACGTCGGCAACCTGGAGGACCGCACGTCCTTCTTCGAGCGCCTGCCCGCCCGGCGGAAGGTCGACGCCGTCATCGTCGTGGGCTTCCCCGTCGAGGAGGCGGAGCGCCGAAGCCTCGAGCTGATGCTCGGCGTCCAGGTCGTCGCCGCAGGCGGCCAGCACGAGGTGTATCCGCACGTCTGCATCGACGACCTCAAAGCCGGTGGGCAGGCGATGGGACATCTCCTCGGGCTCGGCCACAAGCGGGTCGCGATGATCGAGGCGATAGACCCCGACCAGCCGCGCCAACCCTCCGGGCGAAGCCGCGCCTACCATCTCGCTCTGGCCGACGCGGGGATCAAGCCCGACCCGTCGCTCGTGGTCACCACCGATTGGGGTGGCGAGCAGGGCGCTGCGGCAATGGCCCAGCTGCTCTCGGCGCCCGAGCTCCCGACCGCCGTCTACGCTCACTCCGACGAAGTGGCCTTCGGCGCCATGCGCACCATCCGGGACGCCGGTCTGCGGATTCCCGAAGACATATCCATCATCGGCATCGACGACCATCCACACGCCGCTCTCCTGCACCTGACCACGGTCAAGCAGGACGCACGTCTGCAGGGCGTGCTGACCGCCCAGATGCTCCTCGGCCTGCTTCGGCACGAGGAAGACACTGCGCTGTCTGTCACGGTGGACACCCAGCTGGTGGTGCGTCGAACCACCGCCGCTCCGCGGCCCGCCTGATCGCATGCTCGTGTGTGCGGGAGCCGAGTGTGGCGAAGAACGCACTCCAAGCGCCTGCGATGCGGGACACACATCCGCTGTCAAAGGCCCGGATCTGGCTAGGCTGATGTCTTCGGTAAAAGGATGACAGGAGCGGCTGGGTAATGGATCAAGACGTGCTTCGGCACGCACCGCTTTTCAGCGAGCTGGACGACGAGTCGATGACGGCGATGCTCGCGATGATGGGTCAGACACGCCTCCGGCGCGGCGAGGTGTTGTTCCACGAGGGCGACGCCGCCGACCGGCTCTACGCGGTCGTGGACGGCAAGGTGAAGCTGAGCCGTGCCGCGGCCAACGGGCAGGACAGCCTGCTGGCGATTCTGGGGCCGGGCCAGGTGTTCGGCGAGCTGTCGCTCTTCGACCCCGGTCGGCGCTCGTCCACCGTCACGGCAGTCACCGACCAGGTCGAGCTCGCCTCGCTGTCGCACGACGACCTGCTGCGCCTGCTCGACGGGCGTCCGAGCGTGACCCGTGGGCTGCTCGCCCTGCTGTCGGGCCGCCTGCGCCGGGCCAACGACGTGATCGGCGACCTGGTCTTCGCCGACGCACCCCGCCGGGTGGCGAAGGCCCTGCTCGACCTCGCCGAGAGGTTCGGGGAGCAGACCGAGGAGGGCCTTCACGTACGCCACGACCTGACCCAGGAGGAGCTCGCGCAGCTCGTGGGCGCGGCTCGGGAGACGGTCAACAAGGCGCTCGCCGACTTCGCGGCCAAGGGCTGGGTCCGGCTGGAGTCGCGCTCGGTGATCATCACCGACATGGAGCGGATCGTCCGCCGCGCGGGCTGATTCCGCTGGTCAGAGGCTGACCCGGACCAGCTGGCGGAGCCGGCGAAGGCCCTCGGTGCTCGGCCGTTCGGCCGGGGCCAGGGCCTCCGCGAGACGCTGCCGGACCGGGTCGGTCTCGAGCTCCAGGCCGATGGCCACGAGCTCGCTCGCCGTGGTCGGCGTCCGCGTGGCGGCGATGTGGGCGCTGCGTCCGACGAGGTTCACCTGGTAGCTGCGCGGTCCCTGGCCGGTCGCGACGGCGATGGTCCCCTTGACCCGGTACGCCGTCGCCGGCGGCTCCTCGAGCAGGTCGACCAGTCGAGCCGGCTCGATGGTGCCCGGCGTCGTCACGGTGACCGCCCGGGCGTGCTGATGGGCCTCGTGGTCCTCGGCCGCCTCGCGCAGCAGCGCGGCGATCGGCAGCTCGTCGGGCGGGTCCTCGGGCACCGCGGCGTCGTAGACCAGCCGCGGGTCGATGCGGCCACCCACCGCGTACGCCACGTGGACCTCGGGGTTGTGCTCCCGCACGCGCTGCTCGATGCGGGCCAGGACCTCGGGTCGCTCGCCGGCCGGCACCAGGTCCGTCTTGTTGATCACGACCAGGGAGGCGGCCGCGAACCGGACCGGCGCCGGGCCCCGGCCGTCATCGAGGGTGTCGAAGTACGCCGAGGCGTCGACGACCTCGATGAGCCCACCGCGGCGTACACGCTCGACCCCGCTGAACCGGACCAGCCGGGCCAGCGTGCCGGGCTCGGCGATCCCGCTGGCCTCGACGATGACGACGTCGAGCGCGAGCCGCGGGTGGGTCAGCTTCTCCAGTGCATCGTCGAGGCCGCCGGCGTCGGGCAGGCAGCACAGGCAGCCGCCGGCGATCGAGGCCGGCTCGTCGATCTGCCCGGTGACGAGGCCGGCATCGACGTTGATGTCACCGAAGTCGTTGACGACCACGCCCACCCGGGCGCCGGGCTGGCGCAGCAGATGGTTGAGCAGCGTGGTCTTGCCCGACCCGAGATGGCCGGTGAGGATGACCACGGGAACCCGGTTGCTGGCGCTGGTCGGCATCGGGCCATCGTAGGGCCCGATGAGAACAGTTCCCGTTAATGGGGTCACGTCTTGACGACCGGGGTGGCCAGACCTTTAGGTTGTGCCGCACAACTTCACATCCGCCACTTGAACCGCAGCGGGAGAGTCCTTGCCCATCCCGGGTGAGGCGCCGAAGGAGCAAACCTCCCCAGAATCTCTCAGGCCCAATGACCGCTGTGGTGAGGCGACCTCTGGAAAGACAGGATCCGCTGGATCCTGCACCCACGGTGCAAATCGCCCCTTTCGGGCGGTGAAGCTCTCAGGTAGCGATGACAGAGCGGGGAGGTCACCCGTCCACGGGTGCCGCGGCTGTCGGCACCCATCAGCAGGGAGCCTCCCGCACATGACCTCACCCGTCCCTACCCCTCTGCATGAGCTCCACCAGGCGCTCGGCGCCTCGTTCACCGACTTCGCCGGCTGGAGCATGCCGGTCCGCTACGGCTCGGAGACCGCCGAGCACAATGCCGTACGCACCACCGCGGGCCTCTTCGACCTGTCCCATATGGGCGAGATCGAGGTGACCGGCCCCGAGGCGGGACGCGCCCTCGACCGCGCCCTGGTCGGTCGGCCGTCGAAGATCGGCCTCGGCCGCGCCCGCTACTCGATGATCTGCGCCGAGGACGGCGGCATCATCGACGACCTGGTCGTCTACCGGCTGAAGCAGGAGCGCTACCTGGTCGTCGCCAACGCGAGCAACGTCCACGTGGTCGCTCCGGCTCTGGTCGAGCGGGCCGAGGGGTACGACGCCGTGGTCCGCGACGCCTCCGCGGAGTGGGCACTGATCGCTGTCCAGGGGCCCGCCTCCGCGGCGATCGTCGCAGCCCTGACCGACCTGGACGTCCCGTCCCTGAAGTACTACGCCATCGACGCCGGCACGGTAGCCGGGGTCGACGTCCTGCTCGCCCGCACCGGCTACACCGGCGAGGACGGTTTCGAGATCTACTGCGCGCCCTCCTCGGCCACGGCCGTCTGGGAGGCGATCACCGAGGCCGGTACGCCGCACGGGCTGCTGCCCGCCGGGCTCGCCTGCCGCGACACGCTGCGGCTCGAGGCCGGCATGCCGCTCTACGGTCACGAGCTGAACCGCGAGACGACCCCCTTCGAGGCGGGCCTGGGCCGGGTCGTCTCCTTCGACAAGCCCGACGGCTTCGTCGGCGATGCCGCCCTGGCCGTACGCCGCGACGAGGGCCCGCGCAGCGTACTCGTCGGCCTGGTGGCCGCCGGGCGCCGTTCGCCGCGGGCCGGCTACGCCGTCGTGGACCCGGCCACCGGCGACGAGATCGGCGTGGTGACCAGCGGCTCCCCATCGCCGACTCTCGGACACCCCATCGCGATGGCGTACGTCAGGCCCGACCTCGCCGCTGCCGGCACCAAGGTCCATGTCGACGTGCGCGGCAGCCGCGAGGACGCCGAGATCGTCGATCTTCCCTTCTACTCCAAGAAATGAGCCAGGAAATGAGCACCGCCATGAGCAACCCGTCCCACCTGTCGTACACCGCCGAGCACGAGTGGATCGAGACCCGCGGCGATGTCGCGCGCGTCGGTGTCACCGCCTTCGCCACCGAGGCGCTTGGCGACATCGTCTTCGTCGAGCTGCCCGAGGTGGGCAGCAAGATCACCGGGGGAGAGAGCTGCGGTGAGCTGGAGTCGACGAAGTCCGTCAGCGACCTCTTCGCGCCCGCCGACGGCGAGATCCTCGAGATCAACTCGGCCGTCGTCGAGGATCCCGCGCTGATCAACAGCGACCCGTTCGGCGCCGGCTGGCTCTTCGAGATGCGTGTCTCGGGCGCTACCGACCTGCTCGACGCCGCGGCCTATGACGCTCTGATCGAGGAGTGAACCGTCGTGACCGCTGATCTCAGCGGCGCCCCCGCTCCGGTCGTGGCGATGACCTTGAGCACCTTCGACCTGTACTCGATCGGGATCGGGCCGTCCTCCTCCCACACCGTGGGACCGATGCGGGCGGCGAAGATCTTCGTCGATGGCCTCGTCGAGGACGGGCAGCTGGACGCGGTCACGCGGGTGAAGGCCGAGCTGTTCGGGTCGCTCGGCGCGACCGGACACGGGCACGGCTCAGAGGGCGCGGTCCTGCTCGGCCTCGAGGGTGAGGAGCCGGCGACCGTCGACACCCGGGCATCGTTCGGGCGGGTGGCGGCCATCCGCGAGCGCGGGGAATTGTCGCTCGGCGGTCACAGGAAGATCCGCTTCGACGGCGGCACCGACCTGGTGATGCATCGGCGCAAGAGCCTGCCGGGCCACCCCAACGGCATGGTGTTCACCGCTTACGACACCTCAGGGCAGGTGAGCCGCGAGCGGACCTACTACTCCGTCGGCGGTGGCTTCGTGGTCGACGAGCACGCGTCCGGCGCCGCCCGGATCGTGCCCGATCACTCGCGCGTCCGGTTCCCCTTCACCACCGGCGCCGAGCTGCTCAGCACCTGCGAGCGCGAGGGCTTCCGGGTCTCCGACCTCATGCGCGCCAACGAGCTGACCTGGCGTACGCACGACGAGGTCCGTGCCGGTCTCCTGGAGATCTGGCGGGTGATGGCGGACTGCGTGCAGGCCGGCTGCGACCGTGACCCGGTCAGTGACGGCGTACTTCCTGGGGGTCTGCGGGTCCCGCGCCGGGCGCCGCTGCTCTACCGCGACCTGGCTTCCGGAGCCGGCGCCCAGGACCCCTTCCGGGTCATGGACTGGGTCAACCTGTTCGCGCTGGCGGTGAACGAGGAGAACGCCTCGGGCGGCCGGGTGGTCACCGCTCCCACCAACGGCGCGGCCGGCATCGTGCCCGCCGTCCTGCACTACTGGGTACGTTTCGTGGCGCCGCGGGCCGGCCTGGACGAGGCCGCGATCGAGGACGGCATCGTCCGGTTCCTGCTCACCGCCGCCGCCATCGGGATCCTGTGCAAGACGAACGCCTCGATCTCCGGCGCCGAGGTCGGCTGCCAGGGCGAGGTCGGCTCGGCCTGCGCGATGGCCGCCGGAGCTCTGTGCGAGGTGCTCGGAGGCACCCCGGAGCAGGTCGAGAACGCCGCCGAGGTCGGCATCGAGCACAACCTCGGCCTCACCTGCGACCCGGTCGGCGGTCTGGTGCAGATCCCGTGCATCGAACGCAACGCCATCGCCAGCGTGAAGGCGATCAACGCCGCCCGCCTCGCCCTCAACGGCGACGGCTCCCACAAGGTCAGCCTGGACAAGGCGCTGAAAACAATGCGCGAGACCGGCGCCGACATGAAGGTCAAGTACAAGGAGACCTCCCGCGGCGGCCTCGCGGTCAACGTCATCGAGTGCTGAGCCCTCCCGGTGGTCGAGCTTGTCGAGACCCAGTCCCCGCTGGTCGAGCCGCCGGAGCAGCTAGGCGGAGGCGTGTCGAGACCAACACAGTCTGCCGCCGGCCTGCTTCAGTCCTCGGCCGTGAGGATCTCCAGGGCTGTCGCGGCGTCGATCCGGTCCCGGCCGGTCAGTGCGGTCCAAGAGGTGTCGTCCGGGGTGAGCCGGGTGCGTAGCGTCTGGAGCCGGGATCGGTCGGAGCCGGTGAAGCCCTCGCGCTCGGCGAACGGGTCCTCGATGCAGGCAAGGAGGGCCACGGCGTCGCGCAGGTGCCGGTCACGGTCGCGGGAGTCGGTCTTGTAGGCGGCGGCCTTCAAGATGAGTGCGCCGAACGCGCTGGGCACCGAGACTGTGGTGATGGTGCCGGGCTCGATCTCCACACGTGCGTTGATAGTGCGCCGCAGTGCTTGCGTGCCACCCTCGATGCGGACCATGTCACGTCCCGCGAGCCGCTCGGTGACCTTCGGAGCGTGGTGGTCGGAGACCAGGACGTCGACTAGGTCCTCCGGTTCCTCATCGTGACGGCTGGCGACCAGATCGATCTTGCTGGTACCGCGGTAGAAGCGGTGTGCGGTGTTGTCACGCGGATCGACGGCCGAACGCAGGTCGTAGCCGAGGGAACGCAGTGCGGTCGCGGTCTCGGAGGCGACGCCGCGGGAGGTCTCGATGTGCAGCACGATGTCGACATCGTTGGTCGGGCGTACGATGCCCAGGCCGTGGTGGATTGAGTGCAACTGGGTCATCAGGCCGCCGACCAGGGTCCACTTGTCGGTCGGCAGCACCGTGGCGATCTCGGCGACGTTCGGCCACGGGTCGGGCCATCCACCGACGGCGGTGGCGATATCGACGGTTGGGCGCTCGATGCCGGGGTGCTTACTGTCCGACATTCTCGCGGAACAACTCCAACCGGCTGATCAGAACTTGCTCTCCCACGCCCCGCTCGCGCGGGTCGAGGGAGGTGGCGGCGTCGACGGCGGCGAGCGTTCTGTTGAGGCGTGCCAGGTAGGTGATGAAGTCGATGTCCATCGTGGTGTAGCGCAGGGTGATGGACCCGGTGGTGTCCTCGCTCAGCCGATGGCGGCTCACGAGGTCGGAGAGCCGGTCTGCATGGATGTAGCCGTCGACGACGGTGTCGTCCTCGACGAGCCCCAGCCGCTGGCGGCCGGGGATGACGAGCTCCTCGCGGACGCGCCCGATGACGGAGCGGTGGCCGGACCACGTAGTGACAGTCGCGCGGTCGCGCAACCGGATCGCCAGTTCGGTCGGGTCGGTGATCTCCCGCAGGGTGGCGCGGAGCCGGTACTTCTGGACATCCCCGAGGTCCTTCGGCGCCGCGCCGGAGAGCATTGCGATCGCTCCCCAGGCAGTGCGCTCGGCCCAGGTCCGTGTCCGGCCCGAGCCGCGCTCGGCGCGATAGCGCTCTACCGATGTGCGGTCGAAGATGCCGCGGGCGACGCGGGTGATGGACCCCGTTTCGGCGAGGACGCGGACCTGGCGCGCTTCGACGCCCAAGAGGTTGGATACCTCTTGGGTCGTCAGGATGTCGCCCCTGAGTGCCATAACAGAATACTGCCTCTTCCGGTTGTTATCTGTAAACCGCGAGCGTGGTCGGGATCTCAGGAGGGCCGGAGTACTCGCGCGACGAACGAGTCGAGGTTGCCGAGCAGCCGGTCGACCTTCTGCTCGACGCTCAGGGTCTCGTGGATGACCGGGCTGTCGAGCTTGCGCTTGTTGCGCGCCTTGAGGGAGCAGTCGAGATCGGCACAGATGTAGGTGCCGACCGAGTTGCCGTCCTGTCCGGAGCGACCGGCGCGCGAGGCGACCAGCAGCGCGACATCACCGACCGTCGTGCACAGCGCGCACATCGTCTTCCGCGGGCCCCGCGTCTCGCGTGAGGCCCGCAGGGCGACCCCGCAGAGCCTGCCGTCGTGCTCGGTGACGAGGTAGTGGTTCTGCGGCGCCTTCGGGTCCTGCCAGCCGAGGTAGTCGAGGTCCTCCCATGGCCGTTCGGCCAGGTCAGTGGGGAGATTGAGGCGCTTGGTCGCACCCTTGGTGAGGTTGACGAAGCAGGTGCGTACGTCGGTCTCGGTCAGCGGCTTCATGCCAATGATGCTAGGTTTCCTACATCTATTAGGCAATTCGTTATCGGGGAGGGTTGATGGGCCGTCCAGGGCTGAACCGGAGCGCCGTGATCGCGGCCGCCGCCGACCTGACCGACGAGCTGGGCTTCGACGCCGTCACGGTCTCCGTCCTCGCGCGGCATCTCGGAGTCAGGTCGCCGACCCTCTACTCCCACATCTCGGGAGCCACCGACCTCCGCACCGCCGTCACCGCGTACGTCCTCGACGAGCTCGCCGACATCACGAGCACCGCGATGGCCGTGAGGGAGGGCCGCGACCTCCTCTTCGCGTACGCCGACGCCATCCGCGACTTCGCCCGCCGCTCACCCGGCCGCTACGACGCCACCACCCGCCAACGAATCCCACCCGCACCGGACGCGAATCCGGCCCCGCCCTCCGTGGACGACGCGATCACCGCCGGCCGCCGCAACGCCGACCTCGCCCTCACTGTCGTCCGCAGCTACGGCATCGCCGAGACCAGCGAGACGTACGCCGTCCGGCTGATGTCCAGCCTCATCCACGGCTACGTCACCCTCGAGGTCGCCGGCAGCTTCGCCCACAGCGACCCCCCGAGCGAGGTCACCTGGCCAGAAGCCCTCGGCGAACTGGACCGCACTCTCGGGTGGATGGCGCTCGGTCGGGGCGACTGATCAGTCGGCGAGCCGGAAGGTCGTCCGGTAGGTCGTGGGAGTCACGCCGAGAGTGCGGTGGAAGTGGCGGCGCAGCGTGGCCGCTGTGCCCATTCCGCAACTGCCCGCGATCTGGTCGATCGAGGCGTCGGTACGCTCGAGGAGCTCCTGGGCGCGCGAGATGCGCTGGTGGTGCAGCCAGTCCAGAGGCCCTGCCTGCAGCTCGGCCTGCATCCGTCGGGCGAGCTGGCGGGTGCTGAGGCCGGCGTGGGCAGCCAGGTCGCGGACTGTCAGCGGCTGGTCGAGTCGGGCGCGCGCCCACTCCAGCGTGGGCGCGAGGCCGTCGGGAACGCGAGGCTGCGCGGGTGGGGTGATGAATTGCGCCTGTCCGCCGTTGCGGTGGGCAGGGACGACGAGGTTGCGGGCGATCGCGTTGGCCGCGGCGGCGCCGAGGTCGCTGCGTACGAGGTGGACGCAGAGGTCGAGCGCAGCGGTCTTGCCGGCCGAGGTGAGTACGTCGCCCTCATCGACGTAGAGCACGTCCGGGCGGACGTCGACCTGCGGATAGCGCCGGGCGAGCTCGTCGGCGTGCAACCAATGGGTCGTGGCGACCCGGCCGTCGAGCAGCCCGGCTGCGGCCAGCACGAACGAACCGGTGCACAGGGACGCGATCCGCGCGCCGCGCTCGTGGGCGCCGCGTAGCGCCTCGAGGAGCGAGAGATCGGGGTTGTCGTCGAGATCGTTCGAGGACGGGACGACGACGGTGTCGACCTCAGCGGTCGCGTCGTAGGAGGCCGTCGGCAGGTCGGCCAGCCAGGGGTGCGGTGCGCCGTCGGGGGTGCAGACGACAACGTCGTACCACTCACCGCCGGGAGCGAGGTCGGAGTGGTCGCCGCCGAAGATCTCGGCGGCGATCGCGACCTCGTAGAGCATCGATGAGCCGTGCAGGACGAGGGCAAGCCGAGGCATGTCGCAAAGTGTACGTAGTACGTCGTTTCAGACACTCGTTGAGTAGATCCTCGGGCCCGAGGATGGAGCCATGAACACAGATGAGCGAGTCCTGGTCTATGGCGCCACCGGTCACACCGGGCGTTTCGTCGTCGATGAACTGGTGCGCCGCGGGCTGACCCCGGTCCTCGCCGGCCGCAGCGCGGAGCGTCTCGCCGACGTCGCGCCCCGCCATGCCGCCCTGGAAAGCCGAGTCGTCGGCCTCGACGACCCCGAGCGACTGCGGCAAGCGATCGCGGGCGTTGCCGCGGTCATCAACTGCGCCGGGCCTTTCCTCGACACCGCCCTCCCACTGGCCCGGGCCGCGGTCGAGTCCGGTGCCCACTATCTCGACGTCACCGCCGAGCAGCCGGTCGTACAGGCGCTCTATCGCGAGCTGGACGCCCAAGCCAGAGACATGGACGTCTCCGTGGTCCCGGCGATGGCGTTCTACGGTGGCCTCGCCGACCTGCTCGTGACCGCCGTCCTCGGCGGCTCGTCGGCCGACGAGGTCGAGGTCGCCATCGGGTTGGACCGCTGGTGGCCGACCGCCGGCACCCGGATCACCGGAGCCCGCAACACCGCGACTCGCCTGGTCATCCGCGAGGGCTCCCTGGTCCCGTTGCCCGACCCCGCGCCGACCGGCGCTTGGTCCTACCCGGAGCCGCTGGGCGAGCAGTCAGTGGTGGAGCTGCCGTTCTCCGAGGTGATCACCATCAACAACCACCTCGAAGTCGGTACGCTCCGCTCCTACCTCAACAGCGCTCCGCTCGCCGAGCTCCGGGACGAGGCGACACCGGAGCCGACCGCGAGCGACAAGTCCGGACGCTCGGCCCAGCGGTTCGCCGTGGACGTCCTCGTACGTCAGGGCGCCGACGTCAAGCGGATCACCGCGACCGGCCGCGACATCTACGCCGTCACCGCGCCGATCGTGGTCGAGGGCGCGGTCCGGCTCCTCGACGGCCGCCGCCGTCGTTCTGGTGCCGGGGCACCGGGGGAGATCTTCGAGGCCGCCGATGTGCTCGACGCGCTCGAGCGCGACGGTCAGGCCATCGTCGTGCAGTCCGACGCGAACTTCGCCCGCCCGGTTCCGTCCGACCACGAGCTTCACGGGTTTCAGGTTGGATGAATCCCGTGGGGCGGACCGGCCCGTATACCTGGCATGAGATGTTCGACTTCGCACGTGGCAAGGGTCCTGGTCGCGGCTGCTGCCTCCGCACTTCTCGCCGCGGGTTGCGGCAGTGAGGACGGCGGTGGGGGATCAGCGCTCGTCTCGTCGGCCGAGGTCGACGGAACCGGCGTACTCACCGATGCCGAGGGGCACACGCTCTATACCGCCGAGGTCGAGAAGGACGGGAAGATCCACTGTGTCGACGCCTGCGCGGACTTCTGGAAGCCGATCGTCGCGACGGATGCTGACGTGGACGCGGCGAACTCCACGCTGGGTGACGAGTTCGCGATGGTGGACCGTCCCGACGGAGAGTCCCAGCTGACGTACGGCGGCCTGCCGCTCTACTCCTTCGCCGAGGAGGGCGCCGGGGAGCTGAAGGGTGACGGCTTCACGGATGACTTCCAGGGCACCCAGTTCGTGTGGGCGGCGGCGCGGACCGACGGGTCCTCGACCCCCTCGAAATCGTCCACGCCGGACGACAACGGAGGTGGCTATGGCTACTGACGGCGCGGTCTCGCTCCCGGCCGGCGGCGTACGGTCTTGTCGTATGACGCCCCGTCGCCCGACCGTCTCCTAGGACCGCACGGTGGCCGTGTCGGACGAGTCGCTGCTGGCCGCGATGGCCAGTGGCGACCAGGACGCGGCGGCGGCCTTCGTCCGCCGCCATCAGGCTCGCGTCTACGGCCTCGCCCTCACCATCGTCCAACAGCCCGCCCTCGCCGAGGACGTCGCCCAGGACACCTTCGTCAAGGCGTGGCGACACGCTGCCACATACGACCCGCGACGCGGGTGTGCGGCCACCTGGCTGCTGGCCATCACCCGGAACGCAGCGATCGATGCCATCCGCTATCGCCACGACGATCCGATGGACCCGAACCTGCTGGTGGCGCTGTTGACGGTACGAGACGAGAGTGACGCGAGCGATGACCTGGACACCAACCTCGCGCTGCGGCAGGCGCTGGCGGAGCTCCCATCCGAGATGGCCGCGCCGATCGTGTTGATGACCTACTTCGGGCTGACCGCGCGGGAGATCGCCACCCGCGACGATGTACCGGCCGGCACGGTGAAGACCAGGGTCCGCCGCGGCCTTCAGAAGCTACGGCAACGAATGGGGGTTCGCGATGCCTGAGTCCGAACGCTGCCGGGAGGTGCGAGAGCTGATCCCGGAGCTGGCGATGGGGGTGGCGTCCGGCGAGTCGCGGGCTCGTGGGTTGGCACACCTCGCCGACTGCGCGAGCTGTCGACGCGAGCTCGAGGAAGTCTCAGGCACCGTCGATGCCCTGCTGCTGCTCGTGCCGGAGCGCGAACCGCCAGCCGGTTTCGACGTCAGAGTGCTGGCGGCGCTGGATCAGCGCGCCCCCCGGCACAGGATCCGCACCGGCCTGCTCGTCGCGGCGGCGATGGTGCTGGTCGCGACCCTCGCCGCCGGACTCACCTGGTGGCGCGGCGCGGACGACCGCGATGTCGCCGACCAGTACCGCGGCGTGCTCTCCACGGCCGACGGCAGCTACCTCCGGGCCGCGGACCTCAAGATCGACGGGACCAGTGCCGGAAGCGTCTTCGCCTACCAAGGACGGCCATCGTGGCTGTTCATGTCCGTTGAAGACGCCCCGAACGGCACCTACCACGTACGCCTGGTCGACACCGACGGGCGCGTCCAGTGGCTCGGGACGTGCACCGTCCGAGACGGCACGGGTTCCTGGGGTACGTCCGTCGACCTGCCGATCCGATCCGTCGACCGGGTCGAGATGTTTGGCACCCGGCTCCCGACCATGGTCGCGAGTCTCCGCCGTTGAGCACCCTTATCTGTCCCAGGGCATTAACGGCCGCCTGGGTGGGGCCGCATCAAGGGGCCTCCAAGAGCGGTGCCATCCCCGATCTAGTCATGGTGTCGGCCGCCAGCAAGCGAGATGTGCGAGGTCGCAGGTCAACCGCGCGCCGTATCGCGTCGCTGGCATCAGTCTGATCACATCCGCACAGGCGAAGGCAGCCCGCAGCGATCTCGATGGCGCGGTCGCCATCGACGTCGTTACCGTCAGTACGCAGCGTGATCACGCCCTCCACTTGTTGGATCAGCATCGAGCCAAGCGTCGGGGGAGAGGTGGTCACCCCGTGCCGGTCGGCAACCCTCGACCCGAGATCGGCGTACGCCTCGGCGAGCTCGCCGTGGGCCTGACGGAAGCTGGCGTAGTCGAGGTTGGTCGCGGAAACGACGTCGGGCAGCTGATACAGAACACCCACGTTGTGGGGCACTCGCGCGAGGGTGTCGATGTCGATCAGTGCGAGCAGACACAGGGCGGTCTCGACGCGTTCGGGTGGGACCAGGGCCACGATCTCCTCGACCACCATCTGGGTCGGTCTCACCGTCGTAGCGAGCAGGGCTGCGAGGATCTCGTCCTTGCCCGCGAAGTGATAGTAGAGCGATGCCTGCCGGATTCCGACGGTCTCGGCGATCTCACGGGTCGAGGTGGCGGCGAAACCCTTGCTGGTGAACAAGCGTGCGGCGGCCTCCAGGACCTGTTCGCGCGGTGTGCCTACGCCGTTGTCCGGAGTAAGTCGTGGTCTGCCTGGTCGGACCCTGCTGAGCGATGACATCCGAGTCTCTCTGTCGCTTCCCCATGTGGCTGGAATCCGGGCGGAAAGTGGCTCGAGATCCGTCCGTCCGCCCGGATGCCCCCAGCCTCCTCGAAACGAGTCGTGTGCATGAGGCCTTAAAGAGGACTTTTAGCGGTCATTCAGTGGTGCGCGATACGGTTGATGAGGCGGGGCGAGGTCGATATCGGAGGAAGGTTATGAGCGACAGGATAGGGAACGTCCTGCTGAAGGCCGCCCGGCAGCATGCAGGGTTCGGCTCTCAACAAGCTCTGGCTGACGCGTTGACGCGCGCTGCACCGCAGTTGGGCCTAGGCCACGTGGAGATCAGCGTCAGGCAGGTACGTCGATGGGAGTCGACTACGCCGCCGTGGCCGCGCTCGGACTATCAGCGGCTGCTCACTCACGTCCTGAACCTCCCGATCGAGCAGTTGGGATTCACTGCTCCCTGGGACACGCTGCCGGCCGCGCCTTCTACGCCCGAGCAGCCGCGAAAGAGGGAGTCGGCTCGTCGGTCCTCACGACCAACGACCCCGCCGTCGGGCGCTCAGCCCGTGACCATTGCTGCAGACGTCGCGGCGATCATGGCTGCGTACCGTCGCATGTACCCCACCGTCGCGCCCGGGCACCTGTTGGCTGTGCTCGTCGAGCACAACCACATGGTCGCCGGGCTGCTGGAGGAGGCCACCGGGACGGCCCGCGAACGGCTTGCGATGTCACTCGCGGAGTCACTGTTGCTTGCCGGGCGGATCGAGTTCTTCTCCCTACAACGGCCCGCAGACGCTGACGCCACCTACATCAACGCGCTTCAGATGGCGGCAGTCGCTGACGACTCGCTGCTCGGCTCAGCCATCCTGGCGCACACCGCGTTCATTCCAGGATGGGTCAAGGACACCGACCCAACCGCGGATCGGATCCGCGCAGCACGGGTCTATGCCCGCCGCGCTCCGGCCTCCGTGGAGCATCTCGCATGGTTGGACGCGGTCGAGGCCGAATGCGCCACCATCGCCGGGAACTACGACAAGGCCCTGAAGCTGATCCACCACGCGGAAGACCTGATGGCCGGACCCAACGAGCACCAGCCACCCGACTGGTTCACCTGGTTCTCGTCGATGAGGCTGGCCGCGTTCAAGGGCAACACCGAGCTCAAGGCCGGCCGCCTCGTTCAGGCCCGCACGACCCTGCAATGGGCCCTGGACTCGGCCACCACCGGCGACGAAAAGCAGTCGCCCGTGATCCTGGGCGACCTGGCCGCCGTCGAAGCGGCCGCCGGTGATCCCGAGGCGGCCTGTGGCTACGCCGAGCAGGCCCTCGACAGCCTCGCGGTCAACTGGTACGCCACCGGCATGGAACGGATCATGACCGTACGCAAGGCACTGGACGCCCACGCCGACCTCGACTGCGTACGCCGCCTCGACGACCGCCTCTACGGCTGGCACAACACGTTGAGCGCCCTACGTCACTGACCTGGTTCGTTAAGCGCGGCGATCCGCTCGGGGCAACTCAGCCAGCGAGGACCCGTAGCGTCGCGATCTCGTCCGCCGCCGGGTCGCTCTCTTGAATCACGCCCGGCGTCAGTGAATCAGGCGATACGGCGGACGAGATCGCCGTAGCATCGGCGCATGCCGGCCGGACTGTTGAACATCGGGGACTACAGCCTCAGCGTGGATGCGGTTACCCAGGGCCGGGAGGGGGTCGCGGTCGTCTTCGTCGCGGGCACTGGAGGCGACAGCGCTGACAGTTTCGCTGCGGTGACGGCGCTGCTCGATGACCTGCCGGTCGTCTGTTATGCCCGGCCCGGACTGGGCCGGAGCGAACCCGCGCCGGTGACGACCCCGAGGGGAGTGCGCGCGGCGGCGCAGGAGCTGCACTCTCTGCTCCGCGCAGCCGAGATTCCGGCGCCGTGGGTGCTCGTCGGCCATTCCTACGGTGCGCTGATCTGCGAGGTCTTCGCTGCCGAGTGGCCGCAGGAGGCCGCGGGTCTGGTGCTGGTCGACGGCAGCGACGCCCAGCTCAACATCGATCTCGGTCGACCCTTGGTCGATGACGGCGACGAGGCCGGGACCATCCCCTTCAACAGTGTGGTGGTCGCTGCCGACATGTTCCGGGCCCGCCGTGCCACGATCACATGTCCGGTGGCGGTCGTAGCCAGTCGTCCTGGGCGCTGGCTCGACGTCACGCCTGCTGATGACTATCACCCCCTCACTCTCGCCGAGATGGATGACCGCTGGCAGGCCCATCAGGCCGCCTCCGCCCATCGCCTCGGCGGCGACCTCTTCACCGCCCAGTTCGGTGGTCACCACGTGCAACGCGATGATCCGGAGCTCGTCGCCAGAGCCATCCGCCATGTCCACAACCGTGTCGGAGCCCCCGGCCGGCGGCGTGATTTGGTGTGAGCGAGTCCGAGGTGCGGTCCGAATTCTCGTCTCGATCTCGGGGCGTTTCACTCTCGTCCGCTGCGAGCCACTGGCCAGCAGTAACGCCGAACCGAAGCTGAAATCCCCTTCAATCTATGCAAATCAGGCTGGACGTCCACGCCGACCTCGACTGCGTACGTCGCCTCGATGACCACCTCTACGGCTGGCACAACACGTTGAGCACGCGACGTCACTAACTTGGTTCGTTAAGCGCGGCGATCCGCTCGGGCAACTCAGCCAGTGTGGAGATCCGCAGCGTCGCGATCTCGTCCGCCGCCGGGTCGTGCTCCTGGATCACGCCCCACGGCCCCCGACGGATCAACGCCGTCGCCATCCCGGACTCAGCGGCCGGTCGAATGTCGTTGTCGAGCCGGTCGCCGACGTAGAGGATCTCCTCAGTCGCGTACGGGACCGCCCGGATCACGTGCTCGAAGAACGCCAGATCCGGCTTGCTCGCACCCCAATCATCAGAGGTCGCGACCATGTCCACAGGAAAGTCCAACTCCCGCAAGATCCGACCAGCGTTCACGGTCTGGTTGCCGGCAAGCCCCAACCACAGCCCGGCGGCGCGAAGCTCCTTCAGTGCGGGCCGTACGTCAGGGTAGATGTCGTCCTCCCCGAACCACTCCGGCTGCCCAGCCTCATCCCGCTTCCGGCGCTCCTCGGTCAGATCGAACCCTGGCCGAAACACCTGAAATGTCTCGCGATAGTCCAGCCCGCGGGCGATGACCGCCCCGAACACAGCGGAGAAGGTGTGCCTCGTCACCCCCAGCCAGTCCGCCCACGTGCCGTACTCCCGCGTCTCGTTGACCAGGCACTCGCCGACGTCGAACACAACCGCACGAATCATGGACCCGGATCTTTCCACACGACACTCAGAGCGCTATCTGGCCGACGCGGGTGAGTTCTCAGTGGGCCGAGGCGATGCCGGTCCATCGGGAACGGTGGCTCGACTCCGCTCGTCATAACCAGAGGCTCCGTCATGCGCGGCGAAAGCGCCGGGAAGGGGTTTACGCCCGCACTCCGATCTGACGAAGTGGTTGGGAGTTGCCCCCACGGTCGGCGAGGATGTCTGGGTGATCGTAGATCCCCTGCTGCCCACACCCGCTGAGCTCTTGGGGAGCGGAAGCTTCCAGCTTCGGATCGCCCCGAGGCGTCGCGCGTTCCTGGTTCGCGACGGCGACGTGGACCAACTTCGGAGCGCATTTTTCGCTGCCGCCGCATTATGGGGTGGAGCTCGCTGCCCGATCCTGCCTGTGACACCGGCCGGGCAGGTCCAGGCTGGCTTTCTTCAGATCGCGGAGGCGCTAGACGTCGTCGAGGCGGTCGATTTCACTGCGGACGGTGCCGGGGGCGCGTCAGCATGGACCGTACGGGATGGATCCGCGCTTGCAACTGTCGCAGCGAAACCGCTCGCAGATGCTCGGTTCTGGAATGCTCACCCACTCGTCGGCACTTACGACGAACGGGTTCGTGAGATCTGTCTGCCGGCAAGAGATTCGCTGATGGCTCTCGCCGGTGCCGGGAACTACGGTCTGGACGAAGAGCTGCCGCTCTTTAGAGAGGCTGGGTTCAACATCATCGAAGGATGCTTGGCCAGAACCCTTGCGATTGCACAACTGGCGGAGCGCACTGCACTTGGCGCCACGCTGGCGTTCGATACGGACACCAGCATCCAAGGCGGGCATCTCGCGTCGATGGGGGTCCTCTGGCTGAGCCGGGACGAGGACTCCTTCGAAGACGCTGTCTGGTTCTGGAACGCTCGGGCTGTCCGGCCGCGGTATCGGCATCCCCTGCCGCTGGCGGTTATGACGACGCCCGAGGTGGCGCGAGCGCCAGAGTTTGCCTCACAGTTTCTTGACGGCCTAACCCAGTCGTCAACAACGACGCCGACCTTTGTCATCGCGAGTTGCACAGTTCCCGATGATGAACTCGCAGTGATCGCCCGATCTTTCGGTGCGAGGCAACACACAGGTTCCAAAGTGTCGGAACGACACATTGGCCGCCAGCCGGGATCTGAGTTTTCGCCGTCCTTCACCGTCAACATGGACCCGATCGCGTATTGGCTGGCACCGCGCTCCACCGGAATCCCGACGTCGTCATTGGTTCCCCTCCAGCGCCCAACCGTCTCGATGCAACTGCGTTCACCTCGGGAGTGGGTTCCGGAGTACCTGATGAGTGGACGGGTGACAGCCACAATCTCGTCGGCGTCGATCACTGGACCGCAGAAGCCCGCAGTCGCCAGGTTGTACCACCCACACGCAACGTGGTCGACGGGCGGCGGGATCCGGATCCAGACGGATAACGTGCAGGACTACAACTTTTCGTTGACCTTGCCCAAGCCGGGCGCGGTGCTGGCGGCTTCCGTCAGTGAGCGAGGCTACGAGTATGAGTTGAGTGATAAGGGCCAACAGATCCGCGGTGCGCTCGCAGCTCCGGGCGATGTTGACTTCTACCGACGCCGAGCGACGGTCGACGCCGTTGCTCTACTCACCGCCAAAGCGGGGCGTGACCTTGCTCGAGAACTAAAGCGGCTTCGAGAGATCGACGACGTCACGCTGGAGTCGATCGAGCGCCTCCGCGTTGCGTCACTTCTCGGCCATCGTCCTCATCGAACCCTCGCGGACCTACGATCTCGGGCAGCGGCAGCCGGAGGAGCCGCAGACGAATTGCCTGCGGCGGTCGAGGAACTGGTCGCGCGCGGGGCCGCATCCATGGGACTCGCAGTCGACTGCTCGCTGTGTTCACTAACTGGATTTCAAACTCTTGCCTCAGTAACTGGTGGAGCGCGCTGTAACGGCTGCGGTTCACCGGCGCATTACAAGAAGGATCGGCTTGGAGCCCCGGAGGTGCACTTCGTTCTCAACTCCTTGATGCACACGCTGAGCCTCAATGGTGGCCTGGCCCCGATGGCGGCAACTGCGCTGCTGACCTCTGAAGGGTTCTACGTCGAGCCCGGGGTGAATCTGCTTCGGAACGGGGAACAACAGGCCGAGCTTGACCTTCTTGCGTGGCGCGACACGACGTGCCTAGCGGGCGAGGTCAAGATGTCAGCTGATGGCTTCGACAAGTCCGATATTGACCGGGACGTAGAGCTCGCCGCTCGCGCCGGGGCTGACACGTTCCTAGCGGTCACAATTGACGCGCTGTCTGAGTCCGCCCGAGGTCGCCTCGAAGATGCATGCCGTGGGAGTAAGTTGGACCTTCGCATCATCGACGGTCCAGTTCTCCTTCTCGACAGTCGCCGTCCGTGACACTGGCTGACGAAGGAATGTTTGCGCGAGCATGACGTTCGAACCACGTCGCGGCGACGACGTTGGCCGAATCGGCCGGCCCTCAGTGCAGTCCCCCGGGGCT
This sequence comes from Nocardioides sp. YIM B13467, assembly GCF_042788075.1. NCBI lineage: Bacteria > Bacillati > Actinomycetota > Actinomycetes > Propionibacteriales > Nocardioidaceae > Nocardioides > Nocardioides sp. YIM B13467. The sequence goes on from NZ_JBHZPJ010000046.1 coordinate 3,013,194, forward strand.
ACTCATTGGTTCTGCTGCCTCTGCCACGGCTGCGAGCCTTTGCTGATGGAGAACGGCTTCGGCGTCTACGTGCGGGAGGTTCAGGTCGACGCGGCAGTCGCAGACGAGGGCGCCGCCGTCGCCTGCAATGAATCACCGATGACAATCAAGTCGCTACCTAAGCCGATCGCCCCTCCTCGTGCGTGGTTCAGCAACATCTCGGCTAAGCGCAAGCGGTTCAACTCGAACCGACCTCCAGAGGGTGTTAGCGCGCGAAGTCTGGCCTCTTCGGTGATGTGGGGCTGCACGATGATGACTGTAGAAGGATCTCGGGAACTCCGGGAATTCAGGAGATCGATCATGTCGCTCCGATCGGACTCGCGACTTCCATAGAGCCAAATAGCCGGCGACGCGACGGGTGCTCTTTCGAGGGCTAGGCTGAGCCGCTCGGCATCGAGGTGCCGAAAATTCTTGACCGCCTGCCCTGTTACTACTTCGAGGCGACTGGCACTGATCTGACGACGCGGACTTGAGGAGTTCGCGCCCTTCACGTGAATCAGTGCCAGCTCGCCATCGTCGGCGAGTAGAACGAAGTCCGCAACTTCGTTGGACCCGTCGTCGCAGGTTAGATACCCACGCTTCCCGAAGTGCTTTAGCACCCACGAGAACAGTGAATTATCTCCGGATCCGATTGCGTCGTGGATCTCTTGTGCGACGAGCGTTGGAGGCTTCTCCCGAGTCACGTCAAACCCATCGAAAGATTCCCAATGCCAAGACCGAAACTCGTGATCATCGATCTTGTTTCTGTAAATTGCTTCCTGTGTTACCGAGTGACCAGAATCGTAGTGAATCGTCAGAAGCTGCGTAAAGGAAAGCGCGTCTAGCACAGGTCGGACCTGGCTTACATCCGTCGGTTCACCGTCGAAGCCGAACGCAAGATCCACCCGCGAATTCGTGACCGAGGGCGTACAACGGAGACTACCGCCCACCCGACCGTCGAGTCCCACAGAAGCAGTGAAGCGGGCGTCGGTGCCTCCTGTCACGATGAAGGTTGAACGGTTGAGGATCTGGTACGCATCGAGGAGCTCATCACTAACATCCACTGCGGGCAGATCGTCCGGGTCGCACCAAGTCAACTCGAAGGCACCGGCAACTCCGGCGAGATCTTTCGCTTCGGTTGCGAGGAGCGGGAAGGGATGCTCGTCCTCAACGTGGTTGGCGGAGGCCCGAGCAAGTGCGCGAAGCAAGTCAAGGCATGTCTCGCTGAACTCCGAGTAGTTCTGTGTTGACGAAAACCAGACTTTGGACTTCCTCGGCGTCGTTCCGACGATTCCGGTGAGGGCAGTGAATTCAGGCGCAACATTGATGCGAGCGCGTGCAGAACCGAGCGCGAAGCTGCTGTCATCTAGAGGATTGAGCGCTTCGCCGACACTCTGGCCGCTCAACGTCTTCGAGTCTGCCTTCGTGCGCCTACGTCCATGTGTACCGCGCAGCCAGAGGTTCTTAGCATCTCCGGAGAGGAGCGTAGCATTGATGACACCCGGAGATACACGCCGAAATACTGGGCGCGGCGGTGTGTCGAGCCACTTTTGCAGTTTTGCTTCGACAGTGCTATCGCAGCTGATAGCCACCCAGTTTTCCCGTGCGATCCACGCACATAGCGAATAAATCGTATCTATGTACGGTGAGTCCTTCGTTGCCCAGCCCGGTCGCGTTTCCTTCCTGTATGCGAACGCATTGGCTGTGACCTCTATATCGTCGGGGTCGACCGTCTCGCCGAGCCCATTTAGTCCCACTGCGACAACTTCCGCCCCGTTCCGGGCGTGTTGCTTCTCAACGAAGCGAAGCAACGCCTTTTGCAGGACTTCTAACGGAGGTGCGGCATCGGACGGAAACGTTAGAACGACAACCGATACATAGGGCTTCAGCATGTCTGCATGGATCGGCGGCAAGGACGTATGGTCCGGCGGCATGTGATGACCTAGGTACTTGGATGTGAAATGGTCGGCAGATGGCTCATTACCTGAAGGCTTTCGAGTATTTCGACGGCAATGATCTGCCGAGCAGGCATAGCGGAGTCCACTGGGGCGCGGCAGCCCAAGGTCCGCGAAGCGGGCACCATCCTCGAAGGGCACGAGTTGCTCGCATTTGGCGTTGTGCCTTCAGACGAGGATTGCCTGTGCTCAGCGAGTCGGCGCGGGTACGGCGTCGATGTGGACGGTGTCGGGCGGCTTGGGCATCCCGTCATTCGGGCGCACGCCCCCAGCTGATGGCCGTGCGTACGGCCGGATCGAGGGCCTCCGCGAGGGCGATATCTGGGCGGGCGCCTAGGGCGCTGTCGATGCTGGAAAAGGCGGTGCGCAGCCCTGCGTAAATGGTCAGGGCCACGATCTGTGGCTCGCTGAAACGCGCGTCGCGCAGGCGTTGGATGTCTTGCGGTGTGCTGCTGCCGGGAGAGCGGGCGACGGTGCGTGCCCAGGCGGCCAGCGCCTGTTCGCGTTCGCTGAATGGTTCCTCGCCGCCTGTGAGAGCGGCGATCGCCGTTGGCGGATCGGACCAGTCGGTCAGGCGTTTGCCCCACGCGACAGCACAGTAGGAATCACCGATCGCCGATGCCTGTGCGAGCACGATCACAGCCTTGTCGCGCGGTGTCAGTCCTGCTGCATCGGCCGTGGCATCGAACAGCTTCACGAGCTGTTCCTTCGCCTCCGGCTGATGCGCCCACACCCGGGTGAGGTCCCAGACGTAGCCGTCGTCTGCGAGGTCCTCGGCGTACAGCCTCTCCTGCCCGGCGCTCGGCGCAGGTTCGTCCAAGAAAGTCACGCACTCAGCAGATCGACGGCGTGTTTACCTTGCGTCGAATTGGGGATCTACATCCCCTGTGTTGGGGACGGGGAGTTCGCACACGGAGTCCCTCTTGGATGAGCGACGGACATGGAGTGATCGCCCGTCGGGGCCAGTCGCGCGATCACTAGGCTTGCGTCGTGAAGGTGAGAGTAGAAGAGAGCCGGTGCGTCGAGCGGGAGACCGAGCACGGTACGGATCGCCGGATGTTCGGGGAGTTCATCGGCTCGCGCGGTGAGCTGGCTTCGTACGCCTTCGGGTGGACGTCGGAAGCGGATGAGGGAGCAAGCCGGCGGTCCGTGGGCTCGACACGACTTCGACTTGCGTCCTTTGAACAGGCCCGGTGTGTTCCTCAGGGATCGCGCTGAGCGCGTATGAGCCGGACTTCGTACGTGAGCAGGCTTCGTGACCAGGTCATTCGGCCGCTCGTTGAGAGCGCGCTGGTCGAGCACGAGATCCCCGACATCAGGGTGCACGTCGTGATCGGCACGGAGTTCGAGAGCTCGCTTCGGGACCCAACGGAACCGCATTGGACCTACCCCGACGATGGGCACGAGTACGTGTGGGCGCACGCCGAATACCGGCCCACGAACGAGTGTGCAGCGTGGCGGTTGGGACGCTCGGAGGACCTTCGTGATCCGTCCGTGCTTGTCGATGCCCTCTGGGAGCTGGGTTCGCGCGTCGAGGATTGGGTGTGTGAGACGTCGTTCGCGTGGGGCGAGGAACGCCATGTCCGGGTTCCGGGGCTTGGTGATCTGCCCGAATGGCTGATCACCAGACCCTGACGGTCTCACTGCAGATGGAGCAGCTCTCGGATGTCGTTCTCGGCTTGCTCGACCTCACCGGGCTCGAGATGGGGATCTCCGAACATGGCGCCCGCTGCCGTGTGCGCCCAATCAAGGATGGCTCCAGCATCGACATCTGTGCTGGAGATGCTTTCGGGGTCGATGTCGACATCGAGGAGAGCGGGGGCATGTCGATCGAGGACGGCGCACTCGTCGGGGGCAAGGTTCTGGTGATGGCGGCGTAGGAGTCGGGCCAGCTGGCCGAATGCGTCGATGCGATGGCTGTACTGGAGGAGCGCGGGCAGCTCGTGCATGTCCCAGTTGTCGAGCCGCGACTTCCGAGAGATCCGTCTTCGGGCCCAGTGGAAGAATTCCTTCCGCTGGGTGTCGTCGCCAAGCTCCGCGATGGCAGTGGCGGCCAGAAGACTCACCTCGCCGGAACGATCTCGGAGCGCGGTGACGTAGGTGGCCATGCCGTCGGCGGCGTATCGCATTCGGAGCGTGAAGAGACCTGCCGCCCTACAGGACGCCTTCTCGCTCGAGACCGCTTCGTTGACCAAGAAGCCCAGCGGCGGCAGGTCGCCGCTGGTGCTACTCAGATGCCGGACAAGGGGGTCTCGCCGCCAGTCCGTGGGACCTGGCAGCCGATCCATGATCTCCGCTGTTGTGATCGAGACACCCATGCGATCTCAGCTCGGTTGTCGACGTGGAGAAGTCATGATGCATCGCCGGATCTCCCTGCGTATGGCGATGCCCAGAACTCCCCAGAAACTCAGTAACCCGAGGAGACGGCTAGGCCGTCATGGCCTGCCGGATCGCCGTAGGAATGGCAGCATGGGCACCCCGTCACCAGGAGGCCCCATGCCCACCACAGCCACATTCGTCTCGCCGACCGACGGCACCGCGCTCTTGATCCGGACATGGGGGGAGGAGCTGTCCGCGCCGCGGGGCGTTGTCCAGATCGCCCACGGCATCGCCGAGCACGGGCAGCGTTACGACCGGCTCGCTCGGGCTCTCGTCGCGGCTGGGTACGTCGTGCGGGCGGTCGACCACCGCGGTCACGGCGGGTCCGTCGCATCGGCAGACCAGCTCGGTCACTTCGACTTCGAGGCGCTGGTGGCCGACGTCGCGGCCATGGGTGCCTCGCTGCGCGAGGAGTTCTCCGGGATCCCGGTGTTCCTGGTTGCGCACTCGATGGGGTCCTTTGCGGCGCAGACGGTGATCTTGGACCGGTCAGACCTGTATGACGGTGTGGTGCTGTCCGGCTCGACCGCCCTCGACGTACTCGCTGGTGCGCTCTCGAGCGCCGAGGGTCCGGTCGGGCTGGAGGCGTTCAACGCCGGGTTCGAGCACCGGACCGGGTATGAGTGGCTCTCGCGCGATGAGGCCGAGGTCGATGCGTACGTCGCAGACCCGTTGTCCGGGTTCGATCTGCCCGACACCGCCGTGCCACAGCTGTTCGCCGGCGCCGAGCGTCTGGCCGACCCGGCAGCCATCGGTGGGATCCGCTCCGATCTGCCGATCCTCGTCGTCTCCGGCGACGCCGACCCGCTTGCCGGAGGTGGCGCCCTGGTCGAGCTGCTCGGGCAGCGCTATCGCGAGGCCGGGTTGAAGGATGTGACCGTGACGCTCTACCCCGGGGCGCGCCACGAGATCTTCAACGAGACCAACCGCGACGCGATCACCGCCGACGTGATCGAGTGGCTCACGGCTCATTCCTGACTGCCGTGAGGGCGGCCTCCTCGTGGGAGGCCGCCCGCGGCGACAGCTCCCCCTCGGATGCTGGCTGCCTCGCTTGCCTCGACGAGGTGGTTGGTGTTCGTCGCCAAGGGTGGTCAGATAGCTTCGCATATGCGAAACTATCTGTCATGAGTTTCCTGGGTGTGTCCGATGCCGCCGAGCAGTTGGGCGTGTCCACGCGGCGGGTGCAGCAGCTCGTCGCGAGCGGAGTTCTTCGTCAGGTCGCGCGCGGTCTCGTGGACGAGACCTCGGTTGAGCGGTTCGCCACTGTTCGGCGTGGCTCGCGTCGCGCATGGTCGGAGGCCACGGCATGGGGCGCGGTGGCGATCTTGTCCGGGGCGGGCGCCGAATGGATGGGGGAGCGGCAGCGGTCCCGCCTCAGGGCGCGACTTCGCGAGCTCTCCTCCGTCGAGTTGGTCGAGCGTGCCCGTGAGAGGGCTGTTGTGACTCGATACCGTGCTCATTCCAGCGCAGGGAAGTACCTCTTGGCGGAACTGGTGCATCCGGTCGATGTGGCGGGCCGGCTTGGTCTCGCGGACACGAACGACATCGATGGCTACCTCTCGGTCGATGACGTCGCTGGCGTGGTGTCGCGGCATGGATTGATTCGGGACGAGGACGGTCATGTCACGCTCCGCGCTACAACGATGAGCCTCGACCTGGTGCGCGACCTTTCGGGACGGGGCGTCCTGCTCGCGGCAATGGATCTGGCTGAGTCCCTCGACATACGCGAACGGCGGGCCGGCCTTGACGCGCTCGACCGTGCGCTGGAGGACTTCCATGGCTGAACGCACCACCATCGAGGTGCCGAGTCCTGGTGGTGGTTGGGGAGCGCCCTGGCCGAACGTCGCTGAGATCGAGGCGGTGCTGCCACACGAGAAGTGGACGCTCGTCGGCGGTCTGATGGCGCAGCTCCACGCCATCCATCGAGGTGTCGACGCACTACGGCCGACGAACGACGTGGACCTCGTGCTGCATGTGGAGACGACCCGTGGCGTCGCTGCTGAAGCGGCGAACGCGTTGGAGTCGATCGGGTACGCGTTCTCTCCGTCGATCGATGAGCGAAACACCATCGCCCATCGCTTTGTCCGAGGCACGTCGCGGGTGGATCTCGTCGCCAGCGCAACGGACGTCGTCGACGTCTTGGTGGCCGACCATGCCGCACCCCGCGTGATTGAGAAGCTGCGCGGCAAGAACATGATGGCGATCCAAGGCGGGACTCAAGCACTGCGGCGAACCATCAACGCGCGCCTGCTGATCACACCAGGGCGAAAGACGACGGTAAGCGTGCCGTCCCCATTCGGTGCGCTGATCCTCAAGGCGGCCGCGTACCAGACCGACCCACGTGACAAGGAGCGCCATCTCCAGGATGCGGCGCTCCTGTTGTCGGTGATCGAGGATCCCTACGCAGAGCGCGAGCACTTCGCCGGGTCGGACCGGGCGCGCCTCGCGGCGCTCGCAAAAGCGATGCCTGACAACGCGCGAGCATGGAGAGCCCTTCCCGCAGATCGACAGAGCGACGGTCAAGCCGCACTCCGTATCCTCACGGGCTGAGGCCGCCTGCGGCCCGGCCGAGAGATCCTCGCGGTGGAGGAGCGACCGGGTGTGACGTCTCGAGCGACGTACGTGACTTCTCGGCAGGCTTGTGCCGGGACGGCCTCCTGGCGGGAGGCCGCCCCGGCGGCAGGTCACCCTCGGGCGTACGGCCGGATGGCGTCGATGATGCGCGACCAGTTCTCGGCGCCGTGGCCGCGGGAGCGGGCCCAGGTGTAGTGGGCCTGGACGGCGCGGGGGAGGTCGGTGTCGATGCCGGCGGCCTCGCTCGCCTCGACGAGGTGGTCGGCGGTGGCGCCCATCATCGTTACGGTGCTCAGGTGGCCGGGGTGCTGGCCGGCCTCGAGCTGGACGCCGAGGTCCTCGCCGGCGGCGAGCATCGGCGGGATGCCGGCGAGGGTCTGCATCAGCTCCGGGATGGCCGCGGACGGCTTGATGCCACCCGTCTCGAGCAGCGCGACGGCGTGGAGCAGCGAGGAGAGGGAGGTCAGGAAGATGTCCAGGTTGGCCTGGTACATCAGCTGCGCGAGCCCGGGATCCTCGCCCAGGTAGCGCACGGACCCGATGCGAGCGATGGCGTCCTCGTGAGGTGCGAGCACGTCGGCGGGGCCGCTGACATAGACGTACGCATCGGGCGTGCCGACCATCGGGGCCGGGACCATCACGCCTCCGGTGAGGAAGTCGGCGCCGTGCTCGGCGGCCCACGCCGCACCCCGACGCGTCCCGTCCGGGGACTCCGAGCTGAGGTTGACGACCGTACGGCCCTTCAGCTCGTCGGTGGCTGAGCCGAGCACGTCGTACATCGCCTGATAGTCGGTCAGGCTGAGGATGACCAGGTCGCTCGCCGCGACGGCCTTCGCCGGCGAGTCCGCCAGCTGTGCGCCCGCGGCGACGACCTCGTCGGCTCTTGATGCGGTGCGGTTCCATACGGTCACCGGATGCCCGGCCGCGAGCAGGCTGTGGACCATCGCCTGGCCCATGGGGCCGAGGCCGATGACGGTGACGGGAGTGAGAGGTTGATTCATGAAGACAATCCTCGGCGCTTCCGTACGATGGCGGGAGTACCCACTATTTACTGGGGTACTTACCAAATGGTTCGTGAGGAGCATTCTCGTGACGAAGTCGGCCCGAAGCGGTCCCTACATCTGCGGCATCGACGCCGCGCTCGACGTGGTCAGCGGCAAGTGGAAGGGGCTGATCCTGTGGGAGCTCGACAACTACGGCGTACGCCGCTTCGCCGAGCTGCGCCGTGGCCTGCCCGGGGTCAGCGAGAAGATGCTGACCCAGCACCTGCGCGAGATGGAGCAGGACGGTCTGGTGCACCGGGAGGTCTATGCCGAGGTGCCACCGCGGGTGGAGTACTCGCTGACCGAGCACGGCCGCACCCTCAACGCCGCGCTCGGGCCGCTCGGCAGCTGGGGCATGGATCGCATCGCCCGCGAGCGGACCGAGATGGTCGAGCATCGCGACGCCGGTTTGCTGCCCCGACCGTCGTAGGCGTCAGGCCGATCGAGCCTCCGACCCGACGGACCGCGTGGGCAGTCCCGCGGACGCCAGCAGAGCCAGCTTGTCCGCGTCCGATGAACCGGCGTCGGGGTGATAGACGACGAGCATCAGATCGTCGGTGCCGTTGATCGCCAGCCGCTCCCGGTTGAGGGTGAGCTCGCCGACCTGCGGATGGTTCATCTTGATCGGGGCGCCGGTCTGGGCGCGTACGTCATGGCGTGCCCAGAGCTTCCGGAACCGCTCGCTGGCCAGGGAGAGCTCGCCGATGAGCTCGATGAACCGAGGGTCGTCGATGTCGGTGCCCACGGCCTGGCGCAGGTTGCCGACGAAGCACTCCGTCATCGACTCCCACTCCGGGTGGAACGTCTGCTGGTCCGGGTCGAGGAAATGGTCCCTCAGCTGGTTGCCGCCGGCCGCGAGCCGTGGTGAGAGCGCACGAGCAAGGCTGTTGGCGGCAAGGATGTCGAAGTAGCGCCCCTCGATGAACGCGGGCTGCACCATCGAGTCGAGCAGCTTCAGCGCCCCGGCCGGGACCGTCTCCTTGCGCCGGCGGCGACGGCGGCGGGGAGCCTCTGCGACCAACGACATCATGTGGGCGGTGTGGTCGTCGTCCAGCTGGAGCACGCGCGCGATCGACCCGAGCACCTGCGCCGACGGATTGCGGTCGCGGCCGCGCTCCAGGCGGAGGTAGTAGTCCGCGCTGATACCGGCCAGCATCGCGACCTCCTCGCGGCGCAGCCCGGGGACGCGACGTACGCCTGCGGCCGGGATGCCCGCCGCCTCCGGCGTCACCAGCGCCCGCCGGGCCTGCAGGAACGCGCCCAACGGGTTCGTCGCCTCGCTCATCTGTGCCACCTCATGCCCTCCAGCCTAGGTCGGCGCCGAGCAGACAGCGGGGGTCCTGTCAGGCCCCGGTCTGACCAGGGCTCTGGGTGGACGCGGCCGGCGTGCCTAGCGTCGAAGACGGGCCCGATCGGGCCCGTCCGACGAAAGGGAAGAAACGGAATGACCGTCGCACTCATCACCGGCGCCAACAAGGGCATCGGCTTCGAGACCGCCCGCCAGCTCACCGACGCCGGCTACGACGTCTACCTCGGCGCACGAGATGTCGAGCGAGGCGAGAAGGCGGCCGCCGAGCTCGGCGCGCGCTTCGTACAGCTCGATGTCACCGACGACTCCTCCGTCACTGCCGCGCTGGCCACCATTGAGGCGGCCGAGGGACGCCTCGACGTACTCGTGAACAACGCCGGCGTCCTCGTCGCCGACCCGCTCGACGGCCCGACCGCCCTGCGGGTCTTCGACATCAACGCGGTCGGGATCGTCCGGGTCACCGAGGCCGCCCTGCCGCTGCTGCGCCGCTCGGAGAACCCGCGTGTGGTCAATGTGTCCAGCAGCATGGGCTCGTTCTGGGCCAACACCACCCTCGGCCGGGTCGAGCAGGGGATGTTCCTGCCGCTGTACGCCGCGTCCAAGGCCGCCGCGACCATGCTGACCGTCCAGTACGCCAAGGCGAACACCGACATCAGGTTCAACGCCGTCGAGCCCGGTCCCACGGCCACCGACATGACCGCCGGCTTCGGCATCGAGGACATCGCCAAGTCGCCCGCAGAGGGCGCCAAGACCGTCGTACACCTCGCCACCCTCGACCTCGATGTCCCCACCGGGACGCTCCAGGACGAGGACGGGCAGCTCGCGTGGTAGTGGTCACATCCGGCGGTTATCGGACGTTCGCGATTTGGGCGGGGGAGCGGAGACTTGTGAACCTGAAGTAATGAGTCAAGCTAAAAGTGAGACCGTCGTGGGCGATCCCGGCGAGCGGTCTTTCCTGGGCCAGCCACGCGTACTGGCCAACCTGTTCGGCGTAGAGCTGTGGGAGCGGTTCAGCTTCTACGGCATGCAGGGCATCCTGGCGATCTACCTCTACTACTCCGCGGCCGAGGGCGGTCTCGGGATCAGCGAGCCGGTCGCGCTCGGGATCGTCGGCGCGTACGGCGGCGCGGTCTACCTGTCCACGATCATCGCGGCCTGGATCGCCGACCGCCTGATCGGCGCCGAACGTACGCTCTTCGCCTCTGCCTGGCTGGTCGTCTTCGGCCACCTCGGGCTCGCCCTGATCCCGGGGATCGCCGGTGTCGGTGTCGGGCTGGTGCTGATCGCGCTCGGCTCGGGCGGCGTGAAGGCGAACGCCTCGTCCCTGGTCGGCACCTTGTACGCCGCCGATGACGAGCGCCGCGACGCCGGGTTCTCCCTCTTCTACCTGGGCATCAACCTGGGCGCCCTGGTCGGTCCGCTGCTGACCGGGCTGCTGCAGAAGCAGTGGGGCTTCCACGTCGGCTTCGGGCTGGCCGCGATCGGCATGATCTTCGGTCTGGTGCAGTACGCCATGGGCCGCAGCGCGCTTCCCGACGAGAGCCGCGTCGTCCCCAACCCGCTTCCCGCCGCCGAGCGTGGCCGTTGGATCGCCATCGCCGTCGTCGCGGTGGCGGCGATCGTGGTGCTCTGCCTGACCGGTGTCATCACCGCGCCTCGACTGGCCAACATCGTGATCGGCATCAGCGCGGTCGCCGCGATCGCGCTCTTCGCCGTCATCCTGCTCAGCAGCCAGGTCACCGCCGTCGAGCGGAGCCGGGTGTGGGCGATGGTGCCTTTGTTCGTCGCGTCGGCGGTCTTCTGGTCGCTCTACCAGCAGCAGTTCACCGTCATGGTGGTCTACTCCGACCAGCGCCTGGACCGGGACATCTTCGGCTGGGAGATGCCGGTCTCGTGGGTGAACTCGATCAACCCGGTCTTCATCATCCTGCTCTCCGGGGTCTTCGCGGCTCTGTGGACCAAGCTCGGCTCCCGTCAGCCCTCGACTCCGGTGAAGTTCGCGATCGGCACGATCCTGATGGGCATCGCCTTCTGGGTCTTCCTGCTGATGCCGAGTGGTGAGCACACGGTGCCGCTGATCGGCCTCGCGTTCATCCTGCTGCTCTTCACCCTCGCCGAGCTGCTGCTCTCCCCGGTCGGTCTCTCCCTGGCCACCAAGCTCGCCCCCGAGCGGTTCCGCACCCAGATGATGGCGCTGTTCTTCCTCTCCGTCGCGCTCGGCACCGCGATGTCCGGCCGGCTGGCGGAGTTCTACGACGTCTCGAACGACAGCGGGTTCTTCTGGTGGGTCGGGCTCGCATCCGTCGTCGTCGGTGTCCTGCTGCTCATCGGCAACCGGCCCATCCGGCGGCTGATGGTCGGCGTGCACTGATCTCTTCCGCGTAGGCCTCCGAAGGGTGTTCCGGGCGAACGAAAATTCGTTCGCCCGGGACAGCGGCCACCCCGCCTCCGAGGCCCCTGGAAGTGTGGGTCAGGCGTTCTTCCGGCGACGGGTGAGGAAGGCCCCGATGCCCCCGATGCTGGCGAGCAGCCCGCCGACGGCGAGGAGCACTCCGTTCGGACCGCCCGTGTTCGGCAGGTTCCCAGCCAGACCGGCATCGATCCGGGTCGGGACCTCGGAGTCGGCCTTGGTGCTGGCGGAGTCGGCCTTGGTGCTGGCGTCCTTGACGACCGCCGCGCACTTCTCCGACTCGTTGGTCTTGGTCTCGTAGACAGCCGGGATGACGACCGTGACCGAAGAGGCAGGCGAGTCCACCACGGTGACGTCCGATGCCGGAGTGACCTCCACCGTGCGGGTGACCGCCTCGTGGTGGACCGTCTCAGTCCAGGCCTCCTTGTCCACTACGGTCTCGGTCCAGGCCTCCTTGTCCACGACCGTCTCGTCGTACGCCTCCTCGTCCACGACGACGATCACGTGCGACACCTCGTCCACAGCAGCCTGGCGGTAGAACCAGTTGCCGCCGATGTCCGGGTTGCCCTTGGAGTACACGCCGTCAGATCCAGCGTGCCCTGGAGGGACGTCGCCGTGGTTGATCCACGAACCGCGCGGGTCCGTCGGGTAAGACGGAGGGCCGACGAAGGGCGCACGGTGGTCGTTGGGCTGGAAGTTCGCCCAGACGCTCTGCACTGCTTCCTGGTCGATGACCGTCTCCTCGTGGGTCACCGCCTCGTGGTGGACGACGTGCGTCTCGGCCGGGTGCTCGACCGTGTGGGTCTCGGCCGGGTGCTCGACCTTCTCGTCGTACGCCTCCTTGTCCACGACAGTGCGAGTCACTGCGTCGGTGTGCTCCACGTGCGTGACCGCAGGCGTGGTCTTGGTGGTCTTCTTCGCGTCAGCGACCTTGACCTGAGAGGTCACGGTGGTCGTCTTGCAGTCCTGCGCGGCCTGAGCCCCAGGGGCTGCCACGACCGAGGCGACTCCGGCAACGGCTACAGCCGCGAGGCCGATCTTGGTGGAGTTGTGCATGTTCATGGGTTGGTTCCTTCACGGGTCGTTGCGGTCCGTGCCTGTGGTGAGCAGGCAGGGCTGAGGTACCCGAGACCGGGCGGGCGGACAGGGACGCCTGTCGCGGTCGGCCTGGGCCGATCTCGGGTGGATCGTGGAGACCCCTTGAAACCGTGGAGCAAGTGCGGCGCGTGGGCCGCCTCGGCGAGGCCTGTGAGAGGAGGGTCTCCCGGCGCTGTCTCAGCGGGTTGAGGGATTTATCTCTGCCTACCCAATATTGGGGTGGACGGGACCTGCGACCCTAGCGTTCCCGACCCGGCTTGGGACCAAGGTCGGGTGGTATCCGCCCTTTCCGACTGCTCGTAGGACCCCGACCTCATCCGGCGGCTGATGGCTCGCGTGCACCGATCTCGGTTTGACGTGGATTTGAGGTCGGCTTGTCCTTGCGCTGACGCCGGCGCCGAGACACTGACCCGGCAGGCGTGCGACAGGTGCGCCGTACGAAAGGACCTGACGCATGCCCTCGACGATCTTCGGTCTGCCCATACACCCGTTGCTGGTGCACGCGACCGTCGTGTTCGTGCCCCTTGCCGTGGTGTTGGTCCTCGGGGCCGTGCTGGTGCCGCGGTTCCGCGCCTGGGCCGGCCCCGTCCCGGCTGGGGTGAGCCTGGTCGCCCTGGTTCTGACCCCGCTGTCGACGGCGACCGGCGAGGACCTGGAGCACCAGCTGCCGCACAACGCGCTCACCGAGGCGCATGCTCGACTCGGTGACCAGCTGCTCCCCTTCACGATCGCGCTGTTCGTGTTCGCCGCGGCCTTCTGGTGGCTGACGCGGGGTCGCGACGGCACGGACTCGCGGTGGCCGAACGCCCTCGTGGTCGGCGTGGGGGCGCTGGCCGTGGTGGCGGCGCTCGGCACCGGTGTGCAGGTCACGAGGATCGGTCACAGCGGAGCCGAGGCTGCCTGGTCGGGCGTCGGCTCGTCGACGAGCGGCGGCTGAGGCGATCTGTGCAGGACTACGATGCGCCCATGGTGCGGATCCTTGTCGTGGAGGACGACGACGCGATCCGACGGGCGCTGTCTCGAGGACTCATGGAGCATGGCGCGACGGTGACGGCGGTGGCGAGCGCCGTCGAGGCGATCAAGGCTCTCCCGGTCGACCGTCCCGACGCGGTGATGCTCGACCTGGGGCTCCCCGACCTGGACGGCGCCGATGTCCTCGCACTGATCAGAACCACCAGCGACGTTCCCGTGGTGATCGCGACCGCCCGTGATGACGAGCGTGAGATCGTCCGGTTGCTGGATGCCGGGGCGGACGACTACCTGATCAAGCCGTTCTCCGCAGGGCAGGCGATGGCCCGGATCCGCGCGGTGCTCCGGCGCACATCACCCGCGACCACCGCAGACCCACGGGTCATGGTCGGAGGTCTCGTCATCGACCCGGTCTCGCGCACGGCCACGCTTGACGGGCGGGAGCTCACGTTGAACCGCAAGGAGTTCGACCTTCTGCTGGCGCTCGCGTCGCGACCGGGCGAGGTGGTGAGCAAGAGCCAGCTGCTCGCCGAAGTCTGGCAGATGCCGTGGGGCGGTGCCGACCGCACGGTCGACGTGCACCTGTCGTGGATCCGTCGCAAGCTGGGGGAGACCGCGGCTGAGCCACGGTATCTGCACAGCGTTCGTGGTGTCGGCGTGAAGCTCGTCGATCCTGGTCCGCGATGAGCCTGCGGACCCGCATCCTGGGCCTGACCGTCGGCGCGGCCGCGGCGGTGCTGCTGCTGTTCTCGGTGCCGCTGGTGCTGCTGCTCCAGCAGTCCGCGACCGAGCAGGTGCGTCAGAACGCCACGGACGTAGCGCAGGGTGTCGCCGACTACGTGAGTGCAGGAAGCGTCGACACGGACTCGATGCGTGACTACGTCGCTCGGGTCAACGACCGCGAAGACGCCTTTCCCGTCGAGGTCGTGCTGGCAGACGGGACGAGCATCGGCGCTCCGGTGCCCGGGCTCGACGAGAACGACCCCGATGGTGATGGCCGAGGCGTCGGAGCCGATGCCGATGCCGACGGGGACGGGGACGGCTTCGACGCCGACGGGGACGGCGACAGCGGGTACGGCGACCTGCGGCCCACCTCGGACGCCCAGGTCCGCGCGGTCGACGGTGGCGAGCTCGTACTGATTCAGGTTCCGTCGAGAGAGGGAACGGTCACTGTGGCTGCCTTCGCGCCCGACTCGGCGGCTCGGCATACTGTCGAGGAGCGGCTCCTGCTGCTCGGTGGCGCCGGTCTCGTGCTGCTGGTCCTGGCGGCGGTGGCGGGGGAGCTGGTCGCTCGGCGGTTGGTGCGGCACCTGACCGCGGCGGCGGAGACGGCCGACCTGCTCGGGGAGGGCGACCTCACGGCGCGAGTGCCCGATGAGGGACCCGAGGAGGTCCGTCGTGTGGGAGCTGCGCTGAACCGGCTCGCGGGTCGGATCGACGAGCTCCTGGCCGCCGAGCGCGAGACGGTGGCAGATCTCTCGCATCGGCTGCGTACGCCGTTGACCGCCGTGAGACTGGATGTGGAATCGCTGCCGGAGTCCGAGCGCAAGACGGAGCTGGAGGAGCATCTGGCGCAGCTCGAGCGAACCCTGACCGCTGTGATCCATGCGGCCCGCCGCCCGCAGCGCGAGGGTGCGCACCCGCGTTGCGATGCGGTGGGCCTGACTCGGGACAGGTTCGAGTTCTGGGCTCCGCTCGCGGAGGATCAGGGCCGAGACGTCACGTTGTCCCTCCCGCAGGGGCCGGTCGAGGTGCGTTGTGCCGAGGCAGATCTCGCGGCCGCTCTGGACGCGCTGCTCGAGAACGCGGTCGCTCACACCGCGGAGGGCACCGCGATCGCGGTGGAGCTCGCGGTCGGGGCCGACGGCATGACGACGTTGGATGTGCGTGACCGGGGACCGGGAGTTCCGCCGACCGCGGTCGGTCGCGGTCGCAGCGATCGTGGGTCGACGGGACTCGGCCTCGACATCGCCCGGGCGTGTGCTGAGGCCTCCGGTGGGCGGCTCGAGCTGGTGGCCTTCGAGGGCTGGTCGGCCGTGCGGATGGTGCTCGGCAGCCCGTGAGCTCGGCAGCTCGGTGGACTGACATCTTCATTTGATCGGGATTTGAGCCGGCGTTTCCGTCCGCCTGATGCGTGTCGACGCAGGGTCGAGGCATGACCGAGAACCCACGTACGTCCCTTCTCCACCGGGCTCGTCGCCGGACCGCCGCGATCGTCCTCGGCACCCTGGCCGGCACCGGGCTGCTGACGGTCGGCATCGCCGCCACGGCACAGCAGGCAACCGGTGACGACAGCGACACCACGAGCGACACGACCAGTGAGACGTCGGAGCACACCTCTGACGACACCTCTGACGACACTTCGGAAGACACTTCTGAGTCCACGTCGGGAAGCACCTCCGACACCCAGCAGCCGAGCCGGGTCGCGCCGGGCACGAGCTCGGGCACATCCGACGGCGGGACCCACTCGTCATGAGCGTGTCGAGGACCTGGCAGGACTGGTCGTGCGCAGTGAGGGTCACGCTGGCGACCGGCGACGAAGATGACCTCGTCGCCGCGACGCGGCTCGTCGAGGAGCTGATGGGCGAGGTGTCACGCGCGGCCAGCCGCTTCCGCGAGGACTCGGACCTGTCGCGGGTCAACGCCGCGGCCGGGGCCCTGGTTCCCGTCTCGTCGCTNATCAGGAAGGCGAGGTCGGCCGGGCCGTCCTTGGCGCCGAAGTCGACCGGTGGCGAGAGCCGGGCGAAGGCCACCACGGGCTCCTCCACCCCCGACGTACGGCAGTGGGGGATCGCCAGCCCGCCGGGGAGACCGGTTGCGGAGACCTCCTCGCGGGCGAAGGCGTCGGCGAGGAGCGCATCGAGGTCGGTGGCCCGGCCGGCGTCGGCCACGCGCTGGGCCAGGGCACGGATGACGTCGTGCTTGTCAGGGCCGAGATCGGCGTCGAGGGCCACGAGCTCGGGGGCGATGAGTGCGGACATCAGAGTCCTCCGGTGATGGGGTCGAGGTCGCGTACGGACACGAGGTCGGCACGGACCTGGGGTGGGGTGGGGAGGGTGGTGCCGGGGAGGCCGGCGGCTGCACTGCCGTACGCGACGGCGAGCCCGAGACGTTCAGGGGCGGAGAGTCCGCGCAGGTCGGCGAGGAGATAGCCGAACAGCGAGCTGTCGCCGGCACCGACCGTGCTGACGACCTCGGTGGGCGGCGGGGTGGCGTGCCAGGTGCCTTCCGCGGAGACGAGGACGGCACCGTTTCCCCCAAGGGTCGCGAGCACGGCGGTGACGCCGCGGTCGACCAGGGTCCGGGCCGCAGCGGCTGCAGCGGCCGGGTCGTCGAGGGAGCCGGAATCGGTGATGGAGGCCAGCTCCTCGGCGTTGGGCTTGAGCAGGTCGGGCGCGCCGGCGGGGAGCCCGGCGGCGAGCGCCTCGAGGGGTGCCTCGCTGGTGTCGACGGCGATGCGGGTGCCGGTGGCGCGGAGCGCGCTCACGACCTCGGCGTACCAACCGGACGGCGCCTCGGGTGGCAGCGATCCGGCGAGGACGACCCAGCGCGCCTGCTCGGCCTCCTTCACGAGCCGGGCCGCCAGGGCGTCGAGCAGGGCTGGGGTCGCGGTGGCGCCGGGTCCGTTGAGCTTGGTGGTGGTGCCGTCGGGCTCGGTCACGGTGGTGTTGATCCGCGGCCGGCCGGCGGGTCCGACGGTGACCACGTCGAGCCCGGAGGCACGCAGCTCGGCGACCATCGGGTCGAGGTCGGGGCAGGGGAGAACGGCACGGGTGGGAACCCCCGCGGCGTACGCGGCTCCGGAGATGTTCACGCCCTTGCCGCCGGGCTGCGAGGTCGTCGTGTGGGCGCGCAGCACCTCACCGCGGCGCAGCGGGCTGGTGAGCATCACGGTGTGGTCGATGCTCGGGTTGGCGGTCAGGGTGACGATCATGCGATCAGCACCTCGAGGCCGCTCTCGCGGAGCTCGTCGGCGACGTCGTCGTCGATGTCGCTGTCGGTGACGAGCACGTCGACGTTGCCCAGCGCGGCGAAGCGGAGCGTGGTCTCGACGCCGATCTTGCTGGAGTCGGTGAGGCACACGACTCGGCGGGCGGCGTTGACCAGCGCTCGTTTCGTCGCGGCCTCCTCGTGGTCGGGGGTGGAGAGCCCGTGGGCCAGCGTCAGCCCGTTGGTCGCCACGAAGGTGACGTCGACCCGCAGACGGCTCAGCGCGTCGACGGTCTCGGCGCCGACCGCGGCCTGGGTGGCCGGCCGGACGCGACCGGGCAGCAGGTGGAGCTCGATCTGAGGGCTGCCGGCCAGCATGGCGGCGACGGGGACCGCGTGGGTCACCACCGTGAGCTGGTGGTCGCGCGGCAGGGCGTGGGCGAACCTGCTGGTCGTCGTGCCGGCGTCGATCGCGATCGTGCCGCCCTCAGTGGGGAGGAGTGCGAGCGCTGCCCGGGCGATGCGGTCCTTCTGCGCGGTGAAGGTCTGCTCCCGCTCGCCGAGAGCGGACTCGAGCACGGCCATGGTCTCCACCGGAACCGCGCCACCGTGGACCCGGCGGACCAGGCCTCGGCGCTCCAGGGTGGAGAGGTCTCGCCGCACGGTCTCGGTGGTGACCTCGAACCGCTCGGCGATGTCGGCCACGGATATCCGCCCGCGCTCGGCGACGAGACGGGCCGTCGCGATCTGTCGCTCCTCGGCGTACATCGCGGCCTCCTTCATGATCGGTGTGGTTTCGAGTGGGTTTTGGGGTTGTGAATGCCCACATATGTTGTTTTATGCCCGAATGTGTTGACTCGTCAAGGGGTTAGGGCAGATATTTGTGGCCATGGTCACGTCTCACTCATCTGTCCTCTCCGGCACTCCGGTGGTCCCGGGGATCGTGCTGGCGCCCGTCCACGTGGTGCGGACCGAGGTCGATCCAGCCGCGCTGGAGGCCTTCGAACGGCGCGGCTTCGACCAGCCCGAGGACGCCCTCGCGGCCTATGAGGCCGCAGCCACCGCCGTCGCCGACGGGTACGCCCGCCGGGCCGGGACCGCCTCCGGCGCGGCCGCCTCCGTCCTGAGCGCGAGCGCGGGTCTGGCCCGGGACAAGGGGCTGCGGGTCGCCGTGGAGAAGCACCTGCGTGCGGGGGAGGGACTGGTCGCCTCTGTGGTGGCGGCGGTGGAGCAGTTCGCCACGCTGTTCAGCGGGATGGGTGGCCTGATGGCCGAGCGGGTCACCGACCTGCGCGACATCGAGCGCCGGGTCCTCGCCCACCTCGCGGGCGAGCCCGAGCCCGGCGTGGACGTGCCCGAGGGGCGGTGCGTGCTGGTGGCCGCCGACCTGGCACCCTCCGACACCGCTGCCCTCGACCCGGCCCGCGTGGTCGCGCTGGTCACCGAGCGGGGCGGCCCCACCAGCCACACCGCGATCATCGCGCGCCAGCTCGGCATCCCGTGCCTGGTCGGCGTGGCCGGCGCGACCGGCATCGTCGCGGGGACCCCTGTGCTCGTCGACGGCCAGGCCGGGATCGTCGACCTGGAGCCAGGCCCTGACGCCGCCGCCCGCGCCGAGGCCGACCTCGCCCGGCGACAGGCCGTGGCCGCCTGGGCCGGGCCCGGACGTACCGCCGACGGCCATCCGGTGGCCCTGCTCGCCAACGTCGCCGACGGCTCCTCGGCCAGCGACGCGGCCGCCGGCCAGGTCGAGGGCGTGGGCCTCTTCCGCACCGAGCTCTGCTTCCTCGACCGTCGCGAGGAGCCCACCGTGGCCGAGCAGGCCGACGTCTATGCGGAGGTGCTCGCGCCGTTCGCCGGCCGTGGCCACGTCGTCGTGCGCACCCTGGACGCCGGATCGGACAAGCCGATCGCCTTCGCGACCCATGAGGGCGAGGAGAACCCGGCCCTGGGTGTACGCGGTCTGCGGCTCGCCGCCGACAACCCCGGCCTGCTGGAGCGCCAGCTCGACGCCATCGCGATCGCCGCCGAGCGCGCCGGAGCCGACACCTGGGTGATGGCGCCGATGGTCGCCACCGTCCAGGAGGCCGCCGACTTCTCCGCCCTGGTCCGAGCCCGCGGCCTCAAGCCGGGCGTCATGGTCGAGGTGCCGGCGGCCGCGCTGATGGCCCACCGGATGCTGGAGGTGGTCGACTTCCTCTCCATCGGCACCAACGACCTGACCCAGTACGCCATGGCCGCCGACCGGCTTGCCACCGACCTCGCCCACCTCACCGATCCCTGGCAGTCGGCGGTGCTGCAGCTCATCGCGATCACCGCCGAGGCGGGGCGTACGGCCGGCAAGCCGGTCGGCATCTGCGGCGAGGCCGCCGCCGACCCGCTGCTCGCGCCCGTGCTCGTCGGGCTGGGCGTCACCTCGCTGTCGATGGCACCCGCGGCCGTGGCCGCTGTCGGTGCCCGGCTCGAGTCCGTGACCGCCGGACTGTGCGACGAAGCCGCCGAGGCCGCACTCGGCGCGCTGTCACCGGCCCAGGGCCGCGAGGCGGTCGCGAAGATCCTGGGGTGACCGGCCGGCGACCGCATCGCTGGAGATGGCTCCGACCAAAGCCGGTGCGCCGCCCGCCTTGCGGGGCTATCGTCCGGGCTCGTGTGGATAGTTCCCGTGATCGTGCTCCTGGCTCTGGTCGGCTTGCTCACCATTGTCGTGATGATCCTGCGGGGTGCGGTGGACGTAGCCACGCCAGCGACTTGGACGGTGCCGGGTTCGGCGTTGCGGGCTCTTGGTCTCTTGGCTGGCGGGCTTGCGCTGGGCATGTACGCCTGGGGCCTTGTCCATGTTGCCGGAGCTTGGCTGGACGCGGCGGACGGAGGCACGAGCTCGTCGCCACCGCCTCCGTGCCGCGATCACCTCGACAAAGCACGTGCCCTGCAGGTTGTGGGATATGACGTCGACGTCATCCCGCCCGGGTTCAGCTGCGAGCTCACCGACGGCACGAGCGTCGAGATTCCGGTCGTCCCGGCGTACGTCACCCCGCCTGTGATGGCGATCGGAGCCATAGCCATAGTGAGCCTCGTTGCATCCGGCAGAACGCAGTCGCGCACAGCAGGCATGTGACCGATCTCGAACGGACTCCGGGCGGTGTTGGCACACTTGTGACCGTGCCAGCCCGTTACGCGTTCGCCGAGACCTGGGAGCTGCCGACGCCCGCAGAGGCGGTACGGGACGTACTGGTCGACGTGGAGCAGTATCCACAGTGGTGGCCGCAGGTGCGGGCGGTGGCGAAGCTGGGGGAGGACGATGCCCTGCTGGTGTGCCGCTCGGCGCTGCCGTACGACCTGGAGATCGTGCTGCACGCGGTCAGCCGAGACCTGCCGACGCTCGAGGTCGGGCTCGGTGGCGACCTGGACGGATTCGCACGGTGGACGCTGACGCCGGCGTCGGGCGGGAGCCGGATGGTGTTCGAGCAGGAGGTCGTCGTAGACGGACTGCTCGGCCTGGCCTCGATGCTGCTGCGGCCGGTGCTGACCTGGAACCACCGGCAGATGATGCTCGGCTGCCGCGAGGGGCTGGTCGCAGCGGTCTAGAGCGCGGAGCCCTTCTGGTATTCGGCCCAGGACAGGTTCCAGTCGCCGAAGCCGTTGTCCCACTCCATCTTCCGGTCGGTGCCGGTGGTCTCGACGACGTCGCCGATGCGGGCCAGGCCGTAGAGCCAGGCGGCGTTGGCGGTGGAGAGGCCGGTGCAGCCATGGGAGACGTTGGCGTAGCCCTGGGACCCGGTCGACCACGGCGCGGCGTGGATGAACTCGCCGGAGTTGCTGATCCGCATGGCGTACTCGACATCGTCGAGCGAGTAGTAGTCGCTCGAGCTCTGGTCGGAGATGCCGATCGTCTCCGAGCGCATCTCCTTGACGCGGTGCTTCTCGGAGATGACCTTGATCCCCGACCGCGTCGTGAAGCCGGGCTTGCCGGTGGTGATCGGGATCGTACGCAGCAGCTTGCCGTTGCTGAAGACCTTCATCTGGTGGGTGCGGGCGTTGACCTTGAAGACGTGCGCGTCACCGACCTTGTAGGTGGCGGTGCGGCTGTGCTGGCCGTAGACGTCCCCGCCGGCGGAGGCGCCGTTGATGTCGAGGTCGACCTTGATGGTGGTGCCGGGCTTCCAGTACGTCTGCGGGCGGTAGCGCGCCTCCTTGTCGGAGACCCAGTACCAGGACCCGGCCTGGGCCGGGGTGGAGGTGACGTGCATGCGCTTCTCGAAGGAGGCGTGGTCCTTGACGGGCACGTCGAAGTAGACCGCGACCGGCATCCCGACGCCGACCTCGGACTTGTCGACGGGGACGATCGTGGCGAAGGTCTGCTGGGTCAGGGAGAGCGAGCGGGTGGTGAAGCTGCTGGTGACCTTGCCGGTCTCACCGGTCGCGGTGACCGTGTAGCGCAGCGCCGGGTCGAGCAGGTCGTTGGCGGTCCACGTCAACTTGTCCTCGGAGAGGGAGCCGGGCACGGTGCGTCCGTCGGGCTTGGCGACCTTCACGCTGGTGAACTCGCCCGAGGTCGCGGTCACCGTCACGGTGCTGTCGACCGGCACGTCCTTGGCCCCGTCGGCGGGGGAGATCTTGGCGGTGAGGGGCTTCGCCGACGGCGAGGCGCTGGCCGACTCGCCCTTCGCGGCGGACTCCGGGCTCTCTGAGTTCCCGGCGCAGCCGGAGAGTGCGATCAGGGCCACCACGGCCACTACGACAGAAAAAGGACGAACCCGCATGGGACAACTATGCGGTAGGCGGCAACCGAATTCTCGGCAGGTCCGCGCGTGTGATGAAGGTTGTGGTGTTGTCGGTGCTGCCACGTACGGTATCTGCCGATGAGTGACACTCGCGTCGAGGCGGCGTACGCCGGGGCTCTGGCCGCCTTCAAGAACCCGATGCTCGACCTCCTGCACGGCCGGTTCGCGCCGTTCGTGGTGGCGGTGCTCTCGGTGACCTTCACCTCCGAGCGAGCCGCTGTGCCCGTGGTGGACGCCCATGCCGAGATCGGCGACATGCTGGACCGGCTCCGGGCGACCGGCCATGCCGAGGGCGAGGGTGGTGAGGTGATGCTGCCGGTCGGCACGGCGCGCGAGCTGTGCCGCCAGTGGGTGCGCGCCGGGTGGCTGCTGCGCCAGATCGAGGGCGAGGACGAGGTCTACCGGCTCTCCGCGCATGCGGTGGGCGCCCTGGAGATCGCCGGACGGGCGAGCGGGTCGCGGGCGCGGGTCTCCGAGTCGCGCGTCAGGACGCTGCTGGAGGCGGTCGAGCGGCTCGCCCTGGACGCCGACCCCGACGTACTGACCCGGGTGGCGAGGCTGACCGAGGAGATCGCCGAGCGGCGCGCCGAGATCGCCCGCCTGGACCGCACCGGTGTCGTCGACACGGTCGATGACGACACCCTGCTCGAGCAGGCCGAGAACATCCTCCACCTGACCCGTGAGCTCCCGGCCGACTTCGCGCGGGTGGTCGAGTCGATCCGGGCGATGCAGCGTGACGTGGTGACCGACCTCCGCCAGGACGTACGCCCGGCCGGCGAGGTCCTGCGCGAGTACCTGCAGCGCGGCAAGGACGTGATGGCCTCCACGCCGGAGGGCAAGGCGTTCGCCGGTGCGCTGCGGATGATCGGCGACCCGCGCCGCCTCGACGACCTCGCCACCAACCTGCACACCGTGCTGCGACACCGGTTCACCAGGCAGATGGGTCCGCCCGAACGCGCCGAGCTGGCCGCGGTCGGACGCCGGATCGAGACGGGCGTCGCCGAGGTGCTGGCCGCCCAGCAGACCGCCTCCCACGTGATCACCACCCAGGTGCGTACGCACGACCCGGCCCGCGACCGGCAGGTCGACGACCTGCTGCGCGATGTGATGGTCGGCTTCCAGGCGTGGATGCCGTCCTCGCGGCCGGCCGAGTCCGTCGAGCCGCTGCGCCGGCTGCCGGTCGCCGACCTCGGGCACCTGCGCCAGTCGGTCAGCGAGCTGCGACCGCCCGAGCCGCCGGCGCCGCTCGCCGACTGGGGCGACGTGGAGAGTGCGGTCGAGGACACCAAGGCCTGGGGTGGTCCGGGCTACCGGGCGATCGAGACCCACCTGGACGCCTACCTGGCTACCCACGGGGCCGAGGAGCCGGTGGACCTGGCCGAGGTCTTCGCCGCCGCGCCGGAGGAGATCCGGCGCCCGGTCGACCTGCTCGGGCTGCTCGAGATCGCGCATCGCCGCGGGATGGCCGAGACGGGGGAGATCTCCACGATCGAGGCGGTCCGGGCCGACGGGGTGCGGCGACGGTTCGCGTTCGGCGGAGTGAGGCTCAGCGCATTGATGGCGGCAGATGACAAAGGGGATGGGCGTTGAGTGAGACGGTGACACCGGCCGAGGTCGAGGTTGACCCTCAGGTTGAGGTTGAGGCTGTGGCCTACGGCAGCGAGCCGGAAGGCTTCATCGAGCCCGTCTCGATGGAGGACGACCCGACCGAGCTCTTCGTCGGCGACCGTGGGGTCCTCGACGCCGACATCCGCCGAGTGCTGGTCCAGCTGCTGCGCCGCCGGTTCATCACGGCCGAGAAGAGCCCGAGGCAGTGGCGTACGTTGCTCGACCACCAGGCGGTGATCGAGTCGCGGCTCCACGACCTGTTCATCCGGCTCGTGGTCGACCACGACCGCGGCATCGCCTACAAGCGACAGGTGCGCTCGGAGGAGCTCGACGTGCCGGTGCTCCTCAAGGACGACGCCTACTCACGGGCGGAGACGCTCGTGCTGGTCCATCTCCGCACCGTCTTCCAGCGCGAGCGTGGTGCGGGGGAGAACTCCGCGCGGGTTGACGCCGACGAGCTGGAGCAGACCGTGCTCACCTACTTCGACGTCGCCAGCGGCGACGCCGCCGCGCGCCGCGAGATCCGCCGGGCAGTCGACCGGCTCGCCCGCGAGGGGTTGATCGAGGAGGAGTCCGAGGACCGCTACCGGATCACCCCGCTCGTCGAGATAGTGCTGAGCGTCGAGAAGCTCGCCGAGCTCAAAGCGTGGCTGAAGGAATCCGCAGGTCGGGCCGTGAGAGCCGACGACGAAGAGGAGACCGAGCAGTGAACATGATCGACAGCCTCTTCGGTCTCATCCCCGCCCGCTCGAACGGCCGGCAGTGGGTCGCGCGCGAGCTGCAGCTGGTCAACTGGGGTGGGTACGACGGCGCCCACCGGGTGCGGTTCTCGCCGAGTGCGACGCTGCTCACCGGAGGATCCGGGTCGGGCAAGTCGACGCTGATGGACGCCTACATCGCGTTGATCATGCCCCACACGACGCCCTTCAACGGTGCCTCCAACGGTGGCGTCGTGGGTCGCCCGCGCGGCCAGGACCAGCGCAACATCCTCTCCTACGCGCGCGGCAAGATCGACGAGGCGAAGACCGCCGAGGGCACCAAGATCCGGGTGCTGCGTGGCGACGGACGCGACACCTGGTCGGCGATCGCGATGACCTGGGAGGACCAGACCGGGGCCCGCTTCACCGCGGTCCGTGCCTGGTACGTCCCCGCGTCCGCCAAGAACCTCGACGACGTGACCAAGCTCCGTGCCGTGGCCGAGGCGGGCTTCGACGTACGCGATCTGGAGCCGGTCGCAGCCCACCGGTTCACACGCACCGCGGTCTCCGAGGTCGGGCTGACCCCGATCGACACCGACCGCGACTTCACCGCCCGGATCCACTCCGCGCTCGGGATCGGTGCCGCCGGAGACGGTGAGAAGGCGGTCAACCTGCTCGGCCGGATCCAGGCGGGGCAGCAGATCACCACGGTCGACGACCTCTACAAGAAGATGGTGCTCGAGGAGCCCGAGACCCTCGCGACCGCCGACGGCGTCGTCGCCCATTTCGACGA
Source organism: Nocardioides sp. YIM B13467 (assembly GCF_042788075.1). Lineage (NCBI taxonomy): Bacteria > Bacillati > Actinomycetota > Actinomycetes > Propionibacteriales > Nocardioidaceae > Nocardioides > Nocardioides sp. YIM B13467. Next base: position 3,038,759 of record NZ_JBHZPJ010000046.1, read on the forward strand.
GCTCTCCGCGACGCGCGACCGGATGGTCACCGCGCAGCAGCAGGTGCGTGCGCTGACCCCGATCCGCGAGCATCGGGCCGCGATCGAGGACGCCGCCGCCAGGCTCGAGGTGATCGACGGGATCGGCGCCTTCGATGACGAGGCCACCCCCGCGGGGCTCTGGCGGGCCGGCAAGCGGGTCGACCTGCTCAGCGAGCTGGAGTCGGACCTCAGCGCACGAAAGGGCGCCGCGGAGAAGGCGGTGGCGGAGAAGCAGGCGCTCATCGACGCCGCCGAGTCCGAGCGTGACGGCCTCGCGGTCACGGTCGCCGCGTCCGGCGGCCGGCGCCTCGAGGAGGCCACCCGCGAGATCAGGTCCGCCGAGACCCGGGTCGACAACGTACGCCGCGCCCGCGAGGCGCTCGACGAGGAGCTCGCCGTCCTCGGTGCGGTGGCCACGACCCCGGATGAGTTCGAGACCCTTCAGGCGACCGCGCAGGAGGCGCTGGTCGACGACGACGCTCGCACGAGCGCCCTCAACGCCTATGCCGCCGCCCGCTCGGCCGAGGCCGACGCGATCGGCCTGGTCGGCCGGCTCGAGAGCGATCTCGCCGATGCCGAGAAGACGAAGAGCAACATCCCCGAGCCGTTGCGCGCGGCCCGTGCGGTGCTGGCGGAGGCGGCCGGGCTGAGCCCTGCCGAGATGCCGTTCGTCGGCGAGCTGGTCGAGGTCCGCACCGAGCACGAGGCCTGGCGCGAGGCGTTCAACCTGGCCCTGGGCGGGTTCGCCACCACGATGCTCGTCGACGCTGCTCATGTCGGCGCCTTCCGGGCGGCGATCGAGTCGGTACGGCAGCGCACCCGGATCCGCTACGAGGCCGTCCGCACCGGCATGAAGGACGGTGTGCACAGTCTGGACGAGGGCACTCTTCCGGGGCGCCTCGACTACCGCCGGGGCGTGTTCACCGGCTGGCTCAAGCAGCGGCTGACGGAGCGACACGGCTACGTCTGCGTGCAGACGCCCGCGCTGCTCGCTCAGCACCGGATGGCGCTGACCGTGACCGGCCAGGTCTCGCAGGGGACGCGCGGGGCCCACGGTGGTCACGGGGCCGGCAACGTGCTCGGTTTCACCAACACCCGGCGCGTCGCCGAGCTCACCGAGCTCCTCGAGACGGCGCGCAAGGACGCGGAGACGGCGAGCATGGCGGTCGCCGAGGCCGAGCGAGCCATCAAGGACCTCGACCTGCGGCGTACGTCCTTCAAGGCGGTCACGGCGCTCACCTGGGATCAGGTCGACGTCGCCGGGGCCGAGGCCGAGCGGGACCGGTGGGCATCGGTGATCGAGGAGGTCACCGCCGACAACCCGGAGATCGCCACGCTGCAGGAGCGGCTGAAGAGCGCCCGCGCCAAGGTCGACTCGCTGCGCGAGGGGATCGGGGCCGCCAAGAGCACCGTCAAGGAGCTCGACGTGCGCTGGAGCGACGTCGTCGAGCAGGTCGACCGTGCCAAGGACGCGCTGGAGGACGCGGCGGCGTCGGGCACCGATGTCGCCCCGGCCCAGGCCGACTACCTCGAGCAGCTCTTCAAGGCGGCCGGCGGCGAGGAGGCCGGCCGGCGCGAGGACGCGCTCGCCGAGCTCGACGCCGTCTTCGCCCGAGCTGGCGAGAGCCTCGACACCGACCGCGCCGCCGCACAGGAGACGATAGGGGCCGCCCGCGTCCAGCTACGGCAGACCTTCGAGGCGTTCCTCGAGCGCTGGCCCAACCCGAACCTCCACACCGACCCCGAGGCGTCCTACGCCGACTTCGACCGTCTCCTCGACGAGCTGCAGACCAGCGGCCTGCACGAGCTCGAGGTCGAGTGGCGCGACTCGCTGCTCAAGCTGTCGGGCAACGACCTGACCAACCTCGACTCGACCCTGTCGCGGGCCGTGCGTGAGATCCGCGACCGGATCGACCCGATCAACCAGATCCTCGCCGAGCTGCCGTTCAACGACGACGGCCACCGGCTCCGGATCGACACCCAGGAGGGCCAGTCGGCGGTGCGCGGCCGCTTCCGCAAGGAGCTCCGCGCCGTGCGCGACCTGATCGAGAAGGCCTCGTCCAACGAGACCCGGGAGCAGGCCTACACCCGGATGTCGCGGCTCATCGACCGCATGCGCCGTACGGCACCCGACTTCGCCGACCTGATCGACGTACGCAACCACGTCCGCGTCAGCGCCGAGAAGGTCACCGCCGACACCGGTGAGCACGTCGCCCTCTACGACCACATCGGCGAGAAGTCCGGTGGCGAGTCGCAGGAGCTGGTCGCCTTCATCGTCGGCGCCGCGCTGCGCTACCAGCTCGGCGACGCCGGAGCCGACCGGCCGCGCTATGCGCCGGTCTTCCTCGACGAGGCGCTGATCAAGGCCGACGCCCGCTTCACCGGTCGCGCCATCGGCGCGTGGCGAGGCCTCGGCTTCCAGCTCATCATCGGCGCCCCCAACGACAAGCACAGCGCCATCGAGCCGCACGTCGACGTGCAGTACACCGTGCTCAAGGACGCCGAGGGTCACTCGTTCCCGAAGCTGGAGGTCGGCCTCGACGAGGTCCCGGCCTCATGACCGGCTAGGGCTGCATCGAGAGGAACAGGAACGCGGCCAGCAGGACCAGGTGGACGAACCCCTGCAGGGCGTAGACGCGGCCCTGGACGACGGTGAGCCCGGTGACGAAGACGGAGATGACCAGCAGCACGATCTGGGTCGGCTCGAGGCCCAGGTCGAGGGGGCCGGTGAGCCAGATCATCGCGACGGCGAGGGCGGGGATGGTGAGTCCGATCGACGCCATCGCAGAGCCGTAGGCGAGGTTGAGGCTGGTCTGGACCCGGTCCCGGGAGGCGTTGCGGACCGCGGCGATCGACTCGGGAGCGAGGACGAGGAGAGCGATCACGACACCCACGACCGCGTAGGGGAACCCGAGGCTCTTGACGGTGCTCTCGATCGTGGGGGAGAGGACCTTCGCGAGGCCGACCACGGCGACGAGGGAGACCAGGAGGAGGGCCAGGCTGAGAGCGGCCTCGCCCGCCGAGGGCGGGTCGGCATGGCCGTCCTCGTCGAGGTCGACCAGCCCTGTCATCCGGCCGTGCTCGTCGCTGGTGACGGGGAGGAAGAAGTCGCGGTGGCGGACCGTCTGGGTGAAGAGGAAGGCAACGTAGAGCGCCAGCGAGGCGATGGCGGCGAAGACGAGCTGCGAGGTCGAGTACTGCGGGCCCTGCGCCGACGTCGTGAACCTCGGCAGCACCAGGGTGAGACCGGCCAGGGCGATGACGGTCGCGACCGCCGACCCGGTGCCGGCGGCGTTGAAGCTGACCAGCCCGTGCTTGAGGGCACCGACCATGAGCGAGAGCCCGACGATGCCGTTGAGGGTGATCATCACCGCGGCGAAGACGGTGTCGCGGGCATACGTGCTGGTGTTGTCGCCACCGCTGGTCATCAGCATCACGATCAGGCCGACCTCGATCACGGTCACTGCGATCGCGAGGATCAGCGAGCCGAACGGCTCGCCGACCTTGTGGGCCACGACCTCGGCGTGGTGGACCGCGCCCAGCACCGCACCGATCAGCACCGCCGCCACCACGGCCAGGATCGTCCAGTGGTCGTGGCGGAGCCACGCGAAGGCCAGCACCACCAGAGCGAGGATCGGCACGGTCAATGACCATTGCAGGCGGCCCCGGACCGCTGGCGCACTCATGGGGCGACCCTATCCCGGCGCTGGGCCGCCGACAGGATGCTCGACACACGCTCGTAGCCTGAGGGGCGTGCCTTCCTCCTACACCCCTCCGGCCGCGTTCAAGACCCGTCCCGACCTGCTGGGGAGGTTCGGCATGGTCGGCTCGACGCACTGGCTGGCCAGCGGTGCCGCGCAGGCGGTGCTCGAGCGCGGCGGCAACGCCTTCGACGCGGTGGTCGCGGGCGGATTCGTGCTGCACGTGGTCGAACCTCACCTCAACGGGCCGGGCGGCGACCTGGTCGGGATCTTCGCTGCTGCCGATGGTGCGCCGACGGTCCTGATGGGCCAGGGGCCGGCGCCGGAGGGGGCTTCGGTGGAGCACATGCGGGCAGAGGGGCTCGAGCTGGTCCCCGGCTCGGGCGCGCTGGCCGCCGCCGTTCCGGGCGCGGTCGAGGCCTGGCTGATGCTGCTGCGCGACCACGGCACCTGGGAGCTGGGCGAGGTGCTCGCCTACGCCATCGACTACGCCCGCAACGGCCACCCGATCCTGGGCCGGGCCGTCGCCACGATCGCCGCCGTGGCCGACCTGTTCCGCGATCACTGGCCCACCTCGGCCGCCCACTGGCTCGTCGACGGCGAGCCGCCGGAGCCGGACACGATGGTCCGCAACGAGGCCTACGCCGCCGTGCTCGACCGCCTCGTAGCCGCCGGTGACGGCGCCGCGACCCGTGAGGAGCGCATCGACGCCGCGCGTGCCGCCTGGGGGAGCGGGTTCGTCGCCGAGGCGATCGAACGGTTCGTACGCACCCCGCACCGACACTCCTCCGGAACAGATCATTCCGGTGTGATCACGGCGGCCGACATGGCTGGGTTCTCGGCTGCGTACGAGACACCCGTGACGACCGGTTTCCGGGGCCACACGATCGCGAAGGCCGGGCCGTGGACGCAGGGGCCGGTGCTGCTGCAGACTCTCAACCTGCTCGAGCCGCTCGACGACGCGCTGCTCGACCCGAGCAACCCCGACGGCGCGCACACCATCCTGGAGGCGACCAAGCTCGCCTTCGCCGACCGTGACGCCCATTACGGCGACGGCGCCGATCCGGCCGTGATCGAGACCCTCCTCTCCCAGGAGTACGCAGCCACCCGCCGCCCCCTCATCACCGATGTCGCCTCGGCTGAGGTGAGGCCCGGGCTGGGCGCGAGCGCCTTCCCGCCGCTGCGTGAGACCTACGACCCGGCCGCCGTCGCGTCCGGGGTGGGGGAGCCGACCGTCTCGCGCGACGGCGAGACCCGTGGAGACACCTGCCACATCGACGTCGCCGACCGCTGGGGCAACATCATCGCGGTCACTCCCTCGGGCGGGTGGCTGCAGTCGTCACCGACCGTCCCCGAGCTCGGCTTCTGCCTCGGCACCCGGCTGCAGATGACCTGGCTGGAGCCCGACCTGCCCTCCACCCTCACCCCCGGCCGGCGGCCGCGCACGACTCTCACCCCGACACTCGTCTTGCGCGACGGCCGCGCCGTCACCGCTGTCGGCTCTCCCGGAGGCGACCAGCAGGATCAGTGGCAGCTGCTCTATCTGTTGCGTACTCTCGTCGGCGGCTACTCGCCTCAGGAGGCCATCGATGCTCCGGCGCTCCACTCGACATCGTTTCCTGGGTCCTTCTGGCCGCGTACGTGGACTCCTGCGGGTGCGGTGCTCGAGGATCGGCTCGGGGCTTCGGTCGTCGAGGGGTTGCGGCGTCGGGGGCATGCTGTCGAGTTGAGTGGGGACTGGTCGCTTGGGCGGCTTTCTGCGGTTACTCGTGATCCTGAGACCGGGACGCTTTCTGCTGCTGCTAATGCTCGGGGTGCTCAGGGGTACGCCGTCGGGCGCTGAGGTTCCGGCTGGTCGGGCTGCCGGAGCCGCTAGGCGGAGGCGTGTCGAGACCAACACGGTCACTTCTCGGGGAAACCTCGCTTACCCGACCGTTCTTCGTTCCAAGGTTCGCCGCCGACCCTTGCTTTGAGTGTTTCTCGATCGCGCACCGCGTCAAGGACGCCCTTCGGGCGCCGGCTTCGCCGGCCGCTTCGCGGTCCTTGACCCGGCACCCGATCGAGAAAGATTTCGCCTATAACGGGGCGGCGGCGAGAGAGTGGCGCGGAATTCACGTTGCTTGTTCGCTGACCGCTTAACTGTCATCTGACCAGCACAAATGAGTCGCACAGGAGTGCTCGGGCGCATATAATAAGGCGCATGTACGAGACCATCGACCACCTCCTCGCCGGGCCGCCTCCGGGTGCGTCCGAGGCTGAGCTGGTGGATTGGATTGCTGGTCTCGAAGCGGTCAAGTGCACTGCTGAGGCGGTGCAGGCAGAAGCGGCGGTACGTCTCGACGAAGCCGTCCGGGCACGCCAATTAGAGGCCGGGGTTCCTGCCCGCAGACTCGGCGAGGGCGTGGCTTCCCAGATCGCGCTCGCGCGGCGGGTCTCGCCCGAGAAGGGCGCCAAGCTGCTCGGGCTGGCGAAGATCCTGACCAACGAGATGCCGCACACCTTCTCCCTGATGAAGGCCGGGCTGTTCTCGCAATGGCAGGCCACCATCCTGGCTCGCGAGACCGCATGCCTCTCGCTCGACGACCGCAGGGTCATCGACTACGAACTCTGTGCCACCGGTCCGGGCGGGGAACCGGCCAAGGCGGTGTCGATGGGGCTGCGGCAACTCGAGAACGCTGCCAAGAAGCTGGCCATCACCCTCGACCAGGAATCCGTCGTCGCCCGCGCCGCCAACGCCATGAAGGACCGCCGGGTCAGCCTGCGGCCGGCACCGGACACGATGACCTGGCTCGGTGCCCTGCTCCCGGTCAAGGACGGTGTCGCCGTCTTCGCGGCGCTCGATCAGGCCGCGAAGACCGCTGCGGCCGCCGGTGACGAACGCAGCCGGGGTCAGGTCATGGCCGACACCCTGGTCGACCGGATCACCGGCCGCAGCACCACCGGCACGAAGCCTCGGATCGAGGTCAAGATCGTGATGACCGCCGACTCCCTCACCGGCGACGCGGATCAGCCCGCCATGGTCGAGGGCTACGGACCCGTCCCCGCCGCCTGGGCCCGTGAAGCATTGGCCGATGCTGAGGTGTTCGTCCGTCGGCTGTTCACCGACCCCGCCGGGCGGCTGGTCGCGATGGAATCACGCGCCCGGAAGGCACCCGACGGGCTCGCGGAGTTCATCACCACTCGCGACGGTGGGATCTGCCGCACCAACGGCTGCGACGCCCCGATCCGCAACATCGACCACGTCGAACGTCATGCCGACGGCGGCGCGACGAGCGCTGAGAACCTTCAAGGGTTGTGCGAACGGTGCAACCAGGCCAAGGAGGCCCTCGGCTGGCGAGCCAGGCCAGGACCCGACGGCAGCATCATCACCACCACACCCACGGGCCATACCTACATCAGCCCGCCGCCCGACACCTGGAAACCGGATCCACCATCCTTGTCGCCGGCAGAACGCAGGCTGCGCCGCGTACTCGTTGACCACACCCTCGCAGCCTGAGGCTTCCGAGAACTTTCTTCGGATCGGTGCTTGACCTTGACGCTACGTCAGGGCTGCACGCTTCTTTCACGGCCCCAAACAGGAGCCACCAACCGATCCAAAGGGAGCACCACCATGAACNCGGGTATTCCTCCCAAGCGAGAAGCGAGGCGGAGATGTCACAGTTTGAAGCGGTCGAAGGGCTGATCGAGGAGCACGAGGGCCTCGAGAAGCGGCTCGCCGAGCCCGAGACCCATGCCGACGCGCGCCTGGCGAAGAAGCTCAACCAGCGGTACGCCGAGCTGAGCTCGATCATCGACGCCTACCACTCCTGGCAGCAGCTCGGTGACGACATCGAGGCCGCCCGTGAGCTGGCGGGGGAGGATCCCTCGTTCGCCGAGGAGGCCGACGCGCTGGTGCCCCAGCGCGAGGAGGCCGAGGAGCGGCTGCGTCGCCTGCTCGTACCTCGCGACCCGACCGACGACAAGGACGCCATCCTCGAGGTGAAGTCGGGGGAGGGCGGCGAGGAGTCGGCGCTGTTCGCCGGCGACCTGCTGCGGATGTACACCCGCTACGCCGAACGTCAGGGCTGGAAGCTCGAGTTCCTCGACGCCAACGAGTCCGACCTCGGTGGCTACAAGTCGGTCACCGTCGCGGTGAAGGCGAAGGGGACCTCCGAGCCCGGCCGGGCGCCCTACGCGCTGCTCAAGTTCGAGGGCGGCGTACACCGCGTCCAGCGGGTGCCGGTCACCGAGTCGCAGGGCCGTGTGCACACCTCTGCCGCCGGTGTCCTGGTGGTTCCCGAGGCCGAGCCCATCGATGTCGAGATCAACGACAACGACCTCCGCATCGACGTCTACCGCTCCTCGGGCCCCGGCGGCCAGTCGGTCAACACCACCGACTCGGCGGTCCGGATCACCCACATCCCCACCGGCATCGTCGTCTCGATGCAGAACGAGAAGTCGCAGCTGCAGAACAAGGAGCAGGCCATGCGCGTGCTCCGCTCGCGCCTGCTCCAGGCGGCCCAGGACGCCGCCGACGCGGAAGCCTCCGACGCCCGCCGCTCCCAGGTGCGCACCGTCGACCGCTCCGAGCGCATCCGCACCTACAACTACCCGGAGAACCGCATCTCCGACCACCGCACCGGCTACAAGTCCTACAACCTCGACCAGGTCCTGGACGGCGACCTGGAGCCGGTGATCGGAAGCGCGGTCGATGCCGACCTGGCGGCCCGCCTGGCCAGCCTGGACTCCTGAAACCGCCGCCGAGACGTCGATTTCTGGCGCCGAGGCGTCAGTTCTTGAGACCGAAAGGTCAGTAGCGTCAGAAACTGACTCTTCGCGGAAACTCGAAGGTCGCAGCCACTCGGTGACTGCGACCTTCGAGCTTGTCGGTGTGAATCAGGCGTTGGCCTTCTTCTTGAAGCCCACGACGAACCCGGCCGCCTCGGCCGACTCCTCGGAGTCGAAGTAGACGGCTGCCTTCGTACGGCCGTAGTAGGGGCTCGCCGTCGTGTGGTACTTCTTCCCGCTGCTGCCCTTGATGTCGTACGCAGCATCCGAGCTGCTTCCGTCAGCAGCCGGCAGCACGGCGCCGGGGTAGGGAGCACCGTTGGTCGCGGCGGGCGCCTCGGCGGCCGGGGCGGCCTCCGGCTCGGCCGCCACGGGAGCCTCCTCTTCCGAAGCCTCGGCCACGGCTGCGGCGGGCTCGGCTGCTTCGGGCTCGGCGGTGACGGTCTCGGTCGCGTCAGCGGCGGCGGCCGCGGTGACGCTCTCGGCCTCCGCGACGACAGCAGCGGTGTCCGCTTCGGTCACCTCGGCCGCGGGCTCCTCAGCGATCGGAGCCTCAGCCGGAGCCTCAGCAGCCGGCTCGGCGACGGAAGCCTCGGCGGGGACGGCGGCAGCGGCGACGGGCGCACTGGTGGCCTCGGCGGCCGCGTGGTCCTTGTCCGCTCGATGTGCGGCCTTGGCGTCCTTGCGGATCGGGCGTCCGAAGAAGAACCAGATCAGGAGGGCGAGGACGAGGATGAGTGCAAGCAGCAAAGGCCACTTCATGGGGTGATGTTTCCTTCCGGGGGAGATCTCGGGTGTGATGGTGGGGCAGCACAGCGCCCGACGAGGTGTGCGGCCAGTCCCGCGTCCCCCGATATGACCGGAAGAACCGTTGAGGCGCCCGAACGTTACCCTCAGCCGGGTAAAGCATGACTAACACATTCAGGAGCAGTTGCCCATGACCGCCCCGCGCACACTTCTGGCAAGTGCCCGAAAGCAGCTCGAAGAGGCCGGAGTCGAGAGCCCGGACGCCGATGCGGCCATCTTGTTGGCCCATGTCCTCGACACCGACCGCAACCGCCTCTTCCTCGTCGACGACGTGGCGGAGCACCAGGAGAAGGCCTACGCGGACCTGCTCGCCCGCCGCGCGGAACGCGAGCCGCTGCAGCACCTGACCGGGGTGGCGTACTTCCGCCACGTCGAGCTCGCCGTCGGTCCCGGTGTCTTCGTGCCGCGGCCCGAGACCGAGCTGCTCGCCGGTTGGGCGATCGACCGGGCTGCGGCCATCGACCAGCCCGTCGTCGTCGACCTGTGCACGGGGTCAGGGGCGATCGCGAAGAGCATCGCCGACGAGGTCCCGGGCGCCGAGGTGCACGCGGTCGAGCTCTCCGAGGACGCCTACCCCTGGGCCGTACGCAACCTGTCCGGCACCGGCGTGGACCTGCGACAGGGCGACATGGCCGATGAGTTCACCGACCTGGACGGCAGCGTCGACGTGCTGGTCTGCAACCCGCCGTACATCCCGCTCGAAGCCTGGGAGTCCGTCGCCGCCGAGGCGCGCGACCACGACCCCGACCTCGCCCTCTTCTCCGGGCAGGACGGACTGGACGCGATCCGTGTCCTGGAACGACGGGCCGCCGAGCTGCTCAGGCCCGGGGGAGTGGTCGGCTTCGAGCACGCCGACGAGCAGGGCCCGGGCGGTCAGAACGGTGGCGCACCGGCGGTCTTCGCCGCCACCGGAAGATGGCAGGACGTACGCGATCATCTCGATCTGGCAGGCCGTCCGCGCTTCACGACCGCACAACTGGCAACATGAGCACTGTGACTGAGCGCTACCCGATCGCGACCGAGGACGAGCAGACCGAGGCGATCGATGCTGCCGCGGCCGCCCTTCAGGCCGGCGAGCTCGTGGTCGTACCGACCGATACGGTCTACGGCATCGCCGCCGACGCGTTCGACAAGGGCGCCGTGGCCGGTCTGCTCGCCGCCAAGGGCCGGGGCCGCTCGATGCCGCCGCCGGTGCTGATCTCCAACGTCGCCACCCTCGACGCCCTCGCGACGCGCATTCCCGACTGGGCGCGCAGCCTCGTCGAGGAGCTGTGGCCCGGCGCGCTCACGGTGGTGTTCCACCAGCAGCCGTCGCTGCAGTGGGACCTGGGCGAGGCCCGCCAGACCGTGGCCGTACGCATCCCCGACTCCGACATCCTGCGCCGGATCATCGACCGGGTCGGTCCGCTGGCGACCAGCTCGGCCAACCGCACCACGAAGCCTGCCGCCACCAACGCCGACCAGGCCGACGAGATGCTCGGGAAGATGGTCAAGGCCATCATCGACGGCGGCGAGTCGCCGGTCGGCGAGGCGTCCACGATCATCTCCGCCACCGGTGACGAGCCGAAGGTACTCCGGGAGGGCGCGATCAGCATCGACCGGATCAACGAGATCCTCGCCGATCACGGCGTCGCCATCCGTCGGCCGGGCGATCCGGACCCCGCCACTATGCCCGAGACCGACGGGCCCGAGACCGACCTGCCCGCCACGGACGCCGACACAGAAGCCTGATGCGCGCCTACGTCCTCCTCTTCCTGGTCGCCGCCGTGGTGACCTACCTGCTCACCGTCGTCGCCCGCGAGTTCGCGATGCGCACGGGGGCCGTCGCGAAGGTCCGAGACCGCGACGTACACGCCGTTCCGATCCCCTACATGGGTGGCGTGGCGATGCTGGGTGGCCTGGTGGCCGCCTACCTGGTCGCGCGTGAGCTGCCGTTCCTGGCCGATGCGCCGGACTTCGTGCTCCAGGACACCGGCGTGGTGATCCTCGCCGGCGCGCTGATCTGCATCGTCGGCGTCGTCGACGACATCTTCGAGCTCGACGCCCTCACCAAGCTGGGCGGCCAGGTGCTGGCTACCGCGATCCTGGTGGGCTTCAACCTGCAGTACAGCCTGATCACCTTCCCCGACGGCACCCAGTTCTCGATCGACCCTGCCCAGGGCGCTCTGCTCACCGGGCTCGTCGTGATCACCGTGGTCAACGCCGTCAACTTCATCGACGGACTCGACGGTCTGGCCGCGGGTGTCGTCGGTATCGGTGCGCTGGCGCTGTTCCTGTTCTGCTACCAGTTCACCCGGATCAACGACATCGGCCGCGCCTCGACAGCGGCGCTCCTGACCGTCGCCCTCGCCGGAGCCTGCGTCGGCTTCCTCATCCACAACTGGCATCCCGCCCGGCTGTTCATGGGGGACAGCGGCTCGATGCTGATCGGCCTGATCCTCGCCGCCAGCGCGGTCACCCTCTCGGGCTCCTACAACGCCGGCGGCCTGAACGTGAACGCCTTCGACGCCTCCACCGCGCTCCTGGTGACCTTCCTGCCGCTGCTGCTCCCACTGACGATCCTGGTGGTCCCTCTCGTCGACCTCGTGCTGGCCGTCGTACGCCGCACCCGCGCCGGCCGGTCACCCTTCGCCGCGGACAAGAAGCACCTCCACCACCGCCTCCTGGAGATCGGCCACTCCCAGCGCCGTGCCGTGCTGATCATGTGGCTCTGGGCCGGCCTGATGTCCTTCGGCTCCGTCTTCGTGACCCTCTACCGCGGTCCGGTCGTCATCGTCGGCGTCATCATCGCCACCGCCCTCATCGTGCTCCTCACCTTCGTCCTCCCCAAGATCCGCGGGGAGCGCACCGACAAGCTCCTCGAGGTCCCCGAGGACCTCACCCCGCTGGAGCACCAGCCCCGCTAGAGGCGGCTTGATCGATCAATTAGGGCGCCCAAAGACGCTTGTGATAGTTTTCACGAGCGTTCGGGATACGCTCCTGAACACCTGAAATGCCCCCAGAGAGAACGGCCGCCGACGATGACGACCGCAACCAGCAAGTTCAAGGTACTGCGAGGTTCTGCCGCAGTGTCCGCAGTTGCTGTGCTCGCGGCCCTCGCGGTGGCCTTTGTTCTTGCCGGGACTGATGGTCTGATCGGTGCTGCGATCGGATCGATCGCCACCGTTGTCGTGCTGGCGGTCGGTTCTTGGGCGATGTTCTGGATCGCGGCGAAGTCGCCCGCGTTGTCGTTGCCCGCCGCTGTCGGTGTCTTCACGCTGTCAGGCATGGTTCTCTTCGTTGTCCTGCTGGTCGTTTCGCAGACCGGGGGAGACGCTGTCGTACGTCCGGCAGCCTTCTCGGTCATGGCGCTCACAGTCGCATGGACGACCACGTTCGCGTTCCTGGTGCGACGCGAGCGAATCCCGCTCTTCGACCTGCCCGGGGCAGACTCGTGACCCGCCAGTAGCGCCTGATATCGTCCGGGCCGTCGGGGGCGGCCGCCGGGATGATGCCCGAGCCTTTGAGGCTCGCCACCCAGAATCGTAAGTTCGAACAAACAGGAGACAGCGTGAAGTCGCTTGCCGCCACCGTTATGGCGTCGGAGTCGGGGCCTCATATCCCGGGGCCCGCGGACTTCTTCCTTCCGCCGATCGTCGGGTCCGGCGACTGGGCCCTGACCAAGGTGAGCCTCCTGGTCCTGCTGTCCGTCGTGATCGGTTTCGGCTTCTTCTACGCCGCCTCCCGCAAGGCCGCCGTGGTTCCGAGCCGTCTGCAGTTCGCCGGTGAGTACGTCTACGGGATGGTCCGCAACTCCATCGCCCGCGACATCATCGGGTCGAAGGACTACATGAGGTTCGTGCCGTACCTCTTCACGGTCTTCATCTTCATCATCATCAACAACTTCTACGGGATCATCCCGTTCGTCCAGTTCCCGACGATGTCGCACATCGGCTACACGGCGGCCCTGGCGGTCATCACCTGGCTGATCTACAACACCGTCGGCATCGCGAAGCACGGCTTCGTCGGCTACCTCAAGCTCCAGACGGTGCCCAGCGGCGTGAGCGGCCCGATCCTGATCATGATGGTCCCGCTGGAGTTCCTCTCCAACATCGTCGTGCGCCCGTTCACGCTGGCGATTCGTCTCTTCGCGACCATGTTCGCCGGCCACCTGCTGGTGGCGCTCTTCTCCATCGGCGGCGCCTGGCTGATCCTGCACTACGCTCCGGTGTGGCAGGGCATCACTGCCGGCGTCTTCGCCTTCCTGCTCGGCATCTTCGTGTCCTTCTTGGACATGCTGATCATGTTCCTGCAGGCCTATGTCTTCACCCTGCTCTCGGCGATGTACATCGCCGGTGCAGTCGCCGACGAGCACTGAGCCTCGTCATTCCAGCCCAACCCAAGTCGACGCACAACAACTGACGCAGATCGCGTCACAACCGAAAGGAAAATCCCCATGGAGGGACAGCTCGGAATCATCGGCCTCGGCCTCTCCGCCATCGGCCCGGGTGTCGGTGTCGGTCTGATCTTCGCCGCGTACGTCGCCGGTGTCGCCCGTCAGCCGGAGGCCCAGAGCCGCCTGCAGGCGATCGCGATCCTCGGCTTCGCTCTGTGTGAGCAGTTCTTCATCATCTCCCTGGCTCTCGCCTTCGTCCTTCGCTGACGTAGGGAACTACTGAAGGTTCCGACATGATCCTTACCCAGGTAACCGCTGCGGAGACCGAGATCAACCCGTTGGTCCCGCACGTCCCGGAGATCATCCTCGGTTTCATCGTCATCGCCATCCTCTTCGTGGGAGTTGCGAAGTTCATCGTTCCGAACTTCGAGAAGGCGTACGCCGATCGAACCGCGGCGATCGAAGGCGGCATCGAGAACGCCAACGCCAAGCAGGCCGAGGCGGATGCCAAGCTCGCTCAGCTGGAGGCCCAGCTGGCCGACGCTCGCCACGAGGCTGCCCGCATCCGCGAGCAGGCTCGCGAGGAGGGCGCCGCGATCAAGGCCGAGATGCGCCTCGAGGCGCAGGCCGAGGCGGAGCGCATCATCACCGCCGGCAAGGCGCAGATCGAGGCCGAGCGCCAGGCGGCTGCTACGTCGCTGAAGACCGAGGTCGGCTCGCTGGCCACCGGTCTCGCCGGTCGCATCGTCGGCGAGTCCCTCGACGACGACGAGCGTTCCAGCCGTGTGGTCGAGCGGTTCCTCGCTGACCTCGAGGCAGGGGTTCACTGATGGACTTCCGTGGAGCGTCGGCCGACGCCGTTGCCGCCCTGACCGAGGAGCTGAAGACCGCTGTCTCCGCCTCTCCTGAGGCGGCGGCGAAGGCGGCCGACACCCTCTTCGAGGTCTCCCAGACCCTCCGTGCTGAGGCAGCTCTGCGACGCTTCGTCACCGATGCCTCGGTGCCGCAGGAGGCCAAGACCGGCCTCGTCGGTGAGCTGTTCGGCGGGAAGGTCGACGCGACGGGCCTCGGCGTGTTCGAGTCGGCGGTCAAGCACCGCTGGACGCATGCCGGCGACCTGAGCGATGCGGTCGAGCGACTGAGCGAGATCGCCGCGGTCCGCAGCGCCGGCGGCGAGGCCAAGCGCCTCGCCGACGAGCTGTTCGCGGTCCAGCAGGCCGTGCAGGAGACGCCGGAGCTGCGCGACGCGCTCTCCGACCCGGCTCGCACGACCGAAGACAAGGCCGCGCTGGTCGACACGCTGCTCGGCGGCAAGGCGCTTCCGGCGACCGTGACCCTGACGAAGCAGGCGCTGGCGGGCACCTACCGCACCGCATCGGCCGCTCTCGGTGAATACCAGAAGGTCGCGGCATCCGTCGCAGACGAGGGCACCGCGGTCATCCGCGTCGCGACCCCGCTCTCGGAGGCCGAGACCACCCGTCTGGCGGCAGCACTGGCGAGGAAGTACGGCCGTGAGGTCCACCTCAACGTGGTCGTCGATCCGGCTGTCGTCGGTGGCATCAAGGTATCGATCGGTGACGACGTCATCGACGGCACCGTCTCGAGTCGCCTCGAAGGGGCGCAGCGAGCCCTGGCCGGCTGATCCGGCACCGCGGCCGACCTCAACTGGCCGTACGACCCCTGTGTGACACAGACTGACTTGTAAGAACTGAGAGAGAAGGCACAGATGACGGAGCTCTCCATCCGTCCCGACGAGATCCGGGACGCACTGGCAAAGTACGTCGCGGACTACAAGCCGGAGGCGGCGAAGACCGAGGAGGTCGGCACCGTCGCTTCGACCGCGGACGGCATCGCCCGCGTGTCGGGTCTGCCCTCGGCCATGACCAACGAGCTCCTCGAGTTCGAGGACGGCACCCTTGGTCTCGCCCTGAACCTGGACACCCGCGAGATCGGTGTCGTCGTCCTGGGCGACTTCGACAAGATCGAGGAGGGCCAGTCGGTCCGACGTACGGGCGAGGTTCTCTCGGTCCCCGTCGGTGACGGCTACCTCGGCCGCGTCGTGGACCCGCTCGGTAACGCGATCGACGGCCTCGGCGACATCGAGACGGTCGGCCGCCGCGCCCTGGAGCTCCAGGCTCCCGGCGTGATGGCCCGCAAGTCGGTGCACGAGCCGCTCGCGACCGGCATCAAGGCGATCGACGCGATGACCCCGATCGGCCGTGGCCAGCGTCAGCTGATCATCGGTGACCGCTCGACCGGTAAGACCACGGTCGCGATCGACACGATCATCAACCAGAAGCAGAACTGGGAGTCGGGCGACCCCGACAAGCAGGTCCGCTGCATCTACGTCGCCATCGGCCAGAAGGGCTCGACCATCGCCTCCGTGCGTGGCGCCCTCGAGGAGTCCGGCGCGCTGGAGTACACGACGATCGTCGCGGCTCCGGCCTCCGACTCCGCGGGCTTCAAGTACCTCGCCCCCTACACCGGCTCGGCCATCGGCCAGCACTGGATGTACGAGGGCAAGCACGTCCTGATCGTCTTCGACGACCTGACCAAGCAGGCCGAGGCCTACCGCGCCGTGTCGCTGCTGCTGCGCCGCCCGCCGGGCCGTGAGGCCTACCCGGGTGACGTCTTCTACCTGCACTCCCGGCTTCTGGAGCGCTGCGCGAAGCTCTCCGACGAGATGGGCAAGGGCTCGATGACCGGTCTGCCGATCATCGAGACCAAGGCCAACGACGTCTCGGCGTTCATCCCGACCAACGTCATCTCCATCACCGACGGTCAGATCTTCCTGCAGTCCGACCTGTTCGCGGCCAACCAGCGCCCGGCCATCGACGTCGGTGTCTCGGTCTCCCGCGTCGGTAGCGCCGCGATGACCAAGGCCCTCAAGGCCGTCACCGGCTCGCTCAAGGTCGAGCTCGCGCAGTACCGCGCGATGGAGGCCTTCGCGATGTTCGCCTCCGACCTGGACGCGGCCTCGAAGCAGCAGCTGGCCCGGGGTCAGCGGCTGATGGCGCTCCTCAAGCAGCCGGCCTACTCGCCCTACCCGATCGACGAGATGACCGTCTCGCTGTGGCTGGGCACCTCCGGCGGCCTGGACATCGTCCCGGTCGAGGACGTGCTCAAGTTCGAGCGGGAGTTCCTCGACTTCCTGCGTCGCTCCCACGACGGCATCCTCGCCGGCATCCGTGAGTCGCTGAAGTTCGAGGACTCCACCGAGTCCGAGCTGAAGAAGGCTTACGACTCCTTCCTCGACCAGTTCGAGACCTCGGAGGGCCACTCGATCAAGCCGGGTTCCGCCAAGGAGCAGGCCCTGGCTGACGAGGACGTCGAGCAGGAGCAGATCGTCAAGCAGAAGCGGGGCTGACCCATGGCCGTGTCAGTGCGTGAACTCCGCGCGCGGATCAAGTCGACGGAGTCGATGAAGAAGATCACGCGTGCCATGGAGCTCATCGCTGCGTCCCGGATCATCAAGGCGCAGCAGCGGGCCAATGCGGCCGCGCCGTACGCCCGTGAGCTCACCCGCGCCGTCTCGGCGGTGGCGACCTACTCCAACGTGGACCACCCGCTGACCACCGAGCCGGAGGCGCCCACCCGCGCCGCCGTCCTGGTGGTCACCAGCGACCGTGGTCTGGCCGGCTCCTACTCCTCGAGCGTGCTCAAGGAGGCCGAGGGTCTGGTCGAGAAGCTCAAGGCCGAGGGCAAGGAGGTCGACCTCTACGTCACCGGACGTAAGGCGGAGGCCTTCTACAAGTTCCGCGGTCGTTCCGTGGCACAGGCCTGGACCGGCTTCTCCGACCGCCCGGACTTCGAGGCGGCCAAGGAGATCGGCGAGAAGCTGATCGAGGTCTTCGTCGAGGGCACCGAGGCCGAGAAGGCCGCAGCTCCCGGCGTCGACGAGGTCCACGTGGTCTACACGCGGTTCATCACCATGATGACGCAGAAGCCCACCGCCGTACGTCTCCTGCCTCTGGAGGTCGTGGAGGGCACCGAGGCTCCGGCCGAGGGCGACGTCCTGCCGCTCTACGAGTTCGAGCCGTCGGCTGAGACCGTGCTCGACTCGCTGCTCCCGCAGTACGTCGTGAGCCGGATCTGGTTCGCGCTGCTGCAGGCCGCCGCCTCCGAGCTGGCCCAGCGTCAGAAGGCGATGAAGTCGGCTACCGACAATGCCGATGAGCTCATCAAGAAGTTCACCCGGGTTGCCAACCAGGCTCGCCAGGCAGGCATCACCCAGGAGATCAGCGAGATCGTCGGCGGCGTGAACGCGCTCGCCGACGCCCAGGCTGCGAACGACTGAGAACCCACAGAAAGACTGACTAGAAAATGACCGCACAGGTTGACGAGAAGACCACGACGGGCCGCATCGCCCGCGTGATCGGCCCGGTCGTCGACGTGGAGTTCCCCGTCGACGCCATGCCGGACATCTACAACAAGCTCGAGGTCGAGGTCACCATCAGCGGTGAGACGACGACCCTGCCGCTCGAGGTTGCCCAGCACATCGGTGACGGCATGGTCCGCGCGATCTCGCTGAAGCCGACCGACGGCGTCGTACGCGGCTCCTCGGTGCGTGACACCGGTGGCCCGATCACGGTTCCCGTGGGTGACGTCACCCTCGGCCACGTGTTCAACGCGACCGGTGACATCCTCGACGTCGACCCGTCCACGGTCGAGGTCAAGGAGCGCTGGGGCATCCACCGCAAGGCTCCGGCCTTCGACCAGCTGGAGTCCAAGACCCAGATGTTCGAGACGGGCATCAAGGTCATCGACCTCCTCACCCCCTACGTGACCGGTGGAAAGATCGGCCTCTTCGGTGGTGCGGGCGTCGGCAAGACCGTCCTCATCCAGGAGATGATCGCCCGAGTCGCCAAGAACCACGGTGGTGTCTCCGTGTTCGCCGGTGTCGGCGAGCGCACCCGTGAGGGCAACGACCTCATCCACGAGATGCAGGAGGCCGGCGTCTACGACAAGGTCGCCCTGACCTTCGGCCAGATGGACGAGCCGCCGGGCACGCGTCTTCGCGTGGCCCTCTCGGCGCTGACGATGGCGGAGTACTTCCGCGACGTGCAGGGCCAGGACGTGCTGCTGTTCATCGACAACATCTTCCGCTTCACCCAGGCGGGCTCCGAGGTCTCGACCCTGCTGGGCCGGATGCCTTCGGCCGTGGGCTACCAGCCCAACCTGGCTGACGAGATGGGTCAGCTCCAGGAGCGGATCACCTCGACGCGTGGTCACTCGATCACCTCGATGCAGGCGATCTACGTGCCGGCCGACGACTACACCGACCCGGCTCCGGCGACCACGTTCGCCCACCTGGACGCGACCACCGAGCTCTCCCGCGAGATCGCGTCGCTGGGTATCTACCCGGCCGTGGACCCGCTGACCTCGACGTCGCGAATCCTGGACCCGCAGTACATCGGTCAGGACCACTACGACTGCGCCGTCCGCGTCAAGCAGATCCTCCAGCGCAACAAGGAGCTGCAGGACATCATCGCGATCCTGGGTGTCGACGAGCTCTCCGAGGAAGACAAGATCATCGTCTCCCGCGCTCGCCGGATCCAGCGGTTCCTGTCGCAGAACACCTACGTCGCCAAGCAGTTCACCGGCATCGAGGGTTCGACAGTTCCGGTCAAGGACACCATCGAGGCGTTCAACAAGATCGCCGAGGGCGAGTACGACCACGTCGCCGAGCAGGCGTTCTTCATGTGCGGTGGCCTCGACGACGTCGAGGCGAAGTGGGCCGAGATCCAGAAGAGCCTCTGATGACGGACGCACTTCAGGTGGAGCTCGTCGCTGCAGACCGCGTGGTCTGGAGCGGCGGGGCCACCATGGTCATCGCCCGAACGGTCGACGGTGATGTCGGCGTCCTGCGCGGTCACGCGCCGGTACTGTCGGCTCTCACCGACGCGGTCGTGGAGATCACTCCGGAGGAGGGCACCGAGGTCATCGCGACCGTCGACGGTGGCTTCCTCTCGGTGGCCAACGACCGCGTCTCGATCCTGTCCGAGCACGTGCTGCTGGCCCACGAGATCGACCTCAGCGAGGCTGAGATCGAGCTCGAGGAGGCCCGTCGCCTGCTCGGCACCAACAACGACGCCGAGAAGCGCATCCGTCGTGCCGAGGCACGCATCCGCGCTGTCGAGAAGGCCTCTTAGGGAAAGAGGGGCGATACCCGGATGGCATGGTGGGAGCTGCTCTTGGCCGTTGTGGCCGCATCGCTTCTGCTTGTCCTCGCCTATGGCGTCGGGATCGCCGTACGTCGCCGTCTGCTCGCTCGCAACGGCGGCGTCTTCGAACTGAGCCACCGCGTCCGGGACACCAGTCCCGGGCGCGGTTGGGTCATCGGCATCGGCCGCTACTCCGGCGACGCACAGTTGGAGTGGTTCCGGATCTTCTCGCTCTCGCCGAAGCCCAAACGGGTCTGGCGCCGGGTCGAGATCGTCTATGTCTCCAGCCGCTCTCCCGAGGGGATCGAGGAGCTCGTCCTCTACCCCGAGAGCCTGATCGTGACCTGCGACGTCAAGGGCGAGCACATCGACCTGGCCATGGATCAGCAGACGCTCATCGGCTTCCAGGCCTGGCTGGAGTCCCGCCCGATGCGGTCCACCTGGACCGTCTTCTGAGCGCCCCCCCTCGACCCGTCTCCGACCGTCTCCGGCACAACACCGGGGTCGGTCGGTTTGCATTCGGGGGCTTCCCTGATTGTCCGGAAGGCATCTGCGGCGGATCGTAGAGGTATGTCCTCAACTGCTCCCACTCCTGATCCCACTCAACCGACTCCGCCCACTCCACCTGCTTCTGTCGCCGGCGACGAGCTCCGCTGCACCGATGCCGATCGCGACCGCGTGATCGACGTCCTCAAGTCCGCCTACGCCGACGGCCGGCTCGACCAGGCCGAGTTCGACCTCCGGTTCGACCTGACCATGAAGTCAAAGACGTACGCCGCCCTGGAGCCGATCACGCGCGACCTGGTCGCGCAGCCGACCCCGTCTCCGGCGCCGGCGAAGCCCGCCCGCGACCTGCTGCCTCCGCCGACCACCGAGGAGCGGCTCCTGGGCGCCCTCGCCCAGGCCACGACCTTGGTGCCGATCGTGGTCGGGCCGGCGATCCTCTACTACACCGTCGGCAAGCGTTCTGAGTTCGTGAAGCACCACGCCGCCGGCGCCCTCAACCTGCAGCTCACCCTGCTCGCCGTCACGATCGTGACCTTCGGGCTCGGTGGCGCGCTCTACGGGATCGCCTGGGTCCTCGCGGCCGCCTTCGCGGTCGTCGCGCTCGCCGGTGCCCCGCTGCGCCAGCCGTGGGTGCTGCCGATCTTCGGCCGCGGCGGGCCGTACGAGAAGAAGCGGGACTGATCCCCGCACCTGGTCGCGGCCCAGGGCCACTAGCCTTTACTTGTGACGCCTCTCCGCCGTGCCCAGGCCGGATCGGTGGTGGCGTTCGCCACCAACGGTCTGCTGTCCGCGACCTTCATCTCCCGCATCCCCGCGCTCCGCGAGAGCCTCGGCCTGAACAACTCGGCCGTCGGCCTGATGCTGCTGGCGATGGGGATCGGCTCCGTCGCCG
Organism: Nocardioides sp. YIM B13467; assembly: GCF_042788075.1. NCBI lineage: Bacteria > Bacillati > Actinomycetota > Actinomycetes > Propionibacteriales > Nocardioidaceae > Nocardioides > Nocardioides sp. YIM B13467. The sequence continues at coordinate 3,059,993 of NZ_JBHZPJ010000046.1, forward strand.
CGCTGCCGCTCGCTGGGGGACTGGTGATGCGCTGGGGCGCCGCCCGGGTCGTACGGGGCTGCGCGGTGCTCTGTGTCGCCGCCCTGACCCTGGTGGCGGTCTCCGGCAGCTGGCTGGGACAGGCGTGGCTGGTGGCGCTGTTCCTGGTGGCGTACGGCGTCGGTTATGGGCTCTGGGACGTCGCCATGAACGTCGAGGGGGCGGCGGTCGAGCGGCTCGGCGGTAAGACGCTGATGCCGCAGCTGCATGCGATGTGGAGCGTCGGCACCGTGCTCGGTGGACTGCTGGGCATCGCCCTGGTGGGTACGTTGCCGACGGTGTGGCACGTCGCCGGGGTCGCGGCCATCGTGCTGGCGATCTGCTGGTGGGGGACCGCGGGGTTCCTCCCCACCGAGCCGCCCCGGGAGGGGCACTCGCCTAGGCGTGAGCTCGTCGCCGCCTGGCGCTCGCCGCACACGCTGCTGCTGGGACTGATGGTGCTCGCCTTCGCCGCCGCCGAGGGGAGCGCCAACGACTGGGTGTCGCTGGCGATGATCGACGGCTACGACGTGAGCCACCGGGTCGGGGTGGCGTGCTACGCGGCGTTCGTCTTCTGCATGAGCCTTGCCCGCTTCGCCGGCGCGAAGGTGATCGACAGGGTCGGCCGGCAGCCGGTCCTGATCACCGCGGCGGCGCTGGCGGGCATCGGGATCGTGCTGACGGTGTTCGCCGGCTCATTCGGGCTCGCGCTGGCCGGGATCGTCCTGTGGGGCTTCGGTGCGGCCCTCGGCTTCCCCCTGGGGATCAGCATCGCCGCCGACGACGAGACCCGCGCCGCTGCTCGCGTCTCGGTCGTCTCCACGCTGGCCTATGGGGCCTTCCTCGGCTTCCCGCCCATCCTGGGCGCCGTGGGCGACCAGATCGGCACCCTGCGAGCCCTCCTGGTTGTTGCGGTCCTCATGCTCCCCGCGGCGGCACTCGCCGCGACGGTGGCGAGGCGGCGTACCGCCTAGTCCGCCGAGTCGGCTCATCCTGACGTGAATACATGCCGAGTCGGCGCGTTAGAACGAGCCGACTCGGCTACACCAGACGGGCTGCGCCCGGTTCAGTCGAAGAGGGCGCGGATGTCGTCTGCGCCGATGGTGGAGCCCATGGCGCCTTCGCCGTCGACGACCTTCGCGAAGAGCTCGGCCTTGCGCTCCTTGAGCTCCATGACCTTCTCCTCGATCGTGTCGGTCGACACGAGCCGGTAGACCATGACGTGCTGGGTCTGGCCGATGCGGTGGGCGCGGTCGACGGCCTGGGCCTCGGCGGCGGGGTTCCACCAGGGGTCGAGTACGAAGACGTAGTCGGCCTCGGTCAGGGTCAGGCCGACGCCACCGGCCTTCAGGGAGATCAGGAAGACCGGGGCGTCGCCATCGCGGAAGCTCTCGATGACCGCGCCGCGGTCGCGGGTGGCGCCGTCGAGGTAGGCGGCGTCGATGCCCGCCTCCTTGAGCCGGGTGCGCGCCCGGCCGAGGAACGAGGTGAACTGGCTGAAGACCAGCGCCTTGTGACCCTCGGCGGCGAGCTCCTCGATGTGGTCGACAAGGGTGTCGAGCTTGGCGGAGCCGACGTCGTCGTCATCGGGGTCGACGAGGCCGGGGTCGAGGGAGAGCTGCCGCAGCCTGGTCAGCGCACTGAGGATCGCGACCCGGTTGTCGTTGAAGTCGTCGAGCAGGTGCAGGATCCGCTGCCGCTCCTTGGCCAGGTGGGCGTCGTAGATCTTGCGGTGCGCCGGGTTGAGGTCCACGCCGAGCACCTGCTCCTGCTTGGGCGGCAGGTCGTCGGCGACGAGCTCCTTGGTACGCCGCAGCAGGAACGGGCGCAGCCGGGTCCGGAACCGCCGCAGGGCCGCGTCGTCGCCCGACTTCTCGACGGGCGAGACCACCGTGTCGCGGAACAGCCGCGGGCTGGGGTAGAGCCCCGGCGCCGTGATCGAGAGCAGCGCCCACAGCTCCATCAGCCGGTTCTCGAACGGCGTGCCCGTCACCGCGAGACGCCAGCGGGCGTCGATGCGGCGGGCCGCTGCGTACGTCTTGGACTGGTGGTTCTTGACCTGCTGGGCCTCGTCGAGGACGAGACCTGCCCAGGGGCGCCCGGCGAAGGCGTCCTGCTCGAGCCGGAGGATGGCGTAGGTCGTGATCACGATGTCGGCGCCCTCGCGGGCCTCGGCGATGGACTCGACGCGCTTGCTCACCGTGCTCACCCGCAGGCCGGGGGTGTGGCGGCGGGCCTCCTGGACCCAGGCCGGTACGACGCTGGTGGGCGCCACCACGAGGTAGGGCGCGCGCGTCTCCGGCTGCGAGTGCACGGCGTGGGAGAGCGTGGCCAGCACCTGAAGCGTCTTGCCAAGACCCATGTCGTCGGCGAGGATCCCACCGAGACCCTGCTCGTGCAGGAACGCCAGCCAGTGGAAGCCGTCGAGCTGGTAGTGGCGCAGCTCGGTCGCCAGCCCGGTCGGCTCGGGCCGGGGGATCTCGCGCAGGTCACGCAGCGCCTGGGCGCGCTGGACCCACTCGGCCGCCTGCTGGTCGACCACGCCGAGCTCGGCGAGCTCGGCCCAGACGCCGAGGTCGTGCTTGCCGACCGCGATCCCGTCGCCGGTGCGCTCGTGGAGCTGTCCGGCGGCCTCGACGACGTTGCGCAGCCGGTCGAGCTCGGGGCGGTCGGTGGTGATGTAGGTGCCGCTGGGCAGGATCAGGTGGTCGTCGCCGCGGGTCAGCGCCCCGAGTACGTCGGGAAGCGGCACGGCCTCGGCGCCGATCCGGATCACGACCTGCAGGTCGAGCCAGTCCTGCCCGGCCACGGCGGCACCGTCGGGCGAGGTGATCTCGAAGGAGATCTCGGGGTCCTCGTCGGTCTCGCGGAAGTCGGGCCGCTCGACCTCGGTGACCTCGACGCCCTCGACCTCACGCAGCGCCGGCAGGTCGTGGATGGCGAGCGCGAGTGCGTCGCCGTCGCGTACCTCCTGCTTGCGGAGCAGCTCGGTGGAGACCTTCGCGCGCAGCGCGGCCTCCTCTGCCGGGTTGCGGACCAGGCCGAGGTCCTCGCGGGAGTCCACCGGGTAGTGACGTACGCCGTAGGCCCAGGTCCAGCCGAGCGTGGCATGTGTCGAGCTTCGCCAGGTGACCGTCAGGGTCAGGCGGGGTGCGGGCGGCTCAGGGATGTCGAGGGAGTCGTCGGCCGAGCGCAGCGGCACCAGACGGGCCAGCGGGCCCAGCAGGGCGCTCAGCGTGCCGATCTCGGCCTCGGGGACGGTCAGCGGGTCGCGGGCGGTCACCAGCCGCTGCGCGTGGGTCGACAGCGGTCCGGACAGGTCAGCGAGATGGAGCACCCCGGCATCGAGCACGCCCACCGAGCGGGTCGGGCGACCGATCGGGAGCACCGTCGGGCCGGCGTAGACCCGGTCACCGTGGGCCAGGCCGAAGCGGAGGACCGCCTCACCGTCCTCGCGACGCAGCTCGCCGGCGAGCGAGAGCGGCTCCTCGAAGATCACCACGCCGCGTACGTTCTCACCGGGCAGGACGGTCACACCGCCGCGGATCGCGTCGCGGAGCAGGCTGACCGCGTGCTCGCCGAAGTCGGCGAGGCTGAGCGAGGAGCCACGGGCATAGAGCAGCCGGTCGGACCGCAGCTGGCGGGCCAGCTCCTGCAGGGGGAGCAGCTGGCTGCGGGGGAAGTCCTTGCCGGGCACCGCGTTGGGGATGTTGGCCCAGTCGGCACCGGTCTTCGCCCAGCGCTCGCGGTTGCCCATGCGCATCGGGCGCAGCTCGACGGTGGGGGAGCCCGCCACGGCCGACCGCGGGCTGTGCACATCGATCTCGAGCGCCAGCGCGGGCAGGTCGTCCTCGGGCTTGTTGTCCTCGGCGAGCTGGCCCAGGAGCGTACGCAGCTCCGTCTCCCACGACGGGCCCATCGGCGTCGCCGCGGCGCGCGTGCCGGCGAGAACCAGGCCGAGCGCGGCACCGTGCTTGCAGTTGTTGTGCACGGGGCAGCTGCACGAGCTGGTCGCTCTGATGGCGCCGTTCCTGGAATCCAGGTTGAGGGTCACGCGGTAGGGAGCCGGGCTGGTGCCTCTGACCTCGGCTGCCGCTCGCAGCGCACTGCTTCCGATCTCGGTGACCCGGGGCTCACCGACCCGGCCCTGGGCTGCGTAGGCCTCGCCACGCTCGATGGTCTGAGGGTCGAAGGTCTCGCGGAGCAGGTCGTTCGTGAGAGCTTCGAGCAAGGGCACCCGATCTATTCTTCCAGCATGAGGCGGGTTCTGCGACTTCGTGGACGCTCGTGGTGAGCAGCGTCTCGTTCGGCGCGGTGGCAGTGGTCTAGACCAGCAGCGCGCCGCCACGGGGTTGCGGTGCATTCACCGGCATGCATAGACGCACGCCCGACATCGTGTCCCGGACAACCGGATCCGAACCGATCGCGACAAATTCGTCGCGCAAAAAGAAAGCCACCTCGATCCGAGCGGGGGGATCCGGACCGAGGTGGCGATGAATACTTTCGGCCAAGTTGCCGGTGAATGCAAGTCGAACCGCCATGGCGGGAATGTGACGTGTCGTATATCTGCCATGATGACCGTCGTTCGTTCCCCCGCCACGGAAAGGCATCTTGGATGCTCGATGCGCTCGGTCTCGACAATCTCGAGGAGACGGTCTACCGCCAGCTGGTCGCCGCGCCGTCGGCCAACCTCGAAGAGCTGGCCGAAGCGGCCGACCTGGACACCTATGCGGTCTCGGCGGTGCTGTCCGCACTGGAGGGGAAGGGCCTGGTCGCCCGCGCCTCGGCAGGCCAGGACCGCTACGTCGCCTCGCCGCCGGCGGTGGCGCTCGGGGCGCTGCTCGTCCAGCGCCAGGACGAGCTGCGCCGCGCGCAGGTCGAGATGACCGAGCTCGCCGGGCTCTATCGCGGCTCGGTCGCTCGCCGGGACGTCGCCGACGTGGTCGACGTCGTGCACGGCACCGAGGCCATCGCCCAGCGGTTCGCCCAGCTGCAGTACTCGGCGAAGAAGTGCATCCAGGCGCTGCAGAAGCCGCAGGCCGCCGTCGTCACCCGGGAGGACGCCGACGAGGCCGAGCGGGCCGCGATCGAACGAGGCGTCCGGCACGACATCGTCCTCGAGCGCTCCGTCTTCGACGCTCCCGGCATCTACGAGACCATCGACTCCGGCCTCGAGATCGGGATCGAGCTGCGGGTGGTACCGACGGTGCCGCTGCGCGCCTTCATCGTCGACCGGGAGATCGCCCTGATCCCGCTGATGAACGGTGAGCACAACACGGTCCAGGACGCCCTGCTGCTCCACCCCAGCGGTCTCCTCGACGCGATCATCGCCCTCTTCGACCTGATCTGGACCTCGGCGCCCAAGCTCGTCGCGACGCCCGAAGGCACGGTCGAGACGGCCGCCGATCGCCTCGAGCCCCTGGACACCAAGGTGCTCTCGCTGCTGCTCGCCGGTCTGACCGACGCCTCCATCGGGGCGCAGCTCGGGCTGTCGCTGCGTACGGTCCAGCGGCGGGTGCGCCAGATGATGGACCGCGCGCAGGTCGACACCCGCCTCCAGCTCGGCTACGAGGCGGGGCGCCGCGGCTGGCTGTGACCGGGTTGCTCAGCGTTCGCCGCCCGGCACCCACAGGACGTCGCCCTGCTCGCGATTGGCGTGCCGGGCGAGGATGAAGAGCAGGTCGCTGAGGCGGTTGAGGTAGGTCAGGGCGAGCTTGTTCATGGTCTCGCCGTGGACCTCGTACGCAGCCCAGGCCGCCCGCTCCGCGCGGCGCACGACGGTGCGGGCCACGTGCAGGTGGGCCGCAGCGACGGTGCCGCCGGAGAGGATGAACGAGCGCAGCTTCTCCAACGGCTCGTTGTAGTCGTCGCACCAGGCCTCGAGCCGGTCGATGTAGGCCTGCTCGACGCGGAGCGGGGGATACTCGGGGTCGGTCACGACCGGGGTCGAGAGGTCGGCGCCCACGTCGAAGAGATCGTTCTGGACGGTCGTCAGCACCTTCACGACGTCTTCGTCGATGCCGCCGTGAGCCAGCGCGACACCGATCGCCGCCCCGGCCTCGTCGGTCGTCGCGTACGCCTCCAGCCGCAGATCGGTCTTGGCGGTCAGGCTCATGTCGCCGAGCCGGGTCTCACCGGCGTCGCCGGTGCGGGTGTAGATGCGCGTCAGGTTGACCATGCGCTGAGCCTATTCGGACGGCCCACTTTCGGCGAACATGGTCAATTGACAGGAAATTGGGACAAGAGTGACGAATGAGGCTGGTGAGGTGCAACCAATCGGATTCGCCGCGCGTCATAGTGGGCGAGAGGGAGCGTCATGAATGCGTAGAGCTTCTGTGTAGGGGCAATCCACTTCCTGGGGGATGGAGGCAGGGCATGGAGATCTTGATCGACGGGCCGACGCTGGTGCTGAGCGGAGATTTCGACGTACGCAGCACCTGGATGGCACGCAGCGTGATCTATGACCATCTCGACTCGGTGGAGGGTGATGTCGTGCTCGACGTCTCCGGGGTGAACAGTGCCGATGTGACGGCGCTGAAGCTGCTCGCCGTCGCGACCCGGCAGGCCCATGCCGAGGGTCGCCGCCTCACTCTGCAGGGCTGCACCCCCGCGGTGCGCAGGATGCTCCACCTCTCCAGGCTCTATCGTGTTCTCGAGGTGGAGAACTCCCCGCTCATCGCCTAGCGGCGCATGGGCAAAGGAGTGGCCCGGTGAGTGACATCTTCCACACCGGAGCCGGTTACTGAGCGGTAACCGAGGGGCTAGCATGCCTCTTATGACGGACACCACGCCTTCCGAGCAGAGCCGCCCGGCGAAGGATCGCTCCTGGCTGATGCGCACGTACGCCGGCCACTCGACCGCCGAGGCGTCCAACGAGCTCTATCGCAACAACCTCGCGAAGGGCCAGACCGGTCTCTCGGTCGCCTTCGACCTGCCCACGCAGACCGGCTACGACCCCGACAGCGTCCTGGCCCGCGGTGAGGTCGGCAAGGTGGGCGTGCCGATCATGCACATGGGGGAGATGCGCAAGCTCTTCGACCAGATCCCGCTCACCGAGATGAACACCTCGATGACGATCAACGCGACCGCCATGTGGCTGCTCGCGATGTATCAGGTCGCCGCCGAGGAGCAGAACCCCGGGATGGACCCGGCCGAGGTGGCCGCCAAGCTGGCCGGCACCACCCAGAACGACATCATCAAGGAGTATCTCTCCCGGGGGACGTACGTCTTCCCGCCGGAGCACTCCCTGCGGCTGATCAGCGACATGATCGCCTACACGGTCCACCAGATCCCGAAGTGGAACCCGATCAACATCTGCAGCTACCACCTGCAGGAGGCCGGGGCCACGCCGGTGCAGGAGATCGCCTACGCGATGTGCACCGCCATCTCGGTCCTCGACCAGGTCAAGGCCTCCGGTCAGGTGTCCGAGGAGGACTTCGGCAAGGTCGTCGGCCGGATCTCGTTCTTCGTCAACGCGGGCGTGCGGTTCGTCGAGGAGATGTGCAAGATGCGCGCCTTCGTCGAGCTCTGGGACGAGATCACCCGTGAGCGCTACGGCGTCGAGGACCCGAAGATGCGCCGGTTCCGCTACGGCGTACAGGTCAACTCCCTCGGCCTGACCGAGGCGCAGCCGGAGAACAACGTCCAGCGGATCGTGCTGGAGATGCTCGCGGTGACGCTGTCCAAGAACGCTCGGGCGCGCGCGGTGCAGCTGCCCGCCTGGAACGAGGCGCTCGGCCTGCCGCGTCCGTGGGACCAGCAGTGGTCGCTGCGCCTGCAGCAGGTGCTCGCCTACGAGTCCGACCTGCTGGAGTACGGCGACCTCTTCGACGGCTCTCCGGTCGTCGAGGCCAAGGTGGCCGAGCTCGTCGCGGGCGCCAAGGAGGAGATCGACCGGGTCCAGGCCATGGGCGGAGCGATCGCCGCGGTCGACACCGGCTACATGAAGTCCGAGCTGGTCTCCTCGCACGCTCGCCGTCGCGCCGCCATCGAGTCCGGCGAGGAGATCATCGTCGGCGTCAACAAGTTCACCACCACCGAGCCGAGCCCGCTGACCGCGGACCTGGACGCCGCGATCATGGTCGCCGACCCTCGCGCCGAGGAGGCCGCCAAGGCCTCTCTCGAAGCCTGGAAGGCCGAGCGTGACGAGACGGCCGTCTCCGAGGCACTGGCCGCTCTGGCCGCAGCCGCGAAGACCGATGCCAACCTGATGGAGGCCACCCTGGCCGCCGCTCGCGCGGGCGCGACCACGGGGGAGTGGGCCGGCACCCTGCGCGAGGTCTTCGGCGAGTTCCGGGCGCCCACTGGCGTCTCCGGCGCCGTCGGTGCCGCGGAGGCCGGCGCCGAGCTGTCGGCCGTACGCGACCGGGTCAAGGTCACCGGCGAGGAGCTCGGCGTCAAGCTGCGCATGCTCGTCGGCAAGCCGGGTCTGGACGGTCACTCCAACGGTGCCGAGCAGGTCGCGGTCCGGGCCCGTGACGCCGGCTTCGAGGTCATCTACCAGGGCATCCGGCTCACCCCGGAGCAGATCGTCGCCGCGGCCGTCGCCGAGGACGTACACGTCGTCGGGCTCTCCATCCTCTCCGGCTCGCACATGTCGCTGGTGCCGTCGGTGGTCGAGGGGCTGCGCGAAGCGGGCCTGGGTGACGTACCCGTCATCGTGGGTGGCATCGTGCCGGAGTCCGACGCCAGGACGCTGATCGAGTCGGGAGTCGCAGCGGTCTACACGCCCAAGGACTTCAGCCTCACCGAGATCATGGCCGACATCGTCGAGGTCATCCGTAAGGCGAACGGTCTCTCCTGACGGGCCTCTCCTGAGCCGAGGCCCGACACGGCTCCCGAAAAAACTTCGGGAGCCGTGTCGATCCGGTGTCGTGGCCATTCGTGAAAGGGGCAGAGGGAGGCGGACAGCGCCTCCCGCCACTTCACGGGAGTACGAGATGTCCACGATCACCACCGCCCAGCAGACCACCCGCTCGACCCGCGCCACCCGGCTCTCCGATCGGCGGGCCCTCTGGCTCCATGGCCTCGGCGCCACCGTCGTCGCCAGTGCGGTCGCCACCGTCCTCGCCATGGCCGCCTCGGCGGCCGGGGTGAGCTTCGAGACCGCCAGCGGGACGATCCCGCTCGCCGGCTACGCCCAGCTGACCGCCCTCTTCTCGCTCATCGGGGTCGCGATGGCCGCGGTGATGGCCCGCGTGGCCCGCCGCCCGCGACGTACGTTCGTGGTCACCACCGTCGTGCTGACCGTCGCCTCGCTCGTCCCCGACGTCACCTTCGGGTTCGACGCCGCCAGCGCGATCGTCCTGATGCTCCTGCACGTCGTCGCCGCCGCCATCGTCATCCCGGTGCTGGCTCGTCGCCTCGCCCGGTGATCGGGCCTAGTAGCCTGCCGCGCATGCGAGTAACGGTGGTCGGAGCCGGAGTCATCGGGCTCTCGTGCGCGGTGCGGCTGCTGGAGGCCGGTCACGAGGTCAGCGTGATCGGCCGGGAGCGGACGAGCGGGACGACCTCGGCGGTGGCCGGCGGGTTCTGGTTCCCCTACCTCGCCGAGCCCCGCGACCGGGTGACGGCCTGGGCGGCCGAGACCTTTCGAGAGCTCGCCCGGCTGGCCGAGGAGGAGCCGGAGGCCGGCGTACGCATGGTGCACGGCACCCAGCACAACCCCGAGGCCGACCTGTGGTGGGCCGCACCGCTCACCGACCTGACCGTCACCGAGGACCGCGCCGAGTTCACCGCCCCGATCGCCGAGATGCCGGTCTACCTGCCATGGCTCGAGCGGCGGATCACCGCGGCGGGCGGGAACATCACGACCGGGACCGTCGACGACCTGGCGAGTCTGGACGCCGACGTCGTGGTCAACGCGACCGGGCTCGGCTCGCGGGAGCTGGTCGGCGACGCCAGCCTCTACCCGGTCCAGGGCCAGATCGTCGTCCTCGGGCCGGGCGCCACCGAGGAGTGGCTGGAGGCCGAGGGAGAGGCCCCCTCCTACGTCTTCCCGCGCGGTGGCGACACCGTGGTCGGAGGTACGTCGGTGCCGCACGCCTGGGACCAGAGCCCGGATCCGCGTACGGCTGAGCGGATCCTGGCCGACGCCACCACGGCCGTGCCGGAGATCGCGAACGCCGAGGTCAGGGCCCATCTGGTCGGTCTTCGCCCGGCCCGGCCCTCGGTCCGGCTGGAGCGCGAAGGGCGGGTGGTGCACTGCTACGGCCACGGCGGCGCCGGGGTGACGCTGAGCTGGGGCTGCGCCTCCGAGGTGGCCGCGCTCGTGGAAGTAAGGCACGCCTAACCCTGCTGTTACCCTTCGAGCGTGGGCAAGAAGAGGAAGCCTCCCAAGACGGAGTGCTGCGTGTCGAAGTCGCGCTGCAAGCGGTGCCCGATCCGGATGCTCAAGGAAGGCACCCTGCCCGAGGGGATGACGGTCAAGAAGCGCCGTCTGGTCACCCTCGACGGCAAGCCGGTCAAGAAGAAGCATCTGGCTGCTTGACGGAAGGCGCCGCCAAGTTGCGTCCGAGGTGGTAGGAATTGCCTTGCATTCGATTACCTACTCGCGCAAGGACGTTACCGATGCCTCACGCCACCCGCCGCTCTGTCCTGTCCGGTGCTGCTGTCACGGGCGCCGCGGCGCTGAGCGCTGCCGGTTACACCGCCGCCCCGGCGCACGCGGGCAAGCCCGACACGGTCCGGCTGACCGTGCTCGGCACGACCGACCTGCACGGCAACGTCTTCAACTGGGACTACTACAAGAACGCCGAGTTCTCGAACAGCGCCGGCAACGAGATCGGCGTCGCCAAGGTCAAGACGCTGATCGACGCCGTCCGCGAGGATCGTCGCGGCGAGCCGATCCTCACCATCGACGCCGGTGACACGATCCAGGGCACGCCGCTGGCCTACTACTACGCCCGGATCGACCCGATCACCGAGGGCGCGATCCACCCGATGGCGCGGGCGATGAACCTGGTCGGCTACGACGCCGCGGCGCTCGGCAACCACGAGTTCAACTACGGCATCGACACGATCCGGAAGTTCGAGGAGCAGGTGAACTTCCCGATGCTCGGCGCCAACGCGGTCGACCCGTCGACCAAGCTGCCGGTCTTCCCGCCCTACATCATCAAGGACTACGACCTGGGCCGCGGCCGCCGCCTCCGCGTCGGTGTGCTCGGTCTGACGAACCCCGGCATCGCGATCTGGGACAAGGCCAACGTCGAGGGCAAGATGGAGTTCCCGGGGCTGGTCGAGCAGGCCAAGATCTTCGTGCCCGAGCTCAAGAAGGCCGGCTGCGACCTGGTGATCATCAGCGCCCACTCCGGCGCCGACACCTCCAGCTCCTACGGCGACGAGCTGCCCCCGGAGAACGCCTCGACCCTCGTCGCCGAGCAGGTGCCGGACGTCGACGCGATCCTCGTCGGCCACGCCCACCGCGAGATCACCCAGCGCTACGTCACCAACACCGAGACCGGCAAGCAGGTGCTGCTGACCGAGCCGCTCTACTGGGGCATGCGCGTCTCCGTGATGGACCTGGTCGTACGCCGCGAGAAGCGTCACGGCCGGCCCCGCTGGGTCCTGCAGTCGGCGACCTCGCAGACGCTCAACTCCAACACCGTCGACCCCGACCCGGAGGTCTCGGCCGCCGTTCAGGAGCAGCACGACATCGTGGTCTCCTACGTCAACTCCGTCGTCGGCACCTCGGCGGTGGAGATGCTTGCCGCGCGGGCGGTCGTCGAGGACGTACCGATCATCGACTTCGTCAACTACGTCCAGGCCGACGCGGTCAAGGCGGCATTGACCGGTTCCGACGCGGAGCTGCCGGTCATCTCGATCGCGGCGCCGTTCAGCCGCGCCGCGGCCTTCCCTGCAGGTGAGGTGACCGTACGTGACGTGGCCGGCCTCTACATCTACGACAACACCCTGATGGCGGTGCGCATCACCGGCGCCCAGCTCAAGGACTACCTCGAGTTCACCGCTCGCTACTTCAAGCAGGTCAGCGGCACCGGCCCGTTCCCGATCGACGCCGTGACCAACGCGCCGACCGACACCGCGCCCAACGGCACGCCCGACTACAACTTCGACACCATCGCCGGCCTGGACGCGGCGCTGACCTACGACATCGACATCTCGGTCGCGGTGGGCTCGCGGATCACCAACCTCGCCTACGACGGCGTCGCGGTGGCCGACGCGCAGGAGTTCGTGCTCGCGGTCAACAACTACCGCCAGTCCGGTGGCGGCGGTTTCCCGCACGTCACCGACGCCACCGTGGTCTACAACCAGCAGGTCGAGATCCGGCAGCTGCTCATCGACTGGGTCACCGCCCACCAGGTCATCGACCCGGCCGCGTTCGCCTCGGTCGACTGGCGCCTCGTCTCCGGTGGTGAGCCGATCACCGTGGAGTAGCAACCACGGCGGTTGGGCGACGGGTCAGCGGGGGTTGGCCCAGTTGAGCAGCTGGCTCATCGAGATCAGCAGGTCGTCCAGCCGCCGCTCCACGCTGTCCAGGCGCGCGTTGACACTGTCGATCGCCGCGTCGGTGCGCTCCATCCGGTTCTTGATCGCATGGAACTCTGCCGTGTGCATCTGCTGCATCGTGAGTAGATCGATCATGATCGCCTCGACGTCGCTCACGGACAGGCGGCCCCCAACGCCATGCCCCGAGTAGTTCATGGACATGGCGTGAATCTTGTCACGCCGTCCCTACTCAAAGGTAAGGAATGGTGTTTCACCGGCGTGAACTTGCCCGACCGTGCACCAACTGTTGGTCAGAAGAGTCTCTCGGTCGGATCGTCGAGGCCGCGGAGTGCGTCGTAGTCGACGATTGCGCAGGTGATACCGCGATCTTCGGCCAGCACGCGGGCCTGGGGCTTGATCGCCTGAGCGGCGAAGATGCCGCGTACCGGGGCCAGCAGCGGGTCGCGGTTGAGCAGCTCGAGATAGCGGGTCAGCTGCTCGACGCCGTCGATCTCACCGCGCCGCTTGATCTCGACCGCGACCGACTTCCCGTCGGCGTCGCGGCACATCAGATCGACCGGCCCGATCGCGGTCGGGTACTCCCGGCGTACGAGGGTCAGGCCCTCGCCCAGCGTCGCCGGGTGGTCGGCGAGGAGCTCCTGGAGGTGCTTCTCGACGCCGTCCTTCTGCAGGCCGGGGTCGATCCCGAGGTCGTGCGACGTCTCGTGGTGGATCTCGTCGATCAGGATCCGCAGGGTGTCATCCGTCTTGGAGGTGACGGTCCACTCGACGCGGCCGTCCTCGGACTTGCCCTCCGAGAGGGTGCAGGGCGGCGACATCCAGTTGAGGGGCTTGTAGGAGCCCCCGTCGGAGTGGACCAGCACCGATCCGTCGGCCTTGAGCATCAACACCCTGGTGGCCATCGGAAGGTGGGCGGTGAGCCGCCCCGCGTAGTCGACCTGGCAGGTGGCAACGACGAGTCTCACCGGGAGAACGTATCGCATGGCCCCATGTGAGCAGCGTCACGCCACCAGGGGTTACTCATGGGTAATAAATTTGGCAGTCTTCCGTCGCATGACGGTTTCGACCCAGGGTTCCATCCACGACGTGCTCGTGCTGCCCTACCTCAACCACGCCATTCGCATGCTCGAGTCGGGCTACGCCACCGCCACCGACATCGACAACGCCATGTGCTTCGGCTGCGGCTACCCCCAGGGACCGCTGGCCACGGCCGACGAGATCGGCGCCGCCGCCGTACGCGACGCGCTGCTCGCCCGCTTCGAGGAGACCGGCGACAACCTGCACAAGCCCGCCGACCTGCTCACCACGGTCGCCGGCGAGGCCGGGACGTTCGCCGCGGTGGCCGGGGACCACGCAAAGGCTCCGGAGCTGCGCCACACGATCGAGAAGATCGGCGTGGTCGGCACCGGCACGATGGCCTCGGGCATCGTCCAGGTCTTCGCCCAGGCCGGGTACGACGTCGTCTTCGTCGGCCGCTCCCAGGAGAAGCTCGACGGGGTCGTCGCCGGCATCACCAAGTCGCTCGACAAGGCCATCGCGAAGGGCCGCTCGGACGAGGAGACCAAGGCCGCGGTGCTCGGCCGCCTCACCGGCACCACCTCGCGCGAGGATCTCGGCGAGGCCGACCTGATCGTCGAGGGCATCGCGGAGGACCTCGAGGTCAAGACCGAGCTCTTCAAGGATCTCGACCGGATCGCCAAGCCCGGTGCCATCCTGGCCACCACCACCAGCTCGATGCCGATCACCGAGCTCGCCAAGGTCACCGCGCGTCCCGGTGACGTCATCGGGATGCACTTCTTCAACCCCGCGCCGGTGATGAAGCTGGTAGAGGTGGTCACCACCGACCTCACCTCGCCCGAGGTCGACGAGACCGTGCGCGCGCTGTCCACCGCGGTCAAGAAGGTCCCGGTCTCCTGCGGCGACCGCTCCGGCTTCATCGTCAACGCGCTGCTGTTCCCCTACCTCAACGACGCGGTCAAGCTGCACGAGTCCGGCGTCGCCATCGCCGAGATCGACGCCGCGATCAAGGAGACCGCGGGCTTCCCGATGGGGCCCTTCGAGCTCCTCGACGTGGTCGGCAACGACGTCTCCCTCGCCATCCAGAACGAGCTCCGCAACGAGTTCGGCGAGCCCGGTTTCGACCCCGCCGCCCTCCTGGTCGAGAAGGTCCAGGAAGGCAAGCTGGGCCGCAAGACCGGCGAGGGCTTCCACACCTACTGATCCCGGCCCGGCCGAGAAGTCACGTACGTCGGCCGAGGCGTCACCTACGCGAATCGAGTCGGCACTTCGGTGCCGGCTCGATTCGCGCGAGTGACGCCTCGGCCTGCGGGGGTGACGCCTCGGTCAGGGGCGGGGGTAGCCGCGGCGTACGGCTCGTTCCAGGATCCCCAGGGTCGCCCGGATCGACTTCTGGTCGATCACCGGGAAGATCGGCTTCCACTCGGGGAGGGCGGTGGACCAGTCGCAGTACGAGGTGACGCGGGTGTCGCCGGAATCGAGCTGCTCGAGCTCGTAGCCGAAGCGGTGGCCGATCGGCGGCTTGATGGTGCCGTCGATGGTCCACTCGATCGCCCTGCCGGGCTCGAACCCGGTGATGATCACGGTGACGTCGTACTTGCCCATCGGGTAGTCGCCGAGGGCCTCGCGGTCCATGTGGACGACGAACCGGTCGCCGACCGCGCCCACCGGCGATCCCTCCGCGGACTGGAGCATGCCGGCGGCGTCGATGGCCACATGGCCGTCGGGGTCGGTGAGAACGGCGAAGATGTCGGCGGGGGAGGCGGGGATGATCCGCTCGGCGTCGATGCGTTCGGCCTCGATGCGTTCGGCGGCCTGGGTCTGGTCGGTCACAGCGCCCGAATCTAGCGGCATCACCGGCGTGCCGAACGTCACCCCATGGCAGGATGCGGGGCATGAGTGAGCGCACGATCGAGACAGTCGGAGTCGTCGGCCTGGGCACCATGGGTGCCGGGATCGCGGAGGTGTTCGCCCGCAACGGGTTCACCGTGGTCGGGGTGGAGCGGGACGAGGAGGGCCTCGAGCGTGGCAAGGCCCACCTGGCGCACTCGACGGGTCGCGCGGTCAAGCGCGGAAAGCTCAGCGAGGAGGAGCAGGAGGCGCTGCTCGGCCGGATCTCCTTCGCCACCGACCCCACGGCGCTCAAGGACGTCGACATGGTCGTCGAGGCGGTCGTGGAGTCGCTGGAGCTGAAGAAGTCCATCCTCGCCACCCTCGACGAGATCGTGGCTCCCGAGACGATCCTGGCGACCAACACCTCGTCGCTGTCGGTGACCGAGATCTCGACTGCCTCGAACCACCCCGGGCGCGTCGTCGGCGTTCACTTCTTCAACCCTGCCCCGGTGCAGAAGTTCGTCGAGATCGTACGCACCGTGGTGACCGAGCCGGACGTGCTCGAGGATGTGCGCGAGGTCGTCGGCAAGGTCGGCAAGTCGCCGGTGGTCTGCGGCGACCGGGCCGGGTTCATCGCCAACGCGCTGCTCTTCGGCTACCTGAACCACGCGGTCTCGATGTTCGAGGGCCACTACGCCACCCGCGAGGACATCGACACCGCGATGCGGCTGGGGTGCGGCTACCCGATGGGTCCGCTGGCGCTGCTGGACCTGATCGGCCTGGACACCTCCTACGAGATCCTCGACACGATGTACCGCCAGGGTCGCGACCGGCTGCACGCCCCCGCACCGATCCTCAAGCAGATGGTCACCGCCGGGATGCTCGGGCGGAAGTCGGGCCGCGGCTTCTACACCTACGAAGCGGCCGACTCGCCCGTCGTCGTCCCGGACGCGCTGACCCCGAGCGCCGACGCCACCCACGAGCTGCGCCGCCCGATCTCGAAGGTCGGTGTCGTCGGCACCGGCACGATGGCCTCCGGGATCGTCGAGGTCTTCGCCAAGGGCGGCTACGACGTGACGTACGTCGGGCGGAGCCCTGACAAGGTCGACGGTGTCGCGGCCCGGATCACCAAGAGCCTCGACAAGGCGATCGGACGGGGCAAGCTGGAGGAGTCGGCGAAGCCGGAGATCCTCGGCCGGCTAACCGGCACGACCTCGCTGGACGACCTGGCCGACGTCGACATCGTCGTGGAGGCGATCGCCGAGGACCTGGCCATCAAGACCACGCTCTTCGAGAACCTCGACGACATCTGCAAGCCGGGCGCGATCCTGGCGACCACCACCTCGAGCCTGCCGGTCATCGAGCTGGCCAAGGTGACCAAGCGCCCGTCCGACGTCGTCGGGATGCACTTCTTCAACCCGGCGCCGGTGATGAAGCTCGTCGAAGTCGTCTCCACCGTCACCACGGACGAGGAGGTCTCCGAGACCGTCCGCGCCCTCTGCAAGGAGGTCGGCAAGTCGCCGGTCTCGTGCGGAGACCGGGCCGGCTTCATCGTCAACGCGCTGCTCTTCCCCTACCTCAACGACGCGGTCAAGATGCTCGAGGGTCACTACGCGACCGCCGACGACATCGACACCGCGATGAAGCTCGGCTGTGCGCTGCCGATGGGTCCGTTCGAGCTGCTCGACGTGGTCGGCAACGACGTCTCGCTGGCCATCGAGCGCGAGCTCTACCTGGAGTTCCGCGAGCCGGGCTTCGCGCCCGCGCCGCTGCTGGAGCACCTGGTCACCGCGGGCTACCTCGGCCGCAAGACCGGCAAGGGCTTCCGCGACTACAGCTGAAGAATTGAGGTCACTCCCGGCCCGACCACCGTGGCAGTACGCTGAAAGACGTGGGACTTCTGATCGCACTTCTCATCGTCGTCGCGGTGATCGGGACCGTGGTAGTGACCAGCAAGCGTTCGCAGGCGCGAGCGCTGGAAAAGCAGCGCGCTGACCTCGAGCCGGTCAAGCAGCTCGCCTTCGAGGACGTGACCGCCTTCGGTGAAGAGCTGCAGAAGCTCGACCTGGACATGGCCGGCAAGGAGCTCGACGAGGGCGCCAACGCCGACTACCAGCGCGCGCTGGACGAATACGAGACGGCCAAGCGCACCGTCGACAAGATGACCGTGCCCGACGACGTCAAGCAGATCACGACGATCGTCGAGGACGGCCGCTACGCGGTCGCGTGCGTCAAGGCCCGCGTCGCCGGCGAGCCGCTGCCGAAGCGCCGCCCGCCGTGCTTCTTCGACCCCCGCCACGGGCTCTCGGTCGAGGACGTGGCCTGGGCGCCGCCGGGCGGCACCACTCGTGACGTACCCGCCTGTGCGCTCGACGCCGAGCGTGTCAAGGTCGGCGCGGAGCCCGACACCCGCAAGGTGATGGTCGGCAACGAGCGCGTTCCCTACTGGCAGGGTGGTCCGGCCTACCGGCCCTACGCCGCCGGCTACTTCGGCGCCTTCTCGCCGATGGACTGGATGTTCGCCGGGCTGATGTTCAGCGCGTTCGGCGGCTTCGATGCCTTCGGTGAGATCGGTGAGGGCATGGGTGACGCGATCGGCGGCATCGGTGAGGGCATGGGCGACATGTTCGGCGGGATCGGCGACGGCATCGGGGACATGTTCGACGGCTTCGACTTCTGAGTTTGTACGCTTCCCCGGTGCCACCACTTCATACGCTCGAGCTCGGCGACGCCGGAAGTCGTGTCGTCTTCCTGCACGGACTCTTCGGCCAGGGACGCAACTGGAACACGCTCGGCAAGCAGCTCGCCGACAAGCATCGGGTCACGCTCGTCGACCTGCCTCACCACGGTCGCTCCCCGCAGCCTGACACCTTCGACTACCTCGAGGTGACCGCGGCCGTCGCCGAGCTGCTCTCGGCCGACGACCCCGCGACCGTGGTCGGCCACTCGATGGGCGGCAAGGTGGCGATGTTGCTCGCGATCACCCGCCCCGAGCTGGTCGCGAAGCTCGTCGTGGCCGACATGTCCCCGGTCGTCTACGAGCGCGTCGGTGGCTTCAAGACGTACGTCGACGCCATGCAGAGCCTCGACCTCGACCGCATCACCCGCCGCGAGGAGGCCGACGCCGGGATGCAGGAGGCGGTCCCCGACGCGACCGTGCGTGGCTTTCTGCTGCAGAACCTGCGCCGTGACGGCGACAGCTGGCGCTGGTCCATGAACCTTCCCGTCCTAGGCCGCGACCTCGACCGAATCGGCGCCTGGCCGGCCGAGGAGCTGAAGGCGTACGAGCCGTACGACGGGCCCGTGCTGTGGGTGGCCGGCGAGCTGTCGAACTACGTCACCGACGAGTACGCGCCTGTGATGAAGGAGTGGTTCCCGCGCTACCGCAAGGTGACGATCAAGGGCGCCGGACACTGGGTCCACTCCGAGAAGCCGGAGACCTTCCTCGCGGCCCTGCGTCAGTTCGTCGGCGACTGAGACACGTCCGCGTCTACGCTGTGCGGCATGGAGCGTGACAAGCCGGTCATCGTGCTGGTCGGCGGCGAGCACGCCGACGTCATCGAGCAGGAGTTCAGGGCACGGTACGACCGTGACTACCGGATCGAGCCTGTCGTGGGTTTCGCCGCGGGTCTCGACCGGACACGCGGACTGGTGGCCGAGGGCGCGCAGATCGCGATGATCGCGGCCGAGCACCTGCTCGACGAGGGCACCTCGATCGAGTTCCTGCGCCAGGTGCCGGCCGTAGTGGCGACGGCGCGCCGTGTCGCGCTGGTCTCGTGGGAGGACTTCTCCGAAGCTCTCGACGATCTGCGTGCGGCGGCGCTCGAGCGGGAGATGGACACCTTCGTACTCATTCCGCGGGCTCCGCGGGACGAGGAGTTCCACACTGCGCTGATCGAGCTGCTCTCGGAGTGGGGATGGTCGGTGGGCAGGCCCCTGGTGACCGTGACCGACGTCGTGGCCGAGCCGGGCGACCGCGCCGCGGCGGCGGTCCGCGACCTGCTGGACCGCATGGGCTTCCCGCATCGCGCGCTCGAGCCGAGCGACGACGAGGCGCAGGAGCTCATCGAGGAGGCGGGCCCGGGGGCAAGGCTGCCCCTGGTCCGCACCTTCACGGGTCGCGTGGTCTCCGGGGCGACGGCGGCGACGGCCGCCGAGGCCATCTATGGCGGGTTCGACGAGATCCCCGAGGGCGTGATCGCCGACGTGGCCATCGTGGGCGGCGGTCCCGCAGGCCTCGCGGCGGCCGTCTATGCCGCGTCGGAGGGCTTGGCGACGGTCGTCGTGGAGCGCGACGCGATCGGCGGCCAGGCGGGGTCGAGCTCGATGATCCGCAACTACCTCGGCTTCCCACGCGGCATCTCGGGCATGCGCCTCGCTCAGCGATCCCGCATCCAGGCAAGCCGGTTCGGCGCGCGCTTCTTCACCGGACGGCCGGCGACCGGGATCGAACCCGGTCCGGTCGACGAGCCCGAGCACCAGCACGTGCACGTGCGCGGCGCGCAGTTCTGCGCCCGCACGGTCGTCCTCGCCATGGGCGTGACCTATCGGCGGCTCGGGGTGCCCGCCGTGGACGACTTGGTGGGAGCGGGCGTGTACTACGGCGCCGCGACGTCGATGGCGCGCGAGATGCAGGGCCGTGACGTCTTCGTGATCGGTGGGGGCAACTCGGCCGGGCAGGCGGCCATCCACCTCGCCAAGTTCGCGAGCACGGTGACGATCCTGGTCCGGCGACACGACCTCGCGGAGACCATGTCGGCCTATCTGACGCGTGAGATCGATGCGACGTCGAACATCCGGGTCCGGCCCCGGACCGTCGTCACCGACGGCGGGGGCGAGGGTCGGCTGGGGTGGCTGCTGCTGGAGGACCTCGACACCGGTGAGCACGCCAAGACGACCGCCGACGGCCTCTTCTGCCTGCTCGGAGCGGAACCCGATTGTTCGTGGTTGGCGGAGGGCGTGGCGCTCGACGACAACGGGTTCGTCCTGACCGGTCGCGACGTACCTCGCGAGGCGTGGGTCGACGGGAACCCGCCGGCGAGCCTGGAGACGACGGTGCCGGGCGTCTTCGCCGTCGGTGACGTCCGCGCCGGGTCCATGAAGCGGGTCGCCTCCGCGAGCGGCGAGGGGGCGTCGGTGCTCCCGCTGGTGCACGCCCACCTGGCGCGGCTGCGCGCCCGGGAGTTCGGCGCCTGAGTCCTGGGGCGCTGGGCAGAGTGACCTTCGTGCTCGCGGCCGCCTCGTGGGCTAGCTGCCCGACAAGAGTCGCCGGAACACCTCGACGATCTGGTCCACATCCGCCTCGGACGTACGCCAGTTGCTGAACGCCAACCGCAGGGCGGGGATGCCGTGGAGGACCGTGGGCGTCATGAAGGTCACGCCGGTATCGGCGACACGGCGGGCGAGCTCGGCGGGATCGCCGGGGACCTTCAGGCAGACGATGTTGAGCCGGACCGGGGCGAGCAGCTCCACGCCGTCGATCTCGGCGAGCAGCCGCCCGGCGCGGCGAGCCAGGGCGATGGTGCGCTCGACGATCTCGCGGTGGCCGTCGCGGCCGTAGGCGTACAGGGTGAACCATGCCGGCAGGGCGCGTAGGCGCCGGGAGCTCTCGGGGGTGAGGTGTACGAAGTCGGGGGACGCGCCGGGGACGCCGATGTAGGCCGAGGCGTTGCTGAAGACCCGGGCCTGGAGGTCCTGGTGGCGGCTGAGCTGGATCGCGGAGTCGTAGGGGACGTTGAGCCACTTGTGCAGGTCGACGCAGATCGAGTCGGCTCGGGAGAGGCCGGCGACGAGGTGGGCGTGCGCGGGGGAGAGGGCGGCGAACGCCCCGAACGCGCCGTCGACGTGCAGCCAGAACGGGAACTCGTCGCGGAGGTCGGCGATGGCGTCCAGGTCGTCGAAGTCGCCGGAGTTCACGGTGCCGGCGTTGGCCACGACGATCGCGGGGCGACCGTCCTGCTCGCGCAGCGCGGTCCGCAACGCGTCGACGTCGACCGCATCGCGGTCGGGGAGGAGGGCGACCGACTGGAGGCTGTCGCGACCCAGGCCGAGCACGGAGAGCGCCTTGGAGACGGTGGAGTGGGCGGCGCCGGAGAGCACGACGACCGGACCGAGCGCCGCGACGCCCTCGGTCGAGACTGACACCCCGAGCCGGTCGCCGAGCCACTCGCGCGCCAGTGCCAGGCCGGTGAGGTTGGACATCGTCGCGCCGGTGACGAACGCTCCGCTGAAGTCGCTGGGAAGGTCCAGCAGGTCGAGGACCCAGCGCACCGTCTCACGCTCCAGGTCGCTGGCGGCGGAGTCCTGGACCGTGATGGTGTTCTGGTCGAAGACCGAGGTCAGCCAGTCGCCGGCGACCGCGGCAGGGGTCGCCCCGCCGGTGACGAAGCCCAGGTAGCGGGGGCCGGCGCTCGCCGAGAGGCCCGGCGCCCAGCGGGTCTCGAAGTGGCGCAGAGCGGCCTGGCCGCCTACGCCCCGGGCCGGTAGCCGCTCGACGGAGGGCGGCCGGAAGGGAGAGGTCACCGGCCTGTCGCCGAGTCCGGCGAGGTTCTCCTGTGCGTAGTCCTGGACCGCGTCGAGGAGATCGGTCATCCCGGCGAGGTCCGCGTCGAGCCGTGGGTCCATCCTTCGACGGTAGGCCATCTCAGGGCTCGATGAGACCTGCTCTGATGGCATATCGCGTGACCTGGGTGCGATCGCGGAGGCCCAGCTTGGCGAGGATGTTCTCGCGGTGCCGCTCGACGGTCTTGTAGGAGATCGTCAGCTCGCGGGCGATCTCCCGGGTCGAATGGCCCTCGGCGATGAGCTTGAGCACCTCGTCCTCGCGCTCGGTCAGCACCGTACGCGGCAGGCTCTCGCCACGGTTGAGGCGGTCCAGATAGTCGCGGACCAGGGCACTCATCGCCCCGGGATAGACGAAGGCTTGCCCCCGAATAGCGGTGCGGCACGCCTTGACCAGGTCCTCGTCGGCGACCGACTTGAGGACGTACCCGCTGGCGCCGACCTTGAGCGCCTCGAAGAAGTACTGCTCGTTGTCGTGCATCGAGAGCATCAGCATCTTCGGAGGCGTACGCATCCGGGCGATCGTGCGCGCGGCCTGCAGCCCGGTCATGCGGGGCATGGCGACGTCGAGGATCACCAGGTCGACCTCGACGTCGCGCAGTGCCGCGACGGCCTCGGCTCCGTCGGCGGCCTCGGCGACCACCTCGAGGTCCGGTTCGGCGTCGAGGATGAGGCGGACCCCGCGGCGTACGAGGGTGTGGTCGTCGGCCAGCAGGATCCGGATCTTCGCGGGCGTGGGAGTCACAGCGGCACCTCCAGCCGGACGGTGGTGCCGCGGCCGGGGGTGCTGGTCACGCTCAGGTCGGCACCGACGAGCAGGGCCCGCTCCCGCATGCCGCTGATCCCGGCGCCGGGAACGAGGGCGGCGCTGCCGCGGCCGTCGTCGGAGACGGTGAGGACGACCTTGTCGCCGATCTTGCACAGGGAGAGCTCGGCGGTGGCTGCGTGGGCGTGGCGTACGACGTTGGTGAGCGCCTCCTGGGCGACCCGGTAGATCACCAGCTCGCGGTCCTGGGGAAGCTCGGGAAGCCCACGGCCGATGGTGCGGCGTACGGTGGTGCGGCCCAGGGCGCCGACGTCGGTGGCCAGCGAGGCCAGGGCGGCGTGCAGGCCGAGGTCCTCGAGCACGCCCGGCCGCAGCTGGCGGGCCACGCGGCGTACGTCGTCGATGCCGGTGCGCGCGGACTCGCGGACGGCGGCGAGCTCGGGGCGCACCTCCTCCGGCACCTGTCGCTCCAGTCCCTTGAGCCCCAGGAGTACGACGGTGAGCGACTGTCCCACCTCGTCGTGGAGCTCCTGGGCGATCCGGTGCCGCTCCGCCTCCTGCGCGGCGAGCGCCTTGGCGTTGCTGGTGCTCCGCTCGGTCTCCAGCCGGTCGAGCATCGCGTTGTAGCTGGCCACCAGACGGGCGCCGGCCCCCTTGCCGGGGGTCGACAGGCGCTGGTCGGGGGAGAGATGGTCGACCGAGTCCATCGTGCGGATCACCCGGTCGATCGGCGCCAGGCTGCGCACCAGCAGGAGCGCGTTGAGGGTCGCCATCACCACCAGCCCGACCGCGAGCACCACCGCCTCCGAGGCCAGGACGCGCTCGGAGACCCGGACCGGGGACAGCGCCAGGACCAGGGTGCCGACGCAAAAGACGGTGCCGTTGGTCAGGCAGACCCGCCAGTAGAGCGGTAGATGACTCATGCATCAACCCTGACATGTCCTCTGGTCAGGACTTATGGGTGGCAGCACCCATTCGGATCAGGTCTCCGGTAACGGAGGGTCGATGGCATGGAGCTCAACGCATGATCGTGTACGCAGCGGTGGCCGTCTTCATCGTCACCTACGGCCTCATCGCCACCGAGCGCGTCCACCGCGTCGCTGCCGCCCTGGGTGGCGTCGCCGCGATGGTCGCGCTCGGGATCATCGATGCCGAGTCGGCCTTCTTCAGTCATGAGACGGGGGTCGACTGGGACGTCATCTTCCTGCTCTTCGGGATGATGGTGATCGTCGGTGTCCTCAAACAGACGGGCCTGTTCGAGTTCCTCGCGCTGTGGGCGGTCAAGCACTCCGGCGGCCGCCCGGCGCGCCTGGCGACGCTGCTGATCCTGGTCACCGCGGCCCTCTCGCCGATCCTCGACAACGTGACCACCGTGCTGCTCGTCACGCCGGTGACCCTGTCGGTCTGCGAGCGGCTGGGCCTGCGCCCGATGCCCTACCTGATCTCGCTCATCCTGGCCGCCAACGTCGGCGGCACCTCGACCCTGATCGCCGACCCGCCCAACATCATCGTGGCCAGCCGGGCCAACCTGACCTTCGACGACTTCCTGATCCACTCGCTGCCACTGTGCCTGATCCTGCTGGTCGTCCTGATCGGGCTGGTCCGGGTGCTCTTCCGGCGTGACTTCCGTGGCCGGGTCGACCTGGACGGACTGATCGAGCCGCCCGCCTCGGCGATCCCGGACCGCGGACTGCTCTACCGCTGCCTGGCCGTTCTGGCCCTGGTGATGCTCGCCTTCGGTCTGCACACCGAGCTCCACCTGGACCCGTCGCTGGTCGCCATGCTCGGCGCCGGCGCGATGGTGGTCGTCTCCCGGACGCAGACGGAGGCGTTCCTGGAGGAGGTCGAGTGGTCGACCCTGGCCTTCTTCATGGCGCTGTTCGTGCTGGTCGGTGGACTGGTCGAGGTCGGTGTGATCGGGTCCCTCGGTACGTACGCCGCCGAGCTGATGGGCGACAACGAGCTCGCCGGGGTGACCGGGCTGATGATCGGCTCGGCGATCGTGGGCGGGTTCGTCGACAACATCCCCTACACGGCGGCGATGGTGCCGATCGTGGAGGAGATGGTCGCCGCGACGCCTTCCTCGGGCGCCGACAGCCCGCTGTGGTGGGCCCTCGTCTTCGGTGCCGACCTCGGTGGCAACACGACCGCGGTCGCCGCCGGTGCCAACGTGGTGGTGCTCGGCCTCGCCGCGAAGGCTGGCCACCCGATCAGCTTCTGGAAGTTCACCAGGTACGGCATCGTGGTCACGATCGTGACCCTTGCCGTCGCCTGGGTCTACGTCGCCCTGCGCTACTTCGTGCTCGCCTGACGTTCGCGGTAAGCCGCAACCGCGTTGCGGTTGGTGCAGGTCGGCGAGCAGTAGCGCTTGGAGCGGTTGCGGGAGAGGTCGACGACCACTCCGGCACAACCGTCGTCGGCGCAGATCGAGAGCCGGGACAGCTCGCCGGCGCGGATGACGTCGACCATGGCCATCGCGGTCTCGACGGCGATCCTCGTGGCCAGCGGCGCGTCGGGCTCGGTGGCGTGGATGTGCCAGTCGTAGTTCGTGTGGCGGACCAGCTGAGGAGTCGCGCTGTGCTCGGCGAGCATCTCGTTGGTCAGCCGCACGGCCTCGTCGAGCTCGGCGGTGAGCAGATCGCGCAGCCGGACGCGGAGGGCGCGGACCTCGTCGAGCTCGGCGCGGTCGCGGTCGTGCCTCCCCGTGTAGTCGTACGTCAGGAAGAGCTCGTCGAGGGCCGCCACGGTCTCCAGCTCGTCGACCGAGCCGGGGGAGAGGGCGAGGGTGTTCGCCAGCGCCGCGGCTGCCTGGAGGCCTACGTCGGTGTCATGGGTGAAAACCATGTTGACACATTACCGCGTCGGTGGGATTGTCATGTGTCATGACGACTTTGACCAATGACGAGGCGGTGCCGCAGAGCACGCAGAAGACGCCGCTGGTGGCGGCCGGGCTGCTCATGGCGGTCGTCTCGGCGGTCACGTTCAGTCTCTCGGGCCCGCTGGGACGCGGCCTCTTCGACACCGGCTGGTCGACGGGCGGGGTGCTGGTCTTCCGCGTCGGCATCGGCGCGGTGGTGCTGGCCCCCTTCGCGCTGCGCGCGCTCGCCGGCCGGTGGCGGGGTGTGGCCACGAGCTGGCGGGTCGTGGTGGCGTACGCACTGCTGGCCATCGTGGTGCCGCAGTTCGCCTTCTTCTCGGCGGTGCAGTGGATGGCGGTCGGGCCGGCGCTCCTGCTGGAGTACATGGGGGTGGTGCTCGTCGTCGCCTGGATGTGGCTGCGGCACGGCGAGCGGCCCTCGCGGCTGACGATGGTCGGCGCGCTGGTCGCGATCGCCGGGCTCGTGCTCGTCCTCGACCTGGTCAGCGGCGCGAACGTGCACCCGTTCGGCATCATGTGGGGCTCCGCGGCCGCCGTCGGTCTGGCCGGCTACTACGTGCTCAACGCCCACTCCAGCACCACGCTGCCGCCGCTCGCGCTGGCCTGGCTCGGCCTGACCGGCGCCACTGTCCTGCTCGCGCTGCTCTGCCTGGTCGGAGCCATCCCGTTCGCGATGGAGACCACGCCGGTGGTCCTGGCGGGCCTGGAGATGCCGTGGTGGGGCCCGCTGATCGGCCTCGGCGTGCTGACCTGCTCGGTCGCGTACGCCACCGGCATCGCCGCCACCCGCACCCTCGGTTCGCGGCTCTCGTCCTTCGTGGGGCTTCTCGAGGTCGTCTCGGCCGTCGTCGTCGCCTGGCTGCTGCTGGGCGAGGCCCCCGGGCTGATTCAGCTCATCGGCGGGCTGGTCGTGCTGGCCGGCATCATCGCGGTCCAGCAGGGAGAGCAGTCGACGACCGCCGCCTGAGAAAGCGAAGCGCCGCACGCATCAGCTGCGTGCGGCGCTTCACAGATGGTTGGAACTAGCGCTCGTCCTGGGCCCTGACGTAGACCTCACGGATCAGCATCAGGATGGCGGCGGCCGTCGGGATCGCCAGCAGGGCGCCGACGACACCGAGGAGCGAGGCACCGATGAGGGCCGCGATCACCGTGATGACACCGGGGATGTCGACCGAGCGGGACATGACCCGCGGATAGACGACATAGTTCTCGAACTGCTGGTAGGCGATGTAGAAGATCACCGCGATGAGGCCGGTCTTCAGGTCGGTCGTCGCGAAGGTGATCGCGCAGACGATGATCGCGCCGATGGTGGCCCCGATCATCGGGATCACGTCGGTGATCATGACGACGAAGGCCAGAGCGACCGCGTACTCGCCCATCCCGATGATGAAGAGCAGCACCAGGGTGGACAGACCGGCGCACAGCGCGACGATGAACGCCCCGGAGACATAGCCTCCGATGCCCTCGAAGACCCGGTCACCGAGCTTGCTGACCCGCTCGCGGCGCGAGGCCGGGGCGAGACGATAGATGGCGTTCTTCGTCTGGTCGTAGGCGGCGATGAAGTAGAGCGTCAGGACGATGACGATGAAGCCCGTGACGAGCACGTTGATCACCGCCAGGCCCACGCCGAGCGCTCCGCCGAAGGCACTGCTGACGAAGTCGCCGCTGGCGACGTAGTCCTGCACCTTGTCGAGGATCTGGTAGTCCTCGTTGAACTGCTGGATGCGCTGGTTGCGCTGAAGCTCGTCGATCCAGTCGGGAACGTTGGCAGAGATCTTGGCGACCTGGTCGCTGATCACCGGCACGAGTGCCACGAAGAAGAGCGCGAGAGCGCCCAGCACGCCGAGGATGACGCTCAGGACCGCCCACGGCCGCGGGAAGCCACGCCGCTGCAGGAACACCACCATCGGGTTGATCCCGGCAGCGATGAAGAGCGAGACCACCACCTGGAGGATCACGCTCCCCATCGTGGTGAGGAGGTTGCTCGCTGCGTAGGCCGTCAGCAGGCCGAGGCCGAGGAGAAGCCCGAACAGGTAGGGCGACCTCCTGTCGAACGGCGGTCCGGGCTTGCCGAACTTCTTGTCGCGCTCGCTCTCTTCAGGCTCCGGCTCCTCGACGTCGATCGCGGCCTCGCTGTCGACCGTCGCGTCGTCGGTGGAGTCGGTCTGGGCAGACGTCGTCTCCGGACCGTCCGCAGGACGGTCGGCAGCGGTCCCGCTCACCGGCTCTCGGTCGCAGTCTCGGGCTCGCGGATAGCGGTCTTCTCGGAGGGCTCGTCGTAGTCGTCGTAGTCGTCGTCGAGGTCGTCGTCCGAGTCGACCAGGGTGACGCTCTCATCGACCACCAGCTCGCCGTCGACGATGTCCTCGTCGTCGGTGATCGGCTTCGGTGCCTCCAGCTCAGCCGGGTCCTCGGTCTTGCCGAACCCGGAGACCAGGTCGGTGAGCGAGGAGAGCTGAGCGGCGATCGCGTCGCGACGCTTGGTGAGACGGTCGACCTCGGCCTTGATGATCGCGTGGCCCTTCTCGGCCTCGACGGTCGCGGTGGACGCGAGGTGGTCGGCCTCGGCGCGAGCCTTGGACAGGATCGCCTCGGCGTCGCGGCGGGCGCGAGCGATGATCCCCTCGGACTCCTTGGCCAGCTCGGCGCGCTGGTCGGCGACGTGCTGGGCGGCGATCCGGGCGCGCTCCTCGGCATCCGCGGCGCGGGTCTCGCCCTCGGTCACGATGCGAGAGGTCTCGGCCATCGCCTGGTCGTGGTGGTCGGCGGCCTCGCGGGCGAGGCGCTCGCGCTCGACGGCGAGCATCCGCCGGGCCTCCTGGACCTCACGGTCCGCGCCGGCGCGTGCCTTCTCGACCTCACGCTGGGTCGACGTACGCAGCTGGGTGACCTCCTGCTGCACGGCGAGCCGGATCTGGTCGGCCTCGCGCTTGGCGGCGGCGAGCAGCTCGTCGCTCTCGGCCTGCACCATCTTGCGGGCCTGCTGGACCTCCGAGGTCACCTTCTCGCGGTGATCGTCGATCTCCTTGTAGTGCGTCGTACGCAGCGCCTCGATGTCGCGCTGGGCGGACGCCTTGGTCGCGGCAGCCTCACGCTGGGCGGCCTCGCGGATGACCGCGGCCTCCTTCTCGGCGGACTCCTTGACCGCGGCGGCCTCCTCCTCGGCCAGCCGGAGCATCGCGCTCGCGCGACCACCCAGGGAGGCGTAGGAGGGGGCTTCGTTGCCCTGGGTGGCAGCAGCCTTGAGGTCGGCGACCTTGCGCTCGAGCTCGGCGATGCGGCGCTGGGCGTTGCGCAACGCCGACTGACCCTGGCCGTTGGCCTGGAGCAGCTGCTGCACCCGCGCGTTCACCGTGCCGGGGTCGTATCCGCCACGCCGCACGACCGGGAAGGCTGGGAGTGAGCCTGGAGCCGGTGGAGCCGAGTTGTGGCCGGAGCTGGGCGATCCGGAAGCGCCAGGAACCCGTGGGAGAACCTGCGTCTCCGTCGAGTCCTGGTCGGGCTTCTTCCGAGGCTCTGAAGCCTCGTTGAAGATGGATAGTCCCTCATTCGTCATTTGTGGCGGATTCCTCACACTTTAGGGGGGTTTGTGTCTTGCCCTCTGCTCCCAAAGGGCAAGACTACGGCCGGTCACCCCTCGCGCAAGGGGAGACCGGCCGTGAATCCAGTCTCAAATGGGCTATTTACCCGGACTCGACGTCTCAGATTCCGCGGAAGAGGTTGATCTTGTCGATGTGAGCCGCGCGCTTCTCCTCGTCGAGGACGCCGAGGCCCTCCTCGGGAGCCAGGCAGAGCACGCCGACCTTGCCCTGGTGCTTGTTGTGGTGGACGTCGAGAGAGGCCTGCCCGACCTCTTCGAGGGTGTAGGTCCGCGACAGGGTCGGGTGGATCTTGCCCTGGGCGATGAGGCGGTTGGCCTCCCACGACTCGCGGTAGTTCGCGAAGTGGCTGGAGATGATCTTCTTGAGGTTCATCCACAGGTAGCGGTTGTCGTACTCGTGCATGTAGCCCGAGGTCGACGCGCACGTGGTGATGGTGCCGCCCTTGCGGGTGACGAACACGCTCGCGCCGAAGGTCTCGCGGCCCGGGTGCTCGAAGACGATGTCGATGTCCTCGCCGCCGGTGAGCTCGCGGATGGCCTTGCCCAGGCGCAGCCACTCCTTCGGGTTCTGCTTGGTGCCCTCTTCGTTCCAGAACTTGAAGTCCATCTCGGAGCGGTTGATGACCATCTCGGCGCCCATGTTGCGCACGATCTTGGCCTTCTCCTCGTTGGAGACCACGCAGACCGGGTTGGCGCCGCCGTTGAGGGCGTACTGCGTCGCGAAGCCACCGAGGCCGCCGGAGGCGCCCCAGATCAGGACGTTGTCGCCCTGCTTCATGTTGCCGCCGTTGGCGGAGACGAGCTGGCGGTAGGCGGTGCAGTTGACGAGGCCCGGGGAGGCGGCCTCCTCCCAGGTCAGGTGCTCGGGCTTCGGCATGAGCTGGTTGGCCTTGACCATCGCCACGTCGGCGAGGCCACCGAAGTTGGTCTCGAAGCCCCAGATGCGCTGGGAGGGGTCCATCATCGTGTCGTTGTGGCCGTCGGGGGCCTCGAGCTCGACCGAGAGGCAGTGGGCCACGACGCGGTCGCCGGGCTTCCACTTGGTCACGCCCGCGCCCACGGCCAGCACGACGCCGGACAGGTCGGAGCCGACGATGTGGTAGTCGAGGTTGTGGCGGGCGCCGAGCTCGGACTCCTTGCCGTAGCGCTCCAGGAACCCGAAGGTGGAGACCGGCTCGAAGATCGAGGTCCACACGGTGTTGTAGTTGATCGCCGAGGCCATCACCGCGACGAAGGCCTCGCCCGGACCGAGCTCGGGCAGGGCGACGTCCTCGACGTGGAGGGACTTGCGCGGGTCCTTCTCCTTGGTCGCGACGCCCTCGAACATGTCGACCTCGTCCTTGTGGACGGTTGCGGCACGGTAGTGGTCGGGGATCTCGAGGTTCGCAAACTCCTCGCCGGGCGTATCGCCGGCGAGAATCGCGTCGAGGATGTGTTGCATGGTCGGCTCCTGCGTCGTCGTAGGGGTCGCGGTTGACTCTAGTTCGCTGGACATTACTGGTGAGTAACCGCAATGGCCAGCCTGATGTGACACATGACTCTTGGATCGTTCACGTGCCGTGGTGGGTCCTCGGGATCAGTGGGCGGCGTCGGCGGCCGGCTCGACGAGCTCGACCAGGACGCCGCCGGCGTCCTTGGGGTGGATGAAGTTGATCCGGGAGTCGGCGGTGCCGCGTCGCGGTGCGTCGTACAGAAGACGTACGCCGCGCTCCTTGAGGATCGCCGAGACCTGCTCCACGTCGGTGACCCGGTAGGCGAGCTGCTGCATGCCGGGGCCGTTGCGGTCGAGGAACTTGGCGATGGTGCTGTTCTCGTTGAGCGGCGCGAGCAGCTGGAGCTTGTTGTCGGAGTCGCCGATCGCGATCATCGCCTCCTCGACACCCTGCTCCTCGTTGGTCTCGCGGTGGGCGAGCTTCATGCCGAAGGTCTTCTCGTAGAAGTCGATCGCCGCATCCAGGTCGGCGACGGCGAGACCGACGTGATCGATCTGGGTGAACAGGTGCGGTGGGATCTCTACCGATGTCATGGGCCTACTCTCCTTGAGCTCGGGGCCAACGGGCACAATGTGTGATGACAGCCACACCGGGCTGCGCTCAACACTCTTCCAACTGAGGTTACTAATTAGTAACCTCAGAGCAGATCAGCACCACCAACATTTGGAGGACCCATGTCCAACGTCATCGTCGCCGGGGCGCGCACGCCGATCGGCCGCCTGCTCGGCGGGCTCAAGAGCCTGTCCGCGGCCGATCTGGGCGGCATCGCCATCAAGGGCGCCCTGGAGAAGGCGGGCGTCTCCCCGGATCAGGTCGACTACCTGATCATGGGCCAGGTCATCCAGGCCGGTGCCGGCCAGAACCCGGCGCGCGCCGCGGGCATCGCCGGCGGGCTGCCGATGAACGTGCCCTCGATCACGATCAACAAGGTCTGCCTCTCCGGCCTCAACACCATCGCCACGGCCGACCAGCTGATCCGCGCCGGTGAGGCGGAGATCATCGTCGCCGGCGGCATGGAGTCGATGACCAACGCGCCGCACCTGCTGCCGAAGTCGCGCGAGGGCTTCAAGTACGGGGACACCACGCTGGTCGACTCGATGGCCTACGACGCGCTCTACGACCAGGCCACCCAGCAGGCGATGGGCGGGCTGACCGAGCAGATCAACTCCGAGGGTGTGAAGCTCACCCGCGAGGAGCAGGACGCCTTCGCCGCCACCTCGCACCAGCGCGCCGCCGCCGCCCAGAAGAACGGCGTCTTCGACGACGAGATCGTCCCGGTCTCCATCCCGCAGCGCAAGGGCGACCCGATCGTGATCAGCGCCGACGAGGGCGTGCGCGGCGACACCACCGTCGAGTCGCTCGGCAAGCTCCGTCCGGCGTTCTCCAAGGACGGCACCATCACCGCCGGCTCCGCCTCGCAGATCTCCGACGGTGCTGCCGCCGTCGTGGTCATGTCGAAGGAGAAGGCCGAGTCGCTCGGTCTGGAGTGGCTGGCCGAGATCGGCGCCCACGGCATGGTCGCCGGTCCTGACTCCTCGCTGCAGCTGCAGCCGGCCAACGCCACCGCCAAGGCCCTCGAGAAGGAGGGCATCACCGCCGCCGACCTCGACCTCGTCGAGTTCAACGAGGCGTTCGCGGCCGTCGGCATCGAGTCCACCAAGAAGCTCGGCCTCGACCCCGAGATCGTCAACGTCAACGGCGGCGCGATCGCCCTCGGTCACCCTGTCGGCATGTCCGGTACGCGGGTCGTGCTCCACCTGGCCCACGAGCTCAAGCGCCGCGGCGGTGGCACCGGTGCCGCCGCGCTGTGTGGCGGTGGCGGTCAGGGCGACGCCCTGATCGTGCGTGTCCCCAAGGCGTGAGCCATCGCTGATGTGAGCGACCTGGTCGCGCGCGCCCGGGGCGGTGAGCCCCGGGCGGTCGCGCGGCTGGTGTCGTACGTCGAGAACGCCCCGGTCGGCGGCGGGGAGCGGCTCCGCGAGGTGATGGCCGCGCTCGCGCCTCACGGCGGGAACGCCCACATCGTGGGGCTCACCGGCGCGCCCGGGGTCGGGAAGTCGACCACCACCTCCGCGCTGGTCCGCGAGCTGCGCTCCGCGGGGCGCACCGTGGCGGTCCTGGCCGTCGACCCGTCCTCGCCGTTCTCCGGTGGCGCGCTGCTGGGCGACCGGATCCGGATGACCGACCATGCCACCGATCCTGGTGTCTTCATCCGTTCGATGGCCTCTCGGGGTCACCTCGGCGGACTGGCCTGGTCGGCGCCGCAGGCGATCCGGGTGCTGGACGCGGCCGGGTTCGACGTGGTGCTGGTCGAGACCGTCGGTGTCGGCCAGTCGGAGGTCGAGATCGCCGGGCTCGCCGACACCACCGTGGTGCTGCTCGCGCCCGGGATGGGTGACGGCATCCAGGCGGCGAAGGCCGGGATCCTGGAGATCGGCGACCTCTACGTCGTCAACAAGGCCGATCGCGACGGCGCGACCAAGGTCCAGCGCGACCTGCGCGGGATGCTGCGCCTGACCGACCGCACCGAGGGGGCCTGGACCCCGCCCGTGCTCACCGCCGTCGCTCAGTCCGGCAAGGGGCTGGCCGAGGTCGTCGGCGCGCTCGACGAGCACCGCGAGTGGCTGCGCTCCAGCGGGACGCTGGAGCTGCGGCGTACGCGCCGGGCCCGGGCCGAGGTCGAGGCCATCGCCGTCGAGACCCTGCGCGCGAGATGGTCGAGCGTGGGCTCGGACGGCGACCTCGACGCCCTGGCGGCAGAGGTGGTCAAGGGCGTACGGGACCCGTACGCCGCGGCCGACACCCTCCTCGACGACTAGAGTTGTCCCGGCGTACGGCCTGTTCTCTCGCCATGGGTTCGGCGGAGTCACTATCGTTGGTGGTGTGAACCTCTTCGGTGTCGACATCTCCAAGCACCTCCTTCGCGACGAAGGTGAGGTCGTCGTCGACGAGGTCACCCATCACTGGGTCTCCTACCTCCGTCCGGTGGGCGAGGCGATCCTCGGGCTTGCGCTGATGATCGTCGCGGCGACGATCGACATGAACGTGGCCTGGATCATCGTGCTGCTCGCCTTCGCGCTGGTCGGCCACGCGTTCTGGCGCGCGCTGGTGGTCAGCCGGGACCGGTTCGTGGTCACCAACATGCGCATCTTCCGCGTTCACGGTGTGCTCTCGAGCGAGCTGGCGACCATGCCGCTTGCGCGAGTCCTCGACATCACCGTGAAGCAGTCGTTCACCGGCCAGATCTTCAACTACGGCCACTTCGTCTTCGAGTCGGCCGCCCAGGAGCAGGGGCTCAACAACATCTACTTCGTCGGGCGGCCGAACGAGCGAGACCTGACCATCCAGCGCGTCGTCCAGCGCGCCGGCCTGCGCGGCAGCGTGGGATAAACCAGCGTCGGGTGCCCGCCACGCTGGTGCCTGCTCATAGGATTGACCACATGACGCAGCAGCCGTTCTCCCGTCCCGGAGCCGTCGACCTCTCCGGGCTCGCCAGCACCTCGCCCGCCCAGGACGCCCCCTTCGGCGGTCCGGCCGATGCGGCTCCCGCCCAGGGGCGGAGCGCCGGCTCCTACACCGTCGAGGTCGACGAGCAGATCTTCCAGTCGGTGCTCGAGGCGTCGATGACCGCTCCGGTCGTTCTGGTCTTCTACTCGGCCTCCCGCGCCCCCGAGAGCGTCACCTATGCGGGCGACGTGTCGACGGTCGTGGAGGAGTACGACGGCCGCTTCCTGGTCGGCCTGGTCGACATCGACAAGAACCCGCAGATCGCGCAGGCGCTGCAGGTGCCCCAGGTGCCGCTCCTCTACATCCTGCTCGACGGCCGGCCGGTCACCCAGCCGATCCCGGGCGCCCTCAACCTCGAGGAACTGCGTACGGTCTTCCAGCAGCTCGGGCAGCAGCTCACCACCCAGGGGATCGGCGGGCGGCACAAGCCCAACGCCCTCGGCGGTGCCGTGGCGACCGAGGACGGGGACGAGCCGGCGATGGATCCGCGCTACGCCCCGGCCCAGGACGCCCTGGAGCGCGGCGACATCGACGCCGCCGTGGCCGAGTACGAGAAGCTGATCGCCTCCAATCCTGCCGACTCCGAGGCCGCCGCCGGGCTGGCGATGGCCAAGGTGCTGCAGCGTACGCAGGGGGTCGACCTCAACGCCGCCCGTGCCGCCGCCGCGGCCGCGCCCGACGACGTCGACGCACAGACGCTCGTCGCCGACCTGGACCTGCTCGGCGGCCACGTCGAGGACTCCTTCATCCGGCTGGTCGAGCTGGTGCGGCGTACGTCGGGGGATGAGCGCAACAAGGCACGCGAGCACCTGCTGGGGCTCTTCGCCGCGGTCGGCAACGACGACGAGCGGGTGCTCAAGGGCCGTCAGTCGCTGGCCTCTGCGTTGTTCTGAGCCGCGAGGGCCGTCAGCACGGCGGTGACCGCCGGTGAGGCGGCCATCGTGCGACGGTGCAGCGCGAGGATCTCGCGCGTAGGGACCGGGTCGACGACGCGTACGGCGACCAGGTCCTCACCCAGCGCCGCGCGCCCCATGCGGGGGATGAGCGCGATCCCGAGCCCGGCTCGCACCAGGGCCAGATGGCTGTCGAACTCCATCGAGACGTGCGCGATCCGCGGCAGATGGCCGGTGCCGGCGTACATCCGGTTCAGCCACTGCCGGCAGATCGTGCCCTCCGGCGTCGCGATCCAGTCCTCGGCGACGAGGTCGTGCGGGGTCACCTTGGCGAGCTGGGCCAGCGGGTGGTCGCGATGGGCGATCACGTCGGCGATGTCGCGGTGGAGCTCGGTGGTCACGAGATGGTCGGGGATGGAGAGCGGCACGTCGCCCCAGGAGTGCACGACGCCGATCTCGCTGTGACCGGTGGCGACCAGGTCGACGGTGTCCCACGGCTCGCGCTCGGAGAGGGTGAGGGCGAGCTCGGGATGGGCGACGCGGAGCTGGCCCGCGACCGGCGCGACGAGTCCGCGCATCGCGGTCGAGAAGGCGGTCAGTCGCAGCCGGCCGGCCACGGTGGTCGCCTGCTCGTGCAGCCCGGACTCCAGCGACTCCATGTCGGCGAGCAGCCGCGACCCCTCCTCGACCAGATGCCGGCCGGCGTGGGTGAGCATGACGCCGCGCCCGATCCGCTCCAGAAGAGGTACGCCGACCTGCCGCTCGAGCCGCTTGACCTGCTGTGAGACGGCGCTGGGCGTGAAGCCCAGGGCGTCGGCCGCCGCCACGACCGAGCCGTGGGTGTCGACGGTGCGCAGGGCGACGAGCGAGGCGAGGTCGATCATGAAGAAATGCTACGTCATCGGATGAAGAATCATTCGCTGGTGCTTCATTGTCTTTGTTGTCATCGTTGATGGTGTGAACCGCCGTGACTCGCTGCTCGCCGTCCTCGTCGCCATCCTGTGGGGCTTCAACTTCGTCGTCATCGATTGGGGCCTCGAGGCGCGCGACGGGCATGCGGTGCCGCCGCTGCTCCTGCTCGCGGTGCGGTTCGTCCTGGTCGCGTTCCCGGCGGTCTTCCTGCTCCCGCGCCCGAAGGCGTCGTGGCGGGTCGTTGCGGCCGTCGGTGTCTTCATGAGCCTGGGCCAGTTCGGGCTGCTCTACACGAGCATGGCCGCCGGGATGCCGCCTGGGCTGGCCGGCCTGGTGCTGCAGGCGCAGGTCGTGCTCACCATCGTCATCGCGGCCGGTGTGCTGCGCGAGCGGCCGACCCTCTTGCAGGTGGTCGGCGTCGTTGCGGGCGCCCTGGGCCTGGTCGTGGTGGCGCTCGGACGCGGCGGCCACGTGCCCGTCGTCGCGCTGGTGCTCTGCCTGCTCGCCGCGCTGTCGTGGGCGATCGGCAACGTGATCTCCCGGGCGGCCAAGGTGCCGGGCGGGCTCTCGCTGACGGTCTGGTCGGCCCTGGTCGTTCCGCTCCCGCTGCTGGCGCTCTCGCTGGTTCTCGACGGACCCGAAGGGGTCCGCGAGGGAGTGGCCGCCTTCGGCTGGGAGGCGCTCGTCTCCACGGCGTACACCGTCGTGCTGGCCTCGTTCGTCGGCTACGGGATCTTCAACTCGCTGCTCGCGCGGCACCCGGCGTCGTCGGTGGTGCCGTGGATCCTGCTGGTGCCCCCGGTCGCGATCGGCTCCGCGTGGCTGCTGCTCGGAGAGGTGCCGAGCGCCGGCGAGCTGGCCGGTGGCGCCCTGCTGGTGCTGGGTGCGCTCGTTGCTCAGGGAGTCGTGCGCATGCCCCGGCGGCGCGGGGTCATCGAGCCGCTCCCGGATCTCGTCGACAGCGGCAAGCGCCGCTGAGCGCTCCCCGGATCTGACCACGGACTGGCCGCATGCGGCCAGTCTGCTGCTGTGACTCCCGTCATAGGTGTGACGTGCGACATACTGAACCTCCGTTGAGTTGAATCGTTTCAGGAGGTGCGATGAGAGCCCTGCTCACCCTTGCGTTGGTCGCGTCAGCCGTCGGTCTGATGCCGTCCGCGGCGGTCGCGAGCGACCCGTCCGGCGGGGTTGCCGCCCCGGCGCGACTCAGCGTCGGAGGGGTGAGCGACCCGATCGGCATCGACGACCTCACCCCCGATCTGCAGTGGCGCAACGGCGCCGGGGTCGCCCGGCAGACCGCCTACCAGGTCCGCGTCGCGTCCACCCGGAGCCGGCTGGGCGACCCCGACCTGTGGGACAGCGGCCGCGTCCGTTCGGCCGCGATGGCGACGTCCTACGCGGGTGACCGCCTGGCCTCCCGCGACAAGGCGGTGTGGCAGGTCCGGGTGTGGGACGCCACCGGCCGAGCGAGCGAGTGGAGCAGGCCGGCCTCCTTCGAGATGGGTCTGCTCGACGAGTCCGACTGGCAGGGCAGCTGGATCACCGACGAGCGCTGGGCCGCCCCGCTCCACCAGGACGTCAGCATCGGCGCGCAGGAAGCCCGCTATGTACGGCTGACCGTGATCGACCTCGGGCGACCCGGTGAGCCCCTGGACGACCCGAACTGGAAGCCGCGCCTCGAGCTCGGCGAGATCGAGGTCACCAACGGCACCGACGGGGCCAACCTGGCCGAGGGCGCCACGGTGACGGTCTCCGAGGAGAACTCCGAGCCGGGCGTGTGGGACCCCGCCTACCTGACCGACGGCAAGGTGACCACCGCGGACGACCCGCGTGGCTACCGCAGCGCCTACCACCCCGAGACCGACGTCCAGGACCAGCCGATCGTGATCACGATCGACCTCGGTGAGCCGACGGCGATCGACACGCTCCGGCTCTACTCGCTGTGGGACGCGCCCAGCGACTACGGCACCACGCCGAACTTCCCCCGCGACTTCCAGGCCTCGGTCTCCGGTGACGGCGAGACGTTCACCAAGGTCGGGCCGCGGACCAAGGTCACCGCGGTCTCGAACCTGCACCCCTCGCCGGAGGGGCTGCCGGTGCTGGCCCGGGACTTCAGGGCCGGTGACGACATCGCCTCCGCGCGGCTCTACGTCACCGGCGAGGGCGTCTACGACGCCTCGCTCAACGGCGAGCCGGTCTCGCCCGACCTGCTGCAGCCCGGCAACACCGAGCACAGCCTCCGCGTCCCCTACGCGACGTACGACGTGACCCGGCTGCTCCGCAGGGGCAGCAACACCTGGGGGATCGAGCTCGGCAACGGGATCTACAACGTCTTCAACACCCCCGAGATCCCCAAGCGCTACATGAAGGCGGCCGCCGGGCATGGCGCCCCGCGGGCGATGGGGCAGCTCGAGATCACCTACCGCGACGGCCGGCGCCAGACGGTCGCGACCGGCTCCTCGTTCAAGTCGACCCTCGGCGAGGTCACCTTCTCGAACTGGTACGGCGGCGAGGACCACGACGCCCGGCGCGACCTGGGCGCCTGGAACGAGCCCGGTGCGAACCGTGACGGCTGGCGCGACGCGGTCGACATCGGCGCCCCGGCCGGCGACCCGGAGCTGGTGGCTCAGCAGAGCCCGCCGATCCGCGAGGTCGACACCTTGGAGACCGTTGCGGTCAAGGAGCCGAAGGCGGGGACGTACGTCTTCGACCTCGGCACCAACTTCGCCGGCTGGCAGCAGCTGACGACCAGCGGCCCGGCAGGGACCACGATCACGATGCGCCCGGCCGAGAAGCTCAAGGCCGACGGCACCGTCGACCAGGGCAGCGTCGGTGGCGACATCCGGGACCGCTTCACCCTGGCCGGCACCGGCGAGGAGAGGTTCACGCCGAGGTTCGTCTACCACGGCTTCCGCTACCTCCAGGTCGAGGGCCTGACCACAGCGCCGACCGCCGCGACGGTGAAGGGGCTGGTGCTGCGCGCCAACGACCGGGCGGTCGGCTCGTTCACCACCTCCGACCCCCAGATGACCGGGATCCACCGGATCATCGACCGATCGGTGCAGTCCAACATGTACTCCGTCTTCACCGACTGCCCGCACCGCGAGAAGCTCGGCTGGCTCGACCAGACCAACCTGGTCTTCGACACCCTCGCCTACGGCTACGACGTCCAGGCGCACTACCGCAAGATGCTGCAGGACGTCGTGGACGCCCAGCAGGACAACGGGCTGATCCCCACCACCGCACCGGAGGATGCCCTCTTCGCCGGCGCCTTCCGGCACGACGCCAACTGGGGCGCGACCCTCGCGGTGTCGTCCTGGCAGATCTACCAGTGGTACGGCGACGACAGCGCCATGCGCGCCCACTGGCCGCAGATGGTGGAGTACGCCGACTACCTGGCCTCGATCTCGACCGGCGGCATCGTCTCCGGTGGCCTCGGTGACTGGATCACCCCGGCCTCACCGGCCACGCCTCCGGCGCTGACCCAGACCTGGGCCTACCACCGGATCCTCACCCACATGAGCAGGATCGCGGGCGCCCTCGGGCGCGACGCGGACGCCGCTGCGTACGAACAGAAGGCGGCGGAGGTGGCCACGGCCTTCCAGGCGACCTTCTACCACCCGGAGACCGGGCTCTACGGCAACGGCGACCAGGCCAGCCAGGCCCTGGCGCTCCAGGAGAACCTCGTCCCGACCGACCTGCGCGCCGGTGTCCTGGACAGGTTCGTCCAGCAGATCCGCGCCGCGGACGACCACATCGTCGTCGGCGAGGTGGGTCTGTACGCAGCCGTCGACCTGCTTTCTCGGGAACGGCTCGACGACGTGCTCCACGACTGGGTGCAGCGCAACGACGGAGTCAGCTACGGCAAGTTCCTCGCCGCCGGCGCGACCTCGCTGCCGGAGAGCTGGACCAGCTCCGGCGCCTCGCAGAACCACTACATGCTGGGTGCGATCGACTCCTGGTTCACCGGCGGGGTTGCCGGCATCACCCAGGCCGAGGACTCGGTGGCCTGGAAGAAGGTCGTGATCGAGCCCGCGCTCGTCGGTGACGTCGAGTCGGCCGCGTCCTCCTACGAGTCGGTCCGGGGCACGATCTCCAGCTCCTGGGTCCGGACGGACGGACAGGTCCGGCTCACCGTCACGATCCCGCCGAACACCGCCGCGACCGTCCGGGTGCCGGCAGCCGAGGGCGTCCGGGTCACCACCCCGACCGGCGCCCGCCGGGTGGCCTCGACCGTCCCCGGGTTCGCCGAGTTCGAGGTCGGGACCGGCACGTACACGTTCATCACCAGGTAGGGAGCAGAACATGATCCGACTCACCGGCCTTCTCACCGGCACCGTGGCGCTGGCGACCTCGCTCGCGCTCGGCACCGTACCCACCGATCCTGCGGTGGCGACCCAGGCGACGGCGGCGACCGAGGCACGCGGCTTCGATCCGGCTGCCTTCGCCGACCCGCCCCGCGACAGCCGCCCGGCCTTCTACTGGTACTGGACGGGCAACGTGACCCCGGACGTCGTCGACGCGCAGATGGCGGAGATGCGCGACAAGGGCGTCTACGAGGCGGTCCTCTTCCCCTACGGCGGCGACAAGATGCAGCCGGCGTTCTTCACCGAGGCCTGGTTCGACATCGTCGAGCACGTCCTGCGGGAGGCGCAGCGCACCGGGATGCGGATCTGGCTGTTCAACGACAGCAACTTCCCCAGCGGCAAGGCGGGCGGCATCATCGCCAACGGCGGCACCGTCGGGGACAAGACGTACGAGCCGAGCCCGGAGCTTCGGCTGAAGGCGCTGCAGCGCTCGACGCGCGTCGTCGAGGGCCCGGCGACGATCGACCCGGCCGAGTCCAGCGGTCTCAGCGTCGAGGGCGGGCGGCTCGTCGTGGACGCGGCCATCCGCGAGGGCGCGCACCCGATCAGCTCCGGTGCGACCTGGGGCGACTACACCGCGACCGGGAAGGTCACCCTGACCGCCTCCGGCGCGCAGCTCGTCGTACGCGCCTCCGAGGACGGCAGCCGCGGCTACCTCGTCGACGTCGACGTGAAGGGCAAGGCGAGCGTCTGGCGTCTCGACGGCGGTTCGCGGACCCGGCTGACCACCGGTGTGAACACGCCGGGCTTCTCGCCGCGGCGGGAGCAGACGATCAGCGTCACCGTCTCCGGCGACCGGATCCAGCCGGTGATCAACAAGACCGTCCAGCCCGCGGCGGTGGACGCGACGTACGCCACGGGTGCTCCGGCGGTCAGCGCTGAGCTCGGCGGCGTGGGGATCGAGGACGCGGTCGAAGGCCTTCAGCGCGTGCAGTGGAACGACCTGACCGTGACCGACGCGGCCGGGGCTGCGCTGTGGGCGGAGACCTTCGACGACAGCGAGAAGATCGGCGACTTCGGCGGCCCGCTGGTCAGGCTGAAGGACACGGTCGCGGCCGCGGCTCGCCCGACTGGATCGACCGACGGTGGCGACCTGGTCGAGCTCACCCCGAACCTCGAGGACGGCTCCTGGTCGGTGCCGGCGGGGCGCTGGCAGGTCGACACCTTCGCCCACACGACCCTGGTCGACGACACCAGCGGCTACCACCGCGGCTACCTCAATCTGCTCGACCCTGACGCGACCGACCGGCTGCTCGAGGTGGTGCAGGGCGAGTACCAGCGCCGTTTCGGCTGGGCGATGGGCTCGGTGGTGCCGGGCTTCTGGGACGACGAGCCCTTCATCTCCTCCGCCGAGCCGTGGCCGTTCAAGCGGCTCGCCTGGTCCGACGGTCTCGCGGACCTGATCGAGGACGCCGGCGGTTCCCCGGGCATCGCGTTCACCGCCGCCTCCGACCAGCTCGGCCGCACCGGTGAGCAGTACGCCGGAACCTACTGGCGCGCGGTCAACGACGCGTTCGCGACCAACTACTACCAGCGCCAGGCCGCCTGGATGGGCGAGCACGGGCTGCAGCTGATCACCAACCCGCTGCTCGACGAGGAGGGCCCGCAGCAGCGGATGCACAGCACCGGCGACCTGGCCAAGAACAACCAGTACGCCCAGGTCCCCGGCACCGACATGATCACCACCGACTACACCGCGGGCAGGCAGACCACCCTGATGCGCAACGCCGCCTCAGCGGCCCACCAGAGCGGTGCCGAACGCGCCCTGGTGGAGGTGTTCGGCAACTCCGGCTGGGGCGTCGCGCCGGAGTACATGCACGCCACGATCGGTGCCCTGGCCACCCGGGGAGCCAACTTCACCGCGCTGCACGCGATGTGGACCGACGAGAAGCAGGTCTACTTCGCGCCGCCGTTCGGGCCCGCCAGCACCTACTGGGACGCGATGGGCGACGTCGACGCCTGGATCGGCCGGGTCATGGAGCTCGGCCGGGGCGACTCGCTCGCCCGCACCGCGCTGGTCCAGCCGCAGCGGGCCGCGGAGCAGACCCGCACCACCGACGCCGAGCATCAGCTCGACGACCACCTCAGCGGGGCCGCCTTCGCCCTCGAGCGCGGCCAGGTCGACTTCGACCTGCTCAGTGACGGTTCGCTCTCGGGCGATCCGGGCACTCGCTACCAGGCGCGCTCCGACGACGGCGTGCTGAAGGTCGGCGAGGCGAGCTACCGGATGCTCGTGCTGCCGACGACGCCGGTGCTGGACCTGGAGACGGCCCGGACCCTGAAGAAGTTCGTACGCGGCGGCGGGCGCGTGGCGGCCGTCGGGCCGTTGCCCGAGATGGAGGCCGGCGGTCGGACCGCCGAGCTGGACCGGGAGCTGCGCTCGCTGTTCGGTGGCGCCTCGGCGGGTTGGACCCGGCACGGCGGCGGCCACGTCGCCGTCGTCGCGGACGCGGACGCTCTCGGTGGGCTGGCGGCTTCCGCCGGTGTCTCCGCCGCCGAGCTCAGCCCGGCCGCTCCGGCGGTGAGGGTGCTGCGTACCGGCCGGGACGGGGACGTCGCGTTCCTGGTCAACAACGAGAGCGACCAGGCCGTCACCACCTCGGCGACCCTCCCGGTCGACGGCGTGCCGGAGATCTGGGACCCGCGCGACGGCAGCACCGAGGTCGCCGCGACGTACGACGAGCGCGGGAGCAGGGAGACCACCGTGCCGCTGCGCCTCGACCCCTACGAGACGCTCGCGATCGTCTTCCAGAAGGGCACCCGGGCAGGCGCGCACCTGGTCGGTGACCAGGTCGCCGAGTCGGTGACCCGGAGCGGGAAGGGACTCGAGGCGACCGTCCTGGTCGACGAGCCCGGGACGACGACCCTCACCGGCAAGGACGGGCAGCGGACCTACCGCGGCGAGGCCACGACGACCGACCAGCTGCAGCCGATCGCGCTGGACGGGCCGTGGACGGTGAAGCTCGAGCGGGAGGGCGAGTCGGAGCAGACCCGGCCGCTGGGATCGTGGACGACCATCGACCCCCGCTTCTCCGGGAGCGCGACCTACCGCACCTCCGTCGACGTCACCGCCGCCGACCTGGCCGGCCGGCGGATGCTGCTCGACCTCGGCGAGGTGCGCGACATCGCGCAGGTCACCATCAACGGGGTCGTGCTGCCGCGGGCGCTGTGGCGTCCGTACGTCATCGACGCCACCGACGCGCTACGCGCCGGCGCGAACACGATCGAGGTCCGCGTCACCAACACGCTGCTGAACCAGCGTGGCAAGGCCAACCAGGTCCCTCCGACCTCCGGTCTGCTCGGGCCGGTCAGCCTCCGTCCGCGGGCGGTGGCCGTCGCGGAGCTGACGCCGTCGCGGTGAGGTGGAGACGCGTCAGGGACGGCCCGACTCGGTGTAGCCGGGGCCGCCCCGCAGCGCGGCGAGGGCGGCCTCGACCCGACGCGCGGTGAAGTCGGCGGCCCGCTCGCGGACCTCGTCGAGGGTGCAGAACGCCACCGAGCGGATCTCGCGCGGCTGGAGAGTGGTCCGATCGACGATCGAGGACGGGTGGACGCCGCCGTCGAAGACGAGGCAGACGGCGTCGTCCCAGCCGCCCCACGGCGGCAGCCAGTCGGTGAGCAGCAGGTCGCCGGCGGGGAGGACGAGGGCCAACTCCTCCTCGATCTCGCGGGTCGTGGCGAGCTTCGGCGACTCACCGACCTCCACGATGCCGCCGGGCAGGTCCCAGTCCTTCTTGTAGGTCAGCTGGCACATCAGGACGCGCTCCTCGGCGTCGCGCACCAGCATCTGCCCGATCGCGCGCTTGCGCGGGAGGAAGGAGTTGAGCAGCGCCCGGAAGCCCTCGGGGGCCTCCACCGGGGCATCGCTCGCGACCCGGGCGTAGATCATTCGATCCTTGCCGCCCGCCACGCCACGGAGCAGGCCCTCGCGGTGGAGTCCCGACCAGGTCGCGGTGCGCTGCTCGGTGGGGTCGTCCGGGTCGACCAGCGCCTCCACCCGATGATGGGTGAGCAGCGCGGCGGCCACCTCGCGGCGTACGACATCGACGGCCTCGCCGGCAGCCCACTCGATCCGGGCAACGCCCTCCGCCACCGTCGTCGTCTCTGGCTCGCTCACGCGACCACCCTAGCGAGCCGGACCTGTCACAACCCGCCGGTCGTCGGTGTCTGGATGGTGACGAGATGCTCCGACGACACAGGAGGGCGACGATGCCCAGTACGTTCAGGATCCCGAGGGTCGATCTGACCGGTCTCTACGGAGTGATCACGCTGGCGCCAGTGCCGGCGCCGGTAGGGTCGCGGGCATG
The DNA here is from genome assembly GCF_042788075.1 of Nocardioides sp. YIM B13467. Taxonomy (NCBI): domain Bacteria; kingdom Bacillati; phylum Actinomycetota; class Actinomycetes; order Propionibacteriales; family Nocardioidaceae; genus Nocardioides; species Nocardioides sp. YIM B13467. Next base: position 3,104,611 of record NZ_JBHZPJ010000046.1, read on the forward strand.
AGCCAGCCGACCGGCGATGATGCCGCGACGAAGGTCTTCGTCGCCCACCGCAACCTGCTCTTCACGGTGGCCTACGAGATGCTCGGCTCGGCCGCCGACGCCGAGGACGTGCTCCAGGAGACCTGGCTGCGCTGGGCCGAGGTGCCGCTGGAGGAGGTGCGCGACCACCGCGCCTATCTGGTGCGGATCACGACCAGGCTCGCGCTCAACCGCATCCGGACGCTGTCGCGCCGCAAGGAGACGTACGTCGGTCCGTGGCTGCCCGAACCGCTGCTGACCGCGCCGGACGTCGCCGAGGACGCCGAGCTCGCCGACTCGCTCTCGACCGCGGTGCTGCTGGTTCTGGAGACGCTCTCGCCGACCGAGCGGGCCGTCTTCGTGCTGCGCGAGGTGTTCGCTCTGGGCTATGACGAGATCGCGGCGGCGGTCGACAAGTCGCCCGCCGCGGTGCGCCAGATCGCCCACCGGGCGCGCGATCACGTCGCCGAGCGCCGGCCGCGCGAGTCGGTCTCGGCGGCCGAGGCGCGGCATGCTCTGGAGCGGTTCCGCGACGCCGCGACCGGCGGCGACCTGCAGTCGCTGCTGGACGTGCTCGCCCCCGACGTCGTGCTCTTCTCCGACGGCGGCGGTGTGGTGCAGGCGGCCCGCAAGCCGATCCACGGCGCCGAGAAGGTGCTCAGGTTCTTCGCGGGGCTGGCGACGAAGTACGGCATCCCCAGGTTCGAGCTGACCAGCGTCAACCAGGCCCCCGGGATGCTGATCTACTTCGGCGAGGAGGTCGACGGCGTCGTCACGCTGCACGTCGAGGACGGCATGGTCACCGGCCTCTACTACGTACGCAACCCCTCCAAGCTCAGCGGCGTCGTCGAGCAGGTCCATCTGGAACGCTGAGGCCGACGCCGGCCCCGAGGTGGCACGTGCGAGGGTGACGCCCTACGTTCTGCTGCTTGGAGGTTGGCGATGGAAGAGCGGGTCGACGGTCGGCCACTGCTCGCGGTGCTGGTCACGCTCTGCGTGACCGTCACCGCGGCGTACGGCGTCCTCTACTACGCGTTCACCGTCCTGCAGCCGCGGATCGTCGACGCCACCGGGTGGTCGGCGGCCGCGATCACCACCGCCTTCTCCGCCGGGACGCTCGTGGGCGCTGTCGCGGGCATCCCCGTCGGGCGGGTCATCCAGCGCTTCGGGCCGCGGTGGGTGATGGCCGGGGCCAGCCTGCTGGGGGCGGTGTCGCTGCTCGTGGTCGCTGCTGCGCCCTCGTACTGGATCTTCGCGCTGGGCTGGCTGCTGGTCGGGCTCTCGACCGCGGGGACGTTCTACCCGCCGGCGTTCGCGGCGCTGACCCACTGGTTCGGTTCGCGGCGGGTCGATGCGATCACGACGCTCACCCTCGCCGGCGGGTTCGCCTCGACGATCTTCGCGCCGCTCACCGATGCGCTGGCGGGGTGGGTGGAGTGGCGTTGGACGTACGTCATCCTGGCCGGTGCCTTCGTCGTGCTGACGTTCGTGCCGAGCATCGTCGTGCTCGATCTCGCCTGGGCGCCGACGGCTCCGAAGGACGACGGTCGACCCGTGCGGGACCGGGACGTGCTGAGGAGCCGTCGGTTCGTGCTGCTCACCCTCGCGGGCACGCTGGTCTCGATGGTCGTGTTCGCCTCGATCGTCCACCTGGTGCCGTTCCTCGTCGAGCACGGGCTGAGCGCGACCACCGCCGCCTGGGCCCTCGGGCTCAGTGGCGCCGGTCAGGTCGCGGGGCGTGCGTTCTATCCGACGCTGGCGCGGCGTTTCGGCGTCCGCGCTCGGATGATCGGGGGAGTGCTGTGGTTCGCGGCCTCCGTCGCGCTGCTTCCGCTGCTGCCTGCGGTCGGCTGGGTGATGATCGTCGTCGCGGTGCTCACCGGGACCGCCCGCGGGCTCTACACACTCATCTCCGCCACCGTCGTCAGCGACGTGTGGGGGCCGGAGAGGTACGCCGCGCTCAACGGTGTCTACTCGGCTCCCGCCGGGGTCGCGGGTGCGCTCGCTCCTGCTGTGGGGGCTGCGCTCGCGACCGTGCTGGGCGGCTATGACGCGCTCTACTGGCTTCTCGCCGGAACTGTGCTGGTCGCTGCGTTGTTCGCAGGGGTTGCTCTTCGGGGTTGGGGAGGGCCGCCGACCCGTTCTCGATGACCTGGTTCGAGAGTGGACTAGGGAACGACGACGGCACGGCCACGAAGCGTGCCTTCGTGAAGTCGCCGGTACGCCTCCGGTGCCTCGTCCAGGGAGAACCGCTCCGTCTCCACGTGCACGAGCCCGGCGCGGGCCAGGTCGAAGACCTCCATCAGCTCCGAGCGCGAGCCCCAGTACGGAGCCCGGATCACCGCGTCGTACGGCTTGGACAGCGTCCCGACCTGGGCGCTGGCGGTGTTGACGCCGACGATGACCAGGTCGCTCTCCACACCGATCACGGACGAGGCCAGGTCGACGGTCGGCTGGGCGCCGACGAAGTCGAAGACCGCGGTGACGCCGCGGGCGCCGACCACCTTGCGGATGTTGTCGGCGGCCGTCTTGTCGGACAGGAAGGCGTGGTGAGCGCCGACGTCGGTGGCCAGGGCGAGCTTGTCCTCGCCGAGGTCGAGCGCGATCACGGTCGCGGGGGAGAGGGCCCGCAGCAGCTGGATCGCGACGTGGCCGAGGCCGCCCGCGCCGATCACGACGGCGGTCGAGCCGGGGACCAGCTTGGGCAGGGAGCCCTTGATCGCGTGGTAGGGCGTCAGGCCGGCGTCGGTGAGCGCGACATTGGCGACCGGGTCGAGATCACCGAGTGGCAGCAGGTGGCGGGCGTCCGGCACGAGGACGTACTCGGCCATGGTCCCGTCGGTGCCGAGCCCTGGTGGGCTGATGTGGAGCTCGGCGGCGCGCTCGCAGTAGTTCTCCTTGCCCTGCGCGCAGGGGTAGCAGCGGCCGCAGCCCTGCGGCCCGTAGATCGCCACCGGCTCACCGGGCTCGATCCCGTGCGCTCCGTCGCCGAGGGCGTCGACGACCCCGACGCCCTCGTGCCCGAGCGTCATCGGCAGCGGATAGCCGAACGACTGCCAGGCATCTTCCGGCAGGCCCATCAGGAAGGAGTCGGAGTGGCAGGCGCCGGCCGCGGTGATCTTCACCCGCACCTGGCCAGGTGCCGGCTCCGGCACCGGAACCTCGCTGATCTCCGGCGCAGCGCCGATCGTGACGTACCTCAGAGCCTTCATCGTCGATCTCCAGACCGGCAGGACCCCCGCCCGCCGCTGCCTCCCGTTCTACCCTGGCGTCCGCGGGGACGCCAGGGTAGAACGGGGGTCCGGCTACTGCCCGAAGACCTGCAGCTCGGCGGCGTGGACGATGGTGCCGCGGTCGGAGCCGGTCTTGCAGTCGGTCGTCGTGAGCGGGTCGGCGTCCTGCTCACCGGCGTAGCCGACATAGCCCGTGCACTGGTTCTCCAACGCCACCAGACGGACCGCCGCGGCGGAGGTGTCGGGGACGTCGAAGGTGCGCAGGTTGAGGTTGGGCGCGACCGGCCTCGGGCGCTTCCCGGGGAAGGCGTCGTCGGCCGAGGTGTAGAAGCGCTTCCAGGTCGCGCCGGCAGTGTCGCAGGCGGAGACGCACGCCTCCAGGGCGAACTTCCGGAGTGCGGTGAAGCGCGACCCCGAGTCGGCGTCCGTGTCGGTCGCCGGCGACAGGTAGGCGCTGACGTTGACCGTCTTCACCGTGCGGGTCCCGCCGGCCAGGTCCACGGCGATCGAGGGCGTGGTGACGTCCACGTCGTCCGCGGTCGCCCCGCCCCAGTTGGTGCCCTCGGTGCCGTCGATCAGGGCGGCCGGGTTGCGCGAGCCCTCGGTCGAGGTGAGCACCTTGGCGCCGTTGGCGGCCGCGGCCAGGTTGGTCCCGGTCGCGAACGAGACGGTCTTGGTGATCTCCGCGGGGGAGACCGTGACCGTCTTGCGCTGGGCGCCCCCGGTGGCGGAGACGTGGAGAAGCTCGTACGTCCCCGGCACGAAGTGAGCCACCGACCCGAGCGCGGTGTCGGCGAGCGTGTCGGCGATCGGGGTGGCCCGCGCCTCGAAGCGGCCGACGTAGACCTTCCCAGGTGCGGGCGCGGTGAAGGTGACCTTGACGTTGCGCGAGGCCGGCGAGGCGAAGCTCGGGGTCGGCTCGTCGCTGTCGGCGGTCGTGGTGGCGTACTGACCCATGCCGCGCCGGGCGAACGCATCGGCGATCACCTGGCGGTTGGCGCCACCGAAGCGCATCTGGTCGGCCGCGAGGAAGGCGTCGCGGGCGTCCAGCATCGAGGTCGCACCCTGCTGGAGCAGGAACGAGTCGAAGACCAGCTGGATCCAGCGGCGGTTGCCGGGGCACTTGTCGGCAGCGAGCGGGGAGGCGGTCGTCGTCCCGACCGAGCAGCGCCGCTGCAGGGCCTTGTCGGCGTAGGGGTAGGTCGCGTCGTACTTGTCGACCAGAGCCTGCCGCACCGACCACATCGTGCCGTTCCAGATCTCGCCGTCGGCATGGACCTCGGGCCCGGTGCTGTCGAAGCCGTAGTCGGAGAAGTTGAGCGGGTTCTTGTCGATCGCGAAGTCACGGATCGCGACGTCGGTGTTGCCGGTGGCGTAGGAGCCGACGGCCCACGGGCTGCCGCCGTTGTAGAGGTCGTGGGCGAACATGTGCTCGGCCGCGGCCAGGTCGCTCCAGGACTCACCCATCGCGCCGCCCTGCTCGGAGGTCAGGCCGTCGTCGGGGCCACCGACCATCCGGTTGGAGATGGCGTGGGTGTACTCGTGGCCGACGATCCCGAAGTCCAGCGACCCGTCGGTGCAGGGCGCGTAGAAGGCGCCGGCGGCGGGCTGGAAGAGGTACTGGTTGGTGACGCCCGGAACGCCGTCCATCAGGGTGAGCTGGTTGGCGTTGTTGCGACCGGTCAGCAGCCCGGTCTGCTCGATGATCTGCGAGTCGAGCGCGGCGGCCTGCGCGTTGCCGACCTCGGCGTCGAGGCCACGACCGCCACGGCCGAGGTTGTCGGTCTGCAGGTTGTAGTTCTCCTCGGTGAAGCCGAGGAAGTAGGACCAGTCGTGCATCCGGTTGTGGCTCGCGAACAGGTTGCCGACCACGTAGTTGACGTCGTTGCCGCCCGGCACCAGGTTGGTCGGCGCGCACTTGGAGTTGTTCCAGGCGTCGGTGAACGTGCCGGTGTAGTCACGCACCGGCGAGATCGGCGCCTGCTCGAGGCCACCGGCGGCCAGCGGCGAGAGCCAGCCCTCGTGGGTGTTGGCGTTGTTGCCGATCGTGGTCAGGCTCGGCACTCCGACGGTCGTGTTGAGCAGCGTGTCCCACGGACCGGCGTTGGCCAGGCTCTTCAGCTCCGGCCCGGTGCACTCGGCCACCTTGGTCCAGCAGGCGATCACGTCGTTGGCGGGGACCGCCTCACCGCTGGTCGAGGCGGCGTCGGGAGTGCCGGGGAAGTAGGACCAGCGCGGGTTGCTGCCCGGCAGCTCACCGGTCTCCGCGCCGGCATCGGAGGACGCGACGGTCACCGTGTAGCTGCCGACGAGGAGCGAGTCGTCGAAGGGGCACACCTGGACCGCGTACGTCCCGGCGTCGATCTTCTCGGCGGTGTAGGTCGCGGTCTCGGGGCTGGTGAGCAGGTCACCCTCCACGAGCAGCTTCCCGTCAGGAGCGAAGAGCTTCACGGTGAAGTCGTCGGTCGGCAGCCCGATCGCGACCGCGGCCAGGGTGCGGGTCTTGTCGTCGGAGATCTCGAAGGTGTGCTTCGGGCCGCAGGCGCCGAGCGCGGTGCCGGTGAACGGGCCCTCGACGTCGTTCTCGTGGTCGACGTTGTCGCGACGCAGGAGCACCTCGCCGGTGACCGCGTCGACCAGCACCGTCTGCCCCAGCAGGGTGGTGGCGGCGGAGTCGACGACGGTGGCCTGGAAGACAGGACGTACGCCCTCGCCGGGGACGGGGAGGGCCCGCAGTCGCACCAGCTGGTCGGTCGCCAGACCGGGGACGGTCAGCTTGGCCCAGTCGGTCAGCTTCGCGGCGGCGTCGGTGACGATCTCCCCGACCTTCGAGCCGGCGATCGGGCGTCCGGCCGAGGCCGCTGCCTTCAGCCACGCCTCGGTCGGGGTGAGCTCGGGCTTCGCCGGGGTGCCGGTCACCTTGGACAGCGAGGATGAGACGTAGGTGATGGCGCCGTCGGCCACGCCCACGGTGACCATGCCCTCGGTGGCGGCGGAAAGGCCGTCGTAGGTCTGCCGGAAGAGCACCGCATGACCGCCCCCGCCGGCCAGCTTCTGGTCGCTGACGAGCTCGAGGTCCGCCAGCTGCGCCGCGGTGAGCCCGAAGACCGCCGCGTTGTCGTCGAGGAAGCCCCGGGCGGCGGCGACCGGGTCCGAGGAGCCGGCCGTGGCCAGCACGCCGTCGAAGGAGATCAGCGAGGTCGGAGTCCCGTGGGCGTTCCAGCGGATGTCGACGGCGTCCAGGGCCTTGGCCGCGGACTCCTGGGTCGAGGTGGGCAGCACGCGGTCGCGTACGTCCAGGCCGGCGTCGGCCTCGTGACCGAGCAGCCCGCCGGAGCGGGACACGTCGGCCGTGGTGGCAGTGTCATCAGTGGTGGAGAGCGCGGTACCCGAGACCGGCGTCACCAGCACGAAAGCGCCGAGGGCGATGCTCAGCGCGGCACCGAGGCTCACCCTGGCGCGACTGGAACGAATATCGGTCATGTTATTGAAACGTCCCTTTACCGGCGCGGGTTACGCGATACACGCAACGCCTGTACCGCGAACCGGCACACAAGAGGTGGAAGGCACCCGATAGTGTTCCGGACACATGTAACCGCCTTCACAGACAGGGGAGCGCCACGATGGGTGACTTCGTCAACCTCACCGTCGAGGACGGCGTCGGCACGATCCGCCTCGACCGGCCGAAGATGAACGCGATCAGCTTCCAGGTGCAGGCCGAGCTGCTCGAGGTCGCGACCGAGGCGGCAGCCGATGATGACGTACGCGCGGTCGTGGTCTACGGGGGCGAGAGGCTGTTCGCCGCCGGGAACGACGTCAAGGAGATGGCCGGCCTCTCCTACTCGGAGATGGCCAAGCGGGTCGCGGGCGTGCAGGCCGCGGTGACGGCCGTCGCGGAGATCTCCAAGCCGGTGGTGGCCGCGGTGACCGGCTACGCGCTGGGTGGAGGCTGCGAGCTGGCGCTCGCGGCCGACTTCCGGATCGCCGCCGACGACGCGACCTTCGGTCAGCCGGAGGTCCTGCTCGGCATCATCCCGGGCGCCGGCGGCACCCAGCGGCTGGCACGGCTGGTCGGGCCTTCCAAGGCCAAGGATCTGATCTTCTCGGGCCGCTTCGTCAAGGCAGACGAGGCGCTTGCAATCGGCTTGGCCGACCGGCTCGTACCGGCGGCCTCGGTCTATGAGGAGGCGCTCGCGTGGGCGAGCCAGTTCAAGAAGGCGGCACCGTACGCTCTGGCGGCGGCGAAGACGGCGATCGACAAGGGGCTCGGGGTGGACCTCGCCACCGGGCTGGCCATCGAGCAGCAGCAGTTCGCCGGCGTGTTCGCGACGAAGGACTCCCAGACCGGGATGGCATCGTTCCTGGAGAACGGCCCCGGCAAAGCCAACTTCGAAGGGAAGTGAATCTCGTGTCCGACACCAAGACGTCCAACGGCCCGGGCATGGTCCACACCATCCGGTCCTACGCCTCTCGGGTGGTCTGGGCGATCGCGCTGCTCGCCGCGCTGGCGCTGGCGATCGGAGCGCTGCTGATCGCGCTCAAGGCGAACCAGGACAACACCCTCGTGGCGTTCATCCTCGACCTCGCCGACATCGCCGATCTCGGCCTGTTCTCGCGGGAGAACGGCATCAAGCAGTTCAGCGGTGAGGACGCTGAGATCAAGAACGCGCTCTTCAACTGGGGCATCGGTGCGCTGGCGTGGCTGATCGTCGGTCGCATCGTGGCCGGTGTGATCCGGCCCTGAGCCCATGTGACATTCTCAACGCGTAGGCACCTGTCATCCGTATGTGACTGACGGGTAACATCGCTGGCGAACTACGACCATTCCAGGAGGGGCCGGCAAGGCCGCACCATCATGAACATTGTTGTGCTTGTGAAGTACGTGCCGGACGCGACCGCGGACCGGCAGTTCGAGGACGACTTCACCGTCGACCGCGTGAACGTCGACGGTCTGCTCTCCGAGCTCGATGAGTACGCCGTCGAGCAGTCGTTGCAGATCAAGGAGAAGCGCGAGGGTGAGGAGATCACCGTCACCGCGCTGACCGTTGGTCCGCAGGCCGCCGAGGCCGCCGTGCGCAAGGCGCTGCAGATGGGTGCCGACAAGGGCGTCCACGTCGTCGACGACGCGATCGCCGGCTCGGACTCCATCGCCACCTCGCTGGTGCTGGCCAAGGCGATCGAGAAGCTCGGTCCGGTCGACCTCGTGGTCGGCGGTCTGGCCTCGACCGACGCCGGTATGAGCGTCGTCCCGGCGATGCTGGCCGAGCGCCTCGGCCTGCCGCAGGTCACCCTGGCCTCGGTCGTCGAGACCCAGGGCGACCAGATCCGGATCAAGCGTGACGGCGACGTGGCCACCGAGGTCATCGGCGGCACGCTGCCGCTGGTCCTCTCCGTCACCGACCAGTCCGGCGAGGCCCGCTACCCGTCGTTCAAGGGCATCATGGCGGCCAAGAAGAAGCCGCTGGAGACCTGGTCGCTGGCCGACCTCGGTGTCGACGCCGCCCAGGTCGGCCTGGGTGCCGCCTACACCGCGGTCGAGGAGACGGCGGCCCGCCCGCCGCGCACCGCTGGTGAGATCGTCACCGACGAGGACGGCTCGGGCGCCAAGGCGCTGGCCGAGTTCCTCGCGTCCAAGAAGTTCATCTGAGGCCGGGAAGGATTCTGAATCATGGCTGAAGTTCTCGTTCTCATCGACCACGTTGGTGGTCAGGTCAAGAAGCCGACCTACGAGCTGCTGACCCTGGCCGCCAAGCTCGGCGAGCCCTCCGCTGTCTACATCGGTGGTGCCGACGGCGCCGCTGGTGCCGCGGAGGCCGTGAAGGGCTACGGCGCCGAGAAGGTCTACGTCATCGACGACGCCCAGATCAAGGGCTACCTGGTGGCCCCGAAGGCCGAGGCGCTCGCGCAGCTGGCCGGCACCGCCTCCCCGGCAGCGATCCTGCTGCCCTCCTCCGCGGAGAACAAGGAGGTCGCCGCCCGTCTGGCGATCAAGCTCGACTCCGGTCTGATCACCGACGCGGTCGACCTCGACGAGTCCGGTGTGGCGACCCAGTCGGTCTTCGCCGGCAACTTCACGGTCAAGGGCAAGGTCACCAAGGGCACCCCGATCATCACGGTCAAGCCCAACTCGGCCGCTCCGGTCGAGAAGGCCGGCGCCGCCGCCGTCACCCCGTTCGAGGTGACCATCTCCGACGCCGCCAAGACCGCCCAGATCGTGGCCTCCCAGCCGCGTAAGGCCTCCGGCCGCCCCGAGCTCACCGAGGCCGCGATCGTGGTCTCCGGTGGTCGTGGCACCGGCGGCGACTTCTCCGCCGTCGAGGGTCTCGCCGACGCGCTCGGTGCCGCCGTCGGTGCCTCGCGTGCCGCGGTCGACTCGGGCTGGATGCCGCACACCTTCCAGGTCGGCCAGACCGGTAAGACCGTCTCCCCGCAGCTCTACGTGGCCAACGGGATCTCCGGTGCGATCCAGCACCGTGCCGGTATGCAGACCTCGAAGACCATCGTCGCGGTCAACAAGGACGAGGAGGCACCGATCTTCGAGCTCGTCGACTTCGGTGTGGTGGGCGACCTGCACACCGTTCTCCCGGCCGTCACCGAGGCTGTGAAGGCCGCAAAGGGCTGACGAGCGAGGCCGAGGGCCGAGCTTGCTCGTGCGCTCGCGCCGAGCGAGGAAGTCCCGCCGCCGAAGGCGGCCGGGCTGATCGACGTGTGACGTACGTCCCGAAAACCCGCCTCCGAGCACGGCTCGGAGGCGGGTTTCTTTCGGTTTGGCATCTTGTTCTGGGAATTGTCGTTGCGGGCCATACGTCGCTGGGTATAGTCCGGCCGCATGTGGGTGAATGCGCTGAGGTCGAGGACGACCCGGAAGATCTCGATCGCTTCGGCTGTGGCTGGCTGCGTGGCTGCCTTGGTCGTGGCGACGATGTCCGTGGTTTCGACCCCGGCGACCGCGGCGACCTGGTCGCCGCCGGCGGGGCCGTTCTTCAACAACCCGACCGGTGACTCGGGGCAGCGCAACTTCATCGTCCACCGGATCAACAACAGCATCCGCTACGCGGCCAAGGGCTCCTACATCCGGTTCGTCACCTACAACCTGGACCGCGCCGACACCGTCGATCACCTCATCGCGGCACACAAGCGCGGCGTACACGTGCAGATCCTGGTCAACCGGAAGATGTGGAGCAGCGGGGAGCGGAAGCTGGCCGGCCGTCTGGGCACCACGCGCTCCCGGCCGAGCTTCATCTACGGCTGCGCCGGCGCTTGCCGCGGCTATGACACGGGCAACCTGCACATCAAGATCCACTCGTTCACCCAGATCGGCACCAAGCGCAACGTCATCATCAACAGCTCCGGCAACCTCGGTGGCGGCGCGGCCGGTTCGCAGTGGAACGACGCCCAGACGATCTACGCCAACGACAGCCTGTGGAAGACCTGGCTGCGGATGTTCAACGAGCTCAAGGCCGACAGGAAGGCCACTCCGCGCTACGTGTCGTGGTCCGGTGGCGGCACCTCCGTCGGCTTCCAGCGTCAGCGCCCCGGCACGACCAGCGACGAGATCTACGCCCGTGGCAGCGGTGATCGGGTGATCGACCGGCTGCGTCTGATCGGCTGCCGCGCGCCGAGCGGCTACGGCACCAAGGGCAAGACGATCCTGCGGATCCACATGTACGCGTGGTACGGCCGCCGTGGCGAGCGCATCGCCGACGAGGTCGTCCGGCTGAAGAAGCGCGGCTGCGTGGTCCGGGTGATCGGCTCGGTCACCAGCAACGTGGTCTACCGCAAGCTGAGGGCGGTCGGCATCCCGGCGCGCGACGCCGCCTGGGACTGGGGTCAGAAGAAGTCGACGAGCGGCGACAACATCGTCTACGGCTCGCGCTGCTACTCCCACTACAAGTGGATGAGCGTCAACGGCCGCTACGCGGACAGGGGCACCTACAGCGTCTGGACCGGCTCGGAGAACTGGTCGCCGCCGTCGTTCAGCAACGACGAGGTCACCTTCCGGTTCACCTCGAAGAGCTACTACACCGCCTACACCGCCCGGTTCAACAAGATGTGGGACAGCCCGCGGGCCACGCACCGGATCTACCTGGAGCCGAAGACCCGGCCCTGCGCCTGACCGTCGGGCCGCTAACCTCGCCGGGTGAGCTTCGGTGAACTCGGTGGGGGCCTACGGCCCCTCGACGGCGGCTGGTCGGGCGAGACGTTCCTGGCAGAGGCAGGCGGGGAGAGGTCGGTCGTGCGGGTCTTCGCCGACCCGCGCCACCACCCGCAGGCCGCGGAGGTCCACGAGGCCCTGCACCGTCTGGTGCGGGGCCTCGTCCCGGTCCCGGACGTCTTGGAGGTACGCCGAGCCGACCCGGCCACGGGCACGCCCGGGCTGCTGGTGACCGAGTTCGTCGAGGGCGTACGCGGCGACCTTCTGCTCCCCGACTTGGACGAGGCGCAGCAGGGCAGGCTCGGACGTCGCCTCGGAGAGGTCGCGGGCACCCTGGCCGGGATGCCGTTCCTGACCGCCGGGACCTTCGTCGACAAGGACCTGCGGGTCGAGGCGTTCGCCCTGGACCTGACCGAGTGGGTCGAGTCGTACGCCGAGCGTCTCGACTGGTCACCGGCCGACCTGGAGGGCCTGCGGGACGTGGCCGCCGACGCCCAGGACCTGCTCGACACGGTCTCCCGGGTGAGCCTGGTGCACAGCGACCTCAACCCCAAGAACGTCATCGTGGACCCGAAGACGCTGCGCGTGCGCGCGGTCCTGGACTGGGAGTTCGCCCACGCCGGCTCACCGTTCGCCGACCTCGGCAACCTGCTGCGGTTCGATCGGGAGGCGGCGTACGTCTCAGGGGTGCTGGAGGGCTACGTCGCGGTGCGCGGGGGCAGCGCCACGGATGCTCTCGAGCTGGCCCGCGCCGCGGACCTGGTCGCGCTGGTCGAGCTCGGGGCGCGGCGTACCGCCAATCCGGTGGCTGCCCGGGCGCACGACCTCCTGCTCGAGATCGCTCGATCCGGGGATGTCCACACCGCCCCGGAGGGCTCCGATCGCGGCTAGGATCGGAGCGCGCCGGACGGTGCCGGCGCAACCTGGGGGATGGTTGTGGGAGTGAGTGATCTCGACGGGACTCGGGGCCCCGCCGGAGCTTGGTGGCGTGGCTGGACGCCCTGGATCTCGGCGCTCGTGCTGTCGGCGCTGTTCGCGGGGGCGACATCGGGGATCGCGTTCGTGCGGAAGTCCTATGAGCCGCCGGTGGACTATCCGGCGATGACCGAGTCCGAGCCGGCGGCGAGCACCTCGTCGTCCGCGCCGGCGAAGCAGGACCGCCGCGAGTCGCCGTCGACCCGACCGACGGGCGCGCCCGCCGACCCGACGCCGGTGAAGGCGCCGCGGAAGGTCCGGCCCTCGGCCTCCGGATCGGGGAGTGGCGAGCCGAAGGCGACGCCGGAGCCGGCCGAGAGCCCGTTCGACCCGCTCGGGGGTCTCGGCGTCCTACTGGGACTGGGTGAAGAGGACTGACCCCGGCCGTGCGGTCCGCACGTCGAAAGGGTGGTGGCTGCGCACGCTGGACGGCATAGGCTTTCTCGCATGAGTGCAGAGGCAGTGATCCGTGAGGTGGCGGCGAAGGCACGAGAGGCGAGCTACGAGCTCGCGGTCGCGCCGCGCAGCGTGAAGGACGCGGCGCTGCACGCGATGGCCGACGCGCTCCTGGCGCGGGCCGACGAGGTGCTGGCGGCCAACGCGGCCGATGTCGCCCGTGCCGAGGCCTCGGGCAGCCCGGCCAACATCATCGACCGCCTCACCCTGACCCCGGAGCGTCTCGACGGCATCGCCGCCGCGCTCCGCGAGCTCGCCGCGCTCCCGGACCCCGTAGGAGACGTCGTACGCGGCAGCACCCTCGCCAACGGCCTCGAGCTGCGCCAGGTGCGGGTGCCCTTCGGCGTCGTCGGGATGATCTACGAGGCTCGCCCCAACGTGACTGTCGACGCGGCCGGGATCTGCCTGAAGTCCGGCAACGCGGCGCTCCTGCGCGGCTCCTCCAACATCGCGTCCAGCAACCTGGCGATCGCCGCCGTGCTCCGCGACGCCGTCGTCTCCGTGGGCCTCCCGGCCGACGTGATCCAGGTCGTTCCCGGTGAGGGCCACGACTCGGTCAAGGCGCTGATGCGGGCCCGCGGCCTGGTCGACGTGCTCATCCCGCGCGGTGGCGCGGGGCTGATCCGCAGCGTCGTCGAGGAGTCGACGGTGCCGGTCATCGAGACCGGGGTGGGCAACGTACACGTCTACGTCGACAAGGCCGCCGACCTCGAGAAGGCGGTCTCGATCGTGGTCAACTCCAAGACCCAGCGCACCAGCGTGTGCAACTCCGCCGAGTCGCTGCTCGTGCACGCTGACATCGCCAAGGAGTTCCTGCCCATGATCGTCCCCGCCCTGCAGGAGCGTGGGGTGCAGATCCACGGCGACGAGGCCTTCCAGGCGTACGACCTAGTCGAGCCGGCCACCGACGAGGACTACGCGGCCGAGTTCCTGGCGCTGAAGATCAGCGCCGCGGTCGTACCCGACCTCGATGCCGCCATCGCCCACATCCGGCGCTGGTCGAGCGGTCACACCGAGGCGATCCTGACCGAGGACCTGGGTGCGGCCCGGCGGTTCACCGCCGCCGTCGACTCCGCGGCGGTCATGGTCAACGCCTCGACGCGGTTCACCGACGGCGGCGAGTTCGGCTTCGGCGCGGAGATCGGGATCTCGACCCAGAAGCTGCACGCCCGGGGCCCGATGGGGCTGCCCGAGATGACCTCGACGAAGTATGTGGTCACCGGGGACGGGCACGTGCGCTAGTGGCAGCTGCCACAAGGTAACCTGTGCGCCATGTCGAACTCTGTTGTGTCGAGCATCTTCACCTCCGCTGAGCACGGGGCCGAGCACGGCACCTCTGGCATCGAGTGGGTCATCGGCGGCGGCGCCCTGGCGATCCTGGTCTTCGCGCTCCTGGTCCTGGTCTGGTTCGCCGGCGGCCGTGAGCACTCCTGAGCGCTGATCAGATGGGCAGCGGGGGAGCGCCCGAGCCAGGTCTGGAGGGCCTGACCGGCAAGCGCCGCGTCGGGGTGATGGGTGGCACCTTCGATCCCATCCACCACGGCCACCTGGTGGCGGCCTCCGAGGTGCAGTCGTTCTTCGACCTCGACGAGGTCGTCTTCGTGCCCACCGGCGACCCGTGGCAGAAGGCCGACCGCGACGTGTCGCCGGCCGAGCACCGCTACCTGATGACGGTCATCGCGACCGCCGCCAACCCGCGCTTCACCGTGAGCCGGGTCGACATCGACAGGGCCGGACGCACCTATACGCGTGACACGCTGCGTGACCTCGCCAAGGCGCTGCCCGACGCGGAGCTCTACTTCATCACCGGTGCCGACGCGCTGGCCGAGATCTTCACCTGGCGCGACACCGACGAGCTCTTCGCGCTCGCCCAGTTCGTGGGATGCACGCGCCCGGGCTACAACATGGATCCCGAGGTCATCGCGAAGATCCCCTCCGACCGCATCACCATGCTCGAGATCCCGGCACTGGCGATCTCCTCCTCCGACTGCCGCGAGCGGCGTCGCCGTGGCGAGCCGGTCTGGTATCTCGTCCCCGACGGCGTGGTGCAGTACATCGGCAAGCACGACCTCTACCGGCCCAGGGACTCCGGGGCCCCTCAATCCAAGACTCTCCATAAGGACCGCGTATGACCGCGACCGAGCACGCCATCGAGCTCACCATCACCGCCGCCCGGGCGGCCTCGGACAAGAAGGCCGGACACATCCTGGCCTTCGACGTCAGCGACCAGCTGGCCATCACCGACGCCTTCGTGCTGGCCTCCGCGCCCAACGAGCGGCAGGTGCAGTCGATCGTCGACGAGGTCGAGCTGAAGCTCCGCGACCTCGGCTCCAAGCCGCTGCGCCGCGAGGGGCACAAGGAGGGGCGCTGGGTGCTGCTCGACTACGGCGAGATCGTCGTGCACGTCCAGCACGAGGAGGAGCGCCAGTTCTACGCCCTCGAGCGGCTCTGGCGTGACTGCCCCTCGATCTCGCTGCCCGCCGACATCGTCTCCGAGGGCTGAGGTCCGGTGGTCGAGGCCGCTGAGATCCGTCGCCTCATCCTGCTCCGCCACGGCGTCACCGGCTGGAACGCCGACGGCCGCTACCAGGGCCAGACCGACATCGAGCTGGCCGAGACCGGCCACCAGCAGGCCAAGGCCGCTGCTCGCGCGCTCGGGACGACCTTCGCCGTCACCCGCCTCGTCTCCTCGGACCTGATGCGGGCACGGCAGACCGCTGCGTACGTCGCCGAGGAGACCGGCCTGGAGGCCGCGTACGACCCGCGGCTGCGGGAGGTCTGTGCAGGGGAGGCCGAAGGGATGAACCGCGCCCAGATTCTCGAGCGCTTCGGTGAGATGCCGGCCAGCTGGGAGCCCTACGGCGGGGAGTCCTGGCCCACGGTCGCGGCACGCTTCAGCGGCGCGCTCCACGACGTCGTCGAGAACGTGGCACCCGGCGAGACCGTCGTGGTCGTCGCTCACGGCGGTGCCATCCGACAGGGTCTCGCCGCCTTCCTCGGCTGGGACCCGTCCGTCGTCACCACCCTCGCCCCGCTGACGAACTGCGCCTGGATCGAGCTCACCGCCCGGGAGTCCGCCCACGGACTCATCCCGTCGGCGCCCTGGCGACTCGCGACGTACGGAATGGGGACCCCGATTTCGTGATCGCGAGAGCATTCCGCTAATGTTCTTCTCGTTGCCCGGGCTGATCACCGGGACAACGCCACGGGGGTGTGGCGCAGCTGGTAGCGCATCTGCATGGCATGCAGAGGGTCAGGGGTTCGAGTCCCCTCACCTCCACCGAAACACCTGATCAGGGCCATGTTCTGAACCTTCACAGAAGGTCAAGAACATGGCTCGATCCCATTTATGTCGCATTTTTGGTTCCGGTTTCGGGACCTCTCGCAGTCGTCTTGGACTGGCTCGGAAGACTTCGTCACCAGGTGCGCACCTCTGGTGCATGAACACCTTCGAGAACACCGCCGAGACCAGCACCGCTGATGTCCACCATGACAGCAACGTCGTCCAGGGCGCCTTCGAGGCGTCGTACTCGCTCAAGGACCTTGCCTCCGAGCTGCACGTGAGCGAGCAGACGATCTACGACCTGCGCACCCAGGGCCGCGGACCGGTCGGGTTCCGGGTCGGTCGCTGCTTGCGCTTCCGCCGGTCCGAGATCGAGGCGTGGCTGGCGCGGCTCGAGGAGGAGGACGCCGGACGACAGGGCGGGGGAGCGTGATGGCCGGCAGACCACGCACGTCCATCGGGACCTACGGCACCATCCATGTGAAGCGAGTGGGGAAGCGACGGTATCGAGCGCGCACACGAGTCCGCGACGCCGACGGCAGGCTCCGCGAGGTCAAGGCGACCTCCCGTTCAGGAAACCAGGCCAAGGCGCTCCTGCGGGACCGGATCAAGGTTCGCGACGGTTACGGCGCCAGCGGCCTGCTGTGCGTGTCCAGCCCGTTCCCCGACCTGGCGAACCTCTGGCTGCGGGAGCTCGCCGGCCGCGACATCGCGAACAACACCAAGGAGAACTACCGCGACGACCTCCGGGTCCATGCGATGCCGTTCTTCGAGAACTACACCCTCGGTGAGATCACCACCGGCCGGGTCGAGACGTTCCTGCAGCAGCAATACGCGGTGTCGTACTCCATGGCCAAGCACTCCCGCACCCTGCTGAACCAGTTGTTCAAGTTTGCGATCCGCAACGACGGGATGGTCCGCAACCCGGTCGAGGGAACCTCGCCGCTGGCCAAGCCGAAGGGCAAACCTCAGGCGCTCACCCCCGAGCAGATCCTGGCGATTCGCAAGGCTGCCAACGAATGGCGTACCGGCCTGGGCGTCAAGGGTCCCAAGCCCGATGGGAACGTACGAGACGCGATCGAGGTCATGCTCGGGACTGGGATGCGACCGGGGGAGACGCTCGCGTTCCGCCCGATCGACGTCACCGAGACGAAGAGCGGCATGGTCATCGAGGTCTGCGGCACTCTCGTCTACGAGCAGGGCAAGGGCACGTTCCGCCAGGACCACCCGAAGACCGACGCCTCTCACCGCCGCATTCCGGTCGCGAGCTTCGCCGCCGACGTGATCCGCCGCCGCCTGAAAGACATGGGGCCCGACGAGCAGGAGACGCCCGTCTTCCACAACCGCCATGGTGGTGTGCTGAGCATGTACAACTTTCGGCGCACGTTCCGGGCGTTCCTCGAGATCGCCGACCTCCAGGACTCCGGTGTCACGCCCCGCTGGTACCGCCGTACTGTCGCGACCATCATCGCCCGCGAGCACGGCCTCGACGCCGCCGCCGCCCACTTGGGCCACACCTCCAGCGCGATCACCGAAGGGTTCTACGTCGAGCCCGACATGACCGTTGAGCACGAGATCACGCTTGCGGTTCAGGCATCCGGTCGGACGGACAACCCGGACTTCTCGGTTCTGCGGCAGGGCGAGGATGAGGAGCAGGAGGATGTACTCGATCAGTTCGAGGAGGATGAATCAGGGCGTGAAGGCGCAGACACGAAGTCAGCGTGAGCCGTCGCGCGGGGTGAACCCGAGGAAATTGCTGTAGATGGAGAAGACGCGTGCACCTCGGGCTTGGTGAAGTCGAGGGAGTGTGCGCGCACTGGGTGGACCGGAATTCACCGTGAAGAATGCGCTGGTTTGAATGCATCATCGTAAATTCGCGTAGCATCTCTGCGCGTTGCGGTCTGGGTGCCGGTGTACTGGATCCCCCCTTCCCCAGTAACAAGGCGCCCGGGCCGCACGCCACCCTCGGCTGGCCGCGACTACCGGGCCGACAGCACTCGGTGGGGGATTCGGACGCCCACGGCTCCTCGGCCCGCGCTGGCGCTCGAGGTCGTCCACGATCCACATCAGCGGCTTTCCCGTTGCGAGGCATTGGGTGTTCGTCAGAACACCTGGAGCTTCTCTGCGGCATTCTTGAGGGCATCGGCGCCAGGAAGCACGTAGTGGTCGAGCACTGTGGTGAGCTTGTCGCCGAGGAAGAGTGCGACGTCGGACCACTCTAGGCCGAGCTCGTCGTGCCACCAGGTGGCAGCGTGGTGACGCATGTTGCGGTACGTGATGAAATTCGGCCACGCGTTGTCGGCGTCATGCTTGTCGACCCAGCGGCGGACCTTGTGCCAATAGAGATTGTGCGACTCTGAGCGTTGCGGCAGCCCCGTGTGCGTGTCGGTCCACAGCCAACATTCGTCTTCGGGCTCTACGAAGACCTCCCACCAGCGGTCGGGACTCGGCGCCTGGCGGGCGCGTCTCTGTCGTTCTCCTGTGATCGCGTTGACGAGCTGTTGCTTCGAGGCATCGCTGGGAAGGTTCATGGCGAGGCGGCAGGACTCGATGAGCTCGGTCATCAGCGAGGCAGGAAGTGGCACCTTGTGGACCTGCTTGTTCTTGACTGGCCCCCTGAACGGCGGACTGTCTTGGGAGCGGGGCTGGGTCCAGGAGCCGTTGACGAATATGCACCCCTCGTCGAAGTACACGTCGACGGCGCGCAGCCCGAGTTGCTCGCCGAGGCGCAGACCTCCGTAGCCGGCAACTCTGTACCGAGTGCCGAGGAAGGGGAAGCGGGCGAACATCTGATACTTGGACAAGACCAGGTTGTCTGCCGCGTCGGCCATGGCGTCGACCATGCGCCTCTCGGGGCGGAGGCTCTTGTCGACGTACTTGGAGCTGGCGGCATGGTAGCCCTGCTGATGTGCGATCTTGAGACCGTCGAGCGGGTCGACAGAACGAGGCAGCCATCCGTCACGCCAGGCGAGCTTGCGCATTGTGGACATGGTTGTGCGCACGTCCTCCAAACCTCGCGGCCGGCGGCTTTTTGCAGCCGAGTCGAGGACCTTTCGGGAGTGCGCGACGCGCCATTTGTCGACACGAACATTCCCGATGGCAGGCACGATGTGGGCCTTGATGTGGGAGGCACGTTGCTCGATGGTGCGCGCGGCGAGTCGTTGTTCTCGAGCCTCGGCCAGGGCGGCTG
The DNA here is from genome assembly GCF_042788075.1 of Nocardioides sp. YIM B13467. NCBI lineage: Bacteria > Bacillati > Actinomycetota > Actinomycetes > Propionibacteriales > Nocardioidaceae > Nocardioides > Nocardioides sp. YIM B13467. Next base: position 3,123,921 of record NZ_JBHZPJ010000046.1, read on the forward strand.
CGCCCAGGACCTCGATGGTGCGAACCCGGCGTTCGGTGGTCGTTGCCGGTGCGTGGTCGGTCAGTCCGTTCAGCCATTGCTCGGTTTGGGCGAACAGGTCTCGGGCTTCTGCCTCGTCCGCACGCGACCTCGTGGTCGGCTCCCAGGTGTCAGGCGTGGATTCCGAGGGGACCTTGAAGGTCAGGCGGTACTTCGGGTACTTGGCGGTCGGGGCGTAGAGGATCACTCGCCACGGCTTTTGAAGCCCGCCGTGGTGGCGTTCTCGGCCCTTGGCCAGGACTTTGGCAGCCATCACGCCCTCGCAATGCGCTTGGCGTGGCGCTTCATGGGAGGCCCGACTGGCCGCTGCGCGGGCTCATGCGTCTCGGCGGCTAGCTGCTCGTCCTCCCACGCCATCAGCAAGTCGAGCCGGTATCGGCCGGCGACGGGCCGGGGGAAATCCGGACTGCGGAGCAACGCGTAGCCTTTGGTTCGACCCCAGCGGTAGCGGGCGATGACCTCGCCCGCGGTCAGAAAGACGTGGCGAGGATCTTGGGCGATCACGTCTGTGGTCGAGGCGACGCGGGATGCTCCTGATGGCCTCATGCGAGTGAGGTGTGCAAGAGTCCCCGACCATCCCCTTGTTCGTGGTTGGAACGCCGCGTACGGCGTCGCCGTGACGGAACAGGTGGTGAGCATCGGGCCTCCGGGTGAGATGACTGCTTGGAGGAGTTCAGGTTCGTGCGACATGAGCTAAATAGCTCCGGTCGCTGCATCGTCTGTGGAAAACCCGGCCACCGGGCTCACAGAAGGGCATCACATCGACCAACCGTCGGTGTGCTCTGGTGCTGGGGGTATGCGATGGCGGTGCGGAAGTCAGCGCGTCTGAAGGCGGACGCACGGTGGGTGCGGCCATGCGCACTGGTGGGTGCGTAGAGTTCGAAGGCGATGAGGTGCGGTACGCCCTTCGCGTTCGAGGGGATCGAACGCTTTGCGCACGGTGCACCAGGTGGCCGTCGGTCGGGTCGAGCCGGGGCAAACGTGCGGCGAAGTGTCGGTGCCGTGCAGACAACCCAGTCGTATGCGACAACTGAACGCTGCTCTTGGGCGCACAAGGAAGATCCCCGGCTGACCGGACGTCGCGCCGAGCAGCGAAGCCGTTGACCGCCGGCGCCAGTCGACTTGGGGTCGATCATCCTCCGGCTCAGATGATCACACGAATGGCAGATCGAGGGCGTCTCCGTGGGTTCTGGGCGCTGACGCGCACCTAAAGGTCATCGGAGGTACTTGTCATGACGGTGTCGATGCGGGTGATGCATTCCGGTGACGGCTATAAGTACCTCCTCCGCAGCGTGGCAGCAGGTGACGGCAACCGCGCGCTATCTACGTCCCTGACCCGCTACTACGCTGAGGCAGGAACACCGCCCGGGCGCTGGCTGGGGTCTGGCCTGCCGGCTATCGGTAACGGACGCATTATGGCCGGGGCGCAGGTCACCGAAGCACAGCTCGCACTGCTCATCGGCCTCGGTCGCGACCCGGTCACCGGAGAACCTTTAGGGCGGGCCTACCCCGAGTACAAGTCGATCGCGAAGCGGGTCGAGGAGCGATTAGGGCAGCTCGATGCAGGTCTGCCGGAGGCCGACCGTGCCATTGAGACGGCACGCATCGAGACCGAGGAGGCAGCCCAGACCGGACGTCGAGCGGTTGCCGGATACGACTACACCTTCAGCGTCCCGAAGTCGGTTTCGGTGCTGTGGGGCGTGGCCGACGCCACCACCCAGGAACTGTTGCTTGCTGCCCACCATGCTGCGGTCGATGACGTTCTCGGCTACATCGAGCGCGAGGTTGTCGCTACCCGGGTGGGGGTTGCCGACGCCGACGGTGCGGTCGCCCAGGTCGGCGTCCAGGGGATCATCGCGACGGCGTACGACCACTGGGACTCCCGCGCTGGCGATCCGCAGCTCCATACCCACGTCGTGATCTCCAACAAGGTCCGGGCCGATCTCGACGGCCGCTGGCGCAGCCTCGACAGCCGGCCGATGCACGCCGCGGTCACGGCTGTCTCGGCCTATTACAACGCCGTGCTCGCCGACCGGATCACCGGCACCTTCGGCCTCGCCTGGGAGCAGCGGGGGAGAAGCGAGGACCGCAACCCGCAGTGGGAGATAGCGGCAGTACCCGAAACGCTGATCAAAACGTTCTCCAGTCGTACGCGGGCGATCGAGGCGGAGAAGGAGCGGATGATCCAGGCGTACGTCGAGAAACACGGCCGCCGGCCGAGCAACAATACGATCGTCATCCTGCGTGCTCGGGCGACCCTTGCGACCCGATCACAGAAGCAGCTGAGGTCGTTGGCCGACCTCACCGCCGAGTGGCGCCACCGGGCCGGTCGCCTCCTACGGCGGGATGCGGATGCATGGGCGCGTACGGCGATCTCGCAAAGCACCGCGACGACGGTGACTGCCGACCAGCTCCCCGGCGAGCTCATCGAAGAGGTCGGTTCCCAGGTCGTCACTGAGGTGAGTCGGAGGCGCTCGACCTGGCGGCACTGGAACCTCTGGGCCGAGGCATCCCGCCAGACGATGCACTGGCGAATCTCGACCGCAGCCGGACGCGAGAGCGTCATCGCCAAGATCGTCGCGTTCGCGGAGGACGGTTCGATCGCACTCACACCCCCGGAGCTCACCACGAGTCCGCCCGCGTTCCAACGCGCGGATGGCACCTCCACCTTCCGTCCCCGTTACGCCACCCGCTACTCATCCATCGCGGTCATGGCCGCTGAAGACCGCCTTCTGAAACGATCCGACGACCGAACGGCGCCGAGGATCACCGCGCGGACCGTCGAAGGCGCCGTGCGCCGCCACGAAGACCGTCGCATCCTCACCCGCGGCCAGGCCGACGTCGTCGCAGCGATCGCTACTTCCGGCCTTCAGGTTGACCTGCTCGTGGGCCCAGCCGGCGCTGGGAAGACAACCACCATGCACGCGCTCCTGCAAGCCTGGACAAGCGAGTTTGGCCGCGGCAGTGTCGTCGGGCTTGCCCCGTCGGCCGCCGCAGCCGAAGTCCTCGCCGGAGACCTTGGCATCCGCTGTGAGAACACCGCGAAGTGGCTCCACGACTACGCGGGCGGCGCCCGTTGGCTCCACCGCGGACAACTGGTGATCATCGACGAGGCCACCCTCGCTGACACCAAGACTCTCGACCAGATCACCGGTATCGCGGCACTCGCCGGGGCCAAGGTGCTCCTTGTCGGGGACTCGGCACAACTGCAGTCGGTCGAGGCAGGCGGTGCCTTCACCCTCCTTGTCGCTGCGCGTTCCGACGTACCCGAGCTCACCGAGGTCCACCGCTTCATCCACGAATGGGAACGAACGGCCAGTCTCGATCTCCGTGCCGGCCGCCTCGAGGCGATCGCCGCCTATGCCCGCCACGGACGTCTCCGTGACGGCACGACCGAGGAGATGATGGAGGCGGCGTACGCTGCATGGCTGGCCGACCAACGCGATGGCCTGGCGAGCATCCTGGTCACCGAGTCGACCGAGACCGTGCATGCCCTCAACATCCGCGCCAGAGCCGAGCGCATCCTATCTGGCCAGACCCGTCCCTCCCCCGAGGTCGTCCTCGCCAGCGGGGAGCCGGTGTCGGCCGGCGACCTGGTGATCACGCGCCGCAATGACAGACGTGTGCGCTCGCCACGCGGTGTCTGGGTCCGCAACGGGGATCGCTGGCGTATTCAGGGCGTCGGCAAGGACGGCAGCCTCGTGGTCCGCTCACAGAAGGGCGACGCCGCCACGCTCGTCCTGCCTGGGGAGTACGTCTCCGAGCACGTCGACCTCGGCTACGCCATCACCGCCCACCGCGCTCAGGGGCTCACCGTGGACACTGCGCATGTCCTCGTGTCCGCGAGTACCACGACGGAGAACCTCTACGTCTCGCTTACTCGCGGACGAGAATCGAACGATGCCTACGTCGCCCTCGACCAGCCAGACGAGACCGACGCCGCCCTGCCTGCCGGCGATGGCGTCAACGCTCGCACTGTTCTCTACGGAGTACTCCAACGATCCAGCGCCGAGCTTTCCGCACACCAGACCATCACCGTCGAGCAGGAAGCCTGGGGATCGATCGCTCAGCTCGCCGCCGAGTACGACACCATTGCGGGGGCAGCTCAGCGTCCCCGGTGGGAAGCCCTCGTTCGTCGTTCCGGCCTCACCCAAACACAGGCAGACGCCGTTGTTGACGGCGACTCCTTCGGCCCGCTGACCGCGGCGCTCCGTCGCGCCGAAGCGCACGGCCACGACGTGGACACCCTTTTCCCGAGTCTGGTGGCCAAACGGGACCTCTGCGACGCAGACGACATCGGTGCCGTCCTCCAACACCGGCTGCGCCCCGCGGCGAGCCGATCCTCGAGAACTCAGATCACGAGAACCGACCAGCGCTTCATCGCAGGTCTCGTTCCTGAGGCTACGGGCGAGATGGCGCCAGTCATGCGACGTGCCCTGGACGAGCGTCGAAGCTTGATCGAAGCACGCGCCATCGCGTTAGTTGAGTCCGCCGTGACAAGCCGCCCCTCGTGGCTCCGCCGACTCGGTGTCCCACCGACATCGCCCACTGCACGCGCCTGGCTGACGTCGGTGGCGACGATCGCGGCGTATCGCGACCGCTACCAGGTCATCAGCGATCTGCCGCTCGGCCCTGGCGCCCGAACCGAGGCCGAACGCGCCGACCGTCAACGAGCCCTCATCGCCCAGCGGCGCGCCTCAGCGATAGCGACCATGCCGGACTCTGAACGTCGAGAAGCATCCGTCGTCGACCAGCGGATGTGCACCTAGCGGGCACGTACCGGAAGAGATCACGTCGAGCGGTGTCGTCAGGACGGGCGGGAAGAGCATCTGTATCGAGCAGACCGATGGCGGCATAGGTCGGCATCAGCCATGTTCAAGACCATTGGCAGAGGCACCGACAGTTCAACTGAGAATGTTCGACGACTGGCATCGCTACCGTCGCATATGTGCCGGCGCTTCGATTGCGATCGCCGCATACAGTTCTGCCCGGTTTCGGGCGCCAGTTTTGGCGGACTCGACAGACTCTTGGGTTCGTCGAAGGCGCGTGCCGACGAGTCCAAGGAGGTCCGAGTCGCCGGCATGCTGAATCGGGCCGAAGCGCTCGCGAAGTGGCTTGACCAGGCTCGAGCTGTTCGCATCGATGAGGGGAACCTTCGCACGTCTGAGAATGGTCTTGTTCAGGATGCCGGTCTCGATGAGGTCTGCGATGCGGGTGTCGACTGCGGTGAACCGCTTGTCGAAGGCGGCGAGCATCTTGTCATCCGGCATCGTGTCGTCGGGCAGGGATACGAGACGAGCGATGACGTTGTTGGCTTCTCCGGCTGCCGACGCGCCTTTCGATGAACGGCGCGGGGCGACGTCGCGCAGCGATCGGCCGATCAACTCGTAGGTCTCCGCCCTGGCCTGCCAGCGAGCCCGAAGTTCGGCATGCGCCGTCCGCTTCGAGAGATCTGCGGAAACAGCCACCTGAGCAGAGACGGCGAGTCGGAGGTTGGTGGGTGCGATGGAGTCGGCGAGGCGTACGAGGAGATTCTGTTCGGCTTGAAGGACGCCAAGGAGACCAGGGCGAGCAGGGCCGCGGACGAACCTCAATGGAGGCCGCCAGCCTCGGTGGTCGACGGTGTAGTCGGGAGGGCCGATGCTGGCCTCCAGTCCGGTGGCGAGGGCGCTCCAGCCGAGCCCGCCGACGCGGGAGAGGGTCTCCCAGCCAGGCACGGACCTGTAGCGGTGGTCGAGGATGACAAGGGCTTGTACGACCGCAGCGACGTCTTTCATGACGGTGTGGCATTGGGTGGCGTCGAGCATGCCGTGGCCGGCACCTGCGTAGAAGTCGTGTTCGCCGATCGCTGCTGCGGAGGCGATCTGTCGCCAGGTCTCGACGAGCTCGACCTCATGGGCCGTGCTCAGCTCCTCCAGAGGCGGGAGCGGCGCGGTCGAGGCGTCGATGGCGCGTTTGAGGCCGGTGCGGAGGAGATCGTAGGGTCCGTCGGCGACGTTGCCATTGTGATGGTCGACGAATTCGTTGGCACCGAGGTACGGGTCTGCCGCGACGGTAGCCTGATGGCACCAGACCAGGATGCCTTGCCGGTAGCGACGAACTTGGGCGCCGTAGTCTTGGCGCCGTCTGAGGGCGCTGTTTTTGAGTGCGTCTGGCTTGCCGCTGAGCCGGTGTTGGACCCGGTGCTGGCGCAACAGGGTCGTCAGTCCCGTGCGGATGGCCTCGCCGTTTTCGCCGTAGGTCACGACGATTCCGTGGGATCGATCCACGACGGCAGCAGCCGTGCGCCATGCCCATCCAAGCTGTGGTCGAGCGTCCACGCGTCGGTCAGGTAAGCAAGGGCGAGTTCGATATGCAGCCCGTCTAGACCGTACCGACGGAGGTCGGAGGTTGATTGCTGTGCCAGCCGATACATCGTCGCGGGGTCGTCGAGCGGGATCTCGGTCGTCGCGGGGACTTGGTCACCATGAACCGAGTCGAGGTAGATCAGGACTCGGTCGTAGGCAACCGAGCCCAGGACCGTGGCGGCGCTGTCGGCCAGCGCGGCAATGTAGGAGCGCACTTCGGCGATGGCGATGGCATGGGCGAGAAGCATGAGTCGGACTCCTTCGGTTGGTTGATCTCGTGACCCTCGCGGCACCCGACGTGGTTGACGCCGCGTGTTCAGAGATCTGTGGACAACTGCGAGCCGAAGCGCCATCGAGAGCTGTCGTCGGCCCCGCCGAGGCGGTCCATGAGGTCACGGGCTCGCTCGTGGGCGACATCGCGTGCTTCGTCCTCGAGTTGGCGGCGCGCAGTGAGGTCGTCGCGAACGAACTCCTTGAAGTCGCCATCTCGGTTCTCGATGGCCTGCTCGACCGGAGAGACGGTTGGTGGTTCGCCGGGCCACGCGGCTTGCCGGGTTGGTCGGTCGCGGTCGAGCTTGGTGCCGCAGGTGGTGACCCAGTCGCGTAGCCGTTGCCGGGCCTCGGCGAACTCGCGGTGCCATGCCAAGGGTGCGGATGGCGGGGCTTCAGGGTCGTACGCATTGAGCCATGCGGTGTGCAGTGCGGAGAGCTCCCAGACGAGCTCGTCGTGGCGATGCCACAGGGGAGGTATGACTGCGACTGCGAGTCCGTAGGCGTGGCGTAGCCAGTCGACCCAGGCGTTCAAGTCCAGCCACTCGCCCTGGGCTTCCTCGGCGGTGAGCAGGTTCCAGTTGATCGGGCGGATGATCTCGTCCCCGGAACCGCCCTCGTACGTCGCGGCCATGACGTCGACCTCAGAGACCAATGGCGTGGTCAAGGGCCTCGGTCACGGCCGGGGGTGCTGGTTTCGATGTTGTCGGCTGGCGGCGTACGACCTCATAGTTGGTCCGGGCCAGATCGTGTCCGATTCGCCGGGCGACGAACTCCTCGCGCGTGACCGGCTGGCCGGCGAGGTTGGTCTCGTACTCGTTGATGTATCCGGAGGCGACGAAGGAGTCCCCCACCTGGAACCAGGAAAACGCCCGTTGCGCGGTGGTCTCGAAAGCGACCAAGTCGCAATGAACCGGGTCGAGGCGCGTGAAGGTGCCGTCGGATTCCTTGCGGAACTGTTCCACTCCGACCCTCGCGCGGAACCGGTGCACGCCGTTGCGGGTCTTGGTCAGTTCTGGGCTGGTGGCGATGTAGCCGTGCAAGCTGAGCTGGGTGGGGATCGACATGAGTGCCCTCCCGAATACGCACCTCCGCCGCTCGGGGATGCTCTTGAAGAGCAGGTGCGCAACGACGGCCACGCGGCCACACGGGCCGCCGGCGGGCTGTCTTCGATTACCTCGGTACGGCGGGGGTGAGCTGCGTACGTCTCATTCTCTTGTCGAGTCGGTGCTGCTTGGCTACGGCGCGGAGTTGATGACGCCGAGCGCGCGCGAGTGTCTTTGCGTCGAGCCGGTCATAAACTCCCGACCCGCCGTCCTGGCTTCCCACATATACGACGCCGCTGCGGTGAGTATGCGTCCCGTAACCGGTCGAGAGCGCGACCGCGAGCGCGGAGCCGGGTTCGACCCGGTCCCACCAGAACCAGGCATCATGAAGTGAGTCTTCGCCAGCGATGGAGATCGTCGCCTTCGTGCCGGACTCGGCGAGTTGGTAGACGGCGATGACGGTGACGATGGAGAGCCCGTGGTCGGAGGCATACATGAGGAACCGCTGCCATTCGGCGGCGGCCAACTGCTCACGGCGCCCGAACATGTGTTCACGATACGCCACGGATACCCCGCAAGGAACCGTTCATGTGTTCGACATACAGTTGGGTTGTGGGGTCGAACGGTCAGGGGCATTGGAAGGTGGGCCTGTGGGACGGAGACCGCCATACCACGTCTGGGTGGATGTCTCGGCTCGGTTTGGGGAGCACAGCCAGCCCGGGGTGCTGCTCGCCTGGAGGCGGGCGGAGGTGCCGCCGGGGCAGCCGCCGTGGGAGTGCTTGGTCGTACACGCTGCCACCCCGCCGCCGATGAATCCGGATGCGATGACGCTCTACCAGTCATGGGTGATGCCGCATATGGTGCGGCCCGTCGACGCGGAGTTACTTCGTGAAGATGCGGCGCGTTTGCGGGCGATGACCGATGTTGCGCGCCGGGGACGACGGATGGGTCGATCACGGCCGACGTAGCTGATCCTCCACCTCCGCTCGAAGCTGGGTGAGGCGGTTCCGCTCAGGACGGTCGGTCCAGCGTCTCAGGTCGGTGACGATCGGGGGAGTCGACCGGAGCATGACGAGGCCGGTGCCGAAGGGAAGCGTGCGGATGGCGTCGGGCGCGAGGACGGGTACGCGTCGAGTGGAACGCTGGAGCCCGCGGGACCCGTGGTCGCCGATGGTGAGGGTGTCGGTGTGTTCGTCGCGTTCGCCGATGAGGGCGGAGAGGTCTTGGAGGTCTCGGGCGGCGGCCGTGCCGCCGAGGATTACCTTGACGATGGCAGCGTCCCAGATCGCGTGAGCGGCGTGCTCGCCCCACTTGTCGCGTGCCTGAGACAGCGACTGGAGCACGGGCATGGTGGTGATCCCGGTGCCACCGCCCTCTGCCATGAGGGTCGGTAGCGAGGGAAGGGGGGCGAGGTTTCCGATCTCGTCGAGTGCAAGCAGTAGGGGTGGGTCGAGTCGCGCGCCGGTGGAGCGTGCGGCGAGGTGCCGGGCGGTCTCGACGAGGTCTTCGACGAAGGCGGCGACCAGGGGCCAGCATGCCCCGGCCCCGGCACCGGTTGCGAGCAGGTAGAGGGTTCCGGCGTTGCGGAGGAAGTCGGAGGGGTCGAAGGCTTCTTCGTCGTCGGGGCTGACCGCGTCAAGGACTCTGGGGTCAGCGAGGCTGGAGAGGGCGAGCGAGACTCCCATCCAGATGGAGTCGCGGGTGCGGGGGTCGGACTCGATCATCGAGTCCAACGACTCTGCCCAGCCTGTTGCTGCGTTGGGGTGGTTGGCGAGGATGGCGACGGCGTCGGCAGCGGAGGCGGGGGAGAGGGTCCAGGAGAAGAGCTCGGCAGGGGTGCGTGCGTCGAGGGCCGCGGCGTGGAGCAGTCCTTGGAGCACGGTTCTGGTCTTGCCTTCCCAGAAGCTGCCGCTGTCGACTCCGCCGGCGGAGAGTCCGGTGGCGGAGGCGAGCCCGGTGGCGCGGATCATCGCGGTGAGCGGGTCTTGGCAGCCGCGTACGGGTGACCAGCGCAGACCGTGGGGGAGTCCGTCGGCGAGGCGTTGGGGGTCGAAGACGGCGACGGGTCCGTGGTCGCGGCGGGCGCTGATGGTGGCGGTGATGTTGTCGGGACGGGTCGCGGTGGTGACGACTGCGCCGGGGGCGTCGAGGATCGCGTTGATGACGAGGTGGAGGCCTTTGCCAGAGCGTGGCGGGCCCAGGATGAGCGTGGAGTCCTCGACCGAGCTCCACACGCCACGTCCGCGGGAGCGGCCCAGGAGGTAGCCGACGTCTTCCGCGCTCGGACGTGTGAGGTCTGGGCGAAGGGCGCTTGCGCGCTTGAGGAGGGCGCGTTCGGACGCGGTACGCATGACTTCGCGTCTGGTCGCGACCCCCGAGGCATGTCGTACGTCGCGTTCCGAGGTTGCGCGGATATTGCTGAGCACACGCCATGCCGTCCAGACGAGTGCCCCTGCAGCGACGGTCAGCGCAGCGACCACGCACCAATAGGCGATTGCGGGCAGGCCGGGGGAGTCGAGGGCTGTGGCTGGGGTGAATGGATGGGCGATGACCGTGATGGCACTGTCTATGCCACGTCGGGGCTGGGTTGCCCCGGTGAGCCATGCCGCGATGGTTCCCGCGATGCGGAGAAGTCCGAGGACGAGTGCGCCACCGAGCACGAGCCCGAGGCCGAGGTTGATCAGTTCGTCATCCATCTGGCGTGCGTAGGGGCCAGTCATCGATGTTCCATCCCGCCCTCGGTGAGCGGGACGACGACCTGCGAGGTCTGTCCGATCAGGTAGACAGCGCCGCCGTAGCGCTGCTCGATCGCCGGAGGTACGCGAAGGGGCACGGTGCCGTCGGGCTCGGGTGTCCGCCTGTCTACGATCACGGCGACCAGTACGTCCTCATCCGGATGGAATGGACCTTGGGAGTGTTGCAGAACCGGCGGCGGGTCGACTGGCCTCGGCGGATCGGAGGCGACCTCCCGTGGTGCTTCGATGTCGACGTACTCCTCGCCGTCGGCCTCGATGATCACCACGCGGATTGGCCCGTAGTCGTTCGCGAGGTGTTGCACCAGCTGACGGACGCCGTCACGTCGGAGCGTCGCGGGCACCTCGTACGGTTCGTTGTCGATGGTGACGGTAGCTGCGCCCTCAGCGTTGATGCGGATCTCGACGGCGGGCAAGATGAGCGGCACACCGCGCGCGTCCACGGCGGATGCGTGTGTCACAGTCCCACCTGCTTCGAAGGTTTCGTCCATCGGACCGCCCGCGCCGAGTCCGCCTCTACGCCGGCATCTCGTTCAGCTCCATTCCGGGTGAGCCCAGGAGGGTCGCCGTTCCCGATCTGCTCGGTGTCGAGGCCATCGAGGATGGAAATAGCGGTGCGACGTACGCGCTCGGCGGTTGCCTGGACGACCTCGACCGGACTGGATCCGGGTGTGTGGGTGGCCCAGGTGGCGACGTATGGGATCGAGTAGCTGCTGGTGTCCAGCCCATGTGCGGCGGAAACCATCGCGGCGACGGACTCTGCCTCGACCTCCTGGATCCCGCGATGACTCTCTGCCCCGATGATCTCCTTCAGAGACGCTGTTGGGTCGTTCCCGTGCAGCATCACGTGGGCGAGCTCGTGACACAGCGTCTTGACCTGCGCGGCCTCGTCCATGTCCATCCGTACCGAGACCTCGCGCTGCAGGTAGTCGGTTTGCCCGTTGCGCCCGAAGATCGCCTGCGCGTCAGATACCAGCCGAAGTTCGAAGCCGTGGTCAGTGATCTGATCGGCCAGCCCGTCCCACAGCCCGTCAGGGGCGGCACCTTGGAGGATCTTCGGCCGCGGAGGCTCCGGGATCGGGTCGCCCTCGGTCTGGGAGATGTCGAAGACGTACGCCAGGCGCAGCCCGATCACCTTCGACTTCACTGTCTCGTCGGCCCATGGTTTCTCACCGCGGTTCAGGCGGCGCCAAGACTCGGGATCGGAGGGGCTATCTGAGGCGAACCTGCCTTTGACCGGGGCGAAGATCTGGTAGCCGTGCTGGCCCTTCACGATGCTCCGGCCGAGGCTTTGCCATTGCTTGAACCCGGCGACGTACGTCGGATAGGGGCCGGGCACCAAGCCGAGCTCGTGGGCCTCGAGGTGCTGGGCCGCGATCAGCGCGGAGTTACGGAAGGAACGCGATCGGAACCGTGCCGAGAACTCGACTGCCTTGCGCCAGTCGTGGCCGGTCACCAGTCGCCCGACCGCCACGGTCAGGCGCTCCTGGAGCGCTTCGAGCTTGACGCCGCGGTCGGTGCGGATGTTCGTGTCTGCCCACATGTTGTGAGGTGCGCATGCTGGACCGGGAAGGCTCGGCCTGTCTCCAGTGGACTTCGGCGGTGGGCTGCAGGCCTCTCACGGTCTGGTTAGGCGTCCTAGTCTTGACGCGGCCGCTCCGGACGCCGAACTGAGGCGACCCCAAGGCGGCGGTAAGACGCGACGGGCGAGATCGGTGGGCGCCGATGGCTACCTTGCGGCTTCCGACCCAGCGGGCGTCGCAACTTGGCACGGCATGATCCGCGACGATAACGGACCAGCACACTCCGTACGACCACCAAGCATCCCGACACCGTCCGAGGGTCTCGCGCAGCGCGTCACCGTTCTCGCAGAGCTTGACCTGACCGAACTTCCGGACGTCCGCGAGCGGAGGGCAGGCCTCGTCGCTCTGGATCGCACATTGGACGAGTTCCGTGGCTGGCCGACCGACCATCAATGTCGCGACCCACCCGGGTCACGACCGATTCGCCGACGCCTCGCGGATCGGGTGCATACCGCGGCGGGCCCCTGCTCCGCGCCACTCACCCGGGAACGGCCTGTGCCCTTGGACCCCCGCGCCCTGGGTGCTGGGCAAGTCGCTCCCCGTCCCGCAGCCCGTAAGGCATGCGGGTAGCCGTTACGGGACGCGGAGCCCCGAGCGACAGGCCGTTACGAAGGCGTCAATGGCATTCTTTGCGTCATGCAGGTGGCCGTACGCGAGGTTCGGTGGGGCATACATCTCCAGGTCGGCCTCGGCCCACCACAGGGCCTCATGCATCTCCTTGGCCGCCGTCGCTTCGGCCTCCGTGCCGAGCAGCACGATCCGGCTCACGTCGTCTTCCATGGCGGTCAGCAGTTCGGTGACCTCCATCTGGAACTCGATGAGGATCTCCCGGTCCTCGCTCGACAACATGCCGGGCAGCCCTTCTTCGGGCGCTTCGATCAGGTTGTTGTGGCCCGCAAGCCACGTAGGGCGGTCGTCGTAAGTGCCGTCCGGGGAGTTTAGAAGGGCCGCAGCGCTGTACAACTCGCGGTGCACGTGCCCGGCCTTGCTTAGCAACGCCGTCGTGATGTCGAGACGGTCGCGAAGCCATCGCGTTTCGTCCTCATCCTCGCGCCGTTCCCGCTCGGCTCGTCGTGCCAGGATCTGAGTCACCACGGCAGCGGTAAGCGTTCCTGCGATGCCTAGGCCGCCGACGAGTAGTTGCGCCGTCGCTGGCTCCATGCCTACCTCCTTACGCCGTCTCGACGATCGCCACGTCCACCCAGCGCGCCAGGATGCTGAACCCCGCCAGGTGCTCCAGAGTGTCCTGCTCCGGCGTGGCCCCGGCCAGCTCGTGGCCGAGCCGGTTGCGGATACCCACGTACAGGCCCTCTGCCAGCGACCGGGCACCCCGGTGCACGCTCCTGAAGGTCTTGCTGCCGTCGTTAGGCATGAGCCGCAGTCGGGGCTCGGTGGAAGTCCCAATCGTGGTCCGGGTGGTCGGGCCGCTTCGCCTGCCGCATTCCGGTAACGCCCGGTCGAGAATCTGCTCCACCAGGTGGGCACGTTGCGGTCGCGTCGCGGCTCTGCATATCACATTAAGCGGGGATTCGGCGCGCAGAAGTGGGAGTGGGAACCCATGATCGCCGAGTGAGAACCTTGCTGACGATGCCAGATCCTCACGCGTCAGTTTGATATTCCAGCCCGAGTTGGCGAAGGGTGTCGATGTCGCTCACGTGCATCTCGCTCTCTCGCTGAATCAGAAGTGTTCCGCTCAGATTGACAAATCCATGGATGAGATCGACTGCCGCCCGCAGTGGGTTCCCGTTCTCGGCGTCATCAATGATCGAACGTATACGGTCGAAGATAAAGTCATCGATCCCATCCGGATCAGACGCCCAAGCAGTCATGACCTCGATAGCCATCTGAGTGTTACGGACCATTTCGGGGCGCAAGTCTCAGCCCTCCTAATTGCTAATCGTTGGCGGCCTTGAGCAGCGCACCATTCTGGACTGCCGCATCTCGGAACTGCTTTGCCAATCGCTCTCTCCGAGATCGGCCGATCTCCCGAAGATCGACACTTGCGTGACCATCGGGGTAGTCGCCCTCGCAGCCATCATTGGCGCCGCCGCATGCGCACGGCTTCAGGCCATCGTCGTACACCTTGGCCCCGTTGGCGCTTCCATCAATGACCCCGACGGGCCAGACACCCGCCAATGGCGACTTGCCCTTCCAAGCGGCTGCTACGTCCTCCACCGGGACCCCTTCGCGGAAGGTCGACATCATACTGTCGTGAGAGGAACGCATGAAGGCTGATGAACTTGGACGCCCGTCATCCTTCATGGCGGCCTCCGGAACCACGCGCCGAAGGACCTCGGGGCCGCGGATCTCGGGGCCAGTGGGGGCTGGCTCGGGCGTCGATGTCGTCATGAAACGCTTCCAGTCTCAAAGAAGTCGCGCAGGTGATCAACGCTGTACGGGCCTTCGAATTCTTCGGGGTCATCCGCGATGCCGTCGTCTGCACAGAGATAGATCTGCTGCCCTTCGGCCTCGATGACCGCAACCAAGTGTCGATCGTCGATCTCAGACTCGAGGGCCAAGGTGCCGTCGGTCCTAGCGACCATGTCCGGGACCCGCGCGAGCAAGGAGAGCGAGGGGATCGCCTCAGCCATGGCCACGACGATGCCGTCGCTGGGCCTGAGGCTAGTGGGTTCCCACCAGCCGTCCTCGAGTTCAGCGAGTTGGGCCAGGCGTGTATACATCTTCTTCTCAATCGGGGTACGAATGACTTCCACGGCGACAACGTCATGGAGCTCGCGGACGATGCCCGTGTCGCCCACAACCGACCATCCAGTCAAACGCACGTCAGGGGCAGTGACGCCATCCTCGGCAAGAGCCTCCTTCACTGACCTACTGACGCTGCCTTCGCCCGCCGCAATGCGGCCGTGAACTTGGGCCGGCTGACTTGGCATCCGGAGCCGAAAGGTCTGGGCGGTGCCGTCGAACTCGGTGATCACGCCCTCAATCTGAACCTGCTCGGGTTCTGACCGGTCTTTGAGGGAATCCTCGATCGAACGGAGTGTGTTGCGCACCTGCAGATCCAGGATCACAGACGGTGCGTCAGGGACTTTCGCTGGATCGGATGTCGCGAGCTCGATCTGCTCCGCGTCATCAAGGGTCCGACCGATCCTAGTTATGAGAGCGACACTCTCCTTGGCAAGAGCCGTGGGGACCTGCCGATCGTCCCGTACACCCTCCAATGCGCGAACGAGCGCTATGGGGGCTCGCTGGATGGCAGGAAAGATTTCCTCGGGATCGTCCTTCTTAGTCCAGCCCTTAGGGCGCTGCAAGACGAGTTGAGGTTTCGCGCTGCCCTCTCCAATCGACACGAGTCTCAGGTCGAAGAGCTCTGCGAATCCGCCGGGAACCCGGGTGCGGTCCGGGTGCGCATTGAGCCACTCGATGCGTGCGAGTTGGAACAGGGCCCCACTGAGGACCTTTAGCTCCTGCACCGCTTCGGCAGGCATGCCGGGCGCGTCGAAGCGCGCGCCAGCAAGGCGCACGTAGATGTAATCGCCGCTGCCCTCTGTGACAGCGCTCGACTCGCCGGACATGCCGCGGAACTTATCACCACCGACAGCTCCCAGTGATGGGAATGACCCGAAACGAATGGGCCCAGAACCGTGATGGTCCGTTGTCCGAACCATCGTGGTCCGTTGTCCGCAGAATCCGTCGATCGACGAACGACGTCGATCGACCTCCTGGTCGCGCACGATCTTGCTGAAGTTGCCCCAGTCACGCCACGAATCTCGACTGGGCGTCGCGGACATGCACACCCGCTTGATCTGTTCGGAGGCAAGGGCATATAGCCCCGATTCTGATCCGTAGCCCATCCTGGGTGGAGTGGGCTAGCAAGCCTTCCAGATCTGACAGATCCGAGAGTTGACGTCGTCACCGACTGCCACTTGCACGGGCAGATGTGTCATAGAGGGCTAGCTCGTCGGGGTGCAGTTGGTGCTGCACGATGAAGGAGCGGTCCTTGATCCGCCACAGGCCCTGTCCGGTTCCGAGGGTCGGCAGCAGCGAGCGTTCCGTGCTGGTGAGACCCAGCGACTCAGCGGTGGTTCCGAGTTGGTCGGACTCCTGCCGGTAGACGACGCGGGTTTCAGCGTTCGCGAGGAGGGAGGAGGCGAGGGCGCGGGCGGTGGAGCCTTGGTCGCCGACGTTGTCGAGGTCGGTGAGCTTGTGGAAGACCAGCATGTTCGCGATGCCGTAGTGGCGGGCGAGGCGCCAGTGGGCGTCCATGCGTCGCAGGAGCGCTGGGTGCTGCATCAGGCGCCAGGCCTCGTCGTACACGACCCATCGTTGGCCGCCGTCGGGGTCGAGGAGTGCGGACTCCATCCACGCTGAGGCGCAGGTCATGAGGACCGAGATCAGGGTGGAGTTCTCGGATACCCGGGAGAGGTCGAGGGAGACCATCGGGAGGGTCGGATCGAAACGTACGGTCGAGGGGCCGTCGAAGAGGCCCGCGAGATCGCCGGCGACGAGGCGCCGAAGGCCGTGACCGGCAAGCCGGCTGTCCTCCGTCAGCCGGCCGTCGGGGTCGTCAGCAGGGTCGGGGGAGAGCAGGCGATCAACGACCAAAGGCAGGACGGGGACGTCGCAGGTGCGGACGACAGCTGCGAGGGCGATGTCGACGGCGGTGTGCTCCAGCGGGGTCAAGGGTCGGTTGAGCATGGTCTCAGTCAGGGCGCCGACCAGGTCACGCCGCCGGGCTGTGACTTGGCTTGCCCACTCGGTGTCATCAACTCGTGAGGGTCGGTGGCCTTCGTCGAGTGGGTTGAGCCGGTTGGGCATGCCGTGCCCGAGGGCGATGGCCTGTCCGCCGAGGGCGTTCGCAACTGGAGTGTGTTCGCCCTTGGGGTCGCCGGGGACGTAGACGCGGCGGCCGAAGGGGATGGAGCGGGCATAGAGGCTTTTGGCGAGGGCGGACTTGCCGGCGCCGACGATGCCGGCGAGGACGAGGTTGGGTGCGGTGATGAGGCCGCGGGCGTAGAGGACCCAGGGGTCGTAGACGAAGGAGGAGCCGGAGTAGAGGTCTTGGCCGACGAAGACGCCGTCGGCGCCGAGTCCGCCTTCAGCTAGGAAGGGATACGCCCCAGCGAGCGTGGCTGAGGTGTCTTGATGTCGCGGGAGCCCAAGGCGGCCAGGTGTACGCAGCGCGGCTGGTCCAGGCTCGCCCGAGCGCGGGAGGTAGTGGGCGGCTCGACGATCCTCGGAGAGCGTCTCGGCCGCGGTCCTAGCGCGCGATCGCGCTTCTTCGCGATATTGGGCCACAAATCGTTTCGCGAGCTCGCGCCGGCGGCGACGGTCTCGTCGGCGCTCGCCTCCGGGTGAGACGAGTATGGACGAGTGCATGCGGTTGTCGTTCACAGACGTAGCCCGTCGTTTGCGGCAGCCAGAAACGCTTTCCGATCTGGTCGGAGCAGCGGGTCCGGTTGGGCGTACGCGATCTTTGCCTCGTCTTGGTGGGCGTGGTCGACGACGCCGGCGACCTGGGTCAGCATCTCGGCGGCTCGGTGTACTTCCCAGGAGATGGCGTAGGAGGTGGCTCGGCCGCTGCGAGTACTTTCGGCGACGCGGGCGCGTCCGGGCTCGAGGTTGTCGTGGACCTTGGCGATCTGATGTAGTGACTGTGCCAGCGAGGTGATGGCGCGGGCGAGGTCTCCGAGGAGGTCGTAGATCTCGCCGGGGTCGCGGATCGTGCGCGTCGTTTGCGCTAGGCGTCGTAATTGGTCGCTGGCTTGCGCTGCGTGGGTGACGGATTCACTGTCGGGCATGTCGTCCTCCTGATCATGGCGGGTCATCCAGGAGGTGTGCGAAGGTCGCCAACGAGTCAGTCGCGTCATTGATCGAGGATCTTGGCGGCGAGATGGCTGCTCAGATGCGTTGCCCGATCGGGAGTGCTGCGGCGGTGAAGGCCTGCGCTTGCTGACCGTAGAGCCGTCGTGTCTCGCAGGATGCCTGGATCGCGGCCTGCTCCACGGAGGCGACGGTGCGCTCGAGCGTGTCGGTATCTGGAGCAGACACGGCGACGAAGCCGGTGAGGCGGAGGACGCCGTGGCCGGCGGTGAGGTCGGCTTCTTGCTGGAGGACGTCGGCGTACTCGGCATTCTGCTGTGCGTCTTCGATCTGGCCCATGCGTTGCCGCTGGGCGGCGTCGGAGATGTACTCGGTCTTCTTGCGACGGAGGTCGCGGGCGGCGAGGTCGGCGCGAATGGGTTGGTAGTGCAAGGAGAACGTGCGGCGTACGCCTGAGGTGAGCAGCAGTGGGGCGAGGAAGCCGGGGTAGACCTGGGATCGGGGCCATTCGCTGATCCAGAGAACGGCATGGTGGGCCGAATCGGAGCGGAGCGAGTCCCAGGATTCGGTGATGGCGACGGGGCCAGCGGTGGCGAGGTCGCGGCCGACGGTGCCGTGTCGTTCGAGTGCGGTGGTGATGTCGGGTTCGTAGGCAGCGCGGAGGATGAGCGCGAGGTCGCCGGCGGTGAGCCAGTCGCTCGGGGTGAGGTCGGCGGCGCGGAGCGCGGCTGTCATCGTGGTCATCTCCTGGCGCAGCACGTTGGCGGCGCCGCGTATGCCGGAGCCGGCAGAGCGGATGGCTCGCGATGAGGCCTTCATGTCGAGGGCGATCGAGACGGTGGTGGCGTGGCGCTCGCCGGCGGGGCCAGCGCGGGCGATGAGCTCGTCGTAGGTGGTCGATGCCCAACTCGCGTCATGGGTGCCGTGGCGGTCCCACCATTCACTGAGCCCGCGTCCGGAGTCGGGCAACGTGCGTTCGAGGACTTGGAGCGAGGCGATTCGCCCGGACCGACAGGTGGTGGCAAGTACGCGGCCCCAGCCGGAGACGCGCCGCTGCTGCTCAGCGGGATCGAGGAGGGTGTAGGCCGGATGAGTGACGCCGACGATCGCGGTGAGTGTGGCCGAGTGGGGGGCGTGAATCATGACGGCGCCGGTCTCTTCGTCGACCCATTGTCGCAGCGCGGCGCCGTCGCCGGGCAGGGCGAGGGTGCCGGCGGGCCGTGGGTGACGGAGCTTACGTCGGTAGTCGCGTTGCCCGGTGGCGGTGCGCCAGAGCCAGCTGACGGTGATGGGGAGCCAGGCGACCAGGCGCCGTCCCCCGACAGTGCCCCAGGTCAACGCGATGGAGGAGGCGAGCACCGGCGCCGCGAGGACCAGACCGGTGCTCCCCGCGGTGTAGAGCGCGGTGATGAGGGTGAGGGCACCGATGCCGAGAGTGACCAGCTGGCCGCCGGAGAGCCCAAGGAGGATGCCGCGGCGTGATAGCCGGGAGAACTTCACCGCGGCAAGGTCATACGGCGCCGGGTCTGTGGT
The DNA here is from genome assembly GCF_042788075.1 of Nocardioides sp. YIM B13467. NCBI lineage: Bacteria > Bacillati > Actinomycetota > Actinomycetes > Propionibacteriales > Nocardioidaceae > Nocardioides > Nocardioides sp. YIM B13467. The sequence continues at coordinate 3,143,273 of NZ_JBHZPJ010000046.1, forward strand.
CATGAGGGTGCTCCAGGCTTGTGCTCAGGCATCGGGTCAACCACGCGAGGTGCCGGCGCAGGGCGGGGCGGAGCGTCGGTCTGCTGCGGTATGTGCTGGCTCGCTGACGAAGGATCACCGCCCACTGCGTGCTGGTCGACAGTCGAGCCGACGTACGACCCGATCCGTGGTCCCGCGCCGGCAGACTCCTTCGCGACCGACGCACCAGCGACCGCTCCCGCAGCCACGGGACCGGCCGAAGTGCCGGCTTTGACCGGAGCAGACGTGGTCGCCGTCATTGCCCCTGGTGATGGTTTCGATGGGGGAGGAGCGGCCGGCGTACGGCCTCCTCCGCCGTTGCCGAGAACGCTCGGCGGCTGGAAGACCGGCTGACGGACGGGCATCGGGATGGGGCGGTTGAGGGCGTGTTTGGTCTCCTGCTCGGCAGACATCGCGTGGTACATGTCGAAGCCCATGAAGTTGATGGCCTTGTAGACCAGGTAGGGGGCGAAGCCGGCGATGAGGAGGAGGACGACGCCGCCGAGCGGGTCGGAGATGCCGGCCAGGTCGGTATCAATCGGGGCTGAGATCTGCGTGGTCGCGAGCAGGAAGATGATGACAACGACCAGCTTGGAGACGATCAGGGCGATCACGAAGGATGCCCAGCGCCCGACCCAGGAGCGGGTCTGGTCCCAGGACGCGCCGGCCAGCGCGAGCGGAGCGAGGACGATCGCGATCAGCAGAAGCGCCTTGCGGGCGAGCATGCTGAGCCAGACCAGGAACGAGGCAGCGATCATCAGCCCGGCCAAGATGATCGTGACGATGATCCCCACGCTCGGATTGCGGGCGCTGACAGCGGTCAGCCCACCGGCCAGGAGGGCGAGGCGCTCGCCCATCTGATCCATGCTCGTGCCGGAGGCATGAACGATCCCTTCCGCGAGGCGGTCGGTGATCTCCAGCGCAGTGGCCAGCAGAGTGATCGCGAGAAACGATCCGATGATCGACTTGGCGAGCCCCACGATCCCGCGGGTGAGTGCGGCGGGCTCACGGCGGAGCATGCCGCCCATGACCTGGAGCAGGAAGAAGCCGAGCATCACAACGATCGCGACGCCGAAGACGATGTTGTAGACGCGGGTGAACTCACCAGAGGTGATGTCGACCATCGTGGTGGTGTCGATGACGCTCCAGGTGCCCTCGATCACCGCCTTCGCGGTCGCTGCCATCGCGTCGGCCAACCACTTGAACGGGGTCGCCATAAGGTCGCTCGCCTGGTCACCTGCCTGGTTGCAGACCTCGGCGACGCCCGGGATGTCGCACACGGCCATCGTCTAGACCTGCTGCCCGACGCGCCAGAAGAAGTTCACCAGGGTGACGCTTGCGCCGGTCACGATGGCCGCGCCGAGGGCAATCAGGACGCCGGCCTTACCGCGGCCAGCGAGGTGGGGGTTGGACGAGTTGGAGCCTAGAGCCCAGATGATTGCCGCGATGAGCAGCGCCAGGACCGAGAGGATCAGTCCGATGGTCATCATCGCGCCGACGACGTCGCGGAGCTGGGCGATGCCGGGTAGGCCGTTGGTGTTCGGGCTGATCTGAACTTCGGTGACAAGGCGCGCCCTGGCGGCGGGTGTGTGTTGGCTCATTCGTCTGCTCCCGATCTGTCGTGTGGATGTGACAGCGGGTAGGTGCGCGGCCGACGCCATGATGCATACCGAGTGCGAAGTGACGCCCAACGTCCCGTTGAGGTGCTGCGGTCTGCGCTCGAGTTCGTCTGCCGAGCCATGGTGTCGGTTTAGATCGCGCCGGGGCGGCGTACAACTTCACCTCGTGCCGGCGCGGGATGCGCGGCCGGGTCGGCTATTCCTTCTATGAAGACCGATTGCTCCGGACCAGCGACGCGCTCAGAAGCACGTCGTCGTGGGTGAGTGGTGACTATGTGGCAAGACGTGTCGACGGTGGTATTAAAGCGCGCTATAATTCCCCCATGGAGTTCTCGGCGGTCGCAACGCTTACGCAACAGGAACCTGAGCACGTGCGCGTCCAGGTGGCATCGAACGAGCCTGGAGGGCCCGACGGGGAGCTCGCTCCCGTGGCAACGATCACCGCGCTGCTGCGGCCTGGTGGACCAGAGCCAGATCCGTTCGTCTCTGAGGAGCACCGGGTGGCCTATCTGCTTCGCGAGATCGGGTGGCAACCGGTGGATGCGGTGGGCTTCGGCGTACCGTTCCTGGTAACTCGTCACCCGTCGTTCAGGGCTCACGTCGTCACTTACGAGGGGGAGTCCGCCGAGCTCGCGCAGGTAAGGAACAGCGACGGCGAGATTCTGGCCGAACTCCCGATCGCGAGCACGCCGGAGGCAGCCCTCTGCGCCTCGGGCTGGAACGTGCTGGGCCCCGCAGGGGGCGGCTGGCCAGATGACGTCCTCGCGGTCGCGCCGAGCGATTGGCTTGATGTCGTGCGGCGCGCCCGAACTGAGCGAGAAGGAGCTCAACGCGAAGCCGACCGCCGCGAGCAGTTCTGGGCCAACTGTCTGCGGGAGGCCATTTTGGATGGCCACACCGCCGTCGAGCTTGCGGAGATTGCCGGCGTCACGGCGCAGCGTATCTACCAGATCCGGGACCGGCGCCGGTAGCGCGCTGGGTCGTAGCAAGTGGGACCGTGAAACTAGGGTCCGGTCGACAGGATCTGGATCGGTCGGCTCGAATTGGCGTTGACGCCCGGGAAAACCCCCCGGAGTATCACTCACCGTCCGCATCACTAGACAGATGGAGGAAGAGTGAAGTTACGCACAGTCACCGCATCACTCGCGGTGGTCATCGCTGCAGGGCTTCCTGCCAGTGCATACGCAGTAAACGTCTCGTCAGAGGACGGGTCCGGAACGTTCAACGTCAGCTCGTGGCTCACGAACGGGGCCAACGTCAGCGGGTCGCTTCGGTCGACCCACGGCAGCCCCGTCTACCAGTCCGGAAAGGTAGTGTTCAACCTCCAGACCGATGACGTTCGAGGTCGATGGAGCAGCAACACGTCGAGCACCTCGTCCGTCAACAAGTCCGGCGCGATCACCTCGGGACGGAGCGGCCGAGACGGCGTCTCGTCGCGGATATGCCGGGACCGCAACCTTTCGCCAGACCCGTGTGGCGGCTGGTCGACGAACATCATGAGGTAAGTGGTGGTCGACCCAACCCAGGAGGCGCCCTGCAGTTCGCAAGTTGAGCTGCAGGGTGTCTCCCATGCGTACAGAGGAGTAGAGGTCCTGCGCAACCTCTCTCTCGAACTGCGACCAGGTGTCACGCTCGTGACGGGACCAAACGGCGCCGGGAAATCAACTCTCGGGCGGATCCTAGCCAGCATCGAAGCGCCCTCATCCGGTCGTCTGGGCGTGACCGTCGACGGGGAACCGGTCCACCCGTCAAGAATCCAGCAGATCACAGGTTGGCTTCCTCAGGCCTTCGCATATCCGAAACGAATGCGAGTGAACCACTTTGTGGAGTACGCCGGATGGCTCAAAGGTCTCTCCCGAAGAGATCTGTCCGCCAAGGTCGCTGATGCCCTGGATTCGTCTGACATCAGTCACATTGCCCATAAGCGGCTAGGCGGCATTTCGGGAGGGCAACTCCGACGGGCTGGCCTTGCGGCGGCGACCGTACACAGTCCAAGAATCTTGATTCTAGATGAACCCGCGACAGGCCTTGATGAACAGCACCAGCTTGATCTGGAGGCCGACCTCAAAAGTGAAAGATTCCAGGACCGCGTCACAGTGGTCGTTACGCACAGTCCTCACAACCTCCGCGCATATGCGCAGGTTGAAGTTCGCATCGTGAATGGGGGCATCGAGTTCTGTGAGAAGCCTGATTCCAGCATTCTCTAGCCTACGGCCAGTAGCGATTATCCTCTTGCTTCTGACACTGGTCGCTAGTATCGGCACCATCATCGCCATGATGACTGTGCGAACACTATGGGCCGGCTCGTGGGGGGAAACTTCCGCATTCTTCCAAACATCCACCCGCGTTTCCTACCCGCTTATTGCCGGATTCGCGGCGGCGATGGGCTCTTTCTGGCGATCACGAGGCGCCGACTGGCTCCACGTTGGGGCCGCTCGAAGCGCCTGGAAGGTTCACGGAAGGCTAGTCGGGGCTCTTTGGCTCGCGGCCTCGATCGGCCTACTCCTAGGAGTTGCGCCGGCCGTCCTAATAACCGCGGAATACGCACGGTATGACGCTCCAAACGTTCCGGCATACATCACGCCAATTGCTGGCATCATCATACCTGCCGCGTTGGGATATGGCCTTGGGCGCCTGATGCCAGTGGGGGTATCTGCACCAGGGTCGACCGTCTTGGTCTACCTTGCGCTTGTTTATCTTGATCCATTCTCGTCCAATGTCTTATTGCCGCTGGCCGGGATTACGGTCGCAGATGACCGCGAGCGGACCTTCCTTGCTGAAATTCCCTGGGTCACCTGGTTGAAGTCGTGCTTTCTCGTCCTCGCGGGACTGCTGGTACTGGCTCTGCTGGTCCGGCGGCTGGCGAGTAGTCGCGCCTGGTTGGCGCTATGTGCGGGGACCCTGCTGGCGCCCCTATTGTGGATCGGCCCAGGAGGAATGGCTGCAGACCAGAGCGCGAGCATGCCAATCTGCCGGCCTCTCGACGAGGCGGCCAATGGACAACTTCTGTGTATCTCAAGAGCCCGCGACCACGCAAGGCGCGATCTCCAGAGAACATTCAGTCAAGCATCGGTATTTCTACCCGAAGAGTTTGTGATCGGAGAGGAGGCTTTGGCAGACGGCGGTGCCATGCGTGAAATAGATGCCACCTTCTCCCCAACCGTTGATGGACGACTCGCGCATAATCCAGACAGAAATGAAGTTCTGTCTTCATTTCTGTGGCTACAGTTCCAGTCCTCTCCGAAATGTGCGTTGGCACCGATGCCGTCTAACACAGAGCCAACCGGTGAACCACGCTTCATTGTGCACGACTACCTCTTCTCTAAGCTCATTCCACATCCAGGCGACTCGTTCGTAGAACAGCCCCAGATAATGAGTCAGTATCGCTGGGTCGGTGAAGCGAGCAGTTTTAAGGAGAAATGGTTGGGCATGAGCGATGCTGAGAAGCGGGGGTTCCTGCGTGCCAACTGGAGAGACATCGCCTCATGTTCGCTTTAGGCTCGCGCGGCTTTTGGTTCAGTCGAGGCGTTGACCGAAAGTCGGCAGTCCTTATTCTGGGCTGCATGGTGGCCATCCTCGTCCTTCAACTTTTCATAATTTCAGCGCCTGTTGAGAATGAGTCAGGGATTCCCGGCCTCTTTCACTCACTCCTCAGTGTCGGAGTTGTTTCTATTGCCATAATGCTTGGGAACTTCTTGGGAGGGCAGTTGACCTTCTTGGAGTTTGGGGCAGCAAGGAACCTCCGATTACCCGGGATTCTATTGGTGGTCGGGATCGCTTCTGTTGTGTTCTCGTTCGGGTTCCTGTCTGCATTCATCACTGGGCATCCTGGCGAGGTTTCCGTCTATGTGGCATGTATCGGCTGCTATGGCGTTGCCTTGAACGTTTTTTCCTTCAATCTTATTGGTGCTCATTATTGGTGGATCCCAGGAGTATTGCTTGTCGCGGTGTCCTTGGCACGCGGAATAATCCCCGTGACGGAGAATCCGCTTGTGAACACCTCGGTGCTGCCGGCGGTCGAGTTCAGCGCCGGAGCACTCGTTGCGGTTGTCCTTGCCGCTCTGGTTCACGGCTTCAGGACATCGGGACCGCGGTGGCGCAGCGGCAAGGATGACGATGGTCTTGCTTAAGGGAGTGGGGCATGGAGACGACCGTGAACGTCCCTGTACTCGCAGTCCGGAGTCACGCCATGGGTGTTCAGAGCGTGGGTTCACCGATCGTCTGATCGGAGTTGCTGCGCCGTCGCGCTTCGTGATGCATCGAGGATCCAGGCCCTGACGTTAGAGGTCGCCGATGCGAGGAACCGTCATCGGATTCGCCCGTCAGGATGGCCAGCTCGTCTGAGTTCATGTACGCGGCTTCGCTGACCCAGATGGGGAACAGGTGCATGCTCTCGGGGTCGGCGCCCGGGTTAGCTATGGCGTGTTGGTATCCCTCACCGGCGGCGGTCATGAAGGTGATCAGTGTGGACAGCGCGGCGTGGGCGTCGATGTCGGATCCGACGCCGGATTCGAGGTCGGTGCGTGCGCAGGGGTGGTGTGTGGGGTCGTTGTCGTCGATGCGGTAGCCATAGGCTCGGCGGGTTCCGCCATTGTCGTCGCGTCGGTCTTCGCAGTACCAGACGTCGATTCGAAGTGAGCCGACACTGACCGTCGCCAACGGGTTCTCATGGGAGTTCATGGGATTCAGGTGTGTCGGTGGCGACGAGATCGGGTTCCATGCCCGCCGCGCATCCACCGGTGGCTGCCGTAGCGGCCGGAAGCTGCTGGGAGCCGTCAAGCCAGCTGGTGGGGTCCGTGGCGCCGCCGCTGAGGCGGACTTCGAAGTGGAGGTGGGGCCCGGTGGACTTGCCGTCAGAGCCGACGTTGCCGATGCGTTGGCCCGCGGTGACGCGATCCCCGACGCGTACGTGGATGCCGCTGGCGTACATGTGCGCGTAGCCGGAGGTGACTTTGCGGCCGCGGATGGTGTGTTCGATCAGGATGAGGTGGCCATATCCGGAGGGTTTGGGGACGGCGCCGGCGTAGGTCACAGTGCCGTCGCCGAAGGCGAGGATCGGGGTGCCGATCGGGGCGGCGTAGTCATTGCCGGTGTGTAGCGCGCTCGAGCCAGTGACTGGATCGGTGCGCCAGCCGTACGGACTGGTCGCGGCCCAGGTTCCCTTCGGGAGCGGGAACACGATTGTCGTGGTCTCCGAGGCCTTCGTCGGTCTGCTCTCCGCTCCGCGGCTGAGCGCATTGATGACCGCGTCGGCAACGGGTTCGAAGCGTGCGTACCGGTCGGGAAAGGCGGAGACCTCGACGGCCTGCGCCGCGGCACCAGGGGAGAGCTGTCGCCAGCCTGGGATGTCGAGCAGGCCTCGAGGTGAGCCGTGGTTCGGGCCGTTGGCGCCGCCGAAGAAGGCGCGGGCCTGGTAGGTCGAGTCCATCAGTTGGGCGACGGTGCCCCAACCAGCGAGGGGCCGCATCTGGAACAGGCCGAGGGAGTCGTGGTCGCCGCCGTTGCCATCGTTGGGAAATCGGGTGGACTCGGGCCAGGCGCTCGAGTTGGCCAGCATCCGCAGGCTCGACTCGGTCAGCGCAGCCATCAGGGCGATGCGTACGCCTTCGCGACCGATGCCTGGTGTGCGACTGCCTACGGTGGCAATCGTTGCTGCGTGGGTGAGTTGGGTGCGGTCCAAGGCGATGGTCAGGCCGTCGGCGGTGCGCGTGGCGAGGTGATCGGGGACGTTGCCGACGTCGATCTCTCCGCCACAGCTGCTGCTTGGTAGAGCCACGACCTGCACGATCAACGCAACGCTCGAGAGGCACGCGGCAGGGGAGAGGAGCATGACCACAACTGCGGCGGTCACTGCGAGGCGCATCTCTGGCCTCGCTCAGCGAAGCGGGTTGTTGAGCTGGGAGAGGCGGAGCAGGCGGCAGGCGTCGTACGTCGGCCTGCAGGTCATGAAGATGGTGAAGGAGACCTTGTCGACAGTCTTTGCGGTTTTGCCCTGCCAGATGCCGGAGCGGCGGCGGAGTCCGGTGACCGTGTAGGCCGTGGTGCCTGCGGCGATGTCAGGGCTCTTGGCGTTCTCCTGTGCACCGTCCCAGTCGTCGGGGACGTTGTAAGAACTGATGTCGATCCATTGCCGTGTCTCGTACGTCTTCAGGTCCTTCCACGACTCGGGCGAGGGTAGGTACGTGGTGAGATCCGTCGCCAGGCCCGCGGACTCCTCGCCGCTGGGGTCGGCGACGGCGAGGAGGCGTCCGGCGTATTCATTGAGTGGCGTCGACCCGGTCGTGTCCCACGCGAACAGGACCTGCGCTACCGAGACCGCGAATGCCGCGGGATCACTGGTCTCGGCCACCCGGTCAGCGGCCGCCATATCAGTGGAGGTGCCGATAGAAGCGCGCTGCGGGAGCCCTGAAGGACGCGGCCGTGGTATGGATTCGGTTCCGCTGCCCACGAGCGCCAGTGCGGTGCCTGCTCCGCCGAGGGCGAAGGTGGCGATCATGGCCGCGAGCACGGCCTTACTACGGGCAAGTTTCGCGAACCGGGGTGCAAGCATTTCGTTCTCCTGGCAGTCCGAGTGGTCTGCCAAGAGGTGCACCCAACGTGCCGCTACCGCGGGACCAGCAGGTTGGCCCGAGCCGGGTCAGTTCTGGGGTGGGAGGGCCCCGCGGATCAGGTCTCGCGCGTCGTCGCCGTACCGGGCGTTGTTCTTGAGGACGTCGAACATGCGTGTGTAGAGCTGGATCTCGCGGGGTTGGGTGACCTCGATGCTCGCGGTGGGTGTCTCGAGGGCCGCGAGGGCATCGTCGAAGATCCAGAAGCCGGCTGATGCAACGGCTTGGCGTTCAGTCATGAGCGGTATGACGCCGAGGGAAACGTTGGGCATGGTGGTGATCTCGAGGAGCCGCTCAAGTTGGTCGGTTTGGGTTTCGGCGGTGCCGAACCACGTACGCAGTGCTTGTTCCTCGAGTAATACCGAGAAGCGTTTGCGTGGCTGGTTGAGGACCTTTTGGCGTTGCATGCGGATGGCGACGGCGTCCTCGACGTCGTTGGGGGTGTTGAGGAAGTCGATCCAGAACTCCAGCATGGCGGCTGCGTAGTCGGCGGTCTGGAAGAGGCCGGGGATGACGTTGTGTTCGTAGATGCGGAACACCGTGGTCTGGTCGTACCGGCTGAGGGTGTGGGCTCCTAGCACCCGTTTCATGCCGGCGCGGCTCTGGCGCCGGTACTCGAGGTAGGCCGACTCGACGGCTCGTAGCGTCGCGATGAGGTCGGCGGTCTGGCTCTCGGCCGCACAGGCGGCGCACCAGTCGCGGATGTCCTGGTCGGTCGGGGACTGGACACCGTTCTCGATCTTGCTGATCCGCGTGAAGTGTTGCGAGGTCAGCTCGGCGAGCGCTCGGGCAGTGAGACCGGCATCCTTGCGGATGTCGCGGAGCCGTTGGCCGAGCGCTTGCCGAGCCTCTTTGGCGGCAGCGCTAGACGGGTTGGTAGTCACGGTGAGGGATGGCGTACTTCCAGACGTTCTCGAACGCCGTACGGCACAGCTCGATGTCGTGCTGGTCGGTTGAGGTGACCTTCGCGACGCCGAGCCCGTTGCCGGCGTAGATGAGGTAGACCACCAGCTTGTTGTCGAACAGGTAGAAGTCGTTGCCAGGAATCGCGACCGAGGAGATCGTGCGACGTGGCACCCAGCGGATGTCTTCGCCGGCGTCGACCATCGGTTGGGCGATGCTGTGGGACCAGCGCTGGTAGTCGCTCAACGGCTCCGAGACGATCCGGGCGCGACGTACCGTCTTGCCGGCGTTGGTGTGCTCCTTGAGCGTGGTGCACCAGTCGTCAAGCCACGCTAGGTCGTCGTGCTCACCGGCTGCCCACTTGGCCATATAGGGGAGCTCGATCGCGGTGCCGTAGGCATCGCGTGTCTCCAGGTGGACCGAACTGTCGGTGAAGCTGCGAAGCAGGTCTTCGAACTCGTCATCGGTTATCGAAGCCACTGTCTCCCTGTCCAAAGAACTGAAGCATCCTGTCGGGGATCTCCACGCATGTCTCGCCTTCAGGGATGTTCATCTGGGTCAGTGCGTCGGTGTCGTCGACGACCCATCCCTGGACGACCCAGGATCCCGTCTCCGTTCGGTAGATCGTCGGTGACCCGGTCGGGTTCGACTCCGGGTCTTTGCCGATGAACGTTAGCTGCATGGTCTTCCCACCTGTCTGGTTGGTTGCGATGTGTTGCGCGTTCTCCTCCATCTTCGATTCGTCGACAGGGTGCGTCAAGGCATTCTTCCTCGCAACATTTCGCAACATTCTTCCCCTGTGAGACCTGCCGAACCTAGCGTCATCGGACATGACCAACCCGATGCCCTACGCCCTCGACTGCACTCGGGGTGATGCGCAACATCTGCTGGACCCGGGAGCGGATCTGCCGAAACGAACCGGTGGATCATCATCGGTTCCCCGTCCGGACAGGCACATGACCACGCTGAAAGAAATGTCCTTGCTCCGGGCCGTACTGGATGGTCTCGGCCGTCTGGATTCGGGTACGACTCGATGAGGACCGCCGGAACTCAGGCCATCCCCCGCGGCGAGCTGATCGCCCGGCGGGCGGGCCGCCCGCGCGTCCTGCCCCGGGCGACCAGCGGACGAAGAGCCTGGATGGAACCGCGCGAGGAGCTTCTTGACGTCGCGGCAGGACTCTTCGTGGACCGGGGCTTCACAGCCACATCGACGCGAGACATCGCCGAGGCGGTCGGGATCAGGCAGGCCTCGATCTACTACCACTTCCCTTCGGGGAAGGAGGAGATCCTCGAGGAGCTGCTCGAGCGCTCGATCAGGCCAACGCTCGACAGGATCGAGAAGATCGAGATCCTCGGTACCGAAACTGACGCCGGGCCGGAGGTGCTGCTGTATCTGGTGGTCGTGCTCGACGTACGGACTCTTGCCGGTGCACCGCGTAACGCTGGCGTCCTGGCCCGACTGCCAGAAGTGCAGTGCAAGGAGGTCTTCGAGCCGTTCGGGGCTGCGCGTAACGAGCTCCGGAATGCCTACGCACGGCTGGGCACGCAGGTCGCAGCCGCCGTCCGCCCCGCGCCGGCGACGACTCCGGCCCCTGATCTGCTGGGGACGTTGCTGCTCCAGCTGGTCGAGGTGGTGATCGGCATGCGTTCGGAGGGGCATGCGATCAACCAGACCATCGAGGAGGTCGTGGCGTCGGCGTGCTTGCGGGTGTGCCTGGCTGATCAGCCACGTATCGATGCCGCCGCTGCTCGAGCGGCTGACCTGATCGGGGCTATTGAGTAGGCCCTGATCTCACGAACCTGTCGCCGGCCCATCACGCTGTGGTGGGTCGGCGGCTGCACGTCGGTGACACTGCGGTCACGCATGACTCATGCGTTGCTCGACGTGCGGCAGCCAACCGGTCGCGGAAGGCGACTGACTCCGTGATCACCTGGTCGAAGCGGCCGTACTCCTCGTCGGCGAGTTCGCGCGCGATCTGGTCCAGGTCGTAATGCGCAGTCCATCCGTCGAGCTCGAACCAGGTCATGAGGAAGGACCGGAGTGGGCGGTAACGCTTCGGGTCGGGGTCGCTTGCTGCGGGCTGCGCCGGCGACTCATGGGCTCTCCGCTGACGCTTGGTGTGCTTGACGCGTTCCAGAGCCTCGGACGCGAGGCGGTCGAGGGTGTCGTCTTCGGGAGAAGGTCGGGCGGCGAGCTCGATCGCGGCCCGGACCTTGCGGTACGCAGGTTCTACGGGGCTGCCGGCCTCGACCGCGGCGAGTTCGGCGGAGGCGAGGTCGCGCACGGTCGGTGGTTGGAATGTGTCAGTGGCGACGGCTTGGAGGAACTTGATGTGGTCGAGCCGTTGGTACGAGCCGGATCCGGTGACCATCTTGGCGGCCTGGTAGCGGGACTCGCGAGCCCCGGGTGACGGTTCCGGGGAGTCACCGGAACCGTTGACTCCGGCCAAAATCTCGCTGCTGTCCACGTCGACTGTCCCGAATCGACTGGCCTCTTGGCGGCGCTGTGCCTCCTCGGCGTAGAGGGTCTTGAGCTCGGTGTAGAGGTCGGCCTGCTCGGTGGGGGAGAGGGGCTTGTGGAGACTGTTCTCGTCTTGCTGGGCCAGGAGTTCGGTGAGCCGGTTGGAGATGCCGGAGCGGATCCAGACCTTGATGGTGCGCCAGCCGAGGCTGCGTACAGCTTCGAGCCGGCGTCGGCCGCAAACGAGGACTCCGTCGGGTGTGATGGTGATGGGCTGGAGCATGCCGATCTCGTTGATCGAGTTCGCGAGCTCGTCGATGTCGCCCAGGTCGTGGCGGTGGCGTACTCCGATCGTGATCGCATCTAGAGCGCGTTCGGTGTGAGACTCAGGCGACATCGGTGAGCACCTTCTCCAGACGGGAGCGGGGGTCGATGGTCGGCGCGGTCGATGAGATCGCTCGGATGAGGTCGTCCTGGCGCAGGAGGTCGTGGGGCTTTTCTCCGATCAGGAACCGGTACCAGATGCCGTGGCCGCGCTTGGTGTGCTCGTAGTCAGCGCGAGGGTTGCCGAGCACGACGGTGAGCAACGTCGACCAGGTCGGCTGGGGGAGGTCGAGAGCGACCAGGGCGACGCGGTCCTTGCGCAGGCCCTCGTGGGTGGTGGCGCGGTTGCCGGAGTCGATAAGCCGCGCGGCGATGTAGTCGATCGCGTGCCGGATTGCCTGATCGGGCCACCCGAGCGCGGTGAACAGCTGCACGGTCATCTCGAAGGCCTCGGACACATCGACAGCTGAACCCGGCTGAACCGCGACTTGATCCTCAGGCCCAAGGAGATCGTCGACCTCGGGCGGGGTGTGAAAGGCGGGGTGGTACTCGAGGACGGAAGTCTCGCGGTCGCTGAACCGCTCCGCATCATGGTTGATCGAGACCTCGGCGCGCCGAGCCTGATGGGTCGAGCAGAGCAGACCGTTGCCACGCTCCTCGGCGATCACGGCGATCTGAACCGCACGGGTGGTGACTGCCCACGGATCGTTCGCGCGACGGACGGCGTCGGTGCGGAGGACGTCGAAGGCGGCGTACGCAGCGTCTTCGGGCTCGAGGCCGTGCTTGCGAGCAAGGGCGGCGTACTTGTGCGCGGCGTAGTCCATCAGGTCGGCGGCGTCGGGGTCGTGGCGCCAGGCGCCGGGCCCGGCGTAGTGCAGTTCGGTGAGCAGCAGCCGGAGACCGGCGGAAGTGGTGAAGTCGATCCTCATAGCGAGATCCCTCCCGGGCGGTGGGTGATCGAGGGCGGCTCCGGCTGCGCGATCGCCGTCCTGGTGATGCGCTCACGCGGAGTCGTGGGTCGGATGGGTCGGCTTGCTCGGCGTACGAGCTCGGCCTTGAGATCGAGGCCGCGGCCGATGATCTTGCTGCCGGCCATCGTCGGCAGGTCGCTCGGGCGGACCCATGCCACGCCGCTCTTGGAGATCCGTGTTGGCGGCAACAACGTCTGGAATCCGGAGGGATCGCGATGGACGGCGAACGGCGACGGGACCTGGGTCGGTGCCTCGGGTTGGGCCGACGGTTCGGGTAACTGTCGACCCGGGTCTCGGTTGTAGGGAGTCGCGGTGTTCACAGCGCCACCCCCTCGGCACCTGGCGCGCTGGGCGCTGAAGGCGCTGGGCCTAGGCGTTGCGCGATGTTGTAGGCCGACTTGATGGTCTTGTACGCCTCGACCTCGTGAAGCCCAGCAGTCGTAGCCGCGTCTCCGAGCAGGTGGGCCGTCCGACCGAAGTCGTGACCTGCTTCGGCCATCCGGCAGGCTGCCCAGAACAAGCCACCGTTGCGCGCGCCTTCGGGACGACGCGCGACCCAGGCCGCCAGGCGTTCGGGCGAGGAACCCGCGGCGGGCATCGACGCGGGCGGTCGCGGGGGAGGGGTGGGCGGCGCGAGGTGGTGCTTGAGCGCTACCGAGTCGATGGTGTCAGCATGGAGTCCGTACGAGATCGGGAAGTACGGCCGCGCGGTGCCGTCGCTGGCGGCGATGCGCGACGGCGGAGCGATAATGTACCCGCCGTCACCGCGGAAGTCGACGTGCCGGCTGGGCACCGACCAGTTCCGCTGCTCGACTCCCGGCGTCGCGTAGAAGTAGGCATGCATCCCGCCCGATGGCGTACGCACCATGCACGTCCACCGCCCAATCAAGCCCAGCTCCGTCGCTCGGGAGAAGGCCCGGAACCCATCCCCGCCGCGGTGAACGTCCACATCGACGACGACCAGTCCGGACGCGGCTCCGGTGGGAATGCCGATGTTGGCCTCCGGCGTCCGCCGCCACCAGCGATGCACCTGATTGACATCGGTGCTCGAGCTCCGGAACCCGTGTGCGGTCAGCGGCTCCTTTCCTTCTCGGGTGCAGGGGAAGACAGGGATGCCGGCCAGAGCCAGCGTCGCGGCTGCAGTCGGCAGGTGGGCTGACTCAACTGAGTTCTTGATTGCATTCGCTGCCCAGCGCGGTGGACGTTGCGTCGTGAGATCCATGCCCACGACGATGGGCGGCGGAGGCTGCCGCCTTGATTGCCTTCTCGTGTTGCTCGTCCCGATCGAGATGGGGGAGCAAGCTGTGTTTCTGCTGGTCAGGAGCATGCTCCCCAGGTCATTGCGCCCGTGCGGTGAAAGTGCAGCGAGATTGCACTGCCAGTTCATTGCCAGTGACCGACGCGTGGGTGTCGACGGAGTCAAGCCAGCTGGTGGCCGCGCTCGAGCGAGCCTGGGCCGCGATCCAACGCCGGCACCCCGACGTGCCGCCGATCGTGTCACCCTCGGCGCCGGCAACCTGGGCCAGCCCGCCGGCCAGTTGACGTTGGGCCACTTCGCCGCGCGACGGTGGGCGACCCGCGACGTCGATGCCGCGGCCGCCGGCCCGGCCGGCCTCTCAGCTGGCATTGCTGAGGTCTTCGTCGGGGGCAGGGCGCTGAGTCGGTCCTGGAGACGCTGCTGCACGAGGCCGCTCACGGCGTGGCTGACGTGCGCAGGATTAAGGACACCAGTCGCCAGGGTCGCTACCACAACGCCCGCTACAAGGTGTTGGGCGAGGAGGAGGGCCTGACCATCGCCCAGCACCCGCAGATCGGCTGGTCTCTCACCGAGCTGGCAGCGGGGACCGCTGAGGAGTACGTCGACGAGCTCGAGGACCTGGCCGCGGCGCTAGTGGCCTACCGCTACGCCGAGGGCCAGGTCCCAGCCCTTCCTGATGATCCAGGCGCGGACGGCGCCGCCGACGGCCGCGGCCCAAGAACGGCCTGGTGCTGGTCTGTGCCAAGCCCCGCAAACTCCGCGCCTCGGCCGCGGTCGTCGAGCTCGGTCCGATCTTGTGCGGAGCCTGCGGGGCTGAGTTCGGCCTCGTTGAATGAGAAGGCCTGTTACTCGACGCTCACCGGAACCGGGAGCCGGCGTCGATGAGCTTGGAGAGCACATCCGGCCCGTAGAGGACCAGGACGGTGGCGACCACGGCGAGCGTGCCGACCTGCCACAGAGGCGTGCCCTCGGGCACGAGTCGGCTGGCGACAACCAGAATCGCGGTTTCCACGCCGAGAACGATCAGCGTGAGCCACCACGGCGGTCTAGGGGCCGGAACAGGGACAGGACTTCGTGATTCATCTAGCATGATCAGTGATTGCTCGTTCCTCGGTAAAGGGATTGGTGTGATCGTCGGCGGCGGGGGGTCCTCTCCGANGCCAGGGCACCACGGTCTCGAACGCCTCGGCCGGCGTGGTGAGCAGCAGAGCCGCGCCGACCGCGCCGCCGAGGAAGGAGGCCAGGGCCAGCCAGGCGATCCGTCTGCCTTGGCCGCGCAGCTCGCGCCGCGAGCCGGCGACGGTGCCGCCGGTGACGCCGAACATGGCCACCGTGTTGGTGACGTTGGCGACGACCGGCGGCAGTCCCGCGGCCAGCAGGGAGGGGTAGCTGACCAGCGAGGCGAGACCGGCCACCGAGCCGGTCAGTCCCGCGCCGATGCCGGCGAGCAGAAGCCAGGCGAGCTCGGTGCTCACCGGGCCGACACTCGCGCAGCCTCCGCGCTCACCGGACCAGGCACGGGCGCTTGGGGTCGAAGGTCCACCCCGGCACCAGGTACTGCATGGCGACGCCGTCGTCGCGTACGCCGAGCCCGTGCTCGAGGTAGAGCTCGTGCGCGGCCGCGACCCGGTCGCGGTCGAGCCGGATCCCGAGCCCCGGGGCGGTCGGCACAGCGACGGCACCGTCGCGGATCTCCAGCGGCGACTCGGTCAGACCCTGGCCGTCCTGCCAGATCCAGTGGGTGTCCAGCGCGGTGATCTCCCCCGGTGCGGCGGCACCGACATGGGTGAACATGGCCAGCGAGACGTCGAAGTGGTTGTTGGAGTGGGAGCCCCAGGTCAGCCCGAAGTCGTGACACATCTGGGCGACGCGGACCGAGCCCGACATGGTCCAGAAGTGCGGGTCGGCCAGCGGGATGTCGACGGCGTTGGTGCGGATCGCGTGGGACATCTGGCGCCAGTCGGTCGCGATCATGTTGGTCGCGGTACGCAGCCCGGTGGCGCGCTTGAACTCGGCCATGATCTCGCGGCCCGAGTAGCCGCCCTCGGCGCCGCAGGGGTCCTCGGCGTACGCGAGCACGTCGTCCTTGCCGCCCAGCAGCCGGACGGCGTCGGCGAGCAGCCAGCCACCGTTGGGGTCCAGGGTGATCCGGGCGTCGGGGAAGCGCTCGTGGAGAGCGGTCACCGCGGCGACCTCCTCCTCACCGGCGAGGACGCCGCCCTTGAGCTTGAAGTCGGCGAAGCCGTAGCGGGCCTGGGCGGCCTCGGCGAGGCGTACGACCGCATCGGGGGTCAGCGCGACCTCTCGCCGGACGCGGTCCCACTCGTCGGCTGCATCGGCCTCACGCAGGTAGGGCAGGTCGGTCTTGTCGGGGTCGCCGACGTAGAAGAGGTAGCCGAGCATCGGCACCGAGTCGCGCTGCTGCCCGTCGCCGAGCAGCTCGGCGACCGGCACACCCTGCTCCTGACCTGCGAGATCGAGGAGCGCTGACTCCAGCGCGGTGACGGCGTGGACCGTCGTACGCAGGTCGAAGGTCTGGGCTCCGCGGCCGCCGGCGTCGCGGTCGGCGAACCGCTCCGCGACCTGCCGCAGCAGGCTGCGGTAGCGGCTCACCGGCTGCCCGACGAGCAGCTCGGCGGCCTCTTCGATGGTGCGCCGGATGGGCTCGCCGCCGGGGACCTCGCCGACACCCTCGCGCCCCTCGGAGTCGGTGAGGATCGCGATGTTGCGGGTGAAGAACGGCGCGTGCGCGCCGCTGAGGTTGAGCAGCATCGAGTCGTGGCCCGCGACGGGGACGACCTCGATCTTCCCAATGGTGGGCACAGTGGTCGTGTTGGTCATGGCAGCTGCAGCTCGCCGTCGATCCGGCGGGCGAGGTGCCACGGGTTGTCGTCGCGTACGGCCTCCGGGAGGATGGCGGCAGGTACGTCCTGGTAGGCGACCGGGCGTTGGAAGCGCTCGATCGCGAGGCTGCCGACCGAGGTGGTGCGGGAGTCGGAGGTGGCCGGGAACGGGCCTCCGTGGACCATCGCGTGGCCGACCTCGACGCCCGTGGGCCAGCCGTTGAAGAGGATCCGTCCGGCCTTGAGCTCGAGCGCGGAGACGACCCGGGCGGCCGCCTCGTCGTCGGCGTCGGTGGCGTGGACCGTCGCGGTCAGCTGGCCCTCGAGGGAGTCCAGGCTGGGCAGCAGGTCCTCGACGGTGTCGTAGCGGACCACGACGCCGGAGGCGCCGAAGACCTCGTCGGTCACGCCGGCGAGACGGGCGGCCTCGACGATCTGGGGCGCGGGGGCGTCGGTGTCACCTGCGGTGCCCTCACCGACGACGGTGACACCGTCGGTGGCACGGAGGGCGGCGGTGCCCTTCTCGTAGGCGGCGGCGATGCCGGAGGTCAGCATGGTCCCGCCGACGGCCTCGGCGGTGGCCCGGCCGGCGGCGGCCAGGAAGGCGTCGCCCGCCTCACTCTTCGGGAGGAAGAGCAGGCCGGGGTTGGTGCAGAACTGGCCGGAGCCGAGGGTCAGCGAGCCGACGTACGCCGTGGCGAGCGCGTCGACGTCACCCTCGAGCGCCCCGGGGAGGACGACGACGGGGTTGATCGAGGACATCTCGGCGTAGACCGGGATCGGCTCGGGGCGGGCCGCCGCGGCCGCGACGATCGCCAGCCCGCCGCCGCGGGAGCCGGTGAAGCCGACGGCCTTGATCCGCGGGTCGACGACCAGCGCCTGGCCGAGCTCGATGCCGCCCTTGAAGTCGGTGTCGAGGAGGAAGGAGAAGGTGCCGGCGTGCAGCCCGGCCTTCTCGACCGCGCGGGTGACGGCCTGGGCGACCAGGTATCCGGTGAGCGGGTGGGCAGGGTGACCCTTGACCACCACGGGGCAGCCCGCGGCCAGCGCCGAGGCGGTGTCGCCGCCGGCGGTGGAGAAGGCGAGCGGGAAGTTGCTGGCGCCGAAGACCGCCACCGGGCCCAGCGCGATCTGGCGCTGACGGATGTCGGCCCGCGGGAGCGGGGTCCGGTCCGGGAGGGCCGGGTCGATGCGTACGCCCAGGTGGTCGCCGCGTCGCACGACGCCGGCGAACATCCGGAGCTGGCCGGTGGTGCGGCCGACCTCGCCGCTGATCCGGCCCTCGGGCAGGTGCGACTCGGCGACTGCGGCCTCGACGATCTCGGCGCGAGCCGCCTCGATCTCGGCGGCGACGGCTTCGAGGAAGTCCGCCCGGGCCTCGGGGGATGTGGCGCGGTAGCCGGCGAAGGCCTCGGCCGCGGCGCTGGTGGCGGCGGTGACGTCGGGCTGCTCGGAGTCGGCTCCGGCGATGATCGAGCGGTAGCTCATGTTCCCTTCCTATCGGGTCGGTCTCTCAGGGGCGGATCGGCGTCAGGAGATCCGGGCGATCAATTCGCGCAGCTCATCGATCTCGTCCTCGCGCAGGTCGGTCAGCGGCGGGCGGACCGGGCCGGCGGGCCGGCCGATCGCGGCCAGACCACCCTTGACGATCGACACGGCGTAGCCGGCCGTGCGGTCGCGGATGTCGAGGTAGGGGATCACGAACTCGTTGAGACGACGGTAGACCTCGTCACGATCCTGGGCACGTACGGCCTCGTAGAACTCGACCG
Source organism: Nocardioides sp. YIM B13467 (assembly GCF_042788075.1). NCBI lineage: Bacteria > Bacillati > Actinomycetota > Actinomycetes > Propionibacteriales > Nocardioidaceae > Nocardioides > Nocardioides sp. YIM B13467. Next base: position 3,162,047 of record NZ_JBHZPJ010000046.1, read on the forward strand.
CCCACTTCGGCGCGAAGTTGAACAGCGCCGAGGAGTACGTGCTCACGCCGAGCTGGAGCAGCGGCAGTGCGTACGTCTCCGCCGTGGGCAGGCCACCGATGTAGATCAGCCGGTCGCCGACCCGGGCGTAGGTGCGGGTCATCTGCTCGATGTTGCCGACGCCGTCCTTGAAGCCGATCAGGGTCGGGTTGCGCTCGGCGAGCTGGTCGACGGCCTCGTCGCGCAGCACCGCGTTGGCGCGGCTGTAGACGATCACGCCGAGCCCGGTCGCCTCGCACACGCGGCTGGCATGCTCCACCAGCCCGGCCTGCCCGGCTTCGGTGAGGTACGGCGGCATCAGCAGGATCCCGTCCGCGCCCGCGGCCTCCGCCGCCTTCGCCTGCGCGACCGCGTTGGCCGTGCTGCCCGTCGCCGGCGCCAGCACCGGCACGGCCCCCGCGACCTCTTCGACCGCGGCACGCACCACCTGGTCGGTCTCCTCCGCGTTCAGCGAGAAGCCCTCACCCGTGCCGCCGGCTGCGAAGAGCCCGGCCACCGGGTACTCGGCCAGCCAGCTCAGGTGCTTGCGGTAGCCCTCCTCGTCGACCTGGAGGTCTTCGGTGAAGTGGGTGACCGGGAACGAGAGAAGCCCGCTCTTGAGCTGGGCGGCCAGGTCGGTCGGGCTGTACTCGGTCACGAGTCACGTCCTTCAGATGTTGGTGAGGGGAAGGTGGTGACCATCACGTTAGGAACGTTCGATGATGCTTGTCCAAGCCCGAATTTGAATCTCGTGATGCTTTGGGCGCATGACACGCGCTTGTCGCTGGCGGCGGCCCCAGCCCCGTAGGACCTACCGACTCATCTCGATGATCGCGTCGAGAACCCGGCGTACGACCGGACTGACAGAGCCCCGCGCCCAGATGGCATGGAGCTCGACGGGGCGCTCGGGGTCCTTGTCGAGACGGGTGTCGCCGCCGCCGTGCTCGATGGGACGGAAGACGACGCCTTCGACGTGCAGCGAGCTGGCCGAGACCGGGACGAAGCCGACGCCCCGCTCGGCGGAGACCAGGAGCATGGCGGTGAGGACCTGGTGCACGCGCTGCTCGATGCGGGGGTGGGCGTTGGCCAGGAAGCGTACGGAGAGCTCGTGGAAGTAGCGGGACTGCTGCGGGTGGTAGCCGATGACGGGTTGGCCCTCGAAGTCCTGCGGGGTCAGCGGTCGGTCGATCTCAGCCAGGGGATGGCCCTGCGGGAGCACGGCCATCAGCGGTTCGCGGGAGATGACTCTCGAGGAGAGCAGCTCGGTGTCGAAGGGCGGGCGGGCCAGGCCGATGTCGATCTCGCCGTGGCGGATGCCGTCGACCTGGGCCAGGGTGACCCGCTCGGAGAGCCGCACCTCCACGTCTGGGAGCTCTACGGTGAGGCGGCGCAGCAGGGGTCCCAGGATCGAGATCGCGGAGACCGCGGTGAAGCCGAGCCGGACCACGCCGGCGGCGCCCGCGTCCACCCGACGGGCCAGGTCACCGGCGCTCTCGACCAGGTTGAGCATCCGATAGGCCTCGTCGAGGAAGGCCGCTCCGGCGCCGGTGAGAGCGACCCGGCGGTTGTCCCGCTCGAGCAGCTGTGCACCGACGGCCTTCTCCAGCTTCTGGATCTGTCGCGACAGCGGCGGCTGCGTCATCCGCAGCCGTTCGGCAGCCCGGCCGAAGTGGAGCTCCTCGGCCACCGCCACGAAGGAACGCACCTGGTCGAGCGTGATCATCTGGCCAGAGTAGACCACGATGCACCAGGTGGAACACTCTATGCCGAATCGGGCTTGGACCGGTATCGCTAAGACTCTTAGTGTCGGTGGTCACACGACGTCGGGCCGACCCATGCGACAAACGAGCCCGGCCACCAGGACCTAGGAGAGCAACGATGCGAACCACCACCCACCTTCTCGCCGCGACCACCGGCGTCGCGGCCCTGGCCCTCTCCGCCTGCGGTGTCTCGAACACCACCGGAGGTAGCGGAGACGGCGAGGAGTATCCCGCCGGCAACGTCGAGATGTACGTCGGTGCCTCGGCCGGCGGCTCCAGCGACCTGATCAGCCGGGCCGTCTCCAAGGGCCTCTCCGACGAGCTCGACGCCTCCTTCCCGGTGATCAACCTGGAGGGCGCCAACGGCGCGCTCGCCGCCAACAAGGTCGCCAAGGCCAAGCCCGACGGCCAGACCATCGCCATCCAGAACGCGTCGCTCTTCGCCATCACGCCGCTGGCGGTCAGCGAGGACGAGGTCACCGACCTCGGCGACTTCGACGTCGTCCAGGGCGTCTCCCGCGACGACTACGTCATGGTCACCGGCCCGAAGAGCGGCTTCAAGACGCTCGACGACATCAAGGCCGCGAAGAAGAAGGTCACCTACGGAACCACCGGCGTCGGCACGGGCGCGCAGCTCTCCTGCGGCCTGACGTACGCCTCGGCCGGCGTCGACGCCGAGGCCGTGCCGTTCGACGGCGGCGCCCCGGCCCTGACCGCGGTGCTCGGAAACCAGGTCGACACCGCCTGCATCCAGGTCGGCGAGGCGATCGAGAACATCGAGTCCGGCAAGCTGACCCCGCTGAGCGTCTTCGGTCCCGAGCGGGTCGACTACCTGCCGGACGTCCCGACCGCCAAGGAGCAGGGCCTCGACGTCGAGGTCGCGCAGTACCGCTTCATGACCGTCCCGAAGGGCACCCCGGACGAGGTCAAGGACGCCATCACCGAGGCGATGCAGGCGACGTTCAAGACCGAGGAGTACCAGGCCTTCAACAAGCAGAACAGCCTCACCCCGATGGAGATCTCGGGCGACGAGGTGGTGACCCAGCTCGAGGAGGACAAGAAGCGGTTCGCCGACCTGGTCGAGCAGTACGGTCTCAACCTCGGCGCGAGCTGACCCCCGCCACACACGACGAAGGCAAGACGATGAGCGACGAACGTACCCCCTCTCCTGACCAGGACATCCTGGCCGAGATCCAGGCCGAGGTGGCCCATGAGCTGGAGGAGGAACGACCTCCGGCCGGCGGACCGGTCTACCAGGTGGTGGGTGCGCTCGTCGCTCTCGTCGTCGGCATCGGCGGCGCGGTCCTCTCCTACGGCTACGGCCTGGGTTCGCTGCGCCAGCCGGGGCCCGGCCTGTGGCCGTTCGTGGTCAGCATCGCCATCACCCTGATGTCCGTGGCGCTGCTCGTCGTCGGCCGCAGGCTGACCGACAGCGAGAAGTTCACCCGCTCCAGCATCCTCCCCGCGGTCGGCCTGGTCACCTTCATCGTGCTGGCCCTGCTGCTGCCCGTGATCGGCTTCGAGATCCCCTCGCTGCTGCTGTGCGTCGTCTGGCTGAGATTCCTCGGCGGCGAGTCCTGGCGCAGCACGATCATCACGTCGGTCGTCACCGTCGCCGCGTTCTACTTCCTGTTCCTCTACGGGCTGCGCATCCCGCTGCCCCACCTGTTCTGAGCGGAGCCCTCAGTGGACGTCAACGCATTCCTCGACGGCTTCGGGCTCGTCACCGAACCGCAGAATCTGCTCTACTGCCTGATCGGCGTGCTCATCGGCATGCTGATCGGCGTACTCCCCGGCCTCGGGCCGGCGGCCACGATCGCCATCCTGCTGCCGATCACCTACAGCATCGACCCGGTCTCCGCGATCATCATGCTGGCGGGCATCTACTACGGCGCCCAGTACGGCGGCACGATCACCTCGGTGCTGCTCCGGCTACCGGGTGAGGCCTCATCGGTCGTCACAGTCTTCGACGGCTTCGCCCTCGCCAAGCAGGGAAAGGCCGGCACCGCCCTCGGCATCGCCGCGATCGGCTCCTTCGTCGGCGCGACCGTCTCCATCCTCGGCCTGACTCTGGTGGCCCCGCTGATCGCCGGCTGGGCGCTCAACTTCGGCGACCCGGAGTACGCGGCCCTGGCCCTGCTGGGCGTCCTGCTGGTCGCCACCATCGGCAACGGCAACAAGCTCAAGGCCATGATCGCCGCCGCGTTCGGCCTCCTGCTGGCCACGATCGGCCGCGACAGCTTCAGCGGCGCCGAGCGCTTCACCTTCGGCAGCCTGCAGCTGACCGAGGGCATCGACTTCGTGGTCGTCGCGATGGGTCTCTTCGGCGTCGGCGAGATCCTCTACAACCTCGAGGAGCGGCACGGGAAGCCGCACGTGCCCGCCGTGGTCGCCAACATCTGGCCCTCCCGCAAGGACCTCAAGCAGTCCTCCGGCGCGATCGGCAGGGGCTCGCTGATCGGCTTCGTGCTGGGCGTGCTGCCCGGTGGTGGCGCGGTGATGGCCTCCCTGGCCGCGTACGCCACGGAGAAGCGGGTCTCGAAGCACCCCGAGCGCTTCGGGCGCGGTGCCATCGAGGGCGTCGCGGCTCCCGAGAGCGCCAACAACGCCGCCGCGACCTCCTCGTTCATCCCGCTGCTGACCCTCGGCATCCCGGCCAACGCGTCGATGGCGATGCTCTTCGGCGCCCTGCTCATCCTCGGCATCTCGCCGGGCCCGCAGCTGGTCGAGGAGCGCCCCGACCTGTTCTGGGGCGTCATCAACTCGATGTACATCGGCAACCTGATCCTGCTGATCCTGAGCATCCCGCTGGTCGGCATCTTCGTACGCATCCTGCGGGTGCGCCCGGCGATCCTGGCCCCGATCACCGCGCTGATCACGATCCTGGGCGTCTACACGATCAACAACTCCACCTTCGACATCTTCGTGATGATCGTCTTCGGCCTGATCGGCTACCTGATGAAGAAGGTCGGCTTCGAGCCCGGTCCGTTGGTGCTCGCCTTCGTCCTCGGCTCGATCGTGGAGGACGGCGTACGCCGCTCGATGCTGATCTTCGACGGTGACCCGACCGGGTTCTTCACCCGCCCGATCTCGGGCACCATCCTGGCCGCCTTCGTCCTGGTCGCCCTCTGGCCCGCCGCCAAGGCGATCCTGGGCCGGCGCAGGGCCGCCACCGTCACCGCGGCCCCGGCCGAGCGCGACGACGTCGACACCCCGACCCGCTGAGAGAGGCACACCAATGACCATCCTGATCGGCTACGTACCCACACCGGTAGGTGAGGCGGCCCTCGAGGCCGGCCTGGCCGAGGCGGCTGCCCGCGGCGACGACGTCGTCATCGTCAACAGCCCGCGCCGCGGTGCCACCGTGGACGCCGACCTCGTCGACGAGGCCGCGGCCGCGAAGCTCGTCGCCCGCGCCGCCGAGGCCGGGGTGAGCGCCCGCGTCGACCACACCACGCACGGCGCCGACGTCGTGGAGACGTTCGACAACCTGGTCGCCTCGACCGGTGCCCGGCTGATCGTGATCGGGCTGCGCCGCCGCTCGCCGGTCGGCAAGGCGCTGCTGGGCAGCGACGCCCAGCGCATCCTGCTCGACGCCGGCGTGCCGGTCCTCGCCGTGAAGCCGACCGCATGACCAGCGCCAGCCGCATCTCGAAGGTCGTCGTCACCCCGGTCGCGTTCGCGGACCCGCCGCTGCTCAACGTGGTCGGCGTGCACCAGCCATGGGCGCTGCGCGCGATCGTCGAGCTCCACACCGACACCGGCCTGGTCGGCCTCGGCGAGACGTACGCCGACGAGACCCATCTCGCCCGGCTCGACGCCGTCGCCCAGGCGCTCCCGGGTGCCGACCCCTACGACACCCACGGCCTGCGACGGCTCGTCGTCGACGTACTCGGCAAGGAGACCGGCGGGGCGGGCGCCTCCTTCGGCGGCATGCTCGACGTCTCCTCCGCGGTCGACACCGTCTACTCCCCCTTCGAGGTCGCCTGCCTCGACCTGGTCGCCCGCGAGGCGGGCCGCCCGGTGAGCGACCTGCTCGGCGGCGCGGTGCGCGACCGGGTGCCGTTCAGCGGCTACATGTTCTACAAATGGGCCGGTCACCCCGGCCAGCCCGACGACGAGTGGGGCGAGGCGCTGAACCCCGAGCAGATCGTCGCGCAGGCGAAGCGGCTGGTCGAGGGCTGGGGCTTCGGCTCGCTCAAGCTGAAGGGCGGGGTGTTCCATCCCGACGAGGAGTGCACCGCGATCGAGGCGCTGCGCGAGGCCTTCCCCGACCTGCCGCTGCGGCTGGACCCCAACGGCGCCTGGACGCCGGAGACCTCGGTCAAGGTAGCCGAGCGGCTGGCCGGCGTCGTGGAGTATCTCGAGGACCCCACTCCCGGGATCGAGGGGATGGCACAGGTCTCGGCCCGCACCGACGTACCTCTGGCCACCAACATGTGCGTGATCGCCTTCGAGCACCTCAAGCCGGCGATCGCGGCCGACGCGGTCCAGATCGTGCTCTCCGACCATCACCTGTGGGGCGGGCTGCGCCAGTCGGCGCTGCTGGGCGGCATCACCGACACCTTCGGGCTGGGCCTGTCGATGCACAGCAACTCCCACCTCGGCGTCTCCCTGGCTGCGATGGTCCACCTGGCCGCCGCGACCCCCAACCTGACCTACGCCTGCGACACCCATTACCCCTGGAAGACCCAGGACGTCGTACGCCCCGGAGTGCTCGACTTCAAAGACGGCGCGATCACGGTGCCGACGGGTCCGGGCCTGGGCGTAGAGCTCGATCGTGACCTGCTCGGCGAGCTGCACGAGCAGTACCTGAGCTGCGGCGTGCGCCGCCGGGAGGACACCGTCTACATGCGTTCGTTCGAGCCGGATTTCACACCGAACACCTCGCGCTGGTGACCTCGCGCTGGTGACGGGTCAGTCGATACCTTCGGGGTATCGTCTGATGCGATAAGTGGCTTGGACACGAATCGCGCATCCTGACAGTCTCCTGTGACCGGGGCCACACTCGGCTCCGCCCTCGGACACGGCTGGCAGGAGCAGGCACCGGTGACACAGACCGACTCGGGAAGGACCGGCACCGTCCCGGTCGTCGGATATGCATACCCCTGGGACGTGATCGGCGATCCGACCTTCGTCGATCGCGCCCGAGGCCTCGGAGTCACGAAGGTCGCCCTCGCCGCGGCCTACCACACCACCCGCGCCGCGACCCCGCTCCACCCCGAGCACCGGATCGTCGAGGCCCGCAGCGCGGCGCTCTACCGCCCGGTGCGGGCCGGGGCCTGGGCCGGCGCCCGGCTGGTGCCGCCCGCCGCGACCTGGGTCGCCGCAGACGACCCGTACGGCGAAGCCGCCACCATCCTCACCGAGGCGGGGTTCGAGGTCGCCGCCTGGATCGTGCTGACCCACTCCACGCTCCTCGGTGAGGCCAATCCGGACCTCGCGGTCGTCAACTGCTGGGGCGAGCGCTACCCCTACGCCCTGTGCGCCCGCCACGAGGACGTCCGCCGCTACGCGGAGACTCTGGCCGCCGAGGCCGTACGCGACACCCCGACCAGCACGGCCATCCTGGAGGCGTGCGGCCAGCTCGGCTTCGGCCACGGCGGGCACCACGAGAAGACCGACGGCGCCTACGACGCCGCCACCCAGCAGCTGCTCTCGATCTGCTGCTGCGCAGGCTGCTGCGAGGACTGGGCCGGCCGCGGGCTCGATGTCGAGGCAACGGTGGCGGCCCTGCGTGCCGCGACAGGTGCCGACGCCGCCGGCGCGATGGTGGAGGCGACGACCCTGGAGACGATCCTCGCCTCCCGGCACGCCGCGGCCGACGAGCTCCGCCACCGGGTGATCGCGGCCGTCCGCGAGGCCGCTCCCGAGGTCGTCGAGATCGCCCTGCACGCCCAGCCCGACCCCTGGGCCACCGGAGCCAGCCCGGGCCTGACCCCGACCACGGCCGACGACGTCGACCTGGTCGTCTCCTTCTGCTGGCCGACCACCGAGGCCTCGGTGGAGACCGGGCGCCGGCTCGTCGAGGCGGTCTCCGGAAAGGCAGCGGCCGCTGCGTACGTCACCGTTCTCCCGCCCACCACCGAGGACGCCTTCGGTGGCCATGTGCGGGCGCTGGTCGATGCCGGGATCGACCAGATCCACCTCTACCACCTCGGTCTGGCGGGTGCGGACAGGCAGCACCTGCTCGCCGAGGCGACCAAGGTCTCCATCGCCGCGACGAGGACGGAATGACGGTATGAACACCCGCAACGAGAACGGAACGCTCAAGCGCGCCTGGCGCGCGGTCGACACGGTCTTCGAGGCCTTCTGCATCCTGTGCCTGGTCGCCACGCTCCTCATCGTGCTGTGGCAGGTGTTCAGCCGTGAGCTGCTGAGCAACTCCCCCAGCTGGAGCGAGGAGACCGCCCGCATCCTGCTGGTCTGGATCGGCTTCCTCGGCGCCGCGATCGGCTTCCGCGAGGGCGCCCACATCGCGGTCACCTTCCTGGTGGACAAGTTCCCGGCGACGCTCCAGGCGGTGATCGACCGGTTCGTCCAGGTGCTGCTGCTCGCCTTCGGGCTCTTCCTCGTCGTCCAGGGAAGCCAGTTCGTCATCGACGCCCAGACGGCGACCCTGGCCGGCACCGGGCTCCCCCGCAGCGTCCTCTACCTCATGATGCCGGTCACCGGCGCCATGATCCTCCTCTACACCGTCCTCCAGGCCTTCGGCATCAGTACCCAGCGGTACGCCGAGCCTGACGATGCAGCCGAGCTCGGCTGAGCCGCCGAAAGTCGAAGGACTCCCCCATGCCCGTCGATCCACTCGCCATCGCCATCCTGCTGGGTGGCTTCGCCGTCCTCGTCCTGCTCCGCGTCCCGGTCGCCCTCGCTCTCGCCCTGGCCGCCATCTTCGAGGCCCTCTACATCGGCCTCCCGCTGACCACCGTCGGCCAGCGGATGGTCGCCGGTCTCGACACCTTCGCCCTGCTGGCCATCCCGTTCTTCATCCTCGGCGGCGAGATCATGGGCACGGGCGGCATCTCCCGCCGCCTGATCGCCCTGGCCGGGCTGCTCGTCGGCTGGGTCCGCGGCGGCCTCGGGATGGTCAACATCGGCGCCAGCACCTTCTTCGGCGCCCTGTCCGGCTCCTCGGTCGCGGACGTCTCCGCGATCGGGTCGGTGACGATCCCGATGATGAAGAAGCGCGGCTACGACACCGACTACGCGGTCGCCGTCACCGTCTCCGGCGCCACCCAGGCGGTCATGATCCCGCCGAGCCACAACCTGATCATCTACTCGATGGCCGCGGGCGGCGTCTCGATCGGTGCCCTGTTCACCGCAGGCGTCATCCCCGGTCTGCTGCTCGGCGCGTCGCTGATGGTGATGGCCTACATCGTGGCGGTCAAACGCGGCTACCCGAAGGAGGAGCTGGTCCCGCTCAAGGACGTACCGAAGATCGTCGCCGAGGGCCTGCTCAGCCTGCTGATGCCGGTGATCATCCTGGGCGGCATCCTCAGCGGCATCTTCACCGCGACCGAGTCGGCGGCGATCGCCTGCCTGTACGCCTTCATCCTGACCTTCTTCGTCTACCGCGACCTGCCGCTCAAGGCGATGATCCCGATCCTGCAGAGCGCCCTGCGCACGCTCGGCGTGGTGCTGTTCATCATCGGGGCGGCGGGTGCCTTCGGCTACTTCCTGGCCTTCCTGCAGGTGCCGGCGCTGGCCACCGACGCCCTCCTCGGCATCTCCGACAACATCGTCGTGGTCCTGCTGCTGATCAATCTGCTGCTGCTCGTGCTCGGCGCGATCATGGACATGGCCCCGCTCATTGTGATCATGACGCCGATCCTGCTGCCGGTCGCCACGGGGCTCGGCATGGATCCGGTCCAGTTCGGGATCATGCTCGTCTTCAACCTGGCCATCGGCCTGATCACGCCGCCGGTCGGCAACGTCCTCTTCGTCGGCTGTGCCATCGGACGTACGTCCATCGAGAAGGTCATCAAGATGGTCGGCCTCTTCCTCATCCCGATGCTCATCGTCCTGCTGCTGATCACCTACGTCCCGTTCTTCTCCCTCGCCCTCCCCGATGCCCTGGGTCAGTGAGTCGGCCAGGTAGTCACACCACTCGAAAGGAACCAACCGTGAACACCACATCCCCCAAGCCGGTTGCCCGGCGCTCCCTGTTCAAGGCCGGCGCCTTCGGTGCCGCAGCGGTCGCCGGCGGCCTGGCCCTCAGCGCGTGTGGCGGCGGGTCTCTCGCCGGCAGCGGCGGTGGAGGTGGCGGCTCGAAGACCTTCAAGCTGGCCGAGACCCACCCCGACGACTACCCGACCACGCTGGGCGACAAGAAGTTCGCCGAGCTGGCCGAGAAGTACAGCGACGGCCGGATCAAGATCCAGGTCTACCCCAACGCCCAGCTCGGCGAGGAGTCCGACGCGATCGAGCAGGTGCAGATGGGGTCGATCGAGATGACCCGGATCAGCTCGGCCCCGATGGGCGAGTTCGTGCCCGCGATGGGGCTGTTCAGCCTGCCGTACCTCTTCGACGACGCCGACCACCTGTGGCGCTTCCTCGAGAGCGAGAGCGGCAAGAAGCTGCTCGGCGAGGCCGACGGTGCCGGTTTCAAGGGTCTGGGCTACTTCGACCCCGGCGCCCGCAGCTTCTACACCTCGAAGAAGCCGGTCAAGGCGCCGGCGGACGTCAAGGGACTCAAGATCCGGGTCCAGGAGTCGCAGGTGCAGATCGACTTCATCAAGGCTCTCGGCGGCTCCCCCACCCCGATGGACTACGGCGAGGTCTACAGCTCGCTGCAGAGCGGGCTGCTCGACGGTGCCGAGAACAACGAGCCGTCCTACTACTCCGCGTCCCACTACGAGGTGGCGAAGAACTACACCCTCGACCGGCACATGCGCGTCGCCGAGGTGCTCCTCATCAACAAGGACACCTGGGACGGGCTCGATTCCAAGGACCAGGAGGCGCTCCAGAAGGCCGCCGACGAGGCCGCCCCGTTCCAGCGTGAGAAGTGGGACGCCCAGGTCGGGGCCGACCTGGAGAAGCTGCGCGGTGAGGGCGTCACGATCAACGAGATCAGCGACCTCGCCCCGTGGCGCGAGGCGACGAGGTCCGTCATCGACAAGCACGGCGCCGACCTGGGTGAGTACATCACCGCCGTCGAGGAGCTGCGGACCGCATGACGCAGACTGTCCTGATCACTGGGGCCAGCGGCGGCGTCGGCCGGCTGATGCGTACGCGCCTGGCCCGCGAGGGCCGGGTGCTTCGCCTCCTCGATGTCGTACGTCCCGAGGACCCCGCCGCGGGCGAGGCCGTCGAGGTCATCGAGGCCTCGGTGACCGACGAGGCGGCGATGCGCGCCGCCTCCGAGGGCGTGGAGGCGATCATCCATCTCGGCGGCATCAGCGTCGAGGCCCCGTGGAACGACATCCTCTCGGCCAACATCGACGGCACCCGGGTGGTCCTGGAAGCCGCCCGGGACGCCGGGGTGGAACGCGTGGTGCTCGCCTCGAGCAACCACGCGGCCGGCTTCTACGACCTCGACACGGTGCGCTCCGAGGGACCCGCCGAGGGTCTGGCCGCCGACGCCTTCCCGCGACCGGACACCTACTACGGGGTCAGCAAGGTCGCGATGGAGGCGCTCGGCAGCCTCTTCCACGACCGCTACGGCATCGACGTGACCGCGCTGCGGATCGGCTCGTGCTTCGAGAAGCCCTGGGACCGCCGCTCGCTGTGGACGTGGATGTCGCCCGACGACGGTGCCCGGCTCCTCGAGGCGTGCCTGGCCACTCCCGAGCCCGGCTTCCGGGTGGTGTGGGGCATCTCCCGCAACACCCGGCGCTGGTGGTCGCTGGCCGAGGGTGAGGCGATCGGCTACCACCCGAAGGACGACTCCGAGGTCTACGCCGCCGAGCTGCTCGGCGACGCGATCGACGACGGCCCGCAGGGGCCCGAGGAGCGGCTCGCGGGCGGGAAGTTCTGCTTCACTCCGCTCGGGGAGCACCAGAGGTAGCTCAGCTGCTCAGCAGGCGCCGGCGGGTGCTGCCGAGATGCACCCGCATCGCGGCCCGGGCGGTGTCGGCGTCACCGGCGAGGATCGCGGCGGCGATGTTGTCGTGCTCGCGCTGCACCCGCTCGACGTGGAGCGCGTCGCTGGGCGAGTACGCGTCACCGAGCCGGGTGCGGGGCAGCATGATCATCATCGGGCCCAGCGAGTCCATCAGGTCGAGGTAGAAGCGGTTGCCGGTCGCGGCCGCGACGGCGCGGTGGAAGGCGAAGTCGGCCTCCACCGCTCCGTCGGGATGCGCGGTGGCCAGCGCGGCGAGCGCCGCCTCGATCGCCCCCGAGCCCTGCTCGTCGAGATGGGCGGCGGCCAGGGCCGCCGCCTCACACTCGACGCCGAGCCGGAAGTCGACCATGTCGACCACGTCGTGCTGGGTGCGGATCGCGGAGGACTCCAGCGCGAACGGCGAGGGCTCCGGCACCGCCAGGACGTAGGAGCCGCGCCCCTGGAAGGTCTCGACCAGGCCCTCGGCGCGCAGGCGGGTGACCGCCTCGCGCGCCACGGTGCGCGACACCCCGTAGGTGGCGACCAGGTCGGACTCCGAGGGTAGCTTCGCCCCCGGAGNGGCCTGTCAGCCAGCCGCCGACGGCCGAGACTGTGCCGAGAAAGCAGTTGTGGGTGACGAAACTGTCGTTTCGTCAGCCGACGACGACCTCGATCCGCTGGAACTCCTTGAGGTCGGTGTAGCCGGTGGTGGCCATGGCGCGCTTGAGGGCGCCGACGAGGTTCATGGTGCCGTTGGCGACGTGCGAAGGACCGAAGAGGACCTCCTCGAAGGTGCCGACGGGCTCGAAGGCGACGCGCTCGCCGCGGGGCAGGTCGGCGTGGTGGGCCTCGTTGCCCCAGTGGAATCCCTTGCCGGGGGCATCCGTCGCCCGCGCGAACGGGCTACCGACCATGACCGCGTCGGCACCGCAGGCGATCGCCTTGGCGATGTCGCCGGAGCGGCCGACGGCGCCGTCAGCGATGACGTGGACGTAGCGGCCACCGGACTCGTCCAGGTAGTCGCGCCGCGCGGCGGCGACGTCGGCCACCGCGGAGGCCATCGGCACGGCCACGCCGAGCACGGTCCGGGTCGTGTGGGCAGCACCGCCGCCGAAGCCGACCAGGACGCCGGCCGCACCGGTGCGCATCAGGTGGAGCGCGGCCTGGTAGGTCGCGCACCCGCCCACGATCACCGGCACGTCGAGCTCGTAGATGAACTCCTTGAGGTTGAGCGGCTCGGCCTGCGAGGAGACGTGCTCGGCCGAGACCGTGGTGCCGCGGATGACGAAGAGGTCGACGCCGGCGTCGACGACGGCCTTGGCGAACTCCTTCGTACGCTGCGGAGACAGCGCCCCGGCCACGGTGACGCCCGAGGCGCGCACCTCACGCAGCCGCTCGGTGATCAGCTCGGCCCGGATCGGGGCCTCGTAGATCTCCTGCAGACGCCGGGTCGCGTCGACACCGCTCAGCTCGGCCAGCTCGTCGAGCAGCGGCTGCGGGTCGTCGTACCGGGTCCACACGCCCTCGAGGTTGAGCACCCCGAGGCCGCCGAGCTTGCCCATCGCGATCGCGGTCGAGGGCGACATCACCGAGTCCATCGGCGCGGCGATCAGCGGGATGTCGAAGCGGTAGGCGTCGATCTGCCAGTCGGTGCTCACCTCGGTGGTGTCACGGGTGCGCCGGGACGGCACGATCGCCACGTCGTCGAAGGCGTACGCCCGTCGTGCTCGCTTGGCCCGGCCGATCTCGATCTCAGTCACATGACGGATTGTTCCACGGGACCGGATCGAGATCGGAAAGGCCACACGCACCGAGCCGGCTAGCTACGCACAGCGGTCAGCAGCAGGTACTCCCACTTCATCACCCCGGCCGCGACGTAGCGGTCCCCCAGGTCGGCGAGCGCGGCGTCGAGGTCGGCGGTCCGGTCCTCGTCGCCGGCGATCCCGCGATAGGCGACGATCGTCGGCCCGTAGCAGGCCTTGAAGAAGTCACGGAACTCCGCGCCGGTCTCGAACGAGTCGATGGCGACCATTCGCTTCTCGGCCCGGACGGAGGTCACGCTCTCACCCAGAAGCCCCCGCACGTAGGTCTCGTCGCCCCACCGCGGAGGCGGCTGTGCGCCCTCCGGCGGAGGCGGCATGAACGGCTTCATCGTCGCGAACATCTGGCCGATGAAGCCCTCCGGCGTCCAGCTGACCAGGCCGATCCGGCCGCCGCGCCGTACGACCCGGAGCAGCTCGGCTGCGGCCTTCTCGTGAAAGGGCGCGAACATGATGCCGACGCAGGACATCACGACGTCGAAGGCGGCGTCGTCGAACGGCAGCTTCTCGGCATCGGCGACGCGCCACGTGATCGCGTCCGCACCTGTTTCACCAGATGCCCGGGCCTGGCCGATCTCGAGCAGCTCGGGCGTCAGGTCGCTCGCGGTCACCACCGCACCGGCGAGGGCGGCGGGGATGGCGGCGTTCCCGGTGCCGGCGGCGATGTCGAGTACGCGGTCGCCCGGCCCGATCTCGCAGGCCTCGACGATCACCTGGCCGAGCTCGGGGATGAGCTCGTCGGCGACCCGGGCATAGTTCCCGAGGCCCCACATCGCGCGGTGGCGGGCCTTCAGGTCTGGCTGGACGGGTGTTGCGGTCATGGCTTCCTCCACGGACGTCTGACCCGAGAGAAGGTCTGGAGCCTCCAGCATCGCCCCCGCGCCGCCGCCCCGGATAGTTCCTTATCTGTACTTGCCGCCCGTCGTCGATAGCGGTCTACTGAACGGACAGGGATCTCGGGCTGCACAAGGGGGAGGCGGTCCAATGGCGGGGTACGGCCAGTTCTGTCCGATGGCGAAAGCCATGGAGGTGCTCGACGAGCGGTGGACGCTGCTCGTCGTACGCGAGCTTCTGCTCGGCAGCACCCACTTCAACGAGCTGCGCCGGGGTGTGCCCAAGATGTCGCCCGCCCTGCTCTCCAAGCGCCTGCGGACCCTGGAGCGGGCGGGCATCATCCAGCGGCGCGGCGAGGGGCAGCGGACCTCCTACCACCTCACCGCCAGCGGCCAGGAGCTCGCCACGGTCGTCACCGCGCTCAACGAGTGGGGTGCGCGCTGGGTCGGCTCACTGGGTCAGGCCGACCTCGATCCCCACCTGCTCCTGTGGGACATGCGCCGCACGATCCCGATCGACGTGTGGCCGGAGCAGCGCACCGTGGTCGAGTTCCGGCTCACCGACGTCGACCCCAAGGTCGCCCGCTGGTGGCTGATGGTGGCCGCCGACCAGGTCGAGGTCTGCGACTTCGACCCCGGGTTCGAGGTCGACGCACGGCTCACCGCCAGCCTGCGTACGCTGACCGAGATCTGGCGCGGCGACCTCGCCTGGCCGATGGCGCTCCGAGCCGAGATGGTCACCATCGCCGCCGCCCAGGAGGTACGCCACGCCCTGCCCTCCTGGCTCGGCCAGTCCTCCGCCGCCCGCGTCCCCCGCCCCCGGGTCGACGCGGGACGAGTTCAGCTCCAGTCGTAGGAGAGGGCGAAGCCGTACGCCTCGCCGCCACCCTCCTCGGAGAGGACCATGTCGGCCTCGCCGACGAGACCTTCGAGGCCGCCGGTACCGAGACCGGGGATGACGGTGAGGTGGGAGCGGACGGTGGCATCGGCGTACGTCCCGCTGATCCGCCACACGCACGAGCCCTCCTGGCCGGCGATGGAGCCGGTGAACTGCTCGTACGCCTCGAAGACCGCGCCGCCGGCAGGGTTGCCGTAGGCGCCGATCATCCGGGCGACGCCCGTGCCCTGGATCTCGCCGGCGTAGGTGTAGTCGGTCTCGGCGGTGGTCAGGCCGCGGTGGGGGATGTAGACGTCGTCGCCCATCTTGGTGCCTTCGCCGTCGATGTCGACGTAGGCCGCCTCGTGCCAGCGCGCGACGGTCATCGTGGTGCTCGCCTTGTTGCCGTAGGTCTTGTCGGTGCTCTGTTCGCTCATGGGCCCAGCCTGCTCCGGGAGCAGGGACGCGGGATTGAAGGAACGCGCCATATCGTTGGCGGCATGGCCGACGACACGCAGGGCAGGGGCTATCCCGACGCGATCGTGCGCCCGGTGACGGCGGCCCGGACGATCACCACCGAGCGATTCGCGGTCTCACCGGCGCTGGCGGGACACGTCGACTACCACTGGTACGTCGGCTGGGAGCTCGAGCACCCGCACGACCAGCAGGTCATCCCGCAGCCGCGGATCCACGTCGCCGCCGAGGACGGTCGGCTGCTGGTGCACGGGATCGGCCGTAAGCCGTTCATGCGGCACCTGACCGGCCGGGCCCACACGCTCGGCCTCTCGTTCCTGCCCGGTCTCTTCCGCCCGGTGCTCGGCAGCCGGGTCAGCGCGATCGCCGACCAGGTAGTCCCCGCGCAGGACCTGCTCGGCGTCGACGACCGGCCGGCGGCCGAGCGGATCCTCACCTCGACGGACCCGGCGGAGATGGTCGCCGCGATGGAGTCCTACCTCCTCGAGGTCGGCCTCCCCACGGACCCGGTCGCCGAGGACGTACGCCGCTGGGCGACCCTCGCCGAGGACGACCGCTCGATCACCCGGGCCGAGCAGCTCGCCGACCGTGCCGGGGTGAGCCTGCGGTCGCTGCAGCGCCTGTTCAGCGAGTACGTCGGGATCGGCCCGAAGTGGGTCGTGCAGCGGTTCCGCGTACTGGAGGTCGCCGCCCGCGCCCACTCCGGCGAGGTCGACTGGGCCGCGGTCGCCGCGGAGCTCGACTTCAGCGACCAGGCCCATCTGGTGCGTACGTTCCGGGACGTCGTGGGCGCTCCCCCGGCGACGTATGCGAAGGACCTGTGAGCGCTCAGCCGGTCGGTGCGGTCACCGGCAGGCGTGCTCCCGGATCAGCTCGACCAACTCGGGCGGGTCGCCCTCGTGGACAGGACGGATCCAGACATCGTCAGCAGGCACAGGAGATGGTGTCCAGCGGCGCCGTCAGCGGGTCCTTGGCGCGAAGCACGGGGCCACGCTCGTCCTCGACGGGATAGCCCTCGCGGGCCCAGTACTCGAAGCCGCCGATCATCTCCTTGACCTGGTATCCCAGCTTCGCGAACTCCAGGGCTGCCCGGGTCCCGCCGTTGCAGCCCGGCCCCCAGCAGTACGTCACCACGGGCATGTCCAGGGGGATCTCCTCGGTGGCGCGGGTGGCAATCTCGGCGGTCGGCAGGTGGAGAGCCCCCACGATGCGGCCCTGCACCCAGGCGGCCTCTCCACGGGAGTCGACCAGCACGAAGCGGGCACCTTCGGCCTGGTCGGCGTACACATCTGAGGCGTCGGTCTCGAAGGCGAGCTTGCTCGCGAAGTGCGAGACGGAAGCGACGAAGACGGTGGGGAAGATCATGCCTGAACCGTACTGACGCCCGAACCCCATCTGAAGGTCCGTTCCTCGGCATCTCGGCCGGAACGCCTTCGATTTCATGGCATTCTTGCGAGGTGCCCGTGAATCTCCCTTTCGAGCCCGACAAGGTCGATACGGCCATCCTGAAATCGCTCCAGGCCAACGGACGGCAGAGCATCGCCGAGCTCGCACGGCACATCAACATGAGCCACAGCGCCGCCGCCGAGCGGGTGCGTCGGCTCGAGGAGTCCGGCGTCATCTCCGGCTACGGCGCCCAGGTCGACCCGGAGCGGCTCGGCTTCACGATCCTGGCCTACCTGCGCCTGCGCTATCCCAGCAGCAACTACGACCCGCTCCACAAGCTGCTCGCCGACCTGCCCGAGGTCATCGAGGCCCACCACGTCACCGGCGACGACTGCTTCATCATGAAGGTCGTCGCCACCACCATGAAGCACCTGGAACAGATCAGCGGCAGGATCGGCACCCTCGGCAGCGTCACCACCAGCGTCGTCTACTCGTCCCCGCTGCCGCCGCGACCGCTGCTTCCGCCCACCTGATCGACCGACGACATCGTGGCCAGCGTGGCGAGCGCGGCCGCTGAGGGCGAGCCGGGCTCGGCCCGATAGAGCGCGAGCCGCTGGCTGGTCTCGGGCAGCACCATCGCCTCGTACTCCAGATCCATCCGTCCCGCCACCGGGTGCCGCAGCCGCTTGATCCCGTAGCCGCAGTCCATCACCGGATGCTCCGCCCACAGTTCGGCGAACAGGTCGCTGCGCTGGACGAGCTCCCCGACCAGGCAGCTGAGGATGTGATCGTCGGGGTGCAGACCCGAGGAGTAGCGCAGGAACCCGACCATCTGCAACGCAGTGCCCTCGGGGTCGACGAAGAGCTCGGGCCCGGCAGGCTCGAGGAAGAACCGTCGGACCAGGTTGGGTCGTTGGGAACGGCCCGCATACGGGGCGTCGAAGTCCAGCCCGTGACCGTAGAGGCGGTGACCGAGGTCGTTCCAGGCGAGCACGTAGTTCGCGTGGTCGATGATGAGCGCCGGGCCGGGGTAGTCCATCAACATTGCGACCGCGCTCGGCCGTGGCTCCTCGAGGCGACCGCTCGCCGGGACCGTCTCGACCGGACGGGCCAGGCGGCGCAGGTGGTCGTGCTCCTCCGCGCTCAGCCGCAGTGCCCGGGCGAGCGAGTCGATCACCGAGTCGGAGGCGTTGTGGTGGTCGGCCTGCTCGAGCCGGGTGTAGTAGGTCGGCGAGACGCCGGCCAGCATCGCCAGCTCCTCACGCCGGAGCCCGGGCACGCGGCGGGCGCCGTAGGACACCAGCCCGGCGTCCTCGGGACTGATCGCCGCCCGGCGGCTGCGCAGGAACTCTCCGAGCTCGGTCGTCATGGTTCCTATAGTGCGGCCGGCCGGCGATTTCTTCCTGACCCTGTCAGTGACAGGCACGCGGGTGGGTGGCAGGACAGGTGTCTGGCTGGCGTACGTCATCTGCCAGAGCGTTGATGTCATGACCCTCACCAAGCAGGCCGAGCCCGTGCGCCCGGCCGCCATGACCCGCGGACAGCTGCTGGTGCTCCTGCTGCTGCTCGCCTCCCAGTTCACCCTCACCGTCGACTTCTCGATCCTCAACGTGGCGCTGCCGACCGTCGGCGCCAGCCTCGGCTTCGCCGAGGCCGACGTGCAGTGGATCGCGACCGCCTTCGCGCTGTGCGCGGCCGGGTTCACGCTGCTCTTCGGCCGGATCGGCGACTACGTCGGCCGGCGGCGGGTCTTCCTGATCGGCATGGTCGCGCTCGGCGCAGCCTCCCTGCTCGGCGGGGTCGCCACCTCACCCGAGCTGCTGCTCACCGCGCGCGTCGCCCAGGGCCTCGCGACCGCCGCGGTCACCCCGGCCGCGCTCTCCTTGCTCACCGTCTCCTTCCCGGAGGGGCCGCTGCGCCAGCGTGCGCTGGGGCTGAACAGCGTG
This sequence comes from Nocardioides sp. YIM B13467, assembly GCF_042788075.1. Classification (NCBI taxonomy): domain Bacteria; kingdom Bacillati; phylum Actinomycetota; class Actinomycetes; order Propionibacteriales; family Nocardioidaceae; genus Nocardioides; species Nocardioides sp. YIM B13467. The sequence continues at coordinate 3,181,206 of NZ_JBHZPJ010000046.1, forward strand.
GTGATGTCGACCGGGTTCACCGCCGGGGCGGTGCTCGGTGGCGTACTCACCGATCTGCTGTCGTGGCGCTGGGCGTTCCTGGTCAACGTGCCGATCGCGTTGCTGGTGGTCGCCGTCGCGCCGTTCGTGCTGCGTGACTCCGCCGACCGGGAGCGGTCGCGGCTCGACCTCCCGGGCGCTGTGCTGGTGACGTCCGGGCTGCTCGCACTGGTCTACGGCGCGACCCGGCTGGGCGAGGCGGGCATCGCCGACGTGTGGGGGCTGGCGTCGATCGGCGCCGCGGTGGTGCTGCTGGTCGTGTTCTGGCGGGCCGAGTCCACGCACCCGCACCCGCTGGTGCCGCTCCAGATCCTGACCCGCCGCACCATCGGCTTCGGCAACATCGCCGGCTTCGCGACCTTCGCCTTCGAGTCGTCGCTGGTCTTCGTACTGACGATGTATCTGCAGCACGTCCTCGGCCTCGACGCCCTGCAGACCGGGTTGATGCTCGTCGCGATGGGGGCAGGGGCGATCATCGGCGGATCCGTCGGCTCGCGGGTGATCGAGGCCTTCGGCGTACGCAACACCGTGGCGGGCGGACTCGCGATCCAGGCGGTCACCACCGGCGCGCTCGTCCTGATCGGGCCCTCGGTCGGCTGGCTGTGGTTCATCGGCCTGATGAACTTCATCGGCGCCATCGGGCACGTCGCCGCGATCGTCGGGTTCATGGTCGCGGCGACCTCCGGGCTCCCCGACCACGAGCAGGGCCTGGCCACCGGGCTGGCGATGATGACCCAGCAGGTCGCGATCGCGCTCGGCATCCCGATCATGTCCACCGTCGCCACCGCCGCCGGCGGAGTCGCCTCGCTCGGGGCTCTCCAGGTGGCGATCGCGGTCAACGCCGTGCTCGTCCTGGTCGCGGCGCTGTTGGTTTCCGTCGGGCTGCCCCGCCGCGCCTGACCGCGCGGTCAGGCGGGAATCTTCTCCCCCGCCTCGACCGCGACCGGGAGCCGGTTGCCGGCCGGCGGGAGCGGGCAGGTGGCGTGGTCGGTGTAGGCGCACGGCAGGTTGGTCGCGCGGTTGAAGTCGATCACCACGTTGCCATCCGCGTCAGGAGCGCCGACGGAGAGCGAGCGGTTGGCGGCGTACGTCGTCTTTCCCGAGGTCTCGTCCACGAACAGCACGTGCAGAGAGCCGGGCGCGAAGCCGGGGAAGGCGATGAGGCTGTGCACGGCACCGCCCACCTCGAACTCGATCTCGCCGACGGCCTCGTAGACGTGCTCGAGGCCGTCGACGACCGAGCCCACAGTGGTCGGCACAGGCGTCTCGTAGGCGACGAAGCGCCCGGGCACGGCCCAGCGCGGGTCCGGCGCGTACGCCTCGGTCCCGCGGTAGCCGGTCAGGACCGGGTTGTCGGGGTGGCGGGGGCGGATCATGTCGCTTCCGCCGCGCCTGGCGATCTCGACGACTGCGTCGCCGAACTCGGCGGTGATCCCGCCGCGCTCGTCGATGACGCCGAAGGAGTGCCGGCCGGTGACCTCGACCCCGTCGACGGTCAGCGACTCGCCCGGGGCCAGCGAGACCACGATGCCCTCAGGGCCGCTCGACCAGGCGCCGGGCACGTCGTCGTACGTCTCCGGCTCCTCGCCGAGCCAGCGGATCGAGGTGATCGCGAGGAACCCGTGGGCCGAGGCTCGCCTCTTCTCGTGCTCCTCGTGCCACGCCGCCCACTCCTGGGCGAAGGTCTCGGTGTCGACGACGGTCATGGGTCCTCCCGGAAGGTTCAGAATGCAAGCCCCAGATACAGCACTGGGATTCAACTCCGACGGGTCCGGATTCGTGCCCGAAAAGACCACTTCGTGATGAAGTTGTCGCGCGAGACGTAGTTCTCGATACGCGGTTCAGAGGTGGTAGTTGGGCGCCTCTGCGGTGACCTGGATGTCGTGCGGGTGGCTCTCCTTGAGCGAGGCCGAGGTGATCCGCATGAAGCGGCCCTGGCTCTGGAGCTCGGGGATGGTGCGCGCGCCGACGTAGAACATGGTCTGGTGCAGGCCGCCGGTGAGCTGGTGGGCGACGGTGGCCAGCGAGCCCTTGTAGGCGACCTGACCCTCGACACCCTCGGGGACGATCATGTCGTCGTCGGTGACCTCGGCCTGGAAGTAGCGGTCCTTGGAGAAGGACTTCTTGCCGCGGCTCGACATCGCGCCCATGGAGCCCATGCCGCGGTAGGCCTTGAACTGCTTGCCGTTGATCAGGACCGTGTCACCGGGGGTCTCCTCGGTGCCGGCGAGCATCGAGCCGAGCATCACCGTGTCGGCGCCGGCGACGATGGCCTTGCCGATCTCGCCGGAGTAGCGCAGACCGCCGTCGGCGATCACCGGAACGCCGGCGGGCTTGCAGGCCAGCGATGCCTCGTAGACAGCGGAGATCTGCGGGACACCGACGCCGGTGACGACGCGGGTGGTGCAGATCGAGCCCGGGCCGACCCCGACCTTGACCGCGTCGGCGCCCGCGTCGACGAAGCTCTGCGCGCCTTCCTTGGTGGCGACGTTGCCGCCGATGACCTGGACGTGCTTGGTGGCCGGGTCGGTCTTGAGGCGGCGGACCATGTCGATCAGCATGCGTACGTTGCCGTGAGCCGTGTCCGCGACCAGCACGTCGACACCGGCCTCGATCAGGGTGGTGGCCCGCTCCCAGGCGTCGCCGAAGTAGCCGATCGCGGCGCCGACGAGCAGCCGGCCCTGAGCGTCCTTGGAGGCATCGGGGAACTGCTCGGACTTCACGAAGTCCTTGACGGTGATCAGGCCGGTGATGCGGCCGTCGGTGTCGACCAGCGGAAGCCGCTCGAGCTTGTGCTGACGCAGCAGCTTGGTGGCCTCTTCGCGCGAGATCTCGGCGGGACCGGTGATCAGATCCTTGGAGGTCATCACCTCGTTGACCTTCGTGGTCGCCCACTCCGCGACCGGGGTGAACCGGAGGTCGCGGTTGGTGATGATGCCGATCAGCTTCTGGTCGACGTCGACGACGGGGAAGCCGGAGATCCGGTATTCGCCGGCGAGCTTGTCGAGCTGCTCCAGCGTCGCGTCGGGGCCGATGGTGACCGGGTTGGAGATGATCCCGGTCTGGGTGCGCTTGACCAGGTCGACCTGGTAGGCCTGATCCTCGATGCTCAGGTTGCGGTGGAGAACCCCGATGCCGCCCTGGCGCGCCATCGCGATCGCCATCCGGGACTCGGTCACGGTGTCCATCGCCGCGGAGATCAGCGGGACCCGCAGGTTGATCTCGCGGGTCAGCCGGGAGGTCGTATCGATGTCAGACGGCGCCAGATCCGAGTATCCAGGCATCAGGAGTACGTCGTCGTAGGTGAGGCCGAGCGTCGCGAACTTCTCCGGGATCTCCATGGAGAAATGTTACGGCCGGGCCCCGGAGATCGCCGAAACGGCGAGACTTCTCTGGCAATTCCCGCACTTCTCAGGTGTTGCAATGCCAGAGAAGTGCGGGAATACCCGGTTAACCGGGTATTCCTTCCTACCTGCTCAGCGGCTTGAGGTCCCGCACCGGCACCTTGACGGTCAGCAGGTCGCCGGCCATCCGGATCCGACCGCGCATGCCGGCGGCGAGAACCATGGGCAGCACGGCCTGGTTGTCGGACTGGGTGGTGAGCAGGATCTCGTCGGCGCCGAGCATGTGCGCGAGCCTGGCGGTGTCGACCAGCAGCCGGGTGCCGATGCCGCGACGCTGCCAGGCCGGATCGACGCGCAGGTTGACGATGCGTACGTTCTCGTCGTCCTCGGTCGGGGCCAGGACCTCGCCGATGCCGACGGCGACGCCGTCGATCAGGGCGGTGACGGTCTCTCCGGTGACGACGAGGTCGGGGGTGCTTCCGGTGCCCAGGCGGCGTACGGGCGGGGTGGTGCCGATCGCCGCCGACTCGCGGCTGCGGTCGAGGACGTCGTTGACCAGGTCGGCCATCGCGGAGCCGCGGGCGTGCTCGGTCGCGGTGAAGGGGGCGGTGCGGTGCAGCTGGACGTCGACGTCGGCGACCCGCAGCTCCATGGTGTCGTGGACGACCCCGGGCGGGGCCTCGGCCTCGGCGTCGAAGAGCTGGGCGACCACCTCCGGGAACGACATCGGCCGCTCCAGGACATGCCGTGCGGCCTGGACGTAGCGCGTCGGCTGGTCGGCGAGGGCAGCCTCGTTGGCGGGCTGGATCACCATGTCGCACCCGCCCGCGGAGGCGAGCAGCTCGGCCACCCGCAGGTCGTCCCAGCCCGGTGGCGTACGCAGCACGAACTCGTCGGTCACCTCCGCCAGCCCGGGGAAGATCTGCATCCCCAGGATGTTGACCCCGGCCTCACCGCAGCGCTGTGCCAGCGCCGCCAGCGTGCCCGGTCGGTCCGGCAGCGTCGTACGCACTCTCCACAACATCGTCCCCGCCATAGGCCCTAGTCTGCCTGTTTCGCTGTTTCTGGTCCGTTACTCACGGTTAAACCTTCAGTCCGCCGGTGGACGGGGTGGGGTCTGCTCGCCCGCCTCGACGAGGACATCGATGTGGTTGCTGGCGGGCGGGAGCGGGCAGGTGGCGTGGATCGTGTAGGCGCAGGGCATGTTGGCGGCGCGGTTGAAGTCGAGGAGGACGGTGCCGTTGACCGGCGGCTCGACGGCGAGCTGGCGGCAGGCGGCGTAGGTCGTCACGCCGCTGGTCTCGTCGGTGAACAGCAGCCACAGCTCGCCGTCGCCACCGTCGAACGCGATCAGCCGCTGCGGGCGGCCACCCGCCTCGAACGCGACCTCCCCCACGGCGTCGATGACGCTCGAACGGCCCTCGACCACGGAGCCGACAGAGATCGGGCGGCTCGTCTCGTAGGCGGTGAAGGTGGCCCTGACCTGCCACGCCGGGTCCGGAGCGTACGTCGGCGTGCCGGTGTAGTCACGCAGGAACGGCCCGTCGGGCTGCCGCGGCCGCAGCACCGGGGTGCCGAAGCGGTCGGCGACCTCGACCGTCCCGCCGTCGAAGGTCGCGATCACGCCGACGGGATCCACGTGACCGAAGACGTGCCGGCCGGCGAGCTTGGCACCACCGAGCTCGAGCCACTCACCCTCGCCGAGCTCGACGACGGCGCCCTCCGGACCGGTCGACCAGACACCCGGGAGGCCGGGGAACCGCACCGGCCTGCGGCCCAGCCAGTGCAGGCCGGTGATCGCCAGGAAGCCTTCGGGACTTCTCAGCCCGGCTTCCCGCTCATCGCGCCACCGTTGCCAGGCCTGCTCGAAAGTCACGCGCTGCACTCTACAAAGACTTGCGTTGCCAGGTCTTGCAATGGTCGCTGACTTTTACCCTCGGGTTTACCGTCGGTGCGGCTAACCCGTCACGCGAGCGAGCCGGGCCAGACGGATCGCACCGCGGGCCGCGGTGACCAGGACGAGGTACCAGATCGCGGCCACCACCAGCAGCGGGATGATCAGGTGATTGCGCTCCTCGAGCGCCCGGACCACCCCGAGCAGGTCGGTGATCGAGAGCACAGAGACCAGGCTCGTCACCTGGAGCGTCGTCACCAGGAGGTCGCCCAGCGCGGTCAGTCGGTCACCGCCCGGGAGAGCCTTCGCCGCGTACGCTCCCGTCGCCAGCGCCAGCCCCGCGATCGCCGCGTAGACCGGCGTGACCAGCCGGACCGCGTCGATGTGCACCCCAGGGATCCCGAAGGTGATGTCGGGAAAGATCAGCGCGATGTTGCTCCACAGCAGCAGCTGGACGAGCACCGGGATGCTGCCGAAGACCCAGACGTACGCAGCCGCGATCCCGCCCAGCACCGGGTTGCCCGACCTCTCCATCCAGGTCGCGACGAGTCCGATCGCCCAGGCCGCCGCGAAGACCAGCACGGTCAGCCGGATCGTGAGCCAGACTCCGGCGAGGACGTCCGGGTGGAGCAGATAGCCGACCACTGCGCCCGGGAGCAGGTTCTCGTTTCTCATCAGGCTCCACAGGAGCCTCAGGAGAAGGAGCGCGAGGAGGGCTGCGATCACCCATTCGACCGCGCCGCGCTGGATCAGCCGGGTCGCGTCTGCCCGGCCGGTCCTGTCGGAGGCAACGGTCTCGGTCATCGAGGGGAACCATGGCGTCTTGTGGTGACCAGGAGGTTGCGATCAGCTGGTCTTTCCTTGAAATCGCCGAGTCGGCGCATCCCGCCCCAGGATGCGCCGACTCGGCTATCAATCAGTAGGAGGGCTGAGCCTGGACGTTCAGCTCATCGAACCTGACCCGCTTCGCCGAGGCGACCCGGGGGTCACGCAGGTCGAAGACGTCGAAGCCGCGCTGGATCTCGTTGGAGTAGATGTAGCCGTTGTAGTAGTAGGTCGACCAGGGCCCGGCGATGGTCGTGGTGTCCTCGAACGGACCACGGTCGAACCAGGCGATCTCCTTCGGGTTGGCCGAGTCGGTGAAGTCGTAGACCGACACACCGCCCTGATACCAGGCCTGCACCATGATGTCCTTGCCCTTGACCGGGATCAGCGAGCCGTTGTGGGCGACGCAGTTCTCGGTGTTGGACTGGGTGCGCGGGATCTTGTAGTAGGACTTGAAGACGAGCTGGCCGCCCTCGATGTCGTAGATGCCGTTGGCGCCCTTCTCCATCCCGGTCTCCGGGTTGCAGGTCGGCGCACCACCGCCGCCGAGCTCGTCGGTGAAGACGACCTTGGTGCCGGTGTTGTTGAAGGTGGCCGAGTGCCAGAACGCGAAGTTCGCGGTGTCGGTGACCTGCTCGGTCACCACCGGGTTCTCGCGGTCGGAGATGTCCATCAGGATGCCGTCACCCATGCAGGCTCCGGCGGCGATGTCCTTGGACGGGTAGGTGGTGATGTCGTGGCAGCCGGCGGTGTTGGTGTAGCCGCCGTCGGGGAACAGCACCGGCTCGTTGACCACCGCAGCGCGCTCGGGCGCGCGCTTCGGGATCTTCACGACGCTGATCTTGTCGTGCGGGGGCTGGCAGTCGGGGTACGTCGCGCGGGGACCGTAGGAGGAGACGTACGCATAGACCGCCCGCCCGTCCTTGCTCGGTGCCAGCGAGTGGGTGTGCGAGCCGCACTTGGTCTCGACCGCCGCGACGTACTCCGGGTCTCTCGGGTTGCTGATGTCGAAGACGCGAAGGCCTTCCCACGACTCCTTGATCTCGGCCGACTGCGCCACGTTGTCGCAGGTGTTGTTGCTGCGGCTGGAGTCGACGGAGAGGACCAGCAGGTCGTCGTAGACGGAGATGTCGTTCTGGGACCCGGGGCAGACGTACTGCTTGACGAGCTTCGGCTTCTTCGGGTTCTTGATGTCGATGACGTTGAACCCGATGTAGTTGCCCGCGAACGCGTAGCGCCCTTGGAAGGCGAGGTCGCTGTTGAGGGCGTTGGCGGGTGTGAAGGCACCCGACTTGGGGATGTTGGCGATCAGGTGCATGTTGGGTGTGCCGTCGGACTCGCCTGCGGGCACGACCGGATTGTTGGCGCCCAGCTGGGCGAGGTCGTTGCCGGCGACGCAGGCGGAGGCGAAGTTGTCACCGAGCTTGGTGATCGCCTGCTTCTCCTCGGCGGTGCAGCTCGTCTGGGCTTCGGGAGCCTCGGTGGTCTCGTTGCCGTGGGTGTGGGACTCGTCTGCGGAGGACGGGGCGGCGACGGCCAGCCCTCCTGCGACAACCATGACCACCGCGATGGGGGCCAGGTATTGGGTGGGTCGTCTAAGCCTCATGTTCGCAAGCCTTCCGAGTCGGCCGCCGTGGGGTGGCACGGGCAGGACCTCTCAACTTTAGTAAAAGTCGTACACGGGAGGCATGGAATATGAATAAATTGTTCACCTCTGCGGGATCTCGGAAGGAGACACGTGCGCGGTAGGCGGTTGGGTGTCATCACATCGGGTGTCGTGTTCGCGGCGATCTCACTCGGCGGGTGCGGAGGTTCCTCGGACGGCGGGCATGGCGAGCACGTCGGGCACTCGCCCAGCCCGGAGGCGGCCACCCAGTCGGCTCCCGTGGTCCAGGGCGGTGCGCCGGGTGAGGCCGCGGCGACGATCTCACCCTCGGCCGCTGCCACGGACCCGTGGACCCAGACCGATGCCGACTTCGTGACGATGATGATCCCGCACCACGCCCAGGCGCTGGAGATGACCCGGCTGGCGCGCGAGCACGGCGTCCACCCCGAGGTCGTCTCCTTGGCCAAGCGCATCGAGTCGGCCCAGGGCCCCGAGATCGTGGCGATGAGCGGATGGCTCAACACCCGCGGGCTGCGGGTGCCGCGTGCCTCTGACCCCGCGCACACCATGGCCGGGATGCTCACGCCGGATCAGATGAGCGAGCTGGGCAAGGCCCGCGGCGATGAGTTCGACCGGCTCTTCCTGACCGGGATGATCCGGCACCACCAGGGCGCCCTGGAGATGGCCGAGCCGATGGCCTCCAAGGGCAGCGACGCGCTGGCGATCGAGATGGCGATGGACGTCGAGGCCACCCAGTCGGTCGAGATCGACATCATGGAGAAGCTGCTCGAAGAGCTGTGAGAACCGGTACGGTTCCGCGGTGCCCCTCGCCCCCGCCCGCCGTCGACGCGTCCTGATCGGCTCCGCCGTCGTCGTCTGCCTCGCCCTGATCATGACCGCGCTGGTCTGCACCGGGGTCGTGATGCCGACCCGTCTGTTCGCGGCCAAGTACGACGTACGCGGCATCGACGTCTCCCACCACAACGGCACCGTCGACTGGCCGCGGGTCGCCGAGCAGGACATCGACTTCGCCTGGATCAAGGCGACCGAGGGCTCTGCGCACGTGGACACGCGCTTCACCGCCAACTGGGCCGAGGCCCGGCGAGCCGGAATCGCGACCGGCGCCTACCACTTCATGAGCTTCGAGAGCCCGGGCGCCGACCAGGCGCACAACATGATCGCCACGGTGCCCCGCGTGGCCGGCACTCTCGCCCCGGTCGTCGACCTGGAGCCCTATGGCTCCTTCAAGGGGAACCTGCCGCCCGCCACCGAGGTCCGCGCCATCCTGGACCCGCTGCTCGCCAAGCTCGAGGCGCACTACGGCATCGCGCCGGTCATCTACACCACCCCGTCGGCCTACCGCGCCTACCTGGTCGACCTCTACCCCGACAACCCCATCTGGTTCCGCTCCGTCGCCTGGCCGCCCCGGGTGCCCGACGGACGGGGCTGGACCGTCTGGCAGTACTCCAACCGGGATCGGCTCGACGGCGTGGGCAGCGCGGACGAGGCGTACGTCGACATGAACGTGCTCTCCGACGACGTCGATCTCGACTCGCTGATCGTTCGCTGAAATCGCCGAGTCGGCGCATCCCGCCCCTTTCGCTCGCTTCGCTTCGCGAAGCACGGGGCAAGATGCGCCGACTCGGCTATTCGTCAGTGGCCGTGACCGTGGCCGTGACCGCCCGCGGGCGCCTCGTCCTCTTCCGGCTTGTCGACGACCAGGGTCTCGGTCGTGAGCAGCATGCCCGCGATCGAGGTGGCGTTGATCAGCGCGGAGCGGGTGACCTTGACGGGGTCGATGACGCCCTGGGCGACCAGGTCGCCGTATTCACCCGTGGCGGCGTTGAAGCCCTGCCCGACACCGAGCTCGCGGACCTTGGTGGTGATGACGTAGCCGTTGTCGCCACCGTTCTCGGCGATCCAGCGCAGCGGCTCGTCAGCGGCCTTGCGAACGACGCGTACGCCGACCGCCTCGTCGCCCTCGAGGCCGAGGTCCTTCTCCAGGACGGAGACGGCGTGGATCAGCGCGGATCCACCGCCGGCGACGATGCCCTCCTCGATGGCGGCGCGGGTCGCGGAGACAGCGTCCTCGATGCGGTGCTTCTTCTCCTTGAGCTCCACCTCGGTGTGAGCGCCGACCTTGATCACGCAGACGCCACCGGCGAGCTTCGCGAGGCGCTCCTGGAGCTTCTCGCGGTCCCAGTCGGAGTCGGTCCGCTCGATCTCGGACTTGATCTCGTTGACGCGACCCTCGACCGCGGCAGCGTCGCCGCCGCCCTCGACGATCGTGGTGTTGTCCTTCGTGACCGTGATCCGGCGAGCGGTGCCGAGCACCTCGAGACCGACCTGGTCGAGCTTGAGGCCGACCTCCTCGGCGACGACCTGCGCGCCGGTGAGGATCGCGATGTCCTGCAGCATGGCCTTGCGGCGGTCACCGAACGCGGGCGCCTTGACGGCGGTCGCGTTGAAGGTGCCCTTGATCTTGTTCACGACCAGGGTGGAGAGGGCTTCGCCCTCGACGTCCTCGGCGATGATGAACAGCGGCTTGCCGGCGGCGATGACCTTCTCCAGCAGCGGCAGGAGCTCCTGGATGGAGCTGATCTTGCCCTGGACGAGCAGGATCAGCGGGTCGTCGATGACGGCCTCCATCCGCTCCTGGTCGGTCACGAAGTACTGAGAGATGTAGCCCTTGTCGAACTGCATGCCCTCGGTGAACTCGAGCTCGGTGCCCGTGGTGTTGGACTCCTCGACGGTGATGACACCGTCCTTGCCCACCTTCGCGAAGGCCTCGGCGAGGATCTCGCCGATCTTCGCGTCGCGGGAGGAGATGGTGGCGACCGAGGCCATGTCGGACTCGTCGACGACCTCACGGGCGGCAGCACGCAGGGCGTCGCCGACGGCGGCCGCGGCGGCGTCCATACCGCGCTTGAGGCTCATCGGGTTCGCACCGGCGGCAACCGCGCGCAGACCCTCGTGGACCATCGCCTGGGCGAGGACGGTCGCGGTGGTCGTACCGTCACCAGCGATGTCGTTGGTCTTGGTCGCAACCTCCTTGGTGAGCTGAGCACCAAGGTTCTCGAACGGGTCGTCCAGCTCGATCTCACGCGCGACGGTGACACCGTCGTTGGTGATGGTCGGAGCGCCCCACTTCTTGTCGAGGACGACGTAGCGGCCCTTGGGGCCCAGCGTCACCTTGACGGCGTTGGCGAGGGCGTCGACGCCACGCTCGAGGGCGCGGCGGGCGTTCTCGTCGAACTCCAGGATCTTCGGCATATGCATTTACTCCCTAGTACGCAGAACGCGGCCGGGGCCTAGGACTTGATAAACCCCGTCGGCCCGGCCGCGTTGATGCGAGACGGATGACGTCAGGCGATGACCGCGAGGATGTCGCGAGCCGAGAGGATGAGGTACTCCTCGCCGGCGTACTTCACCTCGGTGCCGCCGTACTTGCTGTAGATGACCTTGTCGCCCACGGCGACGTCGAGCGGGACGCGGTTGCCCTTGTCGTCGATGCGACCCGGGCCGAGCGCCAGGACCTCGCCCTCCTGGGGCTTCTCCTTGGCGGTGTCCGGGATGACCAGACCGGAGGCGGTGGTCTGCTCGGCCTCGACGGCCTTGACGACGATCCGGTCCTCAAGAGGCTTGATGTTGACCGACACTGTGTCGACCTCCCCATTTCTTTTCTACGGAGTCAGACTTCGGTGGGTGTTGCTACGTCTGTGCTTGCGATCTGCCACGTACGCCGTCGCGGGGGTCGCACCCGGCTCGCAAGCGCTGGCACACTCAGGGGGAGAGTGCCAGTGCAGACGTTAGCACTCGGTAGCAATGAGTGCCAGCAATGCCCGGTCTATCGCTGTCCGGGGAGCCTCACCAGGAGCGCGACGGCACCTGCGAGAAGGCCGATCACGATGATGCTGCCGGCGACCACCAGATCCCGCAGGGTCTCGTCGTCGTCGGCGTTCTTCTCGGCGAGCGAGGTGACCTTGAGCTCTTCACCATCGCTCAGGGCGGTCATCTGAGACGGGCTCTCCGACGTCGCGGGCCCACTGGCAGAGGGCTTGCGGCTCGGCTTCGGTTCGGGGGCTGCCGACGACGTACGCTCATTCGGCTCGCTCTGCTCGGCAGGGCCTGGCGCGGCCGTCCTGTCGTCGCCGCCGGCCGCGCCCTGCTCCTCCTCGGCGTCCTGTGTGGCCGAGGGCGCGTCCGACCCGTCGTCCTGGTCATTCTCGGACGCGGAACTCTCACCCGGCTCCGGTTCAGGCTCCGGCTCCGGCTCCGGCTGACCAGACTCCGAGGTCCTGACGTACGTCACCGAGTAGCCCCTCAGCGGACGCCCCTCACTGTGCCAGACGGTCGTGGTGCGCTGCGGTGGCTCCAGGGTGTGCACCTCCGAACTGCCCCGGCGGCCACCGCTGTCCACGCAGTAGGAGGCGATCAGATGGCCGGCTGGCGCCGCCGCCGAGGTCGAGTACTCACCGTCCAGATCGTGGTAGCCATCGCCCCGCGAGCAGTCGCGGACCGGGGCCACCGTATCCGCGGAAGCAGGTGCGGCGAACAGCAGCGATAGCAGCGTCATTGAGAACAGTGTCATCACTGCTGCGAGTGCCCCGAGGCTCTCCAGGATTCGACGTGAGGGACGGCACACGGGACGGAATCCTAGATCAGTGACACCCCGGAGGGTAATGGGAACTTCGGGTCCCGAACACCGCTTGAGAGGATCGGAGTATGGATCTCGACGCCTTCGCCTGGCTGCTGACCGATGACGGGCAGCGGCTGCTGGCGCGGGCCACGGAGATGACGGCGTCCGAGTCAGCCGGCAAGGAGTCGGCGCTGGCGATACAGACCGCGCTGCGCAAGGACGAGGCGGCCGAGCGCGTGGCCGTGGCGATGACCCAGGTCGACCTGCGCCGGAAGGCGGCCGCCAAGTTCGGCGACCTGGCGCCGCGGATGTACTTCACCCCCGACGGCCTCGAGCAGGCCACCCGCCTCGCCGTGGCCCACCACCGGGCAGCGCGGCTGCGTGCCTTCGATGCGACGAGCGTCATCGACCTGGGCTGCGGGATCGGCGGTGACCTGATCGCCGCCTCGCGCGCGGGGCTCACCGCCGCCGGGGTCGACAACGATCCGGAGCGGGTCGCCGTCGCCCAGGCGAACCTCGACGCCCTCGGGCTGCCAGGTGCCGTCACCGTCGCCGACGCGATAGGTGTCGACCATTCCCCTTTCGACGTCGCGTACGCCGATCCGGCGCGCCGCGGCGCCAAGGGCCGGGTCTTCTCTGCGGAGGGGTGGACGCCGCCGTGGTCGTGGGTCGAGACGCTCTTCGCGCGCGACGCGTGTGTGAAGGTCGCCCCCGGTATCCCGCACGACCTCGTACCCGACAAGGTCGAGGCCGAATGGGTCAGCGACCGCGGCGAGGTCAAGGAGGCCGCGCTGTGGTCGGGCTCGCTGGCCAGCACGCACCGGCGGGCCACCGTGATCGGCGAGCGCGGCCTGGCGACACTCACCTCCGAGGACGACCCCGGCGCCGGGGTCGGCCCGGTCGCCGAGTTCCTCTATGAGCCGGACGGGGCCGTGATCCGCGCCGGACTGGTCACCGCTGTAGCCGCCGGGGTGCAGGGTCATCTGGTCGACGAGCACATCGCGTACGTCACCTCCTCCGCCTCCTTCGAGACGCCGTTCGCCCGTGGGTATCAGGTACTCGAGGAGCTCCCCTACCGGGAGAAGCAGCTCAAGGCGGCGCTGCGCGAGCGCGGGATCGGGAAGCTGACGATCAAGAAGCGCGGCGTACAGGTCGTCCCCGAGCAGCTCCGCAAGCGGCTCGCGCTGTCCGGCTCCGAGGAGGCCACGATCGTGCTCACCCGCGTGGCCGGCGAGGGGACGTGTCTGTTGGTGCGACCGTTCTGAGGGTGGTCAGACCAGGACGGTGGTGATCGGCTGGGAGGAGTCCGCCGGGAGATCCAGCGCCGAAGGCGTACGTCCCCTGGCCACCATCTCCGCCCCCAGAGCCGCCACCATTGCTCCGTTGTCCGTACACAGGCCCGGGCGCGGGACTCGGACGCGGATGCCGAGCTTGGTGGCGCGCTCCTCGGCGAGCACCCGGAGCCGGCTGTTGGCCGCGACCCCGCCGCCGATGATGATGTCCTCGATGCCTTCTGACGAGGCTGCGTCGAGCGCCTTTCGCACCAGGACGTCGACCACGGCCTCCTGGAAGCTGGCGGCCACATCGGCAACCGGGACGGGTTCGCCGCTGCGCTCCTTGGCCTCGATCCAGCGGGCGACCGCGGTCTTGAGCCCGGAGAAAGAGAAGTCGAAGCGGTGTCGTTCCAGGTCGCGGCGGCTGCTGAGCCCGCGAGGGAAGTCGATCGCGATCGAGCTGCCCGACGTGGCGGTCCGGTCGATCACGGGGCCGCCAGGGAAGCCGAGGCCGAGCAGGCGGGCGACCTTGTCGAAGGCCTCGCCGGCGGCGTCATCGATGGTCGCGCCCATCGGGTCGACACCCTCGGTGATGTCGGTGACCTTGAGCAGGCTGGAGTGACCGCCGGAGACGAGCATGGCGACGCAGGGCTCGGGGAGCGGCCCGTGCTGCAGCTGGTCGACCGCGACGTGCGAAGCCAGGTGGTTGACCCCGTAGATCGGCTTGTCGAGGCCGAGGGCGAGCGCCTTGGCCGCCGCCACCCCGACCAGCAGGGCACCCGCGAGTCCCGGTCCCGAGGTGACGGCGATCGCGTCGACGTCGTGGAGCTTGATGCCCGACTCCTCGCAGGCACGCTCGATCGTCGGCACCATCGCCTCCAGGTGCGCCCGGCTGGCAACCTCCGGCACGACCCCGCCGAACCGGGCATGCTCCTCGACGCTGCTCGCCACCGCGTCTGCCAGCAGCGTGTGCCCGCGCACCACCCCGATCCCCGTCTCGTCGCACGACGTCTCGATGCCGAGGACCAAGGGCTCATCAACGAGGGCACCAGAAGTCATGGGCTCATTCTGCCTCGCCGCTGGGCCACCTTCGCCTTTGGGCGAACGAATTTTCGTTCGCCCGGGAACACCGGGTCTTGGACCACCTCGAGGGGGCACGTCGGCAGGCGAACGAATTTTCGTTCGCCCCGCTCCAAGCCTCCGATGCCAAGACATCAACGCCAGGCCATCTCCCAGGACGAACGAATTTTCGTTCGCCACTCGCAAGGCACTGCCCGACCGATGCTCCTCCCGAAGCGCTGGTCAGGCTGCCTGGTTGCTGCCCTGATCGTCACGCAGCGCTGAGTAGGCGGCCCAGAGTTGCTGCGCAAGGCCAGGCTCGATCGGATCTGCGGAGCAGAGGCTGTCCCACAGCCCGCGAAGCAAGATCACCAATCCTTCCGACTCGAAGTCGGTGAGATCGCGGCCGATCGAGCAACGGAGCCAGAACCTCGCGTCGTGCCACAGGTCTCGGACGGCCTCGCCGACATCGTCGTTCGACCGAGCGAGCTCCTCGAGCCCCAGCCAGGCCCGGAGAAAGAACAGGTCGTCCTCGGTCGTGGGCAGGTAGCCGGTCCATCCTCGTCCGTTCACCCGCTGAGCGACCTGCTCCCAGAAGATGCCGGCGAATCCAGCCGCCGCATGGGGCAACATGTTCTGCTGCCCGGCGAACCACTGGTGCAGCGTCGACACTCCCATGTTCGCCTCCTCGGCGACCACCTTGAGAGTCGGGGCACGCAAGCCATCGCGACCGATCGTCCTCGCCAAAGCGACGCCAGCAGTCTTGGATTCGAATCTGTTGCGGTTGAAGCCCATGGCGCTCATCGCACCACAGACCACCGACACTTCAGCCGGACGTCGCGGTCGGCCCGGCGAGCTCCATGGCCAAAACGATCCCCGTCGCCCCGTCGCGGTAGTAGCGCTCGCGGCGGTCGATCTCGATGAATCCGGCTTGGCGGTAGAACTCGATGGCTCCGACGTTGCCCTCACGTACCTCGAGGAGAAGCCGCTCGGCTCCCTCGCTCCGAGCGAGGCCGATCGACGCGGCAAGGAGCGATCCACCGATCCCGCGACGGCGCTGCTCCTCAGCGGTCGCGATCCGCTGGAGCTCGGCGATCTCGTAGACGACGCTCACCAGCGCATGGCCGACGACCGTTCCCGCATCATCGACGGCTACGAGGATTCGGACCGTCGGCATCTTCCCGTCGATCGCCACCTGCAGGTACTCGGGCGTCCAGGCGTCGTCCGGGAATGCCTCGAGCTCGAGGGCGGCGATCGCGTCGACGTCGTCCGGGCCCGCCGGGCGTACGGTCACTGGGAGACCTTCTTCTGGACCTTCTTCTGGACTTTCTTCTGGGCAGCCTGCTCCACCGCATCCGGTCGACGCAGGTAGAGCGGCTCGGGATCCATCAGCTCGACCTGCTCCTCGGCGACCGCCCGGGCCAGCCAACCAGCGGACGGGCGTTCCGGGCCGAGCGGCGTCGGGAACGCGTCGGGATAGAGCAGCGCCCCCTCCCCGACGACCGGCGCCGAGGTGGCGACCTCTGCGGGGCGGGCGACGACAGGGCCCTCGAGGCGTACGCCGTCGGGGTCGTAGGAGGCCAGGTAGACCTCCTTGCGCCGCGCATCCGTCGCCACGAAGAAAGGCCCGCCGATCCCGGAGGCAACCGCCTCCACCGCCAGCACGTCCAGCGTGCAGGCCGCGTAGACCGGGATCTCCAGCACGAACCCGAGCGTCCGGGCGGTGACCAACCCGACCCGCAATCCGGTGAACGGCCCAGGTCCGGCGCCCACGGCGATGGCGGTCAGATCCTGGCGTACGATCCCGGCCTCCGCGAGGACGTGGGAGATCAGCGGCGCGAGCTGCTCACCATGCTTCATGGTGCGGTCGGAGACGACCTCGGCGACGACGTCGTCGCCATCGTGGAGCGCCACAGTCACCTGAGGCGTGGCGGTGTCAAAGGCGAGAAGCACAACTCACACCCTAGAGCGCACTGAGGTCCACGCCGCGCCAGCGGGCCCCCACCGGGACGATCTCCACGCGCCGAGGATCCGCACCGTCGGGCGCCTCGACCAGATCCAGCGGAGCCTCGTCGGCCTCGGCACGTACGATCCGGATCTCCAGCCGCGACTCGGAGAGCCCCTCGGCCAGGCCCTCGCCCCACTCCACCACGGTCACCGCGTCGTCGAGATCGGTGTCCAGGTCGAGGTCGTCGAGCTCCTCGATACCGCCGAGCCGATAGGCGTCGACGTGGACGAGCTCCGGGCCGCCGACGGTCGACGGATGCACGCGGGCGATCACGAAGGTCGGCGAGGTGATCTCGCCGCGTACCCCGAGCCCCGCGCCGAGACCCTTGGTGAAGGTGGTCTTGCCGGCGCCGAGGCCGCCGGAGAGGACGAGTATGTCACCGGCGGCGACCAAGCCAGCCACCCGTCGGCCGAGCTCGAACATGGCGTCGGCATCGAGCGCCTCGACGACGTGCTCGTTCAGCGGACGATGGAGCCGCACCGCGGGCGACTCACGAGAAATCTCTCGAAATCCTTGCCGCTCCCAGAACCGCAACGTCTGCGGGAGCTCCTCGCGAGCGATCACCGCAAGGTCGCCGAAACCCTCCGCACGCGCGACCCCGGCGGCGTACGTCACCATCTTGTGCGCCACCCCATGACCCTGCTGATCAGGCAGAACAGCGAAACGACGCAGCCACAGGGTGGAGTCCGCGGGATCCATGAGGACGGCCCCGACGCCAGCGCCGTCCAACCGCGCCACCACTCCGCCGAAGCCGGAGAGGCGCTCCTTCATCGACGCCTCGGTCTCGCCGAGCGCATCCGCGGGCGGGTCCAGCGGCGGGCGGGCGGCGAAGGCCGCCCGGACGATACCGAGCACCTCGGTCGCGGCCTCCGGCCCGACCCGCTCGAAGACGAGCGTCATGCCGAGGCCGCATCCCGGGTGGCCGAGGCGAGCAGCTGGTCGAGCTCGGCGTTGACCTGACCGTGCCGCTCGAGGATGACCATGTGGCCGGCCTTCTCGCACTCGACCAGCCTGGACCCCGGGATGTAGGAGTGCAGCTTGCGGCTGTGGCCGATCGAGGTGAGCCGGTCGGCGGTGCCACAGATGACCGTGGTCGGCACCCTGCCGAGCGTGGTGATCGACGCGAACTTGTCCAGAGCACGGAAGCTCGGGAAGAACTCCGCGACCACCTCGAACGGCGTCTGCGAGAGCAGTCCGTCGACGAAGTCGACGTACGCCTCCGGCACCTCGTCCCCGAAGGCGAACACATCGGTGAAGACGGTCGCCACCGAGGACCCCATGGCGCGGAACCGGTCGACGATGCCGTGCCCCCTGGCCAGCGTCCGCATGGTGCGGTTGGCGATCCCACCGGACAGCTTCGCCGGGAGCACCGGGATCAGCAGCCGGCTCGGGTCGAGACCACCGGCGGTCGTCGAGATGAGCGCGGCGCCGATGATGCGGCCGCCCTCGTCGTAGGGCGCGAACAGCTCGGGGTGGTCCTCGGCGAGCGCGGCGATCGTCATCCCGCCCATCGAGTGGCCGACCAGGATCACCGGCCCCTCCGGCACGACCGCGTCCAGCACCCGGAGCAGGTCGTCGCCGAGCTGATCGATCGTGGCGTTGCCGAGCGAGGAGCGGCCGCTGCGGCCGTGGCTGCGCTGGTCGTAGAAGACCGACCGCACCAGGCCCCGGTAGGCGGCGCGCTGGAAGTGCCAGCAATCGAGGTTGAGGCAGTAGCCGTGCACGAAGACGAGCGTCACCCCGCTCGCCCCGCCGGGGTGCGAGTGAGCCGGGTCGACCTCGTCGACCTCGACATGAAGAGGTACGCCGTCGGAGGTCACCACGGTGACCGGGCAGGACCGCAGCGTACCGAGCGGGGTCCGGTCCTCGGGGCGTTCCTCGATCGCGCGGCGGTGCTTCCTGACCACCACCGCGCCGCGGGCCGCGGCAGCGACCGCCGCCGCTCCCAGAGTGCCCGCCGCGATCTGGCCGATCCGTGCTGCGATGCTGCTCATGTGTCGTCTCCCTGCTCGGTGTCGACGTAACGCCGCTTCATCCGTCCTCCGATTCTGGTGACGACCTCGTAGGCGATGGTCTCGCTCGCCTCGGCCCAGTCCTGGGCGGTCGGCTCGCCATCGGCACCGGTGCCCCACAGGAGCACCTCGGCACCGCGTTCGACCGAAGCGTCCCCGAGATCGACGACGATCTGGTCCATGCAGATGGTGCCGCGCACGGGGTATCGAGCTCCGTCGATCCACACCTCGGCGCGATTCCCGGCACGACGCTGGATGCCCTCGGCGTAGCCGACCGGGATCAGCCCCACCGTCGTCGGCTCATCGGCCACCCAGGTGTGGTTGTAGGAGACACCCGCACCGGCCTCGATCGGCTTCACCAGCGCCAGCTCGGCCCGCACGGTCATCGCCGGGACGAGTCCGAGATCGGCCCACGGCGATCCCTCGACGCCGGGCGCCGGGTCGATGCCGTACGTCGCGATCCCGACCCGCACCAGGTCGAGCCGCGCGCTGGGGCGCAGCAGCGCTCCCGCGGAGTTTGCGAGGTGACGTACCTCCGGCCGGAGGCCGGCCTCCTCGGCGACCGCGAGCGCCTCGCCGAAGACCTTCTCCTGCAGGGCGCTCGCCGGGTCGGCGGTGTTCTCGCTGGCGCTGAAGTGCGACCAGATCCCGGTGACCCGGATCGCTCCCTCGGCTTCCAGGATGCGCGCCAGCCCGACCAGCTTCGACCAGTCGGCGAAGGCCGCGCCGCCCCGGCTGAGTCCGGTGTCGACCTTGAGCTGCACCCGCGGCGTACGGCCCAGGGTGTCGCCGGCTGCGGCGAACTTCTCCAGGTCGGCGATCGTGTAGGCGGTGACGTCGATGTCCGCGGCCACGAGCTCCTCGGCGGGCTCGCTCGGCATGATCAGCCAGGCCAGCAGTCGGCCCTCGTCGCCCGCCGCGCGCAGTGCGAGCGCCTCGTCGGCCGACGCCACGCCGAGCCAGTCCGCACCACCCTCACGAGCGGCCCGCCCGGCCTCGACCAGGCCGTGCCCGTAGCCGTCGGCCTTGACCACCGTCATGATCGGCGTACGCAGGTGCTCTCGCAGCCGCGAGACGTTGTGTCGGATCGCGGCGAGGTCGATGACGATCTCGGCTCGCCGAAGCGGAGCCCGAGGCGCTGGGCTCGGTGACATGGTGTCAAGGATAGTTGCCGCTAGCTCGAGACAGCAGGAAGGGACCGGATAACGGCGGGTATCGCGGCGGCGACCCCGCTCGCGGTGACCGGTCCGCCAGCGCTGGCGAGAGTGGCGGCCGCGCCGTGCAGCCAGGCGCCCGCCGAGGCGGCGTCGATGGGGGCGAGACCGGCGGCCAGCAGCGAGCCGATCAGTCCGCCGAGCACGTCCCCCGAGCCGGCGGTGGCCAGCCAGGAGGTGCCCGTGGTGTTGACCCGTACCGGCGTATCGGGGTCCGGTGAGGCGATCGTGGTACGCCGCCCCTTGAGCAGCACCACCGCATCGAACCGCTTGGCCGCGAGCCGTGCGTAGTGCAGCGGACGAGCCTCGATCTCGCCGCGGTCCTCCCGGATCAGCGCCGCGAGCTCGCCGGCGTGCGGAGTCAGGATCGCGGGCACCCCGAGCGGCCCGTTCAACGCACGCAGGCTGTCGGCGTCGATGACCAGAGGTACGCCGCTCGCCCGGGCGAACGCGAGCGCGCTGTTGGCGCCGTCGGCGCTGCCGGAGCCGACCACCCAGGCCTGTGCCTGGCCGTCGCCCACGACCTCCGGGTTGTGTCGCTTGACCCACTCCGAGGCGGTGCCGACGTAGCGGACCATTCCGGCCAGTCCGGTGTTGGCGCCGGAGACGGCCAGCAGCGCAGCCCCGGGGTAGGTGGCGCTGCCGACCCTCAGTCCCACCACACCGCGGGAGTACTTGTGCCCGGCCGGCGCGGGACGCGGCATCAGGTCCGCCACATCGGCCGCCTCGAGGCTCTCGATGGCCGGCGTCGGAAGCCGGAGGCCGATGTCGACCAGCTGCACCGTCCCGCACGCCGAAGCGGCCGGGTCGAGCAGATGACACGGCTTGTAGGTGCCGAACGTGACGGTGAGGTCAGCGGTCACATGAGCCCCGTCGACCTCCCCGGAGTCGACGCAGACCCCGCTCGGTGTGTCGACGGAGACGACCGGGACCCCGGCGAGGATGGCCAGTGCTGCCTCCGCGTCCGGTCTCAGCCCGGGCTTACCCCCGATCCCGACGATCCCGTCGACGACGACATCGAAGGCACCCTTGTTCGACCTTGTCGGGACCGAGGACACCGTCCCTCCGGCCGCCTTCAGAGCCGCAACCCCACCCGCATGCGCCCGGTCCGACAGCAACCACGCCTCGACCCGAGCCCCTCGACGCGCGAGCAGCGCCCCGGCGTACAACGCGTCTCCGCCGTTGTCCCCGCTCCCGACGAGCAGGACGATGCGTTTCCCGTAGGCACCGCCGAGACCCCGCCCGCGAAGGTGACCGATGACCGCGTAGGCCAGCCCGGCCGCCGCACGCTGCATCAGGGCACCTTCTGGCAGGCTGGCCATCAGAGCCTTCTCTGCCGCTCTGACCTGCTCAACCGAGTGCGCACGCCGCATGGTGCAAGCCTACGCGCCAATTCACTGGCGGGGTCGGGCCGAAGGGCTCGAACAAGCCCCGTCAGTCCTCCAGGACGACCATCGCCGAGGCGATGCCGGCGTCGTGGGAGAGCGAGAGGTGGACGGTGGCGACACCGAGCTTCGTGGCCTGCGCCAGCACGGTGCCACGGAGCTCGAACCGGGGCTGGCCGGAGGACTCCGAGATCACCTCGGCGTCGTGCCACTCCATCCCCTGCGGCGCGCCGAGCGCCTTGGCGAGCGCCTCCTTGGCGGCGAACCTGGCGGCCAGCGAGGCCATCGGCTTCGTGGCCTCGGCGGGCGTGAACAGACGCTCGCGCAGCCGCGGCGTACGCTCCAGCGACTCCTCGAAGCGCTCCAGGTCGCAGACGTCGATCCCGACTCCGAGGACAGCCATCAGTAGACCGCCATCACTCGACCGTGACGGACTTGGCGAGGTTGCGCGGCTGGTCGACGTCGTAGCCGAGCTCGGTGGCGAGCTGGCAGGCGAAGAGCTGCATCGGTACGACCGCGACGAGGGGCTGCAGGAGCACCGGCACCTTGGGCAGCCGGATGATCGTGTCGGAGACCGAGTCGACCGAGTCGTCACCCTCCTCGACCAGGGCGATGGTGCGGGCGCCGCGGGCGCGCACCTCCATGATCCCCGAGCGCATCTTGTCGTGCAGGAAGTCGCGGCCGCGCGGGGGCACGATGCACCAGATCGGCAGGCCCTCCTCGACCAGCGCGATCGGACCGTGCTTGAGCTCGCCGGCTGCGAACCCCTCCGCGTGCAGGTAGGCGAGCTCCTTGAGCTTGAGCGCACCCTCCAGCGCCACCGGGTAGCCGGCGTGGCGGCCCAGGAACAGGAACGCCCGGCGGTCCGCGTACTCACGCGCGAGGTCGTAGACCTGCGGCGCGGTCTCCAGCACCTTCTCGACCGCCGCGGGCATCGCCTCGAGCTGGGTCATCACGCCGTCGATCTCGTCGCCGTACATGGTGCCCTTGACCTGGGCCAGGTAGAGCGCGAGCAGGTAGCAGGCGACCAGCTGGGTGACGTACCCCTTGGTCGAGGCGACCCCGATCTCCGGGCCGGCGTGGGTGTAGATGACCGCGTCGGACTCGCGCGGGATCGTGGAGCCGTTGGTGTTGCAGATCGCCAGCACCTTGGAGCGCTGCGAGCGCGCGTGCCGGATCGCCTGCAGGGTGTCGGCGGTCTCGCCGGACTGCGAGATCGCCACCACCAGGGTGGAGTTGTCGAGGATCGGGTCGCGGTAGCGGAACTCGGAGGCCAGCTCGACCTCGACCGAGATCCGGCACCAGTGCTCGATGGCGTACTTCGCGACCATGCCCGCGTAGAACGACGTCCCCGCGGCGATGATGATGATCTTGGTGACCTCGCGCAGCTCATCGTCGTCGAGCCGCATCTCGTCGAGGTGCAGAGACCCCGAAGGCGTACGCCGCCCCAGCAGCGAGTCGGCGACGGCACGAGGCTGCTCGAGGATCTCCTTGCGCATGAACCAGTCGTGGCCGTCCTTCTCGGCGGCCGCGAGGTCCCAGTCGACGTGGAAGCGGCGGCCCTCGGCGGGAGTGCCGTCGAAGTTGGTGACCGTCGCGCCGTCGCGGGTGATCGTGACGACCTGGTCCTGGTCGAGCTCCATCGCCTCGCGGGTGTGCTCGATGAAGGCGGCGACGTCGGAGCCGAGGAACGACTCCTCCTCACCGAGACCGACCACGAGCGGGCTGTTGCGCCGGGCGGCGACGACCCGGGACGGGTCCTGGGCATCGATCGCGACGAAGGTGAACGCACCTTCGAGGATCGAGCAGACCTTCTGCATCGCGATGGTCAGGTCGGCTCCGCCGACGACCTCGCGCTCGAGGAGATGGGCGGCGACCTCGGTGTCGGTCTGCGAGGTGAACTCGTGCCCGTCGGTCTCCAGCGAGGCCCGCAGCTCGGCGAAGTTCTCGATGATGCCGTTGTGCACGACCGCGACGCGACCGGTGCGGCCGACGTGCGGGTGGGCGTTGCCGTCGGTCGGGCCGCCGTGGGTCGCCCAGCGGGTGTGGCCGATCCCGGTCGTCGACGCCGGCAGCGGCGTGTCCGCGATCGCCTTCTCCAGGTTGGCGAGCTTGCCGGCCTTCTTGTCCACCGCCAGCCCATCGGCAGTGATCAGAGCGATCCCAGCCGAGTCATAGCCGCGGTACTCCAACCGCCGCAAGCCATCGATCACGACGTCCTGCGCCGACCGGTCTCCGACGTACCCAACGATGCCGCACATGGCGGATGATCCTACGGCTCTCGTGGACCCCAGCAGGAAGCGGCGGCGCATGTGCGTAACAATCGTTGCCATGTCACACCCCGGGCCACACGGCGATGACCGCGGCTCCTCGCCCTACGTCGAGCTCGACCGTAGCGCGTGGGCCGAGCTCGCGACCGAGACCGAGAGTCCGCTGACCGAGGCCGAGATCGAGTCTCTGCGGGGCCTGGGCGACCAGATCGACCTCAAGGAGGTCGAGGAGGTCTATCTGCCGCTGAGCCGGCTGCTCAGCCTCTACGTGAGCGCCTCGGACAAGCTCCACGACCAGCAGGAGCTGTTCCTCGGCAAGACGATGCCGGAACGTACGCCGTTCGTCATCGGGGTCGCCGGATCCGTCGCCGTCGGCAAGTCGACCACGGCTCGTGTGCTCCAGCAGATGCTCGCCCACTGGCCCGAGCACCCCAACGTCGCTCTCGTGACCACGGACGGGTTCCTCTACCCCAACGCCGAGCTCGAGCGTCGCGGGCTGATGGAGCGCAAAGGCTTCCCGGAGTCGTACGACCGCAAGGCCCTGCTCCGCTTCCTCGTCGACCTCAAGTCGGGCGAGGACGAGGTGCGCGCGCCGATCTACTCACACCTGACCTACGACGTCACCGACCAGACCGTGCTGGTCAAGAAGCCCGACATCGTCATCCTCGAGGGTCTCAACGTCCTGCAGCCCTCCCGGGTCCGCGCCGACGGCACCATCTCCCTCGCCCTCTCGGACTTCTTCGACTTCTCCGTCTTCGTCGACGCCGACTCGCGCGACATCAAGCAGTGGTACGTCGAGCGGTTCCTGCGGCTGCGTGAGACCGCCTTCCGCGACCCGTCGTCCTACTTCACGAAATATGCGGCCCTGAGCCACGACGAGGCCATCACCCGCGCCACCGAGATCTGGAACGAGATCAACGGCCCCAACCTCCGCGAGAACGTCCTCCCCACCCGCTCCCGCGCCACCCTCGTCCTCCGCAAGGACCGCGACCACTCCGTCCGCTACGTACGTCTGCGGAAGATCTAGGGTCGGGGCGGTTGGGATACCCGGTTAACCGGGTATCCCTGCACTTAATGGGTGTTGCATTGCCCGAGAAGTGCAGGAATACCCTGTTAACCGGGTATTCCTGGGGCCAGTGTGACGGATGATCAGAGAGCCAGCCGCGCACGCACGACGTCGGCGAGCCGCTCAGCGCAGGCCTCGGCCTCGTGATGGGTGGGGGCCTCGACCATGACGCGTACGAGGTTCTCGGTGCCCGACGGGCGCAGCAGGATCCGCCCGGAGCCGGCGAGGGCCTTCTCCTCGGCGGCGACGGCATCGAGGAGGCCGTCGTCGGTCTTGCAGCGGGCCTTGTCGACGCCCTTGACGTTGAGCAGGACCTGCGGGAGGCGGGTGACGACGGAGGCGAGGTCGGCGAGGGTGCGCCCGGTGAGAGACATCCGCTGCAGGACGTGCAGCGCGGTGAGGATGCCGTCGCCGGTGGTGGCGTGCTCGCTCATGATGATGTGGCCGGACTGCTCGCCGCCGATGGCATAGCCGCCCCGGCGCATCTCCTCGAGCACGTAGCGGTCGCCCACGGCGGTCTGCTTCACGTGGACGCCCGCAGCGTCCATCGCCTTGACGAAACCGAGGTTGCTCATCACGGTGACGACCACGGTGTCGTCGGGGAGCCGGCCGGCGTCGTGGAGCCCGAGGGCGAGGATCGCGATGAGCTGGTCGCCGTCGACGAGGTTGCCCTCACCGTCGACGGCCAGGCAGCGGTCGGCGTCGCCGTCCCAGGCGAACCCGACGTCGGCGCCGTGCTCGACGACCGCCTTCTGGAGCATCTCCGGGTGGGTCGAGCCGACCCCGTCGTTGATCGAAAGGCCGTCGTTGACGTCGTTGATCGCGATCACCTTCGCCCCGGCCTGGTCCAGGGCCAGCGGGCCCGCGGCGGCGGCCGCGCCGTTGGCGCAGTCGACGACGACGGTCAGCCCGTCGAGGCGGCGCTCCAGCGTGGAGATCAGGTGGGCCGCGTACGTCTCCACGGGGTTCTCGTGGGACGAGATCCGGCCGACCGAGGCGCCGGTGGGGCGGTCCCAGGGCTCGTCGAGGTGTGCCTCGATCCGGTCCTCGAGCACGTCGTCGAGCTTGTGCCCGCCGCGCTGGAGGAACTTGATGCCGTTGTCGGGCATCGGGTTGTGCGAGGCCGAGATGACCACACCGAGGTCGGCCTGGAGCGCCGCGGTGAGGTAGGCGACGCCTGGCGTCGGCAGCACGCCGACGTCGATCACGTCGCAGCCGGCCGAGGCGAGACCGCCGGCCACCGTGGCCTGCAGGAACTGCCCGGAGACGCGCGAGTCGTTGCCGACCACCGCCAGCGGTTTGCGTCCGCTGCCGGAGTCGCGCAGCTCCTCGGTCAGGACCAGTGCCGCCGAGGTCGCCAGGTTCTGGGCGAGCGAGGCGGTGAGGATCTCGCCGTTCGCGAGACCGCGAACTCCGTCAGTGCCGAAAAGGCGTGCCACGTCCGTGTGACCTTCTTTCGTACGTCGGCCCCCGCCCGAAAAATGAGTCGGGGTGGCTCGGCGAGCCGNGCTCTGAGTGATGAGGAGTGGGGCCGGGTCGTGCTGATCGTGGATCGGTTGGCCGATCTGGGGCCTCGTGCTCGAATGCCGCTCTCGCGGAGCTTGGGCGAGGGCTTGTTCGAGCTTCGTTTCACTCTCGGGTCGACGGCCCGGAGAATCACCTACAGGTTCACGAGCGACGCTCGGATCATCCTGCTGACGACTTTCCACAAGCAACGCGACAACGAGCGCGGTGAGGTGGCCAGGGCCCGCAGGGCGGCTGCCGAATGCGCCCGGCGCTATCCCTAGGAGGACAACCATGGCGAACTACTCCCGCTGGTCCGAGGTCCGGGCCGAGCGTCCCGCCCCGTCCGACGAGGCGAGGGCGAGCGTCGAGCAGGACCTCGCTCTCGGCCAGTTGATCTACGACCTGCGTACGGATGCCGGGCTCAGCCAGCGCGAGCTGGCCTCGAGGATGGGCACGACGCAGTCGGTCATCTCCCGCCTCGAGGAAGGCGGAGGGGCGCGCAACCGGATCGACACCCTGGCGCGGGTCGCGACAGCGTTGGGGCGACACCTGGTCCTTTCGTTCCCCGAGGAAGTGCCGGGGGACATGAAGGACTCGGTGCAGGTCGCCTGACCATGGCTGAACTCATCGAGATCTCCGACCCCGCCGATCCCCGCCTCGCCGACTACCGCGACCTGCGCGACGTCGAGTTGCGCAAGTCCCTCGAGACTTCGGAGGGGCTGTTCCTGGCCGAGGGGGAGAAGGTCGTACGCCGCGCCGTGGCCGGTGGTTTCGAGCCACGCTCGTTCCTGATGGCGCCGAAGTGGCTCGACGGGCTCGCGGACACGCTCGCCACGACCGATGCGCCGTGCTACGTGATGAGCGAGAAGGCTGCCGAGGAGGTGACCGGGTTCCATGTGCACCGTGGTGCGCTGGCGTCGCTGAAACGGCGCCCGCTGCCGTCCGTCGACTCGGTGCTCGCGGGTGCCCGCTCGGTCCTGGTGCTCGAGGACATCGTCGACCACACCAACGTCGGCGCGATCTTCCGGTCGGGCGCCGCGCTGGGGTTCGACGCCGTCCTGCTCTCGCCACGCTGCGCCGACCCGCTCTACCGGCGCTCGATCAAGGTCGCGATGGGCGCGGTCTTCGCGCTGCCGTGGACCCGTCTGCCGGACTGGTACGAAGCGCTCCCGTCCCTCTCCGCCGCCGGCTTCACCACCGTCGCCCTGACCCTGGCCGACGACGCCGTCGACATCGAGAAGGCCGTCGACGGCGTCGACAAGGTCGCCCTCGTCCTCGGCTCGGAGGGCCACGGCATCTCTCCGCGCTGGCAGCAGGCCGCCGACCGCCGCGCCATCATCCCGATGTCTGCCGGCATCGACTCCCTCAACGTAGCTGCCGCCACCGCCGTCGCCTGCTACGTCACCGCCCGCCGCTAGCGCCGAGGCGTCAGCCGCGTCGGCCGAGCCGTCACGTACGTCGGCCGAGTCGGCACTGATGTGCCAACTCGGCCGACGGGGGTGACTTCTCGGCTAGATCTGCCACCAGACGGTCGTGTCGCCGGGGAGGTCGGCGGTGCCGTCGGTCACCGGGATGGGGCCGGAGGAGGAGAGGAGTACGCGGCCGGGGGCGGTGATGCGTACGGGCTCCTTGGTGGTGTTGACCGTGCAGGCGAAGCCGTCACGCTCGAACCAGAGGACACCGGCAGGGGCCTCGTCGTGCCAGGTCACCGCGTCGCCGGCGCCGAGGCCGGGGACCTCGCGACGGGTGCGGATGGCGGAGCGGTAGAGCTCGAGGGTCGAACCCTCCACACCCGCCTGGGCCTCGACGCTCAGCTCGCCCCACTCCGACGGCTGCGGCAGCCAGGAGCCACCGTCGCCGAAACCGTAGGACGAGCCCGACCTGGTCCACGGCAGCGGCACCCGGCAGCCGTCGCGGAAGCCGTCCTGGCCGTTGGCGCGGTGGAACGACGGGTCCTGGCGGACCTCGTCGGGCAGGTCGGTGACGTCGGGCAGGCCGAGCTCCTCGCCCTGGTAGACGTACGCCGATCCCGGAAGCGCGAGCATCAGCAGCGTCGCCGCGCGGGCCCGCCGGAGCCCGAGAGGCCGGTCCCCGGCGGTGCGGATCTGGGTCCCCGACCCCGGCGGGTTCGCGAACCGGGTGGCGTGCCGGGTGACGTCGTGGTTGGACAGCACCCACGTCGCCGGAGCGCCGACCGGGCGCATCGCGTCCAGGGAGCTGTCGATGACCTTGCGCAGAGCCGAGGCGTCCCAGGCGGTGTCGAGGTACTCGAAGTTGAAGGCCTGGTGCAGCTCGTCAGGACGTACGTAGTTCGCCGACCGCGCCACCGTCGGGGTCCACGCCTCGGCGACGAAGATCCGGTCCGGGTAGTCCGCCAGGACCCGGCGCCACGAACGGTAGATCTCGTGGACGCCGTCCTGGTCGAAGAAGGGCATCACGTCGTTGCCGAGCAGGTGGAGCTGGTCCGAGTGGCCGATGGACGGCAGGCCCTCGGCCTTGACCAGGCCGTGGGCGACGTCGATGCGGAAGCCGTCGATGCCGAGGTCGAGCCAGAAGCGGAGGATGTCGAGGAACTCGGCATGCACCTCGGGGGAGTTCCAGTTGAAGTCGGGCTGCTCGGGGGCGAAGAGGTGGAGGTACCACTCGCCGTCGGGCACCCGGGTCCAGGCGGGACCGCCGAAGATCGAGTCCCAGTCGTTGGGCGGCTCCTCGCCGTTCTCACCGCGTCCGGGCAGGAAGTGGTAGCGCGATCGCATCGGCGACCCCGGCCCTTCGGCGAGGGCCTGCTGGAACCAAACGTGCTCCGAGGAGGAGTGGTTGGGGACGATGTCGGCGATGAGCTTGAGGCCGAGCTCGTGCGCCGAGGCGATCAGCGCGCGGGCGTCGTCCAACGTCCCGTAGCGCGGGTCGACCGCCCGGTAGTCGGACACGTCGTAGCCCCCGTCGGCCTGCGGCGAGGCGTAGAACGGGCTCAGCCAGACCGCATCCACCCCCAGATCGCGGAGGTAGGGGAGTCGGGACCGAATCCCGGGGAGGTCGCCGGTGCCGTCGCCGTCGCTGTCGGCGAAGCTGCGTGGGTAGACCTGGTAGATGACGGCATCACGCCACCACTCGGAGGACATCAACAGAAAACCTTTCAGCCCTTGACGCCGCCGGCGGTCAGGCCGGTGACGACGTGTCGTTGGACGAGGTAGAAGAAGACGGTGACGGGGATGGCGATGAGGACCGCGGTGGCGGCCATCAGGTTCCACTGCGCGTCGTGCTCGCTGACGAAGCTCTGCAGCCCGACCGCGAAGGTGTACTTCGAGTCGTCGAGCAGGAACGTCGAGGCGAACGCGACCTCCGCGAAGGCGGTGATGAAGGCGTAGAACGCGGCGACCGCGAGACCCGGACGAGCCAGCGGCAGGATCAGCCGCCAGAACGTCCCGAACGGGGTGAGTCCATCGATCATGCCGGCCTCGTCGAGCTCGACCGGGATGGTGTCGAAGTAGCCCTTCAGCAGCCAGGAGCAGTAGGGGACGATCGTGGTGCAGTTGACCAGGATCAAGCCGAAGTGCGAGTCGACCAGGCGGAGCTGGGAGAAGATCTCGTACATCGGCACGATCAGCACCGCGATCGGGAACGCCTGCGTCAGCAGCAGGACCCACATCAGCGGCCGGTGGCCGGGGAACCTCATCCGGGAGACCGCGTAGCCGGTCGTCGCCGCCGACATCACGCCGAACAGGGTCGTGCCCCCGGCGACCACCAGCGTCGACCACAGCCAGTTGAAGAAGGCGGTGTTGGTCAGCACGAACGAGTAGTTGTCCAGCGTCGCCTTCGCGAAGATCCCGCCGGGGTGGAGGTAGTCGTCCTTGTCCGGCCCCAGGGACAGATAGAGGAGCCAGACGATCGGGAACAGCGCGATCAGCGACGCCACCGTGAGCGTCACGTGCGTGCCCACGCGCGCGACCGGGCCGAGTTCTCCGCGGCGGCGCTGCTTGGTAACGGGCGCGTTGAGGCTAGGCGAGCTGGTCATTGCGTTTCAACCACCGGTAGTAGAAGGACGTGAAGACGATCAGGATCGCGAGCAGGAGCACGCCGTACGCCGCCGACATGGCGAAGTCGCGAGGCTGCTGCCCGAAACCGAGTCGATAGGCCCAGGTGACCAGGATCTGCGCGTCCGGCGCGGTGTTGCCGAAGAGCAGGAAGATGATCGCGAACTGGTTGAAGGTCCAGATCACGCCGAGCAGGATGACGGTCGAGCTCACCGACGACAGTCCCGGCAGGGTGACGTGGCGGAACCGCTGCCAGGCGTTGGCTCCGTCGATCTCAGCCGCCTCGTAGAGGTTCTCGTCGATCGACTGCAGTCCGCCGAGGAGGGAGAGCATCATGAACGGCACGCCGCACCAGGTGTTGACCATGATCGCGGCCGTACGCTGCCAGGTCGGATCCTCGAGCCAGCTCGGTGCGGCGAGACCGATCGTGTTGAGCATCGAGTTGATGACGCCCGCGTCCGCGAGCATGATCCGCCAGGCGAAGACGGTGACGAACGTCGGCACCGCCCAGGGCAGGATCAGCAGCAGCCGGTACGCCACGCGCCCGCGCAGCCGCTGGTTGAGCAGCATCGCCAGCCCGAGGCCGATCGCGTAGTGCAGGACGACGCAGGTGACGGTCCAGACGATGGTCCACACGAAGTGGGACCAGAAGCGGTCGTAGGCCGCCGGGCCCCAGAGGATCTCGGCGTAGTTGTCCAGACCGATGAACTTGTACGTCGCGTCGATCGTGTTGACGCCGATGGTGCGTGCCGAGTTGAGGCTGTTGGCGTCGGTCAGGGTCAGATAGAAGCCGCGCAGGAGCGGATAGCCGACGAGCACGCCGAGCACGATCACGACGGGCGCGACCATCGCGTAGGCGTACCAGTAGCGGCGGTAGGAGTCTCGCACGCGCTGGTGCTGTCAGAGTCATCGGATGACGTGGTCTTCCTGGCTCAGGTTCACTTCGAGAAGTCGGGCAGCAGGTCGGCGAAGGCCGTCTCGAGCGTGGCCAGACCCTTGTCGAGGGTCTCGGCGCCGGAGGCGATCTTCGGCAGCTCCTGGTCCATCGGACCCCACAGCGAGGAGTACTCGGGCAGCTCGGGTCGCGGCTGGGCGGCCGGGAGCACCGTCTGGAAGCCGGCGATGCCCGGGTCGGCCTTGACCTCGTCGGTGTAGGCGTCGTCGCGGGTCGGCAGCGTGGAGTTCTTCAGCGCGATCTGGGCCTGGGTGTCGGCCGAGGTCATGAACTTCACGAACGCCGCCGAGGCCTCCTGGTGCGCCTCGTCCGAACCGGCGTAGATCGACAGGTTGTGGCCGCCGGTCGGGGCGCCGGCCTCGCCGGTCGAGCCGGCCGGGACGGTGGCGATGCCCAGGTTGTTCTTGTCCTGGAACGCCGAGCCCTTGTAGAAGTTCGTGATCTCCCAGGGCCCCTGGATGATCGCGGCGACCTTGCCGTTGACGAACGCGTCCTGGATGTGGGCGTACGCGTCGGCGGTGGTGTCCGCCTTGTGCAGGCCCTCGCCGTTGAAGAGACCCTGCCAGGTGGTCAGGCCCTTCTTGGCCTCCGGGGAGGAGATGGTGATCTTCTTGGCCTCGGCGTCGACGGTGTCGGTGCCCTCGCCGTAGAGGAACGGCTGCGCGTAGTAGGCCGAGGTCGAGCCCCAGTAGCCGTCGACACCGGTCTTGGACTTGATCGTCGCGGCGTCGGCCTTGAGCTCGTCCCAGGTCTTCGGGGCCTCGGTGATGCCGGCCTTCTCGAAGAGCGCCTTGTTGTAGACCAGCGCGAGGGTGTCGGTGACGAACGGGACGCCGTACGTCTTGCCGTCGAACTCGGCCTGCTTGATCAGGTTGGGCTGGAAGGCGTCCTTCTCCTCGAGCGCCTCGGTGTCGTCGAGGGGAGCGAGGAAGCCCTTCTGCGCGAACGCAGGAGTCCAGCCGACCTCGGCGCGCAGTACGTCGGGAGCACCGCTGGCGCCGGCCGCGGTGTCGAACTTGTTCTGTGCCTGGTCGAAGGGCACGTTGACGTACTTGACCTTGATGTCCGGGTTGGCCTTCTCGAAGTCCTTGACGAGGGCCTGGTACGTCGGCGCCTCGTTGGTTGCGTTCGAGGTGTCCCACCAAGTGATGGTGACCGGGCCGTCGCTGCTGTCGCCGCTGCCACCGCCACATGCTGTTGCCGCCAGGGCGAGCGATGCCGCCACTGCGGTGGCCACGATGCCACGTCGCATGAGTTCTCCTTCGATATGGGGCCGGGCGAGGAATCCGCCCGGTGTGTGACGAAGGTAACCCCGCGTCGAGGAGAATGTAAGAGCCTTTCAGCAAAAGTTGCAAACTTGCTGAAAGTTCTTGCAGACCGTGTAGGGAGGGGGCATGATGTGATCGTGCCCATAACACCAGCCTCTGCCCGTCTTGCTGACATCGCGGCCCACGCGGGGGTGAGCGAGGCGACGGTCAGTCGCGTCCTCAACGGCAAGCCGGGGGTCGCCGCGGCCACGCGGGAGGCGGTGCTGGCGGCGATCGACGTGCACGGCTACGAGCGTCCGGTGAAGCTGCGCCAGCGCAGCGAGGGGCTGGTCGGCCTGATCACGCCCGAGCTCGATAACCCGATCTTCCCCGCGCTCGCGCAAGTCATCGCGCAGGGACTGACCCGGCAGGGCTACACCCCGGTGCTCGCCACGCAGACGCCCGGCGGTTCGACCGAGGACGAGCTCACCGAGATGCTCGTCGACCGCGGTGTCACCGGGATCATCTTCGTCTCCGGTCTGCACGCGGACACCACCGCCGACATGACGCGCTACGACAAGCTGCGCGCCCAGGGCGTTCCGTACGTCCTCCTCGACGGTTACACCCCCGACGTCAAGGCGCCGTTCATCTCGCCCGACGACCGCGAGGCGATGCAGCTGGCCGTAACCCACCTCGCCACGCTCGGTCACTCCAAGATCGGCCTGGCCGTCGGCCCCCGCCGTTTCGTGCCGGTCCAGCGCAAGATCGAGGGCTTCGTGGCCACCATGGCCGAGCGTTTCGGTCTGAGCGCCGAGGAGATCGAGAAGGGCCACATCCGCCACTCCCTCTTCACCCTCGAAGGCGGTCAGGCCGCGGCTTCCGAGCTCCTGGACGAGGGTTTCACCGCGATCGTCTGCGCGAGCGACATGATGGCGCTGGGCGCCATCCGTGCCGCTCGGTCGCGCGGCCTGCGGGTCCCGGAGGACGTCTCCGTGGTCGGCTACGACGACTCCCAGCTCATCGCCTTCACCGACCCGCCGCTGACCACCGTCCGCAAGCCGGTCCATGCGATGGGGCAGGCCGCGGTCCGCGCCATTCTCGACGAGATCGCCGGCACCGGTACGCCGCATTCGGAGTTCGTCTTCCACCCCGAGCTGGTCGTCCGCGGCTCCACCGCGTCGGGTCCGCGCGTCAACCCCTGACCGCCCGGAGCGGGCCGGCCGGCTGCTGGCAGGATGGGCCGCGTGACGATTGTGGCTGCTGCTGATGGTTCGGCGCTCGGGAACCCGGGGCCCGCGGGGTGGGGTTGGTATGTGGACGAGTCCACCTGGGCCTGTGGCGGCTGGCCGCACGGCACCAACAACCAGGGTGAGCTGACCGCGGTCCTCGACCTGCTGCGGCAGACGGCGCACACCGGCGAGCCGCTGCTGATCTACTGCGACTCCAAGTACGTCATCAACTCGGTCACCAAGTGGATGGCCGGCTGGAAGCGCACGGGCTGGAAGAAGGCCGACGGGAAGCCCGTGCTCAACGTCGAGATCATGAAGGATCTCGACGCGGCGATGCAGGGCCGCGACGTCCGGTTCGAGTGGATCAAGGGCCACTCCGGGCACCCGCTCAACGAGGCCGCCGACAGGCTCGCGAACGGTGCCGCTCTGGCCTACCAGGCGGGTCGTACGCCGGATCCCGGTCCGGGTTTCGCGGGGGCCGTCGAGGCGCCCGCCGTCGCGCCCCAGGTCGCGCGACCGGAGCCCGAGCCGGACGACCTGCTCGGTCTGCTGAGCTCGGAGCCGCCGGCGAGCGAGAAGCCCGCGGCGTACTCCTTCTCCGCCGACCAGAGCCGGATCGACCCCGACTGGGTGCACCGGATGCTCTCGCAGTCCTACTGGGCCAGCGACCGGACGCGGGAGGTGCAGGACGCGGCCAACAAGGGCTCGCGCTGCTACGGCGTCTACGACGCTGCCGGGAACCAGGTCGCCTTCGCACGCGTGGTCAGCGACTTCGCCGCCTTCGCCTGGCTGTGCGACGTGATCGTCGACCCGGGCGCCCGCGGCCAGGGGATCGGCAAGCTGCTGCTCGAGGGCATCCTCGCCGACCTCGAGCCCTACCGCATCCGCCGGACCCTGCTCGCCACCGAGGACGCCCACGAGCTCTACGCGAAGTACGGCTGGGAGCCGCTGCCCGCGCCCGAACGCTGGATGATCAGGCAGGGCTGAGCCCAGCATCCTCCTTGTCGGCGATGGCCTCGGGGGAGCGCCGTCGCCCGACCGCGACGACGCCCCAGGCGACCAGGGTGAACGCGGCGGCGATGCCGACGACGTACGCGAGCACGACCCCGTAGCCGTGCAGATGGTTGTTGAGGAACGGGTAGGGATACCACCACGGGTCGCCGGTCAGAGGACTGACGACGTACTCGCCGCGGACCAGGGTGTAGATCGCCCACACGATCGGGAACGCGATGACAGCCCCGACCGCCCGCCACGGCAAGCGGCGGCGCGGGGGAGCGACGAAGAGGTCGATGATCAGGAACAGCGGGCCGATGAGATGCAGGATCTCGTTGGCCCACGGGAACGCGGCCGGAACGAGACCGCGCAGCAGCAGGTTGTAGACCAGCCCGGTGATGGCCATGAACGTCGTCGCCGCCGCCATCAGCACCGCCATCCAGGTCGGTTCCTGGGTGTTGCGGGTCAGGGTCCAGACCCCGACGGAGACGAGCGCCGCTGCGGCGAAGAGGTTCGACTCGATCGTGAAGTAGCTGAAGTAGTTCACCACCACCGTCGCCATGCTGGAGCCTTCGGCGGGCGTGGTGCCCATCGCTCCCCGGAACTCTGCCGTCATCGCGGCGAGGATCAGCGCGGCCATCACGAGTCGAAGGATCGACCAGGTCCTAGTCACGAGATCACCGTAGCTGTCGAGATCACCAGAAGAGGCCGTTCTCGAGGTGAACGAACGTGTCGATGCCCAAACGAGCGAGGAAGGCGTCGTCATGGCTGACCACGACGAGCGCGCCCCCATAGGCATTCAGCGCGGAGATCACCTGCTCGACGGTGTTGATGTCGAGGTTGTTCGTCGGCTCGTCGAGGACCAGCAGCTGGTGAGGCGGGTCGACGAGGAGCAGGGTGGCCAGCGCGACCCGGAAGCGCTCGCCGCCGGAGAGGTCACCGACCTTCCGGTTCACGACGTCGCCGCGGAAGCCGAACCCGGCCAGCATCGCGCGGACCTCCTCGGGCTCCGCTTCGGGCTGGGTGCGGCGTACGGTCTCGAGGATCGTGCTGGCGTCGTCGAGGTGGTCCAGACGCTGCGGTAGGTAGCCGATCCGGGCGGTGAGGGCGGTCGCGTAGGGCTCCTGGCCAGCAGGAGGCGGATGGATGAGGGTCTCGACGAGCGCCGTCTTGCCGGCGCCGTTGCGCCCGGTGATCGCGAGGCGCTCAGGACCCTGGACGACGATCGTGCGGCCGCTGCGGTCGTGCATCTCGGCCACCCGTCGACCCGCGGGCAGGCCGGGAGAGGGAAGCTCGATCGCGACCTGAGGATCGCGGCGTACGCGCTCGGCCGTCCGGTCGCGCAGATCACGCGCCCGGTCGACAGAACGGTCGAGCTCGCCTCGCAGCTTGCCGGCGGAGACCTCGGCCTCGCCCGCTCGCGCCTTCATGATGGTCTTCGGGCGGCGCTTGTTCTCGTAGTCGGTGCGGGCATAGCGCTGCCGCCGGGCGAGCTTCGTCTGCGCCTCGACCCGCTGCCTCTTCTCCGTGCGCAGCCTCTGCTCCGCCGTGGACAGAGCCTGCTCCGCCGCGGCCTGCTCGCGTTCGACGTGCTCGCGGAAGGCGGAGTACGCGCCGCCATAGATAGTCAGCGAATCCTCGCGCAGCTCAGCGGTCTCGTCCATGAGCTCGAGCAGCTCCAGGTCGTGGCTCGCCACCAGCAGCGTCCCGCGCCAGCTCGCGATCAGGCCGTAGAGCCGCTGCCTGGCCTCGCGGTCGAGGTTGTTGGTCGGTTCGTCGAGCAGAGCGATCTCTGCCTCCGAGAGGCTGATCCCGGTCAGGGCGGTCGCCACGGTCTCGCCCCCGGACAACGTCGCGACGCGGCGGTCGAGGCCGAGGTCCGGAAGTCCGTTGGACCCGAGCGCTGCCCGCGCCCGCTCCTCGACGGCCCAGTCGTCGGCGAGAACGTCGAAGTGACGCGGATCGGCGTCCCCGGACTCGATCGCCCGAAGCGCGTCCAGACGATCGCGTACGCCGAGCAGGTCGGCCACCGTGGCGTCGGTCTGCAGGGTGATGTGCTGGGGCAGGTAGCGGACCTGGCCCCTGACCGAGACCGAGCCCGCTGTCGGTGTGAGCTCGCCGGCGACGACCTTGAGCAGAGTGGTCTTGCCGACGCCGTTGGTGCCGACCAGACCGGTGCGTCCGGGGTTGAACGCTGCGTCGAGGCCGCCCAGCGCGGCGGTGCCGTCGGGCCAGCGAAGGGTGATGCCGTCGAGAACGACGGCGGGATGCTGCGTACTCATGGAGCTCCTGGGTGTGTCAGCGGGACGCTGACATCGGAGCCCGGCGGATCTACGACGTCAGCGCACGAGGGCGGTGAGCAGGTCGCGGATCAGCACGATGAGTTCCTTGGGGTCGGTGACGGTGCCTGAACAGTCTTCGGCATCACCCGGGACGGTCGCAACGGGTTATCTGCGTCCGTCGACGTCCTCGATCAGGCCCTCGGGGATCGGATTGTCGTCGGTTGGCTCGGGCAGGAGCTCCCGAACCTCCTGCGCGCTGCGGCAGGCCACGGCGCACTTCGCTGCCCACCTGAGCGCCTCCTCCCGGCTGGCGACGTCGACGACGATGAAGTCGCCGAGGTGCTCCTTGCTCTCCGGGAACGGCCCGTCGGTGACCACGCCGTCCATGCCGACGACGCTCGCCTCCTCGGGGCCGTCCTTCAGCCCGCCACCGAAGACCCACACACCGGCCTCCATCGCCTCGCGGGTCATCGCCGCCGCCGACTCGGCGACCTCGGCCAGCTCCTCCTCGTCGCTGAAGTCCATCGCGCTCTCGCGGAACGAGATCAGGTACTTCGTCATCTCAGCCTCCTGTGTTCGGGCAGCGTCCATCGCCACCCTCCACCCACTCCACGAACGAGTGCCACCACTTTCGACAGGAACGTACGCCGGGACTGCCCTCACGCGCGCCAGAAGCCGGCCAGCCGCTCGGCGACGCGTCGGCCCTGGGCGCTCCTGAGGCGTCGCGCCCGTGAGTTTCCGCGTTGCGGGGCGAGGCGACACCACTGTCGTCGAAGATCTGGGAGACTGGACGCGTGGATGCGATGACCATGCTGGACCGCGAGGCGATTGCGCATGCCTGCGACCGGTTCGGTGTCGCGCGTCTGCGGATCTTCGGCTCGGCCGTGACCGGAAGCTTCGATCCCACGCGCAGTGACCTCGACTTCTTCGTCGATTTCTTGCCGGAAGTGGACGACCTTCTCGGCAACTACCTTGCGCTCAACGAGGAACTGGAACGGATCCTCGGTCGTGAGGTCGACTTGGTCATGTCGGATGCGGTGAAGAACCCGTACTTCGCGGCGGCAGCATTCCCGACAGCCAAGGATGTGTATGCAGCCTAGAGCCGCCGCGTTGCTGTGGGATCTACACACCGCGGCGATGCGTATCCAGGAGTTCGTCGCGGGGAGGACCTGGGAGGAGTACGCGGAGGACGTCCTGCTCCGTTCTGCTGTCGAGCGACAGTTCGAGATTGCCGGTGAGGCTATGAGCGTTCTGCGCAAGAATGACTCCGAGACTGCAGAGCGCGTGCCCGGAATTCACAGAATCGTCGGCATGCGGAATGTCTTGATCCACGGTTACGCCGAGATCAACGATCTCACTGTGTGGCGTACCGCGACGGGGGATCTGAGCGCGCTGGTCACGGCAGTCGATGCGCTGCTGATCGAAGCGGGTCCTCCGACGAC
Organism: Nocardioides sp. YIM B13467; assembly: GCF_042788075.1. Classification (NCBI taxonomy): domain Bacteria; kingdom Bacillati; phylum Actinomycetota; class Actinomycetes; order Propionibacteriales; family Nocardioidaceae; genus Nocardioides; species Nocardioides sp. YIM B13467. The sequence continues at coordinate 3,219,529 of NZ_JBHZPJ010000046.1, forward strand.
CGAAGATGGCAGAGAGGCTTAGGCCCTCGAAGGATGACGACCGTCGGCGTGGTCGGTGGAGGCATCGTCGGGCTCGCGGTGGCCCGCGAGATCCTGCTGCGTCGTCCTGAGGACACCGTCGTGGTGTTCGAGAAGGAGAGCAGCCTCGGAGCCCACCAGACCGGCCACAACTCGGGCGTCGTCCACGCCGGCATCTACTACCGCCCCGGCAGCCTCAAGGCGCAACTCTGTACGCGCGGCCGGTATCTGCTCGAGGAGTTCGCCGCCGAGCACGGGATCCCCTATGAGGCGTGCGGGAAGCTCGTCGTCGCGGTCGACGAGTCCGAGATGGGGCGCTTCGACGCGCTGGAGAAGACCGCCACCGAGAACGGCGTGCCGGGTCTGAGGCGCGTCGGCCCCGAGGAGATCGCGGAGATCGAGCCGTACGCGGCGGCGGGGCTGGCCGCGCTCCACTCGCCGCGGACGGCGATCATCGACTACGTCGCCGCCGCCGAGGCGCTCGGCCGGAGTGTCACGGAAGCCGGGGGAGAGGTACGCCTCGGCGAGGAGGTGACCGGCATCCACCGCGTCACGGGTGGGATCGAGGTCGAGACGCCCGCCGGCCGGACCCGGGTCGACCACCTGGTCGTGTGCGGTGGCCTGGAGTCCGACCGGCTCGGTGAGCTGACCGGCGGTCCGAAGACGCCCCGGATCATCCCGTTCCGCGGTGAGTACATGCAGGTCAGCGTCGCGAAGCAGGATCTCGTCCGGGGCATGGTCTATCCGGTGCCCGACCCGCGCTACCCGTTCCTCGGCGTGCACTTCACCCGGAGGGTGGGCGGTGGTCTCGAGGTCGGCCCCAACGCCTTCCTGGCGCTCAGCCGCCGGCGCTACCGTCGGACGTCGCTGACCCCGCGCGACCTAGTCGACACGCTGGCGTGGCCGGGGTTCTGGCGGTTCGCCGCCGAGCACTGGCGCACCGGGTTCACCGAGCTTCGCGGCGTACTGTCGAAACAGGCCTACATGCGGGAGGCCCAGCGCTACGTGCCTGAGATCGGCGCGGAGGACGTCACCCGCGCGGGGCTGGGGCTGCGCGCCCAGGCCGTCGAGCGCGACGGCTCGCTCGTCGACGACTTCGTCATCCACCATGCCGACGGCATCACGTCGGTGCGCAACGCGCCGAGCCCGGCCGCGACCTCCAGCCTCGCCATCGCCGAGTACGTCGTCGACCGGATGTCCTAGCTCGCGAACAAGAGCCTTCACGGGCGCTGTGTGCCGCGGAGCACCTCCGCGAGCTCGGACATCACATCCTCGTCGCGTCTGTAATGGATCCACTTGCCGATGCGCGTGGACCGGACGAGACCGGCCCGCTCCAGCGTTGCCATGTACGACGAGACCGTTGATTGGGCCAGCCCTGACTTGGCCTGCAGATGGCTGACACAGACCCCGACCTCGTCCCGATCAGCGATCGGCTCCCACTGCGAGAACTCGCCATGCGGGTCCCGCAGCCAGTCCATGATCTGCAACCGCGCGGGGTTCGCCAGAGCCTTCAGGGCCTCGACCGCATCCAGAGGGCTGATGTTCCCTGGGCCTGTTGCGTGTGACTTCGCCACGGTCTCCTCTTCCTTGCATCTACGCACCATCATATCCCGATGTGACGCTGTGAGTCCCGCGCTCCCGCCCGTATGCATTTACATATCGCGATGTAACGATATGATCGACTCCTGCTCGCGCTCGGTGAGTGGCGCGACCGTCGCTGCTGGCGGCTGTCCGCACAGCATCGGGCCCCACAAGAGAAGGAAGCACGATGTCTGATGCCAGAAAGCCGTTGATCGTCGTCGCGGGTGCGACCAGCAAGCAGGGAAGGAGTGTTGTCGCCTCCCTGCTCGACAGCGGGCGGTTTCGGGTGCGAGCCCTGACCAGAGCCGCCGACTCCGTCCAGGCCCGGAACCTCGCGAGAATGGGCGCACAGATCGTCACGGTTCCCTTGGAGCTGGGACATCAGCGCGAGCTCGTGCGGGCGTTCGGATCGGCTGACGGGGCCTTCCTCATGACTCCACCGGTTGCGCCGCCATCCGCCGATGAGTTCCCCCTCGGATGCCAGCTCGCCGATGCTGCGGTCGAGGCAGGCGTGGGGCACCTCGTCTTCAGTGCGCTCGAGAACGTCGACGAGAGGTCATCGGGCAGCAAGTACGCTCCGCACTTCACTGACAAGGCGCTCGTCACCGAGCACATTCGGACCCTGCCGATCGAGCACACCTTCGTCATGCTCTCGTTCTTCTACACCAACGCGCTGGAGTACTACGCGCCTCGCATCGAAGGCGACAGGGTGCACATGCCCTTCTATCTCCCTGAGGACTTCCGTGCCCCGTTCGTGGACCCGCTCACCGCGACCGGACCCGCCGTCCTGGAGGTGTTCTCGAATCCGGACGCTTATCTCGGCGCCGCGCTGCCGGTCGTCGGTGAGGTCATCTCCCCGAGGGAGATGGTCGATGCGTTCTCCCGCGTCACCGGCCTCGAGGCCGAGTACTGCAACGCACACTCCCGGGAGGGCCTGCTGACCTACTTCCCCGAGTTCGGAGAGAACCCTCTGCTGGTCGACGAGATCCTCGGTATGGCGGAGTACGCAGTGGAGTTCGGATACTTCGGCAATGACCGCGACATGGAGTGGAGCCGACGCATCGATCCCAACGCACTGAGCTGGGAGCAGTTTCTCCGTAGGACCGATTGGCGCGGCGAGCGGATCTCCTTCGGAGGCTAGTCTGCGGAGTCTCCTGCGGCGGGCCACTCGGCGGGGAAGTCCTTGGCCAGGCGGTCGTGCTCCTTGGTGAGCTTCTTGCGGGCCTTGGCGGAGATGCGGTCGCCGAAGACGGTGCCGTTGGTGTGGTCGGTCTCGTGCTGGAGGCACCGGGCCAGCAGGCCGTTGCCCTCGAAGTGGACCGGCTCCCCGTCGAGGCCGAGACCGTCGACCGCGGCCCAGTCGGGGCGGGCGCAGTCCACGAAGGCGCCGGGGAAGGAGAGGCAGCCCTCCAGGTCGACGTCGAGGTGGCGGTCCTCGCCCTCGGGGAGGGTAAGGACCGGGTTGCAGACGATGCCGACCGTGCGCTGCCCGGTGGCGTCGGGGCAGTCGAAGACGAAGATCGCGACGTCCTCGCCGATCTGGTCGGCGGCCAGGCCCACGCCCTCGGCTGCGTACATCGTCGCGACCATGTCGGCGGCCAGGTCGGCCAGCGCGGCGTCGAAGACCTCGACCTTCTTCTTGGGCCGGTGCATGACCGGGGTGCCCCAGCGTGTCATCGGCCGCACCTTCCCGCCCTCGGGCAGGGCGCCGTGGGGCGCGAGCGGAGCACGGGATTCGAGCGAGGAGTCGGCCATGTGCCAAGCCTATAAATAAGTCGTGCGTCGTTTGTTACCGCCATCACCACTCCGAAGTGTAGACCGCGTTGTAACTCCCAGTTACAGTTCTACCCATGAGTATCCTCCAAGGCCTACGTGGCGGGATCGCGAACGGCGTCCCGTCCGGCGAGTCGCGTGACCCGATCGGGTTCGCCGTGGCCGGTCTGCGCAAGCTCTCGCAGAGTCCTGCGCTCGACCGGCTCGGTGTCCGCAAGCAGACCGAGCAGGTCGTCTTCACGGTCACCCGCAGCGGGTTCAAGACGTTGGCTGCGACCAGCCGTGCGTTCAAGAAGAAGGGCAAGCAGGGCGCCCCGGGCGTACGCGTACCCAACGCCATCCCCAAGGGCGTCTTCGACCTGACCCCGTCCGAGGACGAGCAGATGCTCGTCGATGTGGTCACCGAGTTCGCCGCCGAGGTCGTACGTCCCGCAGCGGCGGAGGCCGACGAGGCCTGCGCCGCGCCGGACGAGCTGCTCAAGTCGAGCCTGGAGATCGGGCTGCCGATCCTGGGTGTCCCCGAGGAGCTCGGCGGCATCTCCGAGACTCGCTCCGCGGTCGCCGGCACCCTGGTCGCCGAGGCGCTCGCCAAGGGCGACCTCGGTCTGGCCGTAGCGGCCCTCGCACCCGGTTCGGTCGCGACCGCGCTTGGCCTGTGGGGCACCGACGAGCAGCAGCAGACCTACCTGCCGGCCTTCACGGAAGGCTCGGTCCCGGCCGCTGCGTTCGCGCTCAACGAGGACAAGGTCCTCTTCGACGTGCTCTCCCCGTCGACCACGGCGACCCGGACCGCCGACGGCTACGTCATCAACGGCGCCAAGTCTCTGGTCGCCCGCGGTGCCGAGGCCGAGCTCTTCGTGGTCGGTGCCGCTCTGGACGGCAGGCCGGTCCTGTTCCTCATCGAGTCCTCGACCGATGGCCTGATCATCGAGTCCGAGCCGGCGATGGGCGTACGCGCCGCCTCGCTGACCAAGCTCACCCTGACCGACGTGAAGGTCCCGGCGACGGCGGTCCTCGGCGAGACCGACGGCTCCACCTACACCGAGGCCGTACGCCTGTCCCGCCTCGCCTGGTGCGCGCTGTCCATCGGCGTCGGCCAGGCCGTCCTCGACTACGTGACGCCCTACGTCAAGGAGCGCGAGGCCTTCGGTGAGCCAATCGCCCACCGTCAGTCGGTGGCGTTCATGGTCGCCAACATCGCGATCGAGCTGCAGGCGATGCGCCTGGTGACCTACAAGGCCGCCAGCCGGGTGGCCCAGGGCATCGACGCGACCCGCGAGATCGCGCTGGCTCGCAAGCTGTGTGCCGACAAGGGCATGCAGATCGGCCTCGACGGCGTCCAGCTGCTCGGTGGTCACGGCTTCGTCAAGGAGCACCCGGTGGAGCGGTGGTACCGCGACCTGCGTGCGATCGGGATCATGGAAGGCACGGTGCTGGTCTGATGGCCATCAATCTGGAAGACCCCAAGAAGCTCAAGCCGCTGCGCGAGCAGGTGCACCAGGTCGCGATGAACATGCTGCGACCGATCTCGCGCAAGTACGACAAGGCCGAGCACGAGTACCCCACCGAGCTCGACATGCTCGCCGCCATGGCCGACGGCCTGGCCGAGTCCGGTCAGGGTGAGGGCGCGGGCGCCACCGGCGTACGCCGCGACTCCAAGCCCGACGACGGCAAGGTCAAGAACGGCGCCAACATGTCCTCGGTCCTCTCCGTCTCGGAGATGTGCTGGGGCGATGTCGGGCTCACCCTCGCGATGCCGCGCCAGGGCCTGGGCAACTCGGCCATCGCGTCGGTCGCCAACGACGAGCAGCACGAGCGCTTCGACGGCATCTGGGCCTCGATGGCGATCACCGAGCCCGGCACCGGCTCCGACTCGGCCAACATCAGGACCACCGCCACCCTCGACGGCGACCACTACGTGCTCAACGGCGAGAAGATCTTCGTCACCTCCGGTGACCGCTCCGACGCCGTAGTGGTGTGGGCGACGCTCGACAAGGAGCTCGGCAAGGCCGCGATCAAGTCGTTCGTGGTCGAGAAGGGCACGCCGGGGATGAAGGTCGAGCGGCTCGAGCACAAGCTCGGGATCAAGGCCTCGGACACGGCCACGATCACCTTCACCGACTGCCGGGTGCCTGCGGAGAACCTTCTCGGCAGCCCGGAGATCAACGTCAAGGAGGGCTTCGCCGGTGCGATGGCCACCTTCGACAACACCCGTCCTCTGGTCGCCTCGATGGCGGTCGGCTGCGCCCGCGCGGCGCTCGACTACACCCGGGACCTGCTCGAGAAGGCCGGCGTCGAGATCGACTACGACCGGCCGGCTCACCTGCAGTCCGCGGCCGCGGCGAAGTTCATCCAGCTCGAGTCGGACTACGAGGGTGCCTATCTCCTCATGCTCCAGGCCGCCTGGATGGCCGACAACCGCCAGCCCAACTCCAAGGAAGCCTCGATGGCCAAGGCCAAGGCCGGCCGGATGGGCTCGGACGTGACGCTGTCCTGCGTCGAGCTGGCCGGCACCATCGGCTACTCCGAGGGTGAGCTGCTGGAGAAGTGGGCCCGCGACTCGAAGATCCTCGACATCTTCGAGGGCACCCAGCAGATCCAGCAGCTGATCGTGGCGCGGCGGGTCCTCGGGCTCTCGTCGGCGGAGCTCAAGTAGGTCAGTAGGGTTCGTCGGCATGAGTGAGCGTCAGCGAACGACAAAAGGCCTCAGGCCGCCGCTTCCGTATTCTTTGACTTCATCTACGGAGGCGGCGGCATGAGTGTTCTTGTGGTGTCGGCGACCAAGGCCGAGGCGGCCCATGTTCCTTCCGGGCTCAAGGTGGTGATCACCGGGATGGGGAAGGTGGCGTCCGCCTCGGCCGTCTCGCGTGTGCTGGCGGCCGACAAGACCATCCGTCAGGTCGTTAACATCGGCTCCTGCGGCGCCCTGCGTGACGGCCACACCGGGATCTACGAGGTCGGCACCGTGCTCAACCACGACTTCTCGTCCGCCGCCATCCGGGCGTTGGGTCACCCGGTCGAAGACGCGCTGGAGGTCGGGGAGTCGGACATCGTCTGCGCGACCGGCGACCTCTTCGTCACCGACACGGTCGTACGCGCCGAGCTCGCCCAGCGCGCTCACCTGGTCGACATGGAGGCCTTCGCCGTCGCCTGGGCGTCCCGGGAGGCCGGCGTCCCGGCACGCGTCGTCAAGCACGTCTCGGACAATGCCGACGAGACTGCCCTCGACTGGGCCAACGTCGTCGACCGCTCGGCCCGCGATCTGGGGGCCTGGCTCGCCGCCAACGTGTGACCTGCGCCCCTGTCCGGGCGTGTCGGGGCGACCCGATGCCACGCCCTACTCGCCAGTAGCGTCACAATCCAGATGTGGACGCATTGCAATCGGGAGTGGTCGAGCTGCTCCGGTCCCGTCTGAACGGGAACAGTGATGATGAGGCGACGCTGGCCCTCGTGGTCGAGGGTGGCGGGATGCGCGGGATGCTGTCGGCGACGATGGCCGCGGTCCTCGCCGACCAGGGCCTGGTGGATGCGGTCGACCTGGTGGTCGGCACCTCCGCCGGTGCTGCCAATGCGACCGCGGTGGCGGCCGGAACGATCGGCGCCTTCAGTGAGTCGTACGCCTCGGTGTTCGCCTCGCCCGAGTACATCGGCGCCGGGCGGATGCTGCGGCGCAAGTCGATGGTTGATACCCGCGGGATCACCGCACGTTCGGCGGAGCTGTTCGAGTGGTCGCTCGCGCTGCGTGACGGGGCGCCGCGGCTGGCCGCGGTGGCCACCGACGTGGTGACCGCGAAGGCGGTCCCGCTCACCGACTTCACCGATCCGACCGACCTCGCCGACTCGGTGATCGCCTCGAGCCAGCTGCCCCTGGCCGGAGGCCTCCCGGTGACCGTACGCGGCCGGCGTTGGCTCGACGGCGGGCTGGTCGAAGCGGTGCCGGTCGCCTCGGCGGCGGCGCTCGGGGCGACGCACGCGATCGTGCTGGTGACCCGGCCCTTCGGGACGGCGCCCACCTATGGGCCGGCCGACCGCGTCATCGAGCGCTACCTGCGCCGGGTCAACCCCGACCTCGGTGACCTCTACCGGAGCCGGCCGGATCGCTACCGCGACACCGTCGCGGAGATGCGGGCCGGGAGCCACGCGGGCGTGCACACGCTGACGTTCGCGCCCGATGCGGGCGACCCGATCCCGGGTCGTACCGAGACCGACGTCGATCTGCTTCGCTCGGCCCGTCAGGCTGCGACCGGCACGGCGACCCGGATGCTGGCCGAGGCAGGCCTGGTCTGAGTCCGNGCCTCGAAGGTGAAGCGTGAGGCCCGGCCGGGATCATCGGCGAACCACGAGCGCAGATCCGGCTCGAAGCCGGCCCGCAGCTCCGTGAGGGCCTTCCAGGCGTCCGTCGTCGTCGCGTCGACCGGGCCTTCGCTCATGGGTCAGACCGCCTCGATCTGGGCGACGACGGTGTCGACGAGCTCGGTCCAGGAGACCTTGAACTTGTCGACGCCCTCGGTCTCCAGCACCAGGAAGACGTCATCGAGGTCGACCCCGACCGAGCGCAGCGACTCGAAGACCGCGGCCGCCTCGGCACCCTTGCCGGTGACGACGTCGCCCTTGACCTCGCCGTGGTCGGCGAAGGCCTCCATCGTCTTCTCCGGCATGGTGTTGACCGTGTCGGCGACGACCAGGTCGGTGACGTAGAGGGTGTCGGGGTAGGCCGGGTTCTTGACCCCGGTCGAGGCCCACAGCGGCCGCTGGGCGTTGGCGCCCTCACCGGCCAGCGCGGTCCAGCGCTCGCTGGCGTGGACCTCCTCGAAGGCGGCGTAGGCGGCGATCGCGTTGGCCACCGCGGCCTTGCCGAGCAGCGCGCTGGCCTCGGGGGTGCCGATCGCCTCGAGCCGCTTGTCGATCTCGGTGTCGACGCGGGAGACGAAGAACGACGCCACGCTGCGGATCGTGGACAGGTCCTTGCCGGCCGCCTTGGCCTGCTCCAGGCCGGTCAGGTAGGCGTCCATCACCGCGCGGTAGCGCTCGACCGAGAAGATCAGGGTCACGTTGACCGAGATGCCCTCGGCGATCGCGGCGGTGATCGCCGGGAGCCCCTCCAGGGTCGCCGGGATCTTGATCAGCGCGTTGGGGCGGTCGACCGCGGCCCACAGCGCCTTCGCGGAGGCGATGGTCGCCTCGGTGTCGTTGGCCAGGGTGGGCTCGACCTCGATCGAGACCCGGCCGTCGTCCTTGGTGGACTCGGCGACCGGCGCGAGGATGTCGCAGGCGTTGCGTACGTCCTCGGTGGTGAGGCCGAAGATGACCTCGTCGACGGTCTTGCCCTCGGCCACCAGCGAGCGCACCTGCTCGTCGTAGCGCTCGCCGTTGGCGATCGCGGCGGCGAAGATGGTCGGGTTGGTGGTCACCCCGACGACGGACTTCTCCTTGACGAGGTCGGCGAGGTTGCCGGTCTCGATCCGCTCACGGGAGAGGTCGTCGAGCCAGATGGATACGCCGGCCTCGGCCAGCGCCTTGAGACGGTCAGACATATTTCATGCTCCCTTGTTGATGGCGGCGAGGCTCTCCTTGGCGGCCGTGACGACCGCCTCGGGGGTGAAGCCGTACTCCTTGAACAGCAGCGCACCGGACGCCGAGGCGCCGAAGTGCTCGAGCGAGACGATCCGGCCGGCGTCGCCGACGTACTCCCGCCAGCCCTGCTTCACTCCGGCCTCGACGCTGACGCGCGCCTTGACGTTGGGCGGGATCACCGAGTCGCGGTAGTCCTGGTCCTGGGCCTCGAACCACTCCAGGCACGGCAGCGAGACGACGCGGGCACCGATGCCCTCCTTCGCCAGCTCGTCGCGGGCGGCGACTGCGTACTGCACCTCGGAGCCGGTGCCGAGCAGCACGACGTCGACGGTCCCGGTGGGGGAGTCGAGGAGTACGTAGCCACCCTTGGCCACGCCGCTGGTGTCGGCGTAGCCGTCCTTCCCGCGGGGGAAGGTCGGCAGCGCCTGACGGGTCAGGATGAGCGCCGAGGGGCGGTCGTGGTGCTTGAGCACCTGGAGCCACGCGGCGGCGGTCTCGTTGGCGTCGGCGGGGCGGACCACGTCGAGGCCCGGGATGGCCCGGACCGCGGCGAGGTGCTCGACCGGCTGGTGGGTCGGACCGTCCTCGCCCAGACCGACGGAGTCGTGGGTCCAGACGTGAATCACCGGCAGCTTGGACAGCGCCCCGACGCGTACGGCGCCTCGCATGTAGTCGGAGAACTGGAAGAACGTGCCGCCGAAGGCCTTGGTGGGCGAGTGAGCCACGATGCCGTTGAGGATCGCGCCCATGGCGTGCTCGCGGATGCCGAAGTGGAGCACGCGGCCGGCGTAGGGGTCGCCCTTCCACTCGTGGGTGGAGCGGTCCTCCGGGACGAAGCTGGGCGCACCGGCGATGGTGGTGTTGTTGGAGCCGGCGAGGTCGGCCGAGCCACCCCACAGCTCGGGCAGCACCGGCGCCAGCGCGTTGATCACCTTGCCGGAGGCGGCACGCGTGGCGATGCCCTTGGCGTCGGCCTCGAAGAACGGCAGCGCGTCGGCGATGTCGGCGGGGAGCTCCCCGGCCTGCATCCGCTCGAGCAGCTTGGCGCCCTCGGGGTTGGCCTCGGCCCAGGCGGCCTCCTCGGCGCGCCAGGCCTGCTCGGCCTTCTCGCCGCGCTCGATGAGCTTGCGGGTGTGGGCGAGCACCTCGGGGTCGACGTCGAAGGACTTCGCCGGGTCGAAGCCCAGGATCTCCTTGGTCGCGGCGACCTCCTCGGCGCCGAGCGCCGAACCGTGGGCCGCCTCGGTGTTCTGCGCGTTGGGGGCGGGCCAGGCGATGACGGTGCGCAGCACGATCAGCGACGGCTGGTCGGTGACCTCGCCGGCAGCGTTGATCGCGTCGAACAGCGCCGGGACATCCTCGGAGTAGCCGGTGCCGTCGTGGGTCCAGTCGACCTCCTGGACGTGCCAGCCGTAGGCGCGGTAGCGAGCGGCGACGTCCTCGGTGAACGCGACGTTGGTGTCACCCTCGATCGAGATCCGGTTGGCGTCGTAGATCATCGTGAGGTTGCCGAGCTTCTGGGTGCCGGCGATCGAGCTCGCCTCGCTGCTGACGCCCTCCTGCAGGTCGCCGTCGCCGGCCAGGACGTACGTCTTGTGGTCGAACGGGCTCGGCTGGTCGACCGGGGTGTCCGGGTCGAGCAGGCCGCGCAGCCGGCGCTGGGCCATCGCGATGCCGACGGCGTTGGCGACGCCCTGGCCGAGCGGGCCGGTGGTCACCTCCACGCCGCGGGTGTGGCCGCGCTCGGGGTGGCCCGGGGTCAGCGAGCCCCAGGTGCGCAGGCTCTCCAGGTCGCCGAGCTCGAGGCCGAAGCCGCCGAGATAGAGCTGGATGTAGAGGGTGACGCTTGAGTGGCCGACGGAGAGCACGAACCGGTCGCGACCGAGCCAGTCGGTGTCGGCCGGGTTGTGCTTCATCACCTTCTGGAAGAGCAGATAGGCAGCCGGGGCCAGGCTCATCGCGGTGCCAGGGTGGCCGTTGCCGACCTTCTGCACGGAGTCCATGGCGAGAACGCGGACGGTGTCCACGGCCTTGCTGTCCAGATCGGTCCACTCGAGTACAGGTTTGGTGCTCACGAGGTGCCTTTTCAAATTCGTAGAGTCCACTTGGGAAGTTCTTGGGCTGGCCGTGGGGGCTGCCGAATCCGAGCCTACTCACGCCCCGGGTTAGACTGCGAGCCGCATGCTGTGAACTGCCTGTATGAGCCGCATGTGAAGCCTCAACCCGATCGAGAAGGATCTTCTCAGTGACGCACGTCGAACAGCCGGTCCCCGACCTCGACCAGCGTAGCGACCGCGCGTCAATGCGCGATGTCATCTCGGCGTACGTCTCTTTGACGAAGCCCCGCGTGATCGAGCTGCTGCTGCTCACCACCGTGCCGGTGATGTTCTTCGCCGCCCAGGGTGTCCCGGGCGTCGGCCTGGTCGCGGCCACGGTCGTCGGCGGGATCTTCTCGGCCGGTTCGGCCTCGGTCTTCAACTGCGTCTACGACCGCGACATCGACGAGCAGATGAGGCGTACGCGACGCCGGGCTCTGCCGCGGCACGTGGTCACCCCGCGGGCGGCGCTGATCTTCGGGTCGGTCCTGGCGGTCCTGTCGGTGGTCGTGCTCGGCCTCTTCGTCAACTGGCTCTCCGCGGGCCTGTCGCTCGCCGCCAACGCGTTCTACGTCTTCGTCTACACCATGCTGCTCAAGCGGCGCACCACGCAGAACATCGTCTGGGGCGGCATCGCCGGCTGCTTCCCGACCCTGATCGGCTGGACCGCGGTCACCAACTCGGTGAACTGGGAGCCGCTGATCCTGTTCATGGTCGTCTTCTTCTGGACGCCGCCGCACACCTGGGCCCTGGCGCTGCGCTACCGCGAGGACTACGCGCAGGTCGACGTGCCGATGCTGCCTGTGGTCAAGTCCGCCCGTCACGTGGGCGCTCAGATCGTGGCGTACTCCTGGGTCATGGTCGCCACCTCGCTGCTGATGTGGCCCCTCGCCTCCACCGGCTGGCTCTACCCGGTCGCAGCCATCGGCCTCGGTGCCGTCTTCCTCGTCCAGGCCCACCAGCTGCACGCTCGTGCCAAGGGCACCGAGGACCTCACCAAGATCCGCCCGATGCAGCTGTTCCACTCGAGCAACCTCTACCTGAGCCTGCTCTTCGTCGCCCTCGCGGTCGACCCGCTCATCGGCTGACCGCCTCCCGCCGAGGCGTCAACTACGTCGGCCCAAGCGTCAGTTGCGTCGGCCGANGTTGTCGAAGCCGATCACCGAGAGATCCTCGGGCACGCGCAGGCCGAGCGAGCCGGCGACCTCGATGACCTTGATCGCGGAGATGTCGTTGGCGGCGAAGATGGCGGTGGGGCGCTCGCCGGCCGGAAGCGAGAGCAGCTCGCGGGCCGGTGCCTCGGCGAGCTCGGGGTGGTAGCCGCCCACCCGGATCAGGTCGGGGGAGACGCTGAGACCGGCGTCGTAGAGAGCCTCGCGGTAGCCCTGCTCGCGCAGACCGGCGGAGCGGAGGTCGGGGCGCCCGCCGAGGAACCCGATGCGCCGATGGCCGAGCCCGACCAGGTGGTCGACGGCGAGCCGGGCGCCGGTGACGTTGTCGGCGTCGACGGTCATCGGGCCGTCCGGGCCGGTGTGGGGGTCGATCGCGACGACCGGGATGGTCGTCTCGTCGGTGATGATCATCGACGGCGTGACCACGATCGCGCCGTCGATCAGGGTGTGACCGAGGCGGGAGAGCGAGCGGCGCTCCCAGCCGGTGTGGTTGTGGGCGCCGGTGCGTCCGGCGTGGGCCAGCAGCTCGTAGCCGGTGCCGTCCAGGGCCGCCGAGATGCCCTTGAGGAGCTCGGCGGAGTAGGGCTCGAACTCGGCCACGAGGACGCCGATCACGCCGGTGGACTTGCGGCGCAGGCTCGAGGCGATCAGTGACGACTGGTAGCCGAGCTCCTCGATGACCGCGAGCACCTTCTCGGCCGTCGCCTCGCTGACGCCGTAGCGCTCGTTGATCACCTTGGAGACGGTGGCCACCGAGACGCCGGCCTCGCGGGCCACGTCGGTGATGGTCACCCGGCGGGGACGTGGCTGATCGAGCGTGCTCATGGCCCGACAGTAGCCCACTCGGGCCAAGTTCGATAACCATCTACGAAAACGTTATCGACAACGATTGACACGAGCACCTGGAGGCGCCATGCTCGACCCCGACGATGTGGCGGCAGTCACATACCCATACATCCATAGCTGTGACGAAGAGGTCCCAAGATGTCGAGGAAGACACAAGCGCTCGCCGCGCTGTGCGCCGGATTGATGATTGCCGCCACCGGTTGTGGCGGCTCGGGCGACTCCGGTGGCGACGACAAGACCATCACCTGGTGGCATAACTCCAACAACGACCCCGGCAAGGGGTACTACGAGCAGGTTGCGAAGGACTTCGAGAAGGCCAACCCCGGCATCGACGTCAAAGTCCAGGCCTTCGCCCACGAGGACATGCTGACCAAGCTCGACGCCGCCTTCCAGAGCGGCGACGTCCCGGACGTCTACATGGAGCGTGGCGGCGGCGAGCTCGCCGACCACGTCGAGGCCGGGCTCACCCGCGACCTCTCCGAGGACTCCAAGGACATCATCGACCAGATCGGCGGCAGCGCCGCCGGGTGGCAGGTCGACGGGAAGACGTACGCCCTGCCGTTCTCCATGGGCGTGGTCGGGTTCTGGTACAACACCGAGCTCTTCGAGAAGGCCGGGATCACCGCGCCGCCGACGACCATGGAGGAGCTGTACGCAGCCTTCGACAAGCTCGACGAGGCCGGCATCACCCCGGTCTCGCTGGGCGCCGGCGACGGCTGGCCGGCCGCGCACTACTGGTACTACACCGCACTGCGCGCCTGCTCCCAGGATGTGCTCGAGAGCGCGGTCGCCGACCTGGACTTCTCCGACCCGTGCTTCATCGAGGCGGGTGAGACGGTCGACGAGATCGTCGCCCAGAAGCCGTTCAACAAGGGCTTCCTCTCCACCCCGTCGCAGACCGGGCCGACCTCGGCCAGCGGCCTGCTGGCCACCGGCAAGGTCGCCATGGAGCTGGCCGGCCACTGGGAGCCCGGCGTGATGCAGGGCCTCACCGAGGACAAGAAGGGGCTCGGCGACAAGACCGGCTGGTTCCCGTTCCCGGCCGTCGAAGGCGGCGCGGGCGACCCGGCCGCGCAGCTCGGTGGCGGTGACGCCTGGGCGGTCTCCGAGGGAGCGCCCGACAAGGCCGTCGACCTGGTGAACTACCTGCTCTCCGACGAGGTCCAGAAGGGCTTCGCCGAGAACGACATGGGTCTGCCGACCATCCCGGCGGCCGGCTCCTCGGTCAAGGACCCGGCACTGGCCGAGCTCCTGAAGGTGCGCGACGAGTCACCGTTCGTGCAGCTCTACTTCGACACCGCCTTCGGTGAGTCCATCGGTGGTGCGATGAACGACGAGATCGCGCTGCTGTTCGCCGGCAAGGCCACCCCTGAGGACGTCGTCAAGGCGACCCAGGAAGCCGCGGACAAGGAGAAGTGAGCGCATGGCTGACCGAAGCACGCCCTCGGGAGGCACGGTCGCCTCGTGAGCTCTGAAGCAACTACCGGTGCGGTCACCTCGGGGCGGCCGCACCGGTCTCGAGACGGCTGGCGTCAGTGGGCGGAGATCGCGTTCTTCGTCACTCCGGCCCTGGCCCTGATGGCCCTGTTCGTCGCCTGGCCGATCCTCACCGCGGCGCGGTTCTCCCTCTACGACTGGAAGGGCCTCGGCCCGCTCGACGACTTCGTCGGGTTCGAGAACTACGCCGAGGTGCTCGCCGACAGCGTGTTCCGGGACGCGGTCGCCCACAACATGATCATCGTGGTCGGCTCGATCATCGTGCAGCTGCCCCTGGGCGTGGCCATCGCGCTGCTGCTCAACCGCAAGATGGCGGGGCAGGGAGTGCTGCGTACGCTGATCTTCGTCCCGTACGTCCTGGCCGAGGTCATCGCCGGCGTCATCTGGTTCCAGCTGCTGCAGCCGCAGTACGGCCTGGTCGACGCGCTCATGAACGGGATCGGTCTCAGCCCGCCCGAGGAGGGCTGGCTCGGCACCCCCGAGGTCGCCCTGTGGGTGGTGCTCGCGGTGCTGACCTGGAAGTACCTCGGTCTGGCGGTCCTGCTGTTCCTCGCCGGCCTGCAGGGTGTCTCCGAGGAGCTCTACGAGGCGGCACAGCTCGACGGTGCCAGCTGGTGGCAGACGCAGTGGCGGATCAGCATCCCGCTGCTCGGCCCGACGATCCGCACCTGGTGCTTCCTGTCGATGATCGGCTCGATCCAGTGCTTCGACATGATCTGGGTCCTCACCGGAGGTGGGCCCGCCGACGCGACGACCACGATGGCGACGTACCTGATCGACGAGGGCACCAACCGGCACAACTACGGCATCGCCGGAGCCGCCTCGGTGGTCCTGTTCGCGATCGCGTTCGTGATGGCGCTGGTCTACCAGCTGGTCGTGCTGCGCCGAGACACCAAGGAGGAGGCCGCATGAGTGTGACGACGAACCTGGCGCCGCGCGGCAGGCGCGGCGGCAACAACGTGCTGGTCTATCTGGTCTCGCTGATCGTCGTGGCGATCACCGTCGGGCCGGTGCTCTACGGCGCGATGGGCGGCTTCCGCACCAACGCCCAGCTGGCCGAGAAGCCGACCGGGCTGCCCGATCCGTGGGTCATATCGAACTACTCCAGCGTGCTGAGCGGCGGGTCGTTCTGGACGTACGCGATCAACTCGACCGTCATCGCGGTCATCACCACGGTGGTCGCGGTGGTCTTCGGGGTGATGGCCGCCTACCCGCTGGCGCGCTACCGGTTCAAGGGCCGCGAGGCGCTGTTCATGGTCTTCGTGCTGGGTCTGCTCTTCCCGGCTGCGGTGGCGGTGATCCCGCTGTTCATCCTGGTCACCCGCGACCTCGGGATGGGCAACACCTGGTGGGGCGTGGCGCTGCCGCAGGCGGCGTTCGCGCTGCCGCTGACGGTGGTGATCCTGCGGCCGTTCCTGATGGCGCTGCCGCGCGAGCTGGAGGAGGCGGCGCTGATCGACGGCGCTTCGCGGATCGGCGTCTTCTGGCGGATCATGCTGCCGCTGTCGATGCCGGGGGTGATCACGGTGGCGGTGCTCGCCTTCGTGACCTCCTGGAACGCCTACATCCTGCCGCTCCTGCTGCTGCAGGACGACATGCGCACGCTGCCGCTCGGGGTGGCCGACTTCTCCACCGAGCACTCCGCCGACACCGCCGGTGTCCTGGCGTTCACGACGATTGCGATGATCCCCGCGCTGGTGCTGTTCCTGGCACTGCAGCGCCGGATCGTCTCCGGACTGCAAGGAGCGGTGAAGGGATGACGGAAGCCCAGAAACGAGTCCAACCGCGTGCATGGCCGCAGGTATCCACGCGGGTACGCGAGCTGCACGCGCGGATGAGGCTCGAGGAGAAGCTGGCGCAGCTCGTCGGCTTCTGGATCGACCACGGCGACGAGGTCGTCGCGCCGCTGGCCGACGAGATGACTGAGGGTGCGCCCGAGCGGCTCGCCGAGGTCACCGAGCACGGCATCGGCCACTTCACCCGTGTCTACGGCACCCGTCCGGTCGAACCGGCCGAGCGGGCCTCGTGGTTGTGGGAGGAGCAGCGCCGGCTGCTGCGCGAGACCCGGCTGGGCATCCCGGCCCTGGTCCACGAGGAGTGCCTCACCGGGCTGGCCGCTTGGAAGGCGGCCTGCTTCCCGACGCCACTGGCCTGGGGCGCCGCCTTCGACCCCGACCTCGTCGAGGAGATGGCGTCGCTGATCGGCTCCTCGATGCGTACGTTGGGCGTGCATCAGGGCCTCGCTCCGGTGCTCGACGTGATCCGGGACCCGCGCTGGGGGCGCACCGAGGAGGCCATCTCCGAGGACCCCTACGTGGTCGGGACGGTCGGGACCGCGTACGTCCGGGGCCTGCAGTCCGCCGGCGTCCAGGCGACGTTGAAGCACTTCGTTGGCTACTCCGGCTCGCGGGCCGGCCGCAACCATGCCCCGGTCGCCGCCGGCCCGCGTGAGCTGGCCGACGTCTTCCTGCCACCCTTCGAGATGGCCGTCCTGGACGGCGGTGCGCGGTCGGTGATGAACGCCTACAACGACCTCGACGGCCTCCCGATGGCGGCGCACACCGAGCTGCTCACCGGGTTGCTGCGCGAGGAGTGGGGCTTCGACGGGACGGTGGTCGCCGACTACTTCGCGGTCGCCTTCCTCGCCCTCATGCACGGGGTCGCGGCCGACCGTGGCCACGCCGCCGCGATGGCTCTGGAGGCCGGGATCGACGTCGAACTGCCCAGCGGCGACGCCTTTCTGGCGCCGCTGGCCGCGCTGGTACGGGCCGGCGAGGTGGACGAAGCGGTCATCGACCGTGCCGTCCTGCGAGCGCTGGCTGCGAAGGAGGAGCTGGGGCTGCTCGACGAGGAGTTCACCGCCGAGCCTCCGACCGACATCGACCTGGATACGCCGGCCCACCGCGACGTGGCCCGCCGCCTGGCCGAGGAGTCGGTGGTCCTGCTCGCCAACGACGGCACCCTCCCGCTCGCTCCGACCGCCACCAGGCTCGCGGTGATCGGTCCGAATGCCGACCGCGCCGAGGCGCTGATGGGGTGCTACTCCTTCCCCAACCACGTCCTGGCTCACCATCCCGATGTCGCGCTCGGGATCGAGGTGCCGACGATCGCGGAGGCGCTGCGGGCCGAGCTGGACGGCGCCGATATCGAGGTCGTCCAGGGCTGCGAGGTCGAGGGCACCGACACCGCTGGGATCGCGGCCGCCGTCGAGGCGGCCAGCCGGGCCGAGGTGGCCGTGGTCGTCGCCGGCGACCAGGCGGGCCTGTTCGGCAAGGGCACCGTGGGGGAGGGCAACGACACCGAGTCCCTCGATCTGCCCGGCGTCCAGCGCGAGCTGGTCGAGGCCGTGGTCGCCACCGGCACCCCGACGATCCTGGTCCTGGTCACCGGCAGGCCGTACGCCATCGGCTGGGCCCTCGACGGCCGAAGCGGAGCCCGAGGCGATCAGCACGGTCCCACCCGACCCGCGGCGGTGCTGCAGACGTTCTTCCCGGGCGAGGAGGGCGGACCCGCGATCGCTCGTGTCCTCTCCGGCGCCGTCAACCCCTCCGGGCGGCTGCCGGTGACCCTGCCGCGCTCGGCCGGGGCCCAGCCCTACACCTACCTGCACCCCATCCTCGGCGGCCCTTCCGGAGTGACCTCCGCGGACTCCACGCCGGTGCGGCCGTTCGGCTTCGGGCTCTCCTACACCACCTTCTGCTACAGCGGGCTCTCGGCCGACCGTTCGGTCGAGGCCGGTGGCACGTTCGGGGTGGAGGTGACCGTCACCAACCTCGGTGATGTCGCCGGTGTGGACGTGGTCCAGCTCTACGGTCGCGACCTGCTGGCCTCGGTGGCCCGACCCGTCTCGCAGCTGCTCGGCTTCCAGCGGGTCGCGCTGCGGGCGGGCGAGTCGGCGACGGTGCGCTTCGAGGTGCCCACGACCCGGCTGGCCTTCACCGACCGCGGTCTCGTCCGGGTCGTCGAGCCCGGCGAGGTCGAGGTCTGGGTGGCCGCCTCGGCCGGCGAGAAGGTCGCCACCGGCGTCGCCGAGGGCATCGACGAGCTCTCCGACGTCGAGGTGGCCTCTGCCGCCGGCGAGTCGGGCATCGACAAGGCGCTGGTCACGATCACCGGTGACGTCCACCGGGTCAGCACCGCTGACCGGCGGATCACGACGGTGACGGTCTCGCGCTAGGAGCGTTGGGCGGCTTGCCGGGCGAGGTGGGCGGCGGGATCGGCGATGACGCGGCGTACGACGGTCCCGGCCGCCCCGCGCACGGCGGCGTCGCTGCCGAGCCCGGAGACCAGCAGCCGGGGCGGTTCTACGGCACCGGTGTGATGGCTGAGAGAGGCCGCGGTCGCCGCGGTCAGCCAGGGCGCGAGCGTGGCGAACGCGCCACCGAGCACGATCGCGGTGGGGTCGAGGAGGGTGATGACCGAGGCGAGCGCGACGCCGAGGTGCCGGCCGGCGCCGGCGACGGCATCGAGCGCCGCCTGGTCGCCCGCCTCGCAGGCCCGGGTGAGATCAGCCATCGTCGCCACCTGCGCGCGGGCGAGGATCTCCTGCTGCCCGGCCATCCGCTCCAGGCAGCCGTGGCCGCCGCAGCCGCACCGCGGGCCGTCGGGGGCCACCACGACATGGCCGAGCTCGCCGGCGCCCGCGTGCGCGCCGCGGAAGACCTCGCCGCCGATCACGATGCCGCCACCGATGCCGATCTCGCCGGAGACGTGCACGAAGTCGCGCAGGGGAGTGCCGTCGTGCTCGTGACCGCCGAACCACATCTCGCCGAGAGCCGCCAGGTTGGCCTCGTTCTCGACATCGACCTCGAGCCCGGTGCCCTCGCCGACGGCGTCGGCGAGGTCGACGCGGGCCCAGCCCAGGTTGGGGGTGCGTACGACGGCGCCCTCGACGGTCAGGCCGGGCACCGCGACGCAGGCCCCCGACAGCGGCAGACCCTGGGAGGCGGCGCTGCGCGCGGCCGTTCGGGCCAGATCGATGAGGTCGGCGACCACCTCGTCGACCTCGCGGCCGCGGTTGTCGCGGCGTACGACGTGGTGGTAGCGCGGCACGCCGGTCAGGTCGGTCACCACGGCGGCCAGGTAGTCGACGTTGACCTCCAGGCCGAGGCCGGCGACGCCTCCGGGAGCGAGGTTGAGCGCCGTGGCGGGCCGGCCACGCTCGGTCGCGGCCGGGGCGCTCTCCTGGATCAGGCCGGCGGAGATCAGATCGGCCACCAGACCGGATACCGACGACTTCGTCAGGCCGGTGCGCGCAGCGACCTGTGCCCGGGAGACCGGGCTGGTGCGGGCGACCTCGCCGAGCACGAGCGCGAGGTTGCTCGCCCGCATCCCGGCATGCTGGGCAGGCTCGGTTCTGACGGTCATGCACGGGATTAGACCAAGTTCTGAACTTTAGGTCAAGCAATCCGCTTGCAGGTGTTCAAAGGGTTGACAATGTGACGCCCGTCGCGTTTCATGAAGATCATATAGTCCGAGTCATGAACTAATGTGAGGAAGCAAGGCTATGACGGATTACACCCCCACCTCCGAGGACAAGTTCACCTTCGGGCTGTGGACCGTGGGCTGGAACGGGCAGGACGTGTTCGGCTCGGCGAGCCGGCCTCACCTCGACGTCGCCCACTCGGTGCACAAGCTGGCCGAGCTCGGCGCCTACGGCATCACCTTCCACGACAACGACGTCTTCGCGATCGACGCGAGCGACGCCGAGCGCCAGGCGGAGATCGACAAGCTCAAGGCGGCTCTGGACGAGACCGGACTCAAGGTGCCGATGGCCACCACCAACCTCTTCGGCCACCCGGTCTTCCGCGACGGCGGCTTCACCTCGAACGACCGCGAGGTGCGCCGCTACTCGATCGCCAAGGTCGCGCGCAACATCGACCTCGCCGCCGAGCTCGGCGCCACGACGTACGTCATGTGGGGTGGCCGTGAGGGCGCCGAGTCCCACGCGTCCAAGGACATCGCGGCGGCGCTGGACCGCTACCGCGAGGCGGTCAACCTGCTCGGCGACTACGTGACCGAGCAGGGTTACGACATCCGGTTCGCCATCGAGCCGAAGCCCAACGAGCCCCGCGGCGACATCTTGCTGCCGACCATCGGCCACGCGCTCGCCTTCATCAACACCCTCGACCGCCCCGAGCTGGTCGGCCTCAACCCGGAGGTCGGTCATGAGGAGATGGCCGGGCTCAACTTCGCCTCCGGCGTCGCCCAGGCGTTGTGGCACGGCAAGCTCTTCCACATCGACCTCAACGGCCAGCACGGCCCGCGCTTCGACCAGGACCTCCGCTTCGGCGCGGGCAACCTGCGCGGTGCGTTCAACCTGGTCGACCTGCTGGAGTCCAAGGGCTATGACGGCCCGCGCCACTTCGACTTCAAGCCGCCGCGCACCGAGGACGAGGACGGTGTGTGGGCGTCGGCCGCGGGCTGCATGCGCAACTACCTGGTGCTGCGTGAGCGGGCCAAGGCCTTCCGGGCGGACCCGGAGGTCAAGGCTGCGCTCGAGGCCTCGCAGGTCGAGGAGCTCTCCGTGCCGACTCTGGCCGAGGGCGAGACGCTCGAGGACATCCGCAGGGCCAGCTACGACATCGAGAAGCTGGACCACGGCTACGCGTTCGAGCACCTCGACCAGCTGGCCATGGACCACCTCCTCGGGCTTCGTTAGGTTGCAGGGCATGCCGCTCGTCGCCGGGGTCGACTCCTCGACCCAGTCCTGCAAGGTCGTCGTACGTGACGCGGAGACCGGCGCGCTGGTGCGCTCCGGCTCCGCGCCGCACCCCGAGGGGACGGAGGTGGACCCGGCGGCGTGGTGGACCGCGCTCGAATCGGCTGCCGAGGCCGCCGGCGGGCTCGATGATGTCGCCGCCGTCTCCGTCGGTGGGCAGCAGCACGGGATGGTCTGCCTGGACGAGGCCGGAGAGGTCGTACGCCCGGCCCTGCTGTGGAACGACACCCGCTCGGCCGGCGCGGCCGCCGCGCTCAACACCGAGCTGGGTGCCGCGGCCTGGGCCGATGCCGTCGGGTCGGTGCAGGTGGCCAGCTTCACGGCCACCAAGCTGCGCTGGCTCGCCGAGCACGAGCCGGAGTCGGCGGCTCGGGTGGCGGCGGTGTGCCTGCCCCACGACTGGCTGACCTGGAAGCTCGCGGGCGCCCCGGGGCTGGAGGCGCTGCGTACGGACCGGAGCGACGCCAGCGGCACCGGCTACTACTCGGCCGTGACCGGCGAATACCGTCGCGACCTGNTCGGCACCACGAGAAACTACTTTGCGTAGAGCGCGTCGACCTCGTGGCTGAACTCGCGCATGACCACGTTGCGCTTGAGCTTGAGGCTGGGGGTGAGCTGGCCACCCTCCTCGGTCCAGGATTCGGGGATGATCGCGAACTTGCGGATCGACTCGGCCTTCGAGACCGCCTTGTTGGCGTCGTCGACGGCGCTCTGGATGACGGCGCGCAGGTCCTCGTCCTCGACGAGGTCCTCGATGTTGCCGGACTTGCCGTTGGCCTCGGCCCAGGTGGGCAGCGCCTCCGGGTCGATGGTGACGATCGCGCCGATGAACGGCTGGCCGTCTCCGACGACGATGCACTGGTCGACGAGCACGTGGGCGCGCAGGCGGTCCTCGAGGACGGCCGGGGCGACGTTCTTGCCGCCGGCGGTGACCAGGATCTCCTTCTTGCGCCCGGTGATCTTGACGAAGCCTTCGTCGTCGACCTCGCCGAGGTCGCCGGAGTGGAACCAGCCGTCCTCGGTCTTCGCGTCCGAGGTGGCGGCCGGGTTCTGCCAGTACTCCTTCAGCACCTGGCCGCCCTTGAAGAGCAGCTCGCCGTCGTCGGCGACACGCACCGAGGTGCCGGGAATCGGCCGGCCGACGGTGCCGATCTTGAACGCCTCGGGCAGGTTGACGGTGAGCGCGCCGGTCGTCTCGGTGAGGCCGTAGCCCTCCAGGACGGTGACGCCGATGCCGCGGTAGAAGTGGCCCAGGCGGTCGCCGAGCGGCGCCCCGCCGGAGATCGCGTAGGAGCAGTTGCCGCCGAGTGCGGCGAGCAGCTTCCCGTAGACGAGCTTGGAGAACAGCTTGTGCTTGGCGGCGAGCAGGAACGGCGCCTTGCCGGTCTCGGTGGCCCGGGAGTATTCGATGGCGACCTCGGTGGCCATGTCGAAGATGCGGCCCTTGCCGTCGGCCACGGCCTTCTGCGAGGCGGTGTTGTAGACCTTCTCGAAGACCCGCGGCACGGCCAGCACGAAGGTCGGCTGGAAGGTGCCGAGGTCGGCGACGAGGTTCTTGATGTCGGGGGTGTGGCCCAGACGGGTGCGGGACGTGATGCAGCCGATCTGGATGATCCGCGCGAAGACGTGCGCGAGCGGCAGGAACAGCAGCGTGCTGCGGCCCTCGATGTTGAACAGCCCGTCGAGCGAGTCGACGACGACGCCGAGCTCGAACATGAAGTTGCCGTGGGTCAGCACGCAGCCCTTCGGGCGGCCGGTGGTGCCGGAGGTGTAGATCAGTGTCGCGGCGTCGTCGGGGGTGACCGCGCTGCGGCGGGCCTCGAGCTGCTCGTCGGTGATGTCGGCGCCGAGCTTGACCAGCAGGTCTACGGCGTTGTCGTTGATCGACCACACGCTGTTGAGCGCAGCGCAGCCCGCGCGGACCTCGCTGATCCGGCTCATGTGGCCGGCGTCCTCGGCGATGATCGCCACGGCGGCGGAGTCCTGGAGGATCCACTCGATCTGCTCGGCCGAGGAGGTCTCGTAGATCGGCACCGTCGTCGCGCCGGCGAACCAGATCGCGTAGTCGATCAGCGTCCACTCATAGCGCGTCTTCGAGAGCAGCGCGACCCGGTCCCCAGCGCCCACGCCCGCCGCGATCAGTCCCTTGGCGACCGCCGAGACCTCAGCGAGGAACTCGGACGACGTCACGTCGACCCAGGAGCCGTCCGCGCCTGGCCGGCTGAGGACGGCGGCATCGGGTGCCTCGGCGGCGTTGCGCACGACATCGTCGCTCAGACTGCCGGTGGGGGGAACAACGTACGTCGCGGGCGTGGAGAACTCGCGCACAAGGGCCTCCGCATACTGATGGTAGGTGGGTACGAACCGGAGGTTACCCCCGTCACAGCCCGACCATTTCACCGGGATGCTATCCGGTACGCTCCATGGCACCTAGCAAGTCAGGGAGTGAGGACACCACCGATGGCCGATCAGACCACCTCGACGATCGTGATCGAGGCCGCGCCCTCGGCAGTGATGGCGGTGATCGCGGACTTCAAGTCCTATCCGGCCTGGGCGAAGGGCATGCAGGAGGTCAGCGTCCTCGAGACCGGCGTCGACGGACGGGCCGAGCAGGTCCAGTTCGTGCTGGATGTCGCGCCGATCAAGGACGAATACACCCTGGCGTACGACTGGGACGACGACCGCCAGGTGACCTGGTCGCTGGTCAAGGGCAACCTGCTGCGGTCGATGGACGGCGCCTACGTGCTGCGTGACCTCGGCGGTCGCACCGAGGTCACCTACCGGCTCGCGCTCGACCTGAGCATCCCGTTGATCGGCATGCTCAAGCGCAAGGGCGAGAAGGTCCTGATCGACACCGCGCTGCGAGGCCTCAAGCAGAGAGTCGAGAAGCAGGGCATGCCTTCGTGAGAGTCCTCCTCTTCACCGGCAAGGGCGGCGTCGGCAAGTCGACCGTCTCGGCCGGCACCGCGGCGATGTCCGCGGCCCGCGGCCTGCGCACCCTGGTCCTCTCCACCGATGCCGCCCACTCCCTGGGCGATGCGTTCGGGGTCGACGGCGCGCTGGGTTCGGAGCCGGTCCAGGTCACCGAGCACCTCTACGTCCAGCACGTCGACGCCCAGCGCCGCTTCGAGGAGTCGTGGGCGGAGGTGCAGGGCTATCTGCTGAGCGTCCTGGACACGATCGGGGTGGACCGGATCGCCGCCGAGGAGCTGACCATCATCCCGGGGGCCGAGGAGGTCTTCGCGCTCCTGGAGCTGCGCCGGATGGCGGTCTCGGGGGAGTGGGACACGATCGTGGTCGACTGTGCCCCGACCGCCGAGACGCTGCGGCTGCTCGCCCTTCCCGAGGCCCTGGGCTGGTATCTGGAGCGCATCCTCCCGGTGCAGCGCAAGATGGTGAAGGCGCTCAAGCCGGTGCTGACCAAGGCCGCCGGGGTGCCGATGCCCGGCGACTCCGTCTTCGACGCCCTGGTGCGGCTCCACGACGAGCTCGCGGAGGTCCGCGCCCTGCTGTCCGGCCCCGAGGCGTCCGTACGCATCGTGCTGACCCCCGAGCGGGTCGTGCTCGCCGAGGCGCGACGGTCCTGGACGACGCTCTCCCTCTACGGCTACCGCGTCGACGGTGTCGTCGCCAACCGGATCTTCCCGGCCGGCGGCTCCGACGACTGGCGCGCCGGCTGGGTCAAGGCCCAGGACGACGTGCTCGGCGACGTCGGCGCCTCCTTCGAAGGCCTTCCGGTCTGGCGCTCGTTCTACCGGCCGACCGAGCCGGTGGGCGTCGAGGACCTGCGTGAGGTAGCCGAGGCGGCCTATGCATGGACCGGCAGCGTCGACCCGCTCGCCGTTCCCGAGACCGCGGCTCCGTTCCGCACCGAGACCACCGGCGAGGCCACGATCGTCCATCTGGCGCTGCCCGGGCTGGCCCAGTGGGTCGAGCGCGACCAGGTGCAGCTCGGCCGCAACGGCGACGAGCTGGCGATCACCGTGGGGGCCTACCGGCGCCTGCTGACCCTTCCCGCCGCACTCGCCCGGATGCGCGTCAGCGGGGCGCGGGTCGAGGGCGGGGAGCTGCGAGTAACGTTTTCTCGTCAGACGACGAACACCGAGAGCGAGTGATCGTGAGCGAGCAGCGCCACGAGTGGGCGGACGAGCCGTTGGGGTCGACCGCCGAGGAGCTCGGCCGGCTGATGGAGGCCATCGGCGAGTGGGCCAAGGACTCCCGGATCGGCCACTTCACCGAGACCGTCGGAGAGCATCTCGATACCGGGGCACCGGAGTGTGCCTACTGCCCGCTGTGCCGTACCGTACATGTCCTCCGGGAGTCGAGTCCGGAGGTCAAGGTGCACCTGGCCAGCGCTGCCGCTTCGTTGATGCAGGCCGCGGTCACGGTGCTCAATGCGGCGGCCACGAGTCCGGGTGCTGGCCCTAGTGAAGGCGAGGATGCTCACAGTGATGGCGTGCGGGCTGAGGAAGATGCGACCCGGGACTGGGCGCAGCGCTCGGAGAAGGTTGAGCGTATCGATCTCGACGGCTGGAGCTGAGGCATGACGACGACGAAGAAGCTCGCCTGTGGCGTCGACGTCGGTGGCACCAAGATCCTCGGTGGCGTCGTCGACCACGACGGCAACATCATCGAGGACCACCGGGTCGAGTCGCCGGCGAAGAGCCCGGAGGCCATCGAGGCGGCCATCGTCGAGGTGGTCTTGGAGCTCAAGACCAAGCACCCGATCGAGTGCGTCGGCATCGGCGCCGCGGGCTACATCGACAAGGGCCGCTCGACGGTCATGTTCGCGCCCAACATCGCCTGGCGCGACGTACCGCTCAAGGAGCGCCTGGAGAAGGTCCTCGAACTGCCGGTCGTGATCGAGAACGACGCCAATGCGGCAGCGTGGGGCGAGTTCGAGTACGGCGCGGGTGCCGAGGTCGACAACATGATGCTGGTGACCGTCGGCACCGGTGTCGGTGGCGGTCTGGTGCTCGAGGGCGAGCTCTACCGCGGCGCCTTCGGCGTCGGCGCCGAGATCGGCCACATGCGGGTCGTGCCCAACGGCCACCTGTGCGGCTGCGGCAACCGCGGCTGCTGGGAGCAGTACGCCTCGGGGTCGGCCCTGGTGCGCAACGTCCGCTCCGCCGCGCGTGGCGGGTCCCTGCTGGCTCGTGAGGTCCTGGACCGCGCCGAGGGTGACCTCGACAAGATCAAGGGCCCGCTGATCACCGAGGCCGCCCGTGACGGGGACGCCTTCGCGATCGAGGCCCTGACCGACCTCGGCATCTGGCTGGGCGAGGGGATCGCCTCGATCGCTGCGGTGCTGGACCCGGCCGTGGTCGCCATCGGCGGGGGAGTGGCCGAGGCCGACGACCTGCTGCTCGGGCCCGCCCGGCGTGCCTTCCAGGCTCAGCTGACCGGCCGCGGACACCGGCCGATGCTCGACGTACGCAAGGCGACGCTCGGCAACGAGGCCGGCTTGATCGGCGCGGCGGACCTGGCCCGCAAGTGAGCCAACCCAAGTGAGCCTGCACATCGGTGTCGACATCGGCGGCACCAAGGTGCTCGCGGCGGAGGTCTCGCCGGCCGGTGAGGTGCTCCGCACCGCTCAGCGGAGCACACCCGGACGCCGGGTCGAGCTGGAGCTGGTGGAGGACGCGCTGACCGAGGCGGTCACCGAGGTGGCCGCCGGCCGGCCCGTCGCCGGCGTCGGCCTGGCCGCCGCGGGGTTCGTCGACGCGGCCAGGGAGCGGGTCATGTTCGCTCCCCACCTGCCCTGGCGCGGCGAGCCGACTCTGACCCGGCTCTCCTCGCGATGGGGCACCCGGGTGGCGCTCGACAACGACGCCAACTGCGCCGCGCTGGCCGAGCTGGAGCTAGGTGCGGCCCGCGGCGTCGACTCGGCCCTGCTCATCACCCTCGGCACCGGCATCGGCGGTGCCGTGGTCCTGGACGGCCGGATCGTCCGGGGCCGCAACGGCATGGCTGGGGAGTTCGGCCACATGCAGGTCGTGCCCGGCGGGCTCCCGTGCGAGTGCGGCCTCACCGGCTGCTGGGAGCAGTACTCCTCCGGCAACGCGCTGGTCGCCTTCGTACGCGCCCGCGTGGAGACCGAGGAGTACGCCGGCTGCGCGCTCGACGAGCTGGCCGCCGGCGACCCGCTCAAGATCACCGGCCCGGCGGTCACCGCCGCCGCGGCCCGCGGCGATGCGCTCGCGCTGGCTGCGTACGAGTCGGTGGGGTCGTGGCTTGGGGTCGGGATGGCCGGCCTCGTGGCCGCCTTCGACCCCGAGCTGTTGGTCGTCGGCGGGGGAGTCTCCACCGCGGGCGACCTGCTGCTGGCGCCGGCGCGTACGGCGTTGGAGGCCTCGCTCGTCGGCCGCCTGCACCGCGAGGTGCCGCGGATCGTGGCGACCGCCTTCGGCGCGGAGGCCGGCGTGGTGGGAGCGAGCATCCTGGCTCGCCGCCTCACCTCGAGCCAGAGCCAGAGCTAGACGCGAGCGCCGTCGTCCCAGGGGTCGCGGGGCTCGGACGGCATGGTCGCCAGCAGGTAGACGAAGCCGGCCAGGAAGGCGGCGACCAGGCCACCGATGACCCAGCTGTTGAAGTGCCGGCCGGTGATCTGGGTGACCACGATCAGGATCAGCACGGCGACCGGTGCGCCGAGCACCCCGATCCAGGCGAGCAGGCGCGCCGGGGTCGGCTTCGGGAGCGGCGGCGGAGGCGGTGGGACGTAGCCCTCCTCGTCGTCTCGCCACATGTCGTCGTAGGCGTCCGGCTCGTCGACGGTCTCGACGATGTCGATCTTCTTCTCGAAGAGATCACGGGCGACGGGCTCCTCCTCGAGGGCGGGGCGG
The DNA here is from genome assembly GCF_042788075.1 of Nocardioides sp. YIM B13467. Classification (NCBI taxonomy): domain Bacteria; kingdom Bacillati; phylum Actinomycetota; class Actinomycetes; order Propionibacteriales; family Nocardioidaceae; genus Nocardioides; species Nocardioides sp. YIM B13467. The sequence continues at coordinate 3,247,649 of NZ_JBHZPJ010000046.1, forward strand.
TCGCCGTAGTTCTCGACGATCTCGCGCCATGCTTCGTCGTCCGACGACGGGCCCTCCGAGGGCACGGAGGCGTCGTCGGAGGCCCCGGTCGCGTCCTCGGGCCGGTCGTCTCGGTCGCTCACTCCTCCAGCCTAGCCGGATCTCATGACAGGGTGCGGGAGTAGAAGTACCTGTCTCGTTATAGGCTCATCGGTCGAAGGCAAATAGGGAAGGCGATGGGGTGTCGACGAAGCTCTTCTACTCGTTCTTGAAGTGGGTCGCGATCGGGCCTCTCCTGCGGGCGGTTTTCCGTCCGTCCTATGAGGGCACGGAGAACATCCCGCGCAAGGGCCCGGCGATCATGGCCAGCAACCACCTCTCCTACGCCGACTGGCTCTTCATGCCGCTCGGGATGAAGCGGATGGTGCGTTTCGTCGCCAAGGCGGAGTACTTCACCGGAACGGGCCCCAAGGGCTTTCTGCAGAGGATCTTCTTCTCGGGCACCGGCAACGTGCCGATCGACCGTGGTGGCGCCACCGCCGCCGAGGGGGCGCTCATCGCCGCCAAGCGCGTCCTGGCCGAGGGCGAGCTCTTCGGGATCTACCCCGAGGGCACTCGCTCCCACGACGGCAAGCTCTACCGGGGACGGACCGGCATCGCCAGACTGGCCCTGGACACGGGTGCGCCCGTTATCCCGGTCGCCGTGATCGGCACCGATGTGATCGCGCCTCCGGGCAAGAAGTTCGGCAAGCTCGTGCACCCGCGGGTCATCTACGGCAAGCCGCTGGACTTCTCGCGCTACGAGGGCATGACCAACGACCGCTACATCCTGCGCGCGATCACCGACGAGATCGTCTACGAGATCCTGAAGCTCTCCGGCCAGGAGTACGTCGACATGTACGCCACCGAGGCCAAGAAGCTCGCCAACGACGAGAAGCCCTCGAAGAAGAAGTCCTCCGGGTCGGCCAAGACCGGATCTGCCAAGACTGGACCTACCAAGGATGTAGCCTGACGATCCACTCGTCCCACCCGTTCCCGACGCCGGAGGATCCGGTACGCCGGTTGCGCGGTCGTCTGGGTGGGCGAGTGTCGCTGTGGACATGTGGGTCCGCCGGGCTCACGGTCTCGTCGCTGATGGTGGCAAACGGATCGCCCGGTGCTGTCCTCGGCCTGCTCGATCCCGACTCGGACCTCCGTGACGAGCTCGAGGAGACCGGCGTGGGGGTCGTGTCGCTGCTCCACTGGCGCCATCGTGACCTCGCCGAGGCGTTCGGGGGCACCGCTCCTGCTCCCGGCGGCGCGTTCCGGTCGGGGTCCTGGGAGACGACCGAGTTCGGCCGTCGGCTCGCCGATGCGCCGACCTGGGCAGGCGTACGCCTGGTGTCGATGCAGGAAATCGGCTGGTCTGCTCTGGCGACGTGCGAGATCGTGTCGCTCGAGGTCGGTGACGACGCCGACCCGCTGGTCCACCGGCACGGGAGGTATGAGCGATGATCGAGGGCTATCTGCGACGGCTCGGCATCGAAGGGCGGCCGGAGGCGACGTACGAGACGCTCGTCGATCTTCATCACCGCCATCTCGACACGCTTCCCTACGAGAACCTCTCGATCATGCTCGCCGCCATCGGGGCCGTGGGGGCACCGGATCCGGTGGACCCCGAGGTGACGCTGGCGCGGGTCGCGGCCGGGGGCAACGCGGGCTACTGCTTCCACAACAACGGCGTCTTCTCGCTGGTGCTGGAGAAGCTCGGTTTCGACGTCGTACGCCGCTTCGGCCAGATGCTCGAGGCGACCGGTCCTTCGGGGACTCTGGATCACCTGGCGATCGAGGTCCGTGGACTGCCGACCTCATCGAACCCGGCGGGCCGTTGGGCTGCCGACGTGGGCTACGGGGACGGCTTCCGTGACCCGTTGCCGCTGGTCGACGGGCATTTCCGGCAGTCCGGCTTCGTCTACCGGCTGGCGCGGGTGGGGGAGTCGGGGTGGACCTTCCACCATGATCCGCACGGTTCCTTCAACGGGAGCTTCGTGCGCGGCGACGTTGCGCAGGGCGCGATCGAGGCGTCACACCTGCGGCTCTCCACGCCGCCGGAGGGCGACTTCGCTCGCAAGCTCGTCGTGCAGCGGCGTGACGCGACAGGCGCTGACACCGTTCGCTCGATCCGGCACACGCGGACCGGATCCGGGGCGTCGACGCGTGAGCTGCGGGACTTCGAGGAGTGGCGCGCAGCCCTGGATGGTCTCGGGCTGTCGTTCCTCGGGGTCGAGGAGGACGCGCTGCGCGAGCTCCACAAGCGACAGGCCGCCGACTACGACGAGTGGTTGCTGACGCGATAGTCCGCGACGTGCTGAGATGGCGGACATGAGCGACGAACCTGCCCCCGGGCTGCTCGACATCGCGGCCGAGCTCTACGGGCTGCCGCTGGCCGACTTCACCCCGGAGCGAGACGCGCGGGTCAAGGGTCTCAAGGGGACGCCACTGGCGGGTCAGGTCAAGGCGCTGAAGAAGCCGGCGACCGCGGCGTGGGTGGTGAATCTGCTGGTGCGTTACGAGACCGAGCAGGTGGAGCAGGTGATCTCGGTCGGCGCCCTGTTGCGCGAGGCGCAGACGGGCATGGACGCCGCTCAGCTGCGAGAGCTCACCAAGCAGCGCCGCCAGCTGACCGCGGCGGTGACGACCCGTGCCCGCGGGCTGGCGCGCGAGCACGGTCTCCGGGTGACCGAGGCGGTCGCGACCCAGGTCGAGGCCACGCTGACCGCGGCCATGATCGACGAGTCCGCCGCCCAGGCCGTACGCAGCGGCCTGCTCATCTCGGCGTTGGCCGCCACCGGGATCGACGCCGTGAACGCGGCGGACGCCGTCGCACTGCCGGACGCGTTGGGCTTCGAGGTCCCCGAGGTCGTCCCGCCGCCCCCGGAGCCGCTGCGGGCGGTCCCGGACCTGCCCGACACCGCCGCGCTCGACGAGGCCCGGGAGGCGCTCGCGGAGGCCGAGTCCACGCTCTCCGGTGCGGAGGAGCAGCGCGACAAGGCGATGTCGGCCTTCAAGGATGTCGAGGCGAGGTCGCTCCAGGTGAAGTCGGAGATCGAGGACCTACGCCGCCGGCTGGCCGACCTGGAGTCGGCCGCCGCCGACGTCGACGACGAGCTCACCGACGCAGAGGATGCCCGCGACTCCGCCGAGACCGCGGTGACCGAGGCGGCCGCTGCCCGCGACTCCGCCGCCGCAGAGGTCGAGCGCCTCGGGCTCGCCGGCCGCTGACTCAGATGCTCTTCCGCATCCGCACCAGCGGGACGGGTGCGCCGCCACGGTCGTCGGTGATCCGCTCGACCGGTTCGAAGCCGTACGCCGTGTAGAGCGGCTCACCGGACGGGGTGCCCATCAACTCGAGGGTGGTGAAGCCCTCTGCCGCCGCGGCGCGCTCGCAGAGGTCCAGGATCAGCCTGCCCACGCCGCGTCGGGCGAAGGCGGGGTTGGTGTACATCGCCCGCACCCTGGCCGGGTCCGTCTTCGGGTCCAGGAGCTTCGGCTCGCGACCCGGGGTGTGGTCGCCGCCGTAGAGCGTCGCCCTCCTGCTCCAGCCGCCGCAGCCGGCGATCTGGTGGTCCTCTTCGACCACGAAGTACGTGCCGTCCTCGATCAGCTGGGTGTCGATGCCCATCACCGTTCGGCTCGAGGCGATCTGTTCTGCTGTCAGGAAATCCTTCTGGAGCTCTGCGATCGACGTGTTCATGATCGCTGTCAGGGCTGGGATGTCCTCGCGTGTTGCTATGCGGTGGGTGAAGGGCACGAGGGTGAGCCTTTCATGTCGTTCGCTGGTCGAGCTGCCGGAGCCGCTAGGCAGAGGTGTGTCGAGACCAACACGGTCACTTCTCGGGGAAACCTCGCTTACGCGACCGTGTTTTCGTTCCAAGGTTCGCCGCCGACCCGGGCTTTGAGTGTTTCTCGATNGCCTATCGTGATCAGCATGTTCCCCGTGGTTTCCGAGCACCACCTGTCAGGCATGAGCCTGACGGGCGCTCCCACGTGGGCACCGTCAGTCGATTGCACCGGCGCGCGAAGCTGACCCTCCTCCTGCTCTGCAGGACCCGCGGAGGAGGGTGGCCCGCACCGGCCCCCTCATCGCGGTGACAGCGCTGTGAGGGCATGCCGGAGGGTCCTGGCTCACCCCGAAATCTTCTGACTGACAAAGGAAATCTCATGGCCAAGGGCCAGTTCGTGCGGACCAAGCCGCACCTCAACATCGGGACGATGGGTCACGTCGACCACGGCAAGACCACCCTGACCGCCGCGATCACCAAGGTGCTCGCGGAGCGCGACCCGAGCGTGAACCGCTTCATCGCCTTCGACGGCATCGACCGTGCCCCGGAGGAGCTGCAGCGCGGGATCACGATCAACATCTCGCACGTCGAGTACGAGACCGCCACCCGGCACTACGCGCACGTCGACATGCCCGGGCACGCCGACTACGTGAAGAACATGATCACCGGCGCCGCCCAGGTGGACGCCGCGATCCTGGTCGTCTCCGCGCAGGACGGCGCCATGCCGCAGACGCGTGAGCACGTGCTGCTCGCGCGCCGGGTGGGCGTGCCGTACCTGGTGGTGGCGCTCAACAAGGCCGACACCGTCGACGACCCCGAGCTGCTCGACCTGGTCGAGCTGGAGGTCCGTGACCTCCTCTCGGAGTACGGGTTCCCCGGCGACGACGTACCCGTCGTCCGGGTCTCCGGCCTGAAGGCGCTGGAGGGCGACCCGGAGTGGACCGCCGCGATCGGTGAACTGCTGGACGCGATCGACGGCTACGTGCCGGTGCCGGAGCGCGAGCTCGGTGAGCCGTTCCTGATGCCGATCGAGAACGTGGTCACCATCACCGGCCGCGGCACGGTGGTCACCGGTGCCGTCGAGCGCGGGTCGCTGAAGGTCGGCGACGCGGTCGAGGTCGTGGGCCTCGGCGCGACGATCACCAGCACGGCGATCGGCCTCGAGACGTTCGGCAAGTCGCTGGAGTCCGCGGACGCGGGCGACAACGCAGCTGTGCTGCTGCGTGGCGTCAAGCGCGACGAGGTCCGTCGCGGCCAGGTGGTGGCGCTGCCGGGCAGCGTACGGCCGCACCGGAAGTTCCGGGCGAACCTGCACGCACTGTCCACTGCCGAGGGTGGCCGGCACACCCCGTTCGCCGCGGACTACCGGCCGCAGTTCTACTTCCGGACAACGGACGTGCCCGGCGGGATCGACCTGGGTGAGATCGCCCTGGTGATGCCCGGCGACACGATCGAGCTCGGAGTGGAGCTGGAGAAGCCGATCGCGATGGACGTCGGACTCGGCTTCGCGGTCCGCGAAGGCGGTCACACCGTCGCCGCCGGCACCGTGACCGAGCTGCTCGACTGAGATATGGGACGGCCCTCACCTGGTGGGGGCCGTTCCCCATTTCTCAGTCGCGGGGGCGCCACCGCTTCCACAGCGCCTCGCCCTCGGCGCGGACCTTCCCGTCCCACTCCAGCCGCACCACCGAGGTGATCTGGTCCTCGCTGGCGTCCTTGGTGGAGGCGACGAGCGTGACCGGCTCCCTGAGCGGAGCCGGCCGCCGGTAGCGTACGTCGATCCCGGCCGTGACGTAGGCCAGCGACTCCCCCTCGGCAGGCATCCAGCCGTTGAGGAACGCCTCCTGGTGCACCGCGGCGGCGCTGTGGCAGTCGAGCACGGTCGCGATGATCCCGCCGTTGAGGAACCCGCCGCCGTTGTCGTGCTGCGGCCACGGCTGGAAGGTCGCGGTCACGCTCCCGTCCAGCTGCGGATAGCTCTTCAGCTGGAGCCCCTGGGCGTTGGCAGGCCCGCACCCGAAGCAGGTCATCGTCGGCCACCACTCGTCCTGCAACGCGATCATCTTCACCGCGCCACCATAACCACGATCAGCCGATCCCGGTCCGGAAGCCCTCACGCCAGGTGGCATACGACGGCGTCCAGCCGAGCTCCCGCTTCGCCTTGGCGTTCGAGGACCCGCGCACGGAGGTCATCAGCGCGACCCCGAACTCGCCGATCAGCGGCCGGGCGAGCCAAGCCGGCAGGCGCATCGGGTTCCTGCCGCCGACCTCCTCGGCGAGGAGCGGGATCCACTGGTTCACCGGAGCCGGCTCGTCGTCGACGATGTTGTAGATGCCCGGCGCACCCCGGTCCAGGGCCGCGACGGTCGCGGAAGCCACGTCGTCGATGTGCACGAACGACCACACTCCCGTGCCACCGCCGACCACCGGCATCTTGCCCTTGCGCAGCATCTCACCGAGCACGCCCTCCCGAGAAGTGGCGTTGCCGGGGCCGTAGAAGTTGCCGTAGCGGAGCACCACGCCCTCGAGATCGGTCGCGGAGGTCACGGCGTGCTCCAGGTGACGGATCGCCGCCAGGGTGCCGCGCGCCTCCTTGCCGGGGTCGGTGATGAGCGGGGCGCTCTCGTCCTTGACCCAGCCGCCGGTACGCTCGTTCGACCAACCGCCGCCGAAGCTCTGCGCGATGAACCGCCGCACCCCCGCCGCCCGGGCCGCCGCCAGCAGGTGGTCGGTGCCCTCGGTACGCAGCCGGCTGGTCATCGCAAAGTCCTGGTCGAACTTCTTCAGGTTGCCGCTGAGGCTGCCCAGCGCGGTGAGCTGGTGGACGACGACCTCGGGCTCGGCCTTGGCGACGGCGTCGTGGACGCTCTGAGCGTTCAGCGGGTCCATCACGATCCCGGTCGCGCCCATGCCGGCCAGGGCCTCGCAGCCCGCCTCGTGCCGGGTCGAGCCGTAGACCTCGTGTCCGGCGGCCACCAGGAGCGGCACCATCCGGACTCCGACCGCACCGGTTCCGCCTGCGATGAAGATACGCATCGTTCTGTTCCTTTCGTCGTTGTTGACCCCACCGACGAAACAACCTGCGCTCCTGTGACAGCTGGCGTAAGGTCCTGCACTCGTGGACCTCGCAAGCGCTCATGACGGGCTTCGCCCGCTGATGTTCTCGATCGCCTACCGGATGCTCGGCAGCGTCGCCGAGGCGGAGGACATCGTGCAGGAGGCGTTCCTGCGGATGCACCGCAGCACCGAAGAGGTCGACAACCTCGATGCGTACGCCACCACGGTCACCACCCGGATCGCCATCGACACCCTGCGCTCGGCCCGCCACCGCCGTGAGCAGTACGTCGGCCCGTGGCTGCCCGAGCCGATCCTGGTCTCCGACGAGGACCCGAGCCACCGCCTCGAGCTCGACGAGACCGTCAGCACCGCGTTCCTGGTCCTGCTGGAGTCGCTCACCCCGGTCGAGCGCGCGGTGTTCGTGCTGCGTGAGGTGCTGGGCTACGACTACGACGACATCGCCCCCGTCGTCGACAAGAGCGCGACCAACTGCCGCCAGATCTTCACCCGTGCTCGCAAGCGGATCGCCGACGGCACGCCGCGGTTCGATCCTTCACGTGAGCGCCGCGACCAGCTCGCCTCGCAGTTCGTCGCCGCGCTGTCCGCGAGCGACATCGCCGGCCTTGAGCGGCTGCTCGCCGACGACGTCGTGTTCGTCGCCGACGGCGGCGGCCGGGCTCCCGCCATCCAGAAGCCGATGCTCGGTGCCGTCGCCGTCGCCCGCTTCCTGCTCGGGCTCATGCGTCAGGGCGAGCGCTTCGGCGTACGTCTGGAGCTCTCCCACGCGAACGGTCAGCCGGCGATGCTCACCCGTGGTGCCGACGGCGCCCTGCTGGGCGTCATCGCCCTCGACGTGGACGGCGGCCGGATCGTGCGCATGCACAACGTCCTCAACCCCGACAAGCTCGGCCACCTCGGTGAGGTCGGCGACCTCTTCGCCCTGCTGGCCGAGCGCTGACCGTCAGGCTCAACCCGTCCGAGGCTCTACCCATCCAAGAACGTACGCAGCGACTGGTCGACCAGCGGGCGCCCCAGCGTTCCCTCCGCCAGCGCGTCGCGCAGCGCGGTGACCGAGTCGAGATCGGCGACGAGCGTCACCAGCTCGTCGACCTCCTCACCGATCTCGGCGGGTGTGGTGGCCGCGACCGGCCGGTCGAGCAGCAGCGGACAGTCGACCGGACCGCCTTCCGGCTCCGGGTGGCCGAGGGCGGCGACCCAGCAGCCGATCTCGTAGCGCAGCGGCGCGCTCGGTCCGGCGCCCTGGGCGCGCAGGTCGACGTACCAGACGATGTCGTCGCTCTTGGGGTCACCGAGCCGGTGATGGCCCTTGCGCAGTGGCATGCCGCCCGTCTTGAACGCCTTGGTCGCCGCTGTCCGGGCTGCCTTCTGGTCCATCGCTGAGGTCACGGCCCTAGAAGTCGAGGTCGGTCTCGGAGAGCTGACCGCCTCCGGCGACGATGAACTCCTTGCGCGGAGCGACCTCGGAGCCCATCAACAGGTCGAAGACCGCCGCGGCCTCATCGGCGTCGTCCAGAGTCAGCCGGCGAAGCGTCCGGTGGCGCGGGTCCATGGTGGTCTCGGCCAGCTGGTCGGCGTCCATCTCACCCAGACCCTTGTAGCGCTGCACCGGGTCCTTCCAGGAGACGTTCTTCTTCTTCAGCTCGGCGAGCTTCCGCTGCAGCTCCTGGTCGGAGTAGGTGTAGACGTACTTCTCCATCCCCTTCTTGGGGTTGGAGATCTCGATCCGGTGCAGCGGCGGGACCGCCGTGTAGACCTTGCCGGCTGCGATCAGCTCGGGCATGTACTTGAAGAACAGCGTCGCCAGCAGCGTACGGATGTGGGCGCCGTCGGAGTCGGCGTCGGCCATGAAGATGATCTTGCCGTAGCGCGCCGCGTCCAGGTCGAAGCTGCGACCGGTGCCCGTCCCGACCACCTGGATGATCGAGGAGCACTCGGCGTTCTTCAGCATGTCGCCGACCGAGGCCTTCTGGACGTTGAGGATCTTGCCGCGGATCGGCAGCAGCGCCTGGAACTCCGAGTTGCGGGCCACCTTCGCGGTGCCGAGCGCGGAGTCACCCTCGACGATGAACAGCTCGGCCCGATCGTCGGTGGTGCGGCAGTCGGCGAGCTTGGAGGGCAGCGCGGAGGACTCGAGCGCGTTCTTGCGCCGCTGGTTCTCCTTCTGCTGACGCAGCGAGAGCCGGGTCTTGGAGGCGGCGTACACCTTCTCCATCACCAGCTTGGCCTGCTGCTTCTGCGCCCCGCGCGACTCGGTGAGGAACGTCTTCATCTCCGCGGCGACGACCTTGCGCACCACGCTGCGAGCCGCAGGCGTGCCGAGGATCTCCTTGGTCTGGCCCTCGAACTGCGGCTCGGCCAGGCGCACCGTCACCACCGCGGTCAGACCCTCGAGGATGTCTTCCTTGACGATGTCCTTGTCGTTGACCTTGAGCACCTTCGCGGCGCGCATGGCGTCGTTGAACGTCTTGGTCAGCGCGTTCTCGAAGCCGCTGACGTGGGTGCCGCCCTTCGGGGTGGCGATCACGTTGACGAAGGAGCGGATCTCGGTGTCGTAGCCGCTGCCCCATCGCACCGCGATGTCGACGCCGAGCTCGCGCTCGACGTCCTGCGGCGTCATGTGGCCGGCGTCGTCGAGCATCGGCACCGTCTCGGTGAAGGTGTCCGAACCCTGCAGGCGCAGTACGCCGCTGACCGGCTCGTCCTTGGCCAGGAAGTCGACGAACTCGGCGATGCCGCCGTCGTGGCGGAACTTCTCCTCGACCGGATCCTCGCCGGACTGGTCGCGGATGACCAGCTCGAGCCCGGGGACGATGAAGCTCGTCTGCCGGGCCCGGCCGAGCAGGCCTTCGAGCTCGAAGCGGGCGTCCTTGGTGAAGATCTGCCGGTCTGGCCAGAACCTGACCCTGGTGCCGGTCTTGCCCTTGGCGACCCGCTTGCCCTTGCGGGTCAGGCCGCTCTGCGGCGTGAAGGCGGCCGTCGGGCCGTCGCCGTCGAACACACCGGGCACGCCACGGCGGAACGACATCCCCTGCTGGGCCGGCGAGCGGTCCACGTCGATGTCCATGCGACTCGAGAGCGCGTTGACGACCGAGAGGCCGACGCCGTGCAGACCACCGGTCGCGTTGTAGGAGCCGCCACCGAACTTGCCGCCCGCGTGCAGCTTGGTCGCGACCACCTCGACGCCCGGCAGCCCGGTGCGGGGCTCCTTGTCGGTCGGGATGCCGCGGCCGTCGTCGTAGACCTCCACCGAGCCGTCGGGGTGCATCGTCACCTCGACGTGGCCGGCGACACCTGCCAGCGCCTCGTCGACGCCGTTGTCGATGATCTCCCACAGGCAGTGCATGAGGCCGCGGGTATCGGTCGAGCCGATGTACATACCGGGACGCTTGCGCACCGCCTCCAAGCCCTCGAGGACGAGGAGGTGCGCGGCGTTGTAGGTGTTGTCAGAGATGATCGGCTCCTGCGTAACTGCGTTGTTCCCGGGGTACTGCGTGGGGGTGTTCCTCGGATGAAATCTACCGTGCGACACGCCCGGGTCTCACGCAGGCACGCGGCAACCAGCCACGCGCCATCGGGCGGCACACGTACGTCGTGATCGGTCCGTTACGTGGAACTTGCGGGTTTCGATGCACGAAATGGTCGGTCGACAGGTAAGAATGTCTGTCACGGACAGCGATGTCCCGCGGGGTAGGTCCGACCCGGATCCCCAACCCGGAGCGACAACTGCAAGGATTAGAGGTGCGGCGGCGGTAAGAGTCCGCGAGGAAACGCTAGCGATCTAGGGAATCTTCCAAGACTCACGTACGTTATCCCGGCGCAATCATGATTCAGAAATGAGGCCGATGTGACCACTGCCGTTGCCACCAGCTCGCCGCTCACGTCCGAGGACCGTTGCGACCGGTGCGGAGCGCAGGCCTACGTACGCGCGGAGCTCCACTCCGGCGGCGAACTGCTGTTCTGCGCCCACCACGCCCGCGAGCACGGTGAGAAGCTCAAGGAGATCGCGAGCTCGATCACCGACGAGACCCACAAGCTCACCGAGAAGAACTGACCCCACCCACCGACTCCCCGAAGGCCCGGACCACGACGGTCCGGGCCTTCGGCGTCTGCGGGGGTGCCACGGGGCTAGGGTTCGCTCCGTGAGTCTCGTCGAAGTTCTCGTCGCGCTGGTCATCGCCTTCGGCATCGCCGGCATCATCGTCCCCGTCCTCCCCGGCGGAGCGCTGCTCGTCGCCGCCGCGATCCTCGGCTGGGCAATCTGGCTGGGAGAGCCCACCGGGTGGGTGATCTTCGGCATCTCGGCCGCCTTCATCGCCATCGGGCTGATCACCAAGTACGCCATCCCCGGCAAGCGCCTCAAGGACTCCGGGATGCCGCTGTCTACCCAGATCGTCGGCGCGGTCCTGGCCATCATCGGCTTCTTCGTGATCCCCGTCGTCGGCCTCTTCGTCGGTTTCCCCATCGGCGTCTTCCTCGCCGAGCTCCGTCGCCACGGCGGTGACGCGGGTGAAGCCTGGGCCTCCACATGGACCGCCCTGAAGGCGATGGGCCTGTTCATCCTGATCGACGCCACCGCCTCCACCCTCGCCACCATCACCTGGGTCGTGGGGGTCGTCATCACGCCGTAGCCGCGGGTGGGATACCCGGTTAACCGGGTATTCCTGCACTTCTCAGGTGTTGCAATGCCCGAGAAGTGCAGGAAACACCCGAGAAGTCCGACCCCTGGGCCGCTCCGGCCAGCACTTCTCCAGGTCGCTATAGTCGAGTTACTTAGTTTTCTAAGTCGACTCTGACGACCACATCCCTGGAGGCCTTCCGTGTCCATGCTCGAGGTCAGCGACGTACGCCTCGGCTATCTCGTCGACGGCGAGCCGCACCTCGCCGTGGGCGGGGTCTCGTTCTCCGTGCCACGCGGATCGACGACGATGCTGCTCGGTCCATCGGGCTGCGGGAAGTCGACCATCCTGAAGGCCGCGGCCGGGTTCCTCCGTCCCTGGTCGGGCACGATCACCGTCTCCGGCCGCACCTCGATCGCTACGCCCGGGCCCGACCGGGCGGTCGTCTTCCAGGAGTTCGACCAGCTCTTCCCGTGGCGGACCGTACGGGGCAACCTGGAGTTTCCGCTGCGCGCCAACGGACGCACCCGCGAGCAGGCCCGGGAGCGAGCCGACCGCTGGCTGACGACGATGGGGCTCGACCAGGCCGGGGCGCGCTATCCGCACCAGCTCTCGGGCGGCATGAAGCAGCGGGTCGCGATCGCCCGCGCACTGGCGCTCGAACCCGACGTACTCCTGATGGACGAGCCGTTCGGCGCCCTCGACGCCCAGACCCGTGATCGGCTCCAGCGCGAACTCAAAGAGGTCGCCGCCGAGACCGGGATCACCGTCCTCTTCGTCACCCACAGCATCGCCGAGGCGGTCTACGTCGGCGACCAGGTCGTCGTCCTCTCGACGCCCCCGTCGCACGTCGTGGACACCCTCGACGTACGCGGCGTCGACGACCCCAACGATCCGGCCTTCGTCGCCGCCCAGACCCGCCTGCGGTCGCTGCTCGCCGGCGACGGGATCGACGGGTCCGGCGAGGGCGAGGCGGCAGCATGACCCAGACCGCTCCCCCGCCCACCGCCTCCCGGACCGCTGCCGACCTGCCCGGCGACCTGCAGAGGCGACTGCCCCGCTGGGGCGACATCCCCACCGCCGTACGCCGCGGCCTCCTGCTCCTCACCCTGCTGCTCGCCTGGGACCTGGGTGTCCGGTTCGGCGGAGTCAGCCCGCTCGTGCTCGTCGGGCCGCTCGACGTCGCGCAGGCGATGGGCGAGGGCGTACGCAGCGGAGCGCTGGTCGACTCGACCTTGCTGACCCTGCGCATCCTCGGCCAGGCGCTTGTCATCGGGATCGTGGCTGCCGCCGTGCTGACCACACTCGCCACCTGGACGACGATCGGCGAGGACCTGCTGGTCCTGCTCACCTCGATGCTCAACCCGCTCCCGGCGGTCGCGATCCTGCCGCTGGCGATGCTGTGGTTCGGCATCAACACCACGGCCCTGATCGTGGTGATCGCCAACGCGGTGATCTGGCCGATCGCGATCAACGTCAGCCAGGGCTTCCGCACCGCCAACCCCACGGTGGTCGCGGTCGGGCGCAACATCGGGCTGCGCGGCGCACGCCTGGTCTGGTACGTCCTCGTCCCCGCCGCCCTCCCCCACACCGTCTCCGGCCTGAAGAGCGCCTGGGCCTTCGGCTGGCGCACGATCATCGCCGCCGAGCTGGTCTTCGGCGTCGCCGGTGAGGGCGGCGGTCTGGGCTATTTCATCAACAACGCCAAGACCTACCTGCACATCGCCGACGCCTTCGCCGGCCTGGTCACCATCGCGCTGATCGGGATCCTCTTCGACCTCGTCTTCAGCTGGCTCGAGCGCCGCACCGTCGTGCGCTGGGGCATGAAGACCGCCTGACCACTCCCCGCCAACCCCACGTCAAGGAGCTCCACCATGTCCTATCGAGGTTCCCGTCGAGGATCGCGTCGAGACGTACGCAGCCTGGCCGCAGTCTTCGCCGCCACCCTGCTCATCGGCGTACTCACCGCCTGCGGCGCCGGGGCGGACGACGGCCCGGCCGACACGATCACGATCGGCTACCAGCCCGGCCTCGGGTACGCGACCCTGCTGGTCATCAAGGAGCAGAAGACGCTCGAGAAGGCGCTGCCCGACACCGAGATCAAGTGGCAGGAGCTCGACTCCGGCGGGGCGCTGCGCGACGCGGTCATCGCCGGCGACGTCCAGGTCGCCTCGATGGGCGCCTCGCCGTTCCTGGTCGGCGTCGATGCGGGCGTCGGCTGGAAGACGGTCGCCGCGATGAACCAGATGAACCTCCAGCTCATGGTCACCGACCCCGCGATCAAGTCGCTGAAGGACCTGCCGAAGGACGCCAAGATCGCGATGCCGGCGCCCGACTCGATCCAGTCGCTGCCGCTGCGCAAAGCTGCCGGCGAGCAGCTCGGCGACCCGCACGCGCTCGACAAGAACATCGTCGGCATGGGCCACCCCGACGGCCTCCAGGCGCTCGTCTCCGGCCAGATCGCCGGACACCTCACCGCCCCGCCGTTCGTCGCGCAGGAGGCCGAGGCCGGCGCCCACCCGATCCTGAAGAGCTACGACCTCTTCGGTCGCACCACCTTCAACGCGATCTACGCCAAGCCCGACTTCCTCGACGCCAACCCCGACTTCACCGAGGCCTTCTACGCGGCCCTGAAGGAGTCCAACGCCCTGCTGAGCGACGACCCGGCCCGGGCCGCCGAGCTCCTCTCCGCCGAGTCCGAGGGCGAGCTCACCGCCGCCGAGGTCAAGGCCCAGATCACCGATCCCGACGTCACCTGGTCCCTGACCCCCACCGGCTTCGGCGAGTTCGCCGACTTCATGGAGTCGGTCGAGATGATCAAGGAGGCCCCGTCCGCCGAGGACATCTACGTCGACAACGAGTTCAACACCGACGCCAGCTGACACCTCCCCGCCGAATCGGTGGTTCTGGCGGCCGAGAATGTAGTTGTGGGCGACGAAACTCTGGTTTCGTCGCCCACAACNCCAACTGATCTCGACAACGCCGCCCTCCTCTGCAGCCATCACCACCACCGCGCCCACGACACCGCGTACCTTCATGAGCGCTTGCCCAACGGCGACATCCGCTTCGCCAGACGCACATAGACCCGACGTACGGTTGCCATCATGAGCGCCATCCCGATCGGGCCGAACCCCGAGGGCATCAGACCAGCGGAGCCGGCGGATGCCCCGAGGCTGAGAGAGATCGCGCTAACGGCGTACGCGAGGTACGTGGAGCGGATCGGGCTCGAGCCGGGGCCGATGGGGGCGGACTACGAGGAGGCGATCGAGTCCGCGGAGGTCTGGGTGGCGATGGCTGATGGCGACGTCGCCGGATACGCGGTCACAAGGCATCCGGGGAACGACGGCGTGCTGTTGGAGAACCTCGCTGTGGCACCGGGTCATCAGAGCCGGGGGATCGGACGAGCGCTGATCGCCCATGTCGAGGCTCGCGCGACGGCCCGCGGCGCGGCGTACGTCGAGCTCTTCACGCATGAGGCGATGACCGAGAATCGGCGACTCTATGCGCGGTTGGGGTATGAGGAGACCGGCTACTTGGTCGAGAGTGGATATCGACGTGTGCTCATGAAGAAGACGCTGCACGGTTGAGGTGCCCATCCGGGTCCAACGGGTGTCGGTGGTCGGAGACGGTCCTTAGACGCCGCCGGCGTGCAGGATCTCGACGTCGAGTGCTGACAGCTGCTTGATGACGTCATCCGTCGGGTCGGAGTCGGTGATGACGCCGGTGATCTGCCCCCAGGGGAGCACCCGGTAGGGGGAGGCGGTGCCGATCTTCTCCGAGGAGGCGAGGACGTACGTCTCGGCTGCCCGCGCAGCCAGGGCGCGCTTCATGGCGGCGTCCTCGGCGTCGCCGGTGGTGAGGCCGGCCTCGGGGTGGACGCCGGTGACGCCGATGAGGCAGAGGTCGGCGGAGACGTTCTGGGCTGCTTCGACGGCTGCCGCGCCACAGGCGACGGCGGAGTGTTTGAAGACTCGGCCGCCGAGGAGGAAAAGGTCGGCGCTCGGGTGCTGCAGGAGGGCCGAGGCGACCGTCGGGCTGTTGGTGATGACGGTGCACTCCAGGTCCCGGGGAAGCGCCTCCGCGACGGCGAGGGCGGTTGTGCCTCCGTCCAGGATGAGGGTGCTTCCGGGGCGTACGAGGCCGGCGGCCGTGGCCGCCACCGCACGCTTTCCGCCGGGCTCGACGCTGCGACGGGTGGCGTAGTCGACCACCGCCGGGGAGACAGGGAGCGCGCCGCCGTAGACGCGTTGGCACAGTCCCTCCGCGGCCAGATCGCGCAGATCGCGACGGATGCTGTCCTCGGAGATACCCAGTTCGGCGGCTGCGTCTTTTGCCACGATCTTGCCTGTTTCGTCCAGAAGACGCAGCAGGTGAGCGCGGCGCTGCCCGACAAGCATGCACATTCCTTTCTGTTTCTGCACAGTATTGCATGTACGCTGCCGCCATGACGACAGCCAATGCTGACGCGCGTCCAGGGATCGAGGTCCCCGACCATCGTGGCCGCACCGGTCTCGACCGCGCCGGGCGGGACCTGACCCGCAACCCCGGCGTCGTGGTCCGAGACGTCGAGCTGACCTCACAGGGTTGGCACGTGCTCAGGCGCACCACGTTCGACTACCGCCGACGGGATGGGCGCTGGGAGACCCAGCAGCGCGAGACGTACGACCGCGGGAACGGCGCCGTGCTCCTTCCCTACGACGTCGAGCGCGGCACGGTCCTGCTGACACGGCAGTTCAGATATCCGGTCTACGTCAACGACCATCCCGACGGGCTCCTCATCGAGGCGGCCGCGGGGCTGCTGGATGCCGATGACCCGGTCACCGCGATCCGTCGGGAGAGCGCCGAGGAGCTCGGCATCAGTCTCGGCCACGTCGACCACGTCTTCGACGCCTACATGAGCCCAGGGTCGGTGACCGAGCGGCTTCACTTCTTCGCGGCGGCCTACTCGCCGGCGAGCCGCACCGGAGACGGGGGAGGAGTCGCCGAGGAGGGCGAGGACATCGACGTCCTCGAGCTCGACTTCGCCGAGGCACTCGCGATGACGAGGGACGGCCGGATCATCGACGGCAAGACGGTCATGCTCCTGCAGTGGGCCGCCCTCGACGGACCGTTCGCCCGCGTCAGGAGTCGGCAGGCTTGCGGGTGAAGGTCAGGTGCGTGACGCCGCTGGGCGTCGAGACCGCCTCGATGTCGTAGTCGTTCTCGGTGCCCTCCAGGCCGTCCCAGACACGTACGCCACGACCGAGGACGATCGGGACCTGGACCAGGTGCATCAGGTCGACGAGTCCGGCGGCGACGAAGTCGCGCACCACTGTCGCGCCGCCCCCGAGGCGTACGTCCTGACCGTCGGCCGCCTCGAACGCGGCTGCCAGCGCTTCGGCCGGGGGTGCAGCCAGGAAGTAGAAGGTCGTGCCGCCCTCCATCTCCACGGGTGGACGCGGCCGGTGGGTGAGGACGAAGGTCGGCGAGTGGAACGGCGGGTTGGGGCCCCACCAGCCCTTCCACTCGGGGTCGTCCTGCCATCCCGGCGGACCGAACTTGTTCGCACCCATGATCTCGGCGCCGATGCCCTGGCTGTGCCGCTGCGCGAAGGCGTCGTCCGCGCCCGCGCCGCCGGACGAGTCCCAGTAACGGGTGGCGAACATCCATTCGTGAAGGCGCTCGCCGGCATGGCCGAACGGAGCCTCGGCCGACTGCGGCTCCCCGGTCGCGAAGCCGTCGAGCGAGATCGAAAGATTGTGGACTCTGGTGAGTGGCATGGGTTCCTCCGTGAACCACGACGTCGAGGTCAGCTCGCCGTCTTGTCGAGCGTACTGCTCGAGGATCAGCCGCGGAGGTGATCGAACAGGATCTCCATGGACGCCTCGAGGTGCCCGACGTCGCCCGTCGAGCGCAGCACCAGCACGCCGCCCTGGATCCCGGCGATCGTCGCGGCCGCGCAGCGCGCCGGGTCGATGCCGGCGCGGATCAGGCCGGATGCCTGCATGCCGCGGATCCCGCGCTCGACCTCGGCCTGCCACCGCCCGATGAGGGCCGAGACGACCTCGGGTGCGCCGGGCGTCTCTGCGAGCTGGCTCATCAGCGATCCCAGCGGACACTGCTGTCCCTGGGCTCGGTAGCGGGCGAGGACGGTCTCGCGCCATCGCTCCCAGTCCGCCCAGGTGTCGAGAGCCGAGAGGTAGGGCTGCTGGTCCTCGATCACCTGGTCGGCCTCATAGCGGGCGACCTCGAGGAACAGCTCCTCCTTCCCGCCGGGGAAGTAGTGGAAGATCTGGCTGTTGCTCGTTCGGGTGACGGCTCTGATGTCCTCGAGCGTGATTCCGCCGGGATCCTGGGTGCGCAGGTGGGCGGCCGTGCCCTCGATGATCTGTGCGCGTCTCCGCATGCCTTTCGGCGTCAGCCCCATGCCGCTCCCGCTCCTCGAAAAACTGGATTTGTGAGTCCATTTTACGCTCTCTACCGTCGCAGACATGACACACAGATTCTCTGGGAAGACGGCTCTCGTCACCGGCTCGACGAGCAACATCGGACGCTCGATCGCTCAGCGTCTCGCCGCCGAGGGCGCGCACGTGATCGTGTCCGGCCGCAACGAACAGCGAGGAGCGGCGGTCGTCGAGGCGATCCGTACGAACGGTGGCCGCGCCGACTTCGTCGCCGCGGATCTCGACGGCAGCCCCGAAGCGAGCCTTGCCCTCGCCGAGCGGGCCCTCGCCGCGCTCGGTGGGCGGCTCGACATCCTCGTCAACAACGCCGGGATCTTTCCGGCGGCCAACACCCTCACTGCCGACGCCACGATGTTCGACCAGGTGTACGGCGTCAACGTGAAGGCGCCGTTCTTCCTGACCCAGGCGCTCGCGCCGCACATGAAGGCGGCCGGTGGAGGCGTCATCATCAACCTCGGCAGCTGGGTCGCGCGGCTGAGCCTCCCGCTCGGTGCCCTGTACGCCTCGACGAAGGCGGCCATGGAGACCCTGACGCGCGCCTGGTCCGCGGAGTTCGCCGACAGCGGGATCAGGGTCAACGCGGTCTCGCCCGGTGTCATCCGCGACCCCGCTCTGGAGGGCCCCTGGGCCGCCGACGGACTCATGGCGGGCACCCCGGCGGGTGGCTCGGGCGGTCCGGACGCGATCGCCGCGGCCGTTGCGTACCTCGCCTCCGATGAGGCTGAGTTCGTCCACGGCGCCGTGCTGGACGTCGACGGCGGACGGACAGGCGTGGCAGTCGTCGCGGCCTGACCGTCCGGTCCGGTGTGGCGCCGTGATGGAATTCAGGGGCGCGGCGCCACCACGGAGCGCGGCGTGGCTCGGAGGGTGAGGATGACCGGTTCGTTCTGGTGGGACCTGGCGATCGGCATAGTCGCTGCCCTGTTGCTCACCTGGTTGTGCCTCATCGTCGCGCTGCTCGTCGTCCGCCCGCGCGGCGACCTGCTGCGCGAGGCGCTGCGGATCCTGCCCGATGTGGTGCGGCTGCTGCGCCGGCTCGCGGCTGACGGGTCGATGCCTCGCGGCGTACGGATCAGGCTCGGGCTGCTGATGGTCTACCTCGCCCTGCCGATCGATCTGGTGCCCGACTTCATCCCGGTGCTGGGCTATGCCGACGACGCGATCATCGTCGCCGCCGTCCTGCGAAGTGTCGTACGCCGCGCCGGGATCGACGCGGTTCGGGCCCAGTGGCCGGGCACCGACGACGGCTTCGCGGCCCTGGTCCTGATCGCGCGCCTCGACTCGAAGTAGCGCGTCCCGTCCTGTTCGCTCAGCGGACGGGCGCGCTGCTCCGTCCGTCTCCCCGCCCGCTGAGCTCGGCATCGAGCGTCATCTGCGCCACGCGCATCTGCTCGGCGTAGACAGGATCTTGGAGCCGCTGCCAGATCACGTCCTCCGGCACGTCTTCGACGTTGCAGGCGACCCACCAGATATTGCCGAACGGGTCCTTGATCCGCCCGCCGCGCTGACCGAACGCGCTGTCGCTGATCTCGGTCACGATCGTCGCACCCTGCTCGACGGCCCTGGCGAAGGTCGCGTCAGGATCAGTCACCCACACACGCAGAAGGCTTGGCATCACCGGCCATTCCGGTCGCCTGTCGAATGCCAGCACGACGGTGTCGCCGATACGTATCTCGCCATGGCCGATGGATCCGTCCTCGGTGGCGACGCGACCGATCTCTTCGCCGTCGAACACCTCTGCGATGAAGTCGAGCAGCGCACCCGTGTCGTCGGAGACGACCCATGGCGCGACGGTCGTGTAACCGGCAGGGGTGGTGGGGTTCGTGGCTGTCATGTCGATCTCCTCGGGTCGGCGGTTGGGGTCTCCACGACTCTAGGAGTGAGTCAGGTCAGATATTGGCCTGAATCCCGGAAAGGAGGAGCGGAGCGAGCGGACGTACGCTGGGAAGGTGGCCGAGCGGATCGGGCGGGAGAGCGTGGTCGCGTTCCGGCTGGCGTCGCACCATCTCGACGTCCGGCTCGGCGAGCGGGACCTGCTGACGGCCGCCGGGCTGTGCGGCATCCAGAACACTCCACCAGGGTCGGCGCTGCTGGCGTTCCACGCGCGGGTCGAAGGTGTCACGGCTGACGTGGTCGCGGAGGCGGTGGAGGACAGGAGCCTGCTGCTGACGTGGAGCATGCGAGGTGCCCCGTACTACGTCCCCACCGCCGAGGCCGACATCTACACGACGGGGGTGCTTCCTGCGACCGAGGAGGCGCGGCGGCACTTCGTACCGGGTGTCGAGCAGGCAGTCGACCGGCTCGGGCTGAGTCTCACGGAGACGGTCGAGATGGTCACGGCGGCCACGCGCGACATCCTGCCGGGACGGCAACTCGCGATCGACGAGCTCGGAGCCGAGGTGGCCGTACGCATCGCGCCCGAGCTGACGACCCAGCAGCGAGGGGTCTGGATCGAGGAGGGGCCGTACGCCGCAGGCCAGCCCATCGGGGAGGCGGTGGTGCACTTCTGCGTCCGCCTGCTCGCGCTGCAGCGGACCGTCTGCTTCGCGCCGCGCACCGGGAACAGGGCCCCGTTCGTCCTGACCGAGGAATGGCTCGGGCGTCCCGTCGCGGAGGCGGATCCCGTGGCGTGCCGCCGCGAGCTGCTCCGGCGCTACCTACGCTGCTACGGCCCGTCGACCCGAAGCGACTTCGCGACGTGGCTCGGTGTGCGAGCCGGGGATGTCGATCCGTGGTGGAGCAATCTCGAGGGTGAGCTGGTCGAGGTGGACTTCGGTGGCCGGACCTGGGCTCTCGCTGGAGACCTCGACGCGCTTCGAACGGCAACGATGCCCACCGGCGTGCGGCTGCTTCCGCCCCGGGATCCGTACACCCAGCTGCGCGATCGAGACACCATCGTGGACAAGGCTCATCACCGGGCCGTCTGGAGGACCAGCGGTGACCCCGGGACGATGCTCGCCGACGGCGAGATCGTCGGCACCTGGCGCGCACGGAAGAGCGGGCGGAAGCTGCGCGTCGAGCTCAAGGCCTTCGAGCCCCTGAGCAGAGGTCATCAGGAGGCCCTGGCCGCGGAGGCCGAAAGCATCGCGCCGCTGCGGGAGGCGTCGTCGGTGTCGGTCGACGTCACCACCTACTGACCGCAATGGTGCTGGAATAGGGCGATGTCGTCTGCTCTCCGTGTCGTCGTCTGCGGCCCCGCGTCCTGGAACCATCTGATCGAGCTCGACCGGCTGCCCGAGCCGGTGCCGCACATGCAGTTCGCGCGGCGGGCGTGGCACACGATCGGCGGCACCTCCGCGGGCAAGGCGCTGCACCTGGCCGGGCTCGGCATCGACGTACATCTGTGGGCGGCTTTCGGTGACGACGAGGACGGTGCGCTGCTGCGGGAGCGGCTCGAGCGGGCGGGCGTCGTCGTGGAGGCGATCACGAGCGAGCAGACGGAACGGCACGTCAACCTGATGGCCGAGGGCGGCGGCCGGGTCTCGTTGTACGTCTCGACCCCTTCGGCCCCGTCCACCGACGCGGTCGAGGCGGCAGTGGACGCGGTCGCCGCCGCGGACCTCGCGGTCATCGACCTGAGCGAGCTCGGCCGGCTGGTGCTCGAGGCGATGCCCGCCCGACGGGTACCGCTGTGGATGGACCTGCACGACTACGACGGCGCCTCGGCGTTCCACGAGCCCTTCCTGCGCGCCGCCGAAGGCGTGTTCATGAACGACGACGGCACCGATGACCCCTGGAAGCTGATGGCGTCGTGCCTCGACCGCGGCCCCCGCTTCGCGGTGTGCACCCTAGGCGCCAAGGGCGCGATCGCGCTCGAGGCCGACGGGACGCAGCACGAGGTCGCCGCGGTGCCGGCCACGGTCGTGGACACGAACGGCGCCGGCGACGCGTTCATGGCAGGCTTCCTGGCCGCGCGGCTGCGTACGGAACCGGTCGAGGTCGCGCTCCGCGCCGCCGCCGAGCAGGCCCGGGTCGCGATCGAGACCCGGCACCTCCATCCTGCGCTCGACTGACGAGGCCGTCCGTCCCAACGGGTCCACCGCTCAGAACGGGTAGCGGGCAGGCTCGCCGCGCATCGTGATCCACCGGGTCTCGGTGAATGCCTCGATGTTGGCCTCGGCGCCGCCGAAGCGTGAGCCCGTGCCGGAGGCGCGGACGCCACCGAACGGTGCGTTGGCCTCGTCATTGACCGTCTGGTCGTTGATGTGGACGATGCCGGTCGGGATCTGCTCTGCGACGGCGAGGCCACGCATGACGTCCTTGGTGACGATGCCCAGGGACAGGCCGTACTCGCTGTCGCCCGCGAGCCTGATGGCGTCCTCGACGGAGCTGACCTTGGTGACCGGCGCGACGGGACCGAAGACCTCGTCCACATACGCCGGCGCGTTGAGCGGAACATCGGCCAGGACGGTCGGCCGGTAGAAGAGGTCCTCGTAGGTCCCGCCGGCTGCGATGGTGGCACCGGCATCCGCAGACGCCGTGACCAGGCCGTGGATCTTGTCGCGTTGACCGGCGTCGATGACCGGGCCGAGAGCGACCTCGTCGGTGGCCGGGTTGCCGACTGGCAGCCGGCTGGCCTTCTCGGCGAGGGCCTCGACGAAGTCGTCGTAGACGCTGGCGGCGACCAGGTGCCGACCGGTCGTCATGCAGATCTGGCCCTGATGGAAGAACGAGCCCCACGCGGCCAGGTTGACGGCGTCCTCGACATCGGCGTCGTCGAGGACCAGCATTGCGGAGTTGCCGCCGAGCTCGAGGTGGGCACGCTTGAGGTGCCTTCCGGCGAGTTCGCCGATGCGGCGCCCGACACCGGTGGAGCCGGTGAACGAGATGACCCGGATGTGCGGGTCGGTGATCAGCGCCTCTCCCACCTCGGCGCCGCCGGGCAGCATCTGGAGCACGCCACGAGGTAGGCCTGCCTCCTCGAATATGCGGGCCATCAGCGTGCCGCCGGTGACGGCGGTACGCGGATCAGGCTTGAGGATGACGGCGTTGCCGAGGGCGAGGGCGGGAGCGACCGAGCGGATGCCGAGGATGATCGGCACGTTGAAGGGTGCGATGACGGTGACCACGCCGGCAGGGGAGCGGCGTGCCATCGACAGACGTGGCTGCTCTGATGGGATGACCTCGCCGATGGGCCGGCTCGGAAGGCCGGCTGCCTCATAGCACTCCTCTGCCGCCACGTGGAGGGAGAAGCCGGCCATGCCCGGGACGGCGCCCACCTCGCGTACGTTCCAACCGGTGATCTCGTCGGCATGCTGCTGCCAGAGGTCGCCGGCGCGGCGCAGGACGGCGGCGCGTGCCGGGTGAGGAAGCGCGGCCCACTCGAGCTGGGCCTCCGCGGCAGCGGCGGCGGCATCCGCCACGTCGGCTGCGGTGGCCAGGCCCATCCTGCCCAGCTCGGCGCCGGTGGCGGGTTCGACGACCGCGTAGTCGCCGCCTTGCCCGGGCTGCCACGTGCCGGCCTTGAGGATGTTTCCGGACCAGTCGACGGAGTCGAGAAGGGACATGGTGATGAGCTCCTTGTTCTGTTGCGGCTGGCCGAAGTGGACGGGTGATGAGGACGAACTCTAGGTGCCGATCGTCTGTGACCATCGACACGGCTTCCATCCAGTGGAAAGCTCGACGAAGTCCGTCAGAGACGGCGCCCGATCGACTGTGCTGCCACATGGAGAGCGCCGTACAGCCGCTGTTCGCTGCCCTTGAGCGAGGGGACCACCAGCCCGAGGGAAGCGACGACCTTGCCGCCTTGACGGATCGGGACGGCGATCGAGCAGGCGCCGAGGCTCATCTCCTCGCGGGTGGTGGCGTAGCCCTTGTCGAGCACCTGCCGCAGCTGTCTACGGAGGACGCCCGGCTGGGTGATCGTGTAGGGGGTGACCCGGGTGAGAGCGCCCAGCACCGTGTCCTGGACCTCGTCCGGAGCGTGGGCGAGGAGGACCTTGCCGACCCCGGTGGTGTGCAGCGGCAGGCGTCCGCCGACCTTGCTCACCACCGGGACGGACTGGTTGCCGCGCAGCCGGTCGAGGTAGACGACCTCGAACTCTTCGCGTACGGCGAGATGGACGGTGGCCAGGGTGGCGCCGTAGAGGTCGTGGAGGAACGGTTCGGCGACCTGGCGCAACCCGGTCTCGGCAGGTGCCAGGTGGCCGATGTCCCAGATCTTCCGGCCGATGACGTAGTCGCCGGAGGGCAGCCGTTCCAGCGCACCCCAGCGGAAGAGCTCGCCCAGGAGCCGATGGGTCGTGGCGAGCGGAAGGTCCGCGCGGGCAGCGATGTCGCTGAGCGACATCGACCGGTGCTGCTCGTCGAAAGCGCTCAGGATCGCAAGTGCCCGGCTGGTCACGCTCGTGCCAGTCTGTCGGGTGTTCCCTGCCATTGCTGCGGAGATTACTCCTCAGCCGCCGAACGCGGGGTGGAGCGGCTTGCCGGACCCCTTGGACCGGGTGGACGCGGAGGCCTCGATCGGGTCGAAGGTCCACAGCGCGTACGCCCCCGGGCCGACGTGCAGCGTCGAGTTGCCGATCGTCTCGGTGTGCGGCTCCTCGGCCGCCTCGTTGAGGGCGAGGATGATGTGGCGTACGCCTGCCTCCTCGGCCGGGACCGGGAGCAGGCGGATGGTGGTCATGCCGTCGAAGGCGAGCACGCCGCCGTCCTTGAGGACGCGGATGGTGATCCCGGCGGCGCGCCACAGCGGCACCATCTTCTCGATGTCGGCGGCGGTCGTGGCGATCTGGATGCCGATGACGTCGCGCATCTGGTGGTCGAGATAGCGGTCACGGTTGTAGCGGTCGCGGCTGACGTCGCCCTCGTAGGCGGCGGGCGGGAAGGAGAGCCGGGGGTCGTCGAGGAACTCGTCGCGATACTCCATCGCCCAGGAGAAGAAGGTGTCGTAGGTCGAGGTCGTGTAGGCGGCGTCGAACCACGGGATCAGGTTGCCGTCGCCGAGGTCGGTCACCTGGGTGAACTCGACCGGGTCGGCGCCGAGGTCGCGCAGGTTTGCGGCCGCGATGGCCAGGTCGCCGTCGTTGTCCGCCGAGACGGCGAGCCCGGTGTCACCGGCGACCGCGTCGGGAGCGTCGCCCGGACCGAAGAACTCCAGGTAGGTCTCCTTGCCGAGCAGATAGCGACCGGTCCAGGTCGAGGTCCCGTCGTTGCCGGTGTTGATCCGGCGGTCGGCGAACTCGCCCAGGTAGTCGGAGTGCTCGATCGCGTCGGCCGTCTCCCGGTCGACCATCGCCCAGGCGTGGTTGAAGGCCAGGAGCGGGTCGGGACGCCCCTCCTCGGCGTGGGCAGCCTCCGTGGCGTGGGCGGGAGTCGCCAAGGCCCCCGAGGTGATGGCGAGTGAGGCGAGCGCGGCCGCGATGAGGCCCGAGAGTGGAGTCCGCATGCGTCCCAGTCTCGGTGACAGCGGCGCTCCTGTCTTCGGAATTCGGCGGCTGGCGGCCGGTTGCCGGCGTTCGCGTCGGGCCGGTCAGGCGCCGTGGGAGGCGGTCGCCATGGTGGCGCCGAGGCCGATCATGAGGACACCGCCACCGGCGCCGAGGCTGTCGAGACGCTTGGGCTTGCGGGCGAACCAGGCCTTGGCCCGGCTGGCCGCGAGGACCCATCCGGAGTCGCAGGTGAACGCCATCGCCGAGAAGATCGCGCCGAGCAGGAGGATCTGGGGCACCGCCGGGGCGGAGGTGTTGATGAACTGGGGCAGGAAGGCCAGGTGGAAGACGATCGTCTTCGGGTTGGTCGCCCCGACGATCATCCCGGTGCGGATCGCGCCCCACGCGGTCGTCCGGGCGACGTCCTCACCGTGGAGGGCGGCCCGGGCGTCGGCACGGTGGCGGATCGCCTGGATGCCGAGATAGATGACGTACGCAGCACCGACCAGCTTCACCACGGTGAAGGCCGTCGCGGAGGCCGCCACCAGTGCGCCGAGCCCGATGGCGACCGCCAGGACCTGACCGAACTGACCGAGAGCGTTGCCGCCGACGGCGAACACCGCCTCGCGGCGGCCCGCGGTCAGAGCCCGGCCGAGGGCGAAGAGCACGCTCGGGCCGGGGATCAGGATGAAGATGACGGACGCGAGCGCGAAGGCGGCGAACTGGCTCAGGGTGGGCACGTCAATCATTCTGCGGCAGGGTCGTGGTGGCGTACGAATGATTTCTGCTGGGCGAGACGCGGCGGGGATCTGCCCTAACCGGCATCCATCTCGGCCAGCGAGGTGGCGACCTTTCTGAGCTCGGCGAGGGCACAGGCGATCTCGGGCTGGCGCGAGGTGCCGCTGCGTACGCTGGTCCGGACGTGCCGCACGGGGCTCGCCTCACCACGCAGCGGGATCCGGACCAGACCGGCGGCGTTCGGGATCCGGGCGAGACGAGGGACCAGGGCGACGCCGAAGCCTGCACTGACCAGCGCGGCGCCGGTGTCCCACTCGACGACCTCGTGGGCCTGCTCGGGGGTGAACCCGGCCGCGGCGCAGGCGGCGGTCACCAGCTGGTGGTACGGGCGGCCGGGATGCTCCATGATCCAGTGCTCCTCGGCGGCGTCGGCGAGCCTGACCCGGGACCGGGAGGCGAGCGGGCTGTCGGCGTTGACCAGCAGGTCGAGCGCGTCCTCCATCAGCCGCTCCTGCTCGAACCGCGGGTCGGCGGTCGGCGGCAGCTCCGACATGTTGACCACCACGGCGACGTCGACCTGGTCGGCCAGCAGCATGTCGAAGCAGACCTCGGGATCGGCCTCGATGATCTTGATCGTGGACTGCGGGAACTCCCGGGCGACCGCCACTGCGGCCGGTGGCAGGAGCGCCGAGGCGGCGGTGGAGAAGCCGGCCATCCGCAGGTAGCCACGGGAGGTGCCCGAGGCCTGCTGTACGTCGGCGCGGATCTCCTCCCACTGCGTGAACAGGTTGTGGCTGCGCTCGAGCAGGGTGAGTGCGGCCCCGGTGAGGCGTACGCCGCGGCCCTCCGGCACCAGCAGCTCAGCGCCCACGTCGCGGGCCAGCGTGCGCAGCTGGTGGGAGATGGCCGAGGGGGTATAGCCGAGATCGGCTGCGGCGGCCGAGACGGTGCCGCGCTCGGCGAGCACCCGCAGCACATGGAGCCGCTGGTCGATCATTCTTCGATTGTGCAATGGAATCGCACGGTAAATAGCGGAAACATGCGCTTTTCTTGAACAGTGCCGAGGCGCCACGCTGGTCCTGTGTCCCCCAGCACCGATCCCCTCCTGGCGAGCTTCCAGCTCCGGAGCCTCACCCTGCGCAACCGCGTGGTGAGCACCTCCCACGAGCCCGCCTACACCGAGGACGGGATGCCGAAGGACCGCTACCGCCTCTACCACCTGGAGAAGGCGCGCGGCGGGGTCGGGCTCACCATGATCGGCGGCTCTGCGGTGGTCTCGCCCGACAGCCCACCGGCCTTCGGCAACATGCTGCTCTACCGCGACGAGGTCGTCCCCTGGCTGCGCCGGCTCGCCGATGACGTCCACGAAGAGGGCGCCGCGGTGATGTGCCAGATCACCCACCTCGGCCGCCGCACCAGCAACTTCACCGGCGACTGGCTGCCGCTCGTCTACCCTTCGCGGCTGCGCGAGCCGCAGCACCGGTCGTTCCCGAAGGTCGCCGAGACGTGGGACGTGGACCGGATCGTGCGGCACTACGCCGAGGCGGCCCAGCGGTGCCAGGCAGCCGGGCTCGACGGGATCGAGATCGAGTCCTACGGCCATCTCTTCGACGCCTGGGTCTCGCCCGCCACCAACCACCGCGACGACGGGTTCGGGGGCGACCCGGAGGCCCGGCTCGCCTTTCCGCTGCGGGTGCTCGGCGCGATCCGGGCCGCCGTCGGACCCGACTTCATCGTCGGGGTCAGGATGGCGATGGACGAGGACCTGCCTTCCGGACTGGGCCTGGACGACACCGAGCAGGTGATGCGCCGCTACGTCGGCGCCGGTGTCGACTTCCTCTCCGTCATCAAGGGAGGTCTCGACACCGACGCCCGCCTCGCCGCGGTGATCCCGTCGATGGGCACGCCCTCGGCCCCGTTCCTCGACTTCGTCGGAGAGGTACGCCGCCGGGTGGATGTCCCGGTCATGCACGCCGCTCGGATCAGCGATGTCGCCACCGCGCGCCATGCGCTCCGCGAAGGGCTGCTCGACCTCGTCGGGATGACCCGCCCCCAGCTTGCCGACCCGCACCTGGTCGCCAAGGTCGCCCGTGGCGAGGAGGACCGGATCCGGCCGTGCGTAGGCGCGAGCTACTGCCTGGACGCGATCTACGAGTCCGGGGACGCCAAGTGCATCCACAACCCGGCGACCGGGCGTGAGCAGTCGCTGCCCCACCTCACGCCGCCGGCCCCTCGAACCCGCCGGGCCGTGGTCGTCGGCGCCGGCCCCGCCGGTCTCGAGGCCGCTCGCGTCCTGGGCGAGCGCGGCCACGCCGTGACCGTCCTGGAGGCGGCCGACCGGCCCGGTGGTCAGCTCCTGCTGGCCTCCTCGACCAGTCACCGCCGCGACCTGATCGGCATCGTCGACTGGCGCGTCACCGAGGCGAAGCACAGCGGCGTCGACTTCCGGCTCGGCACCTACGCCGACGCTGATCTCGTCCGGAGCCTCGACCCGGATGTCGTGGTCGTCGCCACCGGCGGGGTTCCCGACCGCTCCTGCCTCCCGGTGGGCGCGGAGCTGGTCAACGACACCTGGGACGTGCTCGACGGGACCCTGACCCCCGGCAACGGCACCGTCCTCGTCTACGACGACAACGGCGCCGAGCCCGCGCTCGACGCCGCCGAGCACCTGGCGACGCTGGGTGCTCAGGTCGAGCTGGTCACCCCGGAGCGTACGGTCGGCATCTCGGTCGGCTCGATGAACAGCCCGGCCTATCTCGGGGTCTTCGCCGCGCACGACGTGACCCTGACCGTGGCCCGGAAGCTGGTCGCGGTGCGCCGGGCCCCGGCGGGCTCCGAGCACCGGCTGATCGCCACGCTGACCAGCGAATACACAGCAGGTGCCGAGGTCGAGAGACACGTCGACCATGTCGTGGTCGAGCACGGGACCACTCCCAACGACGAGCTCTACCACGACCTCGTCCCCGGCTCGATCAACCTCGGTGAGGTCGACCAGGCGGCGCTGCTGACCGGCGCGCCGCAGACGGTGTCCCGCGATGCGGCGGGCAGCTACCAGCTGTTCCGGATCGGCGACGCGGTCGCCAGCCGGAACGTCCATGCCGCGGTCTACGACGCGCTGCGGCTGTGCCTGACGATCTGACCCCCCACTGAACCTTTCTGAATCTGCCTGGGAGCGATGGATGACAGACCAACTCGTCGGCGAACCGTTCGCCGGCCGACGTACCAGAATCCTCGACCACCTCGACCGCAGGAGCCCCGGCCACTCGCTGCCGGGTGCTCTCTACACCGACCCCGACGTCTTCGCGAGCGAGGTCGACCTGCTGTGGCGTCGCCGCTGGCTCTTCGTCGGCACCGTCGCCGAGGTGCCCGAGCCCGGTGACTACTTCTCGTTCGATGTCGCCGGCTCCTCGGTCCTGGTGATCCGTGACGACGACGAGCAGGTGCGCGCCTTCCACAACGTCTGCCGCCACCGCGGCTCCCGGCTGGTCGCGCCCGGGCACGGCAGCGTCGGCAACCTCGTGTGCGGCTACCACAGCTGGACGTACGCCACCGACGGCTCGCTCCGCTACGCGCCCCAGCTCTCGGAGGCCATCGACACCGCCTGCCTCGGCCTGCGCCCGGTCGCGCTGCGCGAGGTCGGCGGGCTGCTCTACTGCTCGCTCGCCGCCGAGCCCGACGGTGACCTGGACGTGGTCGCCGAGCAGGTCCGTGACTACATCACTCCGCACCGTCTCGACCGGGCCAAGGTCGCCGCACAGGTCGACCTGGTCGAGGAGGGCAACTGGAAGCTGGTCATGGAGAACAACCGGGAGTGCTACCACTGCGAGGGCGGCCACCCCGAGCTGATCTGCACCTTCTTCCCGACCTGGGGGCTGCGCGAGGACCAGATCCCCGACCGGCTCCGAGCGGACCATGACCGCTATCTGTTCGCCGAGGCCGATCTGGCGCGGCGCTGCGACGCGCTCGGAATGCCGTACGCGCTGATCGAGGAGCTCGCCGATCGTCCGTTCGGCTTCCGGATCCAGCGCGAGCCGCTCGACGGGGCGGGGGAGTCCTTCAGCATCGACGGGTCCCGGCTCGTGGGCCGGCTGCTGGGCGACCTCGACGATCCGCAGCTCGGCCGCTGCACCCTCCACACCCAGCCCAATGCCTGGATCCACCTGCTCGCCGACCACGTGGTGACCTTCTCGGTCACACCGCTCTCGCCCGACCGCACCCTGGTCCGCTCCACCTGGCTCGTCCACGAGGACGCGGTGGAGGGGGTCGACTACGACGTCGCTGCCCTGACCGCGGTGTGGCGGGCCACCAACGAGCAGGACGCCGAGTTCGTACGCAACACCCAGCTCGGGGTCTCCGACCCGGCCTACGTCCCCGGCCCCTACAACGAGGCGGAGCGGCAGGTCGACGACTTCGTGCGCTGGTACGACGCGCAGATCCGATCGGAAGCGCAGAGAGGTGGAGCTGATGACTGAGCCATGGCCCGTGGAGGTGGCGCCGCTGCCGGCGCCGGCGCAGCTCTTCGCGGTCCCGTCGCCGCTGGGAGCGGGGATCCTGCCCGAGGAGAGACCGTTCGAGGGTGAGCTGCGGTGCCGCCGGGTGCGCCGGGTGACCCACGACGTGGTCGAGGTGACCCTCGAGCCGACCGGAGGGGAGAGCTTCGCCTTCGCGCCCGGGCAGTACCTGACCCTTCGGGCGTCGATCGACGGCGAGCCCGTCGAGCGGTGCTACACGATCTCTTCGCCGCCGACCCGGCCGCACCTGCTCACCATCACCGTCAAGCGGGTGCCCGACGGGCCGATGTCCGGCTGGCTCCACGATCGGCTGGCCGTCGGCGACCGGCTGTGGGCGAGCGGGCCGATGGGCGGGTTCTCGGTGCGGGAGCACCCCTCCTCGTCCTACCTGCTCCTCTCCGGCGGCAGCGGGATCACCCCGACCCTCGCGACGCTGCGCACGCTCGCCGACCTCGCCGAGACCACCGACGTCGTGGTCGTCCACCACGCGCGTACGCCGGCCGACCTCATCGAGCGGCCTGAGCTCGAGGCGCTGGCGGCCGCTCATGACGGGATACGCATCGTGTGGGTCGTCGACCAGCCCGATGCCTCCTGGTCCGGGCCGACCGGGCTGATGAGCGCCGAACAGCTCGCCGAACTGGTCCCTGACCTGGGCGGACGCGAGGTCTTCTGCTGTGGTCCGTCCGGCTACATGGGTGCGGCGCGGACCGCCGCCGAGGCGCTGGGTGGCGAGTCCGCGCGCTGGCACGAGGAGAGCTTCGTCCTCACTGACGCTCCTGACGCCGAAGCGCCTGACGCCTGTGCGCCGGCCGCTGCGGCCGGGGCTGCGTACCGGATCAGGCTGCAGCGCAGCGGCCGCGACCTCGAGTGCGCCCCGGACCAGACCGTCCTGGACGCAGTGAAGGCCGCCGGCGTACGTCTGCCGTCATCGTGTGTGCAGGGCATGTGTGGCACGTGCAAGTCGACCCTCGTCTCCGGCGAGGTCGACATGAACCATGCCGGTGGGATCCGGCCGCGCGAGGTGGCGGCCGGGAAGTTCCTGCCCTGCTGTTCGAAACCGCTCGGCGACCTCGTCGTCGACATCTGAGGAGTCAGCGCCCTGCCCGGATCTGCTCGACGAGGATGTCACCGTGCCCGGCGTGGCGAGCGAGCTCCTGGATCATGTGCGCGTAGACGAACCGCAGCGACACCGAGTTGCCGTGCCAGTCGAACTGCTCGTCCAGGTCATGTCCGGCGGCCACCTCGCGGGAACGCTCGCAGGCCGCGCGGTGGGCCGCCCGGACGGTTTCGACCGTGTCCTCGGGATCCAGCATGAAGCTCTCGTCGACGGTGTCGGGCAGCCCGATCTGTTTGCGCGACACACCCGCGACCCGGGCGTGGAACCAGACCTTCTCCACGAAGGTCGCATGCTTGACCAGCGCCAACGGGGTGGTCAGCGACGGCACCAGTCTCCGCCGCGCCTCCTCGTCGTCGAGATCCTCGAGGATGGCATTGATCTCGTCCCGCTGGGTGTCGACCATTCCTTCGAGAAGCTCGCGCTCGTCCGCCTGTCCGATCTTCATGCGGGCAGGCTAGCCGGGCGTCCGCCGGTGCACGGCGCCTGGGCCGCTGCTTGCTCAGCAGCGCTCCGTGACGTATGCCTCGGCCTGCCGGCGATCCCAGCCGCGTGACTCGTCGAGCCCACGAACGAGCATCGAGACGTACGCAGCCGACGGCTGGGTGTGCGGGACGGCGTCGAAGCCGTGCGGGGCGGTGAAGGTGAGCATCGGGAGGCTGTCGCGGCGACCGACCTCGATCAGGGTCTCGTAGTGTCCGGGGCCCGCCTCGTGGCGGCCCTTCTCGAGCCCGTCGATGACGACCTTCTCGATCGGGTCGCCGGGGGAGGGCAGCCGGTCCATCTCCTGGGCGGCGATGTCGGCGAACTGCTCGGCGGTCATCCGGAAGGCGCGGGCAGCAGTCCACGACCCGGCCGCGTCGTGGTCGTAGAACGCCACCCCACCGGTCCAGGTCGTCGACTCACCTGCAAAGTAGAGCCGCCCGGGGAGGTCGACGGCGACGTCGTCGGCGGGCATGACCGGCGTGCGGGCCCCGACGTACGACCGCCGCGCACCCGCCGGTTGGCCACCGAGGAGATAGGCGCCGAGACGGTCGCGGCACATGTTGGATCCGTAGCTGACGTACCAGACCTCAGAACTCATCGCGGCGCAGCATACCGAGGGAGCGGGACCGAGAAGCTCGCGACCTAGAGGACGGCGAGCACGCCGTCGGCGTACTTCTCCAGCTTCGCCTCGCCGATCCCGCTGATCGTCCCGAGCTCGTCGCGGCTGGCCGGCAGGCGGGTGGCGATCTCGCGGAGCGTGGCGTCGTGGAAGACGACATAGGCGGGCACGCCCTGCTCCTTGGCGACCTCGCCGCGCCAGGCCCGCAGCCGCTCGAAGACCTCGGCGGCCTCGGGCGAGAGGTCGGCGGCGGCCACCTTCGGCTTCCGCTCCCCGGAGCCGCTGCGACGAGCCTGCCGCGGTGGCTCCTTGCGGAGCATCAGCTGCTGCTCCGAGCGCAGCACCGGCCCGGCGGCCTCGGCCACCGAGAAGACGCCGTAGCGGGTGTCGACGGCGAGCATCTCGCGAGCAAGCAGCTGCCGGATCACGGAGTGCCAGTCGCTCTCGGCGATGTCGGTGCCGATCCCGAAGACCGAGAGCTCGTGGTGGCGGAACTGGCGGACCTTCTCGGTCTCCTTGCCCCGCAGGATGTCGACGATCTGCCCGGCCCCGAAGCGCTGTCCGTTGCGCTCGCGGTCGAGCCGGATGACGGTGGAGAGCACCTTCTGGGCCGGCACGGTGCCGTCCCAGGACTCCGGTGTGGCCAGGCAGGTGTCGCAGTTGCCGCACGGCTCGGCGGCCTGGCCGAAGTAGCGCAGCAGCTGCACCCGCCGGCAGTCGACGGTCTCGCACAGCGCCAGCATCGCGTTGAGGTGCTGGCCGAGCCGGTGCTTGTGGGCGCGGTCGCCCTCGGAGGTCTCGATCATCTGCCGCTGCTGGACGACATCGGCCAGCCCGTAGGCCAGCCACGCGGTCGACGGCTGCCCGTCACGCCCGGCCCGGCCGGTCTCCTGGTAGTAGCCCTCGACCGACTTGGGCAGGTCGAGATGGGCCACGAAGCGTACGTCCGGCTTGTCGATCCCCATCCCGAAGGCGATCGTGGCGACCATGACGATGCCGTCCTCGCGCAGGAAACGGGACTGGTTCTGCGCGCGGGTCCTGGCGTCGAGACCCGCGTGGTAGGGGAGCGCGGGGATCCCGGCGCCCACCAGGGTCGCGGCGGTGCGCTCGACCGAGTTGCGCGAGAGGCAGTAGACGATGCCGGCCTCGCCGGGATGCTCGGTGCGGATCAGGTCGAGGAGCTGCTTGGCCGGCTTGTCCTTGGGGGCGATCCGGTACTGGATGTTGGGCCGGTCGAAGGAGGCCACGAAGTGGCGGGCGTCCTCGAGGTTGAGTCGGGAGGCGATCTCGCGGCGGGTCTCGGCGGTGGCGGTCGCGGTCAGCGCGATCCGCGGCACCTCCGGCCAGCGCTCGTGCAGGTGGGAGAGCTGCAGGTAGTCGGGGCGGAAGTCGTGACCCCACTGGGAGACACAGTGGGCCTCGTCGATCGCGAAGAGCGAGATCTTGGCCTGGTCGAGCAGTCGGCCGGTCTCGGGCACTCGCAGCCGCTCAGGGGCCAGATAGAGCATGTCGAGCTCACCGGCGAGGAGCGCCTTCTCCACCTGCTGCCGCTCGTGGGGCATCTGGGTGGAGTTGAGGAAGCCGGCGCGCACGCCGAGCGCGGAGAGCGCGTCGACCTGGTCCTGCATCAGCGCGATCAGCGGCGAGATGACCACCCCGGTCCCGGCCCTCACCAGGGACGGGATCTGGTAGCACAGCGACTTCCCGCCACCGGTCGGCATCAGGACGAGCGCATCGCCGCCGCCGGCGACGTGCGCGATGATCTCCGCCTGCTCGCCGCGGAACTCGTCGTAGCCGAAGACGCGGCGCAGTACATCCAGCTCCGGGGTCACGTCACTCACGGGTGTGACCCTATCGGCCGCCACCGACGGTCACGACCTCCTCAGACCGAGACCTTGTCCCGCTTGACCGTGGCCTCGTCGACGGCGCTGGGGCCGTGGGCGCGCTCGAGCCCGGCGCCCTCGACGTCCACGTTCGGCAGGATGCGGTCGAGCCACTTCGGCAGCCACCACGCGGAGCGGCCGAGCAGGTGCATCAGCGCCGGCATCAGCAGCATCCGGACGATGAACGCGTCCAGCAGCACCCCGAGCGCGAGCCCGAAGCCCATCGAGCGGATCATCACCGACTCGGCGAAGATGAACCCGCCGAAGACGGAGACCATGATCAGGCCGGCCGCGATCACGACCGAACGCCCGGCCCGGAAGCCCTGGGCGACGGCGACGCGGGCCGGGGCACCGTGGACGTACGCCTCCCGCATGCCGGAGGCCAGGAACAGCTGGTAGTCCATCGCCAGGCCGAAGAGGATCCCGACCAGCAGGATCGGCAGGAAGCTCAGGATGGGGCCGGTGCTGTCGAGGCCGATCCACTCCGCGCCGATGCCCTTCTGGAAGACCGCGACCACGACGCCGTACGTCGCCAGCAGGGAGAGCACGAAGCCACCGGTCGCGATGAGCGGGACCAGGATCGAGCGGAAGACCAGGATCAGGATCAGCAGCGAGAGGCCGACGACGACGGCGAGGTAGGGGAGGAGTACGTCGTTGAGGCCCTGCGACACGTCGATCGCGACCGCGGTGGCACCGGCGACGCCGAGCGTGATGTCGCCGTTGACCGCCGGCATGTCCCGGATCGCGTTGACCAGCTCGTTGGTCGAGACGCTGTTGGGGCCGTGCTCGGGGACGACCTGGAAGGCCGCAGTGCGACCGTCCTCGGAGACCGCGACCGGAGCCACGGCGCGTACGTCATCGAGGTCCGCCAGCGCCTTGGCGACCGTCAGCTGGGCCCGCTGGATGCCGGCCTCGTTGAGGCCGTCGGGCAGCTCGGCAGCGACCAGCAGCGGGCCGTTGGCGCCGGCGCCGAAGCTGTCCTCGGTGATCGTGTAGGCGGTCTTGGCCAGCGAGCCCTCGGGCTCGGAGCCACCGTCGGGCAGGCCGAGGCGCATGTCGAGGGCGGGGACCGCGAGGGCGAGCAGGGCGACGACGGAGGCGACGACCGTGACCAGCGCACGCCAGGTGGGCATCGGCTTGGCGTGGGCCTCGGCGGCGTCCTGCTCGGCGACCTTCTTCCGGGCACGCTTGGAGACGATGCGGCCACCGACGAGGCCGAGGATGGCCGGGGTCAGGGTGATCGCGACCAGGACGGCGATCGCGACGCAGGCCGCGCCGACCGAGCCCATCAGGCCGAGGAACGGGATCCCGGTCATGTTGAGGGCGACCAGCGCGACGATCACGGTGGAGCCGGCGAAGACGACCGCCGTGCCGGCGGTGCCGTTGGCGAGCGCGATCGACTCCTTCACATCGGAGCCGTGGAGCAGCTGCTTGCGGTGGCGGTTGAGGATGAAGAGCGAGTAGTCGATGCCGACCGCCAGGCCGAGCATCAGGCCCAGGATCGGGGTCATCGAGGCCATCTGCACGACGCCGGAGAGGGAGAGCGCGCCGAGCGCGCCGATGCCGACTCCGGTCAGCGCGGTGACCAGCGGGACGCCGGCGCCGATGATCGTGCCGAGCATGACCAGGAGGACGATCGCGGCGACGCCGACGCCGACGATCTCGCCGGGACCCATCGGGTTGGGCGCCTCCTGGGAGATGTCGGAGGAGACGCCGATCTCGACGCCGTCGATCGGGTTGTCGGTGAAGTGCTCGACCGTGGCCTTCTTGGTCTCCTCGGACATCTCCAGACGGCCGACGGAGTAGGCGACGTTGACCAGGGCGGCCGAACCGTCCGCGGAGACCATCCGGATCTCCTCGGAGAGCTCGAGCAGCTCGGCGCCGTTCTCCGCCTTGGCGGTGTTGGCCTCGAGGTCGGCGGCGCTGTCGTCGAGCTTGGACTGCTGCTTGTCGAGGGCGGCCTGCTGGGCATCGATCTGGGTGGTCGGCATCCCGGCGGCCTGCAGCTGCGCGCGGGCCTTGTCGATGTCGGCCTGCGCTTTGTC
Organism: Nocardioides sp. YIM B13467; assembly: GCF_042788075.1. Taxonomy (NCBI): domain Bacteria; kingdom Bacillati; phylum Actinomycetota; class Actinomycetes; order Propionibacteriales; family Nocardioidaceae; genus Nocardioides; species Nocardioides sp. YIM B13467. Next base: position 3,284,352 of record NZ_JBHZPJ010000046.1, read on the forward strand.
GAGCTTGGCCTGGGCGCTGTCGAGCTGGGTCCGGCCGGCCTCGAGCCTGGCCTGGCCCTCGGTGACCTTCTCGGCCTGCGCCTTGCGCTGGGCCTCGGTCTGGAACGGGTCGGTGACCGCGGCGACGTCGGGGAGGTCCTCGGCGCTGGTGATCAGCGCCCGGATCTCCTGCTTCTGGGTCGCGCTGAGCGGGGTGCCGTCCTCGGTCTGGAACGCGATCGTGCCGGAGCCGCCGGCCAGGTCGGGCAGCCCCTCCTGGAGCTCGTCGACCACCTCGGACGAGGGCAACCCCGGGATGTCGAAGCTGGTGGTGAGCTCGCCGGACCAGGCGACGTACGCCCCGGCGGCGCCGGACAGCGCCAGCACCCAGGCAAGGATCACAAGCCAGGCGCGGCGCGCGGCCGACTTGCCCAATCGGTACAACAGCTCCGCCATGACGGCATCCCTCCGGTAATACGCAACGGTGCGTCCAGTTAATCACTTGTACGCCGATGGACAAGGGCCGCTGAGCGAGTGATGTGTCACACCTGTGCCGTGGCCAGGAGATGCCACGGGCTCTTAGGATGCCGTTCATGCCAGCGTCAGCAGGAGTGCGCCGAAGGGGTGCCGTACGCAGCGAGGAGGCTCGCATGGCGGTCCTCGACGCGACCGGCCGGCTCTTCGCCACCCAGGGCTATGACCACCTCACCATCGAGGGCATCGCGGCCGAGGCTGGTGTCTCCAAGCAGACGATCTACCGCTGGTGGTCCTCGAAGAGCGCGGTCGTCGCCGACGCCCTGATCGAGGACCTGCTGCTGCCGGACCACCCGGTCGTACCGGACACCGGGGACATCCGCGGCGACCTGATCGCCTGGATGCAGAGTCTCATCGACCTCGTCGCCCAGCCCGGCAACGACGGACTCGTCCGCTCGCTCGTCGCGGCCGCCTGCGAGAACCCCGACATCGGCACCCGCCTCAACGACGCGCTCGGCATCACCGCCACCGTCTCCACTCGTATCGAGGCAGCCGTCGAGGCCGGCCAGCTGCCCGCCGACCTGCCCGTCAAGGAGTTCGTACGCGCCCTGGTCGGTGGTTTCGTGCTCCACTCCCTCGAGCGCACCGAGCCCGCTCCGGACGTCGCCGAGCGCCTGGTCCGCGCGCTCTTGCACTGAACTTCTCTTTACCCAAGAAAGAGGGGTTCGGACCGTCGGGGCCCGGCTACGGTGGAAGGCATGCCGAAGGTGCCGCCGCCCGTCTACGTCGTCGTGGGCCTGGCCGCCCAGCATCTCCTCGCTCGGGGCCGTCGACCGACCGTCGTGCGGTCCGTCGCGGCTGGTCTCCTCGCGGCCGGCTCGGTCTATGTCGCGGGCGCAGCCGCCCGGGCGTTCAAGCACAAGGACACCACGTTCAACCCGCTCGAGCCCGAGGGTGCGACCGCGGTCGTCACCGACGGACCGTTCCGCTACACCCGCAACCCGATGTACGTCGGCATGGCCGGTCTCCTCACCGCCCACGCCGTCCTGCGCGGTGGCTGGCTTCCGCTCGTCCCCGTCGCGGCCTTCGTCGCCGTCATCGACCGCACCCAGATTCCCGCGGAGGAGCGCGCCCTGTCATGGAGCTTCGGTGAGGCGTACGACTCCTACCGGAGCGCCACGCCCCGCTGGCTCGGCTGGTGTTCCGCGCGTGGCTGAGCTCCTCCACACCGTCCTCGACACCACCGACGTACGCCGGCTCGCCGAGTTCTACCGCCAGCTCCTCGGCCTCGTCTACCGGCCGGGGGACGAGGAGCCTGGGGATGACGACGACTGGCTCGTTCTCACCTGGCCCGACGGGCGTCGTGCTCTTGCGTTCAACCGGGTCGACGAGTCCGAGATGGCACCGTCAGGCTGGCCTGCTCCTGGGGCGGTCAAGCACATGCATCTCGATACCGTCGTACGTTCTGTTGCTGAGCTCGATGCTGAGCACGTTCGTGCGCTCGGGTTGGGGGCTTCGCTCCGTCTTGATCGGTCTGACGATCCTGATGAGCCTCTGCGGGCTTATGCGGATCCTGACGGGCATATTTTCTGCATCTTTGTTGGCTGAGTCCCTGTCGCGGAATGTTGTTTCGGGCTGACGTGGGCCGCCGACCCTTTCTTGAGGGTCTTCTCGACGGACTCCGGAGTCAAGGACGGCCTTCGGCCGCCGGCTTCGCCGGTCGCCTGCGGCGATCCTTGACACCGGCGCCCGTCGAGAAAAGATTTGGCTGGCTATCGGGGCGGCGGCCCGGGTGTGGCGCAGCGGATTCTTGCCTGGGAAGGGTGAGGTTGATGGGGCGGAAGGGTGGCCCTTCGGGCCACTTACCATCCACAGGTTTGAGGTCGTTCGCTCACCGCGAAACTGCGCCTGACCTGCATAAATGGCTCGTCCTTGAGGCGTTCGAGGAGTAGAATCAGACCCATCACAACACCTCTTTGAAGGGAGGGATGGCGATGAGTCTCGGCCGCGAGATCAACCCCTGGGGCACCAACCCCGGCGACCTGATCGACGCTGCCCTCACCGCCATCGAGACCGCCCTCCACGACCTTCTCGCCACCGATCCCGCCTACTGGCGCACCGGGCAGAAGAAGGACCTGCTGGAGCGGCTGGAGAAGCTCCAGGCTCAGCAGGCCGCCTTGAAGCTGCGGGTGCTCGCGTCTGCCGGCGATATCGCCGAAGAGACCGGCGCCAAGGACGTCTCCGGGTGGATGCGGACCGAGCTTCTCGTGGACAAGGCAGTCGGGCGCTCGCAGGTGAAACTCGCGGCGGCGGTGAGCAAGTACGACCTCGTGGCCGCTGGCCTGGCCGATGGTGTCGTGTCCCAGGACAAGGCACGGGTGATCACCCAGGCCCTCGACACCATCGAGAACGACCCCGTTGCCAGCGGCGAGGACCTGATCCTCGCTGAGAAGCTCCTGGTCGACTACGCCAGCCAGTTGACGGCGAACGAGTTGAAGATCGTCGGGCGCCGGATCCTGGCCGAGATCGACCCCGAACGGTTCGAAGCCGCCGAAGCCAAAGCCCTGCAGCGGGAGGAGGAGCACGCCCAGCGGCGCACCTTCTACTCCTCCCGCGACAACGGCGACGGCACCATCGACATCCACGCCCGCGTTTCCCGCGCGGTCGGGATGCGGCTCCGGACCCTGCTGGACTCGCTGGCCCAGCCCCGGAAGCTCTCGGCCGAGAACCGTGGCCGCAAAGCCCCCTATGACCGGCTGCTGGGCCAGGCGTTTGCCCGGGTGGTCGAGACCTACGACGTCGACCAACTGCCCCGCCACGGTGGCCACGGCACCACGGTGTTCATCACGATGAGCGTGAAAGACCTCCGCAAGGACCTCGGCACCGCGGCCCTGGGGTTCGACGGCGAGAAGATCACCGCCGCCGAGGCCCGCCGGATGGCCTGCAACGCCGACCTCGTCCCCGTCGTGCTGGGCACCGACTCCGAGATCCTCGACCTCGGCCGAACCGCCCGGTTGGCGTATCCGACCCATTACAAGGCGCTCCGGCTACGCGACAAGTGCTGCCAAGCCGAAGACTGCGACGCCCCGGCAGCCTGGACCGAGGCCCATCACCTCAAACCCTGGTCCGAAGGCGGCCGAACCGACCTGGCGAACATGGTCTTGCTGTGTTCGAGTGATCATCGACGGATCCATGACCCCAACTACGGCTATGAGCGCCTCTCAAGCGGGCGGATCCGATTCACCCGGCGTATCTGACCGGGCTGTTCTGGTGCGACCGCTTACCCGTGCGTCTTGTGAAGGCCGAGAACACCCACCCGTAACGGGTCGGCGGCAACAGCCCCGCGAAGACACAGCACGCGAGCGACAGTGAGCCCCTGCGTACGTCATGGGCGGGTGGGTGAGAATGGGGGGTGTGAGCGAGATCGAGTACGTAGACAACCCGGCCAGGCATCGCTACGAGATCCGTGACGGGGAGACCGTGGCGGGGCTGGCGGCATACCGGCTGCCCGACGACGAGCATGTGGACTTCCTGCACACCGAGGTCAAGGAGGCCTACAACGGGCAGGGGCTCGCCTCGAAGCTGGTGGCGTTCGCGCTGGCCGATGTGAAGGCGAAGGGGAAGCGGATCATCCCGCATTGCCCGTACGTCGCGGGGTGGCTGAAGCGGCACGGCGAGGAGTACGCCGATATCACCGACTGGCCGGCCTGATCACGAGAGATCAGAGGGAGTCGGCCGACTTCCGCGGCTCCAGGCCGAGCTTGGCCAGGGGAGTGCGGGTCATGTGGGCCGAGGGCCAGGTCTGGCCTCGGGAGGAGCCGCGGGAGTAGGGCCTGGCGCCCGACTGGTAGGTCACGAAGAACTCGTCGCCGACCTCGGCGATGCCCTCGGCCAGGTTGGGGAGCCACTGCACGGCACGGGGCCGGATCGTGACCCGGTCCTGCACGACCAGCTGGCTGCGCCGGGCGGGGCCGCGGTTGACGCTGAAGACGTACTCCTCCTCCCGGACCACGACGCCCTGGGTGCCGACGGGGGTGCGTACGCCGATCGGGGTCTTGATCTGCCAGGTGTCGTCCTTGCGGATGTACTTGTAGAGGCGGTTGTTCGCGTGCGACCCGACGTAGAGCAGGTCCTTCGCGGCGGCGAGGTAGGAGCCGGCGGCGAGCGCGACCAGCGGGGAGACGGTCGAGACGGTCGAGAGCGGTTCGGCGTGGACGATCTGGGTCAGTGAGTAGCGGTAGAGGCGGGGCGGGTTGCCCTCGCGGCAGACGAAGACCTCGTCGCCGATGACCGCCACGCCGCCGGCGTTGACCGGGCCACTGACGCTGCCCTTCGGCCCGCCCAGGTAGACGGCGTTGATGAGCTCTCCCGACGGCTTGTCGACCAGAGCGAGCGCGGAGCCGAGCTTGTCGCCGTGGTAGCCCTGCAGGAGCAGCTCGGCCTCGGGGGAGTACGCCAAGCCCTGAGGGATCCAGCCGTGGTCCTCGTCCCCGGTGAGCACTCCGGCGGTGGCGATGTGCGGGATCAGTGGACCGAGTCTGCTGCCACTACGGCCCAGCCAGGTCTCGGTGCGGTCGATGCCGCGTTGGACCCACTTCTGCTGCCTCTTGGCGGTCACCTTGGGGTCGATCACGATCAAAAAATCTATCCGCTCGGACACCGATCGGCGGTCGCTTCGGGGCGCGAGTCCGACAACTGTCCACCTGACGGAACGGTCGGGCGACAGGTTCCATGTACTCGCGGGTAGATATGGTGGCAGGATCTGCCGACATGACGAAGCACGCCGACGTGATCGTGGTAGGAGCCGGCCTTGCCGGCCTGGCAGCAGCGGCCGAGGTCGCGGACGCGGGAAAGAGCGTTCTCCTGGTCGACCAGGAGCCGGAGCAGTCGCTGGGCGGTCAGGCCTTCTGGAGCCTCGGCGGGCTCTTCCTCGTCGACAGCCCCGAGCAGCGCCGGATGGGGATCAAGGACTCACCCGAGCTGGCGCTCCAGGACTGGATGGGATCGGCCCAGTTCGACCGTGACGAGGACCTGTGGCCGCGACGCTGGGCCGAGGCTTACCTCGACTTCGCGGCGGGTGAGAAGCGGTCCTGGCTGCGCCAGATGGGCCACCGGATCTTCCCGGTCGTCGGCTGGGCCGAGCGTGGCGACGGCCGCGCCGACGGCCATGGCAACTCGGTGCCACGCTTCCACATCACCTGGGGGACCGGGCCTGGCGTGGTCGAGCCGTTCGAGCGGCGGGTGCGCGCCCACGCCGACACCGGACGGATCACCTTCGCCTTCAGGCACCGCGTGGACCATCTCGTGGTCGAGGACGGTGCCGTCGTCGGCGTACGCGGCAAGGTGCTCGAGCCCAGCGACATCGAGCGTGGGCACGCCTCCTCTCGCACGGAGGTCGAGGACTTCGAGCTCAGCGGCCAGGCCGTGATCGTCACCTCCGGCGGCATCGGCGGTGACCACGACCTCGTCCGCAAGCACTGGCCCGCCCGCCTCGGCACTCCGCCGAAGTCGATGGTCTCCGGCGTCCCGGCGCACGTGGACGGCCGGATGCTCGCCATCACCGGAGCGACCGGCGCCAAGATCATCAACGACGACCGGATGTGGCACTACGTCGAGGGCATCCGCAACTGGGACTCGATCTGGGCCAACCACGGCATCCGGATCCTGCCCGGCCCCTCCTCGCTGTGGCTGGACGCGACCGGCAAGCGACTTCCGGCGCCGTTCTTCCCCGGCTTCGACACCCTCGGCACGCTCAAGCACCTGCGTCAGACCGGCTACGACTACTCCTGGTTCGTGCTGACCGAGAAGATCATCAAGAAGGAGTTCGCGCTCTCCGGCTCGGAGCAGAACCCCGACCTGACCGGCAAGGACCTCAAGCTGCTCGCCGAGCGGGCGCGCAAGGGTCCCGGCCCGGTGAAGAAGTTCATGGAGCACGGCGAGGACTTCGTGGTCGCCGAGAACCTCACCGCCCTGGTCCACGGTATGAACGGCCTCGCCGAGAAGGACCCGACCGGCCCGCAGATCAACGAGACCGAGCTGCGCCGGATCATCGAGGCCCGCGACCGCGAGATCGCCAACAACTTCACCAAGGACGCCCAGGTCACCGCGCTGTACGCCGCCCGCCACTACCGCGGCGACAAGCTGCAGCGCACCGCCAAGCCCCACCGGATCCTCGACCCCGAGGCCGGGCCGCTGATCGCGGTCAAGCTGCACATCCTCTCCCGCAAGACCCTCGGCGGGCTCGAGACGGACCTGTCCGGCCGCTGCCTGACCGCTGCCGGCACCCCGCTGCCCGGGCTCTACGCGGCCGGCGAGGTAGCCGGCTTCGGCGGCGGCGGGATGATGGGCTACAACGCGCTCGAGGGCACGTTCCTCGGCGGCTGCCTGTTCTCGGGACGTACGGCGGGCAGGGCCGCGGCCGCGGCGATCTGACCCCGTCGGGCTCAGTGGGCGCCGGAGAGGTTCAGCCCGACCACGCCGACGACGATCATCGCCAGGAATCCGGCCTTGGCGGCGGTGAGGTGCTCACCGAGGAACATCACGCCGATGCCTGCGACCAGTGCGGTGCCGAGGCCCGACCAGATGGCGTACGCCACCGAGACCGGCATCCGCTCCACGACCACCGAGAGCAGCCAGATCGAGGCGCCGTAGCCGGCCAGGACGGCGACCGACCAGCCGAGGTTGCGGAAGCCCTCGGTGCGGGGAAGCAGCGCGGTGCTGACGACCTCGATCGCGATCGCGGCGACGAGCAGTATGGCGGCGTACATCTTCGGGTCCTCCTGAGGCGCATGTAGCGACTGCTACATCCCGCCAAATGTAGCAGTCGCTACATGTTCGGCATAATGCTTTTCATGGACCGCAAGGAGGAGCTCCTCGGGCAGGTGGTCGACCACGTGCTCGAGCACGGGCTGATCGGGCTGACCCTGCGTCCGCTGGCGGCGGCGATCGGCACCAGCGACCGGATGCTGATCTACCACTTCGGCGGTCGCGACGAGCTCGTCGCCGCGGTGGTGGCGCGCACCAACGAGCTCTCCGTCGCAGCGGTCGCGGCGCTGGAGCCGGCCGATGACGTACGTTCCGGGGTGGAGACCCTGTGGCGGGCCTACCGCACCGAGCCGCTGCACGGCTGCCTGCAGATCTACCTGCAGGCGGCCGCGACCGGGCTGATCGGGATGGAGCCCTATCGCTCGGTCGTCCGGGAGACGAACGAGCTGTGGTACGCCGCGCTGCGCGACTATCTCACCGCCTGTGGCGCGCCGCCCGAGCGTGCGGGCCGGATCGTCACGCTCGTCGACTCGTCGCTGTTCGGCTTCCACCTGGACCTGGCCACCGATCGGCCGGACGAGCTCGCCGCCGGGGTGGCCGATCTCGCCGCGGCCGCGGGAGCGATCGCCGAGGGCTGATCGAGGGTCCGGCACAATGCGCGGGTGAACTCGCTGCTGAAGACCGTCCCCGCCGACCGTATGCACCTGTGGCTGATGCTCGTGCTCACCTTCACCACGGGCATCAACGACGCCGTCGGCTACCTCGGTCTGGACAAGGTGTTCACCGGCAACATGACCGGCAACGTGGTCATCCTCGGGATGGCGCTGGTCGGTGACACCGGCCTGCCGGTCCTCGGGCCGGCACTGGCGCTGGTCGGGTTCATGGCCGGCGCCGCGCTCGGCGGGCGAGTTCTGAAGGCCGACAAGCAGGCCTGGAGCGCGCGTACGACCATGCTGTTCTCGCTGGTCGCAGTGGTGATGCTGGCGCTGGCCGGGCTCCTCTTCGTGACCGGTGACGAGCCGTCGAGCGCTGTGATGATCACGACCACCACTCTCGCCGCGGCCGCCATGGGGACCCAGGCGGCCGCCGCTCGCCACATCGCGGTCAAGGACGTGACGACCGTCGTCGTCACCAGCACGATCACGGGTCTCGCGGCCGACTCGCCGATCGGATCCGGCAAGGCGTCATTCCGTGGCGGCGGCACCGCGCGGCGCGTGATCACCATCCTGCTGATCCTGCTCGGTGCCTCCGCCGGCGCCGGGATGCTGCTGTGGCACACCGGCGGCGGTCTGCTGCTCGCCGGCATCCTGATCGGGCTCGCCACCGTCCTCGGCGCCTGGCACGCCCGGGTGCATCGCTCGATCATCTAGGGTCTGCCACGTGGAGTGCCCCAAGTTCGCGGTCAGCGTCGATCTCGTCGTACTCACCGTTCGTGACGACGCGCTCTGCGCCCTGGTCGTACGCCGTGGCATCGAGCCGTTCGTCGGCGCCTGGGCGCTTCCGGGCGGGTTCGTCCTCGACGACGAGGGCCTCGAGGAGGCGGCGGCGCGCGAGCTCGCGGAGGAGACCGGTATGCGACCGGGCAGCGTGCATGTCGAGCAGCTGGCGACGTACGGCTCTCCGGGGCGGGACCCGCGGACGCGGGTCGTGACCGTCGCCTATCTCGCGCTGGCGCCCGACCTGCCGGTGCCCGCGGCGGGTTCGGATGCGGCGGACGCGCAGTGGTGGCCGGTCGACTCACTCCTGTCCGGCGGCGGCCTCGCCTTCGACCACGCCGCGATCCTGCGTGACGGCGTCGAGCGCGCTCGCTCCAAGCTGGAGTACTCACCGCTGGGTGCGGCGTTCTGTGCCGAGGAGTTCACCGTCGCCGAGCTGCGCCGGGTCTACGAGATCGTCTGGGGCGAGCGCCTCGACCCCCGCAACTTCCATCGCAAGGTCACCAAGACCGAGGCCTTCCTCGAGCCCACGGGCACCACGACGACCCGGGACGGTGGCCGGCCGGCTCAGCTCTTCCGCCGGGGCTCCGCCGAGCACCTGCACCCGCCGCTGCTGCGGCGTACGACCTGACGGTTTGGTCACCGAAAGGTCTCGGGCTGATCACGAACCGATAACGGCGAATCCGGTGTGGCAGACGGCACATGCGACGCGGCCTACGCGCGTTGGGTAACTAGACAACAACCACGGCATTGTTGTCCAGCGGACGCCGCGTCTCGGGACCGTACGCCCTGTTCGAGGTTCGTCTTGAAAGGGTCGTTACAACGCCGAAACGCCAGTGCCAGCCCCTGAAACCTCCGCTCGCTACGGTCCCCGAAACCTATGCGTGACACTCCTCGAAGGGAACTCGTTTCGATGTCTACCCCCGCCTCTCGGACCTCGCGACGTAAGTCAGTTCAACGCCGGGCCGCCGCGGCCCTGCTGACCCTGGTCGCCGCCACCACCCTGGCCGCTTGCGGCTCCGACTCCGAAGAAGGCAGCAGCGAGGAGGGCTTCGGCACCATCTCGATGCAGTACTCCTGGATCAAGAACGAGGAGTTCGCCGGCGAGTTCTACGCCGAGGACAAGGGCTACTACGAGGAAGCCGGCTTCGACGCGGTCAACGGCATCTCCGGCCCCGACACCGGCGTGGCCAAGCTGCTCTCCGGCAAGGTCCAGGTCGCCATCAACGACGCGGCCTCGGTCGGCTCCGCGATCGCCGAGCAGGAGGCGCCGCTGAAGATCATCGGCGCCACCTTCCAGAAGAACCCGTTCACCATCCTCTCCCTCAAGGACGGCGGCAACATCGCGACGCCGGCCGACCTCAAGGGCAAGAAGATCGGCGTCCAGGACTCCAACGTCAACGTCTTCAAGGCGATCCTCGCGGCCAACGGCCTGGAGGAGAAGAAGGACGACATCACCGTCGTCCCCGTCGAGTTCGACCCGACGCCGCTGATGAAGGGCCAGGTCGACGGCTTCATGGCCTACCTGACCAACGAGGCCATCACCGTCGAGATGGCCGGCCACGAGATCACCAACCTGCCCTACGCCGAGAACGGCGTGCCGTACGTCGCCGAGACCTACACCGTCACGGACCAGTACCTCGCCGAGAACCGCGACCTTCTCAAGGCGCTGCTGACCGCCGAGATCAAGGGCTGGTCCGAGACCTTCAAGAACCCCACCGACGAGGTGGTCAAGGTCGTCACCACCCACTACAACCAGGCGGCCAGCGACTCCGACGGTCTCGAGGCCAGCTTCGGTGAGCTCGACCCGGTCAAGACCAAGCGTGGTCTCGAGGAGTCGCAGAAGCTCATCTCCACGCCGGAGACCGAGAAGAACGGCCTCTTCACCATCTCCGAGGAGCTCCAGCAGCAGACCGTCGACTCGCTCGCCGCCGCCGGCTGGGAGGTCTCGGTCGAGGACCTGTTCGACACCTCGATCATCGACGAGATCTACGAGGAGAACCCCGAGCTCAAGGACTACCAGAAGTAGTCATGGCCGAGAACAAGCTCATGGATGCCGGTGCTCCCGCTGCGGAGACCGGTGGCGGCACCGGCATCCACATCTCCGGAATCAGCAAGGTCTTCGGCTCCGGGTCGAAGGCCGTCACCGCGCTCAAGGACACCGAGCTCCACACCGACCAGGGCTCGTTCCTGGCCCTGCTGGGGCCCTCCGGCTGCGGCAAGTCGACGATCCTGCGGATCCTCGCGGGCCTGGAGACGCCGACGAGCGGAGAGGCGTACGTCGACGGCAAGGCACCCGCCGAGCTGCGGCGTGACTCCGAGCTGGGGATCGCGTTCCAGGACCACGCGCTGCTGCCGTGGCGCTCGGTGGTCGGGAACATCAAGCTCGTCTTCGAGGTCGCCGGGCGGCGTCCCGACATGTCCTACATCCACGAGCTGATCAAGCTCGTGGGGCTGGAGGGCTTCGAGAAGGCCCGCCCCGCGCAGCTCTCCGGCGGGATGCGGCAGCGGGTCTCGATCGCCCGCGCACTCGCGCTGAAGCCGTCGGTGCTCCTGCTCGACGAGCCGTTCGGCGCGTTGGACGACATGACCCGGCAGAACCTCAACCTGGAGCTGCTGCGGATCTGGACCGAGAAGCCGGCGACCACGCTGCTGGTCACCCACGGTGTGAACGAGGCGATCTTCCTCTCCGACCGGGTCGCGGTGATGTCGCCGCGACCGGGCCGGATCAAGGAGATCATCGAGGTCGACCTTCCCCGGCCGCGTACGCCCGACATGATGCGTACGCCGGAGTTCCACGCGCTCGCCGACCGGGCCTCCGAGCTGCTCTTCGGTGACGACGGGCGCGCCGAGGCGGAATCTTGAACAAGCAGAGTTTGATGCGACTGAATCAACAGCTGGCCGGCTGGGTGGCCGGTCTGATCGGCGTGGTCACCCTCTTCGTGCTGTGGGCGGTCGTGGCCGTCGCCGGATTCCCGCCCGACCCCGGCACCGGGTTCACGCCGGTGCCGCCGCCGTGGACGGTCCTCTCGGAGATGGCCGCCGCGGGTCCGTCGGCGTTCTGGGACGGCGTGCTCCGGGAGACGCTGATGGAGGCGTCGATCGGGTTCCTCTGGGGCAACCTGATCGCCCTGCTGCTGGCCTCGCTGGTGCTGCTGGTGCCGTGGCTGGAGCCGATGATCATGCAGATCGCGGTGACGACGTACTGTCTGCCCGTGGTCGCCGTGGGCGGCATCTCGATCGTGGTCCTCGGCGGCGCCGAGCAGCCCGGTGACCCGTCGAAGACCTCGATCTTCCTGGCCGCGCTGATGGTCTTCTTCACGACCGTCGTCGGGGCTGTGCTCGGGTTCAAGTCGGCCGATCGCGCCTCGCTCGACGTGGTGCGGGTCTACGGCGGGTCGGTGTGGACGCAGCTGGTGAAGGTACGCCTCGTCGCGGCCGTGCCGGCGATCCTCAACGCGCTGCAGATCGCGGTGCCGACCGCGATCCTGGGTGCCGTGCTCGGCGAGTACCTCGGCTCCACCGACCGTGGCGTCGGGCGCACGCTGATCGTCCTGCAGGGCAAGCCCGACCCGGAGCGGCTCTGGGCCGTCTTCCTGGTCTGTGCCCTGGTCGCTCTGGCCGGCTATCTGCTGCTGGGGCTGGTTTCGCGTCTGGTGACGCCATGGGTCGCTGGGAGGTCCGGATGATGTCGGGTGCCAAGGGTCTGTCGCGGGCGGTCCTGGGGCCGGTGCTGCACACCCTCGCCGCGCTGGCGATCGTGGTCGTGCTCTGGCAGGCGTTCGTGTCGTTCTCCAGCGTCTCGGAGTTCGTCGCGAAGGGGCCGCTGGACGTCGTCGACCACCTCTTCACCGGGCCGGACGCGGCTGCCCATCGGGCGGAGCTGTTCCCGCTGACGTGGGTGACCCTGCGGGACGCCGCGCTCGGCTTCCTCGCCGGGATGGCGATCGCCGTGGTGGCGGCGGTGCTGTTCAACCTGTCGCGTACGGTCGAGGCCGGCGTGATGCCGCTGGCGCTGCTGCTGCGCTCGATCCCGCTGGTCGCGATCGCTCCGGTGGTCATGCTGATCACCGGCCGTGCGTCGACCGCCTCGGTCGTGGTGCTCGGGATCATCGTGGTGCTGTTCCCGGCGCTGGCCGCGGTCCTGTTCGGGCTCTCGCGGGCCTCGCCGCAGTCGCTGGACCTGGTGGCCGTCTACGGCGGCTCGCGGCTCACCGCGATCCGGAAGGTGTCTCTTCCCGGCGCGCTTCCGTCGATCTTCGCCGCGGCCCGGGTCTCGGTGCCCGGCGCCGTGACCGGCGCGCTGCTGGCCGAGTGGCTCTCGACCGGCAAGGGCATCGGCGGCAACATCCAGAAGTTCCCCGCCGCCGCCCGCTTCGACGATCTGTGGGCAGCCGTCGCGATCATCACCGTGGTCACGCTGGTGCTCTACAACCTCGTCCAGCTCCTCGAGTCGGTCGCGCTGGAGCGGATGGGGATGGGCGCCTCGCAGTAGCCGGTCAGTAGTCCGTGCGGTCCTGCTTCGCCAGCCAGGCGTCGAACGGGTCGTACGCCTGCGGGATCCGCAGCTCGTCGACCTTGGTCGGCCAGTCGTGGTGTTCGTTGGCGCGGCCGGTGCCGAACAGGTCGTAGAAGGCGCGGTCGTCGAACCCGCCCTTGGCCGCGTCGTCACGGTCGGCCGCGTAGACGACGCGGTCCAGACGCGCCCACAGCGCGGTCGCCAGGCACATCGGGCAGGGCTCGCACGAGGTGTAGAGGGTGCAGCCGGCCAGCGAGAAGCTGTCGGCCTCCTTGCAGGCGGCACGGATCGCGACGATCTCTGCGTGGGCGCTCGGGTCCAGGTCGCGGGTGACCCGGTTCTGGCCGGTGCCGAGCAGGATGCCCTCGCGGAGGATGATGGCCCCGAACGGGCCACCGCCGTTGTCGACGTTGCGCACGGCAAGTGCGATCGCCTGTTCCAACCACATGGTGTCGCTCATGAGATCCCCCCGGATCGATGTTCCTGCTGCCATTCTGCTCCCAGACATCACTCGACCTCGTGGAGCCGGTCGTAGGTGGCGCTGATGGTCGAGACGCGGTCGCGTCCGGCCCGTCCCCGCTCGTGGAGTACGCCGTCGGCGAGCACGCTCGCCAGCGACATCGGCGCGGCCAGGGAGTCGAAGGCGAGAGCGCCTTGGACCGGGCACTCCAGCGCGATGTCGGCACGGCCGAGGTGGACCGTTCCGGTCGGGTCGGCGATCACGATCACCGTGCTCCCGGAGGCCGCGGCGGCGTCGACGAACTCGCCGAAGCCCGGTGGCCGGCGCCGCAGCCCGACCGCGACCACCACCGATCCCTCGCCGAGCTCGGCCAGCTCCTCGCCGATGACCTGGCCGGGAGCGGGCGCGAGTGTGACCCGCTCGCGGGTCTGGGTGAGCTGCTGGCGCAGATGGAGCGCGACCGGGTAGGAGTTGCGCCAGCCCGCGACCATCACGTCGCTCGCCCCGGCGATCGCCTCGATCGCCTCGACGATCCCGGCCTGCTCCACGACCCGCGCGATCGCGGCCGCCTCACCCTCGGCGTGGGCGCTCAGGTCCGGGGCACCCTCGACACGTCGCGGCTCGCCGGCCGTACGCAGCCCCCGCAGGTGGTCGCGTACCTCGTCGAAGCCGTCGAATCCCAGCGACCGGAAGAGCCGGCTCATCGTCGCCTTCGAGACCTCGGCGAGCGAGGCCAGCTCGGCCGCGCGGTAGGTCGCCAGGTCGTCGAGATGCTCCAGCAGCGTGTCGGCCGCCTTGCGCTCCTGCGGCGACAGCTCCTGGTAGTGCGTCGCGATCCGTCGGTCGATCCGGTTCATGTCAGACCTCGTCACGCGAAGCCTGGCACCGATGCCCAGGCGTCCGGCTCGGTCGATCCGTCGCGCTGCAGGGTCGCCTCGATGAGCCCGTAGGGGCGGTCGGCGGCGAAGAAGACCTCATTCTGGTTCTCGAGGTCGAAGGGGGAGAGGTCGACGAGGAAGTGGTGCTTGTTGGGGCAGGAGATCTTGAACTCCGCGATCCCCTCGAACGCCTCCATCACGGCCCTGCCCATCTCGTAGATGGTCTGCTGCAGCGCGAGCGAGTGCACCTCGGCGAAGGTGTCGAGCATGATCGCGCGGATCCGGTCGTAGGCGTCGTTCCAGTCCTCCGGGTGGCTCTCCCACCGCCACCACGCGGTGACCTCGGTCGCCAGGATCCGGTCGGTCGTCTCGGCGAGGGTGGTGTAGCGGTCGCGCGGGAAGCCGTGGAACTCCGAACCGGTCGACTTGAGCACCACCAGGTCGGTCAGGCCCGACAGAACGAATTTTCGTTCGCCATAGCTGTTGACCACAGCCGTACGCGTCTCCTGACCGCGCCGGGCGAACGAAAATTCGTTCGCCGGGATGCGGTCCCAGGAGTAGGACTCCGCCTTCATCACCGACCCGGTCACCCACGGCTGCTCGGCCCAGTAGGCGGTGAGGTCGAGCAGGAACGCCTCCGGCGAGGTGATGCCGAGCTCCTTGGCCTTCGCGTAGACCACGTTCTTCTGGGTGTCGGTGGCGTGCACGTGCACGTTGTCACCCTCGGTGAAGGCCGTCGCGAAGTCGCCCCTGAGCTGGGTGGACACGTTCAGGTCGTGGATCGTGTGCCGCGCGCCCTCCCGGTCGACCTTGACCAGGCGTACCTCCGCCTTGCCGTGCTGGTTGGGGCCAAGAGTGATCGACATCAGCTTCCTCGATAGGTCGTGTAGGAGAACGGGCTGAGCAGGAGGGCGACGTGGTGGTGCTCGCCGGCGGTGACGGTGAACCCGATGGTCACCTCGGGGAAGAAGGTCTCGCGATCCTGCTCGGCGAACCAGGGTCCGGTCGCGAAGGTCAGCATGTGTGGCCCGGGCGGCACCTCGCCGTCGAACCGCACCCGCCCGTCGGCGTCGGTGGTCGCGGTGCGCGCGCTGTCGTCGGGAAGGGTGAGGTAGAGCGCGAGCCCGGCGGCGGGCCGGCCGAGGGCGGCGTCGAGGACGTGTGTGGAGACGGTGGTCATACCAGTAACCCTCGCAGCCGGAGCAACGCGATCTCGGCCAGCTGGCCCTTGGTCACCGTGATTTCGGTAGCCGGGTCGTTCTGGAGCCGCTCCTCGAGGAGCGCGAGCATCTCCTCGGCGCTGCGTCCTGCTGCCCGCACCAGGTAGATCCGCCCGAACCGCTCCTCGTAGGCCGCATTCCCCGCCCTCAGTCGCGCCTGCACCTCGGCGTCGGCCGGGTCGACCCCGGCCTGCTCACGGGCGGAGAGTGCCGCGCTCGCCCCGTCCCCGGAGTGCCGCTCCCCGATCCGGGGGTGGTCGGCCAGGGCTGCCTCGACCTCCTCGTCCGTCCAGGCCGCGGCCAGCTGCCTCGCGGCGGCGAGCAGGTCCGGTACGTCCGTATAGGGCCGCCCCGCGACCAGCCCGGCCGCCCACGAGGGGATCGCGACACAGGGTGCGACCACCGCTTGCGCCTCGTCGGCGGGCAGTGCATCGAACTCGGCGAGCGTCATCGTCACCAGGGCAGCCTATGAAACGAGCGTTTCGGCGTCCGAAACGCAGGTTGCCTTTGTGTAACGCCCGGGCGGCTGCCCCGCGAAGCTCTCCGCTTACTCTGCGAAGCTCTGCGCCAGGGCGAGGAGGTCGCGGTCGCGGCCGGGTGCGGCGACCAGGCAGAGGCCCGCCGGGAGGTTGCCGGGTGTGCGGACCGGGATCGAGACGGCGGGGAGGCCGGCGATACCGGCGATGCAGGTGAGGCGCATGGTGTCGTCGCGCACCCCGGCAGCGTCGGCCGCCGTCGGCGCCACCGAGGAGGCGCTCGGGTAGGCGAGGATGCGGTCGCCGACGACGTCGAGGATCTCCGTACGCGCCTGTGCGAGCACGGTGCGCGCCTCGGCGGCCTGCTCCCGGGTCACGGACCGGGCCATCTCGAACCGACCGCGCACCGCCTCGCCGAGCGTGTCGAGCCGGGTCTCGAGCCAGGCCCCGTGGGCCTGCCATGCCTGGTAGGCCTGTCCGATGACGAAAGCCTGGCGCCACTCGTCCAGCCTGGCCGCCTCCCAGGCCAGCGGCTTGGCTTCGGGCAGGGCGTCGCTCACGGCGGTGGCGACATCCTCCGCAGCGAGTCCGACCAGCGCCGGCACCAGGTGGACCTCGTCCACCGAGACGGACGACGACGCCGGAGTCTCCGGCAGCAGTACGTCACCCACCGCCTGCAGCAGGAACGCCGAACGCGTCATCCACCCGACGGTGTCGAAGGCCTTGGCGAGCGGAAGCAGGCCCTCGCGCGAGACGGCGCCGTGGGACGTACGGATCCCGTAGAGGCCCTGGTAGGCGGACGGGACCCGGATCGAGCCGCCGGTGTCGGTGCCGAGGCCGATCGAGGCCTGGCCGAGAGCGACCGCGGTCGCCGAGCCAGATGACGAGCCGCCGGGGATCCGCCCCGGAGCCTTCGGGTTCGGCGGCGCCCCGTAGTGGGCGTTGAGCCCCGACAGCGAGTAGGCGAATTCCTCGGTGCGCGCGATCCCGCGTACCGACGCCCCGGCGTCGAGCAGCGCGGCGACGGCGGCGGCGTGCGACGGTTCCGTCGGCGCCTGCTCCAGCCAGGCCGGGCTCCCTGCGCCGACCGCGAAACCGGCGACCGCGAAGAGGTCCTTGACCGCGACGGTCTCTCCCGACAGGGCACCGTCGGCGGTGTGCGAGGAGACCAGCGGGTCACCGACGACCCGCCAGATCCGGGTGTCGAAGGCCGGCGCGGGCGCCGAGACGTGGGCCGCGGTGACCTGCCAGCCGCCGTACTCGATCCGCACCGGGTCCCGCGCCCACAGCTGCGTCTGCAGCCCGCGCCCGCCGCGGTCGAGCTCGGTGACGGCCACGATCAGCGCGTGGTCGTCGTCGATCACCTGCACATGGGTCTGCACGATGCGCCGCTTGGGCGCGCCGCCGCGCGACCCACGAAAGGCGGAGATCTGCTCGTGCCCGACGAGCAGCCCGGCGGCATCGCCTCGCAAGGTGGTCGGTGAGTCGGCGAAGAGCGCGTCCAGAGCTGCGACGTCGTCGGACATCAGCGCGCTCTCGTACGCCCGGAAGGCCTGCAGCAGCCCGTGCGGGACCGGTTTGAGCTGGGCGCCGGCATGTCGAGGGGTCATAGGGCGAAGTCTGCCTTGCGGATCGTGGCGTGTACGCCTTTGACGACGTCGACGACCTGAGAGATCCGGAAGTCGGTGGCCGCCGAGAGATAGGCGTACGCAGCCTCAGGCTCCATCCCGAAACGCGCGCTGAGCAGGGCGATCGCGGCCCGGACGCAGTTCTGCGTGGCCACGTCGAGGGACTCGTCGAGCCCGGTGGGAATCAGATATTCCGAGGTCTCCGCCAGCGGCCCGGCGAGCTCGCCGAACCGCGCGGCGGCCTCCTCGCGAGCGACCAGGTCGAAGCGGAGCGTCGCCCGGAGCGAGGCCTCCAAGGCGGTCAGCGAGACCTCGCCGTCACCCTGCGCGAAGTGTGGGTCGCCGACGTAGGCCAGCGCGCCGGCGACCTGGACGGGCAGGTAGAGGGTCGCCCCGGCCGTGAGCAGCCGGATGTCGATGTTGCCGCCGTGCGACCCGGGCGGGACCGAGTGCGGCCGCTCAGACCCCGGCACGGCGACCCCCATGATCCCGAGGAACGGGTCGAGGGCGAACGACGCCGGCCCGATCACCCCACGTCCGTCGACGACGGGCGTGAAGACGCTGTGCACCGGCGAGTCGCCTCGCGGGAACTCGCCCGGCAGCGCGCCCCGCCCGTGCCGGTTCGACACCACGCCGTAGGGCACCCGCGGCAGCGTCTCCAGCACCGTGATCGCGAGCAGGTCACCGACCTCGGCACCCTCGACCTCGATCGGCCGCGAGACCACGTGCGGACCGTCGACGCCGAAGGTCCGCTCATAGCCCGACGCCGCGAGAGCGACCGCGTCGGAGAGGACCTCCGAGACGCCGTGGGCAGAGAAGAACCGCTCCGGGTCCCGCCCCTGGTCCTCGAGGATGCCCTCGTGGGAGATCGTGTCCACGGTCACCGAGGTGCCCGGCGCGACGCTCAGCACGGGGGAGTCCGTCGCGCACGGCAGCCGTCCCCAGAGCACGTTGTCGACCTCGGCCGGGAGGTAGGTCGTCGAGCTGATCGGTCCGGTCCCGGGCTGGAGCGCGTTCATGGCGGCACAGTACGAAACCGATGTTTCACGCTCGTGACAGCCGGATCAGAGCACCAGCGAGAACCCCAGGAGCACGCCGACCACCAACAGTGCGCCCGCGAGGATGAAACCGGTCGAGAAGGCGGGCAGGGGCCGACGCTCCCGCATCGCGCGCTCGACCCGTGCCCAGCGGATCATCGCGAACAGCGTGCACAGGATCGCGGTGACCACCAGCACGGCGATGACCCCGACGCGTACGCCCTCCGGGGTGGGCACCTGGAACGAGTGCAGCGCGACCGCACCGGCGAGCAGGCCGAGCACGGTGCGTGCCCAGGCCAGGAAGGTGCGCTCGTTGGCCAGCGTGAACCGCGGGTCCGGCTCGGAGCCGTGGTGGTAGACCCAGTGCGGGTGCCGCGGGTCCTCCTTCGATGGCGTCTCGGTCATGCCCCCATCGTCCACCACATCGGGTCCCGATCTAGATTATTACCCATGGGTAATAGGGAACCGGCCGAGTTCGACCGCGACATCGCGGTCCGTCGGGTCGACAAGAAGACGTACGCGGCCGACCTCGCCCCCGGCTGGGTGGTCGGCGGCGGGGTGAACGGCGGCTACCTGCTCGCGGTGATCGCCAACGCGCTGCGGGCTCACCTGCCGAACCACCCCGACCCGATCGTGCTGAGCGCGTTCTACGCCGGCGCCAGCACCCCGGGGCCGGCGGAGGTCCGCATCGAGACCAAGCGTGACAAGGGCTCGCTGGCCATCGCGACCGCCGAGCTGTGGCAGGGCGAGGAGCTGCGGATCACCACCACCGCGACGTACGCGGACCTCGACGGCCTCCACGCAAAGAGCAGCGGCTTCGAGCGGGTCACCGCGACCGAGCCGGAGCTGCCGCCGCTCGACGAGTGCCTCTCCTCGACCACCGCGCCCGAGGAGATGAAGAAGTTCGTACCGATGCTGGACCGCTACGAGCTCTGCGTGCCGAAGGAGCAGTTCGTCTGGGGCGGCGCCGCGCCGACCGGCGAGGCGGTCTTCACCGGCTGGTTCCGTCACCACGACCGCGAGCCCGACCCGCTCTCGCTGCTGCAGGTGCTCGACGCGCTCCCGCCGGTGACCTTCGGGCTCGAGCTGCCGGGCTGGGCGCCGACCCTCGAGCTCACCTGCCACATCCGCCACAAGCCGGCTCCGGGCTGGCTCAAGGTGACCCACTTCTCCCGCAACCTCTCGGGCGGCATGTTCGAGGAGGACTGCGAGGTCTGGGACTCCGAGGGCAAGCTGGTCGCCCAGGCGCGTCAGCTGGCTCGGCTACCGCGGGCCTGACGGGTCAGGCCGGGCAGTCACATCGAGGCGGTCACATCGGGGCGCAGCGGTCCTTCCCGCCGTACGCGTCCCAGTGCCACGCCTCGGCCGAGTACTGCTTCAGCCCGAAGTTCAGAGCGTTCTTGTTCAGGAACCGCCACACCGCGCTGGCCGGCTCCGAGGCCCGCGTCGCGCAGGTCTTGCCGCCGGTCGCGCTGGGCTGCTCGAAGTCGATGGCGATGCCGAGCTGGTGGGATGAGTGGCCGGGCTGCGCGGTCAGCGTGTAGTCGCCGGCCGGGCAGCCGCCGGTGACGTCAGACTGACACAGCGCCTTCTGCTTCTTCATCGTCCGGAACGAGCTGCCGGCGACCAGGTCGATCCCCTGCTTCTCGGCCCTCTTGACCAGCGCTGCCGCGGCCCCCGAGATGCGTGCGTTGACGACGGTCAGGCCGTCGGCACCGTCGATGTAGTAGGGGTCGCCCTTGGTGCTCTCGGTGCCCGTGTTGGGCAGTCCCTCGACCGCGCAGAGCCGCACCGGGATCAGCTTGCCCTCGTCGTACCCCTCGCCCTCGCCGAGGTCCTTCGTCCCCGGCGCGCATACGAGCGCGGTCGAGTCGGCGCGTACGTTGCCGACCGGCCTCGTCGGTGCCGCGATCTCGAGGAGCTTGCCCTCGGTGGCGCCGGCGGCGCGCTGCTCGGAGGCCTCCACGGCCAGCTCGGCGAGGTGACCGGTGACCCCGCCTGCGTTCGCGTCGGTGTCGGTCTGGCCGGCGTCCGGTGCCGTCTTCGGGACGTCCTCGGGGCAGGTCGTGATCGTCTCGCTCAGCGGCTTCTGGGTCCCGGTCGCGAGGGTGATGTTCGCGCACACGACCGTGGTGTGGTCGCGCTTGGCGTAGGTGTCCTGCCAGGTCCGGTAGCCCGCCACCGAGAAGCTGTTGCCGTCGGTGCTGGCAGGGTCGGCCTGCAGCGTACGCAGCTTCAGGCCGTCGCCGTAGGCGCCCGGCTGCTCCAGCCAGGTGCCGATGTCCGCGGCGGTGACCTCCCAGCCGACGCTGCGCAGGGACGCCACGGCCACCGACAGGTCGCTGCCGACGCCGTTCAGGTCGTCGGTCGTGGTCTGCTCCCACTTCTGCATCTGGTCATAGAAGTCGTACGCCCCATAGCCGCCGACCCCGACCAGCGCGAGCACCAGCAGGCCCACGACCACCTTCGGCCACCGCCGCTTCTTCGGCGGTTCGGGCCCGAACCGGCCGGGACCGAAACCCTGCGGGTACGCCGGGGGCGGTTGCCCCGCGTAGGGCTGCTCCGGGTATGGCTGTTCGGGATAGGGCTGCTCGGCGTAGGGCTGCTCCGGATAGGGCTGGTCCTGGTACGGCTGCTCCGGATAGGGCTGGTTCGGATAGGGCTGCTGATCCGGGTAGGGCTGCTGGCCGTAGGGCGGCTGCTCGGGCGGATAGGGCTGCTGCTGAGCCGGGTACGGCCGCTGCTCGGGGTAGGGCTGCCCGCCCGGGTAGGGCTGGTGCTGCCCCGGATGAGGCCGCTGCTGACCCGGGTGCGGCTGCTGCGGCCGGCCCGGCTGCGCCTGCGGTCGTTGAGGCTGCCGCGGGCCGGGGAAGGGCTGTTGTCCCCGGTAGGGCGGGCGAGGCTCGCCGGGGCGCCGCGGGGGCCACTGCTGATCGCTCATGATCGGGCCCCGGACGGGGGCAGGCAGGCGATGAGCAGAAGACGGCGGGGCACGGCGTTGGAGCGTACCCAAGAGACACCACATTCCGGGTGTCTAGGGAACAATCTCACACGTGAACAGCCCCGAGACCGTAGTAGCCGCAGCGATCCTCAGCGCCGACGGCAAGCAGGTGCTGGCCGCGAGGCGTACGTCCCCGCCCGAGGCCGCCGGACGCTGGGAGCTCCCCGGCGGCAAGGTCGAGGAGGGGGAGACGCCCGAGGCGGCCCTCGTCCGGGAGATCGGCGAGGAGCTCGGCTGCCTGATCGAGGTGCTCGACTGGATGCAGGGCGAGTCGGCCATCGGCGGGACCGGCGGCCGGTTGATCGCCGCGACGGCCAGGGTGGTCGCGGGTGAGCCGAGGCCGCGCGAGCACGACCAGGTCCTCTGGCTGGCGGCCGAGGACCTCGACTCGGTCGACTGGCTCGAGCCCGACCGTCCGTTCCTCGATGCGCTCCGCCACGTGCTCGGCGTGCCCGAAGGGCCCACCCTGCGCGGCATCTTCTTCGAGGAGGAGGACGCCCGTTCGGCTGCCTCGACGCTGGAGCGCGAGGGCTGGACGGCCCGGATCAGCCGTGAGCGTTACCAGGGCGAGGACGACGACGAGGATCACCCCTGGTCCGTGGAGACGGACGCCCCGGAGATGGTTCTGGAGCTGCTGGTGGACGAGTACGACGGCTGGCTCGACATCCCCGAGGACGCGCCGGACGACTCGATCGCCCCCGAACCCGTCGAGCTCCCCGAGAACCCGAAGCGGATCAAGCGCCCAGACTTGGGCAACTCCTAGGATCGATAGCGTGACTTCACAGAAGAGCCTGCTGCTCGTGCACGCCCACCCCGACGACGAGACGATCACGACGGGGGCGACGATGGCGAAGTATCTCGCCGAGGGCGCCCGCGTGACCCTGGTGACCTGCACGGCAGGGGAGATGGGCGAGATCCTGGTGCCCGAGCTGGCCCACCTCGCCGCGGACCAGGACGACGCCCTGGGCGATCACCGCCGGGGCGAGATCGAGGACGCGATGGCGGCCCTGAAGGCCCCCGACGGCAGCCAGGTCGACCACCGCTGGCTGGGTGGTTTCGGCAACTACCGTGACTCCGGGATGACTTGGAGCGACGACCGTACGCACGCGCTCCCAGACCCCGACGCCCGCGAGAACGCCTTCTGGTACGCCGACCTCAACGAGGCCGCCGACCACCTCGTCACGATCATCCGCGAGGTGCGCCCGCAGGTGCTGGTCACCTACGACGAGTTCGGCAACTACGGCCACCCCGACCACATCCAGGCTCACCGGGTCGCGACGTACGCCGCCCATCTCGCCGCCGTGCCGACCTACAAGAAGGAGCTCGGCGAGGCCCACGAGATCGATCGGATCTTCTGGACCGCGATCGCGGAGAGCTGGATCCGCGAGGGGCTGCGGGCGGCCCGCGCGGCCGGCGACGAGGAAGCGCTCGGCGGGATGGACCCCGAGGGTCCGCTGCCGATGGCCACCCCCGACGTCGACATCGCCGCCGCGATCGACGGCACCGCCTTCGCCGACCAGAAGGTCGCCGCGATGCGCGCCTACCCCACCCAGATGGACATGGAGCAGGGCATGTTCGCGATGACCAACAGCCTCGGCACGACAGCGTGGTCCCACGAGCACTTCCGGATCGCCAAGGGAGCCGTCGAAGGGACTGACGACGGGAACACCCTGACCGACCTCTTCGCCGGGTTGTGAGGCTGCTCGGCGGCGGCCTGGCTCGTTGTGGGGCCGGTCTTGTCCTCGGTCTCGTCGTCGGGGTCGCGGCGGTCGCGGTCCACCCGTGGTGGTGGGGTCTGCTGCTCGCGTTGGCCGCGTCCTCGGCGACGCTGCTCGTGCTGCCGCGAGGGGCCTCGAGGATCGCGTACGCCGCGGCCTGGGCGATCGTGGTCGCGCTGGCCGCGACGCCGAGGCCGACGGGCGGGTATGCCGTCGCGGGCGACGTGGCGGGATACCTGATGATCTTCTGGGCCGTGCTGATGATCGTGGTGGCCACCGCGACCGTGTCGAGGGTTGCTTCCCGGGCGGATCAGGGCCTCCCCGGGAAGTGACGAACGTCCCAAGATGGGCTACGGGTTCGGCCTAGGGGGGTATAGGTCCTAGGCTCTCCCGCATGTCCAATGAGCCCGAGGCCTCCAAGGCCCCCGAGCCCGCGAAGCAAACTGACGCGGCCGGGTCCAACGCCAGCCAAGCTGGCGCGGACGATGCTGCCATCGAGACGATCATGATCCCTCAGATCGAGATCGACGCCCGTGTTGCCGAGTCCACGGGTGCCAAGCCGGTTCCGAACGACGCCGATGACGAGCCCGACGGCGCGACCCGATTGGTCCCCGCCGGCGACTTCGACGAGGATCTGGCCGAGGAGACCCTGCTGCGCAGCACGATGCTGCGCTCGGAGCTGCCGAAGCGCGCGGAGCTGCCGGAGGAAGACAACTTCCTCTTCGTCTCGAAGAACCGGAAGTTCGCCCCGGAGCCGGACGCGGTCGACGCCGCCCCCGACCTGGCCAGCGAAGCGGCCACCGAGATCGCGCTCGACAACCAGGCCCAGAACCCTCCCGACTTCGATGACGAGCCGCTCGAGGAGACCGTCATGGGCGTCGGGCCGTTCGTCGTGCACGAGCCGGTCCCCGCCGACCAGTCCGGCTTCGACCAGTCCGGCTACAACCAGTCGGGCTACGACCAGTCCGGCTACGACCACTCCGCCTTCGAGCAGCCCGACTACGCGCAGCCGGTCGCGGCCGAGAGCAAGCCGCTCGGCACCGGCACCAAGGTCGCCGCCGCGATCGCGGGCGGCGTCGCCATCCTGGCCTTCGCCGGCTGGGCCGCTGCGTACGCCGTGGCCGGGGAGAAGATCCCCGAGGGCACCACGGTCGCGGGCGTGGACATCGGCGGCATGACGGCCAACGAGGCGGCGCCGCTGCTGGACCAGAAGTTCGCTCCCGCCCACAGCCAGCCGATCAACGTGACCGCCGGCGACAGCACGACCGAGGTCAACCCGGCCGACGCGGGCCTGAGCTTCGACGCCGAGGCGACGATCGCGAAGGCCAACGCCGTACGCAGCTGGAGCCCGGTCAAGCTGTGGAAGCACTTCACCGGCGGTGGCGAGATCGAGCCCGTCATCAAGGCCGACGACAAGCTGATAACCAAGGTCGCGGCCAAGGTGAACAAGCGCGCTGGCACCCCCTTCAAGGACGGCGACGTCGTC
Organism: Nocardioides sp. YIM B13467; assembly: GCF_042788075.1. Classification (NCBI taxonomy): domain Bacteria; kingdom Bacillati; phylum Actinomycetota; class Actinomycetes; order Propionibacteriales; family Nocardioidaceae; genus Nocardioides; species Nocardioides sp. YIM B13467. The sequence continues at coordinate 3,309,429 of NZ_JBHZPJ010000046.1, forward strand.
ATCAAGAAGGGCAAGATCAAGACCACCCAGCCGGTCGCCGGCGAGGGCGTCAGCGACGAGGCCCTCCGGACCGCGCTCGCCGGTCAGCTCCTCGTCGAGGGCGACCGCAAGGCCGACGTACCTCTCGCGGAGCTCACCCCCGACGTCGACGAGGCCGACGTCCAGGAGGCGGTCGACAAGGTCGCCACTCCGGCGGTCTCCGGCCCGATCACGCTGAAGTTCGAGAAGACCCCGGTGGAGCTGTCGCCGAAGGAGTTCGGCGACGCGATCCGGTTCGACCCCAAGGACGGCGAGCTGCAGGCCTCGGTCGCGCCCAGCAAGCTCAAGAAGGTGCTCAAGAAGGCCCTCGCCGACGACGCCGCCAAGCCGGTCGACGCGACCGTCAAGATGGTCAACGGCGCTCCGAAGGTCATCCCCGCCAAGCCGGGTGTCACCTTCAACCAGAAGGACCTGGAGGCGGTCTTCCTCGACGTCGTCACCGCGCCCAAGGGCGAGCGCACCGTCGAGGTGAAGTCGAAGGTCGCCAAGCCGAAGGTCACCACCGAAGAAGCCAAGGCCTGGGGCGTGAAGGAGAAGGTCTCGACCTTCACCACCAACTTCCCCTACGCCGAATACCGCAACGTCAACATCGGCCGCGCCGCCGAGCTGGTCAACGGCACCGTGCTCGCGCCGGGCGACACCTTCTCCCTCAACGGCATCGTCGGGGAGCGTACGGCCGCCAACGGCTTCACCAAGGGCTGGATGATCCAGAACGGGATCTTCCGCGAGGACTACGGCGGCGGTGTCTCGCAGATGGCGACGACCACCTTCAACGCGATGTTCTTCGCCGGTCTCCAGGACGTCGAGCACAAGGCGCACTCGCTCTACATCGACCGCTACCCGATCGGCCGGGAGGCGACCGTCGCCTGGCCCTCGCTGGACCTGAAGTTCAAGAACAACACCAAGTACGGCGTCCTGATCCGTTCCTGGGTCAACCCCGCCAGCGCCAGCGGCCAGGGTTCGGTGACCGTCGAGATGTGGTCCACCAAGATCTGGGACATCAAGACCCGCACCGGCGAGCGCTACGACTTCAAGCCGCCGGGCAAGCAGAAGATCACCGACGGCAACTGCGAGAACACCGTCGGCGCCCCGGGCTTCTCGATCAACGTCTGGCGCGACTTCTACAACGCCGGATCGGGCGCGAAGGTCGACACCCAGACCTTCAAGACCACCTACATCCCGCAGGACGAGGTCGAGTGCACCGACGAGTCGGAGAAGCCGCCGCCGCCCGCCGACCCCAACTGACCCGATTCGGCCGGTTCTGACCAAAACCAACGCCGAGTCGGCGCGTCATGACGCGCCGACTCGGCGTTGTTGGCCGTGACGCGGATCACAGCTGTTCGTTGAAGCGGTCATGCGCCCGTTTCTGCTGAGTCTTCTCGCTGCTGCCGCACTCGTCCTGGCCCCGATCTCGTCACCCGCCGCGGCGGGGCCGAGCCGGACCGGGATCCCGCTGCCGGGGTCGCCCTACGGCGACCCGGCGGGGGCCAACGACTGGGCGTGCGCACCGTCGGCAGCGCGCCCGACGCCGGTGATCCTGGTGCACGGCACCTTCGGTGACCGTCGCTCGCTGTTGGACCCGATCTCGCTGGCCATGAAGCGAGCCGGGTTCTGCGTCTACTCGTTCGACTACGGCAACCGCGCGACCGGTGACATCCGGGACTCGGCCGCTCACCTGGGGGAGTTCATCGAGCGCGTACGCGAGGTCACCGACGCCGACAAGGTGTCCCTCGTCGGTCACTCCCAGGGCGGGATGATGCCGCGCTACTACATCAAGAACCTCGGTGGCGCCGCCCACGTCGAGGACCTCGTCGGCCTCGCCCCCTCCAACCACGGCACGACCGTCGTCATGGACGGGACCGCGATCGGAGCCACCGGTCTGTGCCAGTCCTGTGCCCAGCAGGCCGCCGGCTCGCAGTTCCTCGCCGACCTGAACGCCGGCGACGAGACCCCGGGCGACATCTCCTACACCCAGATCGTCACCGCCACCGACGAGGTGGTCGTGCCCCACACCTCCGGCTTCCTCGCCGAAGGCCCGAACACCACCAACGTACGCATCCAGGACGCGTGCGCCCTCGACCTCTCCGACCACCTGCTCATCCCGATGAGCACCTCCGCCATCGCCCTCACCCTCGACGCGCTCACCCACGAAGGCCCCGCATCCCCGGACCTGAAGACCTGCTGACCGCGCCCTACCGTTCACCCATGCACCTGGACCTGGTCACGATCGTCGTTCCCGACTACGACGCGGCGGTGGAGTTCTTCCGCGGCGTCCTCGGCTTCGAAGTCACCGAGGACGCCCCGTCGACCACGAACGATGGGCGCCCGAAGCGATGGGTGGTCGTACGTCCGCCCGGCGGCGGCACCGGGTTCCTGCTCGCCCGGGCCGACGGCCCGGCACAGACCGAGAGGATCGGTGACCAGACCGGCGGCCGGGTGACGTTCTTCCTGCGCGTGGACGACTTCAGGATCGCGTACGAGAAGCTGGTCGCCGCCGGGATCGAGCTCGTCGGGCCGGTGCGCGAGGAGCCCTACGGCACCCTTCAGGTATTCCGGGACCCCTTCGGCAACCTGTGGGACCTGCTGGCGGGCTGATTCCCTACGGAGTGGGCGAGGCGTAGTAGCGGCAGCGGTGGTGCTCGGTGAAGCCGAGGCCCTCGTAGAGCGCGAGGCCGGGGGCGTTGGTGGTCTCGACGTGCAGCCAGGCGCCGCGGGCGCCGCGTTCTGCGCCCCACTCGAGCAGGGTGGCGAGGGCCTTCGTGGCGAGGCCCTGGCGGCGGTGTTGCTCGGCGACCTCGAGGTCGTGGATGGCCAGCCAGTCGCGCTCGAGCGTGCCCATGATCCGGGCGGTGTCGCCGAGAGTGATCAGCACCTGTGCGTCGCTCGCCTGGACCTCGACGCGGGCGTCCTCGACGGGCGGAGGCAGAAGGCGGCGGGTGGCGGCGAGCCCGGCGAGCTGGAACTCGACGGTCACGTCCTCGACCCAGCCCCGCGCGAGCACGGCCTCCTCGGCCGCGGAGCCGACCTCGATCTTCAGCCGTGGGCGCTTGTGGCGGCTCCGGTAGTAGCTCTCGACCCGGTCGATCGCCGCATCCAGCCCGATGCCGGGGTCGCCGATCGCGAGCGCCGAGTTGGGTCGCCGGCGGACCGAGACCTCGTGGTCGAAGAGCACCCACTCGCCCAACGGCTCGGAGGTGGTGCCGGGGAAGATCGCGGCGCTGAGCAGCTCGGCCTCGCGCACCCCGATCCGAAGGCGTACGTTCGGCCGCGGCGGCACCGGTTTGCCGGAGACGATCTCGGCGACGGGCACGCTCACCTGCTCCCCGGACTCACGTTCGATGACCGCGACGCCGTCGGCCCATGACGTACAGACTCCGAGGATGTCGGTGAAGGCGGGGCCGCCGGTGGGGCCGGTCTCGCCAGGTATGAGGCGACGGATGACGATCCGCTGACCGACGACATGTGGTCCCAGGAGATGAGCAGGCACGTGGGGATACTAGGCTGTGCATGGAAGGGCCAGCTGCGCCCCTCTGACTTTAGTGAAACCCCGCTTGGAGGAGCCCCGAATGACGTACGTCATCGCCCAGCCCTGTGTTGACGTGAAGGACAAGGCTTGCGTCGACGAATGTCCCGTGGACTGCATCTACGAGGGCAAGCGGATGCTCTACATCCACCCCGACGAGTGTGTCGACTGTGGCGCCTGCGAGCCGGTGTGCCCGCCCGAGGCGATCTTCTACGAGGACGACACCCCGGAGGAGTGGAAGGAGTACTACGACGCCAACGTCAAGTTCTTCGACGACCTCGGTTCGCCCGGTGGCGCTGCTCGCATGGGTGAGATCGACAAGGACCACCCGTTCGTCGCCGCGCTGCCCCCGCAGAACCAGGACTGATGCCGGCCTCGATCCCGGTCTCGCAGCGGCTGCCTGACTTCCCCTGGGACAAGCTCGCTCCCTTCAAGGAGAAGGCGTCCGCGCACGCTGACGGACTGGTCGACCTCTCGGTCGGGACTCCGGTCGACTCGACCCCGGCGGTGGTGCAGAAGGCCCTCGCCGGAGCCGCCGACTCGCCGGGATACCCGACCACGATCGGCACTCCCGCGGTGCGGCAGGCCGCGATCGACTGGCTCGCGCGCAACCACGGCGTTTCGGGACTCGGGCTCGAGAACGTGCTCCCCGTGATCGGTTCCAAAGAGCTGATCGGCTCGCTGCCGCTGCATCTCGGTGTCGGCCAGGGTGACCTGGTGGCGTACCCGGAGCTCGCTTACCCGACGTACGAGGTCTCCGCGGCTCTCGTCGGCGCCGACACCGTCGCCACCGACTCGCTGGTCGCGCTGGGCCCGAAGGCGCCGAAGATCCTGTGGATCAACTCGCCCTCCAACCCGAGCGGCCGGGTGCTCCCGGTCGAGCACCTGCGCAGGACGGTCGAGTGGGCGCGCGAGCGCGGCACGCTGCTGATCTCGGACGAGTGCTACATCGAGTGCGCCTGGGAGGCGTCTCCCGTCTCCGTGCTGCACCCGGACGTCTGTGGCGGCTCCTACGAGGGGATCCTCGCCGTCCACTCGCTCTCCAAGCGGTCCAACCTCGCCGGCTACCGCTGCGCCTTCGTCGCCGGTGACGCCTCGGTCCTGGGTGAGGTCCTCGCGGTCCGCAAGAACCTCGGCCTGCAGATGCCCGGCCCGCAGCAGGTCGCCATGGTGACCGCGCTGGGCGATGACCAGCACGCCAAGGAGCAGCACGCCCGCTACGCCGCCCGGCGCACCAAGCTCAAGGCGGCGCTGGAGTCGGCCGGCTTCCGCATCGACCACTCCGAGGCGTCCCTGTATCTCTGGTCCACGCGCGACGAGGACTGCTGGGACACCGTCGAGTGGCTCGCCGAGCGTGGCATCCTCGCCGCTCCCGGCACCTTCTACGGTCGCGCCGGCAGCCAGCACGTACGCATCGCCTTCACCGCCACCGACGAGCGCGTCGACGCGGCGGTCTCCCGCCTCACGGCATAGCCGGGCGGGGTTTGCCCCATACGTGAAGATTGGTGGAGTGAGCGCACAGCCGGGGACCCCGACGGGCCCGCCGACCATCCCGCCCCCGGGTCCGCGGCCTCCTGCGCCGGGCCCTCACGGGCCGAGACTCCCCGAGCCGGCGCGCGAGGCGCTGCGGAAGTCGGCGCGGGAAGCCCGCAAGCAGCTGCGGCCGGTGCGCAAGCACCTCATCGTTCTCGGCGTCGTGATCGCCGTCGCCCTGGTCTTCGCCGGCCTGCGGCTCCTCGGCGTCGGGGTCGGCGGCATCCCGGTCCTCGCCCGCGAGGCCTGCACCGTCACCTCCGAGGGCGAGACCTACGACCTCTCCTCCGAGCAGGCCGAACGTGCCTCGACGATCGCCGCCCAAGCCGTACGCCGCGGCCTTCCCGCCCGCGCGGCCTCCGTCGTGCTGGCGGTCGAGCTCGCCGATCACTCCCTCGAGCGGGATCCGGCGAAGGCGGCCGGCCTCTACGACCGGCTCTCCGGAGTCCCCGACTACCGCCAGCAGTCCGTCCCGGGTGTCGCCCAGCAGATCAGCGACGGTTCGCGAGACGGCTACCGCGACGCCGAGCCCGAGGCGCGGGCTCTGGCCTCGGCGCTGACCGGCAACACTCCTGAGGCGTTCTCCTGCGTCGTCAAGGGCGGTGCCGAGGAGGTCCCGGACAGGCTCAGCGGCGCGGGGCTCACCTCGCGTGCGGAGGCGCTGCGCGAGGACGTACGCAATGTCTACGGTGGCCTCCCCGAAGGCGGCTTCCAGCCCGGCGGGGTGACCACCGGACACATGGTCGGCTCGGCCCACTACGAGGGCCGCGCGGTCGACTACTTCTTCCGGCCCATCAACGCGCGCAACAACATCAAGGGCTGGTCCCTGGCGCAATACCTCGTCGCCAACGCCGACCGCCTCGACATCGAGACCGTCATCTACGACGACCGCATCTGGACCAAGTTCCGCTCCGGCGCCGGCTGGCGCGACTACGAGGTCCCGCCCCGCGGCGGCGACCAGGCCATCCTCGAGCACCGCGACCACGTGCACGTCGACGTAGCCGACTGACGCCGAGGCGTCACGTACGTCGGCCGAGAGGTCGCTCGCGCTGGCCGAGTTGCCGCCCGAGTGCCATGTCGGCCGACCAAGGTGACGCTTCGGCCGACCGGGGTGACGCCTCGGCTGGTGGGGTCAGGCGAGGGTGACGACGATCTGGTCGCCGGAGACCTCGGGGGTGTCGGCCCACTCCTCGTCCTTGCCGGCGGACCAGGTGCGGCCGTCGTAGGCGATGGAGGTGGCGCCGAACTCGCTGGCCCGGGCGAGTACGTAGTGCGCGACCGCCCAGCCGTTGCGCTGGCCGGTCTCGCCGGCGTCGACGGGGATGACCACCGTGCTGCCGTCGACCCGGGCGCGGCCGACCATCTGGCCGAGCAGCTGGTTGACCTCGGTCGTGGTCGCCTGGGGCTTGCCGGAGCCGGCCTCGGGCTCGTCGATCCGGCAGGTCAGCGCGGCGGGGGAGTAGCCGCTGATCGCGGAGGCGATCGCGCGACCCTCGCCCTCGTGGTCGGCGTACGCCTCGGGGTAGGCCGAGCGCTGCACCTCCTGCGCCGCCTCGGTGACCACCATGTCCTCGTAGCCCTCGATCTTCACCAGCGCGTCGTAGAACTTGTTGGTGGCGTAGACCGGGTCCTGGACCTGCTCCTCGGTGCCCCAGCCCATCGATGGGCGCTGCTGGAAGAGGCCGAGCGAGTCCCGGTCACCGTGGCTGATGTTGTAGAGCTTCGACTCCTGGATCGCGGTCGCGATCGCGATCGTGGCCGCCCGCGCGGGCAGGCCGCGCTTGAGCCCGAGTGCCGTGATCACGGCGGCGTTGCCCATCTGCTCGGGGTCGAAGCGCGCCTCGTACTCGCCGGCGACCGCCGTGCACTGCTGCAGGTCGGGCAGGATCGAGCCCAGCTTGTCCGTCGCGGCCTGGACGACCCAGTAGATGCCGCCGGCGATCACGCTGAGCACCACCAGGGCGGTGAGAAGCTTCTTCAACTCGGCACTCTGCTCTTCGGTGAGAGTCAGTTGGCGTGGAGGGCGGCGTTGAGCTCGATGCCCTCGCCCTTCCACGGGACTGCCTCGATGGCGCCGCTGACCGAGTTGCGGCGGAAGAGGATGTTGGAGGCGCCGGAGAGCTCGCCGGCCTTCGTCACGGTGCCGTCGGGGAGCGTGACCTTGGTTCCGTACGTCACGTAGCACCCGGCCTCGACCACGGCGTCGTCGCCCAGGGAGATGCCGATACCGGAGTTGGCACCGAGCAGGCAGCGCTGGCCGATGGAGATGACGGCCTTGCCGCCGCCGGAGAGGGTGCCCATGATCGATGCGCCGCCACCGACGTCGGAGCCGTCGCCGACGACGACACCGCCGGAGATCCGGCCCTCGACCATCGACGCGCCGAGGGTGCCGGCGTTGAAGTTGACGAAGCCCTCGTGCATGACGGTGGTGCCGGAGGCCAGGTGGGCGCCGAGGCGGACGCGGTCGGCGTCGCCGATCCGGATGCCGCTCGGGACGACGTAGTCGACCATCCGCGGGAACTTGTCCACGCCGAAGACGGTCACGTGCTGGCCCGCGGCGCGCAGCCGGGCGCGGGTGAGCTCGAAGCCCTCGACGGCGCACGGGCCGGCGCTGGTCCACACCACGTTGGTGAGCAGGCCGAAGATGCCGTCGAGGTTCTGCCCGTGCGGCTGCACGAGGCGGTGGGAGAGCAGGTGGAGTCGCAGCCAGACGTCCTCGGTCGACTCCGGCGCCGTGTCGAGATCCTTGACCTCGACGAGCGCGACCTTCTTGGTCACCTGACGCACGTCGTCGGCGCCCTCGAGCGCGGTCAGCTCGGCCGGCGCCGTCGCGTCGGCGGGCTTCTCGCCCAGCTGCGGTGCGGGGAACCACACGTCGAGCACACTGCCCTTGTCGGATCCAGTGCCGGCGGCGTACGTCACGAGGCCGAAGCCCCAAGCTGCATTCGTCACGGGGCGCAGTCTAGTGGCCGAGCCTGAGCGGTCCCTTATCGACGGTCTCGACGTGCGAACATGGGGAGCGTGAGCGAGCGCCAGCCAGTGAACCATCCAAACAACACGCGACCGCGTCCGTATTCTGGCGCGTGCGCTACGGAGGTGGTCGCGTGAAGAAGAGCGCGCCGCCGATGCCCAAGCTCCTCCAGGCCGAGGACGGCACCTGGACCCTGGAGATCCCCGGCGTGGCGACCAGCAAGGGTCACCCGGCGCCGGAGTGGGCGATGGCGAAGGGCGTGGAGGTCGTCCGTCGCGCCGCCTCCGACATCGTCCGCAGCTGGATCAACGGCAAGCCGGTCAGCGACGCCGAGAAGCAGGTGGTCCTGCTCGTCACCCGAGGTGACTCGCAGGTGTACGCCTGGCTCGACGCCGCCTTCGCCGACGACAGCCCCCACTAGACCGCTAGCAGCAGCGGGCCTGCGGGTTGTGCTCCTTCTCGTCGGCCCGGTGACGCTCGAACGCGCGCCGGCTCATCGGATCGACGCCCTCGCGCTCGCACCGGGCGACGTACTCGTCCCACTTGGCCTCCCCGGTCGCCTGGCGGAGCAGCCGCCAGGCGCCGGAGACACGCTCGGTGAGCAGGCTCATGACACTGGCGCCTTCTGGGAGGCCTCCCACTCGCGTACGGCCTCCTTCTCCTCCTTGGTGGCGAAGAAGTCGGAGGGCGCGACGATCTTCGACTCGACCTTCGGGACCTCGGTGGTCGGCAGCGAACCACCGGCGCGGATCGTCTTGACCACAGTCACCGCGGCGCCGGCGACGATCACGATCACCAGCAGCGCGAACGCTGCCTGCAGGATGCCGCTCTGGGTCGAGTTGTAGATGATCTGGTCGACGTCCCCGGGGGTCTTCGCAACCCCGTAGAGCTCGCCGGCGTCGCGTGCCTCGCGCGCGGCAGAGGCCTGGGCGAAGTAGCCGATCGTGGGGTTGTCGCTGAACACCTTCTGCCAGCTCGCCGTCATGGTGACGATGAGGTCCCAGACCAGCGGGATGCCAGGCACCCAGGCGAACTTGGCCAGACCGTGCTTGAACATCAGCACCGTGGCCAGGGTCAGGGCGATCGCGGCGAGCAGCTGGTTGGCGATGCCGAAGAGCGGGAACAGCTGGTTGATCCCGCCGAGCGGGTCACCGACGCCGATCCAGAGCATGTAGCCCCAGGCCAGTACGACCAGCGCGGAGGCCGACCAGGCCGCCGGTCGCCAGGAGGTGTCGGCGTAGCGCTTCCAGACGTTGCCGATCGTGTCCTGGAGCATGAAGCGGCCGACCCGGGTGCCGGCGTCGACGGCGGTCAGGATGAAGAGCGCCTCGAACATGATCGCGAAGTGGTACCAGAAGGCGGCCAGGCCGCCCCCGAACGCCTCGCTGAAGATCAGCGACATCCCGAACGCCAGGGTCGGGGCGCCACCGGTGCGGGAGATGATCGTCTCCTCCACGCTGGCCGCGGCTGCCTCGAGATCGGCCGGGGTGATCGAGAAACCGAGCCCGTTGACGAAGGCGGCCGCGGTCTCCGGGGTGCCGCCGGTCGCGCCGGCGGCGGCGTTCATCGAGAAGTAGATGCCCTGGTCGATGACCGAGGCCGCGATGAGGGCAGAGATCGCCACGAACGACTCCATCAGCATGCCGCCGTAGCCGATCATCCGGACCTGGCTCTCCTTGGCGACCATCTTCGGCGTGGTGCCGGAGGCGATGAGCGCGTGGAAGCCGGAGAGGGCGCCGCAGGCGATGGTGATGAAGACGAACGGGAACAGCTTGCCGGCGAAGACCGGACCCTCGCCGTTGGTGGCGAAGTCCGTGACGGCCTCGTTCTGCAGCGTCGGGGCCGCGAGGACCAGGCCGACGGCCAGCAGCACGATGACGCCCACCTTCATGAAGGTGGAGAGGTAGTCACGCGGGGTGAGCAGCATCCACACGGGGAGGATCGAGGCGACGAAGCCGTAGACGACCAGGCAGATCACCAGCGTCTCGTGGGAGAGGGTGAGGGCGTCGGCCAGGCCCATCTCGTCGACGTACCCACCACCGATGATGGCCAGCAGCAGCAGCGCGACGCCGATGACGGTCACCTCGCTGACGCGACCGGGGCGCAGGTAGCGAAGGTAGAAGCCCATGAAGAGCGCGATCGGGATGGTGAGGCCGATCGAGAACACACCCCACGGCGACTCCGCGAGCGCATTGACGACGACCAGCGCGAGCACCGCCAGGATGATGATCATGATCGCGAAGACGGCGATCAGCGCGGCCACGCCGGCGACGGTGCCGATCTCCTCACGCACCATCTGACCGAGGCTCTTGCCGTCGCGGCGCATCGAGAAGAACATCACGACCATGTCCTGCACGGCGCCGGCGAAGATGACGCCGACGATGATCCAGATCGTGCCCGGCAGGTAACCCATCTGCGCGGCCAGCACCGGGCCGACGAGCGGGCCTGCGCCGGCGATCGCGGCGAAGTGATGCCCGAAGAGCACTCGGCGGTCGGTGACGTCGAAGTCCTGCCCGTTCTCCAGCCGCTCGGCCGGGGTGGCCCGGGTGTCGTCGACCTTCAGCACCTTGTTGGCGATGAACTTCGAGTAGAACCGGTAGGCGATCGCGTACGAGGCCAGCGCGGCGAACAGGATCCACAGTGCCGAGACGTCCTCGCCTCGGGACAGGGCGAGCACGGCCCAGCAGACCGCGCCGACGACGGCGACGGCGGTCCAGATCACGATGGACTTGAGGTTGGGCCCGGACCGTGGGCCCGAGCTGGTGGGGTTGGCGGTCGACGTCGACATGGTCTCCCTCTGATTCAGCGCGCGGTAACGGTCGTTGTGACCGCTGTCTCAGCCTAGTCTCAGGAAACCGCCTGGTGGGCGGGGGAGGGGCTACTGCCCGGTACGCCCGTCGATGACCTCCCGCAGCAGGTCGGCGTGACCTGCGTGCCGGGCGTACTCCTCGATCATGTGGACCAGGATGTCGCGGATGCTGACCGGCTCGTCGCCGCGGCCGACGTCACGGGTCTCGCCGAGCATCGAGTCTTCGATCGAGTCGAGCCACTCGTCGGCCGCCGCGACCTGCTCACGCCAGCTCGCGAACGCCTCGTCGACCGACTCCTGGGTCGGCTCCACCTTGTGGAACCCGCCGGTGGGGTCGTCGGCGTCGAGCCGCGGCAGCTCGAGGTTCTCCTTCAGCACCCGCTGGAACCAGCTCTGCTCGACCCGCGCCATGTGGCGGATCAGCCCGAGCAGGCTCAGGTCGCTCGGCGGCACGCTCTGCTTGACCAGGTCCTCCGGACCGAGGTCCTGGCACTTGAGCTCGAGGGTGAGCCGGTAGTGGCGCAGGTAGTCCCGGTAGGTCGCCAGTTCGCCTACGGCCGGCTGCTCCTGGTGGCGTGGATCCTCGCCCTCGGGAAGCCAGATTCCGCCGAAGCCCACCTGTCGCTGATCACTGCTCATGGGTTCACCCTCGCGGAACGAGCGCCTTTCGGCCAATGATTTCAGCCGGTGAAGCTGGGCGGCCGCTTCTCCAGGAACGCGTTGATGCCCTCGCGGCCCGAGGCCGAGCCACCGAGGGCGGAGATCGACTGCGCCTCGCGCCGCAGGGCCGACTCGGGGTTGGGGTCGGCGACGTCGCGGATCAGGTGCTTGGTGCTTGCCAGCGCCTCCGGGGAGCCGGCGAGGAGGGTCGCGACGACCTCGTCCACAGCGGCGGCGAGTTCCTCGGCCGGTACGACGCGGGCGACCAGCCCGGCCTCGAGCGCCTCGGTCGCCGAGAGCATGTCGCCCAGCAGGGTCAGCCGGAGCACTCGGTGCAGGCCCAGGGTGTGCACGAGGAGAGAGCCGCCGCCGTCGACCGACAGCCCGACCTTGGCGTAGGCCAGGCTGAACTTCGCCTTGTCGGCGGCGATCACGATGTCGGCGGCCGCGGCCAGCGGGAACCCGACCCCCGCCGCGGTGCCCTGGACGGCGCTGACCACGATCGCGTCGCAGCGGACGAGCTCGGTGATGATCCGGTTGGCGCCCTCGGCGAGCTCGAGGATGTACGGCCCCAGGTCATCGGCGGCCGCGAACCCTGCCAGGTCACCGCCGACGGAGAAGTACTTCCCCTCCGCAGCCAGCACGATCACCCGCGCCGAGTCCGCCTTCGCGCGCAGGATCGCCGCCAGCATCTCCGCGCCCGCCTCGGGCTTGAAGACGTTGCCCCGGTCCGGGTTGGTCATCGTGATGCGGGCGCAACCATCGGCGTACTCGTAGCGAATCAGGCTCATGCGCGCATCCTGCCAGGTGCCGAGACGAGGTGTCCGCACACCGATATGGTCGCGACGTGATCACGGTGCGCCGGGTGGAGGTTGAGGAGACGTATCCGTTGCGGGCGAAGGTGTTGCGCAACGGTGGGCCGCCGGAGGCGGCGAGGGTGCCGGGGGATGACGGTCCCGAGGTCGCGACATACGCGGCGCTGGATGCCGGCGGGAACATCGTCGGGTGCGTCGGGCTCTTCCCGGAAGCATGCCCTGACCTGGCCGAACATCCCGGGAAGGGGTGGCGGATCCGGGGGATGGCGACGGCGGACGGATGGCGCGGCAAGGGTGTCGGAGCCGAGGTGCTGCAGGCGGCGCTGGACCACGTCGCGGCCAGAGGCGGCGGGCTGGTCTGGTGCAATGCGCGTACGCCGGCGGCGGCCTTCTACGCGAGAGCCGGGTTCGTCGAGATCGGCGAGCCGTGGGACGACCCCGAGATCGGTCCGCACGTGCGGATGTGGCGCGCGGTGTAATCGGGTTCGCGTGGTGGGCGCCGGGCGGCGTACTCTCTTCCTTACAGGCGTTCGAGCCGTCATCAGCGGCGAGCCCCGGGAAGAAAGCCTCCAGGTAGATCGAAGGCAAGTAGAACCCGGCGGGAGTGGCCCGTCACAGCCGTAACGAAGTGGTCCGGCAGGACAAGCAGGGTGGTACCGCGGTCGAAAGATCGTCCCTGTGGTGAAGACAACCCACTACCACCCAGCAGGAGATGCGTCGATGGCCTATCCGAAGGTCAACTCAGCCAAAGTCCCGGCCAGCCCACGCTTCCCGGAGATCGAGACGCAGATTCTCGATTACTGGAAGAAGGACGGGACCTTCCAGGCGAGCATCGACAACCGTGACGCCGGGGAGAACGGCGAGAACGAGTTCGTCTTCTACGACGGCCCGCCGTTCGCCAACGGCCTGCCGCACTACGGCCACCTGCTGACCGGCTACGTGAAGGACATCGTCCCGCGCTACCAGACGATGCGCGGCAAGCGCGTCGAGCGGCGCTTCGGGTGGGACACCCACGGCCTGCCCGCCGAGCTCGAGGCGATGCGCCAGCTCGGCCTGAAGACGACCGACGAGATCGTCGAGATGGGCATCGACAAGTTCAACGCGGCCAGCCGCGCCTCGGTGCTGAAGTACACCGGCGAGTGGCGCGACTACGTCACCCGCCAGGCGCGCTGGGTGGACTTCGACAACGACTACAAGACCCTCAACCCCGACTACATGGAGTCGGTGATCTGGGCGTTCAAGACGCTCTACGACAAGGGCCTGGTCTACGAGGGCTTCCGCGTCCTGCCCTACTGCTGGCAGGACGAGACCCCGCTGTCCAACCACGAGCTGCGGATGGACGACGACGTCTACAAGGACCGTCAGGACCCGGCCGTCACCGTCGGCTACGCGCTCGACGCCACCGGTGAGGACGAGGTCCTCGACGGCGCCCACATCCTGATCTGGACCACCACGCCGTGGACCCTGCCGTCCAACCTCGCCGTCATGGTCGGCTCCGAGATCGACTACGTCGTGGTCGATGGCCCGGTCCCGGGCACCGACAAGACGGCCAAGTACCTCCTCGCGGAGGCTCGCCTCTCGGCGTACCAGAAGGAGCTCTTCCCGGAGGCGGACGAGGCGACGGTCCTGGGTCGCTACAAGGGTGCCGAGCTGCTCGGCCGCACCTACCAGCCGCCGTTCTCCTACTACGCCGGTCACCAGAACGCCTTCCGGATCGTGGCCGCCGACGACGCCGTCACCACCACCGACGGCACCGGGGTCGTCCACACTGCCGGCGCGTTCGGTGAGGTCGACAAGGAGGTGACCGACCGCGAGAACATCGAGGCGGTCATGCCTGTCGGCAAGGACGGGCGCTTCACCGCGCCGGTGGTCGACTACGCCGGTGTCCAGGTCTTCGACGCCAACCTGCAGATCATCGACCACCTCAAGGCGGTCACCCGCGGCGAGGCCGGGGGATCGGTGACCGCGGGCACGATCCTGCTGCGCCGCGAGTCCTACAACCACTCCTACCCGCACTGCTGGCGCTGCCGTCAGCCGCTGATCTACAAGGGCGTCTCGAGCTGGTTCGTCGAGGTCACCAAGATCAAGGACCGGATGCTCGAGCTCAACCAGCAGATCCGCTGGGTGCCCGAGCACATCCAGGACGGCCAGTTCGGCAAGTGGCTGGAGAACGCCCGCGACTGGTCGATCACCCGCAACCGTTTCTGGGGATCGCCGGTGCCGGTGTGGAAGTCCGACGACCCGGCCTACCCGCGCCTGGACGTCTACGGCTCGTTCGAGGAGCTGGAGCGCGACTTCGGCACCCTTCCCAAGGACGCCGAGGGCAACCCCGACCTGCACCGTCCGTACGTCGACGACCTGGTCCGTCCCAACCCGGACGACCCGACGGGCAAGTCGATGATGCGCCGGGTCTCCGACGTCCTCGACGTCTGGTTCGACTCCGGGTCGATGTCGTTCGCCCAGAACCATGTCCCGTTCGAGAACGAGGAGTGGTTCCAGCACCACTTCCCGGGCGACTTCATCGTCGAGTACATCGGCCAGACCCGTGGCTGGTTCTACACCCTGCACATCCTGGCGACCGCGCTCTTCGACCGCCCGGCGTTCTCGAGCTGCATCAGCCACGGCATCGTGCTGGGCTCGGACGGCCAGAAGATGTCCAAGAGCCTGCGCAACTACCCCGACGTCAACGAGGTCTTCGACCGCGACGGCGCCGACGCGATGCGCTGGTTCCTGATGTCCTCGCCCATCCTTCGCGGCGGCAACCTGGTCGTCACCGAGCAGGGGATCCGGGACTCCGTACGCCAGGTGATGATCCCGCTGTGGAACAGCTGGTACTTCTTCCAGCTCTACGCCAACGCGGCCGATCTGGAGACCACGGGCTCGACGGCTTCCGAGGACCCGCTGGACCGCTACGTCCTGGCCAAGCTGCGCGACTACGTCGCCGAGATGACCTCGGCGATGGACGACTACTACGTCGCCGAGGCCTGCGAGGCGACCCAGCGGTTCATCGACGTGCTCACGAACTGGTACATCCGGCGGAGCCGGGAGCGGTTCTGGAACGAGGACAAGGCCGCCTTCGACACCCTCTACACGGTGCTGGAGACGGTGACCCGCCTGGTCGCGCCGCTGCTGCCGCTGACCACCGAGGAGATCTGGCGCGGTCTGACCGGTGGCCGCTCGGTGCACCTGGCCGACTACCCGGTCGTCGAGTCCCTTCCCGCTGATGACGACCTGGTCGCGCGGATGGACGCGGTCCGCGCGGTCTGCTCCTCGACCTCCGCCCTGCGCAAGGCGCGCAAGCTCCGCAACCGCCTTCCTTTGGGTGGCCTGACGGTCGTCGGTGCCGACATCGCGGGCTTCGAGGAGATCGTCGCCGACGAGGTCAACGTCAAGTCCGTCCGGCTGCTCGCCGCCGACTCGGAGGAGGCCGGCACCTACGGCATCGAGCAGAAGCTCAGCGTCAACGCCCGCGCCGCCGGCCCGCGCCTGGGCAAGGACGTCCAGAAGGCGATCAAGGGCTCCAAGTCGGGCGACTGGTCGGTCTCCGACTCCGGTGAGGTCGTCGCCGGTGGCCTGGCGCTCGTCGAGGGGGAGTACACCCTCGAGACCGTCGCCGGTGCCGCCTCCGACGACATCGCCGTGACCATGCTGCCGGGCGGCTTCATCGTCCTGGACACGGTCGTCACCCCCGAGCTCGCCGCCGAGGGCCTCGCCCGCGACCTGATCCGCGCGGTCCAGCAGGCCCGCAAGGACTCCGGCCTCAACGTCGAGGACCGCATCACCCTGTCGGTGACCGGCTCCGAGACCGTACGCCAGGCAGCCACCACCCACGCCGACCTCATCTCCCGCGAGACCCTCGCCACGACGTACGACGTGGTCGACTCGCTCGAGGGCAACCCGGTCGACCTGGGCGACGGCGAAAAGGCCCAGATCGCGGTCGCCAAAGTCTGAGCCTGCGAACCCGCGAAGCGGGTCGAGATCCGTCCAGTAGCAGCACGACCTAGGAGGGCCGGGGCCGTATATCGGCTCCGGCCCTCCTAGGTTCTGAGGGGCCGGTGTCGGTGGGCAACGTTAGCGTCATCGGTGTGGGTGCTGTTGTCGACTTCGAGTGGTACTCGACCCTCCTGCAGCTGCAGGCAGGGGTGGTCTCGCGCGCCCAGCTCACCGAGTCCGGCTGGACGAAGTCGGAGATCAAGGCCGCCGTACGCCACAACGAGCTGCGCCGCGTGCATCCACGTGTCTATGTGAACCACACCGGCCCGCTGACCTTCGAGCAGCGCAGCTGGGCGGCGATCCTCTACGCCGGCAAGTCGGCGATCTGCGGGCCCACGCTGGCGGCGCCAGGGACGCAGCGGGAGAGCGATCCGATCCATGTCGCCATCGACCAGAAGCGTCGGGTCGACCCACAGCCGGGGATCGTTCTCCATCGTATGGTCGACCTCGCCGACCACATGTTCCCCGATGTCCTGCCTCGGTTGCGGTTCGAGGACAACCTGCTGCTGATGGCAGGCGAGGCCAGCGACGAGATCGATGTGATCGGCGTGCTCGGGCGCGGGATCGGGCGCCGTGGCGTGAGCGTCGGCGAGGTACGCATGGCGCTGAACCGGTTTCCGAGGCTCCGCCGGCGTGCCTGGATCGCGGAAGTGCTCCACGATCTCGCGACGGGAGCCGACTCGGTCCTCGAGCACGGCTACCTCACCAAGGTGGAACGCGCCCACGGGCTCCCGCTCGGCACTCGCCAAGCGCTCAGGCGCACCTCAGGCGGCAACCAGTATCGCGACATCGACTACGAGGCGTATGGGCTGGTGGTCGAGCTCGACGGTCGTATCGGTCACGACTCGTGGGACGACCAGGGAAAGGACGCCGACAGGGATCTCGACGACCTCGCCCTGGCGAACCGTATGACGGCAAGACTGCGTTGGCGGCAGATCTACGGGACGCCATGTCGCACAGCGACGAGGATCGCCAGAATCCTGGCGAAAGCCGGCTGGAAGAAGCGACCAACCCTCTGTGGCGAGGACTGTCAGCTGGGAATCTAGGAGGGCTGTAGCCCATATCCGGCCCCTACCCTCCTAGGTCGGGCTAGGTTTGTGGCGTGCAGGGGCCGACGTTTCGCGAGCTGGTGGTGCAGGCGCTGTCGTCGGTGGAGCACGGCTACGACCTGCTGGCGCCGAAGTTCGACGCGACCCCGTTCCGGACGCCGGACTGGATGCTGGCCGCGACCATCACCGCCCTGCGGGAGTACGGGCCGTTCGAGCGAGGGCTCGATGTGTGCACTGGCACCGGGGCGGGGCTGGAGCTGCTCGCGGAGGCGACCGCGGAGCGGCCGACGGGGGTCGACTTCAGCATGGGGATGCTCGAGCAGGCCAGGGCCGCTCACCCCGACGCCGATCTGGTGCGGGCGGATGCTCGCGCGCTGCCGTTCGAGGCTGCGTACGACCTGGTGGTGAGCTTCGGGGCGCTGGGGCACTTCCTGCCGGAGGAGCGGCCGGCGCTCTTCGACGGCATCCATCGGGCGCTGCGACCGGGCGGGGTGTTCGCGCTGCCGGTCAGCCGGGCGCCGGGGCCGACCAACCCGGCCTACTGGTTGCTTTCCGGCTTCGACCTGGTGATGCGGGTGCGCAATGCGGTGTGGCGGCCGAAGTTCGTCATGTACTACCGCACTCATCCCAGGCCGGCGCTCTTCGCCGACCTGGCCAACGCGGGGTTCACGGTCGAGACGACGCCGATGCCCGGTGTCGGCGAGCTGATCATCGCTCGCCGACCACCGGGCTGACGTCGGCAGACACCTCAGGCGCGGCGCGGGTTGCGCTCCGCGAGCCGGGCGGCGATGACGGGGATGATCACC
Source organism: Nocardioides sp. YIM B13467 (assembly GCF_042788075.1). Lineage (NCBI taxonomy): Bacteria > Bacillati > Actinomycetota > Actinomycetes > Propionibacteriales > Nocardioidaceae > Nocardioides > Nocardioides sp. YIM B13467. The sequence continues at coordinate 3,327,627 of NZ_JBHZPJ010000046.1, forward strand.
ACCGCGGCGACGAGGTGAGAGATCACCAGCATGATGTTGGTGGCGTAGGAGTCGGTGACGGCGATCAGGCTGGGCACCATCGAGAGCGCCGTCAGGGTCCAGGCGGTGCGCTTCCAGGTCGAGCGCGGACGCTTGGTGAAGCGGGCCAGGCAGACGGCGATGATGATGCCGATCAGGCCGAGCTCGGCGACGGCCCAGGCGAGCCCGGTCGCGGGGATCGCGGCGGGATCGACGCCGGTGCCGGGGAGTGCGACATTGAACGGCACTCCGACCGCGCGGGCGAAGAACTCGTAGACGCCGGTGACCAGGGCGCCGACAAGGACGGCGGTGACGCTGACGAGCCAGACCGGCATCCGCGCAGCGAACTGACCGCGGGAGGTGGTCGTGGCCTGGGTGTAGGTGCTGGTGCTCATGATGGTGCCTCTCGTCCGGTGGTGGTTTGTCGCGGCCCGTACGGCCGCTTCTCACTCACTCCACGAACGGCCCGACACCGATCCGACAGGTCCCGCGAAAAAAGTTCTGCACGACGAAGATCACACCCTCCAGGGCTATCAATCCAAAGTAAGTCAGGCGAGCCTTAGTCGGCATGACCCGCAAACCTCGGATCGCGAAGCTGCTGAGCCCCCTGATCGGGCTGTTCGGGCTCCTGTTCATCGCCAGTGGCGCCGCCACCTACTACCTGGCCCACACCCAATTGAAGGCGCAGGGGATCACCGTCGCCGACGACGCCTCCTTCCTCGCCGGAGACCACGTCGACGGGCCGTTCTCGGCCTACGCCCAGGCGGCCACCGTCGAGAAGCACGCCCTGGGGATCACCAAGGGCAAGACGTACGCCGAGCTCGAGCAGGAGGACCCGATCCGCGAGGTCGCGGCGGAGTCGTCGTTCGTACGCGCTTCCCTGCTGACCGCGGTCACCGCCTTCGGTCTCTCCGCGCTGGTCGCGGGCCTGGGCGTCGTACTGCTCTTCGTCGCCTTCGCGCTCGGGTCGCTGACCCGGGCCGTCGCGTCGGTGAAGGCGAAGGCCGTGGAGGAGCCCGACGGCCTCGAGCCGGCCACTGCCTGACCCCACCCATTCGCCAACGGGCCCGGGAAGGCATCGCCTTCCCGGGCCCGTTCTCAGCCCAGGCGCCGGAACGCGCGGACGGAGAGCGGGACGAAGACCGCCAGCAGGACCGCGGGCCAGGCGAGCGCCAGAAGCGTCGCGTGGTCGGCGAGCACGCCGGAGGTGATCCCGGTCGGGTTGCCGAAGAGGTCGCGGCAGGCGGTAGCGGTCGCCGAGACCGGGTTCCAGGCGGCGAGGAAGCCGAGCCAGCCGGGCATCGTCTCGGGCGAGACGAACAGGCTCGAGCAGAACCCCAGCGGCCACACCAGCACCTGCACCATCGTCAGCGCACCCTCCATCCGCAGGGTCAGGCCGAGGAAGATGCCCAGCCACAGCATCGCCAGCCGCAGCCAGAGCAGGAGCCCGACCGCGGCGACCGCCTCGAGGAACGTGCCCTCGATCCGCCACCCGATCAGCAGCCCGCCGAGCATCAGGACACCCAGCTGGACCGCCGAGTTGCCGAGGTCGGCGATCGCCCGCCCCAGCGGCACCGCGAGACCGCTCATCGGCAGCGACCGGAACCGGTTGGTGACGCCGCGCTTGGTGTCCTCGGTGACCACGGCCATGGTGCCGTCGATGCCGAACATCATCGTCAGCGCGAGCACTCCGGGCAGCAGATAGGGCAGGTACGACCCGCCGCCCGGCATCTCGATCGCGCCGCCGAACAGGTAGCCGAAGATCAGCAGCATCATGATCGCGAACAGGATCCCGAACACCGGTCCCCACGGCTCGCGCTGCCAGTGCTTGAGGTCGCGGAGGGTGATCACCCAGGTCTGGGTCACGGTCTGTCGCAGGGTGGAGGACAGACCTGAGGTCAGATCAGTCATCGGGCGGCTCCTTCAGGATCGGGTACGTGGCCGGGGGCGGTCAGGTGGAGGAACACCTCGTCCAGGGTCGGTCTGCGCAGCAGCACGTCGTCGACCGTGATGCCGGCGGAGTCGAGGGTGCGTACGACCTCCACGACCGCGGCACCGCCGCCGGCCGCGCCGGCCTCGACGGTGACCTCGTGCCGGTCGGGGTCGACGACGGCGAGGGAGCCGAGGACGCCGGCCATCCGGGCGAGGTCGTCCGGCCCCGTCGCGGTGATGATCACCCGGTCACCGCCGAGATCGCTCTTGAGCGCAGACGGGGTGCCCTCGGCGATCACCCGGCCCGCGCCGAGCACGGTGACCATGCCGGCGAGCTGGTCGGCCTCGTCCAGGTACTGCGTGGTCAGTAGCACCGTCGTCCCGTCGGCGACCACCTGCCGCACCATCTCCCAGACCTCGTGACGGCCGCGCGGGTCCAACCCGGTGGTCGGCTCGTCGAGGAAGAGGATCCGCGGACGGGTGACCAGACCGGCGGCGATGTCGAGGCGCCGCCGCATCCCGCCGGAGTAGCCCGAGACCTTCCGGTCGGCGGCCTCGGTGAGGCCGAAGGCGTCGAGGAGCTCGCCGGCGCGGCGTACGGCATCGGGTTTCGGCAGGCCGTGCAGGCGGCCGAACATCACCAGGTTCTCCCGGCCGTGGAGGGCCTCGTCGAGCGCGGCGCTCTGCCCGACCAGGCCGATCGTGGAGCGGACCTGGGCGGGGTGGCGTACGGCATCGTGACCGCCGACGCGCACCTCGCCGGCATCAGGTCGGGTCAGGGTCGCGAAGACGTTCACCGCGGTCGACTTGCCGGCGCCGTTGGGTCCGAGCAGGGCGTGCACGGTGCCGGCGGCGACCTCGAGGTCGAGGCCGTCGAGCGCCTGGGTGTCGCGGTAGCGCTTGCCCACGCCGCGCGCGGACAGGGGAGTCGAGGTCATCGGCCCACCTCGATCCGGAACACGCCGCAGCGGCCGGCGACCGCCTCGAACGCCTCCGGCGTCACCGCCGTGACCACACCGGCGTCGAGCATGATCTTCGCGCCGTCCGTCATCCGCTCCGGCCAGGCCCGGAGCACGGTCAACGCCTCCTCGCGCTCCACCTCCACGAGACGCACCTGCTCGGTGTCTTTGCCGATCCGGAGAGTGGCGCGGCCGGCGGCGGCACGTACGTTGCGGGCCCAGTCGGCTCCCGGAAAGCCTTCGAGCAGATAGCGGCGTCCGTCCAGGTCCAGGACCGAGAGGGGGGTGCTGCGGGGTTTGCCGCTCGCGCGGCCCGGCACGGTGAGCACCGGCAGCTCCTTCATCCCGAGCCCGGTCTTCGACAGGGTCATGAAGACCTTGTTCATCGGCTTGAGCCAGCGCGGCGGGACCGGCTTCGCGTCGTTCGGCATACACGTTCCTCCAATTTCGTACGCTGTACGAAGATGTCAACGGGGTGACTGTAGCATTTGTTCCGTACGACGTACGAAATTATTCCGGATGAGGTTACGATGAGCGACGTGCCGGACCAGCCAGACCAGTCGGACCCCTCCCTTCGCCTGCTGTGGCGCCATCGGAGCGGGGCGCGCGAGGAGCCCAAGCCGAAGCGGGGCCCGAAGCAGAAGGTGAGCGTCGACGAGATCGTCGACGCCGCGATCGACCTCGCCGACGCCGAGGGCCTGGCTGCCGTGACGATGCGCGCGATCGCCCAGCGCTTCGGCCTGGGTGCGATGACGCTCTACTCCTACGTGCCCAACCGGGATGCGCTGCTGGTGCTCATGGCCGACCAGGTGACCGGCCGCGCCGAGCTGCCGGAGCTGCCCGCGGATCCGCGCAAACGCCTCGAGCTCGTCGCCAACCTCACCCACGACGAGCTCCGGGCCCATCCGTGGCTGCTCGAGGTGCAGGACGTACGCCCCTGGCTCGGGCCCAACATGAGCGACCGCTACGAGTGGCAGCTGCGGGCCGTCGACGGTCTCGGGCTCTCCGACCTGGAGATGGACCAGACGGTCGCCGTGCTGATCGGCTTCGCGGGCAACATCGCCCGCAGCGAGCTCATGAAGCGCCGCGCCGAGCAGGTCACCGGGATGACCGAGTCGGAGTGGTGGGAGGCCAACTACGACACGCTGAGCGAGGTCATGGCGGGCAGCCACTATCCGCTGGCCAACCGGGTCGGCACCGCCGCCGGCGAGGCCTACCAGGCGGCCACCGACCCTGCGCGAGAGCTCGACTACGGGCTGGCCCGGATCATCGACGGCGTGCTCGCGCACGTCGACCGCCGGTCAACCGGTGCGGCCGACGATCTCTCATGACGGGCTGGTTGACTAGCGCCTGTGACAACCAGTCCTGACACTCCCGAGATCGACCTGACGACCGACGTGGTGACGCTGACCCGGCAGCTGATGGACATCGACTCGGTGAGCCTCAACGAGCTCGAGCTGGCCGACGCCGTGGAGCGGGCGCTGGCTGCGTACGACCACCTCGTCGTCGAGCGGCGGGGCAACTCGATCGTGGCGCGCACCGACCTCGGCCTTCCCGAGCGCATCGTCATCGCCGGCCACCTCGACACGGTGCCGGTCAACGGCAACTTCCCGAGCCGCCTCGACGAGGCCACCGGCATCCTCCATGGCCTCGGCGCGTGCGACATGAAGTCCGGCGACGCGGTCATCCTCAAGCTCGCCGCGACCCTGCGGACGCCGAACCGCGACGTGACGTACGTCTTCTACGACGCGGAGGAGATCGAGGCGGTCCACAACGGTCTCGGCAAGCTCGCGGCCAGCGAGCCCGACCTCCTCGCCGGAGATTTCGCGATCCTGATGGAGCCCTCGAACGCCGGCGTCGAGGCCGGCTGCCAGGGCACGCTGCGGGTGGAGGTACGCACCACCGGCGAGCGCTCCCACAGCGCCCGCTCCTGGCGCGGCGTCAACGCGATCCACAAGGCCGGCGAGGTGCTCCGCCGCCTGGAGTCGTACGTCCCGCGCAAGCCGGTCATCGACGGGCTGGAGTATCACGAGGGCCTCAACGCGGTCTTCGTCGCCGGGGGAGTGGCCGGCAACGTGATCCCCGACGAGTGCGTGGTGACGGTCAACTTCCGCTTCGCGCCGGACCGGAGCGAGGAGGAGGCGCTGGCGTTCGTGACCGAGTTCTTCGAGGGCTACGACGTCACCCTGACCGACTCGGCCCCGGGTGCGCTGCCCGGCCTGGACCGGCCGGCGGCGAAGGACTTCATCGCTGCCGTCGGCGGCGAGGTCGGGCCCAAGTTCGGCTGGACCGATGTGGCGCGGTTCACGGTTCTCGGCATACCGGCGGTCAACTATGGTCCAGGTGACCCGATGTTCGCCCACAAGGCCGACGAGCACGTGCGGATCTCCGAGATCACCGCGTGCGAGCAGGCCCTTCGTGATTGGTTGACCGCATGACCCGACGCAGCGGCTCCGGCCCACGCCCCACCAAGGGGCGCCCCGCCGGCAGCACCACCGACCAGCGACTGCTGGACAGCTCCGGCCACGGCGACTGGGTCCACACCGATCCGTGGCGGGTCATGAAGATCCAGGCCGAGTTCGTCGAGGGATTCAACGACCTCTCCGAGATCGGTCCGGCGATCAGCGTCTTCGGGTCGGCGCGCACGCCCCAGGACCACCCGACCTACGCCCAGGCCGAGGCGATCGGCCGGGGCCTGGCCGAGGCCGGCTTCGTGGTGATCACCGGCGGTGGCCCGGGCACGATGGAGGCGGCCAACAAGGGCGCTCTCGAGGCCGGTGGCGAGTCGATCGGCCTCGGCATCGAGCTGCCCTTCGAGGCCAGGCTCAACGACTACGTCAACTTCGGGCTCAACTTCCGCTACTTCTTCGTGCGGAAGATGATGTTCGTGAAGTACTCCCAGGGCTACATCGTCATGCCCGGCGGTCTCGGCACCATGGACGAGCTCTTCGAGGCGATGACGCTCTCCCAGACCAAGAAGATCACCCAGTTCCCGATCGTGCTGATGGGCGTCGAACACTGGCAGGGGCTGCTCGACTGGATGCGCGAGACGATGCTGGCCGACGGTCGGATCAAGCAGAGCGACCTGGACATGATCACCCTCACCGACGACGTGGACGAGGCGGTCGAGCTGATGCAGAAGGCGCGTGACTGAGGCGATGGGTTGGATCTTCGCGGCACTCATCGTGCTGGCTCTCGGAGGAGTCGCCCTCGTAGCCGCCGGGACAGGCGCGCCGATGGGGGAGGAGTACGGCGACCAGCCCGACGCTCTGGTGCCCCGCGACCGCGTCCTGGAGGCGGCAGACCTGCGTCACGTACGTTTCTCGGTGGCCCTCCGCGGCTACCGGATGGACGAGGTGGACGCTCTGATCGCCCGCCTTGCCGAGGAGGCAGAATGGCGTGAGTCGACCGCGGCCGGGGATGCCGGTGCCGAGGTCGGAGTCGGGGGACTCACATCACATACGCCCGAGCCCGATTCGGGCTCGCCCGACGACTAGGACAGAATCGCTGCCGTGAGCTTCGCTGCCGTACTCGTCTACGCCGTGACCGCCCTGGTCGCGGTGATCGTCGCGCTCACCTATCTGAAGCCACATCTCCTGCAGCCGCAGGAGGCGGGGCTGCCGCCCAAGATCCACCTGTACGCCGGCGCAGCCGGCCTCCTGGTCTGGGCCCTCTTCCTCGCCTCGCCGTCGTCGTTCTTCCTCGGCGGCGACATCCCGGGCGTGATCGGGCTCTTCGGGATCTGGCTCGCCGCGATCGCGGGCCTCTACCTGCTCGCCCGCCGGCTCAAGGAGCAGCGCGCCGCAGCCTCCGGCCACGACGACTACGGCTATGACGACGGCTACGACGACTACGCCGAGGAGTACGCCGAGGACGGCTATGCCTACGACGAGACCGGCTACGCAGACGCCGGTTACGACGACTACGCCGAGCCTGACGGCCGGGCGGGCTTCGCGGACCCGCGCCGNGCTCTTTTGAATGACAGTGAACCGGTGGCTGCTGCTCAAAAGGCATTTGTGCTTAAATTTAAATACGAAATCCATTGTAAAATGGTTGCAGAAGACAATAACGGAGTCCGTACGAATCTTGAACAGATTCTCGAATCAATGCTCGGGAAAAGAATGGATTTGATTGGCGTTCCGGAAGCACAATGGGGTAAAATAAGAGAAGAATTTTTAAATGATCACCAGCAGGAAAGTGAAGGATCAAACGAACCGGCTGAAGAAGATCCGCTGATTGCAGAGGCGAAGAAACTTGTCGGAGCGGATTTAATCGAAATAAAAGACTAATAAGATGAAAGAGAGTGATTGAATATGCGTGGCGGAATGGGAAACATGCAAAAAATGATGAAACAAATGCAAAAAATGCAAAAGGATATGGCGAAGGCTCAGGAGGAGCTTGCTGAAAAAGTGCTTGAAGGCACAGCGGGCGGCGGAATGGTGACTGTAAAAGTCAACGGCCAAAAAGAAGTTGTAGACGTTGCCATTAAAGAAGAAGTCGTTGATCCGGAAGATATCGAAATGCTTCAGGACCTGATTCTTGCCGCAACAAACGACGCCCTCAAAAAAGTGGATGACATGACGAATGAGACAATGGGACAATTTACAAAAGGAATGAACATACCGGGTTTATTCTAGGGGGATAAATAAACATGCAGTATCCTGAACCAATATCAAAGCTGATTGACAGCTTTATGAAATTGCCAGGGATCGGACCGAAAACAGCGGTTCGTCTGGCTTTTTTTGTTCTAGGTATGAAAGAAGACGTGGTATTAGATTTCGCGAAAGCATTAGTAAATGCGAAGCGCAACCTGACATATTGTTCGATTTGCGGACATATTACAGATCAGGACCCTTGTTATATATGTGAGGACACAAGAAGGGATAAGTCTGTTATTTGTGTCGTGCAGGACCCTAAGGATGTTATCGCAATGGAGAAAATGAAGGAATATAACGGCCAGTATCATGTTCTTCACGGCGCGATTTCACCAATGGACGGCATCGGCCCGGAGGATATTAAGATTCCGGAGCTGCTGAAACGTCTTCAGGATGATCAAGTGACAGAAGTCATTCTCGCAACCAACCCTAATATTGAAGGGGAAGCAACAGCGATGTATATATCAAGGCTGTTAAAGCCCTCAGGCATCAAGCTCTCCCGTATTGCCCACGGTCTGCCCGTCGGCGGTGATTTGGAATATGCTGATGAGGTCACTCTTTCAAAAGCTCTTGAAGGAAGACGTGAATTGTAAGGGAGGAAAAGGCAAGGCATGGGTTTTCTTCGCAGAAATACATTAAGAAAAGAGTTTGACGAGAAGCTGATAGAACAGCTCTTTAAACAAAAAGAAGAATGGAACAGGCAGAAGAGTCTGGTCGAGAAAAGTCTCGAGCCCTCCGCTGAGGTGTTGTTTGAGCTGAAAGTCGCTGAATCTAAATACTTTTTCTATTTAAAAGAAGCGAAGCAGCGGAATTTGAAAATGAGCAGATGGAAGTAAAAGGTCTATTCTCCGGGGTCTTCTCATAAGCTTGTACTAAACAAGCGAGGGGGAAGATTCATGGAGCCTTTTTTCATTATCGGTTTGATTGTCGGTCTGGTTGCTTTGCTTTTTTTATGGGGAGTATCTTCAAAACCGCTAAGATGGATTGGTGTGACTGCGATTAAGTTTATTGCCGGCGCGATTTTGCTGGTGGGTGTGAACTTGTTCGGAGGCAGTCTCGGTATTCATATCCCTGTTAACCTGATTACAACGGGCATCAGCGGGATTCTGGGGATTCCCGGCATCGCTGCTTTGATAGTCATTAAACGCTTCATCATTTAATTTGTCGATTATTGTTGACATGTCGGATTAAGGGTGGTATTCTAATATACGTCGCTGATGACGAAACGAATTTTTGAAAAAGAAATTTTAAAAAGTTGTTGACGGCACTAACACTGATGTGTTAAGATAATTAAGTCGCTTCAAGAGCGGTGGACAAAGTTCTTTGAAAACTAAACAAGACAAAACGTACCTGTTAATTCAAAGTTTTAAATAAATCGCACAGCGATGTGCGTAGTCAGTCAAACTACTTTATCGGAGAGTTNTGCACCTGGCCAGATAGCAGGAACCACATGAGCTCACCGATCCTGGAGATGCGCGGCATCACCAAGGAGTTCCCCGGCGTCAAGGCGCTCTCCGACGTCAACCTCGTCGTCAACCGCGGTGACATCCACGCGATCTGCGGTGAGAACGGCGCCGGCAAGAGCACCCTGATGAAGGTGCTCAGCGGGGTCTACCCCCACGGCACCTACAGCGGCGACATCGTCTTCGAGGGCGAGACCGCGAAGTTCGCCAACATCCGGCAGAGCGAAGCCGCCGGCATCGTGATCATCCACCAGGAGCTCGCCCTCATCCCCGAGCTCTCGATCGCGGAGAACATCTTCCTCGGCAACGAGACCGCCAAGCGCGGCATCATCGACTGGGGCCGCGCCAACCGCGAGGCGATCGACCTGCTCGCGCGGGTCGGCCTGCGGGAGAACCCGCTGACGCCGGTGAAGAACCTCGGCATCGGCAAGCAGCAACTGGTCGAGATCGCCAAGGCGCTCTCGAAGGAGGTCAAGCTGCTCATCCTCGACGAGCCGACCGCCGCCCTCAACGACGACGACTCCCAGCACCTCCTCGCGCTCCTGGAGGGGCTGAAGGAGAAGGGGATCACCTCGATCATGATCAGCCACAAGCTGAACGAGATCGAGCAGATCGCCGACGAGATCACGATCATCCGTGACGGCCAGAGCATCGAGACCCTCTCCGTTGCCGGCGGTGGCGTCGACGAGGACCGGATCATCCGCGGGATGGTCGGCCGCGACCTCGAGAACCGCTTCCCCGATCACACCCCCTCCATCGGGGACGTCCTCTTCGAGGTGCGCGACTGGACCGTCATGCACCCTCAGGACAGCCACCGTGAGGTCATCCGCCAGGCCAACCTGTCCGTGCGAGCCGGCGAGATCGTCGGCATCGCGGGGATGATGGGCGCGGGACGTACGGAGCTCGCGCGGTCGATCTTCGGGCGCTCCTACGGCTCCCGGACCTCCGGCTCGCTGGTGCTGGACGGCGAGGAGCTGCAGCTCAACACGGTCACCCAGGCGATCGATGCCGGCATCGCGTACGTCTCGGAGGACCGCAAGGGCCTGGGGCTCAACCTCATCGACGACATCAAGACCTCGATCACCGCGGCGGCGCTGAAGAAGCTGCGCTCCGGGCTCGTCGTCGACGAGCACAAGGAGGTCGTGGTCGCCGAGGGCTACCGCAAGAACCTCAACATCAAGGCGCCCTCGATCACCGCCGGGGTCGGGAAGCTCTCCGGCGGCAACCAGCAGAAGGTGGTGCTGTCCAAGTGGATGTACACCGACCCGAAGCTGCTGATCCTCGACGAGCCGACCCGAGGCATCGACGTCGGCGCCAAGTACGAGATCTACGGGATCATCCAGGAGCTCGCCCGCAGCGGTCGCGGCGTACTGGTGATCTCCTCCGAGCTGCCCGAGCTGCTCGGCCTGTGTGATCGCATCTACACGCTCGCCGAGGGCGTGATCACCCATGAGTTCGACCGCTCAGAGGCCACCCAGGAGTCCCTGATGCGCTACATGACCGCGGACGCGAGGAAGTAACCCCCGATGAATGCCCTGCTCAACACGCTGCGCGGGAACGTCCGCCAGTACGGGATGATCATCGCTCTGGCGGCGATCGTCATCCTCTTCCAGATCTCGACCGAGGGCGTGCTGCTCAAGCCGCTCAACGTCTCCAACCTGGTCGTCCAGAACGCCCAGATCCTGATCCTGGCCATCGGCATGGTGATCGTGATCGTGGCGCGTCACATCGACCTCTCGGTCGGCTCCGTGGCCGCTTTCGTCGGCGCCGCCGCGGCGATCATGATGACCCAGTACGACTTCCCGTGGTGGGTCGCCGTCTTCCTCGGCCTGCTGATCGGCACCGCCATCGGTGCCTGGCACGGTTTCTGGGTGGCGTACGTCGGGATCCCGGCGTTCATCGTCACGCTGGCCTCGATGCTGCTCTTCCGCGGTCTGACCCTGGTCGTGCTCAAGGGCGCGACCGTCGGTGGTCTGCCCGAGCAGTTCAAGGCCATCGGCAACGGCTTCCTGCCCGAGATCGGGCCGGACACCGGGTTCCACAACCTGACGCTCCTCATCGCGGTGGCCGCCGTCGGTGTGCTGATCTTCCTCGAGGTGCGTCGCCGCAACGCCCAGATGGCGTACAACTTCGACGTCCTGCCCTTCCCGCTCTTCGTGGTGAAGCTGGCGCTGCTGACGATCGTGATCATGTACTTCGCCTACCTGCTCGCCGACGCGCGCGGGCTGCCGATCGTCGGGCTGATCCTGGCCGGGCTGATCGTGGTCTACACGTTCATCATGAACAAGACCGTCTTCGGCCGGCACGTCTACGCGATCGGCGGCAACGTCGACGCCGCCACGATGTCCGGCGTCAACACCAAGCGGGTCGACTTCCTGGTCATGATGAACATGGGGCTGCTGTCCGGCCTCGCGGGCCTGGTCACGACCGCCCGCCTGACCGCGGCCAACCCCAAGGCCGGCGTCAACTTCGAGCTCGACGCGATCGCCGCCGCCTTCATCGGTGGCGCGGCCGTCACCGGTGGTGTCGGCACCGTCGTCGGCGCGATCATCGGTGGTCTCGTCATGGGTGTCCTCAACAACGGCATGTCGCTGCTCGGTGTCTCCATCGACTGGCAGCAGGCCATCAAGGGCCTCGTGCTCCTGCTCGCCGTCGCCTTCGACGTGTGGAACAAGCGCCGCACCGCCGGGTCCGGTGGTGCCGGTGCCGAGGCTGCCGAGCCCAGCGCTCCGCCGCCCGACAAGCTGGCCGAGGAGATCGAGGCCATGGAGGCCGAGCTCAGCGTCGACTCCAACGATCCTCCGAAGACCTGATCCATCCCCCACACCCCCACCCCGCGACCCCTGCCTCCCCCCGGGCAGGGGTCGCTGGGTTTTCGGGGTTGGCGTGAGCTCGTGTAACACGCTGTTCGTAGGACTATCCGGTCGCTCAGATAGGGCGAGTAGTCCTACGAACAACGTGTTACATCCCCGCGGCACCTGCAACGAGCCGTCGGTGTTGAATAGCGGGGTGGCAAACTCTGCTCAGTGGCTCCAGGGAGCCCGTCCTCGCACCCTCCCCGCGGCGCTCGCGCCGGTCATCGCCGGCACCGGGGTGGCTGCGTACGCCGGTGGCTTGGTCTGGTGGAAGGCGCTGCTCGCTCTCGTGGTGGCGCTGGCGCTGCAGGTCGCGGTCAACTACGCCAACGACTACTCCGACGGGATCCGGGGGACCGACGACGAGCGCGTGGGCCCGCTGCGGCTGACCGGCTCCGGCCTCGCCACGCCGTCGTCGGTCAAGCGCGCCGCGTTCATCGCCTTCGGGATCGCCGCGGTCGCGGGCCTGGTGCTGGCGCTGACCTCGGCCTGGTGGCTGATCCTCGTGGGCCTGGTCTGCATGATCGCGGCCTGGTACTACACCGGCGGCTCGCGCCCTTACGGCTACGCCGGCCTCGGCGAGGTCATGGTCTTCGTCTTCTTCGGACTCGTCGCGGTCATCGGCACGACCTACGTCCAGACGCAGACCTGGGAGTGGGGCGCGCTGTGGGCCGGTGTCGGGATCGGCGCGATCACCTCCGCGCTCCTCGTCGCCAACAACCTCCGCGACATCCCCGGCGACACCGAGTCGGGGAAGATCACCCTCGCCGTACGCCTCGGCGACGCACGCACCCGCTGGCTCTACGTCGCCCTCGTGGCCGTCGCCGCCATCTCCGTCGTGCTCGTGGCCCTGACGACCTCCTGGTGGGCGCTGCTCGGTCTTGGGTTCATCTCGGTCGCCGCTCAGGGCGTACGCACCATCCTCGACCGCACCAACCTCGGCCCCCGCCTGATCCCCGTCCTCCAGCAGACCGGGCTGGCCACGCTGGTGTGGGGGCTGCTGGTCGGCGTACCTCTGCTGTTCGTCTGAGTTGCGTCGCCCTCGCTGTAACACGCTGTTCGTAGGACTATCCGGTCGTTCTGATAGGGCGAGTAGTCCTACGAACGACGTGTTACATCAGGGGCGTCGCGGAATCAGGCAGCTCTCGAACGACGTACGCGGAACCGCTCCAGGTCTGAGATGTCGGTGCCGAAGGCTCGGCAGGTGGCTAGGTACTCCCGATCCAGGCGGTCCTTGAGGTAGTCGCGCTGCCGGCCGAAGAGATCGGCCCATTCGACCCGTGACATGCCGAGATGAAAGCCGTGGGCCCAGTCTTGTCGGCTTTTCTCCTCGGCGAGGATGTCGTCGACCGACCGGAGCGCCAGGCCTCCATCTGCGGTGGAGACATACTTGCTCCGGCCGTCGAACTCGAAGATGTGACGACCCACCCGGAGATCGAATCGAGCAGTGCGTACGCCGTCCGTGATCTCGAACTGGGTCTCGATGCCTGTCAGCCCGAGCTCTTCGAGTACGTCCCGGGTGAGTGACTCCCCAACCGACTCGGCCCCGGCGTACGAGAGTTCGATGGCCTCCCGGGCCAGGCGGCGGTTGGGCCAATTTCTCATGTGTTCGAGGACTTCCCAGAGCTCGTCGACGGATACGCCCATCCGCCGGGCGGAGTCGACGGCCACGACCCCGTACGGCCGTCCGTGCTCGCGAGCGATGTCGATCGCCGTCCGGGCAAGACCGAGCACGTTGAACCCGTTCGCCTCCACGACCTGATCCTCGGAGTAGGGCGCAAGGTGGTGCTTCACGCCCCACTTGTTGTGGGTGCCGACCACGGGTTGGCGAGTGACATGGGTCTGGGCCTTCACGGGTAGGAGGATGCCCATCTCGAGCTCAAGGGCTGCCGTTTCGTGGCTTCGTACGAACGGAACTGTGATGGCCGCACAGGCTGCCCGATCGAGAAGGCGTCGCCTGTCTGTGGGCAGGGTGATGCTCTCGACGTAGGTGCGTTCGGCGTAGACGCCGCGGCGTACGGCCGTCCACGTGCCGCTCTCGACGAGTCGATAGAGCGTGTCGAGATCGAGACCGGATGAGAGTGCCTGGCTGCGAGTGATGAGGCCATGGTTGGCCGCCATGAGCGCTTGGGTACGTGGGTTCATAGCCACAGCCTGTGGCGCGGATCCGACACTCGCCGGCGCTCAACGGCGCCCTGTGGATAACCCCGATACGAGGCGAGCCTGTGGAGAGCGAGTGGCCCGAGGTGGCGCACGGTCGCGTGTAACACGCTGTTCGTAGGACTATCCGGTCGTTCTATTAGGGCGAGTAGTCCTACGAACGACGTGTTACACCGAAACGGCCCCCGAAACGGCCCCCGGAGCAGCCACCTCCGGAAGCAGCTATGCCGGCTCGGGGACGGGCTGGGTACGCCGGGCGAGGTAGCGCTCGGCGGCGCGGGCGGAGGGGTGGACGCCGACCGCGGCGACGACGATGATCCCCGCGATGATGGCCCAGCCGAGGTGGCCGAGCTCCATCGCCAGGAAGGTGTACGCCGCGGGGGCCCAGACGGTGCCGAGGGTGTAGCCGACCTGGGCGGCGCCCTGGTAGTCGCCACGGTGCTCCGGGTCGGAGAGATCGGCGACCAGGCCCCACTCGCCGGCGGACTGGAAGAGCTCGGCGCCGGTGACGGTCACATGGCCGATCCAGACGAGGGCGATCGTGATCAGGCCGACGGTGTCGTGGGTGACCGCGATGATCGCGCAGGAGGCCAGGAAGCAGAGCGCGCCGCGGCGCTGGGCCTTGAGGGACGTCGTCACGTCGGTGACGCCACGGGCGGCGATGACCTGCAGCCCGACGGCCATGACGGTGTTGGTGCCGAACAGCCACGCCAGCAGCACCCGCGGGGCGTCGGTCTCCTGGACCAGCCACAGCGGGATGACGACGTTGAGCAGGACCTGATGGGTGCCGAGCACGCCGTCGAAGAAGGTCGTCGCGAGGAACGCGCGGTTGCGCAGGGCGCCGAGGCGGTCGCGTACATCGGGCTTCATGTCGCCGGGCGAGGCAGCGGTGGCGAGGCGGGGGAGGCGCGAGATCCAGTAGGCGTTGACCAGCAGCACCACGGCGGTCATCAGCGGGACGGCCTTGATCAGGGTGTTTGAGTCGGCGGCCAGGGCGAGACCGCTGGCCAGGGCGCCGAGCGTGTAGCCGACGTTGCGGGCGGCCCGCATGTAGGCGAACCCGCGCACCCGGGTCGCCGCGGGGAAGACCGAGATCCGGTAGGCGTCGCGGCCCGACTTCTGCCAGGAGGAGGCGAGTGCGAGGAGCACCTCGACGGCGACGTACGCCGCGAAGTTGCCTACCAGCACCCAGGCACCGAACAGCAGCGCCTGGAGGACGGCACCGGCGATCCAGCTGAACCGGGTGCCGAGACGGTCCGCGAGTCGGCCCAGGGGGACGGCGAACAAGAAGGTTGCAGCGCCCGCGATCGTGAGACCGAGGCCGACCTGTGCGGCGGAGAGGCCGACGATCTGAGTGAAGAAGACCGCCGAGCCGGTGAGAAAGGTGCCTTCGGCGAAGGCCGACAACACCGACTGGTACGACATCGCCCGGATGAGCGGGTCGTCTGAGAGGACCTTGTCCCTCAACCGGATGAAGTGAGGGGACAAGGCGACTCCAAACTATCTTGACATCGAGACAAGCGCAGTCTTGTCATCGCGGTGTCCGACGTCAAACAGTTATCTGTGCTGATCGGTCCCCAAACCGGGCAGCGAGAAAAAAGGAGTCCATCGCGTCGACGCCCGTGCGTCGGCGTAGGTTGCGGCCGAGGTCAGCGGGTGGAGCCCTCGATCGTGCCGATCACGCCGCCGAAGACGTCGGTGGTGACGCCCCAGATGCCGCCGGCGATTGCGGAGATCGTGCTGGTCAGCCCTTGCGGATCGGTGAACAGCCAGAACCCGACGAACAGGGCGCCGATGACGATGAAGATCTTCTTCTTGTCCATGTGAGCTCGTCCTCCCGAGAAATCCGATTGAATGTGGAGTGAATTCGCGAATCCGGACGCAAGCGCGCGAAACTCGCGAGGTTGCTCCGGGATATAGATTCCCCGAAGTTAGCCTCCCCTCGC
This sequence comes from Nocardioides sp. YIM B13467, assembly GCF_042788075.1. NCBI lineage: Bacteria > Bacillati > Actinomycetota > Actinomycetes > Propionibacteriales > Nocardioidaceae > Nocardioides > Nocardioides sp. YIM B13467. The sequence goes on from NZ_JBHZPJ010000046.1 coordinate 3,343,615, forward strand.
AAGACTACGGCGAAGGAGACCGCTGAGCGGGACAGTGTCGCGCACAGCGGTCCGGTGTGCGGCATGACGTCCGGGGGACGCGGTCCGCCGAGCGCTGGTACGCGCGCGGCGTGCACGTGTCGTCAGGTGGAACGAGGTGCGCTACGGCGGTCTGGCGACTACGCTCGTCTCACATGGCGGTGGCGTTTGTCCAGAATGCCGATGCCCGGGAGTTTGCGTCAGCCCGCGGGAGGGGCAAGGCGCCCCCACCCACCGGTGCCGCATGGGGCTGCGCCGGACGGGACAACCGAATACTTCCGGATGTATCCGGCAACCACACCTCACCTCGGGAAAGGGAGCAGAACAATGGCACCGCACCAGTTGATTCAAAGTACGACGCAAGCCGCCGAGTATGGCACCGGCGGCCTGGCCGAATGGATCACCGACAACATCATCACGCTGGTCGTCCTGATCTTGGGCGTCACGGTCCTGTGGGCTGCCCGCAGCGGCAACATCTCGAAGGCTGTCACGATCGTCGGTGGCCTGATCATCGGTCTCGGCGTCCTCGGCCTGGCCGTGGGCAACAACGCCACGGACCTCGGTCAGTGGATGGCTGGTCTCTTCAAGGGGTGAACCCGGTCCCGTTAGCTAACCCAGGGAGGGATCTCGGGGATGAGGCTGCCTGACGACGACGAGCTGTACGAGGTCGACCAGACCTATCTCGGCCCCCCTCGTCGCTACATCGGGGAGATGCGTTATCGCACCATCTTCCTCTTTCTGGTGATCGCGCCATTGACGCTTGTGCTGCTGCGCAAGCTCGGCATGCCGGTGACGCTGCTCAGCATGGGGCTGTGGCTGATCGGCGCCTCCTACCTCTCGATGAAGGCCTCCGACTACATCAGCTCGGAGAGCTCGGCCGGTGCCTGGCTGATGACCTTCTGGCACGAGCTGACCACGCCACGCGTGGAGACCAGCGCCCAGTACGCAGGTGGCGCGGCGGTTGCCTTCCGGCACGCCACGAGCCCTCGCGGCGGCTGGGCGAAGGCCATGCGACGACCCGGCCGGCGGTTCGCCCAGCAGCCGGGTGCCACCCCCTCGCCGAGGGTGCTGCCGGCGACGGTCGTCACCTCGACGCCGAGCGCCCCGAGCCGGCCGGTGCGAGGCAAGGCCGCCCCCGTGCGGCCCGTGATCGAGGCGAAGGTCGTCGAGGAGCCGCTCCCGGCCCACCTCACGGTCCAGCCCGAGGCCCAGCCTGCGAGGCAGCAGCACACCACCGGCGTACGTCCGGCGAAGGGCGGCTGGTCGAGCCGGCCGTCCTCCTCGCCGCGTGAGCCCCGCGACGTTCCGTGGAAGGGAGGCGCGCCCTGGCAGGCCCGGCAGGAGCCGGAGCAGCCCGTGTCACGCCCGCAGCAGCCGTCCCCCGAGCCGACCGCTCAGGCCGCTCGGGCCGCTCAGGCCGCGCCGGCCGCTCCGCCCGTGCCCCCGGCTCCGGCTGCCGAGACCGCTGCCTCCGCTGCACCGCCGCCTCCGCCCCCAGCCCAGCCGGCACCGCCCACTGCGCCACCCCCACCACCTCCTCCGCCACCGCCTGCGACCGCCCCAGCGGCTCGGCAGCCTGCCCCGAAGACCGAACCGAAGACCGAACCGAAGCCTGTGTCGAAGCCTGCGTCGGAGCCCGCACCCAAGCCCGCCCGGCTGCCGCTCTCGCATGCGGTCAGGCCGGCAGTGGTGATCGCCCCGGAGCCAAGGTTCGACGACGACGTCGACGAATGGGACGACGCCGACCAATGGGACGACTTCGACGATGCGCCCTCGGGACGTACGCGTCCCAGGGACAATCAGGACGAGCGGGCGACGCCTGACGGGCGCCCGCAGAGTGTGGACGACTACCGCAAGCGCCTCGACGGCGACGACGCACCCAACGACGGAGGAACCGCATGAGGCGGCCGCGAACGGAGCGGGCCTACGGGCCTGGCTTCGAGAAGCCCAAGCCGGGACGCAAGAGCGTCTTCGGCCGGGGCGGCGACGACTCGAAGGGCGTCCGTGAGCCCAGAGGCGACAGCTGGGCGCTGGAGGAGGTGCGCGGTCACCTGACCTTCACCAGCGACCGGATCATCGCCTGGTACCTCGCCGAGCCGCAGACCTGGTCGTTCCGCGCCCACTCCGACCTCGAGGCCCTGATCACCGACCAGGCGAGCCAGCTGGCCGACCTGGTCGGCAACACGGTCCACGGCCGGGTCACCACCCGCCCCTATCCCGTACGTCACTGGGCGCACGCCGCGTTCGCCAACGCTCCCGACCCGCAGCCCGGGTTCGAGGAGATGATGGCGCGCAACCAGGCCCACATGGCCGCCCACAGCCAGGCCGACAAGCTCGTCTACTACGGCGTCGACCTCGGCCGCCGCGACGCGACGGTGAGGACGCTGGCGAAGTTCTCGGCCGGCGCCGCCGAGCGTGAGATGGCTGCGATCAGCGAGCGCCTCGACACGGTCAACCGGGTGATGTCGCGCCCGGGCTTCTCCGCGCGGCCGGCGGTCGGTCACGACATGGAGTGGATGATCGCCCGTTCGCTCTCCCTGGGCGCCAAGATCCCGGTGCCCGAGCCGGGCGAGGCCCAGCAGAACTTCCTCGACACCGACGACATGGCCGAGTGGTTCGAGTCGGTCGCATGGTCGGCCGAGCCGCTGGCGCCGACGGTGCAGGTCACCAGCAGCATCGGCGGCCGCCAGGAGACCAGCCACGTGTGCGTGCTGACGGTCTCCCGGATCGGCGACATCGAGGTCCCGGAGACCCACGCGCCGTGGATGGCGAAGACCGATGCGCTCGGCTTCCCGGTGGAGTGGTCGTTCCGGGTCGAGCCCCGCTCGCCGGAGGACGTCTCCCGCGAGATGGCGTCCCTGACCCGCCGCATCGACGGCCAGGTCAGCCACTGGTCCGAGGACCACGGCAAGCGGCCTCCCAAGCAGCTCTCCCGCCAGGCCGGCCGTGCCGCCGACGTCGAGGACGAGATGCGCTCGGAGTTCACCGGCCTGTCCACCCGCACCAGGGGCTGGTACCGGATCGCCGTCACCGGCCGCAGCGAGGCGGAAGCGCTCGACAAGGCGCAGAAGGTCGTCGACCTCTACCGGCCGCAGATCAAGATCACCCGCCAGCTGGGGCAGTATCACCTGGCTCGCGAGTTCGTCCCCGGCGAGCCGTTGGCGAGCACAGCCCACGCCCGGAAGTTCCCGGTGCTCAAGGTCGCCGCCGGGCTGCCGGCGGTCACCGCCGAGGTCGGCGACAAGCGCGGCTTCTACCTCGGCGAGACCTCCGCGATGGCATCCCGGGCCGTGCTGATGGACCCGTGGTACCTCACCGAGGTCATGGAGCAGGCCGGCCTGATCCCGCTCGTGGGCACGCCCGGTTCCGGAAAGTCGACCCTGATGGGCGTCGTCATCTACATGTCGATCCTGTCCGGCATCCACGGCGTCGCCATGGACCCGGCCGGCCGACTGCAGCGGCTGATGACGCTGCCCGAGATCGGCGGCGGCGTCTTCAACGGCCAGCAGGTGCCCGCCCGCGCCCGCAGCGTGGATGTCCTGGGCGGCCGTCCGGGAAGCCTGTCGCCGTACGCAGTCGTCCCCGACCCCAACCCGGAGCTGATCCGGGCCGAGGCGATGTCGGACCACGAGTTCGCCGAGCGGCTCCACCGGGAGCGGTCGGCCGCCGTGCAGCAGCGCCGCGACCTGACCGTCTCGGTGCTCCGCTCCTGCCTCCCGGTCGGACTGGCCAACAACGAAGAGGTGCTCAAGCGCATCCGCGCCCGCGTCATGGAGGCGCAGGCCGACCGCGGCGCCGACACCTCGACGATCGTGAAGATGCTCTTCGAGGGCGACGGCGGTGACCACGAGATCGGCCGCGAGCTCGCCGCCGCCCGTGAGCGCGAGCTCGGCCGCCTCTTCTTCGGCAACGACTTCCTCCAGTCCGACGAGGAGCTGAAGGGCACACCGTTCACCTTCTACAACCTCAAGGGACTCAACACCCCGCCCGAGCACGTACCGCGCGAGGAGTGGAGCGCCGAGGAGCAGATGGCGCGCCCGATCATGACCCTGGCCGCCTGGTCCGCGCTGCACCTGATCTACCGCAGCGACCCCAACGAGCGGAAGCTGTTCGCGCTCGACGAGGCCCACGAGGTCACCCAGGCTTCCGGCGGCACCGGTCGCGCCCTCGTCCACAAGCTCTCCAGCGACTCCCGCAAGAACAACTGTGCTGCGCTGGTCTCGACCCAGAACGCCTCCGCGATCCTGGGCTCCGACATCAACAACTTCGTCGGGGCGGCCTTCGTGGGACGTACGCAGGACGAGAGCGCCCAGCGCGACGCGCTCAAGCTGCTCGGCAAGCCCGAGGGGCTCGGCTACGAGTCGATCCTGGCGCGGCTCTCGCCACGCACCAGGCGCGGCGACGAGCAGCTCGGCTACCGCGAGTTCATCTACCGCGACGGCCTCGGTGGCGACACCGGTCACGGCGGCATGGAGATCATCAAGGTCACCCTCAACCACCACCCGGGTCTGCAGGAGGCGCTCAACACCACCGCCGACCCCACCCGCCGCGTCAGCCGAGCCATCGGCGGCGACCCGACCGACCTTCCCAAGACTGAGCTTTCCGGAGATGGGATCGGCTGATGCAGCCGCGCCCCGCTCACCACAGGACACCCCTGCGCCGCAGGGCGGCCGCTTTCGTCGTACTCGTGGTTGCTCTTCTGTCCGTCGCCGGGCCGGCGGCGGCTGCGGGGCCGAGGGGGATCGACATCCCGATCCCGTTCGATCCGACGGGTGGGCTCTCGGGTGTGAGCGATGCGTGCAACAACCTGGATGCGCCGATGCCGGCTTCTCCGTATGGGGATGGGTCCTTCATCGTGCGGATGACGGCGTTGGGTGCGGCGTCGAAGGCGGGTACGCAGCTGAACGACCCGGAGGAGATCAACGACGAGCTGGATCCGTTCCGCAACAAGGACGAGGTCTCGCTGGAGTCGGCCTACGGGACCACTCCGCAGTGGTGGACCTACGACAACGGGTGCACGGGGCAGTTCGTCGCGGGGGCGGGGACCTCGATCGGCAACATCATGTTGGAGATCTCGGGGATCCTGCCGAACTGGTCGCATGCGTTGTTGAACGCGGTGATCGGGGAGAACTCCTTCCTCAAGGCGTTGGACGACCCGATCGTGGCGGCCTCGGAGGCGGTCACCGATGGGGTGTGGGCGCCGTGGGTGAGCGTGGTGTTGTTGCTGGTGGCGGCGACGGTGATGATCCGGGCGCGTGATGGCCGGTTCGCGCGGGCGGTCACGGCGGCGGGTTGGGCTCTGGGTGTGTTGGTGGTGACCTCGTGGCTGATCCAGTACCCGGTGGAGTCGACCAAGCTGGTCGATGACGGGGTCCGGTCGGCGACCGGGATGATCGCGACCGGGTTCAACGACGGCCGGACGGTGCCGGGGGTCAACGACGACAAGTTCGGTGAGACCGATGCGGTCAAGGCCGTGGATGGCCAGATGGATGAGGTGGTGCGCTCGACGCAGTACCGCACCTGGCTGGCCGGCGCCTTCGGTGACCCGGACTCGGCGACCGCGAAGACGTATGGGCCGCGGGTGTTCCGGTCCACGCACTTCTCCTGGCAGGAGTACGACACCTACCGCAAGGACCCCAACGGCGAGGGCAAGAAGGTCCTGGAGGCCAAGCAGGACGCGTTCAAGGAGCATGCCGAGGCGGTCAAGAAGTCCGATCCGGTGGCGTATGAGTACTTCAAGGGTGAGCACTGGTCCCAGCGGGCGACCACGGCGTTGGTGAACCTGGCCGTGGTCGTGGTGGTGTGTGGGTTCTTGCTGGTGGCCGGGCTGGCGATCTTGTTGTCGTTCGCGTTGATCCGGTTGATCGTGCCGTTCGCGCCGGCGGCGGGGGTGTTGTTCATGCTGGACCACACCCGGGACGCGGCGGTGGCGATGCTGAAGCGGGTGGTGGGGCCGCTGGTGATGGGCCCGATCTACTTCCTGGTCGCGTTGTTGTTGCTGCGGCTCGACTCGGCGATCTTGACCTCGACGATGTGGTTCGTGCTGAAGCTGGGGTTGATCGCGGTGCTGACCGTGCTGGCCTGGCGCTTGACCCGACCCGCCGCGTACGGCATCCCGCTGCCAGGCATGGGCCGGCTCACCTCGATGCTCTCCTCGTACGTCGGCACCCGGACGGGCGCTGAGGCCGGAGTCCGCGACGCGAACGCCGACCGGCCGCCCGTTCCGGGCGCTGGCCCGGCCGGCACCGGATCGGTCTCGAGTCCCGGCGGTGTCTACATGCCCGGCCACGAGCTGACCGGCAGCCGACCGACGATGGTCGCCGAGCAGGTGCCCAACCAGGCTCCGGTGACGGCCGCCGGAGCGCTGGGCGTCGGGGCGAGCGCGAGCAGCACACCGACGTACGCCCTGGGGTCCTCGATGAGCGGCGAGGAGGGTGAGCGGGTGGCCGGCCAGTGGTTCGACTCGCGCTCCGTCGAGCGCGACGAGCCGTCCTTCCGCGACGAGGCCCGCCCAGGGTTCGCCGCCGGGCAGGTCTACAACAACGATCGCCCCGAGGCGCCGAGCCCGGTCGACTACACCGCGGGCGCCTACGCCGACCGTGAGCCGGAGCCGCCGCGACAGTCGCCGGTGGCGGAGGCCAACGTGGACTACGACGCCGACGGCAACGCGGTCTTCGTCATCTACTCACCGAACGGGAACCGCTCGGTGCCCGTCGACAACGGTCCGGGCCGGTCTGAGGGCTGGTCTGAAGGAGGAGCCCGGTAGTGCGGTCGACAACGACGCGTGGTGTGCTGTGGGAGGTCATCGCGCCGGTGCTGAGGTGGCCCATGAGGTCGCCGTTCCGCTTCTTCTCGGTGGTTGTCGGCATCGTCTTCGTCATCTGGCTCATCGCCCAGTGGAGCGACGCTCCCGACGCCGAGCCGGCCGCCCAGCCCGAGCGGGGTTCCGCGTCGGCGCAGCAGAGCGCCTCGGCAACAGGCTCGCCGGCGCCCGTCCCGGACCCGACACCCTTGGCGACCAAGTTCGTCGCCGCCTGGGCACGTCCCGACCTGACCACCGACGAATGGTGGGCCGGGATCAACGCCGCCCGCCCCGACGAGTCGCTGGCCCAGGCACTGGGCACCACCGACCCGGCGACCGTGCCGGCGACCAAGGTGGTCGGCCCCGCGAAGGTGCTCGAGCAGACCGACGGGGAGGCACGAGTCGAGGTCACCACCGACGGTCCCAAGGTCATCGTCTACCTGACGCTGGTCGACAACGTCTGGTACGTCGCGAACATTCTTCCGGGGGGATAGGGCGATGTGGATCTTCAAGGCGCGTCTGATCTGGGGGATCGTGGCCGGGGCGGCCACGCTCGTCCTGGTGGTCACGGGTGCCTTGGTGATCCTCATCGGTGGCCTGGCGAGCACCGAGCAGAGCAACCAGGACCAGGCCGAGTCGGGCTGTGTCGGCGGGACCAACGCGATCCAGGCCGGCAACCTCGGGCCGGACGGTGAGATCCCCGAGGGCAGCATCGCCGGGTTCAACACCGAGCAGATCCAGAACGCCCGGACCATCGTGGCGGTCGGCAAGCAGTCCGGCGTGCCCGCCTACGGGTGGGTGATCGCGCTCGCGACCGCGATGCAGGAGAGCACCCTGCGCAACCTCGACTACGGCGACCGCGACTCGGTGGGCCTCTTCCAGCAGCGCCCGGTCTCCGGGTGGGGTTCGGTCGCCGACATCATGAACCCGGTCAAGTCCGCCCAGGCGTTCTACGGCGTGGCCGCCCACACCGGCAACACCGGCCTCCTGGACATCCCGGGCTGGCGCAAGATGCAGGTCACCGCGGCGGCGCAGGCGGTGCAGCGCTCGGCGTTCCCGCTGGCGTACGCCCAGCACGAGGACGAGGCGCGAGCCCTCGTCGCCGCGCTCGCCGACGGGGTCTCGGCCGCCGACCTGACGGCCACCGCGACCGACGTGGCCTGCACGATCGGCATGGCCGGGATCAGCACCAGCGTCGTACGTCCCATCCAGGCCGGTCTCGCGGTCGACAACGACAACTACGGCAACTCCGGCTCCAACTGGGCCAACATGCACACCGGCAACGACTACTCCTCGCCGTGCGGTACGCCCGTGCAGGCGGCCCACGGCGGCACCATCGTGCTCGAGTCGGGCGGCAGTTGGGGCTGGTCGGGACGCTGGCTGGTGAAGGTGCAGACGGCGCCCGGGAACCTGACCACGTGGTACGGCCACATGCAGTCGCTCTCGGTGGCCGCGGGGCAGAGGGTGAAGGCCGGGCAGGTCATCGGGCAGGTCGGCAGCGAAGGCAACTCGACCGGCTGCCACCTCCACTTCGAGGTGCACCCGCACGGCGGCGGCTACCTGCAGGACCAGGTGGACCCGGCGGCCTGGCTGGACAAGAACATCGGCAAGACCCTCGAGACGACCAAGCAGGTCGGCGGGCTGCCCGGCGCGGGGCAGGTCGGCGCCTCCCCGGCGGCCGTCTCCGGCCCGCAGGTGCGCCTGGCGCAGGCCAACATCAAGGTCTCCATGTCCAGCTCGAGATACCGCTCCGACCTGGCCAAGGTCATGAAGCACGGACCCGACTTCGTCTCCCTGAACGAGGCCCAGTCACGGTCGGTCTCCGACATCTCGGTACGCGGCTACGGCACCTACCGCGCCTCAGCGGACGAGTACGGCACCCGCAGCCAGGCTCTCAGTCCGGTCGTCATGTGGCGTACCGACCGCTGGGTGGCGGTCGACAAGGGCACCGTCCAGCTCACCAAGCCGGTCACCGGCGTCAAGAACGACAACAGGTACGCCACCTGGGTGGTCCTCGCGAGCAGCGACGGCTCCGGGCGCATCTCGGTGATCTCGACCCACACGATGACCTCGCCCGCCAACAGCCCGCAGGCGCGTAAGAACGAGGCCCAGCGCGGCTTCGCGAAGCTCGCCGGGCTGGCCCAAGGGCTGCAGAAGTACGGCCCGGTCCTCGTCGCCGGCGACCTCAACTCGCCCTACCCGCGCAACGGCGGCGACGGGGATCCGTGGGGCCCGAAGCCGTTGATGACCAAGGCCGGGATGACCTCCTCGTTCGAGACCCTCGGCGCGCCCCCGCAGGGCTGGGCCACCCACGACGGCGGCGGCACCATCGACTGGCTCCTCGGCTCGAGCTCCACCGCCACTCCCACCCGACATGCCACGTTCAAGCTGGAGTCCGACCACCACGGCCTGGTGGGTGACTTCAACATCCGCGGCCAGTAGCGCCTGCGTCACGTGTAACACGTCGTTCGTAGGACTACTCGCCCTATTGGAACGACCGGACAGTCCTACGAACAGCGTGTTACAGCCCACGAAGCCCACCAGCCCACCGCGTATCCCCACACCGCGGGCGATAGCGTTGACCTCATGGACGACGCGGTGGAACGGGCTCAGGGCACCGTCGTCGCGATGGCCGAGTGGCTCGCCGGAGGCGGGCCGGAGCACTGGGTCGTGGAGACCTCGGGGTCCACGGGCAAGCCCAAGCGGGTGATGCTCTCGCGGGTGGCCGTGAAGGCGTCGGCAGCGGCGTCGGCGCGACGGGTCGGGGCGAGTGGGCAGTGGCTGCTGACGCTGCCCGAGTCGTACGTCGCCGGGGCCAACGTGATCGCCCGCTCGCTGCTGGCAGGGTACGAGCCGGTGATCGCCGCCGCCCACGAGTCCTTCGCCGAGGCCGCGAGAGCGATGACGGACGGGCCTCGGTTCGTCTCGATGGTGCCGACCCAGCTGCATCGGATCATCGAGTCGGGCGGGGACGACCTCGCCGCGCTGGCCGGCTTCCACACGCTGCTGCTCGGCGGTGGCCCGATCGACCCGCCGCTACGCGCCCGCGCCGAGAACGCCGGGGTCGACGTCGTCGCCACCTATGGCTCTGCCGAGACCTGTGGCGGGTGCGTCTACGACGCGATGCCGCTGGACGGGGTCGGGATCGCGATCGGCACCGACGGCCGGGTCCGGATCAGCGGCCCGACGCTCTTCGAGGGCTATCAGGATGACCCCGAGCAGACCGCGAGCTCTCTGGTGGACGGCTGGTTCCTCACCTCCGACGCCGGCACCCTCGACGAGGACGGCCGGCTCCGGATCCTCGGTCGGGTCGACGACATGGTGATCACCGGCGGCGTGAAGGTGCCGGCGGCGCTCGTCGCCAGAAGGCTCCGCGAGCACCCGGCCGTCGAGGCCGCGGAGGCCCTCGGCACCCCCGACGAGGAGTGGGGCCAGCGGCTGGTCGCCTTCGTCGTCGGCGACATCGACGCCGCCGACGCCCGCGACTGGGTCGCCGCGGAGCACCCACGCTCCTGGGCTCCACGACAGCTCGTCGTGCTCGACGAGATCCCGCTCCTCGGCAACGGAAAGCCCGACCGGCGCGCCCTGCTCGCGCTGGCCGCGACCAACGAGGCGGAGCTCCGATGACCGAGCAGCTGCACGTCTTCGCCCTCCCGATGACCACTCGCTTCCGCGGGATCACCGAGCGCGAGGGCCTCGTCTTCGAGGGCGTAGGCGGGTGGGGCGAGTGGTCGCCCTTCCTCGACTACGACACCCCCGAGATCGAGCCCTGGCTGCGCTGCGCCGAGGAGGCCGCCGCGGGGGACTGGCCGGCGCCCGTCCGCTCGCAGGTGCCGGTGAACGCGACCGTCCCGGCGGTCGGTCCGGAGCGCGCCCACGAGATCGTCGCCCGCTCCGGGTGCACGACCGCCAAGGTCAAGGTCGCCGACCCGGGCCAGAGCCTGGCCGACGACATCGCCCGCGTCGAGGCGGTCCGGGATGCCCTCGGCCCCGCCGGCAAGGTGCGGATCGACGTCAACGGTCTCTGGACCGTCGACGAGGCGCTCGCCGCGATCGGGGTGCTCGACAGGGCCGCGGGTGGGCTCGAGTACGTCGAGCAGCCCTGCCCCACGGTCGAGCAGCTCGCCGACGTACGCCGCAAGGTGGATGTCCCGATCGCCGCGGACGAGTCGATCCGGCGGGCCGCGGACCCCTATCGCGTACGCGAACTCGAGGCTGCCGACGTGGCGGTGCTGAAGGTGCAGCCGCTGGGCGGCGTACGCGCCTGCCTGCGGATCGCCGAGGACATCGGGCTCCCGTGCGTCGTCTCCTCGGCCCTCGAGACCTCGGTCGGGATGGCCGCCGGGATCGCGCTCGCGGCGGCGCTTCCAGAGCTGCCCTACGCCTGTGGGCTCGGCACGGTCTCGATGTTCACCGAGGACATCGCCGCGTCGCCGCTCCTCCCGGACCGCGGCGTCCTCCCGGTGCTCCCGGTCTCGCCCGTCCCCGAGCGCCTGCTCGCCGACCCGGCGCTGCGGGCCGGCGCGGAGCGTACGCAGTTCTGGCAGCGGCGGCTGGCGGATGTCCTCGCCTACCGGGAGACGCTCAGGTGAGGGAACATCACGCAGGGGCCACCCGACGTCGGCCGGCGCCCGCGTGGATGATTGGGTACGTGAGCGGTCATGCGGACGAACGGAGGGTGTGTGGCTACGGCTACTGAGGTTGCCCGGGCGGTCGTCACCGCGCTCCTCGAGGCGCGGGTCACCGACATCGTCATCGCGCCCGGATCGCGCAACGCACCGCTGTCGTTCGCCGTCCTCGACGCGTCGCGAGCGGGTCTGGTACGTCTGCACACCCGGATCGACGAGCGCTCCGCCGGCTTCTTCGCCCTCGGCCTGACCAAGGTCGGCTCGCGCGCGGCGGTGATGTGCACCTCCGGCACCGCGGTCGCCAACCTGCACCCGTCGGTGCTCGAGGCCGCGCACGCCGGAGTGCCCCTGGCCGTCGTCACGGCCGACCGGCCGGCGCGGCTCCGGGAGACCGGCGCCAACCAGGTCACCGACCAGGTCGGCATCTTCGGCCGGCTGGTGGAGACCCTCGACCTGGCCGGGGCGCCCGACGAGAACGACGTCGCGGCGCTCGACTCCGCACGCGGCCCCGTCCACTGGAACCTCCAGCTCGACGACCCGCTGACCCCGCCCGACCGGTGGCAGCCGGGGACCATCGAGGCCCGTCCGGCGCCGGTACGTCCGGAGCTGATGATCCACGAGTCGATCCCGACCGGCCCCAAGACGCCGCGCACGGTCGTCGTCGCCGGCNTCGCTCTTATCGGATAAAGACGATATCCACGCCGACACAGCACAAGACAATCAAACTGCGGTTCGTCACGGTCTTGATGCCTGATCCGAAGACCTGACTGAGACTCTGAACCGAGCTGAAGCTCGAGAATGTTGGCGGCCGACTCAGGGGCCGAAAACCCGCTCGAAGACTCGAACTTGCTTCCCGCCGCACCCCGGCGACCAGATGAACATTACGCCTCAGTGACGCGCTTGCCAAATCGAAGAACGCCCCAGGGAAGGCGGTCACCTTCCCTGGGGCGTTCTCGCAGGTCAGAGGCTACTTGAAGCGCACGCCGGCGAACTTCTTCTTGCCCCTGCGCAGGACGACCCAGCCGTCACCGAGCAACTCTTTTTCGCCGAGCGCACCCTCAGCGTCCTCGACACGGACGTTGTTGACGTACGCCCCGCCCTCCGAGATCGTCCGGCGAGCCTCCCCCTTGGAGGAGACGAGGCCGGCGGCGATGAAGAGGTCGACGTAGGTCGGCAGCTCCTCACCACGCTCCAGCTCGACGGCACCAGCCTCGGTGATCGCGGCGGCCAGCGTCGTACTGCTCAGGGTGGCCAGGTCGCCGCCGCCGAAGAGTGCGGCCGCGGCCTGCTTGGCCTGCTCGGTCTCTCCTGCCCCGTGGACGAGCGTCGTCATGTGATCGGCGAGTGCCTTCTGAGCCACCCGCAGGAACGGCTTCTCCGCGTGCTGCGTCTCCAGGGTCTCGATCTCCTCGTGGGACAGGAAGGTGAAGACACGGAGCATCTCCCCCACCTTGGCGTCCTCGACGTTGAGCCAGAACTGGTGGAAGGCGTAGGGCGACATCATCGTCGGGTCGAGCCAGAGGGCGCCGCCCTCGGTCTTGCCGTACTTGGTGCCGTCGGCCTTGGTGATCAGCGGAGTGGTGAAGGCGTGGACGGTCTCGCCGGTGACGCGGCGGACCAGCTCGACGCCGCCGGTGATGTTCCCCCACTGGTCCGAGCCGCCGAACTGAAGGCTCACCCCGTGCGTACGGAAGAGATTGAGGTAGTCCATGGACTGCAGCAGGATGTAGGAGAACTCGGTGTAGGAGATGCCGTCCTCGAGACGCTTCTTCACCGTGTCGCGGGCGAGCATCCGGTTGACCGGGAAGTGCTTGCCGATGTCACGGAGGAAGTCGATCACGGACAACGACGCCGTCCAGTCGGCGTTGTTGACCATCGTCGCGGCGGTCTCGCCCTCGAAGGAGACGAACCGCTCGATCTGGCTGCGAACCTTCCCGACCCATTCCTTGACGGTCTCGGGCGAGTTGAGGGTGCGCTCGCCCGAGTCGCGCGGGTCACCGATCATGCCGGTGGCGCCGCCGACCAGTACATAGGGCGTGTGGCCTGCCCGCTGCAGGCGCATCGCCATGGTGATCTGGAGAAGGTTGCCCATGTGCAGGCTCGGCGCAGTGGGGTCGAACCCGATATAGAACTTCACACTCCCGCCGGCGAGCGCTTCTCGGAGCGCGTCGCGGTCCGTCGAGTCGGCGATGAGGCCTCGCCACTCGAGGTCGTCGAGGAGTGTGGGATCGATGGACACGTGGTGCCTTTCTCAGGTCGTTCTCAGATGGTGTTTCCGGGGCCCGGAGCGGGCTGTCCCGGAAGCAAGGGTAGTAGGCGATACCCCCTAGAGTTGACCACTGGCGTTCGCGACGAGATTTGAGGGGACCTGGGTGATCGCAGGGAGGTACCGGCTCGAGAGGGAGCTCGGCCGGGGAGCGATGGGAGCCGTCTGGCTCGCCACCGACGAAGTTCTGGGGCGTTCGGTCGCACTCAAACAGCTGATCGCACTCGACGGCGTATCGGATGCCGCCGTCGAACGCGAGGCACAACTCGCCGCACGACTTGTCCACCCGAACGTCGTCGCCGTCTTCGACCTGGTGCGCGACGACGACAAGCCCTGGCTGGTGATGGAGTACGTCGAAGGGAAGACCCTCGCTCACATGGTGCGCGATGACGGCCCGCTGCCCATCGAGGACGCCGCGAGGCTGATCGGTCAGATCGCCTCGGCCCTGCGCTCGGCCCATGCCGCCGGCATCGTCCACCGAGACGTGAAGCCCGCCAACATCGTGGTCGGCCGTGCCGAGCGCGCCAAGCTGACCGACTTCGGGATCGCGCGCGGCGTCGACTCCCAGACCACACAGACCGGGCAGGTCACCGGCTCGCCGGCGTACCTGGCTCCGGAGATCGCCACCGGTGGGCGGGCCACCCCGGCCAGCGACATGTGGTCGCTGGGGGCCACGCTCTTCCAGGCGCTGACGGGCGAGCCTCCCTACGGGATCGGCGACAACGCGCTGGCGACGCTGTATCGCGTCGTGCACGAGGACCCACCGCGTACGCCGCTGGCCGGTCGGCTCGCTCCGCTGCTGGAGCACACGATGGCCTACGACCCCGCCGAGCGGTGGTCGGCCGAGGACGTCGTCGACTTCCTGGCCGGGCGGTTGGCGGCCGAGAAGCTGGAGCCGGTGGCGCTGCGTACGCAGACGCTCGCCGCGGTCGCGGCTCCCGCGCCTGCTCCGGCCGCGCCTTCGGGACTGGCACAGTCGACGAGCACTCCGACCCGGCGGCGCTGGTGGCCGATCGCGCTCGTCGTCGCTGCGGCGTTGGTGCTGGCGGTCGGCGGAGCGCTGTGGGCCAACCGCGGCGAGGAGCCGAGTGCGAAGCCGAAGCCGAAGCCGGTCGCGTCCGGTTCGCCGCTTTCTGAGGCGACCGACAAGGCCACCGAGGACGCAGACGCCGAGGAGTCGGAGGAGGCCTCCGAGGAGACGTCGCCCAGCGAGACCGCCAGCGAGTCTCCGAGCGAGACCCCCTCGGCCAGCGAGACCGCCGGCCCGACCGCCGAGGGGATCGACGCCTTCATCCGCAGCTATCTCGCCACCGCGCCCGCGAACCCCGACAGTGCCTTCAGCTCGATGCTGACCCCGGCGTTCCAGGCCAGCAGCGGCGGGATCGACGGTTACCGCGACTGGTGGAGCTCCGTCGCGAGCACCAGCGTCGTCTCGGTCTCCCCCAGCGTCGACCCGCTCAAGGTGACCTACACCTACAGGTACACGATGAAGGACGGTCGTCAGGACGGCGGCACGGTGACGTTGGGGCTCGTCTACGCCGACGGGAAATACCTCATCAACAGCGAGGGCTGAGCGCCTAGCTCCTCACAGGAGCTTGCCCAATGGACCCAGATCGATGTTGAGATCCTCCGGGGTGAGCCCGAAGTGGTCGCGCAGCTCCGTCATCTTCTCGTCCAGCAGCATCAGGGTCTGACCCAGCCGCTCGATGTCCTCCTCGCTCAGGCCTCCCGCATCCACTCGGCGGATCGCCTGGCGCTCCATCAGCTGCCGGAGCAGCTCGACGAGGGTGAGCACGAGCTGTACGAGCCCCTTCTCGACGGATTCCGGATCCGCATCTATGCGTCTGCTCAAGGCGGAGGGCAGGTCGGTCTCCCCGTCCAGGTCCAGGGGCCATGGATCTGCCTTGTCGGGCCGCGTCACGGGCTCTCCTCCTGACAGAAGCTGAACGGGGGCCACGGGCCGGTGACCGTCACTCCGGGCCGGTTCTCGCCCCAGTCTCGGATGGCTGCCCGGGCAGCCTCCAAGTGCTCGTCTGGAAGCAGGACCGACAGCCGTGCCTCGTGCGGACGGATCGACGTGAGCTTCGTGATCTCGGAGGCGTAGGGAGCGAGCAACGCCCGCAGCTCCGCGGTCTCGGCATCATGCTGCTTCATCTCCTTCGCGCGCCGGCGGAGGTAGTCCGAGCCCGTCTGCTCGTGCTTGACACGTTCGGGGACACGTTCGGGCAGCGGGAGGTGGACAATGCACTCGCTGCATCCGGTGACGGCGGCGATCCGGTCGGTCCACTCGCTCTCGCGCTCCGCGACCAACTGGTCCAGCTCATCGGTGTCGCTCACGACCGTCCCGAAGCGCATCGGCAGCACGGGGACGTACGACCACAGCTGGTGGAGCGCTCGCCCGAACCCGAGCAGCTCGTGCATCGATCGCTCGGGTGGCTGCGTTCTCGGTTCGACGAAGACGGTGAGCCCGCGGGAGCGGTGTGCTTGCAGCGGGGTCTCGACCGTTTCGTCTGCGCTGTCCGTGGCTGCCACGGCGTAGAGGAGCATCATGGCTGCCTCCCGGACCCGGGTAGCGAAACCTTGTGGGCTGGTGCGAGAACCAGGCGCAGGCCGAGGTAGACGAGGTCGACTCCTGCGAGCGAGAGGACGATGTCGCCGCCCACCACGACACCGCCGTCGATCAGGCGATCGACGAGGTCGACGAGCGAGGTCTCGTCGAGTGCGGGCGAACGCTCGAGCGTCACGACACCATCCCGGTCAGGTCGTCGCCGTGCGACTCTTCCGCACCGACGAAGCTGTAGGGCGGCCACGGCCCGGTCACCTCGACACGCATGCCGGCAGTGGCGACCAGATGGTCGTGGAGCTCTTCGGCAAGGCCGAGGAATCGCTGCTCCTCGTCCCGCGCCACGAGGTAGGCGCTGTTGAGCAGCATCGGCTCGTCGCGACCGGTGACGGCAGGGTCGAGCAGGGCGCGCACGACGCTCGCGGCCGCCGCGTGAGCCAGTGCCTCATGGGTCTGCGTCATGGCGGCCTCGCGCCGTCCGCGCTCGGTGTCGCGGGCATCCTGTTGCGACCGGCGCCGTTCGAGGTACTCACGGCCGCTGCGGGGCGCCGGCTTCTCCGGCGCGGCAGGAGCCGAGGTCGGGAAGATCTGGAGCGACCACTCGACGCGACCGGCCAAGAGCTGCCAGGCGTGTTCGAGGCGGGCGCGACTCGACTCCAGCGCAGCGATCAACGCCTCGTCGCTCGGGTAGATCCCCGGGAGCTGCAGGGGCAGTACGTCCCCATGCTCGACCAGGTGCTGGAGCACGGCGTGATGGGCCGAGGCGACGGGAGTGACCCAGCTCGTGTCCTCCCCGTGCTCTGCCCAGGCGGTCTCTCCGAAGGACTCCGCAGGCAGATCGCTGACGACGATTTCGAGGTCGTGGAACGCGATGGTGCGTACCCTCGAATCCGCGATGCCACGGTCGGGCAGGGAAAGCGGCCCATCGCCCGGAACCAGTCCGTACGCGTGGACCACTGTGGTCGGGTCAGCGGCGTTCACGGCTCGTTTCACCTTCGACGATCTCGGTCTGGCTGCCGACGCTGCGCTCGAGCGCCTCGAGCCGGCGGCGGAGGTCGAGCTCCTCGTCCTGCTTCCGCTCGTCCTCGAGGTTGCTGACGAACGGGTCTCCCTCCCACCAGTTGATGCCCATCTCGCGGGCACGCTCGACTGAGGCGACCATGAGCCGCACCTTGATGGTGAGCAGCTCGATGTCGAGCAGCCTGACCTGGATGTCGCCGACGATCACGATGCCCTTGTCGAGGACGCGCTCGAGCACGTCGGCGAGGCTCTGCGAAGACGCCTGGGGGCGGTTGTTCACGAAGACTGGCGTGCGCTGTGTCTCGGTCATCGTTCCTCCACCTGGGCTCGGACGTAGCGGTGGACACGGCGATAGCCCGTGACCCCACCGTCCTCGCCGACAGTGACCTCGTAGGACGCCAGGACATCGGTGGTCTCCGGCACACGCTCGAGCTCGAGTATCTCCGCGGTGACGACCCAACCCTCGTCGTCGCGACGGATTGCCGTCACGCCCTCGGCGGGACATCCCACGAGCGCCTCGAGCTCTTCGAGCACATTCTCGGCGATCGAGGACAGGGTGGGTTTGCTGGGCTCATTCATGCCAGCCTCCGGCCATCAGGCGCTGCACGAGAACCTCCTCGAGAACGGCAGCCTCCTCCTCGGTCAACAGGCCCGCCTCCCGGCGGGCGTCGACATCCTCGAGCGCGGCTTGGATCGTGGCCGGGTCGAAGTACTGGCTCTCGGCCTCGTCGCGGATCTGTTCTGCCACCCAGACCACACCTCGCACGGGCGCGATGGGCAGGGTCAGCAGCTGCGTGATCAGGCCCATGCGAGCGCTCCTGACGAGGCGGCGTCGAGAAATGCGTACGGCGGCTGCGGACCGACGTACCGAAGCGACGCCAGCGGTGCCAGGTCCTCGCGCAGCGTGGTCACCGTCGCGTCGACCTCGCTCTGCCGGTCGCGCTCGACCAGCAGGAAGATCTCGGCCGCCTGCAGCGCACCGCGGACCTCGCCGAGGGAGACCGCACGGGCGGTCGGGGCCAGCTGATCGACGACGCCGTCACCGACCCCGGCCCGTAGGA
This sequence comes from Nocardioides sp. YIM B13467, assembly GCF_042788075.1. Taxonomy (NCBI): domain Bacteria; kingdom Bacillati; phylum Actinomycetota; class Actinomycetes; order Propionibacteriales; family Nocardioidaceae; genus Nocardioides; species Nocardioides sp. YIM B13467. The sequence goes on from NZ_JBHZPJ010000046.1 coordinate 3,361,973, forward strand.
CGTCGAGCGCGGCCGCGATGGCCTCGCCCAGGCGTACCTCCGCCGAGTGCCGCTCCTGCGGGCTCGCTCGCCGGACCTCGTCGCGCAGCGCAACGAGGTCCGGGTCCCGGCGCAGCGCCTCCCTGAGCGCTTCCTGCTCGATCAGGTCGACCGAGACGGTGAGCTGCAGCAGGCCGTCGAACCGTTCCAGGAGCGGGCGGATCTCGTCACCGCGGCTCTCGATCAGCTCGTGGCGCACTGTGTCGTCGTCCGGCATCTCCACGCCGAACTGCATGGGCAGCACCGTCCCGAGGGTGGCCACCGCCTCGAGCGTATGAGCGTGTGCCATCAGGTCCTCGCGCAACACACGCGAGTCGGCATCCACGTCGCTGACGAGCACCCGAAGGCCGTCGCCCTCGATGTGGCGCAGTGGACGTTTCGACCGTCCCGTCCGGTCCGCGGGGATCGTGACCGATGTGTCCGTGACTCCGTAGATGTGGACAGGCACGGTCACTCCTCCTTCTCCTTGGTCTGTCTGGATGTGGTCTTGCGGGTGCGGCGGGCGGGCTGCTTGCGACCCCTGTCCTCTTCGTCGTCGGCGTTCTTGTCGGAGTCCTCGTCGTCGCTGCCGAGAATGCTCCCCAGCTTCTCCTTGGCTCCTTCGATCGCGCCGGAGGTCTTCCCCTTGGCCCCGGACTCGGTCACCCCCTGGACCAGCTCCGGGATGCCGTGCGTCTGGGTTTCGGTGAGGTCCAGCCGATTCACCGCCTCGGCGAAGCGGAGGTACGTGTCCACGCTGGCGATGACGATGCGCGCGTCGATCGTCAGCAGCTCGATGCCGACGAGCGAGACGCGTACATAGATGTCGATCACCAGACCCTTGTCGAGGATCGTGTCGATGACGTCGGCGAGGCTGCTCGGCGCCGGACGGTCGAGGTACCGGTTCTGCTGTGTGATGGTCATGACTCAGTCGCTTTCTGTCGGTGTCCCCGCGGGCACGGGCTGCTCGGCACGCTCGAGGAGATGCCTGCGGATGTAGCTCCGGTTGGCGCCGAGCGACGCCGCCAGGCGTGACTTCCCGGAGCCCACGAAGTAGCCGATGCACCAGTCGAGCTGCTGCAGGGCGTCCTCTGCCGCGGTTCGGTATCGCTCGACTTCTTCCATGAGGTGCTCGACCTCACGCTCGAGCTCGTCGACCTGGCTGTCGTCAGCCGTCATGATCAGGCCCCCTTGGAGGAGGACCGGGAAGACGTACGCTTGCTCGCGCTCTCCTTCCTCGGACTCTGCTTGGTCGCGCTCTGCTTGCTCGTGGTCCTCTTGGCGGGCGCCTTCTTGGCAGCCGTCTTCTTGGCGGGCGTCTTCTTGGCGGGCGTCGTCTTCGCAGCCGTCTTCTTGGCGGGCGCCTTCTTCGCAGCCGTCTTCTTCGCTGCCGTCTTCCTCGCCGGGGCCTCGTTGCTGGACGCCCCGTCCTTGGACGACTCGCTCCCGGACGACTTCTCGGAGCTGCGCGAGCTGTTCGACGTACGGGCCGTCGCCTTCCGGGCCGTCGCCTTCCGGCCCTTCTCCTGGCCCTTCTCCTGGCCCTTCTCCTGGCCCTTCTCCTGGCCGTTCTTCTGGCCGTTCTTCTGCCCGTTCTCCGCGTCCTCGTCGGCGTCGTTCTCGACGACCTGCTTCTCGTGGATCTCGCCCGTCCACCCCTCGATCTCGTCGCGGTGGAGAAGCGTGTGGCTGGCTACATGGCGCCGGAAGTGCTTCATCTCCAGGCGCACTCGGCGCCCCTGGGCCCGCCAGAGGTTTCCGGTGTGCTCGAAGAGGCCCTTCGGGTAGTACTCGAGCGAGACCAGGATCCGGGTCAGGTTCGGCGCGAGCTCGTGGAAGGTGACGGCGCCGTCGACGCGGCCCTTCTCGCTCTCGCTCTTCCACACGATGTGCTCGTTCGGGACCTGGTCGAGGATGGTGGCCTTCCACGTGCGGTGGGACCAGAACACCTGGGCCTGCCAGGTGACGACCTCGTCCTCCTCCTGCGTGACGTTCTCGACCTTCTTCATGAACGACGGGAAGTCCTCGAACTGGGTCCACTGCTCGTAGGCGACGTCCCGACTGACGGGTACGTCGATCGTCTCGACGATGTTGGTCACCTTGAGCTTCTTGCCGGTCGGCTGTTCGCTCTTGCCGAGACCACCGGCGACCTGGCCGACGGTGTCCTTGACCTGCGCAGCCGTGTCCTTGACCTGGGCGGCGGCGGTGTTCGTGACCTTGCCGACGGGAGCCGCGACCTTGTCGACGGCCGCCTTCGCGCCGGCCTTCACAGGCGAGTCACCCTTGGAGTGCTTCGCTCCGTTCGTCAAATGGCTACCATCGACGAAGCCGGTGAGCCGGTCGGTGATCCCTTCGACGCCGCTGCCGAGTCTGTTCAGACTTCGCTTGCCAAAGGCTCGACCGAAGCCCAAGGCCTCGTCTCTCAGCCGGTCGATCGGTAGCTGCGACAGAAGGCCCGAGTCTCCCTTGTCCGTATCTGCGTTGTCCGTATCTGCGTTCTTGCGAGTCTGTTCCGTCATGACTCAGGCACCTCCGCTCGGCGCGGCTGCGCGCCGACGACGAGAGCTCCGCGCACCCCGGCGCGGCTTGTCCTCTTCGTCGTCCTCGTCCTGCTGGTCCGCCTCGTCTTCGTACTCGTCCTCTTCCTCCGCTTCTTCGTCGTCCTCGTCCTCGGGCTCTTCCTCGGCCTCGTCTTCAGGCTCGTCCTCGTACTCGTCCTCAGGCTCCTCACCCTCGGCCTCGTCTTCGGCCTCGACTTCGTACTCGTCCTCGGGCTCCTCGTTCTCCGAAACCTCGTCCTCCGGCACCTCGTCGGTGTCCTCGTCGGTGTCCTCGTCGGTGTCCTCATCGGATGACGACGCGCCCAAGAGCGTGCTCCGTTCGTGCAACCGATCGCTGAGCTTGTCGATCTGGCCCGCGGCCGCGGCGACCGCGGCCGCCTTACCAGCCTGAACGAGCTTTCCGCTGACCTGCTGTCCGAGCTTCTGTACGTCGGACGAGCCGCCAAGGCTCTGAGTACCGATCTTCAGCAGCTCGAGGCTGCGCTCGCGAACAGCGCTGTTGCTGAGCGCCGACGCAACGACCACAGCCAGTCGAAGTTTCTTGAATCGCCCGAGCACATAGCCAGCCGCTACAGCGGCTCCCACGCGCGTGGTGACAGACATGTTCGTGTGCTCCCTTCTCGGGTGGCCCTCCACCACCCATTACCCCGGGCGGTACCCGATGTGACGCGGGTCATACGTTGGTCCTCGAAGAGGGCGCGCGGTGTCCATCAACAGCCGGAGGCTGAGCGCCGGAACGCTCGGTAGTCTCCGGGCATGGGTGTCAGCGCGGGGCAACAGGAAGACCTGCCCGAGTCGGTCGTGGTCGAACTGCGCCGTACCGCTGCCGAACTGTTGGGACACGTGGCGGCGTACGCCGACGACATGCTGACGTACATCCTCGAGCGGATCCCGGAAGCGAGCGCTGATGACGAGCTCCGTGGCCTGACACTGGGGTCGTGCTCCTCGAACCTCGAGGCCGCGCTGTCGATGGTGCGGCACGGTATCGACGTGAGCGCCGCATCGGCGCCGGTCACCGCTCTCGAGCATGCTCGCGCGATGGCCGCCCGCGGCTACAGCGTCGACGTGATGCTGCGCTTCTACCGGATCGGCCACGCCTACTTCAGTGAGCGGATCCTGGCCGGGATCACCGATTTCGTGCAGGCCCCGGCTCTTGCCCTGGCGGTGGTGTCCTACCTGGAGCGCTACGCGTTCGCGTACGTCGACCGCATCTCCAGTGAGGTCGCCGCCGAGTACGTCGCCGAGCTCGACCGGATCCAGACCCAGGCCCGTGCGGCCCTGACGGATGCGGTCCGCACCTTGATCGCCGGCGGGCGGATCGACCTGCGCCGCGCGGAGCGCACCCTGTCTCACCGGCTCACCGGCTGGCAGACGGCCTTCGTCTGCTGGACCGGCAGCGACGACGTCGATCTCGCGCGCGTGGGTGAGGCGGTCGGGGCACACCTCGGTTCCTCTCATCCCCTGCTCGTCCCTGACGGCGCTCGCGCGCTGTGGGGCTGGGTCTCCACGACTGGTGCTCCTGCCATCGCGGCGACGGACCTTCTCCCCCTGGCCGGGAGAGTCCCGGAAACGGTCCGGGTCACGCTCGGCACACCGGCGCAGGGTGCCCCCGGCTTCCGGGACTCCCATGTCCAGGCACTACGCGCCCGTCGGATCATCGAGCTCGCGGGTCGCGGAGCAGCGATTTCGACGTACGCCGAGCTGGCGCTCGTGGACACGATGAGCGGCGACCTCGACCTGACCCGCGCGTTCGTCGCGACCGAGCTCGGTGGGCTGGCTGTCGCCGGACGCCGGGAGGACGAAGAGCGGCGGGCGCTGCTCGCGGTGCTCGATGCACAGGGTGGACTGGCGGCCGCGGCCGACGAGCTCGGCGTACACCGCAACACCGTGCTGCAGCGCGTCCGCCGGGCCGAGGAACGACGCGGGCTTCCGGCGACCGAGCGCATTGCCGAGCTGCATGCCGCGTTGCGTCTGGTCGGCGTGCTGGGTCCGCTCGTGCTCGCGCGGGAGCCCGACCAGGCCTGACCCGGCTATGACCCGGATGTGCTGCGCGCACATCGACATGGGCTCCGCACCTCTCGCGGGGTGCGGCTCGCGGTTCGTACGTTTCGAGCATGTCAACAACGACGGAGCAACCCGCAGCCACCCGCCACGCGCTCCCCGACCCGGGTGAGAAGGTCCCGACGATCTCCTGGCCCATCGTGGGCATCTTCTCCGGCGCGATCGTGGTCTTCGCGGTCTCGACCTGGGCGGCGCTGGCCGAGCGGCTTCCCGTCCCGGTGACGGTCCTGCTCAGTGCGGCGGCGATCTTCGTGCTGTTCACCGTCTTGCACGATGCCGCGCACTACTCGATCAGCACCCATCGCTGGGTCAACGTGGCCTTCGGCCGGGTCGCGATGCTCTTCGTGTCGCCGCTGATCTCGTTCAGGTCGTTCGCGTTCATCCACATCGAGCACCACCGCAACACCAACGACGACGACAACGACCCCGACCACTTCGTCAGTGGCGCTCCGTGGTGGCAGGTCCCGTTCCGGTTCCCGTTGATGGACGTGCCGTACCTGTCCTTCCTGATTCGGAACGTGAAGCGTCGCCCCCGGTCGGAGGTGCTCGAGACGGTCCTCCTGATGGGCACGACGATCGCCGTGATCGTCGCCGCGGGCTTCACCGGACATCTGTGGACGCTGGCGGTCCTGTATCTGATCCCCGAGCGGCTCGCGATGTTCGTGCTGGCCTGGTGGTTCGACTGGCTGCCTCACCACGACCTCGAGGACACCCAGCAGGAGAACCGCTACCGTGCCACCCGCAACCGGGTCGGCTCCGAATGGGTCCTGACTCCCCTGCTCCTCTCGCAGAACTACCACCTCGTCCACCACCTGCATCCCTCGATCCCGTTCTACCGCTACGTCGCGGCCTGGCGCCGCAACGAGGAGGCCTACCTCGAGCGGGATGCCGCGATCGGCACCGTCTTCGGTCATCAGCTCGATGCGGACGAGTACCGCGAGTGGAAGACGCTGAACGGCAAGATGGCCCGGCTCCTGCCGGTGCGGATGCCGAGGCGGTCCTCCGCTCGTGCCGCCGAGTTCCACCCGATTCCGGTCGCCGGCGTGGAGCGGCTGACACACGACAGCGTGCTGATCCGCTTCGACATTCCTGACGAGCTGCGCGAGAAGTTCTCCTTCGAGCCCGGTCAGCACGTCACCGTTCGCACCGACCTCGGCGGCGAGGGCGTACGTCGCAACTACTCCATCTGTTCCTCGGCCACCTCCGACACCCTGGCGATCGCCGTCAAGCACATCCCGGGCGGGGCCTTCTCCACGTTCGCGATGGAGCAGCTCCGAGCCGGCGACACCCTCGAGCTGATGACACCGACCGGGTCGTTCGGGACCGCGGTCGACCCGCTCGCCGCCAAGAGCTACGTGGCGATCGCCGCCGGCAGCGGCATCACCCCGGTTCTCTCGATCCTGCAGACGACGCTCGCCGTCGAGACCGAGAGCCGCTTCACCCTGATCTACGGCAACCAGGACGCGGACAGCACGATGTTCCGCGACGAGCTCGACGACCTCGAGGCGCGCTACGCCGACCGACTCCGGATCATCCACGTACGCTCCCGCGACCCCCGGCACCCGGAACATCTGCGCGGTCGGATCGACCGCGCGAAGCTCGAACAGTGGCTCGGCTCCGAGTTGGCCGCGGCCTCGGTGGACGAGTGGTTCCTGTGTGGACCGGTCGAGATGGTCGCCGACCTACGCGACCTGCTCCTCGAACGCGGTGCCGAGCCGGACCGCGTCCACGTCGAGCTCTTCCACGGCTACCAGAGGCCCCGCATCGCCGACGGCTTCGCTCCCGCCACTGTCACCGTCGGCCTGCGCGGCCGCCAGCACGAGGTCCCCTTGGTTGCCGGCGACACCGTTCTCGAGGCAGCGTTGAAGGCCGGGCTCGAAGCGCCGTACGCCTGCCTCGGCGGGGCTTGCGGCACGTGCACGGCGAAGGTGACGCTGGGGTCGGTCGCGATGGAGCAGAACTTCGCCCTGTCCGCTACCGAGGTCGAGCGCGGACACGTGCTGACCTGCCAGTCTCGCCCGACCACGCCGGCGGTCACCGTCGACTACGACGACTGAGCCGACAGCTGGGCCCGCGGTTAGCTGCCGTTGCGTACCGCGCCGTAGAAGTCACTCAGGCGAGTGATCAGCTCATCGACCGCATCCGGGCTGGGTCCTGCGGCAGGCACGTCAAGGACCCAGTCCGCGATGATGTCGAACAGGCCGCCGATCAGGCCGATCGCGATCCCGTGGTAGCGCTCGGTCAGGACAGTGCCGTACCCGACCCACAGCTCTTCGACGAACGCCGCGGCCGCGCGGCGGTTCTCGCGGCGCTGTCGCTCGGCCACCGGTGTGATGGCGCTGCCCTGGCCGAAGGTGACCTGCGCGACCCGGACGTCGTCGACGAAAGCGTGCGCCAGCTCGGCGAGCATCAAGCGGGTGCCGGTCTCCTCGTCGGGTGCCTCGGCGGCCACGGTTGCGAGCCGCGCGAAGGCCCCGTCGGTGATCTGGCGCAGCAGGGTGGCATAGAGGTCGTCGCGGCTGTCGAAGGACTCGTAGAACGACTTGGTGGCAACGTACGCGTGCTGGCACAGCTGCTCGATCGAGGTGTTGACGAAGCCCTGCGCGGCGAACAGCTCGAGCGCCGCGTCGAGCAGCGCCTGCCGGCGCTGCTCGCGGCGCTGATCGGCGTCCAGGCCGCGGATCACCCGCTGTTGCTTGCCCATGGCCTTGCCGCTCGTGCTGTTGGGTGGTGTCACCTCACCGAGGTTAGAGCACGCTCCTCGGCGTGCTCAGGACAGCCAGGGCACCGGTACGCAGCTCACCGGCTTGGCGTTGGCCGGGTCGAGCGCGTTGGCCACCAGCGCGAACACGTTCGGATCCCAGGCCAGGCCCACATGGCCGCTGAAGTCGAGCGCGCAGACGTCCTGGAGGACGACGTTCTTCACGTTGCTCGCCGGGGCGAGGATGCCGCTGGTGTAGGGCGTGACGACCTCGTCGTACTTGGTGACGATGCTGGTGTAGCTGGGTCCGGGGACGCTCACGCCGCCTTCGTTGAGGTCTTTCATGAACTCCGAGCTCGGCGCGAACTCGTTGCAGGCCGTGCAGCCGCCGGCCTCCAGGATCGGACGGAAGCCGAGCAGATCGGCGAGCTCCTGGAGACCCTGCAGGCTGGTTCCCTTGAAGTTCGAGCCGAAGCCGACGAAGTGCTTGACCACCTGGTCGCCGCCGAGGAACTTCAGGTAATACGCCGGCACGGTCGTTCCCTCCGAGTGCCCGGCGATGCTGACCTTCGCCGCCCCCGTCGAGGCTCGCACCTTCTCCACGAACGCGTCGAGCTCGCCCGCGCTCTCACGCATCGAGGCGAGCCCGCCGGTGAACGGGCCCCAGTGGGTGGTGCCGTAGGTCTTGTAGTAGACGCAGTAGCCCTTGCCCTTGAGGTGCTGAGAGAGCAGCGCCATCCCGACGTCGCCGCTGCTGCCCAGGCCGTGCCACAGCACGACCGGCTCCGGATGTGTGGCGCTGGGCTGGCAGGTCCAGTCGTTGATGCCCGACGTGGGCGCGGCAGTGGCCGGCGCGGCCAACGCCAGACTGGTCAGAACCGTGACGAGCGCAGTTCCTAGACAAGCGACGAGTTTCTTCATGGGGATCCCTCCCGGACGCCGGAATGTGACGGTGGGCACCCGAATTGGAACACGATTGCTGCTTTGAAACAAGAGTCCTTTTCCAAAATGGGTCGCCGCAAGGGATGCCGACTGGCGCCTGCGTGGTATCGACACCGCGCCCGCTAGGATCTGCGCGGGCCGTTAGCTCAGTCGGTTAGAGCAGAGGACTCATAATCCTTGGGTCGCGGGTTCGAGCCCCGCACGGCCTACCAACGATCGGTGCGCTGGACCTCGTGCATGAGCTCGATCTTGCGGAAGCCGAACTGCCTGTTGATGCGCTGCATCACGTCGTTGGACGGGTCGGTCCAGGTGTGGATGCTGGTGCGCTCGGGGTGGTCGCGCTGGACGGCGGCGAGGGTGGCGACCTTGAGGGCGAGGCCCAGCTTGTGGCCGCGGTGGGCGGACTTGACGAAGGTGTCGTCCTGGATGGCCTCGTCGCTGCCGTGGGCGAGGAAGATGACCGAGTAGCCGACGAGCTCGCCGGTGAGGATCTCGCGGGCGGCGGCGGTGATGCGGTCGTAGGAGCGGGCGGTGCTCTTCTCGGCCGAGCGGATGCGGTCGGCGGTGTGGGCGACCAGATCCTGCTCGGTCTTGCCCGGCATCTCCTTGCCCATCTGGTTGCGCAGGCCTACGAACTGGGCGAGCAGGTTCTCCGGCGTCCGGTCCTCCCACATCAGGATCTCGTAGCCGAGCACGTTGAAGGGCTTGTGGGGCAGCGGGAGGTCGGCGGCGAGGTGGTCCTCGCGGCGTACGGACTTGAAGCCGAGGGCTCGCGCGAAGGCAAGGGACGACTTCGGGGGGATGGTCACCTCGGCGGTCGTCAGGGTGCGGCCGCTGGTGCGGCGTACGTCATCGGCGGCTCGCCACAGCTCGGTGCCGACCCCACGCCAGCGGTGCACGGGGAGGACGTGGATGCCGAGCTCGACGACGTGGCTCCGTTCCTCCTCCGGGAGGTCGAGCTCGGCGATGCCGATCGTCTCGCCCTGCTCCTTCGCGGCGAGGAGTACCCGGCGGCCATGGTCGTGCGGCATGCGCACAGAGTTGGCGAGCGCCTCGAACGTGCGATGCGACGCGTAGGGTCGATCGAAGGCCATCGATGCCGCCTCCACGGCGTACCAAGCCTTCAGAGCGGTGTCATCGTGGACGTCGACGGGGGCGATCACAGACACGGGCTCTATCTAACCGTGTCGGGCAAGGTCGTGGGAACTGAGGCCCCCCGCCAAGCGTTGACACGTCATCTGTTCGGACCGGATCCGCCTCAGATGGGCCCGGGCTCGGTCGAGGGGTCGTCCGGGTCGGGGTCCGGAGGACCGGGGGTCTTGGTCGGCGTCGGGGTCGGCGTCGGAGTCGGGGTGGGTGTCGGCGTGGGCGTCGGCGTGGGCGTCTGGGACGGCGACGGGGTGTTCGACGGCTCCGGCTCCTTGGTCGGCTCGGGGTCGGGGCTCGGCGGGACGTACGGCGCGTGGCCGGACTCCGGGGCTTCCCCGTCGAGCCAGGCCGGCGGCGGGAACTCCTCGTAGTCGAGCTCGTCGGTCAGCTCACCCATGATCTCGACCCAGGTGTCGGCCGGGTAGTCGGCGCCGAAGAAGGTGTCGAGCCAGCCGTCGAGGGCGCCGCTGCCCTGCCCCCGGCTGTAGGCGACGGCGGTGGAGAGCTGCGGGGTGTAGCCGACGAACCAGGCCGAGGAGACCTCGTCCTTGTCGTTGGTCGCGGTGCCGGTCTTGCCCGCGGCCGGCTGGACCACCGCGCTGGCGGCCTGGCCGGTGCCGCTGGAGACGACCTGCTGGAGTGAGTAGGAGGTGTCGGCGGCGACGTCCTCGTCCATCGCCCGCTTGCTGCCCTCGGTGTCGTCGTGCTCGTAGAGGACGGTGCCGTCGGCGTCGACCACCTTGGAGACGACGTAGACGTCGTTGTGCACTCCCCCGTTGGCGATCGTGGCGTAGGAGTTGGCCATGTTGATCGGGCTGACCGTCGAGTTGCCCAGCGTGAGCAGGAAGTTGTCGGGCTGCATGTCGCCACCCGACTTCATCGGGATGCCCGGGTAGGCGGGGTCGCTGCGATCGCCGCGCGGGATGCCGGAGCGTACGGCCATGTCGTAGACGTCTTTGCTTCCGTTGGGCAGCGAGTCGGACATCTCGACGAAGGCGGTGTTGATCGACTTCTCCATCGCGGTGAGGCTGCTGACGGAGCCGTAGCTGTGGCCGCTCGGATCGGCGGCGCTCTGCCCGGAGTTGCGGACAGGCAGGCCGTTGAAGTCCTTGGGAGAGTTGCCGTCCCAGCTGTCCTTGAGCGAGTAGCCGGCCTTCAGGGCCGCAGCCATCGTGAACGCCTTCATCGTCGACCCGGCCATGGTGGAGCTGCTCGAGGCCCAGTTGATCTGGGAGTCCAGATAGTCCTGGCCACCGTAGAAGCCGCGCAGGGCACCGGTCTTGACGTCGACCGTCGCCGCGCCGACGTGGAGCTCGTCGGCGACGTCGCCCTCGATATAGGCCTTCTTGTCGTCCGGACGTACGTCGTTGACCGCCTGCTCCGCGGTCCGCATCGTCTTCTTGGTCAGCGTGGTGGTGATGCGGAGCCCGCCGCCGTTGATCTCGTCCTCGGTGACCAGCGGGTTGCCCTGCTCGTCCTTGAGCTTGAGGAGCTCGTCGCGGACCAGCTTGAGCGCGTGACCCTTCTGGCCGCCGTAGCGGCTGTCGGAGCGCGGCTTCTTGAACTTCGGCAGCGATGCCTTGGCCTTCTCGCCCTCGGCGGCGTCGACCATGTCCAGCTTGACCATCGAGTTGATGACGTAGCGGTAGCGGCCGTCGAGCTCGGCGACCGCCTCCTCACCGTTGCTCGGGTCGAGGTCGTTGGGGTCGTTGAGGATCGCGGCGAGTGCGGCGGCCTCCTGGAGGGTGAGCTTCGCGGCCGGCTTGTCGAAGTAGGCGTTCGACGCGGCCTCGACGCCGTAGGCGCCGCGGCCGAAGTAGATGGTGTTGAGGTAGCCGGCGAGGATGTCCTCCTTGGACTTCTGCCGGCTGATCTTCAGCGAGATGACCGCTTCCTTGACCTTGCGGGAGTAGGTGCGCTCCTGGGTGAGGTAGAGGTTCTTGACGTACTGCTGGGTGATCGTCGAGGCGCCGGACTGGGTGCCGCCGGTGTTGTTGTTGACCACCGCGCGCAGGATGCCCTTGATGTCGATGCCGCTGTTGGTCCAGAAGGTGCGGTCCTCCGCGGCGACCGCGGCGTCCTTCATCAGCTGCGGGATCTCGTCATAGGGCAGCGAGTCGCGGTCCTGGGAGTCGGCGATGTAACGCCCGAGCTCGTCCTTGCCGCCGCGGTAGTAGACGAAGGAGGTCTCCTTCTCGTAGGCGGCGTTGGCGCTGGGGATCGGGATGGCGTTGTAGGCCACGATCACACCCATGGTGCCGATCAGCGCGCCCACCAGAATCACGATGAAGAAGGCCTTCAGGACCTTCCTTCCCCGCTTCTTCTTCGGCTTCGGCGTGGGTGTGTAAGGCGGATTGCCCTGCCAGCTCAAGTTGTCCCCTCCCGCGGTCACAAACGTTCCTAGAGTACGGCGGGCTCCCAGGCCCGACGCGATCGTCGGCTCCGTGTCCAGGACGTTTCAGCGGGGTCTCAGGTTGCTCCTGAGATGGCGACGGGCCTCTGGCCTGGGCCGGCGATGCCCTGTCTGCCCAGGTCAGAGGCCCGTTGCGGGAACACTCAGACCAGGAAGTAGAAGGTGCTGTAGTGGTCGGGTGTGAAGTAGACATCACCCGTTGTGGTGTCGACCACGAGCCGGTAGGACTGGCGCTGCGCACCGCATTCACGCGGGGTCACGTCGAACTCGAGGTAGGAGTGGCCAGAGGGCAGCTCGCCCTCGTAGTTGTTGTAGGTGCCACCGGAGAAGTTGCAGGTGCCGGTCGGCGGCCAGTCGTGCCAGCCACGGTTGGACGGGTAGCCCAGCGAGGCCCAGACCTCGTTGGAGTCGAGGGCCTCGGCACAGCCCTTGTGAGTGCAGCTCTCGATCCAGTCGGCCTGGGCGGCAGGGGCCAGCGCGACGCTCCCACCGAGCAGGCTGGTGGTGGCGACGAGACCTGCGAGGAGCAGCTTGATCATCGTGAGCACGGAGCGGTTCTTCCCGGACATGAATCCTCCAGTGTGTGCGTTACGGACGGTTGGTAATTCTGCTACCTGGCGCGTCCGGATAGGGGCTCCGAAGGTCACGAACCGGTGAACTCTGAGGTGTGAGCGCGTCCTCAGACGATGCCCGCCTCCCGGGCCACGATCGCCGCCTGGACCCGCGAGGCGACCCCGAGCTTGGCTAGGACGCGGGAGACATGGGTCTTCGTGGTCGCCTCGGAGATCACCAGCCGCTGGGCGATCTCGGCGTTGGACAGGCCCTCCCCCAGAGCCGCGAGCACGTCCCTCTCCCGGGGCGTGAGATCTGCGGGAAGCCGCGCGGCGGGCGGTGCCGCCGGGCCGGATCGGTCGGGCGCGCCGGCGAGCTCGGCGAGCACCCGGCGGGTCACCTCCGGGGCGACCACGCCGTCGCCCGCGGCGACGTGCCGGACCGCGTCGACCAGGTCGTTCGCCTCCGCCGACTTGAGCAGGAACCCGGCCGCGCCGGCTCGGAGGGCACCGAAGACGTACTCGTCCAGGTCGAAGGTGGTGAGCACGAGTACATCGGCGAGCCCCTCCTCCACGACCTGGCGGGTCGCGGTCACGCCGTCGGTGCCGGGCATACGTACGTCCATCAGGACGACGTCGGGGCGCAGAGCCCGCGCGTTGGCGACCGCGGTCGCGCCGTCGGCGGCCTCCCCCACCACCTCGATGTCGCCGGCAGTGGCCAGCAGCATCCGCAGGCCGGCGCGGATGGCGGCGTGGTCGTCGGCGAGCAGGACCCGGATCATGCGCTCGCCCCCGGGAGCGGCAGGATCGACCGGACTCGCCAGCCGGTGCCGTCGGGGCCGGCCTCGAACGTGCCGCCGAGGGCTTCGGCGCGTTCGCGCATCGACACCAGCCCGGTGCCGGTGCCGGCCTCGGCCGCGGGCTCCTTCGCGGCGCCGGCATCGGTTACCTCGATCTCGAGGGTGTCGCCGGGGATCAGACGCAGATGAGTGGTGCCGCCGCCGTGCTTGAGCACGTTGGTCAGGGACTCGCGGACGATCCGGTAGACGGCGTGGTCGACCGCGACCGGCAGCGCGAGGTCGGCACCGTCGAGAAGGCGGCCGGGGTCGTCGACCCGCAGCGGCAGGCCAGCCAGTCGCGCCTGCTCCAGGACGGGGCCGAGGTTGGCGGCGCGGGAGGCGGCGGTGAGGTCCTCGGCGTCGCCGGGATCGCCGTCGGAGCGCAGGACTCGGATCATCGCGCGCATGTCATCGAGCGAGGCCAGGCTCTCGGCCCGCACCAACCGCAGCGCTGCCCGGTCGCGTTCCGGGTCGTGCTCACCCGCCAGCGCCGCCCCCGAGGTCAGCGCGATGGCGGACAGGTGGGAGGCGACGACGTCGTGCAGGTCCCGGGCCACCGCGGAGCGCTCGGCCCGGACCGCGTCGTGCCGCTCGGCGTCGGCCAGGCGCAGCAGCGCGGCGCTGCGTTCCCGCTCGAGCCGGGCCCGGTCGTCGGCCGCATCGGCGAGCTCGCTGCCCTGACGTACGTTGCTGCCCCACCACATCGGGGTGACGACGATCGCGAAGAGGGTGAGCGCGAGCACGACGGGGGTGCGTGGGTCGGAGGTGGCCGCGGCGGAGGCGACGACCGCGGCAGCGATGGCCACCGCGACGGCGACGGTGGCGATGCGTCGCGCCAGCGGCGATCCGTGCAGCTGGCCGGCGAAGAGCGCGTCCCAGAGCACCACCACCATCGCGATGCTGCCTCCGATCAGCAGATCTGCCCCGAAGCAGAGGGCGACGACGGTCTGCACCGCGAGCGGCCGGCGCCGTTTGAGCACGAGCGCACCTGCCGCGAGGGTGAGCGGGACGAGATGCCACCAGCTCGGCACATCGTCCAGGTCGATGCCGAACGGGTGCAGGCCGCGCACGCCCCCGACCTGACCGAGTGCGTGCAGCGCGAGGCCGGCGGCGAGGACGACCACGGCGTCGAGCCAGGCCAGCCGGCGGTCCGCGGCGCGCAGGCTCGTGCCACCGCCGAGAAGCGCCGCGGGCAGCTGCTGCAGCAGGGTCGGGCGGTCCACGACACCATCTCAGCACGTACGCCGTCTGCCCGGGTCATCCGAAGGATGTATCCCCGCGCCGAAGGATCACCGTTTCGGCCGACGCGCGCGAGGTCGGCCGCACGCGAGCCTCGGGGCATGGACATCGACCTCGGCCCACTCACCGGCGACCTCGGCGGCACCGCGACCTACGTCGCACTGGCGGTGCTGGCGCTGATCGACTCGACCAGCTTCGGCACCCTGCTGATCCCGGTGTGGCTGCTGATGGCGCCCGGCCGGGTTCGGCCCGGACGGATCCTGGTCTATCTGGGTGCACTCGCAGGCTTCTACGCGCTGCTCGGCATCGGGATCCTGCTGGGTGGCTCCGCGGTCGCAGACACGCTCGCGGGGGTGAGCGACTCGCGCCCCTTCCTATGGGGGCAGCTGTTCGTGGGCGTCGGCCTGTTCGCTCTGAGCTTCAAGCTGGACCCGCCCGGGTCGGGGAAGGAGCGGACCGATGCGTCCGAGCCGTCGGGACGCCTGCTGAGATGGCGTGAGCGGGCGGTCGCCTCGGAGTCCGGGTCGGCCTCGGCGCTCGCCGCGCTGGCGGTGCTCGCCGGGCTGGTCGAGGCTGCCTCGATGCTCCCCTACCTGGCCGCGATCGGGGTGATCGGGACGCAGGGGCCGGACTGGCCGGTGTCGGGGCTGTGGGTGCTCGGCTACTGCATCGTGATGATCGTTCCGGCGCTCCTGCTCACCGCCGCGCGCGTCTTCGCCGCTCCCCTGGTGGCGCGCCCGCTGGCCCTTCTCGACGGTTGGCTGGTCAAGCACGCCGCGAGCGCGACGGCGTGGGCCGTGGGCATCGTCGGGTTCCTGCTCGCCCGGGCCGCGCTCGGGCCGCTCTTCGGCTGAGCCTCACTCCCAGCCGCAGTAGCCGGGCAGGAAGTCGTAGAGGGCGGTCTTCTGCGCCTTGCTGAGCGGGAGGAAGTAGCTGGCGCCGTCGGGGACCTCGGGGCCACCGACGTGGACCCGGAAGAGGCTGCCGACCTTGTCGTCGGCGAGGGCATGCGGGTCGCACCGGGCGGGCAGGACCCGCAGCTCCAGCGTGGTCGGCTCGCCCGTCATCGGAAACGGGGTTGCTCGCGGCCAGGTCGGTGTCTCGGTCGCGAGCTGGAAGAGCACCGTGCCCTCCCAGCCGTCGAAGGTGACGTCCGGGAGGGCCTCGGTCGGGGCGAACGTGACCGGGAGGACGAAGACGCTCTGCTTGCCCTCGCCCTCGACCCGGGGCTCGCCGACGGTGATGTCGGCGGCCTCGGTCAGGGTGCGCTCGGCGCAGTCGCGGTCGAGGAGGCGGTCGACGTTGGCGTACCTGTCCTCGGCCTTGCCGGTGCTGGTGCGCCACTCCCCCGCCTCATCACCGGCCTCACGCCAGGTGAGGGTCAGGTCGGCGTCGCCGCCCTCGCCGCACTTCCCGCGGGGCATGTCGAAGTCGAAGTCCATCTCCGGGTCGACCGGTTCCGAGCCCGTCCATCGGGCCCGGAACCGGTCGCTGCTCACCTCGAGATGCGAGACCTCGATCGAGGAGCCGGTGTCGTTGACGAGGCGTACGAACGCCTCACCGGTGTTGCGCTGGAGCCGGGTCTGGTCGAGGTAGGCCGTCAGCCCGTCGGGCCAGGCCGTCTCGCGCGGCTCGGTCGTGCCGCAGGCGGCCATGGTCGACCCGACCAGGAGACCTGCGGCGAGCACAGCGATTCGGCGCACTGCGGCAGGTTAGCGGAGTCACGGCACCCGGTCATGCCCCTTTCTTGAAGGTCCAGGCACCGGAGCCGATCCGGTAGGAGGTGATGCCGTTCTCGGTCCCGAGGCGCTCCGGGACGGTCCGGCCGGGGCCGGTCGCCAGGTAGGAGCCTTCGGGGAGGCGTACGACCGCGGTGACGTTGACCGGGATCGTGGCGCGGAGGGTGACACCGTCGGCGGTGCGGGTCCAGGCGGAGGAGACGCGGCCGCGCTGGGTGGCCACGGAGCCCTTGGCGTGGGTGAGGCCGGTGGCCGGCACGGTGAGCTCGACCTCTGCGGCGCCCGGGGCGGTGGTGCGGATGCCGAGCACCGACTCGGTGACGTCGACGATGCCGCGCGAGCCCCAGCCGTGGGAGGCGCTGTTGGCCGAGCCGCTCAGCTCCCAGGCCTCGGGGGTGAAGGTGCCGCCGTCGGCGAGCCAGCCGGCCCAGCCGTAGTCGTCCTCGTTGGTCAGCAGGTTCAAGACACTCTCGCCGGCACCCGCGTCGGCGAGGGCCTCGAGCAGCACGTGGGCGGTCATCGGGCCCTGCTTCATCCCCTGGGCGGCGATCTGCTCACCGAGCGCGGGCACGTCTTGCTGCGGTGCGACACCGAAGGCGATGGCGTACGAGGTCGCGTGCTGTCCGGCGTGGGCGGACTGGGTGCCGTCGGCGAGCAGGCCGTCGACGTAGGTCCCGTCGGCCTTGCGCAGCATCTGGTTCATCCGCGTCGCGAGAGCGTCGGCGTCCGAGCGGAGCGCGGCGACCTCGGCGTCGGGGCGGTCCAGCTCCTCACCGATCAGCGCGACCTTGCGGAGCACGTCGACGCCGAGCGCGTTGACCGTGGTCCTGGCGGCGGTGGTCATGTCGTAGCCGAAGCGGCCGTGGGCGGGCCAGTCGACGATGCCGTACAGGTACTGGCCGGAGCCGCCGGACAGGTTGGTGACCAGACCCTGGGTCGGGCCGCTGGTGGCGATGTGGCGGCGGATGTAGCCGGCGGTGGCGGTGAGGTTGTCGTAGGCGTCCTCGAGGACGGCCTTGTCGCCGGTCTCGAGGTAGTAGCGCCAGATCCAGTCGGGGACGACCTCGGTGAAGTCGGGGATGTCGCGCTTGCCGTCGCCGTTGGGGTAGACCGCGTTGTAGCGGCCGGCGTCGTTGCCGGTGGTCCAGTAGCGCTCCTGGCTGAGCAGGAACTCCCGGATCGCCTGGCGGGAGGCGACCCGCTCGCGCTGGGAGGACATCAGGCCGATCGAGATGTTGGCGGTGTCGTGCAGGAACTGGCCCTGCTCGCGCGTCGGGGTGTCGACGAAGGTCTCCTGGACGGAGTAGCGCAGCGAGCGGTCCATCAGGTCCCACACGTCGTCGAGGGTGGCGTCGGAGCTCTCGAAGGTGGCGGCGCCGTCCTCGTCGTACGCGGTGTGGACGACGGTCGCGGTCACGTCCTCGGCGGTGATCTCCTCCCCCGCGCCCGGGATCTCGAGGTAGCGGAAGCCGAGATGTCCGACCGCCAGGTAGTCCTTCGCGCCGGCGGCCTGGGTGTAGGGGAAGGACATGTTGGTGCTCTGCGTCGAGAGGCCCGTGGTCGAGACCCGGCCGGTGTCGGCGAGCTCGTAGCCGGCCCGGATCGGAACCTGTCGCCCGGCCACTCCGTCGTCGAAGTGCACACCGGGTCGGGCCGGGATGATCCTGCCGAAATCGGCGACCGGAGTGCCGTCGGCGGCCTCGAGGATGCGCTCGGGGTGGACGACGGTCTCCTCGAGCCGGGTCTGCTGGCCCTCCAGGTGGGTGAACGGCGCCACCGGGTGCGCGCCGACGACCACGGCGCCGGACCACTGGGAGTCGTCGTAGCCGGGCGCGGTCCAGTCGCCGATCTGCTGGGCGGCCTGGCCGTCGAGGTGCTCGATCCACAGGCCCTCGCCGTTGCGGGTGCCGACGGTGACGTACGGACCACGGCGGACCTTCCAGGAGCCGTCGGTGACGATCGTGGTCGTCTCACCGTCGGCGTAGGTGAGCTCGAGCTTCAGGAGTACGCCGGGGATTCCCGCAGCACGGCCCTGACCGCCGCTGAACCAGTGCAGCTTGACGCCGAGGGCGAGGGTCTCGCCGGGCGTGACCAGGTCGGTGACGTCCGCGGCCTGGTAGTAGCCCTCGCTCGGGTAGCCGAAGTTGCTCATCCGGTCGGCCTGCTCGCCGCCGAGATAGAGCTCGGCGGTGTGGCTGGCCGCCAGATAGCTGCGGGCGCTGACGATCCTGCCGTCCGGCACCTCGACCTCGGTGCGGGCCAGGGTCCACTCGTCGCGCTCCTGGGCGGGGTTGGTCGCGGTGCCCGGTGGTCGCCTGATCCAGCTCGCGCCGGCCCAGTCGCCGTCGCCGAGCCCGGTCTCGAAGGCAGCCTTCGCCGACCAACGCGAGGGGTGCTTGCGGCGGTCCCAGGTCATGACCCGCCAGGTGTAGCGGCTGCCGGGCTCGAGGGTCTCGCCGGCGTAGTCGACGTAGGACTGCTGCGCGGAGGGGACCTTGCGGGAGTCCCAGACGATCTCACCGGCGGCGTCGCGTACCTCGATCTTGTAGGCGCTCTGCACCTCGTTGGCGTCGCTGTCCTGGGGCAGCCAGCCGAACCGTGGAGTCAGGTCGGTGTTGAGCGGTCGGGCGATGTCGTCGACGGTCAGGCCGGCGGGTGCGGCGGGCGCGGTGTTTGCGGACGCGGCACCGGTCGGTGTCACGGCCGCCGCGAGGCTGGTGACGACCAGGGCGCTGGTGACGATCGCGGCCAGGCGGAGCTTCATGGGTTCCTCCGAGCGAGTTGATACGTTGCTGTGGCCGGATCCGGGCACAGCCTTCAGGTTCAGCAGACGGCGCGAAGCCGCTCGATCTCCGGGCTCTCACCCGAGCTCGTGCTGATGACATGGCAGCCGGCGGGCACGTCCTGGATCACCAGGTAGGAGCCCTCACGCGTCGCGGGCACCGGGCGCCCGTCGAGGAACACCCGCTCCCCGGACGGCGACGGGACGAGAACCTCGGCCCGGGAGTTGCCCGGGACACTCACGCCGACGTCGATGCCGCGGTCGGTCGTGGCGTACGCCGCGCCGATGCGGCCGCGGAGGGTGGGCAGGGTGACGTGTGCCCACGGGACCCCGGCGGGCTGTGGCCGGACGCGGAACTCCTCGTAGCCAGGCATCAGGGGCTCGATGCCGAACATGCCTTGGGGCACGTTGTAGGCCGGTGAGGCCGCCCAGGGGTGCGACCACGTCATGTTGGGCTTCAGGGAGGTGTCCCAGGCCTCGGCGGTGGCACCGGCTCCCTTCGCGATCATGTTGAGCCAGCTGCGGAGCCCGTTGCTCGTCAGGAGCTGGTGCGCGACGTCTCCGCGGTCACCGTCGTAGAGGGCCTCGAGGACGAAGGCGGCGCAGTAGACGCTGCAGGCCATGCCACGGGTTCCGATGTAGTCCGCGGCGCGCTGCGCGACCTCACCTCTTGCGAGTCCGAACGCCGTGGCGAAGACGCTCGCCTGGATCGCCCAGTGCTGGATCGGGGTGCCGTCGGCGTTGAGACCGTCTCGGTAGGCACCCTTGGCCGAGTCCCACAACCTGTCGTTGGCCGCGTCCCGGAGTCGGTCGGCGATCGCGGTGTACGTCGCCGCGTCGTCCTCGTGGCCCAGCGCCGTCGCGATCTCCGCCATGTCGCGGAACGACCGGTGGCCGATCGCGTTGATGACCGTGTTGTAGGGGCGGAAGACGTAGCCGTCGCGCTCCGATGTCGGCCAGTCGACGATGTCGCAGTCGGTGCAGTTGGAGCCGTTGGATCCGGTGTTCTTGCGGATGAGTCCCGTGGACGGCTCGACCCACTTGAGCGGCAGCTTCTGCTGCAAGGCGGTGTAGTTGCGGGCCAGGGCGTCGGTGTCGCCGGTCTGCTGCCAGGAGTCGTGGAAGGCCAGGATCGTGTACATCGGCCACTCGGTCGGCCATGTCCTGCGGGTGAGCAGGTATTCCAGGGAGTAGTTGCCCAGGGTCGGGTCGCTGGAGACGAAGAAGTTGGCCATCATCTGCAGGTAGCTGTCGGCCTCGTAGGCACCGCGCTCGCGGCTCCAGGAGTCGACGTAGAGGTCGTGGTTGGTCGCCTCGATCGTGTTCCGCGACAGCGCCCACACGCGGTCGAGGTCGTCGTCGGCCGAGTCGAAGACCGCCTCGTCGGTGTCGAAGGGATAGATCTGCGCCAGTGCCGGGAAGTCGTCGGCGCCCAGGCCGGTGGGTGCACCGATGACCTCGGCGTAGCGGAAGACGCGCATCCCCCAGGTCTCCAGGTGCTGCTCACCTTCGCGCAGCGTCCACCTGTCCTGGTACGTGTTGCCGGTACGCATGGCGTACCGCACCGTCTGGGGCGCGGACAGCTCCTCGCCGAACCGGAGGTCGAGCACCTGTCCCGCCGTGCCCTCGACGTCCAGAGCGAGACCGCCGATCCACGTCCGGCCGTAGTCGATGAAGTAGTGGCCGGGTGACTTCTCCACCACGCTGACCGGCGCCTTGAGCTGCTGTTCCACCTTGGCCGTGGGGGCGGCGCGGAGGTCACTGAAGGCCGGGCGCACCGCGGCGTCGCTCCAGCCGGAGTCGTCGAAGCCCGGCTCGGCGAAGCCCTCGGGCCACTGGGCCGACTGCAGGTTCTCCTTCGGCGCCGAGAAGAACGACGTTCCGATGCTGCCCGCGGAGGGGAAGACGAGACCACCGGAGCGACTCCGCCACTGGGGGCCGCTCACGATCGCGTCACGGGTGCCGTCGGCGTACTCCACGACGAGCCGCCCGAGGAAGCGCCGGTCGCTGCTCGTCCAGCCGAGCACCCCGATCGCATTGTCGGCTCCCGGTCGCAGTGCGTCGGTCACGTCGAAGCCGTCGTATCGTGCCTCGCCGCGGATCGGCTGCGTCGGTCCGAGGCCGACGAACTTCCCGTTGAGCCACGCCTTGTAGACGTACTGCCGGCCCGGCGCGGTCGAGGATGCGGTCGCATAGAGGGTGGCGGTGGCGATCGGCTTGTCGGGCAGCGTGAACTCGTGCCGGAGGAAGGCCCAGTCCTGCGATTCGACACCGTAGACGCAGTTGGCGTTCGTGCCGACCTCGAGCCAGCCGCCCACCGCGGCGCCGCAGGCGAAGTCACTGCTGGCGGAGAAGTCGTTGGTGTAGAGGACCTCGCCCGAGGCGGAGGTGACGGTCAGGTCGTCCCACGCGTTGCGCTCGGACCCGCCCGTGCGGAAGCCGACCGAGCCGGCGGCGAAGTCGGTGAGGGTGCGGGTGTCGACGAGGGTGTCGTCGAGCCACGTGCGGATGGTGGTTCCCTCTGCCTGGATGCGCAGCCGGTAGGAGGTGTCGCGGACGAGGGGCTCGGCCAGCGGCACCGAGTCGAGCTGGGTGAAGGTCCCGCCCACGCGCTTGTGGGGAGCGAAGGTGTTCACCCCGTCGCCGCGGAACTGCCACATGTAGTAGTTGCTGGCGTCCGCGGCTCGGAAGGCGATGGTGGCATTCTGGGACGTGATCCGGAAGGTGGTGTCGATGGTGACGTCACCCCAGGAGATCGTGCGGGCAGGGGCGAGCCAGATGGGCTGGGCCTGGCCCCACTCCTGACCGGGACCGGTGGTGAAGGTGGAGACGCTCGACCAGTCCGAGCCCTTTCCACGGCCGTCCCAGGTGCGTACTCGCCACTGGTAGGTCTGCTCGGGCTCGAGCGCCGGACCGCCGTAGGGCACGTTGGTGCTCGCCGAGGACCTGACGCGACCGGAGTCCCAGACCCCGGCGGCTCCGATTCCCTCGCTGATCCGGGCGACCTGTACGCGGTAGGCGCTCTGCTCGGCGAAGGGAACGTGCCAGGCGAGCAGCGGCGAGCTGAGGTCCTCCACGTCGCGCGGCGAGGGCAGCTGCGAGACGGTCAGGTGGGTGGCCGCCGCGCCATCGACAGCAACGGCCGGGACGGGGACCGAGACGACGAGGACGCTGATCACGATCGCGGCCAGGCGGAGCTTCATGGGGGTCCTCCGGAGCGGGATTGATACGTTTCAGAGCACTCCGAAGACTATGACCACCGTCACACGATCGGGAAGGGTCATGGCCGGATCCGGTCAATCCGGCGAGACGTCGGTTTCTGACGCCGAAGCGTCAATTATTGAGCGCGAGGGGTCGATTTCTGGTGGCGGTCCTCCTGCGCAGAAATTGACTCCTCGACGTCAGAAACCGACGCGTCGCGGCCAAGAACTGGCTTCTCGGCGTCAGGAAGTGACATCTCGGGGTGCGACGACCAGGACGTGAAGGGTGCGGGGGCCGTGGACGCCTTCGACGCGGTCGAGCTCGATGTCGCTGGTGGCCGACGGGCCGCTGATCCAGGTCTGGGGGCGGGCGGGGTCCAGAACACCGATGGCATCGGGTACGTCGGGGACCACCTGGTCCTCGCGGACGACGCAGATGTGGGTGTCGGGGACCAGCGAGATGGCTCGGCGGCCCTGGTCGGGGGCGTGGTCGAGGACCATCGTGCCGGTCTCGGCGATGCCGACCCGCGCCTCGGTGACGACCGCTGCGATCCGGTCCAGCTCCGCGGCGGTGAGGGTGCCGTCGTCGACGATGGCGCCGGGGACCTGGACCGACAGGCCGGGCGGGACGACCACCCGGCCGGCGGGGAGCGCGGCGGCGATGCGGTCCACGAGCTCCTCGGCTCCGCAGCGCTCGACCACGGCTCGGTAGTCGGCCACGCGCTCGGCGAAGAGGTCGACGACCTCGGGGGTCGCGACGGGCGCGAGGTCCCGCGGAGCGGACGTCTCGGGGAGCTCGACCGCCGAGCCGGCCAGTGCCTCGCGGACTCGGGCGAGGATCTCGGTGCGTGCGTCAGTCATCGATGCCATCTCTCTTTCGGCCGCCGTCGGTGCGGCCGCCGTTCGTGCGCAGCCACCAGGCCCGGAAGCTCTCCGCCGGCGCGTCGGGCAGGTCACGCGCGCCGATCCAGGCGGCGGGTCCGAAACGGCGCGCGAAGCGCATGCCGAGACCGGTGAAGCGTTCGACGGCGGAGAGGCGGCGCGAGCGCCCAAGGACATATGCCGCACCCTTCATCGCCACGGCCTCCGGCTTCGGCACGCCACCTCGGTGGGCATCGACCACCTGGGCGCGCTGGTCGACCAGGACGGAGGGGATGTCGATGCGTACCGGACAGACCTCGAAGCAGGCGCCGCACAGCGAGGAGGCGTAGGGCAGCGAGTCGATCTGGTCGTCGTGCCCGACGCCCTTCAGCAGGGGGTTGAGGATGGCTCCGATCGGACCCGGGTAGACCGAGCCGTACGCATGGCCGCCGGTGCGCTCGTAGACCGGGCAGACGTTGAGACAGGCAGAGCAACGGATGCAACGCAGCGCCTGCCGGCCGACCTCGTCGGCCAAGGCACGGGTGCGGCCGTTGTCGAGGAGCACGACATGCACCTCCTGCGGGCCGTCACCCGGGGTGATCCCGCTCCACGTCGAGGTGTAGGGGTTCATCCGCTCGCCGGTCGAGGACCTCGGCAGGAGCCTGAGCATCGGGTCGAGGTCGTCCCAGCGGGAGACGACCTTCTCGATACCGACGACGGAGACCAGCACGTCGGGCAGGGTCAGGCACATCCGGCCATTGCCCTCCGACTCCACCACGACGAGAGTGCCGGTCTCGGCGACCGCGAAGTTGGCGCCCGAGACACCGACCTTCGCTCGCAGGAACTTCTCGCGCAGGTGCTCCCGCGCGGCAGCGGCGAGAACGGCCGGCTCGTCGGTGAGGTCCGCGGGCGCCGGACGGCCGGCGGCCCCCATCTTCGATCGGAAGATCTCGCGGATCTCGGCCCGGTTGCGGTGGATCGCCGGCACCAGGATGTGGCTCGGCAGGTCGTCGCCGAGCTGCACGATCAGCTCGGCCAGGTCGGTCTCCCAGGCGGCGATGCCCTCCGCGGCGAGCGCCTCGTTGAGCCCGATCTCCTGGGTCACCATCGACTTGACCTTGACGACCTCTTCGGCGTCGTGCGCCTTCGCGATCGCAGCGACGATCGCGTTGGCCTCGTCGCCGTCACGGGCCCAGTGGACGGTCGCGCCGTTGGCGGTGAGGGTCTCCTCGAGGCGTACGAGCTGGGTGTCGAGGTCGAGCAGCGCGCGCTCCTTGACCGCGGCGCCGGCCAGGCGCAGCTCCTCCCAGTCCTCCACCTCGGCGACGACCTTGGCCCGCTTGGCCCGGATGGTGCCGGTCGCGTGGGCGAGGTTGTGGCGCAGCTGGGAGTCGGCGAGAGCCTCGCGCGCGGCCTCCGGGAAGGCCGGCATGCCGACGAACGTGCCGGTCATCGGGCCACCCCCTCGGTCGAGGCGAGGATCTCGGCGAGATGGACGGTGCGTACGCCCGAGCGCTGCCGGGAGAGCACGCCGCCGATGTGGGTCAGGCAGGAGTTGTCACCGGCGACCACGATCTCGGCGCCGGTCTCGCGGATGTGGCGGGCCTTGTCGGCGCCCATCGCGATCGAGGTGTCGGCGTTCTTGACCGCGAAGGTGCCGCCGAACCCGCAGCACTGGTCGGCGCCGGGCAGGTCGACCAGCCTGATCCCCCGCACCGACTCCAGCAGCCGTCGCGGCCGGTCGCCCACGCCCAGCATCCGCAGCGAGTGACAGGTCGGGTGGTAGGTCACCCGGTGCGGGTAGTAGGCGCCCACGTCCGTCACCCCGAGGACGTCGACGAGGAACTCGGAGAGCTCGTAGACCTTCGGGGCGATCTCCGCGACGGCCCGCTCCAGGGCCTCGTCGCCGGAGCGGCGGGCCACGATCGAGTGCTGGTGCCGGGCCGAGCCCGCGCACGACCCGGACGGCGTCACGACCGCGTCGTAGCCGGCGAAGGCGTCCACGAACGTACGCACCACCGGGACCGCCTCGTCCAGGTAGCCGGTGTTGACCATCGGCTGCCCGCAGCACGTCTGCGCCTGCGGGAAGTCGACCTCGACCCCGAGCCGGCGCAGGAGGCGTACGACGGCCTGACCTGTGCTCGGGTAGAGCGCGTCGTTGATGCACGTGACCATCAGCGCGACTCGCATCCGGCGGCCTCCTTCGTCTCTCTCATGTCCATCACATCAGTTCAGATGAGGCCGGTGCGTACGGCTCGCACGACCGCCTCCACACTCGTCCCCGCTCCCAGCGCATCCGCGGCCGCCCGGAGACGGCGCCGCACGGTGCGCTCGGAGATGCCCAGCGCCCGCGCGATCCGCTCGATCGTGTAGCCCCGGGCGAACAGCGCCAGGACCTCCACCTCGTCCGCTGGAAGGTCGGCGGAAAGGGAAGGATGGATGTCGCCCGAGGCTCGCATGTTCACTCCTGTCTCAGTGTGATTCCGGCCGGTGGGTGGGTTCGCGACCGAGACACGGTGCTCATACGGCCACCACCTTCTCGACGTAGGGCACCAGACGCACCGGCCCGGCGAGCCCGTAGCTCTGCCTGGTCGCCACGCCGTAGACCGACGGGGTGACGGTGCGCAGCCGGTTGAGCAGCGTCGAGGCCACCTCGATCTCGATCGTGTTGGAGCCGGGGACCAGGGCGTGGCCCAGGTCGACCACCGGATCCATCGGGTCGCACGGCGCCAGCAGCTCACCGTTGACGCGCACCCGGAAGGTGTCGTTGACCTCGCCGAGCTCGAGGTAGGCGCCGTCCTCCGCGGTCCAGTCGGTGCCGAGGTCGACGCTCGTGCGGTAGCGGCCGATGCCGGAGGCGTCCTCGAGGCCGGCGACCTTCGACCAGGACTGCAGCGACGCGAGGTCGCTGGTCACGACCTCCTTCGTCGTGGCGAGGTCCTTGGGGTCGACCGGGTTCGCCGGCTTCCAGTCCTCGAGCGCGAGGGCCCAGGACTGCGGCGTCACCGGCTCACGGACCCGGTCGACAGCCACCTTCACCGTTCGGCCGTCGGCCTTGGTGAGCTGGAAGGTGCCGGCGGTCGTCGTACGCAACGCGACGTTGGCGCCCCGCGCCACCACGGCCTGACCAGCGGTGGCGACGGGGAGAACAGAGCGGGCGACGCCCGCACCCGGGGCCGCTAGAGCGACGACGGTGGACTGCCCGGGAACGAGGTCGACCCGCACCCGGACCCGGTCGCCGGCACGCTCGTAGGCGGCGATCCGGGTGACCTCACCGGTCCACGCGTCCAGCAGCCACGGCACGGCGGCGCGGTCGGTGGCGGTCAGCCAGACGTCCTGCTGCACCGGGTTGAGCCGCCGGTTCTCGGCGTGCCGGGCGTTGGCGAGGTAGTAGAGGTCGACCTTCCCGGTGACGCGCCGGACGTGCATCACCGTGGAGTCGGCGTGCTCGACGTCGCGTACGACACCGAGCGCGGCCAGCGCGTTGCCGACCTCGGCATCGGGGACGGTGCGGGTGGTCGGCAGGGCGCCGATCTGGGCCATCAGCGAGCGCACCTCGGCGGTGGCCGCCTCGCTGTCGCGCCCGGCGACGGTGACCTGCGACCAGTCGCCGATGAGCACGATCGGCAGGCCCTTGCGGCCGAGCGCGAGCAGCCGCTTCGCACCGTCGATCTCCATCGTGAACGCGTTGCTGCGCAGGTTGTCGGGGCCGACGACGACGGCCTTGTAGGCCGGACCGTCCGGCGCCAGGCGGCCGTTGGCGACGTCGACGCCGTCGAGCGCGAGCAGGGAGGCGCTGACGAAGGAGTGCGACCAACCGAGCTTGGTGCCGTTGTTGGTGATCCACTGCGGGCCGATGCCGGTCGAGGCCCAGCCCTTGTGGCGCCAGAACGCGACGTCGTACTTCGGGGCGCCGGTCTGCAGCACCAGCTGGGTCCGGGCGAGGTAGGCGGCGATGCCGGGGATGTGCTGCCACTGCGGAGTGCGCGGCCCCCAGGCCTCCCCGAAGCCGATCGCGCCGTTGTAGTAGGGCGAGAAGGCTGCGAAGCCCGGCCAGGTGACGTCGGGCGCCTTCGCGTAGGGGAAGCCGTGGATCATCAGCTGGTTCACGCCGGCGACGAAGATGCTGTTGATCGTGAACAGGGCCTGGTTCTGGGCGGTCGGGCTGGTGCTGTTGGCGCCCCAGGTCGTGTTGTAGGCCGCGCCGTTGTAGCAGATCGCCTCGCAGGAGAGGACCTTGTGGCCGGCGAGGTCGCGGCCGGCGGCCATGACCCGGTAGTCGTCCAGGTTCTTGAATCCCAGGGACTCGGTCTCCGGTACGTCGACCACGGCCGAGTGCTGCATGGTGTCGGTCTCCAGGCCGTAGGGCTGGATCCGGATGCCCATGCCGAGCGTCTTCGCGAACTCCTGCATCGGGCGCAGGTGGTGGTCGCGGTAGAGGTCGGAGAGCACGATGTTGTAGTCGTCGCGGATCTCGTTGGTGCGCAGGTTGTCGGCGGTGGCGGGGTCGGCGGCCGCGATCGAGAACTGGTACTTCTCGTCCTTCTCCAGCACGAACGGCAGCCACGGCCGCAGGTCGTAGCCGTGCTTCGCCTCGAACTCGTCGAGAAGGTCGCGGGTCCAGATCGTCGCCTCGGTCTCGATCTCGAGGGAGTCCTCGAAGAGGTAGCCGCCCGCAGCCCGCAGCAGCGTACGCAGCTCGCCGTCGAGCACCCGGTCCTGCCACAGGTCGATGACCTTCTGGGCGCCGCGGCGGTTGAAGTGGTCGACCACGTAGGCACGCGGCGAGGTGTGCGGGCCGGCCTCGGGCTCCTGGCCCGAGCCCCGCTGCCAGGTCGCGAG
This sequence comes from Nocardioides sp. YIM B13467, assembly GCF_042788075.1. NCBI lineage: Bacteria > Bacillati > Actinomycetota > Actinomycetes > Propionibacteriales > Nocardioidaceae > Nocardioides > Nocardioides sp. YIM B13467. The sequence continues at coordinate 3,389,871 of NZ_JBHZPJ010000046.1, forward strand.
CACGACCCAGGTGGCGCCGGCCGGCTCGGCCGGCGCGGTCCAGGTGAGGTGCTCGCCCTCGACGCTATCGCTGAGGTCGAGGTAGGAGGCCGGGTCGAGGATCGTGCTGGTGATGTTGTTGTTGCGGTCGCGTACGTAGCCGGTGACGCGGTGCGCCTGCACGGTCACCAGCTCCGCACGGGTCACCGACGACGCCGGCTCCACGACGGGCTCAGGAAGCGCTGCGTCGTAGGACGAACCGGCACTGACGACCGCCTGTCCGTGCACGAGCTCGGTGCAGGCCGCGTCGTCGTCGGGCGTGATCGTCGAGACGGCCGCAGGCCACGAGGGGCCGACCGTCAGGTCCACCCGTACGTCCCGCTTCGCCGCCCGCGCGAGCGCGGCCTTGACGCCGGCCACCCACGGCGCCGTCCCCCACCCGTGGGTCGCGACGTCGATGTCGATGTTGCGGGCACGCAGGCTGTGGGTGACGTCGGCGACCTCGAGCACACCGAAGCCGGCGTCGGCGACCTGGTCGACCTCCCGCGCGACCTCGACCGGGTCGACGAGGCCGTGCGGCCACCACCAGCGGAAGCCCGCGGNCTACCCGCCGGCGGCCGGCGCCGTGAGCCTCACCGGCCACGGGGTGGACGGCCACGAGATCGTCCTCTCCCACCCCGAGGACTGATCCGCGATGGCACTGACCGCACAGATCCGCACCCGCGACGGCTGGGCCGTGGCACACGCGGTCGTCACCCTCACCGACACGGCCGGCGGTCAGGTGCTGCGCGCCGAGGCCGACGAGGACGGTGTCGTCACCGACGACACCGTCCTCGCCCCCGGGCCGTACGTCGCGATCGTCACCGCGATCGGCTGGTCCCCCACCGCGGCGACCGCGATCGTGACGGCCTCGGGGACGGCTGCGCTCGGCACCGTCACCCTCACCCGTCAGGGAGACACCTCGCTCCCGGCCCCTGGGCCGTGGACGATCGACCCCGCCCACTCCACCGTCGGCGCGGTCGCGCAGCACCTGGGCATCTCCAGCGTGCGCGGCCGGTTCACCGACTTCGCCGGGGTCGTCGAGATCGCGCCGGACCATCTGGAGAAGTCACGCGTCGAGGCGGTCATCCGTGCCGCCTCGATCGACACCGGCAACCGGATGCGCGACGACCACCTTCGCAGCGGGGACTTCCTCGATGTCGAGGCGTTTCCCCAGATCGTCTACCGCTCCACCGGCCTCACCCCGGCCGGTTCGGACCGCTGGACCGTCCACGGGGAGCTCTCGATGCACGGCCAGACCCGCTCCGTCGACCTCGACGTCGCCTACCTCGGCACCGGCCCCGACGCCTGGGGCGGCACCCGCGCCGCCTTCCGCGCCACCGCTCAGCTGCGCCGCGAGGACTTCGCGATGAACTACAACCAGGCCGTCGCCGTCGGCATCGCCGCCATCGGCACGACCCTCAAGGTGGAGCTGGACATCCAGGCCGTCCAGGGCGACTCCCTGCCAACCTGAGCCGAGACGTCAGTTGCGTCGGCCGAGCTGGCAACGCGGTGCCAACTCGGCCGACGTACGTGACGCCTCGGCCGACGTACGCGACGCCTCGGCAGGCTGATCAGTGCCGACTGACTGAGACTCTGCGAATATGAGTGCATGGAGCTACGCCATCTTCGCTACTTCGTCGCGGTCGCCGAGGAGCGCCACTTCGGCCGGGCGGCCGAGCGGCTCCACATGGCACAGCCGCCGCTGTCGCAGCAGATCCGCCAGCTCGAGGCCGAGCTCGGACTGACCCTGCTCACCAGGACGACGCGGCGGGTCGACCTGACCCCGGCCGGTGCTGCGTACCTGGAACGGGCGCGGGAGATCCTCGGTGCCGTGGACGCCGCCGCCCACGAGGCCGCCAGCATCGCCTCCGGGCGGCGCGGGCGCCTGCTGATCGGGTGCGTCGGGTCGGCGACCTACTCGCTGCTCCCGGCCCTGGCGCGCACGCTGCGCGCCGAGCTGCCCGAGGTCGAGTTCGGGTTCCGGGGCGAGATGCTCTCGCCGGACCAGGCCGAGGCGCTCGCCGACGGCACCCTCGACCTCGGCCTGCTCCGCCCCCTGCCCACGGGCAACTCCGGGGGCCCCGGCCTCTCGATCACCCACCTGCGCCAGGAGGATCTGCTGGTGGCGATGCCGAAGGACCACCGGTTCGCCGGTCGCCGTCGCGTACGTGTCGCCGACCTCGACGGGGAGGGCCTCGTCATCCACGCCGGCGGCGGCCGCTCGGCGATGAACGCGATGATCCAGGAGCTCTTCGACTCCGCCGGGATCCGCAGCCACATCGCCCACGAGGTCGCCGAGACCTCGACCCTGGTCACCTTCGTGGCCGCCGGTCTCGGTGTCGCCATCGTCCCCGAGCCCACTGCGGCCCTCGCTGTCCCGGGCGTCGTGTACGTCCCCCTCACCGGCACCCCCGGCGTCGAGCTCGTCGCCGCCACCCGCGCCGGCGACGAGAGCCCGCTGCTCGCCCGGGCGCTCGCCATCCTGGCCGGCCTCAGCAACAGCTAGCCGACTCGGCGCCGGTTTCGGTCAGGACGAGCCGACTCGGCGAGGGGGTCAGCGGCAGCGCAGGGTCTGGGACGGGGTGACGCCGTAGGCCTGGCGGTAGGCGGCGGCGAAGCGACCGAGGTGGGTGAAGCCCCAGCGGTAGGCGACCTCGGCGACCGTGTCGCCGCGGCTGGCGAGGAGGTCGGCGTGGACGCGTTCGAGGCGGATCTCCTGCAGCTTCTGGGTCGGGGTGCGGCCGAGGTAGCGCTGGAAGCCCTGCTGGAGGCGGCGGATGCCGACGTCGGCCTCGCGGGCGAGGTCGGAGACGGCCCATTCGCGCGCGGGGTCGGCCTCCATGGCCTCGACGACGCGGGAGACGATGCGGGGCCGGACGGAGCCGACGGCGGGCTCCTCGGGGAAGCAGGCGGCGACGAAGGCCGCGGTCAGCGTCCCTGCCAGCCGGTGACGTACCCGCTCGTCGCCCACCAGCGCCGGGTTGCGCATCGCCTCGGTGCCGAGCGAGCCGAGCAGGCCGATCCAGGCGCGGGCGCCGTGGGCACGCAGGTCGAGCTGGGCGGGCAGCCGGTCGGTGTGCAGGCCGACCAGGGCCGCGACCTCCTCGACCAGGTAGTCACGGTCGACCCGCATCCCGACGATGGAGCAGTCTGCCGACCAGCGCGTCATCTTGGTCTGCCGGTCGGGAGGGCACACGGTCGCCTGGCCGTCGAGCGAGAGCACGTGGGCGCCACCGACGTTGGCCTCGAGCACCCCGCTGCGCGGGACGTTGACCGCCCAGGCACCCGGATGGTCCGACTCCACCGACACCTCGGCGCCCCAGCCGATCCGGGTCAGCCGGACCGGGCCGAGGTCGACCGCACGCAGCTCCGCCGGGCGCGCGGGCCGGCCGCGCATGGTCAGGGCATGCGGGAAGTACGCCTGGGCGACCTCGTCGGAGAAGCTCTCCAGGTCGCCGGACGATGCGGCGAGAGTGCCGGTGGTCATCTGCCACCCCCTAGTGACGCCCTTCACATTAACAGCGCATCCGGCCATGGCCGAGAGCGTCCGGAAACCCGGTGCGCAATCCGGACAGCCCGTTCGCCCAGCGGATCGCCGCCCTCGTGATCCGGATCTAGCGTCGTCCTCCGACGTGACCGCCGCCACACACCTTGCGGCCCCGACGAAGGAGGAGCTCCATGGACCCACGCACCCTGCGGTCGACCTTCGGCCGCTTCGCGACCGGCGTCACCGTGATCACCTGCCGCACCCCGGACGGCGCCCACCACGGCGCCACGGTCACGGCCTTCACCCCGATCTCGCTGGACCCGCCGCTCGTGCAGGTCGCCCTGACGCGTACGTCCAATGCGGCCGCCTATCTCGAGGGCGCGGCCTTCGCGGTCAACGTCCTCGCCGACGACCAGAGCGACGTCGCCATGCATTTCGCCGGCCGCCCCGGCAGCGACCCGCTCCCTTGGCGCGAGGGCGCAACCGCGCCGCGGCTGGGCGGGACGGCCGCGACGCTGGTGTGCCGCCCGTGGCGTACCGACGACGGCGGGGACCACCTGCTGTTCCTCGGGGAGGTCGTCGAGGTGATCACCACCGACCGCAAGCCGCTGCTCTTCCACGACAGCGCCTTCCACCACATCGGCAACCCGTCCTCCGAGGTCGTCTGGCTCGGCTGCCAGGACGACCCGAGCACCGGCTGGTTCGACGCGACCACGTCGTTCACCGCCCTCGATGTCCCCGCGATCCCGCGATCCACCCACTACTGATGCCAACCCCGACAGCCAGACCAAGGAGAGACACCATGACCGACACCCTCGCCCCCGAGTCCCAGAGCGACGGCCCGCCGACCGTCAACCCGGCCGCCGGCTCGCCCGCCAACCAGCAGACCAACTTCGCCTCCCGGCCGATGACCGGCGACGAGTACATCGAGAGCCTGCGCGACGGCCGTGAGATCTACCTGCACGGCGAGCGGATCGAGGACGTCACCACCCACCCGGCCTTCCGCAACCCGGTGCGGATGACCGCGCGCCTCTACGACGCGCTCCACACCGGCCCGCACGTCGACGAGCTCACCGTGCCGACCGACACCGGCAACGGCGGCATCACGATGCCGTTCTTCAAGACCCCGACGTCCTCGGCCGACCTGCTCAAGGAACGCGACGCGATCGCACGCTGGGCCCGGATGACGTACGGCTGGATGGGCCGCTCCCCCGACTACAAGGCCAGCTTCCTCGGCACCCTGCACGCCAACAAGGAGCTGTACGCCCCGTTCCAGGACAACGCCGAGCGCTGGTACCGCGAGTCCCAGGAGAAGGTCCTCTACTGGAACCACGCGATCATCAACCCGCCGGTCGACCGCCAGCTGCCGCCGGACGAGGTCGGCGACGTCTACATGAAGGTCGAGAAGGAGACCGACGCCGGCCTGATCGTCTCCGGCGCCAAGGTCGTGGCGACGGGTAGCGCGATCACCAACTACAACTTCATCGCCCACTACGGCCTGCCGATCCGCAAGAAGCAGTTCGCGCTGATCTGCACCGTCCCGATGGACGCCCCCGGGATCAAGCTGATCTGCCGCTCCTCCTACACCGAGCAGGCTGCGCAGAACGGCGAGCCGTTCGACTACCCGCTGTCGAGCCGGATGGACGAGAACGACACCATCTTCATCTTCGACAAGGTGCTCGTGCCCTGGGAGAACGTCTTCATGTACGGCGACGTCGACCGGATCAACTCGTTCTTCCCGCAGTCGGGGTTCCTGCCGCGGTTCACCTTCCAGGGCTGCACCCGCCTGGCCGTCAAGCTCGACTTCATCGCGGGCCTGCTGATGAAGGCGCTCGAGGCCACCGGCTCGGGCGGCTTCCGTGGCGTACAGACACGGGTGGGCGAGGTGATCGGCTGGCGCAACCTGTTCTGGTCGCTGACCGAGTCGATGGCCCGTGACCCCGAGCCGTGGGTCGGCGACGCGGTCATCCCGAAGCTGGAGTACGGCCTGACGTACCGGATGTTCATGATCCACGGCTATCCGCGGGTCAAGGAGATCATCGAGCAGGACGTCGCCTCAGGGCTGATCTACCTGCCCTCCGGCGCCGCCGACTTCAAGAGCCCCGAGGTGAGGCCGTACCTGGACAAGTACGTCCGCGGCTCCAACGGCATCACCGCCGTCGACCGGGTCAAGGTCATGAAGGCCCTGTGGGACTCGATCGGCTCCGAGTTCGGCGGCCGTCACGAGCTCTACGAGCGCAACTACTCCGGCAACCACGAGAACGTGAAGGCCGAGCTCCTCTTCGCCGCCCAGAACCGTGGCGGGGCGGACGCGATGAAGGGGCTCGCCGACGAGTTCCTGGCCGAGTACGACCTGGACGGCTGGACCGTGCCGGACCTGTTCTGACCTGCTCCCGCTGAGGGCGGCGCCTCGTTCGGACGCCCTAGATCAGGCGTTGCCCTCAGCGCAGCACGAACCAGAGGCCCACGGCGGCGGGCAGGACCCCGAGGATCAGCCAGGGCGTGAACGGGCTGCGCCGGTGGATGAGGAACCCGCCGGCCAGGCCCAGCACCCCGAAGGCCGCCGCGATGACGCACAGCCCGATCCGCGAGCTCTGGTAGACCGGGTCGATCGCCACCGCCCCGATGGCCATCCCGACCGCCAGGTGGGCAACGGTGAACACGACGAGCACGGACGCGACCCACTGCTTCACGTGAGTCAGCGACTTGTCGTTGACGGGCCGGATCGGGTTGTCCGGGTCCATCAGGTGGCGTGGTCGTCGCGGTTGGTCGTTCACGGTCCAATTCTTACCAGGCAAACTGTTTGCGCACCAACTATTGGTACGCTAACTCACATGCCGACGAAGAAGGATCCCCTCTCGGAGATCGAGAACCCGCTCGCACTCGATCAACAGGTCTGCTTCGGCCTGGCCGTCGCCGCCCGCAGCGTCATCGGCCTCTACCGGCCCCTGCTCGAACCCATGGGACTGACCCACCCGCAGTATCTGGTCATGCTGGCCCTCTGGGAGGAGGAGCCCCTCCGCGTCTCCGAGCTGAGCCGCAAGGTGCAGCTCGACCCCGGCACCCTCTCGCCGCTGCTGAAGCGCCTCGAGGCCCAGGACTACATCCGGCGCGAGCGCAACAAGCTCGATGAGCGCTCGCTAGCGGTCGTCCTGACCGATCGCGGGCGTGCGCTGCGCGACGACGCCGAGAAGATCCCGCCCGCGATCGTCGAGCGTCTCGACATGAGCGTCGACGAGCTCATGGAGCTCCACCGCCGGCTGCTGGACGTCATCGCCGCGGCGACCCGGTGACCCGGGGGCCCACCAGGCGCGGAGCCTAGGAACGGGACGCCAGCGCGCCCGCGAGCGAGTCGAGGACGCCGGGGACGATGGAGAAGTAGGCCCACCTGCCGCGCTGCTCGCGGGTGACGAGCCCGGCCTCGACCAGCAGCTTCATGTGATGGGAGACCGTCGGCTGGGACAGCCCGACCGGCTCGGTGAGGTCGCAGACGCAGGCCTCGTTGTCCTCGGCGGCCGCGATGATCGAGAGCAGCTTGACCCGGTTGGGGTCACCGAGCGCCTTGAACATCCGCGCCAGCGCCTCGGCCTGGTCGTCGTCGAGGACGCCTGCGGTCACCGGCGAGCAGCACGCGACGGCGGCGGACGGAAGCACGGGAAGAACGGTCATGAGGACGAGTCTAGCGAATGATATTGACGGGCGTCGATACGTCGCCTAGGGTCGCCGTCATATCGACGTTCTTGAATCTGAGGAGCATCATGACCGAACTTCCCGTTGCCGTCATCGGCGCCGGCCCCCAGGGCCTCGCGGCCGCCGCCCATCTCCTCGAGCGCGGCCTCACCCCGCTCGTGCTCGAGCAAGGGAGCGAGCCTGCGGCAGCCGTCGCCGAGTGGGGCCACGTACGACTCTTCTCGGCCTGGCCCGAGCTGGTCGACAAGGCCGCCGCCCGGCTCCTGGAGCCGACCGGCTGGGAGGCACCGGAGAAGGGGTATCCCACCGGCGCCCAGTGGCGCGAGCACTACCTCGTCCCGCTCGCCGACGCTCTCGGGGCCCATGTCCGCTACGGCGCCACGGTCACCGGCGTCTCCCGCAAGGGCCGTGACCGCCTGGTCGACGCCGACCGCGCCGAGCAGCCGTTCGTCCTGCACATGACCGGTGCGGACGGCACCGAGGAACGCATCGAGGCACGGGCCGTGATCGACGCCTCCGGCACCTGGCGCCGGCCCAACCCGGCCGGCGCCGATGGCCTCCCGGCACTCGGGGAGCGTGCCGCACACGCCGCGGGCGCGCTCGGCTACGCCGTTCCGGACCGCGCCCACCCCGAGGCGTACGCAGGACGGCACACGGTCGTGATCGGCGCGGGTGACTCCGCGTTCAACGCCGTCAACGAGCTCACCGCCATCGCCAAGGACAACCCGGAAACCAAGATCACCTGGGCGATCCGCCGCGCGGTCTCGACGAACACCTTCGGCGGCGGCGAGGCCGACGAGCTCCCGGAGCGGGGCGCCCTCGGCGTACGCGCGAGGAAGGCGGTCCAGGACGGCTCGGTCGAGCTGGTGACCGGGTTCCGCACGGAGCGGATGGACGGCGCCACCGTCATCGCCGAGGACGGTCGCGCCATCGAGGCCGACCAGATCGTCGTGCTCACCGGCTACCGTCCCGACCTGGGCTTCCTGAGTGAGATGCGGCTCGACCTCGACCCGACGCTGGAGGCGCCGCGCAACATCGCGGTCCAGATCGACCCCAACCTGCACTCCTGCGGCTCGGTCAGCGCGACCGGCGCCAAGGACCTCGCCCAGCCCGAGCCCGACCTCTACCTCGTCGGGATGAAGTCCTACGGCCGCGCGCCGACCTTCCTGGCGATGACCGGCTACGAGCAGGTACGCAGCGTGGTGGCCGAGCTCGCCGGGGACCACGACGCAGCCGCCCGGGTGGAGCTCGAACTGCCCGACACCGGGGTCTGTGGTGGCGCCGGAGCCTTCGACGACCCGGAGAGCGCCAACGGCGGCGGCTGCTGCGGGACCCCCGCGCCGAGCGAGGAGATCTTCACGATCAGCCGGGCGCCGATCACGCTCTCGTGATCGAGTGCTCCGGGGTCACGCCGAGCTCGCCGAGCAGGGTGAGCACCCGCTGCTCGATCTCGTCGCGGATGCCGCGCACGTGCTCGATTCCGCCGCCCTTCGGGTCGGTGACCTTCCAGTCGTCGTAGCGCTTGCCGGGGTAGAACGGGCAGGAGTCGCCGCACCCCATGGTGATGACCACGTCCGCGCTCCGGACGACCTCGTCGGTCCAGGGCTTCGGGAACTCCCCGGAGATGTCGATCCCGAGCTCGGCCATGACCTCGACGGCGAGCGGGTTGATGGCCGCGGCCGGAGCCGAGCCCCCGGACCAGCCGATCGCCTGGTCACCGGCGTAGTGGGCGAAGAAGCCGAGCGCCATCTGGGAGCGGCCGGCGTTCTCGACGCAGAGGAAGAGGACGCCCGGCTTGTTGTCGGTCGCTGATCCGTCGGTGTTCATCGAGGCTCTCCTGGGGTGAGGGGATGTGGGGTCAGGAATCGAAACGGGAGGCGAGCACCCTGATTCGGTGCTGGAGCTCGAGGTACGCGGCGTCGAAGGCCTCGGGACCCTTGCCCACCGGGTCGGGGATCGACCAGTGCAGCTCGCCGCGGACCTTCGGCGTCTCGTGGGCGCGGTCGCAGACGGTGACCACGAGATCGTCCGGGTCGAGCACGTCATCGAGATGGCGGGGATCGACGACGGGGAGCTCCAGGTCGTGGCGGGAGGCGACCTCGACCGCCCCTGGATTGATGTGCTCCGCAGGGTGGGTGCCGGCAGAGGCAGCCGGGATCGTGCTGACCTGGCGCCACAGCGCCGCGGCGAGGTGGGATCTGGCCGAGTTGCCGGTGCACACGAACAGGACACGCCTGGGCACCGCCACGGGGGACGCGGTGCCCAGGCTCTCGAGCGCATCCTGCTCGAGGTGCAGGTACGTGCGTCTCCCGTCGCCCTCGGAATGATGACGGGACACGACGCCTGCGCTCACCAGGGTCTGCACGTGGTGAGCAAACAAGTTCGACGGGACGTTCAGCATCCCGGCGAGCTCCGTGGGGGAGGCATCACTCATCTGAAGGCTGTCGACGATCCGAAGTCGCACCGGATCACCGAGCGCTGCATGCATCTTCGCCCGGCGTTCCAGCTCCGGCTGTCTCTCAACCTCCATTGACTCAATATTGACTGAGCAATCGTCGAACGTCAAGAATGCGAGCGTGATCTCTTCCCTCCCGCGCCGACTGCTGGCCGAATTCCTGGGCACTGCCCTGCTCGTCGCCGTGGTCGTCGGCTCGGGCATCGCCGCCGAGCAGCTCTCCCCCGACGACGTCGGCCTGCAGCTTCTGGAGAACTCGATGGCGACCGTCTTCGGACTGGCCGCGCTGATCCTGATGTTCGGCCCCGTCTCGGGGGCGCACTTCAACCCGGTGGTCTCGCTGGCCGACTGGTTCCTGGGCCGAAGCGAAGCCCGAGGCAATTCGCTGGGCCGCCGCGCCGGGAAGGGGCTCTCGCTCGCCGAGGTCGGCGCCTACGCCGTGGCCCAGATCGCGGGAGGGATCTGTGGCGCACTGCTTGCCAACGTGATGTTCGACGTCGACCAGGCGATCTCGACCAAGGACCGCGCCACCAGCGGCCACTTCGTGGCCGAGATCGTCGCCACCGCCGGTCTCGTGGCCCTGATCTTCGCCCTCGTACGCAGCGACCGCGGCGCCCTCGCCGCGCCCGCGGTCGGTGGCTACATCGGCGCCGCCTACTGGTTCACCAGCTCCACCTCGTTCGCCAACCCGGCGGTCACCATTGGCCGGATCTTCTCCGACACCTTCGCCGGAATCGCGCCGGGCTCGGTGGCCCCGTTCATCCTCGCGCAGCTCGTGGGCCTGGTGGTCGGCGTACTCCTGATCCTGGTTCTCTACCCCGGCGTCGGCGACAAGGCCGACGACGTCGTCGTCAGACCTCTCTGACCGCGGTGAGCAGGTGCGGCCAGGCCGTCGACGTCGGGTCGCCCCAGGCGGCATGGTCGGCATCGTCGACCACCTCCAGACGTACGCCGGGGTGTGCTGTCGCGTAGCGCTCGGAGATCTCGAGCGGGATCACGATGTCGGCGGCGCCGTGCAGGATCCGCACGGGGACCTGAGGCGCGAGACCGAGCGGGTCGGCGGCGGCGTATGCATCGGGCGTCTCGGACGGGGTGCCGCCGAGGAACTCCTCGACCGCGCCGTCGCCGAGGCCCTCCTGGCTCATCGCGGCCAGCGCGGCGGCTGGGGCCACGGCCACGACGCCGGTGACGAGGGTGCCTGCCCGGGAGGCCGCCCACAGGGCGAGCTGGCCGCCGGAGGAGTGTCCGACCAGGGTGATCCGGCGGGGTGCGTCGTTGTGGATGGTCCACTCCCGGCCGCTGAGCTGGATCGACTCGATCGCGGTCTCGACGTCCTCGAAGGCCTGCCGCCACTGACCGGGTCCGTGCCGGTACTCCACCGTCGCGGTCAGATGACCGGCCTCCGCCAGCGCCCGGCCGGCGGACCAGGTGCGCATCCGGTCGGAGTCGCGCCACATCCCGCCGTGGAGCAGAAGGACGAGCGAGTCGGTCGCCTGCGCAGGCTCGAAGACGTCGGCGACCTGCCGTGCGGTGGCGCCGTAGCGCATCGTCGCATCGGGGTAGGTGGTGTCGGTGGTGGTCATGACTTCTCCCTGCTGTTGTTTCGGCTGTCGTGGTCGAGCAGCACGCTGACCGCGACACCGACCACCAGCCCCCAGAACGCGGAGCCGATGTTGAAGACGGTGATGTCGGCGACGGTCACCAGGAAGGTGACCAGCGCGCCGGTGACGTACGGCCCGCTGAAGGCGGTCTGGAAGGCGCCCTGGAGCGGCTTGAGCATGGCCAGGCCGCCCAGCACGGCGACGTACGCCTCCGGCATGGTGGTGATGACCCGCACCATGCCGGGGGCGAGCAGGCCGAACCCGATCGCGAGTACGCCGCACCAGATCGCTGCGGCATAGTGCCGTCGGCGCTCGCCCGAGGCGGTGACCAGCGCGTTGGTCGGCCCGGCCAGACACGTGGACACACCGCCGAACGGGGCTGCGACCAGCGAGGTCACCCCGCACCAGCCGGTCACCTGGTTCATCCGCGGGTCGTGACCGGCGGCCCGCAGGACCGCCATGCCCTGGCCGTTCTGGACGACGAGAACGGTGATCAGCAGAGGGATGGTGAGCTCGATGAAGGCGGACCCGGTGAAGGCCGGCGTGGTCCAGACCGGTTCGATCACCCAGCGGCCGGAGACCTCGACGGCCGGTCGGTCGGCGAGGCTCACCGCGACCGCTCCGACGGCGAGCGCGACCAGCACCGCCGGGAGCCAACGGGCGAGCCGTGGGACCGCGCTGACGGCGACGAAGGCGATGACCATCGGTCCGGCGACCGCCAGGTCGCGGTCGACGGCGAGGACCAGGTCGGTGCCGAAGCGGAGGAAGACACCGGCCACCATCGCCATCACGATCGGCATCGGCAGCAGGTGCATGACCCGGTCGACCTGCCGGGTCAGACCCAGCGCGACCAGGAGCAGCGCCGCCATGACGAAGCCGCCGACCGCCTCCGGCCAGGTGGTGCCGGCGGCCATCGCCTGGCCGAGGACCACGGTGCCGGGGATCGTCCAGAAGTAGACCAGCGGCTGCCGGCTCCAGCGCGAGGCGATGATCGTCAGCACCCCGTTGAGGCAGAAGACCGCGCTCACCCAGGAGGCGACGACACCGGCGGAGAGCCCGGCACCCTGGCCGACGGCGAGGATTACCGCGACCGGGCCGGTGCAGGAGAACAGGAAGCCGATGAAGCCGTTGACCAGCTCGTGACGGCCCAGGTCGCGCCGCAGACCGGCCCGGGGCTCGCGGACGTCGAGATCGGTGCTCATGGCTCCTCCGTCGGCTCGGCCGCCATCGCAGCGAGCTCGGTCCGGCTGCGGACGCCGAGCTTCGCGTAGATGCGGGTCAGGTGGTACTGGACGGTCTTGGGCGAGACGAAGAGCTGCGCGGCCACCTCGCGGTTGGAGAGCCCCGAGGCGACCATCTGGGCGACGGTCTCCTCCTGCGGGGTCAGGTCCACCGGGCCACGCTGGCCGCGCGGCGCCCGCACTCCCCCGGCGCGGAGCTCGCGCTGGGCGGCGTCGACGTAGGTCAGCGCCCCGATCCCGTCCCACAGGTCGCGCGCGGAGGAGAGCAGCGCCTCGGCGTCGCGGCGGCGGCCGGCGCGACGCAGTGCCTGGCCGTAGGCGAAGGTGACCCGAGCGCGCTCGTAACGCAGCGGCAGCCCGTCGAGCAGGCCGAGCGCGCGGTCGAACGTGTCCCGGACCTCGGTGAGGTCGCCACGGGCGCCGTGCCAGCGGCCCCTGGCGGTGGCCAGCCTGGCCTGGGCGGAGCGGTGCTGCTCCTCACGGGCGCGGGTCTCATGGGGGCGGAGGAAGTCGTCGGCCTCCTCCAGCCTGCCCTCCGCGATCAGCGCGGCGGCGTACGTCTCGGCCCAGGGCCAGATGGCCGGCTCGGTCAGCGCGCTGCCGGCCGGGGCCTGGGTGAGCGGCTCGAGGATGCGGAGGACGGCACGGAAGTCGCTGCGGGCCTCGGCGATGTGGGCACGGGCCAACAACGCGGGCACGCGCATGATCTCGTAGCCCTGCGCCCCGATCTCCGCGGCGCGGGCGGTGCGGGCGGCCTCCTCCCAGCTGCCGCGCAGCAGGTGGGTCTCGGTGGCCGTCCACTCCAGCAGCGGAGTGACCAGGGCGATGCCCGACTCGGCGGCCAGCGCCCGCCCGGCCGCGACCGTCTGCAGGGCGGCGTCGCCCTCGCCGGTCAGGAACTGCACCCGTGCCAGCCAGGCCAGGGCCCACATCGAGATCCGGGTCGAGCCGCCGAGGACCCGTGGGTCGGTGACCCCCTCCAGGCGGCTGCGGGCCTCGTCGGGCTCGTCGGAGAGTACGTCGAGCCAGCCGCGGCCCATGGTGACCCGCTGGGTCTGGGCGCTGTGCCCGACGCGGCGGGCGGCCAGGGCGTACGCCTCGTGGGCGTCCTCGAACCGGCCTGCCATCGCCAGCCCGAGCCCGCGGATCGCTGCCGCCTCGACGCCCGCCGCCGAGTCCCGGCCGGCCAGCGAGATCGCCCGGTCGGCCCAGGTGACCAGCTCGTCGCCCCGGCACAGCGCCAGCGAGTGCAGCACGTGCCGGGTGGCGATCAGCGCGGCGGTCTCCGGCTCCCGGTCGGCGTTGACGATGTCCCAGGCGCGCTTGAGCCGCACCTCGGCCTCGGAGGCGCGGCCGCGCAGGATCGCCAGGTAGGCGAGCACCGCGTCGCGCAGCGGCGTCTCGCGCAGGCTCTCGACGATGGGGACCAGCGCCGCGGCGCCCATGCCGTCGCCCGCCGCGACCAGCGCGTCGACGGAGCGGATCAGCCGGTCGTCTCGCCGCACCGGGTCCTCGGTGAGCCGGCTGGAGTCGCGGTAGAGGGCCGCGGCCTCCGCCCAGGCGCCCTCGTCACCGCGCCGTTGGGCCAGCCGGGCGACCTCGTCGGCGAGCTCGGCGTCGGGCAGCGGGGTGGCGGCGACGAGGTGCCGGGCCCGGCGGACCTCGTCGTCGACGATCGCGGCGGCGCGCTGGTGCGCGTCGGCGGCCCGGCGAGCGCCCATCGTGGCCAGCACGGCGACGCCGACCAGTGGCGTACGCCATCGGGGGCGGTGGTCGCGGGTCGTCTCCACGAGCCCGGCCGAGGCCAGCGCGTCGACCGCGGAGAGCGGGTCCTCGAGCCCGGCGAGGGCCGCGGCCTGGCCCAGCGACGCGTCCTCTCCCAGGATCGCGAAGGCCTCGGCGAGCCCACGTCCGGCGGCTCCGCAGCCAGCGAGGGCGAGCTGGACCTCGTCGCGTACGTGGACCGGGGCGGGCAGCTGGGTGTCGGGCCGTGCCCAGCGGGTCGGCGGCAGCTCGTCGAGCAGCGCGACCGCGTCGCGCGGGCTGCCCGCCGTGTGGCGGGTGAGGACCTCGGCCATCGACGGGTGCAGGACCCGCCCGCGCAGCGACGCGAGCTCACCGATCGCGGCCGCGTCCAGCCCCTCGATGCGTACGGTCTCGGCGGCGATCTCGCCGAGGAACGCGGTGCTGCGGGTCGCCGCCAGCACCACGAGCACCGGTGCGTCGCGGTGCCGGCGCAGCGCGGAGGCGATCGCCTGCAGCGAGAACGTGTCGGCGAGGTCGGCGTCGTCGACCAGAATCAGTCCGGGCTCGTCGGCACACCCGGCAAGGGCTCGCGCGACCAGGGCATCGGCCGCGGCGACCGGGGCGACTGGCGGCTCCGTACCGAGCAGCTGGCGTAGCACCGCGCCGGGCGAGTCCTGCTCCCACGCACCGGCGCGGGCGGTCAGCGCCGGCGTCGCGACCCGGTCGGCCAGGCCCCGCAGCAGCGCGGTCTTCCCCAGCCCCGGGTCGCCGAGGACGAGTACGGCGGCGGAGCCGGAGGTGCGGGTGAGAGCCAGCCGCGAGGTGAGCTCGACGAGCTCCTCCTCGCGACCGACACACCCAGCTCGTTCTATGAGCACGGTCACACCCTAGGCCCCCTTCAGGCCGGTACGCCGTCGTCGAGCGTGACGCTCACGACGGTCTCCTCGGGGGATCGCGGCACCGCCACGGCCACGACGGCACCGAGCAGCGCGACGCCCGCGAAGATCTGGAAGGCCGTGGTGCCGCCCACCCCGGCGGCGACCAGTGCGCCGCCGATGATGGGTCCGACGATCCCGCCCAGCCGGCCGAACCCGGCACACCACGCGACGCCCGCGCCACGGGCCCGGGTCGGGTAGTAGTTGGCGACGAGCCCGTAGATGAGCACCTGCGTACCGATCGTGCCGACGCCCGCGATCGCGACGGCCGGGAACAGGACGGCGAGCGGCAGCCCGAGGGGCAGCAGCAACAGCATCAGGCCGGCGAGCACGAATGTCGTCGAGACCACCTTCTTGGCCCCGGTGCGGTCGGCGACGTACGAGGCGAGGAGACCGCCGAAGATGGCGCCACCGTTGAGCACCAGCAGGAAGGTGAGGGCGTACCCCTTGCCGTAGCCGTTGTCCTCCATGATCTTCGGCAGCCAGGTGTTCAGGCCGTAGGTGAGCAGCAGACCGGAGAAGCTCATCAGCCCGAGCACCAGGGTCGGGAACGCGAGCGGGCGGCGGGCCAAGGCGCTGAAGCCGACCGCCTCCTGGGCGGTGGTCGACGCGACCCGGCCACGGGAGTCGAGCCACAGCTGCGACTCGGGCAGCTTGGCGATCGCGAAGGGCAGCAGGAGCACCAGCGGGGCGGCGCCGATCGCCATCAGGATCCTCCAGTTGGAGCCGCTCGGATCGATGATGAGCGCCATCACGGAGGCGGCCACGCCACCGGCGGGGATGCCGCTGTAGACGATCGCGTTGAGCCGGTTCTTCCGCTCCGGCGGCGCGAACTCCGCGACCAGGGCGCCGACGGTCGCCAGGATCGCACCCAGCCCGATGCCGGTGAGGAAGCGGAGCATGCCGAAGACGGCGATCGACTGGGCGAACGCGGTCGCGGCCATCCCGAGCGAGAACCAGGTGATGCTGGCGAGCACGACCTTCCGGCGGCCGATCCGGTCGCTGACCGCACCGGCGCTCAGCGCGCCGACGAGCACCCCGACCAGCGCATAGCTGCCCAGCGTGCCCGCCTGGCCCGCGGAGAGCTGCCCGATCTGGGATGGATCGGCCATCAGGGTCGGCAGCACCGTGCCGTAGACCACGAGGTCGTAGCCGTCGAACATCAGGGCCAGCGCGGAGAGCGCGACGACCCAGGCGAGCTGGCGCCCGGTCTTGGCCCGAGTGATTTCATCGGTGTTTTCGGTGTTGTCGGGCATGGGTGATCTCCATGGGTGACGCGAGCGTGCTCGCGAAGGGAGGGACGGCCCCGAGAGAGGACCTGGTGGCTCAGCCGAGGTCACCGCCGGCGACGGGAAGGACCGTGCCGGTGATGTAGGAGGCTTCCTCGGAGGCGAGGAAGCAGATCGCGGCGGCCTGCTCGTCGAGCGTGCCGTAGCGGTGCATCAGTGAGGTCTCGAGGGTCTGGTCGATGTGGGCCTGGAACCACGCCTTCTCGGTCTCGGTACGCGGCTGTGGTGTGCCCCGGGAGATCCGGCGCGGCGGAGCCTCCGTACCTCCCGGGGCCGTCGCGGTGACCCGGACACCCGAGCCGGCGTACTCCAGCGCGAGCGAGGCGGTGATCGCGTTGATCCCGCCCTTCGCCGCGGAGTACGGGATCCGGTGGATGCCGCGGGTCGCGGCCGAGGAGACGTTGACGATGACGCCGTGCCCGCGCTCGACCATGCCCGGCAGGGCGGCCCGGCAGGCGTACAGCGTGGTCATCAGCGACCGGGTGATCTCGGCGTCGATCTGCTCGGGTGTGAACTCGGTGAACGGCTTGAAGTTGATCGCGCCGCCGACGTTGTTGATCAGCACGTCGATCCGGCCGTACGTCTCCAGGGCCCGCGCCACCAGCGCGGCCGCGCCCTCGTAGTGCTCGAGGTCGCACTCGACCGCGCTGACGCTCGCGCCCTGGCCGGTGAGCTCGTGGGTGACCTCGGCGACCAGCGGGGAGCGGTCGGCGAGGACGACCATTCCGCCCTCCGCGGCCACCCGGCGGGCCACCTGGGCGCCGATGCCCTGGGCGGCCCCGGTGACGACCACGACCTGACCGGCGAACCGGCCCGGGGTGATGAACCGCGGCCTGCTCGCGGCGGCCGACTCGGCCATCGCGCGCCGCATCGTCTCCTGCGACCGCTCGCTGTGGGTCTTGATCAGCTCGCGGGCGGCCGCCCGGTCACCGCGCTCGAAGGCCTCGACGATGTCGAGGTGGTCCTGGGTGCACCGCGGGTGGCACCAGGTGGCGTTGCGCAGCACGTCCTCCATCCGGCCCTTGACCCCCAGCGCCTGGTAGGCGGCCAGCAGGTGGCTGTTGCCGGTGAGGGTGAACAGGTAGTCGTGGAAGGCCGCGTTCGACTCGGTGTAGCCGTGGGCGTCGAGGAACCGGTCGCCCTCGACGTACGGGAGGGTGGACTCGGCGAGCAGTCGGTAACCGGCCAGCTGCTGGGAGTCGAGCCGTCCGATCGTCAGATCGAGTGCTCCCACCTCCAGCGCCGCCCGGGCCTCGAAGATCGCATCGGACGCGGAGATGTCCGGGTGCTCCTCACCTATCGTGTAGCCGTCCGCCGTCGTCGAGACGACCGGAGCGAGGTCGAGCGGCGAGCTTGCTCGTCCGCTCGCGCCGAGCGAGGGAGTAACCGCGCGCAGCGCGGAGGCGTCTCCCCCATCGACCGAGGCGTCAGTCGCGTCGGCCGAGAGGTCATCACCGGCCGGGAAAACCTCCTGGCCACCGATCCGCCGGGCGCTGTTGGTCACGGTCAGACCGTCGTCCTCGAGCACGACACCGCCGGTTCCCTCGAGCGCGTCCGGCGCGACCAGCTGACCGGCGATCCGGCGTACGACATCGCCGTCGTCGCGAGCCACGGCAGCCGATCCGCTCGGCCCGAGGTCGAGCGCCGGGAGCATCTCCTGCCCCGCGATGGCCCGCGCGTCCGGGTGGGTCTCCAGCTCGACGGGCGCAGGTGACGCTTCGGCCGACGCGGGCGACGTCTCGGCCGACGCCGCTGACGCCTCGGCGGGGACTGCTAGGGCGAACTTCTCGTAGTAGAACCCGGTGGGCTCGATGCCGGTGTCGGCGAGGTGGGTGCGCACCGCCTCGACCATCGGCGGTGGGCCGCACAGGTAGATCGCGACGTCGCCGTCGTGCAGGTCGTCGCCGCCGATCAGGCTCATCACGTAGCCCTTGTTGGCCGCGGTCGAGGCGGGGTCGGAGACGCAGTGGTCCCAGCTGAACCCGGGCAGCCGCGAGACCAGCTCACCGACCTCGTCGAGCTTGACCAGGTCGTCGTCGGTGCTGACGCCGTAGACCAGCCGGCCGCCGCGGTCGCAGCCGTCGACCTCGAGCTGGCGCAGCATCGAGAGCACGGGCGCCAGCCCGGTGCCACCGGCAAGCATCAGCACCGGCCGGCGTGCCTCGCGCAGGAAGAAGGAGCCGTTCGGCCCGGTGAAGGTGACCTCGTCACCGACGGCCGCGCGCTCGGTCAGCCAGGTCGACATCGCGCCGCCCGGGGTGAGCTTGACCAGGAAGACGAGCCGCTCCTCGTGCGGGGCGTTCGCGAACGAGTACGAGCGGGTCACCTCGGTGCCAGGCACGGCGATGTTGACGTACTGACCCGGCAGGAAGGCCAGCTCGCCGCGGTTGGGGATGTCGATGGAGAGCTCGACCGTGGTCGGGCTCAGCCGGTCCAGGCCGACGACGGTGCCGGTGTAGCTCGCGGCACCGGTCTTGGCGACCTCCGAGGTGGTGGCGATCTGCAGCGCGAGGTCCGAGCGCGGCTTCATCGAGCACGGCAGGGCGTACCCCTCGGCGGCCTCCGCCTCGGAGAGCGCGTCCTCGATGTAGGTGCCGCCGTCGTACTCCCCCGACTCGCACAGCGCCTTGCAGGTCCCGCACGCGCCGTCGCGGCAGTCCAGCGGGATGTTGATCCGCTGCCGGTAGGACGCGTCGGCGACGGTCTGGTCCTCACGCACGGTGATGAACCGGGTCACCCCGTCCTCGAAGGAGAGGGCCACCTGATGGGTCGCGACCCCGGTCGCAGGCTCGGTCTCTGTTGCAGTCATCGCGGCGCCTCAGACGTGGTAGATGTCGACGACGTGGTGGATGTAGTCGTTCTTCAGCACCACGGTCTTGCGGCGGATCAGCGGCTGCTCGCCGGAGAAGTCGATGGTGTAGAAGGACGTGCCGTAGTAGGGGTCGACGGTCTTGTAGCGGAAGTACATGGTGTGCCAGTTGAAGCGCACGTCGACCAGGTCGCCGCGGCGCTCGATCACCTCGACGTTGCTGATGTTGTGCGACGTACGCGGCTCGGGCAGCGAGGTGGCCGAGGACCGCTCCGTACGGATCCGGAAGACCCGGTCCTCCAGGCCACCCTTGTTGGGGTAGTAGATGAGCGACATCTCGGTCTGCGGGTCCTCGGTCAGGAGGTCGGCGTCGTCCCAGCAGGGCATCCAGTAGACGACGTCGTCGGCGTAGCACTCGAGCCACAACTCGTACTCGCGGTCGTCGAGGAAGCGCGCCTCGCGGTAGAGGAACTGCTCGATCGAGTTCTGCGTGATGAGCTTCGCGCCGGCGGCGTTCTGGGTGATCGTCATGATCACTTCCCCTTCTCGTTCGCGATGGCCGCACGGATCTGCTCGGCCCACTGCGCGTGCATGACCGGGTAGAGACCCTCGTCCTCGTTCTTGGCGCCGGCCGAGATGACGCCGGGCATCTCCAGCGCCTCGGCGACCTCGTCGGGTCCGGTGTGCCAGTGCTCGGCACCGCGGCTCATGTCGTTCCACGGCGCGGCGGAGGCCTGGTAGGTCAGGAAGCAGGAGCGGAACTCCTCCAGGTCGTCGGGCGTGGCCATGCCGGAGGCGTTGAAGAAGTCCTCGTACTGCCGGATCCGCCAGGCCCTCGACGCAGGTGCCTCGCCCTTCGGGGCGATGCAGTAGATGGTGACCTCGGTCTTGTCGACCGAGATCGGGCGGAAGTGCCGGATCTGGGTCGAGAACTGGTCCATCAGATACACGTTCGGGTAGAGCAGCAGGTTGCGAGAGCCCTTGACCATGAACTCGCCCTTGGCCTCGCCGAACTTCTCCTTGAGCACGTCCATCTGGTCCCACAGCGGCCGGTCGGCGGGGTTGGCCGCCCAGGTCCACAGGCACAGGTGGCCGTTCGGGTAGGACCAGTAGCCGCCACCCGCCTTGCCCCAGCTGCCCGCGTCGACGGTCTTGGTGGTGTTCTTCGACTCGCCGGTGTTGCGACGCGAGGTGGTCGCCGCGTAGTTCCAGTGGGTGGCGGTGACGTGGTAGCCGTCGGCGCCGTTCTCCGCCTGGACCTTCCAGTTGCCGTCGTAGGTGTAGGTGGAAGAACCGCGCAGCACCTCGAGCCCGTCGGGCGACTGGTCGACGAGCATGTCGATCACCTTGACGGTGTCGCCGAGGTGCTCCTCCAGCGGCAGTACGTCCTGGTTGAGCGAGCCGAACAGGAAGCCGCGGTAGCTGTCGAAGCGGGCCACGTGGGTGAGGTTGTGGGAGCCCTCGGTGTTGAAGCTCTCCGGGTAGCCCGCGTCGTCGGGGTCCTTGACCTTGAGCAGGGTGCCGTCGTTGCGGAACGTCCAGCCGTGGAACGGACACGTCAGGGTCATCCGGTTGTCGGTCTTGCGCCGGCACAGCATCGCGCCACGGTGGGCGCAGGCGTTGATCATGCAGTGCAGCTCGCCGTCCTTGCCGCGAGTGATCATCACCGGCTGTCGCCCGATGTAGGTGGTGAAGTAGTCGCCGGGGTTGGGCACCTGGCTCTCGTGGGCGAGGTAGATCCAGTTGCCCTCGAAGATGTGCTTCATCTCCAGCTCGAAGACCTCCTCGTCGGTGAAGATCCGGCGGTTGGCGCGGTAGATCCCGGCCTCGCGGTCCTCGACCACGGCGTCCGACAGGACGTCCTCGATGTGGCCCAGGCTCTCGGTGAGTGGTGCGGTCATGTGATGCCTCCAACGGGTGACGGTCACCACACCTTCGCAAGAGGTGGCGACCGTCACACCAGGCGAATGCCCAGTTCCGACCTAGGCACCCATTGATCATCCGAATCAATCAATAGGCGGCAGTTTCGTCCTTGTTGTTTATCTATCGCAGACCTAGTGTGGCGGTCATCACCACCTCGTGAGGAGCGCTTCATGGAGCTACGCCACCTGCGGTACTTCGCCGCGGTCGCCGAGACCTGCCACTTCGGGCAGGCCGCGGCGCAGCTGCACATCGCCCAGCCGGCGCTCTCCCAGGCGATCCGCCAGCTCGAGTCCGAGCTCGACGTCACCCTGTTCACCCGGACGACCCGGCAGGTCGCCCTCACCCCGGCCGGCGAGTTCCTCCGCACCGAGGCCGCCCGGGTCCTGGCCGCCGTCGACGACAGCGTCCGAGGCGTACGCCGCATCGGGGCCGGCCGCCACGGCCTGGTCCGCCTGGGACTGACCGGCACCGCCTCGTTCTCGCACCTGCCGGGCATCGCCCGGGTGGTCAAGCGCGAGCTGCCCGAGGTGGCGCTCGAGATCCACGCCGACCTGCTCACCCCGGCCCAGTGCGAGCGTCTGCAGAGCGGGGCGCTCGACCTCGGCGTACTGCGCCCGCCCGCCACCGGCGAGGGGCTGACCCTGCGCACCCTCGAGGTCGAGCCCCTAGCGCTCGCCATCCCCGTCGACCACCGGCTCGCCGTCGAGCCCGTCGTGGCCCTGGCCGACCTGCGCACCGAGCCGTTCGTGGCCTACAGCGCCCGCGACTCGGCGGTCAACGAGGCGGTCCTGCGCAGCTGTCGCGAGGCCGGGTTCGTGCCGCGCCGCGAGCACGAGGCGCCGAGCACCGCGGTCCTGCTGGCGCTGGTCGCCGCGGGCCTCGGCGTCGCGGTCGTCCCGGCCTCGGTCCGGGCCCTTCCGCTGGAGGGGGTGATCTTCCGCGACCTGCTCGACGCGGGCAGCGTCGAGCTCTCCCTCGCCTACCGCACCGACGACGACAACCCCGTCGTCGACGCCGTCATCGAGGTCCTCGAGGCCGCCGACCTGTTCACCGCACCCCGTCTGGAAGCTCCCCGATTCGGAGTCCAATCTTGAAGATCACCAAGGTCGAGGCGATCCCGTTCGCCATTCCCTACCGCAAGCCGCTGCGCTTCGCCTCCGGCGAGGTCCACACCGCCCAGCACGTGCTCGTCCGGGTGCACACCGACGACGGTGTCGTGGGTGTCGCCGAGGCGCCGCCGCGGCCGTTCACCTACGGCGAGACGCAGGACGGGATCATCGCCGTCATCGACCAGCTCTTCGCCCCGCAGCTCGCCGGGCTCACCCTGCTCGAGCGCGAGACCGCCCGCATTCTGATGGAGCGCACCGTCGGCAACCCGACCGCGAAGGCCGCCGTCGACATGGCCATGTGGGACGCCCTCGGCAAGACCCTGGACCTGCGGGTCGTCGACCTGCTCGGTGCCTTCACCGACCGGATGCGGGTCTCCCACATGCTCGGCTTCGACTCCCCCGAGGCGATGGTCGCCGAGGCGGAGCGGATGCGGGAGACGTACGGGATTTCGACGTTCAAGGTGAAGGTCGGCCGCTCCCCCATCGAGCTCGACACTGCCGTCGTCCGTGCGCTGCGCGAGCGGTTCGGCGCCGAGATCGAGCTGTACGTCGACGGCAACCGCGGCTGGACCGCGGCCGAGTCCGCCCGTGCGATGAAGCAGATGGCCGACCTGGACCTGCTCTTCGCCGAGGAGCTCAACCCCGCCGACGACGTGCTCGGGCGGCGCTGGCTGGTCAGCCAGGTCGACGTGCCGTTCATCGCCGACGAGTCGGTCCCGACGGCGGCCGACGTGACCCGCGAGGTGCTCGGCGGCTCCGCCACCGCGATCAGCATCAAGACCGCGCGCACCGGCTTCACCGGGTCGCAGCAGGTGCTGCATCTGGCCGAAGGCCTCGGGGTGGAGGTCGTGATGGGCAACCAGATCGACGGCCAGCTCGGCAGCGCCTGCTCGATCGCCTTCGGTGCGGCCCACCGGCTCACCTCCCGCCGGGCCGGTGAGCTCTCCAACTTCCTCGACATGGCCGATGACCTGCTCACCGAGCCGCTCGAGATCCGCGACGGCGAGCTCGCCGTACGTCCTGGTGCCGGCCTCGGGGTCGAGATCGATCCGGAGAAGCTCGATCGCTACCGCACCGACAACTGAACACCTGACCCCACCGCAACACGAGAGGACACACCCATGACCACCGACCAGACCCTCGAGTCCACCGAGGCAGCCTCCGCGGCCGCTTCGGGCGCCTCCGCCACCGAGCGCTTCGCCGCCGACAAGTCGCCCTTCGACGCCGTCAAGGACACCCCGCCGGAGCGCGTCGACAGGCTCGCCAAGCGCGTGCTCAACGCCGTCTACGACACGATCCGCGAGGAGAAGGTCAGCTACGACGAGTACAACGCGCTCAAGGCGTGGCTGATCCAGGTCGGCAAGGACGGCGAGTGGCCGCTCTTCCTCGACGTCTGGGTCGAGCACGAGATCGAGAAGGTCGCCACCGAGCACCGCGAGGGCAACAAGGGCACCATCGAGGGCCCCTACTACGTCCCCGCGGCCCCGGAGCAGGGCGCGAACGGCACCATCCCGATGCGCGACGGCGAGGCCGGCACCCCGCTGACCTGGACCGGCACGATCACCTCCACCGACGGCACCCCGCTCGACGGCGCCAAGGTCGAGCTGTGGCACGCCGACGCCGACGGCTTCTACTCGCAGTTCGCCCCCGGCATCCCGGAGTGGAACCTGCGTGGCAGCTTCACCGTCGGGGCTGACGGTGCCTTCGAGATTCACACGATCCAGCCGGCGCCCTACCAGATCCCGACCGACGGCTCCTGCGGCAAGCTCATCGCCGCCGCCGGCTGGCACGCCTGGCGTCCGGCACACCTGCACGTCAAGGTGTCGGCCCCGGGTCACGAGCTGCTCACCGCCCAGCTCTACTTCCCCGGTGACGAGCACAACGACGACGACATCGCCTCGGCGGTCAAGCCCGAGCTGGTGCTCGCGCCCGTCGCCAACGGGGACGGCTCGGTGAGCGTCGACTACGGCTTCGTGCTCGACCCGGTTCGCGGCTGATGCTCTACCACGTACGCATGGACGTCCGGATCCCGCACGATCTGGATCCGGACGTCCGCGACGACACGATCGCCCGCGAGAAGGCCTACGCCCAGGAGCTCCAGCGCGCCGGCAAGTGGCCGCACCTGTGGCGGATCGCCGGGGAGTACGCCAACTTCTCGGTCTTCGACGTCGAGTCCCACGACGAGCTCCACCAGATCCTCTCCGGCCTGCCGCTGTTCCCCTACATGGACGTCCAGGTCACCCCGCTGGCCAAGCACCCGTCCAAGGTCGACTAGAGCTGTCCGAGCACCCGGTCGGCTTCGCGCCGCAACGGCGCGAAGCCGTGCTCGGCGGCCAGCTGCCTGCCGCGGCGGGCGTGGACCCGGGCGGCCGTGGTGTCGCCCTCCGCGTGCAGCGCCTGGGCCAGCCCGATCCGGGCACGGGTCTCGGTGAACGAGGCGACGTGCGTGTGGCTGAGCCGGACCGCGTACTCATACGTCTCGGCGGCATCGCGGTGGTTCCCGGTCGCATCGAGGGCGGCGGCATAGCTGCAGGCTGTCGACGCGACGAAACGTACGTCCCCGTGGGCCCGCGCGGTCAGGTGGGCCCGCTCGGCGAGCTCGAGCGCCGAGGCGTGGTCGCCACGGACCAGGGCGAGCAGGCTGAGCTCCTCGAGCGCGTTGGCCTCGGCGAACGGGCTCCGGTTGCGGGTGGCCTGCGCCAGCGCCGACTCCAGCCGGGCGCCGGCTGAGTCGAGCAGGCCGAGGGCGCGCTCGGCCGCGGCCAGCGTGGCGAGCTCGAGCGGGGTCGCGCTGCCCTGCACCTCGCTCAGCTCGACCGCCTGGAGATGGTGGACGCGTCCCTCCTCGAAGCGGCCCTGCTCGGTGCAGGCGATACCGAGGGCCTGATGCGCCCACGCCCGCAGTCCTTCGGTGCCCTCGATGTCGCCGAGGATCTTCAGCGCGTGCGTGTAGGCGACCTCGGCCTCGCGTCCGGAGTCCGCGACCCGGTGGCGGTGGCCGTCGACGATCGACGCGAACGCCAGCCCCTGCGGCCACCCGCTCGCATCGAGGAGACTCCAGGCGCGGTCCGACTCCACCCAGGCCTCCTCCATCCGCCCCAGGACCCCGAGCACATCGGCTCGCAGGGTGCGCAGGAAGGCCTCGGCCCGCGCCTCGTCCTCCAGCATGGCGGCCTCGGCCCCGACCGTCACGAGCTCGAGGTAGGTGGTCACGTCGAGGCGGGTGCGGTAGTGGATCCGGGCCTGGTCGACGAGCTTCCAGGCGTAGTGACGCCGGTGCGGGTCGGTCGCCGTCTGCTTCGAGAACGCGATCAGCAGCTGGGCCTCGCGGTCGAGCCAGGTGCGGGCGTCATCGGCCGAAGCGAAGCCCGAGGCAATACGCCCGGCCGAAGCGAAGCCGCTGTCAGGCGAAGGCTCGATCTCCAGCGCGCGCAGGCGGCCCGGATAGGCCGTGTCGGCGGCGCTGACCGTGGTGTCCAGCAGCCAGTCGGCGAGCCGGCCCTGCGCCAGCGGCTGCTCGGGGTCGGCGGCGGCCAGATCGCCGGCGTGGAGCCGGAGCAGATCGTGGTAGTGGTAGCGCCCGACGCCGTCGTCGGCTCTGTCGTCGGGGCTGGCCGTCTGCAGCATGTTGGCGTCGACCAGGTCCTCGAGCAGCCGCTGCGTGGTGGCCGGGTCACGGTCGAGGAGTGCACACGCCGGAGCAGGGTCGAAGTCGTAGGCCGAGATCAGCGAGCACAGCCGGAACGCGCGCTGCGCCTCGGCGGGCATCGCGGCGTAGGAGATCTCGAGGCTGGCCGCGACGCTCACCTCGCCGACGGCCAGCTCGGCGAGCCGGTGGGAGCTCTCGCTCAGCCGGTCGGCGTACGTCTCGATCGACCATTCCGGGCGGCTCAGCAGTCTGGCCGCGGCGATCCTGAGCGCCAGCGGGAGCCGACCGCACGCCAGCGCCAGCGACTCGCTCGCGCGCGGCGCTGCGGCGACGCGCTCATGGCCGACGATCACGCCGATGAGGTGGACGGAGGCGTCGGTGCTGAGCTCGCCGAGGTGGATCTGGCGGCCCAGGTCGATCGTGCCCGCGAGGGCCGGCAGCCGGTGGCGGCTGGTGAGGATCGTCCGCGTGGCGCCGAGTCCGGGCAGCAGCGGGATGACCTGGCCAGGGCTGTCGACGCTGTCCAGCACGATCAGCATCCGGCGGTCGGAGAGCTCGCTGCGGAGCAGGGCCGCGGCGTCGGCGGCGTCGGTCGGGATCTGCTGGCCGGAGAGGCCGAGTGAGCGCAGGAAGCGCCGCAGCACGGTGCCGGGGTCGACCGCCTCGCCCGAGACGCCGTGGAGGTCGGCGTAGAGCTGGCCGTCGGGGAAGTCGTCGGCCAGCCTGGCCGCAGCGGTCAGCGCCAGCGCGCTCTTCCCGGAGCCGGCCGGCCCGGTGACCAGCACCGCGGCACCGCCGCTCTCGCCGAGCCCGGCCGTCAGCATCGCGAGCTCCGCGTCACGCCCGATCAGCGCCGGCGCCGCCGGCACCTCCCGAGGTACGTCCCGCCGGCGCGCACCCTCGACCAGTGTCGGTCGCCGGGTGTGCCAGCGTCCTTCCAGCGTCCCTTGGCGGACATCCTCGAGGACCGGGCTCGGGTCCAGCCCGAGCTCCTCGGCCAGGACGGACCGGACCGTTTCGTAGGCGGCGAGCGCCTCGGCCTGCCGCCCGGCCGCCGCCAGCACCTTCACGTACGCCGCCCACAACGGCTCGTCCAGCGGCCGCAACCGGGCGAGGTCGCCGACGACCGGGAGCGCCTCGATGGCCAGGCCCTCGGCAACGCCGAGGGTCGCCCATCTGAGCACGACCGCGACGTACTCGTCCTCGATGGTGCTCGACAGCCACGGCGCCTGGTCGAACCCGTCGGGACGCCCACGCCACAGGCCGACGGCCTCGGTCAGCGAGGGCATCTCGTCGGTCGTGGTCAGCTCCCGGAAGCGGACCAGGTCGAGCTCGTCGGCCGATGCGTCGAGGCGGAGGGCGCTGCCGTCCTGGGTGACCGCGATCGGCGCGACGAGGGCGCGCAGGCGCCGGAGCAGCTGGACCAGCCGCCTGCCCGACTCGGCGGAGGTGAGCTCGGGCCACAGCAGGTCGAGCAGCTCGTCGCGCCCGACCTTCTCCCCCGGCTCCAGGGCCAGTCGCCGCAGCAGCAGGCCGACCTGATCGGCCATCTCGACCGGCGCACCGTCGCGGACCACGACGGTCGGGCCGAGTACGGCGATGCTCACCACCGCGCCGTCGACCTCGCGGGTGGGTGTGAAAGCCTCGGCGAACTGGGCCGTCTCCTCCGCGCTCAGGTCCAGCGCCTCGGCGAGCGCACGCAGCGAGGCCGCCCTCGGCCGCCTCGTCCTGCCCTGCTCGAGGTCGCGGATCGAGGCGACGCTGAGCCCCGCGGCCCGCGCCAGCGCGCCCTGTGTCAGCGAACGCGACTCACGCAGCCGGCGGAGCCTGGGACCGAACATGCCCTCATGGCGCACCGCGGCCTCCGTCAAGACCCCGAGCCTGGCGAATCACCACGAAATCCTATCGGGTCGCGCGGCATCCGCCCTGCAGGATCGTCGGACCTGCGAGGATCGCACCGAGGTGATGAGAGATGTCGATGATCGACTATGCCGCTCCCGCGGGTCCGACGCGTGGCTACCTTTCGGTGCCCGAGGGTGCCGGGCCATGGCCGGGCGTGGTCGTCGTGCAGGATATCCTCGGCATGACCTCGGACATCAAGCGGATCAGCGACCGGTTCGCGGCCAACGGCTATCTGACGCTGACTCCGGCGCTCTACGAGCGCGGCCCGAAGGTCGGGTGTGTCGTCAGCACGATGAAGTCGCTGGTGACCGGCAAGGGCACCGCGGTCGACGATCTGATCGCCGCTCGCGACCACCTCGCCGACGACCCACGCTGCACGGGCAAGGTCGGCGTCGTCGGCTTCTGCATGGGCGGCGGCTTCACCCTTCTGCTGGCCCCGCGCGGCATCTTCGACGCGGCCGCACCCAACTACGGAGTGGCGCCCGGGAGCCTGTCCGCGCTGACCACCTCGTGCCCGATGGTGGCGAGCTACGGCGCCAAGGACCACCTCCTGCGCGGCGCCGCGACCAAGGTCGAGGCGGCGCTCGCCGCGGGCGACGTACCCCGCGACGTCAAGGAGTATCCGGACGCCGGGCACAGCTTCATGAACGACTGGGGCTTCCCCACCCCGGCCCCGGTCCTGGAACGCGTGGTCGGCTTCAACTACTCCGAGCCCGAGGCGGAGGACGCCTGGCGGCGTATCCTCGCCTTCTTCGGGGAGCACCTCGGCGACGAAGGCGTCAGGAAGGCATGACGATCTCCACCCGCCAGGGCGCGGTCGACGTCGTCGTCACCCGCGGCTGCCCATCGACACCCATCACCACGGCGTACGTCGCCGAGACCCCGTCCGGGGTGACCACCTCGACCACACGCTCCTGGCCGGCCTCCAGACCTGGGAAGACGCGCAGCTCGAGGCCGTCCAGGTAGTCGTAGTCGGGCCGGTCCGTGCGAGCTCCGATCGGCACGACCGCCCCGGAGCGTACGTAGAGCGGGAGGGTGTCGAAGCCGTGCTGCTCGCGGCGCCAGCCGCCGCCCTCCACGACCCGGCCGGTCCACCAGTCGGTCCAGCGGCCCGGCGGCAGGTAGACGTCGACGGAGCCGTCGGGCGCGAACACCGGCGCGACGAGGAGGTCCGGACCGAGCAGATACTGCCGGTCGACGTACGCGCTCCCGAGGTCATCGGGGAAGGCCATCGCCAGCGGCCGCATCATCGGGACCCCGCGGGAGCTGGCGGCCAGACCGGCGGCGTACAGATAGGGCATCAGGGAGAGCTTGAGCTCGGTGAACCGTCTGGTCACCGCGACCGCGCTCTGCGGCCCCGCGTCGACGGCACCGGTCACTGGGTCCTCGTCGAAGGTCCACGGCACCCGGTAGGAGCCGCTGCCGTGCAGCCGGGAGTGGCTGGAGAGCATCCCGAACGCGGTCCAGCGCTTGAACAACCCGGCATCCGGCGTGCCCTCGAACCCACCGATGTCATGGCTCCAGAACCCGAACCCGCTCATCGCCAGCGACAGCCCGCCGCGCAGCGTCTCGGCCATCGACTCATAGGTCGGCGTACAGTCGCCACCCCAGTGCACCGGCAGCCGCTGGCCGCCGACGGTGGCCGAGCGGGCGAAGAGGACCGCCTCGCCCTCGCCGCGCTGCTCGACCAGGACGTCGTACACGGCCTGGTTGTAGAGCTGGGTGTACCAGTTGTGCATCTGCACGGGGTCGGATCCGTCGTGATAGACGACGTCGGTCGGGATCCGCTCGCCGAAGTCGGTCTTGAAGCAGTCGACACCCTGCTCGACCAGCCGGCGCAGCTTCGACTTGAACCACTCGGTGGCATCCGGGTTGGTAAAGTCGACCAGCGCCATCCCGGCCTGCCACATGTCCCACTGCCAGACCTCGCCGTTCGCCCGCTGCACCAGAAATCCCAGGTCAGCGGCCTCGTCGAAGAGCGGAGAGCGCTGCGCGATGTAAGGGTTGATCCAGACGCAGACCCGCAGGTCACGCTCGGCGTGCAGCCGCTCGAGCATCCCGTCGGGATCGGGGAACGTCCGCGGATCCCACTCGAAGTCACACCAGTTGAACTCGCGCATCCAGAAGCAGTCGAAGTGGAACACCGACAGCGGCAGGCGACGCTCGGCCATCGCGTCCAGGAACCCGGCGACGGTCTCCTCGTCGTAGTCGGTGGTGAAGCTGGTCGAGAGCCACAGGCCATAGCTCCACGCCGGCACCCGCGCCGGCCGCCCGACGAGCGCGGTGTAGCGCTCCAGGATCTCCTCCGGCGTCGGGCCGTAGACGATGAAGTAGTCCAGGCTCTCCCCCGGCACCGAGAACTGCACCCGCTCGACCGACTCGCTGCCGACCTCGAAGGAGACTTTCCCGGAGTGGTTGACCAGCACCCCGTAGCCGCGGTTGGTGAGGTAGAAGGGGACATTCTTGTACGCCTGGTCGCTGGACGTGCCGCCATCGGCGTTCCACACATCCACGGTCTGCCCGTTCTTCACCAACGGCCCGAACCGCTCACCGAGGCCGTAGACGAGCTCGCCGACATCGAGCGCGAGCTGCTCGTGGACGTACGTCTCACCGGCCGTGACGGCGTAGCCGACCGACCGCTCGCCGCTACGGGTCAGCACCTTGCCGTCGGCCTCGAACCGCAGCTCCCACGGTGCCCCGGCCGCGACGGTGGCCCGCAGCGGACCGCTGCGCAGCACACCGCCCGCCTCGCTGGTGGCGGCCTTCGCCACTCCCTCCTCCGCGCCGACCAGCTCGAACCCGCGGGGCTTGCGGGCCCCGCGCAGATGCTCGATGCGTACGCCGATGACGCCTTCCAACGGTGAGCTGAGGGTGACCGTCAGCGTCGGCCGGTTGAGGGTGTCGCCACGGGACTCGATGACCTTGGTCGGCGCGGTGACCACCAGGGTGTCCTCGGTCGCCTCCAGGTCGTAGGCCTCCTTGGCGTAGAGCATCTCCACGCCACGCAGGGTGCGCCAGAAACCGTCGGTGAACTTCACGGGTGAGCCTTTCTCACTTGATCGCCCCGGCGGTGACCCCGCGGGTGAGCGTGCGCTGGAAGATGAGGAAGAAGACGAGGGTGGGGATCAGGCCGAGCAGGGCCGAGGCGCTCGTGGTGGTGACGTCCATCAGTTTCTCGCCCTGGAGTGCGGCCACCGCGAGCGGCACGGTCTGCTTGTCGTTGCTGACCAGGAAGGTCGTCGGGATCAGGAACTCGTTCCAGGTCCAGATGAAGAAGAAGATCAGCAGCACCGACAGCGTCTGCCACGAGACCGGCACGACCACCTGCCACAGGGTGCGCCATCGGCCGGCGCCGTCGATCGAGGCCGCCTCGAGCAGCTCGCGTGGGAACCCGCTGTAGACGCTGGTGAGCAGGTAGGTGCCGAACGCACTCTGGATGACGGTGAAGATGATGATCACCGACCACTGGCTGTCGTAGAGCCCGACCGCCTTCGACATGTTGTAGAGCGGGTAGAGGAGCGCCTCTTGCGGCAGCATGTTGGCCAGCAGGAACACGACCAGCAGCGGTAACCTGCCCCGGGCGCGGCCGATTCCGAGGGCGTAGGCATTGAACAGCGAGACCAGCACACCCAGCACCGCCACCATCGCGGAGATGAAGATGCTGTTCCACACCTTCGTGGGGAAGTCCGAGGCCTCCCAGAACCGCGCCAGGCCGTCGAAGTAGAGGTGTGAGGGCAGCTGCAGCGGGCCGCCCTGGTTGTAGTCGTCGGGCGACTTGAACGAGTTGAGCACGATCAGCAGCAGCGGGGCGACCACGACCAGTGCCCCGAGCACGGCGAGGCTCAGCAGCACCCAATCCAGCGGCTTCCGGTTCCTCGAGCTTCTCATCGCTGCTCCTCGGCCTGCTCAACGCGCCGCTGCGCGATCAGGAAGACCAGTGAGACGGCGATGATCACCACGGTCAGCGCGGTCGAGATCGTGGCGCCGTAGCCAACCTGCGTACGTTGGAAGAACTCGCTGTAGGAGTAGTAGCTGGGCACGATCGTCGATGTGCCCGGACCGCCGCGGGTCAGCGCGTAGACCGGCGCGAAGACCTTCAGCGCCGCGATCGTGCAGGTCAGGGCAACCACGAAGATCTCCGGGCGGATCACCGCGACCGTGATCGCCCGGAAGCGGTGCCACCAGTTGGCCCCGTCGAGCTCGGCGGCCTCGTAGAGCTCGGGGTCGACCCGCGCGAGCGCCGCCATGAAGACGACCACCGGATAGCCGATCTGCACCCAGATCAGCACCACCATGATCGTCGGCAACGCCCAGGTCGGGTCGCCGAGCCAGTTCTGCTGGGCGCCGTCGAGGCCGATCGTGTCGAGGATCGAGTTGAGGGCGCCGTCGTCGGGACGCGCGATCCAGCCGATCACGATGGCCGCCACGACGATCGGGATGATCTGCGGGATGTAGTAGGTGGCCCGGAGGAAGCTGGCCATCTTCCCGCCGAACCGCTTCCCGACCAGGTCGAACAGCACCGAGGCGATGAGCAGGCCCAGGAGCGTCGGTACGACCACCATCGCCACGATCATGGCGATGCTGTTGCGGAACGACGTCCAGAACTTGGCGTCGGCGAAGAGCCGCTGCCAGTTCTCCAGCCCGATCCACTGCGGCGGCAGGATGCCGCGGTAGGAGGTGAAGCTGTAGTAGATGTTCATCCCCAGCGGGACGATCACGATCGCCGACACCAACAGCAGCCCGGGCAGGAGGTACCACCAGTAGCCCCTAGGCCGCTGGGTCTTCGTGGGCGTCATCAGGTCAGGAGCCGCCGGTGATGCTGTCAACGCCGTCCTGGTAGAGGCCGCCGAGCTCCTCGTTGACCTCGTCGGGCGTCTTGGTGCCGTTGACCACCTCCTGCAAACCGGCATTGAGCTCGTCGTAGAACGTCGGGGTCGGCCAGTCCGGGTAGAACCCCAGCCCGTCCTGCTCCGTCAGGGTGTTGAAGTTGGCGATGAGCTCCTTGCTTTTCTCGTCCGTGATCGCCTCGGGGTCGGCGGCCACCGGCACCCCGCCGTTGTTTCCCATCAGGTTCTGGATCTCCGGGCTCATCGTTATGTCGATGAACTTGTAGGCCAGGTCCTTCTCCTTCGCCTGGGTCGGTACGACCCACACGTTGCCGGAGGAGCCGGGCGAGATCTCGGCGCCGGGGAACAGCCCGGTGCTCCAGTTGAACTTCGCCCCCTCGACGAACCGGCCGTACCACCAGCTGCCGGAGAAGAACATCGGCGCTGCGCCGTTGATGAAGCTGACTCCTGCGTCCTCGGCCTTGAGCCCGGTGGCGTTCTGGGAGATGTAGCCCTTCTCGGTCCAGTCCTTGATGGTCTCGGTGGCGTAGCTGATCTCAGGACCGGAGAAGTCGACCTTGTCGGTGTAGGTCTGGTAGCTGTTGACCCAGTCACGGTCGGCCTTCGTCAGGGCCAGCTGATACCAGAGCTGACCGAGCGGGTATTCCGCGGCCGACTCGGCCAGCGGAGTGACCCCCTTGGCCTTGAACGCAGCCATCGCCTGCTCGAGCTCCTCGAAGGTGGTGGGCACCTTCACGCCATGCTCCTTGAACAGGTCCTCGTTGTAGTAGAACTCGACGTACTCGCCGTAGTTCGGGATGCCGAAGTAGCTGCCCGACCCCATGACGCCCGTGCTGTCGTACGTCGCGGTGGTCTGCAGGCTCGGGGCGAGCTTGTCCTCCCACTTGTAGGCCTTGACGGCACCGTCGAGGTTTGTCAGCAGGCCCTGGCTGGCGAGCAGGCCCGCCGTCGCGTTGCCCTTGTTGTACTCCATGACGTCGGGCGCCTTGTCGGAGTTGAGCACCTGGCTGGCGGTGGTGCGGATCTGCTCAAATGCCTTGTTCTCGAACTCGACCTTCGCGCCGGTCTCCTTCTCGAACTGCTCGATCGCGGCCTTCCAGGCCACGCCCATGGCGCTGGTCTCGTTCTCGTAGTGCCACAACGTGAGCGTGCGGCCCTCCCCGTCCACTGTGGTGTCGACGTCATCGCTGTCGGTGCTCGTGCCCGAACCACCGCAAGCGCTCACCACCAGCGCTCCGGCCAGCATGACCGCACCGAGCGCAAGTCTCGTGCTGCGCATGGCGTACCTCCCTCGTTTGGCGGGCCTGGGGGCGCCGCTACCTTTTGTTCTAGTCACGAACATAACGAGGGTTCCACTGTGACGCAAGACACAAAGGGATCGAATCGGCGCGAACTTCGGAGGTTTGTACTCCGCAGGCTCGGGCGTCGCGTCAGGCGCCGGCGAGGAAACCGGCGGGATCGGCGAGCAGCTCTGCCCAGACCAGCTCGGCGGCCCCGATCATCAGCTGCTCCTCGCCCAGCGCCGCATCACGCACCGCGACGCCCTCACGGATGGAGGCGACGGCGTCGCCGACCAGGTCGACGCGCGCCGCATCATGCAACGCGGCAAGGAAACCGGAGAGCACGATCGCCTGCGGATTGAACACGTTGACGGCATTGCGCACCGCGATCGCGAGCAGGCCGGCCAACTCCGCGACCAGAGCAGCGAGCGCAAGGTCGGGGTCGCCGCCCAGGCGCTGGGTGAGCCGCTCGCCGAGACGCGCGGCGTCGGCGGCGTCCAGGCCGGCCGCGGCCAGCAGGGTCGCCTGGTCGACCTCGGCCTCCAGGCAGCCGGCCGCGCCGCAGTGGCATCGCGCCCCGCCGGGCCGCACGACGGTGTGGCCGAACTCGCCCGCGTAGCCGGCGGCACCGGTGAGCAGCCGCCCACCCATCACCGCGCCGCCGCCGACACCGCTTGCTCCGCCGATGAGATAGACCAGGTCAGCGACGCCTTTCCCGGCGCCGAAGCGGCTCTCGGCGCGCATCGCGAGCGTCGCCGCGTTGGCCGCCCAGGACCGCAGTCCGGTGGCCTTGGCGACCTCGGCGACGATCGGCACCTCGCTCCAGCCGAGATGGGTGGCCTGGCGTACGACGCCATCACGCGTTCGCACCTGGCCGGGGATCGCGAGGCCGAGACCGAGCACCCGCATCGGGTCGCCGGCAAGCATGCCCCTGACCGTCGCCGCAGCCAGCCCCACGATGGTGGCCACCTCGGTGTCGGGGATCTCGATGCGTACGTGCTTGATGACCCGCCCACCCAGGCCCACGAGGCCGACATGCACCGCGTCGACCTCCGGGTTCACCGCGACTGCGACAACGTCCCCGGCCAGCCGGACGACGCCACTGGGCCGGCCCGCTCCCCCGGTGTGCGTCGGCGTCGACTCGGTGACCAGACCCAGCTTGACCAGGTCGGCGACGACCCCAGCCATCGTCGACCGACTGAGCCCGACCTCCCGGGTCAGCTCCGCCCGCGACCGCGCCCCCTCCTCGTGGAGCACGGTCAGCACCCGGGAGAGGTTTCGCCGACGCAGGTGGTCCGTCGTCTGGCTCGTCATGGACGGACACTAACATCAGCGACCTTTTGTCAGACTTACGAACAAAGTAATGAGCGAGCACCTCATCCCGAAATGGCGCGGAAACGTCGGCGTTCTACTGTGGTGGAGCCCGAGTTCAACGGAAAGCAAGGCCTCCTGGCCGGGAAAGCGGACACCTCCGGGCAAGAACATCCGCCTGCTCCGAGCAAGGAGAACACCGTGAGCACCTTCCACGTCCCCGCCGTCGACATCGCTGCGTACGTCCAGGGCGGAACGCCCCAGGAGAAGGCGGCCGTCGCGGCCGCCATCGACACCGCCTGCCGTGAGGTCGGCTTCATCCAGATCCTCGGCCACGGCGTCGCTCCGTCCGCAGCCGTCGGTCTGGCCACGGCCATGGACGACTTCTTCGCCCTGCCGCCGGTGGAGAAGACCCGGTGGCGCCGACCGGCCGCCGAGAACCGTGGCTACACCCCGCCCAAGTCGGAGACGCTCGCGCTGAGCGCCGGCGTCCAGTCCGAGACGCGGATGAAGGACTTCTTCGAGGCCTTCAACGTCGGCTCGTCGGTCTCCGACCACCCCGACGCCGATCTCGTCGCGGCGCACTACGCGGAGAACACCTGGCCGTCGGTGTCGGACTTCCGGGCGCGCATCGAAGCCTGGCGCGCCGAGGCCGCCCGGGTCGCGCGCACCATGGTCACCATCTTCGAGGACGCGCTCGACCTGGAGCGCGGCGCGATCGCGAGCCTCGCGGCCCACCCGATCGAGGTCCTGCGGATGAACAACTACGCCCTCCCCGAAGGCACCCGGGTCGAGGTCGACGAGGACATGATCGGGATGGGCGAGCACACCGACTACGGCATCGTCACGATCTTGTGGGCCGACCGGGTCAAGGGCCTCCAGGTCCTGCACGGCGGCGAGTGGCACGACGTCAGCCCGGCCGAGGGGGCGCTGCTGATCAACCTCGGCGACCTCACGACCCGGCTGACCAACGAGCAGTGGCTCTCGACCCTGCACCGGGTCAAGCCGCCGATCGTCGATGGCACCATCCAGCGACGCCGGTCGGCTGCGTACTTCTTCGACGGCGACGCCGAGGCGGTCATCGGCCCGCTGCCGGGGTTCGTCGACGACGAGCACCCCCGCCTCTACCGCGACGTCACCGTCGACGAGCACATCGCCGCCAAGCTCGCGGGCTCCCGTGCCGGCGTGCTCAACGCCGCCGCCGGCCGGGAGGCAGCCCGCGTGCTCGCGGGTCGCTGACCAGCGGTTCCTTGGAGTGCCGGCGGGCGATCGGGGCGGGCCACCAGATCTTGTCCCCGACCAGGGCGAAGACCGCCGGCACCACCACGGTGCGGACGAGGAAGGTGTCCAGCAGGATGCCCAGGCCCACGATCAGACCCACCTGGGTCAGCGTGATCAGGGGCAGCACACCCAGCACCGCGAACACCGAGGCCAGCACGATGCCGGCGCTGGTGATGACGCCACCGGTCAGCCCGACCGCCATGACCATCGCATCGACGGTGTCGTGCTCGGCGGTCTCCTCCCTCGCCCGCAGGACGAGGAACACCGTGTAGTCGACGCCGAGCGCCACGAGGAACAGGAAGGCGTAGATCGGTGTGCTGACGTCGAGCGCAGGGAACCCGAAGACGTGCGTGCTCATCCAGGCGCCCAGGCCGAGGGCGGCGAAGGTGGCGATCACGCTGATGGTGACGAGCACAAGCGGCGTCACGATCGACCGCAGCACCGCGAAGAGCACCAGCAGCACCACCAGCAGGATCAGCGGCACGACGACCTTGAGATCACGCTCGGCGCCGTTCCGGCTGTCCAGGTCCTTGGCCACGCTGCCGCCGACCAGAGCGCCGGTGCCGGCCAGCTCGCTGCGCATCGTCTCGATCGTCTCGATGCTCCCCGGGGTCGCTGGTGCGTCCTCCAGCGTCGCGGTGATCTTCACCAGGTCGCCGCTCTCGCCCGACGGGCGCGCGCTGTCGACGCCGTCCATCCGGTTGACCTGCGCTAGAACCGCGTCGGCCTCGTCGGCTCCGACCACGATCGTCACCGGATCGGAGGCCCCGGGCGGGAAGTGCTTCGAGAGGGTGTCCAGACCGTCGACGGACTCGGCGTCGACACGGAACTGGTCGGTCTGCGAGAGCCCGACCTTGACGCCCAGTAGCCCGGAGGCGAGTACGCCGAGGATCACCGCGGCCACGGCCAGCACCGCTGCCGGTCGGCTCACCACGGCGCGGGCGATCCGGAACCAGACACCGTCGCGAGACTTCTCGTCTTCGCCGTTGCGCGGCACGAACGGCCAGAACAGGCCACGACCGAACAACGACAACGCGGCGGGCAGGGCGAAGAGAGCGAAGAGCAGGGCCACCAGCAGGCCGATCGCAGCCGAGACCCCCAGGGACCGGGTGTTGGGAGCGACGCTGAACACCAGGGCCAACAGTGCGAGTACGACGGTGAGGTTGCTGGCCACGATCGCCTCGGCGGAACCGCGCACCGCGGCGGCGAGGGCATCGCGGTGGTGTGCGTGCCGCCGGAGCTCCTCGCGGTAGCGCGAGACCAGCAGGAGCGCGTAGTTCGTGCCTGCACCGAAGACCAGCACGCTGGTGATCCCCGACGTGGAGCCGTCGAGCCCGTTGCCGGTCCAGTCCGCGACGATCTGGGTCACCACCGAGGCGGTGCGATCGGCGACCGCGATCACGATCAGGGGCACGAGCCACAGCACCGGCGAGCGGTAGGTCAGGATCAGCAGGATGGCGACGACCGCGGCGGTGACGAGGAGCAGCCGCACGTCGGCACCTTCGAACGCCGAGGAGATGTCGGCGGCGAAGGCGGCACCTCCGGTGAGCTGGACCGTGAGGCCGTCGGGCCGGTCCTCGTCGACCGTCTCCCGCAGCTCGCCGACGAGCTCGGTGAGATCGAGTCCGGTCACGTCGGCATCGACGTCGATGGCGACGATCAGGGCATCGCCGTCGGTCGCCGGGATCGGCGGCGAGACCTCGTTCCCGGTGACCTCCGCCCAACGCTGCGACACCTCGGCGACCCACGCCCGGTCCTCCGCGGTCAGCCCACCATCACGCTCGACCACCGCGACGGCGGGCAGCACGTCCCCGCCCGGAAAGCTCTGCTGGAGCTCGGCGACCCGGGCCGACTCGGCGTCCGCCGGCAGCGGGTCAGGCGCCGAGCTGGCGGACTCGAGGGAGGATCCGACGACCATGACCGCACCGGCCAGGAGAACCGTGATCACCAGGACGAGCCATGCCGTGGCCTTTCTCGTGGTGACTTGTGCGAGAGCTGCTAGCGCGGAGCGCATGGTCGGGCCTTTCCAGAAGTGGTGAATGCGTCGGGTGACATCGGAGCTAAGGCCTCTCCAGGCCGGCGGCAGCCGCGGCCCATTGCCACAGCGCCTCGGTCTCGCCGCGACCCGGGCGGGTCGCCGACCGATAGCTCGTGGGCCGCTGGCGACGGTCGTGCCAGAAGGTGCCGGACGGCGGCGCGGGCTCGGTGGCCGCGAGCCACACCGCCGTGTCCGCGCCCTCCTCGGCCGGGCGCAGCAGCGGTCGGGTCAACGTACGGAAGGCGGGGA
This sequence comes from Nocardioides sp. YIM B13467, assembly GCF_042788075.1. Lineage (NCBI taxonomy): Bacteria > Bacillati > Actinomycetota > Actinomycetes > Propionibacteriales > Nocardioidaceae > Nocardioides > Nocardioides sp. YIM B13467. The sequence continues at coordinate 3,428,734 of NZ_JBHZPJ010000046.1, forward strand.
GCGATCTGGCCAGACCTGGTGTGTCCGCCCAGCCGGGGTGCATGACGAAGGTGGAGATCCGGTCCGGTGACCACCGCCGGTCCAGGATCGGTGCCAGCTCCACCTGCATGCGCTTGGACCTCGCGTAGGCCACGGCACCCTGGTAGGTGCCCCGCTCGAACTCCGGGTCGTCGACGGGAAGGGGCTGGGTGTACATCCCGCCCGAGGCGACGAAGACCTGCCTGGCGCCGCGCTCCGAGCGGCGCAGGGCCGGCAGCAGCTGCTCAGTCAGCCGGATCGGCCCGAGCACATGGGTGGCGACGGACAGCTCGTGGCCCTCGACCGACTCGGTCCGCTCGGGCGGCATGACCCCCGCGTTGTGCACGAGTACGTCGAGAGCGGTGCGGCCGCCGTCGCGCGCGCAGAAGTCTTCGGCGAACGCGTCGATCATGGCCGGGTCGGAGACGTCGCAGCGCTCCGTCCGAAGCTCGACGGCCCGCCCCTCGACGCGCAGCAGCCGCTCGATCCTCTCGACTGCGGGTGCGGCGCGTTCGGGCGAGCGTACGAGGAGGTGGACGCGCGCACCGAGGCGGGCCAGGCCCAGCACCGTGGCCTCGCCGAGACCGCTCCCGCCGCCGGTGACCACCGCGGTCCGCCCTGCCAGCGCTTCGGGGCGCGGATCACCCTCGGCCCAGCGACGGCGACGGATCGCGTAGCCGAGCCGGGAGTAGCCCAGCACGACCGTGCGGTCGAGCAGGCGGTCGAGACCCTGGTCAGATGCAGCGGCGTGCTTCATGTGCGTACGCTCCCGAGGACGTGTCGCAGCGCCTGCTCGGCCTCGACGAACCGGAAGCGGTGGTCGAGCCCGAGAAGCCGTTGCGGGACCACCCGCTGGTTGGCGAAGGCCACCTCCTGCGCTCCCTCCCCGCCCAGGAGCAGACGGGGACCGAACGACGGGGTCGGCAGGATCGCCGGGCGGTGCAACGCTCGCCCCAGGGCGGCGGCGTAGGCACGCTGCCGCAGCGGCTCCGGCGCGACGGCGTTCACCGGGCCCGACAGGCCGGGGTCCACCAGAGCCCGGTGGTAGATGTCGACGAGGTCGTCGATCGCGATCCAGGGCTGCCACTGCTCCCCCGACCCCATCGGGCCGCCGAGACCGGTGGCGAACAGGGGCCGCTGCAGGCGCAGGGCTCCGCCACGCGGGCTCTGCACGATCCCGGTGCGCACCAGGACGACCCGCATCTCCGCGTCGACCGAGGCCAGGGCCGCCTCCTCCCAGTCGCGGACGACGTGCGCGAGGAAGTCGTCCCCGGTCGTGGAGTCCTCGGTGAGGACCTCCTGGCCGCGGTCGGCTCCGTAGATCCCGATCGCGGACGCGCAGACGAAGACACCCACTCCTGCCTTCGCGCTGGCCCGGGCGAGCAGGCGGGTGGGCCCGATGCGTGAGTCGCGGATCAGCTCCTTGTGCTTGTCCGTGAAGCGGCCGGCGATGCTGTGCCCGGCCAGGTGGACGACGGCGTCCACTCCCGCCAGCGAGGCCGGGTCGGGATCGTCGGGGTCCCAGGCACGCTCGTCCGGAGCGGCCGGCCGGTGGCGCACCAGGCGGACCACGGTGTGCCCGCCGGTCGTCAGGAATGCCGAGACCGCGCTCCCCACCAGGCCGGATGCGCCGGTTACCGCCACGGTGAGCCGAGGTGTGCCGGCCGCTGAGCGGTGAGCCGCCAGGTCGTCGGCGAGCTGACGCTGCCGGTAGGCGAACATCGGCTCGAGCAGCCGCCGCGGCAGTGTCGTCGTGACCCTGTCGATCACGGTCGTGCCCTCGCCGACGCTCTCGAAGTCGTGGCGATGGTGCCACGACACCGGCACCACGAACGGACGCGAGACCAGGCGGTCGGCGAAGCGGTGGCCGTCGACGTACTCCTCGGGGAGGTGCTGGGCCACCCAACGCCGGCCGGCGGGAAATGCGAGCACCGCCGTGCCGCCGGCGAGGCTCGGGGCCTCCTCGGCGATCCGGACGGGCTGCCACGGCGGCACCAGCCGCTGGAACGCGCCGGGCCGGCCGTGCCAGTCGAAGACGACGTCGGCCGCGTCCGGCACCGTGTGCCGGAACTCGTGGGTCGTCGTACGCAACAAAGTCATCAGGTCGAGTCCTTCAGCTCTGCCAGCCGGGCCAGCGCCTCGCGACGCTCCTCGGCATGGTCGACGACGCGTTCAGGGTAGCCGTTGGTGAAGCCCTCGGGGTGGCGCCACGGCTCGTGGGCGGCTGCCCCCGGAAGGTGGCGAAGCTCCGGTACCCAGCGCCGGACGTAGTCACCCTGCGGATCGAACCGGAGCCCCTGGGTGACCGGGTTGAAGACCCGGAAGTAGGGCGCGGCGTCGGTTCCGGTGCCTGCCACCCACTGCCAGCCGTGACTGTTGGAGGCCAGGTCGCCGTCGAGGAGATGGTCGAGGAAGTGCCGGGCGCCGGCCGGCCACCAGATGTGCAGATCCTTGATCAGGAAGCTCGCGACGACCATCCGCACCCGGTTGTGCATCCAGCCCTCCGCGAGCAGCTGACGCATGCCGGCATCGACGAACGGGAAGCCGGTCCTGCCCGACTTCCAGGCCTCCAGCAGCTCGGGGTCGTCGTCGTACTGCATGCCTCTCAGTCCGTCCCGCAGGTCACGCCAGGCCGACCCGGGGTCGTGCCAGAGCACGTCGGCGTAGAACTCGCGCCAGGCCAGCTCCGCGACGAAGCGCTCGACGTCCTCTCCGGAGGCACCGCTGCCGTGCTGATCCAGATCGGCGAGGAGCGTACGCGGATGGATCTCGCCGAACTTCAAGGCCGTCGAGATGCGGCTGGTCGAGTCGAGGTCGGGCCGGTCCCGGGCCGAGGCGTAGCCGGCCAGGTCCTCGGCGCAGAAGTCCTCCCAGCGGTGGAGCGCCGCACGCTCGCCGGCCTCCTGGTCCAGCTGCTCGGGATGGTCCGGCAGCGGGTCCGACTCGAGCTTCGTCATCCACTCGACCCGAGCGTCACCGGCGGGCGCCCTCCACCCGTGCTCCCGCCAGGCCCGCAGGAAGGGCGTGAAGACGCGGTAGGGCGCCCCGGTCGCGTTCCGGACCCTGCCCGGGGTCACGGCGTAGGGGCTGCCGGTGCCGACCAGGCCGATGCCGGCGCCCGCCAACCGCTGCTCCACTGCCGCGTCGCGTCGTCGGCCGTAGGGGGTCGTCTCGGTCGAGATGTGCACCTGGCTCGCTCCGGCCTCGGCGACGACCTGGGCCACCACCTCGGCCGGGTCGCCCTGACGGATCACCAGTGCCCCGCCCGTCTCCTCGCGCAGCGCGGCGAGCGAGGCCAGCAGCCGCTCCCACCTCCGCCCGGAGCCGGCCAGGCGCGGGTCGAGCACGAACAGCGGCACCACGGGCCCGTCGGCGGTCGCAGCCTGCAGGGCGGGATGGTCTCCCAGCCGCAGGTCCCGTCGGAACCACATCACGGACGTCGTCATGAGTGATCCCGTCCCGCGGCCTCCAGCCGGATCTGGGCGACGTCGATGGCTCCTGCCCGGAAGCCCGCCTCGCAGTAGGCCAGGTAGAACTCCCAAGTGCGACGGAACTCCTCGTCGAACTCCTCGGACCGGATCGCCGGCCACGCGGCCAGGAAGGCGGAGCGCCAGCGGCGGAGCGTCTCGGCGTAGTCGGCGCCGAACCTGTCGGTGCGGGTCACGCTCAGGCCGACCTGGCCGGCCTGCTCCGAGATCGCCGTGGCGGACGGGATCAGGCCGCCCGGGAAGATGTGCTTCTGGATCCACCCGTAGGAGTTCCGGGTCGCCAGATAGCGCTGGTGCGGCATCAGGATCGCCTGCAGGGCGACGGCGCCGCCGGGACGGACCAGACGGGACAGGGCGGCGAAGTAGTCGGGCCAGTAGCGCTCGCCGACCGCCTCGATCATCTCGATGCTGACTACGGCGTCGAAGGTGCCGACGACGTGTCGGTAGTCCTGCACCACCACCTCGACCCGGTCGGTGTACCCCGCGGCCTCGATCCGCTCCCGGGCCAGCGCCGCCTGCTCGACCGACAGCGTGATGGTGGTGACACGGGCGCCGCGACGTGCTGCCTCGATCGCGAGGGTTCCCCACCCCGTACCGATCTCCAGAACGTCGTCACCGGCACCGACGCCCGCCAGGTCGAGGGCCGCGTTGACCTTGCGCAGCTGTGCCTCTTCCAGGTCCTGATCGGCCACCGGACGACTGCGGTCGAACAGCGCCGAGCTGTAGCTGAGGCTGGGGTCGAGGAACGCGGCGAACATGTCGTTGCCCAGGTCGTAATGGGCCGAGACGTTCTCCCGGGTGTGCTCCACGGCGCCGCGCTGGTCGGCGGGGATCGGCAGGTCGACGAGGCGACGCAGCCTCGACATCCAGCCCGGAAGCAGCCCGGAGAGGCGTTCGGCGTACGGCGTCAGCGCGTCCGCGAGGTCGGTGCCCTCGGCCGCGTGCCAGTCTCCTGCCGTGTAGGCCTCACCGAGGCCGATCTTCGGGTTCTCCGCGAGTCGTCGGTAGAGCGATTCCGGGCGCCGCAGGGCGATGCCCGGCCACCCATCCGTACGCGACCCGCCTCGATGGTTGAGCAGGCCACCGTCCGGGAGCACGAGGTCGACCGGGACCTGCCGGGTCACCAGGCGCAGAATCTGCTTGGCGACACCGGCTCGTAAGCCCGCGGTGGCCGCGGGCTCCCTCTGCACCGGCAGCTCGAGCGAGACCGGCTCTGCACTCATGATGTGACCTCCTCAGGTGGGGCAGGACGAGGGATGACGGGCAACCTGCGCAGCCACAGCCGGATCCCGTGGAACCGGATGAGCGCGCTGACCCGGTGGGGCATCAGCAGGTGGGTGAGGCTGACCCGCAGCAGCGCACGACGCGTCGCGGGCTCCGGAGTCCCGCGGGTGGTCGCGGTCAGCACGCGGGCGCCGTCGCGGTCGAGGCCGACGGTCACGGAGACCTGTCCTGGGTCGACCTGTAGCCGGATGTCATAGGTCCCGGCCATGTCGTTGAACGGCGAGACGTAGAAGGCCTTGTCGGTGCGGGCGTGCCCTTCTCGATCGATGTCGAGCAGGTAGGCGTGTCGGCCGCCGTAGGTGTTGTGCACCTCGAAGACGACCGCGCGCAGCACACCGTCGTCCGACTGCACCCAGAAGACGGTGAGGGGGTCGAAGACATGGCCCAGGACACGGGCGTTCGCCAGCATCAGCACCCGGTCGGTCGGCGCGAGGTCGACGCCGCGGCCGGCGAGGAACGCGCCGAGATCGCCACGGACACCACCTCCCGACGAGCCCCCGTCGAGATGGTCCTCGGCCCGGAACCCGGCCAGCGGACGCAGCCAGAACGGCAGCCGAGGCAGATCGTCGACGTCGATGAGCCACTGGTAGCTGCGGTGGCGGAACGCGTGCCGCAACGGCACCTCTCTGGCGTGGCTGACATGACCGACGACCAGCGCGGGCACCTCGGGAAAGACCGGTGACGGGATCACCACGTCACCCCGAACGACTCTGCCGCCTCCACCCCGGATCGACAGCCGTCCTCGTGGAAGCCCCAGCCGAGGTGGGCGCCGGCGAAGGCCAGCCGAGGTCCTCCGGCCGTACGCAGCCGGGCCGCTGCCGCGACCGCCTCGGTGGTGAAGACCGGGTGCTCGTAGTTCATCCGTGCGGTGACCTTGGCCGGGTCGACATGCTCGGTGGCGTTGAGCGTGACCACATGCTCGTCGCGGTCCTCGAGACCCTGGAGCCGGTTCATCCAGTAGCTGACGACGACCTTGTCGGCGCCACCACCGCACGAGGCGAGGCGATAGTTCCAGGACGCCCGGGCACGGGGCGAGGCCGGCAGCAGGGTGGCGTCGCGGTGCAGCCAGGTCTCGTTCCGCGAGTACCCGATCGCGGCCAGGTCCGCCTTCTCCTCCGGGGACGCATCGGCCAGGAGCCTCAGGGCCTGATCGGCGTGGGTCGCGAGCACCACACGGTCGAAGTGCCTGGCCCCGGCCCCGGTGCGCACCTCGACCCCGTCGGCGGACCGCTCCACGGCGGTCACCGATTCACCGGCACGGACCTCGCCCACCCGCTCGGCGATCTTGTCCACATAGGCACGGGACCCGCCCACGACCGTGCGCCACGTGGGCGACCCGGTGACCTGGAGCATCCCGTGGTGGTCGAGGAAGGCGAACAGGTGCCGCGCCGGGTAGGCGGCGGCGTCCTCGTCGCCGCACGACCAGACGCAGGAGACCAGCGGCACGGCGAAGTGCTGGACGAAGTAGTCGCTGAAACCACCCTCGTCGAGGAACTGCCCCCACGTCAGGACGCTGTCGGTCTCGAGGAGACGGCGGGCGCGACGGTGGAACCGCGGCACCTGCGCCAGCATGCGGAGGAAGCGCGGGTCAGCGAGGCGACGCGGGTCGGCCAGGATGCCACCCAGCCCCTTGCCGCCGGCGTACGACAGCCCGCAGTCGTCGCAGTCGATGCTCATGCTCATCTCGGTCGGCCGGGTCTCGACGCCGAGCTCTCCGAAGAGGCGGAGCAGGTTCGGATAGGTGCGCTCGTTCATCACGATGAAGCCGCTGTCGACCCGGAGGACCGCTCCCGACGCGGCCGGGACATCGTGAGTGTGCGCATGGCCACCGAGCCTCCGCTCGGCCTCGAAGAGCGTGACGTCGTGGCTGCGGCCGAGGAGGTACGCCGCGGTCAGCCCGGAGACTCCGCCACCGATCACGGCAACCGTTGGCCGCCGGGTATGGGCCGCTCGGCTCATGGGAACTCCCTCGTCAGGCAACGGCATGGCCGCTGGCTAGTTTCGAAGATCGAACGTACAATGTTTGTACAAGGTATGTCAAAGGTTTGAAAGGGGCACGACATGAGGATCGATCGAACCGTGGAGACCTCCGCACCGACCGCCGAGGTGTTCGACTTCCTGGCCGACTTCACCAACACCGAGGAGTGGGATCCGGGCACCGTGCGCACCGACCGCATCTCCGGCAACGGCGGGGTCGGGACGGCGTACGCGAACACCTCTCGGTTCCTCGGTCGCAACACCGATCTCACCTATGTGGTCGAGGTGTACGAGCCCGGGAGGCGCGTCGCGCTACGAGGCGAGAACAAGACGGTCGTGGCCCATGACACGATGACCTTCGTCCCGACAGCCACGGGCGGCACATCCGTGCGTTACGTGGCCGAGTTCGAGCTGAAAGGCATGGCCAGGATGGTGGCCCCACTGCTGACCCCCGCGTTCACCCGCCTGGGCGACTCCGCCTCCGAGCAGATGCGCGCGACCCTGGACCGACTGGGCCGGTAGCCGAGCAGATGTACACCATCAAGCACGCGGCACAGCGGGTGGGCATCACCACCGCGACGCTTCGTGCCTGGGAGCGCCGATACGGCGTCATCGCTCCCCACCGGTCCGAGAGCGGCTACCGCCTGTACGGCGACCACGACGTCGCCGTGCTGCGCTCGATGAAGCAGCTCGTGGACCAGGGGTGGCCCGCCGGCCAGGCTGCGACCGAGGCGATCCGGCTCGAGCGCGCGCAGCCCGTTCACGAGATCGCCACAGAGGCACGGGACAACGGCGCCAGCCCCTCCCCCGACCTCGCAGAACGACTGACGACCGCCGCGTCGGCGCTCGACACGACCGCCCTGGCTGCAACCCTGGACCAGGTGTTCGCCATGAGCAGCTTCGAGACGGTGATGACCGAGCACGTCTTCCCCGCCCTGGAGGAGCTCGGAGACGCCTGGGCCGACGGCCGGGTCAGCATCGCCGGTGAGCACCTGGCCTCGAACGCGGTGATGCGGCGCCTCGCCCTCGCGTACGAGGCGGCGGCCGCCCACGGCCACGGACCCCGCATCGCCCTCGGGACGGCACCCAACACCCGCCACGAGATCGGCCTCTTCGCCTTCGCCGTCGCCGCCCGACGGCACGGCATGGACACCGACTACCTGGGTGCCGACCTGCCGATCGACGACTGGCTCGGCGTCGTCGACGATCCCGCCCTCGCTGCCGCGGTGCTCGTGATCCCCACCACCGCCGACATCATCGCCACCGCCGCGGTGATCACCGCCCTGCACGACCACCGCCCCGATCTCGTCGTGGCCGTCGGCGGAGCACAGCAGAGCCACGCTCCCGAACCCGCGATCCGCCTGGGCCACGACATCGCTGCCGGGGCGAAGGCCCTGGCGGCCGCCATCTCACAGGAGCAGCGCTGACGGCTCGCGCACACGAACCCGACCGGACTACTCGGGCAAGGTGGCACGGAGCACGCGCAGCGTGTTGCCTCCCATGATCGCGGCGACCTCGGTCTCGTCGTAGCCCCGATCAACGAGCTCTTGCGTGATGGCGGCGAGGTCGCTGGCGTCCCAGCCGACGGTGGTGGAGCCGTCGTAGTCGCTGCCGAGGGCCGCGGTCTCGATGCCACCGATCTCGACGACGTGGTCGATGGCGTCGACGACAGCCTCGACGGTCAGGTCGCACACCGCGGCGTCCCAGTAACCGACGCCGACGACACCCCCGGTCGCGGCGACCCCGCGTACCTCCTCGTCGGTCAGGTTCCGGTTGACGTCGCAGGTCGCCTGTACGCCTCCATGGCTGAGCACCACCGGCTTGGTCGCCATGTCGAGCATCTCGGCGACCGCGGTGTGGCTGGCGTGGGCGACGTCGACGATGATGCCGCGACGCTCCATCTCGGCGAACACGCGGCGCCCCAGGTCGGTGAGACCGCCCTTCTCGACCCCGTGCATGGAACCCGCCACCTCGTTGTCAAAGAAGTGGGTGAACCCGGCCATCCGCATGCCGGCGTCGTAGAGCGTGTCCAGGTTGTCGAAGTCCCCCTCGAGGTTCTGAAGGCCCTCGACCGAGAAGAGTGCACCGGTGACCTGCTTCCCGGCCTCACGGTCGGCGATGAGGGTGTCCAGGTCAGCACGGGTGCGGATCAGCCGCAGCTTGCCCTCGGACTCCGCAGCCGCCTTGTCGAGCTTCTGGGCATGGAAGAGCGAGCGGTCGAGCAGCGACGCCCAGGTGCGGGGAGGCTGGAGCTGGGCGAAGGTCAGCAGGGTGATGTTGTCGCTGTCACCGGTGTTGCTGTCGTAGTTCTGCCCCTTGGGCGACTTCGACACCGACGAGAACACCTGCAGCGCGACGTTGCCGTCCTCCATGCGATGCAGGTCCATGTGACCCCGGTCCGAGTGCTCCAGAACGTCGCGGTCCCACATCAGGGTGTCGCTGTGCATGTCGATGACCTGCAGGGAGTCATGCAGCCGTCGCGTCTCGGGCGTGACCTCCGGCAGGCTGGCCGGACGGATCTTGTTCTGGCCGTTCTCCACGATCCCGGGCGCCAAGACGAAGAAGCCGGCGCCACCGATGACGAGAATGGCGAGTACGGCCAGAAGCAGGGGCTTCATCCAGCGGGTCATGTTTCGAGGTCCTCTCGAGGCAGGCTCGGAACCGGCCGAGCACACGGGCGGGACGAGTATCGCGGCGCGTACCTCGGCGGCCGGCGAATTGGACCGAATCGCTCGCCCGGCGGGGTGATCAGACAGGATGTGACCATGGCGACACTGGATGAGGACGACTTTTCGCTCATCCACGCACTCCAGATCAGGCCGCGCGCATCCTGGACGGACCTCGCCGCCGCGCTCGGCACCTCGCCGACGACCTTGAGCCGCCGCTGGGAGAGACTGCGGGCCGACGGCAGCGCCTGGGTCATAGGCCATCCGCGGGCTCGAGGGCACTACGGGACCAGCCTCGCCATCGCCGAGATCGCCTGCGTCAGCGGGCGTGCGAGCACGCTCGCCCAAGAGCTGGCCGGGTGGCCGATGATCATCACCATCGAGGAGGCCGCCCGTGACTACGGCCTGATCGTGACCGCCGTCGGCCTCGGGCCCGGGGACATGCCCAAGCTGCTTCTCGACGACCTGTCCGCGCTGCCGGGCGTTCTCGGCGTACGCGCCCACCACGTCGCCCGGCTCCACCTCGACGCGAGCAGCTGGCGTGTCGGCGGGCTCGACCACGAGCGCGCCCAGGCCGTCGCTCGCATCCCCGCCCACGGTGGCGCCGGAGGCACCTCTTCCACCCCGGTCAACCCCTGGGCCGAGCCGTACGCCGGCCTCACCCAGGCCCTGATCCGGAACGGCCGCAGCAGCGCGGCCGACATCGCCCGCCAGACCGGCCGACCGTTGTCGACGTCCCGCCGCCAGCTCGGCCAGCTCCTCGCCTCTGACGCTCTCACGTTCCGCTGCGAGGTCGCCCAGGGCCTGACGCCTCTGCCCATCGTCGTGCAGACCTGGTGTCAGGTGCCGGTCGGCGAGGTCGCCGAGTGCGTGAACCGTCTGCGGACCACCCCAGGCGTACGTCAGGTCGTCGGCCTGCCCGGGCCGACGAACCTGCTGATCAGCACCTGGGCGCGTTCGGTCGAGAGCGCGATGCTCCTCCATGAGCACCTCCAGCGCGATCTCGCTCTCAAGGTGGTCGAGTCCGCGATCATCCTGCGCCAGATCAAACGCCTGGGCTGGAAGCTCGACGAGCTCGGCCGCTCCACCGGGCCGCTGGTCCCCTACCCGCCGAGCACCGACCGCACGTCACACGACGGGGAGCCGTCTCGTCTCCAGGGGTGAACCCACACATCAGGAGAGAGACATGCACATCGCCCTTTGGATCGCCGCCGGACTGCTGGCCCTCGTCGCCCTGACGGGCGGCCTCACCAAGGCCTTCGTACCGTTGGACAAGCTGTCCCAGCACGACGCCGCTGCCTGGACCCGCAGCGCCAGCCCGACCTTCGTCCGGACCCTCGGCGTACTCGAGATCCTGGCCGCGATCGGGCTCGTCCTTCCCGCCGTGCTCGACATCGCGCCCGCCATGGTGCCCGTCACCGCTGCCTGCTGGATCGCCCTGATGATCGGCGCGATGATCACCCACGCCCGCCTCGGCCAGGCCAAACTGGCGATGGTCAACGTGGCCTACCTCGCCCTGGCCGTCTTCATCGTCGTCGGCCGCTTCGGCACCACTCCCTTCACGGCCTGACCAGCTCGTCGACTCGGCGCATCTGTCTCGTTGACGAGTGGCGCCCCTCGCTGGTCGGAGCCGCGGGCGGGTCGAGACCTTCTGTTCGTAGACAGTGGTTGGGGGCCAGTGGATGGTCGATCAGCCATCGGTCGACACTCCAGAGGACTGGCCGCGATGGTCCTAGAACGCCTCCAGCATGCGTGTGACCGTCGTCATGTCCGGCTGGCATCACGTCAGTCCAAAACGGGCTTGGACTCGCATTCCACACCCTTCCTAGGCTGCAGATCAAGCGGCCCCCGGCCACGGGAGCCATCGGCGACAGGGGCGGTTCGCATGGGCATGGAGTTCGATCGGCGTTCACTCTTCAAGGTCGGCGCGACCGTGGCCGGCGGCGGGGCGCTGGCAGCGAGCGGAGCGGGGATCCAGCAGGCGGCGCACGCCGCGGTCCCCGAGCGGCGGCTCGAGCGCAACGGGGTGGCGGTCGGATTCGTCATCGGCGAGGCGAAGGTCGTCGACCAGGGCACCCAGGCGGTCGTCGAGGTGCCGGTGCTGGCCGAGGGCGGTCCCCGGATGGCGGTGACCGAGCGCGTACGTCCCAGCGCAGCCGAGCAGATCGCGGCCGGCCTCGCGCCGGGAGCGCTCGTCGACTTCGTGGTCAAGCGGGGCGAGGTCGTGGTCGACGACGACCAGACCCAGCCCTTCCACACCGTGCTGTCCAAGTCGGCGAGGCCGGTCTTCGCGACGCAGAAGTACGGTCCGGAACTGGCTCCTCGCGACGGCAGGCCGGGCGCGATGGTCGCGGCCGGCTGGGTCTACGCCAAGAGCGCCCGGACGATCACGATCGGCGACGGCCGGAAGGTCACCGAGGACATCGGCGGCCGCCCGCTCCCCCGGCCGAGCAAGCGCTACGAGGAGACCTACCGGGTCGCGGCGGATGTCGAGGTCTACCGCGTAGACACGGCCAACTGGGCCGCCTCACGCTCCTCGACGTTCGCCGCGGTGCCGGTGACGAAGGACTACGCCTACAGCACGACCGAGCGCCAGGCCGCTTTCGTCGTCTTCGACCGGGACTTCCGTGACGCCGATGACGCCCGGGTGCGCCAGATCTTCTACTTCACGCCGCAGGACGTCTCCGACGGCAAGCCGGTCTGGGACGTACCCACGCAGAGCGACCTGCTCACGGACAAGGGCGTCGACCCGGTCTCAGGGCAGCGCTACGTCGACATCGTCGCGACCGGCGTCACCGCGGCGCCCTACACCCGCAGCACCGAGCCCTTCGAGATCGTGCCGGACACCTTCTACTTCGTCGGCGACAACGAGGTGTCCTGCTACCTGTTCAACACCGACATGGGCACCCGAAGGGCGCGTGACAACCGGCTCGTCCTGCTCGACACCGGCTGGCCCAACAGCGGCTACCAGTACTGGAAGAACATCGAGGCCATGGGCTTCGACCCGCGCGACATCGACGACATCATCATGGCCCACGGCCACGGCGACCACTACGGATCCACGGTCGAGCTGGTGACGATGATCGAGAACGCCGGTGGCAGGGTCCGACTCCACTCCCCGCGCGAGGACATCGTCGGCCTCGGCCAGGACGCCGTCGGCAACACCTGGAATCTCCCGCCGGCGCTGCCCGCGACCGAGACCCTGATCCGGGAGCGCAGCGACTTCCTCGTCTACGACGAGTGGATGGACTTCGGCAACGTACGCCTCATGCCGCTGTGGTCGCCCGGCCACACTCCCGGGTCGGCCTCGTTCGTGTTCGAGGTCGAGAACCCTCGCGACGGCAAGCGGCTGACGTTCGGCTACATGGGTGGCTACGGCTGGAGCTCCAAGACCGTGACCCCGACGAACGGCTGGCAGCGGCTCGGATTCCCCTACAACCTCGCCTGGCTCCAGCAGCGGGTCGCGCCCGACTACGTGACCGGCCAGCACGCCAACCAGTTCCCGCTCGTCGAGATCTACCAAGCCCTCAAGGCCTACAACAACGACCCGGCCAACAGCGACCGCCAGCTGACGATGCTCGATGCGATGGTCCCCGGCGAGTGGGTGAACTACCTCGAGAAGAGGTACGCCACCGCCACCAACGCCATCGCCGACACCCAGCCCGGCTACCAGAGCATCGAGACCTACGGCCCGTTCAAGCCCGGCCGCGAGAACGGCGCCCAGGACGTACGCGTCCGGCTGGTCGACGGCGGCCAGGTGCAGCACGGCTACGACCGCGCCCTCAACCGCAACCCGCTGATCCCGCTCCTGGCCGACGGCATCAACATCAAGATCGACAGCTTCGTGCACGACCCCGACGGCTGGTACGTCCAGCTCGAGCTCGACGTCCTCGACTCCTACGGCGGCTTCCTCCCCGGCGTCGGCCCCGTCGAGTCCATCCGTCCCGAGGTCACCGAGATCCTGCGTACGCAGCGCCTCGGCAGCCGTGCCGAGGCCGAGGCCGTGCTCGCCACGGTCAGCGCGGGCAAGACCTACCGGGTCGACCTGACCCCCGCCAGTGCCATCGTCGTCCCCACCGACGGCACCCCGGTCTTCGAGGCCGACTGACGCCGCTCGTCAGTCCTCCCCGGACTCCAGGCGCCCGGTCTCGACCTTGAGCGCCTCGATCACACCGGTGATCCAGCGTCCGATGGCGGCCAGCTCCTGCTGGTCGAAGCCCTGGTTCATCTCCTCGATCCTCCGTGCGAGCCCGGCCGCTGTCGGGCGTGAGGTCTGCTGGAAGTGAGGCGTCGTGTGGATCCGGAACGACCGGCGATCCCGCGAGCTGCGCTCGCGGCGTACGTAGTCGGCATCGACCAGCTTGTCGACGATCTTGGTGACGGCCGCGTTGCTCAGGCCGGTGGCGGCGGAGAGCTCGCCGGGGGTGATGCCGTCGGGATGGCGGGCCACGAGATCGAGCATCTTGTGCTCGCTGTTGCTGACACCCAGCCGGCGAGCGATGGCCTCGTGGAACATCACCACGCGAAGGCTCAGCTCGGAGCCGAGCCGGTCGCCGTCCTCGGACATGCGGCCTCCTCCCGTCCTCGCTAATTTGTTTCACCTTAGTGAAATAACAGGCTAGTCTCCGGCCATGAAGATCGAGCTCTCGCCACCCCGGACGACTACTGATTCCCTCACGTTCGCAGGTGCGCTGCTCCGCTGCTACGTCGCGACACTGCTCGTCGGTGCTCCGCTCGCAGCGCTGCTGCTGACCCCTGGGCTCATGCGGAGCCGGGTCGCCCTGGTTCCGGGGATCACCTCGTTCGGCATCACCGCGTTTCTGGTGCTGTCGTTCCTGCTGATCGCGGTAGCGCCGCGAATCTCGGCCCGGGTCGCGCCCGGCGCCGGATGGCGGCCGGCGCTCGTACGCAAGGTCGGGCCCGCGCTCCGTCGCGAGCTGCCTCGCCAGTGGTGGGGTCGCGCCGGCGAGGCTCTGCTGATCTTCGTCGCGTCCCAGCTGACCGGCGGCTTCATCGCCTGGATGATGCCCTACATCTGGGCCGACCCGGCCTCATCCGAGGACCACGTGATCTGGGTGCTCCACTACCCCAACTACGCGACCCAGGCCGTCTCGATGTACCTCGTCATCTGCCTGGCGGCCGCCTGGTTCGGCACCCGGCTGCGCCAGCTGGCCCTCGGTATCGACTTCGTCGACCACGGACAGCCGGTGTCGTAGCGGGATCAGCGCCCGAGCACGGCGCGGAGCCGGCCCACCTGGGCGGTGCGCTCGGCGAGGCGCTGCTCGTCGAGGCTCCGGCTCGACGCAGCCGCCAAGAGCTCATGCGTACGCCGCACCGCGGTCGCATCGTGGGCGACGAGCGACCCGACCAGGTCGGCGAGGGCCGAGTCCAGCTCAGCGGCCGGCAAGACGCTCTGCGCGAGCCCGATCAACTCGGCCTCGGCAGCGCCCACCCTGCGCGCGGTGGCACAGATCTCGAGCGCTCGCGCATAGCCCACGGCCTCGACCAAGGGCTTGGTGCCGGCGAGGTCAGGAACCAGCCCCAGCGCAGGCTCCTTCATACAGACCCAGGCGTCGTCGGTCATGATCCGCAGGTCGCACGCCAGCGCCATCTGGAAACCGGCCCCGATCGCGTACCCCTCGACGACCGCGATCGAGATGAACCTCGGGTCCGCCAGCGCCGCGAACGGCCGCTGATACTCCCCGATCAGGTCGATGACCTCCTCATCGCTCCGTGCCAGCGTCGCGACCAGGCTCCCCGCCACCTCGGTCTGCCCCGGGTCGACCAGCGACAGGTCCAGCCCCGCGGAGAACGTGCCGCCCGACCCGCGCACCACCACGACCCGCACCTCAGCCGGAAGCGACTCGAGGAACTCGGCGATCGCCGCCCACATCGCCGGATGCTGGGCATTGCGTACGTCGGGACGGTCCAGCAGCACGGTCGCCACCACACCGTCGATGCTCAGATCCACACCTGGTTCGTTCACGTTCATGGCATCATCCTGACCCCTGGGGCGGCCGGCCGGTCATCCAGCACGGCCGCAGGCCCGGCGCGATGCGCCGGGCCTGCAGTGGTGGTGCTCCCGGCACGAAGCCGGGTCAGCGAGTCCTAGGAGCGGGCCGCCTCGATCTGGGCGCTCACGTCGTAGGGGAACTCCGAGGTGATGCCGATCTTGTCGTACTCCATCTTCGAGGCGTCGAACCCGTCGTTCCAGTTGCCGTTGGTGACCTCGTTGCACTGGTAGGACTGGTAGGACTGGTCGGTGGTTTCTCCGACCTCGATGTTGGCGAAGGAGAACCCACAGCCGCCGGCGTCCATGTGGATGCCGCGCGTGCCGGAGTCGGGCATCTCCCCGACGGGGTCGGTCAGTACGTCACCGATCACCATCTGCTCCACCTTGTTCTTGATCGGGTGCGGATCCTGGTTGGCCACGCCGTAGGTGTAGAACGCGCCCATGTCACCCGAGTCCAGGCCTGCGTTCTGGATCTCGATGTAGCGGAAGGTGTTGTTGTCGGTGTACTGCTCGCCGTCGATGACCTCCGGACGCGACTCGAGGCTGATGCCGTACCGCGCGGAGTGGTTGACGAAGACGTTCTCGACCAGGTTGTTGCCGGTGTCCATCAGCTCGATCCCGGAAGCGTCGCCGGGCACCAGCTCGCCGATGTGGTCGATGAACACGTTGGAGATCGTGTGTCCGTGGCTCAGGTCGCCCTCGCCAGGCCAGCCACCCTCGATCTTGATCGCGTCCGCGCCGATGTTCTCGAACAAGCTGTTGGTGACCTTCAGCCCCTCGTTGGCGAACAGGGCGTAGACACCCATGAACCCGGTGTCGGAGACATGCAGGTTGGTCAGCGTGATGTCCTTGGTGTTCTCCAGCGTGATCGCACCGAACCGGTTGCGTGGCATCTCGATCTGCCGGTCGTACTCGGGGTACTTGTGGGGCTCGCCCGAGTCGCCCGCCGAGATCCACCCCGCGCGGTACCAGTCGACGAAGTCGCTGTGCTGCAGCCCGATCCCGTCGAAGGTGATGTCGTGTGCGCGCCGCTCCGGCGTCGCACCCTTCACATCGATCAGCTTCTTCACCGTCGGCGCCATGATCCGCACCTTGCTGATGTCGCCCTTCGGCTTGTAGTAGATCTCGTTGTTGGCGTAGTCGAAGTAGTACTCACCCGCCTGGTCGAGGAACGGGAGAGCGTTCTGGATGAAGTAGCGCGAGCCGCCACCGCTGTTGACCAGCGCGTAGCGGGTCCAGTACTTCAGCGTGGTGAAGCCCTTGCGGTAGTCGGCCCCACCGAGCGGCACGGTGTCGGTGAACCAGCTCCACGAGCCACCGGACCACACGGTCACCTGGGCGTTGGCCAAGGGGTTGCTGGTCGGGGTGTCGTCCCACGCCGGGTCCCAGTCACCTTCCTCCCAGTACAGCCACTGTCGCACAGCCTCCTTCTCGGGCTCGCCGAGCTTGGAGAAGAGGTACGGCCCGTGCGAGTCTTCCGACCCACGGTTGGGATAGCGGGCGACCTCGGCTCGCGCACCGTCCTCGAACAGCGTGTAGAACCGCTGCCCCGGCTCGACCTTGGTCTTGTAGATCCCGTCGCGGAACGGCTCCCACCCGGTCAGCTCCTTCGCGCCGGTCAGAACCGCCTTGCCCGGCCCGTCCACCGACCGGTAGACCACGTCGTGGCCGTTGCTGCCGCTGTCGCGGTCGTCGAGCTCGAGCGTGGAGTCCACCTGGTACTCACCGGCCCGGACGTTGACCGTGACGTCGCAACCCATCTGGGCATTGAGCTTCTTGTCGCGGATCTGGTCGCGGGCACGCTCCAGGGTCGCGAACGGCGCACTCTCCGACCCGGCGGCCTTGTCGCTGCCGTCGGGCGAGACCCAGAGGGCCTTGCACTTTCCTCCCGCCGCGTCGGCGGTTTGCGTGGTGACCGCGAAACCGGTGACCGCGACGACCGCCGCCGCGGCCAGCGCGCCCAGGCGGCGCGTCATTGGTTGCTGCATGGTCCGTTCCCTTCTCTATGGGGGGGCGGAGCGCCCGGCGAGAGGCAGAAGAACCACCCGAGGGTGGCCGTGCGGCCTTCGAGACGAGCTCCGTGTGACATACGCCACGCCACTAGCGTGATGTCATACATATGACGTGTCAAGAGCCGCCTGGATGGTGAGATGCCTCGCTGTGTCCACGCCGCACGATCAGATCAGCGTCGCGGCGACGTACGATGTCCTACACTTCCGGTTATGCCGCAACCGCTCTCCCGGACCACCACGGTCCTCTCCCAGCCGCGTGACCGGCAGCCGATGCTCGGCGTGGTCGTCGTCGACGAGCTCGTCNCGCCCAGGCGCACGCGACGCTCATCGGCACCGACCCCGAGGAGGGGGCGGTTCTGGAACAGGCGCCGGAGACGATCACCTTCACCTTCGACGAGGCGGTGACGCTGCCACCGGCGGGCGTGACGGTCTACGACGCGAAGGGCGAGGAGGTCACCTCCGAGGCGACCGCGAGCGGCACCGAGATGCAGGTCGCGCTCGCGGAGGCGAGCAGCCTCGGCGACGGCACCTACGTCGTCGCCTGGCGAGCGGTGTCGGCCGACGGTCACCCGATCTCGGGCTCGCTGACCTTCGCGGTCGGCGCCCCGAGCCTCAGCGTCGCCCCACCTCCGTCCACCGAGCCGTCCAGGGCGACGGCGGTGATCCACGGGGCGCTCCAGTTCTTCCAGTACGCCGCACTGCTGCTGGTCGTGGGCCTGGTCTGGTTCCGCGCGGTGATCGTTGGTGAGCACCGCATCCCGGACCGCGCCACGGCGCGGGTGCAGCGTGTCGAGGTCCTCGCCGGCATGGTCGCCGTGGTCGCACTGGTGCTCCTGGCCCCGGCCAGCGGCGCGCTGCAGAGCGAGAGCGGACCCGGGGCGATCCTCACCTTCGACGCCTGGTCGCCGGCCTCGGTCGGCAAGGAGTGGCTCAGCGCGCTGGTGGGGATCGTGGGCATCGCGGCCGCGCTCGCGCTGCGCGAACGGCCCCGGCTGGCCGCGGCCGCAGCGCTGGTCGCGATCTGCTCGCCGGCGCTGGTCGGCCACTCCCGCGCGGTCGTACCCGCCTGGCTGGTCACCGCCACCGACGTCATCCACCTCGTCGCCGGCGCGCTCTGGCTCGGCGGCCTCGTCGGGCTCGCTCTGACCCTTCCGCTGATCACCCGGCGCGGGACGGTCGCGGCCGAGATCGTCACCCGGTTCTCCACCCTCGCCGCCGCGTCCCTGGCCGCCCTCGCGGTCTCGGGCGTGCTGATGGGCTGGCGGATCCTCGGCTCCTGGGACAACCTGCTCAACAGCACGTACGGCACTCTGCTGATGACCAAGATCGCCCTGGTGGTCGCGGTGGCGGTGATGGCGGCCGGCAACCGGCTGCTGGTCCTCCCCCGCGTCCGTCAGGCGGCCGGCCACGACGACACCGTCGAGGCCGGCTCGATGCTGCGCCGGGCGGTGCTGATGGAGGCGGGCGTGCTCGTCGTCGTCCTCGGCGTCACCGGCTTCCTGGTCGACCAGCCACCGCAGGCCGGGGCCGGCTCGACCGGGACCGGCTCGGCCACGGTCGCACAGACCAACACCCAGGCCGCGGAGCTGGGCGACGACCACCGGGTCTACGCGACGCTGACTCCGGCGGGTCCGGGTCCGAACGTGCTCCGGCTGCAGATCCAGGACGCGGCCGGTGAGCCCGTCGAGGCGGCGGCGGTCCCGACCGCCAAGCTGAGGTCCGGCGATGTCGACCTGGGCAGTCTGGCCCTGAAGACGGTCGCTGCCGGCACCTGGGAGGCGGACGTCGTACTGCCCAAGGGCGGCGTCTGGGAGGCGACCGTCGGACTGCGTCTGGGTGAGTTCGAGAGCCCGCTGGGGCTGGTGAAGTTCACCGTCAGACAGTGACCGGGAGCCGGAGCGTGTGGATCATCCCGTCGACACGCACCTGCACGAAGAAGACGTAGTCACCCGCCTTCGGCGGCTTCACGTGGATGCCGAGGCGGGTGCCGTCCTCGCCGTTCTCGGGGCCGCCGAGCGGGTGCAGGTGGATCACCTCGCCCGTCTCGCGGCTGAACGCGGTCACGTGCGCGTAGACCCCGAGGTAGGTGCCGAGGTTGACCGGCTTGCCGGCCGGGTCGGAGATCAGGACTCCGATCTCCTGGTCGATCCCGGGCTTCGGGGTCTCCTCCAGGGCAGCGATCACGGTGCCGTCGTCGGAGCCGGGTACGTCCACCTCGGATGCCCCCGCGACCTTCGCCGTCGTGCCGAGCATCGCCTGCTCCCCCTTGCCGTCGGGCGTCCGGGCCGCGAACTCGACGACCACCCGGTAGGTGCCGCCCGCGGGCAGCGTCAGGTCGCCGGACCATTCCCCGCCGTCGCCGAGGGTCGGGTGCAGGTGGCGGAAGACCTCCAGGTCGTCGCGTACGACGTAGAGGTGGAGGTCCTTGGTCTGCTCCTCGATGTAGTCGGTGACGGGATCGCCATCCTTGGTGATGGTGAAGCTCACCTTCCCCGGGATGCCGGCCTCGGTGGGCAGGCTGACGTCGCCGAGCGTGTAGCCGCCGGCGGTCGCGGAGGTGCCGTCGGCGCCCTTGATGGCGGTCACCACCGTCGCGACGTTGGTCGATCCGCCGGCGTTCGAGGTGGGGTCGGCCGCCTCCGGTTCACCGCCGCAGGCGATCAGGGTGATCGCGAGGCCGAGGGTCAGGACGACAGCAGCAATTCCGACGCGCACGGACGCAAGGGTGTCATGAGACTGGTCAGAACCCGACACCAGGATTGAGAATCCCCAGCGGGTCCAGAGCCGCCTTGATCCGATGCTGCAGGTCGATGGAGTCGGCGCCGATCTCGGGCTCGAGCCACTTCTGCTTGAGCCGGCCGACACCGTGCTCGCCGGTCGTGGTGCCACCGAGCTCGATGGCGAGGGCGAAGATCTCGTCGCCTGCGGCGGTCTCGGCCGGCGGCATCACCCCCGGGACGTCGTCCGGCGACGGGTCCCAGCCGATGACCGGGTGGAGGTTGCCGTCGCCGGCGTGCGCGAGCGTGTAGGTGCGTACGCCGTGCCGATCGGAGATCTCGGAGATCCGGTCGACCGCCTCGGCGAGCCGGGACCGGGGCACGCAGATGTCCTCGATGAACCAGGAACCCTCCGCCTCGATCGCGGGCAGGACCTGGCGACGGGTCTCGACCAGCCGGTCGGAGGACTCCTCGTCGACGCCCTGCTCGATCCAGGTCGCCTCCTTGCCGAGGATGGCCGCGATGGCCTCGATCTCCGTTGCCGCCGCCGGCCCGTCGGCCTGGGCGATGACCAGCGCGTCGCCCCGTTCGGCATACCGGGTGCCTGCGAACCGGTCGACCGCCTCGAGACAGCGCCGGTCGATGAACTCCAGCATGGAGGGCAGCCGCCGGGCGGCGGCGATCTCGGCGCAGGCGCGAGCGGCGGCGGCCACCGAGGCGTACGCAGCCGATGCCGTCAACGTGGAGACCGGCCGTGGCTTGAGCCGCAGGGTCGCGCCGACGACGATGCCGAGGGTGCCCTCGGAGCCGACGAAGAGCGCGGTGAGGTCGAGGCCGGCGACGCCCTTCATGGTGCGGCGGCCGGTGTGGATCAGGGTGCCGTCGGCGAGGACGACGTCCAGGCCGAGGACCGCCTCCCGGGTGACGCCGTACTTCACGCACCGCAGCCCGCCGGCGTTGGTCGCGACGTTGCCACCGATCGAGCAGATCGCCGCCGAGGCCGGGTCGGGTGCGTACCGCAGCCCCACCTCGGCCGCCGCCGCGTCCAGGCGCGCGTTGAGCACACCGGGCTCGACGACCGCGATCTCGTCGACCGGGTCGAGCTCGAGGATCCGGTCCATCGCGGACAGGTCGACGACGAGGTGGCCGGCGCCCGCACCGCGCGGGACCACCGGCACCCGGTGCGCCGAGGCGACCCGCATCGCCGCCTGGACGTCCGCGATGCTGTGAGCCCTCACCACCGCCAGCGGCAGGCCGGCGGCGACCGATCCGGACCGGTCGGTCGAGGCCGCCAGCAGCGAGAGCTCGTCGGTCACCACCTCGGAGACCTGGGAGGCGAGGTCGTTGACCAGGGAGATCTGTGCCGCCGTCGTCATCCTCCCATTGTGTCTTGAGAAGGTCGATTGCAAACCCCTTCCGTCCAACCGATACGCTTCACCTCGAGGGGAGTACCTCACCAAGCTCATTCCGGTCAGTACGTCGGTGCCGACACCGTCCCGGAATGACACCCCGATCCGGGGTGAGGGAGACCTCAGACGTTCATCGACACGCCTGAGGAACCCGCATGCTCGATACCATCGCCACGCCCACTCTGTGGGCCGTGACCATCGCCGCCGTCGTGGTGCTGATCGCCCTCGACTTCGTCCTGACCCGCAAGCCCCACGAGGTCTCCATGAAGGAGGCCATCGGCTGGTCGGCCTTCTACATCGCGCTTCCGCTCGCCTTCGGCGTCTGGGTCTGGAACGCCCACGGAAGCCAGACCGGCTTCGAGTACTACACCGGCTACATCGTCGAGAAGTCGCTCAGCGTCGACAACCTGTTCGTGTTCATGCTGCTGCTCGCGGCCTTCGCGGTGCCACGGCACCTGCAGCAGAAGGTGCTGCTCTTCGGCATCGTCGGGGCGCTCGTGCTGCGCGGCATCTTCATCGCGCTGGGCGCCGCGGCGCTATCCCAGTGGGACATCGTCTTCCTGATCTTCGGCGCCGTCCTGCTGATCACCGCCGCGAAGATCTTCACCGAAGCGCTCCAGGGCCACGACCAGAAGGTCGACCCCGAGGAGATGCTCGCCGTACGCATCGGCCGCAAGATCGGCCTGAAGCCGATGGCCATCGTGGTGCTCGCCATCTTCGCCACCGACATCGTCTTCGCCGTCGACTCGGTGCCGGCGGTCTACGGCATCACCGGCGACCCCTACCTCGTCTTCGCCACCAACGCGTTCGCCCTGCTCGGCCTGCGGGCCCTCTACTTCGTGCTCGAGGGCGCCCTGTCCAAGCTGGTCCACCTCTCCTACGGCCTGGCCGCGATCCTCGCCTTCATCGGCGTCAAGCTCGGCCTGCACTGGGCCCACGGCCACTGGGACAGCGTCCCCGTCGTCCCGACCTGGCTCTCGCTGGTGATCATCGTCGGCATCCTCGCCGTCACCGTCACCACCAGCCTGATCGCCTCCGCGCGCTCCACCGCTCCGGAGGAGGAGCAGCAGGAGCACGCGGAGGTCTGATCGAGCGTTGCCCCGACGTCGGTACAGCCAGGGTCAGTCCAGCGCGAGTCCCTCCGCCGGGCTGACCTTGGTGGCCCGCTTGGACGGCGCCACGCAGGAGACCAGGCCGGCCAGGCCTGCGGCTACGACGACCGCCACCAGCTGCAGCACCGGCAGCTGGAAGGTGGCGTCGGGCATGATGTCGCCGACCAGGATCTCGCTGCCGCCCCAGGCGAAGAAGACGCCCAGCGCGGTGCCGACGAGGGCCGCCACGGCCGAGAGCAGCACCGCTTCGGCGGCCAGCGTCCGCCGCAGCTGACGCCGGGTCAGGCCCAGCGCCCGCAGCAGCGCGTGCTCACGACCACGCTCGAGCACCGAGAGGCCCAAGGTGTTGGCGATGCCGGCCAGCGCGATCAGCACCGAGATCGCCAGCAGCCCGATCACCGCCCAGGTGAACACGTCCAGCTGCAGCTCGACCCAGGCACGCTGACCCTTGCCGTTGGTGAGCTCGGCGTCGGGAGCGATCACCCCGAGCGCGCTCGCCAGGTCCTCCGGGTCGGCGCCCGCGTCGGCGCGGACCCAGACGGCGTACGTCTGCGGGTCCTCGGTCAGCGTCCGTAGCGTGGCCGCGGAGATCTGCGGGGCGCCGTCGATCTCGCGTACGTCCAGGGTCACCGTCGCGGTCCGGTCGCCGACGACCAGCGTGACCTTCTCGCCCGAAGCCTCGAACTCGTCCTCCACGAAGGCCGAGGCGGCCACCGGGGAGATCACCATCGTGCCGGGCTTCACGGTCATGTCCTGCAGGGCGATGTCTCCGCCCGGCGGTGCGATGACCGGCAGCGGCACGGGCTTGCCATCGGTCTGCACCGATGCCATCGCCCCCGGCACGGCGACCGCGTCCGCGACGCCCGGGACGGCCTTGGCATCCCCGGCCACCGAGTCCTCCAGCGGCTTCGACTCGGCCTGGAGCGCGATGTCGATCGGGTGCTGCTTCGCCATCTCGTCCAGCGTGGCGCCGCGGATGGTCGCCATCCCGGTCAGCACGCCGGTGGTGAGGGTGACGCCGACGAGCAGCGACGCCGCGGTGGCGGCGGTGCGCTTCGGGTTGCGGCCGGCGTTGGCCGCGGCGAGCTTCGCCGGGGAGCCGGCAACCACTGCCAGCGCCGACCCGGCCAGCCGCACCAGGCCCGGCACCAGCGCGGGGCCGAGGAGCATCACGCCGATGAAGGTGACCCCACAGCCGAGCAGCACGATCAGCATCCCGGTCTGCGCGTCATCCCAGCCGACGGCCACGAAGATCGTCGCGATGCCGGCCAGTGCCACGACCAGACCGAGGCCGATCCGGAACATCCCGGCGCCGCGTACGTCGAAGCCCTCCTGCGGCCGAAGCGCGGCCAGCGGGCTCAGCCGCATCAACCGGCGCGTCGGCAGCCACGAGGCGACCAGCGTGGTGAGCACGCCGAGGACGAACGCGCCCACGAGCCACGGCCACTCGAAGGCGACGTCACCCAGCGGCGCGGTCTCGGCGAGCTGCCGCACCAGCGCGACGATCCCCCAGCCGAGCAGGACGCCGACCACCAGGCCGAGCAGCGAGGCGAGGAGCCCGAGGGCGAGCGCTTCGCGGCGTACCGATCGCAGGACCTGACGCTTCGTCGCGCCCATCGCGCGCAGCAGCGCGAAGTCGCGCATCCGCTGGGCGAACAGGATCGAGAAGGTGTTGGTGATGACCAGCACGGAGACGAACAGCGCGATGAAGGCGAAGATCAGGACCATGTACGCGACGATGTTGACCTCCTTGTTGAGCTGGGTCTGCAGCTCGGTGAGGTAGTCGTCGGTGTTCAGCCAGCCGTCGTCCTTGTCGCCGGTCCCGGCGGTCATGACGGCCTGGACGTACTGGTCCTCCCAGCCCTGCAGCTCGGACCCGGTGACGTAGATCGGCGAGGACCACATCGACGGGGCGTCCACCAGGCCGACGACGGTCGTCTCGACCGCGGTCTTGCCGCTGCCGACCTTCAGCGTGTCGCCGATGGCGACCTTGTTGGTCTTGGCGGCGTTGGCGTCGACCACGGCCTCCCCGGCGCGGGTCGGGAACCGGCCCTCCTCGAGGTCCTGCCACTGCCAGCGCTTCTCGGTGGAGACCGCGCCGACCATGATGTCCTGGCCGAGCATGGTCTTGTCGGTGCGGACCGGCTGCATCGAGACGGCCAGCGCCCAGCCACCCTTCTCGACGTACTTGTCGGTGACCTCCTCGGAGGGGAGGTCGACCGCGCCCACCGCGTTGCGGAACGGCGCGTCGATGCCCGCGAACAGGCCCGACTTCGTCGCCGAGGTGAGGGCGTTGGTCACCACGATCAGCGCGACCGCGGCGACGACCGCCACGACTGCCGCGGCGTACCGGCGGGCGTATGTCCGCAGGGATGCGAACAGCACCGTCCGCATCAGCGCGTCACCCCTTCGATGTGTCCGTCCTTGACCGTGACGATCTCGTCGGCGTACGCCGCGGCGGAGGCCTCGTGGGTCACCATGACCACGGTCTGACCGAGCTCGCGGACGCTGCGGCGGAGATGGTCGAGCACCTCGGCGGAGGTCTCGGAGTCGAGGTTTCCGGTGGGCTCGTCGGCGAAGAGGATCGCGGGCTGGGTGACCAGCGCACGGGCGATCGCCACGCGCTGCTGCTGGCCGCCGGAGAGCTCGGAGGGCTTGTGGCCCAGGCGCTGGCCGATGCCGAGGGTGTCGGCGATCATCTGCGCCCGCGCGCGGGTCTCGTCGGTCACCCGCCTGCCGGCCAGCTCCAGCGGCAGCTGGATGTTCTGCCCGGCGGTGAGCATCGGCAGCAGGTTGAACGCCTGGAAGACGAAGCCGATGTTCTCCCGCCGGAAGATGGTCAGCTGGTCGTCGTTGAGGTTCTGCAGGGGCTGGCCCGCGACCGTCACCTCACCGCTGGTCGGACGGTCGAGCCCGGCCAGGCAGTGCATCAGCGTCGACTTGCCCGAGCCGCTCGGGCCCATGATCGCGGTGAACGCGCCGCTGCGGATCTCCAGGTCCACCCCGCGCAGGGCGTGCACCTCGGTCGCACCCTTGCCGTAGGTCTTGGTCAGGCCCACCGCCCGGGCGGCGGCCGTCATCGTGGGAACAGAGGTCTGTGTCATGCCACCGACCCTCTCGTCGCGAGGCGTCAGCCCGCATCGGGCTGGAGGCTGATCCCGGCGTACGACCTGGGGTGGATCGGCAAGGGTCGGCTCAGGGTCATCCCCGGGTGAGGGTCACTCCGTCGGCCAGCCGGTAGGGGTTGGTGGCGACCAGGGCGCCGATCGAGCGGCGCAGCCGGGAGACCTCGGCACGCACGGTGACGATGTGCTCGGCGTCGCCGAAGACGGCCTCGCTGAGCCCGCGGGCGGTGAGTCCGGTTGGGCCGGCTCGGTCGACGAGGGTGAGGATCTCGACGTGGCGCCGAGTCAGGGTGGTGCGCCACCGGCCTGACTCCGAGACGACCTCGAGGGTGCCGTCGGGGTCGAGCCGGGCCGTCAGGGTGCCTGAGGTGCCGGAGGAGGTCGGCCGGACCAGCCAGCCGCGCTCGCCGACCCGCTCGGGCAGGCACAGCCCGAGGCCCGGGACGGTCAGCATCTTGTCCTGCCGGGGCGCAGCGATCCGGTCGCGGGCGGCCATCCCGGCGTGGTGGGCGACCCAGCCGTCGTCGTCGACGACCAGCAGCGGGCCCTCGACGCCGGAGACGACGTGGTCCGTCTCGCGGCGCAGCCGCTCGAGCCACTCCTGGTGACGGCGCCACAGCGACATCTCGGCCAGGCGCACCGCGCTCTCGACCAGGGCGCCGATCGCCGGGTGCAGGGTCAGCGCGGGCCCGCTGACGTCGACGACGCCGAGCAGGGCTCCGGTGCGGGGATCGTGGATCGGGGCCGCCGTGCAGTACCAGGGATGCTGGGCCTGCTCGAAGTGCTCCGCGGAGAAGAGCTCGACCGGTGCCGCCTCGGCCAGCGCGGTGCCGATGGCGTTGGTGCCGACCGCGCGCTCGGTCCACAGCGCGCCCTCGACGAAGCCGAGCTGGTCGGCGATCTTGAGGACCCGCGCCGAGCCCGCCCGCCAGAGCACCACACCCTCGTCGTCGGTGACCACCATCAGGTACGTCGCCGCGTCCGCGGCCGAGGTCAGCACCGCCCGCAGGTCGTCGATCACCATCGCCAGCGGCGATCGCGCTCTCCTGGCCGCACACTCGGCTGCCGACGGCGTACGCCTGCCGTTGCTGCTTCCGGGCTCCAGGCCCATGCTCATCACGCGGCGCCAGGAGCGCTCGACCAGGATCCGGGGTGTGCTCGGTGGGCGGGTGCCGGACAGGACGGCGTCATGGACGCGTACGAGGTCACGGGCGAGGCGCGGCAGGTCTGCTCCCGCCGGGACTGCTCCGGTCACTGTCATCTGGCGTCCACCTCCGACTCCGAGGGTAGGTCCTCGCTGTGACCGGCGCCACATGCAATCGGCTGCAACCCTTTCTCCTACGCCCGCGCGGCGGTGTGCTGGGGGCATGACCCAGACACTCGAACCCACTCCCCCGGCCGTCCAGAGCGGCCCGGCGCAGACCTGGCTCGCCGACTTCGAGGCCGCCCTGAAGGAACGCGACATCCCCCGTGCCGCCGGCCTCTTCGCCACCAAGAGCTTCTGGCGCGACCTGGTCGCCTTCTCCTGGAACATCACCACCGTCGAGGACCCCGCCGGGGTCGCCGACATGCTCGAGAGCACCCTGGACCGCGTCGACCCCTCCGGCTTCGCGCTCGAGGAGCCGGAGGCGACCGCGGACGGGGTGACCACCGCCTGGTTCACCTTCGAGACCGCGATCGGTCGCGGCCGCGGACTGCTGCGCCTCAAGGTCGAGGACGACCGTCCGAAGGCGTGGACGTTCCTGACGACGCTCTACGAGCTCAAGGGACACGAGGAGCCCCGCGGCGTACGTCGCCCGAAGGGTGCCGAGCACGGCGTCAACCGTGACAGGGTTACCTGGGCGGAGAAGCGGCAGGCCGAGGCGGAGACGCTGGGCCTGACCGAGCAGCCGTACGCGGTGGTCATCGGTGGCGGGCAGGGCGGGATCGCGCTCGGCGCGCGCCTGCGCCAGCTCGGGGTGCCGTCTCTCGTCATCGACCGCTACGAGCGGCCCGGGGACCAGTGGCGCGGCCGCTACAAGTCGCTGTGCCTGCACGACCCGGTCTGGTACGACCACCTGCCCTACCTGAAGTTCCCCGACAACTGGCCCGTCTTCGCACCCAAGGACAAGATCGGCGACTGGCTGGAGTCCTACGTCAAGGTGATGGAGGTGCCGTACTGGTCCTCGACCACGGCCACCAGTGCCTCCTACGACGAGGAGGCCGGTGAGTGGACGGTCACCGTCTCGCGCGGCGGGGAGGAGATCACGCTGCACCCGAAGCAGCTCATCCTGGCCACCGGGATGTCCGGTAAGCCGAACATCCCCGACCTGCCGGGCATGGACATCTTCGAGGGCGAGCAGCACCACTCCTCCAAGCACCCGGGGCCGGATGCGTACGAGGGCAAGCGGGTCGTGGTGATCGGGTCCAACAACTCCGCCTTCGACATCTGCGGAGCGCTGTTCGAGCACGGTGCCGACGTGACGATGGTGCAGCGGTCCTCGACCCACATCGTGAAGAGCGACACGCTGATGGACATCGGCCTCGGCGACCTCTACTCCGAGCGCGCGGTCGACTCCGGGATGACCACGGAGAAGGCCGACCTGGTCTTCGCCTCGCTCCCCTACCGGATCATGCACGAGTTCCAGATCCCGCTCTACCAGCAGATGGCCGAGCGCGACGCCGACTTCTATCAGCGTCTGGAGAAGGCCGGGTTCCGGCACGACTGGGGCGACGACGGCTCCGGGCTGTTCATGAAGTACCTCCGACGTGGCTCGGGCTACTACATCGACGTGGGCTCGGCCGAGCTGGTCGCCAACGGCGACGTGAAGCTCGCCCAGGGGCAGGTCTCCCAGCTGACCTCGTCGGCCGTCGTGCTCGAGGACGGCACCGAGCTCCCCGCCGACCTGGTCGTGTACGCCACCGGCTACGGCTCCATGAACGGCTGGGCCGCCGACCTGATCAGCCAGGAGGTCGCCGATCGTGTCGGCAAGTGCTGGGGTCTCGGCTCCGACACCACGAAGGACCCCGGGCCGTGGGAGGGCGAGCAGCGCAACATGTGGAAGCCGACCCAGCAGGAGGCGCTGTGGTTCCACGGCGGCAACCTGCACCAGTCGCGCCACTACTCGCTCTATCTGGCGCTGCAGCTCAAGGCTCGGTTCGAGGGGATCGAGACGCCGGTCTACAACCTGGCGCCGGTGCACCACCTCGCCTAGGACTCTCCGGGGTCAGCGGCCGACCAGGCCGGTCTCGTAGGCCAGCACCACCAGCTGGACGCGGTCACGAGAACCGGTCTTGGCCAGCAGCCGGCCGACGTGGGTCTTCACCGTCGCCTCGGCGACCACGAAGGCCTCGGCGATCTCGGTGTTGGACAGGCCGCGGCCGACCAGCGTGAGCACCTCGCGCTCACGCTCGGTCAGCGCCTCCAGCCGCCCCTCGATCGCCGGCCCGGCGGTCGCGGGCGCGGAGGCGGCGAAGTGCTCCAGAAGGCGCCGGGTGGTGCTCGGCGCGACGACCGAGTCGCCGGCGTGCACGGTGCGGATGGCGGTGAGCAGGTCCTCGGGGCGGGCGTCCTTGAGCAGGAATGCCGCGGCGCCCGCCCGGATCGCGGCGAAGGCGTACTCGTCGAGGTCGAAGGTGGTCAGCACGATCACCCGGGGCGCACCCTGGCGGCCGGCGATCAGACCGGTCGCCTCGACGCCGTCCATACGCGGCATGCGTACGTCCATCAGGACCACGTCGGCCTCGATCCTCCCCAGCGCGGCGACGGCCTCCTGGCCGTCGCCGGCCTCGCCGACGACGCTCAGGTCGGGCTGGGAGTCGATGAGCATCCGGAAGCCGGCACGCACCAGCTCCTGGTCGTCCACGAGAAAGACTCTGATCGTCACAGGGGCATCCTCGCGTAGACACGGAAGCCGCCGCCGGATGCCGGGCCGGTCTCGAGCATTCCGTTGTGGGCGGAGATGCGCTCCCGCATTCCGACCAGCCCGAGCCCGCCGGACTCACCGGGTCCGTCCGCGGCAGCGCCGCGGCCGTCGTCGGTGACCTCGATCGTCAGGCTGCCGCCGTCGGCCGTCACCGTGACCCTGGCCGCGGCGCCCGGACCGGCATGCTTGCGTACGTTGCTGAGCGACTCCTGGACCACGCGGAAGGCAGTCAGCGCGATCCCTTCGGGCACCTGCGCGTCCAGGCCCGGCAGGGTCGCGATCACCGTGGTTCCACCCGCCTGGGTCTCCTCGATGAGCGTCGCGATGTCGCTCAGCCGTGGCTGTGGGCGGGTCAGCGCGTCCCCGTCGCGCAGCAGGCCGAGCAGCTGCCGCATCTCGGCCAGCGCCTCCCGCGCGGTCTGCGCGACGGTCTCCAGCGCCTTCGGGGCGAGGGCCGGGTCCTGCTCGGCCGCATAGCGCGCACCGTCGGCCTGGACCACGATCACGCTCAGCCCGTGGGCCACGACATCGTGCATCTCGCGCGCGATCCGCGCCCGCTCCTGGGTCGCCCCGAGCTCGGCACGCTGCTCCGCCTCGCGGCGCAGCTGCTCGTTGCGCTGGATCAGCGAGTCGACGTACGCCGTCCGGGTGCGCGCCAGCGCGCCGAGCGCCCAGGCGGCCACCGGGAAGGTGGCGAGCGAGAGCACGACCGGGACGTACGTGCTCCAGTTGATCTCGTTCTGGGGATCGTTGTTGGAGGCGGCGTCGACGGCACCCAGCCAGTCGTACGCGCCGAGGACGGAGCCGAACAGACCCACCGCAAGCGCGGCCAGACCCCAACGTGGACGGGCGTAGCGCGCCACCGAGTAGACCGCGATCGGGAAGGAGACCTGGGAGACGAGCGGGTAGTCGAGGAGGAGCACCTGCAGCGCGCACGCGGAGGCCACAACGGCGAAGACGATCACCGGGTGCCGGCGGCGCCACAGCAGCGGTACGAGCTGGATCACCACGAGCACCAGGTCGGCGACATAGCTGGTGCTGGAGACGTCCTGGGCCGCGCCGCCGTTCAGCAGGGCCTGGATCGCGTAGAACGGGATGATCAGGAACAGGGTGCCGGCGAGCAGGACGTCGAACCACCATCGCCCGCGCGGGCCGAGCCGCCAGGGCCGTACCAACTCCTCCACAAGCACACCGTAGAGGAGCCGAGGCGGCCACGACGTCAGCCCGGGGACGGATGTGCTCCTCAGACCCCGGGCGGACTAGAATCCAGAGGCTGGCGATGGACAAGTAAATGGTTGGGTCGCCGCCTGATGGTGCTTGGGAGGGCTCGTGGAGGCAGTGCGCTACGTCGCGATCGGTGACTCGTTCACGGAAGGAGTCGGCGACGAGACCGCTACCGGTCACGTACGCGGCTGGGCCGATCTGGTCGCCCAGGGCTGGGCCGCTTCGGGCGTCCCGGTGGAGTATGCGAACCTCGCCATCCGCGGCCGCCTGATCCGCCCGATCGTCGAGGAGCAGCTCCCCGCCGCGCTGGCGCTCAAGCCGACCCACATCTCCTTCAACGGCGGCGGCAACGACATGCTCCGCCCGAAGGCCGACGCGAACGCGATCGCCGACTTCCTCAATCCCGTGCTCGAGGCCTGCGACTCCAACGGGATCACGCTGATCCTGCTCTCCGGCGCCAACCCCTCGGCCCGGCTCCCGCTCGGCAAGGTCTTCCAGCGGCGCGGCGACGAGCTCGTCGGGCTGGTCGAGCAGCGGGTCGCGCATCGCGACGACGTCGTGCGGGCCTACAACTGGCCGGACACCACCCTCACCGACGGCCGCTTCTGGTCCGAGGACCGCCTCCACATGAACGCCCGCGGCCATCACCGTGTCGCCGCGCGCGTCCTCGACTCGCTCGGCGTCGAAGTCCCCGAGGGCTGGTGGGACTTCGACTTCGAGGCCGCCGCCGGCAAGAAGGGTCTGGCCTATTACCGCGAGTTCGTCGGCCCCTGGATCCACCGCCGCCTCACGGGTCGCTCCTCCGGCGACGGCCGCACCGCCAAGTTCCCGACCTGGACCCCGGCCTCGGAAATGTGAGACCCGGCCGCGGCATCTCGCCGGCGGCCGGGTGTCACGAGGCGTACGGGATCAGCGAGCGAGCCACTTCGCGTACTTCTTGAACGCCGCCTGCGTCTTCGGCCCAGCCTTGCCGTCGACGGTGAGCTTGCTGTGGACGCGCTTGTTCAGCAGTCGCTGCAGCGCCTTGATGGTGTTCTTCCCGGGATCGCCGTCGATCTTGCCGGTGTAGCCGTAGCCCTTCTTCAGGTACTCCTGGAACGCCTTCCAGCTGTTGGGGCCGAGCTTGCCGTCGATCTTGCCCGGGTACTGCTTGCCTGTGTAGCCGAACTTCTTCAGCAGCTTCCCCTGGACGATCTTGGCCTCGGTCGCGGTGAGGCCGAAGTTCTGGGTCGCCTGGGCGGAGACCGAGGAGGAGGCGGCAGCAACGTTGCCCGTGCCGACCTCGGCGTTGGCGATGCCGGCGGTGGCGAACGTGCCGGTGGCGGCGAGGCCGACAGCGACGACGGAGCCGAGCGTCCTTCTGATGATGGTGGAGGTCACGATGGTGTCCCTTCGGTGGTGTGGTGGGTTGTCGTGACAAGCCAACCGATCGGCGCCGTCTGGAATCGGTCCGGAATCTGACACCGGTGTCCACGATCTGCCAGAAACCTGTCGTCTGAGAGCCAGAACGACGGCCGCGTCAGGACCAGTGGCGGCGAATGACGGCGGTGACGTCGAAGGGGTCGGCGCCGCGTTGGGCGGCCAGGACGCCGGCGCCCTCGGGTGAGCCGGTGTAGAGCAGGCCGGAGCCGCCGACCCAGTGCTCCCAGGCGGCGCGGAACTCTTTCGCGTCGGCGGCGCGACGGCCGAGGGCGGTGGGGACCGCGTGCCAGGCCTCGGCGTTCGCGGCGTGCCTGCCCGACACCCCCAGCCGCAGCCTCTCGACCGCGTCCAGGTCACCCACGACCGGACGCGAGACGAGGTAGCGGGGCGCGGCGATGGGCGCCAGCGCCTCCTCGAGCGAGGCGGCGAAGAGCGCCGACTCCTCCTCGGGAACCCCGGCCAGATGGAGGCGGTAGCTGCCGTCGGTGTACACCGCGATCTCGAGCCCGGCGGCGCCGACCGAGGTCTGTCCGGTCGCGTTCAGCGCGTCGGCGACCGCTGCCCCCACCGCTCCGACGCTCGGCCGCCGGCGCAGCTGGGAGGCGATCCGGGTGCCGTCGCGATAGACGTACGCGGCCCACAGCGCCCACAATCCACCGACCGCGCCACCGATTGCCCCCGCGATGCCAGCGGCCGCGCCGAAGGCGAGCGTCAGGAGCAGCCCGATGCTCAGCAGGACCGCGGGCGCGAGGACGGCCTTGGCCGGCAGCCGCCACTCCGGCACCCGGCCCTCCAGCAGCCGGAACCCTGGCGGCCGGGGAGCGAGCACGGCACCCGTCGGCGCGCGCAAGGCACCCGCCCGGCGGAGCCGGATCCTGACGGTGCGGCCGGCGACGTCGGCGTACGGCTCCCCGATCCGCCACCGCTCCCGGATCGCGGTGCGGTCCTCCGAACGCGCGACCATGCGGGCGTTGACCGTGTCGAAGTCGGACTCCGGCGGGGCGGCGTACGGAGAGAAGGACTCGTCGATGTGGCCGACGCCGTCGACGACGGAGCCGTCCTCGTCGGCGCCGAAGAAGCCGGTGTGCTTGCGGACCAGCCGCTTCCAGTCGTTGTCGCCGCGCGGGTGCTCCTCCTCGACGCAGACGACCGTCCAGTTGACTGCGACCTTGTCGGGCCGCCCTGGATCCGTACGCAGCGACCGGCCGCGCAGCTGCACGACCGCCGTCGTGGTCGTAGCCGCGGTGAGGTCGACGATCCCGGTGACCGACCGGGCGTCCCAACCCTCCCCGAGCAGCCCGCGCGTGCCGACCAGGACCCGGCAGCCGCCGGCCTCGAAGAACCGGGTCACGTGCCCGACCCATTGGCGGCTCCCCCACCGCCCCACGAGCGTGGCGTACGCCTCCTCCTTCTCGATCGCCAGACCGCCGGCGAGCTCGGGGTCGGTCTCGGCGATGTGGTCGACCAGCGCCGCGAGGGTCGCTGCGGGTCCGGCGACGGTGGCGCCGGTGACCAGCAGGACATCGTCGTTCGCCGCGCACAGGGTCGCGAGCACCGCCCGCGCGGAGCCGGACTGCTCGGCGATCACCCCACGCAGGTCGACCGGCAGCGTGGCCGAGGCCCGCTCGTGGTCGGTGACGACCAGCAGCCGCAGCGAGTCGCCGTGCGCCAGACGCTCGTGGTCCACGATGGTCGCGGTCGCCGTCGTCTTCGCCTCCGAGCGAGCCAGCACCCGGTCGACGGGCGAGCGCCCGGCCCGGATGCCGCGCCGGGTCAGCGAGTAGCCGACCGCCGGCAGCGCCTGCTTGATCGCGGCCAGCGCCTCCTGGTCGGCCTCCGCCTCGGAGGCGGCCAGGTGTCCGCGTACCCAGTCGCCGATCAGCGCCACCCAGTCCTCGGCGGACGGGTCGCGGCGGTGCGCCTCGGTCAGGGTCGCCCCTTCGGGGAGGGCGAGCAGCCCGCGATGGTGTGCCCGCAATGCCGCCGTGGCCAGGTCGGGCGACGCCTTCGCCAGCTCGGCCCAGGACGGCGACCCGGCCGACCGCGACACGAACCGCCGGTCCAGCCAGGTCAGGAACGGCACACTGCCCAGATCGGCCGAGGTCAGCGCGGTGAGCAGCTCCTCGAACCGCTCCGCGCTCCCCCGCAGCCATTCCCGTTCGGAGGGCGTGGGGGCGGTCAGCCAGACCAGGTCGGCGAACGGCGCCAGGTCGCCCTCGCGCACCACGGCCGGGATCGAGGTCGAGAAGACGATCTCGCCGAACAGCAGCCCGACCAGCGCGGACTCCTCCTTGGTCAGCACCTCGGGAGGAGTCGCGGTCAGCCCCAGCACCCGCGCGTCCGGCAGCAGCAGGAGGATCTCGCCGAGCAGCTCGCCCCAGACCTCGAGCAGATGGTGGCACTCGTCCAGCACGAGCAGCAGCGGCCCGGCGGACCGCAGGGCGGAGACCAGTGCCCGGCCGTTGTCGTGCAGTCTGGCCAGGTGGCTCTCTCCGGTCTCCGCCTCGTCGTCGGGGTCGCCGAAGACCGCGACCGACTGGTAGGTCAGCGAGGTCAGCGGCGCGTCCAGATCCCGCGACGAGGACGCCATGAGACCCAGCGCCGCCGCTTGGCGCAGCCACTGCCCCTGGATGGCCGTGTTGGGGCTGAGTACGACGACCTTCGCCCCGTCCTCGATCGCATCGCGCGCCGTCTCCAGCCCGACGAGCGTCTTCCCCGCCCCCGGCGGCAGCACCACCCACGCCCGCGAACGCCCCGCACCCCAGGCCGCGCCCAGGGCGGAGAGCGCCCGCTGCTGATGGACACGGAGCTTCACTCCGCGAAGCCTAGTCAGCGCCGAGGCGCCGCCCGCGTCGGCCGAGGCGTCAGGTACGTCGGCCGAGTGGGCGCCGTGGTGCCCACTCGGCCGACCTGGGTGACGCCTCGGCAGGCTTGTTAGGCCGCGGTGGCGAAGGCCGCCTCGGACTCCGGGTTGCGGGCGACCGAGCGCCGGGCGAGGGTGAACGCGACGGCGCCGAGGACCGAGGTGACCACCATGGTGATCGCGAGCGGCACCGCGGTGTGCTCACCGGCGACGGCGCCGAGCGGGGAGGCGAGGCCACCGCCGAGGAACATGATCCCGCCCATCAGCGCCGAGCCGGCGCCGACCGAGGGACGGGCCTGCTCGATGGCCAGGGCGCCGGTGTTGCCCATGATCAGGCCGACGCAGGTGGTGACGACCAGGATCGGCAGCAGGATGAGCGCCTTCGGCACCGGCAGCAGCGCGACGACGAGCACGAACAGCGCGGCGATGGCGAGCACCGGCTGCGCCGAGCGGACGATCTGCGCCGGGTGAACCTGCCGCTTGGCCAGCCGCGCCGAGAAGAGCCCGGCGATGGTGAGGAAGGCGGCGTTGACCGCGAACCCGATGCCGTAGACCGCCGCTGACGTGCCGATCACCGACTGGTAGAGGAACGAGGAGGAGGAGACGTACGTCATCAGGGTGGCGAACGTGAGCGACTGCGTCAGCGTGTAGCCGAGGAAGGCGGGCTTGGCGAGGAGGCGGCCCAGGTCGGCGTACTCGACCCGGCTGGTCCGGCGCTCGACCGGCAGGCTCTCCCGGATCACCAGCAGCACGCAGACGACCTGCGCGACCGCGATCGCGGCCACGATGCCGAGCACCCCGCGCCACGGCACGAACCCGGCGATGGCGCCGCCGATCACCGGGGCCAGGATCGGCGCGATCCCGCTGATCGACATCATGATCGACATCGCCCGGGCGGCG
Source organism: Nocardioides sp. YIM B13467 (assembly GCF_042788075.1). Taxonomy (NCBI): domain Bacteria; kingdom Bacillati; phylum Actinomycetota; class Actinomycetes; order Propionibacteriales; family Nocardioidaceae; genus Nocardioides; species Nocardioides sp. YIM B13467. The sequence goes on from NZ_JBHZPJ010000046.1 coordinate 3,464,869, forward strand.
GCGAAGCCGTGGAGTACGTCGGCCACGATCGCCCGCGCCATCACGATCCCCGCAGCGGCGGCGAGCGCCTGGATGAAGCGGGCCGTGATCAGCAGCTCGACGGTGGGTGCCAGCGCGGCCAGCACACCGGCCGCCGCGGCCACGACCGAACCGATCAGCAGCGGCTTGAGCCGTCCGAACCGGTCGGAGATCGGCCCCCAGGCGATCTGGCCGAGCGCGAGCCCGATCAGGAAGGCGGTGAGGGTCAGCTGCACGTTGCTCGCCGCGGCGCCGAGGTCGGTGCCGATCTGCGGGAAGGAGGGCAGGTAGAAGTCGATCGCAAGCGGCGCGGATGCCGAGAGCAGGGCGAGCGCGAGCAAGAGCCGCGGCGGGACTGACGTCACCGAGTGAACCTCCGGAGAGTTTGGTTGAAGAAGACAACCAACCGAACGCCGTAGTCCCGCCGGGCATTCCTCACCAGAGCGTGATGGACCTCTCGAAGATCCCGGTCAGGTCCTCCGCCGACGGCTGCTTCGGCGCGGTGGCGAGCAGCCGCTGCTGCTTGAGCGCCCCCTCGACCAGGTCGGGGATGTCGCCCGCGACGTAGCCGACCTCGCCGATCCCGGCCGGGATCCCGATGTCCCGCATCAGGTCGCTCAGCACCCGGGGCAGTACGTCACGGGGCTCCTCCTTCGACTCCTCGAAGCCGGGCGCCAGCAGCCGGGCCGCGCGGAGGTGTCGCTCGGGGGCCGCGTCGAAGGTGTAGCGGAAGGCCTCCGGAGCGGTCAGCGAGACCGCCATCCCGTGCGGCACCAGAGCCTCGTCGCCGGGGTAGTCCTTGGGGTGGAAGTCGCGCACCCGCCCGGCGATCGGGTAGGCGCAGGCGTGCGGGATGTGCACGCCGGCGTTGCCGAAGCCCAGGCCCGCGAAGGTCGCCGCGAACGCCATGTCACCGCGCGCGAGCGTGTCGTCGCCGTGCGCGACCGCCTGCCGGAACGAGCCCGCCAGCAGCGACAGTCCCTTCTCCGACCACATGTCGGAGATCGGGTTGGCGCCGCAGTAGGGCACCCGCTGGGCGGGCTCCTTGCGGTCGTAGGAGGTGTAGGGGCGGGCCGTGTAGCTCTCCAGCGCGTGGCAGAGGATGTCCATCCCGGACGCGGCGGTCACCCCGGCGGGCTGAGTCATCATCAGGTCGGGGTCGACGACGGCCAGCGTCGGGCGCAGGCGCGCGTGCGAGATCCCGGTCTTCACCTTGAGCGACAGCACGTCGAGCACGCACACGGTCGTCGACTCCGCCCCGGTCCCGGTGGTGGTCGGCACCGCGACCAGCGGCAGCAGCGGGTTGGCCGGCGCGAGTCCGCGACCCACCGGCGCGTTGAGGTAGTCCATCAGGTCGCCGTCGTTGGTGGTCAGCAGGTTGACCGCCTTCGCGGTGTCGATGCTCGACCCGCCCCCGACCGCGACGATGGCGTCGAACGGCCCGTTCTCGCGGGCGAACCCGACCGCCTCGCGCATGCTCTCGTCGGTCGGCTCGACATGGACGCCGTCGAAGACGACGGCAGTGACGTCGTACGCCTTCATCTGCTCGGCCACCCGCTGCGGCAGCCCGGTCGCGGAGATGCCGGGATCGGTCACCACGAGGGCGCGGCGGGCGCCCAGCGACGCCAGGTCGTAGCCGATCTCGGCCGATGCGCCGGTGCCGAACTTGAGCTGCGGGGAGCCATAGGTGAACACGGTCTCGGGTGTGGCGTGCGTCATGAGCGCACGATATCGACCGGATCCCACCCGTATCACTGTGCGGAGTGCCCAAACGTCTCGTGAGACACCCGTGATCCTAAGTCATGTATTTCACTAGACTTTATTCAAATCAAGCCGACGCCGTCAGAGGAGACCACGCATGACCATCACCGAAGCATCCCCCGTCAACGAGCTCACCATCCGCAAGGTCGGTGGCCGGATCGGCGCCCGCATCGACGGCGTCGCCCTCTCCGGCGACCTGCCCGCCGAGACGATCGCCGAGATCCGGGCCGCCATCCTGGAGAACAAGGTCGTCTTCTTCCGCGGCCAGGACCATCTCGACGACCGCGCGCAGATCGCGTTCGGCGAGCGCCTGGGTCCGCTGACGACCGCCCACCCGACCGTGAACACCGGCAGCGCCCGCGTCCTGACCCTCAAGGCCAACCGCGGCATGGCCGCCAACTCCTGGCACACCGACGTCACCTTCGTCGACCGGCCGCCCGCGTTCTCGATCCTGCGCGGTGCGGAGATCCCCGAGTACGGCGGCAACACCGTATGGGCCAACACCGTCACCGCCTACGAGAGGCTCCACCCTCAGCTCAAGGCGCTGGTCGACAACCTGTGGGCGGTCCACTCCAACGACTACGACTATGTACGTCCCGACGAGCCTGCGTCCACCGACGACGTCGCCGCCCGCAAGCGGGAGGAGTTCATCTCGACGATCTACCGGACCGAGCACCCGGCGGTACGGATCCACCCCGAGACCGGCGAGCGAGCGCTCGTCCTGGGCCACTTCGTCAAGCACTTCACCGGCCTGAACCAGAAGGAGAGCGCGATCCTCTTCAACCTGCTCCAGGACCGGGTCACCGCCCTGGAGAACACCGTCCGCTGGCACTGGCAGCAGGGCGACGTGGCGATCTGGGACAACCGCGCCACCCAGCACTACGCCGTCGCCGACTTCGACGAGCTGCCGCGCGAGGTGCGCCGCATCACCGTCCAGGGGGACGTACCCGTCTCGATCGAGGGCGAGCACAGCCGGGTGATCGAGGGCTCCGCCGAGGTCTACAACCGCCTCGACGAGCTGATCTCCTGACCGACGTACGTCCGGGAGGTCAGGCGAGGGTGAAGCCGACCTTCCGGGCGACGACGTCGGCCGTCTCGAGGCGTACCTCGACCTCCTCGCCGAGCGGGAGGGCCGTCGCGCCGGTGACCCGGGCCTCGATGGCGGGCTCCTCGACGGTGATCGAGCCCTTCTGCTTGTCCTCGTCATCGATCTCGACGACCACCGCGGCGAAGGTCTCCCCGACCCGATGGGACAGCAGCCCGGCCTCGACGAGGTCGACGACGCCGCGCTCGTAGGCACCGCTGACGCGCGAGGAGGCCCGCATCGTCTCCGGGAGGGTGGTGAACGCAGCGGTCACCCAGTCGGGGACCGGCTGGTCGGCGCAGAGCGCGAGGCAGACCTCGCCGGCGTAGCGGTCGATCAGCCGGCGCAGCGGCGCCGTCACGTGCATGTACTCGTTCGCCAGCGCCGAGTGCTCGGTCAGCTCGGGGAGCTCGCCGTTGAACGAGGCGTACCCGCTCCCGCGCAGCAGCCGGGTGCACGCGATCGCCATCGCGGCGTGCTTGCCGTTCTTGCCGTCGAGCGAGCGGATGAAGTCGGGGTAGAGCATCTCCGCCGGCCACTCCAGCCCGAGCGCGCGAGCGGTGCGGTGCAGCCGCTGGACGTCTCGAGGGTCGGGTTCCGGGAGGGTCCTGAGGAGGCCGACGCGGGCGTAGACCATCAGGTCGGCCGCCCCGAAGCCGGTGAGCAGCGAGATCTGGGCGTTCCAGTCCTCGACGGGCAGCAGGTCGCGGTACTCCAGCGACCACCGATCGCCCTGGACCGAGATCTCCTGGTCGCGCAGCGGCAGGTTCACCCCGCCGCGGGCCGCCTCGAGGGAGATCCGCTTCTCGCCGATCTCCTTCAGCAGCTGGAGGGAGTCGGCGTAGTCGGTCTCACCGAACCCGTCCCCGTCGAACATCTTCTGCACACCGTCGTAGGAGAGCTTGGCCCGCGACCTGACCAGCGCGCGCTCGACGAAGGTGTCGGTGCCCTCGCCGGACGCATCGAGCTTGTGGGTCCACAGCAGTGCGGGACGTACCTGGTCCGGGAGCAGCGAGGCGGCGTCCTCGGAGAGGACCTTGGGGTGGAGCGGGATCTTCGCATCAGCGGCGTAGAGCGTCTCGCCGCGCTTGTTGGCCTCCAGGTCGACCGGGTCGCCGGGCGCCACGAAGGCGGCCACGTCAGCGATCGCGTAGTGCACCACATAGCCGTCGCCGTCGCGCTCCAGGTGGAGCGCCTGATCGAGGTCCATCGACGTCTCGGGGTCGATCGTGACGAACGGCAGGTCGGTGCGGTCCAGCTCCGGGAGTCTCGGGTTGGCCGCGGCGGCGGCAGCCGCCTCCTCGACCTCCGGCGGGAACTCGGCCGTCACCCCCAGCTCGGCCTGAAGCGCGGTGATCCCCTCTCGGAGCGTGGTGGCGGCGACGCCGTCGTCGGCACTGGTCACCCGGATGATGCGTGCGGAGCCCATGGCCAGAACTGTAGTGGCTACTTCTTCTTCGACGCCTTGTACTCCTTGTGCAGCGCGGCGGCTTCCTTCCGGAACGCCTTCGGGTTGCCCTTGAAGGCTCCGAACTGGTCCCACAGGCCCTTCTTGGACCCGTTGTACGCCTTCGCCGACCTCTCGATCCTGGCCAGCGCCCGGCGCTGGGAGGAGGTCAGCGAACGCCTCGCCCGGAGGTGCTCCGATCGCGCCCTGGCCTTCTTCGAGACGTCCTGGATCATCCAGAACACCCCGCCGACGATGATCACGACGAGGAAGCCGGCGAGGTTGGGCCCGGAAGCGGACTCGGCGGCCAGAACGATCATGACTGGACGGTAGGCTCGGGTGTTCTCCCAGGTCACAGGCGCTTTGAAAGATACCCAATCCTCGATTCGGCCATCCTCGCTCCGGGCGGCACGATAGTCCCCGTGCTGATCCTGCTGCCGCCCTCGGAGGGCAAGACCGCGGCCGTACGCGGCAACCCGCTCACGCTCGACGACCTCCGCCTCCCGGTGCTCAACCCGGCCCGCGCCAAGGTCATCGACGCGCTCGTCGAGCTCTGCACCACGCGCCCGGACGAGGCCGTCGACATCCTCGGCATCCCGAAGACCCAGCTCGAGCTGGTGACCTTGAACGCCGGGCTGAGCGATGCTCCCACCGCGCGCGCCGACCGGATCTACACCGGCGTCCTCTACGACGCCCTCTCCCCCGCGACCCTGTCGCCGGCCGCCAAGCGCCGCGCGACCAGCCGGGTCATGGTGACCAGCTCCGTGTTCGGCCTCGTCGGCCTGGCCGACCGCATCCCGGCGTACCGTCTCTCGGGCGACACCACCCTTCCCGGCATCGGCGGTGTCCAGGCCCACTGGCGCGCCCACCTCGGCGCCGGCATCACCGAGGCCCTCGGCGACGGACTGCTCGTGGACCTCCGGTCCGGGACGTACGCCGCCTTCTGGCGCCCTGACGCCGAAGGGTCGAGCACTGTGCCTGCCCGGACTGCCACCGTCCGCGTCCTCCACGAGCACAACGGCCAGCGCAAGGTCGTCAGCCACTTCAACAAGGCCACCAAGGGCCGCCTCGTCCGCGCCCTCCTCGAGTCCGGCGCCAACCCCCGCACCCCCGCCAAGCTCGCCGACGCCTTCCGCGACCTCGGCTGGACCGTCGAGACCGGCCCCGCCACCAAGACCGGCACCCAGCTCGACATCATCGTCGCCGAGATCTGACCCCGCGCCGAGTCGGCTCGTCCTGACCGAAAACAACGCCGAGTCGGCGCGTTATAACGAGCCGACTCGGCAGGAAATCAGGTCAGGATGAGCCGAGTCGGCGTCAGAAGAGTCCGGAGGCGAAGGGGTCGCGGGAGACGGGGAGGCCGTTGAAGAGGCGCATCGAGGCGCGGTCGTCGGCGAAGAAGGAGACGACGGTGACGGAGGCGGGTGAGAGCTCCATGCTGAAGACTCCGCCGATCGGGGCACCCAGGGCGTGGGCGACGATCAGCTTGATCGGCGAGACGTGTGAGGTGACCACGACGGTCTCGCCGGCGTGGGCCTCGAGGACTCGCGAGAGGCCCTCGAGCACGCGGGCCTGAGCGGAGTCGAAGGACTCGCCGCCCGGGGGCGCGACCTCGGTCGCCCCCATCCAGGTCTTCATCTCGTCGGGGAACCGTTGGGCGACCTCACCGAAGGTGAGCCCCTCCCACTCCCCGAACTCGATCTCGGCGAAGGCGGGCTCCTCGACCAGGCGGGCACCGAGCGCATCGGCGACGAGCTCACCGGTCTCGACGGTGCGCAGGACCGGCGAGGTCACGACGGTCGAGACCGAGGACGCGAGCGGCTTGAGCCACTCCGCGGTGAGCATCACCTGCTCGCGGCCCTCCTGGGTCAGCGGCGGGTTGTCGCCGCCGAGGCCCCCGGAGAACGCCTTGGCGGCGGTGTGCTTGGTGACCCCGTGACGTACGAGAACCAGCGTCGTCGCCGCCGCGCCGGCTCCCCAGCCACGCGCGGTCTTCTCGCTCACAGACCCGACTCGGCGGTGCGGACCAGGATGCGGGAGCACTCCTCGCAGCGCACGACCTCGTCGGCGGCGAGACCGCGGATGCGGGAGATCTCGGCGGGGTCGAGCTGGAGGTTGCAGCCGCCGCAGCGTCGGGCGCGCAGCTCGGCGGCACCGACACCCATCTTCTCGCTCAGCCGCGAGTAGAGGGCGAGCAGGTCATCGGGGATGCCCTCGAGCGCGGGCGCCCGCTCCTCGGCGACCGCGGCGAGCTCGCCGTCGATCTTCGAGGTCTCGACGTCGACGGAGTCGACAGCGACCGCGAGCTTCTCGGTGATCTCGGCGAGCTCGGCCTCGAGCCGGGTCACGGCCCCCTGAGCCTCCTCGAGCTGCTCCATGACCTCGAGCTCCTCGTCCTCGAGCACCGAGATCCGGCGGTCGAGGGTGGCCAGCTCGTGCTGCATGCGCTCGAGGTCCTTGGCGCTGCTGATCGCCCCGGAGTCCATCCGCTCCTGGTCGCGCCGGCGGCGGGTCTTGACCGCCTCGACGTCGGCGTCGGCCTTCTTCTGCACCCGCTCGAGGTCGTCGCGCGTGATCCGGGCGTCGCGTACGGCATCGTCGGTGGTCTTCTTCGATGCCTGCAGCTCCGCCACGACGGCGGCCTGCGGCAGATGCGCACGGCGGTGGCGGAGCTGCAGCGCACGCGAGTCCAGCTCACAGACGTCGAGCAGCTTGACCTGGGCGAACGGGTCGGCTTTCAGCGGATTCTCCTCAGCTATTCACACACGATTTTCTTACAGACGCAGCGTCCACGGGTCGGTGACGATCTGGCTGACCCGGGTCTCCACCGTATCTCCCAAAGCCTCGTTCAGTCGCCTCGCCAGGACAGGCAGCCAGGTCCACTCCGCCGCCCAGTGCGGGATGTCGATCAGCGCACCGCCCTTCTCGAGGAACTCCGAGGCCGGATGGTGGCGCAGATCGCTGGTCACATAGACGTCATACGCAGCCACCTGGTCGAGCAGGAAGTCGCCCGCGCCGCCGCACAGTGCCACCGAGGAGACCGGCCGGTCGAGATCGCCGGCGACCCGGATCCCGGCCGCGGTCGCGGGCAGCGCCGCCGCCACGGACTCGGCGAAGGCGCCCAGCGTGGTCGGCTCCACGGTCCCGGCCCGGCCGGTCCCGACATCGTCGGTGAGCCCGGGCACCAGCGGCCGCAGCGAGCTCAGCCCGAGCGCGAGCGCCAGCGACTCCGAGACGCCGCCGAGGGCCTGGTCGGCGTTGGTGTGTGCGGTGAGCAGCGCGCACCGCGCGGAGACCAGCGTCGAGAGCGTACGCCCTTTGGGGGTCGTCGCGGCGAAGCCGTGCACACCCTTCAGGAACAGCGGATGATGGACCACGACCAGGTCCGCACCCCACGCGGCCGCCTCCTCGGCGACCGTCAGGGTCGGGTCGACGGCGAGAAGCACCTTCGAGACGGGCTGCGAGGGCTCGCCCCAGACCAGCCCGACTGCATCCCATTCGTCGGCGGTCGCGGGCGGGTACCAGTCGTCCAGCAACGAGGTGACGGTGGACAGAGTTGGCGGGGTCGGCATGATGCCAACCCTAGATCCCTCGACCGGGACCGCGCCCAGCGGCGGCACCCGGCACGGAATCGAGTTCGTAACCGTTCTTTTACAACCGATTCCGTACTTTTCCCCGGATCTTGTGGTGGAATGCAGCGCTAAGTGAACAATCGACTGGAGCGGCGATGACCACGACAGCTACCCCGGACCAAACCTCCGGCTCGGTAACCATCACCGGCCTGACCAAGACCTATGGCCAGGCCACGGCGGTCGACGGCCTGGACCTGGAGATCCGGGCCGGCGAGTTCATCTCGCTGCTCGGCCCGTCGGGCTGCGGCAAGACCACGACGCTACGCATGATCGCCGGGTTCGAGAAGCCCGACTCGGGCAGCATCGTCATCGGCGGCAAGGACGTGGTCAGGCTCGCGCCCTACCAGCGCGACGTGAACACGGTCTTCCAGGCGTACGCGCTGTTTCCGCACAAGTCCGTCGCGGAGAACGTCGCCTACGGCCTGCAGCAGCGCAAGACCCCCAGGGCCGAGGTCCGCGAACGGGTCGTCGAGGCACTGCGGATGGTGCGGATGCTCGACTTCGCCGACCGCGGCCCCGCCCAGCTCTCCGGCGGCCAGCAGCAGCGGGTGGCGCTCGCCCGGGCGCTGGTCAACCGCCCCGGCGTCCTCCTCCTCGACGAGCCGCTGGGCGCCCTCGACCGCCAGCTGCGCGAGGAGATGCAGCTCGAGCTCAAGCTCCTCCAGTCCCGCCTCGGGATCACCTTCGTCTTCGTCACCCATGACCAGCACGAGGCGCTCGCGATGAGCGACCGGATCGCGATCATGCGAGCCGGGCGGATCGAGCAGCTCGCCGACGCCGAGACCGTCTACAACCAGCCCGCCAGCGCGTACGTCGCCGGCTTCGTCGGCCAGCAGAACTTCCTGCACGGCGAGGTCAGCGCCGACGGCACCACCGTCGAGACCCCCTTCGTGGTGGTCGAGGGTCCCGCGAAGCCCGACGGGAAGCCCGGCGAGGCCCACCAGGCCGCGATCCGCCCCGAGATGATCTCGATCGAGCCCCGGGCCGAGTCCGGGACGGCGACGGAGAGCCTCAACTCCGTCGCCGGCGAGGTCCTCCAGGTCTCCCCGCTCGGCGAGGTGATCCAGTACCTCGTCAAGGTCACCGACGATCTCAGCCTGCTGATCCGCCGTCCCACCCACGGCGCCGCCCGGCTCTCCCCCGGCGACCCGGTCCTGTGCGGCTGGGCCGCCGAGGACGTACGTCTCTTCCCCCTCGATACTCCGCTCGACCCGTCCACCGCTAGGAGCCCACAGTGAACAAGCCTGTAAACAAGAGTGGCAACGTACGCATCCTGGCCAGCCATGCCGGCGCGCGAGCGATCCGTCAGGAGCTCTCGCGGCGCCACTTCCTGAGCCTGGCCGCCCTCGCCGGTGCCGGCGTCGCGCTGAGCGCCTGCGGCTCGGACGGAGGCGGGGCCTCCACCGCGGTCGAGCCGGGCGGCGGCGCGACCGGCGGGCCGGTGGAGAAGTCGCTGTCGATCTACACCTGGGGCGACTACGACTCCCCCGAGGTGATCGACGCCTTCAGCAAGACCGGCCCGAAGGTGACGCTCGACTCCTACGGCTCCAACGAGGAGCTGATCTCGAAGCTCGTCGCAGCGGAGGGCACCAGCGGCTACGACATCGTCGTGCCGACCGGGGTCTACATCCCGCAGCTGATCGAGAACGAGATCATCGTCCCGCTCAACAAGGACCTGATCCCCAACATGGCCAAGGTGGATCCGAAGTTCCTCGGCCAGGACTGGGACCCGGAGAACGAGTACTCGGTGTGCAAGTGCTGGGGCACCACCGGGTTCGTCTACGACACGACCGTGATCAAGCGCGACCTGGCGACGTGGGACGACTTCATCGACGCGATGCAGAACGAGGCCTCGGGCAAGACCTCGCTGCTCGACGACCCGCAGGGTGTCTCCGGCCTCTACTTCTGGGCCAACGACATCGACTGGAACACCGAGGACATGGGCGACTACGACGCCTACGAGGCCGAGGCGGTCGAGAAGTGGGCACCGCACATCGCCGGCTTCGACTCCTACCCGGCCACCGGCGCGATGCAGCAGAACACCTTCGCGCTGATGCAGAACTGGAACGGCGACTCCCGCCTCGGGATCCTCGAGCACAAGCAGCCCGACCGCTGGAAGTGGGTCCTGCCCGGCCCGACGACCGAGCTGTGGATGGACAACTGGTGCATCCCGACCGGCGCGCCCCACCCCGAGGCCGCGCACGCGTTCCTCGACTACGTCCTGGAGCCGGAGAACTCGTTCCTGGAGATGGACTACATCGGCTACAACACCGGCGCGCTGGGCATCGAGGAGATGGCGGCGGAGCGCAAGGTCGAGCTGCCCGAGATGATCTTCTTCACCGACGAGCAGCTCGCCACCATGAAGAACGGCGCCGTCAACGAGGCTCAGGACCGGCGTACGGAGGTCTACGACAAGCTGAAGGCCGCCGCCAGTGCGTGACCGAGCGTCGAAGCGCCTCCCGGGTTTCGTTCTCGCCGTGCCGGCGTGGCTGTGGCTGACGGTCTTCTTCGTGGTGCCGTTCCTGCAGATCGCCTGGTTCAGCTTCGGTGAGAAACCCGGGATGTTCGGCACCCACAGCAACGCGGTGATGTCGCTGGACCGCTACGCCGAGGCGTTCAGCCCGACCTTCTTCACGATCTTCCGGGCGACGCTGTGGATGAGCGTGCTGGGCACCGTCGCCTGCCTGCTGATCGCGCTGCCGGCGGCGTACTTCATGGCTGTGAAGGTCCCCGCGCACCGCCGCGGGCTGCTGGTCGCCCTGGTGATGGTCCCCTACTGGACCTCGTTCCTGATCCGGACGATCGGCTGGAAGGTGATCCTGTCCTCCGAGGGCGCCCTGGCCGGCTTCCTGACCGACGTCGGCCTGGTCGCCGACCCGCACGACCTGCTCAACACCCGCGGTGCGGTGCTGCTGGGCCTGATCTACAACTATCTGCCGCTGATGATCCTGCCGATGTACGTCGCCTTCGACCGCGTCGACAACGCCCTCGGTGAGGCGTCCAAGGATCTCGGCGCCGACCGGGTGCGGACGTTCTTCCAGGTCACCCTGCCGTTGGCGCGGCCCGGGATCATCGCCGGCATCGTCCTGGTCTTCATCCCGATGATGGGCGACTACGTCACCCCGGCGGTCCTCGGCGGCGCGAAGGGCACGATGGTCGGCTCCCTGATCGCCAGCCAGTTCCTGACCGCGCAGAACTGGGCGCTGGGCTCGGCCATGGCGGTCGTCCTCATCCTGCTCACGATGCTCATCGTCGTCCTGGCCATCACGCTGATGTGGGCCGTGGGATGGCTCCTGCACAGGCGCAGCAAGCTGGTCATCGGAACCGTCCCGCCTCCGGACACGAGGCTGCACACCAAGGAGGTGGTGACGGCATGAGCAGACCCTCCGGCACCAATCTCGCGCTCGGCGCGTGGACCACGCTCGTCTTCCTCTTCCTGTTCGCCCCGATCATCGTGATCGGCATCTACTCCTTCAACGGCGGCCGACTGCTCACCGCCTGGGACGGCTTCAGCCTGGAGCCGTTCACAGCGATCATCGAGCGCCCGACCGTACGCCACACCGTCGCCGTCTCCCTGCAGACCGCCGTGGTCGCCGCGTTGCTGGCGAGCGTGCTCGGCACCCTGGCCGGGATGGCGATGGCCCGGTTCCCGGGCCGCTGGGCGGGCCCGTTCACACTGCTGTTGCTGCTGGTCTCGGTGACGCCCGAGATCGTCGACGGCATCGCGCTGCTCCCCTGGTTCGTGACGCTCGGGCAGGACTGGTCGCTGCTGCCGTTCAACAACGGCTACGTACGCCTCGTGGTCGGCCACTCGCTCTTCGCGACCGCGGTCGTCACCTACATCGTCCGGGCCCGCCTGGTCGGTCTGGACGCGTCGCTGGAGGAGGCCTCGGCGGACCTCTATGCGCGGCCGGTGGCGACGTTCTTCAAGGTCACGATCCCGCTCGTCGGGCCGGCGGTGCTCGCCGGTGGGCTGCTGGCCTTCACGCTGAGCCTCGACAACACGGTGATCTCCTCGTTCATCAACGTCTCCGGCACGACCTCGTGGCCGGTCTACGTGCTCTCCTCGGTCCGCTCCGGTCTCAAGCCCGAGATCGCCGCGGTCTCCACGATCCTGCTGGTTTTCACGCTCCTGGTCCTCGGCCTGGTGGCGCTCGTGCTCAAGCGCTCGGGCTCCTCGGTCACCGACACCATGGCCGTCAACTGATGGGCGGTGACGCCCTCCCGGCGGACCTGCTGCTGCGCGGTGGTCGTGTGCTGCGCGAGGGCCGCTGGGCGGACACGGCTCTCGCCGTCCGGGACGGGCAGATCGTGGCCATCGGCGAGAAGCTCGACGCTCTGGCCGGCCCCGAGACGGTGGTCGAGGAGCTCGACGGCCGGTGGGTCCTGCCCGCCTTCCACGACTCCCACGTGCACCCGATCCAGGCCGGGCTGGAGATGAACCAGTGCGACCTGACGGGTCTCTCGACCCTCGAGGGCTACCTGGAGGCCATCGGGTCCTACGCCGCGGCCAACCCGGGACGCGCCTGGGTCAGCGGCGGTGGCTGGTCGATGGACTCCTTCCCGGGCGGGGTGCCGAGTGCCGAGCCCCTCGACCGACTCCTTCCCGACCGGCCGGTCTTCCTGCCCAACCGCGACCACCACTCCGCCTGGGTGAACAGCCGCGCGCTCGAGCTCGCGGGCATCGATGCCAGCACGCCCGATCCAGCCGACGGGCGCATCGAGCGCGACTCCGCCGGCCGGCCCACTGGTGCTCTGCACGAGGGTGCGATGGCGCTGGTCGGCTCGCTGGTCCCCGCCCCGACCACTCGCGACCTGACCGAGGCGCTACTCACCGCACAGCGCCATCTCCACTCCGTCGGCATCGTGGGCTGGCAGGACGCGCTGGTCGGCACCGGCCTCGGCATGCCCGACTCGCTGCCGACCTACGTCGCCGCCAACGACTCCGGCGCGCTCACCGCGAAGGTCGTCCTCGCCCAGTGGTGGGACCGCGACCGCGGCCTGGAGCAGCTGCCCGAGCTGATCTCGCGCCGCGCTCTTGCCGCTCAGGTGGGGCTGGACGCGGGCAGCGTGAAACTGATGCAGGACGGCGTCTGCGAGACGCACACGGCCGCCATGCTCGATCCCTACCTCGACTCCCACGGTCATCTCACCGACAACCGCGGGCTCTCCTTCATCCCGGCCGAAGCTCTGGCGACGTACGTCGCGGCGTTGGACGCCAACGGGTTCCAGGCGCACATCCACGCGCTCGGGGACCGGGCGGTCCGCGACAGCCTGGACGCGATCGAGCACGCGCGGGCACTCAATGGGGCCAGCGGGCTGCGCCACCATCTGGCCCACGTCCAGGTCGTCGACGCGGCCGACGTCCCTCGGTTCGCCGCCCTCGAGGTCACCGCCAACATCCAGCCGCTGTGGGCGTGCCTCGACGACGCGGTGGAGGTGCTGACCCTGCCGTTCCTGGCACCGGCCGCCCGCGACCAGCAGTACGTGTTCGGGTCGCTGCTGCGTACGGGTGCCCGGATCGCGTGCGGCAGCGACTGGCCGGTCTCCGACCCGGCGCCGCTGCTCGGCATGCACGTCGCGGTCAACCGCCGCTCCCCCGACCAGCCCGCCGACGCCACCCCGCTGCTGCCCGAGGAGGCGCTGACGGTCGCCGAGGCCCTCGCCGGCTACACCACCGGCACCGCCTACCTGAACCGTCTCGAAGGGTCCACGGGCCGGATCGAGACCGGGTACGCAGCCGACCTGGTCGTCGTCGACCACGACATCCTCGGCGAGGACACGACCGTCCTCGCCCGGACCCAGGTCACCCACACGTACGTCGACGGTCGCGAGGTCCACCGGCGCTGATCGCGTGCAAGACTCGTCGGCATGATCATCTTCGGGCTCAAGACCTACACGCGACTGCTGGCCACGCTCTCGCTGGTCTGCCCCCACTGCCGCCAGCAGGCAGCCCATCGCCTGTTCGAGGTCGTCAACAAGTTCACCCTCTTCTTCATCCCGCTCTTCCCCGTGAGCAAGTCGCGCCGGATGGACTGCACGTACTGTGGCTACGCCTCGAAGCTGTCCAAGGAGCAGGCGGACCAGCTCCAGTCCGCCCCGCGGCCGAGCCTCGGCTGATCCTCCGCGGCTCTCACAGGAACCCCACAGCCGGGGCAGGAGGTCCTCACGGATCGGGACGTCAGAGTCAGGTCAACGCACCAGACAGACGCCAAGGAGAACCTATGAGCCGCGTACCCGAACCCGAGAACACCCCTGAAGGCCCCGCCTATGAGGGCCGCCTGCTGGCCCGCCCCGAGGAGGAGGTGGTCGACCAGGGTGCCGGCTTCGACATCTCGACGCTGCTGACCCGCCGCCGGGTCCTCGGGCTCGTCGGGGTCGGGGTCGGAGCGGCCGCTCTGGCCGCCTGTGGGGCGAGCTCGTCGGGCTCGAGCTCGTCCGGCTCCTCGAGCACCTCGACGGGCGGCTCCGCCGCCAACACCTCCACGACCGCCGACGGCGAGATCCCGCAGGAGACCAACGGCCCCTACCCGGCCGACGGGACCAACGGCACCAACGTGCTGACCGAGTCCGGGATCGTACGCAGCGACATCACCTCCAGCCTCGACGGCGGCACCACGGTCGACGGCGTGCCGCTCGAGTTCACCTTCACGGTGACCGACATGGCCAACGACGACGTGCCCTTCGAGGGGGTCGCGGTCTATCTGTGGCAGTGCGACGCAGCCGGCCTCTACTCGATGTACTCCGAGGGGGCCGAGGACGAGACCTACCTTCGCGGTGTCCAGGTCGCCGACGCCAACGGGCAGGTGACCTTCAAGACCATCGTCCCGGGCTGCTACGACGGCCGCTGGACGCACATGCACTTCGAGGTCTACCCCGACGCCGACTCGGCCACCACCGGCGAGAACGCGATCGCGACCTCGCAGGTCGCCTTCCCGGAGAAGATGCTGAACAAGGTCTATCAGGACGACGCCTACGACGGCTCGGCCGAGAACCTGACCAAGGTCAGTCTCGACACCGACAACGTCTTCAGCGACGGCTACGACCTCGAGATGGGCACGTTCACCGGCAGCCCGAGCGCCGGCTACAAGGGCTCGCTCGCCGTCGCCGTCGACACCACCACCGAGGCCTCCATGGGCGGCGCGCCGGGTGGCGGCGGCGAGGGCGGCACCCCGCCCGAGCCCCCGACCGAGTGACCCACAGACCACCACGAACACCTACGGAGATCATCATGTTGCAGAACCTCACGGGCTGGCACGCCCTCGTCATCCTCGCCATCATCCTGCTCGTCTTCGGCTCTGCGAAGCTGCCCGCTCTCGCCCGGAGCGTCGGCCAGTCCGTACGCATCCTCAAGGACGAGACCCACGACGGCACGGCCGCCACGACCGCCACCGCGGAGCCACGGCCCGTCACCGTCGAGGCCGTGGCCGACCGCAGCGCGTCATGACCACCGCCACCGCCGCACCGGTCACCGCCAAGGGGACCATGCCCGTCGCCGGCCACCTGCGCGAGGCGAGCAGGCGTGGGATCCGTGCGGCGGTGGCGCTCCTGATCGGAGTGGTCGTCGGCTTCTGGCTCTCCGACCAGATCCTGGAGGTCCTGCGTTCCCCGATCGAGCAGATCGCCCGGTCCCGGGACGCCAGCCTCAACTACGACACCGTCACCGGCGCCTTCGACCTCAAGCTCAAGATCGCGCTCTTCACCGGCGTGATCCTCTCCAGTCCGATCTGGCTCGCCGAGCTGTTCGCGTACGTCACCCCCGGGCTGACCCGCCGCGAGCGGAAGTACACCTTCGGGTTCCTGGCCGCCGCGATCCCGCTCTTCGCCGCGGGCTGCGCGTTCGGCTTCCTCCTCTTCCCGCACATGGTCGCGATGCTCGCCGGCTTCTCCTCGGCCGAGGACAGCACCATCCTCAACGCCGGCTACTACGTCGACTTCGTGATGAAGATGGTCCTCGCGATCGGGGTCGCGTTCGTGCTCCCGGTGTTCGTGGTCGTGCTCAACGCGCTCGGCCTGCTCCCCGCGAGCACGCTGCGGCGCAGCTGGCGCGCCATCGTGGTCGTCATCGTGCTGTTCAGCGCGCTGGTGACACCCGCGGCCGACGTACTCTCGATGTTCCTCGTCGCCGCGCCGATGTCGGCCCTGTTCGCCGCCGCCGTCCTCATCACCCATCTGCACGACCGCCGACTGATCAGGAGCCAGCCATGTTCGGCCTGACCTTCGAGAAGCTCTTCCTGGTCGCGATCGTCGCGGGCCTCGTGATCGGCCCCCAGCGGCTGCCGATCTACACCCGACGGCTCGCCGAGCTGATCCGCTCCTTCCGGAGCCTCATCGATACATCGAAGGCCCGGGCGGAGCTGGAAGCCCTGGACGTACGCCAGTACGACCCGCGCCGGATCGTGCGGGAGGCTCTCACCGAGCCCGCGGCCGCGCTGCCTGCAGACGAGGCGATCGAGGCGGACCTGGAGGAACAAGCAAGCCGCGTACGTCCCGGACAGAAGTATCTGGTCAGCGGCGGGTCCGCCCACCCTCGACGGATCCTGATTGAGTCGCTGCCGGCGGACGACCCCCGCCGCGTCGCGGCGTACGTCCCGTCCCTTGCCGCGGACGACGAGACCGAGCTGCTTCTGGCCGAGGTCAACCGCCTCTTGGAGGAGTCCGCCCTACCCTGATCGGGTGAACGACGTTCAGAAGCCGAAAGATCCGGCCGGCAACGCCGCGGCGCGCGGGACGCGCCGACGGGAGCGAACCCGCGCCCGGGTGCTCGAGGCCGCCGAGCAGTTGATGTCGCGTCATGCCCCTGAGGAGATCCGGATCGAGGACGTCGCCGCCCTGGCGGGGATCTCTCCGGCCTCGGTCTATGTGCACTTCGGCACCAAGGACGGGCTGATGGCAGCCGTCACCGAGCGAGTGCTGACGGTGGCCACCGAGACCCTCCGGTCGGCCTACGCCGCGCAGACGACTCCGCTCGAGCGCTTCGCCGGAGTCGGGTCGGCCTACCTGAAGCTGCTGCTGGAGCACCCGACGGTTGTGAAGTACCTGATGGTGACCGGCGAACGAGGCCCCCGGTCGGCGGTGGAGGATCAGGTCGTCGAGCGGTTCAGCGAGCTGCGGGGCGAGTTCGAGCAGAGCATCCGCGATGCGGTGGACTCCGGCGCGATCCGGAAGGTGGATCCGGAGCTGTTGTCCTACTTCCTCTTCGGATCCTGGAACGGGGTGGCCGCGCTGGCGTTGCGCCGGGACGCATTGGCGGTGGAGCCCGAGCGCGTCGAGCTGGCCGTGATCGAAGCCGGCCTGGTGTTGCTCGAGGGTCTGATCCAGGCTCCGCCTCCCGCCTGACGGACAGCCGGCCTTGGCGGAACGGGTCGATACGAGTTAACTGGAGTCCGACTCCAAATAACTGCTCCGAAAGCGACCGGTGATGACGCAGACTGCGACACCCCCCACTCCGGGCCACGACGCCGACGACGACACCTGGGATGCCGTGGTGGTCGGCGCCGGGCCGGGCGGCCTCACCTGCGGGGCCTACCTCGCAGCCAACGGCAAGCGGGTCCTGGTGCTCGAGGCCAACCAGGTCGTCGGCGGCAGCACCCAGGTCTTCCGACGCGCAGGCAACAAGTTCGAGTTCGACGTCGGCACCCACTACGTCGGCGAGTGCGGCCCCGGCGGTCGGATGCAGACCGCGCTGTCCGGCCTCGCGCTGACCGAGCGGATCAAGTGGCTGCGCCAGCGACCCGAGGGCCACTGCCAGGTGATGATCCCTGGCACCACCTTCCAGACGCCGACCGGCTGGGACACCTACCTCGACCGGCTCATCGCGGCCTTCCCCAGCGAGGAGGCTGGACTGCGCCGCTGCGTACGGATCATGCGGATCATCTCCGCCGGGGAGCAGCCGCGGCGGCGCCCCTACCACCTGCTGCGCTGGGGCATCCGGCCGATCACGAAGCTGATGGACGCCTGCGGGCTGAGCGCCGACGCGCAGGCCGTGATCCTCGCTGAGAACGGCGACTACACCTGGCCGCCCTACCGCACGCCCACCGCGATGCACGCCGGCTTCCTCCACCACTACCTCCAGGCCGGCGCCTACTACCCGCGCGGGGGCGGGCAGGTCATCGGCGCCCACCTCACCGACGTGATCACCACGCACGGTGGCCGGGTGCGCACCAAGGCCCGCGTCGAGAGGATTCTCATCGAGGACGGACGGGCGGTCGGCGTACGTCTGGCCGACGGCGAGGAGATCCGCGCCGAGGTCGTCGTCTCCGCCGCGGACTTCAAGAAGACCTGGGCCGACCTGGTCGGCGACGAGCACCTGACCCGCCGCCTGCGGCGCCGGCTCGAGGATCTCGAGATGACGCTGCCGATGTTCGCGGTCTACGTCGCCCTCGACGTCGACCTGCGCGAACGCGGCACGCCGCCGCTGGCGTGGGTGTGGCCCACCAACGACGTCGACGGCTACTACCGCGAGGTCGAGGCGGGCCGCTGTCCCGACCAGATGCCCGTCGGGATCAGCTGCCCCACCGCCAAGGACCCGGAGGGTACGCACTCGGCGCCGGCCGGGTACTCCACGCTCGAGCTGGTCAGCTGGGCGCCGAAGGACCACGAGTTCTGGAACGTCTCCGATGATCCCTCCGACGGAGCGTCGTACGGCCGTGACGAGCGCTACCTCCAGCTCAAGGAGCAGCTCACCCAGCGGGTTCTCGACACCGCCGAGCTGATGATCCCGGACATCCGCGAGCGGATGGTCTTCTGCGAGGCCTCCACGCCGATCACCCAGGAGCGCTTCACGTTGACCAGCGACGGCTCCTGCTACGGCATCGCGCCGCTGATCAAGAACCTCGGCCCCTTCCGGCCGCGGGTCACCACCCACATCCCCGGGCTGTTCCTCGCCGGCGGCAGCACCGAGCACATGTTCGGCATCAACGCCACCATCTGGGGCGGCATGAGCACCGCAGGTGCCGTGCTCGGTCGCGACCTCGCCGCAGAGGTACGCGACGGCGCGGTCTTCGTGGATGAGGCCGACCTGACCCCGATCACCGACGATTTCGACCCGCTCCTGGCCTCGAAGCCGGGCTCGGTGATCCGTCGGGCCGCCCGACGTCGCCCCAGGGCGACTGCCTGAGCGACCCACGGTCCGGTGCACGGGGTGAGCGCAACGCTCGCCCCGTGCGCCAGATCCTCTAGTTGACCTTGCGCTCGCGGTCGCCCCAGTAGGGCTCGCGGAGCTTGAACTTCTGCAGCTTGCCGGTGGCCGTACGCGCCAGGGAGTCGCGGAACTCGACGACCGTCGGCGCCTTGTAGCCGGCGGCTCGTTCCTTGCACCAGGCGATCAGCTCCTCCTGGGTCGCCTGGGCGCCCTCGGCGAGGACGACGAGGGCCAGGATGGTCTCGCCCCACTTCTCGCTGGGGATGCCGATGACGGCGACCTCGGCGACCGAGGGGTGCAGGAAGAGCACGTCCTCCACCTCGGCGCTCGAGACGTTCTCGCCGCCGGTGATGATGACGTCCTTGATGCGGTCGGAGATGGTGAGGTAGCCGTCGTCACCGAGGCTGCCGCCGTCGCCGGTGTGGAACCAGCCGTCGGCCAGCGCCTTCTCGGTCTCCTCGGGCTTCTCCCAGTAGCCCTCGAGCACCACGTTGGAGCGGGCCAGGACCTCCTTGTCGGGCGAGATGTCGAGGCTCACGCCGATCGCGGGCGCCCCGGCGCGAGTCAGCTTCGCGGCGCGCTCCATCGGGTCGAGGTCGTCCCACTCGGCACGGGTGCGGTTGATGGTCAGCAGCGGCGAGGTCTCGGTGAGGCCGTAGATCTGGATGAACTCCCAGCCGAGCTCCTCCTGGACGCGGACGACCGTCTTCGTCGGCGGCGGCGCACCGGCCATGATGATCCGGACCTTGTCCCGTCCGGGGATCTCGCCCTCGGTGGCCTGCCACTGCGGAAGCGCGTCGAGCACAGCGGCCGCCACCGCGGGCGCGGCACACATGTAGGTGACTCCGTGGTCGCGTACGCGGCGCAGGATCTCCATCCCGTCGACCTTGCGAAGCACGATGTGCTTGATGCCGAGGCCGGTCGCCGCGAACGGCATCCCCCAGCCGTTGGCGTGGAACATCGGCAGCGTGTGCAGGTAGACGTCGCGGTCGTTGCAGCCGGCGTGCAGCGCGAAGGTCAGCGCGTTGGTCCAGATGTTGCGGTGGGTGATCTGCACGCCCTTGGGCCGGGCGGTGGTGCCGGAGGTGTAGTTGATCGCCGCGGTCGCGTTCTCGTCCGGCTCCCAAGGCTTCGGCTCGACACCCTCCTCGGCGTAGAGGTTGGCGTCGTCGCCGAGCACGAACCGGTGCTTCGCGGTCACGTCCTTCAGGGCCTCGTCGACCTCGGGGTCGACCCAGAGCACCGAGGCGCCGGACTGCTCCACGATGTAGGAGACCTCGTCGGGACGGAGCCGGAAGTTGACGGGCACCAAGATGCGGCCGTAGCCGGAGACGCCGTAGAACGCGGTCAGCAGTCGCGCCGAGTTGTGGGAGACGATCGCGACCCGCTCCCCCACCCCGATACCGAGCTCGTCGAGCCTCGCCGCCATCCGCTTCGCGAGCGACTTCATCTCGGCGTACGTCACCTCCTCGAGGGATGCCGCCGGCTGGTCGGGCTCGTCGACGATGCCCACCCGCTCGCCGTAGACGGATGCGGCACGGTCGATGAAGTCGTTGACGCTGAACGGGACGAACACGGGCGTTACCTCCAGGTGCAAGTGGTGACCCGGATCACTGTATCGATGAGAGGTCTCTCATGGACCCCCACATCGGACAGGTGGTCAGGCACTATCGGAGGGTCATGTCCCGCACCCTGAAACTCGTCCTCCCGCTGGTCGTCCTGGTGGCGGTCGGCGTCTACCTGGCCGGCTCCTTCGCCGGAGCCTCCGACAACGACCCGCCGCCGCGCGAGCCCGTCGTGCTGCCCTCGGAGAGCGTCTCGCCCTCCTCGCCCGGATCTCCGGGCTCCTCATCGAGCACAGATCCCTCGGGTGTCCCGGTCGTCACCCCTGGTCCCGTCGACGATGATGATGACGACGACGATGACCGCGACGACCGCCATGACGACGACTGACCCTCAGCCACCCGGGGCCACACCGCCCCCGCCGCGCCGGGGGCTGTCCGTACGCGCCCGGATCACCGCCTCGGTGGCCCTGCTGGTCACCCTCGCCCTGGCCGGCGCCGGGCTCATCGTCTACGCCGTCGAGCTCAGCCGGGTCGACGCCGCGACCACGCGCGAGATGGAGCAGGAGCTCGACGAGTTCTCCAGGCTGCGCACCGAGGGCATCGACCCCGAGACCAGGGCGCCGTACGACGTCGAGGGTCTGCTGCGGACGTTCCTGAGCCGCAACGTGCCCGACGACGACGAGCTCCTCGTCGCCTGGGTCGACGGCCGGCCGCGCGCGCACTTCCCAGAGGACCCGCTGGTCGAATCGCCACGGTTCCGCAGCGCCGTAAGCGACGTGGTCCGCGACGGTGGGACGACCTATCTCGACACCGCGGACGGCGAGGTACGCATCACCAGCCAGCCGGTGCGGCAGGACAACGCCCTGGGCACCACCGAGGGCGCCCTCCTGGTCGTCTCCTACCTCGACGAGGACCGTGCCGAGCTGCGCAGCACCATGCGGACCTACACGATCGTGGCCGCCCTCCTCGCCCTGCTCGTCACCGTGGTCGCGGCCTGGCAGTCCGGGCGGCTGCTGGCTCCGCTGACCAGGCTTCGACAGGCGACCGGAGCGGTCAACGCCAGCGATCTCTCCGCCCGGCTGCCCGAGTCGGGCAACGACGACATCTCGGCCCTGACCAGGAACTTCAACGACATGCTGGCCCGTCTGGAGCAGGCGTTCTCCGACCAGCGCCAGTTCCTCGACGACGCCGGTCACGAGCTTCGTACGCCGCTGACGATCATCGGCGGCCACCTCGAGCTCCTCGACGAGTCCGACCCGGCCGAGGTCGAGCAGACCCGGCGGCTGGCGCTCGACGAGGTCGACCGGATGAGCCGTCTGGTCGGCGACCTGATCCTGCTGGCCAAGCACGACCGGCCCGACTTCCTCACCCTGGAGGAGGTCGACGTCGACACCCTCACCGAGGACATCCTGGCCAAGGCCAGCGCCCTCGCCGACCGCGACTGGCACCTCGACGCGGCGACTCCCGGCACCTGGCGCCTGGACCCGCAGCGGGTCACCCAGGCGATGCTGCAGCTGTGCGACAACGCCGCCGGACACACCGCGCCCGGCGACCGGATCGCGGTCGGCTCGGCGACCGTCGACGGCACCCTGCGGCTGTGGGTGCGCGACACCGGACCAGGAGTGCCCGCCGAGGACCGGGACCGGATCTTCGAGCGGTTCGCGCGCGGCGCCGAGACCGGCTCCGGCGACCGGCCGGGACTCGGGCTCGGCCTCGCCATCGTCTCCGCCATCGCCACCGCCCACGGCGGCACCGTGGGCGTCGAGGACGCGACACCCTCCGGCGCCCGCTTCACGATCACCCTGCCCGCACGCACCGAAGGAGAGGCATGGCCCGCATCCTGATCGTCGAGGACGAGGACCGCATCGCGGCCTTCCTCGCCAAGGGCCTGAGCGCCGACGGCCACCAGGTCAGCACCGTCGCCGACGGTCTCGAAGGGCTCGAGGGGGCGCTCAGCGGCGCCTTCGACCTGATGGTGCTCGACATCGGTCTGCCGACCATCGACGGCTTCGAGGTGCTCGACCAGCTGCGCGCCCAGGGCTCCCGGATGCCGGTGGTGGTGCTGACCGCCCGCGACTCGGTGCACGACACCGTCTCCGCGCTCGAGGGCGGCGCCGACGACTACCTGGCCAAGCCGTTCCGCTTCGCCGAGCTGCGGGCCCGGATCAACGTACGCCTGCGGCAGCAGGACAACACCGACGCCGAGGTGGGCGAGCTCCGCTCCGGTTCGGTGGGTCTGGACCTGCGTACGCGGCGGCTGCGGGTCGACGGGCGCGAGAGCGACCTCTCGGCGCGTGAGTTCGCACTGGCGGAGGTGCTGCTGCGGCATCCGGGGCAGGTCCTCTCCCGCGCGCAGCTGCTCGACCTGGCCTGGGGCATGGACTTCGACCCCGGCTCCAACGTCGTCGACGTCTACGTCGGCTACCTGCGCAAGAAGCTGGGCTCGGCCCGGGTCGAGACCGTCCGTGGCATGGGCTACCGCTTCCAGCCCTGATCTCGGCGCAAGGAACGGCTGAGGGCCCGGCGAGTGCCGGGCCCTCAGCTGCAGGGGATGGGAGAAGGGTCAGTGGATCCGCAGGCCGCCCAGCGAGGCTCGCGGCAGCCGTTCCAGCGCCGGCGAGACGGTCTCGGCGATCTCCGCCGGGGCCGGCCGGTCACCGGCGGCCGGGGAGAGGCACGCCTCGATGACCTTGACGACCTCGGGCGGCGTACGCCTGGGGAGGTCGCCGGGACCGGAGACGAGCTGCGGGTAGCGCTCGGTGCGGTCCGCCGCTGACGGGTCGCCATGGGGGAACGGCCGCTCGCCGGCGACGGCGTGGAAGAGGGTCGCGCCGAGGGCCCAGACGTCGCTGGCGGGGCCGACCTCGCCGCGTTCGCCGGGCAGGCACTGCTCGGGCGCCATGTAGGCGTCGGTGCCGATCTCGTGGCGCAGCGCGGCGGCCGCGGCGACGGGCCGGGCCACGGAGAGGTCGATCAGCCGGGCCGGCGAGCCCATGATCAGGTTGCTCGGCTTGATGTCGAGGTGCACCCAGCCGGAGCGGCGCAGGTAGTGCAGCGCCGAGGCGAGGTCGAGCGCCAGCGGCAGGTACTGCTGCTCCGGGAGGCGCCCATGGCGACGGATCAGCGTCGAGAGCCGGGGGCCCTCGACGTGCTCCATCACGACGTACGGGCGCTCGCCGTCGAGGTCCTCGCGCAGGCCGCGGACGAGGACCGGATGGCGCAGCTGCGTCAGTGCGTCGGTCTCGCGCCGCAGCGCGTTGCGGCTGGTCTCGCTGTCGATCAGGTTCGGTCGCAGGACCTTGGCGACGACCGGGCCGTAGGTGATCTCGTCGAAGGCCAGGAAGGCCTCGTACGACGAGCCGCCCCCGAGCAGCCGCATCGCGGTCAGCTCGGGGGTGATCGCGTCACCCTGGACCAGGCCCCAGGTGTCGGTCATCTTCGACTCAGCCCTGGGTCCGGTCGTTGGTGTTGTCGTCCCGCGTGTTGTCCCGCGTGTTGTCCTTGGTGTTGTCGTCCTTGGTGTTGTCGTCCTTGGTCTGGTCGTCGCGGGTGACCTTGTCGCGGGTGTTGTCCCGGGTGTTGTCTTTGGTCGCCCGGGTCACGCCGGTGCCGTTGGTCGCGGTGTCGTTGCCGGCGGCGTCGCGGGTGACGTCGTCGGCGTCGTTGTCGTCGTCATCGTCGACGGTGGTCACCTGGGTGTTGGACTTCTCCTCACGCTTGGCATAGCCGTCGTCATCGACAGCGGCAGCGCTCTGGTAGCTGAACACGCCCGCCGCGACCACGCCGACCAGGCCGGTCCCCAGGATCATCGGAAGCTTCTTCATCATTCGTCCCTTCAGGTTCTGCCCCGGGTGTTCCCGGCGCCATGCAAGAACCATCTCGGCCCGCGGTGAGGTGATCGTGAGATGACCATGAGAGCTCTCTCATCCGCGAGCCGGTTCGGGCCCTGGGGCCGGTGGTGGTAGGAACGTCCCGTGCAAAGCAGCGAGAGGCGTGAGATCGCGGTCAAGGTCGGAGTGCTGCTGCTGGTCGGAGTGCTGATCTCGGTGGCCGGCTACGGCTACTCGCGCTCCCGCTTCCGCGAGCACGCCACCGAGCAGGCCGAAACCGCCGCCAGCCGGTTCGCGCGGACCACGAGCTGGACCACGGTCGAGGCGAAGCCGGAGCTGGTGGCGCAGTGGGCGCGGGCCTGCCCTTCGGTCCAGACCCCGCCCACCGAGAAGACGGCCGACGCGCGCGGCCACCTGGAGAAGGTACGCATCACCTCCACCGACCTCACCGAGACCGGTGCCACGGTCGAGCTGACCCCTGACGGCGGCCGGTCCGTGTTCACCCTCGTCGTCACCCGCTCCGGCGAGGGCAAGGACGAGGAGTGGCACGTCACCGAGGTCACCTGCGCGGCCGGTTGAGCCGACCCGTGTTACATCCCCTGCCGGCGGGTACCCCACCGATATGGACACCGCTGGATTCACCACGCTGTTGACCCGCCCCGGGCCGTACGCCACCGTGCTGGCCGACGTCAGCCAGGACTCGGAGAACGCGGCCCACGCCAAACAGCTGCGGGTGCGCGCCGCCTGCGAGGAGCTCTCCGCCTAGGGCGCTCCCCCGGGCGTCGTCGCCCAGGTCTCCGACAGGCTGGAGGCGAACGTACGTCAGCCGGCCCCGCTCGCGCGGGTCGTCGTCGCGACGCCCGAGGGGATCGCCTACGACGAGGTCGCCGTTGCCGCGGTCCCCAACCCGGTCGCGACCTGGGACATGCTGCCCGACCTCGGCTCCTGGATCGCCGCGCGCGAGACCTCGATGCCGTTCGTGCTGGTCCTGGCCGACCACACCGGTGGCGAGATCTCGCTGTGGGACTCGGGACTGCCGCAGCCCGCGAGCACGACCACCGTGGAGGGCGACGAGCTCGAGCACGTCCACAAGGTCCACGACAACGTCGGGTGGGCGGCGTTCCGCATGCAGCAGACCACCGACAACGTCTGGCGTCACAACGCCGACAAGGTCGCCGAGGAGGTGACCAGGCTGGTCCGCGACCACGGCCACGAGCTCGTGCTCGTCGGCGGCGACCCGACCACGGTGGGCAGGCTGCGCGAGAAGCTCGCCGGCCAACCCGTCGAGGTGGTCGAGCTGGCGAGCGGACAGCGTGCCACGGACGGCGGCGACCAGGCTCGCGACGACGCGATCCGTAGCGCTCTGATGGACCTTGTCGTACGCCATCGCACGGCACTGGTCCGGCGGCTCGAGGAAGCCTGGGGCAGGGGCGAACGCGCGGCCACCGGTGTACGCGACGTCGCCGACGCCTTCGTCACCGGCCGCGTCGAGACCCTGCTGATCGACCCGGGTGCGCTGGCTGGCCGCATGCTCGACCCGGCGGATCATCCCGGCCTCACCTTCGGGGAGGCCCCGGTCTCCGGTCCGGTCGAGGCCGGCGAGGCGCTCATCGCCGCCGCGGTCCTCACCGACGCGGAGGTGTACGTCCTGCCCGCCAGCCTGCTCGGCGACGCTCCAGTGGCAGCGCTGCTGCGCTGGGCCTGACCCGGCTCAGCAACACATCCTCAGCGGCGCCAGGCCCTGATCCGGTCCGGCTCGGGGTCAGGTGACTCGGTGGCCGCCCAGACCTTGCGCCACTCGGCGATCTCCTCGCCGGCGGGGTCGGGCGTGCGCTCCTCGGCAGCGCGGCGCATCGAGGCGTACCAGTCCGTGGCGTCCTCATCCAGCAGCCTCGCCACCGCCGTCCGGATCCGGGGCGCGAACTCGCGGATCGACTCGCCCTCGGCCGGGCGGAGCGGCTCCCCGAAGCGTACGGTCAGCTGGCGGCGGCCACCGGCCTTGTCCTTGCCGGGCCAGTTCACGCCCCGCGGCATCGCCGCGTAGGTGCCGCGGTGGGCGATCGGGACGACGGGGACGCCGTACTCGATGGCCAGGTAGGCGGCACCGGACCGGAACCGGCCGACGGTGCCGTCCTTGGACCGGGTGCCCTCGGGGAAGACGACCAGCGACCAGCCGTCGGCGAGGACCTCACCGGGCGCGTTCGCGAGCGCGCCCCCGCGACGGTCGATCGGCAGCGTGTTGAAGACCAGCGAGGAGCCCACCGCCCGCCACCAGGTGTCGAAGAAGTAGTCGGCCGCGGCCGCCACCGCCGTACGCCGCCGCCACTGGTCCGGAAGGCTCAGCAGGATCAGCGGAGTATCCAGGTGGGAGGCATGGTTGGCCACGAAGATCACCGGCCCGTCGAGCCTCTCGAGCACGTCCAGCCCCTCGACCTGGGTCTTCACCTGCGACCGGAAGACCGCCTCGAGGCCAGCCTGGGCGACCTCCCTGACCGCTCGCGCGGCCGGCCTGCGCGACCACTCGTTGTCGAAGACCGTCGTCGTCGCCGGCGGCACGAACGGCTCCGCCGACCGCGGCACCTGCGCTCGGTGACCCCACCGCCAGCCCCGCTGGAAGAGCCGTACGTCGCGGGCGGTGTCCTTCCAGAAGCTACTCATCGCGCCGCCTCCTCGCGGTGTAACACGTCGTTCGTAGGACTACTCGCCCTCCTAGAACGACCGGATAGTCCTACGAACAGCGTGTTACAGCTCATCGGACGTCCGCCAAGAGGTGCGGAGGGTTGCGCAGGTAGGTGATCGACGGCGACGGACCGACGGTCGAGCTCGCCATCTCGAGCGCGTCCCGCAGGGTCGATGCCGACCGGAAGCCCATCCGCGCCGCGGCCTTGGGGTTGCCGCCGACCCAGATCACGTCGCCGAGGTGGTCGAGGGCGTGCGCGATCCAGTACCACATGTAGAACGGGTGGACGCCGTGGTAGGCGTTCGAGGTGCGGTAGAGGTGGACGTACCAGGGGTCCGTGGCGAACTGCTCCTCGAACTTCGGCCCGATCAGCGCCGGATCCGTCGTGTCGGCCAGCACCTCCTCGTAGAAGTCGACGTAGGAGGGGTGGGTGAGGGTGTTGAAGCCCTCGTCGAGCGGGTGGTAGAGGATCGCCACACCACCCTCGCGCACGACCGGTTGGCGCAGGTAGGAGTTGAAGTAGTAGCCCAGCCCCATGCAGGCGGCCAGGATCGGGTTCATGGTCGAGTTGACGTTGTAGGGGCCGAGATAGGGCACCCCCATCACCATCACGTCGGACTGCCCCTCGACCTTGACCCGCTGCTGCTGGTGGACGCGCTGCACGGTCAGCTCGTGCACCGGCTCGACGGCGCCGGCGGTGATCCCGGTCAGCCCGTAGTTGGACCGCAGGTCGTGGAACATCTTGTGGCGCATCTTCTGCGGCGCGACCGCCAGCCCGCGGCGCAGGCCGAGCACGGTGGCCTGGTCGCGGAGCGACCATTCCCACTCGCGCTTGAGCAGCGTGTCGTACGGCTTCCCGAAGACCTCGTTGTCGAGCGTCGTCTCGATCTGGAAGACCTTGACGTGCTCGCCGATCAGCCGGCCCATCCGCCAGGCCGAGGAGTGCATCTCGGAGTGCTTGTGGTCCATGAACGAGCGCGAGTGCACCATCGTCTTGGCGTTGTGGTGGTGCTTGATCGACTTGTAGGAGGCCAGCCCGATGCCGACCGACTTGTGGCCGCCGTCCATCGCGACGAGGTTGACGTTGACGTAGATCAGCAGGTCGGAGGTGGCCGCCCGCTTGTTGATCTCGACGTCCTCGCCCTTCTCGGTGACGCCCATGTGCTCGAGGTTGGTGCGGTCCTCGGCGTCGTGGTTGTAGAGCAGCCCCTGCGGCGCGAAGCTGCGGAAGACGCGCTCGCCGACGATGTGCTTCATCTCCGCATCCGTCATCCGGCGGTGCAGGGCCAGCGCGGCGATGATCTCGACGTCGTCGACGCCCTTCTCGGCCGCGATCGTGAGCACCTGCTCGATGATCCGGCCCCGGATGTCGGGCGCCTTCATGGTCGGCAGCGGCAGGGAGAGGTCGTCGAAGGCGATCGTCAGCCGCATCCCCGGGAACATCAGCTCCCGCAGCGGCTCGGAGTCGACCGGGTTCTCCAGCGACTCCCGGATCGCGGCTTCCACGTCCGGCACCGTCGGCAGCGACTCGGGCGGGTAGACCACCCGTGTGCCCTGCGGGAACTCCTCCAGCCGGAACCCGAGCCCCTCGTGGACGAGCAGGGGCGGCGTACGGTCGTCGACCTCCAGCACGAAACCTGGTCGTGTCATCGTGTCTCTCCTTCTTCAGGACGTACGTCTGGGGTCGAACGCCACCTTGACGGTGCCGAGCCGACCGGCTGAGTGGGCATGGTCGAGCGCCTCTCGCCAGCGATGGAGCGGGTAGGGCGCGACGGTCTTGGCCAACCGGCATATGGCGTCGTGGCCGACCAGGTCGAGGGCGGTGGCGAAGTCGCCGGAGCCGCGCGAGGAGGCGTACGTCCCGACCACCTCGAGCTCCCGGAACCAGGCCGCGGAGAGATCGGCGGAGGCGGGCATCCCGGAGAGCACCACCCGCCCACCCGCACGGGTGGCGTGCAGGCAGGTCTGCAGCGACTCCTTCGAGCCGACCGCGTCGACGGTGACGTCCACGCCGCCGAGGAGGTAGGGCGAGGAGAGCATCTCCGGCTCGAGCATGAAGGCGCTGGTCGCGCGCCTGATCCTGCGCAGCGTCTCCGACGGCGCGACGACCTCGGTGGCGCCGAACTCGAGCGCCAGCTCGCGCTGATGAGCGTGCTTGGCGACGACCAGGATCTCGCCGGCGTCGGTGAGCTCGCGCAGGGCCAGCGTGGCCAGCAGCCCGACCGCCCCGGCACCCGAGACGAGCACCCGGTCGCCGGGCTTCACCGCCGCCCGGCGAGCGGTGTGCACGGCACAGGCGACCGGCTCGGCGAGCAGCGCCTGCTCGTCCGAGTAGCCGTCGGGCACCACGTGGAGCTGGGAGCGGTGCACCGAGAGCTGCTGCGACCAGCCGCCGCCGGTGTCGTGGCAGAACCCGGTCTGCAGCCCGGAGGAGATGTCACCGACGGTGATCCGGGAGCAGCGGTTGGTCTCGCCGCGCGCACAAGCCTCGCACGCCTCCAGCCCGCGCGCGGCGCAGGTCAGGACCGGGTCGACGACCACGCGGGTCCCGGCCTCCAGGTCGCCGCAGGGGTCGAGCAGCTCGCCCACGATCTCGTGGCCGGGCACGAACGGCAGGCTCACCAGCGGCTGGAAGTAGAGGCTCGTCTTTCCCGACAGCATCCCCAGGTCGGAGCCGCAGATGCCGGACAGGGAGACCCGCAGCCGAGCCCATCCGTCGTGCTCGACCCTCGGCGGGTCGAGCGTCACCATCCGCAGCGGCGCCGCCGCCCCGGTCAGCAGCAGCGGCAGCCGCCCGCCGGCGACCTTCCCCAGCGCCGTCTTGGCGACGCTGCGGTACATCTCGAGCGCGAGCATTCAGCCCCTCCTCATCGGTGCAGCCCGGCCGGGTCGAGCGTGCGGCTCGCGTGGCCCGGCGACTCCCAGTCGACGATCGTCCAGTGCGCCTTCTTGGCGTGCCGGAACAGAGGTACGTCGGGACGGACGGCGATCGGATGCCCGACCGCCGCGAGCAGCGGGAGGTCGGAGTGGGAGTCGGCGTAGGCGAAGCAGTCGGACGGCGAGATGCCCTCGCGGCGCGACCACTCCCGGACGAACGCCCCGCGCGACTCCCCGACCAGCGGCGACGCGGCCATGTGACCGGTGCAGAACCCCCGGTCGTCGACGGCCAGGTCGGCCGCCTCGATGTGGTCGAACAGCGGCATCAGCGGCCGGGTCAGCGGCCGGATCGCGCCGGTCACCAGCACCGTCACGTGTCCCGCCGCCCGGTGCTCCCGGATCCGCCGGACCGCGTCCGGGGCCAGTCGCCCGAGGATGTGCGTGGTCAGGTGCTCGTCGACGATCTGGTCGAGCTCGGAGAGCCGGGCACCGGCGTACTCCTTGTAGACCGTACGCAGCAGCGTGCCGCGCTCGGTGCGGTCCGCCCACACGTAGCCGGGCACCTTTCCCGCCATCCGGGCGATCTCGGCGGCCTTCTTGGTGCCGGAGAGCTCACCGAGCCGCAGCCACAGGTAGGTCTCGATCACGTTGGAGGACATCAGGGTGCCGTCGAGGTCGAAGAAGGCCGCGACCCGCCCGTCCTTGAGCTGAGGCAGCCGGCCGGAGTCCGGCCTCTTCCGCAGCTTGCGCAGCTCGTCGAGCTCGCGGACCGGCTTGGTCACCGACGGCACGTGGATGTCGTAGAGGTATTCGTGCCAGTCGATCACGCCGGTGTCGAAGGCGAAGGTCTCCTGGTCGGCCGGCGACAGCGACCGGTAGAGCGCGAGCGTGTTGGTGTCGACGAAGCGGAGGTCGGCCTGGGCGTACTCCTGATAGAGGTCCAGGTAGCGCCGCAGGAACTGCAGGCGCCGGCCCTGCCGGTCCAGGTCGCGGGCCCATGCCCGGGTACGGTCGCTGCGCGGAGCCAGTCCGAGCAGCGTGTCGGCGATCTTGTGCACCTTCTCGCCGGTCGACATCATGCGCTCGACCGATGCGCCGCCCTGGAAGGTCCACTCCGGCAGCCTGGCCGCACCCCGGTCTCCGGCCGCGAACGGCTCCTTCGAGAAGTAGGCCCGCACGGTCTCGTAGAGCATCTCGAACGTCAACGGGTTGCGGTCGCCGGAGGCGAGATGGAAGTAGGCCGGCTCGCCGTGCTCGGGCGGGTGCGCCAGGCAGGCCACGATCGAAGAGACCACGTGGTCGACCGGCACGATGTCCGCGGTCGTGTCCGCGGCGGCCGGGAAGAGCGGCAGCTCGCCACGCCCATAGGCGAGGATCAGCGGCTCGGCCATCTTGAAGCCCTCGATCCAGCCCGGATAAGGACGTGAGACGGCCGACTCGATGATCGCCGGGCGGTAGATCGTGGCCCGGTGCCCTGCTGCGGCGTGGGCTTCGACCACCCGCTCGCCCAGCGCCTTGGTGAACGTATAGGCGTCGGTCCAGCCCAGCGACCGCGCCCGCTCGGTGCCGAGGCGCACGAGCTCGTCCTTCACCCACTTCTTGCGCGCCTCCTCGGCGGCAGCGGCGGCGGTCATCAGACCTGCCCGACCGTGCTCGCGCTCGGCCTGCTTGCGAAGCTTGGAGATCACCTCGACACCGCGCGAGCGCTCCTCTACGGCCGTCCGCTGCGCCAGCCCCCAGGCCAGCTCGGCGTCCACGTCGACGGAGTGGTCGACCGGCCCCTCGGGGATGTGTCCACGGCGCCGCCCGGAGACGTACGCGGTCGAGACGTGCAGATAGTGGATGTCCCGGCCGGTCTCCTCCACCCGCTTGAGCAGCTCGCGGACGCCCACGACGTTGGTGACGAACCCTTCGTCGACCGGCGGGTCGAAGGAGACATCCCCCGCGGAATGCACCACGGCGTCGAGATCCGCCGGCAGCGCCGGCGGATCGGAGAGATCGCCCTCGACGACGTTCACCTCGGCGTCCGAGACGGACTCGAAGATCGGCTTGGTCAGCATCTTCGCGATCCGGTCCGCACCCGACGTCGACCCCTTCGGCCGGACCAGGACGCTGAGACGTACGTCCGGCACCTCGGTCAGCATCAGATGCAGCAGCGCCTCGCCGACAAACCCGGTCACTCCCGTGAGCAGCACGTGCTGCCCCGCGAGCCGTTCTCCGATGTCAGAGTTCACGCCGGAGATTCTGCCCAATCCAGCAAATGTCGCACGGGAATTCTGTTCAAATCAGCACACCCAACCTTCGGCGAGGCTCGATACGTGTCAGTCATCGGACAACCGAACTGGAGACCGATGTGCTGACCAACCTACTCGAAGAACTCGCCCGGGAGGCGCCTTCCGGCGGCGATGCCCCCGGACAGCTGTGGTGGCGTGGCCGCCGCGTGGCGCGTACGCAGCGAATCGGCACGATCGCCATCGCTGCCGTCGCCTGCGTGCTGCTGATCGCGCTCGGCACGGCGACCTGGCAGCAACGCACCGGAGTCGAACCGGCGACGGATACCGGGACCGGGAGCTACCTCCCCAGCCGTTTCCACGAGCCCAGTCCACATCTCCCCGGCACGGACTCGGTGGGGCCGCTGGGCCCGCTCATCGCCACGTTCAGCGTTCCCCGCGAGAGTTGGTTCGGGAGCACCGACGGCGTGGTCGGGGTATCTGCCGAGACCGGTGCCTACGCCTTCCTCGACCTGCCGCACGCGGCTACCCCGTATCTCCGCGAGGCCCAGCTCGCCCCGGATGGCCGCCATGTCGCCTACTGGACAACCGGGGAGGTGGACAACCCGATTCCCGCCCTCGAAGGCGGCACGATCAACGGTTATGCGGTCTATGACACCGTGACCGGCGAGGTGGTCACCCAGAGACCCAGCACCGAGCGCGGGATCGGGAGCGGCACCCTGATCTGGTTCGACCCCACCCGTCTCGGCGTCGCTTTCGGGCAGATGCGGGACTGCTGCAGCTCAACGAGTCCCCGGAGCATGATCTTCGACCTGAGCTCTGCCCAGACCTCCGCCATCAGCACCAGCCTCACCGGGCTCGACACAGCGAGTACGACCGGCGTCGGCACAGTGATCGTCCCGGGCGAGGAATCGGTCATCATCGAGGCCGATGGGACAACCGCTCCCGCCGAGATCCCGACAACGGGGCCACGGATCAACGGGTCGCAATCTCTCGCCCTCACGCCCGACTCGAAACGCGTCGCGGCGATCTTCGGCGACTCCACACCAGCCCGGATCAGCGTGAAGAACGTCGACGAGGACGGTGCTGGTGATCCGGTCCCGGGCAACTATCTCGGAGTGGTCTCGTGGCTCGACGAAACCCATGTCGCCGCGCTGAGACGCAACCCTGCCGAATCAGGCGTCGACCTCGTCGCCGTCGACGTCCGGGACGGTTCCGCCGAGGTCCTCAGCGCGTACGTCGACACCGCCCGCCTCGCGATCAACCTGCTCGACTCGCCGGTGAAGAACCAGCCGGTCCCGCCTCGCCCATGGTCCCCATGGGTCCCGACCGTCACCGCCGGCACGACGCTCATAGTCGCCGCCCTCGCGATCTTCGCCTGGAGGCGCCGTGCCAGAGCCTGACGGTCATCTCTTCGACGAGTTCGTCACCACCCGCCGCCCCGCCCTGCTGCGTACGGCGTATCTCCTCACCGGACATGCCGAGGACGCCGAGGACCTCGTCCAGACCACGCTCATCAAGGTGGTGCCGAAGTGGGGGAAGATCCAGGACAACCCCGAGCCGTACGTCCGCAAGGTGCTCGCTCGAGAGGCCACCACCCGCTGGCGAACCCGCCGCTGGAGGGAGACCTCGGTCGAGCATCTGCCGGACCGGGAGGCGGCGGAGCCGAGCCTGACCTGGAGCATCACCGTCCGGGAGGCGCTGCTTCGGCTCCCGCCTCGACAGCGTGCCGTCATCGTCCTGCGGTTCTACGACGACCTCACCGAGCGCGAGACCGCGGCCACGCTCGGCATCGCGATCGGCACCGTCAAGTCGCAGACCAGCGACGCGCTCGCGCGGCTGCGCACCTTGATCCCCGATCTCGCCGCCTCCGATGCCTCGGTTGCGGGCTTGCGAGGGTGACCTGCGAAACTGGCGAGACTTCCGCAACCCCGAGGAGCCGTACGTGTCGAGGAAGCTGCTGAGTGTCGCAGCCGTCCTCTCCGCGACCGCTCTCGCCGGCTGCGGCTCCGGGGAGCCCACCACCAGCAGTCCTGGCCCGAGCCCGTCGACCTCCTCCACCGTCGAAGCCTCCGGACCCTGTCTCTTCGAACCTGGTCAGGTCGCCAGCGCCATCCCCGGCTCCTGGTCGCATACCGCCGACGAGGACGTCTGCACCTACACCAGCGACCGGGGCGCGATCTTCGTGACTACGTTGGTCGACACCTCGGTCTCTGCTGGGCTCTCCGCCAGCAGGGAGGACTGCATCTCCTCTCCTGCGCCCGTTGAGATCGGGGACCGGGCATTCGTGTGTATCGAGTCGCACGATGACGGGGATCTTGTCGTCGGCAATGTTGCTGTCGGGAGTCGGCTGTGGTCGCTTGTCATCGTTCCTGATGAAGGGGTTCACGATGCTGAGCTCGGTGCGATGGGGCGGCTCGTCGAGATGGTTGTCGACTGACCCGCTGGTCGAGACCGTCTGCTTCGTCTACCCAAGTCCACCGAGACGGAGGGCGTCGTCGATCTCGCTGAGCTTCCCAGAGGACAGGGCGCCTGCTCGCTCGATCAGGTCGTCCCGGGACAGGGTGGTCAGCCACGTGCAAGGGGTGAAGCCCGGGCGCGGGATCGCGAACCGAAGCACGCCTTCAAAGGGCAGTCCTTCTGTGGCGCCTACTGTCACTTCGACGCCCAGACCGGACATGTCGACACCCGCCGGGGCGACGACCTGCATCACCTGGATCCCGGACGCGTCGTCTCCCGACAGCAGCACGACCGGCCGCCGCTCGTCGAACTCCACCCACCAGACTTCGCCACGTTGCACTTGTCCTCCTGACATACGGCGGCACGCCGCAGGTATCAGCGTGACCCTACCTGTTGGCCAGGAGGGGTTCGTGGGGCTGATGGGCCGGATAGCGGGACGGTTGACGCTGGTCGAGCCGCCCTCCCGCTGGTCGAGCCGCCGGAGCCGCTATGCGACCGAGTGAGGCCGCCCGGCGAGCTTGCTCGTCCGGGCGTGCCGAGCGAGGGAGCACCCGAGCGAAGCGAGGGCGGCGGAGGCGTGTCGAGACCAACACGGTCCGCTTCTCGGGGAAACCTCGCTTACCCGACCGTGCTTCGTTTCAGGGTTCGCCGCCGACCCGGGCTTTGAGTGTTTCTCGATCGCGCGCCGCGTCAAGGACGCCCTTCGGGCGCCGGCTTCGCCGGCCGCTTCGCGGTCCTTGACCCGGCACCCGATCGAGAAAGATTTCGCCTATAACGGGGCGGCGGCNTCCGAGCGGGAGCTGATCTCGTCCTAGAGGTCCCTCTGAGAGGTCGTTCTCTCAGAGGTCGTTGTCGCGGCGGCGCTGCTTCCAGCGCTCGCTGGCCCGGTCGAAGAACGAGCTTCGGGGCGTGTGGTCCCCGTCGTCCTCTTCTACCGCGGCAGCACCACGAAGAGCGGTGAGCAGCACGGAGGTCGAGGCCAGCATCACCAAGAAGCCGACCACCCCGACGATCCACATCCGTGAGATCACACCGGTCATCAGCAACGCGACTCCACCGGCGAGCACGATGCCCGCGATGACCGCGTGTCGACGTTGGGCACGGCGCAGGGCCGTGCCTCGGAGGGCGGAGGCGAACTTCGGGTCCTCCGCCGAGAGCGCGCGCTCCATCTGCTCGAGCAGGCGAAGCTCCTCTTCCGAGAGTGGCACCGTACCTCCCATGTCCTGTTGGGGTAGCCCCAAGTCTAGGCTGGCCACCCTGAAGGCGGTAGTGAGCCCAGAAAATTCTTGCCCCTTGACGTTCTGCCACATGGCACAACCAGGACCGATTGTGTCAAGCAGAGTGGCGGGTGCGTCAACCCCGGCCCTGATCGAGCAGGCTCGCGCGGCGCACGAGGCTGGATCCGAAGCGCTCGGCGACCTGGTCGATGGCGCGGTCGGCCTCGGACCAGCCCCGCTCCCGCTCGCCGAGCACCAGCTGCCGGTCGGTGCCCTCGCGGGCGACCAGGTGCTCGACCCGGACCCCGACCAGGCGCAGGGCCCGGCCCCGGAGATTCAGCTCGTCGTAGAGGCGGACCGCGGTGGCATGCACCTCCTGGGTGACGTCGGTGGGATCAGGCAGCGTGCGCGAGCGCGAGATGGTCTTGAAGTCGGTGAACCGCACCGTCAGCGCGACCGTGCGACCGACCGTGCCGGCCCGCCGCATCCGCCGGGTGACCCGGGCCGAGAGGCGCAGCAGCTCGCGGACGATGTCCTCGCGGTCACTCAGGTCGTGGCCGAAGGTCTCCTGGGCGCCGGTGGACCGGTCGGGCAGGTCGGGGCCCAGCCGCCCGGTCAGCTCGCGCCGGTCGGTGCCGGTGGCGAGCCGGTGCAGGTGGCCACCGAGACGTGGGCCGAGGATCTGGTGGAGGGTCGGCACCGGGGTGCGGGCGATGTCGCCCACCGTCTCGAAGCCGAGCCGCCGCAGCCGGGTCCGGGTGCTCGGGCCGACCCCATAGAGCTCACCGACGTCGAGCGGGTGGAGGAAGCCGGGGATCTCCTCCGGCCGGACGACCACGACGCCGTCGGGCTTCGCCTTGCGGCTGCCGACCTTGGCCACGCTCGGGGTGGGCGCGACGCCGACCGAGCAGGTGATGCTCAGCTCCTCGGCGATCTGGCGGCGGATCCGCTGGGCGATCTCCTCGGGGCTCCCGAAGAGCCTGGTCGCTCCCCGTACGTCGAGGAACGCCTCGTCCACGCTGACCACCTCAACCAGCGGGGTGGCGCGGCGGAAGATCTCACGGACCTGATGGGAGACCTCGGCGACCTCACCGAAGTCGAGACGGACCGAGACGAGCTGAGGGCACAGCCGTCTCGCCATCGAGCCCGGCATCGCGGCCCGCACGCCGTAGGCCCGCGCCGGATAGTTGGCGCAGGTCACCACGCCCCGGGCATGTCCCCCGACCACCACCGGCTGGTCCCAGAGCTCGGGCTGGTGCCTGATGGCCACCGACACGAAGAAGGCGTCCATGTCGACATGGAGGATCGGGGTGCCTTCCGGAGCGCCAGCGGAGGAGGTCACCCCGATCCTCCATGGACGCGGACAAGCGCCCCGTCAGCGAAGCGAAGCGAGCAGATGCAGCTGAGTCGCGAGCGGGAGGTAGTCAGCCCGCGTAGAAGCCCGCTGCTCGAGATCGACAAGCGCAGCCGACGTGCCAGGATCGACATCGAGCAGCGACCCGGGAACGTGATCCACGAAGACACGTACGCCACGAACATCCGAGACCGCGAACCCGGCGGCCTCGAGCAGCCCGGTGACCTCGTCGAGGGCGAAGCGCCGACCCGAGCGCCCCTGCGAAGTGGTGTCGTCGAGGAGCTCGGCGGCCTGCGCGAAGTGGCCGGCCAGAGCGCGGGAGAGGACGGCGGCGGTGCGCTGGGCGACCAGCAGGCTGAGCGTGCCGCCGGGACGGAGCACCTCGCGGATCCCTGCCAGCGCCTCAGCAGCGTCGGGGACGACCTCGAGGACACCGTGGCAGAGCACCACGTCGGCACCGCTGGGGTCGGCGACGTCGGAGAGTGCGGCCAGGTCGCCCTGGCGCGCATCGACGGAGACGCCGGCCTCGCGCGCCCGGCGGTCGAGTGCGGCCAGCGCATCGGGGCTGGGGTCGACGACGGTGACCCGGTGGCCGAGCCCGGCGATGCGTACGGCTGAGGTGCCGGTGCCGCCGCCGATGTCGAGGACGTCGAGCGGGCCGGAGGCCAGGACCGGGTCGAGCGCGTCCCAGACGGCGACGGTCCGGGCGCCTGCCCGACGACTGGTTGATGCGGAGCCAGCTGACATGGGGCCAAGCGTAGGCCCTGCCTCCCACCCTGCGTACGCCACACCTGGATCAGCCCACGAGGCGGTCGTGCCGGAGCCGGGTGGCCTGCGAGGTGTGGGCCATCAGCCCGAGCGACTCCTCGACGACGGCGAGGAACCGGTCGGCGTCACGCACCTGCTCGTCGGCCTCCTCCGCGGTGACCGCACGGATCGAGCCGGCCTCCGCGGCGGCGCGCTTGGCGGCGCCGGCGGCGAAGTAGTCGGCCCACTCGGAGAGCTCGGGCGCGACCTTCTTGAGGCGGACCCAGGCGTTCCACGGACGACGGCGACCGGCGCGGCTCGCGGCCTCGACGGGATCGGTGCGGGCGGCGATCAGCGCGGCGGCGGCCTGGAGCGCGGCGACGTGAGCGATGGCGTACCTGCTCGGCACGTCGTCGGCCACGATCGCCTCCGCGAGGGTCTCGGTGGCTCGGAAGAGGTAGTTGTGCGTCGTGGCCGGCAGCAGATGCATCGGGTCGTCCTTCTCGCTCACGGTCGACCCCGCAGTGGACGGCTCTGGCGGGCGTCGGGGGTCGAGGACGACGCCCGCCAGAGCCTGGATGTTCGAACATCTGTTCGAACACGTGATCAAACTACACCCCGCCACCGACAGTCACAAGACGTTTCGGTGGCGGGGCGTGTCGAGCGGTGCTGCGGGCCGCTCAGTCTTCGGCGACGGCGCCGCGGATGAGGTGCGGCGGGTGGATGTAGCGAGTGTTGGCCGGCAGCCACATGACCACCAGCAGCCCCGCGGCGATGACGATCGCGATCGCGGTGAGCACGCTGATGATCACCGGCGGGCCGGTCAGGATGCCGCCGACGCTGGCCACCGCGGAGATGAACACCAGGAACGTGATCGTGATGCGGGCCCACTCGAAGCCGTTGCGGAGGAAGACCGCGAGCACACCGAGCATGCCGGCCATCACTCCGAACAGGGTGATCGCGGGGGCGATGAACGCCGGCGCGCTGACCCGGTTGTCGGTGGGCGGGTTGATGAGGGCCTCGAGCCCTTCGGTCTCCAGGATGCGCTTGGCCGAGGCGTTGCCTTCCGCCCACGCGCGCACCAGGTCATCGGAACGCAGCACCATGACCACGACCACGACGGCGCTGAACGCGATCAGACCGACGATCAGCCGGACCGCCCACGTCATCTCCCGCGGCACGGGCTCAGCAGCGAGGGCCGCCACCTCGACGGTGGTCTCCAGGTCCTCGTTCACGACCACACCTTCGTTCTCGTCGGGTGTCGTCATGGTCATCCGGTCTCCTTGCGACGTGGGGGGAAGTCTGCGTTGATCAGCCCATTCTGCCGCACGGGGCACAACGGAGGTAAATACGGGATCGCGTGCGCCTGGTCTCGGCCGACGCGACTCGGTCTCGACCCGCTTCGCGGCTTCGCAAGCTCAGTCGCTGCGCTCGCTCGACCTCCTCCCGTTGCGACAGCGCTCGTTCCTCGCGCGGTCGCAGGCTCGGATGTCGGTGTCGTACGCCAAGATGTCCCCATGGAATCTCTAGCGCTGACCTTCTCCAGCGGGTGGGCCAGTGGCATCAACGCCTATCTGGTCGTGCTGGTGCTCGGCGTCGTGCAGCGTACGACGGGTGCCGAGGAGATCCCTGACGTCCTCGGCACCTGGCCGGTGCTGGCGGCCGCCGGGGCGATGTTCGCGATCGAGTTCGTCGCGGACAAGGTTCCCTACGTCGACTCGACCTGGGACTCGATCTCCACGGTGATCCGGCCCACGATCGGCGCCGTGATCGGCGTCCTGCTCGCCGGTGAGGCCGACTCGCTCAACGCGGCCGTCGGTGGCGTCGTGGGCGGCACCTCGGCGTTCATGTCCCACCTGGTCAAGGCCAGCGAGCGGCTGGCGGTCAACTCCTCCCCCGAGCCGGTCTCCAACTCGGTGGTCAGCCTGGCCGAGGACGGCCTCGTCCTCGGCGTGGTCTGGTTCGCGACCGAGCATCCGCTGGCTGCCGCCGGTATCGCCGCCGTTCTGCTGGCCGCCGGACTGGTGCTGGTGTATTTCATCGTCCGCACCGTTCGCGGGGGCTGGCGCAGGCTGACCCGGCGCGGAAGACGTGGCGCCCCGCCGCCGGAGGGCCCGTCCGACGGCACGACCAAGCCCTACCCCGTCCAGTGACGCGCGTCGTCGTCCTCGGGGGTGGGTACGCCGGGATGGCCAGCGCCGCCAGGCTGGCCAAGCTCGGCCACTCGGTGACCCTTCTCGAGGCCTCCGGACAGCTCGGCGGCGCCCTGGTGCCGGTGCGTGAGGAGGGGTTCACCTGGGACGCCTCGGCGACCTCGACGCTCCTGCCCGCGGTGATGCGCGACCTGTTCCGCAAGTCCGGGCGGCCGGCCGAGCGTGAGCTGGAGCTGGTGCCGATGGACGTCATCCGCGAGCACCGGTTCGCCGACAAGACCTCGGTCTCGGTGCCCGGCGGCACCCGCGGCGCCCAGCTGGCGGCCTTCGACGAGCTGGGCCCGGGCATGGGCCAGCGGTGGACCGACTACGTCGCCAGGTTCAGCGAGGACTGGGAGGTGCTGCGCCAGCACTACTTCGAGGTGCCGTGGGAGCCCTCGGCGCTGCCCTCGGCCGTCGCGGAGCGGTTCCGTTCGCGCGAGACCCTCCACAAGCGGCTGCGCAAGACGTTCAAGGACGAGCGGCTCCGGCTGGTCGCGGCGCACCCGTTCGTCGCGGCGGGGCAGGAGCTGCGTGACGTACCTGCCTGGGCGGGGCTCACCGCCTATCTCGAGCAGCGCTTCGGCGCCTGGCGGGTCGAGGGCGGGATGGGGGTCGTGGCCGAGGTGCTCGCCGCCCGGATGGCCACCCGCCGGGTCTCGGTGCAGACCGCGACCCGCGTGGAGGACATCGTCGTACGTGACGGACGGGCGGTCGCGGTCAGCACCACCGCCGGGGAGATCGATCTCGGCGACGACGGAGCGGTCGTGGTCGCCTTCGACCCGCGCTCGCTGCCGGCCCTGCGGCCGCTGGTGGAACGTACGTTGCCGGCGATCCCGCCGATGACGTTCCACCTCGGACTCTCCTCGCTGCCCGAGCACCTCGTCGATCTTCCCGACGAGCTGGTGCTCCACGGGGACCCGACCCTGGTCGTACGCACCCGCGGGCTCGCCCCCGAGGGGCAGCACGCCTGGACGATCCACTCCCACGGCAAGCTGATGGAGGACGTCCTGCTGGCGCTGGCGCGCCACAAGATCGATCTGCGCGAGCACGTCGTGCACCGTGTCGACCTGGGCGCCGCCGAGCTCGTACGCCGCTGGCGCGGGTCGCCGCTGGGCGTGAAGTGGGCGGGACGCGGCACGGTGTTCCAGCGCCTCGGGCCGCGCACCCCGCTCCCCAACGTCTACGCCGCCGGCGCCCACGCCACCCCCGGCTCCGGGCTGCCGTTCGCCGGGCTCTCGTCCGCGCTGGTCGCGCAGTCGATCGGGCCTGCCGAGAAGTGAGCGCGGTCTAGACCGTCACGTTGAGCTTGGCGAAGATCTCCAGCGTCGCCTTGGAGCGGTTGAGGGTGTAGAAGTGCAGCCCCGGGGCGCCTCCGTCGAGGAGCTCCTGGCAGAGCTCGGCGGCCACGGCGATGCCCTCGGCACGGATGTCGGCGGGCTCGGGACCGGCGGCGCTGAGGCGCTCGACGATCTCCTCGGGGACCTCGGCGCCGATCAGCTCGCTCTGGCGCCGGATGGCGGCGAGGTTCAGGATCGGCATGATCCCGGGCAGGATCGGGATGTCGACGCCGCGGGCACGGACCCGGTCGACGAGGCCGAAGTAGTCGGCCGCACGGAAGAACATCTGGGTGACCGCGAACTCCGCGCCGGCCCTCGCCTTGGCGACCAGCACGTCGGCGTCGGCCTCGAGCGACTCAGCACTCGGGTGGCCCTCCGGGAAGGCGGCGACGCCGATGCGGAAGTCACCACGCTCCCGGGCCAGGTTCACCACGTCGATCGCGTAGTCGAGACCGCCCGGGGTCGGGGTCCACTCGGCGCGCGGCCCTTCGGCGGGGTCGCCGCGCAGCGCCATCACATGGGCGACACCCTGAGCGGCATAGGAGTCCAGGATCCCGACCACCTCGTCGCGGGTGTGGCCGACGCAGGTCAGGTGGGCGACCGGCAGCAGCTCGGTCTCCGCGGCGATCCGGCCGGTGATGGCGACCGTCTTGTCACGGGTGGAGCCTCCGGCGCCGTAGGTGACGCTCACGAAGGTGGGGCGGTAGGGCTCCAGCGCGCGCACGGCGTTCCACAGCTGCTCCTCGCCGGCCTCGTCCTTCGGCGGGAAGAACTCGAAGGAGAACGAGCGCTCGCCCTGGTTGATCAGCTCCGCCAAGGAGCGTCCACGTCCAGTCACCATCGGGCCATCGTAGTGAGTGCCCTAGGCTCGGAGAGTGAATGAAACGTGGGGCGCCGATGAATTCCGCAGTCGCGTCCAGGGGGCACTGGACACCTTCCTCGAGACGCAGTCCCAGCGGCTGGCACCGCTCGGTGACGAGGTCGAACCGCTGCTGCGCCGGGCTCGCGAGTCGATGTCCGGAGGCAAGCGGCTGCGGGCCGCGTTCTGCTACTGGGGCTTCCACGCGGTCCGCCCCTCCCCCTCGCCTGCCGAGGAGGAGTCGCTCGTCCGGGCGGCCGCCGCGCTCGAGCTGCTCCAGGCCTCGGCACTCGTTCACGACGACGTCATCGACGACTCCGACACCCGGCGCGGGGCCCCGGCAGCGCACCGCGCGTTCGAGGCCGACCACTCCGCCGCGGGCTGGCCGGGCCGGTCCCGCGCCTATGGCGACGCCGCGGCCGTGCTCCTCGGAGACCTGCTGCTGACCTGGTCGGACGAGCTGCTGCGTACCTCTGGGTTCGGGGGCTCCGAGACCTCCGTCGCCCTCTCGGTGTTCGACCACACCCGCAGCGAGGTGATCGCCGGGCAGTTCCTCGACATCACCGTCCAGGCGCGCGGCGCGGCGGACGTCGAGGCGGCGATGAAGGTGGTGCGCTACAAGGCGGCCAAGTACTCCGTCGAGCGCCCCCTCCACGTCGGCGCCGCCCTGGCCGGTGCCTCCCAGGAGCAGGTCGAGGCGCTGTCGGCCTACGGCCTTCCCGTCGGCGAGGCGTTCCAGCTCCGCGACGACCTCCTCGGCGTCTTCGGCGACCCCTCGGTCACCGGCAAGCCTGCCGGCGACGACCTGGTCGAGGGCAAGCGCACCGTCCTGGTGGCCCTCGCCCTGAAGGCCTCACCGCCCGCCGACGCCGATCTCCTGGACCGCTCCCTCGGCCAGCCGCTCACCGCGGACCAGGTCGCGGCGCTGCGTACGATCATCGCCTCCTCCGGCGCCGAGCAGCAGGTCGAGAAGACCATCACCGAGCTCGCCGACCAGGGCCTCACCGCCCTCGACGACGCCAAGTCGTCAGGCGTCCTCGACGCCAACGCCGCCGAAGTCCTCCGCGCCCTCGCCACCGCCGCCACCCAGCGCACGGTCTGACCGGCGTCAGAGGCGCTCGGCAGGCATCTGGAAGAGGACCTTCTCGGAGGGCTTGTCGGAGCCGCCCTCGGGTTCCATGGTGACCATCAGGTCGCCGTCCTCGACCGGTACGGCGACGGCCATCTCCTCGTCGAGGACACCGGCGGACTCCATGCCGGCGTCGGTGTGCCACCAGACCTGGTAGGTCATGCCGGCGGGGCGGTCGAGGTGGGCGGTGTCGACGGCGACCATGTGCATCTCGTGGGACATCGCGACCATCAGCTCGCCGTCGGAGGTCTCCTCCTTGTGCATCCGCGCATCGGGGGCCGACATCACCTCGGCGGCGGTCATCGCGGGCGGGTCGTCATCTCGTACGACCACGCCGACCGTCACGCCGACACCGATGACCAGGGCTGCGACCGCGGCGATCGCGCCCGCGAACCAACGACGACGAGCGCGGCCCGCGGCGACCACGGGCGGGAGCTGGGGAGTCTCCGAGGCCGTACGCATCACCCTCGCGCGCAACGATGCCGGAGGTGTCTCGGCGACCTCATCGGCCAGCGAAGCGGTCGCCGACCGCAGCGAGTCGACCTCCTCGCGGCAGTCGGGGCAGGCAGCCAGGTGGGCCTCGACCTCTGCGCGCTCACCGGGCTCCAGCGCGTGGAGAAGATAGGCCCCGACCAGACCGTGTACATCAGGCGCCATCGCGAACCTCCAGGCAATCACGAAGACGGATCAGCCCGTCGCGCATCCGCGACTTCACCGTCGGCAGCGGCCGGCCGAGCAGCTCGGCGACCTCGGGATAGGTGAAGCCCTGGTAATAGGCCAGCCGCACCGCCTGGGACTGCAGCGGCGTGAGGGAGTCCAGGCAACGGCGTACGCCTTCGTGCTCCGACGCCGTGACGACTG
Source organism: Nocardioides sp. YIM B13467 (assembly GCF_042788075.1). Taxonomy (NCBI): domain Bacteria; kingdom Bacillati; phylum Actinomycetota; class Actinomycetes; order Propionibacteriales; family Nocardioidaceae; genus Nocardioides; species Nocardioides sp. YIM B13467. The sequence goes on from NZ_JBHZPJ010000046.1 coordinate 3,509,296, forward strand.
CTTCCTCCGGGCCGGCGACGTCGACCGGCTCTCGCCGGCCGACGTGCTCCTCCCGCGCCCGCGAGGCCTGCGAGGAGCGCACGGTGTCGACCGCGCGACGGTGCGCGATCGTCAGCACCCAGGTCCGGACGCTGCCGCGCGACGGGTCGAACCGGGCAGCCTGGCGCCACAGCTCGGTGAACACCTCCTGGGTCACCTCCTCCGCACGCGCGGGGTCGCGCACGACCCGCCGGGCGACGCCGAAGACCGGCGGAGCCAGCTCGTCGTAGAGGCGGCCGAAGGCATCGAGGTCGCCGCCGGCGACCGCGGCGAGCACCGCCGCGGGGTCCAGGTCGTCATCGGGGTCAAGCGACGACTCCTCGCCCACGACCCGCAGCGCTCGCCGCATGCGCACCCCTTCCGACAAATGACAGATCTCATCCCGGGTTCGCAGCCGAAGAGTGGGAGGATTGGTCCCATCCGCCCATCGATCGGCCACGAACCCACAGCATGACATCCGGCAACCTCGCCGAGCAGAAGGCCTCGGGCTCCGCTTCGGCACCACGTCTTCCCTACGGCCCCCTCGCGGGCATCGCCGCCGGCGTGCTCGGCCTCGGCGTCGCCGAGCTCATCGCAGCCCTCGCCGGTGGCGCCTCTCCCCTGCTCGCGCTGGGTGACCGGGTCATCGACCTCACCCCGCGCTGGCTCAAGGAGGCGGCGGTCGCCACCTTCGGCACCGCCGACAAGCCGATCCTGCTCGGCTGCGTCGGGCTGGTCACGCTGGCCCTGCTCGGGGTCGCCGGCGCCCTGGCCGTACGCCGCCCCGCCCTCGGCGCCGGCATGCTGCTGCTCCTCGGGGCCATCGACATCGCCGCCCTCCTGGCCGACCGGGCCGGCAACGGGACGACCGGGATCATTGCGATCGTGATCGGCCTGGTGGTCGGCATCGTGGCGCTGGTCCTCCTGACCCGACCGCTGCGCGAATCCGACGACACCAGCACCGAGGCCGAGGCGCCCGAGGGCTTCGACCGCCGCAGGTTCCTGGTCGCCGCGGCCGCCGTGACCGCGGTCGGCGCGGCCGGCGGTGTCGGCGCGAAGGTGGTCACCGGCCGCCGGCACCCCGCCACGAAGCTGCCCATCCCGGCGGCCGTCTCCCCCGCCGCGCCCCTCCCGGCGGGCGCGGAGCTCCGGATCGACGGGCTGACGCCCCACCTGACCCCAGTCGACGACTTCTACCGCATCGACATCGCCCTGCTCACCCCACGCGTCGACGTCGCCGACTACCGGCTCAAGATCCACGGCCTGGTCGACGACCCGGTCGAGCTGACCTACGAGGACCTGCTCGCGATGCCGCTCTACGAGCGCCGCGTGACGATCTGCTGCGTCTCCAACGAGGTCGGCGGCGACCTGATCGGCAACGCGACCTGGACCGGCGTACGCATCCGCGACGTCCTCAAGCGCGCCGGCGTCTCACCCGATGCCGACGCGGTCAAGTCGACCGGCGCTGACGGCATCACCATCGGTACCCCGCTCGAGGCGCTCACCGACGGCCGAGACTCGCTGCTCGCGATCGCCCAGGACGGCGAACCGCTGACCCGGGACCACGGCTTCCCGGTACGCATGGTCGTCCCCGGTCTCTACGGCTACGTCTCGGCGACCAAGTGGCTCACCGACCTCGAGGTCACCCGCTTCGCCGACTTCCGCGCCTACTGGACCGACCGCGGCTGGTCCGCCGAGGGCCCGATCAAGACCGAGTGCCGCATCGACCTGCCCGGAGACGACGTCATGCCCGGTGAACGCACCGTCGCCGGCGTCGCCTGGGCGCAGCATCGGGGTGTGAGCAAGGTCGAGGTACGCATCGACGACGGCCCCTGGCAGCCCGCCACACTGGCCGCCGAGGACAGCATCGACACCTGGCGCCAGTGGACCTACCGCTGGGACGCGACCGAGGGCGAGCACCGGATCCAGGCGCGGGCGTACGACCGCACCGGCACTCCGCAGACCGCCGACGAGGCGCCGCCCGCTCCCGACGGAGCCACGGGCTACCCCACCCGTACGGTCAACGTCGGGTGATCAGCCGAGGTCGGTCAGGTCCGTCTCCGGACCGTCCCCGCGCAGCAGCACGGTGAACGCCGGCCGGTCCTCGGAGATCTCCGCGGACCGGTCCTTCAGCACCCGCACGATCTTGTCGAAACCGGCACGATCGGCGTACGCGGCGCACCCCCACGTCTCCCACAGCAGAACCGTGGGCGCGGAGAGGTCGCGCAGCGAGTCCCAGAGCGCGTCGAGGTTGCGGCCGAAGTGGGCCGGGAAGCCGAGCGCGGCGCCGATGGCACCGAGCACCTCGTCCTTCGTCTCGGCCACGTCGGCGATCTGCGCCAGCGACCAGCCGGCGCCGGTCACCGACTCGGCGAGGTCGGCCGCGGCCAGCTCGGTGTGCCAGCGGTAGACGCCGGGATCGACCTTTCCCGCTAGAAGCCCTGCCAGTCCACTCATGCCCATCACCCCCGGTCGATCCGTGAGAACGACTCGTAGTGGTCCTCGGTGAAGTAGAACTCCCCACCCTCGCCTGTGACGATACGCCGCGCGCCCCGGTCATTGGAGCCAGGCGTCGGCACGGTGTATTCGGCGTAGTAGCCCGACGCCTCCTCCGGCAGGATCCCCTCGCGGTTGCCGAAGGTGCTGCCGTCCTTGCCCGGGTAGGGGAACGGGCCGCCGGCGTCGATCAGCTCGAGCGTCTCCACGCCCTCGGGCGGCAGGTCGGACTCCGCGATCCAGGCGAGCCCGCTCTCGGGGTCGGTGCCGGTCTTCCCGCCACCGCCCGCGCCGGAGTCACCGCCGCCTCCGCATCCGGCGACCAGCGCCATCAGGACGGCGATCAGCAGCCCAACCAGGGCGTACTTCGACCTCACGAGGTTCCTCCGAGACGTACGGAACGGGCCAGCCTAGAGTGCCATGGCCTGGGCCCGGCGCTTGACCTCCGACCCGCGGTTCTCCCGAAGCGCGTCGATCGGGCGGCCGGGAAGGTCGTCGTCGAGGAAGAGCCAGGCGATGATCTCGCGGTCGTCGTAGCGTCCGTCGTGGAGCACGTGCAACAGCCCGCTCAGACCCTTGACCGGCAGACCGTCCTGGATGAACAGGGCCGGGATGTGCTGGCCCTTCATCCCCGGAGGCACCGCCGCGGCGAGCTCGTGCTCGCGGATCATGGTGCGCACCTTCCCCACGGTCACTCCGAGCAGCGACGCGGCCGTAGCCCAGTCGATCCACTCTTCAACCAGGACACCCAGATCCTGCTCCGCCAACCGCAAGTCGCTCATAACAATCACATTACCGGCCCGGGTAGCCGGTCCGGAAAGTCGTGAGTGGGACCCGCTGGTCCGTACCATTGCCCGGTCCGGAATACTTCTCCAACCGGAGACAGGAGGATCGCGTGGCTAGTGAGGCGGACCCCCGTGACGACGTCATCGGGCGCCACGGCGGAGGCTCGGCTACCGCATCCGAACCCCTTCTGGGCAAGGTCTTGGGGATGCGTTACCGGATCGTCGAGAAGGTCGCGAAGGGTGGCATGGCGACGGTCTACGTGGCCCACGACATGCGGCTGGACCGCATCGTCGCCGTCAAGGTCATGCACCAGGACCTCGACGAGGAGGGCAACTTCGCCGAGCGGTTCGTACGCGAGGGCAGGTCTGCCGCGAAGCTCTCCCACCCCAACGTGGTCGCCGTCTACGACCAGGACGAGGACGACGGCGTCGCCTTCCTCGCGATGGAGTACATCGAGGGACACACCCTGCGCGACACCATCGCCTCACAGGCTCCGCTGGGCGCGGCGAAGGCGCTGGCCTACATCGAGCCGATCCTGAGCGCGATGACCGCGGCGCACGCGATCGGGATCGTGCACCGCGACATCAAGCCCGAGAACGTGCTCATCACCACCGGTGCCGCCTCGATCTCGCAGCGGGTCAAGGTCGCCGACTTCGGTCTGGCCCGGGTGATGAACAACAACTCCAACGACGCCACCACCGGCAACCTGGTCGGCACCGTCTCCTATCTCGCGCCCGAGCTGGTCACAGAGTCCAGGTCCGGGCCGCGGTCCGACGTCTACGCCGCCGGCGTCGTGCTCTACGAGCTGCTCACCGGCCGCAAGCCGCACAGCGGTCCCTCGCCGGTCGAGATCGCCTACAAGCACGTCCACGAGGACATCCCGCCGCCGTCGAAGGCCGCCCCCGGCATCCCCCGCTACGTCGACGCCCTGGTCGCCCGCGCGACCGCCCGTGATCCCGAGCTGCGCCCGGCCGACGCCGGCGTGCTGCTGCGCATGGTCAACCGGGTCATGGCCACCCTGTCCGCGGGCATCTTCGACGACCCCGACCTCACCGCCGACCTGGCGCTCCCCCGGCCCGGCGCACCCGAGCAGGGCGCCCACGGCGCTGGTGGCACCGACTCCCCGGCACGGACTCACGACGAGTCCGGCGCCGAGACGACCGCCGTCCTGCCCGCGCTCGGCCTGGGACCGTCCGGATCGTCAGGGCCGTCCGGTCCGCCGCCGGGTCGTCCCCCGGGTCCGCCGGGACCGCCTCCGGGCGTCGGGCTCCCCGCGGGCGCCCGGCTCTCGCTGAGCGAGCCCGAGGAGAACGTACGCATCGCCCCGACCCCCACGCAGCCGAAGCAGCGTTGGAGCGTGCCGGCGACCTGGAGGGGCCCGATCGCGATCGGCGCCGCCGTGGTGGCCGTCGCGCTGGTGGCGGGCGGCCTGTGGTGGTTCATCGACGGCCGCTACGAGCGGGTGCCCTCGGTGGCCGGCCTGAGCAAGGCCGCGGCGACCACGCAGCTGCAGGACGCCGGCTTCGAGGTCTCGGCCAACACCGAGTTCTCCGACACCGTCGAGGAGGGCGTGGTGATCGACTCCGACCCCGGCCGCGACGACAAGGCGCTGCCCGGATCGACGGTCGAGATCAGCGTGAGCAAGGGCGTCGAGGAATACTCCGTGCCCAAGGTGAAGGGCATGCTCGCCGACGACGCCCAAGACGAGATCCGCGACAAGGGCCTCGGCATCGGCGACCCGATCGAGAAGTTCAACGACAACGTCCCCGAAGGCCACGTCATCAACTCCCAGCCGCGCGCCGGCACCCTGGTGCGGCCCGGCAAGGCGATCGTGCTCGTGATCAGCAAGGGCCCGGCTCCCGTCGACATCGTCGACTGGACCGGCCGTAGCGCCGAGCGCGCCAAGAAGTCGCTGGAGGCCGACGGCCTGAAGGTCGAGATCCAGGAGGAGGAGAACCAGGAGATCCAGCCCGGCACCGTGCTCAGCCAGAGCCCCAACTCCGGCACCCTCCCCAAGGGCGAGACCGTGACCCTCGTGGTCGCCAAGGGCCCCGCCGCTGTTGCGGTTCCCAACGTCGTCGGCGCCGACAAGGCCACAGCCAGGCAGACTCTCGAGGCTGCCGGATTCAAGGTCAAGGAAGAGCCGGAGGCCGGCATCAACCTCGGCCTCGGATACGTGACCCGTCAGGAGCCGGCGAGCGGCGAGGCTCCCTACGGCTCCGAGATCACGATCTGGCTGAACTGACCTTGGCCACTTCTCGGACCTCCCTTCGCAATCCGATCGGCACCCACGTACAGGTCGGCAAGGGTCTCGTCGCCGGTGCCCTCGCCAACACCGACGCGGTCGGCGGCGAGACCATGCAGATCTTCGTCGGCAACCCACGCGGCTGGGCGCTCTCGGCCGGGAAACCCGCCGAGGACAAGGCGTTCCGGGCGGAGATCGAACGGCGCGGCATGCGTGCCTTCGTCCACGCCCCCTACCTGGTCAACCTGGGCTCGCCGACCCCGGCCACCTACGAGAAGTCGGCCGCCCTGGTCGCCCACAACCTCCGCCGCGCCGCCGACATCGGCGCCGAAGGGGTCGTCATCCACACCGGCTCCTTCGTCTCCCCCGACGGGGACTCGACCGAGAAGCACGCCGTCGCGATGAAGCAGGTACGCGAGGCGCTGCTGCCGGTGCTCGACGAGATCTCCGCCGAGGACGCGCCCTGGCTCCTGCTGGAGCCGACCGCCGGCCAGGGACGCTCGCTGTGCGCGGGCGTCGAGGACCTGCCGGCATACCTGGAGGCCATCGACTTCCACCCCAAGGCCGGGATCTGCCTGGACACCTGCCATGTCTTCGCCGCCGGCGCCCCGCTGGACGAGCCCGGTGGAGCGACCGCGTGCGTCGACCGGATCGTCGAGATCGGCGGCCCCGGACGGCTCCGGCTGATCCACGCCAACGACTCCAAGGACGTACGCGGCAAGCACCTCGACCGCCACGAGCAGATCGGCCGCGGCCACATCGGCACGACGGCCTTCGAGGAGCTCTTCGCGCATCCGGCGACCGACGGAGTCCCCTTCATCCTGGAGACTCCCGGCTCTCGCGACGCGGACAACCCCGATATCCCGCTGCTCCGCGATCTGCGGGCATCGGCCCAAGGTTAAGGCGGGTGACCTAGGCTTGGGAACGCACGGGAGTGATCTTCGACGCCATGGGGGTGGCATGACCAGCTGCGCACAGTGTGGACACCGGCTGTCCGATGAGCCGGCGTGCCCGATGTGTGGTCTAGAGGTCGCCACGGAGCCCGACCGAGCAGCCGAGGCTGACTCCATCGATGTAGAGGAAAGGACGCCGCCCGTGTCCGCTGCTGAAGCAAAGCCCGAAGCCATCCAGTCTGCTGCGAACGACGATGTCACGCCCGATGAGCTCGACGAGCCCAACGAGGCGACCGTGATCCGCAAGCCCGTCTCCTCGACCGCCCCGGAGGCCGTCGAGGTCGAGCCCGACGCGGCGCAGACCTCCCTGAGCCTGCCTCGGATCAGCGCCTACGGCGACGACAACGTGCCGGGTCCGGCATCGTCGGCCGCCAACGACGAGCCCACCGAGCGCACCTCGAGGCGCCAGGCGCCGTCCGTCGAGGAGAAGCTCGACACCGACGACGAGCCCGACGGGACCACCGCGGTCCGCCCGGCGTACGCACCGCCGACCGTCCCGCCGCCGACCACTCCCCCGCCGGCCCACGAGCCGGCCGCCGCGGAGCAGGCCGTGATCCCCGAGCCCGAGCCGTCGCCCTTCCCGGAGCCGACGCCGGTCCCGGAGCCCGAGCCCGTCCCCGACCCGGAGCCCGTTCCCGACCCGACCCCGGAGCCTGGTCCCCTTCCCGGGCCCGAGCCCGTCCCCGGGCCCGAGCCGGTCTCCGAGGCCACGGTCGAGGCGGCGTACCAGCCCTTCGTCCAGCCCTCCGGGATGCTCGTCCAGGAGTCGCGCAACGGGCAGGCCCGCCACTGGGCCCCGCCTCAGGAGCAGGAGACTGCGGCCGAGATCTACGAGACCGAGCCCGCCTACGCGACCGGCTACGCGGAGGATGCCTACGCAGGCGAGGAGGCCGGCGACTGGCAGACCGGCTACGGCTACGTCGCCGAGCAGGAGCCGATCGAACAGGACTTCGGCGACTACGGCGCCCAGCAGGAGTACGTCTCCTCGCTGATGGCCACCGAGGCCGAGGACAACCCCTCGACCTGGATCGTGCTGCTGTGGGTGGGCGCGATCTTCATGATCGTGATGCTTGTGCTCGGCATCTGGCTGATGACGCTGTAGCCGCCTAGATGCCGAGAATCATCGTCGCCGAGATCAGCAGCGACGAGCAGCGCGCCCTTGCGCTCGACGTCTGGCGGGCGGCCAACGCCGCCCGCCGCCGCACCGCCACCGAGGCACGCATCCGCCGGGTCCGCGAGAAGCTGGACTCCGCCGAGCTGGCGCTGCTCGCCCACTACGGCACCCGTCCGGCGGGGATGCTGGTGGCCGAGACCTACCTCGTCGACGGCGTACCGCTTCCCGGCTACGGCCACATCTCGATGGTCTTCGTCGACCCCGCCGTCTGGGGCTCCCACGTCGGCACCGAGATGATCCGCGACCTCCAGTCACGCGACTGGGAGGGCCTCAGCGTCTGGACCCGCACCGACAACCGGCGCGCCCAGCGGCTTTACGAGCGCACCGGATTCACCGACACCAGCAACCGCAGCATCCTCCACGACGGCGACGAGATCATGCAGCTCGCCTGGGCGAGGGGCTGAGCGCCGGGCGAGAATTAATTTGTTGAGCGAATTTACGAAAACCCTGTCGGGTGCGCGAGCGCGTCACTACGCTCGCCGGGAGCAGCACAACTTCTTGATACTCGCCGCGTCGCCGCGGCAGAGAGGAATGTTGAATGTCTCGCTCGATACTCGCCGCAGCCGCCGCTCTGACCCTCGCCGGCTGCCTGGTCACCATGGCGGCCCCGTCGGCCACCGCATCCACCGCCACCCCCACCTCCGCTCCCGACACCCCCGTCCCGGGCCTGGTCCCGCTCCCGGTGCAGGTCACCGAGCAGTCCGGCCCCGACTTCGTCCTCACCCCCGGCGCGCGCATCGTCGCCCGCGGTGAAGCCGCGGCGGTCGGGCGCCTGCTCGCCACCACGCTCCGCACGTCGACGGGCTACGCCCTGCCGGTCGTCTCCGCACACCCGAAGCCCACCGATCTGCAGCTGGTCATCGACCCCGGCGCCGACTACGGCCAGGTGGCGGGCAACCCCGAGGCGTACGCCCTCTCCTCCGGCCGCTCGGGTCTGCGGATCAGCGGGGCGACCCGGCACGGGCTCTTCAACGGCACCCAGACGCTGCGCCAGCTGCTCCCGGCCTTCGCCGGTTCGCCAGTACGCGTGCACCAGACGTGGAGCGTACCGGCCGTGAAGGTCCTCGACGCGCCGCGGTTCGGCTACCGCGGGATCATGGTCGACGTCGCCCGGTCGTTCCAGACCGTCGACGAGGTCAAGCAGATCATCGACGCCGCCGCCTCCGCCAAGCTGTCGGTGCTGCACATCCACCTGGCCGATGACCAGGGCTGGCGCATCCAGATCACCAACGACGGGCGCGCGGCCGGCGACGACATCGACTACACGGCGCTGACGCGAGAGTCGGGCGGCACGGCGGTCACCTCCAACGCCTACCAGGCCCTGGACGGCCACACCGGCTACTACACCCAGGCCCAGTACCGCGACCTGGTCGCCTACGCCGCCGAGCGCGAGATCGACATGGTCCCCGAGGTCGACATCCCGGGCCACACGAACGCGGCGCTGCACGCGATCCCGCAGCTCAACACCGCGGGCTCGAGCCACACCGGCACCGCCGCGGAGCCGGCGGCGCCGGTCAACAGCACGATCGACGTCGGCTACTCCTATCTCGACCCGTACGCCGAGGTCAGCTACACCTTCGTCCAGCACGTCTTCGCGCAGCTGGCCGAGATGACCCCCGGCGACTACCTGCACATCGGTGGCGACGAGTCGCACGCCATGACCGCCCGCTACGGGCATCAGGGCTACGTCGACTTCGCGAAGCGGGCCGTGGACATCGTGCACGACCTCGGGAAGAAGACGCTGGGCTGGAACGAGTACTCGGAGACGACCCTCACTCCCGGCGACGGGGTGCAGTACTGGGCCGGCTCGACCGACTTCGCCAAGCGCGCCGTCACCGAGGACGGCGCCAAACTGCTGGTCTCACCGGGCAACAAGTCGTATCTCGACATGAAGTACAACCCCAAGACGCCGATCGGGCTGTCCTGGGCGTGCTCGGGCTCGTGCGACTTCCCGGACTACTACGCCTGGAGCCCCCAGAACGTCATCCCCGGGGTCGGTGACGCCGACATCCTGGGCACCGAGGCGCCGCTGTGGTCGGAGACCGTCCGTGGCGTGAGCAACGCGGAGTTCATGATGTTCCCGCGCGCCCTCGCGCACGGGGAGGTCGGCTGGACCCAGGAGTCGCTGCGCGACGGGGCCGACTTCGCCCGCCGGGTCGCGGACGTCGGCACCCGGCTCAACACCGCCGGCACCAACTTCTACGACGGCCGTCACGCCGCCTGGTCCACCGCCGTGACCGGCACCGATGCGGTCGTACGCCACGGCTCCTCGGCGACCATCGCGGCAGGTCTGCTCGCCGCACCGGGCACGAAGACGGACGGGTCCACGGTCGCCGTCGACGCGGTCGACGACGCCGACGGCCTCGGCGGCACCGCGCTCACGGGCGCGCTCGGTGCGACGGTCCGCTTCGGTGACGGCACCGCCGGCGTGCCCGCGACCTTCACCACGACCACCCCGCGCGACGGGCTCCACGCCGCCGGCGTCTACCGGATCAGCGCGTCGCACCGCTACGCGCGCCCGGGTACCTATCACGGCACGGTGACGACCTCGGACGGTCGCACGGCCACGTTCACGGTCAGGGTCCGCTGATCGATCCCCTCAGTCGGCGCGTCCTTCCCCGCAGGACNCGGAGCAGAAGGGTCTCAACAAGCTCGACCAGAGCCCACAGAGAACGAGATCCACGTATCCACCACCCCACCAGCCCCGACGGTCTCAGACCAAGACCGATCACAACCAGCCGTGACCCGCGACCAGAACCCAGCAGCCGCACGATTCTGCTCCTGATAGGCAACAGCCCACTCCCCCTGCGCGTCAGAGAGAACAGCCCGAGCGAACTGGAGCCCAATCCCACCCCGACGAGCCCCAGCGACGACAAAGAAGCTGTTCAAGACGCGTACAGGCTGGTCGGCATCCCGAACCAGAGCGAACCCGATGGGATGCACATCGGCGGTGAGGATCCAGGCGTACCAACCACGGTCGGAGCGAAGAGCGGCGTCGAGCCACTCGGAGCGAAAGGTGCCGTCGGCGAACGGAAGGGTGGAACTGAAGCCCGACATGTCGTGCCGGAAGAGCAGCCAGAGGTGGCGGAGGGCGAGATGGTCCTCGGCCCGGGCGAGCCGGGCGGTGAGGGGGCGAGGAAGGTCGAGGGCGGTGTGAAAGATCGTCATACACGAAAGCCTCGGAGCGCGGTGCACTCCGAGGCTTTCGGTCATTCTCTCATGCCATCCGGCGAAGATCAGGCGATGTGGAAGTCGCTCACGTTGACGTCGACGGCCTCGACGTCGATGTCGAAGTAGTCCTCGACGGCCTCGATGACCTGGGTGCGGATGGTGACGGCGTTGGCCTTGACCGGGGTGCCGTACTCGATCACGTAGGACACCGTGATGTTGGCGACGTCGTCGGCGATGTCGACCACGGTGCCCTCGTCGTCGATGGCGTGTACGCCCTCGACCTTGGCCACGATGTGGTGGACCAGGCGCTCGACGAGACCCTCGCTCACCGTCGACTTCCCGCGCTCCTCGCGGGCGGCACGGGCGGCGCGGAGCACACCGGTCAGGGTCGAGTCGGGGGTCGGCTCCGGCTCGACGACCGGCTCCGGCGCGAAGCCGGGCGCGGGGGTCTCGGACACGATCTCCTCGACCGCGGCGGGCTCCTCGACCGACTCGGCCTCCTCGGTCACGGTGTCGGTGACCTCATCGGCGGGCGCCTCGGTGGCGTCCTCGGTCAGCGCCTCGTCGACGACCGCCCCAGTGTCCTCGGCCTCGACCTCGGCCTCCTCGGATGCCTCCTCGACGACGTCGGTCGGCTCGACGGCCGCCTCGACCTCCTCGGTCACCTCGGCAGGCTCGTCAACAGCCTCCTCAGCAGCCTCGGCGGTCGCGTCGGTGTCCTCAGCCTCGACCTCGGTCGCCTCGTCGGTCTCGGGAGCCAGGACGACGTCCTCGGTCTCCACCGGCGCCTCCTCGGCAGCGACCTCGTCGACAGCGACCTCCTCGACAGCGATCTCCTCGGCCGGCGCCTCATCCTCGACGACATCGACGATCTCCTCGTCGCCCTCGACCGACTCGGTCACGTCAGCAGCCTCGTCGACAACCTCGTCGGCCGGCTCGGCGGCGACCTCCACCGACTCGGCCAGGTCGGCCGACTCGAACGTCTCCTCTGCCTCGACATCGGTCAGCTCGTCCTCCGCCTCACCGACGGTCTCCTCGGTCGCCTCGGCCTCGGGCTCGACCGATCCGGTCGCGTCGGACGACTCGAAGGACTCGATGACCTCGACCTCGGACGTCTCACCCTCGTCCGCGGTCACCACGACGTCCTCGACCTCGGTCGGCTCCTCGACGGCGACCTCCTCGGCGAGCGCCTCACCCTCCGGCTCGACGACGGTCTCCTCGGCCTCGTCGGGCTCGATCACGTCAGCGGGCACGAAGGTGTCCTCAGTGTCGACCTCGACCTCGGTCGTCTCGACGACGTCCTCGGTCGCATCCTCGACGACAGCGTCCTCGGCGACGCCCTCAGCCGCGGCGTCCGTCACCTCGGCGTCAGCCGCGTCGACAGCGGCCTCGGTCTCGACCGGCGCCTCGGCGACAACGCCCTCCTCGACAACGGCCTCCTCGACCTCCTCGGTGGCCTCGGCGACGGGGGCTTCGGCGTCGACGCCCTCGAGCGGCGCCTCGTACGTGCCCTCGGTCTCGACCGCCTCGGCCGGAACCTCGTCGACAGGAGCCTCGACGGGCTCGGTCTCGGCGACCTCACCCACGATGTCGCTGCCCACCTCGACCTCCTCTACGGCGAGCTCGGCCACCTCGGCGGCCGGAGCCTCCTCGGTGTCGGTGACGACGTGCTCGGGGTCGGAGAGCGGGTCGAGGATGGGGGCCTCGGCGAGGGGCTCGATGACGTTCTCGACGGCGGGCTCGACGGCCGGCTCAGCGACCGGCGGTGCAGGGGGCGCGGTGACGTACGCACTGGCCTCGGGGGCGGCCAGGCTCTCGCCATAGCCGGGGGCGGAGACGTCGATCGACTCCCCCTCCCCGACCTTCGGCTGCTCGTTCTTGTGACGGTTGAAGATGCCGCTGATGAAGTCGGACATGGCTTCGCATTCCTTCGAGTGAGGGGAGGGTTTTGGTCGAGCGCTCACAACTGGGCGTGATGCTAGGGCTGGCACGCAGTGAGTCGGGTCACGTGTCTTTGATTCCCTTGTCTTGTACCCCAACGGTGACCGGGATGAGGAGTGCCTGTGTCAAACCTTCCGGGGACATTCGCCCACCGTTCAGCCAACGTCGGAGACCCACCGGAGCACGCGCTGTAGAACGACGGAAGAGCACGTACGTCACGACAGAACCGCTCGGGGAGGGACGATGAATCCACTGCTGCTCCCACTGGTCGCCGCACAGGCCTTGTACGTCAATCGGACCATCGGAAAGGAGCCTCGTCCGGAGGGCCCGACGAAGGGTTTCGTGACGGCGCCGGAGGCCGCGGACGGATCCATTCCGCTGCGCCTGCTGGTGATCGGCGACTCGTCCGCGTCGGGGCGCGGCGCACCCACCCACGACCTCGCCTTCGCCGGGTCGATGGCGCGCGCGATCGCGAAGCGGACCGAGCGTCCGGTCGAGTGGCGGGCGCTCGGGAAGTACGGCGCGACCAGCGAACGGATCCGGCACGGCATCCTCACCAAGGTCACCGGCGAGTGGGACCTCGCCGTGCTCCTGGTGGGCGTCAACGACATCCTCGCGCGCCGCTCGGTCGAGGCCTGGACACGCGATCTGACCGCGATCGTCGAGACCCTCCAGGAGCACGCCGCACACACCGTCCTCCCCGGGATCCCGGAGTTCGGCGCCTTCCCCTCACTCCCCCGCACGCTGCGGCGCTACCTCGCCGAACGCGGGACGGCGCTCGACGTGGCAGCGCGGCTGGTCTGCGCCGAACGTACCTCGGTGCAGTGGGTCAGCTCCGCCGACCTCGGTCCCGCGGAGCCGTCCTTCTTCGCCGCCGACGGATTCCACGCCTCGCCGGCGGGCTATGAGCGCTGGGCGCAGGCGATCTGCGACCACCTCGATCTCTAGCCGGGCACCACCAGCTGCGCGAGCGGTACATGGTGCTGGCCCGCGTGGGTGTCGCGGTCGCGCAGCGAGCCCTGCGAGACCGGGCGCGGGTAGGAGATCTTGACGACGTTGAGCGACGGGATCCGGAAGATCTGGACCGACCCAGGATCGACCCGGTAGAGACCGGCGACGACGTCCTCGTCGAGGAAGGTCTCGTCGGCCGCGATCCGGTAGCCCTCGGCGTCGCGCATGAACAGCTCCATCGTGATCCAGAACGGTCCGGCGTTCTTGGAGCGGACCTCGGTCGCGAGGTCTCCCAGGGTGGTCTCAGGCATCGTGCTTCTCTCCGATCTCGGTGCTGAACTCGGTGCTGAACTCGGTGCGGAACATCGCGGTCGGGGTGAGGCTGTCGACGGCGTGGTTGAGCACGAACTCGTACGCAGCGCCTCGCTCGACCTCGGCCGGCGACCCAGGGAATGCCAGGCTGGGCAGGTAGTCCATGTCCTGGGCCGGCAGGTGCAGCATCAACGGGTTGGCGACCTTGGCGACCGCAGTGGCCAGGTCCTGGCCGGCAGCCCGGACGAGCAGCATCACCCCGACCTCGCGCGGCGGCTCGATGGACGGGTCGAGATCGCCGAGGACCGCGTTGTAGCCGTAGAGACGCAGGTCGTAGTCGTAGTCCTCCCGGGTCAGGCCGAGGGTCTGCTCGACCCGCTGGGTGAACACGACATGCATCAGCGAGGCCCAGCCCTCGATGTCCTTCAGGATCAGCGGGTCTCGGATCGCGGAGAACGACATCGTCTCGTAGCCGGTGATCCGGGCGCCCTCGAGCTTGATCGTGTGCTGCTCCGCGTGATGGAACCGCGAGCCCTCGACCCGCACCCGCCGCTCGTCGAGCGCGGTGTAGACGGCGTCGCGTACGTCCAGCGTGCCGTCCGGCTCCCGCATCAGATACGGGTTCGCCGTCTCGTACAGCATGTGGGCGGCCACCGAGATCGGCGTGCACGCCGCGCTCTCGTCGAGCGGCTCGATGGTGAACCCGGTCCGGTCGATGGTCGCGAAGACCCCGCCCATCCGCGGGTTGGTCGTGCACTGACCACCGCACTCGACGATCTTGGCCGCGTGCCAGGTCGGCCCGGCGGGCATCCCCTTCAGCAAGGCGTACGCAGCCGCGTTGGCCGTGTCGGTCGCCCGCCCGGCCAGGACCACCTGAGCCCCGGCCGAGAGAGCCTCGGCGATCGGCTCGTGGCCCATCATGGCGACGATGTGGGTGCAGTCCTCGAGGGTCGCGCCGTCGAGGTCGCCCAGCGGCGGAAGCGGATGGATCCGGCCGGCCTCGAGCGGCTCCTTGAGGTCGGCGGCGCGCTGCTCGCTGTAGATCCGGGCGACCTTCATCGACAGGCCCTCCTCGGCGAGCAGGCCGGCGACGATCCCGGCGACCCAGTCGACGCCGTCGTCGGTGCCGCTGGTGCCGCAGGAGCCGACGATGAGCGGGATCCCGGCCCCGGCCGCCGCTCGGAGCAGGAGTCGCAGGTCGCGGGCGACCGCGGCGGCCGTGGTCTTCGGCTTCGAGGCACCCAGGTAGTAGGGACCGGAGTCGGTGGAGCCGCCGTCGACGGCGATCACGTCCGCTCCCAGCGCGATCCCACGGGTGATCGTCTCCTCCGGGAACCCGGCGCCGAGCATTCCGCTGGGCACCAAGATGCTGACGGAGTCAGCGTTGTCGCTGGTCATCTGTTGTCTCTCTCCTCGATCAGGTGGGCATTGACAGCATGTTTCGGGCGGCCGGCGAGCGCGTCGAGGAGCTCGCGGGCTCCCTCGAGGCCGGCGGCCCGGCGGGCCTGGGCGGTCTGCCCGGCCAGGTGGGAGTGGACGACGATGCCTGACACCCCGCGCAGCGGGCTCTCGGCCGGCAGCGGTTCCTCGGCAACCACGTCGAGCGCGGCTCCGGCGATCCGGCCCTCGCGTACGGCGGCAACGAGCGCGTCCTCGTCGACGATCGCGCCACGGGCGGTGTTCACGAGCACCGCACCCGGCTTCATCAGCGCGAGCGCGGCGGCGTCGAGCATCCCCCTCGTCCGCGGGGTGAGCGCGGTGTGGACCGAGACGAAGTCGGCTCCCGCCAGGAGCTCGGGCAGCTCCACGAACCGGACCTCCGGGTCGGTCCGCTCGGCCTCGGCGACACCGGTGGCGCACAGCACGCTCATCCCGAACGCCCGGGCCAGCGGCGCGACCGCACGGGCGGCAGCGCCGTAGCCGATCAGTCCCAGGGTGGAGCCGCGCAGCTCGCGGCCGTCCTCGCGTGGCCAGCCGCCGGCCGCGACACCGGTCGCACTCTCGAGCAGCCGGCGGGAGGAGGTGAGGAGCAGTCCCATGGTGTACTCGGCGACCGCGTTGGCGTTGATCCCGGGCAGGTTGCTGACCGTGATCCCGGCACGCGCGGCCGCTTCGACATCGATCGCGTCGTAGCCGACCCCGGTGCGTACGACGGCCCTCAGACGGTCCGCGGACGCGACCACCTCGGCGGTGAGCGGGTCGTGACCGACCAGGGCGCCCTCCACCCCGGCGAGGTCGGCGATCAGATCTACGGAAGACCGGTAGCGGGTCTCGTGGCCCCGGGAGCGGAGGAGGTCGTCGACCTCGTCGCCGGGCCGCAGGTAGTCGGTGGTGATCAGGATCCGGGCCATCGCACTCACACCGCCCGCTCGACGTCGCCGCGCCGCTGGAGCCGGTCGATCCGCACCACGATCACGACCGCGACCGCCGCGACGACCGCGATGTCGAGCAGCATCGTCTGCCAGCCCAGGATGTCGACGGCCCCGCCGATCAGGGCCGGACCGAGGAAGGCACCGCTCTGCCATCCCACGGCGTAGAGCGCTGCGTACGTCCCGAAGACCCGCGCAGACGGCGCCAGGTTCCACAGCACGACGACGGCGTTGACCAGGAAGGCCGAGGCACCCGCGGCGCCGATGCAGAACGCCACCACGGTGCCGGTCGGGGTCTGCACCAGGGTGCCCAGAAGCATGGCGGCCGCGAAGATCGCCATGCCGGCGATCATCGTGCGCAGCCGGCCGAAGCGCTCGGCGAACAGCGCGGTCGGGTAGGCCGCGAGCAGGAACGCGACGCCGCTCGGCAGCGTGATCCCGCCGGCGTCGCCGCGCGAGAGCCCGAGGGTCTCCATGCCGTAGGGCGTGACCAGCGCGCGCGATCCGGCCCAGGCACTGCCGAAGACGAGGATCGCCACGATCAGCAGCAGCCGGCTGCGGTCGGTGTCGCGCACGATCTCCCAGATGGTGTCGCGGATGCGCGCCTGCCCGACCGCCGTCGACTCCTCGGCGGCGTCCTCGGCCACTGCCGCCTGGTAGCCGGGCGAGGAGCTGTCGCGGATCGAGAGGCACAGCACGGTGACCGAGACGAGGGTGATCAGCGCGATCACCGCGAAGGCGAGGGCCGGGTGTTCGTCGACCAGCAGGATGCTGACCAGCGCCGCGACGATCACGGTGAGGCTGGAGGCGATCTTGACCGCGGCGTTGGCACGGCTGCGGCGCTCGGGGGCGACGAAGTCGGGCACCAGCGCCTCACCGATCGGCTTGAACGAGTTCGAGACCAGCGCGAACGCGACGATGACGACGATCAGCAGCAACAGCGAGTCCGCGGTGTGCGGCAGGGTCACGAACAGCAGCGCCGCGAGCGGCATCCCGACGGCGAGGTAGGGCATCCGCCGGCCCCAGCGGGTGCGGGTCCGGTCGGACCGGTTGGCCATCCACGGCTGGATGAAGATGCCGAGCAGGTTGTCCATGCCCATGATGAAGCCGACAAGGGCGGCGCTGGCGAGGTGGTCGCGCAGCAGCGGCGGCACCTGGCTGTCGTAGAAGTTCCACATCGACTCCTGCGCGAAGACCGCCAGCGCGACGAGGAGGGTGATCCGGCGCGGCCCGAGCTGCCGTGGTGGTGCGGTGGGGATGGTGGTGCTCACGAGACGGACCTCCGTGATCTCTGCATGGTCCCGGCGTGGACCCTGCGGGCTGTGGCGGCGCTCACAGTAGTTTTGCTACAGCAAAACAGTCAAGAGGTGGCACTCCTGGAAAAGTGGCCTAGGATCGGGACCATGTCGATCTCCTCCCCCGAGACCACCCCGGAGACCACGACGGTGGGCGAGCGCGTCTATCAGGCCTTACGCAGCCAGATCGGCTCCGGCGAGCTCGAGCCCGGCGCCAAGGTGACCGAGCGCGGCATGGCCGAGCGCCTCGGCGTCAGCCCGACCCCGGTCCGCGAGGCGATCCGGCGGCTCGAGCTCGACGGCCTCGTGGAGCGGGTGGGCCCGCGTACGACACGGGTGGCCCGGATCGAGGAGGACGCCAGCCACGACCTGGCCGAGGTGGAGGTCGCGCTGCGCGGCCTGGCCGCCCGGTTCGCCGCGCGGCACGCGACCGAGGACGAGCTCGACGAGCTCGACCGGCTGCTCGACGAGGCCGACGACCTGGTGATCCTGATCCGGGCACGACACCGCGACGCCAAGCCGGTCGAGAAGCACGCCGACCGCTTCCTCGACGTCCTCGGCCGCTTCAACGAGCAGGTCAACGCCGCGGCCCACAACCCGGTTCTCGTACGCCTCCTCGAGCAGTCCCGCTCGCTGAGCCGCTCCCGACAGCGGGAGATCTCCCGGGCACACCTCCTCGCCGGCGACGAGTTCGGCGCCGACCGCTACGCCGAGCACCGGGCCCTCGTGATCGCCCTGCGCGCCCGCGACGCCGTCGAGTCCGAACGCATCGTCACCGAGCACGCCGCCCGCGGACTCCTCGACCTGCGGCGCGAGCAGTAGACGTGGCGGGAGTCTTCACCGGCTTCGCCACGATCAGCGTCCTCATCGCCCTCGGCGCCCTGCTCGCCCAGCTCCGGATCCTCGACGAACGCGGCCAGCGGACGCTCTCGACGGTCGCGTTCTACGTCGCCAGCCCGGCGCTGCTGATCACGGTCATGGACGACAGCGACCTCGGCTTCGTGCTCTCCGGCAACCTGGTCGCGGTCGCCGGCGGCGTGCTCGTCGCCGCCACGCTCGTGGCCACGGTCGAGACACTGCGCCGTCGCGGCCTGGGCAACACGGTGGTCGCCGTCCTGTGCGGCTCCTACGCGAACGCCGGCAACCTCGGCCTGCCGATCGCGGCGTACGTCCTGGGCGACCCGGTCCTGGTCGCGCCGACGCTGCTGCTGCAGATGCTGGTCCTCCAGCCGCTGGCGCTGGTCCTGCTCGACGCCGACGCGAGCACGACGAAGCTGTCGTTCTGGGACGTGATCCGCCGCCCGCTGACCAACCCGATCACCGTCGCCTCCTTGATCGGGGTGGCGCTCTCCGTCACCGACCTCGACCTGCCCACCGCGGTCGCGGACCCGCTGGAGCTGGTGGCGGGGATGGCGGTCCCGTCCATGCTGATCGCCTACGGCGTCGCGCTGCGGCTCGGCCCGCTGCCCGGCCGCGGCGTCCCCGCGCTCGACCTGGCGGCCGTGGTCGCGACCAAGCAGATCGTGCAGCCGGTGGCGGCGTACGTCATCGGACGGTTCGTGCTCGGCCTCGACGCCGAGGCGCTGCTGGCCGTGACCGTGCTCTCCGCGCTGCCGACGGCCCAGAACGTGTTCGTCGTCGCGCAGCGCTACAACCGCGCCACCCTGCTGGCCCGCGACGTCATCTTCGTCAGCACGCTGGCCACGGTGCCGGCGATCCTGCTGGTCGTCCTGTTGCTCACCTGAGCCGACCAAAGTCCCTTGCGGCAGCATCTCTTCGGGCGTACCCTCGCGATATATCGGGACACTACGCCGACAGTCGATGCAGCTTTCACAAGGGAGATGACATGAGCGAGCGCAAGCGAGCGACAACAAGCCTCAGGCCGCCGCGTCCTTACGATGGCGCTTGCGCTACGGAGGCGGCGGCATGAGCAACCTCGACAACCTGCGGGTGAGCGAGGCCGATCGGGAGGAGGCGTCGGCGAGGCTCGCCGAGCACTACTCGACAGGCCGGCTCACCGACGACGACTACTACGAGCGCCTGGACGCGGTCTGGTCCGCGAAGGTCCGTGCCGACCTGGAGATGCTCTTCACCGACCTGCCGAAGAGCGCGCCACAGCCGCCGCAGGCGGTCCGCCGTCCGCGCCGCGGCCGCCCGCGGGCCTTCCCGCTGGTCGCCTGCTTCCTGCTCGTCGCGATCGGACTGGTCGTGATGGGCGTGCCGTGGTGGGTCTTCGCCGCGATCGCACTCGGGGCGCTCGTCTTCCGCAAGGGACACCACGGCTCCCGCCGCTGTCACCAGCGCATGCGTCATTCCATGCACTGAAATCCGGATTCGATGGCCTCCACGCGGGCTCACCACTAGGTTGTGCCGCGGCCGCTACCCCCACAGCCCACGAGGAGTCCCCCATGAACCGCTCCCCTGCCCGCACCGCGCGCCGCGGTCTGGCAATCGCACTCGTTCTCGCCCTGCCATTCGCGCTCAGCGCCTGCGGTGGCGAGTCAGCCGATGAGGGTGCCGGCGGCGCCACGGAGATCACCGTCGGCGTGATCCCGATCGTCGATGTCGCTCCCATCTATCTGGGGGTGGAGAAGGGGTTCTTCAAGGAGGAGGGCCTCGACGTCAACCTCGAGCTCGCCCAGGGCGGTGCCGCGATCATCCCCGCCGTGGCCAGCGGTCAGTACCAGTTCGGCTTCTCCAACACGACCTCCCTGCTCCTGGCCCAGACCCAGGACGTCCCGGTCGAGGTCGTCACGGCCGGCGTCAACGCCACCGACGACCCTGCGGCCGACATGGCCGGCATCCTGGTCAAGGCCGGCAGCGACATCACCTCCCCCAAGGACCTGGAGGGCAAGAAGGTCGCGGTCAACACGCTCAAGAACATCAACACGACCACCACCAACGAGCTCGTCCGCCAGGACGGCGGCGACCCGACCAAGATCGAGTACGTCGAGCTGGCCTTCCCCGAGATCGGCCCAGCCATCGAGAAGGGCGACGTCGACGCGGGTCAGGTCGTCGAGCCGTTCCTCACCATCGGCACCCAGGGCGGCATGACCGACCTCGGCTCCAACTTCGTCGCCACCGACCCGGGCCTCGCGGTCGCGGAGTACTTCACCTCGACGAACTATGCCGACTCCGACGCCGACATCGTCGAGGCCTTCACCGCCGCGATGAACGAGTCGCTCGACTACGCCCAGCAGCACCCGGACGAGGTCAAGAAGATCCTCCCGACCTACACCGACATCGACGGATCAGTCCTCGCCGAGCTCAACATGCCGCAGTGGACCTCCGAGATCGACACCGCGTCGATCCAGAAGCTGGCGGACCTCTCGGAGGCGGACGGCCTGTTCGCCAAGGACCCGGACGTGGACGCCCTGCTTCCATGACGGTCGCAGGCCGCGGACGGGACGCCGCCCTGGGCGTCCTCGGTCTGCTCGTCGTCGTCGGGCTGGCCGAGGCGCTGCCGCGTCTCGGCATCGTCAACGACAGCTATCTCCCGCCGGCGAGCGCGATGTTCACCGAGCTGTTCGGCCAGCTCGGCGAGGCCACGTTCTGGACCGACCTCGGCGCCACCCTCCGGGGATGGGCCACCGGCCTGGCCATCGCGATGGCCGCCGGCATCGTGGTCGGCGTGGTCATCGGCTCAGCGGGCTTCTTGCGCGACCTGACCGCCTCCACGATCGAGTTCCTACGCCCGATCCCCTCCGTCGCACTGATCCAGCTCGTCGTGCTCCTCTACGGCAGCCGGCCGACCTCGGCGCTGATCCTGGTCGTGTACGCCTCGTTCTGGCAGATCCTCGTGCAGGTGCTCTACGGGGTCGCCGACGTGGACCCGGTCGTGCGCGACACCGCGCGCTCCTACCGCTTCTCGCGGCTGACCACCGTCCGCACGGTCGTCTGGCCCACCGCGCTCCCCTACGTCATGACCGGCTTCCGGCTGGCCGCCTCGGTGGCGTTGATCCTGGAGATCACCGCCGAGCTGATCATCGGCGTCCCCGGCCTCGGGAAGTCCATCGGCGTCGCCCAGTCCTCCGGCGCGGTCGAGAAGACCTACGCCCTGGTCATCGTGGTCGGGCTCATCGGCGTCGCGGTCAACCTGGTGGCCCGGGCCCTCGAGCGGCGCACGCTCCGCTGGCACGTCTCGATCCGCAAGGAGGCCCGATGAGGATCCTCAGGACCATCGCGTACGCCCTCACCCTCCCGATCGTGCTGGTCGCGGTGTGGTGGCTCGCCTCGGCCGGCTCCACGAGCGTCTTCTGGCCGCCGCTGTCCAGGATCGTCGGCGTCTTCGGGGAGACCTGGACCGCCGACCGCTGGCGCGGCGATGTGCTGCCCAGCCTGGCGCGGCTCACGGCCGGCTATCTGATCGCGCTCGCCGGCGGCGTACTCCTCGGGGTCGTCATCGGCCTCTACCGCCCGGTCCGCGCGTTCTGCGAGCCGACGCTCGAGTTCTTCCGGGCGGTGCCGCCGCCGGTACTGGTGCCGGTGATCGCGCTGTTCCTCGGCTACACCGGCGACGCGTCGAAGATCGTGACGATCGCGCTCGGGTGCCTGTGGCCGATCCTGCTCAACACCGTCGAAGGCGTACGCGGCCTGGACGAGGTCATGCTCGACACCGCCCGCAGCTACCGGTTCAGCGCCTGGACCCGGTTGCGACAGGTGGTGCTGCGCGGCGCCTCGCCGCAGATCGTGGCCGGTGCGCGCCAGGCACTGTCGATCGGCGTCATCCTGATGGTGATCAGTGAGCTCTTCGGCGCCAACCGCGGCCTCGGCGCCTCGATCGTGCAGTTCCAGCGCAGCTTCGCCGTCCCGCAGATGTGGACCGGGATCATCCTCCTCGGGATGCTCGGCTTCCTGCTCTCGGTCCTGTTCCGTCTCGTCGAACACTACTCGCTCGCCTGGTACCGCGGCCTGCGCGAGGCCGACCGCGGCGCCTGACCCCGCACCTGAGGAGAACCCGTGTCAACTGCGCTGGACGTACGTGGCCTGAAGAAGACCTACACCACCGGCGGCACCTCCCTGGAAGCCATCGAGCAGCTCGACTTCTCGATCGGCCAGGGCGAGCTGGTCTGCATCGTCGGCCCCTCCGGCGCCGGCAAGACCACCCTGCTGCGCTGCATCAGCGGTCTCCTCGAGGCCACCGCCGGCGTCGTCGAGCTCGAGGGTGCCCCGGTCACCGAGCCACCCGCCGGGATGGCGGTGGTCTTCCAGGAGTACGGCCGCTCGCTGTTCCCCTGGCTCACCGTCCGGCAGAACGTCGAGCTGCCACTCAAGGAGAAGAAGGTCCCCCGGGCGCACCGGACCGAGCTGGTCGACGAGGCGCTCTCGGCGGTCGGGCTGACCGACTCTGCTTCGTCGCATCCCTGGCAGCTCTCCGGCGGGATGCAGCAGCGGGTCGCGATCGCCCGCGCGATCGCCTACGAGCCCTCGGTCCTGCTGATGGACGAGCCGTTCGCCGCCGTCGACGCCCAGACCCGAGCGGACCTGGAGGATCTCGTCCGCGAGCTCTGGAAGCGGCTCGGCGTGACGGTCCTGTTCGTCACCCACGACATCGACGAGGCCGTCTATCTCGGCCAGCGCGTGCTCGTGCTCTCCAACCGGCCGACGGTGATCCTGGAGGACGTGCCCATCGACCTTCCCGACGAGCGCGACCAGCTGACCACCCGCTCCGCCACTCGCTTCGCGGAGCTGCGCGCACACGTCTACGAGCTGATCCAGAAGGCTAAGAAGGGAGAGCGCCCGGCATCGGATCACTCGCCCGGGATCACTCGACCGCGGGCGCGATGATCCAGACCGCCGCGTCGGTGGGCAGGTCGCCCACGACCGGGTCGCCGCTGTACATCACGATCTCGCCCTCGGGAAGCGGCGTCGGCTCCATACCGCAGTTGAGCACGACGATCAGGTCGGTCCTGGTGTCCGGGGAACCGCCGACCCCGCCGCGCCGGAACGAGACCACGCCCTCGGGTGCGTCCAGGATCTCCACGTCCTCGTCGGCACCGAGCGCGAAGGCCCGTCGCGCGGCCAGCGCCGCCCGGTAGAACTCCAGCGTGGAGTCCCGGACACCGTTCTGGGCAGCCACGGTGAGGTCGACCCACTCGGCCGGCTGCGGCAGCCACGGCTGCGTCGGCAGCTCCTCGTCGGGGACCTGACTGAACCCGAAGGGCGGCTCGAACCCGCTCCACGGCAGCGGCACCCGGCACCCGTCACGACCGCCCTCACCGGTCTCCGACCACGGATCCTCCTGATACTCGGGCGGTAGGTAGACCTGTGGCAGACCCAGCTCCTCCCCCTGGTAGAGGTACGCAGACCCCGGAAGCGCCAGCATCGTCAGTGTCGCCGCGCGCGCCCGGTGGAGCGCCTGCAGTCCGTCGCCATAACGCGAGCGGTGGCGTACGACATCGTGGTTGGACAGAACCCAGGTCGGCGCCGCCCGCGAAGGACCGAGCGCCTTCAGCGTCGACCCGATGACCTCCTTGAACGCCTCGGCCGACCAGGGCGCCTGCAGCCAGGAGAAGTTGAACGCCTGGTTGAACTCGTCGGGGCGTACGTAGCGCCGCAGCTCGGCCGGGCCAGGGGTCCAGGCCTCGGCGACCATCATCCGGTCGCCGTCGAAGGAGTCGATCAGCTTGCGCCAGGCGCGGTAGATCTCGTGGACGCCCGGGTTGTCCCACATCGGCGCGTCGGTGACGCCACGCTCGTACATCACCGCGGCGTCGGAGGTCGGCGTGAGCCCCTCGGGGACGACCTGGTCGCGCAGCTCCTTGAAGAGCCCGTGGGCGATGTCGACCCGGAAGCCGTCCACGCCCCGGTCGAGCCAGAAGGTGAGGATCTTGATGAACTCCTCGACCACCTCGGGGTTGTGCCAGTTGAGGTCGGGCTGGTCGTCGTCGAAGAGGTGGAGGTACCACTGCCCGCCCTCGATCCGCGTCCACGCGGGCCCGCCGAAGACCGAGCGCCAGTTGGTGGGCGGCTCCTCGCCGTTCTCGCCGCGGCCGTCGCGGAAGATGTAGCGCTCCCGCGCCGTGGATCCCGGCACTGATGAGAGCGCCTCCACGAACCACGGGTGCGCCGAGGAGGTGTGGTTGGGGACGAGGTCGACGATGACCTTCAGGGCGAGCTCGTGGGCGCGCGCGATCAGGTGGTCGGCGTCGGCCAGCGTGCCGAAGATCGGGTCGACGTCGCAGTAGTCGGCGACGTCGTAGCCGTGGTCGTTCTGCGGTGAGGTGTAGAACGGGCAGATCCAGATCGCGTCGACGCCCAGCGCGGCGAGGTAGTCCAAGTGGTCGGTGATCCCCTGCAGGTCACCGAGCCCGTCGCCGTTCGAGTCCGCGAACGAACGCGGGTAGATCTGATATGCGACGGCTTCGCGCCACCATGGCTGGTCCACGTGGACCCCTATTCTCGTCGGTTGGCCACCAGTACCCCGATCTTGTCGATGTGATGCTCGGGGTTGTCAAAACCGGACGGCCCGCACCGGGCCGTTTTTCGAACGGATCCGGCGCCTGAAACGCCGAAAAACCGGGGTTGCCCGAAGTCGGCTTGTGGGATGTAGGCTTGTCCGTGTTGAAGGAGGCGTCCCCACGCGCTTCGCGGTTGCTCTCGGTGACCGTTCGTGCAGCACTTGGTCTTCCGCAGAAGCAGAAATCAGGACTCGTGGATTCAACGCCCAAAGGGCGGCACGGAGTCGCCCTGTGTACACAAGGATTAGATTCATGACTCAGGGAACCGTGAAGTGGTTCAACGGCGACAAGGGCTTCGGCTTCATCGCCCAGGACAACGGGGGCGACGACGTCTTCGTGCACTTCTCCGCGATCCAGACCAACGGCTACAAGACGTTGGACGAGAACCAGCGCGTCGAGTTCGACGTCACCCAGGGCCCCAAGGGCCCGCAGGCCGAGAACGTCCGCCCGGTCTGACCAAAGACCTAGCTGACCTTTCAGCAAGGCAGCCCCGCTCCTGCTTCGGCAGGGCGGGGCTGTCCCCCTTTTGGTGTCGGTGCCTACTCGGGAAGCTTGGTGACGTCGACCCAGCCCCGGGCCTCGCTGATCGTCTCCAGGTCACCGAGGGTGAGCGCGATGGTCGTGTTGGCGCTGCCCGCGGCCGGGTAGACCATGTCGAAGCGCTTCAGCGAGGCGTCGAGCCACACCTCGGCCGACGCCGGGTTGCCGAACGGGCAGACGCCACCGATCGCGTGGCCGGTCATCGGCTCGACGTCCTCGGCGGCGAGCATCCGCGCCTTGGTGCCGAAGTGGGCCTTGAACTTCGCATTGGCGATCTTGGCGTCGCCGGCCGCGACGACGAGGATCGCGGCGGCCCGGTCCTCGGTGTAGAGGCTGATGGTCTTGGCGATCTCCGCCGGCGAGACCCCGAGAGCGACCGCGGCGAGCTCGACGGTCGCCTTCGACTCCACCGACTCGATGATGTCTCCACCGCGTCCGAATCGGTCCAGGTGGGTGCGGGCCAGCTCGATCGACATGCCCGCCAGCCTAGAGCGTGTCTCCCAAATCCACGCCCGCTACGCAATGTCTTTGGGAGACACGCTCTAGCGGCGCGTTCCGCCGCCGAAGGAGTCGGCGACGGCGCGGTCGGTGAAGATTCGGTACTCCAACGGAGAGGGCGACCCGAACGGCGAGTCCGGCACCGTGCCACAGAGGATCACCAGATTGCCGGGGCGGCGGCCCTTCATGGTCGCCGGCTCGACTCCGACGACCATGCCGCCGAGGTCGCGGGCCGCCGCGATGAAGTCACGCGCCTGGGCGAACGGCGCCCGGTCGACGAGGTTGGCGACGAAGACCCCGGAGGGGGCGAGCACGCGGCGTACGTCCTCCACGAAGGCGGCTGAGACGAGCTCGTCCGGGGTGCGCCCGCCGTCGAAGGCGTCGAGGATCACCAGGTCGGCGAAGCCGTCGCGTACGCCGCCGATGCCGCTCTTCCCGTCGACGGGGCGCACCTTGATGCCGCTGCGCGGCGGGAGCGGCGCCTCGCTGCGTACGCGCTCGATGACCTCGACCGACGGCTCGAGCACGATCTGGGCGGAGCGCGGCCGGGTCGCGTGGACGTAGCGCGGTAGCGTCATCGCGGCACCGCCAACATGCAGAACTCGCGCTGGCCCTGGAGGCAGTCGGTCGATAACATCGCCGATACGCCTCATGTAGTCGAACACGAGGCGGGTCGGATCCCCCAGATCGACAGCCGACTGCTGCATCGCGTCGAGCTCGAGCACATATACATCGTCGGCCATAGCGGAGATACCCTACCCCCCACGTGGAAATGGGGGACCTGTTCCTCTATTGTGACCTCCGCGACACCGGCACCATTGCCCGCTATGGATGCATCTCGGATACCCCCTGGGGCATCCACGCATGTTTCCAGATCTACTTCGCCGATCCCCCACACCCCGTCCGGCGAGGAACGAGAGGAAGTCAAAGCAGCGTGACAAGCATCGAAGAAGTCACGATCGGGGCGTTCAGCCAACCCCTGGTCGGGATGTCGTTCATCATCTCCGTACTCGGCTCGTGGGTCGGTCTGACCTGTGCGACCCGCGCGCGCCGGCGCGGTGCGGGCGCCGGCGCCTGGCTCTGGCTCTTCGGCGCGGCCGCCTCGATCGGCGGCGGCGCGATCTGGTCGATGCACTTCATCGGCATGCTCGCCTTCGACAGCCACGTGGCGTACGCCCTCGACGTCGGCACCACGCTCATCTCGCTCGCCGTCGCGATCATCGCGGCGATGGTCGGCATGCTCATCGCGACCGCCATGCGGGGCAACGCGGGCTACATCGTCGGCGGCCTGGTCACCGGTGCGGGTGTGTGCGCGATGCACTACACCGGCATGTACGCGATGGACATGAGCGCCCAGATGGTCTGGAAGCCGGCGGTGGTCGTGGCCTCCGTCGTGATCGCGCTGGTCGCCTCGGCGCTCGCGCTCTTCTTCGCCTTCAACGTCACCACGCGGCTGATGCGCGTGGGCGCTGCCGTGATCATGGGCATCGGCGTGTGCGTCATGCACTACACCGGCATGCTCGCCCTCGAGATCCACAGCTCCCCCGACGACAAGCTCGGGCACGTCAGCGGTGCCGACCCGGTCTACCTGGCGATGCCGATCTTCGCGATCTCCGCGGGCATGCTGATCGTGATCGGCTTCGCCACCATGTTCGCGGGCATCAACGACGATCTCGAGGACCCGTGGACCCCGGCCCAGCGGACCCCGGACCAGCGGACGGCGACCTCGGACTCCGGCGCACACGCGATGATGCCGCAGCGGCCGGCCCTGGGGCAGCCGTCCTTCGCCGGTCACGAGCCCGACATGCTCCAGCAGCCGCGGCAGCCGCTGCAGCCTCTCCCGACGCGCCAGCCGGCCGCCTCCGGCAGCCCGCAGGCGAACCAGCCCGCAGGCGAGGGCATCGGCAGCATGTTCTCCCAGCGCCCACAGAACCCGGGCCAGCGTCCGCAGCGTCCGACCCAGCTGCGCCCGCAGAACGGACGTTGGACGCCCCGGCCCTACGCCCAGCAGCCCTCCAACGGCTTCCCGGAGCGGCGGACGGACCTGTTCAACCCGCAGGGTGGGCAGCCCGGCGAGGAGGCGACCAACGAGCCACCGGCTCAGCCGCAGCCTCGGGCGCCGCGCAATCCGGGCTGGCTGCCGCCGCGCAACGACAACAACCTCTAGGCCGAGTGCATCTGGGGCCTACTCCCAGAAGACGCGCTCGACCACACCGTGGGCGAGGCGGGTCATCCGCAGGTAGTCGTTGACCAGCTCGTCGGTCGCGCCCGCCGGATAGCCGAGGATGGCCGCGACGGCGTGCTGCTCGACGGGTCCGGCGGGCAGTGAGTCCGCCGGGCGGCCGCGCGCGAGCGTGACCGCGTTACGGACCCGGCTGACCATCCGCCATGCCTCGATGAGCGTCTCGGCGTCGTCCGCCTCGATCAACGAGGCGTCGCGCGCGGCCTGCAGCGCCTCGACGGTGCGTGGCGTACGCAGCCCCGGGACGGCGTACGCATGCCGCATCTGCAGCAGCTGGGCGGTCCACTCGATGTCGGCGAGGCCGCCGCGGCCGAGCTTGAGATGGGTGTTGGGGTCGGCACCGCGGGGCAGCCGCTCGTGGTCGACACGGCCCTTGATGCGGCGCACCTCGATGATGTCGTCCTCGCTCAGCCCACCCTCGGGGTAGCGCAACGGGTCGATCATCTCGGTGAACGCCTCGCGCACCTGCGGGTCGCCGACGACGGCGTCGGCGCGCAGCAGCGCCTGCGACTCCCAGATGCCCGACCACTTCGCGTAGTAGGAGGCGTATGCAGGCAGTGTCCGCACCAGCGCACCCTGCCGCCCCTCGGGGCGCAGGTCGGCGTCGATCTCCAGTGGCGGGTCGGCACCCGGCAGGGCGAGCAGCCGGCGCAGGTCCGCGATGACCTTGAGCGCGAACTGGGTCGCCTCGCCCGGGTCGGCACCCTCGACGGGCTGGTGGACGAAGAGCACGTCGGCATCGGAGGCGTAGGAGAGCTCGAACCCGCCGTAGCGACCCATCGCGATGATCGCGATCCGCGTCGGAGGCCCGTCGATCCCACGGTGGGCGACCTCCTCGGCCACGACCGTGCGCAGCGAGGCCTCCAAGGTGGCGTCGGTCAGCCGGGACAGAGCGGCACCGATGGTGTCGATCCCGGCCTCGCCGAGGAGCTCGGCCGCAGAGATCCGGAACAGCTCGCGACGGCGGATCGCCCGGATGTGGCGTACGGCCTCCTCGGCGGAGGTGGTGGTGCGGCGGCGGGCGGCGCGGGCGACCATCTCGTCGGTCAGCGCCTCGGCCGAGAGCGGCGCCAGATCGTGGCCCAGCAGGCGCAGCGCCTCGGGCTCCCGCTCGAGCAGCGCCGTGGTGTAGCGCGAGGTGGACAGGATCGTGGCGAAGTGTTGCGCGACGAGGCCCTCGTCGCGCAGGGAGCGCAGATACCAGGGCGTGGCGCCGAGGGCGTCGGAGATCCGGCGGAACCCGAAGAGCCCGGCGTCGGGGTCGGAGCCCTCGGAGAGCCACTGCAGCATCACCGGGAGCAGCGCACGCTGCAGCGCGGCCCGCCTGGAGACGCCCGTGGTGAGCGCCTCCAGGTGGCGCAGCGCAGCCTTGGGGTCGGCGTAGCCCAGCGCGGTCAGCCGCTCCTCGGCCGCCTTCGCGGAGAGGTGGGCCTGGCCGGACGGGATCCGGGCGACCGCGTCGAGGAGCGGTCGGTAGAAGAGCTTCTCGTGGAGACGGCGCACCTCGATCCGCTGGTGACCCCACTCCTTCTCCAGCCGCACGACCGGGTCGCGCAGGTAGCCGAGCGAGCGCGCGAGCCAGCGCAGCGAATCCTCGTCGTCGGGGACGACGTGGGTGCGCCGCAGCCGGTAGAGCTGGAGCCGGTGCTCCATCCGCCGCAGGAACGCGTAGGCCTCGTGCATGGCCTCGCCGTCCTCGCGCCCGACGTAGCCGGATCGGGTCAGCGCCGCCAGCGCGGAGAGCGTGGTGGGCTGGCGGATCCCGGGGTCGGTGCGGCCGTGGACCAGCTGCAGCAGCTGCACGGCGAACTCCACGTCGCGCAGCCCGCCGGCACCGAGCTTGAGCTCGCGGTCGGCCTGCCGCGACGGGATGTGGGCGATGACCCGGCGCCGCATCTTCTGGGTGTCGGAGACGAAGCCGTCGCGATCGGCGGCCTTCCACACGAACGGGTTGACGGCGTCGACGTAGGCCCGGCCCAGATCGAGGTCGCCCGCGGCCGGGCGGGCCTTGAGCAGCGCCTGGAACTCCCAGGTGCTCGCCCAGCGCTCGTAGTAGCCGA
The DNA here is from genome assembly GCF_042788075.1 of Nocardioides sp. YIM B13467. Taxonomy (NCBI): domain Bacteria; kingdom Bacillati; phylum Actinomycetota; class Actinomycetes; order Propionibacteriales; family Nocardioidaceae; genus Nocardioides; species Nocardioides sp. YIM B13467. The sequence goes on from NZ_JBHZPJ010000046.1 coordinate 3,539,807, forward strand.
CATGGCCGGCGATCGTGCGGGAGAGCGCGCCCGCCCTGCCCTCGGGACGCAACGCGGCGTCGACCGGCCAGATGGTGCCTTCGCCGGTGTGGGCCGAGCAGACCTGGATCAGGTTGCTGGCGAGCTGGGTGGCGACCCGCAGCGAGACGTCGTCGCCGACTCCGTCGGCGGCCTCATGGGCGAAGATCACGTCGACGTCGGAGACGTAGTTGAGCTCGTGGCCGCCGCACTTGCCCATCGCGACGACGGCCAGCCGGACCTTGTCGGCGTCTGCGCCCACCCGTGCGCGGGCGACCGCGAGCGCGGCGTCGAGGGTGGCGCAGGCCAGATCGGAGAGCTCGGCCGCGACATCGTCGACCGGGAGCTGGTGGGCCAGGTCGCGGGCAGCGAGCCGGAGCAGCCAGCGACGGTACTCCACCCGCAGGGCGTCGACCGCCTCCACGTCCGGGACCGTGGCCACCGGGTCCTCATCGGCCGGCTTCGCACCGACGGCCTCGAGCAGCGAGGCCCGGAAGACGTACGCAGCGGGCCTGGTCGTGCCGAGGGTCGGGTCGGCCAGCTCGCGCCAGTGATCGGGGTGGCGGGCCAGGTGGTCGGTCAGCGCCGGTGAGGCGCCGAGCACCGAGACCAGCCGCATCGCGGTGCCCTCGTCGCCGGCGAGCTCCTCGACGAAGCCGTCGCCCTGGGACTCGGCGAGCGTGACCAGACCGGTCAGCGCCGCGTCGGGGTCGGCCGCCTGACCCAGGATCGCCAACAGCTCACGGGTGCCGGCGCCGAGACCTGCCAGATCCGCCAGGGCCGTGTCCGGATCGTTGAAGCCGAGCCGGAGCAGCTCGCCCTTGCCTGGCAACGTCATGGCCCCGATTCTGTCACTGGCCGGTTTCAGGCGCTCCAGGGCCTCGGGGTCGTGATGGTCCCCCCGCGGGTGCCGCCGGGGGCGACGGCGGCGCTGCGTTCACGGACCAGGCGGGCGAACCCGAAGGCCAGCGGCTGCCAGGTCTTGATCAGCTCCTTCTCGGCGAAGGTGGCCGTCGCGACCACGTCGTCGACGCTGCGCCCGATCTGCTCCAGCTCCTCGACCGACTCCTCGGCCCAGACAGCGACCGCGGCGGCGTCGACCTCGGGGTGGAACTGCACGCCCCACACGGTCGGCGCGAACCGCGCCGCCTGGACCTGCCCGTCGATCGAGCGGGCCAGCTCGACGGTGCCCTCGGGCAGCCGGCCGACGACGTCGCGGTGCCAGTGCATGGCGCGGTCGTCGCCCGCCAGCAGGCGCATCAGCGGGTCGAAGAGCACCTCGGGCTCCCAGGTCACCTGGCGTACGCCCACGGTCAGCCCGAACGGGCTGCGCTCCACGGTGCCACCAAGGGCCATCGCGGCCAGCTGGTGTCCCAGGCAGATCCCGAGCGTCGGGATGCCGGCCCCGGCGGCCTGCGCGATCCGCTCGCGGGTGACCTGGAGCCAGGGGTGCTCATCGTCGGAGTCGGCGTCCATCGAGCCGCCCATGACGAGCAGCCCCGAGTAGGAGGCGTCCAGCGACGAGAGCGGCGGGACCGGCTCGGCGTACGCCCGACAGACGTCGACGCACATGCCCGCCTCAGCCAGCCAATGACCGAACAACGCCGGCGGCACTGTCTCCTCGTGCTGGATCACAAGCACTCGGGGAAGACTCAACGACATCACTCCCACTCTCCCGTTCGATCCAGTGTGGCAGCACCGGATCGGAAGTGTGGAATCGGGCTTGAGTTTCCTTGACAACCAGTTTGCGGACTCAGATGACCGGCAGCATCCGGGAGCGCTCGTAGGCGGTCACCTGCTCGCGGTAGGCGGCCCACTCGGCCCGCTTGTTGCGCAGGAAGAAGTCGAAGACGTGCTCGCCGAGGGTCTCGGCGAGGAGCTCGGAGTCCTCGGCCATCCCGATCGCCTCGTCGAGGTTCTCCGGCAGCGGGTCGATGCCGAGGCTCTTGCGCTCGCGCTCGGTCAGCGCCCACACGTCGTCCTCGGCCTCACGCGGCAGCTCGTAGCCCTCCTCGATGCCCTTCATGCCCGCCGCCAGGATCACGGCGAAGGCCAGGTAGGGGTTGCAGGCGGCGTCGAGGCTCCGGACCTCGATGCGGGTCGACTGGCCCTTGAGCGGCTTGTACATCGGCACCCGGACCAGCGCCGAACGGTTGTTGTGGCCCCAGGCGACGTGAGCCGGTGCCTCTCCCCCGCCGATCAGGCGCTTGTAGGAGTTGACCCACTGGTTGGTCACCGCGGTGATCTCACCGGCGTGGCGGAGCACGCCGCCGATGAAGCTGCGGCCGGTCTTGGAGAGCTGATATTCGGCGCCCGGCTCGTAGAACGCGTTGGCGTCACCCTCGAACAGGCTCAGGTGGGTGTGCATGCCCGACCCCGGGTGATCGGTGAACGGCTTGGGCATGAAGCTCGCCCAGATGCCCTGGCTCAGCGCCACCTCACGGATGACCGTGCGGAAGGTCATGATGTTGTCGGCCGTGCTCAGCGCGTCGGCGTAGCGCAGGTCGATCTCGTTCTGGCCAGGCCCGCCCTCGTGGTGGCTGTATTCCACCGAGATCCCCATCGCCTCCAGCATCGTGATCGCCTCACGCCGGAAGTCGGCGCCCATCGACTGGGCGGTGTGGTCGAAGTAGCCGCTGGAGTCGACCGGGGTCGGCTCGCTGCCGTCCCGCGGGTTGTCCTTGAAGAGGTAGAACTCGATCTCGGGGTGCGTGTAGAAGGTGAAGCCCTTCTCCGCGGCGTTGGACAGGGTGCGCTTGAGCACGTAGCGAGGGTCGGCGTAGGACGGCGAGCCGTCGGGCATCACGATGTCGCAGAACATCCGGCCCGTGGACGGGCCGTCCGCACGCCACGGCAGGATCTGGAACGTGCTCGGATCCGGCAGGGCCAGCATGTCGGCCTCGGTCACCCGCGCGAACCCCTCGATCGCGCTGCCGTCGAAGCCGATGCCCTCCGCAAAAGCGCTCTCGAGCTCGGCCGGCGCCACCGCGACCGACTTCAGATAGCCGAGCACGTCGGTGAACCACAGCCGCACGAAACGTACGTCCCGCTCTTCGAGTGCCCGGAGCACGAAGTCCTGTTGCTTGCCCATGCGTGAACACTAACGGTCCGACGTTACAGGCGGGATCTCCGCGCCACCGTCAGCGGCCGGGACCCTTGAAGATCGAGATCACCAGCGCCACCCCGAACCCCGCCAGGGCCGCCCCGATAACCGACCAGGCGGTGCTCGTGCCGCCTCCGCCGAGGTAGCCCATGCCGGTCAGCGCCAGCGCTCCCCCGGCTATGAGAAGCACGGCGGCCACCAGGAGCCCAAGAGCCTTACCCACAGTCATGACACCGCAATCTAGGTGATGACCAGAGCGAGGGTCACCAGCGAGGTCATCCAGGAGACGAAGCTGCCGACCAGGAAGTATTCGGTCACGTCGTTGATGCTCGGCCCCTCGTGCTCACCGCGGAACGACTGCAGCTCCGGCCAGCGGATCAGGCCCTTGGCCGCGACCACCAGGCCGGCGGCGGCGAGGTTGCCGGTGAGACCGAGCCCGAAGATCGTCAGCCGCTCGAGCGGACCCAGGAGCCGGCCGCCCTTGAGATTGTTGCCGTCGACCCCGTCGAGCGGGTTGGCCACCTTGGCGACGTCGAGGACGAGCTGCACCACGACGTTGCCGGTCGAGACCTGGACCAGCAGGCCACCGAAGACGAGCAGCACAGCCTCCGGGCGCGCCGCCTCGACCCAGACCCACGGCGCCTGCTCCGCCCACGCGGCGACCGGTCCACCGACCTCGCCGGCCACCGGGGCCAGCAGGATCCCGACGAAAATCGCTCCGCCGAGCAGAGCCAGCGGGATCCCCGGGTGGGGGTTCTTGTCCGCGCCCTGGGGAGGATGGGCCAGGAATCCCCACAGCACGGTGATCCCGGCGATCACGATCACGGCCGCCAGGTCACCTCCGAAGAGGGCCGAGAGCAGGCCGAAAGCGATCACCGCGGCTGCCCCGATCGCCTCGGGGACCCAGCGGATCCGCTTGAACGGATCGATGATCGAGTGGGCGAAGTCGACCGTGCCGACCCCGATCAGCAGCAACGCTATCCAACTCATCTGACCTCCCCCAGAAGCTCGTCGGCGCGGACGATCACGGCGATGCCGTCGCGGCGGACGCGCTGGGAGACCGCGGAGGGGGTGATGTCGAGCTCGGCGGCGATGGCCTTCTGAGGCATGGCGGAGAGCATGCCAGAAAGCACCGACACCGAGGACCGGTCCAGGCGAGAAAAGAGCTCGTCGCGCGAGACCAGAGCAGCGTTGACCGCGGCCGGGTCCGGCCCGCCCGCGTCCTCCGCCGGCTGATACCAGGTCCGTACGCTGCGGGAGGCCGCCTTGTTCTCGGCATTCTCCGCCGCCTCGATCGCCGCCCGCGCCGACCACCACCCCGGCCCGTCTTCGACCCGGGGGTCGTCGCTGAGCACCCGGGTGGCGCCCCAGCTGATGCCGTGACGTACGCCGACCACGGGGTCGAGCGCGATCCGCAGCCGGAACGTGGCCTGGATCGCGGCGCCGACGGTCTCGAAGGCTCCTTGGTACTCGTCGCCGACCGTGATCCGCAGCGGAGTGACAGGCTGCCACGTCTCGTTGATCTCCTCGACGGCCTCGGCGAACGCCGCGTGGACCTTCGCGCGGTCATCCTTGGTGCGCGAGCCCACGAGGTCGCCGATCACGGTCGCCACAGAAGCCATGTGAAGATCATACCTTCATCCTAGCAAGATGAAGGTATTTGCTTCATCTGACTCGTGTGAAGCTATTTCCTTCAGCCTGAGGCTGTGGGCATCACGGCCACCCCCGGTCCGGTGAGCTCGCCGGGTTCCACCGTGCGACCCGTCCATCGCAATCCCTACTCCACGGGAACCCGGGCTTCGATCTCGGCGAGCCACGCCGCCGGCGAGGCGTCCGAGGGCATCCGCCAGTCACCGCGGGGCGACATGGTGCCGCCGTTGGAGACCTTGGGACCGTTGGGCAGCGCCGAGCGCTTGAACTGGTTGGCGAAGAAGCGCTTCACGAAGACCTCGAGCCAGGCGCGGATCTCCTTCATCTCGTACGCCGTCCGCTTCTCCTCCGGGAACCCCGGGGGCCACTCCCCGGCCTCGACGTCGTGCCAGGCGTTCCACGCCAGGAAGGCGATCTTCGAGGGGGTGAAGCCGTTGCGCACGGTGTGGAAGAGGGTGAAGTCCTGCAGGGCGTACGGCCCGATCTTCTGCTCCGTCGACTGCAGCTCCTCCCCCGGCACCAGCTCGGGCGAGATCTCCTGATCGAGGATCTCCTGGAGGACCTCGTCGGCGGTGCCGTCGAACTGCTCGGTGGTGATCACCCAGCGGATCAGGTGCTGGATCAAGGTCTTCGGCACGCCGGCGTTGACGTTGTAGTGCGACATCTGGTCGCCGACGCCGTAGGTCGCCCAGCCGAGCGCGAGCTCGGAGAGGTCGCCGGTGCCTAGGACGATGCCGCCGCGCTGGTTGGCGATGCGGAAGAGGAAGTCCGTACGCAGCCCCGCCTGGACGTTCTCGAAGGTGACGTCGTAGACCGGCTCGCCGTCGCCGGCGGGGTGCCCGATCTCCTTGAGCATCTGGGTGGCGGTGGGGCGGATGTCGAGCGTCTCGTAGGTCGTCCCGAGCGCCTCCATCAGCTTGATCGCGTTGGACTTGGTGTCGTCCGAGGTCGCGAAGCCGGGCATCGTGAAAGCCAGGATGTCGCTCGCCGGGCGGCCGAGCCGCTCCATCGCCTTGGCGGCCACGATCAGCGCGTGCGTGGAGTCGAGCCCGCCGGAGACGCCGATGACGATCTTCGTGTCCGGGCCGATCGACTGGAGCCGCTTCTCGAGCCCGGAGACCTGGATGTTGTAGGCCTCGTAGCACTCCAGCGCGAGCTTCTCCGGGTCGTCGGGGACGAACGGGAACCGGTCGACCTTGCGCCTCAGACCGTCACCGGTCAGCGGCGGCGCGAGCTCGAACTCGATCTCGGAGTGGAAGGCCCCCTCGGCGCGACGGTTGTCGTCGAAGGTGCCCTGCCGGATCCGCTCGGCGCGGATCCGCTCCAGGTCGACGTCGACCACGGTGCGCCGCGGCCCGTCCGGGAACCGCTCGGTCTCCCCGAGCAGCTCGCCGAGCTCGTACGCCATCGTCTGCCCGTCCCAGGACAGGTCGGTCGTCGACTCGCCCTGGCCGGCGGCGGTGTAGACGTACGCCGCCACGCACCGCGCGCTCGCCGACTGCACCAGGAGTCGGCGAGCGTCGGAGCGACCGACCGTGATCGGGCTGGCGGAGAGGTTGAGCAGGACGGTCGCGCCGGCCAGCGCCGCCTTGGCGCTCGGCGGCACCGGGACCCACATGTCCTCGCAGACCTCGACGTGGAAGACGAGATCCTTGACGTCGGTGCAGCGGAAGAGCAGCTCGTTGCTGAGCGGCACCTCCTCGCCGCCGAGCATGATCGTGCCGTCGGCGCCGTCGCCGGTGCCGTACCACCGCTTCTCGTAGAACTCGCGGTAGGTCGGCAGGTAGGTCTTGGGCACCACGCCGAGCACCTCGCCGCCGTGGATCACGACCGCGGTGTTGAGCACCCGGTCGCCGTGGCGCAGCGGGGCGCCCACGACGATCACCGACAGCAGCTCCTCGGAGGCCACCACGATCGCGCTGATCGCGGCGTGCACGGCGTCGAGGAGGGTCCGCTGCAGGACGAGGTCGTCGATCGAGTAGCCCGAGAGACACAGCTCCGGGAAGACCGCCACGGCGACGCCCTCGTCGGAGCACTCGCGGGCCTGCGCGATCACCTCGCGGGCGTTGGCTGCCGGGTCGGCGACGGAGATCGGGATGGTGCACGCCGCGACCCGCGCGAAGCCATGGGAGTAGGCGGAGTAGAAGTCCACACCCCGGAGTCTAGGCGCGACCGGCTACCCGGCCACCCGATGCCCGCCGCCGACCGCGTACGGCCTCAGGACAGGTCGCGGATGCGGATGTTCCGGTAGGAGACCACGTCCGGAGTGCTGCCGTGCGCCTGGACCCCGACGTGACCGGTCAGCCCTCGGCTGCTGGAATCGGGGTCGTTCGGACGACCGGGGAACGGCAGGCCGGGCAGGTTCTCGAACTCGTTGATGACGACGCCGTTGCGGATCACGGTGTAGTGCTGCCCGACGACGCGGATCTCGAGGTCGTTCCAGGTGCCCTTCGGGGTCGGTCGCGCCTGGGCCAGGGTGAGGTCGGCGAAGCCGTAGACCGACCCGGTCTTGCGGGGGTCGTTGCCGCCGCCCTCCGGCGAGTCGTTGACCTGGATCTCGTGGCCACAGTTGACCGCGATCCAGGAGAGGTTGCCGGTCTCGCTGCCGTTGAACGTGGTCGGGCACCCCTCGACAGGGCCCCACAGCTCGGGGAAGCGCACCTGGACGCCGCTGTTTCCACGAGCCGCACCGGGCGCGTCGTCACGGAACTGCAGTCGCAACGAGAAGTCGCCGTACTCCTGCGCCGGGTACCACAGGGTTCCGAACCCACCACCCGCGCCGGCGCGGCTGCGGATGGTGCCGTCCGGCACCAGGTCGAACCCACCGTCGCCGGCGTACGCCCAGTCGTCGAAGGAGTCGGCCGAGCCGTCGAAGAGCCAGTCGTAACCCTCTACCTTCCCCACCTGCGAGCGGGCGGCGGCGGACTGCAGCCGGCCGGCCTCGGCCCGCGTGACCTCACCGGTGGCGACCAGATCGGCGGTGACGCCGCGGACGTGCGTCACGAAGGCGCCGTGGGTCGGCCACGTCCGCTCGTCGTCGATGACGTCGTTGATGGTGCAGCCGGAACGCAGGGTGCTGTTGGCGACGCCGCTGTCGAGATCGAGGAAGACCACGCTCGAGCGGGCATCGGGCGCCGGGCAGGTTGCGGTCGTCGAGGGCGTCTCAGCGGGAGTCGCGGAGGCGGCTCCGGCCGGACCACCCATGCACAGAGCGGTGATCCCGAGGACGGCCGACCCGACGGCGAGCCGGGTCCGAGTGCGGCGTGAGGGGAGGAAGTGGGACATCGAGACTCCGAACGTCAGGACGCCGAATGAGATGTGATGCGCGTCACGCTGGATGCTAGTGTCGGCCGCCGCCGACTTTCAACCACTTCTGAACGACTTTCGCGGATAACCTTCGAAAGTGGGTCAGCCTGCCTGCCGGGCGCTCCATCACGACCTCTTCCGGGCCGTCATCGATGGGGCTGGGAACCGTGTCGGACTCGACGAAACCGAGCCGCTCGTAGACGGCGTGGGCGCGGTCGTTGCCGACGAGGTGGGTGAGGCGTACGGGCAGGTCGCCGGCGCGGGCGATCACCTCGCTCAGCAGCGCGCTGCCGGCGCCGGAGCCCTGGGAGTCGGGCAGGACGTACAGCTTCCAGAGCATCAGGTGATCCTCGAAGACCGAGTAAGAGGCCATCGCGACGACCTGGTCGTCGACCTCGGCGACGAGGACGGTGCCGGCCCTGATCCCGGGGAGTACGACGTCCGGGGCCCACCACTTGGTGATGCCCTCCTCGACGTACGCCTCACCGGTGATCGGCGGGTACGTCGCCCGCCAGGTCGTCACGCCGACATGGATCACCGCGTCGAGGTCCTGCTCCGTCGCCTCTCGCACCCGCATGGACGCGACGATAACCAGGAGCGCCGGGGCTGTCGTTCGGTTTAGCGTCGGACCGTGCTGATCCGACGTGAACGTCCCAAGGACGTGGCCGACATCCGTGCGGTCACCGCCGCTGCCTTCTCAGGTGTGGAGCACTCCGCCCCGCCGATCGAGCCCGACGGAGCGCCCGGCGAGGCGACGCTGGTGGGGTGGCTGCGCGCGGATCCGGGCTGGATCCCGGAGCTCTCGCTGGTCGCCGAGGCCGACGGCGAGATCGTCGGCCACGCCGTGGCCACCCGTGGGACGCTCGCCGGCCGCCCCGCACTCGGCCTCGGTCCGGTCAGCGTCTCCCCCGACCGCCAGCGCGACGGCGTCGGCTCGGCTCTGATGCACGCCATCCTCGGTGCCGCCGACGCGATGGGCGAACCGGTCGTCGTTCTCCTCGGCTCCCCGGCCTACTACGGCCGCTTCGGCTTCGTCCCTGCCTCGACCCTCGGCATCGAAGCACCCGAGCCCGCCTGGGGCGACTACTTCCAGGCACGGCCGTTGGCGGCGTACGACCCCTCCGTCCGCGGGGCGTTCGCCTACGCGGCTCCGTTCGATCGGCTGTGACTACCACCACAGCGCGTACGACATCTTCTCGACATACGCTGGGAACAGTCCGTGGACTCCATCAGGGAGCTGCGAGATGACACCAGAAAGGCTCGATGATGAGCACGAACCCCTCTGCTGAGGAGACCGCCCCTTACGGGACCGGAGCTGCCGGGAACACGCCGGCCAAGCCCGTACGCAAGGTGCGCACGCATCATCTTCGCGAGATGAAGCAGCGTGGCGACAAGATCACGATGCTGACCTCCTACGACATGTACACCGCCCAGATCTTCGACGAGGCCGGGGTCGACCTGCTGCTCGTCGGTGACTCCGCCTCCAACAACGTCCTCGGCAACGAGACCTCGCTTCCGGTGACCGTGGACGAGCTGCTGCCGCTGACTCGCGCGGTCTCGCGCAGCGTGAAGCGGGCGATGGTCGTCGGCGACCTGCCCTTCGGCTCCTACCAGGCCTCGCCCGAGCAGGGCTACCTGACCGCGGTGAGGTTCATGAAGGAGGCGGGCGCCCACTGCGTGAAGCTCGAGGGCGGCGCCGAGATGGCTCCGGTGATCAAGAAGCTGGTCGAGGGCGGCATCCCGGTCATCGCCCACATCGGCTTCACCCCGCAGTCCGAGCACGTGCTCGGCGGCTACCGTGTCCAGGGACGCGGAGACACCTCCGACCGGATCATCGACGACGCCAAGGCCGTCCAGGAGGCCGGAGCGTTCGCCGTCGTCATGGAGATGGTTCCCGGTGAGGTCGCCGCGCAGATCTCCAAGGAGCTCGACATCCCCACGATCGGCATCGGCGCCGGCCCCGACTGCGACGGCCAGGTGCTGGTCTGGCAGGACGCCTTCGGCATGCGCAGCGGCAAGATGGCCCGCTTCGTGAAGCAGTACGCCGATGTGAAGTCGGTCCTGTCCGAGGGCGCCGAGGCCTACATCTCCGACGTCAAGGGCTCGACCTTCCCTGGCCCCGAGCACACCTTCTGACGATCCGCGCTTGAGAAGTGGTCAACTTGGGCCGTCCGNTGGTCGAGCCGGTGAGGAAGGTGTCGACGGCGGCCGCGGCGGCACGGCCCTCGGCGATCGCCCACACGATCAGCGACTGTCCGCGACCCGCGTCGCCGGCGACGTACACGCCGGGGACGGAGGTGGCGAAGGAGTCGTCGCGGGCGACGTTGCCGCGAGCGTCGTACTCCACACCCAGCTGGGTGAGGAGGCCGTCCTTCTCCGGGCCGGTGAAGCCCATGGCCAGCAGCACCAGGTCGGCGGGGATCTCCTTCTCGGTCCCCTCCTTCTCGGTCAGCTTGCCGTCGATGAACTCGACCTCGACGAGCTTCAGAGCGCGTACGCGGCCGTCCTCGGTGCCGAGGAACTCCTTGGTGGACACGGCGTAGACCCGCTCGCCACCCTCCTCGTGCGCGGAGGCGACCCGGTAGGTCATCGGGTAGGTCGGCCACGGCTGGCCCTCGGGGCGCTCCTCCGGCGGACGCGGCATGATCTCCAGCTGGGTGATCGACTCCGCGCCCTGGCGGATCGCGGTGCCGAGGCAGTCGGCGCCGGTGTCACCGCCACCGATGATGACCACGTGCTTGCCCTCGGCCAGGATCTGGTCGGGGACCGCCTCACCGAGCGAGGCCCGGTTGGACTGCGGCAGGTACTCCATCGCCTGGTGGATCCCGTCGAGCTCACGCCCGGGGACCGGCAGGTCGCGACCGACGGTCGAGCCGTTGGCCAGCACGATGGCGTCGTAGCGGTCCCGGAGCTGCGCACCGGTGATGTCGGTGCCGACGTCGACACCCGGACGGAAGACCGTGCCCTCGCGGCGCATCTGCGCCAGGCGCTGGTCGACCTGCGACTTCTCCATCTTGAACTCGGGGATGCCGTAGCGCAGCAGCCCGCCGATCTTGTCGGCCCGCTCGTAGACGGCCACGGTGTGGCCCGAGCGGGTGAGCTGCTGGGCAGCGGCCAGGCCCGCGGGGCCGGAGCCGATGACGGCGACCGCCTTGCCGGAGAGCCACTCGGGCGGCTGCGGCTTGACGTGGCCCGCGTCCCAGGCCTTGTCGATGATCGCGACCTCGATGTTCTTGATGGTCACCGCAGGCTGGTTGATGCCCAGCACGCAGGCGGCCTCGCACGGAGCCGGGCAGAGACGACCGGTGAACTCGGGGAAGTTGTTGGTCGCGTGCAGACGCTCCGAGGCGCCCTCCCAGTCGTTGCGCCAGACCAGGTCGTTCCACTCGGGGATGATGTTGCCGAGCGGGCAGCCCTGGTGGCAGAACGGGATGCCACAGTCCATGCAGCGCGAGGCCTGGGTGTTGATGATCGGCAGCAGAGTCTTGCCGATCTTGCCCGGGTAGACCTCGTGCCAGTCCTTGACCCGCTCCTCGACCGGACGACGGGTCGCGACCTCGCGACCGTTCTTCAGAAAACCCTTCGGGTCAGCCATGGAGGACCTCCATAATCCGCTGCGCTGCCTCGTCCTCGTCGAGACCCTCCTCGAGGGCCTCCTCCTGGGCTTCGAGCACGCGCTTGTAGTCACTGGGCATGACCTGCGTGAAGCGGGTCAGAGAGTTCGGCCAGTCGGCCAGGAGCGCCTCGGCGACGGCCGAGCCGGTCTCCTCGAGGTGGTCGCGGACCAGCTGCTCGAGCTCGGCGGCGTACTTCTCATCCACCGGGGTGGCATCGTCCAGCTCGCTGTTGAGGCGCTGCTCCTCGAAGTCGAGGACCCAGGCGACCCCGCCGGACATGCCGGCTGCGAAGTTGCGCCCGGTCGGGCCGAGCACGACGACACGACCACCGGTCATGTATTCGCAGCCGTGGTCGCCGACGCCCTCGGTGACGATGCTGGCACCCGAGTTGCGGACCGCGGCCCGCTCCCCCACGCCTCCGCGGATGTGGATCCGCCCGCTGGTGGCGCCGTAGGCCAGCGTGTTGCCGGCGATGATGTGCTCCTCGGCGCGGAACCCGGCGGTACGCTCCGGACGGATGACCACCCGGCCGCCGGAGAGGCCCTTGCCGACGTAGTCGTTGGCGTCACCCTCCAGGCGCAGCGTCAGGCCGCTCGGGATGAACGCGCCGAAGGACTGGCCCGCCGACCCGGTGAAGGTGATGTCGATCGTGCCCTCGGGCAGCCCCGCGCCGCGGTAGCGCTTGGTGATCTCGTGACCGAGGATCGTGCCGACGGTGCGGTTGACGTTGCGGATCGGCAGCTGGGCGCGTACGGGCTCGCCGCGCTCGAGCGCCGGGGCCGCGAGCGGCAGCAGCTCGTTGACGTCGAGCGACTTCTCCAGACCGTGGTCCTGGCCCTTGGTGTTGTAGAGGGCTTGGTCGGAGAACTGCTGGGGCGACTCCACGCGGGTGAAGATCGGCGACAGGTCGAGCCCGGAGGCCTTCCAGTGGTCGATCGCGTCGCGGGCGTCGAGCGCCTCGGCGTGGCCGACGGCCTCGTCGATGCTCCGGAAGCCGAGCTCGGCGAGGAGCTCACGGACCTCCTCGGCGATGTAGCGCATGAAGTTGACGACGTACTCCGCCTTGCCGGTGAACCGCTCGCGCAGGACCGGGTTCTGGGTGGCGACGCCGACCGGGCAGGTGTCGAGGTGGCAGACCCGCATCATCACGCAGCCGGAGACGACCAGCGGCGCGGTGGCGAAGCCGAACTCCTCGGCACCGAGCAGCGCGGCGATGACGACGTCGCGGCCGGTCTTGAGCTGACCGTCGGTCTGCACCACGATCCGGTCGCGCAGCCCGTTGAGGAGCAGTGTCTGCTGCGCCTCGGCGAGGCCGAGCTCCCAGGGACCGCCGGCGTGCTTGAGCGAGGTCAGCGGGGAGGCACCGGTGCCGCCGTCGTGACCGGAGATCAGGACCACGTCGGCGTGGGCCTTGGAGACTCCCGCGGCGACGGTGCCGACGCCGACCTCGGCCACGAGCTTCACGTGGACGCGAGCGCTCGGGTTGGCGTTCTTGAGGTCGTGGATCAGCTGAGCCAGGTCCTCGATGGAGTAGATGTCGTGGTGCGGCGGCGGGGAGATGAGGCCCACGCCCGGCGTCGAGTGACGCGTCTTGGCCACCCACGGGTAGACCTTGTGGCCGGGCAGCTGGCCGCCCTCACCGGGCTTGGCACCCTGGGCCATCTTGATCTGGATGTCGTCGGCGTTGGTCAGGTATTCGCTGGTGACGCCGAAGCGTCCCGAGGCGACCTGCTTGATCGACGAGCGGCGCTTGGGGTCGTAGAGACGATCCGGGTCCTCGCCGCCCTCACCGGTGTTGGACTTGCCGCCGAGGATGTTCATCGCGACGGCGAGCGTCTCGTGAGCCTCCTTGGAGATCGAGCCGTACGACATCGCGCCCGTCGAGAAGCGCTTGACGATCGCCTCGACGGACTCGACCTCGTCGATCGAGATCTTCTGGCGACCGAGCTCCTCGGCGCTCTTGAGCTTGAAGAGCCCACGCAGCGTCATCAGTCGCTCGGACTGCTCGTTGACGCGGTCGGTGTACTGCTTGAAGACGTCGTAGCGGCCGCTGCGGGTGGCGTGCTGGAGCCGGAAGACGGTCTCCGGGTCGAACAGGTGCGGCTCGCCCTCGCGGCGCCACTGGTACTCGCCGCCGATGGGCAGCGCGCGGTGGGCGTTGGCGACGCCGTCGCGCGGGTAGGCGGTGGCGTGCCGCTTCGCGACCTCCTCGGCGATCACGTCGAGGCCGATGCCGCCGAGCTTGGAGGTGGTGCCGGTGAAGTAGCGCTCCACGACCTCCTTCGACAGGCCGACGGCCTCGAAGATCTGCGCGCCGGTGTAGGAGGCGACGGTGGAGACGCCGATCTTCGACATCACCTTGAGGACACCCTTGCCGAGCGCCTTGATCGTGTTGGCCATCGCCTTCTCGGCGTCGGCCTTCACGTAGTAGCCCTCGTAGGCGAGGTCCTCGACGGACTCGACCGCGAGGTAGGGGTTGACCGCGGCGGCGCCGTAGCCGATCAGCAGGGCGACGTGGTGGACCTCGCGTACGTCTCCGGCCTCGATCAGCAGGCCGACCTGCGAGCGGGTGCGCTCGCGGACCAGGTGGTGGTGGACCGCGCCGGTCAGGAGCAGCGACGGGATCGGCGCCATCTCCTGGGTGGAGTGGCGGTCGGAGAGGACGATGATGCGAGCGCCGTCCTCGATCGCCTGGGAGACCTCGGCGGAGATCTCGTCCAGGCGCGCCTGCAGGGCCTCGGCCCCGCCGTCGACCTCGTAGAGGCCGCGGACGATGTGGACCTGGAAGCCCGGCATGTCGCCGTCACGGTTGATGTGACGGATCTTGGCCAGGTCGTCGTTGGAGATGACCGGGAACGGCAGCACGATCTGACGACACGAGGCCGGACCCGGGTTGAGCAGGTTGGACTCGGCGCCGATGGTGCCGTTGAGGCTGGTGACGAGCTCCTCGCGGATCGCGTCCAGCGGCGGGTTGGTGACCTGCGCGAAGAGCTGTGCGAAGTAGTCGAACAGCATCCGGGGCTTGTCGCTCAGCGCCGCGATCGGGCTGTCGGTGCCCATCGAGCCGATCGGCTCGGCGCCGGTGTTGGCCATCGGCGCGAGCAGGATCCGGAGCTCCTCCTCGGTGTAGCCGAAGACCTGCTGGCGGCGGGTCACGCTCGCGTGGGTGTGGACGATGTGCTCGCGCTCGGGGATGTCGTCGAGGCGTACGAGACCGGCGTGGAGCCACTCGTCGTAGGGGTGCTCGGCGGCGAGCTCGGACTTGATCTCGTCGTCCTCGATGATGCGGTGCTCCGCGGTGTCGACGAGGAACATCTTGCCCGGCTGGACGCGACCCTTGCGGACCACGGTGGCCGGGTCGATGTCGTCGAGCACACCGGCCTCGGAGCCGAGCACGACCAGGCCGTCCTCGGTGACCCAGTAGCGGGAGGGACGCAGGCCGTTGCGGTCCAGGACCGCACCGATCTGGGTGCCGTCGGTGAAGACCACCGATGCCGGACCGTCCCAGGGCTCCATCAGCGAGGAGTGGAACTCGTAGAACGCCTTGCGGGCGGGGTCCATCTCCTCGTGCTTCTCCCACGCCTCCGGGATCATCATCAGCATGGCGTGCGGCAGGCTGCGGCCGGCCAGGTGGAGCAGCTCGAGGACCTCGTCGAAGGAGGCCGAGTCGGAGGCGCCCTCGGTGCAGATCGGGAAGAGCCGCTCGAGGTCGCCGGGGATCAGCTCGGACTCGAGCAGCGACTCGCGCGCCTTCATCCAGTTGCGGTTGCCCATGACGGTGTTGATCTCGCCGTTGTGGGCGATGAACCGGAACGGGTGGCTCAGCGGCCAGCTCGGGAAGGTGTTGGTCGAGAACCGGCTGTGGACGACGGCGATCGCGGAGGCGACCCGCTCGTCGACCAGGTCGGGGAACACCTCGGCCAGCTGCGGCGTGGTGAGCATGCCCTTGTAGACGATGGTGCGGCTCGACAGCGACGGGAAGTAGACGTCGGTCTCCTTCTCCGCGCGCTTGCGCAGGCAGAAGGAGAGCCGCTCCAGGGCCAGGCCCGTGACGCGCTGCTTGGCGCCGGCCACGAAGAGCTGGCGGAAGGTCGGCATGACCGCCTTGGCGGTGGCACCGAGGGAGTCGGGGTTGACCGGTACGTCACGCCACCCGAGGACCTCGAGGCCCTCCTCGGTCGCGATCTCCTCGACCATCTTCACGGTGCGCTCGACCTGGTCGGCGTCACCGGGGATGAAGGCGGTGCCGACGGCGTAGGCACGCTCGGCCGGGAGGTCGAAGTCGACGACCTCACGAAGGAAGGCGTCGGGGACCTGCAGCAGGATCCCGGCGCCGTCGCCAGAGTTGGTCTCGGCGCCGGCGGCGCCGCGGTGATCGAGATTCACCAGGGCACGGATGCCCTGCTTCACGATGTCGTGGCTGGCCACGCCGGTCAGCGTCGCAACCATGGCGACGCCGCAGGCGTCCTTCTCGAACCGAGGGTCGTAGAGGCCCTGGGGGGATGGATACGAGTGCTCGTACGGCACCGGGATCTCCCGTCTGTCCGGGCTCAGGCACGCACCGACCGACGCAGCCCAATAGCCCCGGTTCTCTGACTCTGCTTCGAGTCGAGTCCGGAGCGGGGGATGTCTGCGACAGGTGCGCGCGCCCTTGCGGGGATGAAACTGGCAATCTGCAGGGGACAGCGTTGGCCCGCGCGAGTGCGGCTAGGTTACCACTGTGTCACGCGTAGGTTGCGAACGAGGGTCCATCGGCGGACACCCTCCCGCGAGGCGCTACGTTGCGCCTAATATCTGCGTCTGATCAGGCCTTTGTCGAGGATTCCTCGTCGTCGGTCCCGTTGTCGGCTGCATTGCCGTCAGTGTCGCTCGCGGGTTCGTTCTCGGCGTCGTCGTCGACGTCGTTCGCCGGGGCCTTGGCAGGATCGCTGTAGACCTCCTCCTCGAGAGTACCCCGGCCGGTGAAGGTGGCGTACGCCCACCACGCTGCCGCGAGCACGAACAGGATGATCGACATCCACTCGCTCCAGCGCAGGCCGAGCACGTTGACCAGCTGCACGTTGTCGATGCGCAGGGTCTCGATCATGCCTCGGCCGAGGCAGTAGGCCATCACGTAGAGGGCGACCACGCGGCCGCCTCCCAGACGCAGCTTCTTCTGCAGGTAGACGATCACGAAGAAGGCGAGGATGTCCCAGCAGAACTCGTAGAGGAACGTCGGGTGGAACGTGGTGCCGACCGGGAACTGGCTGGGTCCGTCGGGGTAGCGCGACGGGTCGATCTCCAGGCCCCAGGGCAGGTCGGTGGGCCTGCCGAAGAGCTCCTGGTTGAACCAGTTGCCCCAGCGGCCGATGCCCATCGCGAGCAGGCAGGTCGGGGCGATCGTGTCCAGCAGCGGGATGATCTTGATGCCCTTCTGCTTCGCGCCGATGATCGCGCCCATGGCGCCGAGCGCGATCGCGCCCCACACACCGAGCCCGCCGCGCCAGATGTAGAGCGCCTCGATCGGGTTGGCCCCGTCGCCGAAGTAGAGCTGCCAGTCGGTCATGACGTGGTAGATCCGGCCGCCGACCAGACCGAACGGAACCGCCCACAGCGCGATGTCCTGGATGTCGCCGGCCCGGCCGCCGCGGGCCTGCCAGCGCCGCTCGGAGACCCAGACGGCGACGATGATGCCGAGGATGATCGCGAAGGCGTAGCCGCGCAACGGGACCGGCCCGAGCCAGAGCACGCCTTCGGCCGGGCTGGGGATGGACATCGGGAGGATCATGCGGGGCCCTTCTTGGCTACTTCTGAGTGAGAAGGCGGTGGATGTCGTCGGCGAACTGCTTGGGAGAGGTGTTCATCGACCACACCACGCTGGCCTGTCCCTGGGAGACGGCCGAGACGTGGGTGTCGTGGACCCCGAGATCGTAGCCCCCACTGGGTAGCCGGTCGGCCTCCCCTATGTAGAGCCGCATCGACTCGGCCAGGGTGACGATGTCCTTCAGGTCACCGGTGAGGCCGATGAAGTCCTCGTCGTAGCGGTCCAGGTACTTGCGCAGGACCTCCTCGGAGTCGCGCGCGGGGTCGGTGGTGACGAACACGACCTCGACCTTGTCCCGGTCCGCGTCGTCGAGGCGAGTCAGTGCCGCGGTCAGGCTCGACATCACCAGCGGGCACTCGTCAGGGCAGCTGGTGTAGCCGTAGAAGACCAGCGTCAGCGGCTTGTCGACATCGGTGGCCAGCGAGAACGGCTCACCCTCGGTGTCGGTCAGCGCGGTGTCGGAGAGCCGGTAGGGCGTGTGCTCCTGCCCGGTCATCGCCGAGGCCGGCGCCTGGCCGGTCCCGGCGGCGCCGCAGCCGCTGAGCACGCCGATGAGGACAAGCAGTACAGGAAGAGCGAGGAACCTCAACGCGCGCGGACTCCCGCAGCCAGGTCCTCGGTCAGGCTCGCCAGCGCCTTGAGCGCCGCCTGCTCGTCGGAGCGGTTGTCCAGCAGCGTACGCACGAAGGCGGAGCCGACGATGACCCCGTCGGCGTACGCAGCCATCTCGGCCGCCTGGGCACCGTTGCTGACCCCGAGACCGACGCCGACGGGCAGGTCGGCCCCGGATCGGTTGAGTTTCTTGGTGCGGGCGACCAGCGGGGCGGCCAGGTCGGAGGTCTTGGCGCGGGCGCCGGTGACGCCCATGACCGCGGTGGCGTAGACGAAGCCTCGGCACTGGGCCGTGGTCATCGCGATCCGCTCGTCGGTGCTGCTCGGCGCGACCAGGAAGACCTTGTCGAGGTCACGGGCGTCGGCGGCCTCGATCCACTCCGGCGCGAAGTCGGGGGTGATGTCGGGCGTGATCAGGCCCGCGCCGCCGGCGTCGTGCAGCTGCTGGGCGAAGCGGTCCACGCCACGGCGCTCGATCGGGTTCCAGCTGGTCATCACCAGGGTCGGCACCCCGGTCGCGGCCACGGCCTCGACGACGCGGAACACGTCGTCGACACGTACGCCGCCGTCGAGCGCCTGCTGCACCGCGTCCTGGATGGTGGGGCCGTCCATGACCGGGTCGGAGTAGGGCAGCCCGATCTCGATGATGTCGCAGCCGGCCTCGACCATCGTCGTCAGCGCCTCGATCGAGCCCTCGACCGTTGGGAAGCCCGCCGGAAGATAGCCGACCAGGGCGGCGCGGTTCTCGGCCTTCGCCTTCGCGAACGCTACCGACGTACTCACTTTGCTTCTCCCAACCCGCTGTGCTTGTCGCTTCGGGCCCCGGCTCCTTCGTCGCCGAGCCCGAAGTATTCGATGGCCGTGCCCATGTCCTTGTCGCCGCGACCGGACAGGTTGATCAGGATCGTGGCGCCCTCGCCGTGACGCTCCTTGATCTGCGGCGCGATCTTGATGGCGCCGGCGATCGCGTGGGCCGACTCGATCGCCGGGATGATGCCCTCCGAGCGCGACAGCAGCGCGAAGGCGTCCATCGCCTCCTTGTCGGTGATGCTCGTGTAGCTCGCCCGTCCGGACTTTGCGAGCCAGGCGTGCTGCGGCCCGACCCCGGGGTAGTCGAGACCGGCGGAGATCGAGTGGGACTCGATGGTCTGGCCGTCCTCGTCCTGGAGCACGTAGGTGCGGGCACCGTGGAGCACGCCCGGGTCGTTGGCCTGGATGGTGGCGGCATGGCGGCCGGTCTCGAACCCGTCTCCCCCGGCCTCGAAGCCGTGGATCTCGACGTCCTCGTCGTCCAGGAAAGCGGTGAAGATGCCGATCGCGTTGGAGCCGCCGCCGACCGCGGCGACGACCGCGTTCGGGAGGCCGCCGAACTGCTCGAGCGACTGGGCCCGGGCCTCGTCGCCGATGCCGCGCACGATGTCCCGGACCAGGGTCGGGAACGGGTGGGGCCCGGCGGCGGTGCCGAACAGGTAGGCGGTGTGGTCGACGCTGGCGACCCAGTCGCGCAGCGCCTCGTTGATCGCGTCCTTGAGGGTGCCGCTGCCGGAGGGCACCGGGACGACCTCGGCGCCGAGCAGCCGCATCCGGGCAACGTTGAGCGCCTGGCGGTCGGTGTCGACCTTGCCCATGTAGACGGTGCAGTCGAGACCGAAGTAGGCGGCCGCGGTCGCGGAGGCCACGCCGTGCTGGCCGGCGCCGGTCTCGGCGATGACCCGGGTCTTGCCCATCCGCTTGGTCAGCAGCGCCTGGCCGAGCACGTTGCGGATCTTGTGGGCGCCGGTGTGGTTGAGGTCCTCGCGCTTGAGGAGGACGCGTACGCCGAGCTGCTCGGAGAGCCGGGTCGCGTGGTAGAGCGGGCTCGGCAGGTTGGCGTAGTCGCGCAGGATGTCGTCGAACTCTTTCACGAACGCGGGGTCAGCCTTGGCGTCCTGCCACGCCTCATCGAGCTCGATGAGCGCCTTCATCAGCGCCTCGGGCATGAAGCGGCCGCCGAATCCCTCGGCCTCGCCACCGAACCAGCCGAACTCGTCGGCGTCGTAGCTCGTCGTTTCGTGGATGTGAGTTGTCATGGCTGGTCCTAGCCTTGGATTCCGGTGAACTCGACGACCGTGCCTTGCGGGTCGCCATGCTTGACCAGCGCCTCGCCGACCAGGACCGCGCGGGCCCCTTCGGAGACGTGGCGCTTGACGTCGGTGGCGGTGAAGATGCCCGACTCGGCGACCTTCACCCGGTCCTCGGGGATGAGCGGCGCGAGCCGTCCGAAGACGTCCTGGTCGATCTCCAGGGTCTTCAGGTTGCGGGCGTTGACGCCGATCAGCTCGGCGCCGAGGTCGACCGCCCGGGCGACCTCGGCCTCGTCGTGGGTCTCGACCAGCACAGTCAGCCCGAGCTCACGCGCCTGGTCGTAGAGGCTGCGCAGCGTGTCGTCGTCCAGCGCGGCCACGATCAGCAGCGCGAGGTCGGCGCCGGCTGCCCGGGCCTCCAGCAGCTGGTAGGGCTCGACGATGAAGTCCTTGCGCAGGATCGGGGTGTCGACGGCGGCGCGGACCGCGCGCAGGTCGGCGAGGGACCCGCCGAAGCGGCGTTCCTCGGTGAGCACCGAGATCGCGGCGGCACCGCCGGCGGCGTACTTCCGGGCCAGCTCGGCCGGGTCCGGGATGTCGGCCAGGGCACCCTTGGAGGGGCTCTTCCGCTTCACCTCGGCGATCACGCTGCTGCCCGCCGCACGGAAGTGCGGCATCGGGTCGCGGGGCGCGTCGACGTCGGCCAGCCGGGCCCGCAGATCCGCCTCGGACACCGTCGCCTGGCGCTGCGCCAGGTCCAGACGTACGCCGTCGATGATCTTTTCGAGCACCGACATGTTTAAACCTCTCGTTTCCGGGTATGACCCACGTGCAAAGCCTCTCACCCGAACCGTGACACGCCCGATTTGGCGCCACAGTGCGGGCGGGAAACGTTAAGTTTCTTCCATCTCTACCCAACTCGCCTGACTTTGGAGGTCAGACACACATGAGCTACGGAACTCCTCCGCCGCCGCCCCCGTACGGTTCGCCGGCACCCGGGCAGCCCGGTCAGCCTGCGGGCAACAACAAGAAGGCGATCTGGGCACTTGTCCTCGGCATCCTCGGCTGCATCTGCTGCGGAATCTTCACCGGTATCCCGGCGATCATCCTCGGCAAGATGGCCCAGAACGAGATCGACGCCTCCGGCGGCGCGCAGGGCGGGCGTGGCATGGCCACCGCCGGCTTCATCCTCGGCATCGTCGCCATCGTTCTGTTCGTCATCGGGCTCATCCTGAACCTGTCCGGTGCTCTCGACTTCAGCGGCAGCACCACCACGTACTGAGCTCGGTCCATGTGAGCTCGGCTCTTTGAAATCAGCGAGGCCCCCGGCGGATCCGCCGGGGGCCTCGCTGTTCCACAGGCTCAGTGTGACTCGACGTTGAAGCCGAGCTTGGAGAGCACGATGAAGAGCAGGCCGCCCGCGACGGTGACGGCGACGCCGACCCAGAAGACGAACCAGCTGATCGGGTCGAGCATCATCGCGACGCTGCCGATGAGGAAGCCGAGGAGGCCGACCGCGACTGCGATCCAGGCTGCCGGGGTGTTGCCGTGGCTGGCGGACATGCAATGACTCCTCTACGAGTTCTCTGGCTGTTGCGAAGCCCGAAGCGATCCAGATGGGCTTGGCTGCAGTGTATTCACTGATCGCCCGTTGTCGGGTCCCGACCCTCGTCCAACGACTTCCAGACGTCGATCGTGGACTGCTCCTCCAATGGCTTCCGCTCCGGCGACGCTGCGGCTGGGGCGTCGTACTTGCGGCCCATCTCAGGCCACTTCGGGGCCAGGCGCACCGCTGCGACGGCGGCCAGGACGGTCAGGACCGCGCCGAGGAGCGCGAGGTAGGGCCAGGGGGTGGTGGTGTGCTCGGTCTCGCCCCAGACCACCTCGGAGTCGATCGCCCGGCCGAGCGCGTCGATCCCGGCATGGCCGAAGAAGGTGACGATCACCCCGATCCCGGCCAGGCCGGCGAGGGCAGCCACCAGGCGGCGTACGAGACCTCGGGTGACCAGGACCACCCCCCAGGCCGCGAGGGCGACCAGGGCCAGGCCGGTGGTGGCCGGCGAGTCGTTCAGGTCGGCCGGCATCTGAGCCGGGGCGGTCACCTTCACCCATTCGTTGGAGCCGGCCCACGCCGCCAGGGCCGCGCCGGCGAGTCCGGCGATGACGGTGGGGCCGAAGGTGGCCTTCATGAGATCAGGCCGGCGTCGAAGCAGGTGTGGTCGCCGGTGTGGCAGGCGGGGCCCTCCTGGTCGACCTTGAGCAGGATCGTGTCGCCGTCGCAGTCCAGGCGGACCTCCTTGACGTACTGTCGGTGGCCGGAGGTCTCCCCCTTGACCCAGTACTCCTGCCGGCTGCGGGACCAGTAGGTCGCCCGGCCCGTCGCGAGCGTGCGCGCCAGGGCCTCGTCGTCCATGTAGCCGAGCATCAGCACCTCGCCGGTGTCATGCTGCTGCGCCACCGCGGGCACCAGCCCGTCGGGGTTGCGCTTGAGGCGGTCGGCGATGGCGGGGTCCAGTCCCTCGCTCGTGGGTCCAGTAGTCACGCCTCCAGTATCCCGCTGGGCAACAGTACGGACACAACCGGCATGTCGCGGCCCTTATCGGGCGCCCTCGAGGCCCCGGGCTGCCAGACTCTGCCGGTCATCTGGGCCGGTCTCGGTACGGCCCTGTCAGCCGACTCTTCGAGTCGACTATTCAAACTGGAGAACACCGCACCATGGCTAACCCCACCCCGCAGCCGGCACCGGCGAAGCAGACCGACACCAGCGCCCTCGTGATCGGCATCCTGGTCACGCTCTTCTGCTGCCTGCCCTTCGGCATCGTCTCGATCGTCAAGGCCGTCCAGGGTGACGCCGAGGGCGCCAAGAAGTGGGGCATCATCGGCGCCATCACCGGCGTCGTCGTGATCGTCCTCTACATCATCGCCTCGGTCGTCCTCGGCGTCGGCATGGCCGCCCAGTCGGGGACCATGTGACCACACCCTCACGGGTGCGCGCGGGGCTCGTCCCACTGGCCGTCGTGGCCGGCGGGGCGGGCCTCGCGGCCGTCTTCGCCACCTCTCCCGGGCTCGTCGCCCACGTTCCGCCGTGCCCGATCCACGCTCTCACCGGCATCGACTGCCCCGGCTGCGGGATGACGCGCGGCACGATGTCGCTGCTGTCGGGTGACGTCTCCGGCGCGATCGGCCACAACGCGCTGATGTTCCTGCTCGGGGTGCCGCTGCTCGCGCTGCTCTGGTTCTTCTGGCTCCGCGGCCGCGTCGGCGGCCCTCCAGCGCCCGGGTGGGCCCGGTCGCGCACCGCGCTCTACACGTGGCTGGCGCTGACCGTCGCCTTCACGGTTGTCCGGAACCTCCCCTGGGCTCCGTTCACGGTGCTGGCGGCCTGATCAGCTGCCCTGCTGGGCGACCCAGGAGGCGTGCAGGCGTGCGTACGTCGAGCCTGCCTGTGCCACCAGGTCGCTGTGCGGGCCGCGCTGGACGAGGTTTCCGGCGTCGACGACGATCACCTCGTCGGCCGCCTCGGCGGTGGAGAGCCGGTGGGCGATGGTGACCGACGTACGGCCGCTCATCAGGCGCTCCAGCGCCCGGTTGATCCGCATCTCCAGCCGCGGGTCGACCGCCGAGGTGGCCTCGTCGAGGACGAGCAGGTCGGGATCGGCCAGCTGGGCCCGCAGGAGTGCCACGAGCTGGCGCTCGCCGGCCGAGAGCGACTCGCCGCGCTGACCGACACTGGTGCGGACGCCGGCGGGGAGACCGGCCAACCAGTCCCCCAGGCCGAGAATCCGGGCGGCCTCCTCGATCTCCTCGTCGGTCGCGTCGAGCCGCCCGTAACGGACGTTCTCGGCCAGGGTGGAGTCGAAGAGGAAGCCCTCCTGCGGGACGAGCACGACGCTGGTGCGCAGCGAGGCGTTGCCGATCTCGCGTACGTCGACGCCGTCGAGACGGACCCGGCCGTCGGTCACGTCCATCACCCGGGTGAGCAGCTTCGCGATCGTCGACTTCCCCGAGCCGGTCTCGCCGACCACGGCGACCCGGCGGCCGGGCGCGATCTCGAAGGAGATGTCGTGCAGGACCGGGCGGCCGCCGGGGTAGGCGAAGGTGACCGCGTCGAACTCGATCGAGAGCGGACCGCGGGGCAGAACCGTGCCGGCCGCGCCCGGGTCGACGAGGTCGGCGGGCGTGTCCAGGATCCCGATCGTGCGCCGCCAGGAGGCGATCGCGTTCTGCGCGTCGGTGAGGATCTGCGTACCCATCTGCACCGGGCCGACGAACAGCGTCACCAGGAATGCGAAGGCCAGAATCTCGCCGACGGTCAGCGCGCCGCCGGTGCCCTGGTAAGCGAGCGCCAGCAGGACACCGCCGACGATCACGCCGGCGTTGGCGAGGCCGCCGGAGAGGCCACCGAGGCTGAAGAAGACCGAGGTGTAGGCCTGCGCCTTGATCTGGGCGGCGCTGGTGGCGTCGATCTCGCGGTCGATGCGCTCCTGGGTGCGGTCCTCGACGGCGTACGCCTTCACCACCGCCGCACCGACGACCGGCTCGGAGACCGCGGAGAGCATCTTGGCGACCTGGCGGCGGGAGAGGGTGTAGGCCGCGGACAGCTTGCGCTGGAAGAACCGCAGGCTCAGGAAGAGCGGGCCGAAGCAGAGCCACACCAGGATCGCGAGCTGCCAGGAGTAGATCACCATCACGACGGTGGCGATCAGCATCTGCCCGATGCTGACGATGAAGAGCAGACCGCCGAAGACGATGAACTGGCTGACCTGGTCGACGTCGCTGGTCACCCGCGAGACCAGCGCCCCGCGGTGTTCGGTCGACTGGGTGAGCATCGGCAGGTCGTGGACGTGCCGGAATGCCTTCGTACGCAGCGTCGCCAGGCCTCGCTCGGCGGCGGTGAAGAGCCGGCTGGTCATCTTGAACGATGCCCAGCCAGTGACGGCGATGGCGACCACCGCGATGAGGCCGGCGCGCAGGACGTAGCCGAGGTCGGGTCCGTCCGGACCGCTCAGGCCGTTGTCGAGGGTCTGCTGGACGACGACAGGTACGACGACCTGCCCGATGCTCGCGATCACGGCCAGCGCGAAGGTGCCACGGATGCCCTCGACCAGCTCCGGGGAGTGCTTGATGCCCCGGCGGATGGTCTCGATGGCGCCGAGCTCCTCGCCGCTGCCGACCCGGGTCTCGGGCTCGAGGGTGGCGGTCACTGGATGGTCTCCGGGGTCTCGTAGGCGTTCACCAGACGGGCGTAGGACTCGTCGCGGGCGAGCAGCTCGGTGTGGGTGCCGCGGTCGCGGATGCGGCCGTCCTCGAGGTGCACGACCTCGTCGGCGAGCGCGATCGTGGCCTTGCGGTAGGCGACCACGACGAGGCTGGTGTCACCGGCTCCGCTCCGTAGCGCTCCGCTGTCTGCGCCGCTCCGCAGCGCTGCGAGAATGCGCTGCTCGACCTCGGGATCGACCGCCGAGGTGGCGTCGTCGAGGATCAGGAGTCGTGGGCGGCGTACGAGCGCACGGGCCAGGGCGAGGCGCTGGCGCTGCCCGCCTGAGAGGCTTGCCCCGCGCTCGCCGAGGGTGGTGTCGAGCCCGTTCGGAAGCGCGGTGACGAAGCCGTCGGCCTGGGCGGCCTTGAGCGCGGACCAGACCTCGTCGTCGGTGAGGTCGGCGCCGAGGGTGACGTTGCCGCGTACGGAGTCGTCGAAGACGAAGGCCGTCTGCGGCACCAGCGCCGCCACCCGGGCCCACTCCCCCGCGCCCAGGTCGCGCAGATCGGTGCCGTCCAGGGTGATCCGGCCCGCCTCGGGGTCGACCAGCCGCGCGAGGAGCATGGTCAGGGTGCTCTTGCCGGCGGCGGTCTCGCCGACGATCGCGACCGTACGCCCCGGCTCGACCTCGAAGTCGACACCGTCGAGGAGCGTCGGGCCGTCGGCGTAGGCGTAGGAGATGCCGTCGACCCGGACGCGGGCGCCGGTCGGCTCGCGGCTGGTCGTCGCGGTGCCGTAGGCCAGGCGGCCGGTCGCGTCCAGCACCCGCTGGACCCGCCGGTAGCCGACCACGCTGCGCGGGAACTCGCCCAGCAGCCAGCCGAAGGAACGGATCGGGAACGCGACGATGGTGAGCAGGAAGCTGATCTGGACGACGTCACCGGGTGCCGCGGCACCGCTGGAGACGCGGCCGACGCCGACGGCCAGGACGGCGAGGACCCCGACGTTGGGCAACGCGGCCAGGATCGGGTCGAAGGCGGCGCGGATCCGTCCGGCGTGGATGTTGACGTCGCGCAGCTCCTGGGCCTTGTCTTGGAAGCGTGTGGTCTCCTCGGCCTCGCGGCCCAGCGTCTTGACGACGAGGGCACCGTCGAAGGACTCGTGGGCGATCCCGGAGAGTTCGGCGCGCAGCTGCTGGGCGCGGGTCATCAGCGGGGAGGAGAAGCGCTGGAAGACCAGGTTGGCGATGACGACCGCCGGGAACACGAGGATCGCGACCGAGGCCAGGACGACGTCGGTCCAGAACATCTGCCCGATCGCGATCACCATCATCGCAAGGGTCCCGACAGCCATCGGCAGCGGCGCGATCGGCGCCCAGGACGCCTCGACGTCGGAGTTGGCGTTGGAGAGCAGCTGCCCGGTCGGGTGCCGGTGGTGCCAGGCGAGGGGAAGCGCGAGGTATTGGCGGGTGACCGCGCGACGCGAATGGGCCTGCATGCGGTACTGCATCACCCCGGCACCCAGCCGCCGCGCCACCACCCCGACAGCCCGCAGGATCGCGACACCGACGAAGAGCCCGACCACGGCCCACAGCCAGCCGGCGCCGATCTCGCCTTCACGCAGCGCAGGCACCAGCACATGGTCGGTGGACCAGCCCAGCACCCAGGCGTCGGCGACGGTCAGCGCGCCGAAGAGCGCGGAGCCCAGAGTCGAGAGGGTGAAGACCGCCCACTCGCGCCGGATCGCGACTCCGAGAACTTTGAACCCGTCGGTCGTCGTGGCCCGTTGGGGAATTTGTTCCTCGTCGCTCATCTCGAGGTAAAGCCTAGGTCAGCACCGTGGCTGCGACGAATTTTTTTGAAACCGCCCAGCTCTGGATTGGCTCGATAAGGTGCAGGCCGTGGCTTCCTTCGCGCGCTCCGAGCGCATCGCCCTGTGCGACACCGCCGTCTCCCTCGGGCCGACGGCCCCCACGCTCTGCGAAGGCTGGGAGGTCAAGGACCTGCTGGTGCATCTGCTCGTGCGCGAACGCCGCCCGTGGGCGGCGCCCGGCATCCTCCTGGCGCCGCTCGCGCCCGTGCTGAGGAAGGCGGAGGCTGCGTACGCCGCCCAGCCGCTCGAGGCTCTCGCCGCCCGCCTCCGCGACCCGAAGGGCACGCCGTTCGCACTCGGTCCCGTCGAAAGGGCCGTCAACACCGTCGAGTTCTTCGTCCACCACGAGGACCTCCGCCGCGCCCAGCCGGGCTGGGATCCGCGTACGCTCCCCGCCGCTGCCGAGCGAGACCTCTGGCGCACCCTGAAGCTGCTCGGCAAGGGCCTGGTCCGCTCGGCTCAGACCCCGCTCGTGGTGAGCAACGGCACCGACACTGCCACCCTCCGCGCCGGCGAGGAGCCCGTCATCATCACCGGCCCGGTCGGCGAGCTCATGCTCTTCTGCTTCGGGCGGCACGAGGTGAAGGGCTTGTCCTTCGATGGTCCGGCGGAGCGGATCACTCAGTTGGAGAATGCCAGTCTCGGCTTCTGAATCCGCCAAGGCGGGCCCCTTACATTGCTCGGTTGACCTGCACATACGGGCTTCTACGACGAGAGTAGTCTCATGCACACGAGCCATCAGCCGCGCCCGCACGGCCTCCGCGGTCGGGCCCGTTTCCTGATCGCCACCGCTACCGTCCTTGCCATCACCGGCTGCGGCAGCGCCACTCCCGACACCAGTTCCGCGATCGGTCCCGAGGAGTTCGCTGATCGAGCCATCAGCGCCGCCCTCAAGGCCAACACCCTGCACATGCGCATCGACAGCGGCGGCGACAGCATCAGGGCTGACATCGTGCTCAACGACGAGTCGGACATGCTTGCATCCGATCTGAGCATGTCCACTGTCCAGCCGCTCCTCGTGCGGTGGAAGAACGGGCGCGTCTACGTCAAGGACAAGTCCCTTGCCAAGGGCTGGGTCGCGGCCGATCCGACCGATCCTCGCGATCCCGTCGGAGCCCAGTTCGGCTACGTGCGGACTCTGAATCCAGTGACGCTGGTCAAGGACGCGCGTGAGACCGCCATCGCGCTGAAGCGCGTGGGGACCGAGGTCGTTGATGGAACCAACACCACTCATTATTCGATGACCCTTGATCCCGAGCTGGCGCCCAGCGGAAGCACGATCAATGCCGAGGGACTGCGTGCCCAAGGCCATCAGGGCAAGCTCGTCTATGAGTTCTGGATCGACGAGAACGACCTGATGATCAAGGTCACCTTCGACGTCGCGGGCCGCACCGACAGGGTGCATATGTCCGAGTGGGGCACGCCGAAGGACGTCGAGGCGCCGATCAAGGCGCGCACCACAGCCGAACTCGGAATGCTCGAGTCTTCCTGACGTACCGCTTCACCAGGTCCTTTCGAGATCACTGGCTCCGCGGCACCAGTCCTGGAGGCCGACTTGGTCCTCGGCGGGAACGAGGTTGACCTGGCCGCTGACATGACTGTTGATATCGAGGGCGACGAGATGAAGATCGTGCTGGTCAACGAGAAGTGGTACGTCCACAGCGCCGACCTTGGCGATCAGTGGATCGTCAGCGACCCCGACGACCCCAACGACCCGTTCGGCGCAGCGATCTCGGAGATGGGCTCGATGAACCCGGCATTCCATGCCGAGGACATCAAGCCCGCGGTCACTGACGTGAAGAAGATCGGCGAGGAGAAGCTCGCGGGCGCCGACACCACCCACTACGAGGTGACCGTTGACCCGGAGAAGGCTTCCGAGGACGCCGGCATCGACACTGAGATCCTGAAGAAGGTCGATCTCGAAGACGGCCTGGTCTATGACTACTGGCTCGACGCGGATGATCTGATGCAGAAGGTGAGCTTCGAGATCGCCGGTCAGAGCGTCGAAATGATCATGACCGGCTGGGGCGAGACGTACGAGATCGAGGCCCCGAAGGACGCGGTGACCTTCGCCGAGCTGATGCAGTCGCCGGCCTGATCCGCATCGGCGGGGCGGCCTAGAGGCGACCCACCCGGCAGTAGCGCGCCTGTCGGCGTCGCTATGACGCGTACACCTTCTTCGGATGCATCCATGTTACGACCCGTTCCCGTTGTGGCGGCCGTAACCTCCCGGCGGCCCGAGACGTTGTGTCTCAGATAACCGAATCCCCCAGGAGGTCCCACGATGCGTCGTGCGGCAGCAGTCACCGTCGCCATG
Source organism: Nocardioides sp. YIM B13467 (assembly GCF_042788075.1). Taxonomy (NCBI): domain Bacteria; kingdom Bacillati; phylum Actinomycetota; class Actinomycetes; order Propionibacteriales; family Nocardioidaceae; genus Nocardioides; species Nocardioides sp. YIM B13467. The sequence goes on from NZ_JBHZPJ010000046.1 coordinate 3,569,368, forward strand.
CTCTTCGTATTCTCACTCAGCACAGCCGCTCCAGCGGTGAGCGCGAGCGCGACATCAGAGCTGCGGGACGTGATGGTCGTGGGCAACAACTGGGACGGGACGGCTTCGATCGTCGATGCCCGCAGCTTCGAGGTGCTGCGCAAGGACATCGACCTGGTGCCGGACAAGGACGAGGAGATCGCCGAGATCCACCAGGATCCCGAGCGGCTGGCGATGTACTACCTCGTCCGCTACGGCCCCGGCGAAGGCAACGACCAGCTCGTGGACGACATGTTCACGACCCGGGACGGCAAGCTGCTGGCGGTCTCGCGTCCCAGCCTCACCGACGTCGTCTGGATCGACATCGAGAAGGCGCTCGCGGGCTCGCCGGACTCCGTCGTGGTCGAGCAGCAGATGGACGGCCACCGCACCGACCACATGGGCCTCTCCCCCGACGGCACCAAGCTGCTGGTCTCGGACTCGACCTCGCGCTCGGTGCACGAGTACTGGATGGGCGGCGCGGGCGACCCGCGGACGGGTGAGCGGCTGCGTACGTTCGAGTCGGGCGAGACGCCCCACGAGAACAACTATTCCGAGGACGGCTCGCGCATCTTCCACGCCTCCATCGGCCGCGTCTACCTGCCCGGCGACCAGAAGGAGATCTCCCTCGACTCGCTGCCGCTGATCAACCTCGACCAGCTCGGCCTCGGCACCATCCCCGGCACCGACCTGCTTCCGCCGATCAAGATCGGCCCGATCCACGACGCGATCAAGGGCGACCGCTGGTTCGAGATCGTCGACGAGCCCACCTTCGAGGTCTCCCAACGCTGGGAGATGGGCAAGGAGCTGGAGGAGGCCGGTTACCCCTCGATCTCCTCAGCCGTACGTCCCATGGCGGTCGCCCCCGGCGAGCGGTTCATCTACTTCCAGATGTCGTTCCTGCACGGGATCGTTGAGTTCGACACCCGGGCGGCCGACATCGACGGAAAGGTCGGCTACTCCACCGGCTCCGTCGAGGAGCCACGCACCGGCGCCGTCACGCGAGTCATCCAGCTTCCCAAGCGCACCCAGCTGCCGCGCGAGCTCTACGTCAACGACTCCGCACACCACGGTCTCTCGATCGACTCCAAGGGCGAGACGCTGTGTGCGGCGGGCACGATGGACGACTACGTCGCGATGGTCGACCGCTCCAGCGGCGAGCACACGATCCTCGACGAAGAGACCACCGGCCACTACTACGGCAAGCCCTACTGGACCACCGAAGGCATCGGCAACACCTGCTGGGCGTCGCTGTCTGACGCCGACGCGGTCGCCGTGATCGACTTCCGCACCGGCGAGGAGCTCGCCTACCTCGACGTCGGTAACCACCCCCAGCGCGTACGCCACGGGCAGATCCCGGATGCGCTGCTGAGCTAGTTGTCGGCGCCGCGGCGCAGATTCCCGCCATGGCGGGAATCTGCGCGGCGTGTCCGCGCGGGGTCGCGGCATTTTCCCGCCATGGCGGGAAAAAGCGCCAGGCCAGCCTGTCTCAGCGGCGGGGTGTGCGGTGGCGGCGCGGGCGACCCAGGTGTGCGATAGCGCCCTGGGCTATCCAGGGAACGGAGGCAGAATCCCGCCATGGCGGGATTCTGCCGCAGGCGACCCGTCAGCGAACAGGCGCGCCGGCGCCGGAGAGCGCCTGCTTGACCTCGCCGATCCGCACCTTGCCGAAGTGGAAGATCGTCGCTGCGAGCACCGCGTCGGCGCCGGCCTCGACCGCGGGCGGGAAGTGCTCGGCCTTGCCTGCGCCGCCGGAGGCGATGACCGGAACGGTCACCTCGCTGCGTACGGCCTTGATCAGGTCGATGTCGAAGCCGTCCTCGGTGCCGTCGGCGTCCATCGCGTTGAGCAGGATCTCGCCGGCGCCGAGCTCGACGGCCTTCGCGGCCCACTCGATGGCATCGATCCCCGCGGACTTGCGCCCGCCATGAGTCGTGACCTCGAAGCCGGAGTCGGTCCCGGGCGCCCGGCGGGCGTCGACGGAGAGCACGAGAACCTGGTTGCCGAACCGATCGGCGATCTCGGCGATCAGCTCGGGGCGGACGATGGCGGCGGTGTTGACCGCGATCTTGTCGGCGCCCGCACGAAGCATCCGGTCCACGTCGTCGACGCTGCGGATCCCGCCGCCGACGGTGAGCGGGATGAAGACCTGCTCAGCGGTGCGGGTGACGATCTCGAGCGTCGTCGCCCGTCCCTCGTGGGAGGCGGAGATGTCGAGGAAGGTGAGCTCGTCGGCGCCTTCCTTGTCGTACGTCGCGGCCAGCTCCACCGGGTCGCCGGCGTCGCGCAGCTCCTTGAAGTTGATCCCCTTGACGACGCGACCGGCGTCGACATCGAGGCAGGGGATGACGCGTACGGAAAGGCTCATGACTGGTCCCCACGTGGCCGGCCGAGAGTGAGGTCGAGCGCCTCGGCGAGGTCCAGGGAGCCGGTGTAGAGCGCCGTACCGGCGATCGCACCCTCCACGCCGATCTCCACCAGGCCCATCAGTGCCTCGATGTCGTCGATGGTGGTCACTCCCCCGCTCGCCACGACCGGGCGGTCGGTGGCCTCGCAGACCGCGCGAAGCAGGTCGAGGTTGGGGCCCTGGAGCATGCCGTCCTTGTTGACGTCGGTGACGACGTAGCGCGCGCAGCCCTCGGAGTCGAGGCGGGTGAGCGTCTCGTAGAGGTCGCCGCCGTCCTTGGTCCAACCGCGTGCGGCGAGGGTTCGCCCGCGTACGTCCAGCCCCACCGCGACTCGGTCGCCGTAGGTCGCGATCGCCTGCCGGGTCCACTCCGGGTTCTCCAGCGCGGCGGTGCCGATGTTGACGCGGCGGCAGCCGGTCGCCATCGCGGCCTCGAGCGACTCGTCGTCGCGGATCCCACCGCTCATCTCGACCTTGATGTCGAGCTTGCCGACGATCCCGGCGAGGATCTCGCGGTTGTTGCCGTGGCCGAACGCGGCATCGAGGTCGACCAGATGGATCCACTCGGCCCCGGTCTCCTGCCACCTCAGCGCGGCCTCGAAGGGATCGCCGAAGCGCTTCTCCGACCCGTCCACGCCCTGGACGAGCTGCACCGCCTGCCCGCCCTTCACATCGACGGCCGGCAGGAGCTCGAGGTAGTCACCCATGGGGCGATCCTATGTTCTGTGCGCCGCCACCCCTGCCCCGCCGTCCCGTTGCGAGACGGTTCCTTCATCAAGGTATGCAGGCGAAGGAACACATCCCTCGCAGAGCTCCGCACGGGAAGCGGCCCTCCGGCTGCATACCTTGCCCAAGGAACACCCTCAGCGCGGCGCCAACACCTCGAACTCGTACGCGTCCGGGTCGGTCATCCTCGCCCACCGCCCGTCACCGTACGTCTCGGCGACGACCGTCGCCCCGAGCCCGATGAGGCGGCTGATCTCGTCGGCAGGGCCGGTGTCCTCGGGCGCGATCAGGTCGAAACGGAACCGGTCCCGCGGCCCACGCGGCACCGGTGGCGGCCCGCCCCAGGCGACCTTGGCGCTGCCCGACGGGGTCGCGACCGCGGTCTCGCCGTCCTCGTCCCAGACCAGCGGCCAGCCGAGCGCCGCACTCCAGAAGATCCCGTTCTCCCGCGACCCGTCCGCGGCGACCTCTCCCAGGAAGCCCGTCCCCTCCAGCCACCGGTTGCCGGCCGGGATCACGCACAGCTCGTTGCCCTCAGGGTCGCCGAGCACGATGTGGTCCTCGTCCGGCCGCTGCCCCACGTCGAGGTGGGTGGCCCCGAGGCCGATCAGCCGGTCGACGGTCAGATGCTGGTCATCGGGCAGGCTGCTGGTCAGATGGAGATGGTGCGGGTTCGCCAGTGTCTTCGGCGCGTCCGTGGGCACGAACCGGATCCGGAGGTCGTCCTCCGCTCGTGGCAGCAGACGGATCTCCTCGCCACTCGTCTCGGTCTCCCGGCCCAGCACCGCTGCCCAGAATCCCGCGACCCGCTCCGGGTCGTTGGCATCGATACAGATCCCGAACCGCCGAGGTGTCATGTCCGGCAACCTAGGTCGCGCCGGGATCGGTACGCAATCGGTTTCGGCGCCGCGCCGACGGACTCAGTCCGTGCCTGCCGGCCGCGCGGCCACGGTCGCCAGCTTGGCCAGTCCCTTCTCCATGTCGGGCGCGATCGCCTTCTCCATCGAGTAGAACTTGGTCATCAGCCCCATCACACCGCTCACCGACCCTGTGTGGGTCCACTTCAGCTGCGTACCGTCGGCGACAGTGGCCAGGTCGAAGCTCACCGTGCTCCGGCTCTTGAACGGCTTCAGGAACTCCAGCGCGACCTCGATGTGCTCGGGGCTCGACTCGGTGATCTCCATCGCGCCGGCCCCCGCGCGCTTGTTGCCCGACCAGGCATAGCGCGCGCCGACACCGGATTCGGCTCCCGAGTAGGTGCGCGACATGTCCGGGTCGAGCTCCTCCCAGGGCGACCAGGACGGCCACTCATGGAAGTCATCGAGCAGCGCGTGCACGCGCCCGATGTCGCAGGGAAGGACCGCGGACCTGGAGACCTCGTAGTCGGTCATGTCCCGACACTACATCCGGCGGCCACGAGCCTGAACCGTACTCAGTCGCTCCCGGGGTTCACGCCGACCGAGCCGTCGATGGTCTCACGGAGGATGTCGGCGTGGCCGGCGTGACGGGTGGCGTCGCAGAGGCGGGCGGCCATGACGTTGAAGAGCATGACGTCCTCGTCCCACCACGGCACGTAGCCGGGAGCGTCGATGGGGAGCGCCTCGATGGTGGCGTCCACGTGGGACCAGACGCGGGCGGCGAGGTCGAGGACGTCGGCCCTGGTCTCATGCTCTGTCGCCCGGTGGGTGGCATCCCACCATCCGGCGGTGTCCCACGGCGGGAGGTCGACCGGCGGCGTACGGCCGAAGACCTCGCCGAAGTAGCGGGCGTCGGAGAGGGCGTTGTGCTTGACCAGCCCGAGCAGGTTGGTGCCCGTCGGCGTCATCGGGCGGCGGACGTCATGTTCGGAGAGTCCCTCGAGCTTCCACACCAGCGCCTCCCGGACGCCACGGAGTTTGTCGTGCAGGTGAGCCTTCGCGAAAGTGTCGTTCACGACGCTCATCCCTCCGCGGCGCGCTTGCCGTAGGTGCCGCCGGTCAGGGTGGCGTACGAGCGTCGAACGATCTCCTCCAGAACGCTCAGCTCGACCGCGGCGACGTCCTTGAGATAGAGGCAGCCGACGCCGTGGGTGTGCGGACCGAGGCGGGCGAGGAGGTCTTCGTAGGCCGAGATGCCGTCGTTGAGGTAGACGACCGAGGCGGCCTTGCGGGGCGAGAAACCCGCGGCCGGGGCATCGCCCTCGGTGCCGCTGGCGTACTTGTAGTGGTACTCGCCGAAACCCACGATCGCGGACCCGAACATCCGAGGCTCCAGCCCGGTGGCGCGCCGCATCAACTCCAGCAGCGTGGCGGCATCCCGACGGCGACCCGGAGGCTCGACAGCCTCGATGAAACCCACCGGATCGGCGTCGGTCCAGGTCGTCTTGGCTGCCATCTGGCCACTTTAGCGGCGGAACAGCAGCGTGTAGACCACAGGCGCGACCAGCACCGACGCTATGCCTGCGAAGACCACCGTGCCGACGTCCTCGGTGACGAGGTAGACGAGCGCGTTGAGGAGAAGCAGAACGACGATCAGGATCCGTACGTTGCGCCGACGGCGCTCAGCGAGCGCACTGTTCGGCCGGGACCGGCGAGCCGGAACCCATCCGGTCAGACGCTCACGACGGGCCCGTCGCTCGGCGGACCTGGCCGCCCGGGCGGCACGCTCCTCGGCGGCCTTGGCGGCCTGCCGCTCGCGCTCGGCACGGGCCTTCGCCCGGGCTCCGGTCTGGGCCACCTACGCCGCCTTCAAGGAGGACACCCAGTTGCGCAGAACCGCGGCGCCGGCGTCGCCGGACTTCTCCGGGTGGAACTGGGTGGCGCTCAGCGGGCCGTTCTCGACGGCGGCCACGAACCGGTCGCCACCGTGCTCGGCCCAGGTGACCAGCGGCGCGACGGTGCGGTCGTTGGTGACCAGGGTCCAGTCGCGTACGCCGTAGGAGTGCACGAAGTAGAACCGCTCCTTCTCGACGCCCGCGAACAGGGACGTCCCGGACGGCACGTCGAGCGTGTTCCAGCCCATGTGGGGCACGATCGGCGCCTGGAGGCGCTCGACGACGCCGGGCCACTCGCCGCACCCCTCGGTCTCGACACCGTGCTCGATACCGGTCTCGAAGAGGATCTGCATGCCGACGCAGATCCCCATGACCGGACGGCCGCCGGCGAGACGCCGGGCGATGATCCGCTCGCCGCGGATCGCACGCAGACCCTTCATGCAGGCCTCGAAAGCACCCACACCGGGCACCAGCAGACCGTCGGCCGCCATCGCGGCGTCGAGGTCACCGGTCAGCTCGACCGAGGCACCGGCGCGCTCAACGGCGCGGACGGCGGAGCGTACGTTTCCGGAGCCGTAATCGAGCACCACCACCGACGGAGCACTCACAGCACCACGTCCGTAGCGCAAGCGCCAGCATACGAACGCGGCGCTGTATTGACACGATTGTTCACTCGCTGACGCTCGCTCACAGTGCGCCCTTCGTCGACGGGATCCCGGTCTCGCGCGGGTCGTAGGCGATCGCGTCGCGGAACGCCCGCGCGAACGCCTTGAACTGCGTCTCCACGATGTGGTGCGGCTCGCGCCCGGCGAGCACGTTGACGTGCATCGTCAGGTGGGCGTGGTGGGCGATGGAGTCGAAGATGTGCTGGGTCAGGGAGCCGAGGTAGGGCACCCCCGAGCCGCCGAGCAGCACGTACTGCTGGCCCTCCGGCTCGCCGGTGTGGACCGAGTAGGGGCGGCCGGAGACGTCCACGACGCAGCGTACGAGCGCCTCGTCGAGCGGGACGGTCGCATCGCCGTAGCGACGGATGCCCTTCTTGTCCCCCAGCGCCTGGCGCAGCGCCTGGCCGAGCACGATCGCGGTGTCCTCGACGGTGTGGTGGGCGTCGATGTGCACGTCGCCCTCGGAGTGCACGGTCAGGTCGACGAGAGAGTGCCGTCCGAAGGCGGTCAGCATGTGGTCGTAGAACCCGACACCCGTCGAGACGTCCACCCGTCCGGTGCCGTCGAGGTTCACCTCGACGACCACCTTCGACTCCGAGGTCTCCCGCTCGATCCGGGCGATCCTGCTCATGCTCGTGCTCCGTTCACATCGGTCAAAGCTTGCTTGAAAGCGGTCATCTCGTCGGGCGTCCCGACCGAGACCCGCAGCCATCCGTCGGGCCCGGTCTCGCGGATCAGCACTCCGCGGTCGAGCAGCCCCTGCCAGACCGCGTGCCGGTCGGCGTAGCGCCCGAAGAGGACGAAGTTGGCGTCCGAGTCGGCGACCTCGAGCCGCTGCTCGCGCAGCCACTCGACCAGCGTGTCCCGCTCCTCGCGAAGATCGGCCACGTAGCCCAGCAGCTCCGGCGCGTGCCGCAGGGCGGCGCTCGCCGCCGCCTGGGTCACCGCGGAGAGGTGGTAGGGCAGGCGTACGACGCGGATCGCGTCACAGATCGCCGGGTCGGCCGCCAGGTAGCCGAGCCGCAGCCCGGCTCCGGCGAACGCCTTCGACATCGTGCGGGTGACCACCAGGTTGCGGTGCTCGGAGAGCAGCTCCAGCGCCGAGGGCACCCCGGTCCGCCGGAACTCGCCGTAGGCCTCGTCGACCACCACGATGCCGCCGTCGCCGACCGCTTCGCACAGCACGGTGACCGCCTCCGGCGGCAGCGCGGTGCCGGTGGGGTTGTTGGGGCTCGGCAGCAGTACGACGTGGGGCCGGGTCTCCTCGACCAGCGCCCGTGCCTTCTCCAGATCGATCGCGAAGTCGCTCTCGCGGTGTCCGACGACCCACTCGGTGTTGGTGTCGCGGGCGTACTCCGGATACATCGAGTAGGTCGGCGCGAAGCTGATCGCGGTGCGCCCCGGACCACCGAAGGCCTGCAGCAGCTGCAGCATCACCTCGTTGGACCCGTTGGCGGCCCACACCTGCTCCGGCGCGATCTGCGCCTCCACGTCCGAGGAGAGGTACGCAGCCAGCCCCTCCCGCAGCGCGACGAACTCGCGGTCCGGGTAGCGGTTGAGCGTGCGCGCCGCCTCGCCGACGCTGGCCGCGATGTCGGCGACCGTCTCGGCGGAGGGCTGGTAGGGGTTCTCGTTGACGTTGAGCTGGACCGGGACGTCCAGCTGCGGAGCGCCGTAGGGCTCGATCCCGGCGAGCTCGGCGCGGATCGGTGGCCAGCTCATGAGAACCTCACCGACACGGCCGCGCCGTGGCCCGGCAGGTCCTCGGCCTCGGCGAGTGTGACCACGTGGTCCTTGACCGCGGCCAGCCCCTCGCGGGAGTAGTCGACGACGTGGATCGACTTGGTGAAGGCCCGCACCGAGAGACCCGAGGAGTGGCAGGCGCAGCCGCCGGTGGGCAGCACGTGGTTGGACCCGGCGCAGTAGTCGCCCAGCGACACCGGAGCGTAGGAACCGACGAAGATCGCGCCGGCGTTGCGGATCCGGCCGGCGACCCGGGCGGCGTCGGCGGTGTGGATCTCGAGGTGCTCGGCGGCGTACGCGTTCACGACGTCGACGCCCTGGTCGATGTCGTCGACGAGCACGATGCCCGACTGCGCACCGGTCAGTGACGTACGGATCCGCTCGACGTGCTTGGTCGCGGCGACCTGCTTGTCGAGCTCGGCCTCCACGTCGGCGGCAAGCGTCTCGGAGTCGGTGACCAGCACCGATGCGGCCAGCGGGTCGTGCTCGGCCTGGGAGATCAGGTCGGCGGCGACGTAGGCGGCCTCGGCGGTCTCGTCGGCGAGGATCGCGATCTCGGTCGGGCCAGCCTCGGAGTCGATCCCGACCTGCCCCTTGAGCAGACGCTTCGCGGTGACGACGTAGATGTTGCCGGGACCGGTGACCATGTCGACTCGCTCGCACGGGTCGACCCCGTAGGCGAACATCGCGATCGCCTGGGCACCGCCCACGGCGTAGACCTCATCGACGCCGAGCAGCGCGCACGCGGCCAGGATGGTGGGCTGCGGAAGCCCTCCGAACTCCTTCTGCGGCGGCGAGGCCAGGGCGATCGAGGGCACCCCGGCGACCTGCGCCGGAACGACGTTCATCAGCACCGAGGAGACCAGCGGAGCCAGACCACCAGGCACATAGAGCCCCACGCGCCCCACCGGCACCTTGCGGTGCGTCACCCGGGCGCCGGGCGCCAGGTCGGTGACCGCGTCCTGCTCGAGCTCGGCGGCACAGGTCGTACGCAGCCGCGCGATCGACTCCTCGAGCCCGGCGCGGATCGCCGGGTCGAGCTCGTCGAGGGCCTTGGTCAGCGCCGCGGCCGGGACCCGGATGTCGTCGACGCGCACGCCGTCGAACCTCTCGGAGAACTCGGCGATCGCCTCCTGGCCGCGCTCGCGGACGGCGTCGATGATCGGCTGCACCGCATGAGTGGCCGCCTCGATGTCGAACTCGGCACGCGGCACGGCGGCGCGGTAGTCGATGGTCGAAGCGGAGCCTCTGTCGGCACCCCTCAGGTCGATGCGGCGGATCATGCCTCAAGTCTACGAGTGGGCGGGGTCCGGAGCCGATCTGCCGACGCCACGTGGACGTTGCGCGACACGCGGCCGGGAGCGCATGCGGCCGCCCCGATCCGGGTACCCGGAGGTCTGACCCACCAAGGGAGGAACGTCATGGCACGGACCGGACTTTTCCACCGAGAGCACAAACATGCCGACGAGAGCCGCGCCGGGTTCGACGAGGACCACGCCGCGACCCGCGACTACCACCCAGGTGGTCCGGCGGTCGTCGGTCACGACGACCGCGTCGAGCGCCCACACAACGCCGACGGCGAGGTCGGCCAGCCGCGCCCGGGAGACGCCGTCGAGCACCACCGCCATGTCGAGGAGGGCCGACACGCCGCCCTCCACGACACCTACGGAGGCATGAACTGGGGCGCCTGCTTCTTCGGCTGGCTGGTCGCCGTCGGGCTGACCGTCGTCCTCGGAGCGATCATCGGCGCCGTCGCCTCGGCGGTCGACACCAACGAGAACTGGACCCAGACGGACCTGCAGGAGATATCCGGCTCGGTCGGCATCGCGGCAGCGATCACGCTCGCCGTGGTGATGTTCGTCGGCTACTACGCCGGTGGATACGTCGCCGCACGGATGTCCCGCTTCGACGCCCGCCGACAGGGCCTGGGCGTGTGGATCGTGGCGATCGTGGCGATGATCATCGCTGCCGTCGCCGGCGCGCTGTTCGGCTCCAGCTACGACATCATGCGGCAGGTCGACCTGCCCAGCGTGGGGCTGAGCACCGACCAGCTCAGCTGGGGCGCCGTGATCGCCGGCGTCGCGCTCCTGGCCGTGATGCTCGTCGGGGCGCTCCTCGGCTCCGCCACAGGCCAGCGCTACCACACCAAGATCGACCGGGCGGTCTACCACGACTGACGGCTCGGGTCGGCAGCTGAAACAACACGGGGGTTCGCGGGCGCACACGCCCGCGGCCCCCATAGGTTGGTGCCCGTGAACGAGCGCCAGCGACTACCCATGTTCCCGCTCAACGCGGTCCTGTTTCCCGGCGTGACGCTGCCGCTGCGCGTCTTCGAGGACCGCTACCGCGCGATGGTGCACCACCTGCTCCGCCAGGAAGAGGAGGAGCGCCACTTCGGCTCGGTCGCGATCCGCGAGGGCTACGAGGTCGGCGAGACCGGCGCCCAGTCGCTCTACCGTGTCGGGGTGAAGCTGCTGATCACCGAGGTGGAGCGGCACGAGGACGGCTCCTTCGACCTCGAGGTGCTCGCGGTCGACCGGATCCGGATGGACAGCCTGGTCAGCTCGGGCGACTTCCCCGTCGCCGACGTCGAGGACCTCCCCGAGGATCACGTCGCGGTCCCGAACACCATCGTCGACACCGCGCGAGCGACCTTCACCGCCTACCGGGCCGCGCTGCTGGAGTTTCGCGAGGACCCGTTCACCGGCTCGCTCCCGAAGGACCCCGAGTTCCTCTCCTGGACCATCTCGGCCACCACTCCCCTGCCCATGCCCGACCGGCAGGCACTCCTGGAGGCACCCGACGCCGGCGTACGCCTCGGCATTGCGACCGACCTGCTTCGGTCCGAGCTCAAGGCGATGAACGTGATCCCCTCGCTGCCCGCGACCGAGGTCGCCCGCACGAAGTGGTCCCCCAACTGATGGCGANGCGTGGAGCTGCAGGAGTATGACGATGTGGTCGCCGGCCTCGACCTCGCGGTAGACGGTGCAGTCGAACTGCGCCAGGCCCTCGTCGAGGGTGAGGGCTCCGTCGAGGGACGAGCTGACCACGAGGCCGTCGAAGCGGGAGTCGACGGGACCGGCGAGCTGGCGGCAGACCTCGCCGTGGTGCTCGGCCAGGACGGTGACACCCAGATGCGAGGAGCGCCGTAGGTCGGGCCACGTCTTCGAGGTCCGGGCCACCGAGAAGGAGACCAGCGGCGGGTCCAGGGACACCGAGGTGAACGACGACGCCGCCAGGCCGACAGGGCGGCCGTCGACCACCGCGGCAACCGCCACCACCCCGCTGGGGAAGACCCCAAAGGCCTGCCGCAGCGCGGCCGGGTCGAGATCCTGATTCGTACGCAGTGGATCGGTCATCGCGCCACCACCGAGTTCGCGGGCACTGCCCGCGCCTCGTCCACCGCCGTGTCCCGCAGCCTCTCGCCACGGGTCTCCGGCAGCAGCCACATGCAGGTCAGACTGATCACGGCGACCACGACGTTGTAGCCGGCCACCCACCACAGCGAGCGGTCATCGGAGAGCGCCACCAGGGCGGCCGCGATCAGCGGCGTCAGCCCGGAGGCCACCACTCCTGAGATCTGGTAGAGCGCGTTGAGCGCGGAGAACCGGTAGCGGGTGTCGAACAGCTCGCTCCAGAACGCCGCCAGCGGCCCGTAGACGGTGCCGTAGACCAGACCCAGCCCACCGACGAAGGCCGCCACCGACGGCACCACCGCGCCGGACTGCACCGCGGCCGCGACCGGGAAGGCGATCACCAGTCCCAGCACGGCCCCCACGGTGTAGACCGGCCGCCGTCCGAACCGGTCGCTCAGCGCTCCGGAGACGACGGTCATGACCACGCCCAGCAGCGCGCCGGCCATGATCGCGTTGAGCACCACCGACCGGCTCAGCCCCGCGTCAGCCACCGCGTAGGAGAGCAGGAAGACCGAGTAGAGGTTGTAGGTGAACCCCTCCACGAACCGCGTCCCCATCCCGAGCAGCAGCGTGCGCGGCTGACGCCGGAAGAGCTCCCCGACCGGCAGCTTGGAGACCTTCTTCTCGGCCTGCACCTCTTGAAACGAAGGCGTCTCCATGATCGAGAGCCGGATCCAGGCGCCGATGGCGAGCAGCACGATGGAGATCAGGAAGCAGACCCGCCATCCCCACGCCAGGAAGGCCGCGTCGGGCAGCTGTGACGCCACCGCGAACGCCCCGGAGGCGAGCACCAGCCCGCCCGGGACACCGATGTGCGCGAAGCTGCCGTAGAGGCCGCGGCGCCCGGCCGGTGCGTACTCGGTGGCCAGCAGCACCGCGCCGCCGTACTCACCTCCCACACCGATCCCCTGCAGGATCCGGAGCACCACGAGCGCGATCGGAGCGAGCACCCCGATGGAGTCGTACGTCGGGAGCAGCCCGACCAGCGAGGTGCCCACTCCCATGATCACGAGCGTCCAGATCAGCATGGTCTTGCGACCGATCCGGTCGCCGAAGTGTCCGAAGATCAGGCCTCCGACGGGGCGGGCCAGGAACCCCACGGCGAAGGTGCCGAAGGAGGCGAAGGTCGCCGCGGTGCCGCTGAGCCCGTTGAAGTAGAGCTTGTCGAAGACGAGGCCGGCGGCGGTGCCGTAGAGGAAGAAGTCGTACCACTCGATGGTGGCGCCGACCGAGGCCGCGAGCGCGACCCGCTTCGGATTGGCGGTGGCTTTGGCGGTGACAGCAGACATCCGGATCCTCCCTACTGGGCCGCGGCGCCGAAGGGCACCGCTGCCCCTCGGCCGGCGACGGGGGCGGGGTGGGACCACAGGCCGCGACGCGCGAGCTCGGGCAGGACGCCCTCGCCGAACCAGTAGGACTCCTCCAGGTGCGGGTAGCCGGAGAGCACGAACTCCGAGATCCCGACGGAGTGGTAGGCCTCGATCAGGTCGGCGATCTCGGTGTAGGAGCCGACCAGCGCGGTCCCGGCACCACCGCGGACCAGCCCGACGCCCGCCCACAGGTTGGGGTAGACCTCGAGCCCGTCGCGCGAGCCCTGGTTGAGCTCCAGCATCCGCCGCTGACCCTCCGAGACGCTGCGGGAGAGCCCCGCCTGGACCCGCGCGATGTCCTCGTCCGAGATGTTCTCCAGCAGCCGGTCGGCCTCCGCCCACGCGGCAGACGAGGTCTCGCGGGCGATCGAGTGCAGCCGGATCCCGAAGCGGAGCTCGCGGCCGCGGTCGGCGGCCAGCTTCTGCACGCGTCCGATCTTCTCCGCGACCGCGGCCGGTGGCTCGCCCCAGGTCAGGTAGACGTCGGCGTGCTCGGCAGCGACCTCCAGCGCGGCCGGCGAGGAGCCGCCGAAGTAGACGTCCGGGACCGGCGTGGGCCGCTGCTCCAGTCGCGCGTTCTCCACCGAGAGGTGCTTTCCGGAGAAGGTCACCGTCTCCCCCGCCCAGAGCCGGCGGACGATGTGCAGGAACTCCCCGCACCGCTCGTACCGCTCGTCCTTGGCCAGGAAGTCGCCGTACATCCGCTGCTCGTGGTCCTCACCTCCGGTGACGACGTTGAGGAGCAGCCGCTGCCCGGACAGGTTCTGGAAGGTGCCCGCCATCTGCGCGGCCAGATAGGGCGAGACCGAGTCGGGCCGGAAGGCGACCAGGAACTTCAGCCGCTCCGAGAGGGAGCTGAGCATCGCGGTCGTCACCCAGGCGTCCTCGCACCACGCGCCGGTCGGCGTCAGCGCAGCCTCGAAGCCGAGCTGCTCGGCGCTGCGGGCGATCTGGCCGAGGTAGGGCACCGTCGCCGGACGGCCCGACGCCAGCGCGCTGACACCGTGACCGCCGCCGATCACGTGACGGCCGTCGCCACCGTTGGTCGGGAGGAACCAGTGGAACTTGAGGGTGCTCATCGCTGCCTTTCGCGTGGGATGTGTGGGGGATGTGGGGAGGTCAGATCTGCCCGTGCCGCGGCGGCGGGGTGGCGTCGACCGCCCACCGCCCGAGGTGCTGCACCTTCCAGGCGGCCGGGTCGTGGAGGGTGTGGGTGCGCGCGTTGCGCCAGTGGCGGTCGAGGTTGGTGGACGTCAGAGCCGCCCGGGTGCCAGAGACCTCGAGCAGCCGGCTGGTGACGTCGACCGACACCTTCGCGGTCGACGCGCGGGCAGCCGCCACCGCCAGGCTCGCCTCTGCGGCCGATGACGCGGTGAGGTCCGCGTCGGCCTCGTCGACGCGTCGCGCCGCCTCGGCGAGGAGCGCCTCGGCGCTGCGTACGGCCAGCTCCATCTCGCCGAAGGCCTGGACGACCAGCGGGTCCTGTGCGGCCGTCTCGGCACCGGCGAGCGCGACGGCGTCGGCGTAGGGGCGGGACTTCGTGCGTACGAACTCGGAGGCCTCGTCCAGCGCGCGCCGGGCGATCCCGGCGTCGATGGCCGCGTGCAGCAGCTGGGCGAAGGCGCCGTAGGTAGTCGGCACGTCGAACGTGACCGAGAACGGCGTCACCCACTCCTCGGCCACGGCGACATCGGTGAGGCGCACCGTGCCGGACCCGGTCGTACGCTGCCCGACGGCGTCCCAGTCGTCGACGATCTCGACACCGGGAGTCTCAGCGCGGACCCAGGCGACCTGCAGCGGCCCGTCGACGTCGCGCCGCGCGAGCACGGCGAGATAGTCGGCGAAGAGCGAGCCGGTGCAGTAGAACTTCTCGCCGTTCAGCAGCCACTCCCCCTTCTCCCGGGCCGGCGTGAGGGTCGTGCGGATGTCGCGCACGTGCTTGGTGCCGAACTCCGACTGCGCGTTGGCGACCAGCGCCCCGGCCCGCACCTCGCTGTAGATCCGCTGCTGCTGCTCGCGGGTGCCGTTCAGCCGGAGCTGGTTGAGGAAGACGAAGTGGCTGTGCGGGACCTGGCCGACGTTGGGATCACCCCACGAGACCAGCCGGAACACCTCGGCCACGGTCGTGGCCGGGAGCGCCGGACCGCCGAACTCGAGGGGGACGGTGAGCGCGCCGAGCCCGGCGGCGGCGTACGCCTTGACCTGGTCGTAGGGCAGCGCCCTGACCCGGTCGCGTCCGCCGTCGCCGAGCGCGAGCTCGTCGGCCAGCCGCCGCGCCACCAGCGGCGCGGTCTCGGCGTCGAGTCGGGCGATCTCCGTCGTGCTCAAGCCACGGACTCCAGCTGCTGCGCCTCGAGCTCGCGCACGATCGGAAGGACGCGCTGACCGAAGTACTCCACGTCCTCGAGGTAGTGCAGGAAGCCGCCGAGGATCAGGTCGGCGCCGGCCCTCTTGAGCTCGACGATCCGCTCGGCGACCTGCTCGGGCGTGCCGATCAGTCCGGTCCGGAAGCCGTCGTTGTACTGCACCAGGTCCTCGAAGCTGGAGTCCTGCCACATCCCGGTCTTGTCGCCGGTCGACTGCCCGGCCTGCTTGACCGCGGAGCCGAAGCCTTCGACGGCCTCACGGTCGGCCTTGTCGATGATCTCCCTGAGGGTGTCGCGCGCCTCCTTCTCGGTGTCGCGGGCGACGATGAAGCCGTTGATCCCGAAGCGGACCCGACGTCCCAGCGGCCCGGCGACCGCGTTGACGTCGGCGATCTGCGCGGCGAGGCCTTCGGGGGTGTTGCCGTTGGCGAAGTACCAGTCCGAGACGCGGCCGGCCATCGCCTTGGCGTCGGAGGAGTTGCCGCCCTGGAAGATCTCCGGGTGCGGACGTCCCTCGCTGGCCAGCGGCTTCGGCTTCAGGTCGAAGTCGTGCAGCCGGTAGAAGTCGCCGTTGAGCTCGGCGGCGTCGCTCGTCCAGATCTCGCGGAGGTAGCGGATGAACTCCTCCGAGCGACGGTAGCGCTCGCCGTGCTCGAGCCACGGCTCGCCGAGCTGGGTGAACTCGTCCTTGAACCAGCCGCTGACCACGTTGACGGCCGCACGGCCGCCGGAGAGGTGGTCGGCGGTGGCCAGGAACTTGGCGAGTACGCCGGGCTGCCACAGCCCCGGGTGGACGGCGGCGATCACCTTGAGCCGCTCGGTGGCCAGCAGCAGCGCGAGGGAGAACGAGGTGGACTCGTGCTGGTAGGCCGCGCCGTAGGAGGCCATGTAGCGCACCTGGGACAGGGCGTACTCGAAGCCGTTGTTCTCGGCCAGCTGCGCAAGCTTCTTGTTGTAGTCGTAGCTCCAGTCGGTGCGCTGCTCGATCTTGCTCACCACCAGGCCGCCACTGACGTTGGGCACCCAGTAGGCGAACTTCAGGGGCTCGGTTGCCGGTGAAGTCATGCTGGTCTCCTTGGATCGCGAATGTCTACTAAACTTATCTGATTAAACAGGCGACGGGACCGGATCTCCCGATG
This sequence comes from Nocardioides sp. YIM B13467, assembly GCF_042788075.1. Lineage (NCBI taxonomy): Bacteria > Bacillati > Actinomycetota > Actinomycetes > Propionibacteriales > Nocardioidaceae > Nocardioides > Nocardioides sp. YIM B13467. Next base: position 3,585,970 of record NZ_JBHZPJ010000046.1, read on the forward strand.
TGGACCACCGGAAGACCCGATCCCGTGATAGGTGCCGCCTATCAGGCGGCGACGGGGCGAGAGGCCCTACTGATCACCGAAGGCGGCGCTCACGTGTACCAGGTCGGCGCGGGGATCTCGCCGAGCAGCGCGTAGCGGCCCACCTCGGCCCGCTTGTGCGCGACCGGGTCGTGCAGCGAGTGGGTGCGGATGTTTCGCCAGAAGATGTCCAGGCCGACCTTGTTGGAGGTCGCCCGGGCGCCGGTGAGGTCATAGACCTTGGTGCCGATCTCCAGGCCGGCGTCGATCGCGACCTGCTTGGCCGCGGCGATCACGACCGCCGCCTCGCCGCGCTCCTGATCGGTGACCTCGTCGGCGTGCGAGTTGATGGCCTCGATCAGGCCGGCCGCGCGCTCGGCCAGCGCCTGGGCCGCCCACAGCTTCGAGGTCAGGTCGCCGTACGTCTCCTGGATGTAGAACTCCTCGCTTCCCTTCTCCTTGACGTCTCCGGCGTAGGGCCAGGCACGCGTGGTGTCGCGGGTGTAGGTCGCCGCGGTCGTCAGAGCGCCCTCCGCGATCCCCAGGTAGAAGTTGGTGAAGATGAGCTGGATGATCGGCACGTTGAGCGTGTTGTAGACCCGCGGGACGAATTCGTACGTCCCGTCCTCCTGCTTCACATAGCCGGCCGCGGACTCCCACGGGACGCGCACGCCGTTGATCTCGACAGCGCCGGACTCGGTGAGCCGCTGGCCGAGGTTGTCCCAGTCGCCGGCGAAGACGATGGCCTCCTGCTGGGTCGGGACGATCGCGAAGACATGCTTCTCGGTGCCTTCGATGACCCCCTCGAGAACGGTCAGGTCGGAGATCCGCCCGCCGGTCGAGAACGACTTGCGGCCGGCGAAGACGAGCTCGTCGCCCTCGACCCTGATCACCAGGTCGTCGTCGCGCGGGTTGACCGCGCCACCGAAGAAGAAGTTGTTCTCGGTGTAGAGCTGCTCGACGGCGGCGATCTGCTCCGGGGTGCCGACCAGCCGCGCCGCCCAGGCCCACAGGTAGTGGTAGCCGAGCAGCTGTCCGATCGAGCCGTCGCCCGCCGCGACCGCCCGAACCACGCGCAGCGCGGTCGTCCAGTCCTGACCGGCACCGCCGTGCTCGGCGGGGCCGAGCAGGGTGACCAGGCCGCTCTCCTTGAGCAGATCGACCTCGTACGTCGGGACCTGGTTGGCCCGGTCGCGGGCGACCGCGTCCGCGGAGAGCCTGGTGGCCACCTCGCGGGCACGGTCGACCCAGCCCTCCGGGGTCGTGGGTGCCGCGCCGAACTCCGCGGCGTTGCGTACAGCTTCGGTTGTCATCGCGCCCTCTCAGTCTTGCGTCGTGGATGTTTCTGTCTTTAATCGACCAAGTTACTTGAGAATGGATGGTGTGAAACAGGCTGGACGCCAGCGATCACCGATCACCCGCTCGGGATGACCGATCACCGACCGAGGAGAGCACAGCGTGAGGATCGAGCAGCTGGAGTACATCGCAGCCGTGACCCAGTACGGCTCGCTGCGCCGCGCGAGCGAGCAGCTCCACATCTCCCAGCCCGCCCTGAGCGAGGCGATCACCAAGCTCGAGCGCGAGCTCGGCGTGACCCTGCTCGATCGGCGCCGCGCCGGCGCCCGGATCAGCCGCGAAGGCCAGGAGCTGCTGCACTCGATGTCCGACGTCCTGGAGGCCGTCGACCGCCTCCGCCTGGCCGCCGGCGACCAGAGCGCCGGGGTCAGCTCGGTCCGGGTCGGCACGGTCCACGCCGGCACCTCGACCGTACTGCTACCGACGTTGCGGAGATTCGCCGACGAGCATCCGCGGACGAGCGTCGAGGTGCGCACCATGGTGCAGGAGGACATCTACCTCGCCCTCGCCGAGGGCACCATCGACATCGGTTTGGTCAACCTGCTCGACGGCGACGACCTACCGCCGACCGTCGAAGGCACCGTGCTTCTCCACGGACGGCCGATCGTGGTGCTGCCCGCGGGCCACCCGCTCGCGTCCCGCGCCGAGATCACCGTCGAGGAGCTCCGCCAGGAGCCGTTCGTCGGCATGCGCTCGGGCTACCTGATGTATCGCTTCGCCCACCGCGTCTTCGGTCGCGACCTCCCCCACCACTGGCACGCCACCGACGGCGCCGAGATGGGCAAGATGATGGTCGGCGAGGGCCTCGGACTGACCCTGCTGCCCGACTACAGCGTCGTCGGCGACCCGCGCGAGACGGGCGGGCACATCACCGTACGTCCCCTCGCCGGGGATCGCTCCCGGGTGACGATGGTCGCGGCGCGACGGCACAACGCACGTACGACCTCGGGGGCGCGCAGCCTCCTCGACCTGCTCGCCGAGACGGCTGCCCGCTCTCAGCGCTCTCGGTCTCAGCCCTCGGCCGGCTCGTAGCTCTGCACGAACTCGGTGAGCCGGGCGAGCTGGTCGGGGTCGGTGGTTGGGATGACGCCGTGGCCGAGGTTGAAGATGTGGCCCTTGGCTCGCCGCCCGGTCTCGATGATCTTCCCGGCCTGCTCGAGCATCACCTCGGTGGGCGCGAAGACGAGGGCGGGGTCGAGGTTGCCCTGGACGCCGAAGTGGTCGCCGAGCTGGGTGATCGCCCAGTCCAGCGGCGTACGCCAGTCGACACCGACGACCTCGGCACCGGCGCTGCCCATCAGCGGAAGGAGCATGGCGGAGTTGACGCCGAAGTGGATCCGCGGGACGCCGAGCTCGCCGATCCGGGTCATCACCTGGGTGGAGTAGGGCAGCACGTGGCGCTCGTAGTCGGCGGGCGTGCAGGCGCCGGCCCAGGAGTCGAAGAGCTGCACCGCGGAGGCACCCGCACGGACCTGGACCTCCAGGAACGCGCCGGAGATCCCGGCGATCTTGCGCATCAGGGCGTCCCACACGTCGGGGGCACCGAACATGAGCGCCTTGGTCCTGGCGTACTCCTTCGAGGGGCCACCCTCGACCAGGTAGGAGGCGACGGTGAACGGGGCGCCGGCGAAGCCGATCAGCGGGGTGCCGCCGTTGATGCCGGCCAGCTCACCGGTGAGGTTCTGGACGGCCTCGGTGATGTAGGGGACGTGCTCCGGGGTCAGGTCCGGGATCGCCTCCACGTCGGCCAGGGTGCGCACCGGGTTCGCGATCACCGGGCCGACGCCGGGCTTGATGTCGAGGTCGACCCCGACCGCCTTCAGCGGCAGCACGATGTCGGAGAAGAAGATGGCCGCGTCGACCCCGTAGCGGCGTACGGGCTGCAGGGTGATCTCGGTGATCAGGTCGGCGTCCTGGCAGGACTCGAGCATGCCGATGCCCTCGCGGACCTTCAGATACTCGGGCAGCGACCGGCCGGCCTGGCGCATGAACCACACCGGCGTACGGCTCGGCTTCTGTCCCCTGAGCGCCTGCAGGAACGGGGACGACGCGAGCGCGTCGGAGGGGTTCTCAGGAGTGTTCACGGCAGCCACTCGGCAATGGTCCCACCCGGCGCGGCGTGTACGCACATCGCGAATCGCGCAGAAGACATACCCTGTTCACATGGTCGTCCGTGGAGAGTCGCGTCCCGCCGCGGGACCGGAGACCGGTCCTGCCGTGTTCCGGTCCGCCGCGGAAGGGATGCGCGCCGCGACCTTCAGACCCGAGGTGCTGGCCGAGGAGATGCCGGCGCCCCAGCGGATCGCTCCGTACGCCGCGGCGCTGTCCGCCGAGGTGACCGTCGGTGACGTCGACGTGGCGACCGGACGGCTGATCCTGCTGCACGATCCCGACGGCAACGACGCCTGGGGCACGGTGCACGGACTGCCCGGCACGTTCCGCCTGGTGGCGTACGCACGGGCCGATATCGACGTCGAGCACATCAGCGACCCGCTTCTGGGTGAGGTCGGCTGGTCCTGGCTCCTCGACGCACTGTCCGGTCACGGCGCATCGCACGTGGCGGCGGCCGGCACCGTGACCCGCGTCGCGACCGAGTCGTACGGCGGGATGGCCGAGGAGGAGGGCACCGCCCAGATCGAGATCCGCGCCTCCTGGACGCCGGTCGGCACGGCCTCGGGCGACCTTGACCTGCGACCACACACCGAGGCGTGGGGCGAACTGCTCTGCACGGCTGCGGGACTTCCTCCGGTGCCGGAGGGCGTCACCGTCATCCCGAGCCGGCGAGGGCAGCGAGGCGCGTGATCGAGCCTCAGCGAGTGAACCGTCGGGCCATCACGCCGCCGCGTCCGTATCATGGCGCTTGCGCGACGGAGGTGGCGGCGTGATCGAAGACAACACCGAGGCCGATACGGGGCCGGACACACCAGAAGATGCTGATCCGGCGCCGCTGCTGACCCTGCGCGACGGGCTGCCTCCGGTGACCGACACCGACGAGGGTCTGGTCAAGGCCGCCGCGGCCATCGCCGCCGGTTCGGGTCCGGTCGGGATCGATGCGGAGCGCGCCTCCGGCTACCGCTACTCCAACCGCGCCTACCTGATCCAGCTGCGCCGCGAAGGCTCCGGGATCTGGCTGATCGACCCGATCGAGCTGTCCACGATGCAGCCGCTGGTCGACGCGCTCGAGGGCACCGAGTGGATCCTGCACGCCGCCACCCAGGACCTTCCCTGTCTCAGCGACCTCGGCTTGTACCCCTCCGCACTGTTCGACACCGAGCTCGCGGGGCGGTTGCTGGGCTATCCGCGCGTCGGGCTCGGCACCCTGGTCGAGACTGTTCTGGGCTTCACCATGCTCAAGGAGCACTCCGCGGCAGACTGGTCGACCCGACCGCTGCCGGACGCCTGGCTGGAGTACGCCGCGCTCGACGTCGAGGTGCTCGTCGAGCTGCGCGACGCGCTGGCTGCCGAGCTCGTCGCACAGGGCAAGGAGACCTGGGCTCGCCAGGAGTTCGACTGGCTGCGCGGGTTCGAGGCGCCGGTGCGTACGGACGCCTGGCGACGCACCTCCGGCATGCACCGCGTACGCGGCCGCCGCGGCCTCGCCGCGGTGCGTGAGCTGTGGACCGAGCGCGACCGGATCGCGCAGCAGCGTGACGTCACCCCGAGCCGGATCATTCCCGACGCCGCGATCGTCGCCGCCGCGCAGGATCTCCCGCAGGACAAGGCCGCGCTGCTCGGGCTGAAGGGGTTCCACGGCCGTGGCGCCGAGCGCTACGCGACCTCCTGGGTGAAGGCGCTCAACCGCGCGGTCACGATGGAGGAGGACGAGCTCCCGGTGCGCTCGCCGCGCTCCGAGGGTCCTCCCCCGCCCCGCGCGTGGGCCGACAAGGACCCCGTCGCCGCCCGTCGTCTCACGCTGGCGCGCGAGTCCGTCAACGCCCTCGCCGAGGCCCGCAACCTCCCGGCCGAGAACCTGCTGACTCCCGACTTCCTGCGCCGCGCCATGTGGACGCCTCCGAAGACCCGCGACCCCGGCGCCCTGCTCGACGGCATCATCGAGATCCTCTCCGGCTTCGGCGCCCGCGGCTGGCAGATCGCCCTCACCGCACCGCTCCTCACCGACGCCGTCCTCCACGCCGAGGCGAGGGAGTGACCGCGCGAAGCGCGGACATCGAGCCCTGACCTTTCGGTCGACGTACGTGCCGCCTCAGGCGACGGGGGTGACGCCTCGGCAGCTAGGAGCTGGGCGAGATGGAGGGCGACGGGGAGGCCGGCGGGGTGGGCTGGGGGAAGACGGTCTTGGAGAGCTCGTCGATCTGGACCGCGTAGTCCTCGACCTGCTCGGGCTCGGTGACCGCGAAGGAGCCTCGTACGGCGACGGCGGCGACCTTCTGGAGCTGGGCGAGCTGGGTGGCCTCGGGAAGCACCTGCATGTCGCGCACGGTGTCGGTGAAGATCCGGGCGTTCTTCGGGTTGCGCTCGGGCTGGGTGAAGACCGGGGCGTAGCCGACCTCGGAGTTGACCGGCACGAAGTGGCCGGTGCGGACCATCTTCACGACCGACTCGGTCGAGATGAGGTAGGTGAGGAAGTCGGCGGTGGCGTCGGGGTCGGCGGCCTCCGAGCCCATGCACAGTCCGGCGTAGTCGCCGGTGGTGCCGTTGCCACCCGGCATCGGCATCACGTCCCACTCCATCGCCTCGGTCGCGCGAAGGTCCGAGACCAGCGAACGGTCACCGACCAGGGCCACCAGGCGGCCCTGCTTGAAGGCCTGGAACGGAGTGCGGCCGTGGAGGTCCTTCGCGGTGGCCAGCACGTTGGGTTGGGTCAACGCCTCGACCAGGTCCTCGTAGGCACCGGCCGAATCCTCCAGCGCGGTGGTCGTCGGGGCCAGCGGGTCGTCGAAGAGGGTCGCGCCGGCGCCGGNGCATCAGGCTGAGCGTCTGGCTGTGGGGCACCAGCGGGGACTCCAGGAGGCCTTCGCGCAGGCAGCGCTGCACCTCGACGATCTCGTTCCCGTACGCAGCGCCGATGACGGGCTCGTCGCCGACGATCTCGACGGGCTCGTCGCCGTTGGCGGGCTTGAAGACCGCCGAGGACGGGTGGTGGAAGTCGGTCAGCTCGATGCGGCCCTGGTCGGTGGCGATGGCCGCCGAGCGCGAGGAGTAGGAGGTGACCGAGGAGACCATGGTGGAGAGCTCGTTGCCGGCGTACTTCCCGGTCATCACCAGGTCGAGGTCGAAGGTGGCGCCGTCGGCACCCTCGCCGAGGTTGGCCTGAGCGGTCAGCGCACGGGCCTCGCCGAAGAGCAGGTGGGCGAAGGTGAGCGGGTAGATGCCCATGTCGAGCAGCGCGCTGGCGCCGAGCGCGGGGTCGAGGAGGCGCTGGTGCTGCTCGGGATCGGCGACGAAGCCGAGCTCGGCGTGTACGTGACGGGGGACCCCGAATCGGCCCGACCTCACGTCGGTGACGAGGCGCCGGATGATCGGGTTGGTCGCCATCCACATGGCTTCCATGAGGAAGAGCTTCTTGGAGGTGGCCAGGTCGACCATCTTCTGGGAGTCGGCGGCGTTGAGCGTCAGCGCCTTCTCGCACAGCACGTGCTTGCCGGCGTCGAGCATGAGGGTGGCGTGCTCGAGGTGGTGGGAGTGGGGGCTGGCGACGTAGACGACGTCGACGTCCTCGTCGGCGGCCAGCTCCTCATAGGAGCCGTGCGCGCGGACCGGGCCGTTGGCGGCGTACTCCTTCGCGAACGTCTCCGCGGACTCCTTGCTCCGGGAGCCGACGGCCGCGAGCCGGCCGTCGGGGACGAGCATCAGATCGGTGGCGAGGGAGTGGGCGATCCGGCCGGTGCCGAGAATTCCCCACCTGATCGGGTCAGAGTTGGTGGTCACGCCTCGACTCTAGCCACCTGGCCGGCCCTAGTGGGCGTTGGGCGGAAGCACGTTCTTGGTGTGGCTGCCCTGGACCGCCGCGAGCTCCTCGAGGAACGTGTCGGCCCAGTGGCGTACGTCCTTGGAGGCGACCTGCTTGCGCATCGCCCGCATCCGGCGGGTGAGCTCCTTCGGCTCGGCCTTGTACGCCTCCAGCAGCGCGGCCTTCATCCCGTTGATGTCGTAGGGGTTCACGAGCCAGGCCTGGCGCAGCTCCTCGGCCGCGCCGGCGAACTCGGAGAGCACGAGGGCGCCGTCGTTGTCGTAGCGGCAGGCGACGTACTCCTTCGCGACCAGGTTCATGCCGTCGCGGTAGGGAGTGACGACCATGATGTCGGCGGCGCGGTAGAGCGCGGCCATCTCGGCACGGGGGAGCGAGGTGTGGAGGTAGGAGATCGCAGGACGGCCGATGCGGCCGAGGTCGCCGTTGAGCCGGCCGACGAGGCGGTCGATGTCGTCGCGCAGCTTGCGGTACTGCTCGACGCGCTCGCGCGAGGGCACCGCCACCTGGACGAAGATCGCGTCCTCGACGTCGAGCTCGGTGTCGCGGAGCATCTCGCCGTAGGCGCGCAGCCTGGCGTAGATGCCCTTGGTGTAGTCGAGCCGGTCGACGCCGAGCAGGATCTTCTTCGGGTCGCCGAGCTGCTGGCGGATCTCCTTGGCGCGCTGATTGATGGCCTCGTCGTGGGCCATCTCGTCGAAGCCGACGAAGTCGATCGAGATCGGGAAGGCGGCCGCGTGCACGGTGCGCCCGTCGGGGAGATAGACCAGGTCACGATGGGTCTTGTGGCCGACACGCTGGCGCACCAGGCGGACGAAGTTCTGGGCCGCCTGCGGCAGCTGGAAGCCGACCAGGTCGGCGCCGAGGAGACCCTCGAGGAGCTGGCGGCGCCAGGGGACCTGCTGGAAGAGCTCGGCCGGTGGGAACGGGATGTGCAGGTAGAAGCCGATGCGCAGGTCGGGGCGGAGCTCGCGCAGCATCTGCGGGACGAGCTGGAGCTGGTAGTCCTGCACCCAGACGGTCGCGCCCTTCGCGGCGACCTCGGCGCACTTCTCGGCGAACCTCTGGTTGACCCGCTGGTAGCCGTCCCACCACTCGCGGTGGAACTCCGGCTTGGCCACGACGTCGTGGTAGAGCGGCCACAGGGTGCCGTTGGAGAAGCCCTCGTAGTGCTCCTCGATGTCCTGGGCGGTCATCGTCATCGGCAGCAGGTGGAGCCCGTCGTCCTCGAACGGCTCGAGGTCCTCGTCGGTTCCGCCGGGCCAGCCGATCCAGACACCGTCGTTGGCCCGCAGGACCGGCTCGAGGGCGCTGACCAGGCCTCCTGGGGAGCGTCGCCACGCCTTCGTTCCGTCCGGCATCTCCACACGATCCACGGGGAGCCGATTGGCCACGATTACCAGGTCAGCCTGCACATCTCCGACTGTAATGGACCGGGGCCGGGTTCGGCGCCGAGTCGTTCCACCCGTGACTTCCGGCCCCCCGATCCGAATACCTGTCGAGTAACACGCCGGGAGGGTGAACCACAGCGGTGTAGTTCGGCGCGTTAGGGTGTGGTCAGATGCAGACGACACCGGGGGACGAGGAATGAGCGCTGTCAACGTGCAGGTCACAGGCCCAGGCGAGGACCCCGCGAGCCTCAGCGAGCGCGACAAGCAGATCCTCGACTTCGAGCGTCAGTGGTGGAAGTACGCCGGAGCCAAGGAAGCCGCTGTGCGTGAGGCGTTCAACATGTCCGCCACCCGTTACTACCAGGTGCTCAACGCTCTCATCGACAAGCCGGAGGCCCTCGAGGCCGATCCCCTGCTGGTACGCCGCCTGCGACGGCTCCGCGCGGCCCGGCAGCGTCAGCGCTCGGCGAGACGGCTCGGTTTCGAGGTCTGAATGACCGGCTGCGTACGTCCTTCGAAGGGTGAGCGTGGCGTCGCGCTCCCCACACCCGTCATCGCGCTGAGCGTGGCGGCCGTCGTCGCCGCGGTGATCATCTTCTGGATCACCGGTGGCGACGGAGACGAGGGCAAGGAGATCGCCCAGGCCGGTGGCAGCCCCTCGCCTTCGGCGTCGGCCTCGCCGAAGGCGGCCAAGGCCGAGGAGAAGAAGCCGCCCAAGGCCGAGCCTTCGCCGGTCGACCGCGCCAAGGTCAGCGTCGAGGTCTACAACCAGTCGAATATCGTCGGCTTGGCTGGCGACGTCGCGGCAAAGGCGAACACGGTCGGCTGGAACGTCGTCGGCGAGGACAACTGGATGGGCTCCATCCCGGAGAACACCGTCTACTACCCGAGCGAGATGAAGCGTGAGGGTCAGCAGCTCGCGGATGACCTCGGCATCAAACGCACCCACGAGTCGGTCGAGGGCTTGATGAAGGGCGACCGGTTGACGGTGGTTCTGACCGGGGCTCTCTGAGCCTTTCCGGCCGCTCTCGAGGGTGTGTGATCTACCGCACGGCGGCGCCCTCGCGGTCGGCTCCGAGGTGGTTGCCGTGTCACAGTTGAGGCATGGCCGAACTCCAGCCTGATGGCACCGCAGGAGAGCAGAAGTACGCCGCGATCGCGGCTGCTGCCGCCGAGACCCTCGTCGGTCTCGACTTCGACGGCACGCTCTCCCCGATCGTCGAGGACCCGGCTTCGGCTCGGATCCATCCGGACGCGGCCACGGTCCTGATCGCGCTCGCCTCCCGGGTGAAGGCACTGGCCATCGTCACCGGCCGTCCGGCCGGACAGGTCGTCGAGCTCGGTGGGCTGGCCGCGATCGCCGACGCGCTCGCGGAGGAGGGCAAGGAGCTGTACGTCTTCGGGCAGTACGGCAACGAGCGCTGGAGCGGTGCCGACAGGGTCGTCGTCGGCCCGCCGCCGCCCGAGGGGCTGGCCGCCTTCGAGGCGGCGCTGCCGGAGGTGCTCGCCGCTCACGGGGCGCAGGACGCCTACATCGAGGAGAAGGGGCTCGCCGTCGGGGTACACACCCGCCGGTTCCCCGATCCCGACGGCCTCGCCGCGCGTCTGCTCCCGCCGCTGACCGAGCTGGCCGGCGAGCACGGGCTCGTGATCGAGCCCGGCAAGCAGGTCATCGAGGTGCGTGCTCCTGGCATGCACAAGGGGCATGCGATCGACACGCTGATCTCGGAGGTCTCGCCCGGCGCGATCCTGTTCGGCGGGGACGACCTGGGCGACATCGAGGCGTTCGAGGCCGTCAGGGCATGGGGAAAGACCACCGGGTCGGCGACGCTGCTCGTCTACTCCCACGCCGGCCCCGACCGGGGTCCGCTCGCTGATCTCGCCGATCTCGAGGTGCAGGGGCCGGACGGTGTGCTGGAGCTTCTGCGTGAGCTGACCGACGACAGCGTCCGCTGACAGCGAACACGATAACCGGAGGGAACATCCGGTTGCCCCCAGAAGTTGAGCGAGTATCACTCAACTCTTCTAGGAGGGTCCGCAAATGGACAAGCTTCCTGTGCTGTTCGTCTCGGATGCCGTGGTCCTGCCGGGGATGGTCGTGCCCATCGAGCTCGACGAGGCCGCGCAGGCTGCGATCGACGCCGCCCGGGCCGGCTCGGAGAGCCGGCTGCTGGTCGCGCCGCGGCTGGGGGACCGGTATGCGACGTACGGCGCTGTCGCCACGATCGAGCGCGTCGGCCGGTTCCGGGGCGGTGAGCCCGCGGCTGTGCTGAGGGCCGTCGGCCGCGCGAAGATCGGCTCCGGCGTGACCGGCCCCGGTGCTGCGCTGTGGGTCGAGGTCGAGACCGCCACCGAGACGACGACTGAGCACGCGAAGGAGCTGGCCGAGGAGTACAAGCGGCTGGTCGTCGCGGTGCTCCAGCGTCGCGAGGCGTGGCCGGTCATCGACCAGGTCAACCGGCTCACCGAGCCGTCGGAGATCGCTGACACCGCCGGCTACGCGCCCTATCTCGACGACGATGCCAAGCGCGAGCTGCTGGAGACGCCGGACGTCACCGAGCGTCTCGAGAAGGTGATCGCCTGGGCGAAGGACTACATCGCGGAGTCGGAGGTCAGCGACAAGATCGCCGAGGACGTACGCGAGGGCATGGAGAAGACGCAGCGGGAGTTCCTGCTGCGCCAGCAGCTCGCCGCGATCCGCAAGGAGCTCGGCGAGGGCGAGCCCGAGGGGTCCGACGACTACCGGGCCCGCGTCGAGGCCGCCGACCTCCCCGAGGCTGTACGCGAGGCCGCGCTGCGCGAGGTCGACAAGCTCGAGCGTGGTTCCGAGCAGAACCCCGAGACAGCCTGGATCCGCACCTGGCTGGACACGGTGCTGGAGCTGCCGTGGTCGGTCCGGACCGAGGACTCGACCGACGTGGTCGCGGCTCGTGAGGTGCTCGACGCCGACCACCACGGCCTCGAGGAGGTCAAGGACCGGATCGTGGAGTACCTGGCGGTGCGGACCCGACGTGCCGAGCGGGGCCTGCAGGTCATCGGCGGCCGTGGATCCGGTGCCGTGGTGCTGCTCGCCGGCCCGCCAGGAGTCGGCAAGACGTCGCTGGGTGAGTCGGTCGCGCGTTCGCTCGGACGGAAGTTCGTCCGGGTCGCGCTGGGCGGTGTCCGCGACGAGGCCGAGATCCGGGGTCACCGGCGGACCTATGTCGGCGCGCTGCCGGGCCGGATCGTGCGGGCCATCAAGGAGGCCGGATCGATGAATCCGGTCGTGCTCCTGGACGAGGTCGACAAGGTCGGCTCCGACTATCGGGGTGACCCTGCCGCCGCGCTGCTGGAGGTGCTCGACCCGGCGCAGAACCACACCTTCCGCGACCACTACCTCGAGCTCGACCTGGACCTCTCCGACGTCCTGTTCATCGCCACGGCCAACGTGGTCGAGCAGATCCCGTCGGCTCTGCTGGACCGGATGGAGCTGGTCACGATCGACGGCTACACCGAGGACGACAAGGTAGCCATCGCCCGCGACTTCCTGCTGCCCCGGCAGCTCGAGCGCGCCGCGGTGACCTCGGAGGAGGCCACGGTGACTGACGACGCCCTGCGTGAGCTGGCTGCGAACTACACCCGTGAGGCGGGCGTACGCCAGCTCGAGCGGCTCATCGCCAAGGCGCTGCGCAAGGTGGCGACGAAGCTGGCGACCGGTGCGGAGCACGTCGAGATCGGCCTGGACAACCTCAAGGACCTGGTCGGACGGCCGCGGTTCACGCCGGAGTCGGCGGAGCGTACCTCTGTCCCGGGGGTCGCCACCGGACTGGCCGTCACCGGGCTCGGTGGGGACGTGCTCTTCATCGAGGCGTCCTCGGCGGACGGGCAGGCTGGACTGAACATCACCGGCCAGCTCGGCGAGGTGATGAAGGAGTCCGCGCAGATCGCGCTCTCCTTCGTCCGCTCGCACGCCGCCGAGCTGGGCGTCGACTCGGCCGTGCTCGACCGCTCGCTCCACGTCCACGTGCCCGCGGGTGCGGTCCCCAAGGACGGCCCGAGCGCCGGCATCACGATGGTCACCGCGCTCACCTCTCTCGCGACCGGTCGCCCGGTGCGCAGCGAGGTCGGGATGACCGGTGAGGTCTCGCTCTCCGGGCGGGTGCTGCCCATCGGCGGCCTCAAGCAGAAGCTGCTCGCCGCCCAGCGAGCCGGTCTGACCGAGGTCTTCGTGCCCCAGCGCAACGAGCCCGACCTGGACGAGGTCCCCGACGAAGTCAAGCAGGCCCTGAAGATCAACCTGGTGAGCGATGTCAGGGATGTCGTACGCGGCGCGCTCGCGCCTGCCGAGGGAGAGGCCACCACACAGAACACTGTTGCCGCTGCCTGACCGGATCGTTCCGGATGCTGCCCGCTTGATGCCTCGTGCGTCGAGCGGGCAGCTCGCACACTGGGGGCATGAGCAACCGAGCCCTTCTCGTCATCGACATCCAGGAGTCCTTCCGGCAGCGGGAGGCCTGGCAGCAGACTCTTCACCCCGACATCGCCGACCGCGCCGACAGGCTGGTGAGCCTCGCGCGGGCCGCGGGCGACCTGGTGGTCTGGGTGCTCCACACCGAGCCCGGCAGCGGCGGCGTCTTCGACCCGGAGTCGGGTCACGTGCGCTACCTCGACGGGCTCAGCGGCCCCGAGCCGGGCGATGTCGAGCTGCGCAAGACCGCCCACAACGCCTTCACCACGACCAACCTGCAGCAGGTGCTGACCGAGCGCGGGATCACCGAGCTCGTGGTGTGCGGGATCCGCGCCGAGCAGTGCGTCGAGACCACCGCGCGGGTCGGCTCCAACCTCGGCTACCGGGTCACCTATGTCGCCGACGCGGTCACCACCGAGCCGCTGGGCGGGCTGTCGGCCGAGGAGGTCGTGGAGCGTACGAAGCTCGTGCTCAGCGGCCGATTCGCCGAGATCGCGACGATCGCCGATCTGGAGGCTGTGGCAGCATCTGTGGCATGAGCGCCGTTGTGTTCGTGCTGCTGCCCGGCGTACATCTGCTCGACCTCGCCGGGCCGGCACAGGCGTTCCACACCGCGGGCAGCCTGGGGCATCCCTACGACCTCGCGTACGTCGCGGGCGCCGAGCCCGGGGAGGTGCTCTCCGCACAGGGGCTGCCTCTGACGGCCACCGCGGAATGGCCCGATCTCGAGCCCGGTGACCTGATCGTCGTGCCGGGCTGGCGAGCGGCGGACGACCTCGTCGCCGGCCCCCGGCTCACCCGCGAGACGGCAGAGCGGTTGCGTGCCCATCATGCCGCCGGGGGCGAGGTGGCCAGCGTCTGCGCCGGCGCCGACGCCCTCGGGCAGGCGGGCCTCCTCGACGGACGTCGCTGCACCACCCATCACGATCTCCAGGACGCGCTGTCCAGTCGCTACCCGAAAGCCCGGGTGGTGCGTGACGTGCTCTTCACCAGCGATGACCGGATCGTGACGTCGGCAGGCATCGCCAGCGGCATCGACCTGAGCCTGCACCTGCTCGCGGTGCGCCACGGACCGGCGCTGGCGGCTCGAGTGGCCCGCGACATGGTCGTCTACGCGCGGCGCAACGGGGACCAGCCGCAGGAGAGCGTCCTGCTGCGCCACCGGAACCATCTCGACGACACCGTCCACCATGTGCAGGACGTCATCGACGCCCGGTTCGCCGAGCCGCTTCCGCTCTCCGTTCTGGCGGACGGCGCCGGGGTGAGCGAGCGCACCCTGACCCGCGCCTTCGTAGCTGCGACCGGCCTCACCCCGCTCCGCTATCAACAGGCGCTCCGCCGCGAGCGTGCCGACCACCTCCTCGCCGCCGGCACCACCATGGAGTCGGCCGCCCGTGCGGTGGGCTTCGACGATGCCCGGATGCTGCGCCGCCTCCGCGCTCGCTGAACCCCGATTGTCCAGATGGTGGACGACTGGTCCGCGGAATGGAACCCGGGTGTGTTTGGCGGCTGATACCTGCCGTACGATCGCTACTGCTCATCGAGAGGGACTGAGGGAACGGCCCAGTGAAGTCCCGGCAACCGACCACGATCCTCCTCCCGGCCATCGGGTAGGGCGTGGAGCAGGTGCTAATTCCGGCCCGGCGCGAGAGACGTGATCGGGGAAGATGAGGAGGAGGTTTCTCATGAGCGCTGCGACCACGGAGACGAAGGGCCTGCGCGAGGGTGCTTTCGGCAACGCCTCGGCGCTGTCGTGCCGGGAGTGTGGGCACCAGATCGAGCTCGGACCGCATTACGCCTGTCCGGAGTGTTTCGGGCCACTCGAGGTGGCCTATGACTTCCCGGCCGTGACCCGCGAGGAGATCGAGGCCGGACCCCGCAACATCTGGCGCTACAAGGCGCTGCTGCCGGTGCCCGACGACATCGAGCAGAGCCCCAACACCGAGCCCGGCTTCACCCGGCTGCTGGACGCGAAGAACCTCGCGCGTGAGCTCGGCATCGAGAAGATCTGGGTGAAGGACGACTCGACCAACCCGACCAACTCCTTCAAGGACCGCGTGGTCGCCTGTGCTCTGAGCGCCGCCCGCGAGCTCGACGCCAAGGTCTTCGCCTGCCCGAGCACCGGCAACCTGGCCAACGCGGTGGCGGCGGCTGGCGCGCGCGCCGGAATCCCGACCGCGGTCTTCATCCCGAGCAACCTCGAGCAGCCCAAGCAGGTCAACTCCGCCGTCTTCACCGACAACCTGATCGCCGTCGACGGCAACTACGACGACGTCAACAAGCTCGCTCAGGAGATCGCTGCGGAGGAGGAGGGCTGGGCGTTCGTGAACGTCAACGTACGTCCCTTCTACGCCGAGGGCTCCAAGACGCTCGGCTTCGAGATCGCCGAGCAGCTCGGCTGGCGCCTGCCCGACCAGATCGTCATCCCGGTGGCCTCCGGATCCCAGCTGACCAAGGTCGACAAGGCATTCAAGGAGCTGATCAAGCTCGGTCTGGTCGAGGAGAAGCCCTACCGGATCTTCGGCGCCCAGGCCACTGGCTGCAACCCGGTCGCGACCGCGTTCAAGGCCGGCGTCGACGCCATCCGCCCGGTCAAGCCCGACACGATCGCCAAGTCGCTGGCCATCGGCAACCCGGCCGACGGCATCTACGTCCTCGACGCCACCCGCTCCTCCGGTGGTGCTGTCGAGGAGGTCACCGACGACGAGATCCGCGCCGCGATCGTGCTCCTGGCCCGCACCGAGGGTATCTTCACCGAGACCGCCGGCGGCACCACGCTCGCGGTCACCAAGAAGCTCGTCGACAACGGTCTGCTCGACCCGAGCCTGGAGACGGTGATCATCAACACCGGCCACGGCCTCAAGACGCTCGACGCGGTCAGCGGCATCGTCGGCCCCCGCGCCACCATCGCCCCCAACTACGACGCCTTCGAGGAAGCCGGGCTCTCCCAGGCGTAGGTTAATTTCGCGTTCACATCCGTGGGGTACACCTAAGGAATGTGAACACCACGAAGACGAGTGAAGAGGCCAAGTGGCTCGGCATGGTCGCCGCCACCGCCGGGGTCGCCGGCGCAGTCGGTGTGGTGGGGGCGGCGGCCGGTGCCGGGTTCGTGACGTTGCTGAAGAGACAGGCGGCGCACGCGCGTGACGTGATCGGCAAACCCCTCGGTGAAGAGGCGATCGACGCCGACAAGGTCTACAAGAAGACCTACGGAGGTACGCCGGTCGAGCTCCTCATCCTCGGCGACTCGATCGCCGCCGGGCTGGGCGCGGAGACCCGGAGCGGCACCCTCGGCGCACGGCTGGCCAAGGGCACGGCCAAGGCTCTGCTGAGGCCGGTGCGGCTGCGTACGGCTGCCGTGGTCGGGGCCGAGACGTCGATGCTCCCCGCGCAGCTCGAGTCGCTGCCGAAGGGCTACCGGCCCGATGTGGCGGTGGTCATCGTGGGCGGCAACGACGTCACCCACCGGGTCCCGCAGAAGGACTCCACCCGGGTGCTGGGGGAGGTCATCGACGCGCTGCGTGAGCGCGGTGCCGAGGTCGTGGTCGGGACCTGCCCGGACGTGGGTGCGGTCCGCCCCTTGCCGCAGCCGCTGCGCTCGCTCGGGCGCAGGATCGCCAAGCAGCTGGCCGACGGGCAGCGCGAGATTGCGCTGGCCCGGGGCGCCCACGTCGTCTCGCTCTCCGACGTCGTCGGCCCGTTCTTCATCACCAACCCCGACGAGATGTTCGCCATCGACCACTTCCACCCCAGCGCGATGGGCTACAAGCGCACGGCGAAGGCGATGCTGCCTTCCGTCCTCGCCGCCCTCGGGCAGGTCCAGCAGGTCCCGTTCGGACACCACCTGCCCGAGCTCCCGCCCGAGGCGACCGAGCCGCCGGATCTTGACACGAATACCGGTCGAGTCGGCTCGTCATAACGCGCCGACTCGGGCTACTTCTCCTCTGCCCTGGCCTCCGCCTCGTCCGGGTTCTTGCCGCCGGTGCTGAGCATGTCGGCGGTGAGGCCGGTCGCGGCGCGGTAGTCGACGGTGCCCGCAGGCGTACGGGGCACCGACTCGACCAGCAGGACGAGCTTGGGCTCGTGGGACTCTCCGAGCCGGTCGCGGGCGTGCTTGCGCAGGTCGGCAGCGGTGGTCTCGGTCGACGGGGCCAGCTGCACCAGCGCCGCGACCTGCTGGCCCCAGCGCGGGTGGGGCATGCCGAAGACGGCGGCGTCGACGACGTCCTCGTGGGCGAGGAGCACGCCCTCGATGGTCTCGGGGTGGATCTCGAGGTCACCGGTGCGTACGAGCGTGGCGGCCCTGCCGAGCAGGGTGATCGAGCCGTCCTGCTCCCGGCGGGCGAGGTCGCCGGGGAAGGTCCAGCGCCGGTTGTCGATCAGCTTGATCGCGGTGGCCGAGCGGGCGTTGTCCTTGTAGTAGCCGAGAGCCGAGGGGCCGGAGCGGGCCAGCAGGCCCTCGACCCCGGGGGCCGCCGGGGTGAGGTCGGGGTTGAAGACCTCCACCTCGGGGCCCACCATGAACCGCGCCTCGCCGGGCACGAGCGGGGATCCGTCGTCGGCGCGGGAGCCGGTGACGCCGGTCTCGAGGGTGCCGTAGGAGTCGACGATGACCCGGCGCGCGAAGGCGTTGCGCAGGATTCCGAGGACGCCTTCGGATAGCGGCGCCGCGGTGTTGGAGACGCCGGCGAGAGAGCGCAGCGGCCAGCGCTTCTTGCCGGTCAGCCGGGCGTTGGCCACCGGCCGCGCCTGGGCGTCGCCCAGCAGCGTGATCGCGGTCGCGCCGGCCTGCTCGGCGAGGTCGAGGAAGGCCTCGGCGGAGAAGGTGGGAGAGGTGTCGAGCACCGCGGTGCCACCGGCGACCAGTGCCCGCAGGAGCAGCAGCTGGCTCTGCCCGTGCAGCAGCGGACCGCCGGCCAGCAGGACGACACCCGAGTCGCGGGCGGCCGCCTCTGCGGCGAGACCCTCGACCGACGGGATCGGCGCGTTGCGGCGGACCGTGTTCAGCGCGGCCCAGATCAGGTCCTCCTGGCGCCAGACCGCACCCTTCGGGGTGCCCGTGGTGCCGGTGGTGAAGATGATGTGCCAGTCGCCGGGCGTACGTCCGACAGTAGGCCGCTCCTTGGACGCAGCGGCGACCTTGGCGTCGTAGTCAGGCCCCAGGACGACGCGGTGGTCGAGCCTCAGGTCGAGCTCGTCGAGGTCATCGGTGAACTCGGGGGAGACGATGGCCGCGACGCAGTCGGTGGCGGCGTACGTCCTTGCGAGCTCGTCACGCCGGTAGGCGTGGTTGATGTTGACCGGGATGGTGCGGGCCTTGAGGCATCCGTAGAGGGCGTCGACCCACTCGATCCGGTTGGTCGCGTGGACGGCGACCTGGGCACCCGGCTCGAGGCCGACGCTCAGCAGGTGGTTGGCCAGGCGCGTGGCACGCTCGTCGATCTCGGCGTACGAGTAGGCGCGGTCGGAGGTGACGACGGCCGTGCGATCGGGGATCGCATCGGCCATCGCTTCCAGGATGTCGGGCAGTGTGAGGGGGATCACGGCGGACACAGAGACGTACGCTTTCCAGGGGTAGGGCCGTACGGCACCGAACCGTACGTCGGATCAGCCGGTCGTCACGTACGCGCCTCGAGCAGCTCGGCGGCGACCGTAGCGCTCGCACGATAGTCCACCTTGCTCACGGGCGTGCGGGGGACTCGCTCCACGAGCAGGATGTCCTTGGGCACCTTGTAGGCGGAGATGAGGCTGCGGCAGTGCTCGCGGAGCGCATCGGTCGAGGTCGCGGCGCCGTCGCGGAGCTGAACGAGAGCGGTGACCTGCTGGCCCCAGCGCTCGTGCGGGGTGCCGACGACCGCGGTGTCGAAGACGTCCGCGTGACGCAGCAGGACCGACTCGACCTCCTCGGGGAAGACCTTCTCGCCGCCGGTGTTGATGCAGCCCGACCCGCGGCCGAGGACGGTGATCGAGCCGTCCTCCTCGCGCCGCGCGAAGTCGCCCGGGATGGACCAGCGCTGCCCGTCGACCTCCTTGAACGTCGCCGCGGTCTTGACCGGGTCGTTGTAGTAGCCCAGCGGGATCGAGCCGGTGCGCGCGAGCATGCCGGTCTCGCCCGGCGCGCACGGCTTCATGTCGGTGTCGAGGACCTGTACGTCCATCCCGACCTGGAACTTCGGCGCGGCCTGCGTGCCCTCGTTGCCGTCGTCGACCTGCATGCCGGCGGCCCCGGACTCCGAGGCGCCGTAGGAGTCGAGGATGTAGCGGCCCGGGAGCGCCTCCCGGAGCTGGGTGCGGACCCCCGCGGAGAGCGGGGCGGCGCCGTTGGAGACGGCGAACAGGCTGCTCAGGTCCCAGCGCTCCGGCTCGCGAAGGATCGCCTCGGCGACCGGGCGGCCCATCGCGTCGCCCAGGAAGGTGAGCGAGTTGACCCCGGCGGCCTGGACCAGGTCGAGGATCGTCTCGGGCGACCAGGTCGGCTCGGTGTAGAGCGAGACCGTGCAGCCGGCGACATGGCCGTTGCCCATGATCCACTGGCTGCCGCCGTGCATCATCGGACCGCAGGCCAGCAGCACCATCGGCGACTCCTGTGCCGCGGCCTCCTGGGCGAGCTGCTCGACGGTGTCGAAGGGGGCTCCGAACCGGCTCGCGTTCATCGCGGCGCGGATGATGTCCTCCTGGCGCCACACGACGCCCTTCGGCATCCCGGTGGTGCCGCCGGTGTAGATGACGTAGCGGTCGTCGGGGCTGCGCTCGATGTCGGGGCGCTCCTTGGAGGCGGCGGCGACCGCGGCGTCGTACTCCTCACCCAGGACCAGCGTCGGGATGCCCAGGCCGAGCGCGGCGACCGCCTCGACGTGCTCCGGCCCGATGATCGCGGCGACGGCGTCGGAGTTGCGGTAGAGGTGGTCGAGCTCGTCGTGGAGGTACTTGTGGTTGATGTTGATCGGGACCGCTCGCGCCTTCATGCACCCGTAGAAGGCGTCGACCCACTCGATCCGGTTGCGGGAGTGGACGGCGACGTGGTCGCCGGGTTTGATGCCCTGCCCGAGGAGGTGGTTGGCCAGCCTGGTCGCGCGCTCGTCGACCTCGGCGAAGCTGTAGGCGTGTTCCATCGTGAACACGGCGGTGCGGTCGGGGATGGCGTCGGCCATCGCCTCGAGGATGTCAGGGAGAGTGATCGGGGTCACATCACCGAGTGTGGCAACTAGAACGTGTTCTCGTCTAGCGATTGAGGCGGAAAACCTCCCAGGGCCCTTTGCCGCCGGGTGAGGTCGGCCCGCTCCGGCCCGTGCGTGCAGAGCGCGATGGCCTCCGCATACGCCTCGATCGCGTCGTCGTGACGCCCCGACCGCTCCAGCAGCTGGGCGCGTACGGCAGGCAGCCGGTGCCCCGCGAGAGCGACCGAGTCCAGCGCCTCGAGCCCGGCCTCGGCGCCGTTCGCCTCGGCCACCGCGACGGCCCGGTTGAGACGTACGACCGGGGTGTCCTGGAGAGCCAGCAGCTCGTCGTAGCGCTCGACGATGCGCTTCCAGGCGGTCGTCTCTGAGCTGGGCGCGAGGGCGTGCTCCGCGGCGATCAGCGCCTGCAAGAGATACGGCGCCGGGACCGCGTCGGCGAGCGGGGTGAGGATCGCGAGGGCCTCGGCGATCTCGTCGGCCCGCCAGCGGGTGCGGTCCTGGTCCGGGAGCAGCACGAGAGCGCCGTCCGGCCCGATCCGGGCTGCTCGGCGCGAGTGCTGCAGGAGCATCAGCGCGAGGAGGGCGTCGATCTCCGGGTCCGGCTCGGGAAGGACCGACCGAAGGACGCGGACCAGCCGGATCGCCTCGCCGGCCAGATCGCTGCGTACGACATCCGGACCGGTGCCGGGGGCGTAGCCCGCCGTGAACGCGAGATAGGCGACCTCGGCGACGATCCCGACCCGGTCGGCGAGATCCGCGGGAACCTCGAAGGAGGCGCCCGCCAGCCGCTTCCGGGCCCGGGTCAGTCGTGCCGCCATCGTCGCCTTCGACTGCAGGAAGAGCCGCCTGATGTCCTCGGTGGAGACGCCGAGGACCAGACGGAGGGTGAGCGCCGCGGCGGCTTCGCGGGACAGGGTCGGGTGGGCGCAGAGCAGCACCAGGCGCAGCCGCTCGTCGGTGGTCGCCTCGACACCGGCCCCGAACGGCACGGTGGCCATCACCCGCTGCGCCTCCTGGGTCACTGCCGCATCCACGGCGAGCAGCGGCATCTTGCGAGCCAGCACCTCCTCAGAACGCATCCGGTCCACGATCCGCCGCCGCGCCGTGGTGAGCAGCCACGCCGGTCCGTTGTCGGGCTCGCCGTCGACGGGCCAGTGCCGGGCGGCCGCCTCGAAGGCGTCGGCCAGGCCGTCCTCGGCCAGGTCGAGACGCCGGAACTGCGCGACGAGCAGGGCCAGCAACCGGCCCCACTCCTCGCGCAGCAGCGTCTCCAGCATCGACGCGGGTCGCCCTAGTCCGCCGCGCGGATCTCGATCGCCGACTCGACCGTGGCGAGCAGCTTGCAGCACTCGACCAGGTCGTCGCGGTCCTCGGACTCCACGACGTAGAGCCCGGCGAGATGCTCGGCTGCCTCGGTGTAGGGGCCGTCGGTGACTCCCGAGGCACGCACGGTCACGGCCGTCGACGGAAGGTCGAGCGCGGCGCCGTGCCGCAGGTCGGTGTGGCCGCGTTCGGCCAGCAGCGCGGAGAACTTCTCGTGCACAGCGAACAACGCGTCCTTCTCCTCCTGCGTCTTCGCCTGCCACTCGGCCTCGACGTTGGGGATGAGCAGGTAGTACCTCATGCGGACATCCCCTCGTGCTCGACGATCTCGCGGACCTCGAGCGCCGTCTCGAGCTCGGCGAGCACCTTGCAGCACTCGAGCATGTCGTCGGCGTCGTCGGTCTCGATCGTGTAGAAGCCGGTCACGTGCTCGACGGTCTCGGCGAACGGGCCGTCGGTGATCACCACCCCGTCACCGGTCTTGCGCAGCGTCTTGGCTTTGCTGGAGTGGTGGAGCTCGGCGCCCCCGGTGACCTTGTGGCCGCGTTCGGCCAGCAGCTTGGCGAACCTGCCGTGCACCTCGTATCCGGCTGCCTTCTCCTCCGGCGTCGACTCGGCCCAGAAGGCCTCGTTCGTCGGCAGCAGCACCATGTATCTGGTCATCGTGATCCCTTTCGTCCGCTCGAATTGAGTCTGTCACCGGGGATGACGGGTGGGACAAGGCCAAATCGACACCGAGAAGGAACGAAGATGTACGTCATCCGTTCAACTATCACCGGAAGGCTCCGCGTGTGACCGACCCCCTGCTGCGAGGCGACCTCGCGCCCGAGCCCCGGACGCTCGTCGACATCTTCCGGGCCACCGCGGCCCAGGTGCCCGACGAGCCGGCCGTCGACGCGGGCAACGGGCTGCTGACGTACGCCGAGCTCGAGGAGGCCGCCGACGGGCTGGCCGCCGAGCTCAACGCCGCCGGGATCGGGCCGGGGGACAAGGTCGGGCTGCGGATCGCGAGCGGCACCACCGACCTGTACGTCGCGATCCTCGGGATCCTCTGCGCGGGCGCTGCCTACGTGCCGGTCGACGCCGACGACCCCGAGGAGCGGGCCCGGCTGGTCTTCGGTGAGGCCCAGGTCGCCGCGGTCGTGACCAACGACCTGCGGGTCACCACTACGGGCGAGACCGGCGAGGCCGGTGAGGTGCGTGAGCCGGAGGAGCCGTCGACCGAAGACGACGCCTGGGTGATCTTCACCTCCGGGTCGACCGGCACGCCGAAGGGCGTCGCGGTCACCCACCGCAACGCCGCGGCGTTCGTCGACGCCGAGTCGCGCCTCTTCCTCCAAGACGCCCCGATCGGGGTCGGCGACCGGGTGATGGCGGGTCTCTCGGTGGCCTTCGACGCGAGCTGCGAGGAGATCTGGCTGGCGTGGCGCTACGGCGCCTGCCTGGTCCCGGCCCCGCGGGCGCTGGTGCGTTCCGGGGTCGACGTCGGCCCATGGCTGGTCGCCAACCAGATCACCATCGTCTCGACGGTGCCCACGCTGGTCGCGCTGTGGCCGCCGTCCTCGCTGGACCGGGTCCGGCTGCTGATCACCGGCGGCGAGGCGATCCCGCCCGAGCTCGCCGCCCGTCTGGTCACGTCCGGCCGCGAGGTGTGGAACACCTACGGTCCGACCGAGGCGACGGTGGTGGCCTGCGGTGCCCGGCTGACCGCAGAAGGGCCGGTGAGAATCGGCCTCCCGCTCGACGGCTGGGACCTCGCCGTCGTCGACCCTGCCACGGGGGTTCCGGTCCCCGAGGGCGAGACCGGCGAGCTGATCATCGGTGGCGTCGGCCTGGCGCGCTACCTGGACGCGGCCAAGGACGCCGAGAAGTACGCCCCGATGCCCACCCTCGGCTGGGAGCGCGCCTACCGGTCCGGCGACCTGGTCGTCAACGACCCCGCCGGGCTGCTCTTCGGCGGGCGCGCCGACGACCAGATCAAGCTCGGCGGACGGCGTATCGAGCTGGGCGAGATCGACAGTGCCCTGCTGCAGCTGGACGGAGTCGTCGGGGCCGCGGCGGCGGTGCGAAGGAGCGCCGCGGGCAACAGCCTGCTGGTCGGCTACGTCACCGTCGACGACACCTTCGACCAGGCCACCTCCGTCGCCCGGCTCCGGGCCGACATGCCGGCGGCCCTGGTGCCGCGGCTGGCCGTGGTCGACAGCCTCCCGACACGTACGAGCGGGAAGGTCGACCGCGACGCACTGCCGTGGCCGCTCGCCTCGGCCGCGGGTTCGGGGGAGGGGCTCAGCGACACCGAGGCCTGGCTGGCCGGGTTGTGGAACGACGTCCTCGGCGCCGAGGTCATCGGGCCGGCGGCTGACTTCTTCGACCTCGGCGGCGGCAGCCTGACCGCGGCCCAGATGGTCAGCCTGATCCGCGAGCGCTTCCCCGAGGTCGCGCTCGGCGACATCTACGACCAGCCGAAGCTCGGGGCGCTCGCGACCTACATCGACGAGATGGGCAGCTCTGCCGCGCTCTCCGAGCACGAGGTGCCGGCCGTACGCCTCAAGACCCAGGTCGCGCAGGTGGTCGCCACGATCCTGCTGCGCTGCCTCGCGGCACCGCGCTGGCTGACCTGGATCGGGCTCGGGACGACGCTCGCCCAGCCGTGGGCACCCTGGCTGCCCTCGCTCAGCTGGTGGATCCTCGTGCCGGCCGTCCTCGCCTTCCTGACCCCGCCGGGCCGGATGCTGCTCGCCGCGGGCGCAGCGCGACTCATCCTGCGCGGCGTACGTCCAGGGGAGCACCCCCGCGGCGGCAAGGTCCATCTCCGGCTCTGGCTGGCGACGCACGCCGTCGACGAGCTCGGCGCCCACGGTCTCGCCGGCGCACCCTGGATGCTCTGGTACGCCCGGCTGCTCGGCGTGCGGATGGGCAAGAACGTCGACCTGCACAGCCTCCCGCCGGTCACGGGCATGCTCACCCTCGGCAAGGGCTGCTCGATCGAGCAGGAGGTCGACCTCTCCGGTCACTGGATCGAGGGTGACGTGCTCCATCTCGGCGAGGTCGAGGTGGGCGACCGTGCCCGTGTCGGGGCACGGTCGACACTTCTGCCCGGCGCCCGGGTCGGCGACGACGCCGAGGTCGGACCCGGTTCGGCGGTCTTCGGCGTGGTGCCGGCGGGTGAGTTCTGGTCGGGTTCGCCGGCCGTGCGCGCCGCCAGAGAGGCCCGCGGGCCGTGGCAGCCACCCGAGGCGCGAGCCCAGGTCTGGATGCTTCTCTACGGCATCGCGGCCGCCGTCCTCGCACTGCTTCCCGCGGTCGCCATCGGCGTCGGGATGCTCGTCGCCGTCGCCCTCGCCGGCGTGCCCACCTCCTACACCGACATCGGGGCGCTGCTGGCCTGGAGCCCGGTCGCGGTGGCGGCCGGCTTCGCCACCCTGGCCGCGCTCATCTGGGCGGTGGTGCGGCTCGCCGGTCTGGCGATCGCCCCCGGCGTACATCCCGTACGCAGCCTGGCCGGCGTCGCGGTCTGGTCGACGATGCAGGTGCTCGACGAGGCCCGCACCTGGCTCTTCCCGCTCTACTCCTCGACGCTGACGCCGCTGTGGCTGCGGGCGCTGGGCGCGAAGATCGGCAAGCACGTCGAGGCCTCGACGGTCCTGATGATCCCCGGGCTGACGCAGGTCAACGACCAGAGCTTCCTGGCCGACGACACCCTGATCGGCGGCTACGAGCTCGGCGGCGGCTGGCTGCGGGTCGAGCGGGTGAAGATCGGCAAGCGGGCCTTCGTCGGCAACTCCGGCATGGCGGCGCCCGGCCGCAAGGTGCCGAAGGCGTCCCTGGTCGCCGTGCTCAGCGCGGCCCCGCGCCGCAAACGTGCGCAGAAGGGGGAGAGCTGGCTCGGCTCGCCGCCGGCGCCGCTGCGCCGGGCGGCCGGCGAGGCCGACTCGGGACGTACCTATGACCCGCCGGCCGGGCTCAAGATCGCAAGGGCGCTCGTCGAGCTGGCCCGGTTGGTGCCGCAGGCGCTCGCGGTGCTGCTCTACGCAGGGGTCGGCTACGTGCTCGTGCGGGTCTGGGAGGCGACCGACCTCCTCGTCGCGATCTTGGTCACCGGGCCGGTGCTCGCGGTCGCCGGAGCGGTCGCCGCCGGCGTCACGGTGGCGGCGAAGTGGCTGCTCGTGGGCCGCATCCGGGCCGGGTCGCACCCGCTGTGGAGCTGGTTCGTATGGGCCAACGAGCTGGCCGACACCTTCGTCGAGGTGCTCGCCGCGCCCTGGTTCACCGGCGCCGTGTCCGGGACCCCGGTGCTCAACCTCTGGTTCCGAGCGCTCGGCGCGAAGATCGGCCGCGGCGTGTGGATCGAGACTCACTGGCTCCCCGAGACCGACCTCGTCGAGCTCGGCGACGGCGCCACGGTCAACGCCGGCACCGTCGTGCAGACCCACCTGTTCCACGACCGTGTCCTGGCCCTCGACGCGGTCACTCTCAAGAGGGGCGCCACGCTCGGGCCCAACTCGGTGATCCTGCCCGCCGCGGCCATCGGCCGGCACGCGGTCGTCGGCCCGGTCTCGCTGGTCATGCGCGGGGAGAGCCTCCCGGACAAGACCCTGTGGATCGGCAACCCGATCGGTCCGTGGGACCAGGCGGCCCCCTAACATGACCGCCGTGCCGAAGCTCCCCGCAGCCGACCCCTACCTTCCAGGTCACGGGGACCCGTCGTGGAGCGCGACCCACTACGACCTCGAGCTCACCTACGACCTGGTCGGCAACCGGCTCGCGGGCACGGCGACGATCCGCGCGGTCGCCGTCGACGACATCAGCCGCGTCGTGCTCGACCTCGCCTACTTGCGGGTGCAGAAGGTCTCGATCGACGGCCGCCCGCCGGCCAAGTGGGCCCACCACGACCACCGCCTGGTGCTGAATCTCCGCTCGCGGATCGCGGCCGGCGAGGAGTTCGTGGTCACGGTCAGATACGCCGGAAAGCCCCGCCCGGTCGTGCTCTCGCACCACGGCGACGCCGGCTGGGAGGAGCTCGACGACGGCGTCATCGTCGCAGGTCAGCCCCATGGTGCGCCGACCTGGTTCCCGTGCAACGACCGCCCCTCCGACAAGGCCCGCTACGCGATCAGCGTGACCACCGCGCCGGGGTATGCGGTCGTCTCCAACGGCGAGCTGACCTCCCGCGTACGCCGCGGCAGCGGGGAGACCTGGCGCTACTGGCAGGCCGAGCCGATGGCGACCTATCTGGCCACGGTGCAGATCGGGCGCTACCGGGTCGTCGACATCGCGCCGACCGAAGGGCCGGGCGGCCGGGTGCCGATCCGGGCCGCGTACCCGGTCGACGCCACCGCCGGGTTCGAGGCCTCCTTCGGGCGCCAGCGGGAGATGATGGCCTACTTCACCTCGGTCTTCGGGCCCTATCCGTTCGCCTCCTACTCGGTCGTGGTCACCGACGACGAGCTCGAGATCCCGCTCGAGTCGCAGTCGCTGTCGACCTTCGGGCGCAACCACCTGACCGGCGAGTGGTCGGAGGTACGCCTCGTGGCCCACGAGCTCGCCCACCAGTGGTTCGGCAACGCCGTGACCCTGCGCGAGTGGCGCGACATCTGGCTGCACGAGGGTTTCGCCTGCTACAGCGAGTGGCTGTGGTCCGACGCCTCCGGGGGCCGCTCGTGCGGCGAGCACGCCCGTCACCACCACCGCCGGCTCTCCGGGCTGGCGCAGGACCTGGTCCTCGCCGACCCCGGTCCCGCGGACATGTTCGACGACCGCGTCTACAAACGCGGAGCACTGACCCTGCACGCACTGCGGCGCACCGTCGGCGACGAGGCCTTCTTCAAGATCCTGCGCACCTGGGTCGCCCGGCACAGCGGGGGATCGGTCACCACCGCCGACTTCGAGGCCCTCGCGGCCGAGGTCTGCGGCCGTGACCTCACCGCGCTCTTCGACGCCTGGCTGCGCCGGCCGGCGCTGCCCGACCTGCCCCCCCGAAAACAGCCGCGCCGCTGGNTCTTCGCCAGCCCGAGCAGCCTGGCGCCCTTCTCCGGTGAGACCCGCCGCGCCAGAGCAACCTGGGAAGCCACGCCCTCGCCGAGTTTGCGGGCAGAAACCCCGGCATCTGATTGGCGTGCCCGGACCGCTTCGCCGAGACGTACCGCCGCTTCGGCTTGGACGGCCTCAGCGGTGCACTTGACCGCTTCGAGACCAGCGATCCAGTCCACCAGCTCAGCCTCGGACGCACCCGAAGGCGGCCCAGCGAGAAGATGGTCGATGGTCTCGTACATGCGCCTTATTATATGCGACCGGGCGCCCCGTGGCGACCTATTTAAGCAGGTCAAACCCAAATTATGCGGTCAGTGAACAAGCAACGTGAACTCCGCGCCACTCTCTCGCCGCCGCCCCGATATAGGCGAAATCTTTCTCGATCGAGTGCCGAGTCAAGGATGGCCGAAGGCCACCGCGAAGCGGCGGGCGAAGCCCGTCCTTGACGCGGCGCGCGATCGAGAAACACTCAAAGACCGGGTCGGCGGCGAACCCTGAAACGAAAACACGGTCGCGTAAGCGAGGTTTCCCCAAGACGACTGCGTTGGTCTCGACACGCCTCCGCCGCCCTCGCTTCGCTCGGGTGCTCCCTCGCTCGGCACGCCCGGACGAGCAAGCTCGCCGGGCGGCCTCACTCGGTCGCATNGCTGTTGACCATTGCCGGAATAAAATGCGCGGTCGTCACCTTTTCTGAGGCAAACGCTTCAATCATCCGCACAGGATCTTTCTCCCAGCCGGCAGGAAGCAGATACACGGAGGCGCCTGACATCGTCCACCAAAACAATTGCCAGATAGAGGCGTCGAATGAAAAGGATGATTTCAGCACGATAACATCCTCTTCCGTTAACGGAAACTGCCCTTGCATCCCTGATAAAAAGGCGGCGGCCTGACGGTGTTCAACAGCTACTCCCTTCNGGATCATCTCGCTTATATGATTTACACGTCAGGAACGACCGGGCAGCCGAAGGGTGTCATGGTCGAACACCATGCGCTGGTGAACCTGTGCTTCTGGCATCACGACGCATTCGCCATGACGGCGGATGATAAAAGCGCCAAATACGCGGGCTTCGGTTTTGACGCCTCCATCTGGGAAATGTTCCCGGCATGGACCATCGGCGCGGAGCTTCACGTCATTGACGAAGCGATCCGGCTGGATATCACCCGCTTAAATCACTATTTCGAGGAGAACGGCGTGACCATCACCTTCCTGCCGACGCAGCTGGCCGAACAATTTATGGAGCTGGAAAATACCTCTCTCCGNCAACACGGTCACTTCTCGGGGAAACCTCGCTTACGCGACCGTGTTTTCGTTCCAAGGTTCGCCGCCGACCCGGGCTTTGAGTGTTTCTCGATCGCGCACCGCGTCAAGGACGGGCTTCGCCCGCCGCTTCGCGGTGGCCTTCGGCCATCCTTGACCCGGCACCCGATCGAGAAAGATTTCGCCTATAACGGGGCGGCGGCGAGAGAGTGGCGCGGAGTTCACGTTGCTTGTTCGCTGGCTGCGTAACTGTCATCTGACCTGCTTAAATAGGTCGCGGCGGGGTGCGCGATCGCATATAATAAGGCGCATGTACGAGACCATCGACCACCTCCTCGCTGGGCCGCCTTCGGGTGCGTCCGAGGCTGAGTTGGTGGACTGGATCGCTGGTCTCGAAGCGGTCAAGTGCACTGCTGAGGCGGTGCAGGCAAAAGCGGCGGTACGTCTGGAGGAAGCGGTCCGGGCACGCCAGGCCGAGGCTGGGGTGCCTGCCCGCAGGCTTGGCGAGGGCGTGGCTTCGCAGGTTGCGTTGGCGCGGCGGGTCTCGCCGGAGAAGGGCGCCAGGCTGCTCGGGCTGGCGAAGATCCTGATCGCCGAGATGCCGCACACCTTCGCCCTGATGAGAGCCGGGCTGTTCTCGCAATGGCAGGCCACCATCCTGGCTCGTGAAACCGCGTGCTTGTCGGTGGAGGACCGTCGGGTGGTCGACTACGAACTCTGTGCCACCGGGCCGGGCGGTGAACCTGCTAAGGCGGTGGCGATGGGGCTGCGGCAGCTCGAGAACGCCGCCAAGAAACTCGCCATCACCCTCGACCAGGAATCCGTCGTGGCCCGGGCCGCCAACGCAGTGAAGGACCGCCGGGTCAGCCTGCGGCCGGCACCGGACACGATGACCTGGCTCGGTGCCCTGCTCCCGGTCAAGGACGGTGTCGCGGTCTTCGCGGCACTGGACCAGGCGGCGAAGGCTGCCCACGCAGCCGGCGACGAGCGGACCCGTGGCCAGGTCATGGCCGACACCCTCGTCGACCGAGTCACCGGCCGTGCTGAGGGAGCCAAGCCTCGGATCGAGGTCAAGATCGTGATGACCGCCGACGCCCTCACCAACACCAACGACCAGCGCGCCATGGTCGAGGGCTACGGCCCCGTCCCCGCAGCCTGGGCCCGCGAAGCCCTCGCCGATGCCGAGGTCTTCGTCCGGCGGCTGTTCACCGACCCCGCCGGGCAACTGGTCGCGATGGAATCCCGCTCACGCAAAGCACCCGACGGGCTCGCCGACTTCATCACCACTCGCGACGGAGGGATCTGCCGCACCAACGGCTGCGACGCCCCCATCCGCAACATCGACCACATCGAACGCCACGCCGACGGCGGCGCCACGAGCGCCGAGAACCTGCAAGGGCTGTGCGAACGGTGCAACCAGGCCAAGGAGGCCCTCGGCTGGCGAGCCAGACCAGGACCCGACGGCAGCATCATCACCATCACACCCACGGGCCATACCTACACGAGCCCACCACCCGACACCTGGGCACAACGCCCGCCAACCTGGTCCCGGGCAGAGTTCATCCTGCGCAACGTACTTCTCGACCACGATCTCGCCGCGTGACGCTTTCCAGGCTCGACCGGCATGCAGTGTCAGTGCGCACGGTGGGGGCGCTGCCGTCTACAGTTGTCCCGTGCGTTTCGGCGTACGTTCCCCGGTTGGTCTGCCGGCAGGGCCCGCCTGACTTTGAATCAGGACTAGCGACGTAGGTTCGACTCCTACCCGGGGAGCAGAAAGCCCCGCCTTGATGGCACACGGGGATGCACACGGCGGACCGGAAACGGTCCCGGATCCTTGGTAGCTCGGCATGGGTCGCCCGGTACGGCTACTTGCCCAGGCTGGGGAACGTCCAGGTGCCGTCGAGGACGGCGGGGTGCGGGCGGTAGAGGCGGACGATGTAGTTCCAGCCGTCCATGACGCCGAGGGTGTTCGGGCCTGCCGCGGTGCCGAACCGAACGGTGATCGAGCCGTCGTTGTCCCGCTGTGCGGTGATGCTGTTCAGGCTGACCTCTGCGTCCCCGACCTGCTCGAAGTACCCGGCCGCGTTGTAGACCGAGATCGACCAGAACGCGTCGACCGGCACCTCGCCTATGCGCAGCTCGTAGTTGCCGATGGGAAGGCCGGGCTCGACGTTGAGGTAGAACGCTTCCTGTTCGGGCAGGCCGCCCCAGCCTGCCGCGGTGCCGAGCAGGTGTCGGACGGGGTCGACATCCTCCTTGCGGCCGAATGCCCGGTCGTAGCGAGGCAGGCCGCGGGCGAGCTCGAGCAGCGCCGAGCGGGTCGAGTCGAGCGAGGCCTTGTCGAAGTCGGCTGCGACGAATGCTCGGTCGGAGGTGGCTTTGAGTTGTATCTCGTCCTGGAGGGCGTTGACCGCGGCGATGTCGGCGGGGTCGTTCGGGTCGACCAGCGTCCGCACGGCGATCAGGACATAGTCCGTGTCGTAGTCAGCCACCGAGAGCTCGTGGGTGCCGGGCTCGTGAAGGATCCGGTTGATGTAGTGGTCCTCGTTGACGACCATCACCGACATGTAGCGCCCGCGGCTGTCGGGAAGCGTCAGGGCGGCACCGCTGGAGATGTCCACGATCGCGCTGGAGTAGAGCGTGTCTCGGTTTTGCCTGATGACGGGCTGCTCATCGAGTGACTCGGGGGCGCGGACATGCACCAGCTCGTTGGTCGCACCCCGGGTCTGCAGGGCAGCGAACATCCGGTGCGTCTCGGCGCGGGCAAAGTTGTCGACGTTCACTGTCTCGGAGTTCATGGTCCGAAATCTGCTCGCCCTTGGTGACTGCCGGTTCACCCGCCAAGGGTGAACCGGGAACGTGATCTGGCGCGGTCCCACGTCGCGGCGTACTCGTCCGCTCGGTCACATCGAGGCGCTCGGCGAGTTCCGCACGACGCCAGGACCGGTGGGTCTGGAGCAGCGAGAGCGGCGTGAGCGTGCGCCCGGTGGGGTCAGCCGACATGTTCTCAATCTGTCAAGCATTGAGGACGGTTCCTGTCCGCGATGGCTTCTACGGTCACATCAACCGATCGCCACACCGCGCGCATCGGCATGTGGCTGAAAGGACATCGCAATGTCAGAACCCATCGACTTTCCCGAGCCGAGCATGATCGCCGTCAACGGGATCGAGCTCGAAGTCTCCGAGGCGGGCCAGGAGAACGCCGGCAATCCCATCGTCCTCTGCCACGGCTGGCCGGAGCTGGCCTTCTCGTGGCGCCATCAGATGGGTGCGCTCGCCGCAGCCGGCTACCACGTCATCGCTCCCAACCAGCGCGGCTACGGCAACTCGTCTCGCCCCGCCGAGGTCTCCGACTACGACATCGTGCATCTGTGCGACGACCTCGTCGGTCTGCTGGATCACTTTGGATACGAGGACGCCGCGTTCGTGGGCCACGACTGGGGCGCGAACGTGGTGTGGAGCGCCGCCGTTCTGCATCCCACGCGGGTGAACAAGGTGATCGCGCTCAGTGTGCCGTACATGGAACCCGGTGAGGTGCCGCCCCTCGCGTTCATCGAGGCGATCGTCGGTAGCGACTCGTACTTCGTCCACTTCAACCGCCAGCCAGGGGTGGCCGACGCCGTGTTCGACGCGAACGCCCGCCAGTTCCTGCGCAACCTGTACCGCAAGAACGAGCCCACGGCCGAGCCGGAGTCTGGCATGCCGCTCATCAACTTGGCCCACGCCGAGGCTCCACGCGGAGAGCCTGTGATGAGCGACGAGGAACTGGAGGTGTTCATCGACGCGTTCGAGGCATCGGGCTTCACTCCGAGCGTGAACTGGTACCGCAACGTGGACCGCAACTGGGAGCTGATGGAGGAAGTCGACCCGATCGTCCACCAGCAGGCACTGATGATCTACGGCTCACGTGACACGGTCATGAGGGCGCCGAACCTCGAGAAGTTCGTACCGCGCGTCGAGGTCGTGGAGCTGAACTGCGGCCACTGGATCCAGCAGGAGCTGCCGGAGGAGACCACCCGCCTGATTCTCGAATGGTTCCAGCGAGGAGCATCTCGAGTGTGAGTGCGGCTCACGTAGCGTGGCGGCGGAGGAAGCTGCGGAGGATGTCGTTGAACGCCTGCGGAGCCTCGAGGTTGCTGACGTGGCCACAGTCGGGGATGACGGCGAGATCCGCGCCCGGGATGAGGCGCTCGAACTCGTGGGCAACCGACAGGGGCGACCGTACGTCGAGGGTGCCCCAGATGAGCTGGGTGGGCACCTGGATCGTCCCGAGCACGTCGGTCAGATCGGCATGGGCCATCGCGGTCAGGGCGGTCAGCATGCTGTGGCGGCGTACGTCGGCAGACATCGCCTCCAGCAGGGGCACGAACTCCGCCGGCGGAGGGCCGGCGAAGAGGCCCGGGAGGATCGGGTCGAAGCTGTCGTCCGGCTGGTCGCGCAGGCCGGCGAGGCGGGCGTCGGCCTCGTCGGGTCCGAGGGAGCCGCGCCAGCCGGCGTAGCCGTCGGCGAGCACCAGGCTTCGCGCCACCGCAGGGTGGCGGCGGTAGAGCTCGAGGATGACGGTCACTCCCCAGGAGAGTCCGACGAGGGTCCACGGAGAGATGTCCAGGGCGCGGATCAGCCCGGCAAGGTGGTCTGCGTAGTCGCTCAGCGCGAAACCCTCGGGCACGTCGCCGGAGCCGCCGGCGCCTGGTTCGTCCCACGCGATGACGGTGAACTCGTCCGAGAGCGCGTCGAGCTGTGGTGTCCAGGCACGGCCGTCCTCGGCGCCGCCGTGGACGAACACGACCGCAGGACCGTTCCCGGCCCGCCGGAAGGCGATGCGCAACCCGTCGATCTCGACGACATCCATGAACCGACGGTAACGCGCTCGGGGTCCGGGCAGGGGATCCCCTGATGTGCTCGCCGTGCCGAGATTCGTAGCGTGGGACCATGACGACTCTCGCGAGCCAGAGGGGACCGGTGGCGCCCGCGGCGCGGGCCGCAAGCCCTGCCGTCATCGCTGTCGCGGTGCTGATGGCGTTGGGCTGTCTGGCGTTCGCGGGGGTGAACGTGGTCTTCGAGGCGACCGATCGTTTCGCCGAGGGCCGCTACGCCGAGTACGCCACCGGGCTCTCGGTCATGAACTGGACCGTCACGGGCCTGAAGGTGCTGGGCGCCGTGGTGGCGCTGCTGTCGGTGGCCACGCGTCCGATCCGGTTCGTGACGCCATGGGTCATGTCGGTGCTGCTCTGGGGTGCATTCGCGACCCTCGCGCTCGACGCGGTCGGGAGCACGGTGGAGGCCGGCGCGATCCTCGTGGGAGCGAGTGGAGCCTCGGCCGACCTCGGCGTACGGTCGGTCGCCTACCTCCTGGGATCGATCGTGTCGGCCGCAGGATTCGGGGTGCTCGCCGTCTCCTACCTGCGGCGGTACGCGGTCTCGAAGGTCACCGTCCTCCTAGGCGTGCTCGGTGGCCCGGTCCTCCTCGGACTGCTGTTCCTCGGCCTTCCCGGACTGCTCGTCGTCCTCGGTGTCATGCCGCCTGCGTGACCCGCCGCTCCGCCATTGATGGCCACGCGCCGTTCATCTTCGTGTAAGGTCGCCGGGCTTCCTGTGCACACCCGCGTGTCGCGTTGGTGATTGCGGGGATGCGCAAGGTGGTATGGATACTGGCCTCATATCGGGGTCGTGGGGGAGCAGGGTGTAAAGTCGCCCAAACTAATCGACAAACACTTGGAGGAAGCGTGGGCATGGGACCGATCATCGGTTACGTACCTGGCGTGTTCGATCTCTTCCACATCGGTCACCTCAACATGCTGCGCCAGGCGCGAGAGCGCTGCGACACGTTGATCGCGGGTGTGGTCTCCGACGAGGTCTGCGAGACGACGAAGGGGATCATCCCGACCGTCCCGCTCGTCGAGAGGCTGGAGATCGTCGAGGCGATCGGGATCGTGGACGCGGTCTACGCCGAGCGCACCACCGACAAGGTCGACTCCTGGCGCGAGGTCGGGTTCACCCACCTCTTCAAGGGTGATGACTGGAAGGGCACCGAGAAGGGCGACGCGCTCGAGAAGAAGATGGCGTCGGTCGGTGTCGAGGTCGTCTACTTCCCCTACACGCTCCAGACCAGCAGCACCGCTCTGCGGAAGGCCATCGCGCGAGAGGATGCCCAGGTCTCGTGACCGGCAGTGCCCCCACTCCTGGCGGACAGTTCGAGATCTCCGACGAAGGGGTCCTCGTCCGGGACTCCTCGACGCCGGTTCTGATTCTCTCCGTCGACGGCCAGTACGTCTGGTCCCTCACTCCCGAGCGCGACGGCCACCCGGTCGACGGGGGCACCATGGTGCCGTGGCCCACCGTGCTCACCCGGTTCCTGGACGGCACCGCGACGATCACCATCGCCGACTACGAGGGCGAGGTGCTCTTCGAGGACAAGGTCGTCCTCGGCTCCGGTGAGGGCAGCATCTCGATCGTCGACGGCGGCGGCAACCCGCTCAGCGTCGACAAGGTCGGCCACCTGACCCGCTCCTTCGAGGCCACCGACGAAAAGATCCGCGAGGAGATCCTCGACGGCACCCAGCGTGTCCTCGCCGACCTACGCGACGTGGTCGGCGTCGAGGCCTACCTCAACTACGGCGCGCTCCTCGGCGCGATCCGTGAGGGCCGGATGCTCGGCCACGACTCCGACACCGACGTCTGCTACCTCTCCAAGCACACCGTCCCCGCCGAGATCATCTCCGAGTCGTACGCCATCGAGCGCACCATGCGCGAGCGCGGCTGGAGCGTCCTGCGGATGTCGGGCGGCGACATCAAGGTGCTGCACCAGGTCTCGGACGGCCGCAAGGTGCACATCGACATCTTCGTGGCGTTCTACGTGCCCGACAAGGACGGCGAGCCGGTCTTCTACCAGCTCGGCAACCGCTCCGGCCGTCTGCGCCGCGAGGCGATCGTGCCGGTCTCGACGATCAACCTGCACGGCTATGACTTC
Organism: Nocardioides sp. YIM B13467; assembly: GCF_042788075.1. Classification (NCBI taxonomy): domain Bacteria; kingdom Bacillati; phylum Actinomycetota; class Actinomycetes; order Propionibacteriales; family Nocardioidaceae; genus Nocardioides; species Nocardioides sp. YIM B13467. The sequence goes on from NZ_JBHZPJ010000046.1 coordinate 3,621,870, forward strand.
CCGGCTCCCGCCGAGCCCGAGGAGATGCTGGCCTTCATCTACGGCCCGAAGTGGCGCACCCCGGACCCGTCGTTCAAGTACGCCGACCCGCCGGCCGGCGTACGTCGTCTGGACGGCTGGCTGCGTGGCTTCCGCACCGACATGGGGTCCTGGACCGAGTTCCACAACACCCGCGGGAGCGAGCTCGAGAGCAAGCAGTCGGCGTTCGGTGCGTGGGTCCAGAGGCAGCTGCCCGAGGACGCGAAGGTGGTCGACATCGGCTCCGGCGCGATCGGGCGTGACGGTCGCTTCTTCGCCCGCAAGGGACACCAGGTGCATTCGGTGGACTTCTCCCGCGCCGCGGTGGCCGCCGTACGCCGCAGGGCCGAGCGCCACAAGCTCCCGCTGGTCTCCGAACAGCTCATCCTCGGCGAGCTGCGTTCGACGCTGACGCTGGGTGCGCGGCTGGCTCGCGACCCACACCATCTCTACGCCCGCGACCTGATCGGCTGCCTCGACGGTGCGGCGCGGAGCCAGCTCTGGACCCTGGCGAAGATGGCGCTGCGTCCCGGCGGCGGCAAGCTCTACCTCGAGTTCGCGGTCACCGGCGAGGACCTTCCCGAGCCGCAGCCCGAAGGCCTCGTGCGCCGCGTCGACCCCGCCCTCGTCCAGGCCGAGATCGAGGCGGCCGGCGGTGTGGTCGAGCACCTCGGGATCAACGAAGGCCAGGACATGCTCGGCAACCCGCTGCCCGGCGTCGCGCGGCTGCGCGCCTCCTGGCCATCCCTCAACCGTGCAGAAGGAAACTGACATGTCCGACGAATCCGGCATCAAGAACATCGCTCGCGGTGCCCGCGACGCCGCCCGTACGCGTGCCTCGCTGGTGCGCCGCATCGAGGCGCTCGAGGCCGAGGTGCAGGAGCAGCGTCAGCTCAACCGGCGCGTCGCCGAGCTGACCGACGTGGTCGCCGAGCTGCTCATCCCGCTGCAGGACGCCGACAAGGAGAAGGCGGAGCAGATCCTCGCGGCCTACCGTGCACGGATCTGACCCCTTCTGGTCTGATCACCCCAGTGCGTCGAGCGCCTGCCTGAGATCCTCGAGCCGCTTTCCGAGGCGCCGGCGGGCATCGCCGCCCAGGCCGATGTCGCCGCCCGTGTCGAGCTCGGCCACCGCCTCCTCCACCCCCGCGAGCCGGGAGCGGAGGTCGGTGACCACGTCGACGTCGACCCGGCCGGGCTGGGTGGCTCGCTGGTCCAGGGACCGGCGCAGCAGGTCTGCCTGGGTGCTGAGCTTGCGGCTGGCGTGCCAGAGGTCGACGAAGACCTGCACCTTCGCCCGCAGCAGCCACGGGTCGAACGGTTTGGCGAGGAAGTCGGCGGCGCCGGTCGCGTAGCCGCGATAGGCGAGGTGGGTGTCGAAGTCGTTGGCGGTCAGGAAGATGATCGGCACGTCCTTGGTGCGCTCCCGCGCCTTGATGCGGGTGGCCGTCTCGAAGCCGTCCATCCCCGGCATCTGCGCGTCGAGCAGGATCAGCGCGAAGTCGTCGTGGAGCAGGGCGCGCAGGGCGTCCTCGCCAGACCCCGCGCGGACGAGAGTCTCGTTGAGCGAGCCGAGGATCGCCTCGAGCGCGACCAGATTGGCGGCACGGTCGTCGACCAGCAGGATCTTCGCCGTCGTCCCCTGACGCTCGCTCATGCCAACCACAACCGGAACAGCGAGAGCAGGTCGGCGACGTCGACCGGTTTGGTGATGTACTCCGAGGCACCCGCGGCGAGGCTGTCCTCGCGGTCACCGGTCATCGCCTTCGCGGTCAGCGCGATCATCGGCAGGCTCTTGAACTGCGGGATGTCGCGGATCAGGCGCATCGCGGTCAGGCCGTCCATGCCCGGCATCATGATGTCCATCAGCACCAGGTCGACGCCCGGCTCCCGCTGGAGAGCCTCGATCCCGGCCTCCCCGGACTCCGCGTAGAGGACGTCGATGCCGTGCTGCTCGAGCGCGCTGGTGAGCGCGAAGACGTTGCGTACGTCGTCGTCGACGATCAGGATCCTGCGACCGACGAACTGGCCGTTCGGATCGGCCGGCTCGGGGACGTACGTCCCGGGGGGCTGCACCCCGGGACGGCCCAGCAGCACGCTCACGTCGTCGATCGCCTCCTCGGTGGTTGCCGGCGTCTTGAGGGTCATCGCCTGGGCGTACCTGTCCAGTCGGCTCTGCTGAGCCTTGGTCATCTCGCCGACCCTACTCAGCACGACAGGGATGTTCTTGGTGCGCTTGTGGGTGCGCATCCAGCGGAGCACGTCGAAGCCACCCTCCGTCAGCGGCAGGTCCAGGACCACACAGTCGACCTCGCGGTCTGCGAGGACCGTCTGAGCCTCGTCGGGCGATGTGCCGAAGACCGTCTCGACCTCGTCGACCGAGCCGAACAGGGCCTCCACGACGGCACTGGTGCCGGGGCCGGACTCGTCACCACCGCCGCTGAGAACCAGCAGGACCTGGTCAGCGCCCCGGTCGGCCGCGTCCTGTGGAAGCGGAGCCCGAAGCGATGAGACCTGCTCGCCGATGACAGGTGTCGGGGTCTGGGCGTCGATCGTCCCGGCGCTGATCCTGGGGACGTACAGCGTGAAGGAGCTCCCGTGTCCGGGGTCGCTCTTGACCTGGATCTCGCCGCCGATGAGGTGGGCGACCTCGCGGCTGATCGACAGGCCGAGGCCGGTGCCGCCGAACTTGCGGCTGATCGTGCCGTCGGCCTGCTGGAACGCCTCGAAGATGACCTTCAGCTTCTCCGGCGGGATGCCGATGCCGGTGTCGACCACCGAGAATGCCAGCACGGCATCGGCCTGCTGCAGGCTGGGTGTCGAGAAGCGCTCACCAGAGGCGTTGCGGATCAGCAGCCGGACGCCGCCGCTGTCTGTGAACTTCACCGCGTTGGAGAGCAGGTTGCGCAGGACCTGCTGCAGACGGTGCTGGTCCGAGCGCAGCACCCGGGGTACGTCGGGGTCGACACCGACGATGAAGTCGAGGTCCTTCTCGGCGGTCAGCGGCCGGAAGGTCGCCTCGACGTACTCGACCACCGAGGTCACGGCGACGTCGGTGACGTGGACGTCCATCTTCCCCGCCTCGACCTTGGACAGGTCGAGGATGTCATTGATCAGCTGGAGGAGGTCGGTGCCGGCGCCGTGGATGGTGCGGGAGTACTCCACCTGGCGGGAGTTGAGGTTGCCGTCGACGTTGTCGGAGAGCAGCCGGGCCAGGATGAGCAGCGAGTTGAGCGGCGTACGCAGCTCGTGCGACATGTTGGCCAGGAACTCGGACTTGTAGCGCGACGAGAGGGCGAGCTGCTCGGCGCGCTCCTCCAGGCCACGCCGGGCGTCCTCGATCTCGAGGTTCTTGATCTCGATCGCCTGGTTCTGGTCGGCGAGCTGGCGCGCCTTCTCCTCGAGGGCGGCGTTGGTCTGCTGCAGCTCCACCTGCTGACGTTCGCCCTCGTCCTGCTTGTCCTGCAGCTCAGCGGCGAGGCGCTGCGACTCCACCAGCAGCTCCTCGGTGCGCGAGCTGGCCATGATCGCGTTGAGCGAGACCCCGATCGACTCGGCGAGCTGCTCGAGGAACTGCATGTGGACGGCGCTGAACGGCCGGAAGGAGGCGAGCTCGACGACGCCGATCACCTTCTCCTCGAAGACCACCGGGAGCACCACGATCGAGGTCGGTGCCGCCGATCCGTGTCCCGAGGAGATCCGCAGGAAGGCCGCGGGAACGTCGCGCACGATGATCGGCTGGCGGTCGTAGGCCGCCTGCCCGACCAGGCCCTCGCCGAGGGCGAAGACGTCGGGGACGTCGGGTCCCGGCTGGTAGCCGTAGGAGGCGATCCGGCGCAGGACCTTGGGGCCGCTGTGCTCGGAGGTCTGGTCGGTGAGGAAGATCGAGCCCTGCTGGGCGCCGACCAGCGGGGTGAGCTCGGAGACGATCAGCCGGGCGACCTCGAGCAGGTCCCGGCCGCCCTGCATGTGGCCGGTGAACCGGGCCAGGTTGGTCTTGAGCCAGTCCTGGTCCTCGTTGGCCCTGGTGGTCTCCCGCAGCGAGTCGATCATCTCGTTGAGGTTGTCCTTCAGATCGGCCACCTCGCCCGCGGCCCCGACGGTGATCTGCCGGCTCAGGTCGCCCTGAGTCACCGCCGCGGAGACCTCGGCGATCGCGCGGAGCTGGGTGGTCAGCGTGCTCGCGAGCTGGTTGACGTTCTCCGTCAGTCCGCGCCAGGTGCCGGAGACGTCGGCGACCTCTGCCTGTCCGCCGAGCTGGCCCTCGGTGCCGACCTCGCGGGCCACGCGGGTGACCTCGTCGGCGAAGGAGGAGAGCTGGTCGACCATGGTGTTGACGGTGGACTTGAGCTCGAGGATCTCGCCTCGGGCGTCGACGGTGATCTTCTGGGTCAGGTCGCCTCGGGCCACCGCGGTGGTGACCTGGGCGATGTTGCGGACCTGGGAGGTCAGGTTGGAGGCCATCGAGTTCACCGAGTCGGTGAGGTCCTTCCAGGTGCCGGCCACGCCGCGTACGTGGGCCTGACCGCCCAGCGATCCCTCGGTGCCGACCTCGCGGGCGACACGGGTCACCTCGTCGGCGAAGGTGCGCAGCGTGTCGACCATCGCGTTGAGGGTGCCGGCCAGGGCGGCGACCTCACCGCGGGCCTCGATGGAGATCTTCTGCGACAGGTCGCCCTGCGAGACCGCCTTGGAGACCTGGGCGATGCTGCGGACCTGGTTGGTCAGGTTGGAGGCCATCGAGTTGACCGAGACGGTCAGGTCGCGCCAGGTGCCGGCGACACCGGGCACCTGGGCCTGGCCGCCGAGCGCGCCCTCGGTGCCGACCTCGCGGGCCACACGGGTGACCTCGTCGGCGAACGAGCCGAGCTGGTCGACCATGGTGTTGATGGTCGACTTGAGCTCGAGGATCTCGCCGCGGGCGTCGACGGTGATCTTCTGGGTCAGGTCGCCTCGGGCGACGGCGGTGGTGACCTGGGCGATGTTGCGGACCTGGGAGGTCAGGTTGGAGGCCATCGAGTTGACCGAGTCGGTGAGGTCCTTCCAGGTGCCCGAGACGTCGTGCACGTCGGCCTGGCCGCCGAGCTTGCCTTCGGTGCCGACCTCGCGGGCGACGCGGGTGACCTCGGCGGCGAAGGAGGAGAGCTGGTCGACCATGGTGTTGATGGTCGACTTGAGCTCGAGGATCTCGCCGCGGGCGTCGACGGTGATCTGCCGGCTCAGGTCGCCCCGCGCCACCGCCGTCGTCACCTGGGCGATGTTTCGCACTTGGGCGGTCAGCGTGCCGGCCATGAAGTTCACCGAGTCGGTCAGGTCGCGCCAGGTGCCGGAGACGCCGGGCACCGCGGCCTGGCCACCGAGCTGACCCTCGCCACCGACCTCGCGGGCGACGCGGGTGACCTCGTCGGCGAAGGCGGAGAGCTGGTCGACCATGGTGTTGACGGTGGTCTTGAGCTCGGCGAGCTCGCCGCGTACGTCGACGGTGATCTTCTGGGACAGGTCGCCGCCGGCCACCGCGGTGGTGACCTGGGCGATGTTGCGGACCTGGTTGGTCAGGTTGGTCGCCATCGAGTTGACGGAGTCGGTGAGGTCCTTCCACCGGCCGCCCACACCCGGCACCTCGGCCTGGCCGCCCAGCATGCCCTCGGTGCCGACCTCGCGGGCGACGCGGGTGACCTCGTCGGCGAAGGCGGAGAGCTGGTCGACCATGGTGTTGACGGTGGTCTTGAGCTCGGCGAGCTCGCCGCGTACGNACACATCCGCGTGCGCGGGTGTGGAGAGTTCGTACGTCGGGAGGTGACCGGTTCGATGACCACGCTGCAACAACCNGCGGCCGAGCAGCTCGGCGAGGAGGCCCTGATCGAGGGTGAGGGCGGCGGCGCGGCGCTCGGCGAGGGGCGAGTCGCCCTCGTAGAGGAACTGGGCGACGTATCCGAAGAGGAGTGACTGGGCGTAGGGCGAGGGGGTCGGGGTGGCGACGTCGACGATCGAGATCTCGCGGCGCTCGATGCGCCGCAGGAGGCCGACGAGGGAAGGGAGGTCGTAGACGTCGCGGAGGCACTCGCGTACGGCCTCGAGAATGATCGGGAAGCTCGGGTATTGCGAGGCGACCTCGAGCAGGGCGGCGGAGCGCTGGCGCTGCTGCCACAGCGGCGAGCGGCGGCCGGGGTCGCGGCGGGGCAGGAGCAGGGCCCGCGCCGCGCACTCCCGGAAGCGGCTGGCGAACAGGGCCGACCCGCCGACCTCGGTGGTGACCAGGTCTTCGATCTCGTCGGGCTCGAAGACGATGATCTCGCCGGTCGGCGCCTCGGCATCGGTGTCGGGCAGCCGGATCACGATGCCGTCGTCGCTGTCGATCGCCTGCCCGTCGACGCCGTAGCGCTCCCGGATCCGCGCGTTGATCGCCAGCGCCCACGGTGCGTGGACCGGGCGGCCGTAGGGGGAGTGGACCACCAGCCGCCAGTCGCCCAGCTCGTCGCGGAAGCGCTCGACGACGATGTTGCTGTCGGAGGGGAGGACGTTGGTCGCCTCGGCCTGTTCGTGCAGGTAGGTGACCAGATTGGCGGCGGCGTAGGCATCGAGGCCGTCCTCCTGCGCTCGCGCCTCGGCCTTCTTCGCAGGCAGCGCGGCGAGCTCGCGGGTGTAGGCGCCGACGGCTTCGCCGAGCTCGGCGGGCCGGCCGAGCGAGTCGCCCTTCCAGAACGGCAGGCGTCCGGGGATGCCTGGAGCCGGGGTCACCAGCACCCGGTCGTGGGTGATGTCCTCGATCCGCCAGCTCGTCGCGCCGAGGGCGAAGACGTCGCCGACCCGGGACTCGTAGACCATCTCCTCATCGAGCTCGCCGACGCGCCTTCCGGTGCCTTCGCCGACGAGGTAGACGCCGAAGAGCCCGCGGTCGGGGATGGTGCCACCGCTGGTGACGGCCAGCCGCTGCGCTCCCGGACGCCCGGTCACTGTCCCGGCGACCCGGTCCCACACGATGCGCGGCCGCAGCTCGGCGAACTCCTCGCTCGGATAGCGCCCGGCGAGCAGGTCGAGGGTGGCGTCGTAGGCGGAGCGGGGGAGGGTTGCGTACGACGCCGTCCTCCTGACCAGCGTGAAGAGCTCGTCGACGTCCCAGGTGTCCAGCGCCGTGGCGGCGACGATCTGCTGGGCGAGTACGTCGAGTGGATTGGCCGGGAGGCTCATCGACTCGATCAGGCCCTGCCGCATCCGCTGCACACTGACCGCGGTCTGGGCGAGGTCGCCGCGGTGCTTCGGAAAGAGCACGCCGCGGGACACCTCGCCGACCTGGTGACCGGCTCGTCCGACGCGCTGGAGAGCGGAGGCGACGCTGGGCGGCGACTCGATCTGGACGACGAGGTCGACCGCACCCATGTCGATGCCGAGCTCGAGGCTGGAGGTCGCGACCACCGCCGGCAGCCGGCCGGACTTGAGATCGTCCTCGATCAGGGCGCGCTGCTCCTTCGACACGCTGCCGTGGTGAGCCTTCGCGATCACCTGAGCCGCGCCGTGCGACTGCCCCGACTGCGCCATCACCTGCGCGGGCGGCGGACCGGCCTGGAAGACCCGGTCGGAGGCGATCTCGTTGAGCCGTGCGGTCAGCCGCTCCGCGATCCGGCGCGAGTTGGCGAAGACGATGGTGGAGCGGTGGGCGGTGACCAGGTCGGCGACGTGCTCCTCGACGTGGGGCCAGATCGAGGAGGCCCGCTGCGGATCGTCGTCCTCCTCCTCGCCGTAGGCGCTCGGCGCGGTCATGTCCTCGACCGGAACGACGACGCTGAGGTCCCAGCGCTTCTCGGCGGGTGGCGCGACGATCTCGACGGGCTGGGCGCCGCCGAGGTAGCGCGCGACCTCTTCCAGGGGACGCACGGTCGCGGAGAGCCCGATCCGCTGGGCCGGCTCGTCCAGGAGCGCGTCGAGGCGCTCCAGGGTCAGCGCCAGGTGGGAGCCGCGCTTGGTCGCCGCGACCGCGTGGACCTCGTCGACGATCACCGTCTCCACGCTGCGCAGCGTCTCGCGGGCCTGGCTGGTGAGCATCAGGAAGAGCGACTCGGGCGTGGTGATCAGGATGTCCGGGGGAGTGGTGGTCAGCTTGCGCCGGTCGGCCGCGGTCGTGTCGCCGGACCGCACCCCGACACGCACCTCGGGCGCCTCCACGCCCAGCCGCTCGGCGGTCTGCCGGATCCCGACCAGCGGGCTTCGCAGGTTGCGCTCCACGTCCACACCGAGCGCCTTGAGCGGGGAGATGTAGAGCACCCGGCACCGCTGCTTCTTCTCCGGCACCGGCTCGCTCAGCAGCTTGTCGATCGACCACAGGAACGCACTCAGTGTCTTCCCCGACCCGGTGGGCGCGACCACCAGCGCGTTGCGCCCCGCCCCGATCGCCTCCCAGGCACCGGCCTGAGCCGCGGTCGGGGCAGCGAAGGCAGCCGCGAACCACGTACGTGTCGGGTCGCTGAACCGCGCCAACGACTGGGATGTGTCGCTGAAGCGGAGCCCGAAGCCATGTGGTTGGCTCATGGGGACAAACCTAGTCGCGACCACCGACACTCAGCGGCCACACTGAGCCCATGCATCTCATCAACCTCTTCGGCCCACCGGCGGTCGGCAAGATGAGCGTGGGCCGGGAGATCGCAGCACGCACGCCGTACCGTCTCTTCCACAACCACGCCACGATCGAGCCGCTGCTGGAGGTCTTCGACTGGGAGATGCCGTCATTCGGGGTGCTCAAGGCCGAGTTCCGGCGACGGGTGATCGAGGAGGCGGTGGCCTCCGATCTCCCCGGCCTCATCTTCACCTATGTCTGGGCGCTCGAGCTCCCCGAGGACGCGCAGGCCGTCACCAAGCTGGTTGCTCCCGTGGTCGAGGCGGGAGGGAAGGTCGACTGCGTCGAGCTGTACGCCGACATGCCGACCCGTCTGAGCCGCGAGGGCACCCCCGAGCGGCTGGCCGCGAAGCCGTCCAAGCGCGACACCGAGTGGGCGAGGGCAAACGCCGTGGACTGGAACGAGCGCCATGCGCTCTCGACCGGCCCGGAGATGCCGTTCCCTCTGCACTTCCCGCACACCGTGATCGACAACACCCGCCTGTCCGCGGCTGAGACCGCCGAGGAGATCATCACCCGCCTCGGACTGCCGACCAATCCCTGATGTGCGCCGGCTGTCCTGAAACCCACGCGCGCTCGGCGCCCAGGTGTGGTCCAATCCCGCTGTGGACCTCGCGCTTGACCTGACCGACCGCGCAGTACGATCCGCGTCGCTCTATCAGGCGCTGCGTGACGCGCTCGGCGACGGCAGGTTGAAGGCGGGCGACCGGCTCCCCGCGAGTCGGGCGCTGGCCAAGGACCTCGGCATCTCCCGGAACACGGTCGCCACGGTCTATGAGCGGCTGGTCGCGGAGGGGTTCCTGGAGTCGCGCGTGGGCGCGGGGACGTACGTCGCCGAGACCACGCGGCAGCGAAAGGACCATGCCCCCGGGTCGCTGACCGCGCGCCCGGGCTGGCGCTGGGCGCCACGGCCGACGAGCGCGGAGGCGGCGGTGCCGGCGTACGACCTGCGGGTGGGGATCCCCGATGCCGAGCTCTTCCCGTTCGACACCTGGCGGCGGATCCTCGCGGCCGAGTCGCGGCTGCGCGGCCACAGTCCCGGCACGTACGCCTCGCCCGCCGGTCTGCCGAGGCTGCGCGAGGCACTGGCGCACACGGTCGCCTACCGCCGCGGGGTACGGGCCGACCCGGGGCAGATCGTGGTCACCAGCGGCACCCAGCAGGCGCTCGATCTCATCGCCCGCGTCCTGCTGGAGCCGGGCGACGTCGTCGCCGTCGAGGATCCCGGCTACCCGTCCGCGATCGACCTCTTCGCCTCTCACGGCGCCCGGGTCGTGCCGGTCCCGGTCGACGAGGAAGGGCTGGTCGTCGAGGAGATCCCGGAGCAGGCCCGGCTCGTCTACACGACCCCGAGCCACCAGTTCCCGCTCGGCGTACGCCTCTCCCTCCCACGCCGCCGAGCCCTGCTCGACTTCGCGAACACGCACGACGCGGGCATCGTGGAGGACGACTACGACAGCGAGTTCCGGTTCACCGAGCGGCCCCTCGAGCCGCTGCACGCCCTCGACGACCAGGGCCGGGTGATCTACGTCGGCACCTTCTCCAAGTCGCTGCTGCCGAGCCTGCGCACCGGCTACCTGGTCGCCCCGGGCTCCCTCGTCGACAGCCTCCTGGCCGCCAAGCAGCTCGGCGACGGCTTCGGCCCCGTCCAGCCACAGGCCGCCCTGGCCCGCTTCCTGGAGGAGGGCCTCCTCGCCCGTCACGTGCGCAAGGCGTCCAAGACGTACGCCGAGCGCCGCTCGCTCCTCCTGGAGACCCTCTCCACGTGGCCGGTCGAGGTGCTCCCATCGGCCGCCGGGCTGCACCTGTCCGCCTACGCCGAGCTCCCTGACGACCTGCCCGAGCGTGCCGCGGCCCAGGGGCTGGCGCTGGACACGATCGCCGCTCATCGCCTGCTGCCTGGACGCGACGGGCTCTTCCTAGGCTACGGAGCCGTCCGGACAGACAGCCTCCCGCACGGGCTCCAGCGTCTGGGCGAGCTCGCGGGCTGGACGTGACGACGCTCGTCGGGAGCGGACCAGCGACCACACCAGACCGGCTCCGCCGCAGATCACCGGGCCTAGCAGATGGGCGCCGGTCAGACCCAGCAGCACCAGCGCCGCGACCATCGAGCAGACCGCCGCCCACCACGACCCGGTGCCACGCGGGAGCAGCCGCAGGGCGGCGGCGGCACCCACCACGTACAGCAGGGAGAAGGTCCCCGAGGCCATCAGGAGGAGGGCATCGGTCGAGGCGCCGGCGACCCAGATGACCGCGAGGGAGCCGAGCGCCACGGCACAGATGGCGAGCAGCGAGCGGCGCGGGATGGCGGACTGGCGGTCGGCCAGGAACCGGGGCAGCGCACCCTCGCGGGCCAGCGAGGCTCCCAGCCGGGAGCCCCCGGCGAAGTAGGCGTTGATCGCCCCCACGGTCAGCAGCACCGCCACGACGGCGGTCACCGGTCGCGCGGGCTCCCCGAAGCCCAGGACGAGCAGGTCCGCCAGTGGCGCGGCACCGGACGTGGAGTCGAGCGAGGCGACCGTCGCAAACGCGATCCCGAGGTAGAGCACCGTCACCACCCCGAGCGCCAGGAACGTCGCCCGGCGGATGTCCCGCGCCGGGTCGCGGTAGTCGGCCGAGAGCGAGGACAGGATCTCCCACCCCGCGAACGCCCACACCAGCATCGCCGCCGCGGTGCCGACCGAACCCCATCCGTGCGGCACGAACGGTGTCAGCCGTTCCAGCTCGGCGTGCGGCAGCGCCACCACGACCGCTACCGCGAGCAGCACCGCGATGGCCCCGGCGATCGCCAGCTGCACGCCCCCGGACACCTTGATCCCGAACCAGTTCATCGCGGTGACCAGCACGATGATCGCCGCCGTCGCCGCCAGCGACATGCCTCGGCCCCCGCCGAAGGCGTCGGCGACGTACGCCCCTCCGAACCCAGCCGCGACCGGCGCCCCCACGCCGATCGTCAGGTAGAACGCCCAGCCGACCATCGTCGCGACGTGCTGGTTGAAGGCGAGCCGTGCGTACGTCGCCACCCCGCCGCCGTCGGGATGCCGCGCCCCCAGCGCGGCGAAGGTCGCCGCCAGCGGCACCGAGAGCACGATCAGGGCCAGCCAGGCCACGAGCGAGGCCGGTCCGGCCTCGCTCGCCGCCAGCGCGGGCAGGGAGATGACACCGGTGCCGAGCACCGCACCGAGGGTGAGAGCCGCGCCCTGGGGCACGGAGAGTCCGTCGTTCTTCACACTCCCGACGCTAGTGAGAGCGGGACCCTCCGCGCCCGGCCAATCAGCCCCTCGTCTCCTGGGCCAATCCGCCTCTAACGTACGTTGCGCCGCACCCGCTTCTCGTACGCCGCCCGCGCCGCCGGGTCCACGCCCGCGAGCAGTTGCGACGCGTTGGTGGCACGGTCGACGAAGTCCTGGAACCGGCGCGGCATCGCCTGGGTGATCTTGGTCAGGGCCTGGGTCCAGTTGGGCACCCAGACCTCGGGCCGCGGTTCGCGGATGACCGACTCGATCGCGGCCGCGACGTCCTCGGGAGTGACCGGCTTCATCCCCTTCGCCTGCGGCACCCCGTCGGCGAGCTCGGTCTGCACCACCGCCGGCAGGATGAGCGAGACGTCGACCCCGGAGGGTGCCAGCTCCATCCGCAGCGCCTCCGAGAAGCCGACCACGGCGAACTTCGAGGCCGAGTAGGTCGCCGCGTCCGGCACCGGCACCCGGCCGACCGCCGAGGAGACGTTGACGATGTGGCCCTGGCCCCGCTCGACCATCGCCGGCGCGACCGCCTTGATCCCGTTGATCGGGCCGTGCACGTTGACCTCGAAGATCGCCCGGGTGAGCGCGTCCTCCTCCTTCAGCACCGACCCGAGCGGCATGATCCCGGCGTTGTTGACCAGCACGTCCCACGGCCCCAGGTCCTCGACGGATTCGAGGAACGTACGCCAGGAGGCGGGGTCGGTGACGTCGAGATGTGCGGCCATCACCCGCGACCCGAACTCGGCGGTCACTTCCTCGAGCAGGTCCGGGTCCAGGTCGCCGACGGCGACCGACGCCCCGGCGCGGGCCAGCCGCTCGACCGTGGCGCGGCCGATGCCACGGGCGCCTCCGGTGACGATGACGGCGGTTCCCTCGATCTGGCGTGTCATGACTCTCCTTCGGTCGCGCGGACCAAGCTGCGTACGGCTTTTCTGTCTGTCTTGCCCACGCTGGTGACGGGGACGGCGTCGAGGATGAGCACCTCGCGGGGGTACTTGTGCGGCGCGAGCCGCGTCTTGACGAAGGCGATCAGCTCCTCGGGGGTGGTGCGTGCGCCGGGATGGAGGGCGACGGCCGCGACCACCTCCTCGCCCTTATGAGCGTCCGGGCGCCCGACCACCGCGGCGGCGGTGACCGCCTCGTGGGCGAGGAGCGCGTCCTCGACGTCGCGGGGGAAGACGTTGAAGCCGCCCCGGATGATCAGGTCCTTGATCCGGTCGTCGACGTAGAGGTAGCCGTCGTCGTCGAAGTGGCCGATGTCGCCGGTGTGCAGCCAGCCGTCGACGACAGTGGTGGCGGTCTGCGCCGGGTCGTTCCAGTAGCCCTGCATCACCCCGGGGCCACGCACCCAGATCTCGCCCTCCTCGCCGGTCGGCACCGGCTCACCGGACGGCCCGGCGATGATCACCTCGGCGTGCGCGAGCGGTTTGCCGACGCTGCCGGGCCGCGACTCCTCGATCGTCGAGGCGGCGATGACCGCGCTCGACTCCGTGCAGCCGTAGCCCTCCAGGATGGTCACGCCGAAGGCCTCCTCGGCCTTCTCCCGTAGCGCCGGCAGCAGCGGTGCGCCACCGCTGCCGAAGGAGCGCAGCGAGCTCAGGTCGTAGTCCTGGTAGGGCTGGTCGAGCAGCATCTGCAGCATCGACGGGACCACCGTGCTCGACTCGACCCGGTGCTCCTGGGCGAGCTCGAGCCACCCCTTGGCGTCGAACCAGCGCTGCAGCACCGAGCTCTGCGGACGCGACGAGTGCATGCCGCTGATCACCACGATCAGGCCGTACGCGTGGGAGAGCGGCAGCGGCAGCAGCCACCGTGTCGTGCCCTGGCTCTCCCCGACCCGGTGGAGGGCGTGCCCCGACTCCCACAGCCCGCGGTGGCTGAGCATGACGCCCTTGGCCCGCCCGGTGGTGCCGCCGGTGTAGAGCAGCGCCGCGAGGTCGTCGTCACCGCGGGGGGCGATGTCGATCGGGTCAGCGGTCTCCAGGCTCTCGTACGCCACCGCATCCGTTCCCTCAGGGACGTCCCCGGCCACGACGACGGTGAGATCGAGACCCTCGCCGGCAGCCTGCACCAGCGGAAGCAGCTCGGGCGTGACGATGGCCGCCGCGGCCCCGGAGTCCTCCAGGATGTGTCGCAGCTCTGGCGGGGTCTGCAGGAAGATCACCGGGGTCACCACCGCGCCGAGCCGCCACAGGGCGCGGTAGCTGACGAAGACCTCCGGCGTGTTCATGGTGAGCACCACGACCCGGTCGCCGGGCTCGATCCCGAGCTCGCGCAGGCCGCCGGCGACCCGCGCGGACCGCTCGGCGATCTCCTTGGACGAGTGCCAGGTGCCCTCGAAGAAGACCATCGGGTGATCGCCGTGGCGGGCGTAGGACCCCTCGGCCAGCACCGCCAGGTTGTGCTCGCCGGGCTGCGTCTCGGTCGGCGCGCTCATCGGGCACCCAGCTTCCGCAGCGCCTTGAGCTGCCCGTTGCCGAGCTTCACGAACTTCTCGATCGTCTGGCCCTTGAACGGCCCGATCGGGCCCATTCGGGACGCCGCGACGGTCTGGGCGTCGGTGAACTTCCGGATCCCGTCGGCGCCGTGTCTTCTGCCCAGGCCGCTCGACCCCATGCCGCCCATCCCGGCCTCGATGCTCCCGGCCGCCAGGGCGGCGCCGTCGTTGATGTTCACCGCGCCCGCGCGGATGCGGCGAGCGATCATGTCGGCCTCGCGTACGTTCTTGCTGAACACGCTCGCCGAGAGCCCGGCCTCGCCCTGGTTGGCGATCCGGACGGCCTCCTCGTCGCTGTCGGCGCGATAGAGCGCGACGACCGGGCCGAAGGTCTCACCGAGACACAGGTCCATCTCGGAAGTGACGCCCTCCAGGACGGTCGGGGCGAAGGCGTACGGACCGACCTCGGCGAGCGGCTCGCCACCGGCCAGGACGGTCGCGCCCTTCGCGACCGCGTCGGTGACGTGGGCGGTGATCTTGTCGAGCTGCGCCTGCGAGGCCAGCGACCCGACGTCGGCCGAGTAGTCGAAGGCCTGCCCGACCACCTGGCTCTCCGTCTCGGCGACCAGCGCCTGGCGGAAGGCGTCGTAGACGTCCTCGTGCACCACCACGCGCTCGATGTGGACGCACATCTGGCCGGTGTTGGCGAAGGCCGCCATCACCGTGCCGCGAGCGGCCTGGGCGAGGTCGGCGTCGCGGCGGACGATGAGCGGGTTCTTCCCACCGAGCTCGAGGGAGGCGCCGATCAGCCGGCCCGCGGCCCGCTGGGCCACGATCCGTCCGGTGGCCGTGGAGCCGGTGAAGGCGATGTAGTCGACGTTGTCGATGACCGCCTCACCGGTGGCCGCGCCCGGTCCGGTGACGACCTGCCAGACGTGCTCGGGCAGCCCGGCCTCGGCCATCAGTGCCCGGGCCCACAGCAGCGTCAACGGCGCCTGCGGGTCGGCCTTGCTGATCACGGCCGCCCCGGCGAGAAGCGCCGGGATGGCGTCGCCGACCCCGAGATAGAGCGGGTAGTTCCACGGCGAGATGATCCCGACGACCTTCTTCGGCACCCGCACCTCCTTCACGGAAGTGATGCCGGGGATCGCCCCGCGGACCCGCTTGTCGGCCAGGTACGCCGGACCGCGCCGGGCGTAGTGACGGGCGATCGTGCCGACCTGGAGGATCTCCTGCCAGGCGTGGAAGCGGGCCTTGCCCATCTCCCACTGGATGAGGTCGAGCACCTCGTCCTGACGCTCGACCAGCAGGTCGTGGAAGCGGAGCATGACCTCGGCGCGGTCCGCGAAGGCCAGCGTGGCCCAGTCGGGCTGGGCCGCCCGCGCCGCCGCGGCGGCCTCGGCGACGTCCGCTGCGGTCACCGACGGCACCGGGGCGGTCGGCCGGGCGTCGTACGGCGCGGTCGCGGTCAGCGTGCCGTCACCTCCGGAGACCGCGCAGGCCACCCAGCGGGTCCAGGAGGCGAGCCGTGCCTCGTCGATCCAGCCGGGACGTACGCTCGCGGTCTCCGTTGTCTTCGTGGTCATCGATCTCCTCAGATCCGGGTCAGATGGATGGGGTTGCCGTCCTTCGGAAACGGCAGCGAGCTGTTGTCCAGGGGCGCGCGGTAGCCGGGGGAGACGCTCCACCGGTACTCGCGCAGGAGCCGGTGCAGGATCGACTTGACCTCCAGGCCGGCGAAGTAGAGGCCGATGCACTTGTGCACCCCGCCGCCGAACGGCTCCCACGCCATCCGGTGGCTCTTGTCCTCGCGCCGGTGCGGCGCGAAGCGCTCGGGGTCGAAGACGCTCGGGTTGGTCCAGTACTCCTCCATCATGTGGCTGAACTGGACCCCGACCATCACGCCGGTGTCGGCCGGGATGCGGACGCCGAGGAGGCGGGTCTCCTTGACCGTACGCCGGATCAGCGCCGGCACCGGGGCGCGCAGCCGCAGCGCCTCCCTCATCACCAGGTCCAGGCTGGTGAGGCTCTCGATCTCCTGCATCGTCGGCGCCTCGCCGAGCGCGAGGGACTCCTCGCGGCAGCGCTGCTGCCACTGTGGATGCTGGCCGAGGTACTGGAGCATCGTCGAGGAGGTGATGGTCGAGGTGTCGTGCGCGGCCATCATCAGGAAGATCATGTGGTTGACGACGTCCTCGTCGCTGAACCGCTCGCCGTCGTCGGTCTCGATGTGGCACAGCACCGAGAAGATGTCGTCGCTCGCGGTCGCCCGTTTGGCGGGCAGGTAGTGACGCAGGAAGCCCTCCAGCACCTTGCGGCCGCGGAACGCCCGGCCCCAGCGAGTCATCGGCACATCGCCACGTACGACACCGGCCGCCGCCTGCACGCAGGCGATGAACGCCTTGTTGACCCGGTCCATCTCGGCCCGGCTGGTCTCGGCCGCACCACCCATGAAGATGTCCGCGGCGATGTCGAGGGTGAGCTGCTTGAGCCGCGGATAGGCCTGGAACGCCGGAGCGTTGGCCCACCCGCGCATGCCCTGCGCGATCGCCGGATGCATCGCGGTGGTGTAGGTGGCGAGCCGGTCCCGGGTGAAGGCCTCCTGCATGATGCGGCGATGGGCGTGGTGCTCCTCGAAGTCGAGCAGCATCAGGCCGCGGTCGAAGAATGGGCCGACGATCTGCCCCCAGGCCGGTCCGTTGGCGAAGGCCTTGTCCTTGTTGCGCAGCACCGCCTCGCACGCGTCCGGTCCGAGCGCGACCACACCGGCCTCGCCGGCCCGGAAGAACGGCGACACCGGGCCGTACGTCTCCCACTGGTGCCGATAGAAGCCGACCGGGTCGCGGGAGTAGTCCAGCAGCCGGCCGATCCAGGGGAGGCCACGGTCGCCGGGCACGAGTCGTGGGACCTCGCGAAGCGCCTCGGTCGCTGTCATGGTGTCTGATCCATCGTGTCCGACCTCCCGATCCCGAGTCTCAGTCGAGGGTAGTCAAGTAGAACGTGTTCCCGCAGCATTCCGTGGGTATGGAATTTTTCCGGCGCGTTGTTGACGTGTCTGTGGAGAGCTACGAATCAGTGGTGATCGGTGCCGGCCAAGCCGGTTTGTCGGCGTCCTACCACCTCAGTCGGCTGGGCGTACGCCACGTCGTGCTCGACGCCGAGCGGCGCCCCGGAGGCGCCTGGCAGCACCGCTGGGACTCGCTCACCATGCACGACGTGCACGGCGTCGCCGACCTGCCGGACGGGCGGGCGCCGGGGGAGTCGGGGGAACGGGCCAACGTCGCCGTGCCCGGATGGTTCGGGACCTATGAGTCCTTGCACGACCTGCCGGTGGAGCGCCCGGTGAAGGTCACCTCGGTGACCTCGGTCGGGGAGCTGCTCGCGGTGCACTCGGCCGACGGGCGGACCTGGTTCACCCGGACCCTGGTCAACGCGACCGGCACCTGGACGCGACCGTTCGTCCCGCACTACCCGGGGGCCTCGACCTTCCTCGGGGAGCAGGTGCACACCCACGACTATCCGGGTGCCGCGCATTTCCGGGGTTCACGGGTCGCGGTGGTCGGTGGAGGAGCCTCGGCGGTTCAGTTCCTCGGCGAGCTCGCGCCGATCACCGACGTACTCTGGGTGACCCGGCGTGAGCCGGTCTGGCGCTCCGACTTCGACGCCGAGCGTGGGCGCGAGGCGGTGGCGTTGGTGGCCGAGCGGGTCGAGGCCGGCCTGCCGCCGGCGAGTGTCGTCAGCGTCACCGGTCTCTCGCTGCGGCCGCAGGAGCAGGAGGCCGCGCGGCTCGGGGTCTACGAGCGCCGGCTGCCGATGTTTGCGCGGATCGAGCCTGACGGGCTCCGATGGGATTCGGGGACTTTCGAGCGTGTCGACGCGATCCTGTGGGCCACCGGGTTCCGCCCCGCCGTCACCCACCTCGCTCCGCTTCATCTGCGCAGCTCGCACGGAGGGATCCCGCTGCTGCGCGACTCCGCCGACGTCCAGACCGCCGTCACCGCTGCGTACGACCCGCGTGTCCAGCTCGTCGGCTACGGTCCCTCCGCGAGCACCATCGGAGCCAGCCGGGCCGGCCGGGCCGCGGCCCTCGCGGTCAGGCGACAGCTGGCCGAGAAGGGTCAGCTCGTGGCTCGGTGAGCCTTCTTCACGGCGAGGTCACAGCGAGCCGAGGTCGGCCGAGATCCAGTGCTCCGGCGTGAGCCGGATCGTCACCTCGGGCGGAAAGTTCGCCGCCTGCGCCAGGTAGGCGTCGGCTGCCTCGGGAGGTAGGTACCGTCGGGCCATCGCTTCTGCTTCGCCCTCGGCGGCATCCGCGATCTGCACCGGCCCTTCGACTGACACGTACCTGACTGTCGGTTCGAGGCGTTCGACCATCAGCGTGCAGCGTCCTGCGGTGCGGATCAGTCTGGTCTTCAGCGAGTCCTTTCCGGTGACGAACCAGACGTCGCCGCCGGGGGTGTAGTCCTACCAGATCGGCACTGTCAGTGGTGCTCTTCCGTTCTCTCGGCTTGCTGAGAGTGCTGCTATCAGGGGCTGGGTCAGGAAGTCTTCGCGGTCTGCTGTTGGGATACCCATGGTTACGACCGTACTTCTTGGTTGGGGTGGGCCGCCGACCCGTTCTTTGAGGGTCTTCTCGATCTGGACCGGCGTCAAGGACGCCCTTCGGGCGCCGGCTTCGCCGGCCGCTTCGCGGTCCTGGACTCCGGACCAGATCGAGAAAAGACTTGGCTGGCTATCGGGGCGGCGGCCCGGGTGTGGCGCAGCGGACTCTTGCCTGGGAAGGGTGAGGGTTGCTGGGGCGGAAGGGTGGCCCTTCGGGCCACTTACCATCCACAGGTTTGAGGTCGTTCGCTCACCGCGAAATGGCGCCTGACCTGCATAAATGGTTGGTCCTGGAGGTGTTTGAGGAGTAGAATCGGACCCCTCACAACACCTCTTTGAAGGGAGGGATGGCGATGAGTCTCGGGCGCGAGATCGACCCCTGGGGAACTGGCCCCGGCGACCTGATCGACGCAGCCCTCACCGCCATCGAGACCGCCCTCTACGACCTTCTCGCCACCGATCCCGCCTACTGGCGGACCGGACAGAAGAAGGACCTGCTGGAGCGGCTCGAGAAGCTCCAGGCTCAGCAGGCCGCGTTGAAGCTGCGGGTGCTGGCCACAGCTGGTGATGTCGCCGAGGAGACCGGTGCCAAGGACGCCTCCGGGTGGATGCGGACCGAGCTCCTGGTCGACCAGGCCGTGGCCCGCTCCCAGATCAAGCTCGCCGCAGGTGTCGCGAAGTACGAGCTTGTTGCTGCTGGTCTCGCCGATGGTGTGGTGTCCCAGGACAAAGCCCGGGTGATCACCCATGCCCTCGACGCCATCGAGAACGACCCCGTTGCCAGCGGCGAGGACCTGATCCTGGCCGAGAAGCTCCTGGTCGACTACGCGACCCGGTTGACGGCGAACGAGTTGAAGATCGTCGGGCGCCGGATCCTGGCCGAGATCGACCCCGAGCGGTTCGAAGCCGCTGAAGCCGAAGCGCTGCAGCGGGAGGAGGAGCACGCGCAGCGGCGTACGTTCTTCCAGTCCCGTGACAACGGCGACGGCACCATCGACATCCACGCCCGCGTTTCCCGCGCGGTCGGGATGCGGCTCCGGACCCTGCTGGACTCGCTGGCTCAGCCGAGGAAGCTCTCGGCCGAGAACCGTGGCCGCAAAGCCCCCTATGACCGGCTGCTGGGCCAGGCGTTTGCCCGGGTGGTCGAGACCTACGACGTCGACCAACTGCCCCGCCACGGTGGCCACGGCACCACGGTGTTCATCACGATGAGCGTGAAAGACCTCCGCAAGGACCTCGGCACCGCGGCCCTGGGGTTCGACGGCGAGAAGATCACCGCCGCCGAGGCCCGCCGGATGGCCTGCAACGCCGACCTCGTCCCCGTCGTGCTGGGCACCGACTCCGAGATCCTCGACCTCGGCAGGACCGCGAGGTTGGCGTATCCGATCCAACACCGAGCACTTCGGTTACGGGACAAGTGCTGCCAAGCCGAGGACTGCGACGCACCGGCAGCCTGGACCGAGGCCCATCACCTGAAACCGTGGTCCGAAGGCGGTCGAACCGACCTGGCCAACATGGTCTTGTTGTGTCCGAGCGATCATCGCCGGATCCACGACCCCAACTACGGCTATGAGCGACTTCCGGGTGGGCGGATTCGGTTCACCCGGCGTACCTGATCCGGCCGTCGTCAACTGATCACCCTGCCGTGCGAGCCGTCTGAGACCGGCGTGAGCAGCCGCCCGAGGCGGCACCGTCTGCCACGCCCAGGTCGTCGCCGGCCTAGCCCATGGCCGTGCTTGTGAAGCGTTCACAAGGTGTCATCGTCTTGTAAAGGCACGAGGGGGTCACGTTCCCAGGAGTCGCCGGCCCGGATTCCCAAGCCCGTACGCAACCAGAGGAATCCGCGCCAGACTGATCCGCCGAGAAAACCTCCCCGAAAGGGTCGGCGGCCATCAGCATTCGAGATCGAGCACCACGCGACACCCAACGACGACCACACCCCACCTGCTTGACTGCGACCCATGACCGAAGCCGAAGAACTGACGAATGTCAGCATGCTCTGGGAATCGGCCGATCCGGGTGCTGCGCTGACCGAGCGGTTCGGCTTCGCCTCCGCGGCCGAGGCGACGGACTGGGTGACCGGAGTACTGGCCGGGCACTGGGGGCTGAAGGTGGCCGTGTGCGAGCGGTTGGTGATCAGCGATGCCAACTGTCTGGCGTGGATCATCGTCGATGGCTGTCGGATGATCGCCAAGTGGTCGATGCGGCCGCGCGTGTTTGCGCGCTTGGCGGCGATCGCACGGCTCACGGTGTGGCTGGGGGAGCGTGGGATACCTGTGTCGATGCCGCAGGCGGCTCGGGATGGCAGGGTCCAGGTGGAGGTCGATGGGTTCTCGCTCGCGCTTCAGCGGGTGATCGATGGCGAGCCGTTGGACATCACCGATCCGGACCAGGTCAGGGCTGCGGGCGAGATGCTCGCGAGGATGCACGCTGCGATGGCCGACTACCCGGAACTGATCCCCACCGACGAGCCGCCGGCTCCGGGCGCCCAGCTGGTTGGCAACGACTTCAGGTCGGCCAACATCATCTGGTCAGGAGGCAAGATCGCGGCGGTCCTGGACCTGGATGAGACCACGTACCGCCGCCGGGTGGACGACCTCGCTCAGGCCGCCGTCCTGCTCGGCACGCGTTACCACCAGTGGCGCCCGACACCGGCGCATGTGCGCGGGGCGTTCGTCGCGGCGTACGAGTCTGTTCATCCGTTGGCGGAGGACGACGCCGGCTCGCTCGAGGACGGCATCGAGGCGCACTTGCGGCGCATCCCATGGCCGGGCTGATCGGTCAGTCGCCGACGGCGTCGATGCCTCGCTGGACGATGAGGGGGTCGGGGGTGCCGACGACCTCGGGGTCCTTCTCGTCGTAGTCGTGGTGGGCGAGGAAGTAGCGCATCGCGTTGAGCCGGGCACGCTTCTTGTCGTTGGAGCGGATCGTGGTCCAGGGCGCCCAGTCGGTGTCTGTGCGGCGGAACATCTCCTCCTTGGCAGCTGTGTAGGAGTCCCACTTGTCCAGCGACTGCACGTCGATCGGGGAGAGCTTCCACTGCCGTACCGGGTCGATCTGGCGGATGATGAAGCGGGTCCGCTGCTCCGATCGTCCCACCGAGAACCAGAACTTCGTGAGCGTGATGCCGGAGTCGACGAGCATCTGCTCGAAGAGCGGCACCTGGTGCATGAACTGCTCGTACTGCTCGTCGGAGGCGAAGCCCATGACCCGCTCGACGCCGGCGCGGTTGTACCAGGAGCGGTCGAAGAGGACCATCTCGCCGGCGGTGGGCAGGTGCTGGACGTACCGCTGGAAGAACCACTGCTGCGACTCGCGGTCCGACGGCTTGGACAGCGCGACCGTGCGGGCGTAGCGAGGGTTGAGGTGCTCCATGAAGCGCTTGATCGTGCCGCCCTTGCCGGCCGCGTCCCGGCCTTCGAAGATCAGCACATGCTTGCCGCCGACGCGGTCGTTCCAGCGCTGGAACTTCAGCAGCTCGACCTGGAGAAGGTACTTCTGCTCGTCGTAGACCTCGCGCTCGATTCGCTCGGTGTAGGGATAGTTCTCGCGCCAGGTGTCGACGGCCTTGCCGGCCGGGTCCAGGAGTACGGGGTCGTCATCGTGATCCTCGCCGATCGTGTGACCTTCGGTGATCAGGTTGTCGATGTATTCGCGGAATCCCTGGGACATGGCACGAACCTAGAGATCAGAGGTGAACGTCAGGTTGCGTACGCAGCTCACCGGACCGTCGGTGGCGGTTCGTGGAGCGCGCCCGGTGCGCCGTACCCTTGGTAGACGATGAACCCCCGGACCGTCTATCTGGACCACGCCGCCACCACGCCCATGGCCTCGGCGGCGATCGAGGCGATGACCGCGGAGCTGGCGCTGGTCGGCAACGCGAGCTCGCTGCACGCATCGGGCCGCCGCGCCCGCCGGGTGCTGGAGGAGTCCCGAGAACGGATCGCGGCGGCGCTCGGGTCCCGGCCGGGTGAGGTCGTCTTCACCTCCGGTGGCACCGAGGCGGACAACCTGGCGCTCAAGGGTGCCTACTGGGCCCGCCGCGGCCAGGACCCCGCTCGCACCCGCATCCTGGCCTCCACCGTCGAGCACCACGCCGTTCTCGACCCGCTGCACTGGCTGGAGTCGACCGAGGGGGCCCAGGTCGAGCTGGTCCCGTGCGACGCGACCGGTCGCATCGACCTCGCCGCGATGACGGAGGCCATCGAGCGTGACCCCGCCTCGGTCGCGCTCATCTCGGTGATGTGGGCCAACAACGAGGTCGGCACGCTGCAGCCCGTCGCAGAGATTGCCGCGATCGCCTCCGAGTACGGGATCCCGGTCCACTCCGACGCCGTCCAGGCGGTCGGCGCGGTGCCGGTCGACTTCGCGACCAGCGGCGTCGACGCGCTCTCCCTGACCGGCCACAAGCTCGGCGGCCCGGTGGGCGCCGGCGCGCTCGTCGTGCGCCGTGAGCTCGAGCTGACCGCCCTGGTCCACGGGGGCGGCCAGGAGCGAGACGTACGCAGCGGCACCCACGCCACCGCGGCCATCGTCGGCTTCGCGGCTGCCGTCGAGCTCGCGGTCAAGGAGCAGGAGGCGTACGCGACCAGGGTCGGCGCGCTGCGCGACCAGCTGGTCGAGCAGGTGCTGGCGGCAGTGCCGGACTCCCACCTCAACGGCCCGGCCCTCGCGCCGCTCGGCCGCCACCGGCTGCCCAACAACGCCCAGATCGCGTTCCTCGGATGCGAGGGCGACTCGCTGCTGATGCTGCTCGACGCCGCCGGGGTCGAGTGCTCGACCGGTGCGGCGTGCTCGGCCGGCGTACCTCAGGCCTCTCATGTGCTCCTGGCCATGGGGCAGTCGGACGAGCAGGCGCGCTCCTCGCTGCGCTTCTCGCTCGGCCACACCACGACGACCGAGGACGTGGACCGGCTCGTCGCGGCCATCGGGCCTGCGGTCGAGCGCGGCCGGGCTGCGGGGTTGCAGCGCTGATGGGAACCGGGATGAGAGTGGTCGCCGCCATGTCCGGGGGAGTGGACTCCGCCGTCGCCGCAGCCCGCGCGAAGGAGGCCGGCCACGACGTCACCGGCGTCCACCTGGCACTCTCGCGCAACCCGGCGTCCTACCGCACCGGCGCCCGCGGGTGCTGCACGATCGAGGACTCCAACGACGCCCGCCGTGCCGCGGACGTGATCGGCATCCCGTTCTACGTCTGGGACCTCTCCGACCGCTTCCACGAGGACGTGGTGGAGGACTTCATGTCGGAGTACGCCGAGGGGCGCACCCCCAACCCCTGCCTGCGCTGCAACGAGAAGATCAAGTTCGCCGCCGTGCTGGACCGGGCGCTGGCGCTCGGCTTCGACGCGGTCGCGACCGGCCACTACGCGACGCTTCGCAACGGCGCCGACGGGCTCGTCGAGCTGCACCGCGCCGTCGACGCCGGCAAGGACCAGTCCTACGTGCTCGGCGTGCTCGACCAGGCCCAGCTCGAGCACTCGCTGTTCCCGCTCGGCGACACCCCCAAGCCGCTGGTGCGCGAGGAGGCCGCTCGCCGTGGCCTGCTCGTCGCCGACAAGCCCGACTCCCACGACATCTGCTTCGTCGCCGACGGCGACAACGCCGGCTGGCTGCGCGAGAAGCTGGGCGACCGGGCACCCAACGAGTCCGGGCCCATCGTCGACGAGACCGGTGAGGTCCTGGGCGAGCACCAGGGGACGTACGCCTACACGATCGGGCAGCGCAAGGGCCTTCGCCTCGGCAAGCCCGCGCCCGACGGGAAGCCGCGGTTCGTGCTCGACATCGAGCCGGTCTCCGGCACCGTCACCGTCGGGCCCCGGGAGCATCTGGCCGTCGACGGCCTCTCCGGGATCCGGCCGCGGTGGGCCGGACGCGCGCCCGAGAGCGTCCTCGAGGGCACCGTCCAGCTCCGCGCGCACGGCGACGAGCACCGGGCCCGGGTGACGGTGGTCCCCGAGGGAGCCGAGATCGAGCTGCTCGACCCGGCCTACGGCATCGCGCCTGGTCAGGCCGCGGTCATCTACGACGGCACCCGCGTCGTCGGCTCGGTCACCATCTCCGCGACCCGCCGGGTGGCTCTCGCGTGAGGGCCACTGGAGTCGGGTCGCTGCCTGGTGAGGACTACGCAGAGGCCTGCCGCGTCGTGCTCGGCGAGCTCACCGACCTGCCGCACCTTCCCGAGCTGCCCGCGCGTGGCGCGATCGCGACCATGACCGGTCGGGCTCTGGCAGTCCTCGAGGGGCTCGACGCCGACCTGCAGCCCGCGGGCTGGCGCCTGACCGGCACCTCCGGCTCCGCCGGGGTCGACCACCGGCGCGCCCGCAGCCTGCTCGCGCAGGACCTCGACACCATCGAGGAGCTGGTCCAGGACTCTCCGCTCACCTCCGGCGGCGGCGCCTTCAAGATGCAGGTCGCCGGGCCCTGGACCCTCGCCGCCACCGTCGAGCGGCCGCGCGGTGACAAGCTGCTCGCCGACCACGGCGCCCGTCGTGACCTTGCGCAGGCGCTGGCCGACGGCGTACGCACCCACATCCGTGACGTACGCCGCCGCCTCCCGGGCGCGGACACGCTGATCGTCCAGGTCGACGAGCCGGCGCTGAGTGCCGTGCTCAACGCCCAGGTGCCGACCGCCTCGGGGTTCGGCAAGCACCGCAGCATCGACCTCCCCGAGGCCTCCCAGGCGCTGGAGTGGGTGCTCGGCGCGATCGCCGAGGAGGGCGCGATCCCGTGGGTGCACTCGTGCGCACCCAGGACCCCGCTGGATCTGCTCCGCAACGCCGGGGCGAAGGGGATCAGCGTCGACCTCACCCAGCTCACCGCCGCCGACCACGACGACCTCGCCACGGCCCTGGAGGCGGGCGACACGGTCGCGCTCGGCGTGGTCCCTTCGATCGCTCCTGCGGGTGCCGCACCCACCGACAAGTCGGTCACCGAGACCGTGGAGCGCTGGCTCGACATGCTCGGGCTGGATACCGCGCACGACATCGTGCTGACGCCCGCGTGCGGCCTCGCCGGCGCCGATGGGCGATGGGCTCGCGCCGTCCTGCGAATCCTCACCGAAAGCGCGCGTCACCTGGCGTAGATTCCCCTCATGCAAAAATGGGGGACGGCACTTCTGGCCGCGGCGCTTCTGCTCGGCGGCTGTGGCAACGAGGTGCGCCAGGCGGACGACGCGGCCGAGAAGCCCAGGCCGACGCAAGCAGCGAGCATCGACCCGGCCGATCTGAGGTCCGGAAACCAGCCGGCGACCCCCGAGGCGATCGCGGCGATCACGCTCCAGCGCGTGCCCGTCCAGCCGGAGGAGTTCGAGGGCGGCGACCTCTACTTCGAGCAGGACGAGGTCGGCACCGTGCTCCTGTGGGGAGCCGACCACTCGCTCGAGGTCAAGGCCGGCCCGGTCGACGACGACCTCCTCTCGACCTGGTGCCACGACGGGATGTCGGGCTGTGCCGAGGTGAAGGCCGAGACGGGCACGGCCACCGTCGCCTGGGACCTCGCCACCGACGACGGCACCCCCGGTCAGCTGATGGTCTCCCACACGTCCGGTGGGGAGGAGCGCCGGGCCGCCTACGTCGGCGAGAAGATCACCGGCGACCCCCGCAAGCTCGATCTCGAGGTGAGCGTGGACGATCTCGTCGCCCTGGTCACCGACCCGCGCCTCGGCACGAAGACGACCATGAAGATGACGAAGGCGCAGGTCAGCGGCTTTCCCTCGGAAGGCGCGAACGGCACC
This sequence comes from Nocardioides sp. YIM B13467, assembly GCF_042788075.1. NCBI lineage: Bacteria > Bacillati > Actinomycetota > Actinomycetes > Propionibacteriales > Nocardioidaceae > Nocardioides > Nocardioides sp. YIM B13467. Next base: position 3,648,512 of record NZ_JBHZPJ010000046.1, read on the forward strand.
GACGAGGTCGCACTGACCGCCGGCGCGATCGCGGCCGGACTGCTCGAGACCAAGGCGTACGCCGACATCGACTCCTTCGAGAAGGCCGACGTCTCGTCCTATGGCAAGGGGGCCTTCGGAGTCGTCGGCACCCGCCCCGACGGCAGCACCGTCACCGCGGTCCACGCCCCGAACCTGCCCGCCGCGCAGCGGAAGTGTCCCAAGCGGCTCACCTGCTCGAAGGGTGACACCGACGGCTACGACGGCTGGACCGACGGATCGGCCGAGACGGTCCGCTGCCACAAGGCGGAGGGGGATCTCCCGGCCTTCTGCGCGGTCGTACGCCAGCAGGCGCCCGCACCGTTCCCCGGCGACGACCTCGACCCGGTCCTGTCCGGGCTGGAGGTGGCGTTGGAGACGCTGTGGCCGACGGTTGCGGCCGAGACCGCCAGTCGGGGTGAGTCGCTGGTCGGCTGAGCGCGCTCAGCGCCCGGCGACCCGCTGGCCCTCGTAGTTCGGGCTGTCGTAGGCCTGACCCCGCTGGCCCGGCGGTGCGAACGACTCGGGCGGACGCGGCTGGCGATGAGCGGGCTGCTGATGGGGAGCCGCGTGCTGCGGTTCCAGGTGCTGGGGACCCGGTTGGCGGTGGCTCGGCTGACGCGGAACGGGCTGGCGCGGACCTGGCTGGCGCCGGATCGGCTCCTGGCCCTCGGGTAGCCGGCGCGGGAGCGGAGACTCGGGTCGGGACTGGGGGAGCTGGCGAGGGTGGGCCGGGTAGGGCCCTGATGCCTGTCGCGGGTCAGCGGGCAACCGCGGGGCCTGGGCGTAGCTCGGCTCGTCCCACTCCCGCTCGCGCCTGCGACGTCCGGAGAGCATCGCGACGGCACTGGCCACGAGGGCGAGGACGATCATCGAGGCCACGATGATCCAGGTGAGCGAGCCGACGCCGCTCTCCTCGGCCGGTGCGGCCAGCTTGACAGCCTCTGTCTTCGGGGCGCAGCCGCTCTGGACGCACTCGCCGTCGCTCGGGGTGCCGGTCACGACGAAGGAGATCCCGCGGTTCACCGAGCCCTGGAAGGTGAGGGTGTGCTTGCCGAGGCCGATGTCCTTGGGAAGCCGGCCGGACCACTTCGCGACGCCGCGGCCGTTGGCTTTGACGCTGGTCGAGAGGACCAGGGGGGTCGAGTAGACGACGACCCTGATGCCGGTCTCGTTGGGCTTGAAGCCGGAGGCCTTGGCGTGGATCACGTCCTCGGCGTCCACCGAGGCGTCGTCGATCCCGGTCAGGCTCAGGCCCTTGGCCGTCGGCGGCTCCTCGGGCGCGGTCCAGGGCTTCTTGGACGCCTTCTTCGTCGGCTTCTCGCCGGAGCCGGAGTCGTCACCGGCACCGTCGCCGGAGTCGCCGTCCGCGGGCCGACCCGACGACGTACCGCCGCCGGTGCCCGCGCCGGTGCCGTCCGAGGACCCAGTGTCTTCCGCAGGCTCCTCCGGGGTCGGTGAGCTGCTGGGCTGGGCGAGCGCGTCGAAGTCGAAGGGGACGTCCGCGGTCCTCGTCTCGGACGAGTCGTAGACGTCGCGCCCCTCCCCGCGCATCGTCATGATCTGGTAGCTCGTCTCGGGGTCGAGCCGGGCGACCTGGGCGGCGTCGAGGGTGAACCGGTAGGTCCACTCGTCGGGGTCGTCCGGGTCGTACAGCACCGACTTGATGAACGTGTTCCGCGTGCCCGAGCCGATGTAGCCGTTGGGGTTGAGCGCGATCTCGATGCCCGGCCGCTCACCGCTGTAGTCGGTGCCGTGGACACTGAGGACCACGCCGTCCTTGGACTGCTCGATGATCGAGACCTCGACCTCGGCGTCGGAGAAGACGCTGCCCAGTCCGAGCGCGTGCGTAGCGCCGACCGGGGCCAGCAGGAGGGCGAGCGCCGCCATCAGCGCCACCGCGAGCCGAGAAACCACTGCAGACCTCACAAGGCGGTCATCTGGGGGATTGGTGTCGGCCCGCCTTGCCCGACGCGGGAGGAAGGTAGCCCGATTTACCCTCTTCTGGTGACCCCCGTCACCCAGGTGTTGATCGGTTGCGTCGATATTGAGGGAGTCGAGTGTCGTTCGGGCCCAGGAAACGCCGAAAACGCCCGGGTGGGTATGCCGTCGGAAAATGTCGGCGGGACCAGGCAAGATGGTGCCCGTGAACGATGACGTGACCGCCGACGCGAGCCCTGAGCAGAAGAACGAGCACCAGGAGCTCGCCGAGCAGATCGAGGACGCTCGCTACCGCTACTACGTGCTCGACGACCCGACGCTCTCCGACGCGGACTTCGACCAGAAGTGGCGCCGGATCAACGAGCTCGAGGAGCAGTTCCCCGAGCTGCGCACCCCCGACTCGCCGACCCAGAAGGTCGGCGGCACGTTCTCCACGGAGTTCACCGCGGTCGACCACCTGCAGCGGATGGAGTCGCTCGACAACGTCTTCTCCTTCGAGGAGCTCGCCGGCTGGCACGCCCGGATCGCCAAGGACGGCGCCGGCCAGGCCGAGCTGCTGTGCGAGCTCAAGGTCGACGGCCTGGCGATCAACCTGCTCTACGAGAAGGGTCGTCTGGTGCGGGCGCTGACCCGCGGCGACGGCCGCACGGGCGAGGATGTCACCCCGAACGTACGCACCATCAAGTCGATCCCGCACCGGCTCACCGGCACCGACGAGTTCCCGGTGCCGGACCTGGTCGAGGTGCGCGGCGAGGTCTTCTTGTCGATCGAGGCCTTCGACAAGCTCAACGCCTCCCTGGTCGACGCGGGCAAGCCGATGTTCGCCAACCCGCGCAACTCCGCCGCCGGTTCGCTGCGCCAGAAGGACCCGCGGGTGACCGCGACCCGCGAGCTCGGGATGGTCTGTCATGGCATCGGCGCCCGGCAGGGCTTCCAGCCGGTCGCCCAGTCGCATGCGTACGACGCCCTGAAGGCCTGGGGGCTGCCCATCTCCAAGCGGGTCAAGGTGCTCAAGAGCCTCGCCGAGGTCGAGGAGTTCATCAGCTACTTCGGCGAGCACCGCCATGACGTCACCGAACACGAGATCGACGGTGTCGTGATCAAGGTCGACGACATCTCGCTGCAGCGTCGCCTCGGCTCGACCAGCCGCGCGCCACGGTGGGCGATCGCCTACAAGTACCCGCCGGAGGAGGTCAACGCCAAGCTGCTCGCGATCGATGTCGGCGTGGGCCGCACCGGCCGGGTCACGCCCTTCGGCGTCATGGAGCCGACCAAGGTCGCTGGCTCGACCGTCGAGCGCGCGACGCTCCACAACGCCCACGAGGTGAAGCGGAAGGACGTACGCCCCGGCGACACCGTCATCCTCCGCAAGGCCGGCGACGTGATCCCGGAGATCCTCGGTCCGGTGCTGCCGCTGCGACCCGAGGGGCTGCCGGAGTGGGTGATGCCCACCGAGTGCCCCGCATGCGGCACCACGCTCGCCGAGCAGAAGGAGGGCGACAAGGACCTGCGCTGCCCCAACCACCGTGGCTGCCCCGCGCAGGTCCGCGAGCGGGTCTTCTTCGCCTCCGGACGAGGTGCCTTCGACATCGAGGGGATGGGCTACGAGGCGGCGGACGCGCTGCTGGCCGCCGAGGTGATCACCAACGAGGGCGACATCTTCTCGCTCGACGAGGCCAAGCTCGCCACCACGGCGTTCTTCACGCGGGCCGCGAAGAAGGCCGAGAAGGAGGCCGGAGCCGGCGACCGGGTGCTCAACGCCAACGCGCTGGGACTGCTGCGCAACCTGGCGGAGCGCAAGCAGGTCCCGCTGTGGCGGGTGCTGGTCGCGCTTTCCATCCGCCACGTCGGCCCGTCCGCGGCCCGGGCGCTGGCCACGGAGTTCGGCTCGCTGGATGCCATCTGGGCGGCTTCCCAGGAGGACCTGGCCGCGACCGAGGGCGTCGGCGGGATCATCGCCGAGGCCATCGTCGAGTGGCGCCAGGTCGACTGGCACCAGGAGATCGTCAAGAAGTGGAGAGACGCAGGGGTCTCCCTCGAAGACGAGCGCGACGAGTCGGTGGCGCGCACCCTCGAGGGCCTGACCATCGTGGTCACGGGGTCGCTGGAGGACTTCTCCCGTGACGGCGCCAAGGAGGCGATCATCAGCCGTGGCGGCAAAGCCGCGGGGTCGGTCTCGAAGAAGACCGACTACGTCGTGGTCGGTGAGAGCGCGGGCTCCAAGGCCGCCAAGGCCGAGGAGCTCAGCCTGCCGATCCTCGACGAAGCGGCGTTCAAGGTTCTGCTGGAGGCCGGACCCGCTGGACTCGGCTAGAAAATACCCCCCATAGTGTGGCCTCGTGCTCGAGGCCCTTCCCCCACTCCTCACGGTCGCCGCGGTCCTCCTGGTCCCGGCGACCGTGCTGCTGTTCACGATCCGTACGCCGCGTGCCGGCTCGCTCTCCGCGACCACGGCGGTCCTCGCGGCGACCCTCACCGCGGCGGTCGCCGTCGGGGCCGGCCTGCTGCTCGGTCAGGACGCCGTCCGGGCCGCGATCGGGGGCGTCGTCCTCGGCGCCTCCCTGGTGGCCTGGCTGCCCGCGGCGCGGGACTGGGACGTACGCGGCCTGGTCGCCTGGGCGCTCACCATCGACGTGGGTCTGCTCTACCTGACCTATGTCGGGCTGTGGACGGTCACGGTCCACCCCGGCGCGTGGACGACGACGCTGTCGAGCCTGCTGTGGCTGCTGGAGGTCTTCGTCTTCGTGATCGGCGTGGGCTATCTGTGGGAGATGGTCGACGTGCTCGCCCGGCGCCGCTGGCGTGGGTGGCCGACGCGTGGCGAGCACCACCCCGGCTGGGGCCGGCCCTTCGTGAGCCTGCACGTCCCGACCCACAACGAGCCGCCCGAGATGGTCATCGAGACCCTCGAGCGGATGCTCGAGCTGGACTACGACGCGTACGAGATCCTGGTCATCGACAACAACACCGACGACCCCGCGCTGTGGCGGCCGGTGCAGGACTTCTGCGAGCAGTACGACGGGGTCACCTTCATCCACCTGGCCAACTGGCCGGGGTTCAAGTCCGGGGCGCTCAACTACGCGCTGGCCCGGATGAACCCGCTCACCGAGGTCGTCGGGATCGTCGACGCCGACTACCACGTCGCTCCTGACTTCCTGGCCCACAACGCCCCGCTGTTCAACGACGAGTCGGTGGCCTTCGTGCAGACGCCGCAGGACTACCGGGACTGGGACGTCTCGGCGTACTTCCGCCGGCTCTACCACTCCTACGGCTACTTCTTCGATGTCAGCCAGGTGTCTCGCAACGAGCGCAACGGCGCCATCTTCGGCGGCACCATGGGGCTGATCCGCGCCTCCGCGCTGGTCCGGTCGGGCGGCTGGGACGAGTGGTGCATCACCGAGGACGCCGAGCTGTCGCTGCGGCTGCTGAAGATGGGCTACAACGGCATGCACGTCGACCGCTCCTACGGTCGCGGCGTGATGCCGCTGACCTTCGAGACGCTCAAGAAGCAGCGGTTCCGGTGGTGTTTCGGCGGCATCCAGATCCTGCGCATGCACTGGCGCTCGTTGCTGCCCGGGCGTCGCACCGAGGACAACCAGATGACCCTGGCGCAGCGCTGGGCCTACCTCGTCGGCGGGCTGCAGTGGTTCGGCGACCTCGCCGGAGCCCTGTTCACCTTCTTCCTGATCTCGGGCGCGCTCGACCTGATGCTGGGCGGGGGACTGGTCGTACGCCGCCTCTCGGGGCTCCTCCTGTTCGCCACCGTCGCGCTGGTGCTCTTCGGTGCGGCCCGCTCGATCGCGCTGGTCCGCCTGCGCAGCGGGGCCTCGTGGCGCGACGCGCTCGGCGCCTTCGGGCTGTGGCTGGCGCTCGGGGTGACCGTCGCCCGGGCCTCCTGGCTCGGGCTGGTCTCGCGCGAGGGCACCTTCCTGCGTACGCCGAAGATCAAGGGGCAGCCGCGGGTGCGGGACGTGGTGCGGGGCAACCTGGTGGAGACCTTCGCCGCGGTCGCCTGCCTGGCCATGGCGGTCCTGGTCGGCGCCCTCGGCGGGGCGACCGGGCTCGCGATCGCGGCGCTGCTCGGCTTCCAGGGGATCGGCTACGCGCTGGCCCCGATCAACAGCTGGGCGGCGATCCGCAGCGACCTGCCCGCCGACCTGCGCCGCCGTCGCGAGCGCATCTGGGCATGGAGCGCCGCCGCGGCGCCCGCTGCTCGGCGCGGGGGACTGGTGCTGGCCTTCAGCTCGGTGATGCTCGCCGGACTCGTCGCGCTCGCGGCGCCGGTGGGCAGCCCGGACGTACCCGAGGTGGGAGATGTCCACGGTGCTCTCGAGAAGAGTTCGCGCGGTGGAGAGGAGGACGGGCCCTCGCCTGCGCGGAGCCCGGCTCCTGAGCCGACCGCTGACCCGACCCAGGCAACGGAACCTTCGCCGAGCCAGGCCGCCGCGACGACCAGCCCGCGGCCGACTCCGGCCGCCGACCCGACCCCGTCGACCGATCCCACTCGCCGGGCGGATCCGACCCAGGCGGCGCCTGCCCAGCCGAGCTCGGCGGGCAGGCCGACCGACAAGCCGTCCAACGGCGGCGGCCCGAAGAAGACGCCGTAGGCCTCATCTGCTCGCCGCGGCGCAGCCGAGATGAGAGTTGGGGCCGCTGACACCTAGGATGTGCGCATGCCAGAAATCACCCGCGACGAGGTCGCGCACCTGGCCGACCTCGCCCGCATCGACCTCAGCGACGCCGAGCTCGATCACCTTGCCCCGCAGCTTCAGGTGATCCTCGAGTCCGTCGCCTCGATCCAGGGGCTTGCCGGCGACGACGTGCCTGCCACCTCCCACCCGCTTCCGATGACCAACGTCTTCCGTGAGGACGTCGTCGTGCCCGGCCTGACGCCGGAGCAGGCGCTCTCCGGTGCACCTGCCGTCGAGGACCAGCGATTCTCGGTGCCGCGGATCCTGGGGGACGAGCAGTGACTCTCATCGAGAAGACCGCCGCGGAGCTGATCGACGCGCTCGCCGCGGGCGAGACCACCTCGGTCGAGCTGACCCAGGCCCACCTCGACCGGATCGCCGCGGTCGACGGCGACGTCCACGCCTTCCTGCACATCGACGCCGAGGGCGCGCTGTCCCAGGCCGCCGCCTCCGACGCGCGCCGGGCCAACGGCGACGCGCTCCATGCTCTCGACGGCGTGCCGATCGCGGTCAAGGACGTGCTGACCACCACCGGCCTGCCGACGACCTGCGGCTCCAAGATCCTCGAGGGCTGGGTTCCGCCCTACGACGCGACCGTGGTCAAGAAGATCAAGGCAGCCGGTCTGCCGATCCTGGGCAAGACCAACATGGACGAGTTCGCGATGGGGTCCTCCACCGAGCACTCCGCGTACGGCCCGACGAAGAACCCGTGGAATCTCGACCGGATCCCCGGCGGCTCCGGTGGTGGCTCGGCCGCGGCCGTCGCCGCCTTCGAGGCGCCGCTGGCGCTCGGCACCGACACCGGCGGCTCGATCCGCCAGCCGGGTGCCGTCACCGGCACCGTCGGCGTGAAGCCGACCTACGGGTCGGTCTCCCGCTACGGCCTGGTCGCCCTGGCCAACTCGTTGGACCAGGTCGGTCCGGTGACCCGTACGGTTCTCGACAGCGCCCTGCTGCACGAGCTCATCGGTGGCCACGACCCGCTCGACTCCACGTCCACGACCACCCCGGTGACCGGGCTCGTCGACGCCGCCCGCGCCGGCGCGACCGGTGACCTCAAGGGTCTCAAGGTCGGCGTCATCAAGGAGCTCGCGGGCGAGGGCTGGGCGTCCGACGTGATGCGCAAGTTCAACGAGTCGGTCGACCTGCTCACCAAGCTGGGTGCCGACGTCGTCGAGGTCTCCACGCCGAGCTTCGAGCACGCGATGGCGGCCTACTACCTGATCCTGCCGGCGGAGTGCTCCTCCAACCTGGCCAAGTTCGACGCGATGCGCTACGGCCTGCGGGTCACCCCTGACGGCGACCCGAGCGCCGAGGACGTCATGAAGGCGTCCCGTGACGCCGGCTTCGGCGACGAGGTCAAGCGCCGCATCATCCTCGGCACCTACGCGCTCAGCAGCGGCTACTACGACGCCTACTACGGCCAGGCGCAGAAGATCCGCACGCTGATCATCGAGGACTTCAAGAAGGCCTTCGAGCAGGTCGACGTGCTGGTCTCGCCGACCTCCCCGTCGACCGCGTTCCCGCTGGGCGCGAAGCTCGACGACCCGCTGGCCATGTACATGCAGGACCTGGCCACCATCCCGGCCAACCTGGCCGGCACACCCGGCATCTCCATCCCGGCCGGGGTCTCCGACGTGGACGGGCTGCCCGTCGGCGTACAGCTCCTGGCTCCGGTCCTGGAGGACGCCCGTCTCTACCGCGTCGGTGCCGCGCTCGAGGGCGCCATCGGCCCGGTGCTCTCGATCGACAAGCTGGAGGTGGCCCGATGACGGAGACTCTCGTCCCGTTCGACGAGGTGCTGGAGCGCTACGACCCGGCCTTCGGGCTCGAGGTGCACGTCGAGCTCAACACCAACACCAAGATGTTCTGCGGCTGCCCGGCGACGTTCGGCGGCGAGCCGAACTCCCAGGTCTGCCCGACCTGCCTCGGCCTGCCCGGCTCGATGCCGGTCGTGAACGCCAAGGCGGTGGAGAGCGCGATCCGGATCGGCCTCGCGCTCAACGGCTCGATCGCGGAGTGGTGCCGGTTCGCCCGGAAGAACTACTTCTACCCGGACATGCCGAAGAACTTCCAGACCTCGCAGTACGACGAGCCGATCGTCTACGACGGCTACCTCGACGTCGAGGTCGAGGGGGAGACCTTCCGGGTCGAGATCGAGCGTGCCCACATGGAGGAGGACACCGGCAAGACCACCCACATCGGTGGCGCGACCGGCCGCATCCACGGCGCCGACTACTCGCTGGTCGACTACAACCGTGCGGGCATCCCGCTGATCGAGATCGTCACCCGACCGATCCTCGGCACCGGTGCCAAGGCGCCGCTGGTGGCGAAGGCCTACGTCGCCGCGCTGCGCGAGATCCTGCTGGGTCTGGGTGTCTCCGACGTACGCATGGACCAGGGCTCGATGCGCTGCGACGTCAACCTGTCGCTGTCCCCGAAGGGGTCCGGGACGTTGGGGACGCGGACCGAGACGAAGAACGTCAACTCGCTGCGCTCGGTCGAGCGGGCCGTACGTTTCGAGATGTCGCGCCACGCCGGCATCCTCGACGCGGGGGAGGCGATCTTCCAGGAGACCCGCCACTTCCACGAGGACACCGGCACCACCTCGGCCGGCCGGGCGAAGTCGGACGCCGACGACTACCGCTACTTCCCCGAGCCCGACCTCGTCCCGGTCGCGCCGTCGCGAGAGTGGGTCGAGGAGCTGCGCGCGAGCCTGCCGGAGCGCACTGCCGACAAGCGGGCCCGCCTGCAGGTCGAGTGGGGCTACTCCGACCTGGAGATGCGCGACGTCTGGGCCGCCGGCGCTCTGTCGCTGATCGAGGCGACGGTCGCCGAAGGAGCCTCCGCACAGGCCGCCCGCAAGTGGTGGATGGCCGAGCTCTCCCGCAGCGCCAACGACCGTGGCGTCGAGCTCGCCGAGCTCGGGGTCACCCCGGTGCAGGTCGCCGAGGTGCAGAAGCTGGTCGACGCCAAGACGCTGACCGACAAGCTGGCCCGCCAGGTCTTCGAGGGTCTTCTGGCAGGTGAGGGCACGGTCTCGGAGATCATCGACGCCCGCGGGCTCGCCGTGGTCTCCGACGACGGCGCCCTCGGTGCCGCCGTCGACGACGCCATCGCCGCCCAGCCCGCGGTCGCCGAGAAGATCCGCGGCGGCAACCAGGCCGCGGCCGGTGCGCTCATCGGCGCGGTGATGAAGGCGACCGGCGGCAAGGCCGACGCCAAGCGGGTCCGCGAGCTGATCCTGGAGAAGCTCGCCTAAGACTCACGCCGAGTCGGCTCGTCCTGACATCAGAATCCGCCGAGTCGGCGCGTCATGACGCGCCGACTCGGCGGTGGTTTTGGTCAGGATGAGCCGACTCGGCGGTGGGTGGCACTGGCAGACTGTCCGGCGTGACCGAGCCCTTCCGCATTGCCCTGCTCATCGACGCGGACAATGCTCCCGCGTCCAAGATCGACGCCATCCTGAACGACCTGGCCGAGTACGGCGAGGTGACGATCCGCCGGGCCTACGGAAACTGGACCAAGTCCGAGCTCAAGGGGTGGATCGGGGAGCTGCACGACGCCGCCATCCGGCCGATGCAGCAGTTCGACCTGACCGCCCACAAGAACGCCTCCGACATGGCGCTCGCCATCGACGCGGTCGAGCTGCTGCACGCGGCGGTGCCGGACGCGTTCGCGCTGGTCTCCTCCGACTCCGACTTCACGCCGCTGGTGCACTACCTACGGGAGAAGGGTCGCGCGGTCTACGGCTACGGCCGGGAGAAGACGCCGGCGCCGTTCAAGAGCGCCTGTACCCGGTTCACCGTCGTGGAGAAGCTCGGTGACACCGAGGAGGAGACCGAGGCCGACACCGAGCCCGGGACGCCGCGCACCCGCAAGCCGTCGTCGTCGGCGACCAACGGGCAGCTGCTGAAGCGCAACGCCCGGCTGATCCAGCTGCTGCGCAACTCCATCGCGGCGGCCGCAGACGACGACGGCTGGGCCCTGGTCGGCACCGTGGTCTCCCGTATCCGCAACCAGTCCTCCGAGGACCCGCGCAACTATGGCTACGCCACCTGGACCAAGCTCATCAAGGCGATCGACCTCTTCGAGCTCAAGGACGAGGGCACCTCGGCGATCGCGGTCAGCGACAAACGCACCAAGAAGTGACGTACGCCCGTCCGGGCCACATGGCTAGCGGGTCTGCGCGGAGGCCGGGCGGGCACATCTGATGCCCTTGGGCACCGACCCGTGGAGGTGCTTCAGCGCGGCCTTGAAGTCGCGGCAGCGCTCGGTGTCCTCCTTCTTGTTGTAGGGATAGCCGATCGCCGCGTTGACCCCGCCCATGTCGAGGGCGTCGGCTAGCGGGTTGATGTCGCGGGCGACGGTCCAGTACCACCGCGAGATCGGCGCGCTGTAGTCCAGCGACCGGGCGAGCTCGGGGCGGCGGCGAAGGTCGATGTCGAAGTAGGCGCCGGCGTCGGTGTAGTTGGCCTCGCCGGTCAGCTGGATGTAGCCGCGGCCGGTGAACTTCCGCTTGTCGCGGCCCTTGGCGTCGTGGTGGAAGGAGCTCTCGTTGGCGAGCGTGGTCAGATACGCCGCCTGCCGGTAGGCGGTGGTGATCCTGGCATCGGCCATGGCGCGGTTGAGGCTCGGCAGCCCGGTCTCGACGGTGCTCCGGTCACCGACCTTCTCGCCGAACATGGCGACCAGATCGGCGTACGTGACCGATGTCCGTGCCTCCTCCGCGCCGGCTGTCGTGGTCGGGCAGAGGGCAAGAAGGGTGGCCGAGATCGAGGTTGCGACAAGGCCGAGAATCCTGTGGCGCATGGGGACAGAGTGACTGCTCGGCGGCGATCCCGCAAGCAGGGCTCGCCCGGCATAGGATTGCCCCGAATTAGCAGAGCCTCAATCAACACACGCCGTGGTGGGGGAAGCCGGTCGAATCCCGGCGCTGACCCGCAACCGTAGGCCCAGGCACCAAGAGTGTCCTGGGCGAGCCGGAGCACCTGCCGACGGACGCGTACTGACCTGACGCTGTCGTGGAAAGCAGCGGGTCGGCCCTGGGCCTTCCCGACGAACAGCGCGGAAGGAACCATGAAGAAGACCGTCCTCGGTGGCATCGCCGCCGCCCTCGCCCTCACCTCGCTCGCCGGCTGTGGCGAGAAAGCCGTCGAGGAGGGGGAGAAGCCCACCTACGACGCCAAGGTGTCCACCTCGGTGGCCGACTGGCTCGTGGCCCAGGCGCCGGAGGGCGTGGCCCGCAACGCGCAGTACGGCACCGACGACTTCGGGCTCAGCGCCGACATCGGGATCGCGCTGGCAGAGGTCGGTGGCTACGACGAGGAGATCTCCACGATCGCCGCGGCCGTGATGGAGAACAAGAAGGCCTACACCTCGCCCGGGTTCGGCACCGTCACCTCGGCCGGGGCCACCGCGAAGGCGCTCGTTCTCCAGCAGAACGTCGACGCCTCCGACCCCGGCCTGCTGAAGCAGCTCGAGGGCACGGTCGCCGCGAGCGGCCGGATCGCCGACGAGCTCGACCCCAAGGACAAGAAGGCGGCCGACTACTCCAACACCATCGGACAGTCGTACGCCGTGTGGGCGCTGAACAACGCCGAGAGCAAGGAGGCCGCGGCCGCGACGGAGTTCCTGGCCGGGCAGCAGTGCGAGGAGGGGTGGTTCCGGGTCACCTTCACGGCCGACCCCGCCGCCGCTGACCAGACCTGCGACGCCGACCCGAAGGCCGCCCCGGACGCCGACGCCACCGCGTTCGCGCTGATCGCGCTCTCCTCGGTGGCCTCCCCGGAGGCGGAGAAGGCCGTCGCGGCCGGCGTGGAGTGGCTGAAGGAGACCCAGGCGGAGGACGGGTCGTTCAAGGCCGCGACCGGCAACATCGCCAACTCCAACACCACCGGCCTGGCCGGGTGGGCGTTCGGTCGCGCCGGTGAGACCGACGCCGCGGAGAAGGCGGCGAGCTGGGTCGCCGACCACGTCGTGACCTGTGGCGAGGACGCCGGCGCGGTGGCCTATGACGACGCCGCGCTGACCGAGGGCAACACCAAGGGCCTGACCAAGGAGTCCGAGGGGATGTACCGCCTCGCCGCCGCTCAGGCGCTGCCGTCGCTGGTCTTCCTGCCCAAGGATGCGACCGCGAAGAGCTCGTGCTGATCCTGCGGTCCTCGTTGGTGGCCCTGGCGATCCTCGCCGGGGCCACCGCACCTGTCTTCACCCCTGTCTCCGCCTCGTCTGCGGCATCGTCCGCCGAGGCGTGTGACGGCGTCACCGTCGTCGTCGAGCCCAACGCGTTGGGTGGCGGTCCCGAGGTCACCTGTGTCCAGCCCGAGGAGGGTGACACCGGCGCCGATCTCTTCGAGAAGGCGGGGCATCCGCTCACCTATGTGACCTCGATGCCCAGCGTCGTATGTCGCGTCGATGAGCGGCCGAAAGCTGCCGGTTGCGCTCAGATGCCGCCTGCCGACGCGTACTGGTCGCTGTGGATCACCGACGATTCGGGGGCCTGGAGCTATGCCTCCAGAAATGTTACCGAAATCAGCGTGACCTCCGGGCAGGGTGTTGCGTTCACGTGGATAGACGACGATGTCGTTACCGCTCCGGCGACGGAGCTTGGGGATGCTGTGGGGGCGCCCTCAAGCCCGTCGCCGGAGTTATTTCCGGAGGAGCCGACGGATTCGGCATCCGAGACCCAACATCTGCCTGTTTGGGTCGCGCCGGCAGGGATCGTTGTGCTCTTCACCGCCGCCGGTGCCGTGTGGTGGCGTCGGCGATGAGCACCATCTTCCGTACGGCCGCGGTCGCGCACCTGCCCCGTGATCTGCACCCCGTCGCCTGGTGGGTGTGGGCGATCGGCATGGCTGCGTACGCCTCCTTCACCACCAATCCGTTGCTGCTCCTGCTCGTGGTGGGGGTGGTGTCGGTCGTGGTCGCCGCGCGCCGAGGCGACCAACCGTGGGCGAAGGCGTTCCGGCTCTACGTCGGCCTCGCGGTGTTCATCGTCGTGACCCGGGTGCTCTTCAGGGTGCTCCTGGGCGCCGTTCCCGGTCATGTGATCCTCGACCTGCCCGAGATCCCGCTCCCGGAGTGGGTGCTCGGGATCCGGCTGCTCGGCCCGCTCACCCGCGAGGCGCTGCTGGCCGGGCTCTACGACGGGCTGCGGCTGGGCGTCATCGTGATCTGCGTCGGCGCGGCCAACGCGCTGGCGAACCCGAAGCGGCTGCTGCGCTCGCTGCCGCCGGCGCTCTACGAGATCGGCACCGCGGTCGTGGTCGCCGTGACGGTTCTGCCGCAGCTGGCCGAGTCGGTGCAGCGGGTGCGCGCGGCGCAACGGCTGCGTGCCGGTGCGACCGGAAACGTTAGGCGCCTGCGCCGCTTCCTGGTGCCGGTCCTCGAGGACGCCCTGGAGCGGTCGATGGCACTGGCAGCGGGGATGGACACGCGCGGCTACGGACGTACGGCCGGCGTCCCGGTCGCCACCAGGCGGATCACCTCGGCGCTCATGCTGGTCTCGCTCGTCGGGCTCTGCGCCGGCGTCTACGCGGTGCTGGACGGCACCACGCCAGGCTGGCTGGCCGCCACCATGCTCGCGCTCGGCGTCGGCGCCGCCGCTGGTGGGCTGGCGCTCGCCGGCCGCCGGGTGACGCGGACCGTCTACCGGCCCGACCGGTGGCGCTGGCCGGAGGTCGTGGTGGCCATGAGCGGGATCGTGGTTATCGCCGTGGGCTGGTGGGTCGCCCGCTACCAGGTCCCGGTCGCCTTTCCGGGCGTGAGCACCGTCCCGGAAGTCACCCTGACCGCCATGGCCGGTGTGCTCGTCGGGCTGGTCCCGGCCGTCGCCGCCCCGCTACCGGCATCATCGCTCGTCCACGAGGAGGCAGTCGCATGATCGAGCTGCGAGGCATCACGTTCACCCCGCCCGACTCCTCCGAGCACGTGCTCAAGGACGTCGACCTCACCATCGAGGAGGGGGAGCTGCTGCTCGTCTCCGGCCCGACCGGCTCTGGGAAGTCGACCCTGCTCGGCGTGCTCGCCGGCCTGGTGCCGCGCTTCTCCGGCGGCGTGCTCGACGGTGACGTCCTGCTGGACGGCGCCTCGATCGTTCGTACGCCGCCGCGCGAGCGCGCCGGGATCATCGGCTACGTCGGGCAGGACCCGGTGGCCGGGTTCGTCACCGACACGGTCGAGGAGGAGCTCGCCTACGGGATGGAGCAGCTCGGTCTCCCTCCGGCGACCATGCGGCGCCGGGTCGAGGAGACCCTCGACCTGCTCGGCATCGCCGAGCTGCGGCAGCGGTCGCTGCGTACCCTCTCGGGAGGGCAGCAGCAGCGCGTCGCGATCGGCTCTGTGCTCACCACCCACCCGCGGGTCGTCGTGCTCGACGAGCCCACCTCCGCCCTCGACCCCACCGCCGCCGAGGACGTGCTCGCCACCATCACCCGGCTGGTGCACGACCTCGGCACCTCCGTCGTCCTCGCCGAGCACCGTCTCGAGCGGGTCGTGCCGTTCGCCGACCGAATCGCCCTCCTCGTCGGTGACGGCTCCGTCGCGGTCGGCGACCCCGCCGACGTCCTGGAGACCTCGCCCATCGTGCCGCCGCTCGTCGAGCTCGGCCGCGAGCTCGGCTGGTCCCCCCTGCCGCTTACTGTGCGGGATGCGAAGCGGCGGGCGCGGTCGTTGGGATACCCGGTTAACCGGGTATCCCTGCACTTCTCTGGCAATGCAATGCCAGAGAAGTGCAGGAAAAGCCTGAGAAGTTCCGGGCTCACCGTCACCCGAGGACGTACGCCGGTCCTGCACGACGTCTCGATCGAGCTGCCCGCTGGGCGGGTGACGGCGCTGATGGGACGCAACGGCTCGGGCAAGTCGACGCTGCTGTGGACGCTGCAGGGGACCCAGAAGCGGCTGGCCGGGTCGGTGGACGTGGACGGCGAGGACCCGGCGGCACTCGACCCCGACGCCCGCCGCGAGCTCGTCGGGCTGCTGCCGCAGACCGCGGCTGATCTGCTCTACCTGGAGACGGTGGCCGAGGAGTGCGATGCCGGCGGCCCACGGACGAGGGAGATCCTGGACAGCCTCGTCCCAGGTATCCCCGACGGCCAGCACCCGCGCGACCTCTCCGAGGGTCAGCGCCTCGCGCTGGCGCTGTCGCTGATCCTGAGCGCCGACCCGCCGGTCGTGCTCCTCGACGAGCCCACCCGCGGCCTCGACTATGCCGCCAAGCACGCTCTGTCCGAGATCCTGCGCGAGCTCACCGAGGCCGGCAAGGCGGTCCTGGTGGCGACCCACGACGTCGAGTTCGTCGCCGAGGCCGCCGACGACGTGGTGGTGCTCGCCGACGGCGAGGTGGTCTCGGCGGGTGACGTACGCACCGTCACGGCCGAGTCGCCGGCGTTCGCGCCCCAGGTGAGCAAGGTCTTCGGCCCGGGCTGGCTGAACGTACGCGAGATCGTCGAGGCGGTGGGCGAGGCATGATCAGGTTCTCGCCCCGCACGGCGGTCCTGCTCGCGATCATCTCCGTGGCCGGGCTGATGATGTTCGGCTGGCCGCTGCTGCTCCACGGCTACGACCGGGTGCAGCCGCCGTTCATCTTCCTGGCGCTGCTGCCGCTGATGCTGGTGGTGCTGCTGAGCGAGCTCTCCACGGGCGGGATCGACACTCGGATGATCGCTGTCCTCGGCGTGCTCAGTGCGATCGAGGCCGTCCTGCGCGCCGTCTCCGCCGGCACCGGCGGGGTGGAGCTGGTCTTCTTCATGCTCATCCTCGGCGGCCGGGTCTTCGGTCCGGCCTTCGGGTTCGTCCTCGGCTGCACCAGCCTGTTCGTCGCCGCGCTCGTCACCGCCGGCGTCGGACCCTGGCTGCCCTACCAGATGCTCGGCGCCGCCTGGGTGGCGATGGGCGCCGGGCTCCTGCCGCGCGCGAGCGGCCGCCGGGAGATCGGGCTGCTGGCGGCGTACGGGATCTTCGCCTCGTACGCCTACGGGCTCCTGCTCAACCTGCAGGGGTGGCCACTGCTCACCGGCGTCACGGTTCCCGGCGCGAGCGGCAACCTCTCCTACGAGCCCGGTGCGGCGTTCGGCGAGAACCTGGCGACGTTCCTGCGCTACACCCTGGTCACCTCGACCAGCAGCTGGGACACCGTGCGCGCGATCACCACCGCGGTCGCCATCGCCCTCCTCGGGCCCGCCGTCCTCGCCACCCTGCGCCGCGTCGCCCGCCGGGCCACGGTCACCGGGACGGTGGTGGTCTCGACAAGCTCGACCCAACGCTCGACAAGCTCGACCACCGGATAGGTCAGACGCGCTGGTGCTCGGAGACCCGGGCGAGAAAGGCGAGCAGCAGCTGGTGGACGCGGTCGGGCTGCTCCATCTGTACGAAGTGGGTGCCCTCGAGCTCGACGAAGGTGCCGTTCTTGACCCCTGCGGCGATCCGCGACATGTGGCGCGCACCGGCGATGAGGTCGCGGGTGCCGGCGACCAGCACGACCGGCACCTTGATCCGGCGCAGCGAGACCGGGCGGCGCTGGGAGGTGCGCAGCGCGAGGTGGAAGTACCACTCGACCGGAGTGGTCAGGAACTCCGCCAGCGCCGCCGCGGCGAGCTCGGGATCAGGGACCTTGCCGATCAGGCCGGCCTTGGAGAACATCTCGATCGCCCGCGGGCCGAGATCGAGGCGCGCCGCCAGGGGAGTGATCAGGGAGCCGGTGCGACACAGCACCCTCGAGGCGGTCCGGGTCACGAGCGCGGCCGCCGGAGCGGGCAGCCGCAGCGGCCCCAGCATCGAATTGAACGTGTCACCGGGCACCCCGGCGACACCGAAGACGCCCGAGACCCGCTCGGGATGGTCCGCGGCCAGCTCGAACGCGGTGTTGACCCCGATCGACCAGCCCATCACGACCGGCCGGGAGAGCGCGAAGGCGTCCATCACCGAGAGCGCGTCCTCGGCGAAGTGCCTCGAGGTGGTCTGCTCCGGGTCCTTCGGCCGGGCCGAGCCGGAGGTGCCGCGGTGCTGCCAGGAGACGACGCGTACGCCGCACGAGGTGTGCAGCAGCGCCGGCCAGTTCCACGGGCTGGTGCCGAGGCCGTTGCACAGCAGCACCGTCGGCCCATCGATCACGCCCTCGGGGTCGTTGGTCCAGGCGCGGATCAGGGTGCCGTCGTCGGAGAGCACGTCCCGGAACGCGACCGTTGACTCGGCCATCGCCCGCGGAAGACTCATGCCGCCGCCTCCGTAGGGCAGAGCAAAGAATACGGAAGCGGCGGCATGGCCTCGATGGTCGCTCGCGGGCGCTCGCTCATGCAGACATTCTCTCCGAAGCGAGCAGCTGGAGATAGTTCTGCACATCCTCACGCTCGGCACGCCGCAGCAGGAGCGCCTCCTCGGCGGCCTTGGCGTTGTGCCGGGCGACGAGCTGGGAGGCCACCGGCCAGGCGAGCAGCAGCTGGATCGGTCGTAGGAACGGGCCGACCATTCGCCCAGCGGTGCGAGCGGCGAGGAGGGCGGCGACTTGGGCGACGGCAGTGGTGTGTACGGGTGCGGTGATGGTCGACAACGGAGCAACTCCAAGGACTGGCGGGACCGGGCGGCGAGGGGGAGTTGTCACCGAACTGTAGTGACCTCAACGTTCGGAGTCAGTGACGTTCCGATGTCGCTTGTGTGAAACGCGGCACTACACCGGGGTCGACTCCGCCGGCACGTGATGCTCCGGCTTGCCGGTGCGCGTCGCGCCAGCGGAGGCGACCACGACACACGCGATGGCCAGCCACTGCAGGACCGAGAGCCCCTCGTGGAGGATCAGGATCGCGGCCAGCGCGCCGGCGGCCGGCTCCAGCGACATCAGGATCGCGTAGAGCCCCGACTTGATCGAACGCAGGGCGACGAGATCGAGGGAGTAGGGGATCACCGAGGACATCAGGCCCACCATCAGCCCGACCAGCCACACGTGCGGAGACCCCAGCCCGTCGGCGTACGCCATCGCCGCAGGCGTCAGCGCCACCGCCGCGACGGCGGAGGCCAGAGCGAGCCCGTCGAGTCCCTCCCACCGCGCTCCGGTCGCCTTCGACAGCACGATGTACGCAGCCCAGCAGGCGCCCGCGAGCAGCGCGAACAACACACCCACGATCGAGATCCGACCGGGCTCGAGACCGAGCAGCACGACCCCCGCAGCCGCCAGCGCGACCCAGACCAGGTCGCGGGCGCGCCGCGAGGTGACCAGCGCGATCGTGAGCGGACCGATGAACTCAATGGTGACCGCGATCCCGATCGGGAGCCGGGCGAAGGACTGGTAGATGGCCCAGTTCATCAGCCCGAGCGAGGCCCCGAAGGCGACCACGACGAGCCAGTCGCGGCGGGATAGGCCGCGGACCCGGGGTCGGGTGATCGCCAGCAGGATCAGCGCGGACAGCGTCAGCCGCAGCCACACCATGGCCGTCGGGGTGACCTCGTCGAAGAGCGACTTGGCGAAGGTCGCGCCGACCTGTACCGACGCGATCCCGATCAGAACCAGGACGACCGGGTGGGCCAGCCTCGCCCGGAGAGAGGAGGAAGCTGTGACCACCCGGTCAGTCTAGGACCACGTAAAGACCCGCTACTGCGCCGAGTCCGTCTGCGAGATGTTGGACAGGTTGAGGGCCTTGTTGGCCTCCTCCGCGAGCCGTTCGGACCCGCGCCGCGAGTCGTTCGGGACCGTCGCGTGCTCGACGTGGTCCTGCTCGTAGAGCTCCGGCGGGATCGGCGCGGGCACGGTGGCGGTGATCCGCGATCCGTCGGGGCGGATGCCACCGTGCGGCTCCTCGTCGAGGTGGGTGCCGATCCACGGCCCCTGGTCGGCGAGCGGCACGATGACCGGCGATCCCTTCGAGACCACGAACTCCTCACCACGGACGCTGATCGGGATGTCGAACTCCTCGCCCGGGGTGTCCACGACGGTGAAGACGATCTGGTCCCTGGTCAGCGCGACCTGCATCCGGGTCGAGTGCCACTGGACCCGGAAGATCAGCGAGCCCCACTGGACCGGAAGGCGCGGGTCGAAGGAGAGCTTGCCGTCGTAGTCGCGCATCCCACCGAATCCGAACGCGAGCCCGCCCCACACACCCCCGGTGGAGGCGATGTGCATCCCGTCGACGGTGTTGCCGTGCATGTTGTGGAGGTCGACGTAGAGCGCGTCGTAGAAGTAGCGCAGCGCGTCGTCCTGGTAGCCCACCTCGGCCGCCACGATCGACTGCACGACAGCCGACAGCGTCGAGTCGCCGGTGGTGATCGGGTCGTAGTACTCGAAGTCGGCCCGTTTCTGCTCAGCGGTGAACCGGTTGCCCTGCTGGAAGAGGGCGAGCACCACGTCGGTCTGCTTGAGCACCTGGAACCGGTAGATCACCAGCGGGTGGTAGTGCAGCAGCAGGGGACGTACGTCGTCCGGGGTGTTGGGCAGGTCCCACACCTCGCGGTCGAGGAAGTTGTCGTCCTGCGGGTGGATGCCGAGCCCCTCCTCGTAGGGGATGTGCATCGCGGCGGCGCAGCGACCCCACTCCTCGACCTCGTCGGGGGAGATGTCGAGCCGGCCCATGACCTGCGCATACTCGCGTGGGTAGTCCGCCCGGAGCATCTCGATGGTCTCGACGGCCTTCTCCAGGTTGTAGCGGGCCATCACGTTGGTGAACAGGTTGTTGTTGACCACCGTGGTGTACTCGTCCGGCCCGGTCACCCCGTGGATGTGGAAGGACGGCTCGCCGTTGTGGCGCCAGAAGCCGAGGTCGGCCCACATCCGCGAGGTCTCTACCAGGATGTCGACGCCCTCGCGGATGAGATAGCCGGTGTCGCCGCTCGCATAGACGTACTTCATCAGGGCGAAGGCGATGTCGGCGTCGATGTGCACCTGCGCGGTGCCGGCGGCGTAGTAGGCCGAGGCCTCCTGCCCGTTGATGGTGCGCCAGGCGAACAGCGCGCCCTTCGCGGCCATTTCCGAGGCTCGTTGCCGGGCCGCGGGAAGCATCACCGAGCGGGCGTGCATCACGTTGCGGGCGACCTCGGGCTGGGTGTAGCAGAGGAACGGGACGACGTAGCACTCCGTGTCCCAGAAGTAGTGGCCCTCGTAGCCGGAACCGGTGACCCCCTTCGCGGGGACGCCGAGCCCGTCGGTGCGGGCGGTCGCCTGGGCCAGCGAGAACAGGTTGAACCGGATCGCCTGCTGGGCCGCGGCGATGTCCTCGGCCTCGTCCTCCGTGGCGGCGGAGATCTCGACGTCGGCGGCTGACCAGAACTCGTCGTACCAGTCGCGCTGGTCTCGCTCGAAGTGGCCGACGCCCAGGCGGATCGCCCGGTCGAGCGTACGTCCGCAGCGGTCGGCCAGCTCGCGCACCGGCACCCCGCGGGACGTGTGGTACGCCACGGTCTTCTGCAGCCGCAGCGTGCTGCCCTCGGTCGCGTCGACCCGGAAGACCGTCTTGGCCAGGTCGTCCTCGGCACGGACGACGGTCTCGACCGGGTCCGGCGTGTCGATCTGGTGGGCGGCGCTGACCGCGATCGTCATCCCGGAGTTGGCGCACCGGTAGCCGAGGGTCATCTGCTCCTCGTCGGCGACCGACATCTGCGGGAGCAGGACGCGGGTGTCAAAGGCGGAGGCCTTGCGGGGGTCCATGCCCTCGCCGAGTGCCGCCGACGGCACGTGGTACTCGTCCTTGCCGTCCTGCCGGTTGAGCAGCTGGGACGAGACCACGATCGGCGCCGCGCCGCTCAGCATCGTGATCTCGAGAGTCTGGATCGAGAGGTGCCGCTGCGTCATCGACACCATCCGGGTCGACTTGATCGCGACACGCTTGCCCGAGGGCGTACGCCACACCAGATGCCGCCGCAGCACACCCTCGCGGAAGTCGAGCACCCGCTCGTACTCCTCCAGGTCGGAGGTGCCGAAGGTCAGCGGCTCGTCGTCGACGTAGATCTTCATGATCTTGGAGTCGGGGGCGTTGACGATGGTCTGGCCGGTCTTGGCGAAGCCGTAGGCGTTCTCGGCATGGCGGATCGGCCAGGTCTCGTGGAACCCGTTGATGAAGGTGCCGTGCGCGTAGGTCGGACGACCTTCCTCGGGGGTGCCGCGCATGCCGAGATAGCCGTTGGCGACGCTGAAGATCGTCTCGGTCAGGCCGAGGTCGTCGGGGGAGTAGCTGGTCTCCACCAGCCGCCACGGGTCGATGGGGTAACGGGCCCGGTCCAGGGGGTTCGGGCCGACGTTGGTCTTCACTGCTGTGCTCCTCGAGCAAGTGGATCAGGGATGAGTTCAGCAAGGTCGGATACGACGAGACTGGCGCCGGCGGCCGTGAGGGTGTCGTGGCCGGCGCCACGGTCCACCCCGACGACGAGCGCGAAATCTCCTGCCTTGCCGGCGCGCACCCCGGAGACGGCGTCCTCGAGCACGACGGCCTCGCTCGGGGTGGCTCCGAGGACCTTACCGGCGTAGACAAACGTGTCCGGTGCAGGCTTGCCGGGCAAGCCCTGCTCATCTGCGACGGCTCCCGACACGACCGTCTCGAACCGGTCCGCCAGTCCCGCCGCCTTCAGCACGGTCGGTGCGTTGACCGACGAGGACACCACGCCGAGCCGGACGTCGAGGGTGGCCAGATAGTCCAGGAACTGCACCGATCCGGGGTAGGCCTCGACGCCGTCGCGCTCGAGCACCATGTTGAAGGCGATGTTCTTCCGGTTGCCGAGACCACACACGGTCTCGAGCTCGGGCGCGTCGTCCGGGGTGCCCTCGGGAAGCCGGATGTCGCGGGAGGCGAGGAAGTCACGGACGCCGTCGTAGCGCGGCTTGCCGTCGACGTACGCGAAGTAGTCCTGGTCGGTGTAGGCCGGCGCCCCCGGGGTCTTCTCCTGCAGGTAGGCGTTGAACATCTCCTCCCACGCACGCATGTGCACGACCGCGGTCGGCGTGATCACGCCGTCCAGGTCGAAGAGGATCGCGGTGAACGTCTCCCAGGCAACAGGTCTGGTCATGACTTCAGGCTAGGGGCTGGGCGGCCCAGGCCGAAGAATCAGGCCCCGCTGGTGGTGGTGTTTTCCCTCACCGTTCTTTCGCCGAAATCTCCTGGCCACAGAAGGCGGGCGGGTGGATGCTGGAAGGCATGGGTACGCAGCTGCTTGTCGGGACCCGCAAGGGTCTGTGGATAGGGCGCTCTGACGACGCCCGGCAGGACTGGGACTTCACCGGTCCGCACCATGACATGGAGGAGATCTACTCCGCCATGATCGAGCCCGGGACCGGGCGAGTCCTTGCCGGATGCTCCTCGCTCTGGATGGGTGCGCTGGTGCGCGCCTCGGCCGACGGCGGCGAGACCTGGACCGAGACCTCGATGTCGTTCCCCGAGGACGTCGACGCGAGCCTGGCCCGGGTCTGGCAGCTCCAGCCCGGGCTGCCGGAAGGCACGATCTGGGCCGGTGTCGAGCCCGGCGCGATCTTCCGGTCGACCGACGGCGGAGCCAGCTTCTCGCTGGTGCGAGGGCTGTGGGACCACCCGCACCGCACCGAGTGGAACGAGGGCTTCGGTGGCCAGGCGTTCCACACGATCCTGCCGCACCCCACCGACCCAGAATCGGTGACGGCGGCGATCTCGACCGGCGGCGTCTACCAGACCCGCGACGGCGGGGAGACCTGGGAGGCGCGCAACAACGGCATCATCGCGGTCTTCCTGCCCGAGGGGCAGCAGTATCCCGAGTTCGGTCAGTGCGTCCACAAGGTCGCCCGCCACTCCTCCCGTCCCGAGCGGCTCTACCTGCAGAACCACGGTGGCGTCTACCGCTCCGACGACGAGGGCTTGTCGTGGAAGTCCATCGCCGACGGGCTGCCCACCGACTTCGGCTTCGCGATGGTCGTCCACCCGCAGGAGCCCGACACGATCTTCACCTTCCCGATCGGCGCCGGCGAGTCCCGCTACCCACCGGAGGCCAAGCCGATCGTGTGGCGCTCGCGCGACGCCGGGGACCACTGGGAGGCGCTCGACAAGGGCCTGCCCGACCACTTCTACGTCGGCGTCATGCGCGACGCGATGTGCGCCGACGACCACGAGGTGGCCGGTGTCTACTTCGGCGCCCGCAACGGCACGGTCTGGGCCTCCGCCGACGCCGGCGAGACCTGGCGCGAAATCCTCCGCGACATCCCCGACGTGATGGTGGTTCGGGCCGCGAAGGTGTGAGGCTGAGGAGTGGTCAATCTGGGCCCGGACTCAGCGGCTCCGAGAGCCCAAATCGACCACTTCGTTCGGTCTCCTGCGTGAGCGTCAGCCGCCGAATCATCCTTCCGGCGTGATCAGGTTGACCTTGGGGAAGTAGGTTGCGTAGCGACCGTTGTCGCGGGTCAGCAATCGGTGGCCTCTGATGGCGGCATGGGCGCCGATGTAGAAGTCCGCGAGCGGCGAGGTCTTCGTCCCGCCCTTGCGGCGATAGGTGAGGAACGCCTTCCCTGCCAGGAACCCCGCCGCGTACGGAAGCGCTTCACGTCTGAACCACGTCTCGGGAAGTGCGGTATCGAGGTCCTCGATGCGATCGAAGCCCACCGAGACCTCGGCGTAGACGATTGGATTGATGACCACCTCGCCGGCATCCGCCGCTTGGGCGAGTTGTTCCTCGGACCAACTCGCCCACTTCTCGTCCTCGGTGACGATGTCGAGAATCACGTTGGTGTCCACCAACGTCACCGTGCCGCTGTTACTCCCCACGAAGAAGTTCCATCAGTTCATCCGTGCTCTTCGTGGTCGTCGCGGCCCCTCGCATCCGGCTCACCAGCCGCTGCCCTCGGGTCTGGCCTCCCGCACGAGGCACGATCCGAAGCGTGTTGCCATCCTCGACGATGTCGACCTCGTCGCCTTCGGTGAATCCGTGCTTCTGGCGCAGGTCGGCCGGGATGGTGACTTGTCCTTTGCTGTTCAGCCTCATGACACCTCCTGACACGTAATACGTGTATTACACGATACGCCGTGATCCTGGGGATGTCACGGGCACGGCTCTCTGCGTTACCGCTCGTGTTGGGGCTCATGGTCTTCACATGGGCCCAGCCATTTCGAGGGCCATCATGCTCGATATCGTCACGGCATGTCTGATGCTCTCGAGGTGGCGGCCGAGGTTCTCGGAGTGGACCGGGTAGAGCAGGTGGCAGAGCTCGGCGGAAGCCGTCGGAGTGTCGTACGCAGGGTGCGATCGGGGGCGCGCACCTTCATCGTCAAGGAGTACCTCCAGCCGGACGAGATGACGTGGTCGCGTGAGGCCGCCGGGTTGAAGGCCGCCGCCGGGGTCCGTGCGCCGCGGCTCATCGGGCTCAGCGCAGATCCGGCCGTGGTGGTGATGTCCGACCTCGGTTCGGGACCCAGCGTCGCCGACGCGCTCCTGGGTTCTGAGCCTGGCCTGGGACGTGACCAGATCCTGGCTTGGGCACAGGCGATCGGTGAGCTCCAGGCACACACGGCGGACCGGCTGGACGTCTTTCGAGAGGCGCTGGCCGATGGCGTACGAACCGACGTCACAGTGGGCCAGGTCGAGAACCTCGGCAGCACCCTCCGGACACTCTGCGTGGCGAACGGACTGCCGTGGGTCGAGACCGTTCCGGATGCGATTCAGGAGATGGTCGCCCCGCTGCGTACGGGCTCTGATCTGGCGTTGACTCCCAGCGATCCCTGCCCGGACAACAACCTGAACGGCCCGGACGGACTGTTGCTGCTGGACTTCGAGCACGCCGAGATCCGACACCGTGCTTGGGAGGCGGCCTACCTAAGAGTGCCTTGGCCGTCGTGCTGGTGCGCGTGGCAGGTTCCCGACGGCGTGTCTGCGCTGGCTCTGAAGGCATATCTCGATGCGGCGTACGGCAGTGATGGTCCTCCTGTGACGTTCGAGGCTGACCTGGATGCGGCGACGCTGCTGTGGTGCATCCTCTCGGTGAGTTGGTTCCTTCCCGCCGCACTCGACGCGAACAGCGCCCACAACGCAGATGACGATCGGATGCCTGGGCGGTGGACGTTGATCCTCGCCCGTCTCACTCTTGCCGCCCGCGTCTCCGGCTCGGAGTCCGTGACGACTTGGGCGGAGTCTCTGAGAGCAGCGCTTCTCGCGCGATGGGGATATCGCGCCCTTCCCCTGGCGCCAGCGTTCCGCTGACTGCCGGAGGCGGTAGGACGCCGTCCAGCGCGTGGCGCTGTGTAAGAACACCCGTGTCAACGGGTCTAGCCTTCTGCTATGCCCACTCTTCGCTCCGCAACCTCGACCTCGGGCCGCAACATGGCGGGTGCCCGCGCGCTGTGGCGCGCCACCGGCATGACCGATGACGACTTCGGCAAGCCGATCATCGCGATCGCCAACTCGTTCACCGAGTTCGTGCCCGGCCATGTCCACCTCCGTGACCTCGGCAAGATCGTCGCCGAGAAGATCCAGGAGGCCGGGGGAGTAGCGAAGGAGTTCAACACGATCGCCGTCGACGACGGCATCGCGATGGGCCACGCCGGGATGCTCTACTCGCTGCCGAGCCGCGAGCTGATCGCGGACGCGGTCGAATACATGGTCGAGGCGCACCGCGCCGACGCGATCGTGTGCATCTCCAACTGCGACAAGATCACCCCCGGGATGCTGCTCGCCAGCCTGCGCCTCAACATCCCCGTCGTCTTCGTCTCCGGCGGCCCGATGGAGGCCGGCAAGACGGTCGCCGTCGAGGGCCTGGTCCACGACAAGCTCGACCTGGTCGACGCGATGGTGCTCTCGGTCAACGAGGCGGTCAGCGACGAGCTGCTCGACACCGTCGAGCGCTCCGCTTGTCCGACCTGCGGCTCCTGTAGCGGCATGTTCACCGCCAACTCGATGAACTGCCTCACCGAGGCCATCGGCCTCAGCCTGCCGGGCAACGGGTCGACCCTGGCCACCCACGCGAAGCGCCGCGCGCTCTTCGAGGAGGCGGGACGTACGATCGTCGAGCTGTGCCGCCGCTATTACGAGGAGGGCGACGAGTCCGTCCTGCCACGGAACATCGCCAGCCGCAGCGCCTTCGAGAACGCGGTCGCCCTCGACGTGGCCATGGGCGGCTCGACCAACACCGTGCTGCACCTGCTCGCGGCCGCGCGTGAGGCCGAGCTCGACTTCAACGTGCACGACATCGACGCGATCTCGCGTCGGGTGCCGTGCCTGAGCAAGGTCGCGCCCAACAGCCCGAAGTACCACATGGAGGACGTCCACCGCGCCGGCGGCATCCCGGCCCTGCTCGGCGAGCTGCGCCGCGGTGGCGCGCTCAACGAGGACGTCCACACCATCCACTCCGACACCATCGACGAGTGGCTGGGCACCTGGGACATCCGCGCCGAGAACCCCAGCCAGGAGGCGCTCGACCTCTTCCTCGCCGCGCCGGGCGGGGTGCGTACGACCGAGGCGTTCTCCACCGAGAACCTCTGGGCGAGCTTGGACACCGATGCCGCCGAGGGCTGCATCCGCGACTTCGAGCACGCCTATTCCGAAGACGGCGGACTGGCGATCCTGTCGGGCAACATCGCCCCCGACGGCTGCGTCGTGAAGACCGCGGGTGTTCCCGACGACTGCCTGACTTTCACCGGCACCGCGATCGTCTTCGAGTCCCAGGACGCCGCGGTCGAGGGCATCCTCGCCAAGAAGGTCGAGGCCGGCCACGTCGTGGTGATCCGCTACGAGGGCCCGAAGGGCGGGCCGGGCATGCAGGAGATGCTCTACCCGACCTCGTTCCTCAAGGGCCGCGGTCTGGGCCAGAAGTGCGCGCTGATCACCGACGGCCGTTTCTCCGGCGGCACCAGCGGCCTCTCGATCGGCCACGTCTCCCCGGAGGCGGCCGGCGGCGGTCTGATCGCCCTGGTCGAGGACGGCGACCAGATCTCCATCGACATCCCGAACCGCTCGATCTCCCTCGACGTCGACGGCCTCGTCCTCGACCAGCGTCGCGCCGCTCAGGAGAAGCGGGACAAGCCCTACACCCCGGCCAACCGGGACCGGAAGGTCTCCGCGGCGCTGCGGGCGTACGCCTCGATGGCCACCTCCGCCTCCGACGGCGCCTACCGCCTCGTGCCCGAGTAAACGGGCGTGGGAAAGGTTCATGCCCGCGTCGAGGGCCGGCTGCGGGAGTTCGTCGATCGCCAGGTCGTCTTCTTCGTAGCCACCGCAGCGCTCTCCGAGGAGGGCCACGTCAACCTGTCGCCGCGGGGGATCCCGGGCACCTTCGGGATGCTCGACGAGCTCACCTTCGCGTGGGTCGACGGCACCGGGAGCGGCAGCGAGACGATCGCGCACCTGCGTGAGAACGGCCGGATCACGGTGATGTTCTGTGCCTTCGACGGGGCGCCGAACATCGTCCGCTTCCACGGGCGTGGCCGGGTCGTGACCCGCTACGACGAGGAGTACGCCGACCTGGCCGGTCGCTTCACGGACCTTCCCGGTGCCCGGGCGGTCGTCGTCGTGGACATCGAGCGGGTCTCGGACTCCTGTGGCTTCGCCGTCCCGCTGATGTCGTACGTCGGCGAGCGCGACCTGCTCCCGGCGTACTTCGAGCGCAAGGGGGTCGAGGGGTCGGCCGAGTATCGGCGCCGGAAGAACCTCGCCAGTCTCGACGGGCTCCCGGCGTTCGACTTCGACCCGGAACCTGAATAGCCGTCTTCGCGACTGTCGAAACCGGCGGCAACCGTTCGTGGCATGGGTGAGGGGCCGACACGGCGGCCCACCTGATGCGGGAGTGGTTGCGATGTCGGATCAGAAGTCGGATCGATGGAAGCGGAATCTGCTGGTCTTCCTCGGCGGCCAGACGGTGTCGTCGTTGGGATCGATGATCGTCGGGTACGCGGTGATGTGGCACCTCACCGTCGAGACCGGATCGGCCGCGGTGCTGACCCTGAGCGTCGCGGCCGGGATGCTGCCGCAGGCGGTCGTGTCGGTCTTCGGCGGCGTATGGGCCGACCGGCACTCGCGCAAGCTGTTGATCGTCGGGGCCGACTCGGCGATCGCGGTGGCGACCTTGGTGCTCGCGCTGCTGATGCTGAGCGGCGTCGGTGACCTGTGGATGATCTTCGTCGCGATGGCGGTCCGCTCGGCGCTGGCCGGGATCCAGGGGCCGGCGGTCAACGCCATGCTCCCGCAGATCGTCCCGGCCGAGCACCTGATGCGGGTCAACGGCGCCCAGCAGACGATCCAGTCGGGGATGATGCTGTTCGCGCCCGCGGTCGCCGCCGCGGTCTACGCGAGCACCGGCATCGTCGCGGTCTTCTTCATCGACGTGGTGACGGCCGTGGCCGGCGTACTCCTGCTGCTTCTGGTGCCGGTGGCGCGGATGGTCCGCTCGCCAGGCTCGTCAGGACCGGTGAGCTACTTCGGTGACCTCCTCGCCGGGGTGCGGTACGTCAAGGGGAACGCCTCCGTGCGCTGGGTGATGGGGCTCGTGGCCGTCGTCATGTTCATGGCCGGCGCCCCGGCGCACCTCACGCCGCTGATGATCACGCGCAGCTTCGGCGACGAGGTCTGGATGCTGAGCGTCAACGAGCTGTTCTGGAGCGTCGGGATGGTCCTCGGCGGCGCGATGATGGCCGTCTTCGGGCCCCGGGTGAAGCGCCGGGTGCGGCTGATGGTGGCCGCCTCGGTCGGTGTCGGGGTGCTCGTCATCGGTCTGGGCGTCTCGACCGACTTCTGGATGTTCTCGGTCGCCGGCCTGGTGATCTGCATCCTCTTCCAGACGCTGCTGGTGCCCGCCGCGACGGTCCTGCAGGAGCAGGTCGAGGATTCGATGCGCGGCCGGGTGTTCGGGTTCTACGGGATCGTGATGTCGGTGTCGATGCCGGTCTCGATGATCGTCTTCGGGCCGCTCGCGGACAGGTTCGCGGTGGAGTCGGTGATGGTCCTCGCAGGCGTGCTGCTCCTGGGCTGCCTGGTCGGGATGCTCGCCCTCGGCAGCGCTCGGCGCTCGCTCGCCACGGTGGACGCGGCCGCTTCCTGAGCGCAGCCTCCTGAGGAACGGTCACGGCGGTCGGAGACAATGACCGCCGTGACCGATTTCTCCTATCCCGTGGGCAGCGTCGTCGAAGCCTGGGAGCCGCGGCCGTGGCCCGAGCCGGTGACCCTCGAGGGGAGCTACGTCCGGGTCGCGCCGCTCTCGTCGGCGCAGTACTCGGACCTCTACGCCGCGGTCTGCGGCCCCGACGATGCCGACCTGTGGACCTACCGGCCGATCGCGATGCCGACCTCGCTGCAGGACCTGTGGATGCACCTGGCCGGGCTCGTCGACGCGGCCGACGTCGTGCCGTTCGCGTTCGCCCCGTTGGAGGGGGAGCGGGAGGGCAGGGCGAGCGGGGTCGCGGGCTACCACGCGATCAACCCGGCGAACGGGAGCATCGAGGTGGGCGGGGTGCTCTTCGGGTCCGCGTTGGCCCGCACCAGGGCGGCGACCGAGGCGATCCACCTGCTCATGCGGCACGCGTTCGACACGCTGGGCTACCGGCGCTTCGAGTGGAAGCTCGACTCGCTCAACGAACCGTCCCGGCGGGCCGCGGAGCGGCTCGGGTTCAGCTACGAGGGCCGGTTCCGCAGCCACATGGTGGTGAAGGGCCGCAACCGGGACACCGACTGGTTCTCGGTGACCGCCGAGGAGTGGCCAAAGGTTCGGGAGCGCCACGAGCGCTGGCTCGATCCCGCGAACTTCGACGTGCAGGGGCGCCAGCGCACCCGGCTCCGGGCCGGCTAGGAGCTGCGTACGCACGATTGCGTACGCGGCCCCCGCTCCTGAGCCGATGTGCGGGCGGCTCGCGCGCAGCAGTCTGGAGGGCATCGAGAAGCCCTACAGACAGGACACGAGCAATGAGCATCAACGAGACGGTGGCAACCCTCGCCGTGACCGGCGACAACTGGGGCCCGTGGCGCGAGAACGGGCCATGGCAGGACGGGGGAGGGCCGCCGGCGTTCTGGCCGATCTTCCCGATCCTGTGGTTCCTGGTGATCGCGGCGATCATCACCGCGGTCGTTCTCTTCAACCGCAAGCGGGTGGCCGAAGGGCCGCGGCGTGCGGGCGAGGCGAGGCTCGCCGAGAGGTACGCCGCGGGCGAGATCGACGAGAACGAGTACCGCGCTCGCCGTGACGTCCTGCGTGAGAAGCCGGGCCGGCCCAAGGAAGCCTGACAGTGGAGGCCTGACGCCCTCGCTGGTCCATGGCAGTGTGGCTGCCATGGACCAGCGCATCAGCTTCATCACCCTGGCCGTCGCCGACGTGGCGGCGAGCCGTGCGTTCTATGTCGACGGCCTCGGCTGGACTCCCGAGATGGAGGCGGACGGCGTGCTCATGATCCGCGTCGGTGGGCACGTCATCCTCTCGCTGTGGGACCGGGGCGAGTTCGAGGAGGAGGTCGGCACGATCGCCGTCGCCGACGGCGTGGCGCCGTTCACCCTGGCTCACAACGTCGCCACCCGCGAGGAGGTCGACGGCGTCCTCGAGCTCGCCCGGTCGCTCGGGCGGCACGCTTCGGCCGCCGAGGAGCGGGTCTGGGGCGGCTACACCGGCTACTTCGCCGACCCCGACGGCGTGCGCTGGGAGATCGCCTACAACCCCGGCCCGGTGGGGCAGACCGTGCTGCCCTGACCGCGGACCCTCAGTCCGCGAACCCGGGCAGGTACTCCTCGAGGATCTCCCGGAACGGCGCCTCCGCGTTGAGCTGCGCCAGCACCCCGAGACCACCGAGCCAGACCCGGTGGATGAGCAGGTAGGACGGCGGCAGGTTGAGCTTGAGGCCGACCGTGTAGGCGGGATCCTTGGGGTCGTTGATCCGCTTGAACTCCTCGCGCATCCACTCCCGGGTGAACCGGAAGCGCTCCTCCAGCGCCGGGGTCACGAACGGCGCCAGGTAGTCGAGCACGTGCTGCGGCTCGACCTTGATGCCCTCGCGGATGAAGCCCACCTCGCGCAGGCCTGCGACCAGGGCGTCCGCGTCGCCGGTCGCGGCGATCCGGATCAGCCGCCCCATCGGCTCGGGGAAGCCCCGCTCCGGGAGCCGCGCGGCGAGCCCGAAGTCGAGCACGGCCATGCGGCCGTCGGGAAGGACCCGGAAGTTGCCCGGATGCGGGTCGGCGTGAAGCATCCCGGTCAGCCCGGGCGCGGAGAACCAGAACCGGGCGAGCAGCTCGCCGTAGTGGTCGCGCTCCTCGGGAGTGCCCTCGGCGATCACCTTCGCGATCGAGCCCTCCGACTCCACCCACTCGGTGACGAGCACGCTCGGCCCGACGGCGACGACGTCGGGGACGTCGATGAGGGGGTGGGATGCGTAAGCCTCGGCGAAGACGTGCTGGGCCTCGGCCTCCTTCGGGTAGTCGAGCTCCTCGACGACCCGCTCCTGCAGCTCGGCGACCAGCGCCTTGACGTCCATCCCGGGAACCACCGCGTTGCCGATCGCCGCCACCCGGCCGATCTGGCGCAGGTCGGCGCGCAGCGCCTCATCGGCGCCCGGATACTGCACCTTCACCGCGACCTCGCGACCGTCGGCCCACCGGCCCCGGTGCACCTGCCCGATCGAGGCAGAGGCGGCCGGCTCCTCGGACAGCTCGACCAGCTTCGAGGCCCAGTCCGGTCCGAGGTCGCGGGCTAGCAGGCCGCGTACGATCCCGGTCGGCATCGGGGGAGCGGAGTCCTGGAGCCGGGTGAGCTGGGCGCGGTAGTGGGCCGCCTGCGACTCCGGCAGCGCCGCCTCCATCACCGAGAGCATCTGCCCGAACTTCATCGCGCCGCCCTTGAGCTCGCCCAGGGTGCGGAACAGCTGGTCGGCCGTACGCTGGTGCACATCGGCCAGCACCGCCTCGGCGGGCTTGCCCCCGATCCGCTTCCCGAGCCCGAGCGCCTTCCGTCCGGCGTACCCCATCGGCAGTGCGGCCAGCTTCGCCGTCCGTGTCGCCGCTCGCCGCGGCAGACCCTTCGACGACCCCTCCGCGTCACTCATGAGGCTAGTGTGCCTGTCGGCTGCAACTTGCACATCGCGAAGTAGCCTTCCCGCATGACCTCTGAGCTGACGATCGTGACCCCGCTCGACCCCTCCGGGGAGGACCCGTTCGGCTGGTTGGAGGAGGTCGAAGGGGTCGAGGCGCTGGCCTGGGTCCGGGCCCGCAACGAGGAGGCTCACGCGAGCGTCGGCGCCGATCCCGTCTTCGCCAAGATCGAGGCGCAGATCCTCGAGGTGCTCGACTCCGACGACCGGGTGCCCGAGGTCTCGCGCCTCGGCGAGCATCTCTACAACTTCTGGCGCGACGCCGACCACGAGCGCGGCGTCTGGCGGCGCACGACGCCGGAGTCCTACCGCACCGAGGACCCCGAGTGGGAGATCCTGCTCGACCTCGACGCGCTCGCCGAGGAGGAGGGCGAGAGCTGGGTCTGGCACGGCGCCTCGGTGCTCCGGCCCGAGGCCGGCGAGCCGTGGCGCAAGGTGCTCGTCGACCTCTCCCCGGGCGGCTCCGACGCCGACGTGACGAGGGAGTTCGACCTGGTCACCAAGGCTTTCGTGAGCCCTGCCGACGGGGGCTTCACCCGCGCCGTCGAGCAGGGCGGCGCCAAGGGCGCGCTCTCCTGGTGCGGACCCGACGCGGTCTACGTCTACACCGACTTCGGCCCGGGCTCACTGACCCCGAGCGGCTACCCGCGGATCGTGAAGCTGTGGCGCCGTGGCACCCCGTTCGAGGACGCGGCGGTGGTCTACGAGGGCACCGACGAGGACATGTACATCTCCGCCCGCCGCATCCACACCCCCGGCTTCGAGCGCGACCTGGTCAGCCGCTCGATCGCGTTCTACAAGTCCGAGACCTACGTCGCCACCGATCCCGGCACCCCCGAGCAGACCCTCACCAAGCTCGACATCCCCGACTCCGCCGAGGCCGGCTTCCACCGCGAGTGGCTCGTCATCGAGCTCCGCGACGAGTGGACGGTTGCCGGGACGTCGTACGCCGCCGGCTCGCTGCTCGTGACCGACGCGGAGCGGTTCCTGGCCGGTGAGCGCGACCTCACCGTGCTCTTCGAGCCCACTCCCCAGACCTCGCTCGCCGGGGCGACCTGGACCCGCAACCACCTCGTCCTCAACGTGTTCGAGGACGTCAAGAACCGGCTCCATGTGATGACGCCGTCGGCGACGGGGGAGTGGACGCGCTCGGACTTCCCCGCGACAGACCCGGTGGCCGCGGTCGGCACTCGTGCCGTCGACGCGGTCGAGTCCGACGAGGTCTGGGTCGTCTCCAGCGGCTACCTGACCCCGGCGACATACGGGCTGACCGAGATCGGCGCGGAGACGATCGAGCCGCTCAAGTCGGCGCCGGCCTGGTTCGACACCGAGGGGCTCCGCGCCGAGCAGCGCTTCGCGACCTCGGCGGACGGCACCCGGATCCCCTACTTCATCGTCGGTGCCGTTGCCGCCCTCGACGGCGGCAACGGTCCGGCCCCGACGCTGCTCTACGGCTACGGCGGCTTCGAGATCCCGATGACGCCGGGCTACTCCGCCGGTGTCGGCCGGTCCTGGCTCAGCGAGGGCGGCGTCTACGTCGTCGCCAACATCCGCGGGGGAGGGGAGTACGGTCCAGCCTGGCACCAGGCGGCGCTGAAGGAGAACCGGCACAAGGCGTACGAGGACTTCGCCGCCGTCGCCCGTCACCTCGTCGAGACCGGTGTGACCGACGCCCAGCACCTCGGGATCCAGGGCGGCTCCAACGGCGGGCTGCTGACCGGCAACATGCTCACCCTCTACCCCGAGCTGTTCGGAGCGGTCGTGATCCAGGTGCCGCTGCTGGACATGAAGCGCTACTCGCATCTTCTCGCCGGAGCCAGCTGGATGGCCGAGTACGGCGACCCGGACGTGCCGGAGGAGTGGGAGTACATCAGGACCTTCTCGCCCTACCACCTGCTCGACGGCGCCAGGACCTACCCGCCCGTCCTGCTCACCACGTCCACGAAGGACGACCGGGTCCACCCCGGCCATGCCCGCAAGATGGCCGCGCTCCTGGCCGCCACCGGCAAGGACGTCACCTACTACGAGAACATCGAGGGCGGACACGGCGGCGCCGCCAACAACGCCCAGTCAGCCCACCTCTCGGCCTTCGCCTGGTCCTTCCTCCGCGAGCGTCTCGGACTCGGCTGAGAGCTCGAGGACCACGACCGGGGTGGGGTGCGAGCGGCGGGCGGCGAAGTCGTCCAGCTCGCCCCACCCGTCATCGGTGGCGGCGAGCAGGTCCCACAGCCGCTCCCGGTCGGGCCCGGTGGCCTCGCGGGCACGCACCCGCTGCCGGCCGTCGACGGTCTCGACGACGGCATCGGGGTGGGCCAGCAGGTTGAGCCACCAGGCGGGTGCCGGGTCGGCCCAGCCGTTCATCGCCAGCGTGACGTAGCTGGACCCGTCGGGGATGTAGGACACGATCACCGAGCGCTCCTGCCCGGTGCGGCGCCCGACCGTGGTCAGCCGGAGCATGCCGGCTCGGTCGGGGCGCGGGCGGCGCAGGAAGCGCGCCCCGCCCGCGGCGTACAGGCGGCGGTGGATCCACCACGCGCTGCGGATGAACCAGCGGGGCGGCAGCCATCCTGATCTGGGTTTCTCGTCGGTCGACATCGGTGCCTCCATGGGGCAGTCGGACCCGAGAACCACGTGTCCGGCCAGCGTATCGACCGTCGCGGGCCGGTCGCCTCGGTGAGAACCCTGAGATCCGCCCCAACCGAACGACTGACAGATACTGGGACGGTGATCTCAGATCATGGGACGCGCGATAGGGTGAGGTGACACGGCGCGACACATGGGGTTAACGTGTGGGCATGCTGAACAGCATTCTCGTACTTATCAGGCGCGTCGCCTAGGAGCCACTGGCCCCAGACGACGCGTCTCCCTCCGTTGCCCGCCGGGCCGGAGGGTTTTTTGTTGCACAAGCAACCCGTGCACAAGCAGCCCACGAGATCCCATGAGAAGAAGCTCCGATGAGTAGGACGGCGGACATGAGCGAGCAGATGACAGGCGCACAGAGCCTGATCAAGTCGCTGGAAGCAGCGGGGGCCGAGAACATCTTCGGCATTCCGGGAGGAGCGATCCTTCCGGCGTACGACCCGCTGATGGACTCGAAGATCCGCCACATCCTCGTACGTCACGAGCAGGGCGCCGGCCACGCCGCCCAGGGCTACGCCGCCGCGACCGGCAAGGTCGGGGTCTGCATGGCCACCAGCGGCCCGGGCGCGACCAACCTGGTCACCCCGCTCGCCGACGCCAACATGGACTCCGTGCCGATGGTGGCCATCACCGGCCAGGTCGGCGCGGCGATGATCGGCACCGACGCCTTCCAGGAGGCGGACATCCGCGGCATCACGATGCCGGTCACCAAGCACAGCTTCCTCATCACCGACCC
Organism: Nocardioides sp. YIM B13467; assembly: GCF_042788075.1. Classification (NCBI taxonomy): domain Bacteria; kingdom Bacillati; phylum Actinomycetota; class Actinomycetes; order Propionibacteriales; family Nocardioidaceae; genus Nocardioides; species Nocardioides sp. YIM B13467. The sequence continues at coordinate 3,684,520 of NZ_JBHZPJ010000046.1, forward strand.
CGCGGAGATCCCGCTGCGGGTCGCTGAGGCCTTCCACCTCGCCTCCTCCGGGAGGCCGGGTCCGGTCCTCGTCGACGTCACCAAGTCGGCGTTGCAGGCCACCACCACCTACCGGTGGCCGACCGAGCTCCACCTGCCGGGCTACCGCCCGGTGACCAGGCCGCACGCCAAGCAGATCCGCGAGGCGGCGCGCCTGATGCTGGAGGCCAAGAAGCCGGTCCTGTACGTCGGTGGCGGCACCATCCGCTCCGGCGCTCACCGCGAGCTGCTGCAGCTGGCCACGCTCACCGGGATCCCGGTCGTGACCACCCTGATGGCGCGGGGCGCCTTCCCCGACTCCCACCCGCAGCACCTCGGCATGCCGGGCATGCACGGCACCGTCCCCGCCGTCGCCGGACTGCAGAAGTCGGACCTGATCATCAGCCTCGGCGCCCGCTTCGACGACCGCGTCACCGGCAACCTGGACTCCTTCGCCCCCAACGCCAAGGTGATCCACGCCGACATCGACCCGGCCGAGATCGGCAAGAACCGCTACGCCGACGTCCCGATCGTGGGTGACGTGCGTGAGGTCCTCACCGACCTGATCGCGGTGCTCACCGCCGAGAAGGAAGCTGGCAAGGAGGGCGACTACGAGGGTTGGGTCGCGTTCATGGCCGGGATCAAGAAGGCGTACCCGCTCGGCTACGACCTCCCCGCCGAGGGCCTCTCGCCGCAGTACGTCATCGAGCGGCTCGGCAAGATCTCCGGCGAGGAGACGATCTTCACCGCCGGTGTCGGCCAGCACCAGATGTGGGCCGCGCAGTTCATCGGCTACGAGCACCCCAACACCTGGATCAACTCCGGCGGTCTCGGCACGATGGGCTACTCCGTGCCGGCCGCGATGGGCGCGAAGGTCGGCTGCCCGAACTCCACGGTGTGGTCGATCGACGGCGACGGCTGCTTCCAGATGACCAACCAGGAGCTGGCCACCTGCGCGATCGAGGGCATCCCGATCAAGGTCGCGATCATCAACAATGACAACCTCGGCATGGTGCGCCAGTGGCAGACGCTCTTCTACGGCGAGCGCTACTCCAACACCAACCTGCAGTCCCACGGCCAGCCCAAGCGCATCCCTGACTTCCCCAAGCTGGCCGAGGCCATGGGCTGCGTCGGCCTGGCCTGCGACTCCGCCGACGACGTCGACGCCACCATCGAGAAGGCCATGGAGATCAACGACATGCCCGTCGTCGTCGACTTCCGGGTCAACAAGGACGCCATGGTGTGGCCGATGGTCGCCGCCGGCTCCTCCAACGACGAGATCCAGTACGCGCGCGACCTCGCGCCCGAGTTCGACGAGGACGACCTCTGATGAGCATCCAGCCCGTGAAGACCGGGGGCAAGCACACGCTGAGCGTCCTGGTCGAGAACAAGCCCGGCGTCCTGGCCCGCGTGGCCGCGCTCTTCTCGCGCCGCGGCTTCAACATCGAATCCCTTGCGGTGGGGCCGACCGAGCACGACGAGCTCTCCCGCATGACGGTCGTGGTCAATCTCGAGAACACCCCCCTCGAGCAGGTCACCAAGCAGCTCAACAAGCTGGTCGAGGTGATCAAGATCGTCGAGCTCGAGCCTGAGACGCGCGTTCAGCGCGCCCTCATGCTGGTCAAGATCACCGCCACCACGGAGACCCGCAGCCAGGTGCTCGACACCATCCAGCTCTTCCGGGCAAAGGTCGTCGACGTGTCCACCGACACCGTCATCGTGCAGCTCGCCGGCAACACCGGGAAGCTCAACGACTTCCTCCGGGTCATCGAGCCCTTCGGCATCCGTGAGCTTTCCCAGTCCGGCATGGTCGGCATGGGCCGCGGCTCCCGGTCGATCTCCGAGCGCAGCCTGCGATCCGTGGCAGTGCCCGCTCCGCCTTCCGCGGTCTGAACCCCAACAAACACAACCTCTAAGGAGAAGCCCTCGTGGCTGAGATTTTCTACGACGACGACGCCGACCTCTCGCTGATCCAGGCGAAGAAGGTTGCCGTCATCGGTTACGGCAGCCAGGGCCACGCCCACGCGCTCAACCTGCGCGACTCCGGTGTGGACGTGCGCATCGGCCTGCAGCCCGGTTCGAAGTCGACCCCCAAGGCCGAGGAGGAGGGCTTCAAGGTCCTCGCGCCGGCCGACGCCGCCGCCGAGGCCGACGTGATCGTCATCCTCGCCCCCGACCAGCACCAGCGTGGTCTCTACAACGACCAGCTCGCGCCCCACGTGACCGCCGGCAAGACCCTCGTCTTCGGCCACGGCTTCAACGTGCGCTTCGGCTACATCAAGGCGCCCGAGGGCGTCGACGTGATCCTGGTCGCCCCGAAGGCCCCGGGCCACACCGTCCGTCGTGAGTACGTCGCCGGCCGCGGTATCCCGGACATCATCGCGGTGGAGCAGGACGCCTCCGGCTCCGCGTGGGACCTCGCGAAGTCGTACGCCAAGGGCATCGGCGGCACCCGCGCCGGTGTCATCAAGACGACCTTCACCGAGGAGACCGAGACCGACCTCTTCGGCGAGCAGGCCGTGCTCTGCGGCGGCGTGTCCCACCTGGTCCAGGCCGGGTTCGAGACGCTGACCGAGGCCGGCTACCAGCCCGAGATCGCCTACTTCGAGGTGCTCCACGAGCTCAAGCTCATCGTGGACCTGATGTGGGAGGGCGGCATCGCCAAGCAGCGCTGGTCGATCTCCGACACCGCCGAGTACGGCGACTACGTCTCCGGCCCGCGCGTCATCGGCCCGCAGGTCAAGGAGACCATGCAGCAGGTGCTCGCCGAGATCCAGGACGGCTCCTTCGCCGCCCGCTTCATCGCCGACCAGGACAACGGTGCGGCTGAGTTCCAGAAGCTGCGCGAGGAGGAGGCCGGTCACCCGATCGAGGCCACCGGCAAGGCCCTGCGCGCCCACTTCTCGTGGAGCCAGTCCGACGACGACTACACCGAAGGCTCAGCCGCCCGCTGACCCGCTGTTCGTCAAACCCAAGCCGAGTCGGCGCGTTCTAACGCGCCGACTCGGCTGGATTTGTGGTCAGCTTGCGCCGACTCGGCGGGTTACTTGACCTCGGACTTCAGCACGAGGCGGAGGCCGACGAGTGTCGGGATCACGAGCCAGATCAGGCTGGCGACCCCCAGCTGCGCCCACATCTTGGCGGTCGTCTCGGAGTAGAGGTTCATGGTCGCCCAGTTGAGGTCGAACCAGTTGGCGTGCTCGGCCCACCAGGTGTTGGTCGACGCCAGGGCCGAGGAGACGGTGGGGAGGACGAGTGAGTAGACGAAGAAGGCGACGATGGCTCCGGGGGAACTGCGGAAGACCATGCCGAGCATGAAGCCCATGAACATCCCGATCTCTTGGACCAGGGTGACTCGCGCGAGCTCGCCGAAGGAGAGGTTCCAGACCGCGTCGAGGTCCAGGACGGCTGCGGCGCCGAGGTAGCCGAGCGCACCGACGACCGCCGCGACCGCGATGGAGACGACGCCGACCACGGCGGTGACCAGCGCCTTCGCGGCGATGACGCGGCCTCGTCCGGGGACCAGGGTGAAGGTGGTCAGGGAAGTGCGGGCGCTCCACTCGCTGGTGACGGCGAGCACCGCGATCATCGGCAGGATCACCGACATCGGGATTCCCCAGGCGGTGGCGAAGCTCTCGTAGTCGAGGTCGCCGGCATCCACGAAGATGATCATCGCGGCCGTCGCGGCCAGGGCGAGCACGACCAGGCTTGCCATCAGCCAGAACCCGGATCGGGTGTCGAACATCTTGCGCAGCTCGATGCCGGCGATGCGACCGAAGGGGATCGGGGCGGGCACGGCCCGCTCGCGGCGTACCGCGGCTGGGGTGGCCGGCTCAGGGGCGAGGGTCGTGGTGGTCACGCTGCTTTCCCTTCCGGGTTCTCGAGGTGGTCGCGCTGGGTCTCGGCGGTGAGCTGGAGGAACATCTCCTCCAAGCCGGTGCCGTCGGCGGCGCGGAGCTCGGTCAGCACGAGCCCGGTGTCGAAGGCGATCTGCCCGACGGTGGCGAGGTCGGCGTCGCTGCGGACGGCGCCCTCGGTGGTGATCTCGGCGGTGTGGCCGGCCCGCTGGAGGGCCCGGCCGAGCGAGGTGGGATCACTTGAACGGGCGTACGTCTCGCCGCTGGCGAGCAGCTCCTGCTTGGTGCCCTGCGCCACGATCCGGCCGTTGCCGATGACCACGATGTCGTCGGCGATCACCTCGATCTCGTGCAGCAGGTGCGAGGAGAGCAGCACGGTGCCGCCGTCGTCGGCGAAGCCTCGCAGCAGGTCGCGCATCCAGCGGATGCCGGCCGGGTCGAGGCCGTTGGCCGGCTCGTCGAGGATGAGCACCTCGGGGTCGCCGATCAGGGCTGTCGCGATGCCGAGCCGCTGCCGCATCCCGAGGGAGTAGTTGCGTACGCGACGCCCGGCCTCCTCCTCGGTCAGGCTCACCCGGTCGAGGGTCTCGGCGACGCTGGACTTCGGCAGCCCCATGGTGCGGGCGGCCAGGGTGAGGATCTCGCGGCCGGTGCGGCCGCCGTGCTGGGCGGAGGCGTCCAGCAGCACCCCGACCTCGCGACCGGGGTTGGGCAGCTGGGAGAAGTGGCGGCCCAGCAGGTGGGCGCTGCCGGAGGACGGATCGGTGAGTCCGACCAGGATGCGCATGGTCGTGGACTTACCGGCGCCGTTGGGGCCGAGGAAGCCGGTCACCCGACCGGGCTCGGCGGTGAAGGTCACGTTGTCGACGGCCGTGAACCTGCCGTACCTCTTGGAGAGGGCATCGATCTGGATCATGCTCCGAGCCTGGTGCCAGGCGCCCCTCGGGCGCGTCGGGCAGATCCCTGGCGGGTGCCTGGACCTTCCCCTGATCTCCCCTGAGACCGCCTCGGGGTAGATCAGTCCGCTGCGGAATGTTTCGTACCGAACGAAACGTTCTGAGGGCATGCGTATTGATGTCTGGTCCGACGTTGTCTGTCCCTGGTGCTACATCGGCAAGCGCCACCTCGAGGAAGCCCTGGAACGCTTCGAGCACAGCGACGACGTCGAGATCGTCTACCACTCCTTCGAGCTCGACCCGAGCGCGCCGCAGGTGCCCGTCGAGACCACGGTCGAGGCCCTGGCGAAGAAGTTCGGGGCCTCAGTCGACCAGGCCCGCGAGATGATGAAGCAGGCCAACGTGCCCGCCGCCGCGGCCGGGCTCGAGTTCCGTCACGAGGACACCCCGCACGCGCGCACCATCGATGCCCACCGGCTGCTCCACCTGGCCAAGGCCGAGGGCAAGCAGGCCGTGCTCAAGGAGGAGCTGCTCGCTGCGTACTTCACCCGCGGTGAGTCGATGGGCGACCACGCCGTCCTGAAGCAGGCCGCGGTGAACGTCGGCCTCGACGCCGGCCGGGTGGACGAGGTGCTCGCGAGCGACGAGTTCGCCGGCGACGTGCAGGCCGACATCGACCAGGCCCGCGCCTACGGCGCGACCGGGGTGCCGTTCTACGTCGTCGAAGGGAAGTACGGCGTCTCCGGCGCCCAGCCGACCGACCTGTTCAGCCAGCTCCTGGAGAAGGTGCACGCCGAGACCAAGACGGCGCTCACCATCGTCGGCGACGGCGACGCCTGCGGTCCCGACGGCTGCGCGATCTGAGCCGCCGGGCCGGAAGGACCTAGCGCTTGGTGGCGAGCAGGACGCTGGTGTCGGCGGCGACCATGACCTCGACGGTGGTGAAGCGCTCGTCGGTGAGCCAGGACTCACGCAGGCTGTCGACCCGGCCGTACACGATCGGCGGCCACAGGTCGGTGGGGATGAGGTCGTCGATGACGACGATGCCGCCCTCCTCGACGAGGTCGGAGAGCTGGTCGGGGGAGACCCCGCCGGGGGTCTCGGCGTCGAGGAAGAGCAGCGCGAACGGGCCGCGGTCGCGCAGGATGCCCCAGTCGGCGGCGATCACCTCGACCTGCGAGTCGTCGGCGAAGATCTCGGCGGCCTCCTTGGCGAGGTGCTCGTCGAGCTCGGCGGAGACGATGTGGGCGGCCTCGCCACGTACGCCGCTTCGCAGCCAGGCGGTGCCGACGCCGCACCCGGTGCCGAACTCCGCCATCGTGCCGCTCCGGGTGGCCGCCAGAGTCGCCAGCAGCCGCCCGGTCTCGTTGCGGCAGAACGACACATAGCCCGCGCGGCGGGAGACATCGAAGGCGCGGGTCACGATGTCGGGAAGCTCTGGGGGTGCACTCACAAGGGCCAGTCTTCCCGATATCGCGTGTGAGCGCGCGCACGGGTGTCTCGGATGGCGGACCATTCGTCCAGATCTGCTCTCTGGAAGCGTCTGCCGGGTTAACGTCAGAACACCATGCGGAGCATTTTTCTCGTACTCGAGTGCCGCGACGGGGCCCGGCGGTAACGACCGCAGGAGAAGCCACCTCGTCGCGGTGGCTTCCGTCTTCTAAAGACCCCGGCTTCTCTCCCACACCCTCTGTTACCCGAAGTGTGAAGGAAGAAGTCATGTACGCGATGTATCCGGAGAGCCCCGCCGATCACAACAAGTGGGGCCGCGAGTGGGGCCCGGCGAGCCACGACCCCGACAACCCGCACAGCGTCGAGAACACCATCGCTGCGGTGCAGCAGGCGCTCGACCTGCGGGACAACGGCGGCCAGCTGCCCGACGACAACTAGTCTCGCCGTATGTCTACGACCAACCTCGCAGTGATCCCCGGCGACGGCATCGGACCGGAGGTGACCGCCGAGGCGCTGAAGGTGCTCGAGATCGCCTCTCCGGTGAAGTTCGAGCAGACCCGCTACGACCTCGGCGCCGAGCGCTATCTCGCCACCGGTGAGGTGCTCCCCGAGTCCGTTCTCGCCGAGATCAAGGAGCAGGACGCCATCCTGCTCGGCGCGATCGGCGGCAAGCCGAACGACCCGAACCTGCCTCCCGGCATCCTGGAGCGCGGGCTGCTGCTCAAGCTCCGTTTCGAGCTCGACCACTATGTCAACCTGCGCCCGTCGCGACTCTTCCCGGGGGCGATCTCCCCGCTGTCGCCGGCCGTGCTCGACAAGGGCGAGATCGACTTCGTCGTGGTGCGCGAGGGCACCGAGGGGCTCTACGTCGGCAACGGTGGCGCGATGCGGGTCGGAACCCCGCACGAGGTCGCCACCGAGACCTCGGTCAACACCGCCTACGGCGTGGAGCGGGTCGTACGCGACGCCTTCGCCCGCGCCCAGGCGCGCCCGCGCAAGAAGCTGACCCTGGTCCACAAGACCAACGTGCTCGTCAACGCCGGCTCGCTGTGGTGGCGGATCACCCAGCAGGTCGCCGAGGAGTTCCCCGACGTCACCGTGGACTACCTCCACATCGACGCGGTGATGATCTTCCTCGCCACCGACCCGGCCCGCTTCGACGTGATCGTCACCGACAACATCTTCGGCGACATCATCACCGACCTCGCCGCTGCCATCACCGGCGGCATCGGCCTGGCCGCCTCCGGCAACATCAACTCCTCCCGGGAGTTCCCCTCGATGTTCGAGCCGGTCCACGGCTCCGCCCCCGACATCGCCGGCCAGCAGAAGGCGGACCCCACCGCGGCCATCCTGTCCGGGGCCCTTCTGCTCGAGCACCTCGGTCACCCCGAGGCTGCCGCCACCATCGACGCCGCCGTGCTCGCCGACCTCTCCGAGCGCGGTTCCGAGCCACGTACGACCTCCGAGGTCGGCGACGCGATCGCCGCCCGCGTAGCCGGCTAGACGCTCATCCCCAAGGGGCCGGGCGCAGAGTTTCTGCGCCCGGCCCTTCGTCTGTCCTCATCACTTACGTCTCTCTCGCAGAACAGGACTAATCTCATGGTCATGGAGATCAGCACCACATTGTCGACCCAACCGGCCACCGACAAGCAGCTCGCGGAGGTCCTGGCGAACCCAGGCTTCGGCAACCATTTCACCGATCACATGCTCACCGTCGAGTGGACGCCCGAACAGGGCTGGCACAACGGTCGCATCGAGGCGTACGCCCCGATCAGCCTGGACCCGTCTGCAGCCGTGCTGCACTACGCCCAGGAGATCTTCGAGGGCATGAAGGCCTACCGGCACGCCGACGGCTCGATCTGGTCGTTCCGGCCAGAGGCCAACGCCGCCCGGATGGCCCGCTCCAGCGAGCGGCTCGCGCTGCCCGTCCTCGAGATCGAGGACTTCGTGCAGACCGTCTTCGACCTCGTCAAGGTCGACCAGCGCTGGGTGCCCGAGGCGTCCGAGACCGACGAGAAGAGCCTCTACCTGCGGCCCTTCATGTTCGCCTCGGAGGCGTTCCTCGGCGTGCGCCCGGCCCAGCACGTGACCTACATGGTCATCGCCTCGCCCGCCGGCTCCTACTTCAAGGGTGGCGTGAAGCCGGTGCGGATCTGGCTCACCGAGGACTACACCCGCGCCGGCCGCGGCGGCATGGGCGCGGCCAAGACCGGCGGCAACTACGCCTCCTCCCTGGTCGCCCAGGCCGAGGCCTCGGCCAACGGCTGCGACCAGGTGGTCTTCCTGGACGCGCAGGAGGGCAAGTACGTCGAGGAGCTCGGCGGCATGAACCTCTACTTCGTCCACGCCGACGGCCGGATCGTCACCCCCGAGACCGGCACGATCCTCGAGGGGATCACCCGCGCCTCCATCATCGAGCTCGCGGGCAAGCTCGGCTACACCGTCGAGGAGCGCAAGTTCGCCATCGACGAGTGGAAGGCCGGCGTCGAGTCCGGCGAGATCACCGAGGTCTTCGCCTGCGGCACCGCCGCCGTCGTCACCCCCGTCGGTGAGCTCGTCTACAACGGCGGCTCCATCGCCTCCGCCGGCGAGGGCGAGGTCTGGAAGACCATCCGCAAGCAGCTCGTCGACATCCAGTTCGGCCGGGCCGAGGACACCTTCGGCTGGATGCGCAAGATCGTCTAGCGAAGACGTCGGCCGAGAGGTCACGTACGCAGGTCGAGGCGTCACTCCCGCGAATCGACATGGCAGATCGGTGCCATGTCGGCCGACGGGAGAGACGTCTCGGCCGACGGGGGTGACGCCTCGGCCGGTGTCGGCTGCGGCCGATAAGGTTTGTCTCGTGACGACAGCCCCTCGCCGTCTGCCGGCGACCCAACGGGACACCGTTGGTGACTACGACCTGCTCTCTCTGCTGGGGCAGGGCGGGATGGGGCGGGTCCATCTGGCCAGCCACCGCACGAGCGGTGAGCGGGTGGCGCTGAAGGTGCTGCGTACCCAGTTCGTGGGGGATGAGGAGGGCCGCCATCGGCTCGCGCGCGAGGTCTCCTCGCTGCAGCGGGTGCGGAGCAGGTGGGTGGCCGGCGTGGTCGGCGCCGACCCGTGGGGTGAGGTGCCGTGGCTGGCGACCCGCTACGTCCCTGGGCCGACGCTGCACGACAAGATCGTCAACGAGGGCGTGCTTTCGCGCGAGGAGGTCGAGCAGCTGGCCAGCGACCTGGCCGAGGGCATCGCCGACTGCCACGCCGTCGGCGTCCTCCACCGCGACATCAAGCCGGCCAACATCATCATGGAGGGGCGCACCCCGATCCTGATCGACTTCGGGCTCGCCCGCGTCGCCGACGATCCGAAGATCACCGTGACCGGCCTGTTGATCGGCACGCCCGGCTACCTTCCGCCCGAGATCGCCGTCGGCGACCCGGCCACCCCGGCCTCGGACGTGCACTCGTGGGCCTCCGTGGTGGCGTACGCAGCGACCGGCCGCCCGCCCTTCGGCGAGGGCAACTCGATGAAGCTGATGGACCGCGCCCGGCGCGGTGAGCACGACCTCGAGGGGGTGCCGCAGCCGCTGCGCGGGCTGCTCGGCCAGGCGCTCTCACCCGACCCCGCCGACCGGCCGACGCTGGACGAGGTGCGCGAGTGGCTGCGTACGCCGCGCCGGCCGTTCGTGCACCGGCCGGTCGAGCAGCTCTCGCTGAGCGACCGGGCCGAGCGCGAGAAGGCCACCACTCCGGCCGCACCGTTCCCCCCGGTCCGTCAGCTCGGGCCGCGCAAGGACAGCGGCCTGGAGAAGCTGCGCCGTGGGGCGATCTGGCTCGGTCTGCTCGCCTTCGCCGTCGGCCTGATCGCCGCCTTCCCGAGCGTTGGCTTCTGGACAGTGCTCGGCGCGGCGTGGGTGATCCGCGCGGGCACGCTGGCTGCCGGTGATCTGCGTCGATGGCGGTGGTATCGCGGTCGTAAGTGGCATGACGCGCCCCGGCTCCTGATCGGCGCCCCGTGGCGGCTGGTCCGCTCGCTCCCGAAGACGTTCGTCGTCGGGGTGTGGGGCTTCGGGTTCGTGGTGGCGGCGGTGCTGATCGGCTTCGCCCTGCAGCTCTCCCTCGAGGCGGCGCTGGGGCTCGCCGGCCTGGCGTTCGTCGTCGCGCTGTGGACCGGCTCCGGGCGCGACCGGCTGCGGGACCCGGTGACCAAGGCGGTCCACCGGATCTCGGCGCGATGGGTGCCGTGGATCCTCGGGTTCGCCGTGGTCATCACCCTGGCGCTCTTCCCGATCCAGACCCTCGCCGAGGAGGGCTCGCAGTTCTCCGGTGGCGACGAGCCGTGGTGGGTCGAGCTCCTCGGCTGGTGAGACGCCCGTCCCATGGAGAAAGATTTCGTGGCAGTATCAGGGCTATGACGACGTACGTCATCATCATTCGCTAGCGCGTCGAGCCTTGCCCGACGCGCCACCCTCTCGTTCCCGAGAGGGTTTTTTGTTGCCCAGCCCAGCCCAGCCCGAGGACCCGAGGACACAGAGCCATGGAATTCCACGTCTACGACACCACCCTGCGCGACGGTGCGCAGCAGGAGGGCCTGAACCTCAGCGTCGCCGACAAGCTCGCGATCGCCCGGCACCTCGACGGTCTGGGCGTCGGGTTCATCGAGGGCGGCTGGCCAGGTGCGAACCCGAAGGACACCGAGTTCTTCAAGCGGGCCGTCTCCGAGCTCGACCTCAAGCACGCGCGGCTGGCGGCGTTCGGGTCCACCCGCCGGGCCGGCGTGAGGGCTGCTGACGACCCCCAGGTCGCCGCGCTCCGCGACTCCGGGGCGTCGGTCGTCACCCTCGTCGCCAAGTCCCACGACCGACATGTCGAGCTCGCGCTGCGCACCACGCTCGAGGAGAACATCGCGATGATCCGCGACACGGTCTCCCACCTGCGCGAGGAGGGCCAGCAGGTCTTCCTCGACGCCGAACACTTCTTCGACGGCTATCGGGCCAACCGCGACTACGCGCTGGAGGTCCTGAAGACCGCCTACGAGGCGGGTGCCGACGTGGTCGCGCTGTGCGACACCAACGGCGGGATGCTGCCGGGCTGGGTGGCCGACGTCGTCCACGACGTCCGCGGCGCCACCCAGGGTGCGGTGGGGATCCACTGTCACAACGACACCGGGTGCGCGGTCGCCAACTCGCTGGCCGCCGTGGACGCCGGCGCGATGCACGTCCAGGGCTGCATCAACGGCTACGGGGAGCGTACGGGCAACGCCGACCTCGTCTCGGTGGTCGCCAACCTGCAGCTGAAGCTGGGCCGCGAGGTGCTGCCGACGGGCCTGCTCGGCGAGGCGACCCGCGTCGCCCACGCGGTGGCCGAGGTGACCAACGTGCCGCCCGCGGGCCGGCAGCCCTACGTCGGTGCCTCCGCGTTCACCCACAAGGCCGGGCTGCACGCCTCCGCGATCAAGGTGGACCCCAACCTCTACCAGCACATGGACCCGGCCGGCGTCGGCAACGACATGCGGCTGCTGGTCTCGGACATGGCCGGGCGGGCCTCGATCGAACTGAAGGGGCGCGAGCTCGGCTACGACCTCTCCGACGACCGCGACCTGGTGACCCGGGTGACCGAGCGGGTCAAGGAGGCCGAGCAGCGTGGCTACACCTTCGAGGCCGCCGATGCCTCCTTCGAGCTGCTCCTGATCGAGGAGGTCGAGGGCGCCCGGCCGTCCTTCTTCGACGTCGAGTCCTGGCGGGTCATCTCCGAGGCCCGCGGTGGCGGCCCGGAGACCAGCTCGACCACAGAGGCGATCGTGAAGATCCACGCCGACGGCGTACGGCATGTCGAGACCGGCGAAGGCAACGGCCCGGTCAACGCGCTCGACCAGGCGCTGCGGGCCGCGATCACGCGTGCCTTCCCGGTGGTCGCCGACTTCGATCTGATCGACTTCAAGGTACGGCTCTTCGACCAGGGACACGGCACCGACGCGAGGACGCGGGTGCTGATCGAGACCTCTGACGGCTCGACGTCGTGGACGACGGTGGGGGTCGGGTCGAACGTGATCGAGGCGTCGTGGGAGGCGCTGGTCGACGGGCTCACCTTCGGTCTGCGCCGGCATGTGGGCGAGACCACACCTTCGGAGGCCGCTGTCACGGAATGAATCCCCCGGACGCGGGCGTTGAACACTTCAACATTGAACTATCCGCGTCCTACGAGGAGAACCCGTGACCGACACCCGTATCGCCGTACTCGTTGGCAGCCTGCGCGCCGACTCCATCAACCGCAAGCTCGCCGAGAAGCTGGTCGCCGAGGCGCCTGATGGTGTCGTCCTGGAGATCGTCGACGGGCTGGCGGACGTGCCGTTCTTCAACGAGGACCTCGAGGCCGACCCGGGCGAGGCCGTGAGCCAGCTCCGCAAGGTGATCGACGAGGCCGACCGCGTCCTCATCGTGACCCCGGAGTACAACGGCACGATGCCCGCCGTCATCAACAACGCGATCGACTGGCTCTCGCGCCCCTACGCCGCCGGCGTGCTCAAGGGCAAGATCCTCTCGGTCGTCGGTGTCGCCCCGACCCCCTACGGCGCCAAGTGGTCCCACGCCGACGCCGCCCGCTCGGCCGGCATCGGCGGCGCCATCGTCGTCGAGGACGCCATCGTCTCCCAGCCGGTCCACGAGATCGACGTCTTCACCGACGCCGAGGCCCAGGCCCGCTTCCGCGAGGCCGTCGAGAAGCTCGCGGGCTTCCAGGCGTAACGAGCGAGGCCGAGCGCCGAGCTTGCTCGTGTGCTCGTGCCGAGCGAGCGAGCGAGGCGCGCAGCGCCAGCCCGCCGCTGCCTGAGCCCCAACCTGCAGCACCACGAGGGCAGGTCTCTGCGGGGGGAGACCTGCGCTTGGTGATTTATCGCGTGCGTGATGGGCGATTCGGCCGTACGTTGCCCGCATGAGTGGACCCGTGAAGCAGCTCCGTCTGGTGGTCGAGGCGAAGGACTACGAGGAGGCGGTGGCCTTCTACCGCGACACCCTCGGCCTTCCCGAGCAGGCCGCGATCGAAGGTCCGGGCGGCGCCCAGGTGACGATCCTCGATGCCGGCCGGGCGACGCTCGAGCTCGCCAACCCCGCCCAGCACGCCTACATCGACGAGGTCGAGGTCGGGCGCCCGGTGGCCGGGCATGTGCGCGTGGCGTTCGAGGTCGACGACTCCGCCGGTGTCGCTTCCCGGCTCGTGGAGGGTGGTGCCGCGCTCGTCTCGCCACCGACCCGCACTCCGTGGGAGTCGCTCAACGCGCGCCTCGACGGCCCCGCCGACCTGCACCTGAGCGTCTTCCAGGAGCTGGGTGAGCCCGTCCTGGCGCCGGACTACCCGATCACCACCGAGCGGCTGTCACTGCGGCCGATCGACGTCGAGCGCGACCTCGACGACCTGCACGCCTATCTCTCGCTCGAGGAGGTGTGCCGCTACATCCCGCCGGTTCCGCGTGACCGCGAGCAGCTGCGAAAGGCGTACGCACCCGAGAGGCGTCTCTCCGTCCTGCGCCGCGAGGGTGAGGTGCTCTGTCTCGCCGTCGAGCACGAGGGCCGGCTGATCGGCGACGTGGTGCTCTTCTGGCACAGCAAGGAGCAGCGGTCGGGGGAGATCGGCTATGCCTTCAACCCCGAGTTCAGTGGCCGCGGCTTCGCCACCGAGACCGCACGGGCGCTTCTGGGCCTGGCGTTCGACGGGCTCGGCCTGCACCGGGTGACCGCCAGGGTCGACGACCGCAACACCGCCTCGGCGCGGGTGATCGAGCGGCTCGGGATGCGGAAGGAAGCGGTCGAGCGTGAGGCCGAGTGGTTCAAGGGCGAGTGGACGACACTGGTGCACTACGCGATGCTCGAGGACGAGTGGCGCTCGGGCCACTAGTCTGCAGGGGTGGCCGAGCTTCATGATCTGACCGCCCTGGAACAGGGAGAGCTGCTCCATCGATGCGAGGTCTCCCCGGGAGAGCTCGCCGAGCACTACCTCGACAGGATCGCCAGGCTCGACGACGTCGGCGCCTTCGTCACCGTGGCCGAGGAGCGGATCTCGACCTGCGCTCGTGAGCTCGCGGTCAAGCCGGTCGGCGCCTCACCGCTGTGGGGCGTACCCACCGCGATCAAGGACCTCAACCTCACCCGCGGGGTGCGTACGACCTTCGGGTCGGCGGCCTTCGCCTCGTTCGTCCCTGACGTGTCCGACAACGTCACCTTGTCCATCGAGGCTGCGGGGATGATCTCGCTAGGGAAGACCAACACCCCCGAGTTCGGCTCGCCCTGCTACACCGAGCCGGACGTGGCACCGCCCGCCGTCACCCCCTGGGACCGTACGCGGATCGCCGGCGGCTCCTCCGGAGGTGCTGCCGCGGCGGTCGCCGCCGGGCTGGTGCCGGTCGCGCAGGGCTCCGACGGTGGCGGCTCGATCCGGATCCCGGCCTCGTGCTGCGGGCTGGTCGGGCTGAAGCCCACGCGCGGGCGAATCTCTCCGGCGCCGATGTACGGCGACGCTGCCGGACTCGCCACCGCCGGTCCGATCGCTCGCTCGGTGCGGGACGCGGCGGCCTTCCTCGACGTGCTCGCGGGGCGGCGTACGGGTGATCCGTTCTGGGCTCCTGACGAGCCGCTTCCGTTCCTGGACGCGTGCGAGCGGCCGCCGGGTCGGCTGCGCATCGCCCGCTTCATCGAGCCGTTGATCGCCCCGACCTCGGTCGACCCGGAGTGCGTCGCCGCCTGGGAGAACGCCTCGTCGCTGCTGGAGTCGCTGGGCCACGAGATCGTCGACATCCCGCGGCCGCTGCCGGTCGAGGCGGTCGCGGTGTTCGAGACGGTCTGGGCCGTCGGGACCGCCATGTCGGTGGTCAACCTCACCCCGGACCAGCGGGCTCAGATCCGTCCGCTGACCCGCTGGCTCACCGAGCGGGGGGAGGCGGTCAGCGGGCCGGAGTTCGGGCTGGCGATCGCCGAGCTGCGCCGGTTCGCCGCCGGGGCGCTGGAGGCGCTGGCGCCCTACGACGCCGTGCTCACCCCGACCCTGGCGACCCCGCCGCCGAAGGTCGGCGAGATCCGCGATGACGCCGACCCCGCGGGCGACTTCCAGGCGCAGAAGGAGTTCACCCCCTGGACCTCCGCCTGGAACGTCACCGGCATGCCCGCCATCTCCCTGCCTCTCCACTGGACCCCGTCCGGGCTTCCGGTCGGAGTCATGCTCGCCGCCCGCCCCGCCGAGGAGTCCCTCCTGCTCTCCCTCTCTGCCCAGATCGAGGACGCCGCCCTCTGGGACCACCGCCTCCCGCCCGGCTGGTGACTCCTGGCCGAAACCGCACAAATGGCGTGGGGGGGGGGGGGGGGGGGGGGGGGGGGGGGGGGGGGGGGGGGGGGGGGGGGGGGGGGGGGGGGGGGGGGGGGGGGGGGGGGGGGNACCCGCTCGATCTTCTCCGCTGCGAGCGGAGTGCCGTCGGCGACGCACACCTGACCGGCGTGGATGGAGCGGCCGATGCCGACGCCGCCGCCGTGGTGGATGCTCACCCAGCTCGCGCCGGAGGCGGTGTTGAGCAGCGCGTTGAGCAGCGGCCAGTCGGCGATCGCGTCGGACCCGTCCTTCATCGCCTCCGTCTCGCGGTAGGGCGAGGCCACGGAGCCGGAGTCGAGGTGGTCGCGACCGATCACGACCGGCGCCGAGAGCTCCCCGGAGGCGACCATCTCGTTGAACTTCAACCCGGCGAGGTGGCGCTCCTTGTAGCCCAACCAGCAGATCCGCGCCGGCAGGCCCTCGAAGTGCACCTTCTCGCCCGCCTGGGTGATCCAGCGCTTGAGGCCCTCGTTCTCGGGGAAGAGCTCGACGATCGCCCGGTCGGTCTTGGCGATGTCCTCGGGGTCACCCGAGAGCGCCGCCCAGCGGAACGGGCCCAGACCCTCCTCGAAGAGCGGGCGGATGTAGGCGGGGACGAAGCCGGGGAAGGCGAACGCGTTCGCGAACCCGCCCAGACGGGCGCCCTCGCGCAGCGAGTTGCCGTAGTCGAACACCTCGGCGTCACGGCTCATGAAGCCGACCATCGCCTCGACGTGCTTGGCCATCGAGGCCTGCGCCTTCTCCGTGAAGTCGTCGGGGTCCTCCGCGGCACGCTCCGCCCACTCCGAGACCGTGTACTCCAGCGGGAGGTAGGAGAGCGGGTCGTGCGCCGAGGTCTGGTCGGTGACGATGTCGACCTCGACCCCCCGCGCCAGGACCTCCGGGAAGACCGCGGCACAGTTGCCGACGAGACCGATGGAGCGCGGCGTACGCGACTTCTTGGCCTCCTCGGCCTGGGCCAACGCGTCGTCGAGGGAGGCGGCGACGGTGTCCATGTAGCCGTGGTCGACACGGCGCTGGAGGCGGGACGCGTCGACGTCGACGACGATCACGACCCCCTCGTTGAGCGTGACTGCGAGCGGCTGGGCGCCGCCCATGCCGCCGGCGCCGCCGGTCAGGGTCAAGGTGCCGGCCAGTGTGCCGCCGAAGCGCTTCCGCGCGATGGCGGCGAAGCACTCGTAGGTGCCCTGGAGGATGCCCTGGGTGCCGATGTAGATCCACGAGCCGGCGGTCATCTGGCCGTACATCGTCAGGCCGAGCGACTCCAGCCGCCGGAACTCCGGCCACGTCGCCCAGTCGCCGACGAGGTTGGAGTTGGCGATCAGGACCCGGGGTGCCCACTCGTGGGTGCGGAAGACGCCTACCGGCTTGCCGGACTGCACCAGCAGCGTCTCGTCGGCCTCGAGCTCGTCGAGGGTGCGGACGATGGCGTCGTACGCCTCCCAGGACCGCGCGGCGCGGCCGGTGCCGCCGTAGACGACCAGGTCGTCGGGGCGCTCGGCCACCTCCGGGTCGAGGTTGTTCATCAGCATGCGCTTGGCGGCCTCGGTCTGCCAGTTCTTGGCGGTGATCTCGGGGCCGCGCGGTGCGCGGACAGTGCGTGGTTCGCTCATGTCGCTCATCACATCACTGAAGTGAGCGAGCGCGCACGGGAAAGAAGGGTGCCGTCGGCGACGAGGCCGACGACCGACCTGATGTCCGGGGCCAGGAACCGGTCCGGGCCGGGCGTGGGGACCAGCTTGCGGACCTCCTCGACCAGCGCGGCGCCCACCGGGCCGGGACGCTCGGGTGCGCGCATGTCGATCGCTCGGGCGGCGGTGAGGATCTCGATGGCGACGACCTGCTGAGCCCCGGTGATCGCGCGGCGGAGCTTGCGGGCGGCGTTCCAGCCCATCGAGACGTGGTCCTCCTGCATCGCGGAGGTGGGGATGGAGTCGACCGACGCCGGGACGGCGAGCCGCTTGAGGTCGGAGACGATGCCGGCCTGTGTGTACTGCGCGATCATGTGCCCGGAGTCGACGCCTGGGTCGTGAGCCAGGAACGGCGGCAGCCCGTGGTTGCGCGACTTGTCGAGGAAGCGGTCGGTGCGGCGCTCGGAGATCGAGGCGAGGTCGGCGGTGGCGATCGCCAGGAAGTCGAGTACGTAGCCGATCGGTGCGCCGTGGAAGTTGCCGTTGGACTCGACCCGGCCGTCGAGCGTGACCACCGGGTTGTCGACGGCGCTGGCGAGCTCGGTCTCGGCCACCCGGGCGGCGTGGGCCATGGTGTCGCGCACCGCGCCGTGGACCTGGGGCGCGCAGCGTAACGAGTAGGCGTCCTGCACCCGGGTGAACCCGGTGCCGCGGTGGTCGGCGACGATGCCGCTGCCCGCAAGGACGGCACGGATGTTGGCTGCCGAGGTCGCCTGGCCGGCGTGCGGCCGCAGGGCCTGGAGGTCCTCGGCGAAGACGCTGTCGGTGCCCTGGAGGCCCTCGATGCTGAGCGCTCCGGCGATGTCGGCGGTGGCGACCAGATCGTCGAGGTCGGCGAGCGCCAGGACGAGCATCGCCAGCATCCCGTCGGTGCCGTTGATCAGCGCCAGCCCCTCCTTCTCGCGCAGCTGCACCGGGGTGATCCCGGCGGCCGCCAGCGCGTCGGCGCCGGAGACGAGGTCGCCGTCGGCGTTGCGTACGTCTCCTTCGCCCATCGCCGCGAGCGCGCAGTGCGCCAGCGGGGCCAGGTCGCCGGAGCAGCCGAGCGAGCCGTACTCACCGATCACCGGCGTGATCTGGGCGTTCAGGAGCGCGGCGTAGGTCTGGGCGACCTCGGGGCGCACACCGGTCCGCCCGGTGGCGAGGGTCGAGAGGCGCAGCAGCATGAGGCCGCGTACGACCTCCTTCTCGATCTCCGCTCCCGATGAGGCCGCGTGCGAGCGGACCAGCGAGGCCTGCAGCTGCGCGCGGTGCTCAGGCGGG
Source organism: Nocardioides sp. YIM B13467 (assembly GCF_042788075.1). Lineage (NCBI taxonomy): Bacteria > Bacillati > Actinomycetota > Actinomycetes > Propionibacteriales > Nocardioidaceae > Nocardioides > Nocardioides sp. YIM B13467. The sequence continues at coordinate 3,703,029 of NZ_JBHZPJ010000046.1, forward strand.
ATCGAGGTGTTGGCCAGGGCGCCGAACCCGGTCGAGATGCCGTAGTGGGGCCGGGTGTCGTGAGCCAGCGACTCGATGAGCTCGCGGCTCGTGGCCATCGCGGTCAGCGACTCGTCGGTGAGGGTGATGGGGGTGTTGTGACGGGCGACGGCGACTACCTGATCGAAGGTGAGGGCACCGACCCCGACGGGAACCGTGGTGTAGGTCATGACCAGAGTGGATCACATCACATTCAGGCGGGTGAGCACAGGCCGTTGTCGGCGGCGTCCTTCTCCTGGTCCTCGGGGCTCACCGAGTCGGCCGGAACCTCGTCCGGTGAGGCGCTGACCTCGGGATTTCCCGGTGTGGCAGAGGTCGTGGGCGAAGGGGCGGCGGAGGCCGTCGCATCATGGAGCGGACGGTCCTCGAGCATCCGCTCCCACAGCTCGTCGGCCTCCGGGAGGATCTCGAGACGGCCCCAGTTGGGGTCGCCGGCGGGGTAGGCCCGGTTGGGTACGGTCTCGAACTCGATGCCCGACGGATCCAGGTCGCGCATCTCGCCGGCCAGGTCGGCCAGCCCGGCGACGGAGCCGATGTCGGTGGTGATGCTCTTGGAGAGCTCGGTCGCGAACGTGGCCAGGCGACGCGGGCGGGTCAGGGTGCCGGCGGAGAGGACCTTGGTTGCGAGGGCTGTGAGGAAGTACTGCTGACGTCGCATCCGGCCCAGGTCGGCGTTGGGGGTCGAGGAGCGGTTGCGTACGTAGTCGAGGGCCTGCTTGCCGCGCAGGTTGTGGGTGCCGGCGGGCAGGAAGATGTTGTGCTCCTCGTCGTCGATCGCCTCCGGGATGCAGATCGTGACCCCGCCGACGGCGTCGACCATCCCGCGGAACCCGGCGAAGTCGAGCGCGAGGTAGTGGTCGATCGGGATCCCGGTGAGCAGCTCGGTCTGGCGGGCGGCGCAGATCGGGCCGCCCAGGGAGTAGGCCTCGTTCCACATCACGCCGCTCGCCTCGGGGATCGTGGTGCCGTCCGGGGCGGTGCACTCCGGCCGATCGACGAGCGCGTCGCGGGGGATCGAGACGCCGTAGGCCGAGGTCCGGTCGGCGGAGACGTGCAGCAGGATGGTGCTGTCGGAGCCGCCGGAGCCACCCTCGCCGTCGATCGAGCAGCCCTCGCAGTCACGTCCATCGGTGCCGAGGATCAAGATGTTGAGCGGCTGCTTGGGGCCCTCGTCCTTGTTCTCCGGCTCGTCGACGAGGTGGTGGATGTCGCCGCCCGAGCCGAGGTTGCGGTTGAGGTGGTCGTAGAACGCCCAGGTGCCGATCCCGGTGCCGACCGCCAGGAACAGCATCGTGACCACCACGGTGAGCACGACCGTACGTGTCCCCGACCTCGTTTCGGTCCTCATCACCCTCCCTCGCCCGTCCGCCTGAGCGGACCGTCTGCGTGTGCAGCCCACACAGGTTGTACGCGCCAGTGAGCCGAGAGGTTGCTGCTTCAGGTAACGGCATTGTGAAACCATGAGGAAGGCACTGTCCGAAAACCGCGCGTAATTTCGTTCCGAACGCGGCAACATGGTGGACATGGATGGGACGATGAGCGTGAACGGACTCGACTTCGAATCGTGCTACCGCGCTGTTCGTTCGCGCGACCGGCGCTTCGACGGCATCTTCTACACGGCGGTCGCCTCGACCGGGATCTACTGCCGGCCCTCGTGCCCGGCGCGGACCCCGGCGCTGGTGAACGTCTCCTTCCACCGGACCGCCGCGGCTGCTCAGGCGGCCGGCTACCGGGCCTGCAAGCGCTGTCGCCCCGATGCCACCCCGGGCAGCCCGGAGTGGGACGTGGCGGCGACCCTGGCCGGGCGCGCGATGCGGCTGATCGCCGATGGCGTCGTCGACCGGGAAGGCGTCGAGGGGCTGGCTCGCCGGGTCGGCTACTCGCCGCGCCACCTGACCCGGCTGCTGACCACCGAGCTCGGCGCCGGTCCGTTGGCGCTGGCCAGAGCACGCCGAGCGCAGACCGCCCGGACGCTGGTCGAGACCACCGAGCTCGGCTTCGCGGACATCGCCTTCGCGGCCGGCTTCTCGAGCGTACGTCAGTTCAACGACACCGTCCGCGAGGTCTACGCGGCCTCGCCGACCGAGCTCCGCGGTCGCCGCGGATCGCGGCGCCGGGCCGACGGGACGATCGCGCTGCGGCTCGCCGTCCGGACCCCGTTCGCGGGTCGGGCGCTACATGCCTTCCTGCGCGACCACATGGTGCCGGGGGTCGAGGTCGCCGGGGTCGACGGCGGGCGGCGATGGTTCGCCCGCACGCTCGACCTGCCGAACGGGCCCGGCACGCTGCGTCTCGAGCTCGCCGACATCCCCGAGGGCGAGACCGGCTTCGTCCACGCGACCTTCAAGCTCGCCGACCTGCGCGACACCACCGCCGCCGTCGAGCGTGCCCGCCGGCTGCTCGACGCCGACTGCGACCCGCGTGCGGTCGGCGACGTCTTCGTCGGGGACGAGGTGATCGGCCCGCTGGCCCTGGCCCTGCCGGGGCTGAGGGTGCCGGGCACCGTCGACGGGGGCGAGCTCGCGCTGCGTACGATCGTGGGGCAGCAGGTCTCGGTCGCCGGCGCGCGCACCGTGCTGGCGGGGATCGTCGCCGAGCACGGCCGCCCGATCGCGACCGACATCGACGGCCTCACCCATCTGTTCCCGTCCGCTGATTCCTTGGCCGCCGCCGACCCGGCCGGTATGCCGATGCCGCGCTCGCGTGGGCGCGCGGTCACCGGTCTGGCCGCGGCGCTCGCCTCCGGCGAGCTCCAGCTGGACCGCGGCACCGACCGCGACGTCGTACACGAGCAGCTGATCAGCCTGCCCGGGGTCGGTCCCTGGACCGCCGACTACGTCGCGCTGCGTGCTCTCGGCCATCCCGATGTCTTCCTGCCGACCGATGTCGGCATCAAACGAGCGCTGGAAGTGCTCGGTGCGCCCGCGGCGGATGTCGCCGCGTGGCGGCCGTGGCGCTCGTACGCCCTGCTCTACCTGTGGACCTCACTGACTGCTTTGGAGAAACTGTGATGTGGACTCTCATCGACTCACCCGTCGGCGAGCTCCGGCTTGTCGCGCACGACGGCGCGATCACCGCGATCGACTTCATGCCGGCCGACTATGCAAAGGGCCGGGTGCTCGGGGACCGGTCCGACTCGGATCCGCTGTTGCTGGAGTGTGCCCGGCAGCTCGCCGAGTACTTCAAGGGTGACCGGACGACCTTCGACCTCCCGCTGGCGCCCTCGGGCACCGCGTTCCAGACGCGGGTCTGGGAGCAGCTGCAGCAGATCGAGTACGGCACGACCGCCTCCTACGGCCAGATCGCCGGCCGGCTGTCGCTGACCGGCCACGGCGCCCGCGCCGTCGGGCTCGCCAACGGCAGGAACCCCATCCCGATCGTGATCCCGTGTCACCGTGTCGTCGGCGCGGACGGCTCCCTGACCGGCTACGCCGGTGGCCTGGACCGCAAGACGACCCTGCTGGGCCTGGAGAGCGGCGTCCTCTTCTGATGCCGAGACTGCAGTTGTGGGGTCCGAGACCGCAGTTGTGGCGTACGTCGGTGGCGGCTGCCGCGCTCGTGGCTGCCCTGGCCGCGTGCGGCGCAGGGGAGCTTGCCGAACCCGCGGAGCCCGCAACCAGGGAGAGCCGGAGCGAGGCCGAGAACGCGCTGCTGGTCAACGGCCAGGCCAGGTGTGACCACGACGTGTCGAGCGACGAGGCGAAGGACACGATCGAACGCGTCGGCGGGCTCCAGCAGCCGACCTGGTCGGTGCGGTTCGCCGAGAGCACCGCGGCCGGAGTCGTCGTGCTGGTCACCGGCGACCTCGAGGACGCCCAGCCCCCGCTCTTCGACGACTACCGCGTGGCGGTGATCGTCGCCTCGGCCGAGGACCAGACGCGTACGGAGGACTTCAAGGCCGTGCGGGACGCGGTGCGGGAGATCTGTGGCTGAGGTGTTGCAGGGATACCCGGTTAACCGGTGAAACCTGCACTTCTCCGGCGTTGCAACACCTGAGAAGTGCAGGAATACCCGGTTAACCGGGTATTCCTGGGGCTGGAGTGACAGTCGTTACTCCGCAGCCGCGCGCCGCAGCGACTCCGAGAGCCGATCGGCGGCGGCGAGGACGGCGGGCGCGTGCATCTTGCCGGGCTGGCGGGTGAGGCGCTCGAGGGGGCCGGAGACGGAGACGGCGGCGATGACCTTGCCGCCGGGGGAGCGGACGGGAGCGGAGACCGAGGCGACGCCGGCCTCGCGCTCGCCGATCGACTGAGCCCAGCCGCGGCGGCGGATGCCGGAGAGGGCGGCGGCGGAGAAGGCGGCGTTCTGCAGGCCGCGGTGAAGGCGCTCCGGGTCCTCCCACGCGATCAGTATTTGAGCGGCCGACCCGGCACGCATCGTCAGCTGCGAGCCGACGGGGATGGTGTCGCGGAGACCGGAGGGGCGCTCGGCGGCGGCGACGCAGACACGGAAGTCGCCCTGGCGCCGCCACAGCTGCGCCGACTCACCGGTGATGTCGCGCAGACGTGCCAGGACGGGCCCGGCGGTGGCCAGCAACCGGTCCTCGCCGGCGGCGGCGGAGAGCTCGGCCAGTCGCGGACCGAGAACGAAGCGGCCCTGCATGTCACGGGCGACCAGACGGTGGTGCTCGAGGGCGACCGCCAGACGGTGTGCGGTCGGGCGGGCGAGACCCGTCCCGGCCACCAGGCCGGCCAGGGTCGCCGGGCCGGATTCGAGAGCTGTGAGCACAAGGGCGGCCTTGTCGAGCACGCCCACACCGCTGGAACTGTCCATATCGCAAGACTAACTTCTCAGAACCTGAGATGCAACGTTACGCTCGGAGAAGCAGACTGGAAGTGGCGGATCTGACATTGCGATTCAACGCTCGAACCGCCACCGGCCACTACAGACCAAAGATGCCAGATGGAGAACGTGTCATGGGCAGGACCTTGTCGGAGAAGGTGTGGGACGAGCATGTCGTCCGGTCGACCGCGGGAGAGCCCGATCTCCTTTACATCGACCTTCACCTCATCCACGAGGTGACGAGTCCGCAGGCCTTCGAGGGCCTGCGCCTGTCCAACCGCAAGGTGCGCCGCCCCGACCTCACCATCGCCACCGAGGACCACAACGTACCGACCCTCGACTGGGACAAGCCGATCGCCGACCCGGTCAGCCGCACCCAGGTCGAGACGCTGCGGAAGAACGCCGAGGAGTTCGGCGTACGTCTTCACCCGCTCGGCGACGCCGAGCAGGGGATCGTGCACGTGGTCGGGCCGCAGCTGGGGCTCACCCAGCCGGGCATGACCATCGTCTGCGGTGACTCGCACACCTCGACGCACGGTGCGTTCGGTGCGATCGCCTTCGGCATCGGCACCTCCGAGGTCGAGCACGTGCTGGCGACCCAGACGCTGATGCAGGACAAGCCGAAGACCATGGCTGTCACGGTCAACGGCACGCTGCCCGACGGCGTCAGCGCCAAGGACCTGATCCTCACCCTGATCTCCAAGACCGGCACCGGCGGTGGCCAGGGCTACATCGTGGAGTATCGCGGCGAGGCCATCCGTGAGCTCTCCATGGAGGCTCGGATGACGATCTGCAACATGTCGATCGAGTGGGGCGCCAAGGCCGGCATGATCGCCCCCGACGAGACGACATTCGCCTACATCAAGGACAAGCCCGAGGCTCCGAAGGGCGCCGACTGGGACCAGGCCGTCGCGCACTGGGAGTCCCTGGTCACCGACGAGGACGCCGTCTTCGACAAGGAGATCGTCCTCGACGCAGCCGAGGTCACCCCGTTCGTCACCTGGGGCACCAACCCGGGCCAGGGCGTCCCGCTGGGTGCCGCCGTTCCGAGCCCCGACGACTTCGAGGACGCCGACGAGAAGATCGCGGCCGAGAAGGCCCTGACCTACATGGGTCTCGAGGCCGGCACGCCGATGCGCGAGGTTCACATCGACACCGTCTTCCTCGGTTCCTGCACCAACGGGCGCATGGAGGACCTGCGTACGGCCGCCGACATCATCCAGGGCCACCATGTCGCGGAGGGGACCCGCTTCCTGGTCGTACCCGGCTCGGCCAAGGTGCGCCTCCAGGCCGAGGAGGAGGGTCTGCACAAGATCTTCCTCGACGCCGGCGCCGAGTGGCGCGGCGCGGGCTGCTCGATGTGCCTGGGCATGAACCCCGACACCCTCGCCCCCGGCGAGCGCTCGGCCTCCACGTCCAACCGCAACTTCGAGGGTCGCCAGGGCAAGGGCGGTCGCACCCACCTGGTCTCGCCGGAGGTGGCCGCCGCCACCGCCGTACGCGGCACCCTCTCCTCGCCCGCCGACCTGACTCTCGTGGAGGCCTGACATGGACAAGTTCACCACCCACACCGGCGCCGGTGTGCCGCTGCGCCGCAGCAACGTCGACACCGACCAGATCATCCCCGCGGTCTACCTCAAGCGGGTGACCCGCACCGGCTTCGAGGACGGCCTCTTCGCCGCCTGGCGCAACGACCCGACGTTCGTCCTCAACAACGAGGCGTACGCCGGGGCCTCGGTCCTCGTCGCCGGCCCCGACTTCGGCACCGGCTCCTCGCGTGAGCACGCCGTGTGGGCCCTGATGGACTACGGCTTCCGCGTGGTCATCTCGAGCCGCTTCGGTGACATCTTCCGCGGCAACTCCGGCAAGGCCGGACTGCTCGCGGCGAAGGTCGACGAGAAGGTCGTCCAGAAGCTGTGGGACTACCTCGACGACAACCCCGGCGCCCAGATCACCGTCGACCTGGAGTCGCGCACCGTCCGTGCCGGCGAGGGCCCCGACGCCATCGAGGACTCCTTCGACATCGACGACTACACCCGCTGGCGCCTCCTCGAGGGCCTCGACGACATCGGCATCACCCTCTCCCACGAGGACGACATCGCCACGTACGAGGCGACCCGGCACTCCTTCAAGCCGGTCACNTCGCGGCTCGACCGACGCGGGTCTGGCTCAGCTGAGCCCTGCGCGCCGCAGCGCATCTGCCATGGCGCTGTTGGCCGGGGCGGAGGAGCCGCGCCCGGCACCCTGGCCGCCACGGTTGCCACCGGGACGCCCGCCGCCCTTGCCGCCGCCGTTGCCCTTGGGGCCGCCCTTGCCCTGGCCACGCTGGCCACCGCCGGGGCGGCCGGAGCGGCCGCCGGACTCGCCCTTGGCGGGAGCTTCCGCGGGGGCGTCGTCGTTGAGCCGGAGCGTGAGCGAGATCCGCTTGCGGGCCTCGTCGACCTCCTGGACCTTGACGCGCACCACGTCACCGGAGCGGACCACGTCGCGCGGGTCCTCGACGAACTTGTCCGACATCGCGGAGATGTGGACGAGGCCGTCCTGGTGGACGCCGATGTCGACGAAGGCGCCGAAGGCGGCCACGTTGGTGACGGTGCCTTCCAGGACCATGCCGGGACGCAGGTCGGCGATCACGTGCACCGACTCGGAGAAGGTCGCCGTGCGGAACTCCGGACGCGGGTCGCGCCCGGGCTTCTCGAGCTCGGCGAGGATGTCGGTGACCGTCGGCAGGCCGAACTTCTCGTCGACGAACTCCGACGGCTTCAGCGACTTCAGCGCAGAGGTGTTGCCGATCAGCGACCCGATGTCCGCCGACGCCTTGTCCAGGATGCGGTTGACCACCGGATAGGCCTCCGGGTGCACGCCGGACATGTCGAGCGGGTCGTCGCCGCCACGGATCCGCAGGAACCCGGCCGCCTGCTCGAACGCCTTCGGGCCGAGCCGCGCCACCTTGGTGAGCTCGCGGCGGGTGCGGAAGGGGCCGTTGGTGTCCCGGTGCGCGACGATCGCCGAGGCGAGCGACTCGGTGATCCCCGAGACCCGGCGCAGCAGGGGAGCCGAGGCGGTGTTGAGGTCGACGCCGACGCCGTTCACGCAGTCCTCGACGACGGCGTCCAGGGACTTGGAGAGGCCGTATTCGGGCAGGTCGTGCTGGTACTGCCCGACGCCGATCGACTTCGGCTCGATCTTCACCAGCTCGGCCAGCGGGTCCTGGAGACGGCGCGCGATCGACACCGCCCCACGCAGGGACACGTCGAGATCCGGAAGCTCGGCGGAGGCGTAGGCCGAGGCGGAGTAGACCGAGGCGCCCGCCTCGGAGACCATCACCTTGGTCATCTTCAGGTCCGGCAGCAGCTTGAGCAGGTCGGCGGCGAGCTTGTCGGTCTCGCGCGAGGCGGTGCCGTTGCCGATCGCGATCAGGTCGACGGAGTGCTTCTTCGCCAGCTTCGCCAGGGTCGCCAGCGATCCGTCCCAGTCGCGCCGCGGCTCGTGCGGGTAGACCGTCGAGGTGTCGACCACCTTGCCGGTCGCGTCCACGACGGCCACCTTCACGCCCGTCCGGATGCCGGGGTCGAGGCCCATCGTCGCCCGGGTGCCGGCCGGCGCGGCCAGCAGCAGGTCGCGCAGGTTGTCGGCGAAGACCGCGATCGCGGCCTCCTCGGCGGCGGTGCGGATCCGGGTGCGCATGTCGAGCTCGAGGCGGAAGAGGATGCGCGTACGCCACGCCCACCGCACCGTCTCGGCCAGCCACTTGTCTGCCGGACGGCCGGAGTCCGTGATCCCGAAACGAGAGGCGATCGAGCGCTCGTAGTCGGTCACCTCGCCCGGCTGCGGCTCCTCGGCGTAGGGGGAGAGGGTGACGTCGAGAACCTCCTCCTTCTCCGCACGGAGAACGGCCAGGGTGCGGTGCGAAGGCAGCGACGCGTACGCCTCCGAGAACTCGAAGTAGTCGGAGAACTTCGCCGCCGCCGGGTCGTTCTCGCGGCCCTCGCGGACGCGGGTCACCAGGCGACCCTGCTTCCACATCCGCTCCCGCAGCGTGCCGATCAGGTCGGCGTCCTCGCCGAACCGCTCGACCAGGATCGCGCGGGCGCCGTCGAGCGCGGCCTTGGTGTCCACGACCTGCTCCCCGAGGTACTTCTCCGCCTCGACGACCGGGTCCAGCGACGGGTCGGCCAGCAGAGCGTCGGCCAGCGGCTCGAGCCCGTTCTCGCGGGCGATCATCGCCTTGGTGCGACGCTTCGGCTTGAACGGCAGGTAGATGTCCTCCAGCCGCGCCTTGGTGTCGGCGGCGAGGATCGAGGCCTGCAGTTCGGGAGTGAGCTTGTCCTGCTTCGCGATCTCGGCGAGCACGGCGGCACGCCGCTCCTCCAGGTCGCGCAGGTAGCCGAGTCGCTCCTCCAACGTACGCAGCTGGGCGTCGTCGAGGCCGCCGGTCACCTCCTTGCGGTAGCGCGCGATGAACGGCACCGTCGAGCCCTCGTCGAGCAGGGCGACCGCTGCGGTCACCTGCGCCGGGCGCACCCCGAGATCTTCGGCGATGCGGGCCGGGATGGCGGCCATCGAGTCTGCGAGCGTCGGAGCTGATGGGGTTGTCGTCACGGAGCGCCATCCTGCCGCATCCCACCGACATGGTTTCAACAAGGCCGACGAGGCACAGGCGCGACCGGCCCGAACGTGCCCGGCCGGCCCCTCCCCGATACGCTCGGCCCCATGACGCAGCGCACGTTCGTGATCCTGAAGCCCGACGCCGTCCGCCGGGGCCTGGTGGGGGAGATCCTGTCCCGCTACGAGGCCAAGGGCCTCTCGATCGTGAAACTGGAGCACCGCACCATCGACGCGGGCATGGCCGACGAGCACTACGCCGAGCACGTCGAGCAGCCGTGGTACCCGCCGCTGCGTGACTTCGTCACCTCCGGCCCGCTCGTCGCCGCCGTCCTCGAGGGCGACGAGGCGATCGAGGTCGTCCGCGCGCTCAACGGTGCCACCGACGGTCGCAAGGCCGCCCCGGGCACCATCCGCGGCGACTTCTCCCTCTCCAACCGCGAGAACCTCGTCCACGGCTCCGACTCGCCCGAGTCGGCCGACCGCGAGATCAAGCTCTGGTTCGGCGCCTGAGACGACCGGAGAGCCTGACCCGAGATCGCGCCGGTGGCCCCACCGGCGCGATCTCTCATTTTGCCCTGAAGGCCGCTTTCGCGGGCCTCTGTCAGCCGTTCCGCAACACCCGGTGAACACAGGCATCCCCTGGTTCGGCGACGTGGATGCACCCCGTATCGTTGCGGTTTCGGCGAGCCTCTCCGGATTGAGGCTCGGACCTTCGTAGCCTCGTCGGGAGGCCCGCATCCTGCAGCACAGATCCCCGACGCGGCGCCCCGGGAACGCGAGGACGCATGGCGAGCATCATTGGACGTGACATGGCGGTGGACCTCGGCACCGCAAACACACTCGTCTACGTCCGCGGCAAGGGTGTCCTTGTCGATGAGCCGAGTGTGGTCGCGCTCAACAAGAACACCGGCGAGATGGTCGCCGTCGGCCATGAGGCCAAGAAGATGCTGGGACGTACGCCTGACGACATCGTCGCGCTGCGACCACTGAAGGACGGCGTGATCGCCGACTTCGAGGCGACCGAGCAGATGCTCCGCTACTTCATCCATCAGGTCCACCGCCGCCGCTACTTCGCCAAGCCGCGGATGGTCATCTGCGTCCCGTCCGGGATCACCGCGGTCGAGATCCGCGCGGTGAAGGAGGCCGGCTACCAGTCCGGCGCTCGGATGGTGAACATCATCGAGGAACCGATGGCGGCCGCGATCGGCGCCGGGCTCCCGGTGCATCTGCCGACCGGTAACATGGTCGTCGACATCGGCGGCGGCACCACCGAGGTCGCGGTGATCAGCCTCGGCGGCATCGTCACCTCGCAGTCGATCCGCACCGCCGGCCATCAGCTCGACAACGCGATCATGACCTGGCTGAAGAAGGAGCACGCGCTGCTCCTGGGCGAACGCACGGCCGAGGAGGTCAAGATGACCCTCGGCTCGGTCTGGCCGCTGCCCAACGAGCCCGAGGCCGAGATCAGGGGACGAGACCTGGTCAGCGGCCTGCCGCGCACCGTGACCGTCTCGAGCGCCGAGGTGCGCAAGGCGATCGAGGAGCCGCTCCACGACATCTTCGACGCGGTCCGCTCCACTCTCGACCAGACGCCGCCCGAGCTGGCCGGCGACATCATGGACCGAGGCATCGTGCTGACCGGCGGCGGTGCCCTCCTGCGCGGGCTCGACGAGCGCCTGCGCCACGAGACCGGCATGCCCGTCCACGTCGCCGAGTCTCCGCTGACCTCGGTCGCGATGGGCGCCGGTCGCTGCGTCGAGGACTACGACGTGCTCCGCCCCGTCCTGGTGAACGAGAACAGGAGATGGTGACGTGTCGTTGCTGAGCCCCCGCCCCAGCGAACGTCTGCGCAAAGGGCTGGAACAACGCAAAGGCCCCAAACCCATGGCCCGTACGCCGCGGGAGCGGCTCAACCGCCGCGGCAGCCTCGAGACCAAGGCCGGTGGGGGTGGTCCGAAGCGCTCCTGGCTGATCGCGCTCGTCCTGTGCTGCGCGACGCTGGCCACGCTCGACCAGACCCCCGTCCTGGAGCCGGCCCGCGCCGCGGTCGGCGAGGTGATCTCCCCGCTCGAGACCGGCGCGGCGATGGTGGCCCGCCCGTTCACCGACATCCCGGAGTGGTTCGACACCCGCGACGATCTGCGCAACCGGGTCGCGAAGCTCGAGGCCGAGAACTCCACGCTGCGCCGCCAGGTCGAGGTCACCGACTACGGCCGCGCCAAGCTCGCCGAGTACGAGTCGATCACCCGTGCCGCCGAGGACCTCGGCTACGCCATGGTGCCGGCTCGGGTCACCGCCTACGGCCCCGCCCAGACCTTCAACCGCACCGTCACCATCGACGCCGGCAGCGCCGCCGGGATCAGGTCCGACATGTCGGTCGTGACCGGCGACGGCCTGGTCGGCAGGGTCCTGCGGGTCACCAAGACCTCGGCGACGGTCCTGCTGATCGTCGATGCCGCCTCTGTCGTCGGTGGCCGCGTCGGCGGTGCGGACCGCAGCGGCAAGAAGTCCGGTCAGGTCGGCATGGTCCGGGGCTCCGGCGCGGTCGCCGGAGGCGCCAACGCCGGACTGCTGACCCTCGACCTCGTCGACCAGTCCACCACGCCGCTCAAGGGCGACACGGTCATCACCTGGGGTGACGGCCGGGCCGCTCCGTACGTCTCCGGGCTGCCGATCGGCGAGGTGACCGACAGCTTCGAGAGCGTGCGTGACTCCTCGCAGACGGTCCGGATCAAGCCGTACGTCGACTTCGGCTCGCTCGACGTCGTCGGTGTGGTGGTGCCCAACGACACCATGAGCGACCGCGCCGTCATCACACCGGAAGGAGAGTTGCGATGAGCGAGATGGAACGTCGTGCCTCCGGCGCCGCTCCGGTGCTGCGCAACGTCCTGGTCGGCATGCTGGTCGTCATCGCCGTCGTCCTCCAGTTGAGCGTGGCGCCGGCCTTCGCCATCCGCGGGATCACCCCTGACCTGGCGCTCCTGGTCGTCCTCGCGGTCGCGCTCACCCGTGGCGGGCAGGCCGGTCTGGTGACCGGGTTCGCCGCCGGCGTACTCCTCGATCTGGCCCCGCCCGCCGACCACACCGCGGGCCGCTGGGCACTGGCGCTGCTCATCGTCGGCTACGTCGCCGGCCGGGTCCGCGAAGGCAGCATCGACGAGGGCAGCATCCACGGTGGCCCGGGCCGTCCCAACGCGATGACCGTGATGGCCACGGTGGCCACCTGCGCGTTCATCGGGGTCAGCATCTTCGCGGTCAGCGGCCTGATCCTCGGTGAGGCGCCGCTGACACTGCTGCCGACCGTGGCGATCAGCGTGGGCTACGACCTCCTGCTGGCGCCGTTGCTGATCCCGGCGCTGCTGTGGCTGATCGGCAAGGGAGATCTCTAGTGCCGAGTCGACTCTCCACCGCGCAGGTCAGCCGGCTGCGGCTGATCGTGATCCAGGCGCTCGTCTTCTCGCTGCTGGCCACGCTCGGGGTCAGGCTCTTCTACCTGCAGGTACGCCACGGCGACGCCTATCAGGCCGCCGCGGCCTCGCAGTCCAAGCGTGAGATCGTGCGCCAGCCGGTGCGCGGCATCATCGTCGACGCCCAGGGCCGGCCGATGGTGACCAACCGCTCCGCCTGGGTGGTCAGCCTCGACCTGGGCGTGCTCGACGGGCTCGATGACGACGACAGGAAGACGCTGATGGCTCGCGTCGCCAAGGCCGTCGACGTGTCCCCGAAGAAGCAGAACGAGGCGATCGCCAACTGGTCCGGCACCCGCTACCAGCCGGTCCCGATCGCCACCGACGTCTCCGAGTCGACCGCGCTGCGCATCCTCGAGCAGCCCGAGGACTTCCCCGGGGTGGTCGCGGAGAAGCAGACCCTGCGCTCCTACCCGAGCCCCTTCGGCATCAACGCCGCCGGCGTGCTCGGCTATCTCTCCCCGATCACCGAGGACGAGAACGACAACGCCAAGGAGCGCGGCGACGAGTCGCTCAACATCACCTCGATGGTCGGTCGCTCCGGTGTCGAGAAGGAGTACGACCAGTGGCTGCGCGGGATGCCCGGCTACGACACCGTCACCGTCGACTCGCTCGGCCGAGAGATCGGGCGCGGCGACTCGGTCGCCTCCCAGCCCGGCGACACGCTGGTGACCAGCATCGACGCCAAGGTGCAGGGCCGTGCCGAGAAACTGCTCGCCGAGTCGATCGAGACCGCGCGCAACACCTTCGACAAGATCTCCGGCCGCAACTTCGAGGCCGACTCCGGCTCGGTCGTGGTCATGGAGGCGCAGACCGGCCGACTGGTCGCGATGGCCAACCAGCCGACGTACGACCCCGAGGAGTGGGTCGGCGGGATCACCCAGAAGCAGCTCGACAGGCTCTACTCCGAGAAGGCGGGCTACCCGCTGTTGCCACGGGCGACGCAGGGTCAGTTCGCGCCGGGTTCGACGTGGAAGCCGTTCATGACGGTCGGTGCGCTCAACAACGGCTACAGCCGCGACACCCTGCTCAACTGCTCCAGCGGGCTCCAGGTGGGCAACCGGGTGTTCAAGAACTACGAGTCGGGCGCCTACGGGTTCATCGACTTCGCCAAGGCGCTCCAGGTCTCCTGCAACACGTTCTTCTACCAGGTCGGCGTCCACTACTGGCAGAAGTACGGCTCCAACCCCGCCGACGTCAACGCCAAGGACCCGCTGGTGGAGACCGCCAAGGCGTTCGGCTTCGGCAAGCGCACCGGCATCGACCTGCCGGGGGAGTCGACGGGCCGGATCGCGGACCGGAAGTGGAAGGCCGAGTACTACCAGGCCATGAAGGGCTACTACTGCCGGATGGACGAGAAGAAGAACGCCCCCACCGACTTCCTGCAGCTCTTCGCCCACGAGTTCTGCATCGAGGGCAACTACTACCGCACCGGCGACGCGGTGAACTTCTCCATCGGCCAGGGCGACACCATGGTCACCCCGATCCAGCTCGCTCGGGCCTACGCGTCCCTGGCCAACGGCGGCACCCTCTACGAGCCCAGGATCGGGAAGGCGGTCGTCAGCGGCGACGGGACGGTGGTCGAGAAGATCGATCCCAAGGTCGCCGGCAAGGTGAAGATGTCGGCCAAGAGCATCGACTACGTCAACGAGGCGCTGCTCGGCACTCCCCAGTCGGGCTCCCTGGCCTGGAAGTTCGGCGGGTTCCCGCTCGACGAGGTGAAGGTGCGCGGCAAGACCGGCACCGCCGAGGTCACCGGCAAGCAGACGACCGGCTGGGTCGCGACGTACAACAAGAAGTACGTCGTCATCATGACGATCTCCCAGGGTGGCACCGGCTCAGGCTCGGTGGGCGATGCCGTACGCAAGCTGTGGGAGACGCTCTACGGGATCGAGGAGGGCGGTGCCGAGGTGCGGCCCGACAAGGCCGCGATCCGGGGCATCGACCCACCCAGGAACCTGCCCGCATTCGGCGCCGACGGCTCGATCGTCGCCCCGAAGGACTGAGGGGTTGAGGGGCAGAGCATGAAGAACGACGTGATGGCCTTCGTACGCCGCATCGACCTGGTCCTCCTGGGCGCGGTGCTGGTCCTGGTGTCGCTCTCGGTGCTGCTGGTCTGGTCCGCGACCATCCACCGGGACGCGATCACGGGTGGTGACACCACCGCCTACCTGCGCAAACAGGCGATCAACGTGGCCGCCGGGCTGGTGCTGATGGTGGGCGTTGTCGCGACCAACCACCGCTGGGTCCGGCTCCTGACGCCCGTCGTCTACCTGGGCGCGGTGGTGGGCCTGGTGCTGGTGCTCGTGATGGGCTCCACGGTCAACGGGTCGAAGTCGTGGGTGGTCCTCGGGCCGGTGCAGGTCCAGCCCTCGGAGCTGGCCAAGCTGGCCGTCGTCATCGCGATGGCGCTGGTCCTGGCCGAGCGTAGCGAGGGCCGCTGGCGGGCACGGGTGTCGCTGGGCGACGTGGTTGCGATGATCCTGGTCGCGGCGGTGCCGATCGTCCTGGTCCTGCTGCAGCCCGACCTCGGCACCACGCTGGTTCTCGGTGTGACGGTCTTCTGCGTGCTCGCGGCCGCGGGCACACCGCGGCGATGGCTCGCGCTGCTGGCGTTGACCGGCGTGGCGGGTGCCACGACGGTGGTCGCGACCGGGGTGCTGAAGCAGTACCAGATCAACCGGTTCATGGCGTTCACCGATCCGTCGCTGGATCCTCGCGGGGCCGGCTACAACGTCCAGCAGGCGCGGATCGCGATCGGCGACGGCGGCATCTTCGGGCAGGGCCTGTTCCAGGGCTCGCAGGCCCGTGCGGGCTTCGTCCCCGAGCAGCACACCGACTTCATCTTCACGGTCGTGGGGGAGGAGCTCGGGCTGGTCGGCTCGCTGCTGGTGATTGGGCTGATCGGTGTCGTGCTGTGGCGCGGACTGCGGATCGCGGCGCGTACCGACGACCTCTTCGGGCGGGTGGCGGCGGCCGGGATCGTGTGCTGGCTCGGCATCCAGAGCTTCCAGAACATCGGCATGTGCCTGGGCATCATGCCGGTCACCGGGGTCCCGCTGCCCCTGGTTTCCTACGGCGGTTCCTCGATGATCGCGGCGCTGCTGGCGGTGGGTCTGCTGCTCGGCATCTCGGCCCGTTCGCGGCGCACCGGTCTGGACCGGTCCGGACCACTTCAGGACCTCCGCTCGCGTGATCGCCTGCAGGTTGCTGCAGTGCGAAAAGATGTCGCGTTTCATCGAAATTAAACTCGATTACGTTCCCTCCCGGTTGCCCTACAGGGCATCTGTTACCCCTTGCAGCCCTCATCCCGAGGCTGCTTGACGACGGGAGCAGTAATCGTGAACCGACCCCACAGAATCCAGCGCCTCGGCGCACTGGCAGCAGCGACGGTCACCGCCGTCGGTGCCGCTACCACCATCCTGGCCATGTCCGGTCCCGCCGGCGCAGCCGACAGTCCGGCACCGCTGATCGGTGCCGAGAAGTCGACGGCCATCGACAACTCCTACATCGTCGTGATGAAGGGCAGCGGTGCGGCGGCCAAGGCCAACGCCGCCGACGCCCGGGCGCTCGCCAAGGAGAAGGGTGGCTCGGTGAAGTACGCCTACGACAAGGCGATCACCGGATTCTCCGCCACGCTCGACGCCGATGCGCTCGACGCGCTCCGCAGCAACCCCGATGTCGACTACATCGAGGCCAACCAGGTCGTGAAGGCCAGCGGCGACCAGGCCAACCCCACCTGGGGGCTCAACCGGATCGACCAGCGCAACCTGCCGCTGAACTCGAACTACCACTACGACTACACCGGCTCGGGTGTGAAGGCGTACATCATCGACACCGGCATCCGTTCCGCGCACGCGGACTTCGGCGGCCGGGTGACCTCCGGCTACACCGCCATCGGGTCCAGCACCGAGGACGAGAACGGCCACGGCACCCACGTCGCCGGCACCGTCGGCGGGTCGACGTACGGTGTCGCCAAGAACGTCACCCTCGTGCCCGTCCGCGTGCTCGACGCCTCCGGGTCCGGCACGACCGCCGGTGTGATCGCGGGTGTGAACTGGGTGACCTCCAACCACACCTCCGGTCCGGCGGTCGCCAACATGTCGCTCGGCGGCGGAGTCTCCTCGACCCTCGACTCCGCGGTCTCCAGCTCGATGGCGGACGGCGTCACCTACGCCGTGGCCGCGGGCAACGACTCCGGTGCGAACGCGTGCAACGGCTCGCCCGCCCGGGTGGCCGGAGCCCTGACCGTCGGCTCGACGACCAACACCGACGCCCGGTCGAGCTTCTCCAACATCGGCTCGTGCGTCGACCTGTTCGCCCCGGGCTCCTCGATCACCTCGGCGTGGCACACCTCCAACACGGCGACCAACACGATCTCCGGTACGTCGATGGCGACCCCGCACGTTGCCGGAGTGGCAGCTCTCTACCTGCAGGCGAACCCGACGGCATCGGCCTCCGCCGTCGCCTCGGCGATCAACTCCAACGCCACCACCGGCGTGGTCACCTCGCCCGGGACCGGTTCACCCAACCGCCTCCTCTACTCGCTGTGGAGCGGTGGCACGGACCCGACGGACCCGCCGACCACGGGCAACCTGCTGACCAACCCGGGTTTCGAGTCGGGCGCGACCGGCTGGAGCGCCTCCTCGGGCGTGATCGACAGCTCGAGCAGCGCCCCGGCGCGTTCGGGCTCCTACAAGGCGTGGCTGAACGGCTACGGCTCCACCCACACCGACAACCTGTCGCAGTCGGTCACCCTGCCCACGACCGGCAAGACCCTGTCGTTCTACCTGCGGGTGATCACCAACGAGACGACCACCTCGACGGCCTACGACAAGCTGACCGTCAAGGTCGGGTCGACGACGCTGGCGACGTACTCCAACCTGAACGCGAGCTCGTCGTACTCGTTGAAGTCGTTCTCGCTCGGGTCCTTCGCCGGCAGCACCGTCACGCTGACGTTCACCGGCACCGAGGACTCCTCGCTCGGGACCAGCTTCCTGATCGACGACACCTCCATCGCCTGATCTCGGGCGCTCATCTGAGGGCCTGACCTGAGGCCTGACCACGCCGGGTCGCTCGCGTAACGCGGGCGGCCCGGTGTGTTGGTTACAAGCCATTTTCCTGGCTTGTTTATGGCCTGTTTATAGGCGTTCACCTTTGGTATCTGCACGTTGCTGCAATGCGAAGAGTTGGGTCGTTACGGGTCCTACGTAACGTGATTACGTGGTTGACCGAACGCTTCGGGTTGCGGCCGTAGGGAGGGCGCAGGGCGTTCGGCCGGCACGTGCGACGTCTGCGCGTGGGACCACCTACAGGCGGTTCCCAAGTCCGGTGCAATGAATGGTTGTGGCCCCATCGGGCCGCACGATGACGGGAGTCAGTTCGTGAACCGAACCATCAAGAACCGGGCCTTCAAGGCACCGGCAGTCATCTCCGCCGTAGCTGTTGGAGCAGCAGCCTCGGCGATCGCCTTCACCGTCCCGGCCGGTGCCGCGGACAGTCCGGCACCGCTGCGCGGCGCGGACGCCTCGACCGCAATCGAGGGTGAGTACATCGTCGTGATGGAGAAGCAGGGTCGCAGCGACGTGGCCAGGTCCGAGGCCAAGTCGGTACGCAGCGACGCCCGCGAGGCCGGGGGAGACGTGCGGGAGGTCTTCAACACGGCGTTCAACGGCTTCTCGGCCTCGCTCGACAAGGACGCGCTCGAAGAGGTCCGCTCCAACCCGGACGTCGCCTACGTGCAGGCCAACCACCGCTACACCACCCAGGGCGACCAGGCGGACCCGACCTGGGGCCTGGACCGGGTCGACCAGACCGCGCTGCCGCTCGACAAGAACTACCACTACGAGCAGACCGGTGCCGGCGTGACCGCCTACATCATCGACACCGGCGTCGCGACCGACCACTCGGAGTTCAGCGGCCGGATCGGTGAGGGTTTCGACGCGGTCGACGGCGACACCGACCCGACCGACGGCAACGGCCACGGCACCCACGTCGCGGGCACCGTCGCCGGCACCACCTACGGCCTGGCCAAGGAGGCCACGATCGTTCCGGTCCGCGTCCTCGACGACCAGGGCTCCGGCACCACCGAGGGTGTCGTCGCGGGCATCGAGTGGGTCACCGAGAACCACACCGACGGCCCGGCCGTCGCCAACATGTCGCTCGGTGGCGGCAACGACGCCGCTCTCGACGCGGCCGTCCAGGCCTCGATCGCCGATGGCGTGACCTACGCCGTCGCGGCCGGCAACGAGAGCTCCGACGCCTGCGGTTCCTCGCCGGCGGCCGTTCCGGAGGCGATCACCGTCGGTGCCACCGACGACACCGACGCCGCCGCGGACTTCTCCAACATCGGTGAGTGCCTCGACATCTTCGCCCCCGGCGTCGACATCACCTCGGCCTGGAACGACGGCGCGACCAACACCATCTCCGGTACGTCGATGGCGACCCCCCACGTCGCCGGTGCCGCCGCGCTCTTCCTCGAGGCGAACCCCTCGGCCACCCCGGCCGACGTCGCCACGGGCCTGACCGGCGCCGCCACCCCCGACGTGGTCACCAACCCGGGCACCGGTTCGCCGAACCTGCTCCTCACCACGCTGTTCTGAGCCACCGGCTCTGAGCTCAGGGTGTTGGGGCCGTCCGGGAGGGGCGGCCCCAACACCTATTTTGTTTCCGCTCCGATCGCCTCGATGCTGTGTGAGACTCCAGCCTCGTGTCTGATTCGATGAGCGGGCTCAGTTCCCGTCGCGTGTGGTTCGGGTGGCTGGCGGTCCTCGCGGCAGTCGTCGCGCCGCTCGTCACCTACCAGCTCGGGCAGCATCACGCCCAGGCCCAGCCGGAGCCGGCGAACTGTGTGGCCGGAGATCCGGTCATTTCGTGCGAGCTCGACGACGGCTGGACCGTGGGGGTTCCTCCGGACGTGTTGTGGGGTGACTCCGCAGGCGTAGACATGGACGGCCGTCCGGCCTGCCTTCAACCCGGCGACCGTATCCGGACGACGCTCTGGGTGGTGCCGGTCGAGGTCGATGGCATGGAGTGGCGACAGGTTCTGCGCGTGGAGTGCTGATCCGCAACCGGTGAGGGTTGCGGGCATCCCGTCCTCGCGACGCCAGGTTTGGTGGGGGAGTCAGGGAGCGGCGTACGCTTGGGGTTGATCGTTCCCGAGCTTTGAGGTGCCCATCGTGACCGTCGCCCAGAGCGACCTCGTTCCTGAGTCTGTCTTCCCTCGGCTGGAGCCGCGCCTCGCGCTGGTGTCCAAGCCGATCCAGTACGTCGGTGGGGAGCTCAACTCGACCGTCAAGAAGTGGGACGAGGTCGAGGTGCGGTGGGCGCTGATGTACCCCGACGCCTACGAGGTCGGCCTGCCCAACCAGGGTGTCCAGATCCTCTACGAGGTGCTCAACGAGCGCGACTGGATCGCCGCCGAGCGCACCTACGCCGTGTGGCCCGACCTCGAGAAGATCATGCGCGAGGGCGACGAGCAGGGGCCGATCCCGCAGTTCACCGTCGACGCCCACCGTCCGGTGAAAGCGTTCGACGTGTTCGGGCTCTCGTTCTCGACCGAGCTCGGCTACACCAACATGCTCAACGCGCTCGACCTCGCCGGGATCCCGCTGCACGCGGTCGACCGCGGCGACGACGACCCGGTGGTGCTCGCCGGCGGCCACGCCGCGTTCAACCCCGAGCCGATCGCTGACTTCCTCGACGCTGCCGTGCTCGGTGACGGCGAGGAGGTCGTGCTCAAGATCTCCGAGGTCGTGCGCGAGTGGAAGAAGGACGGTCGCCCCGGCGGCCGCGACGAGCTGCTGCGGCGGCTGGCCGTCTCCGGTGCCGTCTACGTGCCGAAGTTCTACGACGTGAACTACGCCGCCGACGGCCAGATCGAGGCCGTGGTCCCCAACCGCCCCGACATCCCGTGGCGGGTGCGCAAGCACACCCTGATGGACCTCGACGCCTGGCCCTACCCGCGGAATCCCTTGGTGCCCTTGGCTGAGACCGTCCACGAGCGGTTCTCGGTGGAGATCTTCCGTGGCTGCACGCGTGGCTGCCGCTTCTGCCAGGCCGGGATGATCACCCGCCCGGTGCGCGAGCGCTCGATCACGACCATCGGCGACATGGTCGAGAACGGGATCCGGAAGTCCGGTTTCGAGGAGGTCGGCCTGCTCTCGCTGAGCTCGGCGGACCACACCGAGATCGGTGACGTCGCGACCGGCCTGGCCGACCGCTACGAGGGCACCAACGTGTCGCTCTCGCTGCCCTCGACCCGTGTCGACGCCTTCAACATCACCCTGGCCAACGAGTTCTCCCGCAACGGCCGTCGCTCCGGTCTGACCTTCGCCCCCGAGGGTGGCTCGGAGCGGATGCGCAAGGTGATCAACAAGATGGTCACCGAGGAGGACCTGATCCGCACCGTCGGTGCCGCCTACTCCCACGGCTGGCGCCAGGTGAAGCTCTACTTCATGTGCGGCCTGCCGACAGAGACCGACGAGGACGTCCTCCAGATCGCCGAGCTCGCGAAGAAGGTCATCGCCAAGGGCCGCGAGGTGTCGGGCCGCAACGACATCCGCTGCACTGTCTCGATCGGTGGCTTCGTACCCAAGCCCCACACCCCCTTCCAGTGGGCCTCCCAGCTCGACCACGAGACGACCGACGAGCGGCTGCAGAAGCTGCGCGACGTGGTCCGCGCCGACAAGAAGTTCGGCCGCGCGATCGGTTTCCGCTACCACGACGGCAAGCCCGGCATCGTCGAGGGCCTGCTGTCGCGCGGTGACCGTCGGGTCGGCCGGATCATCGAGCACGTCTGGCGCGACGGCGGCCGCTTCGACGGCTGGAGCGAGCACTTCTCCTACGACCGCTGGATGACCGCCGCCGAGACCGGTCTCGCCGGCACCGGCGTCGACCTCGACTGGTACACCACCCGCGAGCGTGAGTACGACGAGATCCTCCCGTGGGACCACCTCGACTCGGGCCTCGACAAGGACTGGCTCTGGGCCGACTGGGAGGACGCCCTCGCCGTCGCCGACGGCGAGGACATCGAGGTCGAGGACTGCCGCTGGACCCCCTGCTACGACTGTGGCGTCTGCCCGGAGATGAACACCGACATCCAGATCGGCCCCACCGGCAAGAAGCTGCTGCCACTCTCGGTCGTGTAGTCGGATTCCTGTCGGATCAGTCGCTGATTGAACCGGTGGAGGGAAAGACGTTGCCGGCTATGCAGGTCCGACTCATGAAGCTCACCTCGGTGGCGTCAGACTCCCGGGTCGAGGCACGCCGCTACGGTGAGGGGATGGCGGCGGTGGCCTCCACCTCGATGAGTACGTCGGGGCGGAAGAGGCCGGCGACCTGCACCAGCGAGCTGGCCGGCGGGTGTGCGAGGTCGACGAACTCGTCGCGTACCGACCGGATCAGCGGCAGCTCGGTGGTGTCGACGACGAAGTAGGTCAGCTTCACCACATCCGCCCAGGCTGCGCCCGCGGCGGCCAGGGCCACGCCGAGGTTGACGAAGGTCTGCCGGGTCTGCGCCTCCCAGCCGTCGGCCACGGCGCCCTCGTCGGTGACGCCGACCTGGCCCGAGGTCACGACCAGCCGGGCGCCGGGGTCGGTGATCACCGCGTGGCTGTAGCCGGCGGGTGCGGGAAGGTCTTCGGGGGTCAGGAACTCCATCCGCTGAAGGTAGACCCGACTCGGTCTCTTTGGCGACCGGTTACCCGCCGCTCAGCCGACCGGGTGGACCCAGCGGCGCCACTCGGCCTGCGACTCGTATCCCGAGCTCTTCCACAGCGACTGCCCCAGGTCGTTGCCCTCCAGGACCATCGCGTCGATCCGGCCCGCGCCGAGCGCCACGAGCCGGGTCTCGGCGTGGGCCAGGAGGCGGCGGGCCAGCCCCTGGCGGCGTACGTCGGGATGAACCGCCAGCCGGTAGAGGTGGGCGCGCCAGCCGTCCCAGCCGGAGATCAACGAACCGACGACCCGGCCCGCCTCGGTGACCGCGACCGTGCAGGCCTCCGGGTCGCGCAAGATCAGCGTCTCGACCTTCACCGCAGAGTCCGTCGGCCGCGAGTCGTTCTCCGCAGCCACCTCCCACAGCTCGAGAAGTGCGGGGACGTCAGCAGCAACGGCTGGGCGCAACTCGATCACGGCGGGAAGTCTCCCACGCCCTCGCTCGAGCACCGGTAGGTTGCCGCCATGTCGGACAACAGCGCACTGGCACGTAGATATCTCCAGCTCCTCGATGCTCGGGACTGGGGCGCCTTGGCGGCGGTGCTGGACGAGGACGTCGTCTACGACATGCCGCAGACCCGCGAGCTGATCGTCGGGCGCCAGTCGTTTCTCGAGTTCAACCAGACCTACCCCGGCGAGTGGCGCCTCAGCCCGAAGATCGTGATCGCCGACGACGATCGGGCCGTGGTCTGGTTCGACTGGAGGATGGGGGAGGAATCGGGTGAGTCGCAGACGTTCCTCGAGGTCCGTGGCGGCCGGATCACCCGAGTGACCGACTTCTGGCCGGAGGCGTACGACCCGCCGGAACGCGCCGTATCGGTCGAGCGCTACTGACGCGCCGGCCCGGCCGTCCTACCCCGAGGCTGGAGCCTCAGCAGTCCGCGGCGCCGCGCATGGCGAAGTCGATGCTGACGGCGTGGTGGTCGGAGAGGCCGGTGGGGGTGACGTTGCCGTCGCCGGCGGAGAGCCAGGAGTTGGGGAGCAGGTAGTCGACGCGGCCGCCGCCGTCGTGGCTGGCGCCGAGAGAGGCGCCGGCATCGGAGAGCGTGGCCAGTGCGGCGCCCAGGACGCTGGAGCCGTCGCCTGCGTTCAGGTCGCCGCCGAGGAGCTTGGCGCCGTCGTAGGCGTTCACCTTGGACATCACCGCACCGATCTGGGCCTGCCGCAGCGAGTCGGAGGTGTGGTCGAGGTGGGTGTTGAAGACGACCAGGCGCTGGCCCTCGACGATGATGTTCGCCCGGAGCACGCCGCGCTGCTCCTTGCCGTCGCGGTTGGGCAGGTGGGTATTGCCGGACTCCGCGATGGGGTAGCGCGACAGGATCGCGGTGCCGTAGCCACCGCGGTCGGTGATGTACGCGTTGGCGCCGAAGACCGACTGCATCCCCAGGTGCGAGGCGATGATCGCCGGCTGGTCGACGTTGCCGGAGCGGCGGCGGTTCTGGTCGACCTCCTGGAGGAGTACGACGTCGGCGCCAGAGGCCCGGATCACGCTCGCGATGCCGCCGAGCTCGCCGGGGGAGACCCGGCCACCCTTGATGTTGAAGGTCATCACGGTGAGGTTGCGCGGGACCGCGCACGGGTCGATCTTCGGCTTCTTCGGGGCCTTGTCGATCGCCGGCGGTGCGTCCAGCGTCTTGAACTTCGGCAGCGGCTCCGACAGCGCCGAGGCGGAGGCCGACGGGCTGGGCACATCGGGATCGGCGCTCGGCGAGGAGGAGGTGTCCGCGGAGGCCTGCCTGGAGTCGCTCAACCGGGGCGCGAGGACGGTCAGCGCGGCGATGGCGCCGACCGTGAGGACCACCGCGAAGATCGGCAAAAGCTCCTTGAGGCGTACCGAGAACTTCCTGGCTCTGTGGTGGGTCACCGCGCGAGTCTCCCATTTTTCGTGCGCGAACCGTTACAAAGCGTTCGCCTTCCATTCGCCGGATGGGTGATCGCGCCCGAGGACCGACATAATCGACCTCGTGCGTCAACAGCCCGAACAGCAGGCCCCGCCGGTCCAGCGTCTCCGCATCCGCTACGCGAAGCGCGGCCGGCTCCGGTTCACCAGCCACCGCGACTTCAGCCGCGCCTTCGAGCGCGCGGTCGCCCGGGCTCGGATCCCGGTGGCCTACTCCTCGGGCTTCAACCCGCACCCGCGGATCTCCTACGCCGGTGCGGCCCCGACGGGTGCGGCGAGCGAGGCCGAGTACGTCGAGCTGGGACTGCGGGAGACGGTCGACCCGGCCGCGACCAAGGCTGCCCTGGACGAGGTCATGCCCGACGGTCTCGACCTGCTCGACGTCGTGGACACCGCCACCTCGCCCAAGGGCGCTCTGGCCGACCTGCTCACCGGCAGCGAGTGGATCATCGACCTCCCGACGGCGCCGGAGGCGGCGGCTGCGGCTGTCGAGGCGTTCCTCGGGGCCGAGGAGGTCATCGTGTCCCGGATGACCAAGAAGGGTCTGCGTGAGTTCGATGCCCGAAGCGCGGTCGTTCGCCTCGGCTCGGCGCCTCGTGAGGGTGGCTCCCGGCTGGAGCTCCTGCTCAAGCACGGCACCCCGACCGTACGTCCCGACGACGTCGTCACCGGCCTGGAGCGCATCGGCGGCCTGAAGGTCGGACCCGAGCACGGCGGACTGCCGCTCCTGACCCGGCTCAGCCAGGGAGTCTTCGACGAGGCTTCCGGCACGATCGGCGACCCGCTCCACTAACGTGCCTTGGATGAGGCTCTGCCGATGAGAATGGTCACCGACCGTGAGCGCCGGGCGAGACTGGTCCGCCGGCACGGGATCGCCCCCGACCACAGGTACGCCGACGTGGCGACCGCGACGCAGGCGATGACCGCCTGGCACGCGACCGAGGCCGCGACCGTCCACCTCGCCCTGCACGCCCGGGTCCACGACCTCCGCGTCGAGGACGTCGAGCGGGCGCTCTACGAGGAGCGCTCGCTGGTCAAGCAGCTGGCGATGCGGCGTACGCTCTTCGCCTTCCCGCGCGACCTGCTGCCGGCCGCGCTGGGGAGCGCCTCGGCCCGAGTGGCCGCCCAGGAGGAGAAGAACCTCTACAAGTGGCTGACCTCCGGTGGTATTCACGAGGACCAGGACGGCTGGATCGAGAAGGCGTACGCGGCGACGCTGGCCGCGCTGGCCGACGGAGAGCCGCGGACCACGACGCAGCTGCGTGAGCTGGTACCGGAGCTCGACGCCCGCTTCCGGATGGGCACGCCCGGCAAGAAGTGGGGCGGTGAGTTCGCGATCGGCCGCTGGGTTATCGGCACCCTCGCTGCGCAGGGTCGGCTGATGCGGGCGACCAACCTCGGTCACTGGCGGCTGAACAAGCCTGCCTGGACGCTGACCGAGTCGTGGCTCGACGAGGTGCCGGTCCCGCTCGCGCCCGCCGAAGGCTATGCCGAGCTCGTCCGCCGCTGGCTGGGGACCTTCGGTCCGGGCACCGAGGCCGACATGGTCTGGTGGCTCGGGTCCACGAAGTCGGCCGTGCGGGCCGCGCTCGCCGCGGTCGGTGCCGTGGAGGTCGGGCTCGAGGGCGGTGGCACGGGATGGGTCCTTCCGGACGACCCGATCGCCACCTCACCCGAGCCCGAGATCGAGCCCTCGGCCGCGCTGCTACCCACGCTCGACCCCACCGTCATGGGTTGGAAGGAGCGCGGGTTCTATCTGGACGCCGAGGATGTGGCCTACCTCTTCGACTCCAACGGCAACGCCGGCAACACCGCCTGGTGGGACGGCCGGATCGTGGGGGCCTGGGCGCAGGACGACGATGGCCGGGTGCACCCGATCGTGCGCCACGACATCGGCGGGGCCGGTCAGAAGGCACTGGTGGCCGAGGCCGAGCGGCTCACCGAGTGGCTCGACGGTGTCGTGATCGTCAACGTCTACAAGTCGCGCCAGATGAAGGAAGCGACCCTCCCCTGAGTCTGGTTCGTGTCCGGATATCGATCTGTTGACAGGGTGTATGCGATACTCCGAGACGACTGCTCAAACAATCGGGCCCGCCCCGAGGAATGGACAGTCCGACGACGCCTCGCCGGCGTGGGTCCTCCGGGGCCGCACTCCGGCACACAGGAGGTAGGGCGTCACCAGACCGCGACGCAGGCCTAGCAGGTCAGTGAGAGCGACTCGCCCGGGAAGGTCCCGGACGGCCGAGCGACCGCGGCAGGTGACGAACCGCTGCCTGTGACGCACCGCTGCGGAGGATGCCGCCGCCCTGACAAGCTTTGCGCCGCGACGCGGCTGCTACGTGGAAAAAGTTCGATACTGCGCAGCGCCCGTTTCCCGGCACCTGACTATCCGGCACCTGTGAAGGTCCTGGATGAGGAGAACGGCATGGCCGACGAGACCACTGTCGAGAACACCGAGAACGACGCTGAAACAGCGCAGGCTCTGGTGACCGACACCCCCACGACCGACGCGGAAGCGACCGGCGAGACCACTCCCGCGAAGAAGACCGCGGCGAAGAAGACCACGCGAAAGCGCACCACCAAGAAGGCCGCAGCTGCGGCCCCGGCCGAGGCTGTCGAGGCCCCCGCCGAGGAGACCGCCGAGTCTGCTGAGGCAGCCGAGGCCCCCGCCAAGAAGACGGCGGCGAAGAAGACGACCCGGAAGCGTACGACCAAGAAGGCTGCCGCCCCCGTGCCGGCCGAGGTCGAGACCCCCGAGGCCACCACCGCACCGGAGGGCGAGTCCTCCGAGACCCCCGAGGCTCCCGCCGAGACCGTCGAGGCTCCGGCCAAGAAGACGGCGGCGAAGAAGACCGCCGCCAAGCGGACCACCGCGAAGAAGACGGCCGCCAAGAAGGCCGCCGCGCCCGTCGTCGAGCCCGTCGAGACCCCCGCCGAGGAGGCTGCCGACGAGACCCTCGAGGAGACCGAGGCCGAGCAGGCCGGTCCGCCGGCCCCCGCGGTGCTGTTCCAGGCGCCGACCAAGACGACCACCCGCCGGCGTACGCGCAAGACGGCCGAGCCGAAGGCCGTCGCGGAGCCGGTCGAGACGACCGGAGCGAGGTCGAGCGGCGAGCTTGCTCGTCCGCTCGCGCCGAGCGAGGGAGTAATCGCGCGAAGCGCGAAGGCCGCTGTCGAGACGCCCGCCGAGGACGAGCCGGCAGCCAAGCCCGCCATCGAGCCTGCCGCCGAGGCTGCGAAGGAGGAGGCCCCGACCCGGACCCGCAAGCGCAGTTCGCGCGGCGCGGCCCCGGTCGAGGAGAAGGCCGCCGACGAGGAGCCCGAGGCCACCGACACCGAGCCCGAGCCCGAGCCCGAGATCGAGATCGAGTCTGAGAGCGGCAACGAGTCCGACGAGAGCTCGGCCGACGACGGTGAGGGCGGCGGCAACGGCCGTCGTCGCCGCCGCCGTGGCGGCCGCCGTCGTCGCAAGGGTGCCAACGGTGACACCGACGGCTCCGACGCGTCCGACACCGAGGACAGGTCCGAGGACGCCGAGGCCGAGAACGACGACGCCGGCAAGGACGCCGACGCCGACCAGGGCGAGGGCAGCACCTCCTCGCGCCGTCGCCGTCGCCGTCGCCGGGCCGGCGAGGCCTCGGGCGACGCCGCCACCGGGGACGACCCGGAGAACACCGTCACCAAGGTTCGCCAGAGCCGCACCGGTGATGACCAGATCACCGCGCTGGCGGGCTCGACCCGCCTGGAGGCCAAGAAGCAGCGCCGCCGCGAGGGCCGCGAGGCCGGTCGTCGTCGCGCCCCGATCGTGAGCGAGGCCGAGTTCCTGGCCCGCCGCGAGTCGGTCGAGCGGGTCATGGTGATCCGTGAGCGCGAGGACCTCACCCAGATCGCGGTGCTCGAGGACAAGGTGCTCGTCGAGCACTACGTCGCCCGCGAGAGCCAGACCAGCCTGATCGGCAACGTCTACCTGGGCCGTGTCCAGAACGTGCTGCCGAGCATGGAGGCCGCGTTCATCGACATCGGCAAGGGCCGCAACGCGGTGCTCTACGCCGGTGAGGTCAACTGGGCCTCGCTCGGCTGGAAGGAGGGCCAGCCCCGCAAGATCGAGTCGGTGCTGACCTCCGGCCAGAAGGTGCTCGTCCAGGTGACGAAGGACCCGATCGGCCACAAGGGCGCCCGCCTGACCTCGCAGATCTCGCTGGCCGGCCGCTTCCTGGTCTACGTGCCCGACGGCACCACCTCCGGCATCTCCCGCAAGCTGCCCGACACCGAGCGCAACCGCCTCAAGACCCTCCTGAAGGAGATCGTCCCCGACACGGCCGGCGTGATCGTACGCACCGCTGCTGAGGGCGCTGCCGAGGACGAGCTCACGCGTGACGTCGAGCGGCTCAAGGCGCGCTGGGAGGACATCGAGAAGAAGGCCAACGGCAACGCCCCGCAGCTGCTCTACGGCGAGCCCGACCTGACCCTCAAGGTCGTGCGCGACCTGTTCACCGAGGACTTCGCCAAGCTGGTCATCTCCGGCGACTCGTCGTGGGAGACCGTCAAGGACTACGTCCAGTCGGTGGCCCCCGACCTCGAGGAGCGCGTGGAGAAGTACGACGGTGAGGCCGACGCCTTCGCCGCGTACCGGATCGACGAGCAGATCGCGAAGGGCCTGGACCGCAAGGTCTGGCTGCCCTCGGGTGGCTCGCTGATCATCGACCGCACCGAGGCGATGACCGTCGTCGACGTCAACACCGGCAAGTTCACCGGCTCCGGGGGCAACCTGGAGGAGACGGTCACCAAGAACAACCTCGAGGCGGCCGAGGAGATCGTGCGCCAGCTCCGGCTGCGCGACATCGGCGGCATCATCGTCGTCGACTTCATCGACATGGTCCTCGAGTCCAACCGTGACCTGGTGCTTCGTCGCCTGGTCGAGTGCCTGGGCCGCGACCGGACCCGTCACCAGGTCGCCGAGGTCACCTCGCTGGGTCTGGTGCAGATGACCCGTAAGCGGATCGGCACCGGCCTGCTCGAGGCCTTCTCCGAGAACTGCGACGCCTGTGGCGGCCGTGGCCTGGTGATCCACGAGCACCCGGTCGAGGCCGGCAAGTCCTCCGGTGTCGCCCCCGACGAGCCGCGTTCGCGCCGTCGCGGTGGTCGCGGTGGCCGCGGCAAGGGCAAGGACGAGGCCGGCTTCGAGCAGCGCGCCGAGCCCGCGGAGGAGTCCGCCAAGACGCCCACGCCCGCCGAGTTCGCCGCCATGGCCGGACAGAGCGACGGCGTGGAGAAGACCGACGAGCCGGCTGCCCAGGTCGTCGAGCCCGTCGAGACCCCCGCTGAGCCCGCCGAGGCTCCCAAGGTCACGACCCGCACCCGTTCGCGTCGGTCCAAGGCGTCGGCCCCGGTGGCCGAGCCGGTCGAGACCCCTGCTGAGTCCCCGGTGGCCGAGCCCGTCGAGGCCGCGTCCGAGCCGGCGGCGGTCGAGGCTCCGAAGGTCACGACCCGCACCCGCTCGCGCCGGTCCAAGGCGTCGGCCCCGGTGACCGAGCCGGTCGAGACGCCCGCCGAGACCCCGGCCGCCGAGACTCCGGCCGAGCCGAAGACCCCGGCCGAGCCGGAGGCCCCGAAGGTCACCACGCGTACGCGCACCCGTCGTGCCGCCACCACCGGCCGTCCGGTCCTGGCCGCCGTCGTCGGCAGCTCGACCGCGTCGAAGCCGGAGCCGGCGCCGTCCGAGCCGGTTGTGTCCGAGCCGGTTGCGATCGAGCCGGTCGCCGAGGAGGAGCCCGCTCCCGTGGCCCCGGCCGTCGAGCCCGAGGCGACCGAGCCCGAGTCGAAGCCGGAGCCGATCGTGGCCGAGCCGGTTGCGGCCGAGCCGGTCGACTCCAAGCCCAAGGTGGTCACCCGGCAGCGCCGCGGCGCCCGCCGCGAGGTCGTGAGCACCGGTGAGGGCGCGGTGATGACCGCGACCAAGTCCGAGGCGCCGGTCGTCAGCAACGGCGCCGCCTCGACCCCGGCGCCGAAGGTCGTGACCCGCACCCGCGGTGGCGCCAGCCGAAACACCGCGCAGTCCGAGACGAGCGAGTAACCGCCCGAAGGGCGGACGACAGCTGATCCAGCGACGACGCCCCGGTATCCGCGAGAGCGGGCACCGGGGCGTCGTGCTGTCTGCTCAGTCCTCCCAGATCTCGAGAGTCTTCCGCGCGCCGACCGCGTGCAACGACGCCAGCGCCTCGGCGTACGGCTCGGTGAACTCAGGGGAGTCGACGAGGTCGCCGAAGAGGTCGGGGTCGCGGAGGAAGGCGAGCGGGTCCTCGCGCTGCGCGATCGCGCGGGCCGTCACGTCGGCCCGGCGCCGGTCGACGATGTCGATCGGCGCGCCCTGCTCGTCGACGCCCTCGGCGTAGCGGGCCCAGGAGGCGACGACGAGCGCCGATCGGCGGACGGATCCTCCCGAGGCGAGCTGGGCCGAGATGACGGGTACGAGCCACTTGGGGATCCGGTCGGAGCTCTCCGCGCACAGCCGCGCCAGGGTGTCGCGGATGTAGGGGTTGGCGAAGCGGGAGATCAGCTCCTGCTGGTAGCCCGGCAGGTCCACCCCAGGCACCTGCGGCAGGGTCGGGGTGCCCTCCTGCGACATGTAGCCGAGCAGGAAGTCGACGAACAGCGGGTCCGTGCAGACCTCGTGGGCGTAGCGGTAGCCGGACAGATAGCCGAGGTAGCACAGCGCCTGGTGGCTGGCGTTGAGGAGCCGCAGCTTCATCAGCTCGTACGGCTCGACATCGGGCACCATCTCGACCCCGGCCAGCTCGAACGGCGGCCGTCCCTGGGGGAAGCGATCCTCGAGCACCCACTGGGAGAACGGCTCGCTGACCACCGGCCAGGCGTCCCCGATCCCGAACCGCCAGCCGACCTCCTCGACGTCGGCGTCGGTGGTGGCCGGGGTGATCCGGTCCACCATCGAGCTCGGGAAGGCCACCTCGGACCCGATCCAGTCGCCCAGGGCCGGGTCGCGCAGGGACGCGAACGCCGACAGCATCGCCCGGGCGACCTCCCCGTTGCCAGCGATGTTGTCGCACGACATGACCGTGAACGGAGCCACCCCGGCGGCACGACGGCGCGCCAGCGCCTCCACGACATACCCGAATGCCGTGGTCGGCACGGCACCTGGCTTCAGGTCCGCCTGGATGGCGGGGTCGGAGGCGTCGAAGCCGCCGGTCGCCTGGTTGACGTGATAGCCGCCCTCGGTGATGGTCAGCGACACGATCCGGATCCGCGGGTCGGCGAGGAGCTCCAGCACGTCCGCGGGGGAGTCGGGCGCGAAGAGGTAGTCGATGATCGAGCCGATCACCCGCCCCCGCACGCTCCCGTCCGGCGCCCGCTCGACGAGGGTGTAGAGATGGTCCTGCACGGCGAGAGCATCCCGCATGCGTACGTCCTGGGGCATCAGCCCCACCCCGACGATGCCCCAGTCGCGGACGCCCGATGCGAGCAGGTCGTCGACGTAGCGCGCCTGGTGGGCGCGGTGGAAGCCACCGACCCCGAGATGCACGATCCCGGGGGTGACGGCGGTCCGGTCGTAGGCAGGGACCGCAACGGCCGCCGAGAGCTCGCCGAGCCGGGCTGTCGTGAGTCGCGGGTAGGTCACTTGATGGTGCTCGCTCACTTGACCGCCCCGAGGGAGAGTCCCTGCACCAGCTTGTCCTGAGCCGCGAACCCGGCGATGAGCACGGGCAGCGAGATCAGCGTCGCCCCGGCGGCCAGCTCGGCGAGGTAGGCGTGCTCGGTCTGGATCAGGGTGTTCACGTAGACCGGTCCGGTCTGCGCGGCGACGCTGGTGAGCACCTTGGCGTAGAGCTGCTCGTTCCAGGCGAAGATGAAGCAGATCAGCGAGGTGGCCGCGACGCCGGGCATGGCGATCGGGGCCACGATGCGGGTCAGGATGCGGAACGTGCCGGCGCCGTCGATCGAGGCCGCCTCGATGATCGCGGGCGGCACCTCGACCAGGAACGAGCGCATCATCCAGACCGCGATCGGCAGGTTCATCGCGGTGTAGATCAGGATCAGGACGATCACGTTGTCGGGCATGTTGATGACCTTCGTCGTGAACAGGTAGAGCGGCAGGATGCCCGCGACCATCGGCAGCATCTTGGTCGAGAGGAAGAAGAACATCACGTCCGACCACTTCTTCACCGGCCTGATCGCCAGGGCGTACGCGGCGGGGATGGCCAGGGCGAGCACGAGCAGCGTCGAGATCACGCTGGTGATCACGGAGTTGATCAGTGCCGGGGTGATCGGGTTCGCGGAGGTGAACAGGCCGGTGTAGTTGTCCAGCGTCAGCGGCGCACCCCAGCTGGGCGGGTACGTCTGGGCGTCCTGCGGTGCGTGCAGCGAGGTCAGGACCATGTAGAGGATCGGGATCACGAAGATGATGCCGATCAGCCAGGCTGCTAGCGGGATGGCGATCTTCGCCACCCGTTGCCGGTTCCAGGTGTTCATCAGCTCTCCTCCTCGAGCAGGGACGACACCACGCGCAGCGCGAAGGTCGCGATGATCAGTGAGCCGATGACCACGACGACGCCCAGCGCGGAGGCGACCCCGTAGTCCTTGGCCGAGTAGAACGTCTCGTAGACGGCGTAGGGGATGTTGGTGGAGTTCAGCCCACCGGTCATACCCAGGACCGAGTCGAAGTTCTGGACGATGAAGATCGTGCCGAGCACGATCGAGAGCTCGAGGTAGCGGCGTACGTGGGGGAGCGTCATGTGCACGAAGGTCTGCCACCCGTTGCAGCCGTCGATGCTCGCCGCCTCCAGCACCTCGGGGTCCTGCGACTGCAGGCCGGCGAGCAGGATCAGCATCATGAACGGCGTCCACTGCCAGATCAGCTCGATCTCGATGGCGAGCTTCGGATGGTCGGTGAGGAACGCGATGTCCTGGGCACCTGGCACCCCGAGCTGACCGAGCACACCGTCGACCAAGCCGAACCCGGTCATCAGGATGCCGTTGCCCCAGAAGACCGCGGCCGCGATCGGCACGATCAGGAACGGCGCGATCATCATCGTGCGGACCAGACCGCGGCCGATGAAGGCGTGGTTGAGCAGCAGCGCGATCCCGAGGGCGAGCACGGCGCTGACCCCGACGACGACCACCGTCATCTCGATCGTGTTCAGGACGGCCGTACGGTAGGCCGGCGTCGTGAACACGGTCTTGAAGTTGTCGAAGCCGGCGAAGCTGCGCCCCGGCGCGTCGGGCTGAGCGCTCCAGTTCATGAACGACATCACCAGTGTCGCCACGAACGGCAGCTGCGTCACCACGATCAGGAAGACCAGTGCGGGCAGCAGCGGCGCGCGAAGCTTCCAGGACTCCCGGCCCCATTTCCTGTACGCCGCGGGCGGCCGGGTCGCCGTCGGCTCGGTCGTTTCGCGGAGTGGTGCGGTCACGGTGGCCATCACTGCTTCTCCTTCTGGACGTCGCCGTACGCCTGGGCGAGCGACTGACAGCGGTCGAGTGCCGCGTCGGTGGTCTTCGAGCCCGAGATGGCGCTGCTGAGCTGTTTGGCGCACTCGGTGCCGAAGTCGGTGAAGCTCGGAACCCCGACGAACTGGATGCCGTTGTAGGGCCGCTTCTGGACGCCGGGGTTGTCGGCCTGGGCGTTCTTGATCGCATTCATGGTGGGGGTCGCGAAGGAGCCGGCCACCTCGAGGTAATCGGGGTCCTCATAGGTCGAGGCCCGCTTGCCCGCGGGAACGTTGGTCGGCCCGCCGGTGTCGTTCTCGGTGTCGGCCATCACCAGCTGCTCGTACTCCTTGCTGGAGGCCCAGGCGACGAACTTCTTGGCGTCCTCCTGGTGCCGAGACGCCTTCTGGATCGCCCAGGCCCACGTGTAGAGCCAGCCGGCGTTCTCGGTCTGGTCGTGCGGGGCGGCGACGTAGCCGACCTTGCCCTTGACCGGCGACTCCTCGGCCTCCAGCGACCCGGCACCGGAGGTGGCGTCGTACCACATCGCGACCTTGCCCTGCTGCATGGCGTTGAGGCACTGCGGGAAGCTGAAGGTCGCGGCGCCGGCCTCGCCGTGCTCGCGGACCAGGTCCACGTAGAAGTTGGCCGCCTTCTTGAAGCCGCCCTTGTTGACCTGGGCGTTCCAGTCCTCGTCGAACCAGGTGCCGCCCATGGTGTTGACCACCGTCGTGATCGAGGCGAGGTTGTCGCCCCAGCCGGCCAGGCCACGCAGGCAGATGCCGCGCATGTCCGCCTCGGCCTCGTCCATCTGGGCGGCGAAGCCGGCGACCTGCTCCCAGGTCGGGTTGGCCGGCATCTCGATGCCGTGCTTCTCGAACAGGTCCTTGCGGTACATCAGGAACGAGGACTCGCCGTAGAAGGGCTGGCCGTAGACCTTGCCGTTGGCCGAGAGCGCCTCGGTCATGGGCGGCAGGATGTCGTCCTGGTCGAACTCCGGGTCGTTCGCGATGCTCTCCATGTCCGAGATCCAGCCGGCCTCGGCGTAGTAGGGGATCTCGAAGTTGGACAGCGTCGCCACGTCATAGATCCCGGACTGGTTGGCGAACTCGGTGCTCGCGGTGTCGCGCATGTCCTGCTCGACCTTGACCACGAAGTTCACCTCGATCCCGGTCTCCTCGGTGAAGTGCTCCGCGGTGAGCTCCTGGAGCTCGAGCATCTGGGGGTTGTTGACCATCAGCACCGTGATGCTGTGCTCACCCGCGCTCGTCCCGCCGGCGCCCAGTCCGCCGGTCCCGCATGCCGTCAACAACACGGTGGTCAATGAGAGCGCTGTCAGCGCTGCGGAGGTCCGTCTCCGTACCCGCATCGATCTGCCTCCTCGCAGTGTGACTGTCGTCACGGACCACGATGGCGTAATTCTCGCCGGACCCCCTAGCCCGGTCGCTGCGCCCGAAGCGCCCGGTTGCTGCCCGTTCTCAGGCCCGTACGACCCGCGGTCCGAGCGCCGAGAACCGGCGGGCCTCGGAGGCCGACAGCTCGGTGCCGGTGATGAGCAGCTCGAAGTCGCGTACGCCCGCGAAACGGCACAGACTGGAGGCCCCGAACTTGGTGTGGGCGCCGAAGAAGATCCGCCGCCTCGATCGTTCGATGGCGGTGCGCTTGACCGCGGCCACCGACGGGTCCTGGGTGGTCAGGCCCTGCTCGCGGGAGATCCCGTTGGCGCCGATGTAGGCCAGGTCGATCACCAGGTCGGCGAGCATCCGGGTCGCCCACTGGTCGACGACGCCTCGGGTGATGGTGCGGACCCGCCCGCCCAGGATGATCACGGTGAGGTCCGGGTCCGCGGAGAGACGGGTGGCCACCGGGAGCGAGGGGGTGATGATCGTCGCGGGCCCCTGGCCGAGGAGCTCCTCGGCGAGGAACTGCGGCATCGTGCCCTCGTCGATGTAGATCGTCTCCGCGCCGTGCCGGTGCTGGAGAGCGGCGCGAGCGATCCGGTGCTTCTCGTCGACGTCACGGCCCGCGCGGAACTCGAGGGAGGTCTCGAAGCTGCCGCTCTCCAGGGCGACCGCGCCACCGTAGACCCGCTCCACGACGCCGCGGTCGGCGAGCACCTTGAGGTCGCGCCGGATCGTCTCGACGCTCACCCCGAGATCGGGCGCGAGATCGGTCACCGACACCCGGCCGGTCGTGCGTGCGCGCGCCAGGATCTCCTCCTGCCGGGCCTGGTTCGCGAGCGACGGTTCGGTCGACGTCATGGGCGCCATCATGCCCGGAATCGTGCCCGGTTCGTAGGGGTTGCCGCCGAACCGGGCGCCCGGTTGGTGCGATCGGGGCCCTCTGGGGCACCATGTCGCAGGCATCCATCGCGACCCTGTCAGGTAGACGGTGTCGCGGCGTTTTGCGGCTACCTCGCCGCGTACGTAAGATTGAATCTCGGCGTGCGCAGTGCGCCGTTCCTGCAGGCATCTGCTGGCACCTATCGCTTCGGGGTCCGGTCTGCCTTGCCGCGGGTCGACACAAGACTTTGAGTTCGGAGCAATGAAGGAGACCGCGGTGTACGCGATCGTGAAGGCTGGCAGCAAGCAGCAGAAGGTCGTTGTCGGCGACGTCATCGAGATCGACCGCCTCGACGGTGAGAACGGCTCGGCCGTCTCGCTGCCCGTGGTCCTCCTGGTCGACGGCGAGAACGTGACCTCGACCGGCCTCGACAAGGCTTCGGTTGCTGCTGAGATCGTCGGTGCCTCCAAGGGCCCGAAGATCATCATCCAGAAGTACAAGAACAAGACCGGCTACAAGAAGCGCCAGGGTCACCGTCAGAAGTACACCCAGGTCAAGGTCACCGCGATCAACGCCTGATTCCGGCGTTCTAGAGACACTTAAAGGACTGAGAAGATGGCACACAAGAAGGGTGCGGCAAGCACCAAGAACGGTCGCGACTCCAACGCTCAGCGCCTCGGCGTGAAGCGCTTCGGCGGCCAGGTCGTCAGCGCCGGCGAGATCATCGTCCGCCAGCGTGGCACTCACTTCCACCCCGGCACCAACGTCGGCCGTGGCGGCGACGACACCCTGTTCGCCCTGCAGCCGGGCGCGGTCGAGTTCGGCAAGCGCCGCGGCCGCCGCGTGATCAACATCGTTCCGGCTGACGCCTGATTCGATAGCACTTCTGCGAAAGGGCGCTCCCCGCTGGGGGAGCGCCCTTTCGGGTTTTGGTCGTCTCAGAGCTCCGTCGCGCGCTGTGCGATCGCCTCGAAGGTGTCCCACGGGACCTCCCAGCGGGTCCCGGCACGCGGCCAGTGGATCGCGATGTCGGTGATCCCGATCTCGGCGTAGGAGCCGGCGAGGTCCTCGAACGCGTCGGCCGACTCGGTCCACGGCTCGTCGGTGAAGCCGGACATGAAGAGCTTCGGCATGGCGTCGTAGTCCCGGCCGGCCTTCTCGCAGGCCGTACGGAGCATCTCGAGCCGCTGGGCGACGTACGCCTTCGGGTCGTCGCTCTGTGGATTGGCGATCCACCCGTCGCCGACCTCGGCGGCGAGCCGGATCCCGCGCGGGCCGTTGCCGGCCAGCCACAGCGGGGTGCGGGGCTGCTGCACCTGGCCGGGGGAGACGGTGACCTCGTGGGTCTGCCAGTGCTCACCGTCGATCGTCACCGGCGAGTCGCGCAGCAGCTGGTCGACGGTGCGGGTCCACTCCGCGAACCGGTCCGCGCGCTCGCGAGGCGTGAACTCCCGCCCGAGCACGTCCCCGTCGGAGGTGTGGTCGTCGCCGCCCGCACCGATGCCGATCGTCACCCGCCCACCGGAGATCCGGTCGAGGCTACGGATCGCCGCGGCGGTCGGGATCGGCGTACGGAAGTTCGGGGTGGTCACCAGCGTGCCCAGCCGGATCGTGGAGGTCAGGGCGGCCGCGGCCGCCATCGACGTGAACGCCTCCTCCCACGGGCTGTGCCCGCGCCAGGCCAGGTGGTCATAGACCCACGCCGTCTCGAACCCGAGCTGCTCGGCCTGCACCCAACGCTCGCCCATCGTCGGCCAGTCCTCGATCGGCCACATCACTGTTCCCACACGCATGCGCACAGTCTGCACCCGAGGCCGCGACGCGTCGCGCGGATAACAGGTGTGGGGCGTGCCGTCGGTAGGCTGGAGCCATGGCTGTACCCACCTTCGTCGACCGCGTCACCCTCCACGTCGAGGCCGGTCGCGGCGGACACGGGGTGGCGTCGGTTCACCGCGAGAAGTTCAAGCCGCTCGGCGGTCCCGACGGCGGCAACGGCGGCCCGGGCGGATCGATCATCCTGCGCGTCGACCCTGACGTGACCACCCTGATCGACTACCACCACAGTCCCAAGCGCAAGGCCCCCAACGGCGGCCAGGGCGCCGGTGACCACAAGAACGGCGCCCACGGTGAGGACATGGTGCTTCCGGTCCCCGACGGCACCGTGGTGACCGACATGAACGGCAACGTCCTGGCCGACCTGGTCGGCCCGGGCTCCGAGCTGGTCATCGCCGAGGGCGGCCGTGGCGGGCTCGGCAACGCGGCACTGGCCTCCTCCAAGCGCAAGGCCCCCGGCTTCGCGCTCCTCGGTGAGCCGGGCGAGGCCCGAGAGATCGGGCTGGAGCTCAAGGTCGTCGCCGACATCGGCCTGGTCGGGTTCCCGAGCGCCGGCAAGTCGTCCCTGATCGCGGCGATCTCGCGCGCCAGGCCGAAGATCGCCGACTACCCGTTCACGACCCTGGTGCCCAACCTCGGCGTCGTGAAGGGCGGCGAGATCACGTTCACCGTCGCCGACGTACCGGGCCTGATCGAGGGTGCCGCCGACGGTCGCGGCCTCGGCCACGAGTTCCTGCGCCACATCGAGCGCTGTGCCGCGCTCGTCCACGTCATCGACACTGCGAGCATCGAGCCGGGCCGCAACCCGATCGACGACCTCGACGTCATCGAGAACGAGCTCTCCCGCCACGGCGGCCTCGAGGACCGGCCCCGGCTGGTCGCGTTGAACAAGGTCGACGTCCCCGACGGCCGCGAGATCGCCGAGATGACCATCGGCGAGTTCGAGAAGCGCGGGATGAAGGTCTTCGAGATCTCCGCGGCCTCCGGCGAAGGCACCCAGCAGCTGATCTACGCGATGGCCGAGCTGGTCGCCGCCTCCCGCAAGGACGTCCCCGTGGTTCCGCCGACCCGGATCGTGCTGCGCCCCGAGGGTGCCGAGGGCAAGAACGGCTTCACGGTCAAGGTGTCGAAGAACGGCGAATACCTCGTCCGTGGCCCGCAGCCCGAGCGCTGGGTGCGCCAGACCGACTTCGAGAACGAGGAGGCCGTCGGCTACCTCGCCGACCGCCTCAACCGGCTCGGCGTCGAGATGCGCCTGGTCGAGCTCGGCGCCCAGGAGGGCGACACCGTCATCATCGGCGACCCGGCGAACGCGGTCGTCTTCGACTTCCGCCCCTCGATCGAGACCGGCGCAGAGATGCTCGGCCGCCGCGGCGAGGACCAGCGCTTCTACGAGGAGCGCCCCGCTGCCGCCCGGCGACGCGAGATCGACGCCGGGATGGAGACCAAGGAAGAGTACGAGGCCCGCGCCGACGTCGCCCGCCGGCTGCGCGACGGGGCCGGGCCGGTGGCGTACGAGATCGGCGGGGACGAGGATCCGGACGCGGACTGGGCCGAGGACGACCCGTCGGCGGAGTCGGGACGGTAGCGCCCGCTCGACCAGCGGAAACGTGCGGTTCGACCGGTGCGGGCGCAGGTAGGATCCGGCGCAGCGGAGAGTAAGGCTGACGTACGAGGGGGATCGGTGCAGCGCGAGGTCGTGACCGGGGCACGCCGGATCGTGGTCAAGGTCGGGTCGTCCTCGCTGACGACTGCCGCAGGAGGCATCGACCCGGCCCGTCTCAGCGGGCTCGTGGACGTACTCGCCAAGACGCGGGCCGCCGGACAGGAGGTCGTCCTGGTCTCCTCGGGGGCGATCGCGGCAGGGCTGTCGCCGTTGGGGTTGGCCAAGCGTCCGCGGGCGCTGGCCAAGCAGCAGGCGGCGGCGAGCGTGGGGCAGGGGCTGCTCGTTCACCGCTACACCGACGAGCTCGCCCGGCACGGCATCATCGCAGGTCAGGTGCTGCTCACGGTCGATGACCTGAACCGGCGGGCCCACTATCGCAATGCCGACGCGACGCTGTCGAAGCTGCTCGACCTGGGTGTGCTCCCGATCGTCAACGAGAACGACACCGTGGCCACCTCCGAGATCCGGTTCGGCGACAACGACCGGCTCGCGGCGCTGGTGGCCCACTTGGTCAAGGCCGACCTGCTGGTGCTGCTCAGCGACGTCGACGCGCTCTACGACGCGCCGCCCTCCCAGCCTGGCTCGGAGCGGATCGACGAGGTCGCCTCGCTTGCCGACCTCGCCGGGGTGACCATCGGCAAGGCGGGCGCCGCCGGCGTGGGCACCGGTGGCATGGTGACCAAGCTGGAGGCCGCCCGGATCGCTGTCGACGACGGTGTCCCGGTCGTGCTGACCTCGGCCGCTCAGGCAGAGTCCGCGCTCGCGGGCGAGCCGGTCGGCACCCTGTTCCATGCCGTCGGCAAGCGGCGCCCGGCGCGGCTGCTGTGGCTCCAGCACGCCACCGAGCCGGTCGGCTCGATCACCGTCGACGCCGGTGCGGTCGCCGCGATCAGTCGCCGCGGTGCCTCGTTGCTCGCCGCGGGGGTCACCGGCTCCTCCGGGGCGTTCCATGCCGGTGACCCGGTCGACGTCATCGACCCGTCGGGCGTGGCCGTCGCGCGCGGCCTGGTGAACTATGACGCCGACGAGATCCCGCGGCTGGCCGGACGTTCCTCCGGCTATCTCGAGGCCAATCTGGGCGCTGCGTACGCTCGGGAGGTCATCCACCGCGACGACCTGGTGGTGCTGTGAGCGAGCGCCGGCGAGCGAACCAGATGATCAACACGGGGCCGGCGCCGTACTCTGGCGCTTGCGCTACGGCGGTGGCCCCGTGAGCAGAGCCCGGTGGGTGCCCCTGGCGCTGGCATGGGGAGTGCTGGTCCTCTGTGGCCTGCCTGCGCTGGCGATCACGTTCTCCCGGGCGCTGGCGAGCACGGACCTGCGTGCGGTGCGCCTGGCCGCGTTCGCGCCCTTCGGCGTCGGGTTGTACGCCCTGTGTCTGGTCGCGGTCCTGGTGCTGGTCTGGCTGGCCACTGGTCCCGGGCGGGTCCGGCTCGCGGTCGTCGCCGGGGTCGTCGCGCTGTTGCTGGCGGTGCACCTGGCCTGGCAGGCGCCGCTCTACGCGGGATCCCGCGCGACCAGTGCCGGCGAGCCGCTGACCGTGATGACCACCAACCTTCTCGAGGGCAAGGGCGACACCGACGCCGTGGTCGAGGCGGTGCGCGCGCACAAGGTCAACGTGCTCGCGATCCAGGAGATCACCCCGGAGGCGTTCGCGAAGCTGTCGAGGACGCTGCGCGACCAGCTGCCCTACCGGATCGGCGAAGCCGCCCCCGGCACCATGGGCACGATGATCTTCGCCGACCAGCCGATCACCAAGTCGCGCCGGATCGAGACGGCGATGGGGTCGTGGGTCGCCGACGTGGGGGAGCGGCGGGTCGTCGTCGCGCATCCGGCGCCGCCCACGCTCGCATCCTGGCCGGCCGAGCAGGAACTGATGATCGAGGAAGCGGCCGCGGAGAAGCCCGACCTCGTCCTGGGCGACCTGAACGCCTCGCTCGACCACCACACCGTCCGGCGGCTGCTCGACGACGCAGACCTGCAGGACGCGGCCCGGGCCAGCAACGCCGGATGGCAGCCCACCTGGCCGACCGAGGGGTTCGCCGGCGTACCTCTTCCGCCTTCGACCGCGATCGACCACGTCCTGATCGGGGATGACCTCGTCGCGCTGGCGACGAAGACGGTCGAGGTGCCGGGCTCCGACCACCTGGCGCTGGTCGCCTACCTCGGTACTCCCGAGGAGTGACCGCTCGGCCGTTCCGCTAGTTTGTGCGGATGCGTGAATCGGGTTCCCCTGCCTGGCAGGAGTGGGAGCAGGAGCTCGCCAGAAACGGGCGGGTGGAACTCAAGGTAGGCAGGCGCCAAACCTGGCTGCTCTTGCTCGGGGCGATCGGATTCACGGTCATTGGCCTCGTGATAGCTCTGAACGCGACCGCACTTGACGAACAGCTGGCTGGGTGGATGAGCGTTGCGTTCTTCGGAGTCATCGGCATTCCGTTGTTCGTGGTGCAGCTCCTGCGGACGATTGCGATCGTTGTCGATGAGACGGGCATACATCCGGTGCCCGGAAGGCTCCACGGCAGTCTGATCCGCTGGCCGGAGTTGGTGCCGTGGTCAGAGATCCGGCACGCGTCGGTGTTCGAGATGGCCAGTACGAAGGTCGTGATCCTGCATGTCACCGAGGCGTTCGAAGCAGAGTATCTGGCTCAACTCGGCCCCCTGGCGAGGAGGATGATGGCCGCACAAC
This sequence comes from Nocardioides sp. YIM B13467, assembly GCF_042788075.1. Lineage (NCBI taxonomy): Bacteria > Bacillati > Actinomycetota > Actinomycetes > Propionibacteriales > Nocardioidaceae > Nocardioides > Nocardioides sp. YIM B13467. The sequence goes on from NZ_JBHZPJ010000046.1 coordinate 3,745,451, forward strand.
GGCGGTTGCGAGCTGGGCCGAGCCTGGCATTGCCAGGGCCGCTCCAGGCCGGCGCCGAGAACGTCGCGGCATGGATAGTGCATGGTGCCTCCCGCCGGTCGGCGGGATAGGCGATGGTTCCCACCGCTGTCGACGCGTCATCACTGCGGAGACCCGGTTCCGGTCAAGCCAGAGTCGGTCTCGCTAGGGGTGGGCAGGTGACGGGTCCAGGGCATGTCGGCCGACGACCTCGCTGACGCCGGACTGCGAACGGCCAACATGTTCGAGAACGACGACTAACCGCCGCGGCGGTGACCGAACCATTGCTCCGCGCCGAAGGCCTCGAATCGCTCCACCTCGACGAACCCGAGCCTGCGGGCCAGGCGTAGGGAGCGTTCGTTGGCCACCTGGGTGGTGAGCACGACCGGCTCGCCCGGGAGCGTGGCCTCGATCCAGCCGAGGGCCGCCCGGGTCGCTTCGGTCGCGATGCCCGCGCCCCACGATGTCGGAAGAAACTCGTAGCCGAGCTCGACCTCGTCGCCGTCCTCGCGTACGTGGTGCGCCCACGCCCGGTCGCGGCGCTGGATCGTGATCCTTCCGATGAACTCGCCCGCGTGCTCGACGGCGAAGATTCCGGGCCTGGTGTTCGGATCCTCGGGGATCAGCTGCTCCAGCTCTTCTCGGGTGTGCTGCGGGCCGCCGAGGTACGCCTGCACGGTCTCGTCCGAGAGGAGGCTGGCCAGTCCTGGTCTGTCTTCGGGCTTGGTGTGCCGGAGGATCAGGCGCTCGGTGACGATCGGGTCTGGGGGCCAGGGGACGTCGCCGAGGGGTTTCATGCTCGTGGACGGTAGCTGGGTTCGGGGTTGGTCAGGGGCTTTTGGTCGTACGTGGGTGGTGGTTCAGTTTTGTCGCGTGCTGTGCTTCTTGGTTGGGGTGGGCCGCCGACCCGTTCTTTGAGGGTCTTCTCGATCTGGTCCGGCGTCAAGGACGCCCTTCGGGCGCCGGCTTCGCCGGCCGCTTCGCGGTCCTGGACTCCGGACCAGATCGAGAAAAGATTTGGCTGGCTATCGGGGCGGCNAGCTGCTCCGTGAGATCGCCGAGATCGGCCGCGACCCCGTTCGCGGCGGCTACTCCCGGCATGTCTACGAGCCGGCAGAGCTGGAGCTGCGCGAGTGGTTCCGGCGTACGTCCGCAGACCTCGGGCTCGAGGTCGAGACCGACCGCAACGGCAACATCTGGGCCCATTGGGGCCGCGGGGACGGGGCGATCGCGATCGGCTCCCACCTCGACTCGGTGCCGGGCGGGGGCGCCTACGACGGCCCGCTCGGGGTCGCCTCCTCCCTGGCCGCGGTCTCGGCGCTGATGGAGGAGGGCTACGTGCCTGCTCGGCCGGTGACGATCGCGGCGTTCGGCGAGGAGGAGGGCTCACGGTTCGGCATCGCGTGCCTGGGCTCGAAGCTGATGACCGGTGCGCTTCCCGGCGCGACGGTGGCCGCGCTCACCGACGAAGCCGGGGTGACGTACGCCGGGGCCTGCCGGGCCGACGGGATCGACCCGGCCGGGCTCGGCCGCGACGAAGAGCGGCTGGCGAGCCTGGCGGCGTTCGTCGAGCTCCACGTGGAGCAGGGGATCGGGCTCGCCGATCTGGACGCTCCGGTCGCGGTGGCCTCCTCGATCCTGGCTCATGGCCGCTGGAAGCTGGTCTTCTCCGGTGAGGGCAACCACGCCGGCGCGACCCGGATGCGCGACCGGCGCGACCCGGTCGCCGCGATGGCTGCCGCGGTCCTGGCCGCCCAGCGCATCGCGTCGGCCCATGACGGTGCCGACGCCGCCCGGGCCACGATCGGCCGCCTCACCCCGATCCCGGGCGGCACCAACGTCATCGCCTCCCGGGTGGATGCCTGGCTCGACGTACGCGGCGACACCGACCCGCAGACCCGAGCCCTTCTCGAGGAGATCCTGACGGCCTCCCACGCCTCCGCGGAGGAGCACGGCTGCACCCTGGAGGTGACCGAGGAGTCCTACGTCTCCACCGTCCACTTCGATGCTGACCTGCAGCAACGCCTGGTCGGCGCGCTCGGCGGGGTTCCGGTGCTCGCCACCGGCGCCGGCCACGACGCCGGCATCCTCGCCGCCGAGATCCCCACCGCGATGCTCTTCACCCGCAACCCCACCGGCGTCTCCCACTCCCCCTACGAGACCGCCACCGACGAGGACTGCCGCGCCGGCGCGAGGGCGCTGACCGAGGTCGTCCGGCTGCTGGCGAGCGAGCCCCGCGGATGACCCGGATACATGCCGAGCGGGCGCTGGTCGAGGGCCGCGAGCTCATCGATGTCGTGATCGAGGTGTCCGACGGCCGGATCACCGCGATCACCCCGGGCGGGAGCACCGAGGCCGCCGACCTCCGCCTCGGCACCGTGCTCGCCGGCTCCGGCAACGCCCACTCCCACGCGTTCCACCGCGCACTGCGCGGCCGGACGCACGACCAGGGTGGTGACTTCTGGCGCTGGCGCGAGCAGATGTACGCCGTCGCCGACCGCCTCGCTCCCGAATCCTACGAGCGCCTGGCCGAGGCCGTCTTCGCCGAGATGCTGGTGACCGGCTGGACCACCGTCGCGGAGTTCCACTACGTCCACCACCGCCCCGACGGGACGCCCTACGAGGACCCCAACGCGTTCGGGACCGCACTCACCAGGGCCGCGAGCACCGTCGGCATCCGGCTGACCCTCCTCGACACGCTCTACCTGACCAGCGCCCCGGGCAATCCGCTCCTCCCCGAGCAGCGCCGCTTCGGCGACGGCTCGGCAGAAGGGTGGCTGGGTCGCTGGCACGACCTCCGAGCGGGGTGCGGCATTTTCCCGCCATGGCGGGAAAATGCGTGCGCCAGCGCGCCGGAGACCGAGCAGAACCCCGCCATGGCGGGAATTTGCCCGATCACGATCGGCGCAGCGATTCATTCGGTGCGAGCCGCCTCGCCCGATGACATCGCTCATGTCGCCGCTCACCTCCCACCCGATGTGCCCCTGCACATCCATCTCTCCGAACAGCCCGCGGAGAACGAGCAGTCGCTCGCGACGTACGGGCGGACGCCCACGCAGGTCCTCGCCGACGCCGGCGCCCTCTCCCCGCGCACGTGGCTGGTCCACGCCACACACCTGACCGACGCCGACATCGCCCTCATCGCCGAGAGCGGCGCCGGGGTGGTGATGTGCCCGACCACCGAGGCCGACCTCGGCGACGGCATCGGACCCGCCCGCGACCTGGCCGACGCAGGAGTACGCATCGCGCTCGGCTCCGACCAGAACGCCGTCATCGACCCCTGGCTGGAGGTGCGCGGCCTGGAGGCCGGCGAGCGGCTCCGCAGCCGGCAGCGCGGACGCTTCTCCCCCGCCGACCTCGAGACCGCCCGCGCCGGCTCCGGCTACGCCGCCTCCGGCCTCCCGGGCGGCCTCCGGATCGGAGCCTGCGCCGACCTGGTGGAGGTCGACCCCGATTCGGTACGCACCGCCGGAGCCGCCCTCGACCAGCTCGCCCTGGTGGCGACCGCCACCGACGTACGTCGCGTCGTGGTCGGCGGGCGCCTGGTGGCCGAGGACGGCCGCCTGGCGGACGGTCGCGACCCGGCTGTCATGTTCACAGAAGCCTTGAAGGAGCTCGGATGAGCGAGCGTCAGCGAGCGACCAGTCGGCCTTTCATCGGGCCGCGTCCGTATTCTGGCGCTTGCGCGACGGAGGTGGCCCGATGAGCCTGTTGCTGACCAACATCGGCGAGCTGACCACCCACACCGAGGAGCACGGCACCCTCCACGACGCCGCCGTGGTGATCGAGGAGGGCCGCATCGCGTGGATCGGCCCCGCCGACCGCGCCCCGGCCGCCGACACGGCGGATGACCTCGACGGTCGCGCGGTGCTCCCGGGCTGGGTCGACTCCCACACCCACCTGGTCTCGATGGGCGACCGCGCCGAGGAGTTCATCGACCGGATGGCCGGCCGACCCTACGAGGCCGGCGGGATCATGCGTACCGTCGAAGCCACCCGAGCCGCCACCGACGACGACCTCCGCGCCCGGGCGCGCTGGCTGCGGGAGGAGGCGTACCGCGGCGGCACCACGACGATCGAGGCCAAGACCGGCTACGGCCTCGACCTCGAGACCGAGCAACGGCTGGCGCGGATCAGCGCCGAGCACGCCGAGGTGGTCACCTACCTCGGCGCTCACGTCGTCCCCGCGGGCGTGGACCGTCGCGCCTACATCGACCTCGTGACCGGCCCGATGCTCGCCGCCGTCGCGCCCTATGCGACCTACATCGACGTCTTCTGCGAGCAGGGCGCCTTCGACGTCGAGGAGTCCCGCGAGATCCTCGAGGCGGGCCGCGCCGCCGGCCTCGGCATCAAGCTCCACGGCAACCAGCTCGGCGAGTCCGGCGGCGTCCGGCTGGCCGTCGAGATGGGCGCGAGGAGCGTCGACCACTGCAACCACCTGAGCCCGACGGACGTCGATGCGCTCGCCGGGTCGGACACCGTGGCCACGCTCCTTCCCGCCTGCGACCTCTCCACCCGCGAGCCCTTCCCCCCGGCGCGCGAGCTGGTCGACGCCGGCGTCACGATCGCGATCGCGTCCAACTGCAACCCCGGCTCGTCCTTCACGACCTCGATGGGGTTCTGCGTCGCCACCGCCGTCCTCCAGCAGCGCCTGACCTTCGAGGAGGCCCTCTGGGCGGCGACGGTCGGCGGCGCCACCGCGCTCGGCCTCGACGACTCGGCGGGACGGATCAGCGAAGGCGGCCGCGCCGATCTGCAGGCGCTCGACGCCCCCTCCGCCAAGCATCTGGCCTACCGGCCCGGGGTTCCCCTCACCCACAAGGTCTGGAGCAGCGGCAACCCGGTCTGACTCACCCGCGCCGCTTGCCGATCACGACCAGGTAGCGGCAGGGCTCGTCGGTCGGGTTGACGAAGACGCAGTCGGCGGGCGGCCCCAGTTGCAGGCAGTCACCCGCGTCGAGCTCGTGGACGAGGTCACCCTCGACGAACCGCAGGTGCCCCGAGAGTACCCAGATCTGCTGCTCCTTGAAGTGGTACGCCGAGGCGGGCGAGGCCACCGACGCACCGGCCGGGAACTCCACCTCGACCAGCTCCAGGATCCCGCGCGCGGGCGGCGAGACGGCGCGGCGTACGTAGCCGGTCTCGGGGTCCGTCCACTCGGTCTGCTCCGAGCGCCGGGCCACGCGCACGGCATCCCCCTCGGCCCGCGCGATCAGCTCCGACAGGGTCAGCTCCAGCGCCCCGGAGAGCCGGGTGAGCAGGACCGCCGTCGGCTGTGCCTCGCCCCGCTCGATCTTCGAGATCATCGCCCGGGAGACCCCTGACGCCTCCGCGAGCCCCGCGACGGTCATCCCGAGCGACTCCCGCGCCGACCTGATGTTGGACGCCAGGGCCTCACCGAACTTGTCACTATCGTCAGCCACGTGACTACTATAGGAGACATGCCTCCTGCCTGGACCATCCGCCACGCGACGCCGGCGGATGCCGCCGCCTGCGCGGCGATCTACGAGCCGTACGTCCGTGACACCGTCATCTCCTTCGAGACCGAGCCGCCGACGGCCGAGGAGATGGCGCGTCGCATCGAGTCGTCCCTTGCCGAGCATGCCTGGCTGGTGCTGGAGACCGAGGGCGAGGCCGGGCCGGAGGTGCTCGGCTATGCGTACGCCACCCAGCACCGCACCCGCGCCGCCTACCGCTGGGCCTGCGACGTGTCCATCTACCTCGACCGGGACCGGCGTGGCAACGGCGCCGGCAAGGCCCTGTACGCAGCCCTCTTCCCATACCTGAAGGAGCGAGGCTTCCGTCGCGCGCTCGCCGGGATCGCCATCCCGAACGAGGCCAGCCTCGGGATCCACCGCTCGTTCGGCTTCACCGAGGTGGGGACGTACAGAGGGATCGGCTGGAAGTTCGACGCCTGGCACGACGTCACCTGGATGCAGCTCGACTTGGACCCGGAGAACCAAGAAGCCCCGAGTCTGTGACTCGGGGCTTCCCGTGCGTTGTACCCCCGACCGGATTTGAACCGGCGTTACCGCCGTGAGAGGGCGACGTCCTAGGCCGCTAGACGACGGGGGCTTGCACCTCCTGCGATGACCTTTCGGCCTCGCGGGCAGGAGAAACATTACCGGATGACCTGGCGATCCCCCACATCGGGAGCCCCTCCAGCAACAGTCACAACCACACCCACAGCAGAAATGGCGAAGAGCCCCGAGTCAGTGACTCGGGGCTCTTCCTGCGTTGTACCCCCGACCGGATTTGAACCGGCGTTACCGCCGTGAGAGGGCGACGTCCTAGGCCGCTAGACGACGGGGGCTTGCAGCGGGTGAAACCTTAGCGAACCGCTTCGGTCACTCCCAAATCCTCCGGAGAGGATCCGCTGGGCTACTAGGACTCGAACCTAGAATAACTGGACCAGAACCAGTCGTGTTGCCAATTACACCATAGCCCATCGTCTTGGTTGACTTAGCCTGAGAGGCCGCCAACAAGAGCGATCCGGCCCTCGGGATTTCTCCCTCGAACCGAGAGGAAACATTACCGGCGAGGGCCCCAGGCTACGAAATCGGCACGCCCGCTGGGCCCGATCACGGGCTCTTCGTCGTGGTCGAGAGGCCGGCTGACCGCGCAGCCCACACGGTGAGCGCCAGGAAGACACCCGACTGGACCAGGGTGACCGGGATCCGCCACCACGAACCCTCGCTGGTGTTGAGCACCGTCGAGATGTCGCCGAAGGCCACGGCCATTCCGAGGCTGACGAAGTTGTTGAGGACATGCATCGCGATGCCTGCCTCGATGCCCCCGGTGGCGATGACGCAGATGCCGGCGACGATGCCGAAGGCGAACCGGTCCAGGAAGAGCGGCAGATCCTGGGACCCGTGGGCGAACGCGAACAGCAGCGCGGTGATCGTCACCGAGACCGTCCGGGCGCCCAGCATCCCGCCGAAGAGCGATCCGAAGGTCTGGAAGATGTAGCCGCGGAAGAGGTATTCCTCCCCCGCCGCCTGCAGCGGGGTGAGGAGCACGATCACGAGCACAAAGTCGCGCATCGTGCTCGTCCAGGGGTTGAGGGTGCTGGCGCCGAGATCCTCTCCCGGGATCGGCAGCCGGGAGGCGATGACGACGGTGACCACCATCGTGATCGCCGCGATCCCGAGGCACTGCAGCAGCCATCGCCAGCGGATCCGTCGTTCCACCGAGGCCAGCCACCCCGGTCGCAGCCCGTGCAGCGCCCAGCACAGCAGCATGGCCGCCGGGATCGCTCCGGCCAGAGACAGCAGCAGGAACGCCAATGACTCCGGCGTGACGTTCTCCACGTCGGCCACACGGACCATCCCGTTGGAGACGTCGTCGCCGGCGAGGACGAAGAAGACCTCGAACGCGGCCAGCACCACCGCCGGCGAGACGAAGAAGACACACAGTCCGATCAGGATGAGTCCGATCAAGGGTCGCCCCCAGCCACTGCGCCCGCTTCGCTGTACCTGGTAGTACGCCAATCCCGAGGGCGGCTCCACGACCGTGCTCATCCTGCCCGTCCCGCCACGCTCAGCTCCTCCCGAGAACCGCCTTCAGGCGCCCCAGCGTACGCTCCCGACCGAGCAGCTCCATGGATTCGAACAGTGGCGGGCTGATCCGCTTGCCCGTCACCGCGACCCGCACCGGGCCGTAGGCCTTGCGCGGCTTGAGCCCGAGACCGTCGATCAGGGCCGCAGTCAACGCGTCCTGGATCTCGGCCGTCGACCACGCGTGGAGCCCCACGAGCGCGTCGTACGAAGCCCGGACGACACCCAGGCCCTCCTCGTCGAGCAGCTTGGCGGCGTCCTCCTTGTCGAGCGCGAAGTCGGCCTCAGGGACGAAGAGGAAGCGCAGCATGTCGGAGGCCTCGCCCAGCTTGTTGATCCGCTCGGCGACCAGCGGCATCGCGGCCTCGAGCATCTGCGCGTCGGCATCGTTGACCGGGTCGCTGATGATCCCGTCGGCCTTGAGGTAGGGAATCACCCGGTGGGTGATCTCCTCGACGGGCAGCAGCCGCATGTGGGAGGCGTTGATCGCCTCCGCCTTCTTGATGTCGAAGCGGGCCGGGTTCTTGACCACGTCGTGGATCTCGAAGGCCTCGACCATCTCCTCCATGGTGAAGATGTCGCGGTCGGCCGCGATCGCCCAGCCGAGCAGCGCCACGTAGTTGAGAAGCCCCTCGGGCAGGAACCCCTCCTCGCGGTACTTCAGCGCGTGCGCCTCCGGGTCGCGCTTGGAGAGCTTCTTGTTGCCCTGGCCCATGACGTACGGCAGGTGGCCGAACTCCGGTGCACGCTCGGCCAGGCCGACCTCGACGAACGCGTCGAAGAGCGCGATCTGCCGGGGGGTCGAGGACAGCAGGTCCTCGCCGCGGAAGACGTGGGTGATGTTCATGGTGGCGTCGTCGACCGGCGCGGTGAGCGTGTAGAGCGGGTCGCCGTTGGCACGCGCGAGCGCGTAGTCGGGGACGTGCTTGGTCTCGAAGGTCACCTCACCGCGGACGAGGTCGTTGAAGGTGATCGATCCGTCGGGCATGCGGAACCGCGGGACCGAGGAACGGCCCTCGGCCTCGTACGCCTTGATCTGGTCCTCGCTCAGGTCACGGCAGTGGTTGTCGTACCCCTGGGCCGGGGCCTCGCCCTTGATCCCCTCGGCCTTCGCGGCCTTATAGGCGGCCAGGCGCTGCTCGTAGCGGGCGGTGGTCTCCTCGCCGGTGCAGTAGCACTCGTAGACGTGGGAGGAGGCGCGCAGCCGGCCGAGCGCGTCGGCGTAGATCTCCGAGCGCTCCGACTGGCGGTAGGGGCCGTAGGGGCCGCCGACCTCGACGCCCTCGTCCCAGTCGAGGCCGAGCCAGCGCATCAGGTCGATGAGCCCGTCGTAGGACTCCTGGGTGTTGCGCGCCTTGTCGGTGTCCTCGATGCGGAAGACGAAGGTGCCGCCGTGGTGGCGGGCGAAGGCCCAGTTGAACAGGGCGGTACGGACCAGGCCGACGTGGGGCGAGCCGGTCGGCGAAGGTGCCATCCGGACGCGGTAGTCCTTCGGCTCGAGTGTCTTGTTCAACGCTGTGCCACCTTGTTGGTCAGAGCTCCGAGCCCCTCGACGAAGATCTCGATCTCGTCGCCGGGCTCCATGGGGCCGACACCCTCGGGGGTGCCGGTGAGGATCACATCGCCCGGCAGCAGCGTCATGACGCTGCTGATGTGGGCGATCAGCTTCGGGATGTCGTGGACGAGGTCCTTCGTGGACCCGTCCTGGACGACGTCACCGTTGAGGAAGGTCTGGATGCGTACGCCGGCAGCGAGCTGCTCCGGCTCGACGTCGGTCTCGATCCAGGGGCCGAGCGGACAGAAGGTGTCGTAGCCCTTCGCCTGGGAGAAGTGCTTGAGCCGCCGCTGGATGTCACGCGCGGTGACGTCGTTGGCGACCGTCATCCCGTAGATGACGTCCTTCACCTTCTCCACCGGGACATCGCGGCAGATCCGGCCGATCACGATCGCGAGCTCACCCTCGAAGTGGAGGTCCTCGACGTTGCTCGGTCGCTGGATCGCGTCACCCGGACCGCAGACCGCGGTGTTGGGCTTGATGAAGAAGAGCGGCTCCTCCGGGACCTCGTTGCCCAGCTCGGCCGCGTGCTTGGCGTAGTTGCGGGCGACCGCGACCACCTTGCTGCGCGGGATAACCGGCGCGAGCAGCTTGACGTCTTCGAACTTGTGGACCTGATCGGTGATGTTGACACCCGAGAACAGCGGGTCGCCCTGGAGCGCGACGACGGTCGCGTCCTCGCTGAGCTGGCCGTAGCCGTCGAGGTCCCCCATGACGACGCCGAACTGGGGCTCGCCACCCTTGGTCGTGAATCTGGCGATGCGCACGTGCTGAGCCTATCCGGACCCGTCGCCACGATTCACTTCACTATGCGCCGCCTTCGTAGGCTTGTACGTCGTGGAGGTGCTGTCGCGTTCGGAGTGGACCGCTCGCGCGGCCGCTCACCGGGCGCGCCTGGCGCCCTATGTCGAGCCGCATCTCGCCCGCCGTGGCGCCCGGGTCAAGCACCCGGTCAACGACTTCCTCTTCACCTACTACTCCTACCGGCCGGCCCAACTGCTGCGCTGGCACCCGGGGTTCGGAGTGAGCCTGTCGGACGCTGCGGAGTACTCCTCGCTGCGCGGTTATGCCGACGGCACCGTCTCTCCCGACTTCCTCGCCGACAAGCGCCTGCTCGTCGAGACCCTCCTGAAGCTCCTGCGTGCCACCGCCTCCCGAGACGCCAACTTCGGCTGCTTCGGCCTCCACGAGTGGGCGATGGTCTACCAGTTGACCCCCGAACAGGTACGCCACGCCGACTGGCCGCTGCGGCTCGGGACCACCGGCACCGACCGCGTGGTCGAGTCCCACCGCATCGCCTGCAGCCACTTCGACGCGTACCGCTTCTTCACTCCCCCGGCCGCACCTCTCAACACCCTCTCGCCGCGATCCGACGACCGAGCGGCCTTCGAGCAGCCGGGGTGCCTGCACGGCAACATGGACCTCTACAAGCACGCCTTCCGGCTCTCGCCGCTGGTCTCCTCCGACCTCATCGCCGACTGCTTCGAGCTCGCCTGGGACATCCGCACGATGGACATGAAGGCCGCCCCGTACGACCTCTCCGAGCTCGACCTCGACCCGATCCGCATCGAGACCGCCGCCGGGAAGCAGGAGTACGCCGCCGCCCAGCGCGCCTTCGCCGAGCGGGCCGCCCCGCTCCGTGAGCGCCTGATCGCCGAGTGCGAGCGGCTCATCGACGCGTAACGGACGTCACACACGGTGCGAGCCTGCTCCCGCCGTGACCTCGAAGGACGGGTTACGTTAAGCCCACAATGGCCATCCTCCCCCACCCCCGACAAGCTGCCGCCTCGATCGCCACCACGGTCGGCGCCGCCGCGGGGAACGTCGCGCACTCGCTGCTCTACGGCGGGCTCGCCGACCTCCGGCCGATGCCGCGCACGTTGATCGACGACGGCAACCGACGCGAGCTCTACCACTACCGACCCGTGGCAGGGACGACGCCGGAGGGCGACCCGGTGCTGCTGGTGACGCCGCTGGCGGCGCCGGCGATCTGCTACGACCTGCGGCGTGGCTGCTCGGTCGTCGAGCACCTGGTGGGGACGAACCGGCCGACCTATCTGGTCGAGTACGGCGAGGTGAACTTCGCCGACCGCAGTCTCGGGATCGAGCACTGGATCGCGCACGTCGTGCCGGAGGCGATCCGGTCGGTCTCCGAGCACGCGGGCGGGCGGCCGGTGCACGTGGTCGGCTGGTCGCTGGGCGGCATCTTCACGATGCTCGCCGCCGCCGACGCCCCCGACCTCCCGATCGCCTCGCTGGCGGTGCTCGGCTCGCCCTGCGACGTACGTCAGGTGCCGTTGATCGCGCCGCTGCGGCCGCTGCTCAACCTGCCGCCTGGCAACCTGGTCACCACCGCCTACCAGGCCTTCGGAGGCGCCCCGAAGCCGCTGGTCCGGTGGGCTTTTCAGATCTCCTCGGTCGACAAGATGTTCACCAAGCCGGTCGCGAAGCTCTCCAACCTGGCCGACCGCGAGTTCCTCGCCCAGCTCGAGGCGGTCGACCGGTTCACCGACAACATCATCGCCTACCCGGGGCGTACGTTCGGGCAGCTCTACCACCACTTCTTCCGCACCAACGCGCTGTTCAGCGGGCAGATCGACATCAGCGACGACCACTCCGTCTACCTGCGCGACGTCAAGCAGCCCACCCTCGTCGTCGCCGGCGCCAACGACGGCATCGGTCCCGTCGCCTCGGTCCGGCCGCTGGTCGACCTGCTCACCGGCGCCGAGGAGCTCCGCTTCGAGATCGTCCCCGGCGGCCATCTCGGCCTGCTCACCGGCCGCGCCGCCCGGGACAACACCTGGCCCCTCCTCGACGAGTGGTTCACCCAGCACGACTGATCCGGACCGTCTGAGTGTCGGTGGCGGGTGGCAGGGTGTGCGCCATGCCGAACCCACCCGCCGAGGCGACCGAAGAGCACTTCCGCAACGAGGACTGGTACGCAGCCGACCTCACCGGCGCGCGGTTCGTCGACTGTGTCTTCACCGATGTCGACCTGACCGAGGCGACGACGTCGGCGGCGCTCTTCGAGAACTGCACGTTCCACGGCGGCCGGTTCAACGCCTCGACCCACGTCGGCTCGGCATTCGTCGGGTGTGACTTCCGGCGGACGAACTTCTTCGACTCGACGTTCGAGGGGTGCAAGCTCAGCGGGAGCGAGTTCTCGAACTGCACCCTGCGGCCGCTGAAGGTCACCGGCGGCGTGTGGCGCGGGGTCTCACTGCGGGGCGCGAACCTCGCTCGGCTCGACCTGTCCGGAGTGGACCTGCGCGACGCCGACCTGTCGCTGGCCGACCTCACCGACGCGGTCCTGCGAGACACCCGGCTCGACGGAGCCACGCTCCAGGAGACGACACTGCACGGTGCCGACCTCCGCGGGGCCGGGCTCGACCGCGTCGACCTCACCGCCGCATCGCTGCGCGGCACCAAGCTCGACCTCGCCGGCGCCGTGATGCTCGCCGAGCTGCACGGCGCGGAGGTCGAGACAGCGTGAGCACCGATAGGTTGTCCACCATGTCTCGTGGAGCGATTCGCGTCGCGTTGGTCGCGCTCATCGCCGGCCTGCTGCTGGTCCCCGGTGCCGCGCGTGCATGCGCGTGCGGAGCGGCGTACGTCCCGGAGGGGCACACCGTCGAGGCCGGGGAGGAGATCGCGTTCCTGAGCTGGGCGGACGAGGGCGAGCGGGAACGGCTCGAGATGCTGCTCGGAATCACCACGGAGACGCCCGACCTCGCGGTCCTGGTGCCGACGCCGACCGTCCCAGACGTCACCCAGGGAGACCCGGAGCGGTTCGACGAGCTGGCGCGGCTCACCACCCCGCCGCCGGAGAAGGACTGGTCGCTCTTCGACGAAGACGGAGCCGGGGCGCCGCCCGGAGCCGCTCCCGACGTCATCTCACGGACGGTGCTCGAGGACGTCGTCGCGACGGTCATCGAGGGCGGCGACGCGAGCGGGGTGGCTGCCTGGCTGCGTACGAACGGGTATGCGGCCAAGCCGGAGCTCGAACCGGTCATCGCCGACTATCTCGAGGACGGCTGGCGGTTCACGGCGGTCAAGATGCGCGGCGACCAGCCGTTCGACGGGTACGCGGACCCGATCGTGCTCACCTTCGACACCCCGACCCTCGTCTATCCGATGCGGCTCAGCTCGGTCGCCGACGACATCGGTGAGGTCACGGTCTTCACCCTCGACCGCACGTTCCGGTCGCCGGTCGCCGCCTGGGCCACCTCGGATGAGCCCGAGGCCGCGGTGGAGCTGGTCGAGGAGGGTGTACACGACGACGTACTCGACAACCTGGTCGAGCGGGGCGAGAACCGGCTGTCCAAGTGGACGTTCTCGATCGAGGACCCGGCTGCGTTGACCAGCGACCTCGAGCTCGCCCGGGAGCCGGAGATGGCGGAGACCTTCGCGCCGGCGGCGACCGAGTCGGCGCGAGACGCCGAACGGAACCTCTCCCCGTGGGTGGCCGTGCTCAGCGGAGCGCTCGGCCTCGTCGTCGGGGCCGGGGCGGTCCTGCTGCTGCGCAGGCGCCGGTCCTCAGCGATCGGCTGAGGCCTCGCGGACGGCCTTGGCCATCGAGATGCCGGCTGCGATCAGGCCGAGGCCGGTGACGAAGTCGTCGGTGTCGCGTACGTCGTCCTCGATGGCGCCCGCGGCGGCGGCCTGGAGATGGGTCTGCTCGTCGACGGCGTGGCCGTAGACGAAGTGGAGCAGGGTGCGGGCGGCGACGGGGGCGAGATCGCCGAGGCCGCCGTCGTTCAGCGCGGCGACGAGGTCGTCGTGGGGCTGGGTCGCGCCCAGCCCGAAGGCCCAGACGGTGGCGACGACCTCGGCGCCGTCGCGGTAGGCGAGNGATGCAGGGTCACTGGGTTCGCGAGCTGCGCCCCGATCCCAACCGTCCGTACGACACGGTTTGCAGTCGCGAAACCATCGAGAAGGCTGCCGCCCAGGTCGGGACGGGTCCGGTCGAGTGGGCGATCCAGGTCGGCCGGGAGATGGCGATCCGAGTCGTCGACGAGATGTCGGTCCTCGGAACCGGCGAGAGCGCGATCCACTCGATGCGCTTGGGGACCGAGTCGTCCACCATCCGTACGCTCGTCTGCATCGACGCAGGGCAGGTCGCCGAACAGGGAGCGACTCCCGAAGTCGTCGAGCAGATGCGCGACTACGTCCACCGCCGAATCCCGCTTCCCGCCGTGTGGGCTGCCATACGAGACGGCCACTCTTGGCTCGCCGACTACTACATGGCGGCTTGCCGTGACCTGGTGCCTCCCGACGAGCAGGCGGTCCAGTTCGAACTCATCTCCCGCGTGCTCTTCGACTTTGTGAACCCGTTTGCGAACGGGGTCGGCGACGCCTACACAGAGGAGTACGAGCGTTGGGTCAGCAGCGCCAACGCGGCGCGCGACGAGGCAGTCCGCGCCGTGCTCGACGGAGACGAGGTCGACCTACGCAAGTCCTCGCGGCTCTTGAGCTATGAGATCGAACATCGCTATCACCTGGCGCTGGTGATGTGGGTACGCGATCCGGATCCGCACGACACCACGGCGTTGCAGACCCTGGGTCACCAGGTGATGGACCGGATCGACGCCTCGCAGAATGTGCTGATTCCGGTCGGACAGAGCGAGGTGTGGGCATGGGCAGGGAGCGCGACCAGACTCATTGACCTCAACGAAATCGTCGAATCGCTGGGCGTCCCCGGGCTCGGGGTGGCAGTGGGCCGCGTCGGCCACGGGGCCGACGGTTTCCGGGCGAGCCATCGGCAGGCACAAGAGGCGGCGCGCGTCATGCGCATACGAGACGGCGACCTGGGCGAAGCCGTCGCCTTCGACGACGTGAGCCTGGTGGCCCTGCTCACGCGCGATCCCATCAACGCTCGGGCCTTCATGCACGATGAGCTTGCCGGCCTGATTGCCGACGAAGCACACGTCGCAGACCTTCGCGAGACCGTTCTCGCCTACTTCGAATGCAAGCGCAGCCCACAGTCGACCGCTGCGAGACTGTTCGTCGCGCGCAACACCGTGGTCTACCGCCTCAAGAGGGCCGAGGAGTTGTTGGGCCGGCCGATCGATCACCGCGAGGCCGAGCTCTGGACCGCCCTCCTCCTCGCCAGAGTCTACGGCCCGGACACCGCTCGACATTGAGCAGCGTCTCGGCCGCAACGCCCAACTCGTCGACCTTGTCGACACCGCGAGGCGCTGCTCAGCGCGCGGAACAGCTGTCAACGGCGCAAGCGCGTTGCACTCTGCGTCCTACCCGATCGAATCACTTTGGGACTTCCGAGCAAGAGACATCCGTCACACCTGAGGTGAACTCGATGTGTGAACAACTACTCGAACTTCGCACAGCAGCCCGCCGGCTCCCCCTCGCCCTCGGTCGCATCGGCGCCCGGGAACGACCTCGCAACGCGCGACGCACTCATCGCGAACAACGGCGATCGCGCCGTTCTCATCAAGGGCGGAACGATCCTCACCCAGGACGCGAGCCACGGGAACCTCGAGTCAGCGGACGTGCTCATCCGCGACGGGAAGATCGCTGAGCTCGGGGTCGGCCTCGACGATGCCGACGCGATCGTCGTCGACGCCTCGGCGATGATCGTCCTGCCCGGGTTCGTCGACTCCCACGTGCACGCGTGGGAGGGGCAGCTGCGAGGTTCGGCGCCCACGCTCGACTTCGGGTCGTACCTGGGCTACACCGCATTCGGATACGGGCCTCTGTACCGGCCCCACGACAGCTACGTGGGGAACCTGATCACGTCGCTCGTCGCACTCGACTCCGGCATCACGACGATCATCGACAACTCGCACAACTCGCTCACCCCCGATCACTCCAGCGCCGCGGTGGAAGGCCTGCGTGACGCTGGGATCAGGGCGGTCCACGCCGTCGGCGCACCGGTTGCAGGCCCGCCCGAGAACTGGCCGAAGGATGTCCTGCGGCTCCGCTCGGAGTACTTCAGCTCCAACGACCAGCTCCTCACCCTTCGACTGTTCGACCTCTACCCCTCCGCCGAGCTCTGGGAGTTCGCCCGGTCCGAAGGCCTGTGGGTCTCTCACGAGATGGGCGCCCACATCGAGAACGTCGACGACGTGTTCGCCGAGCTGAGCGCACGGGGACTGCTCACCGCCCAGCACACCTACAACCACTGCTTCGATCTCTCGGACAAGGTCTGGGAGATGCTGCGAGAATCCGGCGCCAGCGTCAACCTCGCGCCGCGCTCCGACGCCGCTTTCGGGCTGGGCACCTCGACGCCGCCGATCGACAAGGTCCGCGAGATGGGCATCATTCCGGGACTGAGTGGTGACAACGAGGTCAGCTACGGCCTCAGCATGTTCGCCGAGATGCAGATCCTCCTCAACGGCCACCGTGGCCGGACCTTCCGCACTGCGCTGGTCGACGGCGCGGATGCTGCTCCCGAACACCTCACCCCGGAAGAGGTTCTCACCTACGCGACCATGGGCGGTGCGGCGAACGCCGGCCTCGCAGACCGCGTGGGGTCACTCACGCCGGGCAAGGCCGCCGACGTGGTACTCGTCAGGGCGACTGACGTCAACACCGCTCCGCTGTCCAACCCGGTCGCGACCGTCACGGCGTTTACGCACGCAGGCAACGTGGACACCGTCTTCGTCGCCGGCTCGGCGCGCAAGTTCCGCGGCGAGCTGCTCCATCACGACTTCGCCCAGGTCCGCGCCCTCGTCGAGGCATCGAGGGACTTCCTGTTCGAGGCCAACGCAGGCGCCAGCGAGGCGTCCGCATGACGCAACACTGACGAGACGGGCTACCGATCACGAAACGATCGGTAGCCGGCGTGTATCCCATCGACACAAAGCTGGACACACCCTCTCCGAGAGCCGTAGGGAGGCTCACCATGGCATGGCACACATCAACGACGCCGGTGGATCGGCTCACCGACCTTCTGAGCAAGATCCGCCACCAAGGCGGCACCGTCGTCCGATGCCAACGCATGCTCCACTGGGATGCTCATCACCTGGGTCACCCGAACGTGACGCCGTGGTCCCGGCTCGCTCGATCGCCCAGACCGGGCGGCAACATCGCCATTACCAAGGGACAAGGGCTCCGTGCGGGTCGTGCGGGTCGGGCGGGTCATCAACCGTACTGGGACGATTCGGTCCGGCTTCCTCGTTCGTGCTGGGCCGCGAGCCCTCAGATGGGGGCAACCTTGGTGCCGCGCGCGAGAGCGTCCTCCAAGATGACGTTGGCCGCGGCAAGTCCCTCTGGGTCGATGCCGGTCTCCGCGCCGAGCTGATGGAACAGACTGACGAGCCGTTCGGTGGCGACGTTGCCGTGTGCTCCCGGCGCAAACGGGCAGCCGCCGTAGCCGCCGAGCGCGCTGTCGAAATGGCGGACTCCTGCCGCGAGCGCGGCCTCCGCGGTTCGCAGGGCCTGGCCTTGGGCGTCGTGCAGGTGGAGTCCGATCTCCGTGTCGGGGTGCTCAGTTCGCACCGCATGGACGGCGGTGATCACCTGGTCGGTTGTCGCGATGCCGATGGTGTCGGCCATCGAGATCCGCTCCACGCCCATCGCTGCCATCTGGTTGGCCACCCTCATCAGCTGATCCAGCGGCACTGGGCCGTCGAAGGGGCAGACGAAGGCGGTGGACACCCCGGCGATGATGGGAATGCCCGGAAACTCGGCCACAGCTTCGTGAAGCTGCTCGAGCGCAGCCTCCGAGCTGCGACCGGCGTTGGCTCTGCTGTGGGCGTTGCTCGCCGAGGCCGCGATCTGGATCGCATCGACACCGCTTGCGGCCGCGCGGCGCACACCCTGAGCGTTGAGCGCAAGCGCGATCCGACGCACTGGAATGTCGGCGGTCTGGGCGACGACCTCGGCCGCGTCGGCCATCTGCGGAACCCGCGCCCCGTTGACGAACGAGGTGATCTCGAGCTGAGAAACGCCAGCACCGTGGAGGGCCCGGGCGATGCGAGCCTTGTCGCCGGTACTCACGATGACGTCTTCGTCCTGCAGGCCGTCACGGAGGACTACGTCGGTGATGGTGACCACCATGTCAGATCACTCCTCGTGCGCGAAGTTCTTCGATTTGCTCACTGTTTCGCCCCAGCGCGGCGAGGATGTCCTCGGTGTGCTGGCCGAGGGAGGGGCCGGGACTGTTCACCGATCCAGGCGTGGCCGTCAGGTGCGGTACGACAGCCGGCATGGTGACCGTTCCGAGTGCCGGGTGCGCGATCTCGACAAGAGATCCACGCTCCTGCACGTGGGAGTCAGCGAAGACGTCGGCCATGCTGTTCACACGGCTGACGGGAACACCTGCTTGATCGCAGAGCTTCTGGATCTCGTCCCCGGTTCGTTCGCCGAACCACTGCTCGACCACGGCGTTGACCTCCCTGCGGTTCTCCACCCGTGCCCGGTTCGTGTGGAATCGGGGGTCAAACGGCATCTCGGCCCTGCCCATCAGCTCCGCCAGCCGATTGAAGGTCCGGTCGCTGCTGGTCGAGAGCACCATCCAGACATCGTCGCTGCCCTTGAACAGTCCGCACGGGACACTGGCGGGGAACTGATTTCCCTGCCTCTCGGTCAATGTTCCGAGACGGTCGTACTGCGCGATCATCCCCTCGAGGAAGCGCAGCAGCGACTCGTAGAGCGCAACGTCCACCTCCTGAGCAGGCCCGCCGGCGACATCGCGATGGTGCAGCGCCACCAAGGTCCCGAAGGCGGCGAACAGTCCGGCGACGTAGTCCACCAGCGAGATCGGCGGCAGGACCGGCTCCCTGTCGGGGAAGCCCGTGCCGTAGACATAGCCCGTGAACGCAGTGGCTGGAGTGCCGTAGCCCGCCATCTGCGCATTCGGGCCTGTCTGCCCGAAGCCGCTGACGCGGGTGATGACCAGATCGGGGTTCGCGGCACGCAGATCCTCGACGGCGAGCCCCCACCGATCGAGCGTTCCCGGACGAAAGTTCTCGATCAGGACGTCGTGCTCGGCGACCAGCTCGAGAAAGATGTCTCGGCCCGTCTCGGTACGAAGGTCCAAGGTCATGGACCTCTTGTTGCGGCCCATCGAGGCCCACATCAGCGGCTCGTCGCCGTCGAAGGGATTCATCATCCTGAGCGGGTCGCCCACACCCGGCATCTCGACCTTGAGCACCTCCGCACCGAAGTCTCCGAGCAAGGTTGAAGCGAACGGGCCGGCAAAGACGTTGGCAGCCTCGAGAACGCGTAGACCAGCCAGCGGACCGTGGGCGGCGGAAGGCTCCGTCGGGAGAATCGACATCGGCGCTCCTATCATTATATGAGAGTGACCTGTCAGATATTGACAGGCTACGCGCGCAAAGGACCTCCTGCAAGCCTTGCCCGACCCCGAGGCATCCACTCACCACTTGCCTTCGCATCGCTTGCCAGCGTGTGGCGCGCGCCATAGAGTGACCCACGTCACTCCACATGGTGACTGATCGCTCTCATTATATGAGACTCTCACCCAGTCCGGAGGTACGCATGGTCTACTTCGTCTCCATCGCCGTCCTGGCGGCGCTCTTCGCCATAGCGACGACGCGGCCCATCAATATGGGACTCCTCGGGTTCGCAGCCGCCTTCATCGTCGGCGGGGCTGCATCTGGCTTCTCGGCCGAGGAGGTGATCTCGTACTTCCCGGGCGACCTGTTCGTCATCGTTGTCGGGCTGACGCTGCTATTCGGTATCGCCCGCGCGAACGGAACAGTTGACTTGATCATGAGGAGTTCGCTGCGTCTCGTGCGGAGCAGACCGTGGGCCATCGTGTGGCTGATGTTCTTTCTCGCCGCCGTGCTGATGGCGCTCGGCTCGCCGATGGCTGTGGCGATGCTGGCACCGATCGCGATGCCGTTGGCCCGGCGGTACAAGATCGACCCACTGCTGATGGGCATGATGATCAGTCACGGAGCCCTCAGCACGGCGTTCTCCCCGATCACCGTCTATTCGGCTGGTGTCGGCACGGTCGCAGGCGACCTGGGTATCGACGTGCCACCGTTGACGCTCTTCTTCGTTCCGTTCACTCTGAACGTGGTGTTCGCCGTTGCTCTTTTCGCCGTACGAGGCAGGGACCTGCTCCGCAGCAGACCTTCCGCCGACCCTACGAACGGCAGCCACGACGACGGCAGCAGCCCTCTGGCACGGGGGCGTGGCGCCGCAGGTGGCGACCTCGAGGATGCAGCCGGAAGCGATCGAAGTTCCGCTCAGCTCGTTGCGACCTTGCAGCCGACGGTCACAACGGAGCCAGCTCCCACCTCTTCGAGCACGAGGTGGGAGCCGGTGGTCACACTTCTCAGCATCGGCGTCCTCTTGGTCGCGGTGCTGAGCGGACTGGACGTGGGCGTCACATCCATGTGCCTGAGCGCCTTCCTCCTGCTCATCGCGCCACGTCGCGCCGAGGCAGCCATGGGATCGATCGCGTGGCCGGCGACACTCCTCGTCTGCGGAGTGGTGACCTATATGGGCGTCCTGACCGCCAACGGGACGATCAACTTCGCCGGCGAGAAGGCGACCGAGCTTCCTTGGCCGCTGCTCACCGCGCTCGTTCTGTTCCTGGCCGTCGGCATCATCTCCGCGGTTGGCTCCTCGATCGGCATCATCCTCATCTCGCTGCCGATAGCCGCGCCCTTGCTCGCGACCGGGGACCTCCCCGCAGTCAGCTTCATCGCAGCGCTCGCGTTCTGCGCAACCGTGGTGGACGTCAGCCCGTTCTCGACCAACGGTGTCATCGTGCTCTCGAGCGCGGAGGTGGAAGATCGTCGCCGCCTGCAGCGCCGGATGCTCTGCTACACCGGATACGTGGTCGTCGCCGCCCCGATACTTGCGCTGCTCGGCGTGGTCGTGCCGACCTCACTGTGAGTAAGTCCCGCCAGCGGTTCGACACGCCGTCCCCAGGCCTCCGCCCCCGAAACACACAAGCGATGCGCGAGAGCGCTTACCCCAACCGGTAACCTCCCCGGTGTGGATGAGGCAAGGCAGGAAAGGCGAGTGGGGGTCCTCGACAAGGGGGTCGCCATTCTCGACCTGTGCGAGTTCAACCCCTCGACAGCCACAGAGATCGCCAAGGCCCTCGGTATGAGCCTTCCCACGGCGGCGCGGCTCGCCAATGCACTCCTGGGCCATGGGCTGCTTCAGCGCTCGCCCGACGGTCGCTTCCATCTGGGGCCCAGATTCTTGACCACGCGCATGGTCGAGGTCGCTACTCCGTTGCTCGAGCACCTCTCACATCGGATCAACGAGACCTCGATGCTCTGGGTCGCCCGAGGCGACCAGCGCGTGTGCAGCGCCGAGGTCAACGCCAGCCATGAACTACGGGCACACTTCCAGCCGGGTACGGCCATCCCGCTCGCCCACGGCGGGTCGGCTGCGCGGGCCCTCCAGGGCGACATCAACAGCGAGGGCTGGGCCGAGTCCGTCCAAGAGCGCGCGGCCGGACTCAGCAGCGTCAGCGCTCCAGTGATCAGTGACGGCGCCTATCTCGCGGCAGTCTGCGTCGTCGTGCCGGTGTCGCGTATCGATTCCTCGCCTGGCCAGATGTACGGCGCCGAAGTCGTCGAATGCGCCAATCGGATCACCGCCCTTCTCACCTGAGGTCAGCTGGCGTGGGGTCGCCGGCCGAGGCGACACGGGCCGGATCCCCGGGCGGGGTCACGGTCGCAGCCCGCGCTCGAAGACCTCGAGCGCGGTCGCGATCGCGGTCCTGACCTCGTCGACGCTGAGCCGGCTCTCCGGCGGACCGAGAGCGAGGGCCACGGCACCGGGCCACGCGCCGAACAGGAAGTAGGACAGCAGGCGCGAGTCGAGCCGGCGCATCTCTCCCGCGTCGACGGCCGACTGGATCTGGACCTCGAACTCCGCCCGCAGGGCTTCGATCAGATCCTCGACGCGTTGATCGATCGGCGACGTCGAGGTGCGCAGGGTCCGCGCGACGAGGTAGCGCAGCATCGCCGGATGCTCGACGAGGATCTCCAGGTAGGCCGACCCCGAGGCCATGACGCGATCGAAGGCCGACCCATCGGCCTCGTACGCCTGCTGCATCCCCTCGATCGCGTAGCCGGCGATGCGCTCGACGGCGGCCGCGACCAGCTCGTCCTTGGTGCCGAAGTGGCCGAAGACCGACGCGCGCGACACTCCCGCGCGGCGGGCGATCTCCGCCATAGAGACGGCGTCTATGGAGCTGGTCGCAAGGACGGTCTCCGTCGCCTCGAGGATCGCCGAGCGGGTCCGTTCCTGGCGTGCTGCACCTCGGCGCGCCGAGGTCTGGGTGCCGGGATCACCTGCCATGCCCCCATCGTAGGGGAGGCGTCGAACCTATTTTGGACCCACAGTCCAAATTGGACATATGATGCCGATATGTCCATCACTCGCAGGGATCTGTGTGCGCGCTCGGCCTGGATCGCGACAGCAGTCGTGGTGCTCCTCTACGCCCCCATGGCGCTGGAGTTCACGGCGCGTCTGTTCACCGACGACGCGCCCCGGCTCTGGGACCACACGTTCGCGGGCGTCGTCGGCGAGCGACAGGCGCTCGGGCCGGGCTCGATCCACGAGGTCCAGCACGAGAACTACGGGCAGCACCGCACGGTCCTTCTGGCACACACCACCGTCGGCGCGCTCGCGATCTCGCTCTCCGTCTTCCAGCTCTCACGCCGCAGCCGGACCAAGATCGCCGTCCACCGGCAGGTCGGCCGCGTACAGTGCTCGCTGGCTGTCGTCTCGATGATCGGCGCGATCACCTACCTGCTCCTCGTCGGCCCGGACGGGACCTTCGACGGCCCGGCGTTCTACCTGCAACTGTGGGCACTGGCGATCGGCACTTTGGTGGCCACGCTGCTCGGCTGGCTCGCCATCCGGCGTGGCCACCTGTCCAGCCACCGGATCCTGATGACGTACGCCTTCGCCCTGCTCTGCACGGCGCCGTTCCTCCGCGTCCTCTACCTGCTGTTCGGCCTTGCCTGGCCGGACTCGACCCAGCTGGTCACGAACCTCGCCGGCGCCAGCGTCCTGGCCGTATGGGCTCCGATGGCGGCGGCCTTCGCGTCACGCCGAGTGCCGGTCGCCCGCAGGCGCGAGCAACTCACCCCGCTGCCGGGGCCGGCGCTCGAACGGGGTGCGCTGGTTGTGTCCACGATCGGTGCCGCCGCCCTGACCGTCGGGTACGCCGCGGCCTTCGACGGCCTCGACCGGATCACGATCACGGCCATCGTTGCGAACGCCCTGGGCATCGCGCTCACCGCCCTCAACCTGCGGGAGGCGGACGACCGCACCGCACGCGAGGAATGGCGCATCCATCACACCGCGATGCTGGCGGGCCTACCGCTGACCGCCTTGCTGTGGCTGACGTACACGGTGCCCTTCACCACGGAGCAAGCCTTCTACGGCGCGATCCTGACCGGACCGGCGGTGGCACTGTCCGCCGCCGTCGGCCTGGTCGCTTGGCGTCGCCGCATCCCCGCCCGCCGACCCGCCGCGGCGGTCACAGCGTGAACGAGCGCCGCTGACGTCACCTCACTCCCCCGCCGGATAGGGCGACTCGGCCAGCAGGCCGGCGAGGTGGGCCAGGTTGCGGGCCAGGGTCCTTGTCGTTCCCGCGGTGGTCTCCGGTGTCGGCTTCTTGTCCTTGTAGTCCACACCCTGCATGGCCTCGCCGACCCAGTAGGTCGCCGCGCCGGCGGGGATGGTGAAGCCGACGTCGCTGAGGGCTTGGCAGAGCTCGGCGGTGACGTGGTGGGCGCCGTCCTCGTTGCCGACGACGCCGATCCCGGCGACCTTGTCGTAGGTCAGCATACGGCCGGCGTCGTCGGTCTCGCCGAGCTCGGCGTCGAGGCGCTCGAGCACCATCTTGCACACCGAGGACGGCTGGCCCAGCCAGATCGGGGTGACCAGCACGAGCACGTCAGCGGCGAGCATCCGCTCGCGCAGCTGGGGCCACGCATCACCATCACCCTCGTCGGTGGTCACTCCGAAGCGGACGTCGTGGTCGACGACCCGGACCACCTCGCCCTTCACCCCGTGGTCCGTGAGCGCCGAGAGGATCTGGGACCCGAGCAGCTCGGAGCTGGACTCGTCGGGCGAGCGTTTGAGGGTGCAGTTCAGGATCAGACAGGTCGGTGACGTCATGACACCAGGTAACCCGCGGGCTCGATCGTCATGCGCTGATCACGGTACGCCCCACCCGCAGGTGCGGGTCCTGATCCGGGCGAGCTGGTCGAGACGTCCGTCGTCCTCGATGACGGCACGCTGCGCTGCCACCCGGCCGGCTGACCTCGTCGTCGCCGCCGTGGAGAACGGTGAGGATGACTGGTCCTTCGGTGGTGGCGAGGCCCAGTTCCTCACCGCAGCCCCGTGAGGGCCCGACGAGGTGCAGCGCGGTGACGGAGTGTGTCGTTCAGTGGCCGCGAGCGGCCGGGTCGTTCGGATGTGATGCCACCGCGGTGACGTCGAAGGTCATCCACGGGGACAGCGGCAATGTTTCCAGGACGTTCGCACGCAGGTCCGCCTCGTCGTCGGCGACCCACAGGCCGATGCTCCGCATCTCGCCGATCGGCCGCCAGAGCCGAACGAGGTGGCCACTCAGCGCCAGCTCCGCAGCCCGGGCCGCCTCAGCGGCCCGACGTCGATCGACTTCCGCCTGCGGGGTCCCGTCAGGGACCACGGTCGTGATCTCAACGATGAACTCAACCATCGGTCGTCTCCTTTCTCAGGCTGCCCGTCCGGACTTGAGAAGCCGGGCGATCTCGACCACTCGCTGGGCCTGGTGCTTGGCCGATGCCCGGGTGACGTCACCGACCGGATTGGTCCCCTGGGCATCCACGTGGGACGTTCCGTACGGGTTGCCGTCGTCGTACTTGACCGGGTCGGTGAAGCCGGGCGCGACGAGGATCCCTCCGAAGTGATGCACCGAGGTGTAGAGCGACTGCAGCGTCGTCTCCTGGCCTCCATGGAGGCTGGAGGACGAGACGAACCCGCTGTAGACCTTGTCGACCAGCTTGCCCTCGGCCCACAGCCCACCGAGCGTGTCGATGAACTGCTTGAGCTGTGCGGAGACGTTTCCGAACCGGGTCGGCGTGCCGAAGAGGACGACGTCGGCCCACGCGACGTCTTCCGGTGACGCCTCCGGGACATCCGACGTGGTGGCGTGGTTCGCTGCCCACGCTGGATTCGACTCGATGGCCGAGAGCGGGGCAAGCTCCGGGGCCTTGGTGAGGCGCACCTCGGCGCCGGTGGCCAGCAGTCCCTTCTCCAGCTCGCGTGCGACCTCGGCCGTGGTACCGGTCGAGGAGTAGTAGACGATCGTGACCTTCACGTTTTCAGACATGGGGTGAGTCCCTTCTCTCAGGGCCGGCTCATAGTTGACCGACCGTCTACTAAACGTAGAGGACACGGCCCTATTCCCGCCGCCGCCGATTTCAGTGCACGCCGCGCGCCGTCGCGCTCCCCCGCTCGGCAGTCGGAGCGCAGGTCAGCGGCGTCCGCCCTACAGCTGAGCCGACTGCCCTGCAGGCAGGGCGATGCCCATCAGTCGCAGACTGTTGCCCCAGAGGGCGTCGAGCTCACCAGGGTCGTTGAACAGCTTGGCGAAGAGCACGAGCCCCTCGAGCTGGGCCACGATCGACTTCGCAGCCAGCCGCGCGTCCACGAGCTCGATCTCGCCGGCGTCCACCGCAGCGGCCAGGTGCTCGGCGATGATCTGGACCTGCTCGTCGAAGATCTCCTGGAGCCTCTTCTGCAACGAGGGGTTGATCGCGCTGACTTCGAGGGCGAGATTGCCGAACAGGCAACCCGTGACCGCTCCAGTCCCGCGCAGTGCCGACGCCTGCATCTGTGCGGTTGCATCGAAGATCCCCCGAAGACGCTCCAGCGCCGTGCCCGATCCCGCCAGGATCGCGGTCCACTCTCCACGCTGCCACACCCAGTGAGCGTCGACGACGGCCAGCGCCAAGGCCTCCTTCGACGGAAAGAAGTAGTAGAACGAGCCCTTCTGCACACCGGCGCGGGCGGCGATCTCCGCCACGCCGACGGAACTGTAGGGCCGCTCGCCGAACAACTCGGTGGCTGCAGCGACGAGCCGCTCGCCCGCATCAGAAGTCCGTCCCACGCTGCCGATTGTAGACCGACCGCCTAGCGGAATAGTTGACCGACCGTCTATGTTCTTGTCGCCATGAGCACACGAAAGGTCGCCATCATCACCGGCGCTTCACAAGGAATCGGAGCCGCGCTCGTCGCGGCCTATCAGGACCTCGGCTACGCAGTCGTCGCCAACTCTCGATCCATCGAGTCGGCCTCGACCGACGACATCCAGACCGTCGCCGGCGACATCGGCGACATCACGGTCGCGCAGCGCGTGATCGCGACGGCAATCGAGCGGTTCGGTCGGGTCGACACGCTGATCAACAATGCGGGCATCTTCGTCGCCAAGCCGTTCACCGACTACACCGTCGAGGACTACGAGGCGATCAAGCGCACCAACTTGGACGGCTTCTTCCACATCACGCAGGCGGCGCTCGGACAACTCCTCGAGCAGGAAGAGGGCGGGCATGTGGTCAGTGTGACCACCACCCTGGTCGAGAGCGCATCCGCAGCGGTGCCCTCGGTCCTGGCGTCCCTCAGCAAGGGTGGGGTCGCGGCCGCGACCAAGTCGCTCGCCATCGAGTACGCCGGCCGAGGCATCCGGGTGAACGCGGTCTCGCCCGGCATCATCAAGACACCCATGCACTCACCCGAGACCCATGGCTTCCTCGCCGCACTCCACCCTGTTGGAGCGTTGGGCGAGATCGACGACGTGACCCGCGGCGTGCTCTACCTGGAGCAGTCTCCGTTCGTCACGGGCGAGTTCCTCCACATCGACGGCGGCCAGAGCGCCGGCCACTGAGCGTCCCACCTCACCCGAAGGAGAACCTCCATGACCAGCGAGACCCTCAGCGCGGAGCACGAACTGCGCACCGTGCTCGACCAGTGGGCCACAGCTGTCGCCGAACACCGGCCGACCGATGTCGCCGCCCTCTTCACCGAGAACGCGCTCTTCCAGGGCTTCGACCCCGCTCCCGGTGTCGGGCGCGACTACATCAGCCACTACTACGCCAAGCAGCCGGTCGGTCTACGAGCGGCGTACGAGCTACTCTCCACACGCGAGATCGCCCCGGACGCCCTCGCCGGGTATGCCCGAGTGCTGTTCACGCGGCCCGATGGGGACGTGACGGTTTACCTCACCGTCATCGCACAACGTGGACAAACCGGCTGGACGTTGAGCCACTACCACGTCTCCAAGCTGATTCCAGGCTGATCTACTGGCGCTCCCCACATCGGCTGCCGCGGCGAGGTCGCCTGCCAGGAGGACACGGCGGGTGTGGGGTTCACTGGCCTCGTCGAGGGCTGCCGCTGATCGCCGTCAGGCCCTGATGACGGTACGCCCCACCCGCAGGTGCAGGTCCTCGAGCCGGGCGAGCTGGTCGTCGGCGCGGCGGATGAGCTCGTCCAGCCGCAGCGGGTCGACACGTACGTCGTCCTCGGTTGCGGCGCGCAGCAGCTGCCACCCGGCCCGCTTCGCGGTCACTGCGTCACGCAGTGCCTCGATCTCGAACAGGTCCGAGAGCGGCGAGCGACGCACCAGTCGGCCGTTCGGCTTGAACCGGCCGGCGAACTCCACCGCCCGACCCGTCGTCGCGGCGATGCGCGACGGGGTCGCTCCGGTCGCCTCGATGATCTGCCGCAGGTACTCCCGGTCCTCGTTGATCTCGGTCGCCAGCTGTCGTACTCGGGCGGCGACGTCGGTATCGGAGTGCGAGCGGGCGACCCGCTCGAACATCGCGACCCCAGCGCTGGACCCTGCCCAGTGGTGCTGCAGGTAGGCGTGCAACATGTCGTCGTTCATGGCTGCTCCTTCTCTGGACGTCAGGGACGTAAGGGCGGGAGCTGGCTGCCCGCCTTCGTCGGGATCCCGGAGAGGACAGCCTCGAGCGCGTCCATGGCCGAGTGGCGCGGTCGCCAATCGAGCTCCAGCTCAGCGCGGGCGGTCGACATCAGGGGCAACTGCATGACCGCGCCCAGCAGGCTGCCGGGGACCTGCGCCAGCCGTGCGTGCCAGGCCGCATCCAGGCCGTGACGCATGGCCGCTGAGGGGACCTCGACCGTTCGAGCACCGAGCAGCTCACCGATCTCGTCGCGGCGGATCACCCCCGCACCAGCCAGGTTGAACGCGCCCGTCACATCGGTGGTCGCCGCGGTGGCCAGAGCCCGGCCGATGTCGCCGGCGTGGACCGCCTGAAACCGCAGGCCTGCGGGTACCGGCACCATCGGGATCCGCCGACGGTCCATAAGCGCGGGCCTGGCCAGGGCGCCGCCGAAGATGCGCCGTTGCTCGCTGGCCGCGGAGCGCTGGAAGACGAACGCGGGCCGAACCCTGACCAGACGGACCTCGGGGTGGTTGCAGGAGAAGGCGTCCAGAGCCCGTTCGACGTACGCCTTCTCCCGGCAGTATGCGGCGGCAGACGCCCCGTCGGTCTCCCAGGTCTCGTCGATCGGATCGTCGTGGTAGACCGGTGAGTAGGCAGCTACCGATGAGGCACACACGAGCGCCGGGACACCTGCCCGGGCGACGGCCTCGAGAACCCGGCGGGTGCCGACGGCGTTGGTGGCCCAGGTCTCTTCGGGGCGGTGCGTCGGCTGGAACTTCCAGGCGAGGTGCACGACCGCGTCGGCACCCTCCACCACCGGCTCCAGGTTGGCCGTCGACACATCGGCAACACGCCATTCGACGGAGGCATGGGGACTGGACCGAGGGCCGTCCGGAGCGCGGCGCGCGACGGCCACGACCTCGGCGGCCCCGTCCGCGGTGAGTGCCCGGATGGCGGCGCTGCCGAGGTTTCCCGACGCACCGATGACGACCACCTTCATGTTGTCCACGACCTCCCTGCGGTCGGCCCGACCGCGGTGTGAATCTCACCGGTACCCACCCCGGGCAGGTTCAGCACTCCCCTCCTGCCCGGCTCGAACCGCCGGATCCGGGTGACGCGCAGGCAGATCGATCCGACGGAGGCATCTCCACCTACCAGCCGAGCGTGCGTAGAGCCGCCGACCTGCATCCGATGAGCTCAGGTGAGGCCCGGGAAGACCGCCGCTGCGGTGGACACTCGGATGACGTCGCGGAGGAACCGGGGGCCGACGCGGCGGTCGCCGGCGGAGCGGATGCGCTTGATGAGCTTGCTCTGGAAGCGGTCGATCTCCTTCTGCTCCAGCGCCATCCAGTGGTCGCTCGTACGCCGGTGGGGATCGACGTCGAAGCGCTCGTCGATGGACTCGGCGACGGTGGACAGGGTGGTCGGGAAGACGTCGAGGAGGCGCACCGGTTCGCCGTCGACGAGCGGAAGGCACTTCAGCGGCCGTGGTCGCGAGAAGGCCGGGTGGGTCACGGTCGCGGGGACGACCAGGCCGGGCTGGGCGAGCTCGAGATCGATGAAGTCGTCGCTGCACCACTCCAGCCAATTGGGCACCACGACCGTCACCGTGACGTCCCGTGCCGATCTCGAGCAGCGCGTTGGCGACGGATGTCGGCCCATTGACTCACAACGCCAACGCGACTGCTACGACATCGGAAACGTGCTCCAACGTGGTCGCAATCTTTGCTGCCGCCCTACCTCAAGCGGGCCAAATGCAGCGAGCTCATCGGTACGCTGCGACGCCGACAGGCGGGTGCGGAACGCCTGTTCCGGTCGGTCCTGACAACGGCGGGCGGGGGACGATGCCCAGTGGCAAGGCTTGCGATCGCCTTGTTCGCGGCAACCGCCAGCGGCGCATTCGGCTACGGACTCTGGCAGAGGCACCGCCGTCGGTTCGAGGCGCGCAGGACGAGCGAAACGCGAGCATGGGCTCAAGAGCTCGAAGTCGAAATCAGCAAGCTCAAGGGGCAGATTGACGCGTCGCGCCGTGACAGCCTGACCGGCCTCTTGACGCGCGATCAGTGGGAAGCCGACACCACCGCGCTGCTGGCCAGTGGACATGCACGGGCGGTGCTCTGGATCGACCTCGATCGGTTCAAGGAAGTGAACTCGACGTTCGGCCATCTCGCCGGAAACGCCGCGCTTGCGGAGATCGGCAAGCGCCTGCGCAGCCGGGACGACGGCAGCCTGGCGGGACGGTTCGGAGGTGATGAGTTCGTCCTCGTTCTCCCCTATCCGCCGCCGGACGCGCAACTCGAACGACTTGCAATGGAGCTAGGCAAGCCGATCACCGTAACAACGCCCCTGGACCAGACCCCGAGGACGGTGATCCTGACGGCGTCAATCGGTGTCGCGGTGTGGACCTCCGCGGTGCCTCCTGGGGTACCGCTCCTGTTGGACCTCTCAGACCGCGCCATGCGCGAGGCAAAGGAAACGGGCAGCTGCGTGACGATGGTCCATGAGGCCTGATCCGCCACCAGGGTGGCATCGCAGGCTAGCCGGCGGCGAGGTAGTCGCGGAGGCTCAGAGGATCACGCCCGGTGAGAGTGGCTACGGCGGTGCTGACTCCGTCGAGCTGCCCTGCGGCGATCGCGGTGTAGGTGGAGACCCAGGCGTCGTACTGCCAGTCGGGCGCCTCCCAACGGCGACGCGACGTGTAGGCCTCCTCGATCGTCTCGTCGTGATAGCGCACCTCACTCCCACGATGCTCGGTGAGGATGTCGGCGACCTCGCTCATGGTGAGCGCCTCGGGGCCAGTGAGGTCGTAGGTGAGCCCTCGGTGATGCTGCGGCGCCGTGAGCGTGGCCACCGCGGAGCGCGCCACGTCGGCTCGTGCGACCGCCGCGAAGCGCCCGTTGCCGGCCGGACCCCGGATGACGCCGTCCTCGCCGACCAACGACGGGAGGAAGTCGAGGTAGAAGTTGTCGCGCAGCAGGGTGTAGCCCATCCCGCTCGCCTTGATCCGCTCCTCGGTCGCGAAGTGGTCGCGCGCGAGCGTGAAGACGGCATCCGGCGCGGCACCGAAGAAGGAGGTGTAGACGATGTGCTCGACCCCGGCCGACGCGGCGGCGTCGACGAAGGTGAGGTGCTGTTCCAGGCGGTCGGCCGACTCGGCGGCCGAGACCATGAGCACGGTCTGTACGCCCTCGAGAGCCCTCACCGCGGCCTCTCTGTCGCCGTAGGTGACCGCGAACGCGTCGGCTCCGGGGATGTCGGGGGCTCTGGCGGTGTCCCGTACGAGAAGTCGGAGTGTCGCGTCTGAGCCGCCGAGCGCACGGGCGACGGCACCGCCGACGTAGCCGGTGGCCCCGGTGACGGCGATGGTGGTCGTCATTCCACGTCGTCCCTGAGCGCGGCGAGGGCCTCGTCGGCGTGGATCTCGGCCTTGAGCATCCCCTCGACGACCGTCTTGATCCGTCCGTCGGTGCCGATGGCGAAGGTCGTACGCTGCAGCGGCCCGAGCTTGCCGAGGAGGCTGGGCTTCACCCCGTAGAGCTCGGCGACCGCCCCGGCGGGATCGGAGAGGACCGGATAGTCGAGGTCGTGGTTGGCGGCGAAGCCGGCCTGCTTCTCCACGCTGTCCTTGCTGATCCCGAGCCGGTGGGCGCCGAGCGCCTCGAACTCCCCGGCGAGATCACGGAAGTGGCAGGCCTCCTTGGTGCACACCGCCGTCTCGGCGGCCGGGTAGAAGAAGATCACCACCGGGCCCTTCTCGAGCAGCGGGGAGAGCGTGACGGACGTACCGTCCTGGGCGGGGAGCGTGAAGTCGGGCGCGACGGCACCGGTCTCGAGCGGCATGGCGCCAACCTACCCGGCCGGACCTGCCGGTGACGCGGCTCAGCGGATTGACGCGAGGGACAGCACCCGGATAGGTTGATGAACATGTTCAGTGAACATGTTCATCAACGGCGGCCTGCCGCATGAAACGCCAGGAACGGCGGGCGGCCACACGTCAGCACGTGCTCGCGGTGGCTGCGCAGATGTTCGAGGAGCGCGGGTTCGACTCGACCACTGTCCGCGACATCGCCCAGGCCGCAGGCGTCAGCGTGGGCACCGTGATGGCTGTCGGAGACAAGTCGGCGCTCTTGGTCGAGGTCTTCGACGGTCGCATCGGCGAGGTGCACGAGAAACGCGACACAAAGGCCTCCGTGGCCCCCGACGGGGACGCCGTCGGCGCGTTGCTCGACATCTTCGCCCCCTTCGTGGAGATGTTCGCCGCCAACCCCACCCTCGCGCAGGACTACGCCGCTGCACTCGTCAGCGGCAAGCATCGGGCAGGCGTGTTCCACGACCTCGCAGCGACGTTGCGGCGCGAGATCTCCCAGACCCTGCAGCAGACCGGCCTCAATCCCGAGGTCGCGGATCAGACAGCCATCGCCGTGCACCTCGCGTATCTCGGCACGCTCTTCATGAGTGCCGGGACGGGCGACCCGAACGACCCGAAACCCGGCGAGGACTTCGTCGCCGTCCTGCAGCACCTCGCCAGCGAAAGGCCGAACCGTGACCCTCATTCCTGATCCCGACTGGCCACAGCTGCTGCTCGCCGGGCTGCTGGCTTTCGACGTGGCCCTGTCCCTGCGGCCTGCCGGATTCATCCGGACCTGTCTCAACGGCGTCGCGTTCCCCGAGGACTACTGGTGGGCGCTCATCGCCATCAAGTCGCTCGCCGTGACCGGTCTGCTCGCCGGCATCTGGCACGAGGGCATCGGCTTGGCCGCGAACGTCGGCGTCGTCGCGTACTTCCTCGCCGCGGTCGTCGCGCACGTTCGGGCACGGTTCCTCGGCTTCGAGCTCTGGATCAACTGCCTGGGCTTCCTCGGCATCGCCATCGGCGTGCTCGTGCTGTCCTACACCACCGTCGTGTGACGCGGTGACGCGCTCGTTGCCCGTCCCCCGACGGTCTGCCACTCCCCTTGGCCTCGAGGTCGAGGCGACCGCCGGGAAAGGGATCCTGGGAGTCCTGAGGTCACCAGGTGACCTAAGGACTCCCAGGTCGCGTCGTCCGCTAGCGGTTTCGGAGCCAGAACGCCCCGGACGCGTCGGCGTACGTGTAGGCGTCACCCGCGTAGTACAGGCGGTAGTTGCGCGAGCTGGGCGGGTTCCACACGATCGCGACGGTGCCGCGCTTCCCTGCCTGCCCCGACGTCTTCGCCGACTTCACCGTGCGCCAGACGCCGTCCTTCTTCACCTGCAGCTTCACGGTCTTCCCGACCTGCCGGACGCCGTTCCTGGTGAGCGTGCCGGTGACCTTCCACGAATGGTCGCCGGACTTCGTCTTGCCGGTGTAGGCGATCTGCGAGGCACGGCGGGTGTTCGAGACGGTGAATGTCTTCGTGGCGGTCCGCTTCGTTTCGGCGAACGTCGCCCAGTCCGTGACCGTCACGATGGCCTGCGCGGTGTAGGTGCCTCGTTTGTCGAGGTAGTGGCAGAACATGGACCCGTCGAGGGTGAACGTGTACGTGCCGTTGGCCGTCACCGACCTGTAGTCGAAGTTCATGTCGACGATGGGCCTGTCGGGGGCGGTGACGCGCAGCTCGACGTCGATGTCACCACCTTCGGCACCGAGGCCGCTGACGGGAACGGTGACCTTGTAGTCGTTGCCGTAGTAGCAACCGGTCCCGTACGAGGGGAACTTGAACGACGGGGCCGACACCGTGACCGTTCCGATCGAAGCGGATCGCCGAGTGCGTCGGCCGGCATCAGACCGGCCATCGACCGTGGGCCCTTTCTTTACCCAGCGCGCCGGGACGGCGGCGTTCGGCAAAGATGTACCCAACGCGGGGTACGAGTCGGCACTGCACCAGCCCGCGGCCGTACCGGGGGAATTCCGACGTTCCCTGACACCGAGGGTCCGGCCACGGCACTATGTCGGGCATGCCCGCCAGCCCGACCCTCCCGCTCGGCGTACGGATCGGCTACGGCTCCGGCTCCGTGGCGACCGGCACTTTCGGCACGATCCCGGGCCTGATGCTGCTCCCCTACCTGACCGACAGCCTCGGCATCGCCGCCCTGGCCGCGGGGTTCATCGTGTTCGCGCCGAAGGCGTGGGATGTCGTGCTGAACCCGATCGCGGGCCGGATCAGCGACCGGACGGTGGACCCACGAGGGCCGCGGCGGCCGTGGCTGCGCCGGGCCGGGATCGCGCTGGCGGTGACGTTCGCGCTGCTGTTCGCGGCACCGTCGATGGCGACCGGCCTCGAGGCGCTGTGGGTGCTGGCCCTGTTCCTGGCCTGCGCGACGGCGTACGCGTTCTTCCAGGTGCCCTACGTCGCCATGCCCGCCGAGCTGACCGAGTCCTATGACGAACGCACCCGGCTGATGACCTGGCGGGTCGCGATCCTGGCGCTCACCATCCTGCTCGCCGGCGCGACCGCGCCGATGATCCGGGACGCCGTCGGTGGCCGCGACGGGTACCGGGTGATGGGCGTGGTGATGGCTGTGCTCATCCTGGCCGGGGTGTTCAGTGCGTACGTCGGCACCCGCCGGGCGCCGGTCCACACCGTCCAGCCGGGGGCGGGCAGCCTGCGCGACCAGCTGAGGATCGTCGCGGCGGCGCCCGACTTCCGCCGGCTGCTCATCACGTTCGTGATCCAGGCCGTCGCGTTCGGCGCGATGCTCGCCGGCGTCGACTACCTGGCCGGCGATGTGATCGGCCGCGACGGCGCGGCGACGATCCTGTTCGTCTGCTTCGTCGGCCCCGCGCTGCTGCTCACCCCCGCGTGGGCGGCGCTCGGCGCCCGGATCGGCAAGAAGAACGGGTACGTCGCCGCCTCGGTCGTCCTCGCCGCCGGCGCCTTGCTCGCCTCCACCGCGCAGACCGCCCCGGTGGCGCTGGTCTATGCCGCGGTGGTGCTGGTCGGGACCGGGTACGCCGGGTGCCAGGTGTTCCCGATGGCGATGCTCCCCGACGCGGCCGCTGTCGACGCCAGGCGCAGCGGGTCGAGCCGGATCGGCGTCTACACCGGCGTCTGGACCGCCGGCGAGACCCTCGGGCTCGCGCTCGGGCCCGGGGTCTACGCCGCGGTGCTCGCGCTCGGCGGCTACCGCTCCTCGACCGGGAGCGACGTCGCCCAGCCGGACTCGGCGCTGACCGCGATCACGCTCGGTTTCTCGGTGCTGCCGGCCTGCCTGGCTCTGCTCAGCCTGCTGTGGCTGCGGCGCTACTCGCTCACCGCCGCCGACGTGGACGGAGACGTCGACGGCGACAAGGATGGGACCGTGACCGTATGACCGACGCCTTGACCCAGCTCCGCTCGATGCAGGCCGCCGACCTGCCGGTGCACGGCGGCCGCACGCTCGCCTACGTCTACGACTCCGGCCTGCCCGACATCGACCGGATCGGCCGCGAGGCGGTGGCGGCCTACGCCGGTTCGAACGGCCTGGACCCGACCGCGTTCCCGAGCCTGCTCCGGATGGAGACCGAGGTGGTCGGCATGGCCGCCGACCTCCTCGACGCACCCGAGACCGTGGTCGGCACGGTCACCTCCGGTGGCACCGAGTCGGTGCTGCTCGCGGTGCAGGCCGCGCGCGACGCCCATCCCGGGATCGAGCGGCCGCGGATGGTGCTGCCCGCGACCGCGCACGCCGCCTTCCACAAGGCGGCGCACTACTTCGGGGTTGAGCCGGTGCTGGTGCCGGTCGGGCCTGATTTCCGGGCGGATCCGGCGGCGATGGCCGCGGCGATGGACGAGCGCACCGTGCTGGTCGTCGCCTCGGCGCCGTCCTATGCGCACGGGGTCGTCGACCCGGTCACCGCGATCGCGGCCGCCGCGGCCGAGCGCGGGATCCGCTGCCACGTCGACGCGTGCATCGGTGGCTGGGTGCTGCCCTACGCGACGCGGCTGGGGCGGGACGTACCGGTCTGGACCTTCGCGGTCGAGGGTGTCACCTCGATCTCCGTCGACCTGCACAAGTACGCCTACGCCCCCAAGGGCACCTCGGTGCTGCTGCACCGCACCCCGGAGCTGAGGCGGCCGCAGTTCTTCGCCTCGGCCGCCTGGCCGGGCTACACCATGCTCAACTCCACGATGCAGTCGACGAAGTCGGGCGGACCGCTGGCCGGCGCCTGGGCTGTGCTGCGCTCGTTGGGCGATGAGGGGTACGAGCGGCTCGCCCGAGACGTCTTCGAGGCGGTGGACCGGATCCGCGACGGGGTCGGCGACATGCCCGAGCTCGCCGTGGTCAGCACTCCCGACTCGACGCTTCTCGCGCTCACCACCGACGGCAGCTGCGACCCGTTCACGGTCTGCGACGAGATGGCGGCGCGTGGCTGGTACGTCCAGCCGCAGATGTCCTTCGCCGGCTCCCCCGCCACGATCCACCTGTCGGTGAGCGCGGCGACGCTACCCCAC
This sequence comes from Nocardioides sp. YIM B13467, assembly GCF_042788075.1. Lineage (NCBI taxonomy): Bacteria > Bacillati > Actinomycetota > Actinomycetes > Propionibacteriales > Nocardioidaceae > Nocardioides > Nocardioides sp. YIM B13467. The sequence continues at coordinate 3,781,838 of NZ_JBHZPJ010000046.1, forward strand.
GTACCGGAGCTTCTCGCCGCTCTCGGCGAGGCGGTCGCGGCCGCCGTGGCGGCGGGCCCGGTCACCGTCGACCCGGCCGTCGCCGCGTTCATCGGCGATCTCGACCCGTTCTCCTTGTCCGAGGAGGACTTCGACGGCCTGCTGCTCGCCGCCGGGCTCGTCGGCGCCGACGGCGCAGAGGGCGACCTCGCGCTGCCGCAGCGGATGGCCGAGGTCAACGCGATGCTCGACCTGGCCTCCGCCGCGATGCGCGAGGCGCTGCTCGTCGCCTTTCTCGACCGGCTGACCCGGCCTACTCGGCGTCGCTGAGCCGGCGCTTCCTCCGGGCCAGCATCAGGATCAGGCTGAGCACGATCGCGGCGACGATGCCGCTTCGAATCTGTACGTCTCGGGACCTGACGGCCACCTGCGCACGCTGCTTCACCTCGTGAGCCTTCTCCTTCCCGCGCGTCTTCACATCCAGCCGCGCGGCGAGCTCGTCGAGGGTGTCGGCCATCTCGTGTCGGGTGGTGTCCAGCTCGGCCTCGAGGGCGGCGATGCTGTCGTCGCCGCCTTCGACGGGCCGGGGCACATGGTGCTGCGTCATGGCGTACTCCTCGGGGTGTGGTCCTCGGCGTGGCGGTGCTTGACGGCCTCCACGTCCCACCTGAGGTTCTCGGTGGCGCGTTCGGGCTTCATCGGGGTTCCCTCGGAGACCTGCTTCTTCCCGAACAGGGCGACGCCGCCGGCGATGACCAGGAGCACGACTCCGACCAGCACCGCGGCCAGCCAGGCGTCCATGACCAGCGCCAGGGCGAGGATCGTCGCGGCGATCAGGACCCCGACGCCGTAGAGAGCCACCAGGCCGGCGGCGCCGAACGCCCCGGCCCCCTTGCCGGCGTGCTTGGCCTTCTCGGTCAGCTCGACGCGGGCGAGCTCGAGCTCGCCTCGCACGAGGCTGGACATCTCCGTGGAGAGTCGCGAGACCAGCTCACCCATCGATGCGTCGGTCTGATGATCGGTCTGCGTCACGACTCCCACCCCCGCGGCATGTCGGTCACCGGATCCGTGGTGGTGTGGGGACGCGGGGCGCTCGGCGTCGTCTGGGGAGTCGAGGTCGATGCCGAGGACGACGGGGTGTCGCCAGGCATCTTGTCCTGGATGGTGTGCCGGACGGACTCCGTCCTCTCCTCGGCCACGACTCGGGCGCGGTGCGCCGTCTCCTGGACCCGCGGGTCGTGCCACAGCTGCTGCGCCTTGGCGGCGATGGTGTCGTAGCGCTCACGTCCAGCGCGGGCGCCGAGGACGTAGCCGATACCGAAGGCAGCCAGCAATCCTGTTTTCTTGAACATGTGTTCCTCCTCATCGCTGTACACCTGGCCGGTACCCAGGTGGCGAGGAGATACGCGGACGGCCCTAGCCCGGCGGGTCGAAGGTGAGCAGGACGAGTGCGAGCCGGGCCAGCTGGGTCTCCAGCGGCTCGCGGCTCGAGTTCGGCTGATGCAGCGCCCAGTCGTAGACGATGGCGGTCACCGCTCCCACGAGTGCCAGCGCGGCGAAGCGCCAGTCACGATCGAGGATCTCGCCCCGGCCGACGGAAGCGGAGCACTCGGTGCCCACGATCTCGACCAGGGTCTCGCGGTAGTCGAGCCGAAGCTTCTCGATGCGTGGGCTCGCGCCCATGATCTCCACGAACGCGATCCGGGCGACGCGCGGGTCCTTGAGCATCGGGTCGAGATAGGCCAGCACCGCTGCCGGCACCCGCTCGAAGATCTGCTCGCCGGCGGTCGCCGCCAACGACGCGGCCACTCGGGCGTAGGAGTCGGCGGTGATCCGGTCGTAGAGGTCGACGAAAAGATCCTCCTTGCCGGGATAGATCTCGTAGAAGTGCCTCGTCGACACCTTCGAGGCGGCACAGACACCAGGGATCGTGGTCGCCGCGTAGCCCTGCGTGCCGATGATCTCCTTGGCGGTCTCCAGAAGCCGCTGGCGGCGCTGGGCGTCACGCTCCTCGCGGGTCAGCCCGCCGTACGAACGGCCCTCCTGCGCCATCAGCCGGGCGACCCGACCGAGCAGACGAAGGGGGCGGCATCGGCCGGGTCGAGCGCGTTCTCGACCAGGTGCCAGACGTTGGTGTCGTAGGCCTCGCCGATGTGGCCGACCGGGTCGTGCGGGCAGACGTCCTGCACATAGGTGTTGGTGACGCCCGGCTCACGCACGAACGCGGTCTCGGTGGGCGTGACGAGCTCGTCGTACCTCGACTGGATGATCGTGTACGTCACGCCGGGCTGCGCGATCGGACCGCTCGTCAGGGTGCGCACGGCACTGCCGTCGGTGACCAGCTGGGTGCAGGCGATGCAGCCGAAGGTGGTCAGGACCTGTCCGGCCAGCTCGTCTGCGCCCAGGGCCATGCCGAGCCGGTAGAGGCCGGCGAAGGTGGTGCCGTGGGTCGGCGGCGCGATGGCGACGACCTTGTCGATCCGGTCGGAGATCCCCTGGGTCTTGGTGACGTAGAGCGTCTGGAAGCCTCCTTCGGAGTGGCCGACCAGGTCGGCCTTCGCAGCGCCGGTCTGTGCCAGCACCTCCAGGACGAAGGCCTTGATCTGAGCCGCCGACCTGGCGATGTCCCCCACCCCGCCGACGAACGGGCCGTACGCACCGGTGCCGTAGGTCAGGCTGTAGGTGCAGTAGCCCTGCGCTGCCACGTCGGCCTGGAGGAAGTTGAGGTCCTCGTCCTTGTTGGCTCCCAGGCCGTGCAGGAAGACGACCGGGTTGGGGTGGTCGGCCGATGGCCGGCACGCGGCGTCGTTGACGCCTCCCGCCGCCTGCGCCGGTGGGGCGATCAGCAGGGTCGAGGCCGCGAGCAGCACCACGACGGCACGGATGACAGCAGAACGCTTGACCATGACAGACCACTTCTCTCCAGGCGAACCGGACAACGCCGACCCTAAGACGACCCAGCGAATTTGACAATGCTCATTTTCAGATGGATCGGCGACGAGGTGTCACAGACGGCGACCCTGCCCGGTCAACTGGGTGTGCACACTTCGATATCGCGACGCCGGGCATGGTCCTCGACCATCACGCTGAAGCTCGTCATGGCCATCAGCGGCCTGATGTTCATCGCGTTCGTTCTCGGTCACGTCTACGGCAACCTGAAGGCGTTCAGCGGCCACGATGCGTACAACGAGTACGCCGAGCACCTGCGCACCCTGGGCGAGCCGATCTTCCCCCGCTCCGGACTGCTCTGGATCATGCGCGTCGGGCTGATCGGCGCGCTGGTGGCGCATGTCTCCAGCGCGATCGTCCTCGCGCGACGCGCCCGCCGCGCAGGGGGCCGCTACGCCGCCCGGCCGCCGCGGCGCGCCTCGTCGCTCGCCTCGCGCACGATGCTCACCGGTGGCCTGGTCATCTTCCTCTTCCTCGGGTGGCACCTGGCCAACTTCACGATCGGCAAGGTCAACGTACGCGGCGGCCCGACGAACGACCCGTTCAACCTGGTGGTCGACACGTTCAGCGTCTGGTGGTCCACCGCCCTCTACCTCGCCGCGATGCTCGTCCTCGGGATGCACCTGTGGCACGGCACCTGGAGTTCCCTGCAGACCCTCGGCTGGACGCTGACCGCCGAGCGGCGTCAGGCGGCGAAGGCGGCCGCCATGGCCGTCGCCGTCCTCGTCGCCGGCGGCTTCTCGCTCTCTCCCATCGCCATCCAGCTCGGCCTCATCGGGCCGTGAACGTGGCTCGGTCCGAGGTCTCTCGACCTGCGAGTCGATCGGTCCACTCCCGCATCACCGCGGGGTCGGTCGGGCGGGTGAGCAGGCTGACCACGACGTACGCCACGGCGCTGACCGCGAGGCCCGCGTAGACCGGCTCGTTGGCGAGCACGTCGCCGACGATCGCCATCGTCCCCAGGGTCGCGGCGGTGCCGGCGGCCATCGCCACCACCGCCGCAGCACCCGTCGCGCGGCGCCACACGAACCCACCCAGGATCGGCACCAGCAGACCGCCGACGAGGATGTCGTAGGCGATCGTCAGAGCCGAGACGACGTCGTCGAGCAGCGAGGCGATCACGACGACGACGGCGCCGATCGCGACGACGTAGATCCGGTTGGCGAGCACGTCGTGCTCGGGGTTCTCCGCGTCGTCCTGGACCCGCGCCGGGGTGCGTCCGACCAGCCGGGCGAGCAATGGCTGCACGTCGGCGCGGGCCACCGTCGCGGTCGCGATCAGGGCACCCGAGGCGGTCGACATCATCGCGGCCACGGCGGCTGCGAGCACCAGGCCGGTGACGCCGACCGGGAGGATCGACTCGGCGATGGTGGCGTAGACGTCATTGCGGTCCTCGACCGTGACGAACGTGGAGGCCGCGGTGCCGATCAGCGCGCCGGCCACACCGTAGAGCAGGCAGTAGACACCAGCCGCGGTGCCGCCCCAGCGCGCCACCTGCGGCGAACGGGCGGTGAAGACCCGCTGCCAGATGTCCTGCCCGATCAGCATCCCGAAGGTGTAGACGACGATGTAGGTGATCACGGTGCCGGTGCCGATCGCGCCGAGGTCGAAGACGGAGTCCGTCGCCCGGGCCTTGATCCCGTCGAGACCGCCGGCGTGGTTCCAGGTGAAGGGCAGCAGCAGGACGAAGATGCCGACGGTCTGCAGGACGAACTGCACCATGTCGGTCAGCGTGATCGACCACATCCCGCCGATGCTGGAGTAGATCACCACGATGACGCCGCCGATCAGCACGGAGACGACCCGGTCGGTGCCGAACAGGAGGTTGAACACCGTCGCGTACGCCATCGTGGAGGTGACCGCCAGCATCAGGGTGTAGGCCACCATGACCACGCCCGAGGCCGCGGTCGCCCCGACCCCGTAGCGCAACGCCAGCATCTGAGCCACGGTGAAGATCCGCAGGCGCTGGATCTTCCCGGCGAAGAACAGGCTGAGCGCCAGGACACCGAGGGCGATCGCCGCCACCAGCCACGCCCCGGAGAGGCCGAACTCGTAGCCGAGCGCGACCCCGCCGACGGTGGAGGCTCCGCCGAGGACGAGCGCCGACAGGGTGCCGGTGTAGAGCACCGGACCCAGTCGGCGGCCGGCGACGAGGAAGTCGGAGCTGTCCTTGGTCCGGGACTTGCCCCACCAGCCGAAGGCGACCATGGCGGCGAGGTAGATGACGATGATGGCGAGATCCATGAGAGGTCCGATCAGCTGGGGGCGAACATACGGAGGACGGTCGGAAGAACCACGACAGCGGGGCCGCTGGTCGTGTAGGTGCCGGCGACGATCTCGCCGACGGTCTCGGGGGTCGCGGCGTGGACGGGGATGCCGAACGCCTCGGCGAGGAGGACGAAGTCGGGCCGGGCGAGCTCCGTGGCGGTGGCGGCGCCGAAGGCCCCGGTCATGTACTCGCGCAGGATCCCGTAGCCGCCGTCGTCGATGATCAGCCAGGTGACCTCGGCGTCGTGCTGGCGGGCGGTGGCGAGCTCGGCGATGGAGTACATCGCGCCGCCGTCGCCGGTGACCGCGAACGTACGCCTTCCGGTTCCGACCGCTGCGCCGATCGCTGCGGGGAAAGCGAGGCCGAGACCGCCGGAGGCCTGTGCGGTGTGGAAGCCGCCGGTGCGTGGGTCCCAGGCCGACCAGGCCCAGTACGCCGCGATGGTCATGTCCCAGAAGGTGTCGGTGTCCTCGGGCACGGCCGCCCGCAGGTCGGCGAGCAGCCGCTGCTCGGCGGCGAGGTCCTGGGCGTCGAGCCGAGCCTGGACCCGGGTACGCAGATCCTGGGCGACCCGGGCACCGGACCGCTTCGGTCCCGGCTCGGAACCGGCGCCGGGAAGCGCCGCGGCCAAGTCGGTGAGGGCCGCGACGGCGTCGGCGTGGACGCCGAGCACGTCGTGGTTGGAGCCGAGCACGCGAGCTTCGGCGTCCACCTGGATCACCCGGCCCCGTGGGGCGAAGGTGCCGTAGTTGCTGGTCACCTCGCCGAAGGAGGTGCCGATCGCGAGCAGGACATCCGCGTCGTCGAGCAGGTCGGTGGTGAACCGGTCCTCGATCCACGCGCCAGCGCTCAGCGGGTGCGTGAGCGGGATCGAGCCGTTGCCCCCGGAGGTCGAGACCACCGGCGCGTCCAGGGACTCGGCGAGAGCGACCAGCGCCCGCGGGGCTCCGGCGGAGCGGCGTACGCCTCCCCCGGCGAGGATCACCGGGCGCTGGGCCGCGGCCAGCAGCCGGGCGGCCTCGGCAGCGACCTCAGGCCGGGGCCGGCGCGGCACGGGCACCGCTGCGGTCAGACCGGTCACCGGCGGCACCGTGACGTCCTCGAGGAGGACGTCCTGCGGGATCTCGACCCACACCGGTCCGGCTGGTGCCGCCTGGGCGGTGGCCCACGCATCGGCGAGCACGCCGGGAATGGCGGCCGCGTCCCGGACGACGGCCGTGGTCTTGGTGACGTTGCGGGCGCTGGCCTGTTGGTCGTCGAGCTGGTGCAGGTAGCCCTTGCGAGCACCGCCGAGCCCGTCGCGCGGGATCTGGCTGGTGATCATCAGGATCGGGACGCACGCGGCGTACGCCTCCTGGAGCGCGCCCAGCGCGGTGAGCGCCCCAGGTCCGGTGGAGCAGAACACCACGCCGACCTCGTCGGTCGTACGAGCGTATCCGTCAGCAGCGAAGACCGAGTTGTTCTCCACTCGGGAGGAGACGAAGGACAGGTCGCTGCGGCGGATGGCGTCGAAGAGACCCAGAGCGTGCTGGCCCGGGATGCCGAACACGTGCGTCGCGCCGAGAGCGGTCAGGCTCTCGACGGTCACGTCGCCGCCGTTGCGTCTCGTCATGCCTGACCCGCTGTACCAATTGCCTTGGGCTCCGCGGCGGCCTTACGCATCGCGAGCAGCGAGACCAGGTCGTAGGCCACGTGCGAGGCCGCGACGCCGGTCAGCTCGGCATGGTCGTACGCCGGGGCGACCTCGACCACGTCGGCGCCGATCAGGTTCAGGCCGACGAAGCCGCGCAGGATCTCCAGCAGCTCACGGGAGGTGAGCCCGCCGGCCTCGGGGGTGCCGGTGCCCGGGGCGTGCGCCGGGTCGAGGACGTCGATGTCGACCGAGACGTAGACGGGCCGGTTGCCGACCCGCTGCTTGATCTTCTCGACGACCTCGTCGACGCCCTGCCGGAAGACGTCCGAGGAGGTGACGATCCCGAAGCCGAAGCGGCGGTCGTCCTCGAGGTCCTTCTTGCCGTAGAGCGGTCCTCGGGTGCCGACGTGGCACAGCGCCTCGGTGTCGAGGATGCCCTCCTCCACGGCCCGCCGGAAGGGGGTGCCGTGGGTGTACTCGGCACCGAAGTAGGTGTCCCAGGTGTCCAGGTGGGCGTCGAAGTGCACCAGCGCGACGGGTCCGTGGCGCTCGGCGGCGGCACGCAGCAGCGGCAGCGCGATGGTGTGGTCGCCACCGATCGTCACCAGCCGGGTGCCGCCGGCGGTGAGCTCGAGCGCCGATGCCTGCACGGTGTCGAGCGCCTCGTCGATGTGGAACGGGTTGGCCGCGATGTCCCCCGCGTCGACCACCTGGGCCGAGGCGAACGGCGAGACGTCCAGCGCCGGGTTGTAGGGACGCAGCAGGCGCGAGGACTCCCGCACGTGCGAGGGGCCGAAGCGCGCACCCGGCCGGTAGGAGACGCCGGTGTCGAACGGCACTCCGACGACCGCGATGTCGGCGTGCTCCACCTGGTCGAGGCGGGGTAGCCGCGCGAACGTCGCGAAGCCGGCGTAGCGGGGGTTCTTGGAGGCGTCGACGGGCCCGATGGGCATGGGTGGTTCTCCTTGCGTGGTGCGGTGTGGCGGGGTGGTTCGGGTCAGCGGTCAGCTGACGACGGTGGCGGCCGGTGCCGGCCCGTCGTCGACCGAGATGACCGGGGTGTTCGCGGGCGGTCCGGTCGGGACGAGCCGGGATCCCTCGGGGCCGTAGGCGTCCCGCGGCTCGGGGAAGGCGAAGAGCAGGCCCAGGTAGAGGAGCGCGCCGAGCCCCATGCCGAGCGGGATGGAGATGTCGACCCCGCCGGGGATCAGGGGCGCAGCCGGCCCGACGAACTGGCCGGGCAGGTTCACGAAGGTGAGCGCGACGGCGGCCGCGATCAGCCAGGCGGCCAGGCCGCGCCAGTTCCAACCGTGGGCGAACCAGTAGCGGCCCCCGCGCTGACGGCGGTTGAAGACCTGCAGCGAGTCGGAGTCGTACCAGCCGCGCCGGACGTACCAGCCGATCATCATCACCATCATCCAGGGCACCGTGCAGCTGACGATGAGGACGGCGAAGGCGGAGATGCTGGAGACCACGTCGAAGACGAACCGGCCGATGAAGATCACCCCGATCGCGAAGACCCCGATCAGCACCGTCGACTGGACGCGGCTGAAGCGCGGGAAGACGCTGGAGAAGTCCAGCCCGGTGCCGTAGAGCGCGGTGGTGCCGGTCGACATGCCACCGATCAGGGCGATCAGGGCGACCGGAACGAAGTACCAGCCCGGCGCGATCGCGAGCAGGCCGGAGGCGTACGCACCGGAGGCGAAGATCTCGGGCTCGCGGGCGGCGATGATCGTCATGGTGACCAGCCCGAAGCAGAACGGTACGAGGGTGGCGATCTGCGCCAGGAACGCGGCGGCCATCGAGGACCGTCCAGAGGTCTCGCGCGGGATGTAGCGGGCCCAGTCGCCCAGGAAGGCGCCGAAGCTGACCGGGTTGGACATCACGATCAGCGCTGAGCCGACGAACGCCGCCCAGAAGCCGGGCTCGCCGAACGCCTCCGAACCGGAGCCGAACGCACCGGCGTAGCCGGGGTCGAAGTCGCCGGCGAAGGCGACGATGCCGAGCAGGAAGAGCAGCGTCGCGGCGATCACGGCGACCTTGTTGACCAGCAGCATGAACCGGAAGCCGTAGATGCACACGACCAGGACGAGCACGGCGAAGAGGCCGTACGCCAGCGCCAGGGTCAAGTCGTTCTCCGGCAGCCCGACCGCGCGGTTGGCGCCGCCGACGAGCACGTCGCCCGAGCTCCACACCGAGATCGAGAAGAACGCGAGCGCGGTGAGCAGGGAGAGGAACGAGCCGACGATCCGGCCGTGCACGCCGAGGTGGGCCGAGGAGCTGACCGAGTTGCTGGTGCCGTTGCGCGGGCCGAACAGCGCCATCGGGGCGAGGACGACGGCACCGAGCAGCAGTCCGAGCAGCGTGGCCAGCAGGCCGTGCGCGAAGGAGAGCCCGAAGAGGATCGGGAAGCTGCCGAGCACCACGGTGGCGATCGTGTTGGCGCCGCCGAAGGTGAGCCGGAACAGGTCGAGCGGGCGGGCGCTGCGCTCGGGGTCTGGAATCGGCTCGACGCCGTGCTGCTCGACCTCGGTGACCTTGGGCGGCTGCTGGTGCGGGGTGCTGGTGATCGGGTCCATGGTCACCGGGTCTCCTGGGATGCGGGTCGAGTGGGCCGAGACCTGCGTCACTGTAGGAGCACCCGGAACGCCGCCGCAATCGTTTCGTTCTTAACCTGGCTGTAATAGCTGTCGATATGCCGGTCAGAGTCGGAGGATCCGTCATAATGGCATCAGATCCATCTCCCAGAGGATCGATCCGACCCTGGAGACGCTCTCAAAAAATGTCGAACGAAATCACGCCCGGCGTCCTCGACAGCACCGATGAGGCGATCCTCGTCCTGCTCGAGGAGGACGGTCGCCTCACTCACCGCGAGATCGCCGCCCAGATCGGCCTCTCCCGATCGGCCGCGGCCACCCGCGTCCAGCGGCTGCTGTCCGAGGGGCACATAGACGTCCGCGGCGTCGTTCACCCGGCGGTTCTCGGGCATGACGTGCTCGCCCACGTCTCGGTCACCGTGGACGGCTCCGCGTCCCAGGTCGCACAGGCCGCCGCGGCGCGCGAGGACACCACCCTGGTCTCGATGACCAGCGGCCAGCACGCCCTGGTCCTGGAGCTACGGGCGAAAGACATCGGCCGCATCGACGACGCCCTTGCCGAGGTGCGCGCGATCGACGGCATCGTCACCACCGAGACCCTGCTCTACACCGAGGTCATCCGCGACGTGGCCGCTCCGGTCGGCCCCGCGCCCGCGGCCGGGTCGCTCGACGAGACCGACTACGCCCTGCTGCGCGCCCTGCAGACCAACGGCCGCGCCTCCTACGTCGACATGGCCGCGGCCGTCGGCCTCTCCCCCGCCGGCACCCGCCGGCGCGTGGTCCGGCTGCTCGACGGCAACGTCGTCCGGGTCGGCGCCGTCGTACGCCACTCGGGTCAGGAGCGGCGTACGGCGACCGGGATCGGCCTCCGTCTCGACGGCGCCGCCCACCGTCCGATCGCCGAGCAGCTCGGCCGGCTCCCCTCGGTCACCTTCGTGGCCCGCACCCTGGGTCGCTACGACGCCCTGCTCACGGTCCACACCGCCACCTCCGGCGACCTCGTCGTGGTCCTCGACCACATCCGCGAGCTCGACGGCGTCCGCGAGGTCCAGACCTGGAGCCATCTCCGCTTCGTCAAGGAGACGTATGCGTCCCTGAACCTCGGCGCTGGCGCTCCCCGGTCGGGACCATGAGTACGACGCCCGCCTGGGCGGCCTCTCAGCTGGTTCGGTAGCGGCCCGGAGTGGTTCCGATGATGCTGGTGAACGCGGCGATGAAGCTGCTGGGGTTGGCCCATCCACAGGCGTGGGCAGTATGAGTGGCATCGTGGCCCTCGGCGAGGAGCACGAGCGCGTGGTAGATGCGTAGCTGCGTACGCCACTCATAGAAGGTCATTCCGAGCTCGTCGCGGAACAGGCGGCTGAGGGTACGAGTGCTGGCGCCGATCGCCGTCCCGAGCTCGGCCAACGTGGCGTTGTCCGCCGGCGTCTCGTTCAGCATCCGGGTGATCGCCTGCAGTCGGTCGTCCCGCGGCTCCGGCAGTTGCAGCGGCTGTTCGCCCGTCTCCCGGAGCTCGTCGACGAGTACGCGAAGGAGACGGGCTCGTGCGGAACGGCTGTACGCCGACGCGGAGTCGTCGTAGCTGCGTGGACCGGTCAGGGCGAGCAGGACCTCGCGAGCGAGGTCGGAGGCCAGGAACACGGCCGGACGATCCTGCACGAGCTGTGCAAGGGACGGCGTGAGAAAGACGATCCGCATATCGGTGTCGCCGTGGGCGCGGTGGTAGTGGGTGAACTCAGCAGGTGTCCACGCGACCCGGTTGGCGGGAACAATCGATGTCCCGCGCTCGGTGTGAACCGTCAGGACGCCGCTGGCCGCGTACACGAGATGTCCCTGCGCGTGCGATTGGACTGCACTCGTTCCGCCGGACGGCCAGAGGTGACGCCCGGCGGACGGCCACACGTGCGACGTCGCTCCGGCGGTTGGGCGAGGTTGGCGGGGAACGGGCATCGACTGGCATTCTACCGGTGGCAGGCCACGCATCGAACTGACGAGACTTTCTCCATACCGAGTTCATCTCAGAGATGGAGAGACCCATGACGACATTCGTCCTCGTACCCGGCGCCTGGAAGGGTTCCTGGTCGTTCGAGGCGGTGGTCCCGCTGCTGGAGCGTGCCGGCCATACCGTGCACGCCCTGACCTTGACCGGCCTGCGGCCGGACGACGACGACGCAACGGTCGCGACCGCCAACCTCGACACCCACGCCGACGACGTGCTGCGGCGGCTCGATCGCGCCCACATCACCGACGCGACGCTCGTCGGCCACAGCTACGGCGGGATGGTGACCGCCGCCGCGGCCGATCGCGCGGGCAGCCGGATCTCACGGCTGGTGCAGCTCGACGCCTACGTCCCGCGCGACGGCGAGTCGTGCTGGTCGTCCACGAACGAGCACTTCCGGGAAGTGTTCGCCGCCGGCGCGGCGGCCACCGGCTATGCCGTCCGACCGCCGGACGGCGGCGATCCGCGTCGCCGCCCCCATCCCCTCGCCTCGTTCCTGCAGACGATTCGGCACACCGGCACGCTCGCCCAGGTCCCCCGCCGGGAGTTCATCTACTGCTCGGGATGGGAAGACCGCACGCCGTTCGCTGAGCTCCGCACCCGGCTCCAGGCCGATCCCGACTGGACGATCCATGACCTCCCCACCGGTCACGACGCGATGCATGAGGCCCCGGAGGCCGTTGCCGCACTCCTACTCGGCGGGTGAGTCCAAGGTGTCTAGTCAGCCTCGGAGATCTGGCGCAACGTGGCGACGATCTTGCACTCCGGCCAGTACGTCGCGTGCAGCTGCGCGAACTCCCGCTGCCCGGCGATCGCCTCCTCGAGGGTGTCGTAGCGCGTCAGCGCCCAGCCGCCGACGACCTCCTTGGCCTCGGCGTACGGGCCGTCGACCCGGGTGACCTCGCCCTTCTCCACCAGGAAGTTCACCGCGTCCTCACTGCCGTAGAGACCTCCACCGTCGAGGAAGTGGCCAGCCGCCGCCTGCTCGCCGATGTAGTCGTCCATCGCCTTGTACAGGGCCTCCGGCGCCGGGCCGACTCCCTCTTCCATCCTCACGAAACCCATGAAACGGGGCATGATCTGCTCCTCAATTCGGGGCCAACCGCTTCTCGGTGGCCGACACATGTGCGTCGAACCACATCGTTCTCCTTCGACATGGACATCGGAAGAACTTTCCACCGGCCTCGAGGCCGCCGACATGCCGGCGCTCAGGCGTTGGCGGTCTCGGACTCGGGCGCCGGCTCCTGCGTCGGGGCGATCTTGCCACCGGCCTTGCGCACCGCGATGGCGACGATGACGGCGGCGACGGCGAAGAGCAGGCCGTAGGCGAGGACCGACTCGGCGTCGAAGTTGCGCAGCAGCGTACGTCCGTTGGTGATCAGGATGATGCTGCCGACCAGGCCTCCGAGGATGGGCAGCGAGAGGTGCTTGACGAGGTAGGCGGCGAACGGGGCCGCGATCACGCCACCGGCCAGGAGGCCGGCGATGACGCGCCAGTCGAGCGCCTCTCCAGCCAGACCGATGAGAAACCCGACACTCGCCGAGAGAGTTGTGACGAACTCGGCGGTCGAGACCGAGCCGATCACCTTGCGCGGGTGCAGGGTGCCGCTGGAGATCAGGGTGGGCGTGGTCACCGGACCCCAGCCGCCACCACCGGTCGCGTCGATGAACCCGCCGAAGAGACCCAGCGGCGCGAGCAGACCGAGCCCCGGCCGACGGCCCGGGATGAAGACCGGCGGCTTGCCGAAGACGAAGCGGGCGATGATGTAGATGCCCAGAACGAGCAGCAGGCCGGCCACCCAGGGCGTGGCGCTCTCGGTGGAGATGCTGGAGAGGACGGTCGCGCCGGCGAAGGCTCCGATGCCGCCCGGGATCGCGATCTTGGCCACGACCTTCCAGTCGACGTTGCCGAGCCGCCAGTGTGAGACCCCCGAGACGAACGTCGTGCCGACCTCGGCCAGGTGCACCGACGCCGAGGCCACCGCAGGCGCGACACCTGTCGCGACCAGCAGCGTGCTGGAGGTGACGCCGTACGCCATGCCCAGCGAGCCGTCGACCGCCTGGGCCGCGAGACCGACGAGAGCGAAAATGATGAGCCGCTCCATGCGGACCTCCTCTTTGTGATCGAAAATGGCGAGGTAGTAATGTAACGCTATTTACTACACATAATTGGATCGGGGTGCTGAGGCGTTTCGATGGGCGGACGGGCGGAACCGCCTTGCCTCGCTGGTCGAGCCGCCGGAGCCGCTAGGCGGAGGCGTGTCGAGACCAACACGGTCCGCTTCTCGGGGAAACCTCGCTTACACGACCGTGTTTTCGTTCCAAGGTTCGCCGCCGACCCTTGCTTTGAGTGTTTCTCGATCGCGCACCGCGTCAAGGACGGGCCTCCGGCCCGCCGCTTCGCGGTGGCCTTCGGCCATCCTTGACTCGGCACTCGATCGAGAAAGATTTCGCCTATAACGGGGCGGCGGCGAGAGAGTGGCGCGGAGTTCACGTTGCTTGTTCACTGACCGCGTAACTGTCATCTGACCTGCTTAAATAGGTCGCGGCGGGGTGCCAGTTCGCATATAATAAGGCGCATGTACGAGACCATCGACCACCTCCTCGCCGGGCCGCCTTCGGGTGCGTCCGAGGCTGAGTTGGTCGACTGGATTGCTGGTCTCGAAGCGGTCAAGTGCACTGCTGAGGCGGTGCAGGCAGAAGCGGCGGTACGTTTGGAGGAGGCCGTCCGGGCACGCCAATTAGAGGCCGGGGTGCCCGCCCGCAAACTCGGCGAGGGCGTGGCTTCCCAGGTTGCGCTGGCGCGGCGGGTCTCGCCCGAGAAGGGCGCCAAGCTGCTCGGGCTGGCGAACGTCCTGATCGCCGAGATGCCGCACACCTTCGCCCTGATGAAGGCCGGGCTGTTCTCGCAATGGCAGGCCACCATCCTCGCCCGCGAGACTGCCTGCCTCTCGGTGGAGGACCGTCGGGTCATCGACCACCAGCTTTGTGCCACCGGTCCGGGCGGGGAACCGGCTCGTGCGGTGTCGATGGGGTTGCGGCAACTCGAGAACGCCGCCAAGAAACTCGCCATCACCCTCGACCAGGAATCCGTCGTCGCCCGCGCCGCCAACGCAGTGGAAGACCGCCGCGTCAGCCTCCGCCCGGCACCCGACACGATGACCTGGCTCGGTGCCCTGCTCCCGGTCAAGGACGGTGTCGCCGTCTTCGCCGCGCTGGACCAGGCGGCGAAGGCTGCACACGCAGCCGGCGATGAACGGACCCGTGGCCAGGTCATGGCCGACACCCTGGTCGATCGGATCACCGGCCGCGAGGCCGGCGGGAAGCCTCGCATCGAGGTCAAGATCGTGATGACCGCCGACGCCCTCACCGGCGACGCCGATCAACCCGCCCTGGTCGAGGGCTACAGACCCGTCCCCGCCGCCTGGGCTCGTGACGCGCTGAACGATGCCGAGGTGTTCGTCCGGCGCCTGTTCACCGACCCCGCCGGGCGGCTGGTCGCGATGGAATCACGCGCCCGCAAAGCACCCGACGGACTGGCCGACTTCATCGCAACTCGTGACGGCGGGATCTGCCGCACCAACGGCTGCGACGCCCCGATCCGCAACATCGACCACGTCGAGCGCTATGCCGACGGCGGCACTACCAGCGCCGAGAACCTGCAGGGTCTCTGCGAAAGATGCAACCAAGCCAAGGAAGCCCTCGGCTGGCAAGCCAGACCAGGACCCGACGGCACCATCATCACCATCACACCCACGGGCCATACCTACACGAGCCCGCCACCCGACGCCTGGCCACCGGATCCACCATCCTTGTCGCCGGCGGAGTTCAGGCTGCGCAACGTACTTCGCGACCACACCCTCGCGGCCTGACCCAATGTCGCGCTCAGGCGAGGGGGAGGAGGTCGCGTTCGGCGAAGACCTTCTTGGCGGTGAAGGTGGCGTTCAGGGCGCGGGGGAAGCCGCAGTAGACCGCGGAGTGGAGGAACGCCTCGATGATCTGTTCGGGGGTCAGGCCTACGTTGAGGGCGGCGTTGATGTGCACCTCGAGCTGGGGCTCGCAGCCACCGAGGGCGGTGAGCATGCCGAGGGTGACGAGCTGTCGGTCCCGCGGCTCGAGGCCGGGGCGGGCGTAGATCTCGCCGAAGCCCCAGGCGACGACCTGGTGGCCGAGCTCCGGGGCGATGTCGGCGAGGGAGTCGATGACTCGGGCACCGGCCTCGCCGTCGATCGCGTCGAGGATCTGGCGGCCGTGGTCGTTGCGGGCGGCGCGGGAGATGGGGTCCTGGGCAGGGTTCTCGAAGGTCATGCCGCGCACGCTAGGAGTTGGAGCGCACTCGAAGTCAACGGACCGACGCGGGCCTCAGGAGGCGTACGCGATCTGCTCCTGGATCTCGAAGCGGAGGCCGTCGGCGGCGGCGATGTAGACGTCCTGGTCCACGAGGTTGCCGTGCATGCGCATCAGGCCGCGGGGGCTGGAGTAGCTGTGGTGGTCGGTGAGGCGCAGCGCGGGCTCGACCTCGAGCCCGCCGCAGGCGTCGCCGATCTGGCGCAGGAACATCAGCGACTCGTAGCAGGACTCGCCCACTGCGTTGAGGGAGGGCGCGTACTCGCCGAAGCGACGGTGGTAGCGATCGGCCAGGCCGGCCGATTCGGGGGTGTTGAGGCCGTCGAAGTAGGCAGCGGCGGCGAAGACGTTGGCATTCGCGCCGAGGCCACCGGCGAGCAGAGTGTTCTCCTCGACCGCGGGGCTCAGGCGCGTCAACGACGAGCTCATCCCGGCGGCGGCGAACTGGCGGTTGAAGTGAACCGCGTCCTGCCCCATCAGCAGCATGATCACCCCGTCCTGCTCGCCGCCGTCGAGGCCACGCAGCACGCCGGTGAAGTCGCGGGTGCCCAGCGGGACGTACGTCTCGCTCACCACCTCCGAGGGCGACCCGCGCAGCGCGGCCCGGGCCGTCGATCCGGTGACGCGTGGGAAGACGTAGTCGTTGCCGACCACCGCCCAGCGGGAGACGCCGTGGTTGGCGCGCATCCAGGCGGTGGCGGGGAGCAGCTGGTTGACCGGTCGCTCGCCGATCATGAAGACCCCAGGAGTGTCGTCGCCGCCCTCGTGCATGGCCGCGAAGGCGTACAGCACCCGGCCGCCGACGCGGGCGGTGATCGCTTGGCGTACTGCGGAGATGTGCCAGCCAGCGATCGCGTCGACCCGGCCGAGCTCGACGAGCCGAGCAACCTCGGCGGCGACCTCGTGGGGAGCTCGCCCCGCATCGATCGCGACCAGCTCGACCGGCTTCCCGGCGATCCCGCCGCCGGCGTTGAGCTCCTCGGCGGCCAGCTCGCCGCAGGCCAGGCAGCCGGGACCGTAGATTCCGGTCGGACCCTGCATCGGCACCACGAACGCGATCGAAAGGGCCCCAGGCGGACGCGGTGCGAGGCCCAGCAGGGCATGGGACGCCGGGGTGAACGACGGCGGAGACATCGGCACCTGCTCCCAGACGAACCAGACCAGCTGAAGCGGACGGATGACTCACCATTGAGCCGATGGTTAGGGTACGGGAGTCGGGCCCTCGGCGCAGCGGGCATCCAGCAGACATTCGTGGGAGGACGCCATGGAGGTGGCCGAGACGGCCGTCACGGATCTGCGTTGCTCGGATCTGGCGGTGCTGCTCGCCCAGGCACAGCGCCGGATCGAGCGAGCGCTCGCCGAGGCGTACGCCGAGTTCGACATCACCGCGGAACAGTGGCGCATCCTCAGCGTGCTGCTCGACGATCCGGGCCAGACGATGACGCGTCTCGCCGACGGTGCCGCACTCCCGGCCGGCACGCTGACCAGGCACGTCGACCGGCTGGTCGAGCGCGGGCTGGTGCTGCGAAAGGTCCATGCCGAGGACAAGCGCCGCGCCGTGGTCGCGCTCTCTCCGGTGGGCGCCTCGGCGGCCCGGGAGATCCGCTCTCGACAGCAGTCCGAGGCCGTCGCGCAGGTCGTCCGCGACCTCCGGACGGTCCTCGACGGCCTCGCCTGAGTAGACGTTTCCGTCTGGAAACAAATCCTCACAGGGTCCGATACATCCGCGAAACAACCCGTCCCTAGATTCCTTCCATTCGAGAGCAATTGTCCGATGGAAGGACCCCCATCCCGTGCGTACGAAATTCTCGAGCCGCCTCCTCGCGGCCAGCTCGGTGCTCGCCCTGGGCATGACCGCGACCGCCTGCGGCGGCGCCAAGACCGGTGACACCGCGACCAGCGAGAGCTGCGTCGACACCAGCGGCGACACCATCAAGATCGGCTTCCTCAACTCCCTGTCGGGGACGATGGCGATCAGCGAGACGACCGTCTTCAAGTCCCTGTCCATGGCGGCCGAGGAGATCAACGCCGACGGTGGCGTGCTCGGCAAGAAGCTCGAGATCGTCAGCGAGGACGGCCAGTCCGAGCCGACCGTCTTCGCCGAGAAGGCGACCAAGCTGATCCAGGACGACTGCGTCGCGGCAGTCTTCGGCGGCTGGACCTCCAGCTCGCGCAAGGCGATGCTGCCGGTCTTCGAGGGCAACGACGCGCTGCTCTTCTACCCGGTGCAGTACGAGGGCCTGGAGTCCTCGCACAACATCTTCTACGCCGGCGCGACCACCAACCAGCAGATCATCCCCGCCCTCGACTTCCTCAAGCAGGAGAAGAAGATCGAGTCGATCTTCCTGGTCGGCTCCGACTACGTCTTCCCGCGCACGGCGAACAAGATCATCAAGCAGTACGCAGCAGCCAACGGCATCGAGGTCCTCGGCGAGGAGTACCAGCCCCTGGGCTCGACCGACTTCGGCACCGTCGTCGACAAGGTCAAGGCCGCCGGCGCGGACGCGGTCTTCAACACCCTCAACGGCGACTCCAACGTGGCCTTCTTCAAGGAGTACAAGGGCAAGGGCCTGACCGCCTCGGCGATGCCGGTGCTCTCGGTCTCGATCGCTGAGGAGGAGGTCCCGGGCGTCGGCGTGGGCAACCTCGAGGGGCAGTACACCGCCTGGAACTACTACCAGACCATCGACAGCCCGGCGAACCAGAAGTTCGTGACCGACTTCAAGGCGGCCAACGGCGCCAAGGCGGTGACCTCCGACCCGATGGAGGCGGCCTACACCTCGCTGCACCTGTGGAAGGGCATGGTCGAGAAGGCGGACTCGTTCGCGGTCGAGGACGTCATCGACGCCTCCGACGGCGTCACCTACGACGCTCCGGAGGGCACCGTCGAGGTCGACGGCGAGAACCACCACATCGCCAAGACCGCGCTCATCGGCCAGGTGAACTCCGAAGGGCTGATCGACACGGTCTGGTCGAGCGACAAGCCGATCGAGCCGGACCCCTACCTGAAGTCCTACGACTGGTGGAAGAACTAGCCCGTTGGACGCGCTCCTCGCCCAGGTCTTCACCGGCATCTCCGCCGGTGCGGTCCTGCTCCTCATCGCCCTCGGGCTCACCCTGACCTTCGGTCAGATGGGCGTGATCAACATGGCCCACGGCGAGTTCATCATGGCCGGCGCGTACACCGCCTATGTCGTCTCGACCATCGTCGCCAGCACCGAGCTGAGTCTGCTGATCGCGCTCCCCGTGGGGTTCGTGATCGGCGGGCTGCTCGGGCTGGCGCTCGAGGCGAGCGTGCTGCGGTGGATGTACGCCCGACCACTGGACACGCTGCTGGTCACCTACGGCGTCGGCCTCGTCCTGCAGCAGGTGGCACGGGACATCTTCGGGGCTCCGGCCAAGGAGGTGCCCGCGCCGAGCTGGCTGGACGGGTCCATCCCGATCCTGGGCTACGACTTCCCGCTGACCAGGCTCTTCATCATCGTCCTGGCCGCGGCGTGCGTGGCCGCGCTGCTGGCGGTGCTCCGGTTCACCGCCCTCGGGCGGCAGATCCGGGCGACCGTCGGCAACCGCGACCTCGCCGAGACCATCGGCATCTCGACCCGCCGCACCGACCGGGCCACCTTCTTCATCGGGTCCGGCCTGGCCGGTGTGGCCGGGGTGGCGCTCACGCTGCTCGGGTCGACCGGCCCCAACCTCGGCACGTCCTACATCGTGCAGGCGTTCCTGGTGGTCGTGGTCGGCGGCATCGGGCACCTCAAGGGCACCATCGTCGCGGCTCTCGGGATCGGCCTGCTGCAGGCGTTCCTCGCCCACGCCCTGACCGGCTCGGTCGCCCAGGTGATCGTCTTCCTGGCGATCGTCGCGTTCCTGCAGCTGCGCCCGCAGGGCATCCTCTCGGTCCGGACCAGGAGCCTGGCATGAAGACCCCGAAGATCAAGCACAGTTATCCGTACGTCGGCTGGCTGCTGCTCGCGGTCGCCCTGCTCGTCCTCGCCCCCGCGGTCCTGTCGGACTTCCGCCTCGGGCTGCTCGCGAAGTACTGCTGCTACGCCATCGCGGCGGTCGGCATCGGTCTGGCCTGGGGCCGTGGCGGGATGCTGGTGCTCGGCCAGGGGCTCTACTTCGGTATCGGTGCCTACGCGATGGCGATGCACCTCAAGCTCGCCGACGCCGGTCCCGGCGGGGTGCCGGACTTCATGGCGCTCTACGGCGACGCCACGGTGCCGGGATGGTGGGAGCCGCTGCGCAACGGCGGGCTCGCGCTGGTTGTCATCCTCGTCCTCCCGGCGCTGGTGGCGGGCCTGCTGGGGCTCGCGGTCTTCAAGCGACGGATCAAGGGGGCGTACTTCGCCATCCTGAGCCAAGCGCTCGCCGCCGCCTTCGCGATCCTGCTCGTCGGCCAGGTGAAGACCACCGGCGGTGCCAACGGCCTCAACAACTTCCAGGGCTTCTTCGGGTACGCCCTGTTCGACCCGGCCAACAAACGGATGCTCTACTTCATCGCCGCCGGGATCCTGCTGATCTCGATCCTGGTGATGGCCTGGCTCTACAGCACCCGCTTCGGTGAGCTGCTGGTCGCCGTCCGTGACGGCGAGGAGCGGGTGCGGTTCCTCGGCACCGACCCGGCCAACGTCAAGCTCGCGGCGTACGTCATCGCCGCCGTCCTGGCCTCGATCGGCGGTGCGCTCTTCGTCCCGATCGCCGGGATCGTCTCGCCCGACGACGTCGGCGTGGTCGCCTCCATCGGGCTGCTGGCCGGGGTCGCGCTGGGCGGGCGGGCCTCGCTGCTCGGTCCGGCGGTCGGCGCGCTCCTGATCGGGTACGCCGAGACCTCGCTCTCCGAGGCCTTCCCGGGGTCGTGGTCGTACTTCCAGGGTGCGCTGTTCGTGCTGGTCATCCTGCTGTTGCCGGGTGGGCTGGCTCAGCTGCTGGGGCTGGTGAAAGGCCTGTTCTCGCGGCGTTCGGAGCCCGAGAGGTCCGAGGAACCCGAGTCGCGAGTGGCTGAGGAGGTCACGGCATGAGCACGGAGACGCTGGAGGTCAGCGACCTGCGGGTGGAGTTCGACGGGTTCGTGGCGATCGACGGGGTCTCCCTGACCCTGGAGCCGGGCCGGCTGCACTTCCTGATCGGCCCCAACGGCGCCGGGAAGACGACGCTCGTGGACGCCCTGACCGGGCTCGCGAGCGGAAGTGGTGAGGCGCGCTATCGCACACGCGACCTGCTTTCGCTGGCATCGCACCGGATCACCCGCCTCGGGGTGGGACGTACGTTCCAGACCGCCACGGTCTTCGAGGAGCTCAGCGTGCTGCAGAACCTCGACATCGCCGCCGGCGTGCACCGGGCGCGGTGGCGACTGATGCTGCCGCGGCGGGGGACACCGGAGCAGGTCGCCGGGGTGCTGGAGACCGTGGGGCTCACGGACCTGGCGGACCGGCCCGCGGGCGTGCTCTCGCACGGGCAGAAGCAGTGGCTGGAGATCGGCATGCTGCTGGTGCAGGACTCCTCGGTGATGCTGCTCGACGAGCCCGTCGCCGGGATGTCGGCCGAGGAGCGGGAGGCGACCGGGGAGCTGCTGCGCCGGATCAGTCCGGAGCGGACGGTCGTGGTCATCGAGCACGACATGGACTTCGTCCGCCGGTTCGCTGACATCGTGACCGTGCTGCACGCGGGGAAGGTGATCGCTGAGGGAACCGCCGCCGATATCAGGGAGGACGCCGAGGTGCAGCGGGTCTATCTGGGTGACACCGTCGCCGCGGTCACCGAAACGACAGGGGAGGACGCCTGATGCTGAGGATCGAGTCGGTCACCGGCGGCTACGGCCGCACCACGGTGCTCCACGAGGTCAGCCTCGAGGTTCCGACCGGCGCCGCGGTAGCGCTGATGGGACACAACGGCGCCGGCAAGACGACCCTGCTCAAGGCGGCGGTCGGGCTGGTCCGGGCCAAGAGCGGCCGGGTGCTGCTCGACGGCGAGGACGTCACCGCGCTGAGGCCGAGCGCACGCGTCAAGCGGGGCCTGGGCTACGTCCCGCAGGGCCAGCAGAGCTTCGGCGACATGACCGCGCTGGAGAACCTCCAGCTCGTCGGCGACCGCGCCGGGATCAGCGAGATGCTCGACCTGTTCCCCGCACTGAAGGACCTGCTCGGCAGGCGCGCCGGGCTGCTCTCCGGCGGTCAGCGCCAGCAGCTCTCGATCGCGCGTACGCTGCTGACCAGGCCGCGGCTGCTCATCCTCGACGAGCCGACCGAGGGCATCCAGCCCAACGTCGTCGCCGAGATCGAGCGGGTGATCGCCGAGCTCACCGGTCGCGGCGACCTCACCGTGCTGCTGGTCGAGCAGCATGTCGGGTTCGCGCTGCGTACGGCCTCTGCCTACTACATCCTCGAGTCCGGCCGGATCACCGCGCGCGGTGACGGCGGCTCCGAGGCGCACGATCACGTCCGATCCCAGCTGGCCGTCTAGGCCGGCCGTCCAGAGAGTTGGCGAGATGCATCTGACCCCGTCCGACACCGAGAAGCTGCTGCTGTCCGTGGCCGGCATGGTCGCTCGCGACCGGCTCGCACGTGGCGTGCTCCTCAACTACCCCGAGTCCGTCGCCCTGCTCTCCACCTGGGTGATCGAGCGCGCGCGTGAGGGCGCCCTGGTCTCCGACCTGATGACCCAGGGCCGCGCCGTGCTGACCCGCGAGCAGGTCATGCCCGACGTGGTCGACATGCTCGTCGAGGTGCAGGTCGAGGCGACCTTCCCCGACGGCCGCAAGCTCGTCACCATCCACCAGCCCATCGCCTGAAGCGGAGACCTCCATGCAGTCCAGCGGTCCCGGAGCCGTACGCGTCGCCGACGGCACCATCCGGCTCAACACCGACCGGAGCGAGGCGAAGCGGCGTACGTTGGTCGTCCTCAACACCGGCGACCGGCCGGTCCAGATCGGCTCCCACATCCATCTCGCCGAGGTGAACTCCGCTCTCGACTTCGACCGCGAGGCGGCCGAGGGGTTTCGGCTCGACATCCCCGCCGGCACCTCGCGCCGGTTCGAGCCGGGTGCGTCGCGTGAGGTCGCGATCGTCGCGTTCAAAGGCGCTCGCGTCGTGCCCGGCATCCAGATCAAGCCCAGTCAGATCAAGGAGGCGTGATGGTGGAGATCAGCAGGACCGAGTACGCCGCGCTCTACGGCCCCACGACCGGCGACCAGGTGCGGCTCGGTGACACCGACCTGTGGATCGAGGTCGAGGACGACCTGACCGCCGGCGGCGAGGAGTCGGTGTTCGGCGGCGGCAAGTCGATCCGTGAATCGATGAACCAGTCCACGGTGCCGTCGTCCGAGGGTGCGCTCGACACGGTGATCACCAACGCGCTCGTGCTCGACCACTGGGGCATCGTCCGCGCCGACGTCGGGATCCGCGGCGGGAGGATCGTCGCCCTGGGCCGCTCCGGCAACCCCGACATCGCCGACGGCGTCCACCCCGACCTGATCATCGGACCGGGCACCGACGTGGTCAGCGGCGAGGGCAAGATCCTCACCGCCGGAGCGATCGACGTCCACGTACACCTCCTCTCACGGTCCCAGATCGTCGAGGCGATCTCGACCGGGACCACCACCATCGGCGGCGGAGGCACCGGGCCGTCGGAGGGGTCCAAGGCCACCACGGTCACGGGCGGGCCCTGGCATCTGGAGACCGTCCACCGCGCGCTGGACGACATGCCGGTCAACCTGCTGCTGATGGGCAAGGGCAACACCGTCTCCGCGGCCGGGCTGGCCGAGCAGGCGCTGGCCGGAGCCGCCGCCTACAAGGTCCACGAGGACTGGGGATCGACCCCGGCCGCGATCGATGCTGCCCTCAAGGCCGCCGACGAGCACGGGCTGCAGGTCGCGCTGCACTCGGACTCGCTCAACGAGGCGGGCTACCTGGAGTCGACGGTCGCCGCGATCGCCGGCCGCTCCATCCACGCCTTCCACGCCGAGGGCGCCGGGGGAGGGCACGCGCCCGACATCCTCTCGGTCGCCTCGCTGCCGTACGTCATCCCCGGCTCCACCAACCCGACCCTGCCGCACACCGTCAACACCGTCGCCGAGCACCTCGACATGCTGATGGTCTGCCATCACCTCAACCCGCGGGTGCCCGAGGACCTGGCCTTCGCCGAGTCCCGGATCCGGGCGACCACGATCGCCGCCGAGGACGTACTGCACGACCTCGGCGCGCTCTCGATCACCTCCTCGGACGCGCAGGCGATGGGCCGCATCGGCGAGGTCGTCTGCCGCACCTGGCAGGTCGCCCACGCGATGAAGGCCCGGCTCGGCTCGCTGGGTGGGAAGGCGGACAACATCAGGGCCAAGAGGTACGTCGCGAAGTACACGATCAACCCCGCCATCGCCCACGGGATCGCCGCCGAGGTCGGCTCCGTGGAGCCCGGCAAGATGGCCGACTTGGTCCTCTGGGACCCGCGGTTCTTCGGCATCCGGCCCGAGGTCGTGATGAAGTCCGGCGCCCTGATCTGGGGCGCCCTCGGCGACCCGAACGCCTCGATCCCGACCCCGCAGCCGGTGCTCATGCGACCGACGCTGGTGGGCCCGGGTGCGGACCACGCGGTCTCGTTCGTCGCGCCGTCCGCGCTGGACGCCGGGCTCACCGAGCGCCTCGGCCTGCGCCGCCGCCTCGTCGGGATCGAGCCGACCCGGGAGATCGGGAAGGCGCAGATGATCAACAACTCCGCGACCCCCGAGATCCGGGTCGAGCCGGAGACGTTCCGCATCCACGTCGACGGCGAGCTGATCGAGCCCGCCCCCGCGACAGAGCTGCCGCTGACCCAGCTCTACTCGATGTTCTGAGCGCGATGTCAGACGATCTGCTCACGATGCTGTTGGCCGACGCCCGCCTCCCGGTCGCCGGCCACACCCAGTCCGGCCAGCTGGAGGCAGCCGTACGCTCCGGGCTCACGGGCGAGCAGGTGCCGGTCTTCATGCGGTCGCGACTGGCCAGCGTCGTGCGCGTCGAGGCGGGCACGGCGGTGGTGGCGCTGCACCGGCTGCGCGCCGGTCTGCCGCTGGAGCCGGTCCTGGACGCCTGGGCCGCGCGCACCCCTGCAGCCCCGATGCGAGACACCTCCCGCACCCTCGGCCGCGCGCTGTTGCGGCTGGTCAGGCGCCTCTTTCCAGACTCGCCGCACGTCGCCGAGGTGGTCGGCCTCGAGCGGCCCTGCCGCCCGATCGCCCTGGCCGCGGCTGCCGCCAGCGGCGGCATCGCGCCTGCCTCGCTGGGCCGGCTGGTGGCGTACGACGACCTGCAGACGGTCGCCTCGGCATCCCTCAAGCTGCTGCCCCTCGACCCGCTCGACGCCACCTCGTGGGTGCACGAGCTGCTCCCCGAGGCCGAGCGGCTCGCGACCGAGGTCGCTCCGCTCACCGAGCCCCACCACATCCCGGCGCCCAGCGCGCCCCAGCTAGACCAGTGGGCCCAGACCCACGCCCACACGACCAGGAGGTTGTTCAGTGCCTGAAAACGCGAAGAAGGACGACAGGGGACTGCGGATCGGAGTGTGCGGTCCCGTCGGGACCGGCAAGAGCTCGCTCATCGCGCTGCTGTGCCGTGAGCTGTCCGCCGATCTGGAGATCGGTGTGGTCACCAACGACATCTACACCGACGAGGACGCCCGCTTCCTCCGCTCCGCCGGCGTGCTCGACCCGGCCCGCATCCGGGCCGTCGAGACCGGCGCCTGCCCGCACACCGCGATCCGCGACGACGTCACCGCCAACCTGATCGCCGTCGAGGAGCTCGAGGAGGAGTTCGCGCCGCTGGACGTGGTCCTCGTCGAGTCCGGCGGCGACAACCTCACCGCCACCTTCTCCCCGGCGCTGGTCGACACCCAGATCTTCCTGATCGACGTCGCCGGTGGTGGCGATGTCGCCCGCAAGGGAGGCCCCGGCATCGAGCGCGCCGACCTGCTCGTGGTCAACAAGACCGACCTGGCCCCGTACGTCGGTGTCGACCCGGTCGCGATGGTCTCCGACGCGGGCTCGGTCCGCGAGGGCCGTCCGGTCATCGCGCTCTCCCGCACCGACCCGGCATCCGTCGAGGCGCTGGTGACGTGGGTGAGATCCGAGCTGGCCCGGCACCGCGGTGGCGCCCTGGTCCCGGCCGACCCGGGCCCGATGGCGCCCCACTTCCACGCGGACGGGACCAGCCACGTCCATGACCATGACCACCAGCACGCCTGACCTGGCCAGCGGCTCCCTGACCCGGGTGCGGGTCGGGGCGGTCGACGGCGGCCGGGTGCGCGTGGAGACCGACATCACCGGACCCTCGACGGCGCCGGCCCTGCGGCCGATGCTGCTCTCCAGCGACGCCCGCTCGGCGCGGATCTCGCTGGTCCCCGACGGGGCGATGCTCCTCGCCGGCGACCAGGTCATGGTCGAGGTCGAGGTGGGGGAGGGCGCCAGCCTGACCCTGGTCGAGCCGGCCGGGACGGTCGCCTACGACATGGACGGCGGCCACGCGTCCTGGACGGTCGCGATCACCCTCGCCGCGAACGCCAGCCTGGTCTGGGCCGGGGAGCCCTTCGTGGTCTCCGCCGGCGCCGACGTCACCCGCGACACCCGGGTCACCCTCGCTCCCACGGCGAGGCTCGCCCTGCGCGAGACCCTCGTCCTCGGCCGCCACGGCGAGCGCCCGGGCCGGGTGGCCACCACCTGGTCGGCCCATCAGGACGACGGGCGCCCGCTCCTGGTCGAGTCCCTCGACCTGGACGCGAGCTCGTTGACCCCCGGAATCCTCGGCCCCCACCGAGTGCTCGCCTCGGTCACTGCGCTCGGCCGAGACGTACGGCCCGACGCCTGCCCGGACGGCAGGCTCGACCTGGAATGCGGCGGCACCCTGTGGCGCCACCTGGCCGGGGAGACCCACGAGGTTCCGGCGGGGCCCTGGGAATGCGTCACGACTGGTTGATGTTTCAACGGGCGTGACTGACATCGAGTTCGGCCTGGACACCTTCGGCGGGGTCACCCGCGACGCCGAGGGCAAGCCGCAGCACCACGCGCAGGTGATCCGGAACATCGTCGAGGAGGGCGTGCTCGCCGACCAGGTCGGTCTCGACTTCTTCGGAGTGGGCGAGCACCACCGCCGTGACTTCGC
Source organism: Nocardioides sp. YIM B13467 (assembly GCF_042788075.1). Classification (NCBI taxonomy): domain Bacteria; kingdom Bacillati; phylum Actinomycetota; class Actinomycetes; order Propionibacteriales; family Nocardioidaceae; genus Nocardioides; species Nocardioides sp. YIM B13467. The sequence continues at coordinate 3,808,740 of NZ_JBHZPJ010000046.1, forward strand.
CGTCTCCAGCCCGGAGATGGTGCTCGCCGCGGTCGCCTCCCGCACCGAGCGACTTCGGCTCGGGTCCGCGGTGACCGTGCTCAGCTCGGACGACCCGGTGCGGGTCTTCGAGCGGTTCGCCACCCTCGACGCGGTCTCCCAGGGCCGCGCGGAGATCGTCGCCGGTCGCGGGTCGTTCACCGAGTCGTTCCCGCTGTTCGGCTTCGACCTGGCCGACTACGAGGAGCTCTTCGAGGAGCGGCTCGAGCTGCTCTCCGCCCTGCTCAAGGAGGAGAAGGTCACCTGGGAGGGCCGCACCCGCGCGGCACTCACCGACCAGGAGGTCTTCCCGCGCACCGAGAACGGCTTGACCGCGTGGGTCGGTGTGGGCGGGAGCCCGGAGTCTGTCGTACGCACCGCCCGCCACGGCTTCGGCCTCTTCCTGGCGATCATCGGCGGCCCGGCCGACCGGTTCGCGCCCTACATCGACCTCTTCGAGCGTGCCCAGGACGAGTTCGGGGTGTCGCGGCAGCGCGTCGCCGTCCACTCGCCCGGGTTCGTCGCGGCGACCGACGAGCAGGCCCGCGAGACGGTCTACGAGGGCTGGCTGGCCATGCGCACCCAGATCGGTCGCGAGCGCGGCTGGCCGCCGCCCTCGCCCGGCGACTTCGAGCGCGAGATCGAGGGCGGGTCCCTCTACGTCGGCTCGCCGGAGACGGTCGCGCGGAAGCTGGCCGGCACCATCAAGGTGCTCGGCGTCGACCGGTTCGACCTGAAGTACGACCAGGGTCAGGTGCGCCACGAGGACCTGATGGGCTCGATCGAGCTCTACGGCACCCAGGTCGTGCCGCTCGTCAAGGACATGCTGGGCTGACCTCGACGGTCTCGACGCGCGTCGCCACCACCTCGCCGGCATGCAGGACGGTCCGCGAGGTGGGGCTGGCGGCGATGGCCGCAGCAGGAGCCGGCACGTCGAGGACCAGCAGGTCCGCCGGAGCGCCGACGACGATGCCGTACGCATCGAGCCCGAGCGCCCGCGCGGCCGCATCGGTGACCAGGTCGAGCGCCACCGTCAGGGTCTCGTCGGTCCGGAACCCGGACTGGTAGGCGACCTGGCGTGCGATGGCGAGCATGTCGCCGTCGCCGTAGGGCCACCAGGCGTCGCGGATGTTGTCCGAGCCGGCGAGCACCGTGGTGCCCTCCTCGCGCAGCGCCAGCACCGGCGGCATCGGCCCGGCCGGGCCGTTGGTGAGCACCGAGACGCCCGCCTCGGCGAAGAGCCCACCGACCCGGCGAGCCTCCTCGAGCGGGATCGAGCCGAGGCCGTACGCGTGGCTGAGGTTCACCTTTCCGCCCAGTCCCTCGGTGCGGGTGCGGGCGGCGATCAGCTCGTACTGGCGTACGGCGCTCGCGCCCAGGTCGTGGAGGTGGATGTCGACGCCGGCGCCGTGCCGGGCGGCGAGACCGAAGACGACGTCGAGGTGGGCGCCGGCGTCGCCGTCGAAGCCGTCCGGGTCGAGCCCGCCGACGAGGTCGGCGCCCGCGGTCAGCGCCTCGTCGAGAAGCTTCTCGGTGCCGGGCGAGGTGGTGATCCCGCTCTGCGGGAAGGCGACGATCTCGATGCGCAGCCGGTCACGGAGCGCCTCGCGCACCTCCAGGACAGCCTCCAGCCCGGCCAGGCCGACCTCGGGGTCGATGTCCACGTGCGTACGCACCGTCCCGGTGCCGAACGAGATCATCTGCTCCGCGAGCGCGCGAGCACGCTCCACCACGGGCACGCCGACCTCGCCGCGCAGGGTGTGCTCGGCCGCGACCCGCTCGCGGACGGTCGTGCCGGGGCGGTGCGGCTGCCAGCCGGAGCCGACCAGGGTCTTGTCCAGATGGGCGTGACCGTTGACGAGGGCGGGCAGGAGCAGCCCGCCACCCAGGTCCAGGTCTCCCTCGGCCACGGTGGAGGAGACGGGCGAGACCGCCGAGATCCTGCCGTCCGTCACCGCGACGTCGACCCGGGAGCCATCCGCCAGGGTGGCGTTGCGAAGTGTCCTGCTGCCGGTCATGAGGTGACCTCCATGGTCTGCGTACGGATGCTTCGTTGCTCGTGCACGAGCGCCCCCGACCGGATCGAGGCCAGGACCGAGGGCACCTGCAGTGCGACGAGACGGGGGTCCTCGGTGTCCAGGACCACCAGGTCGGCGACGTCGCCCACGGTGGTTCCGTGCGGGGCTCGTCCGAGGATCCCGGCCGGGTGCTCGGTGATCGAGGCGACGAGCAGGTCCAGCATCTCAGGACCGACCAGCTGCCGGGTCAGCCCGGCGGTCCACGCGGCCTGGAGCAGGTTGCCGTTGCCGTAGGGCGAGAAGGCGTTGTGCAGGTTGTTGTTCGAGACCGCGACCCGCACTCCGGCGACGTGGGCACGCTCCAGCGGAGCCAGGCTGCGGCTGCCGGGCTCGCCGGCTCCGCCGAGGTAGAGGTCGGTCGCCGGCATGACGACCAGCGAGATCCCGGCCTCCGCCATCAGGGCGTACGCCACCTCCTGCTCGTCCACGGGCATCGCCGCCAGCTTGGTGACGTGCCCGATGGTGACCTGGCCCTGCATGCCGAGGGCGCGGGTGCGCTCGGCGACGGCCGCGACCATCGACCCGGACGGGTCGTCGTCGAAGTCGAGGTGCAGGTCGACGGGGAGCCCGAACCGCTCGGCCAGGCCGAAGACGGTGTCGAGGTGGGCCTCCTGGTCGTCGTCGACGTAGGGACAGCCGCCGACGACGCCCCCGCCATGCCGCAGCGCGGCGCTCATCAGCGCGGTCACCTCGCGGGTGAGCCCGTTCTGCGGGAAGACCGAGAGCTGCAGGTCGATCCGCTCGGCGTTCTCCTCGCGCAGCGCGATGTGCAGGTCGAGCATGTCGAGCCGGATGTCGGCGTCGATCTCGACGTGCGCCCGCGCCGCCACGACCCCGTGGCGCACCAGCGACTCCACGCCCCGCCGGGCGCCGACCTCGACGATCCCCGCGGGCTGCGTACGCCGCACCTCCTGCATCAGCGCGATCGCCGGGCCCACGCCCGGGCCGGCGGGCTCGAGCCCACCGGCGCCGAGCAGATGGGCCTTGTCGAGGTGGACGTGGGCGTCGACGAAGGCGGGCATCACGACCGCCCCGGCGGCGTCCAGCACGGTCTCCGGCCCGATGGGGGACGGGCCGGAGACCGTCGAGACGGTCCCGCCGTCGATCCTGAGATCGACCAGGCCGGCGGGCGTACGGGCCCCGAGAATGCGAGCGATCACAGTGCTTGCTCGATCTGGGGTCAACGCTTGATCTCGGGGTCGATGTAGTCGTTGGTGACCAGCTCGTCGCCGGTGATCTCCGGGACGTCCTTGCCGCCGTCCTTCAGCACCGCGGTCATCGTCTCGATCACGCTGTCGACGCGCGCGACGTCGAAGCTGCCGTACGCGCCGTCCGGGCCGTTCGCGACGAGTCCCGCCTCGACCTGGACCTTCACCGAGTTCTCGTTGCCGCCGGGGGTGATCGGGGGACCGTCCTTGATGGCGTCGGCGATCTCGATCAGGGTGTCGTTGACCGGCTTCGGGTCCTTCAGGTAGTCGATCTCCGACTGCTGCAGCAGCGGCACCAGCTCCTTCAGGCACGGGCTCAGCGTCTCCTCGTCGTCCGCCCGGACCGCGTACGCCTGCTGGTAGACCTGGTAGCCGGCGTCGTCGAGCATCAGGTGGGCGGTCGGCTTCGCCCACTCGGCGACGTCGTGCTCCCAGCGGTAGGGCTCGTTGCTGACGTAGCCCTGCTGGAACAGCGCGCCGCCGTCGGCGACGAACCGGCTCGGGCTGCCGTCGAAGGAGCCGTCGAGCTGCTTCTCGTCGACGAGGCCCTCGTGCACCAGGTAGTCGACCCAGCTGACGCCCTGGGCGTGCAGGACCGGCGCGCCGGTTGCCTTCACGTCGTCCCAGGTCTTGACCTCGGGGAACTTGGCCGGGTCGAACATCACCATGAACGGCGACTTCTGCATCATCGTGAACACCCCGCGGGTGGGGAACTTCTCGTAGTCGCGGATCGCGATGTCGGTGGCGACCACGCCGAGGTCGATGGTGTCGTCGGTGTACATCTGCGCGGTCACCGGCTGGCCGCCGATGAACGGCCCACCGAGCCGGATCTCGGCGGTGACGCCGGTGTCGCCGATCTCGCCGACGTAGGCGCCCAAGTCGTCGTCGATCTCGCCGTCGGGGCCGATCAGGTTGTAGGCGGGGGAGCGCTCGGGGGTGGCGTACCAGTCGGTCTGGATGACCACGGTCGCCGGGCAGACTGCGGCGAGCGATCCCTTCGGGGCGTCGGGGTCGCCGATCGCCTCCTCGCTGCCACCGCAACCGGTGAGCGCGAGCGCGGCGAGGGCGGTGGTTGCGGTGATCCGGGTCCAGCGGGCGTACGTCATGGGGTTCTCTCCAGTGTGGGGGTCAGCGGCGAGGTGAACGGTGGGCCTCGACGGCGCGCAGGACGGCGCCGAAGAGCAGGAAGAGGGCGATCCCGACCAGCGAGGAGGCGGCCAGGGCGGCCATCATCAGATCGGTGTCGAGACTCTGCCGGTAGGTGTCGATCAGCCGGCCGATGCCGGGCTGTCCCTGCCGGAAGAAGAAGTCGGCGATGATCGAGCCGACCACGGCCATCCCGGCCGAGATCCGGAAGCCGGCGAGCGCGGCCGGAAGCGCGGCGGGCAGCTGCAGGTGGATGAGCCGCTGCCACCGCGAGGCGCGGAAGAGCGAGAACTGGTCGTGCAGGTTGTCGTCGACCGAGGCGATGCCGAACATCGTGTTGGTGATGATCGGGAACAGCGAGTGCAGCACGCACACGACCAGCCGCGAGGTGAACTCGTAGCCGAACCAGAAGCCGAGCAGCGGCACCATCGCCAGGATCGGGATGGTCTGCAGGATGACGGCATAGGGGTAGAACGACGCCTCCGCCCAGCGGGCCTGGCTCATCACGATCGCGAAGAAGACACCGATCGCCATCGCCAGCAGCAGACCCACCAGGGCGACCTTCGTGGTCGACCACAGCGCGGTGAAGATCTCGGTGCGGCCGGCCTGCTCCAGGAAGCCCGCCTCGAGCACCTCCCAGGGAGAGGGCAGCAGGAACTGGCGGGTGGGGGAGAGGAGCTGGGTGCTGACCAGCGTCCACACTCCGAGGACGACCACCAGGGTGAGGACCGGGGCGACCCAGCGTACGGTCCGGCTGCCGTGGCCCGGATCGAAGCGGAGGAACGGGACGGTCGCCAGCCGGCGGGTCTCCGGCTGGGTCTGGACCAGCGTGGTCATGCCGCCTCCTCGGTGCTGCGGTGGGCGCCGGCGAGCGCGTCGGAGACCTGGCGGCACAGTTCGGCGTACTCGCTGCTGAAGCGCAGCCCCTCGGGGCGGGGCCGCGGCAGGTCGATGCGTAGGTCGGCGACGATCCGTCCCGGTTGGGAGGAGAAGACCAGCACCCGGTCGGAGAGGAAGACCGCCTCGGGGACCGAGTGGGTCACGAAGATCCCGGTGAACGGGTCGGTCGCCATCAGGGTGTCGAGCTGGCTGTTGAGGTCCTGGCGAGTGATCTCGTCGAGGGCGCCGAACGGCTCGTCGAAGAGGAACAGCTCCGGCCGCTGGACCAGCGAGCGAGCGATCGAGACCCGCATCCGCATCCCACCCGACAGCTGCGCCGGCCGATGGTCCGCGTACGCAGCCAGCCCGACGACCTCGAGCGCCGCGCGTGCCCGCTCCTCGGCCTCCGCCCTCTTGGTCCCGGCCAGCCGCAGCGGGAGGACCACGTTGCCCAGTGCCGTACGCCACGGCAGCAGCGTCGCGTCCTGGAAGACGTAGCCGACCTCGCCGTCGCCACGCTCGACGCTGCCGCTGGTGGGCAGGTCGAGGCCGGCGACCATGCGGAGCATCGTCGACTTGCCGCAGCCCGAGGGCCCGACGAAGGAGACGAACTCGCCGGCGCGGATCTCGAAGCTCGCCTCGGCGAGCGCGGTGGTGCCGTTGGGGAACGACCTGGTGACGCTGTTGCCGGCCACCAGCACGGGCGGCTCCGTATACCGTTCGATCATTCTTGTATACAAACAGCGGGTGGTTTCGTCCCCGTTTCAGATGACGGCCGGTCTGGTTACGCCAGCTTCAAGGCGAGGTCAGGGGCGCTGGCGCTCCGCGCGGGCCACCAGCAGGTCGACGAGCAGGTCGGCGTCACGGGTGACATCGGCGCGCATCGACGACTCGGCCCGCTCCTGGTCGCCGGCCAGGATCGCCTCGGCGATCTCCTGGTGGTGCTTCCACGACTGGTCCGAGCGCTCCTCGAGCTGCATCTCGAAGACCCAGCGCACCTGCATCCGCAGCGACCGGGTCATCTTGGCGAGCTCGTCGTTGCCCGAGGCGATCCCGACGGCGTCGTGGAACCGCGCGATCAGCTCCGGCAGCGCGGCGTAGTCGCCGGTGGCGGTCGCCCGGGTGCCGAGCTCGAGCACCTCGGTCAGCTCCGCGCCCTGGTCGCCCCCGCGGCGCCGGGCCGCGAGCCCGGCCGCGAGGACCTCGAGGTTCTCCCGGATGACCATGAGCTGCCGGGTCCGCTGCGCCGAGGGGAACGCCACCGTCGCGCCGCGTCGCGGGACGGTGTCGACGAACCCCTCCTGGGCCAGCACGTGCAGGGCCTCCCGCGCTGGGACGCGGGAGACGCCGTACTCCGTGGCGAGCGCCTGTTCACGCAGCCTGTCGCCGGGAGCCAGCTCGCCGGCCATGATCTTGCGACGGATGTCGCGGGCGACCACCTCGCGCAGCGGCTGCCGGGTGGCCGGGTCCGGCGCCAGCTCGTCCATCAGCCGATCCAGCTCGAGATCGGGTGGATCGCGAAGTAGATGGCGAACATGGCCGCGACCAGCCACATCAGCGGGTGCACCTTCTTGGCCTTGCCGCGGACGACCTGGATGAGCACGTAGGCCAGGAAGCCGGCGCCGATGCCGACCGAGATCGAGTAGGTGAACGGCATCAGCGCGATCGTCAGGAACGCGGGGATGGCGATGTCCGGGTCGGCCCAGTTGATGTCCTTGACCTGCTGCATCATCAGGAAGCCGACCAGCACCAGGGCAGGCACCGCCGCCTCCGACGGGATCACCGTGACCAGCGGAGCCAGGAAGGTGGTGAGCAGGAAGAGCACGCCGGTGACGACCGCGGCCAGACCGGTGCGGGCGCCCTCGCCGACGCCGGAGGCGGACTCGACGTAGGAGGTGTTGGAGGAGACACCGCCGGCGCCACCCGCGGCGGCGGCCAGCGAGTCGACGACCAGGATCGAGCGCGTACGCGGCGGGGTGCCGTCCTTGCGCAGCAGCCCGGCCTCGGAGCCGATCGCGGTCATCGTGCCCATGGTGTCGAAGAAGTCGGCGAGCATGAGCGTGAAGATCAGCAGCACCGCGGTCACGATGCCGACGCTCTCGAAGGAGCCGAGGAGGTTGAACTCGCCCAGCGTCGCGAACGAGGGCCAGTCGACGATCTTGTCCGGCATCGCCGGCACGTTGAGCGACCAGCCGGTCGGGTTCTCGGCGCTGCTCGCGCCGAGGTCCGCGATGGCCTCGACGATGATGGCCAGCACCGTGGTCGCCGCGATCGAGATCAGGATCGCGCCCCGCACCTTGCGCACCCACAGGGTGATCACCAGGGCCAGGCCGATCACGAAGACCAGCACCGGCCAGCCTGCGAGCTGCCCGGTCGGGCCCAGCTGAACCGGGACGGTGGTGTTCGCGGCGTCGGGGATGCGGCGTACGAACCCGGCGTCGACGAACGCGATCACCGCGATGAACAGGCCGATCCCGACCGAGATCGCGGTCTTGAGCTCGCGTGGGACGGCGTGGAAGACGGCCTCCCGGAACCCCGTCAGGACCAGCACGAGGATCACCAGACCCTCGATCACCACCAGCCCCATCGCGTCTGCCCAGGTCATCTGGCCGGCGATCGAGAACGCCACGAACGCGTTGAGCCCGAGCCCGGTCGCCAGGGCGAGGGGGTAGTTGGCGACGACGCCCATCAGGATCGTCATCACGCCCGCCACCAGCGCGGTTCCGGCCGCGATCGCGGCCAGGTTGTCGCCGCTGGTGCCGCCGAGGAGGTTGCCGTTCACGTCCTCCGCGAACCCGAGGATCAGCGGGTTCAGCGCGACGATGTAGGCCATCGTGAAGAACGTGACCACGCCACCACGGACCTCCCGACCGACCGTGGAGCCGCGGGCGCTGATCTGGAAGAACCGGTCAAGAGCGTTGGAATGTGTCGGGGTCGAGATGCTCACAACCGCATCTTCGCAGATGTGGGCCGCTGGGCTTTGACCTCCCGGCGACGGGCAGCCCCGCGGCATTAAGGTGAGCGGCTCAGGGTCCGCTTCTGCGTTCGGACGCGAGCGGCCGGTGCGCAACCTTCGACCGAGACGGAAGGAACCCGACGTGAGGACCGGCCAGAGAATGACCGTCGAGGAGATCGACTCCAAGGAGCCTGACTCCTTCGGCAACGGTGTGCTGACCCGACGTCACCCCGAGTTGATCGCGAAGGTGCGATCGAGCATCCCGTACCCGCCGGCGGTCCAGCGCAATCTCGACCAGCTTGGTGTGGCGATCCGGGACGTTGTGCCGCCCTTCACCGAGCCTTCCGCGGACCGACTCGCATGGGAGGCCTGGGCGGCCCCGTACGTCGGTCGCCCCTGGCTTGAGGTCCCGTTCCTGTGGGCGGAGTCGTACTTCTACCGGCTTCTGTTGCAGGCCACCGGCTACTTCGGCGACGGTCCCTGGGCTGGTGTCGACCCGTTCAAGTCGCAGAAGGATGCTGAACTCGTCTCGGGCGAGCTGGTTCGAGACCTGGACCAGCTCGCGGGCATCGTCACAGCCCCGGAAGAGGAGGGGCTGCACCTCGCTCTGCTCGCGTCGTTGTGGGGAAATCGATCCGACCTCGGGTTCCGGCTCTCCAAGCCGCGATCGGCCGACGCCGCGCAGGTCGACGATCTCATCGTCGACGACGCCAACGAGGTCTGGTCCCATCTGAGTGAGCACGACGCGGGCAGGGTGGACCTGATCGCAGACAACGCCGGCCGCGAGCTTGTCTCCGACCTGCTGCTCATCGACCGCCTCTTGAGCACACGTCGGGCGTCGCGGGTGGTCCTGCACCTGAAGCCGCAGCCCTACTTCGTCTCCGACGCCACCGTCCATGATCTGCTCACGATCCTTGGCCACCTCAGCCGCCACACAGGCGCGGTGGCCGCCATGACAGCACGACTCACGGCTGCGATCACCGACGGGCGGATCGCGATCCAAGCCCACGCGTTCTGGTGTAGCCCGCTGACCTTCCACGACATCCCCGACGGCCTCGCTGGTGCGCTCGAGGAATCCGAGCTCGTGATCATCAAGGGCGACCTCAACTATCGTCGACTTGTCGGCGATCGACACTGGCCGCCCACCTCGAGCTTCTCCGACCTCGTCGAGCACTTCCCAGCGCCGCTGGTGGCGCTACGGACACTGAAGTCCGACCTGGCTGTGGGTATCCCGGACGATCGGCTCGCGCTCCTGGAAGCGCACGAACCTGGCTGGCGCACCGACGGGACCCACGCGGTGATCCAGGCACGTCTCTCGTAAACCATCGATGGCCCATCACGGCGTGGTCGAGCTTGCCTTCGAGAAGGAGTCCCCGGAAGACTGGTCAGTCGGTGTGGTAGATCGGGAGGTCTGCCTCCGTGGTTCCCCAGGAGTGGTTGGGGTCGGGACCGACGTCGATGCGAACGGTGCCGCCGCGGTTCATCACCGACTCGGGCAGCCACGACAGCGTGCGCGGCGTGCCGTCGAGGGTGACGGACTGGACGTAGATGTTCTCGGCACCGGCGCCGGGGGACTCGATGGTGATGTCGACGCCGTTCCCGCGGTGGACCACCACCCGCTCGAAGACCGGGCTGGAGAGCAGCATCTCGGCTCGGGCGGGGTCCTGCGGGTAGATGCCCATCGCGGAGAAGACGTACCACGCCGACATGGTGCCGAGGTCGTCGTTGCCGGGCAGGCCCCGTGGGCCGCTGCCGTAGGCGAGGTCGGCCATCGCCCGCACCGTCTCCTGGGTCTTCCAGGGAGCGCCGAGCGCGTTGTACATCCACGGGACGTGGATGCCGGGCTCGTTGGTCGGGTCGTAGCGCAGCGCGTCGCCGCCGGTGTACTGCCAGGAGCCGTCGGCCTTGTGGAAGAACGCGTCCAGCCGCTGGATCGCCCGCTCCCGCCCACCGACGGCCTCGGCCAGCCGGCCGACGTCGTGCGGCACCATCCAGGTGTACGTCGCGCTGCTCCCTTGCGCGAAACCGGTCTGGGTCGACGGGGTGAAGCCGGGCACCCAGCTCCCGTCGGCGTTGCGGGCCTGCTGGTAGCCGTCCGTGGGCGTCGCGACCGGATTGAAGGTGTGCTGCCACCAGCCGGCCCGTTCCATCAGCGAGTCGGTCTCGGCTCGGTCGGCATCGAGGCGGCGGCCCCAGTCGGCGAGAGAGTAGTCGGCGACGGCGTCTTCGAGTGTCTCCGCGGCGCCGCCCCAGCAGCGGCAGGTGTCCTGGGGCGCGTAGCCCTTGGCGAGGTAGTCGGCCAGGTTCGGCCGCTGGCCGATGCACTGCCCGGGGCAGCCGTAGCTGGACAGCCCGTCGGGATGCGGCACCGTGGCCTGGCGGACCAGGGAGTCGTAGGCGCCTCGAGCGTCGAAGTTGCGCACCCCGAGCGAGTAGAAGCCGGCCAGCGTGGGCGCGCTCGGGTCGCCGGTCATCACGTGGGTCCAGCCGCTCAGGTGGACCCAGCGGTCCCAGACGCCGCCGTGCTGGCGGGAGTAGGCGTGCAGGGAGCGGGCGAAGTCACCGGCCACCCGCGGCTCCAGGAGCGCGAGCAGCTGGGTGTGGGCCCGGTACTGGTCCCAGCCGGAGAAGTTGCCGTACTGCGCCTGCTGGCCGCGCTCGATCCGGTGGACCTCCTGGTCGCTGCCCCAGTAGGTGCCAGCCACGTCGGAGATGACGTTGGGCTGCAGGTAGGAGTGGTAGAGGCCGGTGTAGAACGCCGTCCGCTCGTCCGCGGTGCCGCCGGCGACCTCGATCGAGGAGAGCGCCCGGCGCCACTCCGCCCTGGCATCGGAGGCGACGGAAGAGACGGTGTCGCGCCGGCCGATCTCGGAGGCCAGGTTCTTCTCGGCCGCCGCCAGGCTGGTGTAGGAGATCCCGATCCGCATCCGCACGCTCTGGTCGCGGCTGGGGTCGAACGAGACGTAGCCGCCGGAACCCTGCCCCTGGCGGGCGGCGCCGGTCTCGTAGCCCTCGCCGCCGCGCGCCTCGGTGCTGCCCGGCTGGAGCTCGCCGTTGACCCAGGTGCCGTGGCCGGTGAAACCGCGGTCGAACTGCGCGGTGAAGTAGAGCCGGTAGTAGGAGCGCTTGTTGCTGCCGCCGCCGTTGCCGCGTCGCCCGCAGAAGGCGCCGGTCAGCACCGAGCCGCTCACGGTCCGCTTCGCCTCGTCGATCCGCGTCACCGCGGTCTCGCTGCCGTTGAGCGAGTTGGACGTGCGGAAGAGCAGGTTGGCCGGCTTGTCTGCCGGGAAGGTCAGGTCGCTGACCGCCGCCCGGGTGGTCGCGGCGGTGTCGACCTCGGCTCCGTTGGCCAGCCCCAGCCGGTAGCGGCCCGGCTCGGCCAGCTCGTCGGCGTGGCTGAAGTCCGAGGCGTACGTCGCATCGGTCACGTCCGCGGTGGGCGAGCCGGTCATCTCGCCGGTGTGCGGGAAGATCGGCACATCGCCCGCGGCGCCGGGGTGGCAGCCCGCGCCGTTGACATGGGTCAGCGAGAAGCCGCGCAGCCGCGTGGTGTCGTAGGAGTAGCCGTTCGACGCGGCGGTGTTGGTCTGATCGCCCGCCGTGGAGGTCGGGCTGAAGGAGAGCATCCCGAAGGGGCGTACGGCTCCGGGGTAGGTGTTGCCGCCGTTCGACGACCCGATCAGCGGGTCGACGAGCGCCACCGGATCACCGGCGGGCGGCGCAGCGGCCCGCGCCGCCGAGAACGGAGCGAACGCGCCGCCGAGCAGCGCGAGGGACAAGGCACACGTCGCGAGAACCCGCATGGCGGAGAACGATTCCAGAGGAACGTCCTCCGCCATGCGGGTTCAGGTGAGCCCGGAATGAACTCAGGCGGTCCACTCGGGGTAGTCGGTGTAGCCGGCCTCGGCGCCGCCGTAGAAGGTCGACAGGTCGGGCTCGTTGAGCGGAAGGCTCTCCGCCAGGCGCCGGGGCAGGTCCGGGTTGGCGATGAACGTACGTCCGAACGCGGCTCCGTCGATCAGGTCGGCCTCGAGCAGGCGGGAGGCCTTCTCCGGGGTGTAGGCGCCGGCGGCCACGATCGGGCCGGGGTGCGCGGCGCGCAGCTGCTTGCGGTAGTCGTCGGTCAGCTCCGGACCGCCGGCCCAGTCGGGCTCGGACAGATGCAGGAAGGCGATGCCGCGCTTGCCGATCTCGGCGGCCAGGTAGAGCCCCATCTCGGCACCCTCGGGGTCCTCGAGGCCGTTGAAGGGGCCGATCGGGGAGATCCGGATGGCGACGTGCTCGGCGTCCCACTCGGCGATCACCGCGTCGAGAACCTCGAGGGTGAGGCGGGCGCGGTTGGCCAGCGAGCCGCCGTAGGAGTCGGTGCGCTCGTTGCTGCTCGCGCTGGAGAACTGGTGCAGGAGGTAGCCGTGTGCGGCGTGGATCTCAACGAGGTCGAAGCCGGCCTCGCGGGCGTTGCGGGTGGCGCGGCGGTAGTCGTCGATCAGATCAGCGATCTCGGAGGTCTCCAGGGCGCGGGGCGTGGGGCAGTTGACCCGGATCGGGGAGCCGTCCTCGCCGCGTACGGTGGTGCGGTTGCGGTAGGGGAGCGCGGAGGCGCTGACCGGGAGGTCGCCGTCGTGGAAGGACTCGTGGGAGACCCGGCCCACGTGCCACAGCTGCGCCGCGATCCGGCCGCCGGCCTCGTGGACGGTGTCGGTGACGTGCCGCCAGCCCTCGACCTGCTCGGCCGAGTAGATGCCCGGGGTGTCCATGTAGCCCTTGCCCTGCGGCGAGATCTGGGTGCCCTCGGAGATGATCAGCCCGGCCGAGGCGCGCTGCCGGTAGTAGTCGGCCATCAGCGGGTTGGGTACGTCGCCGGGCCGGCTGGCGCGCATCCGGGTCAGTGGCGCCATCAGGACGCGGTTGGGGAGGGTTGTCGAACCCAAGCTCAGCTGCGAGAAGAGTGAAGTCACATCGCGCCTAACTGAGCGGTTGCTCATATTGTTCCCGACGACGCCGGAGCGGCCGACCCGGCGATCACCAGCGCGCCCATGACGCCCGCGTTGTCGCCGAGCTCGCTGGGGACCACGTCGAGCGCCGCGGCGGTGTCGGGCTGGGTGAAGCGGTCGATCGAGTCCTTGATCCCCATCACGAAGGACTCCGACTGGCGCATCGTGTCGCCCACCACGATCAGCGCCGGGTTGAGGTGGTTGCAGAGGTCGGCCAGGACGCGCCCGACCGCGCGGCCGGCGTCGTCGAGGATCCGGTTGACCCGGATGTCGCCCTCCTGGGCGAGCTCGAGCAGGCGCTCGACGGTGAGCGTCTCGTCATAGGCGGGCTGCAGCAGCTCGACCAGCCGGGAACCGCCGAAGGCCTTCTCCAGGCAGCCACGGTTGCCGCAGCGGCAGATCGGGCCGTTGTCCTCGAAACGTACGTGGCCGATCTCGCCGGCGATCCCGGTGATCCCTCGGTAGAGCTTGCCGGCGAGGACCAGGCCGGCGCCGATGCCGCTGGACGCCTTGACGTAGATGACGTCGTCGACGTCTCGGGCGGCGCCGTACTCGATCTCGGCGAGCGCGCCGAGGTTGGCGTCGTTCTCGATCTGGACGGGCAGGCCGATGCGACGGGCTAGCTCCTCGCCCGGGGCCAGGTCCATCCAGTTCCCGAGGATGGGAGAGACGACGATGCCGCTGTGCGGGTCGACGGGGCCGGGGATCCCCATGCCGACGCCGAGGACGCGGTCCTTCCTCGGGTCGATGCCCACCTCGGCCAGGCACTCGCGCACGAGGGCTGCGGCACGGTCGATGGTCTCGACCGCGGAGTTGTCGACGTCGAGCCGGATCTCGTGGTCGATCAGCGGCTTCGCGGTGAGGTCGGCGACCGCGACCCGGACGTGGCGATGGCCGATGTCGACACCGATGAGCGTGCCGGGTGAGCCGCTGATGGTGAGGAGCGACGGCGGTCGCCCGCCGCCCCGGGCCAGTGCGGCACCGGTGGTCTCGACGATCTGCTCGGAGGCGAGCAGCTCCTGGACGATGCTCGACACGGTGCTGCGGGAGAGTCCGGTGCGCTGGGCGAGCTCGGCGCGGCTGACCGGCGCCGAACGTCCCAGCAGGTCCAGAACCTGGGAACGGTTGGCGACGCGCAGCCGCGATTCCGGAGTGGTCATGGGCGTGACTGTAGGTGATTCTGTCGATTTGCGACAGATCTCAGGTTGAAAACGTCCTGCGTTATGCGTTGACTGGACAGAACGGAGAGGCGTACGTTTGCCCGGCACGCGACCGCGAGTAACCCAGATCACACACCGACGTGGCGGTCGCGCAACCGGAGGATCAAAGATGAACGCAACGCGTAAGGCCCTGGCCGCCGGCCTGGCCGCCCTGAGCCTGCTGGCGGTCTCCGCCTGCGGCAGCGACAACGAGAGCGGCAGCACCGATGAGGTGGAGGTCTTCACCTGGTGGGCCGAGGGCAGTGAGAAGGCCGGGCTCGACGCCTTGGTCAAGGTGTTCGACGAGCAGAACCCCGACCTGAAGTTCGTCAACGGCGCCGTCGCCGGTGGCGCCGGCAGCGACGCCAAGAACGTGCTCCAGTCCCGCCTGCAGAACGGTGAGCCGCCGGCCACGTTCCAGGCGCACGCGGGTGCCGAGCTGACCGACTACATCAACGCCGGCCAGATCGAGGACCTCACCGACCTCTACGAGGAGAAGGGCTGGAACGAGCAGTTCCCGGAGGGCCTGCTCGAGCGCCTGACCCAGGACGGCGGCATCTACTCCGTCCCCTCGAACATCCACCGCGCCAACGTGCTCTGGGCCAACCCGGCCGTCCTGGAGAAGGCTGGCATCGAGGCCAACAAGACGTACGACTCGCTCGACGCGTGGATCGCCGACCTGAAGAAGATCAAGGCCAAGGGCATCATCCCGCTCTCGATCGCGACCGACTGGACCCAGGTCCACCTGCTCGAGACCGTGCTCCTCGCCGATCTGGGCGTCGAGGCGTACAACGGTCTGTGGGACGGCACGACCGACTGGGCCGGCAGCGAGGTCGAGGCCGCACTGGCGGACTACAACACGCTCCTCTCGCTGACCAACACCGACCGCCAGGGTCTCGACTGGCCGGACGCGACCCAGCTGGTCATCGACGGCGAGGCCGCGTTCAACGTCATGGGTGACTGGGCCGAGGCCGCCTTCCAGGAGCAGAAGAAGACGCTCGGCACCGACTACACCGCGGTCCCGGTCCCCGGCACCGAGGGCGTCTTCGACTTCCTGGCCGACTCGTTCACCATGCCGGTGGACGGCCCCAACCCCGAGGGCACCGAGGCCTGGCTGGACACCATCGCCAGCGACGAGGGCCAGGTGGCCTTCAACAAGGCGAAGGGCTCGATCCCGGCCAGCACCACGGCCGACACCGCGGACTTCGGTGAGTACCAGCAGACCGCGATCAAGTCGTGGGGTGAGGACGAGATCGTGTCCTCGCTCGCCCACGGCGCTGCGACCTCCGTCAACTGGCTGACCGACGTCACCGCCGCCGTCGCGAAGTTCGGCAGCAACAAGGATGTCGCCGAGCTCCAGGAGGGCCTCGTCGAGGCTGCCGAGGACAACAAGCCCGAGTGACCGAGGCTCTCCCGAGCCTGACGAGATCATCTGGTCCGAGGGGCTGCGGCCGCACCATCTGCCGTGGCCCCTCGGCCGCCCCTTGTGAAAGGACGGACACATGTCCTCCACGGTGCCCAGCGCCGTCAAGCGGCCACGACGGCCCAAGGGCCGCATCGGCGGCCACGGGTGGGTCGCACCCGTACTCCTGATCCTGCCGACCGTCATCGTCATCGGTGTCTTCGTCTACGGCCTGATCGGGTCCAACATCAACACGTCCCTGCAGGACCGCCACAGCATCGGGCCGTCCCAGGGCTTTGCCGGTCTGGACAACTATCGCGACCTGTTCGCCGACGACGACTTCATCTACTCGCTGCGCAACCTGCTGCTCTACACCGCGACGTTCCTCGTCGGCACCCTGTGCCTGGGGTTCCTGTGGGCGTGGCTGCTCGAGCGCAAGGCTCGCGGCGAGTCGCTGTTCCGGGCCATCTATCTGTTCCCGATGGCGGTCTCGTTCGTCGCCTCCGGTGTGGTCTGGCGCTGGCTGCTCAACAACGCCGAGGGTGACCGTGCCTCCGGCCTGAACCGGCTCTTCGACACCCTCCACCTCGACTTCCTGCAGAACCCGTGGTGGACCCACGAGCGGTGGGGTATCCTCGCGATCGCGGTCCCCGCGATCTGGCAGCTCAGCGGCTACGTGATGGCGCTCTTCCTGGCCGGCTTCCGCGGCATTCCCGAGGAGCTGCGCGAGGCGGCCCGGATGGACGGTGCCTCGGAGTGGCAGCTCTACCGCCACGTCATCTTCCCGCAGCTGAGCCCGGTCGCCCTCTCGGCGATCATCATCATCGGCCACATGTCGCTGAAGGTCTTCGACCTGATCATGGCCATCGCGGGCCAGACCAACTACACGACCCAGGTGCCGGCCACCCAGATGTGGATCGAGTTCACTCGCGGCGACTACGCGAAGTCGGCCGCCATCGGCACGATCCTGCTGGTGATCGTGGCCATCCTGATCGTTCCCTACCTCGTCTCGACCTACCGTCAGGAGCGCCGCCGATGACTACTGATGCCATCCCGGCAGCCGTCGCGAGCAAGATCCCGGGCGAGCGTTCGCGCGGGATCTGGCGCGCCGTCAAGTACGTCCTGCTGATCACCTTCGCGCTGATCGTCCTGCTCCCGGCGTACGTGCTGCTCGTCACCAGCTTCAAGGGGCTGGGCGACGCGACCCCCGCCAACGCCTGGAAGCTCCCCGAGTCCTGGGAGACGGCCGGCTGGGCGCGCGCCTGGGAGCAGCTCGGGCCGGCCCTGGGACGTACCTTCGCCATGGTCATCCCGGCCTCGATCATCTCCTCGGTGCTCGGCTCGATGAACGGTTTCGTGCTCTCGAAGTGGCGCTTCCCGGGCGCCGACGTGGTGTTCACCCTGATCCTGTTCGGGATGTTCATCCCCTACCAGGCCGTGATGGTTCCGCTGGTCCAGCTGATGAGCAACCTCGGTGTCCCCTCGGGCGTCCCGAGCCTGATCGTGCTGCACGTGGTCTACGGCCTGCCGATCACCACGTTGATCTTCCGCAACTACTACGCGGGGGTCCCGGTCGAGCTCGTCGAGGCTGCTCGGGTCGACGGCGCCGGCATGCTCCGGACGTACGCCTCGATCATCCTGCCGATCTCCGCGCCGGCGTTCGTGGTGGTGCTGATGTGGCAGTTCACCTCGGCGTGGAACGACTACCTGTTCGCGCTCTTCTTCTCCACCTCGCGCAACGGGCCGGTGACGATCGCGCTCAACTTCCTGGCGAGCGGTCAGCTGCAGGACTACTCCGCCAGCATGGCGGGCGCGCTGATCGCGTCGGTCCCGACCCTGATCATCTACATCCTGCTCGGCCGCTACTTCGTGGGCGGGCTGATGGCAGGCTCGGTCAAGGGATGATCGATGCGGACGCCGAGTGCCGCCGGCTGGCCGGGTTCGCCCGGCCGTCGGCGGCCTCGCCGGCCGGCTTCTGGTGGCTGGACGAGTCGGGTCGCCCGGACCCGGCCGAGCCGGTGCACACCTGGATCACCGCCCGGATGACCCACGTCTTCGCCCTTGCCCACCTGCGCGGGGAGGTCGACGACGCCGCCGACGTCGCCGCCCACGGCATCCGGGCGCTGTCGGGCGCGCTGCGCGACGACGAGCTCGGTGGCTGGTACGCCTCGGTCTCGGCCGAGGGCGAACCGGTCGGCACCTTGAAGGAGGCCTACGCCCACGCCTTCGTGATCCTGGCCGCGAGCAGCGGCGTCGCGGCGGGCGTACCCGGTGCGGACGCGCTGCTCGATGAGGCGCTCGGGGTGATGCAGCAGCACTTCCTCGACGACTCCGGCCGGGTGGTCGACAGTCTCGAGCGCGACCTTCGTTCGGGGGAGGCCTACCGGGGTGCCAACTCCAGCATGCACACCGTGGAGGCGTTCCTGGCCGCGGGCGACGTCACCGGCGACGCGGCCTGGCACCACCGGGCGCTCGCGATCGCCGAGCACCTGATCCATGGGGTCGCCCGCTCCCACGCCTACGACCTTCCCGAGCACTTCGACCTCTCCTGGTCACCGCTGCTCGACTACAACGCCGACCGTCCCGGCGACCCGTTCCGACCCTACGGCTGCACGCCCGGGCATCTGCTGGAGTGGTCCCGGCTGCTCCTGCACCTGGACGCCTCGTTGCCGGATCCGCCCTCGTGGCTGGTCGAGGACGCGCGGGCGCTCTTCGCGCGCGCGGTCGAGGTCGGCTGGGTCGACTCCGGCGACGGGCCCGGATTCGTCTACACGACCTCGTGGGACGGGACGCCGGTGACCCAGCTCCGACTGCACTGGGTGGCCGCGGAGGCGCTCGCCGCCGCCGGCGCCCTGCACACCCGCACCGGCGAGGCCGGCTATGACGAGTGGCGCAAGCGGTTCGAGGCGTACATCGAGACCCACCTGATCGACCGCGAGCTCGGCAGCTGGCACCACGAGCTGGACGAGCACAACCGTCCCTCGCACGTGATCTGGCATGGCAAGCCCGACGTCTACCACGCCTACCAGGCCCTGCTGCTCGCCCGGATGCCGCTGGCGCCGGTGCTGTCGGTGCAGCTGGCTCGGCTGGGTGAGGGTCAGGCAGCCTGGAACGAGCGCCGGGAGAGCCCGAGCCCGTAGCCGTCCAGGGTCGTGGTGACCGGGGCGGTCGGGTCCGTGGCCGCGCCCAGGGTGACGAAGAGCGGGGTGAAGTGCTCGACGGTCGGGTGGGCGTACGGCATGCCGGGGGCGGCGGTGCGGAACCTGGCCAGCTCGGCGACGTCGCCGCGGTCGAGGGCGTCGGCGGCCCAGGAGTCGAAGTCGGAGGACCAGCCGGCGGGCTTGTTCTCGGTCATCATCTCGCGGGTGATGAAGGGCAGCCCGTGGGTCATGTGGCCCGAGCCCACGACGAGCACGCCCTCCTCGCGCAGCGGCCGGAGGCGCTCGCCGAGGGCGAGCAGCTTGTCGGGGTCCTCGGTGGGCAGCGAGAGCTGCACGACCGGGATGTCGGCGGCCGGGTACATGATCTTCAGCGGCACCCAGGCGCCGTGGTCGAGGCCGCGGCGGGTGTGCTGGTGGGCGGTCTCGGCGTCGGGCATCAGCGCCGCGGTGGTGCGGGCGAGCTCGCTCGCGTCCGGGGTGTCGTAGCGCACCGAGTGGTAGATCGGGTCGAAGCCTCCGAAGTCGTAGACCAGCTCGTCGGGGCGGGTCGCGCTGATCGAGAGCGGCGCCGACTCCCAGTGGGCGGAGATGACCAGGATGGCCTTCGGTCGGGGTAGCGACCGCGCCCAGGCGTGCAGCGGGTCGAGCCACTCCGGGCTCTGCAGCGGCAGCGGGCCACCGCCGTGGGACAGGTAGAGGCTCGGCAGCGGCCCGTCGGCCGGCGTCCAGACGCGATGCGGGTCGGCCGCCTCGCGTGCCTGGACCGTCCGCAGGTGCTGGGCGAACGGATGCGTCTGGGGGAGGCGGGCATCCGCGGCGGCGGTCGTGCTCTCGGGTGCGGTGGTCATGGCGGGCTCCTGCGGTTCGACCAATAGTTGTTGCTTGAACTAACTCTAGGCGACCGTTGTTTGTTCCGGGCAACTTTCTGCGGCACACTCCCTGGCGTGGAGGGCAACTGGCTGTCGCCGGCGGAGCGGGTGGCATGGGTTCGCCTCATCGCCGTGCTCGAGCTGCTCCCGGGGGCTCTCGACTCCCAGCTGCGTCGGGATGCAGGCCTGACCCATTTCGACTACGGCGTGCTGGCCATGCTCTCCGAGGTGCCCGACCGGACCCTGCGGATGACCGAGCTGGCCGGCTACACCAACTCGACGCTGCCGCGGCTCTCCAACGTCGTCAAGCGCCTGGTCGACCGCGGCCTCATCGAGCGCCACACCTGCCCGGGCGACCGCCGCGCGACCAACGTACGTCTCACCGAGGCCGGCCACGAGAAGATGGTCGCCTCCGCCCCCGGTCACGTGGACGCGGTGCGCGAGTACGTCTTCGACTCGCTGAGTCCTGAGCAGGTGGGCCAGCTGGCCGAGATCGCCGGGACCATCCTCGATCGTCTGGATCCGACCGGTGCGAGGAGACCGCCCATCGACCCCGAGGCGGGTTGAGGATCCGCGGAGGGGTGGGC
Source organism: Nocardioides sp. YIM B13467 (assembly GCF_042788075.1). Classification (NCBI taxonomy): domain Bacteria; kingdom Bacillati; phylum Actinomycetota; class Actinomycetes; order Propionibacteriales; family Nocardioidaceae; genus Nocardioides; species Nocardioides sp. YIM B13467. The sequence continues at coordinate 3,829,237 of NZ_JBHZPJ010000046.1, forward strand.
GTCCGCGCGTCGGGTCAGTTTAGGCTACCCTAACCTTGTGAACCGTCGTTTCCGCATGGCCCCGCTCGCGGCCGTCGCCGCCTCCGCCGCTCTCGTACTCACCGCGTGCGGCGCCTCCACCGACGCCTCCGAGGGAGACGGGGCCGGCTCCGGTTTCGTCCATGAGGACGCTCGCGGCAAGACGGTCGAGATCGACGGCAGCCCGAAGACCGTCGTGGCCCAGGCGAGCGCCGCGGCGGCGCTGTGGGACAACGGCTACCAGGTGGCCGGCGTCTACGGCGACCTGCCCGAGCCGCCGAACTACCTGACCGGCAACCTCGACGTCTCGAAGACGAAGGTCCTCGGCAAGGCCTGGGGTGAGTTCAACGTCGAGGAGTACGCGGCGATGAACCCCGACCTGCTGATCGACATGACCTTCGACGGCAAGACCCTCTGGTACGCCGGTGAGGTCGAGAAGCAGGTCGACAAGCTCGCCCCCACGCTGGCTATGCCGCTGACCGGGCTCTCGGTGACCGAGCAGATCGAGGCGTTCCACGCGCTGGCCGAGGACCTCGGCGCCGAGCCGGAGATCGAGGAGGCCAAGGCCGAGTTCGAGGACGCCGTCGCGCGGATCAAGGCGGCGGTGAAGAAGAACCCCGACCTCACCGTGGTCGCGGCTTCGACCTACGGCGAGGAGATCTACTTCGCCAACGCGCCCGAGCACCCCGACCTCGCCTACCTCGCCGAGCTCGGTGTGAAGTTCCCGAAGGTGAGCCCCGACGAGCAGGGCATCTTCGAGCCGGTCAGCCTGGAGAACATCAGCAAATACCACGCCGACGTGCTCCTGGTCGACGCTCGCGACCCCGGTGGTCTCGAGGAGCTGAAGACGAAGGACATCTTCAAGCGGCTGCCTGCCGTCGCCGGTGGCCAGCAGGACCTCTGGTACCCCGCTGCGCCCTACAGCTACCAGGCCTACGCCGAGGTCTTCAGCGGCTACGCCGACCAGCTCGAGGCCGCCCAGGTCCTCGAGCAGAGCTGACGGGCACGACGTGCGTCTCAGTGACCTCGCCTCGGGCGAGGCCGTCACGGCGCGCGCGGACCACACCAGGGTGCAGGTTCCGCGTGGACCCGCGCCCCTCGCCCTCCGGGTGACCGCGGCGGTCGTGGATCTCGGCCTCGTGGCCCTCCCGCTGGTCCTCGGAGCGCTGGTCGTGCACTCGCTGCGTGACGCGAACGGCGGCGGCACCGTGGATCGGGTGGTCTTCGGCGGCTTCGCTCTCGCCGTCGCGGCAGCCGTCATCGTGTGGAACCGCGGGTTCGCCCAGGGCCGGCGGGGAGCCTCGACCGGCAAGACCTGGCTCGGGCTGATCGCCCGAGGCCACGACGGCCGTCCCCTCGGCGTACGCCGCAGCCTCCTGTTCGCGCCGCGAGAGATCGTGCGCCGGGTCACGGCGATGGACGAGGGCTTCGCCGAGATCGAGGTCGACCTCACCCCGGCGAAGCTGCGGTTGCGCCGGATGACCGGCCTCCTCGCGCTGCTGGTGATCCTGGCGGTCCTGCTCCTGGCGAGCGTCGCCGTCGGTTCCCGGCCGCTGGGCTTCGGCGAGATCTGGCACGGTCTCCTCCCGCCCTACGCCACCACCCCGACCGAGGCCGACCTGATCGTCCGCGACCTGCGTACGCCCCGCACCCTCCTCGGCCTCGTCACAGGCATCGCGCTCGGCCTCGCCGGAGGGCTCATCCAGGGGCACACCCGCAACCCGCTCGCCGACCCCGGCATCCTCGGCGTCAGCGCCGGCGCCGCCTGCGCGGTGGTTCTGGCGATCACGTTCCTCGGCGTGACGAGCCCGGTCGGCTACATCTGGTTCGCGCTCGCGGGCGCCCTGATCACCAGCCTCGCCGTCTTCGGACTCTCCGCTGTCGGGAGCGGCAGCCCTTCACCGGTCTCCCTCGTGCTCGGCGGCGCTGCGGTGGCGGCCTTCCTCTCCGCCGTCACCTCCGCCGTGGTGCTCCTCGACCAGACCACCCTCGACGCCTACCGCTTCTGGATCGTCGGCTCGGTCGCCGGCCGAGGGCTCGAGATCCTGGTGCCGCTGCTGCCGTTCTTCGCCCTCGGCTTCGTGCTCGCCATGGTCAACGCGCCCGGGCTCAACGTGCTCAGCCTCGGTGAGGAGGTCGCCCGCTCGCTCGGCACCAACGTCGCGCTGAACCGCACCCTCGGGATCACCGCGATCACCCTGCTCGCCGGCGCGGCCACCGCGGCCTGCGGGCCGATCGCGTTCATCGGCCTCGCGGTGCCTCACATCGCGCGGGCGTTCACCGGGCCGGACTACCGATGGCTTCTGCCGTGCTCCGCCCTGATCGGCGCCATCATGCTCATCACCTGCGACATCCTCGGCCGGGTCGCCGCGCGTCCCGGAGAGCTCCAGGTCGGCATCGTCCTCGCGCTGGTGGGCTCGCCGTTCTTCATCGCTCTCGTACGCCGTCGGAAGCTGGTGACCCTGTGACGACGACGCTCGTGCCCGGTCGTCCGCGCTTCGGGTGGGGGCCGGTGACGATGGTCTGGCGCCCCCGCCTGGTCGCGGTGAACCTCGGCCTCCTCGTGCTGGTCTTCCTGCTGGTGTGCTTCAACGTCGGCCAGGGCGACTACCCGATCAGCGTGCCGGACACGGCCAAGGTGATCCTCGGCGGCGGGAACGACGCCGAGCGCTTCATCGTCTGGGACCTGCGCCTGCCGCGCTCTGTGGTCGGCCTCCTCGTGGGCGCCGGCTTCGCGATGTCGGGGGCGATCTGGCAGTCGATCACCCGGAACCCGCTGGCGAGCCCGGACCTGCTCGGCATCACCGCGGGCGCCAGCGCCGGTGCGGTCGCTGTGATCGTCTTCGGCGGCACCGCCTTCCTGGGCACCACCATCGGGGTGCCGGCGGCAGCCATGGCGGGCGGACTGCTGACCGGGGTCGTGATCTACCTGCTCGCCTGGCGCCGGGGGATCGAAGGTTTCCGGCTGGTCCTGATCGGGGTGGCCGTCAACGGCATCCTGCTCGCCCTGACCAACTGGATGCTCGTCATCGGCGAGGTCTGGGACGCCCAGGAGGCGACCGTCTGGCTCAACGGGTCGCTCAACGGCAGAGGCTGGGACGACGCCGTGCCCGCCGCCATCGCGGTCGGGGCCATCGGCACGGTCGCCCTGGCCTCGACCTTCCAGCTCTCCGCGCTCAAGCTGGGCGACGACACCGCCCGCGCCCTCGGCGTACGGGTGCAGCTCAGCCAGTCGGTCCTGCTGATCGCCTCGGTCCTGCTGGCCGCCATGTGCGTCACCGCGGCCGGCCCGATCGGGTTCATCGCCTTCGTCGCACCCCAGGTCGCGCTCCGCATCGCGCGCACCCCGGGGCCGCCGCTGCTCGCCTCGGCGCTCACCGGCGCCGCCCTGGTCGTCGGCAGCGACTACGTCGCGCGCGTGCTCCTGCCCGTCGAGCTCCCGGTCGGGATCGTCACCACCGCCATCGGAGGCCCCTTCCTGATGTATCTGATCATCCGCACCAACCGGAGGCTGTCGCGATGACGAACCACCAGATCACGGCCGAGGACCTGGTGCTCGCCTACGGCGACCGGGTCGTCGCCGACGGTCTCACCACCGAGATCCCGTCCGGCAAGGTCACCACGATCATCGGCCCCAACGGCTGCGGCAAGTCGACCTTCCTGCGGGCCGTCGCGCGGCTGCTCAAGCCCCGCTCCGGGCAGGTGCTGCTCGACGGCAAGGCGATCACCTCGATGCGTACCCGTGAGGTCGCGAAGGTGCTCGGCATGCTGCCGCAGTCGCCCACCGCGCCCGAGGGCCTGACCGTCGCCGACCTGGTGGCCAAGGGGCGTCACCCGCACCAGTCGTGGCTACGCCAGTGGTCCAGCGACGATGAGACCGAGGTCGACGCGGCGCTTCGGCTGACCGGGATGCAGGAGCTCGCTGCCCGCCCCGTGGACGAGCTCTCCGGCGGGCAGCGCCAGCGGGCGTGGATCTCGATGGCTCTGGCGCAGGAGACCGACATCCTGCTGCTCGACGAGCCCACCACGTACCTCGATCTGGCTCATCAGGTCGAGGTGCTCGACCTCGTGGACAAGCTCCACGCCGACCTGCAGCGCACCGTCGTCATGGTCCTCCACGACCTCAACCTGGCGGTCCGCTACAGCGATCACCTGATCGTCATGCGCGAGGGGCGCATCGTCACCTCCGGCCCGCCCGACGAACTCATCACCGCAGAGCTGCTCCGCGACGTCTTCGGGCTCGACAGCCAGGTGCTCGCCGACCCGGTCTCGGGCCGCCCGATGATCGTCCCGATCGGCGTACGTCGCGCCGCGCCCAGCGTCCAGCACTGAACGTGCCCCGGAAGACCGGGGAATGATGAAAGGAAACCACGTGCGCAAGCACCTGTCCGGCGTAGCTGCCATGCTCGCCGCCGCCCTCGTCCTCACCGCCTGCGGCAGCAGCTCCTCGGGAGAGGAGGCCGCCGCCGAGACCCGCGAGGTCAAGCACGCCAAGGGCGTGGCCGAGGTGCCCGTGGCCCCGAAGCGGGTCGTGGTCCTGGACACCGGGGAGCTCGACGACGCACTTGCGCTCGGCGTGAAGCCGGTCGGTGCCGTACGCGTCGACGTGGCCACCGGCTTCCTCAGCTACCTCGGCGACCAGACCGAGGGGATCGAGGAGGTGGGCACCATCTCCGAGCCCAACCTCGAGAAGATCGCGGCCCTCGACCCCGATCTCATCCTCTCCAGCACGGTCCGTCACGAGGCGATCTACGAGCAGCTGAACGCGATCGCCCCGACCGTGCTCGCGCCCGACCTCGGCGACACCTGGAAGGACAACTTCCTGCTGTACGCCGACGCGCTCAACAAGACCGCTGAGGCGAAGAAGATGCTCGCCGACTTCGAGAGCGACGCCGCCGCGCTCGGCGATACCGTCGGCACCGGCGAGACCGTGTCGATCGTCCGGTTCCTCCCCGGCCAGATCCGGCTCTACTCCGACAAGTCCTTCTCCGGCGTCATCCTCGACGACATGGGCCTGACCGTTCCGGAGCAGGCGGTGGGCGAGGACACCTACCTCGAGATCTCGCCCGAGCAGGTCACCACCGCCCAGGCCGACCATCTCTACGTCAGCACCTACGGGCCGGAGGGCGACACCGACAAGGCCAAGGTGCTCGGCGGGCCGCTGTGGCAGCGGATCCCCGCGGTCGAGTCCGGTCAGGTCCACGACATCAACGACGACCTGCTCAGCGGCATCGGCATCCAGGCCGCGCAGCAGATCCTCGCCCAGTTCGAGAAGGAGCTCGGCTGAGCTGACCACGCGGACGCCGGTATCGAGTCGCAGTGAGCTGCGCTCCATACTGGCGTCCATGCGGTTCGATGAACGCTATATCGCCCGGGTAACCCTCGATCCCCGCCATGACACCGGGCGGTATCCGTTCACCCTGCCGGTGGTCCGCGAGCTGGCCGGCGGCGACGGGATCGACTTCGACGAGCGGGTCACCTTCCTCGTCGGCGACAACGGCACCGGCAAGTCCACGATCATCGAGGCGATCGCGGTCGCGTCGGGGTTCAACGCCGAGGGCGGCTCCACCTCGTTCCGCTTCGCCACCCGCGCGAGCGAGTCTTCCCTCGCCGACTACATCATGATCCAGCGCGGGCTCAAGCGGCCGCGCACCGGCTACTTCCTGCGTGCGGAGTCGTTCTACAACGTGGCCACCGAGATCGAGCGCCTCGACCTGGATACCTCGGACGCCTACGGCGGGGTCTCGCTGCACGAGCGCTCCCACGGCGAGTCGTTCCTCGACCTGGTGATGCACCGGTTCGGGCCCGGCGGGCTCTACATCCTCGACGAACCCGAGGCCGCGCTCTCGGTCAAGGGCTGCCTGGCGCTGGTCGCGCGCATCATCGAGCTCGCCGACGAGAGGTCCCAGTTCATCATCGCCACCCATTCCCCGGTCCTGCTCTCGGTGCCCGGAGCGAGGATCCTGCAGTTCGACGAGGACGGGCGTATCGGGCAGGTCTCCTATGACGACGCCGAACCGGTCAACCTGACTCGTCGGTTCTTGTCGGACCCGTCGCGGTATCTGCGGTACGTCCTGGAGGACTAATGGCATGGCCGCGGTTTCTGTGGTGCTGGTGCCTTGTGCCTGAGTTCCAGCGTGGGTGGGGCCAATACGTGTTTGGGTTGGGAGATTTAGAAGCAGGGTGTCTGGGTGGGGTGCCATTTGGCTGTCTTGCGGGCTTCCAGCAGCGGTCTGGCTTCGGCTTGGGATACCTGTCCCTGATTGGGTTCATTGGGTTTGGGTTGTGTGGTAGGCTCGGCGCAGGCGTAAACGTGAAGGCCGACCACCTCGAAAGAGGCGTGCCCTATCCATCCGAGACACAACGGGTGCGGGGTAATCCAGGGGAACCAGGGGCGTGAACGCTGAGCTGCGAGGGTAAGTAATAGCCCGTACTGCCGGGCCTCCGAGACCAGCGAACCAACCGGGATTCTGCACAGGCAGAAACCCTTGAGTTCGTACGTCGGGAGGTGACCGTGATGACCACGCTGCAACAACCCCAACACCCTGTGCTCGAGGCCGTGGTCGCAGTCACCACTTCGCTTGGTCTGGTTGCGGACGCGAATCCGGCGTTCATGGCCACCGATCAGAAGGCCGCCACGCTACTCGAGATCGCCCGCGCGAAAGCGCAGTTGGCTGAGCTCGAGCTCCGGGTGCTCGCGGCCGCCGATGATGTGGCCGCCGAGTCCGCGGCACGGGATGTGGCGGCGTGGCTGCATCACCACACCCATCAACGCCCCGAGACCCTGCGCGCCGACCTCCGGCTCGCCCAGGCCCTGGACCGTTCCTACGGGCTGGTCGCGGCCGCGATGCGCGCCGGCGCCTGCAACCCCGCCCAGGCCCACGTCATCGTCGACGCCCTCGACGACCTCCCCGCCGACCTTGATCCGGAGATCAAGACCAAGGCCGAAGAGACCCTGGTCGGCTACGCGACCCGGTTCGACCCCACCCAGCTGCGCCGCCTCGGACGCCGGATCCTCGATGTGATCGCCCCCGAGATCGCCGAGGCCGAGGAAGCCAAACGGCTCGCTGCGGAGGAGGCCCACGCCCGGAAGAAGACCCGGCTGGCGATGCGGCGGCTCGGGGACGGCACCACCCGGATCTCCGCGGTCATCCCCGATGCGGCCGCGGACCGGCTGGCCACCAACCTGGAAGCCTTCGCATCACCCCGCCGTGATGACGGCACCCGCACCGAGACCGGTGAGTACCTGCCCTACGACCGGCGCCTGGGCCGGGCGTTCTGCCAACTCCTCGAGACCCTCGACCCGGCCCGGCTCCCGATCCACGGCGGGGATGCGACCACCGTGATCGTCACGATCGATATCGACCAACTGCGCAAGGAAGCCGGCATCGCCCAGATCCTCGGCGGCACCCCGATCACCGCGGCCGAAGCCCGCCGGCTCGCGTGCACCGCGAACGTCATCCCGGCCGTCCTCGGTGGTGACTCGGAGGTCCTCGACTTCGGACGCAAGGAACGCTTCTTCACCGCCGCCCAACGCCGAGCCCTGCTCCTGCGGTCGGCGACCTGTGAGGCCGAGGGCTGCGACATCCCCGGCACCTGGGCCGAAGCCCACCACCGGATCGAATGGGCCCAAGGCGGCCTGACAGACCTCGACAACGCCGCCCTGCTCTGTGCCCATCACCACCACCGCGCCCACGACACCGCATATCTCCACGAACGCCTACCCAACGGCGATGTTCGCTTCACCAGACGCAGATAGGCCGACTCATCGAGCAGAATCATCGCGACCCGTCGGCTTCGAAGCGGCGTGGCTCCAGCATGCCTTCGCGACGCGGTAATGCCGAAGCGCCCTTTGTCCGCGCCCTCGCCTCGCGGCGGCGCCATTGTTCAGCAGCCTCCTAGGGCGCGCTGATCAAGTCCGATCCGTCCAGATCAGCGATGAGCGGAGCGCTGCGAGTCTCAACGTCGGTGGCGCAGCGTAACCTCCGCCCAGTGGCAGTGAACAGGACTCCAGGACCCCGCGTCGTGATGATGTGCGGGCCAGGTGGTGCAGGAAAGACCACATACGCCAAGCGCCTGGAGCGCGAGAGTTGGACGCGTTTGTCGTTCGAGGTGGAGTTCTGGGATCGCGGAATCACGACGATGCCCTCCGCCGAAGTGGTCGCCGAGGTGGCAGCAGACCTGAAGGCGCGCTTGCTGCGCCATGTCGCGGTGGGGAACGATGTCGTGCTCGACTTCGGATTCTGGTTCCGGCGACAACGCGATGAGTACCGTGCACTGCTCGCACCCCAAGGCATCGTGCCGGAGACTGTTTACATCGCGACGAGTCTCGAGACCATCCTGAGCCGAGTCGGTGACCGACTCGGCAGGTCGGCGGACGATTGGCCGCTCACCGAGAAGACGGCGACTGAATACTTCGAGAGGTTCGAGCCGCCGACGCCCGAGGAGGGACCGCTCAAGGTGGTCCGCCAGGCAGTGTGAGTGCGGTTCGCACGCTGGGCTGAGGACGGCACCTGGTTGAAGGCTCGGACCCACGAGGTCGGTCCGAGCCTTCAACGTTTCCACACCCGCCCAATCGCGCGCCCGGCGTCAGGCCAGCTGGGTCACCTCGCGCCGGAACGGCACCTCGTCGTTGGAGGGCAGGACGGCGTCGAACTCCTCGGCCGCGCGCCGGCCGGACCAGACGGCGGCCGCGATGGTGCCGGGGCCCCAGGAGTCGCCGATGCCGCGTACGGAGGCGAGATCGCCGGCGTCGCGACGAGCGACGAGGTCGAGGTAGAGCTCCTCGCGCGGAAGGCGGGCGGTCACCATGACGACGGCGTCGCAGTCGAGGTCACGCTCGACGCCGGCGTAGACGTCCTGCACCCGGACACCGCCGGCCCCGACGGACATGACCGCGTGGTCGGTCACCCGGGTGATGCCGTTCTCGATGAGGCGTCGCTGGATCCGGTTGATCTCGAAGGTGTTGTTGGTCCACGACGACACCTGCGCACCGGTGGTGACGATCGAGACGTCGTAGCCCTTCTGCGCGAGCAGTTCGGCGAGGACACCTCCCAGGTAGTAGTGGTCGTCGTCGTAGACGACGACCTTCTTGCCGTCGGGCAGCCGGCCGGCGAAGAGGTCGTCGGGCCCGAGCACCTGCATGCCCTCGGCGATCGGCATCGCGGTGGTGTGGAAGCGGGCGACGCCGTCGGTACGCCAGGTAGCACCGGTCGCGGTGATGACGTGCTCGAAGCCGAACTCGACGATGTCTTCGCCGGTCATCGGACTCTCGCGGTAGATCTCGACGTTGGGGAGGTCGGCGAGGACGGCCTCGCGGTACTCCTTGACCCGGCCCCAGGCCGACAGACCCGGCAGCTTCGACTCCGCCGTCACCCGGCCGCCGAGGTCGCGGCCGGCCTCGGCCAGCACGACGTCGTAGCCGCGTACGCCGAGCGCCCGGGCCGCCTCCAGGCCGGACGGACCGGCGCCGACGACGAGGATGCGGGAGTCGCTCTCCTTGGCGCGGATCCGCTCCGGGTGCCAGCCGCGGCGCCACTCCTCCCCCATGCTCGGGTTCTGGGTGCAGCGGATCGGCGACATGGTGAGGTCGCCGGAGACGCAGATGTTGCAGCCGATGCACTCGCGGATCAGGTTGAGCCGGCCGTCGCGGATCTTGTTCGGCAGGAACGGGTCCGCGATCGACGGGCGCGCGGCGCCGATCAGGTCGAGGATGCCGGCCTTGACCTGTCGCACCATCGCGTCCGGCGAGGTGAACCGGCCGACGCCGACGACGGGCTTGGAGGTGAGCTTCTTCAGCCCGGCGACAAACTGCTCCTGGCGGCCCTCGGGAGCGAACCGCGAGGTGACCGAGTCGCCCTCCCAGCTGCCCATCGCGAAGTCCCACAGATCCGGCAGCTCGCCGAGCTCGCCCAGCACGCCCTCGATGTCCTCGCGGGTGATGCCGCCGTCGATCTCCTCCTCGACCGTGATCCGGCAGGCCACCGCGGCCCGGCCGGCGACCTCGTCGATCGTGTCCTCGAGGAGCTCGCGCAGCAGTCGCATCCGGTTCTCGAGCGAGCCGCCGTACGCGTCGGTGCGGTTGTTGTAGCGCCGCGAGAGGAAGTGGTGCGGGGTGCCGTAGCCGTGGGCGCCGTAGACGTAGACGACGTCGTAGCCGGCCTCGAGGGAGCGGCGTACGGCATTGCGGTGCCAGCGCCGCAGGTCCTCGATGTCCTGCAGCGACATGGCCCGGGCCTGGACCGGCGCGATGGTGTCGGGAGCGACCGGGAGGTGCGCGGGCCCGAGCGGGGTCTCGCGGCTGAGCTGGTTCGGCGCGTTCATGCCGTTGTGCGCCAGCTCGATGCCGGCCAGCCCGCCGCCCTCGTGGATCGCGTCGGCGATCCGGGTGAGCGCGGGCAGGTCCTGGTCGTCCCAGATCCGCAGCTCGATGAACGGAGCGATGTCGGAGGTCGCGTGGATCTCCACCTGCTCGGTGCACACCACAGACCAGCCGCCCTCGGCCTTGATCTTGCGCATCGCCGCCTGGGCGCTGGGGTCGCGGTAGCCCATGCCGTTGCAGTGGGGCACCTGGTAGAAGCGGTTCTTCGTGGTGAACGGCCCGATCTGCACGGGCTCGAACAGGATGTCGTACGGGGCGGCCACGGGCTTCTGCCCAGCGGTCTGCTCGGTCATCGGGTGGGCTCCTCGCTGGGAACGGACGGGACGGGGGCGCCGACCTCGGCGCGGACGCGGGCACCGCGGACGTACCCGATGCCGCACAGCAGAAGCAGGCAGCCGAGGGTGCCGAGCGTGAAGACCTCGAAGGTCAGCTGGCTCACGCCCCAGATCTCCTTGAACGGGTACGCCTCGCCGAACAGCCGCTCGAGGGTGCCCGGGAACACCGCGACCCACGAGCCGAGCAGGACCCAGGCGAAGGCCAGCCAGCCGAGCATCGCGAAGCCGCGGTCGGAGACCGGGACCCGGAAGGGACGCGGGCGGTCGGGGTAGCGGGTACGCAGCCGGATCGCGGCCGGGATGACCAGCAGGTAGCTGAGCAGGAAGGTGGAGATCGAGATGGTGAGGACGACGCCGAAGATCGACGCCCCCGAGCCGGTCACCTGCATCGCGACGAGCAGGAACACCGTGGCCACGACACCGGAGAGCATGTTGACCCGCACCGGCGTACCGAGGCCCTCGTGGAACCGGCCGAAGAACCCGCCGAAGAAGGCACCGTCGGCAGCGGTCATCGCCTGCATGCGGTCGGAGATGATCATCCACGCCGCACCCTGGCTCATCAGGATGTAGACGAAGACGACGGCGGTGAGCGTGAGCAGCGGCTCGGCCGCGGCGCCGTAGACGGAGTAGACGGTGCCGACGGCGTCGAGGAGGCCGCCGATGCCGGTGATGTCGTCGCTGGGGACGACGAGCAGGATCGCGAAGATCGGCACCAGGTAGCAGACCGCGGCGGTCGCGCAGGAGCGGAAGATCGAGACCGGTACGTCGCGGGCCGGGTTCTCCATCTCACCGGCGGCGCTGTTGGAGGACTCGAAGCCGAGGTAGGCGAAGAGCAGGATCGGGACCGACCCGAACAGGCCGAGCAGGGTCGGGCTGAAGGCGCCGCCGCTGAGGTCGACGACGCCGTTCTTCGCGGCGTAGATGATCGTGGTCAGCACGAAGAAGGCGAGCAGGCCGACCTTGAGGATCGCGCCGCTGGTCGGCAGCCACTTGCCCTTGGCCAGGCTGGCGATCGCGGCGACCACGGTGATCCAGATGAACACGATCTTGAAGAGATAGTCGCCGAGCGAGCCGTGCTCGAGCGGGGTGATGTAGACGCTCACGGTCTCCGCGGCCAGGAAGGCCATCGAGCCACCGACCCACACCGGCTGGGTGATCCAGGTCAGGATCGCGGCCACCGCGGCAGCCGGGCGGCCGAAGGCGTCCCGGACCCAGGTGTAGGCCCCACCCTCCTCGCTGAACGCCGCCCCGGTCTCGGCGAAGATCAGGCCGTACGGCACGAGGAAGAACACCGCGAGCACGAGGGCCCAGGTGAACGCCTCGGCGCCGTAGAGCGAGACCTGCCCGAGGGTCTCGAGGCCGACGACGGCGGCGATGAGCAGGAAGACGATGTCGAAGCGTCGCAGCGTCTTGCGTAGATGTGACTGTTGCTCGGCCGCTAGGGCGGTCGGCTGGTTGGTCTGCGTCATGGTGTGTCCCTGGCTGGTCGGGCTGGAGGTCAGTGGTTGATCCAGACGGTCTTGAGACCGACGTACTTGTCGAGGGCGTGCAGCGAGAGGTCGCGCCCGAAGCCGGAGCCCTTGAACCCGCCGAACGGGGTCCAGGCGCTGAAGGCGTCGACGCCGTTCACGGTCACGGTGCCGGCGTGGATCCGCTCGGCGAGCCGGTGCGCCCGGCTCAGGTTGCTGGTCGCGACCGAGGCAGCCAGGCCGTACGGGGTGTCGTTGGCGAGCGCGACGGCCTCGTCCTCGGTGTCGAAGGCGGTGACCGCCAGAACCGGCCCGAAGACCTCCTCGCGAGCGAGGGTGGAGGACGGGTCGACGTCGTCGAAGACGGTGGACTGGACGTAGCAGTCGCTGCCGTCGCGGGTGACCCGCTCACCGCCGGTGACCAGACGCGCCGTCGAGCCCTTGGCCTCGTCGACGAAGCCCATGATCCGGTCGGTCTGCTCCGGCGAGACGATCGCGCCCATCCCGGCGGCCGGGTCGAGCGGGTCGCCGGGGGCGTACGCGGCGGCCTCCTTCGCGACGAGGTCGACGAACTCCTCGTGGACCTCGCGCTGGACCAGGACGCGGGAGTGCGCCGAGCAGACCGCGCCCTGGTTGAACCAGATGCCGAAGGCGCTCTGCTTGGCCGTGGTGGCGAGGTCCTCGGCGTCGGCGAAGACGACGTGCGGGCTCTTGCCGCCGCACTCGAGCCAGACCTGCTTGAGGTTGGACTGGCCGGCGTACTGCAGGAAGTACGCGCCGACCTCGGTCGAACCGGTGAACGCGAGCACGTCGACGTCGGGGTGGAGGCCGAGCGCCTTGCCGGTGGTCTCCCCCAGTCCGGGAACGACGTTGAGGACGCCGTCAGGGATCCCGGCCTCGGCGGCGAGCTCGGCGATCCGCAGCGCCGAGGACGGCGACTGCTCGGCGGGCTTGAGCACGACGCTGTTGCCCGCGGCCATCGCCGGGGCGACCTTCCAGGCGAGCATGTCGACCGGGTAGTTCCACGGCACGACCGCGCCGACGACGCCGAGCGGCACGCGGCGGATCAGGCCGAGGGTGCCCGGCGGGGTCGGCGCGACCTCGTCGTTGATCTTGTCGATCGCCTCGGCGTAGTAGCGGAACAGGTTCACCGAGAACGGCAGGTCGAGGTCGTACGCATCCACCACCCGCTTGCCCATGTCGAGCGAGTCCAGGACCGCGAGCTCGGCGGCTTGCTCGGCGAGGAGGTCGGCGAAGCGGAGCATCCGCTCCCGGCGGAAGGCGACACCCGCCCGCGACCAGCCCCCGTCGTCGTACGCCGCCCGTGCCGCGCGCACGGCCGCGTCGACACCGGCGGTGCCGGCGTCGGCGACCTCGGCGAGCAGCGCGCCGGTGGCGGGGTTGCGGTTCTCGAAGGAGCCCTCCGCGGTGTCGACGGAACGGCCGCCGATGAACGGTCGGGTCCGGAGTCGGACCTCGGCGGCAACCTGTCGCCAGTCCTGGTGGGTACGCACAAGCAAATCCTTTCTTTGCGCTTCACCGCAAATATGAGCCCCGCCACATCAGGTGTCAATCATTCGCCCGCAGATTTCACATACGCGTTACGGTTGAGCATGGCTCGACGCAAGGACCAGGCCGCACGGCGCGAACATCTGACCGCGGCAACACTCACCGTGATCGCGGCCCACGGCTTGGCCGGCGCCACGATGAAGAACATCGCCGCGGAGGCCGGGATCTCACCGCGCCTGATCGCCTACTACTACCCCGAGCTCGACGGCCTCATCGAGGCCGCTCACCAGGCCGCGACCGACCGTTACTACTGGTCCCGGCAGCGGGCGATCGAGGGCGACCTGTCCCCCGCCGAGAAGCTCGGCCGCCTGATGTACTCGGGTCTTCCCCGAGGTGAGGACCTTCTCCTGAGCCAGGTCCTCGACGAGATCTCGGTCAACGCGAGCCGCAGCCCGATGCATGCGACCCTGATGACGTTGCTCTTCGACCGCGAGGTGTCGCTCTACACCGCCGTCCTCGAGGTCGGGCGCGCGACTGGCGTCTTCACGCTGACCGACTCGGCCGAGGCGATCGCCCGCAACTTCGTCGCCCTCGAGGACGCCTTCGGCCTCCACCTGCTCGCCCACAACTCGTCGCTGACCCTCGAGCGCGCCGAGCAGCAGCTGGCCAGCTACGCGCACTCAGCACTCGGCGTCCGGGTCGCCCCGATCGACCCCGAATTGCCTAATGGCGCAAAAAATCCGGGCGTACGACCCTGACCTCAGGCAGGCTCGACCGTCTTCACCATGACGCAGTTCTTCAGGCCCTTGGGCCGGTCGTAGGTGAAGCCGAGCCGCTCGTAGAGCCGGCGGGTGCCGTTGTAGAGGAACGACGACGACATCTTCTTGGTCTGGTCGGTCAGGTCGTGCGGATAGCTCTCGACCCGCCCGCCACCGGCCCGGGCGATCTGCTCGAGCGCACCAGTGATGGCCAGCTCCGTCACGCCCTGTCGCCGGTAGCGCTTGTCGACGAAGACGCAGGTGATCCGGTAGTCGGGGTCCACGGTCTTCGTGGCGTCATACTGCTTGAGGTGGTGGAGCGTCGGCAGCTCGGCCGGCGTGCCGTACTCGGCCCAGGCGACAGCCTCGTCCCCGTCCATCACCAGCGCGGCGTGCGCCTCGCCCTTCTCGACGTAGGCCTTCTTCAACGCCCGGTTCGCCTCCGCGCCCTGACCCCTCTCGGGTCCGTCCGGATGGAACCAGATGCACCAGCAGCCGCCGAAGATCCCGTTGTGCCGCTGCACCAGCGCATCGAACGCCGGCCAGGTCTCAGGACTGAGCGGCGCGATGGTGAACGACGACAGCTCGGCAGCCATGCCGTCCACGGTATTCGATCCCGCGAGCCGAGGTGGGTCTACGACCCTTTTCGCGTGATCCCAGCGGTCATTCCTCAGCTAGCACTCGGCGGATCGCAGCAGCGGCAGGATCGCCAACGCATCGCGCCAGCGTGGCGAGAAGGTCGTTCTCATCCTTCTTCGAGTGCTGCAGCGTCATGTCATGCGCTGAACGGAGCTTTCCGGGCACCGACTCGGCCAGGCGGATGAGCAGGTCTCCGGAGCCGATCAGCTCGATTCCACGACCGTCCATCCATGCCCTCGGAAAGTGCCGAATGTTGTCGGTGAGCAGGATGTCGGCTTCCGCCGAGACCGCGGCAGCGAGAACATGTCGATCCTTTGCATCCATCTCGACATCGGCGACCTCGTTCGTCGCTTCGTCACTGACCTCGACGAGGGCGTACTCCAGATAAGCGTTCATCAGCTGTTCGAGCCGATCAGTGTGCTCGCTGTCGAGCCCGAGACCGGCGCGCAGGTTGCGCGACATCTCATCCAGGATCTCCTGGGACCAGTGGAGCTCGATGGCGCCGGCGTCAGCGGCGTACAGGAAGTAGTCCCGAAGCGTGCGGGAGTAAAGGATGTTGGCGTCCGCGAGAACAACGCTGAGGGTCAATCGACGAAGCCGATCTCGTTCGAGAACTCGGCGAGCGCCTCCGCGGCCTTCGCTCGCCGGGCTCGCCTCGCCCGCTCGAACGCCACCAAAGGCTCAGCGGGAATCCGATGGTGAGATCCCACCATGATGTGCTCGATGTCGCCGGCGGCGATCATCTTCATCAAGGTCGGGCGGGAGACACCGAGGAAGCTGGCTGCCTCCGTCGTCGTGAACGCCTCCTTGATCGGCACGACAACCGCACCCGACGTACGCTCCGCATCCAGGAGGGCCAGCACCTTCTCGGCGCTCGCTCGCGGCAGGCTCAACGAGACGTGCACCGTCTCGTCCGCGTCGTCGAGTGCCGCACGGAGCATCCGCACATCGTCGTTCAGCATCTCTGACATCACGGACCCCTTACATCCATCTGAAACCAACTGATGCAAGTGTAACCCAGACCCGAAGCGTCCACCGAGGATTTCAGTCCTCGGCACGGGCTCCGATGACGACCGGGCGGCCGGCGACGTACCCGGCGAAGATCTGGACGAGCGCAAGCCCCAGCAGGAGCGCGATGGGGACCGACCACGAGCCGGTGGCCTCGCGCAGCAGGCCGACGAGGAACGGGCCGGCGGCAGCGAGCAGGTAGCCGATGCTCTGCGCCATCGAGGACAGCGCGGTGGTGCCGGCGGTCGTCGCGGTGCGGATGCTGAACAGGGTCAGGGCCACCGGGAAGACCGCGCCGCCGATGCCGATCAGCACCGCCCAGACCCAGGCGCCGGCGACGGGAGCGAGCCAGAGGCCGGCGAACCCGATCGCGAGCAGCGCGGTCAGAACCGCGATCAGGTGGCCCTGCGAGGCTGCCCGGATCGCGAGGGTCGGAGCCAGGAAGAACACGGGTACGCCGACCAGGATGCTCACCGCGAGCAGCAGCCCTGCCGTCGCGTGACCGAAGCCGGCGTCGGCGTAGATGCTCGGCAGCCAGCTCATCACGACGTACGCGAACAGCGACTGGGTGCCGAAGACGACGGTCACGGCCCACGCCACCGGCTCACGCCACAGCGGGACCCGGACCGCGCCGTCTCGGCGCAGGCCGCGGTCGCGCAGGTGCGGCAGCCACGCCAGCAGTGCCAGGGCGGCGAGCAGAGCCCAGACGCCGAGGCCGATCCGCCAGCTTCCGGCCGCATGCGCGATCGGCACCGTGACCCCGGCTGCGATCGCCGCGCCGAGCGACATCACCGCGCTGTAGGCACCGGTGACCGCGCCGACCCGGTTCGGGAAGCCCTCCTTGACCACGGCGGGAAGAAGTACGTTGGCAAGCGCGATGCCGGCACACGCGACGAACGTGCCGGCGAGCAGGAGCCAAGGGTCGCCGATCACCCGGACCAGCAGCCCGGCGACCAGGAGGCCGAGCGCGACGCCGATGCCACGATGCACGCCGAGCCGGCGCGCGAGCGTCATCCCCGTCGCACCGACGACCGCGAAGCAGAGCACCGGCAGCGAGGTCAGGAATGCCCGGGTGCCGGCCGAGAGCCCGTCGAGACTGTCGAGCAGGGCACCGAGGGACGTGATGCCCCCACGCAGGTTGGCAGCGACCAGCAGGACCGCGATCAGCAGCCACACCGTCGACCGAACGGCTCTGTTCGACGGCGGAGAATCCGGGCGGGACTGGATGCGGGAGTTCACGCCCTCTAGGATGCCAGACATCGGATGATTGGATGAAAGGACGGCACGTGCCGCTCTCCACCACCACGCCCCGCTCCCTGGTCGACCAGGCGATCGACGGCATGCGCGCTCTGCTCGCCGACGGCGAGTGGGCCGTCGGCGCCCGCATCCCGCCCGAGCCCGAGCTCGCCGCGGCGCTCGGCGTCAGCCGCAACACGGTGCGCGAGGCCGTACGCGCACTGGCCCACACCGGTGTGCTGGAGGTGAGACGCGGGGACGGGACGTACGTCGCCGCCTCCAACGAGGTGGCCGCGATGATGCGGCGTCAGGTCAGCAGGGTCGACTTGGCGCACGTCCTCGAGGTCCGCCACGCGATCGAGACCCGCGCCGCGGCATTGGCCGCCGAGCGCCGCTCCGAGGACGACCTGCGATCCCTGACCGCCATCATGGAACGCCGCGCCGCCGCCGTCGCGGCCGGGGACGCCGACGCCTTCGCCGAGGCCGACGCGGAGTTCCATCTCGGCGTGGTCACCGCGACCCACAACCCGCTCCTCATCGAGCTCTACGCCGGCTTCGAGGACATCCTGCGCGCGACCATCCACCTCGACGACGAGACCGCCGAGATCGCCGACGAGCACCACGCCGTCTTCGACGCCATCCGCGCCCAGGACGCCGATGCCGCCGCGGCTGCCGTCACGGGTCTGCTCCACACGCTGGCCCGATAGCCCACCAGCCCGCGTCGGGGCGCCCTACCATCGCCGCATGATCGAGTTCGTCAAGCTGATCGTCGACGTGGTCCTCAAGGCCGTTCCGGGCATCGTGAGCAGAAACGAACGCGACAAGGCGGCCTATCTCGGAGCGGATCTGTTCCTCCTCTACGTACAGATCAACGACGTGCTCGTGCGGGCCGAGGAGATCGTGACCCAGATGGAGCGCTATGACCGGGCGTCGGACATCGAGCTCGCGACAGCCCGGGGCGCGCTGCTCGAGCTGGTGCCGCGGCAGATCTCCGACATCCGGGTGATCACCGAGCGTCTTCAGGAGCCGGACTGGGAGCTCAAGGTGCTCGACGGCCAGTCGTACGTCGCCCTCGAATTCCTCCTCGGCATCAAGAGCTCCGCGTTGGACGTGCTCTCATCCGCGCTCACCGTCGACCAGCTTCCGCTCGGGACGACGAGCGTCGAGGTCGACGAGGACGGAATCCGGTGGCCGGAGATCCGGCCGGCATGGGATGCGCGCTGGATGGTGCTCCGCAACCTGCGCGACGAGCTCGGCGGGGACACCCCCACCCGAGACGACGAGGTACGCCGCATCCGGGCCTATCTCCAACACCGGCAGCCGCGAGAGGAGATGCGGGCGATCCGCGAGAGCCTGGAGACGCTGCGCGAGGCGATCGCGGCCAACTTCACCATCCAGGACATCCTGATCCGAGCCGGCGACCCACGTCTCGGCCGCAGGCGCAGGCTCCCTTAGCCGTCCGGGAGGTCGACCCGGATGAACTTCGGCCGATACAGGAGCGGGTTGCGCAGGACCGCGCCGAAGTCGGTGCTGTTGCGGCTGTAGGAGACGATCACCGAGCCGGGCTGCTCGAGGATGTCGGGATGGGCCAGCGGCATGTAGCGGAGCTCGCCGCGTGCCACTCCGGAGGGAAGGGTGCCGACCGGTGGTTGCGCTTGGAACGGGCCGGTGGGCGATGACGACGTCCAGAAGACCAGGTCGTCTCCCAGGAACTCGTCGCTCTTGCTGAACGCGTACCAGCGCCCGTCGCGCTCGAAGACGCTCAGCGTCTGGGAGACGCCGTCGTCCGCGGGGATCAGCTCGCTCGAGGAGCGGGCACGCTTGCTCCAGCCGGTTCCGTCCCAGTAGGTCCAGCGGTCGGGGTCGGCGACGTGGTCGGGTGCGACGCGGGCGACGTGCAGGGCGAAGCCGGTGCCGAGCTGCGGGTCGGGCTCGCGGGCGGTGCCGTAGAGGTAGAGCCACTCCCCCGATACCGCCGCCGCGGCGCCCCACATCGGCCGGCGCGTGTCGGCGTCGTCGGCACCGATGTCGGTCACCGCGATCAGCTGCGGGACTCCCCCGTCCGGGACCACGAACTGGGCGATGGCCGGTCCGAGGGCCTCGAAGCCGAACGCGTCGTCGGAGTCGGTCGTACGCACCCGCTGCGCGGCCACCACGACCAGCGTGTATCCCGGCTTGTCGAGCGAGGTCACCGACATCGGCCAGTAGCCGACGCCGTCGCCCCGGTCGGGGATGATGGCGCCGCCGGACTCCGGGAGGACGACCTGCAGGCAGTCGGGCTCGACGAGCAGCATCGAGTTGCGTACGAAGCCGGCGCCGGAGAACTTTTCGTCCCGCAGGGTGTCACCGAACATCCAGATGCTCCGCCCATCATTCAGCTGGGCGCTCACCCCCACGTCGCCGCCCTGGAGAGCCGGCTCGGCGCGAAGCCTGGTGATCCGGTTGAGGTCGTCGACGTCCTCGACCGGTCCCGCCGGGATGCACTGGGTCGTCGAGGCGAGGCTGACCAGCGGGCGCGGTACGGCCTCGCTGTGCAGTGCGGAGGTCAACGCGGTCGCGAGGATCGTCAGGCAGGTGGCGGAGGCCAGGACCAGGCCGAGGTTTCGCCGCCATGACCGCACCTCCGCGAGAGCGCCATGGCGTTCGACGTCGATCCGGACCAGCCACCGGATCGCCACCAGCACGGCCAGACCGAGCAGCGCCGAACCGGCGATGGTCACGACCGGTTGAACGATCCCGGTGCCACCGTCCCCGGAAGCCGCCCACAACAGCGACTCGCCGGCCCCGGTGATCGTCCATCCGGAGCCGATCGCCCACGCATCCGCGAGCAGCAGTCGGTCCCCGGCGAGGAGTAGAGGAACCGGCCCGGCGACGATCACCGTCGCCGCGAACAGCAGCCCCGGCAACCCGCCGATGATCTCGCAGGCGAAGGTCAACGCACCCGCGGCGAGCACCGTGGCCGCGAGGACCGATGCCACCAGCATCCGCTCCCCCGCCGGCGCCGGCCCGGCGAGCAGCCAGCCGAAGACGCCCGCTCCCACCGCCAGCCCGGCGAGTGCGGTCAGCCGCGCGAGAAGTCGAGGCAGCGTACGCGCGAACAGGCCCCACACGAGCGAGACGACGCACACCAGCAGGAAGCCCGCCAGCGCGGTCGCGAAGGTGACCCAGGACAGCGGCCGCCCCTGGAGCCGATCTGGCGATGCGGCGAGCACGACCGTACGTCCGCGGGTCTTCTCGATCCGCTCCACTTCGGCCCGGACCGCGCGAGCGAGCGCCGGCCGGTGTGCCGTGGCCAGGCGCAGCTCGTCCTGGGTGCCGGACAGGTCGATGTCGAGCTCGGCGACGACGTCACCGCGCTCCAGCAGCTCTGCCGCCTCGGCCCGGTTGTCGACCGCTCCGGCCGAGAACGGACGCCCCGGGACGGCGTTCACCTGCTTCACCAGCGGAACCGTGACGACATCGGGACCCACCAGGACCACCGGAGCCTCGTGCAGCTCTCCGGAATCGGCTCGGAGCCCGGTGACGATCCAGCCGAGGGCGATCAGCACGAAGACGGCGCAGAGCACCACCTCACGACGACTCCCTGGTCGCACTGCTCACCACCGTCCTCCGTCACCGCGGCGCGCGGTTCATGAGGCCATGTAAGAGCAGTGCGACCGGGTGGGTCTAGTTCGGGGTGGCGCGCCAGCGTTGCGACGCGGTCGCGGTGTCGGTCTGCTGCACGACCAGCCCGTTGGCGCCGGCCGCCAGGCTGAGACCGCTGTGCTTCGCCGAGAACTTCAGCGACGCGCCGTCGGCCGCGATCACCCAACGTTGGTTGGGCGTGCCCGTGCAGGTGTACTCCACGACCGGGTCGCCGCTCGTCTTCGAGCTGTAGGCGACGTCGGCGCACAGACCGGTGCCGGCGTTCTTCAGCTGGTAGCTGCCGTCGTCCTCGTTGCGGGTGACCACCCACTTCTGCGACGCCGCCGCTCCGACGGCCGACGTGGTCAGCTGGCCGTTGCTGGTCGCACCGGCGGCATCGAGCGCGAGCCCGGAGGCGACGTTGCCGAGCGAGTACTGGCCGTCCGCCAGGGCCGGCGGAACGATCTCCTCGTCACCGATCGTCATCGCGAACACGTGCACGGCGGCGTTGGCGGGCAAGGTGACCGCGGCGATCTCCTTGGCCGGATCGGTGCGCAGGGTCTTGGTGAACAGGCGGTAGGAGACCGTCGGGTACGCCGGTCCGTTCGGCGTGTTCTTCCCCAGCGTGGTCACGGCGATCTTGGCGCCATAGCTGTCGGTCGCCGCGCAGCACCAGTTGGGGAAGCCGAGCGTCCCCGTGGAGGAGGTGCCGTCGGTGTAGTGCGCGGTCGCCTTCGCGGAGGCCGACAGGCTGGTGCCGGTCCCCAGGAACGCCAGCGCGTTGCCCTTGCCGCTGATCCGGATGGTCTCGCCGCCCGAGGCGACGTTGTCCTGGGTGCCCGGTTCCGAGTCCGGCCAGGTGAAGTCGAAGCCGTTCGCGCTCACCGTCGCTCCTGGTGTGACGCCCTTCTCGGCGAGCTTGTCGGCGAGGAAGCTGCTGCCGCCGCCGTCGATGTCACCCGGCTCGGGATCCTCGGCCCTGGTGACACCCACGTTGTTGAACGCCGAGGCCAGGTCCGGGTGGGCGAGGGTGGTCGTGGCCGAGTCCGTCACGGCGTACGTCCGGTCGTGGGCCACGTAGGTCGCGGTCGCGTCGATCTTCACCCGGCCGGGCGAGGCGTCCGCCGGCGGCGTGACGCTGAACGTCGCGGTGCGGGAGGCACCGGGCGCGAGGGACCCCGACACCGCACCACCCGGCCGTACGTCCCAGCCCTCGGGCGCGGCGGCCGTGATCGAGTCGAGCTGGACGCGGGAGCCGGTGTCGTTGGTGAAGGTGGCGCTGACCTCCGCTGCCTCCCCGGCGACCGCGATCGCGGAGGTGGCGGCATCGAGGCTGACGTTGCGGTCGCCCGGGTGGCCGCCGCCGACCGCCGAGGACCCGTTCAGGGCGACCACGGCACCGGCGGAGGTGGAGAGCTTCCCGGTCTTCACGTGGGTGATGCCGGTCGCGGAGTCGTGGAACCATCCGGTCGCCGCGCCCTCCAGCTCGTCCTTCGAGGCCCGCTGCGGCAGCTCGTCTCCGCCAAGCTCCACGCTGCCCGGTTCGGCATCGGCGTGCACGCTGAGCCCGTACTCGCGCGAGGCGGGCTTGCCGGCGTACGAGCCGTCCACCTCGCCCAGCCGCACCACGACCCGGCCGCGGCCCTGCTCGGGGGCGTCGACCTCGAACACCTGGGTGGCGGACTCGCCCGAGGCGTGCGCCTGGCTGCGCCCGTCGTCCTCGTAGTTCACGAACGACGAGGACCCCTGCGGGTAGATGTCCAGGTCCAGGCGGCCCGACTTCTTGCCCTGCTGCCAGTCGAGCGTGCCCTCGGGGAACTGCGGCACGACCGCGCCGGCGCGTACGAAGAGCGGCAGCGTGTCCAGCGGAGCCTTGTAGCCGTCGATCGTGGTCGGTCCCTGGTGGACCCGGCCGCTCCAGTAGTCGACCCAGGTGCCTTCGGGGAGGTAGATCCCGTCGCGGGTCGTGGCGTCCTCGTAGACCGGGGCGACCAGGAAGTCGTCACCGGCGAGGAACTCGTACTTGACCGCGTCGCCCCAGGTCTTCGGGTCCTCGGGGTAGTTGAGGTAGAGCGGCTTGACCGCTCCCACGCCGTTGCGGTTGGCCCGCATCGTGTGCGTGTAGAAGTAGGGAAGCAGCCGCTCGTGCAGGCTCAGGTACTTCCGGTTGATCGAGGTGTACGGCTCGCCGTAGCGCCACGGCTGCTTGTCGGAGGCCGCCCACCCGCTCATCAGGTAGGTCATCGGCAGGAACATCTTCCACTGCATGTCGCGGACGTACGTCTCGGCGCTGCCGCCGAAGATGCCGTCGACGTCGCCGGTGGCGAGGTGCTGGCCGGACATCGTGGAACCGGCGTACGTCGGGATCTGCCAGCGGATGTAGTCCCAGCTCCCGGACTGGTCGCCGCTCCACACCGCGGCACAGCGCTGGGTCCCGGCCCAGCCCTCGACCGTGAGGACGGTCGAGCGGTCGGTGCTGTTGGTCTCGATGCCGTCGCGGGCCTGCTCGCAGGCGTCGAGCGCGAATCGGTAGCCCGGGCCGACCCAGGCGACGTCGGTCTTGCGGACGCGTACGCCGGCCTGGACCTCGGTCTCCTGCTCGGTCAGGTCGTCCTCGGTCCACAGGCCGAGCTCGGCGCCGTGGTCCTGCAGCATGTCGCCCGTCTCGGCGAGGTCCTCGTAGCCGCAGCCGTAGCCGTCGTTGACCAGCATCCAGCCCAGCGGCATGTCGTGCTCGGCGTAGCCCTCGGCGATCGCTTTCGAGTCACGCAGGGTCTCGCGCTCGCCGCGGTTGGCGTTGTGGAGGTAGCAGTCGGCGTCGCCGACCTCCAGGGCGTACATCGGCACCGCAACCGGGCGGCCGGTCAGCTCGGTGTAGGAGTCGATGACGCGCTCGGCGTCGCCGACGAAGTAGTAGGCGTCGAAGCGCTGCTCGTCGTGGGTGGTCGTGGTCGGCGCACCGAAGTCGTAGCTGCCGGCCGCGAAGGTGTTGCGCAGCACGCCGTAGCCGCGGGAGGAGACGTAGAACGGCACGGCGTTCGGGTTGCCGCCGTCGTTCCAGTTGAAGTCGCGCGAGATCTTGATCGTCTCGCCGCGGTGGCTGAACCGGCCGTTCTGCATGCCGCCGCCGAAGAACTGCTCCTCGGCGCCTCGCTGCAGGTGCTGCGCGGTGCTCTTGTCGTCCCAGGTCAGCGGCGAGGCCTCGGCCATCAGCACCTTCCCGTCCGGATCGGTGAGCCGCAGGGTGATCGGCTGCTTGGTGACGGTGAGCACGGCCTCGTCGGTGCTGATGACGTACGCCGCACCGGTCTCCTTCACCGCCGACCGCCCGCCGGGGTAGTCACGCTTGACGACGATGTCGGCGTCCGGGGCGCCGGGCTCGGCGGGGTCGTCGTTGGCCGGGTCGTCGAACTCGCCGTTCGGGGCCAGGCGTACGCGCACCATGTCGGCGTCCTCGAAGGTCACGCGCAGCGCGGCCTCGCCGGACTCGAAGGTGTAGCTGTCGCCCTCGTGCTCGAAGCCGGTGACATCGCCGAGCTCGCTCGTGCCCTCGGCCGCCACGGAGCTCACCGGGCTGAGCGCGACCAGTGCGGCTGCCAGAGCTGTCCCGGAGACCAACAAGCGTCGGATTGAGTGATTGAACATGATCGCCTCACGCCCTAAAGAGTCAGAATCAATCGCAAGTTGGAGGCGACTGTAACGCAGGTCACACTGCGCGGTCCACCCTCGGTCCGCCGATCAGCGCGAGCAGACGGGCAGCCTCCCCGGCCACCGCATCGCGACCGGCGCCGAGGTACTTGCGGGGGTCGACCTTGCCCTCGTCCGCGATCGCCGCGCGGACGGCGCGGGTGAAGGTCGCGTTGAGGTGGGTGGCGATGTTGACCTTGGTCATCCCGGCGGCGATGGCCGCGACGATGCCCTCGTCGGGGACCCCGGAGGAGCCGTGCAGCACGAGCGGCACGTCGACGGCGGCGGCGAGCCGGGTGATGAGCTCGTTGTCGAGGCTGGCTGTACGCGTCGTCATCGCGTGCGAGGAGCCGACCGCGACCGCGAGCGCGTCGACCCCGGTGGCCTCGACGTACGCCGCGGCCTCGGCCGGCTGGGTGCGGACCCCGGGCGCGTGCACGCCGTCCTTGCCGCCCACCTCGCCGAGCTCGGACTCGACGGAGGCGCCACGCTCGTGACACCAGGCCGCGACCTTGGCGGTGGCGGCCACGTTCGAGTCGTAGTCGAGCTTCGAGGCGTCGAACATCACCGAGGGACATCCCAGCTCGACGGCCTCCTCGACGAGCTCGACCCGGGTCGCATGGTCGAGATGTACGCAGACCGGGACCGTGGCGCGCTCCGCGATCGCGATGCTCGCCCGCAGCAGGGGCGCCACGGCGCCGCGGTAGTCGACGGTGTTCTCGGAGATCTGCAGCACGACCGGACGCCCGGCCTGCTCGGCGCCGGCGACGATCGCCTCGGCGAGCTCGAGCTGGATGACGTTCATCGCGCCCAGCCCGCGTCCGGTGCCGCGGGCGTTGTCGAGCAGCAGCGACATCGGTACCAGGGGCATGTCAGTCTTCCTCGTGGTCGATTCGGCTGACCCTGACGTCGGCCAGGAACGATGCGTACGCGTCGGGGTCGATCTCGCCGGCGATCGGGGTGACCACCGCGGCGGCGCCCAAGGCAGCGGCGTCGCGAAGGATCTCCGGCCACGGCCTGCCGTTGGCGAGACCGCGGGCGAGCCCGGCGGCGGCCGCGTCCCCGGCGCCGGTCGGGTTCCCGCTCACCCCGGGGGGCGGGCGCACCTCCCAGGTGCTGCCGTCGGCATGTGCGAGCAGCCCGTGGTGGCCGCGGGTCAGCACGACCGGGCCACCGTGGCGGGTGGCGAGCTCTGCGACAGCGGCGGCCGGGTCGTCGAGGGCGTTCCCGAGCAGGCGCGCGGCTTCGTCCTCGTTGGGAGTCAGGACGGCGCCGGTGCCGACCGCGGCGGCCAGCGCCGCGTCGTCGAGATCGAGGAGCACCGGTACGCCGGCGGCGGCCGCGAGCCGCGCGATCCGTGCCGGGAGGTCGGTGGGCACTCCGGGTGCCAGGCTGCCGGAGACGACGACGGCCGTCGCGTCTGGGATCCGATCGGCCAGGAGGTCGAGCAGTCTGAGATCGGCACCGGCGGCCGCCTGTCGGCCCGGCTCCCACAACGAGGTCGTCGACTCGGCGACGACGACCACGGTGCGGCGTACCTCCTCCAGCTCGGGCAGGAAGGTCGCGGGCAGCTCCCGCGCGAGGGCCTCGCCGAAGTCGTGGTCGGCGAGGCCGACGGCATGGGTCGGCTCGCCCAGCTGGCGCAGGACCCGGGCGACGTTCACGCCTTTGCCCCCGAGTCGGCTGGTCACCTCGGCGACCCGGTGGACCTCTCCGACGGTCAACCGAGGCAGCCGGTAGGTCACGTCGATCGCCGGGTTGAGCGTGACGGTGAGGATCATCTGCCCGTCCCCGTCGAGGCCAGGGCCAGGCGGGCGGCGCCGACCAGGCCGGCCCGGCCGCCGAGAGCGGAGAGACGTACGGGCGGGACCGCGGTCACGCCGGCGCGCTCGCGCATCCGGACCTGTAGCGGTTCGAGCAGGTAGCCCCTGGCCTCGGCGACGCCGCCGCCCAGGATGATCTCGCCGGGCGCGAGCAGCGCACCCACCGCGAGGAATCCGTCGGCGAGGGCGGTGATCGCCTCGGACCAGACCCGGGCGGCGCGCGGATCGTGCTCGACCCGCGCGACGAGCTCGGCGACGCCGGCGACCCCGGAACCCCCCAGCGACGCGTATCGCCGCAGCATGCTCCGAGCGCCCGCGCGCGTCTCCACGCAGCCGTGGAGCCCGCAGGTGCACAGCGGCCCGGCCGGGTCCACCACGAGGTGGCCGAGCTCACCAGCCTGACCCGAGACGCCGACGATCGGCCTGCCCTCGACGTACGTCACCGCAGCGACACCCGTCCCGAGGACGGCGACGAACGCCGAGGCCGGCGAGCCGGCGTCGGCCCAGATCGCACCCGCGGCGGCCGCCGTGTCGTGCGAGACCGAGACAGGAAGACCCAGCCGCTCAGCCAGCGGGGCTGCCACAGGCGTGTCGACGAGACCGAGGTTGACCGCCTTGAGGGAGGTCCCGGACTCGGTGTCGACGAGGCCGGGGAAGGCGACCCCGACACCGGCGACCTGCGCCCGAGCCGCGGGACTCAGGCCGGCGAGCAGCTGCTCGCCCAGCTGCGCGATGTCCTCGAGCACGGCCGGACCGGTGCGGGTGGCCACCCTCGACTCCGCCAACGACACGTCGCCGGCGCCGACCACGGCACCGCGTACAGAGGTGCCGCCGACGTCGAACGCGAGGGCGAGAGCTCGCTCCGCGACTGGCGGCGTAGGAGACTCGCTCATCGCTTCACTCGGGAGGAGCAGCCGGGCTCAGGATGATCGAGCGGGTGAGGTTGCGCGGCGCGTCGGGGTCGAGACCGGCCCGACGGGCCCGCTCCACGCAGAGCAGGTGCACGCGCACCAACTCGGCGAGCGGATCGATCTCGTGGTGCACCAGGTCGGCGCCGGTGACGGCGACGTCCTCGGCGAAGCCCGGCACCAGGTCACCGAGGGCCCACACGACGCGGCCGGGGGCGCTGATCGAGACCGGACCGTGGCGGTACTCCATCATCGGGTAGGACTCGGTCCACAGCTGCGCGGACTCCCGGAGCTTGAGCGCCGCCTCCTGCGCGGGGCCGTTGGTCCAGCCCCGACCGACGAAGGTGACCTGGTCGGCGGTCAGCGCCGGACCGTACGCGCTCTCGCCGGCGTCGATGATCTGCTGGGCCTGCTCCGCGGCCCGGCTCAGGTCCTCACCGAGGTGCCAGCGGAGCATGGCGAGGGTGGTGGTCGCGAAGCGGGTCTGGACCACCGACTTCTCGTCCACCTCGGGCATGAGGATCGGCTCGGCCAGCTCGAGAGCCGGAGTGCCGGGCGAGGACGAGATCACGGTCGCCGGGATCTTGCCTCCGACCCGAGCGAGCAGGTCGATGACCTCGGTCGTGGTCCCGGACCGGGTGATCGCCAGCACCCGGTCGTAGTTCCGGTCGAGACGGGCCTCGGTCGGGGTCCAGGCGTCGGTGATGCCGTGACCCTGCTCCTCGCGCAGCGCGGCGTAGGCCTGCGCCATGTAGAGCGAGGTGCCGCAGCCGACGACCGCGACCTTCTCCCCCGCCTTCGGCAGGGCATCGGCAGATCGTTCGGCGGTGCTCCTGGCCGCTATCCAGTTGGCAGGCTGCGTCGCTATCTCGGCTGCGAGATGCGTCGTCGGTGCGGATGCGGTCATGGCGTCGGGTCACCCTCCGTTGTGTTTCCGGCTGGACTCGAATCATCCAACGCGTTGCGCGTTTCTGTCAATAAATCGCGTCAAATGATCATTATCGCTCACTCGCGACGATGATCTCCGTCCCGCCTTCGGCCAGTGCCTTCGCGAGCGCCTCGGGCACGGGTCGATCGGTGACGAGCATGGAGACGCCGGAGAGGTCGCCGATGCGCGCGAAGGTCGGATGCTCGAGCTTGGTGCTGTCGGCCACGACGATGGTGCGCTGGGCAGCCGCGATGAAGTCGGCGCTGATCTTGGCCTCGGCCGGGTGGATCGTGGTGAGTCCGGCCCGCGTGCTGATGCCGTCGACGCCGAGGATCGCGGTGTCGATGTGGATCTTCGACAGCACCCCCTCGCTCAGCGGGCCGACCAGCTCGTAGGACTGCGTTCGGGCGGCCCCGCCGGTCACCACGATGTTGACGTTGGGCCGGATCGAGAGCTCGTAGGCGATGTTGAGCGCGTTGGTGACGACGGTGATGCTGTCGTCCTCGGCCAGGTCGGGGTGGCGCCCGATCGCGCGTGCCACCTCGCTGGTGGTCGTGCCGCCGTTGAGCGCGACCGTCTCGCCGGGCACGAGCAGGTCGGCGACCGCGGTCGCGATCGCCCGCTTCGCGTCGGCCTGGCGACCGATCTTGTACTGCAGCGGCAGCTCGTACGCCGAGCCGAGCGCGGTCGCGCCGCCATGTGTCCGGGTGACCAGCCGCTGGTCGGCGAGGTGCCCGATGTCGCGGCGGGCGGTCGCCGCCGAGACGCCGAGCGCGCTCTCCACCTCCGCGATCGACACGTGCCCGTGCTCGCTGATCAGCTCGAGCAGCTGGTTGAGTCGCTGTTGTCTCATGGGCCCCCTTCCTGGGTCCCGGACAGCCTACGCAGATCTCAGCCCCCGCAGTGGAAGGTCGCGTCGGCCCAGTCGGCGTGGTCGTTGCCGTTCCCGTCGCCGGCATCGCCGGCCACCAGATCGACATAGGTAGCACCGGTGATGTCGGCGGTGATCGTCTCGGTGGCGCTGGCCGGCCCCAGGGTGCCGGTCTCGGTGACCGTCGTCCCGTCCGCGACGACGGAGAACCTCACCGAGCCCCGCGACGTCTGTACGTCGTCCACCCCGACGTCGGCGGTGAAGCTGGTGCAGTTGCCGGCCAGGTAGTAGCGGACCTTGGAGACCGCATGCGTGCCCAGCCCCTTGGCGTAGACCTTGCCGGCGAGCGTGATCGGCCCGCCGTCACCGGCAGCGTTCTCCCCCACACTGGTGTCGCGCTCCACCGGTCCCCAGCCGTTGGTGGCCGAGATCCAGCCGAGATCGCTGGCGTAGGTGTCCGCGGTCGGCGGAGGCGGCGCGGTCTGCACCGTGGCCGCGCGGGTCACCGTGCGCGTCTCGCCACCGAAGTCGTACGTCGCAGACCCGGTGAGCTGATAGCTCGACTCGGCCGCGTCGGCCGGCGGCGTGACCTTCCAGGTGACCGAGTGGCTCTCCCCGGGAGCCAGCGAGTCGAAGTCCGGCGGCGTGGTGGCCTCCGCCGTCCAGCCCTCCGGCACCTCGAGACCGACCGTCCCGGCGCCCGTCTCCGAGGCCTCGTCGCTGGTCAGCGTGGTGGTCACCTCGCCGGCCGCGCCCGGCAGCAGCTTCTCGTCGCCGGCGTCGACGGCGAGGGTCGCGCAGGCCGGCAGGTCACCGGCCGCACCGAGGTCCTCGACGGTGAAGTCGTCGATGCTGATGTCGCCGTTCGCGCCGTTGTCGTCGGCGGTCCGCAGACCGACCCAGTAGTCGCCGCAGCCGCCGGCGACGAACTCATCGCTGAACCGAGCCGTCTCGACCTGCTTGCCGATCGGTCGAGCACCGACCTCGACCGTGCGCGGGTCGCCGCTCGCGACCGAGTCGTAGCCGGTGACCCACTCGTAGTCGTCGGCCCGCTCGGTCTGGTGGTCGAAGGAGACCCGGTAGCGGTGGCCGGGCTCGAGACGTACGGTCTGCGGGACCGTGCGGTAGACGAGGCCGCCGTTCTCGGCGTGCGACTTGAGCGACCAGTCACCGCTGATCACGTCGTCGGTGACCTTGCCGTTCCAGCCGCTCTGCGTGTACGGCTCGTGCCGCTCGGCCAGGTGGGTGCGCGGGTCGGTGACGCCGCCCGAGGAGCCCTTGACGAACGGCGACCAGCCCTGGACGACCTCCTCGAAGTCCTCCTTCACGATGACCTTCGCGCCGGGCGCGGCCGGCAGGTCGCGCTTGACCGCGACGACACGTACGTCATCGAGGCGGACGCGGCCGGAGCCCGCCGCCGCGGAGATCTTGACGGTCGCCGTGCCGTCACGGCCGGCGTCGAAGGGGACCTCGACACGCTGGAAGTAGGTGCTGTGCAGCTCGTCGGCGGCGACCAGGTTCTTCGCCGTCGATCGCTCGACGCTGTTGGTGTAGGTCTTCCCGCCGGAGGTGACGCTGACCGAGGTGGCGCGGCTGTGGCCGGGCTCGACCTCCACCCAGACACCCAGGGCGTTGCGCCCGCTCCGCAGGCCCTGGAGGCGCTGGCTGATCGTGGCCCGCTCACCGGCGCCCAGGACGGCGACCTGCTGACCGGTCGAGGTCCGTCCGGTCGTGGCGGGGCCGCTGGGGTGCCAGGCATCGAGGTCGCCGGCGTTGAAGCCGGGGTCGGCGACGTGGCTGCCCTGGCCCCACTGCGGGTCGGGCGAGCTGTCGGGAGACTTCGTCAGGACGTACGCCGTGCCTGCCTTCGCCTCCAAGGTGACCTTGCCACCGCGAACCGGCACGCTGCCGGCCGCGACCCGGCCGTGCTCGGTGAGCTCGTAGACGTTGAGCCGGCCGCTCCGGCTCCACGCGTCGGTCAGGTCCCAGGTGGTCCGCCCGCCGTCGGCGTTGTAGTGGTAGAGCTTCGCCCCGTCCTGCTGGCTGTCCTTCCACGGCAGGAGGTAGGCGTCGCCGTCGAGCACGAGGTCGCCGCCCTGATAGATCTTCCGGGTCGCCTCGGTCTTCCCTGAGTTGACCACGCGCACGCCGCCGTCCTGGACGATCTCGTCCGGGCTCCAGCGCAGGATCGGGTTCTTCTGCAGATACTTGGTCGGCAGGTTCGTCTGCCAGATGTTGTCGTAGAAGGCGTCGACGTCGTTCTCGCCGGTCCAGCCCTCGAACTCGACGATCTCGGTGTGCCCGAGCAGCTTGTCGGGGTTCCAGGTGTCCTTCTGCCCGTTGCGTACGAACCGGATCATCTGGCTGTTCAGACCCTTGTTGGTGGCGCCGCCGTAGGACTCGTCGTTGGCCCAGTGGGACCAGAGCGCGTCCTCCTCGAAGTGGTAGGACCACTCGGTGCCGATGTTCCAGCCCTGCCCGCGCAGCTCCTGTGCGAGCCGCTCCTGGAGCCAGCCGAAGGAGTAGTAGACGTCGATGTAGAGGAAGTCGAGGTTCGGGTGCGTCTCGCGGCGCAGCTGGGCGAAGCGGTCGACGATGTTCTTGGTCGCGAGGTCGGTGCGCTGGTCGATGTAGTAGGACTGGTCGATCCAGTCCCAGCCGGGGCTGTTCTCGTCGACGAGCGTCTCGTCGAAGGTCTTGGCCTCGGGGTAGGCCTCGGTCGCGTTGACGTGGACGCCGAAGTCGGCGCCCCACTTCTCGCCCGCACGGACCAGGGTGTTGAGGTCGTCGAGCCCGCCGGCGCGGGTGTTGTAGTTGCCGCCGTAGTCGGGGTGGGCGGAATCATGGCCCTCCGAGCCGTACCCCTTCAGCACCGCCAGCTGACCCAGCCCGTCGGTGGCCAGCGAGACCCGCTTGACGTCGTCGAGCGTACGCAGGAACGGATGCGTCGCCTGGCTGGCGAAGTTGAACGGGATGTGGGTGACCACCCGCTCGGGGGTCTCGTCCGCGCCGTTCATCGGCCGCTGGATGTCGCGCAGCGCGATCGCGCCGTCCTGCCAGTCGACTGCCTGGTCACCGTTGGCGTCGGGGGTGATGGTGACCTTCGCCCACGGGAGCTCCTCGGTGTAGGGCGAGCCGGTCGCCCGGTAGGTCCACTGGCCGCTCCACAGCCCGACCCGGCGGCCGCTGTCGGTGGCGCTCACGCTGCGCCAGATCCGGCCGCGCTCCCGGGTCGCGTCGCCGCTGCTCTGGTCGTAGACCGAGTTGGTCTCGATCGCGGCGGCGAGTTGGTCGGTGTCGACGATGGCGTACGCGGATCCGACCGGCTTCTCGGTCGTGGGCAGGTCCGCGGTGACCTCGGTGTGGGTGTCGCCGTTGGTGGTGCGATCCGCGCTCACGACGGCGGTGTTCACGGTCGCACCGGCCTGGTCCGAGCTGACCGAGAGGAGATCGTGTCCGGGGATGTCGAGGGTGCCGACCCGGTGCTCGGCGGTGTCGGTCACCTTGGTGACCGCGAAAGTGACGACGTCGCCGGCCACCTCGAGCTTCGCGTCGAGCTCGACGCCGGGCAGGTCGGCGAAGGTCAGCCGGTAGGTCGCGGTGTCGGCGTCGACCTGGGTGCCGGCCACAGTCGCTGTGTGCGCCGTGCCGTTGATCCGCACGGCCGTGGGCGTTGTCGCGGCGCCGCCGATCTCGCCGCCGGCGGTGTGCCGGTAGCCGAGCACGGCCGGGAAGTCGTCGGCCACCCGCACGCTCAGCACGGGCGAGGTCAGCGTGAAGCCTCCCGCGGGGGCGGCATGGCTTTCGGGCGCGATGGCGACCACGCCGGCGAAGGCCGTCACGGACGCGAGGAGGGCTGTGGGGAAACGCTTCGGCATCGTGACTCCCGAGGGTGGGGGTGGGCCTGACAAGGTCCGTCCATCATGCAGAGTTTTGCGCGGATTGGCTACGTTCTGAGCAAAAGTTGTCATAGCCTCGGGCAGGTGGCCCCCACCTTGACCTGGCGCGACGGCGAGTTCCAGAAGCACGGCGTCCCCCACCGGATCCTGTCCGGCTCCATCCACTACTTCCGCATCCACCCGGACCTTTGGGAGGACCGGCTGCGCCGGGTCGCGGCCATCGGGTTCAACACCGTCGACACCTACGTCGCCTGGAACTTCCACGAGCAGGACGAGGGCTCCCCGGACTTCACCGGTCCCCGCGATCTGGCCCGCTTCGTCACGATCGCCGGCGACCTCGGGCTCGACGTGATCGTGCGCCCCGGCCCCTACATCTGCGCCGAGTGGACCAACGGCGGGCTGCCCTCGTGGCTCACCGCACGCACCCGGGCACCGCGCAGCACCGATCCGGTCTACCAGGACGCGGTCTCGCGCTGGTTCGACGTCCTGCTCCCCCACCTCGTCCCGCTCCAGGCCGGCCACGGCGGTCCGGTCGTGGCCGTGCAGGTGGAGAACGAGTACGGCTCCTACGGCGACGACGCCGCTCACCTCGCCTGGCTCCGGCAGGGGCTCTGTGACCGTGGCGTCACCGAGCTGCTCTACACCGCCGACGGCCCGACCGAGGTCATGCTCGACGCCGGCATGGTCGAGGACACGCTCGCCGCCGCGACCTTCGGAAGTCGCGCCGAGGAGGCCCACGCGATGCTGCGGTCGCGACGCCCCGGCGAGCCCTTCCTGTGCGCCGAGTTCTGGAACGGCTGGTTCGACCACTGGGGCGAGAACCACCACGTACGCTCCCCCGAGAGCGCCGCTGCGACGCTGCGCGAGATCGTCGATCTCGGCGGCTCGGTCAGCGTCTACATGGCGCACGGCGGCACGAACTTCGGGCTCTGGGCTGGTGCCAACCACGACGGGCGCCGCATCCAGCCCACGGTCACCAGCTACGACTCCGACGCCCCGGTCGGCGAGGACGGCCGGGCCTCGGAGAAGTTCCGGCTCTACCGCGATATCCTGGCGCCCGCCACCGGGCGCACGGTCGACGCGCTGCCCGCGCTGCCGCCGACCGGTCCACGTCACGCGTTCTCGTCTGCGCCGGTCTCGCGCGGCACCGACCTGCTGTCACTGGTGACCCGTGGGCCGGCAACGCGCGCGGCGGGGCCGCTCAGCTTCGAAGAGCTCGGGGTCGACGCGGGCCTCGTGACGTACCGCGCCTCGGTCACGCTCCCCAGCCACGAAGTCCATCTCACCGTGCGCGGGCTGCACGACCGGGCGTACGTCTTCCTGGACGGGCGCGCGCTCGGCCTGCTCGAGCGCGACGACGCCGAGGCCGCGGTGCTGACACTTCCCGGCCTCGGCACGGTCGCCGAGCTGACCCTGGTCGTGGAGGCGCTCGGCCGCGTCAACTACGGCCCGCTGCTCGGCGAGCCCAAAGGGATCCTCGGCGGTGTCCAGGTCGACCGGCGCCTCGTCCACGGCTGGGACCACCACCCCGCACCCCTCGACCGCTGGGACCACGACCACCTCGACGGCCTCGCATATGCCGTCATCGAGGTCGACGGACCCGCTGACGGCTGGCTCGCCATCCCCGGTGACGGCGACCGCTTCGTCTGGCTCAACGGCACCCTGCTCGGCCGCTTGTGGAGCCGTGGCCCCCAACGCCGCCTCTACGCCCCCGCTCCCCTGTGGCGTGCCGGCGCCAACCAGATCTCCATCCTCGACCTCACCCACCCCGCGACGTACGTCGAGGTCCACCCGGACCCGGACTTCGGGCCGACCGAGGAATACATCGAGTCCCTGCCGACCGGCGTCTAGGACACGAGCCGGCGATGCCCACCTCGTCAAGGTCATCACGCGGTTAACCTCGTACGTGTGAACCAACTCAGCCCCGACACACCTGACATCAAGCCCAGGTCGCGCGCCGTCACCGATGGCCTGGAAGCCACGGCAGCCCGAGGCATGTTGCGGGCCGTCGGACTCGGAGACGACGACTTCGCGAAGCCGCAGATCGGCGTCGCATCGTCGTGGAACGAGATCACCCCCTGCAACCTGTCTCTCGACCGGCTCGCAAAGGCGGTGAAGAACGGCGTTCACGCGGCCGCCGGTTATCCGCTGGAGTTCGGCACCATCTCCGTCTCCGACGGAATCTCGATGGGCCACGAGGGCATGCACTTCTCGCTGGTGTCGCGCGAGATCATCGCCGACTCGGTCGAGACCGTGATGAGCGCCGAGCGGCTCGACGGCTCCGTGCTGCTCGCGGGCTGTGACAAGTCGTTGCCCGGCATGTTGATGGCGGCTGCTCGGCTGGATCTCGCATCGGTCTTCCTCTACGCCGGCTCGACCATGCCCGGGCAGGTCGACGGCCGCGACGTCACGATCATCGACGCCTTCGAGGCGGTCGGGGCCTGTATCGCGGGGAAGATGAGTCGCGATGAGGTCACCCGCATCGAGAAGGCGATCTGTCCTGGCGAGGGCGCCTGCGGGGGTATGTACACGGCCAACACGATGGCTGCTGTCGCTGAGGCGCTCGGCATGTCGTTGCCCGGCTCGGCCGCGCCGCCCGCAGTCGACCGACGCCGCGACGGCTTCGCCCACCGCTCGGGCCAGGCGGTGGTCGGGCTGCTGCGCAAGGGCATCACCGCGCGCCAGATCATGACCAAGGATGCCTTCGAGAACGCCATCGCCGTCGTGATGGCGCTCGGCGGTTCGACCAACGCCGTACTGCACCTGTTGGCCATCGCCAACGAGGCTGAGGTCGACCTGACTCTTGACGACTTCACCCGGATCGGAGAAAAGGTCCCCCACCTCGCCGACCTCAAGCCTTACGGCAAGTACGTCATGAACGACGTCGACAAGATCGGCGGGATCCCGGTCGTGATGAAGGCGCTCCTGGACGCGGGCCTGCTCCACGGCGACTGCCTCACGGTGACCGGGAAGACCATGGCGCAGAACCTCGCGGAGCTGAGCCCGCCCGCGCTCGACGACGACGTGATCCACTCCTTCGAGCGGCCGATCCACCGCACCGGTGGTCTCACCATCCTGAAGGGCTCGCTCGCCCCTGAGGGGGCTGTCGTCAAGACAGCCGGCTTCGACGACACGGTCTTCCGCGGCACTGCCCGGGTCTTCGACGGGGAGCGGGCCGCGATGGACGCCCTTGAAGCGGGGCTCATCGTCGCGGGCGACGTCGTGGTCATTCGCAACGAGGGCCCGAAGGGCGGCCCGGGCATGCGGGAGATGCTCGCCATCACGGGAGCCATCAAGGGCGCCGGTCTCGGGAAGGATGTCCTGCTGATCACCGACGGCCGGTTCTCAGGGGGAACCACGGGTCTCTGCGTCGGTCACATTGCCCCAGAGGCCGTCGACGCCGGCCCGATCGCCTTCGTCCGCGACGGCGACGCCATCGTCCTCGACGTCGTCAACCGCACCCTCGAGGTCGGGGTGGAACCCGAGGAGCTGGAGCGGCGGAAGGTCGGCTGGGAGCCACTTCCCTCGAAGTATCAGCGCGGAGTGCTCGGCAAGTACCGGCGCACGGTGCAGTCGGCCGCGGTCGGCGCAGTCACGAGCTAGTCAGGGTTTCGTCGACCGCGCGGTGCTCCATCACCACGATCCGGAGCTGGTTGGAGAGCAGCTGCGTGGCGGTGAGTCCGAACGTCGCCCGGAAGGTGTCGCTGAAGTGGCTCGGCGAGGCGAACCCCGCGTCGCTGGCGGCCGTCGAGAGGTCCGCGCCCTGGCTGACGGCCGCTGCCGCGTACCGCATCCTGGCCCAGAGGCGGTAGCGGCGAAAGCTCGTGCCCGAGTGGGCCGAGAACAGGTGCAGGAAGCGGGACTGGGACAGGTTGACCGCGGCGGCGATCTCCGCCGCGCTAAACCGATCACCGGGCCGGTCGCGTAACAGATGCATGGCGACGCGGATCCGCTCGTCGGTCGGGTTCGCCTCGCCGGCATCGAGCAGCCGTCGCCGCAGCATCTCGGGATCCGTGACCGGCCCCTGCCTCCAGTCGGCGATCAACGCCGCCTCGTCGCGATGGTCGTACGCGATCGTGCCCCTCCGGTCCGTCATCGCCCCCAACAGGTGCGCCGTCCCCGATGCGCCGGGGTCGACGTAGAAGAACAGCATCGTCTGCTCCTCCCCCACGACGATCTGATGGGACGTACGCGCAGGGATCAGCGCGCTCCGCGCCCGCCGCGGCTCCGCCTGACCGGACCGCAGCAGGAAGGGAGCGTCCAGGCCCAGCGCGAAGCAGGTGACCGACCCGGAATGAGTGCCCAGCCGCAGCGATGGGCCGCGGTACGCCGCATGTCCCGACCAGAGCCACACCGTCGGCCGCGCGTCGTCGCAGCACGAATCCGGAAGCGGCTCGGTCGCCATGCGCGTCATGATCCCACGGTGAACACCGTGGCCAGCCTGACCATCGCCGTCATCGGCGTCTTCTTCCTCGCGATGGGGACGTACGCCCTGGTCACCCCGGGCGCACTCGCCGCCCCGTTCCACCTCGCGGCGAAGACGCCTGAGTCCCGCTCCGAGATCCGCGCGGTCTACGGCGGGTTCGGCATCGCCATGGCCACCGTGCTCGGCGCCGCCGCCCTCGACATCGGCGACATCCGGACCGGCGCCGTGACCACCGTCGGCCTCGCCCTGATCGGGATGGCTGGCGGCCGACTCATCTCGCGCCTGCTCGATACCCCCGTACGTTTCTACCCCATCTGGTTCTACTTCGGAGTCGAACTTGTGGCCGGCACGGCCCTGCTTGTGTGCGTTTGACCTCGGCAAATTCGGCTATGCTCGGCGCCGTGGGATCTCGGCCGACATTAGACACTTCTGTACAACCGCCACGTCCTCGCGCCCCCAGGCACTTGGGCCAACGAGTCGACTGGCACAACGATCCCTCGGCCCCCGAGGTGAACAGCATCCGACCCAGCGCCGGCGCCTTCGTGCTCGACGACCCGGGCAGGATCCTGTTGATCCGCCGCAACGACACCGGCAACTGGACGATGCCCGGCGGGGCGATGGAGCCCGGCGAGTCGCTGACCGCGGCCGCGGTCCGCGAGACGTTCGAGGAGACCGGCATCACCATCGAGGTGACCGGCCTGGTCGGGATCTGGACCGACCCGCGCCACCGCATCGAGAACACCACCAACGGCGAGGTACGCCAGGAGTGCTCCATCATCTACGCTGGCCGCTACCTCGCCGGCGAGCCCACTCCTTCGGCTGAGAACACCCACGCCGAATGGGTGAATCCCACGATCGTCCCCAGCCTTCAGATGGACCGGAGCCAGCGCGTACGGATCGACTGGGCCCTCAACCGCAACTTCCCGCACCTCGATCCCAACCCCTGACAGGATCCGACCTCAAACCGCGTGGGCCGGCTCGATCAGCGGAGGCCTCACGGGGCCGGGTTCTCCCACCAATCGAGGACCCGGAGGGCGCGAAGGGTGTTCCACCTCGAGGGGCGTCCGACAGTCTCCATCTGGAACCAGTCACGCGCCTTGTAGCGGTGCTCCAGCGTCCACCGGCCGTCGGAGCCACGCTTCGAGTGGACCAGGTCGATGCCGTCAACGAGACGCGGGTCCCGATCGGCCCCGACATCGCGAAAGTAGTCGAGGCCACGCAGCACGTCGAAGTGCCACTGCGGGGGGAAAGCGAATCGCACATAGTTGCGTTGGATCACCTCGCCCGTGCGATGCGAGCGGTACAGGTGGTGGACCAGCAGGAACTCCCGGCCGCGACGCTGAGCCTCCCGCACCGCGGCCAGCGTTCCCGTCTTCTCGGCCCGGTGCCGTTCGTACCGGACCAGGGCCTCCAAGGCGAGGATGGTGGTGTTCATCGAGGCGTGGTGCGCGCCACGGCGGTATCGGCAGTTCCATCCCCCGTCGTCCATCTGCTCGCCGAAGAGGTGATCCACGAAGCGCTCGAGCCGATCGTCGTCGAACTCGAACGCGGACAGGATCGAGAGGACCATTCCGGTGATACACGTCTCGGACGCCCAACCGATCCCATCCCGGCTCTGGGGTCCCACGGCACTGTCCAGCAGGACGGCGCACGCGCGGTGGGCCTGCGGATCGTCGGCCGGCAGGCCGAGCTCGCGCAGCAACAGCATCGTGTAGGTGGTCGACACCCACTTGGGCGAATAGAGGCCCTGTGCCCAGGTGCCCTCGGGATCCTGGTGAGCCAGAAGGCGGGCTCCCCAGCCTTCCGTGGTCACAGCGGACCGTGCCGCGTCCACATCGGCTGCGGGCGCTTCGACCAGGGAATCCAAGGTCTGCCAGCGGATCGCAGGGTCGCCGGCAAGAAGCCATTCGACGGCGCGGCACCGGTTGCCACCCACGGTTGCAGGGTCCATCTGCTTCGCTTCCTCAGTGCGGGTTCACGGCCGTGCTGGTCCCGGCTCGACGCACCGCCGAGT
Source organism: Nocardioides sp. YIM B13467 (assembly GCF_042788075.1). Lineage (NCBI taxonomy): Bacteria > Bacillati > Actinomycetota > Actinomycetes > Propionibacteriales > Nocardioidaceae > Nocardioides > Nocardioides sp. YIM B13467. Next base: position 3,868,770 of record NZ_JBHZPJ010000046.1, read on the forward strand.
CAGACCCCGGCAGGCTCGAGCGGCCAGTGCACCACAGTGGTGATCTCATCGGGCGGGGAGTCGGGGCCGGTGAGGTACTCCTCCCACATGATCGCGGACGCGTCGAGGTGGCGCTCCTTCGCCTCAGCACCTTCCTTCAACGCCTCATAGGCCATGCCCAACTGGTCGTAGGGACCGATGTGTGTCGTGCTGGCGACATCGACGTCAGGGAGCTGGAGCGACTCGACACCGTCACCGGACGCGATGGGCCCGCCCACGACGAATCCCGAGGACACGTGGAAGGTGTCATCGGACATCTCGTAGCAGGACACGGCAGCCCCCTCGATCGGGACACCGATGGCAGCCAGATGCTCAGCAACCGTCCCGAAGGCCTGTCCCTGCATCTCGGCCATCTCATCCGGTCGGCCCTCGAAGGCATGCACGGCCAGGAACCGACCGTTCTCGTGCTCGATCGTGACGTCGTACTTCATTCGACCTCCTCGGTTTTCTTCACGCTAGGAAGCCCGCCACCGCCGCAGCAGGGCCAACCGACTCTCCCTGCCTGGTCGAAAGACCTTGCTACGCCAAATGCTTCTCGACAGACGCCGCCGCGCGGGCAATCCTCTCCTCGGGCACGCCGCACATCCGCAGGCAGGTCGCCGCGATCGCCTGCGTCTGGCCACGGGTGACCTCCTCACCGCGGGAGCGGATCCGGATCACCACCTCGACTGCCTGGACCAGCAGCCCACCCAACTGGTCCCGCCCACCGTGGCCGCGACGGGGCCGCTGACGATGCCGGCACCCAACCGACCGTACGCCGCGGTCAGCTCCCGAAACGCAGGCTGGAACTCCTCGAAGACCTCGCTGCTCCTGACATCGGATAACGATGCGCTCAGCCAAACTCGCCCGCAACTACCACGCTGGTGTCTGTCTTGCCGCGACTCTCCACTGGGTGGCGAGCAGACCCGACTGTGGTCAGCCGGAAACCGCGGCAATGGCCTCGATCTCGACCAGCTGATCCTCATAGCCCAGCACTGTCACGCCCATCAGGGTGCTGGGCACGTCATGATCCCCGAACGCGTCCCGCACGATTTCCCACACCACGCCGAGATCCGACCGCTGCGAAGATGCGACCAGAATCCGGGTGTTCACCACGTTCTCCAGCGTTGCGCCCACTGCCCGGAGAGCCTCTCTCAGAGTCTCAATGCATTTCGCAGCCTGGCCTACATAGTCACCCACGGCTGCCGTCGTACCGTCCTTCTCAAGAGGGCACGCCCCGGCGAGGAAGACCAGGCGCACGCCACTATCCACGACCGACGCGTACGCATAGGGTGCGGCGCTGAGTTCGGCAGATCGAATGAGACGGATTGCGGGATTCACCGGACGATCCTCCCACCTGCGGTTTAGCAACATGACCCAGTTCGCCACAGGATCAGGCCGTACGTAGCAGCCTGAACTCGTGCTTCTGCAGCACCTGCAGGACCAGTTTCGCCGGATAGCCGAAAGCGTCCCGCCCCGCCTCGGACGAATAGGGCTCGATCGCAGAGACCTGGTGCCACTTCCCGTCCACGAACAGCTCGCAGCCTCCGGCCGCGACGATGTTGCGGTACCAGTTGACGTCCTCGCCGTACGTCAGCTCCGCGATGAAACCTTCCGGCACCCGGGCGACGACGATCGGCGTCTCGTACGTCTTCCCCGACTTCCGCCCCACGTGACGCACGAGCGAGAACGGGCCGTGTCCGGTACGAGCCACCCGCATCGTCACCTTGTTGAGCGTGTTCTTGATCAACCACAGCCACTTGCGACGCATCTCAGTCTCCAATGAGTCTCAGGTTCACCATCGGCAGTCCCTCGACGTCGTGACCGACCGCCGTCTCGATCGCACCGCGCAGGCGCCGCCAGGCCTTCGGGTGTGCCTTCTGATAGCGACCGAGCACCGCAGCGGACTCCTGCTCCGAGAGTAACGTCGCCTGCGCCGCGACGCTCGTACGCTTCCCGATGCTGACGCGACATGCAGGCTCGGCCATGAGGTTCCGATACCACTGCGCCCCGGTGCCGAAGCCGCTCACCACCACGATCTCGTCCACGCTCGGCCGCTCGACGACCTCGAGGCAGACATACCGCGGCACCCCTGATCGGCGTCCGATGTGTTCGAGCATCAACATCCGCGATCCGAGGAGCCACCCGGCCCGGTGTCGATAGAGCCAGATCGGCGCACGTACGACAGCGCGGGTCCGCAACAGCCGGGACACGACCGAATCGACCATGGACGTCACCGACCCGACCTTACCCACCGGCTCGGTCGATCCAGCCCGATCGAGCAACGCCACGAACTACGCTCCAGGCATGGCAACGCTCCAAGACGTCGCTCGGATCATCGGTGGGCTGCCCGAGGTGACCGAGGGCGAGCGCTACGGGCACCCGACCTGGTCCGTACGCGGCAAGGGCTTCGCCTGGCTACGCCCGTTCAGCAAGGCCGACCTCAAGCGCTTCGGCGACCAGACCCCGCCCGACCCGCCGATCCTCGCGGTCAACACCGCCGACCTGCACGAGAAGGAAGGCGTCCTCGCCGCCGGCATCGACGGGGTCTTCACCATCGAGCACTTCAACAACTACCCCGCCGTGCTCATCGAGCTCAGCGTCATCGCCCCAGGAGACCTCCGCGACCTGCTGGTCGACGCCTGGCTCGCCGCCGCCCCAGCTGAGCTGGTCGAAGGATTCGACGGCTGAAGCTCTGACTCGCCGAGATCGTGTGCGTGACCGGGCGAGACATACCGCCCACAAGATGCGCCACCTCGCTTGGGCGTTTGCTGGTTTACTCCCAACATGGCATACGAGGAGCTCCCGCCGTTCGCTGCGTGGCAGTTCGTCGACGCCGTCGACGGGTTCGAGGTCGTCTATCGAGACGCCTCCGGCGTCCGTGGATACACCTCAGCCGTCGAGGCGGGCCAGGCCTACGCGGTCCACTATGAGATCTCGGTTGATGCCCTCTGGCGTACGCGCGAAGTCCACGTCCACAATGACACCGCTCGCGGGCGACGGTCCACTGTACTTGTCTCCGACGGCAAAGGTTCCTGGACCGTCGATGGCCGGTCGGCGCCCCAGCTCGACGGGCTCTACGACGTCGACCTCGAGGCCTCTGCCTGCACCAACACCCTTCCCGTCCACCGGCTGGACCTGCCGCTAGACGACGTCGTCACCGCGCCAGCCGCCTACGTCCAGGCACTTGACCTTCAGGTCAGACGCCTCGACCAGTCCTACCGACGCCTCGACGACCACCGGTTCGACTACCACTCCGAAGGCGGTTTCAACGCCGTGTTGGTGTACGACAAGTATGGGCTCGTCCTCGACTACCCCGGGATCGCGACGCGCTTCGCCTGAGAGACGAACCGTCCTGGGCGCACGGGCCGAGCACACAGCTCCAGACTGCTCTCTCGTTCCGCACAGGTCGCGTCGCGAGGACCTACCCGCGCAGTCGCTGACAGACTTGCGGCATGTCCCGGCCGCCGCGCATCGAGCCCGCCGCCGACGTAGTCGCCAAGGTTGCGTCGACCGCGTTGTCGCTTCTCGACGCCTACGAGGAGGATGCCTGGACCGGCGTCAGGTGGCGAGTCAGGAAGAAGACCTTCGCTCACGTCCTGGTCGCCCAAGAGGGGTACACGTCGGCGTACCGCGATATGACCGGGGTGACCAAGCCCACCACGGTGCTGACCTTCCGATCCTCCGGCGACGAACTGCTGGCCCTGGTCCACGCCGGGCCACCGTTCTACCAGCCTCCGTGGTCGCCCACCGTCGTCGGCATGGTGCTCGACGGCGATACAGACTGGGAAGAGGTGGCCGAGCTGGTGACCGAGAGTTACCGGTTCTGCGCTCCTAAGAAGCTGAGGCACCGGCTGGATCGATGATCGTGCGGTCCGTAGGGCGGTCACTGTGGCAGAGCGGGGTCGTGCCTGAGCGTCCACTCGACGCGCTTCGTAGAGTGAACACTGATGAGTCGACAGCTGCTGGTCCGCGCGGCTGCCGCGACCGCCGCCATTGGAGGCTGTGCCAGATCGGCATCGCTGCACGCCCCCAGCAGGAACGTACCCCGGAGATGCTGATCGCGCGTGCCAGGCGCATCGAGCCCGTCGGTCGGCCGGGCGAGCGTCAGCGCCACTCCTCCCCCGGCTACTTCCTCCAGGGCCGCGTGCCCGATCACCCAAGTTGAGGGTCAGCCACGGCCGCGCGATCGCCGTGCCGCCCCGGCCGACGGCCGATGCATAGAGCCCCGGCCCGCCGTCTGTGCGGTCGGGGCCATGCGACACCTGCGTCATGGCGCCACCAACGAGTCCTCGCGCTAGTCCGGTAGGTGCTCCCCGAGCCAGGTCGCTCTTCGGCGAGCTGACGCGCGCGAAAGCCAAGCCTCCTGTACGACCTCAGCGAGCTCGTCATAGCTGATCTCCCCAAGCCGGCTTGCTCGGACTAGAACCGACAGGTGGCCGTCGAAATGCGGAGTGGTGAAGAACGGCGAGGACTCGTCCTGCACCATCGCCAGCTTGTCACCCTCGCTAGGCACCCAGAAGACGATGACGTCGTCGTAACGCTGGCCGGTGTGCGGGTCGAACGCGTCAGGACGCGGATTCCGGAAGAAGACGAACGACTTTCCACCCACCTGATAGATGGGCCTGTTCTGGGTGCCCGCGCAGACGCGAACGTGGGGCATGCCAAGGGCAAGCTCATCCACGTCCCCCACCCGCGCCGACCGGCCGCCCGTTCTCCTCACACAGTCAGGTTAGGTGTCACGTCGACGCCCGGGCGACCTCCGAGTGCGTCAATGCGCCCAGAATGACGCGAGCAGCTCGAGAGCGTCACACGGCGAGAGGACGAGACCCGCCGCGCCGAACCATCTGAGCGCCGACTCCGCACCCACGCTGCGGCTATTCGTCGCCGATTCCGGCCGAGCGCCGACGAATGGACAGGCATCGCTTTCAACACGTCATGCCCCGCCGTGGCGATCGGACATCGAGCTGCCATCTGCACCAGACTGCATGCAGGACGGCCGCATGACGCATAACGTCAGGGCCATAGGGAGGGGACAGCGGTGGCCACCAACTCTTCGATCGAGTGGACTGAGGTGACGTGGAACCCCGTCACCGGCTGCGATCGTGTGGCGGCAGGGTGTGACCACTGCTACGCCCTCACTCTCGCCAAGCGGCTGAAGGCGATGGGCGTGGACAAGTACCAACACGACGGAGATCCGCGAACCTCAGGGCCTGGCTTTGGAGTCACGATCCACCCGGCGGCCTTGACGCAGCCCTACCAGTGGCGGAACTCCAAGGTGGTGTTTGTGAACTCGATGAGCGACCTATTCCACGCGAAAGTGCCGATCGGGTTCGTCCGCGACATCTTGGACGTCATCAGGGAGACGCCACAGCACACGTATCAGGTGCTGACCAAACGCGCTCGTCGTATGGCGCGCCTCGCCGACGCTCTCGACTGGCCCGACAATCTGTGGATGGGCGTCTCAGTCGAATCTTTCGACGCCGTTGACCGCATCGACCATCTTCGCGCTGTACCGGCGTCGACCCGTTTCCTCTCATGCGAACCGCTCTTGAGCGCGTTACCCGCACTTGACCTCGGTGGCTTGGATTGGGTGATCGTCGGAGGAGAGTCCGGTCCCGAGGCCCGATACATGGACCCTCAGTGGCCAATCGATATCCGCGACCAATGCATCGACGCAAATGTCGCGTTCTTTTTCAAGCAGTGGGGCGGCCGCACACCCAAAGCCAATGGGCGCGAACTCGATGGCCGAACCTGGGACCAGATGCCCCCAACGGCACTCCGGGGGTCGACGCCGCCGCCCAAACCTGCCCGTCGGGTGTAGGAGCGCGAGCGAGTAGGCAGTTGCCGCTACGGCTGAGGTACGGCCACCGCGCCATCTGCCGGGGTGACGACCAGGCACGTCTATGCCAGCTCCACGAAGGAGGCTCGCAGCAGGCGTCCAGGAGGGTCGGAGGTAACACGCCCGGCTTCGATTAGAGGCTTGAGGGCGGCGATTACGTGCTCGGGCCGGTAGACGGTCTCGAAGAGCGTTGCGTCTCTCAGAGCCTCGACTCGTACCTTGCCGGTGGTCTGAAGTCTCTGCTCCAGCAGTCGCGTCAACGGACCCAGTTGCGGCTCGTCGAGATCGAATAGTGCTTCGGCCTGTTCGTCGCGAGGGTCTCGGAATCCGACTCCTTGGGTCGGGTCGACCTCCCACAGGGAGTCTTTCATCTTCTCCAGTCCCCGACGATGTCCGGTTGCGAAGATCAGATAAAGCGGCTGCCCGTGGCGAGGCACTAGCTCGAAGTCCAGCAGATACTCAAACCCCGCCGCCCGAAGGGCGCGGCGATAGCATGTCAGGATGTGTCGGCTCTTTGCTGCCGGCTCCATGCCGGTGATTGCCCGCCAGGTGGGGTCGCCACCGAAGACGTCGTCGGCAGCGGCACCAAGATCGCTGACAAAGCGCACGAAGTGCTGCGGGTGCAAGGTGACGATGACCTCGCTTGACACGTTGGACGCAAGGCGTTGAAGGAGGCGGTAGGGGACGGGGGCGTTGCCCCACGAATCCAAGTTCGCGAAGATCGGCTGACCCCACGCTCCGACACGGTCCAGTGCCCTCTCCAACTCCTCAACGCACGAGCCCCTGACGATCTCCAGCGGCATGCTCTCGCTGTTTCGGGGCCGATGTGGGAATGAACGGCGCAATTGCTCAGGAAGCATGGCGACACAACGCGGCTCGTCGTCCACAAAGACAAACCGCGCTACGCCCTTGCTTGTCGGCACCTTGTCAATCAACGCCTTCATCGCAATCACCGGCGACCCCGGCTCGCCACCGCTGTAGACGCCAGGGCCTGCGAACCCTTCGGCATACGTGACGGAGGGGAATGCGGTCGCGCCAGCCAACAAGATTGGAAACCAGCGCTCGAGGTATCGCCTATAGATGTCGTGTTTGGCACCAGTGTGCTCTACACAGGCCCACGGAACCGGCCCATCGACTGGCATCGCCTCACCTCCGGCGCATCTTCTGACACTCAGTCCATCTCCGTGATAGACCTGCTCGCTGTGGATGCTAGCGGTTCAGGGATCTCCAGATGGCGATTCCTTGCTTGTCCTTTGAAAGGATGGAGCCGCGAGCGCGAGCATCAAGTAGCACGTAAGCCAAGGCGGTGCAGCGATCGTCCCTTAACCATCGCTCTTCCGGAAGCAGGACCGGCACGAACCCGTTGGGCGCACCGCCCCGATCGTGATGATCGGGCAGGCACGAAGAACCTGAACACAGGCGACATGCGTCATCGCGCAGCCAGCAGGCGGCGAGTTGCTCACGCAAGCCGGGTTATAACCTTGAAGCATCGTCGCTATGCGTCGGAGGCGGTGAGGCGTTGCTAGCCCGGAGCTAGCTGGCTGCCGGTTGCGTCCTTCGCCGCGTCTCCGCGCACCTCCTGCCAGGTCGATTCCGCCCGAAATGGCGACGCTATGGCCAGCCTTCGGGTAAAACGTCGGGTGGACGTGCCCGCTGCGCGCCTGCCCTAACGACCGACCTCGCCACCTTGCTCGGGCCGAATGGAGTTCGATTGAAGTCCCCAGACGACGACGCTCGCAACCCAATTGCGAACTCAGCGACTACGTCGAGCTCGCCCGAACGACCGGCCGCCGGTGAGGATCGCCGGAGCTCGCCGACCACCGTGATCGACAAATTTCTTGCCGGTTACGAGCGGCAGTTCGACTACTGGGAGGCCGTCGCGCGCCGAGCTCACGCTCTGATCGAGTCCGAGCTGGCCACCTCCGGTCTGCGCGCGATCGTCACGAGTCGCGCGAAATCCGTGGACCGCTTGCGTGACAAGCTTGAGCAGCGGAACCGCAAGAAGCAGTATCGGACAGTGACGCAGGTCGGCAGCGACATTGTGGACCTCGCCGGAGTCCGTGTCGCGCTGTACTTCCCGAGCCAGATCGAGGAAGTTGCGAAGATCATCACTGCCCTGTTCGAACTCGACGAGGTCAAGACGTTCCCGCTGGCCCATGCGGTTAGACCTGGTGATCCACGTTTCAGCGGCTACCGGGCTCAGCACTTCCGTGTCCGTATCCCAGTTGGGCGTCTGGCTGACGACGAGGCTCGATACAGTACGGCACCCGTCGAGATCCAGGTCGCATCCGTACTCATGCACGCTTGGTCGGAAGTCGAGCACGACCTGGTCTATAAGCCGCTCGAGGGGAACCTGTCGGCCGCCGAGTATGCGCTCCTGGATCAGCTCAACGGCCTCGTGCTATCAGGGGAGATTGCCCTTGAGCAACTAAAGATCGCCGGCGACCAGCGGCTCTCCGAGACTGAGTCCTCCTTCCGTGACCACTATGAACTCGCCGAGTTCCTACGAAGTCAGCCCCGGATGAGAGACAGGCTTCTCACCGACTCTGCGCTCGGCAGCGTGGAAGTGCTGTACAACGTGCTCGCTCGCCATGACCGTGCTACCGCAGCCGAGCTTGGACCCCTTGCCCGCAGAGTTGGCGATGATTTCGAAGCGAGACCCGTCGCCGACCAAGTTTTGGATCTCCTGCTGCTCGAGAACCCCACGTTCTACGAAGATCTGAGGCGCGCCTCGTCCAAGACCCGCCATCCATCACAACGTCACCGTCAAACTGGGAGCGACACAGTCACAAACGCACACGTCGGCGAGTTCATTAGCCTGTGGGCCGAATTAGAACAAGAGATGACGCGCCTCCTCGGCCCGGATGCGCGTATCACCAGCCGCAACAACTTTCGCTCTGCTCTCGCGCGAGGCTTTATCGATGACGTAACCGCGCACCAACTCGAGGACCTCCGTGTTCTGCGGAACAACGTTGTACACGGGCGCGACGTCTCGAGCGGCAGAAGAGAAGAGACACGGAAGAATCTTCCAGTCGCTATTGACCTTCTTCGCCGCACCATACGTTTGCTGCGTCAAGTTGAGACTCCCAGCGCTAGTCAGCCCGCAAGCTGAAATTCGAGGAACCTGGGTCAGCGGCGCGGAGGCGCACCCACCCCGAGTGTCAACTTCGAGTTGGCAAAGCCCGACCTGACCTCTCCGCAGGATGCCCCGATACTTCCGCTCAGGAGGGATGCTCGGAGCCACGTCTTTCCGCCGCCAGCGGCGCTAGCCCCAACGTCGTTAGCGTTGATCTGTTCGAGCGCCTCGCCGTGTTGGCGGCGGGCATGGCCTAGGTGTGATGCCCAGGGAGGTTGTACCGCCCTGGGACGGTGAGTCTGCTGACAGGTGAAGGCCTCCGGTTGTGAAGTGGAGCTGTCTAGTTCACACACTTCACCTCACCGGAGGCCTTCGTGTCCCACGCTAACGCTGCCCTGACCCCACGCGCCCGTTTACGACTCGCCCGACTCGTCGTCGAGCGCAAATGGACCTACGCGGCGGCAGCCAAGATGTTCATGGTCACCCCACGCACCGCGAAGAAGTGGGCCGACCGGTACCGGGCCGAAGGACCGGCCGGCATGAGCGATCGAACCTCACGACCCCACACCAGCCCGACCAAGACCAGCCCGGACCTGGTCCGGCAGATCGTGCGCCTGCGGTGGCGCCACCGCCTCGGCCCGGTCCAGATCGCCGGCCGGCTCGCGATGCCNCGTTGGTGGAGCCTAGCGGGATCGAACCGCTGACCTCCTGCGTGCAAAGCAGGCGCTCTCCCAGCTGAGCTAAGGCCCCGTATTGGGTAAAGATGGTGGGCCTGAGTGGACTCGAACCACCGACCTCACGCTTATCAGGCGTGCGCTCTAACCAGCTGAGCTACAGGCCCATCTACCATATGAAAGAATCAAAGTTCCTTCAAAACTAAACAAGACAGGGAACGTTCTGTTTATAAGACCCAAGGTCTTATATTCCGTTAAAATCCTTAGAAAGGAGGTGATCCAGCCGCACCTTCCNGCGGCCGAGCGGCGGTCACCGGACGGCGCCGCGTTCGGGCTGGGCTTGGGCGCGGCCGGAGCAGCGGACGCCGCGGGGGCGACCGGCGGAGCCTCGGCCTTCTTGGCCGGGGGCTTCGGGCCGGGCTTGGGCGCAGCCGGCTTGGACGCCTCAGGCGCCTCGGCAGGCTTCTCGGGCGCCGTGTCCGCAGCCTTCTTGGGGGCCGCGGGCCTGGGAGCTGCCGGCTTGGGGCCGGGCTTGGGGGCGGCCTTCTCGTCCGAGGACGCGGAACCACCCTTGCCGCCGGCCTTCAGGCCGGGGCCGATCTCCTTGCGGAAACGCATCTCCGCAGGGAGCTCGACGGTCGAGCTCGCCGACTTGACGAACTCACCCATCTCCTTGAACTTCTCGAGAACGAACTTGCTCTCGACTCCGAACTCTTTGGCGAGTTCGTGGACTCGGGTCTTAGCCACGTTTCTCCTTCTGGCCACAGACCCAAATCCGGGTTAAACCTGCGACCACTAATGGTTGTAGAACACGCTCATCGCGAAGTACTCATCGAGTGCTCATGAGCTTTTGCTCCAGTTCCTGGTCAGTTGACCGTCGGCGACGGTCGTGGATGTCGGGCGCGTGTCGAGGTAGTCCTCCACCGGTGCGCTGGAAAGCCCGCCCTCGACCTGTAAGGCCCGGGTGAACGCCTTCCGGCGCACCGCGAGTTCGTAGCACTCACGCGTGGGATGCACATGCGCCCCTCGCCCGGGTGCGGTGGCTGTCGGATCGGGCACCACGGCCGGCTGGCCGTTGCGGTCCGAGCCGGCGGTCACCCGCAACAACTCGCGCTTGGCGGCTCGCTTCCGGCAACCCACGCACGTACGGACGGGTCCGTTCTGCGTAGTTTCTTCGAGGCGTGCCACCGATCCTTAACACTACCGCTTCCGGGGTTCGGTAGACGAAACCGGGGCACAGGTCGTTCTTATTCCGTGACCCGTCCTCACCACATGGCGGCGATCACAAGATCGCGGCGATCTCCGGCCAGGCCTGCAGGCCGAGCTCGCGGTCGGCGGCCTCCGAACCACCCCAGGCGAGCCGCTGGCTGAGCGGGAGCACCGGCTCGCCGGGCAGTACGACCCGGTGGCCGGCGTCGGGATGGGTGACCACGACCGTCTCCAGATCGTGGGCCGTACGCCTCCGCCGGACCGCCTCGGCGGCGAGGACCGAGGGCCACAGCGCGTCGCCTCCCCCGGCGACCAGGACGACATCACCGGCGATGCGCTCGACCGGGATGGTCGCGGCGGGCACCCGGTCGGCGTACTTCTCCAGGGCCGAGAGGTAGGCCTCGCAGAACGACGGGAGCTCCCCGTGCGCGCTTCGCGCGCTTGCTCCCTCGCTCTCCTTCAGCGCGTCCTCGATCGCCTCGTCGTCGAACGGCAGGAACGGCACCTGCTCCCCGCGCAGTGTCCACGAGGACCGCTGCGGGCGCTCGTCGCTTAGGCCCGCCCAGGAGACGTACGTCGGGGAGATCCCGACCACCGCGTCGATCTCGGGGTGCAGGGTGCCGAGCAGGAGCGCGGCCTGGGCGCCCCAGGACGTCCCCAGCACCACCAGCCGCTGATAGCGGGAATGGAGGTCAGCGAGGACGTCGTCGAACGTCTCCAGCGGTATCAGCCGAGCCTCACCCGGCTGTCCGGGACCGCCGAAGTAGCGGATCGACGCCGCCGCCACCCCGTGCGAGGCGAGCATCCGACACCGGTCGGTCTCGATCCGCCCCGACGACCCCGACAGCACGAGTACGCCGGTGGTGGCCCCGTCCGGCTCCAGAAGGACGCCCTCGGAGTCGGTCAGAGTGGTCTCACGCACGCTCGCCATGCCGCACAGGCTAGCGACCTGGCGAGCCGTGATGTTCAGGCGACCGGGGTCTCCTCGTCGGAGCGGATGTCGATGCGCCAGCCGGTCAGGCGAGCGGCCAGGCGGGCGTTCTGCCCCTCCTTGCCGATGGCCAGGGAGAGCTGATAGTCGGGCACCACGACACGGGCGGACTTGGTCGCCTCGTCGATGATCGTGACCGAGGAGACCCGGGCCGGCGAGAGCGCCGAGGCGACGAGCACCTTCGGGTCCTCGGACCAGTCGACGATGTCGATCTTCTCGCCCTGCAGCTCGGACATGACCTGGCGGACCCGCTGGCCCATCGGGCCGATGCAGGCGCCCTTGGCGTTGACGCCGGGGACGGTCGACTTGACCGCGATCTTGGTGCGGTGGCCGGCCTCGCGGGCGATCGCGGAGATCTCGACGGTGCCGTCGGCGATCTCGGGCACCTCGAAGGAGAAGAGCTTCTTGACCAGGTTGGGGTGGGAGCGCGAGAGGGTGATCTGCGGACCGCGCATGCCCTTGCGCACGCTGACCACGAGAGCCTTGATCCGGGTGCCGTGGCTGTAGTCCTCGCCCGGCACTCGCTCGGAGAGCGGGATGACGCCCTCGAGCCGGCCCAGGTCGACGAGCACGTCGTCGGGGTTGCGGCCCTGCTGGATGACGCCGGAGAGGATGTCGCCCTCCTTGCCGGAGAACTCGCCGAACTTCACGTCGTCCTCGGCGTCGCGCAGCCGCTGCAGCACGATCTGCTTGGCGGTGGTGGCGGCGATCCGGCCGAAGCCCTCGGGCGTGTCGTCGTACTCCCCGACGACGTTGCCCTCGTCGTCGACCTCGGCGGCCAGGACGCGTACGTGCCCGGTCTTGCGGTCCAGGTCGACCCGCGCCTTCGTCTGGGCGCCCGTGGTCTTGTGGTAGGCGGTCAGCAGCCCCTGCTCGATCGCCTCGACGAGCACATCGAGCGAGATCTCCCGCTCCCGCTCCAGCATCCGCAGGATGCTCATATCGATGTCCATGGCCTACTCCCCCTCGTCGATCCGCTTGAACTCGATCTGCACAAGCGCCTTCTTCACGTCCGCGTACGCCACGTCGCGGCGCTTGCCGCTCACCTCGAGGCTCACCCGCTCGTCGTCGGACTCCTTCACCCGTCCGGTGAACGCGGAGCCGTCGGCGGTGGTGACCTTGACCAGGCGACCCTTGTTGCGGCGCCAGTGGCGCGGCAGGGTCAGCGGCCGGTCGACCCCGGGAGAGGTCACCTCGAGCGTGTAGGGCTGCTCGCCCATGACGTCGGACTCGTCGAGGACCCGGTTGACCTCACGGGTTGCCTCGGTGACCTCCTCGTGGGTGATCCCGCCGTCCTTGTCGACGGCGATCCGCAGGATCCGGCGCTTGCCGGCCGGCGTGATCTCCACGGCCTCGATGTCGAAGCCCAGGACTTGAAGCGGGTCTGCGAGGGCCTTTTCGATGGCACTCGCGATCGCGTCCTTCCGCACAGCACTCAACGCGATCTCCCCCTGCATCCTGTTGTCCGGTCCTGTTGTATGCGCCTCTGAGCACGCAGCACTTCTGGTGACACCATACCTGTACGCCTCGGGCGTCTCGAACAGCGCGCGGCTGTGTTGGAAAGCCGCTGACGCGACTCCCGCCGGGTGTGGTTAGGGTTCCTCACGTGACCAGCGCACGTGCCCTCCGGATGCTCTCGCGGCGCACCGCTGTGGGTGTCGCCGTGGTTGCCCCGCTGGCCGCCTCGGCGTGTTCGGCCTCGGAGACGCTGGATCCTGTCAAAGCCCCTCCACCGAGCACTCCCCCGGCCCCCGCCAACCCCGACCAGAGTGTGATCGACGCCACGGTCGCGGAGATCCTCGGCGCCGACGAGGGCGCCCCGTCCGCGTTCGTGCAGCTCCATCGTGTGCACATCGAGGCGCTGGCGCCGACCAAGGGTGTGACCGCGGCGCCGGCGACCGGGCGCTGGCAGGAGCGTCAGCTCGCCCTGGTCACGACGCTCACCGCCGCGGCCGGGCGCGCGGCCGACCCGCAGCTGATCACGCTGCTCGCCTCGGCCGCCGCCGGCCAGCAGCAGCTCCTGCACGGACGAGGTCTGGCATGACGACCGCGACCTCGGCCTCGACCGAGGCGGTCCAGGCGGCGCTCGCGGTCGAGCACTCCGCGATCTACGTCCTGGGCGCCCTGGGCGGGCGCACCTCGGCGGCGTCCTCGCCGGCTCTGGCGCGGGCGCTCACGGACGCGTACGACGACCACGTGAACGCCCGGGAGGCGCTGGCCGCGCACGTGGTGGCCGCCGGGATCGAGCCGGTCGCGCCCTCCGCCGTCTACGACCTGCCCGGCCGGATCGGGTCGGAGGCCGGCATCCGCGCCGCGGCGCTGCAGCTGGAGCAGGACACCACCGCGACCTATCTCTCGCTGGCCCCGAAGGCGACCGGCACCGACCGGACCCTGCTCATCCAGCTGCTCTGCCGGGCGGCCGCGCGCCAGCTCGATCTGGGCGCGAAACCGCGGGCGTTCCCGGGGACCTGATCCCCAAAAGCCGAGATGGCCCGCGAACCGTCCGGCGCGGGAGACTCCCGAGATGTCTCCCGAGACCGGGCGGCTCGCGGGCCAGGTTTTGGCCTGGACACGAGGCCTGAGAAGTCGCCTGGGGCTGAACCTCTCTTGCAGAAGTATGCAATCCCCGCTCAGGATGGCCCAGACCCGCAAAAGCGCATTGCAAGAACTTGCAACTTTTCCTGGCGTCATTCCCAGGAGCGAACGATCTGGTGTATGTCGCTCAGTCGCTGCGCGACGGCGTCCGGAGAGCCCTCGCTGTGGCCCACCTGGCTGCTCGGGATGTTGCTGTGCGGGATGTGGATCGCCCGCAGACCGGCCTTCTGAGCACCGTACACATCGTCGAAGAGCCTGTCGCCCACGTAGACGCATCGAGACGGATCCGAGACCATCACCGCCTCCATCGCCGCGTGGAACGCCTCTTCGGCGGGCTTCGTCCAGGGAACCTCGGAGGTGTAGACGTCGCCGTCGAGCAGGTCGAGCACCCCGTCGCGCTCGAAGAACCCGCGGTGCCACGCGCGCGGCCAGATCGTGTTGGACAGCACCCCGACACGTACGCCGTCGGCGCGGAGCGCCTCCCACAGCGGCCCGACCTCGGGGTCGGTCAGGGTGTGCGGCTCCCAGAACTCGTAGTAAGCGTCGAGCAGGTCCGGATCGTGCTCGAGGCCGGCCTCGTCGAAGAGGTCGCCGATCGCCGAGCTCTGCTGGTGGTCGCGGCTGCGGGCCCAGATCGTCTCTCCCGCCTGGTGGAGCCTGGTCGCGTTGACCGGGTGGTCGTCGTCGCAGGCTCCGCTCACCGCCTGCGCGAGCGCCAGCGACTCCGCGTGGAAGTCGATGTCGTGCCACTTCGTCAGCGTGCCGCCCCAGTCGAAGATCACCGCGTCGATCGCCATGCCACGACCCTAGCGGTGCGACACCCGCCGACTCATCGTGATTTTTTCAGTGGGACAGCTGCGTCGAGTCGACCAGATCGGTGAGCTGCGCGCGGAAGTCGGGGTGAGCGCAGTGATCGATGATCCGCCGGGCGCGGGCGGCGGGAGAGATGCCGCGCAGGTCGGCCACACCCTGCTCGGTGATGATGACCTGCACGTCGTGCGCGGTGTGGTCGACATGGCCGACGAACGGCACGATGCGCGAGACGGTGCCGCGCTCGGTGGTGGAGGGGGCGGCGAAGACGTTGAGGTGGGCGTTGCTCGCGAAGTCACCCGATCCACCGACGGCGTTCACGTTGCCGTGGATGTCGGCCTCGGCCATCGAGTCGATCGCGATGAGGCCGAGCCGCCGGATGACCTCGGGGTGGTTCGATATCTCCTGCGGGCGCAGCAGGACCCGGCCCTTGTAGTGGTGGACGTCGTCGTAGAACCGGCGAGCGCCCGCCTCGGAGAGGCCGAAGGACGTGGCCGAGACTCCGATCAGCTTCCCGGAGTCGAGCAGGTCGAGGAGACCGTCCCGGACGGTGTCGGTGTAGGCCGTCAGGTGCTCGAACTCGGCGTCCTGGAGCCCGGCGAGGACCGCGTCGGCGACAGGCCCCGCACCGGCGTGGAGCGGGAGCAGGCTGTGGTGCAGGCGGCCGTGGCGTACCTCGTGGCGGAGGAAGTCCACGACGAGCTCGGCTATCGCGCGGCTCTCGTCGTCGATCACGCGCGGCGGTGAGCCTCGGTCGGGGCGATCGGTCTCGACGACGGCGACGACCTTGGCCGGATCGACGAGGAGGAAGGGGTCACCGATCCTCTGCATCGGCGTCGTCAGCTGGATCGGCGCCCGCGCCGGCGGCAGCTGGGAGCCGTGATGGATGTCGTGGAATCCCTCGAACCCGCGCGGATGCCAGCTGTTGACCTCGAGGATCACGGCGTCGGCGACGTCGAGCCACGTCTGGTTGTTGCCGACGCTGCTCCCCGGGACGAGCAGCCCGTTGGGCAGGATCGCGGCCACCTCGACCACCGCGACGTCGAGAGTGCCGTAGAACCCGGAGGCCGCATACTGGGCGACCCGCGAGTGACGTACGTCGACACCCTCCGGCCACTCCCGGACCAGCCCCAGGGCCTCAGGCACCGCCTTCGGTCGCCCGATTCCGGCGAAACCCGAGAACGCCACCGTCTTCCCCGGCCCGATCCCCGCAGCCGCCTCCGCGGCGCTCACCACCCGCCGGGCGAGCGTACGGTCAAGAATCCTGTCCCCCGTCATGGGGTCGATCTTGCCGCATTCGCGGCGGTTGGAATCCCCGGTTAACCGGGTATTCCTGCGCTTCTCAGGCGTTGCAACACCCGAGAAGCGCAGGAAACACCGGAGAAGTTCCAGTTATGTCAGCCGCGGACGACCTCGGTGAGGTGGGCGACGGCGGCGTCGAGGGCGATCTCGGTCTTCTCGCCGCTCCGGCGGTCCTTGACCTCGACCTTGCCCTCGACCAGGCCCTTGCCGACGGTGACGATGGTCGGGACGCCGATGAGCTCGGCGTCCTTGAACTTCACGCCCGGCGAGACCTTGGGACGGTCGTCGTAGAGCACGTCGATGCCGGCGGCCTCGAGCTCACCGGCCAGCTTCGCTGCAGCCTCGAAGACGGCGGCGTCCTTGCCGGTCGCGACGAGGTGGATGTCGTACGGAGCGACGTTGCGGGGCCAGGCGAGGCCGATGTCGTCGAGGGTGCCCTCGGCGATGGCAGCCACGGCGCGGGTGACGCCGATGCCGTAGGAGCCCATGGTGACGGTGACGAGCTTGCCGTTCTCGTCGAGCACCTGCAGCCCCAGCGCGTCGGCGTACTTGCGGCCGAGCTGGAAGACGTGGCCCATCTCGATGCCGCGGGCCAGGGTCAGCGGGCCGGAGCCGTCAGGAGCCGGGTCGCCCTCACGGACCTCGGCGGCCTCGATGGTGCCGTCGGGGGTGAAGTCGCGGCCGGCGACCAGGTCGATGACGTGCTTGCCCTCGACGTTGGCGCCGGTGACCCAGCGGGTGCCGGTGACCACGCGGGGGTCGACCAGGTAGCGGATGCCGGAGGCCGACTCCTCCCCCAGCACCTCGGGACCGATGTAGCCCTTGACCAGCTCGGGGTGCTTCTTCAGCTCGACGTCGTCCATCGGCTCGACCTCGATCGGCTCCAGCTGGCCCTCGAGGCGCTTGATGTCGACCTCGCGGTCACCGGGCAGGCCGATGGCGAGCGGCTCGACGGTGCCGTCGGGGTGACGCAGCGTCACGAGCACGTTCTTCAGCGTGTCGCCGGCCTCCCAGGGACGGTCCTCGCGCGGGAACGCCTCGTTGAGGTGGTCGACGAGTGTCTGGATCGTCGGGGTGTCGGGAGTGTCCTCGGCGTGGGCGGCCGGCACGTCCTCGTAGGAGAGTGGCTCGGGGGCCAGCGTCGTGACCGCCTCGACGTTGGCTGCGTAGCCGCCGGGCGAGCGTACGAAGGTGTCCTCGCCGGCCTCGGAGACGGCCAGGAACTCCTCGGAGGCCGAGCCGCCCATCGCACCGGAGGTGGCCTTGACGATGACGTACTCGAACCCGAGGCGGTCGAAGACCTGGACGTACGCCGCGCGGTGGGCGTCGTAGGCCGCCGACAGCCCCTCGTCGGTGTAGTCGAAGGAGTAGGAGTCCTTCATGATGAACTCGCGGCCGCGCAGCAGCCCCGCACGGGGGCGCGCCTCGTCGCGGTACTTCGTCTGGATCTGGTAGATCGCCAGCGGCAGGTCCTTGTAGGAGCCGTAGAGGTCCTTGACCAGGAGCGTGAACATCTCCTCGTGCGTGGGCCCGAGCAGGTAGTCGGCCTCCTTACGGTCCTTGAGCCGGAAGATGCCGTCGCCGTACTCCGTCCAGCGGCCGGTCGCCTCGTAGGGCTCGCGCGGCAGCAGCGCCGGGAAGTGCACCTCCTGGGCGCCGATCGCGGCCATCTCCTCGCGGATGATCCCCTCGACCTTGCCGAGCACCCGCAGGCCCAACGGCAGCCACGAGTAGATCCCCGGAGCGGCGCGGCGGATGTAGCCGGCACGGACAAGCAGCTTGTGGCTCGCGACCTCGGCGTCGGCGGGATCCTCACGCAGGGTCCGCACGAACAGGGTCGACATACGGGCGATCATGCGGGCAAGCGTACGGCGCACCGGACCGGTCCCGCGAACCGGTTAGGAGCGTGTTGCAACCGACCCCTGCCCGCGCACGTCATCCCTCCATGAGACGTATCCGAATCCCGGCACTGGCCACGGCCATCCTCGTTGCTCTCATGCTCCCGGTCTCCCTGACGACACCGGCTTCTGCGGCGGCCCCCACCGTCGACGTACGTCCCCTTCCGCTGCCCGTCGGCGACAGCCCGAGCGTTCCCTACCTGCACCGTCCGTCGTCCGAGTCGGTCTCGGTGGTCGACCCGGCGACCGGCATGAAGACGCCGGTCGCCCTCGTCGGCGACGACCTCGACGAGTTCACCCTTCTGGGCCGCTCAGGCAGCGGGTTCGTGCTGCGGGTCCGCAACCGCAACATCGACCGGATCGTCCGGGTCCAGCTCGATGTCGCGCAGAGGTCCCTCACCGACATGTACTACGCGGACAAGGCCAGGCTGTCTGCCGACGGCCGCTACCTGCTCAAGACGGCCACCCTGAGCAGCGGCGGAATCCAGGCCCAGGTTCGCAGCGCCACCACCGGCGCGGTCGTCGCCCGCCACACCTTCAGGGCAGCGACCAGGCCCGATCCGATCGACGTGAGCGGCACCCGCGTGCTCCTGGGCGCCTACAGCACCCCGCGCACGCTGGTGTGGGACTGGAAGGCCGGCACGGTCAAGACGATCGCCTCCCGGGCAGCGTACGCGGGCAGCTTCGCCACCAACCGGCTGGCGACGTACACGAAGGACCCGTCGAACCTCGACGCCTGTTCGGTGGTCTCGACCGTCACCGCGCCCGCGACGACGCTCTGGCGCGGGTGCTTGGAGGCGTTCGCGTCGTTCTCGCCCGACGGCGCCCGCTTCGCGACCAACGCGATCGAGCACGAGAACCACGCCGACGTGGTCCGCCGCCGCAGCCTCCGCGGCACGTTGCTCACCACCTACCGCAACCCCAACGGGCTGTGGATGTACGCCTGGGAGACCAACACCCGGATCCTGATGCGGTCCCACCCGAGCAGCGGCACACCATGGCTGGTGCGCTGCGAGGCCACCGACTGCGAACGAGCCTGGCGGGCGTACTCCTAGGACACAGCCGAATCAGAACATGATGGTGGAGAAGCGGGCCGTCTCGAGGAAGCCGGCCCGCTCGTAGGCGCGGCGCGCGGGGGCGTTCCACTCGTTGACGTAGAGCGAGACGCGTGGGGCGATCTCGCTGCGGACGATGTCGCAGACCGCGGCCATCCCGCGGGCAGCGAGGCCCTCGCCGCGGCGGTGCTCGGGCACCCAGACCCCCTGGATCTGGGCAGCCTCGGGAGTCGCGCAGGCGACCTCGGCCTTGAAGACGACCTCACCGTCCTCGATCCGGGCGAAGGACCACCCGCGCGAGATCAGCTGGAGCACCCGGGCACGGTAGAGGTCGCGGCCGCCGCCGGTCTCCGGCGAGATCCCGACCTCCTCGGTGTACATCGCCACGCACGCCGGATAGAGGGCGTCCATGTCGGCGCGCACGGTGCGGCGTACGAACGGGTCCGGCTCGACGAGACTCTGCAGCTGCTGCTCGAGATGGGGCTGCTCCCAGCGCTGGTCACGCGGTGTCCCCCAGGACTCGCCGATCGATCCCCACAGCGCCCGCACCGCGGCCTGCCGCCCGACGATCGTCGAGACGGTGCGGACCCGGTTGCGGGCCCGCTCACCGAAGGCGTACGCATCCTCCTCGGTGGCCTGGATGGGGACCAGGTTGGCGCCGACGTGACAGGCCGCGACCAGGTCGCCCCCGTCCCATCGGCCCCAGATCTCGCCGCCGAGCCAGCGCGGCTCGAGGTTGGTGGTGCGCGCCCGGTACTCCGCGAACACGTTGACCACCGGATCCTGCGCGGTCAGGTCGAGGAACGCGCTGAGATCGCCCGCGTGCAGCGGGCGGATCCCCTGGCGCGTCGTCAGCATGTCACCGAGCCTAGAGCCAATCCGGTTGTACGTCGCCCTGCGGCTCGCGGACCGGATCAGGCAAAGATGCGTTCGATCGTGTGCATTCGCTCGCGGATGGTCTTGAGGCGTACGTCCTGGCCGGCCTCGCCGGTGTCCCCCCAGACCGCCCGGCCCACCATCACACCGCTTGCGCCGAGCGCTCGGACCCGCGGTAGGCGCTCGCTGAAGTCGTCCCAGCCCATCCCGTCGGACCGCGCGACCCAGGAGGCTCTCCCGAGGTCGGCACGCTCGATGCTCTCGAGGCCCTCGTCGTTGACCTTGAGCTTGAGCACGATCCCGCCGCACCGTGACCGCGTGGCGAGGGTGGCCAGATCCTCGAGGCAGCCCGGCGTCGTGCAGTAGGGCTCGAGGAAGACCCGGTCATAGCCGGGGAGACGCTCCAGGATGTCGAGCGCCATCGGCGCGCACTCGGTCCGGTGGTCGTCGAACCCGACCTTCACCGAGTCCGTCGATCTCAGCGGGACGACGAGCTCATCGACGGTCTCGATGTCCGGGAGCCCGGCGCAGGCGAGCTCGCGGCGTACGTCGCCGTGGCCCTGCGTGGGACGCACGACGATGCCCCAACCGGGGGTGTCGGCCACCAGATCGAGGATGTCGGGCCGGATGTCGGAGGAGTCCGGGGTGCGGAACAGCGCATCGTCTGCGTGATCGATGGCAAGCCAGAAATTGGTCAACGTTGTCGCCAGTCTGAAGAGGGGAAACAAAGACGTGTGGAGGCGCTAGGCGAAGCCTAGACAGCCCGGCGGCGCATCAGTGGCATCTCGGGTAAATTGCAGATTGCGCGCCGCCGGTCAGTACTCGCCGCCGTCTGCGACGACACACTGCCCGTTGATGGCGCTGGCCATGTCGGAGGCGAGGAAGACGCAGACCTTCGCGACGGCGTCGGCGGTGACGAACCGGTGTCCGGGGATGCGCGCGGCCCGGTAGGAGATGTACTGGTCGACGGTCACCCCCTCCTTGCGAGCGTGCTTGACGAAGACCTGCCGGGAGGACTCGCTCCACATCGGTCCGGGGGCGACGACGTTGGCCCGGACGATGCCCTCCTCCTCCTGCGCGATCGCCTGGGCGAGCCCGGTCAGCGCGTGCTTGGACACGCCGTAGGCGGCCCGTCGTGACGGCGTACGGATCCCGAAGACGGAGCTGACCAGGACGACCGCACCGGACCTGGCCGCCCGGAGCTTCGGCAGCGCGAGCGAGGCCGTGCGCCACACCGAGGTCAGGTTGAGGTCGAGGGTGAGCTGCCACTCGGACCGGTCGATCTCGGCGACCGTGTCGGGACTGGGGTTGATCCCGGAGCAGTTGATGAGCCCCGACAGCGTCTCGAACCCGGTGAGCGTCTCGGCCAGGGCGTCCACGCCGTCGTCGGTGGTCAGGTCACCCTCCACCCGCGCGACCGCACCGGTCTCGTCGGCGAGATACGCCAGCTCGGTGGTGCGGCTGTAGGCGTGCAGGATCACCGGAGTGCCCTCCGCGCTGAGCCGGCGCGCGACCGCGCTGCCGAGGTCGCCGGTCGCGCCGAGGACGAGCACGGGAGCCCGCTGCGGGGTGCCTGACTCAGACGCTGTGCTCATGGCGCTCCTTGATCCGGTGGATCGCCGACCTCACCACGTCCTGATGGGCGGGCGGCAGACCAGTGAGACCCTCGAGATGGCTCACGCAAGTGATATCACCCATTTGCCCGAGCCGGTACGCGGTAATCGGAATCGCCGGGGCGAGGACCGGATGATGCAGCCGATGGACCAGGGCGTCGGTGATGTCGGTGCCCCAGCCGAGCACGTCGCGCTCGCGGGCGACCGCCCCTGGATCCTCCTCGCGGTCCAGGATCTCGAGGTAGCCGTCGACCGGCACCCGGCCACGCAGGATCAGCTGGAACATCGCCGCCTTCCGCAGGAACAGCGACCGGAACGCCTCCAGCACGAACTCCAGCTCGTCCCAGTAGCGCTCCGGCGCCTGGTCGAGGAGCTCGCCGTAGTCCTCGCGCTCCTCGGTCAGGTAGAGGCAGATCAGCCGGTCCATCCAGGACAGGCTCTCGCGTACGCTCAGCCGGGCCACCGCGTCCAGGTCACCCGGCTGGAACCCGGCCTTGAGGAACGTCATCACCAGCGGTCCCATGTGCATGTCCGCGAAGCGGGCGCCGTCCAGGGCCATCCCGTGCCCGTCGCGCAGCCGGTCGCGGATCCCCTCGGCGACGAAGTACTGGTAGAAGGTCTCGTGGGCGAACTCCGCCGACTCCACCGAGTCCTTGGTCCGGCCGGTCACGCCGAAGACCTCGGAGTGGTCGAGCAGGTCCGCGATCCATTCGTACGTCAGGAAGTCCCGCTGCCGGGTGATGTCGAGGTCGCGCTGCAGGTTGGCGAAGAGCCACTCCGAGACGCGCGGGACCGGGATCAGGTCCTGCTCCTGCGAGGTCGGCTCGTCCATCCCGGTGAAAAGGTCCCAGGCGATGTCGCGGTAGGTCTGGAACCGAACCCGGCTGGGGATGCGTGAGCTCTTCCGATCCCACGGCTGCCCGCAGACGTGCTTGAGATGGACGGTGTAGCCGTCCCACTGGGTCCGGGGCGCCGGAGCGCCCTCCTCGAGCGAGGCGTAGAGCTGCTTGAGGACCATCGGGGTCGCGGGGAAGAACCCGCCCCCACGCTCCATCTCCGCGGCCAGGTTGCGCAGCCTGTCGTCACCGCCGCGCTCCTCACCGAGAGCGCGCACCTCGACGGGGGAGATCGGCTCGACGCGTACGACCATCGCCGACTCGACCCCGAGATCCTCCAGCCGGGCCGGGCTGCGCAGCTGTTCGGCGAGCTCGTCGCGCTCGGTCTGCAGGTTGCGCTTGCTGATCACCACGAACCTTCCGCCGCGGCCGAAGGCCGAGCGCAGCTCGCTCAGGTCGGGGCGGGTGACGCCGTGCTCCTCGGCGCTGGAGGAGATCAGGTCGAAGTCGTCGATGACGATCGGCGAACGGTCCTCGTCGACCAGGGCGGTGTAGTCGACCGCGCCGTCGCGCAGGCTGATGTAGCGCACCTGCTCCTTCGAGGCGGTCCACTCCCTGGTCTCCACCGTCTTTCCCGAGCCGGAGGGGCCGGTGAGGAAGAAGAGGTTGGACTCGGGATCCTCCAGCCACCGGCCCAGCGCCTCGAAGAGCGGGATCGTGGGCTGCTCCGTCGTCAGTCCGCTCAGCGCCGCCACCCGTGCCCGCGGGAAGGTCAGCCGGGAGCTGGTGGCGGGCACCGGTGCCGCCGCTGTGGCTGGGGCCAGCACGGGTCCGGGCACCGCGGTGTTCTCGCCACGCCAGGCGTACGCCTTCCACCACTTCGCCTGCCAGATGCCGGTGTTCTTCCGGATCCACTCGCCCCGATGAGCCGGGTCGAGGGTGCGGGGCACCGCGCCACCGACCACGCGGATGAGCTCGTCGAGCGGCATCAGCTTCGAGCCGGACGTACGCCGGTAGAAGGTGCTCCGGGCCATCGCCACACCGGCGCCACCGTCAGCTTTTCCGGTCACCTGCCGGACCCAGGCGCGCAATTCGCTGTTGAACTGCTCGGGTGAGAGAGATTCGTCGGTCATTTCCCCTCGCCGAGTCGTCGCGAACGCGGTTGAGAGTATCTCGCAGGCGTCCCAATTCTGTCCCAGAAACGTCCCAACTCACCTGGGACTGTCTTCACATCGTCCCCACTCCCACCCGCCCTCTGGCGAGACGGATGTGGCCTCCGCCACCGTTGAGATGTCCCCACCGGGACAGCGCCGGCCCCACCTACGGGCCCCACCGCTGAAGGAGATGATGACCATGAGGAACCACAAGTTCAGCATCGCCACCTTCGCCGTCACGCTTCTTGTCGTGTTCGGCTTCAACCAGCTGCTCAGCGCCGAGCCGCCAACGTGCCAGGCAGCCGCCGGCACCTCGTCCATGTCCGTCGTCCTCACGGAAGGAGTGCTGTCATGATCAGCAACTTCATGCGCCCCGGCGAAACCGTCCGGGCCCGCGGCGGCACCCGCTCCGGAAAGCGCGGTGTCGTCGTCGCCACCGCCGCAGGCCGCACCAAGGTCCGCTTCAACGGCAGCAGCGGCACCCGCTGGGTGCGCACCGGCAATCTGAGCTCCACCGGCAGCGGCTCGCTGTCCTGGATCCTGCCGGTCAAGGCCGCACTCGTCCTGTTCCTGGTCGTGCCGGGCATCCGGTTCGTCGTCGTCCACCTGTGGACCCACGGCGGCCTGGACGGATTCGCCACGGCCCTCGGAAACCAGATGGGCCAGGCGGCGCTCGCCTGGGGCCACCTGATCACCACGGACCCACTCGGAGCACTGCTCCACCTCGGGTTCCTCGGCCTGGTCTCCAGGCTGATGCACTGGTGAGACCACAAGATCTTCGAGACGTACGCAGGGGGACGTCTCGGAGCACAAGAAAGAAGCCCGGTCCGACTGTCGGACCGGGCTTCCTGCGTATGCGGGTCGGCCTGACGACTTCTACCGAAACGAATGCTCGGCCGAGACTCCGACGGTAGATTTGCTGGACTCCGGCGGGCCTGGATCGGGACTCATCCAGGACGCGAACGTGAAGACGCGACTTCAGGGGAGGACGAGATGGCCCTCGACCCTGAATACAGTCCGGCCACCCTCAATCGCGAACTCCGTACGTGGGTGAAGAACTGGACCGGCAGGGGCATCGGGCAGGTCGCACGAGACGCCAACATCAGCAACAGCCGCGCGTACGCCGTCACCGCCAACTCCAACCTCGTCCCCCGTGACATCTTGCTCGCGATCGTGCGCGCCTCGGTGCCGCCCACCTATGTCATCGAGGAGCGCACACGGTGGATCCTTCGGTGGTCCCGTGAATGGGAACGGCGCTGGGAGATCGCCGAAGCCACGAGCCGCGGCGAGAGCCTGAAACTGCCACCACCCGAGCCGGCCCTCGTGCATTCATCGGAACCGCCCCCGCAACCCAACACTGTCGTAAAGCTCGACCCGGAGATCGTCCTTCCCGCACTCGAGGAACGAATCACCGACAGGGCCGTCCGCCGTATCACCTCGAAGCATGTCTACGTCGCCAGGCAGCCGCTCCCGGTCGGCTATCACAAACGCAGCCCCATCAGCGTCTACATCGACCTGCACTCCGCGTCGTGCTCCCCTCGCTACCGCGAGGATCTCGCGCAGTTCCTCGCCGACCGGGTACGCCGCGCGGTCGGTGGCCTCGATCCCGCGCGGACAGTCATCGCAACCGCCCGCGAGGGAAACATCCTGGTCGGAAGCCGGGTCGCCGAACTCTGCGGCGTGTCCTTCCTGATGGTTCGCACCACCGATCTCCCACCCCGCTTCGGTTATCCCATCGAGCGCAACGTCGGCAAAGAGATCGCGGCGGTCATCGGCACCGACATCGAGGCGATCATCGTCGATGACATTGTCATGGGCGGGCTTGTCCCGAGCGTGGCCAGCCTTCTGCGCATCCACGAAGGCATCACGACCACGCGATGCTTCAGCATCTTCCACCGCGCCGACCTCGGCAGCACCGACAAACTCGAGGACGTCGAGATCACACTCGACTCTGCGTTCCCGATCGACGACGATCTAGTCGCGGTGTTTCGACACCTGGCCAGCGAATCCATGTGAAGACAGCGATCCTTGACAAGAGGGCAAGATGGCCAAGAATGCCGACACCCCAGCAATGCTAAATCAGGACTTCCGGAAGTGGGTCAAGCATTGGACCGGCAAGGGCATTGGCCAGGTCGCGCTGAGCGCGAACATCAGCCACAGTCGCGCGTACGCCGCCACCGCAGAATCCAACCTGGTCCCCCGCGACCTGCTCCTGCAGATCGTTCGCGCCGCCGTACCGAAGTCAAAGAGTGCAGACGATCAGGACGCATGGGTCCGGCATTGGACCAAGGAATGGGAGCAACGCTGGGAGCGGATCGAGGCCTCTAGCCGCAACGAGAAACACCCTCTCGAGCCGGTAGAGCCCGTCGATACCGCTGGTGAGCTGGTCGATACCGCTACTGAGAGCCCACTCCTTCCAGACACGCGGCATCGTCCCGTCGCGCGACTCCCCCGAGCGGTCGCCATCACCGCACTGGGACCAATAACCGACCCGATAGTGCGTGAGATAACTGCCGAGCACGTGTACGTCGCACCGGAGCCCATTCCGGTCGGATACCACAACCGATCGCCGATCAGCGTGTACATCGACCTTCACTCAGCATCCTGCCTGCCCGAGCATCGCGAAGCGCTTTCTCAGTTCCTCGCAGTGCGAGTCCGCCGGACTCTCGCGGACTCGAATCCGGACCGAGCGGCCATCGCAACACCCCGCGAGGGGAACCTGCTTATCGGCAGCCGGGTCGCGGAAATTTGCGGACTTCCCTTTCTCATCGTCCGCACCAAACGCGCCCCACGATTCGGATTTCCTGTCGAAGGCACCTTCACCGAAGGGACGGAGGCCATCATCGTTGACGACCTCGTCATGGGCACTTTGACGCGATATGTAGCCGAGATCCTGCGCCACGTGGGCGTCACGACCCGCCGCTGCGTCAGCATCTTCGAACGCACCGACAGCGTCGCCCGAGAACAACTCGACAGCATCGGCGTCACACTCGACTCGGCGTACAGGATCGACGACGACCTGTTGTAGCCGCCGACCGTAACCGACCCGATCGGCGCTCAGCCGCTGACCGATACCTCGGCGTCGGCGCCCTCGACGGACTCCATGCCGCGGCGGACCTTCATCACCTCCTCGATCAGGGTCTAGGTTGCTCCGGTAACCGACGTCGAGATGGCGGTCAACGTCCAAGTGACCGAGCGGTGCAATTACCGGTGCACCTACTGTTTCGGCACGTGGGGGTTGCTCCAGGAGCCCAACTCTGAGACAAGCGCGTGGGGGCCCATGATGGCGCTGAGTCTTACCGCATCATGTGGCGCCTCGCCGACATGTTCCGGCGCGACCGCGGAGCCGACAGCCCCATCCGCTTCAACTTCGTGGGAGGCGAACCCGCGCTGCTCCCGAACATCGGGGATCTCATCGAGTTCGCCCTCGAGAACCTGCGCGCCCGTGTCTCGTACGTCACCAACGGCCTCATGCTTCGAAAGTTCAACGCTGAACGCACTGTTCAGAACGTGGACATCGTCGGGATCAGCATCGACTCCCTGCGTCAGATCACCAACCAACTGATCGGTCGCGCCACACACAGCGACAAGGTCTTGGACCTCGCCGACGTCGGCATTCGAGTTCAGGCAATCCGGGAGACGGCCGATCGGCTAGGGGTCAGGCGGCCCGAGATCAAGGTGAACACCGTCGTCAGCGGGCTGAATGCCGACGAGGACTTCGGCGCTGTCCTCGAGACGGTCAAGCCGGACCGATGACGGAGGTGCCAGCAGACGACGCCTGGGCGATTGCGGGCGCCCACTGGGACGAGCAGAAGTACGGCGCACGCTATACCGAGCTTCATGGGCTACGTGGACAAACCGGAGCTTGAGGCCGCCGCTGCCGGCGTTTCATCGCCAACTGCGGTGCCTCAGCCTATTGCCGAACCGACGGTGTCCTGCAAGCCAGTCCCTGCTTGAAGACACGCCCGTCCATAGACGGTCTGGCGATAGACCGGGATCCGTCCCGGAACCGACTCGGTTGTCCTGACCTGATCCGTTCTTCGTCCTGCCCTCTCGTGCCCCTGAGTGGACGAGCGCCACCCTGGAACTGTCTCCTTTCGAGGCAGCGTAGAAACCAGCCAGGGGGTCCGCGATGAACCACAAGTCCAGCTTCGTCGTCTTCGCCATCACGCTGACGATCGTCTTCGGGATCAGCCAACTACTCACTCCAGATCAGGGCGTCTGCTCGGCAGTCGCCCGCGCCACATACGTCTCCGGCGTTCCCGTGGAAGTGAGGCACTGATGGCCGCCAGGCGACTGCGGCCCGGAGACGTGGTCCGGGCGCAGCGTCCAATCCCGCTTCGACTCAGCGACCGGCTCGCCGGTCGCGGAGTCCGGAGCGGCAGGCACGGAGTCGTAATCGCGACCGATGGGCGCAAGGCCAGGGTGACTTTCGAGGGCCGCCGGTACGGCGGCACGGGCTGGGTTCGCAGCCGCAGCCTCGGAATCGTCTCCCGAGCGCCGCGACCGCTGGCCTGGATTGTGCCGGTCAAGGCTGCGCTCGTCGTGTTTCTGGGCGCACCTGCCGTCCGGTTCATCGTCGTCCACGTCTGGACCCACAGCGGATTCGACGGGTTCGGCGCCGCCGTCGGGAACCAGGTGGGCGAGCGGATACTCGCTTGGGGCCAGCTGGCCGCCGCCGACCCACACCGAGCACTGCTCTACCTCGGGTTCTTCGGCGACGTCTCTCGGCTGATGCACTGGTGATACAAGAACGCCCGGTCCGACGGTTCGGACCGGGCTTCTCGTACGGGCGGGTCAGCTGCTGACGGACACCTGAGCGCCAGCACCCTCGACGGGCTCCATGCCCTCGGCGATCTTCATCGCCTCCTCGATCAGGGTCTCGACGATGGCGGCCTCGGGGACGGTCTTGATGACCTCGCCCTTGACGAAGATCTGGCCCTTGCCGTTGCCGGAGGCGACGCCGAGGTCGGCCTCGCGGGCCTCACCGGGGCCGTTGACGACGCAGCCCATGACCGCGACGCGCAGCGGGACCTCGAGGCCGTCGAGACCGGCCGTGACCTGCTCGGCGAGCGTGTAGACGTCCACCTGGGCGCGGCCGCAGGAGGGGCAGGAGACGATCTCGAGGCGGCGCGGCTTGAGGTTGAGCGACTCCAGGATCTGGATGCCGACCTTGACCTCCTCGACCGGCGGCGCGGAGAGCGAGACGCGGATGGTGTCTCCGATGCCCTGGCTGAGCAGGTGGCCGAAGGCGACCGAGGACTTGATCGTGCCCTGGAAGGCCGGGCCCGCCTCGGTGACGCCGAGGTGGAGCGGCCAGTCGCCGGCTTCGGCGAGCAGTTCGTAGGCACGCACCATCACGACCGGGTCGTTGTGCTTGACCGAGATCTTGAAGTCGTTGAAGCCGTGCTCCTCGAAGAGCGAGGCCTCCCAGATCGCCGACTCGACCAGCGCCTCGGGGGTGGCCTTGCCGTACTTCTCCAGCAGCCGCTTGTCGAGCGAGCCCGCGTTGACGCCGATCCGGATCGAGGTGCCGTGGTCCTTGGCGGCCGCGGCGATCTCCTTGACCTGGTCGTCGAACTTGCGGATGTTGCCCGGGTTGACCCGGACCGCCGCGCAGCCGGCCTCGATGGCGGCGAAGACGTACTTCGGCTGGAAGTGGATGTCGGCGATCACCGGGATCTGCGACTTCCGCGCGATCGCGGGCAGCGCGTCGGCGTCGTCCTGGCTCGGGCAGGCCACCCGGACGATGTCGCAGCCCGAAGCGGTGAGCTCGGCGATCTGCTGCAGCGTGGAGTTGACGTCGGAGGTGAGCGTGGTCGTCATCGACTGCACGGAGATGGGGCTCTCGCTGCCCACGCCCACCGACCCGACCTTGATCTGGCGGGTCTTGCGGCGAGGGGCGAGCACCGGGGCGGGTGCCTCCGGCATACCGATGTCTGTCGGCGTGGGGATCGACGTCATGTCTACCAATCTTACGGGCGGGTCAGGCTTGGAGATGAAGTGGGACGACGAGGTCGGCGACGATCAGGACAACACCCATCACCAGGAGTGCCGAGGCCACGACGTACGCCACCGGCAGCAGCTTCGCCGGGTCGGCATGTCCCGGGTCGGGCCGCCGGAAGACCTTGGCGAAGGTGCGACGTACGCCCTCCCACAGCGCGGTCGCGATGTGACCGCCGTCGAGGGGCAGCAGCGGGACGAAGTTGAAGATGCCGATGAAGAGGTTGAAGCCACCGACCAGGAACGCGAAGCTGGCGACCTTCTCGCCGACATCGAGGCCCTCGTGGGCGGCGATCTCGCCAGCGATGCGGCCGCCGCCGACGATGCTGACCGGGCTGTCGGCCGAGCGCTCCTCGACACCGACGATCGCGAGCGCGACGTGCCAGACCTTGACCGGCAGCCTCAGCAGCGAGTGGACGGCGTTCTCGGCCATCGCACCCATCTCCTTGAGCGCGTAGACCGGCCCCTCCTTGGTCGTGACCTCGTGCGAGGTGGGAGACATCCCGAAGAAGCCGACCCTCGCGGTCTCCGGGTCGGCGCTGGTGTCGTCGACGTCCTTGACCCGCTCCTGCACGACGGTCTGGGTGTGCAGCGTCATCCGCTCACCGTCGCGCTCGATCACGATCGTGGCCTCGCCGTCCATGTTGTCGCGGATCAGCTCCTGGGCGACCGACCACGAGGTCAGCTCGGTGCCGTTGAACGAGATCAGCTCGTCGCCGGGCTTCAGACCTGCGTCAGCGGCCGGGGTGGGCTTGTCGCTGGCGCGGCACTCGCGGCCCTGGTCCTCCCAGCTCAGCAGGCACTCCTGCAGGCTCGAGACGACCGGATGTCCCTCGTCGACGACGTTCTCGCGGACCCCGTAGATCCCGAAGACGCCCCACAGCACGAAGAACGCGATCGCGATGTTCACCGTGGGCCCGCCGGCCATCACGATGACCTTCTTCCACCACGACATCTTGTAGAACAGCCGCGGCTCGTCCTCGGGACGGATCAGCTCCCACTCGGCCGAGCGGGCGTCGCTGATCAGCTGGGTGAACATGCCGGTGTTGGACTTGCGCACCTTGAGCGCACCGTCCTCGGTGCGCTCCCCCAGCTGGTCGGCACCGGGCGGCAGCATCCCGACGATCTTCACGTAGCCACCGAGCGGGATCGCCTTGAGGCCGTACTCGGTCTCGCCGACCTGCTTGGACCACACCGTCGGCCCGAAGCCGATGAAGTATTGCGTCACCTTCCCGCCGAACGCCTTCGCCGGGATCATGTGGCCGAGCTCGTGGAGCCCGATCGAGACCAGGATCGCGAGAATGAAGCCGATCACGGCCAGCGTGTAGAGCAGATAGCTCATGGACGGGTCTCCAGGATCCGAGTGGTCTCCTCGCGCGCCCAGGCGTCGGCGGCGAGCACATCCTCGATCGAGAGGGTGCTTTCAGAGCGTACGCCGTGATGCAGCGTCATCACCTCCGCAATCGTGTCGACGATGCCGGGGAACGGGATCCGGCCCTCGTGGAAGGCGTCCACGCAGACCTCGTTGGCCGCGTTGTAGACCGCGGGGTGGGTGCCGCCGCGGGTGCCGGCCTCGCGGGCGAGGCGCACCGCAGGAAAGGCAGAGTCGTCGAGCGGCTCGAAGCGCCAGTCGGCGGCCTTGGTCCAGTCGATCGGCGTCTCGGCGTCCGGCACCCGATCGGGCCACGCCATCCCCATCGAGATCGGCACCAGCATCGTCGGCAGCCCGAGCTGGGCGACCACCGCGCCGTCGGTGAACTCGACCATCGAGTGGATGTACTGCTGCGGATGGACGACGACCTCGATCCGGTCGAAGGGTACGTCGAAGAGCAGATGCGCCTCGATGACCTCGAGACCCTTGTTGACCAGGGTGGCGGAGTTGGTCGTGATCACCCGACCCATCGCGAAGTTGGGGTGCTTGAGCGCCTGCGCCGGGGTGACCTGCGCGAGCTCGTCGCGGGTGCGGCCGCGGAACGGGCCGCCGGACGCGGTCAGCACCAGCTTGCGTACCTCCTCGGCGCGGCCGGCGCGCAGCGACTGGGCGATCGCGGAGTGCTCGGAGTCGACGGGGACGATCTGCCCCTCCCCCGCGACCCGCTTGACCAGCGGGCCGCCGATGATCAGCGACTCCTTGTTGGCCAGGGCGAGCGTGTTGCCCGCCTCCAGCGCAGCCAGCGTCGGGCGGAGACCGACGGCGCCGGTGATCCCGTTGAGCACCACGTCGGCGGGCTGGGCGGCGGCCTCGACCGAGGCCTCCTCCCCCAGCCCGGAGAGCTTGGGCGCGAACTCGGCCACCTGCGCCTCGAACAGCTCCTTGTTGGTTCCACCCGCGGTCAACGCCACGACCCGGAACCGGTCCGGGTTGGCCCGCACCAGGTCGAGGGCCTGGGTGCCGATGGACCCGGTCGAGCCGAGGATCACCACGTCGCGCGGTCGCTGCTCATTCACCCACCCATCTTCCCAGCAGAGGCTGAGAAGGCGCCAAGCGGTGGGCCCCGTCAGGAGACCTTCCCGGCAAGCCCCTGGAAGACGTCGACCAGGACGCGGTCGAGGTTGGCGACATCCGCGGGCTCGCTCAGGTTGCGCAGCGCTCCCCCGGTCTCCTCCGTCAGCCTGCCGAGCACGCCGATGGGTGCCTGGTCCCCGATCCCGACGGCGATGACCGGGATCGCGCCTTCGCCGCCGATCTCGTCCATCAGGGCGTCGAGGCTCTGCGGCGGGTTCTGGCCACCATCGGAGAGGAGGACTATCACGGTACGGTCCGAGACCTCGGTCTCGGACGCGTCGATCGAGGCGCTTGCGTCGCGGACCGCGTCGTACAACGGTGTCTCGCCCAAGGCCGTCAGGTCACAGATCTCGCGCTCGAGCTGCGCACGGGTGGTACCGCTCAGCGGCTTGATCTCGGTGGAGGTGTCCTTCCCGGCCGGCGGGAACCAGTCCAGGCCCACCGAGTCGCGGCCGTCCTTGAGCTCGCCGATGGCGTTGAGCGCCGCGCTCTTCGCGACCTGGAGGTACGTCGGGTTGTCGGTCGTCTCCTCGGTGCAGGCGTCGGTGAAGCCGTCGAGGCGGACCCGGCGGTCCTGCCCGTCGATCTGCTCCATCGAGCCCGAGGTGTCGATGGAGAGCAGCACGCGTACGGGAAGGCGTACGTTCTGCCACTGGTGCCGCCACTGGTTGACCGTCTTCGGTTCCGGCCACGGGGTCACGGTCTCGACGTCGTCGGCGTCGACCACGTCCCGGAGCTGATCGGTGACCTTCTCCGGCTCACCGGCTGCTCGGAAGCCCCACGCACGAAACTCGTTCTGCGCCTTCTTCGTCCTCAGGTAGTCGACGAAGGCCTCCGACACCGACCGCTTCGCCTCGTCGGAGTCGAGGGATGCCATCGGGACCGCGGGGTGATCGAACGCGTAGATCGTGTCGTCGGGGCTCACCGCGACCATCCGACGGTCCTCGTCCACCGTGTCGCGACAGGAGAAGTCGTCAGAACCGAGCGGGTCCTGGCAGTTGTAGAGGTACGCGGTCTGCTCCTGGGCCACCACGGCATCCATCTGAGCGAGGAGGTCCGGGTTCTCGTAGACGCGGTTCATCAGGCGGGTGATGTCCTCGCCGGCCAACTCGTCGGGCACCGAGGCGATCGCGTCGCGCAGCAGCCCGACCGCGTCCTCCTCGTCGTGGCCGGCGACCAGCGCCTCGTTGAGGGCGACCGAGGTCGCCATCCCCGAGGTCGAGCCGATCGGGTCGTCGATAGCGATCGACAACTCACCGCCGGCGGCCTTGGTGAGGAGCTCGTCCCAGTCGGGCGAGCCCGAGAGCTTCTCCCGCCTCGCCGCGGGCATCAGGATCGACAGGACGGAGGAGGCGACCGAAGTCCACTCGCCGTCGTTGTCGGCCAGCTCGTCGCCGCCGTCCTCACCGAGCTCGCCCGCAGCCAGGAGCTCCGGCCAGACCGACTCCGTCGGCAGCCAGAGGTCCGGCTTGCGCGCCTCGACGACCTCGCAGTCCTCCGGGTCGTCGACCGGGCACTCCAGTCGGTCATCGGGCGCAGCGGCCCAGCCGGTGGCGATCGCCTCGGCGGCGTCACCCGAGTTGACTCCGAACACCTCGACATCGGCGCACGCGCCGTCATCGCCTCGGTACTCCTCGTTGAAGTCGGCGGCCAGCTGATCGATGAGACCGTCCTTCTCGGTGCTGACCACGACGCTCAGCCGGGTCGCGTCTCCTTCGCAGGCTGCTGCCGGAACCAGGCCGCCACCGCCGGAGCCGAGGATCGGCTGGATCGCCGCCAGCAGGGCGATCACGGCGGCGACCGCGACCGGGACCAGCCAGCCGGTGCTGCGCCACCAGGACGCACCGCCGACCAGGGCCCGCGCCTTGTCGCGGGTCAACGGCAGGTAGCGCGGTCCGCGGTCGTCGGTGCCGTCGAGCAGTCCGACGACCTTCCGGTTGCCTGTCTGCAGCAGCGGCGCACCGATCAGCTCCTCGCCGGTCGCGGTCTTCTCGGCGTCGAGATTGACGACTCGGTTGTGCTCGCCGACCGCGTGCGCACGCCCGCCGAGCTCACGGTTGCCGTCCCCGTGCCAGGCCTCGGCGACCACCAGCGCGTTCTCGACGTGTCGCCGGACCAGCGAGGCACTCTTCACCTGCCGAGGCAGCTTGTCCTCGGGCATCAGGGTGAGCAGCGCATAGCCACCCGGCAGGGCGGTCACGGCGACGTCGCGTGACTCCGCCGGAAACTTCCAGTGGACCCGCACGAACATCCCGTCGGTGACTGTCCTCGCCTCGCTCGCCGCGAGGACGACGGCCGCCGAGGTCATCAGGTGGCGCTTGGTCACCGGGAACGCGTAGCCGACGACCTCACCACCCTTGTCATAGACCGCTGCGGTCATCATCAGGGCCGCGGACGTGGCCGGGATGGCGCGCTTCCTCGCCGCGTCCCAGGCGAGCAGCGCGTTGAGCACGACCGCGACGACGACGCAGCCGATGCCCGCGACGACGGCGAAGATCCCGGCCTGACCTTGGAAGACGGACTGGAGGTAGGCGAGCGCTGCCATCGCGACGGCGCCGACCACCGACGTCAATGCCCACGGCTTGGCGGACGACAGGTCCGGGTGTTGCGCCATCCGAGTCTCCTAGCGGGCATCGATCCGATCGCGCGGAGTCTAGTGAAGGCTATTCGAATCGCACTGCGAAAAGAGCCCGATTGCCTGAAGGGGCGGCGCGGCAGACAACCCCGGAAATAGCAACAGCCCCGGACTCCCCCACGGGTCCAGGGCTGTGCATGAAACGTTTTGCAACGTCTGCCCACAATTAAGCCACAAAGATGCACGTAAAGGCAAATCCCGAAACGCACGTCCCAGTTAAATCCGCGGCTTGATCAGATCTGGCTAGATCAGTGGCGCCAGGATGGCGCCGAGCCGCGGCGTGACGTGGCGGACCCAGGACTCGGTCAGGTGCGAGTTGTCGTAGTAGGTGACCTTCTCCCCCACGACCAGCGGGCAGCGGTCCTCGGCGCACACGAATCGCTGGGTGTCGACGTACGCCGCCTCGGTGCCCTTCAGTGCCGCCTCGGTGAGCTCGTTGCTGCTGGTCTCGCGCGAGTCCGGGTCGCTGAGGCAGGAGCTCTGGTCCGCCTCGGGGGCACTGATGCAGTCCGCGGGGTTGTGGTCGACGGAAGGTACGTCGCCGAGGACGACGACCCGGCGGGAGATCTCTCGATAGGCCTTCACCGTGCTGCGTACGGCCTGCGACCACTGCTCGTCCCGGTCCATCCCGTCGTACTTCTTCGGCATGAAGAGCTGGCCACGAGCCGTCGAGACGATCGTGTCGGGCTCGAGGCGCTCGAGGCGGTCCTCGGACCAGTCGCGGAAGTCGTCGCACTCGGCCTGGGTCATCTTCTTGCCGCGATGCTGGACCGGATAGGGGGCGCAGCCGACCTTCACCACCGGCACGACCCGGAAGCCGTTCTCCTTGCCGAGGTCGTCGAAGGCGGTCAGCCACATGCCTGCATGGGAGTCGCCGACGACGGCGACGGTCTTCTTCGCGTCGGTGTCGCCGAGGGTGCAGTCGGCGCCGCGGGTGTCTCCGTAGTTGGCGTAGCAGTCGCCGTACGACTTCTGCCACCGGTCCTCGGTGATCTCCTCGCCGAGCACGGCCGGCGGGATCGGGCCACCGCGGTCGGCGATGTCGAGGGCGGCGCGGAGCTCGCGCTGCACCTGCGGCGGGCCGCCGGTCTCGGCAGCGGTGTCGGGGACCTCGTTGGCCGCGAACCACGCCTGCGCCTGCGCGGCCCGCTCCTTCTCGGCGTACGCGGCATAGCCGGTCGTCAGCCAGCCGCTGCCGACCGCCAGCACGAGCGCTGCCGGCCACAGGGCCAGCGAGCGCAGTCCGTGGGAGAGCACGGGCACCTGCTTGCGCTGGAACGGGAGCTCGATGAAGCGGTGGCTCAACGCGGAGAGCAGCAGCGCGGCGGCGACCGCGACCGTCATCTCGAGGGCGCCGTTGCCGAGTTCGAGGAACTCGGGAGCGAGAACGATCAGCGGCCAGTGCCACAGGTAGAGGGAGTAGGAGATGTCGCCGACGTACCTCAGCGGCTTGACCGCGAGCAGCCTCGCGGTCGGGGCGTTGGCGCCGGAGGCGAGCAGCGCGACCGTGCCGAGGGTGGGTACCAGCGCCTGCCAGCCGGGGAACGGGGTGGCCTCGCTGAACGCGACGGTGGAGACGAGGATCGCCGCGGCTCCGCCGAGTCCGGCGGCGACGCTGGCGGCTCCCTTGAGCCGGCCGCCCCAGCAGGCCAGCAGCGCGCCGGCAGCGAGCTCGTAGGCCCGCGCCGGGGTGGAGAAGTAGGCGGCGGTCGGGTTCTCGCCGGTGGCGTGGATCGACCAGGCCAGGCTCGCGACCGCGATCACCGCGGCGACGACGGTGAAGCCCTTGCGTCCGAGCCTGGGGATGAGCAGGAGCGCCAGCACCGGCCAGACGAGATAGAACTGCTCCTCCACCGAGAGCGACCAATAGTGCTGGAAGGGCGAGGGCTCGCTGGGCTGGAAGTACTGCACCCCCTCGGCCGCGAAATGCACGTTGGCCAGGAAGAACGCCGCCCAGGTGCCGTCAGCGACCGCGTCGGTGAGCCGCGTGGTGGGCAGCTGCCAGGCGGCGTACGCCAGGACGACCAGGATCACGAGGGTGGCGGCCGGCAGGATCCGGCGGGCGCGGCGTGCGTAGAACTGCGGGATGCTGACCGTTCCTGAGGTGTCGGCCTCGCGCAGCAGCAGGGTGGTGATCAGGAAGCCGGAGAGGACGAAGAAGACGTCGACGCCGACGAACCCGCCCTCGGTGTGCGGGACGCCCGCGTGGGCAGCGACGACCAGGCCTACGGCAATGGCCCGGAGACCTTGGACATCTGTCCGCCATTGCTTGGCTGACATGTGGGGTGCACCTCGTGTGGGGGTTCGGCTGCTTCCATTGCTGGGTCCGAGTCGCGGAGGTACGCGAAACGGCGCTCGATGCTTTCACGGACGCCATCGGCCCGCACATCGAGGGTCGCACGCTCACACGTTTGTCTAGCGGATTACTCGCCGATGAACGACATCACGTGCTTGATCCGGGTGTAGTCCTCGAACCCGTAGACGGAGAGGTCCTTGCCGTAGCCGGAGTGCTTGAAGCCGCCGTGGGGCATCTCGGAGATGTAGGGGATGTGGGTGTTGATCCACACCACACCGAAGTCGAGGCGCTTGCTGACCCGCAGGGCGGTGGCGTGGTCCTTGGTCCACACGCTCGACCCGAGGCCGTAGTCGACGTCGTTGGCACATCTGAGCGCCTCGGCCTCGTCGGCGAACCGCTGCACGGTGATCACCGGACCGAAGATCTCCTGCTGGATCTGCTCGTCGTCCTGGCGGAGTCCGGCCAGGACCGTGGGCTGGTAGAAGTAGCCGTTCTCACCGCCCTCCACCCGTGCCGGCGCGCCGCCGGCCGCGATCGTGGCGTGGTCCGGGAGGCGGTCGACCATGCCCTTGACGCGGGCGAGCTGGCCGGGGTTGTTGAGCGCGCCCACGTCGGTGTTGTCGGCAGGGAGGCCGACGGTGGTGTTGCGGGCCGCCTCGGCGAGTGCCGCGACGAACTCGTCGTGGATGCCTTCCTGCACCAGCACCCGGGTCGCGGCCGTGCAGTCCTGGCCGGCGTTGAAGTAGCCCGCCGCGGCGATGCCGGCGGCCGCCTTGTCGATGTCGGCGTCGTCGAAGACGATGACCGGCGCCTTGCCGCCCAGCTCGAGGTGGACGCGCTTGACGTCCTGCGCTGCCGTCGCGGCGACCTCCATGCCGGCGCGCACCGAGCCGGTGATGGCGACCATCTGGGGCGTCTTGTGCCGGATCAGCGCGCGGCCGGTGTCGCGGTCGCCGGTGACGAGGTTGAGCACGCCCGGTGGCAGGAACTCCTGGGCGATCTCGGCAAGGAGCGCGGAGCTGGCCGGGGTGGTGTCGGAGGGCTTGAGGACGACCGTGTTGCCGGCGGCCAGGGCCGGAGCGATCTTCCACGACATCATCGCGAGCGGGTAGTTCCATGGCGTGACCTGCCCGATCACGCCGATCGGCTCGCGACGGATCCAGGAGGTGTGGTCCGGTAGGTATTCGCCTGCACTCTTCCCCTCCAGAGTCCGCGCGGCGCCCGCGAAGAAGCGGAAGTGGTCGATCGTCGGCGGCAGTTCCTCCTCCAGGGTCAGCTGGAACGGCTTGCCGGTGTCCTTGACCTCCACGGCGGTCAGCTCCTCGGCACGGGCCTCCATCGCGTCGGCGATCCGGAGCAGAGCCAGGCTGCGCTCCTGGGGCGTGGTCTCGCCCCAGGTCTCGAAGGCCGATGCGGCGGCGGCGTACGCCTGGTCGACGTCGGCCTCCCCCGACATCGCGGCCTGCGCGTAGACCTCGCCGGTGGCGGGGTCGACGACGTCGTACGTCGCGGCGTCGGCGGCCTCGCGCAGCTCGCCGCCGATCACGTTCCTGAAGGTCTGGTCAGCCATGCGGTAGAGACTAACTCCTTCCTGTAACAGGGATGTCACAACCGAATCCGAAGTGGAATTGATGGTTTGCTACTGATTCGCTTGCGAAAGCGAGATGCGTTGGGTGACCATTGAGCCATGACCGGCAACTACGAGCAGCTGCAGCGCGACGCCAAGGACCATCTCTGGATGCACTTCACGCGGCATTCGAGCTACGCAGAGGCCGACGTGCCGATCATCGCCAGGGGTGAGGGCGCCTACATCTACGACATCGAGGGCAACCGCTACCTCGACGGTCTCGCGGGGCTCTTCGTCTCCCAGGTCGGCCACGGGCGCGCGGAGCTCGCCGACGCGGGCGCGGAGCAGGCCAAGCAGCTGGCCTTCCACCCGCTGTGGTCCTACGCGCACGAGCCGGCGATCGAGCTGGCCGCGCGACTGGCCTCACTGGCCCCCGGCGACCTCAACCGGGTCTTCTTCACCAACTCCGGCTCCGAGGCCGTCGAGACCGCGTGGAAGCTCGCCAAGAACTACTTCAAGCTGCGGGGAAAGCCGGGCAAGCACAAGGTGATCGGGCGCAACATCGCCTACCACGGCACGACGCACGGGGCGCTGTCGATCACCGGTCTGGCGGACATCAAGGCGCCGTTCGAGCCGCTGGTCCCCTCGACCTTCCGGGTGCCGAACACCAACATCTACCGGGCCTCGGAGATCACCGGCGGGCTGATGGACGGGAGCGACCCGGAGGCGTTCGGACGCTGGTGCGCCGACCAGATCGAGGTCGTGATCCGCGCCGAGGGCCCCGACACCGTCGCCGCGGTCTTCCTGGAGCCGGTGCAGAACTCGGGCGGCTGCTTCCCGCCTCCCCCGGGCTACTTCCAGCGGGTGCGGGAGATCTGCGACGAGTACGACGTGCTGCTCGTCTCCGACGAGGTCATCTGCGCCTACGGGCGACTGGGGACGATGTTCGGCTGCGAGCGGTTCGGCTACGTCCCCGACATGATCACCTCCGCCAAGGGGCTGACCTCGGGCTACGCGCCGCTGGGCGCCACGATCATCTCCGACCGGCTGATGGAGCCGTTCCTCACCGGCGAGGAGACCTTCTACCACGGCTACACCTTCGGCGGTCACCCCGTCTCCACCGCGGTGGCGATGGCCAACCTCGACCTCTTCGAGGCCGAGGACCTGCTCGGCAACGTACGCCGCAACGAGGACGCCTTCCTGGCCACGCTGTCGAAGCTGAAGGACCTGCCGGTCGTCGGCGACGTGCGCGGCACCGGCTACTTCTACGGCATCGAGCTGGTCAAGGACCGCGAGACCAAGGAGACCTTCACCGAGGAGGAGTGCGAGCGGATCCTCTACGGGTACGTCTCCAAGGCGCTGTGGTCCGAGGGCCTCTACTGCCGCGCCGACGACCGTGGTGAGCCGGTCATCCAGCTCTCCCCGCCCCTCACCGTGGGCCAGGCCGAGTTCGACGAGATGGAGCAGATCCTGCGCCGGGTGCTGAAGAAGGCCTCTACGATGCTGTGATCTGCCCGTCTTGGATCCGCGGCCACGGCGACTGCTCCTCGAGGGCATAGGCGAGCTCGAGGAGGGTCCGCTCGTCGCCGTACGCCGCGGAGAGCTGGACCCCGATCGGCAGCCCCTCCTCGCTGAGCCCCATCGGCAGCGAGATCGCCGGCGCACCGGTGATGTTCTGAAGCGGGGTGAACGCGACGTGGCGAAGGAGCCGGTCGACGAGCTCCTCGAACGGCACGTTCGGGGAGAGATGACCCAGCGGCGGGGTGACACCGGCGACGACCGGGCACAGGACCACGTCGTGGTGGTCGAAGACGGAGGCGTACGCCGCCGCGGCCCGTCGCAGGCGTAGCAGTGCGGTCGGGGTCCGGCGCCAGCCGCCGGAGACGAAGGCGTGACGCAGGCCGTCGGTGAGACCGTCGAGGCGGCCGGTGTCGAGCGTCCGGTCGATGGTCAGGCGGCCCAGGTTGCCGGCGAGGAAGGCGAGCAGACCCCAGTAGCTGAGGAAGTCGTCGCCGAAGCGCGCGTCGACGGGGATCGGGACCGGCTCGACGCTGTGGCCCTGCTCCTCCAGCAGGGTCGCGGTGCGCTCCACGGCCGCCTTCGTCGGCGCGTCCACGACGGCGTCGGTCACCGACTCGATGATCATCGCGACCCGGAGCCGCCGCCGCGCGGGGCCCTCGACGAGCCCGAGGGGCGGCAGCGCCGGGTTGCGCCAGTGCCGCTCGAGCGCGGCGTGGAAGGTGGCGGTGTCGCGGACCGTACGCGTCACCACCCCCTCACTGACCATGTTGATCGGGAGGGTGCGGGCCATCTCGCCGTCGATGTGCCGGCCGCGGCTGGGCTTGAGCCCGACCAGTCCGGCGGCCGCGGCCGGGATCCGGATGGAGCCGCCGCCGTCGTTGGCGTGCGCGATCGGCACGGCTCCGGCGGAGACCAGCGCCGCTGCGCCGCCGGAGGACGCCCCGACGGAGTGACGCGTGTTCCAGGGGTTCGGTGTCGGCGGCCCGCTTCGGAACTCGGTGGTCGCGTTCAGCCCGAACTCGGGCATCCGGCTCTTGCCCAGCACCGTCACCCCGGCGCTGAGGAACTGGGTTGTGTATCGCCCGTCGTGTGTGGCCGGACGCGCCCGGAACGCCTCCGACCCGTGGTTCGTCGGCATCCCGAGCAGGTCGGTGTTGTCCTTGAGCAGGGTCGGCACACCATGGAGCAGGCCGTTGTCGGCGTCCGCGCGACGGGGCGCGTCGTAGGCCTCGTACGCCATCGCGTGCAGCCCCGGGGCCACCTGCCGCAGCCGGGTGACCGCCGCCGCCTCGACCTCAGCCGCGCTCAGCTCTCCCGCCCGGATGAGGCGGGCGAGCTCGACGGCGTCGTGGTCGCCGAGGGCATCGTCGGTGAAGGCGTGTACGCGGACGGGTGCGGTCATGTCGGACAGCGTGCTGGATCGGCTCCAAAATGTCTAGAAGATCTTCCAGACTTCTTGCCGGCTCGCGTGAAACACTCTGCCCATGAAGCGACGGCACGGTGACAGCGCCAGGCAGCGACGCGACGCCCTCGTCCGCGCCACGATCGAGGTGGCCGCCGAGAAGGGCATGGCCGGGGTCACCCATCGGGCCGTGACCGAGCGCGCCGGGCTGCCGCTGGCCACCGTCGGCTACTTCTTCGACTCGATCACGGACCTGGCGGCCGAAGCGATGCGCACGGGCGTCGCCGAGGACGTCGCCCGGCTGCGTACGCTCGCCGACGAGCTCGCCGCGACGGAGTCCGGCACCGACGCGATGGCCGAGGCGTTCGCCGCGGCGCTGATGTCCCCGCCGACCGACTCGCTCGCCTTCCTCGAGGGGTTGCTCCACGCCGCCCGCGAGCCGCAGTTCCGCCCGGTGGTGGCCGAGGCGCTCTCCGCCGGCCGTGCCGTCGCGGACCGCGCGGCGACCGTGGCGGGCGCGACCCGGACCGACCCCGACTCCGTGCTCGCCCTGGTGCACGGCTACCTGCTGCACGCCCTCGCAGCCCCCGACCTCGTCGACCCCGACGTACTGCTTCGCGGGCTCCGTGCCCTCGTCATCGGCACCCTGGTCGAGAGCGGCGAGGTCTCGCTCGCCCTTCGCCTCGCAGGCCGCGGTTCAGCCGACGACGCGTACCTCACTACCTAGGACGGCGCCGTCCTGCAGGGTCAGGTGGTCGCCGGACCAGAAGCGACCCGGGTCGTAGTAGTTGGTCGGGCGCTCGTCGTCGAGCAGGCCCATCTCCTGGTAGGTCGCAGCGACGACCTCGGCACAGAAGACCTGCTCGAGCCCAGCCTTCGAGCGCACCCTCCCCCGCGCCCAGCGTCCGGCCAGGGCAGCGGTCGAGGGGAACGGGGTGCCGTCGAGCCGGGCGATCGTCCGGAGCAGTGCGTCCTCGCGAGGGCGGTCGATGTCGGCGGTCAGCTGGCGCAGCCAGACCTGCTGCTCGTAGCGCCCCGCCCACTGCTCGACCGCGGCACGCAGATCATGGAGCTGTACGCCACGGTGGTGGGTGCCGGTATAGAGATCGAGCAGCCCCTTGCCGAGCTCGGCATGCCACATCAGCGGCGGCAGGTCATCGAGCACCACCGCCATCCCGACATGGTTGACCGGGGCGTTGCTGAGCATCCGGATCGCTCGGTCAGCGACCGAACGCCCGCGGAAGAGCCACAGATCACCGGTGCGGGTCTGGTCCACGGCGTCGGCAAGGGAGATAGTGGTGTCATCAGACATCGTGAGCAGGGGGTCCTATGAGTTTCGGCAGTGCACGCGTGTGGAAGATCGTCGGTCTCGCCGGACTGGCCGGAGTCACCGCGACAGGCGTCATCATCGCGCGCAACCACCGCCAGCGTACGCAGCGCACGCCGGAGGAGATCCACGCCAAGCTCCGCGAGCGGGTCGCGGCGGCGCAGGACGCTGCCTGAGCCCGGTGTAGGGATACCCGGTTAACCGGGTATCCCTACACTTATCAGGCAATGCAACACCCGAGAAGCGCAGGAATTGCCTGTACGCCGTGACGGATGAGGTTCGAGTGACTCGCCGCTAGGAGTCGAAGCCGAGCCCGAGCCGGTCCATCGTCCGCAGGAACAGGTCGCGACGGCCGCCGTTGGCGTCGGCCTTGCCGAGCGAACGGACCATCATCGAGATGCCGGCGTACCGGGCAGGCTCGGGAGGGAACGGCAGCGGCTTGGAGCGCACCATCTCCAGCGACGTACGTTCCGTCTGCTCTCCGCTGAGGAGGTCGAGCATCACCTGGGCACCGAAGCGGGTGGCTCCGACGCCTAGACCGGTGTAGCCGAGGGCGTAGGCGACCCGCCCGGCGTACGCCTTGCCGAAGAACGCCGAGAAGCGGGTGCAGGTGTCGATGATTCCGGCCCAGCGGTGGGTGAAGCGCAGTCCCTCGAGCTGCGGGAAGGTCTCGAAGAAGTGGCCGGCCAGCTTGTCGTGGGTGGCGCCGGTCTCCAGCTCCGGTGAGATCTTCGAGCCGAAGTGGTAGATCGCGTCGTAGCCGCCCCACAGGATCCGGTTGTCCCTGGTCAGGCGGTAGTAGTGGAAGTGGTTGGCGGAGTCGCTGACGCCCTGCCGGTTCACCCAGCCGATGGCATCCATCTGCGCGGCGGAGAGCGGCTCGGTCGTGAGTACGTAGTCGTAGACCGGCACCGTCATCATCCGCAGTCTCCGCAGCAGCGGCGGGAAGGCGTTGGTGGCCAGTGCCACCCGCCCGGCCCGGACCGACCCCGCGATCGCCGAGACCCGCATCCCAGAGCCGTCACGCTCGAGACCGGTGACCGCGGAGCCTTCATGGATCACCACACCCGCGTCCAGACAGGCCTGCCGCAGCCCCCAGGCGAGCCGCGCCGGCTCGATCGTGGCCGTGTCACCGACCACCTCCAACCCACCGAGGTAGGTCGGCGAGCGGAGCTCGTCCCGCACGCCGGTCTCGTCCAGGAGCCGGTGCTTGATGCCGTGCTCGGTCAGCGCGGTCGACCACTCGGCGAGGTCGTCGACCTCGTGCGGACGGGTGGCGACGTTCAGCGCGCCGGTGAGCTGCCAGTCGCAGTCGAT
Organism: Nocardioides sp. YIM B13467; assembly: GCF_042788075.1. Classification (NCBI taxonomy): domain Bacteria; kingdom Bacillati; phylum Actinomycetota; class Actinomycetes; order Propionibacteriales; family Nocardioidaceae; genus Nocardioides; species Nocardioides sp. YIM B13467. The sequence goes on from NZ_JBHZPJ010000046.1 coordinate 3,913,293, forward strand.
GCTGTGCTCCTGGATGGTCGCGGCCATCTCGTCGAGATTCTGCTGGCCGAGCCGGTCCAGGGTCGCGAGCTCGTCGGGCCAGCGCTCCAGACCGTTCCAGAAGCCGTGGGTCAACGACGCCTCGGCGAAGCCACCGTTGCGGCCCGATGCCTGGTCCCCGCACTGCCCGGCCTCCAGCAGCACCACCGACCACGACGGAAACCGCTCGCGGGCCAGCAGTGCCGTCCACAGCCCCGAGTATCCGCCTCCGACGACCACCAGATCCGCCGACGCCACCCCGAGCAGAGGCGGCAGCGGCGCTGGCTTCGCAGGGTCGTCCAGCCAGTAGACGGCGGGCTTCGCATCGGTCAGCGAGACATGGTTCACGACGCCCACTATGACAACTTCAGAGGCCTTCAGCCACACACAATGTACGGAATCATGGAAATTGTTCGTTACACACGACGGATTTCGTTGCATCTGGCCACGGCAAACAGGTTGACTGGGTGCCATGACCACTCGCAAGCGCAACGGGGGCGCTCACCTCGACGAGGTCAACAAGCTGATCATCGAGCAGCTCCAGCAGGACGGGCGGCGCAGCTATGCCGCGATCGGCAAGGAGGTCGGCCTGAGCGAGGCCGCGGTGCGGCAGCGCGTGCAGCGCCTCGTCGACAGCGGCGTCATGCAGGTCGTCGCCGTCACCGACCCGCTCGAGCTCGGCTTCGCGCGGCAGGCCATGATCGGCGTACGCACCTCCGGACCGATCGAGGGGATCGCCGACGAGCTCGGCAAGCTCGACGAGGTCGACTACATCGTCATCACCGCCGGCTCCTACGACCTGCTCGTGGAAGTCGTCGCCGAGAGCGACGAGGCCCTGCTCAACCTGGTCTCCAGCAAGATCCGCGCCATCGAGGGCGTGGTGAGCACCGAGACGTTCATGTACCTCCACCTGCACAAGCAGACTTACGCCTGGGGCGTGAGGTGAGCAACTACCCCGAGATCAGCCTGTGGCACGAGACCGCCGGCGACACCTGGGAGCCGCGGCCGGCGCTGATGGGCGACATCGAGGTCGACGTCGCGATCGTGGGTGCGGGCTACACCGGTCTGTGGACGGCCTACTACCTGGCCGAGGCGAGGCCCGACCTGAAGATTGCCGTCCTCGAGGCCGAGGTCGCCGGGTTCGGGGCCTCGGGCCGCAACGGCGGCTGGTGCTCGGCCCTCTTCCCCGCCTCGCTCGACAAGGTGGCCGCGGGCTCCAGCCGGGAGGCCGCGCTCGCCCAGGACCGGGCGATGCGGGCAACCGTCGACGAGGTCATCCGGGTCGCCGAGGCGGAGGGCATCGAGGCAGACATCGCGAAGGGCGGCACTGTCGTGGTGGCCCGTACGGCCGCCCAGCTCGAGCGCGCCCGGGCCGAGGTCGAGCACGCCCGCTCCTGGGGGCTCGGTGACGCCGAGATCTCCCTGCTGGACCGGGCCGCTGCCGAGAAGCGGCTCGCCGCGACCAGCACCCTCGGTGCGACCTACACCCCCGACTGCGCCGCGCTCCATCCCGCCAAGCTCGTCCGCGGCCTGGCCCGAGCCGTGGAGGCCCGCGGTGTCACGATCTACGAGCAGACCCGGGGCACCGCGATCGAGCCGCACCAGGTGCGAACCGAGCGTGACGTGGTCACCGCCGACGTCGTCGTACGCGCCACCGAGGGCTACACCCCGACGCTGGCCGGCCTCGAGCGCGAGGTCATCCCGGTGCGCTCCCTCATCATCGCCACCGAACCGCTCTCCGACCTGGTCTGGTCGAGCATCGGCCTCGAGGAGCGCGAGACGTTCTCCGACGGCCGACACCTGCTGATCTACGGGCAGCGCACCGCGGACGACCGGCTGGTCTTCGGCGGCCGGGGCGCTCCGTACTCGTTCGGGTCGAAGATCACCCACGCGGATGCCTCCGACATGCGCACCCACCGTCGCCTGCTGGCGACCCTGATCGAGATGTTCCCAGCCGTACGCGGCCACAAGGTCACCCACCGATGGGGAGGCGTGCTCGGCATCCCGCGCGACTGGCACGCCTCGGTCGGCTACGACCCCGCCAGCGGCCTCGCGCACGCCGGCGGTTACGTCGGCGACGGCGTCGCGACCACCAACCTCGCCGGCCGTACGCTGCGCGACCTGGTCCTCGGCACCGATTCCGATCTCACCGCTCTCCCCTGGGTCGGTCACGTCTCACCGCGCTGGGAGCCGGAGCCGCTGCGCTGGCTCGGCGTCAACGTCGGTCTGCGCGCGATGACCATGGCCGACGCCGAGGAGACCGCCACCGGCAGGGGCTCTCTGGTCGCCCGGGCCGTCGCTCCGCTCGTCGGCGGTCACTGACCCGTCCTCGGGGCCGGGCGCTACGCTGCCCACGTCGGTCCATACCTCGGGGGAAACATGGCTGTGTCGTCGCGCGCAAAGAAGGCGCTCATCGCAGTAGGTTCGCTGGCCGGTGTCGCGGCCCTGCTCGTCGGGATCGGGCACTGGCGAGCCCATGACCTGATGGCCGGCGACGTCGTGTGGCACGCGGAGGTGGAGCAGGGGTCCCACGAGTCGGTCGTCGTGAACGACCGGATCTACACCTACGGCGACAGCCTGCTCACCATTCGTGACCTCGCCGACGGGACGACCGTCGCCGAGGAGAATCTGGACGGCACCTGGGCATACGTAGGCGACGGCGGCCACGTCGCGGTCGTCTCGATCGGACAGATCACCATGCTGGACCGCGACGGCGAGCAGATGTGGCAGCGCAGGTTCGACGACCTGCACAACCCGCTCGCGATCAGCCCCGACGGAGCGCTCGACACGGTCGTGTGCGCGAGGAAGGTGTGCTCGACGGTCCGCTTCGACGCCTCGGGCGAGGAGACCTCCGCCGCCGTCCAACGGCGCTCGCCGGACCTCCAGGCGCCGGCATCCATCGGCCACGGCACGACCGACGACAGCCGCGTACGTCGCATCCCGGCGTTCGCGACCGACCTCGACCCGAAGACGCACACCGTCCGCGAGGTGCGCGACGGCAAGCCCGTGGGCGAACCGATCGCGCTCATGGACGACCATGTCGCGGCCCAGGTCGGTGACCTCCTCGTCGGCGTCGACCGCGTCGACGGCACGTGCACCTTCACCGCCACCCGTGCGGGCGAACCGGCCTGGAGGACCGCGACGGCCTGCCCCGACCTCGGGTTCCCCTACGTCGACGTCTTCACCGACCGCATCTACCTCACCAACCGCACCGCTGGCGCCTACGACGTCGTCACCACGGATCTCGAGGGTAGGAAGGCCACAAGCTTCAGCATCGATGCCGAGCCCGCCTCGGACGCGGAACGGACCGATCTGGCGCCGACGCCCGACGCGGTCGTGCTGACGTTGACCGATCAGATCGTGGCGTACTCCCCCACTACCGGGAAGAAGCTGTGGACCGAGAAGCTGAACAGGACCTCGCGTGCGGCACTCGACAAGACGACGAAGATCTACCCCGGCGTCCAGGTCAGCGGTCCGATCGTCGACCTGTACGACAACGCCCCGGAACCGCTGGCCGCCCTCGCGATCGGGCGCGACGTACCGTCCTACACGCACTCCTTCATCGACGCCGCGTCCGGTGAGGTCTCGGCGAAACTCGCCGCGCCGTGGGGATCGGTCGCCCATGGGCTCGACGACGGCCGGGTGCTGGTCGTGGGCAGCGACGACATGTGGCTCGTCTCGCCGTAGCCGGCCCGTCCGAATAAACCTGTTGCGTACGCCGGTCGCGGTCCTCCACCATGGAGCGCGACCGGCGTCCTCGTCCACGAGGCGCCCCTGATCGAGAGGAGCAGACCATGACTGTCGTTGTCCTGTGCCTGCCCACAGACCACATCTCTCGTATCAGGAGCACCCGAAGTGACTCAGGAGAACATCTCCGCTGATCCTCTCCAGGGGATCGACTCGAATTTCATCTTCGACTTCCAGGCCTACGACGACCTGGACGACGGACAACGCTGGTCCACCTGGCTCTCCGTGGAGCCGCTCTCCCGTGGGCCGGAGCCACGCCCGGACTGGGTGGTGACCTCTCAGGGCGCCATCGACACCGAGCTCGGCATCCTCAAGACCGGCAAGGAGGCCGACGCCTTCCTGGTCGTACGGGCCGACCCGCTCTTCCCTGAGCACGAGGCGCTGATGGTCGCCAAGCGCTACCGCGACACCGACCATCGCACCTTCCACCGGGCCGCGACCTACACCGAGGGCCGTTCGGTCAAGCGCTCTCGTGACGAGCGCGCGCTGAAGAAGGGCTCGACCTTCGGCCGCGAGGTCGCCAAGGCCGAGTGGGCCAACGCCGAGTGGAACGCGCTCGTACGCTGCTGGGAGCTCGGTCTCCCGGTCCCCTATCCGGTCCAGATCGACGGGACCGAGATCCTGATGGAGTGGATCGCGGTCGACGACGGCAACGGCGAGCTCGAGACGGCGCCGCGGCTCGCCCAGACCCGGCCGGAGCGCCACGTCCTGGAGATGTGGTGGGACGGGCTCGTCGACGCCCTGGCCACGATGGTGCAGGCGGGCCTGGTCCACGGTGACCTCTCTCCGTACAACATCCTGGCCCAGCAGGACCGGCTCGTGATCATCGACCTTCCTCAGATCATCGACCTGGTCGGCAACCCTCTGGGCTTCGACTTCCTGCTCCGCGACATCACCAACGTCGCGAAGTGGTTCCAGGCCCGAGGCCTGGAGGTCGACGAGCAGGAGGTCTACGCCGACCTGATGGCGCACGCCTTCTGAGCCCGCCGTGGGCTGCCAGGAGTACGCAATGACGTACTCCTGGCAGCGCAGCGCGGCGGTTCAGCGGCTGACGGAGCAGACCTTGGGGGCTCCCTCGAAGAAGAGGTGCCCCAGGATCGAGTTGCCGAGAAACTGAGTACGGATCGTAATGCCCGAGGGGTGCTCCAGATCGGCGGAGTCGAAGTCACGGTTGGCACCAGAGACCATGCCGTTCAGATTCTCCCGCTTGGTGATCCGCCATCCGTGGTCGGCGAGGTAGTCGAGGATCTCGACATATCCGGCAGCTCCCGCCTCGCTCACCTCATCGAAGGCAACCTCCTCGGTCGCCTCCCACACGAACCAGGCACCAACCTGGACCAGATTGTGGTCCGACTCGTCGACGCGGCACTCGTCCACCGTGGCATCCTCCGGCCAGCGGAGCCCGTCAGGCGTCGGGATCGAGTTGATCTGCTCGAGGTGTGGTTCGAGCTTGTCACGCCAGACCTCGAGCGCCTTCTGGTCCGTGACGACCGCGCGCTCCGCTTGTCTGCTCTCATCCACGCTCGCCCGGATGACAAGCCCTGCGAGCAGCAGGAGGGGGCAGAGGATCGCGATGCCGATCCCCACTTCCACCAGTACGCTGCGTGCCGCCACCGCGCGAAGAAGGCGCATCTAGCGTGCCAGGCCGCGCATCAGGGTGGCGACGACGTCCTCCAGCATGCGCTGGGACTGCTCGGGCGTCACGAAGCCCGAGCCGACGAAGGTGGCCAGGCCCTGGATGGCGGCCAGGACGGTGACCCCGATGACCTCGGGGTCACCGTCGACGACCTCACCACGGGCCTGGCCCTCGGTGAGCAGGGCGGTGGGGTGGGCGAAGGCGGCGGCGACAGCCTCGGCGATCTCGGCGCCGGAGGTCTCGCTGTGCTTGCGCGCGAACATCACCGAGAGCAGTGCCGGGTTGTCGGTGGCGAACTCCAGGTAGGCCGAGGCGAAGGTCACCAGGTCGTCGGCCAGCGAACCGCGGGTCGCCAACGCGGCGTCCATCACCTCGCCCAGCCGCCGGAACCCGGCGACCGCGAGCGCGTCGAAGAGCGCGTTCTTGTCGCGGAAGTGGGCGCTCGGCGCAGCGTGGCTCACGCCCAGATCGCGGGCGATGCCGCGCAGCGAGAGCGCGTCGGTGCCCGACTCGCGCAGCACCTCCTCCGCACGGCGAAGCACCGCGGCGCGCAGGTCGCCGTGGTGGTAGCGGGTCATCGTCTCGGTCATCAGTCCACACCTTATCGAGATTTGACCGATATTGGCATTGTCAAGATTCTTGACACCGCCTAGATTGGTGTCATGACCGAACAGAAGTGGACTTCCGAACGGCTGCCGTCCTTCGAGGGCCGCACCGTCATCGTCACCGGCGCGACCAGCGGGCTGGGCCGCGTCGTCGCCACCCAGCTGGGCGCGAAGGGCGCCCGCGTCGTCCTAGCCGTACGCAACGTCGCCGCCGGCGAGGAGGTGGCCGCCACGATCGGCGGCAGCGCCGAGGTGCGGGCGCTCGACCTGGCCGACCTCAGCTCGGTGCGGCACTTCGCCGACGAGTGGGAGGGTGAGATCGACGTACTCATCAACAACGCCGGGATCATGATGGTGCCCAAGCGCCTCACCACCGACGGCTACGAGAGCCAGTTCGCCACCAACCACCTGGGGCACTTCGCGCTCACCAACCTGCTGCTCCCCCACATCACCGACCGCGTCGTCACGGTCGCCTCCTCGGCCCACCGCTGGGGCGGCTTCGACCTCGACGACCTCAACTGGGAGCGGCGCGACTACCGGACGGAGCGGGCGTACGGGCAGTCGAAGATCTCCAACCTGCTCTTCACCCTCGAGCTCCAGCGTCGTCTCGAGGGCACCGGGCGCCGGGCGTACGCCGCCCACCCGGGCTACGCCGCGACCAACCTGCAGAGCCACACCGGCAACCCGGTCAAGCACGCTCTCATGGCGCTCGGCAACCGGGTCGTCGCGCAGTCGGCGGAGGCAGGCGCCCTCCCGACCCTGTACGCGGCCAGCCAGGACCTTCCGCCGGGAAGCTACGTCGGGCCGGACGGGCTCGGTGAGTACCGCGGCAGTCCGACGCTCGTCGGCCGTACCGCGGTCGCCTCCGACCCAGAGCTCGCCCGCAAGCTGTGGACCGAGTCAGAGAGCCTGACCGGAGTCTCCTGGCCACTGTGAGTCGGTAGGTTTCTCGGTATGAAGCATCACCGCGGACGGCATGTCGACATCGAGTCGGTGGAGGAGCTCGACGGGCATCTGGCGGCCGGGGCGGGGAGCCTGAAGGGATGGCGGCTGCGGTCGCTGGACCTGAGCTCGCGTTCGGAGACCCTGCGGGAGACCGAGCTGGCCGGCGCCACCTTCCTCGGGTGCACCTTCGCACCCGGGGACGGCGACTACGCCGAGGACGAGGGCGCGCTGGTGATGCCGGTGATCCCGGAGGCACCCGTCGACGTCTACCGCTCCCGGCTCTACACCGCCGAGGAGCTCTACGACAACCCGGTCTATGCGCGGAGCCTGGACGCGAGAGCGTACGCCTGGCTGCAGCAGCCGCTCGACGCCGACGACGAGCTCGCGATCACCCTCCACGACCACGCGATCGACACCGCGCTCGAGGCATGGGTGCGCGCGCGACGCGACGAGGGGACGCGGATCGTCGGGATGATGGGCGGGCACGCACTGCGGAGGGGCGAGGAGGACTACGCGGCCGCCGCCCGCCTCGCCCAGCACCTGGCGAGCTCTCATGTCGTCGCCACCGGCGGCGGCCCGGGCGCGATGGAGGCCGCCAACCTGGGCGCCTTCCTCGCCGGGGCGCCGAAGACGGTGCTGGACGATGCGCTCGCGTCGCTGGCCGCGGTGCCGTCGTTCCGGCCCTCGATACGGGCATGGGCACAGGCGGCGCTCGGCGTACGCGACCAGGTCGAGGGCAGGCCCGGAAGGTCGCTGGGGATCCCGACCTGGCACTACGGGCACGAACCGCCCAACGTGTTCGCCGGGGCCATCGCGAAGTACTTCCGCAACGCCACCCGCGAGGCAGTGCTGCTGGAGGTCTGCGACGGCGGGATCGTCTTCCTACCCGGTGCCGGCGGCACCGTGCAGGAGGTCTTCCAGGACGCCTGCGAGAACTACTACGCCGACACGAGCGCGCTCGCGCCGATGGTGCTGGTCGGGCGCAGCTACTGGACCGAGGAGCTGCCGGTCTGGCCGCTCCTTCAGGCCCTCGCCCGTGGCCGTGCGATGGAGGGCCACATCCACCTCGTCGACACTGCGGAGGAGGTCCTCGACGTCATCGCAGCCGGCGCGCCCGGATGACGTCGCGGTAGTGGTCCACCAGGGCGGCGTTCACCGCGCCCCAGGACTTGTGGGCGACGCTCTTGCGGGCCTCGCGCCCCATCCGCAGCCGCAGCTGCGGGTCGTTGTGGAGCAGCGCGACGTGGGAGGCGAGGTCGTCGCGGCTGCCGGGCTCGTAGAAGAACCCGGTGACGCCGTCGGCGACCAGGTCCAGCGGCCCGCCCGAGCGTGGCGCCACGACCGGGACCCCGGAGGCGAGCGCCTCCTGGACCGCCTGGCAGAACGTCTCGTGGGAGCCGGTGTGCGCGAACACGTCGAGGGAGGCGTACGCAGCCCCGAGCTCCTCCCCCTGCAGCACGCCCATGAAGGTCGCGTTCGGGAGCAGGTGCCGCAGCTCACGCTCCTGCGGGCCGCCACCGACGAGCACGACCTTGTACGCCGGGTTGTGCGCGAGCGGAGCCAGCAGGTGCAGCTCCTTCTCCTGGGCGAGGCGGCCGACGTACCCGACGATGGTCTCCCCGTTGGGCGCGAGCCGGGCGCGCAGGTCGTGGTCGATGCGACTCGGGTGGAACAGCTCGACGTCGACGCCTCGCGGCCACAGCCCGGTGCGCTGTACGCCGAGGCCCTCGAGCTGAGTGAGGGCCGACGAGCTCGGTGCCAGGGTGCGGTCGGCGGCCGAGTGCGCCTGACGGGTGAGCATCGCCGCGGCCTGCGGGCCGCCGACTGCCTTGTACTTGTCCCAGAAGCCGACCAGGTCGGTCTGGTAGATCGCCACGCTCGGGATGCCGAGCTCCTTGGCCACCAGCACCGCCTGCCGCCCGAGCAGCGCGGGTGAGGCGACGTGGATGACGTCGGGGCTGAACCGGCGCATCACCGCGCGCAGCTTGCGCCGCGTCTCCAGGCCGACGCGGAAGTCCTTGTAGACCCAGAACGTCGCGCCGCGGGTCCGGGTCACCGGGAACCCGGCGTACTCGGTGGGCCCGGTGGGGGCCACGACCTCGACGGTGTGGCCGTCGATCGCGAGATGCTCCAGGACGCGGCGTACGGAGTTCGTCACGCCGTTGACCTGGGGCAGGAACGACTCCGTGACGATGAGGACACGGAGCGGCTCTGAGTTGGCGGCGACCAGCGGGACCCGATCGAGGCTGATGCTCATGTTCCTGATCGTGAGCGCAGTCCGGCAACGCGACCCCCGACTTGGTTGACGGGTCGGTGAACCTCCCGTGGCCAGAACTCCGTGTCGGGCGACAGATGGTCCGGGCGGTGTCATCAGCGGAAACACCGCGTGACTCTCAGAAAATCTGGGGCTTGCCGCCCGCCCGCTCACTTTGCCACGATCGCGGCATGACCACCGATGAGGAGCACATCCGGCCCGAAGGCGTCGACGACCTCACCGTCGAGGCGCTCGGCTCCATCAGCGAGGCACTCGAAGCGATCGAGATCGCCCGCGGTCATCTGTACGCGATGCATCGCATCACCGGCACTGCCGACCTCACCCTCGGCAAGGGTGTCCAGCAATTGCGCGAGGCCGGCCACACCGAGCTCGCGGACACGTTCGAGCACGAGCTCGTAGGACGCAACGTGCTCGAGGGTAGGTGGACGTTTCAGATCGTCGAGGAGTACGACGACGGCTATTACGCCACCTTCAAGCGGCTGGAGAAGGAGGCTCGCGACACTCTCGTCGAGGGGAAACGGCACCTGTACGAGTCGGAGCTGAAGGAAGCCCGCCGCACCCAAGGCCGACACGGCCACGAGCGCCGGCCCGAGCCAGGGGCTTGAGCCAGGGGCTTGAGCTGACCGCAGGCGCCGTCGATCTCACGGCCGCGGGTGTCGCGGACGGTGATGGCGATGACCTAGCGCGACCGCAGTTGGGCCAGTCCGGCCAACAGGAGGTCGAGGCCGAAGCTGAACTCGTCATCCAGGGGAACCGGGACAAAGGCGGCCACGGCGCCGGTCGCCGGGAGGTTGTCCTCGCCGGAGTTCCGATAGGCCTCGGCGAGTGCTACATCTTCTGTTTCCTCGCCGTTGAGCTGGATGGCGAAACCCAGGACGAATCTCGCGAGCGTCGCGTAGCAGCGGATCGCGACACGTGGCGAGAACCCGGCGTCCAGAAGCACCTGGAGAGCCACCTCCCGCAATGCCATCGCATTAGGACCCGTGGGCGCCTGGGCGAGCAGTAGGGGTGCGATGTTCGGATGGCTCCGGAGATTCTCGAACATCCAGGTCGCCATAGCCCGGCACGCGTCCTCCCAGCCGAGGCTTCGTAGTTCATCGGCCTGAACGGGGACCCCGCCGAGCGTGTGATCGATCAGGTGGTTGATCAGCTCGGCCCGGTTTGAGAAGTGTCGATACAGCGTCGCGGTGCTGGAGTCCAGCCGTTGCGCCAGAACGCGGAGCGAGAGCACCTCGGCACCCTCTTCGTCAACGATCTTCAGCGCTGTCGCCAAGATTCGTTCCTTCGGGACAGGCGGACGGCCGCGCGAGCGGCCCGAAGCAGAGACGTCGACGTCACCGTCAGGACCTGAGGTCGGTTCGGCAGTGGTGACGGAATCGGAGCGTTCGTTCATATCGGTTACATCGTAGCCGATAGGCATTGACAAGCTTCAACAATAACGACAACACTGTAGCCGTTATGAACTCTTCCCTTCTCGGTCCGGATCCGGACTCCCAATTCGCCTTCGTCGGCGACATGCGTCTGCACTTCAAGCGCTCCGGCACTGGACGCGCGCTTCTGCTGCTCCACGGGAGTGGTTCGTCGATTCACGGTTTCGAGCGCGTCGCGGAGCATCTCTCCACTTCGTTCGATGTCATCACCCTCGACCTTCCTGGCTTCGGTTTCACCGGGCCGCGCCCCGATCGGGACTACCGGGTGCCGACATACGTCGACGCGGTCGCTGGGTTCATGACCGAGCTTGGCCTGGGACGCTTCTCGGTCGTCGGCAACTCGCTCGGCGGGAACATCGGCTGGAACCTCGCCCTGGCCGAACCCACTCGCGTGGAGAACCTGGTGCTCATCAACGCCACGGGCTATCCCGAGAAGTCGCTCCCGATGGGCATGCGGTTGGCTCGCAACCCGATCCTCCGACCGCTGCTGCGGCGCTGGCTTCCGAAGCGTGCAACGGAACGCAACCTTCGCGCTCTTGTCGGTCGACCGTCGATCGTGAATGAGGCGATGGTCGACCGCGTCCACGCCATGATGAGCCTTCCCGGCAACCGATCCGCCTTCGTCGACCTCGCGAATATGGATCAGGAGGACCGCAGCAACCTGATTCCTCTTGTCGCCGTACCGACGCTCGTGCTTCGCAGCGTGTCGATCGACGGTCAGCATTTCGGCCGGGACATCCCAGGGGCGGTCGAGATGACTCACCCGACCGGGGGGCACTTGCTGCCCGAAGAGGACCCTGAGTGGGTCGCCGCGCGGGTCCGCGATTTTCTGGGAGGTAACCCGGACCCCCACGGCGGTCGCACGAGGCAGGACGGGGCGCGACCATGAAGTACTTCGTTGGGCAGGGAGAGGACCTCGTCCTGGACGACCGGGCGCGGCGTGACCTACGCGGAAGCTTCGTCGAGCTCTCCCAGGGCGTGACGCACTATGAGTTGACTGGCCCCGAGGACGGCGAGACCGTCGTCCTCACCGGAGGGTTGACCGTTCCCTTGTTCTACTGGGACGGTCTGGCAGAGCACTTGCACGACCTGGGATTCCGAACGCTTGCGTTCAGCGCCTACGGACGCGGGTATTCGCAGCGACTGATGGGTGACTACGACGAGACACTCTTCGCCGGCCAGCTCACGGAACTCGTGGACGCACTTCGACTCCCGCGTCACCACGTTTTCGGGACTTCGATGGGCGCGGTCATCGCCATGGCGTACGTGGCGGGACGCTCGGACATCAAGAGCCTGACTCTTGCCGGGCCGGCAGGGCTATCCGCCGCCCCGGCGAGCCGCTGGCTCTTCAAGAGCGATCATGCTGCCGCATTCGTCGGCAGACGGCTCGGACGGCGACTCTTGGAGAGCCACCTGGACCACAACGTGCGGGACGACGCAAGTGCGGCGGTCCTGACGCGCATGGTGCGTGACGCCTTCCGCTACCAAGGCTCCATGTACGCGCTGTTCTCCACGCTGCAGAATCTGCCCTTGCACGGCCGGGCCGAGCTCTTCCGTAGCACCGGTCTCTCGGGCATTCCCACCATGCTCATCTGGGGCGACGACGACCACGTCACCCCGATCGCCAGCCTCGAGGAGGCTCGCGCACTCCTGCAGCCCCAACAGAGTCACGTGATCAAGCAGTGCGGACACATGACGCCACTCGAGCGACCCGACGAGGTAGCGCACCTGGTCGCATCCTTCACCACCAACCCAGCAGAACGGCCCGAACGATGAAGACAGATGACAACGTGATCGACGTACTCATAGCCGGTGCCGGCCCGAGCGGCTCGGCGTTGGCGATCGACCTGGTTCGTCGCGGTCTTGACGTCCGGGTCGTCGACAAGGCGCCGCACTCTTTTGAAGGCTCCCGAGCGAAGGGACTCCAGCCCCGAACACTCGAGGTGCTCGACGACCTCGGCGTCCTCTCGCGCGTCCTCGACGACGGGAGCCTATATCCCAAGCTCGGCATCCACCTCGGTCGCGCAGTGATTCCGTGGCGCATGATGAAGAACCGCGCAGCCACCGCCGACGTGCCATATCCCAACACATGGCTCATTCCTCAGTTCGCCACCGACGCAGCGCTGCACGCCCGGCTTGTCGAGTTGGGCGGCAAGGTCGAGTACGGCACCGAGATCACCGAATTCACCCAGGACGACAGGGCGGTCACCGCGAAGCTCGCCACGGCGGGGGGCGTCGAACACGTCACCGCCCGGTACCTGGTGGGCACCGACGGTGGGGCGAGCACGACTCGCACCGCACTTGGCATCGACTTCGTCGGGTCAACCGACGAGCAGGACCGCATCCTCATCGTCGACGCCACCACGACGGGGCTCTCCCGAAACCGGTGGCACATGTGGCCCCGGCTTCGTGGAGGCTTCGTTGCGGCGTGCCCACTGCCCGCCAGCGACCTCTTCCAATGGATGATCCGGCTCTCGCCGGACGAGAACCCACCCGCCGATCTCGACGAGATCAACACGCGGATCCGTGCCCACACCCACGCATCGGGCGTCGAGCTGCAGGACGTTCGCTGGAGGTCGGTGTTCCGCCCCAACATCCGGCTCGCCAGCACCTATCGCCAAGGCCGGGCCTTCATCGCAGGGGACGCAGCGCACGTGCACACCCCCGCAGGCGCTCAAGGCCTCAACACCGGCATCCAGGACGCCTACAACCTCGGATGGAAGCTCGGCCAAGTCCTCGCGGGAGCTCATGACGCCCTTCTCGACTCCTATGAGGCCGAGCGCCAGCCCATCGCAGCCGGGGTCCTCGGGCTGTCGACGAAGAAGTACGAGGCCATCGGCAAACTCGATCCGACAAGCATCCGTCGAGGCAAGGACGAACAGCAGCTCGGGATCACTTATCGAGGCGGTCCGCTGGCGGCCGCCGGTGAACAGACCACCAGCCAGCTCAACGTCGGCGACCGTGCGCCAGATGCCGTGATGGTTGATGCCGACGGGAAGCCCACCAGGATGTTCGATACCTACCGAGGCCCACATCTCACAGTCATCGCTTACGGCGACGGAGCGGTTCGCGCCTTGAGCCAGATCCAGTGGCCAGCGGCTGGCGCGGCCCTGAGGACGGTGGCTGTCGAGGCACAGTCCTCTACCGCCGATCTTGTTCTGACTGATCGCAACGGAAGCTTCCGCGACTCGTACGGAGTCGGCGAGGACACGTTGTTCCTGGTGCGCCCAGACGGCCATCTCGCGTCGATCGCCTCGGGAGACATGGTCAGCAAGACGGAGGCCGCGATCTCGCTGTTGACACCTCGGCCACGGGATAAGGGCTCAGGTGCTCGTCCGCTCCGTGGCTCCGTATGAGGCCCGTTCATCGGCCCGTCCTGCCGTGAGGGAATTCCACTGCAGCCGCCCTCCTGATGCCGGGGCGCAGCTCGGACGTCACCGGGAGAAAGCCCATACTGTTGCTCGGGCTCGCGTGTGCGTCGACCAGCGACCTGGTCTTCCTCAACCCCCACGGCGTGGACCTGTTGTTGGCGGGTCGCGTGCTCGCAGGCCTCGCGGCCGGCATCTTCACCGGGACGGCGACCACCGCGATCGTCTGCTCGCCATCGCACTCGGAACAGCGTCGCTCCCGCTGCTCCTCGTCGCCGCCACCGTGGCGGGGCTGGGGCAGGGCATCACCTTCCGCACCGGTCTCACGCTGGTCAACGAGCAAGCACCCGCCGACAGACGATCCGAGGTGGCATCGACCTTCTTCACGGTGATGTACGCCGGCATTTCCATCCCTGTCGTAGGGGATGCCCGGACCCTCAGAACTGTCATGCCCCATGTGGGCGTTGCGCTGGAACAGACCGTGAACAACGGAGTCTTCAGCCTGATCGCTCCACGACTCAACCCGACGCTGAGCCCCCACCCCGAAGTCGGCTCAGCAAGCCGCACACGATCCGAGGTGGATGTATGTCCCGACGAACACTGATCACCAACGCGAACTTGTTGACCATGGCCGAGCCAGCCCCACCTGGGGTCAACCAGCTGTTGGTCGAGGACGGCCGGATCGCCGCGATCGGACAAGACCTCGGAGTCACCGATGCCGAGGTGATCGACGCGCGTACAGGCATCGTCATGCCCGGGATGGTCGACACGCACAGGCACACCTGGCAGTCGATCCTGCGAGCCACCTTGGCCGACGGATCCCTCTACGACTACATGGCCCGTGTGCGTTACGGCTACGCGCCGCACTTCACCGCTGGCGACGCGGAGCTGGGCAACTACGCCGGCGCATTGGATGCGCTCAACGCTGGAGTGACAACGGTGGTCGACAATGCCCACCTGGTCGCCACCCCGGACCATGCCGACGCGTTGCTCACAGGTCTGGAGAACGCGGGCATCCGGGCCGTCTACTGCTACGGCCTGCCCGACGTGGCGGACCCCGACGTACCCATCGAGACCGAACGAACCTTCACCTCTCGCTGGCGCCATCAGGACGCGGAGAGGCTTCGCGCCGCGAGGCTGCCCGTCAGCGACGGGCTGATCCGGTTCGGGATCAGCGGCAGCGACTTTCTCTTCGCGCCCCTGCACTACACCGTCTCGGAGGTGGATCTTGCCCGGCGTCTGGACGCGCATCGGTTCTCGGTGCACGTCGCCAACGGGCCGTTCGCCCGCGGCACTCGCTATGTCACCCGGCTGCTGAACAAGGGCTTGGTCGATGACCGCACACTCTTCGTGCACGGCAACGTGCTATCCCACGCGGACCTGTCACGTATCGCGAGCGTCGGCGCCTCGATCTCGGTGACCCCGGAGAGCGAGATGCAGATGGGCATGGGGACTCCGATCTGGCCAGCCGCACGGCACGCAGGAGTGGCCTGTGGCCTAGGGGTGGACATCGTGTCGGGTGGCTCGGGGGACCTGTTCACCCAGATGCGCTTGGCACTTGCCGCCGGGCGCATGGCCGCCAACGACGACCTCGGCGCCCACAGGATGATGCCCGAGAAGTTGCAGCTGACCACGGAGCACGTCTTGCGCGCGGCCACCATCGAGGGCGCTCGCGCGGCCGGCCTGGACGACGAGGTGGGCACGTTGGAGGTCGGGAAGCGCGCCGACCTGATCCTGGTGCGGACCGCCGAACACCACCTGTCACCTCTCCTCGACCCAGTCAAGACCGTCGTCGTACAAGCCGGAGCGGGCGACGTCGAGCTGGTCATGGTTGACGGCCGGATCGTCAAGCGGGACGGGGAACTGGTGGGCACCGACCGGCACGGGATCGAGGCGCGTCTTCAGCAGGCCGCCGAGCGCATCTTCACGGCCACGACCCAGCAGAGTCTCGACCAGGCATACACCTACGTCCGAGCAGCATTCCCACTGGACCGAGCCACCGCGCTCGGAGCTCGACTCGTGGGGAAGGCCCTACAGGTCCGTGGGCTGGACGACACGGTGTTCCGGGTCATGCTCGCCCAGTCCGGCAAGAGCCAGCAGCCCGCCATCGAGGACCGCACCACGAACTGAATCCATTGCCTGTTTCGCCCCTACTCGTCCACCTGAGCCGCGAGTTGCCCGCATGCGCCGTCGATCTCACGGCCGCGGGTGTCGCGGACGGTGTGGAGATGCCCTTGGCCTCCAGGCGGCGTACGAACTCGCGCTCGTCCTCCGGGTCGCTCGCAGTCCACTTGGAGCCAGGGGTGGGGTTGAGCGGGCACAACACGAATACAGGTGCACCGTCTCGAGTTGGACCTGCCAACCCGTCGACTCATCCCGCGACGGGACCTCGTGGGTGGCCCCGGCGTTCTGCCCCTCCTCCCGACACGACCGACCACAGTCACCGAGGGCGCAGCTTCCCCTCTTGAGCGGCCATGACGCGGGCTACCTGGTCCACAATTGCCCGCGTCTCGCGTGGCCACACGAGCCAAGTGACGAGCTGAAGTTCCGTCCCAGCCAAGGGGAGCCAAGGCCAGTCGGGCAGTAGTCGTCGTGCCGAGTGCTCGATGAGGAGTACTGCGTCCGCTTCAACCGAATGTGCCGCAGCTAAGGCGTACTCCGAGAATTGGACGAACTGCCATAGGGGGACGGCACCCGAGTCATGGGCGGCAACCACGAGCTGGTCGTCAACGACGGGGACCTGCTGGCGACTGTGTGCCAGGACCCGCAGCCCGGACAAATCACCCATACAGCAGCTCGTCTGAACTGCCAGCGGGTGTTCAGGGCGGACCGCGACACCGAACGCCTGCGAGAAGAGCGGTTCGGCGTTGCCTGATTCAGGTGGTTCCCGGGTCATACCCAGATCCAGCCGACCTTCGTGTAATAGGCGCAGTTGCTCCCGACTACTTGCCTCGGTCAACGAGAGCGCTGCTCGAGGGACCGCCTCTCGTACGGTGTCAAGGAGCCGGATCAGTTGGTCCTGAGGAACTCCCGGCGGGACTCCAAGGTTGACCAGCTCCCGAGCGCGGACATCCTGGTCTCGCGCCATGTCAGGGATGGCATCCACCAGCCTCAGCAGGAGCTGCACGTGGCGATGCAGCGCCACCCCCGCCCCTGTGAGCGCCGTCCCGGTGTGTGTTCGCGCGAAGAGCGGACTGCCGATCTCGCGCTCAAGCTGCTTGAGCTGCCTGCTCAACGATGGCTGAGTGGTGTGGAGCCGATCGGCAGCCCGAGACATCGAGCCCTCATCAGCAACGGCAGCGAAGTAGCGCAGGTGACGTAGTTCCACGGACTTCCTCCAGGCCAGGCCATGCCCGCCAGGCATGCCCTTCCTCATCACTAGGTATTGGACGGGACCATCAATGAGCGCTTGTACTAGTGGCAACGCGGAATGTGATGGCCATCTCACTCCTGCTCATTCTGCCGGATCTGCCTCGCAGGCAGATCTCCCGCCTCCTCTGAAGGGTTCTCGACATGAGTCAATTCGTCGAATCCACAACCGAACGACATGGATATCGCTGGGTCATCCTGATCCTGGCCTGGCTGGCGTTCACGATGACCGCAGTCGACCGGTCCACGTGGGGACCTGCCTCGGTTTCCGTGGCCGATCACTTGGGCGTCTCCCTCGGAGCTCTCGGAGTGTTCGCAACTGGGTACTACATCGGATACGTCATCTCTAATGCCGCAGGAGGCCTCCTCACCGACTGGCTGGGTCCGCGCGTCATGATGGGCTCCTCGCTGTTCTTGGCCGGCGGCTTCATGCTGCTCTTCGGACAAGCCGAGTCGGCCGCTGTCGGCATCGCGTTCCAGGCAGGTATCGGCATCTTTGCCGGGTGCGACTACTCAGCCGGCGTAAAGGCCATCACGCAGTGGTTTCCGGCGAGCGATCGAGGTTTCGCGATGGGCGTCTTCATGACTGCCACCTCACTTGGAGTGGTCATCGCGAACGCTGTCGTCCCCCGGCTCATCGAGGCGTCTGGCTGGCAGGCCTCCTACCGTTTCTTCGGAATGGCCTCGATGGTCGTGGCAGTCCTGTGCCTCGTCTTCATCCGCGAAGCCACCAACACAACCTCCACCCGCCGACAGGTCCCAGACCTGCGGCAACTCTCCAGCAATCGTGACCTATGGCTGCTGGGCCTGGGCGGGTTCTGCGCGCTGTGGGGAACGTACGGCTTCATCACCTGGTCGAACGCGCTGATGATCAAAGGCAGCGACATCTCACCTGTCAAGGCCGGGGGCGTCGTGGTCATCTTCGGCATCGCCGCGATCGCTGCGAAGCCTGTAGTCGGTGTCCTCTCCGACATCCTCGACATGCAACGCAAGACGCTAGCCACGATCATGCTGATCGCTTTCTCGGCCTCCTTGATCCTGTTCGGGCTCCAGGATGGCCTCACCGGTTTCTACTGGGTGGCCCCACTGCTAGGTGTCTTCGCGTACGCCTACAGCCCCCTGTTGGTGGCCCTCATTCCGCAGTTGGCCGGAGCCCGCCTAGCGGGCTCCGCCGCCGGCGCCACCAACGCTTTCTGGCAGCTGGGAAGCGCCGCCGTGCCCGTGGTCCTCGGGATGGTGTTCGCCCAGACTCAGTCATTCTTCTGGGCCTTCGCCACCCTGGCTGTCGGTCCGCTGCTCGGCGCCGTGCTCATCAGCCGTGTCCGCGAGACCGCCCCGAATCCGGGGACAGCCCTCACCGAGTCCACCGCCACCGCTGGAAGGAACTGAACAGATGAACTCCGACTTCGATGTCATTGTCGCCGGCGGCGGATCAGCCGGTATCGGAGCTGCCGTCGGAGCAGCACGGCGCGGAGCCCGCACTCTGCTCATCGAGCGAGGTCCAAGTCTCGGCGGCGCCGCGACCCTACGCAACGTCGTCGCCTACTGCGGCCTCTACACCCTGGAGTCACGCCAAGTGGTCTTCGGCGTAGCTGAGGAGATGCTTGCCGGGCTGCGTGACCTCGACGCGATAACCGGACCGCAGCAGTTCAAAGCAGTCGCCGCGGTCTTCGATCCCGAAGCGGTGAAGCGAGTCGCTGACGAGCTCTGCGAGCGAGCGGGCGTGACCGTCCTGCTCCACAGTCAGCTGTTCAACGCCCACCGCGACGGAAACTGCATCGCAAGTGTCCAGGTAAGCGACCACGCGGGAGTCCACGAACTCACCGCACGCGCCTACGTTGACGCAACAGGAGAAGCGGACCTGGCACATCGTGCCGGCGCCGAAGTCCGCTACGGAAACGACGGTTGGGTGCTCAATGGCACCCTCGGGGTCCGGTTCGGCGGGATTCCTGCCGACGTCGAGCTCACCCGGGAACAGATCGCCGAGGCGGTTCGGCAAGCAAAGCGCGCCGGCGTAGAGGGCCTGACCGGCGACACAGGGCTCACAGCCCGGATGCCGATCTCGCACGACCTCATCACGTACCTGGCTGACGAAGCCTATGACGCCCGGGACGCCGCAGACACCAGTCGTGCCGAGCGCTCCGCCCGACGCCAAGCCCAGGCATACCTGCGCGTCATCCGGACCATGCCCGGATGCGATGGCGCGTACATCGCCAGCACCGGCCCCGAGCTCGGGACCCGGGAGTCGCGCCACGTTGTGGGGCGGGTACAGCTCACCGAGAAGCACGTCTTGAACCCGGGGCCGACCGACGACGCCGTCGCGCTCGGCGCATGGCCGATCGAGTCTCACCCCGGGCCGGGGCTGCCGCTGGAGTGGAAGTACATCGGAGAGCCCGGGCACTACGGGATCCCGCTCGACGTCCTCCGTAGCCGAAACACCGACAACCTCTTCGCCGCTGGACGCGCGGTCGACGGCGACCGCGGCGCAGGTGCCTCCATGCGAGTCATGGGGACCGCGTTCGCCACCGGCCAAGCAGCCGGCGTGGCCGCAGCTGCGGTCGCCTCGGGCAAAGAGCCCACGACTCCGCTCGTCCGTGAAGAGCTCAACAAACAAAACGCACGCCTGCCCTGACCACCCGGTCCCTACACATCATCAAGGAGTTCACATGCTGTCCAAGATCGCGCTCGAGGAACACTTCGGAGCCGTCGACCCCAATATCGTCGAGCAGTCCGCAACCCACTTCACCCCTGACGCGTGGCCCGCGCACCGCGCCAGGCTGCTGGACCTCCACGAGGAGCGCCTCCAGACCATGGACCAGTGCGGAATCGAGAAGGCGGTCCTCTCCCTTCTCTCCCCCGGCATCCAGTCGCTGCACAACCCAGCCCAAGCCATCGACTGGGCCGCACGTCTGAACGACTATGTCGCAACCCAGGTCGCCCAGCGTCCAGACAGGTTCGCGTCGTTCGCAGCACTGCCGATGCAGGACCCCGAGGCCGCGACCGCTGAACTTCGACGAACTGTCGTCGAGCTCGGTCTCGTGGGCGCTCTGATCAACGGCTTCTCCCAGGTAGGAGACGAACAGACCGTCGTGTACCTGGACGACCCTCGCTACGACGTCTTTTGGGCAACCGTGGCTGAACTCGGCGTCCCGATTTACCTCCACCCTCGCGATCCCCTGGAGTCGACCAGCCCGCAATACTCCGGCCACCCCTGGCTCTACGGCTCAGCCTGGGCGTTCTCCGTGGAGACCGCCACCCACGCTCTTCGACTGATGGGAAGCGGAGTCTTTGACCGCCACCCCGGGATCCAGATCATCCTCGGCCACCTCGGAGAACTACTCCCGTTCAACATCTGGCGCACCGATCATCGACTAGCGGTCGCTCCCCGCGGCCTGAACGTCCAGCACACGTTTGGCCACTACCTGCGAAACAACTTCTATGTCACCACCAGCGGGAACTTCCGCACACCAGCGCTGCTCAACGCAATCCAGGAAGTCGGGTCTGATCGAATCCTGTTCTCCGCGGACTATCCGTTCGAGGACATGAGGGAAGCCGCCACATGGTTCGATGCCGTCGAACTGAACGAAACCGACCTCGTGAAGATCGCCAACGGAAACGCTCGCAAACTCTTTCACATCTAGGGTGACCGGCCCACTAAGCTAGCGGCACACGTGGCCCCATCTCACGTCTATAACCGGACGAATCTGTAATCCCCGAGCCAGCCCCTCCTGTTTTCCTCGCCAGAGCGGCGGTTCACTTAACGCTTTCACAGTTCGTTCATGGGCATTGGAATCTCGCGCTTCCTTCGCTCCGTCCCTAGCTGAAGCGCAGCCGGTTTCAGAGGGCTCAATCTGTCTTAGAGTGCACCCATCTTCACGCCGCATGACTCCGAGCAAATCGTTCGCGATCACGGCGCCCCATCGCGGATGATCGACGCATGTCGGAACATCCCTCACGCCAGTTGCTGCTGTACGACGCAGCCACGCGCTGGAATGCGCCACCACTGTGGCGCGGTCCCGAGGAAGTCATTGAGGCTGCCGTGAACTGCCTCGTTGATGGCATCGACAGCCCGAGCCTTCGCATGCTCGCGGGGGCTTCCCCGAAAGATCCAACCGATGAGATCAAGGCACTCGTCGCTGCGATCCTGGAGGAGCTGGGACTTCCCCAGCCCGGGGCCATGCCTCGAACGCAGGTCATTGGAAGCAACGGCGCCGTCGTCACCCGCCTTCCACGAGACACCGTCCGCTTTGAGGTACGCAGTACCGAACCCGACCTCTCCGGGCACGAGGTACTCGTGTACGTGAATGACGTGGAGATGACGCGGCTCGGCGCGGGCATGGGCATGGATCCGTTCGACCTCCTGATCCCGGACAACCGGCTCGTAGCCACGGCAACCCCACATCAGGTCGGCATCGCCAGGTGCGAGTGCGGTGAGTACGGATGCGGTTCAACCGATGTCGTCATTACTCGTGACGAGAACGCGGTCCACTGGGACTGGGAATTTGAAGCCCCGGTTCGTGGAGGAGCCTCGTTCACGGCAGACGAGTACGACGCGGAGGTCGCCCGAGTCGGAGCTGACACGACATGGGAGCGCCCCGAAGACACCGCTGCGAGGCTGACCCTCGCTGGCGTAGATCGTGAGCGCCTCGCGTCCATGGGCATGCGGCTTGACTGGGTAGCCAAGGACCATGCGGACCACAGTCTGCTCAAGATTGCCTTGTACATCGGCAGTTCAGACTGGAACTCGGACGAGGCTGGCTATCAGGTGTTTCTGCGGGTTGACCGTGCGGGACGCACACCGCAAGAGGCGGCGACAGGGGCGCTCGCCGCGATCTCGCGTGACCCGCAGGAGTGGACTGCCACTTGGCACGCCACAAAACGGGGCATGGCGGTCCCGCCGGTGGTCGCCGGACGAAAGTGGCGTCAGGAAGCCATCGGGATCACGGTGCCTGAACACCAGAGGCGTCAGCTGTTCTGGCGTCGTCGCAGCTGAGTCCACCAGATCCGACACCGCCCGTCACCTTGACCCGCGCCAACGAGCCGTGTCGGGCGAGCGTGAAACACGCCTAGCGAACACTCACAGCCGGAAGAACAGCCCGCGCGTCACTCGGCGGCGGCGAGCTGGCCGCAGGCGCCGTCGATCTCGCGGCCGCGGGTGTCGCGTACGGTGGTGGAGATGCCCTTGGCCTCGAGGCGGCGTACGAACTCGCGCTCGTCCTCCGGGTCGCTCGCGGTCCACTTGGAGCCAGGGGTGGGGTTGAGCGGGATCAGGTTGACGTGGACCCAGCCCCAGTCGCCGTAGGAGTTGAGGACGTCGGCGAGCAGGTCGGCGCGCCAGCCCTGGTCGTTGATGCCGCGCATCATCGCGTACTCGATGGAGACCCGGCGCTTCGTGACCCGCGCGTAGTTCCAGGCGGCGTCGACGGTCTCGGCGACCGAGAAGCGGGTGTTGATCGGGACGAGCTCGTTGCGCAGCTCGTCGTCGGGTGCGTGCAGCGAGAGGGCGAGGGTCACCGGGATGCCCTCCTCGGTGAGCTGCTTGATCCGAGGCACGAGGCCGACGGTGGAGACGGTCACGTGGCGCGCCGAGAGACCCAGGCCCTCGGGTGCCGGCGAGGTGAGTCGGCGGACCGCGCCCATCAGCGCCTTGTAGTTGGCCATCGGCTCCCCCATGCCCATGAAGACCACGTTGGAGAGACGACCGGGGCCGCCGGGGATCTCACCGCTGGCCATCTGCCGGGCCGCGACCACGACCTGATGGACGATCTCGGCGGTCGACATGTTGCGCTCGAGACCGCCCTGGCCGGTCGCGCAGAACGGGCAGGCCATGCCGCAGCCGGCCTGGGAGGAGATGCAGACCGTGGCGCGGTCGGTGTAGCGCATCAGCACCGACTCGACGAGAGCGCCGTCGAAGAGCTTCCACAGCGTCTTGCGGGTGGTGCCCTTGTCGGCCTCCTGCTGACGGATCGGCGTCATCAGGTCGGGCAGGAATGTGTTGACGAGCTCTTCTCGCTGCGCCGCCGGGAGATCGGTCATCTTCTCGGGGTCGTCGACCAGCCGCTCGAAGTAGTGCACCGAGAGCTGCTTGGCCCGGAACCCCGGAAGGCCTGCCTCCTTCGCCGCGTCCTGACGGCCGGCCAGGTCGAGGTCGGCCAGGTGGCGCGGAGGCTTCCCGCGACCCTTGGGCGGCGCCATCACCAGGGGCAGGCGGCGCCCCTCCATCGCGGCGGCCTCGGCCTCAGGGCTGTGCGGGGCCGGTACGTTCGCAGGGTCGGGCTCGGTCACGCATCCATTGTCCCACCGGGGTGCGGCGTACGGCTAAACCTGGATCCGGCCCGCTCGGTCAGCCAGTCTTCAGCAGGATCCAGAAGACCAGCGAGCCGACACCGACCACCACCAGCACGGTGAGGATGATCCCCAGCCAGACGAACTCGGCCAGGCGACGGGTCTTGCGCGGGATGAGCAGCGCCAGGGGCACCAGCAGGGTCAGCGCCACCCACGGGAACAGCTCCTCCGCCCGCTCCTGCCCGACGACCCACGTCAGCAGCGCGCCCCAGGTGCCGGGCACGAGGATCGCGTACGCCAGGCCGATGTAGAACCCGACCAGGGCTGCCACGGTCGGGTGCGAGTCGTGCAGCCACGCCGACACGCCACCCGGCCCCGAGGACTCTTCCTCCGGGCCGTGATCTGCCTCGACGTCTGGATCGGAGTCCACGTCGAGGTCCGAGGGACGCTGGGTCACCCTTCAACCGTAGCGCCGAACCAGGTCATCCTTGGTAAAGAATCGCTGCCGCAACGAACTCCGGGCGATTCAAGCCGATCAGGCGTCGACGGTGATCAGGTCCGGGAAGCCGAGGTCTCGCCACCGGGCGAGATCTGGCGGCGTGCCCGTCAACTCGCTCACCAGGACGGTCCAGGCCGTGCCGTGTCCGATGAGCACGGCGTCTTCGCCCGCGTGGGCCGAGAGGATTCCGGCAGCGGCCTTCGTCACGCGAGCACGGCACTCCTCGAGCGGCTCCCAGCCGTCGTAGGCCGGCACCGTCGGCTCCGCGAACGCCCGCTCGACCGTGGCGTGGAAGTCCTCGACCCAGGCCGCGCCGCGGCGGTGCTCACGGAGCGCATCGACCACACCGACGTCGCCGTCGGTGAGCAGCTGGGCGGTCTGCTGCGCCTTGGGCTCGGGCGAGGAGTACCACGCGGCGCCGGCCGGCAGCCGGTCACGCAGAGCCCAGACGTCGTCGAACCCGGCCGGGTCGAGCTCCCAGTGCTCCGCGGCGACGCCGCGCACCTGGATGGGTCGTCCGTGGCGTACGAGGAAGAGCATCGGGCTGGAACCCGCTCAGAAGACGGCGTAGTGGAGGATCAGCCAGACCGGGGCGACGGTCGCCAGGAGCGAGTCGAGGCGGTCCATGAGGCCGCCGTGGCCGGGGATGATCTGGCTCATGTCCTTGACGCCGAGGTCACGCTTGATGACCGACTCGACCAGGTCGCCGAGGACGGCCATCACGCAGGCGACCACGCCGAGCGCGACACCGACCCACCAGGCGCCGTCGAGCAGCCATACGACCAGGCCGACGCCGGTGGCGACGGTGAAGACCACCGAGCCGGCGAAGCCCTCCCACGACTTCTTCGGGGAGATCACCGGGGCCATCGGGTGCTTGCCGAAGAGGACCCCGGCCACGTAGCCGCCGATGTCGGACATGATGGTGAGCAGGACCCAGACGATGATGCCGCGTACGCCGTCGTCGGAGAGGCCGCCCGAGGTCCAGCCGCCGCCCTCGCGGAGCATGAGCGCGACGAACGAGCCCAGGAACGGCAGGTAGAACAGGGTGAGGACGGCGGCGGCCGAGGTGCGTACGTAGCCGTCGACCCCCCGCCGCAGCACCCACAGCATGATCACCAGAGCGGTCACCGCGGTGGCCGTCACCAGCGCGTCGGAGCCCAGGAAGTAGGCGACCAGGACCATCACCGTGCCGCCGATCATCAGCGGCTGCTCGGGGACGTCCATGTCCTTGGCCATCAGGCCCCGGTGGAGCTCCCAGACCGCGGCCACGACACAGCCGACGACGATCAGCATGAACGCCGTCTTCACGAACATCAGGCTCAGCGCGATGGCGACCAGGAGGACGGCGGCAGAGCCGATCGCCGCGGGCAGGTTGCGGCCGGCGCGGCCGTAGTCCTTCTTCGGCGGCTCGGAAGCTGACGGAGAAGGAGACGGCGGCGTCTGGCTCACGAGTGATTCCTTCATGCTCAGGTCTTTCATCTGGTCGCGGTCCGAATCGCTCGTGGCTCTCGACTGCGTCGCACACTGGATCTCGACCCGCGGTCACGCCTTCGCAAGCTCAGGCGTGCGCTCGCTCGATCTTTTCGCGTTGTGCCCCTGCGACTTCGTCGCAGGGGCACAGGCTCAAACCTCGAGCAGCTCGGCTTCCTTGGACTTGAGCAGCTCGTCGATCGCGTCGGTGTGCTTCTTGGTGAGGCTGTCGAGGCGCTTCTCGGCACCGGTGACGTCGTCCTTGCTGGCCTCGCCGTCCTTCTCGAGCTTCTCCAGGTTCTGCTTGGCCTTCTGGCGCACCTGGCGCACCGAGACGCGACCCTGCTCGGCCTTCTCCTTGGCGAGCTTGATGTATTCCTTGCGGCGCTCCTCGGTCAGCTCCGGGAAGACCGCACGCAGGATCTTGCCGTCGTTGGACGGGTTGACACCGAGGTCGGAGTCGCGGATCGCCTTCTCGACGTTGGCCATCGCGCCGATGTCGAAGGGGGCGATGTTGATGATCCGCGGCTCGGGGCTGGTGAACGAGGCGAGCTGCTGGATCGGCGTCGGAGTGCCGTAGTAGTCGACCAGGATCTTGCTGAACATCTGCGGAGTGGCGCGGCCAGCACGGATGGTGGAGAAGTCCTCACGCGTGGAGTCCACCGACTTCACCATCTTGCTGTCGGCCTCGTTGAGGATGTCGTTGATCACCGGATGCTCCTGTGCGCTCGTAAGTGTTGTGTTGTGGGTGGCGTGTGGGCTCGTGTCGCTCAGCCAGCGGTGACGAGCGTACCGATCTTCTCACCCTGGACGATCCGGTAGACCGCCCCCTCGTCCTCCGCGCCGTAGACCACGATGGGCATCTTGTTCTCCATGCAGAGGGCGAACGCGGTGGCGTCGGCGATCTTGAGTTGCTTCTGCAGTGCCTCGCCGAATGTGATCTCATCGTACTTCGTCGCCGTCGGGTCCTTCTTCGGGTCGGCGGTGTAGATCCCGTCGACGCCGTTCTTGGCCATCAGGACGACCTCGGCGTGGACCTCTAGGGCGCGCTGGGCGGCGACGGTGTCGGTGGAGAAGTAGGGCATGCCGGAGCCGGCGCCGAAGATCACGACACGGCCCTTCTCGAGATGACGCATGGCCTTGCGCGGGATGTAGGGCTCGGCGACCTGGCCCATCGTGATCGCGGTCTGCACCCGGGTGTCGACACCCTCCTTCTCGAGGAAGTCCTGCAGCGCGAGGCAGTTCATCACGGTGCCGAGCATGCCCATGTAGTCGGCGCGGGACCGGTCCATGCCCGCCTGCTGGAGCTCGGAGCCACGGAAGAAGTTGCCGCCGCCGACGACGATCGCGATCTGCACACCGGAGGCGGCGACAGCGGAGATCTCCTTGGCGATCGAGGCGACCACGATGGGGTCGACGCCGACCTCGCCACCGCCGAAGTTCTCTCCGGACAGCTTGATCAGGATGCGCTGGTAGCGGGTCATGCCGTGGCCTTTCCTGGGGCGACGTCTTGCGGGGTGGTGCATGTAGGGGTGGCGTACGAAAGGGCCGGTCCGATGATCACCATTCGGTTCATCGGACCGGCCCCTTTCGTCGTACGTTGCTGCTCAACCTAACTGATCGCGCGCCGTTGGCGCGGAGTCAGGCTCGGTTCAGGCGCCGACGTCGAAGCGGGCGAACTGCTTCACCTGCGTGTTGGCGGCGTCGAGGACCTGCTTGACGGACTTCTTCGACTCGAAGACCGACTCCTGGTCGAGCAGGACGATCTCCTTGAAGAACGCCTTGATCCGACCCTCGACGATCTTCGCGACGGCAGCCTCGGGCTTGCCCTCCTCGAGCGTCTTCTTGGTGAGGACGTCCTTCTCGGCGTCGACCACGTCGGCCGGCACCTCGTCGGAGGTGAGGTACTGCGCCTTGAGGGCGGCAGCCTGCTGGGCGGCCTGCTTCGCGGCCGCCTCGTCACCCTCGTAGGCGACCAGGACGCCGAGGCTCGGCGGCAGGTCGGAGGCCTTCTTGTGTAGGTAGACCGTGGTCTCACCCTCGAAGTAGGCGACCTGGCCGAGCTCGATCTTCTCGCCGATGGTGCGGGCGAGCTCCTCGACGGTCTCGCCGACGGTCTTGTCGCCGAGCGAGATGGCCTTGAGAGCCTCGAGGTCGTTGACCTTGTTGGCGTCGGCGGCCTCGGCGATCTGCTGGGCAGCAGCGACGAAGCTCTCGTTCTTGGCGACGAAGTCGGTCTCCGAGAGGAGGCTGACCAGAGCGTTCCCGGACGCGGCGACGAGGCCGGCCGAGGTGGTGCGCTCCGCGGCGCGGGCGGCAGCCTTGGCGGTGCCCTTGACGCGAAGGATCTCGACAGCCTTGTCGAAGTCGCCGTCAGCCTCGTCGAGCGCCTTCTTGCAGTCCATCATGCCGGCCTGGGTCAGCTCACGGAGCTTCTTGACGTCGGCAGCGGTGTAAGCCATGCGTGTCTTCCTCTGACTTGTTAAGTGGCTTTGGGTGGACGATGAGGCTCAGGCCTCGGCCGGGGCCTCGGGGGTCTCGGCGGGGGTCTCCTCGGCCGGAGCCTCGGTGGTCTCAGCAGCCTCAGCGGCGGGGGCCTCGGCGGCCGGGGTCTCCTCGGCCTTCGCCTCCTCGGCAGCCGGGGTCGCCAGGAGCTCGCGCTCCCACTCGGCCAGCGGCTCCTCGGCGGTGGCGCCCTCGGTGCCCTCGGTCTTGCCACCGGAGCGGGCGATGAGGCCCTCGGCGACGGCGTCGGCGACCACGCGGGTCAGCAGGCCGACCGCGCGGATGGCGTCGTCGTTGCCCGGGATCGGGAAGTCGACCTCGTCGGGGTCGCAGTTGGTGTCCAGGATGCCGACGATCGGGATCCTGAGCTTGCGAGCCTCCTCGACAGCGAGGTGCTCCTTCTTGGTGTCGACGATCCAGACGGCGGAGGGGGTGCGACCCATCTCGCGGATGCCGCCCAGGGTCTTCTCGAGCTTGTCGCGCTCCCGCTTCATCTGCAGGAGCTCCTTCTTCGTGCGGCCCGAGCCGGCGACGTCGTCGAAGTTGACCTCGTCGAGCTCCTTGAGGCGGTTGATCCGCTGGTGCACGGTCTGGAAGTTGGTGAGCATGCCGCCCAGCCAGCGCTGGTTGACGTAGGGCATCCCGACGCGCGTCGCCTGCTCGGCGATGGCCTCCTGGGCCTGCTTCTTGGTGCCCACGAACATGATCGTGCCGCCCTTGGCCACGGTCTCCTTGATGAAGGCGTAGCTGCGGTCGATGTAGGCCAGCGACTGCTGAAGGTCGATGATGTAGATGCCGTTGCGGTCCGTGAGGATGAACCGCTTCATCTTCGGGTTCCAGCGACGGGTCTGGTGTCCGAAGTGGACGCCGCTCTCGAGGAGCTGGCGCATGGTCACGACTGCCATGATGTTTTTTCTCCTAGGTGGTGGCCCGCGTGTGCACCGCTGGTGGCTCGACCTTGCGTTTCTCGAGGTCGGGCGGGTGTTGGCGCGAGCCGGTCGGTTTTCAGTTTCGCGCCCATCAGTGCTGATGGGCCCTGACGCCTGCACGCGGTCCGACCTGAGCGTGCTGCTCGGGACTGAGGGCCGCGCCCGCGGGCGACCGGCGTCTCGGAGCGAGGCACCGTCGCGGTCTGCTGGCGTGCGAAGTCAGCCCACAGGGGGCTGCCGGTCCAAGACTAGCCGCCGACCGGGGTCTCGGGCCAATCCTCCGTGACCGGCTCAGGCGCGGGCCGATCAGTGTCCACAGGGGTGTCTCGGGACGGGGTTATCCACAGGACGTACGCCACTCGTTGTGCGGGTCCTCGATCCGGGGTTGTCTGCTCGTCATGACCTCGTACCGCCTCTCCGACCGGGCCCGCGCCCTCGTCGCGGCCCTGTTCCTCGTCGTCCTCATCGCCCCGGCAAGCCCAGCCCTCGGAACGCCACGTGCCGAGGTGGCGCCGTCCGGCGCCTCGCTGGGTGGGGCAGTGGGTCACGACGAGGGTCCGAGCCCGGTCGGAGAAGCCGACGAGGTCCCCCAGGGCGAATGGCCGCTGGCGCCCCGGCCGGAGGTCGTGCGCCGCTTCGATCCGCCAGACGCTCCGTGGGGTGCGGGTCATCGCGGCGTGGACCTGGCCGGATCGCCGGGCGCGGTCGTCCGCGCCGCGATGGCCGGGACGGTCGCGTTCGTCGGAGTGATCGCCGGCAAGGCGGTGGTGAGCGTCGACCACGGGGCCACGCGGACCACCTATGAGCCGGTCTCGGCCACCGTGGCCGTCGGCGATCCGGTCGCGGCCGGAGCGCCGTTGGGCCGGCTCGGGATCGCCGGCTCCCACTGCTTCCCGGCCGCCTGTCTGCACTGGGGCTGGATCCGCAACGCGGACGATGTCTACCTCGACCCGCTCCTGCTCGTCGACGCACCGCAGCCGGTCCGGCTCCTCCCCCTCTGGCGCGGCGACCCCGTCCGGTAGGCCGAGTCCGCAGTTGTGGCGGGCCGACGCGGGTGACGTCTCGGCCGACGCGCCTGACGTCTCGGCGGGTCAGGCGCGGGGGTGGGCCTGACGGTAGGCCTTGCGGAGCCGGTCGCTGCTGACGTGGGTGTAGATCTGGGTGGTGGCCAGGCTGGCGTGACCGAGGAGCTCTTGGACCGAGCGCAGATCGGCGCCACCCTCGAGGAGGTGGGTGGCGGTGCTGTGGCGCAGTCCGTGGGGGCCGAGGTCGGGGGCACCGGGGACGTCGGCGAGGCGGCGGTGGACGAGGGTGCGTACGGCTCTCTGGTCGAGCCGGCCGCCGCGAGCCCCGAGAAACAGGGCCGGTCCGGAGGACTCGGTGACCAGCTGAGGGCGGCCACGGACGACCCAACGGTCGAGCGCCCGCACCGCGGGGCCGCCGAAGGGCACCATCCGCTCCTTGCGTCCCTTGCCGAGCACCCGGATGACGCGGCGTTCGTAGTCGACGTCGTCCAGGTCGAGGCCGACGAGCTCACCGACGCGGGCACCGGTCGCATAGAGCATCTCCAGCACGGCGATGTCGCGCATCCCGACCGGCGTGCCGTCCTCGGCCGCTGTGATGGCGGCGGCGATGAGGGACTCGACCTCGTCGGGGCGCAGTACGGGCGGAAGCGTCCGGTGGGCCTTGGGCGAGCCGAGCGCGGCTCCGGCGTCGACCTGCGCCCGGCCGGTCCGGACCAGCCATCCGCAGAAGACCCGGGCCGCGGTGGCCCTCCGGGCCAGGGTCGTACGTGAGTGGCCGGTCGTCTGCTGCTTGGCCAGCCAGCTGCGCAGCGTGCGCAGGTCGATGGCCTCGGGCTCGGTGCGGCCCATACGGCCGGCGTGGTCGAGCAGGCTGCGGATGTCGCCCAGGTAGGCCCGGACCGTGTGGTCGGAGAGCCCGCGCTCGGCGCTGAGGTGCCGCTCGTAGTCCCCGAGCAGCGCGGCGTAGACCTCGGGCAGCTCCGCTTCCGCGGACCCGCCTTCCTGGTCCCCCTCGGGTTCAGCGCTCACCCGAGTCAGGATAGGTGTCGGCTCGGGCCTCAGGTGCGAGCCGCGCCCGGGGCCAGCTGCCACCCGTCGGGGAACCGCTCGGCGAGACCGAGCGCCTCGAGCCGCGACAGCGCGGTGCCGGCCGTCTTCGGGTGCAGGCATGCCGACCTCGCGATGGCGAGCTGTGACGAGGGGCTGCTCACCGGGACGGCATCGAGGACCTGCTTCTCGACGGAGGTGAGCGAGTCGCGGCGGCGTACGGGACCTCGGGGTTCCTCGGGGACGGCCTCGCCCATGTCGCCGACGAGCTCGCGTACGTCGAGGCCGTCGGTCACCAGGACGCCTTTGCCGCTGCGTACGAGCTCATGGGTGCCGACCGAGGTCATCGCGCCCACTTGACCGGGCACCGCCATCACGGGTGTGTTGATGCTGTAGGCCCAGTGGGAGGTGTTGAGGGAGCCGCTGCGCGCTGCCGCCTCCACGACCACGGTGCCCCGGGCAAGGGCGGCGATGATCCGGTTGCGAGAGAGGAATCGATAGCGGGTGACCGGGAAGCCGGGCGCGATCTCCGAGATCACCGCTCCGCCCTCGGCGATCGCGTCGATCAGGCGCCGGTTGCGCAGCGGGTAGGGAACGTCGACGCCACCTGCGAGAACGGCGACGGTGCTCCCCGGCGGGCCGGTGAGCGCGCCCCGATGTGCGGCCGCGTCGATGCCGACCGCTGCCCCGGAGACCGTCACGAAGTCGTTGACCGCGAGGTCCGCCGCGATCCGCGCAGCGGCGTCGGCACCGTAGGCCGTCGCGTCCCGGGACCCGACGATGGCGACCGACCGGTCGAGGTCGCTGAGCAGGAGCGGCCCCCGCACCCACAGGCCGAGCGGCGTGCCGGTGCGGTATTGAAGAGGCTCCTGACCGGTGAGCCGCTCGACCTGGGTGGGCCACTCCTCGTCTCCGGGGATGACGTAGCGGAACCCGGCGTTGGCCGCCCGCTCCAAGTCGCGGTCGGGGTGGATCTGGGCCAGCCGCAATCTGGCTTCGAGCCCGTCTTCGCCGAGGTCGGGATCCTCCTCGGCGAAGCGTCGGTAGACCTCGGTCGCGGTGGATCCCACCATGCAGGTGTCGAGCAGCGGGGTGCCGGGCTCGATCAGCTGGGTCAGCGCGATCCGGGCCAGGCGCTCGCGCTCGAGGTCGGTGAAGGACGGTGCGACGGGCGCCGCTGTCATGCCGACCTCCCCTCGAACGTCGACACCGTGAGCGAGCCGCCGTTGCGCAGCGCGAGCGCCGTCTCGGTCTCGGTGACGCCCGGCCAGTCGACCCCGGCGAGGTCGGCCACCGTCCACGCGAGGCGATGCACGCGCACCGCACCTCGACGGGTCAGGGCACCGGAGAAGATGCGTGAGTCGATGAGCGCCTCGGCGGATGGCGGCAGCGGCCAGTTGTCGCGCAGGGCGATCCCGCTGGCCTGGCCGTTGAGCCGCCACCCGAAGTCGGCGTAGCGCTCGCGTTGGCGGCGCCTGGCCGCCGTGACCCGTTCACGGATGTCGGCGCTGGTCTCCGAGCCCCACGGATCATGGTTCTGCTCGGACATCGGCCGCAGCGTGCGGATGATGTCGATGCGGTCGGTGATCGGTCCGGAGACCTTCCGCTCGTAGGACTGGCGCTCGTTGGACCTACAGATGCAGCCGTCCTTGGTGATCGAGGCGTCGAAGTTGCCGCACGGACACGGGTTGGCGGCGAGCACGACGAGGGCGCGCGCCGGGAGCGTCACCGACTCCTCGCCTCGCGACACCGTGATGTCGCCGCTCTCGAGCGGCTCCCGCAGGCACTCGATGACGTCGCTCTTGAACAACGGGAACTCGTCGAGGAAGAGGACGCCGGCGTGGGACAGCGAGACCTGGCCCGGGCGGACCCGACCGGTGCCGCCGCCGACGATGCCGGGTTTGGAAGCGTCGTGGTGGGGAGCCGCGAACGGCGGCCGGGTCAGGAGCCCTCGGTCGACGTCGAGCACCCCGGCCAGCGACTGCACCGCCATCACCTCCAGCGACTCCTCACGGGAGAGATCGGGCAGGATCGTCGGGATCCGCTCGGCGATCGAGGTCTTGCCGCAGCCCTTCGGTCCCTTGAGCAGCAGGTGGTGCCCACCGGCGGCCGCGACCTCGACCGCGTAGCGGGTCTCAGGCATGCCACGAAGGTCGGACATGTCCATGTCGTCGAGCCTGCGGTCACCGCGCCAGCCGAGCAGGCTGCCGCCCGTGCCGGTAGCGACCGGCGGCGCGTCGGGCACCGGCTCGCCGCGCAGCTCGGCGACCACCTGGCCCAGCGACCGGAACCCGAGGATCTCCATCCCTGGCACCATCCGCGCCTCGGCCACCTGCGGCTCCGGCACCACCACCCGAGCGATCCCGGCGTGGGAGGCGGCGAGCACCATCGGGAGCACACCGGAGGTCGGCCGCAGCCCACCGTCGAGCGCCAGCTCCCCGATGAAGACCGTGCGTTCCAGCCCAGTCGTCTCGAGCTCGCCACCGGCCGCGAGGATCGCCAACGCCATCGCGAGGTCGTAGTGCGAGCCGCCCTTCGGCAGGTCGGCCGGTGAGAGCAGCACCGTGATCCGCTTGGTCGCGGGCCACTCGAGGTCTGAGTTGATGATCGCCATCCGGACCCGGTCGCGCCCCTCGGCCAGCACGCTGTCGGCACGGCCGACCAGGGTCACTCCTACCAGGCCGGGCGAGACGTCGGCCTGTACGTCGACCAGGTGGCCGACAGCGCCCCGAAGGGCGACGCCGTGAGCTCGCGCGTATCCCATCACAGGCCCCTGACGTGCTCGACCAGCGCCGAACCACGAGGCGCGTGCATCACCGCGACGAGATCGATCCGGATCCCGGGAGCTCGCACGTCGTGCTGCTCCAGCCAGGCGATCGCCAACCGCTTCAGCCGGTCGAGCTTGGTCTTGTCGACCGCTTCGTGCGGCGTGCCGCACCCGTCATGGCTGCGGGTCTTCACCTCGCAGACGACGAGCGTGTCGCCCTCGCGCAGAACCAGGTCGATCTCCCCATCGGCACATCGCCAGTTGCGGTCGAGCACGGTCATGCCCGCCTCGACCAGATGCCTCTCGGCGACCGATTCGCCGTAGTTTCCCAGCGCGATCCGCGCTGGCGCCGTTGAACTCATCATGGACCTCCTGCCCTTCGGCTTCGAGGTCCAGACTCATCGCGAGCACCGACAATCCGGGCTAGTTCCGGGGCGCCTGGGGATAACCCCGGATCGAGATCGCCCTGTGGACGGTAACTGGCCCGAGATCAGCCGTACGTCAGTCCAGCGGCTGGTCGATGTCGGTCGGGTTGAGCGTCTCGACGTTGACGTCCTTGAAGGTGAGCACCTTGACCGCCTTCGCGAACCGGGCCGGCCGATACATGTCCCACACCCAGACGTCGTTCATCGACACCTCGAAGTAGACGTCCCCCGAGTCCGTGCTCGCTCGCACGTCGACCTGGTTGCACAGGTAGAAGCGGCGGTCGGTCTCGACGACGTACTTGAAGATGCCGACCACGTCGCGATACTCGCGGTAGAGGGTCAGCTCCATCTCGGTCTCGTACTTCTCGAGATCCTCCGCGCTCATATTCAGGACTCTAGAGCCAACACAGGCGAAGAGCCGGGAAGACTCCACGAGCGGCGGTGATATGCCGAGGGTCCCAGGCGCTCCAGCGCCGCGATGTGGGCAGGGGCGGAGTAGCCCTTGTTGTCGGCCCACGCGTAGTCGGGATATTCGTCGTGGAGCGCGACCATCAGCGCGTCGCGCGAGGTCTTCGCCAGGATCGAGGCGGCGGCGACGGCGGCACACTTCATGTCGGCCTTGATGATCGTCGTCACCGGCGGCACCTCGACCTCCTCCACCATCTGGGAGACCTCACCGAAGAGGCCCTCCTGCACGGGCGGGGTCAGGTAGTTGTGGTTGCCGTCGAGCAGCAGCGCGTCAGGACGTACGTCCAGGGCACTCAACGCTCGCTGACCGGCCAGCCGCATCGCGGCCATGATCCCGACCTCGTCGATCTCGGAGGCCAGCGCATGCCCGACGGCCGAGTCGACGGCCCAGCGGCGCACCTTCGGCGCGAGCATCTCGCGAGCCTCGGGAGTGAGCAGCTTGGAGTCGCGTACGCCCTGGGGGGCCGTGCGGGTCGCCTCGGAGATCACCACGATCCCGATCGAGACCGGCCCACAGAGCGCACCGCGCCCCACCTCGTCGACGGCACCGAGATGGGTGACGCCGTCGCGCAGCATCGACCGCTCGACTCGCAGGTTTGGCGCACTGCTCACTGTGACGGCACGTCCTCGAAGCTCTCGGGCCGGTGGATCCACTTCGCCCGGTCCAGCGGCCAGCCCAGCGCGACGACCTTGCCGACCACGTTGTCCTCGGGCACCCAGGGCACCAGCGCGCAGTCGGTCTCGTTGGCCGTGCACATGTGGACGGTCGAGTCGGCCGAGTTGGCCCGGTTGTCGCCCATCACGAACAGCGAACCCTCGGGCACCGGACCGGCCTCCCAATGGCGGTTGCCGGGCATCGGCCCGAAGCACTCGCCCTCCTTGTTGGGGCGGCCGCACTTGGTCTGGGAGGGCCGAGCGTACGGCTCGTCGATCGGCACGCCGTTGACGATCAGCCGACCCTGCTTGTCGCAGCACTCGATGACGTCACCTGGGACACCGATGACACGCTTCACCAGGTGGCCGCCCTCGGGGTAGAGACCGATGACCGCGAGCGCCTTGCCGAAGAGGTTGCTGGGGCCGGCCGACTCGTCGACGCCGAGCCAGGAGCCCGGGTCGGAGAAGACCACGACGTCGCCGCGCTGCGGCGTGCCGGCGAGCCAGTAGGACGGCTTCTCGACCAGCACCCGGTCGTCGGTCGCCACCGACGGGCCGCCCTGCAGGCCGGGCTCCATGGACTCCGAGGGGATATAGAAGGCCTGCACGAACAGGGCCTTCACGACGATCGCGACCAGCACGGCCAGCACGACCAGGACGATGCCCTCCTGCCAGGCCGACAGGCGGGGCTTGTGCTCCTCCTCGCGGCGCGGTCCGTTGGCCGGGCCCGGTTGCTCTGAGGCCCAACGCGGGGCCTGGGGAGAAGACGAGAACGACCGCGATCCCCCCATCTCGGGCCCGTCCCAGCGGGCCTGGGGCCCTACGCCGACGGAAGGATCGCGGTCGTTCGAAGTCACGCGGTGAGTCTAGAGACTCCCTCCACAACGAGCCTCATCGACTCGCAATGCTCAGGAAACCCTCAGACCTCCCGACTCACGCCTCGCGGCGCTCCTTGATCTTCGCCTTCTTGCCGCGCAGGTTGCGCAGGTAGTAGAGCTTCGCGCGACGGACGTCACCGCGGGTGACGACCTCGATCTGCTCGAAGATCGGGGAGTGCAGCGGGAAGGTGCGCTCGACACCCACGCCGAAGGAGACCTTGCGGACGGTGAAGGTGCGGCCGATGCCGGAACCGTGGACGCGGATCACGACGCCCTGGAAGACCTGGACGCGGGACCGGTTGCCCTCGACGACCTTGACGTGCACCTTGACGGTGTCACCGGCGCGGAACTGCGGCAGGTCGTCGCGCTTGGCGACGTTGCCGACCTCAGCGAGTACGTTGCTCATCATTTTCTCCTCACGCTCGCCACAGGCCGATCGCGGTCATCCATGCCCTGGTCAGGGCGATCTTTGGCGGTGGTCCAGCCACGCTGGCCGGCGGCGTACGGTTCCCCCTGTGGCAGGAGCCCGTCGCGACACCTCCGGGTGTCATCTTCGGAGCGTGCTTCGGCCGACTGGACCGGCCCACAAGTCTGCCACAGCGCCGCGGACCGCCGGGAATCGCGACGTACGCGGCACAACCGCGCCCGTGCGAGGATGCCCCCGTGACCGACACCGACTGGCCACCGCACACCTACGTGACGCGCCCCTACAAGCAGCGGATCCCGCGCGGTCCGCGCGTCGACCGGCTGCTGCGTGAGGTCACGGTCGCGCTGCCGCCCCACATCGCCGACCTCGACCTGGCGCTGGAGCGGCCGGTGGCGGCGATGACGACCGCCAGCGCGGGCGCACTCCGCCATCTCGACCTGGTCCACGGCCGGACGATGGACGGGCTCAACCACCTGCAGCTGCGCACCGAGGCGATCGACTCCTCCAAGATCGAGCACGTCGAGGCCAGCCTGGCCGATTACGGTCGGGCCCTGCTCGGCATCGGCGCCAACTCCTCGGCGACCTCGATGGCGTCCGCGACCCAGGCGATGCAGCGGCTGATCAGCGAGGCCGACACGACCCGCAAGATCACCTCCGACGCGATCCTGCGCGCCCACCGGGACCTGTTCGTACGCCATCCCGACAAGGCGGCCAACGCCGGCAAGTTCCGCGTCGTGCAGAACTGGGTCGGCGGCTCCGACTACGCACCCCGCGACACCCTCCACGTGCCACCGCCACCGGAGACGGTCATCGACTACATCGAGGACCTGGTCGCCTTCGCCAACCGCGACGACCTCTCCCCCATCGCCCAGGCGGCGATCGTGCACGCCCAGTTCGAGTCGATCCACCCCTTCATCGACGGCAACGGCCGGATCGGGCGGGCCCTCATCCACGCCGTGCTCCGGCGACGCCGCGCCTCGCGCCACCTGGCCGTCCCGATCGCCTCGGCGCTCGTCGCGCACCGCGACCGCTACTTCGCCGCCCTCAACGACTACCGGGCCGGCACCGCGTCCACGATCATCGCCATGCTCGCCGCCTCGACGACCATCGCGACGACGGAGTCGTGGAAGACGGCCGAGACGCTGGAGAGCATCCGGCGCAGCTGGGGCGAGGCGGCCGGTGCCCCACGGCCCGGGTCGGCTGCGTACCGGCTTCTCGACCTGCTCACCGAGGAGCCCATCCTCAACGCCGAGCTGGTCACCAAGAGCCTCGGGATCGAGGACCCCACCGCGACGATCGACGGCCTGGAGCAGGCCGGGATCCTCACCCGCGCCAAGCGCACCCGCCGCTCCCCCGTGTGGGTCGCACCGGCGGTCCTGGCCGAGGTCGAGGACCTCAGCGCCCGCATCCAGCACCAGGCCAGGCAGCTTCCGTACGGACCGCGCTGAGGTACGCCGCGAGGCCCGCCCCGGCGAACCGGGACGGGCCTCGTGAAACCTGAAGAGGTCAGCCGACCTCTTGGTAACCGGGCTCGTGGATGGCGAGGTCGATACCGGCGACCTCGTCCTCCTCCTTGGCGCGGAACCCGATCGTCTTCTCGATCGCCATGCCGACCACGTAGGCGACGATGAACGCGAAGGCGATCACGGCGAGCGAGGAGCCGACCTGCTTGATCAGCTGGTCGAAGCCGCCGCCGAAGAAGAGGCCGGTGCCGCCGACCTGGGCGAAGAAGCCGATGTAGACGCAGCCGATGAAACCGGCGACCAGGTGGATGCCGACGACGTCGAGGGTGTCGTCGAAGCCGAGCTTCCACTTCAACTCGACGGCGAGGCAGCACACGACGCCGACGAGGAGGCCGAGGAGGATCGCCCAGATCGGCGCGATGTGGGCACACGCCGGGGTGATCGCGACCAGACCGGCGACGACACCGGAGGCGGCGCCGACGGCGGTGGACTTACCGTCCTTGAACTTCTCCACGATGATCCAGCCGATGAGACCCGCGGCCGGGGCGATCAGGGTGTTGAGGAAGATCAGGGTGGTCTGGCCCTGGGTGGTGCCCGGGACGCCGGTGTTGAACCCGAACCAGCCGAACCAGAGGATCGCGGTGCCGATCAGGACCAGCGGTACGTTGTGAGCAGCCGTCTCCTCCTTGGAGAAGCCGACCTTGCGCTGACCGAGGACGAGCGCCAGCGCGAGCGCGGCGGCACCGGCGGCCTGGTGGACGATCGTGCCACCGGCCCAATCGAGAGCGCCCCACTTGCCGATCCAGCCGATGTAGTCACCGTCGGCGTTGAGGGCCCACACCCAGGCCTGGCCCGGGAAGTAGACGACGGTCGCCCAGATGCCCGCGAAGAGCAGCCACGGCCAGAACTTCGCCCGGTCGGCGATCGAACCCGAGATCAGCGCCACGGTGATGATGGCGAACGAGCCGCCGAAGGCGAGGCCGCCGAAGAAGTTGGTCGACTCCTCGACCGGCGTACCGTCGTCGAACTCGGTGACCAGGTCGCTGAAGGCGCTGGTCAGGCCGAAGTCCTGGAACGGGTTGCCGAAGAAGTTCGTGATGCCGGACTCGGAGATGGCTCCGATGCCGCTGAAGCCGTAGAGCACCCACAGCAGGGTGATCAGGCCGAGAGAGCCGAAGCTCAACATCATCATCGACACGACACTCTTCGACTTCACGAGGCCGCCGTAGAAGAAGGCAAGACCAGGAGTCATGAAGAGCACGAGTGCCGTACACAGCAGCTGCCATGCAAGATCGGTAGTCATTCGTACCTCATAGGGTCGGGGTTCGGATCGCGTGAGCCGAGCACACGTTTCGCCGGATCCTGTCGAGCCCTCGTTTCGGTAACAAACTCTTTATGTTACAGACACGTAACAGGCCACTGATGTATGTGACTTGTTATCTACTTGCTCGCCTGGGTTTGGTGAGGATCACAGCTCCGGGCGGCGCGTCGAGGTCACGGCGCAGCCGGAATCCCGCCTTCTTGTAGATCTTCTGGTTCCGTTCGCTCTTCGCTCCGGTGAAGAGCGAGTACGTCGCGGCGGTTGCCGGGGCCATGGCCTGGATGTGGTCCAGCAGCTGACGCCCGAGGCCCCGACCCTGCAGGTCCGGGGCGGTCATCAGCCGCCCGATCTCCCAGACGTCGCCCTCGAGCCGGGCACGGACCGAGCCGACCAGCCGCCCGGCGGAGCGGACCACGTACACGTCGTGCGTCTCCAGTGCGCGCACGGTGTCCTCGAGCGACTCGTGCAACGGCGGGATCTCGACGCCGGGGTTGTCGTGCATCTCCTGCACCCAGCAGGCGAGCTGCAGCGTGTGCAGCTCGGGGACATCGGCGCGTACGGCCGGCACGATCTCCCACTCGGTGGCTGCCTGGGATGCGTGGAGCAGGTCGGGGCGGCGTACGGAGGTCCGGGCCACCGCCTGGTCGTGGCGCCACTGCGCGATGCGCTTGTGGTCGCCGCTGAGCAGTACCTTCGGGACCTCGAGGTCACGCCAGGAGGCGGGCTTGGTGTAGACCGGGTACTCCAACAGGCCGTCCTCGTGGGACTCCTCCACGAGCGACTCGGCGTTGCCCATGAACCCGGGGAGCAGGCGTACGACGGCCTCAGTGATCGCCATGGCGGCGACCTCTCCCCCGTTGAGGACGTAGTCGCCCAGGGAGATCTCGCGGACCTCGGCGCGGGTGGCGGCGTGGTCGAGCACGCGCTGGTCGATGCCCTCGTAGCGGCCGAGCAGGAAGACCAGCCTTTCCCGGGTCGACAGGTCACGAGCCAATGCCTGGGTGAACGGCTCACCACTCGGGGTCGTCACGATCACGGTCGCGCCGTCGATCGCCAGCTCGTCGAAGGCCTCGCCGAACGGCTCCGGCTTCATCACCATCCCGGCGCCGCCGCCATAAGGCGTGTCGTCGACGGTGCGGTGGCGGTCGTGGGCCCAGTCGCGTACGTCGTGGACGTGCATCTCGAGCAGCCCCGACTCGATCGCCTTGCCCGGCAGGCTCAGCCGGAGCGGCGCGAGGTAGTCGGGAAAGATGGTGAGGTAGTCGAGCCTCACGTGGCGTCGTCCTCGTCCTCGGCGAACGGCGTGACCAGCCCGGGGCGGTCGGCGATGACGACCTTCCTCTCGGCCAGGTCGACGACCGGCACCAGCGCCTTCACGAACGGCACCAGCGCGTCTCGCCGGTCCGGGGTACGGATCGTCAGCAGGTCCTGGGCTCCCCCGTGGACCAGCGCCTTCACCGTGCCCAGCTCGCGGCCCTCCTCGTCGAAGGCGGTCAGGCCGACGAGCTGATGGTCGTAGTACTCGTCGGGGTCCTCGGGAGTCTCCTCGGCCGGGACGTCGGCGAACAGCAGCGTCCCGCGAGCGGCCTCGGCCTCGTTGCGGTCGGTGATCTCCTCGAAGGCGACCTGGAGCACCTGCCCGTGCCAACGGGCGCCCTCCACGGTCAACTGCTTGGCGGCGTACGCCGATCCCTTCGGCGGCTGCGCCCGCAGCACCGTGCCCTCGGCGAACCGCCGGTCCGGCTCATCGGTGCGCACCTCGACGGTCACGAACCCCCGGATGCCATGCGGCTTGCCGATCCGTCCGACCAGCACCTCGATCAACTCCACAGGAGTGAGATTAGGGGCTGCGGGGCGCGGGGCAGGAATCACCGGTTAACCGGTGATTCCTGCACTTCTCAGGCATTGCATTGCCAGAGAAGTGCAGGTTTACCCGGTTAACCGGGTAAACCAACGGGCGCCACCCCCGAAGGAGTGGCGCCCGTTGTGCGTTTGATGCAGCCGTGCTCAGCGACCGCCGTCGACATCGACGAAGTCGATCCGCGCGCCGCCCTTGCCGGCCAGCGCTGAGATGACCGTACGGAACGCGGTGGCGGTGCGGCCGCCGCGACCGATCACCTTGCCGAGGTCGTCGGGGTGGACCCGGACCTCGAGGACGGAGCCGCGACGAAGCTGCTTGTCGCGCACGCTCACCTCGTCCGGGTTGTCGACGACTCCTCGGACGAGGTGCTCGAGAGCTTCGGCGAGCATGCTGCTCAGGCCTCGGCCTCGGCGGCCGGGGTCTCCTCGGCCTTGGGCTCCTCGGCCTTCGGCTCCTCAGCCTTCGGCTCCTCGGCCTTGGGCTCCTCGGCCTTCTTGGCGGACTTCTTCGTCACGGCCTCGGCGCCGGCGGAGGCGTGAGCCTCGGCGAGGGCCTTGTTGAAGAGCTCGAGCTTGTCGGGCTTCGGCGGGGCGACCCGGAGGGTGCCCTCGGTGCCCGGGAGGCCCTTGAACTTCTGCCAGTCGCCGGTCACCTTGAGGATCGCCTCGAGAGCCGGGGTCGGCTGGGCGCCGACGCCGAGCCAGTACTGGGCGCGCTCGGAGTCGACCTGGATGAAGCTCGGCTCCTCCTTGGGACGGTAGAGACCGATCTCCTCGATGACAGCGCCGTCGCGCTTTTTGCGCGAGTCGACGATGACGATGCGGTACTGCGGAACCCGGATCTTGCCCAGGCGCTTCAAGCGGATCTTGACAGCCACTGTTGGTGGTATTCCTTTGGAATCGAATATGGGTGAAGAGGCCCGTGTCGGTGTGGGGACACCCGTCAGGCAACTTCGGCGGGCACTGTCGCGCTGGGTGAGAGGGTCCCTGCGCACAGGACACACAACTCAGTTTGCCAGAGGTGTCCGGAACCGGCGAAATCTCAGGCGTAGACCTTCCCCCGGAGTACGACGGCAGCCGGCCGGGCGAGGACGGTGAGGTCGTCGAGGGGGTTGGTGTCGTAGACGACGAAGTCGGCGGGGTCGCCCTCGGCGAGGCCGGGGTTGTGGCCGAGCCACTCCCGGGCACGCCAGGAGGCGGCGCCGAGGACGACGTCGGCCGGCAGACCGAGCCGGTGCATGGCGAGCACCTCGGTCGGGAGTACGCCGTGCAGCTGGTCCCCCGCGCCGTCGGAGCCCGCGTAGAGGGCGACGCCCGCCTCGTACGCGCTCATGATCGTCTCGCGGCGGCGCGCGTAGAGATCCTCCATGGTGGCGGCGTACGTCGGGAACTTGGGCGCCGCGGCGGCGGCCAGGTCGGGGAAGATCTCCAGCTGGGCGACGGTGGGGACCAGCGCGGTGCCCTGCTCGGCCATGGCCTCGACGAGGTCCGGGGTCAGTCCCGTGCCGTGCTCGATGCAGTCGATCCCGGCCTCGATCAGGCCGGGCAGGACCTCGTGGCCGAAGCAGTGCGCGGTGACCCGCGCGTCGTTGTCGTGGGCAACCTTGATCGCCTCGGCGAACGACTCGGCCGGGAAGGAGGGCTTCAGGTCTCCCTCGGCCCGGTCGATCCAGTCGCCGACGAGCTTGACCCAGCCGTCACCGGAGCGGGCCTGCCGCTCGACGGCCTCGGCCAGGCCGTCGGGCTCGACCTCGTCGGCGTAGTTGCGCATGTAGCGCTTCGTACGTCCGATGTGGCGCCCGGCGCGGATCAGCCGGGGCAGGTCCTCGCGGGACTGCACCCAGCGGGTGTCGGCGGCGGAGCCGGCGTCGCGAAGCAGCAGCGCGCCGGCGTCACGGTCGGCGATCGCCTGCGCCTCGGCGGTCTCCTGGTCGACAGCGCCGTCGGGGCCGAGCCCGATGTGGCAGTGGGCGTCGACGAGGCCGGGGACGATCCAGCCCGATGCGCCGGTCTCCGCCCCCGACGGCCGCTCATAGGTGATGCGGCCGTCGAGGACGTAGAGGTCCCGCACCTCTCCATCGGGAAGGACCGGGCCGGAGAAGCGCAGAGCAGTCATGTGACGCAGGTTACCTAGTTGCCCGGCACCTTCACGCCGGCGGCCTCGAGGATCGGGAAGTGCTGGGCGAGCGGGATGACCTGGCCGGTGACGACGTTGCTCTCGTCCCACCCGATGGAGGTCGGTACGCCGACGAGCTCACCGTCGTCGTTGACCGCGGCGCCACCGGAGTTGCCGCTTGAGATCCGGGCGGTGACGTCGAAGACGGCCCGCTCCTCGCCCTCGAAGGAGAGGATCGTCGCCACGTTGCCCTCGGCGACGGTCGGCGGCTGGAAGAGCACCCCCTCCTTGTCCGCGAAGCTCTCCTTCGGCAGCATCGGGAAGCCGATCGTGGCGATGAAGTCGCCGCGGTCGACGGCGTTGGAGTCGCCGAGCGAGATCGTCGGCAGGTCCAGCGAGGACGGGTTCACCGGGTTGCCCTCGCCGTCGGCGATGATCTGCACGACCGCGCTGTCGACCTCGCCGTCGGACTCGATGACCTTGGCGATGTAGTCGGGCTCGCCGACCTTGTAGCCCTCGGCCGGGTCGGTCAGGTGGATGTTGACGACCTCGGGCGAGACCTCGCCCTTGGCGGCGTACTCCGGGATCTTCGCCGGGTCGGCGACGTGGGCGTTGGTGAGGATCTTGCCGTCCTCGGTGACGATCGACCCGGATCCCATCGCGAT
Organism: Nocardioides sp. YIM B13467; assembly: GCF_042788075.1. Lineage (NCBI taxonomy): Bacteria > Bacillati > Actinomycetota > Actinomycetes > Propionibacteriales > Nocardioidaceae > Nocardioides > Nocardioides sp. YIM B13467. The sequence goes on from NZ_JBHZPJ010000046.1 coordinate 3,957,490, forward strand.
GGTGTCCTCGGTCGGCGCGTAGGTGATCCAGACAACGGCCCGCTGCGCGCTGTTGAGCTCGTCCTTGGTCAGGCCGGTGTCCTGAGCGGCCGACTCGCCGCCGGGCACGACGAACATCGCGACCACCAGGCCGATGACCACGACCGCGGCCGCGGCGCCGATCCCGCCCCACAGCAGCAGCTTGTTGCGGCGCTTCGCGGCGGCACGGGCGACCTCGACCTCGGCGGCGTAGATCGGGATGACCTTGAGGATCTCGCCCGCGACCGGGTGGCCGAGGCGGATCTCGGTCTCCTCGTCGATCTCCTCCCTGACCAGCGGCTTCCCCTTGAGGAACGACCCGGTCTGGGAGCCGTTCTCGAAGGTCCAGCCGCCGGGGGTGGCGACCAGCCGGGCGTGCTGGCGCGAGACGCCCTGGTCCTCCAGCACGACCGAGTTGTCGGCCGCGCGGCCGATGGTCACCGTGACCGGATGGCGGAAGCGGTGCTCCTTGCCCTCGGCGACCAGCAGCAGGTCGGGTCCGGTCGGAGCGGTCGGCGGCTGGCCGGGAGCTGACGGTCGTGCCATCCCGGGGGCGATCGTCATCTCCGAGATGTCATCGGGCCCCGAGGGAGCCGGGGGCGCGGGCGGCTGATGGCTGAATGCCGCGGGAGCCGCTGCCGGCACTCCCGAGGGTGGGGCCGCCGTGGCACCCGGCATCGCCGGCGGAGGCGGCGGAGCCGGCGCCTGGGCACGCGGAGCACCCGCCGCGACCGGCGCGTCGTCGAGGGTAACCGTGATCGTCGAGCCCGGTCCCGCCGGGCCGAGCTGGATCTCGGTCGCCCCGGTCAACGGCACCTCGGTGACACGGCTGCCGGAGACGTACGTCCCTCCGGCGGAGCCGACGTCGACCAGCTTCCACCCGGACGGGTCCGGGCGCAGCTCCGCATGAGCGCGGGAGACCGAGGAGGACGAGAGCACCACGTCGGCGTCAATCGAACGCCCAATTCGGACGATCTTGTCGGGCGGGAAGCTGAGCGCACGTCCCGATACGTCTACGCGTAGCGTCTGCATGCACGAATCATGCACCGAAATGGCCCGATCCAAGCGTCGCGAATCGAAGATTCGCACAACTCGGACCGGGCCTTTTCCCTATCGGTGAGTCTTATCGGTGAGTCTTCAGGCCGTGTCCGTAGGCAAACAGCGGGTCATAGTCGGAATCGCCGATGTTGATCGGCTCCTGGTCGACCGAGCGGGGCCAGGTCACCGGGAGCTTCCCGGTGAACGGACGCTTGCCGAAGAGCACGTCGGCGACGCCCTTGCCCTCGCTGCCCGGGAGCCAGGAGGCGACCAGGGCGTCGATCTGCCCGAGCAGCTCGGGCGGGATGATCATCGGACGCCCGGAGACGACGAGCACCGTGCAGGTCGCCGCGGCCGCACAGACCGTCTCGATCGCCGCGGTGTCGGCGTCGCTGAGGTGCATCGTCAGCGCCGGCCGCTGCACGCCGCCCTCGCCGGGGTCGTAGCCCCAGCGGGGGCCGCCGACGTCACCGAAGCCCTCGGCGTACGGGTGCTCGCCGACGACCACGACACCATGCGAGCCGGCCGGGACCGGCGCGGAGGCGTCTGCGGAGTGGGTCACCTCGCCGCGGGCCGCGGACTCGATGCCGTCGAGGATCGTGTCGCCGGGGATCTGGTGGGTCGAGTTGCCCTGCCAGGTGATCGTCCAGCCACCGGCCTGGTCGCCGATGCTGTCGGCCTTGCTGCCCGCGACGTACACGTCGTCGCGGCCGGAGAGCGGGAGCGCGTGCCTGTTCCGGAGCAGGACCTGCGACTTCGCCACCGCCTCGCGCGCGACGCGACGGTGGGCGGCGCTGCCGATCTCGTCGATGTTGCGCCGGTCGGTGAACGGCTTCTCGAAGAGGCCGAGGTCGAACTTCGCGGTCAGGATCCGGGAGACCGCGTCGTCGACGCGGGCCATCGGGACGGAGCCGTCCTCGACCGCGGCGGTCAGTGTCTCGATGAACTGCGGGTAGCCGACGGTGTCACCGGAGAACGGCTCCATGAACATGTCGACGCCGGCGTTGACCGAGATGGCGACCTGCTCGGCGTACGTCCCCGGGATCTGGTGGATCGCCCGCCAGTCGGAGATCACCAGGCCGTCGAAGCCCTGCTTCTCCTTGAGCCAGCCCGTGACGAGCTCCTCGTGGGCGTGCATCTTGAGCGGGTTGCCGAGACCGTCCTTGGTCCAGTCGACGCTGGAGAAGGACGGCATCACCGAGCCGACGTCGTGCTTCTTGATGGCGGTGACGTACGGCGAGAGCGCCAGCTTCTCGAACTCGGCGCGCGAGGCCTGGGTGATGCCCTGGTCGATGGTGTAGTCGCCCTCGCCGGTGCCGAAGGTCGTGAAGCCGTCGCCGGCGAAGTGCTTCGCGGTGGCCAGGACGCGGTCGGGATCGTCGAGCTCACCCTTGTCGCCCTGGAAGCCCTCGATCATCTGCGACATCTTGGCGGCGAGCTTCGGGTCCTCCCCGAAGGACTCGTACGTCCTCCCCCATCGGTCGTCGCGGGCGACGCAGATGCATGGAGCGAAGTTCCACTGCGGCCCGGAGGCGCGGGTCTCCTCCGCGGTGATGTGGCCGATCCGCTCGGCGAGCTTCGGGTCACGGGTCGCGCCGAGGCCGATGTTGTGCGGGAACACGGTCGCGCCGTTGAGGTTGCCGTGACCGTGGACCGCGTCGACTCCGTAGAGCAGCGGGATCCCCAGCCGCGTCGAGAGCGCCTGCTCCTGGAAGGCGTCGACCGTGTCGGCCCAGGCCTCGGGGGTGTTCTCGGCGGGGGTCGAGCCGCCGCCGGAGAGTACGCTGCCGAGCCCGAGCTCGGCGATCTGGCCGGGGTTCGCGGCGACGTCCGCGCGCTCGGCCTGGGCCATCTGACCGACCTTCTCGGCCAGCGTCATCCGGGCCAACAGGTCGGCGACGCGGGTCTTGGTGGAGAGACGTGGGTTCTTGTAGGGCAGCGCGTGGCCCGAGCGTGTGAGCGCATCGGTGGCGTACGCACTGGTGGACGCGCTGGTGGGCGCCGCGTTGGACGCTGGGGCTACGAGGAGCGTGGCGCAGAGCAGGCCGGCGAGAGCCGAGGCTCCGCCGATCGCGCCGCGCTGTCTGTGTGATCGCACGGGACAGGCCTCCTGAGAGTGATCTGTCGGCACCTCGGCGTTGGGGTGCCGCGGCTCGTGAGAGCGCTCCCAGCGTGACCGTGATCACAATAGGGGTCAATGGCTACGCGTGCGTAACCCTTCGATTTCCTCAGATCTGGTCAAGTAACCAGGACGGTCCCAGGGCTGTGGCGCCGCCACAGCGAGCCTGGAGCAGCCGGTCGGCAGTCACCAGGGTCACCCGGTCACCCTTCTCCAGCGCCTCACGGACGACACCGACGATCGCGGCGTCACCGTCCTTGGGCGCGTGGACCGTGTGCACGTGGGCGTCCCTGCCTGGACGTACGCCGCCCTTGGCCTGTCCCTCCAGGACCAGGACGATCCGGTCCTGCGGGAGATCGGCGACCAGCAGCGCCTCGTGCAGCCGGCGTGCCGCGCCGGCACGGTCCTTCCACCAACCGTCGGGGCGGGCGCCGACGACGTTGGCGCCGTCGACGACAAGGACCGTCGACACCTACTTGAGGAACTTGGAGAAGTCGGAGGGGAGGTTGAGCTCGGCGGCGGCCTTCTCGTAGTCGATCTCCTCGCCACCCGGCATCCCGAACGGGTTGGCTGCGGCCGGCTTCTTCTCGGCGTCCGCCTTCGCCTGCTGGGCGGCCTTGGCCGGGTTGCCGGACTTGCGCGCTCCCTTGCCCTTCTTCTTCTGGGCCACCTGCTTGGCGCCGGCGCGCTTGCCGAAGCTCGCACCGGGCGCACCGGGCATCCCGGGCATGCCGCCACCGGAGGCGAGCTGCTTCATCATCTTCGACGCCTCGGTGAAGCGCTGGATGAGCTGGTTGACGTCGGAGACCTGGCGGCCCGAGCCCTTCGCGATGCGGGCGCGGCGGGAGCCGTCGAGGATCTTCGGGTTGGCACGCTCGGCCGGGGTCATCGACTGGATGATCGCCTGGATCCGGTCGATCTCGCGCTCGTCGAAGTTGTCGAGCTGCTCGCGGAACTGGCCCATGCCCGGCAGCATGCCCATCAGCTTCGACATCGAGCCGAGCTTGCGCAGCTGCTGCATCTGCTTGAGGAAGTCCTCGAGCGTGAACTCGCCGGTCGCGATCTTGGCCGCGTCCTTCTCGGCCTGCCCCTGGTCGAAGGTCTTCTCGGCCTGCTCGATCAGGGTGAGCATGTCGCCCATGTCGAGGATGCGGCCGGCCATCCGGTCGGGGTGGAACAGGTCGAAGTCGGTCATCTTCTCGCCGTTGGAGGCGAACATGACCGGCTTGCCGGTGATCTGGACGATGGAGAGCGCCGCACCACCGCGGGCGTCACCGTCGAGCTTGGTGAGGACCACGCCGTCGTAGCCGACGCCGTCGAGGAAGGCCTGCGCGGTGTTGACCGCGTCCTGACCGATCATCGCGTCGACGACGAAGAGGACCTCGTCGGGGTTGACCGCCGCCTTGATGTCGGCGGCCTGCTTCATCAGCTCCTCGTCGATGCCGAGGCGGCCGGCGGTGTCGACGATGACCACGTCGTGGAGCTTGCGCTTGGCCTCCTCGACGGCGTCACGAGCCACATCGACGGGGTTCCCGACACCGTTGCCGGGCTGAGGCGCGTAGACCGGGACGCCGACGCGCTCACCGTTGACCTGGAGCTGGTTGACCGCGTTGGGGCGCTGCAGGTCGGCGGCCACCAGCAGCGGCGCCTTGCCCTGCTCCTTCAGCCACAGCGCGAGCTTCGCGGCCAGGGTGGTCTTACCGGCACCCTGCAGACCCGCGAGCATGATGACGGTCGGGCCGGTCTTGGCGTAGCGGAGCCGGCGGGTCTCGCCACCCAGGATCGTGACCAGCTCGTCGTTGACGATCTTGACGATCTGCTGCGCGGGGTTCAGCGCCTGGCTGACTTCCTCGCCGCGTGCCCGCTCCTTGACCCGGGCGACGAACTCGCGCACCACCGGCAGCGCGACGTCGGCCTCGAGCAGCGCGATGCGGATCTCGCGAGCGGTGGCGTCGATGTCGGCATCGGTGAGGCGGCCCTTGCCCCGAATGTTCTTGAACGTCGTGGCGAGCCGGTCGGAGAGCGTGGCGAACAAAGCGGTCCTTCAGCAGAGTGGTTGTCCTGCCAAGACTAACGAACTGTTGTGTGTGGGGTGCTATTCGGCAGGCGCCATCGGGGGTCCGACGCGCACCGAGCTACCTCGGTCAGCACTCGAGGGCTGCACGGACCGCATGGGCCGCCTCGGCCGCCCGATGCTCGGCGAGGGCTCCGGCCGAGGCCTCCTGGAGGTAGAAGACGTCGACGGCCTGCGGGCCGAGGGTGGAGATGTGGGCGGAACGGACAGCGATCTCCATCCGCGCAAGGGCGACGGCGACGGTGTAGACGACCCCGGGACGGTCGATGGTGCGCACCTCGAGGACGGTGGCCTTGCTGGATGCCTCGGGACGTACGACGACCGAGGGCTCGCTCCCCCGCGCAGCCGCGCTCGGGGCCAGCCGGGTCGCCGGGTCGAGGCGGCCCTCGGTGATGGCGGAGAAGCGCGTGCGCAGCACCGCGGCGTCGACATAGGAGTCGTCGAGGTCCCACACGCTGACCCCGAAACCGCCCTGCTGCCAGGCACGACACGCCCTGACCGGCAGCCGCGCGACCGCGAAGGTCGCGGCCAGGTCGGCGAGCAGGCCGAGCCGGTCTGGCGCGATCACCCACACCCGGGCACCGTCGGCGAGCGGCTCGGCGCGGAAGGAGGTCGAGCCCGAACGTACGCTCTCGGGGATCTCCACCGCAGCCTGCGGCCGCTCCCCCGCGGCGACGCCGGTGTCGAGGACCTGGGCGGCCCGGCGGGCGAGGTCGAGGATGAGCCGGGCCCGCCAGGTGCTCCAGGCCTGGGCGCTGGTCGCCCGGGCGTCGGCCTCGGTGAGCGCGGTGAGCAGGGCGAGCGCCTCGGCGTCTCCCATCGTGTCCACCACCAGGTCGACGGTCGCCGGGTCGTCGGGGTCACGCGTGGTCGCGGTCGTGGAGAGCAGCAGGTGCCAGCGCACCAGCTGGGAGATCAGGTCGACCTCCTCCTCCGAGAACCCCATCCGGGAGGCGATCCGGCGGGCGATCGGCTCCCCCGCGACGCTGTGCTCGGTCAGCGACCCCTTGCCGATGTCGTGGAGCAGCGCCGCGACCAGCAGCACATCGGGTCTGGCAACGCGCGGCAGCAGCGCGACCGCCTCGATGCACGTCTCGATGGTGTGCCGGTCGACGGTGAAGCGGTGGATGATCGAGGCGTGCGGGAGGAGCCGGATCCGCTCCCACTCGGGCAGGATCCGGGAGACCGCGCCGGTCTCCTCCAGCGTCTCCCAGACCGCGAGCAGCCCGCGCCCGGCACCCAGGAGCCGTACGAAGAGATGACGCGCCTCCTCCGGCCACGGCTCGGCCAGCGCCGGGGTGTCCCGGGCCAGTCGCGCGGCGGTCGGCGGCGCCAGCGCGACCCCGTGCTCGGCGGCGAGCGCCGAGGCGCGCAGCAGCATCAGCGGATCCCGCGACGGTCGGGCGCCCGGCACCAGCACCACCTCGCCCGAGGCGAGCGCCAGACCGTTGCCCAGCGGCGCGAGCCGCGGGCGGCGCGGCGCTCCGGGGCGCGAGCGTTCCAGCACCCCGTCCACGCGTCGCCACGCCAGGCGGGAGAGATGGGTGAGACGGCGGCCGATGGTGCGTACGTGTGCCTGTGCCGTGCGGGCGTCGGCCAGCTCGAGCCGCTCGGCGAGCTGGTCCCACATCTCCGGCACGACCCGGTCGGTGGCCCGGCCGCCGATCTCCTGGACGAGATCACGGACGTCGAGCAGGGCGCGGCGGGACTTCTCCAGGTCGACCGCAGGCACGTCGACCAGCCAGGTCGCCACGATCGCCTTGATCACGACCGCATCCCGCAGCCCGCCGTACATGTCCTTCAGATCCGGCACCGAGGCGTGCGCGAGCTCACCGGCACGCCGGTGTCGCTCCACGCTCATCGTCCTCAGCTCGGGCAGCAGGGCCCGGGCGTGCTTGCGCCAGTGCGCCAGCATCGTCGTACGCAGCCGCAGCACCAGCCCGCGGTCGCCGGCCAGGTGCCGGATGTCGAGCAGCCCGAGGGCGACCCGGAGGTCTCCGGTCGAGGACGAGAGCATCTCGGAGAACGACCGCACCGAGTGGTCGAGCTTGGGCGCGGTGTCCCAGAGCGGATACCAGACCTGCTCGGCCACCGAACCCGGCGAGACGGCGTCGTCGTGCACCAGGACCACGTCCCAGTCGGAGAAGGGTGCGAGCTCCCCGCGCCCGTATCCCCCGACCGCGACCAGGGCGACCCCGACCTCGGGGCCGCCCGCCGCGGCGTACGCCTTGGCGCACTGCTCGTCTGCCTCGGCTGTGCGCGCCGCCCGGCCCTCAGCGGTCACGCGCCAGCCTCATTCACGATGTCAGATCGCGGCGTCGTCGCGGTCGCCGGTGCGGACCCGCACGATGGTCTCCAGCGGGGAGACCCAGACCTTGCCGTCACCGATGCGCTCGGTCTTCGCCGACGTCTCGATGGCGCTGACCACCGACTCGACCTCCTCGTCGGGCACGGCGATCTCGATGCGGATCTTCGGCACCAGAGCGACGTCGTACTCAGCGCCGCGGTAGACCTCGGTGTGGCCCTTCTGCCGGCCGTAGCCGGAGACCTCGGAGACGGTCATGCCGGTGACACCGACAGCTTCGAGGGCGACGCGGACGTCTTCCCACTTGTGGGGTTTGATCACTGCGGTGACGAGCTTCATTTCTCTCCTCCGGTGGGATTCGATGGACCGGCACTCGAACGAAGCCTAGTCAGAGCGCCTCGGCGTCGCGCGCACCGGTCCGTACGCGGACGACGGACTCGATCGGGCTGAGCCAGACCTTCCCGTCGCCGATCCGCCCGGTCTGTGCGGTCTTCACGACGATCCCGACGACGTCCGCGGCATCCTCGTCCTCCACCACGATCTCGATGCGGATCTTCGGCACCAGGGCGATGTCGTACTCGGCACCGCGGTAGACCTCGGTGTGGCCCTTCTGCCGGCCGTAGCCGGAGACCTCGGAGACGGTCATGCCGGTGACGCCGAAGGCCTCCAGGGCCTCGCGCACGTCCTCCCACTTATGGGGCTTGATCACTGCGGTCACGAGCTTCACGAGAGGGCGCCTCCAGAGGTCCTTGATCCTGTCATCTTCGCCGCCACCTTCACCCGGGGACGTTTCGACACCCCGAAGCGTCTGTTTCCACTGTGTAACAGACCATTTCCCTGTACGTCGCCGAAGCATCGAAACAGCCGGTAAATCGCCCGTGCCGCACCCGCGCGGCGCCACCAAAGGTCGCTACCCTCGTCGCATGTCGCACTACGCCGTCGAGATCGACCTCGATCACCGCAACACCAGCCATGTGCAGGTCATCGACCTGGCTGAGTCCGCCGTCTCGGCGGGCAGTGGGAAGCGGGTCCTCGACGTCGGCTGCTGGACCGGTGAGATCGGCCGGATCCTCACCGAGCGCGGCTGCACCGTCACCGGCATCGAGATCGACGGCGAGGCGGCGACCCTGGCCGACAAGGTCCTGGACAAGGTGGTCGTCGCCGACCTGGATGTGACCCCGCTGACCGAGGTCGTCGAGACCGGCTCCTTCGACGTGGTGATCTTCGCCGACGTCCTCGAGCACCTCGTCGACCCGCGGGCGGCGCTCGAGCAGGCCCGTGACCTGCTCGCCCCCGGCGGCCGGGTGGTCATCTCGATCCCCAACGTCACCCACGGCTCGGTCCGCCTCGCCCTGCTCCAGGGCCGCTGGCAGACCACCGACACCGGTCTCCTGGACCGCACCCACATCAAGTTCTACTCACGCGAGGGGCTGCTGCAGCTCTTCACCGAGGCGGGCTACGCGGTCGAGGACCTGCGCGGCACCACGGCCGACCCGCTCAACGTCGAGGTCTCGGTCGACCCCGGCCTGCTGCCCGAAGTGGCCGTGGAGTGGGTGCGCCAGCAGCCCGACGCGCTGGTCTACCAGTTCCAGCTGGCCGCCCGGCCGCTCGCCGACGGCGAGGTCCCGCCGGCCGCGCCCGAGCTCGTCCAGGCCGCTCCGGCAGACGAGGTCCGGCTCCGCGACGTACACACCCAGAAGTTCGAGGAGGTCACCCGCTCGCGGCTGGCCACCCGCGATCACATCCTCGGCGTCCAGGCCTCCGCCAACTCCGCCCAGGCACGGGTCGGCACCCTGTCCAAGCAGCTGCGCGAGGCCCGCGAGGTCAACCGGCGCCGCCGCGAGCGCATCGAGCGGCTGCGCGGCAAGGTCGCCGGCCTCGAGGCCGACCTGACCTACGCCACCCGCCACCCGGTGCGGAACTTCGGCCGACGAGTCGTACGCCGCCTCCGCCGCGCAGCCCAAGGCTGACCGCAGGGTCAGCGGACGCCGTTGGAGTACGCCTCGCGTACGTGCTCGTAGTTGCCCCAGCGGTTGTTGATGAAGTCCTTCTCCCAGTCGTGGACCGCGTTGTCGCGGCTGACGGACTCGAAGTGGAAGAGGGTGACGTCGTGGAGCCAGACCAGGCGCAGGCCGAGTGAGCGACGCACCTTGAGGCACAGGTCGACGTCGTTGTAGTTGACCGGCAACCGCTCGCTGAAGCCGCCGGCGTCGAAGAAGACCTCGCGCCGCATCGCGACGCAGGCGCCGGTCAACGCGGAGGTCTCCCGGTTGATGTGCAGCTCGCCGTGGTTGCCCCGCTCCTCGGGGCGCGCGCGGTAGTAGGCGTGGGTGATGGTGCCGCTGCCGTAGACCAGGCCGGCGTGCTGGATGCGGTAGTCCTCGAAGAGGAGCTTGGGACCGGTCATGCCGACGTCCGGCTCGCGCAGCGGCGCGATCAGGTTCTCGATGACGCCCTCGGAGTATGCCTCCATGTCGTCATTGAGGAAGATCAGGACGTCACCGGTGGCGTGGGCGGCGCCGACGTTGCACTTGGCGCTGAAGCTGAACTTCTCCTTGAACTCGACGAGCTTGATGTCGGCACCCTCGATCGCCCGCAGCGCCTCCAGCACCGGGGCCGGGGTCGGGGTGTCGTAGACGATCACGAACTCGACGTTGCGGTGCTTGGTGGAGGCGACCACCGAGCGTACGGTCTCGACGACCATCGCGCGCTTCTCGCCCCACACGATCGCGCTGGTGCCGATGGTCGGGATGATCACGCTGACCGGGGTGTCCAGGTCGGGCTCCCGCTCGACGCGGTAGAGCCCGGGCGAGACGCCGCGCGCGGCCGTGGCCCGGATCCCGAGCCGGTCGAGATGGGCCTGAACGGCGCGTACGCCGGCGTCCCAGGCGTACGGCTTGGCCTGGTTGTCCGCGGCGGCGGAGCCCGGCACCTGGCGCCAGTGGTAGAGCGCGCCGGGGACGTGGACGATGCGCCGGGCGCGCTCGCTGACCCGCAGCACGAGGTCGTGGTCCTGGGAGCCGTCGAAGCCCTCCTGGAAGCCGCCGACCTCCTCCACGACCGAGCGGCGGAACACCGAGAAGTGGGTGCAGTAGTTGTGGTGCCGCAGCCGTTCCGGGGACCAGTCGGGCTTGTAGTAGGCGTCGCGGAGCTCGCCCGCATCCGACATCAGGTCCTGGTCGCTGTAGGCGTAGTCGAGGTCCTCGAACCGGTCGTAGGCGCGGACCATCTTCTCCAGCGCGTTCGGCTCGAGCACGTCGTCGTGGTCGAGCAGGGCGATCAGCTCGCCGGTCGCCTCGGCCAGCGACGAGTTCGAGGCGGCCACGATCCCACCGTTCTCCGCACGCTCCACGATGCGCACCCGCGGCTCCGTCGCGGCCAGTTGCCGCAGCCGCGGCAGCACCCAGGGCGCGGGCGAGCAGTCGTCGCTGAGGACCCACTCCCAGTCCTCGTGGGTCTGACCGAGAACCGACGCGATCGTGTCCTCGAAGGCATCGGCGGGCGGGTTGTAGACAGCGGTGATCAGCGATACCCGGGGCGATGGCATGCTCTTCAGCCTATGACCCCCGCCGATGGTTGGCGGAACCCGACACGGGGCGCTCGACCGTTTGGGGGATGACCGTCATCTCAACTTCTCGGAGCGTTCACCGAGTGACGGCAGCCGCCCCGGAGGGAGGGACGGGGGCGGCTGCCGAGTCAGGTGTGGCGTACGTCAGTAGCGCAGGCCACGCAGGTAGGAGTAGCCCACCTCCGCGGTCTGGATCGGGGTGACGTCAGGGCTGTCGTTCTCCACGATGTAGTCCTCGACCTGGTGGGCGCGGAAGATCTTGGCGAAGTCGATGAACCCCGTGCCGAGGTCGACGTGGTCGCCGGTGGCCTCGTTGCGGTCCTTGACGTGGTACTGGCGGACCTGGAGCGGAGCCCGGTCGACCACATCGATCGCGAAGTCGATCGCCTCATCGCTGGACATGCCGAGGTTCACCCCGCCTGTGACGGCCCAGTAGAGGTCCACCTCGAGGTGGACATAGGCCGGGTCGAGCTCCCGCATGAACACGTCCCAGGGCGTGACCCCGCCGCCGAGATCAGTGGTGAACTCATGGGCGTGGTTGTGGTAGCCGTAGCGGAAGCCGCGCCGCTTCGCGGCCGCCGCCTCGTTGTTCATCTGGTCGGCCCAGGCCTGCCAGTCGGAGAGCGAGCTGGAGGCCAGGTAGGGCACGTTGAGGTAGCGGACCCCGAGCGTCTCGGAGTTGTCGAACTTGGTCTCGAGCGCCGCGAAGCTGCTGCTCAGGCCGTCGTGGCTGGAATTGGAGCGGATCCCGAGCCCGTCGAGGACGCCTCGGATGTCCTCTGCGGTGCGCCCGTAGAGACCGGCCAGCTCGACGCGGTCGTAGCCGATCTGCGCCAGCTTGGCCAGCGTCGCGTCGACACCTGCTCCGGTCATGACCGACCGCAGCGTGTAGAGCTGGATGCTGATCTTGTCGGCCGGGACCCGGCGACCGCCGTGCCCACGTCCGGAGCTGGCGGCGGCCGATGCCGGTGCGGCCAGAGCACCGCTGACCCCGAGCGCGGCAGCACCCGCGGCGGCGCCGCGGATGAGGGAGCGCCGGCTGAGCCCGCGCTGTTCGAGTGAGCGCTGCAGCGCACCGTCACCGTCGAATCCAAAACACATCTCGTAACTCCTTCTTCTTGGGTGTTGCGGGTCAGTCGGCGGTCGAGAACGCCGCGTCGAAGGCTGCCTCGGGGGCGTCGAAGGCGAGCCGACGGACGAACTCGAGCGCCTCGGGAGCCCCGACGAGGCGGTCCATGCCGGCGTCCTCCCACTCGACCGAGATGGGGCCGTCGTAGCCGATGGAGTTGAGCATCCGGAAGCACTGCTCCCACGGCACGTCGCCGTGGCCGGTGGAGACGAAGTCCCAGCCGCGGCGCGGGTCGGCCCAGGCGAGGTGGGAGCCGAGCCGGGCGTTGCGGCCGTTGCCCGTCTGCATCTTCGTGTCCTTGCAGTCCACGTGGTAGATCCGGTCGCGGAAGTCCCACAGGAACCCGACCGGGTCGACCTGCTGCCACACCATGTGGCTGGGGTCCCAGTTGAGCCCGAAAGCCTCGCGGTGGCCGATCGCCTCCAGCGTCGCGACGGTCGACCAGTAGTCGTAGGCGATCTCGGAGGGGTGGACCTCGTGGGCGAACCGCACCCCGCACTCGTCGAAGACGTCGAGGATCGGGTTCCACCGGTCGGCGAAGTCCTGGTAGCCGGCCTCGATCGCCTCCTGGGAGACGGGCGGGAACATCGCGACGTACTTCCAGATGGAGGAGCCGGTGAAGCCGACGACCGTCTTGACCCCGAGGTTCTTCGCCGCCCGGGCGGTCATCTTCATCTCCTCGGCCGCCCGCTGACGTACGCCCTCGGGGTCGCCGTCGCCCCAGATCTTCGCGGGCAGGATGTCCTTGTGGCGCTGGTCGATGGGATCGTCGCAGACCGCCTGGCCCTTGAGGTGGTTGGAGATCGTGAAGACCTTGAGGTTGTGCTTGGCCAGCAGGTCCAGCTTCGCCTGGACGTACGTCTCGTCCTCGGCGGCCTGCCAGACGTCGAGGTGGTCGCCCCAGCAGGCGATCTCGAGGCCGTCGTAGCCCCACTCGGAGGCGAGGCGGCAGACCTCCTCGAACGGCAGGTCGGCCCACTGGCCGGTGAAGAGCGTGATCGGTCGGGTCATGGTGTTGGTCCTTCCTCAGGGGAGCAGTTCAGGGGAGCAGGGATGCAAGCAGGTCGCGGACCTCGGTGGCCTCGAACCGGTCGCGCTTGACGGAGGCGTCGGAGCAGACGAGCACCGGGCCGTGCTCGGGGTCGTCCGGCAGCCGGCCGTGGCTGCCGGAGACCGGGGCGGGGTCGAGCGGCACCACGCTCATGGCGTAGCGCAGCCCGGCCATCTTGCGGGCCAGCGTGGTGGCGGCACGCAGCTTGACCCAGCGGTCCTCGGGGTCGAGGAACAGCTCGGCGGGGTCGTAGCCGGGCTTCTTGTGGATCTCGACGCCGCGGGCGAAGTCGGGCGCGTTCGCGTCGTCGAGCCAGTAGTAGTAGGTGAACCAGGCATCCGGCTCGGCCACCACGACGAGCTCGCCGGCGCGCTCGTGGTCGAGTCCGTACGCCGCCTGGCCGGCGCGATCGAGGACCTCGGCCACACCGTCGAGACCCTGCAGCAGGTCGCGGACCCGGTCCAGGTCGGCGGGGTCCTTGATGTAGACGTGGGCGATCTGGTGGTCGGCGACCGCGAAGGCCCGCGACGTCCACGGGTCGAGCAGCTCGCCGGTGGCGTTGTGGTGGACGTGCAGGAGGCCCTCGCGGCGCAGCAGCCGGTTGACGTCGACCGGGCGGGTGGCGCGGGTGATGCCGTACTCGCTCAGCAGCACGACGCGTACGCCCGCCGCCTCGGCGTCGTCGAGCAGCGGCGCCAGGGTGGCGTCGACGTCGCGGGCGGCCTGGACCGCCTGCGGGCTGTCGGGGCCGAACCTCTGCAGGTCGTAGTCGAGATGCGGGACGTAGACGAGGGTGAGGTCGTGGTCGGGCATGACCTTGCGGGCGGCCGCGACGATCCATGCCGAGCTCTTGATCGAGGCCGTGGGACCCCAGTAGGTGAACAGCGGAAATGGGCCCAGCTCCGAGGTGAGGGTGTCGTGGAGCTCGGGCGGCCACGTCCAGCAGTCCGGCGACTTCTTGCCGTCGGCGTGGTAGGCCGGGCGTGGGGTGATGGTGGTGTCGACGTCGGCGCCCATGGCGTACCACCAGCAGATGTTGGCGACCTTCGCGCCGGGTCGCCGGCGGCGGACGACGTCCCACAGCTTCTCGCCCTGCACCAGCGCGTTGTGCTGGCGCCACAGGAGCACCTCGCCGAGGTCGCGGAAGTACCAGCCGTTGCCGACGATGCCGTGGTCGCGCGGCAGCGCGCCGGTCAGGAAGGTCGACTGGACCGAGCAGGTGACCGCGGGCAGCACCGTGCCCAGCTCGGCGGTGAACCCCGACTCCCCCACCTGCCGCACCCGCGGCATGTGCTGAAGCAGCTCGGGGGTCATCCCGACCACGTCGATGACCAGCAGCTTCTCACCCAGGTTCTCGCTCATGCCGCCGCCCCCGTAGCGCAAGCGCCATGGTACGGACGCGGCGGCCTGAGGCCCATGGTCGCTCGCTGACGCTCGCTCATGCCGATGCCTCCTGCAGCTGTTCGAGACCGGCCTCGAGGAGCCGGTCGCGGGTCCAGGCCAGCTCGGCCGCGATGCCCGCGACCAGGCCGGCGTCCCCATCGGGGCGGACCTCCTCGGGCAGTACGCCCCAGGTGTAGGTCTCGACCTCGAGGTGGTCGGTGTGCGCCACCGGGCCGCCGAGGAGCGCGTCGAGCGTGCCCGCGAGGTGGTCGCGGGTGCTGCGCAGCGGCGGGGCCGGGTCGGCGTGAAGGGGTACGTGGAAGTGCACCCGCCAGGGATGCTCGGCCGGCAGCGGACGATGGCCGGCGAGCGCCTCGGGCAGGTCGTCGCGGCTGTCCACCCGTGCCCCGCGCGGCTCGCGGGTCTGGTGGAGGAAGCGGTCCTCGGCGTAGGAGGCCAGGGCCTCGCGGGTCGCCGGGTCGCTCGGGTCGTCGGCGTGCAGGGCCGCGGAGACCTGGACCTTGACCACCGGCAGCCCGGCCACGCGCAGCCGGTCGAGCGCCTCGGTGGCATCCTCGAACTGGGTGGCGAGGTGGCAGGTGTCGACACAGATCCCGAGGTGGTCGGGGGCCAGTCCGGCGAGCCGGGTGACCGCGTCCCGGGTCGTCTCCACGACGCAGCCGGGCTCGGGCTCGAACCCGACCCGCACCGGCCGGCCGTGCTCGGCCTCGATGCCGGCCAAGCCGTCGGCGAGCTCGCCGATCAGCTCGCGCGCCGCCCGGTCGCGGTCGGTGAACCAAGGGGTGCGCCAGCCCAGCGGGAGCGTCGAGATGCTGCCGCGTACGGCATCGTCGGGCAGCAGCGCCGACAGCACCCGGGCGCAGTCGAGGGTGTAGTCGAGGCGGCGCCGCGTCGACCAGTCCGGGGAGTAGACGTCGCGCTTCACGACCGGGGCATGGAACCCGGCGTACGGGAAGGCGTTGAGGGTGACGACCTCCAGGCCGTGACGGTCCAGGCCGGCACGCAACCGGTCGAGGGTGGCCGGGTCACCGGCCAGCTCGTGCGCGGTCGCGGCGGGCAGCCACAGACCGAGACCGAGCCGCTGGACGCCGAGCCGGGCGCGCACCTCGCCGGCGTAGCGGCGGAGCTGGTCGAGGATGCCGTCGACGTCCTCGGCGGGATGCACGTTGCTGCAGTAGCCGAGGTGGACGACCGTGCCGTCGCGGTGCCGGAACCTCATGCCCGCTCACCTCGCAGCAGCGAGTTGCCGGCGAAGGTCGCGCCCTGGTGGGCCGCAGGTACGTCGAGCAGCAGCCGTCCGCTCTGGCCGAAGAACTCCACCGGGTTGCGCCACAGCACCCGGTCGACGTCGTCCTCGGTGAAGCCGGCCGCCAGCATCGCCTCGCCGGTGGCCCGGGTGCGCAGCGGGTCGCTCTTGCCCCAGTCGGCGGCCGAGTTGACGAGCACCCGGTCCAGGCCGCGGCGCTGCAAGATCGCGACCATCCGGTCCGGGTCCATCTTCGTGTCTGGGTAGATGGAGAAGCCCATCCAGGCACCCGCCTCGTCGACGACGTCGACGGTCATCTCGTTGAGGTGGTCGACGACGACCATCCCTGGCTCCATCCCGGCCGCCTCGACGAGGTCGAGGGTGCGGCGGGTCCCGGCCAGCTTGTCGCGGTGGGGCGTGTGCACCATCGCGGGCAGCGCGAACTCGCGGGCCAGCTCCAGCTGGCGGCTGAACGCCTTCTCCTCGTCCTCCGTCATCGAGTCGAAGCCGATCTCGCCGACCGCGACGACCCCGTCCTTGGCGAGGTAGCGCGGCAGCAGGTCGAGCACCGGCGTGCAGCGCGGGTCGTTGGCCTCCTTCGGGTTGAGCGCGATCGTGCAGTGGTGGGCGATTCCGAACTGCGAGGCCCGGAACCGCTCCCAGCCGACCAGCGCGTCGAAGTAGTCGACGAACGAGTCGACGCTGGTCCGCGGCTGGCCGAGCCAGAAGGCCGGCTCCACCAGGGCACGGACGCCGGCGGCGTACATCGCCTCGTAGTCGTCGGTCGTACGCGAGGTCATGTGGATGTGCGGGTCGAAGATGCGCATCAGGACTCCCGAGCGGTCTGGGTGGGGGCGGGAAGGAAGGGCAGGGCGTCGGCGGGCACCTCGCGGCCGGCCGCGCGCCGCTCCGCGGCGTAGTCGGCGACCATCCGGCGCAGCTCGTCGTCGGATCCGTCGGGTCTGTCGAGGCCGGCCACCAGACGAAGAGGTACGCCGACGAAGAGGCACTTGAGGACGGCCTGGCGCCACGCGGCGGGATCGAGACGAGCGGCGTACGTCCCCAGCGCGGCCGCCACCAGGCGCGGGTCGTTGGTGCGCAGGGCGTCGTGGAGCAGGTCGACGGCGCGGTCGCCGATGGCATCCTCGAGGTGCCCGAGGCCGAGCAGGACCGCCCGCCGCTCGTCGGCGTCGCCGAAGCGGTAGAGGTCGTGCACCTCGGCGCTCAACGCGTCGGCGTCACCAGCCAGGCCACGGCCGAGCGCCAGCAGCAGCCGCATGCGTACGTCGTCCTCGACCCGCTCCGCGCCCGGTTCTGGCGAGGTGCCGGCCGTGCGGCCGATCTCCCTGGCCGCGGCCGGGAAGCGGGTCCTGATCCGGGTGGGGTCTGCCTCGATCTCGGCGCACCACTCGGCAAGCAGCTTCTCGTTCATGCGCCCACCTCCTCGGGTCGGGGCAGGTCCTCGAGGGTCTCGCGCAGGAACGCGAGGGAGCGCTCGGCGACGACCGGGGCGGCGTGGGACTGGCGGGGCAGCTCGAGCGCGGCGAGCCCGGCGTAGCCGATCTCGACGAGGGCGCCGAGCGCGGCGGTGAAGTCGACCTCGCCGGTGCCCAGCTCCAAGTGCTCGTGGACGCCCTCGACCATGTCGTCGACCTGCACGTTGGCCAGCAGCGGACCGGCAAGGCGGATGGTCTCGGCCATCCCCCGCGGCTCGTTGCACACCACATGGCCGAGGTCGAGGGTGACCCGCAGCAGCTCCGGGTCGTCGAGGCGCCGGCGCAGCTCGAACACGGAGTCGAGGGTGTCGACGAAGTGCCCGGGCTCGGGCTCGACGGCGCACACGACGCCGCGGCGGGTGGCGAGGTCGAGGACTCGCCACACCCCGTCGCACAGGCGTCCCCAGGCCCGCTCCTCGTCCACGCCGTCCGGCAGGGTGCCCGACCAGAACGAGACCGCCTCGGCGCCGAGGTCGGCGGCCACCTCGACCGCCCGGTGCAGGTAGTCGACCCGGCGGCTCGCGTCCGGGCCCGGGTGAAGCAGGGTCGGGTAGTGCTTACGGAGCGGATCGAGGATGTAGCGAGCGCCGGTCTCGATCACGACCGACAGGCCGAGCTCGTCCAGCCGGCGGCCGACCTGGGCGACCCTGCCCGCCAGGTTCGGCCGGAAGGGGTCCAGATGAAGGTGGTCGAGGGTCAGCGCGACCCCGTCGTAGCCCAGTGCGGCCAGGAGGCTCAGCGCGTCCTCGAGCCGGTGGCTGTGCATGCCGTTGGTGCCGTAGCCGAACCGCAACGTGCTCGTCGTACTCATGTCGGTGACACCACCTTCGAGGCGGCCTTGACGATCGGGCCGGCGGCCAGCAGCGCGACCGCGGCCAGCGGTGAGCGGCGGGCGATGAGCGCCGCCTGGAGCGGGATCATCCCGCGGATCCCGGCGCCGGTGGCCCGCCGGACCGTACCGGCATCCGGCGAGGAGACCGCGGCCAGCTGCGCGGAGCCGACGCTGTGTGCGTACGTCGCGGCGAGGGCGACGGGAAGCACCGCCCGTCCGTGGCCGGCCGCCGCGGCGGCGGTCGCGACCGTGACCGCGCCGGCGAGACTCGCGGTGACGGGCCGGGTGCCGTGGACCTCGCCCCGGCTGAGCAGGGTGACTCCGGCGGTGTGGGCGGCGAGCAGACCGGCCGGCACCAGCCCGGCCCGCGTACGTCCACTCGCACTCGCCCCGAGGAGCACGTCAAGACCTCGGGCCGCGGCCATCGCGACCGGCCCGGCCGAGGTGTCCTTCAAGACGGTGTCGTAGGCCCACACCGTCCCGGCCAGGGCGGCCGCCGTCACCGCGGCCGGTCGCCCGCCGGCGAGCCCGGCCAGCCCGACACCCGCCGCGGTGAGCCCGACGGCCACCCCCAGCGCCTGCCGCGGGCCGATCCGCCCCGACGGGATCGGCCGCTCGGGGCGCTCGACGGCGTCGAGGTCCCGGTCGGCCCAGTCGTTGAGCGCCATACCGGCCCAGTAGAGCGCCACCGAGGCGGCCGGCATCGCGACCGCGCGGGCCCGCAGCGGACCGGCCGCGGCGGCCCCGGCCAGGGTGTCACCCGGCACGGTGAGGGCCGCCGGCAGCCGGACGAGCTCGGCGAAGGCTCGGGCGCGAGACGTCATCCGCCCACCCGAGCGCACCACGCGACCAGCTCTTCCCACTGCGTGCCGAGCCGGTGCTCGGTGGAGCCGGCCGGGTCCTTGAAGAAGAACCCGAACGGAAGCGGTCCGCTCTCCCCCACCTCCTGCGCGCGCAGGACGAGCCGGGCGAGGTCGAGCACCAGTGGCGCGGCCAGCGCGGAGTCGCACCCGCTCCAGGTGAACTGCAGCGACATCCGCACCCCGAGGAACCCCTCGAAGGAGACGTGGTCGATGGCGGTCTTCCAGTCGCCGTGGTCGGGGACGTAGTCGATGTGCATCGGCCCCTCCACCGGGTGACCGAGCATCGCCTCCAGCCCCTGGGCCTTGGTGACGAGTTTGCTCTGCGCGTTGGCCGGGTCGGCGAGCGTGGCGCCGTCACCACCGCCGAGCATGTTGTACGAGGCCCAGGCGTTGACCTGCAGAGCCCGCGTCGAGAACATCGGCGCCAGCGCCGACTTCAGCAGCGTCTCCCCGGTCTTCCCGTCCGAGCCCGCCCACGGGAGCCCGGCGCGCTCGGCGAGGGTGACGAGCACCGGCAGCCGCGGCCCGGGACTGGGTGTGAACGAGACCACCGGGCAGCCGGCCTGGTAGGCGGCCAGGACATAGACGGAGCTGGCCGGCAGCGGTGACTCCCCCGCGGCCAGCGCCGCGTCGAGGGCGTCGGGGTCGGCGAGCGGTCCGCCGCCCACGACCTCGGCCGGCGGCTCGGTGCTCGCCACGTCCACCACGACCACCCGCTCGAGCCCGTGCTCCTCGCGGAAGGCGACGAGATCGGCGGTCAACCGCTCGACCGCGACACCTTGCGGCTCGGCGCCCGCCGGGTCGTAGCCCGTACGCAGCCGCCCCTCGACCTCCTCCAGCTCACCGGCGATCGCCGGCAGGATCCCGGCGGGGACGACCCCGCCCGCGGCGAGCCGCTCGGCCCGCTTCAGCAACGGGTCCGCCCGCAGGTCGTGCCCGCCGATCACGAGAGCGTCCAAGGAGGGCAGCCCGGCGGCGGCGATCTCCGGCTGCTCGGCGACCAGGCCGACCCGCCCGGCGAGCCCGGCCCGGACCGCCAGCGCGCCGACCGTGGTCGTGACGCCCACCGAGCCGCAGGCACCGACCAGCCACAGTCCGACCCGCCCGTTAGTCGGTCCGCTCATCGGTCCGCCTCGCAGCGGAAACGGGCAACCCCGGCGACCATCTCGATGCCGCCGAGCACGTGGGAGAGGAACCTCGGCTCGGTGAACGACTCCGAGGTGTGGCCCATGCCGGTGTAGAAGGCCCGGCCGCCGTCGTAGCGGTGGCACCATGCGATCGGATGCGGGTCGCCCATGGCGAACCGGCCCGGGTCGTAGCTGCGCTCGTCGAGGTCGGCGAGGACCCGGATCGAGTCGGCCGGACGGTCGCGGAAGCTGTACCACTCGTCCCAGCGCGTCCACCGCTTCGGCAGCTCGGCTGTCGCCGCGGTGTTGTGCCCGTGCACCTTCACCGTCGCGGTCTGCTGGGCGGGGTGACCGGCGAAGTAGGCACCGACGAGGCCGCCGTACCAGGGCCAGTCGTACTCGGTGTCGGAGGCGGCGTGCACGCCCACATAGCCGCCACCGTCCTGGATGTAGCGCTCGAAGGCAGCCTGCTGGCCAGCGTCGAGCACGTCTCCGGTGGTGGAGAGCCACAGCACCGCCTCGTACGCCGCCAGATCGGTGTCGTTGAACACCGCCGCGTCCTCGGTGGCGGTCACCGTGAAGCCGTTCTCGGCCCCCAGCCTCTCGATCGCCGCGATGCCGTCAGGGATGGAGCCGTGCCGGAAACCGGCGGTCTTGGAGAACACCAGGACGTCGTACGTCCCGGCCCCCTCGCTCACGTCGGAGCGGTCGGCACTCGCTGCCGGCGCCGGTGACAGGCCCGGGGCAAAGGCGGCCACTGCCACCAGCCCGACTCCCGCGATCAGCGTCCGGAACCTTCTCGATCCGTGCTTCATGTGCGTATCCCTTCTGTGCTCAACGGTCTGAACAGGCTGGAATCGGCCGAGCGGCCCCGGTGGATCAGGTGGGGATCTCCTGCCACGTCCTGGTGTCGGAGCTGGTCTCCACCGCGGCGAGAACGCGCTGCACCTGGAGTCCGTCGGCGAACGTCGGCGTCGGCTCGGTGCCCTCGCCGAGTGCCCGGACGAGGTCGACGACCTGGTGGGTGAAGCCGTGCTCGTAACCGAGGCCGTGGCCCGGCGGCCACCAGGCGGCCACCCACGGGTGCTCGGGCTCGGTGACCACGATCCGGCGGAAGCCGCCCTCGGCGGCCGGCAGGGTCGCGTCGTGGAAGTGCAGGACATTCATGTCCTCGAAGTCGAAGGCCAGGCTGCCCTTCGACCCGTTGATCTCGATCCGGATCGCGTTCTTGCGGCCGGTGGCGAAGCGGGTGGCCTCGAAGGAGCCGACCGCTCCCCCGGCGAACCGCGCCAGGAAGACCGCGGCGTCGTCGACGGTCACCGGACCGCGTTCGGCGCCCGCGGTGGCGGAGAGCCCGGACGAGGTCTCGGCGACCGGGCGCTCCTTGACGAACGTCTCCAGCATCCCGGAGACCTCCAGGATCCGGTCACCGGTGATGTGCTGGGTCAGGTCGATGATGTGAGCGCCGATGTCGCCGAGCGCGCCGGAGCCGGCCTTGGTCTTGTCGAGGCGCCAGCTCAGCGGGGTCTCGGGGTCGGCCAGCCAGTCCTGGAGATACTGCGCACGCACGTGGTGGAGCTCTCCGAGACGACCGTCGGCGACCAGCTTCCGGGCCAGGGCGATGGCGGGCACCCGGCGGTAGGTGAATCCCACCATCGCCCGCACTCCACGCTCGGCGGCCACCGCGGCGGCCGCGGCCATCCGCTCGGCCTCGGCCACGCTGTTGGCCAGCGGCTTCTCGCAGAGCACGTGCTTGCCGGCCTCGAGCGCGGCGATCGCGATCTCCGCGTGGGTGTCGCCGGGCGTGCACACGTCGACCAGGTCGACGTCGTCGCGGGCGATCACGTCACGCCAGTCGGTGACGCTCTCCTCCCAGCCGAACCGGGTGGCGGCCTCCGCCACGCGAGTCGCGTCACGGCCGCAGAGAACCTGCATCCGCGGGGTCAGGGGAAGGTCGAAGAAGCGGTGGGCACTTCGCCAGGCGTGGGAGTGGACGGCACCCATGAAGGCATAGCCGATCATCCCCACCCCGAGCGTGGCGTTCTGCTCGGTCATCGGAACTCGATCCTGTGTTTCGGTGGTGTCGCTCCGCGCCCGAGCGCGGAGCGATCTTGCGGTCTGACTGGGTCGGGCTCGATCAGGACTCGAAGGCCGTGGGCAGGAACTCGTCCACGTTCTCCTTGGTGACGACCGGCGCGTCCAGCTGGATGGTGCGCGGCACGGTCACCTCGACCAGGTCGGACATCGCCTTGTCCTGGGCCAGGAGCCGGGCGAGCTTGATGCCGTCGGCGGCCTGGGTGGAGGGGTAGATGACCGTCGCCTTGAGGACACCCTTGTCCGACTCGATCTCGCGCATCGCGTTGGCCGAGCCGGCGCCGCCGACCATGGTGAACTCGTCGCGGCCGGCGTTGTTGATCGCGGCGAGGACGCCGACGCCCTGGTCGTCGTCGTGGTTCCACAGGAAGTCGATCTTCGGCGCGGCCTGGAGCAGGTTGGAGGCCGCCTTCTCGCCGCCCTCGACGGTGAAGTCGGCGGCGACCCGGTTGTCGACGTCGAGGTCGCACTTGGCCAGCGCGTCCTTGAAGCCCTTGCTTCGGTCCTGGGTCAGCGGCAGCGAGTCGATGCCGGCGATCTCGGCGACGACGGCGTCCGTCTTGCCGCCGGCCTGCTCACAGACGTACTCACCGGCCGAGACACCCATGCCGTAGTTGTCACCGAGCACGGTGACCCGGGCGGCGTTGGGGTCGTTGAACTCACGGTCGACGTTGATGACCGGGATGCCGGCCTCCATCGCCTTGAGAGCCACCGGCGTCATCGCGGCGCCGTCGAAGGGCAGCAGCACGATGGCGTCGACCTTGTCGTTGATGAAGGTCTCGACCTGGCTGATCTGCAGGCTGACGTCGTTGGTGCCCTCCGCCAGGCGCAGGTCGACGTCCTCGTAGGCCTCGGCAGCGGTCTTGGCCTGCTCGCTGATCGCACCCATCCAGCCGTGGTCGGCGGCGGGGGCCGAGAAGCCGATGACGACCGTGTCGCCCTTCTCGTCGTTGGAGCCGGCCTTAGCGTTGGAGGTGCCACCGACGTTCTCGGACTTCTCGGGGGTGTTGCTGATGCACGCCGAGAGGGCGAGCACCGAGAGGCCGGCGACGACGATTCTTGCTGTGGACTTCAGTTTCATGGAAGTGCTCCTAGATCGTGCGAGGTGGAGAAGGGATTGGTCCGAGAGCCGTGGACGGCTGGCTGGATGTCTGGATGGCGTCGGGCGGTCATGACCCTGGCTGTCGTGAGAACCGCTTCTGCAGCAGCACGGCGGCGATGATGATCAGGCCCTTGGTGAAGGCCTGAGCGGAGATCGAGAGGTTGTTGATCACGAACACGTTGGTGAGGGTCGTGAAGATCAGCACCCCGAAGACGGTGCCGACGATGGTGCCGCGCCCGCCTGCGAGCAGGGTGCCGCCGATGACGACCGCGGCGATGGCGTCGAGCTCGTAGAGCTGGCCGTGGGTGGCGCTGCCGGTCGTGGTGCGGCTGACCAGCATGATCGCGGCGATGCCGCAGCAGAGGCCGACGAGCACGTAGAGGAGCACGGTGTGGCGGCGTACGTTGATGCCTGCCAGACGCGAGGCCTCCGGGTTGCCGCCGATGGCCAGGGTGCGCCGGCCGAAGGTGGTGCGGTTGAGCACGACCCAGCCGATCACGGCCACGATGACGAAGATCCAGACCAGGACCGAGATCCCGAAGATGTCGCGGGAGAACGCGTCGGTGAAGCCCGGCACGCTGACGATCTGGGTCTTGCGCGCCGAGATGATCTCGGCCAGACCGCGGGCACTGGCCATCATCGCGAGCGTGGCGATGAACGGCACCACGCCGCCGTACGCCACCAGCAGGCCGTTGATCAGACCGGCGCCCGCGCCGACCAGGAGCGCCGTGGTGACGATGAAGATCCAGTGGTAGTCGTTGGCCATCGCCTGCGTGGACAACGTCGTGCACCAGACCGAGGAGAGCGCGACGAGCGCACCCACCGAGAGGTCGATGCCACCGCCGGTGATGACGAACGTCATCCCGATGCTGACCACGCCGATCACCGCCGCGAGGCGGAGGATCGTCATCACGTTGTCGACCGAGGCGAACCGATCGCCGCCGGAGACGACGCCGACCAGGGCCAGCAGCGCCAGCGCCAGGACCAGGCCGAGGTTGTGGCCTGCGCCGCTGCGCATCAGCTGGCCGAGGCCACCGGGCTCCGCCCGGCGAGCCGCTTCCTTCTCGACCCGAGCCGTGTCCCCCTGGGCCACGGCAGCGTTCGTAGGCGTGTCGCTCATGCGACCTCTCCTTCCATCACGAGGTCCAGGACCTTCGACTCGTCGATCTCGGTGGCGGGTCCCTCGTGGACGACGGAGCCCTCGCTGATGACGAGGACCCGGTCGGCGAGACCGAGCACCTCCTCCACCTCGCTGGACACCACGACCACGGCGACACCTTCGTCGGCCAGGCGGCGGACGAGGTTGTAGATCTCGGTGCGTGCCCCGACGTCGACGCCACGGGTGGGCTCGTCGAGGAGCAGCACCTTGCAGTCGCGCAGCAGCCAACGGGCGAGCACGACCTTCTGCTGGTTGCCGCCCGAGAGGTTGCGGACCGGCCGTTCCACCCCGGCCGGACGTACGTCGAGCGAGCGGCTGAGCTCCTCGGCAGCGCGGCGCTCGGCGCCACTGTCGAGGAAGCTGCCCTTGGAGAACCGGTTCAGTGACGAGACGGTCACGTTGCGGTAGACCGCCTGGTCGAGCAGCAGCGCCTGGCTCTTGCGCTCCTCGGGAGCGAGGCCGATCCCGGCCGCCACCGCGGCGCGCACCGAGCCACGACGCAGCCGGCGGCCGTTGACGGTGACCGTGCCCGCGCTGGAGCGGCGGGCGCCGTAGACGGTCTCGAGGATCTCCGAGCGCCCGGAGCCGACCAGACCGGCCAGACCGACGATCTCGCCGGCGTGGACGCGGAGGTCGATGTCGCGGAATCTGTCGCCGGACAGGCCGGTGGCCTCGAGCACCGGCGTGCCATCCCGTCCGGGTGCGATCACGGGGCGCGCGGGGAAGACGTACTCGATCTGGCGGCCGGTCATCAGCGTGATCAGCTCCCGGGTCGGGGTCTCCTCGACCGAGAGCCCGGTGGCCACCGTGCGGCCGTCCTTGAGGACCGTGATCCGGTCGCCGATCTGGCGGATCTCCTCGAGGCGGTGGGAGATGTAGATGATCGCGACGCCCTCCGCGGTGAGGCCGCGCATCACCCGGAAGAGGTTGTCCACCTCCTCCTGGTCGAGGACCGCCGACGGCTCGTCGAGGATGAGCAGGCGGGTGTCGTGGGACAGCGCCCGCGCCATGCTGACGATCTGCTGCCCGGCGGGCGAGAGATCGCCGACCAGCTTGTTCGGGTCGACCTCGCTGTGGCCGAGCCGGGCCAGGAGCGTACGCACCCGCTGGGTCGCCTCGCTGCGGCGGCTGAACCCGGCCGTGGCGAGCTCGTGGCCGAGGAAGATGTTCTCGGTCACGGTGAGCCCGGGCACCAGGTCGAGCTCCTGGTAGATCGTCGAGATGCCGCGCTTCATGGCGGCGACCGGCGTGGTCAGCCGGACCGGCTCGCCCTCCCAGAGGATCTCCCCCTCGTCGGGCTGGTACGCCGCCGAGAGCACCTTGATGAGGGTCGACTTGCCGGCGCCGTTCTGTCCGAGAAGGCAGTGCACCTCCCCCGCGCGGACGTCGAGGTCGACTCCGCCGAGGGCGAGCACGCCAGGAAACCGCTTCACGATCCCGGTCATCTCGAGAAGTACGTCACCCCCGTCTGCGCTGGCGGCGGGGCCGTCCGGCGACGGCTTCGGGGTCTGGGTCATCGGGTTCCTCCGTGCAGTTCGGCGAGGGCGGTGGGGTCGGAGAGCACCGGCTCCAGGGAGACCAGTGCGCCGCCGCGTACCGCGGCGGTGGGGCCGAAGGCAGAGATCGCGACCTGGGTGCCACCGGCACGCGGTGCGAGGACGTCGGCGGCGAGCCGCGCCTCGACGGCCGGCCGCAGCCACTCGCCGAGCACGGCGTAGTAGCCGCTGAGCACGACGGTGCCGGGGTTGAGCGTGTTGACCAGGACGGCGGCGCCGGTGCCGAGCCAGGTCCCGACCTCCTCCAGCGCGGCCAGGGTGCGGCCGTCGGCGAGCCGGGCCCGCTCGACCAGGGTGGCGAGGCGCTCCTCCAGGGTCAGCACGGGGTCGCGAACCGGGTCGTCGGGGTCGGTGGCCGCCTCGAGCAGCGCCCGCAGACCGACCACGGTCTCCCAGCAGCCGGTGCGGCCGCAGCCGCACAGCCGCCCGCGAGGGTCGACCGGGAGGTGGCCGATCTCGCCGGCCCAGCCGTGCCGGCCCGGGGCCACCCGGCCGCCGCTGACGATCGCGCCGCCCAGGCCGACCTCGCCGTAGAGGACCACCATGTCGGCGCGGTCGGCGTCGGCCGGGTCGAGCTCGGCGGTGGCGGCGAGGGTGGCCTCGTTGGCCACGCGCACCGGCGGCACCGGCGCGGCGACGGCGGCCAGCCGGCGGCGTACGTCCTCGGCGGCGTCGATGTCGCGCCAGCCGAGGTTGGGGGCGAGGGTGACCCGCTGCGTGGCGGTGTCGACGAGGCCCGCGACGCCGACGGTGATGCCCGCGACGGTGGTGCCGGCGGTCCGTGCCTCGGCGAGGGCGTCGGCGACCAGGACGGCGAGCTCGGCCAGCACGCCCTCGGGCGGAAGCCTGCGTCCGTCGATGCCGCGACGGAACTCGGCGATCACGTCCCCGGCGAGGTCGACGGCGACGACGGCGAGATGGTCGACATTGATCTCGGCACCGATCCCGCACACCGAGCTGCCGACGAGCCGGACCTGGACACCGGGGCGGCCGGCGCCGCGGCGGTCGGCGTCCTCGCAGGAGACCAGCCCGAGCTCGGCGAGCTCCTCGATCAGTCCGGTCGCGACCGTGCGGGTCAGTCCGGTCTCCTCGGCCAGGCGCCCACGCGAGCGCGGGCCGCGGTCGCGGAGCGACCGCAGGAGCAGGCCCATCCGCGCGGTCCGCACTGCGGCCGGGTCGGCGGTGGCGGAGACCCGCACGGTGATGTCTGCGTCGCGCACGGCTGCCTCCTGTCCGGGGTGTCGGTGTTCATCACAGACACAGCCTGTGATAGCAGTCACAGAATTCGGTGACTGAGAGACAAACTAGTGACCGCGCTCACGTTGTACAACCCTTTCTTGGCGGTTTCTGCAAAGTTTCTGTCGAACTTTGAAAAGTAATTGGACAAAGTAGCCGAAAGGGGCACCCGGCCATGGCTGGCCGAATGCCCCTTTCAGGTCGATCGCGAGGGTCACTCGCTGGGTGCGATCACCACCTCGTCAGAGCCGGTGAGCGCCGGGATGTCGCCCTCGCCGGGGTCGGTGTACTCCGCCACGAAGACGGCGTTCAGGTCGTCCTGCCCGGGGTCGTGACCACCGGGCACGGTCGTCACGATCGAGCCGCTGCAGCCGTTCGCGGTGGACTGCGGGTGCCCGTGCTCGTCGTGGCCCAGGACGTACGTCACCGAGACCCGGTCGCAGTCGACGGCCTGGTCATCGGTCACCTCGACCTGGAACTGGACGGTGTCGCCGAAGTGGAACGCCTCGCCGGGCGCCGGGCTCGTCGTCAGTGTCACCACCGGAACATCGTTGCCGACGACGACATCGACGTCAGCCGAGGCGTGCTTGCCGCGGCCCGCCTTGCCCTTGTCCGTGACGGTCAGAGTCGCACGGTAGGCCCCCGGCTCCTCGTAGGTGTGAGTGGCGGTCTTCCCGGTGGCGTCGAACGTGCCGTCACCGTCGAAGTCCCACTGGTAGACGAGGCGGTCACCGTCGGGATCGGTCGTCCCGGCGCTGTCGAAGGCGACGGTCAGCGGCGGCTGACCCGCGGTCTTGTCGGCACTGATGACCGGCTTCGGGCTGTGGTTGCCGGTACGGGCGATGTAGTCGATCCGGGATACCTGGGCCTCCTCGTTCTCGCTGAAGAACCCGTCGCCGTACTCGAGCATGTAGAGCGAGCCGTCCTTGCCGAACTCCAGGTCCATCACGTTGTCCGTGGCGAACGTGGAGAGCACGGATTCGATGCCGGTGAGCTCGCCGTCGGCGTCGAGCCGCATGCCCTTGATGTAGTCCCGGCCCCACTCCGCGAACAGCGGAACGCCGTCGTAGTACGCCGGCCAGGCACCCGAGAGCGGGTTCTTGGTCGCGGACTTCCGGAAGTCGTACGCAGGGCCGGCCATCGGGGCGATGCCGCCCGTACCGAGCTCTGGGAACTCCGCGGACTGGCTGTAGGTGTACCAGACGGTCGGCTGGGTGACCGGCGGGAGCTGGGTCAGCCCGGTGTTGTGCCGAGAGTCGTTGACCGGGGCGTCACAGTCGAACGCCGGCCCCGAGGTCCCGGTCGCGAAGTCATAGTCGCGGTAGGGCATCTCGGCGGTCGCGCACAGCGGCCAGCCGTAGTTGGCCGGCTTGCTGACGACGGTCCACTTTCCCTGGCCCGCCGGGCCGCGGTCCGGGTTGGCCGAGGACGCGTCGGGCGAGTAGTCGGCCACGTAGATCCGATCGGTCTCCGGGTCGATCTCGATCCGGAACGGGTTGCGCAGACCCATCGCGTAGATCTCCGGCCGGGTCTTCGCCGTACCTGGTTTGAAGAGGTTGCCCTTCGGGACGGTGTAGCCGCCCGTACGCCCCGGCTTGATCCGGAGGAGCTTGCCGCGCAGGTCGTCGGTGTTGGCGGCCGTACGCCGCGCATCGAAGGCGGGGCTGCGGTTCTCGCGGTCGTCGAGCGGGGCGTACCCGTCGGACTGGAACGGGTCGGTGTCGTCGCCGGTGGCGAGGATCAGGTTGCCCGCGGAGTCGAAGACGATGTCGCCGCCGACGTGGCAGCAGCGCCCGCGGTCCACCGGTACGTCGATGATCTGCTGCTCGGTCGACAGGTCGATCTTGCCGCCGGCGTACTTGTAGCGCGAGAGCCGGATCGCGCCCTTGAAGGGCTCGAAGTCGGCGGGCGTGCCGAACTCCGGGGCGTCACCCTCGTTGACGTCCGGCGTGGCCGGGTCGTCGACAGGGGTGTCCATCGGGGGCGAGTAGTAGACGTAGACCCACTTGTTGGTCCGGCCGTTGTATCCGGGGTCCAGAGCGATGCTCTGCAGACCCTCCTCGTCGTGCTGGTAGACGTCGAACTCGGCTGCGACGCTGTTGACGCCGGTGTCGGCGTCGTTGAGCCACACCTTCCCGGCGCGGGTGGTGTGGAGGACATCCCCGTTGGGCAGGACCGCCAGGTCCATCGGCTCACCGGGGCGGTCGTTGAGGGTCACCTTCTCGAAGTCGGTGTCCGGCGGCGGGGCGGCCGTGGGGGCCGCGTCCGCGGACGTCGTGAGGGGCAGAACCAGGAGGCCGGATACCACGGTGGTGGCGACGCTCCAGAGGGTGAATCTGCGCACGGTCCATCTCCTTCTCTCGCTGTCATGGGAGGGGAGCGAGATCGTCCGCGAACGTACCGATGTGACGCCGGTCACGTCAAGTGACTTGCGTACTTTCGCAAGATGATTTCGAAAGATGGGACGACAGCGCGCCTCTGAGGCGGTCGAGAGTGGGGGTTTACACCTCTCCGCTGCTGGGCGCGTACACCGAGGCGCTGATCAGATGGGCGGCCCCGATGACGCCGCCCTCGTCGCCCAGCTCGCTGAGCACGATCGGGAGGTTGCCGGTCGCCAGCGGCAGCGAGCGGCGGTAGGTCACGCTGCGGATCTCGGCGAGCAGGCCATGGCCGAGCTTGCTGACCCGGCCGCCGATGACGATCAGGCCGGGGTTGAAGAACGAGACCAGGCTGGCCAGGACCTGGCCGATGCGGTGTCCGCTCTCCCGGATGAGCTGGACCGCCTGGGCGTCGCCGCGGGCCACCGCGATGGCGATGTCCTCGGCGCTCAGCTCGCCCTTCTCCGCGAGCAGCTCGGCCAGCACGGGCGAGCGTCCGGAACGGGCCGCGGCGAGCGCCTCGCGAGCGAGCGCCGCCCCTCCGGAGAACGCCTCCAGGCAGCCGGTGTTGCCGCAGGCGCAGGTGGGCCCGAAGTCCTCGACGCGGATGTGGCCGATGTCGCCGGCGCAGCCGTCGACGCCGCGGTAGAGCTCCCCGTCGACGACGATCCCGCAGCCGATGCCGGTGCCGATCTTGACGTAGAGGAAGTCACGAGCGGTCCGGGCGACGCCGGCGTGCTGCTCCCCCGCCGCGAGGACGTTGACGTCGTTGTCGAGCACGACCGGGCAGCCCAGCTCCCGGGCGACCGCGTCGCGCACGGGGTAGCCATCCCAGCCCGGCATGATCGGCGGGGACACCGAGACGCCGCGGTGGAAGTCGACCGGTCCGGGTACGCCGACGCCCGCGCCCATCGGCTCGCTGACGTCGTGCTCGTCCAGGAGCGCGCGTACCTCGTCGAGCGCGGTCGCGAGCACCTTCTCCGGGCCGCTGCGGATGTCGCACGCCCGGGTGCGGGTGCCGATCACCGACAGCCGGCCGTCGGTGAGGCCCACCGACATGCTGGTGGCGCCGATCGAGATGCCGACGAACCGGATGTCCGGCGCGAGGTCGACCAGGGTCGAGCGCCGGCCGCCCCGGGAGGCCGCCGGCCCCACCTCGTGGGCCATGCCCAGCTCGGTGAGCCTGCCGACCTCGGCCGCGATCGTGGTGCGGGAGACGTTCAGCCGGTCAGCGAGCTGAACCCGCGAGAGCGGGCCTTCGTCACGGAGCTGGGCGAGCAGTCGTGCCTGCATGGAAGTCTCGGCCCGGCCGGCGAGTGAATGGCGCATACCGGCGATCCTGCCATGTGGCACGCCTTACTAGCCCAGAAGCGCGTCGACGAAGGCCTCAGGGGTGAACGGAGCCAGGTCGTCGGGGCCCTCACCGAGGCCGACGAGCTTGACCGGAACACCGAGCTCACGCTGCACGGCGACGACGATGCCACCCTTGGCGGAGCCGTCGAGCTTGGTCAGGACGATGCCGCTGACCGCGACGGCCTCGCTGAAGACGCGGGCCTGGATGAGGCCGTTCTGGCCGGTGGTGGCGTCGAGGACGAGCAGCACCTCGGTGACCGGGGTCTGCTTCTCGATGACGCGCTTGACCTTGCCGAGCTCGTCCATCAGGCCGGCCTTGTTCTGCAGCCGTCCGGCGGTGTCGACGATGACGGTGTCGACGCCGGTGTCGAGGCCCTCCTTGACCGAGTCGAAGGCGACGCTGGCCGGGTCGGTGCCCTCCGGGCCGCGTACGACCTCGACGCCGACGCGCTCGCCCCAGGTGGTCAGCTGCTCGGCGGCAGCGGCGCGGAAGGTGTCGGCGGCACCGAGTACGACCTTGCGGTCCTCGGAGACCAGGATCCGGGCGAGCTTGCCGGTGGTGGTGGTCTTGCCGGTGCCGTTGACGCCGACCATCAGCACCACACCGGGGGCGCCGTCGGCACCGCTGACCTGGAGCCGGCGGTCCATGCCCGGGTCGACCAGCTTGATCAGCTCGTCACGCAGCGCCGCCTTGGCGTCGACCTTGCCGCCCTCGACGCGCAGCCGGGTGCGCAGGCCCTCGACCAGCTCCTGGGTCGGGGCGACGCCGATGTCGGCGGTGAGCAGCAGATCCTCGATGGACTCCCAGGTGTCCTCGTCGAGCTTGTCGGTCGAGAGCAGGTTGAGCAGTCCGCGGCCCAGCGCGTTGGAGCCGGCCAGGCGCTGGCGCAGCCGCACCAGGCGGGAGGCGGTGCTCTCCGGCTTCTCGATGACCGGAGCGGCGGGCTCGGCCGGCACCGTCTCCGGCTCGGCCTCCGCGACCGTCGGCTCTTCAGGACGGGTGATGACATCGGTCCCCGCCTCGGTCGGCAGCGAACGGTCCTTGCGGCGCCGGGTGCTGGCGACCAGGCCGACGATGCCGCCGCCGATGATCGCGACAGCGGCGACCGCGATGATGACGATGAGGGTGACCATTTCCATGGGCCTCATCCAATCAAACTAGCGGCCCAAACCGAGAGTCCGTGTCGTAGGCCGTGCGATGCGTGCGTGCATCGCACGGCGGCGTCGCGACGGCATACCGGGTGTCTTCCGAGCGGCGCCAACGCCGCGAGGTGCGTGCGCAGCGTGCGGCCTGCGGCACGGAATCGAGGTGCGGGACGCTACCGGTTCTTTTCCGTAGTCCCTGGCTTGCGCTCACCGAGCAGCTCGGTGAGATGGTCCTCGCGGCGGGTCTGCAGGCGGGTGGCCGGACTGAGCGTGGGGGCCGTGTCGACGGCCCGCTCCATCGCCTCACCGAGCTTGGTGGCGTACGGCATCTTCTGTCCGCGGTGGGGGAAGACCGTGTAGACGATCACGAGTCCGGCCAGCGCGACGATGAGCAGCATCGCCACGAAGATGACAAGGATGGTCGTCACTGGCTCGGCCAGCCCCCTTCTGGATACGCACGGACGGCGTCCACCCTCGCACACCTCGCCCCCCCGAGCACACAACGGCACGCGCCTGCACGCGCGCCCGCGCCCGGGGCGTCCCGTCTTTCGGCGCGGGATCTCGACAACGTCCACCGGGCCGGTAGTGTTTCACGGCATGAGGATCATCGGGACAATGATGGTCCGGGACGAGGTCGACATCGTCGCAGCGATGATCGAGCACCACCTGGACCAGGGTGTCGACACGTTGATCGTCACGGACAACGCGTCGGTCGACGGCACCACCGAGGTGCTCGAGCGGTACGCCGCCACGGGACGGGTCGAGCTCCACCACGACCCCGTCCACGAGAAGCAGCAGGGCAAGGTCGTCACCTCGATGGCCCGACGTGCCCGCACCCACTTCCGCGCCGACTGGGTCCTCAACCTCGACGCCGACGAGTTCCTGGTGCCCAAGGACAAGGGCCTGACCGTACGCCAGGCGCTCGAGGCCACTCCCCTGTCGCTGAACGCGTTCACCGTCGAGGTCGAAAACCTCGTCGGCCCGCCCGCCTGGACCGGCGGCGGCGTCAATCGGCTCCAGTGGCGCGACCGGCGCTCCGACGAGCGCCTCGAGGCGGTCGGGCTCCACGCGCATCCGACGCCCAACGCCATCCACCGCGGCGAGTCGGACATCAAGGTCGTCCAGGGCAACCACTTCGTCTCGCTGATGAGCAACGGCCAACCGCCCGACGAGGTCGCTCTCGAGGTGCTCCACCTCCCCTGGCGCTCCTGGGCCCAGCTCGAGCGCAAGGTGATCAACGCCGGCAAGGGCTACGAGGCCAACCCCGACCTGAAGCCGAGCCCGCGTCACCACGGGATGCGCGACTACCAGCGCTACCTCAACGGCACCCTGCAGGATGCCTACCTCGCGCGCACGCCCACCCGGGCCGAGCTCGCCGCCGGCGCCTTCTCGGGGGACTACTCGTTCGACGACTGGCTGACCTACCACCTGCACATCGTGCTGGGCCGCTCGCTCGTCCCCGACCTCATGCGTGACGTGCTCGACCCCGAGAACGACAAGGCCGTGCCCGACGACGAGCACGCCCTCGGCGCCGAGCGCGGCCGGGCCGCACTGGCCGCCGAGCCCTACATCCCACCCCGCAAAAGCTGAATCTCTCTTCTCAGGAGGACCTGTCTTGCCCACCTTCAGGGGCGCCGTACGCCGCGGCCTCGCCGCCGCAGGTCTGCAGACCGTCCGTGCCGCCGATGCCGAGGCCGCGCGCCTGCACGGCCGGATCGACGAGCTCAAGCAGCGCAACCAGAAGCTGCGTACGAAGGTGGAGGGGCTGCAGGGCGACCGAAACCGCACCACCGCGGTGCCGGCCATCCCCGGCCTGGACCGGCTCGAGCTGCGGCGCGAGCAGGTGCTCGCCGGGGTCAAGCCCGACGCCCTGATCCTGGAGATCGGCCCCGCGCACAACGCGATCCTGCCCAAGCGGGACGGCTATGACGTACGCATCGTCGACTATCTCGACCGTGAGGGTCTGGTTCAGCGCTATGCCGGTTTCTCCCAGTACGACCCCGATGACATCGAGGAGGTCGACTACGTCTTCCGGCCGGGAACTCCCTGGTCAGACGTGATCCCGGAGCGCTTCGACCTCGTCGTCGCGTCCCACGTCATCGAGCACACGACCTCGATGATCGACTTCATCAACGAGTGCGAGAAGCTGCTCAACCCCGACGGCGTACTCGCCCTGGTCATCCCCGACCACCGCTACTGCTTCGACCGCTTCCGTGAGCGCGCCTCGCTCTCGCGCGTCATCGACGCCTCGCTCTACCCGTCGTCGGTGCACACCATGGGCGCGGTCATCGAGGAGCGGCTCAACGCGGCCAAGCACGGCGGCATCACCGCCTGGGGTCCGCGCCACAAGGGCGACTACACCTTCGCCCACGGTCTGGACGCCGTGAAGGCAAGTGGCGAGGAGGCCCAGCGCGGGGAGCGCTACATCGACACCCACAACTGGGTCTGCACCCCGAACCACCTCCGCCTGCTGCTCCAGGACCTCGCCGACCTCGACTTCATCTCGATGCGGGAGACCTCCTTCCACGACACCGTCAAGCACGAGTTCTTCATCAACCTCTCCCCCACTGGCGAAGGCACTGGCCTCACCCGCGAGGAGCTGGTCGTCCTGGCCGACGACGAGCGCCGCGTCCTCGACCAGGCAGTCTTCGAGAAGTAGCCGAGCCTGGTGTAGCCGAGTCGGCGCAACNAGGCGATGTATCGAGCTTGTCGAGAGGTCGACGGCATCGATGAGGCGGGCGCCGATCTCCCGCGGCGGCAGGCCGAGCGGACCGGCCAGCCGCAGCGGCAGGTTGGACTGGAGGTGGCCGAACTCGGGCCGGGTGGCCGGCCGCAGCTCGGGATCGATGCCGGCGTAGGCCTCGCCGAAGCAGGTGACGACGGCGTCCTGCAGGTGTGCGGACAGGGCAAGAGTGTGCTCGTGCACGAGAGTGGTCCTAGGAGGTGAAGAGGGCAGGCTGACGCGAGGGCGGGGTCAGAGACCCATGCCTCGTCGTCGCAGCGCGCTCTTCGTGACCATGTCCGCAAGGGTGCCGGAGGCGTCGGCGCAGGTCAAGCCGGTTCGCCCGCCCCTGTCCCGGCCGAGGCGATCAGGTCCCAGGCGCAGCCGCAGTAGGGATGCCGCAGCCAGGACCGGACGGTGGGCACGTCGTCGCGGGTGAGGACCACCGACGCCGACCACGAAGCGGGGGTGCGTCCGGCGAGGTAGGTGCGGGCGTCGCGTACGGCCCAGGAGAGCGCGAGCGACTGCAGCAGCGCGTCGCTCGGGACCTCGTTGCCGACGAGCTGGCTCACGACCACGGCCCGCCGCTCGTCCTCCTCGGCGAGGGCCGCGTCGACGCAGCGTAGGCATGCGGTCACCCCGGGTACGACCAGTGGGCCCACCGTCCAGGTGTCGGGTCCGCTCTCGACGACCAGGTGCGCCCGGCCCTCGCGCACCAGCTCGTCCGCTCGTTCGCGGTCGAGCGGACCCTCGGAGAGGAGTACGACGATGTCCGGGATGCTCGGCGTCGAGGCCGCCGGTCCGATCAGTGCCCGTGCCGCCGACAGCAGGGCCGGCGGACCGTCGAAGCCCAGCCGTGGTGGCGGCTCGCCGCCGTCCGCGTCCATCAGCAGGCCGGCGTTGCCCAATTGCTGCATCGCGTGGCGCCCGGGCAAGTGGTCGGGCTCGACCGCCCGGCCGGCGGCGAGGTCGGTCAGCAGGCGGCGTACCTCCACGCCGTCCTGCACGATCGCCCGCCGTGGCGGGTCGATGCCGATCTGGAGTCGGGTCTCATCACGTCGTACGGCCACATACCCCGGCCGAATCCGGTAGCGCGTGCTCATGCCGGGGAGTCTCACACCGCGCTGGATTTCCTGCAGCAACAATCCACAGAGCCTGTGGATAACCTGCCGAGACGTCACGCGCGTCGGCCGAGTTGG
This sequence comes from Nocardioides sp. YIM B13467, assembly GCF_042788075.1. Taxonomy (NCBI): domain Bacteria; kingdom Bacillati; phylum Actinomycetota; class Actinomycetes; order Propionibacteriales; family Nocardioidaceae; genus Nocardioides; species Nocardioides sp. YIM B13467. The sequence continues at coordinate 3,993,705 of NZ_JBHZPJ010000046.1, forward strand.
TACTCGGGTGACGCTTCGGCCGACGGGGCTGACGCTTCGGCAAAACGTGGCAGCGGCGCCGCCGGACATGCCGGGGACGCCGCCGCGTGAGCTCAGGATGAACTGAGTGGTCAGGCCTTACCGAGGATGCGGTTGAGGTTGGTGCTGCAGACGGGGCAGACGGCCTTGGCCATCTTGGTGCCCTTGTCGTTCACCCGGATCTCACCGGTCGCCTCGCGCTTCTCCTTGCACTTCACGCAGTAGAACTCGCCGCTCCAGGTCTCCGCCATGACGGCCTCCTTGCCTATATGTAACTGGTCGTCGCGACGGGGTTGTCAGGGAAGCCCGTCGGAAGCTCGTCATGACGAGCCAACTCGACCCTACGACACGCGGCGCTTCCTGCGGCAACACGGGCTATCAAGCGAGTGTCGGCGTGTTGGCGTCATACCGGGGGATTCGGGGCTTTCGACGACGCATCGAAGGTCTGCCGAAGGCGCTCGCGAAGGTCTCGGGGTGGGGACAAAACTGGAGGGACCCCCGGTGCCTGGATCGTCCTTCGCCTTCCCCTTGCGAAGGCCGTCCGGCGGCGCCGGGGGTCCCACTGACATCGAACTTAAAGAGGATGTGGGAGCGCGTCAACGTCCCACTCCGCGTTGCTTGTGGACAAGATGTGGACAACCCCGCTTTGCTTGGGGACAGCCGGTGGAAGACACGCGCTTTCCTGTGAGTAACCAAGGTGACCGAGTGGCGAATATTCGGTTGAATTCAGACCTTGACCTGGGAAAAGCATTCTCCACCGCCTGTGGAGGCAAAAATAGTTGGAGGAAGATTTGGTAGGCGAGCCGTTGTCCCCCGTCGCAGCCCTGCGTCGGATCGCATTCCTGCTCGAGCGCGGGCGCGAGGACACCTACAAGGTGAAGGCGTTCCGCGCCGCGGCGGCAGCGATCCTGCCCCTCTCCGAGGAGGACGTACGCCGCCGGGCGGCCGAGGGCACCCTGACCGAGCTGAGCGGGGTCGGGGCGAGCACGGCCAAGGTCATCACCGAGGCCGCGCGCGGCGAGGTTCCGCAGCGGCTGCAGGAGACCGAGCGCGTCCACGGCGGTCCGCTGACCGCCGCCGGAGCGGGGGAGAGGCTGCGGAGCAGGCTCCGCGGCGACCTGCACAGCCACTCCGACTGGTCCGACGGCGGGTCGCCGATCGAGGAGATGGCCTTCACCGCCATCGAGCTGGGCCATGAGTACCTCGTGCTCACCGACCACAGCCCGCGGCTGACGATCGCCAATGGTCTCAGCGCCGCCCGCCTGGAGCGCCAGCTCGGCGTCGTCGACGCGGTCAACGACCACCTCGCCGGACACGGGTTCACCCTGCTGAAGGGGATCGAGGTCGACATCCTCGACGACGGCAGCCTCGACCAGAGCGACGAGATGCTCGCCAAGCTCCAGCTGCGGGTCGCCAGCGTCCACTCCAAGCTCAAGATGGAGAAGGAGCAGATGACGAAGCGGATGGTCACGGCGGTCTCCACGACCCGGATGAACGTGCTCGGTCACTGCACCGGTCGATTGGTCACCGGGAACCGCGGCACCCGGCCCGGCAGCCAGTTCGACGCCCGCAAGGTCTTCGAGGCGTGCGCCGAGCACGAGGTCGCGGTCGAGATCAACTCCCGGCCCGAGCGGAGAGACCCGCCGACCAAGCTCCTCGAGCTCGCCCGCGACGCCGGTTGCCTCTTCTCGATCGACTCGGACGCACACGCTCCGGGGCAGCTCGACTTCCTCGTCCTAGGGTGCGAACGAGCCGAAACGGCGGGTATCGAAGAGGAACGGATCATCAACACCTGGCCTCGGGATCGCCTGCTGGCCTGGGCGAACAGGTAGTTTCTTGACCTATGGACGGCCCGGAGATCGAGGTGCGACGCAGCAAGCGGCGTCGGCGTACGGTCTCCGCCTACCGTGACGGCGACCGCATCATCGTGATGATCCCGGCCGCGATGTCCCAGCGGGAGGAGGCCGAATGGGTCGAGCAGATGGTCGCCCGCCTGGAGAAGGCCGAACGGCGTCGCAAGCCCAGCGACGATGATCTGATGCGGCGATCGACCGCGTTGAGCGACCAGTACTTCGGCGGCCTGGCCAAGCCCGACTCCGTGCGCTGGGTCGACAACCAGAACAGCCGCTGGGGCTCGTGCACCCCCGGCGACCGTTCGATCCGGCTCAGCGACCGGCTCCGTGGCATGCCGAGCTGGGTCGTCGACTACGTCCTCGTCCACGAGCTCGCCCACCTCTTCGAGGCCAAGCACAACGAGGCGTTCTGGGCGTGGGTCGACCGCTATCCCCAGGCCGAGCGTGCCAAGGGCTACCTGGCCGGCTGGTCCGCCGCCGCCAAGCTCCCCGCCCCTCCTGGCGAAGAGGACGATGTCGAAGGGGTCGAAGAGATCGACTGACCCACGGCATAGGTGAGCGCGACCGTGCCGAGACTCGTCGAGACGATGTCCTCGAGCCGCAGCGAGCACGGCAACGGCAGATCGCCGAAGAGACGCTTGCCGGTGCCGAGCAGCAACGGATGCACGAACAGCCGCAGCTCGTCGACGAGTCCGGCGCTCATCAGCTGACGGACGAGATCACCGCTGCCGAGCGCGACGATGGTTCCCTGCCCCTCGGTCTTGAGGGCGGCGACCGCCTCGACAACGTCTCCCTCGAGCACGCTCGCACCGCTCCAGGCCAGGTCGTCGAGCGTGCGGGTCGCGACGTGCTTCGGGGCGGAGTTGAGGCTCGCCGCCATGGGGTTGGTGTCGGGCTGGGTCGGCCAGAACTCCGCCATCTTCTGGTATGTCCGCCGTCCCATGACGTACGCCGAGGTCTGCGCGCCGATATCGGGGGAGAGGACCTCCCCGAGCGCCGCGCCGTACGGCGCGCCCCACCCGCCGTGCTCGAAGCCACCATCCCGGTCCTCATCGGGGGAGCCCAGTCCCTGCATGACTCCGTCGACGCTCAAGAACTCCACGATCGCCAGTTTTCGCATGACGACAGCCTGCGCCTGCTCGAATCGGCTGGCTTGAACGAAATCGACCGGCGATCATCGATACATGACGGGCGTGACCCGCGAGATCGTACGACTGCCCACCCACCCTGGTCTGCAGGGTCTGGTGGCGGGCATCGTGGGCTTCCGCGAGCAGTCGGCCGTGCCGCTCGAGCGGCGCCAGCCCGCAGGGACCCTGCTGCCGCTGGTCCTCTCCTTCGGGGACCCGTTCGAGATCGTCGACGTCGCCGCGGGGGAGGGCTCCGGGACGTACGGCTCGTTCCTCTCCGGCTTCATGCCCGGGCCGGTCTCGACCCGGTCCGGGCGTAGCCATGCGTGCGTGCAGGTCTATCTGACGCCGCTCGGTGTCTCCCGGCTGGTCGGCATCCCGGGCCGCGAGGTGGCCGGCAGGGTGATCGCGGTCGAGGACCTGATCCCCGAGCTCGGACCGTCCTTCTCGGAGCAGCTCGCGGAGGCCGGTACCTGGCGGCCGAGGTTCGACCTGGTCCAGTCCGCGCTGCTGGCGCTGGCCGACGGCCCGGCCGGTGGTCCGGCGGACCCGCTGGTGTCCCGGCTGTGGAACCGGATCACCGAGTCCGGAGGGCAGGTGCGCATCCGGGACCTGGTGGCCGAGACCGGATGGAGCCACCGGTACGTCACGACCTGCTTCCAGCGCGCTGTCGGGCTCACCCCGAAGGCAGCTGCCGGTGTCGTACGTTTCGAGCGCGCCGCCGCCGACATCTCGACAAGCTCGATACATCGCCTCGGCACGCTGACCGTCGCCGAGGTCGCCGCCCGTCACGGCTATGCCGACCAGAGCCATCTGACCCGGGACGTCGTCAGGTACGCCGGTGAACCGCCCTCCGCGCTCGCCGTCAGCCGCCGTCCGACCGCCCACACAGCGCTCGGCACGACCCCGGGAGGCCGGCGCTAGAGGCGAGCTTGGGCGAGCTTGATGAGCTCGAGCAGGTTGTCCTCGGGCTCGGGGATCGCGTCTATCGGCCACCAACGTACGTCCAGCGACTCCTCGCTCACCGCCGGAACTGCACCGGAGGGAGCGACGGCCATGAAGCGTACGTCGAGGTGGTGGACGTCCCCGGACGGAGCGCAGAAGGGGACCGGGTGCTCGGAGAGCTGCACCAGGCCGGGCAGAGGCACCAGGTCGGGCACCCCGGACTCCTCACGCAGCTCGCGGGCGGCGGCCGCCCACAGGGTCGGGTCGTCCTGCTCGAGATGACCGCCGAACTGGAACCAGCGCCGCGCCTTGCGGTGGTGGGTCAGCAGCACCGCGGAACCGTCGTCGGAGAGCACCACGCACGAGGCCGTCAGGTGGTCGGGGACGCACGACTTGAAGACCCCGGTGGGCTCGGCCTCGAGATGGGAGACGTAGCGCTGCCGCAAGGTCTCCTGGGGAGCCGACGGAGCCTCCCACGCCCGCAGGGTCGCGAGCGCGTCAGCGTGCAGACTCACTCGTCGCCGGGGCCGTCGGAGTCGGTTCCGCCGAGCAGCTTCTTGAGCTCCGCGTCGAAGTCGATCGAGTCGACATCGGGAGCCTCGGCGCCCTCACGGAAGCCGAGCGGGTCGTCGAGGTCGGCCGAGGTGGGCAGCAGCGCCGGGGACATCCAGACGCCGTCGCGCGCCTCGATGCCCTGCCGGGTGCGCAGCGAGCCCCACAGCGCGGCCGCGTCGCGCAGCCGTCGTGGCCGCAGGTCCAGACCGACCAGGGTCGCGAATGTCTGCTCGGCCGGACCGCCGGCAGCCCGGCGGCGGCGCACGGCCTCCTGCAGCTGCGCCGCGACCGGCATCCTCTCGGCGGTGGCGAGGGCGACGACCTCGTCGACCCAGCCCTCCACGAGCGCCAGCACGATCTCGAGCCGCTCCAGCGCTGCCTTCTGCGCGGGAGAGTCGGGCACCTCGAACATGCCTTCCTCGAACATGTTCTGCAGCTGGGACGGGTCCTGCATGGCCGAGAGGTCCAGGCCGCGCATCTGCTCCTCGATGCGCTGCTGCATGGCCTCCATGTTGAGCTCGACGCCACGCGCGTAGTCGGTCACGGCCGAGACCACGTGGTCACGCAGCCACGGCACGCCGGCGAAGAGCCGCTGGTGGGCGGCTTCGCGCAGGGCCAGGAAGAGCAGCACGTCGTCGGTGCTGACGCCCAGGCCCTCGGCGAAGGGCTCGACGTTGACCGGCAGCAGCGCGGCCTGACCGGGCTCGGTCAGCGGGATGCCGATGTCGGAGACGGAGATGACCTCGCCGGCGAGGTGACCGAGGCCGGTGCCGGCCTGGTTCGCGTACAACGCGCCCATCGCCTTGCCGACGAACCCGATCATCGGGCCCATCTGCGCCTTCATGTCCTCGGGGAGCTGGCCGCTCATCGCGGCCGCGGTGGAGGCCGCGACCGGCTCGATCAGCGGCTTCCACGCGTCCAGGGTGTTGACCAACCACTCGGCCTTCGACCAGGCCGTGGCGGACTTCACGCCGGAGGGGAACGACGTGGTCTCCTCCAACCAGTGGTCGGCCAGCTGGATCGCGTCGGCGACCGCGTCCTTCTGCTTCTGCGAAGGCGTCGGGTCGGGCGTGGACGCGGCGACCTTGCGGGCGAGGTCCATCGCGACGTCCCAGTTCAGCGGGCCGTCATAGGGCTGTAGCAGCGACTGGATCTGACCGAAGATCTGGCTCAGGTCAGGCATGCCGCCGGGGCCTCCGCCGACGCCGCCGATGGGAAAACCACCGAAGAACGCTTCAAAGGGCGTGCCCTTGAAGGGGTTCTCCGGCTCCTCCGGCTCGTCGGGGCCACCTGGGGTCTGACTCATACGTCCAGCCTACGCGGTTACGGAAGCCCGCTGTCAGCAACCACTACGCTGTTCTCATGGCTGAACCGAAGAATGGCGCCGTCAAGCTTCTCGACATCCGAGAGACCCCTCTCGATGTCACCGAGGTGCTGGCCGCACTCGACGACGACGCTTCCGGCGGGGTGACGCTCTTCGTCGGCCGCGTACGTGACCACGACGGGGGCAAGGGTGTGACCGGCCTCGACTACCAGGCCCATCCGACCGCCCTCGCGCGCCTGGCGGATGTCGCCGAGAAGGTGGCCGCCGACCACGGCGTCGCGGGTGTCGCCGCCGTCCACCGCACCGGTCACCTCGACATCGGCGACATCGCCGTCATCGTGGCCACCGCCTCCGGCCACCGTGGCGAGGCCTTCGCCGCCTCCCGCGATCTCATCGACACCCTCAAGGCCGAGGTGCCGATCTGGAAGCACCAGGTCTTCACCGACGGCACCGACGAGTGGGTCGGCGCGCCCTGATGCGTGGCGTTGGCCGCACCAAATAGGCTTAAGAGCATGCCCATGAACTCGGATCGCCGGCCGGGCGCCGCCCATCACGCGCCCTGGCGGCGTTGTCGTCGGTCGACGGCCAACCCCGGGCCGCCTCTCTCCTCCGCCTTGCCAGGCCACGCGCTGGACAGCGCCTGGCTCGACGCCGAGTTCACGGGCATGCTCTGACGTGGACATCCTGCTCTGGCTCGTACCGTCTGCGGTCATCACCGTGCTGGCGATGGCCTGGGTCGCGTTCCTCGGACGTGAGGGGCGCGAGCAGGACCGCGAAGAAGTCGTACGCCGCCTCGGGATCGCGCTCGAGAAGGAGAAGACGCGCGAGCGCTCGAGAAGGTACGCAGCGCCTCAGCCGCCGCCCGACAGGTCGACCGGAGTCGCGGTCCGTGTCAACCGCGATGCCTCTTAGGGGCCGGCCGAGAATTGCGTGGATGGACTGCGTCGTCAGGGTGCGTGTTGGCCAAGGCGCCGCTCCGAAGGCATACCGGGGTCTTTCGAGGGGCGGCAACGCCGGCCAGTGCGTGCCCTGGCGGCGCAGGCCGCCAGGCAATTCTTGGGCGGGCCCTTAGGGTGCACTTGGTCTTGAATGAGAAGGTGACGCTATGACACAGCGCACCCTGGCCGGTCTTGTCGCCCTGCCGCTCGTGGTTGCCCTGATCGTGATCGCCTGGGTCGTTCCGCTGCCTTTCACGATCTACAGCCCCGGGCCGACGGTGAACGTCCTGGGCGAGTTCGACGGCAAGGACATCGTCCAGGTCGAGGGCCACAAGAGCTACCGCGACAAGGGACAGCTGCGGATGACCACGGTCTCCGAGACCACCCGCGAGGCAAGGCTCGGACTCTGGACCCTGCTCGGCGCATGGATGAGCGACACCGAGGCGGTCTACCCGCGCGAGGTCGCCTACCCCGACCAGGGCACCGTCGAGGACGACCGCGAGGCCGGGCAGGTGCAGATGGCCAGCGCCCAGGACGCGGCGATCGCCGCGGCGTTCACCAGGCTCGGTGAGGACGTCGACGAGGTCTCGGTCGCCGAGGTGACCAAGGACGCGCCGGCCGCCGGCAAGCTGAAGGCCGACGACGTGGTCACCAAGGTCGGCGACAAGGCGGTCGACACCCCCGAAGAGGTCGTCGCCGAGGTGCAGAAGGTCGAGCCCGGTGACCCGGTCGAGCTGACCATCGAGCGCAAGGGCAAGACGCTCACCGAGACCATCAAGACCGGCGAGAAGGATGGCAAGGCCTTCATCGGTGTCTCGCTGGGAGCGACCTACGAGTTCCCCTACGACGTCAAGATCACCCTCGATCCGGCCATCGGCGGACCGAGCGCCGGGCTGATGATGGCGCTCTCGGTCTACGACACCCTCACCGAGGGGCCGCTGACCGGCGAGAAGAAGATCGCCGGCACCGGCACCATCGACGGTGACGGCAACGTCGGCCCGATCGGCGGGATCCAGCAGAAGATCCCGGGTGCGGCCTCGGACGGGGCCGAGCTCTTCCTGGTGCCCGCCGGCAACTGCCAAGACGTCGAGGGTGCCGAGAACGGTGACATGCGCCTGACCCGTGTGGAGACTCTCGACGACGCCATCAAGGCGATCGAAACCTGGACCGAGGACCCGAATGCCAAGCTGCCGACCTGTGGGAGCACGAAGTGAACGACACCCCTGAGCCCACGCCTGAGCTCAGCCGCGGTCTCGACCTGGAGACCGACCCCGCCCTGGCCGCGGCGGTCCTCGAGATCGAGGCCCACGTCGCCGGCGAGGGCTGGGACGGACCGGCGAGGCTCTTCGCGCTGGTCGACACCGCCGCGCTCGTCGAGGCCGAGCCCGCGCTCGCCACGATGATGGGCCTGGACGCTCCCGATCAGGACGGGTCGCTGACCCCGATCGAGCAGGACCAGGTGCCGGTGACGACCCAGCTGGAGGAGGTCCTCCAGACGACCGCCTGGCCCGCCGGGGTCACCGGCTGCGCGGCGGTCGTCGAGCGTCTCGTGCTGCCGCCCGACGCCGACGGCAAGATCCCCGATGACGCCGAGGCGGCCGCGGAGTTCGCCAAGGCGCACCCCGACCGGCAAGAGGTACGCATCGTGGCCGGCGCGACACGTGCTGGTGCTACGTACTGTGCTCTCCGGTTGAAGGCGCACGACGACGATCAGTCGGTCATCGGCGGCGTCGACCTGGTCCCTGAGCTCCTCGAACTGCTGCGTGTCACTCTTGAGGAGACCCCCGACAGCGAGAGTGACGCATGAGCTTGTTCGACGACGACGACCCGGCACAGGCGCCGGCGCGCACACAGAGCACCGGCCGCAACCGATGGCTGGCGATCTCGGCAGTCTCGGTCATCGTGCTCTTCTTCGGCATCAGCGCCTTCGCGGCCATCTACACCGACGCACTGTGGTACGACGCGATCGACTTCAGCAGCGTCTTCGGCACGGTCTTCTGGACGCGTACGGCACTCTTCGTCATCTTCTTCGTGCTGATGGCGATCATGATCGGGCTGCCCGCGGCCCTCGCCTACCGCACGCGTCCCTACTTCCACCCGGCAGACGACATCGGTGGCCTGGACCGCTACCGCGACGCGATCGCTCCGATCCGCACCTGGCTGCTGATCGGCGTCGCTGGTGTATCGGGGATCTTCGCCGGCTTCTCGGGCGCCGGCCAGTGGCGTACGTATCTGATGTGGCGCCACGGGCGCGACTTCGACAAGACCGATGAGTTCTTCGGCAAGGACATCGGCTTCTACGTCTTCGACCTGCCGTGGTGGCACTACCTGGTCAACTTCGCGCTGACCGGGCTGATCCTCGGCACCATCGGCGCGATGATCGTGCACTACGTCTACGGCGGCATCCGGCTCACCGCGCAGCGCGACCGGTTCACCCGCTCCGCACAGATCCAGCTCAGCGCCATGCTCGGGCTGATCCTGCTGGTCAAGGGGCTCGACTACTGGGTCGACCGCTACGACCTGGTCAACGGCTCCGGGCCCCGCCTGGACGGGATGACCTACACCGACGAGCACGCGGTGCTCCCGGCCAACCAGATCCTGCTCGGGATCGCGGTGATCTGCGGCGTGCTGTTCATCCTCAACATGTGGCGGCGCAGCTGGCAGCTGCCCTCGATCGCGATCTCGCTGTTCGCGATCTCGGTGCTGCTGATCGGGATGATCTGGCCCGCGGTCGTGCAGGGCTTCCAGGTCCGGCCGAGCGAGCAGGACAAGGAGAAGCCCTACCTGGCCGCCAACATCAAGGCCACTCAGGACGCCTACGGCATCGCCAAGGACGACCTCGAGGTGACCGAGTACACCTCGCAGGCGGAGGCCGACGGCGCCTCGCCCGAGCAGCTCGACGAGACCGCGTCCTCGCTGCCGATCGTCGACCCCGCGGTGGTCCACCGCGAGTTCGAGCAGGTCCAGCAGGGCCGCTCCTACTACTCGGTGCACGAGCCGCTGGACATCTCCACCTACGAGGTCGGCGGCAAGGAGCGGGCGGTCGTGCTCGGCGTACGCGAGCTCAACCAGGCCGGCATCTCCGACTCCGACCGCACCTGGACCAACCTGCACACGGTCTACACCCACTCCAACGGAGTGATCGCCTCCTACGCCAACATGCGCGGCGCCGACGACAAGACCGAGTCGAACCAGATGCAGTGGGCCGAGGGCGACCGCACCGGCCAGCACGACCTGACCTCGGGCCAGGGCAAGTTCCAGGACAAGGTCTACTTCGGCGAGGACTCGCCGGAGTACTCGATCGTCGGCAAGGCCGGCAAGGGCAACCCGGTCGAGCTCGACTACAACTCCGAGGACGGCGAGACCAGGACGACGTACGAGGGTGCCGGTGGTGTCCCGATCGGCTCCAACTTCCGGCAGCTGATGTACGCCATCCAGTTCGGCTCCACGAACTTCCTGCTCTCCTCGCGCGTGAACGAGAACTCCGAGATCCTCTACGACCGCTCTCCGAAGGAGCGGGTGCAGAAGGTGGCGCCGTGGCTGACCCTCGACGACGACGTCTACCCGGTCGTCGTCGGCGGACGGATCCAGTGGGTGGTCGACGGCTACACGACCACCGACCGCTACCCGCAGGCCGCGCGTGACTCGTTCGCCTCGATGACCGACGACGCCACCCAGACCTCGACCGGGGTGCAGACGCTGCCGACCGACGAGATCAACTACATGCGCAACGCGGTGAAGGCGACCGTGGATGCGTACGACGGCACGGTCACCCTCTACGAGTGGGACGAGGCGGACCCGATCCTGCAGACGTGGGAGGCGGCCTTCCCCGGCACCGTGATGCCGAAGTCGTCGATCCCGAAGGAGCTGATGGAGCACCTTCGCTACCCCGAGGACCTCTACAAGGTGCAGCGCTACCAGCTGGCGCGCTACCACGTCTCCGACCCGGACGTCTTCTTCTCCGGCAACGAGCGCTGGGCCGTGCCCGAGGACCCGAACGACGACAACCACCAGCAGACGCCCTACCGGATGTTCCTCGACACCGGCTCCGGCACCGCACGCTGGTCGCTGACGTCCGCCTTCGTGCCCTACAACCGTCCCAACCTGGCGGCGATGATGTCGGTCGACTCGGACGCCACCTCGGAGGACTACGGGAAGATCCGGATCACCACCGGCTTCCCCGACGACACCCAGGGTCCGGGCATGGTCTCCAACGAGTTCCGTACGGACAAGGCGATCGCCGATGAGGTCGCCTCGTTCAACCGCTCCGGCTCGGCGCCGGTGTGGGGCCAGGTCGTCACGTATCCGACGGCGAAGAACGGCATCCTGTACGTCGAGCCGATCTACGCCCGCCGAGCGACCGCCTCGACCTCGGGCTATGCCCAGCTGGCCTTCGTGCTGGTCTCCTACGACGGACGGGTCGGCTACGGCTCGACGCTGAGCGAGGCCCTCGAGGTCGCGCTGACCGGCGCCGCGCCGACGCCTCCGACGGCTTCCGATCCCGACGAGGAACCAGCCGAGACCACACCACCCTCTTCCGGCGGTGAATCGCCCGGCGAGGTGGGCCAGCTCCTCGAGGACGCGCGTGCCCTGTTCGCCCAGGCCGACGAGGCCGGCAAGTCCGGCGACTACGCCGAGCGCGAGCGTCTCATCGCGGAGGCTCAGGACAAGGTCGACCAGGCTGCCGAGCTCATCTCCGGAGGCTGAGGGACACCTCCGATTAGGGGTTCGTTTCCCCTCGCGTGTAATGTTCTTCTTGCGACGCGGGGTGGAGCAGCTCGGTAGCTCGCTGGGCTCATAACCCAGAGGTCACAGGTTCAAATCCTGTCCCCGCTACTCCAAGACGAAGGCCCGGACCGAAAGGTCCGGGCCTTCGTGATTTCAGCTCCGACCTGCGCCCCGCTCATCCGTAGCGCCGGCGTCGGGCTTGACGAGACCCCGGCGCCCCAGATTGGGGTTCGGGTCAGTTCACGGGTAGTGTTGTTCTTGCGACGCGGGGTGGAGCAGCTCGGTAGCTCGCTGGGCTCATAACCCAGAGGTCACAGGTTCAAATCCTGTCCCCGCTACTCCAAGACAAGACCCGGACCAGATGGTCCGGGTCTTGTTGTATTTCTCGATCCACCTGCGGTTTCGTGTCGGTGGTTGGCGTCCGGGGCGGGGCAAACGCGGGGCGCTTCAGCTAGACCGTCCTCACCGGGTCGGGGAGAACCCTCCCCGGACTGCGAAGGATCCGTCTGCGGTCTGGGCGTCGACGTGGTAGCTGTCGCGCTCGACACTGCGGACGCCGGTCTCGTGGTTGTACTGGCTGGCGAACTCGTGCCGTCCGGCCGGCACGGTGCGGCCCGGCTTGAGGGCCCAACGGTAGATCAGCGCACGGCCGGACTCCCGAACGGTGACGGTGAAGTCCTCGCTCGGCAGGGTCTGCCAGCTGCCGGTGCTCCATATGCCGCCGGTCTGGGCGATGCGCAGTTCCACGGTGACTGAGGTGAGCGGCTTGGTGGTCTCGAGGGTCAGGTTGCTCTGGGCCCAATAGATGGTGCTGTGGGGGTCCAGCGAGCCTTCGGACCACAGCGGCCCGTCCTCGACCCGGCTCTCGTCCGGAGTTGGACGCGCGCTGCCCCAGGTGGGGGAAGGGGACGGGACCGGAGCCGGACCGGTCGTGGTGGTGGTGCGGGAGGATGGCGTCGGACTGGGCGTGACGGTCGGGGACGTGACGGTCGGGGACGGGACCGTGGGAGCGGGTGCGGTGGCCGGCAGCAACGGAGCTCCGCCGATGGCGGCAGCGACGGCGAGACCACCGGTCGCCAGGGTGGCGGCGGAGACGACACCGACGATCGCCGCCCGGGGCCATGACCTCGCGATCGAAGGTGTGCGGCGCCGGACATCGGGGTCGGCCGCGCCGCGCTCCACGCGTGCCAGGATCCTTGCGCGGTTGGGCTCGTGAGCCGCGGCGGCCTCTCGCAGCCGTCGGCTGATCTCGTCGTTCATCGGTTCCTCCCTCCTGTGGCCAGTTCGCCGACCGTATCCGCGCCGAGCAACCGTTCCAGCTCGGCCATCCCCTTCGAGGTCTGGCTTTTCACCGTACCGACCGAGATGCCCAGCGCAGCGGCGGTGTCCCTCTCCGACAGGTCGAGGGCGTGGCGCATGACCACGCACGCCCGCTTGCGGAACGGCAGCCGCGTGAGCGCGGCTCGGACGTCCTGCACGGCCGCAACGTCCGGTCCGTCCACGTGCTCGGTGTCGAAGGACCAGAACAGCGCCACTCGCCGTCGCTCGCGTACCCTCTTCCGGATCCATTCCCGCGCCAGATTGGCCACCACGCCGCGGGCGTAGGCGACCGGGTGCTGCGCGGCCCGCAGCCGGTCCCAGCGCTGCCACAGGGCGACCAGCGCATCGGCGGCGAGGTCGTCCGCCGCGTCCTTCTCGCCGGTCAGGAGGTGGGCGAGACGAGCCAGTTCGGCGTAGTGGCGCTCGAAGAAGTCGTGGAACTCTGCGGACGCGTCGTCGGCGACCATCTCCCGCGGTTGCCGTCTCCCTGCGATGTGCGCGTTAACAGTCGGCGTGAGCGTAGCAGCGCCCCTCGCCTCCGGCCGGACCGCGATCAGCCGTGAGCGGTAGTCCTGACCATGGGCGAGCGACACGATCAGTGCCTGGCGAACTGGACCCGGGTCGGCTGCGCGACGTCCGGTTCGAGGGCGATCCCGTCGATGGTCAGCCGTTCGCCGTAGATGTCGGTGATCCTGATCGCTCTGCCGCATCCGTTGCCGTCCTCGGCGAGGAAGTAGTTGTAGTCGGTGCGCTGCAGCTTGCGCCATCCATTGGCGGTCCGGACCTCGAGCGCGGCCACCGGGTTGCGATGGCCGATCACCTGGACGCCGCACCAGTATTGGCTGGACCCGGTCTTGTACCGGATCGAGATGGTGCCGGCCGCGGCGGGGCTCAGCAGCTTCCAGGTGATCGGGAGCCGGCCGACGGAGAGGTCGGCGAGTTTGGCGAACGCCTGTTGGCTGAGGTCGAGCTGCCCGGGTTCGCAGGGCAAGGGGCACTCGTTGACGATCCGCACCGTGATGGAAGCACCGTTGGCGGCGCGGACCAGCACGTACGCCCCGCATGCCTTGGCCGACTCGTAGTCGGTGTGGTTCATCGCCGCGACCATGAGGTCGTCGGACGGGCCGTAGAGGCAGGCGCCGTTCCCGTCGCCCGCCTCGTAGGCGGTCGCGACGCCCCGGTAACGGATGCCCGGTTTGATCCGTCCGGTTAACGGCTCGGTGGACTCCGCGGAGTCCGTGCGTGGGGTGCTCGAAGGTGTGCGCTGCCTGCTGGCGGGCGATGGCTTTCGGGTACGGCGGGGCGACGGGGACGGGCTCGTGACCGGCGGCTGACTCGATGCGATCGTGGCGTCGGGCGTCGCGGTCGGAGAGTCGGAATCGGCGGCGCCGCTCGCCTGTGCAGCCGTGGCGGACTCGTCGGTGGCACGCCAGGCGTCCGTGCTGCCCCCGATGAGGAGCACGGCTGCCAGGCAGACCACAACACTGACAGCCAGCAGCGTCAGCGGACTGCCGATGGCCAGCCGGTGCTTGCGAAGCGGCTGCTCCGGGCCGTGATTCGTTGTCCTCATGTCCATCCGTTCGGTAGATCGAGTCGATGTTCCACAGCGCAGTTGCCGCCGGAGCCGAAAAGGTTGCCGCCCCTTGCGCAGCCCGGGTCAACCTGCTGGCAGGCTGACCCGGAGCTCGATGGGTTGTGGGGTCAGGACGGGTCGCCGTACTGCAGACCGCGTCCGTTTGTGCCGATGTAGACGCGGCCGTAGATGTCGGGGTCGCCGGTGATGACGCCGACGCTGCCGATGGCGCCCCACTGGTGGGCGTTGTCGTTGACGCGGAGCCAGGTCGCGCCCTTGTCGGTGGAGCGGAAGACGCCGGTGACGTCCTTGACCGTGCCGATCAGGTACAGGGCCTGGTAGCCGGTGCCCGGCTTGGCCCTGCCGAAGCCGAGGGTGGAGGCGGACTGCACGGACTCGAGCGTGGCGAAGCTCCGGCCGCCGTCGGTGGAGTGCAGCAGTCCCCTGTCACTGCCGGCGATCCACAGATCCCCGGCGATGCCGGGCACGGCCGTGAGCCGGCCGGAGGGCAGGTTGCCGGCGCGGGCGGTGAAGGTCGCGCCGCCGTCGGTGCTGGCGTAGAGCGTCCCGCCGGACAGTGAGTAGAAGGTCTTGGCCGAGGAGCGGTCGGCGACGACCACGGCGTCAGCGCCCAGGCCGCTGACCCTCGACCAGCTCGACCCCTTGTCGGTCGAGCGGTACGGGGCCTGGCCGACTTGGGTCCAGACGATGGTGGAGCCGTCCGCAGCGAGCGCGACACGGCCATCGTTGGCGGCGGCGACCGGCTCCGCCTTGAAGCCGCTCCAGGTGGTGCCGCCGTCGGTGGAGTAGGCGCCGTCCTGATCGCCGCCATGGCCGACCCGGACCATTGTCGAGGGCTTGGACTGGGCGAAGTCGATGTCGGTGCTGTTGGTCATCATCGGGTTCGCCAGCCGCCCGGAGGGCACCTTGGTCAGGGAGTCGTGCCGGAAGCCGCCCTGGTCGCCCATGGAGGTGATGACGGTGGCGCCGCCGGGAGGGGCGATCGCGTCCAGCAGCGAGGTCTCCTCCAGCCCGCGGGCCCCGGAGACCCAGTGGCTGGTGCCGCCGCTGTCGGAGGCGTTCGCGTCCTTGCTGCGCCAGATGGCGTTGCCGGTGCCGTACAGCACGTGCCCGGAGTTGAAGGGATCGATGGCCAGGGCGGTCATCCAGTGCCCGGTGTGGGTGCCGACATAAGGGGCGCCGGCGGCGCTGCGCTTCGACCTCTCGGCCAGTGCCTTCCAGTGCGCGCCGCCATCGGTGCTGCGGTAGATCTCGTCCTCCGGCCACCAGCGGTCGAGGGTGGTGACCATCACCGTGGACGGCTTGCGCGGGTCGACGGCCAGACCGGAGAACCCGTAGCTGCCCTGGGACGGGGAGATGTTCTTCCACGCCCCGCGGTTCGGCGTGTACTTCCACACCGAGCCCGCCGTCACGCCGTTGGGGCCGAGGGCGTTGGTGTAGGTCAGGTACAGCGAGCCGTCACCGGAGACCACGCCGTGCTGCGGCAGTTGGCCGGTGGGCTGCCCGGAGACGGCCCGCCAGGTGCGGCCGCTGTCGGTGGAGCGGTACAGGGAGGTCGACGAGTCGCCGACACCGACGTAGATCGTCTTGCTGCCGGCCTTGCCGTACGTCACGAAGGAGATGCCCGCGCCGCTGCTCGCGCCGTTCTTGACTGGGAAGGAGGAGACCTGGCGCCATGTCGCGCCGTAGTCGGTGCTGCGCCACAGGCCGTTCTTGCGGCTGCCCAGCAGCAGGGTGCCGTGGTTGGCCGGGTCGACCACGAGCCGTTCGCCAGTCCCGCGGCCGTGCTCGTTCGCCCCCACCTTGAACGGCAGATCGGTACGCTTGAAGGTGCGGCCCCGGTCCGTGGAGCGCAGGATCGCGCCATTGCCTGCCCAGTCGTTGGTGTAGGTGCCGGCCATGAGGTAGAGCCGCTTGGGGGCGACGGGGTCGGTGGCCACCGAATCGATGCCCAGCAGGTTCCAGTCCTTCTCGCCGAGCCAGTCGGTCAGCGGGATCCACCGCTCGGCCGCGGCGTTCCAGCGGTAGGCGCCGCCCATGTCGGTGCGCGCGTACAGCAGGCCCTTCTCGCGCGGGTTGAACACCAGACCGGTGACGTAACCGCCGCCCACCACCTGGGCGTTCTTCCACCTGTACGGTCCGGACCCGGTCGTCTGGGTCTGGGCCGTCTGGGACTGGGCCGACTCCACCTGCTCCTGCTGGATAGCGGTGCCGTCGGCTGTGGAGGAGCCGTTGTCGTCGAGCACCTGGCCACTGCGCACGGAAGTCTGCTGGTTGTGGGCGCTGCCGTCGACGGTCGCGGTCCGCGACTCCTCCTGCGCGAACACGAGGGAGGGCACGACGATGGCGGGCACGCCGACCAGCAGACCGATCGCGGTCCAGCGGCGGCGGTGACGTCCGCGGCGCGCACGGTACGTGGGGTTGTCCATGGGGGATGTGCTCCTTGCATGTCATTCACCGGAGGAAGGCGGATCCAGGCGACTGGGTGGCCTGGATCCGCTTCCTAGTGGTCACACGCACTGCAAAGGGTTGCCGCTGGCCGGAATCTTTGAGGTCCGTTCGTCGGCGCCGCCCTACCGGTCTGTCCTGTGATCAGTGAAAGCGGGTCGTGCAGCGCGCTGTTGTCGAGACCATGACGGGACTGCCCTCGGGATCACGCTTGCTGCTGGGCGCGAACGGTTTCGCTGTCCGGTCTGGTCGTCACGGTCACCGATGGTGCTGTGCGGGGCCAGGTCCAGGCGTACCGCACGATGAGGGCGAGAAGGATCAGCTCCAGCACGATGCCGAGGCCGTAGAAGAACAGCCAGGACTCGCCCGCCGCGTTGAAGGCCGTGACGGGGACGTAGACCGAGGCCACGACGAGGTTCGTGATGCGGCTCGCCCGGGCGGGCAGCGTCATCGACAGCACGACCATGAAGATCGGGATGGCCACGAGGGTCAGCGCCGCGGTCGAGAAGGTCTGGGAGAGGTCGAACTCGAAGACCTTGCCGTCGAGGAGGTCGTCGATGACGCCGGGTGTGAAGAAGTTGAGAATGTCCACGTAGGCGTAGAGGAACATGAAGCTCGTCCACGCTGCGGCGAGCTTGGCCCTCACCGGGATCGGCTGGTCCTCCAGAGTGGTGGTGGGTCGACGTGTTCTCATCTTGGGCTCCGTTGTCGTGGTGAGGATCGGTACGTCCACGATCGCAGCGGACGGCAGCGGGCGGATCCGCCTGGAGGCCGGAGTTCCCCTGGCCGATGGCATGGCCCCTATCTCGTACTTTCGGCCGGGCTTGGCCTGGCGACCCGTGGTGGTCGGATGGGGCGTCCCCGGGCTGCTCTCGGTTCTCTTCGTTCGTGGCCTGTCTCCGCTACTCCAAGGCGTAGGCCCGGACCGAGAGGTCCGGGCCTACGTGGTTTTCGGGGCTATGCGGTTCGGCCGGCTAGGAGCGGAAGGGGCCGCTGATCTCGTAGGTGATGCCACCGCTGGAAGAGCCGCTCGTGCCTCGCTGGGAGGAGAAGTACATGCGGTTGCCGGCCGGGTTGAACGCCACGCCGCAAAGCTCTGACGAGCTCTGCCCGGTGACTCGGAGGAACGGTGCCACGACGTCGTCGGGGGTGATGATGCAGATCTCCATGTTGCCGCCGTCCTCGGCGACGTAGAGGTCTCCTGCCGAGGCGCCGGTGATGTTGTCGACGCCGGTGAGCGGTGGGTTGCTGGTCAGGTTGTCGTCGTAGACGACGTCGAGGGTGTTGGCGGCGGCGTTGTAGGCCCACACCTTGTTGTCGCCCTTGGTGGTGAAGTAGCAGATGTCGTTGCGGTAGTAGGCGCCTTCACCGCCGTTGAACAGCTTCATGTTCGACACCTGATCGCGCGTCGGCGTGGGCGATCCGTCGGGGTCGGGGACATCGGCCCAGGTGAGGTTCGTGGTGAGCACCTGCAACTTCCCGGCGGACAGGTCTCCCCAAGTGGTCGGGACGAAGCGGTAGAAGCCGCCGTCGCTCTTGTCCTCGGTCTGGTAGACGACCTTGCGCACCGGGTCGCAGGCCGCGGCCTCGTGCGTGAACCGACCCATCGCGGCACGACGGACGGCTGGCTTGACGCCCCACGGGTCGGTCTCCCAGCTGTAGCCCGTGTCGTGCTCCTCGCACGAGATCCAGGTGTTCCACGGCGTCGGACCGCCCGCGCAGTTCCGGGTGGTGTTGCCGAGGATGCGGTAGGCGTTGGTGATGTTGGCGTTGCTGTCGAACTTGATGGCGCTGACGCCGCCGGCACCGCTGCTCATCTCCGAGTTGGAGACGTAGATCCAGCCGGTTCCGTCGGCGAAGCAGACGCCGCCGTCCGGGGCGCTGTGCCAGGTGTACCCGGTGTTCGCGACAGTCCTCGTCGAGCGGGCGACCACCCGGCTGGTGAACCCTGGGGGCAGCATGATGCCGTTGGCGTCGGCGGCCTGAAGAGCGCCGTAGGGGCTCGGTCCGGTCTTGGCGGGGTAGGCGATGGCGGGACGAGTGACGCTGAACCCGAAGGCGACGGTTCCAGCGCCGACAACGGCGGCACGTAAGAAGTTGCGACGATCCATGGTGGAGTCCTTCTGGAGTCTCGGCAGATGGAAATGTGCGCGACAAACGCTAGAGATCCGGACCCTGGTCGAGGCGTCTTCAGGACGAACAATGCTCAACGCACAGGCGCCGACCGCGGCGGACAAGGAGCGGGCCATGCGACGAGCGACGACCAGGGACCTGGCCGAGCTCAAGCAGGTCCTCGAGTCCTGATAGGGCTTGTGGTCACGCCAGTGCCGCGAGGATCTCCTCGGCGGTCCGTAGACCCGAGCGGACGGCTCCCTCCATGTAGCCGCTCCATTCGGTGGCGTACTCCGATCCGGCCCAGTGGATCCGTCCGACGGGCTCGCGCAGGATCGGTCCGTAGTTCGTCCAGACACCGGGACCGAAACCGGCGCCGTAGCAGCCGCGGGTGAACTCCTCGGCGCTCCAGTCCTTCTCGACGTACGAGATCGGTGTGGCCGCCTCGCTCCCGAAATAGCGCACGAAGCAGTCGATGACGCCGCGGCGGCGCTCTCCGTCGGGAAGACGCTGCCAGCTGCGGGCCTCGCCTGCCTCGACGAAACCGATCAGGATGCCGACCTCCGCGCCGGGAGGGGACACGTCGAAGGTGATCTTGACCGGGCCGAGGTCGGACATCGCCTGGCCGTTGAGCCCCTGCTCGCGCCAGAACGGCTTCGGGTACGCCGCGAAGCACTTCACGACCGTTCCGGCCGGCACACGCTGCGTGAGCTGGTCGCGGCCGGCGGGAAGGATCGGGTCGTAGTCGAGCCGCCCGGCGAGGGTCGGAGGCAGGGTGACGAGAACGTGTCGTGCCGTGTGCGACTCGCCGGCGCGGGTGATGGCGGTGGCACTCGCGTCAGTCTGGACGATCCGTGCCACGGGCGACCCGAACCGTACGTCCTGGCTTTCGGCGAGGCGCTGCGAGACCAGCACCGATCCACCGACGACGCGGTCCTTCTGGGCGCCGCTGTCGGTGGAGGCGAGCGTCTCGAGATCGCCGTTGCTGATCGTGTAGAAGAGCGTGTGCAGCAGGGAGAGGTCGGAGGAGTCGGCCGAGTAGAGCGCCTCGGCCAGCACGCGGAAGTAGGACCGCCCGGTCGCCGTCCTCAGGTTGCGACGGATCCACGACTCGAAGGTCTGCCCGTCCAGCAGCGCGGCCTTGGGGTGAGCCCACGGACGCTCGACGTCGACGCCACGCGCGAGCCTCTCGTAGCGGGCCAGGCCCTGGGCGAGGTCGGCCAGGACGATCGGGTTGAACTTGGGCGTAGCGCCCTTCTGCGGTCCGAGCCGGGACTGCTTGCCGCCGAGGTCGAGGAGCAGCTCTCCGGCGTCGTTCCAGGTCGGGAAGGTCTCCAGGCCCAGCTCGTCGACGAGCCGGTACATCTCGGTGTGACCCTCCCCGATCCACGTGCCGCCGAGCTCGATCGGGTGCCCCTCGAGGATCCCGCCCTCGGTGCGACCGCCGACCCGGTCCCGTGCCTCCAGCACCACGACGGACTTTCCGGCAGCAGTGAGCTCGTGGGCCGCGCTCAGGCCGGCCAGGCCGGCTCCCACCACGACCACGTCGGTATCGTCGGGCATCGCGGGAGCCTCCGTTCACGTCGGTCGTACGGCTGAAATCACGGTACGACGTTCGCGGTGCGGCTGCGGCTGGATCGTTGTGCCTGACGGTCTTTGCCGACATTTGATGACAGGGTTTGGCCATGAGCGAGGACGCGGTCGAAGAGGAGACGACGAGGCTGCGAGCCCTCGGCGTGCGTGTTCGGCAGGGGGCTCGGGACCTGCTCCCGACCACGTCGTTGACGCTGCACGGGGGTGAGGTCGCGGTGGCCGTCGGCCCGCCGGGAGGCGGGCACACGTCGCTGGCTCTGGCGCTGGCCGGCCGGCTCCGGCTGGATGCGGGCAGGGTGGAGCTGGACGGGGACGCGTCGCCTCGGCTCCTGCAGGCGGCGGTGGCGCTGGTCGACGTGCCGGGGGTCTCCGAGCCGGACGAGGTGGTGCCGTTCCGCACGATCCTCGGTGAGGAGCTCGCCATGGCGAAGCACAGGCCGAGCGCTGCAGCCATCGACGGCTGGCTGGGGGAGTACGACCTGGCGACCGGCATCACCACGGAGGCCGTCCCGCCACGACCGCGCCTGGAGATCCTCGCCCGTATGGCGCTGCTGCGGCCAGGCACCCGCTTCCTCGTCCTCACCTATCCCGAGCGGCTCGGCCTGCCGGTCGCACTGTGGCTGGACATCGCCAACGACCTAGCCGGCTCCCAGAGCCGGCCCGGCGTCCTCGTCACCGCGAGTCGCGCGGTGACCATCCCCGCCGGCGTGCGTCGGTTCACCATCGGTCCGACGGAGGAAGCATGAACTCGCTGCGTATCGCCCTGACCGAGCTGCGCCGGATCACGGCCGGACGGCTGGCGAAGCTCGTCATCGTGGCGCTCGTCCTCGTCCCCACGCTCTACGCCGGGCTCTACCTCTACGCCAACCACGATCCGTACGCTCACTTCGATGAGCTCCCGGCGGCCCTCATCGTGGAGGACACCGGGGCCACCACGACCGACGGCACGAAGATCGACGCCGGACGCGATGTCGCCGACAAGCTCCTGAAGTCGGGCGACTTCGACTGGTCGGAGGTCTCTGCGGCCACGGCGGAGAAGGACATCCGGGAGGGCGACTACTACTTCGCCCTGCGGATCCCGGAGGGGTTCTCCCGGACGCTGACCGGGGCGGAGCGGCTCGACCCGAAGCAGGCGCAGATCCAGGTCATCACCAACGACGCCAACTCCTACCTGTCCACGACGATCGCGACCAACGTCACCGACAAGGTCCGCGACGCCATCGCCAGCGAGGTCTCCGAGCAGGCCGCGGCCAACTTCCTGCTCGGCATCTCCGATCTCCGCTCGGGTCTGGTGAAGGCCGCCGACGGTGCCGCGAAGCTGGAGAAGGGCGCGGGTACGCTCCGCGATGGAGCCGGGAAGCTGGCCACCGGAGCCGACGACCTCGAGAACGGCCTGAACACCATCGAGGGCAAGGTCACCGACCTGCCCAGCAAGACGCGCGAGCTCGCCACCGGCGCCCGCAAGGTCGCCGACGCCAACGGCGAGATCGCTGCCACCGGGCAGCGGGCCGCGACCGCGGTCGATGACGCCGTCGCCGCCTACGAGTCGAATCGGGACGACCTCGACGCCCGGCTCGCGGCGCAGGGGCTGGACGAGCAGCAGCGAGCCGAGGTGCTGGCCATCTATGACCGTGGCTCCGCCCCGCTCGACCGTGTCGACCAGCGGGTCGGCGACGTCTCCGGCCAGCTCGACCAGCTCGCCACCGGCGCTGACCAGGTGGCCGACGGCAACGAGCAGCTCGCCGACGCGATGCCCGATCTCGTCGCCGGGATCTCCCAGGCTGCCGACGGTGCCGGCGAGCTCAGCACCGGAGCGACCAAGCTGCGTGACGGCGCCGCCCAGCTCGCCACCGGCGCCGGCGACCTGAAGAAGGGGCTGCAGGACGGCGCCGCGCAGGCACCCGCCACCAACGAGGAGCTGCGGGACCGGATCGCCTCGACCATCGCCGACCCGGTCGCCATCGACTCGGTCTCCGAGGCGAAGGCGTCGTCCTACGGAGCCGGGCTGGCGCCGTTCTTCCTCGCTCTCGGCGCATGGATCGGCGGGTACGTCCTCTTCCTGCTCGTCCGGCCGATCTCGACCCGCGCGCTCGCCGCTAACCAGACCCCGCTGCGAGTGGCCCTGGGAGGCTGGCTCACCCCGGCGCTCATCGGCGTCGTGCAGATGGTCGTCGTGCTCGTGGTCGTCGGTCTCGCCGTCGACATCACCCCGGTGAACTGGCTCGGCACGCTGGGATTCCTGCTGCTCACCTCGGCGACCTTCATCGCGATCGTGCACATGCTCAACGCGCTCCTCGGTGCGCCGGGCCAGTTCCTCGGCCTGGTCCTGATGGTCGTCCAGCTCGTCACCGCGGGCGGAACGTTCCCCTGGCAGACCATTCCCGAGCCGCTGCACTGGCTCCACCACGTACTGCCGATGAGCTACGCCGTCGACGGGCTGCGCCAGCTGATGTACGGCGGGCTCTCGGGACGCGTCGTCGCCGACGCTCTCGTCCTGGCCGCCTTCCTCGTCGGCGCACTGCTGCTGACCAGCTACGGCGCCCGTCGGCAGCGCGTCTGGACGCCCAAGCGGGTGCGTCCGGAGATCGCCATCTGAGGTCAGTACGCCTCGCCGAGCCGTGCTTCGCCGGCGCGGCGAGCGTCCGCGGGGGAGACATGGGTGACCGAGAGGAGCTCCTCGCGACCGCCGGCCCCCTTGTCGATCGTGAGGACCAAGCCGACGTCCGGCGCGTAGAACTTGTGCTCCAGCACGTCGGGTTCGAGCGGGGTCGTGTCGGCGGTCTTCACCAGGTCGTCGTACTCACCGGCGGGGACGCCGGCCCGTTGGTCGAGGTCGAGGACCTCGCCGTTGTCCTCGGCATGGCCTTCGTAGAACTCCTGTCGGTAGGTCATGCCGACCTCGGGAGAGGCGGGCATGATCACTCCGGCCTCGGCGGCGTCCACCCCGGCCTCGAAGGATCCCTCGCGGGTGGTGACTCTCCCGTCCTCGAACTCCGCGGTGTCCTCGCCGAGGTACCAGACCGTGCCGGCCTCGTCCTGGGCGTACCAGTCGAGGGTGTCCTCGATGATCTCGCCGTCGAGGGTGACGGTGTCGCGTACGACCCGGGCGGTGACGCCATTCGCGATCTCGCGGGTCACCGAGGTGGCCGTGACGACAACCTCGACGATCTCGCCGTCCTCGGTGGTCTCGCGGTAGGTCCAGCGGGTTCCCGGGTCGAGCGGGAACCAGGGGTTCGTGATCTCGGTGCTGAACTCGGCGGGGTCGAGATCCACCCGCTCGTCGGATTGTGGGAGCGCCTCGCCCCGGGCGCCGCAGCCGGTGGCCATCAGGACGCAGCAGATCAGGGCGACGGAGAGGCGAGGCATCGTACGACCTCGGGTCAGTCGTCCGAGCGGGAGTCGTCGTCGCCCTCGGTGCCGACGACCTGGAAGTCCTCGTCGAGCTGGACGTCGACCTGGTTGCCGTTGTCGAGGGTCACCTCGACCTCGTACTTGCTCTCCTCGTCGTCGACCTCGGTCCCGGTGACGGTGCCGCCGCCGGTCTCCGCCAGCGCGGCCTGCTCGGCCTGCTCGAGCTCGGTGGCCGGGATGGGTTGTTCGTGGCTGTCGTCGTCGCCGGACAGGGCACGTGCTGCGCCGACGGTCCCGGCCGTGACCGCGGCCGCGCCGGCGACGACCATGGCGATGCGCTTGCGATTCATTCTCGGACTCATGTCACCGACGCTATGCCGGTCGGATGAGGAGCCGATGAGTCTCTCATCCGACCCTCATCTGCGCGCCTAGCATGAACAGCGTGCGGGTGCTGCTGGTCGAGGACGAGGAGAAGCTCGCCGCGCTCGTGGCCCGAGGGCTCACCGAGCACGGCGGCATCGTCGACGCCGTCGGGACCGGGAGGCAGGCACTCGCCTCGGCCCGCGGAGGCGAGTACGACGTGATGCTGCTCGACGTCATGCTGCCCGACCTCGACGGGTTCGAGGTCTGTCGCCGGCTGCGGGCGGCACGGGTGTGGACCCCGATCCTGATGCTGACCGCACGCACCGCGGTGGTGGATCGTATCGCCGGCCTGGACAGCGGCGCCGACGACTATCTGGCCAAGCCCTTCGCATTCCAGGAGCTGCTGGCCCGGATGCGTGCTCTCGCCCGACGTGGCCCGGTGCCGCGGCCGACGGAGCTGGAGGTGGGGGACCTGCGGATGGACCCGGCGGTGCGGCGAGCCTGGCGTGGGTCGACCGAGCTGTCGCTCTCGACCAGGGAGTTCGCCCTCCTGGAAGCCCTCATGCGGCGGTGCGACCAGGTGCTCACCCGAGACCAGCTGCTCGCCCTGGCGTGGGGCGACCAACACGACGTCATCTCCAACGTCGTCGACGTCTACGTTCGCTACCTGCGCGCGAAGATCGACCGACCCTTCGGCGTGAACACCCTGCACACCGTACGCGGCGTGGGCTACCGACTCACCGCGGAGACGTCGTGAGGGCCTGGCCGCCGGCACGATGGCCGTTGCGGACCAGGGTCGCGCTCGCCTTCCTGGCAGCGACAGCGATCGCGGTCGCCGGCCTCGGCGTCCTCGTCCAGCTGCGGGTGAGCGACGCGCTGGAGGATCGTCTCCGGGACTCGGTGGGGGCCGAGGCGGACCGGCTCGAATCGGCGTCGGGGCGCGACCGGCTGGAATCCGTCTCGGCTCTCGGCGGGGAGGTCCATGCCCAGGTCCTGACGGCACGGGGTGACGTACGGGCGTCCTCGAGGCTCGTCGCCGGCCCGCTCCTCGAGCCCGCGGAGCTCCGGGCATCGGGCAGGAGCGGCTGGCTCGAGAGGACCGTCTTCGTCCTCGACGACGACGCCGCAGCCGCGGGAAAGCCTGATCCGGAACAGGAGAGGCTCGTTCTCCTGGTCAAGCCGGTAGAGGAGGGCTTCTTGGTCGTCGGTACGTCGCGGGAGGACGCGGACGAGGCCCTCGCCACCCTGCGCAACCAGCTGCTGATCGCCGGGCCGCTCGCGCTGGCCGTGGCCGGTGGACTCGGATACATCGTCGCCGGTGCGGGTCTGCGACCGATCGAGCGGATGCGCGCCCGCGCGGCCACGATCTCCGCTCGCAGTGCCGGCGAACGCCTCCCGGTCCCAGAAGCCGACGACGAGCTGCGCCGGCTCGCGCTCACCCTCAACGCCATGATCGGGCGCCTCGACGAGGGCCTGCAGCGGGAACGCAGGTTCGTCGCCGATGCCAGTCACGACCTGCGTACGCCGCTGGCGCTGATGCTCACCGAGATCGAGCTGGCGCTGGCCGGAGAGCGGACCCCCGAGGAGCTCAGGCTGGCTCTACACTCCGTCGACGACGAGGTCCGCCGCCTGATCGCCCTGGCCGAGGATCTTCTCGAACGAGCTGGTTCCGGCGAGCTCTCGATGCCGATCGAGTCGCGTCCGGTCGACCTGGTGGACCTGGCCGCGCGCGTCGTGGAGAGGTTCCGGCCGGCCGCCGGGCGTCGTGGCATCGAGCTGACGGCGCCAGGACCCGTCGAGATCCATGGCGACGTCACCCGGCTCGACCGGGCCCTGTCCAACCTCGTCGACAACGCGATCCGGCACGGCGCCGGTGACGTCGAGGTCGCAGTCAGCGCTGAGTCCGGCAGCGCAGTCGTCACCGTCACCGACGAGGGCGACGGCTTCCCGGAGCACGCCTGGCCGCGAAACCCGGGCCTCGGCCTGATGATCGTTCGTGAGATCGCCCGGGCACACGGCGGCTCGCTCGGCGTGGAGCGCGTCAACGGCCACACCTGCGTACGTCTGATGATCGCGTCGCCGCAGGACCGGTAGCCGGCATCGGGCCGGACCAGACCCCGGCCGCGGTAGAGGCGATCGAGCATCCGCCGGCGGCCGTGGCCTTCGAATTCACGCATGGAAACAACAGACGGTTGACAACAGACAAATGATGTCTGATGATTCCAATGACGCCGGTGTCGGGCGGATCCTGCNAGGCGACCAGCGGCGGGAACCAGACGGTGAGCCCGCCGGCCCAGTCGATGTCGGGGCCCCAGGGCAGGTAGGCCAGCGTGTAGCCCAGCCGCGGCACCGGCCGGTGCAGCACCAGCCCGGTCCCGGCGAGCCGGTCACCGGCGTACCAACCCAGCGACTCGCTGCGCCACTCGGTCTTCACGTCGGCCCAGGCGGGGGTCTGCAGGAAGCTGACCGACCGCCGCGACCTGACGTGGTCGAGGTGCTCGGCGGGGCTGATCGGTCGGACAGTGAAGGTCACCGTGCCAGTCAACCCGTGAAGATGTCGTCAGGGCGTATGGCATTTCGGATACGTCGGCGATATGTCCTCAACCTAGGATCAGAGCATGCGGGTGCTGGTGGTCGAGGACGAGCCGTTGATGGCTGGAGCGATCCGGGACGGGCTGCGGCTGGAGGCGATCGCCGCCGACATCGCCGGTGACGGCGACACGGCTCTGGAGCTGTTGAGCGTCAACGCCTACGACATCGCCGTGCTCGACCGCGACATCCCCGGTCCCTCGGGCGACGAGGTCGCCAAGCGCATCGTCGCCTCCGGCACCGGGATGCCGATCCTGATGCTGACCGCGGCCGACCGGCTCGACGACAAGGCATCCGGGTTCGAGCTCGGCGCCGACGACTACCTGACCAAGCCGTTCGAGCTGCGTGAGCTGGTGCTGCGGCTGCGGGCGCTCGACCGGCGGCGTGCCTACAACCGGCCGCCGGTGCGGGAGATCGCCGGCCTGCGGGTCGACCCGTTCCGGCGCGAGGTCTACCGCGACGGCCGCTACGTGGCGCTGACCCGCAAGCAGTTCGCGGTGCTCGAGGTCCTCGCCGCCGCCGAGGGCGGCGTGGTCAGCGCCGAGGAGCTGCTGGAGCGGGCCTGGGACGAGAACGCCGACCCCTTCACCAATGCCGTACGCATCACCGTCTCCGCCCTGCGCAAACGTCTCGGCGAGCCCGCGATCATCGCCACCGTGCCGGGCGTCGGATACCGGATCGATGTCGATTCCTAGACGCCCGGGGATGAGCGTTCGACTCAAGCTGACGCTCAGCTACGCCGGGGTCATCGTGGTCACCGGAGTGCTGCTGCTCGCGGTGGTGTGGGTCTTCCTGCTGCGCTACGTCCCCGACGGGGTGTGGATGGAGTGGCCGCAGGAGCCGGGTCGGCCGAGCGCTCCCTTCGTCCCGAACCGCTCCGACCTCGAGCGTGCCTTCGTGCCGCGGGCGGCCACGATGATGGGCTTCCTGCTCGTGTTCGGGCTGGTCGGGGGCTGGATCCTCGCCGGCCGGATGCTCGCGCCGCTGAGGAAGATCACCGAGGCCACGCGTACGGCAGGCGATGGATCGCTCTCCCACCGGATCGAGCTCGACGGCCCCGGCGACGAGTTCCGTGAGCTGGCCGACGGCTTCGACGACATGCTCGCGAAGCTCGAGTCGCAGGTGGCCGAGCAGCAGCGGTTCGCGGCCAACGCCTCCCACGAGCTGCGCACCCCCCTCGCGATCACGCAGACTCTCCTCGACGTCGCCGGGAAGGACCCGAACCGTGATGTCGACGAGCTCATCGGCCGGCTGCGCCTGATCAACTCCCGCGCGATCGACCTCACCGAGGCCCTGCTCGTGCTCAGCCGCGCCGACCAGCGCTCCTTCGTCCGGGAGCCGGTCGACCTGTCGCTGGTCGCCGAAGAGGCGGTCGAGACGCTGCTGCCGCTCGCCGAGCAGCGCGGGGTGCGGATCGAGACCGCCGGTGGCCAGGCCTCGGTCAGCGGCTCGCCGGCCCTGCTGCTGCAGGTCGCGACCAACCTCATCCACAACGCGATCGTCCACAACCTGCCCGAGGACGGGTCGGTGACGGTCACCATCGGCGCCAACGAGAGGAGCGTCGTCCTCACCGTCGCCAACACGGGCGAGCGGCTCTCCCGCGAGCTCGTCGCGACGCTCACCGAGCCGTTCCAGCGAGGCACCCAGCGCATCCACGGCGACCACGCCGGTGTCGGTCTGGGCCTGGCGATCGTCAAGAGCATCACCCGCGCACACGACGGCAACCTCGCCGTCCTCGCCCGCTCCGGCGGTGGGCTCCGGGTCTCGGTCGAGCTGCCCAGAGCCTCCTGAGCCGGCGGTCAGCGCGGCGCGGCTCCCGTACGCAGCAGGTCCAGAGTGCGCGGCTCGATGAGCGTGGAGAGGGTGACCACGCTGGTCGAGCGGACGACGGCGTGGGACTGGTCGATGCGCACGAGCACCTCCTGGAGCTTCGCGTGCGACCCGGTCGCCACCTTGCAGAAGACGTCGAAGGAGCCGGTGGTGACGTACGCCTCCAGCACCTCGGGGATCTCGGCGAGGTCGCGACGTACGTCCTCGAGGGCTCCCTGGGAGATCTCCAGGGTCACGAACGCCTGCACCGTGTGGCCGGCGGCGGCCGGGTCGACCGTCGGTGCCCAGTCGCGGATCACCCCGGCCTCGGTCATCTTGCGCAGCCGGCTCTGCACGGTGGCGCGGGCGACGCCGGCGACCCGGGAGAGCTCGAGGTCGCCGACTCGCGGGTGGGCGTGCAGGGTCTCCAGCAGGGTGACGTCGAGGTCGTCGAGGTTCATGGCTCGATGGTAGTCAGATTGTCTAGCAAACCGTGGTTCAGACTGGTCTGATCTGACAGATTGCCCAGTGTTTGGTGGTCAACTTGTTTGGTGTGACTCGGCCCACTTGACTTGCCCGCATGACGCTTGCAGACACCCTGACCAACCAAGAGAAGCTCGCCGGACTCGGGCTGGCCGAGTTGGAGCAGCTCGTCGGCCTGGTGGCCTACGACGACACCTCTGACCCCTTCCCGGTGACCGGCTGGGACGCGGTCGTGTGGGCTGTAGGCAACGCCACCCAGACCGCCCACTTCTTCCAGAGCGCCTTCGGCATGGAGCTGGTCGCCTACTCCGGTCCCGAGACCGGCAACCGCGACCACCACTCCTACGTGCTGCGCAGCGGGGGAGTGCGGTTCGTGATCAAGGGCGGCGTCGCGCCCGGGAGCGAGATCATCACCCACCACGCCCGCCACGGTGACGGCGTCATCGACATCGCCCTCGAGGTGCCTGATGTCGACCGCTGCATCGAGCACGCCCGCAAGCAGGGCGCCCGCGTCCTGGAAGAGCCCCACGATGTGAGCGACGAGCACGGCACCGTACGCATCGCCGCCATCGCGACCTACGGCGAGACCCGCCACACGCTGGTCGACCGCTCCGGCTACGACGGCCCCTATCTTCCCGGTTACGTGACCCGCTCCTCGACGCTGAAGAAGCCCGAGGGCGCACCCAAGCGCCTCTTCCAGGCGCTCGACCACGTGGTCGGCAACGTCGAGCTCGGCAAGATGGACGAGTGGGTCGACTTCTACGGCCGAGTCATGGGCTTCACCAACATGGCCGAGTTCATCGGTGACGACATCGCCACCGACTACTCCGCGCTGATGTCGAAGGTCGTAGCCAACGGCAACCACCGCGTGAAGTTCCCGCTCAACGAGCCGGCCATCGCCAAGAAGAAGTCGCAGATCGACGAATACCTGGAGTTCTACCAGGGCCCCGGCGCCCAGCACCTCGCGCTGGCCACCGGCGACATCCTGGCCACCGTCGACGCGCTGCGCGACGCCGGGATCGAGTTCCTCAACACCCCGGACTCCTACTACGAGGACCCCGAGCTGCGCGCCCGGATCGGTGAGGTGCGCGTGCCGATCGAGGAGCTGCAGAAGCGCGGCATCCTGGTCGACCGCGACGAGGACGGCTACCTGCTGCAGATCTTCACCAAGCCGATCGGCGACCGCCCCACGGTCTTCTTCGAGCTGATCGAGCGCCACGGCTCCCTCGGCTTCGGCAAGGGCAACTTCAAGGCCCTCTTCGAGGCCATCGAGCGCGAGCAGGAGCGCCGCGGCAACTTCTGACAGAGCCCCCGCCGAGTCGGCTCATCCTGACCGAATTCCACGCCGAGTCGGCGCGTTATAACGCGCCGACTCNGTACGGCAGCATCAGCATGAACTGCGACGGCACCGGAGAGCCGATCACCGAGAGCACGGACTCGACGTTGGAGGCGAAGCCGAAGAGCAGCGCCGCCAGCGTCGCCTTGATCGGATCCCACTTGCCGAAGATCACCGCCGCCAGCGCGATATAGCCCGCACCGCCGGTCATCTCGCGACCGAAGGACGGCACCGAGACGAGCGTGTACGTCGCTCCACCGATGCCCGCGATCGCGCCGGCCAGGAGGATGGTGCGGTAGCGGGTCGCGATCACGTTGATGCCGACGGTGTCGGCCGCCTTCGGGTGCTCGCCGACCGCGCGCACGCGCAGGCCCCACTTGGACCGGTAGAGGGCCCAGGCGACGAGGAAGACGGCGGCGTACATGATGTAGACCAGCACCGTCTGGCGGAAGAAGATCGGGCCGACCACCGGGATGCCGGACAGCAGCGGGATCTCCAGGCGCGGGAAGTGCGGCGGGTTGTTGAGCGCCGCGGCGTTCTCCGAGAGGACCTGGGAGAACATGAAGCTGGTGAAGCCGATCACCAGCACGTTGAGGACGACACCGACGATGACCTGCTCGACCCAGTAGGTGATCGCGAACAGGCCCAGGAGCAGCGCGACCAGCATCCCCGCGACCATCGCGGCCACCAGGCCGACCCACGGACTGCCGGTGAGGGAGGCGACGATCGCGGCGCCGAAGGCGCCGAAGAGCAGCTGGCCGTCGATGGCGATGTTGACGACGCCCGACCGCTCACCGAGTACGCCGCCGAGCGCACCGAACACGAGCGGCACCGCCAGCGCCAGCGAGCCGGCGAGCAGACCGACCACGGGCAGCGTCTTGCCCGCGACCGCCCAGGCCAGGAACCCGGACACGGCGATCACGGCGAACGCCGCCACCAGCACCAAGGGAGTCTTGCGGCCGGCGCGAGCGTTCCAGGCGGCGTACGCCGTGCACAGGAGGCACAGCGCCACGGCCGTCCACACGATGCCGTTGGCCGGCAGCGTGATGTCGGGGATGGCGAACCAGTCACCGTCGCGGCTCCACCTGAAGGTGGAGTCGCCGGTGCGAGGAGCCAGGATGACGAGCAGTGCTACCAGCACGGTGAACACAGCCATGACGATGGGCGTCTTCCACAGGCCCGGGACGCGCTCGGCGACGACTGGTGCGTCGGAGTTGACCGGAAGATCGACAACGGACACGGTCCTCAGGCCTCCTTCGTGGGGAGTCGGAAGATCGCCTTCACCAGAGGTGGCGCGGCGAGGAACAGCACGATCAGGGACTGGATGACCAGCACGATGTCGACCGGGATGCCTTCGGAGGCCTGCATGAAGAAGCCACCGGACTTGAACGCGCCGAACAGGATCCCGGCGGCCAGGATGCCGAACGGACGCGACCGTCCCAGCAGCGCAACGGTGATCGCATCGAAGCCGATCCCGGCGTCGAGGCCGCTGGTCGCGCCGTCGGTCACCGAGCCGAGCACCTGGTTGACCCCGGCGAGACCGACCAGGGCGCCCGAGATCAGGAACGCGCTGAAGTAGGCCACCCCGACGTTGATGCCGGCCGCCCTCGCCGCCGACGGGTTCTCACCCACCGCGCGGAACCGGTAGCCCAGCGAGGAGCGGTTGAGGATCCACCAGACCAGGATCGTCGCCAGCACCGCCAGCAGGAACCCGGCGTGCAGGTTGAACTGCGGACCGAGCAGATCCGGCAGGACGGCCGACTCCGGCATCGGCGCGGACTTCGGGTTGCCCGAGCCGGGCGCCTGGAGCAGCGACTTGCGGGTCAGCGCGTAGAAGACCAAGTAGTAGCCGACGTAGTTGAGCATGATCGTCACGATCACCTCGTGGGCGCCGGTGAGTGCCTTGAGGATGCCGGCGATCCCGCCCCACAGGGCGGCGGCCAGCGCTCCGACGAGGATCGCCAGCGGCAGGTGCACGATCATCGGCAGGTCGAGCTTGACCGCGACGAACGCGGCCGCGGCGCCACCGAGCAGCATCTGACCGCGGCCACCGATGTTGAAGAGCCCGGCGCGGAAGGTCAGGCCGATGCCCAGCCCGGCCAGCGTCAGCGGCGCGGCGAACTTCAGCGTCTCGGTGATCGGCTTGATCTGCTGGACGAACGTGCCGCCGAGGTCGTTGTAGACCGAACCCCGCCACAGCGAGACGTACGCCCCCGAGATGGCCTCCCACGCGTAGAAGAACGTGTCGGAGGGGCGGGCGAAGAAGTAGGAGAGCCCGTAGCGGACGTCCTCGTCGGTGAAGAGGATCATCAGCGACCCGAAGAACATCGCGAGCAACACCGAGAGCACCGCGACCAGCGCGTTGCCGGTGGTGATCTCTCGCAACGCGACGTGCCAACGGCTCGCCTC
This sequence comes from Nocardioides sp. YIM B13467, assembly GCF_042788075.1. Taxonomy (NCBI): domain Bacteria; kingdom Bacillati; phylum Actinomycetota; class Actinomycetes; order Propionibacteriales; family Nocardioidaceae; genus Nocardioides; species Nocardioides sp. YIM B13467. The sequence goes on from NZ_JBHZPJ010000046.1 coordinate 4,026,600, forward strand.
CGGCGCCTGGTCGGCGTCGGAGGACGCCTTCACCGCCTCGGTCGTCTCGATCGACTCGGCTGCCTCGTCCGGCTCGGTCGCCTCGATCTTCTCGGCCGGTTCGTTCTCCGGCCCCTTCTCGCTCACGCGTCGCTCCCTTCAGGAGACTCGCCGGCCATCATCAGGCCGAGGGTGTCGCGCGGGGTGTCGGCGGGGACGATGCCCACGACCCGCCCGCGGTAGAGGACCATGATCCGGTCGGCGAGGGCGGCGACCTCGTCGAGCTCGGAGGACACGACGAGCACGGGGACGCCAGAGTCCCGGGCCGCCACGATCTGCTTGTGGATGAACTCGATCGAACCGACGTCGACGCCGCGGGTCGGCTGGGAGGCGACCAGGAGCCGCAGGTCACGGGAGAGCTCTCGGGCGACGACGACCTTCTGCTGGTTGCCGCCGGACAGCTGCCCGGCCAGGGTCGAGACCCCGGGGGCGCGTACGTCGTACTCGGCCAGCTTCTCCTTGGCGAAGGTGTCGAGCTTCTTGAGGTTCAGCGAGCCGCGGGAGACGAAGGGCTCGTCGTAGCTGCGGTTGAGCATGAGGTTCTCGGCGATGGTGAAGTTGCTGACCAGGCCCTCGACCTGGCGGTCCTCGGGGATGAACCCGATGCCCGCCTCGAGCGCCTTGCGCACCGAGCGGCCCACGATCTCGTGGCCGTCGAGGTTGATCGAGCCCTCGACGTGCGGAGCCAGGCCGACCATCGCCTCGGTGAGCTCGGTCTGGCCGTTGCCCTGGACCCCGGCGACCGCGAGGATCTCGCCCGCGTCGATGTGGAAGCTGATCCCGTCGACGTGTATGTGGCCGGTCTCGTCGGTCACGGTGAGGTCGGAGACGACCAGCGCGCGCTCGCCCGGCTCGGCCGGGTCCTTGTGCACCTTGAGCTCGACCGGGCGGCCGACCATCAGGGCCGCGAGCTCGGCGTTGGAGGCATCCGGGGACGCCTCGCCGACCACGGTGCCACGGCGGATGACCGTGATCCGGTCGGCCACCTCGCGCACCTCGCGCAGCTTGTGGGTGATGAACACGATGCCGGTGCCGGACTCCTTGAGCTGGCGCATGATCGCCATCAGCTCATCGGTCTCCTGCGGCGTCAGCACGGCGGTCGGCTCATCGAAGACGAGCACCTCGGCATCGCGCGAGAGCGCCTTGATGATCTCGACCCGCTGCTGGACGCCGACGGGGAGGTCCTCGACGAGCGCGTCGGGGTCCACCTGGAAGCCGAAGCGCTCGGAGATCTCCCGGACCCGCTTGCGGGCGGCGTCGAGGTCGAGGCTGCCGGCGAACCCGGTGGCCTCGTGGCCGAGCATGACGTTCTCGGCGACGGTGAAGACGGGGATGAGCATGAAGTGCTGGTGCACCATGCCGATTCCGGCGGCCATCGCGTCGCCGGGACCCTTGAAGCGCTGCGGCACGTCGTCGATGACGATCTCGCCCTCGTCGGCCTGGTAGAGGCCGTAGAGCACGTTCATCAGCGTGGACTTGCCCGCGCCGTTCTCACCGAGCAGGCAGTGGATCTCACCCGGCTCGACGGTCAGGGAGATGTGGTCGTTGGCGACCAGGGAGCCGAAGCGCTTGGTGATGTCGCGAAGCGCGAGTCTCATGGCACGGATCATTCCTTGCAGGGGTGGAGAAATTCCGGAAGTACGTGGTGAGGGGGCCGGGTGTATCCGGCCCCCTCGTCGTGGTGGTCCCGACGAGCGGGACCACCACCTAGGTCACTTCGCCAGGTAGGAGTTGACCTTGATCGAGCCGTCCTTGATGCCCGCGGTGACTTCCTCGATCTCGTCGGGGAGAGTCTCGGAGACCTTCGACTCGAAGTTGTGGAACGGCGCCAGGCCGACCCCGTCGTTCTCGAGGGTGCCGACGTACGGCGTCGGGTCGAACTTGTCCTCACCGGCGGCGAGGATGACGTCCGTGGTGGAGGTCTTCATGTTCTTCAGGATGGAGGTGAGCACGACGTCCTTGGTGTTCGGGTCGGTCTCGAAGAAGTCGGCGTCGACACCGATCAGGGCGACGTCCTTGCCGGAGTCGGCGATCGCGGTGAGCGCACCCTGGTAGATCGGGCCGCCGACCGGCAGGATCACGTCGGCGTTCTGGTCGATGATCTGGCGGGCGGTGTTGGTGGCCTTCTCGTTGGCGACGAACTCGCCGGTGAAGGAGCCCTTCTCGCCGCCCTCGTAGCCGACGACCTTGACGTCCTTGTTCTTGGTCTTCGCGTAGTACTCGACGCCCTGCTTGAACCCGTCCATGAAGATCGTCACGGTCGGGAACGGCTGGCCGCCGTAGGTGCCGACGACGCCGGTCTTGGTGTAGTCGGCGGCGACGTAGCCGGCCAGGAACGCGGCCTGGGCGGTGTCGTAGAGGATCGGCTTGATGTTCTCGGCGTCGGTCTTGCCGTCGAAGTCGGCGTCGGCCGCGTCGTCGATCAGGACGTACTCGGTCTCGGGGTTGGCCTTGGCGGACTCGATGGTCGCCGCAGAGAGGGCGAAGCCGACGGTCACGATGGTGTCGCAGCTCTGCCCGACCAGACCCTCGAGATTGGCGGCGTAGTCGTTCTCGCTGTTGGACTCGACGTCCTTGTACTTCGAGCCCAGCTCGTCGGCGGCGTCCTTCACACCCTCGAAGCTGAGCTGGTTGAACGACTTGTCGTCGAAGCCGCCCGAGTCGGAGACGATGCAGGGAAGGTAGTCGCTGTTCTTCTCCCCTGCGCGCTCGGCCGGCGCTTCGCCGCACGCGGCGAGGGCGGCAGCGGTCAGGACCGCGGCGAAGCCGCCGGCGGCGGCCTTCTTCATGTTGTTCTTCACTGGTGCCTCCAGGTCGTTGCTCCGCGAAGCGCGGCGCAAAGGACATTCATGTCCGAACGTTCTCCCCAAAGACCGAGCATTGCCAGGGATTACGCGAACGGTTACCAACTTTTGATCTCGACGAAGCCTAAGCCTCGTAGCTTGTGCTCGGTTGTCCGGACAGGCTTTAAGGTCGAACCATGACCGAGAAGCAGACGTACGCCGCAGAGGGCTTTGACTGGGAAGGCCTGCGTGCACAGGCGGTGGAGGCCGCAAAACATGCGTACGCGCCCTACTCCAACTACCCCGTCGGAGTTGCCGGATACGCAGACGACGGACGCCTGCTCAAGGGCTGCAACGTGGAGAACGCTGCCTACGGCGTGACGCTGTGTGCGGAGTGCGGGCTCGTCTCCTCGCTGCACATGACCGGCGGTGGCCGCCTCACCCATGTTGTCTGCGTCAACGGCTCCGGCGAGGTCATCATGCCCTGCGGCCGCTGCCGTCAGCTGCTCTGGGAGAACGGCGGCCCGGAGCTCCTGCTGATGACCGTCTCGGGCGTGAGGCCGATGTCCGAGGTCCTTCCGGACGCCTTCGGTCCGGAGAATCTCGCATAAGCCTCGTTCCGGTTCGAGAAGTGGTCACTTCGGGCCGTCTTCGTGGGCTCGAGGAGGCCCAAAGTGACCACTTCTCCGGGCGGTCGTGGGTGAGGGGCGTCATCCGGTAGCGGACCTGCGGCGGTCGCGCCTTACGCTGTCCGCATGGCGGAACATGATGCGGTCGAGGTGATCCTCGCCAAGCGCGACGGTGGCGAGCTGAGCGACTCCCAGATCGACTGGATGATCGCGGCCTACACGGCCGGGGTCGTGGCTGAGGAGCAGATGTCGGCGCTCAACATGGCGATCCTGCTCAACGGGATGTCGCGGCGCGAGATCGCGCGGTGGACCGCGGCGATGATCGCCTCGGGAGAGCGGATGTCGTTCTCCTCCCTGGACAGACCGACCGCCGACAAGCACTCCACCGGAGGCGTGGGCGACAAGATCACGCTGCCGCTGGCGCCGCTGGTCGCCGCGTGCGGGGTGGCCGTGCCGCAGCTGTCCGGGCGCGGGCTCGGCCACACCGGCGGCACCCTCGACAAGCTCGAGTCGATCCCCGGGTGGCGTGCGTCGCTGTCCAACGAGGAGATGCTGGCTCAGCTCGGGTCGGTCGGCGCGGTGATCTGCGCGGCCGGTGAGGGGCTGGCTCCGGCCGACCGCAAGCTGTACGCGCTGCGCGACGTCACCGGCACCGTCGAGTCGATCCCGCTGATCGCCTCCTCGATCATGTCCAAGAAGATCGCCGAGGGCACCGGCGCGCTGGTCCTCGACGTCAAGGTCGGCGCCGGGGCGTTCATGAAGACGCGCAGCGCAGCGCAGGAGCTGGCGCGCACGATGGTCGACCTCGGCACCGACGCGGGCGTCAACACGGTCGCGCTCGTGACCGACATGGCCACCCCGCTCGGCCTGACCGCCGGCAACGCCATCGAGGTCACCGAGTCCGTCGAGGTCCTGGCCGGCGGTGGACCCGCCGACGTCGTCGAGCTCACCGTCGCGCTGGCCCGGGAGATGCTGGCTGCTGCCGGTGTGTCCGGCCCGGACCCCGCCGACGTACTCGCCTCAGGCAAGGCCATGGACGCCTGGCGGGCGATGATCTCGGCCCAGGGCGGCGATCCGTCGGCGCCCCTGCCGGTCGCCCGCGAGACCCACGTGGTCACCGCGCCGACGTCCGGTGTCCTCACCAGGCTCGACGCGATGGCCGTCGGCCTCGCCGCCTGGCGCCTCGGTGCCGGGCGGGAGCGGAAGGAGGACGCCGTCCAGGCCGGGGCCGGGGTCACCTGGCACGCCCGCCCGGGCGACTCCGTCGCTGCTGGTAAGCCGCTGTTCACCCTCCACACCGACACCCCTGAGCGCTTCGACCGTGCGCTGGCCGCGCTGGAGGGTGGCTACGAGATCGAGGACGGGGCTGCGTACGAGGCGACGCCGCTGATCCTCGACCGCATCGGCTGACGCCTGGGGATAACCGGTCGCTTCGGGCCACTGCCGGAGTCCAGACTTCATCCATGAAGATCGTCAAGCCACCCAAGGCCGTCGCGGGCGACAAGGTCGCCGTGCTGTCACCCTCGTTCGCCGCGCCCGGGGTGGCACCGGCGATCCACGAGCAGGCGCTGACGCGGCTGACCGACGTGACGGGGCTGGTGCCGGTGGAGTATCCGACGACGCGGAAGGTCGGTGCGACGCCGCAGGAGCGGGCGGCCGACCTGAACGCCGCGTTCGGCGATCCGGAGATCCGGGCTGTGCTGGCGACCATCGGCGGCGAGGACCAGATCACCGTGATCCCGCACCTCGACGCCGACCTGGTGCGGGCCGACCCGAAGCCGTTCCTCGGCTACAGCGACAACACCAACCTTCTCAACTGGCTGTGGACCAACGGCGTCGCCGCGTTCCACGGTGGTTCGACGCAGGTCCACCTGGGCCCGGGGCCAGCGCTCGACCCCGTTCACGAGGCCTCGCTCAAGGCCGCGCTCCTCACCGGCGAAACCCTCGAGATCACCGAGCCGGGGGAGTCCGAGGACATCGGCCGTGACTGGAACGACCCGCGCGCGCTGACGGAGTACGGCGAGCGGGAGGCGACCGAGCCGTGGACCTGGGCCGGGCCGGCCCGCGAGGTGACCGGCCGCACCTGGGGCGGCTGCATCGAGATCCTCCAGTGGGCACTGACCGCCGGACGCTTCCCGGCCGACCCGGGGGTGCTGGCGGGCGGCGTACTCCTTCTGGAGACCTCCGAGGAGCTCATCCCGGCGCAGGAGTTCGGCTGGATCACGCGCTCGCTGGGCGAGCGCGGGCTGCTCGAGGCGATCGACGCGGTGATCGTCGCCCGCCCACCGACCTCGGACTTCGAACGCCAGCCGAGCGCCGAGGAGCGTGCCGCGAAGCGCGCCGAGCAGCGCGACGCCGCGATCGAGACGGTCGCCCGCTACAACCCCGACGCGGTGGTCGTCGTCGGCCCGCCGTTCGGGCACACCCGACCGCAGTGGATCGTGCCCTACGGCGGCGAGATGACCGTCGACGGCACGGCCCGGCGTCTGTGGGCCGACTACTCCTGAGCGGGCCTCAGGCCTCCAGCAGGAGCACGACGGACTCCGCGACACATGCGGGCTTGGCGGAGCCCTCGATCTCGATCGTCGTCTTCACGACGAGCTGGAGGCCGGTGGGGAGCTCGGTGACCTCGCCGAAGGTGATGACCGGGCGGATGCGGGAGCCGACCAGGACCGGCATGGGGAAGCGGACCTTGTTGAGGCCGTAGTTGAGCTTCGCGCCGGGGGTCTCCAGCGAGTAGACGCTCACGCCGAGGTAGGGGATGAGGGACAGCGTCAGGTAGCCGTGGGCGATGGTGCCCCCGAAGGGACCCTCCTTGGCCCGCTCCTCGTCGACGTGGATCCACTGGTGGTCGCCGGTGGCGTCAGCGAAGGCATTGACCCGGTCCTGGTCGACCAGGAGCCATTCGCCGGTGCCGATCTCGGTGCCTGCAGCGTCGGAGACTTCTTCGAGAGTGGTGAAAGTGCGCACCCCCGGAATCTAGCGGCATACGGAATGATGGGCCCATGGAACCGTCCGACATGCAGATCAAGGCCGCCCCGAAGGTGCTGCTCCACGACCACCTCGACGGTGGCGTACGTCCCTCGACCCTCATCGAGCTCGCCGCTGAGGTGGGTCACCAGTTGCCGGAGGGGACCCAGGACGATCCGGTCGCGCTGGAGGAGTGGTTCGTGACCAGCGCGGACTCGGGGTCGCTGGAGCGCTACCTCGACACCTTCGCGCACACGCTGGCGGTCATGCAGACGCTGCCCGCGCTGACCAGGGTGGCTCGGGAGTGCGTCGAGGACCTGGCCGAGGACGGCGTCGTCTACGCCGAGGTCCGCTGGGCGCCGGAGCTCCATCTGGCCAACGGTCTCGAGCTGGACGAGGTCGTCGCCGCCGTCCAGACCGGGTTCGACGAGGGCGTGACTGCGGTTGCGGCGACCGGTCGGAAGATCGTCGTACGCCAGCTGCTCACCGCCATGCGGCAGGCCGCGCGCGCCGCCGAGATCGCCGAGCTCGCGGTGACCTGGCGCGACCGCGGGGTCGCCGGGTTCGACATCGCCGGGCCGGAGAAGGGCTTCCCGCCGAGCCGGTTCCTGGCGGCGTTCGAGCAGCTGGCCGCCGACAACATGCGCTTCACGATCCACGCGGGCGAGGGCTTCGGGCTGCCCTCGATCTGGGAGGCGGTGCACCCCTGCGGCTGCGACCGGCTCGGTCACGGCGTACGCATCGTCGACGACATCACCCTCGAGGAGGGCGAGGCGCCGCGGCTCGGCCGGCTCGCCGCGTACGTCCGGGACCGGCGGATCCCGCTCGAGCTCTGCCCGCGCTCCAACGTGCAGACCGGGGCGGCGAAGTCGATCGCCGAGCACCCGATCGGGCTGCTCTACGACCTGGGGTTCCGCGTCACGATCAACACCGACAACCGGCTGATGTCACGCACCTCGATGTCGGCGGAGATGGCCGGCATCGTGAAGGCCTTCGGCTGGGGGCTGCCCGAGCTCCAGCGGCTGACGACCAACGCGATGAAGTCCGCGTTCATCCCCTACGACGAGCGGGTCGACCTGATCCACGAGATCAAGGACGCGTACGCGGCCCTGTGAGTCGCTGGATGGCGATGAAGCCGTGCTTCGGGTAGACCGCGGTGCAGCCCTTCGCGACCGCGTCCGCGACGACCTGCGGCTGCGCGCGCATCAGCGCCAGGCCCCGCTTGACCAACACGTTCGGTGGCTTGCGGCGCTCGCGGAGATCGCGGGTGAGCCGGCGCCAGAACGTCACCGTCGGTGAGTGGGTGACGCAGTAGGCGGCGGCCAGCAGCCCCGCTAGGCGGCACTCGGCCACGATGTCCTGGGCGAAGATCCCTTCGGCGACGAAGAACGGCGCGTCCCCGAGGGTCAGCGACTGCCAGCCGGTGCGGCCGTCGTGGCCGATGTCGTAGACGGGTACGTCGGCTGTGCCCGTCTCGCACAGCGCCGTGATCGCCTTCACCGCGTCCTCGGGATGCCAGGAGTCGGGATGGTCCCAATCGACCAGGCCCGCGTTGGGACCCTCGGTGATCCGGGGGAGCGAGGGGTCGGAGCCGTCCTTGTAGAAGTCGTCCAGCCTCAGGACCGGGAGGCCGAGCCGCTCGGCCAGGCGGGACTTACCGGCGCCCGAGGGGCCGGCGAGGACGATGACCTGAGCGCGCACCGGAGCATTCTCGCCTGTGGCGGGCCGAAGTCAGTAGCCGGCGCCGGGGGTCGACCCCGCCGACCCCGCCAGCAGCGCGCGCGAGCCCGAGACCCCGAGCCTGGTCGCCCCTGCGGCGATCATCTGCTCGGCCTGCTCCATGGTCCGTACGCCGCCCGAGGCCTTGACCCCGAGGTCGGGGCCGACGGTCTTCCGCATCAGCTCCACGGCGTGGACGCTGGCGCCACCGGCGGGGTGGAAACCGGTGGAGGTCTTCACGAAGTCGGCGCCGGCGTTGACGGCAGCCTGGCAGACGCCCACGATCTCGTCGTCCTCCAGCGCGGCGGACTCGATGATCACCTTGAGCACCGTCGGGGCCGGGGCCGCGGCACGCACGGCGGCGATGTCAGCTTCCACGTCGGCGTAGCGCTTCTCCTTCGCGGCGCCGATGTCGATCACCATGTCGATCTCGTCGGCACCGGCCTCGACCGCGGCCGCGGCCTCGGCGGCCTTGACCGAGGAGAGGTGCTTGCCGCTCGGGAAGCCGCAGACGACGGCGACCTTCAGACCGTCCGGGACGGTGACAGGGAGCATCGACGGCGAGACGCACACCGAGTAGGTGCCGAGCTCGGCGGCCTCTGCAATCAGCGCGTCGACGTCGGCGTGGGTCGCCTCGGGCTTGAGAAGGGTGTGGTCGATCAGCTTCGCGATCTCAGCGGGGGTAGGCACGGGGTCAGCATACGAGGGCTAAGGTTTGCGCCGTGAATGACGATCAGCCCGAGGAGTGGTTCCGCAACTCCAGCAGCACCGTGTGGGGATTCCTCTCGGCAGGGGCCGCGATCGCGGTCGTCGTGATCGACGCGGTCACCGGCTGGCACCCCGAGACGACGGCCGGTGGGGTGCTCTTCGCGCTGGTGGCGTACGCCGCGTTCGTCCGCACCAAGGTCGGGGTCAGCGAGGGCGACTTCGTGCTCCACCACCTCTACTCGACGGTGCGCTTCCCGATGGCCGCCCTGGAGAGCGTCTCGGTCGGCCGCACCCTCGGCGCCTACGCCGGCGGCCGCACCTACGTCAGCGGTGCCGTCGGGCGTCCGATGCGGGAGGCGATCAAGGGCGCCAAGCGCGACCACAAGCCGCTGAGCAACCAGGCCGACTTCATCGAGGACCGGCTCAACGCGCTGGCCCAGGACGCCCGCGACCGGCGCCGGATCAAGCGCGACTCCGACGAGCAGTTCGCCCTCGCCGAGGACGTACGCCGCAGCTGGGACTGGCCGCTGATCGCCATCACCGGCGTCGTGGCCGTCGCCTTCGTGGTCCTGCTCGTGATCTAGCCCGTCTAGACGCCGAGGGCGGCGCGGATGTCGACCTTGAGCGCGCCGAGAGCGATCTCGGCGTCCGTACGAGCCTGTGCCAGCGCCTCGGGGGAGTCGACCGGCTCGACGACCTCGAGGTAGCACTTGATCTTGGGCTCGGTGCCGCTGGGCCGCACGATCACCCGCGACCCGCCGGCCAGCTGGTAACGGATCCCGTCAGTCGGCGGCAGCCCGCCGATACCGGTGGTGAGGTCGTCGAGCTGCTGCACGGTGGCGCCGGCCAGCGCGGTCACCGGCCGGTCGCGGAGGCGCTGCATCGCGGCCGCGATCTGGGCCGGGTCCTCGAGCCGTACGGAGAGCTGGGTGGTGGCGTGCAGGCCGTGCTCGACCGCGAGCTCGTCGAGCAGGTCGGCCAGGCCACGACCCTCCGCCTTCAGCGACGCCGCCAGCTCGCACAGGAGCAGGAGCGCCGAGATGCCGTCCTTGTCGCGTACGTGCTCGGGGTCGACGCAGTAGCCCAGCGCCTCCTCGTAGCCGAAGGCGAGCCCGGGTGCGCGCGAGATCCACTTGAAGCCGGTCAGCGTCTCGGCGTAGGCCTGACCGGCGGCCGCGGCGATCTTGCCGAGCAGCGAGGAGGAGACGATCGAGGCTGCGTACGTCCCGGTCACGCCCTTGCGGATCAGGTGGGTCGCCAGCAGCGCGCCGACCTCGTCACCGGTCAGCATCCGCCACTTCTTGCCGACCGGGATGGCGGCAGCGCAGCGGTCGGCGTCGGGGTCGTTGGCGATGACCAGGTCGGCGCCCTTCTTGCTCGCCAGCGCCATCGCCCGGTCCATCGCCCCGGGCTCCTCGGGGTTGGGGAAGGCGACGGTCGGGAAGTCGGGGTCGGGCCGCTCCTGCTCCTTGACCACGAGCGGCTCGGGGAAGCCGGCGAACTTCATCGCCAGGTTCACCAGGTCGCCGCCGACACCGTGCAGCGGCGTGTAGACCGTCCTGAGGTCACGTGGGCCGCCTTCGGCGAGGAGCCCGACGACCGTGTCGAGATAGCTGTCGACCAGGTCCTCGCTGATCGTCTGACCGGCCGGTCCCTGCGGGACCGAGCTCACCTTGTCGACCGCCGCGATCCGCTTCGCGATCTCGATGTCGGCGGGCGGCACGATCTGCGAACCATCACCGAGGTAGACCTTGTAGCCGTTGTCCTGCGGCGGGTTGTGGCTCGCCGTCACCATCACTCCGGCGCTCGCGCCCAGGGCCTTGACGGCGTACGCCAGCACCGGCGTCGGCAGCGAGCGCGGCATCACCAGCGCTTGGAGACCCGCCCCGGTCATCACCTCGGCAGTGTCCTGGGCGAAGACGTCGGAGTTGTGCCGGGCGTCGTAGCCGATCACCACCGGTCCCTGCGCGCCGGTAGCGAGCAGATAGCGGGCCAGCCCCGCGGCGGCCTTGATCACGACCACCCGGTTCATCCGGTTGGGCCCGGCCCCGAGTGCGCCCCGCAGCCCGGCGGTGCCGAACTGCAGCATGCCGGAGAACCTGTCGGCCAGCTCGGCCGCGGCGCCCGGGGCCGTGGAGGTCAGGAGGCTCTCGAGCTCTGCTCGGGTCTGTTCATCTGGGTCTTCGGCCAGCCATTCCCGTGCCTGGACGACAAGCGCAGATTGATCTGTGGGGACCATGGATCTGACCCTAGGTCATCGGGAGCTCGAAGATGGAAGGGCTTCTGTGTTTTGTGGTTGGGTTTGCCGCCGACCCTTTCGGGGAGGGTGTTCTCGGCGGCAGGGTTTGGCGCGAAGGTTTGGGTTGGGCGCAGGCTTGGGGATTCTGGTTGGTGTTTCGTCCCGGTCAGCCGGGCTGGGTGGGAGGCGAACGAATTTTCGTTCGTCCGGAATTTGCCCCGGGACTCGCGAGGTGGGACCTCACGGGGAGGCGAACGAAAATTCGTTCGTCTCAAGATGCCGCCTCAGCCGGGGTGGGGTTGGTGGGGTGGAAGAAGTTTTTCTTTCACGCGGAGACCCCATGGCTGATGTAGGTGTGGAGCGGTCACCTGCCGTCCTTTACTCCGGGGCAGGTCGAGAAGACCCTCGAAGAAAGGGTCGGCGGCCCAGCCCAACCCCGCGGACCACTCAGATCTTGGGCAACAGATCGCCGAGAAGCGCGCCCATCCGGGTCGCGGCGTTGCGGCCGGCCTCGAGGACCTCGGCGTGATCGAGCGGCTGATCGGAGATGCCGGCGGCGAGGTTGGTGACCAGCGAGATCCCGAGGATCTCCATCCCGGCCTCGCGGGCCGCGATCGCCTCGAGGGTGGTCGACATGCCGACGAGGTCACCGCCGATGATGCCGGCCATCTTCACCTCGGCCGGCGTCTCGTAGTGGGGCCCGGGGAACTGGACGTACACGCCCTCATCGAGCGACGCGTCCACCTCCTTGGCGAGGCCGCGGAGACGCGCGGAGTAGAGGTCGGTGAGGTCGACGAAGTTGGCGCCGACCAGCGGAGAGGTGGCGGTGAGGTTGATGTGGTCCTTGATCAGCACCGGGGTGCCGGGGGACCAGGCCGGGTTGAGCCCGCCGCAGCCGTTGGTGAGCACCATCGTCGAGCAGCCTGCGGCCGCGGCGGTGCGTACGGGGTGCACGACGGCGTCGACGCCCTTGCCCTCGTAGTAGTGGGTCCGGCTGAGGAAGACCAGCAGGTTGCGGCCGCTCGCCGACCGGATCGAGCGGATCTTGCCGCTGTGACCCTGGACCGCGGCGGCGCTGAAGCCGGGCAGGTCGGTGGTGGCGATCTCGGTGTAGTCCTCGCCGAGCGCGTCGGCGGCGGGCAGCCAGCCCGAGCCCAGCACCAGCGCGATGTCGTGCTTCTCGATGCCGGTCTTCTCCGCGAGCGCGGTGGCGGCTTCCTTGGCGAGTTCGTAAGGCGTGGTCACTCGCTGAGTTTAGACCTGCCCGGACCTGCTCAGTCGTTGGACCGGCACGGCCGCGTACGCAGCGCGTGCACGTAGTCGGCCGGCGCCCCGGCCGCCTCGGCGGCATCGGCCAGCGCGCCCAAGTGGCGGGCGTCCGGGATGCCACCCTCGTACGTGTCCAGGACATAGGTCTCGCAGAGCAGGTCCTCGGCGAGCGCGGAGATCCGCACCTTGGTCTTGAAGTAGAGGCCGATGTCGGCCAGCTCCCACTTCTCCAGGGCTTCCATGTCCTGGTCCACGACGTCGTAGACCGCGACGAAGACCTGCTCGAACGGGTCCTGGACGATGGTGGCCGTCGGTCCGTCGCTGAGCACGTTGTCCTCGCCGCCGAAGGTGAGTCGCCAACCGCCCAGCCACCCGGTCGTACGCAACGGCGAATGCGGGCACCGCTCACTCATCAGCGCCGGGTCGAGATTGACGCCATAGGCCGCGTAGAGAGTCACGGGTCACGAGGTTACCGCCCAGTCCTCACCCGCTTGGGATCTATCTGTTATTGGCGGTCTACCCTTGGATGCGTGACCCACTTTGATGTTCTCGTCCTCGGCGCTGGCCCCGGTGGCTACGTCGCCGCCATCCGTGCCGCTCAGCTCGGCAAGTCCGTCGCCGTCGTCGAGAAGCAGTACTGGGGCGGTGTCTGCCTCAACGTCGGCTGCATCCCCTCCAAGGCGCTGCTCCGCAACGCTGAGATCGCGCACATCATCACCCATGAGAAGAAGACCTTCGGGATCTCGGGTGACGCGACCATGGACTTCGGCGCGACCTGGAAGCGCAGCCGCAGCGTCGCGGACGCGAGCGCCAAGGGCGTGCACTACCTGATGAAGAAGAACAAGATCACCGAGGTCGACGGCTGGGGCACGCTCACCGGCCCGAAGGCGATCGACGTCGAGGGCAACGACGGCGCAAAGACCTCCTACACCTTCGACAACCTCATCATCGGCACCGGCGCGACCGTCCGTTCGGTTCCGGGTGTCGTGCCCAACGGGCAGAACATCGTGACCTACGAGGAGCAGATCCTCACCGAGCAGCTGCCGAGCTCGATCATCATCGGCGGCTCCGGCGCGATCGGCGTCGAGTTCGCCTACGTGCTGAAGAACTTCGGCGTGGACGTCACGATCGTGGAGTTCCTCGACCGGATGGTGCCGACCGAGGACGCCGACGTGTCCAAGGAGCTGCTGCGTCAGTACAAGAAGCTCGGCGTCAACGTGCTGCTCTCGACCGCGGTCAAGGGCGCCGAGGACACCGGCTCTGGTGTGAAGGTCACCGTGGCCCCTGCTGCCGGCGGCGAGGAGCAGGTGCTCGAGGCTGACAAGTTCCTGGCGGCCTTCGGGTTCGCTCCGCGGGTCGAAGGCTTCGGCCTCGAGAACACCGGCGTCGAGCTCACCGACCGGGGCGCGATCGCGATCGACGCCCGTGGCCGCACCAACGTCGAGGGCGTCTACGCCATCGGTGACTGCACCGGCAAGCTGATGCTCGCCCACACCGCCGAGGCGATGGGTGTCGTCGCTGCCGAGACCATCGCCGACGCCGAGACCATGGAGCTCAACTTCGACATGATCCCGCGCGCGACGTTCTGCCAGCCGCAGATCGCCTCGTTCGGCTACTCCGAGGCGCAGGCCAAGGAGAAGGGCTACGACGTCAAGACGTCGTCCTTCCCGTTCTCCGCCAACGGCAAGGCCCGTGGCATGGCCGATGGTGTCGGCTTCGTCAAGATCGTCGCCGACGCCGAGCACAACGAGATCCTCGGCGCCCACATGATCGGCCCCGAGGTCACCGAGCTGCTGCCCGCGCTGACGCTCGCCCAGCAGTGGGACCTGACCGCCGACGAGGTCGCACGCAACGTCTTCGCCCACCCGACGCTCTCGGAGGCGATGAAGGAAGCCATCGAGGGCATCGCGGGTCACATGATCAACCTCTGACCTGAGCTACAACTGGCCGGCCGGTGCCCCTTGCTAGGGGTGCCGGCCGGCGGCATTTCCCGCCGTGGTCCTTCCAGTACCTAGACGCCCGGCGTGACCGGGCCGATCTCGATCCCGAGCAGGTCCCACGCCCGGCGGGCGGAGGTCTCGCGCGCCTCCGGGGTCGGCCCGTGCACCCCGCCGGAGACCATTGCGAGGGCGAGCAAGAGGTCGTCGGTGCCGAAGGTCTCCCTGGGGAGCGCGTCGATGGCGGTGCGTACCCGGTCGGCCAGGAACCGGGAGCTCTCCTCCCCGCTGAGCCGAATGATGCCGACGAAGGCGGTCGAGTGGATCATCTGCCAGGTGACGACGCCGAGCACATCGGCCAGCGTCGCATCGGGGCGGGCGGCGACCTGCTCGATCTCGCGTACGTTCTCCTCCAGCACCGCCGTGGCCAGGGTGAGCCGGTCGGGGAAGTGCCGGTAGAGGGTGCCCTGGCCGACGCCGGCGCGCTTGGCGACCGCCGACATCGGGGCATCGAGACCCTGCTCGGCGAGCACCTCGCGGGCGGCGGCGACCAGGAGGTCACGGTTGCGGACCGCGTCGCTTCGGGTCGGGTTGGCAGGGCTCGTCATCCCAGCAGGGTAGTGGCCCGCGGATCTTTTTCAGCCCCCGGTCCAATGCGGACAGAAACTGACCTGAACGACTCGTAGCGTTGCTGGTGTCAGAGGGAAACACCACCAAGGAGTCCATGTCATGACCGCAACCGCCGCCAGCGCCATGAAGACCAGCGCCACCGCCACCCTGTCCCGTGAGCGCACCGACCTGCTCGAGACCCTGGCCAAGCACCGCGGCTTCCTGCGCTACGCCGTCCGCAACCTGACCGACGAGCAGGCCCGGCTCACCCCGACCGCCTCCGCGCTCAGCCTCGGCGGTCTGGTCAAGCATGTGTCAGCCGGCGAGCGAGGCTGGGCCGACTTCATCGTCCGTGGCGCGGTGGCGCAGGAGCTCACCCCGGAGAAGTACGCCGAGTTCGCCGCCGACTTCGTGCTCGCCGAGCACGAGACGCTGGAAGGCGTGCTCGAGGCGTACGAGGCCGTGGCCGCCGCCACCGACGACCTGATCCGCACCGTCGATCTCGACGCGGACCACGCCCTGCCCGAGGCGCCGTGGTTCGAGTCCGGCGCCCGCTGGTCCAACCGTCGCGTGCTCGCCCACATCCTGGCCGAGACCGCCCAGCACGCCGGCCACGCCGACATCATCCGGGAGACCATCGACGGTCAGAAGACGATGGGCTGATTCTGCCGCTCCGGGGGCGTGGAAGAATGCGGCCCATGGCGCGGGTGACGATCATTGGTGGGGGTCCAGGCGGATACGAGGCGGCGCTGGTCGCACAGCAGCTCGGGGCGGAGGTCACGGTCGTCGACCGTGACGGCCTCGGCGGCAGCGCGGTGCTCACCGACTGCGTGCCGAGCAAGACCCTGATCGCCACCTCCGAGCTGATGTCGGACCTGACGCTCGCCCGCGACCTGGGCATCCACTTCCGCGACCACCAGGGCGACCCGGCCACGGAGCTCTACGCCGACCTCGGGCTGGTCAACAAGCGGGTCAAGTCGCTCGCGCTCGCGCAGTCGAGCGACATCGAGAGCCGGCTGACCCGCCGCGGGATCCGGATCGTCAAGGGCAGCGGGCGCATCGACGCCGACAAGCGCCAGGTGATCGCGACCCTGGCCGACGACGGCAGCGAGGAGGCCATCGACAACGATGCGGTCCTGATCTCCACCGGCGCCCGGCCGCGGGTGCTGCCCACCGCCCAACCCGACGGGGAGCGGATCCTGACCTGGGAGCAGGTCTACGACCTCGACGAGCTGCCCTCGCACATGATCGTCGTGGGCTCGGGTGTCACGGGTGTGGAGTTCGCCAACGCCTACCTCAACCTCGGCTCCCAGGTCACCCTGGTCTCCTCGCGCGACCGTGTTCTCCCGGGTGAGGACGCGGACGCGGCGACGGTCCTGCAGGACGTACTCGAGCGGCAGGGGATGAACATCCTCAGCAAGTCTCGGATGGAGTCGGTGACCCGCTCCGGCGACGTCGTCACCGTCAAGCTGACCGACGGCCGCGAGGTCACCGGCACCCACTGCATCCTCGCGCTCGGCTCGATCCCCAACACCGAGGGCCTCGGCCTCGAGGAGGCCGGCATCGAGCTCGACGAGGGTGGGTTCATCCGCACCGACAAGGTGTCGCGTACCTCCGCCTACGGCGTCTACGCCGCCGGCGACTGCACCGGCGGCTTCATGCTCGCCTCGACGGCCGCCATGGCCGGCCGGATCGCGATGCGTCACTTCCTCGGCGACGCGGTCATCCCGATGGACCTCAAGGAGGTCGCGGCCAACGTCTTCACCTCGCCGGAGATCGCCACGGTCGGCTACTCGCAGGCGCAGGTCGACTCGGGCGAGGTCGTCGCCGACACCCTGCGGCTCGACCTCAAGGGCAACCCACGGGCGAAGATGCAGGGCATCTCCGACGGCTTCGTCAAGCTCATCTCCCGCCCCGGCACCGGTGTCGTCATCGGCGGCGTCGTGGTCGGCCCGCGCGCCTCCGAGCTCATCCACCCCATCGCGCTCGCCGTCTCCACCGGGCTCACCGTCGACCAGATCGCCAACACCTTCACCGTCTACCCCTCGATCTCCGGCTCCACCGCCGAGGTCGCCCGCCGCCTCCACCACGTCGAGTAGTCACTTACGTCGGCCGAGATGGCAGACTCGGGCTGAGGCTCCTAAACCGGATGCGAGCAACGTCGGCACCTCGCTAGCGTGAGCGCCATGGGTAACTGCTGCATGACGATGATCGTTCGGATCCGCCGCCGCTGACGGCGCGGATCCCACCGAAGCACTCGTACGCATTCGCGCCGCCACCTGGCAACCCTGCCGGGCGGCTCCGAGTGCTACCCGCATGCCGCCCGGCTCCTTCTTTCTTGAGGAGCATCCATGTCCGACGTACGCCCTGGCCGGCACGAGCTCGGCCAGAACTTTCTCACCGACAGGTCGGTACTCGACCGCATCGTCCATCTCGTCTCGCAGCGGCAGGGTCCGCTGGTGGAGTGGGGCACCGGCAACGGTGCCGTCACGTTGGCGCTGGCTGAGCTGGGTCGCCCGCTGGAGGGGGTCGAGATCGACTCCCTCCGAGCCGCCGAGCTGCGCCGACGGACCGGAACGCACGTGTGCATCGCCGAGGGCGACATCCTGCGTCACGCGCCACCGCAGGACGCGGTCGTCGTCTCCAACGTCCCGTTCCACCTGACCACACCGATCCTGCGCCACCTGCTGGCCTCGACGACATGGCGCCATGCCGTACTCCTCACCCAGTGGGAGGTCGCCCGCAAGCGCGCGGGTGTCGGCGGCACGACCCAGCTCACCGCGCAGTGGTGGCCGTGGTTCACCTTCACCCTGGACCGCCGGGTCCCGTCGACGGCGTTCCGTCCGCGGCCCAACGTCGACGGAGGCCTGCTGCTCATCGACCGCCGTCGTGAGCCGCTGCTGCCGGAGTCGGAGCTCCGCGACTTCCAGTCGTGGGTGGCCACGGTCTTCAGCAGCCGAGGCCGCGGGGTCGCCGAGATCCTGCGACGCAACGGCGTCCCCGGTGCGCTCGCCGGCCAGATCGCCCGGCGACGCCGACGATCTCAGGCCCCCGTGCTGCCACGAGACCTGCGTGCGGAGGACTGGGTCGAGGCGTACGCAGCGGTCTGACCCTGCCGAGAAGGCGCGCGCGTCGGCCGAGATGGCACCGAGGTGCCATCTCGGCCGACGCGCGCGNCCGATCGACCTTGACTCGGCAGGGCAGAAGTGAGGATCCAGATGAAGAAGATCAAGGTTGCAGTGGTGTTGGCCGCTGCGAGCATCCTGGCCTTGACCGCGTGCGGCGGCTCCGGCGGGGGCAATGACGCGGAGTCGATCTCCATCGTCGGCTTCGCCGTCCCCGAGACGGCCAACAAGGCGATCGCCAAGGAGTTCAACAAGACCCCCGAGGGCGAGGGCGTCACCTTCCAGACCTCGTACGGCGCCTCGGGCGACCAGAGTCGTGCGGTCGAGTCCGGCCTGAAGGCCGACTACGTCCACCTGTCCGTGGGCACCGACGTACAGCGCCTGGAGAAGGCCGGCCTCGTCGACGCGTCGTGGGACGACGGCGACAACAAGGGCATCGTGTCCAGCTCGGTCGTCGTACTCGGCGTCCGTGAGGGCAACCCGAAGAACATCCAGGGCTGGGAGGACCTCGTCAAGCCCGGTGTCGGCGTGGTCACGGCCAACCCGGCCTCGTCCGGCGCCGCCCGCTGGAACGCGCTGGCCGCGTGGGGCTCCGTGGTGAAGAACGGTGGCACCGAGGAGGAGGGCAAGGCGTACCTCGACAAGCTCTTCAAGAACGTCGTCACCCTGACCAACTCCGGCCGCGACGCCACCACCGCCTTCCTCGGCGGCACCGGTGACGTGCTGCTCGCCTACGAGAACGAGGCGATCCTCGCGGCCCAGCAGGGTGAGGGCTTCGAATACATCATCCCGGACTCCACCGTGCTGATCGAGAACCCCGGCGCCATCCTCAAGGACTCCTCCAAGCCGTCTCAGGCCTGGCTCGACTTCGTCCTCGACCCGCAGGGCGGTCAGAAGCAGTTCGCGCTGACCGGCTTCCGCCCGGTCAACACCGCCGAGCCCGGCGTCGTCGACTGGGACGCGATCGGCCTCAAGCCGGAGGACATCAAGGGCGCCAAGGACCCGGCCGACCCGTTCCCGGCCCCGAAGCAGCTGCTCACCCTGGAGAACGACTTCGGCGGCCGCGACTGGTCGGGCGTCAAGGAGAAGCTCTTCGGCACCGGTGAGGACGGCGAGGCCCTCGGCATCGTGACCGACTCCATCGCCAAGTCCGGCAAGGCCTCGCAGTAGTCCGGTCATGACGACAACCATCCCTACGGTCCGGCCGGCTGCCCGTCGCAGCCGGCCGGGCAACACTCTGACTCGGTCCACTCTTGGGAAGACCAGCGGCATCGGGCTCGGTATCACGATGCTCTGGTTCAGCCTGCTCGTCCTCATCCCGCTGGTGGCGGTGATCATCACCGCCTCCAGCGGCGGCTGGTCCGCCTTCGCGAACCAGCTCACCAACGAGCAGACCGCGTCGGCGATCTTGCTGACGATCCGTGCGGCCATCGTGGTCACCCTGATCAACGTCGTCATCGGCACCGTCATCGCCTGGGTCCTGGTCCGTGACAAGTTCTGGGGCAAGGGCCTGCTCGAGGTCATCATCGACATCCCGTTCGCGCTGCCGACGATCGTCGCGGGCCTCGTGCTGCTCTCCCTCTACGGCGCCGAGTCACCCCTCGGCCTGCACTGGGCGAACACGTCGACGTCGGTCTACCTCGCCCTCGCCTTCGTGACGCTGCCCTTCGTCGTACGCATGGTGCAGCCCGTCCTCGAGGAGCTGGACACCGACGTGGAGGAGGCCGCGGCCTCCCTGGGGGCCTCCCGGTTCACCACGTTCTGGCGGATCATCCTGCCGTCGCTGGCCCCGGCCATCGCGGCGGGCGCGGCGCTCTCCTTCGCGCGCGGGATGGGGGAGTACGGCTCCCTGGTCCTGCTCTCGGGCAACCTGCCGTTCAAGTCCGAGGTCGCCTCGGTGCGGATCCTGTCCGCGATCGAGAACGACAACCCGGAGGGCGCGGCGGCGATCGCGGCGATGCTGCTGGGCGTCTCTCTCCTCGTCATCGTCGTCCTCGACCTGGTCCAGAGGAGGATGGTCCGCCGTGGCTGAGACCCGTCGCGCTCCGCGCACACCACTGACGTACGTCCTCCGCGTCATCGTCATCGCCTATCTCGGGCTCCTGGTGGCCTGGCCGGTGGTCCTGGTCGCCTGGAACGCCTTCCATGTGCCCGATGTCGGGTTCACGACCGAGGCGTTCACCGCGATCTTCGACGACCCGCAGATGATGCACGCGATCCAGCTGACCTGCGTGGCCGCGGTGGTCGCGACGCTGATCAACTTGCTCTTCGGTGTCTCGATCTCGCTGCTGCTGGTGCGTACCGAATTTCCTGGCAAGCGCCTCCTGAGCGCGATGATCGACCTGCCGTTGTCGGTCTCGCCGATCGTCGTGGGCCTGGCGCTCGTGCTGGTCTACGGCGGCCGCGACGGCTGGTTCGGGCCGATGCTCGAGTCGGCCGGGATCCAGATCATCTTCTCGACGCCCGGCATCATCATGGCGACCGCGTTCGTGTCGCTGCCGCTGGTGATCCGCGAGGTCATCCCGGTGCTCGAGGAGATCGGCACCGAGCAGGAGCAGGCCGCCGCGTCGCTCGGCGCGAGCAGCTGGCAGACGTTCTGGCGGATCACGCTCCCGGGCATCAAGTGGGCCGTCATCTACGGCGTCGTGCTCACCCTGGCCCGCTCGCTGGGCGAGTTCGGCGCGGTCAAGGTCGTCTCCGGCAACGTGCTCGGCCAGACCCGCACCGCCACCCTCGCGGTCGAGGAGAAGTACCTCAACTTCGACCAGCAGGGCGCGTACGCCGTCGCCTTCCTCCTCGCCAGCGTCTCGGTCATCTGCATCCTCATCGTCTTCGTGCTGCGCGCCCGCGGTGCGCGCGTGCGGTGAAAGGACACATCCCATGAGCATCGAAGTAAATGGTGTCAACAAGCGTTACGGCGACTTCGTCGCGCTGGAGGACATCAATCTGACCATCCCCACCGGGCAGCTGACGGCCCTGCTGGGGCCCTCCGGTGGCGGCAAGACCACGCTGCTGCGGGTCATCGCCGGGCTGGAGACGCCCGACACCGGGTCGGTCGTGATCGAGGGCAAGGACGCGACCTCGCTGCCGGTCCAGAAACGCAACGTCGGCTTCGTCTTCCAGCACTACGCCGCGTTCAAGCACCTCTCGGTCGCCAAGAACGTCGCCTTCGGGCTGGAGATCCGCAAGCGTCCCAAGGCGGAGGTCGCGAAGAAGGTCGAGGAGTTGCTCGAGCTCGTGCACCTCTCGCAGTTCGCCAACCGCCTGCCCTCGCAGCTCTCCGGCGGCCAGCGGCAGCGGATGGCGCTGGCGCGGGCCCTGGCCATCGAGCCGTCCGTGCTGCTGCTCGACGAACCCTTCGGGGCCTTGGACGCGAAGGTGCGCAAGGAGCTGCGTGACTGGCTGCGACGACTCCACGACGAGGTGCACGTCACCACCGTCTTCGTGACCCACGACCAGGAGGAGGCCCTCGAGGTCGCCGACGAGATCGTGGTCGTCAACCAGGGCGGCATCGAGCAGATCGGCACCCCCGAGCAGCTCTACGACGAGCCCGCCAACGACTTCGTGATGTCGTTCCTCGGCGACGTGACCACCCTGGGCGGGTCCCTGATCCGGCCCCATGACGTCGAGGTCACCCCGTCGCCGATCTCCGAGCACTCGCTCGAGGGCACCGTCTCGCGCGTCCTGCGGATCGGGTTCGAGGTGCGCCTCACGGTTCTCACCGACGACGGTGAGGTCGTGACCGCCGAGCTGACGCGTACGCATGCCCGGGCTCTGCAGCTCGAGGAGGGCGTCAACGTCTTCGTCACGCCGTCGCCCGGGGCTTACACGATGCCGGCGCCGGCGGCGTAGGGGCGGGACGGGATACCCGGTTAACCGGTAAAACTGGCACTTCTCAGGTGTTGCAATGCCAGAGAAGTGCAGGGATACCCGGTTAACCGGGTATCCCAACGCATCAGTGAGGAAGCCAGGCCTCGTCGCGCGCGGTGCGGGTGGTGACCTCGTCGGGCAGCTCGCGGGAGGCGAGCTCGGCGATCGAGACCTTTTCGAAGACCTCGCGCAGCGAGTCGCGTGCGGCGATCCACACGTGCTGGAGGACATCGGCGCGCTCGTTGTAGGTGACGCCTTCGGGACGCAGCCCGTAGACCGAGACCAGCGGACCGTCGACGGCGCGGATCACGTCGGCGACGGACACGTCCGATGCCTTGCGGGCCAGGCGCCAACCGCCTGACTGGCCGCGCTGTGAGATGACGACGCCGGCCTTGCGGAGGTCGGCGAGGATCGCCTGCAGGAACCCGTGAGGGATCTCCTGGGCGCGGCCGAGCTCCTCGGCGCTGACAGCTTTTCCGTCCTCGCGCGCGGCCATCTCGATGAGGGCGCGGAGGGCGTAGTCGGACTTGGCAGATACTCGCACGGCCACATTCTTGCAGATGAATGCAGAATTTCGCTCAATCTAGTGGTCAAGTCCACTTTCATTCACGAGCGTCTCGGCTCGCGCCTTGAGAGCCGCGGCGTGCCGCCGGAACCCGTCCGCGACGCGCGCGGGTCCGGCGAGCCCCACCAGCGGACCGGAGAACTCCTCGACCGTCTCGTAGCGCGTCGGCCCGCCGGGTCGCTGGGTCAGCCGCTGGTGACGTACGCCCCGCACCAGGCCGAGCCGCGCCGGCCAGCCCTCATAGACATAGGCCAGGTACGCAGCCTCGACCCCGTCCTCGCCGACCACCGGTGGCTCGAGCGCCGAGATCCGCTCCGGGGAGCGCGAGCGGCCGCCGTTCGCCCAGGTCACATGCAGCACGATCGGGTTGCCCACGGCCGCCGGCTGCGCCGTCTCGGCCCAGACGACGAACGGGTTCCAGGCGGCGTACGACTCGGTCGCGACCATCACCCGCCACACCACCTCGATCGGGGCGTCGATCTGGACCGAGGCTCTTGGGTGCTGGTAGCTCACGCCCGGAGCCTAGTGGCGCAAGTCCGTGGCCCCAGGGAACGTCCGGTATCGCGAATGGCGCGGTCACAATGCCCGCCGCCGCCAGGTTGACGGCCTGGTCGCGTGCCCCTCGCCGGGATTCAGTCGGCGAGCTCGATCAGGCCGTAGTGCCCGTCGTACCGGTGATACAGCACGCAACCCGCACCGGTGTCTGCGTCGAGGTAGAAGACGAACGGCTCACCGCCAGCCTCCAGCCGGGCTCGCGCCTGGCCCTGGGTCAGCGAGGGTGGTGGGGGTGCTTGGGTCACTGAGGCGGTGGCCCCGCCTGGCTCAGCCCGTTGGGCGTCGTGCCCACCTTCGGGGAGGTGGTGTACGAGGCTGGGCGCGCCCGAAGCGGCGTCTCGGTAGAGGAAGAAGTCGTGGTCGAGCAGGTCCATCTCGTACGCCGCCTCGTCGGGGTTCATCGGCGCGCTTGCGAACGACTTGTGCCGGACCACCTCCCGGGTCCCCTCCGGCCTCGGGAAGTAGGGGACCCGGTGGCGTGGGGGGAGGTCACCGCGGTGCCACCCGTGCTCGGCCGGGATGCCCGTCCGGCGGTGCCGGGTGCGGTTGCGATCCTGCAACTGTGCCAGCTGTCGGCGCAGCCGGTACTCCAAGTCG
This sequence comes from Nocardioides sp. YIM B13467, assembly GCF_042788075.1. Classification (NCBI taxonomy): domain Bacteria; kingdom Bacillati; phylum Actinomycetota; class Actinomycetes; order Propionibacteriales; family Nocardioidaceae; genus Nocardioides; species Nocardioides sp. YIM B13467. The sequence continues at coordinate 4,050,214 of NZ_JBHZPJ010000046.1, forward strand.
TCGACGGCCTCCGGCATGGTCGGGGCCGCTGTCTTCGCTCTCACCGTCAGCCCGTCGACGTTTGCCGACGCCTCCGCGATCGCATGGTCCTCCGCCGCTGGGTTATGTCGCCAGTCCAGCACGACGTGCGCCGTCAACACCGGTCCGTGCGCGACGCCCAGCGCGGTGGTGATCTTGTTCCGCGCGTACTCCCCGGCGTACTCTCCGACGTTGCCTCGCAGGGTGACTGCGACCGGGATCGGCTTCTTCGTGGACGTCATCGCCCCTCCTCTCGAGGCTCCATCAGCCCCTCTCGATGCAACCTCGCTCGGGCCGGCCGGGTTAGTGCCCAAGGTCCCGGGGCGGCGTGCCTCTCGGCCCGGCCCACCGCCACTCGGTTCGTCGACCGGCCGGGCCATTCGTCCGCACCGCGAGTGCTGATCGGCCCTACCTGCGAAGCAGTGGGCCCCCGACGCTGGTGATTGATCGACCGATGAGGAGGCGAGGGGATGCGCGACAGTCTCCGGCTGGGTCGGGTGGCAGGCTTCCCGGTCGCGGCCAACTGGAGCGTTCTGGTGATCGTGCTGCTCCTGGCCTGGGGGCTGGCCGGAGGGGTGCTCCCTGAGACGTCTCCGGGCCACGCGACCGCGATCTACTGGCTGGCCGGCATCGCCGGCGCGCTGCTGCTGGTCTGCTCGCTGCTTGCACACGAGCTGGCCCACGCGATCGTCGCGCGACGGGCCGGAGTCAGGGTCGAGGGGCTGACCCTGTGGATCTTCGGTGGCGTTGCCACCCTGCGCGACGAGGCGCCCAACCCGAAGGCGGACTTCCGCATCGCCGTCGCCGGTCCTGCCACCAGCGTGGGGCTCGCCTTCGCCTTCGGGCTCGCCTGGAGGGGTCTCGGCGCTCTCGGCCAGGAGGGGCTGCTTGGGGCCGTGGCTGCATGGCTGGCGAGCATCAACCTGCTGCTTGCCGTGTTCAACCTGCTGCCCGCCGCGCCGCTCGACGGCGGCCGGATCCTGCGGGCTTACCTGTGGCGCCGTCACGGCGACCGCGACCGTGCCTCCGAAACGGCCACCAATGCCGGCCAGGTACTCGGGTACTGCTTGATCGCGCTCGGCGTGGTCGCCTTCCTCGTGGGCGACCCCGTCGGCGGGCTGTGGACGGTCCTCATCGGCTGGTTCATCCTTGCCGTGGCGCGCGCCGAGCAGGTCGACTCCGCCACCCATCGCTACCTGCACGGTGTCACGGTCGGCGACGTGATGAGCCGGGACGTACAAACCATTGACTCCGAGCTGAGCGTCGAGGAGTTCGTGCCCCGCTACCTGCTGCACGGCCGGCACTCCGCCTACCCGGTCGTCGGACCCCGGGGTGAGGTCGAGGGTTTGGTCACCCTCGGGTGTCTGCGCGGGGTCCCGCCGGCGCAGCGGCCGGCGACACGCGTCGGCGACGTGGCAGTAGCGCTGTCAGCACTGGCCACCTGCGGGCCCGACGACTCCCTGGTCGACCTGCTGCCCCGGGTCACCCGCGAGTCCGGGCAGCGCGCCCTGGTCTTCGACCAGGGCCAATTGGTGGGCATCGTCACGCCGGCCGACGTGACCCGGGCCGTGGAGGCCGGGTCGCTGCGTGCGCAGGTGGGCGGTTAGGAACGCGTTCAGATGAGGCCCACCGACACGGCCCACCACTCACACGTGGGCAAGCTGGGAGGATCGGCTGATGCCATCGGCGTGCCGACCGTCGGCGTCGAGGAGGAGTTCACCCTGCTGGACCCGTACAGCGGCGCGGTTGTCCCGGCCGCGGTCGAGATCATTCGCGAATGCGGCTACCCGACACGCGTCGTCGCCGAGTCGATGCGGTTCATGGTGGAGACGCGGACGCCGGTGTGCTCCAACCTCGCGGAGGTCCATGACGCACTGAGCACCATGCGTCGCCGGGTCGCGGAGGTCGCGAGCCGCCACGGGACCGTTGCCGTCGCGACCGGAGTGGCTCCGTTCGGACTGCCCGACCCGCCACTGGTGACGGACGAACCTCGCTACAACGAGCTCGCGCAACGTTTCCCGACAGCCATGCGCGCCAACGGAACCTGCGGCTGCCATGTCCACGTCGGGGTGCCGGCCAGGCAGGTCGCCGTGGAAGCCCTGCTTCGGCTCCGACCCTGGTTGCCGCCACTCATAGCACTGACCGCGAACTCGCCCATCTGGGAGGGCGAGGTCAGTGGCTGGGCCAGCCAACGCTTCATCCTCGCGTCGCGCTGGCCGACTCTCATGCCCGCGCCACCGGCGGGTTCGGTCGAGGAGTACGACCAGATGGTCGACCAGGCGGTCGCGTCCGGCCAGGCGCTGGACACACGCAGCGTGTACTTCCTGGCGCGCCTCTCGCCCAGATACCCCACCATCGAGGTCAGAGCGGCCGACATGAGCTTGACCGCCGAGGAAACCGTGGCGTACGCGGGACTGGTTCGCGCGCTGGTCAGCATGGCAGTCGACGATGCCGCCGCTGGGCGACCCGTGGTACCCGTTCGGCAGGAACTGCTTAGACGGTCCTGTCGGTCCGCCGCCCGAGCGGGCCTCCGCGGGCTGGTGGCCGATCCGCAGACCGGCAGACCCGTCCGCTCCTGGGAGCTCATCGATGACATGGTCACACGAGTCCAGCCGCATCTGCGCGCACACGGAGACGAAGCCCTGGTGCTCTCCGCCATCAACCGTCTACGCGCCGTCGGTGGCGGGGCCGACAGGCAACGTTTCCTGTTCCTGCGAGCCGGGTCGCCTGCTGCCTTCGTCGCCGCGCTGGCGACGATGACGACTGGTGAACCCTACGGGGAATACTCCTTACCCCGTCACCCGTCAGGCCTCTGGCCTGGGCAAGCGCAGCGATTCAGCGGTAGTTGATGAACTGCACCGCGAAGTCGTAGTCCTGGCCCTTGACCAGCGAGATCACGGTCTGCAGGTCGTCGCGCTTCTTGGAGGAGACGCGGAGCTCGTCGCCCTGGATCTGCGCCTTGACGCCCTTGGGCCCCTCGTCGCGGATCAGCTTGGAGATCTTCTTCGCGTCCTCGGAGGAGATGCCCTCCTTGAGGGTGATCGAGATCTTCGACTGCTGCCCCGACTGGCGCGGCTCGCTCGCGTCGAGGATCTTCAGCGACTGCTTGCGCTTGATCAGCTTGTCCTGGAAGACCGAGAGCACCGCGCTGGCGCGGTCGTCGGCGGAGGCCGAGATCTCGATCCCTTGCTCACCGCTCCACTCGATGGTTGCGTTGGTCCCCTTGAAGTCGAACCGCGTCGCGACCTCCCGCGCGGTCTGGCTCAGCGCGTTGTCGACCTCCTGGCGGTCGATCTTGCTCACGATGTCGAACGACGAGTCAGCCATGACTCTCTCCTCTAGCTTCTGATCAAGTCTGTGGTGTCTCACCCTAGGACCTCGTGCCGTTTTCGTACGCCGCCAGCCCCTGCGCTATTGTTTATTGCTGTCGCGATCCCCTTCACGGGGGTTCGTGGACAACCCAGGCAGATTGCCCGAGCGGCCAATGGGAGCGGACTGTAAATCCGTCGGCTTTGCCTTCGAAGGTTCGAATCCTTCATCTGCCACGCCTGGGAGAACACCCCGGGTGACCAGCACAAACACTGGTCACTCGGGGTGTTTCGCGTTGCGTGACCGTGTCCGTGGCTGATCTCTCTGCCGGACTCTGTCCTGCACCGGTGGGGGCCTCGAGGGGCGGTATGTTCCGGTCATGGACCTGAACGCCTACCAGCAGGCAGCGCTGCGCACCGCGGCGACGAAGGGCACGGCCAACGAGGTCTTCCACCTGCTGCTGGGGCTGGTCGGGGAGACGGGCGAGATCGCCGAGAAGGCGAAGAAGATCGTGCGAGACCATGACGGCGACTTCGACCAGTGGGACCTCGATGATCTCGCCAAGGAGCTGGGCGACACACTTTGGTACCTAGCAGTCCTCGCTGACCACTTCGGGCTCCCGCTTGCGGACGTTGCCGAGCTCAACATCAAGAAGCTCGCCGATCGTCAGCAGCGTGGCGCAATCGGTGGAAGCGGCGACGATCGCTGACCGTTGGGGGCCTTGGAAGCCATGGCCCCGGTTCACGAAGGAGCACCATGACAGTCGATGCATCTCCATCCGCCGCGGAGAACGATGAGTTCTGGCGCGAGCGCCGGATCTGCTTCCTGACGACGAGCCGGCCGGACGGGAGTCCGCACCTCGTTCCGGTGGGGGTGACGTTCGATCCGGAAGCCGGGGTCGCGCGGATCATCAGCAGCGCGGGCAGCAAGAAGGTCCGGAACGTACGCGCGGCCGGAGACGCTGCGCAGGCGGCGGTGAGCCAGGTGGACGGGCGACGGTGGTGCACTCTGGAGGGCACGGCCGTGGTCAAGGACGACGCGGAGTCGGTGGCCGAGGCTGAGCGGAGGTACGCCGAGCGCTACCGGCAGCCCCGACCCAATCCGGAGCGCGTGGTCATCGAGATCACCGTGACCCGGGTGCTGGGCAACGTACGTCCTTCGGGCTGGTGAGCGCTCCTACGGGGAGCGGACTGTAGATCCGTCGGCTTTGCCGGGGTTCGCATCCCATGAGGTCAGGATGCGGAGGCGATCGTCCGACGGGCTGCCGGTGGGGGCGGTGAGCACCATCAGGCGCTGCCCGGAACCGTCGGGGCTCTGCCAGGTGTCGCAGTCCAGGGTCAGATCGCCGACCACGGGGTGGTGGTACTGCTTGGTCCCGAAGCTGGCGGAGTTCACATGCCGTTCGGCCCACCAGGTGCGGAAGTCGGCGTCCCTCACGGAGAGCTCGCCGACGAGCGCGGCCAGTTCGGGATCGTCGGGGTCTTTGGCCGCCTCCATCCGGAGGGCGGCTACGGCGTCGCGGGCGTCGTGTTCCCACGTGGCATGCAGTCCGCGCACGATCGGGTGGGTGAACATCAGGCGGATGTAGTTGCGCTCTGGCTCGGGAATCGTCGAGAAGTCGGTGAACAGGGCCGCGGCCGCTTGGTTCCAGTCGAGGACGTGAAGCCTTCTTCCGAGGACCAGCGCGGGCGTATCGACCAGCTGATCGAGAAGCCGGCGCGCGGCGGGCCGGATCTTCTGCACGGTCCGACGTCTTCTGGGGAGCGCATCGACCTTGCCCGCGATCTCATACAGGTACGCCTGCTGGTCCTCGTCCAGTCGAAGTGCGCGAGCCAGCGTCTCCAGGACGGATGCCGATGCCTTCACCCGCCCCTGCTCGAGACGGGTGTAGTAGTCCACGCTGATCACGGCGAGGGATGCGACCTCTTCCCGGCGGAGACCGCGTACCTTCCGGTGATTTCCCAGGTCAGGTAGGCCCACCTGATCTGGGGTCAGGCGTGCTCGACAGGCTTTGAGGAACGCTCCGAGCTCATCGGGCACCGCTGGGTTGCTCATGGATCAATTGTGGCCGGGGCGTACGCGGTCTGGGAGGGAAGGAACATTCCCCGGCAGATACTGGCCGCTTTTGCGGTCCTTCGAAGCGGTGGAACTTGGTGTGTGCCGGAGGCGGACGCCCCCGGTGCGGACCGGAGGGACCGGCCGCCAGCACGAAGGAGAGACCCCATGGTCACCATGCTCGATGTCACATTCGACAGCGCAGGGATTCAGATCGCTGCCCACCTCTACGTCCCCGCAGGCGCCAGCGCCGCGCCCGCCATCGTCGTCGGTCACCCGGGAACGGGTGTCAAGGAACAGGCTTCCGGCTTGTACGCCTCACGGCTGGCCGAGCAGGGCTTCGTGACGGTCGCCTACGACGCGGCGTACCAGGGCGCCAGCGGTGGTCTTCCCCGAGGGTTGGAGGACCCGGCTCAGCGCATCGAGGACATCAAGGCGGCCGTCTCCTTCTTGACCACCCGCCCGGAGGTCGACAGCGAGAGCATCGGGGTGCTCGGGATCTGCGCGTCGGGCGGCTACTCGCTCCCCGCGACAGCCGGCGACCACCGGATCAAGGCGCTCGGGACGGTCTGCGCTGTCGATGTCGCCCGCCAGTTCCGTCTCGGCTCCAACGGCACCCAGGACCCGGCCGTGTTCCAGGCGATGCTCGATGGGGCGGCGGCTGCCCGCACAGCCCGTGCCAATGGCGAAGACCCCGGGGTCCTGCCTCTCTTCCCGGCGACTGCGGACGAGGCGCGAGCCATCGGCGGGGAGCACGCGGCCGAGGGCTTCGACTACTACTGCACCCCGCGCGCCGATCACGAGCGAGCCGCCAAGGCATTCGACTGGACGAGCGTGGACAAGATGGCGACGTTCGACGTGTTCGCGCCGGTGCCGCTGATCGGGCAGCGATCGCTTCTCATGGTGGTCGGCACCCGTGCGGAGACGGCATGGATGACGATCGACGCCTTCCAGCGAGCGGTGGGGCCGAAGGAGATCTTCTGGGTCGAGGGCGCGAGCCACGTGGATCTCTACGACCGGGAGCCCTTCGTCGCCGCAGCCGTGGAGAGACTGGGCGCCTTCTTCACCCAGAACCTCGGCGTCCCAGTCAGCTGATCAAGTTCCTAGAGGAGCCCGCGGTCGCTCAGGACGACTCGGTCGTTGAGGTCCTGGACGTCGCGGCGGTTGCCGGTCGGGAACATGGTGCGGAACCGGCCGATCTGGCGGGGTGAGGCGGTGATCGGGTCGGTGAGCATGACCCACTGGACGTGCTCGGTGTAGGGCGCGGTCGTGAGGGAGCCGTCGTAGCGGTAGGACGTGTGCCGGCGGGGCAGGAGAGCGCCGATGTCGATGTGGCCGACGTGGTCGGCGGTCGAGCACTCGGAGACCAGGTGGTCGTAGAGGCGGGCAAGGGTCGGGTTGGTGAGCCCCGGGCGGACCCACACACCGACGACGAGGGTGTGGCCGGAAGCGTCCTGGTGCACGAAGTGCATCTCGATCGGGTAGTCCCGGGCGGAGAGCAGGTGCTCGCTCGGGGTGTGCCAGTGGAACTGCACCAGGCCGTACGTCACGCCGCCCATCTCGAGCGACCCGACCCCGGGCGGGAGCTCGGCGCGTACGGTCTCCTCGTCGCCACGGACGGTGCAGCCGTCGGGCTCGTCGGTGTCCTCGCGGATGTATTTCATCGTGACGGTCGCGTCGTGGGGATAGTGGACGTGCAGGGCGGGCAGGTGCGCGTGCTGAGTGTCGCCGCGGTAGATGCGGATGGGGCTCTGGTGCGGTGGGCCGGCGGAGGTCGCGGATGCGGCTGCTGACGAGGACAGAGCGGTGAGCCCCGCGATGGCGGCGGCTCCCTGGAGCAGTGCGCGACGGTTCAGCCCGACGGTGGTGCGGTTCATGTCAGATCTCCCGAGATCTACCGGGTCGAGGTGACCCGTGGACCGCAATACGTACCACGAATTGCGGTCGGCAGTGTCGTGTCCGCGACCTAGAGTCGTGATGACGCGAGAGGAGAATCCGATGAGCGTCCAGCTGAACCACACGATCGTCCACGCCTCCGACCGGGACGCGATGGCGACCCATCTGACCGAGATCCTCGGGCTTCCGGAGGCCCAGGTCTTCGGCCCGTTCCGGGTCGTCGAGCTCACCAACCAGGTCAGCCTCGACGTGGTCGAGGACCAGGACTTCCGGCCGCAGCACTACGCGTTCAAGGTGTCCGAGACCGAGTTCGACGAGATCTTCGGGCGGATCCAGGACCGCGACATCACCTACTGGGCCGACCCCTTCCACCGGCGGGAGGGCCAGATCAACCACAACGACGGAGGTCGCGGCGTCTACTGGGAGAGCCCCGACGGACACAACCTCGAGATCATCACGGTGCCGTACGGCGGCTGAGCGTACGCAGCTCAGGCCAGGTCGGCGGCGAGCTGCTTGCCGGCTTCGGTGAGCAGCGGGACGGCGCGCTCGATGAGCTCGTCGCTCATCCGCCCGGTCGGCCCGCTGATCGACATCGCCAGGCGCGGGGCGTAGTCGGGGACGGCGACGGCGACGCAGCGTACGCCTGCCTCCTGCTCGCCCTCGTCGATGGCGTAGCGGCGCTCGCGGACCTGCTCGAGCTGGTCGAGGTAGTCATCGCGCGAGGTGATCGTGGTCGAGGTGTAGGGAACCATGTCGGTGCGCCGGAGGATGTCGCGGACCTGGTCGGGAGCCATGTCGGCGAGGATGGCCTTGCCGACGGCGGTGCAGTGCGGGGAGACCCGGCGGCCGACCTCGGTGAACATGCGCATCGACTGGCGCGACTCGGTGTGGGCCACGTAGACGATCTGGTCGCCGTCGAGCATCGCCAGGTTGGCCGACTCGCCGACCTCGTCGACGAGCCGGGTGAGGTGCGGTCGGGCCCAGGTGCTGAGCATGCGCGAGGAGCTCTCGCCGAGCCGGATCAGCTTCGGGCCGAGGACGTACTGCCGGTTGGCCTCCTGGCGGAGGTAGCCCAGGTCGACGAGGGTGCGCACCAGCCGGTGGATGGTCGGCAGCGGCAGGCCGGAAGCCGCGGCGAGCTGGGAGAGCCCCATGGTCCCGCCGGCATCGGCCATCGTCTCCAGCAGTGCGAAGGCGCGCTCGATCGACTGCACCGCCCCGGTGCGTGCCTTCGGCGCCTTCTCGTTCTCGCTCACCTGAGCTCCCCGATCTATGGGTACTGTCTTCCGGATGACGGAAGTCTAGCGTCGTGTAGAGGAAATCTGGCTGGTTGCGTCCCTTGTCTGGCCGGATTAATATCCGCAATGCGGAAAGAAGAATCCATTCAAAGGAAAACTGAAGCCCTGGGAGGGTGGAGCTCGTGAACATTCAGATCACCGGTGGCGAGGTCGAGCGAGGAGCCGAGATCCTCACCCCCGAGGCCCTCGACTTCGTCGCGGAACTGCAGCGACGGTTCGGGGCCCGCCGTGACGAGCTCCTGGCCGCCCGCCGAGTACGCCGCGAGGAGGTCGCCCGCACCGGCCGGCTCGACTTCCTGCCCGAGACGGCCGACGTACGCGCCGGTGACTGGACGGTGGCGCCTGTCCCCGACGACCTCCAGGACCGCCGCGTCGAGATCACCGGCCCGACGGATCGGAAGATGACGATCAACGCCCTCAACTCCGGGGCGCGGGTCTGGCTGGCCGACATGGAGGACGCCAGCACGCCGCACTGGAGCAACGTGGTCGGCGGCCAGGTGAACCTGTACGACGCCGTGCGGCGGCAGATCTCGGCGATGTCCCCGCAGGGCAAGCTCTACGAGCTCAAGCAGGACCAGCGGCTGGCCACGATCGTGATGCGCCCGCGCGGCTGGCACTTCGACGACCTGCACGTCCTGGTCGACGGCAAGCCGGTCGTCGGCGCCCTGGTCGACTTCGGGCTCTACTTCTTCCACAACGCGCGCGAGCTCGTGGAGCGCGGGAGCGGGCCGTACTTCTATCTCCCCAAGATGGAGAGCCACCTCGAGGCGCGGCTGTGGAACGACGTGTTCACCTTCGCCCAGGAGAAGCTCGGGATCCCGCACGGCACGGTGCGCGCGACCGTCCTCATCGAGACGATCCCGGCCGCGTTCGAGATGGACGAGATCCTCTACGAGCTGCGCGACCACGCCTCGGGGCTCAACGCGGGCCGATGGGACTACCTGTTCAGCCTGATCAAGTACTTCCGCGACGCCGGCCCCTCGTTCGTGCTGCCCGACCGGGCGACGGTCGGGATGACCGCGCCGTTCATGCGTGCGTACGCCCAGCTGCTGGTGAAGACCTGCCACCGCCGCAACGCCCACGCCATCGGCGGCATGGCTGCCTTCATCCCGAGCCGCCGGGACCAGGAGGTCAATGCCACCGCCTTCGCCAAGGTCCGTGAGGACAAGGAGCGCGAGGCCGGCGACGGCTTCGACGGCTCTTGGGTGGCCCACCCCGACCTGGTCCCGATCTGCCGCGAGATCTTCGACGCCGTCTTGAGTGGACCGCTGGGCGACCGGCCGAACCAGGTCGACCGGCAGCGCGACGATGTCGAGGTGCGCGCCGAGGATCTGCTCGACGTCGCCTCGGCGGGCGGCGCGATCACCCTGGCCGGGCTGCGTGACAACGTCGAGGTCTCGCTGGTCTACCTCGACGCCTGGCTCCGGGGCGCGGGCGCCGTCGCCATCCACAACCTGATGGAGGACGCGGCCACCGTCGAGATCTCCCGTTCGCAGATCTGGCAGTGGATCCACAACGAGTCGAAGCTCGACGACGGCACCCAGGTGACCGCGGAGCTCGTACGCCGGGTCCTGGACGAGGAGATGGCGAAGCTGCTCACGGCGGCCGACGGGATCGAGCACCGTCTGGAGCAGGCCCGCACCATCTTCGAGGAGGTCGCGCTCGCCGACGACTACGTCGACTTCCTGACCTTGCCGGCGTACGAGCAGGTGGTGGGGGTATGAGCCATCTCGAGAACCTGATCGGCCGGCTCGACCGGGCGCTCGCCGGCGCCGATGCGGCGCTGGCTGCGAGCTATCCGGGGGATCGTGGCGTACGTCAGCCGGTGCACACCGTCTATGTCCCGGGCGACCGCTACGACGAGAAGACTGTCGCGGAGTGGTCCGCGGAGTCCGGTCAGGTGCTGGCCGAGCACGGGGGTTCGGCGGCCGAGGTCGCCGAGGCGTTCGGTCTCGCTCCAGGCCTGGCGGACGAGATCTACGATCGCGTGACGGCCAAGCTGGCCGCCGAGCCGATCGAGGACCTGCGGATCGACTTCGAGGACGGCTACGGCGCTCGGCCCGACGAGGACGAGGATGCCGCGGTGGTGGCGGCCGCCCGGGCGCTCGCCGCCACCGTCCGTGACGGCTCCGCGGCGCCGTTCCACGGCATCCGGATCAAGTCCTTCGAGGCCCCGACGCGACACCGCGGGCTGCGTACGCTCGACCTCTTCCTCGGCGAGCTCGTCCGCGAGGGCGGGCTGGGTGACGGCTTCGTCATCACCCTGCCCAAGGTGACCTCGGTCGAGCAGGTCACCGCGATGGTCACCGCGCTGTCCGCGCTCGAGGCTGCTCACGGGATCGACGCCGGGAGCCTGCGCTTCGAGATCCAGGTCGAGACGCCGCAGGCGATCCTCGGCTCCGACGGCACCGCGCTGATCGCGCGGATGATCGCCGCCGGCGGCGGCCGCGTCACCGGCCTGCACTACGGGACCTACGACTACTCCGCCTCGCTCGGGGTCGCGGCCGCTTTCCAGAGCATGGAGCACCCGGTCGCCGACCACGCCAAGGACGTGATGCAGGTGGCCGCCGCCGGCACCGGCGTCTTCGTCTCGGACGGCTCGACCAACGTGCTCCCGGTCGGAGACCCCGAGGCCGTACGCGCCGCCTGGCGGCTCCATTCACGTCTGGTGAGCCGGTCGCTGGCGCGCGGGATCTACCAGGGCTGGGACCTGCATCCGGCCCAGCTCCCCAGCCGCTACCTCGCGACCTATGCGTTCTTCCGGGACGGGCTCGAGGTCGCCTCCGCTCGCCTGCGCGCGTACGTCCACGGCGGCGACTCCAGCTATCTCGACGAGCCCGCCACCGCTGCCGCGCTCGCCGCATTCGTGCTGCGTGGCGTGGAGTGCGGTGCCGTCGCGGCCGACGAGGTCGAGACGCTCGCCGGAATCGACCAGGCCAAGCTGGCCGAGCTGGCTCGTCGGCGGATCGGCTGACGCCGGCTGTTTCATTGCGTCGGACATGGCGGCAGGCTGGGTAGCCTGCCGCCATGCGCGTCGAAGCCGAGTTCACCACCGAACCGTTCTGTGGCGAGGGCGAGCCTCCCGAGCACGCGACGGCGGCGCTCGCGGCCGCCCGCGAGGCAGGTCTGGAGTGTGACTTCGGGCCGTTGGGCACATCGGTGCGCGGCGAGCGGGACGCGGTGTTGGCCACGCTGGCCGAGGTGGTGGCCGCGGGCCTGGACCACGGCGCCGACCAGATCACCTTCCAGGTCCGGGTCGAAGGACACAGCGCGCCGCGGCGTACGGCCAGCGGGTTGGACGCGCTGCTCGCCGAGGTCGCCGACAGCCTCGGCGGCGACCTGGCAGCCCTGGACCGCCAGGGGAAGCAGCGCGCCGTGCGGCTGCTGGAGGAGCGCGGCGCGTTCGAGTACCGCAAGAGCGCCGAGATCGTGGCGGCGGCGCTCGGCGTCACCCGCTTCACGGTCTACAACTACCTGAACCGTGAACGGGAGTAGTCCCCAGACTTTTCAACAAACTGTTGACTGTGACGAGAGACACATGCAATCGTTGTTGCTGTACGGAAATTAGTTTCCGCATAGCGAGAGAGAACGGTTCATGGATCTCCAGAGCTTCAACACCTCACCGGCGGACGTCGTACGGCCCTTGCTTCAGGCCTGCTGCGACGCCCCGAGCTGGGTCGCCGCGGTCCTGGCCGGGCGCCCCTACGCCGACGAGGCCGATGTCGTCCGGGCCGCGGACGAGGCGGGCCGACGTTTCACCGCGGCCGACGTCGATCAGGCGCTGGCCGCCCACCCCCGGATCGGGGAGCGCGCCGAGGGCGAGCACGCCGAGGCTGCCTGGTCGCGGCGCGAGCAGGCCGCGGTCGGCACCGACCAGGCCACGGCACAGGCCCTCGCCGAGGGCAACCGGGCCTACGAGGAGCGCTTCGGCCGGGTCTTCCTGATCTGCGCCACGGGCCTCTCGGCCGACCAGGTCCTCGCCTCCCTCCGCGACCGGCTCGGCCATGAGCACGACGAGGAGGCGGCCGTGGTCGCCGACGAGCTGCGGCGGATCGCGCTGCTCCGCCTCGAGCGCGTCCTGGCCGCGGAGGTCTCGGCATGACCAGCGCCATCACGACCCACGTGCTCGACACCGCGCTCGGCCGCCCGGCCGCCGGTGTCCCGGTCCGGCTCAGCCGGATCGACGATTCAGACCATGTCCTCGCCGACGCCGTCACCGACGACGACGGCCGGGTGACCGACCTGGGACCCGATCAGGTCCCGGCCGGCACCTATCAGCTCCGGTTCGGCACCGCCGCCTACTACGCGGCGACCGGTCAGGAGTGCTTCTACCCGCAGGTCTCCGTCACCTTCGCGGTCACCGACCGGCGGCACCACCACGTGCCACTTCTGCTGAGCCCGTTCGCCTACTCCACCTACCGAGGGAGCTGACATGCCCATTCGTCTTGGACCCAACCAGTACGGCAAGGCCGAGAACCGCGTCGTACGCATCTACCGCGACACTCCTCGCCACCAGATCCGCGACCTCAACGTCTCCACCGCGCTGCGCGGAAGCTTCGACGACGCCCACACCAGCGGCGACCAGAAGGACGTACTGCCGACCGACACCCAGAAGAACACGGTCTTCGCCTACGCGAAGGAGATCGGCGTCGCCTCGATCGAGGAGTTCGCGCTGGCACTGGCCGACCGCTTCCTCGAGGCCTGTCCGGCTGCCGAGGGCGCCCGGGTCGAGATCGACGAGTACGCCTGGGACCGGATCCAGACTGATGATCCCGAGTCTGGCGGCGCGGGTCACGACCACTCCTTCGTCCGCTCGGGCGGCGGCGTACGGACCACCGTGGTCAATGTGGACGGCCGCGGGGAGGACAGGGTCGCCCATGTGGTGTCCGGCATCAAGGACCTGGTCGTGCTCAAGTCGACCGGCTCGGAGTTCCACGGCTTCCTCAAGGACGAGTACACGACCCTGCAGGAGACCACCGACCGGATCCTGGCGACCTCGCTCGTCGCCCGCTGGCGCTATTCGGGCACGGAGGTGGACTGGGACAAGTCGTACGACTCCATCCGGGCCCTGCTGCTGCAGCGGTTCGCGGAGATCCACAGTCTCGCGCTGCAGCAGACGCTTCACGGGATGGGCACCTCGGTGCTCGAGCAGCACGGTGACGTCGCCGAGATCAAGTTCTCCGCACCCAACAAGCACCACTTCCTCTCCGACCTCTCGCCCTTCGGCCTGGACAACCCCGGCGAGGTCTTCTTCGCCGCGGACCGGCCCTACGGCCTGATCGAGGCCTCGGTCGTACGCGACGAGGCCCCCGATGCAGGCAACGCCTGGCACGCCATCCCCGGATTCTGCTGAGGCCCGGCCGTGTTAGGTCGCAGGAGGCAGGCCACCGCGCCGATCACGACACGACCTGAGGACGAGCGGCATCCGCCGGGCCAGCTCCTCGCCTACGGCACGCAGCACATCCTGACGATGTACGGCGGCGTGATCGCGCCGCCGCTCATCGTCGGGGGTGCCGCGGGCCTGTCCGGCACCGACCTGGCGCTGCTGGTGACCGCGGGGCTCTTCGTGTCGGGCCTCGCCACGCTGCTGCAGACGCTCGGTCTCGGACCGTTCGGCAGCCGGCTACCGATCGTGCAGGGCATCTCGTTCGCCAGCGTGTCGACGATGGTCACCATCGCCAGCGAGGACGGGCTGCGCCCGGTCTTCGGCGCGATCATCGTCGCCGGCCTGATCGGACTGGTGCTCTCCTCGTTCTTCGCCCAGCTGGTCAGGCTCTTCCCCGCGGTCGTCACCGGCACGATCATCACGGTCATCGGGCTATCCCTGATGCCGGTGGCGTTCCGCTGGGCGATGGGGAACGACGCCTCCGCGCCGGACTACGGGTCGATGACGAACATCGCGTACGCCGGGCTGACACTGCTCATCATCCTGGTGATCAGCCGGGTGTTCCAGGGCGCGATCTCACGGCTCTCGATCCTCATCGGGCTCGTCGCCGGGACCGTCATCGCCGCCATCGCCGGCCGGGCCGACTTCTCCTCGGTCGGCAAGGCCGACCTGGTCGCGGTCCCGCCTTTGCTGCACTTCGGGACTCCGACCTTCGAGGTCGGGGCGATCGTCTCGATGACGATCGTGATCCTGGTGATCATGACCGAGACGACCGCGGACATCCTGGCGATCGGGGAGATCGTGGAGACCGACGTGGACGCCAAGCGCGTCGCCCGTGGTCTGCGCGCCGACATGGCCGCCACGACGGTCGCCCCGCTGTTCGGCACGTTCCCGTGCAGCGCGTTCGCGCAGAACGTCGGCCTGGTCGCGCTCACCGGCATCCGGAGTCGGTACGTCGTGGCGACCGGTGGTCTCGTGCTGTTGCTCCTCGGGCTGCTGCCGGTGGTCGGGGCGGTCGTGGCCGCGATCCCGTATCCCGTGCTCGGCGGTGCCGGCATCGTGCTGTTCGGCTCGGTCGCGGCCAGCGGGATCCGTACGCTCTCGCGCGTCGACTACGAGGACAACCTCAACATGGTGATCGTCTCCGTGGCTCTCGCCGTCGGGATCCTGCCGATCGCCGCCCCGACCTTCTGGGACGCCTTCCCGTCCTGGCTCGGAGTGGTCATGCACTCCGGCATCAGCGCCACCGCCCTGGTCGCCGTCGTCCTCAACCTGCTGTTCAACGAGATCACCGTCGGCAACCGCTCCGGCGCCTCGGTCTTCGCCGCCTCCCAGGATTCTCGGGAGGGCTTCGGCGACCGGCTCGACGACGACATCGAGCGTTCGTGACCGGCTGAGGAATGCCGTACGTCGCAGCGCCCGCTCCCGTAGACGGGCGGGCGCTACCGCAATCCCGATTTTCGTCATACGATTTCCTTATGGGCACTGACGAGCAGATCCAGAAGTGGGCGGACGAGGCCGAGGCGGGTTACGACGTCGAGGAACTGAAGCGTCGCGGGCGCGGTCGCCCGGGGCGGGGCGCCGAGCCGATGCAGGTCGTCGCCGTCCGTCTCACCGCCGAGGAGCTCGAAGCCTTGGATGCGCTGGCCGAACGAGAGCACTTGTCCCGATCCGAGGCGATCAGGCGTGCCCTGGCCGGTTACGCCGCGTGAAAGTCCATCCCAGCGCGCTCAAGCACGGGGTGGCGCATGAGGATGCGGTACAGGCGGCTGACTGGTCGCAGTGGATCGAGCCACTCGAGGAAGACGACTGGCCACACCGTGAGCTGCGTCTCGGCTTCGACACCCGGGCGCGCCTGCTCGAGACGGTTGTGCTGATCTTCGAAAGCGGCGACGAGATGGTCATCCACGCGATGCCGGCCCGAAAGCAGTACTGGGACTTGCTGCCCTGAGCACGGTGCCTGCTTGTTTGCTGAGGAATTGCCGTACGTCGGTCGAGTCGGCCCGTCCTCACCTGAAAACGCGCCGAGTCGGCTCGTCATGACGAGCCGACTCGGCATGCATTTGCGTCAGCCCACGAGGTGAGGGTCGGGGGTGTCGACGAGCTCGCCCTCGATCCAGACGCTGCGTACGTCGGCGGGGGTGCCCAGGGCGAACATCTTGGCCAGGGCGTCGCCGGGGTCGGCGGCGTGGGTGAGGCCGACGTCGAGGGGTGTGCTCGCGGCGGGCTTGATCCACTGGGCGTCGAAGCGGCGGCCGACGCAGAAGTCGCCCACCGCGGCCCCCAGGCCGAGGGCCTCCGCGCCGGCACGCGTGGCCAGGTGGAGGAGGTGGGCGGGGGTCAACGGGTGACCGGCCTCGCCGAGGAGCTGCTGGGCGACGTACGCACTCAGGCCCTCCTTCAGCAGGGAGAACCCGGTGCCGGCGCCGACGTCGGAGCCCATCGCCACGCGTACGCCGTGGGCGCGGTGGCGGGCGAGTGGGAAGAGGCCGCTGCCGAGGGCGGCGTTGCTGGAGGGACAGTGCGCGACGGCGGCGCCGCGGGCGGCCAACAGAGCCAGCTCGGGGTCGGTGGGGTGCACGTTGTGCGCCAGGACGGTGCCGGGGCCGACCAGGCCGTGCCGATCGTAGGAGGTCACGTAGTCGCAGCCGAAGAGCGCCTCGACGGTCTCGATCTCGCGGGTGTTCTCGTTGACGTGGGAGGTCAGCATCGCCCCCGGTACGGCACGGAGCACGTCGGCGCAGGCCGCCAGCAGCGGGTCAGAGCACGACAGCGAGAACCGCGGCGTCACGGCGTAGCGGGCCCGGCCGACGCCGTGCCAGCGCGCCGCGAGCGCAAGGGACTCCTCGCGGGCCCGGTCCGGGTCGGTGAACAGGTCCTCGCGGATGAGCCGGTCGCTGACCACGAGGCCGCTGGTGATCCGCAACCCGACGCGGGCGGCCTCGGCGAAGACGGTGTCGACCGCGGGCGCGAAGTGGCTGCCGAAGACCAGTGCGGTGGTGGTGCCGGCGCCGACCAGGCCGCGGACGAAGTCGCTGGCCACGCCCTCGGCGTAGGCCGGGTCGGCCAGGCGCGCCTCCTCGGGGAGGGCGCACTGGTCGAGCCAGTCGAGCAGCGGCAGGCCGAGGCCGCCGATGACGCGTACCTGCGGGAAGTGCACGTGGGTGTCGACGAATCCGGGCAGCACGAAGCCGCCGGAGAGGTCGACGACCTCCTCCTGGGGGTGCTGGCGGTGCAGATCGGCGTAGCTGCCGCGGGCGCGGATCACGCCGTCGCGTACGAGCAGAGCGCCGTCCTGCTCCGTGCGGAGCCGACCGCCGGTGAAGGGGTCGTCGGGGGTGTCGAGGAAGGTTCCTCGGAAGAGCGTCATCGTGGGGTTCACCTTGATCGTTGTTCGGTTGATGCGGGTTCGCCCGCGAAGATCTGGAGCAGCCGGGCCGCGACGCTGACCGCGATCGTGGCCGGTTCCTTGCCGCCGAGATCGGGAAGTCCGATGGGTGTGGTGATGCGGGCGATCGCCTCAGGGGCGTGGCCCTCGTCGGCGAGCTTGGCCCGGAACCGGCTCCACTTGGCGCTCGAGCCGATCAGCCCGATCGACGCCAGATGCCCGGCGCGAAGCGCAGCGTCGCACAGCGCGGCGTCCTCGGCGTGGTCGTGGGTCATCACCAGCACATGAGTGCCCGGCGGCAGCTCGCCGATGACGAGCTCGGGCAGCACCGGCACCTGGTGGACGTGGATGCCGGCGACGGCGTCGTCCAGTCCCCGCAGCTGCTCCGGCTCGAGCTGGGCCGTGCGGGAGTCGACCAGGTGCAGCTCGAGATCGTGGCGGGCGAGAATCCGCGCCAGCTCGAGCCCGACGTGGCCCATCCCGAAGATGGCCACGGACGGAACGACGGGAAGCGGCTCGAGCAGCAGCTCGACCTCGCCACCACAGCACTGGACGCCGTGCTGGTAGGGCGCCTTGTCGGAGAGCGACACCTTCAGGGTCTCCGGCACCGCACGGTCCTCGGTGAGCATCGCGCGGGCGCGCTCGATCGCGACCGCCTCGAGGTTGCCGCCGCCGACGGTGGCCCAGGTGCGGTCGGCCGAGACGACCATCTTCGCCCCGGCCTCGCGCGGTGAGTGGCCACGCACGGACGTCAGCGTCACGAGTACGCCGGGAACGCGCTGCTCACGCAGCCGCTGGACGGCTTTCAGCCACTCCATGTCATCACTTCCTCGCGGGGCATGGTCTCGGGCACCTCGGGCGTACGTGCCCTGTCGAGCGCCCAGAAGACCGCCTCCGGAGTCGCCGGTGAGGCCAGGTCGACGCTGATGCCGGCCGGGCCGAAGGCGGCGGCCGCCTCGCGCAGCGCCTCGCGGACGGAGAAGGCGAGCATCAGCGGGGGCTCGCCGACGGCCTTGGAGCCGTAGACGGCGCCCTCCTCGTGGGCCTTCTCGAGCAGTTTCACCCGGAAGTCCTCGGGCATCTCGGAGAAGCTCGGCAGCTTGTAGGTGCTCGCCGCCTGCGTCGCCAGCCGGCCCCGGTTGGGTCCGTCGGAGGTGTCCCAGCGCAGGTCCTCCAGGGTCAGCCAGCCGGCGCCCTGCACGAAGCCGCCCTCGATCTGGCCGATGTCGATCAGCGGGCTCAGGCTGTCACCGACGTCGTGGACGATGTCGACGCGCCGCAGCGTGTAGGCACCGGTGAAGCCGTCGACCTCGACCTCGGAGGCCGCGACCCCGTTGGCGAAGTACTTGAACGGCTCACCCTGCATGACGTTGGGGTCCCAGTGCAGGCCCTCGGTGCGGTAGAAGCCGGCCGCCCACAGCTGCACCCGCTGGTGGTACGCGGTGTTGACCAGCTCGTTCCAGCCGATCTCGCCGGAGGCGGGGGAGAGACCGTGGACGACACCGTCGTCGAAACGTACGTCGCTGGGGCTGATCCCGAGCCGGCCGCCGGCGACCTGGGCGAGCCGCTCGCGGATCTGCTCGCAGGCGTTCTTGATCGCGGCCCCGTTGAGGTCGGCGCCGGAGCTGGCCGCGGTCGCCGAGGTGTTGGGCACCTTGTCGGTGCGGGTGGGGGCGAGGCGTACGCGGGACAGGGGGAGGCCGAGCGCGGTGGCGGCCACCTGGAGCATCTTGGTGTGCAGGCCCTGGCCCATCTCGGTGCCGCCGTGGTTGATCAGCACCGAGCCGTCCTTGTAGACGTGGACGAGGGCGCCGGCCTGGTTGAAGGCGGTGAGGTTGAACGAGATGCCGAACTTCACCGGCGTCATCGCCAGGCCCCGCTTGGTGTGCGGGTGGACGTGGTTGAACTCCGCGATCTCCGCGCGCCGCCGCGCAACCTCGCCGGACGAGGCGACCTGGTCCCAGCACGCCGCCAGCCGGTCGGCCTGACGCACGGGCTGGCCGTAGGGCGTCGTCTGGTCCTGCTGGTAGAAGTTGCGGCGGCGCAGCTCGAGCGGGTCGATGCCGAGCAGCGGGGCGCACCGGCCGAGCAGGTCCTCCATGACGAGCATGCCCTGCGGTCCGCCGAAGCCGCGGAAGGCGGTCTGCGAGGTCTTGTTGGTGCGGGCGACCCGGCCATCGACGCGGATGTCGGGCACCCAGTAGGCGTTGTCGATGTGGCACAGCGCGCGGGCCAGCACCGGCTCGGAGAGGTCGAGGCTCCAGCCGCCGTCGGCGGTGAGGGTGGCCTCGAGGCCGAGGATGTGACCCTCGTCGTCGAACCCGACGCGCCAGGTGCTGTGGAAGCCGTGGCGCTTGCCGGACATGGTGATGTCCTGGGTGCGGTTGAGGCGCAGCCGCACCGGCCGCCCTGTGAGGGTGGCGCCGAGCGCGGCGATGGCGGCGTAGCCGTGCGGCTGCATCTCCTTGCCGCCGAACGCGCCGCCCATCCGCAGGCACTGGACGGTGACCTCGTGGCTCGGGACGCCGAGCACGTGAGCGACGATCTCCTGGGTCTCGGAGGGGTGCTGGGTGCTGCTGTGCACCAGCACCTGGCCACCCTCGTCGACCAGGGCGAGGGAGACGTGGGTCTCGAGATAGAAGTGCTCCTGGCCGGCGAACTCGAACTCGCCCTCGAAGACATGGGCGGCGTTCTCCAGGGCCGTCGTGACGTCGCCGCGCTCGAGGTTGCGCGGGGTGCCCTGGAAGCTCTCCGCCGCGATCGCCTCGGTCACGGTGACCAGCGAGGGCAGCGGCTCGTAGTCGACCTCGACCGCGGCCGCGCCCAGCCGGGCGGCCTCCTGGGTCTCGCCGAGCACCCAGCACACCGCGTGGCCGTGGAACATCACCTCGGTAGGGAAGAGCGGCTCGTCGTGCTTGACGCCCGCGTCGTTGATGCCGGGTACGTCGTCGGCGGTCAGCACGCGGACGACCCCCGGGACCGCGTACGCCGGTTCGGTCCGCAGCGCGGTGACCAGGGCGTGCGTGTGCGGGGCCTGGACCGGCCAGGCGTGCAGCGTGCCGGCGATCCGCCCGACCAGGTCGTCGGTGTAGAGCGCCTCGCCGGTGACGTGCAGCGCGGCGCTCTCGTGGGGCAGCGGGATCCCGACGATCGGGTTCTCGGGGCGTTCGGACAGGGCGCTCATGCCGGCACCTCCTGACGGTCGGTGTGGGTCTCCGGGTGGGTGTGGAACAGGCGCAGCAGGGACTGGCCCAGCATCGCCGAGCGGTAGGACGCGCTGGCGCGGTGGTCGTCCATCGGTGTGCCCTCGCCGGCCAGGACGGCCGCGGCGCGGCGTACGGTCTCCTCGGTCCAGGGCCGGCAGACAAGGGCGTCCTCGGTCGCGACCGCGCGCAAGGGCGTCGCGGCGACACCGCCGAGGCCGATCCGGGCGCGGACCACGGCTCCGTCGGCGATCTCGAGCGCGTAGCCCACGGCCACGCTGGAGATGTCGTCGAAGCGGCGCTTGGCGATCTTGTGGAAGCCGACGAGAGAGGCCAGCGGCAGCGGGAGCCGTACGCTGCGGATCAGCTCGTCTGCGGCCCGGACCGTCTCGCGGTAGCCGGTGAAGTAGTCGGCCAGCGGTACGACCCGCTCACCGCGGGGCGAGGCCAGGACGACGTCGGCGTCGAGCGCGAGCAGCGCCGGCGGGGCGTCGCCGATGGGAGAGGCGGTGCCGATGTTGCCGCCGATCGTCGCGCCGTTGCGGATCAGCCGCGAGGCGAACTGCGGGAAGAGCTCGGCCAGGAGCGGGACCCGCCCGTCGAGGCGCCGCTCGATCTCGGTCAGGGTGAGCGCGGCGCCGATCTCGATCATGTCGTCGCCGACCGTGAGCGAGCGGAGCTCGGGCAGCCGGTCCACCGCCACGACCAGCGGCGCCCGGCGGCCGCGGATGTTGACCTCCACGCCCCAGTCGGTCGAACCGGCCACGACCTGCGCCTCCGGCCGCTCGGTGAGCAGCGTGAGGGCCTCGGCGAGGCTCGCGGGGCGTACGAACTCGGCGCCGTCGACGGCGATCCGGGTCGGGCGCGGCTCGGGCGGCGGTGCCTGGCGACGGGCCGCGAGGGCGTCGTCGTCGGAAGGTGCTCCCAGGGCGTACGCCGCGTCGCGGATCGGGCGGTAGCCGGTGCAACGGCACAGGTTGCCGCTCAGGGCGTGCAGGTCGACGCCGTTCGGGCCGTGCTCGTGATCGCAGGGCTCGGCACTGCCACCGGTGGTCGAGCCTGTCGAGACCCGCGCCGGGCGGTAGAACTCCGCGGCCAGGCTGCAGACGAACCCGGGGGTGCAGTACCCGCACTGCGACCCGCCGCGTACGGCGAGCTCCTGCTGGACAGGGTGGAGGTCGCTGCTGGTGCCGAGGCCCTCGCTGGTGACGAGCTCCTGGCCGTCGAGTGCGGCGACCGGGACCAGGCAGGCGTTGACGGCGGTCCACTCGGTCGCGGTGTCGGTGCCGGGCCGGGCGACCAGCACCGAGCAGGCGCCGCACTCGCCCTCGGCGCAGCCCTCCTTGGCGCCGGTGAGGCCGCGGCCGCGCAGCCAGTCGAGGGCGGTGGTGTGGGTGGCGACCCCGGTCAGGGGAACCTGGTCCCCGTTGACCGTGACACAGGGTGCGCTGGGTGTGGTCATGGCTGGCTCCGGATCGGGTTGCGGGTGCGGGCGCTGTGGATCGGGTTGGCGTCACGCAGGAAGTCGTCGAAGCGGTGGCCGGCGATCTTGGCGATCTCGATCAGCGCGGCGGCGTGCTCCTGCCGTTCGCAGTTGCCGAGCCGCGACCGGCCCTCGGCGAGGATCCGGTCGAGCGAGTCGGAGTCGCGTACGGAGATGACCAGCGGGAAGCCGAACCGCTCGTGGTAGGCGTCGGTGAGCGAGGCCAGCGTCTCCTGGTCCGGCTCGGCGAGGTGGGTCAGGCCGCGCGAGGACTGGTCGCGCAGCGACTCCTCGCCGACCATCCCGTCCGAGACCAGACGCGAACCCAGCTCGGGGTAGGCCTCGATCAGCTCGCGCTGCTCCTCGACGGAGC
This sequence comes from Nocardioides sp. YIM B13467, assembly GCF_042788075.1. Lineage (NCBI taxonomy): Bacteria > Bacillati > Actinomycetota > Actinomycetes > Propionibacteriales > Nocardioidaceae > Nocardioides > Nocardioides sp. YIM B13467. The sequence continues at coordinate 4,072,623 of NZ_JBHZPJ010000046.1, forward strand.
CGCTGAAGAGGGCGTCCTGGAAGGCGCGACGCAGGGCGTGCGTGTCGGCGAAGGGACGCTGCTCCCAGGCCCGCTCCACCATCCACCGCGGCCCCTGGAAGAGACCGTCGAACGTCTCCACGAACTCCGTACGTCCCATCTGGTTGACCTGGTCGAGCCGGACGCCCTCGCCCGGCTGGCCGGCGACGGCGGGGCCGTAGTCCGGGCCGACGTGGTGGAACAGGATGTTGAGCAGGATGGCGGTGAGGCTGCCGAGGGTGATGCCGCTGCCGAAGATGATCTCGGCCCAGTCCGGGACGGCCTGGGCGACCTCGGGCTGCGCGGTGACGTACATCGCCAGGCCGACGCTGGTCGCCACGATGACCACGTTGCGGTGGTCGTGGAAGTCGACCTTGCTGAGCGTCTGGAAGCCGACGACGGCGACGGTCGCGAACATGGCCAGCGCGGCACCGCCGAGGACCGGGTGCGGGATGCCGGCGACGATCGCGCCGACCTTCGGGAGGAGTCCGATGAACACCATGATCAGACCTGCGGCTGCGACGACCCAGCGGCTCTTGACCCGGGTCAGCCGGACGAGTCCGACGTTCTCCGCGAAGCAGGTGTAGGGGAAGGAGTTGAAGACGCCGCCGATGGTGGTGGCCAGGCCGTCGGCGCGCAGGGCGCGGGCGATGTCGTTGCGGCCGATGCGCTTCTCGACGATCTCGCCGGTGGCGAAGACGTCACCGGTGGTCTCGACGGCGGTGATCAGCATGACCACGATCATCGACACGATCGCGGCGGCGGAGAACTGCGGCCAGCCGAAGTGGAACGGCGTGGTCACGCCCACCCAGTCGGAGCCGGCGACCGCGTCGAAGTGGGCGTCCCCGAGGGCCCAGGCGACCAGGGTGCCGACGACCAGGCCGACCAGCACGGCGACGGTCGCCATGAAGCCCTTGAACACCCGCTGGATGACCACGATCAGGGCCAGGGTGCCCAGGGCGTACGCCAGGTTGCGGCCGCTGGTGGGGTCCGAGGTCGGGCCGGCGCCACCGGTCGCGTCCGCGGCCGCGACGGGGAGCAGGGCGATGCCGATGATGGTGATCACCGAGCCGGTCACGACCGGCGGGAAGAACCGGATCAGCCGGCTGAAGTAGGGGGCGATGAAGAAGGTCGCCAGACCGGCGACGATCACCGCGCCGTAGATGACGAGCAGCCCGTCGGTGCCGCCGCCCGCCGCGAGCCCGATCGCGATCATCGGCGAGACCGCGGTGAAGGTGACGCCCTGCAGCAGCGGCAGGCGTACGCCGACCTTCCAGAAGCCGACCGACTGGATGATCGAGGCGATGCCGCAGGTGAACAGGTCGGCGTTGATCAGGTGGATCAGCTCCTGCTGACTCAACCCGATGGAGTTGGCGAGCAGGATCGGGACGATCACCGCCCCGGCGTAGAACGCGAGCACGTGCTGGAGGCCGTAGACGGCGAGCTTGCCCGCCGGGAGCACCTCGTCGACGGGGTGGGTGGGGCGGCCACCGTCCTTCTTCTGGGGCCGTATCGACCTCAGGACTGCTCTCGCGTTCATCCTCACACCTTTCTCGGGGGCGCCCTCGGTGGGCAGGTGAGCTGTGACTTACCCCACAGCCTGGTCTCTCGGGGCCCCGAGCGGCACCCGCCGATCATCCGAAGATGGGATCGTCGCGGATACGGGCTTTGTGTGATGCTCCAGAATGACGTACTGCCTGTTTCGGATCGGTTTCTGCGGGGTGAAACACCGCTCCGGGATCGGCGTGTAACACGCTGTTCGTACGACTATCCGGTCGTTCCAATAGGGCGAGTAGTCCTACGAACGACGTGTTACACGGCGGCGGCCCAGCGCGTTGCGAGGTGGTTCACAGCGATCGGAGAGCGAGGAAGACGTCGACCCGGTCCTCCATCGTGGTCAGGTCACGCCCGGTCAGCTCCTCGACCCGGGAGATCCGATAACGCACGCTGTTGACGTGGAGGTGGAGCGACTCCGCCGTACGCGTCCACGACCCGGCGTACGTCAGGAACCGGTCGAGCGTCGGCACCAGATCGCTGCCGGTGCGCTGGTCGTGCTCGAGGACAGGGCCGAGGACGCGCTGCGCGTAGGTGCGGCGGATGTCGTCGGGGACGGTGGCGAGCAGCAGCACGTGCGAGGTGACCTCCTCCGAGCTGGACAGCGCCACCGCGCCGCCGCCGGAGCGAGCGACCCGGTGTGCGAACCGGGCCTCCTCGAGCGCCCCGGCCAGTGCGTCGATGCCGCTCTCGCCGCTCAGCCCGACCGACAGCGAGCCGCGGACCAGGGCCGGCGCCAACCGGGTGAGCGAGCGACGCAGCTGGTCGGTGAGGTCCGGGCGGGACGGAAGGAAGGCGACGGCGCAGCCGTCCCGCGCGCTCGCGACCACGGACGGTCCCAGGCCGAGGGCCACGTCCTCGAGCACCGCGGCCACCGCGTCCGGCGGACCACCTGGCCCGAGCTCGGCCACGGCGAGCACGAGCGGACGCTCCGGATCGAGCCCGGACTGGCGCAGCCCGGTCGCGATCTCGGCAGGTGAGGCACCGGCCTCCAGGTGGGCGAGGGTCGCCGCGGCGAGCGGTCGCCGGACGCGAAGTCCCTCGTCGCGTCGCGAGCGGTCCAGTGCGGTGATGGCACCGAACTCGTGGACCATGTCGAGGTCCTCCCGTGGCCAGGTGGTGTGGTCGCCCTCGACCGCCACGGTCCATCCGGTGAGGCGGTCGGCCAGGCCCGATCCGATGGGGAACAGGGAGTAGCTGCGGTCGCCCACCTCGGCCACGGCGGGCAGCAGGTCGGCCGTCAGGAAGCGGCGGGTCAGCGCGTCGACCGTCTCCGGATCGAGCTCTCCGGGTCCAGGTACGACATGGCGCCCGCTCGCGGTGAGCACCCGGCACGCGTGGCCGATCTCGGAGGCCACTCGCGCGGCCAGCTCGTCGAGGCTGCGGCCCGAGGCGATGGCGGAGAGGAGCTGGCGCTGACGGGCCAGGCTGGCCGACATCCGGGCGCTCGCACCAGCGGCACCGGCGGCCGCGACGTACTCGGTCACGTCGGCGAACGCCACGTCGCCGGGCACCTCCACCAGAGCGACCTGATGGCGGTGGCAGGCGTCGACGAGGTCGTCGGGAACCGCGCCCAGCAGGGCCGCTCCGGCCAGCAGGCAGGTCGCGCCGCCCTCCGCTATCGAGGACACGAACGTCTCGCTGTCCTCGGGCCCGCGGCGCCAGACCAGGCCGGTGAGCACGAGCTCGCCGCCGTTCAGATAGCGGCCCGGCTCGAGCAGGTCGATCGTGATCGTGCGCCCCACCGGACACTCCAGCGAGCCCTCGGGCGCGTGCAGGAGTCGCAGGCCCAGGCTGGGCGTCTCCAACAGCTCTGCAAGTAGCACGGTGCCTCCACCGGTCCGCCGGTCCATATCGGCCGCGTCTTGGAGGAACGTACAACGCCCGCGCATGTGCACGGGAGGCCCGTTGTCGTTTCTTCACCACTTTGCGGCCGAGTCCTGCCCAGGGTTGACGTGACTCCGCTCACATCCTTATATTTCGAATGTCAGAAATCAAATTCCGCAATACGGAAGGAACGGTGTGATGACCCACCAGCTCCGGTACGAGGTGAACTGCTCGATCCTGTTCACCGAGCTCCCGCTGCTCGAGCGCCCCGCGGCGGTGAAGGCCGCCGGCTTCGACGCGGTGGAGTTCTGGTGGCCGTTCGCCGAGGCGGTGCCGTCCGACAAGGACGTGGACGCCTTCGTCGCCGCCGTGCAGGACGCCGGGGTCCACCTGGTCGGCCTCAACTTCTTCGCCGGCGACATGCCGGCGGGCGACCGCGGCCTGGTCTCGTGGCCGGCTCGTTCGGCGGAGTTCCGCGACAACATCGACGTCACGATCGGCATCGGTGAGCGGCTCGGCTGCACGGCGTTCAACGCGCTCTACGGCAACCGCGTCGACGGCGTCGCCGCCGAGGCGCAGGACGAGCTCGGCGCCGAGAACCTCGCGCTGGCCGCCCGCGCTGCAGCCCGCATCGGCGGCACCGTGCTGGTCGAGCCGGTCAGCGGTGCCGACCGCTATCCGCTGCTCACCGCCGCCCACGCGATCGCGGCGATCGACCGAGCCGGCGAGTCCAACATCGGCCTCCTCGCCGACCTCTACCACCTCGCCGTGAACGGCGACGACGTCGACGCGGTGATCGCTGCGTACGCCGCTCGTATCGCCCACGTCCAGATCGCCGACGCCCCGGGCCGCAACGAGCCCGGCACCGGCGAGCTCCCGCTCGAGCGGCAGCTCGCCGCGCTCGAGGCGGCTGGGTACGCCGGCTGGGTCGGGCTGGAGTACAAGCCGGCCACGACTTCGACCGAGAGCTTCGACTGGCTACCGCGCGAGCGCCGCAGCGCCGCGACCGCCACCCGCTGACGACCCCGTAGGAGACATCATGACCAACATCGCATTCATCGGCCTCGGCATCATGGGCAACCCGATGGCCGTCCACCTGGCCAACGCCGGCCACGCCGTCGCCGGCTACGACCACTCCCTCGAGCGGGCGAAGCCCCTCGTCGAGGCGGGCGGCCGCGCCGCCACCTCGACCGCGGACGCCTGCCGCGACGCCGACGTCGTCTGTGTCATGGTCCCGGACTCGCCCCACGTCGAGGAGGTCCTCGCCGCCGAGGGCGGGGTCTTCGAGACTGCCCCGGCCGGTGCGCTGATCATCGACTTCTCCAGCATCCGCCCCGACGTGAGCGCCGCGCTCGCCGAGCAGGCCACGGCGCGTGGCTTCCGCATCCTCGACGCCCCGGTCTCCGGTGGCGAGGCCGGGGCGAAGAACGCGGCCCTCTCGATCATGGTCGGCGGTGAAGCCGACGACTTCGCCACCGCGAAGCCGCTCTTCGACGTCGTGGGCAAGACCATCGTCCACGTCGGCCCGAGCGGTGCCGGCCAGACGGTGAAGGCGGCCAACCAGCTCATCGTCGCCGCCAACATCCAGGCGCTCTCGGAGGCGGTCGTCTTCCTCGAGGCGTACGGCGTGGACACGAAGGCCGCCCTCGAGGTGCTCGGTGGCGGGCTCGCCGGCTCGAGCGTGCTCAACCAGAAGAAGGAGAACATGCTCACCCGCTCCTTCCAGCCCGGGTTCCGCGTCGACCTGCACCACAAGGACATGGGGATCGTCACCGCCGCCGCCCGCGAGGCCGGCGTCGTGACCCCGCTCGGCTCCTTGGTCGCCCAGCTGATGGCGAGCGCGCGGGCCAACGGCGATGGCGGCCTGGACCACTCCGCGTTGCTGCGGGGCGTCGAGCGCCTGAGTGGCTCTGCGACCAAGGGGGAGAACTGACATGGCACGCATGCGCGCGGTCGACGCCGCCGTCCTGATCCTGGAGAAGGAGGGCGCGACCCAGCTGTTCGGCCTCCCGGGTGCCGCGATCAACCCGTTCTACAGCGCGATGCGCAAGCACGGCGGGCTCCAGCACGTGCTCGCCCGCCACGTCGAGGCGGCCTCGCACATGGCCGAGGGCTACACCCGGGCGAAGGCCGGCAACATCGGCGTCTGCATCGGCACCTCCGGCCCCGCCGGCACCGACATGATCACCGGTCTCTACTCGGCCTCCGCCGACTCGATCCCGATCCTGTGCATCACCGGACAGGCACCGGTCGCGAAGCTCCACAAGGAGGACTTCCAGGCGGTCGACATCGCCTCCGTCGCCGGACCGCTCACCAAGATGGCGGTCACCGTGATGGAGCCCGCCCAGGTCCCGGGCACCTTCCAGAAGGCCTTCCGGCTGATGCGCGAGGGGCGTCCCGGCCCGGTCCTGATCGACCTGCCGCTCGACGTCCAGCTGGCCGAGATCGACTTCGACATCGAGACGTACGAGCCCTTGCCGATCGCCAGGCCGGCGGCCAGCCGTGCCCAGGCGGAGAAGGCGCTGGCGATGATGCTCGGGGCGGAGCGCCCGCTGATCGTCGCGGGTGGTGGCGTGATCAACGCCGCCGCCTCCGACCTGCTCGTCGAGCTCGCCGAGGTCACCGGGGTTCCCGTCGTCCCCACGCTCATGGGCTGGGGCACGATCCCGGACGACCACACGCTCAACGCGGGCATGGTCGGCCTGCAGACCTCCCACCGATACGGCAACGCGACCATGCTGGCCAGCGACTTCGTGCTCGGCATCGGCAACCGGTGGGCCAACCGCCACACCGGCTCGGTCGAGACCTACACCCGGGGACGTACGTTCGTGCACATCGACATCGAGCCGACCCAGATCGGCCGGGTCTTCGCGGCGGACTACTCGATCGTCTCCGACGCCCGGGCGGCGCTCGAGGTGCTCGTCGAGGTCGCGAAGGAGTGGGCGGCGGACGGGAAGAACCCGGACCGCACCGCCTGGGCCGAGGAGTGTGCCGAGCGCAAGCGGACCCTGCAGCGCAAGACCCACTTCGACAACGTCCCGATCAAGCCGCAGCGGGTCTACGAGGAGATGAACCGGGCCTTCGGCTCCGGCACCCGCTACGTCACCACGATCGGCCTGTCCCAGATCCAGGCGGCACAGCTGCTGCACGTCTACAAGCCGCGGCATTGGATCAACGCCGGCCAGGCCGGCCCGCTCGGCTGGACCCTGCCGGCCGCCCTGGGGGTCGCGACCGCCGTCCCCGACGGCCAGGTCGTCGCGCTCTCGGGCGACTACGACTTCCAGTTCCTGATCGAGGAGCTGGCGGTCGGTGCCCAGTTCAACATCCCCTACATCCACGTGGTCGTGAACAACTCCTACCTCGGCCTGATCCGCCAGGCCCAGCGCGGGTTCGAGATGGACTACTGCGTGGAGCTGGCCTTCGACAACGTCAACAGCCCCGAGCTCGACGGCTACGGCGTCGACCACCTCAAGGTCGCCGAAGGCCTGGGCTGCAAGGCGATCCGGGTGACTGACCCCGCCGATCTCGGCGCGGCCTTCGAGAAGGCCAAGGCGCTGATGGCCGAATACCGCGTGCCCGTGCTGGTCGAGGTCATCCTCGAGCGCGTCACCAACGTCTCGATGGGCGTCGAGATCGACGGCGTCGTCGAGTTCGAGGAGCTGGCCGAGCGTGGTGAGCACGCCCCGACCGCGCTCGTCCCGCTGGACTGATCACCCATGGTCCGCGTGCTGGTCGCCTCCGACAAGTTCAAAGGATCGCTCACCGCTGCCGAGGTCGCGGCGGCGGTGAGCGCCGGGATCCGCCGGGGGAGTCCCGGCGTGGTCGTCGATGCCATCCCGGTCGCCGACGGTGGCGACGGCACCCTGGCGGCGGCCGAGTCTGCCGGGTTCGTCCTCGTCCCGGTCACCGTGGCCGGGCCGACCGGGGAGCCGGTGCGGACGGCGTACGCCCGTCGCGACGCAGTCGCGGTCGTCGAGCTCGCCGACGCTTCCGGGTTGGCGCGGCTGCCGGGTGTGCCGGATCCGATGCGGGCCTCCAGCCTCGGGGTCGGGCAGGCGATGGCGGCCGCGATCGATGCGGGCTGTCGCCGGATCGTGCTCGGGATCGGCGGCAGCGCCAGCACGGACGGGGGAGCGGGTCTGCTCTGCGGGCTGGGCGCCAGGCTGTTCTCCCTCGCCGGGAATCCGGTGGGTCCAGGTGGAGCCGGGCTCGAGGAGGTCGCCCGGATCGAGGTCGACGAGCTCCGGCGGCGCCTCGACGGGGTCTCGGTCACCGTCGCGTGCGACGTCGACAACCCGCTCACCGGTCCCACCGGTGCGGCCGCGGTCTACGGTCCGCAGAAAGGGGCCGATGCGGACCAGGTCCGACGGCTGGACGCCGCGCTCGGCCGCTGGGCATCTCTCGTGGCGTCGTTCACCGGGACCGATCTCCGTGGTCACCCCGGCGCCGGAGCGGCCGGCGGTGTCGGCTTCGCCGCACTCGCCCTGCTGGGCGCGGAGCTGCGATCGGGCATCGAGCTCGTGCTCGAGCTGGTCGACTTCGCCGCCGCGCTGGACGGCGCGGACCTCGTCGTCACCGGCGAGGGCGCGCTCGACGAGCAGACCCTCAACGGAAAGGCCCCGGCCGGCGTCGCCGCCGTGGCCGCACGCGCCGCTGTCCCGGTCGTCGCGGTCTGCGGGGTCAACCATCTCGACGACGACCGGCTGCGGGCGGCCGGGATCGGCGCTGCGTACGCCTTGACGGACATCGAGCCGGACCGGCAACGCTGCCTGACCGAGGGCGCCGCCCTGCTCGAGCAGATCGCCGAGCGGATCGCCGCCGACCATCTCATCAAGGAGGACGCATGAGGCTACTGAGTGTGGGTCCGCCGGGCGAGGAGCGCCCCGCGGCCCTCGACGACGAGGACGTACTGCGCGATCTGTCGGCGATCGCGCCAGCGATCGATGGCGATCTCCTCGGCGACCCGGTGCGGCTCAGGTTGATCCAAGACTTGATCGCCTTGGGCAACCTTCCCATCGTCGCCGACGGCACCCGGATCGGACCGCCGGTGGCCCGGCCGGGCAAGGTCGTCGGGATCGGGCTCAACTACGAGGACCATGCGGAGGAGGCCGGCGTCGCGATCCCGGACGAACCGGTCGTCTTCCTCAAGCCTTCGACCTCCGTCGTGGGGCCCCACGACGCGATCGAGCTGCCGCCGGGGTCGACGATGACTGACTACGAGGTCGAGCTGGGGGTGGTGATCGGACGCCGNGCATGTCGCGGGTCCGGAGCAGGTCCTCGATGTGAGCGCTGAGCCGGTCGCGCTCGCCGACCATCATCTCGAAGGCGGCCTCGGAGGTGTCGGCGCTCGGCCGGTCGACGCAGGGGAGGACCTCGCCGATCGTACGGCTCGAGAGCCCGCCCGCGTAGAGCCGCTGGAGGAGGATCACCCGGTCGACGGCCGCCTCCGGATAGTGCCGCTGGCCGCTGGTGCTGCGCTCGGACTCGAGCAGCCCCTGCTCCTCGTAGTAGCGCAGCGAGCGGACGCTCACGCCTGCTCGCCTCGCGAGCTCGCCGATCCGCATCGAACTCCTCCTGGGTGATCTCCGGCACAAGACTTGCCTCTGACGTCAGTGTCAGGTCCTAGCGTACGTGGCGACCCACTGCCACTCCCAAGGAGCTCACCTGTGACCAGCCTCTTCGACCGCCACCACCTGGGCCCGCTGACGCTGCCGAACCGGATCGTGATGGCGCCGATGACCCGCGCCCGAGGCACCGCCGACGGCCTGGCGACGCCGTCGATGGCGACGTACTTCGCTCAGCGGGCGACCGCCGGCCTGCTGATCTCCGACGGGATCGCTCCCAACGGTGTCGGCACCTCGAACCCCAACACCGCCGGGCTGCGTACGGACGCAGAGGCCACCTCCTGGCGGCAGGTCACCGACGCGGTCCACATCAACGGTGGCCGGATCTTCGCCCAGCTCATGCACGGCGGCCGGGTCTCGCACGAGTCGATCTCCGGCCTCCGGCCGGTCGCCCCGTCCGCTGTCGCGGTGGCGGCCGACGTCTTCACGCCGACCGGGCCTCAGCCCGCACCGGTGCCGCGTGCCCTGGAGACCGCTGAGATCGCCGAGCAGGCCGGGTCGTACGCCCAGGCCGCCCGCCGTGCGGTCGGCGCCGGGTTCGACGGGGTCGAGCTGCACGGGGCCAACGGCTACCTGATCAGCCAGTTCCTCTCGACCAACGCCAACCTGCGCACGGACCGCTACGGCGGCTCGGTGACCAACCGGATCCGGTTCGCCGTCGAGGCGGTTGCGGCGACGGTGGACGCCGTCGGCGGGGACCGCGTCGGCATCCGGCTCTCGCCCGGCGCCGGGCTCTGGGACGTCACCGAGCCCGATCATGCCGAGGTCTATGCGGCGCTGCTCACCGAGCTCAACCGGCTCGGGCTGGCGTACGTCCACATCGAGGCCACCACCGACGAGGCCACCATGCTGGACCTGCGCAAGCGCTGGGACGGGACCATGATCGTCAACCCGAGCTCGTGGCCGACCCGCGGCGCGGCGCCGTTCGGGTCCAGGCCGACAGACCTGGCCTCCGCGGACCGCTGGCTGGGGCTGGGTGCCGACCTGGTGAGCTTCGGCCGTGCGTACCTTGCCAATCCGGACCTCGTCGAGCGCCTTCGTCGTCGGCTTCCCCTGGCCGAGGCCGACCCGGCGACCTACTACGCCGGCGGTGATGCCGGCTTCCTCGACCTCCCCGCCCATCACCACGTCGCCTGACTCGCCTCGATCGAGTCCGCATGAACGGACGCCGAATCCGTAATCGTGGGCGACGAAAGTAGACCTTCGTCGCCCACAACTACGGTCTCGTCCGAAAAACTGAGGATTCGGCGGGGCGGGTGTCGTAGGTTGGTCGTTACCCGACCAACGACTCAGCAACGCCGATGCAGGGAGAGCTATGACCAACGACGATCTCAAAGCCAAGATGCGCGAGGCGCTGGAGAAGAAGAACAACCACGACCACGCACGCGCCGAGAGCGCAGGGGCCAAGGAGAAGGCGCACGGGTCAGAGGTAGTCGGTGGCGCACCGAAGATGCACCGCCGGAAGGCGGGCGGCGGCGGGTCCTGACGCTACGATGCCCCCTCGGGGGTGTCGGATCGGTCTGGTCGAGAGGTTACGAGAAGTTGGCGCGCCGCGTAGTGCTCCATGTCGGGGCGATGAAGTCGGGGACGACATATCTGCAGGGTGCCCTGTACAAGAACAAGGCTCTCCTCGCGGAGCGTGGGTTCCTGGTCCCCGGCGCGCGCTGGCGCAACCAGATCGAGGCCGTTCTCGACGTCAAGGGCCGCCGGAAGCACCCACAGGGCAACTCGGTCGCCGGGGCCTGGGATCGCCTGGTCGCCGAGGTCGACGAGTGGGACGGCACTGCGCTGATCTCCGTCGAGCTGCTGGCGCCGGTCGGGCCGGAGACGGTCGAGCGGGTGGCGACGAGCTTCGCGGGTGTGACTCCGGAGATCGTGCTCTCGCTGCGTGACATCAACCGGCAGATCCCGTCGATGTGGCAGGAGCTCGTCCAGAACGGCGTGGACTGGACCTGGGCGGACTTCCTCACCGCGGTCAACAAGAGCCGTCCGGGCTCTCCCGCGCGCCGTCACTCCGGGCCCGGCAAGCGGTTCTGGTCCGAGCAGGACATGGTCGCCATCGCCCGGCGCTGGAGCCAGGCCGGACCTATGCACCTGGTCACCGTGCCGCCTCCGGGCAGCCCGGCGACCCTGCTGCTGGAGCGTTTCGGTGTGGCGATGGGCTTCGACCCCGAGGGGATGAAGAGCCCGCCGCCGAAGAACACCTCCCTCGGCTCCGCGACCGTCGAGGTGCTGCGCGGCCTCAACGCCGAGCTGGACCGGCGTGGCCTGGCCTACCCGGCGGCGATGGGGCTGCGCAAGCACGTCCTCGGCAAGCGCCTGATGCCGGAGCTGACGGTCGACGACCCGCGTATCGGGCTCCAGGCACCGCGCTGGACCGCATCGTTCACCCGAGACCAGGCAGCCGAGCTGAGCGGTCTGGACGCCACCATCCACGGGGATCTCGATGACCTGGCCCCTGTGGACGTCCGCGGGATCGACCCGCGCAAGGTCACCGACAAGCAGGTTCGCGACGCCGCGGTGGCTTCCTATGCGGCGCTGCGTACGGACCTCAACAAGAAGCTCGCCGACCCGACCATCCCTGGTGAGGCCATCGACCCGGGGGAGGGCCGCAAGGCCCCGGCGCGCGCCGTCTCCGCCCTGGCCGACCTCGTGGAGTGGTCCGTTCGGCGAGAGGAGCTGGTCCGCACGTAGGGCCTCAACACACACATATTCGGGGGAACTCTTTGTCAAGCAGCTGGAGTCTGCGCCGTCGTCGCAGACTCGCCGAGGAGGCGGGCGGCACGTCGGCCGCGCCGCCACGGATCGCGGTGCTCACGATCGCCCGCGACGAGGGCGAGATGCTCGCCCGCTGGGTCGACCACTACGGACGAGCGGCGGGTCACGAGAACCTGATCGTCTTCGACGACGGTTCGACCGACGGCTCCACCGACGACCTGTCGTGCACGGTTCAGCGCCTGCCGGGCTTCCGGAAAGGCAACTTCGAGGCCGGCCGGATGGGCCTGGCCAGCGGGGTCGCCCACGGTCTCCTGGGGATCTACGACGTGGTCATCTTCACCGACGTGGACGAGTTCCTCGTCCCGGACCCGGCGAGGTACGCCAACCTGTCCGACTACCTGGCCCGACGGCCCGAGCGCGTGATCGCCCCGTTCGCCATCAACGTCGTCCATCACACCGCGGTCGAGGGACCGCTGGTCAGCGGCAAGCCGATCGTCGGCCAGCGCGCGTACGGCCAGTTCGCGCCGTTGATGTGCAAGCCGTCGGTCAAGCGGGTGCCGGCCGCGTGGACGCTCGCCTCCCACGGGATCAAGGCGCCGTACGTGCCCGATCCCGGGCTGTTCATGCTCCACATGAAGTTCGCCGACCTGGATCTGCTGCGCCGGCAGGCCGACCGCCGCAACGAGCTCGCCAAGGCGGTGGGCCGCGGCAAGGGCAGCTCGTGGGGACGCTCCGGTGATGATCTCGCCGGTCTACTGACCGCCGCGACCGCCTCGGTGAGCGCTGATGTCGAGGAGTTCGACCCGGCCTCGGTCCTGCCGGCCAGGCTCGTCCGTGAGGAGGACGGAGTGCACCGCGCCGTCGGCCCGGGTCACATCGACAACCTCCGCAACCAGCCGCTGTTACGCATCCCGGAACGCCTCCACGGGATCGTCTGAACTAGGTTACCGTCCGGTAATCCACGCACCGCCAGACTCACCGACGAGAGGCCGCAGATGAGCAAGACGAACCCCGGCAACTTCTTCGAGGACTTCCAGGTCGGCCAGGTCATCGAGCACGCCACGCCGCGCACGGTGACCGAGGGCGACCGGGCTGCGTACGGGTCGCTCTACCCGACCCGCTTCGCGGTGCCCTCGAGCGCTGCCTTCGCGGCCTCCGTCGGGCTCGAGCAGCACCCGGTCGAGGAGCTGATCGGCTTCCACATCGCCTTCGGCAAGACCGTCCCGGACGTGTCGTTGAACGCGGTCGCCAACCTCGGCTACGCCGAGTGCCGCTTCCACCAGCCGGTGGTGCCGGGCGACACGCTCTCGACGAAGTCCGAGGTCATCGGCCTCAAGCAGAACTCCAACGGCAAGTCCGGCGTCGTCTACGTACGCTCGACCGCCACCAACCAGCGTGGCGAGGTCGCCATCGACTGGGCGCGCTGGGTGATGGTGCACAAGCGGGACCAGGACGCCGCCGCTCCCGAGACCGTGATCCCGGAGCTGGCCGCGGTCGTCGACGCGAAGAACCTGATCGTGCCCAAGGGCCTGGACTTCTCCTCCTACGATTTCACCGCTGCCGGTGAGCCGCACCGGCTGGCCGACTACGAGGTCGGCGAGAAGATCGACCACGTCGACGGGGTCACCCTCACCGAGTCCGAGCACCAGCAGGCCACTCGGCTGTGGCAGAACACCGCGAAGGTGCATTTCAACGTCGAGGCCCGGCCCGACGGCCGCAACCTCGTCTACGGCGGCCACATCATCTCGCTGGCCCGTGCGCTGTCGTTCAACGGCCTCGCCAACGCCCAGCTCGTCGCCGCGATCAACGCCGGTGCCCACACCTCTCCGGCCTTCGCGGGCGACACCGTCTACGCCTGGTCCGAGGTGCTCGACCGGGTGGAGACCGACGCTCCCGGTGTAGGCGCCCTCCGCCTGCGCCTGGTCGCCACCAAGGGCCGCGACGAGTCGATGACACTGCGCGGCGAGGACGGCAAGTACGCCCCCGGGGTGCTGCTCGACCTCGACTACTGGGCGCTCATTCCTGCGTAAGGACCACGTCATGTCCATCAACACCGCCTCTAGCTCCGCTTCGACACGTAAGAAGGCACTCTTCGTCTCCGGCTCGGCCCAGGGGATCGGCAAGGCGATCGTGGAGAAGTTCGCAGCGCAGGGCTGGTTCGTCGGGATCTACGACATCGACGCCGACCTGGCCCGCGACGTCGCGGCTCTCCTCGGCTCCGACTCGGCCATCGGCGGCACGCTCGACGTCACCGACCCGGCGTCCTGGAACGCGGCGCTGGAGGAGTTCGCCACCGCCGCCGGCGGTCGTCTCGACCTGCTGGTCAACAACGCCGGCATCCTGCGCGCCGGCCGCTTGGCCGAGGTCGACCTGGCCCAGCACCACCAGACCATCGAGATCAACGTCAACGGCGTGATCAACGGCTGCCACACCGCCTACCCCTACCTCCGAGCCACCCCTGGCTCGGGCGTCATCAACGTCTGCAGCGCGAGCGCGATCTACGGGCAGCCGGAGATCGCCTCCTACAGCGCGTCGAAGTACGCCGTGCGCGGGCTCACCGAGGCGCTGGAGCTGGAGTGGCGCAAGGAGGGCATCCGGGTGCAGGCGGTCTGGCCGCTGTGGGTGAAGACCGCGCTGCTCGACGGCAACGCCGCCTCCTCCCACGAGACCCTGGGCATCCAGCTGACCGTCGAGGACGTCGCCGACCAGGTCTGGGAGATGGCGCAGCCGCGCAAGGGGCTGCGCGGGCGAGTGCCGAAGGTGCACACGACCGTAGGGTTCCCGGCCAGAGCGCTCTCGACTGCTGCCGACCTGGCGCCCAACCTACTCGTCCGCGAGGTCAATCGGCTCATCACTCGGGCGTGAGACAGCGGCCGGGCCGATGGCTGGTTGGATGGGGGCATGGCCCTCTACCTCGTCAGGCACGGCACCACCGAGTGGTCCCTCAACGGCCGGCACACCTCCCACACCGACCTTCCCCTCCTGCCCGAGGGGGAGGAGGCCGCCAAGGTGCTCGCGTCACGCCTTCAGGACCAGAAGTACGCCGCGGTGCTGACCTCCCCGCGACAGCGGGCGCTGCGTACGGCTGAGCTCGCGGGCTTCCCCGACGCGGTCGTCACCGACGACCTGGTCGAGTGGGACTACGGCGACTACGAGGGCATCACCACCGACGAGATCCACCGCACCGACCCCGGCTGGAGCCTGTGGTCCGGAAAGACGCCCGGCGGAGAGCCCGCGGCCGCCGTCCAGGAGAGGCTCGGCCGGGTCGTCTCGTCCGCCCGCGAGAGCGACGGCGACACCCTGGTCTTCTCCCACGGACACGCGCTGTGCGCCCTGGCCGCGGTGTGGCTGGGACTCCCGGTCACCGAGGGCCGTCTCTTCCGCCTCGACACCGCGACCGTCTCGATGCTCGACGCCCACCACGGGCAGCCTGTCGTCAAGCACTGGAACACCTAGTCGGAGCACACCGTCGGGGCCGATGCTTGACCGTACGGCTTGACCAGACGGATGCCACGGGTCACCGTTGTGGGGTGGCTCTTGCGGTTGGCTGTCCACGCTGCGCGACGCCGGTGGCGAGCATCGGTGCCGGCGGCAGCAGGTCGTGTCCCGAGCATGGCGTGGTGACGCCGCTGTGGCGTTCGGATACGGCCTCCTACGAGGACCTGGTGCAGGTCCTCTCGCTGGCCGGTGAGGTGCCCACCTACGTTCCCTGGCCGGTCGAGTCGGGCTGGTCGATCGCCGACCTCGCCGTGGTCGGCGACGAGAACAAGGGCGCGGCGACGCTGCTCACGCTGACGGGTGTGACCCCCGACGACGGACCGGTCGAGATGACCGTCGTCACCGAGGAGGCCGGCGTCGGGCTGGGCGCGCGGTGCGCGCGTACGGAAGGACCGGACCCGGGCATCGACGCCTGTGCCGGCCCGCCCACGACGAGGGTCCGGGTCGCCGGGCAGCGGCAGCTGGTGCCGCTGTGGCCGATCACCCAGTGGACCAACGGCGCCGAGGAGTGGGAACGGTCTGTGGTCGTCGGCGAGGCCGCCGGCCGCTGGCTGTGGCTGGTCTTCCGCCCGGCCACGGCGATGCTGATGCTCCAGGACGGCTGGCACCTGCGACAGGTCCGGGACCTGGGCGTACAGATGGTCGAGCTGCCCTTCGGTGGGCCCGGTGGATCTTGGTGGAACTCGCCCTAGGATGGGCGGGTGCGCATCGACCTCCATACTCACTCGCGGGTGAGCGACGGGACCGATTCGCCCACCGAGCTGGTCCAGGCGGCGAAGGCCGCGGACCTCGACGTGGTCGCGATCACCGACCACGACACCGCTGATAGCTGGGACGAAGCGGCAGCCGCTGCCACCGAGGCCGGGATCGAGCTGGTGCGGGGCATGGAGATCAGCACCGACTACGTCGGCCACAGCGTGCACCTGCTGGCCTACCTGCCCGACCGGACCCACCCGACGCTGGTTGCCGAGCTCGCCCGAATTCTGGCTGGCCGGGACGGACGGCTGCCGCTGATGCTGGCCCGGCTGGCGCGTCTCGGCATCGAGGTGTCGCTCGAGGACGTCGCCGCCGTCTCCGGTGATGCCGCCGCCTCCGGGCGCCCGCACCTGGCCGACGCGCTCGTCGCGAAGGGATACGTGCGCAGTCGCGACGAGGCGTTCAACCGCTACCTCGGGGCCGGCAAACCGGCGAACGTCAGCCGTTACGCGGCCCCGCTCGAGCCGATGATCCGCACCGTCGCCGCCGCCGGAGGAGTCACCGTGATCGCCCACCCGTGGGGCCGGTCCGGCCGCGAGCAGCCCGATGAGGCAGCCCTCTCCGCACTGGTCGACGCGGGCCTGTCCGGGCTCGAGGTCGACCACCAGGATCACAGCCCGGAAGTGCGCGAGAAGCTGCGGGTGATCGCCCGCAACCTCGACCTCGTGGTGACCGGATCCAGCGATTACCACGGCACCGGAAAGGTGGGTCACCATCTGGGAGTGAACACCACTGCACCCGCTGAGTACGAGCGGCTCCTGGAGCGCGCCGCCTCAGCCGCGGCCGCCTCCGGACGAGCCACCCCCGAGGTCGTACGTTGACCGAGATCTTCGTCTCCACGTTCGTGACGCTCTTCGTGATCATGGACCCGGTCGGCACGATCCCGATCTTCCTGTCGCTGACCGCGGGACAGTCACCGGGCAAGCAGCGCCGGGCGGCGCTCCTCGCGGTCGCGGTCTCGTTCCTGGTGATCACGATCTTCGCGCTCTTCGGACAGGCGATCCTGCACTTCCTGCACATCTCGCTCGAGGCGCTGCAGTGCGCCGGCGGCCTCCTCCTGCTGCTGGTCGCCCTCGAGCTGCTCACCGACAACTTCGACGACCCCGTCGCCGCAGCCGGAGCCAACGTGGCCATGGTGCCGCTCGGCACCCCGCTCCTGGCCGGCCCGGGTGCGATCGTCGCCACCATGGTCTTCACCCAGGAGGTCGACTCCGTCGGGACCGCCTTCGGGCTGGGCCTCGGGCTCGTCGTCGTCCACCTCGCCCTCCTGGTCGCGATGGTCTTCTCCATCCCGATCCTCAAGGTCCTCAAGGAGTCCGGCGTCCTGCTCATCACCAGGATCGCCGGTCTGCTCCTCTCGGCGATCGCCGTTCAGATGGTCGCCGACGCGGTCACGACCTTCATCGCGAACGCCTGACCCGCGCCGGCCTACTTGCGGCCCAGCGACTGGAACTTCTGGAGTACGCCGGACGGGACCACCCTCGCCACGGTGGCCAGGGCCTTGTAGCGCTTGCTCGGGATCGAGAAGGTCTTGTCGGCGTCGTAGTCCTCGAGCGCCTCGCGGACCAGGTCGTTGACGTCGAGCCACATCCAGGAGGGGGCCGAGTCGTAGCCGGAGCCGAGGCGCTCGTGGAACTCGGTCTTGGTGAACCCCGGCAGCAGGGCCATCACCTTGATGCCCTGGCCGGCGTACTCGTTGTGGGCCCACTCCGTGAAGGAGTTGATCCACGCCTTGGCGGCCGAGTAGGTGCCGCGGGGGAGGTAGGAGGCGACCGAGCCGACGTTGATGATGCCGCCGTGGCCGCGGGCCACCTGGGCGCCCAGCGCGGCGTGGGAGAGGCGCAGCGGGGCGATGACGAGCACCTCCGCCATCGCGGCCTCCTCGTCGGCGGTGTTGTCGAGGAAGCGGTGCTTGAGACCGTGACCGGCGTTGTTGACCAGCAGGTCGACCGGGTGCTCGGCGTCGGCCAGGCGTGCCTCGACCTTGGCCAGGTCGGCGCTGTCGGTCAGATCGGCGCGGAGCACCTCGACACCGATGCCGTGAGCGTCCGTCAGGTTCTTGGCCACGCCGTTGAGACGCTCCTCGTCGCGGGCGACGAGGACGAGGTCGTGTCCGCGGGTGGCGAGCTGCTGGGCGAAGGCGAGTCCGATGCCGGCGGTTGCGCCGGTGACCAGGGAGGTGGGGTTCGACATGGGCCAATCCTGCCACCACGGGTCGCGAGGGAGATCCAGGCGCCGGGCCGTCGGTTCACAGGCGGAATCACGGTTTCTGTCTGTCGTGTGACAGTTGACTTGCGGTGATACGTGTTTGGATGATGTTCGACGTGGATTTCGTAGGGGGACTCGGGCGCGTGATGGAGAAGTGAGCCGCACTGCGCGCCACATGAGATCTCGGCCTCTCCGGCGCACCAAGATGCTCTTCGCCGCGTCCTTGTTGACGTCGGCCGGCCTGTACGTCGGGATCGAGGTCATCGCCGAGCCGGTGGCCAACGGCCGGCCCAGCGTGGCCGACAGCGGGATGAAGCTGGGCGCGGACGCCGGGGCACGCACCCCGGTCTGGCCGCACGACAGCCAGCGTGAGGCCGCGATCGACCGTCATATCGATGCGCGGACCGCCGCCGCGGAGAAGGTGCTTCCGGACGACTCCGGCACCGGTCGCCGGGCGGTCTTCTCGATCAGCCGTCAGCGGGTCTGGATCGTGTCCGCGGCCGACCGGACGCGGCGTACGTATCCGGTCTCGGGCAGCATCTACGACAACCTCGAGCCCGGCACCTACAAGGTCTTCTCCCGCTCCGAGCACGCGAGGGGGATCGACGACTCGGGCCGGATGAAGTGGTTCGTACGCTTCACCAAGGGCCCCCGCGCCGCGATCGGCTTCCACAACATCCCGGTGGACAAGGGCAAGCGCGTGCAGACCCGCGCCCAGCTCGGCACCCCGCTGTCGCACGGGTGCATCCGCCAGGCCGAGCCGGACGCGAAGGCGATGTGGCGCTTCGCGCGGCTCGGCACCAAGGTGGTCGTGATCCCTTAGGCAGGCTCAGGCGTCGGCCTTGGGCGCGGAACCGCCCGACGAGCGGCGGCGACGGCGGCGACGGGGAGCGGAGCCCTCGGACTTGACCTCGCCGTCGGCGGGCTTCGTCGACTCAGCGGACTCGGCGGCAGCCGGAGCGGCAGACTTGTCGACGACCTGGCCGCTGCGCGAACGGGTGCGCTGACGGTCGCGGTTGCGGGGAGCGCGCTCGCGCTTCTCGCCGTCCTTCTCGGAGTCCTTGTCCTTGGGCTTCGCAGGCGCGGCGGCCTTGATCCGGCCCTTGGTGCCCTTCGGGATGCCCATATCGTGGAGGAAGTGCTCCGAGGAGGAGTAGGTCTCCTGCGGCTCGTCGAAGGGAAGGTCGAGAGCCTTGTTGATCATCTTCCACTTGTGGAGATCGGCCCAGTCGACGAACGTGACCGCGACACCGGAGGCGCCGGCGCGGCCGGTGCGGCCGATGCGGTGGACGTAGGTCTTCTCGTCGTCGGGGGTCGTGTAGTTGACCACGTGGGAGACGCCGGTGACGTCGATGCCGCGGGCGGCGACGTCGGTGGCCACCAAGACCTCGACCTTGCCGTCACGGAACTTCTGCATCACCCGCTCGCGGGCTGCCTGCTGCATGTCGCCGTGCAGGGGAGAGGCCGGGAAGCCGCGCTCGGCGAGGTCGTCGGCCACGCGCTGTGCCTGCCGCTTGGTGCGGGCGAAGACGACGACCTTGTCGTGGTCCTCGCACTGCAGCAGGCGGCCGATCATCTCGGGCTTGTCGAGGTCGTGGGCCTGGTAGACGAACTGCGCGGTGGCGGGCACGGTCTCGCGCTCGCTCGCGGACTCGGCGCGGATGTTCATCGGGTGGCGCATGTAGGAGCGCGCCAGCGCCACGATCGCACCCGGCATGGTGGCCGAGAAGAGCAGCGTCTGGCGGGTCTCCGGGGTGAGGGTGACGAGCTTCTCCACGTCGGGCAGGAACCCGAGGTCGAGCATCTCGTCGGCCTCGTCGAGGACCAGGGCGTGCACGTGGGAGAGGTCGAGGACCTTCCGGTTGGCCAGGTCGATCAGGCGGCCAGGGGTGCCGACCACGATGTCGACGCCCTTCTCCAGCGCGTCGATCTGGGGGTCGTAGCCCGCGCCGCCGTAGACGGTCAGCACGCGGAGGCCGCGGTCCTCGGAGATCATCGAGATCTCGGCGGAGACCTGCATGGCCAGCTCGCGGGTCGGAGCCACGATCAGAGCCTGCGGCTTGCCCTGCGGGAGGTCGATGTAGTCGCGGTCCTTGGGGGACACGCTGCGCTGCACGACCGGGATGCCGAAGGCCAGGGTCTTGCCGGAGCCGGTGCGGGCCTGGCCGATCAGGTCGGTGCCCTGCAGGGCGACCGAGAGGGTCATCTCCTGGATGGCGAAGGGGGTGGTGATGCCTTTGCGCTCGAGGGGAGCGCAGATCTCGGGATGTACACCGAGGTCCTTGAACGTTGTCATGATTCGTCGCTACTCGCTTGTCTCATCGAATGCGGCGAGCGACTCACGGGTGTCTCGAGCTTGCCAAGCGAGTGCCACGCCGCGCACATACGGGAACCAGACCACCGCGATATGAAGTGCATTACAGCGGCGCTGGGTCGGTCAAAAGGCATTCTATCGGTAGGGTTCTCCCGTGGTTGCATCGTCAGAGTTCACGGGCCCTCAGGATCCGTTCGGTGATCCTGTTTACAAGGCTGCCGTCATCGACCTTCTCGGGGCGGTCGCCTATGGCGAGGTCTCGGCTGTCGAGCGGCTGACCGACGACGCCAAGATGGCGCCCTCACTGGAGGACAAGACGGCTCTGCTCGCGATGGCGGCCGCTCAGCACGCCAAGATCCAGCCGGTCCTCGACCGGCTGGCGGAGCTCGGGACCGACCCGTACGCGGCCATGGAGCCGCTGCGCGAGGGGTTCGACGAGTTCCACATCCACACCAAGCCCGCGGACTGGTGGGAGTCGCTGGTCAAGGCGTACGTCGGTGACGGGCTCGCCAACGACTTCTACCGCGAGGTCGCCGGCTTCCTCGACGAGGACACCCACAAGCTCGTGGTCACCACCCTCGAGGACGCCGGGCGGTCAGACTTCATCGTCGACCGGGTGCGGGCCGGCATCGAGGCCGATCACCTCATCGGCGGACGCCTGGCGCTGTGGGGCCGTCGCCTCATGGGCGAGGCGATCACCCAGGCGCAGCAGGTCGCGGCAACCCGTGAGGGGCTCAGCGAGCTGATCGCCGGTGGCCACCTCCCCGGTCTCGACCTCGGCACCATCGGCGAGATGCTCACCCGGCTCACCCAGCGTCACGTCGAGCGAATGGGCAAGCTCGGGCTTGAGCACTGACATCCGCTGGACCGGCTGGGCAGGGACGCAGATCGTCCCCGAAGCCGGTGTGTGGACGTCTCCCGAGGTCAGCCCCGGGTTCTGCTTCGACGAGCTGGTCGCCTCCTGGAACGTGGTGACCCCGCCCGGGACCTGGGTGGAGGTCGCGGCTCAGGTGGTCGCCGAGTCAGGGGAGCGGAGCGGCTGGCTGGCGCTGGCGCGCTGGTCCTCGGACCCGGCCTTCACCTCCACCTCCGTCGCCGGTCAGGACGACCCGGTCGCGGTCGCGTCCGACGACACCATCCTGGGGCGGGACGGGCGCAGGTTCACACAGTTCTCGCTGCGGCTGAGCCTGAGCGGCCCCGCCGAGAGCCTGCCGCGGGCGAGCCTGCTCGGGGCGATGGTCTCGGCCGACGCCCGGGACTCGGCGCCGGCGCCTGGGGCGGTGCCTCGCGGGACGGTTGTCGGTGGCGTACCCGCCTATTCGCAGCAGCTCCACCGTGACCGCTATCCGCACTGGGACGGTGGCGGGCAGTCCTGGTGCAGCGCCGCCTCGACGGCGATGATCGCCGACTTCTGGGGTGCCGGGCCGACGCCCGCCGAGACGGCCTGGGTGGACTACGAGACCCCCGACCCGCAGGTGCCGTTCACCGTCCGGGAGGTCTACGACGAGTCTTTCGGTGGCGCCGGCAACTGGGCCTTCAACACCGCCTATGCGGGCGCCCGGGGGCTGGTCGCGTACGTCACCAGGCTCCGCTCCTTCGCCGAGGCCGCCCGGTTCGTCGAGGCCGGGATCCCGCTCGTGCTGGCCGTGTCGCACCAGGCCGGCGAGCTGACCGGCGCCGGGTACGTCACCAACGGTCATCTGCTCGTGCTGACTGGCTTCGACGAGGCTGGCGACCCCGTCGTCCACGACCCCGCCTCCCACAGGATCGTCAGCGATGCGGAGGTGCGGGCGACGTACGCCTTCGGCGAGCTCGACCGCGCCTGGGCACGCTCCGGGCGGATCGTCTACGTCATCCGGCCCTCGGACGTGGTCCCGCCGGAGCCGCCGGCGCAGCCCAACTGGTGAAGCCGGCTGCAACAACAGAAGCGGTCCCACCCCACAGGGCGGGACCGCTTCGAGTGACCTGGACGAGACTCAGGCCTTGGACCTTCCGGTGACACCGGAGGCGATGACCACCAGAACGGCGGCGATCACGACCTGCCAGATGTGACGCCACCAGTCAATGCCGTTGGTTGCGTTGTCCCACGTAGCCGCATGGCCGTCGAACGGCCCGTTGTTCTGACCGAAGACGAACCAGTAGATGAAGCTGCCGATCAGCATGCCGCCGATACCGCAGACAATCGTCAGCCAGAACGGAATGTTGTCCTTATCGCCCGGCGCGAAGAACTTGCCGAGGGCACCAATGATGACGCCGCCGATGAGGGTGACGAGGATCGTAGAGATCATGCCTTTTCCCTTCAGGTTGTGAGTGGCGCCATGAATGCGCCCATCGTTTGATATTGCACCTGTTGGGACTGGAATGCACGGACAACATGGCTCAAACTCGGAAGTTCGTCACCGGAATCAGGGCCATCCCTGAGTTGTGCAGCCCGGAGTGGGTTCAGCCGGCGAATCCGACCTTGCCGACCTTGGCCGGGCCGATCTCGATGTAGGCGAGCTTCTCGGTCGGGACGATGACCTTGCGGCCCTTGCTGTCGGTCAAAGCGAGCACAGCGCCGCCGCCGAGGGCGTCGGCGATGAGCTTCTCCACCGATTCGCTGGACTCCTCGGTCTCTACGACGAGCTCACGGGCGGCCTGCTGGACGCCGATCTTGACCTCCACGGGTCCTCCTTGCGATGGGTCGATCAATGCTCGGGAATCCTCTCACATGGACCGTGAGGAACCCCGCTGTTGCGCTACGAGCGGAACTTCGAGTGGATTCAGTCGGTCTTGGGATAGCCGCCGATGCCGCGCCAGGCGAGCCCGGCCACGAGACGCGCCGCGTCGGCCTGGGAGAGCTCGCCGTTGTTGTGGAGCCAGTAGCGAGCGCTGACCTGGATCTGGCCGACCAGACCCACGGCGAGCAGGTGGGAGGCGGTGGGAGCGAAGCCGGTGTCCTCGGCGATGACCTCGGCGATGACCTCGGCGCACTCGTTGGTGACCCGGTCGACCTGCTCGCGTACGGCGGGATCGTTGGTCAGGTCGGACTCGAAGACGAGCCGGAAGGCGCCGGACTCGGAGGCCACGTAGTCGTAGAAGACCTCGACGGTGCGGGCCACGCGTTCCTTGTTCTCGTCGGTCGACGCCAGCGCCTCCCGGCAGCGATCGATGATCTCGTTCGCGGACTTCTCCAGCAGGGCCAGGTAGAGGTCGAGCTTGCCGGGGAAGTGCTGGTAGAGAACGGGCTTCGAGACCCCTGCCCTCTCGGCGATGTCGTCCATCGCGGCGGCGTGGAAGCCGTAGGCGACGAAGACCTCGAGAGCGGAATCGAGAAGCTGGGCTCGTCGTTCCGTCCGGGGCAGTCGCGCCCCTCGCGGTCGAGTGGGGTCGAGCTCGGATTGGTGCGTGGTCACCCCAGCAGCCTACCCGCTGGTACTCGGATCGCGGGACGCGTCGTTGTCTCGTCCTCGGATGAGGGAACATGGAGAAGTGCCTGCGGTGTTCAAGTAGGCATACGTACGTCCGAACTGAGGAGCAGTTGTGTCCCTAGCCCCGCTCGTGGAGCCCGCTGACGAGCTGACGATCGACGAGGTGCGCCGCTACAGCCGCCACCTCATCATCCCCGACGTCGGCATGGCCGGGCAGAAGCGCCTGAAGAACGCCAAGGTGCTGGTCATCGGCGCCGGCGGTCTCGGCTCGCCCGCCCTGCTCTACCTGGCCGCGGCAGGCGTCGGCACCCTCGGCATCGTCGAGTTCGACGAGGTCGACGAGTCCAACCTGCAGCGCCAGATCATCCACAAGCAGTCGACGGTGGGCCAGCCGAAGGCCGAATCCGCCGCGGCGGCGATCAAGGAGGTCAACCCGTACGTCAACATCGTGCTGCACGACGTGCGGCTCGACAACGACAACGTGCGCGAGATCTTCACCGGCTACGACCTGATCGTCGACGGCACCGACAACTTCGCGACCCGCTACATGGTCAACGACGCGGCGTACTTCCTGGGCATCCCGTACGTCTGGGGCTCGATCTACCGCTTCGACGGACAGGCTTCGGTCTTCGCGCCGACCCTGACCGACGACGCCCCGTGCTACCGCTGCCTCTACCCGGAGCCCCCGCCCCCGGGCATGGTCCCCTCCTGCGCCGAGGGCGGCGTGCTGGGCGTCCTCTGCGCCTCGATCGGCTCGATCCAGGTCAACGAGGCCATCAAGATGCTGACCGGCATCGGTGAGCCGCTGGTCGGCAAGCTGATGATCTATGACGCACTCGAGATGGAGTACCGCAAGCTGAAGGTCCGCAAGGACCCCAACTGCGCGCTGTGCGGCGAGAACCCGACGGTCACCGACCTGATCGACTACGACGCATTCTGCGGTGCGATCTCCACCGAGGCGGCCGACGCCGCGGCCGGCTCGACCATCTCGGTCAACCAGCTCTCCGAGATGATCAAGGAGCGCGAGGAGGGCAGCCGCGACTTCGTCCTCGTCGACGTGCGCGAGCCGAACGAGTACGAGATCAACAAGATCCCCGGCGCCGTCCTGATCCCCAAGGGTGAGTTCCTCAACGGCAACGCGATCCCGCAGGTCGCCGAGCTCACCGGAGACGGTGCCAAGCCGCTCGTGTTCCACTGCAAGAGCGGCGTGCGCAGCGCCGAGGTGCTCGCGATCGCCAAGGGCGCCGGCTACGCGGACGCGGTCCACGTGGGTGGTGGCGTGGTGGCATGGGTCAACCAGATCGACCCGTCGCAGCCCTCGTACTGAATCAACACGGTCTGAGCATTACTGAACTGTTGGCCAGCGGTGGCTCCTCTGGGGCCGCCGCTGGCTTTATCTGTGAGTGGCGATACCGATAGTTTTGCGATCGCAGCTGCGGGGGGCGGAGTTGCATCAATGCCCGAACCTCGGAGGATTCGACGTTGTCCACACGCGCTCGTCTCAGCGCGACGCTCGCCGGTGCCACCCTGGCCGGCGGACTGTTTCTCGGTGCCCCTGCCAACGCGAGCGACCAGGCCCCGGAGCCGGCCTCCGGCGCGGCCGTAGGCTCTGCGATCGACCCGGAGAGGCTGGAGTCGAACGTCGCGGACCCGACCCGGGGCGTACCTCCGTCCTATGTCTTCGCCGGGGTCGGTGCGCTGCTGATGGGGGCGGGGGCCGGAATGGCCATCCGTCGCAGACGAGCTGAGGCTGTGGCACGCTCGGCAGAGTGAGCAACGGCCACCACCCCCACGAGGCTCCCCGACGACCCAGGCAACCCAACCTGAGGACCTTCCTCGGGGAGATCTTCGTGGTCGTCCTCGTGGTCGCGGTCGCCGTGCTCGGCTATGCCGCCTACGACTACTACACCAAGCTCGACGACGCGAAGAAGAGCAACGCGACCCCGCCTGGGACGACCTCCTCGATCCCTGCCGAGGCGCTGGCGGAGGTGCCGAAGAAGAAGGGCAAGGTACGCGGCGTCTCGATCCAGTCGCTCAACGTGCATGCCGACGTGGTGCCGCTGGCCATGGAGGACGGCACGCTCACCCCGCCCGCCGACGCCTCGCTCATGGGCTGGTGGAAGGGCGGCGCGAAGCCCGGGGCGGATGACGGCACGGTGCTGATCGTCGGCCACACCCTGCACAACGG
Source organism: Nocardioides sp. YIM B13467 (assembly GCF_042788075.1). Taxonomy (NCBI): domain Bacteria; kingdom Bacillati; phylum Actinomycetota; class Actinomycetes; order Propionibacteriales; family Nocardioidaceae; genus Nocardioides; species Nocardioides sp. YIM B13467. The sequence continues at coordinate 4,098,738 of NZ_JBHZPJ010000046.1, forward strand.
CGGCGGCATCCTCGACCGGCTGGGCGAGGTGAACGAGGGCGACGAGATCGTCGTGCGGACCAAGAACGACGAGTTCAGCTACACCGTCCGGTCGGTGCGCGACCTCTCCAAGGAGCAGGTCGCCAAGCGCAGCAAGAGGCTCTTCGACACCGACGGCGAGCCGAAGCTGGTCGTGGTGACGTGCGACGACTGGGACGGCACCTCGTTCCAGGGCAACACCGTGGTGGTGGCCGTCCCGTAACCCAGGGCCGTCGAGCCTCGTTACTTGTGAGTCACATCACCTACAGACCGAGGCCCCCACATGCTCCGCACACGCCGTTCCGTACGCCGCGCCGCAGCCGTCGCCGCCGGCACCCTGACCGCCGCCCTCGTCCCGGCCCTGATCCCGTCTCCGGCCCACGCCTGGGCCCCGGCCGACACGGCCACCATCACCCCGGGCGTGCAGATGTACACCGGTGGGGCCCAGTGCACCGCCAACTTCGTCTTCGCCGACTCCGCCTCGAACGTCTACGTCGGCTACGCCGCCCACTGTGCGGGTCTCGGCGAGGCCACCGACACCAACGGCTGCGCCGCCAAGTCGCTCCCGCTGGGCACCGAGGTGACCTTCAACGAGGGCGGCTCCCTGCTGAGCGAGGGCACCGTGCTGGGCAAGGGCAAGCTGGCGTACTCGTCCTGGCTGACCATGCAGAAGGCGGGCACCAAGGACGAGAACACCTGCGCCTACAACGACTTCGCCCTGGTCAAGGTGAACGCCGCCGACGCCGGCAAGGTCAACCCGAGCGTGCCGATCTGGGGCGGTCCGACGGGCATCGACACCGACGGCACCGTCGCCGGCGACAAGGTCTACTCCTACGGGAACTCCTCGGTGCGCGCCGACCTGGACCTGCTCTCGCCGAAGATCGGCCTCTCCCTCGGTGACGATGTCAACGGCACCCGCTGGTCGCACCCGCTCTACAACCTCACCCCCGGCATCCCTGGTGACTCCGGCTCCGGCTTCCTGAACGCCGACGGCAAGGCGGTCGGGACGCTGTCGACCCTGGGCCTGCTCCCGCTCGCCGGGTCCAACAACATCGGTGACATGGACCTCGAGCTGAAGTACGCCCAGGCGAACTCGGGCATCTCCGGTCTGCGTCTTGTCGAGGGCACGGAGCCGTTCAGCCCCATCCTCTGAGCACAGCCTGTGACACCGCGCTAATCATGCCCGGCATGAGCGAGCGGGAGGCGTACGTAGAAGCCGTTCTGCGTCTTGTCGAGCAGATCCCACGCGGGCAGGTGACGACGTACGGCGCGATCGCCGATGCCCTCTTCGACGAGTTCGGAGGCGGGCCTCGGCAGGTCGGCTCGGTGATGGCGCGCGAGGGCGCGGGGATGCCGTGGTGGCGGGTGGTGCGGGCCGATGGCTCGCTCCCCGCCTCCCACGGTGAGGAGGCGCGGCAGGCCTATCTCGAGGAGGGCACCCCGCGCCGCGTCTCGGGGGCGGTGGACCTGCGCGCGGCGATGTGGCTGCCGCCTACGATGAGCACGTGATGTATCGCGTCCTCCACGCCGTCGTGCCACCCCTTCTACGGGCCGTCTGGCGCCCCACGGTGACGGGGGCAGAGAACGTCCCGCGCACCGGCGGCGTGCTCCTGGCCAGCAACCACCTCAGCTTCGCCGATTCGATCGTGATCCCGTCGGTCTCGCCCCGGCCGGTGCACTTCCTGGCCAAGTCGGACTACTTCACCGGCACCGGGCTCAAGGGTGCTGCCCAGCGGGCGTGGTTCGAGGGCATGGGGATGCTGCCTGTGGACCGTGACGACCCGCAGGCCGCGCTCGGCTCGCTGGAGGTGGCCCTGGAGGTCCTCGACAAGGGTGAGGCGTTCGGGATCTACCCGGAGGGCACCCGGTCGCGCGACGGTCGGCTCTACCGCGGACGCACCGGGGTGGCGCACCTGGCGCTGACCGCCGGCGTGCCCGTGGTGCCGGTGGGCCTGCGGGGGACCGCGGAGCTCCAGCCGGTCGGGTCGAGCCTGCCGCGGCTGGCGAAGGTCACGGTCGAGTTCGGGCAGCCGATCCAGGTGGCCGGCCGCTTCGACGGCGTACCTCTCGGCAAGGCCCGCCGGGCTCTCACCGACGAGGTCATGGAGGCGATCGCCGCGCTGAGCGGCCAGGACGTGGCCGGGGTCTACAACGAGCGGCCCGCCGACGTCTGATCGCCCGGTTGCCTGTTGCGCGGGGGCGAGAAGGGGCGCATTCTGGAGGGTGACCGAGTAATCAGTGGGCTAGCAGCCGAGGTGAGGCAGATGGCCACCACGACCGTGTTGCAGGACGAGCTGCGACACAAGCACGACGAGCTCGCTGGGCGCCTGGCCCACGCTCGGAGCATCATCGCCAGGCCGGAGCAGACCCGCCGGGGCTGCCCGCCGATCGACCAGTTCAACGCCGGTACGTCTCGCCACCTGCACGCGGTGGACGAGGTACTGCTGCCGGCGGTCTCCGCTCACTGCGAGGGCGGAGCAGGTCTGGTCCATGACTACCTCCTCATCGCGCGGCATCTGGAGGTGCTGCTCTTCCACGTGAAGGCGCACGAGTACGGCTCCACCTGGGAGACCACCCACGGGTGGCCGACGCTGTGGGGCGAGGTCGAGGAGGCGCTCATCGACCAGGAGGAGAGGGAGGGCGAGCTGGTCTCGCGCCTCGCCGAGGAAGCCTCCGACGACGAGCTTCTCCTGATCGCGGAGCGGATGGCCGCGGCCGAGCGGAGGGCACCTTCGCGTCCGCATCCCCACCTGCCGCACACGGGTCTGCCCGGCAAGGTCGTGCGCCGCCTGGCCCGCCCCGTCGACGCCGTCTGGGACTCGGTCGAGAGCCGCTCGGTCGGTGGTCCCAAGCCGGTGCCGCACAAGAAGCCGGGACTGATCTGGCAGTACCTGCTCGGCGACCCGCGCTTCCCCGACGACCCGGCCGACGAGACCCGGCACAATGAGCCGGGTGACCGCTGACTCCATCACCTCCGCTCTTGACCTCGCGCCGCATCCGGAAGGCGGGGCGTTCCGGCAGACCTGGGCTGCTGCCGAGACCGTCACCCTGCCCGACGGGCGGGTGCGTCCGACCGCGACCTTGATCTACTTCCGGCTCCTGGCCGGGGAGTCGTCCGCGTGGCACCGCGTCACCTCGGACGAGATCTGGCTGGCGCACACCGGCGTCGTGTCCCTGCAGTTCGGCGGCGCCGGTTCGGCTCCGGTCGAGGGGGAGACCGTGCTCGTCGGGGTGGACGTCACCGCCGGCCAGGTGCCGCAGGCGGTCGTGCCGGCGGGGGTGTGGCAGCGTACGGTCCCCTCGGCCGAGGACGCGCTGGTCTCCTGCGTGGTCTCGCCAGGGTTCGACTTCGACGACTTCGAGCTTGCCCCAGAATCAGGCACTGCGGAGTAGGAGATGGAGTACGCGTTCGAAGGGGCCGTCATCGAGTGGCGCGGACCGGCGCCGTTCTACTACGTGCCGATGCCCGTCCAGGACGCCGAGGACCTCAAGGAGGACGCTCGGGGTCTGGAGTACTGGGGCCAGGTCGCCGTCACCGCCACCATCGGCGCGACCACGTTCACCACAGCGCTCTTCCCCAAGGACGGCACCTATCTGCTGCCGTTGAAGGTGGTCGTCCGGAAGGCCGAGGGGATCGACCTCGACGACGTCGTGGCGGTGAGGATGCGTCTGGGGCGTGACGCCTGAGTGTCGGTGCTCTCTGGTTGGGTGGGACCTGTGAGCGTCGCCTACCGCCTTGCCCCGCCACCGAGCGCCGTCGGCGTGCCGGTGCTCGACGAGCACCAACGGTCGGTCGTGGAGCATCCCGGCGGGCCGCTGCTGGTGCTGGCCGGACCAGGGACCGGCAAGACGACCACGCTGGTGGAGGCGGTGGTCGACCGGATCGAGAACCGCGGCGTACGTCCTGACCAGCTGCTGGCGCTGACCTTCTCCCGCAAGGCCGCCGAGCAGCTGCGCGACCGGGTGACCGCGCGGTTGGGCCGGACGCTGTCCGGGGCGGTCTCCTCGACCTTCCACTCCTTCGCCTACGGGCTGGTGCGTCGCTACGCACCGGCCGAGCTCTACGCGGCCCCGCTGACCCTGCTCTCCGCGCCGGAGGCCGATGTGGTGCTGCAGGAGCTGCTGGCCGACCACCCGGAGTCGGTGAGGTGGCCGGAGCGGTTCCGGATGGCGATCGGGACCCGCGGGTTCGCGCGTGAGGTGCAGACCGTGATCGCGCGGGCGCGCGAGCGTGGGCTCGACCCCGACCAGCTGGTGGCGCTCGGCCGGGAGGAGGGCATCGAGGAGTTCGTCGCGGCCGGGTGGTTCCTGGAGCAGTATCTCGACGTGCTCGGCGCGCAGTCGGCCATCGACTACCCCGATCTGATCATGCGCGGGGTGATCGAGGCCGAGCGGCATGCGGCCGAGCTCCGGGCCGAGTTCGCCTGCGTGTTCGTGGATGAGTACCAGGACACCGACCCGAGCCAGGTCGCGCTGCTGCAGGCGCTGGCCGGTGACGGGCGCGACCTGATCGTGGTGGGTGATCCCGACCAGTCGATCTACGGGTTCCGGGGCGCGGACGTCAACGGGATCCTCGACTTCCCCTCGCAGTTCCTGACCCGGGAGCGCCGGCACGCGCCGGTGGTGGCGCTCGGGACGACCCGCCGGTTCGGGTCGCGGCTGTTGCGCGCGTCGCGGTCGATCGCGGCGGGCATCTCGGTGCGCGGCTCGATCCCGGCCGCGGCCTACGACACCTTCCGCAACCCGCATCCGCTGGCCCAGGACCCCGGCCGGGCCGAGGTGCTCACCTTCGACACCGACCGCGCCGAGACCGAGCACATCGCCGACCTGCTCCGCCGGGCGCATCTCGAGGACGGCATCGACTGGTCCGACATGGCCGTCCTGGTGCGCTCGGGTCGCACCTCGATCCCGCAGCTACGGCGGTCGCTGACCGCCGCAGGCGTGCCGGTCGAGGTCGCCGCCGACGAGACACCGCTGGTCCGCGAGCCCGCCGCCGCGGTCCTCCTCGATGCGCTCGGGATCGTCGTCGACGCCGACGTCGAGTCCGACCTCGACGAGCGCTACGTACGCCCCGATCGCTGCGAGGAGCTGCTCACCGGTCCTCTCGGCGGCCTCGACGCCACCGATGTCCGCGCGCTCACCCGCACTCTGCGGGCGAGGTTCCCCGACGTCGCCGCGCACGACCTCGTACGCCGTGCCGTGCTCGATCCGTCGCTGCTCGCCCTCGACGAGAACGGGGACGGCGAGGAAAGGGTGCTGGGGCGGGTACGCCGGCTCGCAGTGCTTCTTTCCGAGGCTCGGGCCGCGCTCAAGGAGGGCGCCGGGGCGGAGCAGGTGCTGTGGACGCTGTGGGACGGCGCCGAGTGGGGGCAGCGGCTGCGGGCGCAGGTCGAGTCGGGGGGTGCGGCGGCGCGACTGGCCCACCGTGACCTGGACGCCGTCGTGGCGCTCTTCGACACCGCCGCCAAGATCGAGGGCCGCCAGGAGTTCACCTCGGTGGAGACCTTCCTGGCCACCCTCCGTGCCCAGGAGATCCCGGCCGACACCCTGGCCGACAAGGGCGTGCGTGGCTCGGCGGTGCGGCTGCTCACCGCCCACCGCTCCAAGGGGCTGGAGTGGGGTCTCGTGGTCGTCGCCCACGTCCAGGAGGGCGCCTGGCCCGACCTGCGCCGGCGCGACTCGCTCCTCGGCCCCGACCGGATCGCCCCGGCGCTGCCCGACGGCCGTCACGGCGGGCTGCTGCCGCCACTGACTCGTTCGGCGATGCTCGCGGAGGAGCGCCGGCTCTTCTACGTCGCCGCCACCCGCGCCCGGTCCCGGCTGGTCGTGACCGCGGTGAAGTCGCCCGACGACGACGGTGACCAACCCTCGCGGTTCATCAACGAGCTCGGCCTGCGCGAGGACCAGATCCGTCACCGCGTCGGCCGGCCGACGCNCCCTTGGCGTAGACGGCCGAGTCCGGGTCGTTGGGGCGACCGTCTTCGTCGAGGCGCTCCCAGTAGCGCGGGAAGGCGAGGCGCGCCTGGAGCGGGTGGGCGTGCAGCTCGGTGAGCACGTTCTCCAGGTGGAGAGCGGCGTGGCGGCCGCCGCTGTCGCCGCCGTAGGAGACCAGCGCGACCGGCTTGGCCTGCCACTGGGTGAAGTGCCAGTCCAGGGCCGACTTCAACGAGGCCGGATAGCTGTGGTTGTACTCCGGTGTGACGACGACGAAACCGTCGGCGGCCTCGAGCGCGTCGGTCAGGTCCCGCTGACCATCGGGCCGCGGGTAGTCGTCGCCGGCCGCCTTCGGCGACTCGGCGGGCAGGGACAACGGGATCTCATGGTCGGCCAGGTCGATCAGCTCGACGTCGAGACCGCCGTACGCCTCGGCCTGCTCGGCCATCCAGGAGCCGAAGATCGGGCCGCCGCGGCCTTCCCGGACGCTGGCGGTGATGACTGCGATACGTAGTGGTTGGGTCATGCCGTCCAGATTCACGCGGATCGGCGAGCGGCGGGAGACCGAGCCGAGGCTGGCCCCAGCAGGGCCACCCTGACCGCCCCGCCGGGCCGTAGGCTTGATGACATGCCAGCCAACGCGGGAGCCCTCGGCTCGTTCATCCGGGACCGCCGCGACCAGACCACGCCGGAGAGCGTCGGTCTCCCGGAGGGCGTACGCCGCCGGGCACCCGGCCTGCGGCGCTCCGAGCTGGCCACGCTGGCCGGGATCAGCGTCGAATACCTGGTCCGGATCGAGCAGGGCCGCGACCGGCACCCCTCACCGCAGGTCCTACGGGCGATCGGTGACGCGCTCCGCTTCGACGCCGCCGCGCACGAGCACCTGCGCACCCTCGCGATGGCCTCCAGCGGCCAGTGCCTCGGTCCGTTCTCCTCCGGTCGTGACGTACGCCCCGGCGCACGGGCCCTGGTGGATCAGTTCGAGCCGGGCATCGCCGTGCTCACCAACCGGCTCGGCGACCTGTTGGCCCACACGTCCACGTTCGACCTGCTCGCCCGGCCCCTGGGGATGCTCGACCACGCGGAGCCCAACCTGACCGCGTACGCCTTCCTCCACCCGCGCGCCCGGGAGGCGTTCCCCGACTGGGCGCGGGTGGCCGACGACTTGGTCGCCAACCTCTACCGAGGCCCCAACCCGGTCGCCGCGCGGATGATGATCGAGGCGATGTCGGACCGGGCGGGGCCGGAGTTCACCGACCGGCTGACCCGCCACGACCCGCCCCACGGCGGCGTATGGCGCTGGCTGCATCCCGACGCCGGCGAGCTGCGGTTCGACGTCGAGGAGCTCGAGCTTCCGGCCGCCGACAACCAACAGATCCAGGTGCTCATGCCGGCCGACGACGCCACCGCCGAGGCCCTCGACGCGATGCGGCGCCGCCGCTCCGGCGCCCTGCGCGCGGTCTGACGTAGATCAGCCTCGGCCGCTCTTCTCAGCGTCGTCGTCGGCCGACAAGCTGTGCCAGACCTCGTAGGCGATGGAGGCCGCCCCCTCCGCGTCGCCGGATGCGAGCAGATCGATCAGGGTGTCGTGACGCTCGACCGAGGCCTTGCCATCGGCGCCGAAGCGGAGTCGCTCGGCGCGGCGCACCAGCGGGTCGAACTGCTCGAGGACCGTCTCGATGGCGCGGTTGCCGAGGACTGCCACGGGAATGCGGTGAAGCTCCTCGTCGGCGTCGAGAGCCGCGCTGACGTCACCGGCATCCACCGCCTCCGCGAACCGGCGGTTGGCCTCGCGCATGCGATCGAGGTCCCTCTCTCCCAGCTTGCCCGCGACCTCGCGTGCGGTCAGCTGGTGCATCGCCGCTACCACGTCGCGCGCGTCCCGCACGGCTTGCGACTCGATCGCGCTCACGGTCGTCGACCGTCCGGGCAGCGCCACGACGAGCCCGCTTCCCCCGAGGCGCAGTAGCGCCTCGCGGACGGGGGTGCGGCTGACACCGAGCCACGCCGCCAGCTCGCCGTCCTTCAACTGCTCGCCGGGGCCGAACGTGCCATCGACGATGGCATCTCTCAGCCGTCGGTAGACGTCGTCCCGGAGGAGTGTTCGGTCGACCGAGGGAGTACCTGAGGGGATCGGCATACAACATATTGCACACGCTTCCCGGGGCCGATGCAAACCCGGAACATCTCCTTGCCTTCGGTTGTTGCGTGCAATATATTGCACATTGGTGGCAAAAACCGCCGCCGAAACTGCTCGCGGGACCACCTCGCGGCACACGAAAGGAACGGCAGCATGAGCACCATCGGTCAGCAGATCAAGAACATCGTCCTGGTGCACGGGGCATTCGCCGACGGCGCGGGATGGCGCCGCGTCTACGATGACCTCACCGCCCGCGGATACCGCGTCAGCATCGTCCAGAACCCCCTGACGTCGCTCGCCGACGACGTCGCGGCAACTACGCGGGTCCTCGATCGTCAGGACGGTCCGACCGTCCTGGTCGGTCACTCGTGGGGCGGCACCGTCATCACGGAGGCGGGCAACCACCCGAACGTCGCCGGCCTCGTCTACGTCTCGGCGCTCGCGCCGGCTTCGGGCGAGACGACCGCGCAGCAGTACGAGGGCTTCGCCCCCACCCCCGATTTCGTCATCGAGGTCGGCGAGGACGGCTACGGGTTCCTCAACTCCGAGAAGTTCAAGGTCGGCTTCGCGGCGGACGCGACCGATGAGGACGCCGCATTCCTCCGCGACTCGCAGGTGCCGATCAACATGTCGGTGTTCGAGGAGGCCGTGACCCGCGCCGCGTGGGCCGACAAGCCCAGCTGGGCCGTCATCGCCACCGAGGACAAGTCGTTCGACCAGGCGATGCTCCAGCACATGGCCAGCCGTGCGGGCGCCAAGATCACCAACGTGTCCGCGAGCCACGCGTTGTACATCACCCAGTCGGGCGTCGTCGCCGACACGATCGTCGACGCCGCCGAGCACGCACTGACCGCGGTCGGCTGAGTCACGCAGGCACTGGGTTCATCCCACCGCTGATGCACGGGGAACGGCCCGGCCTGCCGCAGCCCGGGCCCCACTCCTCGAAGGAGACACACCATCATGATCACCACGCTCCAAGCGCCCCTGTGGATCGAGCTGCTTGCGGCCGGCCTCGGCGGACTACAGGGCGCTCTCTTCGCCGCCGGCGAGCGCCACCGCCGCATCGACGTCCTGGGAGTCGTCGTCATCGGCCTCTCCGTCTCACTCGGCGGCAGCCTGCTGCGCGACATCTTGCTCAATCAGCCGCCCGTGGTGATCTGGAGCAACTGGTACCTGCTCGTGGCCGGCGCCTCCGCGGTCCTCGGAATGCTGGTTCAGCGTCTGCTGGCGCGCGCCGACTGGACGCTCACCGCTCTGGATGCGGTCGTGATGGGGCTGTTCGGAGCGATCGGCGCCTCCAAGGCGCTCGCGCTCGGGGCGGGTGAAGCCGGTGCACTGGTGGTCGGGGTCGTGGGCGCCATCGGCGGCGGGATGCTGCGCGACGTCATCCTGAGCCTGCCCTTCTCGTTCCTACAGGTGGGGACCCTGTACGCCGTCGCGGCTGGTGCCGGCGTAGGCGTCCTCATCCTGCTCGTCGGCGTCGGCACCCCGGTGGCGGTGGCGGGCCCGGTCTGCGTCATCGTGACGGCGACCCTCCGACTGATCGCCGTGCGCTTCGAATGGCGTTTCCCCGAGCAGGGCCCGCTGCGCCTCCGGCGACGCGTCGGGCGCGGCGGCGAACACGCGTGAATCGAGAGCCAGCGATCAGTTCAGTGGGATGTAGAGCTTGTAGCCCGGAGGCAGCTTGTCGGGCAGCCTGGAGCCGTTGAAGATCCGCAGCTCCTCCTCGGTGATGCGGAACCTCTTGGCGACGCTTGCGTAGGTGTCCCCGGCGACGGTCGTGTAGACGGTCTCTCCGGAGCCGGGCTGGGGTTTCGGCTTGGGCTTGGGCTTGTCGGTCTTCGCCGGGATCTCGATCGTCGTGCCGGCGAGCAGCTTGGTGGCGTCCTCGTAGCCGTTGTGCGCCATCAGCGCATCCGCCGTGACACCGAACTTCTTACCGATGCTGAAGAACGTGTCACCGGCGACGACCTTGTACTTCTTCAGCTTCGGCTTTGCCGTCGGGATCTTGATCTCGCTCCCGGCCAGCAGCTTGGTGGGATCTTCGTAGCCGTTGTAGGCCATCAGCTCGCCGACATCGACGCCGAACTTCTTGGCGATTCCGGAGAAGGTGTCACCGGGCGCCACGGTGTACGTCTTCCCGGCCGGCTTTGCGGGCGGGCTCACCACGAGCTCGGCCCCCGCTCGGATCTTGGCGGGGTCGGCGATCTGGTTCCAGGCCGCGAGGTCGCTGACCTTGACGCCGTACTTCCCGGCGATCCCGGAGAGAGTCTCCCCCGGCTGGACGGTGTGGGTCTTCCGGTCGGGCTCCGCCTGAGCCACGCTCCGATCCACACCCTGGGTCGGTGCCGCCTCCACCGGCGGCAGACCCGCGCCCAACGACGCGATCGAAGCTGAAACCCCGATACCGGCCACACCCGAGAGCAAACGTGCCATTCGCTTGGCCATGGTCAGCACATTAATCCGTGCGGGCGCTCAAGCGTGCGCATTCGGAGCAATTCCGCCAGAGATGACGACCGCCCCGCGACCGTGACGGTCGCGGGGCGGTCAGGAACTGACGTACGTCAGAGGGACTGCAGGATCTCGCGAGCGAGAGCAGCGGTCTCCGACGGAGTCTTGCCGACCTTGACGCCGGCGGCCTCGAGGGCCTCCTTCTTCGCCTGCGCGGTGCCGGCGGAGCCGGACACGATCGCACCCGCGTGACCCATGGTCTTACCCTCGGGCGCGGTGAAGCCGGCGACGTAGCCGACGACAGGCTTGGAGATGTTCTCCTTGATGTAGGCCGCGGCCCGCTCCTCGGCGTCGCCACCGATCTCACCGATCATGACGATGAGCTTGGTCTCGTCGTCCTTCTCGAACGCCTCGAGGGCGTCGATGTGGGTGGTGCCGATGATCGGGTCACCGCCGATGCCGATGGCGGTGGAGAAGCCGAAGTCCTTCAGCTCGTACATCATCTGGTAGGTCAGCGTGCCCGACTTGGAGACGAGACCGACCGGGCCCTTGCCGGTGATGGTGTGCGGGGTGATGCCGGCCAGCGACTCACCCGGCGTGATGATGCCGGGGCAGTTCGGGCCGATCATCCGGGTGGCCTTGCCCTGCAGGTAGGACCACACCTCGGCGGTGTCCTGGACCGGGACGCCCTCGGTGATGACCACGATGAGCGGCATCTCGGCGTCGATGGCCTCGATCGCGGCGTCCTTGGTGAACGCCGGCGGCACGAAGAGCACCGACACGTTGGCGCCGGTCTCCTTCATCGCCTCCGCGACCGTGCCGAACACCGGGAGCTCCACGTCGGCGCCCTGGGCGTCCTTGTGGGTGACCGTGGTGCCGGCCTTACGGGCGTTGACGCCACCGACGATCTGGGCGCCCGAGTCGAGCATCAGGGCGGTGTGCTTCGCACCCATGCCGCCGGTGATGCCCTGGACGATGACCTTGCTGTCCTTGTTGAGGTAGATGCTCATGTTTCTCTCTCCTGACCTCAGGCGTTGGCCAGCTCGGCGGCCTTGTCGGCGCCGCCGTCCATGGTGTCGACGATGGTGACCAGCGGGTGGTTGGCCTCACTGAGGATCTGGCGACCCAGGTCCACGTTGTTGCCGTCCAGACGCACGACGAGCGGCTTGGTGGCCTCGTTGCCGAGGATGTCCAGCGCGCCGACGATGCCCTTGGCGACCTCGTCACACGCGGTGATGCCACCGAAGACGTTCACGAACACGGACTTGACCTGCTCGTCGTTCAGGATGACGTCGAGACCGTCGGCCATGACCTGCGCGTTGGCGCCGCCACCGATGTCGAGGAAGTTGGCGGGCTTGACGCCGCCGTGAGCCTCACCGGCGTACGCGACGACGTCGAGGGTCGACATGACCAGACCCGCGCCGTTGCCGATGATGCCGACCTGGCCGTCGAGCTTGACGTAGTTGAGGCCCTTGTCCTTGGCCTTGGCCTCGAGCGGGTCCTCCTCGTCACGGATGACGAACTGCTCGTGGTCCTCGTGGCGGATCTCGGAGGCGTTGTCGTCCAGCGACACCTTGCCGTCGAGAGCCTCCAGCTTGTCGCCCTCCAGGCGAGCCAGCGGGTTGACCTCGACGAGCGTCGCGTCCTCCTCGGTGAACACCGTGTAGAGGCTCTGGATCATCGCGACGGCCTGCTCGAAGACGGGCTCCGGGAAGCCGCACTCGGTCGCGATCTCGCGCGCCTTGGCCTCGTCGACGCCCTTGCCGGGGTCGATGCCGATCTGCTTGACGGCGTCGGGGTTGGTCTTGGCGACCTCCTCGATCTCCACACCACCCTCGACGGACGCGATGCAGAGGTACTGCCGGTTCGACCGGTCCAGCAGGAAGGAGAAGTAGTACTCCTCCACCGGCGGGGTCGCCGGCGTGATCAGCACCCGGTTGACACGCAGGCCCTTGATCTCCATACCGAGGATGTTCGAGGCGTGCTCGAACGCCTCGTCCGCGGTCTTGGCCAGCTTCACGCCGCCGGCCTTGCCTCGGCCACCGGCCTTGACCTGCGCCTTGACGACGCAGAAGCCGATCTCCTCGGCGGCCTTCCTGGCTTCCTCAGCCGTCTCGACGACGACACCTTCGGTCACGGCGACGCCGTGCTTGGCGAAGAGCTTCTTCGCCTGGTACTCCATGAGATCCACTGATCCACCTGGTCTGTGTGTTGCGGTACGGGGGCCGCACCGCATGGATCAGCGGTCGACGCCCTCGTCTTCAGATGTGTCCGTCCAGCACCATAGACCCCGCCGAGCCGGACTTACGAGCCCAGGGCACACGACGTGACGTACGCCACTAGCGGGGCGTGGGGCCGGACACACCGGACATATACCAACAAGTCGGCAACCTTGGGTAACAGTCCGTAGCCCCACGTAGTGACCCCCGTCTGACCCCGTACGACGCGGCCCGAGGTCCGGGGATCGGCAGGTTTTGACACCGTATCGAGGCTCAAATGGACCGAAGACACGCGTTTCGGGTGACATGAATATGCCGCAATCGAGTTCCGAATCTGGCGGAAATACGCAGATCAGCGACTGATTCGGCCATCACTGAAGGTGAAATCAGCGAAACGGGCGTGCCACATTTCTTGACCGCGCCCTCCGGTCCGTTACAGTCATGGCTCGCCGTCTGACCCCGAACAGCGGAGATATGAACTGATGGGCAACCACCGAGCCGACGTCACAAGTGACAGTCCGCGTTCGGTCACCCCTTCCCCCGGAGCAACCACGAGCAGCAGCAGCTACGTTGGGAAGCGGCGCGCAGCGCCGGCGACCGACAGCCCTGCCTCCAGGCCTGCCCCGCGAGCGACCGGATCGACCTCCTACGTCGGGAAGCGGCGCGCCGCGCCGTCCCCTGCCGTTGGGACCGCGAAGCCATCCCCCGCCCCTGAGATTCCTGAAGAGCCGGTCGCCAAGGCCCGGCCCAACCGCGTGGTCCTCGAGCAGACCGGCAAGCTGCCGGTCGTCGGGTCCCCGCGCATCGACGACGCCCACGACGGCCGCATCTCGACGGGTGAGCTGCGTGCTCTCGTCGAGGGCGACGGCCCGTCCTTCCCGGCGTCGTTCCCGACGCCGCCGCCTCCCGCGGCAACCCCGATCGTGCCCGTGCAGCGCCGGGCGGCCCAGATCGACCCGGTCCTGGCCGACCTGCTCTCCTCGATGGGCATCGACCCGGACAAGGTGACCCCCGAGGTGCTCGAAGACCTCGGCGTCGGAGGCATGACGACCTCCGAGCTCACCATGTTCCTGACCCAGCCGACCAAGCCCGCGCCGACCAAGGCGACGTCGAGCAGGTCGGTCTCGACCAAGACGCCGCCGCGCGGCGTACCGGCAGTTCCGGCAGCTCCGGCAGTTCCCGCGCCGGTGCTTCCCGAGCCGGTCGCTCCCGTCGCTCCTGAGCCGACCTTCCAGGCGCCCGAGCCGACGCACACCCCGAAGCCGCTGCGGATGGCCAACACGTTCGCGCCGCTGACCGGGAAGATTCGCGCCGTGCGCGAGGCCCGCCAGATCCCGGCTCCGCCGGTGGCCCCGGCTGCTCCGGCCTACGAGCCGGAGATCCAGGAGCCCCGCGGGTTCCAGGAGGCGTTCGACGCGCCGCCGACGTCGTTCAAGATCGACACGACCTCGTTCCCAGCCCCGCCCGTATCGCTGCCGCAGCAGATCGACTTCGACTCGATGGCGATCGACCTCCCGGCCGAGACCTACACCGTGGACGCGCCCTACTACGAGGCGCCGCAGCCGCACGAGGCGTACTACCAGGACGACTACGCCGACGGCTACAACAGCGACCCGCAGCAGGCCGAGACCTACTTCCGCGCCGACACCGGCAGCATCGACCTGCCGAGCATCAGCGAGATCGCGACCTACCGGCCCGAGCTGCACGACCTTCCGGCGGTGGAGACCACCGGCACGATGGTCGGCATCGGCGGCCCCACCCGTCCCCGCACCCGCCGCGCCGCCGCTGCGGCGGCCGGTGGCCGCCCGACGGTCCCGCTGACCGCCGGCGCCGCGGCTCTCGCCGCCGCCATCGGCGGCATCGCGCTGACCGGTGGTCCGACGATGGTCGCCGCCGATGACGTACGCCTCGTCGGCGCCACCGCGCTCGGTGGCGACAGCGACATGGTCGTCGTCGGTGACCGCTCCGCGACCGTCACCCGCAACGACGAGCGCTCCGAGGCCGACACCGCGGCGAGCGACCGCGAGAAGGCACTCCAGGGCGTCGACGTCCAGGCCGACAAGCAGGACAAGTTCCTCAAGTCCAACATGTGGGAGCTGCCGATCCCGGCGGGCGTCTACCGCATCACCGGCACCTTCGGCTCCTCGGGCTCCAACTGGTCGAGCACCCACACGGGTCTCGACTTCGCGGCCCCCTACGGCACGCCGATCCACGCGATCGCCCGCGGCACGGTCACCGAGACCGCCTGGGGCGGAGCGTACGGAAACCGGACGATCATCACCCTCGAGGACGGCACCGAGATCTGGTACTGCCACCAGAGCGACTACGGCGTCTCCGTCGGCCAGACAGTCTCCCCCGGTGAGGTCATCGGCTACGTCGGCTCGACCGGCAACTCCACCGGCAACCACCTCCACGTGGAGGTCCGCCCCGGTGGTGGTGACGCCGTCGACCCCGACGCCGCTCTCAACGAGCACGGCGTAGACCCGAGCTGACGCCGAGTCGGCGCATCCTGACCGAAAATCCCGCCGAGTCGGCTCGTTATGACGAGCCGACTCGGCGTGTGGGNCCAGGGCTCGCGAGGTGTCGCCGTCCAGGTAGGCGCTGAAGCCGAGCTGGCCGAGCGCCTCGATGTCGTCGGCGACCTCGGGAGCCTCGGCCGTCACCAGGTCGTCGAGACCGTCGAAGTCGACGTAGACCACCCCGGAGGAGTCCTCGGCGTTGGGGACCGCGTTCTTGAACTTGTCGGTCCCTGCCAGACCACCGTCGGCCAGCAGCTCTTTGCTGTAGTCCCCCATTCCGACGGACGTCACGTCGCCCTCGCTGTCGACGCTGACGATGCCCTCGGCACCGAAGCCGGCAGTGAGGTCGCCGACGAACTTCTCCACATCGGCCGAGTCGGCACCATCGATCTTGATCCCGATGTCCAGGGAGTCGGGAGCGCTCAGGTCGATCTCGCCGGCCGCGATCGCGAAGCTGTCACCGAGGAGCTTCTCGAGGTCACCGGGAGCCATCCCGAGCATCTGCGTGAACTGGTCCTCCGCGCCGCTCCCGGCCAGGCCGGTCGTGAGCCAGCCGTCGGCCGGGTTGGCCGCGATCACCGCGGTGGTGTCCTTCGGCAGGGTGCCGGCGATGGTGCCGGCCTCCATCGACTCGGCCTGCTCGCCCATCGACGAGGCGGCCTCGAGCTCGAAGGCGTTCTCCTCGGCACGTACGGTGAAGGCCGCGCCACCGAAGTCCTTCATCGCCGACCGAATCGTGTCGGCCAGGGCAGCCGGATCGGGCAACGGCGCCATCCCACCCATCGGGTTCTCGGCGAGGTCACCCTCGGCCTCGTCGAACGCGCCGTTCTCAGCCGCCTCGGCGATGGCGTCGGGCAGCTCCTTCGCGGCGTACGCCGTGATGACCCCGGTGCCGCCGACGTCACCGGTCCACTTCTCGAAGCCAGCGTCCTCGGCCAGGGTGCCGGTCGCCGCCGCCTTCTCGATCGCGGCAAGGTCGTCGTCGGTCTCCGCGATGAGCGCCCAGCCGTCGCCGACCGACCAGGCCGACTCCGAGCCGCCGCACTCAGCGAGCTTGGGAAGGCCGGCCTCGGCATCGGACTCGTCGGTGACCTGGAGTGCGAACGCGAGCACCGGCTCCGTGTCCGTCGGGACTGCGCCGACCGCGGCCTTGTAGCCGATCCACGGCTCGACGTCCTTCGCGAAGTCGAGGTCGTCACATGCGTTGGTGAACAGCGCCTCGCGCGGGTCCTCGCCCTTCTCCAGGCCGAGCTCCTTGTCGACCGAAGGCAGCTTGCGCAGCGTCGGCAGGGCGTTCTTGGCCTCGGTCAGGTCGATCTCGGCGTAAGCGACGGTCGAGGCGGGGAACGCCTCTGCCGGGGAGCCACCGGCGTTGCTCAGTGCGACAGCGGTGAGGGTGCCGGCGGTCGCTAACACAGCGACGCCGACGACGGCTGCCGCGCCGATGATCAGCGGCTTCCTGCTCTTCGCGGCAGGATCCCCGCCGAGATCGAGGATCTCTGCCGCCTCCGGTCCAGACGGGTTCTGACCGGGCGTGTTCTCTGACATCAGTGACTCTCAGGTTCTGTCGGTCAGCATTGTGCCAACCGTCCAACCTGTTGAATCTATGCCGTCCGACGGCGACTGTCCGCCGAATTTACCTTTCGGTCGCGGGCCGCTGCCCGTCGAGCTCGTGATCCGCGGGAGGGTGCGGCGCCCACATCAAGAAGATGACCATCAGCGCCAGCATCGCCGAGCCCGGGACGAGCAGGACCAGCCACGGCGAGGCCAGCTGGAAGCTGTCCTCTAGCACGGTGCCGTCGGCGGCACCCTTGGCGAGACCGTTGGGGTCCTCGGGCGAGAGCAGCGAGGTGATCACCAGCATCAGGCCGCCACCGATCGCACCGCCGACTATCAGCGCGCCCAGGGTGACCAGCTCGGAGCGGTTGAGCCAGACCGCGGCCGCGATGCCGACCAGCAGGCCGAGCACGATCGCGCAGACCGAGAACCAGCCGGTCGCGGCGAAGACGCCCTGATCGATGTTCTGCCCGATGGCGGGCGGGTCGATCGAGATGAGCCCGCGGTACCACTTGTCCTCGAGCACCATCCCGGTCGGCGGCGTCCACAACGTCGCCGCCGCGAGACCGGCCGCGAGGCCGCCGACGATGAAGGCGGCCACGATGATGGCCACCTGGACCAGCACCGGACGGGACAGGTCGGGGCGGGCGGGGCGGTGGCCGGTCGCGTAGAGACTGGGCGGCGGCGGCACGATCAGATTGTCAGGCATCCTGGTCCGAGGAGTTGTTTGAGGTCGGCGAACAGCTCGGGAGTCGGTGCCACCCGCAGCCGGTCATCGAGCTTCATGACCCGGGTCGCGTCCCGTGTCATCAACCGTAGCCTGACCTCGGCTACTCCGGGATAGGTGGTCAGTACGTCACGCAGCGACGCGATCACCTGCGGCGTGCACCGCGTCGACGGCAGCGAGATCACCACCGGTCCGCCGGCCGCACCCGGGCCACCGGTCAGGTCCGGGACGGTGACCTCCTGGCCGCGCAGCTCGGGCTGGTCCTTGTCGCGGGAGAGCTGGCCCTTGACCCGGATGATCGAGTCTTCGACCAGATGCGGCGCAGCCAGCTGATACGAGGACGGGAAGAGCAGCACTTCGACCGAGCCCTCGAGGTCCTCCAGGGTCACCGTGGCCCAGGCGTCGCCCTTCTTGGTGATGCGCCGGTTGACGTTGGTGACCAGGCCGGAGACCGTGACGGTGGTGTTGTGGGGGCGCGTCTCGTCGGTCATCAGCTGACCGATGGTGCAGTCGGTGCCGTTGGCGAGGACGTGCTCCAGGCCCATCAGCGGGTGGTCGGAGACGTAGAGACCCAGCATCTCCCGCTCATGGCCGAGCAGGGTCATCTTGTCCCACTCGTCCATGTCGGGGATGGCCACCGAGACGCCGAAGCCGTCGCCGCCGTCCTCGTCGAGGCCGCCGAAGAGCGAGTCCTGGCCGATCGCCTCGTTGCGCTTGATGTCGATGTACTGGTCCACGGCGGTCTCGTGGATCGCCACCAGCGCGCGGCGACGGTGCTTCATGTCGTCGAAGGCACCGGCCTTGATCAGCGACTCGATCACGCGCTTGTTGCAGGCCCGCTCGGGCACCTTGGAGAGATAGTCGTTGAAGTCCTCGAACCGGCCCTTGGAGGTGCGGGCCTCGACGATCCCGTCGACCACCTGGGCGCCGACGTTGCGGACGGCGGTCAGGCCGAAGCGGATGTCGCTGCCGACCGCGGTGAAGTCGTGGGCGGACTCGTTGACGTCGGGCGGCAGCACCGCGATCTTCATCCGGCGACACTCGTTGAGGTAGATCGCCATCTTGTCCTTGTCGTTCTTCACCGAGGTCAAGAGCGCGGCCATGTATTCGGTCGGGTAGTTGGCCTTGAGGTAGGCGGTCCAGTAGGTGACCACTCCGTAGGCCGCCGAGTGCGACTTGTTGAAGGCGTAGTCGGAGAACGGCAGCAGGATCTCCCAGATCGTGTCGATCGCCTTCTGGGAGTAGCCGCGCTCGAGCATGCCTGCCTGGAAGCCGGCGTACTGCTTGTCGAGCTCGGCCTTCTTCTTCTTGCCCATCGCGCGGCGCAGGTTGTCGGCCTGTCCGAGCGAGAACCCCGCCAGGACCTGGGCGATCGACATCACCTGCTCCTGATAGACGATCAGGCCGTACGTCTCCCCCAGCACCTCCTCGAGCGGCTTCTCGAGCTCGGGGTGGATCGGCACGATCGGCTCGCGGCCGTTCTTGCGGTGGGCGTACTTGTTGTGGGAGTCGGCGCCCATCGGGCCCGGCCGGTAGAGCGCGGAGACCGCGGTGATGTCGGCGAACCGGTCGGGCAGCATCGAGCGCAGCAGCGCGCGCATGCCACCACCATCGAGCTGGAAGACGCCGAGCGTGTCGCCGCGCTGCATCAGCTCGTAGGTCGGCTTGTCGTCGAACGGGACCTCCTCGAGCACCAGGTCGATGCCGCGGTTGGCGCGGATGTTGCCGAGCGCGTCCTCGAGGGTGTGGAGGTTGGAGAGGCCCAGGAAGTCCATCTTGACCAGGCCGAGCGCCTCACAGGTCGGATACTCGAACTGCGTGACGACCTGGCCGTCCTGCTTGGGCTCCATCAGCGGGACGATGTCGATGATCGGCTCGGAGGCCATGATCACGCCCGCGGCGTGGATGCCGGTCTGCCGGATCTGGCCCTCGAGACCGAGAGCGGTCTCGTAGATCTTGCGGACGTCGGGATCGGTGTCGTGCAGGGCCCGGAAGTCGCCGCCCTCGCCGTAGCGCTTGTGGTCGGGGTTGAACAGCTCCTTGAGCGGAACCCCCTTGCCCATCACGTCAGGCGGCAGCGCCTTGGTGATCCGGTCGCCGATCGCGAAGCCGTGGTCGAGGATGCGGGCCGCGTCCTTGATCGCCTGCTTGGCCTTGATCCGGCCGAAGGTGGCGATCTGGGCGACCTTCTCCGCGCCGTACTTCTCCGTGACGTACTTGATCGTCTCGCCGCGGCGGTGGTCGTCGAAGTCGATGTCGAAGTCGGGCATCGAGGGACGCTCGGGGTTGAGGAACCGCTCGAAGAAGAGTCCGTGCTCGAGCGGGTCGAGATCGGTGATCCGCAGCGCGTACGCCACGATCGAGCCAGCACCGGAACCACGGCCCGGTCCGATCCGGATGCCGTTGTCCTTGGACCACTGGATGAAGTCGGCGACCACCAGGAAGTAGCCCGGGTAGCCCTTCTGCAGGATGACGTCGATCTCGAACTCGACGCGGTCGCGGACCTCCTGGGTCGTCTTCTCGCCCGGGTAGCGCAGCTCGATGCCGCGCCAGGTCTCCTTGCGCAGCCACGACTCCTCGGTCTCGCCCTCGGGGATGTCGGCGAGCGCCATGTAGCCACCGGTCGACTCGGTGAACTGCACATCGCAGCGCTCGGCGATCAGCAGGGTGTTGTCGCAGGCCTCGATCAGGTCCTGCCGGCCCCACAGCTCGCGCATCTCTGCGGCGGTCTTGATGTAGTAGCCGCTGCCCTCGAACGCGAACCGCTTGCCGCCCTTGGAGTAGGGCGGCTCGGTCATCCGGCTGCCCGACTGGACGCACAGCAGCGCCTCGTGGGCGGCGGCGTCCTCGGGGTTGTTGTAGTGGGAGTCGTTGGTCGCGACCGGGCGGATGTTCATCGCCTTGCCGAGCTTGAGCAGGTCGTCGCGGACCCGCTTCTCGATGGAGATGCCGTGGTCCATCAGCTCGAGGAAGACGTTGTCCTTCCCGAAGATGTCCTGCAGCTCGCCGGCCTCCTTGAGCGCCTCGTCCCACTGACCCAGCCGCAGCCGGGTCTGGATCGCGCCCGAGGGGCAGCCGGTGGAGACGATGATCCCCTTGGAGTGCTCGGCGAGGATCTCCTTGTCCATCCGCGGCTTGAAGTAGTAGCCCTCCAGGCTGGAGCGGCTCGAGAGCCGGAAGAGGTTGTGCATCCCCTCGGTGGACTCGGCCCACATCGTCATGTGGGTGTAGGCACCACCACCCGAGACGTCGTCGCCGCCCTCCTGCGCCTGGTCGCCCTTCCCCCACCGCACCCGCTTGCGCTCACCGCGCGGGGTGTTCGGCGTGATGTAGGCCTCGATGCCGATGATCGGCTTCACGTCGTGCTTGCGGGCCTTCGACCAGAAGTCGTAGGCGCCGTGCATGTTGCCGTGGTCGGTCATCGCGATCGCCGGCATCTCCAGCTCGGCGGTGCGCGAGAACAGCCCGTCGAGGAGCGAGGCTCCGTCCAGCATCGAGTATTCGGTGTGAACGTGCAGGTGGACGAATGAGTCCTTGGAGCCGGCCGCCATTGGCGTGGAGCCCTCCTCGAGGTCGAACGGATGGAGCGGGCGCAGGAGCCCGTGCTCAAACGGACGACCTGGGGGAAGGACTACAGACTATCTGGCGGCACCGACAGTTTCGTCGACGCCCCAAGGCGTTTCTCGGGCGGCTGGCCGTACAGTCTTGAGTCATGGTGACGATCCTCGACGGCGGCCTGTCCAACGCGCTGGAAGCACGCGGTCACGATGTCTCCGGGGCCCTGTGGACGGCCCGGCTGCTGGACGAGTCACCCGCGGAGATCGCCGCGGTCCACCGCGCCTACTTCACCGCCGGCGCCGACGTCGCCACGACCGCGAGCTACCAGGCCAGCGTGCCCGGCTTCGTGGAGGCCGGGATGACCCAGACGTACGCCACCGAGCTGCTGCGCCGCAGCGTCCGCGTCGCGCGCGAGGTCGCCGAGGAGGCTCCCGGACGCCTGGTCGCCGCATCGGTCGGACCCTATGGCGCCTACCTGGCTGACGGGTCCGAGTACCGCGGCCGCTACGGCGTCTCGGCGGCCGTGCTGCGTGACTTCCACGCACCCCGGCTGGCGCTGCTCGAGACCGAGGACCCCGACCTCATCGCGATCGAGACCATCCCCGACATGGAGGAGGCCGAGGTGCTCGTCGACCTCCTCGACGACATCGGTCTCCCGGTGTGGTTCTCCTACTCCTGCGCCGGCACCCGCACTCGCGCCGACCAGCCCCTGGCCGACGCGCTGGCGTTGGCCGCGGGCATCCGCTCGGTCGTCGCCGTCGGTGTCAACTGCTGCGACCCGGCCGACGTACCCGCCGCCGTCCAGCTGGCCACCGCCACCGGCGAGCCCGCCGTCGTCTACCCCAACACCGGCGAGACGTACGCCGACGGCGCCTGGACCGGCACCCCTCACTTCCGGCCCGGAGAGGCCCTCTCCTGGGCGCGGTCCGGGGCCGAATACGTCGGCGGCTGCTGCCGCGTCGGACCCGCCGAGATCGCCCTCATCGCGGCCGAGATGGACCACCTGAAGGGCGAGGCGTCAGGTACGTCGGCCGAGTAGGCATCGACGTGCCATCTCGGCCGCCAGAAGTGACTTCTCGGCCTACCGGACTGACGCTTCGGCTAGGGCCAGGCCATCCGTACGTCGGGAGTCTTCTCCTGGTTGGCCGAGCCGTCGGTGCGTTCGACCTCGCGCAGCCCGTGGCGGGCGTAGAAGGCTCGGGCCGGGGTGTTCATCTCGAAGACCCAGAGGCCGAAGCCTTCGGGGGTCAGCGACTTCACCAGGTCGAGCAGCATGGTGCCGAGGCCGGTGCCCTGGGCGCGGGGGTGGACGAAGAGGTCGTCGAGCCAGGTCGGGGTGAAGGCGACGAAGGCCGAGACGACGCCGTCGACCTCCGCGACCCAGACCTGCGACCCCTTCTGGGGTGCCAGGACCTTGACCGCGAGCCACTCCCGGATGTCCGACTCCGGGTAGATCGGCGCCGGCATCGGCGCGGCGGCACGGGCCTCGACGTAGGTGCGGACGATCTCGGCGATGTCCTCGGACTCCGCCGGGCGGAGCACCGCCTCAGTCGGAGTCGCGGATGACATCGAGCGCGTGCTGGAGGTCGTCGGGGTAGGTCGACTCGAAGGTGACGTACTCACCGGTCTCCGGGTGCTCGAAGCCGAGCTGCACCGCGTGCAGCCACTGCCGCTCGACCCCGACGCGCCGCGCCAGAGCGGGGTCGGCGCCGTAGGTGAGGTCGCCGACGCACGGGTGCTTCAGCGCCGACATGTGGACGCGGATCTGGTGGGTGCGCCCGGTCTCGAGGTGGATCTTGAGCAGCGAGGCGAACCGATGCGCCTCGAGCGTCTCGTAGTGGGTCACCGACTGACGCCCGTCCGCGCGGACCGCGAACTTGTAGTCGTACTTCGGGTTGCGCCCGATCGGTGCGTCGATCGTCCCCTCGAGCGGGTCGGGATGGCCCTGGACCAGCGCGTGGTAGGTCTTGTCGACCGTACGCTGCCGGAACGCGTTCTTGAGGACGGAGTAGGCGTGCTCGGACTTGGCGATCACCATCACGCCCGAGGTGCCGACGTCGAGGCGCTGGACGATGCCCTCGCGCTCCTTGGCCCCCGAGGTGGAGATCCGGAAACCGGCCGCGACGAGGTGACCGACGACGGTCTTCCCCTGCCAGCCCGGCGAGGGGTGGACCGCCACACCTACCGGCTTGTCGATCACCACGAAGGCGTCGTCGTCGTAGATGATCTTGATGCCCTCGACGATCTCGGGCTTGATCTCCAGAGGGTCTGCCAGCGACGGGATCGTCGCGTCGAGCATCGACCCGGCGCTGACCCGGTCGCTCTTGGCCACGACCGAGCCGTCAACGGTCACCAGCCCTTCGGCGATCAGCTCCGCCGCGCGGGTGCGGGAGAGGCCGAACAGCCGCGCCATGGCGGCATCGACCCGCTCCCCCTCCAGACCGTCCGGGACATGCAGCGTGCGCTGGTCGGCGTGACCGAAGTTCACTTCTTCTCGCCCTCGGGCTTGTCCGAGGTGTCGTCGGACTTGTCCGCTGCACCGCCGTCGACCGACCCGTCCAGCCCGATCCCCTTGAACGAGAAGACCACGATCAGCACCGCGGCGACGTTGATGCACATGTCGGCGACGTTGAAGATCGGCCAGTTGGGCAGCTGCAGGAAGTCGACCACGTGCCCGACGTAGAAGCCCGGCTCACGCATCAGCCGGTCGACCAGGTTGCCGCTGATACCGGCGACCAGGATGCCGAGCGCGATGGCCCAGCCACGGTGGCGCACCCGGCGCGCGAACCAGAGCACACCGATCGTGGCCGCGATGGAGAGCGTCGTGAAGACCCAGGTGTAGCCGGTCCCGGTCGAGAAGGCCGCTCCCGGGTTGCGGATGATGTTGAGCTGGAGCACCGAGCCGATCAGCTCCTGCGGCTGCCCGGGAACGAGCGTCGCGACCGCCCAGAGCTTCGTGATCTGGTCGATGACCAGCAGAAACACTGCGACGGTCGCGAACTCGGCCCACCGAACAGGGCGCACGTCGGACTCAGGACCGGTATGTGCGTCGCTCAGCGACGCTCCTCGCGCTGCTTGCATGTCATGCACAGTGTGGCACGCGGGAACGCCATGAGTCGCATCTTGCCGATCGGCTCCCCACACGACTCACAGATGCCGTACGAGCCGTCCTCGAGGTATCCCAGGACACGCTCGATCTGGGCCAGCTTGTCCTTCTCGCTGTTGACCACGGTCAGCTCGTGGTCACGCTCGAAACTGGTCGCGCCCATGTCGGCCTGGTCCTGGCCGGCGCCGTCGCCGGAGTCCTTCATCAGGCCGGAGAGCTCGGCTTCGAGAGCGGTGAGCACCTCGAGGCTGTGAGCCCTCATCTCGTGAAGCTCGTCGATGACCTCGTTGAGCTCATCCTTCGTCCACGGGTCCTCGCCGTCCTTGACCTTCAGCTGGTCAGGAGAGACGACGGTCTTGGTTGCTTTCTTAGGCACGGCACTCGCTTTCTGGTGTGAGACACGGCCCCCCGGGCCGCACGGTGGTCGGTTTTGGCTTAGGCGCTCGCCGCGGCCACCGACGTGGAAGCCGTGACGTAGGAGCTGGTATTCCCAGAAAGCTCGGGCGTCGCCACCTGGACGCGCCCGACTGCCGCGCTGGCGCGACACCTCATCGGTACAGACATGGAGTCCCCTTTCTCCTGCCGTCACTTCGCGCCGCCGAGTCGGTGCGGAGTGCGTGCCCGGAATGTAGCCCGGGATTCGGCTCCGCTCAACTAACACACCGAAACTGCACGCATATTGGTCCGCAGCGTGGAAAAACTCCGAAATCCTCTTACAGGACCCGCCTCACCTGCTACAACGCGTTCCTGCCGGAGCCGACGGGCCACGGCAGGAACGCAGCGGACGTACGCATCGGCCGGCCCCGCGATGCGGGACCGGCCGATGGAAGCCTGACTACGAGGACCTCAGCCCTCGTCCTCCCCCAGGATGGAGCGCAGACGCTTGGGCGCCGGGCCCGACTCGTTGACAGCGGCGGCCATCACGGGCGCCTGTGACTCAGCCGAGTTGTTGAGCGCGTCGAGCTGCTGCGTGAAGTAGCTCTTCAGGCGGGAGCGGTACTCACGCTCGAAGTTGCGCAGGGTGTCGACCTCGGTGGTCAGGTTGTCCTTCTCACGCTCGAGCTCGCCGAAGAGCTGCTGGCGACGCTCGGCGGTCTCGCTGTCGAGCATCTGCGCACGGGTGCGCGCGTCGGCCTCCATGCGGTCGGCCTTCGACTTCGACTCGGCCTCGAGGCGCTCGGCCTTGGTCCGGGCCTCGCCGACGATCTTGTCGGCGTCGTTCTTGGCAGTGTCGATGAGCGCGTCGTGGTTGCGCGTGGCCAGCTCGAGCAGGCGCGCGGCGGCGTTGGACGCCTCCGGCACGGTCTCGACCCGGATCGTCTCGATGCCGCCGGTCTGCGGTGCCTCCTGATACATCGGCATCTGGTGCGAGACCGGCTCAGGAGCCGGCATCGGCTCAGGAGCAGGCGGCTCGGGAGCCATCGGGAAGGACGGACCCCCACCCGACTGCGCAGATGCCAACTTCCCGCGAAGGTCGTCGTTCTCCCGGGTGAGACGTGCCAGTTCGGCCTCGACCTCGTCGAGGAACTGGTCCACCTCGCCCATGTCGTAGCCCTCGCGGAGCCGGACGGGAGTAAAGCGCTTGTTGCTCACGTCCTCTGGCGTCAGCGGCATGACCTCACCCATTCATTACTCGGTTGACTCAGACGTACGGACTGCACCGCCGGGGGGCGGCATCAGGTAATGCTGTCGAAACTCTAGCGCCTGTCCGTAGACATGCCAGATGCGGACCGCATCCAGGCACCTACGAGCAGGTGTCGAAGGCCTCAGCTCTGGTTGAAGAAGCCGCCCTCAACGATCCTCTGCTTTGCCTCAGCCGTGACCGAAACGTTCGCAGGTGAGATAAGAAACACCTTGTTGGTGACCCTCTCGATGTTCCCATAGGTAGCAAAGATCAGGCCGGCCGCAAAGTCGACGAGCCGTTTTGCGTCCGGATCGTTCATCTCGGTGAGGTTCATGATCACCGGCGTTCCGTCGCGGTAGTTCTCGCCGATCTGACGCGCTTCGTTGTAGGACGTCGGGGTCAGCGTGATGATCTTGGAAAGCTCTGCCACTGCAGGCACCACCGTTGCTCGTCGCCGCTCGGAAAGGTCAGCCACCGGAGCCGGGCGTGACTGCTTCGACCGCACCGGCGCCTTGACGGCCTGGTGGGAGCGGGTCTCGTCGTCGTCACCCTCGTAGACATCGTCGTCGTACCCGGTGTCCTCGAGCAGGCCGAGGTATTCACCGAACCTGCGCATCGCGCCGCTCATGTAGCCACCTTCCCCAAAGTATTGCTGACCGAGACATTACTTGACAGTTGGCCTCTCTCCGAGGACCGCAGACCCGACACGTACGTGTGTCGCGCCATGGGCAATCGCCTGTTCCAGGTCGCCGCTCATCCCCGCCGACAGCACCGTCGCCTCGGGATACTCGACCAGGAAGTCCTCCCGGATCCGCGCGAGCCGGACGAAAGCCTGCTCAGGTTCCTCACCGAGAGGCGCGACCGCCATCAGGCCTCGCAGCCGGAGCCCGTCGGTCGTCTCGACCTCAGCAGCCAGGTCGTGTACGTCACCGGGATCCGCCCCTGCGCGACCCTCGCGCCCGGGCGGGTCGAGGGACACCTGCAGGAGCACGTCGAGGATCTGACCTCGCTCCCCCGCGCCGCGGCTGAGCCGAGGCAGCAGCGAGGACCGGTCGACGGACTCGACCACGTCGGCGTAGCCGGCCACGGCGGCCGCCTTGTTGGACTGGAGCCCGCCGATGTAGTGCCAGCGCAGACCGAGGTCGGCGCACTCGGCCGCCTTGGCCGCCGCCTCCTGGTGGCGGTTCTCGCCGACGTCGGTGACGCCGAGGCCGGCCAGGATGCGTACGTCGGAGGCGGGGAAGAACTTGGTGACCACGACCAGGTGGACGTCGTCGGCGGGGCGACCGGCGGCCTTGGCGGCCACCGCGATCCGCTCGCGGGTCTCGGCGAGCCCCGCGGCGATCTCATCGACGCGATCGGTCGCCATCAGGCACCACGCAGCCGGATCAGGGCGCCCAGCGACATGCCGGCGCCGTCGCGGCGGTAGGAGTAGAGGTCGTCGGACTCGCGGGTGCAGCGGCTGGCGTCGACCGTCTCGACGCCCTCGCGGGCCAGCTGGGCGAGCACTCCAGCGCCGACGTCGAGGCTCGGGGTGCCCCAGCTCGTGGTGGCGCGCGCGGCCGGCTCGACCGCGACGATCTCCTCCTGCATCTCGGCAGGCACCTCGTAGCACTTGCCGCACACGTGCGGCCCCACCCAGGCGCTGATCCGCGTCGCGCCGAGCGCGCGCATCCGGGCGATGGTCTCGGGCACGACCCCGGCCGCCATCCCCTTGCGTCCGGCGTGCGCCGCGCCGATGACCCCGGCCGCCTCGTCCGCGAACAGCACGGGTACGCAGTCGGCGGTGCGGACCAGCAGCACCAGGTCACGCTCGGTGGTGACGATTCCGTCCGCCTCGGGGCGGGTGCCGCACTCCGCGTCGACGACCGCGTTGCCGTGGACCTGGTAGAGGTCGGCGTAGGGCGCGCCGCCGGCGAAGTCGGCCAGCAGCAGCCGATGGTTCTCGGCCTTCGCCTCCGGCGAGTCCGAGCCGTTGACCGCCAGGTTGAGCTCGGCGTACGGAGCGAGACTGACCCCGCCGTACCTGTCGGTGAACGCCAGGTCGACGAGGCCTGCTGAGGCTCGGAAGGAATACAAGAAGGGACCTACTTCAAACTGTGCTTACTTGAGACTGTGTTCACTTCAGGAAGTCGGGAACGTCGAGCTCGTCATCGCTGTACTGGACACTCGGAGCGGGCTTCTTGGCGACCGGGGCGGGCTCGGCCGGCGGAGACGCGGGCGGAGGCGTGGCCGGGGCCGGCTTGGCGGGCTTGGCCGGCGCGGCGGCCGGGGTCTCCTCGGCCTCCTCGGCGCGGCGGGTCGCGACCGCGGTGGCCACGGCGGCGGTCTCGCCGTTGTTGGCGGACTGGGAGCCGGTGGAGCGGCCCTGCACGCTGCCGAGCGCCGACTGCCCCTCGCGGCGCTTGGGCATGCCACCGTCGAAGCCGGCTGCGATCACCGTGACCCGGACCTCGTCGCCGAGCGCGTCGTCGATGGTCGCGCCGAAGATGATGTTGGCCTCCTGGTGGACCGCGTCAGCGACCAGCGCGGCGGCCTCGTTGATCTCGAAGAGGCCGAGGTCGGAGCCGCCCGCGATCGAGAGCAGGACTCCGTGGGCGCCGTCGATCGACGCCTCCAGCAGCGGCGAGGAGACGGCCATCTCGGCGGCCTCGACGCTGCGGTTGTCACCGCGCGCGGAGCCGATGCCCATCAGCGCCGAGCCGGCGTTGGACATGACCGACTTGACGTCGGCGAAGTCGAGGTTGATCAGGCCGGGCGTGGTGATCAGGTCGGTGATGCCGGAAACACCCTGCAGCAGCACCTGGTCGGCCTGGCGGAACGCGTCCATCACCGAGACGTTGCGGTCCGAGATCGACAGCAGCCGGTCGTTGGGGATGACGATGAGGGTGTCGACCTCCTCGCGGAGCTTGCTGATCCCCTCCTCGGCGGAGTTGGCGCGACGACGGCCCTCGAAGGCGAACGGGCGGGTCACCACACCGATGGTCAGGGCGCCGAGGGAGCGGGCGATGCGGGCCACGACCGGCGCGCCACCGGTGCCGGTGCCGCCACCCTCGCCGGCGGTCACGAAGACCATGTCGGCGCCCTTGATGACCTCTTCGATCTCGTCGGCGTGGTCCTCGGCGGCGCTCTCTCCCACGCTCGGGTTGGCGCCGGCACCGAGACCGCGGGTCAGCTCGCGACCGATGTCGAGCTTGACGTCGGCGTCGCTCATCAGCAGCGCCTGGGCGTCGGTGTTGATGGCGATGAACTCGACCCCCTTGAGGCCGACCTCGATCATCCGGTTGACAGCATTGACGCCGCCGCCACCGATGCCGACGACCTTGATGATCGCCAGATAGTTCTGTGCAGCTCCCACGGTGGTCGCCCCTTCGATCGCTGGTTGGTCCTTACGGCGGGTTCTCAACCCTTACCCTCAACCTGAGGGTTATAGTTATGTCAACCTCGCCGTTCTCAGAACAGTAGGCAGACGTACGTCCTCAAACTGGCGCGACACGCGGACGCGGATCAGTTGTGCCCATCCGTTGCCGTCCGGTAGAGAAGATCCCTACGCCGGATCAGTCGACGCTCTTGCTGGTGACCGGCTGGCCGGGCACGGAGACGTCGTAGCGGGCCACGTCGGGCTCGGCCTTCATCAACGCGACCAGCACGTCGGCCTTGGTGTCGGACTGGGCGCTGCTCCCCCACACCACCCGCTTGTCGTTGCGCAGCTCCAGGGAGATCGAGTCGACGGTGGTCACCTCGACGTGGTCGACCGTCTTGGCGAGGTCGGCCGGGAGCGCCGAGGCCACCGCGGCGGCCTCGCGGAGCGCGTCGGAGTTGGTGCCGGTCACGGTGTTCACCATCGGCAGACCTCGCGGCGCCTTCTTGTAGTCCCAGAAGACGGTGCCGGTCTCGTCGAGAGCACGGAGCCGGCCGCCGATGGAGACGACGGCCACCGGCGTACGTTCGGTGACGTCGACCCGGATCTTGTCCGGCCACTCGCGCGAGACGTTGACCGAGCGCACCATCGGCAGGCCGTTGAGCACGCGCACCTGCACGGCCTCGAGGTCGGCGGTGGCCAGCGGCTCGCCGACCGGGACGGCCGCGAACTCGACGACCTGCTTCGCGCTGGTCATCTTCATCGAGCCGTGCACGGAGGTGCCCTTGACCTGCAGCCAGGTGGAGAAGTAGACCGCCCAGATCCCACCGAGCAGGAGCGCGATGACCAGGGTGCCGACGATCAGATAGCGCCACGCCAGCCAGCGCCGGCGCCACTGGCGGCGGGCGAAGGCCTTGCGGCTCTTCAGGGTCGCCGGATCGACCGGCGCACGCTCGTCCTGAGACTCCTCCGGCTCCGGTTCGGTGCTCGACTCGGCGCCGGCCTCGGCCTCCTCCGAGTTGAGGTCGATCTCGCGCTCCCCGGACGCCGACTGGGCGATCTCCAGGGCCTCGGCGATCTCGGTGTCCGACCCCTTCTCCCCCATGCTCGCCTCCCCCAGCGTTACTGCTCTGCCGTACGTAGCCTGGCGAGCACCATCGGGCCCACTTCCGTCACGGTACCTGCCCCGAGAGTCAGAACCAGGTCACCCGGACGGGCGCGGCGGGCCAGCTCGGCGGCGGCCTCCTCGAGCCCGGCGACGCTGACGACCCGGTCGGGCGGCAGCGGCACCGCGTCGGCGACGAGCTTGCCGGTGACCTCGGGGTCGTAGTCCTCGCGGGCGAGGTAGACGTCGAGGACGACGACCTCGTCGGCGGCGCCGAGCACGCGGCCCATCTCCTCGCCGAAGATCCGGGTGCGGGAGACCATGTGCGGCTGGAACGCGACGATGAGCCGCCCCTGTCCTGCCACGGACCGGCCGGAGACGAGGTCGCCGGCGATCTCGGAGGGGTGGTGGGCGTAGGAGTCGTAGACGCGTACGCCTGCGGCCTCTCCCTTGCGCTCCATCCGCCGCCGGGTGCCGGTGAACGACTCCAGCCCCGCCTTGAGCAGGTCGAAGGAGTGACCGAGACGCAGGCCGACCGTCAACGCGGCCAACGCGTCGGCGACGTAGTGGCGCCCAGGGATCTGCAGCGTGATCCGGCCCAGCTCGTCGAGCCCGTCGACGACGGTGAAGGAGGAGGTGGTGCCCTCCAGGACGACGTCGACGGCGCGTACGTCGGCCAGCTCCGACTCACCGACGCCGATGAAGCGGCGGCCGAGCGAGTGGGCGACGTGACGCAGGTCGGCCGCGCCGGGGTCGTCGATGACCGCGACCAGGAACCCGTCGGGAGCCAGCCGCCCCACGAACTGGGCGAAACCCTCGCGGTAGGCCTCCTCGGTCCCCCACTGGTCGAGGTGGTCGGCCTCGACGTTGGTGACGACCGCGGCGTAGGGCTTGTAGACCAGGAAGGCGCCGTCGGACTCGTCCGCCTCGGCGACGAACAGGTCGCCCGAACCCTCGGCGGCGTTGGTGCCCGAGGCGGCCAGCTCGCCACCGACGGTGTAGGTCGGCGCGGCGCCCGCGGCCTGCAGGGAGACGGTCAGCAGCGAGGTGGTGGTGGTCTTGCCATGGGTGCCGGCGACGGCGAGGACGCGGCGGCCCTCCATCACCGAGGCCAGACCGGCCGAGCGCGGGTAGATCCGCAGGCCCTTCTCGACGGCCGCGACGTACTCGGGGTTGTCCTCGCGGATCGCGGTGGAGACGATCAGCGTGTCGACGCCGTCGACCTGGGACGCGTCGTGACCGACGTAGACGGTCGCGCCCTCCTCGCGCAACGCCGCGACCATCGACGAGTCGGCGCCATCGCTGCCGGAGACCTCGATCCCGCGGGCCAGCATGACCCGGGCGATCGCGGACAGACCCGCCCCGCCGATGCCGATGAAGTGGACCCTGCCCAGCTGCTCGGCCGGAAGGATGTGCTCAGGAACGGGCACCCTCATGACTTACCTCCTGCTACGACCTCGAAGATCATCCGCGCCAACCGTTCGTCGGCGTCGCGCGGCACCAGGTCGCTGGCGGCCTTCGACATCGCCTCGAGGCGGGCGCGGTCGGTGACGATCGGGGGTACGTGGCTGGTGACCCAGGCGGCGTTCATGTCGGCGTCGGAGACGAGCACGGCGCCGCCGGCGTCGACGACGGCGCGGGCGTTGAGGGCCTGCTCGCCGTTGCCGATCGGGAGAGGTACGTAGACGGCCGGCACTCCCACGGCGCTCGCCTCGATCACCGAGTTGGCGCCGGAGCGGCAGATCATCAGGTCTGCCGCGGCCAGCGCGAGGTCCATCCGGTCGACGTAGTTGAGCACGTGGTAGCCGGGGCCTGGCGAGACCATCTCGTTCTTCGGGCCGATCACGTGGAGCACCTGGATCCCGTTGCTGGCCAGGGCCGGGTAGGCGCCGGAGACCGACTCGTTGATCGTCCGGGCGCCCTGCGAGCCACCGGTGACCACGATCGTGGGGCGGTGCTGGTCGAGCCCGAAGAAGCTGCGTGCCTCGGCGCGCAGCGCCCAGCGGTCCATCGTCGAGATCATCCGGCGGATCGGCAGCCCGATGTATTCGGCCTTGGGCAGCTTGGTGTCCGGGAAGCTGACCGCGACCCGGTCGGCTAGCCGAGCACCGACCTTGTTGGCGTAGCCGGGCATCGAGTTGCCCTCATGGACGATCACCGGGATGTGGCGCCGCTTCGCAGCGATGTAGGCCGGCACCGAGACGTACCCGCCGTAGCCGACGACCACGTCGGGCCGGACCCGGTCGAGCACCTCGTAGGTCGCGTCGACCGCGCCCTTCAGGTTGGCCGGCACCTTCAGCAGGTCGCTGCTGAGCTGGCGCGGCATCGGGACCGGCGGGATCAGCTCGAGCGGGTAGCCCGCGGCGGGAACGACCTGGTTCTCCAGGCCGCGAGGCGTGCCGAGGCAGGTCACCTCCACGCTGGGGTCCAGGCGGCGCAGGGCATCAGCCGTGGCGAGCAGGGGGGATGTGTGTCCGGCGGTGCCACCACCGGCGAGGAGGGCCTTCATGATGCGTCCGAACTTATCGGTTGCGTTGAGCGGACCGGTAGGCGGCTGCCTGGCGTGCCCGATCCTTTGCCAAGGCTTTACGCTGCTTCAGCGCAGCGGCCGCCGCCGGTTCACGACGGGCGAAGCCGATCACGACGCCCAGCGCCACCATCGACGGGATCAGCGCCGAGCCGCCGTAGGAGACCAGCGGCAGCGGGATGCCGATGACCGGCAGCAGCGCGAGCACCATGCCCACGTTGATGATCATCTGGCCCAGCAGCCAGACCAGCACGCCGAAGCTGAAGTAGCGTACGAACGGCCGGTCGGTCTGGCGCGCGACCTTGACCAGCGCGAATGCGAGGGTCAGGAAGAGGCCGACGACGAGCAGGGTGCCGACCAGGCCGAGCTCCTCGCCCAGCACCGCGAAGATGTAGTCGGTGTGGGCCTCGGGCAGGTCGCCCCACTTCTGCTGTGACGCCCCGATCCCCTGGCCCAGGATGCCGCCCGAGCTGAGTGCGTAGAGACCGTGGGAGGGCTGCCAGCCCTGTCCGTGGTAGTCCTTGAACGGGTCCGCGAAGCTGGTCAGCCGGGCAAGCCGCTCGGTGTCGGTGCTGATCAGGAACAGCACCGAGACGCCGATGATCGAGATCGCCATCCCGAACAGCCGCCCGGGCGCTCCGACCACCCACAGCATCCCGAGCACGATCGCGAAGAAGACCAGGGCGGTGCCGAGGTCTCGACCGGCGAGGACGAGCCCGGTGGCCAGCGCGATGCCGGGCAGGACCGGCATCAGCACCTCGTGGAGGCTGTCGAGCCGGCGCTCCTTGAGCGCGTAGACGTGGGCCGCCCACAGCACGATCCCCAGCTTGGCGATCTCGCTCGGCTGGATCTTGACCTGGCCGGCCCCGATCCAGTTCTGCTGCCCGTTGACGTCGTGGCCCAGGAAGATGGTCAGGAAGAGCAGCACGCAGGCGATGACGTAGCCCGGCCAGGCCAGGCGTCGCAGGTGCTTCGGTCTGATCCTGGAGGCGATGAACGCACACGGGATGCCGATGATCACCCACAGCACCTGCCGCCCGACGATCGCGTAGGAGTTGCCCATCTGGGTGTAGGCCCACACGCTCGAGGCACTCAGCACCATGATCAGCCCGATGGTCAGCAGCAGCGCGGTGCTGGTGAGCAGCAGGTAGTAGGCGGCCAGCGGCCGGTTCAGCGCAACCCTCAGCGCGTGGAACCAGGCCTTGAGGTAGCCCAGAACCGACTTCGGGTACGCCTTGGCCTGCTCGGCCGAGCCGGAACCGGTCTGGTCGGGGCTGGTGGTCGTCACGGCCTACCTCCCAGTTGCGGTGCGACGTACGTCCATTACATTCTCGCCGCCGTCTCTACGATCGCGGCGCATCTCCCCCGCGTGTCGCCCCGGCCGAGGCGGGTGGGGTCAGAGCTGGCGGCGTACGGCGTCGGCGAAGGCGTCGCCGCGGGCCTTGTAGTCGCGGAACTGGTCCTGGCTGGCGCAGCCGGGGGCCAGCAGCACGGTGTCGCCGGGCTTGGCCAGGGCTGCGGCGATCTCGACGGCCTCCGCGAGAGCGGCCACGCCGTCGGGGTCGTCGAGCTCGACGATCTCCAGGTCGCCGGCGTGGGCGGCGAGGGCGGAGGCGATGACGTCGCGGTCCTGGCCGATCAGGATGACTGCCCGCAGCCGGTCGTGAATGGAGGCGACCAGGTCGTCGAAGCGGGCACCCTTGGCCAGCCCGCCGGCGATCCAGATCACCGGGTCGTAGGCCTGCAGCGAGGCCTGGGCGGCGTGCGGGTTGGTCGCCTTGGAGTCGTCGACCCAGGTGACGCCGCCGGCCTCGGCGACGACCTCGATGCGGTGGCCGTCGGGGCGGAAGGACTTCAGCCCGTCGCGTACGGCGGCCTGGGAGACCCCGTGCGCCCGGGCGAGCGCGGCCGCGGCCAGCGCGTTCTGGACGTAGTGGGGCGCGGAGGAGGCGAGGTCGGAGATCTGGCACAGCTCCGCGGCGGAGGTCTGACGCTCCTCGATGAAGGCACGGTCGACCAGGATGTCCTCGACGATCCCGAGCTGGCCCACCGCCGGGGTGCCGAGGGTGAAGCCGATCGCGCGGGCGCCCTCGACGACGTCGGCCTCCTCGACCAGGTGCAGCGTGGCCTCGTCGGCGACGTTGTAGACGCAGGCGCGCTCGACGCCCTCGTAGACGCGGCCCTTGTCGGCGGCGTACTCCTTCATCGAGGGGTACCAGTCGAGGTGGTCCTCGGCGATGTTGAGGACGACGGCGGCCTCGGCGCCCATCGAGGAGGTGTAGTGGAGCTGGAAGGAGGAGAGCTCCACGGCGAAGACGTCGTAGGGCTCGGGGTCCATCACGGCCTCGACGATCGGCAGGCCGACGTTGCCGACGGCGACGGACCGGAGCCCGGCGGTACGCAGGATGTTGTCGAGCATCTGCACGGTCGTGGTCTTGCCGTTGGTGCCGGTGACCGCCAGCCAGGGGGCGGCGTTGTCGGGGTCGCGCAGCCGCCAGGCGAGCTCGACCTCTCCCCAGATCGGGATGCCGCGCTCGCGCGCCTGGGCGAGCAGCGGAGCCGTCGGCCTCCAGCCGGGTGAGGTGACCACGACGTCGACGTCGTCGGGCAGCACGTGGGTGGCACCCTCGCCGAGGCGTACGTCGGCACCCAGGATGCCGAGGAGCTTGGCCTTCTCCTGGCGCTCCTCGTCGCCCGGCGACTCGTCGAGCGCGATCACCGAGGCACCCAGGTGGGTGAGGTTGTCGGCGGCGGCGAAACCGGAGACGCCGAAGCCGGCCACGACCGCCTTCACGCCCTCCCAGGAGTCGTTGCGGCCGAGCTTGTCGAGCTTCGCGGACTTGTCGTCAGGCTCAGTCATCAGATGGTCGCCACCCATTCGGCGTAGAAGATTCCCAGACCGGCCGCGACGCAGAGGCCGGTGATGATCCAGAACCGGATCACCACGGTGACCTGTTCCCAGCCGAGCATCTCGAAGTGGTGATGGATCGGTGTCATCCGGAAGATCCGCTTCGGGGTGCCGGTCACCTTGCGGGTGATCTTGAACCAGCCCGTCTGCAGGATCACCGAGACCGTCTCGGTGACGAAGAGGCCACCGAGGATGATCAGCAGGAACTCGGTGTGCGACAGGATCGCGAACCCGGCCAGCACGGAGCCGAGCGCGAGCGAGCCGGTGTCACCCATGAAGATCCTCGCGGGGCTCGCGTTCCACCACAGGAAGCCGATGCAGGCGCCGCTGATCGCGGCGCCGAGGATCGCCATGTCGAGCGGGTCGCGCACCTCGTAGCAGGTGCCGATCTCGACGCTCGGGCGGCCGCAGCGCTGGTTGTTCTGCCAGATCGAGATGATCGTGTAAGCCGCGAAGACGATCGCCGAGGAGGCCGCCAGCAGACCGTCCAGGCCGTCGGTGAGGTTGGTGGCGTTGGACGTGCCGGTGACCATGATCCAGAAGATGACCAGCAGCAGGGCGCCACCGAGCCAGTAGAGGATCCCGTCCCCGCCGAGGAAGTGTGGACCGAAGTCACGGATGAAGGAGAGCTGGTCGGCCGCCGGCGTGATGCCGTCGGCATTGGCCAGCCCCGGGTGGATCGCCACCGCGCCGAAGCCCACCGCGACCAGCGTCTGCCCGACCATCTTGGACCACGCGCGCAGACCGAGGTTGCGCTGCATGAAGACCTTGATGAAGTCGTCGACGAAGCCGACCGCGGCCATGCCCACCAGGAGGAAGAGCAGCAGATAGGCCGTCGCGCTCGGGGCGTCCCCGGTCAACAGCTTGGCCGCGAAGTAGCCCACGACGACCGAGATCACGATCGCGACGCCACCCATGGTCGGGGTGCCGCGCTTGGTGCGGTGGGTGGTCGGGCCGTCCTCGCGGATCTCCTGGCCGTAGCCCAACTTCGTGAACTGTACGATCGCAAATCGGGTGCCGAGCAGCGAGAACAGAAGCGCAATCGCTCCGCTCAGCAAGATCGCTCTCATGTCAGCCGGGTGCCTTCCTTGCCATGCCGTTCCATGTCCTTGCCCCCGGGCCGGTGTGCATAGCGAAGACACCGGCCCCCGGCATTCTTCCCTACGGGTTCGCCGGCTCTGCGGCACCCCGCCGTATCAGCACATCGATCACTGTGACGCCAACGCCGTACGCACGACCTCGCGGTCGTCGAACGGGTGGGTGACGCCGTTGATCTCCTGGCCCGTCTCATGCCCCTTACCTGCGACGACGACGATGTCGCCGGGCTCGGCGAGGCTGATCGCGCGGACGATCGCGGCACGCCTGTCGCCGATCTCCTCGACGCTCGCGCTGCCGCCGGTCGTGCCCTCCAGCACCTGTCGCCGGATGCTCGCCGGGTTCTCGGTGCGCGGGTTGTCGTCGGTGACGATCACGTGGTCGGCCAGCCGCGCGCTGATCTCCCCCATGATCGGCCGCTTGCCGGTGTCGCGGTCTCCCCCGGCACCGATCACGACGATCAGCCGGGACTCGGTCAGCGGACGGAGCGTGCCGAGCGCGGCCTCGACCGCGTCCGGCTTGTGCGCGTAGTCGACCACGACGGTGAACGGCTGGCCCTCGTCGATCCGCTCGAGGCGTCCCGGGACGCCGGAGCCCTTGGCGAGGGCGGTC
This sequence comes from Nocardioides sp. YIM B13467, assembly GCF_042788075.1. Lineage (NCBI taxonomy): Bacteria > Bacillati > Actinomycetota > Actinomycetes > Propionibacteriales > Nocardioidaceae > Nocardioides > Nocardioides sp. YIM B13467. The sequence continues at coordinate 4,136,199 of NZ_JBHZPJ010000046.1, forward strand.
GCGANGTGCTCCGCGTAGCGGTTGCGCTCGACGGCGGCCACGATCCGCTGCAGCGCGAGCATCGGCTCGCGATCCTGCAGATGCGGGGCCAGGCCAGTGGCCTCCTCCCGGGGTGAACGGGTCCCGGTCCAGGGGAGACCGAGGTCGATCGCGGTGTCGCCCAGCTCGCTCCAGCCGGCCTCGGCGTCGCCCGCGAGCCGCGTCGTACGCCGCCGGCGCCGGATCACGGCCGGCGCCGCGAGCGCGATCAGGCCGACCAGGGCCACGATGCTCAGACCGGTCCAGACGGCGCCGGCGTTGGACTCCTCGGCGCCGGTGTCGGCGACTTCTGGTGTGTCCGGCTCCTCGCGCTGCGGCCGGTTGGGCACCGGCGCGACGCTCGTGCCGGCGCTGGGAACGGGCGCCTCCGGCTCGTTGCGGGCGTTGCCCAGCGCACCGGTGGTGTAGCCGGGCTCGCTGGTGTCGGCGGCCGCCGGGGTCGGCTCGAAGCGGATCCAGCCGATGTCCTCGAACCACAGCTCGGGCCAGGCGTGCAGATCGCGGCCGCGGAACTGCCACACGCCGTCCTCGTCCTGGTCGCCGCCCAGGAAGCCGAAGGCGACCCGGGCCGGGATGCCGAGCTCGCGAGCGAGCACGGCCATGGCCGTGGCGTACTGCTGGCAGTAGCCGATCTTGTTGTCGGTCAGGAAGTCCAGCAGGGCCGCGCTGTCGGAGCCGACGTCACGCTCCAGGCTGTAGGTGAACTCCCCGCTGTGGCGGAACCAGTTCTGCAGGGCGACCGCCTTGGCGAACGGCCGGTCCTGGCCGGCGGTCCGCTCCAACGCGATCTCCTCGATCTCGTCGGGGAGCAGCGGCAGGTCGGTCATGCCCGGCGGGGCGCCGACGCCTGGGTCGCCGGCGGCGAGGAGGCGCTCCTGGGAGGGCTCGACGGGGGCGGCGGTCATCCGCCAGCTCTGCCCGGCGACGGTCTGGTCCCTGCCTTCGGTGGACATGAAGTCGAGGGTGTCCTCGTCGTAGCGCCACGGCCCCCGGGCGGTGACCTCGAGGGGATGGGCGAAGATCGGCAGCCAGGTCGACTGGAACTTCGCGCTCGCCCGCAGTTGGTAGGTCGTGGGATCGCCGAGCAGGGACGCGTCGGACATCGGCGGCTCGAAGGTGGCCACGCCGCTGTGGTCGGAGGGCACGTCGCGGTTGCCGGAGGTCCACTCCGTGCCGGTGAACTTGGTCAGGGCGCCGACGCGGAGATACGACGGGGGAGTCTCGGTGTCGCCGTAGACGGGGGTCACGGACACCATCACCTGGTCGCTCTGCCGGCGCAGGTCGTCGTAGAGCCCGACGGTCGGGTTGATCACTCGCAGGGGGCCGTTGCCGTCGCCCGGACCCAGACCGGGAAGGGAGACGTTCGGGCTGGGCAGCCAAGCCGGGGTGAGCAGGGCGATCACGACGGCGGAGACGCCGATGACCGCCGGCCCGGCGGCGGGCACCACCGGGAGGTCGTCGTCGAGGCGCCGGCCCCATCGGCTCAGCTGCTGGGCTCGGTCGAGGCGCAGCATCACCAGGAACGAGATCGCGGTGAGCGCGAAGACGACCCAGGAGACCCCGCCCCAGCCACCGGCGCCGATGATGCTGAACGGCACCGTGAATACGCCCAGCACCACCAGCCCCATCATCGGCGGCCGCCGCAGCGAGACGGCGAGGATGTCGGCCAGCAGCACCGCCGCGACACCACCCGGGATGAGGTAGGGCGCCACCTCCGACCCGGACATCGGCAGGTCGAACGGGTTGAACGCGACGTACGCCTCGGTCATCTCGGCCGTGACCCGTGCCCGGCCGCCGCCGGTGATGGGGAAGGGGTGCTGCACGACCAGGAGGCCCGTCGCGATGGTGCCGAGAAGCACCTGCAGCAGGACCACGACCGAGCCGTGCACGCGCAGCAGCCGCGCGGAGATGCCGGTGCCGACCACGAGCAGGCCGGCGACCAGGATCGGGCCGAGGTAGGGGAACCGGGTGCTCGTGAACGATCCCCATGACGACAGCGCGAACAGCACCGTCAGGAAGCAGGTCAGCGGCACCGCCATGGCGGGCATGACGCCGCGTGCGTCTCGGGAGGTCATCATCGCGCTGCCCCCGCTCCTGCTGCCGCGCCCCGGGTGCCGAGCTCGCGCCAGCGCGTGGCCACCGAGTCGCCGACCCCGAGCTCGACCGCCTTCCAGCCGTGCTGGATGAGCAGAGGTACGCCGCTGGGCCGGCGTTGCTCCGGCGCCAGGTGCACCGCGCTCCAGCCGTCGACGGCGAGCGAGAAGGCGAGCGCGGACCCGGTGTGGTGACGTACCCGGCGAAGCACGCCGGCGTCGTCCTCGTCGAGAGAGCCGAGAACCGCGACGGTGACTCCGCCCTGCCCGGCCTCGCCGATCCAGGAGGCGTCGATGCGGTGGTGCTGGACGGTCTCGACCACGGCGAGCGCCTCCAGCAGGGCGGCCGCGTCGGCCTGGCCCTCGCGGTCGTGCCAGCCGGCGTTGAGCTCACCGCTGCCCGCGGCGCCGGGGGTGTTTCCGCCGGAGGTCACCAGCCGCACCGAGTAGCCGGCCTCGACCAGGTGCACCGCGACCGAGGCGGCGACCACGACGGCGTGCTCGAAGGAGGAGCCTGCGCCCTGGCCGCGGTGGACCGAGCGACGGTTGTCGAGGAAGACGGTGGCACGGGCCTGCCAGGGCTGCTCCTCGCGGCGCACCATCAGCTCGCCGAGGCGGGCCGAGCTGCGCCAGTGCACCCGCCGCAGCTCGTCGCCGCGGCGGTACTCACGCACCGTGACGTCCTCCGCGCTGCCACCGAGGAACGCCCTCGGCCGGGAGTCGCCCGACGAGGTCGCGTTGCCGGTCAGGGGAGTCGGGGGCAGCGGGACCACTCTCGGCGTGACCGTGAACGGGACCGTGGACTGGAAGGCGCGGTTGAGCTCGACCAGTCCGAACGGGTCGGCCACGGTCACGCGCATCGGGCCGATGTCGAAGCGGCCCCGGATCTCGGAGCGGATCTGGTAGCCGAGCTTGTGACGCCACCCGAAGCCGATCCGGTCGACCACGAAGCGCGGGCGCCCACCCAGGGCGTACGGCACCGTCTCCTCCAGCAGCAGGGTCCCGGTGGGGATCCGGCCCTCGTTGGCGATGGTGAGCTCGACCTTGGCCGGCTGACCGGCCTCGGTCAGGTGCGGCTCGATGTGGCGGACGAGCGCGAGCCGGTAGCGGCCCCAGGCGGCGACCACCACGGTGACCAGCGGCAGCGCGACCAGCAGCATCCCGATCCGGGACAGTGTGGACTGGTCCAGCAGGATCCCGCAGACGATGGCGGTGATCCCGGCGGCCAGGAAAGCCCGGCCCCGGATGGTCAGTCCGGACAGTGCCTCACGCATCGCGCCCCTCCTTGAAGTCGGCCCGAGGGTCAGGTCTGTGGCACCGGCACGGCGGACACGACGGACTCGAGGATGTCGGTGACCGACCGGCCGTGCATCGCCGCGGAGGCGCTGGGGAGAAGACGATGGGCAAGGACCGGACCGGTCAGCCTGCGTACGTCATCGGGAAGGACGAACTCGCGTCCGTGCAGAGCGGCATGAGCCTTGGCGGCCCGCAGCAGGTGGAGGCTCGCCCGCGGCGAGGCGCCCAGGGCGAGCTCGTTGTTGGTGCGGGTCGCCGCGGTCAGCGCCACGGTGTAGCGGCGGACCGCCTCCGAGACGTAGACCTGGTTGACGACGCCGACGAGCTTGCGGATCTCCACCGCGTCGGTGACCGGGTCGAGGTCGTCGAGCGGGTTGGCCGCGCTGTGGTTGGCCAGCATCGCGATCTCGGAGGCGACCGGCGGATAGCCGACCGAGACCCGCGCCATGAACCGGTCGCGCTGCGCCTCGGGGAGGGCGTACGTCCCCTCCATCTCGATCGGGTTCTGGGTCGCGATCACCATGAACGGCGACTCCAGCTGGTAGGTCACGTTGTCGACGGTGACCTGGTGCTCCTCCATGCACTCCAGCAGCGCCGACTGGGTCTTGGGGGAGGCACGGTTGATCTCGTCGCCGACGACGATGTTCGCGAAGATGCCACCCGGGCGGAACTCGAACTCCCGGGTGTTCTGGTTGAAGATCGACACCCCGGTGACATCGCTCGGGAGCAGGTCGGGCGTGAACTGGATGCGGCGCACCGAACAGTCGATCGAGCGCGCGAGCGCCTTCGCGAGCTGGGTCTTGCCGACCCCGGGCACGTCCTCGATCAGGAGGTGTCCCTCGGCGAGCAGCACGGTCAGCGTGGAGTCGACGACGTCGGTCTTTCCTTCGATCACCTTCTCGATGCTGTCGCGAATGCGGCCCGCGACCCGCACCAATGTCTCGATCTCTGCCCCATGCGATGAGGCCTCCAACGGCGTCGTCACGTCGCGTCCTTCCGACTCACCCTGCTTATGGGAACACCGTACGGGGTAGCGCCTACGGGCGTCTGCGTCATTCACCCGACTGTGACCTGTAGGCGGTACGCCGCCGGCCTCCGCCGCACGCGGGCCGGGGGAGCGGGCGGTGGTGGGAAATCGCCTCGTGGGGGAGGAAGGTGGTTTGAATGTGGGGGATTGTGGGGTACGGTGGGGCAAAGTGGAGGAACGATCCACGTTGAGCTGACCGCGGGGGCGAGCACATGTTCTTCATGGGCACGTACACGCCGAAGCTCGATGAGAAGGGCCGGATCTTCCTCCCGGCAAAGTTCCGAGATCGACTGGCGGAGGGGGTTGTCGTGACGCAAGGTCAGGAGAACTGCCTCGTGGTGTGGCCCGAGGACGTCTTCATGCAGGAGGCGCAGCGGGCCCAGCAGACGCCGCTCACCTCTCGGGACGCGCGTGACTACGCCCGTGTCCTCTTTGCGGGGGCCGAGCAGACGACACCCGACAAGCAGGGCCGGATCGGCATTCCGCCGCTCCTGCGCGACTACGCCGGGATCGTCAAGGACGTGGTCGTGATCGGTGTGATGGACCGGATCGAGATCTGGGACCCGGCCAAGTGGGCGGAGTACTCCGCGGGTGCACAGGCCAAGTTCGCAGACCTCGACGAGTCGACGGACTGATAAAGGGACAGATCGACAAAGCGACAAGCAGCAGAGCTGATCAGAACCGAAACAAGTCAACAGCGGATCCGCAGGACGAGGTCTCAGTCCCGCTCCACTCATCCAGCCATCCGGGGCACCTTCCCCGGCTCCGGACGGCACCTGGTGACGGAGCGGGCATGAGACCTGGCTCTGCGGATCCGCGGCGTTGTCAGCCCGTAGCTCTGCCAAAGAGCTGGGGGAGAACACACACCAGACGAAGCCGTGCGATGGGGGTCGAGGCGGTGACGAACCAGAAGCACGTGCCGGTGATGCTCGACCGCATCGTCGACCTGCTCGCGCCGGCGCTCGCCGATGGTGGCGTGCTCGTCGACTGCACGACCGGTCACGGTGGTCACACGGAGGCCGTCCTCGAGCGCGTTCCCGGGTCGCGGGTGATCGGCATCGACCGAGACACCTACGCCCTCGGCATCGCGGGGGAGCGGCTGGCCCGCTTCGGCGACCGGTGGACAGGCGTCCACGCGGTCTACGACGAGATCCTCGACGTCGTCGCCGGGCAGGGCCTGGACGAGGTCCAGGCGGTCCTCTTCGACCTCGGCGTCTCCTCGATGCAGCTCGACCAGCGCGAGCGTGGCTTCGCCTACGCGGAGGACGCGCCGCTCGACATGCGGATGGACGCCACCCGGGGCCAGACCGCGGCGGACGTCCTCAACAACTACTCCGCGGCGGACCTGACCCGGATCCTGCGGGACTACGGGGAGGAGAAGTTCGCCAAGAAGATCGCCTACGCCATCGTCAAGCGTCGCGAGACGGTGCCGTTCACGACGAGCGGGCCTCTGGTGGAGCTGCTCTACGCGGAGATCCCGGCACCTGCCCGTCGCACCGGCGGACATCCGGCCAAGCGCACCTTCCAGGCGCTGCGGATGGAGGTCAACGACGAGCTCGGGGCGCTGCGTACGGCACTGCCGGACTCGCTCGAGGCCGTCGGCGTCGGTGGCCGCGTGGTGGTCGAGTCCTACCACTCGCTCGAGGACCGGCTCACCAAGCGGGCCTTCACCGAGGCGACCAAGCTGGACGTACCTCCCGACATGCCGTTCGTGCCGCCCGAGGCCGAGCCGTCGTTCCGCCTGCTCACCCGTGGTGCCGAGCAGGCCAACGAGGCAGAGATCGAGGAGAACCCGCGCGCCGCCTCGGTGCGACTGCGCGCGGTGGAGCGCACCAAGCCCCGAACCAACCTTCCCAAGCCGAACCCTGGAGCAGCCAGATGAGCATCGCCGCCGCGCCACAGGCGCCCGTGCGCAGCCCGGACCGGGCCAACGAGACGACCCAGACACGGCTCACCGCCGTGCCTGCGCCGCTGCCTGCCCCGATGGCGCCGCGGCTGCCGTTCGTCGTGCTCGTCTCGATGCTGCTCATCGGTGGCGTCGTGGGTCTGCTGGTCTTCAACACCTCCATGCAGCAGTCGGCCTTCCAGGAGCAGCGTCTCCAGGAGCAGGCGACCACGCTGGCCGCCCGGGAGCAGGCGCTCGACGGTGAGCTGAAGAAGATGGAGGACCCGCACAAGATCGCCGCCAAGGCGAAGGATCTCGGCATGGTCGTCCCGCAGAACGCGGCCATGCTCCGGGTCCCCGAGGCGAAGATCGAGGGCGAGGCGGCCGCGGCCGACCGGTCCGCGACACCGCCGCTGCACCCGAAGGTCGCCAAGCCCTACAGCGTGCTGGTCGCCGAGCAGAAGGCGGCCGAGGCGGCCGCCGCGAAGAAGAAGGCGGCCGAGCTCGCCGAGAAGAAGCGCGCCCGGGAAGCGGCCGAGGAGCAGCAGCGTACGTCTTCGGGCGAGGCCCGGTAGGGGAGCGGAGCGATGGCCCAGCGACAGGTCAAGCGGAAGGTCCGCCGGCCGGCGCGCCGCCCTGCCGCGCGGTCGACGCCGAAGGCGACGCAGCGACGCGGGCCGGTGCACATCCGGCTCCGCGTCGGCTTCATCCTGGTGGCGATGGTGCTCTCGGTCTTCGGGGGCCGGCTGGTGCAGCTGCAGGGCATCGACCCGCACTCGTACGCCGCGATGGCGGCCGCCGAGAACGTCGTCGATGTCGTGCTTCCGGCCGAGCGCGGCGAGATCCTCGACCGTGACGGCGAGGCGCTGGCCGACTCCTCCGACGGGCTGATGGTCCTGGCCGACCCGAAGCAGACGAAGAAGGACGCCCCGGCGATCGCCGCGTTCCTGGCCAAGGAGCTCGGGGTCGACTACGCCTCGGCGCTCTCGAAGCTCCGCAAGGACGGCAGCCGGTTCCAATACATCAAGCGTCAGGTGCCCGCGACCCAGGCGACCGCCGCGGTCGAGAAGGCGGGCAAGGAGGGTTACCAGGGGTTGTGGACCAGCCGCGACCCGCTGCGCAACTACCCCAACGGCGACGTCGCGGCCAACCTGGTCGGCTTCCTCGGCAACGACGGCCCGCTGGCAGGCCTCGAGGCAGCCTTCGACAAGCACCTGGCCGGCAAGGACGGCCACGCCGAGTACGACGCGACCAGCCCGGTCAGCGGCACCCGGATGCCGCTGGGCACCAACAACCGCGTCGATCCGGTCGACGGCACCGACCTGACCCTCACCATCGACCGCGACCTGCAGTACTACGTGCAGCAGACCCTGATGGACGCCGTGCAGAAGTCGCGCGCGGAGTCGGGGATGGCGGTGGTCATGGACACCCAGACCGGCGAGATCCTGAGCCTGGCCGACTACCCGACCTTCGACGCCCGCGACCCGGCGGCCTCGCCCAAGACTCTGCGGGGGAGCGCGGCGCTGTCCAACGTCTACGAGCCGGGCTCGGTGCAGAAGGTGCTCACCGTCGCCGGCCTGCTCGACCAGGGGCTCGTCTCGCCCTCGACCCGGCTCAAGGTGCCGGGGTCCTACCGCTCGGGCGACGCCGACATCCACGACTGGTACGAGCACGGCATGGAGAAGCTCACCCTGGCCGGGGTGATCGCGAAGTCCTCCAACATCGGCACCGTGATGGCCGCCGACAAGTACGAGGACGGCCAGCTGCGCGACTACCTGGCCGCCTTCGGTCAGGGCCGGCGCACGGGCCTCGGTCTCGACACCGAGTCGGCCGGTCTGCTCGCCTCGCCGGAGACCTGGAACCCGGCCGACGAGGACCGCATCGACTTCGGCCAGTCGATCTCGGTCAACGCCGTGCAGATGACCGCCGCGCTCAACACGATCGCCAACGGCGGCGTACGCATCGATCCCAGTCTCATCGCCGGGAGCGCCACCAACAACTCCGGCATCGAGGTCGGCACCGACACCGCCGATCGCACCCGTGTGGTCTCCGAGGAGGCCGCCTCCCAGACCGCGGAGATGATGGAGCGGGTCATCAACGACCCCGTCAACGGCACCGCCAAGCAGGCCGCCGTCCCCGGTTACCGCGTCTCCGGCAAGACCGGAACCGCGCAGCGGGTCAACTCCGAGTGCAAGTGCTACGACGGCACCACCACGGTCTCCTTCGGCGGTTTCGCCCCCACCGACGACCCGCGGTTCACGGTCTACGTGGCCATCCACAACCCCGGCAACGGCGGTGGCGGCGGCACCGTCACCGGCCCGGTCTTCTCCCAGATCATGTCCTTCGCCCTGCGTCGCTACGGCGTCCCGCCGACCGGCACCGAGCCTTCGAAGATGCCTACTGGTTGGTGAGTTGCGCGGTCGCAGGAATACCCGGTTCACCGGGTATTCCTGCACTTCTCTGGCATTGCAACACCGGAGAAGTGCAGGCATTGCCTGTGCGCTGTGACGGATGAGACAGATGATCCGCCCGAAATGCATAACATAGGTATGTTATGTTTCTTGGGTGAGCACGACTTCTGCCTCCGGACGTGACCTCTCGCTCGCCCTCGAGAAGGTGGTGCGACTGGTGCGGGAGGTGTCGACCGCAGGGGACGTGTCGCCGACGGCGGCCACGGTGCTGGCCGGCCTGGCGAGGACGGGCCCGCAGCGGGTCACCGACCTGGCTCGGGTGGCCGGGGTGTCCCAGCCCGCGATGACGCAGCTGGTCAACCGGCTGACTCAGCAGGGGATGCTCGCCCGGGTCGCCGATGACGCCGACAGGCGGGCGGTCCTGGTCGAGGTCACCGACGCCGGACGAGAGGTCCTCGAGACCAGGCGCGGGCAGCGTGCCGGTGTGCTCGACGCCGCCCTGGCCCGGGTCTCCGCCGAGGACCGTGTCGCCATCGCGGCGGCGCTGCCCGCACTAGACCGGCTCGTCGACGCCGTGCTCGATTCCTGACGCGCCGGCCTGCCGGCGACGCGTACGAAACCAACGTCTGAGAAGAGGCAAGAAGAATGAGCTCCCACCAAGGGGCAGCTGCCGCAAGTCCGTTCAAGCAACCACGCGCCGTGTGGGCGGTCGCGTTCGCGTGCGTGGTGTCGTTCATGGGCATCGGGCTCGTCGACCCGATCCTGCCGGTCCTCGCCGAGGAGTTGGCCGCGACGCCGGCGCAGGTGTCGCTGCTGTTCACCAGCTACCTCGTGGTGACCGCCGTGGCGATGATCGGCGTCGGCTGGGTCTCCAGCCGGATCGGCGCCAAGTGGACGCTGATCCTCGGCCTGGTGCTGATCGTGGTGTTCGCCGGGCTGGCCGGGACCGGCGACGGTGTCGACGGCATCGTCGGCTTCCGGGCCGGCTGGGGCCTGGGCAACGCGCTGTTCATCTCCACCAGCCTGGCCGTCATCGTCGGCTCGGCGACCGGCGGGTTCGCGGGGGCGATCATCCTCTACGAGACCGCGCTCGGCCTCGGCATCGCGGTCGGTCCGCTCCTCGGCGGCGTCCTCGGTGGCATCTCCTGGCGCGGCCCGTTCTTCGGCGTCTCCGCGCTGATGGCGATCGCGCTGGTGGCCACCCTGGTCTTCCTGCCGCCGACGCCCAAGCCGGAGAAGAAGGTCACCCTGCTCGCGCCGCTCGCCGCGCTGCGCCACCGCGGGCTGCTGACGATGGGCATCATGGCGCTGCTCTACAACTGGGGCTTCTTCACCCTGCTCGGATACGCGCCCTACCCGATGGGGCTGCACGACCCGCTCCAGCTCGGCTGGGTCTTCTTCGCCTGGGGCATCCTGGTCGCCGTCTTCGCCGTGTGGGGCGCGCCGTGGGCGCAGCGCCGCTTCGGCACCGCGCCGACCCTCTACGTGAACCTTCTCGGTCTCGGTGCTCTGCTCGCCGTCATCGGCCTGGGCGTCTCCTCGCCGACCGTGGTCATCGTGGCCGTGATCCTGTCCGGCATCTTCGTCGGCCTCAACAACACGCTGACCACCCAGGCGGTCATGCTGGTCTCGCCGGTGGAGCGGCCGATCGCGTCGTCGGCCTACGGTTTCGTACGCTTCATCGGCGGCGGTCTCGCACCCTTCGCCGCGGGCAAGATCGCCGAGGCGACCGACCAGTCGGTGGCCTTCTACGTCGGCGCCGCGGCCTTCCTGATCGCGATCCCCGTCCTGGCCAGCGGTCACAAGCTGATCACGGCCGCCGAGTCGGCCGAGACCGCCGAGCCGGTCACGCCGACGCTCGAGCCCGTCGGCCCGGTCCGCGGTGAGGGCCGGCCGGTGCTGGTCGCTGTCGGCGCCACCCTCGACGCCGACGCGGTCGTCGACCGGGCAGCCGAGATGGCCGCAGCCGAGGGCGCACCGCTCGAGGTCGTCCACGTCCGCGAGACCGAGGTGGTCGAGGAGCTGGCGATCGACGCCGAGGAGCCGGAGATGGCCGCCGCGACGGTACGCGCCCATCTGGACCGCCTCGCGGCCCGCGGCGTGACCGCGACCGGCCTGGTGCTGCACAGCGTCGGCGACCACGCCAGCGCCGGGATGGTGCTGGCCAGGTACGCCACCGAGGCCCGGGTCCGCACGATCGCGCTCGGCTCCTCGCCCCGGGGCCGTGCCGCCCAGCTCGCCGACGGCTCGATCACCTTCGCGGTCGTGCGGAACGCCGGCGTACCTGTCGTGCTCGTCGTTCCCGGCCAGGAGCCGCACGAGCTCAGTGCTGCCGCATTGACCCAGCTACGCCACGCCTGAACGCCACGCCAGGGGTCGGCCCGGCGGGACCTGGTCCCGCCGGGCGGATAACCTTCGCCAGGTGAGCAGTGCGTACGAGACGGCGGATCCCAAGAGCCCGACCCGCCCGCGAGTGACCGAGCCGGTGACGCTGGCCGAGCTGGCCGGCGAGTTCGATCTGGACGTACGCGGCGAGGCCCGTGTCACCGGGGTCACGCTGAGCTCCCAACGGGTGCTGCCCGGTGATCTCTACGCCGCCCTCCCCGGGAGCCGGGCGCATGGCGCCAGCTACGCCGCCAGTGCCGTCGAGGCCGGGGCGGTCGCGGTGCTCACCGACGCCGCCGGCGCCGCCGAGCTGGAGGCCCAGGGTCTCGGTGAGGTGCCCGTACTGCTCGTCGAGAAGCCGCGCAAGGTGCTCGGCTCGCTCTCGGCCCGCGTCTACGGCAACCCGTCGGGCAAGCTGCGGCTGATCGGGGTGACCGGCACCCAGGGCAAGACGACGACCACCCGGCTGGCCGAGAGCGCGCTGCTCGACGCCGGCCACCGCGCCGGCGTCATCGGCACCGTCGGCACCCGGATCGGCGGGCGCGACGTGAAGACGCCGCTGACCACGCCCGAGGCTCCCGACCTCCACGGTCTCTTCGCCCGGATGGTCGAGGAGGGGACCGAGGCGTGCGCCATGGAGGTCTCCTCGCACGCCCTGGTGATGGGCCGCGTCGACGGGGTCGTCTTCGACGTCGCCGTCTTCCTCAACCTGGGCCGCGATCACCTCGACTTCCACGAGACGGTCGAGGACTACTACGCGGCGAAGGCCGACCTGTTCACCCCGGAGCGGGCGATGTTGGGCATCGTCAACATCGACGACGAGCACGGCCGCCGCCTCGCCGCCGAGGCAAGCATCCCGATCCTCACCTACGCGCTGCACGACGACACCGCCGACTGGCGCGCCACCGACGTCGAGCTGCGTCCCGACGGCTCCAGCTTCACCGTCCACGGCCCCGACGGCCTGGAGTTCCCGGGCGCCAGCCCGCTGGCCGGCGACTACAACGTCAGCAACACCCTCGCCGCCTTGGCCAGCATCCACCACGCGTACGGCGAGGAAACGGTGGTGCGCGACGTCGCGACCGCCCTCGCCAAGGGCTCCGGGGTCNACTGCCGAAGATGCCCTCGTCCCCCAGGGCCCGCCGTACGTAGAAGTGGGCCGGATGCTCCCAGGTGAACCCGATGCCGCCATGCAGCTGCACCGCCTCGTGCACCGTTCGGATAACGGCATCGGTGGCCACGGCCCCGGCGACCTCGGCAGCCAGGGCCGCATCCGGGGCCTCGTCGTAGAGCGCCGCCGCGTAGACGACGGCTGAGCGCGCACGCTGAAGGTCGGCGAGTACGTCGGCGAGGCGATGCTTGATCGCCTGGAAGGAACCGATCGGCCGCCCGAACTGCTCCCTCTGACCGACGTACTCGATCACGGTGTCGAGCTGATGGCGGACGATGCCGACATGCTCGGCCGCGACGGCGGCAGTGGCGGCCCGGCGCACGTGCGTCAGGACCTGCTCGGCCCTCTCGGGACCGACGACGCCGACGACCTCTGCCCCGCTGAGCACGACGTCGGCCTGACGACGGGTCGTGTCGAGGACCTCGAGCCGGCGGCTCTCGACACCGGGGTCGGTGCTGCGCACGACGAAGACTCCGTCCTCGCCACCGAACACGACGAGGTCGCTGTCGGCACCTGCGACGACTCGGGCGAGAGTCCCGGTGGCCCTGCCGCCAGCCACCTGGACCGATCCGGCGAGCGCGACCGTGCCGACGAGGTCGCCCGCCATGACGGCGGCCAGCAGCTCACGGACCGCCACAGTGTCGTCCGCGAGGGAGAACGTCAGCGCGGTCAGCACCGAGGACTCGAGGACGGGCTCGGGAAGCAGAGCCGCCCCTGACTCCTCCAGCACGACGGCGAGGTCGCGCAGGCCGAAGCCGGCTCCCCCGCGCTCCTCGGGGACGATCATCGAGCTGATCTCCACCTCCTTGTTCAGCCTGCGCCACAGGTCCTCGGACCAACCTCGCGCCGAGTCGGCGGCGCGACGTACGGCCTGATGGTCAGCGTCGCGATCGAGCAGATGACGAACCACGTCGCGCAGCTCCTCGTGCTCTGCGACCGGCGCAACGATGGACGGGGCGGCTTCTGGCCAGACGGCCAGGCTCTGGGTCATGGGCTTCTCCTCGGACCGGGTATCCGCTATCGTCATCACACTACTTGAATTCACTTCAATTACAAGAGCGCCCGGCACAACGAGCGACAGGAGGCGTGATGACCGAGATCGCGACGGCGTCGGCGGCAGAGCTGGCGGGACTCGAACGGCTCGCGCCAGCACTGGTCGAGGAGACCGGCGAGACCGGGTGGAGTGAGGTCGGAGCCGAGCTGATCAGCGGCGGCAAGTCGAACCTGACCTTCCTGCTCTCCTCCCCCGCCGGCGAGCTCGTGCTGCGCCGCCCACCGACCGGCGAGCTGCTGCCGAGCGCTCACGACATGCTCCGCGAGGCGCGCGTGCAGTCGGCACTGGCGGGCTCGCCCGTGCCGGTACCGCGAATCGTGAGGGCCGACGCCGGCGAGCTGATCGGGATCCGCTGCTACCTGATGGAGCGCGTCCGCGGTCACATCATCCGCAATGCCCTCCCCACCGGGTACGCAGCGACCGCCGAGGAGCGGGAGCGCCTCGGCTTCGCCTTCATCGACACCCTCGCCGCACTCCACTGCGTCGACCCGGACCAGGTCGGCCTGGCCGGCTACGGCCGCCCGGACGGCTACGCCGAGCGACAGGTACGCCGCTGGACCAGGCAGTGGGAGAGCTCGCGCAGCCACGACGTACCCGAGGTCGACGAGCTCGCAGACCGTCTCCGCGGCCACGTACCCGCACAGCGGGCCACCTCGATCGTCCACGGCGACTACCGCATCGACAACTGCGTCTTCGACCTCGACGACCCGGGGAGGATCAACGCGGTCCTCGACTGGGAGCTGTCCACGCTCGGCGACCCGCTCACCGACCTCGGCTATGCGTTGATGTTCTGGCGCCACCCGGGCGAACCGCCGATCTCCTCGCTGACGCCGACCGTCACCGACCAGCCCGGCTTCCCGACCCGTTCGCAGCTGCTGGAGCGCTACGCCCGCGCGACCGGGCTGAGCCTCGACGACCTGGACTTTCACCTCGCGCTGGCCCACTTCAAGTTCGCCGTCATCGCCCAGGGGGTCGCCACCAGGTCCCGCGAGGGAGCGATGGGCGGCCAGGACTTCGGTGACCTCGACGACGAGATCCTCGCGCTCGCCCGCGCCGGCCTCGACCTGATCTGATCCGATCCCTAGGAGCATCAAGATGGACTTCGCACCGTCGGCCAAGGCCCAGGAGGCCTGCGAGAACATGTGGGACTTCATGCGTACGCATGTCTTCCCCGCCGAGCCGGTCTGGCACGCACACCTGCGCGAGCACGGCGAGCACACGCATCCGCCGGTCATGGAGGACCTGAAACACGAGGCGCGCAGACGCGGGCTGTGGAACCTGTTCCTCCCCCAGCACTCCGGTCTGACCAACGCCGACTACGCGTCGGTCGCCGAGATCTCCGGCTGGTCGCCTGTGATCGCGCCCGAGGCGATCAACTGTCAGGCACCGGACACCGGCAACATGGAGACCCTCGAGCTGTTCGCCACCGACGAGCAGCGCAAGCAGTGGCTCGAGCCGCTCCTGGCCGGCGAGATCCGCTCGGCCTTCGCGATGACCGAGCCGGAGGTCGCCTCCTCCGACGCCACCAACATCACCACCCTCATCACCCGCGACGGCGACGACTACGTCATCAACGGCCGCAAGTGGTTCATCACCGGCGTCGCCGACGAGCGCTGCCAGATCCTCATCGTCATGGGGAAGACGGACCCCGACGCCGAGACCCACCGGCAGCAGTCGATGGTGCTGGTCCCTCGAGATGCCCCGGGCCTCGAGATCCAACGGCACCTGCCCATCTTCGGCTACCAGGACCAGCACGGACACTCGGAGATCGTCTTCCGTGACGTACGCGTCCCGGCCGGCAACCTCCTCGCCGAGGAGGGCGACGGGTTCCGCATCTCCCAGGCACGGCTCGGGCCGGGGCGGATCCATCACGCGATGCGGGCCATCGGCATGGCTGAGCGCGCCCTCGCGCTCATGGTCGAACGCGCACGGAGCCGGGTCGCGTTCGGACAACCGCTGTCCGACTACGCCAACGTTCAGGACCACATCGCGCAGTCACGTATCGAGATCGATCAGGCCCGGCTCCATGTCCTCGACGCGGCCTGGAAGATCGACACCTACGGGATCAAGAACGCCCGTAGCGAGGTCAGCGCGATCAAGGTCTCGGCGCCCGCGATGGCCACCGCGGTCATCGACCGCGCGATCGAGGTGTTCGGTGGTGCCGGCGTCTCCGACGACACCCCGCTGGCGTACTTCTATGCCTGGGCACGAGTCCTGCGCATCGTCGACGGTCCCGACGCCGTCCATCGCCGGACGGTGGCGCGGCTGGAGATGAGGAAGACCCCGCCGTACGTCGGCTGATCCTGCTCCCGGCGGTCGGACCTCGCGGCTCGTCCACCGGGAGCAGCGCGTTCGGCGCGGGTCAGAGCTTGCCGCCACCGTCGACGTACAGCGTCTGACCAGTGACGTACGACCCCTCGTCGCTCGCCAGGAACGCCGCGGTGGCAGCGATGTCCTCCGGCATACCGACCCGCTTGACCGGGTTGGCCTCCGCGTTGAGCCTGCGGAACTCGTCCGGCTCGAGCCCCAGACGCGCAGCGGTCTGATCGGTCATCTCGGTGGCGATGAACCCGGGAGCGATGGCGTTGACATTGACGCCGTACGGCCCGAGCTCGATCGCCAGCGTGCGCGTGAAGCCCTGGATGCCCATCTTGGCGGCCGAGTAGTTGGCCTGGCCGCGGTTGCCGAGCGCGGAGGTCGAGGAGACGTTGACGATCTTCCCGTAGCGCTGCTTCACGAAGTGCTTCTGCGCTGCCTGCGACATCAGGAACGCGCCCTTGAGGTGCACGTCGACGACCTGGTCCCAGTCGGCCTCCGACATCTTGAAGAGCAGGTTGTCGCGGGTGATGCCGGCGTTGTTCATCAGCACGTGCAGCCCACCGAGCTCGGCGACCACGCGCCCGATCGCCTCCTCGACGGCCGCCGACGCAGACACGTCGGCCCCGATGCCCAGATGACCGCTACCAGGAAGCTTTGCGGCCGCCTCCTTGGCAGCCGTGTCGTCGAGATCGAGCACCGCGACCTGGCCGCCCTCCTCCGCGAAACGCTGGGCGCAGGCGTACCCGATGCCGCGCGCGGCCCCAGTCACGACGACGACGCGCCCCTTGAATCGACCCATCTCTTCACTCCGTTCACTCGGTGGAGGCTCATCACGATCGGCCCTCCACGGAGTACGATACCTAAACCGAATTCAATCCAGGAGGAATCATGACGTTGACCCTCGACGGGATCGACGGCGTACGCGCCGCCACCGGCACCGACCTCGGCCCAGGCCCGTGGTTCGAGATCGACCAGCCCCGCATCTCGTCCTTCGCGGACGTGACCGAGGACTGGCAGTGGATCCACGTCGACACCGAACGGGCGGCCGGCAGCGACCTCGGCAGCACGATCGCTCACGGCTATCTGACCCTGTCGCTGATCCCTCGCCTGAGCAGCGACATGTTCACGTTCGCCAGTATCGGCCGCGCCCTCAACTACGGGCTCGACAAGGTCCGGTTCCTCTCCCCCGTCCGCCCCGGCGATCGCATACGAGCCCGCGCGACGATCGTCTCGGCCGACGACTCCGGCGCCGGCGTCCTCGCCCGGGTGCGCTACACGATCGAGATCGAGGACCAGGAGCGGCCGGCATGCGTCGTCGAGGCGCTGATGCTGGTTCTCCCGGCAGCGGACTGAGCCGCTGTCAGGCGCCGAGCAGCGCGCTGTGAGCCACGCAGATCGGCCTGCCACCACGTATCCGCGATGACAGGCCGATCTTTGTTGGTTCCGAGGACTACTGGTACTGACCCGTGTTCGACACCTGCTCGATCGAACGACCTGGCTCGGTGTCCTGCTTGCCGGTGATGAGCGTGCGGATGAAGACGTGTCTGCACCAGCGGACGATGCTGCTGGCCTTCTACGAGGCCACAGCAACTTCGGAGCGACCGCAGCTCGACTCGGCCTGCACCACAACACCATCCGCTACCGCCTCGACCAGATCGCGGAGCTGCTCGGGCGGCCCCCAACCGAACGGCGCCTGCAACTCGAACCCGGGGCGTCGAACTCTCCGCGCCATCTTGACCCATAGCCCGGTTCAAGCCCCTCACGCCGAGGCAGAACCACCATTGGCATACGTCGGCGGGACCGTCGTTGGAGCTGCGATGCCGGGCGATGCCCGGGGCCGCAGCGCCCAGCAAGGCAATCAGCGCCTGATCAGTCGAGAGGGCTGGCTGCTCCATCCAGCATGGCCCCGGCCCGAATCTCGGTGTCGGTGGTGTGTTCCACGAATGCCAAGAAACCAGGGATGTCATGGGCTCCCGCGTTGGCCGTCTCGGCGGCTTCCTGGGTGGCATAGATCCAGACGTCGGTGTATGACCCGTCGTCCAGTCGCGCGACACACGGCACATCCACCAACGCGGGGTGTGCGGCCTTGACGTCGAGGATCGCCTGCCGGCGCAGCTCCATCAGCTTCTCCTCCTCGATGTCGTCGGCCCGGTAGCTCACATATTCCACGAATACAGCCATTTGTTTCTCTGTTCCTTAACAGTTCCAGTTTGCGGTCACTTCTCGCCAAGGTCGGCCAGCACTCGGCGTGCCGACCGCTTGGCGCTCTCGATGGCACCGTCGATGAACCCGGCCCACCCCTCTGCGTAGTCAGAGCCGGCGAGGCGTACTCGTGACTCCGGCGCTCGCAGCTCTGACATCGCCTCGGTGAGCTGTCCGGGGCGAAGCATCGGCCAGGTCTCTTGGGAGTACGGATCGTGGACCCAGTCGTGGCCGTCCACCGCGACCACCCGGACATCCGGCAGCCATTGCCGTAGCCCCGACTCGACGGCAGCACGGTCGGTGACGTCGAGGCCGTCCGCGTCAGGCCCGAAGCCGACGACGAGACTGTCGCCGTCGACGTGGTACTCCAACTGGGCGAACGTCATCGGCTCCTTGCTCGTGGCCATGGCCACGAACGGCGCCAGCTCGCCCTGGATCCGCGCCCAGAACTTGCACCCGGTCGAGGCTTGGCCCTCCGCAGCAGCCTTCGCCTTGACCGGGCTCAGCGCCGGCTCGAACTCGACAGAACGGAGTGCGTTGAGCGGCAGGGTGATGATCGCCTGCTTCGCCGACACGACCTCGCCCGACTCGGTGGTCACGCTCACCCCGGCCGCGTCGTGCACGACCCGCCGGACCGCGGTGTCCAACCGGATGTCCGCGGCGCCGGCGTCGCTTGCGACGGCGTCGAGGAGTGCACGAGTCCCGCCGGCCAGCTTGTACGTCGCGCATGCCTCGAACATGAGCTGCCAGCTTCCCCCGGACAACGCTGCCCAGCGGAGCCCCTGGGTCCAGGCCGAGTTCTCCGGGTGGCCGTTGAAGTTGAGCGCCCACATGCCGTCGAGCACGTCGCGTTGCTCTGCCGATACGTCCAGGGAGTCGAGCTTCTCCCGGAAGCTGAGCGTGTCCGCCTCCTTGAGCTCCGGGACGTCGAGGTCGGGCTGGTGGGGATTGGGGAAGTGCCGCATGGCAGGATCCAGCACGGCCCGCATCCCGGGATCAAGCAGGTCGATCAGCTCGTCCGGAGTGCCCTCCTTCACCTGTCCGTCGGTGAGCCAGAGCGCACGTTCCGGGACCGGGCTGGGCACGATCCCCAGGTCGTAGCGGACGATCTCTGCCCAGACGTGGGGCTGGATCCAGTGCACCCAGGTTCCGCCGATCTCCAGGGTCCGACCGAGCGGCGACTCCCGGGTCCATGTGCGCCCACCAAGGCGGCTGCGCGCCTCGAGGAGGACGACGCTGCGACCGGCCTGGGTGAGCTCCCGAGCCGCAGTCACACCCGCGAAACCGCCTCCGATGATGACGACATCGACATAGTTGTTCATGATTCTCCTTCGGTGGGCCATCACACGGGCTGGAGCGCGGCGGCGAGCATCAACAGCAGGGACAGGGGCATGGCGACTGCTCCGATCCTGTCGATCCAGGTGACATCTTCGCGCCGTAGCTCGCGAACGGTCATGACGAGATATGCCGCGGTGCCGAACACCGCTACGACGCACAGTCCGGCAAGAGCCAGCTCGTGGCCGGCAGCGTGGGCGTTGCCGACGTCGTGGTGATCGACCGCCAACACGTGGACATGGCCGCGCACCGCCATCAAGGCGGCGCAGACCCCCATCAGCGCCGTGCCGAACGCACCGTGCCGGCAGGGCGGGACGAGCTGTCGCCGTTCCGCCAGCATCAGCGCCCCGGCGAGCGCGAGGAGGACGACGGCCCAACCACCGGCCGGAGCCACGACCGCGGACCCCAGCGCCATGTCCACCATGGCGAGGACCATCACCACACCGGCCACCAGTTCAGCGATCCGGCGGCGGTCCACGGCCACGCAGCACACGCCGAGCGCGGCCGGGAGAACCGCACCAGCGTGCAACGCCTCGCTCATGAGTCGCTCCCGCAGCATCCGCTCGACGTCTCGGCCGGGTCTGCATCACAGTGCTTCGCCGGCGCGGGCAGGTCGAGGGTGGGGTTGCGGTCGAAGAAGCCGTCGGGCTTCAGCACGAAGCCGGCGTAGTCGACAGGCATGATCGGCCAGTCCTCGAGCCGCGGGAAGTGAGTGAGGCCGAAGGTGTGCCACAGCACGATGTCCTGACCGTCGATGTCCCGGTCTTCTTGGGCGTAGGTCGGCAAGCCGGCACCGCCCGGGTGCTGGTTCACCAGCTCGCCGGACGCCCACAGCTGCTCGTCGTCGTACCGGGTGACCCACAAGGCCTTGGTCGCGAAGCTCGCCCGCTCTCGAATGGAGGCGCCGTCTGCGGCGAGGAGCAGCGGCGACTGGGTCGGGAACAGGACGTACGCCGGGCGCCGGCCCATGCGGTTGGCCTTCTCGGTGTTCACGACCGCCCAGGTGCGGCCGACGGACGCATCCGCCTCACGCTGCGCCTCCGACTCCGTACGCAACCGCCTGATCGAGCGGGTGAACGCGTTGCCGACGGGGTTCCCCTCCCCCATCGGAACCCGGACGACGTCGATCTCCTCGACCGCGTTGGTGATCCCGTCGACCTCCATGTCGAGCCGGGCGGAGAACAGGTGCTGGTGCACCGGCGCGCCGAGGCCGGGGGCGAGCTCGGTCGCGTACGGGTAGTCACCACCCGGGTGACCGGAGGTGAAGACGATGCCGGTGGCCTTGGCCTCGAGCTCGATGCCGCCGTCGAGGTAGAGGTACCAGTAGAAGCCGTAGTCGTAGTTGCCCACGGTCACGAAGAACGAGATCACGAGCCGGCGTTGCCTGCGTACCTCGCTGGTGCCGGAGAACATGTCGTTGTGCTTCCACAGGATGCCGAAGTCCTCCTCGTGGATGCAGATGGCGTTCTTGATCTCGCGAGGATTGCCGTGGTCGTCGGCGACGGTCGCGGAGACGTAGGTGATCTCTCCCAGACAGTCGCAGCCGAGCTCGAGGGAATTGGCCAGCCTGCCGAACTGGTACTCCCCCACGTCGAAGTAGTTCTGCCAGTCGTGCGTCGGGGTCGGATCGCCGTAGGGCACGACCATCTCAGCGATCGAGGCACGGTTGATGATCGGGCGCTCGGTGCCGTGGTCACCGAAGGTGATCCGGTGGAGCGTGAGTCCCTCGCGGCCGTTGAAGCCGAGGCGTACGCTCCAGTTCTCCCAGGTCAGGACGTTGTCCTCGAGGGTGAACGAGACGCCCTCCGGCTGGGCGATGACCAGCGGTTTGAGGCTGTCGCGGACCGGGCCACGGACATCGGGATCGAGGTAGTCCCCCGACTCGTCGGGCACGTGGTCGATGTCGGTCTCGACGACCCGCAGCACGCGCTGGTTCGTCAGGTCGACGTGTGCGACCACGCCGTCCACGGGATGTGCCCACATCGAGTCGGTCGGGTGGGTCAGCTGGAAGGCGAGCACCCGAGCGGCGCGTACGTCACGCTCGTCCTTGTAGTCGAACGACCCTGCCGACAGCGCGACGCAGCGCAGCTGGTCTAGATCTGTGATGCCGCGCCGGCGGACCGCCTCCACCCAGTGCTCGTCGGCCTTGCAGATGCCGTCCACCCGCTCGAAGTCCTCGTCGAGGATCGGCCCCTGACCCGTTCCGGGCGCGATCGGGCGAGTCTCCAGCACCGTTTCGGCGGTGACGTCGACGTCGACCCAGACCGTCGTACGCTCGGCGAGGTCCAGCAGCAGCGCCCGCACCTGCCGGCGAACCGGGGCCCCTGGGACGTATGCGGCGACGACCTCCTTGGAAGGCTCGACGAGGGAGACGTAGGCGAACCGGGTCGCGTCGGTGACCATGCCTTCGGCGAGGAGGACCTCGCGGAACGCGGTGATCTCGGCGGCGCTCAACGGGGCGAGCGGGTGCGTGTCGGTCTGGCTGGCGGTGATGGTGTCGATGCTCATGAAGATCACTCCTCGGGGTCGTGGGGGTCAGTCGACGAGTTCTGGTGTGGGCATGCCGACCGGGCGGCGCGCGCCTCGCGCCACCAGCCAGCCGGCGAGCGCGACGACCGGCACCGACCCGAGAAGCAGGACGCAGGTGGTGACGCTGCCGCCGGTCAAGACCTGGAAGTTGCCTGCGATGAGCGCGAGCTCGCCGGTCATGCACACGACCGACAGCGCGGGAGCCACCACCCCGGTCCACGTGGTGGCGCCCGGGTTTCGGCGGAAGTACGCGATGATCGCCGCGGAGGTGAGCAGGTAGAGGGCCACCAGCGTGGCGACCGCCTGGCCGCTCAGCCAGGCGAAGAGCGTCGTGAGCGGATCCAGGCCGGCGACCGCGAAGGGCGCTACCACCAACGTCACCGAGACCGTCTGGACGGCGGCTGCGACCGCCGGTGCCTGGAAACGGTTCGTCTGCGCCAGTCGGTTGGGAAGCTCACCGTTGAGCGCCATCGCGTGCAGGTAACGGTTGATGACGTTGTGGAACGCCAGGATGCCCGCGAACAGTGAGGTGCTCAGCAACACGGCGGCGACGTCGGCGGCCCACGAGCCGAGGATCTCGGTCATGGGAACGAGTACGAACGACGCGGGGTCGTCGGCCAGAGTCTCGAGCGCTCTCTGCTGAGCCGCACCGGCGCCGTAATAGGTGATCAGGATCCACATCAGGAACGCCAGGAACAGCGCGATGGCCACGACCGCGGTGTAGGTCGCCCGCGGGATCGTTCGGTTCGGGTCCTTGGCCTCCCCCGCGTAGATCGCGGTCGACTCGAAGCCGAACATCGACGCGATCGCGAACAGGATGGCGATGCCGGGAGCGCCGACCAGTATGGCGCCGGGAGAGAAGCTTGCCGCCAGGTCAAGACCGTCAGGGCCTCCCCCGGTCATCAGGACACCGGCGCTCATCGCCAGCAGGATCGTCACCTCGCCGATGACGAGCACCGCCAAGACTCGTGCCCCGGCCTCGATGTTGCACACGCCGAGGCCGTACACGATCACTCCGGTGACCGCGACCACGACCCACCACGGCACGGCGAGACCGAGGTGTGCCTGCAGGAGCCCGGCCGTGGTGACGCCGTAGAGGCCGTACATGGCCGCCTGGATGGTGGTGTAGCTGATCAGCGCGAGCCAGGAGGCGATCGATCCGACATCGCGCCCCAGGCCGGCCCGCACGATGGCATAGAACCCTCCGCGGCAGTCGACCCGCCGCGCCATCGTGGTGTACCCCACGCTGAAGAGCAGCAGCACGGCGCCGACGATGACGTACGCACCGGGGGCACCGGCACCGTTGCCGAGCGCCACCGCCAGCGCGGCGGCGCCGACGACCCCGGTCAGGGGCGCCTGTGCCGAGAGAACGAAGAAGAGGATGCCGAGAAGTCCGACCGCGTCCTTGCGGAGGGATGTGTGCTGGCTCGCAGCTGACTCAGTGGTCTGGGACATTGTCGACCTCGATCGGTTTGAAACTTTCCAATTGGATAGTATTGATGCAAGTAACACTGGCTCTGATGCAACTTGTCAATTGACAAGTTGGGATTTAACGAAGACTTGACGCACGTTCGGCGGCGGCTGCCGCCCGGATACCGCTGCGCGTTTGGCTATATTCGCGACCACGACACCGACGTTGGAGGACCCACATGACCGCTCGCACCGTGTCCTACGGAGGCGGCCGGGAGGCACTTCTCGAAGCGACGGTCAGGGTCGTGGCCCGTGCGGGGCTGCGGAAGCTGACCAATCGGGCAGTGGCGGAGGAGGCCGGGGTGACCCACGGGCTGGTGGGACACCATTTCGGTAGTCGAGACGCACTCATCGAAGCGGCGATGCGGTACGTCGTCGAGCGCAGCGTGGCTGAATCAGAGCTGGAGTCGCCGACCGGCTCCGTCGACGACTTCGCCCGTGGGCTGGTGGATCTCGTCGCCGCGGACCCCGAGATCCAGGCGTTCCAGTACGAGCTCAGTCTCGAAGCCCGGCGGCGCCCCGAGCTGACACGATTCATCCGTGAGCAGAACGACGCCTACCGCAGCGCCGTTCGGAAGGCGCTCGACGGCATGGGAATCGGTCATGTCTCCGACCTGGACCTCGCCGTCTTCGCAACCCTCGACGGCCTGGTGTTCCACCAGGTCACCGAAGACCGCCCAGAGGACACCGAGGCCGGGCTCACGGCCCTGCGAGCCCTCCTGCGCGCCGCCGGGGCACAGTGACCCCGACGACCTAGCCGTTGAGAACCTGAGGAAGGGCGACACCCTTCAGGCCCTCGACGCCGAACTCCAGCCCGAAACCGGACGTCTTGACACCGCCGAACGGGACGAGCGGGTTCACCATCCCGTGGGCGTTGATCCACACCGTTCCCGCCTCGAGCCGCGCCGCCACCTCCCGTGCCCTCTCAGGATCGGCGCTCCAGACGGAGGCTCCCAACCCGACGTCGAGGCCGTTGGCCATCAGGACCGCTTCCTCCACGTCGTGGTAACGAATGATCGGGAGGGCCGGGCCGAACTGCTCCTCTGCGACGAGGGGGTTGTCGTTCGCGATGTCGCCGACGAGAGTCGTCGGGTAGAAGTAGCCGGGAGCCTTCGGGTCAGGATCTCCGCCCAGGAGGATCTTGGCACCGGACTCCCGGGCGGCCTCGACCAGCCCGTCGACGATGTCGTACTGCGCGCGGTTCTGCAGCGGCCCGAGGACGTTGCCCTCGTCCAGGCCCCGACCCATCGGCATCCTGCCGGCGACCTCCACCAGGGCGGCGCACACCTCGTCGTAGATGTCTGCGTGGACATAGAGCCGCTTGAGCGCCGCGCAGGTCTGCCCGGTGTTGATGAAGGCCCCCCAGAAGAGACCCTCCGCGATCGCGCGGGGGTCCGCGTCTGGCAGCACGATGCCGGCATCGTTGCCCCCGAGCTCCAACGTCAGGCGCTTCACCCCGTCGGCCGAGCCACGGATGATCGCCCTACCTGTAGCCGTGGATCCGGTGAACATGATCTTGCCGACGTCCGGGTGCGAGGTCAGCCGGGCACCGATGTCACCGCCTCCCGGCACCACCGTGAGCACGTCGTCCGGGAAGATCTCGTTGAGCACCTCGACCAGTGCCAGCACGCTCAACGGGGTGTACTCCGACGGCTTGACGACCACCGTGTTGCCCATCCTGAGCGCCGGAGCGATCTGCCAGATCGTGATGAGCATCGGCCAGTTCCAGGGACCGATCGCCCCGACCACGCCGACGGGTCGGTACCTCACCTCCGCACGGACGTCGTCGCCGGCCTGCAGCGGGCCCCCGGGGAGCTCGATCCCGGCGGTGGCGCGCAGCCACGCCGCGCAGCCACCGACCTCGAACCGTGCCCCGATCCCGTCGAGCGGCTTTCCCTGCTCGCGAGAGAGCAGTTCGGCCAACGCGGCGGCGTTGGCCTCGACCGCGTCTGCGGCCTGGTTCAGGAGCCGAACTCGCTCCTCGTCGGCGCGGGCCGCCCAGGCAGGCTGTGCCAGGCGGGCGTTCGCTACCGCCCGGTCCAGGTCGTCGACGGACCGGACCGGCGCTCGGCCGACCTCGTCCCCCGTCGCCGGGTCCAGGATCGCGTCACCGGCCGGGTCGGCGACCCTGGCCAGCAGCGACTCGACGTCGTGAATGGGCATGGGAAACTCCTTCGTCACGTGACCGCAGTCACACTCTCTGCGACCCATCCTGGACGCCACGGCCGAGCGGGACATTGGACGATGACGCACAACGATGGGCAGATCGTGCACGGCTGAGAGGGCCGCGGCGAACACCTGCCACCACGCCGACGAGATCGCTACTGCGACTGATGCCGAGCGCGGTACTCCCCCGGCGGCTGCCCATAACGGGCACGGAAGACGCGGGAGAAGTGACCGGGATCGGGGAACCCCCACCGCGCACCGACAGCTGCGGCGGTCCGCTTCTCCAGAGGATCTGCCAGCGCTGCGGCGCATCGCTCTAGGCGCAGGGTCCGGATCCGACCAGCCACCCCCTCACCGTCCTGCTCGAACGCCTTCTGCAGCTGCCGCAGGGAGACAGAGTGGGCTCCGGCGACTCGGCGTGCGTCCAGACCCGGGTCGGCGAGGTGGGCGTCGATGTACGCATCGACCCGGTCGCGGAGCACAGAGAGGCGGCGGCCGAGTGACCGCGGGTCCACCTCCGGCTCGTCAAGACAGGCAGCCAGAAGGCTCAGGAGCGCGTCACCGACATGCCGTTGCCCTTGGAGGGTGCCCCGCCGCATCTGGGTTGCCACCTCACGCACGGCATGAGCCAGCAGGGCCCCGCTTCCGGAAACGCTCGCGAGCGGGCGCGCCACACGTTCGGCCAGCTGGCGGTCCGGGATGCGGAGCAGGTCACGACGGAACATCAGCACGAGCATGCGGTAGTCCTCGGAGAAGATCAGGTCGTAGGGCCTGCCCGTGTCGTAGACCGCGATATCGCCTGGCTTCAGCACAGATGTCCGTCCGACCTGCCGCAAGGTGGCCTCGCCGGCGATCTGAAGACCCACCTTGAGGAAGCGTCCTCCATCGTCCCCGGTCAGGCGGCGCACAATGTGGGGCGATGCCTCCACCGCCGTGATCTGGAGCATCCCGACCTGTCCCGACGCGATCCGACCACTGAACGGCCGTCGATCGCCGGCGGGCTCCACAGCCAGGGGGACGAAGGTCGTCGAGGCAGCCTCGCGAAACGCTTCGAACCTATCCGCGGCAGTGTGGTCCGCGGTATCGACGACCAGCGTCATGGCTTCCTCCGTGAGACTCCTGTGGACACAGCGTCCAGCGAGGCCGATAACTTGTCAAGTGGCTAGTTTCTTTACCGCCACTTGGCGGGGACCACACGTCCACGTGCCTCACCCAGGCCGAGGCGGCGCCCTCCAACGGCCGGAGCGGTGGCCGTGAGGCTGACCTCATCGCCGTCTTCGAGGAACGTACGTTCCACACCGCCGACCTCGACGGGCTGCTGACCATCCCAGGTGAGCTCGATGAAGGCGCCCCGCTCGTCCTTTCCCGGCCCGGAGATGGTGCCCGAGGCGAAGACGTCGCCGGTACGCGTCGGGGCGCCGTTGACCGTCAGGTGGGCGAGCATCTGGGCCGGTGACCAGTACATCGCGGCGTACGGCGGCCGGCTCACGACGTGGCCGTTCCACACCACCTCGAGGTCGATGTCGAGACCCCACGGCCTCTCGAGCGCGAGATAGGGGAACACCTCGGGCTCCTGGGCGGGCGTGTCGACGCGGGCGGCTACAAGGGCGAGCATCGGGACCACCCACGCGGAGATCGTCGAGGCGAACGACTTGCCGAGGTTGGGTCCGAGCGGGACGTACTCCCAGGCTTGGATGTCGCGGGCCGACCAATCGTTGAAGAGCACCACTCCGAAGATGTGGTCGTCAGCGTGCTCGGCCGGGACCGGCTCGCCCATCGGGCTTCCGGTGCCGACCACGAAACCGAGCTCGGCCTCGATGTCGAGCCGGATCGAGGGCCCGAAGAGCGGCGCCTCGTCCTGCGGTCCTTTCCGCTGCCCGGATGGCCGCACGATGTCGGTGCCCGACACGACGATCGACGCTGAACGTCCGTGGTAGCCGATCGGCAAGTGCTTCCAGTTCGGGGTCAGCGGGTCCGGGTTGTCGGGCCGGAACAGCCGCCCGAGGTTCGATGCGTGGTGCTCGGAGGCGTAGAAGTCGACATAGTCAGCCACCTCGAACGGCAGGTGCAGGGTCACCGCGTCCACGGGATGCACCGCGGCCTCCGGCACATCGGAACCCAGCGCCGTGGTGATGGCGGCACGGACCTTGTTCCAGCGCTCCCGGCCTTGCGCCATGAAGGTGTTGAGCGTGGACCGGCCGAAGGTCTCCTCGTCGCCGAGGAGCAGGCCGACGTCAACCACGTGGCCGCCGTAGCGTACGGCGACACGCGGCTCCTGTCCGGGCACGGAGTAGACGCCGTAGGGGAGGTTGTGCAGGCCGAAGAGGTCGTCGTCGGGCACGGTCAGTCGGGTCATCACAGGTCCTTCATGAGGTGGGTGTCCAGCAGACCGAGGCCGACCATGTCCTCGATCGGGATCGATGTTGCGCAGGGCGTGGTGCAGCCCGCGGTGGCCTTGAAGGCGCTCATCCGTCTGTCGACCCCGTCTCCGCGTGGTCACCGCGCACCCAGGAGTAGGCGTACACGCCGTCGTCGGTGGCCCGGGCGCCCTCGCCGAGCTCGAGTGGGCGGAAGGTGTCGACCATGACAGCGAGCTCGTCGAAGAACTCAGCCCCGATCGAGCGCTCGTAGGCGCCCGGCTGCGGACCGTGCGGATGACCGCCCGGGTGCAGTGAGATCGAGCCCTGGCCGATGCCCGATCCTTTACGCGCCTCGTAGTCTCCACCGCAGTAGAACATGACCTCGTCGGAGTCGACGTTCGAGTGGTAGTACGGCACCGGAATCGACAGCGGGTGGTAGTCCACCTTGCGCGGCACGAAGTTGCAGATCACGAAGTTGTTGCCCTCGAAGACCTGGTGGGCCGGCGGTGGCTGGTGCACCTTGCCGGTGATCGGCATGTAGTCGGCGATGTTGAAGACATAGGGGTAGAGACAGCCGTCCCAGCCGACCACGTCGAACGGATGGTCGGGCAGCACGTGGATGGTGCCGGCGAGACCGCCGGGGCCGGGGCCGCGGTGCTTGATGTAGACCTCCACGTCCACCCCGTCGACCATCCGTGGCTCCTCGGGGCCACGAAGGTCGCGCTCACAGTACGGCGCGTGTTCCAGCAGCTGACCGAACCGCGACAGGTAGCGCTTCGGCGGCGTGATGTGCGAGTTGGCCTCGATCGCGTAGATCCGCACACGGCCCTTCGGCACGATCCGATGGGTCGTGGCCCGCGGGATGATGACGTAGTCGCCCTCCCCGACCTCGAGGTCTCCGAAGACGGTCTCGACGACGGCCTCGCCAGCCTCGATGTAGAGGCACTCGTCGCCGATGGCGTTGCGGTAGTAGGGCGAGGTGGAGTCGGCCACCACGTACGACAGGCGTACGTCGGCGTTGCCGAGCAGTAGCCGGCGACCGGTGACTGCGTCGACACCGGTGACGCTCTCGTCGAAGAGCTTGTGCGTGGAGAGATGGATCGGCACCAGCGGATGGTTCGCGACAGTGGACAGGTCGGGCAGCTCCCAGGCCCGGTACTCGCTGATCGCCGAGGGAATGCTGCGGTGGTAGAGCAGCGAGGAGTCGGAGGAGAACCCCTCCTCCCCCATCAGCTCCTCGAAGTACAGCCTGCCGTCGGCGGCGCGGTGCTGGGTGTGGCGCTTCTGCGGGACGTGTCCCACGGATCGGTAGTACGGCATGTCGGTTTCCTGTCTTTCTCGTGACCGTCAGGACGCCACACCGATGGCGCGGCGGGTGGCGGCGTCCAGGTCGCCCGGGGTGGCAGAGGTGAGCACGGCGGCGACGTGCCCGTCGGGACGGATCAGCCAGGTCTCGCCCGGCCCCGCACCGAGCGCGCCCCCCAGCGTGCCCTCGGGGTCGATGTCGGCAAGCCGAAGCACGCGAGACGGCGCATCGGTGGCCGCCTTGAGCGCGATGGCGGTCTCGGCAGCGTCGACGCCGTCGGTGGTGAGGGCCAGTACGCCGTCGCGTACCAGCTGGCGCAGCCGGACCACGTCAGGACGGTCGTGCACGATCACCGGAGCGTCCGGCACGAGAACGCCGGGGACGACGGCGGGCATCTCGCCGCGAGGCGGCCGGCCGGCGAACGCTCGCACCGGGTCGCTCGTGGTCAGTGGGGAGTCGAGGTACCAGAACGGCTCGGCGAAGCGACCGCTGTCGACGCGCGAGCGAGCCTCGGAGCTCGTGACCGCCTCCTCCAGCAGGCTTCGGCGCGCCTCCCTCTCGAACTCGTCCTGCGGGACGAGGAAGCGCATCGTGTCGCTGGTGACCTCGAGATTCTCGTGGGCCGCCGAGAGGCGCTCCACATCGTAGGTGTCGAGGAGGGCGTCAGGTGCCCAGCCGTGCAGCACGAACGCGAGCTTCCACGCGGCGTTCTCAGCATCGGCGACACCGGAGTTGAGGCCGCGGGCTCCGAACGGAGCGACCAGATGGGCGCAGTCCCCGGACAGCAGCACCCGGCCGACGCGCATGCGGTCCACGCTTCGCGCGTGGAATCGATAGACCGACTTCCACACGATCTCGTAGGGCCGCTCCCCGATGATCTGCCGGATCCGGGCATCGAGACGTCCGTCGGCCGCCTCGCCGTCCAGGTCGAACTCGGCAGGCACCTGCCAGTCGATACGGAAGGTGGAGTCGGGGCAGGGGTGGATCAGCACCTGTCTCCCCGGGTTCCAGTCCGGGTCGAAGTGGAACCGGCGCTCGGTCTCCCAGCCCGGTAGATCGGCCCTGATGTCGCAGATCAGGAATCGGTCCTCGAAGGTTTGGCCGTCGAAGCCGACCCCCAGCATTCGCCGGACGTCGTCACCCCGAGCTCCGGCCGCAGCGACGGCGTACGCTGCCCGGACTCGGGTGCGCCCGTCGGCCGTGGCGCAGGTGATCGTCACACCGTCCGCGTCCTGGTCGATCGCTACGACCTCATGGCCCCAACGCACGTCGATCTGCGGACGGGTCGAGATCTGCTCGTCCAGGACCTGCTCGGAGTGGCACTGGGAGACGTTGACGAAAGCAGGCAGGGGCGAGTGGCCGCGGTCGACGAAGGACCAGCTGAAGAGCTCCCGGTCCCGGTAGAACGTACGAGCCGTGGTCCAGGTCAGTCCGTCCTCAGCGATCCGGCCGGCGCCGACGGTCGACCAGATGTCGAGGACGTCACGCTGCTGGCAGATCGCCTTCGAGCCGACCGTGTCCCGCTCGACACGGGCGTCGAGTAGAACGGCGGGAATACCCCATCGAGCCAACAGCAGCGCCGCCGTCTGCCCCACCGGACCGTTTCCGATGACCGCAACTGGGAGTCCGGAGTAGGTGGGCATGCTCATCGAGCTCATCCCTGCAACTCGTTCCAGACATCACGGTCCCGCTCGGCGGTCCAGACCTGCGGCCAGTCGACTCCGTTGAACTCGTCCCACAGACGGGAGACGTCGAACGGCAGGCAGTGCTCGAAGATCGGCCAGGCACCGAACTTCGGCGCCAGCGCCGTGTGGGTGGCCTCGAAGGCCTCCTTGAGGCTTCCACCGCGGGCATGCACCCCGCCGACCTTCTCGCGCATGACGAGGAGGAAGTCGCGGGTCTGCTCGATGGCGGCGTCGACGGCCTCCCGACCCCGCGGCACTACGCCACGCCCACCGACGAGGACCTCTGCCTGGAACGCCTTGACCCTGTCGAGGGTGCCGGTGGACCAGTCAGCGTGGAACGCATCGCCTGTGTAGAGCGCCGCCTCCGCCTCGACGAGGTCGCCGGCGAAGAGCACCTTCTGCCGTGGCAGCCACGCGACGATGTCGCCGGCGGTGTGGCCACGGCCGCAGTACTGCAGGACGAGCTCGCCCCGGTCACCACCGAGGTCGATGGTCATGGAGTCGCTGAACGTGACATCCGGCCAGGTCAGTCCGGGCACCGAGTCGGGGTCACGGAAGAGCCGTGGCATCCTGCCGAACTCGCTGTCCCAGTCCTCCTTGCCCCGCTCCTCGATGAGCCGGCGAGTGTTGTCATGGGCGACGATCACCTCGGCGTCGAAGGCGGACGCACCGAGCACCCGGACCGCGTGGTAGTGCGAGAGGACCAGATACTTGACCGGCTTGTCGGTGTGCTCCCTCAGCTGGGCGAGCCAGTCACGAGCCGCGACCGGAGTGGCGCGGGCCTCGAAGGCGACGACGAAGTCCTCCCCCTCGATGGCCCCGACGTTGGGGTCGCCCTCGGCGGTCAGCGCGTAGACGCCGTCGGCGAGGACCTCGAGGGTCTCGGTCTTCTCACCGAGATCGGCAGAGGAGGCAAAAGGCTTGGCAGCCATGATGATGGTCCTTTCAGGATGGTTGTGGGTCAGTGCGTGGAGACGCGGGCGTCTCGTGCCACCAGCGCCAGGCAGCCGAGGCTGAGGAGCGAAACGGCGACCAGGTAGACGGTCACCGGAGTCGAGGAACCGCCGGCGGCGTACAACGCCGTCGCCAGGGTCGGAGCGAGGCCGCCACCGAGGATCGACCCGATCTGATAGCCCAGCGAGGCACCGCTGTAGCGCACCTTCGCCTTGAACAGATCGGAGAAGAGAGCGGCGATCGGGCCGTAGGTCACGCCGAGGAAGAAGGCGGTGCCGAGGATGCCCACCAGGACCACCCCTGGACGCGCGGTGTCGACGAGCGGGAAGAGGACGAGCATCCAGCAGGCCAGTCCCGCCGATCCGAGAAGCAGTACGCGATGGCGACCGTGGCGGTCGGACACCGCCGAGGCCCACGGGATGATGCCGAGCCAGGCGAAGGCGCCGATGAGCGTGAGGGTCAGCATGAGGCTGCGGTCGATGCCCAGCACATTCGTGCCGTAGCCGAGCAGGTAGGCCATGAAGATGTAGCCGACGGTGTTGTTGCCGACGAACCCTCCGGCCGCGAGCAGGACCTGGCGCCAGTGGTCCTTGAGCACGGTGACGATCGGCATCCGGTCCGCCTCGCCCGACTCCTTCACCTGCTCGAACTCGGGGCTCTCGGTGATGCTGAACCGGATCACGAGGCCGACGGCGACCAGGAGCGCACTGGCGAGGAACGGCACCCGCCATCCCCAGGCCGCGAAACCGGCGTCGCTGAGGTTGCTGGAGACCAGCAGGAAGACCAGGTTGGCCAGGATCAGCCCACCGGGAACACCCATCTGCGGGAAGCTTCCGTAGAAGCCACGCCTGTTCCCGGGGGCATGCTCGACGGCCATCAGCACGGCACCTCCCCACTCTCCGCCGACCCCGATGCCTTGCACGAAGCGCAGGGTGACCAGAAGGACCGGTGCCCAGACCCCTACCTGGTCGTACGTCGGCAGCAGGCCCACACCTGCGGTCGCGACCCCCATCAGGAGAAGGGAGGTGACGAGCATCGACTTGCGGCCGACCTTGTCACCGAAGTGGCCCATCACGATGCCTCCGAGCGGGCGGGCGAGGAACCCGACCGAGTACGTCGCGAACGCGGCGAGAGTTCCGGCCATCGGGGAGAAGGACGGGAAGAAGAGCGGACCGAAGGCGATCGCCGCGGCCATGCCGTAGATGAAGTAGTCGTACCACTCGATGGCGGTTCCGACGAACGATGCTGTGGCCACCTTGAGCGGGCTCACCCGCGTGGTGGGCGACGCCGGTGAGTGGGTCGCGGTCATGAGGTGCTCCTCGGGTCGGGCTTGGGTTCACTCACTGTGGCAGCCGTCACGTAGTGTGGAAAAGAACAAGTAATCTCTGATCTTCATAAGGTGAGCCAATGAGTGTTCGCTTCTCGCTCCGCCAGCTCGAGTACTTCGTCGCCATCGCGGAGGAAGGCACCCTGAGCGACGCCGCGGCGCGCCTGCACGTATCCCAACCAGGGATCTCCCAGTCGTTCACGGACCTCGAGCGCGCACTCGACGTGCAGCTCGCGGTGCGCAGGAAGGCGCACGGCGTGACCCTCACCCCGACCGGCACTCAGGTGTTGCGCCACGCTCGGGAGCTGCTGCGGCATGCCGAGGACCTCGCCAGCGTCGCCTCGGGCGGCGACGCGCTCAGCGGCGTACTGACCCTGGGCTGCTACGTGACGCTCGCCCCGACGGCTCTGCCGCCGCTGTTGCAGGACTTCACGGCGCTGCACCCCGGACTGACCATCGACTTCGTGGAGGGAACTCAAGACGTCCTTCAGCGCAAGCTGCTCCACGGCGAGCTCGATCTGGCGATCGTCTACGACATGGAGATCCAGCCCGAGATGGAGCGGGCGGTCATCGACTCCCGACGGCCCCACATCCTTCTACCCGCCAGCCACCGGCTCGCCCACGAGCAGGCCGTGTCGCTCGCCGATCTGGCGGACGAGCCGATGGTTCTGCTCGACGCGCCACCCAGCTCCCACAACACCTTGGCGATCTTCGACGAGTTCGACATCCGACCCGACGTCCGCTACCGCCCGACGACGTTCGAGCTGACCCGGGCACTGGTGGGGCGCGGGATGGGCTACGCACTACTCGTGCAGCGTCCTGCCAACGACCGCACGTACGAGGGCCGCGAGGTCGTGGTGAAGGAGATCGCCGATCCGGTCGGCGAGTCCCACGTGCTGGTGATCTGGCCGCAGGCTGCCCGCCTCAACCGGCGGGCGGCGGCGTTCGTCGAGTTCTCCCAGCAGCGTCGGCAGGGCTGAGACGCCAGACCTTGGGCGCGCCACCCTCACCGGGGCACATGGTCGTCATATGCCCAACAGCCCCGCGTCGTCGTGGCACCTGTGACGTGAGGCCCCTAAAGGATTCCCTCACCCCAGGGCAGGACTCCTCCAATGGCCGGTTGACCTGCGCGATTCCTACTGTGCTTTGGTCCACACCACACCAGGAGATCCCATGACCGACACGACGGCACCGGAACGCATCACACCCGCCCAGACCAGACGACTGGCCATCGGCGCCGGCGCCGGGACATCGCTGGAGTTCTTCGACTTCTCGATCTACACCGTCGCCTCGGCGCTGGTCTTCCCGGCCGTCTTCTTCTCCGGGGACACCGATCCCTGGTTCGCATCCTTCATGAGCCTCGCGACCTACACGCTCGGGTACGTCGTCGCTCCGCTCGGCGCCATCGTCATGGGCTGGGTCGGCGACCGCCACGGCCGGCGCCGGGCCATGCTCATCACGTTCTACCTGATGGGCGGGGCCACCGTCCTGATGGGCCTCCTCCCGTCGTACGCCTCCATCGGGGTCGCCGCACCGGTCCTGCTGATCGTGCTGCGCATGGTGCACGGGTTCTCCCGCGGCGGCGAGCTCGGCGGTGCTTCGGTGCTCGCCGTGGAGCACGCGCCGCTCCCTCAACGAGCCGCGTACGGCGCCTTCGTCGCGCTCGGCTCGCCGCTCGGCGCGCTCCTCGCGAACCTGGCATTCGTGCTCGTCTTCTACCTGCCGGCGAGCACGGTGCAGAGCTGGGGCTGGCGTATCCCGTTCCTCGCCGGAGCCCTCGTCCTCCTGCTCGGGATCTGGGCCCGGCGCGCGCTCGAGGAGTCGCCGGTGTTCCGGGAGTTGGCCTCCGAGCAGACGCCCCAGCACATCGTCCGCATCCCGATCTGGAGCGTCCTGCGTGACAACTGGCGCCGACTGCTGCTGGCCGCCGGCGCCAACATGGGCCTCAACGCCGTGATGTTCGTCCTGGCCGGCTTCATGCTCTCCTACGCCGCCTCCCCCGCCCCCAAGGGACTCGGTCTCGACATCAAGTCGGTCCTGTGGTGCACGCTGCCCGGCCTCGCCGTGCACGCCGTCACCGTAGTAGCCGGCGCCCGGCTCTCCGACCGGCTCGGGCGCAAGCCGGTCATGCTCGCAGCGGCGGCGGCCGTCCTGGCGTACATGCTGGTCCTCTTTCCCATCGCCCAGCAGGGGTCGCTGGCCACGTGGGCGCTCGCCATCGCCGGCGGCTTCTTCCTGACCGGTTTCCTGTTCGGGCCGCTCATCACCTTCCTCACCGAGCTGTTCACCCCCGAGCAGCGCCAGTCCGGTGCGGGTCTCGCCTACCAGGTCGGCGCGGTGCTGGGTGGCGGTCTGTCCCCCTCGGTCGCCAACCGGCTCATCGAATGGACCGGTCAGGCGGCCTCCGTCGGCTACTACCTCGCCGCCGGGATGGCCGTGACCGTGGTGTGCCTGCTCATGCTCCCCGAGACCGCGCCGATCCGTACGAGGACGGGCCGATGACCGCCGAGCTGGAGGCGCTGCGGCGCCGAGTGGCGGTCCTGGAGGCGGAGGCGGACATCCGCCGCCTGCAGGCCCGCTACATGTTCCTGTGCGACACGCCCTGTCCCGAGGCGGGCGTGACCGACGATGCCCGACGCATCGACCTGGTGATGGACCTCTACGCCCCCGACGCCGTATGGGAGGGCGTCGGGGAGCAGTACGACGGCCAGTTCGGCCGGGCGGTGGGTCACGACCAGATCCGGGCCCACTTCGAGCGGTTCTGGTCACCTGACCGGACGCCGGCTCTGGTGCTCAACGCCCACTACCTGACCTCGGAGCAGATCCACGTCGACAGCGACCGGGCGGAGGGACAGTGGATCCACATGCAGCCGTGGCTGTTCGCCGACGGCACCGCCCTGCTGCGGTCGAGCCGGCTCAACAACGCCTTCCGGCGCGAGGACGACGGCCGCTGGCGGATCACGCGTACGCGCACCGAGAACGTGTTCGTCGCGCCGCTGCCTGACGGCTTCGCCTCGGCGTACCCGACGACATCGGTCCTGATGGACCCGCCGGGACCGTCCGGGACGTGACTAGACCGTGACGCGGTACTGCAGTACGTCCCGGACGAGCGTGCCGAGGCTCTCGGCCTCGGTCTTCGCCTTGATCCGGGCGCGGTGCACATCGACCGTCTTGACGCTGGTCCCGAGCTGGCGCGCGATGTGCTGGCTCGGGAGCCCGGCGATGACGAGGCGGAGCACCTCTCGCTCGCGCGGGGTGAGCAAGTCGATCCGCGCGGAGACGGCGCGGCGGCACCGGTCCTCGGCGAACCGGCGGGCCGCCACCGCGAGGTGCTCCTGGACGACCTCGAGCATCTTCTGCGGCTCGTAGGGCTTCTCGAGGAAGTCCACCGCGCCCTGGCGCAGGGCACGCACCGACATCGGGATGTCGCCGTGGGCCGAGCAGAAGATCACCGGCGCGGGATATCCCCGCGCCACCAGCTGCTCCTGCAGCTGGAACCCGCTCAGTCCGGGCATCCGTACGTCGACGATGACGACGCTCGGCTCATCCGGGTCCATCTCGTCGAGGAACGTCGGTGCGTCCGGGTAGATGAACGCGGTGATACCGACACTCTCGAACAGGAAAACCAGCGACTGCCGGAGGTCCTCGTCGTCATCGACGATGTGGACCACCGGATCCACTGGGTCAACGGGCTGCGCGGAGTCGGAAGGGTTCATGGGGTACCACCCTCACTCTAGGACCGGAGCAACCCGGTCAGGTGTCGTTCCACCCACGCGGCATGGCCGAGCAGGTCCGTCTCGCCGCGCCGGGGGCCGACCAGCTGGACACCGAGCGGCAGCCCATGGTCGTCGACCAGACCAGGGACCGCCACCGTCGGCAGTCCCATGGCCTGCCAGGCTCGGCTGAGCACCGGGTCGCCGGTGGCGTCGAGCCCGTGCGGTGCGGGGCCGGGAGCGGCCGGCCCGAGGACGACGTCGTAGGACGACAGCAGTCGGCCGACCACGCCCTCCCCGACATCCACCACCTCGGAGGCTGCGCGATAGTCCACCAGGGACGTCGCCTCCCCCGTCCGGAGCAGCCCGGCCAGCTGATCGCTGATCTCATCGGCCCTGGCCAGCTCCTCGGCACGCTCGCGGGCAGCCTCGAACGACATCACGACCGGGTGCGCGCGGGTCAGGTCCGCGACGAGCCGCTCCTCGGGGAACCGGTCGACGATCGCCCCGGCCGCGCGCAGTCGCTCGACCGCTGCGGCGAACGCGGCGCGCATGGGTTCCTCGACGACGTCGAGCGGATCGGCGGTCCACAGCAGGATCCGCGGCGGAGGCCCGAGCGGGCCGACGCCCACGTCCCGGGCGCCGGTGAGGGCTGCCCAGGCGAGCGCGAGGTCGGACACCGAGGCGGCGAGGACTCCGTGGCTGTCCAGGCTCGGGCTCAGACCGGTGACCCCGGTGACCGGGAACCGTCCATGGCTCATGACCAACGACGCGACACCGCAGTAGGAGGCGGGCCTGGTCACCGAGCCGGCGGTCTGCGAGCCGAGCGCCAGCGGCACCTGGCCGGATGCGACCGCGGCCGCCGAACCGCTCGAGGAGCCACCCGGAGTGTGCCCCGGCGCTGCTGGGTTGGCGGTCGGCCCGGGTGCGAAGAAGGCGAACTCGGTGGTCACGGTCTTGCCGGCCGGGATCGCACCCACGGCACGCCAGGCCGACACGATCGCGGCATCCGCCTCCGCCGGCAGAGCGTCAGAACGTACGGCGGCACCGCACCGGGTCGGCAACCCGGCCACGTCGATGATGTCTTTGACCCCGAGCGGGACGCCACCCAGCGGTCCCTTGGCGGGCGCCGGGGCCGGGCCGGCGAGAGCCACCCAGGCGCGCAGGGCCGGATCGGTCTCCTCGACCCGCTCACAGAACCGTGTCCACACGGCCTCGGACGTGGTCCGGCCGGTTCGCAGATCCTCGACCAGCGTACGCAACGACCACGGAGACCTGGTCACGCCTCCTCCACCCAGGCGGCATCCGCCTCCCAGTAGTCCATCCCGCTCGCGCTCACCGCGTGCCGCCACTCGGACGTACGCCGCAGCGACGGCTCGACCCTCGCGGTGACGTCGTCGGCGGCGTCGGGGCCATCGGCGGGGACCTGCCAGTGCACCCAGTTGAGCTCTCGGCCCTCCGCGTCGTGGACGAAAAGATCCACATGGCGCCAGCCGTAGCCGTGGGTGTCGTTGTAGCACATCAGCGTCGTACGTTCGCTCATCTGGCTCCCCGCTTCAGGCGCTCGCCGCGACCCGCGTCGCGGGCGTGATCTGATGGAATCCGCGCTGGAAGTAGAGCAGCGCGCCAGCCTCTTCGTGCACGCTGACGTGGTCCACCTCGACGAAGAGAACCGTGTGGGTTCCCTGGGTGAACTCGGCTCCCACGCGTCCGACCAGGACGGCTGCCGCGTCGTCCAGCACCGGTACCCCGTGACGGTCGTGGTCCCAGGCGGGAAGGGCGAACCGCTGCTCCATCGACAACCCGGTCGCACCCGCGAAGTGCATCGCGAGCTCCTCGTGCTGACGGCCGAGGATGTTGATGGCGATCCGTCGGTTCGTACGGAAGATGTCGTGGGTGTAGCTGGACTGGTTGACGCACACCAGCAGTGTCGGCGGCGTGTCGGTCACCGAGCACACCGCACTGACGGTTATCCCGGCCCGCCCGCTGACGCCATCGGTCGTGACGACGTTCACGGCGGCCGACAGGTTCGCCATGGCGGCGCGGAATTCACGCTGGTTCGTGGTGAGCTCGTCGGACATGTCTCGACGTTATGCCCGGCTCCGGCCGCCGAGATATCGAGAGTTCCACCCCGCCCGCT
Organism: Nocardioides sp. YIM B13467; assembly: GCF_042788075.1. NCBI lineage: Bacteria > Bacillati > Actinomycetota > Actinomycetes > Propionibacteriales > Nocardioidaceae > Nocardioides > Nocardioides sp. YIM B13467. The sequence continues at coordinate 4,175,063 of NZ_JBHZPJ010000046.1, forward strand.
GAGGATTTCCCCTAGGCCGCCGGCTCCTCGGCCAGAGGGAGCGCGAAGCCGAAGCGGGACCCGCCGGACTCACGGTGCTCCGCCCAGATGCTCCCGTGCTGGCGGGTGATGATCCGATGGCTCAGCGCCAGACCGATCCCACTGCCCGCCTCCTTGCTGGTGAACGACTCGGCGAACGGGTCGCGCGCGAAGCCTCGGCCCTGGTCGTCCACAGTGACCACGCCCATCCCGTCCGTGGTCCGCACGGTCACCTCGATCCGCCGTACCGCCTCGTCGCAGGCGGCCATCTCGTCGATCGCGTTGAAGCACAGGTTCATCACCACCTGACCGGTCAGCACCTGCTCGCAGCGAACCAGAACGGGTACGTCGCCCAGATCAACCTGCAACTCGACGTCGCTCGCGGCTGCCCGGAGCCGGATGAAGTAGAGGCACTCGCGGACCACCTCGTTGAGGTCGACGACCTGCTCGACCTGCTCGAGGTGGCCGACGAACGAGCGCAGCGCGCTGACGATCCCGGTCGCGCGGTCGATCTGGCGGGCGGCGCTGTCCAGCCCGTACGCCACCTGGTCGGCGAAGCGCTGCGGCATCTCGCCGTCCTGGGCCAGCGTGGTCGCGCGCCCCCGGATCCCGGCGATGAAGTTGCCGGCCGCCGCCAGGGGCTGGCCGAGCTCGTGCGCGATCGCCATCGCCATGTCGCCCATCGCGTTGTAGCGGGCGAGATAGTTCTCGTGGCGCAGCTCCAGCTCACGCCGGGCCTCGCCCCGGACGCGCTCCGAGACGTCGTGCAGGATCATCAGGTAGGCGTCGACCTCCTGGACACGCAGCCGCTCGATACTCCCTTCCAGCCAGGTCGTGCTCGCGCCGTCGCCGAACAGCTCGAGCTGGACCGGCCCGACCGGCGCAGCACCCGCCGCGGTGTCCTCCCACGACACCGGCCGGCCGCCCCTCCGCAGCCGCCCGTACGTCGTCAGCGGGTGCCCCGCGGGCGGATCGTCGTCGCCGGTCAGCCCGATGTAGCTGAGCGCAGAGTCGGTGGCGAAGCGTACGGCACCCGCCTCGTCCAGCAGGAACGCGACGGTCGAGGTGTGCCGCGCCAGCGCGTCGACGTACGACGTGGTCAGCTTCAGCTCGCGCTCGACCTCCTGCTCCCGCGCGATGTCGCGGAACTGCACCATGACGGCGGGGCCTTGGGCGAGCTCGACCCGGACGGCGATCGCGTCGGTCGGGATGATCCGGCCGGACCGGGAGCGATAGTGCCACTCGATCCGGCTGGAACCGCGTTCGACGGCGTCCTGGAGCCACGCCCGTCCGAGGACCCGGTCGTACTGCTGGGCCGAGCTGCTCATGTCGTTGGCCTTGAGCGGCCGGATCTCGGTGACCGTGAACTCGAGCATGTCGCAGGCCGCGCGGTTGGCCCACAGGATGTTCTTCGTCCCGGCGTCGTGGATCAGCACGCACATGCTGGACGCGTCCATCATCGCGACGAAGTCATCGGTCACCAGCTCGGGTGCTGCGGAGTCGACCTGCATACCGGCCAGCGTAGGAGCGCCCCGCGGTCTACGGCAGCCCCTGGCATGCCGAGCTGCTGAAGGAATCCCCTACGGCCCTGGGAGGGAATCCCCCGACGCCGCAGGCAATGACCAATCGACGCTGCCCCGGCCCGAACCTAGCGTCGGGGACAGACCCGATCGATGAGGAGCAGCCCGATGGTCCAGACCCAGGAGAGCCGTACAGCGACGGTCCCGCTCGAGGACGTTCTGGTGGAGCTCGCCAGCCGCCGGCAGGAGTTCCGCGACCAGCGTTACGTGTCGCGAGACTTCGTCGCCCGGCTCAAGGAGACAGGTATCTACCGTGCCTCGACCCCGCAGCGGTTCGGCGGGGAGCCGCTGCCGCCGGCGGAGTTCCTGAGGCGGATCGAGCGGATCTCGGCGGTGGACGGATCCACCGGCTGGGTCGCGAGCTTCGGCTCGGCGCTGGTCTACCTCGCCGCTCTTCCGCTCGAGACACAGGCCGAGCTCTATGCCGACGGTCCGGACGTGTGCTTCGCGGCCGGGCTGTTCCCCGTCCAGCACGCGGAGCCCACCGAGGCCGGCTTCCTGATCAACGGCCGCTGGAAGTTCGCCAGCGGGTGCATGGGCGCGGACATCCTCGGCGTCGGCATCCCCGGCGACGACTCCACGGCCGGCAAGCCGCGCACCGCGCTGCTCCGTCCCGACCATGTCGAGATCGTGCAGGAGTGGGACGTCATCGGCATGAAGGGCACCGGCTCGTTCGACCTCGCCGTCGACCACGTCGAGGTGCCCCGCGAGTGGACCTTCATCCGTGGCGGCGAGCCGACCGTGGACGAGCCGCTCTACCGCTACCCCACCCTCGCGTACGCCGCCCAGGTGCTCGCCGTCGTCGGCGCCGGCGTCGCCCGGTCCGCGCTCGACTTCGCCACCGAGGTCGGGGCCGGACGTACCGGCGTCACCGGGGCACCGAAGCTCGCCGACCGTGCCTACTACCGGATCGGCCTCGCCGAGGCCGAGGCGAGCCTGCGGTCGGCCCGGGCGTACTTCTACGAGGTCACCGACGAGACCTGGCAGACCGTCCTCGCCGGTGACCCGGCCACGAGCCACCACAACGCCCACCTGCGCCTCTCCGCGACCCATCTCGCAAAGACGGCGGCCGAGGTCGTGAACCAGGTCATCCACCTGTCCGGCACCGGCGCGATCAGCACGACCCATCCCCTGCAGTGGCTGCTCGGCGATGCCCTGGTCCCCCAGCAGCACGCGTTCCTCGGGCCCGCGATGTACGACGCCGCCGGCGCCGTGCTGATGGGCCAGCCGCCCACCGTCCCCGCCTTCCAGTGAACCGCCCCTTACCCGAGAGGAGACCGCCCATGAACGCGCCGCCGCTCCGCGTCCTGTTCTGCATCGGCATCAACCAGAACTTCTTCGACCTGCCCGAGGGCGGGGTCGAGCCCGGCGACGTCTGGACCGCGTTCGTCGGCCTGATGGACGGCATCAAAGCGCTGCCGGGGGTCGACTTCATCGGAGACATCGACGATGACTCCCACATGGTCGGTCCCTCCGAGGGCTGGCCCTGGACCTGTTACCTGCTCTGCGACGTCGACACCCAGGAGACGGTCAAGGAAGCGTGCGGCCTGCTGCGGACCATCGGCGTCGGCACGAGCCCCTGGAAGCTCTGGAAGTTCGCCAAGATCGAGGCGCGGATCGGCCGCGCCCTCTCACCACGCGAGTACGAGGAACCCGAGAAGAAGGACGCAGTCCGATGACCACCGATTTCACGGCCGACACCGTCCACGACCTGCCCCCTGCCGACCTGGTGCTCGATGACCGCGTCGCCGGGCGGATGTACACCGACCCGGAGATCTTCGAGCAGGAGATGACGAAGGTCTTCGAGAGTACCTGGGTCTGGGTCGCCCACGAGTCCGAGCTGCCCAAGGCCGGCAGCTTCAAGTCGACGTACGTCGGCAGGCAGCCGGTCATCGTGACCCGCGACCGCAAGGGCAACATCCACACCATGGTCAACCGGTGCCGGCACCGGGGTGCCTCGCTGTGCGAGCAGCGCACCGGCCACGCCAACGGCTTCACCTGCCCCTACCACGCGTGGTCCTACGGCCTGGACGGCCAGCTGCGCGGAATCCCGTACCCGGACGGCTACGAGGGAGTCATGGACAAGTCCGGGCTCAGCCTGAAGAAGCTGCGCACCGAGTCGTACGGCGGGATGGTCTTCGCGACGTTTGCCGAGGACATCGAGCCGCTGGAGGACTTCCTCGGCGACGCGAAGCTGTGGATCGACCGGTTCATGGCGCAGGGCGGCGGCTACCCGATCAAGGTGCTCGGCACCCACCAGTTCAAGTTCAAGGGCAACTGGAAGATCCAGCTCGAGAACACCACCGACGGCTACCACTTCCCGATCGTGCACCGGTCGTGGATGGCCTCGGTCGACGCCGAGACCGCCGAGATGATGTCGTTCATGACCGACCCGACGGCGGTCACGCACGACCTCGGCAATGGCCACTCGGTGATGCAGATGGTGCCCGAGCACTCCGACCTCGAGACCGACGACGGCAGCGAGCCGCTGCAGCCCCGGTTCGACCAGCTCGTCGCCGAGCTGCGCGAGCGCGGCGTCGACGAGGCCGAGATCCGCCGGCTGGTCCGGGCCGCGCACGGCACCGGCTTCAACCTCAACCTGTTCCCGAACGTGTCGATGTCGATCTCCTTCTTCCGTGTGCTGCGGCCGATCAGCGTGAACGAGACCTACATCGAGCATGTCGCCCTCGGCCCCGACGGCCCGGCCGAGATCGTCGACCCGGTCAACCGTGAGCGGCTGCGTGCCCATGAGCACTTCCAGGGCCCGTTCGGCTTCGGCACCCCGGACGACTCCGAGGGCTGGGACCGCGTACAGCGCGGCGCGCAGGGCGCACCCGAGATGCCGATCATGGTCAACCGCGGCCTGGGCCGCGAGAAGCCGTCCGGCGAGGGCTGGCCCACCAGCCACGTGACCGACGAGACCGGGATGCGCGCCGCGTACCAGCAGTGGAAGCAGATGATGAGCGATGACTGAGACCCTCCCGGAGACCCCGGCGCTGTCCCTGACCGATCCGCGGGTGGTCCGCGCGATCGAGCTGATCTGGCGCGAGGCCGCCGCCCTCGACGCCAAGGACTACGAGACCTGGCAGGCCCTCTATAGCGACGACGCGGTCTACGCCATCCCGATCGACCGCGACGCCGAGTCGTTCGACGACATCCTCAACATGGTCTACGACGACGCCCGGATGCGGCGGCTGCGCGTGGCCCGGATGACCGAGGGCTTCGCCATCGCCGCGGTCGATGCCGCCACGACCGTACGCACCGTGTCCCGCTTCGTACCGACCGCCGTGTCCGACGACGAGGTCTCATTGCGCGCCGCCCAGATCCTGGTCGCCTACAAGCGAGGCAGCCACGACCTCTGGGCGGGCGACGTGGACCACGTGATCCGGCTCGGAGCGACGCCTGTCGAGGACCGTATCGTTCGCAAGGTGGTCCGCCTCGTCGACGCCGACGACGCCGTCCCCGCGGCCGGGTTCCTTCTGTGAGCGCCGAGGCATCGGCCCCGGCCGCGGTGGTCACCGGCGGCGCGACCGGGCTGGGCCGTGAGATCGTCCGCCGACTGCACGCCGGCGGGCACCGCGTCGCGGTCGCCGACATCTCCGGCCAGGCGGCCTCCGGTCTTGCCACCGAGCTCTCCGCGCAGGGCCCGGAGGTGCGTGCCTACCCCGTCGACGTCGCCGAGCGTGAGGCGGTCGAGCAGCTGCACGCCGCCGTCGTGGCCGACTTCGGTGGCATCGAGGTGCTCGTGAACAATGCGGCCCGCACACAGGCCCGGCCGTTGCTCGAGATCACCCCGGACGAGCTGGACCAGGTCATGCGGGTCAATCTCAACGGCACCTTCTACGCCTGCCAGGTGTTCGGGGCGGCGATGGCCGAGGCAGGCTACGGCCGGATCGTGAACATCGCGTCGCTGGCCGGCCAGAACGGCGGCACCGCCACCGGCGGCCACTACGCCTCCTCCAAGGGTGCGGTGCTGTCGGCGACGAAGGTCTTTGCCCGTGAGCTGGCGGCCCGCGGGGTCACGGTCAATGCCGTCTCCCCCGGCCCCCAGGACAGTCCGATGGTCCACGAGCTGGTCGGCGACGGGCTCGACGGACTCGTCGCCGGCATCCCGGTCGGCCGTCTCGGGAGCATGCGCTTCATCGCCGAGATGGTCGCCCTCCTCGCCTCCCCCGACGCCGCATCCGTCACCGGCGCCTGCTGGGACGCCAACGGCGGTCTCTACCTCCGCTGACCCGCAACCGCACACACCAGGAGCACCCGATGACGAACATCGTCTTCCGTGTCGTCGACATCGCCGAGGAGGCACCGGACATCCGCACGCTGCGGATGGTGCGCGCGGACGGCCAGGCCCTCAAGCCCTATCCGGCGGGCTCCCACATCGACGTCGTCGGGCCCACCGGCGTGCTCCGGCAGTACTCCCTGTGCATGCCCCCGGACGATCCCGAGTCGATCCTGATCGCAGTGAAGCGGGAGCCCCGGTCGCGGGGCGGATCGGCGGCGATCCACGAGGTCCAGGTCGGTGACCACCTCAAGGTGAGCAAGCCGCGCAACCTGCTCGCGGTCGCCGACGACGCCGACCAGCACGTCCTGGTGGCGGGCGGTATCGGGATCACGCCGATGCTGTCGATGGCGTACGACCTGCACAGCCGTGGCGCCGAGTTCGAGCTCCACTACTTCGCCCGCTCCCGCGAGGAGGCCGCCTTCGTCGACCTCCTCGAGAGTCGTGCCGAGTTCCGAGACCGGGTCCGGATCCACCTCGGCGTGCCGCGGGCCAGGCACCCGGAGGTCCTCGCCACGATCATGCCCCGGCTCACCGCCCGCAGCCACGTCTACACCTGTGGGCCGCAGGGATTCATGGACCTGGTCGTCGCGACGTTCACGGACAAGGTCGGCGAGGCCCAGGTCCATATCGAGAACTTCGTCGCTGCCGACGTCGACACCAGCGGCGACCGCGCGTTCACCGTCGAGCTCGACACCGGCGAGACGTTCCAGGTCCCCGCGGACCGCTCCATCCTCGGGGTCCTCGAGGACAATGGCGTCGACGTCTTCAAGTCCTGCGAGGAAGGCGTCTGCGGATCGTGCGTTTCGGGCTTGTTGGAGGGAACCGTCGACCACCGGGACAACTGCCTCACCACCACCGACAGGGATACCCAGCTGGCTCTCTGCGTCTCTCGCGCCACCAGCGACCGGCTGCTGATCGAGCTCTACTGATGTGTGGAGCTTTCTACGTTGCGATGGGCGTGAACCTCGAGGGCGTTCGAGACGTCCTCGGGATTTGGGTCGGACCCAGCGGCGGGGAAGGCGCCAAGCAGTGGGGCACCATGCTGTCCGATCTGAAGAACCGAGGTGTCCAAGACGTGTGCACCGTGTGCTGTGACGGGCTCAAAGGGCTCCCGGACTCGATCCGCGCGGTCTGGCCCGACGCGACCGTGCAGACCTACGTGGTCCACCTGGTCCGCAACAGCCTGCGTTTGTCGAGCAGGAAGGACTGGGGCAAGGTCACCACCGGGCTCCGGCGGATCTACACCGCACCCACCATCACCGCTGCGTAGGCCGAGTTCGCCGACTTCACCGAACGCTGACAGGAGCGCTATCCCGCGATGATCAACACCTGGCGCAACGCCTGGGACGAGTTCGCCCCGTTCCTCGCGATTCGACACCGTGAGAAGAACAGGGGCAACAACCCCACCGGCCGAGTCAACGGCTGACAGCCCATCCTCAACGTATTATCAATGACCTACGGCGATCGCATAGGACTCATCTAGCCGATGACCGTTCGAGTATCAACACACAGGTGAGTGGCACCGCGCTCACGCCACGCGGACACGAATTCGAATGCCTCCTGATCGTCATCGTCGCCACGTAGAGCGTCGGCTCGATCCCGATGTCGGCGAATTGTCGTCCTGCCTTCGCGGCCGCGTCGCCAACCTGCACGAGACACACTGCCGCGCGCTTCCCAGGCGTGACATGGACTGGCGGAAACCAACGTCGCCGAGTCGGCCGATCCGCTCCAGGACTGCTGGTGCCTCTCCCTCGAACCAGATCGGCATCGGGCGCTGAAGCGGGTTCGCTGTCCGGCTGCGCCCCCCGCGTTTCGGGGCCGCTTCGGAGTCTCCTGCGTTCGGCTTCTTCTCCCCTCGCTTGGTTGCGTGCACATTCACGACCGCAGGTCGCGGCATGCGGCGGATTGGGTGACTGCCGAGGCGGTAGGTTCCCGTCGTGCCCGCGGAGCCTGCTTCGCTCGAGACCTGCAGCAGACCGGTGGCCGCGCGATGCTGCAGGTCGCGGGCGAGGCCGGCGGCCTGTCGAACACCACAATTGTCGAGGATCTGACGCGCGCGGCACGCCCTCACCAAGACCGACCCGCCTTCGAGCTCACACCGAGGAACGGCGCTGCACCCCGATCAGGACAGCGCACGGTGCACGGCGGCACCCTGGCGATGCTCTCGTGGACTGAGCCCTCGGGTGCGCGGTCCACACCAAGCTCAATGCAGGCACCGGCGACACGTCGCTCGCAAGGTCCTGGGGGGCTTCACCAATGGTTGCGAAGTGCCCGCTTGTCGAGCTTGCCCACGGTGTTCTTGGGCAGCGCGTCGAGCACATGGATCGCGGTGGGTCGCTTGTAGCCACTGAGCTGCTCCTGACACCTCGACATCAGGCCCTCGACGTCGATCGTCGCGCCCGGACGAGCCTGGACGAAGGCGACCACGACCTCGCCCCACTTCTCGTCGGGTTGTCCGATCACAGCGACTTCGAGGACTGTCGGGTCGCCGGCGATGACGTCCTCGATCTCCTTGGGGTAGATGTTCTCGCCACCTCGGATGATCATCTCCTTGGACCGGCCGACGATGGTGAGGTAGCCGTCCTCGTCGAGGTGGCCGAGGTCGCCGGTCGTGAGCCAGCCGTCCTTGATGACTGCGGCGGTGTCGTCTGGGCGGCCGAGGTATCCGCGCATGACGTTGGCCCCGCGGACGGTGACCTCGCCGTTCTCGCCGGGAGGCACCGGGTTGCCGTGCGCGCCGAGGATGCGCAGCTCCTGGCCGGGGAACGGCAGCCCGACGGTTCCTGCCTTGCGGGGGCCGCCGACCGGGTTGATGGTCGAGCCGCAGGTGGCTTCGGAGAGTCCGTAGCCCTCGATGAGCGGGAAGCCGAAGCGGTCCTCGAACCGGGCGAGCAGGTCGGCTGATGCCGGGGCGGCACCGCAGACCGCGAACCTGACCGTGCTCGTGTCAGGACGTACGTCGTCGGGAAGGGCGGCGAGCATGCTGTAGATCGTGGGGACCGCCGAGAAGAACGTCGGACGCTCCTGCTCGACGGTGTCGAAGAACGTGTGCGGGTTGAACCGGTCCGCGATGACGACGCTGGCACCGACGAGGAGCGGGGTGAGGATGCTGACGACGATGCCGTTGACGTGGAAGAGCGGCAGGATCAGCAGGCAGCGGTCCTCGGGACCGACCTCGAGGGCATCGCGCCCCATGGCGGTCATGGCCTCGAGATTGGCGTGGTCGAGCATCACCCCCTTGGGTACGCCGGTGGTGCCCGAGGTGTAGATGAGCAGCGCCAGCAGCGCGCTGTCCACGACTGGCGCGGGCGCGTCGTGCCTCGGCTCCCGGTGCAGGTCGGAGACCGAGAGGGCGGGTATGTCACCGATCGGGTGAGCGCCGGCTTCGATGACGTGCAGCTTCGCGCGGGAGTCGTCGAGCTGCCGCGCGACCTCGGAGTCGGTCAGGGCCGGGTTGATCGGCGTGATGGTCGCTCCCAGTCGCCACGCGGCGAAGAGCAGCACGACGAACTCGACGCGGTTGGTGAGCTTGAGCGCGACGACGTCCCCGGCACTGATGCCGAGCTCGGCGAGATGTGCTGCACCGGCACGGACCAGGTCGAGGAGCTCGGCGTTGGTGAGCCGTTGGGACGAGTCGGCGATGGCTGGACCGGTCGGGTCGTCGGTGGCGCGCCGGTCGATGATGGTGGAGAACGTCATGGTTCAGGCCTCCAGGTGACGGGTGAGGAACTCGGTCTGGTCGGCGACGACGGTCTCGAACGGTTCGCCGAGGTAGATGTCGAAGTGGCCGGCGTCGTACCGCTTGATCTCGCCGCGAGGCGCCGTGCGCGCGTAGGCGAGCGTCTCTTCGGGCGGCGTGACGGAGTCGTGGTCGCAGATGCAGAAGAGGATCGGCATCCGTACGTCCTTGGCGAGCTTGCCCGGACGATGACGGGTGATGGTGGGGGCTACGCGGGCGGCGACCTCGTTGACGAAGCCGGTGTCCTCCGGGACGAGGGCGAGGTAGCCGGGCAGGGCGTCCGGGGCGGTCATCAGCGCCTTCTCCCCCGGCGCCCCGGCCAGCGTGATGAGCACAGGGTCCCGCCGCAGGGTCGCTGCGACGAGATCGCGGGCGACGGTGGGCAGCAGCCGCATCGTGCCGACCGGGCCGAGAGCGCGGGCCGACGCGAGGCCGTCGGTGAACGGGCACTGGGACACCGCCGCGCGCAGCTCCGGATGGCGGGAGGCGACGACGATGGCGTGACCGCCACCGAACGAGCTCCCCCACACCGCGACGCGGGTGCCGTCGACGTCGGGGCGCGCCTTGACGTACGCGATGGCGGCGTCCCAGTCGGCCAGCTGCCGTTTGATCGACAGCAGCTGCCGGGGCTGGCCGGTGGAGTCGCCGAAGTGGCGATAGGTGAACGCGAGCGCCGCGATCCCGGCCTGGGCGAATCGCTCGGCGAACGCGTCCAGGCGCATCTCCCGGGTGGCGCCCAGACCATGCCCGAGGATCACCACGGGAGGATTGGTGACGCCGTCGGGCAGGAAGAGCCAGGCGGCGCAGGTGTCGCCGGCCGAGTCGAAGCCGACATCGTGGCGGGTGACGGTGTGGCCGCTCATCGCCGGACCTCCTGACGCTCGGCCCCGGCACCACGGGTGGTGCCGGCATGGAGCACTTCCTCGAAGACTCCGGGCTGATACAGCGGCAGCTCACCAGCAGCCTCCGTGTTGGCCATGTAGTCGAGCATCAGCTCCTGGCCGATGTCGGAGAGCGCGGTGGCGAGGAACTCGGAGCGTTCGATGTGCAGCCCCTCCTCGAGGCTCGTCGAGCCGCCGAAGTAGACCGACCGCTTGATCGCCGCGCGCGACGCCTTCGGCCGCGACCCCAGGTGCTCGGCCAGCTCGATCGCTCGGTCGAGCACCTGGTCCGGCGTCACGACCTCGTCGACCGCGCCGATCTCCAGCGCTTGCGCAGGTGTGAACGGCTCGCCGGACAGGATCGCGAGCAGCGCCTTGTGGTTGCCGACCAGGCGCGGAAGCCGCTGGCTGCCACCGCCGCCGGGCATGATCCCGAGCAGGACCTCCGGCTGACCGATGACGTAGTCCCCCTCAGCCATGACCCGCAGGTCGTTGGCCCAGCTGAACTCGGCCCCGAGACCGAGCGCCGACCCGTTCAGGGCCGCGACGAATACGACGCCGCTGCGGTTCATCTTCAGGAACGTCTGGTGCACCCGCTCGAGCTGGACCGCCGGCCACAGCGGTGTCCTGCCGAGCGCTGCCTTCAGTCCGCCGGCCCGGTTCACCCCGCGCGCCGTGCGGGCGAGGGCGGAGGCACCCCGGACGCCGACCGAGGGGACGGTGGCCCCGCCCTCCTGCAGCCAGCGCACCTCGGCGTGCGAGACGAAGCGGTCCGGATGGGTGCCGGTGAACACGACGGCCTGGATCGCCGGATCGCTGTCCGCGCGGTCGACGAGCGCGTCGAGCTGCTCGGCGATGTCGTTGCCGAACAGCCCGAGCGGACCGCCATCGATGCGGGCGATCAGCACCGGGCCGCGGTCCTCGATCTCGAGGTCGCCTCGTACTTCTTCTGTCATGACCGGTCTCCGTTGCATGTGCTGCGAGCGCGTTCGTGCGACGCTTGTCACACGACAATAACGAAGTTATCGTGACGCCACAACCCCGAGGAGATGTCATGAACAGCACCACTCATCCCCCGTTCGACCACGACTGGGTCGTGGTCGGGTCCGGCTTCGGCGGGAGCGTCGCCGCCCTGCGCCTGGCCGAGAAGGGTCACCGGGTCGCGGTCCTCGAGCGCGGCCGCGCGTACGCCGACGAAGAGCTGCCCGCATCGGCAGCCGACAGCCGCCGCTTCATTTGGGCGCCAGAGATCGGGCTTCGCGGGATCATGCGCAACGTGCTCTTCCGGGACGTGTTCAGCTCCACCCAGACCGGGGTCGGCGGCGGAAGCCTCGTGTACGGCGGCGTCCTGTTTCGCCCGCATGAGGCCTTCTTCGCCAACTCCCAGTGGGCAGGGCTCGACCGATGGGAGGAGACCCTCGAGCCTCACTACCGCGAAGCGGAGCGGATGCTCGGGGCGCGTACGACGCCGTGGGAGTCCGTGACGAGCGGGCTGACCCGCGAGGTCGCCGACCGGTTCGGTGGCAGCTTCTCTGCGGCGCCGGTCGGGGTCTTCTTCGGCGAGCCGGGCGTCACGGTGCCGGATCCCTACTTCGGCGGCGAAGGCCCGGACCGCACCGGCTGCACCCGGTGCGGGCAGTGCATGACCGGGTGCCGTACCGGTGCCGCCAACCGGCTCACCAAGAACTACCTCTGGTTCGCCCAGAAGCACGGCGCACAGATCTTCGCCGAGCGCGAGGTGGTCGACGTGACTCCGCTCGGCGCGGCCGACGGCAGCGACGGCTACCGGGTCACCACCCGCGGTCCCGGAGGCCTCCGGCGCGGCCGCCGCACGAGCATCACCACGCGCGGGGTCGTGTTCGCCGCCGGCGCGGTGGGCACCAACGCCCTCCTCGCGGACTGCAAGCACCGTGGGACACTTCCCGCGCTCAGCGACCGCCTGGGCCACCTCGCGCGTACGAACAGCGAGGCGGTGCTCTCCGTCCTGCTCCCCGAGGACGTCTGCACCTGGCGCGACGTCACCGCGAGCAGCCGGGTGGTCCTCGACGGCGACACCCAGATCGAGTTCCTCACCTACGGCCCGCGCGGCGACTTCATGCGCCTGATGTTCACGGTCCTGGTGGGCGAGGGCCGGGGTGTACGGCGCCTGTCGGCCTGGCTCCGCACCGTGGTGCGCCACCCCCGCCGCTGGTTCTCGACGATGCGATCGGGCTGGTCGGCACGCACCTTGATGATGCTGGTCATGCAGCCGCGAGACAACGCGATCCGGTTCGTCGCGCGGAAGCGACTCCTAGGGACGGGATATCGGCTCACCACCGGGCGCGACACCGAACGGCCCGCGCCGACGTACATCGACGCAGGCCACCGGGTCGCGAAGTGGCTGGCCCAACGCACCGGAGGCATCGCGCAGAGCAGCGTCTTCGAGGTGTTCGGCAACCGGCCGATGACCGCCCATGTGCTCGGTGGCGCCGTGGTCGGCACGAGCCCGGCCACCGGAGTCGTCGACGCCGAGCTGCAGGTGTTCGGCTACCGAAACATGGTCATCTGCGACGCCGCCGCCCTTCCGGCCAACCCGGGCGTCAACCCGGCCCTGACGATCACGGCACTGGCCGAGCACGCCATGTCGCACATCTCCGACGCCGGTTTGGGACGATGACGGCCATGTCGAGGAATTCCACGATGACGGACGGCCCCTCCAACGGGATCCCGGAGCGACTCATCGCCGCCGCCGTCACGATGCTCGCCGAGGAGGGCCCCTCGGCCATCAAGGCCAGGACGGTCGCTGCGAAGGCCGGCATGTCGAGCATGGTCGTCTACAACTACTTCGGCGGCGTCCCGGAGCTGCTCGGTGCCGTGGTGGACCACGGCTTCGACCAGCTGGGCGAGGCGTTCGCTCAGATCGGTGCCAGCGAGGACGCCATCGCCGACCTGTTCACGATGGCACTGACCACGCTGTCCTACGCCCAGGCGAACCCGCACCTGTACGACGCCATGTTCGGCCTCTCCACCAGGGCGACCTACCGACCCACCCCGACCAAGGGCGAGCGGCGAGCCGGACACTCCCCCGCGTTCAACGCCGCCTACGCGCACGTGGTCGAGGCGGCCACGCGGCTGAGCACCACCAGCGACCTCACCATCGACAACCCGAGAGCGGCCGCCGGGGCCATGTGGAGTTACGTCCACGGCTACATCACCCTCGACCTGGCCAACCACTTCGTCGAGTTCGCCGACCCGGTCCGAGAGGTGCTGGTCCCGATGGGCGTCACGTTCTGCGTCGGCCTCGGAGCCGACCCCGCTTCCGCCCTCGCCTCGCACGAGACCGCACTCTTGCGCGCCTGGCACCCAGGCCCATGATCAGTCCGGTCGGCTCATCGCCGCTCTGGACGCCGCGGACTCGGTCTTCGGGCCGAGGAAGTCCAGGACCTCGGGGACGAACTCGTGGTGGTACTGGAACACGCCGCCGTGACCGGAGGACGGGTAGATCCGCAGCCGGGAGTCGGGGAGCCGGGCCGCCATGTCCTTGGAGTGCTCGCTGGCGACCATCAGGTCCTTGTCACCGTTGGCTACGAAGACCGGGATCTTGATCTGCTCCAGGTCGTCGGCGGAATGCATCCCGGCGCTGGTGATCGCACGCAGCTGAGCCAGGCCCGCCTGCGAGGAGATCGGCTTGTCCCGACCCGTCGTACGCTCCGCGAGCCGCTCGAAGTAGGCGTTGGCCGCCTTCTTGCCTTCGGTGGTGCGCGGGAAGAAGAGGAAGTGGCGCGGGTCCTTCCGAGTCAGGAACGCCTTGGTGTAGGCACCACCGACGATGAACGGCATCTTCCAGATGCCGCCGCCACCGCGCGGGCCGCTGCCGGCGACCACCATGCGGCGTACGAGGTCGGGCGCCTGGAGGGCGACCATCTGGGCGACGGCACCGCCGAGCGAGAAGCCGATCAGGTCGACCTGCTCGTGGCCGAGCGCACGGATGAAGGCGATCGCGTCGGCCCCCATGTCCTCGATGTCGTTCGGCACCCGGCCGCCGGTCGCGCCGACGCCGCGGTTGTCGAAGGCGATCACGTGGTGCTGGGAGGCGACGCCGTCGAGGACGCGCGGGTCCCAGTCGTCGAGGACGGCGGTGAAGTGGTGCAGGAACACCACCGGTACGCCGCCGGGCTTTCCGAGCTCGCGGTAGGCGAACGAGGTGCCGCCGACGTCGATCGTCTTGTTGGGAGTGGTCTTCCAGGTGGTGGTCATGGCTTGTTCCTTCGTGAGAGTGCCGCCGGGACGGCGACGGGAGGCGTGGAAAGGCGGGCATCGAGACGGGCGAGGACGTCGAGGATGCGGCGGTCGCGGGCGAAGCGGGAGTCGAGCACGGGCCCCAGGAAGCCGCGCCAGGAGGAGACCGGACGCCACAGGTTCGGCCGGATGACGCGGGCCGCGCGCGCCTCGAGTCCGTCGGCGATACCGGCCGCGGCCTGCGCCGGGGTGATCCGCTTCAACATCGCCTTGGGCAGCGCGCCGAGCAGCTCCATGACGACCGGGTCCTCGTCGACGCCGCGGGCGATCATGTCGGTCTGGACGAGCGAGAAGTAGGCCGTGAGGACCGAGACACCGTGGTCGGCGAGCTCGACACGGAGGCCGCGTCCGAGCTGCTCGACGGCCGCCTTGCTCATGGCGTACGGAATCGTGCCCATGCCGTTGAGGAAGGCGAACACGGAACTGATCAGGACGACCTGGCCACGCTGCGCGATCACGTGGGGCAGCGCGGCCGAGACCGTGTTCGCGACACCGGTCACGTTGACCGCGAGGGTGGCCTCGATGTCCGCGGTGGGCGTGTTGCGCAGCGTCGCGGCCTTGGCCAGGAGACCGGCGTTGGCGATCACGACGTCGAGTCGGCCGTACCGGTCGACGGTCTGGGTGACCGCCGCCTGGAGCGAGGCGGGGTCGCGTACGTCGGCGACGCATCCGAAGGTGTCGGTCGCATGCAGCTCACCGGCCCGCTCGGGCGTCGTCTGGTCGATGTCGGCGACCGCCACGCGGGCTCCTCGCTCGAGCAGGGTGCGGACCGTGGCGGCACCGATCCCGCCGCTGCCACCGGTGACCAGGACGACCTTGTCGGCGAGGTCGTAGGCGCGGCGGCTCATTTCAGGCCCCGGCGCGGCGCGAACGAGACCCGGCCGTTGCGGCGCACCATGGCCACCGCGGTGCGCAGCACACCACGGTCGAGATCCGGCTCCTGCCCGCGGGCGAGCCGGTGCATCTGGTCGGTGTTCCAGGCGAGGTTGAGGACTCCGTCGAGAGCCTTCAGATCTGCGAACCGGCCGAGCAGACCGCGCATGCCGGGACCGATCTCGTGGGTGCTCAGCTCCGCTGCGTGTCCCTTGAGGATCACATCGGCGGAGTCGGTGGTCGTCACCGTCGGGCGCCCGATGCCGATGAGGTCGCAGTCCCCGGCGGTGAGCGCCTCCTGCATCCCGGAGCGCGAACGGAACCCGCCGGTCACCGCGAGCGGTACGTCTCCGGCCGCCTCTCGAACGGACCGCGCGTAGTCGAGGAAGTACGCCTCACGTGCCCGCGTCGAGGAGGCGGCCGAGCCCGACATGGCCGGTGACTCGTAGTTGCCGCCACTGACCTCGATCAGATCCACCTCCTCCAGCGCCAGGGCCTCGACGACGGCGCGCGAGTCGTCCTCGGTGAACCCGCCACGCTGGAAGTCGGCGGAGTTGAGCTTCACAGACACGGCGAACCCGGGACCCACCCGGCCGCGTACGCGGCGTACGACCTCGATCAGGAAGCGCATCCGCCGCTCGGCGTCGCCGCCCCATTCGTCCTCGCGCAGGTTGGTCAGCGGCGAGAGGAACTGGGTGGCGAGGTAGCCGTGGGCCGCGTGGAGCTGTACGCCGTCGAAACCGGCATCCTCACAGACCTTCGCCGCGACGGCGAAGCGCTCGATGATCTCCTCGATCTCCGCGCCGGTGAGCTCGCGGGGAACGGCCGCACCGGGAAGCGCGAGCGGTACGGCGCTCGGCGCGACCGGCTGGTGGCCGAGGTCCATCAGATTGGACTGACGGCCGGGATGGTTGAGCTGGGCGAAGATCGCGGCGCCGCCGTCGTGTGCGGCCTTGGTCCACGCGGTCAGCTGCGGAAGGGCACGGTCGTCCTCGATCACGATGTTGCCCGGCTCCCCCAGGTGCCGGCGGTCGACCATGATGTTGCCGGTGACCAGCAGGCCATAGCCGCCCTGTGCCCACCGGCGGTAGAGCGTGACGATGCGCTCGTCGGGCGAGTTGTCCGCATCGCCCAGAGCCTCGCTCAGCGCCGCCTTGGCGATGCGGTTGGGCAGACGTACGCCGGACGGAAGGTCGAGCGGATCAGCAAGCGAGGCCATGGGATGCTCCAGTTCGTGGATTGCAGTACGTTCGTAATAGTATGATCGTAATGCTACGATTCTGACAACCCCTGGAAGGAGACTCACCCCATGGCGAGATACAGCCCGGAGCACAAGGAGGCGACACGGCGCCGGATGATCGAGACCGCCGGCCGTCGGTTCAAGAGCGACGGCATCGACGGCTCCGGCATCGCGACGCTGGTCGCCGACGCCGGTCTGACCAACGGTGCCTTCTACGGTCACTTCGACTCGAAGGACGATCTGGTCGCCTCGGTCGTGGCCCAGCAGCTCGCCGACCAGGTCGCCGTAGTCGACGCGCTGGCGCCTGGCGCCGCATCCGTCGAGGCCTTCCTCCGCGAGTATCTCTCCCCCGCACACCGCGACGATCTCGCCAACGGCTGCCCGTCGGCCGCCCTGCTGGACGAGATCGGCCGCTGCGGCGAGACCACCCGAGACGCCTACACCGACGGCGCCCGCTCGATGATCGAGGCGATCTCGCGCCGCCTCGACGGCGAAAACGCTCAGCAGATCGACGAGCGTGCGATCGGCATCTTCACGCTTCTGGTCGGCTCCGTGCAGCTGGCTCGAGCGGTCACCGACACCGAGCTGTCCGACCGCATCCTCGCCGCTGCGTACACCCAAGCCATGACCATCGCGAGTGCCCGTCCGGGGCCCGCGACAACACCCACCCCGGAGTCGCCGTCGCATGGGGCCTTCTCGAGCACGGCGATCGATTCGCAGATCCGGTCCACGTCTTGTGCTGACGCGCGGGACGAATGAGTCTATGAGAGCACATGTCACCACTCGATGACCGCTCCTGGCTCTCCTGTCCCGCGACCTTCCAGGACGAGAAGGGCCCGACCTGCGTGCGTTCAACCTGCGCGCCGACGACTTGCCGACCACGACATCCCTCAGTTCGAGCGTGACATCTCCGTCAACCTAGGTGCGTCATGCGGAGGCCAGGAAGCTACGGAGGATCCGAGTCGTTTCTGCGGGGAACTGGTCGACGAAGAAGTGTCCGCTGGGCAGAGTCGCCGTGCGCATGTGTGACAGCCGGGCCGACCACACTTGCTCCATGTCGATGAGTCGAGCGATTCCCCGTTCACCCCAGAGCACCAGGGCCGGGCAGTCGACCTTGCGGTGGAGATCGGCTTCGTCCAGGCGTACATCGACCTCGCCGGCGGCGCGGTAGTCGGCGCCGGTGGCGAAGATGAAGTCGCGATCGCGCCAGGATCGGCGGTAGGACGCGAGCTGTTCGGGGTCGAAGTCGCTCAGCTCCATCGCTCCCCAGCCGGTCAGGCAGCCCTCGAAGAAGTGGTCGGGGTTGGCCGCGATGATCTTCTCGGGGTACGGGGCCGGCTGTTGCAGGAAGTACCAGTGCCAGTAGGCCCTTGCCGTGGCCGCGTCGACGCGCTGGAACATGTCGTAGGTGGGCGCGATGTCCAGCAGAGCGAGCGAACGTACTGCCTCGGGGTGGTCGAGGGCCATGCGATGCGCGGTCCGTGCACCGCGATCGTGGCCGACCACATGGAACTGCTCGAAGCCGAGGGTCCGCATGACATCGACCTGATCCTGCGCCATCTGGCGGAAGCTGTAGTTGGCCAGGTCCTCGTCCTGGACAGGCTTGTCCGAGTCACCGTAGCCACGCAGATCAGCGCAGACCACGGTGTAGTCGGCAGCAAGAGCTGGGGCGACCTGTGCCCACATCGAGAGGTTCTGCGGATAGCCGTGCAGGAGCAGCACGGGACTGCCACTGCCGCCGACGACCGTGTTGATGGTGATCGCGGTGCGGACCGCCTTCTGGCGGAAGTCGTCGAACATGACTCACACCCTCCCGTAGTTCCGCACCGCGCGACGCCCCCATCCGCCCCGTCCGCCTAGAAATTCGCTAGGCGTTGACGTCGACGACCGTCCGCCCGCGCACTGTTCCGGCGAGCACCTGCTCGGCCACCTTGGCTGCCTGACCGAGAGGCACCGTCGTGGCCATCTGCTCGAGCAGGTCTGCGTCGAGCTTCGCGGCGAGCAGGTCCCAGGCGTCGTTCCGCTTGGTCTGCGGAGCGTTGACCGAGTCGATCCCGGCTAGGGTGACGCTCCGCAGGATGAACGGCGCCACCGATCCCGGAAGGTCGAGTCCCTGGGCGAGCCCGCAGTTCGCCACGACTCCCCCGTAATGGATCTGGCTGAGCACGTTCACCAGTGTGTGGCTGCCGACGCTGTCGACGCCGCCTGCCCATCGCTCGCTCTGGAGGGGCGCCGCGGCCGGCTCCGAAAGCTCCCCGCGCGAGACGATCGTGGAGGCGCCCAGATGGCGCAGGTACGCCTCTTCGGCGGGTCGTCCGGTCGAGGCGTGCACCTCGTAGCCGAGCGCGGCGAGCAGTGCGATCGCCACCGATCCAACGCCACCAGCCGCACCGGTGACGATGACCGGTCCGTCCTGGGGCTTCACCCCGTGCTGTTGCAGGGCCACGACACTGAGCCCGGCGGTGTATCCGGCGGTGCCGATCGCCATCGCCTGCCAGGTGGTGAAGCGCTCAGGTATCCGCGTGATCCATGCTGCGGGCACTCGTGCCTTGGTGGCGAAGCCACCATTGTGGTTCACGGCCAGTCCCCATCCGTTGACGGCGACCGCATCGCCCGGCGAGAACCCGGACTCGGCGGAAGCCTCGACCACGCGGCCGGCGAGGTCGATGCCGGCGACCACCGGGAAGCGCTCGACCACCGGTACGGCACCGGTCACGCCCAGCCCGTCCTTGAAGTTGACCGCCGAGTACTCGACGGCGATCGTGACGTCGCCGTCTCCGATGTCTTCGTCGGGGATCTCGGTGAGCTCGGCGCGCTGGCCGGCGTCGTCCTTCAGGATCTGTACTGCTCTCATCTGGTCTCCTTGGAAGGTGCTTGGTCGGCCTCGGGCTGTCCGAGGTCCGCGGAAGGACGGGCGGCGGTCACGCCAGGCAGAAGCCGGCGTCGATCTTGAACTCGAGACCGGTGACGAAACGGGCCTCGTCCGAGACGAGGAACAGCACGGCGTCGCTGACGTCCTGGGCGTCGACCCATGGGGTCGGCATCGGGTTCAGCGTCGCGAAGACCTCGGCCGCCTGCTCGCGCGTCGGGGTGTCGATGTGGGGCACGAACAGCTTGTGCACGGCCTCGTTCTGCACCATGGGTGTGTCTGCGATGCTGGGGTTGACGGTGTTGACCCGGATCTTTTCGGCGGCCAGCTCGAGTGCCATGACCCTCATCAGGCCGATGACACCGGACTTTGCGGCGACGTAGTGGGCCATGTTCGGCATCGCCCGGATGCCGAGCGCGGAACTGGTCAAGACGATCGATCCACCCGCGCCTCCTGCTCGGATGTGCGGGATCGCGGCCTTGGCGGCGTGGTAGACGCCGGTGAGGTTGACGTCGATCATGTCCCGCCAGCTCTGCTCCGGCAGGGTTTCAGTCGAGGCTGCCGAGAGGATCCCGGCGTTCGCCACGGCGATGTCGAGCCGTCCGAGTTCCGCGACGCCGTCCGTCACAGCGGCCTCGAGTGCCGAGAGGTCCCTCACGTCGGCGTGGCTCGCCACGATCTTGCGGCCGAGGCCCTGGACGAGGTTCACCGTCTCCTTGAGGTCGGCCTCGGTCGCCAGCGGGTACGGCACGGAATCGATCGGTGCGCAGATGTCGACCGCGATGATGTCGGCTCCCTCTGAGGCCAGTCGGACGGCATGTGCCCTGCCCTGTCCCCGGGCTGCCCCGGTGATGAAGGCGACCTTGCCTTCGACGCGTCCAGTCATGTTTTAGCTCCTTGGTTGTGTGGATGAGTCCTGGAATCAGATCTTGTTGGCGAAGCCGCCATCGACCGTCAGAGTCGTCCCAGTGACGTAGCGGCCGTCGTCGGAGACGAGGTAGAGGACCGCATTGGTGACGTCTTCGACCGAGACGAGGCCCACTGGCATCGCGTTGGCGACATGGGAGACGAGCTCGGGGTTCTCCTCGAGGAAGGCGTCGATCGACGGGGTGACGATCATGGGCGTCTCCACCCCGGTCGGGTGCACGGTGTTCACCCGGATGGAGTGGGCCGCCAGGTTGTTGGCGTAGGACCGCATCAGCCCGACCAGGCCGTGCTTCGAAGCGACGTACGCAAGCGACCCCCGGGACGGACCCAGGATTCCGCGCAGACCCGCTGTCGAGCTGGTCAGCACGATGGCACCGCCCGCGCCGCGCTCGATCATCGACGGTACGACTGTCTCCAGGGTGTTGAAGACACCCGTGAGGTTGATGTCGATCGTGTCCTGCCACGCCTCGTGCGGCTGGTCCACCGCGAACAGGGCAACCCCCGCGTTGGCGATGACGATGTCCACCGGGCCGATCTCGGCTACGCCCTCCCGGAACGCCTCCTCGAGCTGCTGCTCGTCACGTACGTCCACCTCGACGGAGATCGCCCGACGCCCCAGTGCCTCGACTGCCTTGCGGGTCTCGACCAGGTCCTCGGATGTGGCCAGGTCGTAGCGCGCGGACGGCAGCTGCCTGCACATGTCCAGCGCGATGATGTCGGCGCCCTCCGCGGCCAGTCGCAGCGCATGGCCACGCCCCTGTCCGCGGGCCGCCCCGGTGATGAACGCCACCTTGTTCTCGACTCGTCCCATGAGCTTCTCCTCGTTGTTCGAACTGAACGGAATCGGCCGTCACGGCCGTTCCGTGTGAAAGCGAGGCGTCGTGGCTGCGGTGCAGCCCGGCGTCGTGGTCGATCAGCGCGCCGCCTGGGCCTCGATCGCGCCAAAGGCCTCCCGAAGGCGGTCGACGACATCGGGATCCTCGATCGTCGGTGGCACCTGGACCGGCCCTCCGGTGGCGAGGTCGCGGAGCGTACGACGAAGGATCTTCCCCGAACGGGTCTTCGGAAGCTGGTCGACGACAAGAACCGTCCGGAAGGACGCAACTGCGCCGATCCGCTCACGGACCATCGCCACCAGCTCGCCCGTGATGGCGGCTGGGTCACGGTCGGCGCGCGCCTTGAGCACGACCAGTCCCGTCGGCAGCTCGCCCTTCAACGGATCGGGTGCACCGATCACCGCACACTCGGCAACATCAGGATGGGCGGCCAGCACCTCCTCCATCGCACCCGTGGACAACCGGTGCCCGGCCACGTTGATGATGTCGTCGGTGCGGCCGAGCACCCAGACGTCACCGTCCCCATCGACGCGCCCGGCGTCACCCGTGCGGTACCAGCCCGGAAAGTCCTCCAGGTACGACGCCCGGTAGCCCTCGTCGTCGCCCCACAACGTGGGTGCGCATCCCGGTGGAAGCGGAAGTCGGATCGCGAGGTTGCCGGTCTCCCCCGCGGCCAGCGCACTGCCGAGATCATCGAGCGCGGCGACCTCGAACCCCGGGCTCGGTCGCCCTCCGGAGCCAGGCTTGAACGGGGTCAGCTCTCCGCCCCGGAACCGGGCCGTGATCGGCCAACCGGTCTCGGTCTGCCACCAGTTGTCGATGACAGGTCGGCCAAGCTGCTCCTGCAACCAGATCGCGGTCGGGGGGTCACAGCGTTCGCCGGCCAGGAACACCGCCTGCAGCGAGGACAGGTCGTGTTCCGACTTCAGGTCCAGCTCCGGGTCCTGACGCCTGATCGCCCGAATCGCGGTGGGTGCGGTGAAGAGGACGTTGACCCGGTGCCGCTCGATCACACGCCAGAACGCGGCCGCGTCCGGCGTGCCCACCGGCTTGCCCTCGTACATCACCGAGGTCAGCCCGGCGAGCAGCGGCGCGTAGACGATGTAGGAATGCCCGACCACCCACCCCACATCCGAGGCGGCCCAGTAGACATCTCCTTCCCCGAGTCCGAAGATCGTCGGGATCGAGGACGCGAGGGCCACCGCGTGACCACCGTTGTCCCGGACGATGCCCTTCGGCCGACCCGTCGTACCCGAGGTGTGCAGGATGTACAGCGGATCCGTCGCCCCCACAGGCACCGGATCATGCGGGCTCGCCGCCCGCTCCGCGGCCAGCAGGTCGTGGTCCCGACCTGGCATCAGCTCCGCCGGTGCCTGCGGACGTTGGAGCACGAAGCACGCCCCCGGGCGATGGCGCGCAAGCGTGAGCGCCTCGTCGAGCACCGGCTTGTACTCCACCACCCGGCCTGGTTCCAGTCCGCACGATGCCGCGATCACGACGCGCGGAGTCGTGGCGTCGATCCGCGTCGCCAGCTCGGAGGACGCAAAGCCGCCGAACACCACCGAGTGGACAGCGCCGAGTCGTGCGCACGCCAGCATCGCGATCGCCGCCTCCGGAATCATCGGCATGTAGATGACCACCCGATCGCCCCGGCCCACGCCTACACCAGCGAGTGCCCCGGCCAACTTGGCGACCCGGTCGCGAAGCTCGCGGTAGGTGTGGGTCACGACCTCACCAGTCATCGCGCTGTCCCAGACGAGCGCCGGGCGGTCACCAGCACCTGCCTCGACGTGACGATCCAGGCAGTTGTAGCTCGTGTTCAGCCGGCCGTCGGGAAACCAGCGGCCGTACGGGCCGTCGGCCGCGTCGAAGACCTCGGACCACGGCGTGTCCCAGGAGATCAGAGAGGCCTGCTCTCCCCAGTAGCCGAGCGGGTCCTCCCGCCAGCCCTGGTAGAGGTTGCCGTGGTCGGTCATCGAGGCGCTTCCGCGTCTTGGGCGCTGAGGAACCGGTTGACCTGGGCCGCAACGGTGTCCGGGTGCTGCTGGTGGGGCGCGTGGCCGGCCTGGGGGTAGATAGCCAGCTGCGCATTGGGCAGCTCGCGATACAGCAGCCACTCGTTCTTCAAGGGGAAGAAGTGGTCGTCGTCCCCGTTGATGATGAGCGCCGGCTGACGCAGTTCGGCTAGCCGCGCGAAGTGGTCGGTCTTGCCGCCCATGAAGTCCAGGATCAGGCCCACCATGGCCTGGATCGTCTCCTCGGAGACAAGCGGTTCACGATCGGTCCGCAGCGCGTGGCGCTCGATGTAGGCCCGGGTCTCGGCGTCACGGCCCTCCGAGAAGAAGAGATAGCGGACATCCTCAAAGGCGTACTCGGGCTTCAGAGCGATCTCGAAGACGATGTCCGTGGGCGGATCGGTCTCCGCGTTGCCCCCCGGCCCCGTCCCGATCAGCACGACATTACGCACCAGCTCGGGCTCCGCCATGGCGATCGCCTGGGCGACGAATCCGCCCATCGAAAAGCCCAGTATGTCGACGCTTGCAAGGCCGAGTGCACGCACGAACGAGGCCGCGTTGCGAGCCTTCTCGTCAACGGTCGTCGCCGGCGCTCCCGTCGACGAACCGACCGCCGCGTCACTGAACAAGATCACGTGCCGCTCCGCGGCCACAGCGTCCACGAAGGCCGGGTCCCAGTCATCCAAGGTCCCCCGAAACCTGTGCAGGAACACCAGGGGCGTCGCGTCGACCGGCTGCGCCGGACCGAGTTCGCGGTAGGCATACCGCACTCCGTCGACCTCGACGTACTTCGTCTCGATCTCCACCGAGCGGTACTTGCTGTCAATCACCAAAGAGCTCACAACACACCTCGTTCGCTTGAAGGACTGGTAACGAGTGGAATGTAACGCCCGTCACTACCATGACGCAAGTGACTACGATCATGGAATTTTCTCACTACGCGATGGGGCGGCCATCAGAACAGGGCCGCTCGGCTAGACTTCCATCATGGAACGCACGAGCTTCGAAGGCATGAGCTGTCCGGTCGCGCTGGCCCTCGAGCGGGTCGGCGAGTGGTGGAGCATCCTGATCCTGAGGGACGCCACGCATGGCCTCACCCGTTTCGAGCAGTTCCAGAAGAGCCTCGGCATCTCCCCCAACTCCCTGTCGCGCAGGCTCGCCGCCCTCGTTGATGCAGGCCTCCTCGAACGGCGCCGATACAACGAGCGCCCGCCCCGCGACGAGTACGTGCTCACCGAAGCCGGGCACGCCTTCCGCCCGGTGCTGATCGCGCTGTACGCATGGGGCAACCAGCACTACCCGCCCGAGGCAGTGAACGTTCTCCTGGTCGACAGCGAGACCGAGGCCGAGGTCGACCCCGTACTGGTCGACCGATTGACCGGCAAGCCGCTTGACGAGGAGCACACCTCATTCCGGCCCGGACCTGCCGCCGACGACCGGCTCCGCGCAGTGCTCGCGCAAGTGGGTCATTCCAAGGTGTAGCCGGCGGAACGCGGCGTGGATCGCGGAACGGTAGTCGGCGCGTTGCCGGCGGTACGACACCAGCTGCCGCGGGGTGCCGGCGGAGCGCCCGAATCCTCGGTAGTCGAAGAGCAGGACGTCGAAGCCGGCGGCGGCGGGGCCCTCGCCGAAGCCGAGGATGCCGCCGCCGACGGTGCCGCTGAACCCGTGCGCCATGACGACGCAGGGCCTTGGCTCCGACGCCGAGTGCTCCCCGCGCAGGTGGATGCCGGCGCATGTGGAGCCGACGCTGTTGAAGGTGATCTCGCGGCCCTCCACCGTCGTCAGCTCGCCGTCGACAGGTGGCGCTTCAGACCTACGTTGGACAGACGCAGCCCGGGGTCGTCGAGCGGGTCTCGGAGGAGTCGGTCGCGATCTGTCCGGTAGTTCTGCTCCATCGACCACGGCCCGTGCGATCCACGCCGAGGGACGTGTCGATCGCCCGTTGCACGTATCCGGCATGGAAGTCGAGCATCGGGCTCAGGTCGAGCGTGGGATCGTTGGCGACCGGCGTCGCGACCTCGTGCCCACCGTCGTCCATATGGGCGAGCAGCCGGCAGAGATGCTCGGCGACGAGGTCGACCTTCAGCGTCCACGCGGCGTTGGTGTAGCCGACGGCGAAGGCGAAGTTGGGTACGCCGGAGAGCATCATGCTCTTGTAGACCACCGTGTCCGCGGGGTCGATGGCTGCACCGTCGACCGAGAGGACCATCGCACACAGCGACTTCATCCGCAGACCGGTCGCGGTCACGATGATGTCGGCCTCGAGATGCTCACCGGTTGTCAGCTCGATCCCATGGTTCGCGAGCCGTGCGATCCGACCCGTGACGACGGCGGCGCTGCCATCACTGATCGCCTCGAAGAAGTCGGCATCGCGTGCGAAGCACATCCGTTCCTCCCAGGGGTTGTAGCGCGGCCGGAAGTGCTCGTCGACCGGGTAGCCCTTGGGGAGTGCCCGCTTGTTGGTCCAGCGCACCAGCGCCCGCATCAGGTCCGGGTAACGGCGACTCAGTGCATAGATAACGGCGAGTCGGTCGCGGTTGAACCGCCTGATCGCCGGGTACGACAAGCGCTCGGGCAGGAGTTTGCGAAGGGCGACAGTCACGACGTCCCGGCTCGGGAGGGAGATCACGTAGGTCGGCGAACGCTGCAGCATCGTGACCTGTGCCGCATCCTGCGCCATCGCCGGGACCAGCGTGATCGCCGTTGCTCCACTGCCGATGATTACGATTTTCTTGCCGGTGTAGTCGAGCTCTTCAGGCCAGTGCTGGGGGTGGATGAGCTGTCCCTGGAAGCGCTCCTCCGCTTCGAAGCGGGGCCGGTGGCCCTCCTCGTGGTCGTAATAGCCCGTCGCCCCGAACAGCCATCGGCACTGAACCCTTGACGCTTCGCCCGACACGGAGTTGACCAGCCGGACGGTCCACAGGCCCTGTTCAGAGGACCAATCCGCCGCCACGGCCTTCCAGCCGAGTCGGAGATGCGGTGACAGGTCGTTCTCGTCCGCTGTCTCCCGGAGGTAGTCGAGGATCTCGGAGCCGTCAGCGAGCGCCTTTCCCCCGCCAGGGCTTGGACTCGAATCCGAAGTTCTGCGCATCGGTGTCGGCGCGCAGCCCCGGATACCGGAAAAGGTCCCAGGTGCCGCCGATGTTCTCGCGTGCGTCGATGATCAGGAACGACTTCTCCAGCAGGCGCGACTTCAGGCGACTAGCGGTGCCGATGCCCGAGATCCCGGCGCCGACGATGAGCACGTCGACGAACTCGGCTCGCTCGCTGCGCTCCCTTGCCCGGGCCTTGGTCGTGGTCGTCATGCTCGGTCGTTTCAGGTACGGCGATGTGTCGTGTGTCACAAGAATCACGTCGCGGCCAGTGCAAGCTCAAGAGCAATCCGCCCAATCCGCGGGGCGCGATCTGTGCAATCTGCTCAGCCGACGGGCTAGAAGGCGGCGCCGACAGCGAGATCCTCCGACCCCGCGGCTCTCGCTCAGATCTGAGTCAGGCCCTCGAGCTTCTGGCGCAGGGACTCCCGGGAGTGCCTCTCCATGATCTCGTGTGCGAGCTCGATGTCCTGGGCGCGCATTGCTTGGACCAGTTCGCGATGGTCCTTGATCTCTGCGTCCTCCTGGACCCTTCGCCCCAGGGCCGGGGTCAGGTGGTTCATCCTCCTGGCCTCATCGACGAGGCCCAGCAGAACGCGTTCGGCACGCTTGTTGTTCGCGAGCTTTGCGATACCGACATGGAAGGCCGTGGCTTGGTCGAGTGCCGCGTCGATGTCTTCAGCCGCTTGTTGGGCATCGACGATGCGCTCGAGCTCATCGAGTTGCGCGGGGGTGCTGCGTTTGATGGCTTCGACGACGAGGGTGGGTTCGATCATTCGGCGGAGCGCGAAGATTTCGCGCACGTCCTCGAAGCGGAGTGGTCGCACCAGGTACCCCTTACGGGGCAGCACGGTGACCCAGCCCTCGTGAACAAGGAGCCTGAGCGCCTCCCGGATGGGTGTCTTCGATACGCCGAACTCGGTCGCCAGCTCATGCTCGAGCAAGAGCGTCTCGGGACGGCGTCGAGCCGTCAGGATCTCCGATCGCAACGTCTCGTAGACCCGTTCAGTCAATGAGCGGCGCTCGCCGTTGTCGATGCTCATCGAGTGCATATCCCCGTTCTGCAGGTAGGACGCTCAGCGTAATGGAGTGGTTGACATCACATGTGACGCCTGACATATTCGTTCGAACATCACTGAATATATCACAGATACATCGCTCGAAACCGCGCGCAGACCTGCCCCACGGTGCTTGCGACGTCCGCCAGGTTCTCGGGCAACACATCAGGCGAACTGGGCATCGGCCCAGGGCCTACGAACCAGGAGTAGAAGCAGATGAAGCACTCACGTGTCGCCGTCGTTCTCGCGGCTGGGCTGCTAACCACCACCGGGTGTTCGGGTGGAGCGTCGGGAGGCTCAGCTGACTATCCGTCCGGACCGATCACACTGACCGCGCCCACCGAGCCGGGTTCAGGGTTCGACCTGACCATGCGCACCGTGGCCGAGGTCGCGAAGACGGGGTCGATCGTCGATGCCCCGCTGACCGTGCAGAACCGTCCCGGTGGACTGACCACCACGTGGGAGAAGACGATGATCACCCAGCACAAGGGTGACGACGACCAGATCTCGGTGGCCTCGCTCTCGACGGTCCTGCTCGATGTGGAGGAGAGGTCCGAGTACACGCTCGACGATGTCACTCTGCTCGGCGGCCTGGTGCAGGAGAATTTCGCCATCGTCGCGGCAGGTGACTCGCAGTATCAGGACCTCGACGCGGTGATGGCGGCCCTCAAGAAGGACCCCAAGTCCGTCAAGGTCGCCTCTCAGCTGGAGGACACGCTGGCGTTCGCGCTGCTCGCCGAGGAGGCGGGCGTCGATGCTTCCAAGGTCACCTTCGTGTCCTACGAAGGCGGTGGCGAACAGGCCACCGGCGTCATGAACAGCGACGTCGACATCGCCGTGGCAGGGGTGAGCGAATTCGTTGGTCTCATGCAGTCCGGAGACCTCAAAGGCCTCGCAGTGATCGGCAAGGACGCCGCCCCCGGACTGGACGTGCCCACCACCGCGGACCTCGGCTACGAGACCGAGTTCGCCAACTGGCGAGCACTCATCGGCCCTCCGGACATGCCTGCCTACGCGGTCGACTACTGGGAGGACGCGATCGGGAAGATCACGTCCAGCGACTCGTGGAAGAAGGTCGCCGAGCGCAACAACTGGACCACGACGTACCGCACGGGTGACGAACTGCAGACACTCGTGGACGACACCTACAAGCAGATCACCGCGGCGGAGGATGACCTCGGAAGGACGATCATCCCGTGAGCGGCACCACCAGCGCGGTCCGCGACGGCGCCGACCTCAAGGACGCGGTGGCCGGCGCTGTCGTGGCCGTCGTCGGCGGGCTGCTTCTGCTCGATGCGCTCTCCTTCACCTCGCCCGGAGCCCAGGCAGAAGGCGTCGGTCCGCGATTCTTCCCCCTGGTCGCCAGCAGCATCCTGGTCGTCGGTGGGCTGAGCCTGATCGTGAACAGCTTCAGGCACAGAGGGGCCGACGAGACGGCCTCGGGTCCATCGGGCGAATCACCGATCCCACCAGGACGGCTCGCCGTCGTCATCGCTCAGTTCGTCGGCTTTCTGCTGATCTTCGAGCCGATCGGCTTCCTGCTCGCGACGGCGCTCTTCATGACGCTCATGACCAGCTATGTGCGACCCGACAAGTGGCGCGTCAACACCATCGTCGCCGTGGCCACGTCCGTGACCGTCTACTTCTCGTTCACCGAGCTCCTCGGCGTCGGCTTGCCGCCCGGGATTCTCGGCTGAGGAGGCATCCATGGAATCCCTCTCCTTCTTGCTCGACGGCCTTGGCAGCGCGCTCACGCCGCAAAACCTGCTCTTCGTCTTCCTCGGCGTGATGATCGGCACGATCGTCGGCGTGATCCCGGGGCTAGGCCCGATCACCGCGATCGCCATTCTGATCCCGCTGTCCTACGGCCTCGACCCTGCGACCGCGATCATCTTGATGAGCGGCATCTACTACGGCGCGATGTACGGCGGCTCGATCACCTCGATCCTGATGAATACCCCCGGGGAGGCGGCCAATGCCATCACGGTGATCGACGGCTACAAGTTGGCCCGTGCCGGACGAGCGGGTGCGGCGCTGGCCACGGCCGCGATCGGCTCCTACGTCGGTGGACTCTTCGCCTTGGCCGGGTTGGTGCTCATGGCGCCTCTGCTCACCAGCTTGGCGCTGTCCTTCGGATCGGCCGAGTACACGGTCCTCCTGTTCATGGCGTTGTTCCTGACCGCGACGCTGATGTCTGGGTCTCGCATCAAGGGCCTCGTCTCGGTGGCGATCGGCATGACGATCGGGATGGTCGGCATCGACGGACAGAGCACGGTCGAGCGGTGGACCTTCGGTGTGCCGCAGCTGATGGACGGCATCGACCTGGCCATCACCGCCATGGCTCTGTTCGCCATCCCGGAGGCCCTGCGGTGGCTGGCGCGAGGGCAGCAGGAGAACCACGAGCGCTTCACCATGCAGGGCTCCCCACGGCTGAGCCGCACCGAGTGGCGGCGCTCGCTCCCCGCCTACGGTCGCGGCTCGATCGTCGGCTTCCTCGCCGGCATCTTCCCTGGCCTCGGCCCAACGATCGGCACCTTTGCGTCGTACGCGGTGGAGAAGCGATTCGCCCGCAAGCAGCACCGCGATGAGCTGGGCAACGGCGCGATCGAGGGTGTCGCGGGTCCGGAGACGGCGAACAACGCCGGCGCCGGGGGCGCGATGATCCCGATGCTGACGCTTGGCATTCCCGCCACTGCCACCACCGCGCTGTTGCTCTTCGTGTTCCAGATGTACGGCCTGCAGGCAGGGCCTCAGCTGTTCGATACAGACCCGGACCTGGTGTGGACGATCATCGCGAGCCTGCTGGTCGGCAACACCATGCTGCTGCTCCTGAACCTGCCGCTGGTACGAGCCTTCGTCCTGCTGCTGAAGATCCCGCCGCCGATTCTCTACGCCGGTGTCCTGCTCTTCACCGCGGTCGGCGCCTGGGCAACCGCATTCAGCCCGTTCTCCCTCTTGGTGCTGCTGGCCATGGGGCTGATCGGCTACTTCATGGAGGCCTATGGGTTCCCACTCGCTCCGGCGATCCTCGGTCTCGTGCTGGTCCCGCTGCTCGAGACGAACCTGCGTCGGACGCTGCTGCTCTCCGACGGCAGTTACCTGGTGTTCTTCCAGCGTCCGGTATCAGCCTCGATCCTCGCGGTCGTGGCGGTCGTATTCGCCATCGCCCAGATCCGAGCGTGGCGATCCCGCGCACGCCAGTCAGCCGAACCGCCAGACGAGCTCGTGCCCACCGCCTGACCCCTCCAATCCCACTCATGACAGGACTGCCGCCCATGCCCAAGACAGCTGCCGACAAGATCTGGGACGCCCACATCGTCAGGAGCGATGACGCCGACCGCGACCTGCTCTACGTCGACCTCCATCTGCTCCACGAGGCAAACACCCCCGTCGCCTTCGACAACCTGCGGGTCAAGGGACGCCTGGTCCGTCGCCCCGAGCTCACGCTGGGCACGGAGGATCATGTGACGCCCACCGTGGACGTACCGCGCGATCTGCGTGGCACTGTCGCCGAGCGGTACGTCGGTCACATGCGGCGCAACTGTGAGGAGTTCGGCATCGAGCTCTACTCCCTGGGCCACGAGTCGCGCGGCATCGTCCACGTCATCGGGCCCGAGCTCGGCCTTTCGCAACCCGGAATGACGATCGTGTGCTGCGACTCCCACACGACCACCCACGGCGCGTTCGGTTCCCTGGCCTTCGGGATAGGCACCAGCCAGGTGGAGCACGTCCTGGCCACCCAGACGCTCCCGATGAAGCACATGAAGAACATGCGGGTGACTGTCGACGGGGGGCTCCCGGCCGGCGTCTCGGCGAAGGACGTCGCACTGGCCATGATCGAGAAGATCGGTACGGCGGGGGGCCAGGGCTACGTCATCGAATACCAGGGCTCGACCATCCGATCGCTCTCCATGGAAGGCCGGATGACGCTGTGCAACATGAGCATCGAGGCGGGGGCCCGCGCGGCCCTCGTGGCGCCTGACGAGGTGACCTTCGCCTACCTGGAGGGTCGCCCGCACGTCCCGTCCGGGCCCGCGTTCGAGACCGAGAAAGCGCACTGGCAGACCTTCACCAGCGACCCCGACGCCGCGTTCGATCGGGAGGTCCACATCGATGCGAGCGAGCTCTCTCCGCGGGTCACGTGGGGCACCAACCCGAGTCAGACCATCGGTGTAGCCGACACGGTCCCGGCACCTGGGTCGTTCATCGGCGCCGCTGAGCGGCTGGCCGCTGAGCAGGCCCTGTACTACATGGATCTCGTGCCCGGCACGCGCATGCGCGACGTCTCGATCGATGCCGTCTTCATCGGCTCGTGCACCAACGGGCGGATCGAAGATCTCCGCGCGGTCGCGGAGGTCTGGAAGGGCCGTCGAGTCGCGAACGGTGTGCGCGTGCACGTGTCGCCGGGCTCCGAAGCAGTCCGACGCCAGGCGGTGGAGGAAGGGCTCGACGTCATCTTCGAGGCCGCCGGGGTGCCGTTGCGTGCGTCGGGATGCTCGATGTGCGTCGCGATCAACGGGGAGGTGCTCGCCCCCGGGGTCCGCACAGCGTCCACCAACAACCGCAACTTCGAAGGACGGCAGGGACCGGGCGTACGCACCCACGTGGTCTCGCCATCCGTCGCTGCCGCCACCGCGGTGGCCGGACACTTCGCCACTCCCGACGACCTCTGAGGATGACCATGAATCCACTCGTCACGCACACCGGTACCGCGGTCCCGCTGCGGCGCTCGAACGTCGACACCGACCAGATCTACCCTGCTCAGCTGATCCTCAGCGCGCCCGTCAGCAGCACCGGTCATGCCGACGCGCTGATGGCGGAGTGGCGCAAAGACCCTGACTTCGTCCTCAACCAGCCCCGATACCGAGGAGCCTCCGTTCTCGTCGCCGGGATCGACTTCGGCACAGGATCGTCCCGTGAGTGGGCGGTCTGGGCCTTGGCCGACTACGGCTTCCGGGTGATCCTGGCTCCGCGCTTCGGTGACATCTTCCGCGGCAATGCCGCCGAAAACGGGCTGGTCGCCGCCCAGGTCGCCGAGACGGACGTCGAGAAGCTGTGGGCCGACATCGAGGCAGAACCGGCGACACCGCTGACCGTCGATCTCGAGACTTGCACGGTGCGCAGGGGCAGGGCGACGTACTCGTTCGACTACCCAGACCACCTGCGCAGTCGCGTCATGCGCGGGCTGGACGAGATCGCGGCAACCCTCCACTACGAAGGGGACATCCGCGCCTACGAGGCCCGGCGGCGCCCCGCCATGCCGGAGGTCCACCGCGCGGAGACAGTGCTATGACGACCGATCCGTCCGATGAAATGCCCGCTGAGGTGACCGAGCGCCTGGTCGGTCAAGTCGACCCGCGAGCGATCCTCACCACGGCCGTCCCACGGCATGATGCCGGCCTCGTGGAGACCCTCCTCGGCATTCCGGACATGGCATCCGCGGTCGCGGACGCGTTGGATGAACTCGGGGTGGGGAACGTGCTCGGCACCTCTGAGCTCGCGCCGCTGGGAGCGGGGATGCGGGTCTGCGGGCCGGCTGTGACGCTGCGCTACGTCGCGGTCCCCGGCGAACCGGCCGTGCACCGTGCCACTGGGGCGAAGGTGCTGGTGGGCGACCGAGACCTCTACGGCGTCGCCTCAGCCGGTGACGTGGCCGTGGTCGACTGCGGGGAGGTCCGCACCGCGGCCGTCATGGGCGAGCTGTCGGCCCGGTGGGCCCTCAAGGCCGGCGTCGCCGGCTGCATCGTCGACGGCGCCGTCCGCGACTCGGCCAGCATCATCGGCACCGGACTGCCCGTGTGGAGCCGAAGCTGCATCCCGCTCGCTGCCCGTCACCGCGTCCAGGCGGTAGCCCTCAACGACGTCGTCAACGTCGCCGGAGTGTCGGTCAGGCCCGGTGACTATGTCGTCGGTGACAGCGACGGCCTGTGCATCGTGCCGTTCGACCGGTTCCCGCAGGTGGTCGAGATGTGCCTCCGCGGTCAGGAGGCGGAGCGGCATCTGCTCACCGCCCTCGACCACAGCCTCGACCTCCCGGACCTCGTACGGCGCATTCGCTCCACGACCATCGCCGACTGAACAGGACAGGACACCACAGCCATGGCTTTCTCTCTCGACGACCGCTACACCGTCCCCGACGGAACCATCTACCTCACCGGCGTCCAAGCCCTCGTCCGTATGGTGCGCGACAATGCCATGGCCGACCGGGCTCGCGGACTGCGCAGCGGGTCCTTCGTGTCCGGCTACGAAGGGTCACCACTGGCCGGGTACGACCTCGAGCTGGCCAGGCGCCGTGCCCTCTTCAATGGCCTCGATCATGTGCACGCACCCGGCGTCAACGAGGAGCTGGCGGCGACGTCGGTGATGGGCACCCAGCTGGCTGACCAGGTCGGCACCATGAGGTGCGACGGGGTCACCGGCTACTGGTACGGCAAGTCGCCAGGCGTCGATCGCGCCACGGACGCGCTGCGCCACGCCAACCTGGTCGGCACCCACCCTGCCGGCGGGGCCGTCGCGCTGGCTGGTGACGACCCGGCGGGCAAGTCCTCCTCGGTCCCGTGCGCGTCCGAGCACACACTGGCCGACCTGCAGATTCCCACCCTCTACCCGGCAGACCCGCAGGAGGTGCTCGAGCTCGGCGCCCATGCGGTCCATCTGTCTCGCCACACCGGCCTGTGGTCCGCCATCAAGATCGTCACCGCCGTGGCCGACGGTGCCTCGACCGCGGTGGTGCGGCGCGACCACGTGGCACCTCCGGAGGGGCTGGAGAAGAGCACCCACCGGCCGGATGCCTTCCTCGCCGGCCCCAACCTGATCGCCCTCGAGCGCAGCCTCGTCTCGCAGCGCCTCCCCCGCGCCCTGGAGTATGTCCGAGCGGCGCGCCTGAACCGTCAGGTCGTCCGCACAGCCGATGACCGAGTCGGGATCATCAGCGCAGGCAAGACCTGGCTCGACGTCCGCGACGCGCTCGACCGCCTCGGGCTGGACAGCGCCGAGCTTGAGCGCCGCGGTGTTCGCCTGCTGAAGCTCGACCTGATCTGGCCGCTGGACCGAGATCTGGTCCGCGACTTCGCCCAAGGCCTCGACGAGATCATCGTGGTCGAGGAGAAGCGCCCGTTCGTCGAGGACGGTGTCCGCAACGCCCTGTATGGCGTGGCCGGCGCCCCCCGGGTGCTCGGCAAGCTCGACGACGCCGGTCGTGAGCTGGTCTCCCCTGTCGGCGAGCTCGACACCGATCAGGTGACCCGCGCGCTCGTCCGCCGGCTCGGTGACGTGCACCGGATCCCATCGGCCTTGGCGTGGAAGGAGCAACAGCCCGCCACCCGCACCGCGCTGCCGCTGCTGGCGCGGACGCCGTACTTCTGCTCGGGATGCCCGCACAACAGCTCCACCAAGGTCCCCGACGGCTCGGTGGTCGGTGGCGGCATCGGCTGCCACGCCATGGTGCTCTTCATGGACGACAAGCAGACCGGCAAGGTGACCGGATTGACGCAGATGGGCGGTGAGGGCGCCCAGTGGCTGGGTATCGCCCCCTTCGTCACCGAGGAGCACTTCCTGCAGAACATCGGCGACGGGACCTTCACGCACTCCGGCAGCCTGGCCCTCCGGGCTGCCGTCGCGTCCGGCCGCAACGTGACGTACAAGCTGCTCTACAACTCGACTGTCGCGATGACCGGAGGCCAGGACGCCGCGGGCGAGTTCTCCCTCCCACGCCTGGTCGATCTGCTCCTGGCCGAGGGGGTGGCCAAGGTGGTGGTGACCTCGGAGGATCCGAAGGTGACCCGCCGCCGCAGGCTGCCGCGCGGGGTGGAGGTGCGAAGTCGGGACGACATCGTCGACGTGCAGCGCGAGCTCGCCGCCATCCCCGGCGTCACCGTCCTGGTGCACGACCAGGAGTGTGCCGCGGAGAAGCGACGCAAGCGCAAGCGCGGCAAGATCGAGACACCCAGCAAGCGGGTGCTGATCAACGAGCGCATCTGTGAGGGTTGCGGCGACTGCGGAGAGAAGTCGAACTGCATGTCCGTGCACCCCGTCGAGACCGAGTTCGGCCGCAAGACCCAGATCCACCAGTCGTCCTGCAACCTCGACTACTCCTGCCTGAAGGGCGACTGCCCGTCCTTCGTGACGGTCGAGGTGGGGACGCAGAAGCCCCGGCGAGCCAAGGCCCCAGACCTACCGGCCGACGCCGTGCCGACCCCCGCCGAATCCGTTACAGCCGACGACTTCGGACTCCGCATCACCGGCATCGGCGGCACCGGCATCGTCACGGTGTCCCAGATCATCTCGACCGCCGCCGTCATCGATGGCCACGAGGTCCGCAGCCTGGACCAGACCGGACTGGCGCAGAAGGGTGGCGCGGTCGTCTCGGACGTGCGGTTCACCCGCCGTGACGTGCCTGGCAAGGTCCCGAGCCTCGACTGCGACCTCTACCTGGCGTGCGACGGACTGGTCGGCACGGACCCCACGAATCTGAAGGTCGCCGACCCACGCCGTACGGTCGTCGTGGCCTCCACAGCCGAGGTCCCCACCGGCCGGATGGTGGTCGACACCGGCACCCGGTTCCCCGACGGCACAGCCATCCGGGACTCTCTGGAGTCGGTCGCTCGGCGCTACCTGGCGGTGGATGCGGGCAAGCTCGCGGAGCGGCTCTTCGGCCATGAGCAGTACGCCAACATGCTCCTGGTCGGCGTGGCCTGGCAGCTCGGGCAGATTCCGGTCACAGCCGCGGCGATGGAGCACGCCATCGAGCTCAACGGTGCCGACGCCGCCGTCAACGTCCAGGCCTTCCGCCGCGGCCGCCAGGTGGTGCACGACCCGGCGGCAGTCGAGGCGCTGGCCTATCCACGCGAGGCCGAGCGTCGAGCGTCCTCGCCGGCCGCGGAACACATCACCACGATGGTGGCAGCCGAGCAGGCCTCGGCGCTGGAACGAGTCGTCGCCGTCCGGGTGGCCGAGCTGGTGGCCTACCAAGACGAGGACTACGCACGCGAATATGCCACCTTCGTCGAGGGCATACGGCGTGCCGAGGAGGCCTCGGTACCGGGCTCGACGACCCTAGCCGAGGCCGTGGCACACCAGCTTCACAAGGTGATGGCCTACAAGGACGAGTACGAGGTCGCCCGGCTCGTGCTCGATGCGGGCCTGGATGACTCGGTCGCAGAGGAGTTCGGAGCGGACGCCACCTACCGCGTCCAGCTGCACCCGCCGCTGCTCCGGTCGATGGGCCTCAACCGCAAGATCGGCTTCGGACCGCGAACCATGCCGATCTTCCGCGCGCTGTATGCATCCCGACGGCTGCGCGGCACCCGGCTCGACGTCTTCGGCTATCACCGCGTTCGACGCATGGAGCGGCAGCTCATCACCGAATACCGCGATGCGGTCATGTCGACGCTCGAATCCCTCGGCCCAGACACCCTCGCCGGCGCAGTCAAGATGGCTCAGCTACCCGACCAGATCCGCGGGTACGAGGACATCAAGCTCCGCAACATCGTGGGCTACCGCACCGACCTCGCCGAGAAACGCGCCGAACTGGCGCGAACGGTGAATCTCCGTCCGTCATCCACCACCCGCTGAGGAGAAGAGTGCACCGCACCCGCGACAGCGGGTCAACGGTCGTCTTGATGGAGGCGTGTCCGACCCGACGCGAGATCTCGTACATGTCCATCCCCGCCGCAAGCACCATCATCTCCGACTTGCGCCACCCTGCGGAAACCAAGAACGCCAGGAGTCATAGAGATCCAGGTCAAGTCTGCGTGCCGCATCAAGGAACTGGACGACCTCGGGCGCGCGCAGACCTTTGGGATCGATGCGACGCACCTTCGGTAGCTTGCTCCGGTCGCACGGCGAGGTGTCGAGGATCTGCTGGCGGTGCTCGGTGGCCCAGTCGAACATCTTCTTCAGGTTGGCATAGCGACCGCTGACCGTGTTCGGCGCTAGGCCTTCACGCACCCACGAGTCGACGACATCCTGGATGTCGTCGGGGTCGATCAGGCCACAGTCGCGGTAACCGAGGTGAGGCTCGATGTTGTTCTCGTAGTTCAGCTCATAGCGGCGGACGGTCTCACCTGTCAGGTCGCCGGTGATGCGATCGAGGTCCATCGCCTTGATCCACCGGTCGAAGAGTTCGTCAACAGTGACGTTGCGACTGACCTCATCCTCCACTAGTCGGTCTTCGAGCCTCTTGAGAGCGCGGTCCGGCCCGAAGGCCTCCACCTCAGCCTTGAAGACCTTGGCGTAGTCCAGGTCTTCAAACGTCTCCGAGGTCTCCTTGCCTCCATGCCGGAAGCGGATGTTGTACGTCGTCACCCCGTCCTTGCCCGTCCGGGACCGGACGCTCGCCACGGTGGCCTCCTCGTCCTCGACGACCTTTCCCGATGGGTGTCCACGAAGAGCCTCCACGTACACGTCGACGCCTCGATCATAAGCACGCGTGTGGACACCGCGTGGACACGAACGATTTCGCAGGTCGTTGCGGAGCACCTGAAGAGCCGTCACGACGGAGCTCAGGACCCGGAGGAATCGACCCTGAACGACCAAACTGGCCCGCCACCTGTTCTCCCAGGTGACGGGCCAGTTTGATGGATCTGATGGCTACAGGTACTGCCCCGTGTTGGAGACCTGCTCGATGGAACGGCCGGGCTCGGTGCCCTGCTTGCCGGTGATGAGCGTGCGGATGAAGACGATCCGTTCGCCCTTCTTGCCGGAGATGCGGGCCCAGTCGTCGGGGTTGGTGGTGTTGGGGAGGTCCTCGTTCTCCTTGAACTCGTCCACGCAGGCCTGGAGCAGGTGCTGCACCCGCAGGCCCTTCTGGCCGGAGTCCTCGCCGGAGTCCAGGAAGGACTTGATGGCCATCTTCTTGGCCCGGTCGACGATGTTCTGGATCATCGCGCCGGAGTTGAAGTCCTTGAAGTAGAGGATCTCCTTGTCACCGTTGGCATAGGTGACCTCCAGGAAGCGGTTCTCCTCGGACTCCGTGTACATCCGCTCGACGACCGTGCGGATCAGCTCGTCGACGGTGGCCTGCTTGTCGCCGTTGAACTCGCCCACGTCGGTCGGGTGCAGCGGCAGGCCGGGGACCAGGTACTTCGAGAAGATGTCACGAGCACCCTCGGCATCGGGACGCTCGATCTTGATCTTCACGTCCAGACGGCCCGGGCGAAGGATCGCCGGGTCGATCATGTCCTCACGGTTGGAGGCACCGATGACCAGCACGTTCTCCAGAGCCTCGACACCGTCGATCTCGGAGAGGAGCTGCGGGACGATGGTGTTCTCCACGTCGGAGGAGACACCGGTGCCACGCGTACGGAACAGCGAGTCCATCTCGTCGAAGAAGACGATCACCGGGGTGCCGGCCGCGGCCTTCTCACGAGCCCGCTGGAAGACCAGGCGGATGTGGCGCTCGGTCTCCCCGACGTACTTGTTGAGGAGCTCGGGGCCCTTGATGTTGAGGAAGTAGGACTTGCCGTCGGCTCCCGTCTTCGCGGCGACCTTCTTCGCGAGGCTGTTGGCGACAGCCTTCGCGATCAGGGTCTTGCCACAACCCGGAGGACCGTAGAGCAGCACGCCCTTGGGTGGCTTGAGCTGGTGCTCGATGAAGAGGTCGGGGTAGAGGTACGGCAGCTCGACCGCGTCCTGGATCTGCTCGATCTGGCCGGCGAGGCCACCGATCGACTCGTAGGAGATGTCGGGCACCTCCTCCAGGACGAGCTCCTCGACCTCGGACTTCGGCACCTTCTCGTAGACATAGCCCGATCGTGGTTCGAGCAGCAACGAGTCACCCGCGCGGATCGCGTCCTGCAGGAGCGGCTCGGCAAGACGTACGACCCGTTCCTCGTCGGCGTTGGCGATGACCAGGGCGCGCTCACCGTCGGCGAGCAGCTCCTTGAACATCACCACCTCGCCGACCTTCTCGAACTCCATCGCGGCCACGACGTTCAGCGCCTCGTTGAGCATGACCTCCTGGCCATAGCGCAGCTCGTCGAGGTCGACGTTGGGCGATGCGGTCACCCGGAGCTTGCGCCCACCGGTGAAGACATCGATCGAGTCGTCCTCGTTGCGCTCGATGAAGGTGCCGAAGCCTGCTGGCGGCTGTGCCAGCCGGTCGACCTCCTCCTTGAGCTTGATGATCTGGTCTCGGGCATCCCGAAGCGTCACGGTGAGTCGCTCGTTCTGCGACGTCACGGCGGCCAGGGAGCGCTGCGCGTCAGCGAGCCGCGCCTCCAGGCCACGCGAAGATCCGGGCATCTCAGTCAGTCTGTGCCGCAGGTCGGTCACCTCAGCTTCGAGGAAACGGACATGACTCTCGAGCTCCTCGGGGCTGCGCCCCTCGGAATGGAATCCATCGGATGTCGACATCAGCACACCTCCTCTACTCCCTCGACCCTACAAGGGTGAGGGGCAGGAGCGGAGAAGGATTTACCGGTGTTGGACACTATTCGCCGACAACGGCCAAGTTCGTGTCAACCCGTGGCACACGTTCTGCAGAGTGGACTCAGTCCACTTCGGCGCCATCCTCGGGCAGGACCTCCACGACGGGCTCGGGAGCCGGCATGTCGGCCGGGCGCGGGCCGGTGTAGTCGGATCCGTACGCCCCAGGTGCAGGTCGGCGCGTCTTGCGCGGCGCGCGCTCGCCCGGCGCCAGCCTTCGCGCCGTCACCAGGAACGCGGTGTGGCCGATCATCTTGTGACCCGGCCGGACCGCGAGACCCTCGACGTGCCAGTCGCGAACGAGCGACTCCCACGCCTGCGGCTCGGTGAACCCGCCGTGGGCGCGGACCGTCTCGACGAAGCGGGACAGCTGGGTGGTGGTCGCGACGTAGGCGCAGACCATGCCGCCGGGGTAGAGCGCCTCGGCCGCCGCGTCGACGCACTCCCACGGCGCGAGCATGTCGAGGATCAGCCGGTCGCAACGGATCTGCTGGCGTGGCAGCTCCTCCTGGAGGTCGCCCAGGTTGAGCGACCAGCTCGGGTGGGACTCCCCCGCCGGGGTGCCGAAGAACTGGTCGACGTTCTTGCGCGCGACCTCGGCGAACTCCTCGCGGCGCTCGAAGGAGGTGACCTTGCCGAACGGACCCACCGCGCGCAGGAGCGAGCAGGTCAGGGCACCGGAGCCGACCCCGGCCTCCACGACGGAGGCACCCGGGAAGATGTCGGCCATGGCGACGATCTGGGCGGCGTCCTTGGGGTAGACCACGGCGGCACCGCGCGGCATCGAGACGACGAACTCCGACAGGAGCGGGCGGAAGACCAGGTACTCACCGCCCGTCGAGGCCGTGACGGTGAAGCCCTCCTCGCGACCGATCAGCTCGTCGTGGTCGATGTGGCCCTTGTTGGAGAAGAAGCGCTTGCCGGCGACGAGCTCGAAGTTGTGGCGGCGACCCTTGGTGTCGGTCAGCCGCACCCACTCGCCCTCGCGAAGCGGCCCGCGGTGCACACCCGCTCGGGCCTCGGCCGGAATGTCTGGAATATCAGCGCTTGACACCCGCCGAGGCTACCCGTTTTCCTGGCCAACCCGGCAAACCGCGGCTCGGTCCGGCTCAGGCTCCCGCGCGGAAGGCCGCGTCGACGTCGGAGGTGACCAGTACGCCGTAGATCGAGCCGTCGGGCTCGACCAGGAGGTATTCGGGCGCCGGGGTCTTCGAGATCGCCTGGATCAGGGACTCC
Organism: Nocardioides sp. YIM B13467; assembly: GCF_042788075.1. NCBI lineage: Bacteria > Bacillati > Actinomycetota > Actinomycetes > Propionibacteriales > Nocardioidaceae > Nocardioides > Nocardioides sp. YIM B13467. The sequence goes on from NZ_JBHZPJ010000046.1 coordinate 4,216,419, forward strand.
CCGTCGATGTCGGCCGGGAGGGTGAGGCCCTCCTCGAGCTGACGGGTGACCGTCGAGGTGGCCATCCAGGGACGACGGTCCTCCGGGGTCGCCAGCAGCGCGCCCTCGTGGACGAGACCGATCGGCTCGCCGCCGCTGCTCACCGTGACGATGCTGCCGGCCTCGGCCTCCTGCGCGCGGCGTACGGCCTCGGCCAGCGGGAGATCGGCGGGTACGGCCAGGGTGCGGCGGGCGAGGTCGCGGGCGACGAGCAGCGGGAGCCGCATTCGTGCCCTCCCCGACATGATCGCCGCGGAGGCACCGCTCCAGAGGAAGACGCCGATGATGACGGCGAGGACGTAGTCGGTGAGGTCGGGCTGGACGCCGAGGATCTGGCCCTGGATGAAAGGCCACAGCAGCACGACGACCGCGAGGACCCGTCCTGCCCAGCCGGCGACGATGCTGCCGCGGTTGATGTTGCCGGTCGCAGCCCACACGCCCGCCTTGAGCAACCTGCCGCCGTCGAGGGGCAGGCCGGGGACGAGGTTGAGCACGCCGACGAACAGGTTGGTGAACCACAGGCCAGTGATGAACAACCCGACCAGGCCGCCGGGAGTGAGGAAGGAGACACCGAAGGCAGCGGCGGCGACTGCCAGCGAGACCAGCGGCCCGACGACGGCGATCCAGAACTCGTCGCGAGGCCGTTTCGCCTCCTTCTCCACGGCGGTCGCGCCGCCGAGGAAGTGGAGCATGATCGCGCCCACGGGGTAGCCGAGCCGCTTGGCGACGACCGCGTGGGCCGCCTCGTGCAGCAGCACCGCGCCGTAGAGGACGATCGCGAACGCGAAGCCCGCGACGTACGTCAACCAGCCCAGGCCGGGCTCCACGGCATCGATCCTGGGCGCCATCACCCAGGCGATCAGCGCCGCGATCAGGAACCAGGAGGGCGTCACCAGGACGTCGCTGCCCGCGATGGAGCCGACCTTGATCGTGCCCGGGACTCGCGAGGTGGGCTCCGCCTCTTCGACCGGCTTGTCGCCGCCGGGGCGTGGGTCAGGGTCTGCCACATCCCGAGCGTACTTGAGCGGCGGTCGTCAGGTGGTGGCGACCCGGATTGTCGGTGCCTGCGAATAGTCTCGATGTCCATGAGCACCTCACCCGCCGAATCGCTGTCGACCCCGGTCGACGGCGTCAACGTGCTGGGGTCGCTCTCACCGAGCCGCGCGAGCGACTTCACCTCGTGCCCGCTGCTCTACCGGTTCCGCACGATCGACCAGCTGCCCGAGCCACCGTCGGAGGCGGCCGCACGCGGGACCGTGGTCCACAAGGTGCTCGAGGACCTCTTCGACCTGCCCGCTCCCGAGCGCACTCCCCGGCAGGCGAGATCGATGGTGGAGCAGGCGTGGGAGGACGTACGCAGCCTCGACCCGGCGCTGGCAACGCTGTTCACCTCGGAGACCGAGGGCGCCGAGGAGGGCTGGCTGGAGTCGTGCCGGCAGGTGCTGCGGCGCTACTTCGACCTGGAGGACCCGCGTCGTCTGGAGCCCGCCGAGCGCGAGCACTACGTCGAGGCGCTGCTCGACTCCAAGCTGTTGCTGCGCGGCTTCATCGACCGTGTCGACGTCGCCGCCGACGGCCGGATCCGCGTGGTCGACTACAAGTCGGGACGGGTGCCGAGCGAGGCGTACGAAGCGAAGGCGCTGTTTCAGCTCAGGTTCTACGCCCTGGTGATCTGGCGGACACGGGGAGTGGTGCCGGCGATGCTGCAGCTGATCTACCTCGGTTCCGGCGACATCCTGCGCTACGTGCCGGACGAGGCCGACCTGCTGGCGACCGAGCGCAAGGCCGAGGCGATCTGGCGGGCCATCCGCACCGCCCAGGAGACCGGCGAGTGGCAGCCGAGCCCCGGGAAGCTGTGCGGCTGGTGCGCCCACAAGTCGCTGTGCCCCTCCTTCGGCGGCACTCCTCCCCCGCTCCCGACCACCACAGGCCCTGTCGCCGCGGGCGACGACCTCGACCTCGACTAGGCGCGTCTACCAGGATCGGCCGGTTACGAGAGTTATCGTCGCGACGAATGTGACGGATGCGCTTGGCTGAGGGAGGTGCGGCTGCCCGTGAGCTCGGGGCCACTACGTTCAGACCCCGGAGGAGGGACCTCGTCTCGGCACCGTCCCGACATCCAGGGGCTCCGCGCGATCGCGGTGCTCGCGGTCGTCGCGCTGCACGTCGGCTTCGGATCGCTGACCGGCGGCTTCGTCGGCGTCGACGTCTTCTTCGCGATCTCAGGCTTCCTGATCACCCAGCAGCTCATGCGGCAGGTACGCACCGAGGGCCGGGTCAGCCTGCTCGGCTTCTACGCGCGCCGGGCCCGCCGGATCCTGCCGGCCGCGACCGTGGTGCTCCTCGCGACGGTCGTCTACGCAGCCCTCTTCCTCGGCTTCGTACGCACCCGGGAGATCGCCCTCGATGCGCTGTGGTCGGCGGCGTTCGCCGCCAACTTCCGGTTCGCGTCGCTGGAGACCGACTACTTCTCGGCGGCACTGCCGCCCTCGCCGCTGCAGCACTTCTGGTCGCTCGCGGTGGAGGAGCAGTTCTACCTGGTCTGGCCGCTGATGATCCTGGGCTGCCTGTGGGCGATCAAGCGGCGCGGCGAGAAAGCCGCGACGGACGGTCCCGTCACCGCCGATTCCCGCGGGCGCAGGCGCGTGCTGGTCATCGCTCTCGGCGTCGTCATCGTGGCCTCGCTGCTGGCCTCGGCGGTGCTGACCCGGACCAGCCCGGAGGCGGCGTACTTCTCACCGTTCACCCGCGCCTGGGAGCTCGGCCTGGGCGCGATCGCGGCGATCGCGTTCCGTGACGACGGGCCCCAGGACGCCACCGCGCGGTGGCGGGCGCAGGTGCTCTCCGCGTTCGGGATGTTCTTCATCGTCTGCGCCTGCCTGCAGTTCAACGACGCGACCCCGTTCCCCGGCACCCCGGCGCTGGTGCCCGTCCTCGGCAGCGTCTTCATCATCGTGGCCGGCACGCTGTGGCACGGCCCGACGGTGGTCGGCCGGCTGCTGTCGGTGCCGCCGCTGCAGGTCGTCGGCAACTGGTCCTACTCGCTCTACCTGTGGCACTTCCCGGTGCTGGTCCTCGCCGAACTGCAGCTGGGCCGCGAGCTGCGCTGGTGGGAGCAGGTGCTCCTCGTGGCGCTGGCGCTCGGTCTGGCGGGACTCTCCTACCACTACGTGGAAGAGCCGTTCCGGCGCGGCATCCTCTGGCGCCGTCCGGCGTTCGGTCGAGCCGCCACGCTTGGCCCGGTGGCGCTCTATCCGCTGAGCATCACTCTGGTCGCGGTGACCTGCTTCGGGGCCAACACCTACGCCACGGGGACCGCCCGCGACGGCTACCAGCCGGCGATCACGCTCGCCGAGGCCGACTCCTCCGCGTCTTCCGAACCGTCTAAGCAACCCGACCGGCCGGCATCGAGCGCCGCACCGCCCGCCGCCGAGACGCAAGAGCCCGACCCGCTCCCAGCGCTGCTGAAAGCCTCGGTGCTCGCGGCCCGCAAGAACCAGGCGATCCCCACCAACCTGAAGCCGGGCCTCACCAACCTCTCCGACGACGTGGAGTCGGTCGGCGCGTGCAACTACTACTCGACGAACGTACGCAAGCTGTGCCCACGCGGTGACGCCGACGCCGAGAAGACGATCGTGGTCATCGGCGACTCCCACGCCCGCCACTGGACGCCCGCGGTCGAGGAGATCGCCAAGCGCTCCGGCTACCGCGCCTACATGCTGGCGATGCCGCAGTGCACCGTCTCGCTGGTCACCCCCGACAAGATCGACAGCACCGACCCGATGACGTCGTGCGACGACTTCCACGACTTCATGCTCTCCTCGGTCAAGAAGCTCCGCCCCGACCTGCTGCTGATCTCCTCGCGCCCGATCAGCGCGGCCTACCACGACTCCTCGGGCCGGCACACCGACCGCGCAGACGTACGCCGCGCGGTCTACCGCGGCTACCAGCGGCTCCTGGCCCAGGTGAAGCCCGCCGCGAAGCGCACCGTGTGGCTGCGCGACGTTCCGGCGCTCGAGTTCGACCCGGCCACGTGCCTGAGCAGCAACAAGACGCTCTCGCCCTGCACCTACAAGCCGCTCGAGAGCCAGCAGGACGGCGCCGACCTGCAGATGCAGGCGGCCAAGTCAGCTCGCGTCGAGACCGTCGACCTCGACGACATGTTCTGCGACAGCGTCGGCATCTGCACGACCGTCGTCGGCGACACCATCACCCATCGCGACGGCCACCACCTCACCGCGACCTACTCCAAGGAGCTCGGTCGCACGCTGGGCGAGCGCCTCGAGATCTGGTGACACTCACTCGGCGTCGTCGGGCTCGGGCGGTGTCTCGGCGCCGTCGCGCTCGTCCCGGTCGGCCCACTCGAGCAGCGGCTGGATCGAGAACGGATGGTCGTCGATGTCGGCGTGCAGGTCACCGATCTCCGCGAACCGTGCCGGCACCGTACGCATCGTGAACTCACGCGGGTCGACGTCCTTGGTCTCCTCCCAGGTGATCGGGGTGGAGACCCGGCCGTCGGCGACGCCGCGGATCGAGTAGGCGCACGCGATCGTGTGGTCCCTCGTGTTCTGGTTGAAGTCGACGAACAGCTGCGCCGGGTCGCGATCCTTGCGCCACCAGGCGGTGGTGACCAGCTTCGGTGCCCGGCGCTCGACCTCGCGGGCGAAGGCGTGCGCGGCGCGGCGTACGTCAGCGAACCCGTGCTCCGCCGGAATCCGGACGTACACGTGCATCCCCGAGCCACCGCTCGTCTTCGGGTAGCCGACCGCGCCGAGCTCATCGAGGAGCTCGCGTACGACGCCCGCCACCGTCTGCACCGTCGAGAACGGGCACTCGGGACCGGGATCGAGGTCGATGCGCCACTCGTCGGGCTTCTCGGTGTCCTCGCGGCGGCTGTTCCAGGGGTGGAACTCGACCGTCGACATCTGGACGGCCCAGATCACCGCACCGAGCTCGGTCACGCAGAGCTCGTCGGCGGTGCGGCCCCAGCGCGGGAAGTAGAGGCGTACGGTCTCGATCCAGTCGGGCGCCCCCTGCGGCAGCCGCTTCTGGTGCACCTTCGGCCCCGCCAGGCCCTTGGGGAACCGGTGCAGCATGCACGGCCGCTCCCACAGCGCGTTGACGATCCCCGGTCCGACGGCGAGGTAGTACTGCGCCACGTCGAGCTTGGTCGCCCCGGTCTCAGGGAAATAGACCCGATCGGGGTTGGAGATCCTGACGACGCGGTTGTCCACCTCGATCTCCACCGACGGCGATGCCTTGGCCATGCTCGCCAGCGTAGGCGCTGAGATGATGCGGTGAAACGAAACTCGCTGATCCAGATCCTCGCGGGGGGTGTCACGTGGACCTCGCTCCGAGGCGTCGAAGGGATGTGAGCACATCGACCGCGATGACCCCCGCTGAGGAGTTCGCCGACTTCGTCCACGCGACGGGCGGCGCGCTCTACCGCACCGCGCTGCTGCTGACGGGCGACCATCACCTCGCCGAGGACCTGACCCAGACCACGTACGCCCGGGTCTTCGCGTCCTGGCGACGGGTCAGCAGGGCGGACAACCCGACGGCCTACGCACGACGTGTGCTCCTCAACGGATTCATCTCCCACCGACGGCTCCGGCGAAACGCCGAGACGCCGACCTCGACGCTGCCGGACGATCCGGGCAGTGATGCCGACCCCAGCGCCCGGATCGACCTGCTTGCCGCTCTCCAGCGGCTGTCGCCGACCGACCGGGCCGTGCTCGTCGCGCGCTATTGGGAGGACCGATCCGTGTCCCAGACCGCTGCCGACCTCGGACTGACCGAGACGGCGGTCCGCACCCGCGCGAAGCGTGCCCTGGAACGGCTGCGCCCGCTGGTTGCGGACATCTTCCCGGAGAGGACCGCCCGATGAACGACCCAGAGACCAGCTTCCGTACGGCATTGCAGGAGCGTGTCGCCGACCAGCACCCTGACTACGCCCGGATCTCGGCCCGCGCGATCAGCGCGGGCTCACGCATCCGTCGCCGCCGGCGCATCACCGTGACCGCCGGAGCCGCTGCGGCCGTCGGCGCCTTCGCCGCGGGTGGGCTCGGGCTCTCCCAGCTCCTGACCACGACCGCGGTCGACCAGGCTCCTCTCGGCGCTGCCGGCGCACCGTCGGCGTCGGCCTCGCCGTCGACTGCGCCGCTCGCCTCCGGGCAGAGTCTCGACCTCGGCAACGGTGTCACCGGACAGGTCGTCACCAACGATGAGGCGAAGACGATGGACATCACCATCCAGGCGGCCAGCGCTCGACCGGGCACCGGGACCGGCTTCACCATCGTCCTGTCCGGGCCGGCCGGCGCGGTCGAGCAGACCTGGAGCAACGGTACGGTCCTCGAGGACTACCCAGGAGCCACGATCGCCACCGAGGGCGCACGCGTAGGGCTCGTCGACAAGGTTCCCGTCGAGCGGCCCGCCGGGTGGGCGTGTGAGTGGTATCTGATCGACGACAAGGCCTCCTGCACCTCCGAGGACGGTGGCGTGGCCGCCTTGGTGATCCGCCCGGCGGAGGACTACCCGGACTGGAGCAAGAGCCCCGACAAGGCCGGCCCCGGCTCGGGTTCCTACATCACCCCGGTCCACGGCGACATCTTCATCAGTGTCCAGAGCGGGGAGGGCACCACCGACGCCGAGCTCGAGACGCTCGCGAGCTCGCTCAGGTGGACCGACTGAGCCGCTACGGAGTACGCCGCAGCAGTGCCAGGAACATCGCATCGGTGCCGTGGCGGTGCGGCCACAGCTGCACGGTGCCTGCCAGCGGCCCGGCGCTGTCGGGCACCGTGCCGGCTGTGGCGCCGATCGGCTCGAGGATCGCATCGGATCGGTCCTCGAGCACGCTCCGCACCACGCCCTCGGTCTCGGCCAGAACCGGCGAGCACGTGGCGTAGAGCACGACACCGCCCGGCCGGGTCAGGTCGATCGCCCGGTCGAGCAGGGAGCGCTGGAGGTCGACGAGTACGTCGAGGTCGGCTGTCGCACGTCGCCACCGTGCCTCCGGCCGGCGGCGCAGCGCTCCCAGGCCGGTGCACGGGGCGTCGACGAGGACCCGGTCGAACGTCGCGTCCTTGAACGGCGGTCTGGTCCCGTCGCCGGCCACGACCCCGGCGGACCCGTCCACGTGCGTGCCGGACGACCGGTCGGTCAGGTTGGCGAGGACGAGTCCGGCACGGTGCGGCTGGCGCTCGTTGGCGACCAGCGTAGCGCCCTGCTGCGCTGCCAGGGCGGCCAGCAGCGCCGACTTGCCGCCGGGCCCGGCGCACAGGTCCAGCCACGACTCCGTCCCGGATTCCTGCTGGTCGAGGTCGGCCTCGGCCAGAGCGATCGCGACGAGCTGGGACCCCTCGTCCTGCACCCCGGCGCGCCCCTCCGCCACGGCGGCGATCCCGGCCGGTGAGCCGGAGTCGAGGGTGACTCCGAAAGGCGAGTAGGGGGTGGGCGTGCCGCCGAGCTCGTCGACAGCCGCTCGCCCCGGACGGGCGACCAGGGTGACCGACGGCGGCACGTTGTCGGCCTCGAGCAGCGCATCGATCTGGTCACGACCGACAGCCTCGGCGAGCCGCTGGACGACCCAGCGCGGGTGGCTGAAGGCGACCGCGGCCCAGCCGTCGTGGTCTTTCTCGCGCGCGGGCGCCACCTCGGCGACCCACTCGTCGAGGGACTTGCGGGTGACCTTGCGAAGCACGGCGTTGACGAACCCCGCCGGACCCTGACCGACCTTCGACCGGGTCAGGTCGACGCTGGTCGAGATCGCGGCATGGTCGGGCACCCGCATCGACAGCACCTGGTGTGCGCCCAGCCGCAGCACGTCGAGCACCTTCGCCTCGACCTTGGCCAGCGGCCGATCGATGCAGGCGGCCAGCACGGCGTCGTACGTCCCCTGCTGCCGCAGCGTCCCCGAGACGAGCTCGGTGGCGAAGGCCGCGTCGCGACCTTCCAGTCCGAGGCGGCCGAGGACGTGGGGCAGCACCAGGTTGGCGTACGCCTCATCGACCCGCACCGCCTTCAACACCTCGAATGCGGCGAGCCGAGCCGGATCGGCGGGCTTGGTGCTGCCACGCGGCCCCGATCGAGCCGGTCCCTGTGGCCGCCGGCCGGGGCCTGAGCGCCTACCCGGCTGTTCCCTATTCGAAGGCGACACCGGACTCCAGACGTACGCCGCGGGCCCAGTCAGCGGCCGGCATCTCCTTCTTGCCGAAGGCCTTCACCCGGCCGAGCCGGACCGCCGTGGTGCCGGTGCCGACGAGGACCTCGTTCTTGCGGACGATGAGCTCACCGGGAGCCAGCGTGTCCTCGGCCATCGTGACCGGCCCGACCTTGAACCGCTCGCCGTCGAGCAGGGTCCAGGCTCCCGGCGCCGGGGTGCAGGCGCGGATCTGCCGGTCGATGGCGACGGCGTTCTGCGTCCAGTCGATCTGGGCGTCCTCGACGGTGATCTTGTCGGCGTAGGTGACGCCTTCGGTGGGCTGCTCGCGCGCCTCGAGGGAGCCGTCCTCGATGCCGTCGAGCGTGGACACCAGCAGCCGGGCCCCACCTTCGGTGAGCTTCTCGAAGAGCGACCCGGAGGTCTCGTCGGGCGCCAGCGCCTGGGTCATGGTGCCGAAGACGGGGCCGGCGTCCATCGCCTTCACGATCCGGAACGTGGTGGCCCCGGAGATCTCCTCGCCGGCCCAGACCGCGCGCTGCACCGGAGCTGCGCCGCGGTAGGCGGGCAGCAGCGAGAAGTGGAGGTTGACCCAGCCGTGCGTCGGGATGTCCAGGGCCGACTGCGGCAGCATCGCGCCGTAGGCGACCACCGGGCAGCAGTCGGGCTCCAGCGCCTTCAGCTCCGCCTGGAACTCGGGATCGCGGGGATGCTCCGGCTTGAGCAGCGGCACCCCCAGCTCCTCGGCCCGCTGGGCCACCGGCGAGGGCACCAGTCGCTTGCTGCGCCCCTGCGCGGCATCGGGACGGGTGACGACACCGACGAGCTCGTGGCGCGAGGCGGCGATCGCGTCCAGCGAGGGGACGGCCACCTCGGGCGTACCTGCGAAGACGACCCTCATCAGAACCCGAACCCGTTCGTCGCGTGCGGCGAGACCTTCACCGTGGGCTTCTCCAGGCCGAACCACTCCGACTCCCGGATCTCCTTCATCGCCGCCTTGCGCGCGGCCTCGTCGAGCCGGTCGATGAAGAGGATGCCGTCGAGGTGGTCGGTCTCGTGCTGGATGGCCCGGGCGAGCAGCTCGGAGCCCTCGATGGTGACCGGCTCACCGTGCATGTCGAAGCCCTTCGCCACGACCGACAGGGCCCGGCGGCAGTCGAAGGTGATGTCGGGCAGCGACAGGCAGCCCTCTCCCCCGTCCTGCGTCTCCTCCGACAGGGTGAGGTCCGGGTTGACCAGGTGACCCACCTGGCCGTCGACGTACCAGGTGAAGACCCGCAGGCTCACTCCGATCTGGGGAGCGGCCAGTCCGGCGCCGGGCGCCTCGAGCATGGTGTCGGTCAGGTCGGCAACGAGCTTGCGCAGCTCCTTGTCGAAGTCGACGACCTCGATCGCTGGCTTGCGCAGCACGGGGTCGCCGAAGAGTCGGATGGGCTGGACTGCCACTGTTCTCCTAGGTGGTCGAGCGTGTCGAGACCACAATACGTGGGCTGAGCGTGGGTCAGAGCGTCGGCGGATCCACCTGGACCCGCACCGGGTCGAGCTTGCGCGCCGACCGCACCCGCTGCAGCTCTCCCAGTGCTTCGGTGAGCCTCACTCCGAGGGATCGCGGCACCCGTACGACCGCGCGCAGCCGGGGCTCGCCGGTCGACGTGGGCTCGGCGGGGACCGGCCCGAGCACCTCCGCGCCCGGCGGCAGCGCGAGCAGGGTGAGCGCGTCGTCGAGCGCTCCCGGAGTGCCGGTGATGGTGGCCAACCGCGACGCCGGCGGGAGGTGGGCCTCCTGCCGCGCGGCCGCCTCGCGCTGGGCGAACCCGGGCTGGTCCCAGCGCACCAGCGCCTGCAGCACCGACAGAGCCGGGTCGCCGACGACCAGCACCCGCCCACCGGGCCGCACCAGGCCCGCGGCGTTGCTCCAGCGGCGCAGCGCCTCCTCGTCCGTGCGCAGGTCCGGCCGCCCCAGCAGCAGCCAGGTGTCGAGCAGCAGCACCCCGGCATAGCCGCCATCGGCGACGGGCTCGGCGCCGATGGTCGCGACCACGATCGCCGGAGTGCCCGGCACCGACTGCTTGACCGCCCCTGCCGAGGAGGTCACCACTCGCACCCCGGCGAAGGAGCGGCCCATCTCCTCGGCCGTACGCGCCTCGCCGATGATCGGCGCCCGCAGCCCGAATCCGCCACAGGCTCCGCACGCCCACGCAGTCTCGACGTGACCGCACCAGCCGCACGTCGGCGGCGCGGTCGGTCCGCCGAGCTGCAGCGGCCCCTGGCAGGCCGAGCACCTGGCTGGCGTACGACAGCGGTCGCAGGCCAGCGAGGCCGCGTATCCGCGCCGCGGCGTCTGCAGCAGGACGGGTCCGGTGGTGAGCGCCGCCCGGATGATCTCGTGGGCCTCGCGAGGCACCCGGGAGGCGCGGGTGAGCGGGTCCTTCTCGAGGTCGAAGTCGGTGTCGCCGGTGATCTCGATGCTCACCCGCTCGCGGGCCAGCGCACGGGTGGGCCGGATCTCCTGCGCCCAGCCGGTCTCGGTCAGGAACCCCGCCTCCACCGTCCGCGCGAAGCCACCCACCAGCGCGGCCGCCTGCTCCTGCTCGGCCCGCAGCAGCAGCACGTCGCGCGCGTGCGGGTAGGGCGAGCGCTGCTCGGCGAGCAGGTCGTCGCCGTCGTCCCAGACGACCACCAGCCCGAGGTCGTGCACCGGCGCGAAGGCCGCCGCGCGGGTGCCGATCGCCACCTTCACCGCGCCCCGGGCGACCCGCAGGAACTCCCGGTAGCGCGAGGCTGGCCCAGCGTCGGCGGCCAGCACGGCATGCTGCCCCTCCCCCAGAACCTTGGTCATCGCGGTGTCGAGACGGGCGAGGTCCTTCCAGTCCGGCACCACGACGAGCGCGCCGCGTCCGGAGGCCAGCGTCGTCGCGGTGGCATGGGCGATCAGGTCGGCGTGGTCGGTGCCGGCCGCGGCGTGCCAGACCGCGCGCGGCGCACCGCCGGAGGCCAGATGTCGTAGGAACGCGCCCGCCGGCTCGTGACCGCCCCAGGCCGCCGCCGCGGCAGCGGCGTCGAACGGCCGCCCGGCCGGGGCGACCGCTGCGGGCTCCTTCTCGGTCGACGCGTGCCGGGGCGGGATCGCCAGCCGGAGCACGTCGGCCCGAGCGCCCGCGTAGCGCCGGGCGACCGACTCGCTCAGCGCCGCCACCTGCGGCGTGAGCACCGGCTCGGAGCTGACGACCCGCTTGAGCGGCTGCAGGTTCGCGTGCTCGGAGGCTTCCGCCCGCGCCACGACGAACCCGTCGACGTCCTTGGGACCGAATCGCACCTTCACCCGGACCCCGGGCTGGGCCTCCTCGGCCATCGAGGCCGGGACCGCATAGTCGAAGGGCCGGTCCAGGTGAGCCATCGGCAGGTCGACCAAGACCTTGGCGACCGGATCGACCTCGGTGATCGTCGCCTCCGCGGCCTTCCGTGCCCGCGTCGCCGCGGCCTTCGCCCGCCCCTCCTTGACCCGGTCGCGAACCAGCCCGGGCAGCTCCAGCTCGGCTGCCCCGGCTGCCTCCTGCGGTCCCCGGGTCACAGTGGTCATTTCTACCAGCCGCCGCCGACAACGCATCGGCACCGACCACGCCAAAACGCCGCTGGCGCCCGTACCAGGTGGACGGGCGCCAGACTTCTCAGGCAATTCCTGCACTTCTCTGGCATTGCAATGCCAGAGAAGTGCAGGAATACCCGGTTAACCGGGTATTCCTACCTCAGGCCCCGGCAGCAGCCTTGAGGGCGTCGGCGCGGTCGGTGCGCTCCCAGGTGAACTCGGGAAGCTCGCGGCCGAAGTGACCGTACGCAGCGGTCTTGGCGTAGATCGGACGCAGCAGGTCGAGGTCGCGCACGATGGCGGCGGGGCGCAGGTCGAAGACCTCCAGGACGGCCTTCTGGATGTTGGCCTCGGGCACGGTGTGGGTGCCGAAGGTCTCCACGAAGACACCGACGGGCTGGGCCTTGCCGATGGCGTAGGCGACCTGGACCTCGGCGCGACGGGCCAGGCCGGCGGCGACGATGTTCTTGGCCACCCAGCGCATGGCGTACGCAGCCGAGCGGTCGACCTTCGACGGGTCCTTGCCCGAGAAGGCGCCGCCGCCGTGACGGGCCATGCCGCCGTAGGTGTCGACGATGATCTTGCGGCCGGTCAGGCCGGCGTCGCCCATCGGGCCACCGACCACGAAGCGGCCGGTCGGGTTGATGTGGAGCTTGTAGCCGTCGAAGGGGACCGACGACTTGAACTGCTCGAGCACCGGCTCGATGACGTACTTCTTGATGTCGGCGTGCAGCTGCTCCTGGCTGGTCTCCTCGGAGTGCTGGGTCGAGAGGACGACTGTGTCCACGCGGACGGCCTTGTTCTCGTCGTCGTACTCGATGGTGACCTGGGTCTTGCCGTCGGGACGCAGGTAGTCCAGCGTGCCGTCCTTGCGGACCTCGGTCAGCTTCTCGGCCAGCGTCTGCGCCATCTTGATGGGCAGCGGGAAGAGCTCGGGCGTGTCGTCGCAGGCGTAGCCGAACATCAGGCCCTGGTCACCGGCGCCCTGCAGGTCGAGCTCGTCGACCGAGCTGTCCAGACGGTGCTCCTCGGCGGTGTCGACGCCCTGGGCGATGTCCTGGCTCTGGGCGCCGATGGCGACCTGGACACCGCAGGAGTGGCCGTCGAAGCCCTTGAGGGAGGAGTCGTAGCCGATGTCCAGGATCTTCTGGCGCACCAGCTGGGCGACCGGCGCATAGGCGTCGGTGGTCACCTCGCCGGCGACGACGACAAGGCCGGTGGTGAGCAGGGTCTCGACAGCAACCCGGCTCTTGGGGTCGTGCTCGAGCAGGTAGTCGAGCACGGTGTCGCTGATCTGGTCGGCGATCTTGTCCGGGTGCCCCTCGGTCACCGACTCCGACGTGAAGAGACGTCCGGTCACGTGTAGCTCCGTTTCAAAGGTTCGTGTGGGTTGAACAGGTAGGCAAACGTCAATCGTTCTGGTCGACAAACATAGACCCCGAACCCCAGGACCGTTGGGGTGGTCCTCATCGTGGCGCGTGGCGTGTCGTCAGTTTGTACGTTGTTCATCCAGGCGTAAGGAGATCTGGTCCCAGATCACCTCTGCGAGGGCGGATTTCGCCCCTTCCTGCACGTCGACGTGGCCTCCGTCGGCGCCCAGGATGACCGCCTTGTTGACCTCGCTGCCGAAGACCGCACCGCCGCTGACGTCGTTGACGACGAGCAGGTCGCAGCCCTTCCGTTTCAGCTTGGCCGCGGCGAGCTCGAGCACCGAGCCGGTCGAGTCGCCCGTCTCCGCCGCGAATCCCACGACGACCTGACCGGGCTTGGTCCGGTGGTGGGAGATCTCGGCCAGGATGTCGGGGTTCTGCATCAGCTCGATCGTCGGCGCCGACCCGTCGGCGGCCTTCTTGATCTTGGCCTCGCTCACCCCGGTCGGCCGGAAGTCGGCGGGGGCGGCGGCCATGACGACCGCGTCCGCACCGGTGGATGCGGATACCACGGCATCGCGCAGCTCGGCGGTCGTGCCGACACGCACGACCTTCAGGCCGGCCGGGTCGGGCAGGGTCACGTTGGCGGCGACCAGGGTCACCTCGGCACCGCGGGCGGCCGCGGCACGGGCGATGGCATAGCCCTGGAGCCCGGACGAGCGGTTGCCGAGGAAGCGGACCGGGTCCAGATACTCCCGGGTGCCGCCGGCCGAGACGACGACGCGTCGACCGACGAGGTCGGCACGCCCGCCATGGGCGAGCACGGCACGGGAGAGCTCGAAGATCTCGGCCGGCTCGGGCAGGCGGCCCTTGCCGGTGTCCTTGCCCGTCAGCCGGCCCTCGGCGGGCTCGATGACGATGTTGCCGCGCTCGCGCAGGGTGGCGACGTTGGCCTGGGTCGCCGGGTGCTCCCACATCTCGGTGTGCATCGCCGGAGCGAAGACGACCGGGCATCGCGCGGTGAGCAGTACGTTGCTGAGCAGATCGTCCGCGAGGCCGTGGGCCGCACGGGCGAGCGTGTTGGCGGTCGCGGGCGCGACCACGACGAGGTCGGCCTGCTGCCCGATGCGTACGTGCGGGACCTCGGTGATGTTCTCGAAGACGCCGGTGGCGATCTCCTTGCCCGACAGCGCCGCCCAGGTGGGGGCGCCGACGAACTCGAGGGCGGCGGCCGTGGGGACCACGGTCACGTCATGGCCGGACTCGGTGAACCGGCGTAGCAGCTCGGCCGCTTTGTAGGCGGCGATGCCGCCGGCGACCCCTAAGACCACGCGCGGCCGCTCCCCCTCGAGGGGAGCGGCCGAAGTGGTGCTGTTGGTGGACAGCGGAAGACCTGGACGATCAGGCGTCGCCGGCAGGCGCCTCGGCAGCGGCAGCCTGAGCCGCAGCCTGGGCGGCCAGCTCGGCCGGGTCGATGTCCTCGCAGGTCAGCAGGTCCTCGTTGATCTCGCGCAGCGCGATCGATAGGGGCTTCTCCTGAACGTGGGTGTCGACCAGCGGGCCGACGTACTCGAGGAGGCCTTCGCCGAGCTGGGAGTAGTAGGCGTTGATCTGGCGAGCCCGCTGGGCGCTGTAGAGAACCAGCTTGTACTTGCTGTCGGTCTTCGTCAGCAGGTCGTCGATCGAGGGGTTGGTCACGCCCTGGGCGTCGATCTGAGGGGCAGCCACGTGAGCCTCACTTGTCGGCTTGGTCGGATTTCTTGCTCGGAAGCCCGAGCGTCATCAAGGTTACCAACTCATCGGCTGCCTGATGAACTTCGTGGTTCACGATCGTGACGTCGAACTCCTTCTCCGCCGCCAGTTCGACCCGCGCGGTCTGCAGGCGGCGCTCCCGCTCGGCCTCGGTCTCGGTGCCTCGACCGACCAGCCGGCGGACGAGCTCTTCCCAGCTCGGCGGGGCCAGAAAGACGAAGATCGCCTCGGGCATGGTCTCGCGCACGAGCCGGGCGCCCTGCAGGTCGATCTCGAGCATCGCCGGGCGTCCCTCGGCCAGCGCCTTGTCGACGGGACCACGAGGGGTGCCGTAGCGCGCCATGTTGTGGACCGTGGCCCACTCCAGCAGCTCGCCACCGGCGATCATCGCGTCGAACTCCTCGTCGGAGACGAACAGGTAGTGCACACCGTGGACCTCGCCAGCGCGCGGCTTGCGGGTCGTCGCCGAGACGGACAAGAAGACCTCGGGGTGGTCGTCGCGCACCGCAGCTGAGACGGTGCCCTTGCCGACCGCGGTCGGACCGGCCAGGACGACCAGTCGCTTCTCGTGGCCCTCGCCGGCGCCTGCCGGGGTCTTCTCGTCCGCCATCAGACTCATCGGCGAGCGAACTCCTCGACCAGCGCGGCCACCTGCTTGGGGCCGAGGCCCTGCACACGGCGGCTCATCGCGATGCCGAGACGCTCCATCATCTGGGTTGCCCGCACCTCACCGAGGCCGGGGTGGGAGGTCAGCAGGTCGATGACCTTCATCTTGCCGACGACCTCGTTCTTCTTCCCTTCCTCGATGACCTCGAGGACGGACATGCCGCCAGTGCGGACCTTGTTCTTGACAGCAGCCCTCTCCTGGCGCGAGGCCGCGGCTTTGACGAGCGCGGCAGCGCGCTGTTCAGGGGTGATGTCCGGAGGCAGAGCCACGAAGACTCCCTTTCACGATCAATGTGTAGTCGACAGGGCAACCGGGTCGCGCGGTACAGGGATCGTGCCCCCCGGCTGAGCGCTGAAAGTAAGCGCTCGCGCCAATCTAGCCATTACGTTGCCGGGGCGGCAATCGGGGTCGCCTATCTGGTGTCCATTCGGTTCACAGGGTCAAGGACGTGTGACAGACGTCCCGGGCCTGCTGCTGGACGCGTACGGACGCCTCCTGCGTCTTCGTGCTGCTCACCTTCGTGGCCGCGTCGGCGATCTTCTTCGCCTCGGCGCCGCTGACGCCCTCGGGCGGCTCGCCGTTCTCGAAGTCGTCGGCCGAGACACCGGCGTCCTCCAGAGCCGTGCTGAGCCCTGAGATCGCCCCCGTGAGCGTCTTCCAGTCCTTCGCGATGTCGTCGGGCGCGTTGCGCTCGAGGTCCTCGAAGATCGGCAACGCGGCGATCAGCCCGCTCGTGCCGTCCTCCCCCAAGGTGTTCGTCAGCTGCTCCTGATGGCCCTTGAGGGACTCGCAGTAGTCGTCGATCGGATCACCGCACGAGCTCAGGCCCGTGGCGAGGATCGGCAGGACGAGGAGCTGGGCGGCCATCCGGAGACTGGTCATGGCGCCAGTGTCTCAGCCGAGCTCGTCTCGCAGCCTCAGGGCCTCGTCGCGCAGCGCGGCCACGTCCGGGCCCTTGCGCAGCAGTCCGCGGCTGGTGCTGGCGACCACGTTGGCGTTGGCGGACCCGAAGATCCGGGCGAGGTCGCCCGGGGTGCCGCCCTGCTCACCGAAGCCCGGCGCCAGGATGGGGCCGTTGAACCCGAAGTCGTACGCCACCCCCGCACCGTCCGCGCCGTCGATCGTCGCACCGACGACCGCGCCGAAGGAGCCCAGTGGAGTCTCGGCCTCGTTCAGCCGGCGCAGGTGGTCGAGCATGACCCGGCCGACGCTGCGGCCGTCCTCGACCGTCGCGTGCTGCACCTCTGGGCCCTCCTTGTTGGAGGTCAGGGCGAGCACGAACAGCCCGGCGTCGAATTTCGTGGCCGTCTCGACGAACGGGGTCAGCGAACCGAAGCCCAGGTAGGGGCTCACGGTCACCGCGTCGCTGCCGAGCGGGCTCGCAGGATCGAGGTAGGCGTCGGCGTACGCCTGGCTGGTGGAGCCGATGTCGCCGCGCTTGATGTCGAGGAGCACCAGCGCACCGGCGGCCTTCGACTCCGCGATCACCCGCTCCAGCACCGCGACGCCACGCGATCCGAAACGCTCGTAGAAGGCGCTCTGCGGCTTGACCACGGGTACGTAGGGGGCCAGGCCCTCGACCGCGGTCAGGGCGAACCTCTCCAGGCCGGCGAGGTCGTCGTCGAGGCCCCAGTCGAGGAGCAGCGAGGCGTGCGGGTCGATCCCGGCGCAGAGCCTCCCCCGTTCCTCGAGAGCGGCGACATAGCGGGCACCGAAGCTCATCGAGCCACTCCGTTCGCGATCCGGCGGGCGTAGAGCGGGCCCTCGTAGATGAACCCGGTGTAGCCCTGGAGCAGGTCGGCACCGGCCGCGAGGCGCTCTCGCGCGTCCTCGACGGTGGCGATGCCACCGACCCCGACGAGGGTCATCTCGGGACTGACCCGGCTGCGGAGCAGCCGCAGCACCTCGAGCGCTCGCGCCTTGAGTGGGGCGCCGGAGAGGCCACCGGCACCGGCGGCGGTGATCTCGGCAGGCGCCGAGACGAGGTGCTCGCGGCCGATGGTGGTATTGGTCGCGATGATCCCGTCCAGGCCGATCGCGGTGGCCAGGTCGGCGACCTCGACGACGTCGGAGTCGGCCAGGTCGGGGGCGATCTTGACCAGCAGCGGGACCCGGTGCTTGGTGACCTGGTCAGCGATGGAGCGGACATGCTCCAGCAGCGGCTGCAGCTTCTCGACCGACTGCAAGCTACGCAGGCCGGGCGTGTTGGGCGAGGAGACGTTGACCACCAGGTAGTCGGCGTAGGGAGCCAGCAGCCGGGCCGACTTGGCGTAGTCGGCCTCGACGGCCGACTGGTCGTCCTCGGGCACGAGCTTGGTCTTGCCGATGTTGATGCCGAGGACCGGTCCGCCGGCGGCCGTGCCACGGCGCTCCAGACGGCTCGCCAGCCGGGCGGCGACCGCCTCGGCGCCGTCGTTGTTGAAGCCCATCCGGTTGATCACGGCGCGGTCGGCGGGCAGCCGGAACAGGCGCGGCGCCGGGTTTCCCGGCTGCCCCTCCCCCGTGACCGTGCCGATCTCCACGTGCCCGAAGCCGAGCCCGCCCAGCGCGTCGATCCCGACCGCGTTCTTGTCGAAGCCCGCAGCCAGGCCGATCACGTTCGGGAAGGTGAGCCCCATCGCGTGCACCGGGGATCCCGGCGTACGTGTCCTGGACAGCGCCGGGCCGGCCGCACGGATCGCGGCGAACGCCTGCTGGTGGACTCGCTCCGGATCCGTCTTCGTCAGTACCTTGTCGAACAGAGTCCGGTAGGTCCTCATTTGGCCGACACCCCGCCGTCGTGGTGGCCGACGATGTCGCGCCACTCCTGCAGGCTGCGTACGTCGATCTCACCGCGCCGCAGCGCCTCGATGCCCTGCACGGCGGCGCCGAGGCCCTGGACCGTGGTGATGCAGGCGATGTTGGCCATCACCGCGGCGGTGCGGATCTCGTAGCCGTCCATCCGGGCGGACTTGGCGTTGGAGGTGCCGTTGGGCGTGTTGATGACCAGGTCGACCTCGCCGTCGAGGATCCGCTGGACGGTCGTCTTCTCTCCATCGGGCCCCGTGCCCTCGGAGTGCTTGCGCATCAGCCGCGAGGGCACGCCGTTGCGGCGCAGCACCTCGGCGGTGCCCTCGGTCGCGAAGATCTCGAAGCCGTGGTCGGCGAGCACCTTGATCGGGAAGATCATGGTGCGCTTGTCGCGGTTGGCCATCGAGACGAAGATCCGGCCCTGGGTCGGCAGCGGGCCGAACGCGCCGGCCTGGCTCTTGGCGAAGGCGCGGCCGAAGTCGGAGTCGAGCCCCATGACCTCGCCGGTCGACTTCATCTCCGGGCCGAGCACGGTGTCGACCTGCTGGCCCTCCGGGGTGCGGAACCGGTTGAACGGCATGACCGCTTCCTTGACCGCGATCGGCTGGTTGGGCGGCAGCGCGCCACCGTCGCCGGTCGCCGGAAGCACACCGGCCGTACGCAGCTCCGCGATCGACTCGCCGAGCATCACCCGCGCCGCGGCCTTGGCCAGCGGGGTCGCAGTCGCCTTGGAGACGAACGGGACGGTGCGGGAGGCGCGCGGGTTGGCCTCGATGACGTAGAGCACGTCGGAGCCGAGCGCGTACTGGATGTTGAGCAGGCCGCGTACGCCGACGCCTTCGGCGATCGCCAGGGTGGCGACGCGGATGCGCTCGACCTCGGCGGCGCCAAGGGTGATCGGCGGCAGCGCGCACGAGGAGTCACCGGAGTGGATCCCGGCCTCCTCGATGTGCTCCATGACGCCGCCGAGGAACAGCTCGGTGCCGTCGTAGAGGGCGTCGACGTCGATCTCGACGGCGTCGTCGACGAACTTGTCGACCATCACCGGCTTGTCGGGGGTGACCTCGGTGGCGGCCTCGATGTAGGAGCGCAGCGCGTCGTCGTCGTAGACGATCTGCATGCCGCGCCCGCCGAGGACGTAGGAGGGACGCACCAGGACCGGGTAGCCGATCTCTGCAGCGATCTCGCGGGCCTCGTTGAACGTGGTGGCCATGCCGTGCTTCGGCGCGACCAGGCCGGCCTTGTGGAGCACCCGGCCGAAGGCGCCGCGCTCCTCGGCGAGGTGGATGGCCTCGGGGCTCGTGCCGACGATCGGCACACCGTTGTCCTTGAGCGCCTGCGCGAGCCCGAGCGGGGTCTGGCCGCCGAGCTGGCAGATGACCCCGACCACCGGTCCGGCCTGCTGCTCGGCGTGGACGATCTCGAGCACGTCCTCCAGGGTGAGCGGCTCGAAGTAGAGCCGGTCGGAGGTGTCGTAGTCGGTGGAGACCGTCTCCGGGTTGCAGTTCACCATCACGGTCTCGTAGCCGGCCTCGCTCAGCGCGAGAGAGGCGTGCACGCAGGAGTAGTCGAACTCGATCCCCTGCCCGATCCGGTTGGGCCCGGAGCCGAGGATGATCACCGCCTCCTTCTCCCGCGGTGCGACCTCGGTCTCCTCGTCGTAGGAGGAGTAGTGGTAGGGCGTACGCGCCTCGAACTCGGCCGCGCAGGTGTCGACCGTCTTGTAGACCGGGCGGATTCCCAGGGCGTGGCGTACGCCGCGGACGACGTCCGCGGTCATGCCGCGCATCTTGCCGAGCTGGTAGTCGGAGAAGCCGTGGCGCTTGGCGTAGCGGAGCACGTCGGCGGTCAGCTCGGGCGCCGCGATGATCTCCTGGGCGATCTCGTTGATCAGGAAGAGCTGGTCGATGAACCAGGGGTCGATCTTGGTGCTCTCGAAGATCTCCTCCGGCGTGGCACCGGAGCGGATCGCGTCCATGACCCGCTTGAGCCGGCCGTCGGTGGGGACCTTGATCTCCTCCAGCAGCGCGGGCTTGTCGAGCTCGACGACCTCCTGGGTCCAGTCGAAGACCGCCTCGGGCTTCTCCAGGCTTCGCAGCGCCTTCTGGAGGGCCTCGGTGAAGTTGCGGCCGATCGCCATCGCCTCGCCCACGCTCTTCATGTGGGTGGTCAGGGTCGTGTCGGCGCCAGGGAACTTCTCGAAGGCGAAGCGCGGGACCTTGACGACGACGTAGTCGAGGGTCGGCTCGAACGACGCGGCGGTCGAGCCGTTCGGCCCGGCGGTGATGTCGTTCTCGATCTCGTCGAGGGTGTAGCCGATCGCGACCTTCGCGGCGATCTTGGCGATCGGGTAGCCGGTCGCCTTGGAGGCCAGCGCCGAGGAGCGCGAGACGCGGGGGTTCATCTCGATGACGATGATCCGGCCGTCGGCCGGGTTGACGGCGTACTGGATGTTGCAGCCGCCGGTGTCCACGCCGACGGCGCGGATGATGCCGATCGCCAGGTCGCGCAGCTTCTGGTACTCGCGGTCGGTCAGCGTCAACGCCGGGGCGACGGTGATCGAGTCACCGGTGTGCACGCCCATCGGGTCGAGGTTCTCGATCGAGCAGACGATGACCGAGTTGTCCTTGCGGTCGCGCATGACCTCGAGCTCGTACTCCTTCCAGCCGAGGATGGACTCCTCCAGGAGCACCTCGGTGGTGGGGCTGGCCGCGAGGCCGGCGCCGCCCAGACGCCGCAGCTCGGTCTCGTTGTACGCGAAGCCCGAGCCCGAGCCACCCATGGTGAAGCTCGGCCGGATGACCACGGGGTAGCCGAGCTCCTCGGCGCCGGCGAGCAGGTCGTCGATGCTGTGACAGATGACCGACTTGGCGCTCTCGCCGCCGAGCTCGGCGACGATCTTCTTGAACTCCTCGCGGTTCTCACCGCGCTGGATGGCGTCGATGCTCGCGCCGATCAGCTCGACGTCGTACTTCTCCAGGATCCCGCGCTCGTCCAGCGCCACCGCGCAGTTGAGCGCGGTCTGGCCGCCGAGGGTGGCCAGGAGAGCGTCGGGGCGCTCCTTGGCGATGACCTTCTCGACGAACTCCGGGGTGATCGGCTCGACGTAGGTCGCGTCGGCGAACTCCGGGTCGGTCATGATCGTGGCCGGGTTGGAGTTGACCAGGACGACCCGGATCCCCTCCTCGCGCAGCACGCGACAGGCCTGGGTGCCGGAGTAGTCGAACTCGCAGGCCTGGCCGATGACGATCGGCCCGGAGCCGATCACGAGCACGGACTTGATGTCCTCGCGCTTGGGCATCGCTCAGACCTCCTTCGCCATGAGAGAGATGAACCGGTCGAAGAGGTAGGCGGCATCGTGCGGGCCGGCCGCTGCCTCCGGGTGGTACTGGACGGAGAAGCCCTTGAGCTTCCCGGTCTCGGCGTCCTTGAGCTCGAGGCCCTCGACGCAGTCGTCGTTGAGGTTGACGTGGGAGACGGTCGCGATGCCGTAGGGCGTCGTGGTCTCCTCGCCGATGGGTGCGTCGACAGCGAAGCCGTGGTTGTGGGCGGTCACCTCGACCTTGCGCGTGGTGAGGTCCATGACCGGCTGATTGATCCCGCGGTGACCGTACTTCAGCTTGTACGTCCCGAAACCGAGCGCGCGGCCGAAGAGCTGGTTGCCGAAGCAGATGCCGAAGTAGGGGATGTTCTCGGCCAGCGCCGCCTTGAGCAGCTCGACCTGGCCGGTGGTCGCCGCCGGGTCGCCGGGGCCGTTGGAGTAGAAGAGCCCGTCCGGCTGCGTGGCGAGGACGTCCTCGAGGGTCGCGGTCGCCGGGAGCACGTGGACCTCGATGCCGCGCTCGGCCATCCGCTCCGGGGTCATCTCCTTGATGCCCAGGTCGAGGGCCGCGACGGTGAACCGCTTCTCGCCCTTCGCGGGGACGACGTACGCCTCCTGTGTGCTGACCGCGTCGGAGAGGTTCGCACCGCTCATCTCGGCGGAGGCGAGCACCTTCTTCAGCAGGACCTCGGGATCGGTCTCGATCGTCGAGATCCCGACGCGCATCGCGCCGCGCTCACGCAGGTGGCGGGTCAGGGCGCGGGTGTCGATGCCCGCGATGCCCACGACCGACTGGTCGCGGAGGTCGTCGTCGAGGCTGCGCTGGGCGCGCCAGTTGGAGGGGACCCGGGCCGGGTCGCGTACGACGTATCCGGCCACCCAGATCCGACGGGACTCGGGGTCCTCGTCGTTCACGCCGGTGTTGCCGACGTGCGGGGCGGTCATCACGACCACCTGCTGGTGGTAGCTCGGGTCGGTCAGCGTCTCCTGGTAGCCCGTCATACCGGTGGAGAAGACCGCCTCGCCGAAGGTCTCACCCTCGGCACCGAACGACTCCCCCCGGAACGATCGACCATCCTCGAGTACGAGGAGTGCTTCTTTGTGGGCATGCAGCGGCACGCCGTACCTCCTTCTCCGCCTCACGGGACGGTGCTTAAAGGATGTCGGTCAACTTGCTGGTGACAGTATCAAGCAGATGCCGGTTGACGGCAGTTGGCGTCCGCCGCGTACGCCAGCACTGTGACGTACGCGGCATTCGGCCTGCTGTGGTCGGGCTCAGCTGTGCGAGTGGGGCGGCACGACCCCGCCCTCGGACGGCTGGACGATGACGAAGCCGGCGCCGTGGAAGGCGACCTGGAACGCCTCGCCGCTGCCCCGGCCGATGAGCGCACCGGCGGTCAACGACTTCTGCAGGCTGGTCTGCAGGCCGAGCGACCAGCCGACGACCGCGTTGGTGTCGGTGAAGGTCGGCGCATCGCCGGCGTTGAGAACGACCGGGTCACCCTCGGTGGTGACGGCGATCCAGCCGGTGCCGCGCAGCGTGGTGTTGAAGAGACCGCCGGTGAGCATGCCGGCGCCCTGGACCCGCTCGATGTTCCACTGCAGGCCGCCGGAGAAGGCGAGCACGTGGTCACCGTTGATCGAGATGCCGGAGTTGTTCAGCTGGAGGATGTGGACCTCCTTGGCCGCGTCGGCCAGGAAGACGTCGCCCTGACCCTCGACGCCCATCAGGCTGAGGCCCTCACCGGTCACGGCCCGCTTGAGGAACTTCCCCACGCCGCCGCCCTGGTACTTGAACTGCACGTTGCCCTGATAGGCCACCATCGAGCCCTGACGCGCCTGGAACGGCTCCCCGACGCGTACGCGCAGGAGCCTCTTGTTCTGCAGCACCGCGCCGTCGCCCTGGATCTCGGCGAAACGGCCGTCGATCAGGTCGCCCGAGATCCCGGCGAACGGGTCGCCCGTGGGCTGGACCTGGGCGTGGGCCTGGGCGTGAGCCTGCGCGTGGGCGGCCTGCTGCCCGTACTGGGCCGACGCAGCCTGGGCCGGCTGCGCCTGGGCGCTCTCGCCGTAGGCAGCCTGCACCGCCTGCGCCGACCCGACCTGCGTCGGCGCCTCCTGCTCCACAGTGGCCTGAGGCGGCGTCAGGGGCGCCGTCGACTGCTGCCCGCCCGTGGAAACGTGCTCCGTCCACTGGCTCCCGTCGTAGTAGCGAAGCTCGGCCTGTCCGGTCGGGTCCGGGTACCACGCTGCGTCCGTCATCTCTAACCCTTGCGTTCACGGACCCACATCGGTCCTTCTCGACTCCATCCTGGCATGTGCTTGATGCGCGACTCACCGGTGTTCCACTCGGCCGCCCTATTCTGTGACCGTGACGACGAGGTTCGGGGCGACCGACGTCCACTACCCACCATCCGGTGGGGGGCATGCCGCCCTGGTGGTGAGTGACGACCCCGAGTTCGGCGCGATCATCGAGCGACGTACGGCCTGGCTCGATACCGTCGCCGACTACGCCCCTGGCAGGTTCTACGAACGAGAGCTGCCCGCCTTGACGGCCCTCCTCGCTGACGCCGACCCGCTCGACGTACTCATCGTCGACGGCTACGTCGACCTCGACTCGCACGGACGACCAGGTCTCGGGTGGCACGCCTGGAACGCCGGCCTCGCGCCAGCGGTCATCGGCGTCGCCAAGACCAGCTTCCGCGCCGCCAACCACGCCGAGCCCGTCCTCCGCGGAACCTCGACAAGGCCGTTGTACGTCACGGCCGCGGGAATGCCGCTGGCAGATGCCGCTCACCTGGTCCGCACCATGGCCGGCTCCGCCCGCCTACCTGATGCCTTGCGACTCGTCGATCGCCTCGCCCGGGCCGCGCCTCCTGTCCCCGGCCACGAACAGATGATCTAATCAAGGCAACTCAGGCGATCACTCCGAAGTACCGGGCCAGCCAGGTCCGCGAGAAGGGGCCGCCAGTCGCGAGGGTAAGTAATAGCGCCATTGGCGCCTCCAGGAGCGGCGAACGTACCGCCTGCAATCGCAGGCGGTGATTCGTACGCCTCCAAGGAGAACGCGCCATGACCGACTCTGTTTCGCTGCCCGACGGCTACGCCACGTGGCTTAACGACCTCAAGACCCACATCCGCAGGGCGCAGCAACAGGCGGCAGTCGCGCTCAACGCAGCCATGATCCGGCTCTACTGGGACATCGGCCACGAGATCGTCGTCAAACAAGAGGCCGAAGGCTGGGGTAGCAAGATCGTCGAACGACTCGCCGGCGATCTGCGGCAGGCCTTCCCGGGGATGACCGGATTCTCACGTGCGAACCTGATGTACATGCGCTCGTTCGCGGCGGCCTGGACCCGGGAGGCAATTGTCCAACGGCCGTTGGACAATTTGTCCTGGGGCCACAACATCGAGTTGCTCAGCAAGCTGAAGAACACCGATGAACGGCTGGCGTACGCCACCGCGGCAGTCGAACACGGCTGGTCCAGGGCCGTGCTCGTCCATCACATCCGCCTCCGGACCCTTGAGCGATCCGGACGAGCGATCAGCAACTTCGAACGCACGCTTCCGCCGGAGGCCTCGGATCTCGCTCGAGAGATCGTCAAGGACCCCTACAACTTTGAGTTCCTCGGCGTCGGCGGCGAAGCCATGGAGCGCGAGATCGAGAAGGCCCTGGTCGACCACGTCACCGAGTTCTTGGTCGAGCTCGGAGTCGGGTTCGCGTACGTCGGGCGTCAGGTTCTGCTTGAGGTCGGGGGCGAAGACTTCTTCATCGATCTGCTCTTCTATCACCTCAGGCTGCGCTGCTACGTCGTCATCGAGCTCAAGGCCGGGAAGTTCAGGCCCGAGCACCTGGGGCAGCTCAACTTCTATCTGGCGGCGGTCGACGGGGAGATGGCGCATCCCGACGATGCCCCGACGATCGGGATCCTGCTGTGCCAGAGCCGCAACCAGGTCGTCGCGGAGTACTCGCTGCGCGGTTCAACACAGCCGCTCGGAGTAGCCGAGTATCAGTTGCGGGCCAGCCTGCCGAGTGTCGAGCGACTCCAGCAGGAGCTGAGCGGTCCTGAGTGAGGCTCAGGCTCCGAGGGTCTTCAGCTTGTCGAGCATTCGACCCATGTGCGGGTCGAAGGAGCTCGAGTCGGCGGCGCGGATCTCGGAGGGCGTCCACCAGCGCACACCGGCGTACTCCCGCTCGTCCGGCACCAACGGGACTCGGCGGTCGTGGGCGAGGACGAACCAGAGACTGACGTCGGTGTGCGGGTCCGGGCGGTCGGGCCTCGTCGTGGTCACAGTGATGAACAACGGCCGTGGTCCGAGGCCGGGCTGGAACCGTGCCTCGACGCCCAACTCTTCGACGCACTCCCGGCGAACGGTCTCGGCGGGATTCTCGCCCGGCTCCACGTGACCTCCCGACGGCAGCCACAGGCCCGACTTGCGGTGGTCGCCCAGCAGGATGTGGCCGCTCACCGGATCGACGAGCAGGAAGTAGGAGACCAGGTGCTTGGCCGGCTCGGTCGGAGCGGTGGTGCGCCGGAACACGTCGTTGGTCACGCACAACCACGCCGACGCGTCGGCGATGTGGCCGCTTTCGACCGGGTCCATCGGCTCGATCGAGTCCACCATGATCGTGATGTCGGTCAGCAGTCGGTCTTCCGGGCTCGTGGTTGTGGACCATAGAGGCGAGCACCGACATCCCGGCCAGGCACGGCGCCAGGTGAGTGCGACACGATGTGACGGTTGTCGCAGGTCATTGCGTTGCATGGTTGTGCACCGCTAGCGTTTCGATGTTTCATCCAGATTTCCGTGCGGGGGTACGCAATGACCGAGACGTCGATCAGCATCGACAAAGAGCTGTTGGCCGAGGCGAGGAAGATCGCTGGGACGACGACCAACCAGGCTGCGATCGACCACGCGCTGCGTGACCTCGTCGAGCGTGAGGCCGCCTCGGCGGAGTTCGACCGCATCGTCTCGCGCGAACTCGGCGACACGAAGGTCACGCTGGAGTTCTGAGCTCGCCGAGCGCGTCCAACGGGACCGGCCAGAAGTCTTGGTCGGTCGCGAGGTGGATGACATCGACCGGTACGGCGGCCACGGCACACGCTCCGTAGAGATGAGCGGCGTTCTTCCGGTCGGACTGGCTCGGTGGACCACCGCCCGGCCGGCACAGCAGGAGCTCGACCCGGTCGAGGCCCAGCTCATCGATCAGGTCGTGCAGCATCGTGGCGACATTGCCCGCACCGTCGTCACCGATCTCGACAGGCACCTGCTCGATCTGGCACAGCTGTGGGAACGGAACGCCGTCTGCCCCGACGAGCATGAACCACAGCCGCGGCTCGGGCCAGCCGAGTGGATTGATCAGGTGTCGCCAGGCCGCCTCGACGTCGGCCTGGGTGCGGAGGACTGGAGCGTACGGAATCTTGTCGGTCATGGGTCAAAGGCACCATGGCCCGTCGAGTAGGACAACGAGGATCCCGGCGCCTGTGGATAACGCTGCTCATCCACAGGGTTTCGCTCGCAAGTGGCCCGTCAGGGCACGAGCCGGTGCTCCTGACCGATCCAGCGCTGCCGCAGCCAACGGTCGTGGGAGGCCACGACGATCGTGCCCGCAGTGGCTCCGATCGCCTCCTCCAATTCACCCGCCAGGGTGAGCGAGATGTGGTTGGTGGGCTCGTCGAGAAGCAGCAGGTCCGGGCCGGTGGCGATGGCGATCGCCAGGTCGAGCCGCCGACGCTGGCCGACGCTCAGCGCGCCGACGGGCCGGTTGAGGTCGCGCGGGTGGACCAGGCCGAGGTCGCGTAGCGGCACCTGGGCCGCCAGCACCTCCCCCACCGACTCCAGGTAGACGTCGGCGACTTTGCGGCGCAGATCCCCGAACTGCGGGTCCTGGGTGAGCTCCTCGACATGGCGCGCGCTGACCTGGACCTCGCCCGAGGTCGGCTTCACGCGCCCGGAGATCACGCCGAGCAGCGTGGACTTGCCGCTGCCGTTGGGCCCGGTGATCAGCAGGTGCTCCCCTGCCACGATGTCCAGGACCGGCAGGCTGACCCGCTCCTCGATCACCAGGTCGTGTACGACGACCATCCTCCCGCTCGTGCCCGCGGCCGACAGCGCCGCGTTGAGCCTCAGAGGCGGTGGTGGCTTGCGTACCTGTGCCTCCTCGGCCTCCTCCAGCCGGCGGTTGGCGTCCTTCTTGCGGCGGGCGACGGTGCGCTCGACGTTGCTGCCCTTGAACTTGTAGATGAACTTGTCGTTGTCGGTCGGGCCGCGGTTGTGGGCGATCGCGTCGTTGCCGATCCTGGTCGCGGTGCGGAGACGCTTGAGCTCGTCCTGCTGTTCTGCGTACGTCTGCTCCCACCGCTCGCGGGCGGCCTGCCGTGCCTCCTCGTAGGCGCTCCACCCGCCTCCGAAGAGCCGACCGCCGGCACCATCGGTGCCGAAGGCGGTCGGGTCCAGGTCGAAGAGGCCGGTGGCGACCTCGTCGAGGAAGACGCGATCATGGGAGGCCATCAGCACGACGCCGGGGAGGTCGCGTAGGAACTCCCCCAGCACCGCAACGGCCTCGTCGTCGAGGTGGTTGGTCGGCTCGTCGAGCAGCAGCGCGTCGGGACGGCGGGTGATCGCGGTCGCCAGCGCCAGCCTGGTCCGCTGCCCGCCGGAGAGCGTGCTGATCGGGCGCTCGCGGTCCAGGCCGCTGAGGCCGAGACGCTCAGCGGCCAGGATGGCCCGCCGGTCGGCGTCCCACGCGTCGTGGGCAACCGCGAAGTCGAGGGCGCTCGCGTACGTCTCGGCGACCGCGGGGTCGTCGAGACGGTCAGCGAGCGTCTCGACCGTGGCGACGGCCTCCCGGAGCGGACGCAGAGTGGTGGCGAGTACGTCCTCGATGCTCGCCGCGTCGCGGAACGGCGGCTCCTGCGGCAGCCAGACGAGGTCGTCGGGCGCCTCGAGCGTGCCTGTGCGCTGGGCGGTGCGCGGGAGCTGGTCTGCGATAGCGCGGAGCAGCGTCGACTTGCCGGCACCGTTCTCCCCCACGAGCGCGATCCGCTCGCCCGGGGAGACGGTGAGGTCTATCCCGGCGAGGACGGAGCCGCTGCGGAAGGAGACGGAGAGGTCGCGGACGACGATCGGTCCGGAAACGATGGAAGATGACATCAGAGCGCTGGCCTTCGGGTTCGAGGACGACCCGCCGGGCATGTGCCTCGGGCGCGGGTCGGAGGTCAGCGCAAGAACTTCATGATGAGTAAAGAATACGCGGTCGACCGCTGCGCAGTCCAACCGATTAACCGCGCAGGATCTTCTCCATCGCCTTGCCCTTGGCCAGCTCGTCGACGAGCTTGTCGAGGTAGCGCACCTGGCGCATGACCGGGTCCTCGATCTCCTGCACCCGCACACCACAGACCACACCGGTGATCAGCTCCGAGCTCGGGTTGAGGTCGGCCGCGGCGAAGAACTCCTCGAAGCTCGTCCCCGCCTCGATGTGCTTGGCGATCGCGTCGTCGTCGAAGCCGGTCAGCCAGGTGATCACCTGGTGCAGCTCGGCCGTGGAGCGGCCCTTCTTCTCCACCTTCGTCACATAGTGCGGGTAGACGGAGCCGAAGGGCATCTTGTAGACGCGCTCGAGGTTATCCACGTTGCCGAGCCTAACCCGGTCGCTCCGCGACGAGCTGGTACATCCCGGCGATGCGTACGAACGGCTCCTGGTCGCACAGCTCGCGCTCGAGCTCGAGGAGGCGGTCGAAGTAGGCGGGGTCAGCCTTGGCGTCGTCGTCGGTGAGCAGGTCGTTGGCGATCCTGGTGCCGAACCGGCCGGTGAGCCGCAAGCCCGCCGAAACGAGCTCGGCCTCGAGGTCGTCCATCGGGACCTTGCGTACGTCATGGTCGAAGGTCACGGTGCGCTTGGTGTCGGCGCGCAGCTCGGTGAGCGCGGCCTCGGGACCGCCCGTGACCAGCTGGCGCAGCACCATGCTCGCCGGGTTGGGGACCATCACCGAGAGGCGGCCGCCCGGGCGCACGGCGGCCGCGAGGCGGCGTACGTCTCCGGCGGCGGCCGACCGATAGTGCAGCACGAAGTGGCACAGGACCAGGTCCCACTCCCCCTCGGGCAGGTCGTCGAGGCCGCCGACGAGCGTGGCCAGGTCGGCACCGGAATCCGCCGCCCGACGCTTCGCCTCGGCCAGCCAGGACTCCGACGGGTCGAGGATCGTGACGTCGTGACCGGCCAGTGCCAGCGGCAGCGCGTCCATCCCGTCCCCGCCGCCGACGTCGAGGATCCGCAGCCCCTCACCCAGCTCCGCACACTGGCGCCGGAGAATCTCCTCGACCACGGTGTAGCGGATCCGGCCCCACGGGGTCGCGGTGTAGGCGCGCCACTGCGCCAGCTTCTCGGAGAAGACGTCGGTCATGGCGGTGGAGCCTAACCGGCGTAGGTCTGCTTCCCCCGCAGGTAGGTGGCGACGACGCGACCGGTGAGCTTGCGGTCGTGCCAGGGGTTGTTTCGAGACAGCGAGAGCGAACGGTCGCGATCCACGACGTAGGTCGCGGCCGGATCGACCAGGGCCAGGTTGGCCGGCTCTCCGACCGCGATCGGGCGCCCGTGCTCCTCGAGACCGGCGATCCGGGCCGGGGTCGAGGACATGACCCGGGCGACGCCGGCCCAGTCGAGCAGACCCGAGGAGACCATGACGGTCGAGACCACCGAGAGCGCCTCCTCGAGACCGAGCATCCCGAAGGCGGCGTCGACGAAGGCGTGCTCCTTGTCCTGGCGAGCGTGCGGGGCGTGATCGGTGGCGACCGCGTCGATGGTGCCGTCAGCCAGCGCCGCACGCAGGGCCTCGACGTCTTCGGCAGGGCGCAGCGGCGGGTTGACCTTGAAGGTCGGGTCGTAGCCCGCGAGCAGGTCTGTGGTCAGCAGCAGGTGGTGCGGGGTGACCTCCGCGGTCACCGCCCAGCTGCCGTCCTTCTCCGCCTGCGCCTTCGCCCAGCGCAGCACCTCGACGGTGCCGGCGGTGGAGGCGTGGGCGACGTGTACGCGCGAGCCGGTGTGACGGGCGAGCATCACGTCGCGAGCGACGATGACCTCCTCGGCGACCCCCGGCCAGCCGGGGAGACCGAGCCGCCCGGAGAGCTCACCCTCGTGACAGCAGGCCGAGCCGTAGGGCGCCAGCGACGGGTCCTGGGAGTGCTGCGAGATCACGCCGCCGAACGCCTTGACGTACTCCAGCGCCCGCCGCATCACCCGTGGGTCCGAGACGCAGCGGCCGTCGTCGGAGAAGACCTTGACGCCCGCCCGAGAACGGTTCATCAGGGACAGCTCGGCGAGCTCCTCGCCGGCCAG
This sequence comes from Nocardioides sp. YIM B13467, assembly GCF_042788075.1. Taxonomy (NCBI): domain Bacteria; kingdom Bacillati; phylum Actinomycetota; class Actinomycetes; order Propionibacteriales; family Nocardioidaceae; genus Nocardioides; species Nocardioides sp. YIM B13467. Next base: position 4,247,437 of record NZ_JBHZPJ010000046.1, read on the forward strand.
ACCCTTGGTCACCGCCCCGACCGGGAACACGTCGGCCAGTCCTGCCTCGCGGCCGAGGTCCCACACCGAGACCGCGGCCTCGGCCGTGTCGGTGACCGGCGAGGTGTTGGCCATCGCCAGCACTGCGGTGTAGCCGCCGGCGGCGGCCGCCGCCGCACCCGAGGCGACCGTCTCGNTGGTGACAGCACGCGTCTCCCGAGGACGGCTCCGATGACGGTGCACAGTGGGCCGCCGCGCTCGACGGCACGTTGAGTGTCGGGTTTCGGTCGAAGAAGCCGTACGGCACCAGCTTGAAGCCCGCGTAGTCGACCGGCATCACCGGCCAGTCCTCGGGCCGCGGGAAATGGGTCAGGCCGAACGTGTGCCACAGGACGACATCGGCCCCGTCCAGCGGTCGGTCGGCCGCCATGTAGGCGGGCAGCCCGTCGCCGCCCGGGTTCTGGTTGACCAGGTCACCGGCCGGATAGCGCTCCGACGGCGAATAGGCGGTGACGAAGAGCTCCTTGGTGGTGAAGCCCGCCCGCGCCGCGACCGAGGAGGACGGGTCCGCGAGCAGCGTCGGGTTCTGATCGGCGTGGAGCGCGTAACCGGTCGGCCGGCCGTACGCGTTCGTACGCTCCGTGGAGACCACGTGCCAGGTGCGGCCAAGAGCGGAGTCGGCCGAGCGGGCGCCCTCGGCCTCCGAGGCCAGACGTGTGGAGGAGTAGGTGAACGCGTTGCCGTACGGGTTCGTCTCCGAGACCGGCAGCCGGACCGCCTCGACCTCCTCGACCGCGTTGCTGACACCGTCGACCATCATGTCCAGGCGGGCGCTGAACAGATGCTGGTGGAACGGCGCGCCGACGCCGGGCGCGACCTCGGTGGCGTACGGCCATTCCTCCATGCCTTTGTAGGAGGACGGGAACAGGATGCCGGTGAGCTTGGCCTCGCACTCGATCTTGCCGTCGAGGTAGAGATACCAGTAGAAGCCGTAGTCGTAGTTGCCGACCGTGGTGAAGAACGAGATCACCAGGCGGCGCTGGCGACGCACCTCGGAGACGCCCTCGACGAAGAGATCGGTGTGCTTCCACAGCGTGCCGAAGTCCTCCTCGTGCATGCAGATCGCATTCGGGATGAGCTGCGGGTTGCCGAACTCGTCAGCGAGGGTCGCGTCGAAGTAGCGGATCTCGCCGAGGCAGTCGCAGCCGAGCTTCAGGGAGTTGGCGAAGCGGCCGAAGATGTACTCGCCGGTGTCGAAGTAGTTCTGCCAGAACCGGGTGGGAGAGGGGTCGGCGTACGGGACCACCATCTCGGCGATCGAGGCCCGGTAGACGACCGGACGGACCTCGCCGTCCTTGTCGGGGTCGCTGTAGGCGAGATTGTGCAGGACGAGGCCTTCGCGGGCGTCGAAGCCGAGGCTGAAGCTCCAGTTCGCCCAGGTCACGGCGTCGCCGTCCACCTGGAAGGACGGACCCTCGGGCTGGGTGATCTCGATCGGCTTGAGGCCCTCCAGCGGCGCCGGGCGCCCTTTGTCCAGGTGAAACTGCGAAGGTTCGGCCGGCACCGGGAGCACCTCGTTGTCGATCAACTCGATGACCTCGCCCGCGGTGATGTCGACGTAGGCGCAGAGCCCGTCGATCGGGTGTGCCCAGGGATGGTCCGTGGGATCGGTGAAGCCGAACGGGAAGACCCGGATGATCCTCTTCCCCTCCTCGCCGGGGTTCTCGTAGTAGCCCGGCGAGAGCGGCGCGGTGACCACGTCGGTGACGGCGTAGCCACGCTTCTCCAGCGCGGCTGCCCACGCCGGGGAGGCCTGGACGATCGGATCGATCGCCTCGAACTCTTCGACGAGGATCGGCAGCTGGCCCCGGGAGCCGTCCACCTCGCTCACCGTGACCGTGCCGGCGGTGAGGTCGACCAGCGTGTCCAGGCCTGCTCCGGTCGCGGTGTCGAGGAGTAGGGCCCGTACGCAGCGGGCCGGCGCTGGCCCGCCGGCCAGCGCCGCGAGCACGTCGGCCTTCGCAGGCTCGTCGAGGCCGACGTAGGCGAACCTGGTCGTCTCGCTCACCTGTCCGGACTCGTGGAGAAGCTTGCTGGCGGCGGTGATCTCGGCGGCGGTCAGCGAGGAGACCGGGTTGGTCCGCACGGTGGGTGACAACTGCAGGGTCATGGGATTCCTCACTCGGAGATGGTGTCGATGACGTTCGCGTAGGTCTGCGGGCGGCTGCGTCTCAGGACGTACGCCTGGACGATCCCGAGCACCGGGAAGGCGCCCATCACGATCAGGAAGGTGACCGTGAGGGTGCCGAAGCGCGGCGCGCCGGCCGCGTCGACGTCGCCGAGGAGCAGGGGGAAGTTGATGAACAGGACGGCGGTGACTGCGACCAGCCCCACGAGCCCGACCCCGGGTGCGATCCAGGTGTGCCAGAGACCGGCGCCGACCCGGTTGCTCACCAGGTAGACGATCACCGCGAGGCAGGTCAGCGCCATCAGGACCACGATGGCGAAGGTGGCCACGCCGGAGAACCAGGTGAAGACCTCCAGGTAGGGGTCCAGGCCGAGCACGGCGAAAGCGATGGTGAAGAGCGCCGCGGTGGCGGTCTGCACGAGCGAGGACACGTGGGGCGACTCGTGGCTGCCATGCACCTTGCCCACTGCCGCGGGCAGCAGCGAGGCGTGAGCCATCGAATGCTGGTAGCGGGTGATGACGTTGTGGAAGGAGAGCACGCAGGCGAAGAGGCTGGTCATCAGCAGGACCGCGACGATCTCGGCGCCGGCGCCGCCGAGGTAGCGCGTGGCGGTGGTGCCGATGAAGCCCTCGTAGTCGGTCTGGATCTCCTCGGTGAAGCCGTCACCCCATCCCTGCACCAGGGCCCACGAGGTGAAGGTGTAGAAGACGGCGATGATCGCGACCGCGGCGTACGTCGCCAGCGGGATCGTCCGAGCCGGGTCCCGGGCCTCGTCGCGGAAGATCGCGGTCGACTCGAACCCGATGAAACCGGCCATGCAGAACATCAGCGCCAACGCCGGGGTGCCGGAGGCGATCACCGACGGCGTGAACGAGGAGGCGCTGATCCCGTCGGCACCGCCCTGCGCCAGGATCACGACGGAGAGCACCAGGACGATCCCGACCTCAGCGGCCAGCAGCGCTCCGAGCACCTTCGCGGAGAGCTCGACGTGGCGGTAGCCGAGCACGCCGACGACGACGATCAGGGCGAGCGCCCAGGCCCACCAGGGCAGCGCCAGGCCGGTCTTCTCCTCGACCCATCCCGCGAGAGTGAGACCGAGGAAGCCGTAGACCGCGATCTGCACGGTCGTGTAGGTCAGCATCGCGAGCCACGCCGCCGCGATCCCGCCGGGGCGGCCCAGGCCGTAGCCGACATAGGTGAAGAAGGCGCCGGGGCGGGCGACGTACCTGCTCATCGTGGACAGCCCCACGGCGAAGAAGAGCAGGATCACCCCGCCGATGGCGAACATGGCGGGAACGCCGGCACCGTTGCCCAGCAGGGCGGCCAGCGGAAACCCGCCGCCGATGACGGTCAGGGGCGCCGCTGCGGCGACGACCATGAAGACGATCGATCCGGCGCCGAGCTGTCCGGACAGTCGCCTGGTGGCGGGTGGGGCGGCCGCCGCGACGGTGGCCGGATCTGCGGTGGTCATGGGGAAACTCCTGGGTCGGGGGCAGGCGGTTCCACCGTTTCCGACCGCGCTTTCGTCCCCGTCACCACGACGCAAACAAGCGATGCAGACCGAACGGGAACGCCGTTCTCAGTTGGTGCGTCGCGCGGCGTGACGGCCGCGTAACCAGCCCGAAACCATCGCGCCCCTAGCCTGGTCCGAACCTCTCGAGCAGGACGCGAGGCGGATGGAAAGCAGGCACCGATGAACGCACTCGACCGGGCGATCATCGACCCACCTCGGGTCGCCGAGGTGGGCGAGCGGTCGCCCATGGCCGGCCTGGAGCGACGTACGGTCGGGTTCGTCGACGTGCTCGCGCAGTCTGTCGGGGCCACCGCTCCGGCGGCCGCCGCAGCGACCCTTCCGGCACTGATCGCGGTCCGCTCGGGGCACTCGCTCCTGGTCTGTCTGGTGCTGGCCTGGATCCTGGTGGCCGGTGTCGGCGCGGCGGTCGGTCACTTCACCCGCCGGATGGCGGCACCCGGCTCGCTCTACACGTTCGTGACCAAGGGGATCGGGCCGAGCGCCGGGTTCGTGACCGCTGCGGGGCAAGCCGTCGGGTACGCCTTCGTGGCGATGTTCGGGCTGGTCGGAGCGGCATTGTCGGTGCAGACGTTCCTGGCCTCGGTCGGGGCAGCGGCCTCCTCGGCGGTGGTGACCGGTCTCGCTGTGGTGGCGCTCGGCGTTGTCTGCTTCGTGGTGCTGCACCGAGGCATCAGGACCTCGGCGCGGGTCACCCTCGTGGTCGAGGTGGTCTCGGTCGCGGTGCTGCTGGTTCTGCTGGTGACCGTGCTGTCCCGGGCCGGGGCTGAGGCGTTGGCTGCACCGTTCCGGGCGGGGTTGCCGGGGCCGGGCGGGCTGGTCGCGGGCACCGCGGTCGCGATCACCGCCTTCGTCGGCTTCGAGACCGCGGCGTCCCTGGGCCGGGAGGCGGAACGCCCGTTCCTGACGGTGCCGCGCACGATGCGCTGGACCCTGATCGTGGTCGGGTTCACCTATCTGCTCTCCGCCTACACGCAGGAGGCGGGCGGGGTCTCCTTCGGTCTGCAGGTCGCCGACAACGACGTCGCGCTCAGTGCGCTCTCCGACGGCGCCGGCGTGCCGCTGCTGGGCCGCCTGCTGGACCTCGGCCAGGCCACCTCGTTCCTGGCCTGCGCGATCGCGTCGCTGACGGCGCTCGCGCGCGTGGTCTTCAGCCTCGGCCGCGAGGGCGTGCTGCCCAGGGCGGTCGGGTTCACCGATCCGTTGCGCAGCACTCCGCTCGGTGCCCTGGCGGTCGTAGTACCCGTCACGGTGGTGCTGCCGCTGGTGCTACTCGCCGGTGGACTGTCGCCCTGGCGGGCGATGAGCGTGCTGATCGCGGTCGCCGCGGTCGGCTACATCGTCGCGTACGTCCTGGTGGCGGTCGCCGCGCCCGCCTTCCTGCACAGGATCGGGGAGCTGACCCGTGCGGCGGTCTGGAGCTGCGGCGCCGTGGCGGTGGCTCTCGCGGGTGTGCTGGGGGTCTATCTCGCCGTCGTCGGCGGCACCGACCCGCTGGCCCTGGGCTTGGTCGGCGCGGTCGTCCTGGCCGGTGGGGCCGGCTACCTGTTCGTCCGGCTGCGGCGACGCGAGGGGTTCGCCCGGATGGGCCTGTTCGACGAGCCGATCTCGGACGATCTTCTGAGTGGCCAGTGAGCCCGGGCGGCGATGTCGGCGGCCGGCAGCCGCATGCCGTACGCAGCGCACTCTCGGTCCTGGAGGAGGTGGCGCGGGCCGGTCCAGGCGTCACCGCCAAGCAGATATCTGCAGCGCTCGGGCTGCCGCGGGCCACGACGTACAGGCTGGTCAACCTGCTGGTGCAGGACGAGTATCTTGTCCGGTTGCCCGACCTGTCAGGATTCGCGCTGGGCCACCGGGTGACGCTGCTGGCATCGAACGCGGTCCCGGACCGCGAGCGCGAAGCTGCGGAGATCCTGGCCGGGATGCGGGGCCGGATCCGGGCGGGCGTTCACCTGGCATCGTTCCGGGACGGGCGCCTCGAGCTGGTCGATGTCGATCCCGATTTCCCGGTGACCGCCGCCGCGCTCGCGGACCCGCCGGAGATCGGCGCGGACCCGGGTGCCGCGGCGCTCGGGCTGCTGCCCGCGGCCGGTGCCGTGGAACGCTATGTCGTCTGTGTCGGTCAGCCGGGCTACGGATCTCTGGCGGCGGCGGTCCGCGACGACGCCGGCGTGCTGGTCGCCGGCGTCGCGCTGGCGGTCCCGGCGCCGCGGCTGGAAGACCCCGCCGGTCTCTATGCCCTGGTTCATGACGACATCGAGCGGCTGCGGGCGGTGCTGACCCAGGGCTGACCCGGGGCTGACCCGGGGCTGCCCGCGGCTGTCAGTGCATCCCCGGCTCGTGGGCCAGGTGCGTCTCGGGCTCGAGCTGGAAGGTGGAGTGCTCGACGTCGAAGTGACCGGCCAGGCAGGCCTGGACCCGGTCGAGGACCTTCGGCGCGCTGCCGTCGAGGAAGCACTCCGAGAGCAGGGTCAGGTGGGCGGAGACCGCGGGCAGGCCCGAGGTGACCGTCCAGGCGTGCAGGTCGTGCACCTCGACGACGTGGTCGACCCCGAGCAGGTGCCGGCGAAGGTCCTCGACGTCGACCTCGGCCGGCGCACCCTCGAGCAGGATCCGGCCGCTGTCGCGGAGCAGACAGACACCGGCGTACGTCATCAGGGCGACGACAACGAGCGAGGCGACCGGGTCCGCGCGGGTCCATCCGGTGAGCAGGATGACGATCGCGGCGACGAGGGTGCCGGTGAAGCCGTAGAGGTCGGAGAGGACGTGCTGGTAGGCGCCCTCGACGTTGAGCGAGGTGCGGTTGGCGCGCGCCATCAGGGCCGCCGCGAGGATGTTGACGCCGCAGCCGACGAGCGCGACCACGAACATCGGCCAGCCCTCGGCGTCGGGTGGGTCGATCAAGCGCCGGATCGCCTCCACGCCGACGACCGCGGCGAAGACGAGCAGGGTGATGCCGTTGAGCGCCGCAGAGAGGATCTCGGCGCGCTTCCAGCCGTAGGTCCACTGGCCGTGCGCCGGGCGCGACGCGAGCCGCATCGCCCACAGCGCCGCCGCGATCGCGCCGACGTCGGTCAGCATGTGGCCGGCGTCGGCCAGCAGCGCGAGCGAGTCGGCGAGGATCGCGACCGTCACCTCGCCGATCAGGAACACACCCAGGAGCGACATCGCGGCGATCAGGTATCGCCGGTCCGCCGCGGGTGAGATGTGTTCGTGATCGTGGCCCATGTTCATCGATCCTAGGCCGGAAATCTGGTTCTCGGCTGCGCCGTCCCGTGGCAGGGTGACCGGCATGTCGCTCGCCGAGAACTTCCTGTCGCTGCACTTGCCCGGACGCCCGCTGCTGATGCCCAACGCCTGGGACGCGGGCTCGGCCAAGGTCCTGGCCTCGCTGGGTTTCCCGGCGCTGGCCACGACCAGCAGCGGGTACGCCGCGACCCTGGGCCGCCTCGACGGCCAGGTCAGCCGCGAGGAGGTGATCGCGCACGCCACCGCGCTGGTCGAGGCGGTCGACGTGCCCGTCTCGGCCGATCTGGAGGAGGGCTTCGCAGCCACCACGGCCGAGGTCGAGGAGACGTTCCGGCTCGCCGTGGCCGCCGGTCTGGCGGGAGGGTCCATCGAGGACTACGCCGGGACCGAGAAGGACACGATCTACTCCGTCGAGGAGGCCGCCGAGCGGGTCGCGGCAGCGGCCGGAGCCGCCGGTGACGATTTCGTCCTCACCGCCCGGGCTGAGAACCACATCCGCGGCCGTGACGATCTGGACGACACCATCGCCCGCCTCCAGGCCTATCAGGAGGCCGGCGCCGATGTGCTCTTCGCGCCCGGTGTCATCGCCGTCGAAGACGTACGCCGCCTGGTCGACGCAGTCGACCGCCCGGTCAACGTCCTGCTGCTGCCGGGCGGCCCGTCGGTGCCGGAGCTTGCCGAGGCGGGGGCGGCGCGCATCTCGGTCGGCGGGGCGTTCGCGTTCGCTGCCCTCGGTGCGGTCAAGCGGGCCGCGGAGGAGCTGCTCGGCGCCGGCACGACCGGCTACTCGGAGCTGGCGGCCGAGGGTGCCGAGGCGTTTCGCAGCGCTGGTTGACTGGCCCCGTGATCGATGAGCTGAAGGTCGCGCGGGCGGGGTTCGCGCCGATCAAGGGGACCAGGCACCTGCCCTACGACCGAGTGGTGCTCGACGCCCAGGGGGTCGTGGGAGACCGCGGCTTCGCGCTGGTGTCGGTCGACGAGATCGACTCGGCCCACGGGCGGGTGCTGCGGACCGTGCAGCACCCCTCGCTGGTCGCGGTGCGGGCGGAGCTGGCCGGCGACCGGCTCGAGATCGTGCTGCCCGACGGGGAGACCACCTCGGCGGAGCCGGCCGCGACAGGCGAGCGGCTCACCTGCGACTACTGGGGCCGGGAGGTCGAGCTGGAGCTGCTCGGCGGCCCGCACGCGGCGCTGTTCTCGAGGTGGCTCGACCGGCCCGTGCGGCTGGCCCGTGCCCGTCGCGGAGACGTCGTCTTCGCCGGTGCCGTGTCCGTGGTGACCACGGCGTCGCTGCGCGACCTCGCCCAGCAGGTCGGTCAGGACGCCTTGGACGCGGCACGCTTCCGGCCGAACCTGGTGGTCGAGACCGACGAGCCCTACGCCGAGGACACCTGGCTCGGCCGGGAGATCCGCGTCGGCGGGGCGACGCTCCGGATCGGCGTACCCATTCCGCGCTGTGCCGTGATCGACGTCCAACCGGAGACGGGGGAGCGGGACGTACGACTGCTGAAGACGTTGGCCTCGCACCGCCCGCTCAACCGCGCCGGCGAGCCGGCGTTCGGGGTCTTCGCCGAGGTGGTCACGCCCGGGACCGTGGGCCGGTAGCCGCCCGCACAGCCCACGCACAGGAACACGCCAGCGCGGACTCAGGTGGAGTGCGTACGCTCCTGAGGGTGGATATGCAATCGCTGTTGTCGCGCGACTCCGTGAAGGTCGCCCTCGTCGTCAACGCCGGCTCGCGCCGGGGACAGGACGCGCTGGCCTCGTCGGAGGAGATGCTGCGGTCCGCAGGGATCGAGGACGTGCGCTCCTACGCAGTCCACTCGGGGGATGAGCTGGAGGCCACTCTCGACAAGGTCGCAGCCGACAAGCCCGACCTGCTCGTCATCGGCGGCGGCGACGGCTCGGTGGGTGCCGCCGCGGCCCGGATCGCCGGCAGCGACGTCGTGCTGGCGGTGCTGCCGCTCGGCACCGCCAACGACTTCGCCCGCACGCTCGAGCTCGACCAGGACCCGCAGACCGCGGTCCAGCAGATGCTCGAGGGAAAGATCATCAACGTCGACATCGGGCGTGCCAACGGCCACACCTACCTCAACGTCGCCTCCTTCGGCCTCTCCGTCGCGGTGACCGAGGCCCTGAACCCGCGCCTGAAGAAGCTCATCGGGCCGGCGGCCTACCCCGTGGCGACGCTGCAGGCCTACCGCCACCACCGGCCCTTCACCGCGCGGCTGGAGTTCCCCGAGGGCGACCACGAGACGGTCGAGCTCGACGACCTGCTCCAGGTCGCGGTCGGCAACGGCCGTCACTACGGCGGCGGCAACACCGTCTCGCCCACGGCCTCGGTGGACGACGACCTCCTCGACGTCTACGCCATCGTCCGGGGCCGTATGCGCGACCACGTCTCCATCGCGCGGCTGCTCAGGAGCGGCCACTTCATCGAGCACGACCACGTGCACCACGTGACCACCTCGGCGGTGCGGATCACGACCGACGAGGCGATGCCGGTCAACCTCGATGGCGAGATCCTCACCGAGACGCCGGCCGACTTCACCCTCGAGAGCAACGCGCTCCACGTCGCGGTGCCGATCCGCAGCCGCGCCGGCCGCCTCGACGGTCCGCCGCCGGACGTCCAGAGCTAGGGGCGTCCGGCCCGGGGCACGTCGACCCGGATGGCCAGCAGCCGTGCCTCGGTGTTGGCCTTGCGTGCCTCCTCGAAGAAGTCGGGCGCGGCGCAGACGTACAGCGTCTTCCCGTCGCTGCCGCCCAGCATGCAGGCGAAGACGCCACCGCCCGGCTCGATCTGCTCGAGGATCTCGCCGCCCTCGGCGACCCTGACCAGCCGGCCGAAGACCGCGTCGGCGGTCCACACGGCGCCCTCGGCGTCCAGGCAGCAGCCGTCGGGTGCGAGCACGGCGTCGCCCATCGCCTCCGCGAAGGCGGTGTGAGTGCTGAGCTCGCCGAACTTCGCCCACGTACGCCGGTTGCTCAGCGACCCGTCCTCCGCGATGTCGAAGGCGCTGATCCGGTTGCCGCAGGTCTCGTCGACGATGAGCGTGCCGTCGTCGGTGATCACGCTGCCGTTGGGGAACCACAAGTCGTCGGCGACCTCGGTCACCGTCCCGTCCGGGTCGACCCGCAGCAGCACCGTCGGCGCCACGTCGGCACCGGCCATGATGTCGAAGCCGAAGTTCCCGACGTACGCCCTGCCCTGCTCGTCCACCACCATGTCGTTGAGGTGGTGACCGACATGACCGCTGAGGTCGGCATGGGTCACCAGCGAGCCGTCCGACTCACGACGCAGGATCCGGCGATCGCGCATCGAGACGACCAGGAGGTGGCCGTCGGGCAGCCAGCCCAGCCCCGACGGCTGTCCCGGCACGTCCGCCTCGACCTTGAGATCGGATCCGTCCTCCTGCGCCGAGTAGACCTTGTGGGAGTAGAAGTCCACGAACCAGATCCGGTCCTGGTGCCATCGCGGGCACTCCAGGTAGTGCAGGTTCTCCACAACGGTGCTGATCTCTCGGGCCATCGCAATTGCTCCTCGGGTCGTCGTCGACTGCCCCCATCATGCCGAGAAGTCAGGTACGTCGGGCGAGAAGTCACTGACGCGAATCGAGTTGGCACCGAGGTGGCATCTCGGCTGACGCAAGTGACGTCTCGGCCGACGGGGGTGACGCCTCGGCTACTCCTCCAGGCGCCAGGCCGCCTTGAGGGAGAGCTGACCGCCGGTCTGGAGCAGGGCGCGGCTGTAGAGGCGCTCGGCGAGGCGTACGAGAGCTACGCCGAAGGCAAGGAGCAGGACCACGGCGATGATCGGCTCCCACCAGGCTGCGGTGCCCTCGACCAGGCGCATCGGCATCAGGACGGCCGAGAGCGGTGGGACGTACGAACCGATCTGCTCGCCGACGCCGTCGAGGTAGAGGGCGCCGAAGAACATCACCATGAGCAGCATCGTGATCGGGGTGGAGGAGGACTGCAGGTCCTCGGTGCGCGAGGCGAGCGCGCCGGCGACCGCCCACAGGGTCGAGAGCACCACGAAGCCGATCAGGAAGAAGACCACGAACCAGCCGATCGCGCCGGACAGGGCCGGTAGGGCGAAGCTGAAGTCGGTCAGGCTCAGCCCGACGAGCCCGACGGCCACATAGATGAGCATCTGCCCGACGGCGATGACGGCGTTGCCGATGATCTTGCCGGCGAGGAGCTGCCGCAGCGGTACGGCGGCGGCGATCATCTCCACGATCCGCGACTGCTTCTCCTCCACGACGCTGTTGGCCAGCGTCATCCCGAACATGATCGAGGCGAAGTAGAAGACGATCGCGAGCGCGTATCCGACGACGTAGCGGATCGCGGACAGCTCGCTGTCGCCCTCGAGCTGCTCGACTCCGACCGCCGAGCCCTTGGTCAGCTCGTCCGCGGTCGTGCCGGCCGCGTCGGCGTTGCCGGCCAGGACGATCGCCGCGACCGACTGGCTGACCACGTCGCGCAGCTCCGAGTCGGCGTCATCGAGCGTGACCAGGGTCCAGCCTTCGGTGGCCGGGCGCAGATAGGCGTCGGCCTGCTCCTCCTCGAGCGCGTGCCGGGCGGCGTCCACGTCGTCGACGGCGACCGGCACGATACGTACCTTCTCGTCGATGTCGGAGGCGCGCTCGGCGATGCCCTCGACCATTGCCTGCGAAGCCGTGGAGGAATAGGCGAGGTCGTAGGTCTTCTCGCGGCTCTCGCTCCAGGCGGTGAAGCCGAGCACGCCCACGATCACCGCGAGCATCACCGCGGTGCCGATCAGGGTCGACTTGTCGGTGGCGCGGACCGCGATCTCGCGGCGCGCGACGATCTGCCAGACGGGCTGGCTCCTGGTCTTCACGGTGGTCATGCGGTGACCTCCCGGTAGATCTCGGACAGACGGGGTACGACGCGGTGGAAGTCGAGTACGTTCCCGCGAGTGGTGGCCTCGACGAGCAGCTTCTGCTCGGCACCTGTGGAGACGACCTCGATCTCGGCCTCGGGGCCGGAGACGTCGCGGACGTGGAGCCCCGGCAGGTCGCGTACCCAGCCGGCGTCGCCGTCGAGGACGAGCCGGTAGCGGAGCGCGGCGTCGGCGCGCAGCTCCTCACCCGTCCCCTGGGTGACCACCCGGCCGCGGGCCATCACCACCAGCCGGTCGCACAGCCGGTCGACGAGGTCGAGCTGGTGGGAGGAGAAGACGACGGGTACGCCGTCGCGAGCATGCTCGCGCAGCAGGTCGGCCATCGCGTCGATGGCGTCGGGATCCAGTCCGGAGAAGGGCTCGTCGAGGATCAGCGCCATCGGCGTGGGGACGAGCGCGGCGATGATCTGGACCCGCTGCTGGTTGCCCAGCGACAGCTTCTCCAGCGGATCCTTCATGCGACCGCCGAGGCCGAACCGCTCCAGCAGCACGGTGATCTCCCGGCGTGCGTCGGCGGTGGACATGCCGCGCAGCCGGGCCAGGTAGACCAGCTGGTCCAGGATCGGCTGCTTCGGGTAGAGCCCGCGTTCCTCGGGCATGTAGCCGAACCGGCGCCGGTCCTCGCGGGTCACCTCGTGCCCCTGCCAGGACACCGTCCCGGCGTGCGCGGCCAGCACCCCCATGATCATTCGCATGGTGGTGGTCTTCCCGGCACCATTGCCGCCCACGAACCCGGTGAGCCCACCGGAGGGGACCGGGAAGGACACGTCGTCGACGGCGACCATCTCGCCGAAGCGGCGGGTCAGCCCGCTGACCTCGAGCATCGAATCTCCTCTGCGTTGGAAACGAACGGGACCCACGCTATTTCAGCGCCGCGCCGGGCGGATCCGTCGCGAGGATGAGCTCGGCCTCACCCGTTGGGCGGGCCGGCCGGGAGCAGGCCGTGACGGTGGATGAAGACCACGGTCTGCACCCGGTCGCGCAGCTGCAGCTTGGCCAGGCAGGCCGACACGTGGGTCTTCACGGTCGCCTCGGTGAGGAACAGCCGGCGGGCGATCTCGTTGTTGCTCAGTCCCTCGCCGATGAGCAGCAGCACCTCACGCTCCCGAGCGGTGAGCAGGTCGAGCTCTCTGGGTGGCTTCGGTCTAGGCGCCGACGGGGCGTTGTCGCTGGTCACCCGGCCGATCACGCGCATCGTGACCTCCGGGGCGAGCAGCGCATGCCCGTCGGCGGCGGCCCGCACCGCCTCGGCCAGGGAGTCGGGGTCGGCGTTCTTGAGCAGGAAGCCGCTCGCGCCTGCGGCGAGCGCGTCGAAGAGGTAGTCGTCGCGGTCGAAGGTGGTCAGGATGATCACCTTGGCATGCCCCTCGGCGACCACCGTGCGTGTCGCCTCGATGCCGTCGGTGCCGGGCATCTGTACGTCCATCAGCACCACGTCGGGCCGCAGCTCGCGCGCCTTGGCGATCGCGTCGGCGCCGTCGGAGGCCTCACCGACCACCGAGATGTCGTCCTCCATCGAGAGGATGAGACGGAATCCCGAGCGCACCAGCTGCTGGTCGTCGGCGAGCAGCACCCGGATCATCGCGCCGCTCCCGCCGACGCGACGGGGGAGTCGAGCGGGAAGCGCACCCGCACCCGGAATCCCTGCACGGCCCTGGGCCCGATGTCGACCTCCGCCTTCCGGACGGCTGCTCGTTCGCGTACGCCCAGCAGACCCAGGCCGCTGCCGGAGGTGCCGTGCCGGGGTCGGCCGTTGTCGGTGATCTCGACCTCGGCGTACGGCGCGGCCGCCGCCCGGTCGACGCGGAGGACGACCTGGGCGCGGTCGGCGGTGGAGTGGCGGCGTACGTTGGCCAGCGCCTCCTGGACGATCCGGTAGACCGAGTGCGCCAGCGGCAGCGAGAGGTCATCGACCGGCCCGACGGCCTCGTAGTCGACCCGCAGCCCGCTCTCGCGCACCTCGTCCAGGAGCGCGGGTAGGTCCTCGAGGCGCGGCTCAGGGCGGCGTACGCCTTCGGCTTCCGTCTCCGCGTCGCCGGCCGGGTCGCGCAGGGTGCCGAGCAGCGAGCGCATCTGGGTGACCCCCTCGCGCGCGGACGCCTCGACGTTGCCGAGCGCCTCGGCGGCGCCCTCGATGTCGTCGGGACGGCCGCGTTCGAGCAGCTTGCGCCCGGCGGCGGCCTGGACGCCGACGACAGCCACATGGTGGGCGACGACGTCGTGCAGCTCGCGGGCGATGCGTAGGCGCTCGTCGATCACGGCGCGGCGCTGGAGCTGTCCGGACTGGGCGGCGATGGTCGCGGCCTGCTCGGCCAGCTCCGCCTTCTGCCGTGCGCCCCGCCAGGCGACCTGGCCGCCGACGATCGCACCGGCGAAGTAGAGCAGGTTCATCAAGGTGGTGAGCAGCACGTAGGCGGTCACCGGGCCGATGATCGAGGAGCCTTCCGCGTCGGCGGTCGCCTCACGGATCTCGTCGATGCCGCTCCCCACCGCGAACTGCCAGGAGAGCCAGGCGAACATGAACAGGGTGATCAGCCCCATCACGACCACCATGTCCCGCCGGCGCCGCGCCCAGGCGGCGCCGGCGAAGAAGGCCACGAAGTAGATGATCTGCATCGGCAGCAGCCCCATCACGGTCGGGAGCCACACCCCGGTGACGAACATGTGCAGCCCGGCCAAGAGCGCGATCGTGAGCGGGAAGCGCCGCCTGAAGACGAGCAGCGCCGCGCCGATCACCACCGCCGTCCACTCGACCCAGGTCGGCGCGTCGCTGGAGTCGAGCGTCCCGACTCCCCGGATCAGCTCCAGGGTGACCAGACTCGCGATCAGCACGACCGCGCCGACCAGCCAGTCGCCGAGCGTGATCGAGCCTTCCCGCTCCCAGTCGTCGTCGGTCGCGAAGAAGGTCGCCAGCCGGCCGGAGGAGCCGTAGTCGTGCACAGTCACCCGGCCAACCCTAGTTCCGCCGATCGGCGCCGTCCTCAGTCTGAAGTCGGAGTACGCCCCGCTGGTCGAGCCGTGAGCGCCAGCGAGCGTGTCGAGACCAACACGGTCCTTATCGAGCGCCGAATCGACTGTGCTGGTCTCGACACGCCTACGCCTAGCGGCTCCGGCGGCTCGACCAGCGGTGGCTGGGGTCAGCGGCTGCCGGTGGCGCGCTGACGCTTGCGCGCGCGCGAGCCGGGGCGGCTCTTTCGGTTGCCGGTGCCCTCGCCGGCGGGGCGGCGCGGCGGCTGGGCGACGACGGGGACGAACGGGCCGGGCCGGGTGCGCTCGCCCGGAGCCAGCTCGACCAGGATCGGGTGCGAGGGCCCGTCGAGACGGGTGGTGGTCGGCTTGATCCCGGCGGCCCGGGTGAGCGTACGGACGTCCTTGACCTGGTCGGGCAGCATCAGGGTGACGACGGTGCCGGAGGCACCGGCGCGGGCCGTACGGCCGGAGCGGTGCAGGTAGGCCTTGTGCTCGGCGGGCGGGTCGGCGTGGACGACGAGGGTGACGTCGTCGACGTGGATCCCGCGGGCGGCGATGTCGGTGGCCACCAGGGTGGTCGCCCGGCCGGAGTGGAATGCCTCCAGGTTGCGCACGCGGGCGTTCTGGGAGAGGTCGCCGTGGAGCTCGACGGCCGGGATGCCGGCGCGGCCGAGCTGGCGGGCGACGCCCTTGGCGCCGTGCTTGGTGCGGGTGAAGACGACGGTGCGGCCCGGAGCGGCGGCCAGGTCGGCGAGCACGGGGATGCGGTGCTCGCGGGCGGAGAGGTGGAGCACGTGGTGCTCCATCTCGGCCACCGGCGACTGCGCGGAGTCGGCCTCGTGGACGACCGGCTGCTGGAGGAACTGCTTGACCAGCACGTTGACGCCCTTGTCGAGCGTGGCGCTGAAGAGGAGGCGCTGGCTGCCCTTCGGCGTCATCGCCAGCAGGCGGCGCACGGCGGGCAGGAAGCCGAGGTCGGCCATGTGGTCGGCCTCGTCCAGGACGGTGACCTCGATCGAGGACAGGTCGGCGTGACGCTGCGCGATCAGGTCCTCGAGCCGGCCGGGGCAGGCGAGGACGACGTCGGCACCCTTGCGCAGGCCGATGACCTGCGGGTTCTGCCCGACACCACCGAAGACGGTCTGCACGCTCAGGCCGGCCTCCGCGGCGAGCGGCCGCAGCGACTCCTCGATCTGGCGGACCAACTCACGGGTCGGGGCGAGCACGAGCGCCCGCGGCTTGCCCGACTTCGCCCTGGCGCCACCCGCGAGGCGGGCGACGAGCGGAAGCAGGAAGGCGTACGTCTTGCCCGACCCGGTCCGCCCACGACCGAGCACGTCGCGCCCGGCGAGGGAGTCCGGCAGGGTCGCGGCCTGGATCGGGGTGGGGGAGGTGATGCCGTGGTGATCGAGGACGGCGGTGAGGTCTGCGGGCACGCCGAGCGCGCTGAAGCTCTGCTGAGACAAGGAGTCAACTTTTCAAGCGAGGTGTCTCGCCATAATGAGTTGATACCGAGAGCGGCCGGGGCAAGACCGGAACGGGCCGCTGATGGATCAGATACTACCGGTAGGTGATCCGTCCACCAGAATCGTCGGTGCCGTGTCTCGTGTCACGCCCACGGATCGACGAGGATCTTCGCGTGCGTCTCCGGGTCGGCCAGATCCGAGAACGCCTGGGCGACGCCGTCGAGCCCGACGGTGCCGGTGTGCAGCGGCGAGGGGTCGACCTTCCCGCCGGCGATCAGCTCCAGTGTGCGCGCGAACTCGGCAGGGTCGTAGCCGAACACGAACCGCAGGTCGATCTCCTTGTGGATCGCGATGGCGGGCCGGATCGTGTCCGGCTCCATGCACACCCCGACCACCACGACACGCGTGTGCAGCGGTGCCGCGGTCATGATCTGCTCGAGCATCCCCGGGACCCCGACGCACTCGAAGACGACCGGGCCCGTCGGCGACTGGCCGAGGCGGTCGGCGTTGAGCAGCACCGTCTCCCAGGGGAGCAGCGGGATGCGGCGTACGACCTGCATCGCGTCGATCCCGAAGCCCAGGTAGTCGGTCAGCGAGTTGACCGGGCCGCGCTGCTTGTAGGCGTCCCACGGCGAGGACTCGCGCGGGTCGACGACCACGTCGGCACCGCACTTCACCGCGAGCGCGCGCCGTGCGGGGGAGAGGTCGGAGGCGACCACCGTCTTCACCCCCTGCGCCTTGAGCATGAGGATGACGGCCAGCCCGATCGGGCCGCAGCCGATGACCACGGCCGGGCGCCGTGCGGAGACCGCCCCGCGGCGTACGGCGTGGAAGGCGACGGCCAGCGGCTCGGTGAACACGGCCTGGTCGGGCGAGACGCCGTCGGGCACCGGGAAGGTGAAGGCCTCCTGGACGAGGCAGTACTCCGCGAAGCCACCGGGGGAGTCGACGTCGAAGCCGACCATGTGGACCGCCCCGTCCGTACGCAGGACCGGCAGCGCCGTCACCGGGGTGCCCGGCTCCCAGCGACCGCGGGTCTGTGGTCCGTAGGCGACGACCGAGCCCAGGATCTCGTGTCCCAGGACGATCTCCTGCTCGGGCGTCATCGCGGTGGTGTAGCCGATCTCGGTGACCACCTCGTTGAGCTCCTCGGCGTGCTCTCGGACGTGCAGGTCGGAGCCGCAGATCCCGGCGCGCAGCACCTTGATCAGCAGCTGTCCCGGCCCGGGCTCGGGACGCGGGACCGACCGCACGGAGAGCTCGCCCTTGTGGACCACGGTTGCGCGCATCTGGTTCATCGACGCCGACGCTACCTCAACCCGTCCTCACCCCGCCCTCACCCTGTTCTCACCCGGTCGGCAGCGATCCGGCGGAGGCGATCCGGTGCAGGTGGGCGGTGAACGAGTGCTGGTGGTCGACGCGCGGCAGTCGCAGCGCGGCGCCGGTGACCAGGTGCAGGGTGACGTCGATGCGCGGGTTGGCCTTGCGCTCGTCGACGACACCGGTGTCGATGCTGGTCACGTCCTCCCAGAGGACGACGTCGGTGTGCCGGGCGTACTCCAGGACCAGGCCGCCTTCGTAGAGGCCGAGGTCCACCGCGAACGGGCGCCGCAGCCCGAGCCAGGCCAGCCGGAACCCCAGGATCAGCCCGCTGAGCGCAACCAGCCCCCCGGCCAGCACGAGCACCATCGGCAAGTGTGGCCGAGTGGCGACCCAGGCGCCGAGCGCGATGAGCGCCGGGCCGAGGACCAGCCCGACCGGCGCCAGCCACGCCCGTCCGTGCGCGGGATGGGTGCTCAGCCGGATGTCGAGGTCCTCGCTGAGCGTCTCCTCGCCCGGCGTACGCAGCCACGACCGCCGCGTCGGCAGCACCACCAGTCCGAGCACGGTGAGCGCGATCCCGCCCCAGAGCACCGGGTCGCGGCCCATCCCGACGATGCGGGCCGGCCACGGATTGATCGCATGCTCTCCGTAGGCGTCGGAGTCGACCACCCACATCCGGTAGGTCGCCTTCGAGGGGTCGGGGTCGCGGCCGATGTCGCGCAGGGTGCCGTGGATGCTTCCGGTGACCCGCTCGCCGTCGACGCGCCACTGGCCCCGGCAGGAGGTGATCTCGCCGGTGCCGCTGTCGAAATCGCACCGCTCCACCACGCTCACCTCCGCCCACTGCCCGCTGTTCCACCGGTCGGCGGCGTGCTGTGCCACGACGGTGGCCGGGAACAGCATCGCCAGCGTGCCGAGGCCCAGGGTGATCAGGACGGTTGCCAGCGACGTACGCCGCTGTAACCGGAGCACCCGGCGAGACGGGTCGATGAGACGGGACTTGGGGCCGGTGGTGGGGAGCACGAGGCCTTTCACTTCAAAGACTGGGACGGACGTCGATCGAGGCTCGGAATTCTAGCCGCATGCCCCCACGGGTTCTCGCCGACCGAGTCGAGGACTCGGCACCGTCCGGGCTGCTGCGCGCCTGTCTCACGACCGTATCTGACACGGGTTCACCCATTCGCAGTACGCCGCCGGCGGCGGATACGATCGGAACGCCGCGCGAGCATCGCGGTCCACACATCACTGGAACCCACAGGAGCATCCGTGTCCGAGATCAAGATCGCCGTACTCACCCCCGACGGGCGCGAGGAACGGGCGGTCACTACGGGCACGAAGGCGTGGGAGCTCTTCGCGGACAACCCCGACGTGATCGCGGCCAGGGTCGGCGAGGACCTGAAGGACCTCTCCTACGAGCTGGTCGACGGCGACGCCGTCGAGGGCGTCCTGATCGACTCCAAGGACGGCCACGACATCCTGCGTCACTCGACCGCGCACGTGATGGCGCAGGCGGTGCAGGAGCTCTTCCCGGAGGCCAAGCTCGGCATCGGGCCGCCGATCACCGACGGGTTCTACTACGACTTCGACGTCGAGACCCCGTTCCACCCGGAGGACCTGGTCAAGATCGAGTCCCGGATGAAGAAGATCATCAAGGCCAACCAGAAGTTCTCCCGCCGGGTCACCACCGACGACGACGCCCGCGTCGAGCTGGCCGAGGAGCCCTACAAGCTCGAGCTGATCGGCCTCAAGGGCTCGGCCGCCGACGCTGCCGAAGGCGCCAGCGCCGAGGTCGGCGGCGGTGAGCTGACCATCTACGACAACCTCGACCGCAACGGCGAGATCGCGTGGAAGGACCTGTGCCGCGGTCCGCACCTGCCGACCACCAAGCGGATCCCGGCCTTCAAGCTGATGCGCAGCGCCGCGGCGTACTGGCGTGGCGACGAGAAGAACAAGCAGCTCCAGCGCATCTACGGCACCGCCTGGGAGTCCAAGGAGGCGCTCGACGCCCACCTGGTCCGGATCGAGGAGGCCGAGCGCCGCGACCACCGCAAGCTCGGCCGCGAGCTCGACCTGTTCTCCTTCCCCGACGAGATCGGCTCCGGCCTCCCGGTCTTCCACCCCAAGGGCGGGATCATCAAGCGGGAGATGGAGGACTACGTACGCGCCAAGCACATCGAGCACGGCTTCGAGTACGTCGGCACCCCGCACATCGCGCGTGAGCAGCTCTTCCACACCTCCGGCCACCTGCCCTACTACGGCGACGGCATGTTCCCGGCGCTGGACGTGGACGGCCAGGACTACCGTCTCAAGGCGATGAACTGCCCGATGCACAACCTGATCTTCCGTTCGCGCGGGCGCTCCTACCGCGAGCTGCCGCTGCGGCTGTTCGAGTTCGGGTCGGTCTACCGCAACGAGAAGTCGGGCGTCATCCACGGGCTCACCCGCGTGCGTGGCTTCGCCCAGGACGACTCCCACTCCTACTGCACCAAGGAGCAGGCGCCGGCCGAGGTCAAGCACCTGCTCGACTTCATGCTGACCGTGCTCAAGGACTTCGGTCTCGACGACTTCTACCTGGAGATGTCGACCCGCGACGACTCCAACAAGGACAAGTTCGTCGGCAGCGACGAGGACTGGGCCGAGGCGACCAAGATCCTCGAGGACGTCGCGACCGAGACCGGTCTCGACCTCGTGCCCGACCCGGGCGGCGCGGCGTTCTACGGGCCGAAGATCTCCGTCCAGGCCAAGGACGCCATCGGCCGGACCTGGCAGATGGGCACGGTGCAGTACGACTTCAACCAGCCCGCCGCGGACCGGTTCAACCTGGAGTACCAGGCGGCCGACGGCACGCGCCAGCAGCCGGTGATGATCCACTCGGCGAAGTTCGGTTCGATCGAGCGGTTCCTGGGTGTGCTGGTCGAGCACTACGCCGGCGCCATGCCGCCGTGGCTCGCCCCGGTCCAGGTCGTCGGGATCCCGGTCGCCGACGCGTTCGACGACTACCTCTACGAGGTCGCCGCCAAGCTGAAGGCCAAGGGCATCCGGGTCGAGGTCGACGAGTCCGACGACCGCTTCCAGAAGAAGATCCGCAACGCCCAGCTCCAGAAGATCCCGTTCATGCTGATCGCCGGTGGCGAGGACGTCGAGAAGGGCGCGGTCAGCTTCCGCTACCGCGACGGCCACCAGGAGAACGGCATCCCGGTCGACGAGGCGATCGAGCGGATCGTCGCTGCCGTGGAGTCCCACGAGCAAGTCTGATCCGAAACCTCTCGAGGGCGGTGCGTGAATGTCACGCACCGCCCTCGCGGCATTTCCGGGCGGTCCTCGAGCAGCGGAAAGATAAACGTGACACGAAGTCGCGCGTACTCTTGTTATCGGGACGCGTGTCCGGGTAACGTGGGTCACGTCGTTAGCAGCTCAACGTAGAACTCAACGGTGAAGGAGCCATCGTCATGACCGCCGTTCAGGATGAGAAGTCCACTGGATACGTCCGCCAGGGCAAGCAGGCCTACCTCGACACGCTTCGTACGCTGTCCGAGGCCTCGGTGGAGGTGCACTTCGACCCGTTCAAGGACATCGACTGGGACTCCGACGAGCTCGCTGTGCTGCCCGATGACGAGCGCTGGATCCTCAACGACGCCGACGAGATCGGTGCCCACCCGTGGTACAAGGCGCTGCCCAAGCAGCGCCAGATCGAGATCGGGATGTACCGCTGGGCCCAGGTCGCCAAGGTCGGCCTGCAGTTCGAGCAGCTGCTCATCGGCGGCGTCATGAACCACCTGGTCTGGTCGAAGAACAACAACCCGGAGTTCCGCTACGCGACTCACGAGGTGACCGAGGAGACCCACCACACCCAGATGTTCCAGGAGTTCGTCAACCGGGTGAACCCCGACGTGGCGGGCGCGCCGACCTACTTCAAGGTCCTGGTGCCCTTCATGGCCTCGGCGGGCGCGTTCTTCCCGGAGGCCTTCTTCACCGGCATCCTCGCCGGCGAGGAGCCGATCGACCACCTGCAGAAGGGCGCGATGCGCTCCGGCGGCAGCCACCCCGCGGCCAACCGGATCATGCAGATCCACATCGCCGAGGAGGCCCGCCACATCGGCTTCGCCCACCAGTACCTCGAGCAGCACGTGCCCGAGCTCGGCCGGGTGAAGAAGACCCTGCTGGCCTACATCTTCCCGATCATCATGCGCCTGCTCTGCGACGTGATCATGGTCCCGAGCAAGCAGGCCCGCCACGACATGGGCATCCCGGACGAGGTCGCACGCGAGATCTGGTGGAAGTCGGAGGAGTCCGAGAAGCTGCTGCGTGACCTCTTCGGTGACGTACGCCTCCTGGCCGACAACCTCGGCATCCGCAAGGGTCCGGCCAAGCTGCTGTGGAGGATGACCGGCATCGACGGCCGTGCCTCGCGCTTCCGTGCCGAGCCGCGCGCGGCGTCCTACTGATCCCCCTGAGCCCGACGCCCTAGAACGGTAGTCACAACGTGCCTCATGTCGTCACTCAGTCGTGCTGTGCGGACGCCTCGTGCGTGGTCGCCTGCCCGGTCAACTGCATCCACCCCGCCCCGGGCGAGCCCGGCTTCGGCGAGGCCGAGATGCTCTACGTCGACGCCAAGAGCTGTGTCGACTGCGGAGCCTGCGTCACGGCCTGCCCGGCCGACGCGATCGTCCCGCACACGACCCTGACAGCCGCGCAGACGCCGTTCCTGGCGATCAACGCCGAGTACTTCGAGGTCTTCCCGCACAAGGACCGCACCCCGCTCGCCCTGGTCCACCCCCAGCGCCGACTGACCCGCACCGGACCGTTCCGGGTCGCGGTGGTCGGCGCCGGGCCGGCGGGGATGTACGCCGCCGACGAGCTGCTCAAGCACCCCGAGATCACCGTCGACGTCTTCGACCGGCTGCCGACGCCGTACGGCCTGGTCCGGGCCGGCGTCGCGCCCGACCACCAGAACACCAAGCAGGTCGAGAAGCTCTTCGCGCAGATCGAGTCGCAGCCCGGGTTCCGCTACTTCCTGGGCGTCGAGGTCGGCAAGGACGTCTCCCACGCCGAGCTCACCGCTCGCTACCACGCGGTCGTCTACACCGTCGGCGCGGCGAGCGACCGCGCTCTCGGGATCGACGGCGACGACCTGCCCGGATCGCTGAGCGCGACCGACTTCGTCGGCTGGTACAACGGCCACCCGGACAAGCAGGACCTGCCCGTCCACCTCGACCCGGAGTCCCTCCTGTCGGGGCGGGTCGTCCTGGTGGGCAACGGCAACGTGGCGCTCGACTGCGCCCGGATCCTCGCCGAGGACCCGGAGCGGCTGGCGGGCACCGACATCGCCGAGGGGCCGCTTGCGGTCCTGCGCGACAGTGCGGTGCGGGAGGTCGTCGTCCTTGGGCGCAGGGGGCCCGAGGAGGCGGCTTTCACCGTGCCCGAGCTGGTCGGGCTGATGGGCCACAGCGGCGTCAACGTGGCCGTCGACACCGGCGATCTCCCGATCGAGGAGGCGCTCGCCGGCGGTGAGACCACCGTCCGGCTGCTGCGCGAGCTCGCCGGCCGCGAGGTGCGTCCGGAGCTGCGTACGATCGTCCTTCGCTTCCTCAGCTCGCCGGTGCGCGTGCTGGGCGAGGACCGGGTCACCGGGGTCGAGGTCGGCCGCAACCGCCTCCGGCGCGACGAGAACGGCGTCGTCCGGGCTGTTCCCACCGGCGAGACCGAGGTCCTCGAGACCGGGATGCTGCTGCGCGCGGTCGGCTACAAGGGGCTGCCCGTGGCCGACCTTCCCTACGACGCCTCGACCGGCACCGTCCCCAACGAGCGTGGCCGGGTGCTCCCGGGCGTCTACGTCGCGGGCTGGGTCAAGCGTGGTCCCAACGGCTTCATCGGCACCAACAAGTCCGACGCCGAGGAGACCGTCGAGCAGGTGCTCGACGACCTCGACACGGACCGCATCCCGGCTCCGGTCGGTGACGCCGGCGAGATCACCGCGGTCGTACGCAGCCGCCAGCCCGGCATGGTCGACCTGGCCGGCTGGCAGGCGATCGACCGCGAGGAGAAGCGACGTGGCGCCGAGTCCGGCCGTCCGCGGGTGAAGATCACCGATGTCGAGGAGATGCGGGGCATCGCGGCGAAGTCGCGGAAACCCCGATACTCTCTTGGGCGTCGCAAGGAGCGCTGAGACGCTCTCGAGAGACGTCACGGGAGCAGGGGGAGAAGCGGGTGGCCGGGGAGAAGCGCGATGGTCGGCAGGACCGGTGGAGCAAGCACAACGAGCAGCGCCGCCAGCAGATCATCGATGCCGCCATCGCGGTGATCGAGGCCGGTGAGCCCGGCGCCGACGTTCAGGTGCAGCAGATCGCGGTTCGCGCCGGGCTGTCCCGCACGGTCATCTACCGCCACTTCGAGGACCGCGCCGACCTCGACCGGGCCGTACAGCAGGCGATCCTCGACGGGCTCTGGTCCGACCTGATGCCCGGGATCACCCTCGACGGCACGGTGCCGGAGATCATCGAGCGGATCGTCGGCACCTACGTCCGCTGGGCCCGGGCCCATCCGGCGCTCCACCTCGCCGCCGACCACGACATCGACGGTGGCGGCGACGGCCCCTTCCAGCAGGGCATGGAGCAGCTCGCCGGCCGGATCTCGGCGATCGTCGGCACCGCCGTCCTCGCGCTCGGGGGCCAACCCACCGAGGAGGAGGCCGAGGCGCTCGACCCGCTGATCTACGGTCTGGTCGGCGCGGTCTTCGGTGCCGTACGCCGCTGGCTGACCCGCACCGGCGAGCGCCTGCCCGCCGAGACGCTGGAGCGGCTCACCGCCCAGTCGATCTGGTTCGTCATCGACGGCCACGCCCGCGGGTTCGGGATCGAGCTCGACCCCGACCTTCCTCTGGAAGAACTCCTGTCCAAGGACATCCTCGCGGTATAGCCTCCCGGTATCACCCGGCCGTACGGCCGTTCATTCCAGGAGAAGACCATGCCCCACATGCGCAGACTCTCGATCGCCGTCACCGCGGGCCTGGCGGCCACCGCCGGGTTCGCCGTCCCGCTGAGCCCGGTGACCGCGGCCCCTGGCAGCGGCTCCTCCGAGGGCACCGCCCGCGTGTTCATGGTGAACCCGGTCCAGTCCAGCAACGACCAGTCCCTGAGCGACCAGAAGGACGCGGCGAGCGCCGTCCCGGACAGCGCCTACGCCGAGGTGCCGCTGACCCACCTCGACGGCTCGGGCTACCTCCGCGGGGACTACGCGGTCGTCGAGTCGAGCACCGGTACCCCCGCGCGCTCCACCACCAACAGCTTCTCCTACGACCGCCACCAGGACCAGTTCGAGCAGGTCATGGGCTACTTCTGGGTGACCCGGGCGCAGACCTACCTGCACACCCTCGGCTTCGGTGAGACGCTCCCGGGCGTCCTGAACGAGCCGTTCTCGGTGAAGATCAACCAGTACGGCGGCGACAACTCCTACCAGACCGACAAGCCCTACCGGATCCGGCTGGGCAAGGGCGGTGTCGACGACGCCGAGGACGCCGAGGTGATCGTCCACGAGTACGGCCACGCCGTCCACGCCAGCCAGGTGCCCGGCTACGGCAGCAGCCTGGACGCCGGTGCGATCGGGGAGTCGTTCGGCGACTACCTCGCCGTGACGGTCGGGCTCGACGCCGCCTCTGAGTTCGGCTGGCCGGTCGCCGCCGACCCGTCCTGCCCGATGGACTGGGACGCGACCTCCTACACCGACGCCCCGCACTGCATTCGCAGCTTCCACCTCGACCTGACCCTCGAGGACCGCCGCAACCAGGTCCACTACGACGGCCAGATCTGGAGCCAGGCGCTGTGGGAGATCCGCGAGGGCTACGAGGCACTCGGCCTCTCCACCCGCGACTGGGACACCACGCTGATCTTCTCCCAGTTCTCCTACGCCCCGGACACCAGCTTCCAGGCCGCGGCCGCCGAGACGTACGCCGCAGCGGCGGCTCGCGACGGCCAGGCCGCCGCCGACCTGGTCCGCGACCGATTCGCCGCCCGGGGGATCACCTTCTGATCATCACGCTGCTCCGCTAGGCCTCGCGCAGGTAGGCGAGGACGGCGGAGACGCGTCGGTCGGTTGTGGGGTCGAGCCGGAGCTTGGCGAAGATGTTGCCGACGTGCTTGCGCACGGCGGCCTCGGAGACGAACAGCGCGGTTGCGATGCTGCCGTTGGTGCGGCCCTCGGCCATCAGGGCGAGGACCTCGCGTTCGCGCTCCGAGAGCACGTCGAGCGGACCGTCGGGTTGGTGCCGGTTGAGGAGGCCGCGTACGACCTGGGGGTCGACGACCGTCTCGCCGCCGGCCACCCGGTCCAGGCTGTCGAGGAAGTCTCGGACGTGGCCGACCCGGTCCTTGAGCAGGTAGCCGATGCCGCCGCCACCGGTGGTGTCGAGGAGCTCGGCGAGGTAGGCGTCGGCGACGTAGGCCGAGAGCACCAGGACGGCCAGGTCGCGGTGCCGCCGTCGCAGCTCGGCGGCGGCACGCAGCCCCTCGTCGGTGTGGGTCGGCGGCATTCGGATGTCGGTGATGACCACGTCGGGCCGGGTGTGGTCGGTGAAGGCGAGCAGGGCGTCCGCGTCGCCGACCGCGGCGATGACCTCGTGGCCGGCTCGCTCGAGGATGGCGAGGAGGCCCTCGCGCAACAGCGCGGCGTCCTCGGCCAGGACGATCCTCAGGGGAGCGCGGTCGGGCACGTCATCCTCACTTCCGTGGGTCCGCCCGGTGGGCTGGTGACCTCCAGGTGGCCGTCCAGGGCGGCCAGACGCGTGGCCAGACCGGCGAGACCGCCCCCGGGACGCACCGTGGCGCCGCCGACCCCATCATCGCGTACGCCGACCTCGAGCCGGCCACCGGTGACCTGCCCCTGCACCCGGGCCGAGCGAGCACCGGCATGGCGGACCGCGTTGGTGAGTGCCTCGGCGACCACGAAGTACGCCGCGGCCTCGACCGGCGCCGGCAGCCGGCCGCCCACCTGCAGGTCGACCGAGACCGGCAGCCCGGCGGCGTCGGCGAGCTCGCGGACGGCAGCGGTGAGCCCGTGGTCGACCAGCACCCGCGGATGGATCCCGCGGACGGTGGCGCGAAGCTCGGCCAGCGCCGTCTCGGCCTGAGTGTGCGCCTGCCGGACGAGGTCGAGCCCGGCACCCTCGGGCACCTCCAGCTCGGCCAGGCCGAGGGTCATGGTCAGCGCGACCAGCCGCTGCTGCGCGCCGTCGTGGAGGTCGCGCTCGATCCGGCTGCGCTCGGTCTCGAAGGCGTCGACGAGGTCGACACGGGACCGACGCAGGTCGGCGACGGCCGCGGCCATCCGGGTCTGGGCCGGCTCGAGCAGGAGCCGGGCGAGGCTTGCCTGGGCGGCGGCGAGGAGGGTGGCGGCGTACAGACCGGCGATCAGCAGCACCAGCCCCGGGGCCACGGCGATCCAGGCCTCGGTGGGCGTGTTGAGCTGCCAGGGACCGAAGGCGACGGGACCGTCGAGCCGGACCAGGATCGGGGCCAGCACGAGCACGCCCGGGATGGTGATGATCAGGTTGAGCGCGACGGCGTCGACCAGCCACATGACCGTGGCGAGCAGCACGGTGTAGCCGACCTCGGGCCCGGAGACTCGCAGCCGGCGCAGTGCCCGGAGGCGGTCGCTCCAGGCGATCGGCTCCGGCCGCTCGGCCGGTCCCGGGCGGACCTCGGGAAGGACCAGCCGGAGGCGTACCCGTTCCACGTCGGCGACGAGCGCCGCCAGCAGCGGGATCCCGGCGAGAACCAGCACCCCGACCAGGAGGACCAGGGTGAGCAGTCCGACGCCGACCAGCACGAACAGCAGGAAGGCGACGACGAGACCGATCAGAGCGCCGGAGGCCAGGTAGGCCAGGGCGCGCCAGGGCCAGCTGGAGGCGAGCAGCCGCCAGGGAGAGGAGCGCAGCGCGGCCCAGACGTCGGGTGGAGGTCTCATGGCTCTCGAGCCTAGGCAATCACGACCCCGCGGCGAGGTAGCGCACGCGCTACCTCGCCGTCGCGTCTGCGCCCGTGTGCGTGCCGCGTGCGAGGCGTTTGCTGGAAGCCATGACCGCCACCCTCCCGGCCGCCGTCCACGCGCCCCGGCCGCCCGGCCCGCCCGCCGTCGTGCTCGACGACGTCACCCGCACCTATCGCTCCCGCTCCGGCAAGGTCGACGCCCTACGGGGCGTGAGCCACGCCTTCGCGTCCGGGACGTTCACCGCGATCATGGGCCCGTCGGGATCGGGCAAGTCCACGCTGATGCAGATCGCGGCCGGCCTCGACCGGCCCACCAGGGGCAGCGTCCGGGTCGCCGGCACCGCCCTGGCCGGCCTGAACCGGACGACGCTGACGAAGCTGCGCCGACAGATGATGGGCTTCGTGTTCCAGCAGTACAACCTGCTCGACGCTCTCACCGCGTACGACAACGTCGCCCTTCCCGCCCGCCTCGCCGGGCGGCGCCCGGATCGCGCCCAGGTGATCGGGGCGCTCGAGCAGGTCGGTCTGCACGGGCTCGCCCGGCGGCGGCCGCCGGAGCTCTCCGGCGGCCAGCAGCAGCGCGTCGCCATCGCGCGTGCGCTGCACGCCCGGCCCGCGGTGCTCTTCGCCGACGAGCCCACCGGTGCGCTGGACCGCCACGCCGGACGCGACGTGCTCGAGCTGCTGCGCAACCTCGTCGACGCGCCGGTGACCCACGGGCCGGCGCAGACGGTCGTGATGGTCACCCACGACCCGCTCGCCGCGTCGTACGCCGACAGCGTGCTGTTCCTCGCCGACGGCCGGGTCGTGGGGCAGATGGAGCGCGCCGATCCGGCCCGGATCGGCGCCCGCATGGCCGAGCTGGAGCCCGTGCGATGAACCTCGTCTCGCTGGCCGCGCACAGCCTCAAGAGCCTGCGCCAGTCGTGGCCTCCGTACGCCGGGGCCGCGGTCGCCCTCGCCGGCGGCATCGCCCTGATCACCCTCGCCACCAACATGCTGGGAGCGCTCGGCACCGCCACCGACGGGCTGGACCCGCAGACCCGGACGCAGATCGACGACCTCGGGTCGCTGTTCGGGATCATGGCCGGCATCTCGCTCTTCCTGGCGCTCTTCGTGGTCTCCTCGACCTTCGGGTTCGTGGTGGCCACCCGGCGCCGTGAGCTCGGCCTGCTCCGCCTGCTCGGCGCCACCCCGCGCCAGGTGCGGACCCTGCTGCTCGGAGAGGCGCTCGCGGTCGCGGCCGTGGGCACGGTCGCGGGCTGCCTGCTCGGCACAGCGGTGACGGTGCCGGTGCTGCGCATCCTGCACCAGGCCGGGGTCACTCCGGTCCTGCTCGCGATGCCGAGCCAGGGCACCGGATGGGCGATCGCCGCCTCCTGCGGTGTCGGGGTCGCCCTGGTCGGGGCCTGGCGCGCGGGCGCCCGGGCGGGACGTACGCAGCCGGTCGAGGCGCTCCGCGACGCGGTGCTCGAGCGGCGACGGCCGACGGTGGTCCAGGCGCTGGTCGCGCTCGCCGCGGCCGGCGCGCTGGTCGCGACCGCCGTGCTCGCTCCCGAGATGCCGCTGCTGTTCGCCCTGCTCGTGGGCATGTTCCTGCCGATCGTCGCCGTGATCGGGGCCAACGCGGTGGGCGGCCTGCTCTACACCGAGCTCGCGGCGTACGCCGGTGCCACGGTGGCGCGACGGGACCCGGCGGCGCACCTGGCCCGCGACCTCGCCCGCACCAGCAGCCGGATGACCGCCGCGGTGGCGGCGCCGGTGGTGGCCATCATGGCGGTGGCCGGCTCGATGGTGCTCGCGGTCGGTGCGACCGCCGACTGGAGCGAGGGTGCCGACCGGGCCTCCCTCAGGGCGGAGCTGGTCGTCGAGCAGGCCGAGCGCCCCGAGGGGATCCAGGACGTTCCCGGGGTGGATGTGAGCGACGTACGCCGCACGGCGCAGGTCGGGTTCGGGGGCGGTCCTGAGGACGTCGAGGTCGTCGACGTCTCCAGCGCTGCCGCGACGCGCAGCCTGCAGGCGACGCAGGGGAGTCTCTCCGACCTGCACGGCCGGGCGATGGCGGTCACCGCCTCCTACGTCACCGACCTCGGTGGCCGGGTCGGCCAGACCCGCCGGATGCGCATCGACGGCCGGACCGTCAAGGTGCGCCTGGTCGCGGTCGTCCCCGACGCCCCGAACCTGTGGAGCGACATCATCGTGCCCGGCGACCTGCCACGCATCGACAGGGTCGCCCGCGACACCGGAACGGTCTTCGTGCGCACCGACGCCGGCGCGGACGTCGCCGGGACCGCACGGTCGATCCGGGAGACCGGGGCCGAGGTGAGCACCGGCGAGGAGTGGGTCGGAGCGGTCTCGGCCGAGGCGCGCGAGATGAACACGGTCGTGCTGTGGGTGATGCTCGGCCCGGCCGGTGTCTACGCCGCGATCGCGGCCGTCAACGCGGTTCTGATCGGGGCGAGCCAGCGCCGCCGCCAGACCGCCACCGCCCGGCTCGTCGGCGCAACCCCGGCACAGGTGCGCCGGACCGCGCTCTGGGAGACGGTGTTCACCGGCGCCGGCGCCCTGCTGGTCGGCGGCGCGGTCACCGGGTTCACCGGCTGGCTGTTGCGGCAGGCGGTCGTACGCGACGTGCCCGAGGCGCCGCTGACGTTCCCCTGGCAGGCACTGTCCGGGATCACGGCGGCCTGCCTGGTCGTGCTGCTCGCCGCCGCCGTCGCCGGGACCTACGCGCTGCGGGGCGGGGAAGCGCCCGACTGAGCCTGTTCTGAATGGGCCTGTGAGGGGTTAAGTAGTGTTTGCCGCGTGACAGAGATGGACGGCGTACTCACCCAGGACGGCATCGGCGAGGGCGACGGTCTGGAGCGGCTGTGGACGCCCTACCGGATGGCCTACATCCGCGGGGAGAACAAGCCCACCGACCCCTCGGAGACGAAGTGCCCGTTCTGCCGGGTGCCGACCCTCGAGGACGCCGAGGGCCTGGTCGTCCACCGCGGCGAGACCTGCTTCGTGGTGCTCAACCTCTATCCGTACGCCCCGGGCCACATGATGGTCTGCCCCTACCGTCACGTCGCCGGCTACGTAGAGACCACCGACGAGGAGGCCGCCGAGATGGCGGTGCTGACCAAGCAGGCCGTACGCACCCTCGCGGGCGTCTCGCAGGCCGAGGGCTTCAACATCGGGATGAACCAGGGCACCGCGGGCGGCGCCGGCATCGCCGCCCACCTGCACCAGCACATCGTGCCCCGCTGGGTCGGCGACCAGAACTTCATGCCGATCATCGGCCGCACCAGGACCCTGCCGCAGCTGCTGACCGACACCCGCGACCTGCTCGCGCACGCTTGGGGTTAGTCGGCGGTCCAGCTCGCCCGATGGCTGCCCGGGTCAGTGTGCGTCCGAGGAGGCAATGACAACGATGGTGCCGTGGACGTCGCAGGTGGCGGCAAGGGTGTTGTAGACGGTTCCGTAGCCTGCCAGGTTGCGTTGCAACAGGTCGAGACGCCGTTGAGGTTCGTTGGTGACCAGCCGCAGTTCGTAGACGAATTCGGTGAACATCGGCGGTGCGTCCTGGCGGCGGGCGGTGACCTGCACCTCGGCGCGCTCGTACTGGAACGACAGCAGGTCGTTGGCGCGCGCCAGGTTCTTCAGCAGGCACGCCGCCAGTGCCGCGGCGAGCAGATGTGCTGGACCTGGTAGCTCGGACGGTGCCGCACCCCAGCTGGCGTCCAGGGCGACGGTTTCGCCGGCGGTGTGGACATGAGCGGGTCCGCCTGCAATCGAGCGACCCGTGACCGTGTAGGTCATCGGGGCGGCGGACGACGGTGTGCCTGTGTCGGTGTCCATCACCTGAGAGTCGTCGCGGTGCCTGGATGTGGACAGGGCAGGACGTCCCGGAAGCGAGGGCCCAGCGGCCCATGTTGCACCCAGCATCCGCATCTCCACCGACCAGGCTCCGGCCCCTGCGCACACCTGCCGCGCGAGGAGATGCTCGTCGAGATCGACGCGCTCGCGGTCGCCCGCTGAGCTAATCGATCACCCTGACGAGCTCCTCGCTGAGGTAGGGCGCCAGGGTGCGGGCGTAGCGCGAGGTGATGTGGTTGCCGTCGCGGTAGACGATGACGTTGCCGATCACCGCCGGGCAGATCTTGTCTCCACAGAACAGGTGGGTCAGGTCGACTAGGTGCGCGTTGGGGTCGAGGGCGACCGCGTCGCGGTGCGGGTCCTTGACGAGTACGTCGGTGCGCGGCCGCCCGCACGCCTCGCCCGCGGTCTCGGGGGAGTGCCGCTGGATGCAGCCCAGCGTGGTGCGGAGATAGGCGGCGTTGTCGGGCTCGAACATCGGGTTGTCGACGAGCGCGATCACCGGGACGTCCTTCGAGGGCCGGTGGCTCCAGGCCTCGACCAGACCGTTGACCGTGGACTCGTACGGCGTCTCGCCGCCCAGCGGCTGGGTGGTCTTGCGTGCCGAGTGGGTGACGATGATCGCGTCGAGGTCCTGCTGCTCGGGAGCCCGCAGGTAGGCCTCGAGCTGCCGGTTCCACTCCGCGCAGGCGGGGCGGTTGTCGGCGATGTTCCGGCCGAGCGGCCGGGCGTTCCAGTGGCAGGCGGCGCGGGCGGCGACGTCGATGCGCCAGTTGCGCTGGTCGCCGATCAGGTCGAGGGCGCCGACAGGGGCGACGGCGTGCGAGTCGCCGACCATCAGCAGCCGCTTCTGGTAACCGTCGACCGCCCCGTTGGGGCAGGCGTTGAAGCGCACCGGACGTTCCTCGAAGGACCAGCACTGGCCCCGGTTCTCGTCGTCCGCGCCGATCGCGGCCACCGCCGGGATCAGCTCACCCCGAAGGTCGGGGTTGCGGCACGAGCCTCCCGCGGAGCTCACCGCCAGCGCGGACGCACCGAGGCACTCGGTCGTGAAGGGGTCGGCGGTGGCGAGCCGGGCCGCCGCCGCCATCGCCCTGTCCTCGGAGTGGTCGATCGCAGCCAGGCCGCTCCAGCCGGCGCCGACGGCGACCACGAGAGCAGCCAGGGTGGCGACCAGGGCTCGCGGTCCGCCTGGCCTGATGACGTACGTCTGGACCTGGCGGGTCACCAGCCGGTTGGTCGCCCAGGCGAGCAGCGTCGAGACCGCCAGCACGCCCGCGGCCGAGGCGACGGTGAGTCGCTCCCCGCCGGAGTAGTAGAGCCACGCGATCAGCAGCGGCCAGTGCCACAGGTAGAGCTCGTAGGAGACGTCGGCGACGAACCGCAGCGGGCGGGTCTCCAGCAGCTGGCGCGGCCCACGTGGCGACGGGGTGGAGCCGACCATCACCAGCAGCGCCCCGGCGACCGGCCACAGGGCCAGCGGCCCCGGGAAGTGGTCCGCGCCGTCCATCACGAAACCGCAGGTCACGACCAGGGCTAGGCCGGTCCATGCGACGTACGGCTTGATCTTCTCGGGCAGGCTCAGGCGGCGCAGAGCGAGCGCGGCGAGGGCGCCGGCGGCGATCTCCCAGAAGCGGGTGACGGAGTTGAAGTACGCCGCCGCCTGGTCGGATCCGGAGACCTTGATCGCGTAGACGAAGGAGAGGGTGAACGCGGCCGCGGTCAGCACGAACAGCACCCGTGCGAGGCTGAGCCGCCTCAGTCGGCCGCGCGCCACGATGCGGAGCACCAGAGCCAGCCCGACGACCACCAGCGGCCACAGCAGGAAGAACTGCCCCTGCACCGCGAGCGACCAGAAATGCTGCACCGGAGTCGAGGACGGCCCCGCGGCGCCGTAGGAGAGCTGGCTGGCGATGAGCTCCCAGTTGAGCGTGTAGGTCGCCGCCGCGATGAGCTCGCGGGTCGTCTGCGTCCACAGCGTCTGCGGGATGAAGACCACCATCAGCGCGGCCGTCGCGGCCAGCACGATCAGCGCCGGCGCGGCGAGCCGCGCGAACGTACGTCCATAGTGCTCGCCGAGCCTCACCCGGCCGCGCTCGGCCCTGCCCACCAGTGACCGGGTGGCGAGGAAGCCGGAGATCACCAGGAAGACGTCGATCCCGCCCGAGACCCGGCCGTTGCCGAAGAGATGGAAGGCGACCACGAGCGCCAGGGCGATGCCGCGCAGGCCGTGGATCTCGCTGATGTGTCCAGCGGTGTGCCCGGAGCTGTGCCCAGATTTGGGGCTGTTGGGATCGCTGTCGGCCCGGTTGGTCGTGGGCGTGCGGAAATCCGAGGTGGCGGTCACGTGATCGCTGTTCTAGTGGACGTGGGCGGGTGGGAGCGGTCGCAACGTAACGAGCATTGGTGACCTGAAGGCATACGGCCGTTATCAATCCGCTGTCGAGATCTCCTCAGAACGGCTTCACATCGCCGCTGAAGGAGATAGGTTGCACCCCGACGTGACTTAGATCACACCCAGGACTGAGGAGTTCGACGATGAACACGCACAAGATCGGCCGCCTGATGGCGGTCGCAGCGGTGGCGACCCTGTCGACCGCATCGCTCGTTGCATGTGGAGGCTCGGATGACGGTGGCGACTCGGGAGACTCGGGCGGCACCGACGTCGGAGTGATCCTCCCCGACGCGACCACGTCTCCCCGGTGGGAGTCCCAGGACCGGCCCAACCTCGAGAAGGCGTTCGCCGATGCCGGCCTCGAGGCCACGATCCAGAACGCTCAGGGCGACACCGCCAAGTTCGGTCAGCTGTGCGACAGCATGATCAACGAGAACGTCAAGGTCATCATCATCACCAACCTCGACTCCGAGTCGGGGGCGTCCTGCCTGAAGAAGGCCGCCGACGCGGGCGTGACGAGCATCGACTACGACCGGCTGACGCTCAACGGCGGCGCCTCCTACTACGTCTCCTTCGACAACGTGAAGGTCGGCGAGCTGATGGGCACGGGCCTCGACGAGTGCATCACTGCCGCGGGCAAGAAGGGCGGCAACATCGTCTACGTCAACGGCGCGGCCACCGACAACAACGCGGCCCTGTTCAAGTCGGGCTACGAGAAGGCGCTCGAGCCGAAGATCGCCGACGGCACCTACAAGCTCGTCGGCGACCAGTCGGGGGAGTGGGACGCCACCAAGGCCGGGAAGGTCTTCGACCAGATGTACACCGCCAACGGCGGAAAGATCGACGGCGTGGTCTCGGCCAACGACACCATGGCCGGCGGCATCATCGCCCGGCTGAAGGCCAACAACGCGCAGGGCAAGATCCCGGTGACCGGCCAGGACGCCTCGGTCGAGGGTCTGCAGAACATCCTTCAGGGCTTCCAGTGCGGCACCGTCTACAAGAACACCGCGCTCGAGGCCAAGGCCGCCGCGGACCTGGCGATCGCGCTGATCGAGGGTGACAAGGATGCTGCCGAGGCGCTGGCCACCGGCAGCGTCGAGGACACCGAGGCCGGAACGGACGTGCCGTCCGTGCTCGCCGAGCCGGTCTGGGTCACCAAGGAGACCGTCGGTACGGTCATCGAGGACGGTCAGGCCGACGCCGCGGAGGTGTGCGCCGGCGCGATCGCCGACCTGTGCACCGAGAACGGCGTGCCTCAGTGAGTTCGCTGCTGGAGCTGCGCGGCGTCGAGAAGTCCTTCGGCGCCGTGCAGGTCCTGAGCGGAGTGGACCTCACGGTGCGGGCGGGCCGGGTCACCGCGCTCGTCGGCGACAACGGCGCCGGCAAGAGCACCCTGATCAAGGGCATGGCGGGGATCCATCTCTTCGACGCCGGTGACTACCTCTTCGAGGGTGAGCCGGTGAAGGTGACCAACCCCAAGGAGGCCGCCGCGCTCGGGATCGAGGTCGTCTACCAGGACCTCGCCCTGTGCGACAACCTCGACGTCGTCCACAACATGTTCCTCGGCCGGGAGATGAGACGACTGCGGCTGGTCGATGAGGACACCATGGAGCAGCGCGCTCGCGAGACGCTCGACGGTCTCTCGGTACGTACGCTGACATCGGTGCGTACGCCGGTGGCCTCCCTCTCCGGTGGCCAGCGCCAGACCGTGGCGATCGCCCGAGCCGTGCTGTGGAACTCGAAGCTGGTCATCCTCGACGAGCCGACCGCCGCGCTCGGACTGGCCCAGACCGAGCAGGTGCTCCGGCTGGTGCGGCGCCTGGCCGACCGGGGCCTCGGCGTCGTGCTGATCAGCCACAACCTCAACGACGTCTTCGAGGTCGCCGACGACATCGCGATCCTGTATCTGGGCCGCATGATCGGTCAGATCGAGGCCGCCTCCACGACGCGCGAGCAGATCGTGCAGGCGATCACCACCGGCGTCGTTCCTCAAGGAGGTGCGGCATGAGCCTTGATGCCGATGACCCGACGATCGCCGCGGCGCCGGATCCGGAGCCCGACAACTCGCTGGGTGGGATCTTCCGGGCCTACATGGCCAAGCTCAGGGGTGGTGAGGTCGGCTCTCTGCCGGCGGTGCTGGGTCTGATCGCGCTGGTCGTGGTCTTCTCCGCGCTGCGCCCCGACCAGTTCACCAACTCGTTCAACTTCGCCAACCTGATCGGTCAGTCGGCAGGCGTGACCGTGCTCGCGATGGGCCTGGTCTTCGTGCTGCTGCTGGGCGAGATCGACCTGTCGGCGGGGTTCGCGGGCGGCACGTGCGCCGGGGTGCTGGGTGTGCTCCTGACCCGTCAGGAGTGGCCGCTGGTCCCTGCGCTGCTGGGGGCTCTGCTCACCGGAGCGGTGATCGGCCTGACCATCGGGCTGCTGGTGGCCCGGCTCGGGATCCCGTCGTTCGTGGTCACGCTGGCCGCGTTCCTCGGGCTGCAGGGCGTACTCCTGACGATGATCGGCGAGGGCGGGACGATTCCCTACCGCAACGACTTCATCAACGGTCTCAACAACGCCAACCTGCCGGTCTGGCTCGGCTGGGTGCTCGGCATCGTCTGCATCGTGGGCTATGCGGCCTTGACGTACGTCACCGATGCGCGCCGCCGCGCCAAGAACCTCACCGTCCAGCCCATCCTGCTATGGGCGCTGAAGACAGGGCTGCTGACGGTCGTGGTGCTCGCCGTGGTCGGCTATCTCTCCGTCGAGCGCAGCCGAAACCCGGCGCTGACCTCGCTCAAGGGGGTGCCGGTCTCGTTGGTGGTGATCGTCGGCCTGCTGATCGTGCTCACCTTCACGCTGACCCGCTCCGCCTGGGGCCGGCACGTCTACGCGGTCGGCGGCAACGCCGAGGCGGCACGTAGGGCCGGGATCAACGTGTTCCGGGTGCGCCTGTCGTGCTTCGTTCTCTGCTCCACCATGGCGGCGGTGGCCGGCATCATGATCGCCAGCCGGACCAACTCGGTGAACCCGAACACGGGCGGCGAGACGACCCTGCTCTATGCCGTGGGTGCTGCCGTCATCGGCGGCACCTCGCTCTTCGGTGGCAAGGGCCGGGTCATCGACGCCGTCATCGGTGGCACCGTCGTGGCAGTCATCGACAACGGGATGGGCCTGCTCGACCAGCCCCAGGGCACCGTCTGGATGGTCACCGGCCTGGTCCTACTGGTCGCGGCCAGCGTCGACGCGATCTCCCGGCGGAGAGCATCGGCGACAGGGCACGTGTAGCCCTCCTCGCCGAGACTGCAGAAGTGGCGGACGAAACGACAGTTTCGTCCGCCACTTCTGNAGGCGCTCGCGCTCGTCGCGTACGCCGGTCTGGCGGGACTGGGCGAGGAGCTGCTCCTGGAGACGGGCGTTCTCGGCGAGGGCGTTCTCCAGCCGGACGATCGTGTCGGCCCGCTCCTGGCTGACGGCGTCGAGGTGCATGCTGTAGCGGGCCATCAGGGTGGCGAGGCCGAAGTTGACCACGAAGAGCACGGGCAGCGCCGCGCTCTGCCACGGGCTGTCGTACGGCGGCGGCCCGCCGGTCTGGCCGGTGGCCATGATCAGTGAGGTGGCCGCCATCGCCACCCATCTCCAGCGGCCGCGGAAGGACTCGAAGGCGTCCAGGAAGCCGACCCAGGCGAAGATGCAGAAGAGCGGATGGACGATGGTGAGGGCGGCGGCCAGCAGGGTGCGCCCGACGTAGCCGACCGGATGTGGGCGGCCGTAGACATACATCCACCGCCAGATCCACACCGCGGTCGCGGCCACCAGCACGCCGAGCGTCACCTGCATGCCGAGCGTGTGCGGGCCCATCTCCGGGATGGTCGCGACGCTGATCACCGTGGCGAGCGCGAGCAGCACGAAGGGCAGCACCTTGAGGTTGCGCTCCCAGCGCTGCTCGTGCTCGACGGCCGAGGTCATGGGTAGGACCCTCTCATTCCCAGCGGAAGGCGCGCACGGCAATCAGGTAGAGCACCACCGTCCAGCCGCCCATCACCACCAGATCCATGAGCGCGGGGAAGTCCCCGGCCGCGGCGTCGTTGAGCGCGTTCGAGGCGGCGCCGTAGGGCGTGAACGAGATGATGTCGCGCACCGTGCCGCTGAAGACCTCGACCGGGAAGTAGACCCCCGCCGTGAACATCGACGGGAAGAAGACCACCATCCCCACCACCTGCCCCGTCTTCGCGTTGGGGGAGACCGCGGTGATCGCGGCACCGATCCCCAGCGAGACGGCCAGCGCCAGGACGTACGCGACGACGTAGCCGACCAGCGACTCCGGCAGCGGTGTCCCGAACACCACCCGGCCGAGGACGATCACGATCACCGACGACGCCGCGACCGCGACCGCGTGCACCAGCACCTGACCGAGGAGGATCGAGGTGGGGCGGGCCGGCGTGGTGCCGAGGCGTCGCAGCACGCCGCTCTCGCGGTAGCCGGTCAGTGTCGGCGGCATCGTCATGATCGCCGCCATGATCATCGAGAGCAGCACGGTGACGGGCACGTAGAGGTCGATCAGGCTCCGGCCGCCGAGGTCGGCGCTGTCCTCGCGGAAGCTCGGGATCACCCCGAGCACCCCGAGCAGCAGGCTCGGGAAGAGGACGATCCAGAAGAGCGAGAGCCGCTCGCGGGCGAAGAGCCGGGACTCCGTACGGATCACGGCGATGGTCGGGCTGGTCATCGGGGCGCCTCCTGGCGGGTGTCGGTCTCGGTCTCTGCATCGGTCTCTGCATCGGTCTCGGTGAGGTCGAGGTAGGCGGCATCGAGGCTCCCCGCGGCGACCCGGAGCCGCTGCGGGGCGACGCCCTGCGTACGCAGCACCTCGACGACCGCGAGCGCGACCCCTTCGGTGCCCTCGACGGTGACGGTGCCGTTCTCGCTGCGCGCGGCGGTGACGCCGTCGAGCTCGCGCAGGGAGGCCAGGTCGATCGCGACCGGCGTCTCGAAGGTGGTGATGGTGGCCGCGGACGCCGAATCGATGAGCCCCGCCGGGGTGTCCAGCGCCCGGATCCGGCCGGCGTCGACGATGGCGATCCGGTCGCAGAGCGTCTGCGCCTCCTCCATCGAGTGGGTGACCAGCAGGACGGTCACACCCCGGTCGCGTACGTCGCGCACCAGGTCCCACACCTCACGACGGGCCCGTGGGTCCAGGCCCGTGGTGAGCTCGTCGAGCACCACGACCCGCGGCCGGCCGATCAGCGCCAAGGCGATCGAGAGCCGCTGCTGCTGACCGCCGGAGAGGTTCTCGAACCGCTGCCGCAGATGAGGACCGAGGCCGAGCCGCTCGGCCAGCGGCGCCCACGGCTCCGGGTCGGGGTAGAAGGCGCTCCACAGCTCCAGCGCCTCCTGGACGGTGATCTTCTGCTGCAGCTTCGCCTCCTGGAGCTGTACGCCGAGCACCTCGGTCACGGCAGCACGGTCCGTCCATGGGTCGATGCCGTGGACCCGGATCCGGCCGCGGTCGCCGACCCGCAGGCCGGCGATCGACTCGACGGTCGTGCTCTTGCCGGCTCCGTTGGGGCCGAGGATGCCGAAGATCTCGCCTTCGTGGACGCTCAGGCTGATCTCGTCGACCGCCACCTTGTCGCCATAGGTCTTGCGCAGGCCGTCCACGACGACCGCTGGTTCTCGCTCCTGATGCATACCTCCAGCCTGGTCGGTGACGCGGTCTCACGGATCGGGCGATCGGCGCGAGTGGGCATCAGTCGATCGGTTGATGCGACGATGGACCCCATGCGCTACGACAACCTGCTGGCGTCGGTCGGGGGCACCCCGTTGGTGGGGCTGCCCCGCCTCTCGCCCTCTCCCGACGTACGTCTGTGGGCCAAGCTCGAGGACCGGAACCCCACCGGCTCGATCAAGGACCGCCCGGCTCTTCGCATGGTCGAGGAGGCCGAGAAGGACGGCAGGCTCCGTCCGGGCTGCACGATCCTGGAGCCGACCTCCGGCAACACCGGGATCTCGCTGGCGATGGCGGCCAAGCTCAAGGGCTACCGGATCGTGTGCGTGATGCCCGAGAACACCTCCGAGGAGCGGCGCCAGCTGCTGCGGATGTGGGGCGCCGAGATCGTCTCCTCGCCCGCCGCCGGTGGCTCCAACGAGGCCGTCCGGGTCGCCAAGCGCCTCGCCGCCGAGCACCCCGACTGGGAGATGCTCTACCAGTACGGCAACGCCGCCAACGCGCGCGCCCACGAGGAGGGCACAGGACCCGAGATCCTCGCCGACCTCCCCTCGATCACCCACTTCGTCGCCGGACTCGGCACGACCGGCACGCTCATGGGTGTCGGCCGCTTCTTCCGCACCGCCAAGCCGGAGGTACGCATCGTTGCCGCCGAGCCGCGCTACGGCGAGCTCGTCTACGGCCTGCGCAACCTCGACGAGGGCTTCGTCCCCGAGCTCTACGACGCGTCCTTGATCGACGCCCGCTTCTCGGTCGGCCCACGTGACGCCGTACGCCGCGTCCGCGAGCTCCTCGAGCTGGAGGGCATCTTCGCCGGCATCTCCACCGGCGCCATCCTCCACGCCGCCCTCGCCCAGGCCGCCAAGTCACTCAAGGCCGGGGAGAAGGCGGACATCGCCTTCGTCGTCGCCGACGGCGGCTGGAAGTACCTCTCCACCGGGGCGTACGAAGGCACCATCGACGACGCCGAGGAAGGCCTCGAGGGCCAGCTCTGGGCCTGACCGCCGCTGGTCGAGCCTCAGCGGCAGAAGGCGTAGACGACGAGGCCGTGGTCCTCGCCGGAGAAGACCTGGTCGAGGGCCTTGCCGGTGAGGTGGGCGTCGACGTAGCGCGGGGCGGGGCCGGTGGCGACGATGGCGTGGCCGGGGAGCGTGCCGGTCATGTCGCGCGGGGCCTCGGCGCTCCAGCAGTCGTGCTTCGCGATGAGGGCGGCGGGGCTGCCGGGGGCCATCGGGCGCCCCGACCAGACGCTCCCGGCCTCGGACTCGGCGCCGAGCTGCACCAGCACTGCGGCGACGGCCGATGCGTACATCGCCCAGATGCCGAGCGCCAGGAACCCCTTGCGTCCGAGGAAGGCTCTCACTCCTGGGAAACGCGGCAGCAGGCCCCGGAGTTACGGTCGGTGGCCGGGGGCGGCCACGTCGTGGTCGTGGATCCAGGCGAGATGACGGTCGTACGCATCGCCTGACCCGAGCCGCTTGTTGCGGGCCTGGGCGCGAGGGCCGTCGGGGAGGTGGAGGACGTCGGCGGCGGCCAGCGAGGCGACCTGGATCCGGCGGGTGCGGTCGCGGCGGCGTAGCTCATAGGTCGTGGTGGCGCGGTCCCAGTCGTCGGTGGCGAGGCAGTCGGCGAGGACGATCGCGTCCTCGATCGCCTGGGCGGCACCCTGGCTGTGGTGGGGCACCATCAGGTGAGCGGCGTCGCCGAGCAGCGTGACCCGGCCGCGCGACCAGGTGGCCAGGGGTGGACGGTGGAAGAGGCCCCAGTGCTCCGAGCACGGTGCCGCGGAGATCATCTGGACCACGGCCGGATGCCAGCCGGCGTACGCATGGACGTGCTCGTCCGGGTCGGCCGGCCAGGACCACGAGTCCGGTGCCCATGGTCCGAGCTGCCGCTTGACCAGCAGGAACGCGTGGTCGCCCTTGCCGACCGGGTGATGCATCAGGTGGCCGTCGGTTCCCGTCCACACCTGCACACGGCCAGGATCGGGGAGCAGGGTGAGGTGCGAGCGCGGGACGATCCCACGCCAGGCGATGCAGCCGGAGAACTGGGCGTCGTCGTAGCCGACGACGTGCTCGCGCAGCATCGATCCAGCGCCGTCGGCGCCGATGACCAGGTCTGCCTCGACCGACTCGCCGCCGGCGAACTCCAGCGTCACGGGGCCGTCGCCGGGATCGGTGAGCGCGACCAGACGGTGGCCGAGGTGGAGCCCCTCGGTGCCGACCGCCTCGCTCAGGAGCGCGTGCAGGTCGGCGTGATCGATGCCGTAGCACGGAGCCCCGGCGCGGTCGGCGTACTCCGCGGCGGAGAGCACCCGTCCGATCGCGGCGCCGGTGTGGCCGTCGCGCCAGACCCAGCCGCCGACGGTCGCCGCCGCCTCACCGAGATCGGGCTCGAGCCCGAGGCGCTCCAGGAGCCGGGTCGCGTTGGCCGGTAGCAGCACGGCGTCGCCGGCAGGGCGCGGATCGGTCACAGCCTCGTACACCTCGACCTCGACGCCCCGCCGGCGAAGCTCGACGGCGAGAGTCAGGCCGCCGATGCCGGCGCCGATGATCGTGACCCGCCGGGCACGACGATCCCTGCGTAAAGCTGCCCGAGCCATCCGGGTGACTGACATCGCACGCTCCTTGGGGAGGTTACGTTCGAAACGTACCTCAGGGGCGTGTGTGCTCGTGGACGGTTATGGCAAACATCATTTGACGTCGAGCGTCTGCTTCTTGCCGATGTCGCTGGTCCCGATGGGGCCGAGGCCGAGGAGATCCAGGGCCAGGTTGCCGAGGTCGGCGTTGCGTACGGGCTGAGGGCCTTCGTAGTCGGGCCGGCCCTTGCCGGGGTCGCGGTAGTCGTCGGCGTTGAGCTCGTAGAGATCCGTGCCGGCGCCGGCGTCCGGTCCCCAGACGATGAACGGGATCCGGTAGTTCTCGTAGACCTTCTCGGAGTGGTTGGTGATGCCCGGCTTGAAGCCGTGGTCGGCGGTGAGGATGACGTCGAGCTCCTTCGCCAGCCCGCGGTCGGCGTCGACGACGTCGAGGAACTCGCCGACCTGGGCGTCGGACTCCTCGACGGCCTCCAGATACTCCGGCGACATCCCGCCCGAGGCGTGCCCGGCGACGTCGGGAAGCGACAGATGTACGAAGGTGAGGTCGCGCCGCTCGTCGGCGAGGTCCTCGGCGGCTTCCGGGACCAGCTCGTCGTGGTCGTCGATCGGCACGTAGAGGTCGATGTCGTCCTCCCAGGCCCGCTGCCACAGCTCGAACTTCTGCTTGGTCACGAAGACCCCGGTGCTGAGCCCGGCCTCGTGGGCGACGGTGAACATCGAGTCTTCGTTCTTCGATATCGACTTCGACGGGTCACCGACGTTCCAGGTGACCCCGTGGCCGCCGTCGTCGGCGTTGATCGGGTCGCTGGTGACCATGCTGGTGTGGTTGGGCAGGGTGATGTTCTTCTCATAGGCCGTGCGGGCGTTGAGCGTCGAGGCGCCCTCGTCGATCATCCGGTGGATGTTGGGCGTCTTCGCCGGTCCCAGCTTCGCCAGCGCATCCGGGTTGAGCCCGTCGATCGAGATCGCGAGCACCTTGCGGCCGACCTGGGTGGGCTCACGCTCCGCACGGTCGCGACCATCGCCCGTGTCGCCACCGCTACCGCCGCCGTCCCGGTCGGGCAGGGCGGTGAACGCCACGACGAGCACGACCACGAGGAAGATGCCGAGGGAGACGAGGGGAAAGAGGCGACGCACC
Organism: Nocardioides sp. YIM B13467; assembly: GCF_042788075.1. NCBI lineage: Bacteria > Bacillati > Actinomycetota > Actinomycetes > Propionibacteriales > Nocardioidaceae > Nocardioides > Nocardioides sp. YIM B13467. Next base: position 4,290,750 of record NZ_JBHZPJ010000046.1, read on the forward strand.
GGCACACCCTAAGTGAACCCGATGGCACCCCGGGCGAACGCTCAGCGAATGTCTAGTGACTGAGTTGAGTTCAGCGTGCTGCCGGGGATCGGGCCCAGGCCGAGCAGGTCCAGGGCCAGGTTGCCGAGGTCGCCGTTGCGGATCGGCTGCCTGCCGGCGTACGTCGGCCTGGTCGTCCCCGGCGCGAGGTAGTCGGGGTTGAGCCGGTAGAGCGAGGCACCGCGAGCGACCCCGGGACCCCACACGAGGAACGGGATCCGGTAGTTGGAGTAGAGGTGGGCACCGTGGTCCCTGGCGGCGGCCTTGAAGCCGTGGTCGGCGGTGAGGATGACGTACGTCGACCGCTTCAGCGTCGTCGAGGAGTCGATCGCCTTCAGGAGCTTGCCGATGCGGGCGTCGGTGCGAACCACCGAGGCGCGGTAGGCCGCGCTCATCCCGCCGTCGCGGTGGCCGTAGTGGTCGGGGGAGCCCAGATGGACGAAGGTGAAGGCACGCTTGTTGGTCGCCAGGTCGGCGGCCGCCCGGCTGACCAGGTCGGCGTCGCTGTCGACCACGAACCGGTCGATCGAGGGCCAGGAGCGGTCGAAGAGGCCGAACTTCGACTTCGACGCGAACAGGGCACTGCTCCGGCCGGTGCGCTCGACCTGGCTGAAGACGGACGAGACCGGATGCCCGGCGGCCTCCTGCACCGTCATCCACGACCGGTCGGTGTTCCAGGTGACGCCGTGGCCGTGGGCGGAGCGGGTGATCCGGCGGCCGGTGACCATCGAGGTGTGGTTGGGCAGGGTGACGTTCTGCTCGTACTCGCTGCGCGCCTGCCGGGTCGAGGCGCCGCCGCGCATCAGCCGGTAGATGTTGGGCAGGTTGCCCGGGCCGAGCTCCTCGATCGCGGTCACGCTGAGACCGTCGACGGAGATCGCCAGCACCCGCTTCGTGGTCGCCGCCTGCGCGGGCCGCCCGGGCAGCTCGACGACCGCGAAGGTTACGCCCAACAGGGTGATCAGGACCATCAGCACCAGCGAGCGCCGAGAAATCGTCATAACCGGACGTTAACAACACTGATCCGGCCCGCTCATGAACGTGAGATGGATCTCGGGTATGTCTCGAGTGACCCCCAGCACTGCGAAGTTGCGCTGTTTGGGCCTAGCCTTGACGATCGTGCAGTCCGTCTCGTCCCTGGGTTCGCCCTCGCCCCTGGGTTCAGCCCAGCCCGACCGCGACGCCCCGATCGGGATCTTCGACTCGGGCTTCGGCGGTCTCACCGTGGCACGGTCGGTGATCGACCAGCTCGCCCACGAGTCGATCCTGTACGTCGGCGACACCGCCCGCGCACCCTACGGGCCCAAGCCGATCGCCGAGGTGCGCGAGTACGCCCTGGAGTGCCTCGACCATCTCGTCGCGCAGGGTGTGAAGGCGCTGGTGATCGCGTGCAACTCGGCCTCGGCCGCGATGCTGCGCGATGCCCGAGAGCGCTACAAGCCGCTGCCCGTCGTCGAGGTCATCCTGCCGGCGACCCGCCGCGCCGTCGCCGCGTCCCGCACCGGCCGGATCGGGGTCATCTGCACCCATGCGACCGCCGAGTCGATGGCCTACGACGACGCCTTCGCCGCGGCTCCCCACGTCTCGCTGCACACCCAGGCGTGCCCCCAGTTCGTCCCGTTCGTCGAGGCCGGCATCACCGGCGGCGACGAGCTCCTGGCCGCCGCGCACGAATATCTGGACCCGCTGACCAGCGCCGGGGTCGACACGCTGATCCTCGGGTGCACCCACTATCCGCTCCTGACTGGTGTGATCTCTTATGTGATGGGCGACAACGTGACGCTGGTCAGCAGTGCCGAGGAGTCGGCGAAGGACGTCTACCGCGTCCTCGCCGAGCACGACCTGATGCGCGAGGGCGGCGAGCCGACCTACACGTTCCTCACCACCGGCAACCCCGCCGAGTTCAAGGCGATCGGTGCTCGGTTCCTGGGCCCGGAGCTCGCCGCAGCCCAGCAGTTCGCCGGAGGGATGGGATGACCTCCGGGATGCGGCTGACGGTCATCGGATGCTCGGGCTCCTATCCCGGGCCCGACAGCCCCGCCTCCTGCTATCTCGTCGAGGCCGACGACGAGGCCGGACGTACGTGGCGGATCGTGCTCGACATGGGCAACGGTGCGCTCGGGGTCCTGCAGCGCTACATCGACCCGCTGCTGATCGACGCCGTCCTGCTCTCGCACCTGCACGCCGACCACTGCGTCGACATGACCTCCTACTACGTGCTCCGCAAGTGGCACCCCACCGGCCCGCAGCCGCCGATCCCCGTCTACGGCCCCAAGGGCACCGGACGCCGCCTGGCGAAGGCCTACGACCTGCCCAAGCGCCCCGGGATGCGCGAGGAGTTCGCGTTCTCCACCTACACCGGGCCGATCCATCTCGGCCCGTTCGTGATCACCCCGACCGCCGTGGAGCATCCGGTCGACGCGTACGGGCTCCGGATCGAGGCGCACGGCAAGGTCATCGCCTACAGCGGCGACACCGCCGAGACCGAGGCGCTGCTCGACATCGCCACCGACGCCGACCTGTTCGTCTGCGAGGCCGCCTTCCGCGACGGCGTCGACAACCCGCCCGGCGTGCACATCACCGGCGTCCACGCGGGGGAGTACGCCACCAAGGCTCATGTGAAGAAGCTGGTCGTCACCCACGTCCCGCCCTGGCACGACCCCGCCGACGCCCTTCGCGAGGCGCGCTCGGCGTACGACGGTCCGACCGAGCTGGCGGCGACGGGGGCTGTCTACGAGGTTTGATGCCGGGGCAGGGATACCCGGTTAACCGGGTATCCCTGCACTTCTCAGGCATTGCAACACCTGAGAAGTGCAGGAAAACCCCGAGCGGTGTGACGCATGTGGTCGGTGAGGCGAGCGGCTCAGACCAGGCCGGCGTCGTGCACGGTGATCGCGATCTGGACGCGGTTGGTGGCGCCGAGCTTGTCGAAGAGGCGCGAGACGTGCGCCTTGACGGTCGGGATCGAGAGGTAGAGCTCCTTGGCGATCTCGGCGTTGCTCAGCCCGCGCCCGACCGCGAGGGCGACCTCGTGCTCGCGCTCGGTGAGCGCCTCGAGCCGGCGGCTGGCGGCAGCGGCGCGCTCGCCGGTCGGCTCGGCGCGGAGCCGGGTGATCAGCGTGCGGGTCGCCTTGGGGGAGAGGATCGGCTCGCCGGAGGCGACCGCGCGGATCGCCGCGACGATCTCGGGCGGGGGCGTGTCCTTGAGCAGGAACCCGTCGGCGCCGGCGGCGAGGGCGTCGACGACGTACTCGTCGGCACCGAAGGTGGTCAGCACGATGACCCGCGGCGACCGGGCCTCGGTGAGCACCCGCCGGGTGGCCTCGAGGCCGTTGACGCGCGGCATCCGGATGTCCATCAGCACCACGTCAGGGGCGGACGTACGCACCAGAGCGAGCGCCTCCTGGCCATCGGTCGCCTCGCCGACGACCTCGATGTCGGCCTGACCTCCGAGCATCAGCCCGAGGGCCGAACGCACGAGCGGGTCGTCGTCGACGATCCCCACCTTGATCTTGACCGGACTCTCTGGGCTGGTCCCTGGGCTGCTCACTGGCCCCACGGTAGCCATGCTTCGAGGATGAAGACATCCTTTTCCGTACGGTGCGCGAGGCGGCCCCCTGCGAGGTCGACGCGCTCGGTGAGCCCGACCAGGCCCAGCCCGGCGCCGGGCGTGTTGGAGTCGAAGCCGAGCCGGTTGCGCAGCAGTACGTCGATCCCGTGCTCCTCGGAGCCCTGCAGCGACACCTGCAGGGCCGCCCCGGGCGCATGCTTGCGGGCGTTGGTGATGCCCTCCTGCACGACCCGGTAGATCGACCGCCCGACCGCCTCTGGCGGCGAGCCCTCGACGTCGTCCTCGAAGGTGATGTTCATGCCGCTTTCGCGGGCCTCCTCGACGAGGCGGCCGAGCTCGGCGTACGTCGGCTGGGGCGCGGTCTCGGGATCCTCGCCGTTGCCGCGCAGCACGCCGAGGACGGTCCGGAGGTCGTCCAGTGCCCGATGGGCACCGTCGCGGATGGTGCCCACCTCACCGCGGATCTGTTCGGCGGAGAGGTCCTCGCGGTAGGCAAGCGCGCCGGCCTGCATGGAGATGTGGGAGATGCGGTGGGCGAGCACGTCGTGCATCTCGCGGGCGATCCGCCTGCGCTCGGTCTCGCGGGCCTGCGAGACGCGCAGCGCCTGCTCGGCCTCGGCGGTCTCGGCGCGGAGCCGCAGCGTCGCGATCAGCTCACGGCGCGAGCCGATGTACATGCCCCAGGCGACCAGGGCGGCGACGACTACGACGTTCAGGCCGATGTTGAGGCCCCACATGGCGACGGCCGGGGTCAGGTCGTCGGACGACGTCGAGGTGTCCATGAACGCGAACCAGAACATTCCCGCACCCAGGCTGAGCAGCGATATCGGGATGATCTCGCGCCAGCGACGGCGGGTCGCCAAGGAGACGAGCGCGAGCGCGGAGGCGCCGGCGGAGAGGAGCGAGACGGCCCCCGCGATGGTCGTGAACGTGGCGATCGCGACCGGCCAGCGCCGCCGCCAGAAGACCAGGACCAGGCTGACGACGCCCAACCCGATGTCGAGCGCGAAACGCCAGTCGGACCACCCACCGACGCTGGACGTCAACCCGAGAGCACTGATCCCCAGCGCGGCCAGATAGCGCCAGACGTGTCCCCACACGGTCAGGCGTGGCTGATAGTCGTCTGGGGAGCGTTGCTGCACGGCGTACACGTTAGTGAACCGAAGCCAGGCGGACCCGATGCCGCGGTCGCGCCAGGCCCCATACTTTCGTCGGGTCGGGGGTCATCCGTATGTCCGATGCAGTCTGCGCCGGAGGCACGGCAGGATGTACGTCATGATCAAAGTCGAAGGACTGACGAGGGTCTATGGGACCTTCACCGCGGTCGACGACGTGTCGTTCACCGCCGAGGCCGGCAAAGTCACCGGCTTCCTCGGCCCGAACGGCGCGGGCAAGTCGACCTCCATGCGCATCATGGTCGGACTGACCAACCCCACCAAGGGTCGGGCAACGATCAACGGCAGCCTCTATGCCGACCTCCCCAACCCCGGCCGCCACGTCGGCGTGCTGCTCGACGCCAGCGCCCAGCACGACGGCCGCACCGGCCGCGAGGTGCTCACGCTCGCCGCGATGACGATGGGCCTGCCCAAGTCACGCGTAGACGAGATGCTCGAACTGGTCTCGCTGACGCCGTCTGAGGCGAAGCGCCGGATCAAGAACTACTCGCTGGGAATGAAGCAGCGCCTCGGCATCGCGCACGCGCTGATCGGTGACCCCAAGGTGCTGATCCTGGACGAGCCGGCCAACGGCCTGGACCCGGCGGGTATCCGCTGGATGCGTGGCCTGCTGAAGGAGTACGCCGACCGGGGCGGCACCGTCCTGCTCTCCTCCCACCTGCTGCACGAGGTCGAGCAGATCGCCGACGAGCTGATCCTCATCGGCAACGGCCGCATCGTGGCCGAGGGCACCAAGGACGCCATCCTCGCCGGTCAGGGCACCGCCGGTCAGGCGCTGGTCACCTCCCTGGACAACGAGGCGCTCACCGTGGCGCTCAAGGCCAAGGGCTACAGCGTCGAGCCGATCGGCACCGGCATGCGCGTCTCCGCCGCACCGGCAGAGGTGGGCAAGGCCGCCCTGGAGGCCAACGTCGTGCTCACCGACCTGCGTGACGGCGGCGCCGGCCTCGAGGACATCTTCCTGCAGCTCACCGCCGAGACCCAGCGCGAGAGCACCACCCAGATCCACGCCGAAGGAGTCTCCGCATGAGCGCCGTATCCGTAGCGCCCTCCACCCCGCTCCCGGCAGTGACCAAGGTGCCGTTCGGCCGGCTGCTGCTGGTCGAGTGGCGCAAGATGACCGACACCCGGGCCGGACGCGCCCTGCTGATCATCTCGGCCGGCATGCTGCTGCTGGTCATGGGCATCGTGGTCCTGGTGGCCGCGCTCAACGAGACCTTCTCGCTCGGGCTCTCAGCCTGGTCCTCGATCCTGACGATCCCGCTCTCGCTGCTCACCCCGGTGCTGGCGATCATGATCGTCACCCAGGAGTGGGGCCAGCGCACCAACATGGTGACCTTCAGCCTCGAGCCGAGCAGGCTGCGGGTGATGGCGGCCAAGCTGGTCGCCGTCGTCGCGCTCGCGATCGCGCTGATCGCGGTCGCGCTGCTGTGCGGCATCGTCGGCAACGCACTCGCTGCCGCCGTCGGTGGCTACGACGCGAGCTGGACGATCGACGGCGAGATCCTGGCCTGGACGATCGCGCAGCAGCTGCTCTACTTCGTGAGCGCCTTCGGCATCGCGATGTGCCTGCTCAGCACACCGTTCTCGATCGTGGTCGTCTACGTCGACCAGCTGATCCTGCCGCTGATGGTGTGGTCGACGCTGTTCTTCATCTTCGACTGGGCCGCCGACGTGATCCCGTTCATCGACATGGGCTACGCGATGTCGCCGTTCATGGGGGCCGGCGGCATGATGCCGGACGGGACGCAGCTCCCCGACCCCGGCACCCAGCAGGTGCTCGCACTCATCTGCAGCATCTTCCTGTGGGTGGTCGTCCCGGTCGTGCTGGGTGCCTACCGGGTGCTCAAGTCCGAGGTGAAGTAGTTCATCGGACCGTTCGCGACACGACACGCGGGGGTGGGTGCTTCGGCACCCACCCCCGTCACCGTTGTGAGCCGTGGGCACCTACCTGCGTTACGCGGCGCTGGGCGACAGCGCCACCGTTGGGCTCGGCGACCCGGTCACCACGGGTTGGCGAGGATGGGCCCGGCTTCTCGCCGAGGCTCTGGGACAGACGTACGACATCTCCTTCTGCAACACCGCGGTGATCGGGGCGACGTCGACCGTGGTGGTCGAGCAGCAGCTCGCCGACGCGGTCGCGCACCGGCCTGACGTGGCCTCGCTGATCGTCGGGGTCAACGACGTGATGCGGTCCGGCTGGGACACCGAGCGTCTCCGCAACGACCTGATGACCTGCGCCGACGCGCTCGCGGGCCAGGGTGCGCTGCTGATGACGGCGCGCTTCCACGACCACTCGGTGATGTGGCCGATGCCGGGCTGGATGAAGCGGTCGATCCAGCGGCGTACGGACGATCTCAACGAGATCTGGGACGAGGTCCATGCCACCTACGGTGGGCTGAGGCTGGACCTGGGTGCGGTTCCCGACCTGCAGGAGCGGAGGTTCTGGGCCGCCGACCGGCTGCATCCCTCCGAGCTCGGCCACCGGCGGATGGCGCGTGCGTTCGGTGAGCAGCTGGTGACGTACGGCTTCACCTTCGAGCCGCCGTCGCTGGAGCCGGGCGGCGGGCTGCCGACGAGCTGGCGGCAGGATCTGGCCTGGATGGCCGGCGAGGGCGTGCCGTGGATGGGGCGCCGGGCGCGCGATCTGGGGCCGTGGGTCGTACGCCGGGCGTGGGCACGGGAGACCGTTGCATAGGGTGGTCCCGTGACCACACGAGCTGACGGGCGCGCCGACGACGAGCTGCGCCCCATCAAGATCACCCGCAACTGGCTCGACCACGCGGCCGGTTCCGTCCTCATCGAGTTCGGCAAGACCCGCGTCCTGTGCGCCGCATCGGCCTCCGAGGGCGTGCCGCGCTGGCGCAAGGGCTCCGGGCTGGGCTGGGTGACGGCGGAGTACGCCATGCTCCCCGCCGCCACCCACGAGCGCTCCTCGCGCGAGTCGGTGAAGGGCAAGATCGGCGGACGTACGCACGAGATCTCGCGCCTCATCGGGCGCTCGCTGCGCGCCGTGATCGACTACAAGGCCCTGGGCGAGAACACGATCAACATCGACTGCGACGTGCTGCAGGCCGACGGCGGGACGCGTACGGCAGCCATCACCGGCGCCTACGTCGCGCTGTCCGACGCGGTGGCCTCGCTGGGCGTGCAGAAGGCGCTGACCGGCTCCGTCGCGGCGATCTCGGTCGGGATCATCGACGGTGTGCCGCGCCTTGACCTCCCCTACGAGGAGGACGTGCGCGCCGAGACCGACATGAACATCGTGATGACCGGCGAGGGCAAGTTCGTCGAGGTGCAGGGCACCGCCGAGGGCGTCGCCTTCGACCGCGCCGAGCTCGACGCCCTGCTGGCGCTGGGCGAGAAGGGCTGCGCCGACCTGACCAAGCTGCAGGAGGCCGCACTTGCCGGCTGAGCCGAAGATCCACGTCGCCTCGCGCAACGCCAAGAAGCTGGAGGAGATGTTCCGGATCCTCTCGCCGCTGGTGTCCGGGGTCTCGGTCGTCGGCCTCGACGACGTCGCCCACTACGACGAGCCGGTCGAGGACGCGCCTGACTTCGAGGGCAATGCGCTGATCAAGGCCAGGGCCGGTTTCAAGGCCACCGGGCTGCCGACCGTCGCGGACGACTCGGGTCTCTGCGTCGACGCGCTCAACGGGATGCCCGGTGTGCTCTCGGCGCGCTGGGGCGGTCCGCCCAAGTCGGACTCTCGCAACAACGAGCTGCTGCTCGCACAGCTCTCCGACGTCCCCGACGAGCGCCGCGGCGCTCACTTCGCCTGCGCGATCGCCTTCGTCTGGGACGGTGGCGAGATCGTCGTCGAGGGCCGCATGGACGGCCGGATCATCCGCGAGGTCCGCGGTGACGGCGGCTTCGGCTACGACGTCCTGTTCGTCGCGGTCGACACCGCGGACGGACGTACGTCCGCCGAGCTGTCGATCGAGGAGAAGGACGCCATCTCCCACCGCGGTCGCGCCCTGCGCGAGATCTCCCCGCAGATCGCCGCCGCACTCGGCTAGAGGTCACTAGCCTCGGCGCGTGACCATCTTCGACGCGCAGCACCGTCAGCACGCCTACCGGTTCCGGCTCGAGTGGGGGCCGGTAGGCGCCGAGGCGGTCGGGCCGGTGGACATCGCCGTCGTGGTGGACGTGCTCTCGTTCACCACGACGCTGACGGTCGCCGTCGAGCGCGGGACCGAGGTGTTCCCGTTCGCGTGGCGGGACGACCGGGCGGAGGCGTACGCACGCGAGCACGACGCCGTTCTCGCGGTGCAGCGCCAGGACGCGGTGCCCGGCCGGCCCTCGCTCTCACCCGCGTCGCTGCGGGAGTCCGAGGGCCTTCGGCGGCTCGTGCTGCCCTCGCCGAACGGCTCGACGATCAGCAGCCTGCTCGCCGAGAGCGGTGCCACGGTCGTCGGTGCCTCGCTCCGCAACCGCACCGCGGTCGCCGAGTGGCTGGCTCCTCGCTGTGCCGAGGGCGCCATCGTCGCGTTCATCGCGTCGGGGGAGCGCTGGCCGGACGGCACGCTCCGCCCCGCGGTCGAGGACCTCTGGGGTGCCGGCGCGGTCCTGGCCGCACTCGACCCGAGCGACCTCTCGCCCGAGGCCGCGATGGCGCGCGACGCGTTCCATGCGGCCGATCTTCCGGACGCGCTCCATGCCTGCGCCGGCGGGCGCGAGCTTGCGGCGAAGGGCTACGCCGACGATGTGGTCGTGGCCTCCGAGGTGGACGGCTCGTCGGTGGTTCCGCTCCTGCGCGGCCGGTCGTTCTCGTCGGCCACAGGCGGGCTCACTGATCCGTGCTGAGCCGACCCTCCAGACCGATCTGCCAGTCGAAGAGCCCCTGCTCCACGAGCAGGGTGAGCAGGGCCTTGTCCAGCCCGGTCGCGATCGCGACGCCGATGAGCACGAGGACGACGCCGAGCACCTTGTGGAAGGCGCCCTCGGGGTCGATCGCCCACCTGAGCCGGGCGATCAGCGCCCGCCCACCCGCCATGACCGCGGCCAGCAGGAGCGTCAGGCCCGCGACGTACGCGAGCAGGTAGCCGAGCTCGCGCAGCGGCTCGGCAGGGAGGATGGCGGCCACGATCAAGGCGTACGTCGGGCTGCAGGCGCTGAAGACCGGCCCCATGCTCGCGCCCAGGAGGATGTCGCCGCCGAACCCGCGACGGGTGCTCGCCCGGGCCATACGCTCCTGGGCGCGCGATCCGATCCCGAGCCGGAACGCCACCGCGTCCCACAGCCGAGGCCAGATCATCACCACACCGAAGAGCGCCACGATCACACCCGAGACGACGCTCCAGAACCGTGGCGGGACGTCGATCAAGAGGGTCGTCGACTTGAGCAGGACGCTGAACACGATGACGGAGACGCCGAGCGCGGCCACCGCCACCCACGGCCGACGCTCGCCGGTCCCGCGGGAGAGGCCGTACCCACGGGAGAATATGGCCGGCACGAACGCCACCACGCACGGTGCGAGCACCGAGAGCGCGCCGGCGAGGAACGACGCGAGCAGCAGCGTCACTGGGTGTTCTCGAGAATGGCGTCGACCGACTTGTCCTGGCCGTAGCCGGACCAGAGCTCGACCGTCTTGCCGGCGGGGTCGACGCGTACGAAGGTCGACTGGATCGTCACCCCGTGCTGCTTGCGCAGGTCGGTCGCGGAGTCGTAGTCGACCTTCAGGATCTGTGCCCCGTCAGGCACCGCGCCGCTCTTGATCGCCTCCTCGAACCCGCGGCACTCGGGGCACCAGGGCGCGTGGAAGAAGAGGATCGTGTCGGTGTAGCACTCGTCGGCGACGGCCGCATCGGAGTAGTCGGCGTAGCGTCCCGTTGCCTCGCAGGAGGGGGACGAGTCGTTCCCGGCGGCGGGCGAGGTGGGCGGCGTGCTCGCGCTGGTGGTGGGCGATGCGGAATCATCGGCGGTCTCCGCCGAGCCGCAGCCGACGGTCACCGCGCAGAGGATGGTCAACAGGGCCAGGATTCGGGTGCTCACGGGCATGGGTTCGGAGCGTACGTCTCCCCGGACTGGTGTGTGCATCGACCTCATTGAAGAGCGGCGGTCAGGCGCAGCACGTTGTCGACGTACGCCGCGACCTTCGGCCGCGCGAGCCACTCCTCGAGCAGCAGCTCACGCGAGATGGCCCGGTAGCTGTCCTCGACCTTCCGCAGCTGAGCCACCGGTTCGCCGTCGAAGAGCATCAGCGAGATCTCGTAGTTGAGGGCGAAGGAGCGCATGTCCATGTTGCTCGAGCCGAGCACGGCGACCTCGTCGTCGATGCTGAAGTGCTTGGAGTGGAGGACGGCGGGCTTGGGGTAGAGGTAGATGCGGACACCGGCCTCGAGCAGCGCCTCGTAGTAGGAGCGCTGGGCGTGGTAGACCATGAACTGGTCCTTGCCCTCGCTGACGAAGAGCTCGACCTCGATGCCGCGGCGGGCGGCGGTGGTGACCGCGTAGAGGAGCGACTCGTCGGGCACGAAGTAGGGGCTGGTGATCGAGATCCGCTTCTTGGCGGCGTACATGAGATGGGTGAACGCGCGCAGGTTGTTCTCGGCGTCGACACCGGGCCCGCTGGGCACGATCTGGCCGGTCACGTCGCCGGCGGGCAGCGCAGTGGCGGCCAGCTCGGACCGCAGCAGCTCGCCGGTCTCGGTGTCCCAGTCGCTGGCGAAAACGACGTTCAGCGCGGTCACCAGCGGACCCTCGATCCGGGCGTTCAGCTCGACCCACTCCCGGCCGGCCCGGTGGTTCCTGGGCTTGTTGTAGCCGGGCTCGATGAGGTTCTGGGAGCCCGTGAACGCGACCCTGCCGTCGACCACCAGGAGCTTGCGGTGGTTGCGCAGGTCGGGGCGGCGGATCTGGCCGCGGAGGGGGTCGATCGGCAGCAGTGGGTGCCAGTCGATGTCGGAGGCGTCGAGCCGCTTGACGAGCTGTCGCCAGAGCGGGATGCCGCGCGAGCCCAGGTGGTCGAGGAGGAGCCGGACGCTCACCCCACGCGCCGCGGCCCGGTCGAGGGCGTCGAAGAACGGCTCGGTCATGTGGTCGCAGGCGGTGATGTAGAACTGCGCGTGCACGTACGTCTCGGCCTCGTCCACCGCGGCCGTCATCGCCTCGATGGAGGCGGCGTAGTCGTCGATCAGATCGATCCGGTTCCCCGCCCTGGCGGGCAGCGAACCGAGCCGCTCGTTCAGCTCGATCGTGGCCGCGTCGACCTCGGAGATCGTCTTCTGGTGCGGTGTCCTCGGCAGGCCGCGTACGTAGCTCAGCACCTCCTCGTTGAGCGCCCGCTGCCGCTCGTGACGCCGCCGGTCGAGCCGGGTCTGACCGAGCAGCAGGTAACCGATCAGGCCGATTCCCGGGATGAAGAAGATGGCCAGCAGCCACGCCATCGCACTGCTCGGACGCCGGTTCTTCGGCACGACTCCGAGCGCGATGACCTTGACCAGCAGGTCGATGATGTAGATCGAGGTCCCCATGACCCCCGCCACTGTCATGCGCATCAGCATGCACCACCGCCACTCGTGTGGGAATCTTCTGACATGGTTCGACTCTTCCCTGCCGCCCGCCGTGCCATCGCTGCCGAGGAGGCCTCGCCGCCGGTGTGGGAGGTCGACGTCGCCGCCCAGCGGGACCAGGCCCGCAAGCTGGCCGCGGCCGAGGCGAAGGAGGGGGTCGCGGAGGTCACCGGGATCGACGCCGACGGAGTTCCGTGCCGGCTCTACACCCCCGAGGACGTACGCGAGGGTGTGATCGTCCACCTCCACGGCGGTGGCTTCGTCTTCAACGACGTCGAGGTCCACGACGCCGCGTGCCGCCAGCTGGCCAACCGGAGTGGGTTGCGGGTGCTGTCGGTCGACTACCGCAGGCCTCCGGAGCACCCCTATCCCGCGGCTCCCGACGACGTCGACACGGTCGTCAAGTGGCTGGGCAACGACCCGCTGCTGAGCACGTTGCCGGCGTACGTCCACGGCGACAGCGCCGGCGGCAACCTCGCCCTCGTCGCGGCGCTGCGCAACCCGGGCGTCTTCGGCGCGATGGTGCTCGTCTACCCGTTCCTCGACCCGTCGATGAGCACCCCGGGCTACGCGATGGAGGACGGCTGGAACGAGGAGGCGGCGTGGTACTGGAAGCAGTACGCCTCGACCGAGGCCGATCTCCGCAACCCCGACCTCGGCCCCTATCTCGCCTCTGACGAGGAGCTTCGCGGCCTGCCGCCCACGCTGATCGTCAGCGCGGAGGGCGACATCCTCACCGACGAGAACGAGGACTTCGCGCTGCGCCTGGCAGATCTCGGCGTCGAGGTGGTCGCCTTCCGTGCCGTCGGCCAGATCCACGGTTTCTGGCGCCACGGCCAGACCTTCCCCGCGGCGGAGTCGGTGATGGCGATGACCGCTGCCTTCGTGCGGGGACGCCCGTGACGGAGCCCTACGACGTCACCGAGGTCCGGGCTGCCTACGACACCGTCTCCAAGGCGTACGCCGAGATCGTCGACCCGACGATCACCGAGACCTCCTTCGATGCGGGTGTCCTCGACACGTTCGTCAGCTACGTACGCAAGGACGGTGGTGGGCTGGTCGGCGACATCGGCTGCGGGCCCGGGCGGGTGACGGCCTATCTGGCCGAGAGAGGGATCGACGTCTTCGGGGTCGACCTGTCGACGGGCATGATCGCGCAGGCCAAGGAACGGCATCCGGCGCTCCGGTTCGAGGTCGGCGACATGGCTCGCCTCCCGCTCCGCGACGGTGAGCTCGCCGGGGTGCTCGCCTGGTACTCCCTCATCCATACGCCGCCCGCGCGCCGGCCCGACGTCATCGCCGAGCTCGCCCGGGTCACCCGCCATGGCGGCCGGTTCGTGACCGCGTTCCAGGTCGGGGACGAGCACGTACGCCACATCGGCGCCTATGGCCACGACGTCACCTTCGACGGCTACCGGCTCCCGGTCGAGGCGACCAGCGCACTGCTCGAGGAGGCGGGTTTCGAGGTCACCGCGACCGTGGTGCGCTCCGCCGAGGACTGGGAGCGGACGCCGCAGGCATATCTCGTCGCGCGCCGTCGCTGACGACCGATAGGTTGCGCCCATGACGCAGCAGCCGTACCACGTGCCCCGCTTCTACCTTCGCCAGAAGGTGACGCCCTTCGCCAACAAGTACGTCGCCCAGGCCGCCAACGCCGACGGCTCGGAGGGGCAGGTGCTCGCCTTCGCGCAGCAGAAGCGGCTGGCGTTCAAGGAGCAGGTGACGTTCTACGCCGACGAGTCGAAGTCGCAGGCCGTCTTCGCGTTCAAGGCGCGTGCGGTGATGGACCTCAACGCCGGTTACGACGTCACCGACCCGAGCGGTGCGGCGCTGGGCTTCTTCCGCAAGGACTTCGGCAAGAGCCTGCTGCGCTCGACCTTCCAGGTCGAGGGCCCCGGCTACGCCGGCACCGGTCAGGAGCGCAACCAGGTGATCGCCATCCTGCGCCGCTTCACCGAGCTCGACTTCCTCCCGATCCACTTCGACTACGTGTCCTCCGAGGGTCAGCCGCTGATCTCGATCGAGCGCCGCTTCGCCTTCCGCGACAAGTACACGGTCACCGTCCACGACCCGCGCGTCGACTTCCGGGTCGCCGCTGCGCTCGCGGTCGCGATGGACGCACTGATGCAGCGCTGAGCCACTCGGCTCAGGCTGGGCTCGTCCGGTCCGGGTCCGCCGCCTCCAGGTGCGGACGGACCAGGTCCAGCAGTAGCTGGTGGGTGGCCGCGTCTGCCGCGGCGATCATCCCGCGGCCGGTGTGGATCGGGTCGCCGTTCAGGTCGGTGACGACGCAGCCGGCGGCCTGGCACAGCGCGATGCCGGCGGTGAAGTGGACGCTTCCCTCGAGGTGGCCGTCGGTGACGTACGCCGCCCGCCGCCCGGCCGCGACCCAGGCGACCGCGAGGGTGGAGGACATCACGCGCGGGCCGAACTGGGCTCGCAGGCGCGGGTCGGCGACGAGCTGCCCGCCGACGAACGGCCGGTTGAGCGGACCGTCGCACTGGATGTCGACGAGCCGGGTGCGCGGGCTCGGTGTCAGGACGGTGTCGCCGCCGCCCTGGCGCAACCAGGCGGAGGTGGCGTCGGTCCAGAAGATCTCTTCGCTGATCGGATCCGCCGAGACCGCCGCCTCGACACCATCGGGTGTCACGAGCGCGACGTTCACGGCGGCGAGCGGGGTCTGGGCGGCGTAGTTGAGGGTCCCGCAGAGCGGGTCGACCAGCCATCTCCGCTCGCTGTCGCCGCTGCGCCCGGTCTCCTCGCCCTCGAAGGCGTCCTCGGGTCGATACGTCGCGATCGTCTCCCGGATCGCCTTCTCCGAGGCGATGTCCGCCTCGGTCGCTCTGTGCATGTCTTTTTGGCTAGTCGGGGACTTGTCGAAGTGGGTCAGGTCGGTGCCGTACATCCCCCTGACCACAGCCGCCCCCGCCGTCGCGGCCGCGATCGCGACGGCCCGGTCCGGGAACGCCGCCCGGAAGGCGTCGATCGCCGGATCAGGGGACTCCTCCGGCTCGTCGCCGATGAAGACCGCCACCACCTCGGCCTGGGGGTCCTCGGTCAGCGCCGGCAGGATCCTGTCGCGCCAGCTCCGTACGTTGGGATGGTCGTACTCGACGTACGCCTCCGCGGGCGAGATCAGCTCGATCGCCCGCTCGAGCTCCTCTCGGGACAGCCGGTACGCCGCGGTTCCGCGCTTGTGACCGACGACTGTTGCGATCACCACAGCCGGGAGGCGGTGGCCGTAGGCGTTGACCAGGGGAAAGTGTTCTGTCCCGTGGCCGGCTGCTGTCGATGGGCGGAGGCCCACGCCGTGGGCGTTCGGGGGCGTCCAGCCGTCGATCGCTGACTCGAACCTTGATCTTGCCGCGAGGATCTCGTCCATCGTCGTCCAGTGGTCCACGGTGGGGGAATCTATCGGTCCGTCCGTCTTTCGCGGACTGCTTTTCGGGGTTGGGGTTGGCCGCCGACCCTTTCTTTGAGGGTCTTCTCGACGGGCCCCGGAGTAAAGGACGGCCTTCGGCCGCCGGCTTCGCCGGCCGCTTCGCGGTCCTTGACACCGGGGCCCGTCGAGAAAGATCTGGCTGGCTATCGGGGCGGCGGCCGGGGAGTGGCGCGGAGAGATCTTGCTTGGGACGGGTGGTGTTGATGGGGCGGGAGGCGGCCCTTCGGGCCACTTACCATCCACAGATGCGAGGTCGTTCGCTCACCGCAAAACGGCATTTGACCAGGGAAAATAGGTGTTAGGCAGGGGTTGAAAGTAGTAGAATCAGACCCATCACAACACCCGTCTGAAGGGACGGCGCGATGACTCTCGGCCGCTCGATCGACCACTGGGGCACCAACCCCGGCGGTGCGATCGACGCTGCCCTGACGGCCATCGAGACCGCCCTCCAAGAACTCCTCGCGACCGACCCTGCCTATTGGCGCACGGGACAGAAGAAGGACCTCTTGGAGCGGTTGGAGAAGCTCCAGGCCCAACAAGCGGCACTGAAACTCCGGGTGCTGGCGTCCGCCGGCGACATCGCCGAAGAGACCGGCGCCAAAGACGCCTCCGGATGGATGCGGACCGAGCTCTTGGTCGACAGAGCAGTCGCTCGCTCGCAGATCAAGCTCGCGAGCGGTATGGCGAAGTACGACCTCGTGGCCGCTGGACTGGCCGATGGTGTCGTGTCCCAGGACAAGGCCCGGGTGATCACCCAAGCCCTCGACGCCATCGAGACCGATCCTGCCGCCAGCGCTGAAGACCTGGTCTTGGCCGAGAAGCTGCTGGTCGACTACGCCACCCGGTTGACGGCGAACGAGTTGAAGATCGTCGGCAAACGGATCCTGGCCGAGATCGACCCTGAACGGTTCGAAGCCGCAGAAGCCAAGGCGCTGCAGCGGGAGGAGGAGCACGCCCAGCGGCGTACGTTCTTCCAGTCCCGCGACAACGGCGACGGCACCATCGACATCCACGCCCGCGTCTCACGCGCCGTCGGGATGCGGCTCCGGACCCTGCTGGACTCGCTGGCTCAGCCGCGGAAGCTCTCGGCCGAGAACCGTGGCCGCAAAGCCCCCTACGCCCGGCTGCTGGGTCAGGCGTTCGCCCGCGTCATCGAGACCTACGACGTCGACCAACTGCCCCGCCACGGTGGCCACGGCACCACGGTGTTCATCACCATGAGCGTGGAAGACCTCCGCAAGGACCTCGGCACCGCAGCCCTCGGGTTCGACGGCGAGCAGATCACCGCCGCCGAGGCCCGCCGGATGGCCTGCAACGCCGACCTCGTCCCGGTCGTGTTGGGCACCGACTCCGAGATCCTCGACCTCGGCAGGACCGCGAGGTTGGCGTATCCGGTCCAGCATCGAGCCTTGCGGTTACGAGATAGGTGCTGCCAGGCCGAAGACTGTGATGCCCCGGCAGCGTGGACCGAAGCGCATCACCTGAAACCGTGGTCCGAAGGCGGTCGAACCGACCTGGCCAACATGGTCTTGTTGTGTCCGAGTGATCATCGCCGGAGCCACGACCCCAACTACGGCTATGAGCGCCTCTCAAGCGGGCGGATCCGGTTCGCCCGCCGTACCTGAGCGTGCTCCGTACGACCGCTCCCTCATGCCTCGGCCGCCAGGAGCGGCCGGCCCGAGATCCAAGCCCAACAAGCAACACCAACCACCAAATCCGAAGATCCAGCAGCGGTAAGAGAGGATGGGCGGCATGCGCGTCCACATCGGCTGTGACCACGCCGGTCTCGAACTGAAGTCCCACCTGATCAACCGTCTGACGGAGCTCGGCTACGAGCCTGTCGACCATGGCCCGTTCGTCTACGACGCACTCGACGACTACCCGGTCTTCTGCATCCGGGCGGCCGAGGGGGTGGCCCGGGATCGGGAGCAGGGGCTGGACAGCCTCGGGGTCGTGATCGGGGGGTCGGGCAACGGTGAGCAGATGGCGGCCAACAAGGTGACCGGCATCCGCTGTGCGCTCGCGTGGAGCGAGGAGACCGCCAAGCTCGCCCGTGACCACAACAATGCCCAGGTGGTTGCGGTGGGTGGCCGGATGCACAGCCTCGAGGACATGACGAAGTTCGTCGAGATCTTCCTGGCCGAGCCGTTCAGCGAGGACGAGCGGCACGTACGCCGCATCGACCAGCTCCACGCCTACGACGCCGACGGCGTACGCCCGCCGCTTCCCGACTCGGCCAAGGGCCTGGGGCCCGCCGAGGACCAGGACTGATCCGGGGATGCCCGAGGGGCACACCCTCCACCGCCTCGCGCTCGATCTGAGCGTCGCCTTCGCCGGCCGGCAGGTCCGGGTCAGCAGCCCGCAAGGTCGGTTCGCCGACTCCGCCGTGCTTCTCGACGGCCAGGTCTTCACCGGCGCCGAGGCGTGGGGCAAGCAACTGTTCCTCGAGTTCCCGGGGGAGCAGTACGTCCACATCCACCTCGGCCTCTACGGCAAGCTCGACCTGAAGCCGTACGCCACCGAGCCGCCGCTGCCCGTGGGCCAGGTCCGACTGCGCCTGGTCTCGACAAGCTCGACCACCGAGGATGGGACGTACGCGGATCTGCGCGGCGCCAACACGTGCAACCTCGTCACCGCGGCCCAGCGTGACGCGGTGGTCGCGAAGCTCGGGCCGGACCCGCTGCGCGACGACGCCGACCCGGGCCGGGCGTGGCTGCGGATCAGCCGGAGTCGTACGACCATCGGCGCACTGCTCATGGACCAGTCCGTCCTGGCCGGGGTGGGCAACGTCTATCGGGCCGAGGTGCTCTTCCGGCACCGGATCGATCCGATGCGGCCGGGCAACACCCTGCGCAGGCAGCAGTGGGACGCCATCTGGGACGACCTGGTCGAGCTCATGAAGCTCGGCGTTCAGCAGAACCGCATCGACACCGTCCGCGACGAGCACACCCCCGAGGCGATGGGCCGTCCGCCACGCAAGGACGACCACGGGGGCGAGGTCTACGTCTACCGCCGCCACGGCCAGCCCTGCCTGGTGTGCGGCACGAGCGTACGCACCACGGAGCTGCAGCAGCGCAACCTGTTCTGGTGCCCGAAGTGCCAGCGCACCTACCGGCCCCGGACGACCGTAAAGAAGTAGCCCGCACTACTCTCCGGCCTGCGAGAACGACCACGCAGCCCCCACCACGAGACCTAGAGTGAGGCCATGTCGAGCCATGCCTTCGCAGACCGCCTGCGGAGCAACGCGATCCGCCGCAGATTCCGTGACCCGGAGCTGCGAGCGGTCCTGTGGCTCGGGCTGCTCACCATCGTCCTGACGGTCCTCGCGGCGGCTCAGACGGGCTGGCTGCAGGTGGTCCCGGTGGCGGTGCTCACCGTGCCGTTGCTCCTCGGAGCGGTGCTGCTCGGGCCGCGTACGCTCAGCTGGTTCGTGGTCTTCGTGATGGTGATGATCGTGGTCGCCGCCAGCCAAGTGACGCTCTCCGACAGGGACGCCGCCGCCATCGGTGTGCACTTTCTGCTCGGCGCGATAGTGCTGTCCGTCGCGATGCGCCGCACCTACCTCGGGGTGGGCGGCCTGAACGACGAGCTGATGCTGCTCGACCTGACCCACAAGCTCGACCAGGGTGCGATCCCCCCGATGCCTCCCGGGTGGCTCGCGGACTCGGCCGTCCTACCCGCGGGCGGCACCCGGTTCGCCGGCGACTTCGTGGTGGCCGCGCGGGAGGCCGACCGGCTGGAGATCGTCGTCGTCGACGTCTCGGGCAAGGGGGAGCGTGCGGGCACCAGAGCACTTCAGCTGTCCGGTGCGTTCGGCGGACTCCTCGGTGCCGTCCCGCCGGCCGAGTTCCTGCCCGCCGCCAACCGCTACCTCCTCCGCCAGGACTGGCAGGAGGGCTTCGCGACCGCGGTCTACCTCTCGATCGACCTCGACAACGGTGCGTACGAGATCCGCACGGCCGGCCACCCGCCCGCGCTGCTACGCCGTGCCGCCACCGGCCGCTGGGAGGAGGCCGAGAGCAACGGCCCGGTGCTGGGGCTCATCGACGACGTCGAGTTCGACGCCTGCGAGGGAGTGCTCGGGGTGGGCGACATGGTGATGCTCTACACCGACGGCGTCGTGGAGGCGCGAGGCGTCGACCTCGAGCGCGGCATCAGCAATCTGGTCGCCACCGCCGACCATCTCGCGGTCACCGGACGAGGTGGGGGAGCGCGCCGTCTGCTCGAGGGACTGAGCGCCAGCTCCGACGATCGTGCGCTTGTCGCGGTCGGTCGCAGGTGACCGAACCGACTCTGCGAACCGGCCGGTAGGGGAGCCGGTTACAGGTGTGAGCCAGATCTATGGCAGGATTTCGCAGGTCGCACGAGGGCGCTGGCTCTCGCGTGCGCGGATGTAGCTCAATGGTAGAGCCTCAGTCTTCCAAACTGATTACGCGGGTTCGATTCCCGTCATCCGCTCCAAGTGCCATTCCCGCTGATTGGGGAGGGGCCCTTGACGGGGCGTAGCGTAGTGGCTAGCGCGCCTGCTTTGGGAGCAGGAGACCGCAGGTTCGAGTCCTGTCGCCCCGACATCTCATTGCCCTGCACGCGACATCATTCTCAGAAACAAACGACAGGAGACACCCTGTGAAGAGCGCCGTCGAGACGTTGAGCCCGACCCGGGCCAAGCTGACCGTCGAGGTGCCCTTCGAGGAGCTCAAGCCGAGCCTCGACGCGGCGTACAAGCAGATCGCCAAGCAGATCAACGTTCCCGGCTTCCGCCGGGGCAAGGTCCCGCCCCAGGTGATCGACAAGCAGGTCGGCCGCGGCGCGGTGCTCTCCGAGGCGGTCAACAACGTCCTCCCGCAGATGTACTTCGACGCCCTCCAGGAGAACTCGCTCGAGCCGCTCGCGCAGCCCGAGATCGAGGTCACCAAGCTCGAGGACAACGAGACGCTGGAGTTCACCGCCGAGGTCGACGTCAAGCCCGAGATCACGCTGCCCGACTACGAGGGCATCGAGGCCAAGGTCGAGGACATCGAGCTCACCGACGCTGACGTCGAGGAGCAGATCCAGGCGATGCGCGAGCGCTTCGGCACCCTCAAGGATGTCGAGCGTGCCGCCGCCGACGGCGACTTCGTGGTCATCGACCTGAAGGCGACCAAGGACGGCGAGGACGTCGAGGGCGCCGAGGCCGTCGGGATGAGCTACCAGGTCGGCAAGGGCGGCATGCTCGACGGTCTGGACGAGGCCATCGTCGGTCTGTCCGCCGGCGAGTCCAAGGACTTCAAGAGCACCCTCGTGGGCGGTGAGCTGATCGGCCAGGAGGTCGACGTCAACGTCACCGTCAACCAGGTGCAGGAGCAGGAGCTCCCGGCGTACGACGACGACTTCGCCCAGCTCGCCAGCGAGTTCGACACCGTCAAGGAGCTCGAGGAGGACGTCCGCGGCCGCCTCGGCAACGGCAAGCGCCTCGAGCAGGCCGCCGCCGCCCGTGACGCCGTCCTCGAGGCGCTCCTGGAGCAGATCGAGATTCCGCTGCCGGAGAGCATCGTCACCGACGAGCTCAACGCGCGCCGCGAGGGCATCGAGCAGCAGCTCGGCTTCGCCGGCCTCACCTTCGAGAAGTACCTCGAGGACGAGGAGCAGACGATCGAGGAGTTCGAGGCCGACCTCGAGCGCCGCGTCCGTGACGCCGTCGCCGCCCAGCTGATCCTCGACCAGATCGCCAAGGAGAAGGAGATCGGGGTCGAGCAGCAGGAGCTGACCGAGCACATGATGCGCCGCGCGCAGCAGTCCGGTCAGGACCCGCAGGAGTTCGTCAACCACATGCTCGAGCACAACCACGTGCCCGAGCTGGTCCAGGAGATCCTGCGCGGCAAGGCGCTCGCCCAGCTCGTCGAGGCCGCCAAGGTCACCGACGAGTCCGGCAACCACGTCGAGCTGAAGAACCTCCGCCCCGACGGCACCATCGGCGAGGACGAGCCCGAGGCTGAGGCCGAGGAGGCCCCCGAGGAGACCGAGAAGGCCGACGCCTGATCACCCTCAGACGTACGTCACAGCGCCCCTGCCTCGCGGCAGGGGCGCTGTCGTTTTCGGGTGAGTCGGTGCTACTGAGCGTCGAAGTTGTCCGTCGGGTCGCCTGAGACCTCCAGGTGCTTGGCCGCGCAGTCGGTCTTCGAGAGGCTCTGCTCGACGCACCACTCCAGCGCGGGTGTGGAGGTGTCGCTGGGACGGGGCACCACGACGGCGTACATCCCCGGCTTCACGTACGAGCTCGGCCACTCGCCGGTGTCGAGGAGCAGCGCCTCGGGGTGGGCGGTCTTGATCTTCTGGTAGCGGGTCAGCGCCTGGTGCCAGTCGGCGTCGCCGCCGTCCCCGGCACCGACCGCCGCGAGCTGTGGGATCCAGGTGCCGATGAGCTTGGTGGCCGCTTCGGTGTCGAGGCGGGAGATGCGGAGCAGCTGATCCTCCGGCGGGGCGCTCGGGTCCACGGAGGGCACGCTCGACGGCTCGCTCGTGGGGCTGGTCGAAGGCTCAGGCTCCGCCTCGGACTGCACCGGTCCGGCCCCGTCCTTGCCGAAGATGAACCCGAGCACACCGGCGACGAGCACCAGCACCACGATCATCACCAGGATCGGCGCGGTGCGGCCCTTCCGTTGCGCCGGGGGTGGCGAGGCGACGTCGTCGAAGAAGTATCCCCGCGTGCTGCGACCCGTGGTCGCATCGTCGCCGAGCTCGTCCACGAAGAGCGGACGATGCTGCTCCGGGGGAGCCAGGAGCGGGGTTCCGCAGCCGATGCAGTAGATGGCCCCGGGCAGCAGATCATCGCCGCACGACTGGCAGTGTGATTCCTTCTCATCGCTCACGCACGGACACCCCCTTCCGCATCCGACGGTAACCCGCGGAGACCGCTGTCGTCACGCAACACCAGTAACAACAGCATCACGGACACCATACGCGTGAGTGAACGCAAACGTACTGAATGCGGTCGAGGTGATGTGATCTGAGACACAGACGGGCCGGACAGTGGGCACAGGTGATCCTGTCCGCCCCGCGTAGGCCCTACGCTGCCAGCGTGACCTCCAGCCCTGAGACCGTCCGCGCCGTTGTCCTCAACGTCGAGGACGCCCCGGTGGACCCTGACACCGAGGAGCTGCTCGACCGCGGTCAGGGCAAGGTGGCCGGTCTCGTCGGTCTGGCGAAGCTCGCCTGGCGGATCACGGCCTTCGCGCGGCGCCCGTTCGCGGCCCCGTTCGCGCTCGCGACCCCGATCATCCGCGGTGTCGTCAACACCGACTCCGGACCCGCCGTCGCGGTCCGGCACCAGGGCCGCATGGTCAGCCCGAAGGAGTGGGCCGACGCCCAGCGGCAGGTCGGGACGAGCCCTCGGATCCTGGTCCTGATCCCGCCGGCGGGCAAGGACGAGACCGTCTGGGACGAGGGCTCGCAGGCGACCGGGGCGACGTACGCCGACCGGCTCGCCGAACTGCTCGGCTGGATGCCGCTGCACATGCACGTGTCGGTCGGCAGCAAGTCGGTGCCCGCCGCGGTGGCGCTCAGCAGCCGGATCCAGGAGTGCGTCGACGCCCTCGTGGGGGAGCCGCGCATCGTCCTGGTCGGCTACGCCGGCGGTGGTCTGATCGCCCGCAACGCGCTTGGTGTGGCCACCGCCGGGCCACGGCCGTGGACGACGTACGTCTCCGAGCTGATCGCCCTCGGCACGACGCCCTACGCGGTCACCTCCGCCCCGATCTCGGGCGGGGTCGGCAAGCAGCTCGACGAGCATCTCGCCGGGATCGCGGTCGTCGGGGCCGACGAGGCGATGCTCCCGCCGCGACCGGACGTCGACTATCTGCTGGTGACCGACAAAGCGACCTCGCGCCCCAACCGGGTCGGGCGACTCTTCGGGGAGATGCTGTGGTGGCGGCACAAGACGCCGCTGCGGTCGCGCCGGGTGCGCGATCTGTTCCCGACGGCGGAGCGCTTCACGCTCTCGACCGCCGAGACGCCGCTGTCGAACCATCCGGCGGTTCACGACGCCCTGCTGCGCTGGCTGGCGTAGCCGTGGGAATCGCGGCGTCCCTCGGATTGCGACGCGATCCCCAATAGTTCTGCCGTCGGCGAACAATGGCACACCAGCCGTGGAACAACTGGATGTGGCGGCTAGTGTCGATCCTGTGAACATCGACTCCAGCGCGGCTGACGCTCATGCCGGTGCCCCAGGGCTCTCTCCGAGCCTGGGCGGCAACGGCGGCGGTCTGAGCCTTCTCGACGACAACATCTACAACCGACTGCTGCGGGAGCGCATCGTCTTCCTCGGCTCCGAGGTCCGCGACCAGAACGCCAACGCGATCTGCGCGCAGCTCCTGCTGCTCTCCGCGGAGGACCCCGAGGCCGACATCTTCCTTCACATCAACTCGCCCGGTGGCTCGGTGGATGCCGGTATGGCCATCTACGACACGATGCACTACATCCCCAACGACGTCGCCACCGTCGGCATGGGCCTGGCCGCCTCGATGGGCCAGTTCCTGCTGTGCGCCGGCGCGAAGGGCAAGCGCTACGCGCTGCCGCACGCGCGGATCATGATGCACCAGCCCTCCTCGGGCATGGGTGGCTCGGCCTCCGACATCAAGATCCAGGCCCAGCAGTCGCTGCACATCAAGAAGGTGCTGCTCGAGCTGATCAGCGAGCACACCGGCCAGAGCGTCGAGCAGGTCACCACGGACGCCGACCGCGACCGCTGGTTCACCGCCGCCGAAGCTCTCGACTACGGCCTGGTCGACCAGGTCATCCGGAGCGCCAAGGAAGCCTCCGACGAGGGCCGACCCGCTCACAAGAAGGACTGAGGACATGAACTACTACATCCCGCAGTGGGAGGAGCGTACGTCTTACGGCGTGCGCCGGATCGACCCCTACGCCAAGCTCTTCGAGGACCGGATCATCTACCTGGGCACCCCGATCAGCGACGATGTCGCCAACGCGGTCATCGCCCAGCTGCTCTGCCTGCAGTCGATGAACCCGGACCAGGACATCTCGATCTACATCAACAGCCCCGGTGGCTCGTTCACGGCCTGCACCGCGATCTACGACACGATGCAGTTCATCAAGCCGGACGTGCAGACCGTCTGCATCGGTCAGGCCGCCTCGGCCGCCGCGATCCTGCTCGGCGCTGGTGCCCACGGCAAGCGGATGGCGCTGCCCAACAGCCGGATCCTCATCCACCAGCCCTACACCGAGGGCACCTTCGGCCAGACCTCCGACATCGAGATCCAGGCCAACGAGATCCTGCGGATGCGCGAGCTGCTCGAGAAGATGATCGCCGACCACAGCGGCAAGTCGATGGACGAGGTCAGCCACGACATCGAGCGCGACAAGATCCTCACCGCCGCCCAGGCGGTCGAGTACGGCCTGATCGACTCGGTGCTCGAGTCGCTCAAGACGCCGGCGCTCGTTTGACCATCGGGCCCCGCGCCGCTCCCACATCGAAGGCGCGGCGCGGGGTACCGTCAGTAATTATTCGGACCTAGCAGCACAAGTCGGGGAAGGAAGGCCACTCGTGGCACGCATCGGCGACGGAGGTGACCTGCTGAAGTGCTCCTTCTGCGGGAAGAGCCAGAAGCAGGTCAAGAAGCTCATCGCGGGTCCCGGCGTCTACATCTGCGACGAGTGCATCGACCTCTGCAACGAGATCATCGAGGAGGAGCTCAACGAGGGCTCCGAGGTGGAGATCGCCGACCTCCCCAAGCCGAAGGAGATCTTCGACTTCCTCAACTCCTACGTCATCGGCCAGGAGCAGGCGAAGAAGTCGCTCGCGGTGGCGGTCTACAACCACTACAAGCGCGTCCAGGCCGGCCTGCAGCCCGGCGGCCCGCAGGGCCCCGGCAAGCACGCCAAGGAGGAGCAGGTCGAGGTCGCCAAGTCCAACATCTTGGTGATCGGCCCGACCGGCTGCGGCAAGACCTACCTGGCGCAGACGCTGGCCCGGATGCTCAACGTCCCGTTCGCGATCGCGGACGCCACCGCGCTGACCGAGGCCGGCTACGTCGGTGAGGACGTCGAGAACATCCTCCTCAAGCTGATCCAGGCCGCCGACTACGACGTCAAGAAGGCCGAGACCGGCATCATCTACATCGACGAGATCGACAAGGTGGCCCGCAAGGCGGAGAACCCCTCGATCACGCGCGACGTCTCCGGTGAGGGCGTGCAGCAGGCGCTGCTGAAGATCATCGAGGGCACCACCGCCTCGGTGCCGCCGCAGGGCGGCCGCAAGCACCCGCACCAGGAGTTCATCCAGATCGACACCACCAACATCCTCTTCGTGGTGGGTGGCGCTTTCGCCGGCCTGGAGCACATCATCGAGCAGCGGGTCGGCAAGAAGACCCTCGGCTTCACCGCCGAGGTGCGCGGCAAGGCCGAGAAGGAGTCCGAGGACCTGCTGAAGCTGGTGCGTCCCGAGGACCTCACCAAGTTCGGGCTGATCCCGGAGTTCATCGGCCGGCTGCCGCTGATCGCGAGCGTCGAGAAGCTCGACCAGGCCGCTCTGGTCCAGATCCTGACCGAGCCGCGCAACGCGCTGGTGAAGCAGTACCAGAAGCTCTTCGACCTCGACGGCGTCGACCTCGAGTTCACCGAGGACGCGGTCACCGCCATCGCCGACAAGGCCCTCGAACGTGGCACCGGTGCCCGTGGCCTGCGGGCGATCATCGAAGAGGTCCTCCTCTACGTGATGTACGACGTGCCCTCCCGTGGCGACGTCGGCAAGGTGATCGTGACCCGCGAGGTCGTCGACGACGGCGAGATGCCGACCCTCGTGCCTCGTGAGAAGGAAACCAAGAAGAAGTCCGCGTAGCCCGTTTGGGTCATTTTCGCCGCCCGGGTCGGTATTGGCCCGGGCGGTCGGACACAATACGCACTGATGAGCATCTGTACCTTTCCAGCTCCGTCACTCGGTAGGGAAGTGGGCACGTGAGGTTCCAGAGGGGCCCGTTGATGGCCTACGCCGCCGTAGTGCTCATCGGCCTGCTCGTGGTCATCCAGACCCTCAGCCCGGACGTCTCCGCGCTGCACCGGGTGCCGCGTACGCTCTCGGGCCAGGCCGACTTCACCGTGATCCCACCGGCGCCGTCTCCCGGCGTCTCCGGGGTGTCGACGATCCCCAGCACCACGCCCGACGTGGACCGGGAGCGCGACCGGGAAGACTCCGCCCCGCCGGAGCGCCGGGACGACGAGAAGCCGGACAAGGCGCCGTCCGCGCCTGCCGAGCAGCCCGACGTACCGCCCTCCGAGGAGCCGACGACGCCCGCCGAGCCCGGTGAGGACGAGGGCAACGGCAAGCCGCCCACGCTGGTCCCGTCCGCGGGACCGATCCCGGGGATCATGGCGCCGCTGCTGTGGCCGTTCGTGGCCGAGGAGGACGCCCGGCCCGTCGACGAGGCCGTGCCGATGTTCCTGCGCCAGCTGATCGCCGCAGACGCCGGTGTCCCGGTCGAGGATCTTCCGCTGGAAGATCCGAAGGAAGACCGGGAGACCGATGAGGCGACCACGGAGACGAAGGAGCCCGACGCGGATTCGACCAAGCACGAGTCCGAGACCGAACGGGTCGCCGAGGACGCCTGCGAGCTCACCGCCGCGATCGCCGAAGATGTGAAGACGCTGCCCGGATCGAACGAGGGTTCCGAGCCGGAGGCCACGCCGGAGTGCGATGAGGCGTGCGCTGAGCCCAAGACCCCGGTAGGGTCGTCGCCCGCAGCCGAACCCGAGGCCACCGCCGAATCCGATGAGCCGTCCGACACTGAGCCGTCCAACGCCGAGACGACGGATGCACCGGAGCCGGAGCAGGAGCCGAAGGAAGGCAGCAAGGACGACCAGACTTGTGCCGAGAAGTCGGTGCAGTAGGGATCACTCCGATGGCGACTGCACCACGCCAGAGTGAACGGCCGAGCGATTCCCCCCGGGCGCTTGGCTGGAGTGAGGGACGAAGCAGGCCCCGGACCGCATCGCGGTCCGGGGCCTGCTCCGTCGTTCGGGCTCTTTCGGCCTGAGCCTCAGGCCTCNTGGCGCACTATCGCACACCCTGGTTGCCTGCCGCGATAGCGCACCCGAACCGCGGGCTAAGGTGGCGCCGTGGACCAGATCACCGTGTACGAGAAGCCGACCTGCACGACGTGTCGGAACCTGTTCGTTCTCCTCGAGGAGGAGGGCGTCGACTTCGAGAAGGTCGATTACCACGTGCTCGGCCTGCGGGCCGAGGAGGTCAGGGACATCCTGGCGAAGACCGGCCTGAGCGCTCGTGACGTGCTGCGGAAGCGGGAGCCGGTCTACAAGGAGCTCGACCTGGCCAACCGCGACCTCTCCGAGGACGAGCTGGTCGCGCTGATGGTCGAGCACCCCGCCCTGCTGCAGCGCCCGATCGTCCTCAAGGGCGACCGCGGCGTGCTCGCGCGGCCGATCGAGAGGGTCCGCGAGCTCTTCTGAGCCTCAGGCGCGCAGCCGCTCGGCCGGCTGGCCGGTCGTGCGGGTGATGAGGTCGACGTCGTTGTCGGCGTGGAGCACGGTGAGCTCGGCCTCCTCGGCGACCGCGGCCACCAGCAGATCCGGCACCGACGGCGCCCGGTGGCGGCCGTCGCGGAGCACGATGCGCTGGATCTCCAGCGCCCGTGCCTCTGCGCGCGGCGTGAGGTTCGCGAGCGGCATGTGGATCACCGGCACGTCCTCGACGAGATCGGACCATTCCCGCTCCGAGCGGGCCAGATGGCCGATCTCGAGCAGTGTGGTGGTGGTGATGCGTACTTGTCCCAGCTCGATCAGGCGGGACCACTTCTCAGCGTCGGGGCTGGTGGACATCCGGGCGAGTGCCGACCGGTGCATCAGCCAGGGTCGCCTCACGACCATGCGTCACGCATCAGACCCCGGTCGGCGAGCGGGGCGAACTTCGCGAAGTCGCCGCCGGCCACGGGTCGCGCCGGTGGCAGCGGACGCAGAGCGTCGGGCGTGAACCATCGGCGGAGATACTCGTTGCGGGTGAGCCCGAGCCGCGTCGCCTCGGTGTCGATGCGCGCGAGCTCGTCATCCGAGAGTCCTCGGATCAGTACGTCGGACATGTCTGTCCACCTCCTGGACGCAAGATGGTAGCCGAGGGCAGGGTGTCGAGGTGGGATCAGGGCCGGGTCGCCCGATGGACCCAGGTGGACTCGACCTCCATGCCGACGTGGAGATAGAGGTCGAGTGCGCCGGTGCGGGAGTCCGTCGACAGGGTCGCGCGCGTCGCTCCGTGGGCGCGGGCAGCGCCGAACGCGTCGGCGAGGAGCGCCTGGGCCAGGCCACGGTTGCGCTGGTCCTTACGGGTGGCCAGCCTGCTGACGTACCCCTCCCGGCCGTCCTCGGTCATCACGAGCACCGCGGCGGCGACCACGGCGCCGTCCGGGCCGGTGACCACGCGCACGTTCCACGGCTCGGCGCCGGGACGCTCGATGGTGGTGGCGAGCCAGTCTGCGTAGGGCTCCCGCTCGCGCTCGGACCACTCCAGGAAGGCGTCCTCGATCACGGTCCACACCTGCTCGTGGTCCTGCGGGGTGGCCGCCCGGATGGCGTACGCCTCGGGCAGCTCCCGCACCGGGATCGCCGCGTCCTGCGGCAGCGCCAGCACCCAGGACTCCCAGCGTGGGAACCAGCTCAGAGACTCCAGCAGCCGGTCGCCGGGCGAGCCCTGGGGGACCGGCATGCCGATGACCGGCTCCCCGAGCTCGGCCGCGCGGGCGCTGATCCAGCCGGCCAGCGCGGTGCCGATCCCGCGATCCCAGTGCTCGGGGTGGACGGCCGCATCGGCGCGGGCACCGCCGGAGCACTCCGCATAGGCCACCAGCTCGCCGTCGGGTCCGAACACGCCGACGGTGGCCGCACCGACATCGAAGGAGGGCCGCTGCCACTCCGCGACGATGTCGGCCTCTTCGATGAAGACCTCGCCCACGGTGGCCAGCTCGTTCGCCGCCATCACGCGGGTCACGGCGGCGGCATCGGCGAGTGTCAACGGCCGCTCGGTGTAGCGCGGCGGGAGCTGGAGTGGGGCAGGCATGCGAGCACCGTCTCACCTGCGAGACCAGGGCCGCCACGGGTTAAATCGTGGCGGCCCCGAAGTCACAGAGTGGTGGTGCGCCCCACCAGGTGGAGCGTGTCCGAGCCACGCTTGTGGAGCGAGAAGTCGTAGCCGTCGAGGTGCTTGAGCGAGCCGAACGCGACCGAAGAAGGCAGGAAGACCGGCTTCTTGAACGCCACGTCCACGCGTACGGCATCGCTCAGCCGGTTCTCCAGCGCCGCGATGCAGCGCGCCTTGGTCCACATTCCGTGCGCGATCTGCCGCTTGAAGCCGAGCGCCTTCGCGGTCAGCGGGTAGAGGTGGATCGGGTTGTAGTCGCCGGCGACCTTGGCGTAGCGCCGGCCCAGGTCGGCCTTGAGCGGGAAGACCGGCCCGGAAGGGTCCACCTCGATCAGATCAGACTTCCAGGCGACGTCGGGGTTCCGCTTCCCGCGGACCAGGTATGTCGAGGTGGACTCCCACACGACCTCACCCTCGACGGTGGCGACGGTCAGGAACCGGTACGCCTTGCCGACCGGGTGCGGCTCCGGCTGGCCCACGGTCGCGGTGACCGCGACCGCCTCGCCGACCGAGATCGGGCGGTAGCCGCTGATCGAGTTCTCGATGTGGACCATCCCCATCGCGGGGGAGGGGAAGTCGGGCGAGGACATCAGCGCCATGTGCAGCGGGAAGGCCAGCATGTGCGGGTAGGGGAGCGGCACGGTGTCCTTGATCGGGAAGCCGCACAGCTCGGCGTAGGCCTCGACTGCGTCCCGTTCGAGGACGACCGGCTCGCGGGTGAGGTTGAGCTCCTCGTAGGCGACGCCGGTCTTCTTGATCCCCGGGAGCGCATTGATGCCCGGGATGGCCGGCAGTGCCGCCCGGAGGAGCAGGCCGGGACCGGACCTGCCGGTGAAGATGTCACTCATCAGGCCCCCAGCATCATCTGGCCGCACACGCGCACGACGTTGCCGTTGACGCCGGTGGAGGCGGGCGAGGCGTACCAGGCGATGGTCTCGGCGACGTCGACCGGCAGGCCGCCCTGCGCCATCGCGTTGAGCCGCTGGCCGACCTCACGCGTCGCGAACGGCACCGCGGCGGTCATCTGGGTGATGATGAAGCCGGGCGCGACCGCATTGATCGTGATCCCGTCGGGAAGCTCCTCGGCCAGGGAGTCGACGAAGCCGATGACGGCGGCCTTCGAGGCGCCGTAGGAGGTCTGGCCGAGGTTGCCGGCAATGCCGGCGATCGAGGAGACGCCGATGATGCGGCCGTTGGGCCGGACCAGCTTCTGCTCGAGCAGCTCGGCGGTGATCCGCTCCGGTGCGGTGATGTTGATCTCGAGCACCTTGCCGAAGCGGTCGGCCTTCTGGTTGGCCAGCTTCTTGTCGAGGGTGACGCCGGCGTTGTGCACGACGATGTCGACGCCGCCGAACTTCTCCTGGAGGTAGGCGGCGATGGTGGCCGGCGCGTCCGCGGAGGTGATGTCGGCGGTGATGTAGTCGGGGGTGACCTTCTTGAGGTCGTCCTCGGCCGGCGGGATGTCGAGACCGACGACGGTCGCGCCGTCGCGCTGCAGGACCTTGGCGATCTCCTCACCGATGCCGCGCGCGGCACCGGTGACGAGCGCGACCTTGCCGGTCAGCGGCTTCTTCGGGTCCACCTGCTCGGCGGCGGGGGAGGCGTTCTTGGTGCCGATCCGCACGACCTGGCCGGAGACGTAGGCGCTCTTCGGGGAGAGCAGGAAGGCCAGCGTGGAGAGCAGCGAGCCCTCGAAGCCCTCGGCGACGTAGACGAGCTGGACGGTGCCGCCCTTGCCGATCTCCTTGCCGAGGCTGCGGGTGAAGCCCTCCAGGGCCCGCTGGGCGACCCGCTCGGCTCCCTTGAGCTGCTCGGGCGGGGTGCCGATCACGACCACGCGCGGGTTGTTCTCCAGGCTGCGCAGCACCGGGGTGAAGAACTCCTGCAGCGCGACCAGGTCGGCGGTCGAGGTGAGGCCGGTGGCGTCGAAGACGAGCCCCTTGAACCGGGTGCCGGCCGTCGCCGTGTCGGTCGAGGTGACGTCCAGCTCGCCGAGGAGCCCGCCCAGCGACTCGGCCAGACGACCACGCCCGCCGATGAGGACAGTGCCCTTCACGAGCGGGGCACCGGCTGCGTACCGCTCGAGCTTGGCGGGGCTCGGCAGCCCGAGGTTCTTGACGAGGACCTTGCCGATCGCCGACTGGGTGAAGCTCTGGTACTTGTCGCTCATGGTCTCTCTGATCCTTCTGGACGTGGTCTCTGAGGCGTACATTGGTATGTTACTGACCAGTTGTAACTAGGCGTGTAACTCGGTGTCCACTTTTCGTGATCTCCCTGACATACCCTTCTCCAAAGCGCTTCATCAGACAAGGATGAACCCATGACCACCACTCGCCGTGTCGCCATCGTGGGCGGCAACCGTATTCCTTTCGCCCGCTCCAACGGTGCGTACGCGACCGCGTCCAACCAGGAGATGTTCACCGCCGTCCTCGATGGCCTCGCCGCTCGCTTCGGCCTCGAGGGAGAGCGCATCGGTGAGGTCGCCTCCGGCGCGGTGCTCAAGCACTCGCGCGACTTCAACCTGACCCGCGAGTCGGTGCTCGGCTCCAAGCTTGCCCCCGAGACGGCCGCCGTCGACCTGCAGCAGGCCTGCGGCACCGGCCTCCAGGCCGCGACCTACATCGCCAACAAGATCGCGCTCGGCCAGCTCGACTCAGGCATCGCGGGCGGCACCGACACCACCTCTGACGCGCCGATCGCACTGGGCGAGAAGCTCCGCAAGGTCCTGCTCGAGGCCAACCGTGCCAAGACCAACATCGACCGCGTCAAGGCCTTCGCCAAGCTTCGCCCCGCGGACGTCATCCCCAACATCCCGGCCAACGTCGAGCCGCGCACCAAGCTCTCCATGGGTGAGCACGCCGCGCTGACGGCGCAGGAGTGGGGCATCACCCGCGAGGCCCAGGACGAGCTGGCCGCCGCCTCCCACCAGAAGCTCGCCGCCGCGTACGAGGCCGGCTGGTTCGACGACCAGATCACCCCGTTCCGCGGTCTGGAGAAGGACAACAACCTCCGCCCGGGCTCTACCGTGGAGAAGCTCGCGACGCTCAAGCCCGTCTTCGGGGTCAAGGGTGAGAACCCGACCATGACTGCCGGCAACTCGACGCCGCTGACCGACGGCGCCTCCGCTGTGCTCTTCGCGAGCGAGGAATGGGCCGCCGCCAAGAACCTGCCGGTCCTGGCCTACTTCGTCGACGCCGAGGTCGCCGCTGTCGACTACGTCGCCGGCGGCGAGGGCCTGCTGATGGCTCCCGCCTACGCCGTCCCGCGCCTGCTCGCCCGCAACGGCCTGACCTTCGACGACTTCGACTTCTTCGAGATCCACGAGGCGTTCGCGTCGCAGGTCCTCTCCACCCTCGCCGCCTGGGAGTCCCCGGACTTCTGCAAGGACAAGCTCGGGCTCGACGCCCCGCTCGGCACCGTCCCGCGCGAGAAGCTCAACGTGAAGGGTTCCAGCCTCGCCGCCGGCCACCCCTTCGCCGCCACCGGCGGCCGGATCATCAACAACCTCGCCAAGCTGCTCGACGAGAAGGGCTCAGGCCGCGGCCTGATCTCGGTCTGCGCCGCCGGCGGCCAGGGCGTCGTCGCGATCCTGGAGAAGTAGTCCCTCGGGCCGAGAGGTC
Source organism: Nocardioides sp. YIM B13467 (assembly GCF_042788075.1). NCBI lineage: Bacteria > Bacillati > Actinomycetota > Actinomycetes > Propionibacteriales > Nocardioidaceae > Nocardioides > Nocardioides sp. YIM B13467. Next base: position 4,324,245 of record NZ_JBHZPJ010000046.1, read on the forward strand.
ACCCGCGTTGGCCGAGGCGTCACCCGCGTTGGCCGAGGCGTCACCCGTGTCGGCCGAGAAGTCAGCCGCGTCGGCCGAGAAGTCACTCCCGTCGGCCGAGCTGGCACCTGCGTGCCGGCTCGGCCGACGTACGTGACGCCTCGGCCGTTGTTTTCTCGGCGAATCGGTCGGCGTCCAGACAGGCGCCTCGGTCGACGCCGGTGACGTGTCGGTCGACGTACCTGACGTGTCGGTCGACGCCGGTGACGTGTCGGTCGACGTACCTGACGTGTCGGTCGACGTACCTGACGTGTCGGTCGACGTACCTGACGTGTCGGTCGACGTACCTGACGTGTCGGTCGACGTACGTGACGCCTCGGCGCTACTTGGCGGTGAGGGCCAGGGCGGAGGTGACCAGGAAGTCGCGGACCTGGTCGGGGGAGACGGAGCCGACGGTGGGTACGCCGGGGGCGGACTCGGAGACCAGGATGCCGACGCGGGCGAGCTGGAGGGCGCCGAGGCCGGAGGCGTAGAGGGTGTTGGCGAGGAGGTTGGCGTCCTTGACGTGGAGCTCGCCGGAGGCGGCACCGTCTTCGAAGACAGTGGTGAGGATGGTGAGGCAGCCGTTCATCGCCCGGCCCAGGCGGAACAGGGCGCTCTCGGAGAGCTCGTCGAGCAGGTCGGAGCCGCTGCGGCGCATCAGGGTCTGGGCGCAGTCGACGAAGGCGGGATGCTCGATCCCGTAGTCGACGAAGGTGCCGACGACGTCTCGGACCACGTCGGTGGGGGCGCTGTCGCCCTCGGTCGCGGTGAGCATCCGCTCGCGGAGCTCGTCGAGGTAGCCGACCAGGGTCAGCGCGAAGATCTCGTCCTTGCCGGTGAAGTGCCGGTAGACGATCGCGCGGTTGATGCCGACCGCCTTGGCGATGTCCTCGATCTGGGCGTCGCTCACTCCGCGCTCGTCGAAGAGCCTGCGGGTGGCAGCGACGATGTCGGCCTCGCGGGCACGGCGTCGGGCGGCGGCGGCCGAGCGGCGTCCGTCGGACTCGGTGCCGCGGGCCGAAGCGGAACCCGAGGCGGAGTGGGGACTGGTTGATCGGGTGCTCACAAGCACACTGTACGCGGTGTGCAACTCGGAGTTGCACTGTGAGTGTCAGTCCTCACATCCGCCTAGTGGAGCAGTGCGCGCCGAGCACCCGCGACGTCATCGGTGGTGACGTAGTCGACCCCCGCGACCGCTGCGCGGAGCACGGACGCGGTGCCGACCGCCGGCCAGGTGCCGACCTCGGCTCCCTGGTTGCGGTAGCGGTCCACGAGGGCGGCGTCGAGCAGCCGGGTGTGGAGATGCACCTGGGTGAACTCGCCATCGTGGAGGTCCGCAGGATCGGGCTCGTCCTTGACGGCGACCGTCTCCATCCCGGTCCGCTCGAATCCGGGGAAGTCGAAGTGGCTCGCCTCGAAGCTCATGAAGATCGCCTTGTCGCCGTGGCCCTTCCTGGAGACCCAGTCCGGACGCAGCGAGACGACCTTGCGGTAGAGCGCGCGCATCTCGGCGGCGCTCTCGCCCTTGAGTTCGACCACGAGCCGGACCCGGTGGCCGTGGAGCCGCTCGGCCGACTCGATGGCGTCGAAGGTCTCCTCGATGGTCGGTACCCGGACGCCCCGGAACTGCGGCCCCATCCATGAGCCCGCGTCGAGCGACTGCACCTCGGCGAGGGTGAACTCCCGCGGACTCGCCTTCCTGCGCTCGGGGAAGCGGTGCTCGACATCGGTCGTACGCCTGAAGTCGCCGTCGTGCAGCAGGACCCACTCGCCGTCGGCCGTCGGCTGGAAGTCCATCTCGATGAAGTCGGCCCGTTGCCGCACCGCGCTCCGGAATGCGTCCAGGGTGTTCTCCGGGTAGTTGAGCGAGTCGCCGCGCCAGGCCATCACCCCGACCGGTCTGTTCCCGATGGCGTAGACCGCCGCCGAGGAGCCCACGAACGCCGGCGCGCCGTGATGTGCCCGGGCGACGGCCCGGAACCGCGTCTTCGCCACCTCCCGGGTCTTGAAGACGTACGTCGCATGGCCGGTCGGGCCGGTGGTGAGGTTGGCGACGTTCTTCCATCCGTTGCCGCTGTCGCGCTGGAGGGTGAGCACCCGCCCGGGGCGGGCAGGAGCGGCGAAGAGAGTGAGCCGCACCGCGCTCCCGGCGCGCACCGACCTCGCCATGCTGGTCGTGACGGCCTGCGGCTGCCCGAAGAGCGTACGCGGCGCCGAGACCCGCTCCGCCCAGTTCCGCCCCTCCCGCTCGACACCGGGGGCGAGGACCCGCCAGCGCATCCGCCACGACGACTGGCTCACGGTGAAGGAGTAGTGCCCGGTCCGGGCGGCGATCTGCTTCTGAACGGGTTGCCAGTCGCCGTCGTGGTAGCGCTCCAGCCGGACCATCCTGCTCACGCCAGGCCCGAGCGAGCCGCTCAGCCTGAACGACTCACCCAGGATCGGCCGGGAGACGCTGGCGCCTGGCGCGGCGACCGATAGGTCGGCGGAGGCGCCGGTGGCCGCCGGGGCCGGGTAGACGGCGGCGGTCCCCAGGATCAGCGTCAGCGTCGCGAGAATCGCAACGCGGCGGGCATAGGCGTGTGGGGGCACGCGCAGTGAGGTTAAAGGATCGGTCGGGGCCACCTGCACCCGGTATCCCGATCAGGTCACTGAAGATACATTCTGACGGCATCTATCGTGTCGGCCTCCGCCGGCGACTTGTCCTCGCGATACCGCACCACCCGGGCGAAGCGCAGTGCGACGCCGCCCGGATAGCGCGTCGAGCGCTGCACCCCGTCGAAGGCGATCTCGACCACCTGCTCGGGGCGGACCTTCACCTGCCAGTCGTCGGTGCCGCCGACGGCGAGCTCGGTGAAACGCTCGGTCTGCCACGCCAGCATCTGGTCGGTCATGCCCTTGAACGTCTTGCCGATCATCACGAACTCGCCGTCGGCGCCTCGGGCGCCGAGGTGGATGTTGGAGAGCCAGCCCTTGCGGCGTCCCGAGCCCCACTCGATGCCGATGACGACCAGATCGAGGGTGTGGACGGGCTTCACCTTGATCCAGCCCGAGCCACGCCGCCCCGCCTCCCAGGGCAGGCCGACCCCTTTGACGACGACGCCCTCGTGGCCGGCGGCGAGCACGTCGGTGGCGAACCTCTCCGCCTCCTCGGTGTCCACCGTGACCAGCCTCGGCGCCCGATGCCGCTCGGGGACGACCTGGTCGAGCTCGGTGAGGCGCTGGTCGAGCGCCAGGTCGATGAGGTCGCGGCCGTCGACGTGGAGGATGTCGAAGAAGTACGGCTCGACGACCGTGTCGGCGGCCGCCCGGGTCGCGGTGCGCGAGGCGGTCTCCTGGAACGGCCGCGGCCGCCCGTCCTGGCCGAGCGTCATGGCCTCGCCGTCCAGCACCAGCGTGTCGGCCGGGAACGAGGCGACGATCTCCGCCACCTCGGGCAGCCGCGCGGTGATGTCCTCCAGGGTGCGGGTCGCGATGCGTACCTCCGAGCCCGACTTGTGGGCCTGGATCCTGATGCCGTCGAGCTTGGTGTCGACCACGACCGGCTCGCCGAGCTTGGCCATGGCCTCCTCGACCGAGCCGGCCGACGACGCGAGCATCGGCAGCGCGGGCCGCCCCACGACCAGGCCGACCTCGGCGAGCGACTCCTCGCCGTCGAAGGCGAGCCCTGCGACCACCACGGTCGAGCCGGCCAGCATCGCGGCGCGGCGTACGGCGGGCAACGGCACCCCGGCAGCCACCGCGAGCGCCTCCTGCACGAGCGAGTCGAGCGCCCCCTGGCGTACCTCTCCGGTGATCACGCCCCGCAGCCACACCTGCTCCGCCGTGGTCGCCGCGCCGAAGAGCGTCTCGGCCTCGGCTGCCCGGGCGACCTGCGAGCCCGAGCCTGCCAGCAGCGACATCCGCTCGAACGCCTCGTGCACGTCGCTCACCGTGAGCGTCGCCTCCGTCGCAGGCGACGGGAGCGTGGTGAGCGAGCGCCACCCCAGCCCCGTACGCCGCTGCAGCAGCGTGCCGGCGAGGTAGGCGGTCACCACCGGCAGCTCGTTGCGCGTGGCCGCGCCGAGGCACTCTGCCAGCGCGGCGACCTTCGCCTTCCGCGACCGGGTCGCGGCGACGGCGTTCGAGGTGGACACGATGTCGGCGAGCAGCATGTCTCCAGTGAACATCAAGGCACCGACACTTCCCAGGAACGTCAGGCGGCCGCCTCCTGGTCCGGATCGCGGCCCAGGAGGCGCAGCGCGTCGCCCCAAGGGTCTTCCTTGTCCTCGGTGAGCGGCGCGCCGAACACCGGTGTCCCGCCCGGTCTCGCGGCGATCTGCCGGGCCATGTCGAGGACGACGGTGACGGTGGCCTCGGTCGGCCGGTAGGTCTGCCCGAGTGCCGTCGCGACGTCCCAGGCGTGCACGGCGGCGTCGAGGAGCTGCATTCCCAGTGCGACCGCAACGGTTGGACAGAAGCCGAACTCGGCGAGGTGGACGGTCGCCTCCGGGTCGGCGGCGCCGAACGCGTCCCGGACCCGGGTGGCCGAGTCCTGCCACGTCCGGGCGACGTCATCGGTGGCGACCGGCACGGACTCGTACGCAGCCACCGGCGCGTCGCCCTCGGCGACCGCAGCGGCGAAGCCGAGGTTCTGGCCGACCATATGGCCGAACAGGTCGGCGAGGTCCCAGCCCGCGCACGGGGTGGGAACCGTCAGGTCGCCGGCCCTGGAAGCGAGCACGGTGGTGTCGTCTAGAGCGCGGCCATAGGCGGTGAGCATCTCTCCAAAAGTAAGCATAAGTAGATCGTAAGCACATGTAGACGATATGTCGAACGGTTAGGATTCTGCGGTGGATCGACCCGAGCTCGGCTTCCTGCTGTCCCGTCTGATGCGCGAGGTGATGGCCCGCGAGAAGCCGATCCTCGACGCAGCCGGCCTGGAGATGTGGGACTACGCGGTGCTGAGCGCGCTGTCCGAGTCGGACGCACCCACCCAGGCGCAGCTCGCCGCCACGACGGGTCGTGACAAGACCCGCCTGATCGGCAACCTGGACCGCCTCGAGGCCCAGGGCATGGTCGAGCGCGAGCCCGACCCGGCCGACCGCCGCAACCGGATCGTCTCCTTGACCCCTGCCGGCTCTCGGATCCTCCGCAGCTGCCGCGACGCCATCGGGGCCATGGAGGCCGAGCTGCTGGCCGATCTCGACCCGGCCGACCGGGCGGCGTTCGAGCGCGCCCTGACAGCTCTCGCCGACACCGAGCGCTGAGCCGATCCCGCCTATCCTCGCCCCATGTCGCTTGCCGCCGCCCGCTCCTGGATCGAGTCCGAGCTGCCCGCCCTGCTGGCGCGTCGCCGCGTGCCGGCGGCGGCTGTCGGAGTGCTCCAGGACGGCCAGGTCATCGACCACGCCCGCGGCATCCTCAACCTCGAGACCGGCGTGGAGGCGACCACCGACTCGCTGTTCCAGGTCGGCTCGATCACCAAGCTGTGGACCACCGACCTGGTGATGCAGCTCGTCGACGAGGGCCGGGTCGGCCTCGACGACGAGATCAGGCGCCACCTGCCGGGATTCGGGGTCGCCGACGAGGAGGCGTCCGCGACGATCACGATCCGTCAGCTCCTCTCCCACACGGCCGGCTTCGAGGGCGACATCTTCACCGACCACGGGCCGGGAGACGACGCGGTCGAGCGGTTCGTTGCGTCCATGGGCGACCTGCCGCAGATCTTCACCCCGGGGGAGCGGTTCTCCTACTCCAACGCGGGCTTCGCCGTCCTCGGGCGCCTGGTGGAGGTGCTGCGCGGCACCACCTGGGACCGAGCGCTCCAGGAGCGTCTCGCCGCCCCGTTGGGTCTCACCCACATCGCCACCACGGCATACGACGCGATCAGGTTCCGTGCGGCGATGGGCCACATCGACCCCGCTCCCGACCATGTCCTGCGACCGGGACCGGCGTGGGGGATGGCCCGGGCCAGCGGCCCGGTCGGCGCGATGCTGTCGATGCGCGTACGCGATCTGCTCGGCTTCGCCGCCATGCATCTCGCCGGCGGGACGGCCCCTGGCGGAACCCGCGTCGTCTCGGCGGCCTCCTGCGCCGAGATGCTCACCCGACAGGTCGACCATCCCGCATCGACCCGTTCCGACGCACGCGGCCTGGGCTGGTCCCTCGACGACATCAGCCAGGGGCTCGTCGGCCACGACGGCCAGACGATCGGGCAGTCGGCCTTCTTCAGGATGGTGCCCGAGCACGGATTGGCGGTCGTGCTGCTCACCAACGGCGGCGACACCTACGGGCTCTACCACGACGTCGTCGGCCACCTCCTCGACGACCTCGCGGGCGTCCGGATCGCGCCCGACCCGGTGCCACCGCCCCAGCCGCCCTCCGGCTTCGACGCCGGCCGGCTCCTCGGCACCTACCGCGCCCGCATCGTCGACTGGACGCTGCGCCAGGAGCCCGACGGCCGGCTGTGGGCCGAGGAGATCCCTGGCCCCGAGGGCGTCGCTATCGGCGACGAGCCGCAGAGCTACGAGGTCCTTCCGTACGCCACCGACCAGGTCGTCACCGCCGACGCCCTCCACGGCGCACACCGTGTCTTCGGCTTCACCGGCCGCGACCCTGCCGGCCGGGCGACCCATCTGACCACCAGCCGGGTCTTCCCGCGGGCTAACCTCGAAGCATGAGTGCGCAGCGGACGGTCCGGCCGGGCTACGCCGTCGGCCTCGCGTCGATGCTGCGGCCGCTTCGTCGTGGACTGGGCGACCCGACGTACAAGATCCTCGGCGAGGACCACTGGCGAGCCGTCCGTACGCCACAGGGCCCCGCCACGCTGAGGCTGCGCCAGCGCGACGCCGAGGTGGATTCCGAGGCGTGGGGCGAGGGCGCGGAGTGGGCGCTGGAGCACGTGCCCGGGCTGCTGGGAGCGGGCGACCGCCCCGAGGAGTTCCACACCGACGACCCGCTGCTCGCCGGCCTGCTGGAGCGCTTCGAGGTGCCGCGCTTCGGGCGTACGGGCCTGGTGATGGAGGCGCTGGTGCCCTCGATCATCGAGCAGAAGGTGACCAACAACGAGGCGTTCCGCGGCTTCGGCAACCTGGTCAGGCGGTTCGGCGAGGTCGCCCCCGGCCCGGGCGCCGATCACGGGCTGCGCCTGCAGCCGACACCCGAGACGCTCCGGACCATCCCCAGCTGGGACTGGCTGCGCCTGCCGGTCGACCCGGCCCGGTCCAAGGCCGTCCTCCAGGCCGCCCGGGTCGCGACGGCGGTCGAGCGGACCGCCGGCCTCCCCGGTGAGGAGGTCGAGCGCCGGCTCACCACCATCCCGGGCATCGGGGAGTGGACCGTCGCCGAGGTGCGGCAGCGGGCGCTCGGCGACCCCGACGCCGTCAGCTTCGGTGACTACCACCTCGCCAAGGACGTCGGCTGGGCGCTGACCAACAACGCCTGGGACGACGACCGGCTTCGCGACTACCTGGAGCGGTTCCGCCCGCATCGTGCTCGCGTGGTCGCGCTCATCTACCGCGGTGCCGGGAAGCGCCCCAGGCGAGGGCCGAAGATGTCGCCGCGGACACATCTGCCTTCTTGAGTGCCGAGTCGGCGGACCTTCAGAGCAGCGGGCGCAGGGGAGTTAGGACCAGCTCGGTGAACTTGCGGTGGATGTCGCGGGCGGCCCACTCGTCGGCGGTCAGCTCGAGCGCGTTGGACTCGTCACGGGCGAAGATCTCCTCCATCTGCTTGGCGACGTCGCGGTCGAAGATCTCCAGGTTGATCTCGTAGTTGCCGGTCAGCGAGAGCCGGTCGATGTTGGCGGTGCCGACGGTCGACCAGAAGCCGTCGACGGTGGCGGTCTTGGCGTGGATCATCGCGTCCTTGAACCGCAGGATCCGCACTCCTGAGCCGAGCAGCTGGGAGAAGTAGCCGCGCGAGATCCAGTCGACGACGATGTGGTTCGACTTCAGCGGCAGCAGGATGCGTACGTCGACCCCGCGCTGCGCTGCGGCCTTGAGGGCGTCCACGAAGTCCTCGTCGGGGACGAAGTAGGCGGTGGTCAGGTAGATGTTGCGCGAGGCCCGGTTGATCGCCTCCAGGTACATCGACCGGATCGGGAACATCCACAACCGGGGTACGTTGCGGTGGAACCGGAGATCGGGCTCCCATGACGGTGCGGTCTCGATGAGCAGCGGTCCCTCGGCGCCGTTCGGGTGGGTCAGCGGGTGCGGCCGCCGCCGGTTGAGGTTCCAGAAGTCGGCGAACGCGCGGCGCAGGTCCCACACGCCGGGGCCGGTGATGCGCACGTGCGTGTCGCGCCACTCGGTGGCGTACGCGGTCCCGATGTTGTAGCCGCCGACGAACCCGACCGTGTCGTCGACGACCAGGATCTTGCGGTGGTCGCGGCCGTAGCGGGAGAGGTCGAAGAAGCGCCACCCCGCCGCGTAGGTGGGATAGCGCAGGACGTGCATCCCCTCGGGGAAGCGCTTGAACCGGGAGGGCACCACGAGGTTGGCGAGCTCGTCGTAGACGCAGTAGACGTCGACCCCTCGCTCGGTCGCCGAGGCCAGCGCCTGTTTGAACCGCTGACCGACCTCGTCGCCCTTCCAGATGTACGTCTCGAGGAAGATCTGCTTCTTCGCGCCATCGATGGCGGCGATCATGTCCTCGTAGAGGTCGTTGCCGAAGGTGTAGGTGGTGACCGTGCCGTCGCCGACGCTGTTGGTCAGCGGTGGCGTCACCGGGAACGGCTTGCCCCTTCGGCCTCGCTTGCCGCGGCTGCGGTAGCCGTCGACGAGGCTCATCACGACGGCCAGCGCCACCGGCACGCCGAACACGGCGAGGAGCAGGCGGCGTAGGAACCTCATGACGCCCCCCGGCGACAGTCTCATCACAGTCCCCAATCTAACCGGCTCGGCGCGGCGAGACACACCGGTGCGGACTTCTGGCCCCGCCGAGAGCCCCGGCGCGTGCGATCACGCTCAGGACCAGCATGCGAGAGCCGACCTTCTCCGACGGTGGCGCAGGGGTGGAGGATCCTGTGATCCGCGTCACCTACCGGCGGGTAAGTCGTTGGACCGGAATACCTCCCACCCTGTTCCCGGGCATGTCGCGGCGGGTCGTTGCCCTCAGAACTGAAACATGTTCTACTACAGGCTTGAAACGTGAGCCGAGTCACAAGACCACGCGAAAGGTGAAGGATGGCAGTGCAGTTCGCATCGCTGGTCCGAGGTGTCGGCGGGATGGGCCTGATGACCGGAGAGGTCGTCAAGGGGACGTTCACGACCAAGTTCCAGATGCGGGAGTTCCTCGAGCAGGCCTGGTTCATCACGAGCGTCACGTTGCTGCCGGCGGTGCTGGTCTCGATCCCGTTCGGTGCGGTCATCTCGCTGCAGGTCGGCAACCTCGCCGGCCAGCTCGGAGCACAGTCGTTCGCGGGGGCGACGGCGGTGCTCGCGGTGGTCAGGGAGGCAGCGCCGATGGCGGCCGCGCTGATCATCGCCGGGGCAGCCGGGTCGGCGATCTGCTCCGACATGGGCTCGCGCAAGATCCGTGAGGAGATCGACGCGATGGAGGTGCTGGGCATCGACCCGGTGATCCGGCTGGTGATCCCGCGGGTCCTGGCGTGCCTGTTCGTCTCGGTGATGATCAACGGGATCGTGATCGCGACCGGGATCGGTGGCGGCTACTTCTTCACCGTGATCGTCCAGGGCGGCTCGGCCGGCGCGTTCCTGTCGAGCTTCACCGCGCTGGCGAGCCTTCCGGACCTCTACATCTCGATGGTCAAGTCGGCCCTGTTCGGGTTCCTGGCGGCCATCATCGGCGCCTACAACGGCCTCAACGCCCAGGGTGGTCCCAGCGGCGTCGGCCGAGCGGTCAACGAGGCCGTGATCATCGCGTTCATGATGCTGTTCGTCCTCAACTCCATCATGACCGCTGTCTACTTCCAGATCGTTCCTCAGGACGGGTTGTGATCCCCCGGTGACGAACACGCTCGCCCAGGTGGGCAACCAGATCGTCAAGGAGCAGCGCCAGGCCGTCGAGGGCTATGGCGACCAGCTGCTCTTCTACGTCAAGGCCCTGGCCTGGGCTCCCCGCACCATCCGCCGCTACAAGCGGGAGGTGCTCAACATCCTGGCCGAGGTCGCCTTCGGTGCCGGCGGCCTGACCATGATCGCAGGCACCGTCGGCGTGATCGCGTTCATGGCCTTCTTCGCGGGCTCCGAGGTCGGCATCCAGGGCTACGCCAGCCTGAGCCAGATCGGTGTCGCGAAGTTCTCCGCGTTCATCTCGGCCTTCTTCAACACCCGCGAGGTGGCCCCGCTGATCTCCTCGATCGCGCTGGCCGCGACGGTGGGCTGCGGCTACACCGCCCGCCTGGGCGCGATGCGCATCAGCGAGGAGATCGACGCGCTCGAGGCGATGGGCGTGCCGAGCCTTCCCTACCTGGTCACCACCCGGATGATCGCCGGGTTCCTGGCCGTCATCCCGCTCTACATCGTCGCCCTGTGCGCCTCCTACCTCAGCCCGCGGCTGATCACGACGCTGATGTACGGGCAGTCGGGCGGGACATACGACCACTACTTCCTGGCGTTTCTGCCGCCGATCGACATCCTCTACAGCTTCCTGAAGCTGATCATCCTCGCGGTCGCGATCATCCTGATCCACTGCTACTACGGCTACACCGCCTCCGGCGGCCCGGCCGGGGTCGGCATCGCGGTCGGCAAGGCGATCCGTACGTCCATCGTCACCGTCGTCGTCGCGGACTTCTTCCTGAGCTTCGCGATCTGGGGCTCGACGACCACGGTCCGGATCACGGGATGAGGTGGGCAGCCAGATGTTGATGGGCATCCAGCGCGACACCCGCGCCGAGCACACCAAGCTCTTCGTCTCCGGCATCGCCTTCACGGTGACCCTCGCCCTGCTGATCACGCTGTGCATCGCGATCTACCAGAAGGCGTTCGTGCAGTTCACCACCGTCAGAGTCGAGGCCGACCGGGCCGGCCTGCAGCTGCCGCGCTACGGCGACGTACGCATGCACGGCGTCATCGTCGGCCAGATCCGCGAGATCGACCAGGACGGCAAGAAGGCCGTCATCGAGCTCGGCCTGGAGCCGGAGCAGGCCGAGCAGATCCCCGCCAACGTCAGCGTCGCGATCAAGCCGACGACGCTGTTCGGGCAGAAGTACGTCGAGTTCATCGACCCCGAAGGAAAGCGGACCGGCGCACTGAGCGACGGCACCGTGATCCCCGCCGACCGGGTCCGCACCAGCGTCGAGCTCGACGTGATCCTGGCCCGGCTCTTCCCGCTGCTGAAGTCGATCCGGCCCCAGGACCTCAACAGCACCCTGCACGCCCTCGCCACCGCGCTCTCCGGCAACGGGGAGAAGCTCGGCGAGACCATGGTCCAGCTCAACGACTACCTCGAAGAGATGAACGTCCACCTCCCCACACTCGAACGCGATCTCGAGGACATGGCCGACGTCGCCGAGACCTACTCCATGGCCGCGCCCGACCTGGTCAAGGTCCTCGAGAACACCACGACCACCGCCAACACCGTCACCGAGCAGCGCGCCCGCCTCGGCGGCCTGCTGACCTCCGTGACCGGAGTCGCCGACACCTCCAAGAACCTGCTCGCCGAGAACGAGAAGGCGATCAGGTACGAGACCGAGCTGGCGGTCCCGCTGCTCAAGCTGCTCTCGGACTACTCGCCGGAGTACACCTGCCTGCTCAAGGGCCTCGACGACTACACCGAGCTGCTGGCGACCGTCTTCCAGCAGAACCGCGTGCGCCAGACCATGGTCCTCGACGGCACCCAGAAGCCGGCGTACGGCCGCGACGACCGCCCCGAGTGGGGCGAGATCGGCCACGGCCCGTGGTGCGACGGCCTGCCGAACCCGAAGGTGCCGGCCGGCCCGAAGGAGCTGAAGAACGGCACCGAGGACGTCCCGTGGGCACCCGGGAACGGGGGTCTGCAGTGAACAAGCGCGATCTGAAGACCGCGGTGGCCGGGACCAAGCTGGTGATCTTCACCGTCCTCTCGATCCTCGTCACCGGCACCCTGGCCTCGATCATGGGCAACGTCGGCTTCGGCGACCGGGTGCCGTACCGGGCCGAGTTCACCACCGCCTCGGGCCTGAGCGAGGGAGATGACGTACGCGTCGCCGGCATCACCGTGGGGGAGGTGCTCGCCGTCGAGATCGAGGGCGGCGACCACGCGATGGTCACCTTCCGGGTCGACAAGTCGGTGCCGCTGACGACCGCCAGCGGCGCCCAGGTCCGCTACCTCAACCTCGTCGGTGACCGCTATCTGGCGCTGACCCAGGACGCCGGTGCGCAGGAGGCCGGAGCGGATGCGTCCCCGTTGCGGCAGGGACAGGCCATCGCGATGGCCAACACGACTCCGGCGCTCGACCTGACCGAGCTCTTCAACGGCTTCCAGCCGCTCTTCCAGGCGCTCCAGCCCAAGGACGTCAACAAGCTCTCGCTCAACCTGATCCGGGTGCTTCAGGGGGAGGGTGGCACGGTCGCGAGCCTCCTCTCGGAGACGGCCGAGCTGACCAGCGCGCTGGCTGAGCGCGACCAGCTGATCGGCGACGTGATCACCAATCTCTCCAAGACGCTCAACACCGTCAACGAGCACCACACCGAGCTGGCCGAGCTCATCCAGCAGCTCAGCGGCTGGATGAAGGACCTGGCGCGCGACAAGGAGGCGATCGGCGACTCGATCTCCTCGATCGGCGACCTCACCGACGAGCTGGCCGGGCTGCTCACCGACGTACGCCCGTTCCTCAAGGAGGACATCAAGCAGCTCAAGCGGGTGGTGGACATCCTCAACAAGCCCGGCAACCAGAAGCTGCTCGACAGGACGCTCGAGCGGCTCCCGGAGACCCTCGAGTCGCAGGCGCGGATCGGCAGCTACGGCTCCTGGTACAACTACTACCTCTGCGACCTCGACTTCTCGATCAAGCTGCCCTCCCTCGGTGAGCTGCTCGACAACTCGCCCGCCGTCAAGGCGATCCAGAAGCAGCTCGACAACGTGGCGTTCTACAGCCGGGCCGAGAGGTGCAAGCTATGAGTCACCACTCCGACACCCAGCTCAAGCGCACCGGCGTGATCACGATCGTGGCGATCGCGCTGGCGCTGACCGCGGCGTTCAACCTGCGCAAGCTCCCGTGGTTCGCGGGCACCACCTACCAGGCCGAGTTCTCCGACACCAGCGGCCTGCACGTGGGCAACCGGGTGGAGATCGCCGGCATCCGGGTCGGCCGGGTCAGCGACATCGAGATCGAGGGCGCCAAGGTGGTCGTCTCGTTCTCGGTCGAGGGCACCGAGATCGGCCATCGCAGCGAGGCCTCGATCGGCGTGCTCAACCTGCTGGGGGAGAAGTACCTCGACATCACCCCGCAGGGCGGCCGCACGCTCGATGCCGGCTCGAAGATCCCGTTGGCCCGCACCAGCGCCGGCAGCGACATCGTCGGCACGTTCGGCGACCTCGCCGAGACGACCGAGGCGATCGACACCCAGCAGTTGGCCAAGGCACTGACCACGATGTCCGGCACGCTCGACAAGGCCGGGCCCGAGGTACAGGGCGCCTTCCAGGGCATCGCCGCGCTCTCCCAGACCATCGCCGCCCGCGGCGACGAGCTGGAGTCGCTGCTGCAGGACGCCGAGAAGGTCGTCCAGCTCGTCAACCAGCGCAAGCAGGACATCATCAGCGTGATGGAGAACGGCGACCAGGTCTTCGCCGAGCTCATCCAACGCCGCCAGGCGATCCACCAGCTGCTGGTCAACGCCACCGCCCTGGCCGAGCAGCTGCAGGCCCTGGTGAAGGAGAACCAGAAGCAGATCGGGCCCGCGCTGGACGCGCTCGACCAGGCGCTGAAGTTCCTCAACGCCCGCGACGAGGACCTGACCAAGACCATCCAGAACTACGGGCCGTACGCGTCGATCCTGATCAACATCATCGGCACCGGCCCCTGGTTCGACGCCTACCTCGCCAACCTGACCGGCATCGTGAGCGGCGAGTTCGTGCCCGGACGACGACCAGGGATCGTGGAATGACAAAGAACTTCTGGGGCCGAAAGTGGGCCGCGCTCCCGATCGCGCTCGTGCTGATGTGCGGGCTGCTGCTCGTCTCCGAGGTCGCTGCCCCCGACACCAAGATGGTGACCGTCAGCTTCCCGCAGGCGGTGAGCATCTACGAAGGCTCCGACGTCGTCATCATGGGCGTCAAGGTCGGCAAGGTCGCCTCGCTCGAGCCGAAGGGCGACCACGTGGACGCGGTGATCGAGTACGAGAGCGACTACAAGCTCCCGAAGGACGTCAAGGCGGCGATCGTCACCCCGACGCTGGTCGCCGACCGGTTCGTACAGCTGACCCCGGCCTACACCGGCGGGCCGGCCATGGCCGACGGCGGGGAGATCCCGATCGAGCGCACGGCGGTCCCGGTCGAGCTCGACCGCATCTACGCCAGCCTCTCCGAGCTGACCACCGCGCTGGGACCCAACGGGGCCAACAAGAACGGCGCACTGAGCGACGTCCTGCGTGAGGGTGCCGACGCCCTGGAGGGCAACGGCAAGATCGGCAACCAGGCGATCGCCGACATGTCCGAGGCCGCCCAGGTGCTCGGCGGCAACTCCGAGCAGCTCTTCAGCACTCTCTCCCAGCTCTCCGAGGTCACCCGCACGCTGGCCCGCAACGACGACACCACCGAGAAGTTCCTGACCGACCTCGGGACCGTCTCCACCCAGCTGGCCGGTGAGAGCGACGAGCTCGACCAGGCGCTCGCCGCGATCGCGCAGGCGGTCAAGGTGACGAAGTCCTTCGTGGAGAACAACCGCGACGCCCTGGTCGGCGACGTCAGGGAGCTCAACAAGACGCTCAACATCCTGGCCAAGGAGAAGGAGACCCTCGGCACCGTCATCGACCTGGCGCCGCTCGGTATCGGCAACCTGGCCGAGTCCTTCGACCCGGCGTCGGGCTCGGTCGGCTTCCGGCTGCAGGTCGGGCCGATCGGGTCGGATCTGTCCAACATCCTCTGCATGGTCGTGGAGAACGACAAGATCCCAGGAGCCAAGGAGATCTGCGCACTGTTCAAGGCGCTGCTGCCGACCGGGTCGACCGCGCCGGCCGGCAAGGCGCTCACCGAGGCCAGCGCCCCCACCGACCGCGACACCGCCACCGGGCTGCCGCTCGATACCGGCACCCAGGCCAAGCAGCCGGAGGTGGAGCCCGAGGTGGTCACCCAGGGCGGCATCACCGAGCTGACCGGCTCGCTCCAGGAACTGATGTCGGGAGGCAAGAGATGAGGACGCGTGTCTTCCTGGCGATGGTCGGCCTCGTCGCGATGGCGAGCGGGTGCGGCGTACAGGCCTATGACCTCCCGCTTCCCGGCAAGGAGGTCGGCGAGGGCGACGGCTACGTCGTCACCGCGGAGTTCAACGACGTAGTCGATGTGGTGCCGCGCACCAAGGTGATGGCCAACGACGTACCGGTCGGCCAGGTCGACAAGGTCGAGCGGGAGGGCTGGCACGCGAAGGTCACCATGACCCTGCGGAAGAACATCGAGCTCCCGGCCGACGCGCTGGCCAACGTACGCCAGACCAGCCTGCTCGGGGAGAAGTACATCGCCCTGGTGGCGCCCGAGGGGTCCACCATCGCCAGCGCCGGCCGGCTTGGCGACGGGGCCACCATCGGGCTCGACCGCACCAACCGCAACCCCGAGGTCGAGGAGGTGCTCGGCGCGCTCTCCTTCCTGCTGGCGGGTGGCGGCGTCGGGCAGCTGAAGACGATCAGCGACGAGCTCAACACCATGATGGACGGGCGCACCGGTGACATGCGGGCGCTGCTGGGCAACCTGGAGACCACGGTCGCCTCGCTCAACCAGCAGAAGGGCTCGATCATCAGGGCGATGGAGCAGGTCGACCGGCTGACCCGCACCCTCAACAAGGAGTCCGAGAAGATCGAGGCGGCCATCGACTCCTTCGGCCCGGCGCTCGAGGTTCTCCGCCAGCAGCACGCCGACCTGCTGAAGATGATGAAGGCGCTCGACCGGCTCGGGGTCGTCGCGACCCGGGTGATCAACCAGAGCGGCGCCAACCTGACCACGGCGCTCGACGAGCTGGCACCGACGCTGCGCGAGCTCGCCGACGCCGGTGACTCGCTTCCGCGCGGCCTGATGATGGCGGCCAGCTTCCCGTTCCCCGAGAACGCCTCCGGGCTGGCGATGGGGGACTACTCCAACGCGCTGTTCCACATGGATCTCGACCTCGGCAAGCTGGTCGGCAGCCTCACCAACGGCGAGTCGAGCGGCATCATCCCGCAGGTCTTCCAGATCTGCCTGTCCTACTCCAAGGGCTGCGAGGCGATCCAGCCGCTGGCCAAGGCGCTGTGCGACCTGACCAACCTGCAGCTGGTCTGCTCGGTGGTCGGCAAGGAGGACACGGCGGCGAAGCCGGGGGAGAAGACGCCGAAGCTGCCCGACCTCTCCGACCTGCTGCCCAAGAGCTCGACCTCGACCAAGACTCCGGGTCTCAACGACCTGGTCCCCGAGATCGCCGAAGGCCTCTCGGCCCCGACGGAGACCGAGTCGCCCACGGCCGAGCCGACGACCGGAGGCCTGGCCGGCCTCCTCGGACTGCTGGGAGGCGGTAGCTGATGACACGGAGCGTCCGCAACAAGCTGGTCATCTTCCTCATCCTCGCCGCGGTCGGGATCTTCTACGTCTCGGCCGCCTACCTCGGCGTCGTCGACCGGGTCCTGGGCCGCCACGTGGACGTCTCGGTCGACCTGCCGGCCTCCGGTGGCCTCTACGAGGGCAGTGAGGTCAACTACCGCGGAGTCAGCATCGGCCGGGTCGCCTCGATGACCGTCACCGACGAGGGCGTACGCGCGAAGCTGGAGCTCGACCCCGGCACCGAGGTGCCGCGGGACGCAGAGGTGGAGGTCCACAACCTCTCGGCGGTGGGGGAGCAGTACATCAACTTCATCCCCGACTCCGCCTCCGGGCCCTACCTCGCCGAGGGTGATGTCGTGACCGCCGGGCCGGAGTCGATGCCCGGCACCACCGACGAGCTGCTCACCGAGCTGAACAGCTTCACCACCTCCATCAACGGCGAGGACCTGAGCACCGTCGTCGCCGAGCTCGGCACGCTGTTCCGCGGAAACGCCGAGAACCTGCGTACGCTGCTCGACTCGGGCTCCACGCTGGTCGACCAGGCCTCCGCCCACCAGAAGGAGACCGTGCGGCTCCTCAACACCAGCCAGACCGTGCTCCAGACGCAGAAGGAGCACAGCGGCGACATCCGCGAGTTCGCCGACGGGCTCGAGGAGGTCACCGCGACGCTCGACAAGCGCGACCCGGAGCTGCGCGAGATCCTGCAGGGAGGCGAGGCGACCGCGGTTCAGGTGCAGTCGCTGCTCGACGGGCTGCAGCCGCTCCTGCCGGTCTTCCTGGCCAACCTCAGCACCGTCAACGAGGTGCTCACCGCCCGGCTGCCCGCGATCGAGCAGACCCTGGTCACCTTCCCGCGCGTCGTGGCGACAGGGTGGACCGGCTCGCCCGGCGACGGCTACGGTCACCTGTCGATGGGCTTCGTCTACACCACACCGCCGTGCCAGGAGGGCTACAAGCCCGCCGACCAATGGATCCCCGGCACCGTGATGGAGGACCAGCCGCTCTATCCGGCCAAGTGCACCGACGAGCGCGCCCAGCCCGGCTACGAGGGCGACAACCCGATCATGCAGCGCGGTGTCAACATGGTCCCCGAGCCCGAGGGCGTGGGGAAGTACGTCACGACCTACGACCCGAAGACCGGGCGCACCAACCTTCCAGATGGAAAGACGGTCACGATGTCCACCCCGACCGATGACGGAGGCCTGGTCTCCGCCCTGTCCGACGACTCCTGGCGATCGATGATCCTGGGAGAGGAGTGAGCCCGGTGCCTGAACCTGTCGAACCGGCCAACAACGCCCTCGATGTCAAGCTCTCCATCGCCAGACTGGGGCGGCTCAACACCGTGCTCGCGACGGTGGTGGTGATCCTGGTCGTGCTGGCCGCGGCGGTCTTCATCGGTGGCGCCCGGGTGCTGCCCTGGACGACGCCCGCCGAGGCCGCGGCCGCCGACTACGACGAGGTGAAGGCGGTCGCCGAGGACGGCGTGATCGCCTTCCTCGATGTCGACTACCGCGACATGGACCCGAGGATCCAGGCCGTCAAGGAGATCTCCACCGGCACCTTCGGCAAGGAGTACACCGCCATCGCCGAGCAGATCCGGCAGGCCGCGATCCCGGCCCAGACCATCTCGAAGGGCAAGGTCAAGCAGGTCGGCATCCGCGCGATCGGGTCGAAGAAGGCGGTCGTGCTGGTCGCCGTCGACTCGGTCGTCACCAGCAGCCAGACCGCTGAGCTGAAGAAGAGCGACACCTGCCCCTACGACGGTGCGCGGTGCTCGAAGTACCGCTTCAAGGTGTCGCTGGCCAAGACGAAGGACGGATGGCGCATGTCCGACCTGGCAGGAGTCAACTGATGACAGGCGTACGAGCGAACGGATCGGTCTCCACCGGCCAGAAGGAGTGCCCCTTCTGCGCGGAGACGATCAAGGCCGCCGCGATCAAGTGCCGTTACTGCGGCTCCGACCTGCTGCCTCCGGCCGAGGAGCAGGATAAGGACGTACGTGACGAGGTCGCTGCTCCGGAGGAGAGCGACGCCGGCGCGGCCGAGCCCGAGGACGCCGGGACCGAGACCGCAGAGCCTCAAGCTGAGGTTGAGGGTGAGGGAGATTCCGAGGGGCGCGCCGGGCTCACCGAGCGGTGGTTGGGTGACGGCAGCCGGGTGCTGACGGCCGTTCTCGGCGTACTCGTCCTGGTGGCAGGCGGCGTGCTCTGGCTCGCCGTCGACATGGCGTCGAACGACGATGTCGCGCCGGGAGGTGAGCTGACCGCGGCCGGGTCACGGGCGGCGATCATGGAGCACTCGGTCGACCTGGCGCAGACGGTGATGTCCTACCAGGCCGCCAGCGCGGAGAAGGACATCGCGGCGGCGAAGAAGCTGATGACGCCGGCGATGCAGAAGGACTACGAGAAGACGCTGCCCGGCGAGGACAAGCGCAAGGAGCAGGCCGACCTCGGCATCAAGGTCGACGCCGAGGTGGCGCCGCTCTCCGAGGAGGGCGCGAAGGCCGCCGAGGAGGGCAAGGCCTGCGTCGACGAGGACTGCGCCGCGTCCATCATCTCGGCGACCGAGGAGTCTGCGAAGGTGCTGCTCTTCGTCAATCAGAGCGCGACCGCGCCGAAGACGAAGAACACCGTGGTCAGCCCGACCTGGGAGGTGCTGACGCTGGTCAAGGACGACGGTGGCTGGCTGATCTCGGAGATGAAGGCCGCGTCCTAGTCGAAGCGGAGCCCGAGACGATGGGCCTAGTCTCACCATGAGGTCCCACCAGGGGACCGCTCCACCCTGTTATGGTAGAACGTGTTCTAGTTTCACTGCTCGAGGAGGGCACATGGCCGGCACCCGCCAGTCCGTACAGCTGACCGACGCCGAGATCGAGGACTTCCTCGGCTCGCAGATGAAGGTGCAGGTCGCGACCGTCGGTCCTGACGGCGCTCCACACCTGACCACACTGTTCTACGTGCTCGACGAGGGCAAGATCGTCTTCTGGACCTACGGGTCCTCGCAGAAGGTCCGCAACCTCCGGCGTGACCCGCGGGTCACCTGCCTGGTCGAGGACGGCGTCGACTACTTCGAGCTGCGCGGCGTGAGCATCACCGGGCGGGCGAGGCTCGTCGAGGACTATGACGAGATCAAGGGCATCGGGTTGCGGGTGATGACCCGGATGGCCGGTGGGGCCGATCTGGGTGAGCTCGGCGAGGACCTGGTCTCGAAGCAGGCGCACAAGCGCGTCGGCATCGTCATCGAGCCCGACAAGGTCGCAAGCTGGGACCACCGCAAGCTAGGCGCGCTGCCCGGCCAGGGCTGAGTTCAACCACGGCGAAGACAGAGGAGACGGACATGGCAAAGGTGATCGCGGACTTCGACCTGTGCGAGTCCAACGGGATGTGCGAGGCGTTCGCTCCCGACGTGTTCGAGATCGATGACGACGACTACCTGCAGATCGAGGACCCGACGGTGACCGACGAGAACCGTGGCCGCATCGAGCAGGCCGTGGCCGGCTGCCCCAAGGCGGCCCTGAGGATCGAGGAGTAGCACCACGTGAGCGTTGACCTGGATGGAAGAATCGCGATCGTCACCGGAGCCGGAGCGGGTCTGGGCCGCGCCGAGGCGGTCGCCCTGGCCCGGGCCGGCGCCCGGGTAGTGCTCAACGACCTGCCAGGCGCAGCCGAGGAAGCGGTCGAGGAGATCCGCGGCTTCGGTGGCGAGGCGGTGATCGCGGCCGGCGACGTGAGCGAGCGCGCCACCGCCGACGCGATGATGGCTGCGGCCGTCGACGGCCTCGGCGGGCTCGACATCGTGGTCAACAACGCGGGCATCACCCGCGACAAGATGCTCTTCAACATGTCCGACGAGGAGTTCGATCTCGTCGTACGCGTGCACCTCCGCGGCCATTTCCTGCTGACCCGCAATGCCTCGGCGCACTGGCGCTCGGTCGCGAAGGCGACCGGCGCCCCGGTCGACGCCGCGGTGGTGAACACCTCCTCCGAGGCATTCCTGTCCGGGCCTCCCGGGCAGGCCAACTACGGCGCCGCGAAGGCCGGGATCACCGCGCTGACGATGTCCACGGCCCGCTCGATGGGCCGTTCCGGCGTACGCGCCAACGCGATCTGCCCGCGAGCCGCGACCGCGATGACCGAGGGCGTGCTCTCGGGTGACTTCTACGGTCCCGAGCACGTGGCGCCACTGGTCACCTACCTCGCCTCGCCGGCCGCCGCCGCGATCACCGGGCAGGTCTTCGTCGTCTACGGCGGGATGATCGCCGTGCTCGCGCCGCCCACGGTGGCCGAGCGCTTCGACAACGCGGCCTGGGACCTGGACTCGCTCGACAAGCAGGTCGGTGGCTGGTTCGCCGACCGCGACCCCGCGGCCGGGTTCTCGGCCGACTCGATCATGCAGCTGAAGCTGAAGGAGCAGTGATGGCACGTCTCGACGATGCTGGATGTCGAGGGCTCCGCCTCGACGGGAAGACCGCGATCGTCACCGGTGGTGCGCAGGGCCAGGGAGCCGCCATCGCGCGCGCCTTCGTCTCCGAGGGCGCCAAGGTGGTGATCGCCGACGTGGCCGACGAGCCGGGCAAGCTGCTCGCCGACTCGCTGGGTGAGTCCGCCCTCTTCGTGCACCACGACGTCAGCTCCGAGGAGTCCTGGACTTCACTGGTGGCGGAGACCGCTGAGGCGTACGGGCCGGTCAACATCCTCGCCAACAACGCCGGCATCCTGCGCTTCGGCGAGATCCTGACCCAGCCGGTCGAGGAGTTCGAGCTGCTGTGGCGGGTCAACACCCTCGGCTGTTTCCTCGGGATGCGCTCGGTGATCTCGACGATGAAGGAGAACGGCGGCGGCTCGATCATCAACGCCTCCTCGATCGAGGGCCTGGCCGGGATGGCGTTCGTGGCCGGCTACACCTCCACCAAGTTCGCCATCCGCGGCATGACCAAGGCCGCCGCTCTCGAGCTCGGCCCCAGCGGCATCCGGGTCAACTCCGTACACCCCGGCATGATCGACACCCCCATGACCCGCGGAGTCGGCGCCGACGATGCCGCCATGGAGTTCGGAGCCTCCAAGGTCGCCCTCAAGCGCGTCGGCCACCCCGAGGACATCGCCCCGTTGTACGTCTACCTCGCCTCCGACGAGTCCAGCTTCGTCACCGGCGCCGAGATCGCCATCGACGGCGGCGCCACCGCCACCCACGCCTACGGCGGCTGACGGGCCGTAGGTCGACTGTCCCGGCGTGGGTGAGTCGGCCACACGGGATGCTCGTCTCCGGCATACTGCGACCCGGAGTTTCAGTCAGCGGGGACGAACCGAAAGCCAACAGAACTTGTCTCGACGACGCAGTGCGTTCGCCACTACCGCCGTGGTCGGCGTCTTCGCCTGGTTCTACTCGTTCGCGTTGGCGGTCCCGATCAATACCAGCAGCGTGTCCGCGCTCTGGCAAGCGCGTGGGCACGCGTGGTTCGGGGCTTTCCTGGCTCGGGTGCTTGACGGTCTGTCGTTCCTCTGGGGATCGGTGGTCAGGTACGAGTACGCCGTCGCGCCCGAGTCCGCGTGGCCGGTGCTGGTCTTCGTCGTCCTCCTCTCCGGGTTGGTCTATGCGAGCCTCCGAACCGGAGCGGACGGCGCCTACGCGGTCGCCGGCCTAGTGTTGGGTGCGTCCCTTCTGGCGGGCGGACTCACGAACCTGTTCGTCATCCTCGGGGCCGTCAAGGCTTCCCCCGACGGGGCCGCGATGTTGTCGGCGATGGTGTGGTCGCTTCCTGACGACGGGATCTGGCTCGGTCTGAGCCTAGGACTGGTCGGCGGCGTGATGGCGGCGCACGTGGTGGCGTTGGCCCAGCTCACGGCCGCTGCTGTGGAACACGGCGAACGTGACGACGAGCCGGCGTCGATGGAGACGCCGAGGCTGAGCCGTGCGCCGGGACGAGTGCGGACCGTTCGGGTCGCGACCTGGGGCGCGCTCCCGACGCTGGCTCTCGCGCTCGTCGGCGGCTTCGCCTGGGATTACGGTCCTGACGCCTACTCCGACGCCACCGTCAGTGCGCGCCAGGCCTGGGTGCACGTGGTCTGGTTCGCCCATGCCAGCCTTGCGGCGCCCGATGACCCCTACTCGCTCGGTGGCACGTTCGACACGTTGATCTGGCTACCGCGCACGCTGAGCTCGGTCGTCCTGGTGGCACTCAGCTGGCTCGCGATCCGCCTGATGGTGGCTCGCTGGCAGCGCGGCGCGGAGCCGAGCGTACTCGGCGTCGTCATGCGGTGCTGGGGCATGGTTGCGGTGCTCGCCGTGGTCGTCGGTCTGGTCGAAGGGGCCATCTTCCCGGCTCCCGACCTCGCCCTGCCTGCCTACACCCGGGCGTTCGACAACGTGGCCGACGCGCTTCGCTTCGCTGCCTGCTTCGGCTGGGCGACCGGAGTCGCTGTGGCGCTCGCGCTTCGGCTGTCCGGCGGATCCGTGACCGAGCCGGAGCCGGCTGAGCGTCTACCCGAGGGGAGCATGGAGCGATGACCCGGCAGAGGGCTGAAGAGCCCGTGGAACCCGAGGAGGCCGCGACGGTGGCCGCGACGGACGCGCCCGCACCGGCCGGCGACGTACGCCGTCGGGGTGTGTTGCCGTGGGCGGTGTCGCTGCTGAAGAAGCCGACCGCCTGGGTCGCCGGCGTGGTCCTGCTTGCGCTGGGGGCGACGTTCGGTTCCGGCCTGCAGAATCTCTTCACCGGACTCCTTCCCGAAGGCTGGAGCGATCCGGGCAAGGGCATCCAGCTGGTGGACGTACGCCGGCAGGCGATGAGCGGGCCGGTGCTGATCCCGGACGGTTCGAGCGCGGCTCCGTTCAAGAGCGTCGCCCAAGCGATGAAGGCGGTCAACGATCCTGACTGGCAGGCGAAGCACGAGTGGTACGCCGTAGAAAGCGTGACCTGGGAGGTCACCCTGGTCGGCCGGCACAGTGAGGACGTGGTGATCACCGATCTGCGGCCGAAGCGTTCCGCACCGTGCACGTCGATCCTGCGCCAGGGCACCCTTGTGGAGGACGAACCCCAAGGTGAGGGAGGGGACAAGATCCTGCTGAGGACGGACGTGGGAGCGCCGGTGCCGGCGCTGACCTCGGAGACGGACGGTTCGCCCTACTTCACCAGCCGGACGGTGATCCTCTCCAAGGGGGAGACGGTGGTCATCCCGATCACGGCGACGAGCTCAGGCCCGACCTGCCGCTGGGTGCTCGAGGTCGACTACGTCGACCATGGCAAGCGCGAGTCGATGACCATCAAGGCTCCTGGCGACCGCGAGTTCGGGATCACCGGCACCCCCGACGGGCATCCCTATGCGCTCACCTGGAGCGTGAGCTGCGGAAAGGCGATGAGACCGAAGGACTGGGCTGAGCACGAGAAGGACCAGGACTACTGCCCGAGGTGATCCTTCAGCGGAGCAGCAGGCGTACGGCCACGTCGATCGACTTCTCGACGTCCTTCTCGTCCATGCGGCCGGTGACCCAGGAGATGAGGGCGGAGAGCCATACGTCGGAGATGATCCGGATGATGGCGGCCTCCTCCTCGGTGACCTCTCCGTGGTCGGGGGTGCCGTGCATGGCGCGGGCGATGACGGTGGTCAGGCTGGTGCCGACCTCGTGGATCTCGCCGGTCACCGACTGGTCGGCGAACATGAAGGCGCGGACCAGGGCCTCGGTGAGCTTGGGCTGCTTCTGCAGGGCGCGGGTGCGGCGGTTGAGGACGTACATGATCCGCTCGTGGGCGGTGTCGCCCGGCGTCGCGCGGATGGCGGAGCGGTCGACGTCCTTGGTGAACTCACGCGCCAGCGCGGAGACCAGCAGGTGGATCTTCGAGGGGAAGTAGCGGTAGAGGGTGCCGAGCGCGACCTCGGCCTGCTCGGCGACGGCTCGCATCTGCACGGCGTCGAAGCCACCTTCGGCGGCGAGCGCGATCGTGGCGTCGAGGATGCGCCGACGGCGCTCTCGCTGGGCTGCGGAACCGCCGGTGGGTGCGGTGGCCGGAGTCGGGCCATCGGTGTCGCGTGGCTCCGTGCTGACGGACGTCACTGGTTGGTCCCCCTAGGACTATGACCGGATCTCGATCTATGGCTCTCAGGCTAACCGCAACGGCGCCCGAGAGTGAAACACGTTCCTTCGTGAGTCTAGACTTGTAACACGTTCTACATCAGTCTCTATTCCTGAAGGCCGCGGAACCAGACGGAAATAGTAGGAGGTCCCTGTGCCGATCGGCATCACCGACGAACACCAAGCCCTCAGCGAGAGCCTGCGCGACTGGGCCAAGGGGCTGGGTGGCATCGCGATCGCCCGTACGGCAGAGGGCACCGCATCCGCGGATTTCGACGAGGTGTGGCGGGGTGTCGAGGAGTACGGCGTCGCCGGTATCGCGGCGCCCGAGCCGAACGGTGGTGGCGGGACGCTGCTGGATGCGGCCGTCGCGCTCGAGGCCTGCGCTCATGAGCTGCTGCCGGGCCCGCTGCTCGGCAGCACGGTCGCCGCGTTCCACGCGGGAATGGCTGGGCTCGGCGATGTGGTCGGTGCCGTCGCCGCTGGCGGCTGCGGGATCGCGCTCGACCCGATCCTCGAGCTCGGCGACCGCCTCCGGGGGACCGTTCCCGTGGTCTACGACGGTGGCGGAGCCGCGCAGCTGCTGCTCGGTGCTCGCGGCGCTGACGGCGAGGATCGCTGGTTCTTCGTGGCGGCCGAGCGGGTGGACGTACGTCCCCAGGCAGGCCCCGATCTGACCAGGCGGGTGGCCGAGGTGCGGGTCGACCTCGATGCCCGCGAGGCGGTCGAGGTGTCTGGCCTGCGCGGCGACGCGGTGCGGCGTACGGCCCTCACGCTCGCCGCCGCGGAGGCCTCCGGGATCGCGCAGTGGTGTCTGACGACGGCTGTGGAGTACGCGAAGGTGCGCGAGCAGTTCGGAGCGCCGATCGGGTCGTTCCAGGCGATCAAGCACCTGTGCGCCCAGATGCTGGAGACTGCCGAGGCGGTGGCCGCGGCCGCTTGGGACGCGGCCTCGTCCGCCGAAGGTGGCGACACCGACCAGTGGGCCTTCGCGGCCGAGGTCGCCGGCGTCACCGCGCTCGACGGAGCGGTCCGGGCGGCCCAGGACTGCATCCAGGTCCTCGGCGGCATCGGCTTCACCTTCGAGCACGACGCCCATCTCTACCTGCGCCGTGCGGTCGCCCTGCGAAGCCTCCTCGGTGGTGGCGACGCCCACGCGGTCGCGCTGGCGGAGCACGCCGTGGCCGGCATCCGCCGCTCGGTCCGTGTCGACCTCGACGGCAAGGACGACGCGATCCGTCCCCGAGTGCAGGAATCTGTTGCCGCGATCGCGGCGCTTCCCGAGGCGGAGCGCCGGGATGCGCTCGTCGACGCGGCCCTTCTCGCCCCGCACTGGCCCGCTCCGTACGGGCTCGGTGCCGGTCCCGTCGAACAGCTCGTCATCGACGAGGAGCTTGCCGCCACTGGGGTGTCGCGGCCCGACATCAAGATCGCCGGCTGGGCCGTGCCGACCATCCTGAAGCACGGCACCGACGCCCAGCGCGAGCAGTTCGTCGAGGCCTCGCTGCGCGGCCGGATCGTCTGGTGCCAGCTCTTCAGCGAGCCCGGCGCCGGCTCCGACCTGGCCTCTCTGGCGACCCGCGCCGAACGTGTCGAAGGCGGCTGGCGGCTGACCGGCCAGAAGGTGTGGACCTCGCTCGCGGCCGACGCCGACTGGGCGATCTGCCTGGCCCGTACGAACCCCGGCGTCCCCAAGCACAAGGGCATCACCTACTTCCTGGTGGACATGCGCAGCGATGGGATCGACGTCCGGCCGCTGCGCGAGCTGACCGGCGACGCACTCTTCAACGAGGTCTTCCTCGACGGTGTCTTCGTGCCCGACGACCTCGTCGTCGGCGAGGTCGACGGCGGCTGGCGCCTGGCCCGTACCACGCTGGCCAACGAGCGGGTCGCGATGGCCTCGACCAACCTCGGCGGCAGCGTCGAGCGCGCGGTGGCGCTCGCCGGCGGTCGCGGTGAGGCCGATCTCGCCCGGATCGGCCATGCCGTCGCGCTCTCGACGGTCTGTGCGCTGCTCGGCGTCCGCTCCACGCTCAAGGCGCTTGCCGGGCGAGGGCCGGGCGCGGAGTCCTCGGTGGCCAAGCTGTTGACCGTACGCAACCGCCAGGACGCCTCCGAGCTCGTCGTAGACCTCCTCGGCCCGCTGGCGCTGACCGACGACCCGCAGGTCCGCGAGGACCTGCACCAGTCCCAGCTGACCCGCTGTCTCTCCATCGCCGGCGGCACCACCCAGGTGCTGCGCAACGTGGCTGCCGAGCAGATCCTCGGTCTGCCGCGATAGGACAGCGAGCCCTCTCGCGATCAGAACTAGAACGCGTTACAGTTCTGAGCATGGTCGATTCTGCTTTGGACGCTGTGCGGGCTGTTGTCGGGGAGGTGCTCGCTCGGGAGTCGGACCGGGGGGACTGGGCGGCTTGGGCGAGCGCGGGGCTCACCTCGCTGCCGGTTCCCGAGGCAAACGGAGGCGAGGGGTTCGGGCCGGCGGAGGTCGCGGTGCTGCTGCGCGAGGCCGGGCGCCATGCGGCGCGGGTGCCGGTCTGGGAGACCCTCGCCGTCGGTGCGCTGACGCTGGCCGGCCATGGGACGCCGGAGCAGCAGGGCGCGATCCTGCCCGGCGTGGCGAGCGGGGAGACGCTGCTGACTCCGGCGTGGCTCGAGCCGGGACGCCCGCAGACGCCTTCGGCCACCTACCGCGACGGCGCCGTCAGCGGTCGCAAGACCGGGGTGACGTACGCCGCCGAGAGCTCCCGCCTCCTGGTCACGGCAACCGCCGCCGAGACCGGGGAACCGGTCGTGGTGCTCGTCGACCCGAGTGGTCCGGGCGTCACGCTGGCTCCCGCGAGCGCGTCGGGCGAGGTGCCCCAGCACACGGTCGTGCTCGAGGAAGCCCCGGCAGAGCTGCTTGGCCCGGGGGCCTTCGAGGCTCTGATCGGTCTCGCGACCGCCGGGCTGGCGGTGAGCGCCGCGGGCGTGCTCTCCGGTGCCCGGGACCTGACCGCGGCCTACGTGAAGAACCGGCAGCAGTTCGGCCGTGCCCTCGCCGAGTTCCAGGCGGTGGCGCTGCAGATGGCCGACGTCTACGTCACCTCCCGCACGCTCGACCTCGCCGCCGACAACGCGGTCACCGCCATCAACGCCGGCCGCGCGACCCCGACCGACCTGAATGTCGCCGCCTACTGGGCCAGCCAGGTCGCGCCGTACGCCTTCCGCACCTGCCACCATCTCCACGGCGGCATGGGTGTCGATGTGACCTATCCGCTGCTCGCGTTCACGACCTGGGGCACCGACATCGCCCACCAGCTCAACACCTCTGCAGCCGACGTCCCGGTCGAGACCGCGGAGGCCAAGAACCTCGAGCTCACCGAGGCGCAGCGCAGCCTGAAGGCTGAGGTCAGGGCCTACTTCGCGGGCCTCTCGCACGAAGGTGAGCCGGGCGACCCCGGCCCCGAGGGATCGTGGGACCGGCACGGCCCGACCTACCAGAAGCTCATCAAGCAGCTCGGCGACGACGGCTGGATGGGCGTCGGCTGGCCCAAGGAGTACGGCGGCCACGGCCTCGGTGAGGTCGAGCAGACGATCTTCGCCAACGAGGCGCAGTACGCCGACGTGCACCTGCCGGCGGTGACCCTGCAGACGGTCGGCCCGACGCTGATCCGCTACGGCACCGACAAGCAGAAGGAGATGTTCCTCAACCGGATCCTCGCCGGTGAGGTGCACTTCGCGATCGGCTACTCCGAGCCCGAGGCGGGCACCGATCTGGCCTCGCTCCGCACCACGGCCAGACGGGACGGCGACCACTACGTCGTCAACGGCCAGAAGCTGTGGACCACCGGCGGCCACGCCGCCGACTACATCTGGCTGGCCGTACGCACCGATCCGGACGCCCCCAAGCACAAGGGCATCTCGATCCTGATCGTCGACACCACCGACCCGGGCTTCTCCTGGACGCCGATCATCACCGCCGACGGCTCCCACCACGTCAACGCGACGTACTTCAACGACGTCCGCGTCCCGGCCGACATGCTGGTGGGGGAGGAGAACAAGGGCTGGAAGCTGATCACGACCCAGCTCAACCACGAGCGCGTCATGCTCGGTCCGGCCGGCCGGATCGAGGGCCTGCGCGACCGCGTCTTCCGCTGGGCACAGTCCCAGGGCATCACCGACAGCCCGGACGTACGCGCGCTGATCGGAAAGACCACCGCCGTCTTCCGGGTCAACGAGCTGCTCAACTGGGAGGTCGCCAAGGCCGCCGAAGCTGGGGACATCGAGGTCGCCGACGCCTCCTCGTCGAAGGTCTTCGCGGCCGACCAGGTCCAGCACCTGCTC
Source organism: Nocardioides sp. YIM B13467 (assembly GCF_042788075.1). Lineage (NCBI taxonomy): Bacteria > Bacillati > Actinomycetota > Actinomycetes > Propionibacteriales > Nocardioidaceae > Nocardioides > Nocardioides sp. YIM B13467. The sequence continues at coordinate 4,353,303 of NZ_JBHZPJ010000046.1, forward strand.
GCCGACCTGATCGCACTGGTCCATCGCCATGGCGATCCCGGGGATCCCGTCACGAAGAGCCTGCTCGACTATCTCGACGCCCAGGCGAAGCGGAACCTCGTGCTCACCTTCGGCGGCGGCGTCCAGGAGGTCCAGCGCGAGCTGATCGCGATGTTCGGACTGGGAATGCCGAGGGTCCCGCGATGAGCGAGAAGCAGACGCTCGTGGACGAGGCCGTCCACGAGAAGATCATGGCCGCCGCCGAGGAGGTCAAGGCGTGGGGCGAGGCCGCCGAGCGCGACGCCCGCGACCTGGTCAACCAGCCCACGATCAACAACTGGCTCGAGGCGATGGGCCTGGAGTCCGACCGGTTCCACCAGGGTGAGGCGCCGCCGTCGATGGCGCAGGTGTGGACGATGTACGGCCAGGGCGGCAAGCACCCCGACCGCGACCCTCTCCACGCGATGATGAACGTGCTCACCGACGCCGGCTTCGACGGCGTCCTCGGCACGAACTCCGAGCAGAGCTACGACCGCTACCTCCGCGTCGGCGAGCAGGTCCGGATCACCACGGCGCTGGACTCCGTCGTCGGCCCGAAGAGCACCGGGATGGGCGTCGGCTACTTCGTGACCTCGAAGAGCACCTGGTACGTGGGCGAGGAGCGGGTCGCGACCATGCTGTTCCGCGTCCTCAAGTTCATCCCCAAGGGCAAGGGTGGCACGGCATGAGCGGCCCGGTGCGGCCGGTGATCGGCCGGGACAACGCGTACTTCTTCGAAGGCACCGCCAAGCAGGAGCTGCGGATCCAGAGCTGCAACGCCTGCGGGGCACTGCGCCACCCGCCGGGTCCGGCGTGCCTGAGCTGCGAGGCGTACGACCGCGGACACGTCGTCGCCCGGGGCGAGGGCACCGTCTACTCGTTCACCGTCGTGCACGCGCCGAAGCTGCCCGGCAAGGAGCTCCCGCTGGTGGTGGCCCTGCTGGATCTGCCCGAGGGCGTACGCATGGTGGCGGAGGTGACCGGCGTGCCACCCGAGGGTGAGGACGGCCTGCGGATCGGCGAGCGGCTGGTCGTGGACTGGAACGTCATCGACGAGGAGCTGACGCTCCCGATCTGGAGGAGGCCCTGATGAAGGCTGGCGACGAGATCCCGGTCTGGGAGCTCCCGATCACCCCGACGCTGGTCGTCTCGACGGCGATCGCGACGCGGGACTTCCAAGACGTTCACCACGACCGCGACCGTGCCCAGGCGGCCGGCTCGAAGGACATCTTCATGAACATCCTGACCTCGACGGCGCTCTGCGAGCGGTACGTCACTGACTGGGCCGGTCCCGACGTGCAGATCAAGGGCATCTCGATCCGGCTGGGCGCCCCGGCCTACCCCTACGACACGCTGTCGTTCTCCGGGGAGGTCACGGACGTGACCGACGGGATCGCCACGATCACCGTCACCGGTGCCGTCTCGCTCGGTGCGCACGTGACCGGCACGGTGAAGGTCGCGGCATGAGTCTGAGCGGGAAAGCAGCCATCGTCGGGATCGGCGCCACCGAGTTCTCCAAGGACTCCGGCCGGTCCGAGCTCCAGCTGAGCGTCGAGGCGACCAGGGCAGCCCTGAAGGACGCCGGCCTCGCCCCAGCAGATGTCGACGGGGTGACCACGTTCACCATGGACACCAGCGCCGAGATCGCGCTGGCCCGTGAGCTCGGGCTCGGCGACCTGCGGTTCTTCTCGCGGATCAACTACGGCGGCGGCGCGGCCTGTGCGACGATCCAGCAGGCCGCGATGGCGGTCGCGACGGGTGTAGCCGATGTGGTGGTCGCCTACCGCGGCTTCAACGAGCGCTCGGGGCAGCGCTTCGGGCAGGTGCAGCCGTGGGCTGCGCAGCAGGTCAACACCAACGGCATCGACAACGCCTGGACCTACCCGCTCGGTCTCTCGACCCCTGCGGCGACGGTCGCCATGCAGGCACGCCGCTACATGCACGACTACGGCGTGAACAGCGCGGACTTCGGTGCCGTGGCCGTCGCCGACCGGCGCCACGCCGCGACCAACCCCGCCGCGTTCTTCTACCGGAAGCCGATCACGCTCGAGGACCACCAGGCCTCCCGGATGATCGCCGACCCGCTCCACCTGCTCGACTGCTGCCAGGAGTCCGACGGCGCTGTCGCGATCGTCGTCACCAGCCCCGAGCGGGCTCGCGACCTGCCCAACCCGCCGGTCACCATCGCCGCGGCCGCCCAGGGCAGCGCCGCCGACCAGTACGTGATGACCTCCTACTACCGCGACGAGATCGGCATCCCGGAGATGGGCGTGGTCGCCAAGGATCTGTGGCGCCAGTCGGGCCTCACCGCGGCCGACATCGACACCGCGGTGCTCTACGACCACTTCACCCCCTACGTACTCATGCAGCTCGAGGAGCTCGGCTTCTGCGGCAGGGGAGAGGCGAAGGACTTCGTACGCGACGAGGCCATCGAGATCGGCGGGCGGCTGCCCGTCAACACCCATGGCGGCCAGCTCGGCGAGGCGTACCTGCATGGCATGAACGGCATCGCCGAGGGTGTACGCCAGGTGCGCGGCACCTCGGTGAACCAGGTCACCGGCGCCGCCCACGTGCTCGTGACGGCGGGCACCGGCGTACCGACGAGCGGACTGGTGCTGACTGCACCCTGACCGCGCCGGACCGCCGACGCGCGGCTCTGAAATTTTGCGCAAAGTCTTGCACCCCTGGGCTACGCCCGGGGGTGCTGCTTTGAGACGTCCTCGCGTCAGGGGTTGACGTGTGACCGGCATCACTCATACGGTCGGGCTGCAAGATCTTGCAGCAAGATTCAGCCGCGCTGTGTCACCCCACCACCCCCATCCGGACACGGCGCGTTGCCTTCGACCTAGGAGGATCCATGGCCCGAAAGTCCATGGCTGCCGCACTTGCCCTCTCGGCGGGAGCTGCTGTCGCGCTCACGATCCCGGTCTCGGCCCCGGCACAGGCCGCGCCACCGGGAGACAAGGACGTCACCGCGGTGATGTTCGAATGGAACTTCGCCTCGGTGGCCCGCGAGTGCACCAGCACCCTGGGCCCGGCCGGCTACGGCTACGTCCAGGTGTCCCCACCCCAGGAGCACATCCAGGGCTCGCAGTGGTGGACGTCCTACCAGCCCGTCAGCTACAAGATCGCGGGCCGGCTGGGTGACCGCACCGCCTTCAAGAACATGATCGACACCTGTCACGCCGCCGGCGTGAAGGTCGTCGCCGACGCCGTCATCAACCACATGTCCGCGGGCTCCGGCACCGGAACAGGCGGCTCGTCCTACAGCAAGTACGACTATCCCGGCCTCTACTCGAGCTACGACCTCGACAACTGCACGGCCACGATCAGCAACTACCAGGACCGCACCAACGTCCAGGAGTGCGAGCTGGTCGGCCTCGCCGATCTCGACACCGGCGAGGACTACGTACGCGGCAAGATCGCCGGCTACCTCAACGACCTGCTCTCGCTCGGCGTCGACGGCTTCCGGATCGACGCCGCCAAACACATGGCCGCCTCGGACCTGGCCAACATCAAGTCCCGGCTGAGCAACCCGAACGCCTACTGGAAGCAGGAGGCCATCTTCGGCGCGGGGGAGGCGGTCTCGCCCAGCGAGTACCTCGGCAACGGCGACGTCCAGGAGTTCCGCTACGCCCGCGATCTGAAGCGGGTCTTCAACAACGAGAACCTCGCCTACCTGAAGAACTACGGCGAGGGCTGGGGCTACATGTCCTCGGGCAGCTCGGCCGTCTTCGTCGACAACCACGACACCGAGCGCGGCGGCGACACGCTCAACTACAAGGACGGCGCCAACTACACCCTGGCCAACGTCTTCATGCTGGCCTGGCCGTACGGCTCGCCCGACATCCACTCCGGCTACGAGTGGAGTGACAAGGACGCCGGCCCGCCCAACGCCGGCACCGTCAACGCCTGCTGGCAGGACGGCTGGAAGTGCCAGCACGCGTGGCCCGAGATCAAGAAGATGGTCGCCTTCCGCAACACCGCCCGCGGTCAGGCCGTCACCAACTGGTGGGACAACGGCGCCGACGCCATCGCCTTCGGCCGCGGCAGCAAGGCGTACGTGGCGATCAACCACGAGTCCTCGTCGCTGACCCGCACCTTCCAGACGTCGCTGGCAGCTGGCACCTACTGCGACGTACAGAGCGGCAAGAACGTCACGGTGAACGGCTCCGGCCAGTTCACCGCCACCCTCGGGGCCAACACCGCCCTCGCGCTGCACGTCGGCGCGATGACCTGCAGCTGATCCATTCGTCCGACCGTCCGGCGTCGCCCCCCATGGGCGCCGGGCGGTCGGTCTCCACCGCATGCCCCCGCACAATCCAGAGAGGCCCTCAAAGGTGAATCGAAGAAGTGGCGCACACGGCGCGCCCAGGATCGCAGCGACCGTGCTGGCGACCGCACTGCTCGCCACGGTGCTGCAGACGGCCACGTCGGAGTCGGCGACCGCCGCCGCCCCGAAGCCGCCGTCGGACGCCAAGCTGGCCGCCGAGCCGGCCCGTCACGAGGCGACGAAGGAGCAGTTCTACTTCGTGCTGCCCGACCGCTTCGCCAACGGCGAGACCGGCAACGACAAGGGCGGCCTGACCGGAAGCCGTACCGAGACCGGGTTCGACCCGACCGACAAGGGCTTCTACCAGGGCGGCGACCTCCAGGGCCTCACCGAGCGGCTCGACTACATCAAGGGCCTCGGCACCACCGCCATCTGGATGGCTCCGATCTTCAAGAACAAGCCGGTCCAGGGCGAGGGCGCGAACGCCTCGGCCGGCTACCACGGCTACTGGATCACCGACTTCACCCAGGTCGACCCGCACTTCGGCACCAACGAGGACCTCGAGACCCTCGTCGACGCTGCCCATGCCAAGGGCATGAAGGTCTTCTTCGACGTCATCACCAACCACACCGCCGACACCGTCGACTACGCGGAGAAGAAGTACGGCTACCGCCCCAAGGGCGCCTTCCCGTACATCGACACCGAGGGCCGTCCCTTCGACGACGCCGAGCCCAGCTCGGACGACGCGAAGGTCGACGACGACTCGTTCCCCTACACCCCGGCCAACACCGGCGAGATGGTGCCGTCCTGGCTCAACGACCCGACGCTCTACCACAACCGCGGCGACTCCACCTGGGAGGGCGAGTCGACCACGTACGGCGACTTCAGCGGCCTGGACGACCTCTGGACCGAGCGCCCCGAGGTCGTCGAGGGGATGACGAAGATCTACCAGCGGTGGGTCCGCGACTTCGACATCGACGGCTTCCGCATCGACACCGTCAAGCACGTCGACCTGGACTTCTGGACCGAGTGGGCGACCGCTCTGGACGCCTACGCCGCCAAGCAGGGTCGCGAGGACTTCTTCATGTTCGGCGAGGTCTACTCCGCCGACAGCGACGTCACCTCGCCGTACGTCACCCGCGGCCGTCTCGACGCCACCTTGGACTTCCCGTTCCAGGACGCTGCCCGTGCCTACGCCTCGTTGGGTGCCCCGGCCGACCGGCTCGCCAAGGTCTTCGCCGACGACTACAAGTACGCCACCGACAAGGCCAACGCCTACGAGCAGGTCACCTTCCTCGGCAACCACGACATGGGCCGGATCGGCACCTTCCTCGCGGCCGACCACCCCGACGCGACCGACGCCGAGCTCGTCCAGCGCGCCCGGCTGGCCAACGAGCTGATGTTCCTCTCCCGCGGCAACCCGGTCGTCTACTTCGGCGACGAGCAGGGCTTCACCGGCGCCGGCGGCGACAAGGACGCCCGTCAGACGCTGTTCGGCTCGAAGGTCGCCGACTACCTCGACGACGACCAGATCGGCACGGACCGCACGCATGCCGACGACGCGTACGACACCAATCATCCGCTCTACACCGCGATCACCGCGCTCGCGAAGCTCCGCAAGGACCACCCCGCGCTGACTGACGGCACCCAGCAGGAGCTCTACGCCAAGGACTCCGTCTACGCGTTCTCGCGCACCGGTGAGGACCGGGAGTACGTGGTCGCGGTCAACAACGCCACCGAGGCGAAGACCGTATCCCTGCCCGTGGAGTCGGCCGCCTTCGAGACGATCTACGGCGGCGACGCCACCGAGACCGCGGCCGACGGCGAGGTCGAGGTGACCGTCCCCGCACTCTCCTCGGTCGTGCTGCGCGCCGAGGCCGAGCTCCCGGCGGCCACCGCGAAGCCCACCTTGTCGCTGACCGCCCCGGACCCCGGCGCCACCGGCACGGTCACCCTCTCCGCCGACCCGGGGGAGACCGACGGTGCCCGCGTCGTCTTCGCCGCCCAGGTCGGCAACGGAAAGTGGCGCACGCTCGGCTCGGTCGACCACGCTCCCTACAAGATCACCCAGTACGTCCCCGCGACCGTCGCCGCCGGCACCGCGCTGCGCTACAAGGCGGTGGTCGTCGACCGCGACGGACGCACCGCGAGCGACCTGGCCGAGACCACGGCGGGACAGGCGCCCGAGGCCGAGAAGCCGAGCGCCATCGACCGCGACTACGCGGTCGTGCACTACCGGCGGGCCGACGGCGACTACACCGGCTGGACCCTCCAGACCGCTGGTTCCGCTGGCGAGGGAAACGGCGAGTTCAGCGGCCGCGACGCCTACGGCGCGTTCGCCTGGGTGAAGCTCCCCGACGGCGCGTCCTCGGTGACGTACACGCTCGAGAAGGACGGCACCGCCGACGGCGGCGAGCGGACGATCGATCTCGCCGAGACGGGCGAGGTCTGGGTCGAGGCCGGCAGCGACGGCCAGCAGACCACCAGGCCCGACGGCGTCTACCCGGCGCCCGACACGTCCAAGGCGGTCATCCACCTGCACCGCGCCGACGGCGACTACGACGGCTGGGGCCTGCACACCTGGACCGGCGCCGCCAGCCCGACCGAGTGGTCCAAGCCGCTGCAGCCCACCGGCGAGGACGCCTACGGCGTCACCTTCGAGGTGCCCCTCGTCGACGGCGCCACCTCGCTCAACTACATCGTCCACAAGGGCGACGAGAAGGACATCCCCAACGACCGTTCGCTCGACCTGACCACGTACGGCCACGAGGTGTGGCTCAACTCCGGCGACACCGGCTACCTGCTGCCGTCGGTCGGCTCGGCACCCGAGCTCGACCTGACGAAGGCGCAGGCACAGTGGATCGACCGGGAGACCGTGGTGTTGCCGAAGGAGATGGCGAGCGGCTCGGCGCTGTCCACGCAGCTGGTCTACGACCGCGACGGCGGCATCACCGTCGAGGACGGCGCCCTCAGCAGCGAGGGCCGCTGGCTGCGGCTCCGGGCCGCGACCCTGAGCGAGGAGCAGAAGGCGCGGTTCCCGCACCTGAAGGACTACGCCGCCTTCACCGTCGACACCCGCGACCGGGACCGGATCCGGGAGGCGCTCTCCGGCCAGGTCCTGCTCACCCAGCGCATCGGCAACGGTGCCCTGGTCACGGGGACCGGTGTCCAGACGCAGGGCATCCTCGACGACCTCTACGCCGCGAAGGCGGAGAAGGCATCGCTCGGACCGGTGTTCAGGGGCGGCAGGGTCACCCTGTCCGTCTGGGCGCCGACCGCCCACGAGGTCTCGCTCGAGCTCGGGGCCAAGACGGTTCCGATGCGCCGTGACGGCGCCAGCGGTGTCTGGTCGGCGACCGGCTCCGCCACGGCCTGGCGCGGCAAGGAGTACCGCTACGCCGTGACCGTGTGGGCGCCGAGCGGGCAGAAGCTCGTCACGAACAAGGTCACCGACCCCTACTCGGTCGCACTAACCGCCGACTCCGAGCGCAGCCTCGTCGTCGACCTCGGCGACAGGTCGCTCGCCCCCAAGGGCTGGACCACCCTGAAGAAGCCGAAGGCCGTGGCGATGAAGGACGCCCAGATCCAGGAGCTCCACATCCGCGACTTCTCCGTCGAGGACGAGACCAGCGACCACCGAGGTGGCTACCTCGCGTTCGCCGACGAGGACAGCGACGGGGTGAGGCACCTGCGCAAGCTGGCCGAGGCGGGCACGTCCTACGTCCACCTGCTGCCGGCGTTCGACATTGCCACGATCCCGGAGAGGAAGAGCGACCAGACCATGCCCGACTGCGACCTCGCGTCCTACGCCCCTGACAGCGACAAGCAACAGGAGTGCGTCGCCGCGGCGGCTGCCGGGGATGCGTACAACTGGGGCTACGACCCCTACCACTACACGGTCCCGGAGGGCTCCTACGCCACCGATCCGGACGGCACCGACCGGACCGTCGAGTTCCGGCAGATGGTGAAGTCGCTCAACGAGGACGGTCTGCGCGTCGTCATGGACGTGGTCTACAACCACACCACCAGCAGCGGCCAGGCGAAGACGTCCGTGCTCGACAAGATCGTGCCCGGCTACTACCAGCGGCTCCTTGCCGACGGCTCGGTCGCCAACTCCACCTGCTGCTCCAACACCGCACCCGAGAACGCGATGATGGGCAAGCTAGTCGTCGACTCGATCCTCACCTGGGCCAAGGAGTACAAGGTCGACGGCTTCCGCTTCGACCTGATGGGCCACCACCCCAAGGCCAACATCCTGGCCGTCCGCAAGGCGCTCGACGCCCTCACGCTCGAGAAGGACGGCGTCGACGGGAAGAGGATCATCCTCTACGGCGAGGGCTGGAACTTCGGTGAGATCGCCGACGACGCCCGCTTCGTGCAGGCCACCCAGAAGAACATGGCGGGCACTGGCATCGCCACGTTCAGCGACCGCGCCAGAGATGCCGTACGCGGCGGTGGGCCGTTCGACGCCGATCCGGGCGTCCAGGGCTTCGCGAGCGGTCTCTACACCGACCCCAACTCCTCGACCGCCAACGGCACCGAGGCGCAGCAGCGGGCGCGGCTGCTGCACTACCAGGACCTGATCAAGGTCGGGCTGTCCGGCAACCTCGCCGACTACTCGTTCACCGACACCGCGGGCAACCAGGTGAAGGGTTCCCAGGTCGACTACAACGGCTCGCCGGCCGGCTACGCGGACGAGCCCGGAGACGCGCTCGCCTACGCCGACGCCCACGACAACGAGTCGCTCTACGACGCGCTCACCTTCAAGCTGCCCGCATCGACCAGCACCGCGGACCGCTCCCGGATGCAGGTGCTCGCCATGGCCACGGCCGCGCTCTCACAGGGCCCGGCGCTCTCCCAGGCCGGCACCGACCTGCTCCGCTCGAAGTCGCTGGACCGCAACTCCTACGACTCCGGCGACTGGTTCAACGCCATCCACTGGGACTGCGACGCCGGCAACGGCTTCGGTCGCGGTCTGCCGCCCGCGGCAGACAACGAGGACAAGTGGCCCTTCGCCAAGCCGCTGCTGACCTCGACCTCGGCGCCGGGCTGCTCAGAGATCGACGGTGCCTCGGCCGCCTACCAGGACCTGCTGAGGATCCGTACGGACGAGCCGGCCTTCCACCTGTCCACCACCGGCCAGGTCCAGGAGAAGCTCGGGTTCCCGCTCTCGGGGAAGGACGAGACGCCGGGAGTGATCACCATGCGACTCGGTGACCTCGTGGTCGTCTTCAACGCGACCACGACGACGCAGCAGCAGACGGTGAAGGAGGCTGAGGGCACCGGCTACCGCCTGCACCCGACTCAGGCCGAGGGCTCGGACGAGGTCGTGAAGTCGTCCTCGTTCGAGGCGGGCTCGGGCACCTTCACGGTGCCTGCCCGGACGGTGGCGGTCTTCACCCGCTGATCCGGACTGGTCGAGAAACGTACGCGGCCCCGGCTCATCGAGCCGGGGCCTGCGGCTTCCTGGTCAGGAAGTCGGCGTCAGGATCAGGAAGGGCTGTTGCCGGCGATTGCGCCGACCACCACGAGCGTGATGACAACCAGGGCGGCGATGACCATGAGGCCGGCCGGGCTCCGGAAGTCGAACATGGGGATTCCTTTCGGCTAGTTCGGCGACAGGCGTCGAGTGGGGAACGATGGCCTGCGGACGCGTCGGGGAGCCAACACCGGCGATGCCCGTGGCGTCGCGTATACATAACCAGCCAGGCTCGCGATGCGCGTAGGGTCGAAAGTCCTAATTTTTACCAAAGCCATTCACGTCTGAAGAGTTATGTGATATGGCAACAGTTCGCTTGGTGAGCGTATGTAAAGACTAGCCGGAACCTGGGGTCGGCCGGCGATCGGTCTCGCCGGACGCGCCGAGGTTGTGAGGCCCGTCACCCGTGCCGGTCAGTCCAGCCCGGCCGCATGGCGCCCGGCGCGCCGGCCGAAGTAGGAGCCGTCTCCGAGCTGCATGCCGGATGCGTAGCCCTTGGCGTCCTGGGCGAGGTTGGCCGCGCAGGCGCCGGCGGCGTACAGGCCCGCGATCGCGGAGCCGTCCTCGCGGCGTACCTCACCTTCGACGGTGGTCGCCAGACCACCCATGGTGAACCCGGCGTACATCGCCTTGCCGAGGGAGAGGTCGTAGGCGCCCCAAGGGCCGGTGTCCTGCGGCTCGGTCCACTCCGGCGCCTTGTGGAGCTCGGGGTCCTCGCTGCCGGCGGCATGGGTGTTGTAGGAGGTCAGTGTCGCGTTCAGGGCGTCGATGGGTACGCCAAGGCCGGCCGCCATCTCCTCGACCGTCTCCCAGCCGTCGATGAACGGGCACAGCGGCATCTTCGGGTGCTCGATGTGCGCCGAGTCGACGATCAGGAACGCGGCCGAGTCCGGCTGCTCCATGACGAAGGCGGCCGTACGCGCGTGGTAGGAGTCCTCGGCCACGAACCGCTTGCCGTGCTTGTTGACGATGATCCCGGTGAGCAGGATCGAGGGCGGGTAGAACGGCGCGGTCTGGAACGGCTCGTCCATGAACCGCCAGCGGCCGCCCGCGGAGGCGCCCAGGCGCAGCCCGAGGCCGTCGTCGTAGGTGGAGGCCAGCGGGAAGAGCTTCTCGCCGAGCCGAGGCGTGTGCTCGGCGACCATGTCGGCGTTGCCGACGAAGCCGCCGGCGGCGAGGATCACCGCCTTGGCGCGGATCGCGCCACGCTCCTCGAACCGGCGCCAGGCCAGGCCGACGACGCGGCCGTCCTCGATCACCAGGTTGGTGGCACCGGTCTCGTAGCGGATCACTGCCGACGTCTCGGCCAGCCGGTCGGCCATCCGGTCGACGACCAGCTTGGCGCCGCCGGTGTCGCCCGGGACCGGCACCTTGTGACCGCGCGGCGCCGGGACGGCAAGGTCACGGAAGGGGTGGACCTTCTCGTTGCCGGTGTACATCAGCCCCTCGGTGCCGGGCTGGATGACGGCCTTGCCCGGCCAGAAGGTGCGCTCGAACTCGAAGCCGAGCGCTTCGAGCCAGTCGAAGTGCTCGACCGAGTCGTCGCAGTAGGCCCGGATCTTGTCGTCCTCGGGTTCCTTGGAGACGGCGCGGATGTAGTTGAACATCTCCTCGGCGGAGTCCTCGATCCCGGTCGCCTTCTGCACCGCGGTGCCGCCGCCGAGGTAGAAGTGGCCGCCGGCCATCGCCGAGGTGCCACCGGGCTCGGCAGCGCGCTCCAGGAGGATCGTGCGGGCGCCCGCCCTGGCCGCCTCCAGCGCCGCGGCCCCGCCGGCCACGCCGAAGCCGACCACGATCACGTCGGTCTCCTCCGACCAGCCGCCGAACCGCTCCTCGACGTCGGCGGGGGAGAGTACGTCGGGGAGTGTCGTGCCGCTCATGCCGTCCTCGCCTGTAACACGTCGTTCGTAGGACTATCCGGTCGTTCCCATAGGGCGAGTAGTCCTACGAACGACGTGTTACACCTCGCGCGGCTCATCGCACCTCCTCGCTTCGCTCGGTTGCTCCGGTCGCCTCCAGGTAGCAGTCGGCGAGGACAGGGGCGCCGTCACGCGCCGGATCAGCTGACGAGATCGTGGCTCTGACCAGGATCTTCGGCTTCTCGTCCCACGCCTCGATCGAGATCGTCTCGCAGGGGAAGACGATGCCGGCGAACCTGGCGCCGAACCCGGCGACCCGGGTCGCGTCGCCGTCCAGGAGCAGCCGGGTCGCCTCGCGCAGCACGATTCCGTAGGAGCACAGCCCGTGCAGGATCGGCTTGGGGAAGCCTGCCTTGGCGGCGAAGGCGGGGTCGGCGTGCAGCGGGTTGCGGTCGCCGCACAGCCGGTAGAGCAGCGCCTGCTGCTCGGTGACGTCGTACGCACTCACAGCATCCGGCGCGCGGTCGGGAACCGGCAGCGACGTCGACGGCCCGCGCTCGCCTCCGAAGCCGCCCTCGCCGCGTACGAAGATCGAGCTCCTGACCGTCCACAACGGATCGCCGGACGTGGTCGTGGCGACGCCTTCCTGGACGATGACGGCGGCCTTGCCCTTGTCCCAGACCTCGGCGATCCGGGTCGAGACGACGGCCTCTCCCGCGGTGGGGATCGGGCCGTCGACGTGGATCTCCTGGGAGCCGTGGAGCACCGAGGCCAGGTCGATGTCGCAGCCCGGGAGGTCGAGCGAGGGCGGCTCGGTGACGTGGAAGGTCGGCGCCACGACCCCGAAGGACGGCAGCACCGTCAGAGCGTCGGAGTCGAGTGTGTAGCGCAGCGCGGCCGGGTCGGTCGCGTCACCGGGACGCGATCCGGCGCCGATGCCGAGGTGGTAGAGCAGCACGTCGGAGGAACTCCACGAGAAAGACTGGGACGGCAACTCCGCGCCGATGGCCTTGGCCGGGTCGATGGGCATCAGCTGTGCTCCTTGTCTTCGGGCTCGGTGAGCGAGACGGCGCAGTCCTCGGCGGCCAGATAGCCGAAGACCAGGGCGGGACCGATGGTGGCGCCGGGACCGGCGTAGGTGCGGCCCATGACGGCGGAGGAGACGTTGCCGGCGGCGTACAGGCCTTCGATGGCGGAGCCGTCGGGGCGCAGGACTCGGGCACGCCTGTCGGTGACCAGGCCGCCCTTGGTGCCGAGGTCGCCGGGAGCCATCTTGACGGCGTAGAAGGGCGCCTGGTCGATGACGTTGAGCGAGCAGTTCGGCTTGACGGTGGGGTCGGAGTAGTACTTGTCGTAGGTCGACTCGCCGCGGTGGAAGTCCTCGTCGACGCCGGACTCGGCGAAGCCGTTGAACCGGGCCAGCGTCTCGCGCAGCCCGTCGACGGGCACCTCGATCTTCTCGGCCAGCGCCTCCACCGTCGAGGCCTTCACCACGACCCCGCTCTTGAGCCAGCGGCCCGGGAACGGCTGCCCGGGTCCGAGACCGGCGAAGATGTAGCGGTTGCGGTAGCGCTGGTCGAAGACCAGCCAGGCCGGGACGTGTGAGACGCCAGTCTCCTGGCCCTTGTAGATCTCGTGGACGGCCTCGACGTAGGGAAGCGCCTCGTTCATGAACCGCTTGCCCGCGCCGTTGACGATGATCGAGCCGGGCAGGTTGCGCTCGGCGAGCGCGAACCACGGCCGACCGGGGAACGGGATCGTCGGACCCCACCAGGACTCGTCCATCAGGTCGGTGTCCGCACCGGCCGCGATCCCGGCCAGGATGCCGCCGCCGGTGTTGGAGAAGGCGCCGGTGGTCCACTCGACCGAGGTCGGGGCGGGCAGGTACTTCTCCCGCATCTCCAGGTTGCGCTCGAAGCCACCGGAGCCGAGGATCACGCCGCGCCGTGCCCGGATCACTGTCGTCGGACCGGACTCACCGTGGCGCACCTCGACTCCCACGACGCGGCCGCCCTCGGTGACCAGGCCGACGAGCTCGGTCTGGTAGCGGATCTCGACGCCGGCATCCAGGAGCCCCTTGCGCAGCCCGATCGCGAGCGCCGCGCCCATGGCGTACATCTTCTTCCCGAGAAGTCCGGCGAGGATCCGTGCGACAGCGATCTTGACCATCGTGATCGGGCCCCTGATCGTGCGCATGCCGAGGCTGATCTTGCGGAAGTCGGCCTGGGTGACGACCATGTTGGCCGGCGACTTCGTATAGGGCGGATGCAGTCGCGAGAGTTCCTCGCCGATCACCCGGGCGTCGAGCGGGACCGGCTCCACGGAGCGGCCGGCACCGCGGCCGCCGGGGGCCTCGGGGTGGTAGTCGGCGTAGTCGGGGACCCAGTTGAATCGCACCGGCGTCTTATCGCAGACGAACGAGAGCACCTCCGGGCCGCGGTCGAGGAACGTCTCACGCCGGTCGCTGGGCACGACGTCGCCGACGATCGACTCGAGGTAGAGGCTGGCGGCCTCGGGGGAGTCCTTCTGGTGGGCCGCCTCGAGGGCGTGGTTGCGCGGGATCCAGACCCCGCCGCCCGAGCGGGACGTCGAACCGCCGAAGTAGGCGCTCTTCTCGATGACGACGGTCTCGAGGCCGTGGCGGCGGGCGGCGGCAAGCGCGGCGGTCATCCCGGCGCCTCCGGCACCCACGACCACGACGTCGTACGTCTCGTCGCTGGCCGCCTCGGTCACCGGCTGCCCCGCATCACTCTGTCCCATGGTGCTCCCTCAACCTCGCCTCTGTCTCAGAACTGAAACACGTTCTACCATAGACGACAGTGCACTAAACACGCCCGGGGACTCGACAAAACTGAAACGTGTTCTAGTATTGATCCATCGGCAGCGCACGAACCGCGCCGCCCGAGGACTCATGGACACCATGCAGGAAGGCAGAGCGGTGAGCGAACCGACACAGCGCCCCCACAAGGACGCACAGACCGTCAGGGACGGGGTGCAGGACCTGCTGCCCACGATCAGGGAGCGCGCCGAGGAGACCGAGCGTCTCCGGGTCGTGCCCGAGTCCAGCGTCAAGGAGCTGGAGGAGGTCGGCTTCTTCAAGCTGCTGCAGCCGGCCCGGTTCGGCGGTCTCGAGGCGGACCCGGTCGACTTCTACACCTGTGTGCGCGACATCGCCTCGGCATGCGGATCGACGGGCTGGGTCTCCAGCGTCCTGGGTGTGCACCCCTGGCAGATCGCGCTCTTCGACGACGAGGCCCAGCAGGCGGTCTGGGGCGAGGACCCCGACACCCGGGTCTCCTCCTCCTACGCCCCGGTCGGCAAGGCGGTCATCACCGAGGGCGGCTTCAACCTCTCGGGGCGTTGGTCGTTCTCCTCCGGCTGTGCGCACGCCACCTGGGTGCTGCTCGGCGGCCTCGTCTTCAACGACGAGGGCCAGGTGGTCGACTTCCGTACGTTCCTGGTGCCGCGCGAGCGCTACGAGATCGTCGACGTCTGGAACGTCGTCGGCCTGGCGGGCACCGGCTCCAACGACATCGTGGTCGAGGACGTCTTCGTCCCGGAGACGTTCACGCTCTCGATGGCCGAGACCGGACGCTGCAAGGGTCCCGGGCAGGCGGTCAACACCGGTGACCTCTACAAGCTGCAGTTCCACTCGCTGTTCACCACCACGATCACCACGCCGATCATCGGCATGGCCCGCGGCGCCTACGAGGAGCACGTGGCCATGCAGCAGAACCGGGTCCGCGCCTCCTACGGTGAGAAGGCGTCCTTGGACCCCTTCGCCGCCGTGCGCGTGGCGACGGCGTCCTCCGACATCGACGCCGCCTGGGCGCTGCTGATGGGCAACATCCGCGAGCAGCAGGCCTACGTCGCGCGCGGCGAGAAGATCCCGATCACCCAGCGGCTGCGGATCCGGCGCGACCAGGTCCTCGGCACCCAGCGGGCGATCGACGCGATCGACCTGCTCTTCGAGGCCTCCGGCGGCCGGGCGCTGGCCAACGGCACCCCGCTCCAGCGGGCCTGGCGCGACGCCCACGCGGGCCGCGTCCACGCCGCCAACGACCCCGAGCGGGCGCTGCAGATGTACGGCGCCTCCGAGTTCGGGCACAAGGTCGACCCGGGGATGTACTGAGATGGTTCTCGTGAAGGATGACGTCGCCCACGACGTCCGGATCAAGACCGAGGCGGCGGGGGAGATCTCGCTGCGCTACTACGATCTCGGCTCGCCGCAGGACGATCGGCTGCCTCTGGTGATGCTTCACGGCGGGGGTCCCGGGGCCTCGTCGTGGTCCAACTTCGGCACCGCGCTGGAGGGCTTCGCGGCCGACTTCCGCACGATCCTGGTCGACCAGCCCGGCTTCGGGGCCTCCGACAAGCCGGAGGTGGTGGGCAACTACTACCGCTTCGCCGGCGATGCGGTGATCGCCCTCCTCGACGAGCTGGGCCTGAAGAAGGTGCACCTGCTGGGCAACTCGCTCGGTGGCGGGACCGCCATGCGGATCGCGCTGACCTACCCGGACCGGGTGGGGCGGCTGGTGCTGATGGGGCCGGGCGGGCTCTCGCTCAACCTCTTCCATGCCGATCCCACCGAGGGCGTACAGCGCCTGATGGACTTCTCCGGCGACCCGACACGGGAGGCGCTCAAGGCGTTCATCTCGACCATGGTCGTCGATCAGCGGCTGGTCACCGACGAGCTGGTCGAGGAGCGGTTCGCGGACGCGACGGCGCCCGGCGCGCGCGAGGCGATGGCGTCGATGGGGTGGTCGTTCTACAACCCCGAGACCGCCGAGGACGGCATGCTGTGGCGCGAGGCGCACCGGCTCAAGCACCACACCCTGCTCACCTGGGGGCGCGAGGACCGGGTCAACCCGCTCGACGGAGCGTTCCCCGCTCTCAAGCTGATCCCCAAGGCGCAGCTGCATGTCTTCCCGCGCTGTGGGCACTGGGCACAGATCGAGGCCGCCGACGAGTTCCGCGAGATCGCGGTCAACTTCCTGAAGCGGCACAAGGAGCGCGCATGATCGACATCAAGTCCATGGGCTACGTACGCGTCACCAGCACCGACCTGGAGGCGTGGCGTACGTTCGCGGAGAAGGTCCTCGGGCTGATCACGGCCAAGGGGCCGGACCCGGATCACCTCTACTACCGCATCGACGAGGTCTCGGCCCGGCTGGTGATCGAGCCGGGCGATGTGGACCAGCTCAGCTGCGTCGGCTGGGAGGTCGCCGACCACACCGCGCTGGCGCAGGCCCGCGAGCACCTGGAGAAGTCCGGGGTCGAGGTCGAGGAGGGCACCCCTGAGGAGCTCGCCGAGCGCCGGGTGCAGGAGATGCTGCGCTTCCGCGACCCCTTCGACAACGTCTTCGAGCTCTTCCACGGCATCACCTACGAGCGCCGCCCTGCGGTCTCGCCCTACGGCCACACCTTCGTGACCGGCGAGCAGGGGATGGGCCACGTGGTGATCCCGGTCTCCGACGACGTCGAGGCACTGGAGTTCTACCGCGACACGCTCGGGTTCCGGCTGCGTGACTCGATGAGCATGCCGGGGGAGTTCGCAGGCAAGGAGCCCGGCACGAAGATCTGGCTGCGGTTCCTCGGGATCAACCCGCGCCACCACTCGCTGGCGTTCCTGCCGTTCCCCAACGACTCCAAGTGCGTCCACATCATGCTCGAGGTCGACAAGCTCGACGACGTCGGCCGGGCGCTGGAGCGGGTGAAGAAGTACGGCGCGAAGCTCTCGGCGACCCTCGGTCGGCACATGAACGACGAGATGGTCTCCTTCTACGTGAAGTCGCCGGGTGGTTTCGACATCGAGTTCGGCACCGAGGGGCTGCAGGTCGACGACCAGAAGTGGGTCGCCCGGGAGTCCACGGCCGTCTCGTACTGGGGTCACGACTTCGGCGTAGGCCAGTGATCGGGTATGCGTATAGAGGTGCCTGATGGGATGTCTCCCGATGCCGCCGAGAGCTGGCCGCATCCGGAGCTGATCGAGTCCTTCCACGGTCGCTTCGACTTCGAGGCGCCACCGTCCCCACCGGAGACCCCTGCCGACGCGGAGGCGGACGCCCGGTTCCGTACGGTGCTGGGCCGGTTCGCCTCCGGCGTCACCGTGATCGCGGCGCAGACCGCCGAGGGCCCGGTCGGGATGACCTGCCAGTCGTTCTCCTCGGTGTCGCTGCGGCCGCCGCTGATCCTCTTCGCGCCGACGAAGTCCTCGCGGGCCTGGGCTCGGATCCGTCGCGCCGGGCACTTCTCGGTCAACATCCTCGCCGCCGGCCAGGAGGCCGTCTCGAACCAGTTCGCCTCGCGTGCCGCGGACAAGTACGCCGACATCTCCTGGACCCCGTCGGCCCATCACGGCGACCCGCATCTCGACGGCGCCGTCGGCTATCTCGACTGCGCGGTCCACTCGGTCCACGAGGAGGGCGACCACTATCTCGTCGTCGGCCGCGTCCTGGACCTCGAGGAGGGCGCCGCCACGGAGCCGCTGCTCTTCTTCCGCAGCAACTACCGGGAGCTGGACTGACCGGTCCTGCGACGGTTCAGCTTTTGCTGAATACATGTTTCGATGTACTGTCGCGGCATGGTCACCGCCACCACCTCGTCTCTGGACGCCCTCGCCCGGTTCGGGCACGCCCTCTCCGACGCCACCCGGGCCCGGGTCCTGATGCAGCTGCGCGAGGGGCCGGCCTACCCCGCCGAGCTGTCCGAGTCGCTGGGCGTGACGCGTCAGTCGATGTCGAACCACCTGGCCTGCCTGCGCGGCTGTGGCCTGGTCGTCGCCGTCCCCGAGGGCAGGCGGACGCGTTACGAGCTCGCCGACGGCCGCCTCGCGCACGCACTGGCTGACCTGCACGACCTGATCCTGGTCACCGACCCGGAGGCCTGCCGCGACTCCGCCGAGCAGGGCTGCTGCTGATGGGCCACGGTCACGGACACGGGCACGGCGCCGCTGTGGGTCACGCCGGTGGCAGGCACAGGTGGCGGCTGGCGGTCACCTTCGCCATGGTGGCGGCGTTCCTGGTCGTCGAGCTCGTCGCGGGCCTGTGGTCGGGGTCGTTGGCGCTGATCTCGGATGCCGGCCACATGACCGCGGACGTCGTCGCGCTGGGCGCGGCGCTGGTCGCGACCCGGATCGCCACCCGCGCCGACACCACCGGTCGCCGCACCTACGGCTCCTACCGGGTCGAGGTGTTCGCCTCCGGCCTGACCGTCCTGGTGATGCTCGGGGTCGCGGTCTACGTCGTGCTCGAGGCGATCGGCCGCATCGGGGAGGGATCCGAGGTCCAGACCGGGGCGATGCTCGTGGTCGGCGCCATCGGCCTGGCCATCAACCTGGCCTCGATGCTGCTCCTGCGTGCGGGGGCCAGCGAGTCGCTCAACCTCAAGGGCGCCTACTTCGAGGTGGTGGCCGACGCCGCCGGAAGCGTCGGTGTGATCGTGGCCGGACTGCTGGTCGCGGCCACCGGGCAGCCGTTGTGGGACACGGCAGTCGCCGTCGCCATCGGAGTCTTCGTCGCCGTACGCGCCGTCTCCCTGGGCCGTCAGGTCCTGGCGGTTCTCGGCCAGCACGTCCCCGAGGGCATGGAGGTCGACCAGGTCGTCGCCGACCTCGAAGCGGTCCCGGGCGTGGACGGCGTCCACGACCTGCACGTGTGGACGTTGACGTCCGGGATGCATGTCGCCACCGCGCATCTCGTCCTGGATGCCGGCACCGATGCTCAGACCGTCCTGGCCGAGGCGCAGACCGCGCTCGCCACCCGGCACCAGATCGAGCATGCCACCCTTCAGACCGAGACCGCCCCGACCCGGCAGTGCCATGAGGTGAACTGGTGAGCTCCGAGCTTCCGATCCATGTCATCGGCCGACGCGAGGATGTGCCGCCGCCGGTCTCGGGCCCCGAACCGTCTCGGCGGGCTGTCCTGGTGCGACGGGTCCGCCTCCTGGTCGCCTTCACCATCGCCTACAACGTGATCGAGGCGGTGGTGGCGATCGCGGCCGGAGCGATCGCCGGCTCGGCGGCGCTGCTCGGCTTCGGTCTCGACTCGGTCATCGAGGTCTCGTCCGCTCTCGCGGTCGCCTGGCAGTTCGCCGGCCGCGATCCCGAGGCCCGCGAGAAGGTAGCGCTGCGGATCATCGCGCTCTCCTTCTTCGGGCTCGCCGCCTTCGTCTCCTATGACGCCGTCACCGGCCTGATCGCCGGGCACGCCGCCGATCACTCCGGCCTCGGCATCGGCATCGCCGCACTGAGCCTGCTCGTCATGCCCGCCGCCTCCTGGATCCAGCGGCGCACCGGCAACGAGCTCGGCTCCCACTCCGCCGTGGCCGACTCGAAGCAGACGCTGCTGTGCACCTACATGTCCGCCGCGCTGCTCGTCGGCCTGCTCGCCAACAGCGCCTGGGGCTGGTGGTGGGCCGACTCGGTCGCCGCGCTCGTCATCGCGGCACTGGCTGTGGGGGAGGGGATCAACGCGTGGCGTGGTGAGGTCTGCTGCACTCCCGCCGGGGCCCTGACCGGCCACGAGGACTGCGACAACGGATGCGCCTGCTGCTGACCGGGGGGCGGCCGGGTGTCCGGAGCGGCGCTCACAGCTCGTCGAGGCGCTTGATCGCGGCCGCTTCCTCGGGGTCGGGATCGGTCTCGTCGAGGAAGGCTCGGGTGACCTCGACCGCGACGTCGGGGGCGAGGCGCTTGAGGCTCATCGCCAAGACGTTGGCGTCGTTCCACAGGCGCGCGTTGTGGGCGATCCAGGGCTCCCAGGCGAGGGCGGCGCGTACGCCGGGGACCTTGTTGGCGGCGATCGCCGTGCCGGTGCCGGTCCAGCACATCACCACGCCGACGTCGGCACGGCCCTCGACGACCGCCCGGCCGATGCCGGCGCCGAGGTCGGGCCAGGAGTCGGTCTCGATGACCTCGACGTCCCCGCGATCCCGCAGCTCGGCGAGCACGGCTCGGGTCGTCTCGTTCTCGTCGTCGCTTCCGAAGGCGATCCGCATGGTGCCGAACCTACCGCCGTTTCTCAGGCGTGCGTGGCCGGTCCGCCGGGTCCGGTGAATTTCGCGTGCGGCTGGTCCTTGAAGCTGGTGGTGAGCTCCCAGGTGCGCTCGTAGCCGGTGTGGGCGATGCGCCAGCCGAGCGGCGTACGGATATAGCGGTCCTCGTAGAAGGCGGCGCCTTCGAGGGCGAACTCGTAGGCGGGGGCGAAGACCTTGTCGTAGAGATACCAGCGGCCGGTGGCCGCATCGCCATCGACCGCGATCTCCGGGTGGTGGAGGTGGTGCATCGTGATGATCTCCGCGGGCAGGTTGGTCCGCATGTAGTCGACCAGCTCGGCGGGCGAGGTGAACGAGAGCCCGGCGTAGTCGGCGGTGGCGTCGTCGCTGAAGCAGGTGGCGAACTCGTCCCACTGCTTGGTGTCGAGGAGGCGTACGTAGCGGTACTTGAGCTGCTCTATCTCGCTGATGTCACTCATGGCCCGATCATAGTAGAACGTGTTCTATTTTGAGAGGCGTCTACGTGAGCTGTGCGGTGACGTTCGACCACCGGTTGGCCGTACGTCATGACGAAGACCGCCGTCGAGGTGCAGGATCGCGGTGTGGACGGGATGGTCGAGCTGCGCGAGCGGCGCGCGGCGCTGTTGGCGAACCGCCGCCTGACCTGGGTGTTCGGAGCGGACGACCCAGGCGTGGTGGTGCGCGAGGCATGGGCCGGCGAGATCCGGCTGCGGGTCCACGTCCCACGAGCCCAGGCCTCGGCGCGGCCGATCGTGCTGGCCTTCCATGGCGGCGGCTGGTGCTGGGGATCGCCCGAGCAGTCGCGCTGGATGGCCGGCCGGATCGCGGCCCGCACCGGGGCGATCGTGGTCGCGCCGGCCTACCGGCTCGCCCCGGAGCACCCCTATCCGGCGGCGGTCGAGGACTGTTGGGCCGTGCTGACGTGGGTCGTCGCGAACGCCGGCGAGCTCGGCGCCGATCCGACGAGGATCGCCGTCCTGGGCGACAGCGCCGGCGGCACGCTGGCTGCGGTCCTGGCGCTGCGCGCCCGGGACGAGGGTGAGTCCTGGATCCGCGGCCAGGTGCTGATCTATCCGCTCGTCGATCTCGTCGGCCTGCGTGGTCGGGGGCTGGGTGAGATCGTGAAGAACTACCTCGGCGGCGACGGGTCGCTCGCCGAGGAATGGCAGGCCTCGCCGCTGCGGGCGAGATCCCATGCCGGACTGCCGTCTGCCCTCGTGCTCACCGCGCGGTTCGACCCGCTGCGCCCGCATGCCGAGCGCTACGCCGCGGCGCTGCGTACGGCTGGGGTGGAGGTGGCCTTGCATCGTCCCCGGCTGGCGACCCACGCCTACCTCACCCTGCCGGGCATCTCGCCGGCCTCGCGAGGCGGCCTGGCTCGGATCGTCGGCTTCCTGCGCGAGCGGCTGGGGTGATCAGCCGAGGTCGAGCCTGCCCGCGAGCTTGTCGAGGTAGGTGAGCACACCGGCCGGCTCGGTGTCGGGGACGCCCCAGATCAGCTCGTCGGCCACCGACCACTCGGCGAGATCGTCGGGTGTCGGCCGCTTCGCGACGAGGACGCGGACCTCGGGTTTGCCCGCGCGGCCGGCCGACTCCCACTCGTCCTGCAGTGTCTTCACCTTGTCGCCGATGCCGGCCTCGGTCGGGGTCGACATCCAGCCCTCCGCGTTGCGGGCGATCCAGCGCAGCGTCTTCGGGCCGCCGCCGGCGCCGACGATCGTCGGGATCCGGCCCTGTGGCGGCTTCGGGTAGGCCCACGACGGGCCGAATGAGACGAACTCGCCCGCATAGGAGGCCTCCGGGTCGGTCCACAGCGCGCGCATCGCCTCCAGATACTCCTTCAGCGCGGTGCGCTTGCGGTCGCCCGGGATGCCGTGGTCGGCCAGCTCGTCGGTGTTCCAGCCGAACCCGACCCCGAGCGAGACCCGGCCGCCGGAGAGATGGTCGAGGGTCGCGATCGTCTTGGCGAGCGTGATCGGGTCGGACTCGACCGGCAGTGCGACCGCCGTGGAGAGCCCGATCCGCGAGGTCACCGCGGCGCAGGTCCCGAGCGTGACCCAGGGGTCGAGCGTACGCAGGTAGCGGTCGTCAGGGAGCTCGGTGCCGCCGGTGGGGTGCAGGGCGTCGCGGCGCACCGGGATGTGGGTGTGCTCGGGCACGTAGAACGTGTCGAAGCCGCGCTCCTCGGCGGCGGAGGCGAGCTCGGCGGGCGCGATGCCGCGGTCCGAGGTGAACAGGACGATGCCGTGGCGCATGACACAACAGTAGAACGTGTTCTAGTCTTTGCGGAAGGGATCGCCGGGAGAGAGAAGTGAACATGGAAGCCGACTACATCGTCGTAGGCGCCGGGAGCGCGGGCTGCGCCACCGCCCGCAGGCTGGCCGAGAGCGGTGCCAGCGTGATCGTGATCGAGGCGGGCACCAAAGACACCGCCTTCGGGATCAAGAACCTGCTCGAGCTCCCCGGCGCGGTCGCCGCGATGCTCTCCACGCCACAGCTGAAGAAGCTGGTCGACTGGGGCTACAAGTCGGTCCCGCAGAGTGGTGCCCTCGACCGGGTCATCCCGATGACCCGCGGCAAGGTGCTGGGCGGCTCGTCCTCGATCAACGGCATGCTCTGGGTGCGCGGCAACCGCCAGAACTTCGACGACTGGGCGGCCGACGGCGCGACCGGATGGTCCTACGACGACGTGCTGCCGGCGTTCAAGCGGATGGAGGACTTCGAGGGCGGCGGGGACGAGTTCCGCGGCCAGGGCGGGCCGGTGAAGGTGCGCTACCAGAAGGACCTCACCCCGGCGACGCAGACCTGGCTCGACGAGGCGCCCAAGCGGCTCGGGGTCAGCGCCCTCGACGACTACAACGGCAAGGAGCAGGAGGGTGTCGGAGTCGTCCAGCTCAGCGCCTCCGAGGGGCGCCGCTACTCGGCCTCGAAGGCCTACCTGCGCGAGCAGCCGCTGGACAACCTGCTCATCCTGACCAAGGCCCAGGTCACCCGCGTACGGATCGAGGGCTCGCGTGCCACCGGCGTCGAGGTCGTCGGTGCCGACGGCGACAAGCAGACCATCCGGGCGACCCGCGAGGTGATCGTGGCGGCCGGCGTCTACGGCTCGCCGCACCTGCTGATGCTCTCCGGAATCGGTCATTCCGACCACCTTCGCGACCACGGCATCCAGGTCCACGCCGACCTTCCCGTCGGCGACAACTTCCACGACCACCTGTTCGTGCCGGTCTCGTTCCGGATGGATTCGGCGCTGCGGCGGCCCACGCCCGCCTACTTCGCCGCCGGCTTCGCGAAGTCGCGGCTCACCCGCAAGGGCTGGGCTGCCGGCTCGCAGTTCGAGGCCTTCGGCTTCGTACGCAGCGCCCTGGCCGATCGGGTCCCCGACCTGCAGCTGCACGTCCTCTACTGGGTCTACCCGTTCCCGAACCAGGACGGCGACAAGGGCATCCGGCCACCGACGAGCAAGCCTGGCCTGTGCATCCTGCCGACGCTGATCTACCCCGAGAGCCGCGGCACCGTACGCCTGGCCAGCGCCGACCCGCTCGCGCACCCGCTGCTCGACCCGGCGTACCTGAAGTCGGGCAAGGACACCGAGGTGCTCCTGGACGGGATCGCGAAGGTGCGCGAGATGATGGTCGGTCTCGGGGACAACCAGGGCGAGATCTCGCCCGGCCCGTCGTACGCCGCCCCGGAGGCGACCCGTGAGCTGCTGCCCAACATCGTGCACAGCGTCTACCACGGCGTCGGCACCTGCCGGATGGGGTCGGACGAGCGTGCCGTGGTCGACCCGTCGCTGCGGGTGTTGGGCATCGACGGCCTACGCGTGGCCGACGCGAGCGTGATGCCCTCGATCACCGGCGGCAACACCAACGCGCCCTCGATCATGATCGGCGAGCGCGCCGCCGACCTGATCCTGGGCCGATAGGAGACACATGTCCGACCTGCTGCTGAGCCAGGACCGCGACCGCGTCCGTACGCTCACCCTCAACCGTCCCGACCAGCTCAACGCCTTCAATTCGGCGCTCTACTCCGAGGTCGCGGAGGCGCTGCACGCCGCTGTCGAGGACCCGGGGGTGGCCGTGGTGGTGCTCACCGGAGCGGGCCGGGCGTTCTCCGCCGGTCAGGACCTGCTGGAGATGGCCGAGCTGGCCCAGGGGGAGTCCTCGGACCTGTTCGGGGCGGATTATGGCTTCGTCAAGCTCGTGAAGGCGCTCGAAGCCCTGGACAAGCCACTGGTCCTTGCGATCAACGGGATCGGCCTGGGGATCGGGCTGACCATCATCGGCTATGCCGACCTGGTGCTGATGTCGACGAAGGCTCGTCTCAAGACTCCGTTCACCAGCCTCGGCGTCGCGCCGGAGGCGGCCTCCTCCTACCTGCTGCCGCGGCTGGTCGGGCGGCAGGAGGCGGCCTGGATCCTGCTCTCCTCGGAGTGGGTCAGCGCCGAGGACGCGCTTCGGATGGGCCTGGTCTGGCGGCTGGCGGAGCCGGACGCCTTGGCCGCCGAGGCGCACCGGGTGGCGGCCACGCTGGCCAGGCAGCCGATCTCCAGCCTGCGGGCGGTCAAGGCCACCATGACCGCACCGCTGCGCGAGGGTGCGGCAGCCGCGCGGGAACGTGAGAACGCGCTCTTCGCCGAGCTGATGGGCGGCCCGGCGAACGCCGAGGCCCTGGCGGCCTTCGCCGAGGGGCGGGCTCCGGACTTCACCAACCTCCCGCCAGGAATGTGAAACGTGTTCCAGAATTTCCTTGCAGTCAGTTAGAACACGTTCTAATCTGGACACATGTCCAGTCAGGTGCACGACACCACTCGCCGCGGTCTCGACGGCCGCCAGGCGCGTACGGTCGAGCGGCTCATGACCGCCGGCGCCGAGGAGCTGCGAGCCGTCGGGCATGAGGCACTGACTGTCCGCGGAGTGGCGCTGCGCGCCGGGGTCTCCTCGGCGACGGCCTACACCTACCTCGCCTCCAAGAACCACCTCTTCGTCGAGCTCTTCTGGCGCCACCTCACCGAGGCGCCGGCGGTCGAGGAGACCGGATCCGGCGCGGATCGGGTGCAGGCGGCCGTACGCGGCCTGACCACCCGGATCGCGGAGGAGCCGGCGCTCGCGGCGGCGGTCACGCCGGCGCTGCTGGGCAGCGATCCCGACGTCGAGCGGCTGCGGCTGCGGATCGGTGCCGAGTTCGCCTCGCGGTTCGAGGCCGCGCTCGGGGACGGTGCGGCCGACGCCGTGCGGGAAGCCCTGCTGCTCGCCTTCTCCGGGGCTCTGCTGCAGGCGGGCATGGGCCTGATGACCTACGACGAGATGGCCGACCGGCTCGCCCCGGTCGTGACCGTGATCGTCGGTAAGGAGTGAGATGACCAGCACAGCGACCGAGATCTTCGACCCCTACGACTACGACTTCCACGAGGACCCCTACCCGGTCTATGCCCGGCTGCGGGACGAGGCGCCGCTCTACTACAACGCGTCCGACGACTTCTGGGCGCTCTCCCGGCATGCCGACGTGCACGCCGCGGTGAAGAACGACATCACCTTCTCCAACCGGATGGGGGTCTCGCTCGACGCCAGCGCGTGGAACGCCGACGCCCATCGGGTGATGTCCTTCCTGGCCCTGGACGGCAAGGAGCAGACCCGGCTGCGGAAGCTGGTCTCGGCCGGGTTCACGCCCCGGCGCGTACGCGAGCTCACCCCGCAGATCCAGGCGCTCGCCGACCGCTACCTCGACGCGTTGGTCGCGGCCTGCGCCGAGACCGGAGAGGCGGACTGGATCGCCGAGCTCGCCGGCAAGCTCCCGATGGACGTCATCTCGGAGATGATGGGCGTCCCCGTCGCCGACCGCGACGAGGTGCGCCGCCTGGCCGACCTGGTGGTGCACCGTGAGGACGGCGTACGCGACGTGCCGGAGGCCGGGATGACGGCCGCGCTCGAGCTGATCGGCTACTACGCCGAGATGGTCGCGCAGCGGCGCAAGCAGCCCAGCGAGGACCTCACCTCGGCACTCGTCGAGACCGAGGTCGACGGCGACCGGCTGCTCGACCACGAGGTGATCGCGTTCCTGTTCCTGATGGTCGTGGCAGGCAACGAGACCACCACCAAGCTGCTCGGCAACGCGCTCTTCCACCTCGGCGCCCACCCCGCTCAGCTCGCCGAGGTCTTCGCCGATCCCGAGGACACCGCGCCGGTGGGCGCATGGATCGAGGAGACCCTGCGCCACGACACATCCAGCCAGATGCTGGCCCGCTACGTCGCCGAGGACGTCGAGCTCCACGGCCAGGTCGTTCCGGCCGGTTCGAAGCTGCTCGTCCTGCTCGGCTCGGCCAACCGCGACGAGCGCGTCTTCACCGCCCCGGACGTCTTCGACATCCATCGCCCCTCCGACGAGCTCGGCAGGATCATGAGCTTCGGCGTCGGCCGGCACTTCTGTCTCGGCGCCAACCTCGCCCGGCTCGAGGCCCGGGTCGTGCTGGCGGAGCTGGTGCGGCGTACGTCTGGCTTCGAGGTCCACGCCGGCCGCGCTGTCCGCGTGCACTCCACCAGCGTGCGTGGGTTCGCCGAGCTGCCCGTCACGTTCGCCCGGAGGGCTGTGCGATGAGCAAGTACGCACAGCCCGACCGCCGTCCGGCGGTGATCACCGGCGCCTCCTCCGGGATCGGCGCGGAGACCGCGAAGGCGCTGGCCACGGCTGGTCTCCCGGTGGCGCTGGGCGCTCGGCGGCTCGACCGGGTCGAGGAGATCGCCGCCGCGATCCGGGCCGACGGGGGAGAGGCGGTCGCGCACCCGCTCGACGTGACCTCGGACGAGTCGGTCGCCGAGTTCGCCGCGAAGGCGGTCGCGGACCTGGGCGACGTCGAGGTCGTGGTCAGCAACGCCGGCGTCACCCATCCGGGCGCGACCGTCGACGTCTCCACCGAGACCTTCGGCGGCCAGGTCGACATCAACCTGCTCGGCGCCCACCGGATCCTGCGCGCCTTCGGGCCCGGGATGATCGAGCGGCAGCGCGGCGACCTGGTCTTCCTCTCCTCCGACGTGGCGGTCAGGCCGCGGCCGTTCATGGGAGCGTACGCAGCCTCCAAATGGGGCCTGGAAGGCATGGTCAACGCGCTCCAGATGGAGCTCGAGGGCACCGGCGTCCGGGCCTCCATCGTGCGACCCGGTCCGACGCACTCCGACATCGGCAACGAGTGGCCCGCCGAGCTCGGCGGCTTCGTGCTGGAGCAGTGGGTCAGGTGGGGTCTCGCGCGCCACCCACACTTCCTCAAGGCCCAGGCGCTGGCCGACGCGATCACGTCGGTCGTGACCGCCAAGCGCGGAGTCCACATCAGCACCATCGACGTCAACCCCGAAGCCCCTGTGCAGGAGCCACGATGACGATCCCCACCGTCTCCACCGTTCTGGACGACCAGGACCCGAGCGTCCCCGAGATCATCCGCGGCACCGGACATCTGCCCGAGATGCGGGTCGACCCGATCTCGCTGTTCTCCCGCGTCCGCGAGGAGTGCGGCGACCTCGGGCGCTTCCGCCTCGCTGACAAGGACGTCGTCCTGGTCACCGGGGCCGAGGCCAACGAGGCGTTCTTCCGGGCGCCCGACGACGTGCTCGACCAGGCGGCGGCGTACCCGTTCATGACGCCGATCTTCGGCAAGGGCGTCGTCTTCGACGCCTCTCCGGAGGAGCGGCAGCAGATGCTGAAGAACCAGGCCCTGCGCGGCGACATGATGCGCGGGCACGCGCAGACGATCGAGGCCGAGATCCGCCGGATGATCGCCGGCTGGGGCGATGAGGGCGAGATCGACCTGCTCGACTTCTTCGCCGAGCTGACCATCTACACCACCTCGGCGTGCCTGGTCGGGAAGCCGTTCCGCGAGGAGCTCGACTCGTCCTTCGCCCAGCACTATCACGAGCTGGAGCACGGCACGGACGCGATCGCGTACGTCGACGCCTACGCCGACATCGAGAGCTTCCGGATGCGCGATGAAGCCCGTACGAGGCTCGTCGCGCTGGTCCAGGCGATCATCGACAAGCGGGTCGCGCGGGCCAAGGAGAATGGGGGCAGCGTAGCTCGCGAGGAGCGCGACCTCCTCGACGTGCTCATCTCGATCGACATGGACACCGACACCATCACCGGGGTCTTCATCTCGATGATGTTCGCCGGCCATCACACCTCCTCCGGCACCGCGTCCTGGGCGATGATCGAGCTGCTGCGGAACCCGTCGGTGATGGCGGACGTCGTCGGCGAGCTCGACGACCTCTACGCGGACCCCGATGGAGATGGCGCAGTGGAGGTGAGCTTCCAGGCGCTGCGGTCCATCCCGGTGCTCGAGGCGGCGCTGAAGGAGACGCTGCGGCTGCACCCACCCCTGATCATCCTGATGCGGCTGGTACGCGAGGACTTCGAGCTGCTCGGCGAGACCATCCCCGCCGGCACCCTGCTCGCCGCCTCGCCACGGGTCTCCAACCGGATCGAGGCCGACTTCCCGAAGGCGGAGTCCTTCGACCCGAGCCGCTACATCGACCCGCGCCAGGAGGACATGCAGAACCGCTGGACCTGGATCCCGTTCGGCGCCGGCAAGCACCGCTGCGTCGGCAACGCGTTCGCGATGATGCAGATGAAGGCGATCTTCTCGGTCATCCTGCGCGACTACTCGTTCGAGGCGGCGCAGCCGCTGGAGTCGTACGCCGACGACTTCACCAAGATGGTGATCCAGCTCCAGCAACCGTGCCGCGTGCGCTACCGGAGGCGGTCGCCGTGAAGCTCGCTGCTGATCTGGGACTGTGCCAGGGACATCAGGAGTGTCTCGCGGAGGCACCCGAGCTCTTCGCCTTCGACGAGGAGAGCTATCAGGTCGTCGTACGTGTCCCCGAACCGTCCGTGGAGCAGGTGCCCGCCGCGCGTGCGGCCGTCAAGTACTGCCCTGCTTTCGCCCTCACCCTGGAGGACTGACATGAACCGCACCGAGATCGAAGGGTTCTGGGCCGACTGGCTCAGCCTTAACCGTCAAGCAGAGGCTGAGGGTGATTGGGCACCGCTGGCCGACGTCTACGCCGAGGATGCGACGTACGGCTGGATGTACACGCCCGATGAGCACTTCATGGCCGTCGGCCGCGAGCAGATCCGGGAGTGGGCGCTCGGCACCGAGATGGCCGGGCTCGAGGGCTGGCACTACGACTACCAGGCGACGGTCATCGACGACGTGAATGCGATGGTCATCGGCTTCTGGCGGCAGCGGGCCGGGATCATCGACGACGCGACCGGCGAGGAGTACGAGATCCTCGGCATCGGCGGCTCCTGGTTCGGCCTCGCGCCGCGGCCCGACGGCGACGGGCTGGAGTTCGCCTGGCAGCGGGACTGGTTCGACCTCGGGTCCACCGCGACCACCTTCCTCGACATCGTCAAGGCCAAGAAGGCCACCGCCGGGCTGTTGGAGCGGATGTCGCTGAACGGCATCGAGCAGCCCGGCCACTACCGACTCGCCGACCTGCCCTCGACCGTCTGGCCGCCGCCCGTCGCGGCCGGGACCTTCGTGACCCAGGAGCTGCCGAGATGACGCGCATCCCCACCAATCCGCCCGCCCAGCAGCTCGTCGACGGCAAGCTCGGCGCGGCCAGCTCCGGCGAGACGTACGCCATCCTCAACCCGGCCACCGGAGCCGAGATCGGGCGCGCACCCGACTCGACGGCGCAGGACATGGACGCGGCCATCGCCGCCGCGCGCAGGGCGTTCGACGAGACCGACTGGTCGACCAACGTGGCGTTCCGGGTCCGGTGCCTGCGCCAGCTGCACCAGGCGATCGTGGACGAAGCCGAGATCCTGCGAGAGCTGACCACCGCCGAGGTCGGAGCGCCCGCGTTCCTGGTCGCCGGACCGCAGTTCGACACCCCGGTCGAGACGTTGAAGTGGACCATCGACCTCGCCGAGTCCTTCGAGTGGGAGCGGGACCTCGGCGTCGGAGTCACGATGGGCATCTCCTCGCGGCGTACGGTGCGGCGCGAGGCCGTCGGTGTCGTCGCGGCGATCACGCCATGGAACTTCCCCAACCAGATCAACCTGGCCAAGATCGGCCCGGCGCTGGCAGCGGGCAACACCGTGATCCTCAAGCCCGCCCCGGACACGCCGTGGCTGGCCGCGGAGCTGGGCCGGCTGGCGGCCGAGCACACCGATCTCCCGCCGGGCGTCTTCAACGTCGTCACCCCGCGCGACAACCGGGTGGCCGCGATGCTGGCCGAGGACCCGCGAGTCGATCTGGTCTCCTTCACGGGGTCGACGGCCACCGGCCGGGCGATCATGGCAGCCGCTGCACCCAGCCTGAAGAAGGTCTTCCTCGAGCTCGGTGGCAAGTCCGCGGCGATCGTCCTCGATGACGCCGACGTCGCCTCGGCCGCCTCGATGGCGGCTTTCTCGGTGGCCGTGCACGCAGGTCAGGGGTGTGCTCTGACCACCCGGCTGCTGGTTCCTCGTGAGTCCTACGACGCGGCCGTCGAGGCGGCCGCGGCGACGATGGCCTCCCTCGGGGCGGGCGACCCGGCCGATGCCGGCACGATCTGCGGCCCGGTGATCTCCGCGGTCCAGCGCGACCGGATCCTCGGCTACCTCGCGCTCGCCGAGGAGGAGGGTGGTCGCATCGCCACGGGCGGAGCCGTCGCGGTCCAGGACGGCGACCTCGCCGGCGGCTTCTGGATCGAGCCCACCGTCGTCGCCGGCCTCGACAACTCCGCCCGCGTCGCCCGCGAGGAGATCTTCGGCCCCGTGCTCACGGTGATCCCGCACGACGGCGACGATGACGCCGTACGCATCGCCAACGACTCGCCCTACGGTCTCTCCGGCTCCGTGGAGTCCGGGTCGCTGGAGCGTGCGAAGTCGGTGGCCGCCCGGATCCGCACCGGCACCGTCGGCGTCAACGGCGGCCAGTGGTTCGGCCCCGACGCCCCCTTCGGCGGCTACAAGCAGTCCGGCCTCGGCCGGGAGATGGGCGTCGAAGGCTTCGAGGAGTACCTCGAGACCAAGCTGATCGCGGAGCCCGCATGAGCACAGGAGAGACCATGAGGTTCACGGACAAGGTCATCGTCGTCACCGGCGCCGCGCAGGGCATCGGCGAGGCGTACGCCAAGGGGCTGGCCGCCGAGGGCGCCGCCGTCGTCGTCGCCGACCTGAACGAGGAGAAGGGGCAGCAGGTCGCCAAGGAGATCGAGGCGGCCGGCGGCGTCGCCAGGTTCGTACGCTGCGACGTCTCCGACCACGCGTCGGCGGCCGCGCTGGTGGCCGAGACGACCGAGGCGTACGGCGGGATCGACGGGCTCGTCAACAACGCCGCGATCTACGGAGACATGGCCTTCGACCTGCTGATCACCGTCGACTGGGACTACTACGAGAAGTTCATGAGCGTGAACCTCAACGGGGCCCTGGTGATGACGCGCGCCGTCTACCCGGCGATGCAGAAGCGGGGCGGTGGGGCGATCGTCAACCAGTCCTCGACCGCCGCCTACCTCTACTCCGGCTTCTACGGGCTGGCCAAGGTCGGCATCAACGGGCTGACCCAGCAGCTCGCCCACGAGCTCGGCGGGATGAACATCCGGGTCAACGCGATCGCGCCGGGGCCGACCGACACCGAGGCGACCCGCACCCAGGCCGGTGACGCGGCCAAGGAGATGACGAAGCAGATGGCGATCAAGCGCCTCGGCACCACCGAGGACATGGTCGGAACCGCGAAGTTCCTCCTCTCCGAGGACTCCTCGTGGATCTCCGGCCAGATCATCGCCGTCGACGGCGGCGGGACGTTCCGGCTGTGACCGCGGTGCCCAGGACGCGCGCCGGGTTCGTCGGGCTCGGCAACATCGGCAAGCCGATGGCGCTCCAGCTCGCCGGCACGGACGGGATCGAGCTGTGGGTGCACGACATCGCCGAGGAGCCCGTCGCCGAGCTCGGTGCCGCCGGTGCGAAGGCGGCAGGCTCGGTCGCCGAGCTGGCCTCGGCCGTCGACGTACTCGGCGTGATGGTGCGCGACGACGACCAGGTGCGCCAGGTGCTCGCCGAGGTGCTCACGTCCGTGGGTGACCGTCCGGGGCCAGACCCACTGACGGTCCTGGTGCACTCCACGGTGGCCCCGGAGACACCGGCCGAGCTGGCGGCGACCGCCGAGCCGCACGGGGTGAACGTGCTCGACGCCCCCGTCTCCGGCGGCCCGATGGGAGCCGCCGAAGGCACCCTGGCCATCCTCGTGGGCGGCAGCCCGGAGGCGTACGCAGCGGCCGGCCCGGTCCTGACCGCGATGGGCTCCAAGGTGGTCCATGCCGGCCCGGTCGGCGCCGGGACCAGGTTCAAGCTGGCCCGCAACCTGCTCCACTTCGCCTCCTTCACCGCCGCCACCGAGGCCCAGCGCCTCGCCGAGGCGGCCGGGCTCGACCTGGTGGCGCTCGGCGATGTCGTACGCCACACCGACGCGATCACCGGTGGCCCGGGCGCGATCATGCACCGCGACACCACCGCGCCGATCGAGGAGACGGACTTCTGGCACGGCGTCTTCGGCCACGTGGTCGGGCTGGGGGAGAAGGACCTCGGCTTCGCGATCGCGCTCGCCGACGAGCTCGGCGTCGAGGTTCCGCTCGCCCGGCTCGCGCTCGAGCGCCTGGCACCGGGGCTCGGCCTCCCCAAGAACTCGTCCCACTGATCAAGGAACCATGGACATGAGTACAGAACACATGAGTGAGGGCCCCGACAAGTTCGCCGACCTCCCCGAGCAGCGCGCCAAAGGCCTGCGCAAGATGGAGGAGGTCTACGGCTTCGACATGGCCGATGGCGAGGGCGACTTCTTCCGCTACACCGCCGACCACCTCTTCGGCGACATCTGGCAGCGCCCGGGCCTGACCACCCGCGACCGCCGCCTCCTGCTGATCGGCCTGCTCGCCGGCCAGGGCGCCGCGGACGTACTCGGGATCCAGATCCCCGCGGCGTACGCCAACGGCGAGCTCTCCGAGGACGAGCTGCGCGAGATCGTGGTGTTCCTGAGTCACTACGCGGGATGGCCGAACGGTGCCAGGATGAACACGGTCGTCGAGGAGGCGATCGGCAAGGCCCAGAAGACGGCTCAGCGGAAGGCTCAGCGCTCATGACGTACGTCATCACCCAGTCGTGCTGCAACGACGCCTCCTGCGTGGAGGTCTGCCCGGTCGACTGCATCCACCCCGGGCCCGACGAGCGTGGCTTCGGTGCCGCCGAGATGCTCTACGTCCACCCCGACGAGTGCATCGACTGCGGAGCCTGCGAGGACGCCTGCCCGGTCAACGCGATCTTCCCGGACTACGAGGTCCCGGACGCCTTCGCTCCCTACGTCGACATCAACGCCGCCTTCTTCGAGTTCACCGGCGAGCAGGACGAGCCCGCGCCGCTGCCGTCGCCGGGTCCCAAGATCACCGGCACGGGCCCGCTCAAGGTGGCCGTGGTCGGGGCCGGCCCGGCCGGTTGGTACGTCGCCGAGGAGCTCGCCGCCACCCGCCGCTGCGACGTCGAGATCACCGTCATCGACCGGCTCGCGACTCCCTACGGTCTGGTCCGCTACGGCGTCGCGCCGGACCACCTGGACACCAAGGAGATCGTCTCCGGGTTCGCGAAGACGGCCCGCCACCGCCGGGTGCGGACGCGCTACAACGTCGAGATCGGGCGCGACGTCACCCACGAGGAGCTCCTCGGCGCCCACCACGCGGTCGTCTACACCACCGGCGCGGGCGAGGGCCGCAGCCTCGGCCTGCCGGGGGAGGAGCTGCCGGGCTCGACCTCAGCGGCGGAGCTCGTCGGGTGGTACAACGGCCATCCCGACCGGGCCGAGCTCACCTTCCCGCTCGCGCACGAGCGGGCCGTCATCATCGGGAACGGCAACGTCGCCCTCGACCTGGCCAGGCTGCTGCTGGCCGACGAGGCGGCCCTGACGGCTTCCGACCTGGCTCCGGCCGCGCTCTCCGCCCTGGCGGCCAGCGGCATCCGCGAGGTCGTCGTGACCGCCCGCCGCGGCGCAGAGCACGCCGCCTTCACCAGCCCCGAGCTGCGGGCACTGGCCGATGCCCGGGGCATCGAGGTCGTGGTCGACGAGGCGGACCTGGCCGCACTGCCGACCGAGGCGGACACGACCGAACGCAATGCCGCCACCTTCGGGGCGCTCCAGAAGGCCGACCTGCTCCGCGACCTGGCCACCCGGCCGCGTACCGACGCCGCGAAGCGGCTCGTCCTCCGCTTCGGCCTCACGCCCACCGAGATCCTCGGCACGGAGACCGTCGCCGGGGTGCGCTTCGACGGCGGCGAGGAGATCGAGGCCGGCCTGGTGGTCCGCGCCACGGGCTACCGCTCCGCCGGGGTCGCGGGCGTTCCGACCGAGGAGGGCAGCGGTCGTTTCCCCCATGAGGCCGGCCGGGTGATCGGCGTCGACGGCACCTACACCGCCGGCTGGGCGAAGCGCGGTCCCAGCGGCGTGATCGGCACCAACCGCGCCTGCGCAGCCGAGACCGTACGCACCCTCCTGGACGACTACGCCGCCGGCTCGCTCGCCGACCCCGCCGGAGAGTCCCTCGACGATCTCCTGGCCGAACGCGGCGTGATCGTCGTCGACCAGACCGGCTGGAACACGCTCGACACCCACGAGTGCGAGTCCGGCAAGGAGATGGGCCGGCCGCGGGCGAAGGTGACCGACCGGGAGGAGCAGGTGCGGATCGCGGCCCTCGCTCGCGTTTGACCGGTGCCCGTTGGGCATGTCTGCAAGAGTGGGTGAAAACCGATTCCTCGGGGGAAAGGCACTCCATGTCTGGCAGCGACTACAAGGACTGGAACCAGTCGATCATCGACGAGTTCCGCTCGAACGACGGCAACGTGACCTCGGTGCCGTTCGGGCGCGGGCTCGTGCTGGTGCACCACACCGGCGCCAAGACCGGCACCGAGAGGGTCTCGCCGGTGGCCAACCTCCACCCGGACTCCGACACCTGGCTGATCGCCGCGTCCAAGGCAGGCGCGCCCGAGAACCCGGCGTGGTACCACAACCTCCTGGCCCACCCGGAGACCAAGATCGAGACCCCGGACGAAGGGGTCGTCGAGGTCGAGGTGACCGAGCTGACC
This sequence comes from Nocardioides sp. YIM B13467, assembly GCF_042788075.1. Lineage (NCBI taxonomy): Bacteria > Bacillati > Actinomycetota > Actinomycetes > Propionibacteriales > Nocardioidaceae > Nocardioides > Nocardioides sp. YIM B13467. The sequence goes on from NZ_JBHZPJ010000046.1 coordinate 4,389,040, forward strand.
GGCGACGAGCGCGACGCCGCCTGGGATCGCTTCAAGGCGATGAGCCCCGGGTTCGGCGAGTACGAGGCCAAGACCGACCGGGTCATCCCGGTCCTCGCGCTGCGCCGCCGCTGAACCTCAGACCGGTGTGATCGGCAGCGACCGGCGCGGCTCGAAGGCGAAGTCCGCGCCGGTGCTGAACCTCACCACCGCGACCTCGGATGCCTCGGGAGCGGGTTCGGTGCGGCGTACGACCTCGACCCGCCAGCCGTTCTCGACCGTGTCTCCGACGGACTCCACCTCGACGTCGAGGTGAGGGTCGAGGGCCTGCACCGCGACCCGGAGCGGAACGAACCATTCCGGCCCGATCAGCGAGACCCAGGCACCGTCCTCGTCAGCCGGCGAAGGGCGGATGGTCAGCACGTCGGTATCCACCTCGACCGAGACGTACGCAGCGGGGTTGAGCATCGGGTGGAGCGCGAGCAGCCGCAGGGCGCCCTTGGTGTCCGGTGGCAGCGAGAGCGCCTTGGCGAGACGTGAGCCGGCGATGCCGGCGACCCCGACCAGCTGCTTGCGGTGGATCTCGAGCAGCTGCTCGGGCGAGGTCACCCGGGACTCCAGTGCGAGGGTGAAGCCACGGTCGAGCAGCGCCATCTGCAGGCAGACCTCGTCGGCGATGCGCACCAGCGCCGAGTGGGAGAAACCGGCCAGGTCGAGGTCGGAGACCAGCGGCCCGGCGTAGTCGGCCGCACCGTCCTCCGACGGATCGATCGGCGCGAGCTCGAGCCGCGCTGCCCGGGAGAGCTCGTTGACGGCCAGCTCCGGGATCGCCACCGCCTCGGGATGGGCGTCGTCGATGGTCACCGTCCAGCGGCAGTGCGGCGTCCGGTCGGCCGGCGTCCGCGGCGGCCGGTGGACCGGTCGCACCTGGGCCCGGGGGTGGGTCGCGATGGCGGTGGCGTCGAAGGTCGGGTCCTCGATGTCGTGGCACATCCCACGGACGTACTCCTCGCCCATCGGCTCGACGTCCATCAGCGCGCCGCAGTGGTCGAGGTGGAACTCGCCGTGGCGGGCGTCGTGGACGGTGTAGCAGAAGTCCATGAACTGCGGCGGCGCGCCGATGTCGAGCTGGAGGCCCTTGAAGATCGTCGGTACGTCACCCTGCCCGGCCACGGCCGGCGCGTAGCCCAGCGCGGTCTGCATCCGCCGGGTGTAGATCGGCGAGGCGGCGGCCCACTCGACGATCGCGATCCGGAGCATCTCCTCGCGCCCGAAGGCGGAGATGCACCACGCCATCCCGGAGCGGTCGATCAGCTGGCCGATCAGGAGGAGCTCGCGGACGACCTCGGCGAGCTTCTCCCGGGTCAGCTCGGCATAGCGGGAGAGGGGCGTCAACGGATGTGGAGCTTCCGCATCCACCGCAACGACGCCTGCATCTGCTTGGCATAGTCGTCGAAGGTCTGCTTGCCCTGCGGCCCCATGACCTGCTTCTTCAGGGTCGCGACGTTCTGGGTCTCGGTGTACTTCAGCAGTCCCTGGTCGCCGTGACGGGCACCGACACCGGACTGCTTCATGCCGCCGGACGGCGTCGACTTCGAGGCGTACGCGGTGGCGAGGCCGTCGTTGATGTTGACGTTGCCCGACTCGATCCGTGCCGCGACCTGTTGGGCGCGCTTGAAGTTCGTGGTCCACACCGAGGCGTTGAGCCCGTAGTCGGTGTCGTTGGCCAGCTCGATCGCCTCCTCGAGGGTGGAGTAGCGGTGCAGCGATACCACTGGCCCGAACGTCTCGGTCACCCCGTGGAGCATCTCCTTCGTGGTGCCCTCCAGGATGGTCGGCTCGAAGAAGGTCGGCCCGATGTCGGGACGCGCCTTGCCGCCGGTCAGCACGGTGGCGCCCTTGGCGACCGCGTCCTCGACGTGCGACTGCACCCGCGCCAGATGGTCGGGGGAGACGAGTGCACCGAGGTCGGGCCCGAAGGCGTACGCCGCCTCGATCCGCATGCTCTCGACGGCGGCCACGAACTTGTCGCGGAACTCGTCGTACATCGCCTCGGGGATGTAGATCCGCTCGATGTGCATGCAGATCTGGCCGGTGTTGCCGAAGACCGCGAACATCGAGCCGCCGACGGTCTCGTCGATGTCGGCGTCGTCGAGGACGATCATCGGGTTCTTGCCGCCGAGCTCGAGGCAGGCGCCGATCAGGTTGCGCCCCGCCTGCTCGCCGATCACCCGGCCGGTCGCGGTCGAGCCGGTGAACATCGCGTAGTCGACGTTGTCCAGCATCGTCGGGCCCACGTCCGGGCCCTCCCCGCAGACCACCTGGAACAGGCCCTTCGGCAGGCCCGCCTCCTCGAGCAGCGAGATCCCGAACAGCGGCGAGAGCGCCGTCTTGTTGTCGGGCTTGAGCAGCACCGCGTTGCCGGCCATGAGCGCCGGGATCGCGTCGGAGAGACCGGTCGCGAACGGGAAGTTCCACGGCGCGATGATCCCGATCAGGCCCCGCGGCGGGTGACGCTCGATCGAGCTGGACAGCACCGGCATCACACCCGGGCGCTTCTTGTCCTTGAGCAGCTTCGGCGCCCGCTTGAGGTAGTGCGAGATCACCATCGGCGGGTCGCAGACCTCCTCGAACGCGATCCGGCGGGCCTTGCCCGACTCGGCTTGGATGAGGTCGGCGATCTTGTGCTGGTTGCGCAGGATCAGCTCGTGTGCGCGCTTGAAGACAGCCAGCCGTTCCCGGAGCGGGGTCGCTGCCCATGCGTGCTGGGCAGCCCGTCCGGCTTCGGCGGCCCGCTCCACGTCCGCCGGTGAGGACTGCGGCAGCGCCACCAGCACCTCACCGGTGTAGACCTCGGTCAGCATCCACGACGCACCCGTCGAGGACGGGACCCGGGAGACCAGCCCGGCCAGGAGTTCCTCGGTGATCCAGTCGGGGCGGCGTACGTCTGCTGTCTTCGCGGTGTCAGTGCTCATGTCTGCTTCCGATCAGCGGTTGTCGAGGACGGCTCTACAGATTTTCGTCAAGGACGAAGGATGCGCAACGGTCACCGATCATGACCGCCGGAGCGTTGGTGTTGCCACCGATGATCGACGGCATGATCGAGGCGTCGGCGACGCGGAGGCCGTCGATGCCGCGTACACGGAGCTGCGGGTCGACCACCGCGCGATCGTCGACGCCCATCCGGCAGGAGCCGACACCGTGGTAGATCGAGGTCGCGCGGTTGGTGACCTCGTCCTTCATCGCCTCGGCGTCGATCGCCTTGCCGGGGTGGATCTCCGACTTGACCTGGTCACCGAAGGCCGGGGAGGCCATGATCTCGCGGATCATCTCCACGCCTTCGAGCAGCACGCGCTTGTCGTCGGGCTCGGCGAGGTAGTTGAAGTCGATCAGCGGCTCGGCGGTCGGGTCCGCGCTGCGCAGCCGCAGCGTCCCGCGCGAGCGCGGGTAGATCAGGGATGACATCACCGTCAGCGCCGCCCGAGGGTCGACCTCGTGGCGGATCGGCGCGTCCTGGTTGGGAGAGGGATAGGCCCAGGGGAGCACGTGCAGCTGCAGGTCGGGTACGTCGGTGGCCAGCGAGGTGCGTACGAAGCCGACCGTCTCGAAGACGGTGTGGCCGAGGATCGACCTGCCGACCGTCTGCTCCTTGAGGAGCGCCTTGCCGAAGTAGCCGGCGGTGCCGTGGTGCAGCGCGGTCGGCATCTCCCAGGTGGTCGGTACGAACATGTGGTCGTGCAGGTTGTCGCCGACGGGCAGCTCGTGGATGGCGGTGATCCCGTGCTCGGCCAGGTGGGCGGAATGACCTATTCCGGAGAGCATCAGCAGCTGCGCGGAGCCGAAGACGCCTGCGGAGACGATGACCTCCTGGGTCGCCGAGATCGTCAGCGGACCTTGCCTCGTGAGGATCTCGACGCCCTTCGCGCGGCCGTTCTCGATCACGATCCTCGAGACGTGCACCTGGGTGAGCGTGGTCAGGCTCGGCAGCTCCTGGTCGTGGAGGTAGCCCCGCGAGGCCGAGTAGCGCAGCCCGTCGATCGCGCTCTGCTGGAACGTCGAGACGCCCTCCTGCTCGGCCCCGTTGTAGTCGTCGAGCACCTTCACGTCGAGGGTCTCGGCGGCGGCGCGCTGGAAGGAGAGCGACGCCTCGGTCGGCCGCGGGTGCTTCGTGACCTTGATCGGCCCGCCCGTGCCGCGGTAGTCGGAGCCACCGCCCTCGTAGTCCTCGACCCGCCGGTACGCCTCGTTGACCGAGTCCGCATCCCAGCCGGTATTGCCCTCGGCGGCCCAGGCGTCGTAGTTGGCCCGGTTGCCGCGGACCCACAGCAGGCCGTTGATGGAGGAGGAGCCGCCGAGCACCTTGCCGCGCGGTTGGGGGAGCTCGCGGTTGCGGGCGTGCTGCTGGGGGACCGTGTGGTAGCCCCAGTCGACGAGCTTCTTCAGCCGCGGCTCGGCGTGGAGCGGGCCGATCATGCCCGGCTTCGTCACCAGGTAGTTGCGCCTGTCGTTCTTCCCGGCCTCGAGCAGGATGACCGACTTCCCGGCCGCTGCCAGGCGGCCGGCGACGGCGCAGCCGGCCGAGCCGGCGCCGACGACGACGTACTCGGCCTCGGTGACCTTCTCCTTCGCCCGCGCCATCTCAGATCCTCTCGATGATGGTCGCGGTGGCCTGGGCGCCGCCGGCGCACATGGAGACCAGGGCCGTGCTGGCGTCGCGACGCTCGAGCTCGTGCAGCGCCGCGGTGAGCAGGCGGGTGCCGGTGGACCCGACCGGGTGACCGAGCGCGATCGCGCCGCCGTTGACGTTGATCTTCTCCTCGGGGACCTGGTGCACCTTGGCCCACGACATGACCACGCCGGCGAAGGCCTCGTTGACCTCGGCGATGTCGATGTCGCCGATCGTCATCCCGGTGTCCTTCAGTGCCTTCTCCGTCGCCTGGACGGGGCCGTCGAGGTGGTAGTACGGGTCGGCTCCTACGAGGTTGGACGTGACGATCCTCGCCCGAGCCTTCAGCCCGAGCGAGGCGGCGACCGAGGAGTCCATGAGCAGCAGCGCCGAGGCGCCGTCGGAGATCTGCGAGGAGGTGCCGGCGGTGTGGGTGCCGCCCTCGAGCACCGGGCTGAGCCCGGCCAGCTTCTCGAGCGAGGTGTCGCGGATGCCCTGGTCCTCGGTGACGGTGCGTACCTCTCCGGTGGGCTTGCCCTCGTCGTCGAGCATGGGGGCTTCGACGGCGAAGATCTGGCTCTTGAAGTGGCCGGCGTCGCGCGCCTGGCGCGCCTTGACCTGCGACCACAGCCCGAACTCGTCGACCTCGTTGCGGGAGAACCCGCGGTTCTTCACGATCCGGTCGGCGCCCTCGAACTGGTTGGGCAGATCGATGTTCCAGTCTGCGGGACGCGGATCGCCGGCGCCCTTGGGCACGTTGGCGCCCAGCGGGATGCGTGACATCGACTCGATGCCGCAGGCGATGCCGACCTTGATCTGGTCGGCGGCGATCATCGCGTTGATCAGGTGCGTGGCCTGCTGGGCCGAGGAGCACTGCGCGTCGATGACGGTGGAGCCGGTGTGGATCGGCAGGCCCGCGTGGAGCCAGGCGCGGCGGACCATGTTGTTGGACTGCTCGCCGGCCTGGGAGACGCAGCCGCCGATGACCTGATCCACCAGGTCAGGGTCGATCCCGGCACGCTTGAGCACCTCGACCTGGGCGGCGCCGAGCAGGACGCCCGGGTGCAGGCCCGTGAGCCAGCCCTTGCGCTTGCCGATGGGGGTACGGACGGCTTCGACGATGACGGGCGTGCCCATGGAACCTCGCTCTTCGGGGGTTTCGACAAGTCGCTGGTGCGCGGGCGCGCACCGTCACGCCTGATGACGTGACACCGGTTACACTCGATTGTCCCAAAGTAGAACGTGTTCTCGTTTAGCGCAACCCTTGTGTGATCCTGGGCACTGTGTGACGATAAACTAGAACGTGTTACAGAAAAGACCTCGAAGGAGCACACCCGTGACCGCTCTCCCCGTGGATTTCGATCCGACTGATCCCGTGCTCAACGAGGAGCGCGTCCCGCTCCAGGAGTTCATGGAGCTGCGGCGTACGGCTCCGGTCTTCTGGATCGAGCAGAAGCCCGAGGCGCGAGCAGGGTTCCTCGACACCGGCTTCTGGGCGGTCAGCAAGCACGAGGACATCCTCGCCGTCTCCAAGGACAGCGAGAACTTCAGCACCAACGAGAACGGCGTCATCATCAGGTTCGCGCCGGACATGACCCGCGAGCAGGTCGAGCTGCAGCGCGCGATGCTGATCCACCACGACGCTCCCGACCACACCAAGCTGCGCCAGATCATCAGCCGTGGCTTCACCCCGCGTGCGATCAACGCTCTCAAGGACCGTCTGGTCGAGCGGGCCAACAGCATCGTCGACGATGCGCTGGCCAAGGGGGAGGGCGACTTCGTCGCCGAGGTCGCTGCCGAGCTCCCGCTCCAGGCGATCGCCGAGCTCCTCGGCGTCCCGCAGGAGGACCGGCGCAAGCTCTTCGACTGGTCCAACCAGATGCTCGCCTACGACGACCCGGAGTACAACGCGGACCCCGAGGCCGCCTCGATCGAGATCCTGACGTACGCGATGACGCTGGCCGCCGAGCGCAAGGCGGACCCCAAGGACGACATCATCTCCAAGCTCGTGAACGCCGAGCTGGAGGGCGGCGCGCTGGGCGATGACGAGTTCGGCTTCTTCGTCATCCTGCTCGCGGTCGCAGGCAACGAGACCACCCGCAACGCGATCTCCCACGGCATGCAGGCCTTCTTCGAGAACCCCGACCAGTGGGAGCTGTGGAAGAACGAGCGCCCCGACACGATGGTCGACGAGGTGATTCGCTGGGCGACCCCGGTGACCGTCTTCCACCGCACCGCGATCAACGACGTAGAGGTCGGCGGCCAGCTCATCAAGGCCGGGCAGCGCGTCGGGCTCTACTACGCCTCGGGCAACCACGACGAGGACGTCTTCGACGACCCCGACACCTTCGACATCACCCGCGAGCACAACCCCCATCTCGCCTTCGGTGGCCACGGCGCCCACTACTGCATCGGCGCCAACCTGGCCCGGATGGAGGTCCGGATCATGTTCGACGTGATCGCCGACCGGATGCCCGACCTGAAGCCCAACGGCGCACCGCGCCGCCTGCGTCATGCGTGGATCAACGGCATCAAGGAGCTGCCGGTCACCTACGCCTGACCGGCCATCGCGATCTAAGGCAGCTCCACGTTGGAGAAGTGGGGCCGGCGGAACGGATAGTGCGCCGGCACCCACTTCTCCAGCGCTTCGTGAACCACCTCGTAGAGCCCCTGCTCGTACGCCTCGGTGGTCACCCACCAGCTGACGTCGACGTCGTAGGCGGCCAGCTCCTCGCTCAGCTCCTGCCGGACGCCCAGCGGGTAGAGATAGGCGCAGCCGACGTAGCCGAGCGTGGGCGTCTCCAGGACGTAGGAGAACGACTTGTTCTCCTTCCACTCGCCCTCGTGCCAAACCAGGTCGATGTAGTCGTCCTCCTCCGACGTCGGCCCGTCCGGCCACCCGCCACCCCGAGTCGCGTTGATCAGTTCGCGGTCGGCGTTGATGGCGCGTACGTCATCGGCCAGGCACTCGCGCGACAGCGGCCGCGCCGTCAGGTCGCCGTGGGTGAGCACCCGCGGCGCCTCGAACCCGTCCGGGACGACGAGCAGCTTGCTCAGTCCTGCGTAGCTCACCCCAGTTCCCCGGCGAGCTGCCGTCACGATCGATCCGCGAGGCGTGTCCGCCTCGGCGTCGGCGATGGCGCAGGTCCGGCATTCCATGGCACCGCACGCTATCGGAGGCCGGGGTTGAGATGAACAGAACAGGAGTGGCGCGTCAGCGCATCATCACGACGATCTTGCCCTGGTTGTCACCGCTCGCGAGATGTGCGTACGCCGCCACCGTCTCGCTCAGCGGGAACGTGCTGTCGATGACGGGCGTGACGACGTCGCTCGTGACCAGCGCGGTGATCGCCTCGAGGTCTGCGCGCGACTGGGGCACGACGAGTACGCCGACGTCCTTGCCGGTCCGTGCCTTGACGAGCGGGCGAGCAGGCAGGGCGGCGAGCAGGATCCGGGTCGAGCCGCCGACCATCCGGTAGGTGCCGCCCGGGCGCAGGGCGCGGTGGACGCGGAAGGGGGAGCGGTGAGCGACCAGGTCGACGATCAGGTCGTAGCGTTCGCGGTGATCGGCCCAGTCCTCGGCCTCGAAGTCGACGGTGGTGCTCGCGCCGATCCGGTGCATGAAGTCGGCCTTGTCGGCCCGGTCGACGGCGGTGACCTCGGCGCCCCGGGCTTTGGCCAGCCCGACGACGAGCGGTCCGCCCGAACCGCCTGCGCCGTTGACCAGCACCCGGTCGCCCGGATGCACTCGTCCTTCGATGGCGCGCCAGGCGATACAACCGGCCTGCGGGATGGAGGCGGCTTCGACGTACGTCAAACCGGCCGGCTTGCGCGCGAGCAGCCGCGGCTTCGTGGTGACGTACTCGGCCAGCCCGCCGCGGTAGCCGGCCAGCTCCCCGAAGACCTCGTCGCCGACGGAGAACTCGCTCACCTCATGTCCTACCGCTGAGACCACACCCGCGATGTCGGATCCCGGCACCGGCCGCCGGGGTCTGTGCAGGCCGCCGATGCGCGAGTAGAACGGCGAGCCGGCGAGGTTCTCCCGGTCGGACCCGTTCAGCGAGCAGGCATGGACCTCGACCAGCACCTCGTCGGCCTTCGGCGCGGGCACCGGGAGATCAGCCATCTCGACCGCGTCGAGCCCACCGTACGTTCTCTGGGTCAGCGCCAGCATCGCTGCCTCCTGTCTCGCGGGGCAACGCTAGCGCTCCGGCCGGAGGCCGACATCCGGTTTCGCCGAGGTCAGTCGCGCAAGTGCGGTGAGCGCTTCTCGTTGCGCGCGGCGACGGCCTCACGTCGAGTCGGCTCATCCTGACGCCGATCTCGTCGAGTCGGCGCGTCAGGACGAGCCGACTCGACGCGGCACNGCGCATCGAGGCGTGCGAGGCGGCGAAGAGCTCACCGATCGCGGCCCAGTCGCCGCCACCGAGCGCGGTCACGGTCGGCTCGACGCGGGCGATCTCGGTGACGATGTGGCGAGCGCGGCGGCGTACGACCTCGTCGTCGAGGGACTCGACCTGGTCCAGGGTGGCCTCGCGCAACGAGCGCAGCCCGAGATCGGCGGCGGCCTTCTCGCACTGGGCGCGCCGGGAGGCGTAGCCGCCGTCGGTCAGCTGGTGCTTGACCCGGGTGTCGGTGACCAGGATCGTGCGCTCGCCGAGGGCCAGCGGGACGTTGCGGTGCGCGCCGGAGTCGAAGTCGATCAGCAGAGCACCGCCGGCCTCGGCGAAGACCGCGACCGACTGGTCCATTCCGCCGGTCGGCGCCTTGGCGACCTCGGTCTCGGCCCGGATCCCGGCCGCGACGACCGCACGCTGCAGGTCCTCGTCGAGAGTCCGGCCGGCGATGCCGAGCGCCGCTGCCGCGGTGGCGCACTCGACCGACGCCGACGAGGACAGGCCGGCGCCGAGCGGGACCGACGACTCCAGGTGCATGTCCAGGCCGCCGGTGACGAGGCCGGCCTCGCGCAGCGTCCAGAGCACCCCCGCGACGTACGCGGCCCAGCCCTCGATCTCAGGACCGAGCTCGTCGATGTGGCTGGTGAAGGGTTCCGGCTCCTGGCCCGAGGAGATCCGGATGACGCCGTCGGTGCGCGGCGCGGCCGCCGCGTAGGTGGCGTGGGGGAGCGCGACCGGCAGTACCAGCCCGGCGTTGTAGTCGGTGTGCTCGCCGATCAGGTTGACCCGTCCCGGCGCCCTCCCGACGACCGTGGCCTCGGCGCCGAAGGTGGTATGCAGCGCCTCGATCGCGCGCGCGGTGAGGTCGGTCGGTTCGAGCATGGTGCAAAGTCTGCCGCGTGCGTGCGGCCCGTGCGGACCCGGGTCGCTCAGTAGACCGCGATCACCCGGACGGTCGCGGTCCGGTCGGCGGTGCTGAGGTTGCGGAGCACGCCGACCACGACCACGTTGTCGCGGTGCTCGAGCTCGTCGAAGTCCTCCTGCTTCCCGCGACTGCCCACGTGCATGGTGATGGTGAGCCCATGGCTCTTCTGCTCCAGCGTCCCGGTGTTGTCGCGTCCGTCAGTGGCTGGCGCGGGGACCGCGAGGATCGCCTGGCGCACGTCCGGTCCGGCGACGGTGAACTGGAGGAACTGGTCGTCTGAGGCGGTCTGCGCGACCAGGCCGGCGACCCGGTCGAGCTCGCCGTCGGGTTCGTGCAGCAGCCTGCGCTGCTGCAGCTCGGCCAGCACGTCGCCGACCAGGGTCTCCCGGGTCGGCCGAGCCTCCTGGGCATACTTCCTGGCGACGTCGCGGACGTACTTGGTCACCGCCTTGACCGGCGGCACGTCGAGCCCGGCCTCCGCGCTGCCGGAGGAGCTCCTGACGACCTCGCGGAGGACGGTTCCGACCTCGCCGCGGAAGAGCTGGGCGTGCAGCATCGCGATGCGGGTCTCGGAGAGGAAGTAGTAGGTGTGGATCGGTCGCCCCTCGATCCCGTGCGGTGGCGGCGGCTTGGGCCCAGGCCGCTCGCGGCGGTTCGCGCGGACGGCAGCGGAGCCGGCACCGATCGCGAGCGCGCAGACCGCGCCGACCGCCCAGCCCCACGCGCTCGTCGCGACGGCGGCACCGGCCAGCGGCACGGCGAGGACCGCTCCGGCGGTGGTGAAGCCGGAGTTGATGATGGTGATGAGCGTCGATTCGGGCCTACTGGTAGTCACGGATCTCCTGGAAGATCTTGCGGAGGTCGGCGGCGTCCTTGGCGACGACCTCGCGGCCGCCGGTGTGCTCGGCGAAGCCGACCAGCTGCTCGATGCTCGCGTCGGCCGAGATGGCCGCATCGCCGACGAGCACCACGTAGAGCGGCACCCCGAGATCGCGGTAGGCCGCCTCGTACTTCTTGCTGAGCTGGGCAAAGGACTGCCCGCCGTTCTGCTCGCCGTCGGTCATCAGCACGATCGAGGTGGTGGAGCCCTCCTCGGGCGAGGCCGCGATGTCGGCGTACGCGGCGTCGATGGCGTCGTAGTAGGCGGTGCCGCCGTGGCCGGTCAGCTCGCCGACGCGGTCGATGAGGCCGTTGAGTGCCTCGTCCCGCTCCGGCTGGTTCTTGACGACGAGGGATCCGAGGGACTCCGTCTCGTCGGCGTAGGTGTAGACCGAGAGCCGCTCGCCCTTGCGGAAGCGCTTGAACTGGCCGCTGATCGAGGTGTCGTCGCCGGCCAGCCCCTCGAAGGCCCGCCGCAGCTGGTTCATCTTGATCTCGTCCATCGAGGCGGAGGTGTCGAGGAGATAGGTCGTCCGCGTCTTGGGCGCGAACTCGTCGAAGTAGGTGAAGATCAGCTCGTCGATGGTGCCGAGATCGTCGGGCAGCGGAAGGGTCTTGACGTCGTTGTCGGGTACACCGGGGGAGGGCGTCACGCTCGTGAGCCCCGGCCGGCGCCCGCTCTTCTCGCTCAGCTCCTCCTGGACCTCGGCCGTACGCAGCCACGCGACCGCCGTCTCGTACGCCTTCTGCTTCTCGGCGTCGACGAGCGTGAGCGGGTAGGTGGCCTCGGTGGTGCCGTCGCTGGGGTAGATGATGTCGAGGCGGTGTCCTGAGCTTGTCGAAGGGTCCTCGACCTGCTCCGCGAGCGCCAGCAGCTCGGACTCGTAGTTGAAGATCGCGTCGTAGGCCGTCGGGTTCTCGCGGAACGTGTCCGAGAGCCATCCGGAGCTGGCCGCGCGGCCGAGCTGGCCGCTGAAGAGCTGGCGTACGTCGTCCTGGACCAGGCCGACGTCCTCGCTCCGCAACGGTGGCTCGGCATCGAAGGCGGTGGCCACACCGGCGAGCGTGGACAGGCCGGAGTTGGAGGAGGCGGGGCTGGTCATCAGGAAGCCGAGCTCGCCGTCGCCGGCGCGGCGGGCGATCTCCTCCCAGGAGACCTCGGCGTCGCCGGTCCAGCCGAGCCGGGTGGCGACGTCGTGGTGCACGCCGAGCACCACCGGCGAGCGCATGATCGGGTCGGAGGAGGTCAGGTCGTCCGTGCCCTTGGCCGCCAGGGCCAGCCGCAGGTAGTCGTCGGAGGCGAACCATGCGGCGTCGTAGCGTCCCGGGTCGGCGACGATCGCGTCGGCGGCCTCGAGGGTGCCGATGAACTCGGGCTCGAGCGCGACGTTGGTCTCCTCCCGGAGCCGCTTCACGAGTGCGCTCGGCTCACAGCGCACCGGCGTGCCGGTCGACTCCTCGGCATTGCTGGTGCCGCCGGCGCAGAGAACGTCGTCGAGCTCCGAGCCTGCCGCGACCGTCAGGGTCACCGGGTCGGCCAGCTTGTCCGGCCCGGAACCGCCCGGGAGCGCGTTGGCGACCAGGAACCAGGCGAGCAGGACAAGCCCCAGACTTCCTGCGACGACGGTCGTCCACCCCGTGCGGTTCACCTGAAAACGCCTGCCTTCTGTCTGGATCGGGCAGAGTCTAGGGACGAGCGCCGAGACCGCTGGGTGGAATGGAACCCAGGCGAGGCAGATGTCGCCAGGCGTTCACCCGGCATTTGCCGGGGGCCTCAGTGGCGAGAGGAGTTCCGCGAGCGGCCGCGGACGATGCCGATGAAGGTCTGCACCCGCTCGTCGTCGTTGTCGATCAGCCAGGCCAGCCCGACGGTGGTGGGCTCGATGCCGGCCACCGGCCGGGAGACGGCGTCCTTGCGGTGGTAGAGCCGCGCGATCGACATGGGGAGGATCGCGATCCCGGTGCCGGCCGCTACCGTCTCGACCGCGTCCTTCTCGCTCATCGCGGGCCACTTCATCTGCTCCGCGGACGGCTTCCAGCCCCCGCGCTCGGGGAGGACCAGCTGCTCATCGGCGAGGTCGTCGAGGGTGACCTCCTCGAGCAGCGAGAGCAGGTGCTCGTGGCCCATCACCGCGACCGGCTGCTCCTCGTAGAGCGGGATGCAGTGGAGGCCGTCGCGGTCCACGGGGAGGCGTACGAGACACATGTCGAGCTCGCCCTCGCGCAGCAGTCGCTCCTGGTCCTCCTCGGTGACCGGGATCAGCTCGAGCCGCTCACGGCTGCGCTCTCGCCAGGTCCGGGCCCACTTGTCAGGGGTGGCTCCGGTGACGAAGCCGACGGTGAAGGTCACCTGCGCATCCTCTCATCGATCGGTGCTGAATCCCGTGCTGAAGAACGCAGCGTTCCTTGTTGCCGGGAAGTTTCTATCGTGTGACAGGTTTGCTAAGGTCGAAGACGTCAGCCGAGACCGGCTGCCGGACGAGGGAGCCGTACCCGGAAGCGCGACAAGACGGCCGTCTGGAGTGGTCATGTCCTGGCTTTTTCTTGTGGTATCCGGCGTCCTCGAGGCCGTGTGGGCACTCGCCCTGGGTCGCACCGAGGGGTTCTCGCGGCTGGTCCCGTCGATCGTCTTCGGTGTCGCCCTGATCGGCAGCCTGGTGGGCCTCGCGATGGCCATGCGTACCCTGCCGATCGGCACCGCCTACGCGGTCTGGGTCGGGATCGGCGCCGCGCTCACCGTCGGCTACTCGATGGTGGCGGGAGAGGAGGCGATCAGCCCCGTACGCGTCGTGCTGATCGTCGCGCTCGTCGGCTGCGTCGTCGGGCTCAAGCTCACGCACTGACCGGTTCGAGGGTGGACACGTCCTCTGGCGCTTGACTCTTTCGATATGAGTGCGAAACTTACCCTCTCCAATGTTATCTATCGCACGACAGAAAAAGGCGATGCCACGGTGTCACAGATCTCGCCGCGTCCGGGTCGCGGCCGTCCACGGCTGCTCCCCGGAAAGATTGCGGCGAACCCTCGAGATCAGATCCTCGCTGCCGCTGCCGAGCTCTTCGTGAGCCGCGGCTATGCCGGCACCACCACCCGCGAGATCGCGGACGGTGCCGGGCTGCGACAGGCCTCCATCTACTACCACTTCGGCAGCAAGGAGGAGATCCTCGCGGTGCTGCTCGAGCGCTCGGTCCAGGACCGGGTCGAGCAGGCCGGGAAGATCGAGGCCGGGATGGGGTCGGTCACGCCCGACGTCGGCCTCTACGCCCTCGCCGTCAGCGACATGAGCGCGCTGGTCGCCATGCCCTACAACATCGGCATGCTCTACCGCCTGCCCGACGTCATCGCCTCACCCGTCTACGACCGCTACGGCCATCTGCGCGGTGACCTCGTCGCCGGCTACAGCCGGGTCGCGGAGCGCGCAGCGGGGGAGCGGGTCGCGGCGAGCAGCGGCGAGCCCGGGCTCGGCGAGCTCCTCGTGCAGATGGTCGAGAGCGTGGTCAGCCTCCGNCGCACCCGTTGTGTCCCGGATGAATAGAGCACGCCTCGGTTTGAGGTGGTCGGCCTTCACGTTTACGCCTGCGCCGAGCCTACCACACAACGCAAAACAATCGAACCCAATCAGGGACAGATATCCCAGGCCAACGCCAGACCGCTGCTGGAAGCCCGCAAGACACCCAAATGGCACCCACCCCAGACACCCTGCTTCTAAATCTCCCAACCCAAACAACGTATTGGCCCCACCCACGCTGGAACCCAAGCACAAATGCCCGATCCGTCGAATAACCTGCAGCCATGAGTGAGCCGCTGGACGACGGGCCGTTCTACCACGGCACAAAGGCCGATCTTCGCGAAGGAGATCTACTCACCGCCGGGTTCCGCTCCAACTACAAGCCCGACGTCGTGATGAACCACATCTACTTCACCGCCCTTCCCGACGGCGCAGGTCTCGCCGCCGAGATCGCCCCCGGCGACGGAGATCCACGGGTCTACCTCGTCGAACCGACCGGCGAGTACGAGAACGACCCCAACGTCACGGACAAGAAGTTCCCCGGCAACCCGACCCGCTCCTACCGCAGCAGGGCACCGCTCCGGATCGTCTCCGAGGTCCACGACTGGACCCGACTGACCCCCGAGGCCTTGCAGACGTGGCGAGACCGCCTCGTTGCCATCCGAACGGACGACCGGGCCGAGATCATCAACTAGCCGATCAGTGCAGGGCGGCGTCGGCCGAAGTCGTACGCCAGGCATGGAAGGCGATCGTGAGCCCTGCCCGCGTGGGTGCACAGGTGAACGGCCCGGCCTCGGCGACGAGGTCCGGAGCGAACGGAACCAGTCGGACGAGCCGAAGAGACCCACCGTCGACCGCGGCCCGGATGGTGAGCGCGTCACCGGATCGGCTGACCCGCATGAGGACCCTGCGATCGCGCCAGTCGGGCACCGGCGCCAGGGACCAGTCCGACCGGCCGTCGGTGACGACGGCACCGAGCTGCGGACGGCCGTCGGCGTACTCGACGCCAGCCTTGACCCAGTGCGTCTCGCTGACGCGTACGAAGATCCCGGCCTGATCGAACTGCCGCGAGAACGCGGCCGTGAACTCGACCTCGACCGCGGTGTCCTGGCCGAAGGGAGCCAGCAGGGCGTGCTCGCTGTCGTGGACGAACCCGTAGGAGGTCGTACGCCACGCGTCGCTCCCCTCGGCGGCGGTGACGAGCAGGTCGGAGCCGCGCTCGACAGCGGCGACGGGCGGATGGGTCCAGCGCCCACTCCCCCAGCGGATCGAGGTCAAGGCGTGTCAGCCCTCGCGAATCGTCATCTTGGTGAGCCGGTCCCCGTCGATGTCGAAGACGAACTTCGAGCGTCCGTTGGCGTGGGTGGAGCGCCAGTCACCGATCACGGTCACGGTGGCGCCCGCGGCCTCGACCTCCTCGACGGCGAGGGTGCCGTTCGCGCCGATGAACTCGTTGTCGCTCCACCCCTTGATCTGCTCGCGTCCGGTGAAGACACGGCCCCAGTCGTCGACGGCTCCACTCTCCGTGAAGGCGTCGAGGAACGCGGACTCGTCGTGCCGGTTGACGGCCTCGATGAAGGTCGCGACCGGCTCAGGGATCGTCTGCTCTGTCATGTGCACTCCTTCTCAGCGGGTGGTGTCGCGAGTATTCAGTGTCGCTCCTCGAGCCCCACGGCCTCACGCAGGATCCGCACCGAGTCGGCGAGCTCCTCATCGTCGCGAGCACGGGACTCCATGAGATCGGAGAGGGCCGAGGCGATGACGTTGAGCTTCTCGTGGGACGCCTCCTCCGAGCGCCGCCCGGCGTTCTGGAGCAGCACCAGCAACAGCAGCGAGAGGACCGAGGAACCCGTGTGCACTGCCAGCTCCCACTTGGTGCTCGAGGACCAGAGCGGGAAGCTGACCGCCCACACCAGCAGAACAACGACGATCACGTAGAAGAACGGAGCGTGGCTGACCACGGAGGTGACCACCTCCACGAAACGCTCGAACCCGTTCCGTCCGTCGCCTTGCTGACGAGATTTCCTGGCCTTGTTCTCTACGGTCATGCGCACACGGTAGTCCCGATCGCCGCCGCTCAGGCCGCGATGACGGAGGTGACCAGGACGTACGCCGCCGTGCCGGCGAAGATGCTCAGCGTCATGCTGCCTCGCCACAGGTGCAGCCCGATCGTGATCGCGAGGGCCAGGGCGGCCGGTCCGGCAGAGGTCAAGACGACAGGGTCGGTGTCGCGGAGGGTGTAGGTCGCAAGGATGACCATCACGCCGACGGGCATCCGGTCGCCGATGTAGGCCAGCAGCGCGCTGTGGCGCAGCGGAGCGAGCATCGCGAACGGAGCCGCGCGAAGGGTCCAGGTGACGGCCGCGGAGACGAGGACGGCGGACAGGACGTACCAGGGATCAGTCACGCCTGCTCCTGCGGGCGGCGAGGACGTACGAGCAGACCAGCGCGGCGCAGAACGTGCCCATCGCGATCAGCAGCATGTTGTCCCGCGAGATCAGCGCCGCGACGATCGCGCAGCCCAGAGCGAGAGCCGAGATCGGCACCGACCGACGGACCTTGTACGCCTCGATCCCCAGCACCACGAACAACGCGGTGACGGCGAAGTCGAGGCCGACCACCTGTGGCGGGATCAGCGAGCCCAGCCCGGCGCCGGCGGCTACGCAGAGCACCCACGCCAGATGGAAGAACGCCTGGATGCTGATGATCCGCGTCCGCGACCAGCCCGCTGCCTCCGGCGTCGCGGTGAGCGCGTACGCCTCGTCGGTCAGGGCGAAGGTGCTGTAGGCCCTCCACCCGCGGCCGTGCACCCGATGCATCGGGAACGAGATGGCGTAGAAGACGTGCCGGAAGTTCACCAGCAGCGTGCTGACCGCGATCTGCGCCAGCGGAGCCGCGGCGGCCAGGAGGCCGACCAACAGGAACTCCATGGAACCGGCGAACACGACCGCGCCGAGCACCGGCGCCCACCACCAGGCGAGCCCGGACTGGACCACAAGCACGCCGAGCGCGAGCCCGAGCGGGACGACCGCGACACAGGCGGGAAGGACGATGCGCCATCCCTCCGCGACCTCGTTGCACGCCTCGTCACGCCCCTGGGGAACTGCCTCTGACTCCATCACCTGCACGTCGCAAGCCTAGGAAAGTTCTGACGTGCTTGGGTTGCCCATTGCCGATGCTAAAGTGCGTCTGTGCGCAATGATCATGCGATTGACGACCTGGATCGAGCAATCATTGCCGAGCTCGAAGACGATGCCCGGCTGAGCAACGCCGAGCTGGCCCGACGGGTCGGGCTCACCCCGGCGCCGTGCCTGCGCCGGGTGCAGAGGCTGGAGCGCGACGGCGTGATCAAGGGCTACCACGCCAGCATCGACCCGAAGAGCGGCGGACGCGGGTTCGAGGTGATCGTGGCCATCGACATCGCCGTCAACGACGGCAAGACCATCGAGGACTTCGAGACCGCTGCCGTCGCCGTCCCCGAGGTCACCGAGATGCGCCGCATGCTCGGCCAGCCCGACTACTACCTGCGCGTCCAGGTCGCCGACCCCGATGCGTACGAGGCCCTCATCGTCGGGACCATCTCCCGACTGCCCGCGGTCAACAGGCTGCTCTCGCACCAGACCATGCGGCTGATCAAGGGGTAGGTCAGCGCGGCAGCACGCCCACCAGCGCCGCGGTGAAAGAGGTCCGCAGGGCGTCGCGCAGATCCAGATGGAGTACGCCGAGGTCCGGCTCGTCCGCATACGCGGCGAGGACGCTGGGGGGCGGCGGGACGTACGCAGCCAGGGCGCCCGCCGAGATCAGGCTCATCAGGCAGAACGTCTGGGCACCGTCGCCGAGCTCGGGCAGATGGCGGCGTACGAGCTCGAGCATGGTCACGAGCTTGGCGTGGGAGGAGCGCTTGTGGCGCTTGACGACCTCGACCGAGACGTTGTGCTCGAGGACGCCACCCTGTGCACCGAAGAGGTCGCAGAGCACCATCCGCTCCGACAGCGACCGGCTGAGGACCTCGGCCAGCTGGTCCGCGCGCACCTCCGGTGACGCGTCCGCCTCGATACCGGCGGCCAGCTCCTCGGCCAGCTCCTCGAGCCACGTCCCCAAGAAGTCGTCGAGCAGCTCGAGCAGCACCGCCTCGCGCGACTCGAAGTAGCGCAGCACGTTCGACTTGGCCAGCCCCACCCGCCGACTGAGCTCGTTGAGGCTCACCTCGGCCACCGGCATCTCGTCGAGCATCGCTGCCGCCGTGTCCAGGATCGCCCGGCGGCGGATCTCCCGTTGCTCGTCGCTTCGCGCCCGCTGGAATGTCACAACCCCAGACTAACTTAAAGACCGCCGGTCCCTTGACATTAGACCACCGGTCTCTTAAGTTCGTACTAACAGACCGATGGTTCCTTAGGAGTGGACAATGAGCGACACCTGGACCGAGCAGCACATCCCCGATCAGCAGGGCAGAGTGGCGATCGTGACCGGCGCCAACACCGGGCTGGGCTTCGAGACCGCGCGGATGCTCGCCGGGCACGGGGCCCACGTGGTCCTGGCGGTCCGCGACGTCGAGAAGGGCAAGCAGGCGGCCGCACGCATCGACGGCGACGTCTCCGTCCAGGTCCTCGACCTGACCTCCCTGGGCTCGATCCGATCAGCGGCGGCCGACCTCCGCGCCGCCCATCCGCGGATCGACCTCCTGATCAACAACGCCGGCGTGATGTACACCCCGAAGCAGACCACCGAGGACGGCTTCGAGCTGCAGTTCGGCACCAACCACCTGGGCCACTTCGCCTTCACCGGGCTGCTGCTGGACCACCTCCTCCCCGTCCCCGGGTCCCGAGTCGTCACCGTCAGCAGCATCGGCCACCGCATCCGGGCCGACATCCACTTCGACGACCTGCAGTGGGAGCGTTCCTACAGCCGCGTCGCCGCGTACGGCCAGGCCAAGCTCGCCAACCTGATGTTCACCTACGAGCTTCAGCGCCGGCTCGCACGGCACGGCACCACGGTCGCGGTGGCCGCTCATCCTGGCGGGTCCAACACGGAGCTCGCCCGCAACACCCCCGCCGCGCTTCGGGTGCCTCTCACCTGGCTCGCGCCGCTGATCACCCAGCCGGCCGAGATGGGCGCCCTGCCCACGCTCCGCGCCGCCACCGACCCGGCCGTCATCGGTGGCCAGTACTACGGGCCCGGCGGCCGGGGGGAGGTCCGCGGACATCCGAAGCTGGTGACCTCCAGCCCCTTCTCCTACGACCTGCCGACCCAGCAGCGGCTGTGGACCGTCTCCGAGGAGCTCACCGGCGTACGCATGCCCCTAGACAGCTGAGCCGCGTATGCCATGCAGCAGGAGCGACTGATCACGGGCTGAGCACCTGTCGCGTCCGGTCGTCGGCAGGGACGAAGGTCTCCAGATGGAGGCCGTTGAGCGTGACGTCGGAGGCGCTCTCGATCTGGCTGGCGACGCTGAAGAAGCGGAGCACGAGGCCGCCTGCCTCGATCTCCAGCGGGACGACCGGGTCGGCCAGCGGCCGGGCGGACGGCCCGTCGCCGGAGGGGTAGGCGGTGACCTCGTCGCGGAGCTCGACCAGGGCCGGGTCGCCGCCGGTGTGCGTGATGCGCCGGCCGAGCTGGTGGAGCAGGTGGGCACGCCAGACCGACAGATTGCGGATGCGCGGGGCGAGCCCCCGCGGGTGCAGGCAGAGCCGGATCACGTTCAGCGGAGGCTCGAGCAGGCTGGGGTCACAGCCGGCGAGCAGCCCGTCGACGGCCTCGTTGGCGTCGACGATGTCCCAGTGGTCGTCGAGTAGCAGGGCCGGGTACGGCGCATGGGCGTCGAGCAGGCTGCGGAGGCCGGCCATCACCGGTGCGAGCGCGTCGTCGTCGGTGGCGCGGTGCGGGTAGCGAGGGGCGAACCCGCCGGCGAGCAGGAGCCGGTTCTGCTCGGCCATGGGCACCCGCATCACCTCGGCCAGCCGGACGATCATCTCCGGCGTCGGCCGGGAGCGTCCGTTCTCGACGTAGCTCACGTGCCGGGTGCTCACCTCGGCCTGGGTGGCGAGCGCGAGCTGACTCAGGGACCGCAGCTCACGCCAGCGGCGAAGCTCGCTGCCGACCGACGCTGACGGTGACGGTGACGTCGCGGTTGAGATCACGGCCCGAGGCTAGCCAACCCCGCATCTCAGCGGCCATGACCTCGCAGGTTATCGACCGCTGCACCGACCAGCGGCGAACCTTCTCGTGGCAACCCGATCCGAGAGAAGGAAGACACCATGAACGACATCGTGACGCGCTACCTCGACACCTGGAACGCCACCGACGAGTCGGTGCTCACCGAGCTGCTGGCCAAGCACTGGGCCGACGACTGCGTCTACGTCGACCCCCTCGCCGACGTCCAGGGCCGCGAGGCCGTCGGGGCGACCATCCAGGCCGTACGTGCACAGTTCCCCGACTTCGTGTTCACCCCCGTGGGCACGATCGACTTCCACCACCAGCAGGCCCGCTTCCAGTGGGGTCTGGGACCGGCCGGCGAGGAGCCGGTCGTCATCGGCTTCGACGTGGTCGTGGTCGACGCGGACCAGCGGATTCGTGACGTACGCGGCTTCCTGGACAAGGTTCCTGCCTGACATCAGGCCTGGTCCGCGACCACCGGCGAGAGCGGCCGCTCGAAGAATGTCTCCAGGACCACCGTCGCCTGCGTTCCGCTGACGCCCTCGATGGCGTAGATCCGGCGCAGCACGTCCTGCAGTTGCTCGGTGGTCGCGGTCCTGACCTTCACCAACACCGAGGCGCTGCCCGCGATGATGTGCGCCTCCACGATCTCCGGGAGCGCGGCGAACGCTTCCGCCGAGTCCCCCATCCACGACGTCGAGTCGACCATGACGTACGCCAGGACGGAGCTGCCCACGGCGGCCGGGTCCACGTCGGCGGTGGTGCGCCGGATGACGCCACTTTCACGCAGCTTGCGCACGCGCTCGTGAGCCGCGCCCGCGGAGAGGCCGACAGCTTGGCCCAGCGCGGCGTAGGACTGGGTGGCGTCGCTCTGGAGCTCGGCCAGCAGCTCGCGATCGATCTTGTCCACAGGGTCTCCGTTCAGAAATATCTTGCGTCAACCATATCTGATCTTGCACTCTTCGTATCAGGCCGATTCAGGTTCGGCATATTGGACATCGAGGAGTGGACTCCATGAGCAGCGATCGCCCTGGGCTGTACGAGATGCTTGACGACCGGTTCCGCACCGGGCGGTGCATGAACGGTGACGAGGCGCTGGAGGTGCTCTTCACCGGGTGCCGTTGGGCCGAGGGGCCGATCTACGTGCCCGCCTGGCGTCAGGTGGTCTGGAGCGACATCCCCAACGACCGGATGCTGCGCTGGGACGAGGAGACCGGAAACGTGGGCGTCTTCCGCCGCACTGCCGGGCACACCAACGGCAACACCCTCGACCGCGAGGGTCGGCTGATCACCTGCGAGCAGGGCAACCGGCGGGTCACCAGGACCGAACACGACGGCACGATCACCGTCCTGGCCGAGCGCTGGCAGGGCAAACGCCTGAACAGCCCCAACGACTCGACCGTGAAGTCCGACGGCTCGATCTGGTTCTCCGACCCCGACTTCGGCATCACCAGCGACTACGAGGGCTACCGCGCCGAGAGCGAGATCGGCTCCAACAACGTCTATCGGATCGGCCCCGCCACCGGCGAGGTCCGCCTGGTCGCGGACTGCTTCGGCGCACCGAACGGGCTGGTCTTCTCCCCCGACGAGCGCCGGCTCTTCGTCTCTGACACCCGCGCCGGCAAGATCTGGGTCTTCGACGTACGCGAGGACGGCACCCTCTCAGACGGATCGGTCTTCGCCGAGGCCGGCGCCCGTGAAGACGCCCGCTTCGACAACCTCCGCTTCGACGACGGCGGCCGACTCTGGGTCGCCGCGATGAACGACGGCGTGCACTGCTACGACCCCGACGGCACCCTCATCGGCCGGCTGAACGTCCCCGAAGCCGTCTCCAACGTCTCCTGGGGCGGCGCCAAGCGCAACCGACTCTTCATCACCGCCGAGACCAGCCTGTACTCCGTCGTCATGGGCGTCACCGGTGCCCACCCGACCGGACCCGGACGACGGCCCTGGCTGTAGCAGGCGACCGCTCTGAGTTGGCGCCCGTGCCAGCAGACGCACGGCGTTTCAAACGGCTGGGTGGCTCTCGGCGAGGTCCTGCACGGCGGCAATCACCTCGGCAGAGTTGGTCATCATGGGTAGGTGGGCGCTGGCTATCTCGGTTACGCCGCTCGCGCCGAGCTGCCCTGCGTAGCCTCGCTGCATACTGACGGTCAGCTCGGCGTCATCGGTTGTGACGACGTACTTCTTGAGCGGCACCGCGCGCATCGCTCCGTTCCCCGTCGTGCGGGTGGTGAAGTACTTCACCGGCTCGGGTTCGAGGTCGGCGATCAGCCGCTGCACGGTTTCTTCGTCGAGCCCCGCGGCGAGGCCCTTGCGGATCACTGACTCGGGCGGCCTGGTTCCCGCGACGCGGAGGATCAGGGGGAGCACGATCTTGTTGGGGAACGGTAGCGACAAGGCGAAAGATGCACCGGAAGCGGGGATCACGGCGGCGACTCCGAGCACCGCGGCCACTCGACCCGCGGCGAGACGTGCCAACTCCGCGGCGACCACGCCTCCAGCAGAGTGCGCGACGACGCCAAATGATCCCTCGGGAGCGGCGTCGAGAGCCGCTCGAGCGTACTCAGTGACGGTCCCGGAACCCGTCGCGGGGCGAGGTGCGACCGCCGACGGGGCGGTGATCCCAGAACGAACCTCGTCCCAGATCCAAGAGGGTAGCCCGGCGCCGGACAGGAAGAGAAGAGGAAGTGTCATACGCTTCAAACTACGGTTAGAGGCCGACAGGCCGATGTCGGCATTAGGGTCGCGTTGTGGCGTTCTCCAGATCGGCCGATCCGCATCTGACTCTCCGTCGGATCGAGCGGCAGCACGCTCTCATCGAACAGCTGCGATGGCAGCGCGGCGTACCGAAGTCGGCACTCGCCTTGGCCCATGCTCTCGATGTGACCGCACGGACCGTCGAGCGCGACATCGCCCGGATGCGTGAGAGCGGCATCCCCATCCGTGTCCAGCGAGGTCCGGGGGGCGGCTATCTCTTGGATGTGCGGTCGAAGCTGGACCCCATCTCGCTCGAACCGGACGAGGTGGCGGCGCTGATCGTTGCCCTGGTTGCACTCGGCCCCACCGCGACCGACTCCGCGCGGACAAGCATGCACAAGCTCACCCGAGCGCTGCTGCCCTCGGTGTAGCTGCGACTGCGTCGCGCGTCTTCGACGATCGCGTAGGCAGGACTGGGTGCGCGTACGATCGAGTCAGGAGCTGACTCTGGTTCCCCAATGATGGGAGTCCGGATGTCCGGCGCTGTTTCACCTCTTTCCACCGCCACCAGCTCGTCGACCAGCACGCTGCTCACCCTCGGAATGCTCGCGGCTTCCTCGATGGAGAACGAGCGGCGGCTGCCGATCCACCCTCATCACCTCGATCTGATCGATCCGGACATCCGCGCGCGGATGATCGTCGAGCGTGGCTACGGCGCTGACTTCCAGCTGAAGCCCGGCTACGTCGAGTCGCGGGTCGGCAGGGTCGCGGAGCGCTCCGCGGTGATCGAGGCGGCTGACGTGCTGCTGCTCCCGAAGCCGCAGGCGGCCGACGTGGCCGTGATCCCCGAGGGCCGTGTGCTGTGGGGATGGCCGCACTGCGTGCAGGACCCCGCCCTGACGCAGACAGCGATCGACCGCCGGCTGACGCTCATCGCATTCGAGGCGATGAACCACTGGAGCCGCCGCGGTGACTTCAGCCTGCATGTGTTCCACAAGAACAACGAGCTCGCCGGCTATTGCTCGGTGCTCCATGCCCTGAGCCTCATCGGATCCACGGGTATGTACGGGCCTCGTCGCAGCGCGGTCGTCATCGGCTTCGGTGCGACGGCACGAGGTGCCGTGACCGCGCTCACCGCGCAGGGGATCCACGACATCCAGGTCCTCACCCAGCGCGGCGTCGCGGCGGTCGGCTCCCCGATCCACGGTGCGCACATCGCCCAGCTCAACACCGGTGACGGCGAGACCCATCTCAGCGAGGTGCTCACGAAGGACGGCAACGTCCTGCTCCCGGACTTCCTGGCATCGCACGACATCGTCGTCAACTGCACCCTCCAGGACGTCGCCGCACCGTTGACCTATCTGCGGACCGAGGACCTGGCGGGGTTCGCCCCAGGAAGCCTGATCGTCGACGTCTCGTGCGACGAGAAGATGGGGTTCGAGTGGGCGAAGCCCACCACGTTCGACGACCCGATGTTCACGGTCGGCGACGGCGTCAACTACTACGCGGTCGACCACACCCCGTCGTACCTGTGGAACTCGGCCACCTGGGAGATCAGCGAGGCGCTGCTGCCGTTCCTGCGTACGGTCATGGAGGGGCCGACCGCCTGGGCGACCGACCCGACCGTCTCCCGGGCGATCGAGATCCACGACGGGGTGATCAAGAACCCGAGCATCCTGAGCTTCCAGGGCCGCGACGCGGCGTATCCACACGTTCGCGTTGCCTAGGAGGACTGCGATCTTCATGGGGACTCCTGAGTCTCAAGGACACCGACTCCCCCGGCGGCGGGCGGGTGCGCCGTCGCGGCGACTCCGTGGCTCTAGGTCATTCGGGGCCGATGGAGTCGGACGCCTCGATCTGGTGCACGTGCCGCACCGACACCGAACCGGCGTACCCCTCGACGAAGCCGACCACCACGTCGTACTCATCTTGCGCGGTTGAGCGCAGGGCGAGCGTCCAGGAGTTGTCGGCCGAGTGGTGCTCCTCGGCACGGAGCGACAGGGCGTCCGGGTCTAGGGCGTACGCCGTCGCGGCCGCGCTCCGGGCACGCTGAACCGCCGACTCCCGCGAGGTCAGCGTCCGCTCCGGCCGGCCGGCCACCTCCATCACGTCGCGGAAGGCGCGGGTCACCCCGTCGTACGACGCCTCCGAGAGGGCCGTGGTCCGAGGCCCGGTGGTCACCAGCAGCCCGATCTCGAGGGCACCTGGACTGGCGCCCCAGCTGGTGTGCCATCGGTGCTGGTGCAGCGAGTAGTGCCGCCGCGCGTCGGCCCCGGCGTACAGGACCGGCTCGAGCGCGGCGAGGACCCGCCGCTCGTCGAAGACGTCGGCGCCTCCCCCGCCGTCCGACTCTGGGACCGACAGGTCGAGCAGATAATGCCGATCCACCCGCTCCTCCGGGCTGGCCCGATAGCCGACCTGGACCCGCACCGAGTCCACCCGGCCGAGCGTCAGCAGCGAACGCGGATCATCGACCGCACGACTAGTCATCTCTCCAGACTTCCCCTGGTCCCCGCCCGGGTCAAGCACCACAGCGCTCTACGCGTTGGTACGCCCGGACCGTGCGCCGAGCGCTTCGCGTAGCTGTTTCGAGGCGGACCGCGGCGTAGCGCCCGCCCGCCAGATGGCGAGCAGCAGATCCGCCCGCGGCCGGCCAGGCTCGGTCCAACTCGGCCCGAGTCCTGCCTGGCGGAGCGCGTCGATCAGGTCGTCGTCGGCTGCCGTACGCGCTTCGGCCCAGGCCAGCGCGTACGCCTCATCGACCCGGTTCAAGGTCGTCTCGGTCTCTACGATCGCAGGCGACACCGCGACCACGGCTCGGGACTCCTGTCGGTGACGCAGGAACGCGATGAGGAAGTAGACCAGGGCACCAGCCCAGCTGAAGACCAGAACCATCGCGATGTCGAGGACGTCCAGCCCGACGAACCGGCCCCGGGCAGCGATACTGCGGCCGATCAGGACCAGCGCGACGATCGTCGGGCCGTTCCACAGCACCACGAGCGTCAGAATCCACATCGCCTCGCTCTGGGCATCCATCGCAGCTCCACTCCGTCAGCCGAGACCTCGGCCGAGACTAGCCGCGGTTCATCGGCCGTCGACGGCGAAGCAACAAAGACGGTCGCGGCACCCAAGGGCCGTCAGGCCTCAGGACTGGCGAGGGCATCCGTCAGCCATACGTTCCGTCGCTCCAAGAGCGTCGTCATGTACGGCGTCAGTACGAGGAGATTCACCAACCGCCCAACCGCTCCGGCAGGCGCTTCGAACTCCACGACGTCAATCATCAACGTGCCGCCGGCGGTCGGCACGAATCGATGCTCGTGCCACCACCGCCGGAACGGGCCCGACCGCTGCTCGTCCACGAACCGGTGCGGAGCGTCGTACTCGCTGATCACCGAGGTCATCGTGACTGGGACTCCGAAGTGGCGGGCCTTCCAGGTCACCGTGTCCCCGAGGCGCATCACCCCGGAGGTGACGCCGGCGACAGCTCGCTCACCTGATTCGGACATCGAGGACTGATGCGCATCCACGGACAGGCTCAGTTCGAAGCACTGCTCCGGCGTCGCCCGGATCTCCGTCGTGAGCTCGATGCGTGGCACTCGGTGATCGTAGGCGCCCGACATCCCACCAGGCGATCGAGGACCGGAGATCCGGCTGGACCTCGGTCAGTCGAGGCCTTCGACGATGCGGAAGTCGCGCTCGGCGCCGTCGGAGAGGGCGGCCAGCGCCTCTTGGTAGGCGGCGCTCTCATGCGTCGCGACGGCCTGCTCGAAGCTGTCGAACTCGATCAGGACGGTGCGCTCGGCGATTCCGGCTTCATGCGCCACGACACGACTGCCACGGGTGAGGACCCGACCACCCCCGGCCTTGACGGCCACCGGGGCCAGCTTGCCGTAAGCAGCCAGCTTGTCGGGGTCCGAAATGTTGCGGTAGACGCTGACCCAGTAGCCCTTGGGCATGGAACCTCCAGTGTTGTCGTGAGTGCACGGGTGACCGATGACGGCCGGCGCTCAGACGTTAAACCTGAACTCCACGACGTCACCATCGGCCATGACGTAGTCCTTGCCCTCCATGCGTACCTTGCCGAGGTCACGGGCCTTGGCCACCGAGCCGGCGGAGATGAGGTCGTCGTAGGAGACGATCTCGGCCTTGATGAAGCCCTTCTGGAAGTCGGTGTGGATGACACCGGCGGCCTCCGGGGCGGTGGCGCCCTTGGGGATCTCCCACGCCCGGACCTCCTTCGGGCCGGCGGTGAGGTAGGTCTGCAGGCCGAGGGTGTCGAAGCCGACGCGGGCCAGGATGTCCAGGCCGGGCTCCTCGACGCCGGCGTCGGCCAGGAACTCGCGGGCCTCGTCCTCGTCGAGCTCGACCAGCTCGGACTCGAACTTCGCGTCCAGGAAGATCGCCTCGGCGGGGGCGACCAGCTCGCGCATCGAGTCCTTCAGGGCCTCGTCGGCGAGCTCGTCGGAGTCGCAGTTGAAGACGAAGATGTAGGGCTTGGCGGTGAGCAGCATCAGGTCGCGGATCAGCGCACGGTCGATCTTCGTGGCGATGATCGGGGTGCCGGCCTCGAGGGCCTCCTTGGCCTCGACCGCGGCGGCGAGGTTCGCCTTGAGGTCGGGGGCCTTGCGCGACTCCTTCTCCAGCCGCGGGATCGCCTTCTCGACGGTCTCCAGGTCGGCGAGGATCAGCTCGGTCTGGATGGTGGAGATGTCGTTGGCGGGCTCGACCTTGCCGTCGACGTGGGTGACGTCGTCGTCACGGAAGACCCGGGTGACCTGGCAGATCGCGTCGGACTCACGGATGTGGGAGAGGAACTTGTTGCCCAGGCCCTCACCCTGCGAGGCGCCGCGCACGATGCCGGCGATGTCGACGAACTGCACCGTGGCCGGCAGCAGCTTCTGGGACCCGTAGATCTTCGCCAGCTCGGCCAGCCGCTCGTCGGGAACCCCGACAACGCCGACGTTGGGCTCGATGGTGGCGAACGGGTAGTTCGCCGCGAGTACGTCGTTCTTGGTCAGAGCGTTGAAGAGGGTCGACTTGCCCGCGTTGGGAAGTCCCACGATGCCGATGGTGAGTGCCACGATCGACAATCCTAGGGTCGTACGCCGACCACGGCCGAAACGCCGGACAGCGCTGGGGGCGGCCAGGCCAGAACCGCCGATCACAAATTCCGACGGTAAAGGGACCTCACCCAATAGGCTCGCGCCCGTGAACGCCCCCGACGCACCACAGCGACTGCGCGAACCCGCACATCAGGTCTCCGAGCGCGCACCGGCGTACTGGCGTACGGCGGAGGCGATCGGCGCCGTGATCTGGCTGGCCCTCGCGGTCGGTGCGGTCGTGGCGGCGGTCCTCGTCCCGGAGGGCTTCTGGACGTGGATCCTCTGGCTCGTCGCCGTGGTCTTCGTCCTGGCGCCGGTGCCGGGCCTGACTTTCGTGCCCTCGATCCGGTTCCGGATCCACCGGTGGGAGGTGACCGACATCGCCGTCCACGTACGCCACGGGTGGCTCACCGTCGTCGACGAGATCGTGCCGCTCTCCCGGGTGCAGACGGTCGACTCGACGCAGGGGCCGCTGATGCGGCAGTTCGGGCTGCGTACGGTCAAGGTCTCCACCGCCTCCTCGGCGGGCATCGTGCAGATCGCCTGCCTCGACGACGCGCTCGCGCTCGAGGTCGTCGCGAAGCTGGTGGCGATCACCGCCGCGACGCCTGAGGACGCGACGTGAGCACACCCGAGGTCCCTGACGTTCCTGAGGTTCCCGAGGTCCCTGACGCTCCTGTCGCTCCGGACGCGGAGTGGCAGCGGCTGGCCGGCTGGACCGCGGTCGTCAGCCCGCTCTCGACGCTACGTCAGGCGATCATCCCGGCCGCGATCGGTGCCTTCGGTGCCGGGCAGGCGAACGTGTTCATCGGTCTGCTGGTCGCGGCCGGCATCGCGGTGGTCGCGGCCCTGGCCGGCATGGTCCCGTGGCTGACCACGAGCTATCGGGTGACGCCGACACACCTGGAGGTACGCAAGGGTCTGCTTAACCGCACCACCCTGACCGCCCGGCTCGACCGGGTGCGCAGCGTCGACCTGAGCTCGACCCTCATCCATCGCGCGCTCGGGGTCACCAAGGTCAACGTCGGGACCGGGGTCGACGAGGGCCAGATCACCCTCGACTCGCTCACCAAGGAAGCCGCCGCCCGGCTGCGGCGCGAGCTCCTGCACGCGGCCCCGGCGCCATCGGAATCCGCTCCATCCGCGTCCGACGTGCCCTCAGCTGAAGGCTCCTCACCAAAGACCGAGCCCGTCGAGGCCCCGTCCGAAGGCGAGGTCATCGCCAGGCTCGACTGGTCCTGGATGAGGTACGCCCCGCTCAACCTCAAGAACCTCGCGATCGCGGTCGGCGGTCTGGGCGCGGTCTTCGGTGCCTTCTCCGACCTCATCCCGTGGGAGTCCTTCGGCGTCCGGGTCACCAACGGCGAGGTCAACGGCGTCCCGGTCGACGAGGTCGTGCGCATGCTGTTCATCGCCATCCCGATCGCGATCGTCGGGGCGGCCGCGGTGTGGGCGATCGGGTCGTGCGTCGGCTACGCGGTGCGTTGGTGGGATCTCCAGGTCGTGCGCGAGCAGGGCCGGGAGGGCACCACGCTGCGGCGCAGCTTCGGCCTGACCAGCACCCGCGCGACGACGGTGGAAGAGGCGAAGGTACGCGGCGCCACCTCCACCGTCGGCCCGCTGATCGGCCTGGCCGGCGGCGCCGACCTCAACCTGCTGACGACCGGGCTCGACGACAACTCCCCCGCGGTCCTGCCGACGGCCCCGGAGCAGGTCGTCTCCGAGGTCGGCACCGACATCCTCGGCGAGGATGCGTTCTCGGTGGCGCTCACCGGCCACGGGCCGCGGCCACGCCGGCGCTACTGGTTCCGGGCGGTCGTCGCCACCGTCGTGTGGACGCTCGCCGCGCTCGCCCCGACCGTGCTGATCGGCGTCTTCGGCGACGTCTGGCTCTGGTGGATCCCGGTCGCCATGCTGGTGGTGGCCCTCGTTCTCGGGATGCTCGGTGCCGAGCTGCGCCACCGCCACCTCGGCCACGCGCTCACCGACCGCTACCTGGTGGTCCGCTCCGGCTCCTACACGGCCGTGCGCACGGCCCTGCAGACGGACGGCATCATCGGCTGGCGGGTCAGGCAGACGTTCTTCGACCGCCGCATCGGCCTGGCCCAGGTCACCGCGATGACCGCGGCCGGCCACGAGCACGTCGACATCCCGGACGTGCCGCTCGAGACCGCCGTCGCCCTGGCGGCGGCGGCCACGCCGCGTACCGTCACGGAGTTCGTCGAATAACCCGTTCCACTTCGGACGGGCTTCGGTGGATGATCCGGCCATGACTATCCAGATCCGCCATCTGACGTTCGACTGTGCCGACCCCCGCAAGCTCGGGGAGTTCTGGTCGGCGGTCACCGGCTGGCACCTCTTCTACGACGAGGACCCCGAGGTGATCGTCGCCCGCAGCTTCCCGTCGAAGGAGCTGATGTTCCTCTTCGTCCCGGTGCCCGAGGCGAAGTCGGCGAAGAACCGGGTCCACATCGACATCAAGCCGGAGGACACCACCCGCGACGAGCTCGTCGAGCGTGCGCTCTCGCTCGGCGCGACCGTCTTCGGTGACCACCGCAAGGAGGACGGGAGCGGCTTCGTCGCGCTCCGCGACCCCGAGGGCAACGAGTTCTGCATCGAGCGCGGCGAGCACGAGATGACCTCGAGCGGACCGATGACGATCGGCCTCAAGATCTGACCTCAGCGGGCGAGCACCCCGACCCGCCCGCCCGCACCGGCGGCCCAGCAGGTGCCTTTGGCACAGTCGACGGTGTGGAAGCGGGTCTGGGTGGCGCCGAACGGCTTCCAGGAGCGGCCGTTGTCGTAGCTGATGTCGCTGCCGTTGGGGCCGACGGCGATCGCGGTGCGGCCGCCGATCCAGGCGACCGCTTCGCGATATCCGCCCAGGTCAGAGCTGGAGTTGGTCCAGGTGCGGCCACCGTCGGTGGAGTAGGCGGCGCGGTCGACGCCGTCGTCCTCGAGGCCGAAGTCGCCACCGACCGCGATCCCCTGGCGAGGGTTGCGGAAGCCGAGCCCGAAGACGCCGGCGGCCTCGCCGGTCGCGATCGTGGAGTCGGCGGCGGACCAGGAACGACCACCGTCGTGGGTGGCGTAGATCTTCGCGGCGGCGCCGCCACCGCCGATCCAGGCGTCGCGCGCACCCGCGGTCACCAGGCAGGTCCCGCTGGCCGAGTAGCCGAACTCGCCCGGCGCCTCCAGGCCGCGCGTGTCGGCGATCGTCCAGGTGTCGCCGCCGTCCGAGGTCGTGATGATGCGCCACTCGCCGTCGACCGGGTCGCTCATCGCGATCCCGCGCTTGCCGCCGGGCCAGAAGTCGACGCAGTTGTAGAACGCGGACGGCTCCGCGGACCGGAACGTCTCGGTCCAGGTCGCTCCGCCGTCGACGGTCTTGTAGATCCGGCTCGCCTCGCCCTCCCCGATGGAGAGCACCACCGCCTCGCTCGCCGAGCGCGCCTCGACGTCGCGGAAGAGGAGCCCGTCGGATTCCGGCGGCGAGACCTCGTCCCAGGTCCGGCCGCCATCGGACGTGCGGAAAACTCCCCCGCCGTCCCCGCCGACCCACGCGGTCTTCGCGTCGACGGCGTCCAGCGCCCGGAACCCCTGTGTCGTATCGACGTTCACAGACGTCCAGTCGTACGCACCCCCTGACCGCACTGACTGCACAGCCTGCGCCGCCGGCGCGAAGGTGAGGGTGGTGAGAGCGAGAGTGGCCGCCGCTGCGGCTCCGACAACGATGCGCACGAAGGTTCACCCTGGCCCTGCGAGGCCGTTCTGTCCACCGATCCGGCAAAACTCGTCCGCCGAATCGGTGGCATCGGCAGGCGAATCTGCAGTTGTGGACGACGAAGGTCGAGTTTCGTCCTCCACAAGTGCAGATTCGGCGGGCCAGATGTGCGGACTCGGGAATTTTCTTCCGTGACCGGTTGGTAGCCCCTAGAGTGAATCGCCGTGCCGCGTACCAGCGGTGCAGATGGGGAGGTTGTCATGAGCAGAACGACACTGACCAGACGCGGAAGGTTGGCGGCTGCGGGACTCGCGGCCGCGGTGGCCGTTGCGACGCCGTACGCAGCAACCCACGCCGCAGAGCCGGATCCGCCCGCGACGACCGCCGCCAAGACGCCGACGCAGCACGGCCAGATCGTCTCGCTGATGCAACACATGTCGCTGCGGCAGAAGGTCGGCCAGCTCTTCGTGATCGAGGTCTACGGACGCGACGCCAACAACGTCAGCGACGCGGCGAAGGCCGGCAACCAGCGGCTCTACGGGGTGGACACCCCGGCTCAGGCGATCGCCAAGTACCAGCCCGGTGGGGTCATCTACTTCACCACCCGCGGCCCCGACAACATCGGTGACGCGGCCCAAGTGGCGACGCTCTCCAACGGTCTCCAGCAGGCCGCACTGCAGCAGCGGCCCAAGATCCCGCTCAACATCGCCGTCGACCAGGAGGGCGGCGCGCTCGTGGCCCGCTTCGGGCCGGCCAGCGGCGCGACCCAGATGCCCGGCCAGATGGCCCTGGGCGCCGGCGGCTCGACCGACGATGCCGCCCGGTCGGCCGAGGTGATCGGCACCGAGCTGGCCGCGGTCGGGGTCACCCAGGACTACGCGCCCGTCGCCGACGTCAACCTCAACCCCAACAACCCGGTGATCGGGATCCGCTCGGCCGGGGCCGACTCGGCCGCGGTCTCCGACATCGTCGAGGCCGAGGTCGGCGGCTTCGACGACGGCGACCTCTCCTCGATCGCCAAGCACTTCCCGGGCCACGGCGACACCGGCACCGACAGCCACTACGGGCTGCCCGAGGTGACCCACAGCCGCGAGGAGCTCGAGGCGATCGACCTGCCGCCGTTCGAGGCCGCGATCGACGCCGGGATCGACGCGATCATGACGGCCCACGTGACCGTGCCCGCGATCGACCCGAGCGGCGAACCGGCCACCATGTCCGAGCCGATCCTCACCGGCCTGCTCCGCGAGGAGATGGGCTTCGACGGCCTGATCGTGACCGACGCCCTCGACATGCAGGGCGCGAGCGCGACGTACCCACCCGACGTCGCCCCGGTCGAGGCATTCCTCGCCGGCGCCGACCAGCTGCTCATCCCGCCGCAGATGGACACGGCGTACGCCGCGGTCCTCGACGCCGTCAAGGACGGCACCATCTCCCGCAAACGGCTCGACGAGTCGGTCTACCGGATTCTGAAGCACAAGCTCGACAACCAGATCTTCAAGAGCCCGTACGTCGACCCGGCTGCCGCTTCGGCGGTCTTCAGCAACCCGGTGCACAAGGCCGACGCCCAGGCGATCTCCGATCGCACCACCACGCTCGTGAAGAACGACGACGACCTGCTGCCGCTGGCTCCCGGAGCGAAGAACGTCCTGGTCGCGGGCTGGGGTGTGGACACGACGGCGGGCATCGCGGCCGGGCTCCAGAAGCGCGGCGCGACGACCCAGGTGCTGCAGTCGGGAACCACCCCGACCGACGCGCAGATCGACGCCGCCGTCGAGGCCGCCGCGGGCAAGGATCTGGTGGTGGTGCCGACCAACAACGCCTGGCAGATCAACCCGGCGACCGGCCAGCCGACCCCGGCGTCCGTGGCCCAGACCAAGCTGGTCAAGGCGCTGCTCGCCACCGACACCCCGGTGATCGTGACCGCGATGCGCAACCCCTACGACGTCACTTCCTTCCCCGAGGCCGCCACGGTGCTCGACACCTACGGCTACACCTCTCACCAGCTCGAGTCGCTGGTGCGGGTGCTCTACGGGGAGGTGAACCCGAGCGGCAAGCTCCCGGTGGAGATCCCGGACCTCTTCCCGCTCGGGCACGGGCTGTCGTACTAGCAGCTACATGAAGGCGGCCCTCCCGGAAACCGGGAGGGCCGCCATCGTGTTGCCAGGGGATCAGGANCCCCGGAGCGAGGTCCCCGGCCAGGATCTGGTCCTTGATCCCGGAGACCACGCGGTCGGCGAGCCCGGCGCTAACTGTCATGCCGAGAACTTAGCCGTCTCCACGGTGAGCTTGCGCATCTGGTCACTGAGAGTGAAGCCGAGACCCGGACGGTCCGGGACCCACATCTGGCCGTCGTGGATGTCGATGCGCTCCTCGAAGAGCGGGTTGAGCCACTCGAAGTGCTCGACCCACGGCTCGGTCGGGTAGGCCGCGGCCAGGTGCAGGTGGATCTCCATCGCGTAGTGCGGCGCGAGCGCCAGACCGGCGTGGGCGGCGAGGGTGGCGAACTTCAGGAACGGGGTGATCCCGCCGATGCGCGGCGCGTCGGGCTGCACGATGCCGCGGTAGCCGGCGTCGATGAGCGCCATGTGCTCGGGCACCGAGGTCAGCATCTCGCCGGTGGCGATCGGGGTGTCGAACGTACGCGAAAGGTCGGCGTGGCCGACCGCGTCCCAGGCGTCGAGCGGCTCCTCGATCCAGATCAGGTCGAACTGCTCGAGCTCACGACACATCCGGCGGGCGCGGGCGCGGTCCCACTGCTGGTTGGCGTCGACCATGAACGGGGTGTCGCCGAGGTGCTCGCGCAGGGCGGCGACGCGGCGCAGGTCCTCGGCCCAGTCGGGCTGGCCGACCTTGATCTTGATGCCGCCGATGCCGGCCTCGAGCGAGGCGGTGGCCTTCTCCTTGATCTCCTCGACACTCGCCTGAAGGAAGCCGCCGGAGGTGTTGTAGACGCGGCAGGAGTCACGGTGGGCGCCGAGCAGCTTGGCCAGGGGCAGGCCGGCGCGGCGCGCCTTGAGATCGTAGAGCGCCACGTCGAGGGCGGCCACGGCCTGGGTCGCCACGCCGCTGCGACCGACGGAGGCGCCGGCCCACATCAGCGACTCGTAGATCTTGGCGATGTCGGAGGGGTCCTGGCCGATGGCGACCTGGGCGATCTCCTTGAGGTGGGCGTACTGCGCCGGGCCACCGGCGCGCTTGGAGTAGCTGAAGCCCATGCCCTCGAAGCCCTGCTCGGTGGTCACCTCGACGAAGAGCAGCACGGTCTCGGTGAGCGGCTTCTGCCGCCCGGTGAGCACCTTGGCGTCACTGACCGGGTTCTCGAGCGGGAGGACGACGTGGGAGAGAGTCAGTGAGGTGATGCGGTCGGCGGCCATGGCGGGATGCTCCTCGATGGGCTAAGTTGTATGACAAGTTCAGAACTTATCCGATGAGTGATGAGGAGTCCAGAGCGTGGCCGCCGATTCCCAGGTTGTCCGGCAAGTCGTCCGGCAGGTCCCCCGATGGCGCGATCTGGCGCCCTTCCTGCGACCGCGACCGTTCCGGTGGCGAGCCGCCGACCGCCGGCTGGCCCGCTGCCTCAGCGTCGACGACCTGGAGCGGGCCGCGCGCCGGCGGGTGCCGACGGCGGTCTGGGACTACGTCTACGGCGGCTCGGACGGCGAGCACGCGATGCGCCGGAACCGGGACGCCTTCGACCGCGTGGAGCTACGGCCCACTGCCTTCGGCCAGGTGGGCGAGCCGGAGGTGCGTACGTCGATCCTCGGGCGGCCCTCGGCGGCACCGATCGTGCTGGCGCCGACCGGCTACACCCGGCTCAGCCACCACACCGGTGAGCGGGCGGTCGCCGCGGCTGCGGCCGCGGCCGGGCTGCCCTACACGCTCTCGACGTACGCGACGACCTCGATCACCGACGTCGCCTGCGCGGCACCGCAGGGGCGCAACTGGTTCCAGGTCTATCTGATGAAGGACCGGGCGGTGACCCTGGGCCACATCACCGAGGCGGCCTCGCAGGGCTATGAGGCGCTGATGCTGACCATCGACACGACAGTGACGGGGATGAAGCGCAAGGACAAGCTCAACGGGTTCGCGATCCCGCCCCAGCTGAGCCTGCGTACGTTCGCGGACATGACCCGCCATCCCGGCTGGGTCGCCAACATCCTGACCACCGAGCCGCTGCGGTTCGCGACGTTCCCCGAGGGATCGCACCACGGCCGCTGGGGCATGTCCAACGAGCTGCGCGAGCAGGCGATCCGGCCCTCCGACATCGGCTGGCTCAAGGAACACTGGGACGGCCCGGTGGTCGTCAAGGGCGTGCTCTCGGTCGCCGACGCCGTGGCCGCCGTCGACGCCGGTGCCGACGCACTGGTGCTCTCCAACCACGGCGGCCGCCAGCTCGACCGCGCCCCGGTCCCGCTGGAGCTGCTGCCGGCGGTGGTCGACGCGGTCGGCGACCGCACGGAGGTGTACCTCGACTCCGGCGTCCGCTCCGGCGGCGACATCGCGGCGGCCCTCGGCCTCGGCGCCCGCGGCGTGGTGATCGGTCGGCCCTACCTCTACGGCCTGATGGTCGCCGGGCAGCAGGGCGTCGACGCCACCCTGACGCTGCTGGTCGAGGAGCTGCGGCGGGCGATGTGCCTGCTCGGCACTCCCGACATCGCCTCGATCGGCCCCGAGCACGTACGGCTGCGGTCGGCATGACCGCGGCCGCCCCCACCGACCGAAGGAGAACCGTGACCGACCTCGTCCATGACCTGCGCACCGCCCTCGGCGAGAGCGCCGTGCTGACCGATCCGGTCGACATGGCGGCGTACGTCACCGACTGGACCGGCAGCTTCACCGGCACCGCCCTCGCGGTGGTGCGCCCGGCCTCGACCGAGCAGGTCGCGAGCGCGATCCGGCTGTGTGCGGCGGCGGGCGTCGGGATCGTCCCGCAGGGCGGCAACACCGGCCTCGTCGGTGGCGGCGTACCTGACTCCGGCGGCGACCAGGTGGTGCTCTCGCTCGGCCGGATGCGCCGCGTCCGGGAGGTGGACCCGGTCGCCGACACCCTCACCGTCGAGGCCGGCACCCCGCTCGCCACCGTCCAAGAGGCCGCCGCGGCCGCCGGGCGGCTCTTCCCGCTCTCTCTCGGCTCGGAGGGATCGTGCACCATCGGCGGCACGATCGCGACGAACGCCGGCGGCACCGCGGTGCTGCGCTACGGGATGATGCGCGAGCTGGTGCTCGGCCTCGAGGTCGTGCTCCCCGACGGCCGGGTCTGGGACGGGCTGCGGCCGCTGCGCAAGGACAACACCGGCTACGACCTCAAGCAGCTGTTCATCGGCTCCGAGGGCACTCTCGGCGTCGTCACCGCGGCGGTGCTGCGGCTGCTGCCGGCGACCCCGCGCCGGGCGACGGCGTTCGTGGCGCTCGAGTCGGTGGAGGCGGCCACCTCGCTCCTCCCCCTGCTCCGCGAGCACGGCGGCGGGCAGCTGACCACCTGGGAGCTGCTCGGACGCCAGGCCGTCGACCTGGTCCTCGCCCACCTGCCGGGCGTGCGCGACCCGTTCGCGGACCGGCACGAGTGGTACGGCCTCGTCGAGCTCGCCGGCACCTCCGCCGACGTGGACGAGCGCCTCGAGTCAGCGCTCGGGGCCGCCGCCGAACAGGGGCTGCTCCTCGACGCCGTGGTCGCCGGCAGCCCCGCTCAGCGCGAGTCTCTGTGGGCGCTGCGCGAAGGCGTCTCGGAGGCGCAGAAGAGCGAGGGCGCGACCCTCAAGCACGACGTCACCCTGCCGATCACGGCCCTGTCCCGGTTCGTCGCCGAGGTCGGCCCGGCGCTGCTCGCCGCACTGCCGGGGCTGCGGCTGGTGACGTACGGACACATCGGGGACGGCAACCTGCACTACAACATCTCCGCGCCCGTCGGCGACGACGCGGCGCTGAAGCGGGACGCCCCCACCCTGACCCGGATCGTCTACGACGCCGTCACGGCGCTCGGCGGCAGCATCTCCGCCGAGCACGGGATCGGCGCGCTCAAGCGGGACGCGGCTGCTGCGTACAAGACGGGTGTCGAGGTCGACCTCCTGCGAGCCGTCAAGCAGGCGATCGACCCGCTCGGGGTGATGAATCCCGGGAAGGTGCTGCTATAGGAGCGGGGGCATTTTCCCGCCATGGCGGGAAAATGCGGGCCGTCGGCCGCCCAACGCGCCGCATTNATGTCGTGCGGCTCACCGACATCCCGGGGCGGCCCGATCCGGTCGGCACCGAGGTGACCCGCTATCTCCGCGACTCCGGCTGGATCTCACAGAGCCCCGAGGACGGGTTCGGGGCGGGGCAGCCGCAGTTCACGTACGAGATCCCGCTACGCCACCCGGATGGAACCGCCCGGTCCGAGGACGACGTGCTCGCCGGGATGAACCAGCTCTGGCGACGCAACATCAAGAAGGCCGTCAAGGCCGGCGTCGAGGTCACCACCT
Organism: Nocardioides sp. YIM B13467; assembly: GCF_042788075.1. NCBI lineage: Bacteria > Bacillati > Actinomycetota > Actinomycetes > Propionibacteriales > Nocardioidaceae > Nocardioides > Nocardioides sp. YIM B13467. The sequence goes on from NZ_JBHZPJ010000046.1 coordinate 4,427,529, forward strand.
CCGTCGGCGGCGAGGACCTGAAGGCGTTCCACGACCTCTACGTCCACACCGCCGAGCGCGACCGCTTCACCCCGCGGCCGCTGGCCTACTTCGAGAAGATGTTCACAGCCTTGTCCGCCGAGGGCAGCGAACGGATCAAGCTCTACCTCGCCCGTCACGACGGCGACCTGGTGGCCGCGACGATCTACGTCCGCGTCGGCGCCCACGCCTGGTACGTCTACGGCGCCTCCTCCACGGAGAAGCGGGACGTACGCGGCTCCAACGCCTGCCAGTGGGCGATGATCCGAGACTCGCTGGCCGCCGGCTGCGACGTCTACGACCTGCGCGGGATCACCCCGACCCTGTCCACCGACGACTCCCACGTCGGGCTGATCCAGTTCAAGGTCGGCACCGGCGGGCAGGCGGTGAGGTACGTCGGCGAATGGGACCTGCCGCTGCGGCCGATCGTCTACAGGGCCTTCGACCTCTACATGAGGCGGCGGGGTCGATGAAGGTAGGTCCGACAAGAGAAGAGGAGCTCCGATGATCGTGAACGAATCAGGGTCGCTGACCGAGACGGGCATCGTCGTGCTGACGATGCTGGCATTTCCGGTGGCTGTGCTGGCGGTGCCGGTGCTGGCCGTCCTGCGCCGGGGCTTCGGCGTCGCCTGGCGGCGGGCATGGCGCCACTCGCTGGCGGAGGTCGCCATCGTCTACGGCACCGTGCCGGGTGTGATGCTGACGCTGTTGCCCGGCAACAACGGCATCCTGTCGGGCAACGTGAGCCTGGTGCCCTTCGAGGACATGTCGACCATGGGCCCCGTCGGGCTGATCGGCAACCTGCTGATCTTCGCCGCTCTTGGCTTCTTCGGCCCCATCCGCTTCCCGGCCCTCCGCTCGGTGTGGCGGGTCCTGATCCTGGCCGGCGCCGCCTCGGTGTCGATCGAGGTGCTGCAGCACCTGCTGCCGCTCGGCCGGGTCTCCTCGGTCGACGACATCATCCTCAACGCCGGCGGCGCCACCGCCGCCGCGATCTTGTCGTGGCCGTGGTGGCGCCGTCGTCGTCCGCGTCCGGGAGCCTCAGCCGAGCGCCGCGGCGACCTGGTCGAGGCGGGCTCCGCGTGAGGCCTTGACGAGCACGACGTCGCCGGGAGCGAGGTGGCTCCGGAGCCACTCGCTCGCGGCGGCGTTGTCGGGCAGTGCGATCGCCCGCTGTCCCGCACCGTCCGCGATCACGGCGGCGGCCTCGCCGACGGTGAGGACCAGGTCGGCCCGGGTAGCGGCGTACGCCCCGATCTCGTGGTGGGCGTCGCGGCTCGCCTCGCCGAGCTCGAGCATCTCGCCGAGCACGGCGATGCGGCGCCTGGCGTCGATCGAGGCGAGCGCGTCCAGACCGGCGCGGGTGGACTCGGGGTTGGCGTTGTAGGAGTCGTTGAGGAGGGTCGCGCCGCTCGCGAGAGCGCGCAGCTCCATGCGCCACTTCGAGATCGAGGCGGTGTTCAGCGCCGTCGCGGCCTGCTCGAGCGGGACCCCGGCGGCCAGCCCCGCCGCCGCGGCGGCCGCGGCGTTGAGCGTCCAGTGGGCGCCGACGAACGGGAGCGTGACGACGACCTCGGCGGCGGCGTGCTGAAGGGTGAAGGTGGGACGGCCGAGCCGGTCGAGGGACAGGTCGCGCACGCGTACGCTCGCCCGCTCGCCGGCGCCGAAGGCCAGCACCGGACCGTCGGTGAGGTCGCCCATCGCGAGCACCCGTGGGTCGTCGGCGTGGAGCACGGCCGTGCCGGCGGTCGCCAGCCCACGCACGAGCTCGCTCTTGGCCACGGCGATGGCCTCGCGGGACCCGAACTCGCCCAGGTGGGCCTGCCCGACGTTGGTCACGACGGCGATGTCCGGCGCGACCAGGCCGGTCAGCTCGGCGATGTCGCCGATGTGCCGGGCCCCCATCTCCAGGACGAGGAACCTCGTGGACGTGTCGGCGCGCAGCATGGTGAGCGGTACGCCGAGCTCGTTGTTGAACGAGCCGGAGGTCGCGACGGTCGGTGCCGCGCTCGCCAGCACCGCCTCGATCATGTCCTTGGTGCTGGTCTTGCCCTGGGAGCCGGTGACCGCGACCACGGTCATCTCGTCGCGCAGGAGCGCGACGACGTGGGCGGCCAGCCGCTGGAGCGCGGCCTGCGCGTCGTCGACGACGACCGTCGGGAGCGCCGTCGGGCGGGAGCCGAGCACGGCGACGGCCCCAGCCTCGGCGGCCTGGGGTGCGTACTCGTGGCCGTCGGTGTGCTCACCCGCGAACGCGACGAAGAGGCCGCCCGGGTCGGCCTCGCGTCCGTCGATCACGGCCGGCGCGCTCACGGTCACCGAGCCGTCGCCGACGACCTTCCCGCCGACCAACGAGGCGATTTCGTCCAAGCTGAGGGGAATCATCCCCTCAGTCTTCGAAATCCCACGTTGCCGGCGTGTATCAGCTAATCGATATACGGACGATAACTCGCCCGGGTCCGGCCACGTTGATCCACGCAGGCACCTATCGTCGGCATATCGGAAATTCCATACGGGGCCGCAACTGCTCCTGGGGTTTGCTGGCGTCGATGATCTACCACGAGCCGACCCTGACGGCGCCGACCGAGCCGATGGAGCAGACCGTGATCTCGCCGACCGTCGGGATCACGGTCTACGGCTGCGCCCCTGATGAGAGCCTCCTTTTCGACTCCCTGGCGCCCGCTCTCGGGGTCTCGCTGAGGACCACGATCGAGCCCGTCTCCGAGGACAATGTCGAGTTCGCGGCCGGAGACCGGTGCATCAGCGTCAGCCATAAGTCGCCGATATCGAACGAGACCCTTCTCGCTCTGCAGAAGAGCGGTGTCCGGTATATCTCGACGCGAAGCGTCGGTTTCAACCACATCGATGTCGACTTCGCCGAGAGCATCGGGATAACGGTCGGAAACGTCTCCTATTCGCCCGACTCCGTGGCCGACTACACGTTGATGCTGATGCTCATGTCGGTGCGCCAGGCGAAGTCGACGATCCGGCGCACCGACGCCCACGACTACCGCCCGGCGGCCACCCGCGGCCGCGAGCTGCGCGACCTGGCCGTCGGCGTGGTCGGGACCGGGCGGATCGGCGCGGCGGTCATCGACCGGCTGCGGGGCTTCGGCTGCGACGTACTCGCCTATGACATCCGGCCCCGGCCGGCGGCCGAGGGGGTGGAGCACGTCGATCTGGACACGCTGGTCGAGCGCAGCGACATCGTCACCCTCCACGCGCCGCTCAGCGAGGAGTCGCACCATCTCCTCGACCGGCGGCGCATCGACCGGATGCGACCCGGTGCGTACGTCATCAACACCGGTCGCGGCGCGCTCGTCGAGACGCCGGCGCTCATCACCGCGCTCGAGGAGGGCCGGCTGGGCGGTGCGGCGCTGGACGTCATCGAGGGCGAGGAGGGCATCTTCTATGCCGACCTCCGTGGACGCGAGCTCCCCAACGGCTGGCTGGAACGGCTCCAGGAGATGCCGAATGTGCTGATCAGCCCCCATATCGCCTACTTCACCGACCATGCCCTCATGGACACGGTCGAGAACTCCATCGTGAACTGTCGTGAATTCGAAAGCAGGTTTCCGCATGTCTAAGCTCAAGGTCGGCATCATCTTCGGTGGCGTCTTCGAGGAGCACCCCGTCTCGGTGAAGTCGGCGCAGGAGGTGGCCAAGAACCTCGACGCCGACAGGTACGAGGCCTACTGGATCGGCATCACCAAGAGCGGTGACTGGCGCCTGTGCGACGGCCCCGGGGCGAGCTGGGAGGACGGCGCGCACCGCCCGGTCGTGCTCTCCCCCGACCGCAGTGTCCACGGGCTGCTCGTCCTCGACCAGGGCAACGGCGAGGGCAGCTACGAGACGATCCGGCTCGACGTCGTGCTCCCGGTCCTGCACGGCAAGCTCGGCGAGGACGGCGCGATCCAGGGTCTCTTCGAGCTCTCCGGGATCCCGTACGTCGGCTGCGACGTGCAGAGCTCGGCGCTGTGCATGGACAAGTCGCTGGCCTACACGGTCGTCGGCGAGGCAGGGATCCCGACGCCGACGTTCTGGACTCTGTTCCCCGGCGACACTGTGCAGACTATTGGCGATCCCGGCGTACTCCCCTATCCGGTCTTCGTGAAGCCGGCCCGCTCCGGGTCCTCGTTCGGGGTCAGCAAGGTGACTTCGACCGACGAGCTGGCCGGCGCGGTCGCGNACCGCGGTCACCGCGGTGCCGGTGACGACCTTCCGCCGGGTGATTCGAGATTCATTCATGCCGCCCAGAATAGGCACGTCGGCAACGGACGTCCCTCGCCGAGCGCAAACCTTCGGGCAAATCTCGATCTCGGGTCAGGAGGCGCTGACCTTCTTCCGCGTCGCCGGCTTCTTCTTGGCCGCCGTCTTCTTGGCCGCCGTCTTCTTGGCCGCCGTCTTCTTGGCTGCCGTCTTGGCCGGCTCCGCCTTCGCCTTCACCGGCTTGTCCGGTGGCTGCTCGGCGGCCTTGCCGTCGAGCAGCGGGGCGAGGAAGCCACCGGTGTGGCTGCCAGGGGTCTCGGCGACGGTCTCGGGAGTGCCTTCGGCGATCACCGTGCCGCCGCGGTTGCCGCCCTCCGGACCCATGTCGATGATCCAGTCGGCGGTCTTGATCACGTCGAGGTTGTGCTCGATCACCAGCACCGTGTTGCCCTTGTCGACCAGCGAGGAGAGCACACCGATGAGCTTGCGGATGTCCTCGAAGTGGAGGCCGGTGGTGGGCTCGTCGAGGACGTAGAGCGTCTTGCCGGTCGAGCGCTTCTGCAGCTCGGCGGAGAGCTTGACCCGCTGTGCCTCACCACCCGACAGGGTGGTCGCGGGCTGCCCCAGCCGCACGTAGCCCAGGCCGACCTCGACCAGGGTCTTCATGTGACGCGCGATCGCGGGCACCGCGGCGAAGAACTCCACCGCCTCCTCGATCGGCATGTCGAGCACCTCGGCGATCGACTTGCCCTTGTAGTGCACCTCGAGCGTCTCGCGGTTGTAGCGCGCGCCGTGGCAGACCTCGCACGGGACGTACACATCGGGGAGGAAGTTCATCTCGATCTTGATCGTGCCGTCACCCGAGCAGGCCTCGCAGCGCCCGCCCTTGACGTTGAACGAGAACCGCCCCTGCAGGTAGCCCCGCATCTTGGCCTCCGGGGTGGAGGCGAAGAGCTTGCGGATGTGGTCGAAGACCCCGGTGTAGGTGGCCGGGTTGGACCGCGGCGTACGCCCGATCGGGGACTGGTCGACGTGGATCACCTTGTCGACGTTGTCCAGGCCGGAGATCTTGGTGTGCCGGCCCGGAACGGTGCGGGCGCGGTAGAACTCCTTGGCCAGAGCGGTGTAGAGGATGTCGTTGACGAGCGTCGACTTGCCCGAGCCGGAGACGCCGGTGACCGCGAGGAAGAGCCCCAGCGGGAAGGTGACGTCGATGTCCTTGAGGTTGTTCTCCTTGGCACCGTGGACGGTCAGCTCGCGCCCGGCGGTGCGGGGGCGGCGTACGGCCGGGACGGCGATCTCGCGACGGCCCGCCAGATACTGACCGGTCACCGACTGCTCGTTGGCGAGCAGTTCCTCGACCGTGCCGGAGTGGATCACCTGGCCGCCGTGCTCACCGGCGCCGGGGCCGATGTCGACGACCCAGTCGGCGACCTTGATCGTGTCCTCGTCGTGCTCGACGACGATCAGGGTGTTGCCGAGCCGCTTGAGCCGCTCGAGGGTCTCGATCAGCCGGTGGTTGTCGCGCTGGTGGAGGCCGATGGACGGTTCGTCCAGCACGTAGAGGACGCCGACCAGGCCGGACCCGATCTGGGTCGCCAGCCGGATCCGCTGGGCCTCACCGCCGGAGAGCGAACCCGAGGGCCGCTCCAGGGAGAGGTAGTCGAGGCCCACGTCGAGGAGGAAGCGCAGTCGCGCCTGGATCTCCTTGAGGACCTGCTCGGCGATCTGCCGCTCCCGGCCACTGAGCTCGACCTGGTCGAGCCATTCCGCGGCCTCGTTGATCGGCAGCGCGCACAGCTCGGCGATGTTGAGACCGCCCTCGCTCCGCTCCCCGAGTGTCACCGAGGTCGAGACGGGCTTGAGCCGCGTGCCCTTGCAGGTCGGGCACGGCACCTGGCGCATGTAGCCCTCGAAGCGCTCCCGAGTGGTGTCGGACTCGGCCTCCTTGTGGCGCCGCTCCACCCAGCGGCGTACGCCCTCGAACTCGGCGTCGTAGGAGCGGCGGCGGCCGTAGCGGTTGACCGAGACCACGTGCACCTTGCGTCCGTGACCGTCGAGGATCGCCTTCTGCCCGGCGGCCGGGATGTCGTCCCAGGGGGTGTCCAGGTCGAAGCCGAGCTCACCGCCGAGAGCCTCCAGGAGGCGCAGGAAGTATTCGGCGACGTGGGCCTGGGACCAGGGCTGCAGCGCGCCCTCGGCCAGCGTGGCGGCCGGGTTGGGGACGACCAGCTCGGGGTCGACCTCCATCCGGGTGCCCAGGCCGGTGCAGGCCGGGCAGGCTCCGAAGGGCGAGTTGAACGAGAACGACCGCGGCTCGAGCTCGTCGGTGTCGAGCAGGTGGTCGTTGGGACACGACATCCGCTCGGAGAACTTCATCTGCTCGCCAGGCCCCCCATCAGGCCCAGTGACGAAGTCGAAGACGACCAGCCCGCCGGCGAGCTCCAGCGCGGTCTCGACCGAGTCGGTCAGCCGCCGCTTGGAGGACTCCTTGACCGCGAGCCGGTCGATGACCACCTCGATGGTGTGCTTCTTCTGCTTCTCCAGCTTGGGCGGAGCGTCGAGCTGGTGGGTCTCGCCGTCGACCCGCACCCGGGAGTAGCCCTGCTGCTGCAGCTGGCTGAAGAGCTCGACGTACTCCCCCTTGCGGGCCCGGATCACCGGGCTCAGCACCTGGAAGCGACGCCCCTCCTCCAGCGTGAGCACGTGGTCGACGATCTGCTGCGGCGTCTGGCGCTCGATCGGCGCACCACAGGTCGGGCAGTGCGGACGGCCCGCGCGCGCGTAGAGCAGACGCAGGTAGTCGTAGACCTCGGTGATGGTGCCGACCGTCGAGCGCGGGTTCTTCGAGGTCGACTTCTGGTCGATCGACACCGCCGGGGAGAGCCCCTCGATGAAGTCGACGTCGGGCTTGTCCATCTGACCGAGGAACTGCCGAGCGTAGGCCGACAGCGACTCGACGTAGCGACGCTGGCCCTCCGCGAAGATGGTGTCGAACGCGAGGCTCGACTTACCACTTCCGGACAGGCCGGTGAACACGATCATCGAGTCCCGAGGCAGGTCGAGGGAGACATCCTTCAGGTTGTGCTCCCGGGCTCCCCGGATGATCAGCTGCTGCTCCGCCACGTTCTTTCCTCGTCCAGTGCTTATCGCATCGCGCTACTGCGTCGAACAGATGTTCGCATCATACGACGCTGGGAAGACTCCCAGACGGCACCCTCTCACGGAGCACCGACATTTTACTTCTGGTCGTGTCCGACGTGCTTGCATAGACGCATGAGCGATGCCCCTACCACTTATACAGGCGCGGTGAAACCGGGCGGCCCGGCCGACGTACGAAAGCTCGACCGGCTGACCGTCACGAAGGTCGCCGTCGACGCGCAGATGTCCAACAACTGCTACCTGCTGCGCTGCCGATCGACCGGCGAGCAGCTCCTCATCGACGCCGCGGCCGAGCCGGAGACCCTGCTCCCCCTCATCGGCGAGGAGCTGGCCACCGTCGTCACCACCCACCAGCACTGGGACCACCACCGAGCCCTGGCCGACGTGACCGCAGCGACCGGCGCCGCCACGCTCGCCGGCGAGCCCGATGCCGCCGCGATCACGGAGGCCACCGGCGTACCGGTCTCTCGCACGCTCTCCCACGGAGACACCGTCGCCGTCGGCGACTGCACGCTCGAGGTCATCGCGCTGCGCGGGCACACACCCGGGTCGGTCGCTCTCGTCTACCGCGACCCCGAAGGCACGGCTCACCTGTGGACCGGCGACAGCCTCTTCCCGGGCGGCGTCGGAAACACGCAGCAGGATCCCGTACGTTTCACCCAGCTGCTCGACGATGTCGAGGAGCGCATCTTCGGCACCCTCCCCGACGAGACCTGGTTCTACCCGGGCCACGGCGACGACTCCACGCTCGGCGCCGAACGTCCGCACCTCGCTGAATGGCGCGAGCGAGGATGGTGACTACGGCTCCGTAGTCGGGGTCGCGGTCTCCGTCGGCGTCGGCTCCGTGGTCGGATCGGCCGACTCGGTCGGCTCGGCGGTCGGCTCCGGTTCCGTCGTGGGCGTGGGCCTGGAGGTGGGCGTCGAGCCACTGGTCTCGGCGGGCTCCTCCGGCTCACGCGACGCCGTCGGCCGGTCCGGGTCGCCAGCCGCGGAGGGGTCGGTCTCCCCCGGTTCGTGCGTCGCGCTGTCACGATCGGCCGCCGCACCACGCGGACGCGCCGAATAGCCCGCGGAGGGCCCCTCCGACGGCTTCGAGCCGGGCGGCGGCAACGGATCCACATCGGGATAGGCGTTCCCGACGTCTTCGAAACCCTTGACCGGGTCACGAACGGGTCGCTCGGCCTCCGCCAAGCCGGCGAGTAGGACGACCACCCCGAGACCGGTCATGACCGCGCCGGTCAGGATGCCTGCCACGGCGACCTGCTTGCTCTGCAACTCGACTCCCTGTACCCGCCCCGCGCCTGGTGTGGCGCACAGCGTAGGGCAGCGCCGCCGCGAGCGTTACCCACCCGGGGGCATCGCGGCCGGCACTCGAGGAGTCGGAGTCAGTCGGTCGGGCTCTCGCTCGGCGACTCGCTGGGCTCACTCGGCGACTCGGTCGGCTCGCTCGGCGACTCGCTGGGCTCGCTCGGCGACTCGCTCGGGTCGCTCGGGCTTTCGCTCGGCGACTGGCTGGGCTCGCTCGGCGACCCGGTCGGCCTGCCCGAAGGCCTCGGCTCCGACGGCACCTGAGTGGGGCGCGCCGGTAGCGGGGACATCGAGCCGTCTGCCGACTCTTCGACCGACCGCGGGCTCGCCGGGACCGGCTCAGCAATCTCGGGAACCTCGCTCCCCGGACCCATCTGGCTGGGTGGACCGGCCTGCGACGGCGTCGAGGACGACTTCTCCAACGGTGCCACCGGCGAGACCGGCGAGATCAGGCTGACCCCGGACTCGTCCGTGGCGTAGCTGTGTCCTGGCTCTTCCGCTCCGGCGTTGCCGACGATCAGGCCACCAATCCCGATGCTCGTCATGGCCAGCCCCGTTGCCATTCCAGCCAAGGCGATCTGCTTGCGATGCAACACGATTCCCCCGTGATACCAACGACTCGACAAGTTCTCTGGTCGTGCACAGTAGACCTACAAAGATCGAAACTGTGCGACCACTATCGGGGTGTCGGGCCTCGCTGGCAAGTCCTTGTCATCTATCGTTCGACCGATATAACCCCTGGTAAGGGGTCTGTTCGCCCGGCGCGAACGGCCCGTTCGGCCCTCGCGTGGAGCGCTACTGTGTCAGCATGGGCGAAGTGATCAGGTTTCCCGGCCATCCGCTGCCGGACCACGACAAGCCGGCACCGCTGTGGCGTGAGGCCGCCGGCAAGGTGATCCGCGACGAGCGGTCCCGCCAGGAGCGCACGCTGGCCGACGTCGCTGACGATGCCGGTGTCTCGACGCAGTATCTCTCCGAGATCGAGCGCGGCCGAAAGGAGCCGAGCTCCGAGGTGCTCGAGGCGGTCGGTGGTGCGCTGGGCCTCGGCCTCGTCGACCTCACCGAGCGGGTCACCCGCACGCTGCGCGCGGGCGCCCGCCCGTCCGGCCCCATGGCTCTCGCCGCCTGACCTCCGCAGGCCAGGTCACCCCAGGTCACACCGAGGCGAGCTTGCGGCTCTCCAGCACTGCATCAACCAGGCCGTACGCCACCGCCTCCTCGGCCCCGAGGACGAGGTCACGCTCGGTGTCGGCGTGGATCTGGTCGGTGCTCTGACCGGTGTGGCGTGCCAGCAGCGCGTCCATCTCGGCTCGCACCCGGCCGATCTCCTTCGCCGCGACCTGCAGGTCGGTGACATCGCCCCGCTGACCGTCCTGGCCCGGCTGCTGCAGCACCACTCGCGCATGCGGCAGGACCGTACGCCGCCCCGGCTCCCCCGCGGCCAGCAGCACCGCCGCTGAGCCCGCCGCCTGGCCCACGCAGGTGGTCGCCACCGGCGAACGCAGGAACTGCATCGTGTCGTAGATGCCCAGCATCGCGGTCGGGTCACCGCCAGGCGAGTTGAGATAGAGCTCGATCTGCGTGTCGGGCGCGTCCGACTCCAGGTGGATCAGCTGCGCGATGACCACGTTGGCGACCCCGTCGTCGATCGGCGTACCGAGATAGACGATCCGGTCCGAGAGCAGGCGACTGTAGACATCGAGCGCCCGTTCGCCGCGCGGGGTCTTCTCGATCACCGAGGGGATCGTGTAGGAGCTCATCGCGCACCTCCCGCCGCGGAGAGACCGAAGGCGGCGCTGCGCTGCTGCACCGGCGTCACCGACTGCACGTCGTTGAGCACCTCGTCCACGAATCCGTACTCACGCGCCTCCTCGGCGGTGAACCACCGGTCGCGCAGCGAGTCCTGATCGATCTGCTCGACGCTCTGACCGGTGTGCTCGGCGGTGATCCGCAGCATCTGCTCGGTCATCCGCGCCAGCCGCGCGGCCTGCACCTCGATGTCGGCCGCCGAGCCGCCGATCCCCGCGGACCCCTTGTGCAGCAGCACCTCGGTGTGCGGCAGGACGTAGCGCTTGCCCGGAGTGCCGGCGGTGAGCAGGAACTGCCCCATGCTCGCCGCCATCCCCATCCCCAGCGTGGAGACGTCGTTGGGGATCAGGTGCATCACGTCGTAGATCGCCATCCCAGCGGTCACCGAGCCGCCCGGTGAGTTGATGTAGAGAGAGATGTCGCGGTGTGGGTCCTCGGCGCTGAGCAGGAGCAGCTGGGCGCAGATCCGGTTCGCGATCGCGTCGTCCACCTCCTGGCCGAGCACGATGATCCTCTGGTTCTGCAGTCGTGCCGTGAGCTGCTCGTCGAGCGGCCCGGCCGTGATGGGTGTCTGGGTCATGCTGTCGAGCCTGATCCAGGCGTACGCCGGATTCCAGCGAATCTGCCGCAGGCAGATCTGCCCACAGCAGAACACCATCCACCCGATAGGTTGCGATCGTGCGCTGCGTGATTCTCGACGACTATCAGGACGTGGCGAGGACGTACGCCGCATGGGACTCTCTCGACGGGGTCGAGGTGATCTCGCTGACCGAGCACCTCGGGCCGGACGCTCTGGTCCGGGCGCTCGACGGTGCCGAGATCGTGGTGGCGATGCGGGAGCGTACGCCGTTCTCTTCGGCCGTCCTGGAACGGCTGCCCGACCTGAAGCTGCTGGTCACGACCGGGATGCGCAACGCCTCGATCGATCTCGCTGCGGCGGCCCGGCTCGGGGTCACCGTGTGCGGCACGCCGTCGAGCCCGCACCCGCCGGTCGAGCTGACCTGGGCGCTGATCCACGCGCTGACCCGCCACGTCGTGACCGAGGCGACCGGTCACGGCTGGCAGCGGACGGTCGGGAGCGACCTCCATGGCCGGACCCTCGGCCTGCTCGGTCTCGGCAAGATCGGCGCCCGGGTCGCGGGCGTCGGGCAGGCGTTCGGGATGGACGTGATCGCCTGGAGTCCCCACCTCAGCGCCGAGCGCGCCGAGCCGCTCGGGGTGCGCGCGGTCGACAAGGCCACCCTGTTCGAGACCAGCGACATCGTCTCGCTCCATCTCGTGCTGTCGGAGACCACGCGACACATCGTCGGACACGCCGACCTGGCCTCGATGAAGCCGACCGCCCACCTGGTCAACACCTCGCGCGCCGGACTGGTCGACACCGAGGCGCTCATCGCTCACCTCGGCTCCGGCACGATCGCCGGGGCGGGCCTGGACGTCTTCGACGTCGAGCCGCTTCCCGCCGACGATGCGCTGCGCCACCTCCCGAACGTGGTGGCGACGCCGCACCTCGGCTACGTCACCGAGGACAACTACCGCCGCTTCTACGGTGGCGCCGTCGAGGACATCGCCGCCTGGCTGGCCGGTGGCCCGATCCGTACTCTCCTGCCGAAGGACTCTGATGCCTGACCCGATCCAGCTCGCCGCCGACCTGGCACCGACCGGAACCCTGCGTGCCTCGATCAACCTCGGCAACCCGGTCCTCGCCCAAGGCACCCCCGAGGCGCCGAGCGGGGTCACCGTGGACATCGCCCGAGAGCTGGCGAGCCGGCTCGGCGTACCGGTCTCCTTCCAGTGCTTCGACGCCGCCCGCAAGTCCTTCGAGGCGCTGCGGACCGGGGCCGCCGACGTCGCCTTCCTCGCGGTCGAGCCCGCCCGGGCCGCCGAGGTCGAGTTCACCGCGCCGTACGTCCTCATCGAGGGCGTCTACGCCGTCGCGGCCGACTCCCCGATCCGGACCGCGGACGACGTCGACCGCCCGGGCGTTCGGGTCGGCGTGAAGGAGGGCTCGGCCTACGACCTCTTCCTGACCCGCACGCTGGTGAACGCCGAGGTCGTACGCGGCACCGACGGGATCGACGCCTTCCGCGAGCTCGGGCTCGAGGTCGCCGCCGGGATCCGGCAGCCCCTCACCCGGCACGTCGCGGCCGACCCCGGTCTGCGGCTGGTCGAGCCGCGGTTCATGCAGATCCGCCAGGCCGTGGCGATCGCGCCGGATCACCGACCTGCCACCGTGAGCTTCCTGCATGAGCTGGTCGAGGACCTGAAGGCGAGCGGCCGGATCGCCGAGTCGCTGGCCACCTCGGGGCAGGACGCGTCGGTCGCTCCCTGATCAGCGAGGGCTGCGCCGGACGTAGGGCGTGGTGGTGCCGACCTTCGCCAGCCCCGAGCGCTCCAGGATCGGCCGGGAGAACTCGGTGGAGTCGCTGTGGATGTAGCGCTTGCCCCGGGCGATGGCGGTGCGGGCGCGAGCGGCGGTGAGGGCGCGGTAGATGCCGCGGCCGCGCCACTTCTCCAGAGTCGCACCGCCCCAGATGCCGGCGAACTCCGTTCCCGGCACCATGTCGATCCGGCCGGCGCTGACGATCTCTCCGTCCGCCTCGGCCACCCACATCTCGCTCTCCCCCGCCGCGATCCCACGCAACTGACTCTCGACCCGAGCCTCCGAGGGCGGCGAGCCGAAGACGCCGTCCTGCACGATGCTGGCGGCGCGTACGTCCTGCTCGCTGGTGATGGCACGCAGGCCGATCCCATCCGGCAGGGGCACGTCGACGGCCAGAAGCGCAGCCTCACCGACCATGATCGACTCCGGATCGTCGGCCGCGAAGCCGTGCCGCAGCAGCGTGTCGTGCAGCCCCGGGGCGTGGTCGTGGCCGCGGGTCTTCCACTCGACCTCCTCGATCGCCGGGTCGGCATCGAAGTGCGCGACCGCCGCGGCGACCAGCTCCTCGACGCCGGCTGCGTCGGCCCCGTCGAGGTCCTGGTAGGAGATGAATCCGCGCCCGCCACCGAAGGTCGCGAGGCGCAGCGGTCCGTGCCGGGTCACCGACACCGCCCCGGAGGTCTCGGCATCGGTTCGCAGCTGTTCGTCATAGGCCTTCAGCACGGCGAGAAACCTACGCCGAAGTCGTACGCCGAAGCATGTAGTTATCGGGCAGCCAGCTCCGTTCCCTCCGTGAATGGCGCTTACAAGGAGCGTCCGAAGTGGAAGGGTGAGGACATGCCTCGCTACCTGATGATCCTCGACTACCAAGCCGGCACCGACGAGACTCCCGGCGGGATGGCCGGGTGGAAGCCGGAGGAGGTGCAGGGCCACATGAGCTACTACGAAGCGCTCAACAAGGCCCTGACCGAGTCCGGCGAGCTGGTGCACGTCGAGGCCCTGACGCCGCCCGACCAGGCGTTCGTGGTGACCTCCGACGGCACCGACAAGACCGTCACCGACGGGCCGTTCCAGGAGTTCAAGGAGTGGGTCGCCGGCTACATGATCATCGACGCCGAGACCGAGGAGCGGGCCCTGGAGATCGCCGGGCTCTACTCCGCCGCGCCCGGCCCGGGCGGGCGGCCGATCGAGCAGCCGATCCAGGTGCGCCGGATGTACCACGGCACCGACGGCTCCTCCGTCGACGACACCATCGCCTTCGGCGAGGCGAGCATCGAGTGACCGAGGCGTTGCCGGGTGACCTCTTGCGCGACCTCACTCCGCAGGTCGTCGCCGTCGTCACCCGGCGCTGCGGGGACTTCGACGCCGCGGAGGACGCCGTCCAGGAGGCGCTCGTCGAGGCGGTACGCACCTGGCCGGAGCGCGGCGTCCCGGAGAACCCTCGCGGCTGGCTGATCGCCACCGCGACGCACCGCCTCATCGACGCCAAGCGCAGCGAGTCGCGCCGTCGCGACCGCGAGCAGGCTGACCATCTCGCCGAGCCCGAGGGGCAGGATGCCTCTGGAATCGATCCGACCGCTTCGGGCTCCGCTTCAGCAGATGACTCCCTCGACGTACTCCTGCTCTGCTGTCATCCCAGCCTGACTCCGGCCTCGGCGGTGGCGCTGACCCTGCGCGCGGTCGGCGGGCTCACCACCCGGGAGATCGCGAACGCCTACCTCGTCCCGGAGAAGACGATGGCGCAGCGGATCTCCCGGGCGAAGGCGACGATCAAGGGCCGCTCGCTCGGGATCGACGGCGCCGCCGACCTCGCCGCGCGGATCCCGGCGATGATGAAGGTGCTCTACCTGCTCTTCAACGAGGGGTACGTCGCGACCGAGGGCGACCAGCTGCAGCGGGTCGACCTGTGCGCCGAGGCGATCCGGCTGACCCGCCTCGCCCGCACCGCGCTCGCCCGGATGACGGGGAGCGCGCACGGCGAGCTCGGCGGTCTGCTCGCCCTGATGCTGCTGCTCGATGCTCGCCGCCCCGCCCGGATCGACGCGCACGGCGCCGTGGTGCCGCTGGCCGACCAGGACCGGAGTCTGTGGCGCCACGAGGCCACCCGCGAGGGGATCGCGCTTGTCGACGCCGTCATCGGCACCGGCCGGCCGGGGACCTACCAGATCCAGGCGGCCATCGCCGCGCTCCACAATCGCGCGCCCACCGCGGCGACGACCGACTGGCTGCAGATCACCGCGCTCTACGGGTTGCTGGAGAAGATCGCGCCCGGGCCGATCGTGACGCTCAACAAGGCCGTCGCGGTCGGGTACGCCGACGGCCCGGGCCCCGCCCTCGCGCTGCTCGACGAACTCTTGCGCGACTGTGCCGAGAACGGAGCCGGCGGCTTCGCGGACCATCCGCGGGTGCCCGCGGTGCGCGCTCATCTGCTGGAGCTCGCCGGCGACCTGGACGGTGCTGCCGCTGCGTACGATCTGGCCTCGGTGCGGGCCACCAATCTCGCCGAGCGCCGTTTCCTGACGTCGAAGGCGGCCGCGCTGCGCGATGCTCGCTGCTGAAGCGGAGCCCGAAGCGATAAGCACTGCTGACGTACCGCTGAATTCTAGTGAGAACCGTTCTCAGGATACGCTGTGCCTGTGATCGAACTGCGCACCCCGACCCAGATCGAGCAGATGAAGCCTGCCGGCCGATTCGTGGCCGATGTCCTGACCGCACTCCGCGAGCACGCTGCCGTGGGTGTCAACCTGCTCGAGCTCGACGAGCTGGCGCACAAGATGATCAAGGACCGTGGCGCGGAGTCCTGCTACATCGACTACCACCCGAGCTTCGGCGCGATGCCGTTCGGGAAGGTGCTCTGCACCTCGGTCAACGACGGTGTGCTGCACGGCCTGCCCTTCGACTACAAGCTGCAGGACGGCGACCTGCTCAGCGTCGACTTCGCGGCCAGCGTCGACGGCTGGGTCTCCGACTCGGCCCTCTCCGTCGTCGTCGGTACGCCCCGCCAGGAGGACCTCGACCTGATCGAGACCACCACCCAGGCGCTCGCCGCCGGCATCGACGCCGCGCGCGTCGGCAACAAGGTCGGCGACATCTCCCACGCGATCGCCGGCGTCGCCCGCGCGAAGGGCCTCAAGATCAACACCCAGTTCGGCGGCCACGGCGTCGGCCGCACGATGCACGGCGACCCACACATCGCCAACGACGGTCGTCCCGGCCGCGGCTTCAAGCTGCAGCCCGGTCTCGTCATCGCGATCGAGCCGTGGTTCCTGCACACCACCGACGAGATCTTCACCGACCCCGACGGCTGGACCCTGCGCAGCGCCGACGGCTCCCGTGGCGCCCACATGGAGCACACCGTCGCGATCACCGAGGACGGCCCGCTCATCCTCACCGCCAGGTGAGCGGCCTCACCGCACACGACTGACGTACAAGCAACGGCGCCCCGCCTCCCGAGAGGGAAGCGGGGCGCCGTGCTTTCACTCGCCTACGACAGGTTCACTGCCGTGTCATCGATCAGGAAGCTCGTCCCGAGGGAGGAGTCCTCCGTCCCGGTGAAGGTGAGGGTGACCGTCGAACCCGCCTGACCGCTGAGGCTGAGCGACTTCTGGACGTAGCCCGAACCCTTGTTCAGGTTGGAGTAGGTCGCCAGGGTGGTCGACCCGGCCTTGACCGTCAGCTTGTCGTACGCCGTGGTCGTGGTGGTCTCATCGGAGTCGACGTAGAGCCAGAACGTCAGCGTCGCAGCACACCCCGACGGGATGGTGACCGACTGCGAGAGCGTGTCGGTGTGAGCCGACCCGTAGCCGTTCAGCCAGGCCTTGTACGACCCGGCGTGCGCCGGCGCGCTGGTCGAGCTGTCGATCACGCCCGAGGAGGCGGTCCAGCCGGTCGCACCGGACTCGAAGCCCGGGTTGGTCAGCTTCTGGCCCGAGCAGGTGCCACCTCCGGAGCCGGAGACGGTGAAGGTGAACTGCACGCTGCCGGTCACACCGGCAGCGTCGGTCGCGGTGACCGTCGGCGTGTATGTGCCGGCGGTGGTCGGCGTACCGGAGACCGTGCCCGAGGACGAGATCGAGACGCCCGCCGGCAGGCCGGTCGCGGTGTAGGTGTAGGGCGAGGTGCCACCCGAGGCCGAGACCGTGAAGGACGAGATCGCAGTGCCGACAGTGCCGGTCCTGGAGCCCGGCGAAGCCACCGTGACGGGGCTGCTGCCGCCACCCGGGGTGCAGGTCGGGTCACCGGTCTGAGCCGGAACCGAGACGGCGTTCCAGGCGGCCTTGACCGCGTTGAACTCGGTGCAGGTCGTGGTGCCGTACAGGTTCTTGGCCGCGGTGAGCGTCCAGGTGCGGTACTTCAGGTACGACGACGACGAGGTCTTCAGCAGCATCGCGTTGTACATGATCTTCATCGCCTTCTGGATCCCGACACCGGTTACGGTGGACGAGTTGCAGGTCGGCGAGGTCGGCTGGCCGTTGGTCGGGTTGGAGCCCTCGGCGAGCAGGTAGAACCAGTGGTTGCCGGGTCCGGCCGCGGCGTGGACCTCGTCGCCCGGCGTCGAGGACGAGTAGCAGTTGTCGTCGCCGACCAGCGAGGGGTTGTACATGTTGCGGATCGGCCCGGCGCCCACGAGGTCGACCTCCTCACCAACGGTGTAGTCGGGGGTGTCGTTGGCGGTCTGGTTGTCGTACCACTCGGTCGCCGCACCGAAGGTGTCCGCGACGAACTCCTGGGTGTTGCCACCCGAGATCCCACCGGGGGTGTGGTCGTCGATGCCGTGGCCGAACTCGTGCGCGACGACGTCGAGCGAGCCGATCCAGCGCGAGCCGGACTGCGAGTGGCCGATCTGCACCTGGGTGCCGTCGTAGTAGGCGTTCACGTCGGCCAGACCCACCCGGATCGGCAGCCAGCCACCCGAGCCGTCCATGCCCGAGCGACCCAGCCACGAGGTCAGCATCCCCTTCTCCTGCTGGGCGGCGTAGAAGGCGTCGACACAGCCGGTCTCCCGGTTGGTCGGGTCGCCGTTGCCCCAGCTGTCGTCGGTGCCGCTGTAGGTGACGTTGCCGCTCGCGTTCTGACACTTGAGCGTCGTCGCGGACGGGTCGGTCATGGAGTACGTCGAGCCGGAGAGCTGCGTCGAGATCGACACGGACCCGGAGTAGCCCGAGTTGCCGGTGCCCTCGACGACGTGCTCCTTGGTGGAGAGCACCTTGCCGGTGGCGGCGTCGACGAAGACCGAGAGCCGGGAGGGCTCGCCCGCTCGGGTACCGGTCACGATCGTCTCGTACGCCAGGTCCGAACCGGACTCGCCCTGGACGATGACCAGCTCGCTGGACTCGACCGCCGGCTTGGTCACCTGGCCCTTGGCGACCGTCCGTGCCTTCGCCTCGGTGATCGCAGGCTTCGTGGTGGAAACCTTGACCGGGGCGTCCTGGGCGACCGAGGTGCCCAGCAGGTTGCCCTCGGCGTCCACGGCGACGACGAAGTCACCGCCGACGACGCGCAGGCCCTGGTGGTTGCGGTCGTAGGAGACGTACTGCAGTCCGGAGGACTGGTACGTCTTCAGCCTGACGGCCTCGTCCTTGGCGCCGAGCTTCAGCGCCGCGGGGTCGGCGGCGACGAAGGCCGATGCCGACTTCTCAGCCTTGGTCCTGGCCTCCTTGCCGCTGACGACCGCGCGGCCGTCGTCGGTCTCCTGGGACGCCGCGGCATCCTTGCCGGGCTTGGGGTCACTGGCCGCCTGCACGCCTGTGGGCATGCTGATGGCGGCCACTGCCGAAATGAGGGCCATGGTCAGGCCCTGTGCTACGCGTCTGTTGTTCACGCAGACTCTCCTTGAGCCGGCCCCGCCGAAGCGGAGCAGCCGATGCTGACTCATGGACAGTGGCGATCGGCCGCGCAGCCGGTCAATCAGGTTAGTGGTTCATAACCGCGCAGTGCACGGAGTCGTATTTACGACAACGACACGCTGACCGGGCGCCACATATGAATACCCATGGGAACATGACGGATGCGTCAGTTCGCGCGGCAAAACAGAAGTCAGCCGCTGGCGTCTCGGGTCACCAGCGGCTGACAAGAAGAACGTTAGCCGACGAACCCGAACACGTGCAAGCACCTGCAATGCATAAGACTGCAAATGACCCGACCGGGCTACTCAGACCACCCAGGAGGGCTATGAGCGCGGGTTCTTCGAGCGCTGCGTACGCCGCGCGTCGCGCTGCCGTCGCAGCCGGCGCACCAGGACGCCGTCGTAGGCGAGCGCCTCGGGCTTGTCGATCAGGTCGTTGACGGCTCGGTGGTATTCGGCCGCACTCATCCCGAGTTGCTCCCGGACCGCGTCGTCGCGACCGGTGCCGGCCGACCACCAGGAACGCTCGAAGTCGAGCAGTCGCTTCTCGTTCTCGGAAAGGCCCGGCTGCCCGTCGGCAGACCCGGGGCTGTGGGGCGCCTCGGTCATGCGTACATCATCCCAGGCGTGACGGGCGGCCTCGAAACCGCCACGCGTCACCGTCTCGAACTACCCGGCATAGCCCATCTGGGCCATCTTCATAAAAGTGCAGATCAACTCTTTGAAGCTCGCCGGACCGTCCGCTAATCTCTTCCATGTCAGCCGCTGGTGACCCGAGACGCCAGCGGCTGACTTCTATTTCAGCGGGTGTCACGCCTCCGCGGTGTCCTCGCCGTGCGTCCCCGGACGCGGCGCCCAGGGCAGCTCCCTCGCGGCCCGCACGACGACCAGCCGGTCCCCGCGCGACAGGGTGCCGACGACCGGGTCGAAGTAGCGGAAGACCTTCTCGTCGCGTACGACTGCGATCACCTGGTCGGCCAGCTGCTGCGGCTGCTTGCCGACCTCGTTGACCAGCAGGTCGCGCTCGGCGACCTCCAGGCCGGTGCCGGAGTTGAGCAGGTCCTCCATGACCGACCCCAGGGTCGGCGAGATGGTGGACAGACCCATCAGGCGGCCGACCGCGTCGGCGGAGGTGATCACCGAGTCGGCTCCGGACTGCTTCATCAACGGCGCGTTCTCGCGCTCGCGTGCGGCAGCGACGATCCACGCCTCGGGGTTGATCTGCCGCACCGTCAAGATCGTGAGCACGTTGGAGTCGTCACGGTTGGTGGTGATGATGACCTGCTCGGCGTCCTTGACGCCCGCCCGCATCAGCACCTCGCGCCGGGTCGCGTCACCGGTGACCACCGCGATCCCGTCGGAGTGGGCATCCGAGCGCGCCACCGGGTCCGGGTCGACCACGACGAACTCCTCCGGATCGGCTCCGCTGCTGAGCAGCGTCTCCACGGCGCTGCGGCCCTTCGTGCCGTAACCGACGACGACGATGTGCTGGGACATCTTCTTCCTCCAGCGAGCGACTCGGATGAGGTCTCGGCCCTGCTTGGTGAGGACCTCGAGGGTGGTGCCGATCAGCAGCACCAGGAACGCGATGCGGGCCGGCGTGATGATGAACGCGTTGATCATCCGCGCGTGCGCCTCGACCGGGGCGATGTCGCCGTAGCCGGTCGTGCTCAGCGTCACCGTCGTGTAGTAGATCGCATCGACCAGGCTGATCTGGCCGGTGGGATCGTTGTTGTCGGCGTACGCGTCGCGGTCGAGATAGACCAGCAGGACCGTCCCGACCAGGATCGTCAGAGCGGCCAGCAGCCGCCGCCCGAGCTGCCACCAAGGGGACCGCACCGTCTCGGGAAGAGCGACCTGCTCGACACCGGCCCACTTCGGGGCGTATGCAGATGTCTCGGACACATCTGTGACCATATCCGCCGCGCTCTATCGTCTGTTGCATGAGTGCCTCCGACATCCGCCGTGTCACCAACCAGGCGCCCGCGCTCGCGGGTCACAACGTGGTCACCGGGGACGTCGCACTGTCGGCGGCGGTCCTGCGTCACGCAGGTGCGGAGACCCTCGACTCGCTCGTCTCCCTGGGCGCCGAGGCCGGCACCGCCGAGGCACAGGAGCACGGCCGCCTCGCCAACCGCTTCCACCCCGAGCTGGTCCCCTACGACCGCTACGGCAACCGGATCGACGAGGTCGCCTTCCACCCCTCCTGGCACTGGCTGATGGACAGGGCCGTCGGTCACGGCCTGGCCGCCGCGCCCTGGACGCTGGCCGAGAAGACCCGCGCAGAGAAGTCCAGCGAGCACGCCCACGTACGCCGCGCCGCCGGGTTCCTGGCCTGGTCCCAGACCGAGCCCGGCCACCTGTGCCCGATCTCCATGACGTACGCCGCGGTCCCAGCGCTGCGCGCCGACGAGTCCCTCGCCGAGGAGTGGGTGCCGAGGCTCGCCTCGACGACCTACGACTTCGGTCTCCGCGAACCCGCCGAGAAGCTCGGCGCCCTGGCAGGCATGGGGATGACCGAGAAGCAGGGCGGCTCGGACGTACGCCAGAACATCACCGAGGCACATCCCGTCGGCGACGGCGTCTACGAGCTCCACGGGCACAAGTGGTTCACCTCGGCCCCGATGAACGACGTCTTCCTGGTGCTGGCCCAAGCGCTGAGCGGACTCACCTGCTTCCTCCTCCCCCGCATCCTGCCTTCGGGAGAGCGGAACCGCCTCGATGTGGTGCGGCTCAAGGACAAGCTCGGCAACCGCTCCAACGCCAGCGCCGAGCTCGAGTTCCGCGGCACCACCGCCTACCGGCTGGGCGAGGAGGGCCGCGGCGTACGCACCATCATCGAGATGGTCGCCGCCACCCGCCTCGACTGTGTGCTGAGCTCGGCCGCCCTGATGCGCCGGGCCGTGGCCGAGGCGAGCTGGCACGTCGCCCACCGCTCCGCGTTCGGCGCCACCCTGGCCGAGAAGCCGCTGATGCAGAACGTGATCGCCGACCTGGCCGTCGAGTCCGAGGCGGCCACGACCCTGGCGATGCGCCTGGCCGCCGCCGTCGACCGACCGGACGACGAGCACGAGCGAGCCCTGCGCCGCATCGCCCTGCCGCTGGCGAAGTTCTGGGTCTGCAAGCGCACGCCGGCGATGGTCGCGGAGGCGCTGGAGTGCCTGGGTGGCAACGGCTACGTCGAGGAGTCGGTGATGCCGCTGCTCTTCCGCGAGTCCCCGCTCAACTCGATCTGGGAGGGGTCCGGCAACGTCAACGCCCTCGACGTCCTGCGTGCCATCCAGCGCGAACCCGGGGTCCTCGACGCGTGGATCACCGAGGTCGGCAAGGCCAAGGGCGCCGACCGGCGCTACGACCGGGCCGTCGACGCAACCCTCTCCCTCCTGGGCGAGTCGATGACCAGTCCCGAGGAGCTGGAACGCTCAGCCAGGCGTCTGGCCGGCAGCATGGCGACCCTCCTCCAGGGGAGCCTCCTGGTCCAGCACGGCCCCGAGGAGGTGGCCGACATCTTCTGCGCCAGCCGCCTGACGGGCCACGGCGGGACGTACGGCATGCTCGCCGGCGGTGACCAGCTGGCGGTCATGCGGCGAGCGACGCCGGCAGTGTAGGGGGCCCTGGACGCGCAACGGGCGCCATGCTCCGGAAGGAGACATGACGCCCGCCGCTTGCGGACCGAACCTCAGCCCTTGACGGACCCGGCCGTGAGCCCACGGACGAAGTAACGCTGCAACGAGAAGAACACCAGCAGCGGCACCGTCATCGTGATGAACGCACCCGCGGTGAGCAGGTGCCACTCCTGGCCCCGGTCGCCGATCAGGTCGCGCAACGTGATCGTGACGACCTCGTTGTCACCCGCCCCGAGGAAGATGAGCGCGACGAGAAGATCGTTCCAGACCCAGAGGAACTGGAAGATCGCGAACGCTGCCAGCGCGGGCACCGACATCGGCACGATCAGCCTCCAGAAGGTCTGGAAGTGGGAGGCCCCGTCGATCTCGGCGGACTCGATGATCTCCTGCGGCAGGGTCGCCATGTAGTTGCGCAGGATGAAGACCGCCAACGGCATCCCGAACGCGGTGTGGGCCAGCCACACCGCGAGGAAGGTGCCGTTGAGGTCGTAGCTCCCGAACAGGCTGAGCAGCGGCACGAACGCCACCTGCAGCGGGACCACCAGCAATCCGACGATCAGCATGAACAGCACGTTGCGTCCCGGGAACCGCATGAACGTGAACGCGTACGCAGCGAACGCGGCGATCATGATCGGCAGCACCGTCGCGGGGACGGAGACGACGATCGAGTTCACGAAGGCGTTCGCCATCCCGCTCTCGAGGACCTGCGTGTAGCTGTCGATGGTCCACTGGGAGAACGGGTCGGTGATGACCGTCCACCAGCCCGACGACTTCACGTCGGCCTCGTCGCGGAACGACGAGATCAGCAGACCCAGCGTCGGGATGAACCAGAGGAAACACAGCAGGACGATGCCCACACGGACAGCGACGCTGCCGAGGGTGAAGCTCCTCATCGACCGGCCTCCTGCTTCTTGAACTGGCGCATCTGGTAGATCATCACCGGGATCACCGCGATCATCAGGATCACGACCACCGCTGCCGCGCGGCCGGCGTCACCGAACTCGAAGAGCTCGAGGACGAAGGTGTTGGCCAGCACCGAGGTGCCGGACCGCCCACCGGTCATCACGTAGACGATGTCGAAGACCTTCATCACCAGAATGAGGATGGTCACGAAGACCACGATCACCGTCGGCCAGATCTGCGGCACGACGACCTTGAAGAAGATCTGGATCTCGCTGGCCCCGTCGATCCGCGCAGCCTCCACCGTGTCTTCGGGGACGCCCTTGATCGCCGAGGAGAGCAGCACCATCGCGAACCCCGCCTGCAACCAGATCATGATGACGATCAGGAGCAGGTCGTTGAGGTTGCCGGTCTGGATGCGAAGCCAGGCGACCGGCTCGAAGCCGAGGCTGGTCGAGATCGCCGAGAGGAGCCCGATCTGCTTGTCGCCCTGCGCGAACCTGGTCGCGTAGACGAAGCCCCAGATCGTGCTCGCCCCGACGAAGCTGATCGCCATCGGCATGAAGATGACCGACTTCGCGACCCGCTCCGGGAACGCCTTGAGCTGGTCGGCCAGCACCGCCACGAGCAGGCCGACGATGACGCTGGCCGCCGGGACGATGAGGATCCAGAGCAGGTTGTTGACCAACGTGCCGATGAACTCATCGTCCCGGAAGAGCGCCGTGTAGTTGTCGAACCCGACCCAGTTGATGCTGTTGTCATCGGCGAAGCTGTAGATCACCGTCATCAGGGCCGGGTAGACCAGGAAGACAGTGACCACCAGGATGGCCGGGCCGATGAAGACGTACGGCTTGATCCGCCTGTCCCACTTGCCGGGCAGGAGGCCTGAGAGGAAGTTGAGCACCCAGTAGAGAGCGGCGGTGCCGCCGACCCCCAGGACGATCGCGATCAGGCCGTTGAGGATCTTCAGGTAAGGATCATCGCTCATCCTCGCCAGCTCTCCTCGATCGCGTCGGCCGCCTCCTGAGCGCTCTTCTCACCTCCGACGTAGGCGTTCATCTCGCTCCAGAACGTGCCGGCGCCGACCTGCGCGGGCATCAGGTCCGACCCGTCAAAGCGGAAGGTGTCGGCGTCCTGCAGCAGGGTCGCGATCTCTCCGAACATCGGGTCGGCGTAGTTGGAGTTGTCGAACTCGACGCTCGGCGAGAGCCAGCCACCGGCCTGGGCCCACTCGGCACCGAAGTCGGGGGACGCGAAGAACTCCATCAACTCGACCACGTCGGTGTCGTTGGTGAAGGCGGTCGCCATGTCGCCGCCACCGAGCACCGGGTTGCCCTCGAAGCCGCCCTCCATGCTGCCCGGCAGCGCGAAGACGCCGACGTTGCCGGCCAGGTCCTGCTGGACGTCCTTCGGGAAGAAGGTCGTGATGAAGTTGGCCTGGCGGTGCATCTGGCAGCCGGGCTTCGCGTCGAAGAGCGGGAGCGGGGAGTCGCCGAAGGGCTCGCTCAGGGTGCCGTCGGCCCCGCCGCGTACGTTCTTCGGCTTGTTGATGATGTCGCCCATGGTCTCGATCGCCTCGACGATCTTCGGGTCGTTGAAGGGGACGTCGTGGGAGACCCAGTCGTCGTAGAACTCCGGGCCCTCCTGGCGCAGGACGATCTCCTCGACCCAGTCGGTGTAGACCCAGCCGGTGTCGGCACCGGCTTCGGCGCCGAGGCACCACGGGGTCTGGCCCTTGGCGATCATCTGGTCCTCGAGGCTCCGCAGCTCGTCCCAGGTCTCGGGCGCCTTGTAGCCGGACTGCTCGAAGTTCTTCGGGGTCCAGACCAGCGACTTCATCGAGACGCGGATCGGGACGCCGTAGGTCTTGTCGTCGATCTCGACCGAGTCCATCAGGCCCGGGATCATGGTGTCGTCGAGCGAGCCGACGTCGATGAGGTCGTCGAGCGGGAGCGTGTCACCCGACTCGGTCAGGTCACCGACCAGACCGGGCTGCGGGAAGAGCGCGATGTCGGGCGCGTCGTTGCCGTTGACCTTGGTGCGGATCTCGGTGGTGAAGTCCGTGGAGGGGGTGTAGGTCACCTCGATCCCGGTCTCCTTGGTGAACGTGTCGAGGGCCGCGTTGAGCCCCACTGCCTCGCCCTCGGGGATCGCGCCGAGGATCTGGATGCTGCCGTCGCCCTCTTCAGTGTCGCCGGCATCGTTGCTGCCACCGCCACCGGGGACGCCGCAGCCGGTCACGGCGAGCAGACCTGCGACTGCTGCTCCGATTTGCCACTTTCGCACGTGCATCTGATTGCACCCTCCATCGTCGTTTTGATCCACGGAGTCGTGCCACGCAGGCCGCGTCGGGTCCACGAGGCAGCGCCTCGTTATGTGATCTCCATAACATTAGTCGTTATGGTCCATCGATGTCCCGGGCAAATTGTCGAACACTCACCCGAGAACGCGCAGGACGATACCTGTCACGCACTCCGGCACCATGACGACCCGCCATCCCGGTGTGGCTCCGGCGGCGGAGTTAGGCCAGAATCAGCGCCCAAATGAACTATCCGCACCCTCCCCATCAAGGCCCCGGTCAAGGGCCCCATCACCAGCCGCCTCGTGACCCGCTGGCCGTCGCCGGCCGGCTGGCCGCTGTCATCTGCTCGATCCTCTTCTGGCTGATCGGAGCGATCGCGGTGATCGCTGCCGTCATCGGCATCTTCCGTGCCTTCGGCGGCGACCTGGCCTGGCGTACGGTCGGGATCTGGGCCGTCGCCGGGCTCGGCTGCTTCGCGTTCTCCTGGATCGTCGCCGCCCTCGGCCGGATCGGGCTCGACGACGAGCCGATCGGCTCGTGGCGCGCCGCGCCGTTCGAGCTGGCGCGGATCCTCTACCGCAACCGATGACAACAGGCCGTACGTCGCGCGTGTCGCGCGGCGTACGGCCTGTTGTCGTGGGGTCTAGACGAGCGCCTTGTCGGTCTCTGCCGCAGGCGGGGCGGCATGGTCGTCGACCATGGTCGTCTCGTCGAACGGGTCCTGACCGTCCAGGACACGGTCGAGCTGGCCGTGGTCGATGGTCTTGGTCCAGTGGCCGACCAGGACGGTGGCGACCGAGTTGCCGGCGAAGTTGGTCAGCGCGCGGGCCTCGGACATGAACCGGTCGATGCCCACGATGAGCCCGACCCCGTCGACCATCTCCGGGCGGTGGGACTGCAGCCCGCCGGCCAGGGTCGCCAGGCCGGCACCGGTGACACCGGCGGCACCCTTGGAGGCGATCATCATGAACAGCAGCAGGCCGATCTGCTCGCCGATGCTCAGCGGGTCACCCATCGCGTCGGCGATGAAGATCGAGGCCATCGTCAGGTAGATCGCGGTGCCGTCGAGGTTGAACGAGTAGCCCGTGGGGACCACGACGCCGACGGTCGCCTTCTCGACACCGGCGTGCTCCATCTTCGCGATCAGGCGCGGGAGGGCCGACTCGGAGGAGCTGGTGGAGAGGATGAGCAGGAACTCGCGGGCGAGGTACTTGAGCAGCTTGAAGAGGTTGACGCCGGTGGCCAGCTTGAGGAGCACGCCCAGGATGCCGAAGACGAAGATCGCGCAGGTGATGTAGAAGGCGATCATGATGACGGCGAGGCTCTTCAGGGCGTCGATGCCGGTCTCGCCCACCACACCGGCGATGGCGCCGAAGGCGCCTACCGGGGCGGCCCACATGATCATCGCGAGCACCCGGAAGATCAGGTTCTGGATCATGGTGATCGCCTTGAGGATCGGCTTGCCCGACTCACCCATCCGCTGCAGCGCGAAGCCGACCAGGAGCGCGACCAGCAGCGTCTGCAGCACCACGCCGGAGGTCAGCGCCGAGAAGAGCGAGGTCGGGATGATGCTGAGGAGGAAGTCGGTCGTGCTCGCGTGCCCGTCCGAGGCAGCCTCCTGGCCAGCGCTGGACGCGTCCGAGCTCAGCTGGAGGCCGGTGCCCGGGTCGATGATGTTGCCGACGATCACGCCGATCGCCAGGGCCACCGTGGACATCACGATGAAGTACGCCAGCGCCAGGCCACCGACCTTGCCGACCTTGGCCGCGTTGGCGACCGAGCCGACGCCGATGACCAGGGTGCAGAAGATGATCGGCTGGATCATCATCTTGATCAGGTTCACGAAGGCTGTGCCGATCGGCTTCAGCTCCACCGCGAACGACGGGGCGATCAACCCGACCAGAATGCCGAGGACCACCGCGGCGATCACCGCGATGTAGAGATAGTGTGTCCGGTCCTTCTTGGGTCTTGTCTCAGTGGTGGTCGTACTCATCGTTCCTCCTGGTCCGGTGTGTCCTGCCCTCCGGGGCAACTCGGGCAACTCTCCGGGAGAACGTGACGACCGTCACTGTTGTGTTCGTTGTGTTCGTGGCCGCGATCACATCCACGCAACGGAGGTGGTCCAGAATGTTGTCGTGCCCCGTGTCCACCCGTTCCGCCCCCGCGTTCTCCGCGATCGGCCGGTGGCCCAGCAGGTGCTTCTCCTGCAGTTCGGCACGGTGCTGCTGCTCGTCGTCACCGGCATCCTGATGGCCTCCTACGACGCCCAGCGCGACTCCTACAGCCGCGCCACGCAGCGCGCGGTGGCAGTCGCCCAGACCGTTGCCGACTCCCCCACCGTCAGCACGGCGCTGCGCGGCGAGGACCCGACGGCGACCCTCCAGCCCTGGACCGAGCAGGTACGCCGCGACACCGACACCGACTTCGTCGTGGTGATGGACCTGGACCGCACCCGCTACACCCACACCGATCCGCGTCAGATCGGCGGAAAGTTCGTCGGCGACCTCGGCGGCGCGCCCGACGGCAAGGTCTTCACCCAGCAGTACACCGGGACGCTCGGCCCGTCGGTCCGCTCGGTGGTGCCGGTCGAGGACGGCGACGAGGTCGTCGCGCTCGTGTCCGTGGGCATCACGGTCAGCGACATCAACCGCGGTCTCAGGCGCGACGTCACGATCGTGCTGCTGTGCGGCGCCCTGGTGCTGGCCGTCGGGCTGACCGGTGCCTGGCTGCTGAGCAGACGCCTGCACCGGCTGACCCATGGCATGGGCGAGCGTGAGCTGGCCCGGATGTACGAGTACTACTCCGCCGTCCTCCACTCGGTCCGCGAAGGTCTGCTCCTGCTCGACGGGGAGGGGCGCGTGCAGCTGGTCAACGACGAGGCCCGGCGCCTGCTGGCGCTGCCGGACGACGTCATCGGCACCCGGATCGAGGACCTCGACCTGGCACCCGGACTGGTCGCCGCCGCCCGCGGCCGCACCGCCGAGTCCGACGACCTCTACCTCGCCGGCGAGCGGATCCTCGTCGTCTCCTCAGCACCCGCGCTGTGGGACGGCCGCGAGGTCGGCGCAGTGGTGACGCTGCGCGACCACACCGAGCTGCGCTCGGTGACCGGCGAGCTCGAGGTCGTACGCCGCCTCACCGAGTCGCTCCGGTCCCAGAACCACGAGGCGGCCAACCGGCTCCACACCGTGGTCTCCCTGATCGAGATGGGCCGCGAGCAGGACGCGGTCGAGTTCGCCACCGAGGAGCTCCAGGTCGCCCAGCTCCTCACCGACCGGGTCGTCGGCGCGGTCGAGGATCCCGTCGTGGCCGCGCTCCTGCTCGGCAAGTCGGCAGAGGCAGCCGAGCAGGGCGTCGAGTTCCGTATCGTCGGCGAGGTGCCGCCGGGCACGGGCATCCCGCCCCGCGACCTGGTGACGGTGCTGGGCAACCTCGTCGACAACGCCTTCGATGCCGTCTCCGGCTTCGAGCCCCGTCAGGTCGAGGTCCACCTGACCGGTGACGACGACACCCTCACGGTGCGTGTGGGCGACAGCGGACCTGGCCTGGACGACGCCGACTCGGCGCGCGTCCTCGACCGCGGCTGGACCACGAAGGCCGAACCCGGCACGGGCCGCGGCCTGGGCCTCGCGCTGGTCGGGCAGATCGCCCGGCGTCATGGTGGCGGGGTCGTCGTCGGCCGCTCGCACCTCGGCGGAGCCGAGTTCACCGTCACCCTAGCGACAGAGGTGACGCCATGAATGTGCGTGTCCTGGTCGTCGAGGACGAGGCGCTGGCCGCCGAGGCCCATGCGGCGTACGTCGGGCGGGTCTCGGGCTTCGCCCTCGCCGGGATCGCGCGGTCGGCACGGGAGGCTGTTCGCGCGCTCGACGCGGCCCGCGACGCAGGCACTCCGGTCGACCTGATCCTGCTCGACATGAACCTGCCCGACGGGCACGGGCTCGGGCTGCTCAGCAGGCTGCGTGCCGCCGGGCACCTGTGCGACGTGATCGCGGTGACGGCGGCGCGGGACACGAAGGTGGTGCGGCAGGCCGTCGTGCAGGGGGTCGTGCTCTACCTGCTCAAGCCGTTCACGTTCGCGACCTTCCGGGACAAGCTCGAGCAGTACGCCGACTATCGTGCCCGCTTGGACGCTGCCCCCGAGGAGGTCGTCCAGGACGAGGTCGACCAGCTGCTGGGGTCGCTGCGGCCAACCGGCAGCACACCGCTGCCCAAGGGCATGAGCGCGGAGACGCTGCGGGCCGTGACGGCCGCGCTGCGCGAGGCCGAGCGGGACCTGTCCGCGAGCGAGGTCGCCGCGGTGGTCGGCTCGTCGCGGGTGACCGCGCGGCGCTACCTCGAGCACCTCGCCGACAAGGGCCTGGCCGCGCGCGGGGTCCGTTACGGTGCCAGCGGCGGCCGGCCCGAGGTCGGTTACTCCTGGCGCTGAGCCGGACGGGCCTAAATGGTTCGCGCCCGGGGTGTGTCGCCGGGCAGAGTCGATGCCCATGACCAGCAGCGACCTGTGGACCCGTGACGACGCCGAGCGCTACGACGACCCCGACGACTGGGTCAACGCAGCCGAGGTGACCGGGCCGGTGGCCCGCTTCCTCGCCGAGCTCGCCGACGGCGGCCCCGCGCTCGAGCTCGCGATCGGGACGGGCCGGATCGGCGTACCGCTGCGGGAGCTGGGTGTGTCGGTCACCGGCATCGAGCTGTCCCAGCCGATGGTCGACGTCCTACGGCGCAAGGTCACCGAGGATGAGATCCCGGTCGTCGTCGGCGACATGGCCGCCGCTGAGGCGCCCGGGGCGGGGACGTACTCGTTGGTCTATCTGGTCTTCAACACGATCGGGAACCTGCGCACGCAGGAGGAGCAGGTCGCCTGCTTCGCCAATGCCGCTCGTCATCTGGCGCCGGGAGGGCGCTTCCTGGTCGAGGTCGGCGTGCCCGGACTGCGACGGCTTCCCCCGGGCAGCCCGGCGATCCCGTTCGACGTCTCCGCAGCGCACCTCGGGTTCGACACCTACGACCTGGTCACCCAGCAGGCGATCTCGCACCACTACACCCGCGAGGCCGACGGCCGCTTCCGGTACGGGCCGCACAACTTCCGGTTCGTGTGGCCCTCCGAGCTCGATCTGATGGCGCGGTTGGCCGGGATGACGCTGGAGGCGAGGTACGCCGGCTGGGACCGCTCCGAGTTCACCAGCGACTCCACGAGTCACGTGTCGGTCTGGCGCAAGCCTGAGTAGCGCTGGAACTCCCAGGCGATCCGGATCGCCTCCCGGACGGCATCCGGAGAGGCACGGTCGAGGTAGGCCTCGACCTTGTGGTGGGCCTCCAGCTTCGGCGGGATGCCGAAGGCGTCCGGCCAACGTTCGATCAGCTCCTCGCGGCGCTCGATCGGGACCCGGACGAGCAGGGTCGTCGCGTCGACCAGCCTGGCGACCAGGCGGTCGTGGACATACCAGCCGCGCGGTTTGTGGCGGCAGCCGTCCAGCGAGGACACGAAGGCGTCGACCTCGTCCGGAGTCATGCCTCCGGAGCGTACGCCGTCCGCCATCGCTCGGCAGCCACCTGCGCGGCCTCGCCGATCAGCGCGGTCAGCTCGGGCCGGTCCGGGACCGGGAACGAGGTGTAGGCGCTGCGGCCGCCCTCGACCGGACGGCCGTAGGCCTTGGCCGCGAGGCGCCCGTCGGGCAGGAGACGTACGTTGAGGGTGCTCAGCCGGAAGACCACGTCGCGTCGGGTGTCCGTCCACTGAAGGGCCTCGGGGACGGCGACATTGATCGCCAGGGCACTGACCTCGACCTCATCACTCGTCACGGGCCGAGTCTAGGGCTGCCACAGCCCGATCTCCGCCGCGAAGCGGGTCGCGATGGACTCGATCACGCCACCCGCGGCGAGCAGCGCCTCGGTCTCCTCCGTGAAGGCGCCGCCGCTGTCACACAGCGTCTGGAGCCTGGCCAGCTCTGGCGCCCACGCCGGTTCGATCTCGCTCCAGCGGGCGGCGGCCGCGAAACGGTCGGTGGTCCAGGTGCGGTCGTGGACGCTGACCAGGCCGGCCACGGCGAGGAGAGACTTGCGCGCGATCCGGCGGGACAGGTCGCTCGGGTCGTCGCGGTCGAGGACGGCGCGCCACCTGCGCAGGGCACGCTCGATGTCGCCGTTGAAGCCGCGCGCGGCACGCGCGTCCGCCGGGAATCCCGGCAGGGCTTCGCCCAGGCCTGGGCCGGCAAGATGGGCGCAGTAGTGGCGCAGGAAGGCCCGGTTGCCGTACGCCTCATCGCCCTCGCCGAGATAGTCGTCCGGGGACGCCGCGGCGATCTCCACGCCGCGGCAGACCTCGGCGAAGGCCGCCGACGCCTCGGCGCCCAGGGCGGAGGCGTCGGCCACCGGGAGTCCGATCGTCAGCAGGTCGACGTCGGAGGTGGGCACGGCGGCCGTGCCGTTGGCGACCGAGCCGTAGACGTGGACCGACACCTCCGGCGAGACCCGCCCGAGGACGTACGCCAGGACCGGCTCATACGCCGGCGGCACTCGGTCGCGGCGCGCACCCGTGACGATCAGACCGTCAGGGGTCACGCCCTCGCGTGGGTCGGCCACCGCGGTCAGGTGAGGCGGAGCGCCATCTTCGACTCGGTGCGCGGGTCGCCCTCGGGGAAGGGCTGCGTCTCACCGGTGAGCTCGAAGCCGAGGCGCTCGTAGAGGCGGCGCCCGGACTCGTTGCCGTCGACGACCCACAGGGTCAGCACCGAGGCACCGTCACGACGCGCCCAGCCGGCGACGGCCAGGATGAGTCCCTCGGCGAGACCGTGACCACGCGCCTCGGGGGCGAGCCACATGTTGATCAGGTGGTGCTCGTCGTCGTGGATGATCCCGGCGGCGAGCCCTGAGGGCTTCTCGCCGAGCCAGGCGATGTAGGCCGCGCCGGACGCAGCCCACAGCCGCCAACGCTCGTCGGGCCAGGTCACCACCTCGTCGTAGGAGGCCCAGAACGCACGAGGGGTGTCCTGGAGAGCCGCGAGACGCACCTTCTTGAGCGCCGGCCACTCGTCCTCGACGACGACACGCACCTCCGCCGTCGGGACCACCTTCTCAGGGGCCCCGACGCCGGGGATCGAGCTGGGTCGCTTCGGAGCAGGCACGGGATCAGGCGAGGTCGAGACCGGGGTACAGCGGGAACTTCGCGAGCAGCTCCGCCGCAGCGGCCTTCGTGTTGTCGGCGACGGAGTCCTCGATGGCGTAGGACGCCTTGGACGGGCCGCCGGCCTTCGTGGTGCCGGGGGTCGTCTTCGAGAGCACGTCGACGATGAGCTCGGCGACGCGGTCGAACTCGTCGGCGCCGAAGCCGCGAGTGGTCAGGGCCGGGGTGCCGAGGCGGATGCCCGAGGTGTACCAGGCACCGTTCGGGTCGGCCGGGACCGAGTTGCGGTTGGTGACCACGCCGGAGTCGAGCAGCGCCGACTCGGCCTGGCGGCCGGTGAGGCCGAAGCTGGTCACGTCCAGCAGGACGAGGTGGTTGTCGGTGCCGCCGGTGACCAGCTTGGCGCCGCGCTTGAGGAAGCCCTCGGCGAGCGACTTGGCGTTGTCGGCGACCTCCTGGGCGTAGGTCTGGAAGCTCGCCTGCTTCGCCTCGGCGAAGGCGACGGCCTTCGCGGCCATGACGTGCGAGAGCGGGCCGCCGAGGACCATCGGGCAGCCGCGGTCGACGCTCGGGGCGTACTCCTCGGTGGCCAGGATGAATCCGCCGCGCGGGCCACGGAGGGACTTGTGGGAGGTCGAGGTGACGACGTGGGCGTAGGGAACCGGGTTCTCCTCGCCCTGGAACACCTTGCCGGCGACGAGGCCGGCGAAGTGGGCCATGTCGACCATCAGGGTGGCGCCGACCTCGTCGGCGATCTCGCGCATCTTGGCGAAGTTCACCCGGCGCGGGTAGGCGGAGTAGCCGGCCACGATGATCAGCGGCTGGAACTCCTTGGCCTTGGCACGCAGCGAGTCGTAGTCGAGCAGCCCGGTCTCCGGGTCGGTGCCGTACTGGTTCTGGTGGAACATCTTGCCGGAGATGTTCGGGCGGAAGCCGTGGGTGAGGTGGCCGCCGGCGTCCAGCGACATGCCCAGCAGGCGCTGGTTGCCGAGCTCGCCGCGCAGCGTCTCCCAGTCGGCCTCGGAGAGCTCGTTCATGTTCTTGACGGCCATCTTCTCCAGCCACGGGCCCTCGACCCGGTGGGCGAGGATGGCCCAGTACGCCGTCAGGTTGGCGTCGATGCCCGAGTGCGGCTGCACGTAGGCGTACTCCGCGCCGAAGAGCTCCTTGGCGTGCTCGGCGGCGATCTGCTCGACGGTGTCGACGTTCTGGCAGCCGGCGTAGAAGCGGTGACCGACGGTGCCCTCGGCGTACTTGTCGGAGAACCAGGTGCCCATCGTCATCAGCGTGGCGGGGCTCGCGTAGTTCTCGCTCG
Source organism: Nocardioides sp. YIM B13467 (assembly GCF_042788075.1). Classification (NCBI taxonomy): domain Bacteria; kingdom Bacillati; phylum Actinomycetota; class Actinomycetes; order Propionibacteriales; family Nocardioidaceae; genus Nocardioides; species Nocardioides sp. YIM B13467. Next base: position 4,461,532 of record NZ_JBHZPJ010000046.1, read on the forward strand.
CGATCAGCTTGAGGCTGGCACGCTGGTCAGCGAGCTCCTGCTTGGTCGCCTCGGCGATGCGGGGCTCCACGGAGGCGATGACCTCGAGGGCTTGGTTGTAGGCAGAACTCACAGTGCCTGAATTCACCGGGGCAGACAGATCGCTCATAGGTCACAGCCTAGTCAGCCGCGCGGACGAGAGCAGCATCGTGGTCGCCTGGTGCGTTGCGTACGTCCTCTATCACCGCCCGCGGGAATGACCGACTGCTCAGCCTGGTTAAGAGACCGTGACCAGATGGTGACCTCGGCCACACTGCCCGCGTGAACAAGCGGGAACGTCCCACATAACGGACCGATGTCTCATATATCGGGATTCCAGATTGCGTGAGGGCCGTCCGCTACCTGAGACTCCTTGACATGGTCACTGCTGCAACACATGCGCACCTCGTGGTTCGACGCCACGTGGACTATTGCCGCATCCGCAGCTCGATCTGTTGGCGCCACTGACGCCCAGCGCTCCGCATCCCCCGCGTCGAGCCGCTGGCCCGCCGCCCGACAGACATCCCGGGCGCCCGCCGCGAGCACGTCCCTGCTCCGCCGTGCGTCCACGACCGACGCAAAGGTTTCTCTGACATGAGCGACAACCGGTTTCAGGCCAAGCGCGCCACCCGAACCGAGATCCCCCGGCCCAAGAAGGGCGAGGGCCAGTGGGCCCTCGGCTACACCGAGCCGCTGAACAAGAACGAGGAGTCGAAGAAGAACGACGACCCCCTCAACGTTCGCGATCGGATCCTCTACACCTACTCCAAGCGCGGGTTCGACTCGATCGACCCGGCCGACATGCGCGGCCGCTTCCGCTGGTTCGGCCTCTACACCCAGCGCAAGCCCGGGATCGACGGCGGCAAGACCGCCATCCTCGAGGAAGAGGAGCTCGACGACCGCTACTTCATGATGCGGGTCCGCTCCGACGGCAAGCTCCTCTCCCCCGCCGCGGTGCGCACCCTGGGTCAGATCGGCGTCGACTTCGCGCGGGACACCGCCGACATCACCGACCGCGAGAACATCCAGTACCACTGGATCGAGATCGAGAACGTCCCGGAGATCTGGTCGCGCCTCGAGGAGGTCGGGCTGCACTCGACCGAGGCCTGCGGTGACTCGCCGCGTCCGTTCCTCGGCTCGCCGGTCGCCGGCGTCGCCGCCGACGAGATCATCGACGGCACCTCGGCGCTGCGCGAGATCGAGTCCCGCTACCTGGGCGACCCCGCCTTCTCGAACTTCCCGCGCAAGTTCAAGACCGCGCTGACCGGCCACCCCTCGCACGACGTGGCGCCCGAGATCAACGACATCGCCTTCGTCGGCACCGTCCACCCCGAGCACGGCCCCGGCTTCGACGTCTGGGTCGGCGGCGGTCTCTCCACCAACCCGCGCCTGGCCGAGAAGCTCGGCGTGTGGGTGCCGATCGACGAGGTCGCCGACGTGTGGGCCGGCGTCGCGGGCATCTTCCGCGACTACGGCTACCGCCGGCTCCGTTCGCGGGCCCGGCTGAAGTTCCTGGTCGCCGACTGGGGCAAGGAGAAGTTCCGAGAGGTCCTCGAGAACGAGTACCTCGACCGTCAGCTCGTCTCCAACCCCTCCCCCGAGTCGCCCCTGGGCCACCGCGACCACGTCGGCATCCACGACCAGAAGGACGGCAAGAAGTACGTCGGTCTGGCCCCGATCGCCGGGCGCATCTCCGGCACCCACCTGGTCGAGCTCGCCGGCGTCATGGAGAAGTTCGCCGTCGAGGGCGCTCGGCTCACGCCGTACCAGAAGATCGTGCTCATCGGTGTCGACCCCGCGGTCGTCGAGGACCTCGTCACCGAGCTGGACGCCATCGGCTTCTCGGCCCGGCCCTCCAACTGGCGTCAGAACACGATGGCCTGCACCGGGATCGAGTTCTGCAAGCTCGCGATCGTGGACACCAAGGACCGGGCCCGCGACCTGATCGCCTCGCTCGAGTCTCGCTTCCCGGAGCTCGACGCCTCGATCACCGTCAACGTCAACGGCTGCCCCAACGCCTGCGCGCGGACCCAGGTCGCCGACATCGGGCTCAAGGGCCAACTGGTCCTCGACGACGAGGGCAACCAGGTCGAGGGCTTCCAGGTGCACCTGGGCGGCGCGACCGGGCTGACCGCCAACTTCGGGCGCAAGCTGCGCGCGCACAAGGTCACCTCGGCCGGGCTCGACGACTACATCTCCGCGCTGGTCGTCAACTACCTCGCCGACCGCGAGGAGGCTGAGACCTTCTCCGCTTGGACCGCGCGGGCCGACGAGGTACTGCTGCGCGGCGAGAAGACCTTGGACGAGGTGACCGCATGAGCGAGCGCGCGAGCACCCCGTTCCACTGCCCGTTCTGTGGCGAGACCGACCTGTGGCCGCACGAGGCCACGCACGGGTCCTGGGAATGCCGCGCCTGCCTGCGCGCCTTCCAGCTGAAGTCGCTTGGACAGATCTCTCGGGCAACCACGAAGGAGGCGCACAGATGAGCGTCAGCACAGCAGCCGCCCGGGCCAACCGCGCGGTGGACACCGAGGGACGTACGCCCGAGGAGCTGCGCGAGATCGTCTCCCACTGGGGAGCCGAGCTCGAGCTCGCCCCGGCCGAGACGATCATCGAGTGGGCCGCGGCGACTTTCGGTGAGCGGTTCGCGATCACGTCCTCCATGGGTGACGCGGTCCTGGCTCATCTCGCCTCGAAGGTCGTACCCGGGATCGACGTGGTCTTCCTCGACACCGGCTACCACTTCATCGAGACGATCGGCACCCGCGACGCCGTCGAGGCGACGATGCCGGTCAACCTCCTCACGATCACGCCCGTGCAGAGCGTGGCGGAGCAGGACGCCGAATACGGCAAGGACCTCTACCGGACCGACCCCGACCTGTGCTGCGCGCTGCGCAAGGTCAAGCCCCTGGCCGACTCGCTCGCCTCCTACGACGCCTGGGCCACCGGCCTTCGCCGCGCGGAGACGAAGAACCGGGTCATCGCACCGGTCATCGGCTGGGACGCCAAGCGCCAGAAGGTCAAGGTCTCGCCGATGGCGCGATGGTCCGACGAGCAGGTCGAGCGATATATCGAGGACAACGGAGTGCTCGTGAACCCGCTCGTCTACGACGGGTATCCCTCGATCGGCTGCGCGCCGTGCACCCGCCGGGTAGCCCCCGGCGAGGACCCGCGCAGCGGGCGATGGGCCGGCACCGGCAAGACCGAGTGCGGCATCCACGCCTGACCACAGACTTTCCGACCTTTCCCCGCAACACCCGAAGGATGAAGACAATGGCAGCTCCCGCTCTGGTAGCCCTGGCTCACGGCAGCCGCGATCCGCAGTCCGCCGCGACCATCAACGCCCTCGTTGCCGAGGTACGCGCCCTGCGCCCCGACCTCCGCATCGAAGCCGCCTTCCTCGACCACTCCCGGCCGCGTTTCCAGGCCGTCGTCGACAAGCTGGTCAAGGCCGGCCACGACGAGATCGTCGTCGTGCCCCTGCTCCTGACCGAGGCGTTCCACGCCCGCGTCGACGTACCCTCGGTCATCGCCGAGGCCACCGCGCGCCACTCCGGCCTGCGCATCCACACCAGCGAGATCCTCGGCCTCGAGAGCGTCTTCCTCCAGGTGCTCGACGAGCGTCTGCGGGCATCGCTCAAGGCCGCGCGGGTGCGCGAGCTCGACGCGCTCGTCCTGGCCGCCGCCGGCTCCTCGGACTCGCTGGCCAACCAGTCGGTCGCCCGCCTGGCCCGCATCTGGGGTGCCCACCACAAGCTGCCGGTCGTGGCCGCGTACGCCTCGGCTGCTCCGCCGGCCACCGGCGAGGCGGTCCGTGCCTTCCGCGCCGAGGGCCGCCGCCACATCGCCGTCGGCATGCTCTTCCTGGCTCCCGGGCAGCTGCCCGACCGCGCCAAGGAGCTCGCGCTCGAGGCCGGCGCCGTCGCGGTCAGCGACCCGATGGGCGCCCACCCCGAGGTCGCCCGCACCATCCTGGCCCGCTACGCCGTCGGTGCCGTCGAGCTCGTCCCGGTCTGATCTGACCCGCCCGCGCCGAGTCGGCGCATCCTGACAACGATCCCCGCCGAGGCGGCTNGGCGGCGTACGACCTGGGAGCCGGGCTGGTTCTTCAGCGACCGGATGGAGTTGACCACCTTCATGGGGACCTATCCCTTCGTGCTCGTGTAGGGCAGCAGCGCGACCTCGCGGGCGTTCTTGATCGCCTTGGTCACCGCGCGCTGCTGCTGCGGGGTGAGTCCGGTGACGCGGCGCGAACGGATCTTGCCGCGGTCGGAGATGAACGTACGCAGCAGCTGCACGTCCTTGTAGTCGACGTGGGTCACGTCCGGCGCCAGCTGCGGCTTGCGCCGCTTGCGGACGGGAGACGGCGGTCGTTTGGGCATGCGGTCGATCTTCCTCTCAACAGGGTCTTTCAGCGGAGCTTGGCGGGGTCGACGTAGCCCCGCTGGACCGCGCGGACCAGGCGACGGGGCACGTCATAGCTCTGGCCGTCGACGGTCACCGGCACGAGCGCGACCGGAGTCGCCTTCCAGCTCGACCGGCGGTGGCGGGTGTTGCTGCGCGACATCTTGCGCTTGGGTACGGCCATGGTGGCCTCCTTCGGGGTGGTGGATGCGATTCAGGCGGCTCGGCCGATGGGGCCGAGCCAGTCCTCGAGCCCGTCCCAGGACTCCTCCCAGATCTGGCCGCGCTGGGCGATCTCCTGGTCGGTGAGCAGGGCGCGCTCGAAGGCCCGCGGGATCTCGTCGGCCTCGTCGTCGATCCCGATCACGACGATCCGGGTGAGCCGCTCGGTGCGACCCCACTTCTGGGTCGAGCCCACGCTCGCCTGGCCACCGGCCCCGTCCCAAACACAGATGTCGTCGGGGCGGGTCGGCACCCAGAAGCAGCCGCGCGAGCGGCGGGGGCCACCGCCGAGACGCTCCAGCTCCTCCTGGAACCGGACCGGGTGGATCGGGCGCTCCGAACGCAGGTCGAGCCGCCAGGCGCCACCCTCGGGCAGCGGCGGCAGCGCGTTGCGACGCACCTCCGCGACCCAGGCTTCGACCGCGTGGTGGCGGTGCACGCCGGCGACCAGGCCGGCGGCGTCCAGGAGCGAGGGGTCGGTCACCACCGGGATACCCGGCCGGGCGAGCGTCGCGACCAGCGACTCCTCCTCGGGATCGGGGGCCTCGGTGATGCTGACGACGTCGGCGTACTCGACGATGGCGCTGGCAACCTCGGCGACGCCGCGCCGGTCGTCCTCGGAGGTGGCCAGCCCGCGCTCATCGAGAAGGTCGGGACCGAGCAGGTCCTCGGCGACGGTCGCACCCTCGAGCGCCGCGACGACGGCAGCGATCGAGATGTGCGGAGCCATCCGCGGAGCCCACGCGAGCACCCGGCAGACCTGGATCGCCTCGGCTGCGACCGGCAGGCAGGCCACGATGCTCCCCCAACGGCCCTGGGCCGCCAGGCGCTCGAGCGTCGGCACGATGTCCTCGCGGATCGCGCAGGCCACGCAGGCGTGGGCGAGGTTGATCTCCTCGTGCTCGATCACGCCGGTCAGGTCACTGACGACGCGGGTGAGGAGCTGGCGCTCGGGGTCGATGACGTGGCGCACCATGACCGCGTCGGGGAGGCCGAACTGGAGCGAGATGGTCGCCGAGAGCATCGCACTCTCCGCGACCCCGCTCACCAGGATCACCGGCACCTTCGGACGAGCGAGCTTGCGGGGAGACCGCGGACGAGGCGCGCTCATCGATCGCGCCCGTAGCGGCGCTTGAAGCGCTCGACCCGTCCCTCTGTGTCGACCACGCGGCCGCGGCCGGTCCAGAACGGGTGGCTGGCACTGGAGACGTCGACGTCGACGACCGGGTAGGTCTCGCCGTTCTCCCAGGTGACCCGCTCGTGGTCGTCGGCGAGACGCTCGAGGATCGTCGACTGCATCAGGAAGAGCTTGTCCGCCGAGCGGTCGCGGAAGACGACCAGCCCGGAGACGGGATGGATGCCTTGCTTCATGGGGACCTCCCGTTGTGGTTAATGATAACGATTCTCATCTTACCCACAACGTGCCCGTTATTCACATCGAGGTGAGACTCACCCCTCGGCGGTGTGGGTGTGCATGCGTACGCCGTCGCTGTTGAAGATGCTCAGCACCTGCGCCGGGCGAGACCCGGTCGCGAAGATCGCGTGCGGGACTCTGGTGTCGAACTCGGCGGCCTCGCCGCGGGTCAGCACCAGGTCGCGGTCGCCCAGCAGCAGCCGCAGCTTGCCGGAGATGACGTAGAGCCACTCGTAGCCGTCGTGGACCCGCGGCTCCGGCACCTCGGTCACCGGCTCGTAGGTGATCTTGAAGGTGTTGACCGGCGATCCCTCCGGAGTCAGTGGCGCGATCTCCATGCCGTCACGGCGGATCACCGGCCGGCGCACCCGCGGATCCGGGACCGACGGCGTCACCAGGCTGTCGAGACCCACGCCGAGGTGGCGGGTCAGCGGGATCAGCAGCTCCAGGCTCGCCTGCCGCTTGCCCGACTCGAGCCGGGACAGCGTGCTCGGCGACATCTCCGCCATCGCGGCCAGCTGGTCCAGGGTCCATCCCTTGCTGTGCCGGATCGCCCGGATCCGCGGGCCGACCTGCTTGAGCTCGTCGATCATGTGCCCCATCTCCCATTTGCCATTTCTGCAAGAACCCTTGCCGTTCCTTCATTGTGCCACTGAACTGAAGGCATGACCCAACACACCGAACACTTCGACGCAATCGTCATCGGCGGCGGTGCCGCCGGCCTCTCCGCGGCTCTCATGCTCGGCCGCTCCCGCCGCAGGACCCTCGTGGTCGACTCCGGCCTTCCCCGCAACCGCTTCGCGGCCCACATGCACGGCGTGCTCGGCCACGAGGGCATCGACCCCACCGACCTGCTGCGCAAGGGACGCGAGGAACTGGCTGCGTACGACGTGGGGATCCGTCCTGGGCGCGTCGCCCGCCTCGACGAGACCGAGCAGGGCGTGAGCGTCCTTCTCGAGGACGGCGAGCGGCTCACCGGCCGGATCGCGATCGTCGCCACCGGCGTCACCGACGAGCTTCCTGACATCCCCGGCCTGGCCGAGCGCTGGGGCGCCACCGTGCTGCACTGCCCCTACTGCCACGGCTGGGAGGTGCGCGACCGGCGGATCGGGGTGCTGACCACCTCGCCGCTCGGGATGCACCAGGCGCAGCTGATCCGGCAGTGGAGCGACGACGTCGTCGTCTTCACCGCCGGGCTCGGCGAGCTCGGCAAGACCGACGAGCAGCGGCTGCGAGCACGTGGGATCACACTCGTCCCGGCCCCGGTCGTCGAGGTCCTCGGCGAGGGCGACCAGGTCACCGCGGTGCGCACCGCCGACGGGTCGACCACCGAGGTCGGCGCCATCTTCACCGCCGGCACCCTGCGCCCGCACGACGACTTCCTGACCCACCTCGGCCTCGACCGCTCCGACACACCGGTCGGCAGCTTCCTCACCGTCGACGCGACCGGCAAGACCAGCAGCGACCGGATCTGGGCGGTCGGCAACGTCTCCAACCCGATGGCCAACGTCCCGATCAGCATGAGCGCCGGCACCATGGCGGGCAGCGTCGTGAACATGACCCTGGTCACCGACGACTTCGACCGTGCCCAGGCCGGGCCCGCTGCGGTGGACTTCTGGCAGGAGAGGTACGCCGGCAGCGACCGGATCTGGTCCGGCAAGGTCAACACCGTGCTCGGTGACATCGCCACCGGCCTCGAGCCCGGGACGGCCCTCGACCTGGGCTCCGGGGAGGGCGCCGACGTGATCTGGCTGGCGCAGCAGGGCTGGCGAGCCACCGGCGTCGACATCTCCGAGAACGCCGTCACGCGCGGACGCGAGGCGGCGCGGGCTGCCGGGCTGAGCGAGGACCAGGCGAGGTTCGTGGTCTCCGACCTCTCCTCGCCGGCCGACCTCGACGGGAGCTACGACCTGGTCACCGCCAGCTTCTTCCACTCCCCCGTCGAGCTGCCGCGCACCGACATCCTGCGCCGGGCAGCCGATCTGGTGAGCCCGGGCGGACACCTTCTGGTCACCTCCCACGCGGCCGCACCGCCGTGGGCCGACGCGGCAGCGCACGAGCACCGCTTCCTCGACGCCAAGGAGGAGCTGGCCTCGCTCGACCTGCCCGAGGAGAGCTGGGAGACGGTCGTCCTCGAGCACCGGCACCGTCCCGTCACCACCCCGTCCGGCGAGGAATCCACCCTCGAGGACGCCGTGGTCCTGCTCCGTCGTCGGTGACTCGACTCGCGAACACCGGGGGCATTTTCCCGCCATGGCGGGAAAATGCCGCCTCGACTCGAGCGCGAGCCCCGCAGAATCCCGCCATGGCGGGATTCTGTCCGCCACCAGGGGACAGAACCGTCAGCTAGCCGCGCCGCAGCTCTCGGTGAGGAACTCGCCGAGGCGCTCGTAGGCGAGGTTCTGGGCCTCGCCGCGCTCCAGCGGGTCTTCGCCGCGGCCGGTGCGCAGGGCATCCTCGATCATCATCCGCACGCCCTCGACTGCTGCCGCCGGCGTACCTTCTGGGACACCCATCGACTGCAGACTCGTCGCCGCCAGACCGAGCGCGGTCTCGTTCTCGTCGTTCGGGGTGGACATCTGGGTCGCGTGGGCGTTCGCCATGGTCTGTACGGCGCCGCAGAACTCCTCCAGGGAGGCGACCGGCCCCGCGGCGACCGGAGCGGCCGACGAGGTCGCACCCGACGGGGTGGAGACCGCCGGAGCGTCTCCACCACCGAGGTCGCGGGTGAGCACCACGACACCGATCGCGACCGCGATGATCACACCGACGACGAGCGCACGCGGCGGGTGCGGGAGTCGGTCCCGCCAGGTCCGCTCTTGCTGCGCCTCCGCCCGGCGGGCGGGGTTGCCGGAGCGTCTCGGGTCACTCGGGGCGCGACTCACCGGGGCGCTCACTGATAGGTGTTGGCCGGCGCCTCGCGCGGCTCGACGGAGGCGGCCTCGATGGCCGTCTCCGACTTGCCGCCCGGCGCGGTGCCCTCGACCCAGCGACCGGTGACCGCGACCCAGGAGTCGCGCTCCGGGGCGTCGTCGTAGTCCTCCACCCGGACCCGGGAGGCGCTCGCGTCGGCGGCGCAGCAGGCGATGGCGATCCGGGTGACGTACCAGTTGCCGTTCTCGTCGGTGCTCACGAAGCCGGTGAGGCGTACGTCGCGGTCCTTGATCGTCGCGCCGTCCTCGACCCCGGCACGCCACATGAACTCGGCGACCTCGACGTCGACCGGGCCGTCTGAGGCGGGCAGCGGCAGGATCTCGGCGTCGGGGGCCGCCGCGACCGGGTCGTCGGCACGCCGCTCGGCGAGATAGGCACCCAGGGACGGCGGACTGGCCACGAAGACGATCACCCCGGGAATGATCGCCAGCCAGGTCATCGCCGGGACCTTGTGGTCGTGGGCGTCGTGGGCGTCGTGGCCGTCGTGGCCGTCGTCGCCCTCGCCGTCGTGGTCGTCCGGCGCGGGTCGCAGCAGCATCCACACGGTCAGCCCGAGCAGCACCACGCCGGTGGCGACCAGCGGCCACTTCATCCAGCCGGTGACGTACCTCAGATAGCCGTCGCCGAGCGAGAGCCGCAGCAGTACGGCGCCGAGGAAGCCGACGACCAATGCCTGGGTAGTACGTGTCACAGCAGCCACCATCCGATGCCGACGGCGGAGGCGACCGCCGTGATGATCACCAAGGGTACGAAGCGGAGCGCGAAGCCCATGCCGAACTGGCCGGCCTCCATCGAGGCGAGCTTGATGTCCATCGCCGGGCCGACGACGAGGAAGACCAGCTTCGCGGTGTCGGAGAAGGCGGTGAACGAGGCCGCGACGAAGGCGTCGGACTCCGAGCAGAGCGCCACGATGAACGCGAACAGCGCCAGCGTCGCGATCCCCAGCACCGCCTGACCGGCGACGGTGTTGACCACCGAGCGGGGTACGAAGGTGTTGACCGCCGCGGCCAGCATGGCGCCCAGCACCAGGAAGCCGGAGGCGTGCAGGAAGTCGTGGCTGACGTTGCCGAGGAACGACCGCTCGTGGGCGTGCTGGTCGCGGCCCAGGTTGGTCAGCCGCTCGAGCAGCAGCTTGCCGCGCGCGAGCATGATCCAGCCGACGGCGACGGCAGTGATCATCGAGGCCAGGAACCTGGCCAGCACCATCACCGGCTGGCCGGGGAAGGCGACGGCGGTCGAGACGAGCACCGCGGGGTTGACCGCGGGCGCGGCCAGCATGAACGTCAGCGCCACCGCGGGCGCGACCCCACGGCGGATCAGCGAGTTGGTCACCGGCACCGCGGCGCACTCGCAGCCCGGCAGCCCGATCCCGGCCAGGCCGGCGACCGGGACGCCGAGCACGGGGCTCTTGGGCACGATCCTGCTCAGCGCCTTCTCGGAGAGGAAGGTCGAGATGACGGCGCTGAGCAGCACGCCACCGAGCAGGAACGGAGCCGACTGCACCACGATGGCGACGAAGATCGTGCCCCAGGTGTTGAACAGGTCATGGTCCAACAGCGGCAGCAGCCAGCGCTGGGAGAGCAGGATGATGAGCAGGACGATCGCGACGACCTCTGTCTGCCCCAGCCTGAACCCAGACTTCTCGGCCGCCCGCTCTGGGGTCCTCGTACTCATGGAGCGTGTGTCTAGCACAGGCCTACGACGACCGGGTTACGCCTCGCCGACTCGGAACGATTCTCGTTAGGAACTCACCAGCTGGACTTGGTGATCCCGGGCAGATGTCCCTTGTGCGCGAGCTCGCGGAAACGGATCCGGGACACGCCCGCCTTGCGCAGATAGCCCCGCGGCCGGCCGTCGACCTGGTCGCGGTTGCGCAGGCGTACGGGTGAGGAGTCGCGGGGCAGGCGGGACAGGGCGCGGACCGCCTCGGCCTGCTCGGCCGAGCCCGGCTCGGCGGTGCGGATGCGCTCCTTGATTTCGGCCCGGCGTGCTGCATACCGCTCCACGGTCTCGCGGCGCTTGGCCTCCGCCGCGATCTTGGACTTCTTCGCCATCAGACCTTCTCCCCTCGGGCGAGCATCTCGGCGACGACGGCGTCGATGCCGCGTACGTCGATCCGCTTGATCGCGTTGGTGCTGAGCCGCAGCGTGACCTTCCGGCCCAGGCTGGGGACGTAGTAGGTCTTCTTCTGCAGGTTCACCTCCCAGCGTCGCCGGGTCGCCTTCTTGGACCAGGGGCGGTTGTTGCCGAAGCCGGGGCGGGCTCCGGTGACCTGACACGTGCGTGACATGGCAGCCTTTCGTCTTATTGGGAATCGTTCCCATTATGGCATAGGTGTCACACGCCGCGTCATCGACCGCCCTGCTGACGGTGCCACTGGGCAGGGGATCCATACCGATACCGACTAACATGACGCCCATGGCACCAACCCAGCAGGTCAAGCGGCGCTCAACCAACCAGGGCGCCGCGGTGAAGGAGGCTCTCGCCGCCGAGGACACCTTCCGCAGCGCCCAGGACGTCTACGCCACGCTGCGAGCCAACGGCGAGAAGATCGGCCTCTCCACGGTCTACCGCCACCTGCAGATCTTCGTCGACGACGGACTGGCCGACGTGATCCACAAGCCCGACGGCGAGTCCACCTACCGGCTGTGCGGCGACGCCTCCACGACCCATCACCATCACCTGGTCTGCCGCAGCTGTGGCAAGGCCGTGGAGATCGAGGGCCCGGCCGTGGAGACCTGGGCCGACAAGGTGGCGGCGCAGAACGGCTTCACCGACGTCAACCACACCGTCGAGATCTTCGGCCTCTGCGCCGCCTGCGCCGCCTCCTGACTCAGCTGCGGCGACGCACCGCGCCCAGCGCGGCGTCGACCCCCAGGAACGCGATCAGACTGATCCCCAGCAGCGGGACGAACCAGCCGACGAGCGCGGTCACCGCGATGCCGCCCACGAGCACGGGCACCGGCAGCCGGCGCCAGGCGCCGCGCGGCACCGGCCGGCCGAACCGCAGCCGGCTCGCGCCGCGGGGACGCCGCAGCCACCACATCCGGTAGCCGAGCAGCGTCATCACGATCAGGCCGATCGCCAGTGCCGCCAGTGCCAGCTGGTTGACGATGCCGAACAGGATGCCCATGTGGGCGCCGATGACCCAGTCGGTCAGCTTGGCCATGACCGGCCAATCGGCGAAGTCGACCCGGTCCAGCATCTTGCCCGTGGCGGGGTCGACGCTGATCGCGTCGTAGCCGGTCGGCCAGTCGCGCTTGTTCTCCGCCGCCGTCCATGCGCTGGCGCCGTCGGCCGGCGGAACCAGGTAGAGCGGATCGCCCAGCCCGGCCTCCCGCGCGGCGGCGAGCGCTCCGTCGACACCGGCCCCGTCGGAGAAGACCGCATCCGGGTCCTCGACGCCTGCCGCCAGCCCCGAGGAGCCGTGGTGCGCGTGCTCGTCCGCAGCACCGCCGGCCTGCAGTGAGGTTGCCGGTGTGGGCTCGGTCCACGACAGGGCGGTACGCACCTCGCCGATGTGTGCCCCGGCGAAGCGTGACCAGGTCAGCCCCGAGACCGACAGCGCCAGTACGCCCAGCAGGACCCAGACGCCGATGACCGCGTGCCACGACATCACCCGGGAGCGTCCGGTGGCCGCCGGGTCGGGCGCGACCAGCCGGCGCATCCGCCGATCTCGGCGTCCCTTGCCGATCCACAGCATCAGCCCACCGAGTGCCACCACCCACAACCAGCTCGCGGCGAGCTCGCTGTAGTGACGCCCGAAGGCACCTAGGTGGAGGTTGCGGTGCAGCTCGTCGAGCCAGGCGCGGAAGCCGAGCCACTGCCCGTAGCTGCGTACCTGGCCCTGCACAACAGCGGTGTAGGGGTTCACGAAGACCGACATCGCGTAGTCGTCTGGCACGGTCTCGTCGGTGAAGACCACCCGGGTGCTTCGGTAGGCGGCGGGCGGCACGTCGACGCGGAGGATGTCGCCGTCGGGGTGACTCACCCGGGCCGCGGCGACCTGCTCGGCCAGCGTTGCCTGATCTCCAGACACGGCGACGTGGGTCAGGTCGCGGTAGGCGATCTGCTCGACCTGCGGGGCGATCGTGTAGAGCAGCCCGGTCACCGAGGCGACCAGGATGAACGGGGCGACCAGCACCCCGGCGTAGAAGTGCAGCCGCAGCACGAGCGGGCGGATCATCGGCCACCAGCCGGGCCCGGGGCTCGACGACTCGATCTGTGGCTCTGCTGGAGGGGCGGTCTGGAACTGCGTCGGAACGGACATTCGAGGTTTCTCTTCTCGCGAATTTTTCGGGTACGCAAGACAGCCACCGGGGCTCACCCGGTGGTGCTCGCAGAGGGATCTCAGAGGCCGGCCGGCCTCGGCGGTCCCCTTCGCGGAGAGACATGGGTCCACAGGGCCGGTCGCGGGACGAACTGTGTTGACTCGGCGAGCAGGCGGCCGCCGACCGCGACCCGCGGCATCGGGAGGCTGCGTACGGCAACGGCGAGGGCCTTGCGGTGCAGCACCCAGACGAAGACTGAGAGGACGGCGGCGCAGGCGTGGGCCAGGAGCATCGCGGCACCGTCGGCGGAGCCGAGCGAGGTGCCGACTGCGTGATGGTGCTCGGCGCCGGGGGTCGCGGAGAACGCCGCGAAGACCTCGTGGAGCCCCAGCTGGGACAGTCCGGCCAGGACAGCACCGGCGAGGATTCCGACCCAGCGCTGCAGCACCACGATGCCGGCGCCGAAGACGGCCAGGGCAGCCGCGGCCAGCCAGCCGGCACTCGGCAGCGCGCCGCCCGCGGCCAGGTGGGCCAAGGCCGCGCCGGTCATGATCTCGAGCGTGGCGAGCAGGGAGAGCCACACGCTTCCACGCGTCGGCCTCACCACTCGCAGCTCCACGCGCAGCACCGTATCCCGACGACGCGCTCAGAGCTCGTTGGCCGCGCCCTCGACGAGGAAGGTCGGATACTGACCCTGGTCCTCGTCGTCGGTCGGGATCACCGGGCTCACCGGCGTGCACGCGAGGGTCCGCACCTCGCAGCTGACGACCTGCTGTGCGCGCAGTACGTTGAGGGCGTTCTGGTCGATGCGCTGCGCGACCCCGAAGAACGTGTCCTGGTCACTCCACCCGGCCAGCGTGAAATGGCCCCAGGGAGCATCGATCGGGCGTTGGTCCCCGGTCGCTGCGTCGTACGCGACCGCCTCGGTGGGCCATTGGCTGGTGTCGAAGATCGTGCTGCGGTCCGGGGAGAGCAGCCCCACCCCGGAGAGCCAGGTGTCGGCCACCTCCCGGCGCCGGCCCTCGCCTTCGAGATAGACGTGGAAGCCATCGGGGAAGAGGGTCTCGGCAAAACCCTCGTAGACCTCCCCGTCGGGGCCCTCGCTCGCCTGCGTCGTGGAGCCGTCCTCGAGATCGATGGTGGTTCGGTCGAAGAAGAGGCGCTCGTCGCTCACCCCCACCAGCAGGGGCATGATCTCGCCGTAGAGGTCCGCGAGATCCGCGCCGCCGGCGGGCTCCTGGTCAGGCGTTCGGTAGAGCTGCTCGCCCGTGCGGGTGTCGAACGCCGCCACCTGGAGCACGTGGGTGCCGAACTCGTCGGTCGGGCCGCGCGACTGGTCCACCGTCGCGAAGACCGACCGGTCCGCCGACACCGCCAGGTTGCCCCACCCGACCTCCTCGACCTTCTCGGTCTCGCCTTCGGCGCTGGTGAACCACAGCGTCTGGCCACGCATCCAGTAGGCGCCGGTCGCGCCCAGCACGAACTGGTCCACGCGGTCACCGAGGTCGACCGTCCGTTCCCCGACGTGCAGGGTGCCGTCGGCGTACCAGGCCGGGGCGGTGGCGTCCCACTCAGTCGGTCCCACAGGCAGCGAGAAGGGCTCCTTGCCGCCGCCGGTCGCGGTCGGGCTCCCGCACCCAACCAGCGAGAGCGAGACGAGAGCGCCGGCGACGACGGCCCCGCGCAGGTTCATCGAGCCTGCTGGACCGGCGTGTGGTTGCGGGCGAGGAGCCAGATCATGGTGCCGTAGCAGGCGATCCGCAGCGCCCAGCCGAGGCCGGTGCGGAGGATGCCGAGGGCGAGGATCGCCCAGTCGCGGTCGATCGCACCGCTCCAGGCCAGGAACCAGATCGGGCCCTGGATGGCCGCGCCGATCGCGCCGGGAGCCAGGAACAGCCAGGTCAGCCGCGAGCACAGCTTCACGATCTGCTTGTCCTGGTGCCACTCGAGCGGATCGCCGCTGGCGACGCCGATGAAGAAGCCGAAGATCGGCCAGCCGATCAAGCACAGGCCGCCGACCACGACGGTGTAGCCGAGGCTGATCAGGATGCCGGGCAGGAAGTAGGCCAGCGCCTGCTCCTCGGCCGAGCCGCCCATGGACTGGGCCAGCCGCACCACCGCGAAGCCGATGAGGATGCCGAAGATGGCGTTGCCGACGTACTGCAGGCTCGAGCGCTGCACGAGCCGGACCAGCAGGAAGGCCGCGGCGGTCGCGGCCGAGGCGATCAGCGCGACCTTGAGGTCCTTGAACACCAGCCAGGCGATGGTGAAGACCAGGCCGGGTACGCCGGCCTCGAGCATGCCGCGCACACCGCCCAGCCCGGCCGACATCTGGCGGCGTACGACCGCCTCGACGGTGTCGACCGTCGGATGGTTGTGGTTGTGGTTGTGGTCGTGCTCGTCGCCCTGGCCGTCGGCAGGGGTCTCAGAGGTGGGGCTCACGTGTGGTTGGCTCACTCGTTGGGGTCCGGTATCAGCTCGTAGCGGGGGTTGAACATGATGCGCTGGCCATCGGTACGGCCGATGCGGCCCTGCACCTGCAGGGACCGGCCCGGGCTGATCCCGGCGATGCGCCGGCGTCCCAGCCAGATGAGCGTCAGGGTGCCGGAGCCGTCGAACAGCTCGGCCTCCAGGGCGGGGACACCGCCGCGGGGCCGCAGTGTGATCGTACGCAACGTCCCCCGCAGTCGCACCGGTTCACGGTCGGGCGCGTCGGCGATCGAGGCGACATCCTTGGCGACGTAGGCCGCACGGATCTCGCTCGCGTCGATCGAGGCGGTGTTCGCCCACTCACTGAGCTTCGCGCGCAGCCGGCCCTTGGACACTACCGGCTCACTTCTCCACGCGACGCGCGTTGGGCGGCAGCTTCACCTCGAGCGCCTCGCCCTTGGGCTTGGCCCCCTCACCGCGGCGCACGACGACCCGCTCGAGGAGCTTCTCCCACTCCTTGCCGGCGGTCGGCTCCATCGCAGGACGGCCCATCATCGTGGCGCGCAGCATCCAGCGCGGGCCGTTGACGCCGATGATGCGGGTCTGCTGGACGGCCGGCTGGCCGTCGGGCAGCTTGACCTTCATCTGGGTGATCAGCTCGGTGCCCCACGGGCCCTCCAGGTCGGCGGTCGCACCGCCGCGCTGCTGGACGTCCTCGCGCAGCATCGGCAGCGACTCGGTCCACAGGTCGCCGTTGCGGGGCGCGGCGAAGGCACGCAGCTCCATGGCGCCGTCCTCGGCGGTCAGCATCACGGCCGCGATCTGGCCGGACTTCTCGTCCACCTGCAGGCGCAGCTCCTTGCCCGGCGCGGGGGCGAGCATCATCGAGCCGAGGTCCACCCAGTCGCCGGTCATCAGCCCGTCGGGGACGGAGTCGATGTCGAACGGCCCGACCTCGGGAGCCGCCGGCACCGGCCGCTCGGGGGCCATCGGCCCGTCCTGGACCGGTGCAGATGGCTCTCCCCGGTGGGAGGGCGTGGACTTGCGACGGAACTTCACGACCATCTGCTTTCAGGTTGCGGTGATTCTCTGAGGAGACTTATCTAACACTGATCCCTCAGCGGTTGGAGAAGCCCCCTGTAGAACCGTATCCCCCATCTCCACGAACGGAGTCGGGCAATTCGGACACCTCGACGAACCGAGCCTGCTCGACGCGCTGGATCACCAGCTGGGCGACCCGGTCGCCGCGGCGCAGCTCGATCGCCTCGACAGGGTCCAGGTTGATCAGCGCCACCTTCACCTCGCCACGGTAACCGGCGTCGACGGTGCCGGGGGCGTTGACGATGGACAGCCCGTGCTTGGCGGCCAGCCCGGAGCGCGGGTGCACCAGGCCGACGTACCCCTCCGGCAGCGCCATCGCGATCCCGGTCGGCACCAGTGCGCGCTCCCCCGGCTTCAGGCTCACGTCCACGGTCGTCCGCAGGTCGGCTCCGGCATCGCCCGGGTGGGCGTACGCAGGTGGCGGCAGCTCGGCGTCGAGACGGACCAGGGCTACTTCGAGATCAGACACAACCCGCACCTTAGATGCTTTACTGCTCACCCGATTCGTGACTCCCTTGATCGACGTGAAAAACTCACGATTCGTGAGCACCCCGGCGTACGACGAGCGACTGACCGTGCCGCTGCGGTGGTGGGTCCAGGGCGTCATGTTCCTGGCGACCCTGTGGATCGCGGTCATCCTGTGGGTTCCGGCCGCGCTCGCCTGGGGCATCACCGCGGCGATCGTCGGACTGTTCGCGCTGGCCATGATCGTCTACGGCAACGCCAGGATCACGATCGCGGACGGCGTCCTGCGCGCAGGGCCGGCCCGGATCGAGGCGCGCTTCCTCGGCGAGGCGGTCGCGCTCGACGAGACCGAGGCGCATCACCTGGCCGGGCGCGACGCCGACGCCAGGGCGTACCTGCTCCTTCGTCCCTACCTCAAGCGCGCGGTGCGGGTCACCATCGACGACCCGGCCGACCCGGCGCCCTACTGGCTGCTCTTCACCCGGCACCCGGTGGCCCTCGCGAAGACGGTCAACGCGCTCCGAGCGAGTCTCTGAGCGCCAACGTCCCGGCCATGGCCTAGGCTCGAGGTATGTCCAAGTCCACCAAGGCTGACAAAGCCGACAAGGCTGACAAGGTCTGGGCGATCATGGCCCTCGTCAGCGGAATCGGGGCCGCGAAGGTCACGAACAAGCTCCTCTCCACCGGCTGGAAGGCGTCCACCGGACGCAAGCCACCGGCGAACCCCGCCGACCCCGACGTACGCCTCGTGGAGGCCGTGCTCTGGTCGGCTGCCACCGGCGCCACCGTCGCGCTCGCGCGGATGTTCGCCCAGCGCCGCGCGGCCAACTACTACGTGAAGTCGGTCGGCCGGCTGCCGAAGCAGCTGGAGAAGGACGGATCCTGAGTCAGCAGATCCTGAGATAGCAGAAAGGCCGCACGGGTTCCGTGCGGCCTTCTTCTTTTCGGCCTGGCTTGCGCTCGGCTCTCGCCGAGTCGGCGCGTTTGCACCGGACGCTTGCTAGCGCAAGCTATGAAAACGCGCCGACTCGNGGAGAGGATGAGGTAGTCGCGCAGCTCCTCAGCGGCCGCAGGCCCTCCCTGCTCGAGGAAGGTCTCGAGCAGGGAGCGGTTGCGTGTGACGAACGGAGCGTGCAGCGCCTCGGGGTTGTCTATCTCGAGGAACGCGAGCCGCAGCTCGGCGGCGATGTCGCGGAACAGGCGCTCCAGGCGCGGGCTGTCGGCGAGGGCGACGATGGCGTCGTGGAACGCCATGTTGGCGGTGCCCACCGTGCGCCAGTCGCGCGCCTCGAGGCTGGTCTCGCTCTGTTCCACCGCCGCGCGCATCGCCGTCACCGCTGGATGCAGCGGGGAGCCCGCGGCCAGCGCGGCAGGCTCGACGTAGCGCCGCGCCCGATAGATGTCGACGACGTCCGCCACGGTGGGGGAGGCGACCGAGACCCCGCGATGGGGCACGTGCTCGATGAGGCCCTGCTCCGCCAGCACGCGGAACGCCTCACGAAGCGTGTTGCGCGAGACCCCGAGCTTCTCGGCGAGGGAGATCTCCGACAGCCGGGTGCCGGGCGCGAACTCGCCGTCGATGATCCGCCGGCGCAGGGCGTTCGTCAGGGTGTCCTCGACATCGGGCATGACCGCATCTTAGGGGAATTGCATCCGCGGACAATCGAAACACCATTTTAACAACGGCGGGTGTTGTTGTAGAACAATCTATGCCATCTTGTACTACACAAATGAGAGTGTGGTGCCAGCCACACAGCGATGGCAGGAGTCCCCCATGACCGAGACGACCAGCGCCGAGCGCGCGAAGAGCTTCGCCCGTTCCCGCCGAGGACCCATCCTCGGCGCCATCTTCCTGATGGCCACCTCGGCCATTGGCCCCGGCTTCATCACCCAGACCGCGACCTTCACCGCGCAGCTCGGCGCGGCGTTCGCCTTCGCGATCCTGGCCTCGATCCTGATCGACTTCGCGCTGCAGATGAACGTGTGGCGCATGATCACCGTCGCCGGCAAACGGGCCGGCGACCTGGCGAACGAGGCGGTGCCGTACTCCGGTCACCTGCTGGCGACGCTCATCGTGATCGGTGGTCTGGCCTTCAACATCGGCAACATCGCGGGTGCCGGCCTCGGTCTGAACGCCCTGCTGGGCATCGAGCCGAAGGTCGGCGGCCTGCTCTCGGCGCTGCTCGCGATCGGCATCTTCATGTACAAGCGGGCCGGTCGCGTCGTCGACATGGTCGTGCTCGGGCTCGGTCTGCTGATGATCGGACTCACTCTCTTCGTCGCGATCGCGTCGCAGCCTCCGGTCGGCGACGCGCTGCGCCAGACCTTCGTGCCCGACACGCTCAACTTCGCGACGATCACCACGATCGTGGGCGGCACCGTCGGTGGCTACATCACCTACGCCGGTGCCCACCGCTACCTCGACTCCGGCCTGACCGGCCCCGAGCACGTGCCGGCCGTGCACCGGGCCTCGATGAGCGGCATCCTCGTCACCGGGATCATGCGCTACGTACTCTTCCTCGCGATCCTCGGTGTCGTGGCCTCCGGCGTCACCCTCGACTTCTCGAGCCAGGCCGCCAACCCGGCCGGTCAGGCCTTCGGGGCCGTGCTCGGCGACGCCGGCATCCGGATCTTCGGTGCGATCTTCTGGGCCGCGGCGATCACCTCGGTCATCGGCGCCGCCTACACCTCGGCCACCTTCATCTCGACCTTCTCGAAGAAGCTCGGCGCGGGGCGGCCGCTGCAGGTCGCGACCGTCGCCTTCATCGTGGTGTCGCTCGTCCTCTACCTGCTGATCGGCGCCGCACCCGCGGCTATCCTGGTCTTCGTCGGCGGCTTCAACGGTCTGATCCTCCCGATCGGCATGACGATCTTCATGTACATCGGCTGGTTCCGTCAGCGCGACGTCCTGCACGGCTACCGCTACCCGCTGTGGCTGCTGATCCTGGGGACGCTCGCGACCCTGCTCAGCTGGTACATGGGCATCGTCTCGGTCGGCCCGATCTTCGCCTTCATCGGCATTGGAGCGTGAGCACCGTGAACTACAAGGCAACCATCGACCTGAACTCCGACCTCGGCGAGAACACACCCGACCGTGTGGTCGCCGACGACGCGGCCATGCTCGCGATCGTCTCCAGCGTCAACGTCGCGTGCGGGTTCCACGCCGGCACCCCTGAAGGGATCCGTACGACGCTCGCCGACGCCGTGGCCAACGGTGTCACGATCGGTGCGCACCCCGGCTACCGCGACTACGAGGGCTTCGGACGCCGCGCCGTGGACATCGACTCCGCGACGCTGCAGGCGCACGTCGAATATCAGCTCGGCTCGCTGATCGGCCTGACCTCGGCGGTCGGCGGCGTCGTCCGCTACGTGAAGCCGCACGGTGCGCTCTACAACACGATCGCCCGCGACGAGCGACAGGCGCGGGTCGTGGTCGCCGCGGTCATGGCGATCGACCCGTCCCTCGTGCTGCTGGGACTGGCGGGTGGCGTGGTGCTCGACGTGGCCGAGAGCGCCGGGCTCGCGACGGCGGCGGAGGCCTTCGCCGACCGTGCCTACACACCCGGCGGGGAGCTGGTCTCGCGCGCCGAACCCGGTGCGGTCCTGCACGACGCCGACGTCGTCGCGGCGCGCATGCTGCGGCTCGCGCGAGAGGGTGTGGTCGAGGCGATCGACGGCACCGACGTGGCCGTACGCGCCGACTCGATCTGCGTGCACGGCGACAGCGACGGGGCGATCCGGATGGCTGCCGCGACCCGAGCCCTGTTCGAGGCCGAGGGCATCGTGATCGCCCCGTTCGCCGGGACCGTGGCATGACCGCGAGCATCACCCAGCTCGCCGCGGCTCGCGCCGCGCGCACCTCCTACCGGGCGGGCGAGGTCGCACCGACGAGTGGCGTCGCCCACGGCCTGGTGCAGGCGAACCTGATCTCCGTGCCGGCCGACTGGGCCTTCGAGGTGCTGCTCTTCGCGCAGCGCAACCCGAAGCCGTGCCCGGTGCTCGAGGTGCTCGACCCGGGCGCCTACGAGTCGACCCTGGCGCCCGGCTCCGACCTGCGCACCGACATCCCGGCGTACCGGATCTGGCGTGATGGTGTGCTCACCGAGGAGGTGACGGACGCGAGCGCGGCGTGGGAGGAGCACCCCGACCTGGTCTCGTTCCTGATCGGCTGCAGCTTCACGTTCGAGGCGGGCCTGGCCGACGCCGAGATCCCGATCCGCCACCAGGAGCTCGGACGTAACGTGCCGATGTACCGCACATCCCGCCCGTGCGCTCCCGCCGGGCGCCTGCGCGGCGACATGGTGGTCTCGATGCGGCCGATCCCCGCTGACCGCGTCGCCGATGCCGTACGCATCTCCGGGCGCTATCCGGCGGTGCACGGTGCGCCGGTGCACGTCGGTGACCCGGCCTCGCTGGGCATCGCCGACCTCGCCGCTCCTGAGTTCGGGGACCCGCCGGAGGTGCGCGACGGCGAGGTGCCGGTGTTCTGGGCCTGCGGGGTCACGCCGCAGGCCGCGATCATGGACTCGCGCCCGCCGTTCGCGCTGACCCACGCGCCCGGTCACATGTTCATCACCGACGTACGGGATGCGGAGTATCTGGCGTGAGGCGCGTTCTCATCGCATCGGATCAGGCGCTGCTGGTCGAGGAGGACGACCTCGAGGGCGCGATGCGGCTGCACGCTGCCCTCGTGGCCGCGCCGCCGACCGGCGTCGTCGAGCTGGTGCCGGCCGCCCGGACGGTGCTCGTCCGGTTCGACCCGACGCTGGTCGACGAGGTGACCCTCGCGAAGGAGCTGGGTCGCGTCGAAGCCGTCCACGGTGGCCTTCCGACCGCTGGTTCGGTGACCATCGGTGTCCGCTACGACGGACAGGATCTCGACGAGGTCGCGGAGCTGCTCGGGGTCAGCGCAGAGCAGGTCGCCGCGCGCCACGCGGCCGCGACCTGGCGGGTGGCCTTCACCGGCTACGCGCCCGGCTTCGGCTACCTCGTCGGCGACGACCCGCTCTTCGACGTACCGCGGCGCTCCTCTCCACGCACCCGGATCCCCGCCGGCTCCGTCGGGCTGGCCGGGACGTTCTCGGGCGTCTACCCCAGGGAGAGCCCCGGTGGCTGGCAGCTGATCGGGCGTACGGACGCACCGATGTGGGACCTGCACCGGGACCCGCCCGCCCTGCTCGCGCCCGGGATGACCGTGCGGTTCGAGCGGCTCGAGCGGGAGTCGGTCGCGGTGACAGCCTCCGACCCGGTTGCCGACGCGGCGGACCATTCGTTCGCAGTCGAGGTCGTACGTCCCGGCCTACAGTTGGTGCTCGAAGACCTCGGCCGCCCCGGCCACGCCGCGCTCGGAGTCTCCGCGTCGGGAACGGCCGACCGCCGCGCCCTGCGGGCCGCGAACCGCGCCGTGGGGAACGCTCCGGGAGCGGCAGGTCTCGAGCTCGCCGGTGGCGGTGCGGTCCTGCGCTTCACCGGCCCCGCCGTCGTGGCGGTCGCGGGCGCCCTCGCCGAGACGACGATCGTACGCACCGACGGCCCGCCGCTCCCCGTCGAGCACGGCGCCGCCACCGCGCTCGAGGACGGCGAGGAGCTGCGTCTAGGCGCGGTGAGCGCCGGCCTGCGCGCCGTGATCGCGGTGCGTGGCGGTCTGGATCTCGAGCCGGCACTCGGCAGCCTCTCGAGCGACACGCTCGCGGGCCTCGGCCCCGGCGACCTCGGCGGACGGCCCCTGCGCGCCGGCGACGTCGTGCCGCTGCACGGGCCCTCGGCCGCACCCCACTCGGTGGACCCGAACCCCGCTCCCGCCGACCCGCTGCCCGCACCCGGTGACACGGTCGAGCTGCGCGTCGTGCTCGGCCCGCGCGAGGACTGGTTCACCCCGGCCGGCGTACGCACCCTCGTCGAGCAGGAGTGGACCGTCACACCGCGCTCCGACCGGGTCGGCGTACGCCTCGAGGGCGCCGTCCCGCTCGAGCGGGACGTCGCCGGCGAGCTGCCGAGCGAGGGCGCGGTGACCGGCGCGATCCAGGTGCCACCCGACGGCCAGCCCGTGCTGTTCCTTCCGGACCACCCGCTCACCGGCGGCTATCCGATCATCGGCGCGGTCATCGACCGCGACCTGGACCTGGCCGGGCAGCTGCCGCCCGGGGTCCGCATCCGCTTCCGACCCGTCGCGCCCACTGTGCCTATTTTGGCCGTTGGGCCGACGACCGAGAACCGAGGAGACTGACATGCGCAGGGTGCTCATCGCCAACAGGGGAGAGATCGCCGTCCGCGTCGTGCGGGCGGTTGCCGAGGCCGGCCTCGTGTCGGTCGCCGTCTACGCCGACCAGGACGCCGACGCGCTGCACGTGCGTCTTGCCGACGAGGCGTACGTGCTCGGTGGGTCCACCGCCGCCGAGTCCTACCTCAGCATCGAGTGGCTCATGGCCGCGGCGCAGGCCTCCGGCGCCGACGCCGTGCATCCGGGCTACGGGTTCCTGTCCGAGAGCGCCGAGTTCGCGCGCGCCGTCGAGGCCGCCGGCCTGATCTGGATCGGCCCGGCTCCTGCGAGCATCGACAGCCTCGGCGACAAGATCACCGCACGCCGGATCGCGCAGAGCGTCGGCGCCCCGCTGGTCGCCGGCACCGACCGGCCGCTGGAGTCGGCCGACGAGGCGGTCGCGTTCGCGCGCGAGCACGGGCTCCCCATCGCGATCAAGGCCGCCTTCGGTGGTGGCGGCCGTGGGCTGAAGGTCGCGCGCGAGCTCGACGACGTCGCCGATGCCTTCGACTCCGCCTCGCGCGAGGCGCTGGCCGCGTTCGGTCGCGGCGAGTGCTTCGTCGAGCGGTTCCTGGAGCGTCCGCGGCACATCGAGGTGCAGGTGCTCGGCGACGGCACCGGGCACGTCGTGGTGGTCGGCGACCGGGACTGCTCGCTGCAGCGCCGCAACCAGAAGCTCGTCGAGGAGGCGCCCGCGCCGGGGCTGACGGAGGAGCAGCGTCGCCGCATCCACGACGCCGCGCGCGACATCTGCGCCGCGGTCTCCTACCGCGGGGCCGGGACCGTCGAGTTCCTGATGGGCGAGGACGGGGTGATCTCGTTCCTCGAGGTGAACACCCGCCTGCAGGTCGAGCACCCGATCACCGAGGCGGTCACCGGTGTCGACCTCGTCGCGGAGCAGCTGCGCATCGCCGCGGGCGAGGGGCTCTCCTTCTCGGAGACGCCGGCGCCGACGGGCCATGCGATCGAGCTGCGGATCAACGCAGAGGACCCGGGCCGCGGCTTCCTGCCGAGCCCCGGCGTCGTGACGGGCCTGCGGGTCCCAGCGGGGCCGGGCGTGCGCTGGGACGCCGGGATCGAGACGGGCGACACGGTGCAGAGCGCCTTCGACTCGCTGATCGCCAAGCTGATCGTGCACGCGCCGGACCGGGACACCGCCGTCGTACGTGCCCGCCGCGCGCTCCGTGAGCTCAGCGTCGAGGGGGTCGCGACCGTCGTACCCTTCGCTCGCGTCCTGCTCGACGACCCGGCCTTCTCGACCGCCGGGTTCGCGGTGCACACGCAGTGGATCGAGACCACGCTGATGCCGCGGCTGGAGGAGCAGCGGCGACCCGAGCCGGCGCCAGTGCAGTCGCTTCGGCGGGTGCCGATCGAGCTCGACGGCCGCCGGGTGATGCTCGGGCTTCCGGATGACCTCCTGCGTGGTCTCGCGGCGGGCGGGTCGGTGACGGCCGATCCCGGGTCAGCGGCCGTCGCCGACCCCACCGTGCTCGAGGCAACCGTTCCCGGCGTACTCGTCGACTGGCTCGTCCCCGACGGCGAGCAGGTCACCGAGGGCCAGGACGTCGCGGTCATCGACGCCATGAAGATGGAGACCCGCGTCGTCGCACATCGTGCGGGCGTGCTCTCCCGCGGCACCGACGTGGGTGGGACGGTCGCGATCGGCGACGTGCTGGGGAAGATCGAGGTCTAGCCCGTGTGATCGATGATCGCGGGGACGACCTTGTCCCAGGTCGAGGGCGGGGGCGGCTCGTGGCCGACGCCGTCGAGGGCGAGGAGCGTCGCATTGGGGATGTCGCGGGCCAGGATCTCGGCATGCCCGATCGGGAACAGCGGGTCGCGGGTGCCGTGGATGACCAGCGTCGGCGCGGCTATGTCGGCCAAGGTCGCCTCGATCGGCTCGCCGTCGCTCATCGCCTGGTGGTTGGCGAAGCTCGGCCGCATGTCCGGCGTGCGGCGTACGACCCGCTCGATCACCGCCCGCATCCTGGCCTCGTCGAAGCCCTCGGGAACGAACGCCCGCTGGTCCTCCACCAGCATCGACACCAGAGCCTCGTGGTCGTCGGGATCCGGGACCGTGGTGGTGGCCGCCTTCGCGAAGAAGTCGGCCAGCTCCTCGCCGATGGGCGGCAGGTCGGGTACGCCGTCGAAGGCCGGTGAGGTCTCGTTGAGGATCAGCGTCTCGACCCGCTCCGGATAGAGCACCGCCGCACACTGGGCCAGCGCCCCGCCCATCGAGATGCCGAAGATGTGGGCCTTGTCGAGGCCGAACGCGTCGAGGAGAGCCGGGATGTCCGCGATCATGTCGCGCCCGGTGTAGCCCGGCTCTCCCGGCGGCCAAGTCGTCGAGCGGCCGGTGTCGCGGTGGTCGTAGCGGATCACGAACCTCCGGCCCGCGGCCAGCGCCTGGCAGAAGTCGTCCTCCCAGTAGTCCATCGAGGCGCTCATCCCACCGACGAGCAGGATCGGCGGGTCCGCCGGACTCCCGAACGTCTCGACGCACAGCTCGATCCCGTTGACCGCCAGTGTCAGTTCGCCCATGGCGTCCAGCAAACGGGCGGGGCCGAGCCGCGTCAAGCGCTTAAGGCGTGGCGTACGCGTCGATCTCGGCGCGCAGCCGGGTCTTGACGTCGTCGGGTGCGTAGGAGACGTCGACCGCAGCACGGGCGAGGTCGGCGATGCCCGCGGTGTCGAGGCCGAGGAGGTCGGTCGCGATCTCGTACTCCTGGTTGAGCGTGGTCGCGAACATCGGCGGGTCGTCGGAGTTGATCGTGACCGGCACGCCGGCATCGACGAACGTCTTCAGCGGGTGCTCCTCGAGCGTCGCGACGGCGCCGGTGGCGACGTTGGACGAGGGGCAGACCTCGAGCGGGATCCGGTGCTCGGCGAGGTGGGCGAGCAGGGCGGGATCCTGGGCCGCCGAGGTGCCGTGGCCGATCCGCTCGGCCTTCAGCACGGTCAGGGCGTCCCAGATCGTCTGCGGTCCGGTGGTCTCGCCTGCGTGCGGCAGCGAGCGGAGCCCCGCGGCGCGGGCTGCGTCGAAGTGCCTCTCGAACTGTGGCCGGGGAACCCCCACCTCGGGTCCGCCGAGCCCGAACCCGACGAGCGCCTCGGGGCCGTGGTCGACGGCGTACGCCAGCGTCGCATCGGCCGCCGGAATCCCCGACTCACCCGGGATGTCGTAGATCCAGCGCAGCGTGATCCCGAAGTCGCGCTCGGCGCCCACCCGAGCGTCCTCGAGCGCCTCGGTGTAGGCCTCGATCGCCATCCCGGTGTGCCCGGTTTGCCCAGGCTCGCGCACGGCCAGATCCGGGCGTACGGAGGTGTAGGGGGTGCAGGTCAGCTCGGCGTAACGGACCTGCTGAGTCTGCGCCAGGTCACGCGCGATCTCGTAGGTCAGATAGCGGATGTCCTCCGGCGTACGGACCAGGTCGACGACCGAGAGGTAGACCTCGATGAAGTGCGCGAAGTCGCTGAACGTGAAGTACTCCCGCAGCAGCTCGATGTCCGCCGGCACCGTCCCCGGATGCCGCGCAGCCAGCTCCGAGACGATCCGCGGCGAAGCCGACCCGACGTGGTGGACATGGAGCTCGGCCTTGGGCAGCCCGGCAATGAAGGTCTTCAGGTCACTCACGCCCCGATCCTCACACGCCCCTGCCAACGGCTGCGAGCGAGTTTCAACGCGCGGCGGCTTTATCAGGGATGGCCACCCGGTCGCGCGCCACCACAAACTATGCGGCGTAGACCACCTTCGCTGGCCAGGTGCCGCTGCTTGACGCCTGCCGTGACGCCTTGTGAAGGATGGCCATCGCCGCGCGTTCAGAGGTTGGGTCAGGAACAACGAAGAACCTGCTGAGATCGCTCTTCGAAGCTGCCACTCGGCCGGATCGTCCGCTCGTGGACTCGAATGAGTACACGACAAGTTCCTCGTCCTCGAAGACCTTTTCTCCGTCGATAAGCGCGCCCATTACAGTCCCATCTCTTTCGCCCAGTTTGCCACTTTGTTCGCGGCGTCGTGGGCCTCTCGGTAGGTTGAACCAGGATTGTCTCGCATGTACTCGAGCTCGAATTTCTCGTGCTGAAGCCACAGGCGGTCGAGGTCGGTTCCTTTACCATCCTGCAGGCGGAACCATGCTTCCGCCTGCTCGGGGCTTGCATCGAACCGCTTCATCTGCGGGAGTCCATCGTCGCCATCCAGTTCATGTTCCTTGAGGAATACGTGGTCCTTGATCGCCCGTAGATCGTCTGGTGTGACTTGTGTCCCGTCTGGAAGGGAAGTGTTCGTCGGATCACTCGCGATCTTGTCGATGTCATCAGACGTTTCGCGGATCTCGTCGTACGCATCTTCTGCCCAGTCGAAGCGTTGGCCGTAGTCCCTCGGAGCGATGTGTCCGCCCGTCTGGAGTTCTCCGAGCTCGCTCAGGTCCTCGATATCGAGCCTGCTGGGACCGCCCAGATCATCAAGCTTGCCCAAGTCGCCGAGGTCATCAAGGCCTCGGGCTCCTCTGGACAGATCGCTGAGCGCGTCGAGGGCGTCGGCACCGCCCTTGATGCCGCGGGTCGCGGCGGTGGCGGTGCCGCCGGAGAGAACACCGGCGACGATGTCGGGGACGAGGTGGCCGATCGCGCGGGCGGGGTCGTCGGCCCAGGTGTCCCAGTCGAGCAGGCCCTTGCCGAGCTGCTTGCCGAACTCGAGGGGGTCGGTCTTGAGGGCTTGCCACAGCGCCTCGGCGTCCTCGAGCATCATCGACTTCTGGGCGGCCAGCTCCTCTGCGGTGAGATCACCGGTGGCGAGCTCGATGATGTCGTGGAGCGGGCCCATGTTGTAGCCCATCTTGACGAGATCCCAGACGGCCTCACCGGCGCCCTCGAAGATGCCGCCGACGAAGGCGAGTCCGGACTCGAACCAGTTGCGCTTCTCCGGAGCGTCCTTGCAGCCGACGCGTACCTCTCGGGCGCAGCGTGCGGCCGCGATCTTCAGGTCGCTCTTGGCGGTCTCGAACATCTCCAGCGCGCCTGAGCGGATCTCGGCACCGGGGTCTGTGAAGGGGTCCTTGGTGTAGGGGTACGTCATCCCGCCGGCCAGCGCGTCGGAGCGGGCCCGGTCGAAGCGGCTGGAGTATTCGGCATAGTCGGACTTGGCCTGGGTGGTGACGCCCTCGCCACGTTCGTACTCCGACTTGGCGGTGGCCGCGTTCTGCTGTGCGGTCTCCAGGGCGGAGGCGTAGTCGATCAGGGCGTTGCCAGCGGCGCGGAAGCCGGTGCCGGCCTCGTACCAGCGGTTCGGTTCGCGGTCGTGGGCGTCGCGGAAGTTGTCGGCGGCCCGGCCGATCCAGCCTTGAGTGTCGATCCTGGTGAGGGCGTCGCCGGTCTGGTCGAAGAACTTGCCCTTGTCGGCGCAGGTCTGGCCGCGGGAGCGGATCTCACCGGGATTGCCCTTGATGGTGAAGTCGGGCACCGGCTACTTCCCTCCGCCGGTGATGGTGAGGTCGGTCGCGGCGGACTTGGCCTTGTCCATCTCCGTCTTGCCCGTCTCGTTGAGCTCGAAGTAGTTCATCGCGATCTTCCCGATGCGACCGGACATCTCGCCGACGTCCTCGCAGAGGTTGTTCATGCCCCGCTCCCAGCGGTCCTTGAACTCCTCGACCGCGCCCCAGACCTCCTCGGAGCCGCAGGCGTCCTCGGAAGGCACCAGGTCCTCGACGTCCTTGTCCTTGAACAGCTGCACCGTCTCAGCCAGCCCCTGAGCAGCCTTGGCCAAGGACTCCAGATCGACCTCGAAGTCGTACGACGCCATCCACCAAGCCTTCCGAGTCTGTACCCACCCACGTACGCCGGGGGACAATGTAGCCTCAGGCTCACTGGCACATCGAATACTCTGGGGCGCCCGTGAACATCCAACTGACAGTCGGTCAACAGACCGCTGCGGCCAAGCATGTCGAAGACAGCATCGCCGATCTCGAGAAGCTGCTGACCACCCTCTCCGGCAACATCGAGAGCGCTGTGCCGGGGATGATGGGGAGCGCCGCCGGAGGTCTCGTGGAGTCCCTGCAGACGTGGTACGAGAAGGTCGGCGGGCTGGCGACGCTGATGCAGGAGTACGCCGCCGCGCTGCGCGACGTGGACGTCCAGCACGCGACGACCCAGAACGAGATCGTCCAGGAGGCTCACGGTCAGGCCTCGAATCTCGAGCAGCGACTGGGGAACATCTGATGAGCGACAACAGCCTGATCGTCAAGGAAGCCAGCATCGAGGACCTCGAGACGACTCTGAAGACTGCCGCCGGAGATCTGCGCACTTTCTTCACCGACCTGATGGACGAGGTCGACCAGATCACCGCCGGCTGGTCGGCCGAGACCGGGTCGAAGCAGGCCGCGGACCGCGCCGCGCGCCGAATGATCGATGCCTCCGGACGCGCCGCCGCCGTGCTGGAGACGATGGCCACTGCCGTACACAACTATGGCGAAGAGGCGCACGACATCGAGGTCAAGAACGTCGCGATCGTCGGATGATCGCCTGAACCGAGGAGACGAAGATGCGGGCGATCCACCACTGGGACCTCTGGGTCGACGACTTCGAGACTGCCTCGGGGGAGTGGGGCTGGCTCTTCGGCGAGCTCGGCTGGGAGGCCGGCACCCAGGGCCACTTCTGGGAGGCGCCGGACGGGACGTACGTCTTCATGGAGCACTCCAAGGACCAGCACGGCACGCAGGACCGGCTGCGGCCCGGCGTCAACCACATCGCGTTCATGATCGATGACCGAGACCAGCTCGACAGGATCCGGGCGGCGTCGACCGAGCACGGCTGGCACGAGATGTACGCCGACCGCTACCCGCACGCAGGCGGCGACGAGCACACGGCGCTCTACCTGGAGAGCTCTGAGGGGTTCGAGGTCGAGATCGTGCTGGAGATCGACGACCTCACCGCCTAGCGGTAGTCGTCCCCGTCGTCGCTCTCGGCGTCGCTGTCGTCGATGATGTGGATGGCGGCCTCCTCCGCGGAGGCGCCGGCGCCGTCGATGCCGGCATCGATCCCGTACAGCTCGGACTCCGCATCCTCGCCCTCGCCGCGGTCGGGGTCGACCAGCCGGCCCGCTCGCTGGTTGCCGACCTCGCGGCCGTCAGGGTCGTCGCTCTCCTCGGCATCGTCGTACTCGACCGCGTAGGGATCCGGCTCCGGCACCTCCTGGTGGCGGCGTTGGTCGATGCACTCGCGGTGCTCCTCCTCCCAGGGCGTGTTGCCGTAGTCGGTGGAGTAGTGGTCGGCGGTGACGATGCCGTGGTCGAGCTCGTCGCGCACCTCACCTTCGAGAACGTCCCCGGAGAGCGCGTCCTCACCGGTGATCTGGTCCTCGTCGTCGACACTGTAGTCGCCGTAGTTCTCGCGCGATTCGCTCACTTGAGTCTCCTGATCAGCCGGGCATTGGGGTCATGACGGCCCCCTTCGGTAACGTTAACCCGGTCCGGTATGGAGTGGAACCGGACAGAAACATACGACGCGGGGATCGACCAAGGGAGCAGACCACATGGCGCCTCGCGCCCGATTGGCGGTGGCGGCCGTTGCCGTGCTCGCCGGCGCCTCGATCGCGCTCGGCGCGATGCCTGAATCGGCCGGTCCGCTGGGGTCGCTGGGGTCTCTGGCCGGGAACGCCTTCGCGCGCGACAACGGGGGCGTGGTGCCCTCGACGCCGACATCGACGCCCGACTGGGCGCCCTACTCGACCCAGCCCAACATCCTCATGATCACGGCGGACGACCTCGCCTACGAGGATCTCGAGTTCATGCCCCACACCCGCAGCCTCCTGGCCGCGCAGGGCACCTCGCTGACCGAGGCGATCGCTCCGACGCCGATCTGCGTGCCGGCCCGTGCATCCCTTCTGACCGGGCAGTACAGCCAGAACCACCACACCGTGACGATCAACGGCGAACGCGGTGGCTACGAGTCGATGGACCACACCGGCACGCTGCCCGAGGCGCTGCAGGATGCGGGCTACGACACCCTCTTCGCCGGCAAGTACCTCAACGGCTACGGCCTCAACGGAACGGCCAAGGACGTGCCGCCCGGGTGGACCGACTGGCGGGCGACGACCGACATGTCGACCTACAACTTCATCCGGCCGAGGATCAACCACAACGGCAAGCTCACGACCTACAACCGCTACACGACGTACGTCATGCGGGACCAGGCCAACGAGATGATCTCGGCGCCAGAGCGCGCCGACAAGCCGTGGTACATGTGGCTCAACTACGTGGCCCCGCACCACGGCGGGCCCGACGAGCCGGAAGACCCGGAGGGCACCAGCACGACCCGACCGGCGGAGGAGGACAAGCACTCCTTCGACGGTCTCGAGCTGCCGGACACCCCCAACATGTTCCGCACCCCGACCGATGCGCCGCGGATCTCGGCCTCCCGCAAGTACTTCGACGCACAGGGCCGCGCCGAGCTGCGGATCGCGCACGAGCAGCGGGTCGAGGCCGTCCAGTCGCTCGACCGCGCGGTCGCCAGCCACGTACTCCGTCTGCAGGAGACCGGCCAGCTCGACAACACCATCATCATCTTCTCCTCGGACAACGGCTACACCACCGGCGGCCACAACATCAACGGCAAGCTGATGCACTACCGCGAGACGCAGCGGATCCCGGTGATCCTGCGCGGCCCGGGCATCCCGGCCGGGCGGACCCTGGCCACCGGGGTCGGCAACCCCGACATCGCCACCACGATCATGGCGGTCGCCGGCGCCGAGCCGGGGCGCGCCCAGGACGGCGTCAACATCATGCCGTGGCTCGAGGCCCCCGCGCAGGACCGGGTGATCCCGCTCTCCGCCTGGCGGGTCAACGACGGCTACAAGCAGATCTACTCGGGGATCCGCTTCGGTGACTGGACCTACGCCCGCTTCTCCGACGGCAGCGAAGAGCTCTACGACCTGGCAGAGGACCCCTACCAGATCCGCTCGCTCGCGCTGCTCCCCGAGTACGCCGACGAGCTGGCCGAGCTGCGTGGGCTGAGTGAGAAGTACGCCGACTGTGCCGGTGACACCTGCCCGAAGGAGTTCTACCCGGCCGACTGATCGTCCAGGTCGGCCGCGCAGCGGAACCCCAGGTTGCCCGCGGTCGAGTCGGGCGGGCTGCTGGAGCGCGCCGAGAGCCGGTAGCGGTGGCAGTAGGAGTCGTGGCAGAGGTAGGAGCCGCCGCGCATGACGCGGGTCAGGCCCTCGGCCGGGCCCCGCGGGTCCGAGGAGGAGCCGGAGTCGACGAGGTCGGTGTAGTAGGTCGGCGAGAACCAGTCCGCGCACCACTCCCAGACGTTGCCGATCATCTGGAACAGCCCGAAGCCGTTGGGTTCGTACGTCCGCACCGGCGCGGTCGTGACGAACCCGTCGTCGGCGGTGTTGGTGTCGGGGAAGACTCCCTGCCAGACGTTGGCGTGGTGGGTGCCGCCCTGCTCCAGGTCGTCGCCCCACGGGAACCGTGAGCCGGCGCGGCCGCCGCGGGCGGCGTACTCCCACTCGGCCTCGGTCGGCAGCCTCGTCCCGGCCCAGTCGCAGTAGGCCAGCGCGTCGTCGTGGGAGACGTGCACGACCGGGTGGTTGCCGCGGCGGCCGACGTTGGAGCCGGGGCCCTCCGGCGCCCGCCAGGACGCGGCGCGTACGCCGAGCCACCAGGGCGCCTCCGGGGAGCGGCCAAGGATGTCACGCGGGTTGCCGTCGAAGGCCAGGTGGAAGACGGCCGAGAAGCCCTCCCGCTCGGCCGTGGTGACGTGGCCGGTCGCCTTCACGAACCGAGCGAACTCCTCGTTGGTCACCGCGGTCGCGTCGAGCCGGAACCCGGGCAGCTCGACCGGATGCACCGGACCCTCGCCGTCGGCCTGGTAGCCCTCGCCGAAGGAGTCGCCGGCGGCGTACTGCCCACCGGGGAGGTCGACGAGGGTCCGGCGGCGCTTGCGGGGCAGGGCCGGCGGGCGCCGAGCCGGGTCGGGGCTGGGCCCGCGGGTGGCGCCGAAGGTGAGGTCGGAAGGCACGCCCACCAGCCTACGAGCTGTGCCCATTGCTTCGGGCTTCGCTTCAGCCGGTGTACGTCGCCTTCAGGCTGCCCGCGCTGGCCACGACCTTCCCCTTCTTGCCGGTGACCATGAGGCCCGGCGTGCGGGCCTTGCCGCTGGCGTCGGCCTTGATCTTGACCGTGCAGGTGGGCTTCTTGCCGGCGCACTTGAAGTCACCCGTCGGTCGGTAGGTGACCGTCATCGTCTGGTTGTCGGCCAACCCCTCGACGTAGGCCGCCATGTAGGTGCACTTCGGCTTGCCCTTCGGGCACGAGCGCTCGACGGTGTGCCACTCCATCCGGGCCGCGGCCGCCTTGCCGCAGAGCTTGGCCGGCTCGCCGGCTCGGACCGTGCCCCAGGCGTACGTCACCTTGGTGGTCGCCTCCACGCAAGCCTCGGTGCCGCCCTTGGCGACCGGCAGGGTGTAGGTGAGCTCTGGGTCCTCACCTGCGGTCGGCTGGGTGGCGCCGTCGTCGATGGAGGCGATGCCGGAGGCGACCGCCGGGGCGGTGACCTTCAGCGTGACCTCGCGGTAGCCCGCGGCGGCAGCGCCGGTCGGCGCCTCGGGGGTGCGGGCGTAGCAGCTGTCGAGCTGGGTGATCGCGGCGACGTTCTTGGCGGCGAGGTCCTCGTCGGTGAGCCGCAGGTTGGTGACGGCCAGGACACCGGCGATCTCGGGGCGGCCGACCTCCCGCAGGCATCGGGGGTCATCGAGCGTCCAGGCGTCCGCGACCTGCCTGCTCCAGCTGTTGGCGCCGCCGTCGGCACAGTCGAGCAGCTCCGCGTACCACTGCGAGCCCAGCGCCGAGGGCCACTCGCCGGCGTAGCTGAACCCGCTGCCGCTCTTGGTGACCACTCCGGCATCTGCGAGCCCGGCGCTGCCCTTGTCCTTGACCACGGCGTCCGCCGCGCAGCGGATCTGCTCGGGATCGGCCCAGGCGGGGGTGTCGCCGGCGAGGGCGAGAGTGCGCGCGACGTCCTTCTCGGCACCGCGCAGCGGACCGATCTCACCGGTGAAGTAGGCCCACGCCGAGGTGCCGAGGAAGGCCACCGCGACGAGCAGGCCGACGCTCACGAGCCAGCGCAGCGCCAGGCGTACGGGGCGGCTCCGGTCGCGCCGCCGCCGTGGTAGCGGGGGCAGCCCGAGCCGCCGCCGTCGGGCTTCCTCCGCCGCCGCGTTGGCGAGCTCGGTGGGTTTCGGTTGTTGTTGAGCAGTGCTTCCGGTGGGGTCGGACATCTCACTCTTCCTCGAGACGGTTCAGCGAGGATCGTAGAGGGTAGTCGTTTCCGATACCCCCTGCCACTCCCCGGTGGCTTCCGCCTCAACGACGAGGGCTACTTCCACTTTGCGGCGGCGTTCAGCAGCCGGTCGATGGAACCACGGGTCCTCGTCGTGGCCACGCCACCGGTGGCCAGTTCCAGTTCGAAGGTGGGACTCCCCGCTGAGTTGCGGGGTTTGCGGATCAGGCTCAGGGCGATCCCGTCTCCGATGTGCAGCACGTCGACGTCGTCCTTGGAGTTGGTCCACGGCGTTGACCAACTCGGCTCCTTGCCGCCGCGGAAGAACGTCACGGTTTCGCGGTACGTGCGGGGGGACTGGTGCTTCTCGAACACCCCCAGGGCCAACAGCTCTTCGAGGTCCGCCAGCGGCCTCACGATGGCCGCGTCGTCGTACCCTGCCAGGGAGCCCAGTTCGCCGGCTGCCGCAGCCACGACCCTCTCGGGGGCATCGGCCTCGAGCAACACCGTCCCGTTCGTCTGGAACGACCTCACGCGCAAGGCGCCGCCCCGCTCGAGCGCACACTCCAGTTGCTCCCGGTTCGGCGACCCGGCATGACCGAGGTTGAGGTTCCGGTAGAACACGACGTGCATCAGGTCATCGACCTTCGTACAAGGTCGTCCGTTCGCGCACGTCCCGGCCGATACCTGCACCGATCTCCTCGAGCTCGGCGACGGTCTTTGCCGAACCGTGCTCAGAACCGGCCATCCGGGAGATGGTCTCCTCCATCAGGGTGCCGCCGAGGTCGTTGGCGCCGGCCTGGAGCATCGCCCTGGTGCCGTCGATGCCGAGCTTGACCCAGGAGGTCTGGATGTTGTCGATGCGGCCGTGGAGCATGATCCGGGCGAGGGCGTGGACGGCGAGGTTGTCGCGCATGGTCGGGCCGGGGCGGGCGGCGCCGGCGAGGTAGATCGGTGCGCTGGTGTGCACGAAGGGGAGCGGCACGAACTCGGTGAACCCGGCGTTTCCGTGCTCGCGGGCCTTGTCCTGGATGCCGGCCAGCACGCGGAGGTGGCCGACCCAGTGGCGCGGGTTGTCGACGTGGCCGTACATCATCGTCGACGTCGTCGGGATGCCGACGCGGTGGGCGGTGGAGACGATCTCGATCCAGGTCTTCGCGGGCAGCTTGCCCTTGGTCAGGACCCAGCGGACCTCGTCGTCGAGGATCTCCGCGGCGGTGCCGGGGAGCGAGCCCAGCCCGGCCTCGCGGACCTTGATCAGGAAGTCCTCGATGGAGAGTCCGGTGCGGGAGGTGCCGTTGACGATCTCCATCGGGGAGAAGGCGTGCACGTGCATCTCCGGCACCCGTTGCTTGACGGCCTGGACGAGATCGAAGTACGCCGTCGACGGGAGCTCGGGGTCGATCCCGCCCTGCATGCACACCTCGGTGGCGCCGAGGTTCCAGGCCTCCTCGGCGCGGTCGGCGACCTGGTCCAGATCCAGGGAGTACGCATCCGCGTCGGTCTTGCGCTGGGCGAAGGCGCAGAACCGGCAGCCGACGTAGCAGACGTTGGTGAAGTTGATGTTGCGGTTGACGACGTAGGTGACGGTGTCGCCGTTGACCTGTTGGCGCAGGTCATCGGCGAGCTTGGTGACCTGGCGCAGCAGGTCGCCCTCGGCGGTCATCAGGGTCAGCGCGTGCTCGTCGGAGAGGTTGCCGGGGTCCTTCTCGGCGGCGGCGAGAGCCTCGTGCCCCTCGGCATGGAGTACGGCCGGAGCACCGGTCGAGGTGGCTGCCTCCCGCACGGCGTCCCAGTCGCCGTAGACCGTCTCGAAGTCGTCCCTGCGGTCGTTGGTGCGACCCTCGGTGTCGACCGAGGCGTGCAGGTCGACCCGGCCGGCCGCGGTGAAGCCACCGTCGGGCTCCTGCCACGGGTGCCCTTCGGGCCGGATGCCGTCACGGGCCAGCCCGTCCTCGTCGGCGAGAGCCTCGACGTGGGAGAGGACGCGCGGGTCGATCCACGCCTGCCCCTCGCGCAGGGTGCCGTTGACGTACTCCGGGTGGACGGTCAGCCGCGGCCGCAGCTGGAAGCCGGCCTCGGCGGACACCTGGCGCAGCGCGTCAAGTGAGGGCCAGGGGCGCTCGGGGTTGACGTGGTCGGGCGTCAGCGGCGAGACGCCGCCCCAGTCGTCGATCCCGGCGCCGAGCAGCGCGCGGCACTCGTCGAGGTCGACCAGGTTGGGTGGCGCCTGGACCCGTGCCTTCGGCCCGAGGACGATCCGGGTCACCGCGATCGCGGCCAGATACTCATCCAGCCCCAGGTCGTCGACATGGCGCATCGCGGTCGACGGCTTGGCCCGGAAGTTCTGCACGATGATCTCCTGCAGCCCGGAGTAGGCCTTGTGCACCTTCCGCAGCGCGAAGATCGTCTCCGCGCGCTCGGTGAGGTTCTCGCCGATGCCGACCAGCAGCCCGGAGGTGAACGGGATCGAGAGGCGACCTGCGTCCTCGAGCACCCGCAGCCGCACCGCCGGATCCTTGTCGGGCGAGCCGTAGTGGGCCTCGCCCTTGGTCTCGAAGAGCCGTCGGCTGGTGGTCTCCAGCATCATCCCCATCGAGGGGGAGACCGGCTTGAGCCGGTTCATCTCCTCCCACGACATCACCCCGGGGTTGAGGTGGGGGAGCAGGCCGGTCTCCTCGAGCACCCGGATCGCCATCGCGCGCACGTAGTCGAGGGTCGACTCATAGCCACGGGACTCCAGCCACTCGCGCGCTTCGGGCCACCGGTCCTCGGGCCGGTCCCCGAGGGTGAAAAGCGCCTCCAGACAACCGAGCTTCGCGCCCTCGGCGGCGATCTCCAGGATCTCGTCGGGGCTCAGGTAGGGCTCGCGGCCCTCCCGCTCTGCCTGCCCCGGCGTCTCCACGAACGTGCAGTAGTGACATCGGTCCCGGCACAGCTTGGTCACCGGGATGAAGACCTTCGGCGAGTACGTCACCGTCTCCGGTCGTCCGGCCGCGACCAGTCCGGCGTCGCGTACCTTCGCCGCGGCGGTGGTCAGTCGTTCGAGGTCATCGCCCCTGGCCGCGAGGAGTGCCGAAGCCTCCGCCACGTCCAGGGCTGCGCCGCGTTCGGCCCGGGCCAGCGCCCGGCGGATCTGCTGAGGTGTCGGCTGCTCGCTCATCACCAAGCAGCCTAGTAGGCACCGCCCAGTTGTCGAACTAGTTGTCGATCTGGGCGCTCGCTCCGGGGGCCGTGGCGACGAACTTGGCGGTCCAGTCCTTCGGGCCCGACCAGTCGACGATGGCTCCCTTGCCCTCACCGTCGGGGGCGCCGGGCCAGACGCACTTCGCGTTCTTCGCGTCCGAGCACTTGCCGCCGTTGAGCGTGAGCTTCACGTTGAACTGCTTGCCGGGCTGGAACCCCTCGAAGGTGAGCCGCCAGGTGTTGCACTCGACCTT
This sequence comes from Nocardioides sp. YIM B13467, assembly GCF_042788075.1. Taxonomy (NCBI): domain Bacteria; kingdom Bacillati; phylum Actinomycetota; class Actinomycetes; order Propionibacteriales; family Nocardioidaceae; genus Nocardioides; species Nocardioides sp. YIM B13467. The sequence continues at coordinate 4,499,767 of NZ_JBHZPJ010000046.1, forward strand.
CTGCTTCGTATAGACGGGGTCGGTGCACTTGTCCTGCTTGATCCACTCGAGCTTCTTCGGCTGAGCCTTGCCGCAGGCGTCGGCGTCGGTGGCCTTCTCGGTGCCCCAGGCGAAGGTGACGGTGGTCTTGACCGCGATGCAGCCCTCGACGCCTCCCTCGGTGACGGAGAGCTCGTAGGAGGAGCCCTTGAGCTCCTCGTAGCTGCTGCTGCCCTTCTTGGCGATCCCGATCGCCGACTCGCCGCCGGGAGCGGTGGGCTCCTGTACGTCGAAGTCGACCTGCATGTAGGCAGGCTTGGGGGTCACCTTGGCGCCGAGGGCGTCGGCCTTGACGTAGCAAGCGTCGAGGGCCGCGACGGCCTTCTCCTTGGCCGGGCCGGCGGCACCGGGGTCGCCGTCCTTGAGGAGGTCGTCGACCGCGATCAGGCCGGCCATGGAGGTCTTGTCGACCTCCTTCTCCATGCAGCGGGTGTCGCCGACCTTCCAGTTGTCGCCGATCTCGGTCGCCCAGGACTCGGTGCAGTCGAGCAGACCCCGGCTGAAGTTCATCGCGTCGTCCGCGGGCCATTCGCCGGTGTAGGTCCAGTCGTCGCCCGCGTCCACTACTCCGTGGGAGCGCAGCTCGGCGGCGGGAACCTTCCCGACCAGGGTCTCGGCCGCGCAGGTCATCTGGTCCTCGGTGGCCCAGCCCGGCTTGGGTACGCCACTGGCGATCGCCTCAGCCGCCTTGGCGTCGTCGCCGTGGAGACCGAAGATGCCGAAGCCCTGGGTGAAGATGCCGACGCCGAGGAGCAGAACCGCGGCGACCCCGCCGCCGACGATGGTGTAGAGCTTCTTCTTGTCGCCGCCGTTGCCCTGGCCTGCGTTGGAGTGGTGCGAGGGCAGCCACTCGGGCTGGCCGCCGCCGGCACCGGTGTTGCCGGTCGAGGACGCAGCGGCCGCGGCGGCAGCGGTCTGGGGCAGACCCTTGCCGCTGTGCACGACCGTCGAGTCGGTCTCGTTGGCGAGCGGTGCGGGAATCGGGGTGCCTTCGCCCGGGCGCTTGACGATCGTCGGCTGGGCCTCGGCCTCGGGGGCGTTGGCGCCGGCTCCGGAGGTGCCGTCCGCGGTGGTGTCCCAGGTGACCCCAGGACGGGATCCGAGATCGGCAGCGGCCGCTCCGGCCGCTCCGGCGGCACCGCTGATGACACCACCACCGAGACCGGACTCCTCGAGCCGGTCGGCGGCCTTGTCGAGGGCCTTGGAGAGCTCGGCCGCGGTCCGGAAGCGGTTCTCCGGCTTCTTCGCCAGCGCCCGCTGGATGATCGGGTTGATCAGGTCGGCACCGGGCGTCGAGGCGGGCAGCCGCGGCACCGGGTTGTTGATGTGGGCGCTCATCAGCTCGAAGTCGGTGCCGGTGTAGGGAGCCTTGCCGGTCAGGCAGGCCCACAGCAGACAGCCGGCGGCGTAGATGTCGCCCGCCGCGGTCGCCTGCTCACCCATGTGACGCTCGGGCGACATGTAAGGCAGCGAGCCCACCACCGAGCCGGCCCGGGTCACGTTGGAGTCGCCCTCGGTCGCGATGCCGAAGTCGGTGAGGTAGGGGACGAGCTCGCCCTCCTGGCGCTCCCACAGGAGCACGTTGGACGGCTTCACGTCGCGGTGGACCACACCTGCGCGGTGCGCGTCGAAGAGGGCGTCGCTGACGTCACCGACCAGGCGCAGCGCCTGGACGGTCTCCAGCTGCCCCTTGGTCTTCAGCCAGCCGTGCAGGTCGCCATCGGGGACGTACTCGGTGACGAGGTAGACGGTGCCCTCGACCTCGCCGTATTCGATGATCTGCACGATGTTGCGCGAGCGCAGCTTGGCCAGGATGTTGGCTTCCCGCTCGAAGCGGGTGATGAAGTCCTTGTCGACCGTGAGCGAGGGCAGCACCAGCTTCAGCGCCACCTTGCGTCGCAGTGCCGGGTCCTTCGCCTGGTAGACGACACCCATGCCACCTTGACCCAGGACCCGCTCGATCACGTAGCGACCGAACTGCTCGCCTTCCTGGGGGAACGCAACCATCTTTAGAACCTCGCCCTGATTTTTTTACCCGATTCCAGACCTCTGCCGAAACCCTAGCGTCCCCTTAACGATCGTCGCGCGGCAACGCCACGGGCGAGACCAATTGTTAAGGACCTAGTTGGGAAGTACGGCCTTGAGCCCGTCGACCTCGGCGGTGAATCGGTCCTTCCAGCCCTTGGGAGCGGTCCAGTTGGTCCAAGTGCCACTCGGCTTGGTGACGAAGGCCGTGTCCGAGCACGATCCGGAGGCCGACCGGCAGTTCCCGCCATTGAGCTTCAGCTTGATCGTGACGCTGGAGAGGAGCTCGTAGCCCTCGTAGTGGAGCGTCCAGGAGCTGCACGGGGCGTACTTCGGCTGGGCGCACGACTTGTCCTTCGTCCACCACAGCCTGCGGTCCTTCGCCTTCCCGCAGGCCTCGCTCTCGCTGGTCTTGGTGGTGCCCCAGGGGTAGTTGATCGAGGCCTGGAAGGTCGCGCAGCCCTCCTGGCCGCCTTCGCGCACGGGGATGTTGACCTTCCCGCCGGTCACCGGGGCCCACTCCGAGGAGTCGGCGGACTTCGCCTGCACGACCACCTCGCTGCCCTCGACGGTCGGCGACGTGACCGCGAAGTCGACGCCGAGCACCGCCGGGGTGGCCGTCGCGGCCGGCGCGGTGAGCTCGTCGCTGACGTAGCACTCATCGAGCGCGGCGACGGCCTTGTCGGCCTGTTTCGTGACGCCGGCGTCCTCGACCTCCATGACCTGGGTGGTGATCAGGCCGGCCATCGCGGTCTCGTCGACGTCGCCGAGGCAGTCGGTGTCGGTCAGCGCCCACTCCTTGCCGATCGCCTTGCTCCAGTCACCCGAGCAGGAGAGCAGACCCTCGGCGTACGTCGTCGCCTGCTGTCCCCGCCACGCGCCGGTGTAGGTCACCGACTCGCCGGAGATCTGGATCAGCCCCGCCTTGCGCAGGGCGTCGCTGCGCTCGTCCTTGACCAGCTGTTCGGCGGCGCACTTGGCGTCCCCGGCCGAGGCCCAGGCCGGCTTCGGTGCGTCCGCGGCGATCGCGGCCACCGCCTTCTTGTCCTCGGCGCTCAGCGGGCCGAACCCGAGACGCCCGCTGAAGAAGGCCCATGCCCCGGTGCCGAGCAGTGCGACGAGCACCACCGCGCCGACGGCACCCAGCCCGATCAGCAGTCCCTTGTTGCTCTTCTTCTGCTGTTGGTGGTGCGGCGGCAGCCCATAGGCCGAGGCGTACGCAACCGGCGGCTGCCCCGGAGGCGGGCCGTAGCCGCTGGGCGGTGCCGCGGGCATCGCCATCGTGGGTGGCGGCGGGGGAGGTGCCGTCGGCGGCTGAGCAGGCGGGGGCGAGGAGGGAGGGGGCGACGACGGGGGAGGTGACGACGGGGGAGGCGGAGGCGGCGGCGGAGTGGGGCTCGCGCTGGGGATCCGGGTCGCGTCCGGGTCGATGGGGTTCGCCGGCTCAGGCGCCGGAGGCGGCGTGGGCCGCGGCGTACCCGGTCTCGTCTTGTCCTGGTCGTCTGGCCCCATGTCGCACGCCCCGCATGTCAGTGAAGTGGAGCGACCGGGCCGAGCGACCCGAGTCGTAGGGCACATCGTAAAGACAGTTCGCCGGATTCGCAGCCGGGGCCTCAGTACTGGCCAGGATTGCGGGGCTGGCGGAGCTGGTGATCGAGCTGGTGATGGGGCCGGGCCATCGGCCTCCGAACGACCGCCGGGTGCGGCGAACGAATTTTCGTTCGCCCCCGGGCGAGCCTGCTCGGCCACCAGATGACGTCACCCAGATCGAGGTTGATGGCGGTCACCAGGATGGAGCGGACCACGAGGGTGTCGAGAAGTACGCCGAGGGCGATCGTCAGGCCGATCTCGATGAAGCTCACGTGCGGCAGCGTGGTGAGCACCGCGAAGGTCGCAGCCAGCACGATGCCGGCGCTGGTGATGACCCCGCCGGTCGCCGAGAGCGCGACGAGCGAGGCCCGCCGGGTGTCGCCGTGCTCACTGGCCTCTCCTGCAATGGCTTCCTCGCGGACCCGGTGCATCAGGAAGATGTTGTAGTCGATGCCCAGCGCGACCAGGAACACGAAGACGAACAGCGGGAACTCGCGGCCCTGTCCGGCGAACCCCATCGCGTCGAAGATGATCGCCGAGAGGCCGAGCGCGGCGCCGAAGCTGAGCACGACGGTGGCCATCAGCAGCAGCGGGGAGAGGATCGAGCGGAGCAGGATCATCAAGATGATCAGCACCAGCCCGAGCACCAGCGGCATCACGACCTTGGTGTCGCGATCGGTCGCCGAGGCCATGTCGAGCTGGATCGCGGCGGTGCCGGTGGCGAGCGCGTCGGCGCCGTCGACCGAGTGGACGACGCCGCGTACGTCCTCGACGGTGTCGAACGACGCCTTCGACATCGGGTCGGTGGCCAGCGGGACCGCGGTCAGCGCGACCTCGTGAGTGCCGTCGGTGACCGGGGTGACGCCCTCGTAGCCGGCCTTCGTGAGCGCCTCGACGACGTCCTTCTCGGTGCCTGGGGCCGAGACGACCTGGATCGGGTTGGAGGGGTCGCCGAGGTCGTGCTCCTCGAGCACCCGGTCGCCGATCAGCGACGGGAAGTCCTTGGTGTAGGTCTCCGAGCTGTCCAGCGTGGTGATGTTGAGCATCGAGAGCCCACCGCAGCAGGCCAGCAGCACCGCGGCGGTGCCGATCCAGACCGCCCGGGGCCGTTTCTGGATCCAGTCGCCGAGCCGCGCCCAGATACCGCCGGTCTTCTCGCCTGATGTGCCGTACGCCGGCTTGACCGGCCAGAACACCCAGCGACCCGTGATCACCAGCAGGGCCGGGAGCAGGGTCAGCATCACGACCAGGCCGGCGACGATGCCGATCGCGCAGACCGGGCCGAGGCTGGCCGTCGACCCCATGGTGGCGACCATCAGGCCGAGCATGCCGACGGTGACCGTGCCGGCCGAGGCGATGATCGCGGGGGCCGCCCCGCGCAGCGCCGCCGCCATCGCGCGATGGCGGTCCTCGTGGCGGCCCAGCTCCTCGCGATAGCGGGCGATGAGCAGCAGCGCGTAGTCGGTGCCGGCGCCGAAGACGAGCACGTCGAGGATCGCCCGGTTCATCTGGTTGAGGGTCAGCCCGGCGTAAATCGCGCAGAGATAGACGACGCCCATCGACACGACCAGCGCGACCAGCACCGAGACGAGCGGGAGGAACCACAGCACCGGGCTGCGGTAGGTGATCAGCAGGATCACGACGACCACGCCCGCGGCGGCGTAGAGCAGCGCACCGCCGATGCCGGCGCCGGCCTCCATCTGGTCGGCCGTGGAACCGCCCGCGCCGCCGATGTAGACGTCGACGCCGTCGATCTTCGTCATCTCGACCAGGTCGTCGCGCAGCTCGAGCAGCGCGGTCGGGTCCTCGTCGGCGTAGTTGACCACGAGCGAGACCGTGGCGACCTCGCCGTCGGCGGAGACCAGGCCGTGCTTCTGGCCCTTCTTCTCCCCGGTCGGGTAGGCGATCGCCGGCATCACCGGTTGTCGAGCCTGTCGAGACCCATTCTGTTGCGACTGAGGATTCGCTTGGCTCGTGACCCCGTCGAGCGACGCGATCTCCGGGATCTGCAGCACGATCGCGGTGTAGTCGGACTTCGTCAGACCACCCTCGCGGTGATAGACGATCGTCGTGGTCAGGTCGTCGGGGTCCTGCACCTTGGCGAGCTCGTCGATCGCCTGGGTCGACTCCGCGTTGGCCGGGAGCCAGTCGGAGTTGTCGTGGGACTCGACATCGCCGAGCTTGCCGGTCAACGGCCCGATCAGGACCAGCATCACCAGCCAGAAGCCGAGCACGACCCACTTGGTGACGGGCCCGGTGATGGCGCTGACGATCCGCTCAGACATGCGTCCATGCAACCAATGCCCGTGGGGGCAGCGTCACATCGGGACTGCTGGGGTGGCCGTGGGTGTAAGGGAGTTCACAGCCGGCCAGGTGGTCTAGGCCAGCCACTCCTTGACCTGGGCGATCGACGCGAGACCGTCGGTGCCGAAGGCGGGGGTCACCTGGAGGCTGGTCACGCCGGCCTCCTTGAAGGCCGCGATCCGCTCCTTCACGAACGACTCCGGTCCGACCAGGTTGCCGGCCTCGAGCCAGGCGTCGGGGACCTCGGCCTCGGCATCGCGCTTGTGGCCGTCGAGGTAGAGGTCCTGGATCTTCTTGGCCGCGTCCCCGAAGCCGTACTTCACGGCCATGTCGTTGTAGAAGTTCTTGCCGCGGGCGCCCATGCCGCCGACGTACAGCGCCAGCAGTCCGCGCATCGTGTCGCGGTGGCGCTTGGCCTCGTCGGGGTCGTCGGTGATCGCGAGGAGGCCGCCGGCGGAGATCTCCAGCGGCTTCAGGTCGGCCGAGCGCTTGGCCAAGCCCTTGTCGATGGCCTCGCCCCAGACCTCGCGGGCCTTGTCGGGCAGGAACTGGAACGGCAGCCAGCCGTCGGCGATCTCGGCGGTCATGGCGACGTTGTTGTCACCGAGCGCGGCCACCCACAGCGGGGTGTCGGCACGCTCGGGCCTGTTGAGCAGCTTGAGCGGCTTGCCGAGGCCGGTGCCCTGGTCGGCCGGCAGCGGGATCTTGTAGAGCCCGTCGCTCTGCAGCCGCTCGCCCCGCAGCCCGGCGCGCAGCAGGCCGATGATCTCGCGGGTGCGGGTCAACGGCTTGTCGTACGCCACCCCGTGGAAGCCCTCGATGACCTGGGGCCCGCTCGCGCCCAGGCCCAGGATCGCGCGGCCGCCGGAGACGTTGTCGAGACCGGCCGCGGTCTGGAGCAGCGCTCCCGGCGTACGGCTGTAGATGTTGAGGATGCCCGCGCCGAGCTCGACGGTCTCGGTCTTGGCGGCCAGGTAGCCGAGCAGCGAGACCGCGTCGAAGCCGTACGGCTCGGCGACCCAGAGCTGGTCGAGCCCGGCCTTCTCCAGGCCGACGACCTGGTCAGCGGTCTCCCGCGGGTTGCCGAAGTAGGTCAAGGGCATCGCAAGCTTCATGCCGAGGAGGCTACCGTGACCGTGTGACGGAGATCAGGTTCGGATACAAGGCGTCCAACGAGCAGTTCGCACCCACGGAGCTGTTGAACTACGGCGTGATGGCGGAGGAGCAGGGTTTCGACTCGGTCTTCATCTCCGACCATCTCCAGCCCTGGAGACACGACGGCGGTCACGCGCCGTTCGCGATGACCTGGCTGGGCGCGCTCGGCGCGCGCACCGAGCGGATCGTGATGGGCACCTCGGTGCTCACCCCGACGTTCCGCTACCACCCGGCGATCGTGGCGCAGTCCTTCGCGACCCTGGGCTCGCTCTTCCCTGAGCGCGTCGTGCTCGGGATGGGCACCGGCGAGGCGATGAACGAGGCCCCGCTGGGCATCGAGTGGCCCGAGGGCAAGGTGCGCTTCGCGCGGTTCCGCGAGGCCGTGCGGGTGATCAAGAAGCTCTGGTCCGAGGACCGGGTCACCTTCGAGGGCGACTACTACCAGCTCGACCGGGCGACCATCTACGACAAGCCGTCCACGCCGGTCCCGATCTACCTGGCCGGCAGCGGCCCGGCCGCGACAAAGTACGCCGGCCGTGCCGGTGACGGCTACATCACCACCTCCGGCAAGGGCGCCGAGCTCTACACCGAGACGCTGCTCCCGGCCGTACGGACCGGCATCGAGCTCTCCGAGCGCAAGCCGGAGGACGTGGACATGATGATCGAGGTCAAGGTCTCCTTCGACCACGACCTGGAGCAGGCGATGGAGGCGACCCGCTTCTGGGGCGCTCTCGGTCTGACCCCCGAGCAGAAGCACTCCGTCGAGGACCCGGTGGAGATGCAGCGTCTCGCCGACGCGCTCCCGACCGAGGCGACCGCCAAGCGGTTCATCGTGTCGACCGACCCCGACGAGCACGTCGCCCGGATCAAGGAATACCTCGACATGGGCTTCACCCACCTGGTCTTCCACGCCCCTGGCCCGGACCAGGCGAAGTTCCTCAAGCTCTACGGTGAGGAGATCCTCCCCAAGCTCCGCGCTCTCGCCTGAGCTGGGCCGGAGCATGGCCAGGGCCCCGGCCGGGAATCAGAACCGGGGCCCTGGGAGGACCGCCCCACATACGTGATACGCCGTGCGGATGTGGGGCGTTGCACTTGTTTGAGGCCGGTTGCGAGTTTCGTCTCCGGTGCGGGTGGCAGGGCCTACGCTCACCGGCATGAGCCTGATGGTCGACCCGTTCGTGGACGCCGCCGAGAAGCACCGGCGCGAGCTGCGGGTGCACTGCTACCGGATGGTGGCGAGCTTCGACGAGGCCGAGGACCTGGTCCAGGAGACTCTGGTCAAGGCCTGGGAGCGGCGCGATCAGCTGACCGACCCCGAGGCGCTGCGGGCGTGGCTCTACCGGATCGCGACCAACACCTGCCTCGACTTCCTGCGCCGAAACGAACGGCGGCCGAGGACGTACGCCGCCCTGCCGGGGTTCGACCACGGCACCGGTGAGCCCCCGGAGCTGCTGGAGTGGCTCCAGCCGTTCCCGGACTCTCTGCTCGACCCGGAGCGTCCGGAGGATGAGGCGGTCGCGCGGGAGACGATCGAGCTGGTCTTCCTGACCGCGATCCAGCACCTGACCCCGCAGCAGCGGGCGGTCTTCGTCTTCCGTGAGGTGCTCGGCTGGTCGGCCGCCGAGACCGCGGCCGCGCTCGACGTCACCGTCGCCACGGTGAACTCGCTGCTCCAGCGGGCCAAGCCGGCGCTGCGCCGCCACCTGCCCGAGGACCGGTCGACGTGGCGTACCGAGGGGCCGACCGAGGAGGAGCGGAAGGTCATCGACGCCTACATCGCGGCGGGGGCGAGCAACTGGCGCGAGGGCATCGCCGACCTGCTGACCAGCGACGCCGTGCTGACCATGCCGCCGAACCCGTTCTGGTTCACCACCCGCGACGCGTTGCTGTCGTTCGTGCTGCCCAACCTCGACCCGTCCTCGCCGACCTACCTGGGTGAGTGGCGCTTCATCCCGGCGAGCGCCAACCGGATGCCCGCGGTCGCGGGCTACGTACGCCGCCCGGGCACCACGATCTACCGGCCGCAGACGCTCGACGTGCTCCGGATCGTCGACGGCCGGCTCGCCCAGATCACCACCTTCGAGCCACATCTCTTCCCCGCCTTCGGGCTCCCGCAGGCGCTGACCTGAGAAAAGTTTCGCGTCACCCGATGAGTTGCTGGCGCTGCGTACGTCCTAACGGGCAGATCGCGCACGACGGGTGCGCGACAGGACCTCAGGAGACACCATGAACGCACAGCTTCAGGACCGCACCGCCATCGTCTGGGGCGGCGCCGGCGACATCGGCTCGACGACCGCGAAGGCCTTCGCGGAGGCGGGCGCCAAGGTCTACCTCGCCGGCCGCACCGAGGCCACCCTCGCGGCCAGGGCCGAGGAGGTCGGCGCGGCCGGCTACGGGGTGGTCGACATCCTCGACGAGGACGCCGTGGTCGCCTTCGTGGAGCGGGTTTTCGCCGAGACCGGCTCGCTCGACATCTCGTTCAACGTCGCCGACCGGGGCGACATCCAGGGGCAGTCGCTGCTGGAGATCTCGGCCGCCGACTACACCCAGCCGGTCGTACGCGGCATCGCCGGCTCCTTCCACACCGCCCGTGCGGCCGCACGGCAGATGGTGACGCAGGGCCGCGGCGTCGTGCTCGCGCTCGACTCCGGCTCCGCACGTGGCTCGGCGCCCGGCATGGGCGGCACCAGCGCCGCCGACGGTGCCCTCGATGCGCTGGTCCGTGATCTCGCCGCGGAGGTCGGCCCCTCCGGCGTACGCGTCGTGGGGATCTGGACCGCCGGGATCACCGAGACGTTCACCGCGGAGAAGTTCGAGCGGGTCCTCGGGACACGGCTCCCGGAGGATGCCCTCGACGGGATCCGGGCGAACCTCGACGGACTGCGGATGACCAAGCGGTCGCCGCGGCTGCAAGAGGTCGCCGACACCGCGACCTTCCTCGCCTCCGACGGAGCCGGCGCGATCACCGGCACCTGGCTCAACGTGACCAGTGGGATGTACCCGAGCTGAGCCGGGTTAAGGTTCCCGGCATGTCCTGGACCAGGGGTGAGCCGCTCACCGACGTACATCGGGAGCGGCTCATCGCCGCGGGGCTCGAGCCGGAGGTGCTTGCCGGGCTCGAGCTGAGCGAGATCACCGGGCCGTTGCCGGAGTGGTGGCACGAGGGCGGCAACGCGCTCTACCTGCGCGACGGATTCCCGCTCGACGAGCGCCTGATCGAGCTGCTCGGGTTCTACCCGTTCTCCGACGCGCTGATCGTGGTCGCGACCGACATCACCTCGATGCAGGCGCTGCTGGTCGGCGGCGACTCACCGACCATCTTCATCGGCCCGGACACGAGCATGGTCTGGGGCGAGATCTACTGCGGCGGCGGCTCTGCGGTGATCCTCTCGGGTGGTCTCGTCGCGACCTCGCGCGCGCAGATCGATGCCCGCAACGGCGGCTCGATCGTGGCTGCCCGGGACCAGCTCTGGGCGGCCAACGTCTACGTCGCGACCGACGACATGCATCGGCTCGAGGACGGTGAGACGGGGCAGCGGATCAATCCGTACGGCGCCAACATCCGCTTCGGCGAGCACGTCTGGCTCGGCCGCGACGTGATCGTCACCGGCCACGCCGAGATCGGTGACGGTGCCGTCGTCGGCATGCGTGCCATGGTCCGCAACCAGAAGGTCGAGCCGCGTACGGCCGTAGCCGGCGTCCCCGCCCGACTGATCCGCGAGAACGTCGTCTGGTCCGGCGAGGACACTCCCTGATCCCTGTCGCGTGTGCTCAGAGCTCGAGCAGCGGCACGAGAGCGCGAGCGAACTCCGCGGGAACCGCACTTGCGCCCACGTGGTTGCCGGGCATGTCGATCAAGGGTCGGTCCAGCAGCGCGGCCAGGGCCTGGGCCGCCCGTCGCGCCATCTGGTGATGGCTCAGCGTGCCGGCGCACACGGTCAGCCGGGCTCGACGGATGACCTCGATATCGGGCTCGTAGAAGACGCTGGGGCCGGCCATCTGGCCAAGGAAGTAGCGGTTCTTGTCGAGTTCCTCGGTCGGTAGCTCCGGCAACGCGATATGCGCGGGAGGCACCTGATCCTGGCCTGTGTGGTGGGCGGCGCCGCTGAGGTCGAAGAACTCCTGCACGGCTTGCTGAGGATCAGTCGTCGCGACCGCGAATGCCGATGCTGCGCGGGCAGCGAGGGTGGAATCGTCCAGCAGAGTGATCAGGGGCGGCTCGTGCAGCAAGGCCGATGCAATGATCTCGGGATGCTGCTTGGCCAGCTCGAGAAGGGTGACAGCTCCGCCGCTCGTACCGACGAAGAGCGCCGGCGCACCGGTGAATGCGTCGACCAGTGCGGCAAGGTCTTCAGCGAGGACCTCGGGCGTTGGCGCAGCCATTCCAGGCGTGACGCGACTGGCCCCGATGCCGCGAGGATCATGGGTGACGACGGTGAACTGCCCCGCCAGCTCCTCCGCGAGAGCTGCAAACCCGGCTCGCCCTGCCGGGGCTCCGACGAGGAAGAGCAGTGGCCCCTTCCCCTGGACGCTGTAAGTGATCCTCGTGTCGGGCCGCTCGAGGACGTTCACCGAGCCGGTTGCTCGATCGGTGTAGTCCGCGATCTTGCGGCTGATCACCTCGAGGGCCCGGTCCAACGCCTCACGGCGCTCTTCGACACGACGGCGATGCGCGGTGAGCAGCTCCAGCCGCAACCGCGACGGGTCGGTGACCTCGGCTTCGGCTCCGGTGAACTGCGCGATGTCGGCCAGGGGCATTCCTGTCTCGCGTAAGTGGACCAGCATGCGGACCAGGTCGACATCAGCCGCAACGTACTGACGGCGCCCAGAAGCGTCACGCCGAGGGGCAGGCAAGATCCCCTGCCTCTCGAAGTACCGCAGGGTGTCGGGTTCTAGGCCGGTACGCGCGGCGACCTCACCGATGCCGAACTGCACTTCTTGCTCGCTCATGGTGCAAGCCTCCGACCTGGACCGCGGTTCAGGTCAAATGGATCTCCGAACCGCAACCCGAGCTCGAGCTCCACCGAACCTCCGAACGGCCCGCCGCTCGTAACGTCCCATTCACATTGTGCCCGCCACGGCTTCGCTGCCGGCACGCACGCTTGGCGACATGGCATCGGCCCACCGCCCCCTTGTGATCGGCCATCGCGGAGCACCCGGCTATCTGCCGGAGCACTCCTTGGAGTCCTACCGTCTGGCGCTGCGCCAGGGCGTGGACGCGCTCGAGACGGACGTGGTGATGACGAGCGACGGGGTGATGGTGCTCCGACACGAGAACGAGCTCTCCCGCACCACGGACGTGGCCTCGCGCCTGGAGTTCGCGGAGCGGCGTACGACCAAGGTGATCAGCGGCAAGAAGTGGACCGGCTGGTTCACCGAGGACTTCACCTTCCCCGAACTGCTCAGCCTCGGGGCGCCGACGACCAGCCAGCCGATCATCACCCTCGACACGCTGCTGCTGCTCGTCGCCGACGAGTCGCAGCGCCGCGGGCGGCGGGTCGGGCTGCACGTAGAGGTCAAGCACCCGACGTACTTCGCCTCCATCGGCTTGCCCGTCACCGAGACCCTGCTGCAGACCCTCGCCGACCACGGCGTCGACGCCTGGAACAGCCTCCCGGGCCTGCCCGCCCAACGGCTGTGGCTGCAGAGCTTCGACGAGGCGTGGGTGCGGGAGATGAGCACCCGCGCCGACCTCCCGCTGGTGCAGCTGGTCGACAAGAAGTGGGGCGCGGTCGACTGCGCGGAGATCGCGACGTACGCCCAGGCCATCGGCCCCAAGAAGTCGATGGTCCGCAAGAAGGGGCAGCCCGCGACCGGCTTGGCCGACGAGGCCCACCGGCACGGCCTGAAGGTCTTCGTGTGGACCCTGAAAGCGGGCCGCGACCAGGCCAATCGCCTCTTCGAGGCCGGAGTCGACGGGGTGTTCGCCGACTACCCGAACCGTCCGATCGCGGCCTTGGCCGACATCACACAGGTACAAACCGCCTGAGGCTGGCGCTCGCGCGTAGGGTTTGGGGCATGCCGCCCCTCAATGCGGACCGCGCGGTCCTGATCGCTGCTCGGGAGGTCCTGCTCAGGGACCCCCGCGCGACCATGGCCGCGGTCGCGGAGGAGGCCGGAATGGGAGTGGCCGGGCTCTATCGCCGCTACGCCAACAAGCAAGCGCTGCTGCGGGCCGTCGCCGCCGACAGCTACCGCCGCTACATCGCCTTCGCGGAGGCGGCTCTGAGCGACACCGACGACCCGTGGCTCGCGTTCACGGGCTTCCTGCGCCAAGTGCTCGACGACGGACTCCCGCGGCTCACCCTCGCCCTGCGCGACGAGGTCAGCTTCGACCAGGGCCTGCGTGACCTGGACAAACTCGCCGTCGACACCACCAACCGCCTCCTGCGCGGCGCCCGTGGCAGCGGCATCCTCCGCCCCGACGTCACCCGCGCCGACATCACCGTTCTCCTCGAGCAGATCAGTCGCATCGAGGTAGGAGACGACGTACGCAGCGCCGCCCTGCGCCGCCGATATCTTGCTCTCGTCTGCGACGGCCTGCGTGCCGAGGCAGCCAGTCGCCGCCTCCCCGGTCCGCCGCCACACGAGGCCGAGCTGATCGGGCGATGGGCGGGGGAGATCTCGAGCGTCTCCTAGGCTGCCGGTTTCGTTGTCGAGCTTCGTCGGTCTTGGTTTGGTCTCGGTTCGCCGCGCTGGAAGTGGCCGTGGCTTGTTTCGGGGTTCGCCGCCGACCCTTGGTTCGATTGTTTCTCGATCGCGTACCGCGTCAAGGACGGGCTTCGCCCGCCGGCTTCGCCGGTCGCCTGCGGCGATCCTTGACCCGGCGCGCGATCGAGAAGATTTGGCCTGTATCGGGTCGGCGGCGAGGGTGTGGCGCAGCGGATTCAGGTGGGCACGGGTTTGGGGGCTGTGTGCTGGTCGTGCGCGCCGGCGGGTCGCGCCTCGTGGGTGCCTACGGCAGTGGGCGCGACCTTGTGAACCGTTCACAAGCGGGCAGTTGTTCTTGGCCGGGGTGGGTTCGGTGCCGGTCGGGTCGCGAGTTTCCCACTGATCGGGAGAGTTCCCCACGGGTGCGGAGGTTCCCCATGCTCCGGAGCGCGGGGAAACTCCGCTGCAGGGGGAAGTGTTCCCGCCAGCTGGGAACGGCGCGCGTGGAGTCGAGAAGGTGGCCGGAACGCTGGTTGGGCACCAGGACAGGGGCCCTCAGCGAGAGCCGAGACCGGTCGACGGTTGGAGTCGTCGGGCCCGGTGGCAGGGCCCGGTGGCGGGGCCCGGTGGCGGGGCCCGGTGGCGGGGCCCGGTGGCGGGGCCTGGTGGTGTGGTTCCTCGCCCCGCCGGTCAGGGGCGTCGGGTGAACCTGATGGTGCCGTCGGGTAGTCGCTCATGGGTATAGCCGGGTGCGTGGGCGAGGCGGTGATGGTGGGGACACAACAAGGCCCCGTCTTTGAGGTCTGTCTTGCCGCCGGCGGCCCAGGGGTCGAGGTGGTGGGCGTCGCACCACTCCGGTGGCATGTCGCAGCCTTCGGCCTGGCAGCACTTGTGCTGCAACCGGAGTGCTTTGCGTTGGATCGGCTGGAAGAACCTGCTGCCACGGCCGGCATCGAGGACCTCACCGTCACCACCGAGCACCCAGGGAATGATGGTCGCGCTGCACGCCATCCGCCTCGCCTCAGCCGCGCTGATGGTGGTGCCGTTGGTCTCGTCGTAGCCCAGGGTGGCGATGCCGAGGTCCTTGCGGAGGTCGTCGAGGGAGATCACCACGTTGACCACGGTGGCGTCGCCACCGTGACGGGGCAGGGCGGCCGGGTCGACGGTCTCGAGCAGTCGGGCGAAGCCCTGACCCATCAACCGCTCCCACGGCGGCAACGGCGCACCCTTGGCGACGAGCTGCTGCTTGCGGGGCTGGGCGTGGGCCTCGACCAGCCGTTTGAACCGCATCCCGATCGAGGTCGGCAGCGCGCCGTCGAACCCGATGGTGCCGTCGTGGTTGTCCCAGACTCGTAGGGCGGTCTTCTGGTGGGCGCGTTCTTCCTCGGCGAGGAGGGCTTTGGCTTCGGCGTCTTCGAACCGGGCCGGGTCGATCTCAGCCAGGATCCGTTTGCCGACGATCCGGAGCTCGTTGGCGGTCAGGCGATCGGCGTAGTCGACCAGGAGCTTCTCGGCCAGAACCAGGTCCTCGGCACTGGTGACCGGATTGGCCTCGATCTTGTCCAGGGCCTGGGTGATCACCCTGGCCTTGTCCAGAGACACCACACCGTCCGCCAGACCAGCAGCGACGAGCTCGTACTTCTCGACACTCGCGGCAAGTTTGATCTGGGACCGGGCGACGGCCTTGTCGACCAATAACTCGGCCCGCATCCACCCCGACGCATCCTTTGCGCCGGTCTCTTCGGCGATGTCGCCGGCCGTGGCCAGCACCCGGAGTTTCAACGCGGCTTGCTGGGCCTGGAGTTTCTCCAAGCGTTCCAGGAGGTCCTTCTTCTGTCCGGTGCGCCAGTAGGCGGGGTCGGTTGCTAGCAGGTCTTGGAGGGCGGTCTCGATGGCCTTCAGGGCAGCGTCGATCGCGGCGCCGGGGTTGGTGCCCCAGTGGTCGATCGAGCGGCCGAGACTCATCGCCATCCTCCCCTTCAGAGGTGTGCTGTGATGGGTCTGATTCTACGCCGTCGGCCCTTACCTGGCTATCTATTTTCCCAGGTCAACCACTGTTTTCGCGGTGAGCGAACGGACTAGCATCTGTGGATGGTAAGTGGCCCGAAGGGCCACCCTTGCGCCCATCAACCTCACCTTTCCCAGGCAAGAGTCCGCTGCGCCACACCCCGGCCGCCGCCCCGATAGCCAGCCAAATCTTTTCTCGACGGGCCCCGGTGTCAAGGATCGCCGCAGGCGACCGGCGAAGCCGGCGGCCGAAGGCCGTCCTTTACTCCGGGGACCGTCGAGAAGACCCTCAAGAACGGGTCGGCGGCCCACCCCAACCCCGAAAAACGATCCCGCAGAGACGACAAACGCCCCCGCGAAGAGAGTCAGCTCTTCCTGAGCAGCGCCGCGAGGAGGCCGATGGAGCCGCCGACGATCCAGGGGAGCGGGAGGAGCCAACGGAGGTCCTCGATGCTGTGGATGACGACCGTGCCGCTGACGATCAGGGCCCACACGACGACGAAGACGAGGAAGGCGAGCCCCATGACCAGGTGGCCGATGTTGACCGGGTGCCGGCCGGTGGGCTTCGGCGGTTGAGCCTGGTCCTCGAAGCGTGGCGGCGGGGCGTAGTCGTAGCTCATGGGTTGGTCCTCTCGGCCGTTCCGACGAAGGCGGCGGCTCGGGGGTCGCTCTCCTCGAAGACCTTGATCGCGCCGACGTCAGCCGTGGTGGTCAGGTGGAGGTCGGCGTCATCGGCGAGACCGGGTTCGCTGCCTTCCTTCCCGGCGACATGGGTGCGGGCCAGGTTGAACCCGCCGACGTCGCTGCGGGTCTCGTCGAAGATCTGCGCCTCCCCGAGTGCGCCGACCGAGGCGTCCACGGAAACGGTGGCGTCGTCGGGGACGATCACGGTGATCTCGCCGAAGGAGCTGTTGATGTCGAGCTCGCGACCGTCGAGCGTCTTCGCGTCGATGGCGCTCATGTCCAGCATGATCTCCCCGGCGTCGACCTGGTAGGACGACTCCAGCATCGCGACGCTCCGCGGATGGGACTCGATGCTGCTGCCGGTGTCGATGTTCGAGGGGTCGATCATGGTGAGCGGCAGCGCGGCGAGCGCCAGCAAGCCGAGGAAGATCAGTCCGCCGGCCCGGCCCCAGAAGGCGCCGAGCACGAGGAAGCCACCGAAGACGGCCAGGAGCGCCGCCGGGTAGGCGCTGGTCGGCACCGGTGCCCAGTCGGCGACGTCGACGAGCCCGAGGACACCGACCACCAGCGCGGCGACCGCGACGGCGCGGCCGAACAGCAGCGGCGGGCGCCGCCGACCGGCCAGGGTGACAGGCGCGTTGGGATCGTAGGATCCGGGCGGCCACGGCGCCGGAAGAGTACGCGTCTGAGCTGCGGGAACGTCCATGCTCGTGGTTGAAGAAGACGAGGCCGGGGACGGGGGAGGTCCGCCGCGCTTGCGGCCCCACTTGCCGCGGTTGGCGTACCAGAGCGCGACCACCCCGAGCACCGCGAGCCAGAACCAGGGGACGCTGGTGTCGCCGAACGCGTCGCCGAGCAGTGAGATCGCCGCGATCCCGCCGGCGATCCAGAGCAGGAGGTTGCGGGCAGGCGGCCCGACGGGAATCATCCCGTCCTCGGCACCTTCCTCGGGCACCAGCACCCAGGCTGCGACGTACACGATCCCACCGGCGCCCCCGAAGAACACCGCCACCACCAGCAACACCCGCACCAGCAGTGGGTCGACGTCGAAGTGGCGTGCGATCCCACCCGCGACGCCGGCGATGTGCCGTCCCTCCGGAGAGGCATGGGTCGTACGCCGCAGCCCACTGAGGTTGCGCAGCTGCTCGACACTGGGGCGGGCGCGCTCCTCGGAGACAGGCGATGGCGGCTCCGGGTTGGGAGGCAGCGGCGCCTCGGGCGGGATCGTCACACCCCTACTCTGACTCCTCCGCACGCCGCAGACCATCAGGGACGGCCCTGAGTTCTCGACGAGCAAGGATCAGGGTGAATCCTCATGGCACACACCCACGGTTGGTGTGACGATGGATGTCATCATGACGACATCCCATGCCACGGCGGAGCTGACGGCACCGCCCCCGGAGCGCGCAGGCCCTATGGCTTCGGGCTCCGCTTCAGCGGTACGCCGCGCCTACCGCGACACCGACGCGTCGGTGATCGGCGGGGTGGCCGCGGGCCTGGCCGAACACCTCGGCCTGCCGGTGCTCGCCGTGCGGGCGTTCTTCGTGGTGACCGCCGTGTTCAGCGGCTTCGGCGTGCTGCTCTACGCCGCCCTGTGGATCTTCGTCCCCGCCGCGCCTCTCCTGGAGCAGTCCACACCAGGCGGTGAGAGCGCGACCCGCGGTGGCCGCCGCCCCGCCGCGCGTTCGGGTGGCGTCGACAAGGGCCCGGCGATCGCGCTGCTCGCCCTCGGGTTCGGCGCCGTGGTGCTCTTCGACACCCTGCTCGGAGCCGGTGCGCTGATCTGGCCGGCGATGCTCGGCGTCGCCGGCGTCGCGCTGCTGTGGCGCCAGGCAGACGCCGCCCAGCGAGAGCGCTGGATCGACGGCACCGGCCGCCTCGACCTGGTTCGGATGGTCTTCGGCAAGGGCGGCTGGCGGGCGTACGTCCGGGTCGGAGTCGGCGTCGGGCTGATGCTCTTCGCGGTGATCCTCGCCGGCGGCCAGCTCGACTTCGGCAACGCCACCGCGCTGATCATCGCCGGGCTGATCGTGCTCGGCGCGGGCTTCCTTGTCGTCGGGCCGTGGATGCACCAGCTCGCCAGCGATCTGGGCAGCGAGCGCGAGGAGCGGATCCGGAGCCAGGAGCGCGCCGACATGGCCGCTCACCTGCACGACTCCGTCCTTCAGACCCTCGCCCTGATCCAGCGCAACTCCGGCGATCCCGCGATGGTGCAGAAGCTGGCCCGCGCCCAGGAGCGCGACCTGCGGGAGTGGCTCTTCTCGACTCCTGCCGAGGCCGACGAGACGTTCGCGGCCGCGCTGAAGGCGGCCACCGCCGAGGTCGAGGACGCCCACGGCGTGACCGTCGACGTGGTGGTCGTCGGCGACGGCCCCTTCGACGAGACGGTGCGCCCGATCGTCGCCGCCACCCGCGAGGCGGTCACCAATGCTGCCAAGCACGCCGGCACCGGACGGGTCGACGTCTACGCTGAGGCGACGGAGGAGGCCTTCGAGGTCTTCGTCCGCGACCGGGGAGCCGGCTTCGTCGTCGACGAGGTCTCCGCCGACCGGCACGGCGTGCGCGACAGCATCATCGACCGGATGTCGCGCCACGGCGGCAGCGCTGTGGTGAGATCGTCTCCGGGAGAGGGCACCGAGGTGCGGCTGAAGCAGCCGCGGACCGGCAACACACATTCTGGAGAGGAACGACGATGAGTGAGGTCAAGGTCGTCATCGTCGACGACCATGCGATGTTCCGCACCGGCGTGCGCGCCGAGCTGAGCCGGTCGCCGGTGATCCGGATCGTCGGGGAGGCCGAGGATGTCGACACCGCGGTCAAGGCGATCGCCGAGGGCAAGCCCGACGTGGTGCTGCTCGACGTACATCTTCCAGGTGGGGGCGGTGTCGAGGTGATGCGCAAGGCGCCCGCCGTCGACGGCTCGCCGCGCTACCTCGCGCTGTCGGTCTCCGACGCGGCCGAGGACGTCATCGGCACCATCCGCGGCGGTGCCCGCGGCTACGTCACCAAGACCATCACCGGCGCCGAGCTGGTCGCCGCGATCCAGCGGGTGTCCGGCGGCGACGCGGTCTTCTCACCGCGTCTGGCCGGCTTCGTGCTCGACGCCTTCGCGGGCACCATCGCCATCGCCGACATCGACGAGGACCTCGACCGTCTGACCGAACGAGAGCGCGAGGTGATGCGCCTCATCGCCCGTGGCTACTCCTACAAGGAGGTCGCCGGCGAGCTGTTCATCTCGATCAAGACGGTCGAGACCCACATGTCCAACGTGCTGCGCAAGCTGCAGCTGTCGAGCCGTCACGAGCTCACTCGCTGGGCCAACGACCGCCGCCTGCTCTAGATCGTCTACGCGGGCTCCGGCGGGCGAGCCTCCATCAGGTGGGCGAGCTCGTCGGTCTCTGCGTCGGTGAGCGTCGTGAACCCGTCTCCTCGCAGGATCTGCAGCGTGCCGTCGGAGATGTCCAGGAACAGCCCCACGAGACGTACGTCCCGGCCTGCCAGGAGCTCCCCGAGGCGATCGATCATGACCGCGACGTTGACCTGGGAGACCTGGTCGACCTCGCTCCGGCCGGCCGCGGCGGCCGCGGCGCCGACCGGGTGCCCGGCCTGCCACTCCTGGATCGCCGGAGCGGCGTGGCGCAGCCAGTCGCCGACCGGTCCGGCGGGGACTTCCCCGGCACGGGTGCTCTCCAGCGCCGAGGTGATCGCCCCGCAGCGGGAGTGGCCGCAGACGACGACGGTGTTGATGCCGAGGTCGTCCACGCCGAAGAGCATCGGCGCCGCGACCGAGCTGTCCGGGCTACCGGGCTCGGGTACGAGGTTGCCCATGGTGCGCACGGTCAGCAGGTCGCCCGGGCCGCTCGAGGTGATCAGGTTCGGCACCACCCGGGAATCGACGCAGGTCAGGAAGACGGCGTGCGGCTCCTGGCCGTCGGCAAGCCCCTCGTAGACCGGGCGTAGCGGTGCCGCGTGGCGGCGGTGGTACTCCCGGACGCCGAGGGCCAGCGGGTGATGCCGGTCGGTGCGGTCGGCACGTACGTCCTGCCAGGCGCCCCACGGCAGCAGGCCGCGTGGGCTGATCGGAGGCGCCTTCAGCGCGCGCTCCTGGCGGGGTGCCTCCTCGCCGTGGGGTCCGGAGTGCTCGACGAGCACGGTGCCGCCGGCGGCCTCGTAGCGGGCGCGCCAGTGGTCGAGCTGGTCGCGCCCGGCCGGGTCGAGGTAGTCGACGAGGAGGTCGAGCTCGACGACCTGGCCTTCCGGGATCTCGTCGAGCCTGCTCACCAGCGTCGGTGTCGCCAGGAACGAGAGGCTGCCGTGCACCTCGACCAGCCACTTCTCGCGGCCGTCGGCGGCCTGGCCGGCCATACGTACGTCGATCCGCACATGGACCAGGCGCCACAGCACCAGGACCAGGGCGGCGATCAGGCCGATCAGGACACCTTCGATGAGGTTGAGCGCGAGCACTCCCGCGATGGTGAGGCCGTAGATCCACAGCTCGCCGCGGGCGTGCGCCTGGGAGATGTCGGCGGGCCGGACCAGGCCGGTGCCCATCATGATCAGCAGCCCGGCCAGGGCGGCGAGCGGGATCTGCTCCACGAGTCCGACCAGGACGAGGGCGAAGAGGAGCACCCAGACGCCGTGCAGGATCGCGGACGCGCGGGTGCGGGCTCCGGCGGCGACGTTGGTCGAGCTGCGCACGATGACGCCGGTGACCGGGAGGCCGCCCAGAGCACCGGAGGCGGTGTTGGCCAGGCCCTGGCCGACGAGCTCGCGGTTGAGGTTGCTGCGCGGGCCGCCGTGCAGCTTGTCCACGGCGACCGCCGAGAGCAGGCTCTCGACGCTCGCGATCAGGGCGACGGTGAGCACCGCGCCGGCCACCGCGAGCGGGGTGCCCTCCGGGAGCGCGACCGAGCCGATCTCGTCGAGCAGGTCACCACCGAGCTCGACCCGCTCGGCGCCGGGCAGCCATGCCGCGGCGAGCAGGGTGAGCGCGACGATGGCAACCAGCTGGCCGGGCACCGCGCGGACCCGCTGGGGTAGCCGGGGCCAGACGAGCAGGATGCCGATCACCCCGAGCCCGGCCAGGATCGCGTGGATGTTGGGCTGCTGCGCGTTGCCGACGATGTGCTCGAGGTTCTCGAACGCGCTGGACTGGGAGCGGCCGCCGAGAGCGACGTTGAGCTGGCCGAGGACGATCGAGATGCCGATCGCGGCCAGCATCGCGCTGACCACGGTCGGAGAGATCGCCAGCGCGTAGCGACCGAGCCGGGTGGCACCGAGCACGACCTGGAGAATTCCGGCCATCACCGTGATCGCACAGGTCGCCTCCCAGCCGAACTCGGCGACCGTCTCTGCGACGACGACGGTGAGACCCGCGGCCGGGCCGCTGACCTGCAGTGGTGAGCCGCCGAAGAGGCCGGCGACGATGCCGCCCGCCGCAGCGGCGATCAGGCCCGCGGCGACAGGTGCACCGGAGGCGACGGCGATGCCGAGCGAGAGCGGCACGGCGACGAGGAAGACGACCAGCGAGGCCGGTACGTCGAAGCGAATGATCTGGCGGAGCTGATCGAGCGGTCTGGACCCGCCAGTGGGCAGGGTCGGGTTGGGTGATGACACGTCAGAATCCTCCTTGCGGAGCCGAGAGCGATGGTGGCGGTCACGGTGAGAGTAGGCAGACGTCGCCGAATTCCCCAAGGCGAATGTGACCAAAATCGTGTGATCGTTCGAAAACGTGCCGAAGCGGTACCGCGTGGTGGGCTCCGAAGCGGTGGCTCTAGTCTTTGCCCATGGAGATCGTGCGGCACATCCTGCTCGTCATTCACCTGCTCGGCTTCGCAGCGCTCTTCGGCGGCCTGCTGGTGCAGATCAAGACCCCTGACAAGGTCGCCAACGGCCTCATGCGCGACGGCTCCGGCACCGCGTTCCTCGCCGGTCTGCTGCTCGTCGGCGTCCTCGAGATGGGCGATGGTCCGGTCGACCACGCCAAGGTCGGCGTGAAGCTCGTGATCGGCCTGGTCATCCTCGGCCTGGTGATGTCGCAGCTGCGCAAGCCCAAGATCTCCGACGGGCTCTACTGGACGATCTTCGGGCTGACGATCATCAACGTCTGCGTGGCGGTCTTCTGGTCCTCCGCGCACGTCGCTGCCTGACGGTTCTCACAGGGCCCGCCGACCCGTGACTTGTCGGTGCCAGCCCCTAGGCTGGAGGCAGCATGAGTACGCCTGACCAGACCCCTGTCGCAACCATTCCGGGCCTCGAGGCCTTCGCCTCGGCGCAGCCGGCCGACGAGCCGCGTACGAAACGGCGTGGCCCGAGCACCGAGGAGCTCCTCGACGGGCTCAACGAGCCCCAGAAGGCCGCGGTGCAGCACCAGGGAGCACCTCTCCTGGTCGTCGCGGGTGCGGGGTCGGGCAAGACCCGCGTGCTGACCCGGCGGATCGCGTGGCTGATCTCGCAGCGCGGCGCCCACCCCGGCAGCATCCTGGCGATCACCTTCACCAACAAGGCCGCGGCCGAGATGAAGGAGCGCGTCGAGGCCCTGGTCGGCAAGCGCGCCCGGATCATGTGGGTCTCCACGTTCCACAGCGCCTGCGTGCGGATCCTCCGCAAGGAGATCGACAAGGTCGGGCTGAAGTCCAACTTCTCCATCTACGACGCCCAGGACCAGAAGCGGCTGATGCAGCTGGTGCTCAGCGATCTCGACCTCGACCCGCGCCACTACCAGCCCGGCCAGGTGCTCAACTGGGTCAGCGACCAGAAGAACGAGCTGCGCGACGTCGAGGCGGCCGAGAAGGACGCGCGCAACCACCTCGAGCAGACCTACGTGGCGGCCTACAAGGAGTATCAGAAGCGTCTGCGGCAGGCGAACGCCCTCGACTTCGACGACCTGATCATGTCGACGGTCGAGCTCTTCCGGACCTACCCGGAGGTGCGCGAGGTCTACCGGCGCCGCTTCCGGCATGTGCTGGTGGACGAATACCAGGACACCAACCACGCTCAGTACGCCCTGGTCCACGAGCTCTGCGCCGACCGGATGGACGACACCGCGCTGACCGACACCTACGCCGAGGACACCCCGCGCGCCGAGCCGGCCGAGCTGATGGTGGTCGGTGACGCCGACCAGTCGATCTACGCCTTCCGCGGCGCCAACATCCGCAACATCCTCGACTTCGAGCAGGACTTCCCCAACGCGACCACCATCCTGCTGGAGCAGAACTACCGCTCCACCCAGACGATCCTCACCGCCGCCAACGCGGTCATCAAGCACAACAAGGGTCGCAAGGAGAAGGCGCTGTGGAGCGACGCCGGCAACGGCGACCGCATCGTCGGCTACGTCGCCGACGACGAGCGCGACGAGGCCCGGTTCGTCTCCGACGAGATCGACAAGCTGGTCGACGGTGGGCTCAAGGCCGCCGACGTCGCCGTCTTCTACCGCACCAACGCTCAGTCGCGTGTCTTCGAGGAGGTGTTCATCCGCACCGGCCAGCCCTACAAGGTCGTCGGCGGTGTGCGCTTCTACGAGCGCAAGGAAGTACGCGACGCCCTGGCCTACCTGCGCACCCTGGCCAACCCCGACGACCAGGTCTCGCTCCGAAGGATCCTCAACACCCCCAAGCGGGGCATCGGTGACCGCGCCGTGGCCTGCGTCAACGCGCTCGCCGAGCGCGACGGCCTGACCTTCTGGGATGCGCTGCAGAAGGCCGAGGACGCCCCCGGTCTGGCCACCCGCAGCCTGACCAACATCAAGGCCTTCGTCGCGATGGTCGAAGAGCTGCTGCAGATGGTCGCCGCCGGCGAGCGGGCCGACGTCATCCTGGAGACGGTGCTCGACCGATCGGGCTACCTCGCCTCGCTCGAGGAGTCCGACGACCCGCAGGACGAGACCCGCGTGGAGAACCTCGCCGAGCTCGTCGCCGTGGCCCGTGAGTTCTCCGACGATCCGGTCGCGGCCCCGAGCGCCGACCCGGCCGATGTCGACGCAGGCACGGTCGAGCCCGGACTCCGCGACTTCCTGGAGCGCGTCGCCCTGGTCGCCGACACCGACCAGATCCCCGACGACGAGGACGGCGTGGTCACCCTGATGACGCTCCACACCGCCAAGGGCCTGGAGTTCCCCGCGGTCTTCCTCACCGGCATGGAGGACGGCGTCTTCCCGCACTCCCGGGCCCTCGGTGACGGCACCGAGCTCGAGGAGGAGCGCCGCCTGGCCTACGTCGGCATCACCCGCGCCGAGAAGCGCCTCTTCATCTCACGTGCCGTGGTCCGGTCCGCGTGGGGCGCTCCCTCGCACAACCCCGGCAGCCGTTTCCTCGACGAGCTCCCGGTCGACCTGGTCGACTGGCGACGCACGGAGAAGGAGATGTCCTCGTGGGGCCGGCCGAACTTCGCCAACGACAGCTGGGGCGGCGGCCAGCGTCTCGGCCAGCCCACGGCCGCCGGTCGCCGCAACTTCTCCTCGGCCGCGCTGCGCGCCGATGTCGCGGCCAAGTCGAAGCCGGCTCGTGAGGTGCCCTCGCTCGACCCGGGCGACCGGGTCACCCACGACTCCTTCGGCCTCGGCACCGTCGTCACCATCGAGGGCTCGGGCGACAAGCAGGTCGCGAGCATCGACTTCGGCGACACCGGCGTCAAGCGCCTCCTGCTCCGCTACGCCCCGGTCGAGAAGCTCTAGTCACGCCGAGTCGGCTCGTCCTGACAGAGATCAGCGTCGAGTCGGCTCGTCCTCACCCGAAATCCCGCCGAGTCGGCTCGTCATAACGAGCCGACTGGAGTTCAGACGTGTGCTCTTCCGATCNACAAGGCCGTCGCCCGGTCCCAGATCAAACTTGCCGCGAGTGTCGCCAAGTACGAGCTCGTCGCTGCTGGTCTGGCGGACGGTGTGGTGTCTCTGGACAAAGCCCGGGTGATCACCAAGGCCCTCGACAAGATCGAGGCCAATCCGATCGCCAGTGCTGAGGACTTGGTGTTGGCCGAGAAGCTGCTGGTCGACTACGCCACCCGGTTGACCGCGAACGAGCTCCGCATCGTGGGGAAGCGGATCCTGGCCGAGATCGACCCGGTCCGGTTCGAAGACGCCGAAGCCAAAGCCCTCCTCGCCGAGGAAGAACGCGCCCAGCAGAAGACCGCGTTGCGGGTGTGGGACAACCACGACGGGACCGTCGGGTTCGAGGGTGTGTTGCCGACCTCGATGGGGATGAGGTTCAAGCGGCTGGTCGAGGCCTACGCCCAACCCCGCAAACAACAACTCGTCGCCAAGGGCGCCCCACTCCCTCCCTGGGAACGGCTCATGGGCCAAGGCCTCGCCCGGCTCCTGGAGACCATCGACCCCGCAGCGCTACCTCGTCACGGCGGCGACGCGACCACCATCAACGTGGTCATCTCCCTCGAGGAACTCCGCAAGGACCTCGGCGTCGCCACCCTGGGCTACGACGAGACCAACGGCACCACCATCAGCGCGGCGGAAGCGCGGCGGATGGCCTGCAACGCCACCATCATCCCCTGGGTCCTCGGCGGTGACGGTGAGGTCCTCGACGCCGGGCGGAGCAGCAGGTTCTTCCAACCCATCCAACGCAAAGCACTCCGGTTGCAGCAGAAGTGCTGCCAAGCCGAAGGCTGTGACATGCCACCGGAATGGTGCGACGCCCACCACCTCGACCCCTGGGCCGCGGGCGGGAAGACCAACCTCAAGGACGGGGCCTTGTTGTGCGCGCATCATCACCGGTTGGCGCACAACCCTGCGTACGTTCATGAGCGACTACCGGATGGCACGATCCGGTTCACCCGCCGCCCCTAACCAACAGGGCGTCAACTCTAGTTCGCGCGCACCACGAAGCGTCTGCTGGTCAGACAGGATCTGTGAAAGTGACTGGCTTGCCGGTGGCATGGGCATAGGCGATCTCCCTGCGCGTGGACTCGCCGACGTACCCGCCTGGGTTGACGACCAGAACCCGGTCGGCCAGGTCGATCTTGCGCAGGTGGAGGGCGTCCAGTGCCGCCTTCTGCTCCTCGGTGACCAGCTCGTCCGCCTCGCCCGGCGCGACGACGATGACACCCGCGAAGGTCAGTTCCCGGTTCGCCGCCCGCATCTCCTCCACGAACCGGGTGGAGCCGCAGATGCAGACGATCTCAGGCCGGTCGGTCATTGCTCAGTCCTTCACTTGAACGGAATGCTTGTGAATGGTTCACAAGGTGACGCCCACTGTCATGGTCGCGCGCGAGGCATGAGGCGCCGAGCCACCTCGACCCACGGCTCCCGGAAGTTGGTCGCCCAGAGGAAACTAAGTGGCATGCGAAGGATCGGCGTACTGGGTGGGATGAGCTGGGAGTCGACGGCGGAGTACTACCGCCTGCTCAACGAGATCACCGCGAAGCGACTCGGCGGACTGCGTTCGGCGGACCTGCTCGTGCGGTCGGTGGACTTCGCGGAGATCGAGGAGATGCAGGCATCCGGCGAGTGGGAGCGAGCGGGGGAGCGCCTTGCCGCGGAGGCGGCGACGCTGAGTGATGCCGGGGCCGAGGTGATCGTGCTGGCCACGAACACGATGCACAAGGTGGCCGGGGCGTTGGAGGAGACGTACGGAGATCGTTTCCTGCACCTCGGCGACACGACGGCGGCCGCGGTCAGAGCGGCGGGGGTCGGGCGGGTCGGACTTCTCGGCACCGGGTTCACGATGTCGCAGCCGTTCTACGCCGACCGGCTCCGCGGCCACGGCCTCGAGGTCACCGTCCCCAACGAGCCGGACCAGGAGACCGTCCATCGGATCATCTACGAGGAGCTGTGTCTGGGGACGTTCCTGGACAGCTCCCGGCAGGCGTACCTCGAGGTAATCGACCGTCTGATCGCCGCCGGCTGCGAGGGCGTGATCCTCGGCTGCACCGAGATCGAGCTGCTGCTGCCGATCGAGACGTACGCAGGTGTGCCGCTGTTCCCGACGACCCGGCTGCACTGCGAGGCCGCGATCGCGGCGGCACTCAGCGCTTAGCCCACTCCTCCGCGAGGATCGCGTAGGAGAGGCCGTCGAGCCAGCCGCGGGTGCGGTGCAGGGAGTCCTTGACGGTGTGCGACTCACGCCGCATTCCGAGGCGCTCCATGAGTCGCCACGAGGCCACGTTGTCGGCGAAGCACTCCGCGACGACGCGGCGCAGACCCAGGGGGCCGAAGCAGACGTCCAGCACGGCGCGTACGGCCTCGGTGGCGTAGCCGTTGCCCTGGTGGGCCGGGTCGATCGTCCAGCCGAGCTCGGCCTGGGTGCCGTTGCCCTGCTCGCGCACCTCGGTCTGCGACCACGGGTCGGTGATCCGCAGCATGAGGTCGCCGACGATGACGCCGTCGCGCTCGATCACCAGGCCGGGCCCGATGACGTCGGGGTCCTCGAAGACCTTGCGATAGGCCTCGAGATCCGCGAACGCTGTCGTCACCCATTCGGCCACCTCGGGAAGCCCTCGGAAGGCCCAGGTCGGCTCGATGTCGGCGGGCGTCATCCGGCGGATCACCAGACGCTCGGTGCGTAGCGGCCAGTCAGCCTTCTCCAGCGGATCCGGTCGGACGTCGATCATGCGCCTACTTTCGCATCCACCCGTTCCGGGACGCCACCGAGTTCTTCGGGGAGGGCGTCGTGCCGTACGACCAGGGAGGTGACAGCGCGGGTGAGGCAGACGTAGAGGCGACGGAGACCGGTGTCGCGGTCGGGCTCGCCGGCGACGATCCCGGTGGGGTCGGAGACCACCACGTGGTCGAACTCGAGCCCCTTCGCCAGCGAGGCGGGAACGAGATCGAGATGGGCGTCGAACTCGGTCTCCTCGTCGGCGGCCACGCCTATCTCGGCGAAGGACAGTCCGGCCTCGGTCAGCTCGGCGCGCACCGTCGCCAGCGAGGCGTCCGGCACGATCAGCCCCACCGACCCGGGGCGCTCCAGCGCAGCCCCGAGCGCCTCCACGACCGACGAGGTGGTGAAGGCGAGGTCACCACGTGTGCGGCGCACCGCGACCGGCGGCTCGAGGTCGGGGGCGATGTGGGGGAGGAGGCGGGCCGCGTAGGCGATCACGTCGGCCGGGACCCGGAAGCCGCGCGTCAGCTGCTCGACATGACCGTCGGGCTTGCCGAGGTGTGCCAGGGCTTCGGTCCACGACGAGGAGGCCCATGGCGTGGTCGCCTGGGCGAGGTCCCCGAGGATCGTCAGCGAGCCCGTCGTCGAACGGCGGCCGAGCGCGCGCAGCATCATCGCGGAGAGGTCCTGGGCCTCGTCGGCGACGATGTGGGCCACCGACGGTGTGCGGTCGAGCAGGTCGGCGATCTCGTCGAGGAGCACCAGGTCGGCCAGCGACCAGCGCGCCGCGCCTGCCGAGCGCGGCGGCTTCTCCCAGAGCAGGCTCGCCTGCTCCGTCTCCGTGAGCAGCCCATCGGCGACCTCGGCCAGCCAGCCCGCGTCGGTGAACAGCCGGAACAGGACGCGGGCGGGCTTGAGATCGGGCCAGAGCGCGGCGGCGTAGTCCTTGACCGGCTTCGCCCGCGCCACCGCGTCGTGCACCCGGTCGTCGGGTGAGTCGCCCGAGCGCTCCATCTGCACCAGCACCCGGTGGGCCAGGGCGCGCGGGAGGAGGGCCCGGCCCGCGGCGTACCTGAGATCGTTGGCGCGCAGCCCCTCCAGGGCCTCCCGCGCCTCGTGCGACGGCACTCGCCAGCGCCGCGAGCCGCGCGGGACGACCAGGGCCTCGTCCGGCTCGCCGAGGTGGGACCAGACCGCCCGGTGGAGCACCTCCGCCATGCGTACGTCGCCCTTCAGCGTCGCCACCGGCGCGGCCTCCTCCGCGCGGACGGCGCCATGGCTCTGCCCATTCTTGGCGACCAGCTCCGCGATCGTCGCCTGCTTGGCCTCGATTTCACCCAGCGCGGGGAGAACGTCGCGGATGTAGCGGAGGAACGAGGCGTTGGGGCCGATGATCAGGACCCCGCGCCGGGTCAGCTGGTCGCGGTGCGCGTAGAGGAGGTACGCCGCCCGGTGCAGCCCCACGGCCGTCTTTCCCGTCCCCGGCGCACCCTGCACGACGATCGTCTGGGACAGGTCGGCGCGGACCAGGACGTCCTGCTCGGGCTGGATGGTCGCGACGATATCGCGCATCGGTCCCACGCGCGGCCGCTCGATCTCGGCCTCGAGGATCGCCGAGTGCTCCGGCCCGGCCCCGGCGTCGGTCAGTGACTCGTCCTCGAACGCCGTCAGCTCCCCGTGGGAGAACCCGTAGCGCCGCCTCCGCGCCAACCCCATCGGCTCGGTCCGGGAGGCTCGGTAGAACGGGACGCTGACCGGGGCCCGCCAGTCGACCACCATCGGGTCGCCTGCGCCGTCGGAGATGTGGCGCCGGCCGATGTGGAAGGACTCGCCTCCTACCGCAGCGGTCCGGTCGATGCGGCCGAAGAAGAGCGGCACGTCAGGATCGTCGGCGAGCTGCTCCAGCCGATGCGCGAGAGTGGCGTCGAGGATCTCGGCGCTGACCCAGTTGCCGGCCGTGGAGGAGTCCAGCGACTCCACCTTCTTCCGCATCCGGGCCAGATCCTGCCGGGATGCGGCCAGATGCTCGCGCTCGGCGTCGAGATCGTCTATGGGCATGGCTGGTTCATCGCTTCTCCGTCGCGGCAGGTTTCGATGGGGGCGCGGGGTCAAAGGCTCCAACATAGGCGACCACGGAGTGGGCGCCCAACAGGTTTATCCGGGCGTGCGTTGGGCACCAGGATGCACAATTGCACCGTGAGCCTGTTCGATCGTTTCCGCCGCGGGACGCGCATGAGCCGCCCGACAGGCGAGAGCTACACCGGATCCACAAGGGTGCGCGCCGCGGACTCCACCGACCAACAGCATCTCGAGCAGTTCGTGAAGACCCGGCGTGGTGTCGAGGGGTTCGTCGAGCCGCGCACCGTCGTCAGCGAGGTGACCCTGCTGCTGGTCGCGCATGACGGCGAGTGGACCCGGCGGCGAGTGCCGTCGGCGCAGTGGGCGCACAAGTTCGCCAACAAGCACCAGGTCCCGTCCTACGACGCCGCGGTGGTCGGCGTACCCCAGCGGATGCGCGACTACAACCGACGCCAGAAGCAGCGGGGCCTGTAGGCGCCGATCCGGGTTCGATCGAAGGCTCGGTCGAAACTGTCGGCGCTGCCATCTAGTCTTTGCCGACGTGGGTGAAGACCTGATGATCTCGGCGCGCGGGTTGCGCAAGTCGTTCGGCGACTTCGAGGCGGTGCGCGGGATCGACGTGTCGGTGCGCCCCGGTGTGGCCTTCGGTTTCCTGGGGCCGAACGGGGCCGGCAAGTCCTCGACGATGCGGATGATCTGCTGCGTCTCGCCGCCGAGCGGGGGAGAGCTGCGGGTCTTCGGGATGGATCCGGCCAAGGACGGGCCGAAGATCAAGGCGCGGCTCGGAGTGTGCCCGCAGGAGGACACCCTCGACGTCGAGCTCAACGTCTACGACAACCTCTTCGTCTACGGCCGCTACTTCGGGCTGCCGAGGGCCGAGGTGAAGGGCCGGATCGAGGAGCTGCTCGACTTCGTCCAGCTCACCGACAAGGCCAAGGCGAAGGTCGACGACCTCTCCGGCGGCATGAAGCGACGGCTGACGATCGCCCGGAGCCTGATCAATCGACCCGAGATCCTGGTGCTCGACGAGCCGACCACCGGCCTGGACCCGCAGGCCCGCCACGTCATCTGGGACCGGCTCTTCCGGCTCAAGCAGGCGGGCGTGACGCTGCTGCTGACCACCCACTACATGGACGAGGCCGAGCAGCTGTGCGATGAGCTCGTGGTCATGGACCAGGGTCGGATCGTGGCCCACGGGACGCCGCTGGGACTCATCCAGCAGCACTCCACCCGCGAGGTCGCCGAGCTGCGCTTCGGCGTCGGCGAGCACGAGGCGCTGGCGGCGAAGGTCGAGGACCTCGCCGAGCGGGTCGAGGTGCTGCCCGACCGGCTGCTGCTCTACAGCGACGACGGCGAGGCGGTCATCGAGGCCGTCCACAGCCGCGACCTGTCGCCGGTGGCCACCCTGGTGCGGCGCTCCTCGCTCGAGGACGTCTTCCTGCACCTGACCGGCCGGACCCTGGTGGACTGATGGCCGACTACGCCGACTCGGGGCCGGCTACCCCACCGACGGCGCCCGCGGGGCTGGTCTCCGGGGCGCTCCGGATGGGCGACTACTGGCTCACCGTCCTGGCGCGCACCTGGAAGGGCGGGGTGATCACGACCTTCGTGACGCCGTTCTTCTACGTGCTGGCACTGGGCGTGCTGCTCGGCGGCTTCGTGGAGGCCGATCCGGCCACGCTGGAGGGCGCCGACTCCTATCTGGCCTTCGTCGCGCCGGGCATGGTCGCGGCCCACGCGATGACGATCGCCTTCTCCGAGATGACCTATCCGGTCTACGGGATGGTCAAGTGGCAGCGGATCTACTTCTCGATGATCGCCTCGCCGCTGACCGCCTCGCACATCGTGCTGGCCCAGCTGGGCTTCCTGATGCTGCGTACGTTGTTCGCCTGCGGCGTCTTCCTGCTGGTCCTGGCCCCTTTCGGCGTCTTCGAGACGTGGTGGGGCGTGCTGACGGCGTGGCTGGTGCAGGGGCTGGTCGTGCTTGCGTTCGGGACGCCGGTGCTGCTGTTCTCGCTCTCGATCAAGGGCGAGGAGTCCTTTGCGCTGATCTTCCGGCTGGGGATGATCCCGCTGACGCTGTTCTCCGGCACGTTCTTCCCCGTCGCCAACCTCGGGCCGGTGCTGGAGAAGGTCGCGATGGCCTCGCCGCTGTGGCAGGGCGTCAACCTGACCCGGATGCTCGCGCTGGGTGAGATCGACTGGGCGCTGGCCGCGGTCCACGTCGGCTATCTCGGACTGCTCGCGGGCGTCTGCTGGTGGCTCGCGGTGCGCAAGCTGGGCGAGAGGCTGGTCTCCTGAGATGGCCCTCTTCACCGCCGCCGTGGGCGCCACCGTCGCCCGCCCGCTGCGAGGCGGCGAGGCCGCCCGGCTGCTGCTTTGGCGCAACATCCTGGTCTATCGGCGCGCCTGGCTGGTGTTCATCACCGGGTTCCTGGAGCCGGTCTTCTACCTGTTCTCGATCGGCATCGGCGTGGGCGCGATGGTGGTCGGCTTCGAGTACGCCGGTAAGCCGGTCGACTACCGCGAGTTCGTCGCCCCCGGGATGATCGCGGCCTCGGCGATGAACGGGTCGCTGCTGGATGCGACGTTCAACTTCTTCTTCAAGCTGAAGTACAACAAGCTCTACGACCAGATGCTGGCCACCCCGCTGCGCACGGTCGACATCGCGGTCGGCGAGATCCTCTGGAACCAGCTGCGCAGCGGCATCTACGTGACCGCGTTCCTGCTGATCATGGTCGCGATGGACCTGGTCCACTCCTGGTGGGCGCTCCTGGTGGTGCCGGCGGCGCTGCTCATCGGGTCGGCCTTCGGGGCCGTCGGCATGGCGCTGACGACCTACATGACCTCCTGGCAGGACTTCGAGAAGGTCACCCTCGCGATGATGCCGATGTTCCTGTTCAGCGCGACGTTCTTCCCGATCACGGCATATCCGGAGTGGCTGCGCTGGGTCGTGGAGGTCACGCCCCTCTACCGCGGCGTCGTGCTGTGCCGTGAGCTGACGCTCGGAGTGCCGTCGTGGGGCTCCGCGGTCTCGGTGGTCTACCTGCTGGCGTTCGGGGCGGTCGGTCTGGTCGTCGTGCGCCGCCGGCTCGACTCCCTACTCCTCACCTGAGCGGCAGCAACTCGCGTCTCAAAGGCAGGATCCCCCTCGTGAGGGCCCTAACGGGCCGTCAAGATTGATCCATGACTTATGACGCGATCGAGCCGGACACCAAGGACTGGACGTGGGTGCTCGACCGGCCCTGCCCGGAGTGTGGCTTCATCGCCGGTGCCGTCACCGCGGACCAGCTCCCCGAGATCGTGCGGGACAACGCGACGTACTGGGAGATCTACCTCGCCGCCGACAACGCCCGCGACCGCCCCCAGCCCGGGGTGTGGTCGGCGCTGGAGTACGGCGCGCACGTACGCGACGTCCACCGCATCTTCGGCGAGCGGCTGCAGCTGATGCTGACCGAGGACGAGCCGCGCTTCGCCAACTGGGACCAGGACGTGGCCGCCCGCGAGGGCGACTACGCCGGCCAGGACCCGGCGGTCGTCGCCGAGCAGCTGATGGACGCCGCGGACGAGATCGCCACGATCTACGAGAAGGTCCCGCCGGACGCGTGGGGCCGTCGTGGGACCCGGTCCAACGGCGACGTGTTCAGCGTCGAGTCGCTGGGCCGCTACCACCTCCACGACGTCGTCCACCACCTGTGGGACGTACGCGCGGCCGCCAAGCAGGCGACCGTCGCCGCCTACGACGCCAGCGTCGCGACGTACGTCCAGGGCAGCTCGTTCTCCGAGGAGAACCGTTCGGTCCTGGACAGGTTCCTGGCCGTGCTCGAGCCGGGCGACCACGTGCTCGAGATCGGCACCGGACCCGGCCACGACGCGAAGGCGCTCGAGGCCGGGGGAGTGCGGGTTCGGCGCACCGACATCAGCGAGGGGTTCGTGGCGCACCTGCGCAAGCAGGGATACGCCGCTGCCTGCCTGGACCCGCTGACCGACGATCTGCGCGACCCGGTCCACCCCGACGTCCCCTATGCCGCGGTCTGGGCCTCGGCGACGCTGCTGCACGTGGCCCGCGACGACTTCGGGACGGTGCTCGCCCGGCTCGCCGAGGTGACCCGCCCCGGCGGTGCGCTGCATGTGTCGATGAAGGAGGGCGACGGCGAGGAGTGGACCAACCGCGGTCACGTCGAGGCACCCCGCCTCTTCGTCTACTGGCGCGAGCCCGCGCTCCGGGCGGCGCTGGACGAGGCCGGCTGGGAGGTGCTCGAGGTCGGGCACGCCGACGGACGCCTCGGCGACGTCTGGCTCGACGTCCTCGCCCGCCGGCGCGCCTGAGTAGCATTCGGGGCAATGAGACACACGGAGTTCTGGTCCCGCATGGACGAGGCGCTCGGCGCGGGCTACGCGCGAGCGTGGGCACGCCAGTTCGTCATGGGCGACCTGGGCGGGCGCACCGCCCAGGAGGCCCTCGACGACGGCGTCCCGCCCAAGGAGGTCTGGACCGCGGTCTGGAAGGCCCTGGAGCTGCCGGCGCGTGAGCGGTGACGCTGGTCGCACCGGCCTCGGTGGCCGCGGTCCAGAAGCGCACCATCCTCACCCTGGTCGCCACCCAGGCGGTCGGGGCGATGGGCATCACGATCGGCATCGCGACCGCCTCCCTGCTGGCGCGCGACCTGTCCGGCTCGGAGTCGATGGCAGGTCTCTCACAGACGACCCAGGTGCTCGGCGCCGCCGTCGCCGCGTACGTCCTGGGGCGGGTGATGGATGCGCGCGGGCGCCGGTTCGGGCTGGTGGCGGGCTACCTGCTCGGGGCGGCCGGTGGGCTGCTGGCGGTGCTGGCCGGCGTGGTCGGCTCGATGACGCTGCTGCTGGTCGGCGCCGTGCTGCTGGGTGCGACCACCGCGGCCAACAACGGAGCGCGCTACGCGGCCACCGACCTGGCACCTGCCAGGAGCCGGGCGCGGGCGCTGTCGGTCGTCGTCTGGGCGACGACGTTCGGTGCGGTGATCGGCCCCAACCTGACCGGCGTCGCCGAGATCTTCTCCGACTCCGTCGGGATCCCGGTCCTCACCGGGCCGTTCGCGATCGGGTCGATGGGGATGCTGGCCGCCGCGCTGGTGGTCGGGGTCTTCCTGCGACCTGACCCGCTGCTGGTCGCCCGGGAGGGCGCGCCGCCGGCGGAGTCCTCATCGGTGGTCGAGCCTGTCGAGACCACGAGCTGGCGACGGGCGATCGCCGTCATCCGGGAGCGGCCCGCACTGGCGGCGGCGGTCGTCGGGCAGGCCGCGGCCCATGCCACGATGGTGGCAGTCATGGTGATGACCCCGCTCCACATGGAGCACGGCGGCGCCGGCCTGGAGATCATCGGACTGGTGATCAGCGGGCACGTACTGGGCATGTTCGCCTTCGCGCCGATCGCCGGCTGGCTCGCCGACCGCGTCGGCCGGGCCGATGTGATGGCGCTGGGCGGCGGGGTGCTCCTGGTGTCCCTGGTCCTGTGCGCCGCGGCGCCGGAGGGCAGCTCGGGGCGGATCTTCGTCGGGCTCTTCCTGCTCGGACTCGGCTGGTCGTTGGCCACGATCGCCGCGGCCACCTCGGTCGCGGACCACACCCCGCTCGAGGTGCGCGCCGACGTCCAGGGCACCGCCGACCTGATCATGGGCGTCGCCGCTGCCGCCGCCGGGGCGCTGTCGGGCGTCGTCGTCGACCTGGCCGGA
Source organism: Nocardioides sp. YIM B13467 (assembly GCF_042788075.1). Lineage (NCBI taxonomy): Bacteria > Bacillati > Actinomycetota > Actinomycetes > Propionibacteriales > Nocardioidaceae > Nocardioides > Nocardioides sp. YIM B13467. The sequence continues at coordinate 4,535,558 of NZ_JBHZPJ010000046.1, forward strand.
TATCCGGCGCTCGCGCTCGGCACGATCCTGCTGGTCATGGTGCTGTTCGGGGCTGCGTACGTGGCCCGTAAGTCTGCCTGACCGGCCTGCATGATGGGCAGGGCCGTTGGCGGCCCTGCCCATCAGAGCGTCCTCAGCCGATGAGCTTCTCCATGGTTTCGATCTCGGCCGTCTGGGACTCGATGATCGTCCCGGCCAGATCGACGGCCGGCTTGAACCGGCCCTCGTCCTGCTCGGCCTCGGACATCTCGATCGCGCCTTCGTGGTGCTCGATCATCATCTTCAGCCACATGTCGCTGAACTCGGCGTCGGAGGCTTTCTCGAGGGCGTCCATGTCCTCGGCCGACATCATCCCGGGCATGTCGTCGTCCATGCCCTCCATCGAGTCGGACATGCTGCTGTCGTCGTCGCCGTGGCCCTCGTGGCCGCCGTTGACGTGGTCACGCATGGTCGACGGCACCTCCTCGCCCCACTGCTGGAGCCAGCCGGACATGGTCTCGATCTCGGGGCTCTGGGCCGCCCGGATCGAGTCCGCCAGCTCCTGGACCTCGGGCTCGAGGTTGCGGTCCATGGTCAGGTCGACCATCGACAGGGCCTGGGCGTGGTGCTGGATCATGTCGGTCGCGAAGGTGACATCGGCCTTGTTGTTCTCGGTCTCCGAGAGCTTCTGAGGAGCCTCGGCCTCCTCGCTGCCGCCACAGGCGGACAGGGTGAGCAGCACGGCGAGGCCGGCCGCCGCCCAGGTCGCGCGGAAGAGGGGACGTTGCGTACGCATCTGTTGTTTCTCCTTGTGAAGTGCTGATTACGGGCATCGCTGACCCACCTGCTGACCTCGGGCATGGCCCGGGTCGCGGGGTGGGGTCAGGCCGCTCAGCACCTGATGACGGAGTAGGCCCAGACAGAGGGCGGGCCGGTCGCGGGACAGGTGAGCAAGGGCGCGAACCCGCTGGTCCGGGACCAGGTGCGGGCCCGCGAGAACCACCAGGCAGGAGTACGCCGCCACAGCCCGCTCAGCAGCAGCGCGCCGGCGGCGAGCAGGAACGCCGCGCACAGCATCATCGCCGTGTGCCCGGCGCCGCCCGGGTGCCCGGCGCCGTCGGCTGCTCCGTGGCCGGTGTGCTCGAGCGCGTGCGTGTGCCCGACGTGGGCGGCTGGCAGGCTCAGCGCGCCGTGCTCACCGTCGGTGTCGGTGCCGTGGAGGCTCAGCCCATGCATGGCCAGCAGACCGGCGACCGTGACCACGACCGCTGCCAGCAGGCCGGCGCGCGCGACCGCACGGGTCGTCCGCTGTCGTCGTCGCGCTGCCGTCCACACACAGCACACCCTAGGGAGTCCGTCGTGGTTGGACAAAGTGAGGTCTCCGACCGGATGTCGCTTGCGACCGCATACCCCCATGGGGTATGAATGTTCGGGTAGGCACAACGAACCGAACGATCAAGGGAGCGACATGACGTCGCATGACGAGCACCTGCACGCCGGACACGACCACGGCGGACATCAGCACTCGATGCACGAGGGTCACGAAGGTCATGGCGGCGACCACTCGGCGCATGACGTGCACGGCGCGCATGGGGGCGGGGTGAACGCGATGGCGGCCAGCGCCACGCTGCACTGCCTCACCGGATGTGCGATCGGCGAGATCGCCGGACTGATGATCGGCACCGCGATCGGGCTCAGCACCGGATGGACGATCGTCCTGGCCGTCACGCTCGCGTTCGCCTTCGGCTACGCCCTCTCGACCCTGCCGCTGCTCAAGTCGGGCCTGGCCGTCGGTGCGGCGTTCAGTGTGGTGCTGGCCGCCGACACCCTCTCGATCGCCACGATGGAGCTGGTCGACAACCTGGTCATGGCGCTCATCCCCGGGGCGATGGAGGCCGGTCTGGTCAACGTCGTGTTCTGGATCGGGATGATGATCGCCCTCTCGGTGGCCTTCGTGGCGGCCTTCCCGGTCAACCGGTACCTGCTCCAGCGGGGCAAGGGGCATGCGCTCACCCACCAGTACCACGGCGCGGCGCCGGTCCAGGAGGGCGTACGTCGCTTCATCCCGTCCTTCTCGAGCGGTGCCCTGGCGGCGGTGATCATCGCCTTCATGCTCGGTGGTCTGTCGGTCGCCGTCGCCGACGAGATGGGTGGCGGCTCGGCTCCCGCCGAGCAGGTCGAGATGCAGGACCACTGAGGATCCGGCGACCTCGACACGCCCGAACAGGTGTTCACATCGAACGCTTGTTCGGGCTAGTGTGTGGTAGTAGGTGGAGCGTGGTTCGTGCTATCGGCCAGGCAAAAACAGGGTCGTGAAACACCGTGCCAGAGGGTCCCGTCCAAAACTGTCGGTGGTCCCGTCTAGCGTCTGCCTTGATGACGACGAAGACACGTGGACAAGCGGCAGGCAAGGGGAAGAAGTCTGCCCCTCAGGAAGGAAAGAACATGGCGGCAGGTGATCGCGAGAAGGCATTGGACGCCGCTCTCGCCAACATCGAGAGGCAGTTCGGCAAGGGCTCGGTCATGCGGCTGGGCGATGAGACCCGGGCTCCGCTGGAAGTGATCCCGACCGGCTCGATCGCGCTCGACGTGGCGCTGGGTCTGGGCGGTCTGCCCCGCGGGCGGGTCGTGGAGATCTACGGTCCGGAGTCCTCGGGTAAGACGACGGTGGCCCTCCACTCGGTCGCCAGCGCGCAGCGCGCCGGTGGCATCGTGGCCTTCATCGACGCCGAGCACGCGCTCGACCCGGAATACGCGAAGAACCTCGGCGTCGACACCGACGCCCTGCTGGTCTCCCAGCCCGACTCGGGTGAGCAGGCCCTGGAGATCGCCGACATGCTGATCCGCTCGGGCGCGCTCGACCTGATCGTCATCGACTCCGTCGCGGCGCTGGTGCCGCGGGCCGAGATCGAGGGCGAGATGGGCGACAGCCACGTCGGCCTCCAGGCTCGACTGATGAGCCAGGCGCTGCGAAAGATGACCGGTGCGCTCAACAACTCCGGCACGACCGCGATCTTCATCAACCAGCTGCGCGAGAAGATCGGCGTGATGTTCGGCTCGCCCGAGACCACGACCGGTGGTCGCGCGCTGAAGTTCTACTCCTCGGTGCGACTCGACGTGCGCCGGATCGAGACGCTCAAGGACGGCACCGACATGGTCGGCAACCGCACCCGCGTCAAGGTCGTGAAGAACAAGGTGGCTCCGCCGTTCAAGCAGGCGGAGTTCGACATCATGTACGGGAAGGGCATCTCCCGCGAGGGCGGCCTGATCGACGTCGGTGTCGAGGCGGGCCTGGTCCGCAAGGCTGGCGCTTGGTACACCTACGAGGGCGACCAGCTCGGTCAGGGCAAGGAGAACTCCCGCAACTTCCTCAAGGACAACCCCGACCTGGCCAACGAGCTGGAGAAGCGGATCCTGGAGAAGCTCGGCGTCGTGCCGACGGTCGACGCCCCGGCCGACGGCGAGACGCCCGCGGCCGAGCCCGCCGGCGTCGAGGACTTCTAGGTCCAAAGGCACCGGCTGACCCGTGGCTTCGTCAAGGCCTGACCGTTCGTCCACCCAGGATCCCTGGGTGGACGAACGGCCCGCGCCCGACTGGCTGGGGGACGTGACCCTCGGCGTCGAAGCCTGGGCCGGCAAGACCCCGTCCTCCCCGTCGCTCGAGCCGTCCGTCCCGTCGGTTGAGCCGTCGTCGCGACGAAGGAGCGACGACGTGTCGAAACCAACACGTTCCCGTCGAAGGCAGCCTCGCCCGGCGGATCCCGCGGACCCGAAGAACGACCCGGAGCCCGACCACGAGGCGATCGCCCGCAAGATCCTCCTCGACGCCCTGACCGGCCAGGCGCGCAGCCGCAAGGAGCTCGCCGACAAGCTCGAGAAGAAGGAGGTTCCGGCGGCCCTGGCGACACGGCTGCTGGACCGCTTCGAAGAGGTCGGGCTGATCGACGACGAGGCCTTCGCCAGGGCCTGGATCGCCAGCCGACAGCCCGGAAAGGGCCTGGCCCGACGAGCCCTGGCCCAGGAGCTGCGCCGCAAGGGCATCGACGACGACGTCGCCCGCGACGCGCTCGACGAGATCGACCCCGACGACGAGCGTGAGGCCGGCCGGCGGATGGTCCGGCGCAAGCTGCGCTCCCTGGAGCGCTTCGACGACCAGACCAAGACCCGGCGTCTGGTCGGGATGCTCGCCCGCAAGGGATACGGCGCCGGTGTGGCCTACAGCATCGTTCGCGAGGAGCTCGCTCTGGCCGATGACGATGGCGCGGGCGGTCTCGTGTCAGAATCCGATCTGTGAGTGAGCAGCAAGAGCGCGAGATCCTGACCTACGACCTCTTCGGCACCGCGGTGCGCGACATCGCCCAGAAGGTCGTCGACAGTGGTTACGAGCCCGACATCGTGCTCTCCATCGCCCGTGGCGGCCTGGCCCTTGGGATGGGCCTGGGCTATGCCCTCGACGTGAAGAACCTGTCCGCGATCAACGTGGAGTTCTACACCGGCGTCAACGAGCGTCTCGACGTCCCGATCATGCTCCCGCCGACCCCCGCGGCCGTAGACCTGACCGGGATGAAGGTGCTCATCGCCGACGACGTCGCCGATACCGGCAAGACCCTGGAGATCGTCCACGACTTCTGCGAGGGTCACGTGGCCGAGGCCCGCACGGCGGTGATCTTCGAGAAGCCGTGGACGGTGATCAACGCCGACTACGTCTACAAGAAGACCGACCGCTGGATCGACTTCCCGTGGTCGTCCCAGCCGCCGCTCGTCGACCGCCGCGGCGGCCAGGCCCACTGACCCTGCGGCGTTAACCTGGGTGCATGTTCACGCCGGTTGCGGTCCACACCGGGACACACCGTCTCGGGGGCGTGACGCGCCCGGGGGAGAGCTGGGCAGCGGCGGCGGCGAGAATCGCCGGGCGGCCTGCGTACGCTGTGGATCTCTCCGCTGAGGTGAAGGAGTTCTCCTCCGACCCGATGCCGGTGGTGGCGCTGCGGCCGATGACCCGCGGCGACCTGCCTCACCTGGTCCGCTGGCTCAACACCGAGCACGTGCACCGGTGGTACGCCGTCGATGGTGAGCCCACGCCCGAGTGGGTGAGGGAGAACTACGGGCCGGACATCGACGGCAAGACCCCGGTCACCTTCTGGGTGATCGAGGCCAACGGGCGCTCGATCGGGTTCTGCCAGGACTACCGGATCAGCGACGAGCCCGACTATGCGCTGCTCACCCCCGACCCGGACGCGATCGGCTTCGACTACGCGATCGGTGAACCGGCCTTCGTGGGTCGCGGGATCGGGCCGCGGATGGCGTGGGTCTGGCTCACCTCGATCCCGCGTCGCTATCCCGGCGCGACGGCCTGCTTCGCCGCCCCCGACCACCGCAACGCCGCCTCGCTGCGGATGCTCGCCAAGGTCGGCTTCGAGCAGGGCACCTGGTTCGACGAGCCCCAGCCGGACGGTTCGACGACCACGATGGTCGGCTGCTCGCTCGATCTTCGGCGCGTACTCGGCTGACGGCCCGCGCCTCGGCACCTATCGTCAGGGCATGAGCCTTCTTGACGAGCTGCGGATGCCGGTCGGACCGGTGGACCTGCGGAAGTACGACACCAACTCCGCGCCGGGCGTCGGCGCTGACAAGGAGACCGGCAAGCAGGTGCTCGCCGAGCTCGGCCCGACACTGATCGAGCTGCAGACCAAGCTGTTCGCCTCCAAGGAGAGCGACGACCCCAGGCGGGTGCTGCTGGTGCTGCAGGGGATGGACACCTCCGGCAAGGGCGGCGTGCTCAAGCACACCGTCGGGCTGGTCGACCCAGTCGGGGTGAAGATCACCAGCTTCAAGGCACCGACCGACGAGGAGCGTGCCCAGGACTTCCTGTGGCGGATCGAGAAGGCGGTGCCGGAGCCCGGCTACCTCGGTGTCTTCGACCGCTCCCACTACGAGGACGTGCTGATCGGCCGCGTCCGTGAGCTCGTGACCCCCGGGGAGATCGAGCGACGCTACGCCGCGATCAACGACTTCGAGAAGCGGCTGGCCGACGACGGCACCGTGATCCTCAAGTGCATGCTGCACATCTCCGCCAAGGAGCAGAAGAAGCGGCTCCTGGCCCGCCTGGAGGATCCGACCAAGCACTGGAAGTACAGCCCCGGCGACATCGACGAGCGCCAGCTGTGGGACAGCTACCAGGAGGCGTACGAGATTGCGCTGGAGCGCACCAACACCGAGTACGCTCCGTGGTACCTCGTGCCGAGCGACAAGAAGTGGTACCGCAACCTGGCCATCGGCGAGCTTCTCCTGGAGACCCTGGACCGGCTCGACCTCGACTGGCCCGCGCCCCACTTCGACGTCGCCGAGGAGAAGAAGCGACTGGAAGAGGACACCATCTCGTGAGTGAGCGCCAGCGAGCGAGCCATCAAGGCATCACGTGGCCGCGTCCGTATTCTGGCGCTTGCGCTACGGATGTGGCCGCGTGAGTCTGGAGACGGTGCGGGTGACGCGGTACGTCACCCCGCTCCGGGAGGGCGGCAGCCTGCCCGGGATCGTGGAGGCCGATGATCTCGGCACCTACGTCTGCAAGTTCCGTGGCGCCGGACAGGGGCTGCGGGTGCTGGTGGCGGAGGTGATCGTCACCGGTCTGTGCCGGGCGCTCGACATCCCGACGCCGGACCAGGTCGTGCTCGATCTCGATCCGGAGATCGCCCGCTACGAGGCGGACGAGGAGGTCCAGGACCTCCTCAACGTGAGCGCCGGGCTCAACCTCGGCATCGACTTCCTGGCGGGTGCGTTCGGCTACGACGCCGCCTACCAGCCCGACCCGTCGCTGGCCGGGCGGATCCTGTGGCTGGACGCGTTGATCGCGAACGTCGACCGCTCCTGGCGCAACCCCAACATGCTGCTGTGGAACGGCGCGCTCTACGTCATCGACCACGGCGCCTCGCTCTACTTCCACCACGTCTGGCCCGGCGGAGGCGGGGACCCCGCGCGCTACGCTGCCCAGCCGTTCGACACCTCCGAGCACATCCTGCGCGCCTTCGCCGCCGAGGCGCTCGCCCAGAACGACGACCTCGCCTTGCGGCTCGACGACGCGGTGCTGGAGAAGGTGCTCGCCGACGTACCCGACGAGTGGCTCGAGCCGGTCCCCGGCTATGACACCCCGGAGTCCCTGCGCGAGCGCTACGTCACGTTCCTGCGGGCGCGCCTCGACGGCGAGCGCCCGTGGCTGCCCGCGGCCGAGCCCGCCCCGGAGGCGTGATGGACGCCTACCAGTACGTCGTGCTCCGCTGCGTACCCCGCCCCGAGCGCGAGGAGTTCCTCAACGTCGGCGTCGTCCTCCACTGCCCCGAGCAGAAGTTCCTCGCCGCCCGGTGGAGGCTCGACGAGCAGCGCCTCGCCGCCTTCGCCCCGGGGCTCGACCTGGCCCTGGTGCGGGCCGCCCTGGAGTCGGTGGACCTGATCTGCGCCGGCGCCGCCCATGCCGGCTTCGGCGCGGGCGTCCGCGCCACCGCGTACGGGATGAGGGCGCTCTCCGACAACGAGTCCGCCCGCTTCGGCCTCCTCAAGGCCCCGAAGAGCACGGTCCTTCAGCCAGGCCCCGTCCACGGCGGTGTCACCACGGATGCCGCAGCCGAGCTCGACCGCGTATTCGCCCACCAGATCACCTGAAAACCCGCCGAGTCGGCTCGTCATGACGAGCCGACTCGGCNGGTGGCGCGGCCGGTGGCCGACTCGCGTTCGATCTCGTCGGGGCTGACCACGACGATGCCGTCGAACTCGAGGCCCTTGGTGTCCAGGCCGGTGAGGACGACGATGCGGTCCTCGCCGGATGGCACCGAGGTCCGGTCGGCGGCGGAGGCGGCGGCGCTGGGGGCGTCGTCCGCGAACTCCGGCCAGGACGCGAGCCACGAGTTGACCTCGGAGCGGCGCGCCACCGGGACCACGATGCCGACGGTGCCGCCGACGTGCGACGCGATCTCGCCGACCGCCTCCCGGGTGGCCTTCTCCAGGTCGACCGCGTGCTCGATGACCCGCGGCTCGACACCGGTGGAGCGGACCGCGGTGGGCAGGTCGGCGTTGAGCCCGACCCGCTCGGCGTAGGCCGCGGCGAAGTCGTAGATCTCGGCCGAGTTGCGGTAGTTCGTCGACAGGTGGAACGCGTGGACCGGCTTGCCCTCGAGCGCCTTGGCCCGAGCCGCCTCGGCCTCCGCCGCCACCGGCCACGAGGACTGGGCGGGGTCACCGACGATGGTCCACGAGGCCGTACGTCCCCGGCGACCGACCATCCGCCACTGCATCGGGGTGAGGTCCTGGGCCTCGTCGATGAGGATGTGGGCGAACGGGTCGTCGTCGATCCGGTACGTCGGAGGGCGCCAGCCACGGCCCGAGGAGAACTCGCGGTCGGAGGCGGTCATCAGCTCGGCGATGTCGATGCCGCTCTGGTCGGCGTCCCGCTCGTCGGCGACCTGCTCGGGGATGTCGCCGATCGCGTAGCGGAGCTCGTCGAGCAGCGGAATGTCCTCGATGGCCAGGTCGGCGTCGGTCAGGCCGCGGCCGGCCCACGACTTGAGGAGCAGCTGCTGCTCGTCGTGAGTCAGGATTCCCTCGGAGACGCGAGCCAGGAACTCCGGCTCGCGGAGCCAGCCGAGCACCTCGCGCGCCTCCAGCGCCGGCCACCAGGCGGCGGCGAACTCGAGGAAGGCGGGGTTGTCGAGCATCTCGTCGTTGAAGACCTCGCGACCGCGCTCGCGGCCGCGCTCTCCGCGTACCTGCCGCCAGAGGATGTCGAGAAGCATCTGGGGTACGCGACGCAGCTGCTGGTTGCGTCGGCCCTGGCTCATCAGCTGTCGCCGCAGCTCACCGAGCCGCTTGCCGTCCAGGCGCAGCGAGTCGTCGCGGTAGAAGACCTTGAACTCGCGCGGGGAGCCCGGCGCCTGCTGGCGCGAGGCGCGACGCAGCACCTCGGCCATCCGGACCGAGCCCTTCACGTCGGCGACGGCGGGGTCGTTGTGCCACGTCGCGCGTACGCCGTCCACGACCTCACCCAGCGAGCGCAGCGCCACCGCGGTCTCGCCGAGGCTCGGCAGGACGCGCTCGATGTAGCGCATGAAGACGCCCGACGGGCCGACGATGAGCACGCCGCCGGACTCGTAGCGGCGACGCTCGGTGTAGAGCAGGTAGGCGGCCCGGTGCAGAGCCACCACGGTCTTCCCCACGCCCGGACCACCGGAGATCGTCGTGACGCCCTTACCCGGCGCACGGATGGCCTTGTCCTGCTCCGCCTGGATGGTCGCGACGATGGAGTGCATCGTGCGGTCGCGGGCACGGCTGAGCTGGGCGATCAGCGCGCCCTCGCCGACGATCGGCAGGTCGGCACCGGAGCGCTCCAGCGCCTCGGCGTCGAGCAGCTCGTCCTCGACACCGATCACGCTCTGCCCCTCGGAGCGGAGCACCCGCCGTCGGATCACCGACCGCGGCTCGACCGCCGTGGCCTGGTAGAACACCGCGGCCGCCGGCGCCCGCCAGTCGATCAGCAGCGAGTCACGCTCCGCGTCGCGAAGACCGATGCGGCCGACGTAGCGCGGCTCCGGGTCAACCGACGGGTCGAGGTCGAGGCGGCCGAAGACCAGCCCCTCGTGAGCGGCATCGAGCTGCGCGATGCGTCGCGCCGCCTGGAAGGCGAACGCGTCGCGCTCGACCAGACCACCTTCGTGGCCCAGACGCCCACGGTCGCGGCCCTCGGCGGCCAGCTCCTGCGCAGCGCGCGCCGACTCTCCCAGCTGGAGGTAGACACGATCTACGAACCCCTGCTCCTGAGCGATCTCGCGCTCAGCCAGCTTGTCGTTCAACTGGATGTTCCCCCGTCACAAAGATCCACACCCGCCGTGCGCCCCCCATGGCGCACGGCAAGGAGATAACTCTACCCCCGACGTGGTGTTATACGGGCAGCGGTGCCACCAATCGACCGCCGTGGCGAACTGGCTAGCCGCCGACCCAGCCCTCGACGTGGTCGATCACACCGAGGTGGATCTCGATCGTGCCGTCAGCGGGGACGTACGGCGATCCGTCCTTGTGCAGCGCCCGCAACGTGATCTTGTGTTTCCCTGGTCCGCCGAGCACGACCGACCCACCACCGTTGCTGTGGTAGTTCGCCCGCGGCTCGGTGCACCATTCGGCGCTCTCCTGGTCCCAGCCATCGGCCGACATGTAGACGTGCAGATCGCCCGGAATCTCGAAGTCGCAACCGAACTCCACCCGAAAGTTGTCGAGCGTGGTGGTGAACTCGATGGTGTGGCCGGCCGGGTCGAGCAGCTCACGTGCGTCCGTGCTCTCCCAGCGAGCGACGACCTCGCCGCCGTCCGGCGTCGCCGTCGGAGGCACGACGGACACCTCCGGCTCCGACGACCATACGAAACCTTCGTCATCGCCGCCAAAGGGGTTGATCACCCACAGGACCCCGGCGACGACGACCAGGAACACCGCACCCGACAGGGCCTTGACCATCTTTACTTCCTTCCAGGGAGGAAGCGGAGCCTAGCCTCGCGCGCACTCTCGAGCGCTGGAATTTCCACAAGCCATCAGCCGTCTCGCTGGCACTACTTCTTGCGCGTCAGGAACGCGGTCATCGCCTCGCGGGCCTCGTCGGAGCCGAAGAGGCGGGCGGAGAGGGCGGCCATCTCCTCGCCGCCGGCGTCGATGTGCTCGACCAGGCCGCGGACCATGAGGCGCTTGGTCTCGCGCAGCCCCTGGGGGGAGCCCTCGAGCAGGGAAGCGGTGATGGCGGCGACCTCGTCGTCGAGCGAGGCGGCGGGGACGGCGGCGGTCAGGATGCCGATGCGGGCTGCCTCGGCGGCGTCGAACTTGTCGCCGGTGAGGAAGTAGCGGGAGGCGGCGCGGGCGTCGATCCGGGGCAGGATCGAGAGGGAGATCGCGGCGGGGGCCAGGCCGAGCCGGACCTCGGTGAGCGCGAACGAGACGGTGTCGGCGGCGATCGCGATGTCGGCGGCGGCAACGAGCCCGAGACCGCCGGCACGCACCGGTCCCTGGACCTTCGCCACGACGGGCTTGGTCAGGGCGACGATGGTGCGCTGGAGACGTACGATCCCGCGGGTGCCCTCCTCCATCGGCACCGTCGCGGCCTCGGAGAGGTCGGCGCCCGAGCAGAAGACGGTGCCCGTGGCCTGGAGCACGACGGCCTTGACGGAGGTGTCCTTGTCGGCGGCGTGCAGCGCCTCGAACAGCTCGGTGACCAGCTGGCGGGAGAGCGCGTTGCGGTTGGCCGGCGAGTCGAGAGTGATGGTGGCGACACCCTCGGCGACGTCGAGGTGGACGAGCTCTGCGTTGGTTTCAGGCGACACAGTCATGGGGCAGACCTTACGGTGCTTGACTGGAGGGGTGGACGCGGTCCTCGATGCATTTTCCGCCATTCCCCGGGAGGGCTTCCTCCCGCCCGAGGAGCGCGACTTCGCGCGCTTCGACGAGCCGCTTCCGATCGGTCACGGGCAGACCAACTCGCAGCCGCGGACGGTGGCCGACATGCTCCGTCTTCTCGAGGTCGCACCGGGTGACAAGGTGCTCGACGTCGGCTCCGGGTCGGGCTGGACCACCGCGCTGCTCGCCCACCTGACCGGTCCGGAGGGCAGCGTCATCGGGGTCGAGCTGGAGCCGTCCCTGGTCAGGTTCGGCCGCCGCAACCTGGCGGCGACCGACCAGCCCTGGGCCCGCATCGAGAAGGCGAAGCCCGGGGTCCTCGGGTGGCCGCGGCAGGCTGCGTACGATCGCATCCTCGTCTCCGCCGAGGCCGAGGCCCTGCCGCGCGAGCTGATGGACCAGCTCGCCGCACCCGGCCGGATGGTGGTCCCGGTCGCCGGGCTGATGATGCTGGTCGAGCGGAACTCGACGGGCACGTCGCGACTGAGCAGCCACGGCTGGTATCGCTTCGTGCCGTTGCGGAGGAAGCCCTAAGAGCTCGTACGCCGCTCCGGCTGGTCCTCGTCGGGATGCGGCACCGCGCGCAGCTGGCCGGGAGGCACCGGGGGCGGCGGCTTGGTCGGCGGCAGCGGCCGGCTGAACTCGTCGCGGCGACGGATCTGCCGAGCGGTCTTGCGGAGCCAGGAGGGGTCCATGACGATCTCGTGGCTGTTGCCGTCGGGGCCGTCGAAGGTGACCGCGACCGTCTCGAAACCCTTGTGGCGCTGCATGAGGGCATAGCTCGCGTAGGCGCGGCGGTCGGCCTCGGTCAGCTCGACATCGTCGGTGAAGAGGGTCAACAGCGCTCGCGGCCACAGGTGACGGGCGTAGACGACGTTGACCTCGATCGAGATCACCACCATCAGCGCCGCGATGTAGAGGAAGGCGACCAGACCGAGGACCAGCGCGAAGGTCTGGTTCATGCCACGGGTGGCGGCGAGCACGTGCTGGACGAACTCCGCGCCGAAGTACTGCAGCACCTGCCACAGCATCGCGAACGTGAGCGCTCCTGGAAGGGCGTGGGCGAGGGCGTGGTCGCGCGTAGTGGCCATCCGGAAGACGACGCAGAGCATGCCGGTGACGATCACGACGGTGCCGAGGATGACCAGCCAGTAGCCGACGTCGACCGCCTTGAATCCGAGGAAGTCCGTGCGGCTCAGCACCAGCGACAGCGCAGTCACCGAGAGGATGGCCAGACCGCCGGCGGCGAGCATGAGCAGCGACCGCACCCTCAGCAGGATCGGGTTGGGGCGGCTGTTGCGCGGCACGGACCAGGCAGTGTTGACCGCGTTCTGCAGCGAGAGGCCCAGGCCGAGCGCACCGTAGAGGGCGGTGATACCACCGATGACGATCGCGCCGGTCGATCCGGTGAGCTCCTTGCGGCCGAGCTGGTCGCCGATGATCGGGAACTGCGCCAGCGCCGTGTCGAGCACTGCCTCCTGCAGGCTCGGGTTGCCCTCCAGCACGAAGCCGAGGATCGAGGAGGCGAGCAGCAGGATCGGGAAGACGGCGACGAAGGCGTAGTAGGTGATGATCGCGGCGAGGTTGTTGCCCTGGTCGTCCCAGAACTTGTACAGGACAGCCAGCGGGAACGCGACCGGCGGGAACCGGCGCTGAGCCCGATCCATTGACCTCGCCGCTCCAGCCATAAGGGTCAGGCTAACCCCTGTGCGACCCGATAGATTGAACGTCGGCCAGGTCAGCAGGCCAGCACACTCGAGGAGATGACCCACCAGATGTCGAACTTCGGCCCGCCGCCAGGGCCGCCGCCCGGGCCGCCGCCAGGCGCACCGCAGGACCCCACCCGTGGACCGGGCGAGCAGCCCCAGACCCCGCCGTGGGCACAGCAGTCGTACGTCCCCACCGGCCCGCCGCTGGCGACCTGGGGTCGCCGGGCCGGCGGTGCGCTGATCGACGCGGCGCTGCTGGTGCCGTTCTATCTGGTCGCCGGTGTGGGAGGTGGGTTGTCGCAGGAGTCCGGCTTCTTCGTCACCCTGTTCGGCCTCCTGGTCACCCTTGTCGGCTGGCTGGGGTTCATCGGCTTCGCCGTCTGGAACCACGTCCTCAAGCAGGGCCGCTCCGGCTACACCATCGGCAAGGGCGTCGTCGGGATCAAGCTGGTCCGCAAGGAGCCACAGGCGACGACCGGCGTCCCGATGGCGCTGGTGCGGCAGCTGCTCCATGTCCTCGACGCGTTCTGCTTCATCGGCTATCTGTGGCCGCTGTGGGACGACAAGCGGCAGACCTTCGCCGACAAGATCGTCGGGACGCTTGTCGTGGTGGAGCCTCGGTCTTAGCCGCAGCAGGCTCAGGCGTGTGCGCTGACATTTACGTTGAGATGTGGCCATACTCGGCGCATGTCTAACTACGGCCCGCCTCCTGGCACCCCCCAGGACCCCTCCGGCCAGCCCCTGCCGCCGACTCCGCCGCCAGCACCGGCCTACGGTCAGCCCAGCGCTCCGCCGCCTCCGCCCGCGCCGGGCTACGGCGCCCCCGCCGCTCCCGGCTACGGCGCCGCCCCGGCCGGTTACGGCTACGGCGCCCCGACACCGCCGTACGCCTCTTGGGGCGCACGCGCGGGTGCCTTCATCATCGACGGACTCGTCGGCGCGGTGGCCATGATCCCGTTCTGGATCGGCTACGGCCTACTCATCGGCGGAGCCGCCTCGGGTGGCGTCTCGGAGTACGACCCGAACACCGGCATGTACACGCCCGCCGGCGAGCCCAACGGAGCGCTCATGGCGATCGGCGGGCTCCTGATGTTCATCGGCTTCCTCGTCTCTCTCGCCTTCCTGTTCTGGAACTACGGCCTGAAGCAGGGCAAGACCGGCTACTCGATCGGCAAGGGCGTCCTCGGGATCAAGGTCGTCAAGGAGGCCGACGGCCAGGTCCTCGGCACCTGGTTCTCGATCGGCCGCTTCTTCGTCCACTACCTCGACCAGCTCGCCTGCTACATCGGCTACCTGTGGCCGCTGTGGGACGACAAGCGTCAGACCTTCGCCGACAAGATCCTCAGCACCATCGTGATCATCGAACCGAAGAAGTAGAGACAGACGTACGCAACAGGGCCGGTCGCTCACGCGACCGGCCCTGTACTCATTTCGCCGTGATCAGTAGGACTTCGGGAGTCCCAGGGTGTGCATGGCGATGTAGTTGAGGATCATCTCCCGGCTGACCGGGGCGATCCGGCCCAGGCGGGCGGCGACGAGCTGGTTGGCCAGGCCGTACTCGACCGTCAGGCCGTTGCCGCCGTGGGTGTGGACCGCGGCATCGGTGGCGTTGCAGGCGACCTCGCCGGCGGCGTACTTGGCCATGTTGGCGTACTCCCCGGCACCGGCGTCGTCGCCGGCGTCGTAGAGCGCGGCGGCCTTCTGCCACAGCAGGCGAGCCTGCTCCAGCTCGATCTTGACCTTCGCGAGCGGGTGCGCGATGCCCTGGTGGGAGCCGATCGGGGCGTCCTTCCAGACCGACCTCGACCCGGCGTACTCGACCGCCTTTCCGAGCGCGAAGCGCGCCATCCCGCAGGACAGGGCAGCGCCCATGATCCGCTCGGGGTTGAGGCCGGCGAAGAGCTGCCAGATGCCGCCGTCCTCGTCGCCGACGAGCGCGTCGGCGGGGAGACGTACATCGTCGATGAAGAGGGTGAACTGCTTCTCCGGCGCCTCCCAGGCCATCGGGATGACCTGCTTGGTGAAGCCCTCGGAGTCGGTCGGAACCACGAAGAGCGCGGGCTTGAGCTTGCCCGTCTTGGCGTCCTCCGTGCGCGCGACGATGAGGACCGAGTCGGCCTCGTCGACGCCCGAGATGAAGGTCTTCTGGCCGTTGAGCACCCAGCTGTCGCCGTCGCGCTTGGCGGTGGTGGTGATCTTGTGGGAGTTGGAGCCGGCGTCGGCCTCGGTGATCCCGAAGGCCATCAGCAGGCTCCCGTCCGCGATGGCAGGAAGCCAGCGCTTCTTCTGCTCGTCGGTGCCGCAGCGGCCGATGATGCTGCCGCAGATCGCCGGGCTGACGACCATCATCAGCAGTGGAGCGCCGGCGGTCGCCGCCTCCTCGAGCACGGCGGCCAGGTCGCTCATACCACCGCCACCACCGCCGTACTCCTCGGCGATGTTGACGCCGAGGAACCCGTTGCGGCCCATCTCGAGCCACATCTCGGTCATCTTGCCGCCCTCGCGGGCCTGCTTGGCGACGAAGTCGTGGCCGTACTTCCCGGCCAGCTTCGCCACCGCCTCTCGCAGAGCGGTCCGCTCCTCGGGCTCAGTGAACGCAGTCATGCTGTCTCCTCCTCTACGACGGCGAGGACCTCGCCGGCGGCGACCTGGCTTCCTGGTTTGACGTTGATCTGAGCGAGTACGCCGGCGGTGGGCGCGGTCACCGTGTGCTGCATCTTCATCGCCTCCAGGACCAGCAGCGGCTGGCCCTCCGTGACGTTGCTGCCGGACTCGGCGAGCACGCTGATGACCGATCCCGGCATCGGCGCCAGCAGGCTTCCGGGCTGGGTCTGGGTCGCGGGGTCGGTGAACCTCGGACGCTTCCGCAGCGCGGTGTGGCCGAACGAGGAGTCGACGTCGATCCGTGCGCCGTCGATCGAAACCTCGTACGTCGTTCGCAGGCCGTCCTTCTCGAGTACAACCCGGTCCTGACCTGCATCGATGACGTCGAAGCCGTCGATGCGATAGCCGTCGCGGGTGCCGTACCACTCCACGACGAGGCCGTCTTCTGAGTCATCCTCGAAGACCGTCCGCTGCGGCTGGCTCGTGACGTTGCGCCAGGCGACCGGGAGCCCCGGGCGGCGGGTCGTCTCGGCCAGCGCGACCGCTGCAGCGACCGGGGCGCCGGGGTCATCCGTGCGCGGAAGGAACTTTTCTTCCGCGAGAAGAGAGGTGCTGACCTCACCGGACCGGAACGCCTCCGACCCGAGGATCCCGATCAGCTGCTCCCGGTTGGTGACCAGGCCATGGATCTTGGCCGTACGCAGCACCCCGACGAGCCGCCGGACCGCCGCGTCGCGCGTGGGCGCGTGCACGATCACCTTCGCCAGCATCGCGTCGTAGAAGGTGCTGACCTCCGAGCCCGACGTGTAACCGGCGTCGATCCGGGCGTCACCCGGGAACTCCAGCGTCGTCAACGTCCCCGACTGCGGCTGATAGTCCGCTGCCGGATCCTCGGCATAGAGCCGCACCTCCACCGCATGCCCTGTCACGGTGGTCGAGCCTGTCGAGACTACGCCCGAGACACCTTCCGCCACCGCGATCTGCAACTCCACCAGATCCACCCCGTGCACCAGCTCGGTCACCGGGTGCTCGACCTGCAGGCGCGTGTTCATCTCCAGGAACCAGAACCGCTCCGAGGCGGCGTCGTAGAGGAACTCGACGGTCCCGGCACCGCGGTAGTCGATCGCCGCGGCAGCGTTCCGGGCGGCCTCGTGGAGTGCCGAGCGGACCGCATCGGGCAGCAGCGGAGCCGGGGACTCCTCGACGACCTTCTGGTGGCGACGCTGCACCGAGCAGTCGCGCTCGCCGAAGACCGCGACGTTGCCGGCACCGTCGCCGACGACCTGGACCTCGACGTGGCGGCCGGCCTCGACGTAGGGCTCGACGAAGACCGTCCCGTCCCCGAAGGCGGACGCGGCCTCGGCCTCGGCCTTGGCGATCTCGGCGCCGAGGGCGTCGAGGGAGCGGACGATCCGCATCCCGCGCCCACCCCCGCCGGCGGAGGCCTTGACCAGCAGCGGCAGGTCGGACTCGACCGGCGATGCCGGCGCCTCCAGGACCGGGACTCCGGCGGCGGCCATGATCTTCTTGGCCTCGATCTTGGAGCCCATCTGCTCGATCGACTCGGGCGCGGGCCCGATCCAGACCAGACCGGCCGCCTCGACGGCACGGGCGAAGTCGGCGTTCTCCGACAGGAACCCGTAGCCCGGGTGGATCGCGTCGGCACCGGCCACCTTCGCCGCCTCGATGACGAGGTCGGCGCGGAGGTAGGTCTCGGCGGGGGCGTTGCCGGGGAGGCGTACGGCATGGTCCGCCTCCGCCACGAACGGCAGGTCCGCGTCGGCGTCGGAGTGGACCGCGACGGTCTCGATGCCGAGCTTGCGGGCGGTGCGGAACACGCGCGAGGCGATCTCGGCGCGGTTGGCGACCAGGATTCGACTGATGGTCATGGCAGCACTCACATCCTGAAGACGCCGAAGTTCATGGCGCCTTCGATCGGTCGGGTGGCGATGGCGGAGAGGCAGAGGCCGAGGACGGTACGGGTGTCGCGCGGGTCGATGACCCCGTCGTCATAGCCGAGGCCGGAGAGGAACATCGGCAGCGACTGCTCCTCGACCATCCCTTCGACCATCTCCTTGACGCCCTTGAACCCGTCGGCGTCGAAGACCTCGCCCTTCTTCTCCGCGGACTCGCGGGCGACGATCTCCATCACGCCGGCGAGCTGGGCCGGCCCCATCACCGCGGACTTGGCAGAGGGCCATGTGAACAGGAAGCGGGGGTCGTACGCGCGCCCGTTCATGCCGTAGTTGCCGGCGCCGTAGCTCGCGCCCATGATCACGGTCAGGTGCGGGACGGTGGAGTTGGAGACCGCGTTGATCATCAGGGCGCCGTGCTTGATGATGCCGCCCTGCTCGTACTCCGTGCCGACCATGTAGCCGGTGGTGTTGTGCAGGAACAGCAGCGGGGTGTCCTTCTGGTTGGCGAGCTGGATGAACTGCGCCGCCTTCTGTGCCTCCTCGCTCATCAGTACGCCGCGGGCGTTGGCGAGGATGCCGATCTCGTAGCCGTGCAGCCGCGCCCAGCCGACGCAGAGCGACGGGCCGTAGAGCGGCTTGAACTCGTCGAACGCCACCTCGTTGTCAGGACCAGTGCCGTCGACGATCCGCAGGATCGCCTCGCGCGGGTCGAAGGGCTCCTTGAGATCGGTCGGGATCAGGTCGAGCAGGCCGTCGGGGTCGAGCTCGGGCTCGTAGCTCGCCTTCGGTTCGGGACCGTGCTTGCGCCAGTTGAGCCTGGCCACGACTCGTCGCGCCTGCCGGATGGCGTCGTGCTCGTCGACCGCGAGGAAGTCGGAGGAGCCGGAGATGCGCGAGTGCATCTCGGCGCCACCCAGCGACTCGTCGTCGGTGTCCTCGCCGGTGGCCATCTTCACCAGCGGCGGGCCGGCCAGGAAGACCTTCGCGCCTTCCTTGACCATGATCACGTAGTCGCTCATGCCCGGGACGTACGCACCACCGGCCGTGGAGTTGCCGAAGACCACCGAGATGGTCGGCTGCTTGCGCGCGGAGGCGCGGGTGAGGTCGCGGAACCCCTTGCCGCCCGGGATGAAGATGTCCTTCTGGGTGGGCAGGTCGGCGCCGCCGGACTCGGTCAGGTTGATCGTCGGGAGACCGTTCTTCTCCGCGATCTCGGCCGCCCGGAAGGAGCGCTTGAGGGAGTAGGGGTTGAGCGCGCCACCCTTCACCGTCGGGTCGTTGGCGACGATCATGCACTCGACGCCCTCGACCACACCGATGCCGGTGATGATCGAGCCACCGACCGGGAAGTCGCTGCCCCAGCCGATCAGCGGCTGGGTCTCCAGGAACGGGCTGCCCTCGTCCAACAGCAGCTCGATCCGCTCGCGGGCGAGGAGCTTGCCGCGGGCCTTGTGGCGGGCGACGTACTTCTCGCCGCCTCCGGCCGCCGCCTTGGCGTGCTCGGCGTCGAGCGCCTCGATCTTCTCGAGGAGGGCTTCTCTGTTTCCGGTCATCGGTCCAGTCCCAACAGCTTGGCGGCCAGGTCCGTCATCACTTCGGTGGCTCCTCCTCCGATCGGCAGGATCCGGGCGTCGCGGTAGTGCCGCTCGACCTCGGTCCCGTGCATGTATCCCGTCCCGCCGTGGAGCTGGACGGCCTGGTCGACGACCCAGGTGCAGGCCTCGACCGCTGTCTGCTTGGCCAGCGCCGCCTCGGCGATCGTGGCCTGGGTCGATCCCTCGCGGTCGTAGCGCGCGACCACGGCGTGGGTGTAGGCCTTGGCCACCTCGACCTGCCGGTGCATCTCGACCAGCTTGTGGCGTACGACCTGACGCTTGATCAGGGGCTCACCGAAGGTCTCGCGCTGGCGGCAGAAGTCGGCGGTGAGCGCCAGGCAGCGGGCGGCGGTGCCGTAGCCCTGCACGGCCAGCGCGATCCGCTCGGTCACGAACGCCTCGGCGATGTACATGAACCCGGCGTTCTCGTCGCCGACGAGATTGGCGGCGGGGACGCGTACGTCCTCGAACGCGAGCTCAGCGGTGTCGGAGCAGTGCCAGCCCATCTTGGCGAGCTTGCGCGTGACCGTGAAGCCACCGGTGGTCGAGCCTGTCGAGACCTCCTTGTCGATCACCAGCAGGCTGATGCCGCCGGCGCCCGGGCCACCGGTGCGGACCGCGGTGGTGACGAAGTCGGCGCGGCAGCCGCTGGTGATGAACGTCTTGGCGCCGTTGACCACGAACTCGTCGCCGTCGCGTACCGCGGTGGTGCGCAGGTGTGAGACGTCGGAGCCGCCGTCGGGCTCGGTGATGGCGAGGCTGCCGATCTTCTCGCCGGCCAGCGTGGGCTTCACGTAGGTGTCGATGAGGTGGGGCGAGCCGTGCTTGGCGATGTGCGGCAGCGCGATGCCGTGGGTGAACAGGCCCGCGAGCAGGCCGGACGAGGCGCCCTCGGACATCATCCCCTCGGTCACCGCGACGGTGTCGGCCAGTCCGCCGCCCTCGCCGCCGGCCTCCTCAGGGAACCCGATCCCGAGCAGGCCCTGCTTGGCGGCGGCCTTGTGGACCTCCCGCGGGATCTCCTGGTTGTCTTCCCAGACCTGTAGGTCTGGGAAGACCTCGCGACGGGCGAACTCCGCGCCCAGCTGGTAGAGGTCGTCGTTCATCGGATCGTCTCCGATGTGCTGCCGTCGGGACAGAGATTTAGGGGCATGTCGACAAATCGGCTCCGTGCCCACTCGCCCAAGCCCTTCGCCTGCGGGTCGAACCGGGTCGAGGCGGCCACGCCTTCCCCGAGCAGGTCGTGGATGACGATGTTGACGCCGCGAAGATGCGGCAGCGGCGTGATGTCGATGGCGAGGTCCTCGGCCTCGGGCAGCAGCTGCCGTACCCACTCCGGGGTGACGGTGTCCAGCAGCCACTCGACGGCCGCGTCCGACCGCCCCTGCGGCACCCAGAGCCCGAGGTTGGCATCGCCACCCTTGTCCCCGGATCGCGCATAGACCAGCTCCCCGAGCTCTCGCCGAGACGTCGCTCCCGTCGGCCGAGTGGTCACCTTGCCCGTGGCCCGTGACGTCTCGGCCGGCGCGCGTGACGCCTCGGCGTAGGCGAGGGGGGCCGGGACCTCGTAGGTCGAACCGTCGGGGAGGTGGACGGTCTCCGGGGCGCGGTCGCGTCGGACGTACGCAGCCTTGTAGATCCCGAACGGAGACGGCCGTCCCGGGGGCGCGGTGACGTGGAAGCCCGGGTAGGAGGCCAGAGCCAGCTCGATGGCCGGTGCCGTCAGCGCGCGTCCGACTGCGTCGGCGTCCGCCGCCCGCGCAGAGAGCCGCAGGATGCAGGCGGCTCCCTCCTCGGTCGGCGAGTCGGGGGCGGGGACGCGGTAGGTCGACCAGGTGTAGTCGGGTCCGATCGGGAGCTCGGCGTCGAGCTGGTCACGCAGCCAGGCGGCCTTGGCGTCGATGTCGGGGCCGGTGAGCACGAACTCGGCCGAGTTGCGATAGCCCCCGAGCGAGTTGACCGCAACCTTGAGGGTCGCCGGCGGCGGCGTGCCGGTCACGCCCGTGATCGCGACCCGGTCGATCCCGACCTCCTCCAGACGGATCGACGTGAGATCGGTCGTCACGTCGGGACCGAGGTAGAGCGGACCCTGGATCTCGTAGAGCAGCTGCGCGGTGACCGTGTCGACCGTGACCGTGCCGCCGGTCTCGTCCTGCTTGGTGATGATCGAGGAGCCGTCGACGGCGATCTCGGCGACCGGGAAGCCCAGCGGACGCGCCCGAGCCTGCGGTGACATGGTCAGGAACCCGGAGAAGTTGCCGCCGGTGGCCTGGGTGCCGCACTCGATGACATGCCCGGCGACCACGGCGCCCGCGAGCTCGTCGTAGGAGTCCCGCTTCCAGCCGTGGTGGGCGATCGCCGGCCCGACGACGACCGACGCATCGGTCACCCGGCCGGTGACGACGATGTCGGCGCCGGCGTCGAGCGCGTGCGCGATCCCGAAGGCACCGAGATAGGCGTTGGCGGTCAGGGCGTCGGGGTGGGAGTCGAGCCGGCCGCGAAGGTCGTCGCCGTCGACATAGGCCACCTTGGCGCTCGTCCCGAGCGCCTCGATGGCGGCAGCGAGACCGGCGGGGTTGAGGCCGCCGGCGTTGGAGACGATCTTGACGTCTCGTTGCAGCGCGAGGTCGATGCTGTCGGCGACCTGGCGCAGGAAGGTCTTGGCGTAGCCCGTCGACGGATCCTTGAGGGTGTCCTTGCCGAGGATGAGCATGGTGAGCTCGGCGAGGTAGTCGCCGGTGATCACGTCGAGCCGACCACCCTCGAGCATGTCGCGCATCGCCGAGAACCGGTCACCGTAGAAGCCGGAGCAGTTGCCGATGGTGATCACTTCTTGGGCCTCCCGTTCCCGGTGGGACCGGCGAACGCCTGGGCGATGCTCAGCCACTTCTCGGCGTCGTCCCCGGTCGCCTCCAGCGCGGTGTCGTCGCGGTGGATGCGCTGGGTGACGAGACGCGCGAAGTCGTACGCCGGGCCGCGGACGCTCTGCGTCGCATCCTCAGGCCCCCACTCCCAGACCTCACCGGACGGCGCGGTCAGTTCGAGCCGGAACGGGGAGCTCGGCGGAGTCAGACCGTGGACACCGTAGGAGAAGTCCCGGGTGCGGGTGCCGAGGTGGCAGACGTGCTTGATGCGGTCGCTGGGCTCGTAGGTCAGACCGAGCGCCTCACGCACGTCCAGTCCGTGGGCCCAGGTCTCCATGAACCGCGCGGTCGCCATCGAGGCCGGCGACATCGGCGGCCCGAACCAGGGCAGCTTCTGCCCGTCCGGGACGTTCGCGAGCGCTCCGGCGAGCTCGCCGCGCACCCCGTCCCAGTGCTCCAACAGGTCCGTCGCCGGCATCGTGGCCAGCGCCAGCGCGGCCTCGTCTACATAGCCCTCGGGATTCTTGAGCGCCTCGGTGACCAGCTCGTCCCAGGCGGTCGCGTCACCCGCCACCCACTCGGTCGCGGCGAGCGCGGCCTCGTCGGTCCAGGCCAGATGAGCGATCTGGGCGGCGACGTCCCAGCCCGCGGCCGGGGTCGGCTCCCGCCAGCCCGCCTCGCTCAGGCCGGCCACCACCTGGCGCAGCTCGAACCCCTCCATGGAGAGGTCCTCGAGAAGTTCATCCAGCAGGCTCATCGCAGCTCTCTTTCCAAAACCTCGGCCCAGTGATCGAGGATCCGCTCGCGTCGGGCAGCGTCGTCGGTAATCGTGTCAGCCAGAGCCAGGCCGCGGACGAGATCGAGCGTGGCCTGCACGAGCTCGCGTACGCCCGGCTTCGACTCGTCCACGTCGAGCAGCTCGACCGTGGCCCGGTGGAGCTCGCGGCCGATGCGCTGCTCGAGCGGACCCACCGCCGCGGCCAGCTGCTCGTCGGTGCGGGCCGCGACCCACAGCTCCAGGGCCGCGGCGAAGACCGGGGAGGTGACCTGCTCGGCGAGCATGGCGAGCACGTGCCGCGTACGCTGCCCGCCCTCCGGCAGCGCCCCGGCAGCCGCCTTCAGCGCCTCGCCACGGGCCTCGGTGATGTGCTCGACCGCCGCCACGACCAGGTCGTTCTTGGCCGGGAAGTGGTGCAGCTGCGCCCCGCGAGACACCCCGGCCCGCTGGGAGACGAGCGTGGTCGAGGTGCCGGCGAAGCCGCGCTCGGCCAGCAGCTCGACGGTGGCGTCGAGGAGGCGGGCCCGCATCGCGCGGGTGCGCTGCTCCTGAGGTACGCGGGTGGCCTGGCTCACAGGCACGCACTCTGCCGCGCCAGAAACAAACAGTCAACCCTGACTGTATATTTCTGAGACGACGATGTCGCAGGCGGAAGCGGAACGTCCGGAACCGCTCGTAACGTCGGTCCCATGGCTATCGCACGCAATCCTCAGTGGGTCATCGACTGTCCCGACACGGCGGCTCTGGCCGCCTTCTACGCACAGCTCCTCGGATGGGAGTCCAAGGTCGACGACGACGGCGGCTGGGCCAGCGCCTGGGGCGACGGCGGATCGCTGGACTTCCAGCGGGTCGACAACTATCAGGCTCCGAAGTGGCCCGGCCAGGACGTACCTCAGCAGACGCATCTCGACGTCACCGTCGACGACCTCGACGAGGCCGAGGCAGCGACCCTCGCCCTCGGCGCCACCAAGCATGAGGTCCAGCCCGGCGAGTCCTTCCGGGTCTTCCTCGACCCTGCCGGCCACCCCTTCTGCCTCTGCAAGGCCTGACGCCGAGAAGTCACCCGCGCCGGTCGAGAAGTCACGTACGCGGATCGAGTCGGCACCAACGTGCCAACTCGATCCGCGGAAGTGACGCCTCGGCCGACGTACCTGACGCCTCGGCGGGCTATTCGACGCGGGCCACCATGGGCAGGCGGCCGCGGGTGGTGACTGCGACGATGAGCGCGATCAGCAGGGGAAGCCCGACGACGACGATGCCGACGAGGTCCCACGGGATCTCGAGGTAGTGCGCGGCGACGCTGTCGCGCTCCGGCCAGCCCTCGGTGGTGATCGGATAGCTGATCGCGATCCCGGGAACGAACCCGATGAGAGCTCCCGGGACCGCCCCGAGGAGCGTCACGACCAGGGCGTACGAGGCAGCGACCCCACGTCGCGTACGCGTCCTGGCTCCGACCGCCGAGAGGGTCGCCAGGTCGGGACGGGCGTCGTTGAGCGCCAGGTGGGTCGCGGTCAGCGCGCCACCGATCATCAGCACGGCCCCCAGGGTGACCAGGAGCAGCCAGACGATCACCGCGGTGTCCGTCTCCTGGTAGCCACGTTCGATCAGGATCGTCGTGGGGAACTGCCCGGCGGCCAGGGCCTCGTCGAGGTCCGTCTCCGCGGCGGCGCTGAGCCGGGCGTTCTCGATGTAGAGGCCCAGGACCCGCGGTTCGACACCGAGCTTCTTCACCATCGCCGGCGTCACGACCGCGTACGCGGGCGCTGCCCGGTCGCCGACGTCGAGGTAGGTCGCCGGCACGTCGACGGTGACGGCGTCGACCTCCGTCTGCTCGTCCTCGGACCACTCCTTGATCACCAGGCGCGCGGACTTCGAGGACCGAAGCTCGTCATCGGTGGTGAACACCACCGCACCGGAGGACCTCAGGGTCTCCGCGGCTGCGACGGCATCCCGCTCGGAGAGCGATCGCGCCACCGCCGGCGGGAGGGTCCCGTCGGCGCCGGCGACGACGAGGTCGCCGAACTCGCCGATGGTGGTGTCGAGCTGGATCGCCTCACCGTCACCGGTCTCGACGGCGACGTACCGTCCGTCCGCCTCGGATGTCGCGCCGGTCGTGAGTGCTGCCGTCGCCCCCGGGATGGCCTTCTCGACCTGCGCGGCGATGTTCTCCCACCGTGCCCGCGTCTCGTCCTGGTCGACGTCGCTCTCGGTGGCGCTGTGTCGCGGATGCACCACGGCGTCGCCGATCGTGAAGGAGGGCAGGTAGCTCTCCTGGTTCTGCTCCTGGTCGCTGCTGAACGCGATCCCGAGCGTGACCACACCTACCACCGTCACCGCGATCGCACCGGCGGCCGGCACCGTCCGGGTGCGGTGCCGATCGGCGTCGCGGGTCGCGAACCGGATCACCAGCGGCATCCGAGCGCTGAACCGCGCGGCCGCGGACACGAGGGCGGGGAGGATGAACAGCACCCCGGCGACACAGAGCAGTACGCCGAGAGCGATCGGGATCCCGCTGAGCGCATTCCGGGTGCCGAA
This sequence comes from Nocardioides sp. YIM B13467, assembly GCF_042788075.1. Classification (NCBI taxonomy): domain Bacteria; kingdom Bacillati; phylum Actinomycetota; class Actinomycetes; order Propionibacteriales; family Nocardioidaceae; genus Nocardioides; species Nocardioides sp. YIM B13467. Next base: position 4,560,956 of record NZ_JBHZPJ010000046.1, read on the forward strand.
CGCCGCCGATCCGACTCCGGCGATTACCAGCACGAGGCCGATGATCGGCGAGCGCCGCGAAGGCAGGGTCTCGGACCGCCGCCCGGACAGTACGCCGACGACGTTCTGGCGCGAGGCGATCCAGGCGGGCACGATCGCCGCGCAGATCGCGGCCGCGAAGCCGATGACGGCCACCGCCAGAACCTGAAGCCACGGCACCTCGAACGGTCCGAACCAGGCCGAGACCTGATCCTGGGCGAGCGGCTGGAGAAGCCGCGCCAGCCCGACCCCGAGGGCCGCACCGACAACGGCCGCCACCGCACCGATGACGATCGCCATCCCGAGCAGGACGCGCCGGGACTGACGAGCGGTGCCTCCCGAGGCCGCGATCAGGGCCAGGTCGCGCGCCTGGCGCCGGGCCGCGACCGCGAACGCCGGCCCTGCCAGCAGGACCACCTCGAGGATGACCATGACCACGATGAGGACGAGGACCACGAGCTCGGACGGATCCGGGGCGCCCATCGGCGGACGGATCTCCTTGTCGGCCGCGCGAGCCGCCGCCGGCGGGTCCATGACGACCGAGCGCGAGAGCACGAAGGCACCCGCAGCGTTCAGGTCCTCGATGTCGGACCAGGTCACCGGTCCGCCGCCCACCAACCAGGTCGAACGATCGCTGGTGTAGTCCACCGGAAGGTCCACTCCGGCGATGAAGGGGTCGTTGCGTACGTTCGCCGACTCGACGATCCCGACGACCTTGCGCGTCTCGTCGATGTCGCCGTTCGGGATCAGCAGCTCCTCACCGACGCCCGGGCCCCGGAACGCGAGGTTGGAGTTGACCACGACCTCGTCCGGGCTCTGTGGGAGCCGGCCCTCGGTCAGCCGGGTCAGCCCGGCGGCGAGCGGGTCGTTCAGATCGGTCTCCAGGCCGCTGGCCCAGGTGACGCCCTTGTCGGTGCGTACGTCGAAGGTCCGCTCCTCGGCCACCAGCAGTGGGCGGTCCCCGATGACGGCCTTCACCCCGGCCGCGTCGAGCGGGTCGGCGTCGGACTCGTCGAGCCATTCGGACGCGTTCTCGGGGTCGATGCCCTGCCGCACGACGGCGGAGCCCTGGACGTCGATGCTCGCCGCGGCCTCGGTGCCGAGCCGGCGGTCGAGGCCCTCCACGGTGTCGACGTCATAGGTCCGGTACGTCACCGCGACCGCGGTCACGCCCGCCACCGGCAGCGCGATCATCAAGATGACCAGCAGGCTGCGCCACTTCGCCCGCCGGGCCTCCCGTTGCCCGATGCGCAGGGCGAGACGCCAGCCGGCAAGACTCCCACTCATGCCTCGACCTCGTCCACGAGTGCCAGGTTCGGCGTCTCGCCGGCCTCGTCGACGACGAGGCCGTCGCGCACGTAGATCACCCGGTCGGCCCAGCTGGCGTACCGCGGCTCATGGGTGACGAGCACACCGGCCGCGCCCGCGTCGCAGCGCGCCCGGATCAGCTTGAGGATGTCCTCGCCGGTCTCGGTGTCGAGGGCACCGGTCGGCTCGTCGGCCAGGATCAGGCGACGCTCGCCGACGATCGCACGGGCGATCGCGATCCGCTGCCGCTGCCCACCGGACATCTCGTCGGGGAACCGGTCGGCGAAGCCGTCGAGCCCGACCTCCTCGAGCGCCGTCCTCGCCGCGGTCCGCGCCGAGCGCCGACCGGCGCCGTCGAGCTCGAGCGGCAGCGCGACGTTCTCGGCGGCGGTCAGCGCCGGGATCAGGTTGAAGTCCTGGAAGACGTAGCCGATCGACGTACGCCGCAGCTTGGCGCGCCCGCTGACCCCGGCCTCACCGAGATCCTGGCCGTCGACCTCGACGGAACCCGAGGTCGGCGAGTCGAGGCCGCCGGCGATCGTCAGCAATGACGACTTCCCGGAGCCGCTCGGCCCCATGATGGCGACCAGCTCACCGGCGTACGCAGCGAGGCTGACGCCGCGCAGGGCGTGCACCTCGGCGGCGCCGGTGCCGTGGACGCGGCTCACGTCGGTGAGCCGGAGGACGGGTTCACTCATCGGTGGACTCCTTGGTCGAGGTGTTGCCCGGCTTGACGGGCGTGGCGTGGACGCGGCGGCTCAGCCGCTCGCGGGCGTCGGCGAGCCAGCGATCGCTGTCGTGGCTGAGGCGGCGCAGGTCGTGGGCGAGAGCGGCGTTCATCGCGCCCCTCCTTCGGTGGACTGGGCTGGCTCCGGAGCGGTGCTCGTGGAGGCGGCCCGGCGGAGCCGCGACTCGCAGTGGTCGAGCCAGCGGATCTCGGCCTCGGCCGCGAAGATCAGGCGATCGAGGACCAGCCCGCCGGCGAGGTCGTCACCGGCTCCGGAGCGCGACTGGCGGCGGTATCCCTGAAGCGCCTGCATCGTCGCGTTGCGCTGCTGCTGGACGACCTTGCCGACGTCCACGCTCGGCACGGCGACCGCCACCGCGAGCTTGATCGCGAGCTCGTCGCGCTGCGGCTGCGTACGCTCCACCGGAGTGTCGAACCACCCCTTCACCTCGACCTTGCCGGCCTCGGTGAGCTGGTAGAGGGACCGTCCCTCCGCGTCGGTCCCTCCAGCCTCGACGAGGCCGTCCCGCTCGAGCCGGGACAGGGTCGTATAGACCTGCCCGACGTTCAGCGGCCAGCTCGCGCCGGTGCGCTGCTCGAACTCGGCGCGCAGCTCGTAGCCGTAGCGCGGCTTCTCCAGCAGCGCCAACAGTGCGTGTTTCACGGACACTCGATCACCTCCCTTGGTTACTTACTGAGTATGTATATACCGAGTATGTACGCCTTCGCAAGCCGCGGAAATACGGGCGACGGCACCCGCGCCCGCCTGGGAGACTTCTGCCGCTGGTTCGGGCCGGCGGTCTTGTCGGCCCGTGAACCTCCTCCGGGCCGCTCCCACTCCCGAAGGAGTCGAAGTGTCACCTCGTAGACGCGTCGTCGCCCTGACCGCGACTGCGCTTGCCCTCGGTGGGCTGAGCGTCATTTCGATGACCTCGCCCGCCTCCGCCGAACCCGACCCGGTCGCGACCTACCAGGACCGTGCCGGCGTACCTCTCAGCATCCATCGCACTGCCGACGGCGACGCCGACTTCATCGGTTCGAAAACCGAGGCCATCGACCCGCTTGGCGCCACCGTCAAGCCCGCGAAGGCGGCCCAGACCCACCTCGACCGCGCCGCCGAGGCGCTCGGCACCGAGAAGACGGACCTGCGCGAGAGGTCGACAAGCAAGGCCGTCGGCGGCGGGTCGGTGACCAGATACGAGCAGTACGTCGCAGGCCTCCCGGTCCTCGGCGGCGAGGTCGTCGTCGGGCTGGACAAGGACCGCGGCCTCACCTCCGCGGCCACCAACCTCTCCGACGCCAAGACCGCCGAGGTCACCGAGCCGGACGAGTCCACGCGCGCGAAGGCGAAGGCAGCAGCGAAGACGGTGGTCGCCAAGTCCCACCACGGAGCCACCGGCCTCACCGTGAGCGACCAGGGCACCTGGCTCTACGACCACGACCTGGTCCGCGGTCCGGAGATCGGCGAGACCAGCGTCTTCCGGTTCTCGGTGACCAACGGCTCCAGCATCCGTGAGACCGTGCTCGCCGACGCCGGCACCGGCCGCGTACTCATGCACATCAACGAGATCGCCCACGCCAACCGCCGCATCTGCGACAACGCCAACGTCCGCGCCGCGGCGAACGGCTGCGCGGACACGAGCCTCACGGTCAAGCGGCGCGAGGGCGATGCGCCTTCCGGAATCGCCGACGTCGACAAGGCGTACGACATGCTCGGTGCGACCTCCGACTTCTACGCCTCCCTCGGGCTGGACCTGACCGATGAGATCGGCTGGTCCGATGGCGTCACCGGCAAGGCGGTCACCGCCACGACCCGCTACTGCGAGCTGACAGAGCCGGGCTACACGCCACCGTGCCCGATGGACAACGCGTTCTGGAACGGTCAGCAGATCTACCTCGGCCAGGGCCTGGTCGTCGACGACATCGTCGGTCACGAGCTGACCCACGGCGTGATCGAGAACAGCTCGAACCTCTTCTACTGGTACGAGTCCGGCGCCATCAACGAGTCGATGGCCGACATCATGGGCGAGATCGTCGACCACCGCTACGCGACTCCCGGCGACTCCGCGACCGACTGGCGCATCGGCGAGGACTCCTCCTTCGGCGCGATCCGCGACCTCGCCAACCCGACGGTGCACGACCAACCCGACCGGATGACCAGCTCCCTGTGGGAGGCCGACGACCTCAGCTACTACGCCGACGGCGGCGGGGTGCACACCAACAGCGGCGTCGGCAACAAGACGGCGTACCTGATCTCCCAGGGTGGCACCTTCAACGGCGTCACCGTCACCGGTCTCGACGTCGGCGACCCGACCCTGCAGAAGACCGCGGCGCTCTACCTCTACACGATCCAGCACCTCGTCTCCGGAAGCCAGTACGCAGATCTCGGCCGCACGCTGGCGAACGCCTGCGGCACGCTCTCGGCCGCCGGCACCGCCGGCTTCGTCGCGGAGGACTGCATCCAGGTCCTGCGCGCGACCCAGGCGACCGAGCTCGCCAAGTCGCCCACCAAGGCCGGTGCGACCCGCCCCGCGGAGGCGCCGAACACCTGCCCCGCCGGGAGCACCGGCAAGGCCGGGATGGCCACCCCGACGCTCACCCGCGGCGGACTGTGGCACCAGGCACCCGACGCCGCCGAGGGCATCCCAGCCAACGACCGCGACGGCAACGGCTCGGACTTCGGCTGGAACCCTGACCCGGACTACGGCGACCCGACGTCCAGCGGCCTGACCACGGCCGGCATCAAGGTGCCTGCCGGCAAGCGGACCTATCTGCGGTTCAGCCACTGGTACCTCTTCGAGTGGTACACCGGCAGCGACCCTGCCTACCCGGCGCCGGAGTACTACGACGGCGGCGAGGCGCGCCTGCTGGTCAACGGAGTTGCGACCGCGATCCCGTCCTCGGCCTGGGTGAACGGGCCTAAGCAGAAGCTGCTCCTCAACAATCCCTCCAAGCCGCTGACCGGCTTCGGCGGCGACTCCAACGGGTGGATGAGCTCCCGCGTCGACCTGTCCTCCTTCGCCGGCAAGACCGTCCAGTTCCAGTGGGTCGTACGCGGCGACAGCGAGGGCTCGCAGATCGGCTGGTTCATCGACGGGCTCGAGCTCTACACCTGCAACCCGCTGACCGTCGCGAACACCGCGGCACCGACGATCAGCGGCACCCGGCGGGTCGGCTACACCCTGACCGCGACGAAGGGCTCCTGGAGCCCGACCGCCACGACGGTGAAGTACCAGTGGCTGCGCAACGGCGTCGCCATCTCGGGCGCCACGGCGTCGACGTACAAGCTCACCGGCTCCGACCACACCAAGGAGATCCGGGTCCGAGTGACGGCGTACGCCTCGTCCTGGCCCGCCGCCAACCCAGGAGTCCGGGCGAGCGCTGCGACCGCGAGGATCGCGGCCGGCTATCTCACCGCGGCCACGCCGACCATCGGCGGCACCCGCAGGGTCGGCTACCTGCTCACCGCCTATCCGGGCACCTGGAAGCCTTCGGGGATCACGTTCTCCTACCAGTGGCTGCGCAACGGTGTCGCGATCTCGGGTGCCACCGGGAAGACGTACCGCCTTCGGTCCGTCGACCGCGGTGACCGCATCCGCGTCAAGGTGACCGGCCGCAAGGCCGGCTACTACACAAAGACCGCCACCTCGGCGGCCACCAGCACCATCCGCTGACCTGGTCCGGCCCGGCGGTGGCGGCGCTCAGCCGTCATCGTCGGGCCGGCCGGGATGCAACAGCAGGTCGACCTCGTCGATGACCACATCGGTCACCACACCGGCGGCGAGGCCGTCGATCCGGATGCCCTCGATGGCGGCCACGAGCCCGTCGCCCTCATCGGTCAGCCGCGCCGCGGGCCGGGCGCGGACCGCGTCGGCGACTCGGCGCTCCAGCGCCGTGTGCAGGACGGCACGCGGGTCGATGTACGCCGCGCCGACCCGAGGCGGGTCGACCTCGACGGAGAAGGTGGCGAGGACGCGTACGTCCCGGCCGTCGCCGGTCCGGGTCCGGACGACGATCGCGATCTCGATCTGTCCGGTCGGCCACTCGAGCACCTCGTGGAAGCCCGGGATCGCCAGCGTCATCGCGTCGGAGGCGATCCGGACGATCCGCCGGTGTCTGGTCACCACCAGGCACTCACCACGGCGGGCCCGGCGCAGCAACGACGCCACCACGAGGCCGACCGCGATCGCCGCGATCACCAGAACCGTCGCCATCTCCCCCATGGCTCCGAGTCTTCTCGGCCCACGCGCCATTCCGAATGGGCTCTGCCACCCATTCGTCAGGGCCTGCGTACGCCGCCGACCCAGCCCTCGACCATGCCACCCCGCGTGCCTTGGACCACGTACGCCAGCGGCTGCCCCGACCGCCCGGGATAGCCGTCGTACGCGGTGAGCCACCGGCTGACGTCGTCGAGCACGCGGTCGCCCTCGGCGGCCTCGACCAGGACGGTCAGCGGATCGTAGGGAGCTGACAGCTGCGCGGTGGTCACCGACGGGCGCGCGGAGGCGTCCACCACCAGCTTCACCGCGATCGGGTCGGGGACGTCGTTGGACCGGTACCAGGCGTGGCCGCCGAACAGGTCCACCGGACGCTGCCGGCTGCGTGCGACCGTCGCGATCTGGACGAGTGCGTCCTTCGGCGCTCGTACGTCAGCCTTGCCGGGGTCTTTGGTCTGCGGCTGGGAGGCGCTCAGCGACACCGACGTGGCCCCGGCCTCGCGCAGCGCGACGGCATCGGCGAGCGCATCGTCCACGGCGTCGAGCGGGTCCAGCCCACTCGCGCCCACCCAGTTCTCGGCCGACCCGATCGCGAACGACGCGCTGGTCCGGTCGGGGCCGGCCTCCGGCACGAGCCGGGCGATCTCGGGCTCCAGCAACCGGAGCACCTCACGGCCGGCCTCGGCCGCCTCCGGTCCGGACAGGTCGCCCTCCAGGGTGACCTCGAGACGGACGGAGTGCTCCCAGCTGTCCGCCTCGCCGAAGTTGTCCCCCGGAATGCGCCGGGACTCGTCGACGGCCGTGACCTCGCGTACGCCGTGGACGGATCGCCACTCGTCGGGAAGCTCGAGATTCGTCGAGACCGTCTCGGCCCCGGTCTCCGGAGTCACGAGCATCACGACCGCGCATCCGGTCGCGATCAGCAGGACGAGCCCGACGATCACGACGCCCACCCGGAACTCGCGCCTTCGTGTGCTCCCCGGCATCGCCACGTACGTCCTCCTCGACCTCACGGAAAGGCAAAGAGTCGCACGGGCGGAGCCGCATCAGCCCCGCAAATGGTGAACCGGCACGGTTCCTTCACAGGATCCGTGCCGGTTCACCACATTGCGCATGGGTCAGGCGGGGCTGGTCAGACCGGGAGGGCCTCACCCTTCGCCGCGAGGTCGCGGAGGTACTGCGTCGGGCGGAACCGCTCGCCGTACGTCTCGGCCAGCTCGTCGGCACGAGCCAGGAACGCCTCGATGCCGATCGAGCCGTCAGCGGCCTCGTAGCCGGTGATGAACTGGGCCGCACCACCGGTCTGCGGCGGGAAGCCGATGCCGAAGATGGAGCCGATGTTGGCGTGCGCGGCGGAGGTGATGACGCCCTCCTCGAAGCACTTCGCGGTCTCCAGGGCCTCGATGAAGAGCATCCGCTCCTCGGCGTCCTTGATCGGGATCTGCTTCTCGGCGACCGGGAACACGCTGCCGAGGTCGGCCCAGATCGAGCCGCGCTTGCCGTCGGTGTAGTCGTAGAAGCCGGCGCCCTTGAGCTTGCCGGAGCGCCCCGCCTCGATGAGCGGGTTGAGCACCTTCTCCGTGGTGGTCAGCTCCTCGACACCGGCAGCCTCGCGGGTCGTACGAGCGATCTTGACCATGAGCTCGTGGTTGAGCTCGTCGGCGATCTGCAGCGGCCCGACCGGGAACCCGGCCTGGGTCGCGGCACGCTCGAGCGAGTAGGGCGCGAAGCCCTCGGCGAGCAGCTCCAGACCTTCCTGGATCTGGGTGCCGATGACGCGCGAGGTGTAGAAGCCGCGGCTGTCGTTGACGACGATCGGGGTCTTCTTGATCTGCTGGACCACGTCGTACGCCTTGGCCAGCGCGACGTCGTTCGTCTCGGCACCCTTGATGATCTCGACCAGCGGCATCTTGTCGACGGGCGAGAAGAAGTGCAGGCCGATGAAGTCGGCCGGGCGGTCGATCCCCTTGGCGAGCTCGGTGATCGGCAGCGTCGAGGTGTTGGAGCAGAGCACCGCGTCCTCGTTGACGAACGGGGCGATCTCGCTGAAGACCTTCTGCTTCAGCGCGACGTCCTCGAAGACCGCCTCGACGACGACGTCGACACCGGCGAAGTCCTCCGGCGCGACCGTCGCGGTGATCCGGTTGAGGATCTCGTCGGCCTTCTCCTGGGTCAGCTTGCCGCGCGAGACCGCCTTCTCGTTGAGCTTGGCGGTGTAGGCCTTCCCGCGCTCGGCCGACTCGATGGCGACGTCCTTGAGGACGACCTCGGCACCGGCCCGGGCGAAGGAGTACGCGATGCCAGCACCCATCATCCCGGCACCCAGAACACCGACCTTCGTCGCGGTGAACTTCTCGACGCCGTCAGGACGCAGGGTGCCGGCGTTGATCGCGCCGAGGTCGAAGAAGAACGCCTGGATCATGTTCTTCGACTGCTGGCCGGTGACCAGCGAGGTGAAGTAGCGCGACTCGATCCGGGTGGCGGTGTCGAAGTCGACCATCGCCCCCTCGACCGCGGCCGACAGGATCGCCTTCGGGGCGCGCATGTCGGACTGCTTGAGCTGCTTGCGCAGGATCGGCGGGAACGCGGGCAGGAAGCCCGCGAGCGCCGGCGAGGTCGGCTTGCCACCGGGCATCTTGTAGCCGGGCTTGTCCCACGGCTGGGCGATCTCGTCGGGGTTGGCCTTGATCCACGCCTTCGCGGCGGGCACGAGCTCATCGGGGGAGGAGACCAGCTCGTGGATCAGACCCTTCTCGAGGGCAGCGGCGGGCTTGAACTTCGTGCCCTGGCCGAGGACGTCCATCAGCCCGGTCATGATGCCCAGGAGGCGTACGACGCGGGTGACGCCACCGCCGCCCGGGAGCAGACCGAGGGAGACCTCGGGCAGGCCGATGTCGTAGCGGGCGTCCAGCGCGATGCGGTGCTGGGTGGCCAGCGCGACCTCCAGGCCGCCACCGAGGGCGGCGCCGTTGATCGCCGCGACGACCGGCTTGGGGAAGGTCTCCAGCTTGCGGAGGGTCGCCTTGATCGACTCGACCTCCTCGAAGACCTGGGCGGCGTTCTCCGGCCGCACCTGGATCATGTTCTTGAGGTCGCCGCCGGCGAAGAAGGTCTTCTTCGCGGAGGCGATCACGACGCCGGTGACACCGTCGGCCTCGGCGTACAGCTTCTCGACGGCCTCCGCCATCGAGGTCTTGTACAGCTCGTTCATGGTGTTGGCCGACTGGTTCGGGTCGTCCAGGGTCAGCGTGACGATGCCGTCGGCATCGCGGTCGTACTTAACGGCAGACTCAGTCATCTCTTCGCAAACCTCTCTCAGACCAGCTCGACGATCGTGGCGATACCCATGCCGCCACCGACACACAGCGTGGCGAGGCCGCGCTGCTTGCCCTGACGCTCGAGCTCGTCGACCAGGGTGCCGAGGATGATGGCACCGGTCGCGCCCAGCGGGTGACCCATGGCGATCGCGCCGCCGTTGACGTTGGTGACCGACTCGTCGATGCCCATGTCCTTCATGAACCGCATCGCGACGGCGGCGAACGCCTCGTTGATCTCGAACAGGTCGATGTCGTCGACGGTGAGACCGGCCTTGGCCAGCGCCTTGCGCGAGGCCGGGGCGGGGCCGGTGAGCATGATCGTCGGGTCGGCGCCGGAGACGGCGGCCGAGATGATCCGGGCACGCGGGGTGAGCCCGTTGGCCTTGCCGGCCTCTTCAGAGCCGATCAGCATCAGCGCGGAGCCGTCGACGATGCCGGAGGAGTTCCCGGCGTGGTGGACGTGGTCGATCTTCTCGACCCAGTGGTACTTGGCCAGCGCGACATCGTCGAAGCCGGCCTCCTGGCCCTGCTGGAGGAAGGACGGCTTGAGGCCGGCCAGGGTCTCGGCGGTGGTGCCGGGGCGGATCAGCTCGTCGTGGTCGAGCACGGTCAGGCCGGTCTGGTCGACGACCGGGATGACGGCGTCCTTGAAGTAGCCGTTCTCCCAGGCGGCGGCGGCCCGGGCGTGGGACTGAGCGGCGTAGCGGTCGACGTCCGCGCGGCTGAAGCCCTCGAGGGTCGCGATCAGGTCGGCGCCGATGCCCTGCGGGACGAAGCCGGTCTTGAGCGCGGTGTCGGGGTCCTGCGCCCAGGCGCCGCCGTCGCTGCCCATCGGCGCCTTGCTCATCGACTCGACACCACCGGCGAGGATGAGGTCCTCGAACCCGCCGCGTACGCGGGAGGCGGCCTGGTTCACGGCCTCGAGCCCGGAGGCGCAGAAGCGGTTGAGCTGCACCCCGGCGGTCGTCTCGGGGAGACCGGCCTTGATGGCGGCGGTCTTGGCGATGTCACCGCCCTGCTCGCCGACAGGGGTGACGACACCGAGGACGACGTCGTCGATCCGCTCGGGGTCGAGGTTGGGGTTCCGCTTGCGCGCCTCGTCGATCAGGCCGACCACCAGGTCGATCGGCTTGACCTCGTGGAGCGCTCCGGTCTTCTTACCCTTCCCGCGCGGCGTGCGCAGGTGGTCATAGATGAATGCTTCAGCCATGCGCCGATTGTGACACTAAAACTGTCACAGTCAACAGGTTCACGACAGATTGCGGGAGATCGTCCGGTTCACCGCGTCCTGGAACGACACCACGATGGCCTCGGTGGTCAGCTGCCGCAGCCGCGGGAGCACCTCTTCGAGGTGCTTGGCCTCCTCGGGGCTGTGGTGGGTGCGCCGGAACGGGTCGACCACCTGGTCGCGCAGGATCGTGTTGAGCTCGTCCGCGAGGTCCGCCATGAGGCGTGAGGTCGCTGCGTACGCCGCTGCCAGCGCGTCACGGGGCAGCCCCAGCGCGATCAGCTCACGCCCGATCCGGGCCTGGATGTCCTCGGTCGGCTCGGTGGCCCAGGAAGTGATCATGGCGCGCTGCATCGCGAGGTCCTCCCGCGTGATGTCCGCGGGGAGCCGTCCGAGGTAGCGCTCGATGGCCTGCAGCGTGAACCCGTGCTCCTGGAGCGCGGTGACCAGATCCAGGCGAGCGCGATGCTCGGGACCGTAGTAGGCCACCCGCCCGCGGCGGATCGGCGGCGGGATCAACCCGAGGCTCGCGTAGTAGCGCGTCGTACGCACCGACAACCCCGTGACGGTCGACAGCTCATCGATCGTCATCAGTTCCTCGGTCGTCTCCGTCATAGTCAGGGACCGTAGACCAAACGGTTGCGACTTCGCCAGTGTTACTGTCACAGTTGCTCCGTCACCACCCGAGAATGCGGTCTGTGTCACAGACGTGAGGCACGGTGAGTGCGACTGTCTACGAAGGAGTGTCATGCCCGAGAAGCCCACCATCTACGCTCCATCCATTTATGAGGCTGAGCACGAGGACTTCCGCGCCACGGCCAAGGCCTTCTTCGAGAAGGAGGTCGCCCCGTTCCACGATGAGTGGGAGAAGGCCGGCATCGTCCCCCGCGAGCTGTGGAAGAAGGCCGGCGACACCGGGCTGCTCTGCTTCGACGTCGACGAGGAGTACGGCGGCCCCGGCATCAAGGACTTCCGATTTAATTCAGTCCTCCACGAGGAGATGGCGAAGATCGGCGCCAGCGGGCCTGGGTTCTTCGTGCACACCGACATCATCGTCCCTTACATCGAGTACCTCGGCACCCCGGAGCAGAAGGCCCGGTGGCTGCCGGGCTGCGTCTCCGGCGACATCATCACCGCCGTCGCGATGACCGAGCCGGGCGCCGGCTCGGACCTCCAGGGCGTACGCACCACCGCGGTCGACAAGGGGGACCACTACCTCCTCAACGGCTCGAAGACGTTCATCTCCAACGGCATCAACGCCGACCTGGTCATCGTGGTCGCCAAGACCAACCCCGACGCCGGCGCCCACGGCATCTCCCTGCTCGTGGTCGAGCGCGGCATGGAGGGCTTCGAGCGCGGCCGCAACCTCGACAAGGTCGGCATGAAGGCGCAGGACACCGCCGAGCTCTCCTTCACCGACGTGGTCGTGCCGAAGGAGAACCTGCTCGGCGAGGAGGGCTCCGGCTTCATCTCGCTGATGACCCTGCTGCCGCAGGAGCGCATCTCGGTCGCCTCGATCGCGGTCGCCGCGGTCGAGCAGGTCCTCGAGCTCTCCCTCGACTACGCCCGCACCCGCGAGGCCTTCGGCCGCCCGATCGGCCGGTTCCAGAACACCGCATTCACGCTCGCCGAGATGGCCACCGAGGCCTACCTCGCCCGCCTGTTCCTCAACGACGCCGTCACCCAGCTCAACGCCGGCACCGCCGACACCGTCCTGGCCAGCATGGCGAAGTGGTGGACCACCGAACTGCAGAAGAAGTTCGTCGACCAGGGCGTCCAGATCCACGGCGGCTACGGCTACATGATGGAATACCCGATTGCCAAGGCGTTCGTCGACAGCCGCATCCAGACCATCTACGGCGGCACCACCGAGGTCCAGAAGCTGATCATCAGCCGCCACCTCGGGCTGTAACGCTGGTCGCGGCTAGGAGAGCTCCTTGGAGCGTACGTAGGCGGCACGGGTGGCCTCGAGGAAGGCCGCCCGCAGGCCGTTCTGCTCCAGCGCGCCGAGCGCGGCGGCGGTGGTGCCGCCCGGGGAGGTGACCTGCTCGCGGAGGATCGCGGGGTGGGTCCCGCTCTCGAGCAGCTTGGCGGACCCGGTCAGAGTCTGGATGACCAGCGTGGTTGCGTCGTCCCTGGTCAGACCCAGGTGGACGCCCGCCTCGATCCACGCCTCGGCGACCATGAAGACGTACGCCGGGCCGGAGCCGCTGATCGCGGTGACGGCGTCGATCTGCGACTCGGGGACCGTGACGACCTTGCCGACGGCACTCATCAGGTCGGCCGCGGCCTCGATGGCTTCCGGCGTCGCCTTCGCGCCACCGGCGACCGCGGACATGCCTTCGCCGACCAGCGCCGGAGTGTTGGGCATGACCCGCACGACCGAGACGCCGTCCGGGACGGCCGGCTCCATCGCGGAGGTCGGGACACCGGCGGCCAGCGAGACCACCGTGGTCCCCTGCCGCAGCGACGACGCGATCGACTCCAGCACCGGCACGACGCCGTAGGGCTTCACGGCCAGCACCACCACGTCGGCCTCGGCCGCAGCCTCGGTGGCCGGCAGCGTACGGATGCCGTGCTTCTCGCGGAGCGCGGCGGCCTGCTCCTCACGCGCCTCCACGACGATGACGCTCTCCGTGGCGTGACCGGCCTCGAGGAGTCCGGCGAGGACAGCCCCACCCATGTTGCCTGCACCGATGATCGCGATCGTCATGCTCGTCAGTCTGTCAGAGCGGACGACCTGCGGAGATATGGCCCCAAACGGCCCAAGCAACTGCTAGGTTGCGATACCCATAGCAGTAAATATGCCGCTGGTCATCGGGAGGCCACATGCGCATCAGACGTACGTCCCTGCTTGCTGTGATCGCCCTCGGGGTGACTGTCGCGATGATGGGTCCACCAGCCTCTGGCGACGATGTGGAGCGGCGGCTGCCGTCGCCGGAGTCCGAGGTCAACGTGACCGGCGAGCCGTTCACCGGGACCGCTCCGGACGGCACGGTGCAGGGGCTGATCGACGCCCACAGCCACATGTTCATGCAGGACGGGATCGGTGGCGCGGCGGTCTGCGGCAAGGCCTGGTCGGCGGCTGGGATCGCGGACGCGCTGAAGGACTGCCCCTCCCATGGGATCGCCGGGGAGACCGCGCTGCTGGAGAACCTGACCCGCACGGGCAGCCCGCTGGGGTTCCACGACACCACCGGCTGGCCGTCGTTCGCCGACTGGCCGGCCTACGACTCGCTGACCCACCAGCAGATGTACTACCGCTGGGTCGAGCGCGCCTGGCGCGGCGGACAGCGGATCCTGGTGGTGCAGCTGACCAGCAACAAGGCGCTGTGCGCGATCAACCCCGGCACCCACCAGTCCTGCGACGAGATGACCGCGGTGCGGAGGCAGGCTCGGGATGCGTACGACACCCAGGCCTTCATCGACGCGCAGTACGGCGGCGAGGGGCGCGGGTGGTACCGGATCGTCACCGACGCCGAGCAGGCGCGCGAGGTGATCGAGGCCGGCAAGCTCGCCGTCGTGCTCGGCGTGGAGACCTCCGAGCCGTTCGGCTGCTCCCAGAAGCTGCGGCTGCCCTCGTGCACCCGCGCCAACATCGACGCGGGGCTCGACGAGCTGAAGTCGCTCGGGGTCTCGTCGATGTTCCTGTGCCACAAGTTCGACAACGCGCTGTGCGGGGTCCGCTACGACGAGGGCACGACCGGGCTGCTGATCAACGCCGGTCAGTTCCTCACCACCGGGACGTTCTGGACGCCGAAGGCCTGCGACCCCGGCCAGCCGCACGACAACAACCCGCGGCTGGTCGACCGTCCCGCCGAGCTCGCCTGGCTGCCGCAGCCGCCGATCTACCCGGAGGGCACCGTCTGCAACCCGCACGGCCTCTCCGCCCTCGGCGAATACGCCCTCCGTGGGCTGATCAAGCGCGGCATGATGGTCGAGGTAGACCACATGAGCGCCAAGGCCGCCGGCCGCACCCTCGACATCCTCGAGGAGACCGACTACCCCGGCGCCCTCGCCAGCCACTCCTGGATGGACGAGCGCTACCTCGACCGGCTCTACGCCCTCGGCGGCTTCTCGACGATCTACGGCCACAGCACCGACCAGTTCCTGGCCGAGTACGCCCGCACCGCACCCGTCCGTGACCGTTACGGCGCCGGCATCGGGTTCGGCTTCGACATGAACGGCTTCGGCGGCACGCCTGGCCCGGCGAAGACGCGCGTCAGCTACCCGTTCCGCAGCTTCGACGGCGGCTCCGTCGTCGACCGCCAGGTCACCGGCCAGCGGATCTGGGACTACAACACCGACGGCGTCGCCCACTACGGGATGATCCCCGACTACCTCGAGGACCTCCGCCTCACCGGCGGCCAGGACGTCGTCGACGACATCGTCCGCGGTTCCGAGTCCTACCTGCGTACGTGGGCGGGGGCTCAGGCCGCCGCCCATTAGCCGCAGCCGCCATGAGGTCGGTGGGTTCAGTCGTCGTCTCTCGTACGTCTCAGCCAGCCGCCGCCGAACAGGGCCCAGACGACGAGCAAGGGTTGGAAGAACAGCCGGATCAGCCGCTTGCTGTCCGTGTCGAGACCGAACGCGTCGACGCCTTCGACATATTGCGCGATGTTGCCGGGGAAGATCGCCACGAAGAACGCGGCAAGCAGCGCTCCGACGAGACGTCGCCTACTCGGCAGCAGGACGAAGGCCAGCCCGAGCCCGATCTCGACGACGCCCGAGCCGACCACCGTCAGGTCCTCGTCAACCGGGAACCAGTCGGGCACCTGCGCTCGGAACTCTTGTCGCTGGGTGGTCAGATGCGCCACCCCGGCGCCCACCATGATCACGCCCAGCAGGATGCGCGCTGTAGTCCGCGCGGTCGAGGTCATCGCACCACTGTAGGAGAACGCGCAGGAGCCCGGCAGACTCGACACCGCTGCTGACCGAGTCGGCTCGTCCTGACCTGAACCAGCGCCGAGTCGGCTCGTTATGACGAGCCG